>NZ_CM129815.1:0-4800000 GCF_007293365.2 Pseudomonas sp. ef1 | reverse complement strand
CCGCTTCTTCAGGGTGGCTGGCCAGCCAGGTTTCGAGCACGCGCCGATCGGCGTCGCTGAGCTGGTGGTCGATGTAGGCGTGCAAATCACGTTCGCTGGGAGGCAGGCTGATCATTTGAGTATCCGCAAGGAAGGGCTGCTGATTTCGCCGTCGCTGAGTTGGCGCAAGGCCTGGCGGGCGCGGGACAGGCGCGACATCACGGTGCCGATCGGGGCGCCGAGGATCTCGGCGACCTCTTTATAGGACAGGCCTTCCACCGAGACCATCAGCAGCAAAGCGCGCTGTTCGGTGGGCAGGCGTTCGAAGGCTTGCAGGGTCGATTGGGCAATCACCGTGCGTTCCACCGACGGCTCGGCATCGTCGCGACCGGTGAAAAATTCCAGCATCCGCGCATAGCGCCGCGAACGACGGTGCGCATCGAGAAATTGCCGATAGAGGATTGCAAACAGCCAGGCGCGCAAGTCGCCATCGGCGCGTTTTTCGCCCCACGCCGACAGCGCCCGCTCGAGGCTGGCCTGGACCAGATCGTCAGCGCTGCTGCTGTTGCGCGTCAACGACACGGCGAAGCGGCGCAATCTGGGAATGATTTCTCTCAACTGTTCGTCGAATTCGCTCATGAATGTCTGCTGGTCGCTACGCTGTGGACTAGGAAGACGCCCGTCAGCGCAGGTTATTCCCCGCGCGCAAAAATAAATACCGCACCGTGGAATAAACCCGGACGGGGTGCGTCTTGCTGACTCTTTCCACTTGTGGCCGATGGCCTGGAGATATTCATGGTTGATCGCTCGTCCCCAAACGCTGCACCGCCCGGCAGGCCGCCGCGCCAGCCACTGAGCGCCGCGAGCCTGGTTTTACGTCTGGGCGGCATTGCCGTGATTGTCGCTGCCGTGGCCGGGGCGTTTGCCTACGTGCATGGCAACCTTGACCCACAACGATTGACGCCAAAAGCGTTGGTCGATGTGCTGGAAAAGAACAACGGCGTGCATCCCGGCTTTCGTCGCAATCACGCCAAGGGTGTCTGCGTGATCGGCCATTTCGAAAGCAGCGGCGAGGCGCGCGCGTTCTCCACCGCGCAAGTGTTCAACCAGCCGCAGACGCCGGTGGAGGGGCGTTTCGCCTTGCCGGCAGGCAATCCTTATGCGCCGGACAGCGCCGTACCGATCCGCAGCCTGGCGCTGCGTTTCACCCAGGCGAATGGCCAGCAATGGCGCACCGGGATGAACAGCATGCCGGTGTTCCCGGTGGGCACGCCCGAAGCGTTCTACCAATTGCAGCAGGCGCAGTCGCCGGATCCAGCCACCGGCAAGCCAGACCCGACGAAGGTGCCGGCGTTTTTTGCCGCACATCCGGAAGCCGTGCCGTTTCTGACGTGGGTGAAGACCGCCAAGCCTTCGGCCAGCTACGCCACCGAAACCTATAACAGCATCAATGCGTTCTATCTGGTCGATGGCAACGGTAAAAAACAGGCCGTACGCTGGAGCATGACGCCGCTGGCGCAGGACGCGGCGGGTGCCACGGCTCCTGAAGGCGCGGACTTTCTCGAGAAGGATCTGGTGCAACGCCTGGCCGCCGCACCCTTGCGCTTTCAGTTGAACATCACCCTGGCCAACGCCGGTGACCCGGTGAACGATGCCAGCAAGACCTGGCCCGCAGATCGCAAAGTGTTGAACGCCGGAACCCTGGTGCTGGTGAAGACCCAGCCGCAACTCAGTGGCGAGTGCCGTGACATCAACTACGACCCGCTGGTGCTGCCGGCCGGGATTCAAGGCTCGGAAGATCCACTGCTGGCCGCGCGTTCTGCCGGCTATGCCGATTCCTACCTGCGTCGCACCAGCGAAGTCAGCCAGTTGCCCGCCGCCAAACAGGAGGCTCGTCCATGAACAAGCAACCGACGCATTTCGTTTTGCTGGCGCGCCTGCTGCACTGGCTGATGGCGCTGATGATCATCGCCATGCTGTTTATCGGCGCGGGCATGGTCACTTCGGTGTCGTCTCGCCATGAATGGCTGATACATCTGCACAAGCCACTGGGCATCGCGATTCTGGCGCTGGTGATCGTGCGCCTGCTGGTGCGCTTCACCACGCGTCAACCGCCGCTGCCGGATGATCTGCCGGGCTGGCAGGTGCTCGCAGCCAAGGCTTCCCACGTCTTGTTGTATGCGTTGATGCTGGTGTTGCCGTTGCTCGGCTGGGCGATGATCAGTGCCTCGGGCGAGCCAGTGATGCTGACGTCGTCGCTGCATCTGCCGTCGATTGTGCCGGCCGATGCGCAACTGTTTGCATTGCTGCGCAAGTCCCATGGCTATCTGGCGTATCTGCTGTTTCTGACGGTGTTGCTGCACCTGGCGGCGGCGCTGTTCCATGGCTGGGTGCGGCGTGACGAAGTGCTCGACAGCATGTTGCGCGGGCGCGATCGCGGCTGACCGGTTAAAGCAAAAGATCGCAGGCCGGCTGCGATCTTTTGTTGTTGCAGGGGAGGGGATCAGCGCAGGGTGTCGACCATGTCGGCGAAGGTGGTCAGCACATCCTTGCCCAATTGCTTGGAACGTTTGCCCGACCAGCCGGTGATCTTGTCCGGGTGGTCGTCGTGGTCCTTGAATGGCATCTCCAGGGTCAGCGACAGGCAGTCATATTTCTGCCCGACGCTGTTGCAGGCCAGCGTCATGTTGGCCTGTCCCGGTTCGTCGCGGGTATAGCCATAGGTGGTCTGGAAGTCTTTGGTGGTGTGCTTCAAGTGGCTGCGGAAATGCTCTTCAAGCTTTTCGATGCGCGGCGTAAAACCAGGATTGCCTTCACAGCCGGCGGTGAAAACGTGAGGTATGGTTTCGTCGCCGTGTACGTCGATAAACGCATCGACGCCATACTTTTGCATCTGCTGCTGAACGAATAGCACTTCCGGGCTGATGTCCTGGCTGGCGTTCTGCCAGGCCCGGTTCAAGTCCTGCCCCATGGCGTTGGTGCGCAGGTGGCCGTGGAACGCGCCGTCCGGGTTCATGTTCGGCACCAGATAAAGATCGGCGCTGGCCAACAGTTTGTTCAATACCGGATCGTCCTGTCGTTCCAGACGCTCGATCACACCTTCCATGAACCATTCAGCCATGTGCTCGCCCGGATGCTGCTGGGCGATGATCCAGATCTTGCGCTGGCCTTCGGCGCCACTGCCTTTGCGCAGCAGCTGAATGTCGCGGCCCTCGACACTTTTGCCGGTCGCCAGCAATTCGGTGCCAGCCTTGCTCAGCGCTTGCTCGATCAACCAATCGTGGCGGCCGCGGCTGTAGGGTTCGAAGTAGGCGAACCAGGCGTGGGTCTGTTCGGCTTCGAGGCAGAAGCGCAGGCTGTCGCCTTCGAAGCTGGTGGGGATGCGGAACCAGTTGACGTGATCATACGAAGCCACCGCTTGATAGCCCGGCCAGCCTTTGCTGTAGGTCGATTGGCTGGCGTTGACCAGGCGGAACCAGTGTTCCTGATGCACATGCAGGCCGCTGGCCTTGAAGTGGAACCACTGAAAATGAGCGCTGCGGGTGTCCGGGCGGATGGCCAGGACGGGACTGAGCGGGTTGCTGATATCGATGACTTGGATATTGCCGCTGTCGAAATTGGCGCTGATGTCGAACGAAGATTTGGCCACGGTCATGGTCGGTTCCTGAGCAGGATTTTTATGACCGGTACTCTACACGCAGGCAGGGCTGAAACCGAGGGGAATTGCGGGTGTAGCGGGGGGCGTCTTCCGTGACGCGCCAGCAGCTTAGAGGCTATGCGATTGATTCTCAAGTGCTGATTGCCATTAGTTTCGCCCAATGTGGCTGGGCTCGGCTTGCCAATCAATATTCTTTTGATATTATCCGCGCCATCGAATTTGCAGCACCCAAAGACTTCATTAGCCTGAAGACACAAGCCCGAAAAACGGGCAAAAAAAGACCCGGCAAAAAGCCGGGTCAAAAACCGTGATTAGCCTGATGAGGAGATAGTCCAGAAGACCGACCTAAGGTCTCTGGTCCATCGACTGATCTCGCGACCAGCTGCTTGCAATAATAATCATTATCATTTGCAAGTCAAATGTTTTTATCTGCGCGATGGGAAAATTCTTTCCTGTCCGCCCGTACCTTGTCCGCCGTGACTTCGTCGTTGTCGATCGAATGGTCGACCATCGCCCGCGCCATATCCACCATGTGCACCACCGAAAAGGCCAGATCGCGACTGGTGCCTTGCAGGTTTTCTGCGGCCTTGAACGCGGTGGCGGCTGCACATCGCAACAAGTCCGAGGCGTGCACCAGTGCTTCCTCGCCGCTGAGATGGTTTTTGACATTGAAAAAACGTTCGTCCGTCTCGGATTTCGAAACAGTCGGTTTCAAGTAATAGTCCAGTGCGCGCTGTGCGGCGGCATTGCCTTGAGGGGAGGTGAAGCTGGTGTCGATTTGCAGATCGGGCAGGTCTTTGCTGCTGATGTTCATCATGAAACGTCACTCCATGTTCGATTGAAAGTCCGTTCCCCTAGGATAGTACTGCCTGTATTTGTGACTAGGATTTAAATACTACAATATGTGTTTTGCCGGTCGAAGACGTCCGCGTAAGGTGCGGCACATGGATAAATGGATTGAGTTGGTCAAGGCCAAGATGAGTGAACTCAAAGTCACTCAAACAGAGCTCGGAGAGCGCGTCGGCATGTCCCAGGGCGGGATCGGTCATTGGCTGAACAAGCGTCGCGAACCCGGTGTTACCGAAATGAACCGCGTGCTCAAGGCGCTGGGAATGGACTTCCTTGAAGTCGTTCTGGTGATCCGCGAACCGCAGCCGACGCCGGAAGAGGAGATGCCGCTGGCGCAGAAGTACAACCCGTACTTCCGTTATCCGGTCTGCGATTGGCGTGCACCGTGCGAAGTGCGTGACACTGCGGCGAGCTATCCCGGAGCATCAGCGAAGCAGCGCTTCGAACTGACGGATTACCACGCTCGCGGCGGTGCGGCGTTCTGGCTGACGGTGACGGGGGATTCGATGACCGCGCCGAGCGGGCAGAGCGTTGCCGAGGGCATGCTGATTCTGGTCGATCCGGAGTTGGAGGCAGTGCCTGGCAAACTGGTGATCGCCCAGTGGCCGGACAGCGAAGAAGCAATTTTCCGCAAGCTCGACGAACAGGCCGGCCAGCGTTACCTGGTGCCGCTCAATCCGACCTGGCCGAAAACCCTGCTCACCGATGAATGCCGGATCATCGGCGTGGTGGTTCAGGCAACGGCGCGTTACTGAACGGATCGATCCTCGCGCAAGGCCAGGATCGACCCTTTTATTTCATCCCTCTTCCAGTTCAACCAACGCGCTGCCTTCACTGACCATATCGCCTTCATGGCAGTACAGCGCTTTGATCACACCGGCCTGCGGCGCGCGGATGCTGTGTTCCATCTTCATGGCTTCAAGCACCACCAGTTGCGCCCCGGCCTCAACCGACTGTCCCGTTTCGACCAGCACGCGTACGATGCTGCCGTTCATTGGCGCGGTCAGACCGCCCTGATGGCTGTGGCTGGCCTCGACGGCGCTGATCGGATCGAACGCCTCGATGCGCCGCAATTCGCCGTCCCATTCCAGATACAACGCGCCACCCTGACGAATCGCCCGCAATGTGCGGCGCACGCCGTCATGCTCGACGGTCAGCGCTTCGCCCAGCAGTGTCGCAGAGGCCGCAGAGCCCAAAGTCAGCGCGCGATCCTGTCCCTCGCAACTCAAATGCAAGGTGATTTGCGCCGGCAAACCTGCGCGCAAACCACTACCGCAAGACCAGGGCGAGGCGGGATCATCCGCCCGAGCACGCTGCGGCAGACTCTGCGCAAACGCCTGCGCCGCCGCCTGCCAGAACTCATCGCTCAACGTGCCTGGTGCTGGCAGCAATTGCTCCTGATAGCGCGGAATGAACCCGGTATCCAGCTCTGCCGCCGCAAACGCCGGATGCGCGATGATCCGGCGCAGGAAATTGATGTTGGTCTTCAGCCCGCCAATCGCAAACTCGTCGAGCATGCTCAACAGACGCAAGCGTGCCTGTTCGCGATCTTCACCCCAGGCAATCAGCTTGCCGAGCATCGGGTCGTAGAACGGCGAAATCTCGTCACCTTCCTCAACGCCGCTGTCCACCCGCCGCCCCGCGCCCTGTGCCGATTCGCGATACAAGTCCAGATGCCCGGTGGCCGGCAGGAAGTCATTCGCCGGATCCTCGGCATACAAACGCACTTCGATCGCATGACCATTGAGCGGCACCTGCGCCTGAGTGATCGGCAGCGTTTCCCCACGGGCGACGCGAATCTGCCAGGCGACCAGATCCAGCCCGGTGATTGCTTCGGTCACCGGGTGCTCGACCTGCAGCCGCGTGTTCATCTCCATGAAGAAAAACTCGCCGCGCGCATCCAGCAAAAACTCCACGGTACCGGCGCCGACATAACCGATCGCCTGCGCCGAACGCACAGCCGCTTCGCCCATTGCCCGGCGCAATTCGGGCGTCAGACCCGGCGCCGGGGCTTCTTCGACGACTTTCTGGTGACGACGCTGGATCGAACAATCGCGCTCGTTGAGATACAGGCAGTTGCCGTGCTGATCGGCGAACACCTGAATCTCCACGTGACGTGGCTTGAGCAAATACTTTTCCACCAGCATCCGCGAATCGCCAAACGACGATTGCGCTTCGCGCTGCGCCGAGGCGAGGGCTTCAGCCAGTTGGCTGACATCCTCGACGACTTTCATGCCTTTACCACCGCCGCCGGCCGTAGCCTTGAGCAGCACCGGATAACCGATGCGTTCGCAGGCTTCGCGGAAGGTGTCGAGGTCCTGCGCCTCGCCGTGATAGCCCGGCACCAAAGGCACACCGGCCTTTTCCATCAAGGCTTTGGCGGCGGATTTGCTGCCCATCGCGTCGATGGCCGAGGCGGGCGGGCCGAGGAAGATCAGCCCGGCGGCTTCGATGGCGCGGGCGAATCCAGCATTCTCCGAGAGAAAACCGTAGCCGGGATGAATCGCCTGGGCACCGCTGGCCTTGGCGGCGGCGATCAATTTATCGATTTGCAGATAACTCTCGGCAGCCTTGCTGCCGCCCAGATCGACGCGGATATCGGCTTCACGGCTGTGGCGCGCATCGCGGTCGGTGGCGCTGTGCACAGCGACGGTAGTCAGGCCCAAGGCCTTGGCGGTGCGCATCACGCGGCAGGCGATTTCGCCGCGGTTGGCCACCAGCAGGGTGGTAATCACAGGTGCGCTCATCAACGCGACTCCTTGGTGGATGCGGCTTGCCAGTTCGGTGGGCGTTTTTGCAGGAAGGCGCGCAAGCCTTCCTGGCCTTCGGCGCTGACGCGAATCCGCGCGATGGCATTTTCCGTGTAGCGGCGCAGGGCCGGGGTCAGCGCGCCGTTGCCGACTTCGCGCAGCAAGTCCTTGCTGGCGCGCATCGCGGCCGGGCTGTTGAGCAACAGGTTGTCGATCCACTGTTCGACCTGTTGCTCCAGTTCAGCCGCAGGATAGCTTTCGGCGAGCAAGCCGATCTCCCGCGCCCGCTGCCCGCTGAAGCGCTCGGCCGTCAGCGCATAGCGCCGCGCCGCACGCTCACCGATCGCCTGCACCACGAACGGGCTGATTACCGCTGGGGCCAGGCCGATGCGTACTTCCGACAGGCAGAACTGCGCGTCATCGGCGCCGATCGCCATGTCACAGCAACTGATCAAGCCCAGCGCGCCACCAAACGCCGCGCCCTGAACCACAGCCAGAGTGGGGATTTTCAGTTTGGCGAGGTTGTACATCAGCTCGGCCAGCTCGCGGGCGTCATCGAGGTTGGTGTGGTAATCGAGTTCCGCCGATTGCTGCATCCAGGCCAGGTCGGCACCGGCACTGAAATGCTTGCCACGCCCGCGCAGCAGCAGGAAACGCAGGCTCGAATCGCTGGCCACCTTGTCGAGGGCGAGGATCAGTTCGCGGATCATCTCGGCGTTGAACGCGTTGTTTTTCTCGGCGCGGTTGAGCCACAGCGTCGCGAAACCGCGTGGGTCGTTTTGCAGTTCGAGGGTATTGAAGTCGCTCATATTCATCCGTCTCCACGGTTCTTGTGGGAGCGAGCCTGCTCGCGAAAGCGGGGTATCAGTCGATCTATCCGCTGCCTGACAGAGCGCATTCGCGAGCAGGCTCGCTCCCACAAAAAAACATCACATCCGGAACACGCCGAAGCGGCTCGGTTCGATTGGCGCGTTCAGCGACGCGGACAGGGCCAGGGCCAGTACATCGCGGGTCTGCGCCGGGTCGATGACGCCGTCGTCCCACAGCCGCGCGCTGGAGTAGTAGGGATGACCCTGTTCTTCGTACTGATCGAGAATCGGCTGCTTGATCTCGGTCTCCTGCTCGGCGCTGAACGCCTGACCGCTGCGTTCGGCCTGTTCGCGCTTGACCTGCACCAGCACACCGGCGGCCTGTTCGGCGCCCATCACGCCAATCCGCGCGTTCGGCCACATCCACAAGAAACGCGGATCGTAAGCGCGCCCGCACATGCCGTAGTTGCCGGCACCGAAGCTGCCGCCGATGATCACGGTGAATTTCGGCACCTTGGCGCAGGCCACTGCGGTCACCAGTTTCGCGCCGTGTTTGGCGATGCCGCCGGCCTCGTATTTCTGGCCGACCATGAAACCGGTGATGTTCTGCAGAAACAGCAGCGGAATGCCGCGCTGGCAGGCCAGTTCGATGAAGTGCGCGCCTTTCTGCGCAGCTTCGGCGAAGAGGATGCCGTTGTTCGCCAGAATCGCGATCGGATAGCCGTGCAAGTGAGCGAAACCGCAGACCAGCGTGGTGCCGAAGAGGGCTTTGAATTCATCGAACACCGAGCCGTCGACCAGCCGCGCAATCACTTCGCGCACATCGAATGGCTGCTTGGCGTCAGCCGGAACCACGCCGTACAACTCGTCGCTGGCGTACAGCGGCGCGATCGGCGTGCGTTGCTGCACCTCGCCGAGCTTGCGCCAGTTGAGGTTGGCGACGCTGCGGCGGGCGAGGGCGAGGGCGTGTTCGTCGTTCTCGGCGTAATGGTCGGCCACGCCGGAGGTCTTGCAGTGCACATCGGCGCCGCCCAGATCTTCGGCACTGACCACTTCGCCGGTCGCGGCTTTCACCAGCGGCGGGCCGGCGAGGAAAATCGTCGCCTGGTTGCGCACCATGATCGCCTCGTCCGCCATCGCCGGCACATACGCGCCGCCAGCGGTGCACGAGCCCATGACCACAGCGATCTGCGGGATGCCCATGGCGCTCATGTTGGCCTGATTGAAAAAGATCCGCCCGAAATGCTCGCGATCCGGAAACACTTCGTCCTGACGCGGCAGGTTGGCGCCACCGGAATCCACCAGATAAATGCACGGCAGGCGATTCTGCTGGGCGATGGTCTGCGCGCGCAGATGTTTTTTCACGGTTAGCGGGTAATACGAGCCACCTTTCACCGTCGCATCGTTGGCGACGATCATGCACTCGACGCCTTCAATGCGACCGATCCCGGCGATCACCCCGGCAGCCGGCACGTCTTCGCCGTAAACCGCATGGGCGGCGAGTTGGCTGATTTCGAGAAACGGCGAGCCGGGGTCGAGCAAGCGATTGATGCGCTCGCGCGGCAGTAATTTACCCCGCGAGGTGTGGCGTTCCTGCGCTTTGACACCGCCACCCTGCGCCACTTGGGCGAGGAGGGTGTGCAGCGCGTCGACCTGTTTGAGCATCGCCGCACTGTTGGCGGCGAACTCCGCTGAACGCGGGTTGAGCTGAGTGTGCAGAATCATGGGGCTTACTCCGTAAGCAGCTTCTAGCTACAAGCGGCAAGCTGCAAGTTGGGGCAAGAGCGTGGTTCTCTTGCAGCTTGTCGCTTGCGGCTTGCAGCTGACGAAATTCATTTCGTCTCGTTGAACAATTCGCGGCCGATCAGCATGCGGCGGATTTCGCTGGTGCCTGCGCCGATTTCGTAGAGCTTGGCGTCGCGCAGCAGGCGGCCGGCGGGGAATTCGTTGATGTAGCCGTTACCGCCGAGAATCTGGATCGCGTCGAGGGCCATTTGCGTGGCGCGTTCGGCGGTGTAGAGGATCACCCCGGCAGCGTCCTTGCGGGTGGTTTCGCCGCGCTCGCAAGCCTGGGCCACCGCGTACAGATAGGCGCGGCTGGCATTGAGCTGGGTGTACATGTCGGCGACTTTGCCCTGGATCAGCTGGAATTCGCCGATGCTCTGGCCGAACTGCTTGCGGTCGTGGATGTACGGCACGATCAGGTCCATGCACGACTGCATGATCCCGGTCGGGCCGCCCGAGAGCACCACGCGTTCGTAATCGAGGCCGCTCATCAGTACTTTCACGCCACCGTTGAGCACGCCGAGGATGTTCTCCTCCGGCACTTCGACGTCATCGAAAAACAACTCGCAGGTGTTGGAGCCACGCATGCCGAGCTTGTCGAACTTGTTGCTGCGGCTGAAGCCTTTCCAGTCACGCTCGACGATGAATGCAGTAATGCCGTGCGGGCCTTTTTCCAGATCGGTCTTGGCGTAGATCACGTAGGTATTGGCGTCAGGGCCGTTGGTGATCCAGGTTTTGCTGCCGTTGAGGACGAAGCGATCGCCGCGTTTGTCGGCGCGCAGCTTCATCGAGACCACGTCGGAACCGGCGTTGGGCTCGCTCATCGCCAGGGCGCCGACGTGCTCGCCGCTGATCAGCTTCGGCAGGTATTTGGTTTTCTGTTCGTGGTTGCCGTTGCGGTTGATCTGGTTGACGCAAAGGTTGGAGTGCGCGCCATAGGACAACGCCACCGACGCCGAGCCACGGCTGATTTCTTCCATCGCCACCACATGCGCGAGGTAACCCAGACCTGCGCCGCCGTACTCCTCCGGCACGGTGATGCCGAGCAGGCCCATGTCACCGAATTTGCGCCACATGTCGGCGGGGAACAGGTTGTCGTGGTCGATCTGCGCGGCACGCGGGGCGATCTGATCGGCGACGAAGGACTGCACCTGATCGCGCAGCATGTCGATGGTTTCACCGAGGGCGAAATTCAGGGATGGATAGCTCATGAGGCACCTTTTGGCTTTTTTATCGGGTGGAGCGCACGACGAATCGGCGTTCAGCTTTACGTTAACGTAAAGCTTCCGGAGTTCGACTGTCAATCGGCTTTACGTAAGCGTCAACTTGGGCGAGAGTAGGGACAGTTCAGGATCAGATATCGGTTTGTTTCTGGTGGGAGCGAGCCTGCTCGCGAAAGCGCTGTATCAGTCGCCCTCAAGGCTGAATGACGCAGCGTATTCGCGAGCAGGCTCGCTCCCACAGGGATTCAAAACCGGGAAAACCCACTAATAAAGACAATAGGGGTCGTCATGGATCTACCCAGTGCAAACCCGCAGCGCAGCTACACCCGTGGCTCTCAGGACAAAGCCCTGCTGGCGATGACCATCGGTCAGCGCTTCGATCAGACTGTCGCGCAATACCCGGACGGCGAGGCTTTGGTGGTGCGCCATCAACAGTTGCGTTACTCCTGGCGGCAACTGGCCGACGCGGTGGATGAGCAGGCCAGGGCCTTGCTCGCACTGGGCTTGCAGACCGGTGATCGCCTCGGCATCTGGGCACCGAATTGCGCGCAGTGGTGCATCACTCAGTTCGCCACGGCGAAGATCGGCGTGATCCTGGTCAATATCAATCCCGCCTACCGCAGCTCCGAACTCGAGTACGTGCTCAAGCAATCCGGCTGCCAGTGGCTGGTCTGTGCCGGAGCGTTCAAGACCTCGAATTACCACGAAATGCTCCAGGGCCTGGCGCCAGAGCTGGCCGAGCACGCCATCGGTCAGCTGCGCAGCGAACGTCTGCCGGACCTGTGCGGGGTGATCAGCCTCGATGCAAATCCGCCGCCCGGTTTTCTGCCGTGGTCGCAGCTCAGCGATCTGGCCGTCAGCGTCTCGCCCGATCAATTGCGCGAACGCAGCGCCAGTCTGCATTTCGATCAACCGGTGAACATCCAGTACACCTCCGGCACCACCGGTTTCCCCAAGGGCGCGACCCTCAGTCACTACAACATTCTCAACAACGGCTACATGGTCGGCGAAAGCCTCGGCCTGACGACTGCCGATCGTCTGGTGATTCCGGTGCCGCTGTATCACTGCTTCGGCATGGTCATGGGCAACCTCGGTTGCGTCACCCATGGCAGCACGATGATCTACCCCAACGACGCTTTCGATCCGGCGCTGACCCTGCAAGCGGTCGCCGAAGAAAAAGCCACGGCGCTGTACGGTGTGCCGACCATGTTTATCGCCATGCTCGATCAGCCGCAGCGGCAGACCTTCGACCTGTCGAGCCTGCGCACCGGGATCATGGCCGGCGCGACCTGTCCGATTGAGGTCATGCGCCGGGTCATCAACAAAATGCACATGAGCGAAGTGCAGATCGCCTACGGCATGACCGAAACCAGTCCGGTGTCGCTGCAGACCGGGCCAGCGGATGAGCTGGAGTTGCGCGTCACCACCGTCGGCCGCACCCAGCCGCAACTGGAAAGCAAGATCATCGATACCGCCGGCAATCTTGTGCCGCGCGGCACCATTGGCGAATTGTGCACGCGCGGTTACAGCGTGATGCTCGGCTACTGGAACAACCCGCAGGCTACTGCCGAAGCCATCGATGAGGCAGGGTGGATGCACACCGGCGACCTGGCGAGCATGAACGATGAGGGTTACGTCAACATCGCCGGGCGTAACAAAGACATGATCATTCGTGGCGGGGAGAACGTTTATCCCCGTGAGCTGGAGGAGTTCTTCTTCACCCATCCGGCGGTGGCGGACGTGCAGGTGATCGGTATTCCGTGCTCGCGCTACGGTGAGGAAATCGTCGCCTGGATCAAATTCCACCCCGGCCACAGCGCCTCGGAGCTGGAGCTGCAAGCCTGGTGCAAGGAACGCATCGCCCATTTCAAGACACCGCGTTACTTCAAATTCGTCGACGCGTTTCCGATGACGGTGACGGGCAAGATCCAGAAATTCAGGATGCGTGAGATCAGTATCGAGGAGCTGAAAACAATCGAGGGATAATAACAAAACTTCTGTGGGAGCGAGCCTGCTCGCGAATGCGGTGTGTCATTCAGCGCAAATGTGTCTGGCACACCGTTTTCGCGAGCAGGCTCGCTCCCACAGGGATGCAGTGATAGAGAGACGAATCACAGAAAGCACAAAGGGGAGCCGAAGCTCCCCTTTAATTTGTCGTTGCGTGCTCTTTTTATTATTGAGGGTCGGTCTGTTGTTGTTTTTGGCAACCGTGGCCCTGTACAGCTTTTGGCGACCCCCATCCGGGGTCAAGAGCAAACGTATTTTTTTGAGCGCTGATCTGCTTTTTCGTTAACGATCCAACCGATTCGGGAGCTACCTGAAGGTAGTTTTATTGTTCTCTGCCCGGTTGCGGGTCACTCCTGAGAGCACCCTGAAAAGCACACCTTCTCCAAAAAAATCTGTTAGCTGCGTCTCTGCCGTGTTGTTCTTGTTATGTCAGAGTCGTTTCGTCTTGTTTTTATTGGTTTGCGGCTTTTTATTCTTGTTATGCCATAGAGATAGCAGGTGTCGTGCCAACTTTTAAAAAGTCTTATAAATCAGTGATTTAAGTTTTTAGGGCTTTTTCACCCCAGGGCAAAGCCAGACAATTTGTTTCCGTGTTACTCGCTTTTGCCCACTTCACTGATCCAGCGGTAACACCTCACTGCGCGCTGCGTGCCTTGGCCACTCGCGAACCGCTTGGACGGCCGAGCACTGCGCTGATCTGCTGGCCCGCGGCAATCAAGGCGTCCAGGTCGATACCGGTCTCGATGCCCAGGCCATTGAGCAGGTACACCACGTCTTCGGTCGCGACGTTACCGCTCGCGCCTTTGGCGTAAGGGCAGCCGCCGAGGCCGGCGATAGAGCTGTCGAACACCGCAATGCCTTCGAGCAGGCTGGCGTAGATGTTGGCCATGGCCTGGCCATAGGTGTCGTGGAAATGCCCGGCGAGTCTGTCCCGTGGTACCTGCGCCGAGACCACCTCGAACAGGCGCCGGGTCGCGCCCGCCGTGCCGGTGCCGATGGTGTCGCCCAGCGACACTTCATAGCAGCCCATCGCGTACAGCTCACGGGCGACCATCGCCACTTGTTCCGGCGCGACCGTGCCTTCATACGGGCAGCCCAGCACACAGGAAACGTAACCGCGCACGGTAACGCCGTGTTGTTTCGCGGCTTCCATGATCGGCGCAAACCGCGCCAGGCTTTCGCTGATCGAGCAATTGATGTTGCGCTGCGAGAACGCCTCGGAGGCGGCGGCGAACACCGCGACTTCCTTGACCCCGGCGGCGAGCGCGTCTTCAAAACCGCGCAGGTTCGGCGCCAGCGCGCCGTAGGTCACGCCGGGCTTGCGCTGAATTTGCGCGAACACCTCGGCGGACCCGGCCATCTGCGGCACCCATTTCGGCGAAACGAAACTGCCGACTTCGATGTAGCCGAGCCCGGCGGCACTCAGGGCATCGACCAGTTGCACCTTGTCAGCGACGCTGATCGGTTGGGCTTCGTTCTGCAGGCCATCGCGCGGGCCGACTTCGATCAGGCGTACTTGGGAGGGGAGGGACATGGGTGGGACCTGCTTCGTGGATTCGTGGTGATCCCTGTGGGAGCGGGCTTGCCCGCGATGAGGCCGGAACATCCTGCAATGATGTTGACTGACCCGACGCCATCGCGGGCAAGCCCGCTCCCACAGGGAAAGGTGTAGTGCCAGACTACTGGGCTATCTGCTGGCTTTTGAGCGTCTGCTCCAACGCCTGTACGCAGCGCTCTTCGGCAGTGTCCAGCTCAAGCTTCATCTGTTCGATATCGAGCAACTGCTGTTCGAGCTGTTCGCGGCGTTCGCTGATTTTTGCCAGCATGCTGTTGAGCTGTTTGGTGTTACCGCCGGACGGATCATAGAGTTCGATCAGCTCGCGGCATTCGGCCAGGGAAAAACCGATGCGCTTGCCACGCAGGATCAGCTTCAGGGTGACCTTGTCGCGCGGCGAATAGATACGTTCCTGGCCACGACGCTCGGGGCTGAGCAGGCCTTGCTCTTCATAAAAGCGGATCGCCCGGGTGGTGATGTCCAGCTCGCGGGCGAGGTCGGAAATGCTATAGGTCTGACTGCTCATGAAAGCGCTCGGAAAAGGGGCATGGCGCTAAGCTAATCGGTGGTTTACGTTTACGTCAAGCAAGAAAAAGATCGCAACCTTCGGCAGCTCCTACAGGGGAATGCATTCCAAATGTAGGAGCTGCTGAAGGCTGCGATCTTCTGATTTTCCTCAAACCGCCTGCTTATCCAGCTTCTTCTCCTGCGCCGTCACCTGTTGGCACAACTCGATCATCTGCTCGCGCATCCAGCGGTTGGCCGGGTCCTGGTCGGTGCTCTCATGCCAATACAGGTGCGTTTCCACCGAGGGCACATCATTCACCGGCAAATTGAACGATTGCAGATCATGGCGGCGGGCGAAGCGTTCCGGCACGGTCATGACCATGTCGGTCTGCTGCATCACTTGCGAGGCCATCAGATAGTGCTGCGAGCGCAGGGCGATCTTGCGCTGGATGCCCATTTTGCCCAGCGCCAGATCGACATAACCCAGACCACTGCGGCGGCTGGAAATATGGATGTGAGTCAGCGACAAATAGTCATCGAGGCTGAGTTTTTCCTTGCCCGCCATTGGATGGCCCTTGCGCATGGCGCAGACGTAACGGTCGTCCATCAGCTTGACGTGGCGTACCTGCGGGTCGGTGTTGAGCGGCGCATCCACGGCGAAATCCAGACGCCCGGCGGCCAGTTCCTTGGTGGTTTCCCGGCGTTTGGACAGAAAGCTTTCGATGATCACCGTCGGCGCCAGGCGGCGCAGGCGCTGGAACAGGGGCGGCAGAATGATTGCCTCCGTCAGGTCGGTCATGCTGATGCGGTAAGTCTTGGCCGCCTGCGCCGGGTTGAAGATGCGGCTTTCCTGCACCGACACGCGCAGCAGCGACAGGGCGTTGCGCACCGGGCCGATGATGTTCTGCGCCATCGGCGTGGGCACCATGCCCTGAGCGGTACGCACGAAGAGCGGGTCGTTGAAGGTTTCGCGCAACCGCGCCAGGGCATTGGACACCGCCGGCTGGGTGATACCGACAATCTGCCCGGCGCGGGTCAGGTTGGCTTCGGTGTAGATCGCGTCGAAGACGATGAAAAGGTTCAGGTCGACCTTGCTCAGATTCATAACGCGGCTTCTCTTGTTATTAAGTGCAAGTGTTTTGGGGCTGACGATCAGCGGATCATATATTGGTGATGAATGTTTATACACGCCGAGAATAGGCTAGGTAAATGATCAGCGCTGTTCTAGCATCGATTGCATGACTTGAACAACCTCTGCCCGAGAAGGTAATTACCCATGGATTTCGCTTATTCGCCCAAGGTTCAGGAACTGCGTGAGCGCGTGACTGCGTTCATGGACACTTACGTTTACCCGGCCGAAGCGGTGTTCGAACGCCAGGTCGCCGAGGGTGATCGCTGGCAGCCGACTGCGATCATGGAAGAGCTCAAGGCCAAGGCCAAGGCTGAGGGTCTGTGGAATTTGTTTCTGCCTGAGTCCGAGCTGGGCGCCGGCCTGAGCAACCTCGAATATGCGCCATTGGCGGAAATCATGGGCCGTTCCCTGCTGGGGCCGGAGCCGTTCAACTGCTCGGCGCCGGACACCGGCAACATGGAAGTATTGGTGCGCTACGCCAACGAAGAGCAGAAACAGCGCTGGCTCGAGCCGCTGCTGCGCGGCGAGATCCGTTCGGCGTTCGCCATGACCGAGCCTGACGTGGCGTCTTCCGACGCGACCAACATGGCCGCCCGTGCTGTGCGTGATGGCGATCAGTGGGTGATCAACGGCAAGAAATGGTGGACTTCCGGCGCCTGCGATCCGCGCTGCAAGATCCTGATTTTCATGGGCCTGAGCAACCCCGACGCGCCGCGTCACGCCCAGCACTCGATGATTCTCGTGCCGGTCGACACCCCCGGGGTGAAAATCGTCCGTCCGCTGCCGGTGTTCGGCTACGACGATGCACCGCACGGTCACGCCGAAGTGCTGTTCGACAACGTTCGCGTGCCGTACGAAAACGTCCTGCTCGGTGAAGGACGCGGCTTCGAAATCGCCCAGGGTCGCCTTGGCCCAGGCCGCATTCACCACTGCATGCGTTCGATCGGCATGGCCGAGCGTGCGCTGGAACTGATGTGCAAACGTTCGGTGAGCCGCACCGCGTTCGGCAAACCGCTGGCGCGTCTGGGTGGCAACATCGACAAGATCGCCGACTCGCGGATGGAGATCGACATGGCGCGTCTGCTGACGTTGAAAGCGGCGTACATGATGGACACCGTCGGCAACAAAGTGGCGAAAAGCGAGATTGCGCAGATCAAAGTCGTCGCACCGAACGTGGCCCTGCGGGTGATCGACCGCGCTATCCAGATGCACGGTGGGGCAGGGGTGTCGAACGATTTCCCGCTGGCTTATATGTATGCGATGCAACGCACCCTGCGTCTGGCCGACGGCCCGGACGAAGTGCACCGCGCGGCGATTGGCAAGTTCGAGATCGGCAAGTATGTGCCGAAGGAGATGATGCGTAGCGGCCAGTAATACCGCGTCGCCTCATTCGCGAGCAGGCTCGCTCCCACAAGATTTGTGCACGCCACAGATCCAATGTGGGAGCGAGCCTGCTCGCGAAAGGGCCTGTACACTCAGCACATCGACATCAGGATCAATACACCCAAACCTCAACCCGCCGGTTCTTGATCCGCCCCTCATCCGCACTGTTGGTCGCCACCGGCATCAGTGCACCAAAGCCGCGTACTTCGCGCATGACCACACCGTTTCTGACCAGCTCGCGCCGCACCGCCATCGCTCGCAGCTTCGACAGCAGATCGGCCCGCGCCGGGTCATCCTTCAAATCACCAAACCCCACCAGCGTCACCGCCCGTTCGGTCTTGCCATGGCGCTTTATATAGTCGAGCACCCGCGCCAGATCCTGCCGCGCCTTGTTGTCCAGACTGGCGCTGCCCTCGGCAAAACGGAAATTCACTGTCAGACGCTGGGCATGCCGGCTGAGGGATTGGTAACCCTCGGGCATCAGCGCATTCGGCGCCACGCTCATGGCTTGTACGGTCTGGCTGACAAAACCGCTGGCCGCGACGATCGCCTGACCCTCTGGGCTCTGGGCAAAGCTGGCCAACGCCTGCACCCACTGATTCTGTGTGTCGGGCGGCAGATAAAAGAACAGGCGCCGCGACAGCGGATAGTCTTCGGTGGCGATCAGGCTGTTCAGCGGCAGCATCGCTTGCGACGCGCCGTCGGCAATCGCTACGGCTTTGGCTTGACGCACATAGGGCAAGCCGATGAAGCCGATACCTTGCGGATCGTTGCTGACTGCATCGGACAATTGCTCGCTGGATTCGAAACGTTTCGCCGCGCTGCTCAGACTTTTCCCACGCCGGCTCAGAACCAGTTCCTTGAACGTGTCGTACGTCCCCGATTGATCATCCCGCGCATATAAATGAATGGCGCCGCCACGGCCACCGAGTTCTTCCCAGGTTTTCACTTCGCCGGCAAAAATCCGCGCCAGTTGCTCGGTGTTCAACTGCTCAAGCGGGTTGGCCGGGTTGAGGATAATCGCCAGGCCATCGATGGCAATGACTTGCTCGGCCGCCGGGCTTTTCAGATCGCCGAGGGCTTGCAGGGCAAGCAGCTCGCTGTCCTTGATCTCACGGGAAGAGGCGGCCAGATCGGCGCTGGCGTTTTTCAACGCAGCGAAACCGGTGCTGGAACCGTGAGCGGCAACTTCGATGATCACGCGTTGCCCTTGTGCGGTCTGGCCGACGATGCGTTGTTCGTTGGCGGTGTCCGGGGTTTCGCGGTGGATTTTCAGCAGGCCTTGTTCCTGCAACAGGCCTTCGACCAGCGCCGGACCAAGATCGGCACCGATGGTGTTGGAACCCTGAATGCGTAAAGCCGGGCCGTTTTCGGGGATCGGCAGGGCGGCGGCGTAGATCGACAGCCAGCCACTCAACAGGAAAACGCAGAGAACACGCAGGGTCATGCCGGCACCGAATCAAGCCAAGGGGATTGCCGGGGAGATTAAGTCAGACGCGTGACCGAAATATGACAGGGGATTACCTGTGGGAGCGAGCCTGCTCGCGAAGGCGGCGTGTCAGTCGAAAAATTTGTCACTGATCCACCGCATTCGCGAGCAGGCTCGCTCCCACAATGAAAATTCCCTCAGTCTGGATCAGGCCAGCTCAAGCCAGATCGGCGCATGGTCCGATGGCTTTTCCATGCCGCGCAGTTCGTAGTCCACGCCGGCATCCTTGACCCGTGGCAGCAGGCCATGGGAAGCCAGAATTACATCGATGCGCAGGCCGCGTTTGGGCTCATCTTCAAAGCCACGGCTGCGGTAGTCGAACCAGCTGAACATGTCGCTCACGTCGGGATTGAGGTGACGGTAGCTGTCGGTCAGGCCCCAGTTTTTCAGGCGCGCCATCCACTCGCGTTCTTCCGGCAGGAAGCTGCATTTGCCGGTTTTCAGCCAGCGCTTCATGTTGTCCGGGCCGATGCCGATGTCGCAGTCTTCCGGGGAAATGTTCACATCGCCCATCACCACCAGTGGCTGTTCATTGTGGAACTGGCTTTCCAGCAGCGCTTGCAGGTCGCTGTAGAAACGCTCCTTGGCAGGGAATTTGGTTGGGTGGTCGCGGCTTTCACCTTGTGGGAAATAGCCGTTCATGATCGTCACCGGCACGCCGTTGGCATCGGCAAAAGTGCCCCAGATAAAGCGCCGCTGCGCGTCTTCTTCATCGGTGGCGAAGCCTTTATGGATGGCGATCGGTTCGTTGCGCGAGAGCAGGGCGACCCCGTAATGACCTTTCTGGCCATGGAAGTGCACGTGGTAGCCGAGGGCGCGGATGTCTTCGAGGGGGAACTGGTCGTCGTGGACCTTGGTTTCCTGCAGGCCGATCACGTCGGGCTGATGTTTTTCGATCAGCGCTGCCAGCTGATGCGGACGGGCACGCAGTCCGTTGATGTTGAAGGAAACAATCTTCATGGTCGGCAGTCCTGGCAAAAGGGCGATGCTAGCTGACATGGGGGAGATGGGCCAGTGTGGGAGAAATCAATTTCACCTGTGGGATTTGTAGCGCTTGTCCCGGCCCCATCGCTGGCAAGCCAGCTCCCACAGGTTTCTGTGGTGTATGTAAATGTTGTGAACGACGCAGACACTGTGGGAGCTGGCTTGCCAGCGATGAGGCCCGCCCCAGTCGATGAAGATCCGAGGCTGGTCTAACCTGTCAGGGGAACCACCACATCCGCCCAAGGTTCGTACCAACAAGCGCGCCAGCCTCCGAGCGCGCCCCCGGGGAGAATCACTGCAATGCCTGAAACCCAGACCGCCGTTGCCGACATCCACATGCTCGACCGCGGCTATTCGCGCGAAGCCCGCTCGTTGCTGTATCAGGCCTATCGCCACGAGCCGACCTTCGGCTACCTTTTCGAAGCCGAGCGTCCCGGCTACGAACAGCGCGTGCGCGCCACGGTGCGCGAGCTGGTCAAACAGCATTTTCTCCAGGACCTGCCGGCGATCGGCCTGTTGGTCAACGATCGCTTGATCGGCATCGCCCTGATCGCACCGCCGCAACGGCGCCTGGGCGTTACTGAAAGCTGGGCATGGCGCCTGCGCATGGTGCTCAGCACCGGTTTTCGCTGCACCCGGCGTTATCTGGAGTATCACGATGCCGTTGCTGCATGCGTGCCGGGTGACTCGGTGCACATGCTGCCGTTGCTCGGTGTGCATCCGCAGTTTCAGGGCAAGCACTACGGCGAACAATTGCTCACTGCCGTGCACAACTGGTGCGCCGTTGATGAAACATCGCAAGGCGTGGTGCTCGACACCGGCAACCCGCGCTACCTGGAATTCTATAAAAGGCAGGGTTATCAGGAGATCGGCGAGGTTGCCGTCGGGCCGGTGCGCGAACACGTATTTTTCCACGCCAATCCGCAGGTGTTACAAACAGCAACGGGATAATGATCGAACTTCTTCACAAATTACCTGTTCTATCAGGCTCCCGAGCCCGTGATAGCATCCGCGCCTATGAAGTTTCCACGAAGATTTACCAGCGGCGTGCTGATGCTGTTATCCAGCTGCGCGGCGCTGGCGCAAAGTGAATTGGATGTACGGATCAAGCCGTCCAACGATGAACTCAAGGCCAATATAGAAGGCTATATCGGCAGCCTCGGCGATCGCGACGAAGAAGCCTTGCTGCGTTTCAGTCGCGGCGCCGAAGAGCAGGCGCGCAAAGCGGCGCAGGCGTTGGGCTACTACCAGCCGCAGATCGACAGTGACGTCAAGGGCGGGGAAAAACCGCGTCTGGTGCTGAACATCGATCCCGGCGAACCGATTCGCCTGCGCAACGTCACCGTGCGCGTCGACGGCCCGGCAGCCTCGCTGAAATCCTTTCGCGTGCCGAAAAGCGACCTGCTCAAGTCCGGCGCCGTGCTCAACCATGGCCGTTACGAAGACGCCAAACGGGTGATCCAGAACCAGGCCTCGCGCTTCGGTTACTTCAGCGGTCATTTCACCAGCCAGAAGCTCATGGTCGATCCGCGCGCGGGCGTGGCCGACATCGAATTGATCTACGACAGCGGCCCGCGCTATACGCTGGGCAAAGTCAGTTTCGAGGGCGACACGCCCTTCGACGAAGACCTGCTGCAACGCATGGTGCCGTTCAAGGCAGGCGAGCCTTACGATTCGGAACTGATCGCCGAACTCAATCGCGACCTGCAATCGAGCGGCTATTTCGAAGGCGTGCGTGTCGACGCGGCACCGACGGCAGCGCAGAACGATGTGATTCCGGTCGCCGTCAAACTCGACACGCGCAAGCCGCGCACCATGGGCCTGGGCCTCGGTTATTCGACCGACGTCGGGCCACGGATCAAGGCCAACTGGACGCGTCACTGGGTCAACCCGCAGGGCGACAGCTATGGCTGGGAGGCCGAACTTTCGGCGCCCCGGCAGAACGTCGGGCTGTTCTACGACATCCCGCTCGACCCACCACTGACCGACAAACTGCGCTGGGCCGGCGGCTATCAGTTCGAAGACATCGAAGGCTCCGACACCCTCAGCAAGCTGCTGACTTTCGGCCCGGAATGGCACAGCAAGTTGCCCAGCGGCTGGCAGCGGGTGATCTCGCTGAAATGGCAACGTGAAGAATACGAACTCGGCGACGACTCCGGCCTGAGCACGTTGCTGATGCCCGGCATCAGTTATTCCTATCTGAAAAGCGACAACCGCATCGACCCGCGCAACGGCTATCGCCTGAGCTTCGAAAGCAAAGTGGCCAAGGAAGGCCTCGGTTCGGACAACAACCTTTTATACGGCACCGCGCTGGTCAAGGGCCTGACCACGGTGTTCGACAAGCACCGCCTGCTCGGCCGCGTGCAGGTCGGCGGCAGCGCCACCAACGGCTACAACTTGATTCCGCCGTCGCTGCGCTTCTTTGCCGGTGGCGATCAGAGCGTGCGCGGTTACGACTATCAGAGCCTGTCGCCGAAAAACTCTGACGGCGACCGCATCGGTGGCCGCTACATGATTGCCGGCAGCGTCGAGTATCAGTATTCGATCGCCGAGAAATGGCGGGTCGCGACCTTCGTCGACCAAGGCAACTCTTTCAACAAACTCGAACTGCCCGACCTCAAGACCGGGGTCGGTGTAGGTGTGCGCTGGGTCTCTCCGGTCGGGCCGATCCGCCTTGACCTGGCCCATGCGCTGGACGACGACGGCGGCATCCGGCTGCACTTTTCCATGGGGCCTGAGCTGTGAAGCGTGGTGTGAAAATAACGGCGCTGACGCTGTTGGCGCTGGTCGTGTTGATTGTCTTGAGCCTGGCCGCACTGCTTGGCACGCAGGCCGGCAGCCGTTGGGCGCTGGGCCTTGTACCTGGCCTGAGCGTGGAGAATTTCCACGGTCGCCTCGCTGGGCAGTGGAGTGCCGATCACCTGGTGTGGCAGCAGGACACCAGCCGTGTCGAGCTGAACAAGGCAATCTTCGCCTGGTCGCCGCTGTGCCTGACGCGCATGACCTTGTGCATCGATCAGCTCAAGGCCGATCAGGTCGTCCTGCAATTCCCGCCGAGCGAAGAAACCACCGAGAGCGGCCCGATCAAACTGCCGGACCTGCAATTGCCGTTGGCCATTGAACTGGGCGATGTCGAAGTCGGCAGCCTGTTGTTCAACGGCAGCGAACAGCTCAAGGGTTTGCAACTGGCGGCGCACTGGACCGCACAAGGCCTGCAGATCGACAGCGTGAAATTGCAGCGCGACGAGCTCAGCCTGAACCTGTCCGGCCTGCTGCAACCGAGCGGCAACTGGCCGCTGACGATTCAGGGCGATTTGACTTTGCCGTCTCCCGGCAGCGAGCCGTGGACGCTGGCGCTGAAAGTTGAAGGTGATCTGCTGAAAACCCTCAACCTGCACGCCGACAGCCGCGGCTACCTCGACGGCCAGTTGAGCGGCGAGCTGCAAGCGCTGGCGGAAAACCTGCCGGCCAAGCTGCGCATCACCAGCGATGCGTTCAAGCCGAGCGCCGATCTGCCGGACACCCTGCAATTCAATCAGCTCGTGCTCACCGGCGAAGGCGACCTGAAAAACGGTTATCAACTGCTCGGCAACGCCACTCTGCCCGCCGAGAAATCACCGGTGGCGCTGCTGCTCAAGGGCAAGGTTGACGCCAACGGCGCGCAGATCGCCGGCCTCGACCTCAACGCCAACGACGCGCAAAGCCTCAAGCTCACCGGCAATGTCGACTGGAGCAAGGGTCTCAGCGCCCAGGCCAATATCAACTGGCAAGACTTCCCGTGGCACCGGCTCTATCCGGAAATCGACGAGCCGCAAGTCGCATTGCGTACCTTCACCGGCGAAGTGTCCTACACCGACGGTCAGTACCTCGGCAACTTCGACGCCGCGCTGGATGGCCCTGCCGGGGCGTTCACCCTGAGCAGTCCGTTCAGCGGCAGTCTGGAACAGATCGCCTTGCCGCAACTGGTCATGCAGGCCGGGCAGGGCAAGGCCGAAGGACACGTGAATGTGCGCTTCGCCGATGGCATCGCCTGGGATACTGCGCTGGATCTGTCGGCGCTCAACCCGGCGTACTGGGTCGCCGAACTGCCGGGTACTCTGGCCGGGCCGTTGAAGAGTAAGGGCGAGATGAAGAATGATCAGCTCAGCCTCAGCGCCGACCTCGACCTCAAAGGCAAATTGCGCGGCCAACCGGCGATTCTGCAGGCCAAGGCTGACGGCGCGGGCGAGCGCTGGAACCTCAATGCCCTGCAGATCCGCCTCGGCGACAACAGCATCAATGGCAAGGGCAGCCTGCAGGACAAACTCGGCGGACAGATCGACATCAAACTGCCGCGTCTGGCCCAGCTGTGGCCGCAATTGCGCGGTCAGGTCAACGGTCAGGTCAACGTCGCCGGCACGCTGAAGGCGCCGCAGGGCAAGCTCGATCTGCAAGGTTCGCAACTGGCCTTCCAGGACAACCGCCTGCAAAGCCTCAACCTCGACGCCACGCTCGACAGTGCGCAGCGGGCGAAGATCAATCTCAAAGGCAGCGGCATTCAGACCGGCGATACTTCGCTCGGCACCCTGACCGCCAGTGCTCAAGGCGATATCAAAAGCCAGAAACTCAACCTCGACCTGATCGGACCGAAGCTGAAACTGGCGCTGGGGCTGGACGGCAATCTGGACAAGGGCAACTGGCGCGGACGCTTGGCCAGTGGCGACATTCAGGCCGGTGGCCAGGACTGGAAGCTGCAAAGCCCGGCCAGACTGGAGCGCCTGGCGGACGGCCAGATCAATTTCGGCGCGCATTGCTGGCTGTCCGGCAACGCCAGCCTGTGTGGCGAAGACCAGCGCCTGATGCCCGAGCCGAAGCTGCGTTATCACCTCAAGCAATTCCCGATCGAAAGCCTCGCGCAATGGTTGCCCAAAGACTTCGCCTGGCAGGGCCGACTCAACGCCGATCTGCAACTGGACTTGCCGGCGAGCGGCCCGAACGGCGTGGTCAGTGTCGACGCCAGCGGCGGCACCCTGCGCGTGCGCGACAAGGATCGCTGGCTGGATTTCCCCTACCAGACCCTCAAACTCAGCAGCAAGCTCACGCCCAAGCGGGTCGACACCGAGCTCAATTTTGTCGGCGGCAAACTCGGCGAATTGATGGTCCAGGCGCAGCTCAATCCGCTGCCGAAGAACAAACCGCTGAGCGGCTCGTTCCGCCTCTCTGGCCTCGACCTGTCGGTGGCGCGGCCGTTTGTACCGATGGTCGAGAAACTCACCGGCCGCCTCAACGGCAGTGGCACGATCTCCGGTGGTTTGCTCGCGCCGCTGGTCAACGGCACTGTGCAGCTCAGCGATGGCGAAGTGTCCGGCGCCGAACTGCCGATGGAGCTGCAGAACCTGCAACTGACTGCGGCGATTGCCGGTGAATCGGTACGCCTGGACGGCGGCTGGCAAAGCGGCAAGACCGGTCAGGGCAGCCTCAACGGCAACGTCGCCTGGGGGCAGGCGCTGGTGGTCGATCTGGCGCTCAAGGGCACGCAATTGCCGGTCAGCGTCGAGCCCTACGCCAAACTGGAAATGGCTCCGGATCTGAAGATTTCCATGGCCGGCGATGAGCTGAAAGTTGCTGGCAAGGTGCTGGTGCCGAAAGGCGAAATCACCGTGCGCGAGCTGCCGCCATCGACGGTAAAAGTCTCCGACGACACGATCATCGTCGGCGCACAGACCGAAGAGGGCAAACCACCGATCGCGATGAAAATGGACATCGACGTGATCGTCGGCCAGGACAAGCTGAGCTTTGCCGGTTTCGGCCTGACCGCCAATCTGCAAGGTCAGGTGCACATCGGCGACAACATGGACACCCGTGGCGAACTCTGGCTCAACGACGGCCGCTATCGCGCCTATGGCCAGCGCCTGACGGTGCGTCGCGCGCGTCTGTTGTTCGCCGGTCCCATCGACCAGCCGTATCTGGACATCGAAGCGATCCGCCAGACCGACGACGTCATCGCCGGTATTCGCCTGAGCGGCAGCGCCGAACAGCCGACCACGCAGATCTTCTCCGAACCGGCGATGAGTCAGGAACAGGCGCTGTCGTACCTGGTGCTGGGCCGCCCGCTGAGCACCAATGGCGAAGACAACAACATGCTCGCGCAAGCCGCGCTGGGCCTGGGCCTGATGGGCAGCGCCGGGGTCACCAGTGGTCTGGCCAAGGATCTGGGCATCGAGGATTTCCAGCTCGACACCCAGGGCAGCGGCAACGACACCAGCGTCGTCGCCAGCGGCAACATCTCCGAAAAACTCAGCCTGCGCTACGGCGTCGGCGTCTTCGAACCGGCCAGCACCATCGCCTTGCGCTACAAGCTGAGCAAGAAGGTCTACGTCGAAGCGGCGAGCGGCGTGGCGAGTTCGCTGGATATTTTCTACAAGCGGGATTTCTAGCTCTCGCTCCCTTCAATGATCGTTCCCACGCTCTGCGTGGGAATGCCTCAAGGGACGCTCTGCGTCCCGGCTCTCAAAAAAACGGACGCAGAGCGTCCCCGGCTGCATTACCACGCGGAGCGTGGGAACGATCCCGCGTGGCCGGTCAGTGATTAATTACAAAGCCCCCTAACTATTGCGTTGACATTCGCTGCCTAAGCAGTAACATCTCGACATACATTCACTGCCTAGGCAGTTATCAGGTCGACCCATGAAGCATTTCACCCCGGAAGAATTCAAACATTGCCACCTCGGCCTGTTGCTCGGTCGTGCCGCGTTGCTCAAGGACCGGATCATCGATACCCACATGGAACCCCACGGCATCACCGCCGCGCAGTTCAAGGTGTTGATCATCATGGCCCAGTTCGGCGTCGACACCCCGGCCGAGCTGTGCCGCCATCTGTCGCTGGACAGCGGGTCGATGACGCGCATGCTCGATCGCCTCGAGCAGAAGGCTTTTCTGCTTCGTCAGCGCAGCGAAGGCGACCGGCGTCAGGTGCAGTTGAAGCTGACCGAGCAGGGCCAGCAACTGGCTGATCGCCTGCCGCACATCGGTGCCGATGCGATGAATGAACTGGCCGGCGCGATCTCCCGCGAAGAGCTGAAAACCCTGGAATACATCCTCAAGAAAATCCTGCTGGCCGCCGGTGACCCGATCACCATCCAGCGTCTAGGTGATCACAATGAGCGCTAACACTTTGCGCAGCAGTCTGACGCTGCTGTTGTCGGCGATGATCCTCGCCGGTTGCGCCAATTACAGCGGCCTCGACACCGAAGGCCAGCGCCTCGACGCGAAGAGCCTGAAGACAGCGCAGTCTCTCGAAGGCGTCACTCTGTCGCCGGCGGCGTGGCCGAAAAGCGATTGGTGGAGCAGCCTCGGCGATCCGCAACTCGACGGCCTGATCCGCGAAGCCCTGCACGACAGCCCGGACATGCAGATCGCCGCAGCCCGCGCCCATCAGGCCAGTGCCGCCGCCTATGCCGCCGATGCCGAACGTTATCCGACCCTCGACGCCAGCGCCGGCATCAGCCGTTCGCGGCTGGCTCGTGATCAGGATCCGCGGGGGCAGGGCGGGGCTTACGCGACGGTGCGCAATGTCAGCGCCGGCTTCAATTACAACTTCGATTTGTGGGGCGGCCAGCGCGCTGCCTGGGAAGCCGCGCTCGGCGAGGCCCGCGCTGCTGAAGTCGACCGTCAGGCCGCGCAGCTGACACTTGCCGCTGACGTCGCTCGTGCTTACAGCGATCTCGGTCAGGCGCACATCGTTTACGACCTTGCCAGCGAAGACCTCAAGCGCACCCGGCAAATGCTCGACCTCAGTCAGCGCCGCTTGAGTTCGGGGATCGACAGCCAGTACCAGTTCCAGCAAACCCAGAGTCTGGAAGCCAGTTCCCAGGCCAGCCTGATCGACGCGGAAAAACGCCTGAACAGCGCGAAAATCGCCTTGGCGGTATTGCTCGGTAAAGGCCCGGATCGTGGCAACGAAATCGCTCGACCGAAAGTTCTGCAAGCCAGCGCCGTGGCGGTGCCGTCGGTGTTGCCGGCGGAACTGCTCGGCCGCCGCCCGGATCTGGTCGCGGCGCGCTGGCGTGTCGAGGCGGCGAGCAAAGACATCGATGCGGCGAAAACCCGCTTCTATCCCAACCTCAACCTGTCGGCCTCGGCCGGCGCCGAGTCGTTGCTGGGTGATGCGATGTTCGGTTCGGCCAGCCGCTTCTTCAACATCGCGCCGACCGTATCGCTGCCGATTTTCGATGGCGGACGCCTGCGCGCCAACCTTGATGCGCGCGACGCCGATTACGATCTGGCGGTGGCGCAGTACAACAAAAGCCTGGTGAAAGCCCTGGGTGATGTTGGCGACACCATCAACCAGCTGCGTGATATCGGCCGGCAGATTGGCGCGCAGCAACATGCCACCGACATTGCTCAGGATTCTTACAACACCGTCGTCCAGCGTTACGGTTCCGGCATCGGCAACTACCTGGACGTGCTCAGCATCGAGCAGCAATTGCTCCAGGCCCAGCGTCAGCTGGCGACCCTCAATGCCGAGCAGATCGACCTGTCGATTCAACTGATGCAAGCGCTGGGCGGCGGCTTTCAGGGTGAAAACCTGAACGCAGCCAACGCCAGCCCCGCCTCGTCGCACCATTAATTCAAGGTATTTGTCATGGCCACTGCCGAAAACACCCAAGCTCAAGACAACACCCCGGACACCGGCAACCCGCGCAAACGCAAGGTGATGCTGCTGGCCCTCGCCGTGGTCGTCCTGCTCGCCATTGCCGGCGTCTGGGCCTATCACGAGTTCATCGGGCGCTTTAACGAAAGCACCGACGATGCCTACGTCAATGGCAACGTCGTGGAAATCACACCGCTGGTCACCGGCACCGTGGTCAGCATCGGCGCTGACGACGGTGATCTGGTCCAGGAAGGCCAGGTGCTGGTCAACTTCGACCCCAACGATGCCGAAGTCGGCCTGCAAAGTGCCAAGGCCAAACTGGCCCGCACCGTGCGTCAGGTGCGCGGCTTGTACAGCAACGTCGACGGCATGAAAGCTCAGGTCAATGCGCAGCAGGCCGAAGTGCAGAAGGCCCAGGACAACTACAACCGCCGCAAAAACCTGGCTCAGGGCGGGGCGATTTCCCAGGAAGAGCTGTCCCACGCCCGCGACGACCTGACCTCGGCGCAGAACGCTCTGGCCAACGCCAAACAGCAACTGAAAACCACCAGCGCACTGGTCGACGACACCGTGGTCTCGTCGCACCCGGACGTGATGTCGGCTGCTGCCGATCTGCGTCAGGCCTATCTGACCAATGCGCGCAGCACCTTGATCGCGCCGGTCACCGGTTACGTCGCCAAGCGCACCGTGCAACTCGGTCAGCGCGTGCAGCCGGGCACCGCGTTGATGGCGGTGATTCCGCTGGATCAGCTGTGGATCGACGCCAACTTCAAGGAAACCCAACTGCGCGACATGCGCATCGGCCAGCCTGTCGATATCGAGGCCGATATTTACGGCAGCGATGTGAAATACAGCGGCACCGTCGACAGCCTCGGTGCCGGTACGGGTAGCGCGTTTGCTCTGCTGCCGGCACAGAACGCCACCGGTAACTGGATCAAGATTGTTCAGCGTGTGCCGGTGCGTATCCACATCAACGCCGAAGAGCTGGCCAAGCACCCGCTGCGTGTCGGTCTGTCGACCAATGTCGAGGTCAATCTGCACGACCAGAGCGGCCCGGTGCTGGCCCAGCAACCGCCGCAAAAGGCCTCGTTCAGCACCAACGTCTACGAGCGCCAACTGGCCGAAGCGGACGCGATGATTGCCCAGTTGATTCACGACAACAGCGCAGCAGCAGGCAAGACCGCGCAGCGCTGAGAGCACACCGGATCAGAAGTAGGCTCTGTGGTGAGCGGTTATCTGTGGTGAGGGGATTTATCTGTGGCGAGGGGATTTATCCCCGCCGGACTGCGCAGCAGGCCCGTTTTTCCTGAGCCAAAAGAGGGGCCGCTTCGCGACCCAGCGGGGATAAATCCCCTCGCCACAAGGGCCTGTTCCCACAGGGCCGGCTGTGTTCATCAGGCCGCAGCGACCATCAGGTTTCATAGGATTCACAATGAGCAATAACGCTTCTTTCACGCCGCCCAGCCTGTTGCTCAGCACCATCGGCCTGTCGCTGGCGACGTTCATGCAAGTGCTCGACACGACCATCGCCAACGTGGCGTTGCCGACGATTTCCGGCAACCTCGGGGTGAGTTCGGAGCAGGGCACTTGGGTCATCACTTCGTTTGCCGTGAGCAATGCGATTGCGCTGCCGCTGACCGGTTGGCTGAGCCGCCGCTTCGGCGAGGTGAAGCTGTTTCTGTGGGCGACGATGCTGTTTGTACTGGCGTCGTTTCTCTGCGGTATCTCCACTTCGATGCCTGAGCTGATCGGCTTTCGTGTGCTGCAAGGCCTGGTGGCCGGGCCGTTGTATCCGATGACGCAGACCCTGTTGATCGCGGTGTATCCGCCGGCGAAACGCGGGATGGCCCTGGCATTGCTGGCGATGGTCACGGTGGTCGCGCCGATTGCCGGGCCGATTCTCGGCGGCTGGATCACCGACAGTTACAGCTGGCCGTGGATCTTCTTCATCAACGTACCGATCGGCATCTTTGCGGTGATGGTGGTGCGTTCGCAACTGGCGAAACGGCCGGTGGTGACCAGTCGCCAGCCGATGGATTACGTCGGCCTGATCACCCTGATCATTGGCGTCGGCGCGTTGCAGGTGATCCTCGACAAGGGCAATGACCTGGACTGGTTCGAATCGAACTTCATCATCGTCGGCGCGGCGATTTCCGTGGTCGCGCTGGCGGTGTTCGTGATCTGGGAAATGACCGACCGCCATCCGGTGGTCAACCTGCGCCTGTTCGCCTATCGCAACTTCCGCATCGGCACGCTGGTGCTGGTCCTGGGGTACGCCGGGTTCTTCGGCATCAACCTGATCCTGCCGCAGTGGCTGCAAACGCAAATGGGTTACACCGCGACCTGGGCGGGACTGGCGGTGGCGCCGATCGGGATTCTGCCGGTGCTGCTGTCGCCATTTGTCGGCAAATACGCGCACAAGTTCGACCTGCGTCTGCTCGCCGGCATTGCGTTTCTGGCGATTGGCCTGAGCTGTTTCATGCGCGCCGAGTTCACCAACGAGGTCGACTTCCAGCACATCGCTCTGGTGCAGTTGTTCATGGGCATCGGCGTGGCGCTGTTCTTCATGCCGACCCTGAGTATTCTGATGTCGGACTTGCCGCCGAGCCAGATCGCTGATGGCGCAGGCCTGGCGACTTTCCTGCGGACACTGGGCGGCAGCTTTGCGGCGTCGTTGACCACCTGGATCTGGATTCGCCGGGCCGATCAGCATCATGCGTATATGAGCGAAAGCATCAGCACGTTTGAGCCTGCCACCCGCGAGACCCTGAATCAGTTGGGTGGGGCGAGCCAGTCGGCGTATGCGCAGATGGATCAGATCCTCACGAGCCAGGCGTACATGCTCTCCACCGTGGATTACTTCACGTTGCTGGGCTGGGGGTTCATGGGGTTGATTCTGATCGTGTGGCTGGCGAAGCCGCCGTTTGCCGCCAAGGCCGGGCCGGCTGCCAGCGGGCATTAACCTGAAACGCAGCACCTGTGGGAGCGAGCCTGCTCGCGAAAGCGGTGTGTCAGACACTCGACTGCTGAGTGACACACTGCATTCGCGAGCAGGCTCGCTCCCACAGGGTTTTGTGTTTGGCTTTAAATCGTAGGGGCGGGCAGGGCGGGTGGCGGGGCGAAATCGAATGGCGCCAAGGCATACCCGCTCTCATCCACCTGCAACGCCCAACCCTGACGATCCCAATCCCCCAGCACAATCCGCTTCGCCGCTTGTTCACCCAGCTGCAACTTGTGAATTGCCGGGCGGTGGGTGTGGCCGTGGATCAGGGTTTTCACGCCGAACTCCTGCATCACTCGCGGAATCTCTTCCGGGGTGACATCGACGATGTCATTGGCCTTCATCCGCGTCTGTGCGCGGCTTTCGCTGCGTAGCTTGCGCGCCAGTTTATGGCGGCTGCGCAGTGGCAGGTGACGGAGGATGAACAGGGTGATCGGATTACGCAGATAACGCCGCAGCTTCATATAGCCGACGTCGCGGGTGCACAGGCTGTCGCCGTGCATCAGCAGCACTGGCTCGCCGTAGAACTGCACGACACTCGGGTCCTTCAGCAATGTGCAGCCGGCCTGTTTGCAGAAGGCCTTGCCGAGCATGAAGTCGCGATTGCCGTGCATCAGGAATATGGCCGTGCCGCTGTCGCTCAAATCGCGCAGGGCCTGGCAGATGGAACGCTGAAAGGGCGTCATGGCGTCGTCGCCAATCCACGCCTCAAAGAAGTCGCCGAGGATGTACAACGCACTCGCCGAGCGGGCGCGTCCGGCGAGCAAATCCAGAAACGCCCGGGTAATGTCCGGGCGCTCCTCTTCCAGATGCAAGTCTGAAATCAGCAATATCACGCTGCGATGATCTCGGCTTTCTCGATGATCACGTCGTCTGCGGGTACGTCCTGGTGGCCGGACTTGGAAGTGGTCGACACGCCTTTGATCTTGTCGACAACGTCGGTGCCGGCGGTCACTTTACCGAATACCGCGTAGCCCCAGCCCTGAGTGGTCTTGCCGCTGTGGTTGAGGAAGGTGTTGTCGGCGACGTTGATGAAGAACTGCGCCGAAGCCGAATGCGGCTCCATGGTGCGGGCCATGGCGACGGTGTACTTTTCGTTGGAAAGACCGTTGTCCGCTTCGTTCTGGATGCTTGGACGCTTGTCTTTCTTTTCTTTCATGCCAGGCTCGAAACCGCCGCCCTGGATCATGAAGTTGCCGATGACGCGGTGGAATACGGTGTTGGTGTAGTGACCGGCGTTGACGTACTCGATGAAGTTGGCAACGGTGATCGGCGCCTTTTCAGCGTTCAGTTCGATGACGATGTCGCCATGGTTGGTGGTCAGTTTGACTTGAGTCATGGTCATTACTCTTCATAGGGAATTCGTGGTTCTGGGACCTTTAGCCCCACAACCGGTTCAGCCTGCTTCGGCCAAGGTGCGCAGTTTAGCGTGACAGGCGCGAATTTCGAGGCGGTTTTTCATTTCCCGGCGATTAAATGCGTGCCTTTATAAGAGCTGCTCTGTCAGGCCCTTGACAGCATCGGCTATGATAGCGGCTTTGTTTTGTCTGGCCCCTCTTTGCGGCCGCGCACCTGTACGTCAAGGATCCTATGAGCAAGCCCACTGTCGACCCTACCTCGAATGCCAAGTCCGGCCCTGCCGTGCCGGTCAACTTCCTGCGGCCGATCATCCAGGCAGACCTGGACTCGGGCAAGCACACCCAGATCGTGACTCGCTTTCCGCCGGAGCCCAACGGCTACCTGCACATCGGCCACGCCAAGTCGATCTGCGTCAACTTCGGCCTGGCCCAGGAGTTCGGTGGCGTCACGCACCTGCGTTTCGACGACACCAACCCGGCCAAGGAAGACCAGGAATACATCGACGCCATCGAAAGCGACGTCAAATGGCTGGGCTTCGAATGGTCCGGTGAAGTGCGCTACGCCTCGCAGTATTTCGACCAGTTGCACGACTGGGCCGTCGAGCTGATCAAGGCCGGCAAGGCCTACGTCGACGACCTGACCCCGGAGCAGGCCAAGGAATACCGTGGCAGCCTCACCGAGCCGGGCAAGAACAGCCCGTTCCGTGACCGTTCGGTTGAGGAAAACCTCGACCTGTTCGCGCGCATGAAGGCCGGTGAATTCCCGGACGGCGCGCGCGTGCTGCGGGCGAAGATCGACATGGCCTCGCCGAACATGAACCTGCGCGACCCGATCATGTATCGCATCCGCCACGCGCATCACCACCAGACCGGCGACAAGTGGTGCATCTACCCGAACTACGACTTCACCCACGGTCAGTCGGACGCCATCGAAGGCATCACCCATTCGATCTGCACCCTCGAGTTCGAAAGCCATCGTCCACTGTACGAGTGGTTCCTGGAGAACCTGCCGGTGCCGGCGAACCCGCGCCAGTACGAGTTCAGCCGCCTGAACCTGAACTACACGATCACCAGCAAGCGCAAGCTCAAGCAACTGGTTGACGAGAAGCACGTCAACGGCTGGGACGATCCGCGCATGTCCACGCTGTCGGGCTTCCGCCGCCGTGGCTACACGCCGAAATCGATCCGCAACTTCTGCGAAATGATCGGCACCAACCGGTCCGACGGCGTGGTCGATTTCGGCATGCTCGAATTCAGCATCCGCGACGACCTCGACCACAGCGCCCCGCGCGCCATGTGCGTGCTGCGTCCGCTGAAAGTGGTCATCACCAACTACCCGGAAGGCCAGGTCGAAAACCTCGAACTGCCACGCCACCCGAAAGAAGACATGGGCGTGCGCGCGCTGCCGTTCGCCCGGGAAATCTACATCGACCGCGAAGACTTCATGGAAGAGCCGCCTAAGGGCTACAAACGCCTGGAACCGGCCGGTGAAGTGCGTCTGCGCGGCAGCTACGTGATCCGTGCCGACGAAGCGATCAAGGACGCCGACGGCAATATCGTCGAACTGCGTTGCTCGTACGATCCGGACACCCTCGGCAAGAACCCGGAAGGGCGCAAGGTCAAAGGCGTGATCCACTGGGTGCCGGCCGCCGCCAGCGTCGAATGCGAAGTACGTCTGTACGATCGCCTGTTCCGTTCGCCGAACCCGGAAAAGGCCGAAGACGGCGCCAGCTTCCTCGACAACATCAACCCTGACTCGCTGCAAGTGCTGACCGGTTGTCGCGCTGAGCCATCGCTCGGCAACGCACAGCCGGAAGACCGTTTCCAGTTCGAGCGCGAAGGCTACTTCGTCGCGGATCTGAAGGACTCGAAACCCGGTCAGCCGGTATTCAACCGTACCGTGACCCTGCGTGATTCGTGGGGCCAGTGAGTGAGTCAAGGAACTAACGTGCTAACGATCTACAACACGCTCACCAAGAGCAAAGAAGTCTTCAAGCCGCTGGATGGCAACAAGGTGCGCATGTACGTCTGCGGGATGACCGTGTACGACTACTGCCACCTCGGCCACGGCCGCAGCATGGTCGCGTTCGACCTGGTGACACGCTGGCTGCGCTTCAGCGGTTATGACCTGACCTACGTGCGCAACATCACCGACATCGACGACAAGATCATCAATCGTGCGCGCGAGAACGGTGAATCGTTCGAAGCGCTGACCGAGCGCATGATCGCCGCGATGCACGAAGACGAAGCGCGCCTGAACATCCAGAAGCCGGACATGGAACCGCGCGCCACCGATCACATCGCCGGCATGCACGCGATGATCCAGACCCTGATCGACAAGGGCTACGCCTACGCGCCGGGCAATGGCGACGTGTACTATCGCGTCGCCAAGTTCATGGGCTACGGCAAGCTGTCGCGCAAGAAGATCGAAGATTTGCGCATCGGTGCGCGCATCGAGGTCGACGAGTCGAAACAAGACCCGCTCGACTTCGTCCTGTGGAAAGCCGCCAAGCCGGGCGAGCCGAGCTGGGAATCGCCATGGGGCGCCGGACGTCCGGGCTGGCACATCGAGTGCTCGGTGATGTCGACCTGCTGCCTCGGTGAGACTTTCGATATTCATGGCGGCGGCAGCGACCTGGAGTTCCCGCACCACGAAAACGAAATCGCCCAGAGCGAAGCGGCCACCGGCAAGACCTACGCCAACGCGTGGATGCATTGCGGGATGATTCGCATCAATGGCGAGAAGATGTCCAAGTCCTTGAACAACTTCTTCACCATCCGCGACGTGCTCGACAAGTACCACCCGGAAGTGGTGCGTTACCTGTTGGTCTCGAGCCACTACCGCAGCGCGATCAACTATTCGGAAGACAGCCTCAAGGACGCCAAGGGCGCACTGGAGCGTTTCTACCATGCGCTGAAAGGCCTGCCGAGCGTGGCGCCGGCCGGTGGCGAGGCGTTCGTCGAGCGTTTCACCACGGTGATGAACGACGACTTCGGCACCCCTGAAGCGTGCGCTGTGCTGTTCGAGATGGTGCGCGAGATCAACCGTCTGCGCGAGAGCGATCTTGATGCAGCGGCGGGGCTGGCGGCACGTCTGAAAGAACTGGCGAGTGTGCTGGGGGTGTTGCAACTTGAGGCCGATGACTTCCTGCAGGCGGGCGCTGAAGGGCGGGTCGATGCGGCGCAAGTGGATGCACTGATTGCGGCGCGCCTGGCAGCTCGGGCGGGCAAGGATTGGGCTGAGTCCGATCGTATCCGTGATCAGCTGACGGCGATGGGTGTCGTGCTGGAAGACGGCAAGGGTGGGACTACCTGGCGTCTGGCTGACTGAGGCCCAAAGCCCCTACCATGATCGTTCCCACGCTCTGCGTGGGAATGCCTCAACGGACGCGCCGCGTTCGGCTCTTTAGGGACGCGGAGCGTCCCGGGCTGCATTCCCACGCGAAGCGTGGGAACGATCGATGGAAACGCGATCCCTGTAGGAGCTGCCGAAGGCTGCGATCTTTTGATCTGGCTTTTAATTGCCAATCTGCCGCAACCGCTTGTACAGCGTATTCCGGCTAACCCCCAGCCGCCGCGCCAGATGCGAAATATTCCCCCCGGCCGCCTTCAACTCCCTGTTCAACGCCTCAACATCATTCAAATCCAGCCCCAGCGGCGCAGCCGTCTCAACCGGCTCCATCTCCAGATCGACAAAAAAATCATCCGGCAAATGCTCCGGCCGCACTGGTTGTTCCTCGGCCATTGCCAGCGCCACCTGCATCACGCTGCTGACCTGACGCAAATTCCCCGGCCACGGATGCTTTTCAAACAGCTCCAACACCTCCGGGCTCAGCCCGGCCCATTGCGTCGGCTCGCGATGCTGCTCCCACAGTCGTTTGAACAGCGCCTGCTTGTCACTGCGCTCACGTAACGGCGGCAGCTCCAGGGTCAGGCCGCCGATGCGGTAGTACAAATCTTCGCGGAATCGGCCCAGTTGCACCTGCTCGCGCAACGAACGGTTGGTCGCGGAAATGATCCGCAAATCAACCGGGAACAACTCGCTGCTACCCACCGGCTGCACGCAGCGCTCCTGCAACACGCGCAACAAACGCGCCTGGGTCGGCAGCGGCATGTCACCGATCTCATCGAGAAACAGCGTGCCTTTGTCGGCCTTGCGGATCAGGCCGATGCTGCCTTTCTGGTTGGCCCCGGTGAACGCGCCTTTCTCGTAACCGAACAACTCGGACTCGACCAGTTCAGCGGGGATCGCTGCACAGTTCACCGCGATGAATGCCTGTTTTTGCCGGGAGCTGGCTTGGTGCAAGGCTTTGACGAACACTTCCTTGCCGACGCCGGTTTCACCGTGAATCAGTAGCGGAATGTCTTTCTCCAGCAAACGCTCGGCCTGGCGCACGGCTTTTTCCACACGGCTGTCGCCGAAATGCAGCGTGTTGAGGCTGATCGCACTGGCTGGCGCAGGCTTGTCCTCTGCGGCAAACACCCGCGCTTGCACCGGTGCCTGCTTCGGCCGTTTCAGCAAGCACTGGAAACGGTTGCGCCCGGAGGTCTGCAAAGCAAACGGCAAGCCCTCGGGCTGATTGATCAACTCCAGCAGCGACACCTTGAACAGGCTTTCAACGCTGACGCGGGACAAACGCACACCGAGCAAATTGTCGGCGCGGCGATTCGCCGACAGCACCTGTCCGCTCTCATCGAAGATCAGCAGCCCCGCCCATTGACTGTCGAGGTTGTTCAACCCGGTGTTGAAGGTCAGTTGAAAATGCTGGCCATGGAACAGGTTGAGGATCAGCCGGTTCTCCACGGTCTGGCTCATCATCTTGACCATACCGAGGGTGTGCGAGGGCGGCAGATAGCTGTCGCTGGAGACATCGAGCACGGCGATGACCTTGCGCTCGGCGTCGAAAATCGGCGCGGCAGAGCCGGTCATGAAGCGGTTGGCCTTGAGGAAGTGTTCGTCGTGCTCGATGTGCACCGCCTGCTCACAGGCCAGTGCGGTGCCGATTGCATTGGTGCCGCTGCTGCGCTCCATCCAGCTCGCCCCGGCCTGAAAGCCCCGGGCCAGATTCGGTTCGATAAAGCGCTGCGTGCCCCATGAGGTCAGCACCTGGCCCTGATTGTCGGCGAGCATGATCAGGCAGTTGGAGTTGCTGAGGATGTTTTCGTAGTAGGGCAGGACTTCCTGATGCGTGGTCTGCACCAGCGAATGATGGCTGTCGAGCAACCGTGCAATGCCGGCGGCGGGCAATTGATCGAAGGCCGGGGCGCTCTGGTGGTCGAGGCCGAACGCGCGGCAACGTTGCCAGGAGGTCTGGACGATCGCGTCGTGGGACAGCGGCGAAGCAGGTGCGGCCATGGGGGCGAGCCTCTGAGTGCAGCGATTTTATTATTGTTATGAGGTCCACCATCCCCTGTAGGAGCTGCCGAAGGCTGCGATCTTTTGATTTTGATCTTGAAAAAGCAAAGTCAAAGTCAAAAGATCGCAGTCTTCGGCAGCTCCTGCATGGGGGTGAACAGTGCATAGAGTGTTGTTCACTATTGTTCATTGTCAATCACTCCGACTGTTCAAAAGTGTTCAGCTGTGAACGCAATTTCCCCGTGCAATCAACGATTTTCACGGCAAATCAACCACTTGCCATTTCTGGCACGAATGTCGCTCTGTTGCTCCGGTCGCTTGACTCCAAAAATAAAAAAGGCCGAGCCATGTCACTCACCCTGGAGCACGTCAGCCGTACCGTCGAGGGCCAGATCTGGATCGACGATGCGTGCCTGAAATTCGAACCCGGATCCTTCAACGTTCTGCTCGGGCGCACCCTGTCCGGCAAGACCAGCCTCATGCGCCTGATGGCCGGCCTCGACAAGCCCGACAGCGGCCGCGTGCTGATGAACGGCGTCGACGTCACCCAGCGCCCGGTGCGGCTGCGCAACGTGTCGATGGTCTATCAGCAGTTCATCAATTACCCGACCATGACGGTGTTCGAGAACATCGCCTCGCCACTGCGTCAGGCCGGCATCTCGAAAGAGATCATCCACAGCAAGGTGCAGGAAACCGCACGCATGCTGCGCATCGAGAAGTTCTTGCAGCGCTATCCGCTGGAGCTCTCCGGTGGGCAGCAACAGCGCACGGCCATGGCCCGCGCGCTGGTCAAGGATGCTGAACTGATCCTCTTCGACGAGCCGTTGGTCAACCTCGACTACAAGCTGCGCGAAGAGCTGCGACAGGAAATGCGCGAGCTGTTCAAGGCGCGCCACACCATCGCCATCTACGCCACCACCGAGCCTAACGAAGCGCTGGCCCTCGGCGGCACCACGACCATCCTGCACGAAGGCCGGGTGATTCAGAGCGGCCCGTCGACCGAGGTCTATCACCAGCCGCAGTCGGTGCTCGCCGCTGAATTGTTCTCCGAACCGCCGATCAACCTCATGCCGGGACGCATTGCCGGCAACGAAGTCAGCTTCGCCAACTTCGTCCACTTTCCGTTGAACGTCGATCTGCGCCCGGTGGGCGAGGGTGAGTTCCGCTTCGGCGTACGCCCGAGTCATATCTCGCTGGTGCCGAGCAACGATGACGATCTCGAATTGGCCGTGACCGTCGAGGTCGCCGAAATCAGCGGTTCGGAAACCTTTCTGCACGTGCGCAACGAGCACTTTCTGTTGGTGCTGCACTTGCCGGGGGTTCACGAATACGACGTCGATGCGCCGATCCGCATCTATATCCCGACCCACAAACTGTTCGTTTTCGATGCGCAGGGCCGTCTGGTGCAAGCACCGGGCCGGCGTGTCGCGAGGGTTGCCTGATGGCCGAAATCCGTTTGCAGCACCTCGCCCACAGCTACAGCAAAACCCCCAGTGGCGCCGAGGATTATGCGATCCGCGAGATGGATCACGTCTGGGAGCAGGGTGGCGCCTACGCCTTGCTCGGCCCGTCCGGGTGCGGCAAGTCGACCTTGCTCAACATCATTTCCGGCCTGCTCAGCCCGTCCCAGGGCCACGTGTTGTTTGACGGCAAAGCGGTCAACGACCTCACGCCGGAGAAGCGCAACATCGCCCAGGTTTTCCAGTTTCCGGTGGTCTACGACACCATGACGGTGTTCGACAACCTCGCTTTCCCGCTGCGCAATCAGGGCATGGCCGAGGCGAAAGTGCACAGCAAGGTGCAGGAAATTGCCGAGGTGCTCGACCTGCAGAATCTGCTGAGCAAGAAGGCGCGCAATCTCACCGCCGACGAAAAGCAGAAAGTCTCCATGGGTCGTGGACTGGTGCGCGATGACGTCTCGGCAATCCTCTTCGATGAGCCGCTGACGGTGATCGACCCGCACCTGAAGTGGAAGCTGCGGCGCAAGCTCAAGCAGATCCACGAGCAGTTCAACATCACCATGGTCTACGTCACCCACGATCAACTGGAAGCCTCGACGTTCGCCGACAAGATCGCGGTCATGTACGGCGGTCAGATCGTTCAGTTCGGCACGCCACGGGAATTGTTCGAGCGGCCGAGCCACACCTTTGTCGGCTATTTCATCGGCAGCCCGGGTATGAATCTGATTGAGGTGCAGCCGCAGCCCGGTGGCGTCGGTTTCGCTTCGACGCACCTGCCGTTGTCCGACGCCTTGCAGCGCCATATCGAGCACGGCCAGTGGAAAAACCTCAAGGTCGGCATCCGCCCGGAGTTCATTCATGTGTGGGACGAGCCGTTTGACGACGCGATGCAGGCCAAAGTCGTACACGTCGAAGACCTCGGCACCTACAAGATCATGACTCTCAACCTCGACGGCGCGCCGTTGAAGGTGCGTCTGGCCGAAGACAAGCCGGTACCCCAGGGCACCGCGTACATCAGTTTTCCGGCGCAATGGCTGATGGTCTATGCCGATGAATTTCTCCTGGAAGTCAGCGACGAGGAGGTGCAGCCATGAACAAGGTGCAGAACAACAAGGCCTGGTGGCTGGTGTTGCCGGTGTTCCTGCTGGTGGCGTTCAGTGCGGTGATCCCGATGATGACCGTGGTCAACTATTCGGTGCAGGACATCTTTGACCAGTCCAGCCGCTACTTCGTTGGCGCTGACTGGTACAAGCAAGTGCTGCTCGACCCGCGTTTGCACGACTCGTTGCTGCGCCAGTTCATCTATTCAGCCTGCGTGCTGCTGATTGAAATCCCGCTGGGCATCGCCGTCGCGCTGACCATGCCGACCAAGGGTCGCTGGTCCTCGGTGGTGCTGATCATTCTGGCGATACCACTGCTGATTCCGTGGAACGTGGTCGGCACCATCTGGCAGATCTTCGGCCGCGCCGACATCGGCCTGCTCGGTTCCAGCCTCAACGCGATGGGCATCAGCTACAACTACGCGGCCAACACCATGGACGCCTGGGTGACGGTGCTGGTGATGGACGTCTGGCACTGGACTTCGCTGGTCGCGCTGCTGTGTTTCTCCGGTTTGCGGGCGATTCCCGACGTCTATTACCAGGCGGCGCGGATCGATCGCGCCTCGGCCTGGGCGGTGTTCCGCCACATTCAGTTGCCCAAGCTGAAGAGCGTGCTGCTGATCGCGGTGATGCTGCGCTTCATGGACAGTTTCATGATCTACACCGAGCCGTTCGTGCTCACCGGCGGCGGGCCGGGCAATGCCACAACCTTCCTCAGTCAGACGTTGACGCAGATGGCGGTAGGGCAATTCGACCTCGGTCCGGCAGCGGCGTTTTCGCTGGTGTACTTCCTGATCATCCTGTTGGTGTCCTGGCTGTTCTATACCGCCATGACGCACTCCGACGCCAACCGCTGAGGCCCGGCCATGAGCAAGAGAAAGCTTATTCCATTGCTGGTGTACATCCTGTTCCTGCTGGTGCCGATCTACTGGCTGTTGAACATGTCGTTCAAGAGCAACACCGAAATCCTCGGCGGCCTGACGCTTTTCCCTCAGGAATTCACGCTGGCGAACTACAAGGTGATCTTCACTGATCCGAGTTGGTACACCGGTTATCTGAACTCGCTGTATTACGTCAGCCTCAACACGGTGATTTCCCTGAGCGTGGCGTTACCGGCGGCTTACGCGTTTTCACGCTATCGTTTCCTCGGCGACAAACACCTGTTCTTCTGGCTGCTGACCAACCGCATGGCGCCGCCGGCGGTGTTTTTGCTGCCGTTCTTTCAGTTGTATTCGTCGATCGGCCTGTTCGACACGCACATCGCCGTAGCCTTGGCGCACTGCCTGTTCAACGTGCCGCTGGCGGTGTGGATTCTCGAAGGTTTCATGTCTGGCGTGCCCAAGGAGATCGACGAAACGGCCTACATCGACGGCTACAGTTTCCCTAAGTTCTTCGTGAAGATTTTCATCCCGTTGATCGGCTCCGGTATCGGCGTCACGGCGTTTTTCTGCTTCATGTTTTCCTGGGTCGAACTGCTGCTGGCGCGCACGCTGACCTCGGTCAACGCCAAGCCGATTGCGGCAGTGATGACGCGCACGGTGTCGGCATCGGGGATCGATTGGGGCGTGCTGGCAGCAGCGGGGGTGTTGACCATCCTGCCGGGCATGCTGGTGATCTGGTTTGTGCGCAACCACGTGGCCAAGGGCTTTGCCCTCGGTCGAGTCTGAGGAGCTGATGATGGAATGGATGAGCTGGACGACACCGACCGCCGCGTTCTTCATCGGCATCGGTCTGATTCTGGTGGGCATGACCACCTGGGAATTGCGCTCGCCGAGCATCTTGCGGCGCGGGTTTCTGCCGATTGCCACCACCCGTGGCGATCGCTTGTTTATCGGTCTTCTCGGCAGCGCCTACCTGCATTTGCTGGTAATCGGCGTCACCGACTGGAGCATCTGGGTGGCGTCCGCGTTGTCCCTGGTGTGGCTGTTGGCTGTGATGCGTTGGGGCTAGTCGAATCGTTCGGCAACGCGGCTCCACAACTTAAACAGGAGGTCTCTATGTTCGATAAAAACAATAAGCTGCGACATAGCATTTCATTGGCAGCCATGCTGGCACTCAGCGGTTTGAGCGCATCTGCCTGGGCCGACGCCTACGAAGATGCTGCGAAAAAATGGATCGGCAGCGAGTTCAAGCCCTCGACCCTGACGGCCGAACAGCAGCTTGAAGAATTGAAGTGGTTCATCAAGGCCGCCGAGCCGTTTCGCGGCATGGACATCAAGGTCGTTTCCGAAACCCTGACCACTCACGAATACGAGTCCAAGGTGCTGGCCAAGGCCTTCAGCGAAATCACCGGGATCAAACTCACCCACGACCTGCTGCAGGAAGGCGACGTGGTCGAGAAAATGCAGACGGTGATGCAGTCGGACAAGAACATCTACGACGGCTGGGTCAACGACTCCGACCTGATCGGCACGCACTTTCGCTACGGCAAGACCGAATCGATCACCGACCTGATGGCCAACGAAGGCAAGAACTTCACCTCGCCGACCCTCGACATCAAGGACTTCATCGGCATCTCCTTCACCACTGCGCCGGACGGCAAGATCTATCAACTGCCCGACCAGCAGTTCGCCAACCTGTACTGGTTCCGCGCCGACTGGTTCGAGCGCGCCGATCTGAAAGCCAAGTTCAAGGAAAAGTACGGCTACGAATTAGGCGTGCCGGTGAACTGGTCGGCCTATGAAGACATCGCCAAATTCTTCAGTGAAGACGTCAAGGAAATCGACGGCAAACGCGTCTACGGCCACATGGATTACGGCAAGAAAGACCCGTCGCTGGGCTGGCGTTTCACCGATGCCTGGTTCTCCATGGCCGGTGGCGGCGACAAAGGACTGCCCAACGGCTTGCCGGTGGACGAGTGGGGAATCCGCGTCGAGGACTGCCACCCGGTCGGCTCCAGCGTGACCCGTGGCGGCGACACCAACGGCCCGGCGGCGGTGTTTGCCACCACCAAATACGTCGACTGGCTGAAGAAATACGCGCCACCGGAAGCGGCCGGCATGACTTTCTCCGAGTCCGGCCCGGTGCCGTCGCAGGGCAACATCGCCCAGCAGATTTTCTGGTACACCGCGTTCACCGCCGACATGACCAAACCCGGCCTGCCGGTGGTCAACGCCGACGGCACGCCGAAATGGCGCATGGCACCGTCGCCTAAAGGCCCGTATTGGGAAGAGGGCATGAAGCTCGGCTATCAGGATGTGGGGTCGTGGACGTTCATGAAATCCACGCCTGAGAAACAGAAACTCGCGGCGTGGCTGTACGCGCAGTTCGTCACCTCGAAAACTGTTTCGCTGAAGAAAACCATCGTCGGTCTGACACCTATTCGCGAGTCGGACATCAACTCGCAGGCCATGACCGATCTGGCGCCGAAACTCGGTGGTCTGGTCGAGTTCTATCGCAGCCCGGCCCGCGTGCAATGGTCGCCGACTGGCACCAACGTGCCCGACTATCCACGTCTCGCTCAGCTGTGGTGGAGCCATATCGCCGAAGCCGCCAGCGGCGAGAAGACCCCACAACAGGCGCTTGATGGCCTGGCCAAGGATCAGGACCGCATCATGGAACGCCTCGAACGCTCCAAGGCCCAGGCCACTTGCGCGCCGAAGATGAACCCGGAACGCGATGCGCAATACTGGTTTGATCAGCCGGGCGCACCGAAGCCGAAACTGGCCAACGAGAAGCCGAAGGGTGAAACGGTGAGCTATAGCGAACTGCTGAAATCCTGGGCGGATGCGCGCAAGTGATGTTGGAAATGTAAGAAGCAAACGGCACCGGAAGGTGCCGTTTGCTTTTCTCCCCCTTTACTTGAATCGACAGCGGCCTGGCTCCCATATGTACTGTAATGCACGCATTCGCATACACCTCGATGTCCCTTCAAGGGCTTGAGGGGGGATGGAAGTCAGCGTTTCACGTTGCGAGCAAATTGAGTCAGCAACTGTTTTTTACTTCGCTCGTATGAGTCTATCGTGTACTGGGCAAGCTCAAAGGGGAACGGCTGCATGTCGACGGGGTAAACTTTAGTATCTCTCTCCGACCAGAGGAAATTATGGTCCTGTACATCCTGGTGATATAGGTCCTTTGCTTCCATTTCATTAAACATCTCCAAAAGTGCATTGGCGCCGCTTGCCGGAATGGAACCTTTCTTGATGTCGCCGAGGGGGATGCCATCGAGTTTTATCATCTTGAGGTAACTCTGATTGTCTTCAATAAGTGCCGTCGCCGAGCCTGCTCCATAGTAAGCATTGAAACCCTCGGCTTCGGTTTTTACATACCCCGGAATACTGTTTCGCTTGTCGGCTCCTCTGAACTTTTTATAGACATGTTTTCCGTCGGCGCTTTCGTATATTTCTCCTTCGCCCCCGCCGCCTATAGCAGGGCGACCACCAATATCATCGGCAATCGACGTTGGCTTGTTCTTCAGCGAAGAATCGGTCAATTGCACTTTCTCCATCAACATTTCGATGGAGTGGCTTGCGCTCTTTACTTCTGGAGACAATGGTGGTGTATCAGGAAATCCAAATCTCGTGCTTTCGTTAATGACAGAGTTTGCTGAAAATGGCGTTGATGATTGCGGCGAAGGCGAAGATCCGATGGTCGCTTGAGTCGGGTACTCCTCATTGACGCCTTCACGAATTCGCCCATCAGTATCGAAGTAGGCCAACGGATTGCCTTTCACCATGCTGAACAGATTCAGACCATCAATCGCCCCGGACGGATCCGGATTCAACCATCGCTGCCAACCCGCCACGTAATACCTGAACCCGTAATAATAAAGCCCGGTCGCATCCCGCTCTTTGCCCGAATAGCGCAGCGTTTTATAGCTTGTCTCGATTTCGCTACGCCCGGCAAACCACGCGGTGGTGCCGAAAGGGTGGTATCGCTCCTGACTGATGAGCTTGCCCGTGGCGTCGAGTTCCAGGGTGCAGGAACCCAAATGGTCGTTGAGGCTGTAACGCGCTTGATCGTTGTCGATGCCTTGGGGCGGTTCGGATTCCCAGTGCAACACCTGCACGCTGCTGCGCCCGGCCTGGACACTGATCACCTGCAGTATTTCTCCCGTACCACTGTGGGTACGGATTTGCAGATTCGGCAGATAACGCACTTCGTTCATCAGCGTTTTAGCGTTGGTCTGCATCAGCCGCACTTTGCGCACGCGCATGCCGTCTGCGGCGTATCGGTATTGCTCGTTATCAGCCGAACGGTCTTCACGCAAAACCAGCCGGACTTCACGCAATCGGTTACGCAAGTCCCAGTTGAAAGTCTGTCCTGGTTGCAGGCCAAGCAGATTGCCATTGGCATCGAAGCCGTTGCGCAAATCTTCCTCGCCCGGGTCCATGCCATCGCGCACCGGCAAGCAGCGGTTACTGTGCTTGGCGGCGACCAGGCGGTGACCGTGGCCTTGTGGGCCGTCGTGGATCAATTCGAGCAAATTGCCACCGCAGTCATAGTGATAGGTCTGGGTGTAATTGGCGATCGCTGCAGGATCTGCCAGTGAAAACTTCGATGTCTGACCGGCCTCCCAACCCGTGGCCTCGATCAACTGATCGAGACTGTCATAACGGTAGCGGTTGACCGGTTCGATGCGCTGGTTGGCAAAGTATCGAATCGGGAGGGCGGCGTCTTCAATACTCAACACGTTGCCTACCGGGTCGTAGACATAACGCAGGTCTTGCAGGATGTCATTGCCGCGCTGGCTTTGCAGACTGATCAGCCTGCCATCCTCGGCGGCGTAGTCCAATGTGGTGATCACTCCGTTGTCAGCGGTTTCCCGAAGGGTATGTCCTTGGGCATCGTACTGGATGGCGCCGACCAGGGTTTTCGGCGCGGAGCCCATCAATTGCAGTCGAACGTCTCGCAACTGGCCGTCCAGGGTCTGGCTGAAAAGCTGTCGGTGTCCTCTGGCGTCGATTTGTTCGATGGTTTCCGAGAGCGGGTTGAAACGCGAGTAGCTCGTGGCGGCAGGTGCGTCTTCGAGCAATTTGTCACGCTCGCTGAGCGATACCGGCCAGTCAGGAGGGTCGAGTGAGCGCAGAAAGCGTCGAGACTGCGCGATGATTCCACCGGTCAATCCGAACTGTTCGAACGACTGCGTGCCGGCCGGATCATCGAGGCGGATGATCTGTCCGCACTGATTCCGCGTGGCAAATGTCGGATTGCTGCCGGCATAACCATATCGCTCCGTGCACAAAGGTTCTCCGTCATCGGCGTGTTCGAACACAGCCAGTGGTCGCAGCTGTTCGTCATACTCGATGCTGCGCACGCTACCCCGGCCATCCCAACCGTGCAGCGGTTGACGCGCCTCGCCCCACAGACTGACGCGCCATCCGGCATCGACGCTGAGCGTGATCAGCACCTGACCGGTCAGTGAGTAAACCGTCCTGAGATTGGCGGGGGCTGATGCGTCGGCGAACAATCGTGGATCGCGCTGCGCCACCCGTCGCCCAGCAACGTCATGCTGAACCGCGGTGATGCGCGCTTCAGATTCGCTGCCATCTTCGCGCCAGTAGGCAACCTGCCGCACCGGTAAGCCTCGGGCATCAGTGACGCTAAGATGCGGTGTCTGCGCATGCTTGCTCACCGTCCTGTCCACCAGTTGCGTCGCCGTTGTTCCGGCGGCGGGTCGAACAGGTCATTTTCGTCGAAGGCGACGTTACACCAGATCCAGTACCAGACTTCCCGGCGCAGGGGTTTGAGCGTCGGCGGATTGCCTTGCAGCATTTGCTTCGCCAGCACGGTTGCGGTCGGTCGGCCCACCGCGTCGTAGAACTGCTGGTCGTGAAAAGCATGCTTGCGCATCGAGCGATCATTGATGTAGCGCGGTTGATCGGCGAAGTAGGGCCTGTAAATCCGCACAGTCTGGCCTTTGTTGTTGTATTCCACTGGCTCGCTGACACGCCAGCGTCGCTGGGCCTGGGCGTCTATTGGTTTGCCATTGTCGTCGAGGACCAACTCACCGTTGTCATCGACCTGCCAGGCCACGCCCGGGGGGACCTCATGTTTGGTTTGCAGAGTGCGGCCGAAACCGTCCAGGCAAGCAATGCTGACTCGCACTTGCAGATCGGGATCAAGCGGATAGCGGTCGGCCACCAGAGAGACGGCATACACGGGCTCACGCTGTGCATTATCGATTTGCTGCTGGAGTTCGGTTTCATTCAGATCGGGATTTTCCACAGCGGCAAGGTACTGTCGGGCGCGATCGCAAATGTGTCCTTCGGGCAGAATGTAGCCTTGGCTTTTCGCCCAGTCCCACCACTCTTGGGAGCGTGAGGACGTGCGGGAGATGCAACCCATCCAACTGAACGTATCCCAGAAAGCGGCACGGGCGAAGTTGCCAATGGCTTGTTTCGGATCGGCGATGGCAATGGCCGGGTCGCGGTCTGCCGGCGGGACGTAGGTTTGCAGCGGGTCAAAACCCACCGGTTCTCCAAGTTCGGTGCCGTGGAAACTGCTCACCAGCGGCTCGCCGAAAGCGTTGTAGCGCGCTTCCTGCAGGTTGCGGTTGGCATCTTCAATGGCCGCAGGGAGGAAGGTGCGGTAGTCCACGTCGAGGCTGCGGGTAGTGCAGCCGTCCGGTAAGGTCACAGCGGTTGTCACACACCAATACGCGTCATAGGTAATCAGGGTTTCGCCGTGACTGCGGGTTTCACGATATTTCTGCACGTTATGAAAGCCGTCGAGTGCGTGGTAGGTGGAGAAACCTCTGTGCACTGACCACAGATAATTCTTCGCGTCGTCAGGGTCGTCAATCGGACCGTGATCTTGCTCGGGCAGGAACAGCGGCATGATGTGGTAACCGACCTCCTGCGATTCGAGTTTTTCTTTCAGGTTGAAGGGTAATTGGCCATCCACCTCGAGTTTGTCATATGCGCTGAGGGCGACGGCGTCCAGTTCGGCCGTCTCCATGTAGGCGGGCAAACCCTCGAAAGTCGCGGCGCCCGGATCCAGCGTTGCACCGCTGCGAGGGTCGATGTAGCGCTGCAGCGTCAATGCAGACAACACTGCTTGCTGCGCCCATTCGCCATCCTCGCGGGCCATTAGCAAAATATGTTCATGGTGGATCGTTGCAGCACTCAGCGCCGCTTTTTCCAGCACCAGCGAATTGCTGCGCAAGCGGCAGGGCAATCCAAGGCGCCAGGCCTCGTCATTGGGCAAATGAATCGATTCTGACCGGAGCTGCGTCAGGTACCATTTTTGTTGCGCATCGTCATGAGCATCCTTCCACCAGTTCTGCTGATGCTCTTCAGTGAACGGCGGCGCATCGCTGCTGGTTTTGCGTCGCGCGTAGTTCACCGTGAAAGCATGCACCACACGGCCGTAGGGGTCCCATTCCAGATTCAACTGGTGCTGGCACATCGGATCGTCGGCAATTGCCGGTTCGTACTGATAACTGATGGATTCCGCGTCCAGGGGCAAGATCACTGCATAAGGCTGGTACTTGCCTTTGGGGCGCAGCACCCGTGCGCCATAGCGATGTTCCTGGACCACATAGGGGACTGCGGTCGCCGCGTCGTCACCGGCGGCGAACACTTCCGAGCGCATCACTCGGCCGCTCAGGGTGCGGGCGATCTCTCGCGCAGTCTCCTCATCGGCTTCGGTGAAAGGTTGCGCGATGCGATCATTGAAGTGATAGAGCTGCAGCAGTGTGGGTTTGAGATCGACCGCATCATCGTCACGGCTGTAATAACCGGTTCTTGACGGGTCGATGGTTTCGCCTGTGTGAAACCAGGTCTTGCTGAGAATCGGCGCGGTGAACTCGGTTGCTGACGCTTCGGTGTCGCTTTGCAGCAGCAGGCGAAAACCACGGAATTCGCGCTCGAAACGGTCGTAATAACCGCCGCGATAGCTGAAGAGCTGTGTCAGTGAGTTGCCGGTGATCTCATCATTTTGGATTTGTTCGTGTACCAGGTGCATGGCCATTGGTAGACCGGACACCGGATTTTCAACACCGGCTGCCTGTTGCTCACGTTTTTCATCCAGCCATTCCTGCGCCGAACTGCGGTAATTCACGCTGGCGCTGCAACCCATGTTGTTGCAGCTTCTGTTGAGCAGATAGGGTTTGGCGTCGACGAAATCGTAACGCCAGTGCCTGGGCGACATGTGCGGCAATGTCACCACCAGGCTCGAGCAGCCAAGGCCTTGCAGATCTGCGCTGGTGACCTGCCAGAGCGGGTCATGGGCGAGGCCATCAGGCCAGGGAAGATCAATGGAGGTCTGGGCGAAACCGCTGCCGGCGTGGTTCATGAAAATACGCAGGCGCTCGGCTTCCATATAGATCAGGTCAGCCGCACCCGAGCCGTCGAGATCAGCCAGCAAGACCCGTGAGGCGTTGAATTCATCGTAGGCGAAGGGCAGGGTGCACAGCACAAAGCCTTTGCCGAAACGACCATGTCCCAAATTCGGCCAGCACTTGACTTCGTTATGACGGATCCGCACCAGATGTTGCTGACCGCTGCCGATGAGATCGGCGAATGCAACGATTTCGCTCGGTGTATTGCTCAGCACAGGCAGCTCATCATCATCGCCTGCGGCGGTTTTTTCCGCATGCGGCACGTCGACGCTCTCGGCGAAACCGGCCGCGCGACGATTGGCATACAAACGCACGCTGCGCGGGCCGACCAGCGTCAGGTCGCTCAGGCCGTCACCCAGCAAGTCGGCGATCTGCGCCATCGGGTGGGAAAATTCGCCGGGAAATGCATCGAAGGGCACGAACCCTGACCAGTTGCGGTCTGGGTCGAGGGTGAAAAATCCGCACATGCCCGGCGCGGCGAGCACCCAGTCGAGCTTGCCGTCGCCGGTCAGATCGGTAAGCGACTGATGCACGGGTTTGCCGGCGTCGGACATCGGCACGCCTTCAAGAAGTTTCCACTCGCTGTACTCGACCTGGTCGCTGCCGGTCTCTGCGCGCAACGGCTCGCGGTAATACCAGCCGTGGTCATAACGGCAGAGCACACCCGCCAGGCCCTCACCGTACAGGTCAACCAACTGATATTGATGACCATCGTCGAGGCCGGGCATGGCCGTGAATTCTTTCCAGCCCTGTGGCTGCGGGGCGAGGTCGAACGTGTTGTAGCTGAACTCCATTGGCGGTCGGCTTTCGATCTGGCCGAGGCCGTCATAGGCCTGCTGATGCGCCGCGCTCAGATGGCTGTAACCCAGTGGGCTGAGGCGATATTGCAGGAGCAGGCGCTGCACCAGAACCGGATGGTCACCCAACTCTTCGGGGAAGTGATGAAACATCAGCACTTGTCGACACAGGCGTCGGTTGCCCAGCTCGAAACCGTAGGCGTAGATCCAGTAAGGGTCGCTGCGCTCGGCCCATGGCTGTTGTTCTTCAAACGTTGGCACTTGTTCCAGATCGCTGCTGCGTTCGCCATAGTCGAACACCAGTTGAAAGTGCCACAACTGTTTTTCCCGGCTACCGCTTTCCCAGGCATACAGGTGCGCTGAGGCTTTTTCGTTGCCATAACACACGCGTTTGAGATAGCGCTGAGCGCGATAGTCGCGATACTGCGGAGCGACTGGCAGCTCGGTTTCCGCCTTGTATTCGTAGATGATGTGTTCGCCGCGGGTATTGAGGCTTTCGTCGATCATCCAGACGCCGACGCGCTGCGGGTCGGCAGGGTCGGCCCGGCGTGAATTGGCGGTGGTGCCATAGATATGCAGGCTGCCGTCGGCACCGTGAATCAGCCAGAAACCGGCTTTGTCGGTCTCGTTCGACCAATGTTCGATCAAGGCGAATGCACCCTCGACCCGTGGCCAGTGGCGAACGACGTCATACGCTGTCGTCAGGGGCAAGCCGTTGTATTGCTCAGTGGTGCGGAAGATCAATTCACCGGTGCTTTCATTGCGCTCGGGCAGCCATACATCACCGTCAGGCCCCACGACCTGGTCAGTGCCGTCATAAGTCGGCACGCCATTGACCGTGCGCAGGGTCACCGCGTCAACCGTCAACTGCCAGCCAATCCCGCAGGAACTGTTGCCCGTGCCACTGCTATAGCCCAGACCCAATGGCGGGGCAAAACCGCGTCCGGTGGAAATCGGCAACGACAGTTCCAGCGACGCAGTGCCTTTGGTACCCACGCCGGCCGATCCCTTGCCAATACTCTGGATGGCGCCGCCGCCCTTGGGCAGGCTCGGTGTGTTGATCTGCATTGTCGACTGTTGCGGCGGCGGCTGTTCGTTCATAGCGAACCGCCTTCGCATCTCGCGGTGTAGCACACATGCAGGATGATGTCGGGCAAGCGCTGGAGTATGTGCTCCTGACCCTTGGGAAACGTCAGGATCCAGCGTGAAATCGCGCCGGTGTATTCGAATGGCAGATAGCGTTCGTCCTGGAAGTTGAGCTGAAACATGCCGTTGTCTTCCAGCGAACTCGACAGGGCGATCTGTTGACTGGATCGCAGGTTTTCTTTGACGCTGCTGCCGACCGTGGGGGCCATTTCAACTTTGCTGTAGGTCTGTTTCAGCACCGCCCGAATATCTTGATAAGGCCCGAGCACGGCCGGTAGCGTCACGCTTATAGTCTTGATCCGGCGCAGGTAATGATTTTGCCCGGCGTAATCATCGTCGAACATTTGCTGAGTCAGTTCCAATTCACACGTGCCGTTGTCCACCAGCGATTGCTTGATCTGTGCCCACGGTTTATTGATGGTTGAACTCGGGTCCTTGCCGGTCAAATCCTTCAGTGACACGGTTTTCCTGATTTCCAGATCGCGGCGGTTGTGCTGCACGTACTGGCTGTACATCTGTTGCAGGCTCATCTTCAACTCTTCCCCGGCACCGAGGCCGCGGTACGTGGCATTCCACGCGCCGGGATGGACAAAGGTTCGGGTGAAATCGCCCATTTCGTATTGCCAGCAGGCCTCAGCGGCCTGGCATAGCGATTGTGCGTTGGTGAAGGCGGTATGGTAGAAACCGGCGAATTTGCTGTTGAGCCAGTCGTAGGTCTGCGATCGGCTGAAACGATTGCTGCTCAGTAGGAAATCGTGGGTGGCCTTGGCCTGGTTGAGTGCTGCTCGCGCCTGGCGCAGTTGCAGTTGCGTGGCTTTATGTTGTTCGTCGGAGACGGCAAGCTGGGCCTTGATTTGCTCGGCTTCGAGTTTTGCCTGGTCGCGGGCCTGGGTCCATTCCTGGGCGCGGCGCCGGTATTGTTCGATGCGATCCATGGTTTGGCTTGCGCCATACGCAACGTGTGAAAAAGCTTGCATATGGGCCGCGAAGCCGTTGGCAGCACCTTCCAGGCGTGCGCCACCGGCCGCCATGCCAAATATGTTCGGTGCTACAGTCATTGCCTGGCCGATTCCGTGGGCAATCGTCGCTCCGGTCTGGCCGAGACTTCCCAGCAGGTAAGAAGCTCCCGCGCCGATTTCCAAGGTGCTGACACCGTCTTTCAGCAATTTCTCGTAATAACTCACTCGGTCCAGAATGGTGTCCTGACTCGCCAGCAACGCCTCCTTGTTTTTTTCATCAATCTTCTCGGCCTGAACCTGTATTTGCACCGCCATCTCCGCGAGGTTCCACGCCTGCTGCTGTTGCAGTTCCAGGTACTGCGCCTGCTCCTTGCGTTCGATCAGCGACAGTAGCGTGGCGCCGAACGCGATCACGCTGTCCACCGCGTTCTGCGCGAGTGCGAACATGAAACTGAAGCGACAATGGGGAATCTGCGGGTTCAACAAGCGGCTGAGTGCTGCCCCGGACAAGCCTTGGCCCCACGCGGCGAGCAGTGCGCGCGGATCCAGCGGCGTGGCGAATAACGGCAGGTTCAGCGGAGCGCCGGCCATATCGAGGTTATGTCGCAGGTTAAACAAGCGGCTTTCGGCTCGATCCCAGTGCATGATCAGTTCGGGGTTGAAGGGCCGACGGAAATACTCAGTGTCCGCGCTCGCCAGTAGCGGGTCATGGCCGTCAGGCCGCAGACACAATAGTGGTGCAGGCTGCGAAGCCGGGGCCCTGCCGATACGCAAAGGTGGCTGTTGTTGCAGCTGCTGGTGGGCGCTGATCAGGCGCTGTTCGAATTGACGCAGTTGCACATTCTTCGACGAACTCAATTCGTCGAGCGTGAGCGGCAACCATTCGTCGATCTGGCGTACATCCGGGCGCGGTCCCAGCAGATCCATGATGTGGACGTAGCGCATCTTGGCTTCAGCCAGGCCGTCCGGTGTCAACTCTGCATACGCCAGATCAGCCTGGCGGCTTTCGATCTCGATAAACAGTTTCCACAGCGCCTTGCGAAAGTGCACCGGAAAACTCAAGGCAATCTGATGCGGATCGTCCGGGTACAGAATGGCCAGGCTGGGGTCTACCGGACCGGGCCATACCGGCTCTTCCAACGGTACGGCCTGCCAGTAACCGGGGTGTCCCGGGTCAGCGCTTTGTCGTGTCGGGTCAAACAGATACGCAAGCCACTGTTTCGCTTCGTCGTACTGCTGCTCTTCGTTCAAGCGGTAGGCCACCAGCCAGGGCAGGTACAGGAACAGTTCCAGGAAATACAGGTAGTAAGCGCCCGAGAAATCCATGGCTTGCGACCCCTGACCGTCCGGGATAGGTGGTTCTGTGTGCTGGGTCTGGGTTTCCCAGCTCAGCAGAGGTTCCATGCCGCTTTCGGCAAGGTTGATCAGTTGTCGCGCAAAGGTGCTGTTCATGCGCACAGGCACACGGAATGCCTGTTCAGGTCGGCCCCCATCGCTGAACTCAATGCTGGAGCCTCTGAAGTCAATGAATTGGGCTGTGCCCAGCGAGGGGTTGTCATCGTTGCTGATGCGCGGCGCGATCTGGTGTTCGACTTCGAGCGCCTCCCCCCAGGTAATCGATAGCGCTTTCAGAGCTCCGCCGACGGGTGTATAGCCGATGGGACTGTCTCTATGGATCAAGACGCCATATACGAAAGGGATTTTCAGCGCTGCATCGGACGCAGGCCACTCGACCGGCCAGCCGTCGGGCAAATGTCTGACCTTGTCCAGGCTCATCTCATATCCGCCGCCGCCGTCGTATTGGTTCAAGCTTTCAACGACGCCCGAGGTATATAAAGGGCGTATCTGCTCAAGTGATTCAGGAAATTCAGCCGCCTGTACGTCCAGAGGGTGCCCTAAGAACAGCTGATATCCGTAAGCCTCGAAAATGTGGTTACGAATGTTCGGTAGCAGTAGGGTTGTAGAGCTTTCACCGCCTTTGGGGCTTCGCCAAACGTCGACGACCTGGATGGTATTCGGGTGATCCCGCAGCAAATCAAGTATGTCCGAGCCCGCGACCTTGCCTGCCAGTGACGCAGTGCCACCCGGCGGTATGCGCGGGACGGTAAATTCCGTTCGGTTGTTGCTGTCGGAATCCGAGATCAGGCTCCTGATGCTGTCTGGAAAACCTCTGAAGCAATACGCTGTGTCCTGCATGTTCATGAATTCACCGACAGACGTGATCTCAGAGCCCTCAAGCAAGGTGCGCCACCGACTTTCAGCTGTGTGATTGAACACCAGCGTCAAGTGAAAGAGTTCTTTGTCGTCAGCGCTGGCGATGGAGAATTTCAGCGTTGTGACATCTGGAAATCGCTCATCAAGTCTGAGAACCAACTCGAGACTGGACCGGCCTGGTCGATAGTAAAGGTCGATACCTTCCTGCATGGTCGCGATGCGCGATTGCCAGCCATTGAAGTTCCAGGTTTGTTTGTCTGCGTACGGTATTTCGTGTTCTACAGCGCCGAACACGGGTTTAGTGGCGGGCAGCCAATATTGAAAACGTTCAGCAGCTTCCGGTTTAGCGAAGATGTGGCCTATGAGTCGTACGTGCTGTTCGCTTTTTTCGAAGATCCCGGCGGACGACGCTGGGATCATATTGCCGGCTGCTACTACGCCGGATGAAGGAAACAGTGGCGTCACATTGAAGTTCTTGTCGATTTGTATCGTACGCAGAAAATCGTATCTGTCGTTGTTGTGATCATCGCCGCCCTTGTACCCCGAATACATCAAGACTTTCATGGAGTCGGGCGACGTCGAGTGGTCATACACCGCGATGGTCTGGGTTTGCTCAGCAATTTCTTCCAGAGGTTTCGCGACCAGTGTCTCTGTCTTGCAATAACTCTCGATATAGACCCGCGGCGTACTCCAGGTCTCGTCATATTTCTTGTAGCTGGCATATAGGCGGAACCTGGGATTGACCTTGACGCTCTGGTCGGCCTTGCCGTCAACGGGGGCCTGCATGGCGTCCGCATCCTGAAGCTCCAGCTCGGCCCAGATCACGAACAGACGATTGTTGAACCAGCAGGGGCGAATGGTGTGTTCCAGCGCCTTTTCCGAAATGGGCACGTTGGCTTTTTGCCAATCCGACCAGGCATTGGGCAGCGGCTTGTCATATTTGACCGGGGTTTCGCCTGCTGCACTCGCGGGCGCTTTGACCGCGCGCTGCGACATGTCCAGTGAGCGCCAGTAATAAGCATTCTCGGCAGGGGATTTGCCGATGAAATAATAAGTACTGTTGGCAAAATCTTCCCCGTCAATGTAGCCATTGCAGATTTTCAGGTTGGCAATTTCTTCGAACCTGGCAAGGTAAGCCAGCACTGCGGTTTGTACTGTTTCGGGCTGAATCTGCGCCTGGTTGAGGTCATTCTCCAGTTGCTCGAAACTGGCGCTCTTGGTCAGGCGCAAAGTCGGGTCCAGATAGATGTCCGGGAACGTGCGCAACTGCTGGAGGGCGGGCCAGATCGAGTAGCGATTGAGGCCGTCGCGCCAAGTGCTGGTTTGCAAAGACGTGAAGCTGTCATCGCTGTAACCGGGCTCCAGGTTCAGCATCATGCTGTTGATTTGCTGTTGGTAGCTGGCAATGGCGCAGGCCACCGGACTGGTCGGGACATCCTGGCTGACCAGTACATCCAGCAACCAGAATTCATAAAGGTCGTTGGCGGTCTTGATCGTTTGAGCCAGCCCTTGCTCGATCAGGTAGGGATCGCTGGGTATGGCTTCGTGCAGATAAAGGGCGAGCATCGCGTCACGCAGTGCTTCGTTAAGCGGCGCATCGAAGGCAGTCGTCATGATCGGTCCTCAACCATTGTCACGTGATGGGGCGGCGTTAGAGTGGGCGGCCATGACTCCCTCACCGACGGCTTTCCAGGCCAGCAGATCGCTTTGTTCGCCCAGCGCGGTGGCTTGCAATAGGGTTTTGGCGGCCAAGCCGCTGGCCTGACAAGGACGGACCCAGTCGACTTGAGCCATCGAGGTGGCGCGTTTATCGGGGAGCGAGCTGGTCAGCTCGGCAACTTGCGCCTGCGGCCAGTTCAGCAAACGAGCAAGGGCAGCATCGGCCGTTTCGCTGGCGAGCTGGCGCAGGGCCTTGTTTTTCAATTGGGCCTTGGCTGGATTGGCGCAGCTGAAATAACTCAGGACATGGTCTTCGGACTGGCTCTGGCTGTGGAACCAATGACTGAAGCGTTCAAGCAGATAGAGATCGGAAAGCGAAGGCATGCTGTTACTGCCTTCCTCGTATGCCGCGCCACCCAGCCACATCGGATTGATTGCAAACAGGCGCAGAGCGCTATTGCTCAAACGCAGCTCTCTGACGATCTCGGCGTGGCGAGCCACCCGTTGATAATCCTCGATCAACGCTTGGGGCAGCGGGGTCTTGAGTGCTTGCTGCAAAATGCTATAGGGCGTGGCCCACGCCCAGTGAATGACCGCCCGGCAGCAATCCGGCGCGAGTTTCGCGGTTTCCTGGAAAAGCCCTTCGAGCAACTGGGCCTGACGGTCATGCACATCGAGCAGGAACTTGACGAGTCTGTCTGCGCAAGCATCTTTGACAGGTTGGGCCAGCCCTAGACCTTTGAGCGCTTGCGCGACATCGGCCTGTAACCAGGCAACGGGTTCATCTGTCAGGGTCAGTGTGCGATCAAGGCCAGACAGCAGGCCGTCAGCAGTGATCAGATGGTGTTCGATCAGCAACTGAAACCAGTTGATTTCTCCTCGCTTGCGTTTGCCATCCTCTTGCAGTGGCAGACCCAGCGCATTGACCTGCGCCTCGGTCGCCAGGCTGCGGCGCGTATCGCTCTGCAGCGTGGTCAGACGCGCCCGCAACTCATCGGGCAGGGGAGCTTGCTCAGCCAATCTGATCTGCTGATCATTTTCCTGCTCTTCGGGATTTGGCGGGGCATCGATGCCCAGGCGTTGCAATACCTGCGTCACGGTCTGCTGACTGTCTTTGAGCCAGGCGAAGGCCCAATCCAGTTGCATCAGCACATCGAGGATGTCCGGATTCGCATCCGCAGTCGTTGCACTCAAGCGGCCGCTGGCCAGTGCGGTTGTGTAAGACGAGCCTCCGAGAAGTCCCGCCAACGCCAGCAGTTCTTCGACCGAGTGACCGAACAACCGGGCTATCCGCGCCTGGCGGTACAACGAGGAAACGGTAGGCAAGTCACGCTTGAGCGCGCCCACGTGCTTTTCGGTCTGACGGGCAATCAACAGCAAAGAGTCTTCGGTGGGTTGTACACCGAGCCCGGCACAGAGTTGCAGCAGGGTTTTCTGCGTCGCGGCATCGAGGGTGGTCAAATCGATGGGTGTTTGATCGAGAATCAGCGGTGTGTCGAACAGTTGCACATGGTTGAACACTTGATCGAACAACGGCACCGCGTCCTTGCCGCTGGCAAAGGGGCTGAGGTCGTGCAGCAGCGCCGCGAACTCTTCAGGTTCGATGCTGTAGCGCTGGTTCAGGTAGCGATAGACGCCCAGCGCACGCAGGGTGTTTTCGTTGAGTTCCATGCCCAGGTTTGGTTCGCCCTCGGCGCGCATGGCACTGCAGATCAACGTGTCGAGCCTGGCGAAAGGAATGCCGCTCCAGCGTTGCAGGCGGATCATCCGCTGAAGACGATCGAGACGATCAAGTGAGGTTTTGGTCAGACGCCATTGTGTGTTGTCACCCGACGCTATCCGCTCCAGTCCTATGGCGTGGTCTGACTCATCGCTCAGGTCTGTTTCCGGGGCCGGTTCCGGCGCGTTGTCGGACAGTTCAGCACCGGGACCGATGCCATTGACGTAGCAGGCACCGTAGTGATTTGGAAATGACCCGGTCAGCAGGTCAATCCTGTTCGGGGTCGGCTGCAGGTATGGACAATTGGGCGACAATCGCACTGCAAAGCTGCGGCGGGCCACAAGTTGCTCGACCTGTTCAGCGGTGAGGCCAGTGTGCTGCATGAAGTCGGTCAACAGGGTCAATTGCTGCACAGGCGCATCGCTGGTGACTTCGACACCGTAGGCGCCTTTGAAAAAGTTCTTTTCTGTCGTCGTCAGGCGGTACTGGTCATCGAGCGTAAAGGCGAAGCGCTGTCTGGCCAGACGAACCGGTTGCTCCACCGTCCCGGTGGCGGTGATCAGATCGAATCTGGCTGTGTATTCCTGCTCGGTCGGCGTGGGAAGGGTGGCAGCCTGGAAATGCACAACGATGGGTTTATCTGTCGCAGCGTGCAGACGATTTACCAGCCAGCCAGTCCCTGTGAGGTCCGGGACGTTAGAGCTCAGATCGATACTGGCAGGCACGGTCTTGTCGTCTCTACGAAAGGTCAGTGAGACAACGGTTTTGGAGCCGCCTTGATTGGTTGGTGCGTCCGCCAACGGAGTCGCGACCACGTCGTCGGGCTGCCCGGACAGGAGCAAGTAACATCTGCTTGGTGTGGTATGTGGCCGCAGGTAGGCAGTGAGAGGGTTTTGCCAGCCTTTGATGAGATTGCTGCGGGTCAGATAAAAATGGCTGAACACCGGGGGGGCGAGCAGCAATTGCTGTTGTTGTGGGCTCAACCCGCACAGCAACCGTTGTGCCTGTAGCGCCGGTTGCTGCAATTGCCCATAGTCATTGATTGCCACCTGTTTGATCGGTAGCAACAGACTGGCCCGGTAATTCAACTCGCCCAGACGCGGCTTATTATCAGCGAGCCCAAGTTGGCATTGGTGATGATAGAAGTTGTAGGGCAGTTCGAAGGGGTAGCTCCGTTCGGCCAGTACCTGATAGGTGGATTTGCTTTTGTCGGGAAGATTGCCATCCAGATAGGTGCGCAGATGACTTTCCAATACCTGCGTGACAATTTCCAGCATTGGCCTCGGTGTGAAGGTGCTCTCCTGGCTGATCAACAGGTCCTTGAGGTCAGGACGGCGTTGGTCCATCAACAGTCGCTTGGGATCCTCACTGGTGGCTTCCAGTTGCAGGGAAAATCTCCGCAGTTCAGTCAGGTAGGCCACCGGACTATCGTTGGCGGCAATGGCTCCGACCTTGGTGAACTCGTCCCAGTTTTCATTGAACATGCGTTGATAGGTAGCGCCCAGCGAAACCAGCGAGCTCACACCACTGCGTTGAGCCAGTTGCTGCAACGTGCCGGAAGAGGTCTGGTATTCCCGATACAGGCGCGAAATGAGCGCCGCATACTTCATCGCATTGTCATAAGCCACATCGGCGTTGGCGTCGCTGTGAAGGGCGAGCTGGCGAGCGAACGCTGCTTTGGATAAACGGACGATGTCGAAAACTGACGTGAAGCCCATTTGCTGCATGGCGGTGGGGAAGTCGCTGCGGTCTTTCTGTACCGAAACGTGTGGCTTTACCAGTCTCTGCAGCAACGAGTTGTTGTCAGCCATGATTGTGATTCTCCTACTTTCAAGAGTGGCATTGAGGCAATGCGCGGTTAGAGCAAACTAACGGTAAACAACAGGGACGTAACCTGTCAGACCTGACAGGTGTTGCCGCATTGATTAGAACTAATTCGAATAAAACGGAATAATCTAAGGGCTTTATGTGTTGGCGGCTTCGGTTGTCTTGGTTTTCGGTTTCGTCCGTTTTGTCTTTGATGTTTCCGTTTTTATAATGAGAAGCCATTTTGTTTTGTTCTGGCAATCGCGATTTATTATAAAAGCCTGTCAGGAATGACAGTGTGAATGAGCTCTGTAGTGAATTACTGTGAACTGAAGTTTCCTTTCCATATAAAGGCACGCTTCGCTCTGTTTTGATTGTTGTCTGGCGTTGTGCGTTTGTCTGATATGAACCTATTCATCCGAGAAGCCATAATGGAAAATGACGTCACTAAGAAAGAAGACAGTTCAATTATTCAGAGAGAGGCTGCCGAAGGAAGATATGTCAGGCATGTTTCAACAATTACAATGCATGTGAAATATCCGGATTTATTCCTTCCGTGGGAGGCATTTCTTACAGTTGAAAGTTTTTGGAATCCTTCAGGTACTTTGTTTACTTGTCACGCGAAGCAGTACGCGGCCACCAATAATGGCAGGCGAAAGGGCAATGTCTACTTGAGTTTCAGCTCGTCAGGGAGGTGGCCTGAGACGGAACTAACGAACGATGATGCGATTCAGGATGGTCGATGGCATGCTATCAGTGGTGGAGGCTCCGTAACAGGTAACAAGCATTCGGCGGAGATTAATTTCAAGTTTGTGTTTGATCATGAGCTTAGTGCTGACAAGTCGAAAGATACCTCGGTAACCATGAGTTTTGAAGTTGACTTTCGTCCTCCCATTATCGTGCATCCTCATGTTGTACATTCGCCGCTGCCGCAAATAAGTGGGACAGGTTATCCAGGCGCCTTGGTTAAACTGTATGAGGTTGATCAACTTGAGTTGGTGATCGGAGCTGCAATTGTAGACAACCATGGCAGATGGACGACTCCCCTGACAAAGCCTTTGTCCATGACCGAGAGCTTTTCGATAACAGCCTTGCAGCTCTATGAGGATGTACCCTCTCGCTGGGCAGTCCATTCCTCTTTTGCGGTTCTTTTTGCGCCCCACATTCTTGGCACAACTGTTTATCCGGAACGTAAACTCAGCGTCCACGGCGGCGGTGGCTTGGCGGGCGCGAAACTTGAGCTCTGGCTTGAAGACAAGAGCAAGGGAATTCAGTTAGCCACGACTGTCTGGCAGGACGGCACCTGGTTGGCGCTCAGTGTTGAAGCGTGGCTTCCTGGCAAGCATCTGCTCACTGCAAAACAGGTGGCATCGGTCAGCGGACAGAGCTCTGACTGGTCAGATACCTACGTCGTCAACGTAAAACCGCCAACTCCACGGATTGAAGTTCCACCCGCATCCAGCTCGGTAAAACAGGCGCTGAAGATTATGAATGTCTGGCCCGAAAGGGCATCCGTGCAAATATTCACTGACAAAGACGAAATTGTCGTTGGCACTTTCGATCGCTTCACATGCACTTTTACACCGTCGGGACAGTGGGCGGTAGGCACCACAAGCCTCAGGGCGGTGCAGACAGTGGACGGAGCGACATCCGACCCGAGCAGTGCGGTATCCGTCAAGATTCGACCCTCGAGTCCGGTCATCGAGCCTCCCGCCGTCCCGATTGCAGCCCGGCAGACGCTGAGTATCAAATTCGTTTCACCCGATGCTACCTTGCTGGAAATATTCAACGAAGTTGGCGAAAGCGTGGCGGGTGAATTTACCGGTAGTGGTACGTCCCGTACCTTCACCCCGGCGCAGGACTGGTCTGTATCCAGCCAGGTCAAAATCGTACAGACCGTAGGCGGTGTCCGCTCCAATCCAAGCGCGCTGGTGCCTATAGTGGTGAAACTCTTCATTGCTCCGCCATCTGATCCGGCAGCCGCGAAAGAAAAGCTGGCCATCAGTTTTTTCCTGGCCAGCGATGACCACTTGCGAATGTACATACAGGGCGGCGGATTGGTTGAAGGCACCTTCCTGGAAAGCGGCTCCGTCCGGTACTTCACCCCGAAGGAGGAGTGGAAGCAGGGAAAAACCACGGTCAGCGTTCAGCAGGTCGTGGGTGGCGTCGTCAATTGGAGCAATCTGGTTACCCTTGCGGTACAACCCTCTGAACTGTCGCTTGCCAATCCGCCAGGCTCCGTGAGCTCGGACCTACAACTGACGCTTGTGTCGGCCCCTCCATCTTCGTCGGGCAGTGTGTTGCAGATGCTTACCGAAGCAGGCGCACCGGTGACGGGCGAATTCACCACTGGAACCCCACGCAAGTTCAAACCCTCGCCGCGATGGCCAGCGGGCTAAAATGCGGTCATGGCCGTGCAGTTCGTCGACGGAGTGCCATCCGCACCAAGCAACGTTGTCAGGTTTTTGGTCATACCCGCCAAGCCGGAAATCGAGCCGCCACCAAAACCTGCCTTGCCGAGACAGCGACTGAACATTATCGGGGTCGACCCCGGCGCCGTTACCTTGCAAATGCTTACCGAGGACGGGGCGGCGATTGAAGGTGATTTCACGGGAGTCGACACGTCTCGTATCTTCACACCCGCTGCGGACTGGGCAGGCACGCGCAAAATCGTGGTCGTGCAGAGCGTCGACGGTGGCGCGTCGCGGCCTAGTAATGTTGTTACTGTGTATGCGCCCCCGCCGAAGCCGGAAATAGAACAACCACCCATCCCGGCAACATTGGGTCAAGTGCTGAACATCAACAGGGGACGTTCATACGGTCCCGTCATCCTGCGAATGTACACGGCAGCGGGCATCAGGCTGGATGGCGAATTCAGCGCTTACAGTACTCCCGCCACCTTCACGCCAAGATACGGGTGGACACCGGGGAGGAACGAGGTCATGACAAAACAGGACATAAACGGCGTGGGTTCCGAGTTTAGCGATCCTGTTTTATTAGAGATCCTTCCCGGAAAGCCCTTCATCCAACCACCATACAACCCTGTCACTTCGAAGCACCAACTGAGCATTTCCAGCGTGTATGCCGGTGACGTGACCCTGCACATGTTCTACGAGGACGGCGAAACGGTGCCGGGTTATTTCAACGGCGATGGCGAATTCCGCACCTTCACGCCGGCCATTGACTGGACAGGAACCACCAAAGTCAATGTGGTACAGATCGTAGATGATGTACTTTCCCATCCAAGCGATCCGGTCACTGTTTCGGTAATAGAGAAGCCTCCCACACCCGTAATCACTCAGCCTTTACCCCACACCAGTCATCATGCCGATCTCAGGGTGCAAGGAACCTGCGTGGCTGGAGCGACGATCGCCGTGCAAGATGCCGCTGGCAACTTTCTGCAAGGCAACCTGACCTACAGTGGCACGACATGGTATTTCGAGTATGCCTGGCTGGCCGGTCCGCAACAGATCAAAGCACAGCAGAGCATTGGTGGGGAAACGTCTGAAGCTACCGAGATTCTTGAGTTCTCCATCAAGCCGGCGACGCCTGCTATCGAGCCGCCAAGCCACCCGGTCGCGCTGAAGCAATCTCTGAAAATCACCGGTGTAGCGTCAGGCGCCGTCAGCTTGCAAATGTTCACTGAGGCCAACAGACCGTTGGCTGGCAAATTCACTGCCAGCGGAGCCAACCGCCTCTTCACTCCGGTGGGGGACTGGTCGCCCGGCGAAAACACCGTCTACGTCATCCAGACAGTAGACGGCGTGGACTCTGACCCCAGTGACTTGTGCACGTTCACCGTGGAGGTGGAGGACCGGCCCGACGCCCCTCAATTCCAGCAACCGCAGGCGGGGGGCTTAACCTCACGGTATCCCTCCCTCAAGATCGCCGGCCTGCCAGGCGCGCTGCAAACCGTTCGTTTTGAGAACGGCGCGACGTTGCACGAAGAGACAGCGGGTGCAGACGGGATCCTGACATTCACAGTGGTGGAACCGCTTGATCCAGGCACCATTGTCCTTGAGGCTAAACAGGCCAGCGGTGGGACTGATTCGGATTGGAGCGCGCCGCATCGGTTTACGGTCAAGGCTGCCCCGTCAACTCCATCGATCGAAGCGCCACGGGCGAACTCCGAAACATCACGCTATCCGAGGATTCGAGGCACAGGAGCAACGGGAGGTGAGATTGTCCTGCGTCATGCGCTTGATCCCAAGGAAGAGTTTGCCATCGTCGACGGTTCAACCCGGTGGAATTGGACCGCAGAAAAAGCGTGGGCCCTCGGAGACTACGCCGTGCAGGCCCGGCAGACATTCGACGGCGACTGGTCCGACTGGACTGAGGCTCGCTCCTTCAAGGTCAGCGAATCGCGGTATGCCATTGGCGACGCTACACCCGCCATCGGTACACCGGTGGTGGGCACCGAGCAGAGCGTGCTGTTGCGAATCCAGGTCATCTCCGGTGTCAGCGGGGAGGTAGCGGCTGGCGTGGAGGTGAAGTGGCGCGTCAATGGCGAGGAGGAATTGCTGGCGACAACGCAGACCGACGTCAACGGCTGGACCAGTTATCGCTATACACCTGAGACAGTCGGCAAGCATGAAATTCTGGCGGACGTCACTCAGGATAACGCCGGTGTGATTTTGACCGAACTCTATGAAGTGAATGCCGTACTGGACGATGTCTGGGCGCAGGCAGCAGAGCTTTATCTGGACGGTGAGCGCGTCGACCCTGCAAGCGAACTCGTGCTGTTGAGAAAAAACCTGCCCTATAAGCTGGAGCTGAAGATTGCCGACGACAGTGTTTTGATTGGCTCTACCGTCACTTTGCAGAACTTCTGGGGCGCGAAGGAACGAGGCCTGACTTTCAACCCTGATCTGGGCACGCCGCTGACTATAAACAAAGGATCGTCAATCCATTGGTATATTTCTACCGAAGAGGCGAACAGTGGTTTTTATGGTTTGAGTCTGGCCAGTTCGATACTGCCCGACTGGGAGCTGCCCGGGCGAGTGGAAGCGGGGGATTTGGCTGACGCCGTGAGGTTTGATCTGGATGGGTTCCCCCAGGTGTTCGGTGGTACCCCGGCGTACCCCTGCCTTGGGGCCACGCATACATTGACTTTGCGACCCCAGGACAGCAGTTTTTTGCTCGGCCAGGACGTGGTTCTGGAGTTGAGTGCGCGCGCGGCCGATCTAGGCGTGACCTTGAGTCCGAGCATCCCGCAAACGCTTGGCGAGGACGGGGTGAGCTGGTTGCTGAACTGCGTCGACAGTACCAGTGCCGGCGATTTCGCAGTCTGGTTGAAGGTGCCGGCGCTGGAATTCAGTTCGCTGGAGTTGCCCATGTCGCTGGCGCATAACAGTGCTGAGGTATCTGAAAGATTCGGCCCTCAGCAAATGGGAGGTTCGGCCTCGTTCTGGAGATATGGCATTCGCGCGGTTTCCACTTTCACGGGGCTGCCGGCGGGGGGAGTGCCGGTGACCGTCGCGGTGACTGGCAAGCCAACCGTGGAGAATTTTACTGCTCGCGATGGCTGGATATTTATCAGCTACTACGACGGAGAGTTTGCGAGTTTGTCCATTCGTAACCGCTATGGAAAGTAATGGCTGGGCAAACGTCGGCAACTAGAGTGCGGCGCGGTACTTGTCACGGGTTGTTGCTGCGCAAAAAATCCCGGACCAAAAAAAACGGCACCTGCGAAGGTGCCGTTTTCATGTGTAGCCAGATCAGCCGAGCAATCAGCCCGCCAGACCCGCCTGTTGTACCAGCACCAGCAATGGCTGCGGGTACACGCCCAGGAAGAATGCGACCAGCGCGATGGCCAGCAGCATCACGCCGCCTGCTTTCTGTTCCCAGTGCAGCTGGGCGTCGTGGCGACGCAGGTTTGGCTCGATCAGGTACAGGGTGACCATCACGCGCAGGTAGTAGAACACGCCGATGGCGCTGCCCAGTACCAGTGCGCCGACCAGCCACCACTGACGCGTTTCGACGCCGCTGGCGATGATGTAGAACTTGCCGATGAAACCAGCGGTCAGCGGAATGCCGGCCAGGGACAGCATCATCACGGTGAGCACGGCGGTCAGGTACGGACGGCGCCAGAACAGGCCGCGGTACTCATACAGCGCGTCGGCGTCGCGGCCGTTGTACGGCGAGGACATCAGGGTGATCACGCCGAACGCGCCGAGGCTGGTGATGACATAAGTCACCAGATAGACGCCGATGGCTTCTACCGCCAGCCCCTTGCTCGCCACCAGTGCGATCAGCAGATAGCCGAAGTGCGCGATGGACGAGTAACCGAGCAGACGCTTGAGGTTGCTCTGGGTCAGGGCCAGCAGGTTACCGAACAGGATCGAGGCGACCGCGATCACGCTCAGCACGTCGCTCAGCACACCACTGCTGGCAGCAGGGGAGAGCTGGAACAGACGCACCATCACCGCAAACACCGCGACCTTCGAAGCGGTGGCGAGGAACGCCGCCACTGGTGCCGGAGCACCTTCGTAGACGTCCGGCGTCCACAGGTGGAACGGTACCAGCGACAGCTTGAACGCCAGACCGATCAGCATCATGCCCAGGCCCAGTTGCGCCAACGGGCTTGGCAGGCCGGTCGCAGCCAGGGCCTGACCGATGCCGACGAAGCTCAGCGAACCGGCGTCGGCGTAGAGCAGCGCCATACCGAACAGCAGGAACGCGGAACCGGCAGCCGACAGCACCATGTATTTGATGCCGGCTTCCAGCGAACGCTTGTTGAAGAAGGCGTAAGCCACCAGACCGTAGACCGGTACCGAGAGCAGTTCCAGACCGATGAACAACCCGGCCAGGTGCTGCGCGCTGACCAACACCAGACCACCGGCGGCGGCCATCAGGATCAGCAGGTACAGTTCTTCGCGATTGCCCGGGTAACCCGAACCGCCATCACCCAGATAGGCGTGGGCGAGGGTGACGCAGGCGAGCGTGGCGACCAAGATCATCGCCATGTACAGACAGGCAAACGCGTCGATCTGCAGCAACGGGGTCACGGCCAGAGGCGCGACTTTCAACGCAGGCAGGATCGACAGCAGGGCCAGGTTCAGACCCGCCACCGAAATCAGGAAGGTCTGCGAGTGGTTGCGGCGCCAGGCGATTGCCAGCATCACCACGATAATGGTGAGGCTGGTGATCAACAGTGGCGCAAGCGCAATAAAGTGTTGAATCGTGAATTCCATAGCGCTCTTACCGGGCCGAAGCGAGTTGAGAGAAGGCGGTGCCGAGCCACTGCTGCACGCCATGCATAGTGGCGGCAGAGGTGTCGAGGAACGGTTGCGGGTAGACGCCGAGGTAAATCAGCAACACCGCCAGACCGAGCACCATGATCAGTTCGCGCGCGTCCATGCCGTGCAGCACCGCGTCGGATTTCGACGGGCCGAAGTAGGCACGGTGAATCATGATCAGCGAGTAGACCGAACCGAACACCAGACCGGAAGTGGCAATCGCCGTGACCCATGGAGCGCTGGCGAAGGAACCGATCAGGATCAGGAACTCGCCGACAAAGTTACCGGTACCCGGCAAGCCCAGCGACGCCGCCGCGAAGAACAGGCTGATCGCCGGCAGGTAAGCGATACGCGACCACAGACCGCCCATCTCACGCATGTCACGCGTATGCAGACGCTCGTACAACTGACCGCTGAGGATAAACAGCGCCGCTGCCGACAGACCGTGCGCCAGCATCTGGATCACTGCACCTTGCAGCGCCAGTTGGCTGCCGGAGTAGATGCCGATCAACACGAAGCCCATGTGGGAAACGGAAGAGAAGGCAATCAGACGCTTGATGTCGGTTTGTGCGAACGCGAGGAAAGCGCCGTAGAAGATCCCGATCAGACCGAGGGTCATGGCGATCGGCGCGAACTCCGCCGAAGCGTTCGGGAACAGCGGCAGGGCGAAACGCAGCAGACCGTAGGCCGCAGTTTTCAGCAGGATACCGGCGAGGTCGACGGAACCGGCAGTCGGTGCCTGGGCGTGAGCGTCAGGCAGCCAGGAGTGGAACGGTACGACGGGCAGCTTGACCGCGAAAGCGATGAAGAAGCCGAGCATCAGAATGTACTCGGTGGTCATCGACATCTTGGTTTTCAACAGGTCGGCGTAGTTGAAGGTGATCACGCCGGTGTTGTTGAAGTTGACCAGCACCAGACCGAGGATCGCCACCAGCATGATCAGGCCGGACGCCTGAGTGAAGATGAAGAACTTGGTAGCTGCGTAGATCCGGGTTTTCTTGCCGTCCGAAGAACTGTGACCCCAGAGCGCGATGAGGAAGTACATCGGCACCAGCATCATTTCCCAGAAGAAGAAGAACATGAACAGGTCGAGGGCGAGGAACACGCCGACGACGCCGCCCAGGATCCACATCAGGTTCAGGTGGAAGAAGCCAACATGACGTTGAATCTCTTTCCACGAGCAGAGTACCGAGAGGATACCCAGCAGACCGGTCAGCAGGATCATCAACAGCGACAGGCCGTCGAGGGCCAGGTGCACGTTGATGCCGAAACGCTGGATCCAGACATGCTTGAACTCAAGCGCCCAGGTCGGATCGGCGCCCGGCGCCGGTGCGAATGAATAGTCACCGTGGGCCCACAGCCAGAGGCCGAGCGCGAGTTCCAGGGTCATGGTCAACAGCGCAATCCAGCGCGGGAGGGTAGCGCCGAAGCGCTCACCCATCCAGCACAGCAGGCCGCCGATGAAGGGGATCAGGATTAGCCAAGGCAGAATCATGACGGGCTCGTTTCCTTTCGCAAATTCGCAAGGTTCATATCAGACCGCTACCAGCACGATGGCGCCGATCACCAGCACGGCACCAGCAGCCATCGAGGCGGCGTACCAACGCAGTTGACCGGTCTCGGTGCGGCTCAGGGCAGTATGACCACCCTTGGCCATACGCGGGATCAGACCGATGGTCTGGTCGAGCGGGTCTTTGCGCAGTACATGGCTGATCGCAAGGTACGGCTTGACGAACAGTTTGTCGTAGATCCAGTCGAAGCCCCAGGCAGCGAACCACCAGGCCGAAAGGAAACGGCCGATGCCGCTGTTGGCGATCGCCGTGACGAAGCGACGCTTGCCAAGGAACAGCAGCGCTGCCAGCAGGATACCGGCCAGGGCGATGGCGCCCGAGGCGATTTCCAGACTGTGCTTGGCTTCGCCACCGGCATGCCCGACGCTTTGCGGCAGTACGCCGTGCAGCGGCGGCACGATCATCGCGCCGACGAAAGTTGACAGCACGATCAGCACCGACAGTGGCAGCCAGTGGGCAATGCCGTGGCCGGCGTGGGCTTCGGTCTTGGCTTCACCGTGGAACGCGATGAAGATCAGGCGGAAGGTGTACAGCGACGTCATGAACGCACCGACCAGACCTGCGTAAAGCAGACCCTGGTTACCGCTGGCGAACGCTTCCCAGAGGATTTCGTCCTTGGAGTAGAAGCCTGCGGTAACCAGTGGCAGAGCGGCCAGCGCAGCACCACCGACGATGAAGCTGGCGTAGGCCAGTGGCAGTTTCTTCCACAGCCCGCCCATCTTGAAGATGTTCTGCTCGTGGTGGCAGGCAACGATCACCGCACCGGAAGCAAGGAACAGCAGGGCCTTGAAGAAGGCGTGGGTCATCAGGTGGAAGATCGCGCCTTCCCATGCGCCAACGCCCAGCGCCAGGAACATGTAGCCGATCTGGCTCATGGTCGAGTAGGCGAGGATACGTTTGATGTCGGTCTGTACCAGCGCGGCGAAACCGGCCAGTACCAGGGTCACGCCACCGACGATGCCGACGAGGTGCAGGATGTCCGGCGCCAAGGCGAACAGACCATGGGTACGGGCAATCAGGTAGACACCGGCGGTCACCATGGTTGCGGCGTGGATCAGTGCCGAAACCGGGGTAGGGCCGGCCATTGCGTCGGCGAGCCAGGTTTGCAGCGGCAGTTGCGCCGATTTGCCGACAGCACCGCCGAGCAGCATCAGGGTTGCCAGAACGATCCAGAAATCGCCGACCTTGAAGTGCTCAGGCGCACGCACCAGCAGTTCCTGGACGTTCAACGTGCCCAGTTGCTGGAACAGGATGAACAGGCCGATGGCCATGAACACGTCGCCGATGCGGGTGACGATGAATGCCTTGAGTGCCGCGTTACCGTTGTTGCGGTTGCTGTAGTAGAAACCGATCAACAGGTACGAGCACAGGCCCACGCCTTCCCAACCGAAGTAGATGAACAGCAGGTTATCGCCGAGGATCAGGAACAGCATGCTGGCGATGAACAGGTTGGTGTACGAGAAGAAGCGCGAGTAACCGTCTTCGCCACGCATGTACCAGGACGCGAACAGGTGGATCAGGAAGCCGACGCCGACGACCACGCCGAGCATGGTCACCGAGAGGCCATCCAGATACAGCGCGAAGTTCGGCTGGAAACCTTCCACCGACATCCAGCGCCACAGCACCTGGGTGTACACGCCACCTTCCGGCGGCGCGACGTTGAATTGCCAGATCACGTAAGCGGTGACGATGGCCGACAGGCCGATCGAACCGACACCGATCAGCGCCGAGAGGTTTTCCGAGAAGCGGCCGCGCGAGAACGACAGCAACAGGAACCCGATCAGAGGGAATACGAAAGTCAGAAAGAGTAGGTTCATCCGCGCATCTCACTGGCAGCGTCGATATCGAGCGTGTGGAAGCGGCGATACAGCTGCAGCAGGATCGCCAGGCCAATACTGGCCTCGGCCGCTGCAAGGCTGATCACCAGGATGAACATGATCTGTCCATCCGGCTGCGCCCAGCGGGCGCCCGCAACGATGAAGGCCAGGGCAGAGGCGTTCATCATCACTTCCAGACTCATCAACACGAACAAAATGTTGCGGCGGACCATCAGGCCGACCAGACCAAGGCAGAACAGGATGCCGGCAACGGCTAAACCATGTTCGAGAGGGATAGCAGGCATGTCTTACTCCTTCGCCTCGTTACGGCCCAAATGGAACGCCGTGACGGCTGCGGCGAGCAGCAGCATCGAGGCGAGTTCGACCACCAGCAGGTACGGGCCGAACAGGCTGATGCCCACGGCTTTCGCGTCTACGGTGGTGTGGCCGATGGCCTGGCCGCTCTGGTGAGCGAACAGCACATACAGCAGTTCGGCCAGCAGCAGCGCGGCAAGAATCACCGGTCCTGCCCAGATGCCGGGCTTGAGCCAGGTGCGTTCCTGCTGCACCGAGGCGGGACCGAGGTTGAGCATCATCACCACGAACACGAACAGCACCATGATGGCACCGGCGTAGGCGATCACTTCCAGCACACCGGCGAACGGCGCGCCGAGGGCGAAGAAGGTCATGGCCACGGCGATCAACGAGATGATCAGGTAGAGCAGGGCGTGCACAGGGTTGGTGTTGGTGACCACACGCAGCGTGGACACCACAGCAATACCCGATGCGAAATAGAAAGCGAATTCCATCGTTCTTCCTTAAGGCAGCAAGCTCTTCACGTTGATCGGTTCGGCTTCGTTCTGCGCAGCGCCTTTCGGCTTGCCAGCGATTGCCATACCTGCAACACGATAGAAGTTGTAATCAGGGTTTTTGCCGGGGCCGGAGATCAGCAGATCTTCTTTCTCGTACACCAGGTCCTGACGTTTGAACTCGGCCATCTCGAAATCCGGGGTCAGCTGGATTGCGGTGGTCGGGCAGGCTTCCTCGCAGAGACCGCAGAAAATGCAGCGCGAGAAGTTGATCCGGAAGAAGTCCGGGTACCAGCGACCGTCTTCGGTTTCAGCTTTCTGCAGCGAGATGCAACCCACCGGGCAGGCCACGGCGCACAGGTTGCAGGCTACGCAGCGTTCTTCGCCATCGGGGTCGCGGGTCAGGACGATGCGGCCACGGTAGCGCGGCGGCAGATAGACCTGCTCTTCGGGGTATTGCAGGGTGTCGCGCTTGCGAAAGCCATGGCCGAAGACCATGACCAGGCTGCGCAACTGGGTACCGGTACCCTTAACGATGTCGCCAATATATTTGAACATGGGTCAAATCCTCACTGAACCGCAACCGCAGGCGTGTTCATCAACACAACCGCAGCGGTCACCAGCAAATTGATCAGGGTCAGTGGCAGGCAGAATTTCCAGCTGAAATCCATCACCTGGTCATAACGCGGACGCGGGATGGAAGCGCGCAGCAGGATGAACAGCATGATGAAGAACGCGGTCTTCAGTGCGAACCAGACGAAGGACAGTTGCGGCAGGATGCCGAACGGACCGTGCCAGCCACCGAAGAACAGGGTGACCAGCAGCGCCGAGATCAGGATGATGCCGATGTATTCACCGACGAAGAACATGCCCCATTTCATACCGGCGTATTCAATGTGGTAACCGTCGGCCAGTTCCTGTTCCGCTTCCGGCTGGTCGAACGGGTGACGGTGAGTCACGGCGACGCCAGCGATGAAGAAGGTACAGAAGCCGAAGAACTGCGGAATGATGAACCACAGGTTCTGCGCCTGGTATTCGACGATGTCGCGCATGTTGAACGAGCCGACCTGCACCACGATTCCCATCAGGGCCAGGCCCATGAACACTTCGTAGGACACGGTCTGCGCCGAGGCACGCAAGCTGCCGAGCAGGGCGAACTTGTTGTTGCTCGACCAGCCGGCGAACAGCACCGCGTAGACGGACAGACCGGCCATGGCGAAGAAGAACAGCAGGCCGATGTTCAGATCCGCCACGCCCCAGGTCGGGGTGATCGGGATAATCGCAAAGGCGATCAGCAGGGCGGACATGGCCACCACCGGCGCCAAGGTGAAGATCACCTTGTCGGCAAACGGCGGGGTCCAGTCTTCCTTGAAGAACATCTTCAGCATGTCGGCGGCGATCTGGAACATGCCGAACGGACCAACGCGGTTCGGACCGTAACGGTCCTGCCACCAGCCCAGCAGGCGACGTTCGACAAAGCTGAGCAAGGCGCCCGCGACCACCACGGCCAGCAGGATCACGATGGCTTTGATGACCGTCAGGATCACATCGATCACTTCAGGGGTGAACCAGGTCATTGCGCTGCCTCCTGCAGACCGTCGACGGATACGCCGGCGAATGCCGGTGGAATGCCGGCGATGCCCGCAGGCAATGCCACCAGACCGGCGCCCAGTTCTTCATTGATGCGCAGCGGCAGACGCAATGTCTGACCGGCAACGTTCAGGCTCAGCAGAGCACCGTCGTTGACGCCGAGGCGATCCGCTTCGGATTTCGCCAGAGCCACGTACGGAGCCGGAATGCGTTCCTGTACCGGTGCGGCTTTCGAAGAGTTTTCTTCGCTGCCGAACAGGTGGTAGAACGGCACGGCCTGCCAGGTGCCCGGCGCCGGATTGAATGCGCGCGGAGCAGCAGCGAACCAGTTCAGCGAGTCGCCAGTGCTTTCGATCAGGCGTGTGCCCGGGTCGCCAGCGCGCAGATGACCACCGACTTCGTCCTGGAACTTGTTCCACGCTTGTGGCGAGTTCCAGCCCGGCGACCATGCAAATGGCACCTGCTGACGCGGTTCGGCAGAGCCCGAGTAACCTTCCATGGAGAAGGCGAACGCGGTGTCCTGGTCTTGCGGGGTGCGTGGTTCGTGAACGCTGATGTCGGCGCGCATCGCGGTGCGACCGGAGTAACGCAGCGGCTCACGGGCCAGTTTCAGACCCTTGATGCGGAAAGCAGCGGAAGGTGCAGCATCGACGATACGTGCCAGTTGCGCGGTGCTCGAGGCAACGGCAGCAGTGACGTGGTCGAGTTGCGTCCAGTCGATCGGCTGGTTCAGCAGGGCCGCGCGCAGGGCGTGCAGCCAGCGCCAGCCTTCGTGCACCAGAATGCTCGCGTCCAGGTATTGCGGATCGAAAACCTGGAAGAAGCGCTGGGCGCGGCCTTCCTGGCTGACCAGCGTACCGTCGCCCTCGGCGAAGCTCGCCGCTGGCAGAACCAGGTGCGCGCGATCAGTGGTGGCGGTTTTCTGATGGTCAGCGACGATCACCACTTTAGCGGCGTTCAGTGCAGCATCGACCTTGGCGTTGGCAGTGCGGGTGTACAGATCGTTTTCCAGCACGACGATCGCGTCGGCCTTGCCATCGATGACCGCTTGCAGCGCGGCGTCGACCGACTCGCCACCGAGCATGGCCAGACCGAGGCTGTTGGCCTCCGGCACGATCAGGCTGATCGAACCGTTCTTCTCGCGCAGCTTCAGGGCTTTGGCGATGTTCGCGGCAGCTTCGATCAAGGCTTTCGAGCCCAGCGAAGTACCGGCGATGATCAGCGGGCGCTTGGCGGCGAGCAGGGCATCGGCGATGCGCTGCGCCAGTTCCAGGGCTTCGGCGTCCAGACCTGCGACGGCCGGAGCGCTGGCATCCAGCGCGTGAGCCACGGCGAACCCGATGCGTGCCAGGTCGTCGGGAGCGGCGTGTACGCATTCTTCAGCGACGTCGTCGAGCTTGGTTTCGGCGAGGCTGGCGATGAACAGCGGGTTCAGCGCGTGCTGACCGATGTTCTTCACCGCCGCGTCGAGCCAAGGCTGGACGCGCATGGCTTCGGCCATGTCTTCAGCCTTGCCCTTGACCGACTGACGCAGAGCCAGCGCCATACGTGCAGCGGTCTGGGTCAGGTCTTCACCGAGGACGAAGATCGCGTCGTGGTCTTCGATGTCGCGCATGTTCGGCACTGGCAGCGGGCTGTCGTTCAGCACCTGCAGGACCAGACGAATGCGCTCCAGCTCGGAGGCTTCGATACCCGAATAGAAGTGCTCGGCACCGACCAGTTCGCGCAACGCGTAGTTGCTTTCAAGACTGGCGCGTGGCGAACCGATGCCGACGATGTTGCGTCCGCGCAGCAGGTCGGCGGCTTTGTCCAGCGCAGCGTCGAGGCTGAGCTTGGTGCCATCGGCCAGCAGCGGCTGACGTGGACGGTCAGTGCGGTTGACGTAGCCATAACCGAAACGGCCACGGTCGCAGAGGAAGTATTGGTTCACCGAACCGTTGAAACGGTTTTCGATGCGACGCAGTTCACCGTAACGCTCGCCCGGGGAAATGTTGCAACCGCTCGAGCAGCCATGGCAGATGCTCGGGGGCGAACTGCATGTCCCACTTGCGGTTGTAGCGCTCGGAGTGAGTCTTGTCGGTGAACACGCCGGTCGGGCAGACCTCGGTGAGGTTGCCGGAGAACTCGCTTTCGAGGGTGCCGTCTTCAACGCGACCGAAGTACACGTTGTCGTGGGCGCCGAACACACCGAGGTCGGTACCGCCGGCGTAGTCCTTGTAGAAACGCACGCAGCGGTAGCAAGCAATGCAGCGGTTCATTTCGTGGGAAATGAACGGGCCGAGTTGCTGGTTCTGGTGGGTGCGTTTGCTGAAGCGATAACGGCGCTCGTTGTGGCCGGTCATCACTGTCATGTCTTGCAGGTGGCAGTGACCGCCTTCCTCGCACACCGGGCAGTCGTGCGGGTGGTTGGTCATCAGCCATTCGACAACACTGGCGCGGAACGCCTTGGATTCTTCATCGTCGATGGAGATCCAGGTGTTGTCGGTGGCCGGGGTCATGCAGGACATGACGATACGACCACGGGTGTCGTTCTCGTCGGTGTACTGCTTGACCGCGCACTGGCGGCAGGCCCCGACGCTACCAAGCGCGGGGTGCCAGCAGAAATATGGAATGTCGAGGCCCAGCGACAGACATGCCTGTAACAGGTTGTCTGCCCCGTCGACTTCGAGCGCTTTGCCGTCTACGTGGATAGTGGCCATGGTTCAAAGGTCTTCGTTGGCCCGGTGTCAGCGGGCGTGGCTAATGGAATCTTGTTATGCGTCCGAATCCAAACAGCCCCGGAGGGCGTCATCGGACGAAAGGCGAAGGGCACGGACCCTTCGCCTTTTTAAGCGTTTACGCGCCGACTACGATCGGCCTTGCCAGAGGCGGGACGGCGGCGCTGACAGGCGCGATACCGGCTTCGAACTCTGGACGGAAGTATTTGATGGCGCTGCCCAGCGGCTCCACGGCTCCCGGTGCGTGAGCACAGAAGGTCTTGCCCGGGCCGAGGAAACCGACCAGACCCAGCAGGGTCTCGATGTCGCCCGGCTGGCCCTTGCCCTGTTCGATGGCCATCAGGAGCTTGACGCTCCATGGCAGACCATCGCGGCACGGGGTGCAGAAACCGCAGGATTCGCGAGCGAAGAACTGCTCCATGTTGCGCAGCAGCGAGACCATGTTGACGCTGTCATCCACCGCCATCGCCAGACCGGTACCCATCCGGGTGCCGACCTTGGCGATACCGCCGGCATACATTTGTGCGTCGAGGTGCTCGGGCAGGAGGAAACCGGTACCGGCGCCGCCTGGCTGCCAGGCCTTGAGCTTGAAGCCGTCGCGCATGCCGCCGGCGTAATCTTCGAACAGTTCACGACCGGTGACGCCGAATGGCAGTTCCCACAGGCCCGGGTTCTTGACCTTGCCGGAAAAGCCCATGAGTTTGGTGCCCATGTCTTCGGAGCCTTCGCGGGCCAACGATTTGTACCAGTCAACGCCGTCGGCAATGATCGCCGGCACGTTGCACAGGGTTTCGACGTTGTTCACGCAGGTCGGCTTGCCCCACACGCCGACGGCGGCAGGGAAGGGCGGCTTGGAGCGCGGGTTGGCGCGGCGGCCTTCGAGGGAGTTGATCAGCGCGGTTTCTTCACCGCAGATGTAACGCCCGGCGCCGGTGTGGACGAACAGCTCGAAATCGAAACCCGAACCGAGAATGTTCTTGCCCAGCAGGCCGGCCGCCTTGGCTTCTTCCACGGCACGGTTGAGGTGCTTGGCGGCGGTGGTGTATTCGCCGCGCAGGAAGATGTAGCCACGGTAGGTTTTCAGCGCACGGGCACTGATCAGCATGCCTTCGATCAGCAGATGGGGCAGTTGCTCCATCAGCATGCGGTCTTTCCAGGTGTTCGGCTCCATTTCATCCGCGTTGCACAGCAGGTAGCGGATGTTGATGGATTCGTCCTTGGGCATCAGGCCCCACTTCACGCCAGTGGGGAAGCCGGCACCGCCGCGACCTTTGAGGCCAGCGTCTTTGACGGTCTGGACGATGGCGTCCTGATCCATCTCGGCGAAGGCTTTGCGCGCAGCGGCGTAACCGTTCTTGGCCTGGTACTCGTCAAGCCACACGGCTTCGCCGTCATCGCGCAGACGCCAGGTCAGCGGGTGAGTCTCGGCCGAGCGCTGGATGCGGTTGGCTGGACCAAAAGATGTCAGGGTCATACGTAGCCCTCGAGCAGTTTGGCCACGCCAGCAGGCTGCACGTCGCCGAAGGTGTCGTCGTCGATCATCAGCGCCGGTGCCTTGTCGCAGTTGCCGAGGCAGCAAACAGGCAGCAGGGTGAAACGACCGTCGGCGGTGGTCTGACCCAGGCCGATGCCCAGATTGTTCTGGATTTCGCTGACCACCGACTCGTGGCCGCCGATGTAGCAGACCATGCTGTCGCAGACGCGAATGATGTGGCGGCCGACCGGCTGACGGAAGATCTGGCTGTAGAACGTCGCCACGCCTTCAACGTCGCTGGCCGGGATGCCGAGGATCTCGCCGATCGCGTAGAGGGCGCCATCCGGCACCCAGCCGCGTTCCTTCTGGACGATCTTCAGGGCTTCGATCGACGCCGCGCGCGGGTCTTCGTAGTGATGCAGCTCGTGCTCGATGGCCGAGCGCTCGGTTTCACTCAAGGTGAAACGGTCTGTCTGGATAAGCGTGCTGTTCATGCTTAGCGGTCCACGTCGGCCATAACGAAGTCGATACTACCCAGGTACGCAATCAAGTCCGCGACCATGCTGCCTTTGATCACCGAAGGGATCTGTTGCAGATGCGGGAAGCTCGGAGTACGGATCCGGGTACGGTAGCTCATGGTGCCGCCGTCGCTCGTCAGGTAATAACTGTTGATGCCCTTGGTCGCTTCGATCATCTGGAAGGATTCGTTGGCCGGCATGACCGGGCCCCACGAAACCTGCAGGAAGTGCGTGATCAGGGTTTCGATGTGCTGCAGCGTGCGTTCTTTCGGCGGCGGCGTGGTCAGCGGGTGATCCGCCTTGTACGGGCCTTCCGGCATGTTGCGCATGCATTGATCGATGATCTTGATGCTCTGGCGCATCTCTTCGACGCGGACCATGCAGCGGTCGTAGGCATCGCCGTTGACGGCCAGTGGCACTTCGAATTCGAAGTTCTCGTAGCCCGAGTACGGACGCGCTTTGCGCAGGTCGAAATCGCAACCGGTCGAACGCAGGCCGGCACCGGTGACGCCCCATTCCAGGGCCTCTTTGGTGTTGTAGGCCGCGACGCCGACGGTACGACCCTTGAGGATGCTGTTCTGCAGGGCGGCTTTGGTGTATTCGTCCAGACGCTTGGGCATCCACTCGACGAAGTCCTTGACCAGTTTTTCCCAGCCGCGCGGCAGGTCGTGGGCAACGCCGCCGATGCGGTACCAGGCCGGGTGCAGACGGAAACCGGTGATGGCTTCGATCACCGTGTACGCCTTCTGGCGGTCGGTGAAGGTGAAGAACACCGGGGTCATGGCGCCGACGTCCTGGATGTAGGTACCCAGGAACAGCAGGTGACTGGTGATCCGGAAGAACTCTGCCATCATGATGCGGATGACGTCGACCTTCTGCGGCACCTTGATGCCGGCGAGCTTCTCGACCGAGAGCACGTACGGCAGGTTGTTCATCACGCCGCCGAGGTAGTCGATGCGGTCAGTGTACGGAATGTAGCTGTGCCAGGACTGGCGCTCGCCCATCTTCTCGGCGCCACGGTGGTGGTAACCGATGTCCGGGACGCAATCGACGATCTCTTCGCCGTCCAGCTGCAGGATGATGCGGAACGCACCGTGCGCCGAAGGGTGGTTCGGGCCGAGGTTGAGGAACATGTAGTCCTCGTTGGCACCGGAACGCTTCATGCCCCAGTCTTCCGGACGGAAGCGCGCGGCTTCCTCTTCCAACTGCTGCTTGGCGAGGTTCAGGCTGTACGGATCGAATTCGGTGGCGCGCGCCGGGAAGTCCTTGCGCAGCGGGTGACCTTCCCAGGTCGGCGGCATCATGATGCGCGACAGGTGCGGGTGGCCTTTGAAGTCGATGCCGAACATGTCCCAGACTTCGCGCTCGTACCAGTTGGCGTTGGGCCAGATGCTGGTGACGGAAGGCATGCTGAGGTCGCCTTCGGACAAGGCCACCTTGATCATCACGTCACTATTACGCTCCAGCGACATGAGGTGATAGAACACGGTGAAATCGGCGCCGGTTGGCAGCCCTTGACGCTTGGTGCGCAGACGCTCGTCCACGCCGTGCAGGTCATAGAGCATGACGTACGGCTTGGGCAGGTTGCGCAGGAAAGTCAGGACTTCAACCAGTTTGGCACGGGCCACCCACAGCACCGGCATGCCGGTGCGGGTTGCCTGCGCGGTGAACGCTTCGGCGCCAAAACGGTTGTTCAGTTCGACGACCACATCCTGGTCGTCTGCCTTGTAAGGCGGGATGTACAGAGCACTGCCTGTAGTCATGGTTATTTTTTCGCTTTCGGTCAACGTAAAGAATGAAGCCAGCTTCTCGTTACTTGGAACAGAACTGGATCAGACTTCGTCAGGGCTGCGCAGATTGGTGACTGCGATTCGCTGTTCGCGGCGCTGTTCCTTCTGCGATGGCATGTCGGCGCGATACACGCCTTGATCACCAACGACCCAGGAAAGCGGGCGACGCTCCTGTCCAATCGATTCCTGCAACAGCATCAAGCCTTGCAGAAATGCTTCCGGACGGGGCGGGCAGCCAGGTACGTAGACGTCCACGGGCAAGAACTTGTCCACCCCTTGAACCACGGAGTAGATGTCGTACATGCCGCCGGAGTTGGCACACGAACCCATGGAGATAACCCATTTCGGTTCGAGCATTTGCTCGTAGAGACGCTGAATGATCGGCGCCATCTTGATGAAGCAGGTACCGGCGATAACCATGAAGTCGGCCTGACGCGGCGAGGCCCGGATGACTTCGGCGCCAAAGCGCGCGATGTCGTGGGGCGCCGTGAAGGCGGTGGTCATTTCCACGTAGCAGCACGACAGGCCGAAGTTGTACGGCCACAGGGAGTTCTTACGTCCCCAGTTGACCGCGCCACTCAGCACGTCTTCCAGCTTGCCCATGAAAATGTTTTTGTGAACTTGATCTTCTAACGGATCGGCAACGGTTTCCCGCTGGCCAATCGGATACTGCTCGTTAGGAGCATCGGGGTCGATCCTGGTGAGATTGTATTGCATTGCCAAAGCCTCATTGTTTCAGCTTCGCTTGCCGCTTGCGACGAGCTTCCGGAGCCCAGTCAAGGGCGCCCACTCGGAACAGGTAGACAAGACCTGCCAACAGAATTGCTATGAAAACGAGAGCTTCGACGAATCCGGTCCAGCCGCTTTCGCGGACGGACACAGACCATGCAAAGAGAAAGAGGGCTTCGATATCGAAGATCACGAAGAGCATCGCGACCAGATAGAATTTGGCTGAGAGCCGCAAGCGGGCGCCACCGGTAGGTAGCATGCCCGACTCGAACGGTTCATTTTTGCTGCGACCCCAGGCTTTTGACCCGAGGAGGCTGGAGACGCCAAGCATGAAGGCACACAGGCCGACGACACCCAGAAGGAAAATGGCAAAGCCCCAGTTGTGGGCCATGAGTCCTGTCGCTTCGGGCATGCTGGTAATCCTTAACAGAGAGCAAAGGTCTCTGAGCTTGATAAAGAAATAAGGCAGTGACGATATGTCGCAGCAATCAATCGGGCTGATTTTATGGCTAAACACCCGGCAAGTAAAATTCCAAAGGCGAAATTATTTACCGGATTAAGGACATAGCGCCTCCTGAAGGCGCTGCGGCCCATGCGTTGCGGGCATTAGCCGGGTTTCCGTCAATTATGTTTTGTAGGCTTTGTAACGAACATAGTTGTCGCTAAATGATAATTGATATCGTTTGGAGTGGTTTTGTAACTGTTTAACGAGTGAGTGGCTGGGAAGTTGTCTTACTTGCGCGTTACTGCAAGTAGCGAAGCCTACCTTTTTAGCGGAAATTTCTGACGCTTGTAGCGCTTCAGATCAATGTTTTGCGCTGACGCCATAGATCCCCTGTAGGAGCTGCCGAAGGCTGCGATCTTTAGATTTTGCTTTTGAGGGGCAAGATCAAAAGATCGCAGCCTTCGGCAGCTCCTACCCTGCGCGAATCGATTTCCCCAGGCAAAAAAACGCCCCGATCCAGTCGGGGCGTCAGTCTTGCGGCTTTGCGGTTAGCTTTTTATTCGATCCGCAAAGGCCGTTTGCTCAGGTGAAGCCGAATCAGTGGAACTGTTCTTCTTCGGTCGAACCGGTCAGCGCGGTCACCGAGGACGAGCCGCCCTGGATCACGGTGGTCATGTCGTCGAAGTAGCCAGTGCCCACTTCCTGCTGGTGCGCAACGAAGGTGTAACCCTTGGCGGCGTCAGCGAATTCCTGCTCTTGCAGCTTCACGTAGGCGGTCATGTCGTTGCGGGCGTAGTCGTGCGCCAGGTTGAACATGCTGTGCCACATGTTGTGAATGCCGGCCAGGGTGATGAACTGGTGCTTGTAGCCCATGGCGGACAGTTCGCGCTGGAACTTGGCGATGGTCGCGTCGTCCAGGTTCTTCTTCCAGTTGAAGGAAGGCGAGCAGTTGTACGACAGCAACTGGTCCGGGTATTCCTTCTTGATTGCTTCAGCGAAGCGACGGGCTTCTTCCAGATCCGGCTTGGCGGTTTCGCACCAGATCAGGTCGGCGTACGGTGCGTAAGCCAAGCCACGGGCGATCGCTTGATCCAGGCCGGCACGTACCTTGTAGAAACCTTCCTGAGTACGCTCGCCGGTCACGAATGGCTGATCGTACGGGTCGCAGTCGGAAGTCAGCAGGTCAGCCGCGTTGGCGTCGGTGCGGGCCAGAATGATGGTCGGCGTGCCAGCGACGTCAGCGGCCAAACGGGCCGCGGTCAGCTTCTGCACGGCTTCCTGGGTTGGCACCAGAACCTTGCCGCCCATGTGGCCACATTTCTTCACCGAAGCCAGTTGGTCTTCGAAGTGAACGCCAGCGGCGCCTGCTTCGATCATGCTTTTCATCAGCTCGTAGGCGTTGAGTACGCCGCCGAAGCCGGCTTCAGCGTCGGCCACGATTGGCGCGAAGTAGTCGATGTAGCCTTCATCGCCCGGATTCTTGCCGGCCTTCCACTGGATCTGGTCAGCGCGACGGAACGAGTTGTTGATGCGCTTGACCACGGTCGGTACCGAGTCAACCGGGTACAGCGACTGATCCGGGTACATGGATTCTGCGGAGTTGTTGTCCGCAGCAACCTGCCAGCCGGACAGGTAGATCGCCTGGATACCGGCCTTGACCTGCTGAACAGCCTGGCCGCCGGTCAGGGCGCCCATGCAGTTGACGAAATCTTTCTCTGGACGGAAGGACGGCTTGGCACCCTGGGTAACCAGGTTCCACAGCTTCTCGGCGCCCATCTTCGCGAAGGTGTGCTCAGGCTGAACCGAGCCACGCAGGCGGACCACGTCAGCAGCGGAGTAAGTGCGAGTCACGCCTTTCCAGCGCGGGTTCTCGGCCCAGTCTTTTTCGAGGGCTGCAATTTGCTGTTCGCGTGTCAGTGCCATGGAGATAAACCTCGTCGCGTCTTTTATGAAAAGTTGTTCTGCGGTGGAAAATTCCTGCGCTCGCTGACCAGAAGCTTAGGTGGTCAAGTCGAATTCGGCGGGGTAGGCGACGGGATGAACGATGGGCTCGAGGGGAAGTGAGCAGGTAGTGGCGCGGTGCGGGCGCATTCCGGCGTCGTGGGCCTTTATACGGTCTGCAGCGTGAAGCCGGGTTACCTAAATACGCTTCCGTCCCTCGGGACAACTTCGTTCCAGTCGGCAACCTCGTCAAACACACCTTGTGGGCGGTACAGACACGAAACGGTTCGCGGGATAGGTGCGAACGGCGCTTCGAAGGCCCTTGCCAGGGCCTCTGATTAGCGGGAGCGAGGCCATCATGCCTTCGCTTTTTGGCCTCGTCAAACGTTTTGTAGTGCTTTTTTCAGGGCACTACATCTTTCGTCTAATACGACTAATCAGTCAGTTTTCGGTGCTTTAGTCCAGTGTGTCGACTTTCACCCGCAAGGTCATGTCATCCCGGCCTTGAGTCGAGTAGCTGCGGGTCAGCCCCTGTTTGTCGGCCTGAGTCTGGCTGTTGACGCCCGCCAGGGTGATCCATTCGCCGAGGCGTCCGGTGACGGTTGTGTCGGTGCTTTGCACGTTCACTACATCGGGACGTTCCTGGCTCATGCGGTCACGGTTGGTACTGATCGCCAGATGAACGGTCTCGCCGGTGACGCTGGCGGTGACGTAGAAGCCCTGGGTGACGTTGCGGTATTGGGTCTCGCTGCTGTAACCGCCGTATGAATCGCTCTGGGTGTTGGTGATTGGCACGCTCTGGCCAACCTGGATCAGCGCCGGAGTGCCTTCACTGGTCTGCACTTGCTGAACGCCGCCATTGCGGCTGGTGGTGCTGCGGCTGATGATCCGGGTCTGGTTCGGCTGGGCGCCGTTGACCGAATAACCTTCGTCGCCACGGCCATTGTTTTCGTTGGTGTCGACGGTGATCAGCAAGCGCTTCGGTGCGGTATCGAGTTGCGCCAGCAGATCTTTCAGTTCCTGTATCTTGCCCGGCTCGGCTTTGACGATCAGCTGATTGCCGTAAGCGCTGACCTGACCGTCCTGACCGATGAAATCCTGCGCCACTGGCAACATGTCAGCGCTGGTGTGGTATTTGAGGGGGACGATTTCTGTAGCTGCCAGCACCGAAAAACTGCAGCCGAGCAGCAGGGTGGTGAGCAGGGTGCGTAGGGACATGTCCGTTATCTCCGCTTTCGAAAGGCTTGATATTGCCAGTTTGTCGGCCCGGGGTGGGGCAAGTTGAATCGTAGACAGCAAAACGCCCCGACATCCGAAAATGGCGGGGCGTTTTGTGGTGTGCTTGCGGCCATTGTGGCGAGGGGATTTATCCCCGCTCGGCTGCGCAGCAGTCGCCGACCCATCGCGCTCGATTTAACTGACTCACCGAGTTTTCTGGATTTGGGGCTGCTTCGCAGCCCAGCGGGGATAAATCCCCTCGCCACAGGGATCTAGAGGTCTCGGAATCAGGCCGAATGCCGAACCATGTCGACATGCGGAATGCCGGCCTCAAGAAACTCCTCGCTGACCAGGCTGAAGCCCAGGCGCTCATAGAACGCCGTGGCCTGCACCTGAGCGCTGAGCTTCTGTTGCTTCAAGCCGCGTGCTTCGGCTTCGGCGATGACCGCTTGCATCAACGCGTCACCGACCTTCATTCCGCGCCAGTCTTTGAGTACCGAAACCCGACCGATATGCCCATCGGGCAGCAGTCGCGCCGTGCCGATCGGGAAGTCGCCTTCGAACGCCAGAAAATGCACGGCGGTCGCGTCATCGGCGTCCCACTCAAGCTCGGGTGGCACCGATTGTTCGGCGATGAATACCGTTTCACGAATGCGCCGGATCTCGGCGATATCCTTCTGCCAGTCTGCGACACGAACGCGAATTTTATTCATCGGCGAACCCCAGGCTTCCTTGCTTGACCAGTTCGCAGAGCAGGCTGCGGCCGTCTTCATCGCTCAGCCATTCGCCGAGGTTGTCGGCGTGCAGGGCGTCAGCGGCGCAGATCAGCTTCAACAGTTCGCGCAGCTTGCCCGGCAGGTAACGGCTCTGGCCGCTGGCGAACAGCAGCAGATCGTCATCGACTTCCGACCAGGCCAGGCGCGCGCTCGGGTTGCGGATCAGCACGGCGCCGTCCTGCAGGGCGGCGAGGAAGTCTTCTTCTTCGACGTCTTCCGGGCCGACCACCAGTTCCGGGTAGCGCGGCTCGGTCATGTACTGGCCGAACCAGGTCAGCAGCAGGCGCTCATCGCTCATGTGCTCGGCGAGCAGGCTTTTCAGGCGATCCAGTGCGTCATGTTGAATCTGGTGCGGATCAACCGCCGGTTTGGCGTCGGCATCGGTGTAGCGCTCTTCGTCGGTCAGGAACTGGCTGAGGAAGTCGGTGAAGTGGGTCAGCACTTCAGCAGCGCTCGGCGCACGGAAGCCGACCGAGTAGGTCATGCAGTTGTCGACTGCGACGCCGCAATGGGCCAGGCGCGGCGGCAGGTAGAGCATGTCGCCTGGCTCCAGCACCCATTCTTCGGTCTCGTGGAATTCAGCGAGGATGCGCAGGTCAGCGTGCTGCAGGAGCGGGCTCTCGGAATCGCACATCTGGCCGATTTTCCAGTTGCGCTTGCCATGGCCCTGCAGCAGGAACACATCGTAGTTGTCGAAATGCGGGCCGACGCTGCCACCCGGTGCGGCAAAGCTGATCATCACGTCATCGACGCGCCAGCTCGGCAGGAAGCGGAAGTTTTCCAGCAGTTCGCTGACTTCCGGCACGAACTGGTCAACCGCTTGCACCAGCAGTGTCCACTCTTTTTCCGGCAGTTTGCTGAACTCGTCTTCGGCAAACGGGCCGCGACGCAGTTCCCATGGACGCTCGCCATGTTCGATCACCAGGCGCGATTCGACTTCTTCTTCCAGGGCCAGGCCGGCCAGTTCGTCGGCGTCGATCGGGCTTTCGAAGTCAGGAATCGCCTGACGGATCAGCAGCGGTTTTTTCTGCCAGTAGTCACGCAGGAATTCGCGTGCTGTGAGGCCGCCCAGAAGTTGAAGAGGAATATCGGAATTCATATGTAACCTATTGAAAAAAAGCACTTTTCAGACGGGAATAAAAAACGCCCGGCGCGGCCGGGCGTCTCAAACGGGGCAAACGGTCGATCAGATGCGTTTGGCTTGTGCCACTGCGTTGCCGATGTAGTTGGCCGGGGTCAGTTGCTTGAGCTCGGCTTTGGCTTCGGCTGGCATGTCCAGACCATCGATGAAAGTCTGCAACGCTTCAGGGCTGATGCCCTTGCCGCGGGTCAGTTCTTTCAGCTTTTCGTACGGGTTTTCGATGTTGTAGCGACGCATCACGGTCTGGATCGGCTCAGCCAATACTTCCCAGCAAGCATCGAGGTCAGCGGCAATCTTCTGCTCGTTGAGCTCGAGTTTGCTGATGCCTTTGAGGCTGGCTTCGTAAGCGATCACGCTGTGGGCGAAGCCGACACCGAGGTTGCGCAGGACGGTGGAGTCGGTCAGGTCGCGCTGCCAGCGGGAGATCGGCAGCTTGCTCGCCAGGTGCTGGAACAATGCGTTGGCGATACCCAGGTTGCCTTCGGAGTTTTCGAAGTCGATCGGGTTGACCTTGTGCGGCATGGTCGACGAACCGATTTCACCAGCGATGGTGCGCTGCTTGAAATAACCCAAGGAGATATAGCCCCAGATGTCGCGGTCGAAGTCGATCAGGATGGTGTTGAAGCGTGCGATAGCGTCGAACAGCTCGGCGATGTAGTCGTGCGGTTCGATCTGCGTGGTGTACGGGTTGAAGCCCAGGCCCAGTTCGTCTTCGATGAAGGCGCGGGCGTTGGCTTCCCAGTCGATCTGCGGATAGGCCGACAGGTGCGCGTTGTAGTTGCCGACAGCGCCGTTGATCTTGCCCAGCAGCGGCACGGCAGCGACTTGAGCGATCTGACGCTCGAGACGGTAAACCACGTTGGCCAGTTCTTTACCCAGAGTAGTCGGCGAAGCCGGCTGGCCGTGGGTGCGCGACAGCATCGGCACGTCGGCGAAACGGATGGCCAGTTCGCGGATGGCGTTGGCGGTCTGGCGCATCAGCGGCAGCATCACGTCGTCACGACCTTCGCGCAGCATCAGGGCGTGGGACAGGTTGTTGATGTCTTCGCTGGTGCAGGCAAAGTGGATGAATTCGCTGACCTTGGCCAGCTCCGGCAGCTTGGCCGCCTGCTCTTTGAGCAGGTATTCGATCGCTTTGACGTCGTGGTTGGTGGTGCGCTCGATCTCTTTGACGCGCTCGGCGTGCTCCAGCGAGAAGTTTTCAGCCAGTTCATTGAGAACGGCGTTGGCCTCGGCGGAGAAGGCTGGCACTTCAGGGATGCCAGCATGGGCGGCCAGGCGCTGGAGCCAGCGCACTTCAATCAGAACGCGGGCACGGATCAGGCCGTACTCGCTGAAAATCGGGCGCAGGGCCTGGGTTTTGCCGGCGTAGCGGCCGTCAACAGGGGAAACCGCAGTGAGCGAAGAGAGCTGCATGGGGTGTTCTCGGACAGTCGGGCAACGAAATGGGGCGCGTATCATACATGAAAAAATCCGCCGGTCCGTCGCCAACTGACCGGCGTATTACGCGTTACAGACTACAAAGCCTTCGTGACGCGGCGTTTACTCGCTGCGCATCAACGGATAAAGCTCTTTAAGCAACTTGCGGCGGCTGATCACCAACTGCCAGCGATGACCACCGAGCTGACGCCACAGGCGCGCCGAGCGGATACCGGCGAGGAGCAGGGCGCGGATCTTCGAGGCATTGCTCGGCTGCTGCAGGTTGCGCATGTCGCCATGCACCTGAATGCGCTGGCGCAGGGTGCTCAACGTGTCCTGGTACAACGCACCGCAAGCGGCGACGACGTTTTCGTGGGCCGGGCCAAAATGCTCCACCTGGGACTGAATCTGCGGCAGGCGTTTGGCAATCGTCTCAAGCATGTCGTCACGCTTGGCCAGTTGCCGCTCCAGACCGAGCATCGACAGCGCGTAGCGCAACGGCTCGCGCTGCAAGGTGCTCGGATCGCGCTCAAGGGCGCCAATCAGCGCGCGATAACCCTCGCGCAGATTGATGTCGTCGCCGCCGTACACGTCCAGCGTATCTTTCGGGTCGCGGACCAGCAGGCTGCCGAGCATGCAACTCAGGCCGGCCTCGTTGGTCTGGCCGGTCTTGGCGATGCGATCGACCAGCACGGCGGCGAGAAACACACCGCCCAGCGCTGTCAGTTGCTCCTGAGTCGGGCTCATGCCTGGCCGCTCCACGGCTCGGCCACTTCGATCACGCCGCCACCCAAGCAGATTTCACCGTCATAGAACACCACCGATTGGCCCGGCGTCACCGCGCGTTGCGGTTCGTCGAACACGGCGCGATAACCGCTGGCGGTTTTTTCCAGGGTGCAGGCCTGATCGCTCTGGCGATAGCGCACTTTCGCCGTCAGGCGCAGCGGCTGGCTCAGGTCGATCGGGTTGACCCAGTAAATTTCCGAAGCGAGCAGGGCGCTGGAGAACAGCCACGGATGGTTGTTGCCCTGGCCGACGATCAGCTCGTTGCTCTGCAGATCCTTGCGCAGCACGTACCACGGCTCGTCACCGGCATCCTTCAAGCCGCCGATGCCGAGGCCCTGACGCTGGCCGATGGTGTGGTACATCAAGCCGTGGTGACGGCCGATGACTTCGCCTTCGGTGGTCTTGATCTCGCCCGGTTGTGCCGGCAGGTATTGCTTGAGGAAATCGCTGAAACGGCGCTCGCCAATGAAGCAGATCCCGGTGGAATCCTTCTTTTTGGCGGTGGCCAGTTCGTATTTCTCGGCAATCGCGCGCACTTCAGGCTTTTCCAGTTCGCCGACCGGGAACAGGGTCTTGGCGATCTGTTCGCCGCCGACGGCGTGCAGGAAATAGCTCTGATCCTTGTTCGGATCGAGGCCCTTGAGCAGTTCGGTGCGACCATCGATATCACGGCGGCGCACGTAGTGGCCGGTGGCGATCAGGTCGGCGCCGAGCATCATCGCGTAGTCGAGGAACGCTTTGAACTTGATCTCGCGGTTGCACAGGATGTCCGGGTTCGGCGTGCGCCCGGCCTTGTATTCGGCGAGGAAGTGCTCGAACACGTTGTCCCAGTACTCGGCGGCAAAGTTGGCGGTGTGCAGCTTGATGCCGATCTTGTCGCATACAGCCTGCGCATCCGCCAGGTCGTCCATGGCGGTGCAGTATTCCGTTCCGTCGTCTTCTTCCCAGTTCTTCATGAACAGGCCTTCCACTTCATAACCCTGCTCGATCAGCAGAAGGGCGGAAACGGAAGAGTCCACGCCGCCGGACATGCCGACAATGACGCGCTTCTTGGATGTGTCAGAAGGGGCTGGATCACGCATAGGGATTCAATGAGTGTCTTGGAAAAGGGCGCGATTCTATCAGGCTCGCGGCCGCAAGGCTAAAGAGAAGGGCGGATCAGTTCGAGGCTGAAGTGATGACCGGCCAGATAATCGTCGATGCAACGGATGATCAGTTCACTGCGCCAGTTGTCGCGCTGGGCGATTAATTCGTCGCGGGTCAGCCACTTGGCGCCGACGATGCCGTCGTCAAGCCGGTAATCCGGATGATGCTGCACGGCTTTGGCGCTGAAGCATATGCGCTGGTAAGTCACACCGTTGCTCGGCGCTGTATACAGATAAATGCCGATCACGCCGGTGGGTTCGACGTCCCAACCGGTCTCTTCGAGGGTTTCGCGAATCGCCGCGTCGATCAGGGTTTCATCCGGATCGAGATGCCCGGCGGGCTGGTTGAGCACATTGCGCCCACCTTTGTGCTCTTCGACCATCAGGAAGCGGCCGTTGTCCTCGACGATGGTGGCGACGGTGATGTGGGGGAGCCATTCCATAAAACCTTCCTCAATATCCAGGTTAAAACTCGACCCCCTGTGGGAGCGAGCCTGCTCGCGAAAGCGGTGGGTCAGTCAATGAAGGTGCTGAATGATAAACCGCATTCGCGAGCAGGCTCGCTCCCACAAGGGATTTATGTTGTCAGTAGAAACACAAACCCCGGCACAAGGCCGGGGTCTGTTCACCGCATTACAACCTTAAACCAGCGCAGCAATCGCCGCGTTGAAGGTTGCGCTTGGACGCATGGCCTTGCTGATCAGCTCGGCGTCGGCGTGGTAGTAACCGCCGATGTCGACTGGCTTGCCCTGAACGGCGTTGAGCTCGGCAACGATGGTTGCCTCGTTCTCGGTCAGGGTTTTGGCCAGAGTCGCGAACTGCGCTTGCAGTGCAGCGTCTTCAGTCTGGGCGGCCAGGGCCTGAGCCCAGTACATCGCCAGGTAGAAGTGGCTGCCGCGGTTGTCGATGTTGCCGACCTTGCGCGATGGCGACTTGTTGTTGTCGAGGAACTGGCCGGTGGCCTGGTCCAGGGTCTTCGACAGCACCAGCGCTTTCGGGTTGTTGTAGTTCACACCCAGGTGCTCAAGGGAAGCGGCGAGGGCAAGGAACTCACCCAGCGAATCCCAGCGCAGGAAGTTTTCTTCAACCAGTTGCTGCACGTGCTTGGGAGCCGAACCGCCGGCGCCGGTTTCGAACAGACCACCGCCGTTCATCAGCGGCACGATCGACAGCATCTTGGCGCTGGTGCCCAGTTCCATGATCGGGAACAGGTCGGTCAGGTAGTCGCGCAGTACGTTGCCGGTCACCGAAATGGTGTCCTTGCCTTCGCGGGTGCGCTGCAGGGTGTACTTCATCGCGTCGACCGGCGCCATGATCTGGATGTCCAGACCGCTGGTGTCGTGGTCCTTCAGGTAGGCCTGAACCTTCTCGATCACCACGCCATCGTGAGCGCGCATCGGGTCGAGCCAGAAGATCGCCGGCGTGCTGCTCGCGCGAGCACGGTTGACGGCCAGTTTGACCCAGTCCTGGATCGGCGCGTCTTTGGTCTGGCACATGCGGAAGATGTCGCCGGCTTCGACAGCCTGTTCCATCAGCAGCTTGCCCTTGCTGTCGGTGACGCGAACAACGCCGTCAGCCTTGATCTGGAAAGTCTTGTCGTGGGAGCCGTACTCTTCGGCTTTCTTCGCCATCAGACCGACGTTCGGCACGCTGCCCATGGTGGTCGGGTCGAAAGCACCATTGGCTTTGCAATCTTCGATCACAGCCTGGTAGATGGTCGCGTAGCAACGATCCGGGATCACAGCCTTGGTGTCGTGCAGCTGACCGTCGGTGCCCCACATCTTGCCGGAGTCACGGATCATCGCTGGCATCGAGGCGTCAACGATGACGTCGCTCGGCACGTGCAGGTTGGTGATGCCTTTGTCGGAGTTGACCATCGCCAGCGAAGGACGAACGGCGTAGACCGCTGCGATATCGGCTTCGATCTGCGCTTGCTGCTCGGCCGGCAGGGCCTTGATGCGCGCGTACAGATCGCCGATGCCGTTGTTCAGGTTGAAGCCGATCTGGTTCAGCACTTCGGCGTGCTTGGTCAGTGCGTCTTTATAGAACTCGGCAACGATCTGGCCGAACATGATCGGGTCGGAGACCTTCATCATGGTCGCTTTCAGATGCACCGAGAGCAGCACGCCCTGGGCCTTGGCGTTTTCGATCTCGGCAGCGATGAACGCACGCAGGGCGTTTTTGCTCATCACGGCGCAGTCGAGGATCTCGCCAGCCTGAACGGTGGTCTTTTCTTTCAGAACGGTAGCGGCACCGTCCTTGGCGATCAGTTCGATCTTCACGGCGTCAGCGGCGTCGATCAGGACAGCTTTTTCGCTGCCGTAGAAATCGCCGGTGCTCATGTGAGCGACGTGGGACTTGGAGTCCTTGGCCCAGGCGCCCATTTTGTGTGGGTGCTTGCGCGCATAGTTCTTCACCGACAGCGGAGCGCGGCGGTCGGAGTTGCCTTCACGCAGAACCGGGTTCACGGCGCTGCCCTTGACCTTGTCGTAACGCGCCTTGGCGTCTTTGTCGGCGTCGCTGGTCACGGTTTCCGGGTAGTCCGGCAGGTTGTAGCCCTGCGCCTGCAGCTCTTTGATCGCGGCTTGCAGCTGTGGCACCGAAGCACTGATGTTCGGCAGCTTGATGATGTTGGCTTCAGGCGTAACGGCCAGGTCGCCCAGTTCGGCGAGGTGGTCGGCTACGGCTTTGTCGCCCAGTTGCTCGGGGAAGCTTGCCAGGATGCGCGCTGCAAGAGAGATATCGCGGGTTTCCACGGCGATATCGGCCGAGGCGGTGTAAGCCTCGATGATCGGCAGCAGGGAATAGGTGGCGAGGGCAGGAGCTTCGTCGGTGAAGGTATAGATGATCTTCGAGCGGGTGGGCATATTCGGATTAACTCTCTCTTCTTTGCTAAAGCGTGCGCAGAAACTCGAGGGGCGCCGGGTAAGCGCGTTCGTTCAAAGTCATCCATGAACCGAATGTCGAGATTCTTCGCGGTGATGTTGGGTGCATCAGTAGAGCGTCAAGCAGTCAGGCTGCGGTAACAACCCGACCAATCAGGCGGAAAGTCTCGTGCTAGAGAGGCCAGCCGTCGTGACCCTGTGGTCAGCGGGCGGCATTATACATAGGTAGCTGGCAATCTGCCGATGGTTCATATGCAACGATTCTCGTCCATTGGTCTAAAGGTCGCAGGGCGCGACCGGGCAAAGACTCGTTACGAATGCTGGAGTTTGGCGCTTTTCCCTTTGCTTTCAGGCTTGTAGGAAACGAGATGTGCGCGGCGCAGGAACATAGGGTTTGCGTGTTGATTCAACTGGGTTACGCTCGAAGCAAGCCAGGTGTTCAATCCAAACAATGGAGTTCAGCATGGGTTACAAGAAGATTCAGGTTCCAGCTGTCGGCGACAAAATCACCGTCAATGCAGACCATTCTCTCAATGTTCCTGATAACCCGATCATCCCCTTCATCGAAGGTGACGGTATTGGTGTCGACATCAGTCCGGTGATGATCAAGGTTGTCGATGCTGCTGTTGAAAAGGCCTACGGCGGCAAGCGCAAGATTTCCTGGATGGAAGTCTACGCCGGCGAAAAGGCCACTCAGGTTTATGACCAGGACACCTGGCTGCCGCAGGAAACCCTCGACGCGGTCAAGGATTACGTGGTCTCGATCAAAGGCCCGCTGACCACTCCGGTCGGTGGCGGTATCCGCTCGCTGAACGTGGCCCTGCGTCAGCAGCTCGACCTGTACGTCTGCCTGCGCCCGGTGCGCTGGTTCGAAGGCGTGCCAAGCCCGGTGAAAAAGCCCGGCGATGTCGACATGACCATCTTTCGCGAAAACTCCGAAGACATTTACGCCGGTATCGAATGGAAGGCCGGTTCGCCGGAAGCCACCAAGGTCATCAAATTCCTTAAAGAAGAAATGGGCGTCACCAAGATCCGTTTCGACGAAAACTGCGGCATCGGCGTCAAGCCGGTCTCCCGCGAAGGCACCAAGCGTCTGGCGCGCAAGGCTCTGCAATACGTGGTCGACAATGATCGCGACTCGCTGACCATCGTGCACAAAGGCAACATCATGAAGTTCACCGAAGGTGCCTTCAAGGAATGGGCCTACGAAGTGGCGGCCGAAGAATTCGGTGCGACGCTGCTCGATGGCGGTCCGTGGATGCAGTTCAAGAACCCGAAAACCGGCAAGAACGTTGTGGTCAAGGACGCCATCGCCGACGCCATGCTCCAGCAGATCCTGCTGCGCCCGGCCGAATACGATGTCATCGCTACGCTTAACCTCAACGGTGACTACCTGTCTGACGCCCTGGCGGCGGAAGTGGGCGGTATCGGTATCGCGCCGGGTGCCAACCTGTCCGACACCGTAGCGATGTTCGAGGCGACCCACGGTACCGCACCGAAATATGCCGGCAAGGACCAGGTCAACCCGGGCTCGCTGATTCTCTCGGCCGAGATGATGTTGCGTCATATGGGCTGGACTGAAGCGGCGGACCTGATCATCAAGGGCACCAACGGTGCGATCGGCGCGAAGACTGTTACTTATGATTTCGAGCGTTTGATGGATGGCGCGAAGCTGGTTTCGTCCTCCGGGTTCGGAGATGCGCTGATTTCGCATATGTAAAAGTTGCAGGCACGCAAAAACCGCCTGGCTCGATGGGTTGAGTCAGGCGGTTTTTTTATGACCGAATGTTTTGAGGCTTCAACTGGTTGCCGTTTGTTTTTCCGTGGCAATCGAGCTCGACGCCGAAGCGACTTCGACCGAAGTTATCTTCACGGCATGCAAGCCTTTAGGGCCTTGAACGATCTCGAAGTTCACCGCCTGACCCGCTTTCAGGGTCTTGTACCCATCCATTTCAATGGCCGAGTAGTGGGCAAAGAAATCAATGTCCTTGCCATCCTCATCGCGACCTTCCCGGGCGTCGGTATTGATAAAGCCGAATCCCTTGGCATTGTTGAACCATTTCACCTTGCCGACAGCCATGCTCAAATCCCTCTGCAACAGACTCCATCGCTGGAGTATCATCCACGACATCCGCAATCGAATTCGATAAAAGAATTGACTCCGCGGATCTTTTTTACCCACTGTGGGCTCTATTGGTTGTAACACCGTTTTCCCGATAGTCAAGGTGACCGGGCAGTCGTAGTTGAAAACGTGTGCAACCGCCCCCACCACTGTATTCGCACAACTGACGAACCTTTTTTTCCATGCATGCAATCAGCCAGATTCGACTAACATTCAATCAGGATCGCCCGCTTCTCCAAAAGGATCTTCCACAGGAGCACGACGACGATTCGGCAGGCGTTGCTGTTCAGGAAGCAAAGCCCGCGTTACAGGCGCCGCCGATGTACAAGGTGGTTTTGTTCAACGATGACTACACACCGATGGATTTCGTCGTCGAAGTGCTCGAGGTGTTTTTTAACCTGAATCGCGAGCTGGCGACCAAGGTCATGCTGGCCGTCCATACAGAAGGACGGGCAGTATGTGGAGTGTTTACCCGCGACATCGCCGAGACAAAGGCCATGCAGGTCAACCAGTACGCCAGGGAAAGCCAGCATCCGCTACTCTGTGAAATCGAGAAGGACGGTTAATCGCCGACCACTTGGGTATGAGGTGAAGCTATGTTAAACCGCGAGCTCGAAGTCACCCTCAATCTTGCCTTCAAGGAGGCTCGTTCGAAGCGTCATGAGTTCATGACCGTCGAACATCTCCTGCTGGCCCTATTGGATAATGAGGCTGCCGCCACCGTTTTGCGTGCCTGCGGCGCAAACCTCGACAAACTCAAGCATGATCTGCAGGAGTTCATCGACTCCACCACGCCATTGATCCCCGTCCATGACGAGGATCGTGAAACCCAGCCAACCCTGGGCTTCCAGCGTGTCCTGCAGCGTGCTGTTTTTCACGTACAGAGCTCGGGCAAGCGCGAAGTGACCGGCGCCAACGTGCTGGTCGCCATCTTCAGTGAGCAAGAGAGTCAGGCCGTGTTCCTGCTGAAACAGCAGAGCGTGGCGCGCATCGATGTCGTCAACTACATCGCCCACGGCATTTCGAAAGTACCGGGGCACGGCGATCACTCTGAAGGTGAACAAGATATGCAGGACGACGAGGGCGGTGAGTCTTCTTCTTCAGGCAATCCTCTGGATGCTTATGCCAGCAACCTCAACGAACTCGCGCGCCAGGGTCGCATTGATCCGTTGGTTGGTCGTGAGTCGGAAGTCGAGCGTGTCGCGCAGATTCTTGCGCGCCGGCGCAAGAACAATCCGCTGCTGGTGGGCGAGGCAGGCGTGGGTAAGACCGCGATTGCCGAAGGCCTGGCCAAGCGCATCGTCGACAATCAGGTGCCGGATCTGCTGGCCAATGCGGTTGTTTATTCGCTCGACCTCGGCGCTCTGCTTGCGGGTACCAAGTATCGCGGTGATTTCGAGAAGCGCTTCAAGGCGCTGCTCAATGAACTGAAGAAGCGTCCGCAGGCGATTCTGTTCATCGACGAGATCCACACCATCATCGGTGCGGGTGCTGCGTCCGGTGGCGTGATGGATGCGTCGAATCTGCTCAAGCCGCTGCTGTCGTCTGGCGACATTCGTTGCATCGGTTCGACCACGTTCCAGGAATTTCGCGGCATCTTCGAGAAGGACCGTGCATTGGCGCGTCGCTTCCAGAAGGTCGATGTCGTCGAGCCATCGGTGGAAGACACCATCGGTATCCTGCGTGGCCTGAAAGGGCGTTTCGAGCAGCATCACAATATCGAATACAGCGATGAGTCGTTGCGTGCCGCTGCCGAACTGGCGTCGCGCTACATCAATGACCGGCACATGCCGGACAAGGCCATCGACGTGATCGACGAGGCGGGCGCCTACCAGCGTCTGCAACCGGTGGAGATGCGCGTCAAGCGTATCGAAGTGCCGCAGGTCGAGGACATCGTCGCGAAAATCGCGCGGATTCCGCCGAAGCATGTCACCAGTTCCGACAAAGAGCTGCTGCGTAACCTGGAGCGTGACCTGAAGCTGACGGTGTTTGGTCAGGACGCGGCGATCGATTCGCTGTCCACTGCGATCAAGCTGTCGCGTGCCGGGCTCAAGTCGCCAGACAAGCCGGTCGGTTCGTTCCTCTTCGCCGGGCCTACCGGCGTCGGTAAAACCGAGGCCGCGCGACAGCTGGCCAAGGCGCTGGGGATCGAGCTGGTGCGTTTCGACATGTCCGAGTACATGGAGCGGCACACCGTATCGCGTCTGATCGGTGCGCCTCCAGGCTATGTCGGTTTCGATCAGGGCGGTCTGCTGACCGAAGCGATCACCAAGCAGCCACATTGCGTATTGCTGCTCGATGAAATCGAGAAGGCGCATCCGGAAGTCTTCAACCTGCTGTTGCAGGTCATGGACCACGGCACGCTGACCGACAACAACGGGCGCAAGGCGGACTTCCGCAATGTGATCGTGATCATGACCACCAACGCCGGTGCCGAGACGGCAGCGCGGGCTTCGATCGGTTTCACCCATCAGGACCACTCGTCCGATGCGATGGAAGTGATCAAGAAGAGCTTTACGCCGGAATTCCGTAACCGTCTGGACACCATTATCCAGTTTGGTCGCCTCAGCCATGAGGTCATCAAAAGTGTGGTGGACAAGTTCCTCACCGAGCTTCAGGCGCAGTTGGAAGACAAGCGTGTGTTGCTTGAGGTTACTGATGCTGCGCGTAGTTGGCTGGCGGCGGGTGGTTATGACTCGGCGATGGGCGCACGTCCAATGGCGCGTCTGATCCAGGACAAGATCAAGCGTCCGCTGGCGGAGGAGATTCTGTTTGGCGAACTGGCCGAGCATGGCGGTGTGGTGCACATCGACATCAAGGATGGGGAGTTGACGTTCGACTTCGAGACCACTGCAGAAATGGCCTGACGGCTTGATGTGGATTGGAAAGGCGCCTTCGGGCGCCTTTTTGTTGTCTGGTGTTTTTGGGCTTTGGGCGTATATCCGTTGCTGCGGTGATGGCTTATTAAGGTTTCGCCCTTACGGCGACTCACTTTTTTTACAAACGCCTAAAAAAAGTAAGCAAAAAAACGCTTGCTCCTGCGTTCGGCCCTCGCAGGCTCGGGTTCCTTCGCTCCGGGACTGATACGGGCGCAGCGGTTCCGGTTTGCTTCGCTGCACCTCCTTCCGCTGTGTCTGGCTGCGCCAGACGGTCGCTGCGCTCCCAAGCCCGGATCAATCCCTCCGCTCAGCCTTCCGACGTCGCCGGTGGATCAAGATCAAAAGCGGTACTCGAGCTAAAGCTCATTGTGTAGGAGCTGCCGAAGGCTGCGATCTTTTGCCTTTGCCTTTGCCTTTGCCTTTGCCTTTGCCTTTGCCTTTGCTTTTCTGTGGGAGCGAGCCTGCTCGCGAAGGCGGCCTGCAGGTCAACCCGTTTCTATCGAATTCACGCGATCCAACCGGAGCTGCCGAAGGCTGCGATCTTTTGATCTGCTTGCTGTAGAGCGAAACCGCCAGCGCCAACACCCGTAGCAACGGATAAGTCCCCAGCTCCCAAAGCTCAAAACGCAGATACAAAAACGCCCGGCATAACCCGGGCGTTCTGTATTGACTTGATTAACGAGCGCGGTAAGTGATCCGCCCTTTGCTCAAGTCATAGGGCGTCAGCTCGACGCGCACTTTGTCACCGGTAAGAATACGAATGTAGTTCTTGCGCATCTTGCCGGAAATATGCGCGGTTACGACGTGCCCATTTTCCAACTCCACACGAAACATGGTGTTGGGCAGGGTGTCGACGACAGTGCCTTCCATTTCGAAGCTGTCTTCTTTCGACATGCAGTAAAGCCCTCGGTATCCAATGAATGGCCCGGTGCAACTGCGCCAGGCAAAAGCGGCGTGCATTGTGCCCGAAAAATGGTGTTTACGCCAAGGGGTTTAGGCCGCAGGTTCAGTTCAGGATGACCCAGCGCTGATTGATCAGCAATTCGATGGGCCGATATTGCGTCTTGTAGTTCATCTTTTTGCAGTTCTTGATCCAGTAACCCAAGTACACGGCCTCAAGGCCCAGACGCTGGCTCTCGGCGATTTGCCAGAGGATTGCGTAACGGCCGAGGCTGCGGCGTTCTTCGTTCGGTTCGTAGAAGGTGTACACCGCTGACAAACCGTTGGGCAGCAGATCGGTCACCGCCACCGCGAGCAACCGTCCGTCGAGTCGAAACTCGTAGAAGCGCGAGAAGGGCAGGTCACGCACCAGGAACGTCGAGAACTGATCGCGGCTTGGCGGGTACATGTCGCCGTCGGCATGGCGCTGTTCTATGTAGCGCTGGTACAGGTCGAAATATTCTTCGCTGAAGTGCGGTTTGACCGGCTGCACCTGCAAATCCGCGTTGCGTTTGTAGATGCGCTTTTGCTGGCGATTGGTGATGAATTGTGCGGAGGGAATGCGCGCAGGCACGCACGCATTGCAATTCTGGCAATGCGGCCGGTACAAATGATCGCCGCTGCGACGAAAGCCCATTTCCGACAGGTCTGCGTAGACATGCACATCCATGGGCTGACTCGGGTCGAGAAACAGCGTCGTGGCCTGCTCCTCGGGCAGATAACTGCAAGAGTGGGGCTGAGTGGCATAAAACTTCAAACGCGCCAACTCGGTCATGAATCAACCCTCGGGATAAGCTGGTGGATTAAGTGTAAGCCACCTGCGCAAAAGTCGCTCAGCAAACCCAGGTCGCTGAATTCGGTTGATCTAGATGGCGCCGCAGATAGTCGGCGAATTCGCCGCGCGGAATCGACCGCGCACCGAGGCTGTGCAGGTGATCGGTCGGCATCTGGCAGTCGATCAGCACAAATTCGGCGGCTTTCAAATGCTGGATCAGCGTGGCAAAGCCATATTTGGACGCGTTGTCAGCGCGGCTGAACATCGACTCGCCAAAAAACAGTTGGCCCATCGCCAGGCCGTACAAGCCGCCGACCAACTGTCCCTCGTCCCAGACCTCAACCGAATGAGCGAAACCGCGCCGATGCAATTCTACGTAAGCATCCTGCATGGCCTCGGTGATCCAGGTGCCGTCGGCGTAGTCACGCGGGGCAGCGCAGGCGCGGATGACGGCGTCGAAATCCTTATCGAAGGTCACTTGATAGCGTTGCTTGCGCAGCAGCTTGCCGAGACTGCGCGAGACGTGCAGTTCGTCGGGAAACAGCACGGTGCGAGGGTCTGGCGACCACCAGAGAATGGGTTGGCCTTCGGAGAACCAGGGAAAGCAGCCATGGCGATAGGCCTGGATCAGTCGATCGGCGGAAAGATCGCCGCCGGCGGCGAGCAATCCGTTCGGCTCGCGCATGGCTTTTTCCAGTGGCGGAAAGGTCAGAGAATTACGTTGTAACCAAGTCAGCATGGCATCCAGGCTTGCAGAAGGGGAGGGCGGTCAGGGGCGTGCAGGCCCCGCGAAAGAGTTTGCCGCGAAACGGCGCCACTGTCCTGCACAGATGTCTGCTGCAGTGAGCATTGAGCTGCAAACTGATGTGTCGCCCGTGGTCGTAAGCGTCGCCGTGTCGATGCTGTCGAGCATTCCTGTGAGCCTGATCCGGCCAGGTTCGCTACGTTCATCAAATACAGCTCATAAGCCTTTGTCACAAAAGACAATGCATGCTCCAATTGCAACGCAGTGCATGTACGTTTGGCTATGCTCAAGGCTGGGGTCTCAAACATGGCATCGGACGCACAAACCCGTACAATGCCGGGTTGTGACAGGCTATACGCTGCGCACAGTGTTTATGGCTGTGTTTATAAAACCAGTGGCACAGTGTTAAAAGTAGTCCCAGTTGAGCTTTTCACCTTTTTCACCTGCCTGGATTGGGCAGTTTTTTATCGTCATTCAATAGATGGACGCGCCTCGGGCGCAGGAAAAGAAGCGTTTTGAAGAAGACCACCGAAGCACCCAAAACAGTCGTTCCGCTCTGGCGCCAGCAACTGCACTACCGGCTCAAGGAAGGTGCATTGATCGCCATTGGCGCTTTGTGCCTGTTCCTGATGATGGCTTTGCTGACCTACGGCAAGGACGATCCGGGGTGGAGCCATAACAGCAAGATCGACGATGTGCAGAACTTCGGTGGCCCGGCCGGCTCATACAGCGCCGATATCCTGTTCATGGTGCTCGGTTACTTCGCCTATATCTTTCCGTTGTTGCTGGCGGTCAAGGCGTACCAGATCTTCCGTCAACGCCACGAACCATGGCAGTGGAGCGGCTGGCTGTTTTCCTGGCGTCTGATCGGTCTGGTATTCCTCGTGCTCTCCGGTGCTGCGCTGGCGCACATTCATTTCCATGCCGCGACCGGTCTGCCGGCTGGCGCTGGCGGTGCCCTGGGCGAAAGCCTTGGCGATCTGGCGAAGAATGCGCTGAACATTCAGGGCAGCACGCTGCTGTTCATCGCTCTGTTCCTGTTCGGCCTGACCGTATTCACCGACCTGTCGTGGTTCAAGGTGATGGACGTCACCGGCAAGATCACCCTCGATCTGTTCGAGCTGTTCCAGGGCGCGCTCAACCGCTGGTGGTCGGCGCGTACTGAGCGCAAGCAACTGGTTGCGCAACTGCGTGAGGTCGATGACCGCGTCCACGATGTGGTCGCACCGACTGTCACCGACAAGCGTGAACAGGCCAAGGTCAAGGAACGCCTGATCGAGCGCGAGCAAGCGTTGAGCAAGCACATGTCAGACCGCGAGAAACAGGTGCCACCGGTGATCGCGCCGGCACCAGCCAAGGCGCCGGAGCCGAGCAAGCGCGTGCAGAAAGAGAAGCAGGCGCCGTTGTTCGTCGACAGCGCGGTCGAAGGCACCTTGCCGCCGATCTCCATTCTTGATCCTGCGGAAAAGAAACAGCTCAACTATTCGCCTGAATCCTTGGCAGCGGTCGGCCACTTGCTGGAAATCAAGCTCAAGGAGTTCGGCGTCGAAGTCACCGTTGATTCGATCCATCCGGGTCCAGTGATTACCCGATATGAAATCCAGCCTGCCGCCGGGGTAAAAGTCAGCCGCATCGCCAACCTGGCCAAAGACCTGGCGCGTTCGCTGGCGGTGACCAGTGTGCGGGTGGTCGAGGTGATTCCGGGCAAGACCACTGTGGGTATCGAGATTCCCAACGAAGACCGCCAGATCGTGCGTTTCTCCGAGGTGCTGTCGACCCCCGAGTACGACAACTTCAAATCCCCGGTCACCCTGGCGCTCGGTCACGATATCGGCGGCAAGCCGGTCATCACCGACCTGGCGAAGATGCCGCACTTGCTGGTGGCCGGTACCACCGGTTCCGGTAAGTCCGTGGGCGTGAACGCGATGATCCTGTCGATCCTGTTCAAGTCCGGCCCGGACGATGCCAAGCTGATCATGATCGACCCGAAGATGCTTGAGCTGTCGATCTACGAAGGCATTCCGCACCTGCTTTGCCCGGTAGTGACCGACATGAAGGACGCCGCCAACGCCTTACGCTGGAGCGTTGCCGAGATGGAGCGTCGCTACAAGCTGATGGCGAAAATGGGCGTGCGTAACCTGTCCGGCTTCAACGCCAAGGTCAAGGAAGCCCAGGATGCCGGCGAGCCGTTGAGCGATCCGCTGTACAAGCGCGAAAGCATTCACGACGAAGCGCCGCTGCTGCAGAAACTGCCGACCATCGTCGTAGTTGTGGACGAATTTGCCGACATGATGATGATCGTCGGCAAGAAGGTTGAAGAACTGATCGCGCGTATTGCGCAAAAGGCGCGTGCGGCGGGGATTCACTTGATTCTTGCCACCCAGCGCCCGTCGGTGGACGTGATCACTGGTCTGATCAAAGCCAACATCCCGACACGTATGGCGTTTCAGGTATCGAGCAAGATCGATTCGCGAACCATCATCGACCAGGGTGGCGCCGAGCAACTGCTCGGGCACGGTGACATGCTCTACATGCCGCCGGGCACCAGTTTGCCGATCCGGGTTCACGGCGCGTTCGTCTCCGACGATGAGGTTCACCGCGTGGTCGAGGCCTGGAAATTGCGCGGTGCGCCTGAGTACAACGACGACATTCTCAACGGTGTCGAAGAGGCGGGCAGCGGCTTTGAAGGCAGCAGCGGTGGTGGCGACGGTGATGATCCGGAAGCCGACGCGCTGTATGACGAAGCGGTGCAGTTCGTCCTCGAAAGTCGTCGTGCGTCGATTTCCGCTGTGCAGCGCAAGCTGAAGATCGGCTACAACCGTGCCGCGCGGATGATCGAGGCGATGGAAATGGCTGGCGTCGTTACCTCAATGAACACCAACGGTTCGCGTGAAGTCCTGGCCCCAGGCCCGGTACGCGACTGAAACGCAACGACTCGAGTGGCGCAATGACGCGCCACTCGCTCTCCCACGAGTATTCAAGAGGACTCTCATGCGCCTTATCCGCATGCTGTTGCCAGTACTGGCGCTGACCACACTCACGGCCCACGCCGATGAAAAGGACGTGGCGCGTCTGACCCAATTGCTCGAAACATCGAAAACCCTGTCGGCGAACTTTTCGCAGTTGACCCTCGATGGCACCGGCACCCAGTTGCAGGAAACCACCGGCAACATGACCCTGCAGCGTCCGGGCCTGTTCTACTGGCACACCAATGCGCCGGCCGAGCAGACCATGGTCTCCGATGGCAAGAAAGTCACCCTGTGGGACCCGGATCTGGAGCAGGCAACCATCAAGAAGCTCGATGAGCGTCTGACCCAGACGCCGGCCTTGCTGTTGTCCGGCGATGTCTCGAAGATCAGCCAGAGCTTCGATATCAGCGCAAAAGAGGCGGGCGGTGTCATCGACTTCACCCTCAAGCCGAAAACCAAGGACACCCTGTTCGACAATCTGCGCCTGTCGTTCCGCAACGGCCTGCTCAATGACATGCAATTGATTGACAGCGTCGGCCAGCGCACCAATATCCTGTTTACCGGGGTCAAGGCCAACGAAGCGGTGCCAGCGTCCAAATTCAAATTCGACATTCCCAAGGGTGCCGACGTTATCCAGGAATAAGCACCGGCCCTTTGTGTCAGGGCCTTTGTGGTGAGGGCCTGCTATTGAGGGGCTATTGTGGTGAGGGGATAAATCCCCTCACCACAGGTTCTTCAGCAGATTTCAGAAAATCAGAGGTTTCAACGCTACGTGATGGATCTGTTTCGCAGTGCACCGATTGCCCAGCCCTTGGCCGCCCGTCTGCGTGCGGCCAATCTGGATGAGTACGTCGGTCAGGAACACGTACTCGCTCGCGGCAAGCCTCTGCGTGAGGCGCTGGAGCAGGGCGCGCTGCATTCGATGATCTTCTGGGGGCCGCCGGGCGTGGGTAAGACCACCCTGGCGCGCTTGCTCGCAGAAGTCTCCGATGCGCACTTCGAAACGGTTTCGGCGGTGCTCGCCGGGGTCAAGGAAATCCGCCAGGCCGTTGAAATTGCCAAGCAGCAGGCCGGCCAGTACGGCAAGCGCACGATCCTGTTTGTCGATGAAGTGCACCGCTTCAACAAGTCGCAGCAGGACGCGTTTCTGCCCTACGTTGAAGACGGCACGCTGATCTTCATCGGCGCCACCACCGAAAACCCTTCGTTCGAACTGAACAACGCTTTGTTATCGCGGGCCCGCGTCTACGTGCTGAAAAGCCTAGACGAAGCGGCCTTGCGCAAACTGGTCCACCGCGCACTCACCGAAGAGCGCGGCCTGGGCAAGCGCAACCTGACCCTGAGCGATGAAGGCTTCCAGATGTTGCTGTCCGCCGCTGATGGCGATGGCCGGCGCCTGCTCAATCTGCTGGAGAACGCTTCCGATCTGGCTGAAGACGACAGCGAAATCGGCATCGAGCTGCTGCAAAGTCTGCTCGGCGATACGCGCCGGCGGTTCGACAAGGGCGGTGAAGCGTTCTACGACCAGATCTCGGCGCTGCACAAATCCGTGCGCGGTTCCAATCCCGACGGCGCGCTTTACTGGTTTGCGCGGATGATCGACGGCGGTTGCGATCCGCTGTACCTGGCGCGACGCGTGGTGCGCATGGCGAGCGAAGACATCGGCAACGCCGACCCGCGTGCACTGAGCCTGTGCCTGGCCGCGTGGGAGGTGCAGGAGCGTCTCGGCAGCCCCGAGGGCGAATTGGCGGTCGCCCAGGCCATCACTTATCTGGCCTGTGCACCGAAAAGCAACGCGGTGTACATGGGCTTCAAAACTGCACTGCGCGCGGCTGCCGAAAACGGCTCGCTGGAAGTGCCGCTGCATTTGCGCAATGCACCGACCAAGCTGATGAAGCAATTGGGTTATGGCGACGAATACCGTTACGCCCACGACGAGCCGGACGCTTATGCTGCCGGTGAAGACTATTTTCCGGAAGAACTCGAGCCGATTCCGTTCTATCAGCCCGTACCCCGCGGCTTGGAGTTGAAGATCGGCGAAAAACTCAATCACCTCGCTCAACTCGATCGTCTGAGCCCTCGGCAGCGGAGAAAATAGTGGTTCCATTGATCCTTGCAGTGTCGGTCGGCGGTGTTGCCGGCACATTGTTGCGCTTCGCCACGGGTAATTGGGTCAGCGCCAATTGGCCGCGGCACTTCTATACCGCGACGCTGGCCGTTAATATCGTGGGCTGCCTGGTGATTGGCGTGTTGTACGGCCTGTTTCTGATACGCCCGGAGGTGCCGATCGAGGTGCGCGCCGGGTTGATGGTCGGCTTCCTCGGGGGGCTGACGACTTTTTCATCCTTTTCACTGGATACGGTGCGCCTGCTGGAAAGCGGGCAAGTGTTGCTGGCCCTGGGCTACGCGGCACTCAGCGTATTCGGCGGGCTGCTCGCAACGTGGGCCGGCCTGTCCCTGACCAAACTTTGATAACGAGAAACCGACATGCTCGATTCCAAACTGTTACGTAGCAACCTTCAGGACGTAGCGGACCGCCTGGCTTCCCGTGGCTTTGCCCTGGACACCGCGCGCATCGAAGCGCTGGAAGAACAGCGCAAGACTGTCCAGACCCGCACCGAAGCACTGCAGGCTGAGCGTAACGCGCGTTCCAAATCCATCGGGCAGGCCAAGCAGCGCGGCGAAGACATCGCGCCGCTGATGGCGGACGTCGAGCGCATGGCAGGCGAGCTGAGCGCTGGCAAGGTCGAGCTGGACGCGATCCAGACCGAACTCGATTCGATCCTGCTCGGTATCCCCAACCTGCCGCACGAATCGGTTCCGGTCGGCAAGGACGAAGACGACAACGTCGAAGTGCGCCGCTGGGGCACCCCGACCCAGTTCGATTTCGAAGTGAAAGACCACGTCGCCCTCGGCGAGAAGTTCGGCTGGCTGGACTTCGAAACCGCCGCCAAGCTGTCCGGTGCTCGTTTCGCCTTGTTGCGTGGCCCGATCGCGCGTCTGCATCGTGCGCTGGCGCAGTTCATGATCAACCTGCATGTCACCGAACATGGCTACGAAGAGGCTTACACGCCTTATCTGGTTCAGGCTCCGGCGCTGCAAGGTACCGGCCAGCTGCCGAAGTTCGAAGAAGATCTGTTCAAGATTGCCCGCGAAGGCGAAGCCGATCTGTACCTGATTCCAACCGCCGAAGTGTCGCTGACCAACATCGTTGCCGGCGAAATCGTCGATTCGAAGTTGTTGCCGATCAAGTTTGTCGCCCACACCCCATGCTTCCGCAGCGAAGCCGGCGCGTCGGGTCGCGACACGCGTGGCATGATCCGCCAGCACCAGTTCGACAAAGTCGAAATGGTCCAGATCGTCGAACCGTCGCAATCGATGGAAGCGCTGGAAAGCCTGACTGCCAACGCCGAAAAAGTCCTGCAGCTGCTCGGTCTGCCTTACCGCACCCTGGCGCTGTGCACTGGCGACATGGGCTTCAGCGCGGTCAAGACCTACGACCTCGAAGTGTGGATTCCGAGCCAGGACAAATACCGCGAAATCTCCTCGTGCTCCAACTGCGGTGACTTCCAGGCGCGTCGCATGCAGGCGCGTTTCCGTAACCCGGAAACCGGCAAGCCTGAGCTGGTGCACACCTTGAACGGCTCTGGTCTGGCGGTCGGTCGTACTCTGGTTGCGGTACTGGAAAACTACCAGCAGGCCGACGGTTCGATCCGTGTGCCGGACGTGCTCAAGCCGTACATGGGTGGCCTTGAGGTCATCGGCTAAATGAAATATCTGCCGCTGTTTCACAACCTGCGCGGCAGTCGTGTGTTGGTTGTCGGTGGGGGGGAAATTGCCTTGCGCAAATCCCGCCTGCTGGCCGATGCCGGTGCGCTGCTGCGGGTGGTCGCACCTGAAATCGAAACGCAACTGGCCGAACTGGTCGCTGCCAGCGGCGGTGAATGCCTGTTGCGCGGTTACGCCGAAACGGATCTGGACGGTTGCGGGCTGATCATTGCCGCTACCGACGACGAAACGCTCAACGCGCAAGTCTCCACCGACGCCCACCGCCGTTGCGTGCCGGTCAACGTGGTCGATGCGCCGGCCTTGTGCAGCGTGATCTTCCCGGCGATCGTCGATCGCTCGCCGTTGATCATCGCCGTGTCCAGCGGTGGCGATGCGCCGGTACTGGCGCGCCTGATCCGCGCCAAAATCGAAACCTGGATTCCTTCGACTTACGGCCAGTTGGCTGGATTAGCTGCGCGTTTTCGCAATCAGGTGAAAAACCTGTTTCCGGATGTGCAGCAGCGTCGCGGCTTCTGGGAAGACGTTTTCCAGGGCCCGATCGCCGATCGTCAACTGGCCGGGCAGGGCGCTGAAGCCGAGCGCCTGTTGCAGGCCAAGGTCGATGGCGAGCCAATGGTCACCACTGGCGAGGTTTATCTGGTCGGTGCCGGTCCGGGTGATCCGGATCTGTTGACCTTCCGCGCACTGCGTCTGATGCAGCAAGCCGATGTGGTGCTCTATGACCGCCTGGTGGCGCCGGCGATTCTCGAGTTGTGCCGTCGCGATGCCGAGCGGGTGTATGTCGGCAAGCGGCGCTCCGAACACGCCGTGCCGCAGGATCAGATCAACCAGCAACTGGTCGATCTGGCCAAGGCTGGCAAGCGTGTGGTGCGGTTGAAGGGCGGCGATCCGTTTATCTTCGGCCGCGGTGGCGAAGAGATCGAAGAACTGGCGGCCCACGGTATTCCATTCCAGGTGGTGCCAGGCATCACGGCGGCCAGCGGTTGCGCCGCTTATGCGGGGATCCCGCTGACCCACCGTGACCATGCGCAGTCCGTGCGGTTTGTCACTGGCCACTTGAAGGATGGTTCCACCGATCTGCCATGGGCCGATCTTGTCGCCCCGGCGCAGACGCTGGTGTTTTACATGGGCCTGGTGGGCCTGCCGATCATCTGCGAGCAGTTGATCAAGCATGGTCGCGCGGCGGATACCCCGGCGGCGTTGATTCAGCAGGGCACTACAGTCAATCAGCGGGTTTTCACCGGAACGCTAGCTGATCTGCCGCGAATGGTGGCGGAGCATGAAGTGCATGCGCCAACTCTGGTGATCGTCGGCGAAGTGGTGCAACTGCGCGAGAAACTGGCGTGGTTTGAAGGGGCTCAAGCGCAGGTCTGAGTCAGATCAAAAGATCGCAGCCTTCGGCAGCTCCTACAGAGGAACGCATTCTCATGTAGGAGCTGCCGAAGGCTGCGATCTTTTGCTTTTGTGGTTAGCCCCTGCGCCAAACCCCTTTCCCGCTCAGCCGCGCCCGGTCATGGGCCACAGTGAAATCCTGCTCCGGCCCTTTCGGTACAACTCCCGTCGGGTTAATCGTCTTGTGGCTGCCGTAGTAATGATGCTTGATGTGCTGGAAATCCACCGTTTCGGCAATCCCCGGCCACTGATACATCTCACGCAACCAGTTCGAAAGATTCGGATAATCGACAATCCGCCGCAGGTTGCACTTGAAGTGCCCGTGATACACCGCGTCGAAGCGAATCATCGTAGTGAACAGGCGCACATCGGCTTCGGTCAGGTATTCCCCGCTCAGGTAGCGATTGGCACCCAGCAGTTGCTCCAGATGATCCAGTTCGGCGAATACTTCATCGAACGCCTGTTCGTATGCCTGTTGCGAGGTGGCGAACCCGGCACGATAGACTCCGTTGTTCACCGCCGGGTAGATCCGCTCGTTCAGCGCATCGATTTCGTTGCGTAGCGGCGCCGGATAAAAGTCCAGATCGTTACCAGTGATCCCGTCGAAGGCGCTGTTGAACATGCGGATGATTTCCGCCGATTCATTGCTGACAATGCGCTTGAGTTTCTTGTCCCACAACACTGGCACCGTCACGCGCCCGGTGTAGTCAGGCGTATCAGCCGTATACCGCTGGTGCATGAAATCGAAGCCATCAAGTTTGTCGCCTGTCGAACCGAGCGCCTTGTCGAAGGTCCAGCCGTTCTCCAGCATGAGCCAGCTGACCACCGACACGTCGATGAGACTTTCCAGCCCTTTGAGTTTGCGCAGGATCAGCGTGCGATGCGCCCAAGGACAGGCGAGGGAAACATAGAGGTGATAGCGCCCGGCTTCAGCAGTGAAACCGCCTTCACCGCTGGGGCCTGGTTGACCGTCGGCGGTCACCCAGTTGCGGCGTTGCGCCTGTTCGCGCTGGAACGCGCCGTCCTTGCTGCTTTCGTACCACTTGTCCTGCCAGTGGCCGTCGACGAGTAAACCCATGATCAAGACTCCCTAAACCAATATTCGTTGGAGTCGAGTCTATTCCGATGAGTTCGAACAAAAAGCGCAAAGATCGGGCGCTAATGATCGGTTAGATCGATGTGTTGCGCGCCGCCCAATACTGCTCGGCGGTTGCGAACGCCTGTTCGCGATTCTGACCGAGACCGCGCAGGGCGAGGGCCATGGTCGCAATCAAGGCCATTTGCGGGTAACTGTCGACCACATCGCCACGCCACACGGCTCTCAAGTGCTCGATGTCCAGCGAGGCGGGTTTGACGTGGCGCTGCGCTGACAGCTGCGGCCATTCTTCATCCCAGCTCTGACCGCCGCTGGTGCCATAAAGGTGGCTGGTGGCGTCGGGGTTGATCTCGATTTCACCGCCATCGCCCTTGACCACGATTGCCGTGTCGCCGAGCAAGCCGCTGGCATCGCGATGCACCGCCTGGTAACCCGGGTGAAAAATGCTTTGCAGGCCGCAGCGTGCGCCCAACGGATTGAGAATCCGCGCCAGCGAGTGGATCGGCGACCGCAGGCCCAAGGTATTGCGCAGGTCGATCATCTTCTGCAGTTGCGGCGCCCAGTCCACCAGCGGCATAAAGGCCAGGCCGCCGTTGCCCAGTGCCGTGCCGACCTGATGCCAATTGCGGCACAGGGGAATGTTCAGTTCGCCCAGCAGTTGTTCGCTGTACAGACGCCCGGCCGTGTGTGCGCCGCCGCCATGCATGAAGATGCGCACGCCGTTTTGCGCCAGGCATTTGGCTGCCAGCAGATACCACGGCAGATGGCGTTTTTTGCCGGCGTAGGTCGGCCAATCCAGGTCGACATTCAGCGACGGCGCCTGCAAGCGTTCGCGCAGGGCTTCGGTGAAACCGGCCATTTCCTCGGCACTTTCTTCCTTGTGGCGCAGCAACATCAGGAAGGCACCCAGTTGCGTATCTTCGACCTTGTCATCGAGCACCATGCCCATGGCCTCGCGGGCTTCCTCGCGCGTCAGGTCGCGGGCGCCGCGCTTGCCCTTGCCGAGAATGCGCACGAATTGCGCGAACGGGTGCTCGGCAGGCGTTTCGAGGGTCAATGCTGGAAAGTCGTTCATAGGCAATTCGTCGGTTTGGGCAGGCCCGCCAGTTTCGCGGCGAGTTTGGCAGGGGTGCCTTTGAACAGTCGGTTCAGGTGCAGGCTGTTGCCTTTGTCGGCGCCGAGTTTCAACGCGGTGTACTTGATCAGCGGCCGCGTGGCCGGCGATAGCTGGAATTCGGCGTAGAAGCTGCGCAGCAGCTCGAGGACTTCCCAGTGTTCAGGCGTCAACTCGATGTCTTCTGCGGCGGCGAGGGCGCTGGCGACTTCAGGCGACCAGTCGCTGAGGTCAACGAGAAAGCCATCCTTGTCCAGTTCGATGGCGCGGGCGCCGACGGTCATTGAATTCATAGCCAGCTGTTGACCTTGGCGTGATGGATCGACAGTTCGACAAACGCCGGGTAGTCGATGGCCTCGGCCCAGTCTGGAATCTCGATCGCACGCGCCTGTGCGTCCTCAATCAATACAAACAGTCTGATTGCTCGCTCTTGAAGGGTTGAGAACGGCACAGTGTCCGGTTGCAGCGCATACACCGCATCGCCGGACAACAATACCGCATCGGCGCTGCCGAGCAGGCGCAGGCAACTGCTCAGACGATCGTCGGCGAACGGGGAATGAGACAACACATGCAAAGTCGACATCAGAGGGTGATCACCTGATCGTAACGGTCAATAAGGGCGGTGATGTGTTCAGCAGCAAGCGGCTGCGCCTCGTCCAGAGACAGTTTGCCAAGACCGCGAGCATTGGCACTTTCGGCGCAATAGAACAGCTCTTCGACACCAAACATCGGCAGCGCCTGCAGATTGGCGCTGAGGTCTTTCTGCTGCAAGGCTCTGGCGTTCTGCCCGGCGGCCAGTTGCAGCACGCCGTCATCGAGAAACAGCAAACCGATCGGCAGATCAAAGGCGCCACCGGCCAGCACGATATCCAGTGCTTCCCGCGCACCGGGGCCGGACCATGGCGATTGGCGGCTGATGATCAACAGCGATTTGGCCATGTTCAAGCGCCTCCGAAACAGATGAGACGGTCAGCGTCCTGCACGGCATCGTGCAATTGACCCAGACCGGACAATTCCCACGGCGCGCTGAGCGAAATCGCTTCACGCTGGTAACGCTTGGCTTCTTCTTCGTTCAACACGCCACGGCGCAGAGCGGCGGCGATGCAGACCACCCCATCCAGTTGCTTTTCGTTGATGAAGGCGCGCCATTGCTTGGGCAAATCCTGTTCATCCTGCGGCGTCACCACTGCATCGGAGGCGTTGAACACGCCGTCCTGATAGAAGAACAGCCGGACAATCTCATGGCCGCCGGCCAGCGCAGCCTGGGCAAACAGCAGGGCACGGCGCGAGGAGGGCGCATGGGCGGCGGAAAACAGCGCGATGGCGAACTTCATGATGGACTCGATCAGCGAAACTGCGGCCATGATAAAGCTTTATCGCTCGTGCCGCGAAACCCGAGTTTTACGCAGATACCTTTGTAGGAGCTGCCGAAGGCTGCGATCTTTTGATCTTGAAGAGCAAAATCAAAAGATCGCAGCCTTCGGCAGCTCCTACATCGATTACGGGGTGATGCCGTAAAGATCGCAATACTCGATCCAGTCCATCCCCGCCATTTCCGCCACTTCCCGATGCACTTCCAGGCGTTGCGCCTGATAGTCCTCCGGTGAATCAGCGGTCAGCTGCAATGTCAGCTCCCAGGCAAACAACCCCTGGCTTTCTGCCTCAGCCTCGAATGCTTCATGCAAGCGTTCTTCGCGGTACTGCGCCTGGGTTTCACCTTTGGCCTGAGCCAGCAGCGGGTTGAGATGGTCGAGGGTCTCGCGCAGTTCGGGTCGCGCATCGAGAAACAGTTTCAGGGCGTGTTCATGTCGTTGGTCGCTAGGCGCCATGTAATGTCCTTGTGTGGCTGAAGATCTCAGAGTGCCGCAGCTGCTCGCGCGTGTCGCGCATAAAACAGTAAAGCAGAACGATTTGCCGCGTTGCAGTGCTACAGTCCGCTTTTTTCTCGATGAGCGAATGCAATGCGAATGCTGATGGTAGTGCTGGCGGCGGCCCTGTTGGCCGGGTGTGCCGGTTCGGTGATGAACGATGCTCGCAGCAAGAGCCCGGACAAGGTCCTGACCTCGGACAAGCCGGAGAAAGACGTCGCCCGGTGCGTGCAATTCGCCTGGCAGGACGAAGCCGTGTTCGGCGTCGACGCGGCGGCCTATCTGGAGCCGCGCGAGTCTGGCGGCACGACGGTCTACACGCGTTCAGCGGAGTCGTTTGTCGATGTGATTACCGAAGCCTCGGGTACGACTTTGAATTACTACGCACAGCAGAGTGATTTTGTCGCGATGCGGCGCATGGCGGCGATGGCGACCTGCCTCTGATTGTGTGTCGAGGCGGCTGGCGCTTTCGCGAGCAGGCTCGCTCCCACCGATTGAATGCTTTCCAGTGTGGGAGCGAGCCTGCTTGCGCAAAGAGCGACACAGTCAGTTGATCAGCCGCTTTTGGAAAAAATGCCGCTTGTGCCCCGGTGGATAGTCAACGATCTCACCGAACTGGCTGAAGCCCAGCTTCTTGTAGAACTCCGGCGCCTGAAAATCGAAGGTGTCGAGCCAGATTCCGTAGCAGTTCCTGTCTTCGGCCAACGCTTCTGCCTGTGCCATTAACCTGGAACCAATCCCCTGTCCGCGACTTTGTTCCGGTACTGACAGCAAATCGATGAACATCCAGCGCAAAGTCACTCGCCCGTACAACCCGCCCAGTATCGCGCCATACTCATCTTTTACCATCAAGGCGAACGGTTCGGTTTTCGATATGCCGGTCTTCGCATCGTTGTATTCAATCAACGGTTGGAGAATGGCCTGACGCTGTTCCTCGGTAGGATTGTCCGTCAACTCGATACGCAAATTCATGCATGACTTCCTTGTGTGATTGAACGCCCAGCCTAACCCGTCCGGGCAAACGCCTCCAAGCCCTTCGATCGAACAAGCGGAACCGTCAAACCAGCGTTGCGGTCTAGGCTTTTATCGCGTCTTTCCCTGAGCGCGATTGATGAGGAATTCCCGTGAATATTTTTGAAGCCCTGCGCGAAAGCCACGAGCGCCAGCGCACTTACGCCAAGGCTCTGATCGCGACCAGCGGTGACAGCCCTGAGCGGGTCGAGGCCTACAAGCAGCTAAAAGCAGAACTGCAAGCGCATGAAACCGCTGAAGAGCGACACTTCTACATTCCGTTGATGGAAATCGACGAAGGCGTTGACCTGAGCCGCCACGCCATCGCCGAGCACCACGAAATGGACGAAATGATGGAAGAACTCGACGAGACCGAAATGTCCAGTCCGGCGTGGCTGGCCACGGCCAAGAAGCTCTCCGACAAGGTTCATCATCACCTCGAGGAAGAAGAGCACAAGTTCTTCCAAATGGCCGGCAAACTGCTCGACGATAAACAGAAAACGCAACTCGCCGGGCAGTACGAAAAGGAGTATCAGGCGCAACTGTCTGAATGACCAAAGGCGACTCGGCGTGTAGGTGTTCAGCTACACGTTGAGTGCGATGCGTCGTCGAGCACTGGTTATGCATCCAGTATTTCCGGGCTTTTTACGTCTTGCACGGTGGGACTGTGACAAAAGCGCCGATGGACAAAAAATTCACCTCCGTTAGCTTGAAGGCCTCTCCTCGGGAAGGAGAGTTCTCAAATCAACGGAGTGAACATGATGAATCAGGCAATCCCACAAACCCAACTCAAACACGGTCGTGTCATCTCGCCAGCAAGTCGCGGCGCAGTGGCCATTGACCTCGGCTTGCTCGGCGCTTGGCAAGTCAATGAAATGGAGGGCGGCAAAAACTTTCCGGCCGTGAATGCCGGGCCGTTCCCGCAACCCTTCGAGACCGACTCGGACAGCGTCGCGCCGCCGGCCGATGGCTACATTCTCAGCGGCGGCAAGACCGATGCCCGCGATTGCGTCAATTACACCGACGACGAGATGAGCAAGAAGCTCGGCCGTTCATTCAACTGGCCGCTGCTTAATGTCGATCCGGGGCAGATTCTCGAGGTCAGCTGGGCGTACACCGCGCCGCACACCACCCGTGGTTATCGCTGGCTGATCACCAAAGACGGCTGGGATCCACAGCAACGCATCAGCCGTGCGCAGCTCGAAACCCAGCCGTTCTTCGAAGACTTCTACCTGCAAGTGCCGTATTACAGCCATGCCGGCGAATTGAAGGCCAAGGTTGATCACCAAGTGCAACTGCCGACGAACAAGAAGGGTCATCACGTCATTGTGCTGATGTGGATCGTCGCCAACACCGGCAACGCCTTCTACCAGGCCTTCGACGTCGACTTCCAGTAACAACCCAGGCTGAACGAGCCCGGTAGCGCTGCCGGGCTTTTTTTGTCGGCGCAATTGTCCGACCATGGCAGTCCCCCATGAAGACAGGATCAGACGCGATGTCCAACACAGCCGAACGGGTCAACATCGTCGACACACAGGTGTTGTCCCACGACTGGTATCTGCTGAAGAAAATCACTTTCGACTACCACCGCAACAACGGTGAATGGCAGCGCCAGACCCGCGAGGTCTACGACCGGGGCAACGGCGCGGCGATTCTGCTGTTCAACCGCGAAAAGCGCACGGTTGTGCTGACCCGCCAGTTTCGTTTGCCGGTGTTCGTCAACGGCCACGATGGATTGTTGATCGAGGTGGCGGCGGGGTTGCTGGAAGGTGCCGCCCCTGAGCAACGCATTCGTGACGAAGCCGAGGAGGAAACCGGTTATCGCGTGCATGACGTGAAGAAAGTATTCGAGGCGTATATGAGCCCCGGCTCGGTGACGGAGAAGCTGCACTTTTTTATCGCCGAATACGACGCCGCGTCCAAAGTCAGCGACGGTGGTGGGCTGGAAGAGGAAACCGAAGAACTGGAAGTGCTCGAGTGGGGCTTCGATGAGGCACTGGCAGCATTTCAACGCGGCGAGATCTGTGACGCCAAGACCATCATGCTGTTGCAATACGCAGCGATGAACAACCTCTTCGCTTGATGAAAGATCGCAGCCTTCGACGCATTTTTCAGGAGCTGCCAAATGCTGCGATGGCTCAGCATACTGGCTGAACGGGGAGGCGCAATACGCAAAGCCGGCCATACTGCTTGTTGCTCCTGAAGCGCTGCCCTGCGTTTTGCGCAGTCCCCAAAAACAAAAAGAGATCGACTCATGAAGTACGAACCTTTGGCCAGATCGCTCATTGCAACCTCCCTGGCGCTCAGCTGTCTCATGGCTCACGCGGCATCGGTGGCGCCGGTGGCGGCGGAAAACGGCATGGTGGTCACCGCGCAACATCTGGCGACCCATGTCGGCGTCGATGTGTTGAAAAACGGCGGCAATGCCGTGGATGCGGCAGTGGCCGTGGGCTATGCGCTGGCGGTGGTCTACCCGGCTGCGGGCAACCTTGGCGGTGGCGGGTTCATGACCATACAACTGGCGGACGGGCGCAAGACCTTTCTCGATTTCCGTGAGAAAGCCCCGCTGGCAGCGACCGCCAACATGTATCTGGACAAGGACGGTAACGTCATCCCGGACCTGAGCACCCGCGGGCACCTGGCGGTCGGCGTGCCGGGCACCGTGTCCGGCATGGAGCTGGCGCTGAGCAAATACGGCACCAAACAGCGCAAGGACATGATTGCCCCGGCGATCAAACTGGCCGAAGACGGTTTCGAGTTGCAGCAGGGCGATGTCGAGCTGCTCGAATACGCGACGGATGTGTTCAAGAAGGACATGCGCGATTCCGGCTCGATCTTCCTCAGCAACGGCGAGCCGATGCAGGTCGGGCAGAAACTGGTGCAGAAGGATCTGGCGAAAACCCTGCGGACGATTTCCGAGAAGGGCGCCGACGGCTTCTACAAAGGTTGGGTCGCCGATGCCATTGTCACGTCCAGCCAAGCCAACAAAGGCATCATCAGCCAGGCCGACCTGGACAAATACAAGACTCGCGAACTGGCTCCGGTGGAATGCGATTATCGCGGCTATCACGTGGTCTCGGCGCCACCGCCCAGCTCCGGCGGGGTGGTGATCTGCCAGATCATGAATATCCTCGAAGGCTATCCGATGAAGGACCTGGGCTTCCATTCCGCTCAGGGCATGCACTACCAGATCGAAGCGATGCGCCACGCGTACGTTGATCGCAACAGCTACCTCGGCGATCCGGACTTCGTGAAGAATCCGATCGAGCACCTGCTGGACAAGAACTATGCGACCAAACTGCGCAACGCCATCCAGCCGCAAAAGGCCGGCGTGTCGGCTGAGCTCAAACCCGGTGTAGCGCCGCATGAAGGTAGCAACACCACGCACTATTCGATCGTCGACAAGTGGGGCAATGCCGTTTCGGTCACCTACACCCTTAATGACTGGTTCGGCGCCGGCGTGATGGCGAGCAAGACCGGGGTGATCCTCAACGACGAAATGGACGACTTCACCTCCAAGGTCGGCGTCCCGAACATGTACGGTCTGGTTCAGGGGGAAGCCAATGCCATCGCGCCCGGCAAGGCGCCGCTGTCGTCAATGAGTCCGACCATCGTCACCAAGGATGGCAAAGTGGTGATGGTGGTCGGCACGCCGGGTGGTAGCCGGATCATCACCGCGACCTTGCTGACCATGCTCAATGTGATCGATTACGGCATGGGGCTGCAGGAAGCGGTCGACGCGCCGCGCTTCCATCAGCAGTGGATGCCGGAGGAAACCAACCTCGAAGACTTCGCCGCCAGCCCGGATACGAAAAAGCTCCTCGAGAGCTGGGGCCACAAGTTTGCCGGTCCGCAGGATCCCAACCACATCGCCGCGATTCTGGTCGGCGCGCCGTCACTGGACGGCAAACCGGTTGGCAAGAATCGCTTCTACGGCGCCAATGATCCACGGCGTAATACCGGCTTGTCACTGGGTTACTGAGCGGAGTAAAAAGGGGCGGGCTCAGGTCCGCCCCATCTCAAGGACTGATCAAGGAAGGCTCGACATGACCACCGCATTACTGATCATCGACGTCCAGCAAGCGCTGTGTGCTGGTGAATATCAGTGTTTTGAAATCGACCGCGTGATCGCCACGATCAATGATCTCAGCCAACGCGCCCGCACAGCTGGCGTTCCGGTGGTGTTGATTCAGCACGAAGAAAAGGACGGTCCGTTCGTGCATGGCGCGGACGGTTGGCAACTGGCCGAAGGTTTGCTGACTTCGACGAAAGACCTGCGTGTAGGCAAGACTACCGGGGATTCTTTCTACCAGACCGATCTCGGCAAGCTGCTGCCCAGCGAGGACTTCGAACGCCTGATCATCTGCGGCCTGCAAACCGATTACTGCGTCAACGCCACGGTGCGCAGCGCGCATTCACTGGGCTACGACATCGTCGTTGCGCGGGATGCGCATTCGACGGTCGATAACGGCAACATGAGCGCCGAGGACATCATTGCCGAACACAACAAGGATTTCGCCGCCCTGACCAGTTCCGTGGCACGGATCGACGTCAAACCGGCAGCCGAAGTGATCTTCTGAAACGCACATAAAACTCTGTGGGAGCGAGCCTGCTCGCGAAAGCGCTGTGACAGTCAACATCAAACCGACTGATATACCGCCTTCGCGAGCAGGCTCGCTCCGACAGGCGTTTGGTCGGTCTCAACATCAGAGAGCACCGCAGTCGGAAACGATGCACTAGGTTTGGACGCGATTCGCCTCACACAGCAACCGCTCGATCTGCGCCAGTTCCCATGTGCTGAGCAGACTCACCGGGTCCGTGCCATAACGTTGCCAAGTGTCCAGCGTCGCTTCATCCCCGGCGCAGTTGCGCGCGTATTCACAGTGATGCAAGTGTCCCTCGGCGAAGTCCAACAGCAGATGCCAGCCCTCGATGTAAACGGCAATCAGCCCGGACTGGGACATTACCTCGCAGACTTCGAACGCAAGCACGCCCAGCGCAGCTTCGCGCAGACGCTGACACACATCCCGGGCGGACAAAAACGCTGACATGCTGCGACTCGATTCGATGGACAAGCCTGCAAGGATAAGGCCCGCGCCACCCCATGTCAGCGTTTCACTGGCCCGAGGCCGAACAATTCCGTAACATTCGCCTCCCTCTTTTTTCGCGAAAACAGCAGCCGTGCCCAGCGGCCGCTCAGTCAGGTAAGCCATGAAACCGATTCGTCTGCGCGCCGATGTCCTCGCCGGACTCACCACCTCGTTCGCCCTGTTGCCCGAATGCATTGCTTTCGCGCTGGTCGCGCATCTCAATCCGCTGATGGGCCTGTACGGCGCGTTCATCATTTGCACGCTGACAGCGTTGTTTGGCGGCCGGCCGGGCATGGTTTCCGGTGCGGCGGGCTCGATGGCGGTGGTGATCGTCGCGCTGGTGGTGCAACACGGCGTGCAATATCTGCTGGCAACGGTGCTGCTCGGAGGTCTGATCATGATGGCGTTCGGGCTGTTGCGCTTGGGCAAACTGGTGCGCATGGTGCCGCATCCGGTGATGCTCGGTTTCGTCAACGGCCTGGCGATCATCATTGCCCTGGCGCAACTGGAGCACTTCAAAAGCGGCGAGCACTGGCTCAGCGGTACGCCGCTGTATCTGATGACCGGGCTGGTGCTGCTGACCATGGCCATCGTTTACATCCTCCCGCGCCTGACCAAAGCAGTGCCCCCGGCGCTGGTGGCGATCCTTGGTGTCGGCCTGCTGGTCTACCTGTTTGGCCTGCCGACCCGTACCCTCGGCGACATGGCGCACATTGCCGGCGGTCTGCCGACTTTCGCCATGCCAGACATTCCGTGGAGCCTGGAAACGCTGCGCATCATCGCCCCGTACGCAATCCTGATGGCGATGGTCGGCCTGCTGGAAACCTTGCTGACACTGAACCTGACCGACGAAATCACCGAGACCCGTGGCTATCCGGATCGTGAGTGCGTAGCGCTCGGCGCGGCGAACATGGTGTCCGGGGCCTTCGGTGGCATGGGCGGTTGCGCGATGATCGGCCAGACCGTGATCAACCTCAGCTCCGGCGGGCGCGGGCGCTTGTCCGGCGTTGTGGCCGGTGTGCTGATTCTGTTGTTCATTCTGTTTCTGTCACCGCTGATCGAGCGTATTCCGCTGGCCGCACTGGTGGGGGTGATGTTTGTGGTATCGCAGCAGACGTTCGCCTGGGCGTCGTTGCGGGTGATCAACAAGGTGCCGCTGCACGATGTGCTGGTGATCATCGCCGTGACCACCATCACCGTGTTCACCGATCTGGCCACGGCCGTGCTGTGCGGGATCATCATCGCTGCGCTCAACTTCGCCTGGCAGCAGGCGCGCGAACTGTACGCCGATGAACACCTGGAGGCCGACGGCAGCAAGCTCTATCGCCTGCACGGCACGCTGTTCTTTGCCTCGACCACGCCGTTTCTCAATCAGTTCGATCCGGCCAACGATCCGGCGAAAGTCACTCTCGACTGCCGACACCTGAGCTTTGTCGATTACTCGGCGATTGCCGCGTTGAAAACCCTGCGTGAACGCTACGCCAAGGCTGGCAAGCATTTACAGGTGTTTCATCTGTCGGAACGCTGCAAGAAATTACTCAAGCGCGCCGGCGTCGATCACGACTGACGCCGCTGGTTTTGCGTCCTTGAGCCAAGTCTTGCCGAGAATCCGTGAGACCTGTTCGGCGGAGTAGGGCTTGGCGAGAAACTCGAAACCTTCGTAACCGCTGCGGGCCAGTTCTTCGCTGTAGCCGGAGGTCAGAATCACCGGTAGATCGGGGCGGCGCTGGCGCAGCTCCCTGGCCAGCGCGACGCCGGTGATGCCCGGCATGACCACGTCGGAAAACACCGCATCGAACGCGCTGGCATCGCTGCCCGCCAACTGCAGGGCTTCTTCAGCGTTGGTTGCCCATGCGGTTTCATAGCCCAGATCCTGGAGGATCTGGTTGGCAAAACGACCAACATCGAGATTGTCCTCGACCACCAGTACCCGGCGTTTTTCGCAGGCCGGCTGTACCTCGCCATCGTCCTCGGTGCTGTCCTGTTCAGCCTCGTCCGCCGGCACTTGCGGCAAATACAAGGTGAACTCGGTGCCTTGGCCAAGGACGCTGGAGACGTCGACGTTGCCGCCCGACTGCTTGGCAAAGCCGAACACCTGCGACAGCCCGAGCCCAGTGCCTTTGCCGACAGCCTTGGTGGTAAAGAACGGTTCGAAGATGTGTTCGAGGGTGCGTGCGTCGATGCCGGCACCGTTATCGGCCAAGGCGATCGACACGAAATGGCTGCTGGACCCGGCGTGACCGCGAATCGGCGGCAGCGCTTTGTGGCATTCCAGGCGCAATTTCAGCTCACCCTGACCGTTCATGGCGTCGCGGGCGTTAAGCGCAATGTTGATCAACGCGGTTTCGAACTGACTGAGGTCGACACGGATGTAGCAGGGGTGATCCGGGCGTTCGACGCACACATGAATCTGCGCGCCGGTGACCGATTCGAGCATCTCGCCGATGTTTGCCAAACGTTCGCCAGCGTCGACTACCTGCGGATTGAGCGGCTGGCGGCGGGCGAAGGCGAGCAACTGGCTGGTCAGCTTGGAGGCGCGCTCGACGGTGTCGGAAACCGCGCGCATGTAGCGCTGACGGCGTTCTTCCGGCAGGTTGGGCTGGCGCAGAAAATCCACCGACGAACGAATGATCGTCAGCAGATTGTTGAAGTCGTGGGCGACGCCGCCGGTCAATTGGCCGATGGCTTCGAGCTTCTGCGACTGGCGCAACGCCGACTCGGCCTGGGCCAGGCGCAGGCTGCGTTCCTCGACCCGTTGTTCCAGCGTGGCATTGAGTTCAGCCAATGCAAGCAAGCCCTCGCGCACGTTCGCATCGGCGCGCACCCGTTCGATGTGCGCCCAGCACCGTTCGGTCACTTCGCTCATCAATGCCTGCTCAAATTGCGACCAGACCCGCGGCACTTTGTCGTGGACGGCCATCAATGCGGTCAGACGGCCCTGCTTGATCAGTGGTACACAAATGGTCGCGGTAATACCGATGGCCTGAAAGGTCGCCGACTCTTCCGGTGGTAGCTCGCTGCGGTTGTCATGGATGACCAGCGGTTCCCCGGCGCGCAGCAGAGTCACTGCCTTCTCACCGAAATCGCGCAGGCGGTAGTGGCCGACGATGCTTGGCGAACCCGGTGCCGCATAGTCGCCGCGAATGGTGAAGCCATCCTCGTCGGCATCCATGTCGGCGTACGCGCAGTTGGACAATTGCAACTGCTCGACCATCAGCCGGGTGCTCGCCGCCAGGATTGCTTGCGCATCGGTGGCATTGGTCACCGCTTCGCCGATGGCATCGAGGACGGCCAGGCGTTGGTTGAGATAAACGGTCTGGGTGGTCTCGGTGACCGTGTCGAGCATGCCGACGACATTGCCCAGCGAGTCACGAATCGGGCTGTAGCAGAAAGTGAAGAACGCCTGCTCCGGACCGTTGCCGCGTTCGATCTTCAGGGCAAAGTTTTCGATGTAGGTGGCTTGGCCGGCATAGGCCGCCTCGGCTATCGGGCTGATCTCACGCCAGGCTTCTTTCCAGATGTCGTTGAAACGACGTCCCAGCGCATGGGGCTTGTCGCCGAGAATCGGCACGAAGGCGTCATTATAGAGAGTGATCAGTTGCGGGCCCCAGACGATCGCCTGAGGGAAATGCGAGGCGAGGCTGAGCGAGACGGTGGTCTTGAGTACATCGGGCCAGTTTTCCAACGGGCCGAGGGGCGAATTCGCCCAGTCGTGACGGCGGATCTGCCCGGCCATCTCGCCGTTGTCTTGCAACCAGTCTGTCATGGGGTTCGTGTCTTTCCGGGGCATTTGTCTGAGAACAAAGACCTGCGCACAGGCTGTTTGGTTTCAGCGCACCAGACACTGTTTGCGCTGCGAATTATTCTGACCTACATCATGGCAGCAAAAAACAGCGCTGGCGAAAAGAGCATCTTTTCGCCAGCGGATTTTTCTTCAGTTCGTGAGCGACTGCTCAGGCCTCGACGGCGGGGAAATCAATGTCGGTCAGCGCCGTGTTGTTCAGGTAGTTGGTCAATGTCTGCACGGCCACCAGGGCAATCACTTCGATAATCTTGCGGTCATCGATACCGGCGGCGCGGGCAGCGGCCAACTGTTCATCGCTCAAGTGGCCACGGGTTTCGGTCAGTTGGCGGGCGAGGGCGGCGTAGGCATTCAGTTCGCCTTGGCGGGCCGCGACGATGTCCTGTGGCGAGAGCCCGGCCTTGCCGGCAAACATTGTGTGTGCGGACAGGCAGTAGTCGCAGCCGTTGACTTGCGAAGTGGCGAGGTAGACGGCTTCTTTTTCCTGGGCGCTGAGCGAAGTCTTGCCGAGGATCGCCGAAGCTTGCAGGTAAGTGTCGAATGCAACCGGCGCTTGGGCCAGGGTAGTGAAGACGTTGGGCAGGAAGCCGATTTTTTTCTTCACGCCTTCCAGTGCAGGACGGGTGGCATCGGTGGCGGTGTCGAGGCTGATGGTGGGGATGCGGCTCATGGTGATTCTCCAAATTGCGCGGCGAAGTGCAGCGGCGATGGAGAAATCTTAGGGGCTGCCAATGGCGCTTTGGCGGCAAATCGTCGAGGATATGCGGCAGATCGTCCAGATATGCCTTCGGGAGTCAGCCATGGATCGCCTTTCCACATTACTCAGTCATTTCGGCGTGAACGCCGGCACCTTCCATAGCGGCGCGTTTTGCGGCGTGAGTGTTCACGAAGGCGAGCCGGTCGGGCACGTGCATGTTCTGCAAGCCGGGGCGTTGCTGCTCAAACCGGGCAACGAGCGGGAGATCCGTCTGGACGAACCGTCACTGATTTTCTTTCCCCGGCCGTTTACCCATCGGATGTTTGCCGACGAAGCCATGGCCAGTCAGATTGTCTGTGCCTCGCTGACCTTCGACGGCGGCTCGGGCAATGCCCTGGCCGCCGCGTTACCGGACTATCTGGTATTGAAACTCACCGACATCCCGGAATTGCGCAGCACCCTTGACTGGCTGTTCAACGAAGCCTTTGAAGGACATTGCGGGCGCGTGGCGGTGATGGATCGCCTGTTTGAATTGCTGGTGATTCTGCTGCTGCGCCATCTCATCGGCAGTCGAGATCAGCAACCGGGCATGATGGCCGGACTGGCTGATCCGCGCGTGTCTCGCGCCTTGAACCTGATCCACGAGCAGCCGCACAAGCCTTGGAGTGTGGCCGATCTCGCGGCGGCGGCGAACCAGTCCCGCGCCGGTTTTGCCGAGCAGTTTCGCCGGGTTGTCGGGCAGACGCCGGCCGATTATCTGCTGAGCTGGCGCGTCAGTCTTGCGCAGAAACGCCTGCGCGAAGGCCGGCCGATTGCGTTGATTGCCGAAGAGGTCGGTTACGAAAGTCCGTCGGCGCTGGCCCGGGCGTTTCGGCGCAAGACCGGTCTCAGTCCTCGGCAATGGAAAGCCGGACACTGAACATTACCTGGCGAATTTCTTCGCTCCGGCCACGCAAAGAATCACCCCAAGCGTTACGCCGAGCATGCCGACGCTGACCTGCTCATGCAGCAACGTCGCCGCCAGCGCCAGACCGAAAAACGGCTGCAGCAACTGCAACTGCCCGACCGCCGCAATCCCGCCCTGGGCCAGGCCGCGATACCAGAACACAAAGCCGATCAGCATGCTGAACAGCGACACGTAACCCAGGCACATCCACGCAGGCAAGCTGATGTTGCCGAACGAGGCGGGCGCCAGCCACAGGCTGAGCACTGCCATCAGCGGTAACGACAACACCAGCGCCCAGCAGATCACCTGCCAGCCGCCGAGGCTGCGTGACAGTTTCGCGCCTTCGGCGTAACCGAGGCCGCAGGCCAGAATCGCCGCGAGCATCAGCAAGTCCCCGGTCGGCGACGCGCTCAGGCCTTGGGACAGAGCGAAGCCCACCACCAATGCGCTGCCCAGCACCGAAAAGATCCAGAACACCGGCCGTGGCCGCTCACCGCCACGCAAGACACCAAACATTGCCGTGGCCAGCGGCAGCAATCCTACAAACACGATCGAATGCGCTGAAGTTACGTGCTGCAATGCCAGCGCGGTCAACAGCGGAAAACCCAACACCACGCCCAGCGCAACAATCACCAGCGACAGCCACTGATGGCGCGACGGTCGCTGTTGCTTGAACAACAGCAGAAGTCCGACGGCCAGTGCGCCGGCAATCGCTGCTCGCACCACGGTCAGAAACACCGGATCGAATTCCAGCACCGCCAAACGTGTGGCCGGCAGCGAACCGCTGAAAATCAGCACGCCGATAAAACCGTTGATCCAGCCGCTGGTTTTTTCCAGCGCCGGGTTGGCCGCAGTCGATGTTGTGTGCATGTCGGTCGCGCTCAAAGAGTGGCTTGTATCGCCGTGATCCTAGGGTGGACAATCAGCACAATCAAAAAATTGTCATGGATACAGCCGGCATGCCCCGATCCCGTTACAAGACCTTGGTTGACCGCTATGCAGCGGATATTCGTGGCGGACGACTGCCACCGGGCACGCGATTACCTACGCATCGGCAACTGGCGGCGCAGGAAGGACTGGCGCTGGTTACCGCTTCACGGGTTTATGCCGAGCTTGAGGCGATGGGCCTGGTCAGTGGCGAAGCCGGGCGCGGCACTTTTGTGCGGGAAACGTCGCTGGCGCCGGGGCAGGGCATCGATCAGAAAGACGTAGCGGTCGGCATGATCGACCTGAATTTCAACTATCCGTCGTTGCCCGGTCAGGCTGAGCTGTTGCGCACGGCGTTGCGGCAACTGGCGTTGTCCGGCGATCTCGAAGCGTTGCTGCGTTATCAACCCCACGCCGGACGTGCCCACGAACGCGCCTCGGTGGCGCGACATTTGTCGACACGCGGCGTGACCGTTGAAGCCGACCAAGTGCTGATCGTCAATGGCGCTCAGCAAGGTTTGGCGGTGACGCTGATGGCCCTGCTCAAACCCGGTGATGTGATCGCCGCCGATGCGCTGACGTATTCCGGGTTCAAGGTGCTGGCCGACGCGTTGCATCTGGAAGTGCTGGCGATCCCGATGACAGAGCACGGCCCGGATTTGCCGGCACTGGACAGGCTCTGCCGCCAGCGTGCGGTGCGCGCCGTGTACAGCATGCCGACGCTGCACAATCCGCTGGGCTGGGTCATGCCACTGGAACAGCGCGAGCAATTGGTGGCGATTGCCCGGCGCTATGATCTGACACTTATCGAAGATGCGGCCTACGCGTTTCTGGTGGAAAATCCGCCGCGAACCTTGATCGATCTGGCACCGGAACGGACGTTTTACGTATCGGGCCTGTCGAAAAACATCGCCACCGGATTGCGGGTCGGCTTCATCGCGGCGCCGCTGCCTCAAGTGCCCGCACTGGAACGAATCATTCGCGCGACAACGTGGAACACGCCCGGGGTGATGACCGCCATTGCGTGCGGCTGGCTCGACGACGGCACCGTCACCGTGCTTGAGGAGCAGAAGCGTAGTGATGCCATGGCCCGGCAGACGTTGGCGGCCGAGGTGCTGAAGGGGCTGCGCTACATTGCTCATCCGGCCTCGTATTTTCTGTGGTTGCCGTTGCCCGAAGATGTGCGTGCCGATCAGATCGTGGTCGAGTTGATGCAGCAGCAGATTTCGGTCACCAGTGCAGAGCCGTTTTCGCTGTCGGGCCATACGCCCCATGCGATTCGTCTGGCTCTCGGGTCGGTGGACATGCACGTGTTGCGTCAGGCGTTGATCACTGTCAGAACGATTGTCGGCGCTTATCTGTAAACTGCGTTCACGCCATGAAAAGCCAGGTTTGGACTGTTTAATGAAATTCACCACAGCACTGCTTCTCGCCTTGATCTTCAGCACCAGCGCACAGGCTGAGGGCGATCCTGAAGCCGGGGCGAAAATCTTTCCGCGTCTGTGCGGCGGTTGCCATCAGGTTGGCGAGTCGGCTCGTTCGGGGTTTGGTCCGCAGTTGAACGGCATCGTTGGCCGGGCTGCGGGGACTTCGGCCAATTATGTTTATTCCGATGCGATGAAAAACTCGGGGATTACTTGGGATCGGGCGACGTTGAAGGCTTATCTCAAGGATCCGAAAGGGGTGGTGCCGGGGACGCGGATGATTTTCTGGGGGCTGAGTGATGAGGAGAAGTTGAATAATTTGTTGGCTTATCTTCAGAAGTTCAGTGCTGAATCAAGGTAGGAGCGGAGTACATATCCATTGCTGCGGTAACGGCTGCTTAGGGTTCCGCCCTTACGGCGGGTCACCTTTTCCAAACGCCGAAAAGGTAACCGAAAAGGCTTGCTCCTGCGTTCGGCCCTCGCAGGCTCGGGTTCCTTCGCTGCGGGATCGATCCGGGCGCAGCGGCTACGGTTTGCTTCGCTGCACCTACACTCGCTGTGTCTGGCTGCGCCAGACGGTCGCTGCGCTCCCACCCCCGGATCAATCCCTCCGCTCAGCCTTCCGACGTCGCCGGTGGATCAAGATCAAAAGCAGGCGAGCTGACACTCGGCCTAAGACGAACGCGGAGACTGTAGGAGCTGCCGAAGGCTGCGATCTTTTGATCTTGCTCTTGCTTTCTGTGGGAGCGAGCCTGCTCGCGAAAGCGGTTTCCAAACGACTCATATTTCCGGTTTTACCTCATCCCTGTGGGAGCTGGCTTGCCAGCGATGGCAGCCTGTCTCTGGTTGTTATACGCCCGTGTCAGTGGGCATGAAACGCAACCTGATTGCGCCCCGCAGCTTTCGCCTGATACAGCTGCTGATCGGCGCGTTTGATCAGGGCCGTGTGGTTGTTGTCTGCCGGATCTGCCAGGCCAAGGCCAATACTCACCGTGACGTTGCCGACGCCCGGAAACTGTGCTTCGGCGACTGCCGTGCGAATCTTTTCGGCGACGACTTCCGGGGTGTCGGGTTGCGCGACTTCCGGCAGCAGTACGGCGAACTCTTCGCCGCCGTAGCGGGCGACGAAATCGGTGCTGCGTACGCTGTTCTGGATCAAGGTCGCCAGTTGTTGCAGGACCTCGTCACCGACCGCGTGGCCGTGGCTGTCATTGATGCGTTTGAAGTGGTCGGCATCGATCAGCAGCAGGGCAAAAGGGCGTCCGGTGCGTCGGGACAGCAGCGAGTATTCAGTGATTTTTTCGTCAAAGCGGCGACGGTTGTAAACGCCGGTCAAGCCGTCGTGTGTGGCCAGGCTCAGCAGTTCGGCGTTGGCCTCGGTGAGTGCGGCGGTGCGTTGCGCCACGGTGGCTTCCAGGGTCGCGTTGGCTTCTTGCAGCTCGCGTTCCTTGCCGAGCAGTGACTGCGTCATTGCGTCGATGGACTGGCCGAGCTGGGCGATTTCCAGTACCGGATGCTGGAGCTGGAACTGCGCGCCGGACTGGTTGTTTTGCACTTGTTTGGCCGAGCGTGCCAGTTGTTCGATCGGGCGGCTCAGGTACAGCGCCAGGTAATAAGCCACCAGACCGAAAACGATGGCGGCGAAAACGCCGAGTATCAACAGTTCATATTGCAGCGTCCGCGCCGGTTGCAGCGCGGTTTCCAGTGGCTGGCGGATGGCAATCGACCACGACAGCGCCGTGCCCGATGGCGTCGGCACAGTGACCATGCTGGTCAGGTAACCGTTGGCCGCCGTCCAGCCCGACAATACCGGATCGTTGGTCGCCAGCTGTTGGCCCATCAGCGCTTCGGGGTAGAGCACCTTGCCGTCGTGGTCGACGATCAGCGCCTGGACATCCGGCGCCGAGTTTTTGTGGGAAAACGCCGCCGACTCGACGATGCGCGTTACCCAACTCCAGTGTGCATGTGCGCCCAGCACGCCAATCACCTGTCCTTCGGCATTGTGGATCGGCGCGGCAAAATCGATGAAGCGCAACGGCTCGCCATTGGGCAGGCCCGGCAACAACTTGGCCAGCAACACCGCTTCGTGAGGATCGCCGGTGTATTGCCGGCGCAGGCCGATCTGGAACCACGGGCGTTTCTGCACAGATTGACCGACCAGCAGATCATTGACCGCTTGGCGAACGTTGCCCTCGGCGTCGGTGACGCCCATCCACGCATATTCGGCGCGCGCCTGGGTGCGCAACTGCATCGACTTGAGGATGGCTGGGTTGTCCAGATCTCCGCGCTCCAGATGCGGTGCGCGACTGAGCAGGTAGACCTCCAGTTGCCGTTCGCGCAGTTGTTCGCCCAACAGCGTCGCCGCTGCACGCGCGGTGTTCAGCAAGGCGTTGCCGCTGGCCTGCTTCATTTGTTCGGTGGCGATATGACCGACATAAAAGCCGACGCTCAATAACGTCAGCAGGGACAAACCGCCGAACCACAGGGTGAGATGGCTACGCAGACTGGCTTTGAACATGGAGGCGGGTGTCTGTCTTTATTGAAGTGGCGCCATGGTATGCGACATCGCCGATGGGCGGCCAGCGAACGGGTTCATGTAAATACAAAGAAGATTGATGTTAATGAGCCATCATTTTGGTTAGAATGCGCGCCGCCCGAGAGACGGATCCCGGGCGTTTTCCCATGGAGTTTTACCGTGAAATACCTCAGCAAAGTAGTCGCCGCCGCACTGTTCGGTGTGGTTCTGGCAGGTTGCACCGGCGCCCCGATGAAAACCGCCCATTACGACAGCAACCAATACACCGTGGTTGGCCACAGCGAAGCATCGGCCACCGGCCTGCTGCTGTTTGGCATCATCCCTATCCGCCAGAACAGCCGATTTGTGCGCGCGCAAAACGCGGCCATCCAAGCCAAGGGCGGCGATGCAATGATCAACACGCAGGTTCAGGAAAACTGGTTCTGGGCCTGGGTTCTGACCGGCTACACCACCACCATCTCCGGTGACGTGGTCAAGCTGAAAACCGCGCAATAAGCGACGGCTGAATGCAAAAAAGCCCGGCTGATCAGGCCGGGCTTTTTCATGGGTGTTGCGGTCATGCAGATGATTCAGGCGACACGGCGTTCGATCAGACGATCAGAACCACCTTCGGCAACACGGCGTTCGAGCAGACGATCCGAACCACCTTCGGCAACGCGGCGTTCGATCAGACGATCAGAACCACCCTCGGCAACACGGCGTTCGATCAGACGATCAGAGCCACCTTCAGCAACGCGGCGTTCGAGCAGGCGATCCGAACCACCTTCAGCAACGCGGCGTTCGAGCAGACGATCAGAACCACCTTCAGCAACGCGGCGATCGATCAAGCGATCGGAGCCACCCTCGGCAACACGGCGTTCAATCAGACGATCCGAACCACCCTCGGCAACACGGCGTTCGAGCAGACGATCAGAGCCACCCTCAGCGACGCGGCTTTCGATCAGCTTGTCCGAGCCGCCTTCAGCGACCAGGGTGTGAGCAGGCGTTACTGCAAAAGCGTTAACTGCGAAAACCGAGAAAGCGATGCCGAGAAGGGTTTGGCGTTTCATGATCGTGTGCTCCAGGAAGTTGTTTGTTTGTCTGGAGCCGATGTTACGCCGCGCAGTTTTTATGAGAACTTCATTGACGTGATGGTGAACATCGACGCCGATGATGTTTGCCATAAGCGGCGATTCAGAGGGCTTTTGCCCGAATGCACAACTCGCCGCTGGCACGAATCAGCGCCATGTCATGCAGCGAATCGGCGGCCAGACCGTTGCGAACATTGGCCAGCCATGCCGGGCAATTCGGATCCTGGCGATAGGGCCCGAAGGCGGCGTACTGCTGCAACAAGCGCTTTTGCAGTTCATCCAGGCGCGGGCGGATCTGCTTGCCCAGATCCGGACGCGGTGTGTCCGGTGCAGCACCTGCTGCTTGCCATTGCGCGAGCAGACCGTATTGCACCAGTTTGTTCGCTTCCATCTGTGCGGCGATCAGTTGCGCGACATCGTCTGCGTCGAGTTGATGTTCGGCGGCCAGAGTTCGGGCATTGGCGATGACCTGCGCCTCTCTCGGGCTGTCCTGGATCGGCTTGCCGCTGTCCCACTTGGTCAACGCAACCAGATCGCCGATGCTCAGGCGTTCATTCAAAGTGGCCAGTAGCGGTTTCAATGAAGCAGGCGCCGCTGCGGGTGCGGCCGCTTGAGCGTAGGCGGCCGACAGAGCGAGGAGGGAGCCAAGCAGAAAATTTGCAACGTTACGCATGAACCGAGCCTCAATAGTACGTGTCGACAGAAGCGCTGATTTACCACAGCCGCACACTGACACAAAGCGATGCCTGGCATTTACACAAATGCAAAACAGGCAATCAACGCCGATGGGAAATGTTGATTGCACGCTGCACGCAACTCACCGAAGCTATCGTCAATCAGGCCTGCCGCCGTCGAGATGGACCTCCATTCAATGCAAAGCGCCACCTTCGCCAAGCCGCTCTGGCAAACCTATCTGCTGTTTCTCGCGCCGATGGTGCTGTCGAACTTCCTGCAATCGATGTCCGGGACGGTCAACAGCATCTACATAGGCCAGATGCTCGGCACACAGGCGCTGGCGGCGGTATCCGGCATGTTTCCCGTCGTGTTCTTTTTCATCGCCCTGGTCATCGGCCTTGGAGCTGGCGCAGGCGTGTTGATCGGTCAGGCGTGGGGCGCGCGCGAAACGCACATGGTCAAGGCGATTGCCGGAGCGACGTTGCTACTGGGTGTGTTGATCGGTTTGGTCGCGGCGGTGCTGGGCACGGTGTTTGCGCGACAGGCACTGACGGGGTTGGGCACGCCGGCGGATGTGCTCGACGACGCGGTGGACTATGCCCACGTCATGTTGTGGATTCTGCCATCGCTACTGGTATTCGTGCTGTTCACCCAATTGCTGCGTGGTGTCAGCGATACGCTGTCGCCACTACTCGCGCTGATTGTCTCCACCACCGTGGGACTGGCGCTGACGCCGGCGTTGATTCGCGGCTGGCTGGGCTTGCCACCGTTGGGCATTCAGAGCGCGGCGTATGCCGGGCTGGCGGGGAATCTCTCAGCAATGGCGTGGCTGGCCTGGCGGCTGATCCGCAAGGGCCATCCGCTGGCGCCGGATCGAGAGTTCTTTGCCGCGCTGCGACTGGATCGGGCCATTCTCGGCAAGGTCCTGCGCATCGGCCTGCCCACCGGCGTACAGATGATCGTGCTGTCGTTGTCGGAGCTGGTGATCCTCGCACTCGTCAACCAGCACGGCTCGCAAGCGACGGCGGCCTATGGCGCAGTCACCCAGATCGTCAACTACGTGCAGTTTCCGGCGCTGTCGATTGCGATCACCGCATCGATCCTCGGTGCCCAGGCGATCGGCGCCGGGCATCTGCAACGCATGGGGCCGATCCTGCGCACCGGGCTGTTGATCAATGTGTGCCTGACCGGTGGCCTGATTGTGCTGGGTTATCTGCTATCGCACTGGTTGCTGGGCCTGTTCCTGACCGAGGACTCGACCCGGGCGATGGCCGAGCATCTGCTGCACATCATGCTCTGGAGCCTGTTGGTGTTCGGCTTCCAGGCCATCATCGGCGGGATCATGCGCGCCAGCGGCACCGTCCTGGTGCCGGTGGTCATTTCGATTGTCTGCGTGGTCGGCGTGCAGTTGCCGGCGGCGTACTGGCTCGACGGGCAGTTCGGTTTGCAGGGTGTGTGGATGGCGTTCCCGGTTGCCTATCTGGGAATGCTGATACTGCAGACGCTCTATTACAAATTGGTGTGGAAGCATCAGAAGATAGAGCGGTTGATATAGGCGCTGGCATAACAACGGGTTGTTTGCTTAAGTCAACCAAGGCCCTCGACGACACACGCCGCCCGGAGAATGTCATGACGTCGCGATTGCTGCTGGTTGCCGCGTTTACATCCTTTGTCATGGCCTGTGCGCAGGCCGCTGAATATAACCTGGTCAACACCAGCGCCAGCCAGATCAGTTTCACCTACAACCAGATGGGCTCGCGAATGTATGGCACCTTCGGCAAGTTCGAGGCGGCTCTGGATTTAGATACCGAAAACCTTGCCAACGCCCGCACCACCTTGCATATCGACCTGAGCAGCATTGACGCCGGCAGCGAAGACGCCAATACCGAGCTGGTGAAACCCGCCTGGTTCGATACTGAAAAATTCCCGCTCGCGGTATTCGAGTCCCGCCGCTTCACCCAGGTGGGCGAGCACCTGTACCAGGTCGCCGGTCAGCTTACGCTCAAGGGCATCACTCGCGATGTCGAGGTGCCGGTGGAGCTGAAACCGGGCAACGCCATTGGCATTTTCGACGGCGAGCTGGTGCTCAACCGTGAGGAGTTCGGCCTCGGCGCAGGGGAGTGGGCAGACAGCGTGGTGTCGAAGGACATCTACATCAAATTCAGGGTGGTGGCGCCACAACAGTGACCGTTCAGTAATATCGGTCCTGTTCCTTCATCGCCTGAATCTGCCAGAACGTCCGGCCGGAAATCAGCAGGAACAGCAGGGCGAGCGTCACGCCGCCGGTCATGATGTAAAAACCTGCGCGATAGCTTTGCAGCTGGCTGGCGATGGCGCTTTTTTCCGGCATCCAGGGCGAGACCAATAGCGCAATCGGGCCATTGACTTCGTACTGGGTGTGTTCGGCGTAGCGTTCGTCGACAAAATCACTTTCATGGAGCTGGCCCAGCTCGTCGGCATAACGATAGTGAATGATTTTGCCATTCTTGTTCATCAGGATCTCTTCCAGCTGCGTGACAGTGCCGTTGGTTTGCGCGCCATTGAAATTCAGCAGCGCATACAGAATGCCTTGATGGCGCGCCATCCCGGCGAGGAGCAAGACCACGCAGCAGGCGACAGTGAGCATGACGACGCGGTTGTAAAGATGATCTTTTGCGGCTTCGCGCGGGTAATACATGGCCCGGTCCTTGGTAGTGAAATGAGGGTGTTCGTTACATCGGCCTTCGACAGCGGATCTTTAAACGGTGGTCTATCGCGGCACGGTATGATGTCGCGGTTCGTCGACGGCTCTGATCATCGGCAACGTTTTTTATCGCCGGAGTTTGCCCATGCCACGCATCACCCACTACATCTCCCCATGCCCGGAAAACGTCAACAGCCAGATCCTGCAAATGGTCGTCGACTACCTGACCGACATCAGTGCGGTCGGCCTCGGCCCGAGCAATCTGCTGTACAACGTTTATCAGTACGCGGTGGGTTATGAGGTGCACCTGTACCTTGAGGCGTTGAACGGCCAGAAGGGCACCGAGGTGGAATTGCTGGTGGCCACTGACGATGAGGATCCAGAGCAAGTCATCGGATTTCTCATCTGTCTGCCGGTGCAGGGCGATTGGGAGGCGTGCAGCGTCGCGTACATGGCGGTGCGTGAAGGTCATCGGCGTCAGGGTGTGGCGCGGGCGATGCTCGCGGACATGGTCGGGCGCTACCCGCATGCGGAACTGGCCTGCAGCATTGGCAAGGTACCGTATTTCGAGGCACTGGGTTTTGAAGTGATCGGCCAGCGCGAAACCCAGGTGCTGATGAGCACGCGGCATAACCGCAGCAACGGCCTGCGCGGGTTCATCGACACCACGCCGATCTATCGCTCGCTGGAAGTGCAGCAGATTCACACCTATCTGCTGCAGAAGAACGGCAAGCGCGCGATGCTCGATGCGGAAAAACAACGCGACCGCCATCTGGACCAGACCAGCCGCCACGTAGAAGAATTCGTCCGTCAGCGCCTGACTCTGCATTGACCGGGAGCGTGCAGCGGACGACTCAAGTACCGCCAGTCGTCCCTGCACAATGCCGGTTCATGCCGGACGCGATCCCGGCCAACCGGATTTTTTCAGCGCCGCCAGAAGCGTCTGCGCATCCAGGCCCGGCACCGAATGACCGTTGCCCTCGCTGCTGTCGCTGGCGAGCAGGGCATTGATGATCGCTTCTTCAACGGCTTCGGTCGCGGCCAGAAACAGCTCGCTGATGTGGTCGTTGTTGACCATGCGCAAGCCGTCGCAGGTGGCTGCGCGTTTAGCCTCATAAGCGGCGGGCGGGACGTGATCATTGCCGGTGGCGAAGGCAATGAAGATGTCGCCGCTGTGGTCTTCGTTACCGCCGCCGGTACGCGCCAGGCCCAGGCTGGCACGCTGTGCCAGGCGCGTGCATTGATGGGGCAGCAGCGGCGCATCAGTCGCCAGGCAAACGACGATCGAGCCCATGCCCGGGTGCGGCAGCGCTGCCCGCAGGAACGGTGAATCCTTCTGTTCCATATAACGTCCGACCGGGTAACCATCGACGCGTAATTCACTGCGAATGCCGTGGTTGGCCTGCACGATCGCGCCAACGGTCCAGCCTCCCTGGGCAGCACTCAAACGGCGCGATGCGGTGCCGATGCCACCCTTGAATTCATGGCAGATCATGCCGCTGCCACCACCCACCGCACCTTCGACTACCGGCCCATCCACGGCGCCGTTCAGTGCCTCGGCGACATGCTCGGGCTTGACGTGAAAGCCGTTGATGTCATTGAGCAGTCCATCGAAGGTTTCCAGCACCACCGGCATATTCCAGTAAAGCCGCCCGTCATCCGGCTGTTGCTCACGGTCCAGCACAATCAGCGCATCCCGCACCACACCGAGGCTGTGGGTGTTGGTAAAGGCAATCGGACTGGTCAGCAGGCCGGCCTCGCGAATCCATTCCAGGCCGGTCGCATCACCGTTGCCATTGAGTACATGCACGCCGGCAAAGCACGGTTGCTGGCTGGTCGAGCCGAGGCGCGGCTCGATCAGCGTGACGCCGGTGCAGATGTCACGGCCGCTGCTGCTGCGACCGCGTACATTGCTGTGACCGACGCGCACGCCCGGCACATCGGTGATGGCATTGAGCGGGCCGGGTTGCATCTGGCCAATGAGGATGTCGAGATCACGGGCACGCGGATTCATAGATTCAGTCTCTTGATTCAAAAGGTCGGGCGGCTTACCGCTCGGATGAGGCAGGCAGATTTCTTGCGCGGGTTACTGGCCGTTCTTGACCTTGCTCCACACCCGCGTACGCACACGTTCGGCGGCTTTGGGCAAGGGTTCGAGGGTGTAGAGAGTGGCCATGGCGGCAGGGGACGGGTAGACCGCCGGGTTGTCGCGAGTTGCTGCTGCCACCAGCGTTGTCGCGGCGCGATTGCCATTCGGGTACGACAGGTGATCACTGACCGGCGCGATCACCTCCGGCCGCAGCAGGTAATCGATAAACGCCAGGCCCTGGGCGCGATTGGGCGCGTCCTTGAGCAGTACCAGAGTTTCGAACCACACCGGCGCGCCTTCCTTTGGCAGGCTGTAGGCGATCTTTACGCCGTTATTGGCCTGCTCGGCGTTGGTCTTGGCTTCGAGCATCGCCCCGGACCAGCCAACCGCCACGCAGATATTGCCGTTGGACAGATCGCTGATGAACTTCGAAGAGTTGAAGTAGGCGATGTGCGGGCGCAGCCTGAGCAGCAGTGCCTCGGCTTTTTTGTAGTCTTCGGGATCGGTGCTGTTCGGCGGCAAGCCCAGGTAATGCAGGGCGACCGGCAGCATTTCCGACGGCGAATCGAGCATCACCACGCCGCACTCGGCCAGTTTGGCCAGATTGGCTTCGTTGAACAGCAACTCCCAGGAATCCACCGGCGCTTTGTCACCCAACGCGGCGCGGACTTTTTCGACGTTGTAGCCGATGCCGTTGGTACCCCACAGGTAAGGCACGGCGTACTGATTACCCGGATCGTTGACCGCGAGTTTTTTCAGCAGATCGGGGTCGAGGTTTTGCCAGCCTGGCAGTTGATCGCGAGGCAAGGGGGCGAGGGCGCCGGCCTTGATCAGGGTCGGCAGGCTGAAGTTGCTCGCCACGACAACGTCGTAGCCGCTGCGGCTGGTCATCAGTTTGCCTTCGAGCACTTCGGCGCTGTCGAAGGTGTCGTACACCGGCCGGATGCCGCTGTCGCGCTGGAAATCGTGCAGCGTGTTCGGCCCGATGTAGTCGTACCAGTTGTAGACATGCACGCTCGGTACGTCTGCCGCCATGGCGACCGAGGAGAGACAAAAACAGGCCAGCAGGCCCGGGTTGATAGATCCACGGTGACGACGCATGATGCGGCACTCCTGGCCTGTCGCAGGCCGGTGATGAACTGGAGTGGTCAGGCTAGCGGGCCGGTCACACCAGCCCCATTCCCATCATGGGTTACTCGAAAGGGGTAGTGCGTGGACGCGTTGTTGCAGGAATTGCCGGTGCATCAGAGTCTGGCGCGGGTATTTACCCAGCTCGGGCAGGACGGTTTCTGGCGCGCGCTGGTCGACACCCTGCGCCTGCTGGTGCCGCTGGACAATGCCCTCGTCGCCCTGATGCAGCCCGGCCAGCCGCCGCGTTTGCTGATCGACTTCGACAGCAAGGGCTATGTCGACGATCAGCAAGAGCTGGCCGGTTATACCGCCGGCATTTACCTGCTCGATCCGTTTTATCAAGCCGCCGTCAGCGGGATCAGCGACGGCCTGCACAGCCTGGCGTCCGTTGCGCCGGATCAGTTTCTGCACAGCGAGTATTACCAGAGCTACTTTCGTGCCGTGGTGGGCGAGGATGAGTTGCAGTTTCTGATCAACGTCGAAGGCGCGGTACTCGGCTTGTCCCTGGGCCGCTCGACCGCGTTTGGCATGGCCGAGCAGGGCCGACTGTTGTGCATTCGTGATTGGGTATTGGCGGCGATGCATCGCCACATGCAGTTGCTGCCGCCGCAAGGGCCGGTGGCTGACGCGGTGGTGGGTGATCTGGCGACGCTGCTGGACCGTTTCGATGCCCGGCTGACCGCGCGCGAGATCGACACGGCGCGTCTGATCCTGCAGGGCTTTTCCAGCAAGGCGATGGCCCAGCAGATGGGGATTTCGCCGGAGACAGTGAAAGTGCATCGACGCAATCTCTATCACAAGCTCAACGTCACCGGGCATGGTGAGTTGTTTGCGCTGGTGCTGCGGCCGACGTCTTTGTGACCAACGCAGAATTTGTGTGGGAGCGAGCCTGCTCGCGAAAGCGGTGTATCAGTCAACAAAATTGTTATCTGACACTGCGCTTTCGCGAGCAGGCTCGCTCCCACAGGTGAACTTACGCTGTGTTAGTGGCTGCGCTGGAAGACCAGGGCTTTCAGGCCGCTCTCTGGATCGATATCGGGAAACTCCGGCGGGTTGTCCAGCCGATGATCGAAGCGCAGGCTCGGCGCTTCCTGGGTCACGCCATCAATGAGAAAGTCGGAACCGAACGACGGGTCGTTCATGCACGCCAGCACCGTACCTTGCGCGGTGAGCAGTTCCGGCAAGCGGCGCAATACGCGTTGATAGTCCTTGGTCAGCAAAAAGCTGCCTTTCTGAAACGACGGCGGGTCGATGATCACCAGATCGTACGGGCCGCTGTTGATCACTTTGCCCCAGGATTTGAACAGGTCGTGGCCGAGAAAACTGACCTTGCTCAGGTCGTGGCCGTTCAGGCGGTGATTGTCACGCCCTCGGCTCAGGGCCGCACGGGACATGTCGAGATTCACCACATGGCTGGCGCCACCCTCGATTGCCGCTACGGAAAAGCCGCAGGTGTAAGCGAACAGGTTCAACACCCGCTTGCCCGCTGCCTGTTCGCGCACCCAGTTGCGGCCGTAACGCATGTCGAGAAACAGTCCGGTGTTCTGCTTGCGTCCCAGGTCGACGCGGTACTGCAAGCCGCCCTCGACGATGGTCATTTCTTCGATTTCCTCACCGATCAGCCATTCGGCCGTGCTTTGCGGCAGGTAACGGTGCTGGATCAGCAGGGTATGTGCACCGGACTGCTGCCATTGGGGCGAGGCGGCGAGTTGCAGCAGCGAATCCCGCAGATCCTGCAGTTGCTCAGGCGCCGGTTCCTTGAACAACGACACCAGCACCACGCCCTGCAACCAGTCCACGGTCAATTGCTCCAACCCCGGCCAGCAGCGTCCGCGCCCGTGAAACAAACGACGGGTTTCGCTGGGCGCCACCGCCAGTGCGGGCAGCAAATGAGCGTGGAGGGTAGCGAGGGCTTCAGGGTTCATGGATCAGGATCGGCCAGGCAAAGGGCCGGCATTTTAACCACAAATGAGGGGATTCGATGGGCGCTGCGCTTCGAAAAACAACACCTTGGCGAAATCCTCTGTATCAAAAATGAATTTCTACAGGGCGCGCTGCTCATACCAGATAAGCAGCGGATTCAAAACCGCTTATCAAAAATGTAATTCGGGGGAGTGCTGTTCATGTGCCCTACACCTACGTCGAGCGCGCACCTTCCTGGCGGGTTGATTCTGGTTGTCGAGGACGATCCGTTGATTCTGGAGTTTCTTTGCGAAATTCTTCAGGAGGAAGGGTTCAAGGTCGAACCGCAAACCAGCGCCGACGCTGCGTCGCTGTATCTGGAAAAGCACGCGGCGGACGTCGCGTTGTTGCTGACCGATATCACCATGCCCGGCACGCTTAACGGCGCGGACCTGGCCAATCTGTTCGGCGATCGCTGGCCGGAAAAACCGGTGATGGTCATGTCCGGCTACGAGACGCCCGAGACCTCCGGGGTCAAGCATTCGGTGGCGTTCATCAAGAAGCCGTGGGCGATCGGGCAATTGCTCGACTGTGTGGAAAGTGCGTTCAAATCCAAGGCCCCGCAGTTGCACTGACAAGTGCTACATTGCCGGGCCAGGCTGCCCGGCCAACTGTCAGAGGATTTGCTCTCTTGTCTGCACAAGCATCGGTTTTTGATCGCGCGTTCGGCGCGTTCCTGTTCGACATGGACGGCACCGTCCTCAATTCCATCGCCGCCGCCGAGCGCATCTGGTCAGCGTGGGCGGTGCGCCATGGCGTGGAGGTCGAGACGTTTTTGCCGACCATCCATGGCGCACGGGCGATCGACACCATCACCCGGCTGAATCTACCGGGCGTGGATGCCGAGGAACAAGCGGCGTTCATCACCGCAGCGGAAATCAATGACGTTGAAGGCATTGTCGAGATTCCTGGGGCGGCGGCATTTCTCAACGCTCTGCCGAAAGATCGCTGGGCAATGGTGACGTCTGCGCCTCGCGATCTGGCGTTGCGGCGGATGGCGGCGGCGGGTCTCCCCGAGCCGGCGGTCATGATCACGGCGGAAGATGTAAAGGCTGGCAAACCTGATCCTGCGGGGTATCTGCTGGCGGCGAAAAAGCTCGGTGTCGAGCCAGCGGATTGCCTCATTTTTGAAGACGCCACGGTTGGTATTCAGGCTGCGGAAGCGGCGGGCGCTGCACTGATGATCATCACCACCACGCACCAGCACCCGATCGAAACGGCGCATGCGACGTTGGCCAGTTACGATGCGATCGGCGTCAGGGTCGATGGCGATGGTTTTCTTTACCTGATGCAAAACTGAACCGCTGCGAAAAGCGCCACCCCCGTCACCGGTCGGCCGCTCAACCGTGCATGCAACATCGCGACTACGCTGATTCGTGCTTCTGAAATCGCCAGGGTCGAGCCCGTGACAGGCATCGACCGTCAGGCGAGATCCCTTGCCTACCGATGAGGTAAACGCATGAAGATTGATCTGAGTGGAAAACTGGCCATCGTTAGCGGCAGCACTGCCGGCATCGGTCTGGGTATCAGCCAGTCGCTGGCCGAAGCCGGCGCCACGGTGGTGGTGATCGGTCGTGACACGGCCAAGGTCGAGCAGGCACTGGCGAGCATTCGCCAAGCCGTGCCAAGCGCGCAGTTGCGTGGTCTGACCGCCGATCTGGGCACGGCCGAGGGCGCGGAAAAGCTGTTCGCCGCCGAACCGCGCGCGGACATTCTGGTGAACAACCTCGGCATCTTCAACGACGTCGATTTCTTCGAGACTCCCGACAGCGAGTGGACGCGCTTCTACGAGGTCAACGTGATTTCCGGCGTGCGCCTGGCGCGGCATTATGTGCCGGCGATGGTTGAGCAGGGCTGGGGCCGGGTGATCTTTCTGTCATCGGAATCCGGCGTGGCGACGCCGGCGGACATGCTCAATTACGGCGTGACCAAAAGCGCCAACCTGGCGGTGTCCCACGGCCTGGCCAAACGTCTGGCTGGTACCGGTGTCACGGTCAATGCGATCCTGCCGGGACCGACTTTCACCGATGGCCTGCAGGACATGCTCAGAGACGCGGCCGCCGAGTCCGGGCGCGACCTGCGCGACGAAGCCGACGCCTTTGTGCGCAAGGCCCGTCCGACCTCGATCATCCAGCGCGTGGCGGATGTTTCGGAGGTGGCGCATCTGGTCACCTACATCGCTTCGCCGCTGTCCTCGGCCACCACAGGCGCGGCGTTGCGCGTCGATGGCGGCGTGGTCGACAGCCTGACTATCTGAATTTCCCAAATGAGAGGTTTTATGCCAACTGCATCCGCAACCATCGACATCCCGGCCTCGGCCGATCAGGTCTGGCAATTGATCGGCGGCTTCAACACGCTGCCGGACTGGCTGCCGTTGATCACCAACAGTGAACTGAGCGAAGGCGGGCGAGTGCGCACCCTGCAAACCGCTGACGGCGGCGTGGTCATCGAACGTCTGCAGACCTTCGATAACGCTGCGAGAACGTACAGCTATTCCATCGAACAGGCACCGTTCCCGGCCAGCGATTACCTGGCGACGATCAAGGTTGAAGCCCAGGGGCAGGGGGCGCGGGTGACGTGGTCGGGGCGCTTCAATGCGGTCGGCGTGAGCGATGAAGAAGTGGTGGCGCTGTTCAACGGCATCTACCAGGGCGGGCTCGAAGCCTTGCGGGCCAATTACCCGACCTGAGACGCAGATCGTTCCCACGCTCTGCGTGGGAATGCAGCCCGGGACGCTCTGCGTCCCATTTCGAAAGCCGGAACGCGGAGCGTCCCTTGAGGCATTCCCACGCGGAGCGTGGGAACGATCGGCGCGAGACGTCAGGCCTGACTGATCAAACTCTGCCGACAATCCAGCACCAGTTTCGCCCCGCCCAGATCGCTGCTGCCGACTTCAAGACTGAAGCCGTGCAGGCTGACTATCGCCGCAACGATCGACAACCCCAGACCAAAACCACTCTGCGGCTGGCCACCCTCGGTGCGGTAAAACCGCTGGAACACCGCCTCACGTTCAGCCTCGGGAATCCCCGGGCCTGAATCGTGCACCTCGATCCGCGTCTGCCCACCGGCATTGACCCCACGCAACATCACCGTGCCGCCGGGCGGGGTGAATTTGATCGAGTTGCTCAACAGGTTCGCCAACGCTTCGAACAGAAGTGCGCGGTCGCCATTGAGCGGCGGCAGCGTCTCCGGCATGTTCAACTGGAAACGCAGATCGCCTTCCTCGGCCAGCGGCAGATAGAACTCGTGCAACTCCTCCAGCAAACGCACCGGATCAAGTTCGACGAAACCTGAGCGACGCTGGCGATCCTCCAGTTCGGAAATCCGCAGCAATCCGCGAAAGCGCGCCATCAGCGTATCCGCTTCAGCCAGTACCAAGTCCAGTTGCGCCGCTTCTTGCGAACCTTCGCCGGCCTGTTGCTGCATGCGATACAACTGAGCGCGCAGGCGAGTCAGCGGCGTGCGCAAATCGTGGGCGATGTTGTCGCAGACGCCCTTGACCTCGTTCATCAAGCGCTCGATGCGCTCGAGCATGGCGTTGACGATGGCGGCGAGCATGTCCAGTTCATCGCGGCGATTGGACAGCGGCAAGCGGTGCGTCAGGTCGCCGGCAACGATGGCCTGGGCGCTGTTCTGAATCGCGCGGATGCGCTGCAACGGTCTACGCCGCAGCAGATGCCAACCGGCGACCCCGGGAATAATCGTCAGCGACACCCCCCAGAACAACGCGTGCAAAATGATCCGCGTCACCGCGAACAGCGAGCCATTGTCACGCAGCAGCACCAGCCAGCGCCCGTCACGGGTTTGCGTGGCCACGGCATCGCAGCTGTCGCTCGGCAGGGTCGGGTCATCGGAATCGGCGCACTCGGCGAGCATATGGATCTTGCCGTCGAGCGGCAGTCCTTCGGGAATTTGCTGGAGTGCGCCGCCCAGGTAAACACCGTCAGCGCTGAATAGACCATAGGCGTCGATACCGCGAATATCGAAGGTCATGCTGGCCGCGAGCGCGTCTTCGAGTTGCTCGCCGCGAAAATGCGAGAACAGGTGCTGACGTTGCATCAACGAATGTTTGGCCAGTTTGTCGAGGTAGCCGGACACCTCGTAATACATGACCCCCATGAGGATCGCGCTCCAGGCCACGAACAGCGAGCTGTACAGCGCCAGCAAGCGGCTGCTGGAGGAGCGCCAGCCGTCAGACGGGTTCGGCAATGACATAGCCGGAGCCCCGTACCGTGCGGATCAGCGGAACGTTGCCGACTGCGTCGATTTTCTTGCGCAGCCGGCCGATATGCACGTCGATGAGGTTGGTGCCCGGGTCGAAGTGATAACCCCAGACCTCTTCGAAAATCATCATCCGCGAGAGAATCTGGCCGCTGTTGCGCATCAGAAACTCCAGCAGTTTGTATTCGGTGGGCAACAGCGTCAGCACCTGCTCGGCGCGGCGGGCTTCATGGCTGATCAGGTCGAGTTCGAGGTCGGCGACTTTCAGCGTGGTGGCCTGGGTGGCGACGCTGTTCTGTCGGCGCAGCAACACTTCAACCCGCGCGGCCATTTCATCGGTGGCGAACGGCTTGGTCAGGTAGTCATCGCCACCCGCGCGCAAGCCGCGCACGCGCTCATCGACGTCGGAGAGGGCGCTGATCATCAGAACCGGCGTCGCCACGCCCATGGTGCGCAGGGTGGTGACGATGGCCAGACCATCCAGCTCGGGCAGCATGCGGTCGAGGGTAATCAGGTCGTAGTTGCCGCTCACGGCGCGGTCGAGGCCTTCGCGGCCATTGTCGACCCAGTCGACGTCCAGCCCGTGGCTGCTCAGTTCGGCAACGATTTCCCGCGCGGTCACGGCGTCGTCTTCGATGGTCAAGATACGAGTCATAGGCAGGCCTGCTGATCGGTTCAAACGGAATGGCAGCATTTTGCCAAGAATTTGCCGTGGCGCTTTAAATTAACTTTCATCTTCGTCGCCTGGTGAATCAGAACTGATCGGATTTGCCACGCTTTGGTTAATGCAGAAAACCCGCAATCGGATGCGCTTTATTGCAAGTTGCACGGTCCGAGGAAGTTCAAGTTTTGTAACTCATTGAAAGAAAAGAAGTTATTAAAAGTGTGCGACTGGCACGGTCACTGCAATTCCTCACACGACGACTTGTAACACCATTTTTCATGCCTGGAGCACTACAACAATGAATAGATCCCCTGATGGCTATTATCCTGCCTTGGAAGAGTCGAGCAGCGTGTCAGGCGTGTCCTGGGGCGCGATCTTCGCCGGTGCTGCGGCTGCCGCCGCGCTGTCGATGATTCTGGTGCTGCTCGGGTTTGGCCTGGGCTTTTCGGCTGTTTCACCGTGGGCCGGAGAGGGCGTGAGCGCCAAGGGCCTGGGCATTTCAACGATCGTCTGGCTGGCGGTGACGCAGATCATCGCTTCCGGCATGGGCGGCTACATTGCCGGCCGTCTGCGCGTTAAGTGGGCCAACATGCACGGTGACGAAGTCTACTTCCGCGACACCGCCCATGGTTTCCTCGCTTGGTGCGTCGCTACTTTGGTGACCGCTGTGCTGGTGGTCGGTTCGGTCAGCAGCGTCGTCAGTGGCGGTGTGCAGGCAGGTGCCAACGTCGTCGGCGGTGCTGCCGGTGCGATGAGCCAGGCCGCCGGCTCTGCCGCAGCCAATACTGACAGCGATCAGTACGGCTACTTCGTCGACAGCCTGTTCCGCGATGATCGTCCTGCTGCCGTCAGCGATGACGCTGCACGCGGCACTGTGACCCGCATCTTCGCCCAAAGCCTGGCCAACGGTCAGCTCAGCGCCGAAGATCGCACCTACCTCGCACAACTGGTATCGCAACGTACCAACCTGAGCCAGGCCGATGCTGAACGTCGTGTCGACGAAATCTACGCCAACACCCAGAAAGCCATCGCTGACGCGAAACTGAAAGCTCAGCAAGCTGCCGACACCGCCGCCAAAGTCGCTGCCTACACCTCGCTGTGGATGTTCGTCGCGCTGCTGGCCGGTGCGTTCTTCGCAAGCCTTGCAGCCACCTTCGGCGGTCGTCGTCGCGATGCAGTCGAGTACGTTGAAGTCGACACCTACACCACTACCACTCCGGTCCGTTAAAAAGGAGAGTCACCATGCGCTCATTACTGCTGTTTTTCCTCGGCGTACCGATCCCGATCATCATCCTGATCGCCCTGTTCGTACACTGATCCCTCTGAGGCAGGATGCCTCTGCCGCTTTCATCTTCGGGTGAAAGCGGCTTTTTCATTTATGGCTCACAGGGTCATGAATATGGCTCGCAAGGTAATCACGACTAGTATTTTTGACAGGTGGCGTCGCGGGCCTAAAGTGCTGGAATCGGGGCAGGAATGAACACAACGTTTGTTCGGATTTGCCTCGAGGGACTGGACGTGAATACGCGATTGAAATTTGAAAACGCAGGAACGCTTGATCCGGCTTTTGCTGATGCGGGGCTCTTGAGCTTTCCAGTGAACGGATTGCCTGGATTTGACGCAGCAGCTGTATTGGCAGTGTCTGGAAAAAAGACCCTTGTCGGATTTTATCCATCGGTAATTTATGGACCGGCAACGGTTGCACGTTTCCATGAGGACGGAGCGCTGGACACTGACTTCGGGAAGGAGGGTGTTGTAGAGATCGCTTTGGAAAACGCAACCATGGCGCATGTTCTGACGCTCAGCGCGCTGAACGATGGTGCCTGGTTGTTGCAGGGCACCTACGAGCAGGAAGGCTATGTAGAAGGTATAGCGCTGGTACGTTGTCTCCCTGACGGGCAGCAAGATCAGTCTTTCGGTGAGAAAGGTGTTCGTTACCTTCGTTTCGATCAAATGGACAAACCTGAGCCATATGAACCCGGCAACGCGAAGCCAGCCTTGCGACATGTGCAAAGAGCCTTTTCTTCGGGTGCGGCTGCGGGCTCCGGCATGTCCATGGTTGAGCAATCCGACGGCAAGTTGGTCGTGATCTTCCACGTCTATAACGATGAGTCCGAAAAGTCGCGTGGCATCGTGCTGCGACTGAACGCGGACGGGAGTAGCGACAAGACGTTCAACGATCACGGATTCGCCCTGATCGACTTCGACAACAGTTCCAATCATGCGTTGGGTGTTGCCGTTCAGTCAGACGGCAAGATCCTTGTCTGCGGGCGATACCATGACCAGACGCCGGGCCTTCAAGGCGGTTATCTAGTGCGTTTCGATGCATTCGGGCGTATCGATACCACGTTCAATGGCGGTGAGGTTTTCAAGTTGAAAACTCGCTATGAGGAATTCAACGCGGTATCGGTAAGGGAAAGCGATGGGCTCATCGTCGTCGCCGGCGCTGCCGCCCCGCAGGGCGCACTGCAAGGTGCACTGGTCGTTTTGAACGCCAATGGCAGCTATAACCTGGTCTTTAACCAAGGGAAACCTTTGTATTCGCCTTTGCTGAAGTCGGGCATTCATTGGAAAAATTGCGTAGTCCAGACCGACGGGTCGATTGTAGTAGGCGGGCATGGCAGTGGCGCATACATCAACGGCAGCGATTTGTACGTGGCTGCGCGTTTTCTGGCTGATGGATCTCTGGACAAGGCATTCAACAATGTAGGCTTTGCCATTTTCGGAGTTGAAGGAAAGCAGTGTTATTACAAGAGCATGAGCTTGATGGACGATGGACGAATCATTGCGTGCGGTTATCAGGCGCTCGAATACGGTTGGGGGCTGGTGACCGGTGGGTGGGTCATACGCTTTCTGGTTTGACAGAGCGCAAAGCTGAATGTCTGCTTTGGCCGCTTGCACCTCGGTGAAGGCGCTTTTTGCTTCCTGCCAGCCAACAAGGCAAGCGTCCGCGCCGCAGGCGGATCGGCCGCTTCTCGCTGTGCCATTTTTACTGGCCTGGATCAATATTTCGCCTGGCGATATCGCCTACCGTAAATGATCCAGGCCTTTGCTGAGGTATGAGCTACAGTGCTTGTCGCGCACCTTGTTGCGCTGACGAAGTATCCGCGTCGACGTTGAAAACACAGCAATAAAAAGCGTCGACGAGGCGTAGTGCAGCAAGGAGCTGACACAACCTCAACTGAATCTTCACGGACGAACACCGTAATGAACTGCCTAGAAAGAACCTTCGATATCCAGCCCTTGGTGCAGGCGGACATGACCGTGCACATCAATGGCCAAGCGGTCAGCGCCGCCATCGGCGAAACCGTTCTCAGCGTCATCCAGTCCCTCGGCGTGCGCCAGATCGCACGCAACGATCACAATCAGATCAGCGGCGCCTATTGCGGCATGGGCGTTTGCCAGTGCTGCCTGGTGAAAATCAACGGTCGGCACAAGCGACGCGCCTGCCAGACCGTGGTGCGCGACGGCATGCTGATTGAAACCCAAGTCAACCGCGTCGTCAGGCAGGAGGTTGTATGAGCCTGCAACCGTTGATTGTCGGCGGCGGGCCGGCGGGAATGGCGGCGGCCATCGAACTGGCGCGCCACGGCGTGCGCTGCACCTTGCTCGAAGAGGCTTCGCGCCTCGGCGGCGTGGTCTATCGCGGGCCGCTGCGTGATGGTGTGCAACTGGATTATCTCGGCCCGCGTTATTCCGAAGCACTGGACAAACTGCACGGCGAATTTCAGCAGCAATCGGGGCTGATTGACGTGCGCCTCAACCATCGCGTGGTCGGCGCCGAAGGCACCCGCGCAGTGGTGGTGCTCGACGGTGATGAGCAACTGCACGAGATCGCTTATCCGCAACTGCTGTTAGCCGCTGGATGTCACGAACGCAGTGTGCCGTTCCCCGGCTGGACGTTGCCGGGAGTGATTCTGCTCGGTGGTCTTCAATTGCAGATCAAGAGTGGCGTGGTCAAGCCGCGGGGGCCGGTGATCATCGCCGGCACCGGGCCGTTGCTGCCGCTGGTTGCGACCCAGTTGCATGCCTCCGGCGTGCGTGTCGCTGGCGTCTACGAGGCGTGTGCGTTCGGCAAGATCGCCCGCGAGAGTCTGGCGCTGCTGAACAAACCGCAGCTGTTCCTCGACGGCTTGAGCATGCTCGCTTATCTGAAGCTGCACGGCATCCCGATGAACTATGGTTGGGGCGTGGTTGAAGCCCATGGCGACGGCGAGCTGAAAAGTGTCAGCGTCGCGCCGTATTCGTCGACGTGGGAGGCAGATCTGTCGCGGGTCGAGCGCTTCGAAGCGCAGACCCTGGCGGTGGGTTACGGTTTTATTCCGCGCACGCAATTGAGCCAGCAGATGGGCCTTGATCACGGTTTCAGTGACGATGGCTACCTGCGTGCCAACGCCAATGTCTGGCAGCAAAGCAGCGTGGCGCCTGTGCATCTGGCCGGTGACATGGGCGGGATCCGCGGCGGTGAAGCGGCGATGCTGGCCGGCAAGATCGCCGCCACTTCGATCCTCCTGCAACGCGGTGTGCTCGACGCCGAGCTGGCCCGGGTGCGCCGCGATCGTTACGCGAGCAAGCTCAGAGCCATCGTGCGCTTTCGTGCGGCGGTGGATCGCTACACCGAGCGCGGCGTCGGTCAGACTGCTTTGCCCGCAGCCGACACGGTGATTTGCCGCTGCGAACATGCGACCCGCGCCGACATCGATCTGGCGCTGGAGCAGGGTGTGCAAGACATCGCCAGCCTGAAAATGCGCACCCGTGTGAGCATGGGCGATTGTCAGGGGCGGATGTGCGTCGGCTATTGCAGCGATCGTTTGCGCCAGGCTACCGGACGTCAGGATGTCGGTTGGTTGCGCCCGCGCTTCCCGATTGATCCGGTGCCGTTTTCCGCGTTCCAGTCCCTCGGCAAGGAGGGCGCTTGCCATGAGTAAGTTCTACGACGTGGTCATTGCCGGTGGCGGAGTGATCGGCGCCTCCTGCGCCTACCAATTGTCCAAGCGCAAAAATCTGAAAGTTGCGCTGATCGACGCCAAGCGCCCCGGCAACGCGACCCGCGCTTCGGCTGGCGGTTTGTGGGCGATCGGCGAGTCGGTCGGCCTCGGCTGCGGGGTGATCTTCTTTCGCATGATGTCGGCCAACCGCAAGCGCGAAACCCAGGGCGCAGCGGTGGCGGTCGACGCCAGTACGCCGCATATCTTGCCAGCGTCGTTTTTCGATTTTGCCTTGCAGTCCAACGCGCTGTACCCGGCGCTGCACCGCGAGCTGAAAGACAATCACGGCATGGATTGCAAGTTCGAGAAGACCGGGCTGAAATTCGTGATCTATGACGATGAAGACCGGCTCTACGCCGAGCACATCGTCGGCTGCATTCCGCATCTGGCTGATCAAGTGCGCTGGCTCGATCAGGCGGCGTTGCGCGCGGCGGAACCGAGCGTCAGCCATGAAGCACGCGGGGCGCTGGAGTTTCTCTGCGACCATCAGGTCAGCCCGTTCCGCCTCGCGGATGCCTACATGGAAGGCGCGCGGCAGAACGGCGTCGATATCTTCGTCAACACCAACGTCACCGGCGTGCTGCATCACGGCACTCGCGTGACCGGCGTGCAGACGGCGGAGGCGGGGGTGTTCCACTGCAAGACGCTGATCAACGCCGCCGGTGCCTGGGCGGCGGATCTGAGTGAGTGGGCCACGGGGATTCGCATTCCGGTGAAACCGGTGAAAGGGCAGATATTGCTGACCGAACGCATGCCGAAAATCCTCAACGGCTGCCTGACCACCAGCGATTGCTACGTGGCGCAAAAGGATAACGGCGAAATTCTTATCGGCAGCACCACCGAAGACAAAGGCTTCGACGTCACCACCACCTACCCGGAAATCGCCGGGCTGGTGCAGGGCGCGGTGCGCTGTCTGCCGGAGCTGGCGGACGTCAACCTCAAGCGCACCTGGGCGGGACTGCGTCCGGGCTCTCCGGATGAGTTGCCGATCCTCGGGCCGATGCGTGGGGTCGAGGGTTATCTGAATGCTTGCGGGCACTTCCGCACCGGCATTCTGACCTCGGCGATTACCGGTGTGCTGCTGGATAAACTGGTGAATGACGAGCCCTTGCCGCTGGATATCACGCCGTTCCTGGCGGATCGGTTTGCAGTCACAGCCGTCGAGCCTGCGCCCGCGCTGGAACTGGCCTGACCCCCTCGCACATGATCGCTCCCACGCTCTGCGTGGGGATGCCTCAAGGGACGCTCCGCGTTCCAGCTCGAGATTTGGAACGCGGAGCGTCCCGGGCTGTGTTACCACGCGGAGCGTGGGAACAATCAATCTGTCAGTGAAGTATTGGGTGACTGACACGACGCTTTCGCGAGCAGGCTCGCTCCCACAGTTGGTTCTGGGCAAGGCACGATCAGGATTTTCGGGCTTCCTCTTCGAGCTGATCCGATTCAAACAATTTGGCCAGTTCCGCCCGGGCTTCCTGGGCGGTCTGCAGGACTTTGGCGGCATCGTCGTAGACGGCGTGTTGCGCCTCCAGCACCTGTTCGTCGTGATGCTTGAAACGCTTGATCCGCGCATCGGCCTGGGCTTGGGTCAGACCGAGGCCGACCAGCGTGCGCCGGCTCATTTCCAGGCTCGAGTAATAGGTCTTACGAATCGCTTCCGCGCCGACATCCACCAGGCGATGCACGTGCTGACGGTTACGCGCGCGGGCGATGATTTTCATGTGCGGATACAGCTTGTGCACCACTTCGGCAGTCTTGATGTTGGTCTCCGGATCGTCCGTGGCAATGACGAAATATTCCGCCTCGCCGACCTTCGCCGCGTGAAGGATTTCCGGGCGCATCGGGTCGCCGTAGAACACCGGTACGCCGCCGAAGCTGCGTGACAGTTCGATGGTTTCCACCGAAGTGTCCAGCGCAACGAACTTGATGTTCTGCGCGCGCAGGATCCGCGCCACGATCTGGCCCATCCGGCCCATGCCGGCAATCACCACGCGCGGCGCTTCGGTGTCGATTTCGCGGAATTTCTCCGGCACTTCCACCGGCTGCACTTTCGGGCTGACCAGACGCGCGCAGATCAACAGCAACAACGGCGTCAGCGCCATCGACAGAGTGATGGTCAGCACCAGCAGGTCGTACAGACGCGGCTCGAACAGGCCCTGATCGCGACCGATCTTGAACACCACGAAGGCAAACTCACCGCCGGCGGCAAGGACGATGCCGAGGCGGATTGCGCTGATCTTGTTCAATCCTCCTGCCAAGCGCCCAACCACGAACAGCAGCGGCAATTTCAGACCGATCAGCAACAAGGTCAGGCCCAATACGGTGATCGGCGCGCTCAACAACAGGCTGAGATTGGCGCCCATGCCGACGCTGATGAAAAACAGCCCGAGCAGCAGGCCCTTGAACGGTTCGATCTGCGCTTCCAGCTCATGCCGGTATTCCGAATCCGCTAGCAGCAGACCAGCGAGAAACGCACCCAGCGCCATCGACACACCGACCAGATCCATCAGCCATGCCGTGCCGATCACCACCAGCAACGCGGTGGCGGTGGACACTTCCGGCAGACCGGTTTTTGCCACCACGCGGAACACCGGACGCAGCAGATACCGTCCGCCGATCACCACCACGGCAATGCCGCCGAGCACCTGCAGACTGTGACGAATATCGTCGGCGGTGCTGGTGTGATGATCGACGCCGGCGAGCATCGGCACCAGGGCGATCAATGGAATCGCGGCGATGTCCTGGAACAGCAGAATCGCAAACGCGAGACGCCCGTGGGGGCTGGTCAGTTCCTTGCGTTCGGCGAGGCTTTGCAGGCCGAACGCCGTGGAGGAGAGCGCCAGACCGAGGCCCAGCACAATCGCGCTGTTCAGCGGCTGGCCGAACACCGACAGTGCCAGCACGCCGATCACCGAAGCGGTCAACAGCACCTGCGCCAGACCGACGCCGAACACCGATTTGCGCATCACCCACAAGCGTCGCGGCGACAGCTCCAGGCCGATGATGAACAGCAGCAACACCACGCCCAGCTCGGAAATATGCGCAACGCTTTGCGGGTTGCCGATCAGACCGAGCACCGACGGGCCGATGATCACCCCGGCAAACAGATAACCGAGCACCGCGCCCAGTTGCAGACGTTTGGCCAAAGGCACGGTGAGCACGGCCGCGAACAGAAACACGACGGCGGCTTGCAACAGATTGCCTTCATGGGGCATGGAACGACTCCTGACTACGGCTACGGCGAGGGTGACAAGGATAAGGGTTACGCGGTCTCCAGACCATTCGAGAACCAATGTGGGAGCGAGCCTGCTCGCGAATGCGCTGGGTCAGCCACCTATCCATTGACTGATGCCCCGCGTTCGCGAGCAGGCTCGCTCCCACAAGGGCAGCTTCCATCAGGTCTGTAATAATTTGCATCAACTGGTTACATTTATAACCCCTGCGCATCAATTTCCGGAAACGCCATGGCCATCAACTTCGACCTAAACGACCTGCAAGCCTTTCGCGCGGTGGTCGAGCAGGGCAGTTTTCGCAAGGCTGCCGACACCGTGCGCCTGTCGCAACCGGCGCTGAGTCGGCGCATCGAAAAGCTCGAAGATGCCCTCGGCGTGAAACTGTTCGAGCGCACCACGCGCAAGGTCAGCCTGACCCAGGCCGGGCGCGGCTTCATGCCCAGCGTCGAACGCTTGCTGGATGATCTCGACATTGCCTTGCTCGGCATCAGCGAAGTCGCCTCGACCCGTCTGGGCCATGTCACCGTCGCCTGCGTGCCCTCGGCGGCCTACTACTTCATGCCCCGCGTGGTCGCGCGCTATCACCAGCAGTTTCCGCGGATCAAGGTCAAAGTCCTCGATTCCAGCGCTCACGATGTGTTGAGTGCGGTGGTCAATGGCGAGGCGGATTTCGGTTTGAGTTTTCTCGGCACGCAGGATGCCAAAGTCGAGTTCGAACCGCTTGTGCAGGAGTGCTACGTTGTCGCCTGTCGTCGCGATCATCCGCTGGCCGGGCGCAGCAGCGTCAGTTGGGACGAGTTCTATCAGCAGGATTACATCGCGCTGGACAAGACCTCGGGTAATCGCTTTCTGCTCGATCAGGCCTTGGGCGGGGTGGTGCCGCAGCGTCAGAGCATCTGCGAGACGCGGCATGTGACGACGATGATCGGTCTGGTAGAGGCGGGTCTGGGCGTGGCAGCGGTGCCGTTGATGGCGATGCCCGGGCCGGATCATCCGATCCTGACGCGGGTGCCGCTGATTGAGCCGCAGGTGATGCGCAGTGTCGGCATCATCAAGCGCCGGGATCGCACGTTGACCCCGGCGGCACTGGAGCTGGAGCGGCTGGTCGTGGAGATGCGCGTCCAGCCGCCAACGATCAACGCTTGACCGAATCCAGTCCGGTGGCCTGCACGTCAGCCTGAGCGGCCGGTGCAGCGAGGTAGGCGAGCAGGGCTTTGGCTTCTTGCGGATGCTCGGCCTTTACCGGAATCCCAGCGGCGAAACGCGTCACCGACTGCACCGATTCCGGAATCTTCGCGACGAAGCTTACGCCCGGCACCGGCAGCAATTCGCTGACCTGCTGGAAGCCCAACTGATAGTCGCCAGTGGCGACCACCGAGCCGACCGGGATCCTGGCGATCATCTTGGCTTTCGGTTTCAACTGATCTTCGATGCCGAGTTTCTTGAACAGCTGCTGCTCGATGTACACGCCGCTGGCGCTGTCGGAGTAGGCCACCGAACGCGCATCAAGCAGGGTTTTCTTCAGGCCATCGACGCTGCTGATGTCCGGTTTCGCCGCGCCTTCACGCACCACCATGCCGATCCGCGAATCCGCCAGTTCAACGCGGGAGGCCGGGTCGACTTTGCCTTGTTTGATCAGCTCATCGAGGGCGTAACCGACCATGATCACCACGTCGGCGTGCTCACCGCGCGCCAGACGATTGGGGATCGCTTCCGGCGCCTTGCCCATCGACGGGCCGAGGCTGGTGGTGAGCGTGTTGCCCGTTGCGGCGGCGAATTTCGGCCCGAGGATCTTGTAGGCGGCAGTGAAGCCACCGGAGGTCATCACGCTCAGTTCTTCGGCTTGGGCCGCGAAGTTGAACGCGAGACCGGCGAGCAGGGCGGTGACAGTAAAGAGTTTTTTCATGGCGAGTATTCCTCAGGCCGCGACAGGTTGCAGACGACCACCGGCACGGCGGTACAGATAAAGAGTGGCGCACAGGGCGCACAGGGCACCGATGCTCATCCAGTAGCCTGGCGCGGCTTTGTCGCCGGTGTACTGGATCAGGAAGGTCGACATCGCCGGGGTGAAACCGCCAAAGATCGCCGTGGCCAGGCTGTAAGCCAGGGAGAAACCGGCGACGCGCACTTCCACCGGCATGATTTCGGTCAGCGCCGGAATCATCGCGCCGTTGTACAAGCCGTAAATGAAGGACAACCACAGCAGCGACAGCAGCATGTTGGTGAAGCTCGGCGCCTGCACCAGGAACGACAGCGCCGGATAAGTCGTGGCCAGTGCCAGCACGGCCATGCCGATCAGCACTGGGCGACGGCCGATACGGTCGGACAACGCGCCGCCAATCGGCAGCCAGAAGAAGTTCGACACGCCCACCAACAGCGTTACCAGCAACGCATCGGAAGTGCTCAGGTGCAGCACGGTTTTGCCGAAAGTCGGCGCGTACACGGTGATCAGGTAGAACGCGGTAGTGGTCAGCGCGACCATCAACATTCCGCCGAGTACCACGCCCCAGTTCTGGCCGAGGGTGCGGAACACTTCGCGCATGCTTGGACGGTGTTTACGCGCGGCGAACTCTTCGGTTTCCGCCAGGTTGCGGCGCAGGAAGAAGATGAACGGGACGATCATGCAGCCGACGAAAAACGGAATGCGCCAGCCCCAGGCGGCCACGGCTTGCGGCTCCATCCACTGGTTCAGACCGTAGCCCAGCGCAGCCGCGACGATGATCGCCACTTGCTGGCTGGCCGACTGCCAAGCGGTGAAAAAGCCTTTGCGGCCCGGCGTAGCGATTTCGGACAGGTACACCGAGACACCACCGAGTTCCGCGCCGGCGGAGAAGCCTTGCAGCAGCCGCCCGATCAGTACCAGTGCCGGGGCGAACAGGCCAATGGTTTCGTAGCCGGGCACCAGCACAATCAATATCGTGCCGCTGGCCATGATCGACAGGGTGACGATCAGACCTTTGCGCCGGCCGACGTCATCGATGTAGGCGCCGAGCACGATGGCGCCCAGCGGCCGCATCAGGAAACCGGCGCCGAATACCGCGAAAGTCATCATCAGCGAGGCGAACTCGCTGCTCGCCGGGAAGAACACCGCCGCGATCTGCGTGGCGTAGAAGCCGAACAGAAAGAAGTCGAACTGTTCGAGGAAGTTGCCCGAGGTCACCCGGAAGATGGCACCGGCCCGCGAGCCGTTGGTTGGGATTGAGGCTGTCATTGAAAAGTACTCCACCGCTTTTATGACGTGCGCTACGGAGAAGCGGCGCACGGTTTTTATTGAGGTGGATGGTGGCGCAGATGTAACAATCTGTTAATTGCATTGTTGGCATGGATTGATGCGTGGGGCGGATCAATGGATTCAGTGCTTGGCGCATTTGTGGGAGCGAGCCTGCGTCGTGTCGGGCGATGATTTGGTCTGGCTGACCGGGTACATATCCGTTGCTGCGGTCATGGCCGCTTAGGGTTTCGCCCTGACGGCGAGTCACCTTTTCCAAACGCCGAAAAGGTAACCGAAAAGGCTTGCTCCTGCGTTCGGCCCTCGCAGGCTCGGGTTCCTTCGCTGCGGGATCGATCCGGGCGCAGCGGCTACGGTTTGCTTCGCTGCACCTCCTTCCGCTGTGTCTGGCTGCGCCAGACGGTCGCTGCGCTCCCACCCCCGGATCAATCCCTCCACTCAGCCTTCCGACGTCGCCGGTGGATCAAAAGCAGGATCAAAAGCACTCGAGCTTGCGCTCATTGTTGAGAGGGGCGGCTTCGCCGCGGGCAGCTGCGCTGCTTTGCTTTTCTGGTGGGGGCGAGCCTGATCGCGACGACGGCCTGCAGGTGAACCCGTTTCCATCGAATTCACGCGATTCAACTGTAGGAGCTGCCGAAGGCTGCGATCTTTTGATCTTGCTTTGCTTGGTCTTGTAGGAGTGGACCGGAGCTCAGGTCAATAATTGCGCTGTAATACAAAACTCTGCGGGAGCTGGCTTGCCAGCGATGGCGGTCTGATGGGCAAAGCCTTCTAACGGCCACCTCCGGCAAAAAACAAGGAATGTTTCCCGCGCCACGCAGTCGGAGTTCAGGTACTACTCATCTGAAAGAGGTTCACCGATGAACAGCAAAACCCTAATCGCCAGCCTGGCCGTCGTTGCCGGCATTGCCGGGATCACGCCCATTGTTCAAGCGGCGCAAACCTCCAGCGAACCCGCCGTGCAATCGCCGACCAGCGACCGCCAGTTGAAGGTCAACGACCGCGCGCCGGAAATGTACCAGCGCGAAGACAAGGCGCTGAAAAACTGGAAAGCCAAAGGTCTGAAAGCGCCGATCGAGCAGGCGCAGTGGGTGCAGATCAATGACAAGTACGTGATGGTGATGATCACCAACGGCACGATTGTCGAGATGCAGCCGGTCGAGCGATAGGCCCGGTTTTACAATTGGCCACGGATGGCTGATTGCATTCAAACGCCGTTCCGGTAAAACAGCGGACGTCTGGATGAGGAATAAGGGATTGGACAAGAAACCGCTCTACCGCAGAGTGAACACTCGTACGTGGGGTGTTCGTCGCCATGAATCAGTTGCGCATTATCGCGATCAGCGCAACAGCAAAGCTGCAAGCCGTGACGAAGGCATGCGAAGTTCGATGCACGCAGGCAAACAATACGGGCGAGATTACACGCCATTGTTTCGCTTCCTGCTCTCTCGGGTTGGCGGTTCTTGGGATGCCATTTTCAGCGAAGCTGTGGCGCGACTGGATCAATCAGCGCCGGTGTTCTGGATGGTTGCCATCCATGAGAAGGATCGCGAAGAAGTCGTGCGACTGGGTGAGTCCAGTTATTACAACGGGCTGTACGTCGACGAGCAAAATTTCCTGCAAATGGTCAATCCGAACCTGAAGGCGCAGGACATGACGCCGAGCTGCGAGTGCTGTACGCACACGTTCAACGGTGTCGTATTCGGCCAGACCGCGGGCTTTGGCCCGCGCACATCGTCAGTTGGCGACGCAGAAGAGCCGCCAGCGTGAATCAGAGCAGCTCCCCCTTGTCCCAAAGCTGCACCAGCTCCCCAGGCGCCCGATCCTCTGGCACCTTCAACACCATTTCCCCTGACGGGTAGCGCACCTCAATCTGGTAGAAGCGCTGATCCCCACGGCCGGATTCGCTGCTGTCCAGTGGCAGGCAACCCTCAAGCACCGAGCATATTCTCGAACGCTGACTGATGTCGCATTGCGCGAATTCGATTTCCCGTGGGCGGCTCAGGCTGTGAATCGCTGCAACGCCACCCTGGCGAGATACGCGCAAAACGGAATCTTTATCCAGCTCGGGTAGCGTTTTCATACGGTCTCCTCAGATTATTCGAGACCGACCTGTGCCCAGGCTTGCTGCACCGTGTCGGCTGCTTCGGCGCCGAAGCGCTGGCCAGCATGGTCGATCGTCAGTTTCGCGAACGCGTCGAACGTTGCGTCCTGTTTCAAACGGTCATCACACAGCGTGTCGTACCAGATGTGTCCGGCCTTTTCCCAAGCGAAGCCGCCAAACGCTCGCGCTGCCAGGTAAAACGCGCGGTTGGGAATGCCGGAGTTGATGTGCACGCCGCCATTGTCTTCGCTGGTGATGACGAACTTGCGCATGTGATCCGGTTGCGGATCCTTGCCCAGCATCGGGTCGTCGTATGCCGTGCCGGGGTGCGACATCGAGCGCAGGCCCTTGCCTTGGATCTGTGGCATCAGCAGGTCGGCACCGATCAGCCAGTCTGCCTGCTCGGCGGTTTGGCCGAGGATGTATTGCTTGATCAACACGCCGAATACATCCGAGAGCGACTCGTTCAGCGCGCCGGACTGGTTGGCATAAATCAGCCCGGCTTCACTTTCGGTGACGCCGTGGGCCAGTTCATGGCCGATGACGTCTAGCGAGCGGGTGAAGCGCTGGAAGATCTCGCCATCGCCGTCACCGAAGACCATCTGCGCGCCGTTCCAGAATGCGTTCTCGTAGCCTTGGCCATAATGCACGCTGCCGATCAGCGCGAATCCCTGATTGTCGATCGAGTCGCGACCAAGCACCTTCCAAAAGAAATCATAGCTGGCGCCCAGCGCATCGTAGGCCTCGTCGACCGCCGGATCCCCCGACGCCGGCTGGCCCTCGAGGCGCACCGGCATGCCCGGCAAGAGCATTTTGTTCTGCGCATCATGCACACTGCGCCGCGCCACGCCCGGCTTGGTCGCCTCCGGCAGAATCGCCCGCGCCGGCGGCTGCGAAGGGCGTCCGGGGTTGGGCAGCAGACTGCGCACATGGTTGAGCGTCTGCATCGCGGCGTTGCGCTGCGGCTCGGAACCGTGGGCGATGATGCGGTTGAGGATGTAGGGCGGGATGAAACTGCGCAGCAATCGAGAGTCGGTCATCTAAGCATCCTTGTCGTCATACGATGTCGATACACATGTGAGCGGCAAGGCGTGTTTTCGGTTCCATGGATTGCCATCGACGCCGGATTCTGCGAAAAACGCCGCCTGCGAACATCTCAAGAGTCAACGACATGACAGACGAACTGCAAATCATCGACCTGCAACCGGGCGACGGCAAAGCCGCGGTGAAAGGCGCGCTGATCACCACCCAATACACCGGCTGGCTGGAAGACGGCACTGAATTCGACTCGTCCTGGAGCCGAGGCAAACCGTTTCAGTGCGTGATCGGCACTGGCCGCGTGATCAAAGGCTGGGATCAGGGCCTGATGGGCATGCAGGTCGGCGGCAAACGCAAGTTGCTAGTGCCGGCGCATCTGGGGTACGGCGAGCGGACCATGGGCAAGATCCCGCCGAATTCGAATCTGGTGTTTGAGATTGAGTTGCTGGAGGTTTTGACGCGGGAGGATTGAAGGGGGGAATCATCCAGCGGAGTGTCTGTGCAGCTGGATGATGTCGATGGTTAGCTGCGAAGTTGAATGCTATTCAACTCCCTCGATTTCCCCACTCGGATGCAGGGTGGACATTGTCAGGCAAAGCCAGCGTCAGGCCCATTGCAACGGGCCTGACGGAAAGCAAATGTCCACCTCCAGCCTTGCAGCAGCTGACAGGTTGACCAATGCATCGAGCGAGAATTTGTCGATTTTCCCGTTGAGTACATCATTGAGGCGTGGCTGCGAGATTCCCAATCTCTGTGCCGCGTCCTTTTGAGGGAGCTCCCACGCTCGAATGGTCTCGCAAAGCGAACGCATGAGCTTGGCTCGCAGACGCATGTTGGCAGCTTCCTGAGGCGTGTCCTCCAATGCATCCCATACACTGGAAAATCGTTGGGATGAGTCTTGATGTTCCTTCATGGCTTAACCTATTTCCTGATATCTGGCCCGGGCCAGTTCGATGTCTCTAATTTCCGTTTTACGTGTGGTTTTGTGCATGGCGTGAAGCACATAGATTGCTTCAGGTCGATTGACTACATAAAACACGCGAAACGCCCCTGAGTCCTCGGTGATCCTGATTTCGTTGACACCGCGTCCTACGGTTTTCATAGGGCGCCAATCGAGTGGGGCATCACCCTGTTGCAACAGGTCCAGCTGAAACCCCGCCGCTCTTCGGGCATCAACCGGGAACGCTTTGAGATCTTTCAACGCGCTCCCCACGAACACCACATCCTTGTGTTTCGGTATCGGCTTGTCCTGTGTCAAAAGGAAAAGCGTAATAGCTGAACGTAAGCGGCGACGGTGAGTTTTATTGCAAGAAATGCCAGTGTCCGTTTGATTTTCAGGTTATATCAGAATCAATATAAAGCAAGCCGCATTTTCCGTTTCACAATTTTCACCGCGAGCGTTTCTGCCGGTCTCGCCGTCAACGTCAGCGCTTAAAACGCTGCGGGATGGAGCGAAAGCTTGTTGCTTCGCCCAAACCGCTCCCGATAAACCGACGGCGGTACGCCCACCACGCTGCGAAACGCCACGCGAAAGCTCTCCACCGATCGATAGCCGCAGCGCTGGGCGATCTGCTCAGTGTGTTGGTGGGTGCTCTCGAGCAGCTCCCGCGCTCGCGCCAGGCGTTCATGTTGCAGCCAGGCTTTCGGCGATTGCCCGCTGGCTTCGGTGAAGCGCCGCAGAAACGTGCGCTCGCTCATTGCCGCTTCGCTGGCCAGATCGCGGACTTCCAGTGGTTCGTGCAGGCGTTCGCGGGCCCATTGCATGACGCGCGACAGGTCGCTGCGGGGTGTCGGGCTGACCGGGGTGGGGATGAACTGGGCCTGGCCGCCGGTGCGTTGTGGCGACATGACCAGTCGCCGCGCGACGGCGTTGGCGACCTGCGTGCCGAAGTCACGTGTCACCAGATGCAGGCAGGCGTCGATGCCGGCGGCGCTTCCGGCGGAGGTGATCAGTTGACCGGCGTCGACGTAGAGCACGTCCGGATCGACCTCGATGGCCGGGTAGCGTTGCGCCAGTTCGCTGGTATAGCGCCAGTGAGTGGTGGCGCGGTGGCCGTCGAGCAGGCCGCTGGCGGCGAGGACGAACACCCCGGAGCAGATCGACAGCAACCGCGCGCCTCGGTCATGGGCCTGACGCAACGCGTCGATCAGCGCAGGCGGTACCGAGGCGTTGCGGTCGCGCCAGCCCGGAATGACGATGGTGCGCGCTTCGGCGAGCAATTCCAGGCCACCATCGGCCAGCACCTGAATGCCACCCATGGCGCGCATCGGGCCTGGATCGACTGCGGCAATCGCATGCTCGTACCAAGGGAAATCGAACTCTGGTCGGGCCAGGCCGAAGATCTCCACGGCAATGCCGAACTCGAACGTGCAGAGGCCATCGTAGGCCAGAATGGCAACCAGATTGGGCTGAGTGAGCATTTGGCGGAAAACTCCCGGTCGGTGTCTTGCGCGCCACTGTAGCGGCAAGCGCCGTCTCGATAAAGTCTGTTCATCCCCCACAGACAAAGGAGCAACACAACATGACCAGCCTGGTTCGCGAAATCCCCGCCGCACCTTCGGCGATTGCCCTGATGCATTTCAGCAATCGTCTGACCTTCGAAACCGATTGTTCCGACGTGTTCAGTAGCCAAGAGGCCGGGGAGGTCGACTTCGTTCTGGTGGATGTGCGCGGCCCATTGGCGTTCGAGCGCGGCCATGTGCCCGGCGCGATCAATATCCCGACACGCTTGCTCACGGCGGAGCGCTTGGCCGATTACCCGAAACACACTTTGTTCGTAGTCTATTGCGCCGGGCCGCATTGCAATGGGGCGAACAAGGCTGCGGTGAAGCTGGCGGCATTGGGCTATCCAGTCAAGGAGATGATCGGCGGCGTCACCGGATGGCTCGATGAAGGTTTCGAACTGAGCGCGGCGTCAGTCGCCAATACTCCTGTCGCCTGCGAATGCTGACGTTTCTGTAGGAGCTGCCGGAGGCTGCGATCTTTTGATCTTGATCTAAAAAAAACAAGATCAAAAGATCGCAGCCTCCGGCAGCTCTACGGGGGATCGGCGTTTCTTGCTCTGAAAACAGTCTTGTCCTACATCCTTCGCACCAACACGGCGCACGCGTTTACTCTCGTCAAAGTGATCGCCGATGTTCTGTAAGTATTTGTCGCTTAAAAACAATTGCCTCCGTGCGCGCCGCCATAGACTGCCGGCCACTTCGGTTTTTGCCGTTAGAACGCCATGACCGAACGCTGACTCGAAAGCTGCCAATAAAAGCCTCCGCACGGGAGTAATAAATGAAAAAGCTAGTGATGTTCGGTGCCCTGGCACTGTCGATGTTGTCCCTGACCGCTGTGGCCAAAGACGACAAGCCGTTCCGCATCGGTATCGAAGCCGGGTACCCGCCATTCTCGATGAAAACCCCTGACGGCAAACTCACTGGTTTTGACGTGGACATCGGTGACGCACTGTGCACGCAGATGAAAGTCAAATGCACGTGGGTCGAGCAAGAGTTCGATGGCCTGATCCCGGCACTCAAAGTGAAAAAAATCGACGCGATCCTGTCGTCGATGACCATCACTGACGATCGCAAGAAAAACGTCGACTTCACCATCAAGTACTACCACACCCCGGCACGCTTCGTGATGAAGGAAGGCTCCGGCGTCAAAGACCCGCTGACCGAACTCAAGGGCAAGAAAGTCGGCGTGCTGCGCGCCAGTACCCATGACCGCTACGCGACCGAAGTGCTGGTTCCGGCCGGGATCGAACTGGTGCGCTACGGCTCGCAGCAGGAAGCCAACCTCGACATGGTGTCCGGGCGTATCGACGCGATGCTCGCTGACTCGGTCAACCTCAGCGACGGTTTCCTGAAAACCGACGCCGGCAAAGGCTTCGAATTCGTCGGCCCGACCTACGAAGACGCCAAGTACTTCGGCGGCGGCGCTGGCATTGCCGTGCGCAAGGGCGATACCGCACTGGCTGAGCAATTCAACAAAGCCATCACCGAAATCCGCGCCAATGGCGAGTACAAGAAAGTCCAGGACAAGTACTTCGACTTTGACGTGTACGGCCATTAATACGCCGTGAAAAAAAGTGGCCCCGTTTGCGCGGTGGCCACTTTTTTTATGTTCTTTTATTGATGGAAATTCTCTGTGGGAGCGAGCCTGCTCGCGAATGCGGTCTGACATTCGACATCGTCATCGTCTGACCTGACGCATTCGCGAGCAGGCTCGCTCCCACAGGGTTTTATGTAACCCAGCTATTCAGGAGTTTTTCATGCAACGCATCGACCACGTTCTGCCCTGGAGCCATTTGGGCAGCGAGCGCTCCCTCAGCGTTTTTCGCTACGGCGCTGGCAGCCGCAAGGTGTATATCCAGGCCAGCCTGCACGCCGATGAATTGCCGGGCATGCGCACCGCATGGGAACTCAAGCTGCGCTTGAATGAACTGGAACAGCAGGGCCGTTTGCAGGGCGTTATCGAGCTGGTGCCGGTGGCCAATCCGATCGGCCTTGATCAACATCTGCAAGGCAATCACATGGGCCGCTTCGAATTGGGCAGCGGCAAGAACTTCAATCGCGCATTCGTCGAACTCAGCGCCCCGGTCGCGGCGCTGGTTGGCGAGTGTCTGGGCGCGGATGCCGAGGCCAACGTCGCGCTGATTCGCCAGGCCATGGCTCAAGTCTTCGAAGAATTGCCGGCGCCGGCCTCGCAACTGGAGGCCTTGCACCGCTTGTTGCTGCGCCACGCCTGCGACGCCGACATCACCCTCGATCTGCATTGCGACTTCGACGCTGCGATTCACCTCTATGCGCTGCCGCAACACTGGCCGCAGTGGCAATCGCTGGCGGCGCGGCTGAAGGCGGGCGTGGCATTGCTCTGCGAGGACTCCGGTGGCAGTTCGTTCGATGAGTCCTGCTCGACGCCATGGTTGCGTCTGGCCAAAGCATTCCCGAACGCGGCGATTCCGGCGGCGAATCTGGCGACCACGCTGGAGCTGGGCAGCATGGGCGACACCCGCGTCGATCAGGCTCAGGCCAATTGCGAAGCGATTCTGGGCTTTCTCGCTGAGCAGGGTTTCATCAGCGGCGAATGGCCGGCGGCGCCGAGCGAATGTTGTGAAGGTCTGCCGTTCGAAGGCACTGAATACCTGTTCGCCCCGCACCATGGCGTGGTCAGTTTCTTGCGCAATGCCGGCGAGTGGGTAGAGCAGGGCGATGCGCTGTTCGAGGTTGTTGACCCGTTGCAGGATCGCGTGACCACCGTGCGCGCCGGCACCAGCGGTGTGCTGTTCGCGATTGATCGCGGGCGCTATACCGAGCCGGGGATCTGGCAGGCGAAAGTGGCGGGGCGGGTGCCGTTTCGTACGGGCAAGCTGACCAACGACTGATGGCTCTTCGCTGAATTTGCTGACCCCATCGCTGGCAAGCCAGCTCCCACAGGGTTGCGGTTGATCCCAGATTTTGTAGACGCCGTAATTCTTGTGGGAGCTGGCTTGCCAGCGATAGCGGCATCAGCCACTCCACAAAATTTGGATCCTCAGCCGAGAATGTTAGGCTCCCCCGCGAACCCGACACTCTGTGAAGGAACGCTGCAATGCTGAAATTGTTCGCCCTGCTGACCCTGCTCGCATCCACCGCCGTTCACGCGCAAACCACCCTGCAATCCGACTTGCCGCTCAAATACCTCGAACAGGTCCACGCCGACGCTGAACCACGTCCGCTGGTGATTTTCCTGCACGGTTACGGCAGTAACGAGGCCGATCTGATCGGTATGAAATTTCAGCTGCCGGCGCAGTACAACTACCTTTCCGTGCGCGCGCCGATGACGTTGGGTGACGGACGTTTCCAATGGTTTCGCAAGAAGGGCGAAGGCGCCTACAACGGCGAGACCGATGATCTGAAGGTCAGCGGCCAGAAGCTGCGCGACTTTATCGCCCAGGCGGCGAAGAAATATCACGCCGCGCCGGACAAGGTGTACCTGATCGGCTTCAGCCAGGGCGCGATGATGAGCTACGAAGTGGGCCTGCGCGCGCCAGCGGTCGTGGGCGGGTTTGCCGCGTTGAGCGGGCGCTTGTTGCCGGTGCTCAAAGCCGAACTCAAGCCTGGGCAAGCGCCGCTGCCGCTGAGCATTTTTATCGGCCACGGCACCGCTGATGATCCGGTGCCTTACCGTCACGGCACCGAGGCCAACGCGCTATTGCAGAAACTCGATTACAAGCCCGAGTTTCACGCTTATCCGGGCGTCGGCCACAGCATCAGTGCGGCCGAATTGCGCGATCTGAATGGCTGGTTGCAGCGGCTCAATCCTTGACGATGGCTTTGATCAAGGCATCGTGAGCTTTCTTGTCGCTGGCGCGGGAAATCACCTGCACCAGCGCCATCTTCGTCCCCGAGCCGGCCAGCAGCGTGGTGTTCAGGGTTTGGCCGCCGCCCTGAGTGGCGGTGCTGTCAACCTGACGCAGCCCCAGGCCGGTGCCTTTCTGGGTCAGGCTTTTTTCGCTGAGCTTGTTGAAGTCCGGCAGGGCCTTGCGCTGATCGTCGATGAAACTCGATACGCTGCCGTCGAGAAACTCACCGTCGTTGTCCTTGACGTTCTGCCCTGCGGGGATCTGGTTTTCGGCGGCGATGACCACGGTCTTGGTGGCCTGGTTGGTGTACATCGTGCCCTTGGCCCCGCTCGGGCTGGCGGGCAGCGGGTCGGCGACAAAGCCTTTGGGCAGGACAAAGGCAAACTTGCCGTCGAGCAGCGAGACCTTCTCGGTTTTGACTTTTTCCTTGGCGGCGTGCGCGTTGATCGCGGCGAAACCAGCGATGGCCGCCAGCATCAGGACGACGGCTTTTTTGCTCAACAATGACATCTGAAATCTCCGGGAAATGGTCGCGCGAGGCGGGCGATCATCCCACGGAGCGTGCCGGGCGTTCCAGCGCGATTCGTCCAGGCGGTTATTGTGCTTGCGCCTTGGCCACTGGCCGCGCCAGCAGACGCCGGGTCACGCCGAGCATCGCCACCGACACTGCCACTCCCACTGCGAAGCCGCTGAGGCCCATGGTCGGCAGCGTCAAGGCCGACACCAGGCAGAACGCCGAGAACGAATACATGCCGGTTGCCGTTGCGCGCAATAACGCAGCGGTAAACGCCGGGCCGCGGGTTTGTTGCGAGAACACCGCCATCACGCTGCCAAGCACCGGAAACACTGCGAGCAGGCCACTCCAGCGTTCGCCGACGGTGCTGGCCAGCATCGTCACCACCAGCGTCAGCGCCGCACCGGCGATCATCCGCCAGATCAGTTTGTCCGACTTCGGTGCTGGCCCGTTCAATACTGGATGCACCTCAGGGAACAGATAAGGCGAAGCGAGCAGTGCCACCGCTGCCGCAATCACCGAGAACGGCAAGGACGCCGGGATCACCGACAAGACTGCCGCCAGCGCGGCCCAAACCGCCAGTGAAATGGTCAACGCCCACGGCCAGTTCGCCCGCTGCGCCACCTGCGCATAAGTGATGCAGAAAGCGATCATCGCGAACATTGCCGACAGCGCCGCGACCGCTGATTGCGCGGCAAACTGCGGCCCTTGTTCGATCGCCAGAAAGAACAGAATCGGCCCGACCACCACCGGCAATCCCGACAGCCACCCGGCCACGCTCGGCCCCCAGCGTTTGCCCGCCAGGGAAATCAGCAGGAGAAAACCGGGAATCAGCAGCAGTTTGAGGATCAGCACGCGGGTGTCTCCATCGGGTCAGGATGAGCCACGTTAGCACTGCCGATTGAAGATTGCTGCCTATGTTCGCAATTTTTGTATACAAAAATTCAGGCGCGAATCCGGCTATGCTTTGATCATCAGAATGCAGCGGAGACGATACGGCGATGAACAGAACACCCAAGCTCGTACGTGGCTGTTGTGGCATCGGTTTATGGGCGCTGTTGCTGACGCCGACGTGGGCCAATTGGCAGGACGCAGTGCCAGGGGCGCAAATCATCGGCAGTGGCGATTTCAGCGTGTTCGGCTTCGATGTTTACAGCGCGCGCTTGTGGAGTGCCGCGCGGCCTCTGGCGGACGGCCAGCCGTTTGCCCTGGAGCTGATCTACCGGCGCAACATCTCGCGAGACGATCTGGTCAGCACCAGCGTCGATGAGATCAAACGCCTGGCCGGTCCCCGGGTCACTTCAGCGCAATTGGCCGGCTGGCAGAAGCAGATGCAGCAATCGTTTGTCGACGTTCAGGCCGGCACGCGGATTACCGGCGTGTATCTGCCGGGGCAGGGCGCGCGGTTTTTTGTCGGCCAGAAGCTCCAGCATGAGATTGAGGATCCACAGTTTGCCAAGGCGTTTTTCGATATCTGGCTGGATCCGCGAACACGCAGTCCCGAGTTGCGCGAGCAGTTGTTGGGGGTGAACCCATAGGTTCAGTGATCTTTGCGCTTCAAGGCACCAGGCGAAACGACTAAGCTGCCGGGCTCCCGTTTTGTTTCTGGATGTGTGCGTGAAATTCAGTCTGCCCAAAATCGCCACCGCGCCGTTTTGCCCGCCGGAAGTGGCCGGCAGTGTTGCGGTCGATCCGACTGCCTCGTTCTTCAAACGTGTGCTGCGTTTCGCCGGTCCCGGTTTGCTGGTGTCGATCGGCTACATGGATCCGGGCAACTGGGCGACCGCGATCGAGGCCGGTTCGCGTTTTGGCTACAGTCTCTTATTCGTCGTGTTGCTGGCGAGTCTGGCCGGCATGGTCGTGCAATGTCTGTGCTCGCGGTTGGGCATCGCCACCGGGCGCGATCTGGCGCAGTTGTCCCGCGAGCGCTACAGCACCCCGACAGCGCGCCTGCAATGGATACTGGCGGAGATCTCGATCATCGCCACCGACCTCGCCGAAGTGCTTGGCTGCGCTCTCGCGTTTCACTTGCTGCTCGGTTGCTCGCTGACCTTCGGCATCGCCCTGACGGCGTTCGACACGTTGCTGGTGCTGGCCCTGCAAAACCGGGGCTTCCGCCGTCTCGAAGCAATCATGCTGGTGCTGGTCGCGACCATCGGTGTGTGTTTCTTCGTCGAATTGTTGTTGATCAAACCGTACTGGCCAGACGTGGCGCTGGGCTTCAAACCCTCGCTGTCCGCCATCAGCGATGCAGCGCCGCTGTATCTGGCCATTGGCATCCTCGGCGCCACAGTAATGCCGCATAACCTTTACCTGCACACCTCGATCGTGCAGACGCGGATGATCGGCAAGGATCTGGCGAGCAAGCAGGACGCGGTGAAACTGGCACGTATCGACACCATCGGTTCGCTGGCCCTGGCGCTGCTGGTCAACGCGGCGATCCTGATTCTCGCGGCGGCGGCGTTTCACCAGTCCGGACACACCGATGTGGTCGACATTCAGGACGCGTATCACCTGCTCGACCCGCTGGTTGGCGGTGCGCTGGCCAGTGTGCTGTTCGGAGTGGCGCTGCTCGCGTCGGGGCAAAGTTCGACCTTCACCGGGACCATCGCCGGGCAGGTCATCATGGAGGGCTATCTGAACCTGCGCATCCCGTGCTGGCAGCGGCGTTTGATCACTCGCGGGCTGGCGCTGATTCCGGCGTTCATCGGCGTCTGGCTCATGGGCGATAACGCGATCGGCAAGTTGCTGGTGTTGAGCCAGGTGGTGCTCAGCCTGCAACTGCCGTTCGCCTTGTACCCGCTGATTCGCATGACCAACGACCGGCAGTTGATGGGGCCGTTCGTCAATCGCTGGCCCACGCGGGTGCTGGCCTGGGGGCTGTTTGTGTTGATCAGCGGGGCGAACAGCTGGTTGATATTGCAGTGGGCGGTTTGATCACTGAGTTGCAGTGACTGGCAGGGGCTCTTCGCTAGCAGGCTCGCTCCCACAGGTTTTCGCGGGCGGCCACAATTCAGCTGGCCAGCCGACGAGGGGTCATCCATCAACTTGTTTCGTGGCGGGCGAGCCTATACTGTATATGCACACAGTAAAGAGTCCGTGCCATGCAAATCATCGACAAGCTCAGCATCCTCGCCGACGCCGCCAAGTACGACGCCTCCTGCGCCAGCAGTGGTGCGCCCAAGCGCAGCTCCGAGGGCAAGAGCGGGCTCGGTTCGACGGACGGCATGGGCATTTGCCACAGCTACACGCCGGACGGGCGCTGTGTGTCGTTGCTGAAAATCCTGCTGACCAATTTCTGCCTTTACGATTGCCAGTACTGCGTCAACCGCCGTTCCAGCGATGTGCCGCGTGCGCGCTTCACCCCGGAAGAAGTCGTGACGCTGACCATGGATTTCTACCGGCGCAACTGCGTCAGCGGCCTGTTTCTCAGCTCCGGGATCATTCGCTCGGCGGACTACACCATGGAGCAACTGGTGCGGGTGGCGAAGTTGCTCCGAGAAGAGCATGAGTTTCGCGGCTACATCCATTTGAAGACCATTCCCGAAGCCGATCCTGCTTTGATCGAAGAAGCCGGGCGTTATGCCGACCGTCTCAGCGTCAACATTGAATTGCCCACCGACGCCAGCCTGCAGACGCTGGCGCCGGAGAAGGACATCACCTCGATCAAGCAAGCGATGAACACCATCTACACCGGCGTGCAAACAGTGTTGAACGAGCCGCGCTCGGCAAAATTCGCCCCGGCCGGTCAAAGCACGCAGTTGATCGTCGGTGCCGATGACACCGATGACAGCACCATCCTCCACAGCGCCCAGTCGCTGTACGGCAACTTCCGTTTGCGTCGGGTCTATTACTCGGCGTTCAGCCCGATCCCCGACAGCCCGAAAAGCGTACCGCTCGCCGCGCCTCCGCTGATGCGCGAGCACCGTTTGTATCAGGCTGATTTCCTCCTGCGCAGCTACGGCTACAGCGCTGACGAACTGCTCAAAGGCCCGGGAAATCTGGCGCTCGATATCGACCCGAAGCTGGCTTGGGCGCTGGAAAATCGCGAAGTGTTCCCGCTGGACCTCAATCGTGCCGACGCGACGTTGATCGCACGCATCCCGGGCATTGGCTTGCGCACCACCGAGCGCTTGGTCGAGTTGCGCCGTCAGCGGCGAATCCGTTACGAAGACGTGGCGCGGATGCGCTGCGTGCTGGCCAAGGCGAAGCCTTTCATCATCACCAGCGATTACCACCCGCAACAGGCGGAAGTCACCAGCCACATGCTCTATCAGCAATTGCGCGACCGACCGATGCCGCAGCAGATGGGGTTGTGGGGATGATCAGTCTTGATTGCGATGACCTGTTCGACACATGGCGTCAGCAGGCGCGCTGGTTGCTCAGCCATGAAATCGATCCGAGTCTGGTGAGCTGGGCGGCGGAAGGGGTGGGCGATCTGTTTGCCAGTGATGAGCACGTGCCCGAAGGGCAGGGGCCGTTTCAGGCGCGTATTCCCCGCGCGCTGCTCGACACCCTCGAACAAGCGGCGCGCTATCGCGGCGAGCAACGCTGGAGCCTGTTGTATGAAGTGCTATGGCGCGTCAGTCACGGCGACCGCACGGCGATGATGGCAGGCGACAAACTCGGCAGCGAGTTGCAGCGGCGCATCAAGCAGGTCAGCCGCGAGGCCCATCATCTGCATGCGTTTGTGCGTTTCATCGAGCGGCCCAAGGATCTGCCTGGTCCACAATACGTGGCGTGGCATGAGCCGGCGCATGACATTCTGCACAGCGCCAGCGAGCACTTTATCGGGCGCATGGGCCAGCATCGCTGGTTGATCGCCACACCGCGTGACGGCGTTTATTACGATGGTGAGCAATTGATTCACGAGCGGCAGTGCCCGATTGAGTGGCAGCAACTGGCGCAGAACGTCGACGATCCCCACGGCGATTTGTGGTTGACCTACTACAGCCACATCTTCAACCCGGCGCGGTTGAACCCGAAGGTCATGCAAGGGCATTTGCCGGTGCGGTTCTGGAAGAATCTGCCGGAGGGTGAGTTGATACCGGGATTGATCACCCAGGCGCGGATGGGCAAGCAACAGAATGGGCAGGCGAGCGGGATTGCTGATCGGACGGGTAAACGCATTGCTTTGAAATAAAGATCAAAGGATCGCAGCCTTCGGCAGCTCCTACAGAGACCGTGTGGGATCTGCCGAAGGCTGCGATCTTTTGATTTTTTGTAGCCCAACAAAAAAAGCCCTCCATCAATCACTCAATGGAGGGCTTTTCAAACATCAACAACGGTCAATTCAAACCTTGACGATCCAGCCCGCTGGCGCTTCGATGTCGCCGGTCTGCACGCCAGTCAGCTCTTTGTAGAGCTTCTGGGTCACCGGGCCTACCTCGGTTTCGCTGTGGAACACATGCAGGTGGTCGTTGTAGCTGATGCCGCCAATCGGCGTGATCACCGCAGCGGTACCGCAGGCACCGGCTTCCTTGAAGTCCGCCAGTTTGTCGATCAGCACGTCGCCTTCAACCACTTCCAGGCCCAGACGCGATTTGGCCAGTTCGATCAGCGACAGGCGGGTGATGCCTGGCAGAACCGATGGCGAGTTCGGGGTGACGAACTTGTTGTCGTGGGTGATCCCGAAGAAGTTGGCCGAACCGACTTCCTCGATCTTGGTGTGGGTCATCGGATCGAGGTAGATCGCGTCGGCGAAGTTGGCTTTCTTGGCTTTCGAGCCCGGCATCAGGCTGGCGGCGTAGTTGCCACCGACCTTGGCCGCACCGGTGCCTTGCGGGGCCGCGCGGTCGTAGCTGGAGATCTGGAAGTTGTGCGGGGTCAGGCCGCCCTTGAAGTAGGCGCCGACCGGGATGCAGAAAATCGAGAAAATGAATTCGGGCGCGGTGCGTACGCCGATGTTGTCACCAACGCCGATCACGAACGGGCGCAGGTACAGCGCGCCGCCGGTGCCGTACGGCGGGATGAAACGCTCGTTGGCGCGAACCACGGCTTTGCAGGCTTCGATGAACTGCTCGGTGTCGACCGTCGGCATCAGCAGACGCGCGCAGCTGCGTTGCATGCGCAGGGCGTTCTGGTCCGGGCGGAACAGGTTGATCGAGCCGTCCTTGCAGCGATAGGCCTTCATGCCTTCGAAGCACTGCTGACCATAGTGAAGGGCGGTGGAGCCTTCGCTGATGTGCAGGACGTTATCTTCGGTCAGGGTGCCTTTGTCCCACTCGCCATCGCGAAAGTACGACAGATAGCGCTTGTCGGTCTTGATGTAGTCAAAACCCAGCTTGTCCCAATTGATGCTTTCGTTACCCATGACACCCTCTATCACTGAACAACCGCCGAAACGGTTCAAGGCTTCTGACGTTTTTTTGGATGGGCACAACAATACTTCATTCTTGAGCGGTTTCGCAGCTTGTGGCGAGGGGATTTATCCCCGCTGGGCTGCGAAGCGGCCCCTTTGGCTCAAATATCTGACGCCCGGCGGTGGCAGATTTTGCGGTTGCTGCGCAACCCAGCGGGGATAAATCCCCTCGCCACAGCGGCATTCAGCTGCAACTGTCACAGATGCAGCGCATGCCCCAGCGCCCGCAACGCCGCTTCCTGCACCGCCTCACCCAAGGTCGGGTGGGCATGGATGGTGCCGCCGATGTCTTCGAGTCGCGCGCCCATTTCCAGGCTCTGCGCAAAAGCCGTCGACAGTTCGGAAACCCCAACGCCCACCGCTTGCCAACCGACAATCACATGATTATCCCGACGTGCGACCACGCGAACGAAGCCGCTTTTCGATTCCAGGGTCATCGCCCGGCCGTTGGCGGCGAACGGGAAGCTGGAAACGATGCAGTCCAGCCCCGCAGCCTTGGCCTCGTCCGGGGTTGTGCCGACCACCACCAGTTCCGGGTCGGTAAAGCACACGGCGGCGATGGCGGTCGGGTTGAACTCACGGCTCTTGCCACTGATCAGCTCGGCAACCATCTCGCCCTGGGCCATGGCGCGGTGGGCCAGCATCGGTTCGCCGCTCACATCGCCAATGGCGTAGACGTTGCGCATGCTGGTCTGGCAACGGCTGTCGATCTTGATCGCCGAACCGTTCATGTCCAGATTCAGCGCTTCGAGATTAAATCCCTGCGTATTGGGTTTGCGGCCGACGGCAACCAGTACCTGATCGGTTTCCAGATTAAGGGTTTCGCCTTCGGGATCGCGCACCTGCAACGTGCCGTCGAAGCCCAGCACGCTGTGCTTGAGGTACAGCTTCACGCCCAACTGCTTCAGCGCGTCGTGGACCGGTTGTGTCAGCTCCGCGTCATAGGCCGGCAGGATGCGGTCCTGTGCTTCGACCACGCTGACCTCGGCGCCGAGCTTGCGATAAGCGATGCCCAGCTCCAGGCCGATGTAACCACCGCCGACCACCACCAGACGCTTCGGCACAGCCGTTGGCGCCAGCGCTTCGGTGGAGGAGATGATCGGCCCGCCAATCGGCAGGATCGGCAGGTTGACGCTGGTCGAACCGGTGGCCAGTACCAAGTGCTCGCACTGGATGCGGGTATCGCCGACTTCCACGGTTTTGCCGTCGATGACTTTCGCCCAGCCATTGATGACCTGAACCTTGTTTTTCTTCAGCAGCGCGGCGACGCCAGTGGTCAGGCGATCAACGATGCCATCCTTCCACTCGACGCTTTTGCTGATATCCAGAGTCGGCGCGGCAACGCTGATGCCCAACGCCGAATGCTGGCTGTGATGTTGCGTCTGATGAAACTGCTCAGCCACATGAATCAGCGCTTTCGACGGAATGCAGCCGATATTCAGGCAGGTGCCGCCCAACGACTGGCCTTCGACCAGGATGGTCGGGATACCCAGTTGCCCGGCGCGGATCGCCGTGACGTAACCGCCGGGGCCGCCGCCGATAATCAGCAGCGTGGTGTTCAGAGATTGCATTCGGGCTTACTCCACAAACAAGGTCGCGGGTTGTTCGAGCAAGCCACGAATGGCCTGGATGAAAAGCGCCGCGTCCATGCCGTCGACCACGCGGTGATCGAAGGAACTGGAGAGGTTCATCATTTTGCGGATCACCACTTGGCCTTTGACCACCATTGGCCGTTCGACGATTTTGTTCACGCCGACAATGGCCACTTCCGGCAGATTCAGCACCGGCGTGCTGACAATGCCGCCCAATGCGCCGAGGCTGGTCAGGGTGATGGTCGAACCGGACAGCTCATCGCGGCTGGCCTTGCCATTGCGCGCGGCGTTGGCCAAACGCGAAATTTCCGCGGCGCTGTCCCACAGGCTGCGCGCTTCGGCGTGACGCACGACGGGCACCATCAGGCCGACATCGCTTTGCGTGGCGACGCCGACATGCACCGCACCGAGGCGAGTGATGACTTGCGCTTCGTCGTCGTAACGGGCGTTCATCTGCGGGAAGTCGCGCAGGGCGACAACCAGCGCGCGAACGAGGAACGGCAACAAGGTCAACTTGCCACGGCTGGCGCCATGTTTTTCATTCAGATGCGCGCGCAGTTCTTCGATCGCGGTGACGTCGATTTCCTCGACATAACTGAAGTGCGCGGCACGCTGAGTAGCATCCTGCATGCGCTGAGCGATCTTGCGGCGCATGCCGATCACTTGAATCTGTTCTTCGTCGTGGCGCTGGGCATAAGCGGCAGCGGCCGGCGCCGAAGCGTTCGACTGACCTTGCGCCAGATAGGCTTCAAGGTCTTCGTGCAACACGCGACCGGCCGGGCCGGAACCGCGCACCAAGCGCAATTGAATGCCCAGATCCAGCGCATGTTTGCGCACGGCTGGCGAGGCTAGCGGGCGTTCATCCGCTTCGCGAGCGACCATCGGACCCTGGCAAACGGCAGCCGGACGTGGTGCGGCGGCTGCGGCGGGTTTGCTTTCGACAGCGGCTTCAACTTTCGGCGCAACCGGTGTTTCTTTGACCGGCGCGGGTGCGGCGGACTCTTTAAGGTTGCCGGCGCCTTCAACCTCGATGCTGATCAGCACACTGCCGACCGCCATCACTTCACCCGGCTGACCACCGAGGGCAATCACTTTCCCGTGTACCGGCGACGGAATATCGACCATCGCCTTGTCGGTCATCACATCCGCCAGTACCTGGTCTTCAACCACCAGATCGCCAACCTTGACGTGCCACTGCGACAGTTCTACTTCTGCGATGCCTTCGCCGATGTCCGGCATCTTGATAACGTGCGTGCCCATTCAGACCTCCATGACCCGTTTCAACGCCGCGCCCACGCGGGACGGCCCTGGGAAATACGCCCACTCCTGCGCGTGCGGGTAGGGCGTGTCCCAACCGGTGACGCGTTCGATCGGCGCTTCCAGGTGATGGAAGCAGTGCTCTTGCACCAGCGATACCAGCTCGGCGCCGAAACCGCAGGTGCGGGTGGCTTCGTGTACCACCACGCAGCGGCCGGTTTTCTTCACCGACTTGACGATGGTTTCCAGGTCCAGCGGCCACAGGCTGCGCAGGTCGATGACTTCGGCATCGACGCCGGATTCTTCGGCAGCGACTTGCGATACATACACAGTGGTGCCGTAAGTCAGCACGGTCACGTCCTTGCCCGGGCGAGTGATCGCGGCAACGTCCAGCGGCACGGTGTAGTAACCGTCCGGCACCTGGGCTTGCGGATGTTTCGACCACGGGGTTACCGGGCGGTCGTGATGGCCATCGAACGGGCCGTTGTACAGGCGTTTCGGCTCGAGGAAGATCACCGGGTCATCGTTTTCGATGGAGGCGATCAGCAGGCCTTTGGCGTCGTACGGGTTGGACGGCATCACCGTGCGCAGACCGCAGACCTGAGTGAACATCGCCTCGATGCTCTGGCTGTGGGTCTGGCCGCCGTAGATACCGCCGCCGCAAGGCATGCGCAGGGTCATCGGTGCAGTGAATTCGCCGGCCGAGCGATAACGCAGACGCGCTGCTTCGGAGATGATCTGGTCGGAGGCGGGGTAAACGTAGTCGGCGAACTGGATTTCGGCGACCGGACGCAGTCCGTAGGCGCCCATGCCGACGGCCACGCCGACGATGCCGCTTTCCGAAATCGGCGCGTCGAACACCCGCGAGGTGCCGTACTTGGTCTGCAGGCCTTCGGTGCAGCGGAACACACCGCCGAAGTAACCGACGTCCTGGCCGAAGACGACGACGTTGTCATCGCGCTCAAGCATCACATCCATGGCCGAGCGCAGGGCCTGGATCATGGTCATGGTGGTCGTGGTCATGGCGGTTTCCAACTGAATATTGTTGTTGTGATCGTTCATGTCAGATCCCCAACTGCTGACGCTGGCGCTTCAAGTGCTCCGGCATCTCTTTGTAGACGTCTTCGAACATGGTCGCGGCGCTTGGAATCTGGCCACCGGCAAGGGTGCCGTACTGTTCGGCCTGTTTCTGCGCAGCAATCACTTCGGCTTCGAGTTCAGCGCTGACGGCGCTGTGCTCTTCCTCCGACCAGTGGCCGACCTTGATCAGGTGCTGTTTCAGACGCGCGATCGGATCGCCGAGCGGGAAGTGGCTCCAGTCATCGGCAGGGCGGTATTTCGATGGGTCGTCGGAGGTCGAGTGCGGGCCGGCGCGGTAGGTGACCCATTCGATCATGGTCGGGCCGAGGTTGCGCCGGGCGCGTTCGGCAGCCCAGGCGGAAGCAGCGTAGACCGCATAGAAATCGTTGCCGTCGACACGCAGCGAGGCGATGCCGCAACCGACGCCGCGTCCGGCGAAAGTCGTGGCTTCACCGCCGGCGATGGCCTGGAAGGTGGAAATCGCCCACTGGTTATTCACGACATTGAGGATCACCGGCGCGCGATAAACGTGGGCGAAGGTGAGGGCGGTATGGAAGTCCGATTCGGCGGTGGCGCCGTCACCGATCCACGCCGAGGCGATTTTCGTATCGCCCTTGATCGCCGAGGCCATGCCCCAGCCAACGCCCTGAATGAATTGGGTGGCGAGGTTGCCGGAAATGGTGAAGAAGCCAGCGTCCTTGACCGAGTACATGATCGGCAACTGGCGGCCCTTGAGCGGATCGCGCTCGTTGGACAGCAACTGGCAGATCAGGTCCACCAGCGGCACATCACGGGCCATCAGGATGCTTTGCTGGCGGTAGGTCGGGAAGCACATGTCGTCGATGTTCAGCGCCAACGCCTGGGCGCTGCCGATGGCTTCTTCGCCAAGGCTCTGCATGTAGAACGACATCTTTTTCTGCCGCTGGGCGACAACCATGCGGTTGTCGTAGATCCGCGTCTTGAGCATCGCGCGCATGCCTTTGCGCAGGATCTCGACCGGCACGTTTTCGGCCCACGGGCCGAGGGCGCTGCCCTGATCGTCGAGCACGCGAATCAGGCCACGGGCGAGGTCGGCGGTATCGGCAGGTTCTACATCGACAGGAGGTTTGCGCACCGTACCGGCATCGGTCAGATGCAGGTAGGAAAAATCGGTTTTGCAGCCGGGACGGCCCGAGGGTTCAGGGACGTGCAGGCGCAGCGGTTCATACGCTTGGGTCATGGCTTCTACGCTCGATCTTGTGAATTTCTTGTAGTGAGCTGGCAGTCATTCCCGGGTAGGGGAAATCTTGTCCTACAACAATCATAGGCGTGGCCAAGAAGAATATTTCTCTGTGTTTCGTTGCGCTGGCGACCATTTGCAGATAGAAATTCTGCATAAACATAAAAAACAGGTGGTTTTGTCTCATGCGCAAACTGGACCGTACCGACATCGGCATTCTCAACAGCCTTCAGGAGAATGCGCGCATCACCAACGCCGACCTCGCCCGTTCGGTGAACCTGTCGCCGACGCCATGCTTCAACCGGGTCAAGGCCATGGAAGAATTGGGCTTGATTCGCGAGCAGGTCACGCTGCTGGATGCCGATCTGCTGGGGCTGCATGTGAATGTGTTCATTCACGTCAGCCTGGAAAAGCAGGTGGAGGAAGCGCTGCAGCACTTCGAGGAAGCGATCTCCGATCGGCCGGAGGTAATGGAGTGCTATCTGATGGCGGGTGATCCGGATTATCTGATCCGTGTGCTGGTGCCGAGCATTCAGTCGCTGGAACGCTTCATGATGGATTTTCTGACCAAGGTGCCGGGGGTGGCGAACATCCGCTCCAGCTTTGCGCTCAAGCAGGTGCGCTACAAGACGGCGTTGCCATTGCCGGCGAATGGGTTGACCCTGGGCGCATAACCTGACCTGATGCACCCGACCCGACCCGACCCGACCCGACCCGACCCGACCCGCCGACGCCGATCGTTCCCACGCTCCGCGTGGGAATGCCGCCAGGGACGCTCCGCGTTCCGCCTCAAGAAGTGACGCAGAGCGTCACGGGATGCGTTCCCACGCAGAGCGTGGGAACGATCAGACTTAGGGCGCCTGACTAGGGGTCAGAGTTTGTTAAGCGGAATCTTCAGGTAAACCACGCCATTGTCCTCAGGCGCCGGCAGATTCCCCGCCCGCACGTTCACCTGAATCGCCGGCAGCAGCAACGTCGGCATGCCTAACCCAGCGTCACGTGTCGTGCGCATCTCCACGAACGCCGCTTCATCGATCCCGTCATGCACATGAATATTGCTTTTGCGCTGTTCGCCGACAGTGGTCTGGCACTGCGAGGCGCGGCCTTCGGGTGGGTAATCGTGGCAAACGTAAAGCTTCACGCTGGCTGGAAACGCCAACAGCTTCTGGATCGACTTGAACAAGTGCTGCGCATTGCCACCGGGGAAATCACAGCGCGCGGTGCCGACATCGGGCATGAACAGCGTGTCGCCGACGAGGATCTGTTCGCCGTCGATCAGGTAGGCCATGTCCGCCGGCGTATGGCCGGGGACGTGCAGGGCGGTGGCCTTGAGGTTGCCGATCATGAACGACTCGTTCGGCGCGAACAGGTGATCGAACTGCGAGCCATCGACGCAAAATTCCGGCTCCAGATTGAACAGCGCCTTGAACACATTCTGCACTTTGCTGATCGATTCACCGATGGCGATCTTGCCGCCCAGTTCTCGACGCAGGTACGGCGCGGCGGAGAGGTGATCGGCGTGGGCGTGGGTTTCCAGCAGCCATTGCACTTGCAGCCGGTGCGCTCGGACGAAGGCGATGATCTTGTCCGCTTGCGCGGTGCCGGTGCGCCCGGCAGCGCCGTCGTAATCGAGCACCGGGTCGACGATCGCGCACTGGCCGCCGTCGGCTTCGTAGACCACGTAGCTGTAGGTCGAGGAGGCGGGGTCGAGGAACGCTTCAATCTGGGCGGACATGGCAGAAACCTGTGCTGAGGAATTTCGGGTTGCAACAGTTTATGTAAAAACATAATGTTCGCAGCTTAAGTGACGTTCAAGGCCTCGTGCAAATGCAATCCAGTCTGACCGAATGTGAAGTCGCCCAACTGCGCGCCTCGGCGTCCAAAGCCTGCGCGTTGCTCAAAGCCCTGGCCAATGAGGATCGCCTGTTGATCCTCTGTCAACTGACCCAGGGCGAACGCAACGTCGGCGAACTGGAAAAAATGACCGGCGTACGCCAGCCGACGCTGTCCCAGCAACTGGGCATCTTGCGCGATGAAGGCCTGGTCGCGACCCGCCGCGAAGGCAAATACATTTTCTATGGCCTGGCCAGTCACGAAGTGATCCAGGTGATGAAAACCCTCTCGGGGCTCTATTGCGGAGCGGTACTCAAGAGCTGGGAACAGCCATAAATGCCAGCCCTCACAAACATCTCCTGTGGGAGCGAGCCTGCTCGCGAAGGCGGCGTGTCAGCCGACGAATAGTTGACTGAGCCACCGCTTTCGCGAGCAGGCTCGCTCCCACATTGGTTGTTGTGGTGAGCCAAAAAATCCTTGCGTGCAGCAAAAGGAACAAGCAATGAACGATCAACACTGGGGCCTATCCATCAGTGCGGACATCGTGGTCATCGGCGGCGGCACGGCCGGCATCGGTTTTGTCGCCAGCCTGCTCAAGCGTGACCCGCAGCTCAAAGTCACCGTGATCGAACCGAGTTCACAGCACTACTATCAACCGGCGTGGACGCTGGTCGGCGGTGGTGCGTTTGACGTGAAGGACACCGTCAGGCCGATGAGCAAAGTCATGCCGCGTCAGGCGACGTGGATTCAGGCCAGTGTCAGCGCCATCGACCCGCAAAGCCGCCAACTCACCCTCGACGACCAGCGCACCGTCAGCTATCGAAACCTGATCGTCTGCCCCGGCCTGCGCCTGGCCTGGGAGAAAATCGAAGGCTTGCAGCAAAGCCTCGGCCAGCACGGCGTCACCTCCAACTACAGCTATCAACACGCCCAGTACACCTGGGATCAAGTGCAGAAACTGCGCGATGGCCGGGCGCTGTTCACCCAGCCGGCGATGCCGATCAAATGCGCCGGCGCGCCGCAAAAAGCCCTGTACCTGTCCTGCGATCACTGGCGCAAATCCGCCGTGCTGAAAGACATCAAGGTTGAATTCAATCTCGCTGGCGCTGCGCTGTTTGGCGTGCCGACCTTCGTGCCGCCGTTGATGAAGTACATCGAACAGTACGACGCGCAACTGGCGTTCAACTCGAATCTGGTCAAGGTCGACGGCCCGGCGAAAACCGCGTGGTTTGAAGTCAAGGACGCCGACGGCACTGTCAGCCGGGTCGCGAAAACCTTCGACCTGCTGCACGTCGTGCCGCCACAGGTCGCGCCGGATTTCATCGCACAGAGTGCGCTGGCCGATGCCGGCGGTTGGTGCGAGGTCGATCCGCACAGCCTGCAGCATCCGCGTTATCCCGAGGTGTTCGCACTGGGCGATATCTGCGGCACCAGCAATGCGAAAACTGCCGCAGCGGTGCGCAAGCAGGTTGTCGTCGTTGCGCAGAACCTGCTGGCCGCGCGCAAACAACAGCCGCTGCCGCTCAAGTACGACGGCTACGGTTCCTGCCCGCTGACGGTCGAGAAGGGCAAGGTGATCCTCGCCGAGTTCGGCTATGGCGGCAAACTGCTGCCGACCTTCCCGCTGGACCCGACCGTGGCCCGCCGTTCGGCATGGTGGCTGAAGGCGACGCTGCTGCCGTGGTTCTACTGGCACGGCATGCTCAAGGGCCGCGAGTGGCTGACGAGTCTGTCCAGGGTCGACTGAGAAAACTCCTATGTTGCTGGCAAGTCTGTTTGGCGTGGTGATGGGTTTGGTCCTCGGCCTGACCGGCGCGGGCGGCGGGATTCTCGCGGTGCCGGCGCTGGTGCTCGGGCTCGGCTGGACGATGACGCAAGCGGCGCCGGTGGCCTTGTTTGCGGTCGGCAGCGCGGCAGCGGTCGGGGCGATCGATGGTTTGCGCCATGGCCTGGTACGTTACCGCGCGGCGCTGTTGATCGCCGCGTTGGGTGCGGTTTTTTCGCCGCTGGGGATCTACTTCGCGCATCAGTTGCCGGAAAAGATTCTGATGATCCTGTTCAGCCTGCTGATGGTTCTGGTCGCGTGGCGAATGTTCAGAAAGGACCGTCAGCAAGCGGGGCCGAGCGATCACGGCCACGCCAGTTGGGGCCAGAAAAACTGCATGCTCAACGAGCAGACCGGGCGCTTCGACTGGACCGCCAAATGCACCGCCACCCTTGCTGCACTGGGAGCGGTTACTGGCGTGGTTTCGGGTTTACTTGGCGTCGGCGGCGGCTTTCTGATTGTGCCGGCGTTCAAGCAACTGACCGATGTGCAGATGCGCGGCATCGTTGCGACGTCGTTGATGGTGATCAGTCTGATTTCCGCGATCGGGGTGATCGGCGCGTTTCATGCGGGGGTGCGCATTGACAGCCAGGGTGCGGCGTTCATTGTCGCCAGCATCGTTGGCATGCTCATCGGTCGCAGGCTGTGCGCGCAGGTGCCGGCGCGGGCGTTGCAGGTGGGGTTTGCCAGTGTCTGTCTGGTGGTCGCGGGGTACATGTTGGTGCGGGCGTGAAGATCAACAGATCGCAGCCTCGTTGCACTCGACAGCTCCTACAGGGGAATGCGATTCCTGCAGGAGCTGCGATCTTTTCAGAGGGTTACAACACCAGGTGCGGCAGCCACAGCGAAATCGCCGGCACGTAGGTCACCAGCAGCAGCACCAGGAACAGCACGCCATAGAAAGGCAGCAGCGCTTTTACGGTGCTTTCGATACTGACCTTGCCCACCGCCGAGCCGACGAAGAGCACGGCGCCTACCGGCGGTGTTATCAATCCGATCCCCAGGTTCACCAGCATGATCATGCCGAACTGCACCGGATCGACGCCAATACCCATGATAACTGGCATCAGGATCGGCGTGAGGATCAGGATCAGCGGCGCCATGTCCATCACCGTGCCCAACAGCAGCAACATCACGTTGATGCACATCAGGATCACGTAACGGTTGTCCGACAGGGTCAGGAACAGCGTGGTGATCTTCGCCGGGATCTGCATCAGGGTCATGATGTAGCCGAAGCTGGCGGCGAAACCGATCAGGATCATCACAATCGAGATGGTGCGCACCGTTCGGTGCATCAGCTTGGGCAGCTCGCTCCATTTGTAGTCGCGGTAGATGAACATGGTCACGAAGAATGACCAAAGCACCGCGATGGCCGCCGATTCAGTGGCGGTGAAAATACCCGAGAGAATGCCGCCGAGGATGATCACCATCGCCATCATGCCCCACAGGGCTTCGCCGACGATCTTCAGCGCCTGGCGCATCGGGATCACTTCGCCCTTGGGGTAGTTGCGCTTTTTCGCGAAGATCAGGCACAGCACCATCAGGCAGGCGCTCATCAGCAGGCCCGGGACGATGCCGGCCATGAACAGCGAAGCGATCGACACCGTACCGCCAGCGGCCAGCGAGTAGAGCACCGAGTTATGGCTTGGCGGCGTCAGCAGGGCTTGCACCGAACCGCTGACGGTCACAGCGGTGGAGAAGTCGCGCGGATAACCCTTGCGCTCCATCTCCGGAATCAGCACCGAACCCACCGATGCCGTGTCGGCCACTGACGAACCGGAGATCGCACCGAAGAAGGTCGATGCCACGATGTTGACCAGTGACAGGCCACCGCGGACGAATCCCACCAGCACCCCGGCACACGCCACCAACCGCCGTGACATGCCGCCCTCGGCCATGATCGCACCGGCCAGGACGAAGAACGGAATGGCCAGCAGCGAGAATTTGTTCACCCCCGAGGCGACCTGGATCATCACCGCCTGGAACGGGATGTCGATCCACCATGCGCCGATCAGCGCAGCGGCGCCCAACGCGTAGGCGACCGGCATGCCGATCAGGATCAATACGATAAAACTGCCCAGCAGGATCAGAGCGTCCATTAAACGGCACCTTCACTTTCTTCAACCAGGTCGAACTGCACGACCCGACGTTTGCTCTGGTCACCGAGCAAGAGTTTTTCCACGACAAAAATCAGCGTCAGCAAACCGCCCACGGGGATCGGCAGATAGGTCACGCCAACGCGCAGATCGGGCAGGGCGGCCATGAACTGGTTCCAGGTGGAGATGCACAGCTTGGTGCCCCAGATGGTCATGAAGATGCAGATTGCCGCCATCAGCAGTTGCGAAAAAATCGCTGCTGCGGATTTCAGCTGCGGTGGCATGCGGTCGGTGAGCATGGCCACGGCCATGTGGGCACCGGCGCGGTAACTGGCGGCGGCGCCGATGAAGGTGAACACCATCATCAGCAGGATCGCCGTCGGCTCTGGCCAGCTGGAGCCGGTGCCGAGCACGTAGCGGGCGAAGACGCCCCAGGGAATCATCAGGGAAATCGCCAGGACGGAAAGGCCGGCGACCCAGATGCACGTCATGTAGATCTTGTCGTTGATACGCAGCAGCAGATTCTTCATCGGGTTCCACCGTAACCGGGCGCGCCGGAATTGCTGGCGCGCCGGGCCTTGTTCATGAGTACGGAGCGGGGGGCGTTACTGAACGGCTTCGATCTTTTTGATCAGGTCGGCATAAGGCGCGCCGTATTTCTCGCGAACCGAGGCGGTGGCTTCGTAGAAGGGTTTCTTGTCGACTTCGATGAACTCGACGCCGGCGGCCTTGAGTTTTTCTTCACTGGCAGCGGACTTCTTGTCCCACAGTACGCGCTCTTCAGCCTGGGCAGCCTTGGCGGCTTTTTTCACCAGTTGCTGTTGATCCGGAGTGAGTTTTTCCCAGGTGATTTTCGACATCACGATCGGCTCCGGCAGGATCAGGTGACCGGTCAGGCTGTAGAACTTGGCGTTCTGGAAGTGGTTGTGTTCGAGCAGGGTCGGCGGGTTGTTTTCCGCGCCGTCGATCACGCCGGTCTGCAGGGAGCTGAAGATTTCGCCGGTGTCCATGGCAATACCGTTGGCACCCATGGCGTTCATCATTTCGATGAACATCGGGTTGCCTTGCACGCGAATTTTCATGCCCTTGAGGTCTTCGAGCTTGCGCACCGGTTTTTTGGTGTAGATGTTGCGCGTACCGCCGTCCATCCACGCCAGGGCCACCAATTTGAATTCGGAGTTGGTGATCTTGTCGAGAATCTCATCGCCCACCGGGCCATCGATGACGTTACGCATGTGCTGCTGGTCGCGGAAAATGAACGGCATGTTGAACACGTTCACATCCGGCACCACAGGGCCGACGATACCCAGGCTGACGCGAGACATCTGTATCGCGCCGAATTGCATCTGCTCGATAACTTCCTTTTCCGAACCGAGTACACCGCCTGGGAAGTACTTGAAGGTCAGCTCGCCGTTGGTTTCCTTGGTCAGGGTCTTGCCCATGCTTTCTTCGGCTTCCACGGTGGGATAACCCTTGGGGTGGATGTCGGCGACTTTAAATTCCAGTGCCTGAGCGCCACCTGCAAAGGTGAACATCAGCGGGAGTGCAGCGGCGAGCAAGGTGCGTTTGAAGTTCATGAGGGGTGAGTCTCCAGTCTTGTTATTTTTGTGTTCAAGGCGCAGCGGTGCAGCAGAGGGTCTAAAGCAAATCGTTGAATTGCGGTTCGGCGAGGCCCTTGACGCCTGGCTTCAGGGCGAACACGCCGCCGGCCAGGGATTGCGGGTCGTGGTCATCGCCGGGGCGAATCGAGGCGACAAACAAGGTATCCAGATTGCTGCCGCCGAAGGCACACATGGTCGGTTTCTTCACCGGTACTTCCAGCGAGAAATCCAGTCGGCCATCCGGGGCGAAGCGGTGAATCAGGCCGGCGTCGTTGGCGCAGATCCAGTAACAGCCTTCGGCATCCACGGCAGCGCCATCGGGGCGGCCGGGGAAATGATTCATGTCGACGAAGATTCGGCGATTCGATGGCGTGCCGGTCTCGATGTCGTAATCGAAGGCCCAGATCAGTTGCACATTGGGGTGCGAATCCGACAGGTACATGGTCTTGCCGTCAGGGCTGAAAGCGAGGCCGTTGGGTACGATGAAGCCATCCAGCTGCGCTTCGATCACGCCCGTCTGCCCGGCGCTGTAGCGATAGAGCCGGCCTTCAGGCGCGTTCAGGCCCATGTTCAGCACCATGCTGCCGGCCCAGAAACGCCCTTGGCGATCGCAGCGACCGTCGTTGAGGCGCATGTCCGCGCGGCTGTGCTCGACAGTCGCGAGCAATTCGCTGTCGAGGCTGCCGTCGCTGTGCGGGTGCAGGCGAAAGAAGCCGCTTTCCATGCCAGCAACCCAGCCGCCACTGCGGTGGCGGCTGATGCAGGCGAGCATTTCCGGGGCCTTCCACGAGGCAACATGCCCGCTGTCAGCGCTCCAGCGTTGCAGCCCGCCGTTGGGAATATCGACCCAGTACAGAGCGTTTTCCTGCGGCACCCAGACCGGGCTTTCACCGACCGCGTTGCGGGCGTCGACGATCAATTCGGCTTGCATACTCATTCCCATGGTTTTTATTGGAGGGGGATCAAGTCGAGCGATCAGTCGCCGAACGGGCCTGCTGCGACGAAGGCGCCGCCCTGATAGATCCGCGCCGGGTCATCGTCGGCTGGCATCGGTTGCGCTTCGACCTTGTCGCGGAATACTTCCGAGGTGTCCTTGGCTTCGAAACCGAGGTGGCTGGCGTAGCGGTTGTCCCACCAGACGTCTTTGTTGGCGGACATGCCGTAGACCACGGTGTGGCCGACATTTGGTGTGTACAGCGAGCGTTCGAGCAGTTGCGTGAGGTCGTCGAAGCTCAGCCAAGTGTGCATCATCCGGCGGTTCTGCGGCTCGGGGAACGAGGAACCGATGCGGATGCTGACGGTTTCGATGCCGTAGCGATCGAAGTAGAAACTGGCCATGTCTTCGCCGTAGGACTTGGACAAGCCGTAGTAACCATCGGGACGACGCGCCGAAGTGGCGTCGAGCTGTTGGTCCTGTTTGTAGAAACCGATGACGTGGTTGGAACTGGCGAAGATCACCCGCTTCACACCGTGTTTGCGCGCCGCTTCGTAAATGTGGAACACGCCACAGATGTTGGCGCCGAGGATTTCTTCGAATGGCCGCTCGACCGAGACGCCGCCGAAATGCAAGATCGCATCGACCCCTTCGACCAGTTGATGCACGGCTTGCTTGTCGGCGAGGTCGCAGAGCACGACTTCTTCGTGATCATCGACAGCCGGGGCGAGGGCGGCGATGTCGGACAGGCGCAGCACATTGGCGTAAGGGCGCAGGCGTTCGCGCAGGACTTTGCCCAGGCCTCCGGCGGCACCGGTCAGCAGCAGGCGATTGAAAGGAGCGCGGGGGGTAGAAATAGACGTCATGGCAATCCCTGAACACATTGTTATTAGGTTTGTTGTAGGTTGTCGTATGACTGCGCTGAAGTATCGGTAGGGTTTCCGGATCTTGTCAACGCGACTTTTGGTGTAGATGACGGAAGGGGCGATTCATTTTCTCAACACCCTATACCTGCCTTGCAATGCAATTCCCTTGTGGGAGCGAGCCTGCTCGCGAAGGCGTTGTGCCAGTCAGAACAAGTCGACTGGTCCGGCGCTTTCGCGAGCAGGCTCGCTCCCAGAGGGCAAACCGCCAACCCTTACAACAACGAAATCGGATAGCTGATAAAGATCCGGTTCTCGTCAAATTCGTTGGTGCTGAAATCCCGGCGAATGGTCGCGTTGCGCCATTTCACGTTGAGGTTCTTCAGCGGGCCGCTCTGTACGGTGTAGGCCAGTTCCGATTCGCGGCCCCATTCCTTGCCGTCGTTGGTGGTGGCGGTGTGTACGTTATCGCCGCTGATATAGCGGTTCATCAGGGTCAGGCCAGGCACGCCCAGCGCAACGAAGTTGTAGTCGTGACGCACCTGCCAGGAGCGCTCTTTGGCGTTGTCATAACTGGCGTTGTAACTGTCGTTGGCCAGTGTGCCGCCGCTGGTGCCGTTGACGCGCATCCAGGCATCGTCGCCGGTGAGTTTCTGCAGGCCGACGTAGAAGGTGTTGCCACCGTACTTGGCCGAGAGCAGGGCGAACGCGGTCTTGTTGTCGAGGTCGCCGGCCTGAGCGCTGCCGTCTTCCTTGCCGGTGAAGAAGCCGAGGTTGGCGCCCAGCGTCCAGTCGCCCATCGGCTGGCTGTGGCTGAGGTTGAAATACTGCTGCTGATAGATGTCGGTGAGCTCGGCGTACCACACGCCGACCATCGTGCGTTTTTCGTTGAAGCTGTATTCGCCGCCGCCGAAGTTGAAACGATCGGAGGTGAACGCACCGCGGCCGTTCATCGACATGTCTTCCATGCTCGCGTCGTTGCGCGGGCTGTTGCCACGGAACTGGCCGCCGTAGACGGTCAGGCCGTTGATTTCAGTGGACGTGATCTGGCCGCCGCGAAAGGTCTGCGGCAGGGAGCGGCCGTCGTCGGAGCGCAGGATCGGCAATACAGGCATCCATTCACCGACCTTCAATTCGGTTTTCGAGACTTTGGCTTTCAGCGCCACGCCGAGGCGACCGAAATTGTCGGCCGGGCGACCGTCATCATGAATCGGCAACAGTTGCGTGCCGCCAGTGCCTTTGCCGCCATCGAGCTTTTGCGAATACAACCCGAGCACATCGATGCCGAAGCCGACGGTGCCTTGGGTAAAGCCGGATTTGGCGTCGAGAATGAAGCTCTGCGTCCACTCTTCAGCCTTGCCCTGCGGATAGGCCGGGTTGACGAAGTTGCGGTTGAAGTAGGCGTTGCGCAGGTTCAGCGTGGCTTTGCTGTCGTCGAGGAAGCCTTCGGCATCAGCGCTCATGGGCAGGGCCAGGGCTAGGCTGCTGCAACCGATCAGGCTGAGGGTCGAACGCGGCTTGAAATGGGCAAAACGTGAAGGGCGGACGGAATTGCGGGCGAGTGGGCTCACTGTGACGCTCCCTGGATCGTTTGTTGTTTTTATTATTTGTCATACGTCGTCGTACAACATCGATGCGGATATTTCCCAGATTCTCAGGGATTGTCAACTGGAAGTTATACGATGACCCCCCGTGCTACGCCGCACGCCTTGCAGGAGCTGCGGCACGCTGCGATCTTTTGATCCTGCTTTTGAAAATCAAAAGATCGCAGCCTCGTTTCACTCGACAGCTCCTACAGGGTTTTTTGTTGTCCATGGGGTAGGAGCTGCGGCACGCTGCGATCTTTTGATCTTGCTTTTGAAAATCAAAAGATCGCAGCCTCGTTTCACTCGACAGCTCCTACAGGGACTTGTGTTGTCCATGGGTAGGAGCTGCGGCACGCTGCGATCTTTTGATCTTGCTTTTGAAAATCAAAAGATCGCAGCCTCGTTTCACTCGACAGCTCCTACAGGGACTTTTGTTGTCCATGGGGTAGGAGCTGCGGCGCGCTGCGATCTTTTGATCCTGCTTTTGAAAATCAAAAGATCGCAGCCTCGTTTCACTCGACAGCTCCTACAGGGACTTGTGTTGTCCATGGGGTAGGAGCTGCGGCACGCTGCGATCTTTTGATCTTGCTTTTGAAAATCAAAAGATCGCAGCCTCGTTTCACTCGACAGCTCCTACAGGGTTTTTTGTTGTCCATGGGGTAGGAGCTGCGGCACGCTGCGATCTTTTGATCTTGCTTTTGAAAATCAAAAGATCGCAGCCTCGTTTCACTCGACAGCTCCTACAGGGACTTGTGTTGTCCATGGGTAGGAGCTGCGGCACGCTGCGATCTTTTGATCCTGCTTTTGAAAATCAAAAGATCGCAGCCTCGTTTCACTCGACAGCTCCTACAGGGACTTGTGTTGTCCATGGGTAGGAGCTGCGGCACGCTGCGATCTTTTGATCTTGCTTTTGATAATCAAAAGATCGCAGCCTCGTTTCACTCGACAGCTCCTACAGGGACTTTTGTTGTCCATGGGGTAGGAGCTGCGGCACGCTGCGATCTTTTGATCTTGCTTTTGAAAATCAAAAGATCGCAGCCTCGTTTCACTCGACAGCTCCTACAGGGACTTGTGTTGTCCATGGGTAGGAGCTGCGGCACGCTGCGATCTTTTGATCTTGCTTTTGATAATCAAAAGATCGCAGCCTCGTTTCACTCGACAGCTCCTACAGGGACTTGTGTTGTCCATGGGGTAGGAGCTGCGGCACGCTGCGATCTTTTGATCTTGCTTTTGAAAATCAAGAGATCGCAGCCTCGTTTCACTCGACAGCTCCTACAGGGACTTGTGTTGTCCATGGAGTGTGTGTTGCCCGTGAAATTGCGGCAAACTTCCCTCACCCCCAGCACCAGGCCGATCCATGGATAAATACGCCCCGCGCAACTGGCAACCCCACGAAAAGCCCAGCCTGCCCGGTTCCCCATCGACCCCGTTGCATTCCACGCCCAAGCGTTTGGCGTACGCGGCGGTTGGCGTGCTGGTGGCGGTGACCGGTGGATTAGGCAACTCGCTGGTGGTTGCCAACCTGCCTTACCTGCAAGGCTCGCTCGGCGCGACCACGGCGGAAATGGCCTGGTTGCCGGCGGCGTATGTGATGACCAACGTGTCGATGAACCTGCTGCTGGTGAAGTTTCGCCAGCAATTCGGCTTGCGCGCGTTCACCGAAGTGTTTCTGGTGCTGTATGCGCTGGTGACCTTCGGCCATTTGTTCGTCAACGATCTCAACTCGGCAGTGGCGGTGCGGGCTGCCCACGGCATGGTCGGTGCGGCGCTGAGCTCGCTGGGTCTGTATTACATGGTGCAGGCGTTCCCGGCGAAGTGGCGGCTCAAAGCGTTGGTACTCGGCCTCGGCACGTCGCAACTGGCGTTACCGCTGGCGCGGCTGTTTTCCGAAGACCTGTTGCAGATCGCCGAATGGCGCGGTCTGTACCTGTTCGAATTGGGCATGGCCCTGCTGTCACTCGGCTGTGTGTTGCTGCTGAAGCTGCCGCCCGGTGACCGCTTCAAGACCTTCGAAAAACTCGACTTCCTGACCTTCGCCATCCTCGCCACCGGTGTGGCGTTGTTGTGCGCGGTGCTGTCGCTGGGGCGCATCGACTGGTGGCTGGAGGCGGACTGGATCGGCGTGGCGCTGGCCTGTTCGATCGCGCTGATCATCATGGGCCTAGCCATCGAGCACAACCGCAGCAACCCGATGCTGATGACGCGGTGGCTGGGCAGCGGAACGATGATTCGCCTGGCGCTGGCGGTGACCCTGATTCGCATGGTCACCTCGGAGCAATCCACCGGCGCCGTGGGGTTCATGCAGAACCTCAACATGGGCTATGAGCAGTTGCACAGTCTGTACGTGGTGATGCTGATTGGCAGCATCGCCGGGCTTGCCACCAGCGCGTTGACCATCGACCCCAAACATTTGCTGATGCCGTTGATCATTTCCTTGGCGCTGATGGCCACCGGTTCGGTGATGGACAGCTTCTCGAACAACCTGACCCGCCCCGAAAACATGTATTTCAGTCAGTTCCTGCTGGCGTTCGGCAGTACGTTTTTTCTCGGCCCGACCATGGTCTTCGGCACGCGTAACGTGCTGACCAATCCGCGCAACCTGGTGAGTTTTTCCGTGCTGTTCGGGATCTGCAACAACCTCGGCGGGCTGCTCGGCGCGGCGTTGCTTGGCACCTTTCAGATCGTGCGGGAGAAGTACCACTCCAGCCACATCGTCGATCATCTGGTGATGTCCGATCCGTTGGTGGCGGCGCGCGTGCAGAGCGGCGGTTCGGCCTACGGCGGTTTGCTCGCCGACCCGAGCCTGCGCAATCTGGCCGGCATGCGCAGTCTCGCCAATGCGGCGACACGCGAAGCGAACGTGCTGGCCTATAACGATGTCTTCATGCTGATCGCGGTCATTGCCGTCCTGACCATGATCTGGCTTTCGATTCGCGCGTTGTGGCTGATGAGCACCACCAAAGCCATTGAGCCGACACCTTCCGTACCACCCAGCGGTGCCACTTCTTCATGACCGAACCGACCACCACAACCACCAATGCCATCGCCGCCACGCCTGAAGGGGAAGCGCCGCCATCGTCGCCGAACACTGCGCCGCGTTCGCTGCGGGTGCGGATCATATCTTCGCTGGGCTTTGCCGCAATCGCCATCGTCGGTGTCCTGATCGTGCTGTATGCGTGGCAACTGCCGCCGTTCAGCAGTGCGGTCGAAACCACCGAAAACGCCTTGGTGCGCGGGCAGGTGACGATCATCGGCCCGCAGCTCAGCGGCTATGTGTTCGAGGTGCCGGTGCAGGACTTCCAGTACGTCAAGGCCGGGGATCTGCTGGTGCGTCTGGACGACCGCATTTATCAGCAACGCCTCGACCAGTCCCTGGCACAACTGGCGGTGCAGAAGGCCGGGCTGGCCAACGTCGTGCAGCAGCGCAACAGCGCTGAAGCGACGATCAAATTGCGCCAGGCAGTGTTGGCCGACAGCCAGGCGCAGTTGCGCAAGAGCGAGGCCGATCTGCGGCGTAATCAGGAACTGGTGCGCGACGGCTCGGTGTCCAAGCGCGAATTCGACGTGACCCTTGCTGCCAACGCGCAGAGCACGGCTTCTGTGGCGCAGGCCAAGGCCAATCTGGAAATCGCCCGTCAGGATCTGCAAACGGTGATCGTCAATCGCGGCTCGCTGGAAGCCGCCGTGGCCAGTGCCGAAGCAGCGGTGCAACTGGCGCGCATCGATCTGTCGAACACGCGAATTGTCGCCCCGCGCGACGGCCAGCTCGGGCAGATCGGTGTGCGCTTGGGCGCCTACGTCAACTCCGGCGCGCAATTGATGGCGTTGGTCCCGGACCAGAAATGGGTGATCGCCAACATGAAGGAAACCCAGATGGCCAACGTACGTGTCGGGCAACCGGTGCGCTTCACCGTCGACGCCTTGAACCACCGCAGATTCACCGGCCATGTGCAGCATATTTCGCCGGGCACCGGCTCGGAATTTGCCTTGCTGCAGGCCGACAACGCCACCGGCAACTTCGTCAAGATCGCCCAGCGGGTGCCGGTGCGCATCACTATCGATCCCGATCAGCAGGAAGCAGAACGCTTGCGGCCGGGGATGTCAGTTGTTGTCAGCATCGACACCGCCGCCGGCGACACCCAACCCCACTGATCAATGCATAACCCTGTGGGAGCGAGCCTGCTCGCGAAAGCGTCGTATCAGTAACATTTCTTTATCTGACACACCGCTTTCGCGAGCCTGCTCGCTCCCACAGGATTAGTGCTCACGGGGCTCTATTCATTCGGGCGAGGGGGTGACCCGGCAACTTTTGCGGTTGCGAATCTGCTCGTCGCTGGGCCTCTCGCGAACGAATTCGAAACGCGGTTCGCCTTCGCTGTAATGCACCAGCCAACCCCATTCCAGTTCGCTTTCGTCCTGTCCGGGATGCGGTGGCCGGGCCCACCAGGGTTCTTTGCTGAGGATCTCGCGCATGGCAGCCTCCGGTTGATGGCAATCCTTGAACTATAGCTTCCTGTCGCGAGTCGTCAGAACAGGCTGTGTAGAATCGGCGCGATCATGACGATATGGGGGCAGGGCGATGATGGATGAAGTGCGCAGGCAGGAACCGTCGAAACGGCTGTTTTTCGCTTTGGATTGCCCGCCGGCGCAGCGCAAGGCAATCGCCCAGTGGCGCGCGGAACTGGGCCTGCGCAGCGGCAAACCGGTGCCGGCGGATAACTTTCATCTGACTCTGCTTTTCCTCGGTGCGGTGCCGTTGGCGCAGATTCACGGCGTCTGCGAAGCAGCGGGCAGTGTGCGTATTCCGGGCGAAACGTTGCGCATTGAGCTGGATCGCTTGCAGGTCTGGCATCGCGCTGGTGTGCTATCGCTGGCACCGGAACAGGCACCGCCGGCGCTGTTGCGCCTGGTCTACGCGCTGGAGCAGGCGATGCTGCCGTTCGGTTTTGAACAACCCACCCACGAGTTCCGTCCGCACTTGACGCTGGCCCGCGAGTACCGCGCGCCGGAGCCGGAAGCGCGCACGCCGCCGGAATTCTTTCTGCGCGCTGAACGCTTCGCTTTGTTCGAATCGCACAAGGGCCGCTATCGGGTTGTGCAGGACTGGCCGCTGATCTGAACGGACAAAAAAAGGCGCCCGAAGGCGCCTGCAAATTCACCCGAGCCGAGGGAGCCGGGTGAGGCCGTTCAGAGCAGGGTGCAGCGGTGGTAAGGCGCTGCGTGAACGGAAATCTGGCAATGTCCGAATTCGATCGAAAACCTGTGGGAGCTGGCTTGCCAGCGATGGGGCCAGCGCATCTAGCGTCATCGTTGTCTGACCCACCGCCATCGCTGGCAAGCCAGCTCCCACAGGGTTTATCAGTGTTGACTGGTGTGCTTATTTACCAAGCTTCACCCGCGTCCAGCCGCGCGTCATGATCCGCTGTGTGGCAATCGGCTGATCCGGCACTGCATACAAAGTCGCCATCACCGCTTGCGAAGGATACGAGCCCGGTTCGTTGCGGATCGCTTCGTCCACCAATGGCGTGGCCGCTGCGTTGGCGTTGCTGTAGCCGATGCTGTTGGTGACTTCGGCGATGATGTCCGGGCGCATCAGGAAATCCATGAACAGGTAGGCATTGTCGACGTTCGCCGCATCACGGGGGATGGCGACCATGTCGTAGAAACTGCCGGCGCCTTCCTTGGGAATGCTGTAGTCGATCACCACGTTGTTGCCCGATTCCACCGCGCGGGCCTTGGCCTGCAGGACATCGCCGGAGTAACCGACCGCCACGCAGATGTTGCCGTTGGCCAGATCGGAGATGTACTTCGAGGAATGGAAATACGCCACGTAAGGGCGGATTTTCATGAACAGCGCTTCGGCTTCGGCGATGTGCGCCTTGTCCTTGTCGTTCACCGGATAGCCCAGATAGTGCAGGGCGGCCGGGAGCATTTCGGTCGGCGAATCGAGGAAACTGATGCCACAGGCTTTGAGTTTTTCCGCGTTCTCCGGTTTGAACAGCAAGTCCCAGGAGTTGGTCGGAGCGTTGGCACCGAGTACTTCCTTGACCTTCGCCGGATTGAAACCGATGCCGATCGAGCCCCACATGTACGGGAACGCATGCGCGTTGTCCGGATCACTGGCGGAAGCGTTTTTCAGCAATACCGGGTTGAGATTCTTCCAGTTCGGCAGCTTTGATTTGTCCAGCGGCTGGTAGACGCCGGCTTTGATCTGCTTGGCTAGAAAACTGTTCGACGGCACGACGATGTCATAGCCGGATTTGCCTGCGAGCAGGCGCGCTTCAAGGGTTTCGTTGCTGTCGAAGACGTCGTAGGTCACGCGAATGCCGGTCTCGTCTTCGAATTTCTTCACGGTGTCCGGCGCGATGTAATCGGACCAGTTGTAAACACGCAGCACCTTGTCGTTGGCCTGGGCGCCCATGACCATCGCGCCCATTAAGGACAGTGTCAGCAGAGTCCTGCCAAACATTTTCATCGGTACAACTCCCTTCTTTTTATTCAAAAAACACAAAGCCAAAACCTGATCAACTGCGCCCGTTCATGTAGGAGCTGTCGAGTGAAACGAGGCTGCGATCTTTTGATCTTTCACATCAAGATCAAAAGATCGCAGCGTGCCGCAGCTCCTACACAGTCAGGCGGTGGCGGCGCGTTGCGGTTGCTGCCACGACTCGCTCGCCGTCTGCTCCATCGCTTCCTGGATCGCCCGTTTGCGATTGGCTTCGGCCTTGCGGCCGAAATACCAGACGAGGAAAGTCACCAGCGACACCGCCAGCAGAATCAGGCTGGCCACGGCGTTGATCTCGGGTTTCACACCCAGGCGCACCGCCGAGAACACTTCCATCGGCAGCGTCGTCGAGCCCGGCCCGGAGACAAAACTCGCCAGCACCAGATCGTCCAGCGACAAGGCAAACGACATCATTCCGCCGGCGGCCAGCGACGGCGCGATCATGGGAATGGTGATCAGGAAAAACACTTTGAATGGTTTGGCGCCGAGGTCCATCGCCGCTTCTTCGATCGACAGATCCAGCTCGCGAAGGCGCGCGGAGACTACCACCGCGACATAGGCTGCACAAAACGTGGTGTGGGCGATCCAGATGGTGACGATGCCGCGCTCCTGCGGCCAGCCGATCAGTTGCGCCATCGCCACGAACAGCAGCAACAGCGACAGACCGGTGATCACTTCCGGCATCACCAACGGCGCGGTCACCAGACCACCAAACAGCGTGCGGCCCTTGAAGCGCGTCACCCGCGTCAGCACGAACGCCGCCAGCGTGCCCAGTGCCACAGCAGCAATCGCGGTGTAGCAGGCGATTTCCAGCGAGCGCAGCACCGAGCCCATCAGTTGCGTGTTGTCGAGCAGGCCGACATACCACTTGATCGACCAGCCACCCCACACCGTCACCAGCTTCGAGGCGTTGAACGAGTAGATCACCAGAATCAGCATCGGCAGATAAATGAACATCAAGCCGAAGATCAGCATGAACCTGGAAAAATTGAAGCGTTTCATCCCCGTGCCTCCATCTCTTTGGCCTGGCTGCGGTTGAACAGCAGAATCGGCACAATCAGGATCAACAGCATCACCACCGCCAGCGCGGAAGCCACCGGCCAGTCGCGGTTATTGAAGAACTCCTGCCACAGCACGCGACCGATCATCAGCGTCTCCGGGCCACCCAGCAGTTCCGGAATCACGAACTCGCCGACCACCGGAATGAACACCAGCATGCAGCCCGCAATGATGCCGTTCTTGGCCAGCGGCACGGTGATCTTCCAGAAGTTGTTGAAGTTACTCGAACCCAGATCCTGCGCGGCTTCCAGCAGGCTGTTGTCGTGCTTGACGAGGTTGGCGTAGAGCGGCAGAACCATGAACGGCAGATAGGCGTAAACCACACCGATATAGACGGCAGTGTTGGTGTTGAGGATCTCGATCGGGTGATCGGTGAGCCCGGTCCACATCAGGAACCCGTTGAGCAACCCGTTGTTGCTGAGGATGCCCATCCACGCATACACGCGGATCAGGATCGCCGTCCAGGTCGGCATCATGATCAACAGCAGCAGGACATTTTGCGTTTCCTTGCCGGTCTTGGTGATCGCGTACGCCATCGGGAAACCGATCACCAGGCACATCAGCGTGCTCAATGCCGCGACCTTCAGCGAGCCGAGGTACGCCGACAGGTACAGCTCGTCTTCGCCGAGCAGGGTGTAGTTGCCGATGTTCAGCAGCAGCTGGAATTTCTGTTCGGCGAAGGTGTAGATCTCCGAGTACGGCGGGATCGACAGCGCGGCTTCCGAGAAGCTGATCTTCATCACCAGAAAGAACGGCAGCATGAAGAACAGGAACAGCCAGATGAACGGAATGCCGATCACCAGTTTTCGTCCGCTGGGCACCAGGCGCAAGAATTGCTGATTGAAAGTTCTCATGAGCGCAGCACCACGCCGCTGTCGTCTTCCCACCAGACGTAGACTTTGTCGTCCCAGGTCGGCCGCGCGCCACGCCGCTCGGCATTGGCCATGAACGACTGGACGATCTTGCCGCCGGGCAGCTCGACGTAGAACACCGAATGGCCGCCGAGGTAGGCGATGTCGTGGACCTTGCCTTCGGACCAGTTGTAGCGGAACTCCGGTTGGGTGGTGCTGACGAGCATTTTTTCCGGGCGAATGGCGTAAGTGATCGACTTGTCCTGCACCGACGTGCTGACGCCGTGACCGACATAGATCTTCTGCTGCAAGTCGGGGCTGTGAATGATCGCGTGGCCTTCCAGATCTTCCACCACGGTGCCGTCGAAGGCGTTCACGTTGCCGATGAATTCGCAGACCATGCGGCTGACCGGCGCTTCATAAATGTCCACCGGGCTGCCGATCTGCGCGATCCAGCCCAAGTGCATGATCGCAATGCGCTGGGCCATGGTCATGGCTTCTTCCTGGTCGTGGGTGACCATGACGCAGGTCACGCCAACGCGCTCGATGATTTCCACCAGCTCCAGTTGCATCTGCGAACGCAGCTTTTTATCCAGCGCGCCCATCGGCTCGTCGAGCAGCAACAGTTTTGGCCGTTTGGCCAACGAGCGGGCGAGGGCCACGCGCTGCCGCTGGCCGCCAGACAACTGGTGCGGGCGGCGTTTGGCGTATTGGGTCATGTGCACCAGACGCAGCATTTCTTCGACGCGGGCATCGATTTCGCTGGCCGGCAAACGGTCCTGTTTGAGGCCGAAGGCAATGTTCTGTGCCACGGTCATGTGCGGGAACAGCGCATAGGACTGGAACATCATGTTGATCGGCCGCTCGTACGGCGGCATGTCGGTGATGTCCACGCCATCGAGCAGAATCCGCCCCTCGGTCGGCCGCTCGAAACCGGCGAGCATGCGCAGCAGCGTCGATTTGCCAGAACCGGAACCGCCCAGCAGCGCGAAAATTTCGCCCTGATGGATCTCCAGGGACACATCGTCCACGGCCACGGTTTCGTCGAACTTCTTGGTGACACGATCGACTTTCACCAACACCTTTTTCGGTTGCTGATGACCTTCGAGTGCCTTGCGGTAAGTGCTGGAGGCGTTTGCCATGTGAAACTCCCAACAGGTGTCGTGTGCCTGGCCAATGTGGCCGGGCTTAAGTGGATTGCGGAGCGGTACGGAATGCCTGTCAGCTGGCGCAGAACCTGTGGGAGCGAGCCTGCTCGCGAATACGGAGTGTCAGTCGACATCATCGTTTGCTGATACACCGCTTTCGCGAGCAGGCTCGCTCCCACAGGGGATATGCGTTGACCTGAGTGGCCTTTGTCCGTACCGATCCGGCTTGTTCGGCGCCGCCGTCCTGGCTGCCTGGGTCGTACTTGTTGTTATTACGGGTGTCGCTGTTCACGAATGACGGATGTGCAGATGCACATCCGCCAGCCGTGGGGGCAGTAAATTGTTATCGAGTCTGGGATTGCGTCAGCGCTGACTGCGCTTCGCCGCCCGTTGCCGGCACGCTGCGCCGAACGCCTGGAAAATCTTCAGGTAGTTCGGGTTGTCCAGCACTTGCCATTCCGGGTGCCATTGCACGCCGAGGGCGAAGGTCGGGCTGTGCTCGACCGAGATCGCCTCGATCAAACCGTCCGGCGCCACGGCTTCAGCACGCAGGCCGGGAGCGAGGCGGTCGATGCCTTGGCTGTGAATCGAATTGACCTGAAATTCGTCGGGCAGCTCCAGCGCTTCGAACACACCGCCAGCGATCACACTGACCGCATGGGCCGGTGCATATTGCACGGCCACATCCGGGCTGTCGGCTTCACGGTGATCAAGCATGCCGGGCAGCTCATGCACCTTCTGATGCAGGCTGCCGCCGAACGCCACATTCATCTCCTGGAAACCACGGCAGATGCCGAGCACCGGAACGCCCGCCGCGATGGCTGCACGTAATAAAGGAAGGGTGGTGGCGTCGCGGGCCGGATCATGATCCGTGCCGGGGGCGCTGGCCGGGCCTTGATAGTGGAAGGGCTCCACGTTCGAGGGAGAGCCGGTGAGCAACAGACCGTCGAGCTGACCGAGCAGGTCATCGATTTCAGTCAGATTGCCGAGTGAAGGAATGACCACTGGCAACCCTTCAGCGCCAACGCTGACAGCACGTACGTACTTGTCGCCGCTGATGTGATAGGGGTGCAGGCCAATCTGTTTGACGCACGCAGTAACGCCGATCAATGGCTTGAATGCCATTTTTATTCACCTCGAAGTCTGTCACTTGAACGAGCTTTTCCGGAGCTTAGCCTCGTTGATTTTAATTAACAACTGCCATGTAAAAAATTCTAAACGCCGGTCGTCAAATTGCTCAGGTTTACCGGGGTTTAGCGACGGATATGGCACGAGAGTGTTAATAAAAGCCCGAAAAATAAAGGCTGCGGGGCCAGCTGTTCGCTATTGACTTCACTTTGCCTTTCGGATTGACTGGCTGCGCAACACGGTGGTGAACATAATAATTAACAGCTAAATAGGTGCATCATGTCGGTCCCTCTGCGTACCGTTCAACTCAACGAAGCCAACGCATTCCTTAAGAAATATCCTGAGGTTTTGTACGTCGACCTTCTGATTGCGGATATGAACGGTGTGGTGCGCGGCAAGCGCATCGAACGCACCAGTCTTCATAAGGTGTACGAAAAAGGCATCAACCTGCCGGCGTCGCTGTTTGCGCTGGACATCAACGGCTCGACGGTGGAAAGCACCGGCCTGGGCCTGGATATCGGCGATGCCGATCGCATCTGTTACCCGATCCCCGGCACCCTGAGCATCGAGCCGTGGCAAAAACGCCCGACCGCTCAACTGCTGATGACCATGCACGAGATCGAAGGTCAGCCGTTCTTCGCCGACCCGCGTGAGGTACTGGCCAACGTTGTGCGCAAATTCGACGACCTCGGCCTGACCATCTGCGCGGCGTTCGAACTCGAGTTCTACCTGATCGACCAGGACAACGTGAATGGTCGTCCGCAATCGCCGCGGTCACCGGTATCCGGTAAGCGTCCGGTGTCGACTCAGGTCTACCTGATCGACGACCTCGATGAATACGTCGATTGCCTGCAAGACATCCTTGAAGGCGCGAAAGAGCAGGGCATCCCGGCGGATGCCATCGTCAAGGAAAGCGCCCCGGCGCAGTTCGAAGTCAACCTGCATCACGTCTCCGACCCGATCAAGGCGTGCGATTACGCGGTGCTGCTCAAGCGTCTGGTGAAGAACATCGCCTACGACCACGAGATGGACACGACCTTCATGGCCAAGCCTTATCCGGGCCAGGCCGGCAATGGTTTGCACGTGCACATTTCGATTCTGGACAAAGAAGGCAACAACATCTTCGCCAGCGAGGATCCCGAGCAGAACGCCGCACTGCGTCACGCGATCGGCGGTGTGCTCGAGACCCTGCCGGCGCAAATGGCGTTCCTCTGCCCGAACGTCAACTCCTATCGCCGCTTCGGCGCGCAGTTCTATGTGCCGAACTCGCCGAGCTGGGGCATCGACAACCGCACCGTGGCCGTGCGCGTGCCGACCGGTTCAGCGGACGCCGTGCGCATCGAGCACCGCGTCGCCGGTGCTGATGCCAACCCGTACCTGCTGATGGCGTCGGTGCTGGCCGGTATCCACCACGGGCTTACCAACCAGATCGAGCCTGGCGCACCGGTCGAAGGCAACAGCTACGAGCAGAACGAGCAGAGCCTGCCGAACAACCTGCGCGACGCCCTGCGCGAACTCGACGACAGCGAAGTCATGGCGCGCTACATCGACCCGATGTACATCGACGTGTTCGTTGCGTGCAAGGAAAGCGAGCTGGCCGAGTTCGAGAACTCGATTTCTGATCTTGAGTACAACTGGTATCTGCATACGGTTTAAAGACCTGCTGTGCGACACCTGTGCTGACTGATTCGCCACCTTTACCCTGTAGGAGCTGCCGAAGGCTGCGATCTTTTGATCTTGATCTTGAAAAGCAAAGTCAAAAGATCGTCCGATCGCGGCCCGAGCCTTCGGCAGCTCCTACAGGGGATCGGGTTACCAGATTTTGATAAGTGGGCAATCGCCCACCATTCCCAATTCCCCCTTGTCGAGCTCAAAACAATGACCACAACCCGCAACGACTGGGAACAACGCTTCCAGTCTCTGTCCATCGAATCCCGCGCCTTCATCAACGGCGAATACCGCCCGGCGATCAGCGGCGACACTTTCGAATGTCTGAGCCCGGTCGACGGCCGCTTTCTTGCTGCCGTCGCCAGCACCGATGAAGCCGACGCCAACCTGGCCGTCGAAGCCGCGCGCCAGTCCTTCAACTCCGGCATCTGGGCGAAAAAAGCCCCGGCCGAGCGCAAGCGCGTGCTGATCCGCTTCGCCGATCTGATCCTGCAGCACCAGGAAGAACTGGCACTGCTGGAAACCCTCGACATGGGCAAGCCGATCAGCGATTCGATGAGCATCGACATCCCGGCGACCGCCAACGCGATCCGCTGGAGCGCCGAGGCCATCGACAAGATTTACGACGAAGTCGCCGCCACCCCGCACGACCAACTTGGCCTCGTCACCCGTGAGCCCTCGGGTGTGGTCGCGGCGATCGTGCCGTGGAATTTCCCGCTGATCATGGCCAGCTGGAAGTTCGCCCCGGCGCTGGCGGCGGGTAACTCGTTCATCCTCAAGCCTTCGGAAAAATCACCGCTGACCGCCATCCGCATCGCGCAACTGGCGCTGGAGGCGGGCATTCCAAAGGGCGTGTTCAACGTGCTGCCGGGCTACGGCCACACCGTCGGCAAGGCACTGGCGTTGCACATGGACGTCGACGTGCTGGCCTTCACCGGCTCCACGGCGATCGCCAAACAACTGATGATCTACGCGGGCCAAAGCAACATGAAACGCGTCTGGCTTGAGGCCGGCGGCAAAAGCCCGAACGTGGTGTTCGCCGACGCACCGGATCTGCGCGCAGCTGCTCAAGCGGCGGCCAGTGCCATCGCCTTCAACCAGGGCGAAGTCTGCACTGCCGGCTCGCGTCTGCTGGTCGAGCGCTCGATTCGCGAGCAATTCATTCCGTTGCTGGTCGAGGCGCTGCAAGCCTGGAAACCGGGGCATGCACTGGATCCGGCGACCACCGTCGGCGCCGTGGTCGACCAGCGTCAGCTCGATAACGTGCTGCGCTACATCAGCATCGGCCGCGAGCAGGGCGCCGAGTTGATTGCCGGCGGTCAACGCACCCTCGAAGAAACCGGCGGCCTCTACGTGCAGCCAGCGATTTTCGACGGCGTGACCAATGCGATGACCATCGCTCAGGAAGAAATCTTCGGCCCGGTGCTGTCGCTGATCACCTTCGACACTGCCGAAGAAGCCCTGCAGATCGCCAACGACAGCATCTTCGGCCTCGCCGCCGGGGTGTGGACCAGCAACCTGAGCAAGGCACACACCTTCGCCCGCGGCCTGCGCGCCGGTAGCGTCTGGGTCAACCAGTACGACGGTGGCGACATGACCGCGCCATTCGGTGGCTTCAAGCAATCGGGCAACGGCCGCGACAAATCGCTGCACGCGTTCGACAAGTACACCGAACTGAAAGCGACCTGGATCAAGCTCTAATTCTTTTACAGCGGCGGTCGCCCCTGGTTGGCGACCCTCGGAGAAATGTATGAAACAGCAACACGTCAACAGCTACTACGCCGCCACCCGCAACGAAGTCATCGACTTCCCGATTCTCGAAGAAGCGCTGGACTGCGACGTCTGCATCATCGGCGCCGGCTACACGGGCCTGTCCTCGGCACTGTTCCTCAGCGAGGCCGGCTACAAAGTCACGGTGCTGGAAGCGGCGAAAGTCGGCTACGGCGCCAGCGGGCGCAACGGCGGGCAACTGGTCAATTCCTATAGCCGCGACGTCGATGTCATCGAAGAGCGTTACGGCGACAAGACTGCCGAAATTCTCGGCAGCATGATCTTTGAAGGCGCCGACATCATCCGTTCGCGCATCAAGGATTACGACATCAAGTGCGACTATCGCCCGGGCGGCATCTTCGCGGCGATGAACAAGAAACAGCTCAACGGTCTGGCCGAGCAGAAGCGCAATTGGGAGCGCTACGGCAACCGCAATCTGAAGATGCTGGATGCAGCGGATATTCGTCGCGAAGTCGGCTCCGACGCCTACGTTGGCGGCTTGCTGGACATGCAGGGTGGCCACGTTCATCCGTTGAATCTGGCGCTAGGAGAGGCCGCTGCCATCGTGCGTTTGGGCGGCAAGATCTACGAACAGTCGGCGGCGGTGGAAATCACCTACGGCGAGCCGATCAGCGTGCGCACTGCCAAAGGTCTGGTCCGTGCCAAATACCTGCTGATCGCCGGCAACGCTTATCTGCCGCAAGGTCTCGACAATCGCGTCACCGCGAAAAGCATGCCGTGCGGCTCGCAGATCGTCGTCACCGAACCGTTGACCGAGCAGCAGGCGCGCAGCCTGATCACCAACAACTACTGCGTCGAGGACTGTAACTATCTGCTGGATTACTACCGCCTCACCGCTGACAACCGTCTGCTTTACGGTGGTGGTGTGGTCTACGGCGCGCGGGAACCGGACGATATCGAACAATTGATCCGGCCGAAGATCCTCAAGACCTTTCCGCAGCTCAAGGACGTAAAGATCGACTATCGCTGGACCGGCAATTTCCTGCTGACCATGTCGCGCATGCCGCAATTCGGCCGTATCGAAAAGAACGCCTACTACATGCAGGGCTACAGCGGCCACGGCGTCACCTGCTCGCACCTGGCCGGCAAACTGATCTCGGAAATGATCCGCGGTGACGCCGAACGCTTCAACGCCTTCGCCTCGCTGCCGCACATGCCAATGCTCGGCGGCCGCACCTTCTCCGCACCGCTTACCGCTCTGGGCGCGGTCTACTACTCCCTGCGCGACCGGTTCGGCGTCTGATTGACCTCCCGGCGGCGGCCCGAAAGACCTCGCCGGTTTTTCACTTATGCAAAAGCACTGATGTCCACTGTGGGAGCGAGCCTGCTCGCGAAGAGGCCATATCAGGCGACATCGATTCGCCAGACACTACGCTTTCGCGAGCAGGCTCGCTCCCACAGTGACTGTATTGCCAAGGCCAACAGGACTTTTGCCGCACCATCCATCGAACCTGCTGAGCAACGCCGGCAAACGTGATTTAATAGCCGCCTTTCACGGTTCCGGGACACGGGAGCAACGTGATCCGCGCGACCTGCGCGTCACCCGCCACCCACCCCCATCGCCCTTAAGTCGTTCTTACATAAGGCTGTCATGGATACGGGTTCTCGACTCAAACTAGTACGCGAAAGCTACAAACTCTCCCAGCGCGAGCTCGCCCGGCGTAGCGGCGTGACCAACGCGACCATCTCGCTGATCGAACAGAACCGCGTCAGTCCCTCCGTCAGCTCGCTGAAAAAGCTGCTCGAAGGCATACCGATGTCCCTGGCCGACTTCTTCACCTTCGACCAGCCCCCGCGCGAACACCAATACGTATTCCGCGCCAACGAACAACCCGACCTCGGCCGCCACGGCCTGCGCCTGCTGCTCATCGGCGCCTCCGTGCCCAGCCGCCAGATGCGCCTGCTCCGCGAACAATACGCCCCCGGCGCCAGCTCCGGCGAAGAACCGATCGTGCATGCCGAAGGCGAAGAGTGCGGCTTGGTCACGCGCGGCACGGTGGAATTGACCGTGGACGGGCAGGTGAGTGTGCTGAGTGCGGGGGATGGGTATTACTTTCCGACGACGCTGCCGCATAAGTTTCGCAATATCGGCGCGGATGAGGCTGAGATTATTAGTGCGAATACGCCGGCGAATTTCTGATCGGATTACGCATTGTTTTTTTGACCCGATATCTTTTACGAGGTGTCGGGTTGCTTGTTCCTGCCATTCGTCAGCCCTCCCGCATTTTCCCCGCGCACGCGCTTCCAATGCATAACTCACCCCCGCAAAGGAGCCGCAAACATGCGCAAATCCAACCTCGCAGCACTGACTCTGGCCACGCTGTTATCCGCCACTTCGCTCTACGCAACAGCCGCCAGCGAAACTCCGGCACCCACCGCTAACGATGGCAATAGCCAAACCAATCCGAGTGCGCCGGAAGATATTCATTCCAACGGTGCCACCGTGCCCAAAGGCACGCAGGGCAACACCACCAACAATGACGGCTCTACACCCTCGGGTTCCAAGCCCAGTGGTTCGAAGCAATCGAACGACAGCGGCACCAGCAGCGGTGCTGGTCAAGGTTGAAGCTGTTTGCAGATGTAGCAAGCCCGGCATCAAGCCGGGCTTGCTATCAGGCATTCCTCGATAACCGAAGCTATTTAGCCTTCCAGTTGCCGCCACTGTTTTCGCAATCAATCTTCGCCTGCGCCAGGTGCTCACCGTTGTAGTAATACGTGGTGACTTTGGCGTTGTCGGGCATGTTCAGCGGTTTGGCGCTTTTGTCTTTGCTGGTCGAGTGCGGGTTGGCGAGGGATTCCTGGGTGAGGCGGGCGGTGCAGGTGGCCTGGTAGTGGTCGTCGCAGCGATCGACTTTTTTCTTGGTGGCGTTGAGGGTGTCCTTGCTTTCGTTGCTGCAGGACCAGTTGATGGAGTCCACGGGCATGCCGTCGTATTCATAGCAGCTATGGGTTTCCACCGCCGGCACCGAGGCGCTGGAGGAGCGGGTCTGCACGTCGCAGCCTTCGGCCATGACGCAGGTGGGGATGATGGCGAACGTGGCGATCAGGAGCAGCAGTCGGGTTTTCATCGGCAATTCCTCTCCAATGGCGCCGCGTCTGATCGGTGATTTGGCGCTTGTCTGGTTTCGAGGCGGCGAGGGCGGGCAAGGTTCAATCGGCTTTGCGCTGCGCGATCTTCGCGTACACTGCGCAACAATCAGAAACATTCAGCGCAGGATTCGATTCCCATGGCCCAAACCCTCGAACGCGCTATCGCCATTGCCGCCACGGCCCACACTGGGCAGGTGGACAAGGGCGGGGCGCCGTACATTCTGCATCCGCTGAAAGTCATGTTGCGCATGCACACGCTGGAGGAGCGCATCGTCGCTGTGCTGCACGATGTGGTCGAGGATTGCGGGCTGAGTCTGGATGATTTGCGTGGGGAAGGCTTCAGCGAAGAGGTGCTGGCTGCGATTGCGGCAGTGACCAAAGTGCCCGGCGAGTCCTACGAGGACTTTGTCGATCGTGCCGCGCAAAACCCGATCGGCCGGGTGGTGAAGCTGGCGGATCTGGAAGAGAACAGCGATATCTCGCGGATCGCCTCGCCGAGTTGGGAGGATCTGGAGCGGATCGAGAAATATCGGCGGGCGATTGCACGCCTTCGCGCTTAGGAATGAAATTCCCCTGTAGGAGCTGCCGAAGGCTGCGATCTGATCGTTCCCACGCTCTGCGTGGGAATGCAGCCGGGGACGCTCTGCGTCCCAAAAGATCGCAGCCTTCGGCAGCTCCTACCAGGGACTGGTGGTGTGTCAGATAAATAGCCAGGAAGGCGAACTATGAAATCCATTGTGTGCTTGTTGCTTGCGGCTGGTTTCGGCGCGTTGTTGCAGTTTGAAGGCGTGCCTCACGGCTTGCTGTTGGGCTCGATTGTCGTTACTGCGTTGTTTGCCAGTAAAACCGGCATCGCCCCGGCAACTCCTTATGGACTGGGCTACATCCAGGTCACGCTGGGCATCGCCACCGGGCTGATGTTCGAAGCATGGGACAGCGAAACGGCGACGACGATGCTGCCCAGCCTTGGCGTATTGCTGATCTGCCTGAGCGTACAAATCGCACTCGCCGGATGGTGGCTGACACGCGGCGCCGGTTGGAACCGTACCGATGCACTGCTGGCGGTGTATCCCGGCGCATTGGCCGCAGTGTTCGATTTGCTTGAGTCGGAAAAGGCTTCGAGCAAAGTCATCATCGTGCATCTGATGCGACTGCTGTTGATCACCGTGCTGGTGAGTTTGCTCATTCCCGGGCAAGCAGCGGTGGCTGAAGTCGCCAGCGATCCGTTGACCACAGGCATGGCGCTGACCGCGTGCTCAGTCATCGCTTTGAGCGTATTGCTCGGCCGCCTGTTGTTGCTGATCGGCGTCCCGGCGCCGTTCATGCTCACTGCGATCATCATCACCGCTGTATTTGTGAAGTCGGGATGGCTGCACGGCTTTCACATGCCGGAGTGGAGCCTGAACCTGGCCGCACTGATTCTTGGCGTGCGCATCGGCTCACGTTTTCAGGGACTCGGCATCGCAGAGCTGGCGCGGCATGGGCGCACGGCGTTGGTCTCGGTGGGTTTGATGATCGTCGTTGCAGCGGTGTTTGCCGAGGTGGCTGCGCGCTGGCTGGGCACTGATCCGCTGACCCTGTGGCTGGCGTACATGCCGGGCGCGATCGAGACGATTGCGATTGTCGCTTTTGGCGGCGGGCTGAATGTGGTGTTTATCCTGACGCATCACTTGAGCCGGATGGTGTTGCTGCATTTTGCGCCGGCGTTGTTGGTGCAGGTCAGGCGGGTGCGCCAGGAAACTTGAAGCAAGCCAGTGCTGCCTGGCGATTGCGGCGTTTCAATCAGATCCATTTCCCTCACCCCAGCCCTTTCCCCCAGGGGGGCTGCGGCGCATAAATGGCTTCGTGAGCAATTGCTGGCCTCGGTTTAACGCTTTTTCAGGCGTGGCCCAAGGCAACCGCGAACGACACGACAATCATGCAGGCGAAGGCGAAATTGAGATTCATGGGCTGTTCATCCTGAGCTTTTAAGAGTGGGGCCATTGTGAACAGGCGCAACGCAAAGAAAAAATTCGCCGTGTTGATTCCAATGGTCGAAAGCATTGATAGCCGCTGCGTTTGTATTTGCCTGAGACTTTCGCTAGTGTCGCTGAAACCTGCAACTACAAGCACAAACAGGCACAACCATGCACGATCACTCCATCGCTGAATTGCCGTCCCTGCGTCGGCAGAAAATCCTTTTGCTTCTCGAACGTGACGGCAAGGTCATGGCTTCTGAGCTGAGCCAGCATTTCGCAGTCTCCGAAGACACCATCCGCCGCGACCTTGCCGAACTGGACAGCGCCGGGCTGGTGCAGCGCGTGCATGGCGGGGCGTTGCCGCGACCGAAGGACTCAGGCAAGGATTACTTCACCCGTCTGGATGAGACCGACGAGGTCAAGGTGCGCCTGGCGCAACTGGCGGCGCAGCACATCGAGGATGGGCAGATTGTGCTGTTCGATTCCGGCTCGACCACCTTGCAGGTGGCGCGCGCGTTACCGTCCGATATCCGCATCACCGCCGTGACCGCTTCCCCACTGACGGCGATTGCCTTGTCCGAATACAAGGGCGTGAAAGTGATTCTGGCGGGCGGTGAATTGAATCCGCATTCGATGTCGGCCAGTGGTCAGGAAGCGCTGCGACTGCTGGCGGGAATCAAGGCGGATCTGGCAATTACCGGGGTGTGTGCGATTCATCCCGAGGTCGGGATCACCTCGCTGCATTTCGATGAAGTGCCGATCAAACAGGCAATGCTCGACAGCGCAACGCGGGTGATTGCGGTGACCACGGCGGACAAATTGGGCGCGGTGGAGCCGTTTGTGGTGGCGCCGTGTACGCGCCTGCATACGTTGATTACCGAGCGGCATCCGGGGGCGAATGTCGAGGATTATCGGCGGCTGGGGATTGTAGTGGAGCAGTTGCCGGATTGAATTTTGTGTGGGGTTTGAGGGCCTCTTCGCGAGCAGGCTCGCTCCCACAGGGGATCTGCAGTGAATAAATGACTGTGTAGGAGCTGCCGAAGGCTGCGATCTTCTGATTTTGATTTTTAAAAGCAGGATCAAAAGATCGCAGCCTTCGGCAGCTCCTACAGGTAATGGATCAGCGCAACCGCTCGAGCATCTGGTAATACCACATCCCCGCCGCCAGCAACGGATTGCCTAGCAGGTCGCCCATTGGCACGCGAATGTGCTGGCACGCGGCGAAAGTGTCGAATTGCTCCATTTGCCCGGTGATTGCCCGGCTCATGATCTCGCCCATGATGTGCGTGGTGGCGATGCCATGTCCCGAGTAGCCCTGGCAATACCAGACGTTGTCCGAAAGCTTGCCCAGTTGCGGGATGCGATTGATGACGATGCCCATCGCGCAGCTCCACTGGTAATCGATCGGCACGCCTTTGAGCGCCGGGAATGTGCGCTCGATGCACGGGCGCAGTTCCGCAGCGATGTCGCGCGAATCCTTGCCGCTGTAGTTGGCGCCGCCGCCGAACAGCAAACGGCCGTCGGCGGTCAGCCGGTAGTAATCGAGGACGAAGCGGCAGTCGTACACGGCGAGGTCTTCGGGGTTGATCTGTTTTGCCAGAGCACCGAGCGGCGCGGTGGTGACGATGCCGCCCATGGCCGGGAAAATCTTGCCCTTGAGCTGACCCGGTTCGAGCTTGTGATAGACATCGCCGGCGAGCATCACCTGACTGGCGTCGATCTGGCCGTGGGCGGTGCGCACGCCAGGTGTGTCGCCGTGAATGATCTCCAGCACTTCGCTGTTCTCGAAGATCAGCGCACCCAGGCTTTCGGCTGCGCGTGCTTCGCCAATGCACAGGTTGAGTGGGTGCAGGTGCATGTTGCGGGTGTTCTTGATTGCGCCGTGGTAGAGCTCGCTTTGCAGCAGGTCGCGAACCTGGCTGCGGTCGAGCAGGCTCACTTCATCGCCTAATCCGCGACGCACGGCTTCGTCGTAATCCTTGCGCAGATCGACCATGTGGCTCGGCTTGTACGCCGCGTGCAGATGGCCGTGTTTGAGGTCGCACTCGATGCCATATTTCTCGACGCGCTCGCGGATGATTTCATGCCCGCGCCAGCGCAGATGCCAGATGAAATCGTCCACGTCATCGCCCAGTTTCGCGCGCATCTGCTTGCGCATCGCGCCGTCGCCGGAGAGGCTGCCGGTGACTTGCCCGCCATTGCGTCCGGTGGCGCCCCAGCCGATCTTGTGGCTTTCGACGATGGCGACTTTCAGGCCTTTTTCCGCCAGCTCGACGGCAGTGGCGACGCCAGTGAAACCGCCGCCGATGATCACCACATCGACCTTGTGCCGACCTTGCAGGGTCGGGTAGTCGGTGTCCTGGTTGAGGGTGGCGGTGTAGTAGGAATTGCAGCGAATGGTCATGTCAGGGTCCACAAAAAATTCAGGTTCGAAGTGCATTCCCTGTGGGAGCGAGCCTGCTCGCGAAAGCGGTGTGTCAGTCACCCAAAATGTTGAATGTGATGACGCCTTCGCGAGCAGGCTCGCTCCCACAGGTTCGGTGTCGGATCGTTAAGCCTCGGTCAGGTACCACCGCCAATCCTGCTCACCCACTTCAGCCATGAACTGCCGATACTCGGCACGCTTTACCGCCAGATACACCCCAAGGAATTCCTGCCCCAATGCCTCTCGTGCCCACGTGGAATTTTCCAGCGCCTGCAACGACGTCAGCCAATCGGTCGGCAGCAGTTCTTTCGCCTGGGCATAACCATTGCCCTCGACCGGCGCCCCCGGATCCAGCTCTTCACGAATGCCACGATGAATGCCGGCGAGGATCGCCGCCGCTGCCAGATACGGGTTGGCGTCGGCGCCGCAGATGCGGTGTTCGATGTGTCGTGTCGGCGCCGGGCCGCCGGGTACGCGCAGGCTGACCGTGCGGTTGTCGACGCCCCAGGTCGGCGCCAGTGGCGCGTAGCTGTTGGCCTGGAAACGCCGGTAAGAGTTGGCGTTGGGGCAGAACAGCAGCAGCGAATCAAGCAGGGAGGCGAGCATGCCGCCAATCGCCGTGCGCAACAGTGGCGTGCCGGCCGGGTCTTCAGAGGCGAACAGATTACGCCCCTCGGCATCGTCGAGGCTGACGTGCATGTGCATGCCGGTGCCGGCCAGATCATCGAACGGCTTGGCCATGAACGTCGCCTGCATGCCGTGCTTGTGCGCCACGCCTTTGACCAGACGTTTGTAGCGTACCGCCTGATCCATCGCCTCCAGCGCATCGCCGTGTTCGAGGGTGATTTCGACCTGACCCGGCGCGTATTCGGAGATCGCCGTGCGCGCCGGAATGCCGTGCAGTTTGCACGCGCTGTAGAGGTCGGCGAGGAACGGCTCGATCTGTTCCAGCTCGCGCAAACCGTAGACTTGCGTGTGTCGCGGTCGCCCGCCGTCGGCGTCCAGCGCCGGTTGTGGGCGGCCGTTGTGGTCGCGTTTGGCATCGAGCAGATAGAACTCCAGCTCGCAGGCCATGATCGGGTGGAAACCCTCGGCCTTGAGTCCGTCGATCACCTTGATCAGCAGGTGCCGAGGGTCAGCGATGCTCGCCGGCAGGCCCTCGCTCGGGTGCATGCTGACCTGCACGGCGGCGGTCGGAATCTGTCGCCACGGCAGGCGCACCAGACTGCCTTGCAGCGGATAGGCGCGGCAGTCGATGTCGCCGACGTCCCACACCAGCCCGGAATTTTCCACGTCCTCGCCTTGTACGGTCAGGCCGAGGATGGTGCTCGGTAGCGGTCGACCGCTTTCGTATACGGCGAGCAGTTCTTCGCGGTGCAACAGCTTGCCGCGCGGCACGCCGTTGGCGTCGAGGATGAACAGTTCGATCATGTCGATATCGGGGTTCTGTTCGAGGAACAGGCGTGCGTCTTCGATGGCTGCGAATTTCATGGCAAATCACTCACGATGGCGCCGCACAGGCGCGCAGATTCGGCCGGACACGACGCGACAAGAAGGCGCAAGTGTCCCGGCAGGGATATCAGGAAAATCGGGAAATTGACTGTCGCGGTTTCAGCTCACGCGATCAGGCAGGAATGGCGATATCCGGCGGGCGTGCGGAGTGACGCAGCTTGGAGCGGCGCAGGGCCATGGGCAGATTGACGATGCGGTTCATACGCGGCCCCTGTTGCAGAGGGCGCGTACAGCAGAGACGTGCAACCTTTGGGGTTGTTGTGGTGACGTACTCATAACGCGTGTTTCCGTTGGCGGAAAGCGTCGGCGGCTGGGCAGGCCCGGCGACCGGTGTGCCCGGATAGTAAGGGGGAATTCGCGCGCGTGTAAACGGAAGATTCGTCGGTGGCGCTTTCCACCGTTTGGGCTAATTGACCGAGTTGCCTTTTTCGCGAGCAGGCTCGCTCCCACAGGAGAATGCATTTCAACTGTGGGAGCGAGCCTGCTCGCGAATGGCCGCACCTCGGTCCCGAGCGGACGCGCCGGGCCATCTCGTTGTTTGCCGCTGAGCCATTCAGCGCAGCACGTAGTCGTCCGGCTCCGGCGCGGGGGGCAATGGCGAGACGCCCAGTTCGTACAGCACATCGCGCTCCAGGGTGCGCACCAGTGCATCGGTCGGCAGATCGTTTTCATCGCGCCCGAACGGGTCTTCGAGTTCATCGGCAATCGCGTCAAAGCCGAAAAAGGTGTAGCTGACAATTGCCGTGAACAGCGGCGTCAACCAACCCAGCGATTGCGCCATGGCGAACGGCAGCAGCAGGCAGAACAGGTAGATGGTGCGGTGCAGCAGCAGGGTGTAAGGGAAGGGCAGTGGTGTGTTCTTGATCCGGTCGCACACCGCTTGGGCCTGGCTCAGACAGGTCAGGTGATTGGCCAGCAATTGATAACGCCATGGCGACAGCACACCGGCCGTTTCCAGCTCGGAACACTGGCGCCCGAGCTGATGAAGGATCTGTCCGCAGTGATCCGGCGCCGCCCCATCGATCGGCGGGCTGACCCAGTCGGCACTGGCCTGCTCCTCGCTGTCTCCTCGCAGCCGTGCATTCAACGCATGGGCGAAACCGCACAGGTTGCGCAACAGTTGTGCACGCAGGCGGGTGTCATCGAGGCCTTGGGTTTCGCGCATCACCGCGCGCACCCGCAACAGCACCTCGCCCCAGGCCTTGCGCCCCTCGTACCAACGGTCGTAACAAGCGTTGTTGCGAAAGCTCAGGAAAATCGACAGCGACAGGCCGAGCAGGGTGAACGGTGTCGAATTGATCTGGGCGAAGTAGCTCGGCACCAGTAGTTCGATCAGCACAATCGCTGCCGCCAGCAGTGTCAGCATCAAGGTGCGCACGGCGATGCGTTTGGCGATCGAGCCTCTAAGGGTGAACAGCACGGCGAACTGATTGGGTCTCGGTCTGACGATCATCTCGCGGTCCCGGTTGCGCGGCGAATCAACCGCCGGTCATGTTCATGAAACGCACCACTTGCACGTCGTCGTTGACTTCGAAATTGTGTCGATACGGCTTGAGTTTCATCGCCTCGATGATCGCGTTTTCCAGGCGTTCCGGGTGGCCGGGATGGGCGCGCAACACCGCTTTGAGGTCCATCGAATGCTCGTTGCCCAGACACAGCAGCAAGCGACCTTCGACGGTCAGGCGCACGCGGTTGCAGGTACCGCAGAAGTTGTGGCTGTGCGGCGAAATGAAGCCCAGACGAATGTTCGGCGCCTCGGCCACGCGCCAGTAGCGCGACGGCCCTTGCGTCGATTCGGTCGAGTCGATCAGGGTGAAGCGTTCGGCGATGCGTTCGCGCACTTGCGCGCTGGAGTAGAAGGATTCGGCGCGGCTGTGTTCGGCGATCGCGCCCAGCGGCATCTCTTCGATGAAGGAAATATCCAGATCACGCTCGATGGCGAAACTGACCAGATCGTTGATCTCGTGATCGTTGCGGCCCTGCATCACCACGCAGTTGAGCTTGGTGCGGGTGAACCCGGCGGCACGTGCGGCATCGATGCCGTCGATGACCTGCGCCAGATCGCCGGTGCGGGTCAGCTCTTTGAAGCGCTGCGGATCGAGGCTGTCGAGGCTGATGTTCAGGCGCTTGACCCCGGCGTCGAACAGCGGCCTGGCCAGTCGACCCAATTGCGAGCCGTTGGTGGTCAGGCACAGCTCGCGCAGGCCGGGCAGGGCGGCGATCTGTTCGCAGAGTTGCACGACGCCGGGGCGGATCAGCGGCTCGCCACCCGTGAGGCGGATCTTGCGCGTGCCGAGGGCGACGAAACTTTGCGCCACCTGGAACAGCTCTTCGAGGGTGAGGATCTGCTGGCGCGGCAGGAACTGCATGTCCTCGGCCATGCAATAGACGCAGCGAAAATCGCAGCGGTCGGTCACCGACAGACGCAGATAATCCACGCGGCGGTTGTGACCATCGATCAATTCACGCTGTGTCATGGGCTCGCCTCGTGGATGTGGAGCGCCGTCAGCGGGCGCAGATCGCGCAGGGTAGGCTGCGCTCGCCACGCCGTCCAATCACTCTGGCTGACCGAGTGATTGACGGCGTCGATGATGCCTTACGGTGCGCCAAACATTGCCGTCCAGTAAATGCCGGCGTTGCTTTTCGGGTCGGTCGCGTAGGCGGCGCCCAGTTCCTGATATTGCGGATTCATCAGATTGGCGCAATGCCCGGGGCTGGCGAGCCAGCCGTCGACGACCTTGCCGACGGTGTCTTGCCCGGCGGCGATGTTTTCACCGACCAGTTGCCCGTTGTAACCGGACAGTTCGGCGCGGTCGCCCGGCGTGCGGCCGTCGCGGTCCTTGTGGTCGAGGTAATTGTTGTTGGCCATGTCGCGGCTGTGATCCTGAGCGACAGTGCCCAGCGTGGCGTTCCACGCCAGCGGTGCTGCCGCCGCGAAGGACTGGCCGCCGCACTGGCGCGCCTGGCTGCGCGCGGTATTGAGTTGCGCCAGCAGCTTTTGCCCTTCGCTTTGTGCATCGCCGAGTTTCGCCGTCAGCAACGGCCGCGCGAGGACGATGCGCCAGTCGCGGTCAACGCGGTTGACACCGATATCGACGAACTGCGGATCGAGCACCACCTGACAGAAGCTTTCCTGAATCGCCTTCATTGCTGACGCCGCATCGCGCGGGCCGTTGAGGGTGATCGCCTGCACGTTGACCATCGGGTAGTGGGCGCTGGTCATGGCCTGCTGCAGATCAACCGCGCCGCTGGCCGGCAGGCGCAGCCGTGGATCGGCCGACAGCGGTGGCAACTCGTTTGACGCCTGCGTGCCGCAACGCTGGGGCTGGCTGCGATAGCTGTTGATCGACTCGATCAATTGCAGTTCATCGGCGGCCAGCGCCGAGGTGGCGAACACCACGCCCAGCGACAATGCGGCACAACGCAAAACGGACGGCATGAAGCGCATGGAAATCTCCCTTGAGCTGAATGCGCCCATGATGCGCGAAAGGCCCCCGGTGAGTGAATGTGTTTTTCTTTGCGGCGGATTTTTTCTGCGCTGGTGTGGCCGCGCATTTGCTCGCTACACTCTGCGAAGACCCCGCAAACCGGGCGTCTCACCGACGTAACATCTTGCCCCGGGCGGGCGCTGACGGAAGAATCGACATGGGATCGAAAGGCTTGGCGGGCGGTTTGTTGTGGATTTTTTTGACCGGTGCAGCATGGGCCGGGGCGCAGGCGCCGATCGAGGCCAAGGCCGAACAGAAAGCCGAGGCGCTTGAAGAGAAAGCGGCGGATAAAGTCAGCGCTGCTCCGGCGCCGAAATCCGAGGCCATCACCCCCACCGAAGCTCAGGCGGTAGACCCGGCCGGCGCCGCGCCGCTGGACGATCCGCTGACCTGTCTGGCGCGCAGTATTTACTGGGAAGCCAAGGGCAAGGACACCCCGGAAATGGAAGCCGTCGCCAGCGTGGTGATGAATCGCCTCGGCCATGACGGCTTTCCCGACACGGTATGCGCGGTGGTCAAGCAAGGTTCGGAAAGCGGCAACTGCCAGTTTTCCTGGTGGTGCGATGGCAGGCCCGATCAGGTCAAGGAAGACGCCGAATACGCGCTGGCCAAGGAAATCGCCGGCAAGGCGTTGAACCGTCAGCTCAAGGACCGCACGCGCGGTGCCCTGTATTTTCATGATCGCGGCGTGCACCCGAGTTGGGCCAAGGCCTATCGCAACACGGCGCAGACCGGCAGGTTCCTCTTCTACAAACCCGCCGGAGGCGACGCGCGTTAACTGGCGTGGGTGTTGAGAATGCTCGCCACCTGCTGCGGCTGGCAGTTCAGATACGGTGACTTCTGCAACCAGCGTTGATCCGGATACCAGGAAAACATGAACTGGCCGTTCTTCAGGCGATCGATCACCTGTTTGGCGATCTGCGGCCGCACGGCGGGGCAACCCTGACTGCGGCCGATACGCCCCTGACGCTTGCTCCACAGCGGGTTCACGTAACTGGCAGCATGAATCACGATCGCGCGATCGCGGGCCAGATCATTGAAACCGGGTTCCAGACCATCCATGCGCAGCGAGTAGCCGTGGGTGCCTTCGTAGCTTTCCTGCGTGCGGAACAGGCCGAGACTGGACTGGTAACTGCCTTCGCGGTTGGAAAATTGCGTGGCGAAGTTTTCCCCTGAATTGGAACCGTGGGCAACCAGGTCGCGCAGCACCAGCTTCTGTTTGCTCAGGTCGAAGATCCACAAACGCCGTTCGGTGGACGGTTGCGAATAATCGATGATCGCCAGATGTCGCGAGGGTTTGGCGCCGTTGTTGACCGCGCATTGCATGGCACTCAATGCACCTTTGAGCGCTTGGGGATTGAGTTCCGGCGCGGCGTGGGCGAGGCTGTTGTAGAGAACCGGCGATGGCTTGCCGGCGGCAAATACTGGGCTGGTCACGGCGACAAGGGTCGCGGTGCTCAACAGAAGTCGGCGCAAAAACGTCAACATTTTATAAAGTGTCCTCAACTTGCTACATAAACGGCACTTTGGCTCCTGACTCCCAGTCAATACCCGCAGGCTCGCGGTTCGAGCCTGACTGTTCAGCGCACCTGATGTAAGGTTGACCGTCATCTGGACGGCCATGGATTGGAGTAAAGCAGTTGTTCAAAAAGTACGCATGCTACTTGAGCATTTGTTTGCTCGCTGCGCCGTTTGTCGCTTGCGCCGATGAGCCGCTGCCCCCGCTCGAAACCCTGCCGACGCCTGAAACGCAATTGCCGGTCGAGCCGCGCAGCCCGTTGCAGGCAGTTTTGATCAGCCTGGCGCAGTCGTGCCCGGCGATCGCTCCGCGCCTCAATGGCCCGGCGTTGAGCCAATTGCAGGCGTTTTATGAACAGCAGGACTGGATGCCGGTGTGGGCGAGTGAGTCGGCACGCTTGCCGGCATTGCGCGCGCAATTGCAGCTGTTGGCCGATGATGGGTTGAATCCGAATCGCTACGCCGTGGCCACAACGCCGCCGCAGGATGGCGAGTTGTGTGCCGATATCGACATCAGCCGCAACTATCTGCAGGCCTTGCAGGATCTGCATTACGGCCGTCTGTTGCAATCGCATTTCGAACCGCTGTGGCGTGTCGACGGCCCGCCAACCGATCGTCAGGCGCAATTGCTCAGCATTGCCGTGCCGGGCATGAACGATATTGCTGCGGCGTTCAACCTGGCGCGCCCGCATCTGCCGCAATATCAGAGCCTGCGGCAGTTGTATGCCGCGCAACGCTTGCAAGCCTTGCCGCAATGGCAGCCGGTCGGCAGCGGCCCGTTGCTGCGCCCGGCGATGGAAGACCCGCGCGTGCCGGAACTGGCCCGACGCTTGTACAGCGAAGGCTATCTCGCACATGCACTGGTGACGCCGGACAACGCCTACGATGACGTGCTGGTGGAGGCAGTGAAACACTTTCAGGCCAGCCATTCGTTGCAGGCTGACGGCGTGGTCGGGCCGGGCACCATTGCCGAGCTGAACATCAGCCCGCTGACCCGCCGCGATCAGTTGCGGGTCAATCTCGAACGTTTCCGCTGGATGGCCCAGGACATGGAGCCCAGTGGTCTGGTGGTCAATGTCGCCGCCGCTGAGCTGACGCTGTATCAGGGCGGTCAACCGGTGTGGCAGACCCGCACCCAGGTCGGCCGCGCCGAACGCCAGACGCCGCTGCTCAAATCCCGCGTCACCCGCCTGACGCTGAATCCGACCTGGACCGTACCGCCGACCATCTGGAAGGAAGACAAACTGCCGGAAATCCGCAAGGACCAGACCTTCCTCAGCCGCCAGAATCTGCAAGTGCTCGACGCCAACGGTCAGCCTCTGGCGGCGGCGGATATCGACTGGGACAACCCCGGCAACATCCTCCTGCGCCAGGACGCCGGCCCGCGCAATCCGCTGGGGCAAATGGTCATCCGTTTCCCCAACCCGTTCTCGGTGTACCTGCACGACACGCCGAGCAAGGCGCTGTTCGACAAAGGCCCACGGGCGTTCAGCTCCGGTTGCGTGCGGGTCGAGCACCCGCTGCAACTGCGCGATCTGCTGCTGTCCCCGGCAGAAAAAGCCCGTACCGATACTTTGCTGGCGACCGGTACCACCCATGAATTTCGCCTGTCGGCGCCAGTGCCGATCCTGATGACTTACTGGACGGCGCAAGTCGACAGCAGCGGCCAGGTGCGTTATGCGCCGGATATCTACAGCCACGACAGCGCATTGCTGGCGGGGCTGGATCGGGCGCACTAAGCCAGAACACCTCACCCTGGCCCTCTCCCTCGGTAAAGGGCCAGGGTGAGGGGCAAATCTCAAGTCGAGCGCAATACTCGAAAATTCACCGACCCAGCTCCTCCAACAACCACGGCAAAAGCTCCTCACACGAGCCTTCAATCTTCAAATCGAGCAGATCATCCGCCCGGGTCTTGCCCAGATTGATCGCCATCAACGGCTTGCCACGCTCGGCGATCACCCGACACAAGCGAAACGCCGAATACGCCATCAACGACGACCCCACCACCAGCAAACCCGCCGCATTCTCGGCAGCGGCCAGCGCCCGCGCTGCCGTCGGCTGCGCCACGTTCTCGCCGAAGAACACCACATCCGGTTTCATCCGCTCATCCGCGCAATGCGGGCACCGGGGCACTTGAAACCGCGCTTCAAACGCCGGATCCAGCAAGGTATCGCCATCCGGCGCCTGCACCGCATCAACACCACTCAGGTAGGGATTCTGTGCCTCCATCTGCTGCTGGATCGCATCGCGCTTGCTGCGTTGCCCGCAATCCAGGCACAGCACTCGATGCAGACTGCCATGCAGCTCGATCACATCCTGGCTGCCGGCCTGATCGTGCAAGGTATCGACGTTCTGCGTGATCAAAGCGCTGATCCGGCCACGCTGCTGCAACGTCGCCAGCGCCTCATGCGCGGCATTCGGTCGGGCCTGACGGACGCTCGGCCAACCGAGCATGGCCCGCGCCCAATACCGCCGGCGTGATTCCGGGGCGGCGAGAAATTCCTGATACATCATCGGCTGCCGCCCACGACGCACGCCGTCACTGTCGCGATAGTCCGGAATGCCCGATGGCGTGCTGATGCCGGCGCCGGTCAATATCAGGAATTTATCGTCGGCCATGGCCTGCAACAGCGTATCGAGATGTTCGCGGATCGGGCTATCGAGCATGCTCAGCACTCCAGAATGGGCAGTGCCCGCAGGTTAGCATGCGATCCGCTCGGGTTACTTGCGCGCCTCCAGTATCAGGTTGAACGGTGTCTGCGTGGCGCGACGGAACTGCTTGAACCCGGCCTCGACAAAAACTTTGCGCAGGCGCATTTCCCCAGCCTGCGCACCGAGCCCGAGGCCGACTTCCTGGGACAGCGAATTGGGCGTGCAGATAAACGTCGAGGCGGCGTAGAACAGGCGCCCGACCGCGTTGAGATTATCGTCCAGTTTGTCGTTGGCGAACGGTTCGACCAGCAACACCGTGCCGTCGTCTTTCAGCGACTCATAAGCGTGGCGAGCGGCGCCGACCGGGTCGCCCATGTCGTGCAGGCAGTCGAAAAAGCAGATCAGATCGTAGTCGCCGCCGGGATAGTTTTTCGCCGTGCCCTCGAAGAATCTGGCGCGATTGCCCACGCCGCCTTCTTCGGCCCGTTGCGTGGCCACGGTGACTGACGGCGCGTGGAAGTCGAAGCCGACAAATTGCGATTTGGGAAACGCCTGGGCCATGATCACCGTCGAGGCGCCGTGACCGTAGCCGATGTCGGCAACCTTGGCGCCGCGTTCGAGTTTGGCCACCACACCGTCCAGGGCCGGAAGCCATTCGGCAATCAGGTGACCTTTGTAGCCGGGGCGGAAGAAACGTTCGGTGCCGCTGAACATGCACGGGTGGTGATCGCCCCAGGACAGCGCGCCATTGCCGCGCATGGCCTTGACCAGTTTGTCCTTGTCATGGAAAAACGACGCCACCACGCCGAGACCGCCGGCGACGTACACGGGGGATTCCTCCACGGCCAGCGCCAAGGCTTGCTCTTCGGGCAAACGAAACTGACCGTCAGAGTGTTCCATGTAACCGGACGCGGCATGGGCGCTGAGCCATTCGCGCACCAGGCGCGGATTGCAGGTGGTTTTTGCTGCGAGGGCTTCGGGGCTGATCGGTTGGCTGTCGGCCATTGCCCGGTACAGACCGAGTTCTTCGCCGACAATGACATTGGCCAGCATCGCCGCGCCGCCCATGTCGTTGACCAGTTTGCCCATGAATTCGTTGAGCTTCGCCTCATTCATCACGTGTGCTCCTGAAACAGGATCACCGTCCGGCGGCGTTGAATGTCGAGGCAGGCGCCACCGGGCGGTGGTCACGGATTGGGGCAGGGCACAGCAGACGTCCTGCGGCCCCCTCGACTGGGTAATGAATGAGTCTAGCCGGTGTTTTTCTCAACGTGGCAGCGGCAACTTCAGTTCAGCGCACAACCCGCCACCTTCACGATTGCTCAACAGCAGCGAGCCACCCAGCGCCATCGCCAATTGCTGGGCGATCGCCAGTCCGAGCCCGGTGCCGCCGGTATCACGATTGCGCGAGTTTTCCACGCGGTAGAACGGTTCCATTACTTGCGCCAGTTCGGCCTCGGCGATGCCCGGGCCGCGATCGAGGACTTTCACCGACAGGCTGTTGCCCTGCGCTTCGACCTGCAATTGCGCGGAGCCGGCGAATTTCAGGGCGTTGTCGGTCAGGTTCACCAGGACCCGGCGCAGGGCCTGCGGGCGGGTTTCGATTACCGCCTTGCTCTTGCCGCCGAGTTGCACGTCCTTGCCCATGTCCTGATAGTCGAAGACCAGGCTGTCGAGGAACGAGTCGAGATCGGTACGCCGGCTTTCCTCGGTGGCGCCGTGAACGCTGCGGGCGTAGGCCACGCCTTCGCGCACCAGATGCTCGATTTCGCCGAGATCGCTGCTCAGTTTGTCTTTTTCGACCGAGTCGTCCATGAACTCTGCGCGCAATTTCATCCGGGTGATCGGCGTTTGCAGGTCGTGGGAAATCGCCGCGAGCAGTTGCATGCGTTCTTTCAGGTAAGCGGCGATGCGCGTTTGCATGGCGTTGAACGCCCGCGCGGCGTGGACCACTTCGGTCGGCCCTTGCTCGTCGAGTTTGATCGGATGGGCGTTGGGGTCGAGGGTTTCCACCGCATTGGCGAGGCGGGTGAGGGGGCGAATGGCGATGCGCACGGCGAGCCAGGTGCAGAGGATCAGCAATGCCAGTTGGCCCAGCAGCACCACCGGCAACCACGGTGACAGCGGCACCATCGCCGGACGGATATCGATGGTCACCGGGCTGCCGTCGCTCAGGCGCAGGTGGCCCTGGAAGTGTTGTCTCGGACCGCCCGGAACTTCGGTAAACACGATTGGATAAGTGTCGCCGATGGCCGCCGTAATCGAGGCGATCGCGACGGACTTTTCAGCCGAGGTCACCGGCATGCCCGGTTCGCCCTCGTTGAGCAGGTAGCCGTAATTGCGCCGGGCCAGTCGCGGCAGCCAGGCCTCGCGTTCGGCGGCGGGCAGGCGATCGAGGATCGCCATCGAAGTCGAGACGTCGGTTTCGAGGTTGCCGAGCATGGTGCTTTTCGCGCTCTGGTAACGCTCGTAATACTGCGCGCCAAACGACAGGCCCTGCGCCAGAATCAGTCCGATCAGGAAAATCAGCGACAGGCGCGAGGCGAGAGTGCGCGGCCATTGCAGCTTGAGTTTCATGCCGAAGCCCCAAGCAGTTCGACCGGCAGCGAGAACACATAACCTTCACTGCGCACGGTCTTGATATAGGCCGGCTCGCGAGCATCGTCCAGCAGGCGTTGACGCAGGCGACTGACCAGCAGATCGATGGAGCGGTCGAACAGATCGGCCTCGCGCCCTTGGGTCAAATTGAGTAACTGATCACGGCTGAGCACCCGTTGCGGATGGTCGAGGAACACCCGCAGCAGGCGGTATTCGGCGCCGCTGAGGGCAACCATGGTGCCGTCGCTGTCGAGCAGGTGGCGGGCCGAGGTGTCCAGCTGCCAACGACCGAAGGCCAGCAGGCGTCCGGCTTCGGTGACCACCAGGTTCGGCGGCAACATGCGTGTGCGGCGCAACACGGCGTTGATCCGCGCCAGCAGCTCGCGGGCGGCGAAGGGCTTGGTCAGGTAATCGTCCGCGCCCATTTCCAGACCGATGATGCGGTCGGTTTCATCGTTGCGCGCGGTGAGCATCAGCACCGGCGTCGCCTTGTGTTTGCCCACGCGCAATTCGCGGCACAACTGCAGGCCATCGTCACCGGGCATCATGATGTCGAGCACGATCAGGTCGACGGTGTTGGCATCAAGGAAGCTGCGCATCTGCCGGCCATCAGCGACCACTGTCGTGCGCAGGCCGTTCTTCTTCAGGTAGTTGCCTACCAGTTCACGGATCTCGCGGTCGTCGTCGACGATGAGAATGTGATCGACATGTTCCATCGGTTCAAGCCTCTGTCAAAAGGGGGAATGCCGTGCAGTCTATAGCGCCGCTGACCGCACGCCTGCCTGCCTTTGTATTGCAGTGTATCTGTCGCGACGGCGGATACACACCGACGCAAAATCACGATTTTTTCGGGGTTTTGTATCGCTCTGTATCTACACACTGCATGGATACACAACGAGTGATTCTCGTCCTTTCCTGACACAGACGCGATACCTCAAGCGCCTCAAATAGGCTCCATCGAGGCACACACAGACCGCCTCGGCTCAAACCCCCTGAAGCCTTGAGGACTACACCATGAACAACAAATCCGTATTCGCCGCCTGCCTGTTCGCCGCTCTGAACATCTGCACCCTGTCGGCCCACGCCGAAGCTGACGTCAGCCGGCAAACCTACACCTACGGCACCCATCTGGATATCCAGAAAGTGCTGTCGATGACCGAAGACACCTCGGTGACCTGCGGCATCACCGAGGCGCGCATGACCTACCTCGATTCCGCCGGCAAAACCCGCGAGCTGGATTACAGCAAATTCGCTGACGGCTGCAACAACCAGAACTGAGTCATCCCTACTTTTTCTGCAAGGAGTTTTGCCATGAACAACGTCTCGCGCTTTCTGACCGCAGCAGCCTTCGCCTTCACCGGTGCCGCCGCCCACGCCAACAGTGCCTTGGAGCAGAGCAGCTGCGCCAGCAGCACCTGCTTCCAGCTGACCACGGTCGCGAAGGAGGGCAGCGATGCACTGATCGCCGCTGACGGCTCCAGCCGCACGCCGCAGGGGCAGATGGTCGCCGCTGATGGTTCCAGCCGCACACCGCAGGGGCAGATGGTTGCCGCAGATGGTTCCAGCCGCACGCCGCAAGGCCAGATGGTTGCCGCTGATGGTTCCAGCCGCACGCCGCAAGGCCAGATGGTTGCCGCTGATGGTTCCAGCCGTACACCACAAGGCCAACTGGTCGCGGAAAACGGTACCAGTCGCACGCCTCAAGGGCAGTTGCTCGACGGCCAGACTGCATGAGCCACGGCGTGAATAAAGCAGGCTAGCGAGGGGCGTTTCCCTCGCTGCCCGGTTGCGTGCCCAGCCCCCATTCCAAGGTGACCCCTTATGTACCTCATTGCATTTCTCGGCGGTCTGCTGACCGTCCTCAGTCCGTGCATCCTGCCGGTGGTGCCGTTTCTGTTCGCTGGCGCCAACCGTACCCGCTCCTCGATCCTCCTGACTCTCGCTGGCATGGCGCTGACCTTTGCGCTGATCTCAAGCCTCGCGGTGGTCAGCAGCGAGTGGGTGATTCAGGCCAGCAATACCGGCCGCCACGTCGCCTTGTTGGTCATGGCGCTGTTCGCCCTGTCGCTGATCTCGGCCCGCGTCGGTGACTGGCTGACCAGGCCCTTCGTCGCCCTGGGCAATCGTCTCGATCAGGACACCCGTAAAAGAGCCGGACCGATGGGCTCGATCATGCTCGGCGTCGCCACCGGCCTGTTGTGGGCGCCCTGTGCCGGGCCGATCCTTGGGGTGATTCTGACCGGCGCAATGTTGCAAGGCGCCAATGCCCAGACCAGCCTGTTGCTGCTGGCTTACGGCGTCGGCAGTGCCTTGTCGCTGGGAACGTTGATCTTCGCCGGGCGCGGTCTGGTCAATCGGCTGAAACCGTCGATCCCGTTCAGCGGCTGGTTGCGCCGTGGTGCCGGGGTTGCGGTACTTGCGACGGTCGCGGTGATCTCGACGGGCGCCGACAAAACCCTGCTCGCCAATACGTCTTCGGAGGGCGTGGCCAGCGTCGAGAAAAACGTCCTGGAAAACGTGCCGAAAGTGGTCGACTACTTCGTCAGCAAGGTCCGCGCCGATTCGATGACGGACGAGGCGCGGGGCGCGATGCCGTCGCTGTCGGGCGCTGTGCAATGGCTCAATTCACCAGAGCTCAGTGCCGAATCCCTGCGCGGCAAAGTGGTGCTGGTGGACTTCTGGACCTACGACTGCATCAACTGCCAGCACACCCTGCCGTACGTCAAAGACTGGGCGAAGAAATACGAGAAGGACGGCCTGGTGGTGATCGGCGTGCACACACCCGAGTATGGCTACGAGCGCATCATCAACAACGTCAAGGACCAGGTGAAAAAACTCGGCATCACCTACCCGGTAGCGATCGACAACAACTACGCAATCTGGCGCAACTTCGACAATCAATACTGGCCGGCGCATTACCTGATCGACGCCAAGGGCCAGATGCGTTACAGCCACTTCGGTGAAGGTCGTTATGCCGAGCAGGAGCAGATGATCAAGCAGTTGCTGGAGGAGGCGAAAGCTCCGGCAGCCTGATCAAAAAAACCAATGGCTCACAGGTCGCGGACCATGAGCCATTGTGTTTTCTCCCACGCCTGGAAACGCTCCAAAAGCTGCCAGCCGCGTTTACTGTAGTAGTCGTGTTTGTCTTGCGTGTGCAAGTACAACCGCGACACCCCACGCTGCTTTGCTGCCTCGCAAATCCCTTCAATCAGCTGCTCCGCCAAGCCTCGCCCGCGCGCCTCGGGGTCAACGAATACGCAGGCGAGCCATGGGCCGAGATCGTCGCGTTCAGTCAAATCGTTGCGGGCCAGTGCGGCACCACCGAGCAGGCGTTCACCGTCCATGGCAATCAGGCACGACCATTCACCATTGCTTTGGCCCTCGGCAAATTCACGCTGCCATTGAGCCAGGGGCTGGTCGGCGTATTCGTAGTGGAATTGTTGGTGAATCCACGCCGCGTAGCGATCGCTGTGTTGCATGTGCGCGGCGAGCCAGTCGAGGTGCAGTGACATCGGTCGAGTCCTTTGCGTGGGCGAGCCCGCATCAGAAACCAATCCCGCAACGCTGACAATGCGCAAGGTGTATCAGGTGCTTGACAGATTTGCGCCACTCATCGGCAAAGTGCCGGGTTTATGGGGCTGGCGGACGATTGACAGGGACGCCGGGCAGCCTCGGCGCGATAGTGACCAAGCACGGTCCGCGTCGTAGCCTGTGCATTCTCTCTGCCACGGAGCTCGCTGTCATGAGTACCCCGATTGATCTCAATGCCCTGAAGGAACGTCAGAAAGTCGCTTGGGCCAGTGGCGACTACGCCGTGATCGGCACCACATTGCAAATTGTTGGGGAAAACCTCGCCGAGGCTTGCGATCTGCGTTGTGATGAACAGGTGTTGGATGTCGCTGCCGGCAACGGCAATGCAACCCTGGCAGCGGCGCGGCGCGGGTGTGTAGTGACTTCGACCGATTATGTGGCGGCATTGCTGGAGCGTGGTCAGGATCGCGCCCGGGCCGAGCATCTGGAGGTGATTTTTCAGGTGGCCGATGCCGAGGCTTTGCCTTTTCCCGATGAAAGCTACGACGCCGTGTTGTCGACGTTCGGCGTGATGTTCGCGCCTGACCAGGTCACCGCCGCTGCTGAACTGGGGCGGGTCTGTCGGCGGGGCGGGCGGATCGGTATGGCGAACTGGACGCCGGAGGGCTTCGTCGGCCAGATGTTCAAGATTCTCGGCCAGCATCTGCCACCGCCCGCGGTTGCTCAGCCGCCATCGAACTGGGGCTCGGATGCGTGGCTGCACAAGCATTTCGATGACCGCGATTTTGTCGTGCGCGTGACCCGCAGCCACTTCAACTTCCGCTACCGCTCGGCGGCGCATTTCATTGATATCTTTCGGCACTGGTATGGGCCGGTGCACAAGGCTTTTGCAGTGTTATCGGCGGAGGCGGGGCAGGCGTTGGAGGATGATCTGACGGAGCTGCTCAATCGCTCGAATCGCGCCGGGGAGGCATCGCTGGTGGTGCCGAGTGAGTATCTGGAGGTGGTGATTACCAAGCGCTAGTCCCCATCGGATCTCCTGATCGATGAAGATCTCTGTGGGAGCGAGCCTGCTCGCGAAAGCGGTGTGCCAGCCAACCTTGATGTTGATGGAACGACCGCATTCGCGAGCAGGCTCGCTCCCACAGGGAATGTGCTTATTTCAAATGGCCGCGATCAAACCACTCCAGCGCCGTGCGCCAGATGCAGATCCCCAGGAAATAAGCCGACATCAGCAGCCACAAGCCCATCACCAGCGGGTTGATCACCGGGTGATTGAGCACCAGTGACAGGCTGCACAACAGCCAGATCGCCGTCACCGCGATATTGATCGGCATGAAACGCCGCACGCGAAACGGGTGCAGGAACTTCATCCGCGTCACCGTCAGCAGCGCCAGCCCGATCACGATGAGAAAGGTAATCCACGGGCCCGGGCCAATGATGTACAGGCACAGCGCGACCACGTTCCAGGCCGCCGGGAAGCCGACAAAATAGTTGTCCTTGCTCTTCATGTTGACGTTGCAGAAACAGAACAGCGACGACACCAGAATCACCGACACCGTCAGCAATAGGGTGTAATCGGGCAGGGGAATGTAGCGGTAGATAAACAGTGCCGGGATGAATACATAAGTCAGGTAATCGATCACCAGATCGAGGATCGAACCGTCGAAACTCGGCAGCACCGATTGCACATTGACCTTGCGCGCCAGTGCGCCATCGAGGCCGTCGACGATCAGCGCTACGCCCAGCCACATCAGGCAATGAATCGGCTGGTTTTCCAGCAGCGCGAGGGTGGCAAGGAAGGCGGTCACCACGCCGGTCGCGGTAAAACCATGGGCGCCCCATGCTTTCAGCCTGGCGATGTGTACGGTTGATATCACGAGGGCGTTCTCCAGAAAGTGAAGCAAGCCGGTTATCGCCCATCATCAGAAAGGGCGTCGGCAAACCGGGTCGGGTTGCAGCTATCGACCGGTTTGGCCGGGATAAGGTTCACCACCCCCTGAATCTTAGCTGGCTGGCGAAAATTTTCTCGCATGGCGATTCAACGGTGATCGGGCGTCAGCTCAACGGTGCTGGCGCTATGGCTGCGTCGGTCTATCGTTGCCTGACGCAATCGGGCCGTGGCCTCGGAGGATAACGTCATGAACACCAGCGATTTGCTTGAACAACTGCTGCGAGGCCAGGCCTCGGCGGGACAACAACGCGGAGCTTCGGCCGGTGACGGCCTGGGCGGTTTACTTGGTGGACTGTTGGGCGGCGGCAGTCAGTCCGGAGCGGGTGGCGCGGCTGCTTCGGGTGGCCTCGGCGGCCTGGGAGGTTTGCTCGGTGGCTTGCTCGGCGGCGGTGGCTTGGGAAGCGCCCTCGGTGGCGGTAGCAGAAGCCGTACCGGCGGGACCAGTTACGCGGCGCTCGCATCGCTGGGCATGATGGCTTACCAAGCGTATCAAGCCTGGCAACGCAGCCAGGCCAGCACCGCGCCGCAGGAGCTGCCACAAACCGCCGACCTGCTCGCCGGCCCGCAAATCGAAACCCACAGCCACGCGGTACTGCGCGCCCTGATCGCCGCCGCCAAGGCTGACGGACGCATCGACGACGCAGAAAAGCATCTCATCAGCAGCGAAATCGGCAAACACACCGCCGACCCGCAGTTGCAGCAATGGCTCGACGCCGAAGTCGCCAAACCGCTGGATCCCCGGGAAGTGGCGCAATCCGCTGACGGCGACCCGGCCGTAGCCGCCGAAATGTACCTGGCCAGCGTCATGCTGGTAGACGATCAACAGCACGCCGAACGCAGCTATCTCGATGAGCTGGCCGCAGCCTTACAGATCGATCCGGATCTGCAGGTGCATCTGGAACAGCAGGCAAAAGGGCAAGCCTGAAGCAACGTCAAAAGATCGCAGCCTTCGGCAGCTCCTACCTTTGAAATACGGTGCACCTGTAGGAGCTGCCGAAGGCTGCGATCTTTTGATCTTCAGAGCCAGATAGCGTCCCGCAAAGAATAATCACCCAAGCGCGCCACCAGGCCGGCTCGCAAGGCATAGCCTTTGAGAACCATAAAGATCGCAGCCTTCGGCAGCTCCTACCTTTGAAATACGGTGCACCTGTAGGAGCTGCCGAAGGCTGCGATCTTTTGATTTTCAGAGCCAGATAGCGTCCCGCAAAGAATAATCACCCAAGCGCCACCAGGCCGGCTCGCAAGGCATAGCTTTTGAGAACCATAAAGATCGCAGCCTTCGGCAGCTCCTACCTTTGAAATACGGTGCACCCGTAGGAGCTGCCGAAGGCTGCGATCTTTTGATCTTCAGAGCCAGATAGCGTCCCACAAAGAATAATCTCCCAAGCGCGCCACCAGGCCGGCTCGGAGGCAGAGTCTTTGAGAACCATAAAGATCGCAGCCTTCGGCATCTCCTACCTTTGAAATACGGTGCACCTGTAGGAGCTGCCGAAGGCTGCGATCTTTTGATCTTCAGAGCCAGATAGCGTCCCGCAAAGAATAATCTCCCAAGCGCGCCACCAGGCCGGCTCGGAGGCAGAGTCTTTGAGAACCATAAAGATCGCAGCCTTCGGCATCTCCTACCTTTGAAATACGGTGCACCTGTAGGAGCTGCCGAAGGCTGCGATCTTTTGATCTTCAGAGCCAGATAGCGTCCCGCAAAGAATAATCACCCAAGCGCGCCACCAGGCCGGCTCGGAGGCAGAGTCTTTGAGAACCATAAAGATCGCAGCCTTCGGCAGCTCCTACCTTTGAAATACGGTGCAACTGTAGGAGCTGCCGAAGGCTGCGATCTTTTGATCTTCAGAGCCAGATAGCGTCCCACAAAGAATAATCTCCCAAGCGCGCCACCAGGCCGGCTCGGAGGCAGAGTCTTTGAGAACCATAAAGATCGCAGCCTTCGGCATCTCCTACCTTTGAAATACGGTGCACCTGTAGGAGCTGCCGAAGGCTGCGATCTTTTGATCTTCAGAGCCAGATAGCATCCCACAAAGGGTAGTCCCCAAGGCGCGCCACCAGACCGGCTCTTACAGGATTCTTGACTACATAGAGCGCAGCGGCTCTAAGATCCTCATCTCGCCTCAAGGCGCGGTCGTAATAGCCTCGCTGCCATAATTGTCCCTGGCGACCATGTCTTCGATTGTATGCCTGGCAACTTCGGGATTTAACGCGACACATCAAATCTGCAAGCGAGCCCTCGTTGAGCTCAACTAGCCAATGCAGGTGGTCTGGCATGACGACCCAAGCCAGAGAGGTGACTAACCCGGCATCACTGCAACGTCGCAACTCGTTGACCACCAATCTCCCATCGTGCCAATCGTTAAAAACACGCTCATGTCGGTTAACCACAGCGGTCAGCAGATAAATTCTTCCGGTTTCAGAGTATCGGCCCGTTCTCAGACGACAGGCTTTTGCAGCAGCAGGCATTCCATTGCCTCCCTTTCAAGAACTTGAAAAAACCTTAGCGTCTGCACTCTGTTTAGCCAGCCCAGCCAATTACTGGATGTGTCGTTACAAGCCCCGGCCGCTCCATCCGTCCGGGGCTTTTTTACCTCGATTGAATTTTTCCGCCGCCGTGTCGCTCTTCTGCATAACAGAACCCGTCTGCCATCGGTGTGCTCATGAACAGGAACCTCGACGATTACAACCGCATGCGTGATTTTTCCGCGACGTCGGAACCGGCCGCAATCAAGCGCTCGGGCCGTAAGTCGGCCAAGGATCATGCGTTGCAGTTCTGCATCCAGAAGCACGACGCTTCGCACCTGCATTACGACTTTCGCCTGGAACTCGACGGCGCCCTGAAGAGTTGGGCGGTGCCGAAGGGGCCGTCGCTGGACCCGTCGGTCAAGCGTCTGGCGATTCATGTCGAGGATCATCCGCTCGATTACGCGACGTTCGAAGGCAGCATTCCCGAGGGGCATTACGGTGCCGGTGATGTGATCGTCTGGGATCGCGGTGTGTGGATTCCGCTGGAAGATCCGCACAAGGCCTATGCCAAGGGCCGGCTCAAGTTTGAGTTGCAAGGCGAGAAGCTCGGCGGCGTGTGGAATCTGGTGCGCACGCACATGCCGGGCAAGAAGGAACAATGGTTCCTGATCAAGCATCAGGACAACGCCGCGCGACCGCAGGATGATTTCGACGTGCTGGTCGCCGAGCCCGACAGCGTGCTCAGCGAGCGCACGATTGTCGGTAAACCGGCGGCTGCCGCCGATAAGGCCAAACCGGTAAAGAAGGCCCCGGCCAAACCGCGCAAGCAGGCGTCCGGGCAGCTTACCGGCGCACGCAAGGCCAAGCTCCCAGCGCTGATCAAGCCGGAACTGGCGACGCTGGTCGACAGCGCGCCCGAAGGGCAGTGGAGCTACGAGATCAAGTTTGACGGCTACCGGATCATGGCGCGGATCGATCACGATGAGGTGCAGCTGTTCACCCGCAACGGCCATGACTGGACGCACAAACTGCCGCAGCAGGCCAAAGCGCTGGCGGCGCTGGGTCTGGAATCGGCCTGGCTCGATGGCGAAATGGTCGTGGCCAACGAGCAAGGCGTGCCGGATTTTCAGGCGCTGCAGAATGCCTTCGATGCCGGGCGCAGCGGCAATATTGTTTATTACCTGTTCGACGTGCCGTATCTCAATGGCGTCGACCTGCGCGACGTGCCGGTCGAAGAACGCCGCGCCGCGCTGAGCACCATCCTCGGCGCGCAGAAAGAATCGTCAACGCTGCGCTTCTCCGAAGCCTTCGAAGAAACCCCCGATGCGCTGCTCAACAGCGCCTGCCAAATGCAGATGGAGGGCCTGATCGGCAAGCGGCTCGGCTCGCCTTATGTGTCGCGGCGCAGCGGCGACTGGATCAAGCTCAAGTGCAAACATCGCCAGGAATTCGTCATCGTCGGCTACACCGATCCGAAAGGCGCGCGCAGTGCCTTCGGTGCCTTGCTGCTCGGCCTGCACGACGCTGACAGTGGCGAGTTGCGCTACGCCGGCAAGGTCGGCACCGGGTTCAACGAAACCACGTTGAAAAGCATCCTCGCCCAACTCAAGCCGTTGCAGACCAAAAGCGCGGCAGTGGTCAATCCGCCCAGCGGTTTTGAGGCCAAAGGCGTGCACTGGCTCAAACCCAAACTGCTGGCCGAAGTGGCGTTCGCCGAGATGACCAAGGACGGCTCGGTGCGGCATGCCGTGTTCCATGGTTTGCGCGATGACAAACCGGCCAAGGACATTACCGAGGAGCGAGCGAAGCCTGTGAAAGCTGCCAAGTCCGAAAAAACCGAAAAAACCGAAAAAACCGAAAAGACCAAAACCGCCGAAAAGCAGCCGGCAAAGAAAACCGCCGCCAGCAAAAAAGCCGAAACCGCGCCTTCGCAAGCAGGTCTGGCCGGCGGCAAGGTACGCATCACTCACCCCGATCGAGTGATCGATGCGGTCAGCGGCACAACCAAGATGCAACTGGCGCAGTATTACGCCAGCGTTGCCGAACACATCCTGCCGCAACTCAAGGATCGTCCCGTGGCCTTAGTGCGTGCACCGGACGGCATCGCCGGCGAACTGTTTTTCCAGAAGAACGCCGAACGCCTGGCCATTCCCGGTATCACTGCTCTGGACAAGGACGTCACCGGCCAGCCAGTGATGATGATCAACAATCCCGAAGCGCTGGTCGGCGCGGTGCAGATGAGCACCGTCGAACTGCACACTTGGAACGCGACGAAGGTGGATCTGGACAAGCCCGATCGCTTCGTCCTCGACCTCGACCCGGATCCTGCGCTGCCATGGAAAAGCATGGTTGAAGCCACCGCGCTGACCCTGACTGTGCTCGATGAGCTGGGCCTCAAAGCCTTCCTGAAAACCAGCGGCGGCAAAGGCATTCACCTGGTGGTGCCATTGACGCGCAAGCACGGCTGGGACGAAGTGAAAGACTTCAGCCACGCCATCGTCAGCCACATGGCCAAGTTGCTGCCGGACCGGATTTCAGCGGTGTCCGGGCCGAAAAACCGCGTCGGGCGGATCTTCATCGATTACCTGCGCAACGGCCTCGGTGCCACCACCATTTGCGCCTACGCCGCACGCGCGCGGGAAGGCATGCCGGTGTCTGTGCCGCTGTATCGAGAGGAAGTTGCTGAAATCAAGGGCGGTAATCACTGGAACATCTACAACGTTCACGAGCGTCTGACCGAAGTCGGCGATGAGCCTTGGGCGGAAATGAAGAAAACCCGTCAGACCATAACCGCCGAGATGCGCAAACGCGTCGGCATGAAAAAGTGATCAGGTGTCGCGCAGCAAGTCGTGGGCGTTGAGCAGTTCGAAGGCGATTTGCGGGTGGTTTTCCAGGCCCTTGCGAATCGCCGCCGGGATTGCCGCGCGAGTCTTGCGACACAAGCCTGGCAGCTCGTCGATCTGAATGGCGATGCCGCGCATGGTGCGCACTTCATTGAAACCGGGGGCGACGTCGACACGGATGCCGAGTTGCTCGTGCATACGCTGTTGCAGGCGTTTGAGGTCGGCGAGGTCTTTGAGTTGTTCCAGGCGCGCCAGAAGAATTTTTTCTTCAGCGCGAGTCAAGCGCAGGATGCGCAGATCGGCGCCTGGCGTTTCCAGCAACGGATCGCGCCCGCAGATGCAGGCGCCGGGAGGGCAGGGTGAGCGCAAGGGCACGGTCGTCGTCATGGCCTCCATCATAGAGGCCGTCGGACATGTTTGCCTATGTGCACTCAGCGGCCGTCCATCGGCCGCTGCTTCCCTCGTGACTACTGCTGCACGCCTTCGTATTGCACCAGAATGGCGTTGGCCAGGTCTTCATCACTGGCGTTCAAGCCAGGGTTGGCCTGGCGCACCTGTTGCAGTACCGACTCAAGATAAACCCCACGAATGGCCCCGCCGCTTGCAACGAACGCAGACACGTCGTCACGGGCCGGAATCACCATTTTGTCGTCCTTGAAGGTCGAGTACAGCGACGCGGAGACACCTGCCGAGGTGGCGACGTCACCCGCGTCAACGCGGGCCAGCGCCGAACCGACCGGCAGGCAAAGCATTAAAGAAGAAATCAGGACTAACTTGCGCATGACGTGTTCCTCCACAAGCGCTAAGCAAAAAGGGAAGGGACTACATAACGTCAGAGGTGAACGGCGCGCGGGAGTTCCGTGAGCGGTGAAAAGCCGTGAGTCAGAGTTTTCACCGCTCAGTCGGTTCAGATCACCCCACAGGCCATGCGATCGCCGCCACCGCCCAGTGGCTTGGGCATGTCGGAATGGTTATCGCCGCCGGCGTGAATCATCAGGGCGTGGCCCTTGATCTCGGACATCTTCTTCAGGCGCGGTGCCAGCACCGGATAGTTGGCGACCCCGTCAGCCGTCACATACACCGCTGGCAGATCACCCAGATGCCCATCGGCGTAAGGGCCGAGATGCTTGCCGGTTTTCGCCGGATCGAAGTGTCCGCCAGCGGCCAGTGCCGCGCCTTTCACGCCATCCTTCGTGCCCGCTTCGCAGCTGCCGTTTTCATGGACATGAAAACCGTGGATGCCGGCCGGCAATGATTTCAGCTCGGGTGTGAACAGCAGGCCGTACGGCGTCTCGCTGACCGTGACCGAACCGATCGCCTGCGGCGCACCGTCGGCGCTGACCAGATTGATTGCGACTTTCTCCGTTGCTGCCTGTGCGGTGCCGATTGCCAACGTGCCGAGCAGACCAAACCACAGTGCGCGTTTCATAAGCGTTTCCTTCAGCTGCATGAATGTTCGTAGCCATGGATTGATAGCCTGCCGGGGTTAACCAGCGATGAAGGCGTTATCCATCGGCGCTGCAAGGTGTGACCGGGTTCACGCTTGAAAAGTTTTGCCGGATTCAAGTCGCACCTGACATCAGCCGATACGCTCTGTGTCGGCAGTTCCCTGCACATAGGCTTAACTGAAATCCGACAAGCGCAATCCAGCGTGCCCACGGGAGATTCCACGGTGTCGATCAAACTGCGTTTGGTGTTGCTGATTGCGACCAGCCTGCTGACGGCGCTGATCGTGAGTCTGGTCAGTTACGTCGGCAATCTGCGGATGGCCACGGCGGTCGGCGATAACACGGTGAGCATGAGCGCGCTGCGCAATCACATGGAAGCGGACATGATGCACGACGCCCTGCGCGCCGATGTCTATTCGGCGATGCTGGTCGGCCTGGGCAAGAGCACCGCCACCGCCACAGAAGTGCGCGATTCGCTCACCGAGCACGCCGGGCATTTTCGTGAAGTGCTGGATGACAACCTGAAGCTGCCGATCAACCCGCAGTTGCGCACGGCGCTGGAGCAGATCAAGCCGAGCCTCGACACCTATATCAAATCCGCCGAGCAGATCGTCGGCGTGGCGCTGGACAATCCGGATGCCGCCCAGCAGCAGCTCGGCACGTTCAATGCCGCGTTCAGCCAGCTCGAAGAGCAAATGGCGACGCTCAGCGAATTGATTGAAAGCAACACTCGGCAAACCAGCGAAGGCACCGAAGCGGCCATTAGCAATGCCAATCTGGCCCTTGGTGTGGTGCTGATCGCCAGTCTTTTGCTGCTGCTGATTCAGGGGCGCTGGGTGATCCTGAGTATCATGGGGCCGCTGAAATCTGCCAGCCGCATCGCTGAAAGCATTGCCCATGGCAATCTCAGCGAACCGATTGTCGAACCCGCCGGCAAGGACGAAGCCAGTGTGCTGATCCGCACATTGGCGACCATGCAACGTGACTTGCGCAACATGATCGACGTGGTCCGGCGCAACGCCCACGGTGTCAGCGGCATGAGCGAGCAGCTCAGTCAGGGCTGCCATCAGGTCGCCGACAGCAGCCAGCAGCAAAGCGTTGCCGCCGGGACCATGGCGGCCGCCGCCAGTCAGATGACCGCCAGCATCGAGGAAATCACCCGCCACGCCGAACGTGCGCTGAGCATGGCCAATCAGGCGGAAACTCTAGCGAAGGAGGGCGGCGGGGTGATACATCAAGTGGTCAGCGACATGGACGACATCGCCCGCTCGGCACAGCAGTCGGCGCAGGTGATCCGCACGCTGGATCAGGAATCCGAGGCGATCTTCAACATCATTCAGGTGATCAAGAGCATCGCCGACCAGACCAACCTGCTGGCCCTCAACGCCGCGATCGAGGCGGCGCGGGCAGGTGAGCAGGGCCGTGGTTTTGCCGTGGTCGCGGATGAAGTGCGCAGTCTGGCCGCACGCACCAGCGCCTCGACCCAGGAAATTGCCGCAATGGTCGCGCGCATCCAGAGCAGCACGCGCGAGGCGGTCACCAGCATGGAGGCCGGCGTGGCGCAGGTCGACAAGGGCATGGCGGTGACGGCGGAAGTCGAGCGGGCGATTCGGGAAATCCTCGACGCCACGCTGAACACCACGCAACTGGTCAACGACATCACCCGCACGATTGGCGAACAGAGCCAGGCCAGTAACGAGATCGCCCATCAGGTGGAGATGATTGCCGGGATGAGCGAAGGCAACAGTCGGGTGATCGGGCAGACCGCGACGACCACCGATGAATTGTCGAATCTGGCGGGGCAGCTGGCGCGGTCGGTGGATCGGTTTCGGTTGTGAACTTGAGGAGGGGCCGAGCGCGGCACTCGATTGTTAAAGCTCTAAGGAAGAGCTTTCATACGATGAGTACCGTTGTTTGTATGTCCAGTTTGAATTTATAAGTTCTGAAGAAATATTGTTTTCTATCCGTTTCAATAGTGACGAATGGCTTTTTCTTCCGATTACAGACAAATGCTTTTTTGGGGCTGAAACTATTGAGGTAGTCCTCGCCGTGTGTTGCCCGGAGAAACTGAATAGTTGATTCGAGTTGCTCTATCGCATGGTTTTTCCATGCGCTACCGTTTCTTTCCTTCAGCTCTACTAGATAAAGCTGCTTCTCGGTGGTGAGCATGCAGTCACAACGCCCTCGACCAGGTTGTTCCATGTCGCTTATCACGCACTTGTCGATGGCTGTAAAAATAACTGCTTTGCGCTCCGGATTGCTGACCGTAGCGATCCAGTTTTCTTCTGACTCTGAATCGGCGTAAGCGATCGGACGAGATGTGTTATCACAAAGTCCAAACCGCTCTTGTACGAACGGGCCGCTTTGACATTGAGCATCGAGGAAATTCACGCCTCCAATGCCTCCTCGATATCGAGAAGTTGATCGAATAAATCGTTGCCTTCGCGAAGCGATTCGTTGAGGTAATTATGGTCCGAAGGAATTCCTCCCGACATAGGCAGCTTCTCGATGCTTCCAGTCATTTCATCAGCCTGATAAATCACGAGCTCGTCAGCGTCGACCAGTGAGTGAAGCGGAACTACCTTTGCGAGCCGGGCTAACAGTTCCTCCGCATTTCTCTCAATTATGGCGTCATGCAGATGCTTACCTTGGACAGCGATTGTGAGATAACTCACCACATAAGGGCTGTGAGTCGTCAATACCAACCGATTTTCCTTACCCTGATTATTGAATTGCAGAAGACTTTGCAATACGCCCCATTGCGAACGCGGGTATAGATTCTGTTCGGGTTCTTCCACGATGTTTATGAACGCAGTTTTATTGAATCTCGATGATAATGCGGACAGAGCAATGCGACGCTGCTCCTCCGTCAGCGTCTCGACGGAGAAAATTTCCATGACTTCTTTCCTGAAACGATCCAGCTCGTCAGTACTCATGGTTTCCGGGCGTTCTTCGCTTCGTTCTTCAACAGTATTGGCCAGGTAGTGGCTCACGAGATGCAGAGGCACTGCCGATTGAAAACCGCTGGAAGCATCGGCCAATCTCAGTTTGTAATCCGATTCCCGAATGTTGAGTATGTCATTCAGTTTGTCGTATTCGAGTTCTGCCTGATTGATCGGAAGCAGCAATGAGCCTTTTATATTGGCCTTCGCCGCGTCGAATTCAGTCAAGAACTCTTTGAGAGAGTCCGAAGAAAGTTTCAATTCCCGAGGGTGCCTGACATAAGCAATAAAGTTGCGCTCGGCAGGCACGTACATGATTTGAGGCAGGTGGTACTTTTTACCCGTCAATTCGCTGATATGAAGCTGCCCGCGCAGATACTTGATGGCATACGCTTCACCTTCGTATTCGATTTCAGTTTCCGCGGAAAGATAATTTTCGAGCCGATGGTATGTCAGGTAGGGTTTGATAAATTTGTTTTTTCGCTCGAACCATTTGAAGTCATAGTCGCCTCGCACCAACGCCTTTTCAATCCATGAAAAAGTCGAATAAAGCTTGGCGAGTGTGCTTTTCCCCGAGCCCTGATTGCCCACAAAAACGGTCACGCGTTTGAACTCTATCCAGCCATTGTTCTTCACACCATTGCGGATAGGGCCAAAATGCTTGACGCGTAGTCGGGTCATTGATCACTCCATAAAGACGAACTGAGGCGGTATAGCGGTGCAGCATATCAGGGCGGGGAGGAAACGGGAGCGGGGAAATGCCAGGAGTACAGACAAGCCTTCATTTTATGAGGTAAGGACTCTGCTCGTTTTCCGGCAGAGTCCTTTGCGTTTATCAGAACCTGAACGCCTGCCGCCCCACCAACAACCATTTCCCGCCCTGTTTCTGCCAGATCTGGAAATTCTCGATCTCGGTCGGAATCACCTCCGTCCCTTTCAACGCCTGCGCGGAGAAGTGGTGGCGCACCAATGCGGTATCGCCGGACATCGTGATGGTCTGCTTCTGCATCTCCAGGGTCCTGAATGCGCTGCGGCCGGTCTCGATGTCGGCGATGAATTCCTGCTTGTCCTGAATCTTGCCGCTGGAGTGGCCGTAGGTCAGGTTCGGCGCGGTCAGAGCGTTCAGTTCGGCGATGTCTTTGTGCAGCATCGCCTGGGTCAGGTGATCCACCGCTTGGGCCACTTCCTTTTCCGCCGGGGCAGGGGCGGCCATGGCGCAGGCGCTGAAGGCGCAGAACAAACCGATGAGGAGGCGGGATTTGGTCATGTTGTTTCCTTGTTGTTATTGGGTCGGAATGACTGGCTTAGTTTGTCAGTCATCGTACAACGTAGCAGGTTATTTTCTGCTTGAACAACGAGCCGTTCGCAATGATTTATCAAGTTGCGATGCGTATCGCGCAAAAAACTTTGCAGGCCAATGCCTGATCACGGTCATGTTTGGTGGCCCATGGCCGATAAGCCCCAGAGCGGAAAAAGACTTTCAAGTCGGGAACAGACGCGCGGGTTCGCCCTGACGTGATATTCTCCGCGCCAAATTTGCTTTGACTTAATTCGGTTGGCTGGCCTTTTCGGCGGGCCGACGGGATCCCTGTCGCTCAAGCAGCTGAAGCCAATAACGATAAGAAGTCAGTTCAGAAGGGACATTAACTGAGGTCGATGCCACATGTCGGCCTTGTGTGCCCACCCGTCAATATTGAAGTGTGCCGGATTGCGCGACGCCAGCCTGAGCGTCAACAAAGCGCAACGCAGACTGATAACAACGACGGGCGGAAGGCGTTTTATCATAGGTGCAACAGATGTTTAAGAAAGTGAACACAGCCTTGCTCGGTCTGGCTTTGGCGATGGGGATGTCGTCTGCCAATGCTGCCGAAGCCAAGAAAGTTGATGTCCTGCTGATCGGCGGCGGCATCATGAGCACCACCCTGGGTGTGTGGATCAATGAGCTGGAACCGACCTGGTCGATGGAAATGGTCGAGCGCCTCGATGGCGTCGCCCTGGAAAGCTCCAACGGCTGGAACAACGCCGGTACCGGTCACTCCGCCCTCGCCGAGCTGAACTACACCCCGGAAGACGATAAAGGCAACGTGACGATCCCGAAAGCCGTCGAGATCAACGAAGCGTTCCAGGTGTCGCGTCAGTTCTGGGCGTGGCAGGTTCAGCAGGGCGTGCTGAAGAACCCTCGTTCGTTCATCAACACCACACCGCACATGAGCTTCGTGTGGGGCGATGACAACATCAAGTTCCTGAAAAAGCGCTACGAAGCGCTGCAGGCGAGCCCGCTGTTCGCTGGCATGCAGTATTCCGAAGATCCGGCTGTGATCAAGAAGTGGGTACCGCTGATGATGGAAGGGCGTGACCCGAACCAGAAAATCGCGGCCACCTGGAGCCCGCTGGGTACGGACATGAACTTCGGCGAAATCACCCGCCAGTTCGCCGCTCACCTGCAAACCAAACCCAACTTCGATCTGAAACTGTCGAGCGAAGTTGAGGACATCACCAAGAACGCCGATGGCACCTGGCGTGTGAGCTACAAAAACCTCAAGGACGGTACCAAGACCGAAACCGACGCCAAGTTCGTGTTCATTGGCGCTGGCGGCGGTGCTCTGCACCTGCTGCAGAAGTCGGGCATTCCTGAAGCCAAGGAATACGCAGGCTTCCCGGTTGGTGGCTCGTTCCTGGTGACCGAGAACCCGACGATTGCCGAGCAGCACCTGGCCAAGGCCTACGGTAAAGCTTCGGTTGGCGCGCCACCGATGTCCGTTCCGCACCTGGACACCCGTGTCCTGGACGGCAAGCGCGTCATTCTGTTTGGCCCGTTCGCGACCTTCAGCACCAAGTTCCTCAAGGAAGGTTCGTACTTCGACCTGCTGACCAGCACCACCACCCACAACATCTGGCCAATGACCAAGGTCGGCATCAAGGAATACCCGCTGGTCGAGTACCTTGCCGGGCAGTTGATGCTGTCGGATGAAGACCGCCTGAACGCGCTGAAGGAATACTTCCCGAACGCCAAGGCCGAAGACTGGCGCCTGTGGCAAGCCGGCCAGCGCGTGCAAATCATCAAGCGTGATGAAGCCGCTGGCGGCGTGCTGAAGCTGGGCACCGAGATCGTTGCTTCGCAGGACGGCTCGATCGCTGGCCTGCTGGGCGCATCGCCAGGCGCGTCGACTGCTGCACCGATCATGCTGAGCGTGCTGCAGAAAGTCTTCAAAGACAAAGTCGCAACCCCTGAGTGGCAGACCAAGCTGCACCAGATCGTGCCAAGCTACGGCACCCAGCTGAACAGCGATCCGGCCAAAGTGGCTGCTGAGTGGGCTTACACCGCGAAAATCCTCGAACTGCCGACGCCTCCAGCGATCGGTCAGGTAGCTGCTCCGGCGGCACCTGCGGCTGACAAAGCCGTAGCGCCGAAGGAAAACGCTGCACGTGACATGGCTCTGTAACCAGAACCCTGACACACAAAACCCACTGAACCGGCGACGGTCAGTGGGTTTTTTTATACGCCGGACCTGTAGGAGCTGACGAGTGCAACGAGGCTGCGATCTTTTGACTTTGACTTTGACGTTTGAAGATCAAGATCAGGATCAAAAGATCGCAGCCTCGTTGCACTCGTCAGCTCCTACGCTCCTACGGTCCGGGGTGAATTCAGGCTTTTGCGGACGCGAGATAGGCACCGAGGCGCCGACCCATTTCTTCGCCCAGTGCCTGCAACCCGCTCAGCGGCCGCACCATCACTTCAAACTCGACAATCTTGCCGTGTTCATCGAAGCGAATCATGTCGATGCCTTTGAGTTCCTTGCTGCCGACCCTGGCGCTGAATTCGAGAATCACATTCAGGCCATCCGCCGTCGCCAATTCGCGGTGATAGGCGAAATCTTCGAAGACTTCAAACACGGTGTTGAGGATCATCGCCACCACCGGCGCGCCGGGGTAGGGCGTGTGCGCCATGGGCGAGCGGAACACAGCTTGCGGATCGAGCAGTTCAGGCAGGGCTTTGAGATTGCCGCTGCGGATCATCTCGTGCCAGCGCTCAAGGGACGCGGCGACGTTGGGCTGCAAGGCGAGGTCGGGCATGGTCACTCCGGTTTTTTATTGTTGTCGGTCGGCAATGACTGTAGATCAACCGCGCCGAAAGTGAATCCTCAAGGCTCAGGCTGAATATCTGTTCATGCCCGAAGCGGATCAGATGCGCATCTGATCCGTATTTTTCTGTTTCATCTGCCTCTGTATTCAGTACAGCCACAGGCTCAGAATGCCCCGGCAGTGCGGCCAATCACCCTCCGACCTCATTCCGAAGCGTCCGGTGCACCGCACACCCGCATCAAGGAGCGCGACATGTACAAGATGGCAATTTTTCTCGGCGGTTTTCTGACCTTGACCATTCTGATCGGCGTGCTGGCGACGATCTCCCCAGTCTGATCCGCGCACATTTTTTCGAACTCCGCCTTTCTCCTGCTTTCAGTTGCAGAACAGGGCCAGCATGCGCCCGTTACTGAAGTTCGAGGAGTGAAACATGCGTACGACAACCTCGCAGGGACGTTGGGTTCCCATTGGTTTGATGGTCGCCGCGCTGACTGGTTGCGCGATGAGCAACACCGAGTCACCGGTGCAGACACCGGGTCAGGCCAAGGCCTCCGATACTGAAATGCTCGAAGTCGGCGCGCAGTGGTTGCAGGACAAACCGCCGATCCGGGCGTTGAACATGTACCTTGATGGCTTTCATTTTTACAACGGTCATCCCGGCGCGCAGATGGAAGCGCACCATTACTGCTCGGCGCTCAATGAGGAGGTGTTCCAGTGCGTGATCTACGACGGCAACACGGCTGAAGCGAAGTTGATGGGCGTGGAATACATCATCAGTCAGCGCCTGTTTACGCAATTGCCGGCAAAAGAAAAAGCCTTGTGGCACAGCCATGCCCACGAAGTGACTTCCGGCCAGTTGGTCGCGCCGGGCATCCCGCAAGTGGCGGAAACGCGACTGATGGAAAAACTCGCCAATACTTATGGCAAGACTTGGCACACCTGGCACACCGATCAGGACAAGCAACTGCCGCTGGGCGTGCCGCAGTTGATGATGGGCTTTACCGCTGACGGTCAGGCCGATGCACAAATGGTCCGCCAGCGCGATCAGCGCCTGGGCATCGACAGTGCCGAGAAGAAGAACGCTCGCGCCGGGATCAAACCGGCGCCTGTCGCAACGGGGGCTGACGCGTGGCAGAAGGGCAACGCCGTGCAGCTCAACGACCCGACCGGGCATCAGCACGTCACGCCGCGCTCGGCCACCTCTGGCGATGAAAATGCCCGGAGCGGCAGTCAGCCTTAGCTTTGGACAGTAGCTGGAAATGGTGTTGTCTGTACCGGCGTCATCGCGAGCAGGCTCACTCCTACATTTGAAATGCGTTCCCCCTGTAGGAGTGAGCCTGCTCGCGATGGCGTCCGTCTGATCGCTAAATCCTTCAGCGATTCAACACATCCCCCATCCACCGCAAATACTCCCCCCGCTCGGATATCGAGTTGTGCCCCGAATCCGGCACCACCTTTAGCGTCGCCACGCCCGCGGGAAAACTCTCGAACAAGCGCTGCGTGCTGCTGCGTCCAATCACTTCGTCATCACTGGCCGCCAAGAGCAACGTCGGTGCGCGAATATGCGTCGCGTATTTGCCCGATTCGAAACGATCCTTGAGCAACCACTTCACCGGCACCCACGGGTATTGCCGTTCGGCGATTTCCTCGAGGCTGTTGAACGGCGTCACCAGGATCAGATTCTGCACCGGCCGCTGACTGGCCAGGCGCACCGCCACCCCCGAACCGAGGCTGCGTCCGATGACTGCAATCTGCGGGTGGCTGGCATACACCTGATCGAACAGCGCCAGCGCATCTTCGGCAATCGCGGCTTCCGATGGTGAGCCGGTGCTGCCACCAAAGCCCCGATAGTGCAGGAAATAGAGCGCGTAGTCGGGAAACGCCTCGGCGAATTCCGGCAGATTTCGCGAGACGTCCTCGGCATTGCCCCCGAAATAGATCAGCGCCCGCGTTCCGCTGCGCTCTCGGTCAGTCACCCAGACCTCGGCATCCGGCATCGACAGTTTCAAGCGCGAATCCGCTGCAACCACGGCGGCAGGCTGGGGAAACCAGATCAGCGAGCGCTGAAACACGAACAGCGCGGCGCACAGCACCAGGTAAACGGCAACGATGAAAACGACGAGTGACATCAGGGTTCGGGACATTCGGCTACTTTTAACGGGGAGAGAGGTTGGCTGTGGCAGTGTAGTTCAGCGCCTGCGCCTGACAGCCTGCGCACACACCATGCAACAGATCCGCGCAGCAGGAGGACACGCATGCGCCACACTGAGGGTTACTCACGTCGCCGCTTGCTCACGCTGGCTGCCCAAGCTGCGGCGCTGCTCACCATTGATCGGGCGTTGGCCGGCAGCGTAGCGCCGACCGCCACTGCGCCGCCCACGGCAGGAGACCAGACCATGCAGACCCGCGCCATCCCTTCCAGCTCCGAGGCACTGCCCATGGTCGGGTTGGGCACCTATCGCGGTTTCGACGTCGCCCCGGGCGATCCGGTTTACCGGCAGTTGCCCGCCGTCCTCGAAGCGCTGTTCAGAAAGGGCGGCACGCTGATCGACAGCTCGCCCATGTACGGCCGCGCCGAGCAGACCACCGGTGAACTGCTGTCGATCCACGAACCACGTTCGCCGGCTTTTCTCGCCACCAAGGTGTGGACGCGCGGGCGCAAGGAGGGTATCGCGCAGATGGAGCAGTCCTTCAGTCTGCTGCAAACCGAACGCATCGACCTGATGCAGATTCACAATCTGCTCGACTGGCAAACCCACTTGCCGACCCTGCGCGAATGGCAGGAGCAGGGGCGGATTCGCTACATCGGCATCACCCATTACACCTCGTCGGCCTATGACGAGGTCGAGGCCGTGCTGAAAGCCGAAAAGCTGGATTTTCTGCAGATCAACTACGCCCTGGATGATCGCGCGGTCGAGAAACGCATCCTGCCGCTGTGCCGTGAGCGTGGGGTGGCGGTGATTTGTAATCGGCCGTTTGGCGGCGGCGATCTGCTCGCCCGGCTCAAGGGCAAGTCGCTGCCGGCCTGGGTCTCGGATGTACAGGTCAACAGCTGGCCGCAACTGGCACTGAAATTTCTCCTGGCGCACCCGGCGGTGACCTGTGTGATTCCCGGGACCAGCAATCCCCGTTACATGGCGGACAATGCCGGAGCCGGTTTTGGGCCGATGTTGACCGATGCGCAACGGCATCAGTTGATTGCGTTGCTGGGCTGAGCCGGGTCAACCGCGATAGCGCAACGCCTCCAGCAACAACGCAAACGCCGGCGCTGCCTGGCGTCGGCTCGGGTAGTACAGGTGATAACCGGAAAATGCCGGGCACCAGTCTCCCAGCACCTGGACCAGGCGACCGTCCGCCAGAAACGGCGCAACGACGTTTTCCGGGATGTAGCTCAGCCCGAAACCGTCCAGCGCGGCGTCGAGCAATGGGTACACGCCATTCAGGGTGACCTGGCCGGAGACGCGCACTTTCAGGCTTTCGCCGTCCTTTTCGAACTCCCACGAATACAGTCCGCCATTGGTTGGCAGGCGCAGGTTGTTACAGGCGTGGTCGGTCAGGTCGCGCGGGGTTTGCGGCGCAGGGCGCCGGGCGAAGTAGGCGGGTGAGCCGGCCACCGCCATGCGCATGTCCGGACCGATACGGGTGGCGATCATGCCTTGGGCGACGTCTTCGCCCAGGCGCACACCGGCATCGAAGCCTTGGCCGGCGATGTCGACGAAGCCATAGTCACAGCAAACCTCGACGGACACATCCGGGTACTGCGGCAGGAAATCCTGCAACACCGGACGCAGGATCCAGTTCAGCGAATGGTCGGTGGCGCTGATGCGGATCTTTCCCGCCGGGGTTTCGCGCAGGTTGCTCAGGGCGGCCAGTTCCACTTCGATTTCGTCGAAGCGCGGGCCGATGGTTTGCAGCAAGTGTTCGCCGGCCTCGGTCGGCGAAACGCTGCGCGTGGTGCGGGTCAGCAGGCGCAGGCCGAGTCGCGCCTCGAGACTGCGAATGGTGTGGCTGAGCGCCGATTGCGACACGCCGAGTTTGGCTGCGGCCTTGGTGAAACTGCGTTCACGGGCGACGGCGAGAAAGGCGAGCAGGTCGGTGGCGTTTTCCCGGAGCATTGATGATCGTCCTGCATAAGTTTTTTCGGATTCTAGTCGATTATCCAAAGAGTGCGGATCGCTACAGTGGTTGCATCATTTATTGGAGGAAAAGCCATGAACCCGATTGCTGCTTCTGCGCTGACGCTCTCGCTGCTGGCTGGCGAGGTGTATGCCACTGAAAATCCGCGTGTCACAGTCACACCGAATGGCTCGCAACCGTCGGCCAAAGGCCCGGCTGACTGGTTTACCGGCACGGTGCGGGTGGATGCACCGTTCAAAGGTACCGACGAGGCGCGGGTCAGTGGTGCGACCGTAACGTTTGAGCCGGGCGCGCGAACGGCGTGGCATACCCATCCGCTGGGGCAGACATTGATCGTCACCTCGGGGGCAGGGTTCGTGCAGGAGTGGGGGCAGCCAGTGCGGGAAATCCGACCGGGCGATACCGTGTGGATTGCCCCGGGCGCCAAACATTGGCACGGGGCAGCGCCGACGACGGCGATGAGTCATATCGCGATTGCCGAATTGCTGGATGGCAAGGTGGTGGACTGGATGGAGCAGGTCGGTGATGAGCAATATCCGCGCTAAGCGAGTCACCCTGCAGGAGCTGTCGAGTGCAACGAGGCTGCGATCTTTTGATCTTGCTTTGGAGATCAAAGATCGCAGCCTGCGGCAGCTCCTACAGGGGTGTTTTTACGTCGACGTTTCTTCAGATCATCTCCGGCAACGAATCAAGAATCTTGTCCAGCGTAATCGGATACTCCCGCACCCTCGCGCCGGTGGCGTTGTAGATCGCATTCGCCACCGCTGCACTCACGCCGCAAATCCCCAATTCACCCACGCCCTTGGCTTTCATCGGCGATGAAATCGGGTCGGTCTCTTCGAGGAAGATCACTTCCTGATGCGGAATGTCGGCGTGCACCGGCACCTCATACCCGGCGAGGTCATGGTTGACGAAAAAGCCCAGGCGCTTGTCCACCGCCAGCTCTTCCATCAATGCGGCGCCGACGCCCATGGTCATCGCGCCGATGACCTGACTGCGCGCCGACGTCGGGTTGAGGATCCGCCCCGCAGCGCACACCGCCAACATGCGCCGTACGCGAACTTCGCCAGTGGCAGCATCGACGGCGACTTCGACGAAGTGCGCGCCGAAGGTCGATTGCTGATACTTCTCGGCCAGATCACCGAACTCGATGCTGTCCTCGCCGACCAGTGCGCCGCCTTCAGCCGCGTTGCGCAGCGGCAGGCTTTTGCTGCCGACGCGCACCTGACCATCGGCAAACTCCGCCTGATCCGCCGCGAGTCCCAGCTTCTGCGCCACCGCTTCACGCAGTTTCACACAGGCGGCATAGACGCCGGAGGTCGAGCAGTTGCCGCCGAACTGACCGCCAGAACCAGCCGACACCGGGAAGTTCGAATCACCCAGACGCACCACCACATCATCGAGACCAACGCCCATCATCTCGGCAGCGGTCTGCGCGATGATCGTGTAGCTGCCGGTGCCGATATCGGTCATGTCGGTTTCGACGACGACTTTGCCGTCACGCTCCAAGCGCACACGGGCGCCGGACTTGACCAGCAGGTTGTTGCGAAACGCCGCCGCCACACCCATGCCGATCAGCCAACGGCCTTCACGACGGCTGCCCGGTTGCGCCTTGCGCTGATCCCAGCCGAATTTCTCCGCGCCGATCTGCAGGCATTTGACCAGTTGACGCTGGGAGAACGGCCGCTCGGTTTTCACCGGGTCGACTTGAGTGTCGTTAGCGATGCGGAACAGCACCGGGTCCATCTTCAGCTGTTCGGCCATTTCGTCCATGGCAATTTCCAGCACCATCAGCCCCGGCGCTTCACCCGGCGCGCGCATGGCGTTGCCTTCAGGCAGGTCGAGCGGCGCGAGGCGCATGCTGACGCGGCGGTTTTCTGCGGCGTAGAGCAACTGGCTCGGTTGCGCGGCCAGTTCGACCTTGCCGTCGGCGAGGTTGCCCGACCAGCCTTCATGGGCAATGGCGGTCAGCTTGCCGTCCGCCGTGGCGGCCATGCGGATGCGCTGAATCGTAGCCGGGCGATGGGTGGTGTTGTTGGCCATCTGTGGGCGGGCGAGGGCGACTTTCACCGGCCGCCCCGCCATGCGCGCGCCGAGAGCGGCGAGGATCACGTCGGCGCGAATAAACAGTTTGCCGCCGAAACCACCGCCGATGTACGGCGAGATCAAGCGGACTTTTTCCTTCGGCAGGCCGAGGGTTTTCGCAATGTCACCGACACTCCAGGCGACCATCTGGTTCGATGTCCACACGGTCAGTTGATCGCCTTTCCACGCGGCCAGTGTGGCGTGCGGTTCCATCATCGCGTGGGACTGGTCTGGCGTGGTGTAGGTCTGATCGAACTGCACCGGTGCGGCGGTGAAGGCCTTGTCGAAGTCGCCGTGATTGACGTCGGGCAGCTCGTCTTTCGGCTCGACGCCGAGGTCTTTGACGCTGGCCAGATCGAACTTGCCCTCGGTGGTTTCGTAATCGACCTTGACCAATTGCGCGGCGGCGCGCGCCTGTTCGAAGGTCTCGGCAACCACCAATGCAACGGCTTGCTGGTAATGCTGCACTTCGGGACCAGCGAGCAGATGCGCAGCGTTGTAATCACCCTTGTCGAGCTTGCCGGCATTCTCGGCAGTAACGATCGCGAGCACGCCGGGCGCCGCTTTGGCCTCGCCCAGATGAATGGCTTTGATCCGCCCTTTGGCGATCGCCGAATCGACCATGAAGCCGTAGGCCTGATTGGCCGCCGCTTCATGTTGTTCGTAGGCGTAAGTGGCCTGGCCGCTGGTTTTCAGCGGGCCTTCGACGCGCTCGGTGGGCTGGCCGACGACCTTCAGGCGGTCGATGGGATTGGTGGTGGCGGGCGTGTCGAATTTCATGCGGTTTCCCTCGCTTGCGCCAACACCGAGGCCAGCGTGCGCTCGACCAGTGTCAGTTTGAATTGGTTGTCATCGGTGGGCGTCGCGCCTTCAAGCAGGCGTTCACTGACTGCTTTGGCACCCTTGGGCAGCAACGCTTCAGCGGCTTCGACCCGCCACGGTTTCGGCGCAATGCCGCCGACGGCGACGCGGCCGGTGCCGTCCTTTTGCAGGATCAGACCGACCGAGACCAGGGCAAACGCGTAAGACGAGCGATCCCGCACCTTGTGATAAATGTGCGTGCCGCCAACCGGCGCCGGCAGGGTCACGGCGGTAATGAATTCGCCGGGCGTGAGACTGGTTTCGATGTGCGGCGTGCCGCCCGGCAACTGATGGAAATCGGCCATGGGAATGCTGCGCGTGCTGCCGTCAGGCTTGACCGTTTCGATCTGCGCATCCAGCGCGCGCATGGCGATGGCCATGTCGCTCGGGTGGGTGGCGATGCAAGCGTCGCTGACGCCGATGATCCCCAGCTGCCGGGTGACCCCGCCGATCGCCGCGCAGCCGCTGCCCGGATTGCGTTTGTTGCAGGCCTGGTGGGTGTCGTAGAAGTACGGGCAGCGGGTGCGTTGCAGCAGGTTGCCGGCGGTGGTCGCCATGTTGCGCAACTGTCCGGAAGCCCCGGCGAGCAAGGCGCGGGAGAGCAGGGCGTAGTCCTTGCGCACGCGCGCGTCGGCGGCCAGATCGGTGTTGCGCACCAGCGCGCCGATGCGCAGTCCGCCTTCGGGTGTGGCTTCGATCTGGTCCAGGCCGAGGTGGTTGATGTCGATCAGGTGGACTGGAGTTTCGATGTCGAGTTTCATCAGGTCGAGCAGGTTGGTGCCGCCGGCGATGAACTTGGCGCCCTCGACTTGCGCAGCCTGGGAAGCGGCTGCCGCAGGTGAGTCGGCGCGGCTGTAATTGAAGGCTCTCATGCCGGCACCTCCGCAACTTCAGTGATGGCTTCGATGATGTTCGAGTAAGCGCCGCAACGGCAGATATTGCCGCTCATGCGCTCCTGCAGTTCGGCGGCGATCAGTTTCGGCGGCTCGGTCAGGCTCGGGCTGACGTGGCTGGGAATGCCATCGCGGATCTCTTTGAGCACAGCGACCGCCGAGCAGATCTGCCCCGGCGTGCAATAGCCGCACTGATAACCGTCGTGCTTGATGAACGCGGCCTGCATCGGGTGCAGCTTGTCCGGCATGCCGAGGCCTTCGATGGTGGTCACCTCACTGCCGTCGTGCATCACTGCCAGGGTCAGGCAGGAATTGATCCGCCGACCGTCGGCGATCACCGTGCAGGCGCCGCACTGGCCGTGGTCGCAGCCTTTCTTGGTGCCGGTCAGGTGCAGGTGTTCGCGCAGGGCGTCGAGCAGGGTGGTGCGGGTGTCGACTTCGAGGGTTTGCGGTTTGCCGTTGACTTGCAGGGTAACTTGACTCATGGCCGGTTGCTCCAGACTGGCCGCGTAGGCCTTGAGGCTGATAAAGGGGGGCATAGCGAACGCCGTCGCGGTTACGGCGCCGAGGATCATGAAGTTGCGTCGGGAAATCGGCATGGTTCGATTCCTTGTCTCTCATCGGGCGGCAGGATTGCAAAAGGCCCAAACGGGCGCGCCGGCATGCATGCCAGTCTCGTAAAAGGAGTGACCGCAGCGGGAGGGAAAAGGTTTTGTCGGATTTGCGCTAAAGAGTTATGTGCTGAACTCATCAATTGGCCTGTGGGAGCGAGCCTGCTCGCGAAAGCGTCGGGTCAGACCCAGCCGCTGCTGGATGTGCCGACCTCTTCGCGAGCAGGCTCGCTCCCACAGTGGAGTTGTGTTTTGCAGTTATGGCCCACCCACCACCATCGAGGTAAACGGTGCGACATAAGCCTGCAACGTCACCAGTCCGCCGACCAGGATCGCCAGCACGATCGAGTGAAAAAACACGTAACGCAGGATCTCGCCCTCATGCCCGTACCAACGGGTCGCGGTGGAGGCGACGACGATCGACTGCGCGTCGACCATTTTGCCCATCACCCCACCGGAACTGTTCGCTGCCGCCATCAGCACCGGACTGATACCCAGCTGTTCCGAGGTCACCCGTTGCAATCCGCCAAACAGCACGTTTGACGCGGTATCGGAACCAGTCAGCGCCACCCCCAGCCAGCCGAGCAGCGTGCCGAACATCGGGTAGAAAATCCCCGTCGCCGCAAACGCCAGGCCCATGGTCGCATCCAGTCCCGAATAGCGGGTGAGGAAGCCCAGCGCGAGCATCGCCGCAATCGTGATCAGCGAAAACCGCACCACCCACAATGTGCGCAGGTACTGCTTGATCAATTGCGGGATCGAATAACCCATCAGCAAGCCGCCAACGATCGCCGCCAGCAAGATCCCGCTGCCGGTCGCGGTCAGCCAGGTGAACTTGTAAATCGCTTCCTCGGCTTTCGGCGCTGCGACAACCGGCGGTACTTTTTCTATTTGCAGATGCAGACCGGTGAAGGTCACCGCCGGGGCGAAGATCGGATTGGCCTCGCGTACCGGTTTGCCTTGCGGGTCGAGCTTGACCGACTGCGTGACCGGGTCGATCACCGGGCGCGTATCGAACATGTTCTTGAAACCCTGCGTGCCCCAGGCAAACACGAACACCGTGAGGATGATCCACGGCATCCACGCACGCATCACTGCCGGACGCGCCTGATCGCTGAACGCGGCGCTGGCGGTGACTGTTTCTTCGTCGACCTTGGAGTTGTCGACGCGACCGGACAACGCTGCCGAGGTGTGGATGGTCGCCGGTTTCCACACCTTGAGGAACAGCGTCAGACAGGCCATGGAAATCAGCGCAGCGATGACGTCCACCAGCATCGGCCCGTGGTAGTTGGACACGAGAAATTGCGGGATGGCGAAACTCACCCCGGCCACCAGAATCGCCGGCCACACCTCGAGCATCTTGCGCCACCCGGCAAACGCCCAGATCAACCAGAACGGCACCAGCACCGAGAAGAACGGCAACTGCCGCCCGACCATCATCGACAGCTCCATCTCGTCCAGCCCGGTGACTTTGGCCAAGGTGATGATCGGTGTGCCCAGTGCACCGAAAGCGACGGGCGCGGTATTGGCGATGAGCGCCAGACCCGATGCGGCCAATGGCGAAAAACCCAGGCCGATCAGAATCGCACCGGTCACCGCCACCGGCGTGCCAAAGCCTGCCGCGCCTTCGAAGAACGCACCGAAACAGAAGGCGATCAGCAGCAACTGCAAACGTCGGTCATCGGTGATGCGCGCGAGGGAATCCTGCAGCACTTTGAACGAACCGTTTTCGGTGGTCAGGCGATGCAGAAAGATGATGTTGAGGACGATCCAGCCGATCGGCAGCAAGCCATTCGCCGCGCCGAACAGCGCGGCCGAGCCGGCCATGCCCGCTGGCATGTCGAAGGCGAAGATCGAGATCAGCAGGGCGGACGCGAGCGCCAGCAAGGCTGCCAGATGTGCCTTGACGTGAAAGAACGCCAGCGCCGCGAGCATCACCACCACCGGCACTGCGGCCATCAGCGTGGAGAGCACCGGGTTGCCGAACGGGTCGTAGATTTGCTGCCAGACCATGGTCCACCTCTGCTTATTGTTATTGAGGGCGCAGATCCATTGCATGGGGGTTGGTTGCAAGCAGTATAGGTGGCATTCCGCCGCCGTTCGGGCATGGCGAACGGGCCGACCAACGGTCGATAGTGGCCACTGAATCAACGTGCTTTTGCCCGGTCGTATCTGCGGCTGCGCGCACTGCGTCCCGAAGACGCGGGCAGCGTGGCGATTTCCGTCGTCAAGACCTTGGGTTTTAGGGAAGTGTTGAATGAAGCAAGCGACAACGATGCTGCTCACTGTGACCGCCGCCGTATTGCTCAGCGGCTGTATTGCGGATTTTGATGATGACCACCGCCATGGCCGGCACTACGACCGCGACCACGGCCGCTATTACGACCATGACCGGCGTTGGGACGACCGCGATGACGACCGCCGCGATGGCCATCGTTATCACCGTGATCGCGATGATGACTGATTGAATGAAGAGGGCGTTCCCGTTAAAGGAACGCCCTCTGTGCATCAGCCTTCAGTTGAAAAAACGAGCGTTCGCCTGGACGCGGGATCGCGCAGGCACCGAGGCCTCGTGATCGAGCAGATGGGTGGCGAGTATGTCGCTCAGAAAACGGAACTGATCGTTGAGGCCGACCACTTCATTGCTGAAATGATTGCTGGCGGCGGGCATCAGCAGATCGTCGAAATCTTCGTTGAACACCAGTGTCTGCGCCTTGCGCGGCACGACGTGCTGTTGGTAGTAGTTGCTGCCGAACACCGGGAAACTCACGGAGAGGGTGACTTGGGTGTGGATCATGATGTGAACGCCTCGTTGTGTTTCGGATGAGTCAATCGTGCCTTTCATCATGGGAGGGCGGAAGGCAATCGTGGCGATGGTGGATATCGATGGTGGTGATGGTTGAGGTTTGTGGTGCTGCTGTTGGCGCCTTCGCGAGCAGGCTCGCTCCCACAGGTGCAACACATTTCAAATGTGGGAGCGAGCCTGCTCGCGAAGAGGCCGGAACCTTCAGCATCGAAATCGACTGACCTGCCTATACTCAAACCAGCACCTCCCCAAGCCAAAGGACACCGCCACCGTGAACACGCGCGCGCTGGTCGTTGCCGCACTGTTTCTGCTGGCCGGCTGCGCCACTTCGGCCCGGGCGCCAGTGAGTGCGCCGCAGGCGGTGGTGGTGTCGGCGCAAACCTGGCAGCAGATCGACCGCGAGATCCTCAGCGCATCGCAACAGGCCACCGAGCAGGTCAAGCTGTTCGCCCGTGGCTCGATGGAACATTGGCGCACTCGGGTCTATCAGCAAACTGAAGAAAATTTCATTCCCTGGTTCAGCAGCTACTGGACCCAGGAATGGCTGTCGATGAAGGTCAGTTGGTACACGATCAGCGCCGGCGGTGAGCAGGATGCTTCGGCGAAACGGCTGGCGGCGTATCTGCTTGAGCAATATCAGGAAAAAGTCCTCGCGCCGGTCGCAGTGGAGATCGATCCGGATGCGATCCTGGCGCAGGCCACGGCGTTCTACGCGCAGTTGATGGCGCAGCAGATGCCGCTCATCGCCCAGCGTCACGGTGTGCCGATTGCGCAGCTCAACGGCCGCTTGCGGAAGATCCCGGCCATCGCCCTCGGCCCGCCGCCGGCGCGGGATGCTTCGCTGTTCAAAGTCATCAGCACCGAGCCGCTGAACACCCTCCCGGCGTACGCCGCACTGATCGACAAGATCCACACCGACGGCGGCGCCAAGGGCATTTCCTCCACCGAAGCAGCCATGGCCCCGGTGGCCAAGCGCGCCAGCCAGCGCATCGAAGCCGAAATGGCCCCGCGCGGCGCCGCCAGTGCGGTGGCGGCAGCAGCCGGGAAACTGGCCGGGGCGATGATTTCGGTCGGCGTGGCCGGCATACGCGCAATCATCCAGGCCAACGACCGCCCTGACAGTGAAGCGCTGATTCGCAGCAGCCTGGGCAACACCTTCGACAAGGCCTGGCAGAAGCTGCTGCAAAATCCGACCACGGGCGTGATGGCCGGCACACTGCACATGGCCGGGCAGGTTGAAGGCAATTTGGGCGTTAGTGAACCAACGCCTATCGGTGTGAGCGCTGTGCAATAGCGCCTGCACCTGTGAAGTTTTGTTGGTGGCGGTCGCGCCCGGATCAGAGCGGATGCTAGTCTTGCGCAACGCTGTTGTCAGGGAGCCCACATGGGCAATCACAAGATCGAAATTCGCCGCAGTAACGTCGAGAAAATCCTGCTGGCGGCGGAAAAGGTTTTCGCCGAAAAAGGCTTTGGCAGCACCGCCATGGCGGACATCGCTGCCGAAGTGCAATTGCCGCGTTCCAATCTGCATTACTACTTCAGCACCAAGAGCGAGCTGTACAGCGCAGTGCTGTTTGATCTGCTGGAAGTGTGGAAGCAGGACGCACTGTGCTTCGAGATGTTCGACGACCCGCGCGTGGTGCTGAGCAGTTACATCCGCGCCAAGATGAATCATTCACGCAGCCGGCCCTATGGCTCGAAAGTCTGGGCCAACGAGATCATCCACGGCGCGCCGACCCTGGGCGAAGCGCTGGATGCGAGCCTGTATGACTGGGCGAAGATGAAGGAAGCGAAGATTCGCCAGTGGGTCGACGACAAGCGGATCCTGCCGGTGGAACCGTCGGGTTTGCTGTACATGATCTGGGCGTCAACGCAGCACTACGCCGACTTTGATCATCAGGTGAATATTCTGAATGATCATCAGCCGTTGTCGGATATGCAGTTCGAGCGGGCGGTGCAGACAGTGACAGGTGTGATTTTGCGCGGGATCGGGCTGGAGCCTTGAACCCTGTAGTGGCCGGATTGGCCGGATTGGCCTCTTCGCGAGCAGGCTCGCTCCCACAGGAAAACGCATTCCAACTGTGGGAGCGAGCCTGCTCGCGAAGGCGCCGGATCAGACGCTGCTGACCTCAGACACTGACGTGGTAGGGGTTGCGCGGATCATGATTCCAGTCCAGAAACGGCTTGCCCGTTTCCATCGGCACCATCTCGATGCAGTCGGCCACGGGGCAGGTGATCTGGCACAGATTGCAGCCCACACATTCCTCATCGATCACTTCATATTTATGCGTCCCGTCGGCCTGTTTCAAACTGCCGATCGCCTGGTGTGACGTGTCTTCACAAGCGATGTGGCAACGCCCGCAACCGATGCACGCCTCCTGGTCGATCTTCGCGATCACCTGGTAGTTGATATCGAGGTACTTCCAATCCGTGGTGTTACCCACGGCGCGCCCGGAAAACTCGGCGATATTGGCGTAACCCTGGCTGTCCATCCACCGCGACAAGCCGTCCTTCATCTCTTCGACAATACGGAAACCATGCAGCATCGCCGCCGTGCACACCTGCACCGCGCCGCTGCCCAGCGCCATGAACTCCGCCGCGTCGCGCCAGCTGCCGATGCCGCCAATGCCGCAGATCGGCAAGCCCTGGGTCTGCGGATCACGGGCGATTTCCGCGACCATGTTCAGCGCAATCGGCTTGACCGCCGAACCGCAATAACCGCCGTGAGTGCTTTTGCTGCCGACGGTGGGCAGGGCGACCATATGGTCCAGGTCGACGCTGGTGATCGAGTTGATCGTGTTGATCAGCGACACCGCATCCGCGCCTCCACGATGCGCCGCCCGGGCAGCGACGCGGATGTCGGTGATGTTCGGGGTGAGTTTGACGATCACCGGCAGCGAGCAGTACGTCTTGCACCAGCGCGTCACCTGCTCGACGTACTCCGGCACCTGGCCGACCGCCGCGCCCATGCCGCGTTCGGGCATGCCGTGGGGGCAACCGAAGTTGAGTTCGATGCCGTCGGCGCCGGTGGCTTCGACCAGCGGCAGAATGTGTTTCCACGACTCCTCGACACACGGCACCATCAGCGACACGATCAGCGCGCGATCCGGCCAATCCTTTTTCACCTGAGTGATTTCGTGCAGGTTGATTTCCAGCGAGCGGTCGGTGATCAGTTCAATGTTGTTGATGCCCAGCACTTCGCGATTGGCACCGAAATGCGCCGAATAACGCGAGGAAACGTTGACCGCCGCCGGATCCTCACCCAGGGTTTTCCAGACCACGCCACCCCAGCCCGCTTCGAAGGCGCGGACCACGTTGTAGGCCTTGTCGGTGGGTGGCGCGGAAGCCAGCCAGAACGGGTTGGGCGCTTTGATACCGGCGAAGACTATCGAGAGATCGGCCATTTACGCAGCCTCCACGTTGAGCATCAGTTGAGCGTTGATCGCCTCGGCGGCGCGTTTGCCGTGCTGCACTGCTTGCACGGTGAGGTCCTGATCGAGGCTGGTGCAGTCGCCGCCGGCATACACGCCGGGGACGCTGGTGCGCAGGTGTTCATCGACCGCGATGCGTTCGCCCTGACGCTTGAGTTCGCGCGCCAGCGGATCGCTGAGGGCGTTGTCATCGAAGCTCTGGCCGATCGCTTTGAAGATCGCATCGGCAGCCAGCTCAAAGGTTTCTCCGGTGGTTTGCAGACGCCCTTCAACCAGATCGGTGCGGGCGAAACGCATGCCGCGCACGCGGCCCTGATCATCGAGCAACACTTGCTCCGGCTGCGCCCAGGTCAGCAACCGCACCTGATTGGCTTTGGCGATGTCCTGCTCATGGTGGGTGGCGCCCATGTCTGCCGCACCACGGCGATACACCAGATTGACGTCGCGCGCGCCGAGGCGGGCCATCTGCACGGCCATGTCGATCGCCGTGTTGCCAGCGCCGAGAACGATGCAGCGTTCAGCCAAGGGCAGTTGCGTGAGGTCATCGGCCTGGCGCAGTTCGCGGATGTAGTCGGTGGCGGCGAGCAGGCCCGGCGCGTCTTCGTGGGCCAGACCGAGTTGCTTGCTGGCATTCAGGCCGAGGCCGAGGAATACCGCGTCAAACTGTTGATGCAGTTCGCTGAGAGTAAGATTTGCACCGAGTTTCTGGCCGTGGCGGATTTCTATCCCGCCAATCTGCAGAAGGAAGTCCAGCTCCTTCTGCGCGTAATCGTCGACCAGTTTGTACTTGGCAATGCCGTACTCGTTAAGCCCGCCGGCCTTTTCCCGTGCTTCGAAAATCACCACATCATGCCCGTGCATTGCGCTGCGATGAGCGCAAGACAACCCGGCCGGCCCGGCGCCGACCACGGCGATCCGTTTGCCCGTGGCCGGGGCGCGCTGGAACGGGTGTTCAGCGAAATGCGCATTGTCCACGGCGTAACGTTGCAGCAGACCAATCAGCACCGGCGCGCATTCCTGCGCGTTGTTGCGCACGCAGGCCTGCTGGCAGAGGATTTCCGTTGGACAGACCCGCGCGCAACTGCCGCCGAGGATGTTTGCCGACAGGATTTTCTGCGCCGCGCCTTGGACGTTGTCTTGATGGATGTTGCGGATGAATGAGGGGATGTCGATTTCGCTGGGGCATGCATTGACGCAAGGCGCGTCGTAGCAATACAGGCAGCGCGAGGCTTCCAGATGCGCTTGCCGGGCATTGAGCGGCGGCGCCAGATCAGTGAAATGACCGGCGAGGGCGGCCGCGCTTTCGTGCGGGTGGGGGAGGTGGTTCAGGGTCTCGATCACGGTTTTGTGCCTCACGGTAACTGCCTCTATCGGGCATTGGCCAAATTCCCTGTGTAGGAGCTGCCGAAGGCTGCGATCTTTTGATTTTGGTTTTTGACGATCAAGATCAAAAGATCGCAGCCTTCGGCAGCTCCTACAGGGAACGCATTTCAACTGTGCGAGCGAGCCTGCTCGCAAAGGCCTCGCTTTAGCGCTTCACTGCAGTCGGGCGATGTTGCTCAGCCCGCTTGCTCAACAAATCAAACACCGCCGGGTAGGCCGGCCGTTCGATGTAGCGTCCGGCGCCGCGTTCGGCGCGCAGGTCGCCGTCGGCCCAGACCACGCGGCCCTGGCTGACGGTGTGGCTCGGCACACCGCGCACGGTCTTGCCTTCGAAGATGTTGAAGTCCACCTGCTGATGGTGGGTCTTGGCGGAAATGGTCCGTGTGCCTTGCGGATCCCACAGCACCAGATCGGCATCGGCGCCCACGCGGATCGCGCCTTTGCGTGGATAGAGATTGAATATCTTCGCGGTGTTGGTGGAGGTCAGCGCGACGAAATCCTGCATCGACAATCGTCCGGAGTTGACGCCTTCATCCCACAACACTGCCATGCGGTCTTCGATACCGGCGGTGCCGTTGGGAATCTTGCTGAAGTCGTCGCGCCCGGCAGCTTTCTGCTCAGCGCAGAAACAGCAGTGGTCGGTGGCGGTGGTATGCAGATTGCCGTTCTGCAGCCCGTGCCAGAGCGCCTCCTGATGGCCGCGCGGACGGAACGGCGGGCTCATCACGTAGCCGGCAGCGGTCTGCCAGTCCGGGTGTTGATAGACGCTGTCGTCGAGCAGCAGATGCCCGGCCAGGACCTCGCCGTAAACCGGCTGGCCCTTGCTGCGTGCGTAGGTGATTTCGTCCAGAGCTTCCTTGGTGGAAACGTGCACCAGGTACAACGGCGTGCCGATGGTTTCGGCAATGCGGATCGCCCGGCTCGCGGCTTCACCTTCGACCTGCGAAGGTCGCGACAGCGGATGCGCTTCCGGCCCGGTAATGCCCTGGGCCATCAGCTTGCGTTGCAGGTGATAGACCAGCTCGCCATTTTCTGCGTGCACAGTCGGCACCGCACCGAGTTCCAGACAGCGCTCGAAACTCGCCACCAAGGTATCGTCGGCGGCCATGATCGCGTTCTTGTAGGCCATGAAATGCTTGAAGCTGTTGATGCCGTGGTGGCTGACCAACTCGGCCATTTCCTCGCGCACCTGCTCGCTCCACCAAGTGATCGCGACGTGGAAGCCATAGTCCGACGCAGACTTTTGCGCCCAGCCGCGCCACTGATGAAACGCTTCCATCAGCGATTGCTGCGGATTGGGAATAACGAAGTCGATGATCGAGGTAGTGCCGCCGGCCAGGCCGGCAGCGGTGCCGCTGTAGAAATCTTCGCTGGCAACGGTGCCCATGAACGGCAGTTGCATATGCGTATGCGGATCGATGCCGCCGGGCATCAGGTATTGGCCACTGCCGTCGAGCACTTCGGCGCCGGCGGGAATGTCGAGGTTTTCACCAATGGCTTTGATCACGCCGTCAGCGCAATAGACGTCGGCGCGGTAACTTTCATCATGGGTAACAACGGTGGCGCCACGGATCAACAGAGACATTCCGGATTCCTCGCAGGCATGACCGACTTGTGCCGGTTCTAAATGTTTTATTGAAGTACAGCGGCGCAGTTCGTATTCCTGTCATCGCTGTCAGGAATAGAAACTAGTCGCGATTTCAAGAATGATCAAGAATATTTTTTATAAGCTTATAGCTGTTTCAAGCTATTGATAAATAAAGACAAAAACGAGAAATCACCAAAATGGGTAGGGCGCTCACCATTTTGACGCACTTGACAGGATGGAAATATGAGCAAGATTTCCTATGTGAAATCAGCCGCTTGAAGTTGTGCTGCGGTTGCGAGTTCCCCGACAAAAATAAATGCAGTGCACCAGTTTGAGTCCTGACACTTCGGACAACTTGCCCGACGTTTAGCCTGAGCGTTCAGACAAGTTTTCCAGGACTCATCGAATATTCAATTAAAACTGATGAATATCAGAAAGTTGCAAAGCGTGCAGTGCACCGTCCTAGCGTTCAGCGCCAGACCCGGCACGTTTATTGATGCCGCCGCTGACACCATGGCCGGTGCATGAAAGTTGTCAGTTCCTCCGGCCATCGTCCGGCTGGCGTCGTGCGCGCCAACCGCCTGATGAGCAAAAAATAATCAGAAGAACAGTGGAGCGGCCATGCAACAGACCAGATCACAAGTGACCGAGCGCGACGGCTTGTACGAGCTCGAAGCCGGCAACGACGTCCTCGACAGCCCCCGTTACAACCACGACATGGCACCGACCAAGGTGCGCGAACGCACCTGGAACAAATGGCACATCACCGCGCTGTGGGTCGGCATGTCGATCTGTGTGCCGACCTACACCCTCGGCGGCGTGCTCACCGCTTATTTCGGCTTGAGCGTCGGCGAAGCGCTATTGGCGATTCTGTTTGCCAACGTCATTGTGTTGATTCCGCTGACCCTCAACGCCTTCCCGGGCACCAAATACGGCATTCCGTTTCCGGTGCTGCTGCGCTCGTCGTTCGGCATTCTCGGCTCCAACGTGCCGTGCCTGATTCGCGCATTGGTGGCGTGTGGCTGGTTCGGCATCCAGACCATGTTCGGCGGACTGGCGATTCACCTGTTTCTCGGCTCGGTGTTCGAGGGCTGGAAATCCCTCGGCGGCACCGGCGAGGTGATCGGTTTCATGGTGTTCTGGGCGCTGAATCTGTGGGTGGTGATTCGCGGCGCCGAGTCGATCAAATGGCTGGAGACCCTGTCCGCGCCGCTGCTGGTTGCAGTGGGTATCGGCCTGCTGGTGTGGGCGATGCCCAATGTGTCGATGACTGAGTTGCTGGCGATCCCGCCCAAGCGCCCGGAAGGCGCCAGCGTGGTCAGTTATTTCGCGGCAGGGCTGACCGCGATGGTCGGCTTCTGGGCCACGCTGTCGCTGAACATTCCCGACTTCAGTCGCTACGCCAAGAGCCAGAAGGATCAGATCCTCGGGCAGATTTTCGGCCTGCCGCTGACCATGTTCCTCTTCGCTGCGCTGGGCGTGGTGATGACCGCCGCATCGGTGAAACTGGTCGGCGTCACCGTGTCCGACCCGGTCACGCTGATCGGGCATATCCAGAGCCCGGTGTGGGTCGCTGTGGCCATGGCGCTGATCATCGTTGCCACACTGTCGACCAACACCGCCGCCAATATCGTCTCGCCGACCAATGACTTTCAGAACATCGCGCCGAAGGTGATCAACCGCACCAAAGCGGTGTTGCTCACCGGTCTGGTCGGGCTGGTGCTGATGGGCCATGAACTGCTGAAAAAGCTTGGCCTGATCGTTTCCGACATCAGCCTGGAAACCGTGTACTCAAACTGGCTGCTGGGCTACTCGAGCCTGCTCGGGCCGATCGCCGGGATCATGGTGGTGGATTATTTCCTGATCAAGAAACAGCGACTGGACCTCGCCGGGCTGTACCGCGATGACGTGTATCCGGCGTGGAACTGGGCCGGTTTTCTCGCCTTTGGCGTGCCGGTGGCGCTGACTCTGCTGTCGCTGGGCAGCGACGCGTTCAGCTGGTTCTACAGCTATGGCTGGTTCACCGGCTCGGCGTTGGGCGGGGTGATTTATTACGGGTTGTGCGTGATGCGGGCGCAGCCTTCTGCCGTGAAAACAGCGGTGTGAGCAAGGGCCTTTTCGCGAGCAGGCTCGCTCCCACATTGGAAATGCATTCTCACTGTGGGAGCGAGCCTGCTCGCGAAGGCGATGCTCCATACACCGCCGAAACTGATCGTTCCCACGCTCTGCGTGGGAACGCAGCCCGGGACGCTCCGCGTCCCAAAAGCGGACGCAGAGCGTCCATGGATGAATGCCCACGCAGAGCATGGGCACTATCGGCATCAGCATTGAGGAGATCCCCATGAACGCAGCCGTAGACGTTCTGCAATCCACCCATCAGCACATCAACCGCGATCGCCTCTGGGCCTCGCTCATGGAACTGGCGAAACTCGGCGCCACGGTCAAGGGCGGCGTCTGTCGCCTGGCCCTGACCGACCTCGACCGCCAGGCCCGCGACCTGTTCGTGCAGTGGTGCAAGGACGCCGGTTGCAGCGTCACGGTCGATGCCGTCGGCAACATTTTCGCCCGCCGCGCCGGGCGCAACCCGAGCCTGCCGCCAGTCATGACCGGCAGCCACATCGACACCCAGCCCACCGGCGGCAAGTTCGACGGCTGCTTCGGCGTGCTCGCCGGCGTCGAAGTGCTGCGCACCCTCAACGACCTCGGAGTGGAAACCGAAGCGCCGCTGGAAGTGGTGGTCTGGACCAACGAAGAAGGCTCACGCTTCGCCCCGTGCATGATGGGTTCCGGGGTATTCGCCGAAAAATTCACCCTCGAAGAAACCCTCGCCAAGGTCGATGCCGACGGCGTCACCGTCGGCGAAGCACTGAATGCGATCGGCTACGCCGGCCCGCGCAAGGTCAGCGGGCACGCGGTTGGCGCGTATTTCGAAGCGCACATCGAACAAGGCCCGATTCTCGAGGACGAAGAGAAAACCATCGGCGTGGTACTCGGCGCGCTCGGGCAGAAGTGGTTCGACCTGAAATTGCGCGGCGTCGAAGCCCACGCCGGCCCGACGCCGATGCACCTGCGCAAGGACGCCTTAGTCGGTGCCTCGGTGATCGTCGGCGCCGTCAACCGCGCCGCCCTCGGCCATCAGCCCCACGCCTGTGGCACGGTCGGCTGCCTGCAAGCCTATCCCGGCTCGCGCAACGTGATTCCCGGCGAAGTGCGCATGACTCTGGATTTTCGCCACCTGGAGCCGGCGCGGCTGGATTCGATGATTGCCGAAGTGAAACAAGTGATCGAGGCGACCTGCGAAGAGCACGGCCTTTCTTACGAATTGACCCCGACCGCCGACTTCCCGCCGCTGTACTTCGAAAAGGGCTGCGTGGAAGCGGTGCGCGGCGCAGCGAAAGGGCTGGGTCTGTCGCACATGGACATCGTCAGTGGCGCCGGGCATGACGCGATTTTCCTCGCCGAGCTCGGCCCGGCGGGAATGATTTTCGTGCCATGCGAGGGCGGGATCAGCCACAACGAAATCGAGAATGCCGCGCCGGATGATCTGGCAGCGGGGTGCGCGGTGTTGTTGCGGGCGATGCTCGCGGCGTCGGCGATGGTGGCGGCCAGCGAGCGTGCCGCCTAAGGTAAACACACCCAGTAAACCTGTGGGAGCGTGCGTGCTCGCGAATGCGCCGGGTCAGTCACCGAATGGTCTGTCTGACCCAACGCTTTCGCGAGCAGGCTCGCTCCCACAGGGGTTTTTTGGCGATTTTGGGGTTGTGGCACGATCCCGAGCCGCCGCGGTCGTACTCTTCACCTAGCCGCATCACAGTGTGGAGATCCAATGAGCCAGGAAGTCCTGACCACCGAAACCAACCGTCGCCAGTTGCAGCAGATCATTGCCGGGCTGTCGGACGGGGTGATTCTGCTGGAACTCGACAAAAGTATTCTCTGGGCCAACGAAGCGGCGCTGACCATGCACGGTGTCAGCACCATCGGTGATCTGGGCAGTAACGCCGACGAGTACGCCAGACGCTTCACGCTGCGCTATCGCAATAATCATGTCTTGCCGCCGGACAACTACCCGATCAGCCGCGTCGCCCGCTGCGAGGCGTTCAATGATGTGCTGATCGAAGTTTCGTCCGTGGACGACCCGGAGCGGGTCTGGGTGCACAGTGTGCGCAGCATGGTCCTGACCGACCGCGTCGGCCAGCCCGAGTCGCTGGTGCTGATCATGAGCGACGTCACCGATTGGGCCAACGCTGAGCTGCGTTTCGAAAAAACCTTCAATGCCAACCCTGCACCGGCAGTGATCTGCCGACTCAGCGATTTGCGCTACATCAAGGTCAACCCGGGCTTTCTGGAAATGACCGGCTATACCCGCGATCAGGTGATCGGCACTTCGGCTTACGAAATCGATATCTTCGAGCAGGCGGATCAGCGCGATCTGGCTGTCCAGCGCTTGCGCGATGTCGCGACCATTCCGCAGATGCAGGCGGAGTTGCGCCTCCCCGACGGTGGCAGTAAACAGGTGATCGTTGCCGGTCAGCCGCTGCTGCTCAATGACGAGAATTGCATGCTGTTCTCCTTCGTCGACATGGAGCCTCGGCGCCGGGTCGAAGTGGCCTTGCGTCAGAGCGAGGAGCGCTTTGCCAAGGCTTTTCGTCTGACGCCGGTACCAATTTTGATCTGCACCGCTGACAAGCAGGAGGTCATCGACGTCAATCAGGCGTTCCTCGATACCCTGGCCTATGACAGCGATGATGTACTCGGTAAAACCGTGACGCAGCTGAGCTTCATCCACGATGACAGCGCGCGCGCGCGCCTGCTGTCGGCGCTGGCGAAGAACGGTCGGGTGGATCGGGTCGATGTGCCGGTGCGCAAGAAGGACGAGGAGTTGTTGGAATGTGCGGTCTCGGCCGACACCGTGAACATTCACGACACGTCCTGCTATCTGCTGGTGTTGATGGACATGACCGAGCGCAAGCGCACTGAGCTTGAGCTGGTCGCGGCGATTGAAGAGGTGATGAAGGATGCGTCGTGGTTCAGCCGAACGCTGATCGAGAAGCTGGCCAACGTGAAGAAGATCAACTCGCCGCAGCTGCCCAGTGCCTCATTCACTGACCTGACGGCCCGTGAGCGCGATGTCCTGGGCTTGATCTGTGAAGGTCTGGCAGACAAGGAGATCGCTGCGCGGTTGAAGCTGGCGCCCAATACCGTGCGCAATCATGTGGCCACCGTGTACTCGAAAATCGATGTGCATAGCCGCAGCGAGGCGATCGTCTGGGCTCGGGAGCGCGGTTTGTTTTCGGGAGAGTGGGGCACCAAGGGCCAGCGCTGAGGGGTGCAAATGCACTAGTTACAAGGGTGCAAATTCATGTATTGGCCAAGGCGTTGTGTTCTTAGGCTGATGGGGTGCGGTGTGGGCCATTTCGGGCCTGCGATCGTGCCCCTTTTGAAACAGTCATAGGAACAACGTCAATGATGAATCTTGCGCAGTTGCGCGCTCGGCTCGAGCACAGTTTTGCGCCGCTGGCTTGTGAGTGTTCGGTGGATGGTGATCATTCGCTGACGGTCAAGTTGTATCACCGGGATTCGGGGCAGGTGGATCTGGTGATCAGCGGGCTGGATCTGGCTTCGCTGCGTACGCCTGGGGCGGTCGAGGCGTTGGTGGATGAGTTGCGGTATGAGCTTGAGAGCAATTCCTTGCGTTCTTCGCGGGATCCGGATTTGGCTTAAGCGCGCTTTGGTCTTGGCGGCCTTTGGGCCGGCCATGCTTTGGGGTGGGTGGGTGTATATCCGTTTCTGCGGGTGCTGCTGGTTACGGTTCCGCCCTTACGGCGGGTCACTTTTGGCAAACGCCCCAAAAGTAACCAAAAGGTCTTCGCCCTGACGTTCGGCCCGCTCGCTGAGGCTCGGGGTTCCTTCGCTCCGGGATCGATCCTGGCGCAGCGGCTCCGGTTTGCTTCGCTGCACCTACACTCGCTGTGTACGACTGCGTCGTACGGTCGCTGCGCTCCCACGCCCGGATCAATCCCTCCACTCAGCCTGCCGACGGGCTCCAAGATCAAGATCAAAAGCGGTACTCGAGCTAACGCTCATCGTTTGTAGGAGCTGCCGAAGGCTGCGATCTTTTGATTTTGATTTTGATTTTCTGTGGGAGCGAGCCTGCTCGCGATGAGGCCCTCGCCGACAACCATAATCCCAATCCAGGCTTCTGTTGGAAAATCTGCGCAAAACCGACAGCCCAAACTAGCCAATCTCCCCAATCCACTGGCGCTAACAAGGCGCTCAGCTATAAAGAATGAGTGGTCAGGTCTTCCGCGGCCGGTTGGGTTGCGGGAGTTTGTCTCTCTTTACCGCGGGTCGTCCTATGAATAATCCTGGGAAACGCGTATTGCCGTTGGCTTTTCTTGCAGTTTTGTTGGCCGGTTGTGCCAGTCCTCCACCCCCTGCGCCTGTCGCGCCGGCGCCACCGCCGGAACGTCGTTGTGAGGTGCTGGAAAATACTGAGGTTGCCGGGGATGTGTATGTGGATGGGCAGGTGACGCGTCACATCACCACTACGCGTTGCATAACCCAATAAGACTCGCGATTCCTCGATTGCATGAGGCCTGGAACCCTGCAGTAACCCTGTGGGAGCGAGCCTGCTCGCGAATGCGTGGTATCAGTCAAAACATAGCTGACTGAGACAACGCTTTCGCGAGCAGGCTCGCTCCCACACGGGTTAGCAATTTGTCCTGGGAATCAGGACAGGAATCCGCCATCCACATTCAGCGCCACACCAGTGGTGTAGCTCGACGCATCGCTGGCCAGGTACAACACCGCGCCGGCCATTTCGCTTGGATCGGCTACGCGTTTGAGCGGGATCTGCGTCAGTGCCTGTTTCAGAATCGCGTCGTTCTTGACCAGCGCCGAGGCGAATTTGGTGTCGGTCAGGCCGGGGAGCAGGGCGTTGCAGCGGATGCCGAATTGCGCGCATTCCTTGGCGAAGACTTTGGTCATGTTGATGACCGCCGCTTTGGTTACCGAATAGATGCCCTGGAAGATGCCCGGCGAGATGCCGTTGATCGACGCGACGTTGATGATGCTGCCGCCACCGTTTTCGCGCATGAGCTTGCCGGCTTCGACCGACATGAAGAAGTAGCCGCGAATGTTCACATCGACGGTCTTCTGGAACGCACCGAGATCGGTGTCGAGCACGTTGCAGAATTGCGGGTTGGTCGCGGCGTTGTTGACCAGGATGTCGAGGCGGCCGAATTGTTCCTTGATCCCGGCGAAGACCTGGCTGATCTGCTCCATCTCACCGATGTGGCAGGCCACGGCTGTTGCCTTGCCGCCGGCGGCGATGATGGCGTCGGCGACGTGTTGGCAGCCTTCGAGCTTGCGGCTCGAGACGATCACGTGGGCGCCTTGCTGGGCCAGCAGTTTGGCGATGGCTTCTCCGATGCCACGGCTGGCGCCGGAGACGAAAGCGATTTTGCCGTCGAGGTCGAACAACTGAGTCTTGGACATGGGTTTCCCTTGTTGAAAGTCTTGTTATTGGCCCGGATCAGAGGCTGGATTTCTGAATGACCTGCAGGCTCATCTGCTCCAGCAGTTTGTTCATGTGAATGAACTGCGCGAAGCGTTTGTCCTGTGTCTGGCCATGGTAGAAGCGGTAGTAGATCTGCTGCACGATGCCGGCCAGGCGGAACAGGCCGTAGGTGTAGTAGAAATCGAAATTGTCGATGCGGATGCCCGAGCGCTCGGCGTAGTAGTCGACGAATTCGCGGCGGGTCAGCATGCCCGGCGCGTGGCTTGGCTGGCGGCGCATCAGTTGCACCGGTGCCGGGTCGCCGGCTTCGATCCAGTAGGCGAGGGTGTTGCCCAGGTCCATCAGCGGGTCGCCGAGGGTGGTCAGTTCCCAGTCGAGCACGCCGATAATTTGCATCGGATTGGCCGGGTCGAGAATGACGTTGTCGAAGCGGTAGTCGTTGTGGACGATGCTCGACATCGGGTGGTCGGCCGGCATCTTGTCGTTGAGCCAGGCTTTGACCGCTTCCCAGTGCGGCGCGTCCGGGGTCAGGGCTTTTTCGTAACGCTCGCTCCAGCCCTTGATCTGCCGGGCGACGTAGCCTTCAGGCTTGCCCAGATCGCCGAGGCCGCAGGCGTTGTAATCGACCCGATGCAGTTCGACGAAACGGTCGATGAAGCTTTTGCACAGCGCTTCGGTTTTCGCCGAATCGAGGCCCAACTCCGGCGGCAACTCAGCGCGCAGGATGATGCCCTTGACCCGTTCCATCACATAGAACTCGGCGCCGATAACGGCTTCGTCGGTGCAATGCACGTAGGCCTTCGGGCAATACGGAAAGCCGTCGCGCAATTGGTTGAGAATGCGGAACTCACGGCCCATGTCGTGGGCGGATTTGGCTTTGTGGCCAAACGGCGGACGGCGCAGAACGAATTCTTGCTCGGGGTATTCCAGCAGGTAGGTCAGGTTCGACGCGCCGCCGGGAAACTGGCTGATCTGCGGCGTGCCGGTCAGGCCGGGAATGTGCGCCTTGAGGTACGGATCGATCAGGCTGGCATCGAGTTCTTCGCCCGCGCGGATCCGGGTGGACTGGTCAGTAAGCGCCATGCTTATCCCTTCTGCTTATTTTGGAGGCCAGACATCATTGGCTAATCTAATAGCGCGCTCGGGTGCTCACAAGCGCGGGTCGGTCTTATAGGTTAGCGTGTTGCTGGATAATCAACTTTGAGAATGGGGCAAAGATCGGCGCGGTTCGACGATGCCACGCGCGTTAATGCACGCGCTGGTTGTTCAACTTGGGCGGCAAGGCGACGGGAGTCAGCACCGGTTGCCCGGAGAAAAACGCCATCAGGTTTTTCCCCACCAGTTCAACGGTGCCTTGCGTGGCTTCAGGGGACAACCCGGCGACGTGTGGGGTTAGCACAACGTTGCTGAGGTGTTTCAGGGCGTCGGGCACTTCCGGTTCGTGATCGAACACGTCCAGCGCTGCGCCGGCGATACGACGTTGCTCAAGTGCGGTGATCAGGTCTGCCGTTGCGATAACGCTGGCGCGGGCGATGTTGACGATAAAACCCTTGGGGCCGAGCGCATCGAGCACTGCTCGCGTCACCAGATGTTGCGTACCAATGCCGCCGGGCGTGGCAACGACCAGGAAGTCCGAGGCTCGCGCCAGATCGGTGGGTGTCGAGCAGAATGTATAAGCGACATCGCTGCGCACCTGGCGGCTGTGGTAGCTGACCTGCATGTCGAACCCGAGCTCCGCACGTTTGGCAATCGCCATGCCCACTGCGCCCAGCCCGAGGATGCCCAGACGCTTGCCGGCCAGCGACGGGCGCATGATTTTCGGCCATTCACCGCGGCGCACGGCTGCATCGCAGCGCGGGATATCGCGGACCAATGCCAGCAGCAACGCCATCGCATGATCGGCCACTGACGAGGCGTTGACTCCGGCGCCATTGGTGACGGTGATCCCACGGTCACTGGCCGCTTGCAGATCGACCTGTTCATAACCGGCGCCGATCACCGTGATGATTTTCAGGGCGGGCAGGGCGCTGATCTCTTGCGCAGTCAGGCCCAGTGGGCCGCGAGTGAGCACGGCATCAATGCGACTGCCATGGGTGGCGATGGCTTGCGCACGTTCGGCTGGCGTTGGTGCGAGGATCAGGTGGAATCCCTGATGCTCAAGAATCGGCAGATAGTCATTGATCGTTTCAACCAGTACCAGAACGGTTGCGGGCATTGCGCGGCTCCTGTGATTGGCGGCGGGTGGGTCGCGAAAGTCGACTCAGAGTGCTGAATCCGCAGCGGCTTGGCAATCGTTGCATTCACGCAGTGGTGCTTTGATTCTGGACGGGTTCGTGGAACAAGCAAGTACGCAGGCATGGGCGCTGCGAATCAGCTGACGTATTGCGCAATGCCGTTGCCAAACGACCAGTTCTCTTTCTTTACCTCCAGCAGATTGATGAACACATCCTCCAGGCGAATACCCAGTTGCGCATGCAGGCTCTCGGCAATGGTTTTGAACAGAAATTGTTTCTTTTCCACGCTGCGCCCTTCGCTGATGGTGATCTGGATGAACACCACGCCGTCGCTGCGCTGGATGCCGAGGTATTGCGGGTCGTACACGAAGTGCTGGCCGTCGTGCTCGTTGAGAATCTGGAAGTTGTCGTGCTCGGGCACATCGATACAGGTGCGCAGGGCGGCGTAGATCTGTTCGCCGATGCGCCTGGCGAAAGTGGGATCGGGATTTTGCTGGATGTCGACGCGGACCAGTGGCATGGGAGGCTCCTTGGGTTATGGCTTCTCTCACGCTAGATCAATGGCGGAGTTCTGGCAGGTAGTTGGTCTGGAATATTGCGGACCACTCGTATGAGGAGGCTTACGTGAATCGCGGATTTTGCCTACGGGGATGGCAGATGCGTCTGCTGGTCAGCGTGAATGGAACAGTTTGATGATAAGGGCATGACGATAGCCGTCGATGTGCATGCAAATGCTGACACCGATCCGCCAGCAGCCAAGGAGGGCAAATGTTCCATAACGATCGCGAAAATCTGGAGCTAGACAGGCTGGAAAACGAATCAAGGGAACTCGTGGCTGAATGGAAAAAGCTTCAGGCTGAAGAGAAAAAGTTATCAGGGGAGACGAAGCTCTATCCAATTGCAGTGTTTGGTGGAGTCTTGACTGCAATCACCGCAGTGGCAGGGTTTTTCTTCAAGTTGTGAGTCTTCATGCTTCACGACCGTCAGGCGCATTATTCAAAGGTTAATCAGTATGAGCACATATGACCGTAAGGCACGACTGGAGCAAATTGAGCGAGAGTTCGCAGAATATGACGAAGCGGTGCGCAATAGAGACAAGCGCGAAAATGGCAAGCTCTGGTTGCTTTTCGGCTTCGGGCTGTACTGCGTTTTATTGGGTTTCATGCTCGGCATATCGCTCTAGGCGCATTCGATGACGCATGGGTGGGTGCAAAACGTATCCGTTTGCGGCATCCGACGTATCCATAAACGACCTTGTTTTTTCTATAAACGACCATCCTTGGATCTGCTCCGCACAACCATTCCTCAGCTAAGTCTTTGCTTGCATTGATTTATCACGGAGAATCGCGCCCCTGTTTCGGCCGGAGCATGTCTGTCGGTTTTTTCCGACGCGTCCTGACCGAGTGGCAAGTGACCGGAATGCGGAGATCCGACCGGATGAATGATCAGGCCAATAGCCTCGAAAAGCGCTTCGACGCAGCAGCACCCGCTGAACTTTCGAGCTGGAATCGCCAGGACACCACCTGGATGCTGGGACTGTTTGGGACGGCCATTGGCGCCGGCACCCTGTTTTTGCCGATCAACGCAGGATTGGGTGGCTTCTGGCCGCTGGTGATCCTCGCGCTGCTGGCATTTCCGATGACGTTTTACGCGCACCGTGGCCTGACCCGTTTTGTCCTGTCCGGTCGCGAAGGCGCCGATATCACCGAAGTGGTCGAGCAGCATTTCGGTATCAAGGCCGGTGCCTTGATCACGCTGCTGTACTTCTTTGCCATCTTCCCGATCCTGCTGATCTACAGCGTCGGCCTGACCAACACGGTCGCCAGTTTCCTCGAACACCAACTGCACATCACGCCGCCACCGCGCGCATTGCTGTCGTTCGTGCTGATTCTCGGCCTGCTGGCCGTGGTTCGTTGCGGTGAGCAGGCGATCGTCAAGGCCATGAGCCTGATGGTCTATCCGTTCATCGTTGCGCTGCTGTTCCTCGCCGTGTACCTGATTCCGCACTGGAACGGCGGCATCCTCGCCACCGCCTCGCAAGTGCCGGCGCCGTCAGCGCTGCTGCACACGCTGTGGCTGGCGATTACGGTGATGGTGTTCTCGTTCAACCATTCGCCGATCATCTCGGCGTTCGCGATGGACCAGAAGCGTCGTTACGGTGTGCACGCCGATGAGCGCAGCTCACAGATCCTCGCGCGCGCTCATGCATTGATGGTCATTTTGGTGCTGTTCTTCGTATTCAGTTGCGTGCTGACCCTGTCGCCAGAGCAACTGGCTGAGGCAAAAGAGCAGAATCTGTCGATCCTGTCGTACCTGGCCAACCACTTCAGCAACCCGACAATCGAGTTTGCGGCGCCGTTGATTGCGTTTGTGGCGATCTCCAAGTCGTTCCTCGGTCATTACATCGGGGCCAGCGAAGGCCTCAAGGGCCTGATCGTCAAGAGCGGCAAACGTCCGGGCGCCAAAGCGCTGGATCGCATCGTGGCGGCGTTCATGCTGGTGATCTGCTGGATCGTCGCGACGCTTGATCCGAGCATCCTGGGCATGATCGAAACCGTCGGTGGGCCGGTGATTGCGGCGATTCTGTTCCTGATGCCGATGTACGCGATTCGCAAGGTGCCAGCGATGGCGCGCTATCGCGGTCAGGCGTCGAACGTGTTTGTTACGGCGGTGGGGCTAGTAGCGATTTCGGCGCTGGTTTACAAGCTGGCTGTCTGACCTGTCATTGATGACTGATCGTTCCCACGCTCTGCGTGGGAATGCAGCCCCGGATGCTCTATGTCCCCAAACGTGACGCAGAGCGTCACAAGAGGCATTCCCACGCAGAGCGTGGGAACGATCAGGCGATAGGCGATCAGCATAAAAAAACGCCGCTCATCTCACGATGGGCGGCGTTTTTTATGGCCTTGCAGCGTTAGGCTTGAACGACCGGGATCTTGGCGTTCGCAGCAGCTTCACGGAACTCGGCGATCTGGTCGAAGGACAGGTAGCGGTAGACATCGGCCGCCATGCTGTCGATCTTGCCAGCGTATTCCATGTACTCCTCGACAGTCGGCAGGCGACCCAGGATCGAAGCAACGGACGCCAGCTCGGCCGAGGCCAGGTAGACGTTCGCGCCGTCGCCCAGACGGTTCGGGAAGTTACGGGTCGACGTCGAGACCACGGTGCTGTTCGGCTCAACGCGTGCCTGGTTACCCATGCACAGCGAGCAGCCTGGCATTTCCATGCGTGCGCCGGCCTTGCCGTAGATGCCGTAGTAGCCTTCTTCGGTCAGTTGGTGAGCGTCCATCTTGGTCGGCGGCGACAGCCACAGACGGGTTGGCAGCTGACCCTTGACCTGATCCAGCAGTTTACCGGCAGCGCGGAAGTGACCGATGTTGGTCATGCACGAACCGATGAACACTTCGTCGATCTTCTCGCCAGCAACGCTGGACAGCAGACGGGCGTCGTCCGGATCGTTCGGCGCGCAGAGCACAGGCTCGTTGATCTCGGCCAGATCGATTTCGATGACTTCGGCATATTCGGCGTCGGCATCGGCTTCCATCAGCTCAGGATTGGCGATCCAGGCTTCCATCGCTTGAGCACGACGTTCCAGGGTACGCGCATCGCCGTAGCCTTCGCCGATCATCCAGCGCAGCAGGGTGATGTTGGACTGCAGGTACTCGGTGATCGACTCTTTCGACAGCTTGATGGTGCAACCGGCAGCCGAACGTTCGGCCGAGGCGTCGGACAGTTCGAACGCCTGCTCCAGGGTCAGACCTTCCAGACCTTCGATTTCCAGGATGCGGCCGGAGAAGGCGTTTTTCTTGCCTTTCTTCTCCACGGTCAGCAGACCGTTCTGGATGGCGAAGTACGGAATGGCATGAACCAGGTCACGCAGGGTGATGCCAGGTTTCATCTTGCCTTTGAAGCGCACCAGGATCGATTCCGGCATGTCCAGCGGCATGACGCCAGTAGCAGCGGCGAACGCGACCAGACCGGAACCGGCCGGGAACGAGATGCCCATCGGGAAACGGGTGTGCGAGTCACCACCGGTACCGACGGTGTCCGGCAGCAGCATGCGGTTCAGCCACGAGTGGATGATGCCGTCGCCCGGACGCAGGGAAACGCCGCCGCGGGTCATGATGAAGTCAGGCAGGGTGTGGTGGGTGGTCACGTCGATCGGCTTTGGATAAGCCGCGGTGTGGCAGAACGACTGCATCACCAGATCAGCGGAGAAGCCCAGGCACGCCAGGTCTTTCAGTTCGTCACGGGTCATTGGACCGGTGGTGTCCTGAGAACCCACGGTGGTCATCTTCGGTTCGCAGTAGGTGCCAGGACGCACGCCCTGGCCTTCTGCCAGACCGCAAGCCTTGCCGACCATTTTCTGCGCCAGGGTGAAGCCCTTGGTGCTTTCAGCCGGAGCTTCCGGCTTCTTGAACAGATCGAACGGCGGCAGACCCAATTCGGCGCGAGCCTTCTCGGTCAGGCCACGGCCGATGATCAGGGGGATACGACCGCCGGCACGGACTTCGTCCAGCAGCACCGGGGTTTTCATTTCGAAAGTGGTGATGACTTCGTCGGTACCGTGCTTGCAGACTTTGCCAGCGTGCGGGTACAGGTCGATCACGTCGCCCATGTTCATGTTCGACACGTCGAACTCGATCGGCAGGGCGCCGGCATCTTCCATGGTGTTGTAGAAGATCGGAGCGATCTTGCTGCCGAAGCAGAAACCGCCAGCGCGCTTGTTCGGCACGTACGGGATGTCGTCGCCGAAGAACCACAGCACCGAGTTGGTGGCCGATTTACGCGAGGAACCGGTACCGACCACGTCACCGACGTAGGCGATCGGGAAGCCCTGGCCGCGCATTTCTTCGATCTGCTTCATCGGGCCGGTCTTGCCTTGCTCGTCCGGAACGATGCCGTCACGGGCCATTTTCAGCATGGCCAGGGCGTGCAGCGGGATGTCAGGACGCGACCAGGCGTCTGGCGCAGGGGAGAGGTCGTCGGTGTTGGTTTCGCCGGTGACCTTGAATACGCGCAGGCTGATCTTGTCGGCCAGGACCGGGCGCTTCTTGAACCACTCGCCGTCAGCCCAGGATTGCAGCACGGCCTTGGCGTGAACGTTGCCGTTCTTGGCTTTTTCAGCGACGTCGTGGAAGGCGTCGAACATCAGCAGGGTGTGCTTGAGTTCTTCGGCGGCGACTGGCGCCAGCTCGGCGTCGTCCAGCAGTTCAACGAGGGTGACGATGTTGTAGCCGCCCTGCATGGTGCCGAGCAGTTCTACAGCGCGTTTCTTGTCCAGCAGAGGGGAGGTGGCTTCGCCCTTGGCCAGGGCAGACAGGAAACCGGCCTTGACGTAAGCGGCTTCGTCCACTCCAGGCGGTACGCGATTGGTGATCAGGTCAACGAGGAAAGCTTCTTCGCCAGCCGGAGGGTTCTTCAGCAGCTCGATCAGGCCTGCTGTTTGTTCGGCGTTAAGCGGCTGGGGAACGATACCCAGGGCTGCACGCTCTTCGATATGTTTGCGGTAGGCTTCAAGCACAGTTATTACCCTCATCAGTGGTCCCAAATGGGTGTCCGGGACGCTCATCCCGAAATTGCCGTACTCATGCGCCTCACGACGTTGTGGGTCGTTCGGCCAGAATTACCGGCAATTCCTTACAGAAGCTGCTTTCAAAGTTTTACGCCTGCAGAACGGGGAGCTGATGAGGGTTGGCGTTGAGCTTTTCCCCGCTGGAAAAACCCCTCGCCAACACCGCTCTGAAGGAACGACTGTGCTCGTGACGCTTTGAAAACAGCTTCTAACGGACATTGGCGCCTTAAAAGGCTGGCTGATTCTACGGCAAAAAAAATTTAAAGGTAAGTCGCGCTCTATTGGACTTTCGTGGCAATCAGCGCGGCCCGAGCAAACCTGCGACGCTGGCGAGACCTTGCTGTTTGAGGGGTGATCAATGCCCGACAAAGGGCTAACATGCCGGCCTGTTCCGCGTTTCAGTGTTCTGCCCATTTATGCCCAATCAGACCATCAAGACCCCCTGCGTCGGCCTCTGCTCCACCGTTTACGGTGACCTGGTGTGCCGTGGCTGCAAGCGTTTCCATCACGAAGTGATCCATTGGAACGGATACAACGAGGAGGAAAAACGTGCGGTGTGGCTGCGTCTGGAGCAATTGCTGTCACAAGTGATGGCGAGCAAAGTCGAGATCTTCGATCCGGGCCGCCTGCGCGAGCAGCTCGAACAGCGCAAGATCCGCTTCGTACCGCATCAGTCGGAGTATTGCTGGGCCTATCAGCTGATCGCCCGGGGGGCGCGGGTGATCATTAATCTTGAGGCGTACGGGATGGTGTTGCTGCCGGAATTCCGCGACTGGAACCTGCCGGAACTGCGCGATGCCATTGATCGGGAATTCTTCCTGCTGTCGGAAGCGCATTATCAGCGCTACATCGCCCCGGGCTTTCTGAAAGACGCCTTCGGCGCCTGAACAGCAAAAGATCGCAGCCTTCGGCAGCTCCTACATGGGAATGCGTTCTACCTGTAGGAGCTGCCGAAGGCTGCGATCTTTTGCTCTTAATGTTTCACGGCCAGTTCCACCAGATGATCCTCAACCTCCTGCGGCTTGAGCACCAGCACATCGCTTTCGAGCGTATCCAGCACCGCTTCCGCCGTATTGCCGATTAACGCGCCTGACAAACCACTGCGCGCCACCGTGCCAATAACCGTTACTGCCGCCTGGAGCTTGTGCGCCATGAACGGGATCAACACATCCGCCGGGCCTTCCTCTATGTGCAGGTGCTCGTCATCGACATCGAACTCCGCCTGAAACGCCCGGCACTGCTCGCGGTATTTGGCTTCTATGGTCGATTTCAGCTGAAACGTCGGGTCTGCCGCCGAGAGCATCGGCGACGGATGCGCGGTGATCACATGCAGATGTGCCTTGGCCAGACTTGCGATGTCATAGCCGTGATCAATGATGGTGCTGTGCAAATGCCGATGCTCACCGTCGGCATTGCCGACATCGACCGCAGCCAGAATCACTTTGTCTTTCCACGAACCGGCGGTTTTGACCAGCAGCACCGGGGTAGGGCAGTGGCGCAGCAGCTTCCAGTCGGCCGGGGTCAGCAGGGCTTTTTTCAGCGAGCTGTCGGGGAAGTGCTGTTTGATCACCAGGCCGCAACCCTCGGCCTGCTGCACATCGATGATGGTTTCGTGCAGGCTCTCGTTCCATGCCTGTTCGGTGGTCACGCTGTACCCTTCGGCAAGCAACGCCGCCTTGAGCACACTGAGCAGGCCGGCGTGGTCATGCTTCTTGTCGCACACCAGAAGATGCAGATGGGCCTGGGTAACACCGGCGATCAGCTTGGCGCGTTTGAGCGCCAGGCTTTCTGCATGTTCAGGTTCGATGACCACCAGAATGCTGCGAATGGCTTGCATGAGCGGAGTCTCCAGCAAAGAAAAGGCACGGCGTTGCACAACTATAGTTGCTACCCGAACGTCTGCGACTTGATGCATATCAACAGCCGCCGCTGGTGGTCTGCGGGCAGGCCGGTATAATCGGCGCCCTTCGCTCGAACACCTTTTACCGTGAGCCCCATGATCCTTCCCGAAATCCACGAATTCCTTGGCTGCCGCACGCCCGACGCCTGGGTCCAGGCGGCACTGGCCGATCAGGAAACCCTGCTGATCGATCACAAGAACTGCGAGTTCAAGGCCGCCAGCACGGCGCTGAGCCTGATTGCCAAGTACCACGCCCATGTCGATCTGATCAACATGATGTCGCGCCTGGCCCGGGAAGAACTGGTGCACCACGAGCAAGTCATGCGCATCATGAAGCGGCGCAAGATCGAGTTGCGTCAGCTGCACGCCGGCCGCTACGCCTCGGGCCTGCGCAAAGTGGTGCGCAGCCATGAGCCGGTGAAACTGGTGGATACGTTGGTGGTTGGCGCTTTCATCGAAGCGCGCAGTTGCGAACGCTTTGAAGCATTGGTGCCGCATCTGGACGAAGAACTGGGCAAGTTCTATTTCGGTTTGCTGAAAAGCGAGGCGCGGCACTTTCAGGGTTATCTGAAACTGGCCTATCAGTATGGTGATGCCAAGGATGTCGCGCAGGTGATCGAGCGCGTCCGTGCGGCCGAGCAGGAACTGATCGAATCGCCGGACGAGGAATTCCGCTTCCACAGCGGTGTGCCGGTCGCTGCATGATCGGGTAGGAGCTGCCGAAGGCTGCGATCTTTTGATCTTGTTTTTACAAATCGAAAATCAAAATATCGCAGCCTTCGGCAGCTCCTACAGAGGTCCGCAATTCAATCGGACATCATTGTCGGATTGTAAAAAAATCTTAAAAGTATGAAACATCACCGAAAACCGGCCCAAGTGGCCGGTTTTTGCTGTCTGCCGTCATCGCCTGTTTGATGAATGCCAGCATAATATCGGCCCTTCCACGTTTGGCTTGGCAACGATCGTTATGGATAACCTGGGTTTTGGCAAAGTCCTGCTGGTCGAAGACGATGAGCGTCTCGCCGCGCTGATCGCTCACTTTCTTGAACAACACGGCTACGAGGTGCGCACGGTGCTTCGCGGTGATCTTGCCGTGGCCGCGTTTCTTGAATTCAAGCCGAAAGTAGTGGTGCTCGACCTGATGTTGCCGGGGCAGAGCGGTCTGCAGGTCTGTCGGGAAATTCGCAGTGTCTCGGACACGCCGATCGTGATCCTCACCGCCAAGGAAGACGATCTCGATCACATCCTCGGTCTGGAGTCCGGCGCTGACGATTACGTGATCAAACCGATCAAGCCGCCGGTACTGCTCGCGCGGCTGCGTGCGCTGCAACGGCGGCAGACGCCGGACAGCAGCGTGGTGAGTTTTCTTGAGTTCGGGCAATTGAGCATCGACCGCAGTTGCCGTGAAGTGCGCTTGGCCGGTGAGCTGATCGAGCTGACCACCATGGAGTTCGAATTGCTCTGGTTGCTCGCCAGCGCGGCAGGCAAGATTCTTTCCCGCGATGACATTCTCAATCGCATGCGCGGCATCGCTTTCGACGGCCTCAACCGCAGCGTCGACGTCTACATCAGCAAACTGCGCAACAAACTCAAGGACAATCCCCGCGAGCCGGTGTGCATCAAGACCGTGTGGGGCAAGGGCTATCTGTTCAATCCGTTCGCGTGGGAGCTGTAGATGCTGCGTTTGTTCCTCGGGCTGTTTCTGGTGATGACGGTAGGGCTGGTGCTGGCGTTGCAGACGGTCGAGCACACCTTCAACGCCTTGCTCGACAGCCAGACGCAGGATTACAACCGTGAAGCCGTGCGCGGTCAGGCGTGGTCGCTGGTCGATCATCTGCAAGGCCGCGAAGGCGCCGAGCGTGAACAGAAACTCGATTCATTGCGCGCGCATTACGGTCTGTCGCTGAGCCTGATCGAGGCCGATCAACTGGCCCTCACACCGCAGGAAAAAGCCGAGCTCGCGCGGAACCTGTTGGTGATCCGCGACGATTACACGCAGTTCATCAGCAACATCGATGGCGGCTCGCAGCTGCTCAGCATCAAGCTGCCGCCGGAGCCGAGCCTGATGCCGTTCTACATCACCGCGGCGTACATGATGCTCGCAGTGCTGATCGGCATCGTCCTGTTTTTCTGGGTGCGCCCGCACTGGCGCGATCTGGAAAAGCTGCGGCTGGCGGCCGAGCGTTTCGGCGACAACGATCTGTCGGTGCGCATCCAGTTGTCGCGGCGCTCGAACATCCGCGACCTGGCCGAGCATTTCAATCTGATGGCGGCGCGCATTGAGGGCTTGATCGCCAATCAGCGCGAGCTGACCAATGCGGTGTCGCACGAATTGCGCACACCGATCGCGCGGCTGTCGTTCGAACTCGATCAGCTCAAACAGCAACCCGACGCGAGCCAGAATCGCGAGCTGATCGCCGACATGTATGCCGACCTTGGTGAGCTGGAGGAGATGGTCTCGGAGCTGCTGACGTACGCCAGCCTTGAACACGGCGCGACAGTGATCAAACGGGAGAATATTCATGCGGCCGACTGGCTCGACAGCGTTGTCGGCAGTGTGGCGCTTGAGGCCGAAGCAGTGGGCGTGCAGTTGACGATCGCGGGTTGCCAGGTCGACACCGTAAGCATCGAACCGCGTTTCATGGCGCGCGCGGTGATCAACCTTCTGCGCAACGCCATTCGCTATGCCGAGCAGCGCGTTGAGGTGTCGCTGCTGCGCAACGGCAATGACTATGAAGTGCGGGTCAGCGATGACGGGCCGGGTGTGCCGCTGGAGGGACGGGAAAAAATCTTCGAACCGTTTTCCCGACTGGATGCCAGCCGTGATCGGCGCACCGGTGGTTTCGGACTGGGCCTGGCGCTGGTGCGGCGGGTGTCGCAGTCCCATGGCGGGCAGGTTGAGGTTGGCGACTCGGTGTGGGGCGGGGCGTTGTTCAGGATGACCTGGGCGCATCTGGACTGATTGATATTGCCTGACCCGGCCCCTTCGCGAGCAGGCTCGCTCCCACAGGTGATCGCAATCCAAATGTGGGAGCGAGCCTGCTCGCGAAGGGCGCGGTGTTCAGCGGGTCACACCCAGTCGCTCATGCCACTGAGCAATAGACTCTTCAGGATATTCATCAAACTGCTGATCCTTCGGCTTGGCCTCCACCTCAACCCACGGCGCTTTCGAGCCAAGCATCAGGTGCGTGTGTTCCGGCGGCACCGGAAGTGGCGTGTCGATCGCCGAGGCGAATGGATGAATCAGCCCCGGCCACTCCGGGCTGAACAGCCACAGGCCGCTGCCGCACAGCGAGCAGAAGTGACGCTCGGCGCTGCTGCGATGGGCGCGTTTATCGCCTTCAGCTTTCATCTTCGCGTGATAGATGCTGATGTTTTTGCGCCCGCGAACCTTGAGAGTGGTCGCGTCGCCGCCAAGGTTGATCGCATAACCGCCGCCGCCCTGAGTCTTGCGGCAGATCGAGCAATAGCAGCGTTGATAGGGATAAGGATGGGCGCTGTCGAGGCTGAACGTGACTTCGCCACAATGGCAGGAGCCTTCGAGGTGCATGGTGCTCTCCTGTCTCTGAATGGTCCGCTTCAGCCTAGAACATTTTGCGAAGCGCTTGCCGGTGTGATGCGACCGGCGGGCGCAGCGTCTAGCCCCAGTGTCCCCGCGATCCCATGGGGCGAGACTTTCGGAACCCGGCATGCAAGCGCTGTTGAACGAGATCCTTGACGCCGTCCGGCCCCTGATCGGGCAGGGCAAAGTTGCTGACTATATTCCCGCCCTCGGCACGGTGCCGGCCAACCAGTTGGGCATCGCCGTGTACAGTAACGATGGCGAAATGTATTGCGCCGGCGACGCTGAAACGCCGTTCTCGGTGCAGAGTATTTCCAAGGTGTTCAGCCTGGTGCAAGCCATCGATCACTCCGGCGAAGCGATCTGGGAACGGCTTGGTCACGAGCCGTCCGGCCAGCCGTTCAACTCGCTGGTGCAACTGGAATTCGAGCGCGGCCGCCCGCGCAATCCGTTCATCAATGCCGGTGCGCTGGTGATCTGCGACATCAACCAGTCGCGCTTCGCCGCGCCGACACTGTCGATGCGCGACTTCGTCCGGCGTCTGTCCGGCAACCCGCAAATCATGATCGACGGCAAGGTCGCCGACTCCGAATACCAGCATCGCGCGCGCAATGCGGCGATGGCCTATCTGATGCAGTCGTTCGGCAACTTTCACAACGATGTCGAGGCGGTGTTGCGCAGCTATTTCAGCCACTGCGCACTGCGGATGAATTGCATCGATCTGGCCCGGGCGTTCTGCTTTCTGGCCAATGACGGGTTCTGCAAGCACAGCGGCGAGCAGATCCTGACGCGCCGCCAGACCCAGCAGGTCAACTCGATCATGGCTACAAGCGGTTTGTACGACGAGGCGGGCAATTTCGCCTATCGCGTCGGCCTGCCAGGCAAGAGCGGGGTCGGCGGCGGCATCGTTGCGGTAGTGCCGGGACAGTTCAGCGTGTGCGTGTGGTCGCCGGAGTTGAATGCGGCCGGCAACTCGCTGGCGGGGATGGCGGCGCTGGAGTTGCTGAGCTCAAGGATTGGCTGGTCGGTGTTCTGAAGACACACCAGTATTTCCATTGTGGGAGCGAGCCTGCTCGCGAAGAGGTCGGCACATTCAGCATCGATGTCGTCTGATCGGACGCTTTCGCGAGCAGGCTCGCTCCCACAGGGTGCAGTGTTGCTTTGCAGGATCGTGTTCTATACATTTTCCGGCCGCCCTCTGCATGGTGAATCCGCTTCATGTCTCTTGCGCTCGAACGTCTAGTCGCTGGCACGCCGATCCCTTTCGCTGGTAACCGCGTCACCGTGGTCAGCCCCGAGCTGGCCGCGCGGTTTCAGCCCGGTGACCATCTGCTGGTCGAGCAGGTCAGTGGCGAGTTGTTGCTGATCCCCGTGGCCGATCAACAGGCCGCCTCGGTGGCAATCGAGCGTGCGGCTGCGGCATTCACAGCGTTGTCGGCGGTGTCCGATGAAGCCATCAGCCAATTCTTCGACCTGTTTGCCCAGCGCCTGGAAAATCCTCAGTGCTGGACGCAGATCGAAGCCGCTAACCGCACCGACATCGAACGGGCCAAGGCGCGCGGTCGCTCGACCACACGCTTGCTCGCCGATGACCGCATGCGCCGCGACATGATCGCCGGGCTGCGCGCCTGGCGTGATGCGCCGCCCACGCGGGGCAAAGTGATCAGCAGTGTCGAGCACGACGGCTGGAAGGTCGAGCAAGTCGTCTCGCCGCTGGGCATCGTCGCCTTTGTCTTCGAAGGCCGGCCCAACGTATTTGCCGACGCCGCCGGGGTGTTGCGCACCGGCAATACGGCTGTGCTGCGCATCGGCAGCGATGCGTTGGGCACTGCGCAAGCCATCGTTACTCACGCGCTGAATCCAGCACTGGCCGAAGCCGGCTTGCCGGTGGGGGCGGTGTCGTTGGTTGAAAGCGTCAATCACGCCGCCGGTTGGGCGATGTTCGCCGACCGGCGTCTGTCGCTGGCGGTGGCGCGCGGCTCGGGCCGTGCGGTCAGTCAGCTGGGCAGCATCGCCCAGCAGGCCGGCACTGCCGTCAGCCTGCACGGCACCGGCGGTGCGTGGCTGATCGCCGACCGTGATGCCGATGCCACACGCTTCGCGGCGGTGGTGCGCAACTCGCTTGACCGCAAGGTCTGCAATACCCTGAACGTCTGCCTGATTCAGCGTGAACGCGTCATTGAGCTGGTGCCGCTGTTCCTCGAAGCTTTGAAAGACGCAGGTACTGCGCGCGGCCAAGGCTGCAAATTGCACATCGTCGCGGGCAGTGAAAGTTGCCTGCCAAGCGAATGGCAGAACGCAACAGTCGAGGTTTATCGCGCCGAGGGTTACCAGACCGAAGCGCTGGCCGAATCCTTGCCCGAGTCGGACCTGGGCCGCGAGTGGGAATGGGAAGAAACTCCGGAAGTCAGCCTGATGATTGTCGACGATCTGGATCAGGCGATTGCGCTGTTCAACCGGTACAGCCCGCAATTCACCGTGTCGTTGATCAGTGAGGCGGCGGCGGTTCAGGAACGCTTCTACAACGCGGTGAATGCGCCGTTCGTAGGCAACGGCATCACCCGTTGGGTCGATGGCCAGTACGCGTTGAACAAGCCGGAACTGGGGCTTTCGAACTGGGAGAGCGGGCGCCTGTTTGCGCGCAGTGCGATTCTTTCCGGCGATGGCGTGTTTACCGTGCGCAGCCGGATGACTCAGGTTGATCTCACGGTGAAACGCTGACTTGAAACCCGGACCGCGCCGTGTAGGAGCTGCCGAAGGCTGCGATCTTTTGATCTGATCGTTCCCACGCAGAGCGTGGGAACGATCACGGTGGGGAGTCAGGCAGCGTGGCTGGCTTGCGCGCTGATCGCGCAAGTCTCAGGCCGCTCGACCAGCGGCACAAAGGTACGACGATCAGAAGAGAGTGCGTCGATCGAACCGGTCTCGATGTCGTAAACCCAGCCATGCAGATTCAGCCGCCCTTGCTCCTGGGCCAGGCGCACACTCGGGTGGGTCTGAATATTCGCCAGTTGCGCGATCACGTTCTCGCGCACCATCGAACTTAATTTCGCCGCGTCGCTGCCATGCACGCGCGCTTCGTTCATCACCTTCGCCGACTCGGCATGCTGCAGCCAGCCGCTGACGGCGGGCAGGTGATCCATGCATTTGCACTGGGCAATCGCCGTCATTGCGCCGCAATCGGAGTGGCCGCAAATCACGATATCGGTCACCCCCAGTACCGCCACCGCATACTCCACCGTCGCCGAGACCCCGCCCGGATGCGGGCTGTAGGAGGGCACGATATTGCCGGCGTTACGGATCACGAACAGTTCGCCGGGCTCTTGCTGGGTCAGTAGCTCAGGCACCACGCGGCTGTCGGAGCAGGTGATGAACAGCGTGCCGGGTTGCTGAGTCGTGGCCAGATGTTTGAACAGTTCGCTGCGTTGCGGGAAGGCTTCGTTCTGGAATTTCAGGAAGCCGTCGATCAGGGCTTTCATGGGCGTGTCCTCGTGGCAGAAATGAGATGGCCCGCACGCAGGATGCGGGCCGGGCGCATCAGAACGGGCGCAGCGGCAGGAACTTGCCGTCGAGCGTCACCACCGCGCGGGAGCCGCCTTCCGGGTCTTCGACTTTTTTGATGTCCAGTTTGAAGTTGATCGCGCTGATGATGCCGTCACCGAACTGCTCGTGAACCAACGCTTTCAGCGTGGTGCCGTAGATCTGGATCATTTCGTAAAAACGGTAGATGGTCGGATCGGTCGGCACGCCGCTGAGGCTGCCGCGCAAAGGAATGATCTGCAGAGCGGCGACGTCATCGGCGCTGAGGTCGAGCTTGTCGCCGACCACTTGAGCAGCATTTTCCGGCAGAGGATGCTGGCCGAGCAGGGCGGCGGTGACATAAGCCAGGCTGAGGCCGGTGCCGTCAGCGAGATCCTGCCACGACAGATCTTTTTTCGCCTTGGCGTCGAGAACGCGGGTGGTCAGAGCCAGGCTGTTGTCGTTGTAGGCGTGGGACTGTTGCATGGTGTCACTCCTTTCAGGGGTTGGCTTGCTTGTGTGGAAACAATGTTGCGCCGTTCGATTCATAGCGTCCAAGACCGATATACAATGCTTCGCATAAGCCCTGCCTATAGATGGTGTCCTCATGCTGTTGCGACATTTGCGTTATTTGCTCGCCGTTGCCGATCACGGTGGCTTCACCCGCGCCGCCGAAGCGCTGCATGTGTCGCAGCCGACGTTGTCGCAGCAGATTAGGCAACTGGAAGAAACACTCGGCGTGAGCCTGTTCGATCGCACCTCACGCACGGTGAAGCCGACGGATGCCGGAGCGGCTTACATCGAATGCGCGCGGCGCGTGCTGGTGGAGCTGGAAGCCGGGCAGCGCGCCTTGCACGACGTGAAGGACTTGTCCCGCGGCACCCTGCGCCTGGCGATGACGCCGACGTTCATGGCGTATCTGGTCGGGCCGTTGGTGCGCGACTATGGGGCCCGGTTTCCCGGGATTCATCTGGAAGTGTTCGAACTCTCGATGGACGACATCGAGGCCGGGCTGGCGGATGACTCGCTGGACGTCGCGATCGCGTTTACGCCGGTGCGCAATGCCGATATCGAATGCATACCGGCGTTTACCGAGACGCTGGGGATCATGGTCGGGCCTGGGCATCCGCTCTATGACAGCCCTTCGGTGTTGACGCCGGTGGAGGTTGCTTCACTGGATTTCGCCTTGCTGGCGCCGGGCTTCATTACGCGGTTATTGGTGGATGAGTATTTCCGTGAGCACGGGATTACGCCGCATGTGCGGATTGAAGTGAATTCGGTGAGTACGTTGCTGGAAGTAGTGCGGCACGCGCCGCTGGCGACTATGCTGCCCGAGGCGATTGCCAGCGAAGACCGCGCATTGCGCCGCTTGCGGGTCGAAGGGGAGGCGCCACAGCGTGGCGCGGCGTTGTTGCGGCGCAGGAATAATTATCACAGTGCGGCGGCGTTGGCGTTTGTTGATCTTGTTCTGCAAACGCGTACGACATGAACAAGATCTGTGGGAGCGAGCCTGCTCGCGAATGTGCTGTGTCAGACATTGATGTTTGCGCCTGAAGACTGCATTCGCGAGCAGGCTCGCTCCCACAAAGTTGCAGGGTGAGTTCTGGATGTAAAAAGGGCCTGCTTCTTATCGAAGCAGGCCCTTTTTTACTGAAGCGTTATTCAATACAACCGATCAATCACCCGAACTTCATTCTGATTCTGCATCGAATCCCACGCCTGTTTCAGCGTCTGCAGCACACTGCCAATGAAGTCCTTGTCGGCCGCAGCCTTCTTGCCGACATAACCGTGGCCGCGGCGGTACATCTTCAGGCGGGCCAGCAGGTTCTGGTGGTTGCGGTCGAATTCCTCTTCGCCAGCGTGAGGCGACAGGCAGTCGATGTGTACCTGGCCCGACTTGCTTATCCACAGAATATGGCTGTCGTGGCTATCTTTCTGCGCCGCGAACATACGCGCCAGTTCTTCGATGGTGGGTTGATTGTTCAGATTCATTGTTATGCCCCTTGACCAGTCTGGTGATCTTTCAAAGTTGATTCGCTAATACAGGTAGCCCATCGGTTAGTTGATCCCTGGCACCGAAACCAGGACGTCAGCGCTCGCCCGTATGAAGTACGGGGTCATGCATCTGTTGCATGTAGTCGTGTTGAATAACTGCTACGCAATAGCGTCACAACGAGGAGAAGCAGCGAAAACCGGGAGGCTCCTTGACGACAATCCAGTGTCGGCCACAAGCGTCTTGAGAATTTTCGCCAGCGCTTCTCGTCCTTGTACTGGACGTTCAGGCCAGGTCAGCTTCTTCAATCTGCCTTGTGGGCAGCGTGTATCCGGAAAAAACAACTCGGCGGTCAGACGAGTTTGCTCAAGCGTGTTACCAGTGCTCCCGATCGGGGAACGTCTTCATCATGCAAAAGCAAAACGATGCCGTCAACGGTTTTGTAGTGATTATTTTCAAGCACTACATATTGTCGGACAAAGCTGTTTTGGAATGAGAAAAGATCCGTTTCAGCAGCGTAGAGAAGGGAACCTCAAGGGATTCAGCGAGTCGCCGGACGCGCCGTGCGTTTGCGCGTACCGGCGGTTTTGCTGGCCGTCGACTTGCGCTTTTTCTTCCACGGCGCTGCGGCTTTGCCGGCAGGCGGCGGGCCGCTGATGGTCAGGCTGAGGGCTGAGCAGCGGCTGACCTGCTTGCTCATCCACGCAGCCTGTTTGGTGACGAATTCTTCCAGACTCATCTCGCCGCTTTGCACCATGTCCAGCGCCTGTTCCCAGATCGCCGTAGTGCCAGGATCGGCGATCGCGCGCGGCACTGCGTCGATCAGGCTGAACGCGGCAGGTGTCGCCGCCAGCGCCTTGCCGTTCTTGACCAGATAACCACGATCCAGCAGCCCTTGGATGATCGATGCGCGGGTAGCTTCGGTGCCGATGCCGGTGGTGTCCTTGAGTTTCTGTTTGAGCAGCGGATCCTCGACCAGTTTGGCGACGTTCTTCATCGCCTTGATCAGATCGCCTTCGGTGTAAGGTTTTGGCGGCTGCGTCCAAAGGTCCTTGAGATTCACCTTCGCCACAGCGCATTCGACGCCTTGGCTCAGAGCCGGCAAGGTTTGCGGCGCCGGTGCTTCGCGGCCCTTGGCCGGTGCCAGTGCTTCGGGCAATGCGCGCTTCCAGCCTGGTTCGATGATCTGCTTGCCGACCGCGCGCAACGCCTGCCCGTTGCAATCGAAATCGGCCTGGGTGCGATCATATTCGTGATTGGGCAGGAACTGCGCCAGGTAGCGCGCGCGAATCAGCGTGTACACCGCGCGATGCTTGCCGGTCAGACGTTCGAGGTTCTTCGCGGCGATGGTGGGGATGATGCCGTGGTGAGCGCTGACCTTGGCGTCATTCCAGGCCCTTGAGCGCCGCTGCGGTTCGAGAAAACCCTGCAACGCTTCAAGGCTCGAATCGGCCTGGCGCAACGCTGTGAGGATCGACGGCGCCTCACCGTGTTGACTCAACGGCAGAAATCCGCAATCACTGCGCGGATAGGTGATGACTTTGTAGGTTTCGTAAAGGGCCTGGGCGATGTCGAGGGTCTCCTGCGCGCCGAGGCCAAGTTTTTTCGAGCAGACTTCCTGCAAGGTGCCGAGATCGAAGGGCAGGGGCGCCACTTCGCGCATGCGCTCGGTTTTCAGCTTGATCACCCGTGCGCTGTCTGCACTGCTGACCGCCGCTGCCGCTTGCTGCGCCAACGCCTGATTCAGGCAGCGATCCTGATCATCACAAACGTCTGATGGTGCGCGCCACTGTGCGGTAAACGTCGTGCCGTTGTGCAGCAAATCCACGTCGATTGCCCAGAACGGTACGGGGACGAAATCGGCGATGCTGCGGTCGCGGTCGACCACCAGTCGCAGGGTGGGCGTTTGTACTCGTCCTACCGGCAGCACGCCCTGATAACCCGACTGCCGGCCCAACAAGGTGAACAGTCGACTCATGTTCATGCCGATCAGCCAGTCCGCGCGTGAACGGCCCAGCGCCGAGTGATACAGGCTGAAGGTTTCGGCTCCCGGCTTCAGCGCGGCCAAGGCCTTGCGGATCGATGCCTCGTCCAGCGCCGACAGCCACAAGCGGCGGATCGGCCCGCGATAGCGGCAGTGCTCGACCAGTTCCCGGGCGATCATCTCGCCCTCACGGTCGGCGTCGGTGGCGATGATCAGTTCGCTGGCCTCGCCAAGCAGACGCTTCACCGCTTTGTACTGGCTGGCGGTGCGCGGCTTGACGGTCATTTTCCATTTGTCGGGAATGATCGGCAGATCGGCCAGCACCCAGCGCTTGTAGCGCGCGTCGTAGGCATCCGGCGGCGCTGTTTCGAGCAAGTGGCCAATGCACCAGGTCACTGTGACGTCCGTCCCCAACCAGCAGCCGTCGCCGCGACGCCTGGCGCCGAGCACGGCCGCAATGTCTTTGGCCTGGGAAGGTTTTTCACAGAGGTACAGCCGCATAGCTACCATCGCTGGTTGGTTTGTGGGAGCGCACAGGATGGCTGGAGTCTGCGGCGCGAGCAACTTTTATCTGTATGGATATACAGATAAAACGATTGCCAAAGATTTTCGCCGTTCGGCTGCAATCTCAACCAGACCCGAGCCCATCAGCTATACCTGAACCGGTCTCTTCGCCGTCTTCAGGAGAACCCCATGAAAAGCCCCAGCCCCGTGATCAGCGTTGAACAACTCAGCGGCTGCCTGCTGGTGAAATTCCACGGCATCCAGGTCGCCGCGTCCTCCCACGCGCTGATCCTCAACGAAGCCAACTATCCGCCGGTGTACTACATCCCGCGCGAAGACATCGACGAAAAATACTTCGCCCGCACCGACCACACCAGCTATTGCCCGTACAAGGGCGACGCCAACTATTTCAGCCTGCAAGTGCCCGGACATGAGGGTGCCAACGCGGTGTGGACGTACGAAAACCCGAAGGTCTCCGTCGCACCGATCCGCGACTACGTGGCCTTTTATCCGGACCAGGTGACATTCGAAGTGATCAAGGCGGACGCCTGAGCAGAAAAATGGCGAGAGAATCGCTTCCCTCGCCATTGTGTCAGCGGGTTTTTCAGTTCTTGTCGAGATCGATATTCTTCGTCTCACGCAGACAGATCATCCCTACCACCAGGCTCACCCCGGTGATCAGCACCGGATACCACAGCCCGTAGAAAATATCCCCGGTGTACACCACCAGCGCAAACGACACGGTGGGCAGGAAGCCGCCAAACCAGCCGTTGCCGATGTGATAGGGCAGCGACATCGAGGTGTAGCGAATGCGCGTCGGGAACAGTTCGACCATCAGCGCCGCCAGCGGGCCGTAGCACATGGCGGAGATGATGATCAGCGCGACGATCAGGGCGACGATCATCGGTTTGTTGATCTGCTGCATATCGGCTTGTTGCGGGTAGCCGGCGAGGGTAATCGCGCCGCGCAGTGCCGCCTCATCGAAACCATCCAGCTTCACGTCGCCGACACTCACTTGCACGGCGCTGCCCGCAGGTGCTGCGACGCTGGAGTAGGGCAGGCCTTGTTTGACCAGGAAGGTCTTGACCTTGTCGCAGGGGCTGTCGAATTTAGCCTTGCCCACCGGATCGAACTGGAAGGTGCAAGTGGCGGGGTCGGCGAGGACGGTGATCGGCGCCTGACGGCTGGCCTGATCGATCGCCGGGTTGGCGTAGTGGGCCAAGGACTTGAAGATCGGGAAGTACAGTGCGGTCGCCAGCAGCAGACCGAGCATCAGCACGGGTTTGCGTCCGACCTTGTCCGAGAGCCAGCCGAAAAAGATGAAGAACGGCGCGCCGATCACCACGCTGATGATCAGCAGACTGTTGGCCACCGCCGGGTCCATTTTCAGGAACTGGGTGAGGAAGAACAGCACGTAGAACTGCGCAGCGTAAAAGGTCACCGCTTGCCCGGCGTTGATGCTGAACAGCGCGATCAGCACGACTTTGAGGTTTTCCCATTTGCCGAAGGATTCGCGGATCGGCGCCTTCGAGGTTTTGCCTTCTTCCTTCATTTTCAGGTAGGCCGGCGACTCGTGCAGGCTCAGGCGAATCCAGGTGGAAATACCCAGCAGCACGATCGACAGCAGGAACGGAATGCGCCAGCCCCAGACTTCAAACTGGTCGCCGGTGAAGTAGCGGCAACCGAGCACTACCAGCAGCGAGAGCAGCAGGCCGAGGGTCGCGGTCGATTGAATCCAGCTGGTGTGGAAGCCGCGTTTGCCGATGGGCGCGTGCTCGGCCACGTAGGTCGCCGCGCCGCCGTATTCGCCACCGAGCGCCAGGCCCTGAAGCATGCGCAGCACCACCAGAATGATCGGCGCGGCGATGCCGATGCTGGCGTAGGTCGGCAGCAGGCCGACGCAGAACGTCGCCACGCCCATCAGAATGATCGTCGCCAGAAAGGTGTATTTGCGCCCGATCATGTCGCCCAGGCGGCCGAACACCAACGCGCCGAACGGCCGTACGATGAAGCCGGCGGCGAACGCCATGAGCGCGAAGATGAATGCCGTGGTGTCGTTGACCCCGGCGAAGAACTGCTTGCTGATCACCGCCGCGAGGGCGCCGTAGAGGAAGAAGTCATACCACTCGAACACCGTCCCGAGTGACGAGGCGAAGATGACTTTCTGCGTGGCGTTGCTGGTATCGGCGCTGCCCGCAGCGTCGAGCGGCTGAACGTGTTCTGACATATCGGTATCCCTCACAGTGATTGTTTTTGTTGTTCCACTGGTGTTGCGTGTCCGGTAATGCGCGATGCCTGAGTCTGGTGGTGATTCCTGTGGGAGCGAGCCTGCTAGCGAAAGCTTTTTGCCAGCCAACTCCTAGGCTGAGTGAGCTACCGCATTCGCGAGCAGGCTCGCTCCCACAAGGGAAATATCTGCAGGTCTGGACAAAATCAGTTGTGCCGCCTTCTCGGCAATCATCAGCGTAGGCGAACAGGTATTGCCCGAGGTAATTCTTGGCATGATCGACGCATCGGCAACGCGCAGACCCGGCACGCCATGCACGCGCAATTGCGCATCGACCACTGCGTCACCGTCGTTGCCCATGCGACAGGTGCCGACCGGATGGAAAATCGTCGTGCCGATCTTCGCCGCCGCTTCATGCAGTTGTTCTTCGCTTTGCAAGCTGTCGCCGGGCAGGTATTCGACCGGTTTGAACGCTTGCAGGGCAGGGGCGCTGACGATGCGCCGGGTCAGGCGAATCGCATCGGCGGCGACGCGCAGATCTTCTGGATGGCTGAGGTAATTGGGCTGGATCAGCGGCGCCGCTTGCGGATCGGCCGAACGAATCTCGATGCGTCCACGGCTCTGCGGGCGCAGGTCGCACACCGAGGCGGTGAACGCCGGGAAGCTGTGCAGCGGCTCGCCAAAGCGCTCCAGCGACAGCGGTTGCACGTGATATTGCAGGTTCGCCGAGGTTTGCTCGGGACCGGAGCGGGCGAATGCGCCCAACTGACTCGGCGCCATCGACAACGGCCCGCTACGGTCATACAGATAACGCAGGCCCATGCCCATCTTGCCCCACACGCTGCCGGCGATCTGGTTCAGGGTGCGGGCGTTTTCCAGTTTGTAGATCAGGCGCAGTTGCAGGTGATCCTGCAGGTTGCCGCCGACGCCCGGCAGCTCATGAATCACGCCTATTCCTAAGCGTTCGAGCAGCGGCCGCGGACCGATCCCGGAGCGCTGCAGAATGCTCGGCGAGCCGACTGAACCGGCGCACAAGACAATCTCCTTGCGCGCCTTGAACTGTCTGGTCTGGCCTTCATGCTGCGCGCTGACTTTCGCCGCGCGGCCGTCCTCCAGCAAGACACGATCAACCTCGACGCCGGTCAGCACGGTCAGGTTCGCCTCGGCTGCGCAGCGGTTTCAAAAAGGCCTTGGCCGCGTTCCAGCGCACCCCGGCTTTCTGGTTGACCTGAAAGTAGCCGCAGCCCTCGTTGTCGCCCTGGTTGAAGTCATTGATGCTGGCGATGCCGCTTTGCTCGGCGGCGCTGCGAAAGGCATCCAGAATCGGCCACGACAGGCGCTGTTGCTCGACCCGCCATTCACCCTGATCGCCATGAAATTCAGCGCCGCCGGCAAAGTGGTTTTCGCTCTGTTTGAACAGCGGCAGCACGTCTTTCCAGGCCCAGCCCGGATTGCCCGCCGCCGCCCAACCGTCATAGTCGCCGGCCTGGCCGCGCATGTAGATCATGCCGTTGATCGACGAACAGCCGCCCAGCACCTTGCCCCGCGGATAGCTCAGCGCGCGGCCATTGAGGCCGGGTTGTTGTTCGGTTTTGAAGCACCAGTCGGTGCGCGGGTTACCGATGCAGAACAGGTAACCCACAGGAATATGAATCCAGGCGTAGTTGTCGCGTCCGCCGGCTTCGAGCAGCAACACCCGCTGCTGGGGATCCGCTGAGAGCCGGTTGGCCAGCAAGCAACCGGCGGGGCCGGCGCCGACCACGATGTAGTCGAATTCATCCAGGGACGTCTGCATGCCCTGACCTCGCTTTTTGTTTTTATTGTCGGACACTCTAGTTGTTAGCTTTCGTTAAAAGAATGTTAGTTTTTGCGCAGCCGCTGTGCGTTTTCAAACAGCCCGAAGTGACGATAGCTGACAAGGACCTGCCATGTTCGACTGGAACGACCTGCGCTTTTTTCTCGAGCTGCAACGCAGCGGCCGCCTGCTCACCGCCGCGCGCCGTCTCAATACCACCCACGCGACGGTGGCGCGGCATATTGAATCGATCGAGAAAAGCCTCGGCACGGCGCTGTTCGTCCAGCACGCCCAAGGCTATGAAATGACCCCGGCGGGGGAGGCCTTGCTCAAGCACGCCGAGGCGATGGAAAACGTCGCGCTGCTGGCGCAGGAAGAAATCACCCAGTCCACCGCGCCGCTGGGCAAGATCCGCGTCGGCGTCACCGAAGGCCTTGGCATCAAATTTCTCGCCAGTCGCATGATTGGCTTGTTCGAGCGTTATCCGGGATTGGAGGTGGAACTGGTCGCCGTGCCGCGCTTCGTCAGCATCCTCAACCGCGAAGCGGAGATCAGCATCCACCTCGAACGGCCATCCGCCGACATGCTGGTCACGCGCAAGCTCACTGACTATCGGCTCGCGCTTTACGCCAGCCAGACCTACCTCGACAAAGCGCCACCGCTGCATAGCCGCGAAGACCTGGGCCGACATGCGTGGATCGGTTACGTTGACGACCTGCTGTTCAGTCAGGAACTGATGTTCCTCAACAGCTTCTGCCGCAGCCCGCGCGTGGTCTTTCACAGCACCAGCGTCATCGCCCAGCAGGAAGCGGCGCGCTCGGGGTTGGGCATCGCCGTGCTGCCGTGTTACATGGCCGCGTCCGACCCGGATCTGGTGGCGCTGCTGCCGGATGAAAGCATCGAACGCAGCTACTGGATCAGCACGCGGCGGGAATTGCACAAATCGGTGCGGCTGCGGGTGGTCTGGGATTATGTGGTGGGGTTGTGTGAGGCGGAGCAGGGGCTTTTACGCGGTTAAACCTGCCGCATCCAAATCCCCCTGTGGGAGCGAGCCTGCTCGCACTAATGCTCCATCGCTGGCACACCGCCACGGCTTGCACCGCCCCCTCCCGGCTGTCACCCTTCTGGCCGTTCTTCAAGGATCAGAAGGAATCAAGGATTGAGTGGCTACGTTCCAAACCCGCCGAAAAACTATCGCTACGAAGAAGCCAAACCCGTCGATATACACGCCCAGCATTGGGCCGAGTATGAGAAGCATGGGAAAGAGCCCGCGCGCGAACCTGAGAAAATCGTGATTGCGTTGAGGATCGGGGTGTTCTTTGATGGCACGGGCAACAATGCGAACAACTCTGCTGCGGGGTTGTTGTGTGGTGCTCAGCATCCGATTGCGCCTGAGGATATTCCCGTCAGTTGCCAGCCTTATATGGGTGATCCGGATAGTAGTTATGGTAACGATGTCAGCAATGTGAAGAAGCTGAGCGAACTGTATGGAGCAACACGACTCGCTGAGGGAGAAGGGCCACGAAAGAGAGCTTTCGGTATGGTCTACGTCGAAGGTATAGGTACCCGTTCAGGTGAAGAAGACAGTAAATTCGGCGCCGGTACAGGACGTGGTGAAACCGGCGTTGCAGGGCGAGTCCAATCCTGTTTCGCGGTGATCGAACAGCGTATCACTGAAGTATTGGACAAAAATCCCGGTAGTGAAATTGCTTCGTTGACTTTCGACACGTTTGGCTTTAGTCGCGGTGCCGCAGCCGCCAGACATTTCGCCAACGAGATAGTGCGTGGCAAACAAGGGCCTTTAGGCGACATCCTCCGCAGTATGTCCGATGCCCTCAGTTCGACCTTTGTTGATCAGTATCACAGCGACATCAACGTGGGCTTCATTGGGCTGTTCGACACGGTACCGTCGATTGCTGGATGGTCCAATCTGGGCAACATAAAAAGCGCAGTCGCAACGGGGGTCAAACTCTATCTCGACCGACGTTATTTCACCGACGTTGTGCAGTTGGCTGCGTGGGATGAATGCAGGGCTAACTTTGCTCTCAATCGAGTAGCGATGGATCATCCGGAAATCGTCTTGCCGGGTGTGCATTCCGATGTGGGTGGAGGTTACCTTGAGGACGCTGAAGAGTGTGTTCTCGTTAGCCCAATGCAGACGCTAGAGGTCGGTACGTATACTGACGTCGCTACCACATCGATCTACCAGGATGCGATCAATGTGAGAAATCAGTGGCTAGCCAAGGGTTGGCCGCTCGAAAATCTCGAGATCGTTACGCCACCGCCATTACTGCTACCGGTTAGCCCTCAGGATCGACTTAGTCCTCGAGTCAAGCGAGTCTATGCGGCCGTCCAACTCAAGCGTCCGGTGAGTGGATTACTGTCGAGAGTGAGCCTGCGCGTGATGCATCAACTCGCCAGAGCCAAAGGCGTTCTCTTCGAAGACATTCCCGAGACGCCAGACTTCGCCGTTCCTGAAGAACTCAAGCCCATGTGTGATCGTTTTGTCTCCGGCGACTACAGCACCACGCCAGAGGAGGAGCAAATACTCAAACTCAAGTACATTCACACGTCCGCCAACTGGAACCATCCGCTTGGCAGGAAAGATGGGAGTGGCATCAGAGCTGTTTACATCAACGCCCCCACGGAAGATGCAATCCGAGTAAAGCACCCACACGTACCTGACTGGACGCTTTGGTAATGAAGTTATTTACAGCACTGCTGTGTACGCTTTTTGTGGCTGGTTGTAATGCCGACCCGCTGTCAGCAAAAAACGACCCTAAATCCCCTTGGTGGGAACTCGGTTTCACCGAACCCAACTACATGAAGGTCTGGGTTGAAGACACTGCTGTAGAAGATATAAAGGGAAAAACATTTTTGCGTACCGGTGGTGGATCGGCATCGGGCGGGCAACCTGAAGACGGTACCGAATCGGCCCGTGGTTGGGACGGAGTGGGCGCGTCCGCAAAAGCCGTGGTCGGCGCTGATCTCCCAAAAAGAATTTTTGTTCGCTGGCAGTCCATCGTAGAGCCTCAAACTTATCGGGCTTGGGTAGATATACCCGAAGAAGCCAGGCAAATGATGCGGACTTCGATCGCGCAGCGCTGCGCGAAAACACCAGAGCGGCGGAGTACCTATATTTCATCGGTCTATCTGGGCCTGGCGCCAGGCGGCGTTGTGCAGGTTTGGGTCAGAGACGAGTGCCACCATCCGATCAAAGTCGCCAGAGCACAGGCGGAGATCGAGCCTTTAGGACCGAGTCAGGGTAAGAACCAAGGACGCTACGCCTATCCCGTCAGCGAAAAATCCAAGCGCTATATCGAGAAATTCGGCATTCCATACGGAAGTTGGTAAGCGCTGAAGCCGTGAGTCGTCCACTGTGCCGCCGCGCGCAATGTCGATTCACGGCTGCCAGTGCACTGATCCGCTACCGGCTCTTTTGGTGAATAAACAACTCACCTCAAATCAAAACCTCAAACGCCGCACTCCCCAACACCTCTCCATTAACCATCACCTGCACCCCATGTCGCCCGGCAAAATGCTTACGCGTCGTAAAATCCTTGATGACTTGATTCCGTCGCACTACCCCAGTCCCGAAACCCGCTAATCCCAAAGTCTTCAACTTGAAAACCTTCCTCGAAACCCCGCCATTCGCCTTCACATACTCAATCGCATAGTCAATCACCAGCCGCTGCTCATGCGCCACAGTCGACTTCACCGTAAACGACAACGTAATCGCTTCCCCCAACCTCACCACCGCAGGCTCAACCCGCACATCCAGCAACTCAACCTCAGCCTTCGCCCCTGCGCCAATCACCGTCAGCGCGCGCACGTCGCCCTGTTTGATCAAACTGCGCAGCGCATGCTTGGCAATCCAGGCCGTATGCTTGTTGTCCAGCGACCAACCTTCAATCGTGTCCAACGCCCACTCCGGATGCACTTTCGTCACATCATTCAAATGATTCGCCACGGACTTGCGCACGTACAAGCTCTCATCCGCCTTCAACCGATTCAGTATCCCGGCGGCCAGCAGCGGATCCGCTTGTACCGCTTCCAACCGAAAGGACCACGGCAGGCGAGGGCGGCTGCCTTCGCTGGCGAGGCGGCGGACGTGATGGTTTTCGTCTTGGGTCCAGTCGTGCATCTGCTCCAGCGAGCGTTCAAGGTCGGTGCGCAGAAAGTAACGGATGGCGAATTCGGAGGAGCCGAAAGTGGTGAAGTATTTCAGGGCATCCATGGAGGTATCGAAGGCGTGCCCGCCATAGCTCGCGACGTAGTGCGGCAGGCACATGCTGACGAAACCGCTGTTCAGACGCGGCGCGAGTTCGAACAGCACTTCGAGGGAATCTTCGTAGTCCAGCGGCAACACGTCGTGCAGGCTTTCGGTGACGCGGGCCATGCGTTGCATCACTGATAATTCAGCGAGTCCGTCCTGGGCGTGTTTGAGAAACGCCTTGGCCTTGAATGCCGGGTACACCGCGCTCATTTCGTCAGCGATGTGCTGCAAGCGCTCGGCGTTGAAGATTTCCTTTAACGCCGGGGCGGCGGTGTCGGTGGTGCTCATGGTCAGGTCATCGGTGTGCTGATGAACGCATCGGTGCCTTCTGCGTAGGCGGTGTATTCGGCGATGCACGCATAGCGCGCGGAGTCGACCTGATCGGGCACGACGAGGTTGGTGAAGCTCCAGGCAACCGCCAGGCTTATACCGGTCTGGGAGAGGGAGCCGTCGACCGGCAAGTCAATTTGCTCAAGTTCTTTTTCCAGGGCGGTAAACGCGGCGGCGAGTTGGCCTTCAACGCGTTCAATCCAAGGTTGATATTGGATGTCGGCCGGGCGCAAGTTGCGTTCGTAATACAGCTGCACGGCTTTTTCGCAAGCGGCGAGGCTGAGGCCGATCAGACGCAGGGCGTGGACGCGTTGTTTGAGATCGCTGGGCAGCAGGCTCTTGCCGGAACTGGCTTCGAGGTAGTCGAGGATGAGGGTCGAGTCCATCAGGACCACGCCGTCGTCGAGGATCAGCGTGGGCGCTTTGACCACCGGGTTGATCTGCTGGAATTGCTCGAAGTGGCGGAACACCGAGACCGACTCGTGTTCGAGGTCAATCCCCAGGCATTTGGCGGAGATTGCTACGCGGCGCACGTAGGGGGAGTCGAGCATGCCGATCAGTTTCATGACGCGTTCCTTCAAGTCGAACCGGTGGGAACGCATAACCTAGCCGAGCCTGAGACAATTGTCAGTCGTCGAATCCGGGTTGTTCGTGAATCTCATCGACATTCAGTTCCAGCCGATAGGCCACCGCCACAAACAGCGCCTGGCACAAACACAGTGTCGCGCTTAGCGAACGAAAGGCCAGCGCACTGCCTTCATTGACCAGCAACACGCTATTGGCAAGTTTTGCCAGTGGCGACAGAGGGCTGTCGGTGATGATCAGGGCATTGGCGTCTTGCTGTTGTGCGAACCGCAGGCAGTGCTGGGTTTCCTTGGCGTAGGGCACAAAACTGATGGCGATGACCAGGTCGTTGGCGCGCACGCTGCGCATTTGCTCGCGATAGCTGCCGCCGATGCCGGAGACGAGATGAATGCGCTTCTGGGTGTGCTGCAGGTTGTAAACCAGATAATCGGCGACGGCGAACGAACGGCGGACCCCGACCACATAGATGTCGTCGGCATTGACGATGAGATCGACAGCTTTGTCGAACGCAGCCCCATCCAGTTCGCGGCCCAAACGTTCGATGCCCGATAGCGTTGCGTCGATGCACTCGCGGACAAGCTCACCGCTGTTGGCGGTCTGCGATTTGTTGGCGATCAGGCTGCGGATGCGTTGTTGATAGTTCTGCGCCGGCGTGGCCTTGTGCGTCCAGGCCTGGCGGAACAGCGCCTGCATTTCGCTGAAGCCGCTGAACCCGAAGCGCTGCGAAAAACGCACGATGGCGGACGGATGCACCTCGCATTCACGAGCGATGTCGCTGATGCGGTCGACCATGATTCGCTCGCTCTGCTGGCTAATGTAACTGGCGATACGTTTAAGCTGACGCGGAAGGGCGTCATATTCGTCGCTAATCGTTTGCAGCAGACGCTCGGCAGTGATCGGGGGGCTGGCGAGCGAAAGTTCGTCGGCGGCCGGCAGATCGGGGCGGGGCATAGGACATCCTTCGGGCGGGTTGAACACGCGGTAAGCCAGATCATAGAAGGGCTGCGCGGGCTCTGCCGGGCTGAAACGATGCACCTTGCGAGAATAATCTCGGCTGTCGATGGCGGGATGGTTAGCCGTTTGTCTTCTATATACAGCCGCTGGAGTGAATTTCTTGCTATAAACGCACTCCGATGGGCGTGTGAAGCCTGTGTCAGAGCAGTTTCCTGGTCCTGTCGGACAAATTCCCTGTATTTACAGTTGCTGAGGCCTTGATCGGGCCTTAGACTGCCGCCCCTCGTAAATTGAGTGCCGGGTGGCGTTTGCAATAAAACGATGCCTTTTCGACGGCCGACACGGTTCGCCGAAACGCTCCCTTATTCGCCTTAATGCACGTTTTTTTATAGAGATATCAATGACAAAGGACAAGTTGCTGGCTATGCCGGCAGATGACTACATGAATGCAGAGCAACACGCTTTCTTCACTGAGCTGTTGCAGAACATGAAAGTCGAAACCCACGAGCGCATTGAGCAAAACCGTATCGCCATCGAAAGCCTGGACACCCCGGCTGACCCGGCGGACGCGGCTTCGGTTGAAGAAGAGCGCACCTGGCTGGTCAACGCGATCGATCGCGACCAGCGCATGCTGCCGCAGTTGGAACAAGCTCTTGAGCGCATCAAGGACGACAGCTTTGGCTGGTGCGACGACAGCGGCGAGGCCATCGGCCTGAAGCGTCTGCTGATCAGCCCGACCACCAAGTACTGCATCGAAGCTCAAGAGCGTCACGAGCAGATCGACAAGCACCAGCGTCAGGCCTGATTCCATGGCGGCCCCTTGAATAGGGGGCGCCTGCAAAAGATCGCAGCCTTCGGCAGCTTCTACACGGAGTTGCGCGAGGCTGCGATCTTTGTTTTTGCTCGTCTGCGATATTCTCCCGTCGTTCCCTTGACCTGCCACAGACCCCACGACTAACGGACCATGGATAATGGCGTTGTAGTGGCGTTTAATGCAGTCACAACAATGAGAACAAACGTGGGGTGATCAAGATGACGAGAGATGGATCTCTGGTTGCGGCGCTGCCTGCACCAGTGCTTTTGCCGAAAAATCGCTGGATCGCGCCGACCCTGCAAAGCATCGCTCTGATGCTGTTGCTGGCCGGCATGGCTCTGGCCGAATGGTCGCTTTACCTCGGCATGCCGCTGGCGATACTGATTGTCTGGCTGCCGCGCCTGCGTTCGCGCAGCGCTCCTGTTGCTGTCCCGGTCGATAGTGCGAGCGCATTGTCCGCACTGACTCGCGATCTCTCCTACACCACCAGTCACAACGCACTGTCTGCCGCCGGCGTGGCGTTTTCGGTCAAAGCGCTCGCCAGCAAACTTGAATCGCAACTCGACGCGGCGGCGCAGATCGTCAGCAACGCCGAAGTGATGATCGCCACCGAGCAGGCGACTTCACAGCTCAGTCGCGACGCACTGGATGCCGCCAGCCAAGCGCATCACAGCAGCGCGGCGGGGCGCAGCGAACTGCTCGACTCGATTTCGCGCATGCGGCAACTCAGTCAGCGCGCCAATGCCAGTCGCGAATTGATCGAGGCCTTGAGTGTGCGCAGCGACGACATACAGCGGGTGACGCTGGTGATTCAGTCGATTGCCAGCCAGACCAATCTGCTGGCCTTGAACGCAGCTATTGAAGCGGCCAGGGCGGGCGAACATGGTCGCGGTTTCGCCGTGGTCGCCGATGAAGTACGCGGATTGGCGGCACGGACGGCGGCGGCCACGGGCGAAGTAGGTGAGATGGTTGCAGACATTCAGCAGCGCACCGCGCAAGTGGTGGCGCAGATTCGCGAGTTGTCGAGTGATCTGCATACCGGCGTCGAACAGGTCGAGCACACCGGTCAGCATCTGGAGAACATCGCGCGACTTGCCGCCGGAGTGGAAACCCAGGTCAGCGAAATCGCCCGTGGCGCGCAAACCAATCGCGAGCAGCTTGATGCGCTGTTCAGCGCGATTGAGCAAATGCGTAGCGATCTGGCGATCAGCGATCAGCAGACCCGCCGCCTCGCCGACGCCGCGGTGCAGATGGAAGGGCAGGCGGAAACTATCAGCGAGCGCTTGGCCGAAGTCGGTCTGGACGACTATCACCAGCGCATTTATGACCTGGCCCGCGAAGGTGCGAGCCTGATCGCAGCGCGCTTCGAAGCGGATGTCGAGCAGGGGCGGATCAGTCTGGATGACCTGTTCGATCGCAGCTACCAGCCGATTCCGGGTACCGAACCAGCCAAATTTCAAACCCGCTTTGATCGATACACAGATCAGGTCTTGCCGGCGATTCAAGAGCCTCTGTTAGCGCGTCATGAAGGTTTGGTTTTCGCGATCGCCTGCACGCAGCAGGGTTATGTGCCGACGCATAACCAGGCATTCAGCCAGCCGTTGACGGGTGATGTGCAGGTCGACACGGTAAATAACCGCACCAAACGCAAATTCGCTGACCGCACCGGTATCCGTTGCGGCAGCCATCAACAACCAGTTTTGCTGCAGACATACACGCGCGATACGGGTGAGCTGATGCATGATCTTTCGGTGCCGATCATGATCAAGGGCCGGCATTGGGGCGGATTGCGGCTGGGCTACAAACCGGAGAATCCACGCTGAGATTGTTACCGTTGACGCAATGAATCTGTGCACGGCGGTTGCTGTTTCCTCTCGAAGGAAAGCTTTAACCTGCGACTTAGTTAGGTAGCTAATTATTTCGGAGGGCACATGCAGTGCAGGGTAGACGTGGCAGTGATGATCGGCAGCGGTGTTCCGGCCGGCTTACGCGCGATGGGGCGCAGTGTGTGCTGGGTGGTTTTGCTCAACGGTGAGCGACGCGGCACAGCCTTCGCCAGTCGCGATGAAGCGGAGGAGTGCAAGGCTGCCTGGCTCGAACAACTGAACATCGAGCCCGGCGACAGCCTGCACTGATCGCCCTTATTTGCCGCGATGCAGGCGCACGTTCAGCTCATCGACAATTACCGCTTCTTCGCCGTCCGCACGCAACCACTCTTTTAGTAATTGCGCCTGTTGAGCCGACCAGAAATCGGCCTCGATGAGTTTGGTATCAGAGTCCAGCGGATGGGCTTCGACAAAGTCATTGATCGACGCTTCATCGGAAGGAAGGCCCAGCTGTTCGAAAAGGGTGGTCAGGTTAAGCTCGGTTGGCAGTTCCATCATCTACTCCTGGGTTGGTGCCGGTACGGCTTGTTCGTTCACTCCCTTATCAGAGGCAGGCGCTGGCGCGGAGTTCGATTTTTGATTCAAGCGAGCGGGCGAGGGCGCAGGCTTCGTTGTGATTGCCGCGGAAACCTCTGACACGGCCGGTGGATATTTCCTTGATATGAAAGAAAGCGATGCCCGCCGGCACCACCTGAAAATGTGGAGTTTGGTGATTGTTAGAAGATGTCGGAAGGTGATCGAGGTCGGTAACCTGCATGGCCAGAGATGGAGTGATTCGCGCGTCAGCCGACGTGGCAAAATGAGTCAAAGTGCACATATGAAGTCCTTTTCATCAGTCGGCCGGGATTTAACGGCCGTTGCGGGTAGTCGTAATGAGCATCGCTGCTCTAGAATCGCCAGTACCTATTGACGACCGGGCTTATCTAAAGCAATTTTTCGCCAGCGATATGTCGGAAAAGTGCTTTTTTTCGTGAGAAATTTCCCTGAAGTTCGTAGTCAGAATTGTTCTAGTCGCACTTGAGGCGTTTTCCTTCAAGCTTTGGCGATTTCAGAGCAGGTTTCACTAATGACAATCCAGTAGTCTACGAACCTCGCGATTCAAGAGTGCTTTGCTCGCTTCGGGTGTTTAAATGTTTTTGCAGTTTTCATCGGCCTGGCCGTTTCTTTTGCCGTGGGCGTTTTTCGCTGCGCGGTTTTTCAAATGTGGGGATGTTTCTTTGGCAGTCAGTAACCTCGATATGCATGCTTTGTTCGTGCTGGGTGATTTGCGTGCAAAGCTGGTCAAGCAATTCCAATCACGTTTTGTTTACATCACCGAGCAAAACGCCGAAGGCATTTACATCGCCGAAATCGACACCGAAAGTGCATTGGTAGTCGATGACAAACCGGGACTCAAACTCAAGGTTGGCGACCATTTCATCGCGTCAGTTTTGCCCAGCCGTGAAGGCGGCAAGATGGACATTCGTTTTCGCGACATCAAACTGACGGTCTACGGCCTGGGCGATTACGCCTTTGTCAGCACGGCCGACGGGCACGCGATCCTGTTCAAGGAAGGCCATAGCGTCGTCACCGTGCTCGCCGCCAATGAGCAGCTGCAGGAAGGTTTGACCAAAACTCTCAAAGCCGTCACTGCCAAAGCCGCCAAATGGCGCAAGGGCGAGCTGGTGACCTTCAAGGCCAGCGAGTGAAGCGCGCGGATTTCCATGCGCAAAACCTCGACAGCGCACGCGAAGACGCTCAGCGCCTGTTCGCCCGCAAGGCCGAACTGCAAGGTGCCTGGCTGAGTTGGGTGGCGTCGCAGCTCTACGCATTGCAACCGGCGGCATACGCCAGCATGGTCAGACGTGAGCTGCAAAGCCTGCAGGAAAAGTCTGAAACGTAACCTCGCACGCAGCGGACCCCGGAAAAAGCAGGAACCTCGGCTAAAGTCAGTTGACTGAGTCATTCAGAGGCTTGCGTTTCTGTCAGGCCAACTGCCATTGCTGTGAACAGCACGAGGTGCGATGCATGAACGGATTTCGACGGTTACTGGCCGCCAGCGTGGCCACCTTTGGTTTGCTGACGTCAGCGCAATCGCTGCAGGCGGCACAGGCGCCGATCCACTTTGCCGACCTGAACTGGGAAAGCGGCAGCCTGATTACCGAGGTGCTGCGGGTGATCGTCGAGAAAGGCTATGGCCTGCCGACCGACACTTTGCCCGGGACCACCATCACCCTTGAGACCGCGTTGGCGAACAACGACATTCAGGTGATTGGCGAGGAGTGGGCCGGACGCAGTCCGGTCTGGGTCAAGGCCGAAGCCGAGGGCAAAGTGGTCGGCCTGGGCGATACGGTAAAAGGCGCCACTGAAGGCTGGTGGGTGCCGGAGTACGTGATCAAGGGCGATCCGGCCAAAGGCATCAAGCCGCTGGCGCCGGATCTGCGCAGTGTCACTGATCTGAAGAAATACAAGGACGTGTTCAAAGACCCGGAAAGCCCGGGCAAAGGGCGTTTCCTCAACAGCCCGATCGGCTGGACTTCGGAAGTGGTCAACAAGCAGAAGCTCACGGCGTATGGCTTGCAGGACGACTACACCAACTTCCGCAGCGGTTCCGGCGCTGCGCTGGATGCCGAGATCAGCTCTTCGATTCGTCGCGGCAAACCGGTGTTGTTCTATTACTGGTCGCCGACGCCACTGCTTGGCAAATTCAAACTGGTGCAACTGGAAGAGCCGCCGTTCGATGCCGAGGCGTGGAAGACGCTGACAGACGCCGATAATCCCAATCCCAAACCAACCCGCTCGCTGGCATCGAAGCTGTCGATTGGCGTGTCTACGCCGTTTCAAAAGCAGAACCCGCATATCGCCGAGTTCTTCAGCAAGGTCGATTTTCCCATCGAGCCGCTGAACAAGGCACTGGCGGATATGAGTGACAAGCACACCGCACCTCGTGAGGCGGCGGTCGCGTTCATGAAAGCGCATCCGGACGTGTGGCAGGCCTGGTTACCCAAGGATGTGGCTGACAAGGTGACTGGTGATCTGAAATAACGCGGTCAACGCAGTGCACCGCCGACCGGTCGTGCACGACCAAAAAATCCGACTACGATGGTTTGTTCAAATCCCTTTGAAGGATTTCAACCATGACCTTTGTGTTGGCTCAATGGCTGGTGACTGTGTTCGCGGCAATCGGCCTGATGCACGTGTATTGGGCGTTGGGTGGGCAATGGGCGGCTGCGGTGGTGGTGCCGCAGGTGCCGGTGTCGGGCTTCGTGGCCTCGGTACGCCCGGCCTTCAAGCCCTCAGGCTGGCTGACGCTGGCAGTCGCCGCTGCGTTGCTGGTCATTGCGGCGCTGGTTTGTATGCGGGTCGGCTGGGGCATGCCGGCGGTGCAGCACAAGGCACTACAATGGGTAATCAGCGCGATTGCGTTACTGATGTTCGCCCGAGCGATCGGTGACTCGAATCTGGTCGGATTTTTCAAGGAAGTGAAAGGTTCGCGATTTGCGCGGCTGGATACCTGGGTGTATTCGCCGTTGTGTGCGCTGCTGGGGGCGGGGTTGTTGGCGGTGGCTTGGGTTTGAGCTGATCCGGAATTTGCGACGCCCCGACTGGCCTCTTCGCGAGCAGGCTCGCCCCCACATGGGAGAGCGCATTCCACGGGCGCTACATGATCATCAATTACCACTTTCAGTCTGACGACTGCTCACCTCAGCCGGCACATCATCCCCGGCCATCCGCTTGCGGAACAACGCCGCCCGCGCCAGCAGCAGGGTGGTCACTGGCACGGTGATGGCCAACAGAACCGGAATCAGCCAGGCATGCACCACTGGCCCGGACTTCAGCGCTGAAAAGCAGATGATCGACGCCAGTGCCACACACCAGGCACCGATTGTCGACGCCAGCGCTGGCGGATGCATACGCTGGAAGTAATCCTTCATGCGCAGCAATCCGGTTGCGCCCAGCAGGGTAAACACGCCGCTGAGCACCAGCAGGACCGCCACCGGAATCTCGACCCACAAAGACAATTCGGCATTCATTCGATCACCTCGCCACGCAGCAGGAATTTCGCCAGGGCAAACGAGCCGACGAAGCCGAACAGCGCAATCAGCAGCGCCGCTTCAAAGTAGGTATCACTGGCGTAGCGAATGCCCAGGGTCAGCATCATCAGCATGGCGACGATATACAGGTAATCCAGCGCCAGTACCCGATCCTGCGCTGACGGGCCTTTGAACAAGCGCACCAGCGTCAGCGTCATCGCCACGCAGTACAGAAACAACGTCAGCAGAATCGCATTCGACAGCAATGGGCTCATTCGAAAATCTCCATCAACGGTCGCTCGTAAGTGCTTTTGAAGTGCTCGATGAACTGCGCTTCGTCGTGCAGATCCCAAACGTGCAGCAACAGAACGCTGCGGTCCAGCGCCAGTTCCGACCATACGGTGCCGGGCACCACGGTGCAGATCATCGCCAGTGCCGCCAGACCATGAGCATCGCGCAGATCGAGCGGCACCTTGATAAAGCATGAGTTGGGCGGGCGCCGTCCGGCGTTGAGTACGCCCCAGGCGACGATCAGGTTGGACATGATCACGTCACGACCGACCAGGAGAAACAGGCGCAGCACGGCCATCGGATTGCGAATGCGCGCACGTTTCGGCCGCAATTTGCGCATCATCAGCGGCGCGGCGAAACCCAGCGCGGCACCGAGCAGCAGATTGCCCGGGCTGACGGACAGGTTCAGGGTCAGCCACAAGACCCACAGTGCCAGCGATAACCACGGTGCCGGGAACAGTCGATTCATGGCTGCACCTCGAGCATGTCGGCTCTGGCTTGCGGGCTCGGCACTGCCCGAGTGCCAAGCACCGCCAGCACATATTGCTGCGGATTGTTCAGCGCATCGGCCGTAGCCTGGGTGTAGCGCAACAGCGGTTCAGCCTTGAACGTCAGAACAATGCTCAGCCCGAGCAGCAGAAAAATCGGCGCGCATTCGAGTTTGCGCAGCAGTGGTGACGGGCGCTCCTCCGGCGTCCAGAAGCGCTGGATACCCAGGCGAGAGAAGGCCATGAGGGAGGCCAGACCGGTCAGGATCAACAGGGCCAGCAATCCCCATGCACCGGGAGGCAGCGGCGCCGCAGTGCCAAGTCCCAACGGGTTGAGCAATGCCCCGATCAGGCTGAGCTTGCCGATAAATCCGGAGAGCGGTGGCATGCCGATGATCAACAGCGCGCAGGCAATGAAGCTCAAACCGAGAAAGGCCATGGTCCACGGGATGACCTGACCGACCACGGCTTTCTGTTCGTCGTCGAGGTTGATGCCCTTGGGCGGTTGCAGCGATTCTTGCGGGCGCGGAAGCAGTTCGCTTTCGTCCTCCAGCGGAATTTCGTTGGCCGAGCGCGAGCGCTCGATCAGTTCGGCGAGCATGAACAATGCGCTCAGCGCCAGGGTCGAGCTGACCAGATAGAACAGCGCAGCGCCGATCAGGTTCGGCTGGGCGAAGCCGATCGCCGAGAGCAGGATCCCCGCCGACACCAGAATGCTCAGGCTGGCCATGCGCTCCAGGCGTTGCGCGGCGATAATCGCCAGCCCTGCGCAAGCCATGGTCGCCATGCCGCCGTAAATCAGCCAGTCGCCGCCGAAGAATGCCGAGGCGCCGGCCTGACCGGAAAACAACAGGGTCCACAAGCGCAGCAGGGTGTAGACGCCGACCTTGGTCATGATCGCGAACATTGCCGCCACCGGCGCGCTGGCGGATGAATAAGCCGGCACCAGCCAGAAGTTCAGCGGCCACATGCCAGCCTTGGCCAGAAACGCTACCGCAAGAATCCCCGCGCCAGCATGCAGCAAACCACGATCGGCTTCCGGCACCAGCGGAATCTTCATCGCCAGATCAGCCATGTTCAGCGTGCCGGTCACCCCGTAGATCAATGCAGCGCCGATCAAAAACAGTGACGATGCCAACAGGTTGATCGAAATGTAATGCAACCCCGACGACACCCGCGCCCGGCCCGAGCCGTGCAGCAACAAACCGTAGGATGCCGCGAGCAACACTTCGAAGAATACGAACAGGTTGAACAGATCCGCCGTCAGGAACGCGCCATACAGGCCCATCAGCTGGATCTGGAACAGAGCGTGAAAGCTTGAGCCGGCGCCGTCCCAGCGGGCCATGGCAAACAGCAACGCACTGACGCCGATAACGCCGGTCAGCACCAGCATCAGTGCCGACAGGCGATCAACCACCAGGACGATGCCGAACGGTGCCTGCCAGTTGCCCGGCAGGTACACACCGATGGAGCCGGGCACCCCGGTGGTCTGCGTCCATTGCAGTAGCATCACTGAAATGAACAAGCCGAGGAGGCTGGAGAACAGGTTGATTTTCGCCTTCAGCGGCCGGTGCTTCTCGCCGAGCATCAGCATGATTGCGGCGGTCAGCAGCGGCAGCAGGATCGGTGCGGCGATCAGGTGAGTCATCGCCATCATTCCTTAGGCTCCCGGCCGTCGACGTGGTCGGTGCCGGTCAAGCCGCGCGAGGCGAGCAATACGACGAGGAACAGCGCGGTCATGGCGAAGCTGATGACGATAGCCGTCAGTACCAGCGCCTGGGGCAGCGGGTCGGTGTAGTGCAGCAAGTCCTGGGTCACGCCGTCCTTGATCACCGGTTCCTTGCCGATGAACAGGCTGCCCATGCTGAAAATGAACAGGTTGACCGCATACGACAACAGACACAGGCCCATGACCACCTGAAAGGTACGCGGCCGCAGGATCAGCCAGACCCCGGACGCGGCGAGAATGCCGATGGCGATTGCGATGACTTCTTCCATCAGACGGCTCCTTTGCTGGCGACTGACTTGGGCAGCGAGGCCGTCTTGTGGCCGCGCACCGATTGGTGGGCGAGGGCGGTGAGAATCAGCAGCGTCGACCCGACCACCACGGCGTACACGCCGATGTCGAAGAACAGCGCACTGGCGATATGGATATCGCCCAGCAACGGCACGCTGATGTGCCAGGTGTGAGTGGTGAGGAACGGATAGCCGACCAGCATCGCACCGAGACCGGTGGCGGTGGCGAACAGCAGACCGGTGCCCATCCAGCGCAATGGGCGCAGGCTCATTTGCGCCTCGACCCACTGCGTGCCGGCAACCATGTATTGCAGGATAAAAGCCACCGACATCACCAGCCCGGCGACAAAACCGCCGCCCGGCTGATTGTGCCCGCGCATGAACAGGTAAAACGACACCACCAGCGCGACAGGCAGCAGCAGACGGACCAGTACCGCCGGCACCATCATAAAGCCGAGTGCCGTGTCGCTGGCCGAACGCGGGTTGACCAGATCGGTGACCACGTCCGGTGCCAGCAGGCGTTGCTGCGCCGGCAACTGCAGGCTTTCCTTCGGCGGGCGGAAGCGGCGCAGCAGGGCGAACACGGTGAGCGCCACGGCGACCAGCACGGTGATTTCGCCGAGTGTGTCGAAACCACGGAAGTCCACCAGCATCACGTTGACGACGTTGCTGCCGCCGCCCTCGGGCAGGGCGCGACTGAGGTAGAAAGAGGAAATGTGGTTCGGCGTCTGCCGGGTGAGCATGGCGTAGGACAAAAGCGCCATCCCCGCACCGACCGCAATCGACAGCAGCAAGTCGCGCAGACGACGGATACGCGCCTTGCGCAGGCTGCCTGGCAGTGGTGAGACTTCTTCGATGCGGCGCGGCAACCAGCGCAGACCAAGCAGCATCAACACCGTGGTCACCACTTCGACCGCCAGTTGCGTCAGCGCCAGATCCGGCGCGGAGAACCAGACGAAGGTCACGCAGGTCATCAGGCCACAGACGCTGACCATGGTCAGTGCAGCGAGACGGTGATATTTCGCCTGCCATGCGGCGCCAAGCGCACAGGCGATCGCCAACAGCCACAGGGTCACGAAGACGATGGAACCAGGTATTTTCGGCCGGTCGCCCCAGGTCAGCGTGCTGTGCAGCATCGGGATCAGACCGGCGAGCACGGCGGCCGAAACCATCAGGAACAGCTGCATCTGCAAGCGCTTGGTACCCAGGCGACGCTCGACGCGCCGGGCGATGCGCATCATTACGACCAGACTGCGCTCGAACAAACGCTTGCCGTTGAAGCGGCCGACCAGCGGCGGATACTTGAAATGGCCGAGCTTGAACTGCTTGCGCAGCAGCAGATAGAGGATGATGCCGCCGGACATGGCGATCAGGCTCATGATCATCGGTGCGTTCAAACCGTGCCAAATGGCCAGGCTGTATTCCGGCAACTCACCACCGACCACCGGCAGTGCCGCAGCGGCGAGTAATGGCCCGACGATCTGCGCCGGGAAAATCCCCACCAGCAGACAGGTGAAGACCAGCAACTCGACCGGGGCGCGCATCCAGCGCGGCGGCTCGTGCGGCGTGTGTGGCAGGTCAGTGGCGGTGGGGCCGAAGAACACGTCGACGGTGAATCGCAGGGAGTAGGCGACGCTGAACATGCCGGCGATGGTCGCGACGATCGGCAGACTGGTCTCGACCCACGCGGTGGCGTTGATGAACACGGTTTCGGCGAAGAACATTTCTTTCGACAGGAAACCGTTGAGCAGCGGCACGCCGGCCATTGAGGCACTGGCGACCATGGCCAGCGTCGCCGTATAGGGAATCAGTTTGATCAGACCGCTGAGCTTGCGGATGTCACGGGTGCCGCTTTCGTGGTCGATGATGCCGGCGGCCATGAACAGCGAGGCTTTGAACGTCGCGTGGTTGAGAATGTGAAAAACTGCTGCCACTGCGGCCAGTGAACTATTGAGGCCCAGGAGCAAAGTGATCAGACCGAGATGGCTGATGGTCGAGTAGGCCAGCAAACCTTTGAGATCGTTCTGGAACATCGCGCAGTACGCGCCAAGCAACAGTGTACAGGCGCCCGCTCCGCTGACGATGTAGAACCATTCCTCACTGCCGGACAGCGACGGCCACAGACGTGCCAAAAGGAAAACCCCGGCCTTGACCATGGTCGCCGAGTGCAGATAGGCCGAGACGGGCGTCGGTGCCGCCATCGCGTGGGGCAGCCAGAAGTGAAACGGGAATTGCGCGCTTTTGCTCAGCGCGCCGATCAGGATGAGTGGCAAGAGAACAGGGTAGAGGGCATGTGCGCGAATCAGATCGCCGGCGGCCAGGACCTTGTCCAGGTCATAGCTGCCGACGACATGGCCGAGAATCATGACCCCCGCCAGCAGACATAACCCGCCGGCACCGGTGACCATCAGCGCCATATAAGCCCCGCGCCGTGCATCGGCGCGGTGGTGCCAGTAGCCGATCAGCAGAAACGAAAAGAGGCTGGTCAATTCCCAGAAGAACACGATCTGAATCAGGTTGCCGGAGATCACCAGGCCAAGCATGGCGCCCATGAATGCCAGAAAAAATGCGAAAAAGCGCGGCACCGGATCGTCCGGCGACATGTAATAACGGGCATATAAGGAGACAAGTGTGCCGATGCCCAGCACCAGCATCGAGAACAGCCAGGCGAAGCCGTCCATGCGCAAAATGAAGTTCAGCCCGAGGCTGGGCAACCACATGAATTCTTCGCGGATCACGCCACCGTGGGCGATTTGCGGGTACAGCATCGCGACCTGAACGGTGCCGATCAAAGCGACCAGACCCGCCAGCAGCGATTCGGCATTGCGCGCATTGTGCGGCAGCACCGCTGCCAGACAGCTGCCGATGAACGGCAGAAGCAGTAGAACTATCAGGGACATAGGCTTCTAATCTGCGGAAGTTTGTGAAGCATCATACGTGCCAGCTCCCTGATCACCAAACGCGAGGATGTCTCAGAATCCTACAAAGTAGTCTGGAATTTTGTGTTTGGCGTTGTTTCAGGGGCAACAATGGTGCGGCGCTTTCGCGAGCAGCCAGAAAAGATTGCGGGTCACGCCTGCGTTTCTCGCTCCAACTCAGCTTCTGCCTCGGTGGTCCTTCCCTTGGTCTTCAACTCACTGACAATCACCGCCGCCACAATCAGCCCGGCGCCCACCAGTGCAATCGCCGGCAAGCGCTCTCCGGCAATCCGTCCGACAATCCCGGCCCACACCGGTTCACCGGCATAGATCAACGTCGCCCGAGTCGGCGAAACACTCTTCTGCGCCCAGTTCATTGCCACCTGAATCGCCGCACTTGCTGCGCCCAGACCCAAAGCGGTCACCAGCAACAACCAGGAAAATTCCGGAATCACTTCACCGGTCGAGACCACCAGCAAGAACGACAACACCGCCGTCACCGCCAGTTGCACCACCGTCACCCGCCGCACATCAACCTGCCCGGCGAAAGTGCTGATCAAAATGATTTCAGCAGCAATCGCAAAGGCGCTGATCAAGGTCGCAATTTCTCCCGGACTGAAATTCAACGCCGCCCCCGAGGGGCCGGACAACAACATCAGTCCGGCAAACGCCATCATGATCCCGATACTTGGCATCAACCCCGGACGCCGTCCCAGAACCAGCCATTGCAGCAGCGGCACAAACGGCACATACAGCGCGGTAATGAACGCCGACTGACTGCTCGGAATACTTTGCAGCCCGACCGTCTGAAGGCCGTAACCGAGCATGATCGCCACGCCGATGAACGACCCGGCCTTCACTTCGAACAAGGTCAGTTCGCGCAGATGACGCCAGGAGAACATCGCCACGATCGCCGCCGCGGCGGCAAAGCGCAGGCCGACAAAAAACATCGGGCCGCTGACCGTCATGGCATGTTGCACAATCAGAAACGTGCCGCCCCAGATCATGGTGATCAGCACCAGCACGCACTCGGCTTTGCTGAAGCGGGAAAAGCGGATTCGGGACGCAGAATTGTTTGGCGACATCATGACCTTGCGCACATTAAAAGGGAGGCCGCACAATGCCGCCAACGTTGCGCAGTATACTGCCCAACCCCACCGAGTGAGCAATATAGTGCACAAAGATTCGACTCAGCGAGCCTCCGTCCTGCAACACGTCAGCCAGAACGTTCGACGCCTGCGCCATGCGGCGGATATGAGCCAGACCGCACTGGCGGAAAAGTCCGGGGTCAGCCGACGGATGCTGGTGGCGATCGAGGCAGGCGAAAAGAATGTCAGCCTGACCACGCTTGATCGCGTCGCCGAAGCGCTCGACGTTGCGTTCAGTGATCTGATCCAGGCGCACGATGCGCGCGACCCGAGCCGGATCAATGAGGTTGCCTGGGCGGGCACGATTCCCGGCAGCAGAGCCGTGCTGCTGTCCAAAGCCACCGCGAGCCGCGAAGTCGAGCAATGGGAGTGGTGCCTGCAACCGGGCGAGGTTTATCCGTCGCAACCGGACGCCGATGGCTGGAGCGAGCAGATCTACGTATTTGAGGGTTGCCTGACGCTGATGCTCGGCGATCAGGCGCAACACATCAATAAAGGAGAGTTTTTCATGTTCGCCAGCAATCAACCGCATGCCTACCGCAACGATGGCGATGTGGCTGCGCGGTTCGTGCGTAATGTGGTGATCTGAATGGAGAAGCCTGCGGACATTCTGATCATCGGCGGCGGCCTCAGCGGCACGATGCTGGCAGTGCAATTGCTCCGGTTGCCGGGGCAACTAAAGATTCTCATCATCGAGCCTCGCGCTGAACTGGGACGTGGTGAGGCTTACAGCGCAGTCGAGTTGGGACATACGCTGAACGGCAACGCGGCGCGGATGAGCGTCGATCCGGATAATCCTGATGATCTGACGCAGTGGCTGACCGCGCATATTGCCGGCGGCGGCTGGCCGGAATCTGCCGAGCAGGATGTGCCGGTCAGTGAGCTGTTTCCGCCGCGCGGCCTGTTCGGGGTCTATGTGCAACAGCGTCTGGCTGAGGCCCGGGCGGTGGGCGCGCTGCAAGGTTCGACCGTAGAACACATCTGTGCTGAAGCCGTCGACTTGCAAAGCGGGACCGGCTCAATGCAGCTCACCTTGAGTGATGGCCGGATTTTGCGTGGATCGCAGGCGGTGCTGGCCACCGGCATGTTTCCCGCCGCCCGCACGCCGCAGACGCAGTCCAGTGGCCTTAATGCCGCCGCGCTTGATCCCTGGGATGTGGCGGCCATGCGCGAACTCGACCCGCAGTCCACCGTGCTGATCATCGGCTCCGGTCTGACCATGGTCGATGCCGTGGTGTCGCTGGAGCAGGCCGGCCATCGCGGGCCGATCGAGGTGTTCTCCCGGCATGGCCTGCTGCCGCACGTGCGCCGTCAACCGCCGGTCTGGGTGGATTTTCTGGCAGCAGATCACAGCATCCGCACGCCACGCCAGTTGGTGCGCGAATTGCGCCAACATTGTCGCGATGCAATCGACCAAGGCATCGACTGGCAGGCGCCGCTGGATACGGTTCGCGCGCATATCGCGCGGTTGTGGAGTCAGGCGACTGACGTGCAGCGTCGACAATTCGTACGGCATGTACGGCCATGGTGGGAGAGTCACCACCATCGTTCGCCGCCACTGAGTGCCGAGTTGATCGAACGGCTGCACAAGGAAGGACGCTTGCGCATTCACGCCGCGTCATTCAAGGGGATTGAGCCCGGCGCGGGCGATGCTGTGGCCATTCGCATCCGTCCTCGGGGTGAGACTGAAACAGGCGTGGTCAGCGGTGCAGCGCTGATCAACTCCAGCGGTATTGAATACGACTGGCGGCGAGTCGCACGACCGTTGCCGCAGCAGTTGCTGGCGCGGGGACTGGTGCGGCCGGGGCCGTTGGCGCTGGGGATCTCGGCAAAGGATGGCGCAGTGGTGGATGCCGAAGGGCGGGTGAGTAGTCAGCTGTTTGCCATGGGCCCGCCGTTGCGCGGGATGTGGTGGGAGAGTACGGCGGTGACGGACGTCGCTGCGCAGGCTAAAGCGTTGGCTCGGCGGTTGGTGGATAGCCTGAGAGACTGATGTGTTTTTCTTGGGCCTCTTCGCGAGCAGGCTCGCTCCCACAATGGGATTGAGGTTGTGACTACAATTTGCGGCACACCATAAATCCTGTGGGAGCGAGCTTGCTCGCGAAAGCGTCATCTGATTCAACGTCTCTGTTGAATGAAAGACCGCTATCGCTGGCAAGCCAGCTCCCACATTGGGCTTTTGTGACGGCTTGAGATTATGCGACGACCCGGTAGCAAGGCACATACGCCGCGCCACCCGGAAGTTTCATCCGGTGCTGGGCGACGAAGGCTTTGAGCAGTGCATCAAGCGGCTGCATGATCGCCGCATCGCCACGGATCTGATACGGCCCGTGCTCTTCGATCAGGCGAATGCCCTTGTCCTTGACGTTACCGGCGACGATCCCGGAAAACGCCCGACGCAGATTCGCCGCCAGTTCGTGCGGTGGCTGGTCGCGGTGCAGTTTCAGGTTGGCCATGTTTTCGTGGGTCGGATCGAACGGACGCTGAAAGCCCTCATCGATCTTCAACAGCCAGTTGAAATGGAACGCATCGTTACGCTCGCGGCGGAACTGCTTCACCGCTTTCAGGCCTTGAGTCATCTGCCGCGCTACTTCGGCCGGGTCGTCGATGATGATCTCGTAATGCTGTTTGGCTTCTTCGCCGAGGGTCGCGATGACAAACGCATCCAGCTGTTCCAGATACGGCGCGGCATGCTTCGGCCCGGTGAGGATCACCGGGAAGGGCAGGCCTGCGTTGTCCGGGTGCATCAGGATGCCGAGCAGGTACAGGAACTCTTCGGCCGTACCGGCGCCGCCCGGGAAAATGATGATGCCGTGGCCAACACGGACGAAGGCTTCCAGACGTTTTTCGATGTCCGGCAGGATCACCAGCTCATTGACGATCGGGTTCGGCGCTTCGGCGGCGATGATGCCTGGCTCGGTCAGGCCGAGGTAGCGACCGCCGTGAATGCGTTGTTTGGCATGGGCAATGGTCGCGCCCTTCATCGGACCTTTCATCACGCCAGGGCCGCAACCAGTGCAGATGTCGAGGCTGCGCAGGCCCAGCTCATGGCCGACTTTCTTGGTGTATTTGTATTCTTCGGTATTGATCGAGTGGCCGCCCCAGCACACCACAATCTTCGGCTCGACGCCCGGGCGCAGGGTGCGCGCGTTGCGCAGCAGATGGAACACGTAGTCGCTGATGCCTTGGGAATTGCTCAGGTCGATGCGCTGGCTGTCGAGTTCGTTCTCGGTGTAGACAATGTCGCGCAGGGCGCTGAAGAGCATTTCGCGGGTGCTGGCGATCATCTCGCCGTCGACGAACGCGTCGGCCGGAGCGTTCAGCAGCTCCAGGCGTACGCCGCGATCCTGTTGGTGAATACGGATTTCGAAGTCCTTGTAGGCTTCGAGGATGGTCTTGGCATTGTCGACATGCGCGCCGGTGTTGAGGATGGCCAGGGCGCACTGGCGGAAGAGGGTATAAGTGCTGCCGGATCCGGCTTCGCTCAGTTGCTGGACTTCACGTTGAGAAAGGGTTTCCAGACTGCCTTTCGGGCTGACCGAGGCATTGATTACGTGTCGTTGGGTCATGCAGTGATCCTTAAAACGATGTCATCCACAACGCAGCGGATGGCATCCGAATAGTGTGTATCCATGAATGAAGATGGCACGATCTGCGCTATACCGCCATGTCCCCGTTGGACGCTGAAAAGATGAAAAGGAGCCCCAGCATAGCTAAAACCCGGTGCGATGCGATAATGCGCCGGCGAGTTTTTTCCGTTGCGCGTTTTGTCACTCAAGGAAGTCATTTTCGATGTTCGAGATTCAGCCGATGGACCCCGCTACCTTTCGTCAGCAGACCCGCCGCAGCACGATCATCATCGCCGTGCTGTTCCTGCTGCTGGCCATGCTGTTTTCGTCTGTCGCGGTGGCGGTATTTGGCGAGCCCGATGGGGATAATCTGCGATTCAACGTGGGCGGGGTATTTGTGGCGTTTCTGCTGACGGCGGCGCTGTTGCGCGGACGTTTCTGGCATCAGACCTGGATGGCCCCGGCGGTGTACAGCTGGCGCCTCAAGCGCAATCTGATGAGCATCACCAATGTGCTGCATCAGGTAACAGCGGCGGCGCAGAACAACGATCCGACGGCGATGAAGGTGCTGCGTTTCTATCACTTGGGACTGCAGCAGATGCATGAGCTGGACGGCAACTCCAGCGATCATGGACAACTGCGTGACGAAGTCGCACAGCACAAGGCGCGGATGCAGGCGCTGGGCCTTGATCCTGACCAGCCACGCTTCGATCCGCAGTGGCTGGAAACGTTGAAACCGGCCTCGCGTTAAAACGGAATGCGCCGGGCGCGGCGCAGTTTCCATGAGCGCAGCAGTCGTGCGTACACCAACAGGTTGACCGCCAGTACCACGCTGCCAAGTGCCAGTTGAATCTGCGGCGTCAGACCGGCCGGGTAGATGATCGGCCAGATGTAATGCTCAATGAAACCGCCGGCGTATTCGGTCTGCCCGGCCGCGTGGCGCATGAGGTTTTCCCAGTAGGTCAACGGACAAGTCAGGTGCAACACCTCGACCGCTACGCCCCAGGCGGCCGCCGGCAAGTGCAGCCACATCAATCGTGGCCAGCGCAGCACCAGCAGCCCGCCGAACAGTACGAACAAGATGAAACACAAGTGAAACAGCACCAGCCCGTCGGCGGCGATTCGGTACAGCATGGCGTCTTCCTGACGTAAGGGGAGATGGCGCTATGGTACGCCGCGCGGGACAAAATGCGTTGGTGAATCTGGGCGCGCAAAAGTGTTCTACCCTTTAACGATCATCAACTGTTCTGAGGTGAGGTGCACATGGCAACTGAGCAAACGCGTGCGGAAGATGATGAGCCAACGGAAGAAGAAATCGAGCAGCAGAAGAGGCAGGAAAAAACCTGGAAGCATGATGACAGCCGCGAGCTGTCGGACCGCGATCAGGAGCGTCCTCTGAAACCTTGAACAGCGCATACGAAGAGCCCCGCAGCAGCGGGGCTCTTCGCGTTTCAGAAGTCTTCCAGCTGCGTGAAATCCGGGTAGGTCGCTCGATACCCCAACGTTCGATCGATCCACGCATTGAGCTCATTGACCATCACCGGCGGATGGCCGGGATAACCCTCGAGGGTGCTGCGCAGGGTGCGTTCGATATCGGGCACGCTGTGCAGGTTTCGGGTCTTGATGTAATGGCCGATAAAACAGTCGAGTTCCAGGCGTTCTGTCTTGGACAGATGGACACACTTCAGGCCGCTGACCTGTTTGATTGCAAAATCGTCGCTCACTTATTTCTCTGCAAGGCTTGAAAGTTGTTGATGGATTCCTGATTTCTTTGACTCTTTGGTCAACTGGTATACCAATCGGAAAGGCGGCGCGCATGCTATCCGCAGCGCGGGGAAATGTATGTATGACTGTCGAAATGTCTGACAGGCGGTTGATTCGCTCAAACGGCTGTTTTACGGAGGTTGTATCGCGGTTGAAACACTTTTTGTAACGCGCGGGATTCAGTGACGGGCTCGCTTGATTAACGCAGCAGTGAAGTAATTATTTAGTCGACTCGTTCTATCAATTGCGCACCTTGATTACGCGTATTACCGACCGCTTTGCCGACTTTGTACCATTCGAAGGCATCACTGGGCTCGCCTTCAAACAGCAGCATCTGCTCGGCGCGTTCCAGCGGCGTAGCCGGATCAAGCCATTCCCGAGCCCGCGTCGAATCGAAGACCACCGGGCGGCGATCGTGAATATCGAGGAGGCCGCCCAGGCTGTCAGCGGTGATGATGACGAACCCGTCGTCCTCCCTCGGCGCAACCCCCGGTGCCGGAAACTGGCCGATACCAGCACAGAAAACCGGAGCCTGATCCGCCCGACGAATCAACCAGGGCTGTCGGGATTTTTCTCCGGTATCAACCCACTCAAACCAGTTGTCGACCGGCACAATCAGCCGCTGCCGCCAGATCGCCCGGAAGAACGCGCCGTGGGCGACTTTTTCCACCCGTGCGTTGATGGGCGCGGCACGATCCTTGGCCCAATGCGGCCGCCAGCCCCAGCGCAGATTGTCGGCATGAATGGCCTGTTCGTGCTGGTGCAGAACCGCCAGCGCAGTGGTGGGCGCTGCGTTGTAGCGATTGAGCGGCGCATCGCCAACGTGATTGATCAACGCATCGGGGATGCTGAGCACCGCGACGAAATCGTGAATCCCACGGTACTGCGTGAGTCTTCCGCACATGGCTGAAATCTCCTAGAGGAAATTTGAGTCTAGTCGGACATGCCGATGTGCCTGGCCGATGACGCACTGGAACCAGCACCGGAACCAAACCCTGTGTACCTTATCCAACCTGCGCTCGCGGATAGCCGCGCAGGGATGGACAAAGGCGAGGGAGGTTTGCCATTCGACAACACCACGGCCGCGGCCTCGGGGCAAGACATGACATCCGGATGCAAACTTCTTTGTGTTGCGCTCATCGCGCTCGGTCTGGCCGGTTGCATCGCCGCGCCGATTGAAATGACCACGCAAACCGAAACGCGCCTGAAGGCTCAGGCCCCCGTACGTTTTCTCCTGACGTTTGACGATGGCCCCAGCGCTTCAGGGTTGTGGAATCCCACGGCGACGGTGCTCGACAGCCTCAAAAGCAATCCGCTGCAGGCAGACATCAAAGCCGTGTTTTTCGTGCAGACCCGAGCACCCAGGGCAGGCAACAGCGAGATCGGCCGCAGCCTGATGCGTCGTGAACACGCCGAGGGGCATATTCTCGCCTTTCACACCGCAACCCACTGGCACACCAACCATCGCTCGCTCGACTCGCAAGAGCTGGAGCAATCGCTGACCGATGGCAGCGCTGACATTGCCGCCATCACCGGAGCGCCGCCCAAGCTGTTGCGCCCGCCGTTCTGGAACTACGACAAGCGCACATTTGCGGCCTATCAAAAACACGGCTTGCACGTCTTGCTCACGGACCTGAGTGCCAACGACGGCAAGATCTGGGGCTTCAACGCCAGCCCTCGGCGTCGGGCGAACATGCTGCGGCAGTTATCGGAAGTGCGCGAGCGCATCGCCGTGGGTCAATTGCCGACCGTGGATGGCGTGATTCCGGTCGTGGTGACGTTCCATGATCTCAATCGCTACACCGCGCGCCATACTCGCGAATATCTGCAGATTCTGCTCGACAGCGCTGCGGCGAGCGGGGTCAGACTCGCCGACAAGCCGTTCTACGACGATCAGGCCGCGCTGCAAAAAGCTGCGCTGGCGCGTACGGTTCAGCAAAGCGCTGAGCCGGTGAATCTGCCCGGAATGTGGAACTGGATCTGGGATCACGACGCGCATTGAATGGCGTGAGTGAGTTGTGATCGGCTTGGCATTCCCGAGCGGGCAATTAACAGACCGTGGGTCTATGCTCGATGGATCGATTCTCCGCCTGCGAGGCGCCCGTCCATGCTTGCCATTGCCGATATTTGCCGGATCGTCGAGTCAGGCTTCCCCACGTTCAAGTGTGATTGCACACCGACCGGACAAGGTCTGTTGCGGATCAAGGTGTATGAGCCGGGCAGTGGGCGTGTCGAGTTGTTGCTCGACGGCGTTTCTCCCGAACATCTGGTGACGATTCGCGATATTTCCAATTTCATCGGTGAGTTGCGCACGGAAATCAGCGCCGGTCGCCGGGCGTTCGCCGGCTGATCGTTATAAACGCCGTTGAAAGGCCTGCACGATGCGCCGTGTCGCGTCATTGGTTTCAAGATTGTGCAGGGCATCGAGCGGATACCAGATGCAATCGACGATTTCATTCTGCGGGCGCACATCGTCGATATTGATGACCGAAGCCTCATAAACATGATGTCGCGTACTGCCTGCCTGCAGATCCATCAAGTACAGGACGTCCTCGGCATTCAGCCCGGTTTCTTCTTCCAGCTCGCGAACGGCAGCCGCCGCGCGGGTTTCCCCGGGCTCGATCTTGCCTCCGGGCAGCGACCAGTGATGGCGGGGTTTGCGCACCAGGAGGATATGCCGATCCTGTTCGCAAATGACGGTAGCGCGTACTTTCATGAATCCCCTGCTGATACTTGTCATAAAACTGTAATTAAACTGCAATATTCGAGCCGCAGGCGGTTTTAAAGGTTCCTTCTTGATTCTGAGCCATTTGCATAGCAAAAAGTGCCAGTGAATTGACATGTGCCAGGGTGAATCCGGTTCACACCGCAGCGGGGAGCGGGTGTAAGGTAAGCCCGTACACCAAAAACACCGTTGGCAAAAGGGAGGTGCTCATGAGCATTCCAATGCTGAACAAGCTGCACATGAATGGTTACGATGTGCTCAGTGTGAACAACGGCCCGTGGCGGGTCTGCACCCAGGGCGACCGATTGGCGTCATTCACCAGCAGAGAGGAGGCGATGGCCTATGCGGCAGCGCTTCCTGGTTACAAGCAACGCCCCAAACGGGTGCAAAGCCAGAACTTCAGTTGATGCGTTATAACGAAAGAGCCCCGGTTTCGACCGGGGCTTCTTATTTGTGGCTTTGGAACGCTTGTCAGTGCACCTTGATTCGGCTGATGGTCCGGGCTTTTACCTCCTTGGCATAGATCTGCAATCTCTCTTCGTCGCTTTGCAGGATTTCGCACGACCGCAATACGGTCTGGGCGTCTGCCTCGTTGCCGGATTTACGCAGTTGTTCGGCAATGCGTTTGAGGTCGACCGCCGACCACCTCAGGTCTGACGCCACGCTTTGCAAATCCCGTTGAAGTTCGTGTTCGTATTCATTGAGCCGCATGATCACCTCCTGAACGTTCTCGGTAGAAAAGAGTAGTCGCATTTTTCCGGATGCGGCCAAGTCATCTGACGCCCGGCTGAACCGATGTGAAAAATTGTCCAAACGCCGGTAACGGCGGGTTGCCACGATGGATGTGCAAGCAGTTAAACGGTACATTCAGCTTTTTTCCGCACAGGTAAACAACATGCGCGTATGGATCGGCAGTCTGGCACTGGCTCTGTTGACGGGGTGCTCGTTACCGGCGTCGCTGGTGCCGGGCGAGCCAAACCTCAGCAAGACCAGTGACAAGCCACCCAAGGAATATGCTGCGTGTTTGTTACCGTTGTGGCAGAAAGACGTGGCCAAGACTTCGCAGACGTCGATTTCCAACGGCTACCGGATTACCGCGCCGAGCATTATCACGGCGGATGAGATTCTCGATATCGTCAAATACAAGGACGGCAGCAAGGTGTCCCTCTACCAAGGGCCGCCGTGGGCCAAGTCCGGATCGCTGCGCCAATCGGTGCGTGATTGCCTGTAACCGGGCGCCCGGATCTCAAAAAAGGCAGACACCGAAGTTCGGTGTCTGCCTTTTTTCATCGGATGGAGACTCCACATTTGTGATTCAGGGCGCGGTGTTGGCGGTGGGCAACCTCTGTTTGTGGATTGGCTCGAAGGGTTTTTCAATAGGAAACTGGGATGATCGGGCGCAAACGCTCTGGGCATTTGTGTTTTCGCTGATGCTGGGATTGTTTGCCTGTTACCTGGCAACGAGTGACAAATTGCACGGCTGGTTACGTAAGCGAAACGTCACGAAACAATCTTCTTTCCCCAGTGAATGGTTCTGCGCCTTTGCCCAATTCGACCGGTTCATAACCCTGCATTTACATGACGAGAGGCGCGTGTTTGGCTGGCCTGTCGAGTGGCCGTCCGAATCCAGTTGCGGCCAGTTCGTGATGCAGAATCCACGTTGGGTCAATGACGATGGCAAGTCGACTCCTTTTGGTGCCGAAATTTTGCTGATAGATTCCGCGCAAGTTAAGTGGGTTGAATTCAGCCCGGTATCAGAGGGTTCATCATGACGACTGCAAGAGCACCGCGACCAATGCCAAAGCAATACGAACGCCTGTTCACAGTGCCTGACGGCAAGCCGCTGGAGGAGCCGTTGATCAAAGCCCCGAGCGCTCCGCCTCCGCTCAAATACAGGTTGCCACAATAATTTTCAGCCCCAACCCTGCACCACCGCCCGGCGAATCGCCTCCAGCAACATCGCGAACGCCGGGTTGTCATTGTTCTCCCGCCAGATCAGATGCAGTTCGCTTTGCACCCCTTCGCCCAGATCGATCTCGCGAAATACCACATTCCTGAACACCACGCTGGTCGCGCAACGCGGTACCAGCGCCAGACCCATGCCAGCGTTGACCAGCGCCAGAATCGTCAGCGACGAGCCCAGCCACTGCACGTAATCCGGCGCCACCCGCGCTGAGCGTAGCGTGCCGGTCAACAGTTCGTTGAACGGCGGATAGGCTTCATGGGAGTACATCAGGAACGGTTGTTTATCCAGATCGGCGACAGACACTTCAGTCGCGTTTGCCAACTTGTGCCCGCTGGGCACTGCCAGCACAAATGGTTCGCGCACCAGGCATTCGGTGGCATAGCCCGGTTCCTGCAATGGCGCCCGTGCGATGCCCAGGTCGATACGGCGAGCTCGCAACGCCTCGTGCTGTTGATAGGTGTTCATCTCTGCCAGATCGATTTTCACCTGGGGCTGTTTAAGTCGCGCTTCGGCGATCACCTTGGGCAGAAACTCATACACCGCGCTGCCGACAAACGCGATGTTTACCGAACCAATATCGCCCTCGGCAAACCGGCGTGCGGTGATCGCTGCTTGCTGGGCGCGCTCCAGCAGATTCTGCGCTTCAACGAAAAATGCCCGGCCTGCCGCCGTCAGCGCAACGCTGCGTGTGCTGCGGGTGAACAGCGCGACGCCAAGGTGATGCTCCAGCAACTGGATCTGCCGACTCAGCGGCGGCTGTGTCATGTTCAGACGCTCGGCGGCGCGGCGGAAGTTGAGTTCGGTGGCGACCGTGGTAAAGCAGCGCAGTTGGGTGAGTTCGAACATTGATCTAATCCGGGTATCAATCGAATGCCTGTTTAGATTAGACGGGATCAATGCACGACGTCCATGATCGGCTCATTGCTTCAAGTCATCCCTAAAAAAACAAGATCGGGAGTCGCCCCTTGAAAACCCTCCAGAGTCCGCCGGACATCACGGTGCTCGCCCGCGCCGCCGCCAAGGTCAAACGCCACGTACTGCCGCTGTTCGTGGTGATGTTCATCGTCAACTACATCGACCGGGTCAATATCGGTTTCGTGCGCAGTCATCTGGAGACCGATCTGGGCATTGGCGCAGCGGCTTATGGACTTGGCGCCGGACTGTTTTTCATCGGTTATGCGCTGTTCGAAGTGCCGTCGAACATGCTGTTGCAGCGCTACGGCGCGCGGGTCTGGCTGACGCGGATCATGTTCACCTGGGGCGCTGCGGCCATGGCCATGGCCTTTGTTCAGGGCGAAACCAGTTTCTACGTACTGCGCTTTATTCTCGGCGCGGCTGAGGCCGGGTTCTTCCCGGGAATCATTTACTACTTCACCCAATGGCTGCCAGCGTCCGAGCGCGGCAAAACCATGGCGGTGTTCCTTAGCGGCTCGGCGATTGCCTCGGTCATTTCCGGCCCGGTGTCCGGTGCGCTGTTGCATATCAGCGGATTGGGCATGCACGGCTGGCAGTGGATGTTTCTGATCGAAGGCGCAGCGTCGGTGGTGCTGTGTGCTTTCGTCTGGTTCTGGCTGCAATCGCACCCGCGCCAAGCCAAGTGGCTGAGCGAGGAGGAGCGTGAAGCGCTGGTCGCGGCGATTGCCGAGGAGCAGCGCGCTCGCGAAGCGGTACAAGTCGCCAAGCCGTCGATGTTCAAGCTGTTGGCCGACCGGCAGATCGCGCTGTTCTGCTTCATCTACTTTTCCATTGCCCTGACCATCTACGGCGCAACCTTCTGGCTACCGAGCATGATCAAGAAGATGGGCAACCTCGGTGATTTTCAGGTCGGGCTGCTCAACTCCATTCCGTGGATCATTTCGATTGTCGCCATGTACGGCTTCGCGGCGCTGGCCGGCAAGTGGAAATTCCAGCAGGCCTGGGTCGCGCTGACCCTGGTGATCGCCGCCATCGGTATGTTCATGTCGACCACCGGCGGGCCGGTGTTTGCCTTTGTCGCGATCTGCTTCGCCGCCATCGGTTTCAAAGCGGCGTCGGCGCTGTTCTGGCCGATTCCGCAGAGCTATCTGGATGCGCGCATTGCTGCGGCGGTGATCGCGCTTATCAACTCCATCGGCAACCTTGGCGGCTTCGTCGCGCCGACCGCGTTCGGCATCCTTGAACAAACCACCGGCTCCATCGAGGGCGGCCTGTATGGCCTGGCGGCGACATCGCTGATCGCTGCCGTGGTGATCTTCTTCGCCCGCACGGCGCCTGGCGCCAAAGATAAAACCCCGGCAAAGCCAAGTGACGAAGCCGCCGTTGTGGCGCCGGCTCGTCCGGCTGCGAGCCACTGAATCGATTGTTGATCTGTCAGGAGCGTTATCTTGAAAATCACCCGTGTCAGCGTCACCCCGATTGCCTTTCGCGATCCGCCACTGCTCAACGCCAGCGGCATCCACGAACCCTTTGCTCTGCGCTCGATCATCGAGATTGAAAGTGACAACGGCTACATCGGCCTCGGCGAAAGCTACGGGGATGCCCCGGCGCTGGCGATCCAGCAACAATTGCAGAGCCAGTTGATCGGCCTCGATCCGTTCAATCTCAATCAATTGCGCGCGATCGTGCAGGCCACCGTGGCGGCGAATAAACCCGCCGGCGTCGCTGGTGCCGAACTGGCCCCCGGTTCCCATGCCAGCAAAGCGGTGAGCAATGCCTACTCGGCATTCGAAGTAGCGTTTCTCGATTTGCAGGCGCACTACCTGAACGTGCCGCTGGTGGACCTGCTCGGCGGGGCGATCCGCGATGAAGTGCCGTTCAGCGCCTACCTGTTTTTCAAATACGCCGAACACATCGACTCCCCCTACAAGCCGGACAACTGGGGCGAGGCGCTGAGCGAGCAGCAGATCGTCGCGCAGGCGGCGCGGATGATCGAGGCGTACGGTTTCAAGAGCATCAAGCTCAAGGCCGGCACCTTGCCGCCGGAGCATGAGGTGGCATGCATCAAGGCACTGAAGAAAGCCTTTCCGGGATTTCCGCTGCGCATCGATCCGAACGGCAACTGGTCGCTGGAGACGGCGATTCGCATGGCCGAACTGCTCGGCGATGATCTGCAGTATTACGAAGACCCGACCCCGGGCCTTGATGGCATGGCCGAACTGCACAAGCGCACCGGTCTGCCCTTGGCGACCAATATGGTCGTTACCGATTTCGACGAGTTCCGCCGCAGCGTTGCGCAGAACAGCGTGCAAATCGTCCTCGCCGACCACCATTACTGGGGTGGCCTGCGGGATACGCAGACGCTGGCAAAAATGTGCGACGTGTTCGGCCTTGGCGTGTCGATGCATTCCAACTCGCACCTGGGCATCAGCCTGATGGCCATGGCGCACGTCGCGGCGGCGGTGCCGAATCTGGATTACGCCTGCGACACCCATTACCCGTGGCAGGAGCCGGACGAGGAAGTGATCAAGGGCGGCAAGCTGCCGATTGTCGATGGCTGTGTGAAGATCACCAAGGCGCCCGGGCTGGGGCTGGAGCTGGATCATGAACAACTGGCCAAGCTGCATGACCAGTACCTGACGTGCGGGATTCGCCAGCGCGATGATGTGCGGCAGATGCAGCGGTACAAGGCGGACTGGCGGGCGGTCAAACCGAGGTTTTAAGGTCGTTGCGACTGGCTTCTTCGCGAGCAGGCTCGCTCCCACACTTGACATACATTTCCCTGTGGGAGCGAGCCTGCTCGCGAATGGCCGCGACTCGATCCTTCAGAGGGTATCAATCAGCCAATCCCTGAACGCCTTCAACGAAGGCAAATTCTCATTACGCGGCGGATACACGAGGTAATAGCTGCGTCGGCTGGTAATCGGCTCGCCCAGTTGCAGCAATTCGCCCTTGAGCAATTCGTCTTCGACCAGAATTCGCGGCACCAGGCCAACACCGATATTGGCGCGTACTGCCTGAATCAAGTGCGAGGTCATTTCGAAGCTCGGCCCGATCCGCATGCTGCGATGCGGCAGTTGGTGATGGCTGAACCATTCCGCCCACGCCTGGGCATTGCTGCTGACGTTGAGCAATAACTGCCCGGCAATGTGCTGCTCAGCTTCATCGCGTTCAGGTGCCGACAACTGCGCGCTGGCAATGGCCACCAGTTCTTCGGTGTGCAGGGGCAGGGCGGTCAGGCCTGGCCATTCTCCGCCGCCGACGCAGATCGCCGCGTCGATTTCGCTGGTGTCGAAGTCGATGGTTTCGATCCGAGAGTGCAGGTGCACGGTCATGCCCGGGTGCGCCGTGTAGAAATCCTTAAGCCGTGGAAGCAGCCATTTCGAGCCGAAGGTCGGCAGCGTCGCCAGGCGCAGGCTGTGGATGCCCGAACCAAACGCCATTGCCTGCAAAGTGGCGCTGCGAATCTGCCCGAGGGCTTCGCTGAGTTCGCGCTGATACATGCGCCCGACATCCGTCAGCACCACCTGGCGGCCTTCGCGGCTGAACAAGCGCATGCCCAGCATCTTCTCGAGAATCTGTACCTGGCGGCTGACCGCGCTCTGCGTCAGTGACAGTTCATGGGCGGCGCGGGTGTAGCTCTCATGACGAGCGGCGGCCTCGAAAGCCAGCAGCAGCGACATGGACGGCGTGAGGGTACGCGGATTCATTCGTAAAACTCATCGATAGCGGGTCGAAATTACGCTTGTTCCATGGCTGGCCAGCAATGAACATGGGCGCAATCAGATGGCGGAGCCTGACGCAATCATTCGTTGCGCACAACTGTCCACCGCCACACAGCCCGATTTGACCGAGATGACCCGACCAATGATTGCCCAGCTGTCGCCCGTCAAAGCCTTGACCGGCGATTACCAACAATTCCTCGCCGCCCTGAAAGACAGCGGCTTTCGTGGGGAAATCAGCGCTGACTACGCCAGCCGCGTGGTGCTCGCGACCGACAACTCGATCTATCAACGCCTGCCGCAAGCCGCTGTGTTTCCGCTGGATGCGGATGATGTGGCACGTGTCGCACGGCTGATTGCCGAACCGGCGTACGAGAAAGTGGTGATCACCCCGCGTGGCGGTGGCACCGGTACCAATGGCCAATCGCTGACGGACGGCATCGTTGTAGACCTGTCGCGGCACATGAACCGCATTCTGGAAGTCAACGTCGAACAGCGCTGGGTGCGGGTGCAGGCCGGGGTGGTCAAGGATCAGCTCAACGCCGCGTTGAAATCCGCCGGGCTGTTCTTCGCCCCGGAACTGTCGACCTCCAATCGCGCCACGGTCGGCGGCATGATCAACACCGACGCCAGCGGCCAGGGTAGTTGCACCTACGGCAAGACCCGCGACCATGTGCTGGAACTGGAGATGATCCTGCGCGGCGGCGAGCGTTTGCACGGTCTGCCGCTGACGGAGGACGAGCTTGAAACGCAGTGCGCCCGCGACGATCGGGTCGGCGAAGTCTATCGTTGTGCGCGGCAGATCATTGATGAACAGGGCGAGCTGATCAAGGCACGCTTTCCGGATCTCAACCGCTGCCTGACCGGTTATGACCTGGCGCACCTGCGTGAGGCCGATCAGCGCTTCAACCTCAACAGCGTGCTCTGCGGCGCTGAGGGCTCGCTGGGCTTCGTCGTCGAAGCGCGGTTGAACGTTCTGCTGATTCCCAAGCACACGATGCTGGTGAATATCCGCTACGCCGGGTTCATGGATGCCTTGCGTGATGCGCGGGCGTTGATGGCGCTCAAGCCGTTGTCGATCGAAACCGTCGATTCCAAGGTTTTGCTGCTGGCGATGCAGGACATCGTCTGGCACGGTGTTGCCGAATATTTTCCGGAAAACGCTGAGCGGCCGACTCTGGGCATCAACCTGGTCGAGTTCTGCGGTGACGATCCCGAAGACCTGCAGCGCCGCGTCGAAGCGTTCCTCGAACATCTGCAAAGCGACCGCACGGTGGAGCGCCTCGGGCATACGCTGGCGATCGGTCAGGCAGCGGTGAACAAGGTTTACGGCATGCGCAAACGGGCGGTGGGCCTGCTCGGCAACGTCGCCGGCGAAGCCCGCCCGCAGCCGTTCGTTGAAGACACCGCAGTGCCGCCGCAGCATTTGGCCGAATACATCGCCGAGCTGCGCGACCTGCTCGACAGCCACGGCTTGCAGTACGGCATGTTCGGCCATGTCGACGCCGGCGTACTGCACGTGCGGCCGATTCTCGACATGAAAGACCCGCAGCAAGCGGCGCTGGTACGCCCGGTGTCTGATGGCGTCGCCGCGTTGACCCAGCGCTACGGCGGTCTGCTCTGGGGCGAGCATGGCAAGGGCCTGCGTTCGGAATACGCGCCGGCATTCTTCGGCGAGTTGTACCCGGCGCTGCAAGCCTTGAAAGCCGCGTTCGACCCATTCAACCAGTTCAACCCGGGCAAAATCGCCACGCCGGCCAACAGCGGATCGGCACTGCTGAAGATCGACGAAGTGACCCTGCGCGGCGAGCTGGATCGGCAGATCGACGAGAAAGTCTGGCAAAGCTACGGCGCGGCCATGCACTGCAATGGCAACGGCGCCTGCTACAACTTCGATCCCGATGACGCCATGTGCCCGTCGTGGAAAGCCACCCGCGAACGCGCGCAGTCGCCCAAGGGCCGCGCTTCGCTGATTCGCGAATGGCTGCGGTTGCAAGGCGAGGCGGGCGTCGACGTGCTCTCGGATGCGATCCGCAAACCGGCGTTTTTCCCCTCGCTGTGGCAGCGCTGGCGCAACAGTCGCGATCCGTCGGCAGACTTTTCCCATGAAGTTTACGACGCCATGGCCGGTTGTCTGGCCTGTAAATCCTGCGCGGGGCAGTGCCCGGTCAAGGTCAACGTGCCGGAGTTTCGCTCGCGTTTTCTCGAGCTGTATCACAGTCGTTATCTGCGGCCGGCACGGGATTACCTGATTGCTTCGCTGGAATACACCATTCCCTATATGGCGCGGATTCCGGCGCTGTACAACGGTGTGATGGGCGCTGGCTGGGTGCGTGGCGCACTGGCGCGGATCGGTGGCATGGTCGATGTGCCGTTGCTCAGCCGTTTCGATTTCCACGCGGCGATGCGCCGTTGGCAGGTGCAGCCGGCAACCGTCGCAACGCTGTCGGCGCTGAGCCCAGAGCAAAGCGAACGCAGCGTGGTCATCGTGCAGGACGCCTTCACCCGCTACTTCGAAGCGCCGCTGCTGGCTGACCTGGTCGAGCTGATTTCGCGTCTGGGTTATCAGGTTTATCTCGCGCCGTTCAGCGCCAACGGCAAGCCGCTGCACGTTCAGGGCTTTCTCTCGGCGTTCAATCGCGCGGCGTTGCGTAACGCTGAGCAGTTGCAGGCGCTGGCGCAGACCGGCGTGCCGTTGCTGGGGCTCGATCCGGCGATGACTCTGGTCTATCGTCAGGAATACCTGAAAGTGCCGGGCCTGAATGAATGTCCTGAAGTGGCGCTGGTGCAGGAGTGGTTGCTCAAGGTTATGCCAGAACGGACGCCTGATGCTCAGCCCAAAGCGTTCCGTCTGCTCGCCCATTGCACGGAGAAAACCAACGCGCCGGCCGCGACCCGCCAATGGGAACAGGTCTTCGAACGTGCCGGACTGAAGCTGGCCACACAAGCCACCGGTTGCTGCGGCATGTCCGGTACCTACGGCCACGAAGCACGTAATCGGCAGACCTCGGCAGTCATTTATGAGCAATCGTGGGCGCGTCAGGTGCAGGCTTCGGCGGAGCAGGGCGAGGCGTTGGCGACCGGCTATTCCTGCCGCAGCCAGGTCAAGCGCCAGTCGGATCAGGCGCTGCGTCATCCGTTGCAGGTGCTGCTCCAGACGCTGCGTCGCTGACCGTGTCGCTGGTGTCCTTGTCCCAGATCAGGCGCGGGTCGAAACTCATCGCCGCAAGCATGGTGAACACCACGACCAGGCCGAAGAACAGGATGCCCGGTCGTGGCTCGATATCGCCCAGCGCCTGGAATTTCACCAGCGCCGCGACCAGCGCGACCACCAGCACATCGAGCATCGACCAGTAACCGATCAGTTCGACGAAGCGGTACAGCTTCGAACGCTCCCTGCGCGCCCAGTCGCTGTTGCGCTGTACGGTGACCAGCAGCAAAGTCAGGGCGACGAACTTGACCCCCGGCACCGCGATACTGGCGATGAAAATGATCAGGGCGATGTCCCACGCTCCGGCCTCCCAGAACTCCAGCACGCCACTCATGATCGTGCTGTCGGCGCCGTTGCCGAGCATCACCGTATTCATCACCGGCAGCAGATTGGCGGGAACATAAAACGCCAGCGCGGCGAGCATGTACGCCCAGGTGCGCGCCAGCGAATTGGTCTTGCGCCGGTGCAACGGCGCATCACAGCGCGGGCACTGGTGTGGCTCGTCGGTCATGTCACAGGCCAGGCCACAGCTGTGGCACAGGCACAGGTTGAGTTCGCTGGCGGTCGGTGGACGCTTCATAAAATGTCCCACAGTTCGCGAATGTCCCGGCCGGCAATGCGGATCATCATCAGGCTCAGCACCGCCAGGGCGAACAGGCCGATCCCGGGCAGTACATCGAGCAGTCCGGCGAGTTTGAACACGGCGACCATCGCCCCCAGCAGACACACTTCGAGCATGCTCCACGGGCGCAGGGTTTCCAGCCAGCGCATGCACAGGTTGAACCCCGGTGCCCGACGCAGGCCGAGGGCAAAACTCAACACCCAGACCAGCAACACCAGCTGAAATGCCGGGGCGATGATGATCGCAATCGCCGCGACCATTGCAATGAACGTAATCGGCCCCTGACTCAGAGCAAGCACCGAATCCCAAAGGGTCGCACTGTTCTTCATGCCTTTGAGGCTGATGCTCATCACCGGGTAGAAATTGGCAAACAGCCACAGCATCGCCGCAGTGAACGTCAGCGCCAGACGCTGCTCGATGGTCAGGCCGTTGAAGCGCTGCAGCACGCCACCGCAGCGTACGCACAGGGTTTTCTGGTGTTGGGCGAGCACGACTTTTTCGTACACGCAATCACAGTGCTCGCAAATGATCAGGTGTTCGGTGTTGACCATGGACAACGCTCGAGGAGGGCCGCGACGGCAGGGCAGACCTGTTCACTATAGAAGGCCGGGGCCGATGGGCAACCTTGATCCTGACTTGTTTGGGTTTTGCTTTTTAGATGTTATAAGGTAACGCGAATTTGCGGGCGGCGTTGCGGCCGTCCGGTGTTATCCCTCTCGATTGCGAAAGCCCCATGACCCCTGTGCTTCCCCGTTCTGCCCCATTGACGACTGGCCGGCTGCTATCCATTGATGCGCTCAGAGGCCTTGTGATCCTGTTCATGCTGCTCGATCACGTGCGCGAAACCTTTCTGCTGCATCGGCAGGTCTCCGATCCGATGGACATCGCCAGCACCGAGCCGGCGCTGTTTTTCAGCCGCACTCTGGCGCATCTGTGTGCGCCGGTGTTCGTCTTGCTGACCGGTTTGTCGGCATGGCTCTACGGCGAAAAATACGCCGGCAAAGCCGATGTCAGCGCGTTTCTGTTCAAGCGCGGATTGTTCCTCGTGGCGCTGGAATTCACTTTGGTCAACTTCGCCTGGACGTTCCAGTTGCCGCCCAGCGTGATCTACCTGCAAGTGATCTGGGCGATCGGCCTGAGCATGATCGCGCTGGCGCTGCTGGTCTGGTTGCCACGTGCGGTGCTGCTGACGCTGAGCCTGGCGATCATCGCCGGGCACAACTTGCTTGATACGCTGCATTTCCCGGTCGAGTCGGCGCTGCATGTGCCTTGGGCGATTCTGCATGATCGAGGCTGGATCGAGATCAGCGACACCCTGCGCCTGCGCACCTCGTACCCGCTGCTGCCGTGGATTGGTGTAATCGGCCTGGGCTATGCGCTGGGGCCGTGGTTTGCTCGGGGCATGGACGCGGCGGTGCGTCAGCGTCGTTTGCTGATTACCGGGGTCGGTGGATTGCTGGGATTTATGGTGCTGCGCTTGATTAACGGCTACGGCGAAAAACCGTGGGCGATCAGCGATTCGCTGGTGCAGACGCAGATGAGTTTTTTCAACATCACCAAATATCCGCCGTCGCTGCTGTTCATCGCGCTGACTGTGAGCGTGGGGCTGTTGCTGTTGCTCGCCTTTGAGCGCGTGCAGAGTCGCCGCTGGATTGGCTGGCTGACGGTGTTCGGTTCGGCGCCGATGTTTTTCTATCTGCTGCACTTGTACGTGTTGAAGGTGTTGTACCTGATTGGCGTGGCGCTGTTCGGCCTGAATCAGGGCAGCTATTTCGGCTTTTCGACGGTGACGGCGGTGTGGCTGGCGGCGGTGGTTCTCGCCGTGGTGCTGTTCCCGGCAGTGCGCTGGTTCTCTGTATTGAAAGCGCGGCGGCGGGACATCAACTGGCTGAAATATCTGTAAATTGCGTGGACTTGTGGGAGTGAGCTTGCTCACGAAAGCGGTGAATCAGCCGGTATAAATGCTGGCTGATGCACCGCCATCGCTGGCAAGCCAGCTCCCACAGGGTTCTATGGTGTTTGCTGTATCAGTTTCCACCGCAGTATTTGTGGGAGCTGGCTTGCCAGCGATGGCGCCGGTGGATTCGGCATCTTCATCGCTTGATACACCGCTTTCGCGAGCAGGCTCGCTCCCACAGGTTTTACAGCATCCGGCTTATTTACGATCCAGCCACACGGTCTGCGCGTTGCAGAATTCCCGTACGCCAAAGTGCGACAGCTCACGACCGAAGCCGCTTTTTTTCACGCCGCCGAAGGTCACACGCGGATCGCTGGCGGAGTAGCCGTTGATGAACACGCCGCCGGTTTCCAGTTCACTGGTCAGTTGCTCAGCCAGCGCCACGTTCGCGGTGTAGATAGTCGCGGTCAGGCCGAAATCGCTGTCGTTGGCCAAGGCCACGGCGTGTGCGCAATCGCGGGCGGTGATGATCGAAGCGACCGGGCCGAACAGCTCTTGCTTGAACGAAGTCATGCGGTCGGTGACATCCGCCAGTACCGTCGGCTCATAGTAGTTGCCCGAACCCTCAACCTTGCCGCCCCCCAGCAACAGCGTCGCGCCTTCCTCCAACGTGTCGCGCACTTGCTGATCCAGTTCATCACGCAGATCGAACCGCGCCATCGGCCCGATGTAAGTGTCAGCGTTCAGCGGATCGCCCATTTTCAACTGGCGTGTCGCTTCAACGAACTTGCGGGTGAATTCTTCGACAACACCTTGTTCGATGATCAGACGTTTCGCAGCAGCGCAGACCTGCCCGGAGTTCTGATAACGACCGACCACCGCCGCCTGCACCGCCTCATCCAGATCAGCATCGTTGAGCACGATGAACGGATCGGAGCCGCCGAGTTCCAGCACGCATTTCTTCAATGCCGCACCGGCCTGAGCGCCGATGGCCATACCGGCGCGGACGCTGCCGGTCAGCGTCACAGCGGCGATGCGCGAATCGGCGATGGCGGTGGAAACGCCTTCCGGGGTGACGTTGATCACTTCAAACGCGCCCTCGGGGAAACCGGCGCGGACGAACGCATCGCGCAGCAGGTAAGCGCTGCCCATCACGTTCGGCGCGTGCTTGAGTACGTAGGTGTTGCCGGCAATCAGCGTCGGCACCGCGCCGCGCAGCACTTGCCAGATCGGGAAATTCCACGGCATCACCGCCAGAATCGGCCCCAGCGGACGGTACTCGATACGCGCCTTGCCGCCTTCAACCTGGGTGGCTTCGGCGTCGAGCATGGCTGGGCCGTGTTCGGCGTACCACTCGCAGAGCTTGGCGCATTTCTCGATTTCGCCACGGGCCTGGGCGATCGGCTTGCCCATTTCCTGGGTGATCATGGTTGCCATGGCTTCGGCGGTTTCACGCAGCGCGCCGGCGAGGGCGGTCAACAGGCGCGAACGATCCTGCAGCGGCTTGCGCTTCCACTTGCCGAAAGCGAAGGCAGCGCGAGTCAGTGCCGCATCAAGGGCAGCGGCGGATTCAAACGCGTAGTGACCGATCTGCTCACCGGTGGCGGGATTGATCGAGATGGCGTGGGTCTGGCTGGAAATCTGGCTCATGACGTTGTCCTGTAGGTTCGTCGGATGGGCCTAGAGTAGGGTGGCGTTAGTTTTCTGGAAACTGAATAATAAAGAGCGTTTCTTTCACGATTGGAGAATGGCTGTGGATCTGGTGCAACTGGAAATCTTCAAGGCAGTGGCCGAGCACGGCAGCATCAGCGCCGCCGCCACGCACATTCACCGCGTGCCGTCGAACCTGACCACGCGGATCAAACAGCTGGAGCAGGACCTCGGCGTCGATTTGTTTATCCGCGAGAAAAGCCGTCTGCGCCTGTCACCGGCCGGGTGGAGTTTTCTCGAGTACACGCGGCGCATTCTCGATCTGGTGCAGGAAGCGCGGGCGACGGTGGCAGGCGAAGAACCCCAGGGCGCGTTCCCCTTGGGTTCGCTGGAAAGTACCGCAGCGGTGCGTATTCCCGAACTGCTGGCGGCGTACAACCAGCAGCACCCGAAGGTCGACCTCGACCTGTCAACCGGGCCATCGGGGACGATGATCGACGGTGTGCTGTCCGGGCGTCTCGCCGCCGCATTTGTCGACGGCCCGGTACTGCATCCGGCCCTGGAAGGTGTGCCGGCGTTCGAGGAGGAAATGGTCATCATCGCGCCGCTCAATCATTCACCGGTCGAACGTGCGGCGGACGTTAACGGCGAGAATATCTACGCCTTCCGATCCAACTGTTCCTACCGGCATCATTTCGAAAAATGGTTCAGCACTGACGCTGCCGTACCCGGCAAGATCTTCGAAATGGAGTCCTACCACGGCATGCTCGCCTGCGTCAGCGCAGGTGCCGGCCTGGCACTGATGCCGCGCAAAATGTTGCAAAGCATGCCCGGCAGCGCGACCGTCAGTGTCTGGCCGCTGACGGCGGACTTCCGCTATCTGACCACTTGGCTGGTGTGGCGCCGGGGCACGGTGTCGCGCAGTCTGAGCATGTTCGTGCGTTTGCTTGAAGAGCGGGGCGTGGTGCGTGAGCAGGGCTGAACGCATTCGGCGTTACGGCGTGCCATTGCGCCCGTACAAACGATAACCGTCGCGCTGATTCAAGCGATCGTAATAGGCGCGCACCGCAGCCAGGTCACCGTGATCGAGCGGCGTTTCGAACCAGCGATTGACCGACAGCCCGATCGGAATGTCCGCCAGGGAAAACTGCTCGCCACTGACGTAAGCGCCGGTCTTCTCCAGTTGGCGGTCGAGGATTTGCATGTTGCGCATCCAGTCCCGGCAGCCGGCGGCCAGGGCATCGCCGTCCTGATAATCCGGCGACTTGCGCACCAGCGCCATCAGCGGGTACGACCAAGAGCGATTCAGCTCCGAGGCCTGCCAGTCGATCCATTGATCGACCCGCGCCCGGGCAATAGGCTCAGCGGGATACAAATGCGCACCGCCGTAACGCGTCGCCAGATAACGAATGATTGTGTTGGATTCCCAGAGAGTGAAATCGCCGTCCTGGATCACCGGCACCATGGCGCAGGGATTGAGCGCGAGAAACTCCGGCGTGTTTGGCGACTGGAAGCCCGAACCCCAGTCTTCGCGCTCGAACGGGATGTCCAGTTCAGCACTGGTCCACAGCACTTTGCGCACGTTGATCGATGAGGCTTTGCCGAGTATTCGCAGCATGGGATTTCCTTCTCCGGTAGTGGACGCAGAAAAAATACCATAGCGCAAAACACAAGGCCCGCATCGCGCGGGCCTTGGTTCATCAGCATCTGACTACGGCGTGTGCCAAGCGGAAATTACCGGTTGAGGAACGCCAGCAGATCCTCATTCAACGCCTGCGCATGCGTCACGGCAAAACCGTGCGGCGCGCCGGCGTAGACCTTCAACTCGGCGCCTTTGATTTGCGCGGCGGCCTGCTTGCCGGTGGTTTCGAACGGCACGATCTGGTCGCCGTCGCCATGGATCACCAGAGTCGGCACATCGATCTTGGCCATGTCCGGGCGGAAGTCGGTTTCCGAGAACGCGGTCACGCAGTCGACGGTGCCCTTGAGCGATGCCAGCAGCGCGATGTTCAGGGTTTGCGTGAGAACGCCGTCAGAGACTTTCTGGCCCTGATTGGTGCCGTAGAACGGCGCGTTGAAGTCGGCGATGAACTGCGCGCGATCCTTCAGAAGGCCGGCCTTGATGCCGTCGAACACCGATTTGTCGACGCCCTCGGCGAAGTCGGCTTTCTTGCCGAACAGCGGCGTCACCGCACCGAGCAATACCAGGCCGGTAACGCGCTCGCTGCCGTGGCGGGCGATGTAGCGGCTGACGTCGCCGCCACCCATGGAGAAGCCGACCAGGGTCACGTCGCGCAGGTCCAAATGGTTGATCAGGCCAGCGATGTCATCGGCGAAGGTGTCGTAGTCATAACCGGTCCACGGCTGCTCCGAGCGACCGAAACCACGGCGGTCGAAGGCGATGGTGCGATAGCCGCGACTGCTCAGGTACTCCATCTGGTATTCCCACATGTCGGCATCCAGCGGCCAGCCGTGGCTGAACAGCACGGGCTTGCCGCTGCCCCAGTCCTTGTAATAGATCTCGGTGCCGTCTTGGGTCTTGAAGGTGCTCATGCAAACTCCTTGTGATCGTGTGTGGCAAGAATAGATGCCGAATGGGCAACGGCCACTATCCGTGCAAAACGCGCCCGCCACTTGTACGCAGGTGCTGGTTTCACCCGTATGAAGGTGCGGCAAACGCCGATGAACGGCGCAAACATAAGTTTGACGTCAAAATGATGGCCATCTAATATCGCGCCACTATTTTGATGTCACTTTTTATGTCGAGGGATCGAACATGTTTTCACCCGCCTTCACGGCGCGGTTGTGCCTGGCGCTGCTCTGCCTTTCTCCGCTTGAGTCTGCCTGGGCCGCGCCCACTCCCGGTGAAACCGACCTGATCCGCGAACGTCAGAACCGTTTGCTCGAAGAGCAGCAGCGTCGCCTTGAAGAACTCAAGGATCTGCCCGGCAAAGACGCCAAACCCACACAGCCGACAACCCCCGTCGACACTCGCTGCTTCACCATCAAGGACATCGAGCTCAAGGGCGCCGACAGCCTCTCGGAGCGCGACAAGACGCGGCTGCTCAAGCCTTATATCGGCGAATGCCTCGGCGTGCCGCAGCTCAACGAGCTGCTCAAAGTCATCACCGATCACTACATCGAAAAAGGCCTGGTCACCAGCCGCGCTTACTTGCCACAGCAGGATCTGTCCGCCGGGCACCTGAAAGTGCTGGTGGTCGAAGGCAGACTCGAAGGCTTGAAAGGCGCAGAAAACAGCCGGCTCTCGGATCGCGAACTGGCCATGGCTTTTCCCGGCAAAAGCGGTGAACTGGTCAACCTGCGCGAGATCGAGCAAATGGTCGACCAGCTCAATCGCCTGCCGTCCAACCAGGCCAAAATGGAGCTGGCGCCGGGGCAGAATGTCGGCGGCAGCGAGGTGCGCGTGACCAACACGCCGCAGAAGCCATGGCGCGCCGGCCTGTCGCGCAGCAACGATGGCCAACGCAGCACCGGCGAGCAGCAGTGGGGCACGTCGTTCGACTGGGACAGCCCGCTCGGTCTGGCCGACCAACTGAGCCTGCGTGGCGGTCACGATGCGATGACCGATCATCAGCACACCTCCAACAACGCCATGCTCAATTACAGCCTGCCGTGGGGCTGGTGGACGTTCAGTTACACCTACAGCCAGAGCGAGTACCGCTCGCAGATAGCCGCCAACGGTTACAACTTCAAGCAGACCGGCGACAGCGAAAACCATCAGTTGCGCGCCGAACGCGTGATCCATCGCGACTCGGTCAGCAAGACCTCCCTCAGTGCGGGACTTTCGTACCTGCGCAGCAACAACTTCATCGAAGACAGCAAACTCAAACTGAGCAGCAATCGCATCAGCGAAGCGCAATTCGGCTTCAACCATGGCCGTCGTGTCGGCAGCGCATTCGTCAACTTCGATGCTGGCGTGCAGGAGGGCATTGGTGCTTTTGATGCGCAGGGCAGTCACGATCCCGGCCCCGGTGAACCGGACGCACGCTACCGCAAATACACCGCAACCCTGAGCTATTTGCAGCCGTTCAAATTGCTCGGTGAGTCCTTCAGCTTCAGCAGCCTGATGACCGGCCAGCGCAGCGAAGACGTGCTGTTCAGCCCACAGCGCACCAGCCTTGGCGGCTCGGCGTCGATCCGTGGCTACAAGGATCAATCGCTGTCCGGCGACAGCGGTGGTTACTGGCGCAACGACCTGCGCTGGAGCCGCCCGGTGACGGCCGAATGGCTGCAACCGGTGTTCGCCGAATACGGCACCAGCCTCGGATACGACCAGGGCGTAATTCGTGGCGATCGCTACAACGGCGATCAGCACGGACGCATGTCGAGCAACTCGCTGGAGCTGTTCGCACGTGGTCAGCATGTGGCCGCCAGCGTGACTTTCGCGCATTCCCTGGAACGACCGGACGCGCTGACCGAGCGTGAAGCGCCGATCTATTTCCGCCTGGATTTCTTCATTTAATTTTTGCCCGCTTCGAGATTCTGATATGGACATTCGCCACCTGGCCTTCCTGGCTAGCCAACCTTCTGCGGCCGTAAAAAAGCGCGAGCAATTCTGCGGCATGCCCAAGCGTGGTCTGGCCTTTTTGCTGGCGAACGTCATGTTCTGGCAACCGGTGTGGGCGCAGGCGGACGGCATCGTTGTCAGTGCACCCGGCACCAGTCTGGATCGCGCCGGCAATGGCGTGCCAATCGTCAACATCGCAGCGCCCAATGGCAGTGGCCTGTCGCATAACCAGTTCCACGACTACAACGTCGGTGCGCAAGGCGTCATCCTCAACAACGCCACCGACCGCATGCAACAGACGCAACTGGGCGGGATCATTCTCGGCAACCCGAACCTGCGTGGCGCAGCGGCACAAACCATCCTCAACGAAGTCAATGGCGGCAGCCCGAGCCAGTTGCGCGGCTACACCGAAGTCGCAGGGCAATCGGCACGGGTGATCGTTTCCAATCCTTACGGCATCAGTTGCAACGGTTGCGGTTTCATCAACACGCCACGTGTCACGCTGACCACCGGTAAGCCGGTGCTCGACAATGGTCGCCTGGAGCGCTTTCAGGTTGATCAGGGAAGCGTGTCGATTGACGGCGTCGGTCTTGATGCGAGCAACGTCGACAGTTTCGAAATCATTACTCGCAGTGCGCAGATCAATGCACAGATCCACGCAAAAAACCTGAACATCACCACCGGCCGCAACGACGTCAACGCCGACACGCTCAGTGCCACCGCCCGTGCCGATGACGGCAGCGCCAGACCACAACTGGCCATCGACTCCTCGGCGCTCGGCGGCATGTATGCCGGTGCAATCAAACTGGTCGGTACCGAGCAGGGCGTTGGTGTGAAGCTGGCGGGGGATCTTGCCGCCAGCGCCGGTGACATCCGGATCGACGCCAATGGCCAGCTGACCCTGGCTAAAGTCACGGCGGGTAATGCCGTCGATGTAAAGGCCAAAAGTCTCGATGCCCAGGGCGCGGTTTATGCCGGTACGCAGGTCACCGTACAAACCGCCGAAGACCTGATCAATCGCCAAAGCCTCGCTGCCCGTGACAGCGTCAGCCTGAGCAGCGGCGGCAGGCTGACCAACGCTGGTGTGATTGAAGCCGGGGTGAACGCAGACAACAGCCGCAACGCCAAGGGTGATCTGTCGATCAACAGTGCTTCGGTGAGCAACAGTGGCAGCGTGTTGGCCAGCCGAACCCTGACCGCCAGCGCAGCCGCAACGTTCGAGAACCAGAACGGTACCGTGCAGGCTCAAGACATCACTCTGAACGCGGCGCGCCTGGTCAACCAAGGTGTGAATGCGCGTGTTTATGGTGAAACCCGTCTAGTCGTGAGCGCGCCGGCCATCGTCAACCTCAGCGGCCTGATTCGCTTCGCCGATGGGCAAGCGGCAACACTGGTGGTCGACAGCATCGACAACCGTCAGGGTCGTATCGAAATCGCCGGCGGCAGCCTCAAGCTCAATGCTCAGGAGGTAAAAAACACCGGCGGCAAAGTGATCGCCGGTCGCCTCGACGTGGACGCCCGTCAACTGGACAACAGCGGCGGCCTGATCGGCGCCAGCGACGGTGAGGCCAAGGTTGTCGCCCGCGAACGTCTGAATAACGGCGCGGGCAAGATCCAGGCGAAAACCACACTGGCACTGTCGGGAGGGGAGTTGCTCAATCAGGGGGGGACGCTGGCAGCCGACGACATTCTCGTCACGGCCACTCGCCTCGATAACAGCGCCAAGGGTGTGATCAGCGCGGAAAAAGGTGCTGCTGATCTGACGCTGATGCAGGATTTCGATAACCACGACGGCAAGGTGCAGACTTCGGATCGCTTGACCGTCACTGCGCAGAGCATCAACAACCGCAACGCAAGTCTGACGGGCAAAACCCTCGAGGTGGCCAGTCGCGGCACGCTGGATAATACGCAAGGCGCGATTTCGTCCGATGACAGCGTGGTTTCCAGTGCAGACCTGGATAACAGCCTTGGCCTGATCCAGGGGACCGATCGCCTGAGCCTGACCGCGCAGGATCTGCAAAACGCCAGCGGCCAACTTTTGGGCGGCATCGTCGACGCAAACCTGCGCAATCTGATCGGCAACAACGACGGCACGCTCAGCGCCGAAACCGGGCAACTGACGCTCCTCGTCCAGCAGCACTTGAACAACGCATTGGGCCGTCTGCAATCCATCAAAGGCGATGTGGAACTGCGTGCCAGCTCTATCGATAACCGTGGCGGTGTAGTCGCCGCCCGGCAATTGCTGGTGGTGGCCAAGGACGGATACGTCGACAACCGTGGCGGGCGGATGATCGCCGACGGCCTGGAGTTGCACGCGGCCAGCCTTGATAACCGTGCCAACGGGTTGTTGGCCGCAGGTGCCGATGGCGCGCGGTTGATCCTCAAGCAAACCTCGCCGGGCCAGTCGCAACTGCTGAATCAACAGGGCCGGATTCAGAGCGAAGGTCAGTTGCACATCGACGGTGACGAGATCGAAAACAGCGCCGGTGTCCTGCTCGGCAACGCTATCGACATCAATGCCAAACAACTTGGCAACAACGACAAGGGCGGCATCGTCGGTAATGGCGGCGATGTCGTCCTCAACATTGCCGGAGTCTTCAGCAACGTCACCGGTCTGGTCGATGCTGGCGCACAGCGCTTGCTCCTTGATCAACTGACCTCGCTGGATAACCGGGGCGGCACCCTGCAAGGCAAGCGCCTGGACATCAATAGCGCCTGGATCAACAACAACGCTGCCGGGCAGATCATCGCTGGCAGCGACGGCCTGAAGATTACTGGCAAAACACTGCTCAATCAGCAAGGTGTGATTCTGGCCAACGGCAGCCATGCCGAACTGGCGTTGAACAACGGCAAATTGCAAAACCAGGGCGGCACGCTGCAAGCCGACTCGGTGAGCATCACCAGTGCCGACCTCGACAATAGTGCAGCCAGCGGCAAGGCCGGGCTGATTTCCAGCCTGATCGATGACCTGACGTTGACGGTAACGCGCCTGACCAACCGCGCCGGCAAGATGTTCGGCAAGGATCAGGTGATCTTCACTGGTACCAGCCTGGACAACACCAGCGGCGAGATCAGCGGTAATCAGCTGGGGCTCGAAGCCGTCGGGCAGGTCCTCAACCAGGGCGGCCTGATCGAATCGGCGAACAGCCTCAAGCTGACTGCCAGCGGCTTAGATAACAGCGCCGGTGGTCAGCTCCGCGCCCTCGGTGGCGCTGCGAGTCAGATCAAGCTGACCGGCAATCTGAACAACCAGAGCGGCGTGATCGAAATCGGCAGTCAGGACCTGCTGCTGTCGGGTGCCGAAATCAATAACTTCAGCGGCAATGTGCGCCACGCGGCGCAGGGCCTTTTCGACCTGGATGTGAGCCAACTGGCCAACAACCAGGGCAGTCTCACCGGGGTGGGCAATGGTGTATGGGATGTCGGCTCGGTCAACGGTGTTGGTACCTGGCAACTGAACGGCGGGCTGACCTACACCAGTGCGCAGAACCTGACGCTCAATGCTGGCGAACGGATCGCCAGTGCTTCGGCGCTCAGCCTCAACGTGGCCAACCTGAACAATGCCGGACAATTGCTCAGCGGCGGCGATCTGGCGCTGACCCTCGGCGGCAATCTGCTCAACAGCGGCAAAGTCTCCGCGCAGCAGAAACTCACGATCAGCGCCAACGACGTGATCCAGCAGGACGGGCGACTGGTCAGCGGCGGCGACACCGTGATGACCTTGCGCGGCACACTGGACAATCTCGGTCGCCTGATCGCCAATCAGAACCTCACGGTGACGGCGGCACGGATCAATAACAAAGGCACCCTCGGCGCCCAAGGCAATCTCGAATTCACCGCCGCCAACGGTCTCTACAACGATGCCGACACGCTGCTGTTCAGCGGCGGCACGATGAAGCTGCACGGCAACAGCCTGAATAACTATTACGGCGATATTTACAGCAGCGGCAACATGAGCTTCGACGCTGTCGATGGCGGGCGCGCGGCGTTGTTCAGCAACTTGTCGGGCACCATCGAAGGCGAGGGTGACGTCGATATCAACGCGGTTTCCTTCGAAAACGCCAAAGCCGAGTTCGAGCTGACTTCCGGTCAGTCGTCCGGCAGTTTGAGCTGGGTGTGCGGTCAGCACTGCGATGGTGGTGATGGCTGGAAGCGCGGCACCATCACCATCACTACTCAATTCAACGACGAGGTGCTCAAGGACTCGCGCGCGGCGCGATTCGTGGCAGGCAAGAACTTCACCATCCACGCCAATCAGGTTGAAAACCGTTACAGCCTGCTGGCCGCCAACGGCGACCTGACCGTGACGGCTGACAGCCTGCTGAACCAGGGCGCGGAGTCGCGTTCGGGGACGCGAGTGGTGAAAAGGGGCACCCCTGGGCGTATCGACAACAGCCTCTGGGACAAGATGGAGTTCGTCGATGTTCCGGCGTTCAACGCGGCTGCCGCGGCCGGCAACTTCGATCAGGCGCGGTTCGATGAACTGATCAGTCGCTCCAGTGATTCGCGATTCTCTTTGATGAGTGACGTCACCACCTGGAATGCAAACGGCAACGCCGTTTACGCTGCGGTGATGCAGGCCGGCGGCAAGGTCAAGCTCGACGTCACCAACAGCATCCAGAACGGCACGCTATACGACAACACTTATGGTCAACTGACAGGTTCTCTGGCCAGCGACCAGACTGACGCGGTCGGCGGCATCAACATCAACCTGGGCAAACATAGCACCGACGCTGTCGCCCAAACCTCCAGATCCGTTACCCGTATCGAGCATGTCGACGCCGATGGCGTGAAGCAGATCAGCTTCACACCGGTGGACTTCAAAGGTGTGCCGTTCGCCGCAGTCGACCCGACGGCTTCCTCGACCTTCCGGTTGCCGAAAGGCCCGTACGGCATGTTCGTGCAAAGCACCAATCCGCAGAGCCGTTATCTGATCGAAACCAACCCAGAGCTGACTCAGACGACCGCGTTCATGAGCTCCGACTACCTGCTCGGCAAGCTCGACTTCAGCGCCGATGAAGCGGCGCGTCGCCTCGGTGACGGGCGCTATGAATCGCGGCTGATCAGCGACGCAGTCATGGCCCAGACCGGCCAGCGTTTTCTCGCCGGTGGCCTGGAGAACGACTACGAGCAATTTCGTTATCTGATGGATAACGCGCTCGCCAGCAAAAACCAACTGAACCTGTCGGTCGGCGTCAGCCTGACCTCGGCGCAGGTCGCTGCGCTGACCCACGACATTGTCTGGATGGAAGAGCGCATCGTCGACGGCCAGAAAGTGCTGGTGCCGGTGTTGTATCTGGCGCAGGCCGAGTCGCGCAACGTGCGCGGTGGCAGCCTGATTCAGGGCCGAGATCTGGAAATGCTGGCCGGTAGCGATCTGGTCAACGTCGGCACATTGAAGGCCAGCAACGACGTGTCCGTCGACGTCAAGGGCAGCCTCTATCAGGGCGGTCTGGTCGAAGCCGATGAGCGCATCAAACTCATGGCCACCGACAGCATCCGCAACGCCCTAGCCGGCGAAATCCGTGGCAATCAGGTCGAACTGACGACACTCAAGGGCGATATCGTCAACGATCGCACCGCCATCGCGGTGCGTGATGGCAACGGCATGCGCACCCTCGTCGACGACGGCGGCATCATCAGCGCCCGCGACAGCCTGACCATCAAGTCCGGACAGGATCTGACCAACGCGTCTGCCATCAGCAGCGGCGGTGACGCCAGCCTGAGTGCAGCGCGCGACATCAACCTGTTGGCGACACGCGACGAAGACGAACTCCACGAATCGTTCGATGGCGGCCATCGCTCAGTCATTACCACCACCGTGGAAAACCTCGCGTCGACAGTGAAAACCGGCGGCGACCTGAAGCTCGATGCCGGTCGCGACATCAACGTCATCGCCAGCACAGCCGAAGCCACCGGCAACCTCACCGCCGAGGCCAAGCGCGACATCTACCTGTCCTCGGCCGGTGATGAACACAACGTCGAAACCCATAGCAAGGACGGCAAGAAACGTGTCCATGAACAGGATGACCACACTGTTCAGAAAGCAGCTGAGTTCATCGCCGGCGGCGACGTAAAAACCAGTTCCGGCCGTGACACCACACTGGTCGCGAGCAAAATCAGCGCAGGCAATGAAGCCTACGTCTACGCCGGTAACGACCTCAATCTGCTGGCCGCGCAGAACAAGGACCACACGCTCTACGACATGAAGGAGAAGGGCGGTTTCGGCAACCTGAAACTCCAGCGCGACGAAGTCACCCAGGTCACCCACGTCGGCAGCGAAATCAAGACCGGCGGCAACCTGTCTCTGGTCAGCCTGGGCGACCAGCATTACCAGGTGGCCAAACTCGACAGCGGCAAGGACATCCTCCTCGACAGCGGCGGCGCCATCACCTTCGAAGGGGTGAAGGATCTGCATGACGAGAGCCATACCAAAACCAACAACAACGCCGCATGGGTCTCGGCCAAGGGTCGCGGCAACACCGACGAAACCCTGCGCCAGACGCAGATGATCGCCAAGGGCAACATCGTCCTGAAAGCGGTCGATGGGCTGAAGATTGATATCAAGGATGTGAGTCAGGAGTCCGTCAGCCAGACCATTGATGCGATGGTCAAGGCTGATCCGCAACTGGCGTGGTTGAAGGATGCGGAGGCTCGGGGAGATGTTGATTGGCGGCGCGTGAAGGAGATTCACGAGTCGTTTAAATACAGCAACTCGGGGCTTGGCCCGGCTTCGCAGATGATTATTGCGATCGTGATGGCTGCCTTTGTCGGGCCTGCTGCGTTCGCTTCGCTAAGCGCGAGCATGGGCACCGCCTGGGCCGCAGGCCTCGCCGCTGTGGCAACAGGTGCAGCCACAAATGCCACGACCAGTTTTATCAATAACGGCGGAAACCTTGGAGCGGTTTTCGCGGACGTTACTTCATCCGATGCACTGAAGGGCTATGTGATTTCCGGAGTGACAGCCGGATTGATGGCCGAATACCTGAACCAGCTGACGGGTATGAAATACGATCCGAATACCGGAAAGTTGCTCGGCCCGTCGTTAGCCACGTGGGAGGGCGTCGGCAGATTTGCTGGAAGCCAAATCATCCAGGGTGGCACTTCCGCGCTGATCACCAAGGCAGTCGGCGGCGATGCAAGTGCCGGTGACGTTCTGAAGACGGCTCTGTTCAATACCGTCGCGGCGTTCAGCTTCAACATGGTGGGCGATCTTACGCAGGGCGTTCTGGATGATGGCTCAGCGGGCAAAATCATCATTCATGCGGCGGTGGGTGGGCTGTTGTCGGAGATGACCGGCGGGGATTTTGCGACAGGCGCGTTGGCGGCTGGTGCGAATGAAGCGCTTGTTGGTGAGATGAACAAATGGTTCAAGGGCAATCCCGAGTTGTTGCTCATGGGGTCGCAGATAGTGGGGGTGCTCTCCGCAACTGCGCTGAGCAATACTGATCAAGAGTCATTGGAAAACGCCTCTTGGGTTGCCAACAACGCGACACAGTACAACTTCCTGAATCATCAGCAAGTAGACGATCTCGTCACAGAGTTGAAGGGCTGTAGAGCTAGCGAAAATCCAGCAGCCTGTCGAGAGAAAGTGAAGGATACCTATGCGAAACTGAGCGCGAAAACCAGTGGATCCGAACTGTTCAAGTGCGAGGGTTTCGATCAGTGTAATGGTCAGACGAACGCCGCTGAAGGAGGGACCCTGGCGCTTGAAAACTACGATGCAAATGGCGGGTTAAGTGCTGAAGAGCGAGCGATTGTTCAGGACTTCCAAGACTCGAACCACACGGACGAGCTGAACTCTCACCATAAAACGATGCTGGGTGATCATGCGGAAATCGCTGGGACGATTCTGACTGGAGGGATCGGGGCTGGGAGCAAATTGGTTGGAAAGACTGATGAACTGCTTACCTCCACAAAAGGTGCTGATGGTGTAATAACCAAAATTTCGGATGGAATGAGGGCGAATCCTTATCACCCTGACTGGAAGAACTACTCGGGAACTGAAGCCCTCAGCCTGTCATCCGGCGCGAGCGGGGTAAAACCTGTGACCGGTTTAGGGGACGTTGAAGATTTTATGACGTCCCAGTTAACCAATTTGAATAAAAAACTTGGGGAAAAAATCGGACAAGGACGACTTCCTTACGAACGAGGAAGAGCTGGGATCGATCAAGCAAAGCTTGATATCAAAGCTACCCTCGAGAGTGCAACGGACATAAGCAGCTTGATTCCCAGGTCGCAAGTCCGAGGCGACTACGATTTAGTGCATGTGTATAGTAAGGTCACGGATCGAACCGTTAGTTTAAGAGTGCTGCCAGGCGGTAAATATGAGTTTGATACTTTAATTCCAGAAAGGTCCTCAAAATTCTGAGAGGTGGTTATGTATTTAGATGATGAATTTTGTGAGTTTCGCGCGCGCTCCTTTTATATCGAAAGGGAAAAGATTTGTGACGTGTTGGTGTTGTTTTTTAAACTACATCTGCAGGGCTGGGTGTCATTAAGTATTGGAGAAGGGGTCGCAATTTTTTCGCACGGTTTGAGAGAGGCCGAATATCAAATAGTCGAGAGTCTTGATGACGAATTTGCTTATCCCGTGAGGGTGGTGAATTCTTTACGCAAATACTTAGATAAAAAAATATCAGGGATTTATGAGTACCGTATTGAAGGGGTGAAGGAAGGGTGCTTGGGCATTTACTTTGATTGTGGAGATTGTGGGCTTAGTGTGTTGGAATATGATGGCTGCCTAACGTTTACTGATGGTATGTGCGATTTCGGAGACAAAGTCTCTTTGGTAAAGCGGGCTGCGTAATAGCAAGCGCGGGAAGAGGCCACTTTTGCAAGTTGTTCGGAGAAATGGCGGTGGATGGGGGCAGAACACGTATTTTTTAAAAATAAGAACAGATTGCATTTAATGTGATTGGCTGAAGCTATACGTGAAAGTTTGTCCTGCGTTGAGTGTTGCGGAGCGCTATAGGAAAAAAGGGGGCTGTCCCCTTTTTTAATGGTGTGTTTCACTGGAACGGTAGTACGGGGGGCTCCGGCAGCCAATTGTCGGCTAGTTATATACCGGCGGCGGTGCAAAAAGCACTAGGAGTAAGATTGAAATGATTTATGGTGATCCGTTTATATTCTCAATTCAGTTTGATGTCGTGAGGGATTGGACTGATTCATGTTTCTGGGTAAATGGATTGTTTTCGTTGTTTGTTTGTGGGGAAAGGCTCCTTGATGTGGTGGATGTAGTCGAGCTTAAAACTGCCGTGAACTTTTACGCAAAAATGGACTTTGAAAATATAGAGGAGGGTGATCCGGCGATTTCTGCAAAAGAATTATTTGCTTCCGCGCATCGTTATTTCTTCAAAGGGGAATCCGCCATTTTAGAAGGCGTGCAAGATATAACGTGCACCTTTTTGGGGGACGCCGGTCTGTTTATTTATTTTCAAAAAACAGCGCATGCAGACAGACTGGTCTGGAGTAAGGACTTTGGCAACCTTGTTCATGAGGCGTTGCTGCCTCGGGGGGCAGTTGTTGGCGTAATTGAAAGTATTGAAGAGTTGTAGATGTTTTATGGTTGTTGTAGCGGGGTAGGTTTGTTGAACTCGACAAATCTGGCCGCTACTTTTTGAAAGGGTAAGCGAAAATTGATTAAAGCCGGACTTTTGCTGCTTTTTATTTTCCTGATTGCAGGCTGCCATTCCAACGTCAGAGACTCTTCCCCCAGTCTTTTAAAGGATGGTGTCCAAATTCAGCGGGATAAATGGGGACAGACCACCTTTCGAGAGACAAACGGGGACAGGCCACCTTCAAATTCGCGTCGAGCGTAAAAGCGGCGGTGACCTGCAGCTCGATGCCGTCGCAACATCTATTTGTCCTCGGCCGGAGATGAACACAACGTCGAAACCCATAGCAAGGACGGCAAGAAACGTGTCCATGAACAGGATGACCACACTGTTCAGAAAGCAGCTGAGTTCATCGCCGGCGGCGACGTAAAAACCAGTTCCGGCCGTGACACCACACTGGTCGCGAGCAAAATCAGCGCAGGCAATGAAGCCTACGTCTACGCCGGTAACGACCTCAATCTGCTGGCCGCGCAGAACAAGGACCACACGCTCTACGACATGAAGGAGAAGGGCGGTTTCGGCAACCTGAAACTCCAGCGCGACGAAGTCACCCAGGTCACCCACGTCGGCAGCGAAATCAAGACCGGCGGCAACCTGTCTCTGGTCAGCCTGGGCGACCAGCATTACCAGGTGGCCAAACTCGACAGCGGCAAGGACATCCTCCTCGACAGCGGCGGCGCCATCACCTTCGAAGGGGTGAAGGATCTGCATGACGAGAGCCATACCAAAACCAACAACAACGCGGCGTGGGTCTCGGCGAAAGGTCGCGGCAACACCGACGAAACCCTGCGCCAGACGCAGATGATCGCCAAGGGCAACATCGTCCTGAAAGCGGTCGATGGGCTGAAGATTGATATCAAGGATGTGAGTCAGGAGTCCGTCAGCCAGACCATTGATGCGATGGTCAAGGCTGATCCGCAACTGGCGTGGTTGAAGGATGCGGAGGCTCGGGGAGATGTTGATTGGCGGCGCGTGAAGGAGATTCACGAGTCGTTTAAATACGAGAATTCGGGCGTCGGGCCAGCGGCGCAAATTGCCATCGCCATCATGATGTCTTTTGTGATGGGGCCGGCAGGACTGGGCTTGGTCGGCGGTGGCTTCGGCGGCGCATTCGCCACAACCCTCGCTACGACGGGCGTGACAAGCACAATCAGCAACAAAGGGAACCTCGGCGCTGCTTTCAAGGAAACATTCAGCGCCGACAGTCTCAAGAACGCAGCTATCGCTGGCTTCACCGCAGGCATGCTTGATTATGCCGATGCCAATTGGTTTGCAGCGGGGGGCAGCAAAGCCGCAAGTATTCTGACCAGCAGTAATTTTACCGACGTAGCGATCCGAACTGCGGGTCGCGCGGTCATTTCCAGTGGCATCTCTACCACCATTGGTGGCGGTAGCTTTGGTGACAACTTTGGTTCCGCGTTGCTGGGAGAAGCGGGCAGTGTCGCGATGGCGACCGGGTTCAATTTTGTTGGCGATCAAACGATCAAGTTCCCGGAAGGTGGCGTAGTAAAAGTTGTCGCGCATGCGCTGATGGGGGGCTTGCTTTCCGAGGCGATGGGTGGGGATTTTGCTACTGGTGCGGCGGCTGCCGGGTTGAACGAAGCGGCGATGAATGTCCTTGTGAAGTTCGCTGGTGGCAATGATCAGTTGCACTTGATGATGTCGCAGCTAACCGGGCTCGTTGCTGCCGCAGCGGTGGATGGTGATCTGCAGCAGGGTGCAAATATTGCGAAGAATGCCACTCAGTACAACTGGCTGTTACATAGAGACGTTGTCGCGGCGGACAGAGCTCGAGCAGCTTGTGGTTCGGGAGAGGGCGCTCAAGGGTGCCAGGACAATATCACCCGGGCAACAGCGGCATTGGATGCCGAAAGACAACGTGATATGGAGGAGTTCGGGCGCAAGATTCAGCTACAAGCACTACAAGAAGGATGGACGCTTGAGCAATACAATGCCGCCAAGGCCAATTATTTTGCAGGCATTGACCCAAAAGAGCTTACGACTGTTTACCCTCCTTCGCTGGATCCGGGATTTCTGGCCAGAGAAGGGGGTACTAGCGTTCGTGAAATAGTTGCTGCATGGCCAGGTGGAGCAGTCAAAACAGCGGAATCCTTCTGGAATGCCGTCTCATCACCTTTTGACACGATTGGTGCAATCGCAAACGGTATTGGCGGGCTAGCTCTGGGGTTTAAGGATTGGATTACCAGTCCGATCCCGTCGCATACGCTGGAAAAAGAATTTGATAAAGTAGCGACTGCCTCCGCCCAGGAATTGGGTGGTATGGCTTTTGACGCTGTTACCGGACTCTTGACTGCTCACATTGGTGGGAAAGCTGTCGAGTGGGTCGGTGGCAAATGGGTTGCTCCAATTGATCAACCTAAACCAACTATTGAGCTATTTGGAGGTAAGAGCGCTCAAACTCCAGGTGCGCTTAATATTGATATTAGTGGCAGTATCGAATCAGGCGTCCGTGCCGACGCCAGGAACTTACCTCTCAGAGATAACTCCGTGCGAGAAATCGTGGCCAGTAACCCATTCATACCTAAAGGTGCAGGGGGCACTTTCTCCATGATGGACTTTTTGCCTGAGGCGACACGGGTGGTTGAGCCCGGTGGGAAAATATTCATAAACACTAACTCGGCAAATCCGTATGGAAAACTACCAAGTGCAGCCGATCTTGAATCGGTTGGCGTCAGGGTTATCCAGGATGGAGGTCTAGATGCTCGATTCTCGGGGCACACGTTCCTACGCACAGACGGTAGTAAGATTACTGATCTCCATAGTATGAAAACCATCGTTCTAGAGAAAATAAAATGATAGTTTCAGCGATGTTTGATTCCCTCGTCACATTTGACTGCGTATATGGAGGCTTTGAGCTCGAAAATGGAGTAGTTCGCCTTTATGTCGAAAGAGGCCTAGCCTTGAAAAAGACGAAGTTGGTAACAGCGGCGGATGGCGCTCGGATCGTACAGTGTGATGAAGATGAGTGTCCTAAGGGCGAAAGTATTTTTCCTGTTCATTACATTTACGATCCCGCTAGAGATGTGGAGTATGTTGAATGGAGTCTTGTAAATGGTTTGTTACACGCTCGAAGCGAGGGTGGTGAATGGGTCAGATACGAGAGCAAGAGTGAAGGTTTGCACGCAATGCATGAATATGTGGGTGACTGCTGGCTGGTCTTTTCGGGTGTGAGTGTGTTGAGAAAAGTTATCTATGAATATTCTCTCGATCGAAAGAGTTCCTCAGGTAATGAGTTTGTCGAGGAGTTTATTAGTGGGCCTAAAGTCGATAAGTCGGCAAGTGAGTATTTTCTTGAGGGTGAAATAAACGTTTTGCCTGGGCCAGGATGGATGTCTTTGAAAATTGATGCAGATTCGTTTCATATCGAGATTCCCGACGATTGAAAGAAAAGCGGATAAATGGGGACCGGATAAATGGGGACAGACCACCTTTCGAGAGACAAACGGGGACAGGCCACCTTCAAATTCGCGTCGAGCGTAAAAGCGGCGGTGACCTGCAGCTCGATGCCGTCGCAACATCTATTTGTCCTCGGCCGGAGATGAATACAACGTCGAAACCCATAGCAAGGACGGCAAGAAACGTGTCCATGAACAGGATGACCACACTGTTCAGAAAGCCGCTGAGTTCATCGCCAGCGGCGACGTAAAAACCAGTTCCGGGCGTGACACCACACTGGTCGCGAGCAAAATCAGCGCAGGCAATGAAGCCTACGTCTACGCCGGTAACGACCTCAATCTGCTGGCCGCGCAGAACAAGGACCACACGCTCTACGACATGAAGGAGAAGGGCGGTTTCGGCAACCTGAAACTCCAGCGCGACGAAGTCACCCAGGTCACCCACGTCGGCAGCGAAATCAAGACCGGCGGCAACCTGTCTCTGGTCAGCTTGGGCGACCAGCATTACCAGGTGGCCAAACTCGACAGCGGCAAGGACATCCTCCTCGACAGCGGCGGCGCCATCACCTTCGAAGGGGTGAAGGATCTGCATGACGAGAGCCATACCAAAACCAACAACAACGCGGCGTGGGTCTCGGCGAAAGGTCGCGGCAACACCGACGAAACCCTGCGCCAGACGCAGATGATTGCCAAGGGCAACATCGTCCTGAAAGCGGTCGATGGGCTGAAGATTGATATCAAGGATGTGAGTCAGGAGTCCGTCAGCCAGACCATTGATGCGATGGTCAAGGCTGATCCGCAACTGGCGTGGTTGAAGGATGCGGAGGCTCGGGGAGATGTTGATTGGCGGCGCGTGAAGGAGATTCACGAGTCGTTTAAATACAGCAACTCGGGGCTTGGCCCGGCTTCGCAGATGATCATCGCCATCATCATGGCTGCCTTTGTCGGGCCTGCTGCGTTCGCTTCGCTAAGCGCGAGCATGGGCACAGCCTGGGCCGCAGGCCTCGCCGCTGTGGCAACAGGTGCAGCCACAAATGCCACGACCAGTTTTATCAATAACGGAGGAAGCCTTGGAGCGGTTTTCGCGGACGTTACTTCATCCGATGCACTGAAGGGCTATGTGATTTCCGGAGTGACAGCCGGATTGATGGCCGAATACCTGAACCAGCTGACGGGTATGAAATACGATCCGAATACCGGAAAGCTGCTCGGCCCGTCGTTAGCCACGTGGGAGGGAGTCGGTAGATTTGCTGGAAGCCAAATCATCCAGGGTGGCACTTCCGCGCTGATCACCAAGGCAGTCGGCGGCGATGCAAGTGCCGGTGACGTTCTGAAGACGGCTCTGTTCAATACCGTCGCAGCGTTCAGCTTCAACATGGTGGGCGATCTCACGCAGGGCGTTCTGGATGATGGCTCAGCGGGCAAAATCATCATTCATGCGGCGGTGGGTGGGCTGTTGTCGGAGATGACCGGCGGGGATTTTGCGACAGGCGCGTTGGCGGCTGGTGCGAATGAAGCGCTTGTTGGTGAGATGAACAAATGGTTCAAGGGCAATCCCGAGTTGTTGCTCATGGGGTCGCAGATTGTGGGGGTGCTCTCCGCAACTGCGCTGGGCAATACTGATCAAGAGTCATTGGAAAACGCTTCTTGGGTTGCCAACAACGCGACACAGTACAACTTCCTGAATCACCAGGATGTAAAAGACCTCGAGAAAGCGCTTAAGGAGTGTAAAGACAACTGTGATGCTGTTCGAGCTGAGTTTGCCAAGCGTGATGCGGATAACACGGCGCGGCTCAATAACTGTTGGGCGACCGGCGATTGCGCGCAGATCAAGGCTGAGATTGATGAAGGCTCTCTTGCATTAAATAAACTTTGGGAAAATGACGATTCGGGGATCACAGATCAATTCCTTCATAGCAATATCGCCGACTCGACCAACGCTAGGACGCGAGCGGTCCTCGACCACCTTCCGAAAGGGGATCCGGCTAATGCGGTGAAATTGTTGGCTGCAGCGGGAATTATTGCTCTTGCGCCGGAAGCGATTGGTTTGCTTGGACAGTTGGCCACGAGAGGTGCAGCTACTTGTGCAGCAAACCCAGTGCTGTGCGCGAACGAAGTCGCGATCTGGACCGCTGAGGCAGGAATGTCGGAGGCACTTCCCGTGGGGTTAGGGGCCACAGCAGGTGGGGCCGCAGCCAAGGAACTGAGTGATCTCCGCGGTTTGATGGAGATCGAAGCGAAAACTGGGGCTAAGCTAACGGCTGAGCAGATTGCGGCAGTCGTTAGGCCGGCAGCGATAGGTTCAGAGGGGGCAGCCACCGTTGGAGGTCAGGCAACCTCTACATTTTTGAAAGATTTTGGCGAGAAAGTTCTTAGTCATAACACCCAGATTGGCGTGCGTAATAGTAAGGCGGGGACGATTTCTGGTGCTCATAACAGCGATGCCTTCTTGGAGTCGGTTGAAAAAACTGGGGCAAAAATCTCCAACAAAACTACGGATGTCCGTTATCCTGGCCTTGTGGAGTATAGTTATCAGTTGCCTAAAACTAACACTCGGGGCGAGTTGGTCGGTGGATACAAGTCCAAATCCACCAAAACAACTTATGATTCGAAAATTCTGTCAGATATCAAGGTGGCTGATATGTCGAGCAGGGCGGCAGTCGAAGCTGGCTCTTTGTTCAGAGCTAATCCAGCCATGAGGGAGGCCAGTATCAAAGTTGATGGTTATTACTTTCAAGTGACGCGTGATAGCAAAACTGGAGATATAACAAACTCATTTATTACTATGCCGCCGAGGACGAAATAATGGCTGATTTGGTTTGGTTAGAGGTTCTCAAGGAATCATTTTCTTTAACTGACGCAGATTATGAGGGTCTTTACGAGTTAATTGAGGCTTCTATCGTAAGAGGGAGGACTAATTTTCCTGCGTTCATCTACGACGCTTCGCAGGGACATGGGTTCTCAGTGGCTGAAGGTTTTTTTTACTCGCTTGATCAGGATTGGGACGATCCAGAAGAATTCAATGAGGTAAGTTTCTTCTTGGGGGAAGCGTTAACTTCTAGCATACCTGTGGCTGACTACGTTTCTCTGATGAAAATTGCAGCTGATGTTTATTCTGCTTACTTTCCAGATGAACGCGATGGAGTTCAAAGGTCTGCTGAAAGATTAGAAAAGCGTTATTCACAACAAATGGAGGAGATAAACGGGGACAGACCACCTTTCAATTCTCGTCCAGCGTAAAAGCGGTGGCGACCTGAAGCTCAATGCCGGTCGCGACATCAACGTTGTCGCCATCGCCGAAGCTACCGGCAACCTTACCGCCGAGGCCAAGCGCGATATCTCCCTGTCTCGGCCGGTGATGAACACAACGTCGAAATCCACAGCAGGCACGGCAAGAAACGCGTCCATGAAGAGGACGACCACTCTTTTCAGGAAGCTGCTGATTCATCGCCGGCGGCGACGCAAATACCAGCCCGGACCTCGACACCACACTGGTCGCGGGGAAGATCTGCACAGGCAACGAAGCCAACGTCTACGCCGGTAATGATCTGAATCTGCTGGCCGCGCAAAACAAGGGCCGCACCCTCTACGACATGAAGGAGTAAAGCGTGTCTGTCCGCCGTTTTCCCAAGTAAGGTGATTGGAACAAACGTCTGATGCGCTCCAATCTCGACAATCAAAATAAATGTTCGGGATGGTGTGATCCAGACTGCGTTCTCGTACTGGTTAGGAATGGTTATGAGCAGTGGCGGCACGATAATAGAACGATTTGCGGCCCAAGAGTTGGACGACAGCGTTCGCTCTATTTTGAAAAACGCCTTTGATGAGCGGGTTTGCTCAAAGAGCATTCTGTTCAGGGCGTTCGAGTTTAATTGCTTTGACGTTTCTTTAGACTTTGAAAAAGGCATCGTCACATTGCAAGATGTACTCTCCGCTGGAGAAAGTAGCGTTCTTGATATACCGATACGTGATTTTATCTCTGCTTGTGGTTTGATGTCTCTTGTTAATTGTAGAGGTCTAGATGTGATCTGACGCCGGCCTAGCACCCAGATAAACGGGGACAGACCACGTTTAAAACGCATTCCAAAACGTGATCTGTCCCCGTTTCCCCGAGTCGGCGCAACATATTGAAGATGCCATCGGGGCAGGAAAGCCTGACACGTTGACCAGGCGCTTGTATTGGCGCTCAATGCAGAGAGTTGCCTAACGGGACGAAGGTTAGAATAGAGGTGATAGATTAGATTATGAATAATCTGGATAAGTTGTTATCGATTGCAAGTTCGTCCTTGAGTGAACGTGAGCCAGAACTGTCTGGGCCAATACGCAAACTGGCAGGGACTTCGGCGGAACAACTTGTTAATGTGCTGCGTCAGCGCAATGGCTTCTATGCTTTTGAAGGCGCGCTGCATGTTTTTCCAAGTGACTCCAGTCAAAGTGAAATGGGCATATCTGATTGGAATCACGCTGACCTGTGGCGCAGTAGCTACAATGGCCTAGCCGATAACGTTGTCTTTTTTGCTGAAGATATCTTTGGTGGACAGTTCTGTATTAAGGATGGCAGTATCTACATTTTTGATCCGGAAACTGGCTCGTTAGAGTACTTGGCTGCGGATGTTGAAAGCTGGGCTGAAGTAGTTCTGCACGACTATGAAGTATTGACAGGCTATCCGTTGGCTCATCAGTGGCAAAAGCGCAATGGTCCAGTTCGTGCGGGGATGCGTTTGCTGCCCAAAGTGCCTTTTGTAATGGGCGGTGATTTTTCCTTGGATAATTTATATGTTGCCGATGCTGTAGAAGGCATGCGGCTCAGAGCCGATATAGCCGATAAGATTAAAAATTTACCAGACGGTACTCAGGTTAAATTCAGTCTGGACTGACAGGAGAAAATAAATGGGGGCGGACCACGTTTAGAAAGCACTCCACTCCAAGAACGTGGGTCTGTCCCCGGGAAAAAGGGTGGCAAACCACGTTTTAATGTAATTGACTGCAACAATACGTAAAAATTTGCCGTCATGTTTACCTTGCGGCCCGCTAAGCTTTCAGTTCGACCAATTGAAAGGATTCATCAATGCCGCGTAGAGCCCGAGTTTTGATACCAGGCGTACCGCTCCACTTGATTCAGCGAGGAAACAATAGATCTGTCTGTTTTTTTACCGAGGAAGACTACCATTTTTATCTGGAGCTGTTGGCTGAGCAGGCGTCGAAAAATGACTGTGATGTTCATGCGTGGTGCTTAATGACCAATCACGTTCATTTGTTAGTCAGTCCTCATCATGCCAATAGCGAAAGCCTGCTGATGAAAGGTATTGGCCAGAGATACGTTCAATATATAAATCGCGTGTACAGACGCAGTGGAAGTTTGTGGGAAGGCCGGTATCGTTCATGCCTTGTTGAGAGTGAGCGATATTTATTGTGCTGTTATCGGTACATCGAAATGAATCCGGTGAGAGCGAAAATGGTAGTTCATCCAGCCGAATATCGCTGGTCAAGCTACCGTGTTAATGCACAATCAGAGCGCTCGCACATTGTTACCCCTCATGCTCAATACTTGGCGCTTGGAGTGCAGGGCGGGCAACCGGCAGATGCCTACCGCGAACTGTTCAATAAAGACTTAGAGTCAGAAGTGGTTGACCAGATTCGTGCCGCGACCAATGGGAATAATGTTTTTGGCGGTTCAAAGTTTGCTGTTGAAGTGGAGGCAATGATCGGTCGTCGTGTGCAGCGAGGGAGCCCGGGACGGCCGAAAAAATCGACCATTTAGTAAAAGGTGGTCTGTCCCCGTTTTTTACTTTTTAATCATCCTGATATGGCGAATCAGGGAACATTTAAAGTGTTTAATCCTGGGAAACCGCAATGAGCAAGCAGTGTTTTATGGCGTGCGAGCAGTGTGGAGGGGAGCTGTCTGTCTACAGAGAAGGCAGCGCCCAAGGAGTAAAATGTTCTCAGTGCGGTTGGTCGGTAGTTACAACCCACATTCCAGAGATTAAGGTGGTCGAGACTCAGTATGAGGTGCGCTGCCGGGGTGACTATCAGAATAAAGCTCATGTAAAAGCTGTTTCTGAAGTTACAGGCCGTAATTTCTTGTCTTCCAGAACTACTCTCCAGCAAGATCTTGCTCTGGTGTTTGTCGGTCAAGCGGAGAAGGTTTTGCAGGTTAGAAATACTCTTGTTTTTGCGGGAATGACGTGTGAGATTACGCCTGATTTTCGCTGGGTATGAACGTTGCAAATAACCTCGGACAGATCACGTTTAGAAAGCGTTGCGAAAACGTAGTCTGTGGGGTAAATGGGGACAGACCACGTTTAGAAGGTAAATGGGGACAGACCACGTTTAGAAGGCACTCCAAAACGTGGTCTGTCCACGTTTCCTTCCAAAACGTGGTCTGCCCCCGTTTCCTTCCCCCGGAATGAAATCAGTAAAAGAGGTGAAATAATATGAAGCGCTCTCTCTCTTGGACGGTCGGTTTTGGCGGAACCTGTGAAGGTGGCACGCAAAGAGATCCATCTTGGAATGATGTAGTTGCGCACCTTGAAGAATCCTGCCGAAGTTTGGGGAGTGTAACCCTGGATATTGAAGAATTAGCAGGCTTCGAACTATTGACATTGCAGGTTGTTGCAGAGAGAAACAAGTACGCGCTGACTCTCGGCGTTGATGATGGCGATGACAACGATGTCGAAGTATTTTGCGGCGATAAAAATCGTGGCGGAATCATTCATATCCAAGGCGACGCCGTTGCTGGTTCAGCCATCTGCTCAAATTTTGAGATTGTCGTAGAGATATTCAACCAGCTCTTCGACAGTGGCCGAGTGTCGCCAGCGCTCATGAACTGACGTTTGGAAATAAACGGGGACAGATCGCCTTTAAATTCGCGTCGAGCGTATAACGCGATGGTGACCTGAAGCTCGATGCCGGTCGCGACATCAGCGTCGTCGCCATCGCCGAAGCTACCGGCAACCTTACCGCCGAGGCCAAGCGCGACATCAACATGTCCTCGGCCGGTGATAAGCACAACGTCGAAACCCATAGCGAGGACGGCAAGAAACGCCTCCATGAGCAGTACAACCACACCGTTTAAAAAGCTGTTGAATTAATCGCTGGCGGCGACGTAAAACCCAGCTCGGGCCGTGACATCACTTTGATCGCGGGTAAGATCTGCGCAGGCAACGACGTCTACACCGGCAATGACCTGAACCTGCTGGCCGCGCAGAACAAGGACCATACCCTATGCGACATGGAGGAGTAAAACGTGGTCTGTCCCCCGTTTTCAAAATGGCAACGTCCACCGATTTGAAGGGACGAATGGTGTGTTTCACTGGAACGGTAGTACGGGTGACGCCGGCAACCAATTGTCGGCTAGTTATATACCGGCGGCGGTGCAAAAAGCGCTAGGAGTAAGATTGAAGTGATTTACGGTGATCCTTTTATATTCTCAATTCAGTTTGATGTCGTGAGGGATTGGAATGATTCAAGTTGTTTCTGGGCAAATGGCTTGTTTTCGTTGTTTGTTTGTGGGGAAAGGCTCCTTGATGTGGTGGATGTAGTCGAGCTTAAAACTGCCGTGAACTTCTACGCAAAAATGGAATTCGAAAATGTAGAGGAGGGCGATTCGGCGATTTCTGCAAAAGAATTATTTGCTTCCGCGCATCGTTATTTCTTCAAAGGGGAGTCCGCCATTTTAGAAGGCGTGCAAGATATAACGTGCACCTTTTTGGGAGACGCCGGTCTGTTTATTTATTTTCAAAAAACAGCGCATGCAGACAGACTGGTCTGGAGTAAGGACTTTGGCAACCTTGTCCATGAGGCATTGCTGCCTCGGGGGGCAGTAGTTGGCGTAATTGAAAGTATTGAAGAGTTGTAGATGTTTTGTGGTTGTTGTAGCGATGCAGGTTTGTTGAACTCGAAAAATCTGGCCGCTACTCTTTGAAAAGGTAAGAAAAAGTTGATTAAAGCCGGACTTTTGCTGCTTTTTATTTTCCTGATGGCAGGCTGCCATTCCAACGTCAGAGACTCTTCCCCCAGTCTATTGAAGGATGGTGTCCACTTCAGCAAAGAACGGCAACGCCAGATGCACAACACGCCAAAGTCATCATGAAATCGACAGGCTACACATACCCTGTCGAGTGCTCGGTTCGCCGTGCTACAGATCCTGATCGGCGAATGGAAGTGATGGGTACTGTGGTGGATTCCGGGCGGGGTAAGGTATTCGGCTGGATCGCCAAGCTTAACGAAGCGGCCAATAGCGCCACGTTCAAGCACTTTCCTCAGTTGGAAGCGCAAGCCAATGCCGACGAACCCTTCGAAGTGTCGGGGCGTTCCAACGGCATGGGCACCGGCAACACTTATAGCTGCGGGCCGCTGAGCAGTACCTTTACGCCGGAGCGAAGCAAGGTCTACCTGGTGGAGTTTCAGTTTGTTGGGCGGGGTTGCGAGCAGCGTGTTTACGATGTCACCCAGCCGGGCCAGCGCATTCCCGTGATCTCTAAAAACTAAAGCCCCGGACAAGTCCGGGGCCTTTTAGTGGGTCAGAGACCGTCCGCCGAGTAATCAGCGAAACGCCGGCACCACATGCTTGATAAACAACTCCAGCGATTTCTTCTTCTCTTCATGCGGCAAGCTGTTATCACACCAGAAACTGAACTCATCCACGCCCAGTTCCTGGTAGTACTTGATGCGCGGAATGATCTCTTCCGGCGTACCAATCATCGCGGTCTTGTGCAGACTCTCCAGTTCAAACTCCGGACGTCCGGCAAACTTCTCTTCCGGACTCGGCGCGAGGAAGCCATTGACCGGAGTTTCTTTGTTGCCAAACCACGCATCGAACGTGCGGTAGAAACGTGAGATGGCTTTGGCGCCAACTTGCCAGCCGTCCGGGTCATCAGCGTTGTGCACGTGGGTGTGGCGCAGCACCATCAGTTGTGGGCGCGGTACGTCTGGGTTGTTGTCCAGTGCAGTCTGGAATTTGTTCTTCAAGTCGAGGACTTCTTCGTCGCCTTTCATCAATGGCGTGACCATGACGTTGCAGCCGTTGGCGACGGCGAAGTTGTGCGAATCCGGGTCGCGGGCGGCGATCCACATGGGTGGGTTGGGCTTCTGGATCGGCTTCGGCACGCTGGTGGAGGTGGGGAATTTCCAGATGTCGCCGTCGTGGGCGTAGTCGCCTTGCCACAGGGCGCGGACTACCGGGACCATTTCGCGCAGGGCCTGACCACCGCTCGAGGCGGGCATGCCGCTGGCCATGCGGTCGAATTCAACTTGATAGGCGCCGCGCGCTAGACCGACTTCCATGCGGCCGTTGCTGATCACGTCGAGCAGGGCGCATTCGCCGGCGACGCGTAGCGGGTGCCAGAACGGCGCGATGATGGTGCCGGCGCCGAGGTGGATGGTCGTGGTTTTCGCTGCGAGGTAGGCCAGCAGCGGCATCGGGCTTGGGGAGATGGTGTATTCCATGGCGTGGTGTTCGCCGATCCATACAGTGCTGAAACCGCCAGCCTCGGCCATCAGGGTCAGTTCGGTCAGGTCTTCGAACAGTTGGCGGTGGCTGACGCTTTCGTCCCAGCGTTCCATGTGTACGAACAGGGAAAATTTCATGACGCTACCTCGAGTCTTTTGTAATTGGCCGGTCGTGTGCGGGCCTGTCGAACTGACGTGAACGCTGCGCGCTCGCGAGTCTTCTCACCATTCAAGCACGCCTTCGAGGACGGCTGTTCGGTTGATTGAATATTGGTATACCATAATACGGAATATCCGCAAAATATTTCTGACCAACACTTCGAACAAGGAAGGCGCAAGCAATGAACATAAAACAAAAACTGACTCTGGCGTTTGCGGTAATCGCCAGCCTGCCGGTGTTACTGGTGGCAGCGCTGATCATCCTCAATGTCCGCGAGGGCGCGCGCGACACCTTTACCGACAGCACCGGGCGCGAGGTGCGTCAGGTGGAAAACGCGATGCAGCTGTTTTTCGAGGGCATCAGCCAGAACGTTGCCTATCTGGCCGAGCATCCGCAACTGCAGAGCATCGACGCCAGCCTCAAACGCTACCTGAGCAGCGACGCCGCGCAAGTGCCGATGGGGCCGCAGGATCAACAGCTGTTCAAGCTGTTCAACGGTCTGGCCAAGGCGCACCCGGCTTACACCTATCTATCTGTCGGCACCGAACAGGGCGGTTACCTGTTCTGGCCGGGCGATGCGCAACTGGCCAACTACGATCCGCGTACCCGGCCTTGGTACAAAACCGCGATGGCCAATCCCGGCAAAACCCTGCGCACCGAGGCCTATTACTGGGCGGCGGATGACGTGGTGCTGGTGAGCACCGTGCGCAGTTTCAACAACCAGTTGGGCAGCAATGCCGGCGTGGTCAACATCGATGTGTCGCTCAAGCAGTTGACCGACCTGGTCAAGCAGATCCGCCTCGGCGAGAGCGGTTATCTGATGCTGATGGAAGCCAACAACACCGTGCTGGTCGACCCGAGCGATCCGGCGCACAACTTCAAGAAACTCAGCGATCTCGGCGACGGTTATCAGCAACTGGCCGAGGCGGGCAAAGGCCTGGTCGAGGTGCAACTGGCCGGCGAGGATTACATGGCGCTGGTCTGGCCGTCGCAGGCGCTGGGCTGGCGGTTTGTCGGCTTGGTCAAGGCGAGCGAAGTGATGGCCGGGGCGACGCGTTTGACCTGGCTGATCGGCGCTATCGCTGTGGTTTGCGCATTGTTGTTCGCGATGGCCGGCGCGTGGTTTGCCGGACTGATGGTCAAGCCGATTCGTGGTGTCGCCAGCGGACTCGAAGGCATTGCCCAGGGCGAGGGCGATCTGACTGCGCGACTGGAAGTACGCGGGCAGGACGAAACCGCGCAACTGGCCGGCTGGTTCAACCAGTTTCTCGAAGCGATTCGTACGTTGATTCAACGCATCGGCCAGGCAGCCGGGCAGATTCACAGCAGCTCCGGCAGCGCCACCGAGGTCTCGGCGGAAATGGCCGACGTCGCTTCGCGTCAGCGTGAGGCGGTGGACATGGTTTCTACGGCGTTTCACGAAATGGTCGCCACTTCCAACGAGGTCGCGCGTTCGTGCAGTCAGGCGGCCGATTCGGCAGACAACGGTCAGCGTCAGGCACACACCGGGCAGCAGCAGATCGATGCGGCGGTGAGCAACGTCGGGCGCTTGAGCCAGGAGATCGGCCACAGTGCCGAGTCGATGCAGCAACTGGAACAGGACAGCAACGACATCCAGTCCATCCTCGGCACCATCCGCTCGATCGCCGAGCAGACCAATCTGCTCGCGCTCAACGCCGCCATCGAAGCCGCGCGCGCCGGTGAACAGGGCAGGGGCTTTGCTGTGGTCGCGGATGAAGTCCGCGCGCTGGCCAAACGCACCTCGGATTCCACCGGTGAGATTGACGCATTGCTCGGCAATCTGGCGCGGCGCACCCATCAGATGGGCAAGCAGATGCACGCCAGCCTCGAGGTATCGCAGGAAACCGTGGTGTCGATCAACGAGGCGCGGGCGAGTTTTGAATTGATTCGTGAGTCGGTCGACGTGATCCGCGACATGAACACCCAGATCGCCACGGCGGCGGAGGAACAGCATCAAGTGGCGGAGGACATCAATCGGCACATCAGCCAGATTCATGGTGATGCGCAGTTGGTGGCGAGCCTGGCGGATTCGACTCGCCAGGATGCGCAGAACCTGACGGCGTTGTCGCAGACGTTGAATCAGTTGGTGAGCCGGTTTAGGACCTGACACGGTAGCCCAGGCAACACCAAAACTTGTGGGAGCGAGCTTGCTCGCGAAGGCGTCGGGTCAGTCAAAAATGTAACAACTGACCCATCGCTTTCGCGAGCAGGCTCGCTCCCACATGGGATATCCGAGATCTGGTGAAATCACGCCACAACCGGCAACGCGCCCATCTTGCCGTGGCAATACACCAGCGGTCCGGCGACCTGCTCGGGGACGATCAGGTTCTTCACCGCGCCGACCATGATCGCGTGGTCGCCACCTTCGTATTCACGCCACAACTCGCACTCGATCACCGCCGTGGCATTGGCGAGGATCGGGTTGCCCAGTTCGCTCAACGTCCACTCGATGCCCTGCGCCTTGTCCTTGCCTTTGCGCGCGAAGGCATAGGCCTCGCTTTGCTGCACGCTGGACAACAGGTGAATCGCAAAGCGTTTGTTCTTGATCAGCACGGGATAGGAGTCGGAGCTGTAGTTGGGGCAGAACAGCACCAGCGCCGGGTCCATCGACAGTGAGCTGAACGCGCTGGCGGTCAGGCCGACGATCTGGCCGTCGTCGTCCAGCGTGGTGATGACGGTGACGCCGGACGGGAACGAGCCCATGACTTGTTTGTAAATGGCAGCATCGATCATTGGGTGGTCCTCGGGTGGTGTGACGCGGTTTTTATGATTTGTAGGTCTGATGGTATACCGTAATACATATCTTGCAAGAGCTTTTCTGGTGAACCGATAAACGTGCCACTTTCGTCGGAAACTCAATGTTTACGGGGCGTTCAGCTAGCCGGTCAGGGGTGGGATCAGCGAGGATAGCGGATCAGCCAGCGACAGAATCAGCGGATCAGGCTTGTACAAAGTTTGGAATACCATAATATGGTCCGCATCTGAGGGGCGACCCAAGAGTCCTCCCGGTTTGGCTTCATACAAAGATAAAAACAGACAAACTCGAGTTCATGCATATGTCCCAGATGTCCCGGCAAGATCCGTTGATCGAGAATCATACGGTCGATTACGTCCCACTCGCGGAACGCCACGGGAAGGCCCGCGATCTGTTCACTCTTTGGTTCAGCACCAACATCGCGCCACTGCCCATCGTCACCGGCGCCATGGTGGTTCAGGTGTTCCATCTGAATCTGTTCTGGGGGCTGCTGGCGATTGCGCTGGGGCACATGATCGGCGGCGTGGTGATTGCGCTGGCCTCGGCCCAAGGCCCGCGCATGGGCATTCCGCAAATGGTCCAGAGTCGCGGTCAGTTCGGCCGTTATGGCGCACTGCTGATCGTGTTCTTCGCGGCGCTCATCTACATCGGTTTCTTCATTTCCAACATCGTGCTGGCCGGTAAATCCATTGTCGGCATTGTGCCCTCGGTGCCAGCGCCGCTGAGCATTCTGATCGGTGCGCTGGCTGCTACGGCGATCGGTGTGATCGGCTACAACTTTATCCACACCCTCAACCGCATCGGCACCTGGGTGATGGGCGGCGCGTTGCTCGCCGGGTTCATCTACATCTTCGCCCATGACTTGCCGGCAGACTTCCTGACGCGCGGCAGTTTCAACCTCTCCGGCTGGCTGGCGACGGTGTCGCTGGGGATCATCTGGCAGATCAGCTTCTCGCCGTACGTCTCCGACTATTCGCGTTATCTGCCAGCAGACATCGGCATCGCCAAACCCTTCTGGGCGACGTATCTGGGTGCGACGCTGGGCACGATTCTGTCGTTCAGTTTTGGCGCGGTGGCGGTACTGGCGACGCCGGAAGGCACTGAAGCGATGGCGGCGGTCAAGCAGTCTACCGGCTGGCTGGGGCCGATTCTGATGGTGCTGTTTCTGCTCAACATCATCAGCCACAACGCGCTGAATCTGTACGGCGCGGTGTTGTCGATCATCACCTCGATTCAGACCTTCGCCAGCCAGTGGACGCCGAGCATCAAGGTGCGCGTGGTGCTCTCGAGCGTGATCCTGGCCGGATGCTGCGTGGTCGCCCTCGGTGCCTCGGCGGATTTCATTTCCGAATTCATCGGACTGATTCTCGCGCTCTTGCTGGTGCTGGTGCCGTGGGCGTCGATCAACCTGATCGATTTCTATCTGATCAAGCGCGGCAACTACGACATCGCCTCGATCTTCCGCGCTGACGGCGGGATCTACGGGCGCTTCAACCTGCACGCGATCATTGCCTATTTCATCGGCATCATCGTGCAGCTGCCGTTTGTCAACACCTCGCTGTACGTGGGGCCGTACGCCAACTTGGTGGAAGGTGCCGACCTGTCCTGGCTGGTCGGTCTGGTGGTAACGGTGCCGCTGTATTACTGCCTCGCAACCCGTGGTCAGGCGCAGCAGAGCAGGGCGGCCAGACTCGGCTATACCGACTGATCGAAACGGCAACACAGCAATGCCCGGCCCAGCGCCGGGCATTTTTGTTTGCGTATCACGGCGGTCAAGCAAATTGGCCATATCGATCCCCTTTTGGCCCGCCGCCTACTGTCATCGCGCTACGCTGTCAGCAAGAATCGAAACCATAACAACAGGCTCGACCTTTTTTACCCTTGGCTATCGTTACAGCCACTGCCGTGTACAGAACATAAAAACCATCGATCTCACGTCGCATTCGGGGAAACAACCATGGTCACGATCAAACGCATTCTGGGCGCCACCGTGTGTGGCCTGACGCTGCTGGCCAGCGCCGTCCAGGCCGAGCAGCGCGAACTGCGGGTGTACAACTGGGCGGATTACATTCTGCCGTCAGTGCCCAAGGACTTCGCCGAGCAAAGCAAGATCAAAGTGACCTGGGATACCTTCGACACCAACGAATCACTGGAAGCCAAACTGCTCACCGGCAACTCCGGTTACGACTTGGTGGTGCCGTCCAATCAGTTCATCGAAACCCAGATCAAGGCCGGCGTGTTCCAGAAACTCGACAAGTCGAAATTGCCGAACTGGCAGCACCAGGATCCGGCCCTGCTCAAATTGCTCGACGCCAACGACCCCGGCAACCAGTACGGCGTGCCGTACATGTACGGCACCGTGCTGATCGGCTTCAACCCGGCCAAGGTCAAGGCCGCCCTGGGCGAAAATGCGCCGGTAGACAGTTGGGATCTGGTGTTCAAGCCCGAGAACATGGAAAAGCTCAAGGCCTGTGGCGTGGCGATGCTCGATTCGCCGTCGGAGATCCTGCCGCTGGCCCTGCATTACCTCGGCCTCGATCCGAACAGCCAGAACCCGGCGGACTATGAAAAGGCCAAGGCCTTGATGATGAAGATTCGCCCTTACGTGACCTACTTCAACTCGGCCAAGTACATGACCGACATTGCCAACGGCGACATCTGCGTGGCGATCGGTTATTCCGGCAGCTTCTACCAGTTCGGCAATCGCGCCAAAGAGGCGGGCAACGGCGTGGTGGTCGACTGGCGTTTGCCGAAGGAGGGCGCGCCGATCTGGTTCGACACCTTCGCCATTCCGAAGAGCGCTAAGAACGTCGCCGAGGCCCACGAATTCCTCAACCACTTGCTCGACCCGAAAGTGATCGCACCGATCAGCGATTTCCTCGGTTACCCGAATGCCAACAAGGACTCGATGCCGCTGGTCAACAAGGACATCACCGACAACCCCAACCTGACCCCGACCAGCGAAGCGCTGAAAACCCTGTATGTGGTGCAACCGTTGCCGCAGAAAATGGAGCGGGTGCGCACGCGGGTGTGGACCAGTATCAAATCCGATAAATAAGAGCATCGCACTTCAAATGTGGGAGCGAGCCTGCTCGCGAAAGCGGTGTGTCATTCAACTCCTATGTTGAATGAGCCGGCGTATTCGCGAGCAGGCTCGCACCCACAGGTGGGTTGTGTTGTGTCATTCGGTGCGGCGTTCTGCCTCGCGGCTGGTCGCCAGACTCAACAACACCGACCCCAGAATCACCGACCCGACTATTGCCAGCGACCATTCCACCGGCATGTGGAACCACGGCATCAGCACCATCTTGCCGCCAATGAACACCAGCACGATCGCCAGCCCATATTTGAGCAGATGAAAACGGTCAGCCATGTCCGCCAGCAGGAAGTACAGCGCGCGCAGGCCCATGATCGCGAAGATGTTCGAGGTGAAAACAATGAACGGGTCGGTGGTGACGGCGAAGATCGCCGGGATGCTGTCGACCGCGAACATCAAGTCGCTGGCCTCGATCAGCACCAGCACCAGAAACATCGGTGTTGCCCAGCGCACGCCGTTCTGCAGGATGAAAAACTTCTCGCCGTGAAAGCCACTGGTGATGCGCATATGCCCGCGAACCCAGCGCAGTATCGGATTCTTTTCCAGATCCGGTTGATGATCAGCGAACACCAACATCTTGATCCCGGTGATGATCAGGAACACACCGAAGGCATACAGCAGCCATTCGAACTGCGACACCAGCCACACACCGGCGAAAATCATGATCGCGCGCATGACAATCGCGCCCAGCACGCCGTACAGCAGCACTCGTCGTTGCAATTCCGGTGGCACCGCGAAGTAGCTGAAGATCATCACGAAGATGAACATGTTGTCGATCGACAGCGATTGCTCGATCAGGTAGCCGGTGAGAAATTCCAAGGTTTTCTGTCGGGCGATTTCACCGCCGAATTCGCCATGCAAATACCACCAGAGCAACCCGGCGAAGCTCAGCGCGAGCAGGCACCAGGCAATCACCCAGGCCGACGCTTCACGCACCGACACCCGGTGCGCCTTGCGCCCGCCGAAGACAAACAAGTCCAGGGCCAGCATGGCCAGAACGAAGATGATGAAGGCACCCCACATCCAGGGTTCGCCGATGTTGATGTTCGTGGCAGGCATGGCACGCTCCCTGTCTTTTTATCTGCAGCAAGCGCATCCCCTGTGGGAGCGAGCCTGCTCGCGAATGCGATGGAACAGTGAAGTTGAGGTTGCTGACCCACCGCGTTCGCGAGCAGGCTCGCTCCCACAGGCATCACTGCACCCTCTCGATCAACGTCTGACGGGGCCATGCTAGCGACGGATCTGGAGCAAAGAAAAATCGTTTATTTCTGACTGACAGTTCGGCAAAAACGAAGTGTCAGCGGAAAAACTCCCCCGGCGTCTCGCCAAACTGCTGACGAAACGCGGCGATAAACGCCGAGGTCGAGTCGTATCCACAAGCCAGTGCAACGTCGGTCACACGCTCACCTTTCTCCAGCGGCGTTAGAGCTCCGAGCAAGCGCAGGCGCTGGCGCCAGGCGCGGAAGGTCAGGCCGGTGTCGCGCAAAAACAGCCGTGTCAGAGTCTTTTCGGTGACACCGAATTTTTCGCTCCAGTGGCTCAGGGTGGTCTGCTGCTCCGGGTGTTGCTCCAGGCTCTGATAGATCTGCTTCAAGCGCGGGTCTTGCGGCAGCGGCAGCATCAAGTCGATGGTCGGCGCGTCGGCCAATTGATCAAGGATCACCTGGGCCAAGCGTCCGTCAGGGCCGCTTTCGTTGTATTCCACCGGGACCTGACTGAAAGCGCGGATCAACTCCCTGAGCAGATCGCTGACGCCGAGCACATGGCAATGTTCAGCCGCCCAACCAGTGACGCTGCTATCGATGTACAGGCTGCGCATTTCCGTATGCGGTGCGCTGAATACCCGGTGCGGCACGCCCGCTGGAATCCACACCGCACGTTCCGGCGGCGCGACAAAACGGCCGGCGCTGGTCTGCACTTCGAGTACGCCTTGAATCGCATAGGACAACTGCACCCACGGATGGCTATGACGGCGGGTGAGGGCGCGGTTGGGCAGCGATTCAGTGCGTCCATACACGGGACGCGGCAGGCTGGGCAGCCCGGGAACACTGCGGCGAACGCTTTTGCTATGTCCTTTAGGCGGCATCTTGCGGCTCTTCGGCGTTAGTCGGTAATTGCCAGTCACGTTAGAGTCGTCGGCACGCACTGGCAACCCCCGGATGAATCTCATGACGCGCCCACGTTTTCTGCCCGATAACTTCACGCTGACCTTGATCGGCGTCGTCTTGCTGGCCAGCTTCCTTCCCGCCAGCGGTCAAGTCGCCGTCGGCTTTGGCTGGCTGACCAACATCGCCATCGCCCTGCTGTTTTTCCTGCATGGCGCCAAGCTGTCGCGCGAATCGATCATCGCCGGCGCTGGCCACTGGCGTCTGCATCTGCTGGTGTTCGGCCTGACCTTCGTGCTCTTCCCGATTCTCGGTCTGGCGCTGAAACCGCTGTTGTCACCGCTGATCGGTGATCAGCTGTACATGGGCATGCTCTATCTGTGCGCATTACCGGCCACCGTGCAGTCGGCGATCGCGTTCACTTCGCTGGCGCGAGGCAATATTCCGGCGGCGATCTGCAGTGCGGCGGCTTCCAGTCTGTTCGGGATTTTTCTGACGCCGCTGCTGGTAACGCTGCTGCTCAACGTTCACGGTGACGGCGGTTCGACTCTCGATGCGATCGTGAAGATCAGCGTGCAATTGCTGCTGCCGTTCATTGCCGGGCAGATCGCCCGCCGCTGGATCGGCGCGTGGGTAGGGCGCAACAAGAACTGGCTGAAATTCGTTGATCAGGGCTCGATTCTGCTGGTGGTGTACGGCGCATTCAGCGAGGCGGTCAACGAAGGCATCTGGCAGCAGATTCCGTTGTTCGAGTTGCTCGGCTTGGTGGTGGTCTGCTGCATTCTGCTGACGTTGGTTCTGGTGGCATCAATTCTGTTGAGCAAAGCGTTCGGCTTCAATCAGGAAGACCGCATCACCATCCTGTTCTGCGGCTCGAAAAAGAGCCTGGCCACCGGCGTGCCGATGGCGCAGGTGTTGTTCGCCGGCAGCACCATCGGCGTGCTGATTCTGCCGCTGATGCTGTTCCACCAGATTCAACTGATGGTCTGCGCCGTGCTGGCGCAGCGCTATGCCAAGCGGCCAGAGTCGGTGCCGGATCTGATGGCGCAGGTGGACCCGTAAAAGGGTTCACAGACCCGAATACTTGACCGCCGCTGCCGCCCGCGTCGGCACGTCCAGCGTGCGCAACAACGAAGACACATGGATCCTCACCGTGAACGGCGAAATATCCAGTTCACGGGCGATTTCCTTATTGGTCTTGCCTTGCGCAATCAACCGCAGCACGTCCTGCTGACGCGGCGTCAGCGTCGTCGCAGTTTCCAGCGGCAACAAGCCGGACGGCGCCGACTTCACCAGCACCTCACCTTCACGGATCGCCAGAATCGCCTGGCCGATTTCATCCGGCGCAATGTTCTTGCCGATAAAACCGTCAATGCCCGCCGCCATGACTTCTCTGATCAATGCTTGATCGTCGACCATCGACACCACGATCAGCGTGGTGCGCGGCAATCGTCTTCGCAAGTCGGCGAGCTGGGTGATGCAGGTCAGCCCGGGAAAACGCAGATCGAGCATCAGCGTATCCGGCTCGTCGCCCTGTGGCAGCAGCTCGAGCACAGCGTCGAAGTCGCCGGCCTCGCAGATATTCGCTCCGGGCAGGACGCGCTGTACGGTGCGCAGCATCGCCTCGCGAAACAGTGGGTGATCGTCGGCTATGATGATCCGGCATGTCATGGCGTGACCCTCCCTGGGTCAGGCGTGATTCAAGGCCTGCACCTTAGCATCGGACGCGAAGGTTGCCTGTAGGCTGCTTCCGAAACTGACGATTGCTGCACAAGGACGTTTACCATGAAGTTCGAAAAAAATATCGAACTCGACCAGGCCAACCTGCGCATTATCATCGCTGCCATTGCGGTGGTTTACATGGTCGTGCTGGGTTTTCTGCCGGGCCATCGCTTCGATACCTACTTGCCGGTCATCACTTACATTGTCTTGTTTCTGCTGGCTTCGATCGCGCTCCGCCAAGCCATTGCGCGTTGGCCCGGGCATTATCCGGCGCGGCGGATTTTTGCCATGGTCCACGATTACACCGGCACCTGTTTTGGACTGGTGATCGGCGGCGAAGCGGCGCTGCCGTTGTATGCGGTGATGGTCTGGGTCAATCTCGGCAACGGCATGCGCTACGGCTCGCGCTATCTGGCAATCGCCACCGGCCTTGCATTGGTGGCGCTGCTGGTGGTCTATCGCCTGACGCCGTATTGGCAGGCGCAGCCGTTCATGGTGCTGATGCTGCTGATCACCAGCACGGTGATTCCGTTTTATGCGCACTTGCTGCTTGAGCGCACGCGCAAGGCGTCGGAAGAAGCGCTGGCGGCTAATCTGGAAAAGTCGCGATTTCTGGCGCAGGCCAGTCATGACTTGCGTCAGCCGATTCATTCCATCGGTCTGTTTACCGCGTGTCTGCGGGAGTCGCGCCTGGGCGATGACGAGCGGCGGCTGGTCGACAACATCGACCGCTCGCTGCTTAACGTTTCGCAATTGTTCCGCTCGATTCTCGACCTCTACACCCTCGATAACAGTCGGGTCGAAGCGAAAATGCAAACGCTGAATCTCGGTGAATGGCTTGCGGAACTGATACGTCAACACCAGGAAGCGGCCCGTTGGGCAGGCGTCGAACTGCGGCTGCGACCGTGCAACCACTGGGTCAGAACCGACCCGGCGCTGCTCGCGACCATGGTGCAGAACGTGCTCTCCAACTGCTTCAAATACGGCGCGCAACGTCCCGTGCTGATCGGCGTGCGTAAACGTGGGGCAGGGCTGGCCATCGTCATCCATGACCGTGGCAACGGCATTGCCGAAGAACATCTGCACAAGGTCTTCGAGGAGTTTTATCGGGTACGGCAAGTGCGCGACAAAGATGTCGAGGGCGTGGGGCTGGGCCTGTCGATCATCAAGCGTCTTGGTGAACTGATCGATGTGCACGTTGCTCTGCGTTCACAGTTGGGGCGCGGCACAGCTGTGACGCTTGCGGGGTTGCCGATCATGGCGGCGCCGCAGTCACCGGTGGTTCGCAGTGAAGCGCGGCAGGTGGGTTTGTTGACCGGGCTGAAGGTGTGTCTGGTCGAGGATGACCGCAACGTGTTGCTCGCGACTTCGGCGTTGCTCGAACGCTGGGGCTGTGTGGTGCAGGCCGAGTGGTCGGCTGAAGGCCTGGTCACCGACTGCGACATCATCGTCGCCGACTATGACCTCGGCACCCACGCCACTGGCATCGAATGCATCGATGAAGTGCGCAGGCAGCGCGGCTGGGCAGTGCCGGCGATGATCATCACCGGGCATGACGTCGAGAAGATTCAGGCAGCCTTGCATGACCGCCAGATTGCGATTCTGTCGAAACCTGTGCGGCCGGCCGAGTTACGCGCGACGTTGCGCGCCCTGCGTGATCGACAAGGCGCAGCGGTTGAACAGATGCTGTAAAGGCCGATGTAAACGGGCGGCTCAGTAGCTCGCCCGTTATTTCGCGGCGATTATTGTGGGCTGTTGAACTGGTCGGAATAGCTGCCGGTCATCAGCGCCGATGCCACGCGATCAGAACCGACTCCGACCCGGGAGTATGCCACTCGGTTGACGCCGGTGCGGTCGGCGCCATCCGCTGCCAATGCTCCGGCACCGACACGATCAGCGCCATCGGCAGCCACTGCGCCCGCGCCGACGCGATCAGCACCATCGGCAGCGACTGCACCTGCGCCGACACGATCAGCGCCATCGGCAGCCACTGCACCGGCGCCGACACGATCAGCACCATCGGCAGCCACCGCGCCGGCACCGACACGATCAGCGCCATCGGCAGCCACCGCGCCGGCACCGACACGATCAGCGCCATCGGCAGCCACCGCGCCTGCGCCGACACGATCAGCGCCATCGGCAGCCACCGCGCCGGCGCCGACACGATCAGCGCCATCGGCAGCCACCGCGCCGGCACCGACACGATCAGCGCCATCGGCAGCCACCCCCCCAGCACCAACATGATCAGCCCCATCCGAAGCCAACGCCTGCGGTTGCGCCGCCAAGACATTCGGCACCACAACGCTGGCCGCTACCGCAAGAAGCACGCCTGACAACAACTTGTATTTCATGGTTTTCTCCACGACCCGTTGCCAAACAGCGATCAATCGCGCGCGATGCATACAGACGCCACGACTCACTGGCTTGGGTTTTACCTGGTTGGCGAAAGGCACGGGCACACCGAACGGCGTGCGGGTGTCGAGATAATTTTGATCGAACCGATTGAGTATAGGATCGGCCTCGGGAACTGCCACGGCGGGGAGATCGACGGACAAAAAAAGACGAAGCCCGCATTGCGCGGGCTTCTTTGTGTGGAGCTGTTTACATTCTTGCCAGTGCCTGAGCCAGATCGGCGTGCAAGTCTTCAACGTCCTCAACCCCAACTGACAACCGCACTGATCAGAGCCTTCAGCCACGACGTAGTTGAGCAATTCGCCAATCAACCACAGGCGTTCGACTCACTGGCTCGGCTCAAGCTAATTGGTGAGTGCAGGTCGAAGGCCGGAAAAGTTTGGGATTGAAGCCCGAAAGGGTGAAACGGGTTGGCTGTTGGGCCTGGTTCAACGCGCAGCGCGAATGCCCGGCCCGCAGGGTGCGTCAGATGGCAGGATCGGCAGTAAGCCATCACTGATCGCATGCGACCATTGCAACGATGGCCTCAGCAACTTGAAGCACGAAGCTTGACACCTGTTTCCGGTCCCGCTGGCCGCTGAGATTAAACGCCTTCAATCGGGTGAGTGACCTTCCATTTTTCGGCAAAAGCTTTGCCTTGCTCGATTTGTTCGGGTGTCATTTTTTCAGAATATTCTTCTAATCTTTCCCGATCATACTCTTTATCAGACTCATCATTATCTAAGCCTGCTAAAAGCAACGTAAGGCCATAAGCCTTCACCATATCAAATGGAAAGCCATAGTAATTTGGATTACTTGCATACTCTCGAGCAAGCAAACCGATGCCATTGCTGTCACCCGCCTTCGCAGACTCCTCTAGCCAATACCGGGAAATTGATAGGTCTCCGTTATCTTCATAAATGGAGGCTGCATAGGCAATCATTGCTTTTGGATAGCCATTTTCAGCCGCTCGCTTATACCACTTGTTGATTTCCTTGCGGCGCTGCCCAAACCACCAAAAAAATCCATCACCAGCTGAATAACTCTCGGCAAGCTGATATTGTGCGAATGAGTACCCTCCCTCTGCTGATTTAATCAGCATATTAAAGTCAGAATTGCCTACGTATAACAAATAGGCAGCTTCCATGTCACCGGAAGCAATTTTTTCTCGCGCAATCTTCTCAAATTCTGATTTCCACTCGCGCTGAGTTTTATCTCCCTTCGGGCAGTTCTCAACGATCGTGCATAATTTATCTCCATCATCAAGAGCCAGACGAAGCAGGGAGTTAAAATTTCCTTGATTAGCAGAATGTACTAGCCATTCGCGCGTATCTTCCACCCTGTGGTTTTTTGCATAACGAAGCTCATCCTGTAGATGAAACCACTCTCCTACAACATCCGACTTGGCTACCCAATCATTTAGTTCGCCTAGTTGTTGCAAATCATTTGAGGCAAATTTCTCCATTAAAGTTTTTCTGTACTCTTGATCCCATTCACCTCGGCTTTTTTCCCCTTTGGGACAAAATGAAGCAATAACACACAGCTTGACGTTGTGAGATAACTGATATAGGGAGAATAAATTGCCTTGATTGGCAGAAGCCACGAACCACTTTACAGATTCTTTCGAGTCTAGCGCTTCACTAAGTTCCATTTGGCGAAGTTGTTGCGCCAAATAAAATTGTGCTTCTGCATCGCCAGCCTCAGCGGCAATGCGCAATTCACGCTCTGCATTTTTCTCTTGTTTATATAATGAAATGCCGCGTTCCTTGGCTGCCTGCTGCTCCTGTGAAAGCACTGCCGATGCGGTGACTGAGTTAAATAAAAAAAGTAAACTTAAAATCGATTTGATTAGATTTTTATAATGATTCATTTTCTTCCCTGTGTAATTAACAAGCGAGCGCCGTATTCCATATGCTGTTTGACACCAAGATGCGAAATGAGGTGGGCGAATGTTGCGACACTTGTGTTGTCGAGTTTGCGCAGCAGCACGGAGCTCTTCATTCGGCAGACTTGATGCCATTTTCAAAAAGACTTGTATGACAATAAAAACGAAAGATCGAAAGGCCACAGGGGGGTTCCCCGTGTGGCGACGGTATTTATCCCCGTTGGGCTGCGATGCAGCCCCCTTCAAAGAGTCACATTTTAGCCAAAGCCTGCGTCAAATCTTCCCGCAGATCCTCAACATCCTCAACCCCCACCGACAACCGCACCAGCCCATCGCCAATCCCCAGCTTCGCGCGAGTTTCCGGCGGGATGGTCGCGTGGGTCATGATCGCCGGATGTTCGATCAGGCTCTCCACACCGCCCAGACTTTCCGCCAACGCAAAGATCTTCACATTCTCCAAAAACCGCCGTGCGCCGGCCAGGTCGCTGTTCAGATCCACGGAAATCATCCCGCCAAAACCGCGCATTTGCCGCTTGGCCAGTTCGTGCTGCGGGTGCGAGGTCAGGCCCGGATAGTAGACGCGCTTGACCTGCGGTTGCTGTTCCAGCCACTGCGCCAGATCCAGGGCGTTGCTGCAATGACGTTCCATGCGCAGCGCCAAAGTCTTCACCCCGCGCAGGGTGAGGAATGCATCGAACGGCCCGGAAATCGCCCCGACGGCGTTTTGCAGGAAACCGAGTTTTTCCGCCAGCTCGTCGTTCTGTCCGACCACGGCAATGCCGCCGATCACGTCGGAGTGGCCGTTGAGGTATTTGGTGGTCGAGTGCAGGACGATGTCGAAACCCAGCTCCAGCGGGCGCTGTATGTAGGGGCTGGCGAAGGTGTTGTCGGCGACGCAGATGATCCCGCGCGCACGGCAGATGCGCGCAATGGCGGCCAGATCCGACAGGCTCAGCAGCGGGTTGGTCGGGGTTTCGACCATGACCATGCGCGTGTCGTCCTGCAGCGAGGCTTCGAACGCCGACAGATCGGTCAGGTCGACGAAGCTGAAACGGTGCCCGGCGCTGCGCTGGCGGACCTTGTCGAACAGGCGGAATGTGCCGCCGTACAAATCGTTGCCGGAGACGATGTGTGAGCCGGCGTCGAGCAGTTCCAATACTGTGGAAATCGCCGCCAGCCCTGAGGCGAAGGCGAACGCTCGGGTGCCGCCTTCGAGGTCGGCGACGCAGCGCTCCAGCGCGAAACGCGTCGGGTTGTGCGAGCGGCCGTAGTCGAACCCCTTGTGCACGCCGGGGCTGTCTTGCAGGTAGGTGGAGTTGGCGTAGATCGGCGGCATCAGCGCGCCGGTGGTCGGGTCAGGCTCTTGTCCGGCGTGGATCACCCGGGTGGCGAAGCCTTGGGATTTATCGTCGTGCTGACTCATGCAAGGGATCTCCGTAATTGGTTGAGCATGTCGGTGCGGGTAATCAGGCCATGGAAGCCGGAACCGTCAGCGATGATCGCGACGAGGCCACGGCTGAGCACCGCTTCCAGCTCGGCCAGGGTCGCAGCCGGGGCGAGGGTTTGCAGTTTGTCGGTCATCACGCTGGACACTGACTGGCTGAAGCGCGCGGCATCTTCGTGGACGCCGAGGAGGATGTCGGACTCGTCGATCACGCCCACCAGTCGCTTGCCTTCGACCAGCACCGGCAATTGCGAAACGTCCGCCAGACGCATGCGCTGGAAGGCCGTGAGCAGGGTGTCGTCAGGGCCGACGCTGATCACCCGGCCGTCCTCGAAACGCCGTGCGATCAAGTCGCGCAAGTCGCCGTAGCCCTTGCGTTGCAACAGGCCCTGATCGGTCATCCACTGGTCGTTGTAGACCTTCGACAGGTAGCGCGTGCCGGTGTCGCAGACAAAGCTGACCACGCGTTTCGGCTCGGTCTGTTCGCGGCAATAACGCAGCGCGGCAGCGAACAGGGTGCCGGTCGATGAGCCGCCGAGAATGCCCTCGGCCTTGAGCAACTGGCGCGCGTGATCGAAGCTTTCCGCGTCGCTGATCGAGTAGGCGTGACGCACGCTGGAGAGGTCGGTGATCGACGGAATGAAGTCTTCGCCGATGCCCTCGACTGCCCACGAACCGGGCGTCGGCAAGGTACCGTCTCGGCTGTATTGCGCCATCACCGAGCCGACCGGATCGGCCAGGACCATTTCCAGATCCGGCTGCACGCGCTTGAAAAAACGGCTCAACCCGGTCAGCGTGCCGGCCGATCCGACGCCGACGACAATGGCGTCCAGATCATGTTCGGTCTGCGCCCAGATTTCCGGCGCGGTGCTGCATTCATGGGCCAGCGGGTTGGCGGGATTGTTGAACTGGTCGGCGAAAAACGCCCCGGGAATGTCCTTGGCCAAACGCGCGGCGACGTCTTGGTAATACTCGGGATGGCCCTTGCCGACGTCAGAACGAGTGATGTGCACTTCGGCGCCCATGGCCTTCAAGTGCAGGACTTTCTCGGTGGACATCTTGTCCGGCACCACCAGCACCACACGATAGCCTTTGGCGCGGCCGACCAGCGCCAGACCCAGACCGGTATTGCCGGCAGTGGCTTCGACAATCGTCCCGCCCGGTTGCAGTCGACCGTCACGTTCGGCAGCGTCGATCATCGCCAGACCGATACGGTCCTTGATCGAGCCGCCGGGGTTCTGCGATTCAAGTTTGAGAAACAGCGTGCACGGTCCGGTATCGAAGCGGGTGACCTGCACCAGCGGAGTATTGCCTATCAGCCCAAGCACGGCAGGGCGTGATTCCTTTGACATTTCTTCACCTCTTTATGGTGTTGACCGCGTTCCAATCGCGGGGAAAAGACTCGCGTGCAACTTAGGCGCAGACATCCTCTCTCGCAACCTCTAATCCTTGGAAAATCCAGCCATTTGGATCTAACGATAGAACGAAAACTTGCATGTTGCCCTGAGGTGTTCTGATCGTTCCCACGCTCCGCGTGGGAATGCAGCCTTGGACGCTCTGCGTCCCTACGGCCAGAAGATCGCAGCCTTCGACAGCTCCTACGGGGCGGCTGTGCATGAGTAGAACTTGTGATGATCTAGAATTTATTGAGTTTGTTTCATCAAGACCGGTTCCCGACAATACCTGCCATCGAATAAGCATCTGGAGTTGTTTGTCATGGCACTGGCCCATTCCCTTGGATTTCCGCGCATCGGTCGCGACCGCGAACTGAAGAAAGCGCAAGAGGCGTTCTGGAAAGGAGAACTGAACGAGGCGGGCCTGCGTGACGTCGGGCGTGAGCTGCGCAAGGTCCATTGGGACTTGCAGAAAAACGCCGGCATCGACTTGCTGCCGGTTGGCGATTTCGCCTGGTACGACCAAGTGCTGACCCACTCGCTGATGTTCGGCGTGATCCCCGAGCGCTTCCGCCCCCATGACGGCAAAGCCACGCTGCAGACCCTGTTCAGCATGGCCCGTGGCGTCAGCAATACTTGCTGCGGCGAAGGCCACGCTCAGGAAATGACCAAGTGGTTCGACACCAACTATCACTACCTCGTACCGGAATTCAGTGTCGACCAGCACTTCCAGTTGGGTTGGGAGCAGCTGTTTGAAGAAACCGAAGAGGCCAGTGTGCTGGGGCACAACGTCAAACCGGTGATCATCGGTCCGCTGACCTATCTGTGGCTGGGCAAAACCAAAGGCACCGATTTCGACAAACTCGATTTGCTTGACCGCCTGCTGCCGCTGTACGGCCAGATCTTCGCGCGGCTGGCGGCGTTGGGTGTGGAGTGGGTGCAGATCGACGAGCCGATTCTGGTGCTCGATCTGCCGCAGGACTGGAAGAATGCCTTCGAGCGCGCCTACAACCAGATCCAGCGTGATCCGCTGAAAAAACTGCTCGCCACGTACTTCGGTGGCCTGGAAGAAAACCTCGGTCTGGCGGCGAACCTGCCGGTCGATGGCTTGCACATCGATCTGGTGCGCGCGCCGGATCAGTACCCGACCATTCTGGATCGTCTGCCGGCTTATAAGGTGCTGTCGTTGGGTGTGGTCAACGGTCGGAACGTCTGGCGCTGCGATCTGCAAAACGCGCTGGCGACGCTGCGCCATGCTCATGAGCGTCTGGGTGATCGTTTGTGGGTAGCACCGTCCTGTTCATTGCTGCACAGCCCGGTTGATCTGGGCCGCGAAGACCAGCTCGATGCCGAACTGAAAAGCTGGCTGGCGTTCGCCGTGCAGAAGTGCGAAGAGGTCGCCGTGCTCGCGCAAGCGGTCAGCGAGCCGGAAGCGCCGAAGGTACTGCGTGCCCTCGCGCAAAGCCGTTCGGTGCAGACCAGCCGCGCCGCCTCGCCGCGTATTCACAAACCGGCGGTACAAGCGCGGGTCGCGGCGATCACTGCCAAGGATGCGCAACGCCAATCGCCGTTTGCCCAGCGTATTGCCAAACAGCGCGGCAAGCTCGACCTGCCGTTATTCCCGACCACCACCATTGGCTCGTTTCCGCAAACGGCGGCGATCCGTCTGGCGCGTCAGGCCTACAAGCAAGGCAAGCTCAGCGCGGCCGATTACACCGATGCGATGCACACGGAGATTCGCCACGCGGTGGAAATTCAAGAGCGCCTCGGCCTGGATGTGCTGGTGCACGGTGAGGCCGAGCGCAACGACATGGTCGAATACTTCGCCGAACAGCTCGACGGCTATGCCTTCACCCGCTTTGGCTGGGTGCAGAGCTACGGTTCGCGCTGCGTCAAACCGGCGGTGATTTTCGGCGACCTCAGCCGCCCGCAGGCGATGACGGTCGAGTGGATCCGTTACGCCCAAGGCCTTACCGACAAGGTCATGAAAGGCATGCTGACCGGCCCGGTGACCATGCTGATGTGGTCGTTCCCGCGCGAAGACGTCAGCCGCGAAGTGCAGGCACGACAACTGGCGCTGGCGATTCGTGACGAGGTGAATGATCTGGAAGCGGCGGGAATCAAAATCGTCCAGATCGACGAAGCGGCGTTCCGTGAAGGCTTGCCGTTACGCCGGGCGCAGTGGCCGGCGTATCTGGAATGGGCAAGCGCAGCGTTCCGCCTGTGCGCCTCCGGCGTGCGCGACGAAACCCAGATCCACACGCACATGTGCTACAGCGAGTTCAACGATGTGATCGAGTCGATCGCGGCGATGGACGCCGATGTCATCACCATCGAAACCTCGCGTTCGGACATGGAACTGCTCGAAGCGTTTGAAGCGTTCGCCTACCCGAACGACATCGGCCCCGGCGTGTACGACATTCACTCGCCACGGATTCCCGATGTTACGGAAATGGTCGGCTTGCTGCGCAAAGCGGCGCAGCGTATTCCGGTGGAGCGGCTGTGGGTCAATCCGGATTGCGGGTTGAAAACCCGAGGCTGGCCTGAGACCGAAGCAGCGTTGGTGCACATGGTCAGCGCCGCGCGGCAACTGCGCAAAGAGTGGGCCTGACTCTTTACCGCCCTGGAATACATAACCCTGTGGGAGCGAGGCTCGCGAAAGCGGTGTGTCAATCGACATCAATGTTGGATGACCTGACGCCTTCGCGAGCAGGCTCGCTCCCACAGAATTCGCGTTCTCCCCGTCATTCACGGCAACACACAAATCCTTTGTGGGAGCGAGCCTGCTCGCGAAAGCGGTGTGTCAGCCACCCATGCATCAGGCAAGGAAGCGCAATATCGGCGCACCATCGAACGGGTCCGTCAGATAGTGCGCCCTGACCCCGAAAGTCGTCTGTAACCGCTCCGGCGTCAGCACTTGCAGCGGCTCGCCAAGCGCGACCAGTCGCCCGCGCTCCAGCACCGCCAGGCGATCACATTTGAGCGCCTGATTGAGATCGTGCAAAGCGATCAGCGTGGTCACCGGCAGTGCGCGCACCACTTGCAGAATGCTCAACTGATGCTGGATGTCGAGGTGGTTGGCCGGCTCGTCGAGCAGCAGGATCTGCGGGCGCTGCGCCAGTGCGCGGGCGATGTGCACGCGTTGGCGTTCACCGCCGGAGAGGCTGCGCCAGAGGCGGTTGCGCAGGTGCACGGCGTCGACGTCGACCAGCGCTTGCTCGACGATGGCGTCATCGGCCGGCGACCACGGTTGCAGCGCCGACAACCACGGCGTCCGCCCCAGCGCCACCGCGTCGAACACGCGAATGCCATCGTCGGTATCGGCCTGTTGCTCAACCACCGCGAGCGTCTGCGCGATAGTGCGCCGCGACATCTTGCCCAGCGTCCGACCGTCGAGCTGCACCCGACCCGCGCTCGGTTCGCGCAGGCCGGCGAGCAGTTTCAGCAGCGTGGATTTACCCGAACCGTTCGGCCCGACAATGCCCAGGGTCTCGCCGCGCTGGACATCGAGGCTGACACCGTTGAGCAACTCGGCACCGCGCACTTTGAAGCCCACATCAGCACAACTCAAAACCGTGTTCATCGCGCCGATCTCCGGCCCACCAGAATCAGCGCGAACACCGGCGCGCCGACCAGCGCGGTGATCACGCCGACCGGAATCACCTGACCCTTGATCAGGGTGCGTGACAGCACATCGGCGGCGATCAGAAACACTGCGCCGCCCAACGCACTGGCCGGCAGCAGACGGGCATGGCCGGTGCCGAGCAACAACCGCGCGGCATGGGGAATCACTAAGCCGACAAAACCGATCGAGCCGACAATCGACACCATCACCGCCGTCACCAGCGCGGCGCAGCCAATCAACAGAATCTGCACACGTCGCACTGGAATGCCGAGAGACGCCGCCGAGTCCGCACCAAAGGTGAACGCATCCAGCGCCCGGCGATGCCACAGACAAACGACCAACCCCAACACAGCCACCGGCACCGCCAGCCACACCGACGGCCAGCGCACGCCGCCGAGATTGCCCAACAGCCAGAACATGATCCCGCGCGCTTGTTCGGAGCTGGCCGAGCGGGTGATCAGGAAAGCGGTGAGGGCGTTGAACAGCTGCGAGCCGGCAATCCCGGCCAGAATGATCTGCCCGGTGCCGCTGGCCGAGCCGCTGACTCGCGCCAACAGGATCACCAGTGCGAAAGCGGTCACCGCGCCGGCAAAAGCACCGACCGACAGTGAAATCGCCCCGGCGCCGACGCCAAGCAGGGCGACCATCACCGCGCCAGTCGAGGCACCCGCGGAAATCCCCAGCAGATACGGATCGGCCAGCGGATTGCGCAGCAGCGATTGCAGGATCACCCCGCACGTCGCCAGACCGGCGCCGCAGGCCGCCGCGACCAAAGCGCGGGTCAGGCGATAGTTCCAGACGATGCCTTCGTCGATCGGGTCGAGCACATAACCGGCGCCCCACAGCTTGTTCGCCAGCACCTGCAACACCACGCTTGGCTCGATTGAAGTCTCACCAATGGCCACGCCGCCAATCAGCGCGACCGACAGCGTCAACAGCACCAGCAGCAAACGGATCAGGCGTCTGCTCATTGCGACAGGTCGTAGCCGTTGATGGCGCTGGCCAGTTGTTCGAGGCCGTCGAAGGTGCGCAGGCTGGCCTGCATGGCCATGGCGTCAATGATGATGATGCGGTTGTGCTTGACCGCGTCCATGTTGCGCGTCACCGGATCACTGCGCAGGAAGGCGAGTTTCTTTTGATAATCGTCCGCCGGGAAACGTCGACGATCCATGCGCGCGATGACCAGAAACGTCGGGTTGGCCTTGGCGATGGTTTCCCAGCCGACCGTTGGCCATTCTTCATCGGACTCGACGACGTTGCGCACGCCGAGGGTGCTGAGCATGAAATCGGGAACGCCTTTGTGCCCGGCCACGAAAGGCTCGATGTCCATCTCGGCACTGGAGAACCACACCAGAGCGCTGACGTCTTTGCGCTGCTGCTTTTTCGCGGTGGCGATCGACTGCGCGAGGCTGGCTTTGAGCTGCTCATTGAGCTGCTCGCCACGCGCCTGCACATCGAAAATCGCCGCCAGTTGGCTCACGCTTTTGTAGATGCTGTCGATGCGAAACGGCGCCAGCCGCGTGCCGTCCGAACCGACGAGGTTGTCCTTGGCTTCGCAATCGGAGGGCAGCAGATAGGTCGGAATCTTCAGTTCATGAAACTGCTCGCGGGTGCCTACCGCGCCTTGCGGGCCGACCATCCATTCCAGCTCGACGGCAACCAGCTCCGGGCGTTTGGCGATCACCGCTTCGAAACTCGGCTCGTTGTCGGCAAGGCGCTCGATCCTGTCGTTCTGCGCTTTGTATGTGCCCAGCACGTCGTTGAACCACAGCGAAGTGCCAACGACTTTGTCGCCCAGACCCAAGGCATAGAGCATTTCCGTGCCGGCCTGGCCGATGGTCACCGTGCGCGCAGGCGCGTGCTGAAAGGTCAGGCTGCTGCCACAGTTTTCGACGGTCAGCGGATACGCAGTCGGCGCCGCTTGCGCCAGGGGGCAAAGACTCAGAGTGGTGAGCAGGGTGGCAACGCGGGGCAGCAGCATGTGGCAGTCTCCAGAGGGAACCGTACGGGAGTGGGCGGGTACGGTTTGGAAACACACCTCGGGCGCGGTCGTGGAAACTGCGCAAGGCCGGCACGGGGAAAATGCGCACGGCACGATGTCCTTCCCGGACACCCCGCCGGTTGGTCAGTCACTGTGCCGGCAGGTCTCCTGACTGATGCGTCATCGCCACGCTCCGGCCTTCCCGGGGTTCACCCAGTGGCAGTCGAGGAGCAGGCTCGGCACCTACAGTTGCGGGGGCAGTTCCGATTGATGCGTGGAGCACCTCGGATTCCCTATTAATTCCGTGTGGAAACCGGCGCGGGCATGGTAGTCGATCAGGCCGCTGATGGGGAGCCGAATCTGCTTTGGTACGAGCTGCCGAAGGCTGCGATCTTTTGATCTGGTCTTTAACGGGCAAGATCAAAAGATCGCAGCCTTCGGCAGCTCCTACACGGGTGCGTGTTTGCGTGGCGGAGTGTTTGCAATCCGAGGGTAAGCTTGGCTAATATACGTTCCATATACACATCGTATCGGATTCATATATGGGCATCGTAAAAATCTCAGAGGACATGCACGAGAACCTGCGTATCTCCAGCAACGCCCTCAGCCGCTCGATCAACGCGCAGGCCGAGCACTGGATGCGCATCGGCATGCTCGCCGAGCTGCATCCCAATCTCGACCACAGCGCCATTTGCCGCCTGCTGATCCGCGCCGAACAGAACGGTGGGCTGGATCTGCAACAACTGACTCAGGAAGCCGTCAGCGCATGAGAAACCAGATCAAGATCAACACCCCGGCCGACATCGAAAAATCCCGCGCCGCCGGCAAACTCGCCGCTGAAGTGCTGGCAATGCTGGTGCCGCATGTGAAGGCCGGTGTGACCACCGATGAGCTGGACCGGCTGTGCAACGATTACATCGTCAATGTGCAGAAAGCCGTACCGGCCAACGTCGGTTATCACGGCTTCCCGAAAACCGTCTGTGCGTCGGTCAACGATGTGGTGTGCCACGGGATTCCATCGGGTACGCCATTGAAAGACGGCGACATCGTCAACCTCGACATCGCCGTGATCAAGGACGGCTGGTTCGGCGATACCAGTCGCATGTATGTGGTGGGCGAGGCGACTCCTGAAGCGCAGCACCTGATCAAGACCACCTACGAAGCCATGTGCGCAGGCATCCGTGCAGTGAAGCCGGGCGCAACGCTGGGCGATATCGGTCATGCGATCCAGAGCCTGGCGGAGGCGGAGGGCTTCAGCGTGGTGCGCGAGTACTGCGGCCATGGCATCGGCAAGGTCTATCACGATGAACCGCAGATCCTGCATTACGGCTTTCCCAATCAGGGCCTGAAGCTCAAGGCCGGGATGATTTTCACCGTGGAGCCGATGCTCAATGCCGGCAAACGCCATGTGAAGAACATGCCGGATGGCTGGACCGTATTGACCAAGGACGGCTCGTTGTCGGCGCAGTGGGAGCATATGGTCGCGGTGACGGAGAGCGGGTTTGAAGTGCTGACGGCTTGGCCGGATGAGATTGAGGGTTTTGTCCCGATCCTCTGAGCACCGTGAAACCCTGTAGGAGCTGTCGAGTGAAACGAGGCTGCGATCTGTTGATCTTGTTTTTAACAGCAAGATCAAAAAATCGCAGCCTGCGGCAGCTCCTACAGGTGTCCTCAATGAGCCCCGGCAGCCTTGTTCAAATCGCTCTCGGTCCACTCGGTATAAACACAAGCATCCGCCGTCGCCCAGCGCACCCGTACCGGATCGCCGGCCTTGAGCGGCATGCCCGCTGCCGATAGCGCTTTCACCGTCATCGACGTCCCTCCCGCAGTCACCACGCTGCAGGTCTGGCTTTCACCGAGAAACAGCACCTCCACAACGTTCGCCGACACCTCATTCCAGCCCGCCGCCAGCGGCTCATCCAGCGCCTGCTGCATGCTCAGCGCCAAGGCCTTTTCCGGACGCACCATCAGCAGCACATCCTGATCAGTGTGCAACCCGGACGTCAGCCGAATCGACAACGACTGGCCCTCGAAACTCGCCGCTGCATTGCCTTGCGCCTTGAGCTTGAGGAAGTTCGAATTGCCCAGAAACGACGCGACAAATGCATTGGGCGGATTCTGATAAAGGTCATAACCACTGCCCAGACCAACGATCTTGCCGTGGCTGAAAATCGCGATGCGTTGCGACAGACGCATGGCTTCTTCCTGGTCGTGGGTCACGTACACGATGGTGATGCCCAGGCGTCGGTGCAGTTGGCGCAGTTCATCCTGCAAGTCCTCGCGCAGTTTCTTGTCCAGCGCGCCCAATGGTTCGTCCATCAGCAGGATGCGCGGCTCGTAAACCAGCGCCCGGGCGATAGCAACACGTTGTTGCTGGCCGCCAGACAGTTGCGAAGGGCGGCGATGGGCGAACTGCTCAAGCTGCACCAGTTTGAGCATCGCATCGACGCGCTTTTCGCGCTCGGCGGCAGCCAGTTTACGGATCGCCAAAGGGAAGGCGATGTTGTCGCGTACCGACAGATGCGGGAACAGCGAATAACGCTGAAAGACCATGCCGATGTCGCGCTTGTGCGGCGGCACGTTGACCAGCGACTGGCCGTTGACGAGGATCTCGCCGCTGCTCGGTGTTTCAAAACCGGCGAGCATCGACAGCGTGGTGCTTTTGCCCGAGCCGCTGGAGCCGAGGAAGGTGAGGAATTCGCCGTCCTTGATGTCCAGCGAGATATTGTCGACGGCAGCGAAATCGCCGTAGTGCTTGTTCAGGTTGCGCAGGCTGACCAGGGGTTTGTCGCTCTGCTGGGATGCGTCTTTGATCACGGCACTCATGTCGTACTCCAGGGCGCTCAGGCGCTGATTTCGTTGCGCCGGCGCAGGGCGGCGGCGATCACCATGACCAACACTGACAGGCCGATCAGCAGCGTCGAAGCGACGGCGATCACTGGGGTCAGGTCCTGGCGCAAAGTGGTCCACATTTTCACGGGAAGGGTTTGCAGAGTCGGGCTCGCCATCATCACGCTGAGCACCACTTCGTCCCACGAAACGAGGAAGGCGAAGAGGGCGCCGGCGACCATGCCCGGACGAATCGCCGGGAACGTCACCTTGAACACCGCTTGCAAGCGCGAGGCACCGCAGATTACCGCCGCGTCTTCAATCGACTGATCGAACAGCTTCAGCGAGTTGATGATCGAGATGATGGTGAATGGCAGCGCGACGATCACATGGCTGACGACGAAAGCGAACATCGTCCCGGTGTAGCCGAGCTTGAGAAACAGCGCGTACACCGCCACGGCAATGATCACCAGCGGCACGATCATCGGCAGGGTGAACAGGCCGTAGAGCATCTCGCGGCCGGGGAAGCGTCCGCGCACCAGCGCAAACGCGGTCGGCAAACCGAGCGCCACAGCGCAGATGGTGGTCAGCACGGCGACCTTGAGGCTGGCGGCAGCGGCGTTCATCCAGTCGGGATTGGAGAAGAACTGGCCGTACCATTTCAGCGTCCAGCCCGGTGGCGGGAACACCAGCCACTGCGAGGAGCCGAACGACAGCAGCACGATGAACACGATCGGCAACAGCAGGAACAGACCGATCAGCCCGGTAGTGGCATAGAGGCCGAAACGCATGCGCCGGCTCATGGCATTGGGGGTCAGGAGCATGTCGGCTTACCTCGCGTTACTGGCGCCAACCGGGGATTCCGGTTGAAGCTTCAGGTAGAAGTAGAACAGCACCAGAGTAATTGCGATCAGCAACGCGGCGCCGGCACTGGCCAGGCCCCAGTTGAGGAACGATTGCACCTGCTGAATGATGAACTCCGGCAGCATCATGTTCTGCGCCCCGCCGAGCAGTGCCGGGGTGACGTAGTAACCGAGCGACATCACGAACACCATCAAACCGCCGGAGGCCAGACCCGGCCGGCACAGCGGCAGGAACACCCGGAAGAAGTTGGTCCACGGACTGGCGCCACAGATCGAGCCGGCCTGCAGGATCATCGGGTCGATGGCCTGCATGGTCGCCTGCAACGGCAGTACGATGAACGGGATCATGATGTAGCTCATGCCGATCACCACGCCCGTCAGGTTGTGCACCATCTCCAGCGGTTGATCGATGATGCCCATGGCCATCAACGTCTTGTTGATTACGCCCGAGGCTTGCAACAACACCAGCCACGAATAGGTGCGGGCGAGCAGGCTGGTCCACATCGACAGCAACACGATGTTGAGGATCCAGCGCCCCCAGCCACGCGGCACCAGGGTGATCGCCCAGGCCAGCGGAAAGCCCAAGAGCAGGCTGAACAGCGTCACCAGCCCGGCCACCGAAAAAGTGTTGAGCAGCACTCGCGCATAGGCCGAATTGGCGAACAGTTGTTCGTAGTTGCCGAGACCCGGCACAGGTTCCAGCACACCGCGCAACAGCAGGCCAATCAACGGCGCGAGGAAGAACAGGCCGAGGAACAGCAGCGCCGGGACGAGGTTGCCGGCGCCGCGCCAGCGTTGCTTGAAAGTCGAACCGGCAGCGCCGGCGGCGCTCCCGGTGGCAGTGGAGGGACGAGGCGCAGTGGCCGCGATTTTCATTTGACCAGCCATTCGTTCCACCGTGTCGCGATAGCCGGACCGTTCTTGGCCCAGTAAGCGAAATCAAGGGTGATCTGATCCTTGGCGTAAGCCGTCGGCAGGTTGGGGGCCAGCGTCGAATCCAGACGCTCCACACTGTCGAGGTTGACCGGCGCGTAGGCGGTCAGGTTGGAGAAGTCGGCCTGGCCTTTGGCGCTGCTGGCATTGGCGAGGAACTTCATCGCCGCGTCCTTGTTTTTCGAGCCTTTGGGGATGACCAGAATGTCGGCCATGACCAGGTTCTGCTTCCAGCTCACGCCGACCGGTGCGCCGTCTTCCTGCAGGGCGTGCACCCGACCGTTCCAGAACTGGCCCATGCTCGCTTCGCCGGACGCCAGCAGTTGCTGCGACTGCGCGCCGCCGCCCCACCAGACGATGTCTTTCTTGATGGTGTCGAGTTTCTTGAAGGCGCGATCCAGATCCAGCGGGTAGAGCTTGTCAGCCGCAACGCCGTCGGCCAGTAGCGCCAGTTCGAGCACGCCGGGGCTTGGCCATTTGTACAGGGCGCGCTTGCCCGGGTAGGTCTTGGTGTCGAACAGCGCGCTCCAGTCCTGCGGCTTGTTGGCGCCGAGCTTGCCTTCGTTGTAGCCGAGGACAAAGGAGAAGAAGAACGAACCGACGCCGTGATCGCTGACAAAGCGCGGGTCGATCCTGTCGCGCTGGATCACTTTGAAATCGAGGGGTTCGAGCAGGCCTTCGGCAGCGGCGCGCAGAGCGAAGTCGGCTTCGACATCGACTACGTCCCACTGCACGTTGCCGCTTTCGACCATGGCTTTGAGTTTACCGTAGTCGGTGGGGCCGTCCTGGACGACGGTGATGCCGCTGGCCTTGCTGAACGGATCGGCCCAGGCCTGTTTCTGCGCATCCTGGGTGCTACCGCCCCAGCTGACAAAATTCACGCTTTCGGCAGCCATTGCAGCCTGGCCGGTAACGCTGAGCAGTCCCGCGAAAAAGATCGCGGTTGCAGCTTTGTTCAACACCATGTTCACGCCCTCATTGTTGTGTTTTTGAGCGGGCCTTGCGTTGTTGCCCGCCTGTCGGGAGCAGTAGCCGGATGCTTCGTTGAACGTCCGGTCTATGGAATATCATATTATGGTATTCCAAACTTTGTGCAAGCACTTTGCCTTACCGGTTATCTGGCGGATCTGTTTTTTTGATGAGTTCAGGACAATGGATTTGAAATGCAAAACCCTTGTGGGAGCGAGCCTGCTCGCGAAGCGGTGGATCATTCAACATTCAAGTCGACTGACACATCGCTTTCGCGAGCAGGCTCGCTCCCACATGGGGTTTGTGCTGGGCTCGGGTTATTCGGTGAAAGGGATGCTCTCAACCACCTCAAGGTCATACCCGGTCAACCCTGCATACTTGAGCGGTGGCCCGAGGTGGCGCAGCTTGCCCACCCCGAGGTTCTGCAGAATCTGCGCCCCAGTCCCGACCTCGGAATAAATCCGCGATTGCGAACGGCTGAACTGCCGTGGCGGTTGGGTCAACTGCGGCACGCGCTCGAGCAACGCCTGCGACGATTCATGGTTGGCCAGCACCACCACAACTCCATGACCTTCCGCCGCGACCCGTTGCAACGCTGCCCAGAGGGTCCAGTTCGTCGGCCCGCTGTACTCGGCGCCGACCAGATCGCGCAGCGGATCGATCACATGCACGCGCACCAGCGTCGGTTCTTCACGGCGCAGATCGCCCATGACCATCGCCATGTGCACACCGCCTTCGATGCGATCCTCGAAGGTGATCAAACGGAACGTGCCATGCACCGTCGGCAGCTCACGTTCACCGATGCGTTCGACGGTGTGCTCGGTGCTCAGGCGATAGTGGATCAGGTCGGCGATGGTGCCGATCCTGATCCCGTGCTTGCGCGCGAACTGCTCCAGATCCGGGCGGCGGGCCATGGTGCCGTCGTCGTTCATCACTTCGACGATCACCGAGGCGGGGGTGAAACCGGCCAGACGCGCCAGATCGCAACCGGCCTCGGTGTGCCCGGCGCGGGTCAGCACGCCACCTTCCTTGGCGCGCAACGGGAAGATGTGGCCGGGCTGCACCAGGTCTTCGGCGCGGGCATTTGGCGCCACGGCGGCGGCGACTGTGCAGGCGCGATCTGCGGCGGAAATGCCGGTGGTCACGCCGACCGCCGCTTCGATCGACACGGTAAATGCAGTGCTGAACACACTGCCGTTGGCGGGTACCATTTGCTCCAGGCCCAGACGCTGGCAATGTTCGTCGGTGAGGGTCAGGCAGATCAGCCCGCGTGCTTCGCGGGCCATGAAGCTGATAGCCTCCGGCGTGCAACGGTCGGCGGCCAGCAGCAGGTCGCCTTCGTTCTCGCGGTCTTCGTCATCGACCAGCAGGACCATTTTGCCGAGGCGATAATCTTCGATGATTTCTTCGATGCTGTTGAAGGCCATGCTGGACTCTCAGGGTTCGTTGGAAATATATTGGTATACCATAATACAAAATCAACAAAGAGGTCACTATGAAGGCGTACTGGATTGCACATGTGGATATAGCCGATGCCGAGCACTACAGCCAATACACCCAGCGCACCCCGCAGGCGATTGCTGCATTTGGCGGCAAGTTTCTCGCCAGAGGCGGGCGCAGCGAAGCGCTGGAAGGGCGGCAGACGCCACAGCGCACCGTGATCATCGAGTTTGAAAGCTACGAAACAGCCGTGGCGTGCTACCGCTCGGCGGCGTATCAGGAGGCGAAGAGCTACCGCGAAGAATGGGCGAGGGCGGAGATCATCATCGTAGAAGGCATCGCCCCGAACTGAGCCACACCACCAAACTATGTGGGAGCGAGCCTGCTCGCGAATGCGTTCGATCATTCAACATTTGTATCGACTGACACGACGCCTTCGCGAGCAGGCTCGCTCCCACAGGGGTATAGGTGGTGATCAGCGCATGAAATGGATTTTGCCGCTGTCATCATTGCCCACGTAAATCCCGTAAACCCCAGCCTGGCGCTCTTCGATATAGCGCTCGAGAATCTGCCGGATCGCTGGGTAATAGATCTGCTCCCACGGAATCTCTTCAGGGGCGAAGAACTTGTAATCCATGGTTTCCGGCCCAAACTGCCCGGTGATCTCCAGGGCGATGGCGCGGAAGATGATGTACACCTCGCTGATCTTCGGCACGCTGAAAATCGAATACGGCGAGACGATTTCCGCGCGCACGCCGCTTTCTTCCCAGACTTCGCGCAGCGCCGCCTGCTCGGTGGTTTCGCCGCTTTCCATGAAACCGGCCGGCAGCGTCCAGGTGCCCGGGCGCGGGGGGATCGCCCGTTGGCACAAGAGGTATTTGCCGTCCTGCTCAATAATGCAGCCGGCAATGATCTTCGGATTGACGTAGTGGATATAGCCGCAGCCGCGGCACATCAGGCGCTCGTGCGTATCGCCCGGCGGCGTCTGCTGACCAAGGTCAGGGCCACCGCATTTCGGGCAAAAGCTCGGGCTGAACATGTCATTGACCTATGCGGGGTTCTTTCAGCGCGATCGGCAGGGTGATCGCCGGGGTGCCTTTGACGGCGACGCCGGTCTCTTCCTGTTTGCGCTTGAGGTAATCGAGGGCCACGGCGGCCGCCGCGCGGACGTGATCGACACACGCCTGATGCGCCGCCAGCGGATCGCCGCTCTTGATCGCCTCGACCATTTTTTCCATCTCGTGATTACTCGCGCCGCGTCGGTTTTCCTGGGAGACCGAGGTCGCGCGCAGATAGCTGATGCGCGCCTGCAACTGACGCAATTGCGTGGCGGCGACATGGTTGCCCGAGCCTTCGAGCAGCACGTCGTAGAAGCCCTGCACCGAGTCGATCACCTGTTGCAGCTCGCCGTCCTTCAACGCCTTGCGGTTGTCATCGAGGGCTTTTTCCAGGGCCTTGATGTCCTTGGCTTTGGCACGCAGGGTGAACAACTGCACGATCAAGCCTTCGAGCACGCAACGCAATTCGTAGATATCGACGGCGTCGTCGAGGGTGATGATGGCCACGCGCGGGCCTTTGGCATCGGCGAATTCGACGAGACCTTCGGATTCAAGGTGACGCAAGGCTTCGCGCACCGAAGTGCGGCTGACGCCGAGGCGATCACAGAGGTCGCGTTCGACCAGGCGATCGCCTGGCATGAGCTGGAAATTCATGATCGCGCTACGCAGTTTGTCCAGCACGATTTCGCGCAGGGTAACGGGGTTGCGATTGACCTTGAAGCTGTCGTCGAGTGGCTGGCGTTTCATGGGGTCCGCTCTTGAGCTTGGCTGTCCATGCCAGACGGGCATCAAAACAGCCGAGGGTTAACTGGAGGCCTCGGCGTCGGCTTCGGCAAAGGCTTCACGGGCCAGCCGGAAACTGTCCACGGCCGCCGGAACGCCGCAATAAATGCCGACCTGAAGCAGAATTTCGCGTATTTGCTCACGACTCAGGCCGTTACGCAAGGCGCCACGCACATGCAGCTTGAGTTCATGCGGGCGGTTGAGCGCCGAGATCATCGCCAGGTTGATCATGCTGCGCTCCTTGAGCGACAGACCCTCACGCCCCCAGACATGGCCCCAGCAGTATTCAGTGACCATTTCCTGCAGCGGACGGGTGAAGTCGTCGGCGTTGTCTATCGAGCGCTGCACGTAGGCTTCGCCGAGCACCTGAGTGCGGATTTTCAGACCCTTTTCATATTTCTCGTTACTCATCATTCCTCCAGTCACCACAGATCCCTCGTGTAGGAGCTGCCGAAGGCTGCGATCTTTTGACTTTGACTTTTGAAAACAAGATCAAAAGATCGCAGCCTTCGGCAGCTCCTACAGGGATTTGTGTGAATTCGTCAGGCCAGAGTCGGCAACGGGCCGAGCTTGCCTTTGTGATAAATCATCGGCGTCACCGGTTGCTCGGGCAGGATCAGGTTCTTCACTGCGCCGACAATGATCGCGTGATCACCACCATCGTACTCACGCCACAACTCGCACTCGATGATCGCCGTCGCCTTGGCCAGAATCGGGTTGCCCAGATCGCTCAAATGCCACTCGATGTCCTTGGCCTTGTCCTTGCCTTTACTGGCGAACGCATAGGCCTCAGCCGTCTGGTCAGCCGACAGCAAGTGGATCGCGAACTTCTTGCTGTCGCGCAGCACCGGATAAGTGTCGGAGGCGTAGTTAGGGCAGAACAGCACCAGCGCCGGGTCGATCGACAGCGCGCTGAACGCGCTGGCGGTGATACCGACGATGCCGCCGTCCGGGTCGAGGGTGGTGACCACCGTGACGCCGGACGGGAACGAGCTCATGACGTCTTTGTAAATGCCGGGTTCAATCATTTCGCAGGACTCCTAGCGCATCACAAACGGATCAGGCATTGGCGCCTGGGAGAGGTTGATCCACACCGTTTTCAGTTCGGTGTAGGCCAGCACCGAGTCGATGCCGCTTTCGCGTCCATAGCCACTGTTCTTGAAGCCGCCGATCGGCGCCATCGCCGACACTGCGCGGTAAGTGTTGACCCAGATAATCCCCGAGCGCACATCGCGGGCGAGGCGATGGGCGCGACCGAGATCGCGGGTCCAGATGCCGGCAGCGAGGCCGAACTGCGAGTCGTTGGCGATCGCCAGTGCTTCGGCTTCGTCTTTGAAGCGAATCACCGAAGCCACCGGGCCGAAGACTTCTTCCTGCATGATCTTCATCGAATTGCGGTCGCACTCGAACAGCGTCGGCTCGTAGAACCAGCCTTCGCCGAGACCCGCCGGACGCTTGCCACCGGTGCGCAAACGCGCGCCTTCAGCGATCGCATCGGCGACCAGACCTTCGACCACCGCCAGTTGCTGCGCGGTGGCCATCGGGCCCATTTCACTGTTGTCTTCCTGTGGGTTGCCGATGCGGATGCGCTGGGCGCGCTCGACCAGACGATTGACGAATTCGTCGTAGATTTCGTCCTGCACCAGCAAGCGCGAACCGGACACGCAACTCTGCCCGGACGCCGCGTAGATCCCGGCAATCGCGCCGTTGATCGCGCTGTCCAGATCGGCGTCGGCGAAAATGATGTTCGGCGACTTGCCGCCGAGCTCCAGCGACAGCTTGGCGAAGTTTTCGGCGCTGCTGCGCACCACATGCCGTGCCGTCGCGGCGCCGCCGGTGAAGGCGATCTTGCGGATCAGTGGATGGCGGGTGAGGGCGGCGCCAGTGCTCGGGCCGTAACCGGTGACGACGTTGACCACGCCCGGCGGAATCCCGGCTTCAAGGGCCAGACGCGCCAGCTCGAGAATGGTCGCCGAGGCGTGCTCGGACGGCTTGATCACAATCGTGTTGCCGGCGGCGAGGGCCGGGGCAAGTTTGATCGCGGTCAGGTACAGCGGGCTGTTCCATGGAATGATCGCGGCGACCACACCCATGGCTTCGTGCACGGTGTAGGCAAACAGGTCAGGCTTGTCCAGCGGCAGGGTGCCGCCTTCCAGTTTGTCAGCCAGGCCTGCGGTGTAGTGGAAGAACTCCGGCAGGTAGCTGACCTGGCCACGGGTTTCGCGGATCAGCTTGCCGTTGTCGCGGCTTTCAAGCTGCGCCAGGTGTTCCTTGTTTTCTGCGATCAGATCGCCGAGGCGGCGCAACAATTTGCCCCGCGCAGTGGCGGTCAGACCGCGCCACGCCGGGCTGTCAAAAGCAGTTTGCGCTGCTTGCACGGCGCGTTCGACGTCCGCTTCATCGGCGTCGGGCAGTTCCGCCCAGGCCTGCGCAGAGGCCGGGTTGAGGCTTTCGAAGGTCTTGCCGGAGAGGGCGTCGACCCAGTCTCCGCCGATGCACATCTGGAAGCGTGCGAGTGTCATGCAACGATCCCCTTTATATGGTTTTGTCGGGCGTGTGCGAATTGGAGAAATTCCAGCAGCGTCTGGTTGACCAGACGCGGCGACTCTACCGGCATCATATGCCGTTGCTCGGGCAGCACGGCAACCTTCGCGCCGGGGATGCGCCGGGCCAGTTGCTCGGCCATTTCCGGCGTCGAGCCAGGGTCGAGCTCGCCAGTGGCGATCAGTGTCGGCGCCTGAATGCTGCTCAGGTCGTCGGCGCGATACATGTCCTGGGTGGCAAACAATTCATAAGTGGTCAGGTAACCCTGCGGATCGTTGTTGGCCAGAGTCTGGCGCAACGCGGCGATCTGCGCCGGGTTGGCCGCCTGATATTCACGGCTGAACCAGCGTGACAGGGCGGCTTCGGCGTTGGCGTCCGGGCCATGTTCGGCAGCCTGCGCAGTGCGGGCAATGACACCGGCACGCTGTTCTTCGCTGCGGTTGAAGACGCTGTTCAACACCACCAGGCTTTGCAGGCGCTCCGGGTAGTGCAGGGCGAAGGCCCTCGCGACCAGACCGCCCATGGAGAAACCGATCACCGCTGCCTGGAGCAGATTCAGATGATCGAGCAGCTCGAGCAACTGATCGGCGTAACCAAGCAGGTCGGTGCCGCTGGCCGGGCGCGGACTGGCGCCGTGGCCGAGCATGTCGTAGGCGATCACCTGGTACTGGCTGGCGAGGCCGACAATCTGCCCGCCCCACATTTCTTTGTTCAGGCCCACGCCGTGGATCAAGACCACGGGCTGGCCTTGGCCGGTCGCCAGGTAACTGGTGCCAGCCGGGGTGAGTTCAGCGGTGAGCCGAATCATGGAGCGCTCCTGCAATGCCTTTCTTGTTGTGATTACTGGGCTTTTTCGGCGGCCAGTTCTTCCAGATCGATGTAGCGGTTGCCGATACGCGGGTGCAGGCGGCCACCGTCGGCGCAACCCAGCACGACGACGATTTCGTCGGCACGCGGCGCGTCTTCAATCTGCATTTCCAGGGTGATGTAGTGCGAACGCAGGCCTTCGTCGTCCTTGTGCATCATCGGGATCTGAATCGACGTGCCCGGACCGCCGCGCTTGTTGGTGAAGCTCAGGTAGCTCTTGGCTTTCACCGCTTCGCGATAGTGGTTGCCGAAGCGCAGGGTGTGGATCACCGCCGACGCGTGCTCGATCTCGCCGTCAGCGCCGACCACCGCCGCTTTGCCGTAAGCCTCGATCTTCTCGGCGCCACCAATGATGCCCACCAGGCGCTCGACCATCATTGCGCCGAGGTCGGAGCAGTTGGCGCGGATCTGCGGCTTGAGGTCTTCGACAAAACCGTTGCCCACCCACGGGTTCTTCATCACCACGGCGAGGCCGACCATGGTCACCGGCTTGTCAGTAGCCTTGCCGCCTTCGATGAAGGTTTCTTCGACATAGCTGACGATCTTGCGAATTTCGAAACTCATGAGCTGCTCCGTTGAGGGATTGAGAGTGTCTGTGCGTCTGATGGTATACCATAATACCAATCCTGCAAGTCCCCTCCACAACAATTGCGTCATCCATCCTACGAATGGCTGCGCATTCACCCTTTGTCGCAAAACCAACCATCACTACAAACCCTGTGGGAGCGAGCCTGCTCGCGAAAGCGATGGGTCAGCCAATAAACAGGGTGACTGATACACCGCATTCGCGAGCAGGCTCGCTCCCACAGGGAAAATGATGGGTTACAGAGAGCCGCTTTCGGTTAACAAAAGATAACGCGGCGCCGATTGTCAGACATTTGCAAAGCCCGATAGGATGAGCCAGCTTCCGAAGGGGCTCTGGATTGCGGGTTTCAGGACTATGCTTCTGATCTGCCACTAGCCGAGCACCCTTGCGGCGCCCTTGAAGGCCCGATGGCCCAACAATAATAAATAGGGGAAGGTCTATGAGTCGTTGCCGCCCGCCGGCGTTACGCAACACCGCGTTGCTGGCCACAGCACTCTCGCTGCTGGGCTTTGCCACGTTATCGGCACCTGTGATTGCCGCCGAGGCCCCGGCTGAAGTGGTCTATGCCACCGAATCGGCCAAGGCCGCAAAAAGCCTGATTCTTGATGTCGTCCACGCTGGCGCGCGTCTGGTCGCGGTCGGCGATCGCGGGCACATCGTCTATTCCGATGACCAGGGCAAAACCTGGACCCAGGCCAAGGTGCCAACCCGGCAACTGCTCACCGCCGTGTATTTCGTCGATGACAAAAACGGCTGGGCCGTGGGCCACGACGCACAGATTCTCGCCAGTGCAGACGGCGGTCTGACCTGGACCAAGCAATTCGAAGATCTCGCACGCGAATCGCCGCTGCTCGACGTCTGGTTCAAGGACGCCAGCAGCGGCTTTGCCGTGGGCGCCTACGGCACGCTGCTGGAAACCACCGACGGCGGCAAAAACTGGGAAGACGTCAGCGATCGCCTCGACAACGAAGACCAGTTCCACCTCAACGCCATCGCCGCCGTGAAAGACGCCGGGCTGTTCATCGTCGGCGAGTCCGGCAGCATGTTCCGCTCCGCCGATGACGGCCAGACCTGGGAAAAACTTGAAGGCCCGTACGAAGGTTCACTGTTCGGCGTGATCGGCACAGCGCAACCGCAGACCCTCCTTGCTTACGGCTTGCGCGGCAACCTCTATCGCTCCACTGATTTCGGCAGCAACTGGGAGCAGGTCGAACTCAAAGCCGCTCGCGGTGCGCTGGAGTTCGGTCTGTCTGGCGGCACGCTGCTCGAAGACGGCTCGATCGTGATCGTCGGTAACGGCGGTTCGGTGATCAGCAGCAGCGACAACGGCGAAACCTTCAGCGTGTTCAACCGCCCGGATCGCATTTCGCTGTCGTCGGTCACCGCCGCCGGCAACGGCAACCTGATTCTGACCGGGCAGGGTGGTTTGCACATCACCCTGCCAAACGGTGCCGAGACCAATAACAAGAAGGCGGGGCTATGACTTCCTTGATCACTCCTCAGCAGGAAAAGGCGACGGTTCTCGAGCGCCTGATCTTCAACAACCGTCCGGCCGTGATCCTGATCTGCCTGGTGGTGAGCATTTTCCTGTTCTGGCAGGCCACGCTGATCCGGCCGTCGACCAGTTTTGAAAAAATGATCCCGCTGCAGCATCCCTTCATCGAAAAGATGATGGAGCACCGCAACGATCTGGCGAACCTCGGCAACACCGTGCGTATTTCGGTGGAAGCCACCGACGGCGACATTTTCTCCAAGGAGTACATGGAGACCCTGCGCCAGATCAACGACGAAGTGTTCTACATTTCCGGCGTCGACCGTTCCGGCCTCAAATCGCTGTGGAGCCCGAGCGTACGCTGGACCGAAGTGACCGAAGAGGGTTTCGCCGGCGGTGAAGTGATTCCGCAGAGCTACAACGGTTCCCAGGACAGCCTCGATCTGCTGCGCAACAACGTGCTCAAGTCTGGCCAGGTCGGGCGTCTGGTGGCCAACGACTTCAAGTCGAGCATCGTCGACATCCCGCTGCTGGAGGCCTACCCGGACCCGCAGGACCAGGGCAAGTTGCTGGCGCTGGACTATCGCCAGTTCTCCCATGAGCTCGAAGACAAGATCCGCAACAAGTTCGAAGCGCAGAACCCCAACATCAAGATCCATATTGTCGGTTTCGCCAAGAAGGTCGGCGACCTGATCGACGGTCTGGTGATGGTGGTGCTGTTCTTCGGTGTCGCCTTCGTCATCACCCTGATTCTGCTGCTGTGGTTCACCAACTGCCTGCGCAGCACCATCGCGGTGTTGAGCACGACGCTGGTGGCGGTGGTCTGGCAACTCGGGTTGATGCACTTCTTCGGCTTCGGGCTCGACCCGTATTCGATGCTGGTGCCGTTCCTGATTTTCGCCATTGGCATCTCCCACGGCGTGCAGAAGATCAACGGTATCGCCCTGCAATCCAGCGAGGCCGATAACGCCCTGACCGCTGCACGGCGCACCTTCCGGCAGTTGTTCCTGCCGGGGATGATCGCGATTCTCGCCGATGCGGTGGGCTTCATCACCCTGCTGATCATCGACATCGGGGTGATCCGTGAACTGGCGATCGGCGCGTCCATCGGCGTTGCGGTGATCGTGTTCACCAACCTGATCCTGCTGCCGGTGGCGATTTCCTATGTCGGCATCAGCAAGCGCGCGATTGCCAAGAGCAAGAAAGATGCGAACCGTGAACATCCGTTCTGGCGCCTGCTGTCGAACTTCGCCAGCCCGAAAGTCGCACCGATTTCGGTAGCCTTGGCGCTGATCGCCTTCGGTGGCGGCCTCTGGTACAGCCAGAACCTGAAGATCGGCGACCTCGACCAAGGCGCGCCGGAACTGCGTCCGGACTCGCGCTATAACAAGGACAACAACTTCATCATCAGCAACTACTCGACCAGCTCCGACGTGCTGGTGGTGATGGTCAAGACCAAGGCCGAAGGCTGCTCGCGCTACGAAGCCATGGCGCCGATCGATCAGCTGATGTGGAAGATGCAGAACACCGAGGGCGTGCAGTCGGCGATCTCGCTGGTGACCGTGTCCAAGCAGATGATCAAGGGCATGAACGAGGGCAACCTGAAATGGGAAACCCTGTCGCGCAATCCGGACGTGCTGAACAACTCGATCGCCCGCGCCGATGGCCTGTACAACAACAGCTGCTCGCTGGCGCCAGTGCTGGTGTTCCTCAACGATCACAAAGCTGAGACCCTCGATCGTGCGGTCAACGCGGTGCAGGAGTTCGCCAAGGAAAACAACAAGGACGGTCTGGAATTCATCCTTGCTGCCGGTAACGCCGGGATCGAAGCGGCCACCAACGAAGTCATCAAACAGGCTGAGCTGACCATTCTGATTCTGGTGTACATCTGCGTGGCGGTGATGTGCATGATCACCTTCCGCTCATGGGCAGCGACCCTGTGCATCGTCCTGCCGCTGGTGCTCACCTCGGTGCTCGGCAACGCGCTGATGGCGTTCATGGGCATCGGCGTGAAAGTCGCGACGCTGCCGGTGGTGGCGTTGGGCGTGGGGATTGGCGTGGACTACGGCATCTACATCTACAGCCGCCTGGAAAGTTTCCTGCGTGCCGGGCTGCCGTTGCAGGAAGCCTATTACCAGACGCTGAAGTCGACCGGTAAAGCGGTGCTGTTCACCGGCCTGTGCCTGGCGATCGGCGTGTGCACCTGGATCTTCTCGGCGATCAAGTTCCAGGCCGACATGGGCCTGATGCTGACCTTCATGCTGCTGTGGAACATGTTCGGCGCGCTGTGGCTGCTGCCGGCGCTGGCCAAGTTCCTGATCAAGCCGGAGAAGCTGGCGGGGCAGAAGGGCAATTCGCTGTTTGCCCACTGATCTGAAGGGCTGAAACGACAAAGCCGCAACCTTGAGGGGTTGCGGCTTTTTTTGTGAATCAAGATCAAAAGATCGCAGCCTTCGGCAGCTCCTACAGGGGAACGCATTCCAAGGTAGGAGCTGCCGAAGGCTGCGATCTTTTGACTTTGCTCTAAGTGAGCTCAGCGCCAAGCACCACACTCAACGCACTGCGCGCATCATCCAGCTGCACCAGCGTCGCATGCCGGGCACCCAGGGCATCACGATTCTCGATCGCGGTCAGAATCGCCTTGTGCCGCGGCAACGCCAGTTCATGCAGATTCGGCCGCTGATTGGAATGCTTCAACGCCTCGGCAATCGCTACCGCCAACATGTTGCACAGGTTCGCCAGCAGGTCGTTGTGCGTCGCATCGGCGATGCGGCTGTGGAAGTCCAGGTCCGGCTGCAACAGCGCTTCCGGGGTCGGCGCGGCTTCCATGCGTTGGTAGGCTTCGTTGATCGCGGCGATGTCGGCATCGGTTGCATGCTGGGCGGCGAGGGCGGCGGCTGCCGGTTCGATGATGCTGCGCACGCTGGTCAGCACGTTGAAGAATTCATTCTGCGGACTGCTCTGCATCAGCCAGTGCAGCACGTCCGGGTCGAGCATGTGCCATTCGCGGCGAGCCTTGACCACGGTGCCGACGCGCGGTTTGGAATACACCAGACCCTTGGCCACCAGCACCCGGGTGGCTTCGCGCAACACCGGGCGACTGACCGCGTACTCCTCGCAAAGCAGGGCTTCGGCGGGCAGTTTGTCGTCGGGCAAAAAGCGTCCGGAGACGATCTGCATGCCCAGTTCCTGGACGATGCGCGAGTGCATGCTTTTACGGTCGGAAGGTTTGCGGTAATCCATGGGGAGTGGCGCGATCCTGAGCGATGGAGATGCCGCGCATCATAGCAGGCACCAGACAATCTTGAGGCAGACACAAAACCAAATGTGGGAGCGAGCCTGCTCGCGAAGGCGGTATTCCAGTCAAATAGATGTCGACTGACACTCCGTCTTCGCGAGCAGGCTCGCTCCCACAGGGGAATTGCGCTGTCAGTGGGAGTGGCGCGGAACCTCGGCACCTCGGCAACCAACCAGGAAGTCAAAGTCGCAACCCTGATCCGCCTGCAGGACGTGATCGATGTACAGTTGACGATAACCGCCCACCAGCAACTGCTGCGGTGCTTGCAGATCGGCCATGCGTGCGGCCAGTTCAGCATCCGGAATGTCCAGATGCAGACGGCCGCTGGCGCAATCGAGTTCGATCCAGTCGCCTTCCTTTACTGCCGCCAAAGGCCCGCCCGCTGCCGCTTCCGGCGCGACGTGCAGAACCACCGTGCCGTAAGCGGTGCCGCTCATCCGTGCATCGGAAATGCGCACCATGTCCGTCACGCCTTGCGCCAACAGCTTGGCCGGCAGGCCCATGTTGCCGACTTCAGCCATGCCCGGATAACCCTTCGGCCCGCAGTTCTTCATTACCAGAATCGAATCCTTATCGACGTCCAGCTCCGGATCGTTGATCCGCGCCTTGTACATGTCGAAGTTCTCGAACACCACCGCGCGACCGCGATGCTGCATCAGTTCAGCGCTAGCGGCGGACGGCTTGAGTACCGCGCCCAGCGGCGCCAGATTGCCGCGCAACACGCAGATGCCACCGTCAGCGCGAATCGGATTGTCGAGGGTGCGGATCACTTGGTCTTCGCCATAGATCGGCGCGTCCTTGGTGTTCTCGCCGATGGACTTGCCGTTGACGGTCAGTGCGTTCGGGTTGGGGATCAGATTGGCTTCACCGAGGCGACGCAGTACCGCTGGCAGGCCACCGGCGTAGTAGAACTCTTCCATCAGGAAACGCCCGGACGGTTGCAGGTCGACGATGGTCGGCATGCCGCGACCGATGCGCGTCCAGTCGTCCAGATCGAGCTCGACGCCGATGCGCCCGGCGATGGCTTTCAAGTGGATCACGGCATTGGTCGAACCACCGATGGCGGCGTTGACGCGAATGGCGTTTTCAAAGGCTTCCTTGGTGAGGATCTTCGACAGTTTCAAATCTTCGCGAACCATCTCCACCGCACGCATGCCGGACATGTGCGCCAGCACATAACGCCGTGCATCCACTGCCGGAATCGCGGCGTTGTGCGGCAGCGAAGTGCCCAGCGCTTCAGCCATGCAGGCCATGGTCGACGCGGTGCCCATGGTGTTGCAGGTGCCCGCCGAACGCGACATGCCGCCCTCGGCTGCGAGGAAGTCGTCGATGGTGATGGTGCCGGCCTTGACCTGTTCGCTGAGCTGCCAGACCACGGTGCCGGAGCCGATGTCCTTGCCTTTGTGCTTGCCGTTGAGCATCGGCCCGCCGGTGACGACGATGGCCGGCACGTCGCAACTGGCCGCACCCATCAGCAGTGCTGGAGTGGTTTTGTCGCAACCGGTGAGCAGCACGACGCCGTCGATCGGGTTGCCGCGAATCGCTTCTTCAACGTCCATGCTCGCTAGGTTGCGGGTGAGCATGGCAGTCGGGCGCAGGTTCGATTCGCCATTGGAGAACACCGGGAATTCCACCGGAAAACCCCCGGCCTCGATCACCCCGCGTTTGACGTGCTCCGCGATCTGGCGGAAGTGCGCGTTGCACGGGGTCAGTTCCGACCAGGTATTGCAGATGCCGATGATCGGCTTGCCGTGGAACTGATGGTCGGCGATGCCCTGATTCTTCATCCAGCTGCGGTACATGAAGCCGTTCTTGTCGGCCGTGCCAAACCATTGGGCGGAGCGCAGGGTGGGTTTCTTATCAGACATGATCGATTCTCTTATTGTAAGACTATTGTTTGCGAGCTGACGCTTAATCTAAGCTCAAAATCCGCGCTTTGGAAGTGTTGTTGGGTAATTAGTATTACTATATAGTCGTTTTCAACGGAGGGATGGCCCTGGCTGTTTTGGCGAGAGGCGTCCCCCGAGGTTCTATAAAAACAACAATCGGAGACCGATCTCATGAGCCAGGAATTGCGGCTTGTCCGGCGCATCACACTGAAACTGATTCCCTTCCTGATCCTGCTGTACCTGATCGCCTATGTGGATCGCTCCGCCGTCGGCTTCGCCAAGCTGCACATGGGCGCCGACATCGGCATCGGCGACGCCGCCTATGGCCTCGGTGCCGGGCTGTTCTTCATTGGTTACTTTCTTCTAGAGATTCCCAGCAACCTGATGCTCGAACGCTTCGGCGCACGACGCTGGTTCGCGCGGATCATGATCACCTGGGGCGCGATCACCATCGGCATGGCCTTCGTGCAAGGGCCGCACAGCTTCTACGTGATGCGCTTTCTGCTCGGCGCGGCCGAGGCGGGCTTCTTCCCCGGCGTGCTGTACTACATCACCCAATGGTTCCCGGTGCGCCATCGCGGCAAGATCCTCGGCCTGTTCATCCTCTCGCAACCCATCGCGATGATGATCACCGGTCCCGTGTCCGGCGGTTTGCTGGGCATGGACGGCATCCTCGGCCTGCACGGCTGGCAGTGGCTGTTCATCGTCATCGGCACCCCGGCGATCCTGCTGACCTGGCCGGTCCTGCGCTGGCTGCCGGACGGCCCGCAGCAAGTGAAGTGGATGGATCAGGCGGAAAAAGACTGGCTGACCGGCGAACTGAAAAAGGATTTGCAGGAGTACGGCCAGACCCGTCACGGCAATCCGCTGCATGCGCTGAAAGACAAACGTGTGTTGTTGCTGGCGCTGTTCTATCTGCCGGTGACCCTGAGCATTTATGGTCTGGGCCTGTGGCTGCCGACGTTGATCAAACAGTTCGGCGGCAGCGATCTGGTCACCGGTTTCGTCTCTTCGGTGCCATACATTTTCGGGATCATCGGCCTGCTGATCATTCCGCGCAGTTCCGACCGTTTGAATGATCGCTACGGCCACTTGGCGGTGCTCTATGTGCTCGGTGCGCTGGGCCTGTTCCTCAGTGCCTGGCTGTCGCTGCCGGTGGCGCAACTGGCGGCGCTGTGTCTGGTGGCGTTCGCGCTGTTCTCATGCACCGCAGTGTTCTGGACCTTGCCGGGGCGTTTCTTTGCTGGCGCGAGTGCGGCGGCGGGGATTGCCTTGATCAACTCGGTGGGCAATCTGGGCGGGTATATCGGGCCGTTCGTGATCGGCGCGTTGAAGGAATACACCGGCAATCTGGCTTCGGGGTTGTACTTCCTCTCGGGCGTGATGGTGTTCGGGCTGATTCTGACCGGCATCGTCTACCGCGTGCTGGAACGCAAGCATGTGCTGCCCGTCGACCAGTTCGCAGCAAGTGCCCGTGGCGCGACCCGAACCTGACACCTATGGCTCAATTACCACCCCTGTGGGAGCTGGCTTGCCAGCGATGATGGCGGCACATCCAACATTGACGTGTCAGACAGGTTGCTATCGCTGGCAAGCCAGCTCCCACAGGGTTTTGCGGTGTTTCGGAATTTTGGATAAAGGAGAGGACATATGCATCTGGTTCAATTCGAATTACCCAACGGCGAGCGCCGGGTCGGCGTGGTCGACAACGGTCAGGTCCGCGAAGTCGAGGACGCCCGCAGTGTCCGTGATCTGGCCCTGGCGGCAATCGAGGCTGGCAGCTCCCTTGAGCAGCAAGTACAAAGCCTCGGCCTCGGCGCGAGCCACGACTACGCGCAATTGCTCAAAGACCTGCGCATCCTGCCGCCACTCGATCACCCGGACCCGGCGCACATGCTGGTCAGCGGTACCGGCCTGACCCATCTGGGCAGCGCTTCGGCCCGGGACAAGATGCACCAGCAGGCCGGCGATGAAGCGGCAATGACCGACACCATGCGCATTTTCAAATGGGGCGTGGAGGGTGGCAAACCGGCGGCGGGGCAGGCCGGTGTGCAACCAGAGTGGTTCTACAAGGGCGACGGCAGCATTGTCGTGCGTCCGGGGCAGGCGTTCCCGCTGCCGCCGTTCGCCGAAGACGCTGGCGAAGAGCCGGAGATGGCCGGCCTGTACGTCATCGGCAACGATGGCAAGCCGTATCGCCTCGGTTTCGCGGTGGGCAACGAGTTCTCCGACCACGTCATGGAGCGCAAGAATTACCTGTACCTGGCGCACTCGAAATTGCGCAGTTGCAGTTATGGCCCGGAACTTCGCACCGGTGAATTGCCTCAACACCTTGCCGGCACCAGCCGAATCCTGCGTGACGGCGAAGTGCTCTGGCAGAACGAGTTCCTCAGTGGCGAGGCCAACATGTGCCACAGCCTGGCGAACCTCGAGTACCACCACTTCAAATACAGTCAGTTCCTGCGTCCGGGCGACGTGCATATTCACTTTTTCGGCACTGCGACCCTGTCGTTTGCCGACGGCATCCGCACCCAGCCGGGCGACACGTTCGAGATCAGCCAGGCCGACTTCGGCGCACCGCTGGTAAACGGTATCGCACCGGTCAAAGCGGCTTTTGAACCGGACAGCATCGGCACCCTTTAAGGAGATCCCATGACTCAGATTCTCGGTCACAACTACATCGGCGGTCAGCGCAGCGCCGCCGGCAGCGTCAAACTGCACTCGGTCGACGCCAGCACTGGCGAGGCCTTGCCGCATGAGTTCATCCAGGCCACGGCCGAAGAGGTCGATGCCGCCGCCAAGGCCGCCGCTGCGGCTTATCCGACCTATCGCAGCCTCAGCGCCGAACGTCGCGCGCAGTTCCTCGACGCAGTCGCGGATGAGCTGGATGCGCTTGGCGACGATTTCGTTGCCGTAGTCTGCCGCGAAACCGCGCTGCCAGCCGGGCGCATTCAGGGCGAGCGCGGTCGCACCAGCGGGCAGATGCGTCTGTTCGCCAAAGTCCTGCGTCGCGGTGATTTCTACGGCGCACGGATCGATCTGGCACTGCCTGATCGCCAGCCACTGCCTCGTCCGGACCTGCGCCAGTATCGCATCGGCCTCGGCCCGGTCGCGGTGTTTGGTGCGAGCAACTTCCCGCTGGCTTTCTCCACTGCCGGTGGCGATACCGCAGCAGCGCTGGCCGCCGGTTGCCCGGTGGTATTCAAGGCCCACAGCGGCCACATGGCCACCGCTGAACTGGTCGCCGACGCGATCATTCGTGCCGCAGAAAAAACCGGTATGCCCGCTGGCGTGTTCAACATGATTTACGGTGGCGGCGTCGGCGAATGGCTGGTCAAGCATCCGGCAATTCAGGCCGTTGGTTTCACTGGCTCACTGAAGGGCGGTCGCGCTTTGTGCGACATGGCCGCTGCACGTCCGCAACCGATCCCGGTGTTCGCCGAGATGTCGAGCATCAACCCGGTGATTGTCTTGCCGCAGGCACTGGCCACGCGTGCGGAAACCGTCGCGCGCGACCTCACCGCTTCGGTGGTGCAGGGTTGCGGTCAGTTCTGCACCAATCCAGGTCTGGTCATCGGTATTCGCTCTGCGCAGTTCAGCGCGTTTGTAGAGCAAGTCGCCGCTGCGATCGGTGATCAACCGGCGCAAACCATGCTCAACGCCGGCACCCTCGGCAGCTATGGCAAAGGCCTGGAAAAGCTTCTGGCGCACAGCGGCATTGAGCATCTGGCCGGTAATCCGCAGCAGGGCAATCAGGCGCAGCCGCAGTTGTTCAAGGCTGATGTCAGCCTGTTGATCAACGGTGACGAAGTGCTGCAGGAAGAAGTGTTCGGCCCGACCACAGTAATCGTCGAAGTGGCCGATCAGGCACAGCTCAGCGCGGCGCTGCATGGCCTGCACGGTCAACTGACCGCGACGATCATTGGTGAGCCGTCTGACTTCGAGCAATTCGCCGAACTGACGCCGCTGCTGGAACAGAAAGTCGGGCGCATCCTGCTCAATGGTTATCCGACTGGTGTCGAAGTGTGCGATTCGATGGTTCATGGCGGCCCGTACCCGGCAACGTCCGATGCGCGCGGCACGTCAGTGGGCACGCTGGCGATCGATCGCTTCCTGCGCCCGGTGTGCTTCCAGAACTACCCGGACAGCTTGCTGCCCGAACCACTGAAAAACGCCAACCCGCTGCGGATTCAGCGCCTGGTGGATGGCAAGCCATCGCGTGAGGCGATCTAGCCAACACCGCGATTTTTTGTGTTGATCGTTCCCACGCTCTGCGTGGGAATGCAGCCCGGGACGCTCTGCGTCCCACTGGAACGCGGAGCGTCCCTTGAGGCATTCCCACGCGGAGCGTGGGAACGATCAGACAGAGATTCCAGCAGGGGCCTCTGGATCACATTGGGCTATCATTGGCCCTTTCCCCCCTAGAAAGACTGTTTGCCATGACTGCCCAAACCCTTCTCAACGCCCTCGAACATTGCGGTATGGTCGAAATCGATGGCCTGCACGCCTTCGACTTCGCCCTCGACGAGGACGATAACCTGCACATCGAATGCATTGATGGCCGTGCAGCCAAGCACTGGGAATTCACCCCGGCGCAGGTCGCGCAAGCGACGTTCGATGAGACGCTGCAGAGCTGGCTGATCGTCGGTTACGCCAGCGACACCAAGACCACGGGCGAGCATCGTCTGGTGTCCCTCGGCGACGTAGTCAGCAGCAGCGACGATGAGGATGACAATAATGAAGATGCGTAATTTCTGGCCTTTGCTGATGGCCGGCAGCGTCGGCGCGATGGGGCTTTCCAGCGCCAGCGCCGACACCTTGCAGTTGCTGGTCGGCTCGTACACCGCCGGTTCCAGCCAGGGCATCTACCGCATGCAGTTCGACAGTGCCACCGGCCAGATCGACGCCAAGCCGCTGCAAGTGGTCAAGACCGAAAACCCGTCCTGGCTGACCCTCTCGAAAGACCAGAAGCGCTTGTTCGTGGTCAACGAAAACGGCCCGGGCCAGACTGACCCGGTCGGCCGCGTCAGCAGCTTCGCCATCGACCCGAAGACCCACGCGCTGAGCCTGATCAATCAGGTGCAGAGCCTGGGCAACGAGCCGACCCATTCCAGCCTCAGCGCTGATGCCAGACACCTGTTCGTCAGCAACTACTCGGTGATGGAAGACCCGGGCGGCACCCTGGCGGTATTGCCGGTCGATGCCGACGGCCAGCTGAAACCGGTGGTGCAGATGAGCGGCCACCCGGCCAGTCGGGTCAACCCTGAGCGCCAGGCCTCGAATCACGTGCACTCGACGGTGTCTTCGCCGGACGGTCGCTATGTGTTCTCCAATGATTTGGGCGCGGACAAGGTTTTCATCTATCAGTACGACCCGAAGGCCAACCCGCACCTGCCGCTAACCCCGGCGAAAACCGCCTCGGTTGCCTTGCCGGCCGGCAGTGGCCCGCGTCATCTGCTGTTCAGCGCTGATGGCAAACACGCTTGGCTGACCATGGAGATGAGCGCGCAGGTTGCGGTGTTCGACTACAACGACGGCGTGCTGACCCAGACGCAACTGGTCGATCTCGCAGCGGGCCAGCCAACCTCGGACAAGGCCGGCGCGGCGCTGCATGCCTCGGCTGACGGCAAGTTTCTCTACGTGAGCAATCGCGGCACGGCCAATCAGCTCGTAGTGTTCGGCATTGATCCTGCGACCGGTCAGCTCAAAGAGCTGCAAAAGCGCTCGGTCGAGGGTGATCACCCGCGCGAGTTTGCCCTCGATCCGAGCGGTAAATTCGTCTTGATTGCCAACCAGAAGAGCAACCAGATTGTCGTCGTCGAACGCGATGCCAAGACCGGTCTGCTGGGTAAAACCGTGCAAAAACTGCCGATCGACGCGCCAAGCGATCTGAAGTTTCTAGTGCGACAATAAGCCACAGGCCCCGGTCTGCGGGGCCTGCATCGTTGTATTAATTGCACTGATATCGGCTAATGCTACAAAAGATTTCAAGCGAGCAACCCTCGAGCGTTACGTTTGTTTCACAGCCCGACCGGGCAAACCAAGCAAACGAACACGAGGGTTACCGCCATGAATTTCAATCTCTTCTCCGTCATCGCCGCTTCCGCCATTTCTGCCACCGTGGTATTGCCAGCCGGTGCCAACGTCGAAATCGCCAGCAAAAAATCCCACACCCAGAGCTACACCCAGAAATACCTGCAACAAAGCGCCAACTTCTACGCCGCGCTGGATCACAAAACCCAAGCCTGAAATTCCCGTCTCCTTGTAGGAGCTGCCGAAGGCTGCGATCTTGATCGTTCCCATGCTCTGCGTGGGAACGATCAAACAAGAGATCGCAGCCTTCGGCAGCTCCTACGCGTGCGCTCGTTTTACTCCCATAGTTTTTCTCTCGCGGGCAAATAGAGCCGCTAAATAATCAACGAAGCTGATATTCACCATTGCAAACCCTGAGTGGTTGCTTCGGATTTTTTGATTGATTCTGTGGCCATCGAAACCTTTGCCCACGGAGAACACCATGGCCAGCGCAATCCTCACTTCCGCCAAACGCGGCGCCTACCTGGCCATCGGTCTGTACCTGGCCGTGGTGCTGTTCGTCAGCATCGGCGCACAGATGGAACACAGCTTCGACGTCCCGATCGACGTCGCCCACCCCGGCATCCAGTTCGAACTGCGCTCGCAAAGCGCGATGGTCGACAGGGCCGAACTCGCAGGAGTCGGCGGCGCATGAAAGGCTACAGACTCTGGGTCATCGCCAGCCTCGCGCTGATGACCAACGGCGCCTCACTGTTGGGATTTGGCCAGGGCTCGGTGGGCGGCTTGGCCCGAGCCATAGAGGCCAACCACAACATCGCGCACAACATTGAACGCGCCAACACGCTGGGGCTGATGGCCGGCAATCCACCGGTCAAGGTCGCGGTGGATTTTCTCGGGCCGTTTGAAGTGGATTGCATGGCGCTGGGCATGTGCAACGCCCTGGCCTGACGAAGATCGTTCCCACGCTCTGCGTGGGAGTGCCTCAAGGGACGCTCCGCGTTCCACTGGGACGCAGAGCGTCCCCGGCTGCATTCCCACGCGGAGCGTGGGAACGATCAAAGGGACAAAGGGTTATTTTTTCATGATCGAGATGAACAGCTCGGATTCGAGCAAGCGCTGCAACCAGGCCTGCAAGCGAACATAAGGCGTGTGCGCGAACCACTTCCGATCAACATGAGCGAACTGGCGAATGAAAGGCAGCAGGGCGATGTCGGCGAGGCTCGGATGATCGGCCAACAAGTAGTCACGTCCTTCAAGCAGCTCATCCAGTTTCTGCAGAAACAACGCACCTTCAGCTCGATAAGCTTCCATCGGCTGCTCGGGGTAACGCTCGGCGTACTTGTAGCGATTCAATGCCGATTTGAAAATCTGATCATTACCCTCAATCAGTTTTTCCATCCACAGCGCTGCGAACGAGTCGCCGGCGAGCAACCAATCATCCGGATCATTCTGCGCCAACGCCCAGCGCATGATCTGCAGACTTTCATCAATCACCACACCATCGGCATTCAGCACCGGCACGGTGCCCTTGGGCGAGAGCGCGAGCATTTCCGCCGGCTTGTCCTTCAGGCTGACCTCAACGATCTCCACCGGCACACCCGCATAACGCAGCGCCATTCGCGCACGCATGGCGTAAGGGCAGCGGCGGAAGGAATACAGCGTGTTCATTTCACCTCCAGCGTACTCAAACCATTGCCCTGACGCCGCACCTGAATCTGCACCGGGATCCGTTCGTGCATTTCCTGCACATGGGAAATCACCGCCACCTTGCGTCCCTGCGCCTGCAAGCCATCGAGCGCGTCCATGGCCAGTTGCAAGGATTCCGGATCTAGGCTGCCAAAGCCTTCATCGATAAACAGCGATTCGATTTTCAGCGTGCTCGACGCCATCGAAGCCAGACCCAGCGCAAGGGCGAGCGAGACGAGGAACGTCTCGCCGCCCGACAACGAATGCACCGAGCGCAGTTCGTCGCCCATTTCCGTGTCCATCACCAGCAGGCCGAGCATGCTGCCGCCACGTTTGAGGCGATAGCGTTTGACCAGTTGGCGCAGCTGCGCGTTGGCGTGATGCACCAGCAGGTCGAGGTTGTAGGCCTGGGCGATCTTGCGGAAGGTGTCGCCGGTGGCCGAGCCGATCAAGGCACTGAGTCGCGCCCAGCGTTGATACTCGGCGTAGGCGTCAGCGATCTGCAGGGCCAACGTCTGATTGGCGTTCTGTCGGCGCTGGTCTTCCGCCTGTTCGGCGCGCAGTTCGGCGCACTGCTGCTCGCTGACGGCGAACTGGTTTTGCAGCTCGGCGAGGGCGCTGTCCAGCTGTTCCGCGTCAAGATTGCCGTCCTGCCGGGCCTGGTGATCGAGCAGGCGCTGATCGCGCTCTTGCAACAAGACCTGGGCCTGTTCGATGGCTTTTTCGTTGTGCTGAAGGGTCTGGCGCAGTTCGGCGACTTGCGCGTCGTCGAAGCGCAGCAAGTCTTCGAGGCCGCCGTCATCCAGTTCCGGATGGCTGGCGCGCCAATCAGCGATCTTGCCGGTGAGTGCCAGGTCTTCAGCTTGCAGTGCTTGCAGGCGTTCCTGTTGGGCCTTGAGCTCAGCGGCGATCTGCACCAGTTGCGTGCGCACGCTTTGCAGCTCTTCAGCGGTGCTGGTTTCGGCGCTGCGCGCCTGTTCCACGGCGTGTTCCAACTGCTGCTGCCAATGCTCGGCGCTGCTGTGCTCGCCAAGTAACTGCGCGAGTTTTTCCTGACAGCTTTGCTGCTGCTCGGTCAACGCCGTGAATTGCTGTTCGGCACTGTGCAGCTGCTGAGTGCGCAGCTGTTGGCGATCCTGTTCTTTCTCCAACGTCTGCTGGCGTTGCTGCTGTTCGCTCAGCTCTTCCTTTTGCTGTTCGAGCTGGGTCAAACGCTCGGCGATCTGCCGGTCCAGCTGCATGAACGTTGCCGCCGGCTCCAGGCGCAAGGCCTCAAGTGTGTCGGCGGGCAGCAGCGGGCCGAACGCGCTGAGTTCATCCTCAAGGCGCTGACGATCACTGTTGAGTTCATGCTGCTGATGGCTCAGCTGTTGCGCCGCTTGCTGATGCGCCACTTCAGCCTGACGCAATTGCTGCGATAAGCGCGCAGCGTCCTGTTGCAAGGTGAGCAGCGCACTTTGGCGTTGTTCGTCCTGAGTGATGCTCTGGTTCAACTGCTCGGTCTGGCGGCTGAGCCAGGCGTCGCGTTTGTCGGCGCCCTGATTGAACAGTTGCGCGGCCAGCGGATGCGCGTCGAGGCTCGGCGCCAGGGCTTGTTGCTGCGCCGCCAGTTGTTCCTGTTGCTGGAGCAATTCTTTCTGTTGTGCGATCACGCCACCGACTTCGCCGCGCAGTTCGATCAGTTTTTCCTTGAGCTGATCGACCACTTGCTGGGCGTTGGCCTGTTCGCTTTCATCGTGACGGCCAAGGCTTTGCAACAGCGCTTCGGGCTGGTGATAGGGATGCTCGTTGCTGCCGCAGACCGGGCAGGGCTGATCGTCCTGCAACTGCGCGCGCAACTCTTCGACACTGGCACTGCGCGCCAGCCTCTGACGTTCAAGCAGCTCGCGAGTGACGCTGAGGGTCTGCTCGGCGACGGTCAGTTCGGCCTTGGTTTTCACACCGTCCTGGGTCAGACGTTCACGTTGCTGCTGCGCGTCGAGCTGACGTTGTTGCAACTCGCCGCTGCGCTTGTCGAGATCCTGCTGAGTCGCCCACAAGCGCGACAGGTCTTCGATTGCGCGCAGCTGTTTGCGGTTGTCCTGCAGCAAGGTGCCGAGCAGGCCGATCTGTTCGGCCACCGCATCGGGCTCGGCGCCAGCCTCTTTGAACAGCACTTCCAGTTGTTGCTTGTGCGAGGCCAGTTGCTCAGCACTGCGCGCGGCGTTCTGTTCGAGGGACGCCAGTTCGCTCTGGCCTTTGTTCAAGCGGTTGCCGATCAGCATCAGCTGTTGCAGACGGTCGCGATAGGCGCTCCAGGCATCGCTCAACGGCGCCAGATGCGCACTCTGCTCAAGCTCGGTGGCGATGCGTTGCAAACGCTCGGCGACCTCAGCCTGTTTTTCCTGCAAGGCCTGAATCGCGCTCTGGCCATCCTTGAACGCTTGCTCGGCGGTTTGTCGGGCTTCGGCGCTGCTGGCAGTGTCCTTGATCAGACGGGCGAGGGTGCTTTGCTCTTCGAATGCCTGACGCAGCAACGGTGCGTTTTCGCTCTGGCGCTGTTGCGCTTCGCTCAGGGCGACTTTTGCTGCGTCGAGGTTTTGCGCCAGTTGCGTCTGGCGTTCGCCCAACGCGGCGTGTTGTTGGGTGTGCGCGGCAATCTGCGTCGCCAGTGGCGTCAGCAGCGCATCAAGCTCGGCCTTGCGCGCGAACAGATGGCGTTGCGGGCCAAGCTGTTCCAGACGCGTTAGTTTTACCCGCTCGCCGGCCAGTGCCTGCCATTGCTGTTGCGCGGCTTGCAGTTGTTCGCTGGCGGCCTTTTGCGCCTCTTGCAACAGACGCAAGTCCTTCAGCCAACCGTGTTGTTGCTCAAGCTGTTTGAGCTGCGCCTGTTGCGCCTTCATCTGTTGCTGCGCGGTGTTGAAACGCTCGTCGAGTTCGGCGCGAGCTTCCGGCGCCAAAGGCGTCACACCGGTAGCCTGATCCTGCAGCAGCTTGTGCGCTTCGCGGGCTTCTTTGGTCTTGTCGAAGGCGCGGCGGCCGAGACGGGTGTACAGCGCGGTGTCGGTGAGTTTTTCCAGCAGTTCACTGCGGTCGTTGTCGTCAGCCTTGAGGAACGCGCTGAACTCGCTCTGCGCCAGCAGCACCGCGCGGGTGAACTGTTCAAAGTTAAGGCCCAGCGCGGCTTCCAGCTGGGTTTTGTATTCGCCTTTCTGGCTGGCGAGCAGTTGATCCTGATCGATGTCGCGCAGGCTCTGCCGACTGGCCTGGAGTTTGCCGCCAGCCTTCTCGCGAGCACGATTGGCTTCCCAGCGCGCGCGATAGCGGCGGCCATCGACGCCGACAAAATCCACTTCGGCATAGCCTTCACCCGTGCCACGCCGCAGCAAGGTGCGCGGGTCACCAGTGGCGATTTCACCGTCAGCGTCGGGGACTTTCGCATCGCGACCGGTGTTGTTCAGGCGCGGCACGGCGCCGAACAGCGCCAGACACAACGCATCAAGCAGCGTGCTTTTGCCGGCGCCTGTGGGGCCGGTGATCGCAAACAGCCCGGCGCTGGCCAGCGGTTCGGCGGTGAAATCGATCTCGAACGGACCGGCCAGCGAGGCCAGGTTCTTCAAACGAATGGCGAGAATTTTCATGGCTGCTCGCCCTCCAGTTGCACGTCCTGCAGCAGTTCGGCGAAGTCCTTGAGCGTCTGGTCGTCGACCTCGCTGCCGTAATTGTCGAGCCAGGCGCGGCTGAACAATTCCTGCGGGGTGAGCTGGTCGAGTTCGATCAACGTGCTGCCGTCATCGCTGCCATCGACGCCGCGATTGCCGGCGTATTCAGCAGCGATGCGCACCAGACGCACGGCTTTGCCTTGCAGTGCGGTTTCCACTTGATGGCGCAGATCCGGCTGCGGCTCATCCAGGCGCACGCGCACTTCGAGCCAGGGCTGGCGCTGGGTTTCGGCGAGCAGATCGATGTTCGGCAGGTCGGCCAGTTGCAGCAGAATCTCGGCCAGCGGCGCCGGGCCGATGCGCTGCAGATTGACCGAGCGCGGGATCAGTTTCGGCTCGACGCTGACCAGAGTTTCACCGTCGAGGACCACATCGAGAATCTGATGCTGATAACCGATTTCGGAGAACGACAGCGGAATCGGCGAGCCGCTGTAGCGGATGCGCTCCTCGCCGTTGACCTTCTGCGGCTTGTGCAAATGGCCGAGGGCGACGTAACTGATGCTTTCGCCGAACAGGCTGGCGGGCAGCGCTTCGGCATTGCCGATGATCAGGCTACGCTCGGAATCCTCCGACACCGAGCCCCCGGCCATGTGCGCGTGGCTGATAGCGATCAACGCCTGCCCGGCCTGACGCTTGGCATTCGCCGCCGCGATCAGCCATTCATGCACCTGACCGATGCCGCGCAGATAGTTGTCACCCAGATGCGCGCCAGTGACTTCCGCCGGGCGCAAGAACGGCAGCGCCAGACACCACGCGGCGATTTCTCCCTGCGCATTCGGCAGCGGCAGCAACAAACGTTCGGCGTCGAGCTGCCCGTCATCCAGCCACAGCACCCGACCCAACGCGTGAGTACGCAAACGCCGCATCAACGGCGCCGGCAGTTCGATCCGCGAGCCGGAATCATGGTTGCCGGCGATCATCACGATGGTCAGCAACGGCTGCTGTTCGTGAGCGCTGACGATGAAGTCGTAAAGGCGTTCCTGAGCTTTGACCGGCGGATTGACCGTATCGAAGATATCGCCGGCAATCAGCAGCACATCCGGCTGCGCCAAGTGCAACTGGCGCAGCAGCCATTCGAGAAAACACGCGTGCTCGAAATCGCGCTCCTGGCCGTGCAGGTTTTGCCCAAGGTGCCAGTCGGAGGTGTGGAACAGACGCAAGGTGGACTCCGCATTTTGATCAAGAGGGTGGCCGCGAGGAACAAAGGGCGGCGAGAGGAGGGGAGTTTACTGGCAAATCACGCCCCTTGCCTTGTCGTGTGTCTGCTTGCACCGACAGCGGCGAATATTTCGGTAATCGGCCGATGCGGGTGGCGCTTGTGCATCTGCCGCACCAGCTCGCTCATCCGCAACAACTCTTCGCTCGGCTTGGCCCATTGCTCTTTCGGCAATGGCTCGGACCATTCGCGCATGACTTCCGGCACCGCCTGCTTGCCGATTCTTTCCAGCCGACGAATTTCCCATTCGAGCAGACGGTTGGGAATCGTCCATAGGGTCATGACGTGATACAGGTACCAGAAGAATCCCGAAAGCCGTGAGCGGCAGCCTTCACGTATCTGTTGATGCATCCGCGCGCGGGCATTGCGGAAAGTGTGCAGGCCTTCGTGGGGCGGGTCGTCCGGGCCTTGCAGGTCTTGCAGTTCCTGGATCGATTTGAGGTCGTTGACTTCGTACTCCATGTAACCGCGAATCGCTTCCCAGTGGCTGATCGCGAGCTCCAGGCCGGCGCATTGGAATTCGAGGCTGGTTAGGGTTTCGCCGTGATCAAAACCGATGCCCATGCCGTATTGGTGATGGACGCCGAACTGGCTGGCACCTTGGGCTTCGATAATCCAGGCGCTGAGCGATTCCCACGGGACGAAGACCGGTTCGGTCGCGCCCCGGGGCATGAAGCAGACTTCGCGGCGTTGACGGTTGAAGCGGGTTGGGATGAGGGAGAGGCGTTTTTTGTGGACGTGCTGCCAGACGCCCAGGTTAATACACAAAGAACAAAAAATGGTCAAAGAGCCCGTACCAATCAAAGCATCGAAAACTCCTTCGATGGCGCCGCATATGTCATTCCACCCCGAACCTGCCAGAAAAAACATAAAACCAGCAATTGCGGGAAAAAGGCACGTGATCATGAAGGTTGCACTAAAGGGCAACCCTACTGTTACCTGCCACATGAACACTTGCGGCGGTCCTATCCCGAATTCCATGTAAACATCATTGAACTCACCGATATGTGGGCCATAAGGGGGCATCGGTGTGGGCAGTGGCAACGGTGCGAGATAGGTGATCTTTCCGCTTGGAAACGGCTCTACATCGCCCGCTTTTCTGATCACCTCACATTGCGCATCAACAAGAGGCTCATTGTGATTATTCAGCATGGTCAGCCCTTCCGAGGTATTGATTTTCAACCAGCAGAACCATCGGGTTTTCCTTGGCCGACCCGGTAGCAACCACTGAGAAATGGCCGCCACCCCGAGGGTCTCCCACTTTGTCCAAGATCAACCGAAACATCCGCGTCCAACGCGGTCCTCTGTGGGAGCGAGCCTGCTCGCGAAGGCGCTCAAACAGGCAAAAAACCTCCCACCCTCTGGCCACAAAACTGCTCAACATCAGCACTCAGCTCGCCTGCAAACCTCAGCGAAAATCTGCGTAATCGGTCGATGCGGCTGGCGCTTGTGCATCCGCCGCACTTGTTCGCTCAGCCGCAACAACTCTTCACTGGGCTTGGCCCATTGCTCTTTCGGCAGCGGCTCGGACCAGGCACGCATGACTTCCGGCAGCGCCTGCTTGCCGATTCTTTCCAGCCGACGCACTTCCCATTCAACCAGGCGATTGGGAATCGTCCATAAGGTCATGACGTGATACAGGTACCAGAAGAACCCCGAAAGCCGCGAGCGCCGGCCTTCACGGATCTGCTGATGCATCCGAGCGCGGGCGTTACGAAAAGTGTGCAGGCCTTCGTGGGGTGGGTCGTCCGGGCCTTGAAGGTCTTGCAGGTCCTGAATCGATTTGAGGTCGTTGACCTCGTACTCCATGTAACCGCGAATCGCCTCCCAATGGCTGATCGCGAGCTGCAGGCCGGCGCATTGGAATTCGAGGCTGGTGGGGGATTCGCCGTGGTGAAACCCGATGCCCATGCCGTATTGGCGGTGGATGCCAAACTGGGTGGCGCCTTTGGCTTCGATGATCCAGGCGCTGAGCGACTCCCACGGGACAAAGACCGGCTCGGTGGCGCCTTGGGGCATGAAACAGACTTCGCGGCGTTGACGGTTGAAGCGGGTTGGGATGAGGGTGGCGCGGGTTTTGTGGACGTGGTGCCAGACGCCTAGGCCAATAAACAAGGCAATTAAACCCGTTGAGAAAGCCAATTTGTAAATGGCAAAAAAAATACCCTCAATGACTTCTTTAATGAACTCCCAGCTATCACCTAACAGAAGTCCTATAAACCCTCCCATCAGTGGATATAGAAACGCGATCATTAATGTGCCGCTGAATGGTCCGCCTAAAATGACTTGCCAAGAAAAAACCTCCAGTGGCCCTAAACCGAAATCCATATAAACGTCATTCAGTTCACCAATATGCGGACCGTAAGCTGGCATTGATGTTGGTAATGGCAAGGGCGCGAGATAGGTAATTTTTCCGCTCGGAAACGCCTCAATGTCACCGGTCTTTCTAGGCTGTCGAAGCGGGCGAGTTGCTAATGGATCATCGTGATTATTCAGCATGGTCAGCTCTTTCTAACAGGTGAGCCTCAACCAGCAAAACTGGAGGTTTTTCTTTGACCTGTTGGGGAGTAACAACCCCAAAATGACCCTCACCACGCGGGTCGAGGTGAATGACGCGAGTTCGAGATGCCCATTCACCTTTTTTATTCAATGTCTGAACGCACACAGCCAATTCCAGCGTTTCTTTCGCGGGAACAAATTCCGACCCGAGGCCCGCTGGATACTGGAGACAAAGTATCAGTCCTTCTGGGCTGGACTTCACGATGCGCAGGCTGCTTAAAATCTCGTCACTAATGACATCTCGCTGCTCTCGTGGTGCTCCTCGACTGTGCAGCGGAATTGAAATGCGGTGCGCGCCGATACCTAAACGGGAGGTTGGGTTGCCGCCAAACGGACGCAGCAGATCATTCAGCGTTAGGGTCGGCAATGCTAAGTGAATATCGCTGGGTTTGGCTTTGAATAACAGATCCTTCAGCCAAGAGTCGTACAGATTTGGGCCAAGCTGCGCGTAAGGTGCGTGAATTAAAAAAGCCAGATAACTTTGATAGTCATCAAGTAAGTGGTCGCCACGCATCTCGCTATCCCTACTCCACGGTGTGATTTTCAACCATTTATCGTGAGCACTGATGTTGTAGCGGCTGTACAGCAAGCTACCCCCCAGCTCTAGAACAGTAAAAAGTGCTCCAGCGAGATTGAAGCGGAAAAAGACGGTGGATAAACGTGTGCCAGCAGCGGCCCAAGCAGCTCTACGAGCGGCATTACTTGACGCCTTCAATACCTTGAATGTGGAGTGGACAGTGTTGGTCAAACCATAGCCACTAACTGATGTCATGCCACCAGCTCCCATCGTCGCCAATGCAGCTGCGCTTTGCGCCGAATGATTTCCACTGCGAACCGCCTGTTCCCAGTTTTTGCGCTGCGTGACAATACTGTTCGTAGAAGAAGCCAACCCTGACAAATATGTAAAAAAACCCAATCCCACATGCAATTTCCCCATCTGCACGTGCACGGTCTGTAAGGCATGGAGCTGAACGCTTGCCACTAGAGAAGCGCAGCGAACTTTTAACGCCGTATCAGCAAGACTTTGTGCGGCACTAAATCCCGCCGCTCCCGTTGCAACGACTGAATTCATCAACGAGGTCCACACTCTTTCATTTACAGCCTGCCTGCGCAGCTCCCGATAAACCCCCACCAAATTCACCACCTGCACCAACACCACCAACAACCCCATCCCCTCCGTCCGCACCAGACTCGCCTTCGAAACCCCCGCCACTCCCGCGCGAATGTTCTCCAACAACCCACGCAATTCCCCCTGCTGCGCCGGCGGAAACACCACCGTCAATCCCGCTTTCGCCGGGGTGGCGCCGTACAGCCGTGCCGAGCGATCCGGCAGTTCATCAATCGGGCTCAACGCCGCCGCGAGGCGGCCTTCGAACAAGGCCAGTTGCGTGCGCACGCGGACGATTTCCTGCTGCAATTCCACCGCCCGGGCAGTTTTGTGGCCCTGGCGGTTTTTGTTGTGGGTGAGCTGGTTGCGTTCGCGGTTGAGGGTTTTCAGGTAGTCCCGTTCGCGCAGCACTTCCTTGATCGTGGCTTGCAGCGCCGCTTGTTCCGCCGGGGTGGATACGGTGAAGGTCACGCCGCTGGTTCGCGCGGCGTCGAAGACGCGCAGGCGCAGGGCTTTGGGCAGGCGCTGGAACAGTTCGTCGAGGTCGGGGATTTTCTCGTCGGCAAGATCAAAACCTTCCAGTGCCCGGCTCAGGCCCAGGTTCAGCGCCGGGCTGTAGGTGTCTTGCACCGCATCGGCAAGAACGCGGCTGTGCGCGGGCAGATCGTCGAGGGCCGGCAGCTGCGGCTGCTCGATGCTCTGCAATTTGGCCAACCAGTCCGGCAGGTTGTTGAACATCGCCATGCCGGCGTTGAACAGCGTTGAATATTGCCCGGCCTGTTCAGTCTGCAAGCGCAGCGGCAAGGTGTAGAACAACGGGCGGGTCAGTTGCGGGTGTTGTTCGAGGTAATCGAGCATTTGTTCGTTGGCCGCATCGCTACGGCCGATGTCCTTGAGGCAGGCGTATTCGCTGGCGAGCGCCTGATCGATCTGCAGTTGGCCGTCGAAATACCACGCCGAGCGATGGAAACGCCCGGCGCACAGCAATTGCGCGCGGTCGGCGGTGATGCGTTCGAGCAGGCGATTCCAGCGTCCGAGGTTGTCGCGATGACTGTTGAGCACCTCGTCCATGGCCGGGCGGTCGATCAGGTCATTGATGCCGCGTTTGCCGCTGAGCAACGGGCCGTCGAGCACGTCTTTCATGCGCCGGCTCTGGTCCTTGCCGAGCTCGACCAGTGTGCTCAGATGACGCTCGACGAATTCGGCGGGGGCTACTTCGAGAAAATATTCGCGGGTATAAAAGCGTCGATCCGCCTCGGCGGTGACGCGAGCGTGCGCGGTGAAATCCGGGGCAACGCCGTCGAAGCGGTTCAGCGCCAATGACTCGTCCAGTGCCTTTTCGCGAAGCTGTTGCAACTCAGGCGTGGCTTCGACTGCAACTGGCTGGACCTCACCCCCCTTGTTCAAATACTCGAGCAGCGCCTGCCGGGTATTTTCCCGATCCGGCTCGGGCAATTGCTCCAGTTCAGCAAACAATGCCTGGGCGCGCGGATCGTCGCTGGCCTTGGCCAGGGTGTCGAAATCCTGAGCGCCGAGCTGGCTCAGCGACTCGATGTAACTGGCCAGCAGATAGTCGCGCTCGTTGTTGTCGGTGTTGCTCCACTGCTCGATCCAGCCGACTACCAGGTCCTGATAATCGGCCAGATCGCGCATCACCCCAAGGTCGTCGTTGACCAGCAGAAACAGCGTGTCGTCCTGATAAGGTCCGCGCACCCGACCAAGAAATTCGCCGATATGCGCCTCGCGAAAACGTCGTGGGTTTTCCCACAGATAGGGTTCACGCTCATGCTCCGGCGCATCGCTGACCTGCACCGTCGGCATCCGCGTGGCGTCGGCCTCGGCCAGCGGTTTCGCTGTGCAGGCCACTTCCGCCAGCCACTGTTTCGCCTGGGCCACGGTGAGCAGATGCTCGCCGCCGATCAGACAATGCACCGGGCCAAGATCGACCGCCTGCATGAAGTGCTCGCGCTCCTCCGCGCTGTCCAGCACCTGTCGGCATTTCGCCGCGCTCAACTGCACGTCGGCGAAGGTCACGTAGAGGGTGCTTTTGCGCGAGAAGATCAACGCCGGACGTTCTTCGATGGCGCTGCGCTGATCCTCGCTGACGCTTTTGCCGCGATGCAGCAATGCGCTGATGACACCTTCCAGCACGCGATATTCGTACAGCTCACCGTTGAGACTGTCGACGATGTACAGCCAACCGTCGCGCAGGCGGCGGATGCCCATGGGGCGCGTGGTCAGGGTGTACGGCAGCGTGAGTTCGGTGCTGGGGTCGAAGGATTTTTCCACCAAGCCGTACGCGAGGGGCAGCAGTTGCACGTGAGTGTTGCGCAAGGGGCAGGCGGCTGGCGCACCAATGGGCGCTTTCGAGGCGGCAGCTGCCGCGAGGTTGGCGGGGTGCATCATTGAGCACATTTCCCTGTGTCTGTTTGTGACAGAGAAATGTGCGTGTATCTGGAAAACGACAGCAGTCAGATCTTTCTGTGTTTTGCGTAGGAATCGAACACTCGGGATGAAACCTACAAGGGATCGTCTGAAATCTTACAGAGGTTACTTCGGATGAATCGTGAGTAGCTCGAAATGCGTATCCGCGGTCGCCAACCGACGCAGGGCAAACAGAGCCTTTAACAGGCGCATTGCCCGAGGATACGGGCTGTACCGCTCATCGAAACCGATTGTTCAACCCATCCATTGATTGACGCCAAAATAGTGGCCACCTAATATCATGCCGGCTGATGCGCCATTGTAGAGACGCCAGCGACTCTTTGCGCTTATCCGCGCCGCTGTCCGGCCGAGCATGGCACCTGATCAGATCGATTATTGCCCGTTACAGGATCTTCTACATGGACGTTCGTCGTACGTATTTCTCGCGCACCAGTCTCCTGCCCCTGTGGGCGAACTCATCAGTTCATTGGCATGCCCAAGCGCGGACAGACGTTCCTGCTGGCAAACATCATGGTCTTGCAGCCACTATGAGCGCAGTCCGATGGCATCGTCGTTGCCAATCCCAGTATCTCGCTGGATCGTGCGGGTAATGGAGCAGAACCAGGGACAAAACAAGTTCTGATAAACAGAGGTCTGTCCCCCCAAGGTCCCCCGCGGCGGAAAATCGTGTCTGGAGCCCATGCAATGCATCTGATCAACTCTTTACCCTTCGTCATCGACACTGAACCCTATGACGCGTGGAAGCAGCAATGGGCAAATCAGGAAGGCCTGGATATTCATTCGTATATCAACGACCAATGCCACCCGGAACAGATATTGATGTTTTCCACGTTGCTCTTCCCGACGTTCATCGTGTCTGAGGGAGGCGTGTTCCTGGAGCGAAATTTTTCAAACGAGACGTTCGCGCGCTGCGTGAACCTGGTCGCTGGCGACATGGCGGAGGTTGAGCGGCTTATGAATTATGTGAAGATTTATGAAGTTTTTGGCCAATACGGAAATGGTGTATCGCCCAGAATATTTCTTCAGCTGTGCGAGATGATCGGGTTTGCCTGGCGAATGGTGTTGAAGGAAAAATTCCCGGACACGTTATTCACTGTCGAGGTGTCGAACTCGGATGAGAATTACGGCCCGGTGGTTACGTTTTATCAGGTGAAACAATGATTGACCCCTTCCCAACGCTCGCTGATAAAAGATTTTTTCTTAATGTACCCACCTCAAGACCGTGGGCGAGCTTTTTACATTTCTTGAGTTGAGCCACCAATACAATGCCTAAATTTTCTTGTGTGTGCGGTCAGATAATCAATTTGTCTCATGGTACGTCCGAGTTAGAGTTTTCAATGGTTGCCGAGCGAAAGATAGATGAGCTGGGTGCTGCCTTGGCAGATCGTTGGTTGTCTGAGGAAGAGTTCTATCAGCAGATAGGTGCGAGTGCTACTGCTGTTTATCGCTGCAATAAATGCGAACGACTACATATTGATCAAGGTGGCGGAAACTTTTCTTCCTATATCAAGGAAGTATGATAGGGCGCGCCCACATGCTTTCGGGGAAAGAGTGGGAGCTGGATTGTTCACCAGCAAGAGGCTTCAAATGGACTTTTCAATTGCGGAGTACGGAGCGGTCGGCCCTTTGAATGGAAAGTTGTCCAGGGGTCAAGTGCGCGAGATTCTTGGGCCCGGTTTCGAAGTGTTCTGGAAAACAACTGACTCCTTGAATGCTACCGATGCTTATATTCAGCTCGATCTTCATGTCTACTACGACGAGCGAGATATAGTTAAAGGGGTAGAGTTTTTCGAAAGAAGCACGGTGTCCTGGAGCGGGCACAAGCTGGTAGGCGAAACATCCACGGACGTGTTGGCTTTGTTTCGTCGCCATGGTATTGACCCCGTCATTGACGATGACGGATTTGAAGTCGGTGAGTTGGGGATGGGGTTTTACGTTGACGATGACGACGACTTGATCACCACTTTATATATCAATCTGCGCCGCGAAAATTCATTCAACGGCATCGTGCTCTAACAGGAGCCAGAGATGATCATCTGCCCAAGATGTCAGCAGGATTACATTGTCTGTGCCCATGTCAAGGCCACTGGGAAAGAGTTATTCATGTGCCCAGAGTGCGACGCTACCTGGTTTTCAGTTGAGGCGATCGGCGTTGCGCCTTTTCTGGACTTTGGGACTTATATGGAAAGCATAGGCTTGTCGATGCTGTGGGACGAGTTGGACATTGTTTCCGGTTCAGAAGACTCAAGAAATGACAGTGTCTGATCCGGCAATGAAGTGAGGTTGTTATGAAGGAGTTGTTCGGTCAGCCATACCGCCAGTCAGACCCTTATTGGATTGTCAAAGGGTATTTTGACAGGATTTATGATGATGGCCGTTTCATCGAGGCAGCCGGCTATATTGTTAAGCGTTGGGGGTTCAGTGTTGATGGAGCATACTGTAACTTCCCTGATGTAAATAGCTCATTTGAAGAGGGTCATTTCGAAGGAGTGGAGTTTTCTTATGGGTATCCCTCTAGCGATGCAGACACAATTGTTGTCAGTGAAGAGGTTTGCATGGAATACCTTCGGCTAGTTTGTGATAAATACCTACAGCGCCATCCTGAAAGTAACGCTGAAGTAGATGTTCTCTTAAGTAGGAGCTATATCTGATAAGTAGAAGCGTTCCATTTGTCTAGCGCAGCTAAAAGTTATCCGATCAAGAGAAAGTTGAAAGATGAATGATTTCGAGTCAGTAAAGAAACTGATCATCCAGTTGGTTAAAGATAAAGCCGGTGATTTTGATGGTGACAGTTGGGAAGCTGATTACAAGCTGAACTGGGAAGACGAGTTAGCGGAAAGGCTAGCAAACGCTTTCTACAATATGTCCAGAGCGGCATCCGCCAAGGAAAATGCAGACGATGTCATGTTGAAAGTTGCGCTGATGAATTCACGTGTGGACTTCATGGATCTCGCCAATTTTTTCAGGGATATTTTCGACGATTTGGATGCACTGCTGCGCAAGCCAGTCTGGCCGGATATTCCAGAAGGATTTGATTATCAGGGCTACCACCAGTGAGTTATCCATAGGTGCAGAATGCGACGACATCGGGTCTTTAGTAAGGGGCGCGGGCGTCAAGCCTGACCATCTTGGAAGGACTCGCGCATCTTTCTTGGTTCAGGAGATCCCGGAAAAAATGACAATGGTATTTAGTTTTTTAAGTCGCGGTGATCTCGGGTTGATTCACGCTGGCATGTCCCGAGAAGAATCAAGGAAGGCGCTTGGTGGTCGGTTTGAGGCGTTTTACAAAGCCGAAGATTCGACAGTACCGACCGACGCTTACGATGATTTAGGCGTGCACGTTTACTTTGATGAGCGCTACCGGGTCTTTGGCGTTGAGTTTTTGAAATGGAGTGAGCTTGTTTGGGACAACCAGAAACTGGTCGGTGAGAATGCGCTTGTGGTTCGACAGTTTTTGGCCAAGCGAGGAGAGGTTCTGGTTTTCAATAATTCAGGCTTCAGTGTCACTGGCGTGGGTTTAAGGTTTTATGTGCCTGATTTCGGGGGAAACGACGCCATCGTTGAGGCTGTCTATGTAGAAGTTGGTGGCGCATGAGGAGAGGCGCGGGAAACAAATAGCTTATGGATTGGACATCTCAGAGGAACTCAGCTTCAGTCGCAATCTGGAGGTTTTACAGTGATTACCGAAGACATAAAGATCGTCCAAGAGATCTTTCAGGTGGTCGAAGCCGGCATCGTCCATGGCTATGACGCGTTCCGTTATGGCGTGGAGTTGGGGGAGGGCTACATCGAGACGGAGCTGTGCGTTGAGAAAGATGGCGTCGAGGACTGGAACGCTGAAACTGATATTAACGGGGCGATTATCCTTCGTTTGGTCGACCAGCTTCAGGAAAACGCAGTCAAGCGTGGCGAGCCATGGAAGTCATTTGTCCTCTCCTATCGAGAAGGCGAACAAGTCACAACGAAATTCGCATATTGATTCCAGACTTTTCAGACCAAAAGATCGCAGCCTTCGGCAGCCCCCTACACAATCCGTAGGGCCTGCCGAACGCTGCGATCTTTTGCTTTTACTTCGGATAAAGCGGCGGCAACCCACTCTCACCCACCGGATCCTGCACACGCTCGGCGGCTGGAATCGTTCGAATCGCCCGCCACAAATCCTCACCCTGCCAATGCTGCCCGGTCTCGCTGTACAGCGCGCCGTTCAGCCCATCCAACGCGTCCGACAACGGCACAAACCGCGCGGCCATGTCTGCCAGTGTCTCCGGCTGCTGCCGCGCCCAGGCGTCCAGTGCCTGGCGGGTGGCGTGGGGGTCGTTGGCTTGGCTGGCGCGTTTGATGTCGTCGAGCAGGGTGCGTGGGCTCGGGCCGGTCTGGGCGGCGCGGTGGATTGCCGGTTGCCAGCGGGCGCGCCACCAGAGGCCGAAGCCGAGCAGGGTGGTGCAGGCGAGGATCAGGGTGCTGAGTTTCCACCACCACAGGGTGTCGTTGTCGGGCGTGCTCGGTTGCAGGGTGCCGGCCGGGGTGTCGATTTGCAGGCTGGGGTTGTTCGCCACTTGCAGGGTGCGCGCGGGCAGGCTGGTGTGTTCGAGGTGGTCTTCGAAGGTGTTCCACCAGACCACGTCGACGGTTGGCAGGTCGATCGCGCCGCTGCGGCTTGGCACCAGTGCTTCGCGTTCTTCGCGGCTGCCGATGATGCCGCGGTCGCTGCTCTGGTTGCTCAGCACCGGTTGGTCGGGGTAGCGGCGCAGGCCGTTGACGTCGGTGGCGGGCAGGGCCGGCAGTTGCGAGCTGGCGAGGCCTTCGACTTTCAGGGTCAGGCTGCGGGTGAGGGAATCGCCGACCTGAGTGTGATCCGGTTCCGGGCTCCAGCTTTCGCTGAGGCTGAGGTTGCGCGCCGGCAGCCATGGTGCATCGACCGGGTAGGTCAGCGGTTTCGGTTTGACCGTCAGCGGAATCGACGCCGAGCTGACGCGCATCAGTTTGCCGGGCTTCGGCCCCGAGGCATCTGCCGATGGCGCGGTATCGACCAGCGTGGCGCTGAACGTCTGCGGGGCGATCGTCAGCAGACCGCTGTGTTGCGGATAGATCGCGTAGCGCATCTCGATCACGCCGTGGCGCAGACCGTTGATGTCTTTCTCGTAGGTGCGCGTGTCGCCAAGTTGTTCGATGCGCGCATCGGCGATTTGCAGCGGGCTCAGGCTGCTGTCGTCGTACAGCGAAACTGAGTGATAAATGCGCAAAGTCAGGATGGCCTGGGCCTGCACGTAGACGCTGGTCTGGTCGAGGCTGGCTTCGATGAACACCGGATCGAGGCTGTTGTTGTCTTCGCGGTTGTCGCTGGCGATCACCTGCACGGTGATCGGCTGGCTCTGTGCTTCGCCCAGTTGCAGCGGCGGAATCACTACGCTGCCATTTTCTTTTGGCAGCAGGGTGATGATCCAGCGTGTGGTCGCGCGATTGTCGCCGTTAAGGGTGTTGAGCTGGTTGACCTGGCGCGTGCCGCGCACTTCGAACAGCGCTTCCAGCGCCGACAGATCGGGCTTGCCGAACTGGGTGACGTCGTCAGTTTCGAGGGTGAGCTCGACCGTCTCGCCGGAGTTCAGGCGACTGCGATCCACGCTGGCGGTCAGCTCGGCCGCCTGAGCGGTTGCCGTGCAGATCAGCAGGGGCAGCAAGAGAGCGGTGAAGCGGGTCATCGGTTGTTTTCCTGATCCTGATGTTGTTGCTGTTCGTACCAGAATTTGCGCCTGAGTAGTTCGCCCGGGTCGTCCGGGATCTTGCCCAGCCATTGTTCGAGCGCCTGACGCTGCTCGCCTTCGATGTTGTTCTCGCTCGGGCGCAGGGTCGGCACCGTGTCGGTTTCCTCTTCCTCGTTGCTGCCGGGGATTTCATTGGGGCCTGGCAGTGGCGGGGCGGTCGGCGGCGGTTCGCTGGCCGACTCGGCTGGTTGCGCCTCGCTCTGGGTTTCGCTGCTCACCGCCGGAGGGGGCGCGGTGGTGGGCGAAGGCTCATCGCCGGGCAGACTTTGTTCGTTGGGCTGGTTGTCCGGTTCGGGCGGCGGCGGGGCGTTTTTCTGCTTCAGCAGGTTTTCCACCAGCGCCTTGTTGGTCTGCGCCGGACGCAGATCCGGTTGCAGTTCCAGCGCCTGTTCGTAGGCGTCGATTGCTGCTTCCAGCTCACCGCTTTTCGCCAAAGCGTTGCCACGATTGTAGTGGGCGCGGGCATCGCTGCCCTCGGCGAAGCGCTGAGCGGCGCCACTGTAGTCGCCGGCCTCGTACAACGCCACCCCTTGCCATTGATGATCGTCAAAATGCTGCGCGGCTTCGGCCGGGCGCTTCTGCTTGAGCAGGTGCAAACCCTGCTGGTCGGGGCGCAGCCACAAGTCTTCGAAGTCGAAAGCGTAGCTCGGTTGCGGCAGGCACCACAGCAGCGGCAGGCAGAACAGCCAGCCACGGCGCCCGGCACAGGCGGCGAGCAACAGCAGCGGCAGCAGCAGCCAGTAACCCTGATCGGCCCACGTGTCGAGGCGCACGGTCTGGCCGTCGTCGCGCAGGCTGCGCGGGCCGTTGAGCAGGCCAAGTGCGCCAAGATCGGCCTCGTCGAGACGCGCAGGGTGATACTCACCGCCCACGCTGTTGAGGAAAGTCGCCAGGCCGGGACTGTCGAGTTGCGGCACGCGGATCGCGCCTTGCTCGTCCTTGAGGAAACTGCCGTCCTCCTGGGCAATCGGCGCACCTTCGGCGGTGCCGATGCCGAGCATCAGTAGCTGCGTCGATTCGCCATTCAGAGCACGGCGAATGCCGCGCCGTTCCTCTTCATTGAGCGACGAACCGATCAGCAGAATCCGTCCCTGTCCCAGCGCACCTTGCTTGAGCAACGCCAGCGCCTTGTCCACGGCCAGATCGGCGCGGTGGCCGGCTTCCGGCATCAGCGATGGCTTGAGCGCGTCGAGCAGGTTGCGACTGGTGGCCAGATCATCCGACAGCGGCACCAGCGTGTGCGCGCTGCCGGCATAAACGACGATGGCCGTCTGCGCATCGCTGCGCGCCTGCAACAGGTCGAACAGCTTGCGCCGCGCCTGTTCGAGACGCGTCGGTGGAGAGTCGGTGGCGAGCATCTCCGGGGTCAGTTCGAGCACCACCACCAGCGGGTCAGCGGGTTTCTGGCTGGTCTGTTCGACGCGCTCCCAGCTCGGCCCGAGCAAGGCCAGGATGGTCAGCAACCACGCCACACCAAGGGCGATCCACGGCAGTTTGCTCTGGCGACCGCTGCCGCCACTGAGCAGCGCAGCGTGAAATGCCGGCGGCAGAATCATCTGCCAGCGACCGGCGCGTTTCTGTCGGTGCCAGAGTTGCCAGAGCAGCCAGCCGAGCAGCGGCAACAGCAACAGCCACCAAGGGCGGAACCAGTGCGGCCAGAGCGCGATCATCGGCGCCTCCGCAGGCGCAAACGCTGCAAGCGCTCACGCCAGTCCGGCAGCGGACTTTGTAAATACAGGTGTTTGGTAAACAGGCGTTGCAGCGGATTGTCCGGCCACAGTTCGCGGACGACCAGCAACAGGCTCAACCACAGCGCCAACGCCAGCGGCCAGTGATACAAGGCTTGCGCTGGGCGTGCCTGAGTCGGTTGCTGAGTCACCGGTTCGAGCTGATCGAGGGTGTCCTTGATCGCTTGCAGCTCTTTGCCGTCATGGGCGCGGAAGTACTGGCCGCCGGTGATTTCGGCGATGGCCTTGAGTGCCGGCTCATCCAGATCGAGGCTCGGATTGACCCCGAGCAGGCCGGTCGAGCCGCTGTCCTCGGGATTGGCGCCGATGCCGATCGGATAGATTCTGACGCCTTCGCTGGCGGCCAGTTTTGCGGCGGTCAGCGGATTGATTTCGCCGCCGTTGTTGGCGCCGTCGGTGACCAGAATCAGCACGCGACTTTGCGCCGGGCGCAGACGCAGGCGTTTCAGGGCCAGACCGATGGCATCGCCGATCGCGGTGTTTTTGCCAGCGATACCGATCCGCGCTTCGTCGAGCCAGATGCGAACGGTGCGCCGGTCAAAGGTCAGTGGTGCTTGCAGGTAGGCCTGACTGCCAAACAGGATCAAACCGACGCGGTCGCCGTCGCGGCTTTCAAGGAAATCGCCGAGCAAGTGCTGCACCAGCGACAGGCGACTGACTTCTTCGTCCTGCCACTGCATGTCGGGAAAATCCATCGAACCGGACACGTCCACCGCCACCAGCAGATCACGGCCACTGGCGGCAATTGGCAGCGGCTCGCCGAGCCATTGCGGGCGGGCGGCGGCGATCAGCAGGATCAGCCACAGCAAGATAAACGGCGCCTGCTGCCGCCACGCCGGCAAGTTCGCACGCGCGCGGCGGCGGGCGAGGCCTTCGAGGTCGGCGAGGAAACTGACTTTCAGCGCCGGCTCGCCGCTGTCGGCCACCGGCAGGACCAGACGCATCAGCCACGGCAGCGGCAACAGCACGAAGATCCACGGCCAGGCGAACTCAAACATGTTTGCGAATCCACGTGTCGACCGCTTGGGTCAGGCCGGCGATGGCTTTGTCGTCGAGTTTGCATTCCGGTTTGTACGCGCCTTCAACCAGCACCATCCAGCGCGTCAGGCCGGCAGCGGGGCAGCGGTTATCGAGGAAGGCCAGCCATTTGCGCCCGTTGAGGGTGTGGCTCTGGCTGTACGGATAGTGGTTGCGGCACAGGCGTTTGAGCAGGCCGTTGAGTTGTTGCAGCCAGGCGCCGGCGGGTGCACCGTCGTAGGGTTTGGGCATTTGCGCCAGTTCGGCGAGCGCGGCGATGCGCACCGGGTCCAGCGGTTGCTCGGCGCGCACCAGCGGGCGTTTCTTGATCGGAATGAAACGTCGCAACTTCCACACGGCAAAACCCAGCAGCGGCAACAGCAGAAGCAGCAGCCACCAGCCCGGCGCCGGCGGCCAGAAGGCAATCGGCGGCGGCGAGATCAGCGGTTGCAGTTGTTCGAGGCCGTTCATCGACCTTTCCCCGGACGCTGCGGGTTCAGGAACTCGCGCATCTGCTCGACCATTTCGCTCTGCGTGCTCAGCGGCATCAGCAACACCCGCAGCTTTTGCGCGAGCAGCTCCCAGCGAGCGATGCGCGCTTCGGCCTGAGCGCGGTAGGTTTGGCGCAGGTCGAAGTTCAGCGTGTCGATCTCCAGTTGTGCGCCACGTTCGGCGAAGCGCAGCAGGCCGGCGGCGGGCAGGGCATGATCCAGCGGATCGGACAGCGGCAACATCAGCAGATCGCAATGCCGCGCCAGCAAACTCAACTGCTGCTCGGCGCTGTCGGACAACGCGCGTTCGTCGCAAATGACGATGGCCAGACTGCCCGGACGCAGCACTTCCCGCGCGCGGCGCAGGGCCACGCCGAAGGCATCGCGATCCGGCTCGCGCTCGCTGTGCAGCGACTGATTGACCTTGACCAGACGGTTGAGCAATTGCAGCAGGCTCTGCTTGCTGCGCCGCGGCTTGATTTCGTAGTGCTCGTTGTCGCCGAACACCAGCCCGCCGACGCGATCGTTGTGCCCCAGCGCGGCCCAGCCGATCAACGCTGCAACCTGCGCCGCCAGCACTGACTTGAACATCAGCCCCGAGCCGAAAAACAGCCGCGTGCTTTGCTCGACCATGATGAAAATCGGTCGCTCGCGCTCTTCGTGGAATAGCTTGGTGTGCGGTTCCTGCGTGCGCGCGGTGACGCGCCAGTCGATGGTGCGCACGTCGTCGCCAGCCTGATAGACCCGCACCTGATCGAAGTCGACGCCACGGCCACGGAATTTCGAGTGATGCAGGCCGATCAGCGGGCTGCGCTGGCTCGGCGTGGAAAACAACTGTACCTCGCGCACGCGGTGACGCATCTCGATCAGCTCGGCGAGGCTGATGCGGATACCGGGTTCGGAGGGCAGGGCGGCGTTCATGGGGGTCAAGCGACGGCGACGACGTCGAGAATCCGCTGCACCACGCGGTCCTGATCGATGCCAGCGGCTTCGGCTTCGAACGACAGAATGATGCGATGGCGCAACACGTCGAACAGCACGGCCTGAATGTCTTCCGGGCTGACGAAGTCGCGACCGGCCAGCCAGGCGTGGGCGCGGGCGCAGCGATCGAGGGCAATCGAACCGCGCGGACTGGCACCGTAAGCGATCCATTCGGCCATTTCCGGATCGAACTTGGCCGGGTTGCGCGTGGCCATGACCAGTTGCACCAGATATTCCTCCACGGCGTCGGCCATGTACAAACCGAGGATTTCCTTGCGCGCGGCGAAGATCGCCTGCTGGCTGACCCGGCGCTCGGGTTTGGTCTCGCCGTTCAGCGCCTCGCCACGGGCCTGTTGCAGGATGCGCCGTTCGACAGCGGCGTCGGGGAAGCCGATCTTGACGTGCATGAGGAAACGGTCGAGCTGGGCTTCCGGCAACGGATAGGTGCCTTCCTGTTCGATCGGGTTCTGCGTGGCCATCACCAGAAACAGCGGCGACAGCTCATAAGTGCTGCGCCCCACGCTGACCTGACGCTCGGCCATCGCTTCGAGCAAGGCCGATTGTACCTTGGCCGGCGCGCGGTTGATTTCGTCCGCCAGCACAAGGTTGTGAAAGATCGGCCCTTGCTGGAAGACGAAACTGCCGGTTTCCGGACGGTAGATTTCGGTGCCGGTGATGTCAGCCGGCAGCAGGTCGGGGGTGAACTGAATACGATGGAACTGGGCTTCGATGCCCTCGGCGAGTTCTTTGATCGCTTTGGTCTTGGCCAGACCGGGAGCGCCCTCGACCAGCATATGGCCGTCGGCGAGCAGGGCGATGAGCAAGCGCTCGATGAGTTTTTCCTGGCCGAGAATCTGCGTTGAAAGAAAGGTTCGCAGCGCCAGCAGCGCTTCACGATGTTCCATCGGTGACTGTTCCTGGAAAGGGGGTGGCCGGGGCGTTCGGATAACGCCGGGGCTGGGGGCGTTACTTTAATCCATCGTGGGGGGCGGCGACTAACGGCATTTGCGCGATTTGTCAGTATCGGCCCTCGTTTGCACTGCGTGGGGCCGTTTCTGGACGTTTTTGCGATTCAGGTCTGCGTGTGCAAGCTATGCAATATGACCTTGATGGCGGGGCGCTCAAGCAGTTCGAACCATTTGCCTTCATCAACGATGGCGCCTTGCTGCATGACGAGCACGCGGTCAAAACGATGGAGATGTTCAACATCATGGGTGACACATATAAGGCCCTGTCCAGCGAATGTCTTGAATAGCAAATCCCACACTGGTGTAGCGAGTTTCGGTTCAATCGAAGCACTCGGCTCATCAAACAGATTGAATTTGCCCGGTCGATTCAGAAGTCGCAGCAACGAAAGCCGCTTCGCTTCACCTCCGGAGATATTGGTGGCGTTTTCAGCGATGTGACCTCGGCCAATGATTTCATCAAGCTGGAGGCATTGAATTGCCTCGTTCAATGTTTTCGACTGCTCAACACCGAAAAGTACGGACTGTTCAAAACTTCCTTCCAGGAACTGCGGAGACTGGGGGCTGTAACGCACCGTTTCCAGATGAACGCGAGCATTTAAGCGATCTATGCACAGCTCGTCGATGAACAGCCGGGGCCGCACCGAAAAATCCAGTCCTGCCAGCGCTTCGAGTAACGTCGATTTGCCAGCGCCGCTGGGCCCGATGATCGCAACGGATTGGCCCTGTCGGAAGCTGATCTGGCTGGCAATCGATAGCTGCGCAACACCGTTATGGGTGATCTCGCAGGGCTCGAGCCGTAATGTTGATAGGTTATGCAACGCATCAGAGTCATTGCGGCGATCGTTATCGAAGTCAGCAGTTGCAAGTAATTCTTTGAGTCGCCGTTGATCAGCCGAAAATTGATCCAGCACCCGATAGCCTTCGGTCAGCGCCGATACATTCAACAGGAACGTACCAGCAATAGAGGAAATGGCCACCAACTGACCGACGCTGATACTTGCTTGTCCGGACGTCTGATCCATGACTCCCCAAGCCAACAAACCGCCGGTGGACAGGCTGATAAACAAAATCTTCGCCGCACTCAACAGTCCGCCCGAGCCTGCTACGGTCACCGCAGCATTGGCGTAGCGCTCAAACGCTCGGTTCAAGGGTTGCAGGGCCGTGCGTTCGGCGCGTTCCAGTTTTATCGATTTACCAGCCCTCAAAGTATTGACCAAGGTTGCACTCAGCTCATCCTCCTGGTCATTAACAGCATCGATGTGTTTTCTGCGCCATCGAATGATCCGGTGAGTTGCATAGAGATAACAGCCACCGAGGCCAGCTAGCGCGCAGAAAACCCAGGCTCCGCCCATATACCAGAATGCGCCGGCCACAATAAGAAATTCCAGGCACAGGGGAAAACCCGTAGTGACGAAGAACATCAGCAACTGTTCGTGGGCAGTGATTCCGCGCTCGACCGACTTGATGAAGTGTCCTACTCGCCACGTGCCAAACTGGGAAAAATCCTTGCCCGTCAACCGCGCCATCCAATTGATGGAAGCATCCATGACAATTCGCTGGACGAGCTTTGAGAGCAGCAGCGTTTGCAGGGGGTGGTCATCGACTGAATGCAACCGGCCAGCGTAAAAGCTGCGGTGAAAAAAAGCAGCGTACGCAGCGTTGTGTGATCGGCATCGTTTAGTGAATCGACGATCTTGCCCAATAACAAAGGAGGGGCCAGGGCCAGGATTTTCAGGGTGATGGTCGCGCCTATTGTCATCACCAGCAGGAGTCGATGTTTCTCGCAGGCTGTTCTTATAAATGTCTGCATGAGTATGGGCCTGTGGTCGTTTTGGATCACGCCGTTGGCGTGCTCCTGGTGCCGAGCAAAATGTGCTGAGGAGCTACGGGTTGGCCATTTCTGATTATGTTGAATCGGTCGAGACCCGGGATATAAGTCTGGGTAACTACGTTGGTCCCCGGGTACTCCATGACTGTTCTGAAAAATAGGACTTTGTTCATACCGCTCAGGTTTTTTCGGAGCAAGGCAAGTTGTTCATGAACAGAGAGTGCAAGCAGGCTTTTTGGCGGCGCCAGGGTATTGAGTTTCAAGTTTTTAACGGGTGCAAAGTCTATCAGCTGTTTCAGTTTCTCGGATTGACAAAGCACATCAAGTACCTTTCGGTCCGCGATTTCATCGTTGGCGTCGTATAAGGCGTTTGATTGGAATTGCTCCGTTACCGCTCTTTGGATGGCGATAAATATGTCCAAAGAACAGCCGGAGCCGATTGCGGATATATGTCGGTCGCCGGGGCCGGTTCGTGGGAATGCAACCGCCAGATAAACTTCTGACTCGTCTTTGATAATGATGATCTGCAAAGCTTCGGCAGCCCGTAGCGCGTATGAGTTGTTGAACAGGGCTTGCGCAAGCAGGGGCGCCGACGGTGAGTAGAGATCGATCGCAGGTATCAGTCTGCAGACGGCCATGAAAAACCGGGACAACAGGTGTCGCTCAATCAGTTCCAGGGTACCGTGCAGCAGTGCTTCTGATTTCGTGCAGCCGAAAGCAGTTCCTGAGTTAGAGGCGTAGCGATTTAAAAAGCGCGTCGGTTGACTCGTTGTTTTACGTTCATCTTTGACCGGATACAGCAGGGCGTATGGCACAAAAAGCCCGGCGCAGCCGTCGAGTGCTGCAAGCTGCAGACACTGTAGAGGCTCGATGTTTTTTCGCAGACTTGTGAAAATGCCGTCCGACTCGACCCCGTTCTGCGAAGCGATGTCACTGCAACCAAGCGTTGTGCAAAATGGCGGCTCGGCGTGAAACATCGCGTAGTGCTCAAGGCTTTCAGCAAGTGCACCTACAAGCGCGTCGGGACCTTTGCCTGCGCCTGATTCAATCAGCGTGTCGTATTCGTTATAGAGTTCGGCAGTAGCGACCAGATTACCGTCATCGACATAGCGCACTCGCGCTTTCAAACCCAGTGTCTGGATAACATTGTTTATTCGGACAAACGCTTCGCTGGATGAAATCTCACGCTCTGACATGGTGAGCCTCGTAGGCTTGAATGCCGAAAGATCGACTTTCGGCATTTTCAGGATTGGCTGATCGGGAGGCCGAGTCAGCGGGTCAGTGAGGCGAAGAAGTCCAGTTCCGTCGCCAGGAAACCTTCAAAGTGGCCCGAGCCATAAGGCAAATCCTCGAAGGTGTTTATTTCAGAACGTTTTCTACCCATTACATATGACTCCATTGAATATCACGTTGTCGGCACTTTTTTGTGCGCCGAGCTTGCATGTTTTTTTGCAAGCGCAACGAGTAATAACAAGGGAGGGGTGGGCCCGCAATCAGACGGCTTCCGATGATTGCGTAGGGCACTTCTTGAGGAGTAGTAGGATCGAGCTTCGTGCTGTTAAACACAGCGGCGTTCTATGCGGAAAATTAGCGCGAATTATGGTTTTCAGGTGTTTAGAGCTTGTAGAGGTATCGATCAGCGTGGAATTAATGACGATGGCATAAGGGGCGATCAAATGCCGTCGTCATTTATCTTGTCATGCGAGCCGAACTGGTTATTCCAGATTAATTACAAAAGTTCCTGTCCCATCGAGAATATTCTTCAAAGTCTCAACAACCTCATCCATATCCACCATGTCCGGATTGAAACTGATCTCCAGCACATCATCCCCATTCAACGCATCGGCATCCGCCGCAGCAATCTCGATCTTCAGCAGTTTCGACGTCAGCGTGACCTTCACCCCCTCCAGCGTTGAAGGCTCGCCATCCAGCGTGATCTCCAGCTCATCCTCATCCGGATAACGGCTCATCAGGAACATCTCGCCCTTGTCGCTGTGGCAGCAGAGCATGGCCATGTTGTCTTCTTCGTCGTCGCACGGGTTGACGATCAGTAGGGCGGTGGTCATTTGCATGGGGGAAATCCTGGGCAGTGGCGGCGGTGAATCTGTTCGAAGGCGCGATTTTGCCAGTCTCTGCTCGTTCGCGCTGCCTGCATCGGTAAAAAGTGGCAAAGCAGGACATTTCCGTCGCTCGGTTCCGAGTAGCAAGAAGGGAAAATCCGACGCCAGCGTAAGGCAATTACCGGATTCACAAAATCCACCCGAAATTGCGATTTTTCGCTTGTGATGTCCACCTTTTTGCCGTTAGTTTCGCCGCTCTTGCGCAACGGAGTGCGTTACCAAAACCCCAAAAAAGGACCTTTGCCATGACCCAATATTTCGAACGCGCCGAAGAAATTCGCCACCTGTCTGATGAACAGATCGAGGAGATCTACAAGCGCTATCTGGAAGGTGAGAAAACTTCGCAGCTGATGGCGCAATTCCAGATTCCTTCCACGGTGCGCAGTCTGCTCAAGGTTCTGCCACCGATCGTCAGCACAGACCTCGCCTGTCCTTACTGTGAACTGCCGATGTGGATGCGCCGCTACGCCAGGGGAACTCCGCTTTCGTTGCGCAGTGCATTCAAATGCGTCCGCTGTGAGCACCAGCACAGTGTCCCCGGCGCCAATGGCCGCCACACAGCGTGCAACTGCACAGAATGTTTCAAGGTTCGCCAGCAGCAACTGGCCGCCCGGGCAGCGCGGGACCGTCTGGAGTTGCAGGCCAGATATGGCGCGCAACTCCCTGCAGTGCCTTACGCCAATCTGGGCTTTGTGCAGAAGTTGACGTTGCTCGCCTTGCTCGATGATGGCTACGGCGCAAACGTTGAATGGATTGCGCCGTTGAACGCGCCATCCCGAGAGGAGCTGCTTGCCCTGACGTTCGAGGCCCGTGAAGAGTTGCTCAAAAGCCTGCACGAAGCCGGGGTGCTGGCGGTTTCCACCGAATCCGATATCAACGCCTTCGATCGCAGCGAGGGCTGCAGTATTCGCGAGTACAGCGCCGTGCGCTGGCTGCCCAACGCCACGCTGGATGGCGCGGCGCGCTGTACCCGAGAGAATCTGTATCTGGCGCTGTATCAGGAATTGTCGGGCAGCGTGAAGGCTGCCTGGAAGAGCGAAATCTATTCCCTGGTCTTCAGTCTCGCCCGCGAAGAGTCGCTTCAATACATTCGTGTGCTGGCCAGTGAGGTGGATTTCGCCTTCACGGCCGAAGCCCGTGCCGATGAGGTGGTCGGGCAGTTGTTGCAGGACTTCTCGGTGAGTCAGTTGTATTACTTCGCCCGCTTGGCGGTACGAAACGCCGCGCACTTTTATGCCACCGGCAATTCCAAAGGGCGCAGTCACGCCTCCAACACCATTCCGCGCAACATGCTGGGCACGGCGCAGGACGCGCTCGTCCGTAACTGGCGCAAGAACGGCCATCGTGATGCGCGGGTGCCGCAGACAGCCTTGCAGCGACTGCTTTACGACGTAGTGCTGAAGGACAGCGGCGCCGGATTCTCAAAGTCGCCGGGCATGTACTGGCGCGACGAACTGGTTCCGCAATTCTTCAGCGCCGTAGCGTTCGACAGCGACTTGCTGGGCAATCTGCGCCTGTTCTGCCGCGAATGCGATTCGAGCAACATTGACGCCAGCATGGACAAGCAGATCCTGCAGACGATGTGCTACGACTGCGCCACAGTGAGTAAATTCAGAGCCTTCGAAGAGTTACCGGACTGATCCGCGTCAACCGCTGGCGCTGAACCGGATGCCACGCTCAGGGTCGATTAAAGGGCCTTGGGCGTTTTCGTTTCCGGATATGTAATGTCCTCGGCGACCGACCTGGCACGAAAGTCCCGTGAAACCGGGGTTTCGAACCTGCATCTCGGCGCACGCCTGCTAGTGTTGAAGCAGGCGAAACCCTGCATTTACGTGCCAATGACCGAATATGTCGCAGCACCGCAAGCAGACACATTGTCGCACCCATTAAGCTGCGCAACGGATGAGCACCCGTAAAGGCATTGCCGGCAGCGCTGGCAGTCGCTTTTGCAGATGCTCATTCATGGAAGGTGAATGTGACCTGAGTGTCCCGTCCAGCTTCACCCACCTGTCTCCCTGTTTCCTCTGCCCGAGAATCAGGAACAGGGCGACACCAGCCCCGAAAGGGGTGTTGCACGCGACGCTTTCCATCAATAACAAGCTTAAGCGGAGTACCACAGATGGCGTTCTTCACCGCAGCCAGCAAAGCCGACTTCCAGCACCAACTGCAAGCGGCACTGGCGCAGCACATCAGTGAACAGGCACTGCCACAAGTGGCGCTGTTCGCTGAACAATTCTTCGGCATCATTTCCCTGGACGAGCTGACTCAACGTCGTCTCTCCGACCTCGCTGGCTGTACTCTCTCTGCGTGGCGCCTGCTTGAGCGCTTCGATCACGCGCAACCGCAAGTGCGTGTCTACAACCCCGATTACGAACGCCACGGCTGGCAGTCGACCCATACCGCGGTCGAAGTGCTGCACCACGACCTGCCATTTCTGGTCGACTCGGTGCGTACCGAGCTGAACCGTCGCGGCTACAGCATTCATACCCTGCAGACCACCGTGCTCAGCGTGCGTCGTGGCAGCAAGGGCGAATTGCTGGAAATCCTGCCAAAAGGCAGCACCGGCGAAGGCGTCCTGCACGAATCGCTGATGTACCTGGAAATCGACCGTTGCGCCAACGCGGCCGAGCTGAACGTGCTGAGCAAAGAGCTTGAGCAGGTGCTCGGTGAAGTGCGCGTCGCCGTTGCTGACTTCGAGCCGATGAAAGCCAAGGTGCAGGACATCCTCACCCAGCTCGACAACAGCGCCTATCCGGTCGATGCCGACGAAAAGAACGAAATCAAGAGTTTCCTGGAATGGCTGGTGGGCAACCACTTCACCTTCCTTGGCTACGAAGAGTTCGTGGTCACCGATCAGGCCGATGGCGGCCACATCGAGTACGACCGGAACTCCTTCCTCGGCCTGACCAAACTGCTGCGCACCGGCCTGACCTACGAAGACCTGCGCATCGAAGACTACGCCGTGTCCTATCTGCGCGAACCGACCCTGCTGTCGTTCGCCAAGGCTGCGCACCCGAGCCGTGTGCACCGTCCGGCTTACCCGGACTACGTGTCGATCCGCGAAATCGACGCCGACGGCAAAGTCATCAAGGAACACCGCTTCATGGGCCTGTACACCTCCTCGGTGTACGGCGAGAGCGTGCGGGTCATCCCGTTCATCCGCCGCAAGGTCGAAGAAATCGAGCGCCGCTCCGGCTTCCAGTCCAAGGCTCACCTGGGCAAGGAACTGGCACAGGTCCTCGAAGTGCTGCCGCGTGATGACCTGTTCCAGACCCCGGTCGACGAACTGTTCACCACCGTGATGTCGATCGTGCAGATCCAGGAACGCAACAAGATCCGCGTGTTCCTGCGCAAAGACCCGTACGGGCGTTTCTGCTACTGCCTGGCCTACGTGCCGCGCGACATTTATTCCACCGAAGTCCGCCAGAAGATCCAGCAAGTGCTGATGGAGCGCCTGAAGGCGTCCGACTGCGAGTTCTGGACCTTCTTCTCGGAATCCGTGCTGGCCCGTGTGCAGCTGATTCTGCGCGTCGATCCGAAGAACCGCCTCGACATCGACCCGCTGCTGCTGGAAAAAGAAGTCGTACAAGCGTGCCGCAGCTGGCAGGACGATTACGCCGCACTGACCGTCGAGAGCTTCGGCGAAGCCCACGGCACCAACGTGCTGGCCGACTTCCCGAAAGGCTTCCCGGCCGGCTACCGCGAGCGTTTCGCTGCGCATTCGGCCGTGGTCGACATGCAGCACCTGCTGAGCCTCAACGAAAAAAATCCGCTGGTGATGAGCTTCTATCAGCCGCTCGGTCAGGTCTCCGGCCAGCGCGAGCTGCATTGCAAGCTGTATCACGCCGACACGCCGCTGGCGCTGTCCGACGTCTTGCCGATTCTGGAAAACCTCGGTCTGCGCGTACTGGGTGAATTCCCGTACCGTCTGCGCCACACCAACGGCCGCGAATTCTGGATTCACGATTTCGCCTTCACCGCCGCTGAAGGTCTGGACCTCGACATCCAGCAACTCAACGACACCCTGCAGGACGCGTTCGTGCACATCGTGCGTGGCGATGCCGAGAACGATGCGTTCAACCGTCTGGTGCTGACCGCCGGTCTGCCATGGCGCGACGTCGCGCTGCTGCGTGCCTACGCCCGTTACCTGAAGCAGATTCGTCTGGGCTTCGACCTGGGTTACATCGCCAGCACCCTGAACAACCACACCGACATCGCTCGCGAGCTGACCCGGTTGTTCAAGACCCGTTTCTACCTGGCGCGCAAGCTCGGCAGCGACGATCTGGAAGACAAGCAACTGCGTCTGGAACAAGCGATTCTGACTGCACTGGACGATGTTCAGGTGCTCAACGAAGACCGCATCCTGCGTCGTTACCTCGACCTGATCAAAGCCACCCTGCGCACCAACTTCTATCAGACTGACGCCAACGGCCAGAACAAGTCGTACTTCAGCTTCAAGTTCAACCCGCATGCGATCCCTGAGCTGCCCAAGCCAGTGCCGAAGTTTGAAATTTTCGTCTACTCGCCACGCGTCGAAGGCGTGCACCTGCGCTTCGGCAACGTTGCTCGTGGTGGCCTGCGCTGGTCTGACCGTGAAGAAGACTTCCGTACCGAAGTGCTCGGCCTGGTAAAAGCCCAGCAAGTGAAAAACTCGGTCATCGTGCCGGTGGGTGCGAAGGGCGGCTTCCTGCCGCGTCGCCTGCCACTGGGCGGCAGCCGTGACGAGATCGCGGCCGAGGGCATCGCCTGCTACCGCATCTTCATTTCCGGTCTGTTGGACATCACCGACAACCTGAAGGACGGCGCCTTGGTGCCGCCGGTCAATGTCGTGCGTCATGACGACGATGACCCGTACCTGGTGGTCGCTGCGGACAAGGGCACTGCGACCTTCTCCGACATCGCCAACGGCATCGCCATCGACTACGGCTTCTGGCTGGGTGACGCGTTCGCCTCCGGTGGTTCGGCCGGTTACGACCACAAGAAAATGGGCATCACCGCCAAGGGCGCGTGGGTCGGCGTACAGCGCCACTTCCGCGAACGCGGCATCAATGTTCAGGAAGACAGCATCACCGTGGTTGGTGTCGGCGACATGGCCGGCGACGTGTTCGGTAACGGCCTGTTGATGTCCGACAAGCTGCAACTGGTCGCTGCGTTCAACCACATGCACATCTTCATCGACCCGAATCCGAACCCGGCGACCAGTTTCGTCGAGCGTCAGCGTCTGTTTGACCTGCCGCGTTCGGCCTGGACCGACTACGACACCAGCATCATGTCCGAAGGTGGCGGTATCTTCTCGCGCAGCGCGAAGAGCATCGCGATCTCGCCGCAGATGAAAGAACGCTTTGACATCCAGGCTGACAAGCTGACCCCGACCGAACTGCTCAATGCCTTGCTCAAGGCGCCGGTGGATCTGTTGTGGAACGGCGGTATCGGCACCTACGTCAAGGCCAGCACCGAAAGCCACGCCGATGTCGGCGACAAGGCCAACGATGCACTGCGCGTCAACGGCAACGAGCTGCGCTGCAAAGTCGTGGGCGAGGGCGGTAACCTCGGCATGACCCAACTGGGTCGTGTGGAATTCGGTCTCAATGGCGGCGGTTCCAACACCGACTTCATCGACAACGCCGGTGGCGTGGACTGCTCCGACCACGAAGTGAACATCAAGATCCTGCTGAACGAAGTGGTTCAGGCCGGTGACATGACCGACAAGCAACGCAACCAGTTGCTCGCGAGCATGACCGACGAAGTCGGCAATCTGGTGCTGGGCAACAACTACAAGCAGACTCAGGCCCTGTCCCTGGCGGCGCGCCGTGCCTACGCGCGCATCGCTGAGTACAAGCGTCTGATGAGCGATCTGGAAGGCCGTGGCAAGCTGGACCGTGCCATCGAGTTCCTGCCGACCGAAGAGCAACTGACCGAGCGCGTCGCTGAGGGCCACGGCCTGACCCGTCCTGAGCTGTCGGTGCTGATTTCCTACAGCAAGATCGACCTCAAAGAACAGCTGCTCGGTTCGCTGGTGCCGGACGACGACTACCTGACCCGCGACATGGAAACGGCGTTCCCGCCGACCCTGGTCAGCAAGTTCTCCGAAGCCATGCGTCGCCACCGTCTGAAGCGCGAGATCGTCAGCACCCAGATCGCCAACGATCTGGTCAACCACATGGGCATCACTTTCGTGCAGCGACTCAAAGAGTCGACCGGCATGAGCCCGGCAAACGTGGCTGGCGCTTACGTGATCGTGCGCGACATCTTCCACCTCCCGCACTGGTTCCGTCAGATCGAAGCGCTGGACTATCAGGTTTCCGCTGACGTGCAACTGGAACTGATGGACGAGCTGATGCGTCTGGGCCGTCGTGCCACGCGCTGGTTCCTGCGTGCCCGCCGCAACGAGCAGAACGCTGCCCGTGACGTCGCGCATTTCGGTCCGCACCTGAAAGAACTGGGCCTGAAACTCGACGAACTGCTCAGCGGCGAAATCCGCGAGAACTGGCAGTCGCGCTATCAGGCGTACGTCGAAGCCGGTGTGCCGGAATTGCTGGCGCGTATGGTGGCGGGTACTTCGCACCTGTACACGCTGCTGCCGATCATCGAAGCCGCCGACGTCACCGGGCAGAACCCGGCCGAAGTGGCCAAGGCTTACTTCGCCGTCGGCTCTGCACTGGACATCACCTGGTACCTGCAACAGATCAGCGCTCTGCCGGTTGAAAACAACTGGCAGGCTCTGGCCCGTGAAGCGTTCCGTGATGATGTCGACTGGCAGCAGCGGGCCATTACCATCTCCGTCCTGCAACAGGGCGACGGCTCTCAGGACGTGGAAGCACGCCTGGCGCTGTGGATGGCCCAGCACGAAAGCATGATCGAACGCTGGCGCGCCATGCTGGTGGAAATCCGTGCTGCGAGCGGTACGGACTACGCCATGTACGCGGTGGCCAACCGTGAACTGCTGGATCTGGCGTTGAGCGGGCAAGCAATCGTGCCTGCGGTGACTGCGAATGCCGAGCTTGAACTGGCGTAAGTAGTGGCTGAATGAAGAAGCCCCGATGTCGAGAGATGCCGGGGCTTTTTTATGCCTGAGGGTTTTGTGGTGACTGGTCTGGCGCCTTCGCGAGCAGGCTCGCTCCCACAGTTGATCGCATTCCAAATGTGGGAGCGAGCCTGCTCGCGAAGAGGCACTTACATTCAATACAACTTTTGAGCTGGTTTACCCTCAAGCATCGACACTTTCTCCCCCGGCCGCACAACCAGATTACTCAGCGAACGGTCAAACTCGCGCAACGCCGCCAGCTGCAATTCCTCCTGCTGATTGATATCCGCGACGATCTCTTCCGAGCGCTTGAAGTCCGCCCACACCGGCGTCAGTTCCCGCGCCTGCGAGCCCTTCGCTGTGCCGATGTAGTTCAATTGCGCATCGTAAAAATCGGCACTGACATCCGCGCGGATATCCGAGCTGCGCGAGGTGATCAACTGGCTGTGGGTATCGACGATCGCCACCACATCCGGCCTGACCGCGCGCAGGCTTTGCATGTCTGGGTACACCGTCACCGAGCCGAACTGGCGTTGCAGCGAAGCGTTGACCCACTGCACCGCGCGATCCGGGCTGGAGCTGGCGACGTAGGCATCGTGGATCGGCTGCACCAGCAGGCTCTGACCAAAACCGGTACCGGCCTTGGCCTGATACTCGCGCAGGTATTGGCGATTGGCCAGGGTGCCGGGGCTGTAAATCACCCCCAGCGAGACGCCGGGACCGCTCTTGACCTGAGTAGCACTGCTGCGACCGGTCGGGTGCGGCAGCAGCGTGTCGAGGGATGACACGGCTTGCGGAGCAGTGGGAACAGAGCAGGCAGAGAGCAGCAAAACGGAGATCGCCAGCAGGGCGGGAAGCGCAGGTTTCATGGTGTTTCTCCCGTGAAACAAGGTCTGTCGATGAGTGTGCACGGGCCGATGGTTCGGCGGGTATTCAGGTTAAACCTGCCGGCCTGACCGTTGCCTGAATAACCTATGCGGGGTTAGTTTTATTGGCTTTAAGCGTTTGCAGGTAATGCCCCAAGGCAATAAAAAAGGCGCAAATGCTCGATTCGCGCCTTTCGTTTATGGCTGGTCACGCAGCCATCAGTTTTCCAGCGGGATCAGCACCTGCTCATCCGGGGCCAGCACCATGAACACCAGCAACCTGGCAGGCTTGGTCGAGCTGGCGTTTTTCGACACCAGATGCTCGGAACCGGCCGGCTCGTACCAGAACTGGCCCTTTTTGTAAGTGATCGCCTGTTCGCCTTTGACTTGGGAAATCACTTCGCCGTCGAGCACGTAAGCCATCGCCGTGCCTTCGTGCTTATGGGCGATCGAGGATTGCCCGGGCTGGTAGTCGACTTCGATCATCATGGCTTTCTTGCCGGGGGCGTTTTTCAGCAGTTGTTCCTGCAGGACGGTGATTTTTTCGGATGGGTCGTGAGCCATCGCCGATGCGGAAAGGCTGAAGACGAGGGCTGCGGCGACGAGGTGCAGGGCTTTCATGGCGGGTTACCTGTGATGGTGGGGGTGTGCTCACAGTAGGCCGCAATGTGGCCGGTTCAAACGGCCAATATTCGCGAAGATCAGGTGACCAATTCTGGTTCAAAAGCAAAGATCGCAGCCTTCGGCAGCTCCTACAGGGGAACGCATTCCAGAGTAGGAGCTGCCGAAGGCTGCGATCTTTTGATCTTGCTTTTAGACGATAGGAAAGCTGTTGAAATCGACGCTATTGGCCAGGCGGCTATCGATCAGGTCGATAAACCCCTGCGCCTCGGGCCGGTTGAAATGCGCCTGCATTGCCGCTTCCGACTGCCAGCGCGCGCTGACCGTCCAGCGGTGGCTGTCCTCGGGGCAGCGGTCGACCAGGTAGGAATCGCAGCCCGGAGTTTCGCGCAGGGTGTCGACGATCTTCTGCAATTGCTTGCCAAGCTCTTCCGAGCGGCCCGCAACAGCCTTCACTTCAACCGTGTTGATCACTTCGTTGGACATTGCTCACACTCCTGAATCAGGCCGGACGAATCCTGCTCACTGAGGGATAACGCCTGTGCAGAATAGGCCTGCCGCCGTGAATCACCAATAACCAATCGGCGGTAAAAGCCTTATACCAACGGCTCATGACAGCTGTTCGAGGATGTCGCGCAGGCGATCGAGGGCAATGTCGATGTCGAGGGTTTCGATGGCGCCGAAACCGAAGTAAAGGCCTTCTTTCGCCGGCTGCTGGTAGTAGAAACCACTGATCGCATACAGGCCGACCTCGACCTTTTTTGCCAGCTCGATGACCAACGGCAAATTGATAGGCACCTTGCAGAACACCGCCATGTGAAACCCGGCGCTGGCCGGCACGGCTTGCAGCCACGGTGCAAGGTCAGTCGCCATCCGCGCCAGGATCCGCTCGCGGCGTTGCGCGTAGATCGTGTGGCAGCGGCGGATGTGCTTGAGCAGGCAACCCTCGGCGATGAACTTGGCCAGCGCCCATTGCGGCAGAGTCGAGGCGTGCAGATCGGTCAGCTGTTTGGCGCGAATCACCGCCTCGATGATCGACGGCGGCAGGATCGCGTAGCCAAGGCGCAACTCCGGCAGCAAGGTTTTCGAGAAGGTGCCGACGTAGGCGACGATGCCGCGCTGATCGAGGTTGTACAGCGAATCCGTAGGCCGGCCTTCGTAGCGGAATTCACTGTCGTAATCGTCTTCGATGATGATCGCGCCGAGCTCGTGGGCACGGGCGAGCAGGGCCTCGCGGCGCGCCTGACTCATGGCCATGCCCAGCGGAAACTGATGCGACGGGGTGACGTAAATGAGCCGCGTGCCATCGGGAATGTGCTCGACCTGAATGCCCTCGGCATCCACCGGCACCCCGACCACCTCCGCGCCATGCGTGCCGAACAACAAGCGCGCGGGCGGGTAGCCGGGGTCTTCCATGGCCACCAGACTGCCGGGACGGGTCAGTACGCGGGCAATCAGGTCCAGCGCCTGCTGCGCGCCGTTGCACACGACGATGTCCTCGTCCTGACAGTTGATGCCACGGGAAAACGCGATGTGCCGGGCGATCGCATTGCGCAGCGCCGGCAAACCTTCGGCAACGCTGTAGAAACCTTTCGACTGCGCCATCTGCCGCATCGCATGGGCGACGCAGCGGCGCCAGTCGTCGTGGGGGAACTGGCCTTTGCTGGTGGCGCCGCCGATGAAGTCGTAGCGCAGCGAACCTTGCAGCGTCGGGTGACGCAGGAACACCGGCAGATTGCGCCAGCTCTCGATCACCTCGGCACTGGCCAGCTCGGTGTGGCTCTGCTTGCGCTGCACCTGCGCCGGGCGGGCGTTGACGTAGGTGCCTTTGCCGATCACGCCGGTGAGGAAGTTTTCGTAGGTCAGTTGCGCATAGGTGTCGGAAATGGTCTTGCGCGAAATGCCCAATTGCTCGGCCAGCAAGCGGCTCGGCGGTAACTGCGTACCCGCCGCCAACCGCCCGGATTCAATCGCCGCGCGCAACTGCTGATACAACTGACCGGCAAGATCCTTGCGGCCGTTGATCACGACATGAAGTTCCATACCGACGAGGCTCCCGGGTGTTGAGTGAAGTGTCGGTCAGATTAGCGTTGTTGGGCTTATGGCAGTAGTTGCGTGGAGTAAAAACCGCAAATTGGCGCAAGTCCCTGTGGGAGCGAGCCTGCTCGCGAAAGCGGTGGGTCATTGAACAGATTCGTTGTCTGACACTCCGCTATCGCTGGCAAGCCAGCTCCCACAGTTTTTGCGGCGTGCACAAATCTTGTGAACGACGTTAAACCTTGTGGGAGCTGGCTTGCCAGCGATGGCGGTGGTGCAGTGGATGAATATTTGTCTGGGAAACCGCTTTCGCGAGCAGGCTCGCTCCCACAGGTATTGCGTTTGGCCGAAGTTCATTGGTGTAGCCGGAATTCATGGAATTGGGGCTGTAACACAGCCTGCACAGCCCTTACCGTGAACTCATCATTCCGCCTGCCGAGAGCCGCGCCATGTCCCTGCGTCTGGATTACTACAACGCGTCGCCCAAGGCGATGAAAGCGATGCTTGCCATGGAGGCGCTGACCGCCAACCTGAGTATCGAAGCGCCGCTGCTGCAATTGATCCGGATCCGCGCCTCGCAACTCAACGGCTGCGCCTTCTGCACTGACATGCATTCGGTGGACGCGCGGCGGGCCGGGGAAAGTGATCGGCGCCTGTATGCGGTCGCGGTGTGGCGCGACAGCAACTTCTTCAACCCCCGCGAACGGGCGGCGCTGGCCTGGGCCGAGGCGGTGACGCTGTTGGCCGAAAGCCACGTGCCGGATAACGTCTACCAGCAGGCGCGCGAGCAGTTCGATGAAGGCGAACTGGTGGACCTGACCGTAGCGGTGAGCACCATCAACAGCTGGAATCGTTTGGCTGTCAGCTTCCGTCAGACCCCGAGTGACTGAAGATCAAAAGATCGCAGCCTTCGGCAGCTTCTACATGGAAACGCGCATCTGATCGTTCCCACGCTCCGCGTGGGAATGCAGCCCGGGACGCTCTGCGTCCCAATGGAACGCGGAGCGTCCCTTGAGGCATTCCCACGCAGAGCGTGGGAACGATCAACCTGCCTAATTCGCCGGCCGCTGCGGTTTCACTGATGTGCCAAACGTATTGCCCATCCGCGTACTCGTCGCAGCCGGGGTCGCCAGCCCTACCTGATTCGGCGCGCGCTTGTGCACCGGCACATTCAACGCTTCCATGTTCTTCTGCGCCGCCGCCGCGCCGTCGGGATTGTTGCCCATCTGTTGGCTCAGGCAATCGTAATTCGGCGCCTTGTAACCGCCGACCGTGACCTCGACACAACCCAGCGGCTCCTCCGCCTGCGCCGCGCCCACCGTCATCAGCAAGACCCACATCCACCGCGTTTTCATGTCCGCCTCCTGGCCCGCCCGAATGGGCCGCTCTGGGGTTTGAGTCTAGTGCAAGCGCGGCGCAAAACCCGTGATGGTTTTTTTGCACCGCCCGTCATACCAGAGTCATAAATGCCCCGCAGGATAGCGATTTTCAGGGGTGCGCCAGTCGTGCAGCGAGGCAGTTCGCGGATCAGTCTTCAGCGCTCGGCGACGCTTGTGCGCCGCGCGGGTCTGGGGTGGCTGCTCGGTCTGCTGGCCAACGCGGCCAATGCAGATCCAGCAGCGGCGGATATGCGCCTGACCTTGCACATCCCGGCTCAGGAACTCGCTCGGGCGCTGGATCAATACAGCCGCGCCACGGGCGTCGCGGTGCTGGTCGACAGCCAGCTGAGCCGGGGCCGCCGCTCCCTCGCTGTGGATGGCGAATACACCGCCGCCGACGCCTTGCGTCATTTGCTCGGCGGCACCGGGTTGATGGCGCGCTATGCCCGCGCCGACGCGTTCACTCTACAAGCGGCGCAGGTGGAAGACCTGCCAGTGCCGACGGACAAACCCACGCCGGCTGCTGTCGCGGTCAACCGCAGTTACGCGACGGCGGTGCAAGCGGCGATCGAGCGCAAGCTGTGTAGTTCGCCGCTGACCCGGCCGGGCAGTTATCGCGCGGTGTTGCAGGTGTGGGTCGGGCGCGACGGCGTGGTGCAGCACAACCGGTTGGTCACTTCGACCGGCGATGTACGGCGCGATAACGCGCTGGTGGAAAGTTTTCGCAACCTCACAATCGATCGGCCGACGCCCAGCGCCTTGCGCCAGCCCGTCACGTTGCTGTTGTTACCGGAGTCGTCAGGGAAGCGCATGGGATGCACGAGATGGGAAGGAGTTTCCGGGGGATGAAAGACGCCGGACAAAGCACGATGGGCCAGCTGTTCCTCAGCTCCTACGAGGATTTTCGCGTGCGCCTGCGCCGCCGCCTCGGCTCCGAGGACCTGGCCAACGACGTGCTGCACGAAACCTGGCTGCGGGTCGATCGCATGGAGACCCCGCCGAACCTGCTCAAGCCCAACGCCTACCTGTATCGCATGGCCCTGAACATCGCCGCCGACCGCCGTCAGGCCGATGCGCGGCTGCTCACCGGTACTGAGGTCGAAGAGCTGCTGCAACTGGGCGACGAAGCCCTCGACCCGGCGCGGGTGGTCGGCGGGCAAAAGGAGATGCAGGCCCTGCTCAGCGCTTTGTACGAACTGCCGGCACGGCGTCGGCGAATCTTCATCGCCGCGCGGCTGGAAGAGGCGCCACACCTGGAAATTTCCCAGCGTTTCGGCATTTCCACGCGCATGGTCGAGAAGGAAATCAAAGCCGCGTTGGGCTTCTGCGCAGCAAAACTGGAAAGAAAAGTGTTTCAGCGGTTCGGTCGCGGGGCCGGAAAACCGTCTAGCGAATAGTGACCCGATTAATCCGTTGAGAATTTGCGCGTTTGAACATCTTTCGACTGAAACCTGCCGAGCCATCGGCCGACGAGTTGCTGCACAGCGAAGCCCGCGACTGGCTGATCCTGCTGACCTCGGGCCGCGCCACCGTCGCCGACGCCCGCGCTCTGCGCGAATGGTGCGCGCGGAGCGGCGAACACGCCCGGGCCTTCGAAGAAACCAAACTGCTATGGCATCACCTGCAACCGGCCGCCGAAGCGTTGCAGGGCCGACGCAGCTTCGGTCGACGGGCATTCCTCGGCGGCGCGATTGCCGCGTCCGCCGCATTCCTGCTGGTGCGCGGCACGATTCCCGGTGGCTTCGAAGGGCTGGGCGCCGACTACATCACCGAAGTCGGCCAGCAGCGGCGGGTCGAACCGGCGCAAGGCGTCAGCCTCGAACTCAACACCCAGACCCGCATCAACCAGCGCAGCGTCGAAAACGGCGTGCAGGGCTTTGAACTGGTCAGCGGCGAAGTCGAAGTGCAAACCGCACGCCTGCCACTGGCGATGCAGGCCGGGGCAGGGTGGTTGCGCGCCAGCCAGGCCCGCTTCAACCTGCGTAACACCGACCAGCAAGTCTGCGTGACCTGCCTCGACGGCGCGGTCGACGTCGCCATCGACGGCCGCAACCTGCGCCTCGAAGCGGGCCAGCAAATCACCTACGACGCACGGCAAATCGGCAACGTGCAAACCGTCGACACCGCCGCCGTGATGAACTGGCGCCAACAAGTGCTGGTGTTCAACGGCGCGACCCTCAGCCAGATGATCGACGAAATCAACCGCTACCGCCCCGGCATGCTCCTGCTGCTCAACCGCGAACTCGGCCAACGCCGCGTCCAGGCCCGCTTCAACCTCGACCAACTCGCCGGCGTCGCCTTGCTGATCCGCGATGCCTACGGCGTCAAATGCACCGAACTGCCCGGCGGCGTGGTCGTGCTCAGCTAACCAAAGCCCAGCGCAATCCAAATGTAGGAGCTGCCGGAAGGCTGCGATCTTCTGATCTTGATCCTGCTTTCTGTGGGAGCTGGCTTGCCAGCGATGACAGCCAGTCAGCCACCCAATCCCCAACTACCTACACCCAACCCAAATGTAGGAGCTGCCGAAGGCCGCGATCTTCTGATCTTGCTTTTGCTTTCTGTGGGAGCGAGCCTGCTCGCGAAAGCGGTTGCCCAACTGACCAATATCTTCCGGTCGCACTCGACCCCTGTGGGAGCTGGCTTGCCAGCGATGACGGCCTAACAGCCACCCAACCTGCAACTGACCGCCCCCAACCCAATTGTGGGAGCGAGCCTGCTCGCGAAGGCGCTTGCCCTACTGACCAATATCTTCCGGTCGCACTCGATCCCTGTGGGAGCTGGCTTGCCAGCGATGACGGCCTAACAGCCAACCAACCTGCAACTGACCGCCCCCAACCCAACTGTGGGAGCGAGCCTGCTCGCGAATGCGGTTGCCCAACTGACCAATATCTTCCGGTCGCACTCGATCCCTGTGGGAGCTGGCTTGCCAGCGATGACGGCCTAACAGCCAACCAACCTAAAGCTGTCTGCCCCCAATTCAATTGTGGGAGCGAGCCTGCTCGCGAAAGCGGTTACCCAACTGACCAATATCTTCCGGTCGCACTCGATCCCTGTGGGAGCTGGCTTGCCAGCGATGACGGCCTCACAGCCACCCAATCCCCAACTGCCTACACCCAATCCAAATGTAGGAGCCGCCGAAGGCCGCGATCTTTTGATCTTGCTTTTGCTTTCTGTGGGAGCGAGCCCGCTCGCGAAAGCGGTTCTTCAGTCACCAAATCCCCAACTGCCTACACCCAATCCCATTGTAGGAGTGAGCCTGCTCGCGATGACGGCCTCACAGCCCACCAATCCCCAACTGACCTCACCCTCGCTTGATACTCACTCCCTCACTTCTATCCAAAAGCCACGACAACAGCAGCCCTGGAACCAAAAAGCCCAACGAAACCAAAACCCCATGAAGCACGTGCGCCAGAGGTTCATCGAGGGTGGCAACCAACTTCATGGGTGAAGCCACTGGCGATAGCTGCAAGAACAAAACCACCAGCACCACACAAGGCCAGATCAAGTTCACGCCGCGTCGGACGCTGAGCCGCCATGCATAAACCGCCAACACTGCTGAAAAAACACCTTCGAGCACCCAGGAGACAGTCCCCAGCTTCCCCCAAAGCCCATAACCGTAATGCTCGACCGAGTGCGGATACAGTGCCAAATCGCTGTTGTGCATCGGCCAGTCGGCGATGAAGTGAGAAAAGGCGGCCAACGCTGCCACGACGGCTACCGGTCGATGCTTGATGAACAGCAGTCCCCAAATCGCAGACCAGAACACCGCAGCCAGCAATGAGTGATCCCAGTCGATAAAGGTCAGATCAAAAAACAGGTACGGCCCGCTGTTCAAATTTGCGGTGACGGTGTTGAAGCCAAGAATGATGAAAATCCCATCGAGCAGATCCAGAAAACCGACGCCCATCATGATGGGTAGCGCGGGAATCGTGGGATAGCGGGCCTTGATTGCCAGGCCGATGGCGAAGTGACCGACGTACATTCTGCGTTCCTGATTCAGACAGGCCTGTCGTCTACAGGCCAGAGGCGTCTGATACTATCCGAGCCCTCACACCAAGATTGTCGGGTTTTGGCAATGTCCGAATTGTCGGCTGAAGCGATACCTCCATCATTTTCCCTGCCACCAGAAGTGGACGCGATTTTGCTCGAGGCCTCGCGGATCAGGACATTGGTAAAGTCGGAGGCTCTCTTCCCTCAAGGCTCTAAACCCCTGGGCATGTTTCGTGTGATTCAAGGCACCTTGCGCGTCGATAGCCTAGGCGCCAGTGGACATCAACTGCTGCTTACTCAATTGGTCGCTGGAGACTGGTTCGGCGAAGTACCACTTCTGGATGGCTTACCAAGAAAGTATGACGTTGCAGCCGTCTCGCCTGCGCGTATTGCAGTGCTGCCTGCCAGCGCATTCTGGCAAATCATCGAGCGCCGCCCCGACGTTCTGCTAGCCATTACCCGGCTGGTCTGTGGCCGATATCGAATGGCGCTCGATTGGGCGGGGAATACGATCCGCAATCCTCTGCCTGTCAGGTTGGCCCGCCGACTCGTTTCCTTGATCAAAGGCCCAGGTATCGAAGAAGCGCCATGCCTGAAGGTCAACCAGGAACATATCGCCCAACAACTGGGCGTGTCTCGCCAGAGCGTCAACCGCCAGCTGACAATCTGGGAAGCCGAAGGCCTGTTGGCTGTTCGATACGGCGCCGTCACCCTTCTCAATGTGCAAAAACTCAGAGAGGCAGCACGGGAGAGTTAACCTGCCATAAGCGCCAAACGTGCTGAGGAAGGGGGCTGCTCAGTTGAGTGGGCCGATCACCTGTCGGTATTTTTCCAGGCCTTGTGGCGTCTGACGGGTCAGGCTGATTTCCAGTCCGGCCGGATCTTCCTGACGATTGCCACTCAGTTGCCGCCAGCCTTTATTGATCTCCCAAACCCGCACCTGCACATCACTCACCTCACTCAACACAGCGACCCCATTAACAGGCGCCGGCAACGGATAGCGACTGCGCGCCTCAGCCACCGCCCGATACAACGTATCCCCCTCGACCCACCACCGAACCCGCTGCAACGCCCCCGGCTGATCCGCCGCGCTGCGAATAATGTCCAGCCGAAACCCCTTGCTGTCACTACTGCGCACCGTCACCGCCGGCGGCGCAGTCGGCGCCTCATCCTCAGCCCCGACCTTGCGCGGCTCGCTCAACTCCACCCCCGCGCGCATGTCTACATCTCGCTGCAACTGATTCAGCACCCGCAACAACCCATCGCTCTGCTCACTGCTCGCCTGCAAATGACTGTCCGCCCGCGTCACACTGTCCAGCCCGCGCCAGGCAATCAGACTCACCACCGCCATCAGCAGAATCGCGACCATCACCTCGATCAAAGTGAACCCTTGCTGAGTCTTCATTGAATACTGATCCGCCCACTGCCATCGCGCAGCACACTCAGCCGATTGGCCCCATCCGACAAAATCAGCCGCAATGGCGGATTGATCCACTCGGCATTCAGCACCACCGTCTGCCGAGGCTCCACACGCACCTCGATCTTCGGGCTCTGCCACGCACGCGGGTGCAACTGCGCATCCTCCTTGAACGACTCAAACCCCACGCCATCATCCCCACGCCGACCAAAACGAAACCCCTTGGCATCCGCCAGCCACACAATCGGCCGCCCATCGACGCGAGCCTCGGCCTGCGCCACCTGCAACAACTGCGCAACCCGCTCGGCATCCTTGCGCAACAACTGCAACGGATCAGGCCTGATACTCAAACTGATCGCCGCACTGGCAATCCCGATGATCACCAGCACCACCATCAACTCGATCAACGTAAAACCCTGCTGCCTGCTCATCACCCACGCGCTCCTTGGCGTCCCATCCCATCGTGCCCGGCGAACATGTAAGGCATGTGAAATAAAACGGAGAGAATTGCCGCGTAGGCTGGCAACAGGGACAACAAGGAGCGACAACCCATGAAATTCACCACACGGATTACCCCGGCGCAAACCGTCCAGGCCCTGGCCCTGCTCGCCGCGCTGGTGGGCGTCGCGACATGGTCGTCGCTGCTGCTGACCACAGCGGAATCCCACACACCCGCAGCCGCCCCGCAAGTGCTCGCGGCGAGGAGCGATAGCCCGGCGTTGCAGTGGTTTTCCAATGAGACCGCGCCGGTGGATATCAAGGTGAGCGGGGTGATCGCGGGCGGGAGCGGGACGGTGGCGATATTGAGTTTGAATGATGGGCCGCCCAGGAGTTTTTTGGTGGGGGAGAAGGTTGGGGTAGGGGTGAAGTTGGTGGGGGTTGAGGGGGATGGGGTGGTGATTGAGCAGGGTGGGGAGAGGGTGAGGTTGGGGGTTGAGAGGTTGGGGGAGGGGGTGGTTTTGCCGAGGTTGGTGAGGCCATGATTCCGGCAGTAGCAGGACGAATTTTAGTGTTTCAATTGAAATCGCATCTAGATTGTAGGATCAGTCGGTTCTGTACATGAAGAAAACTAAAAAGCTACAAAATTTTCCTTTTAGCCTTGAAAGACAGCTGCATTTCTAGCTCGCGAATACGGGGTGCTAATTCGAAATATTCTACCGCCACCTGCCTTATTCGCTTTAGTCTGCTAAACATACTCAAAGCAACTTCCTCTTTTATTCATCGGTGTGGTTGGACTATGCCAAGGAGTAGGTAGGTGACGATTATTCAGGAAATTCACGCATGGTCGAAGGGATTGCCTGCGTGGCAGCAAGACGCAATTGCTCGCCTTTACCAAAACCGTAGTCTCAGCCCAGCCGATCTTGACGAACTCTACGCATTAGCCAAAGCCGAGTCTGGTATTCCAGATCCTGAGGGCCGAAGCCCTAAGAGGCTTGATGACGCGTTGATCGCTCAGCCCAATGATCCCGCACGCTTAGTACAGTTGGCTGCGATCAAACAAATTGTTAACGTCAATGCTTTAGCTAACGGGGGAAGTGTTCCGATCTCGTTGACTGGCCTGACGGTAATCTACGGCGAAAATGGCGCTGGGAAGTCAGGGTATTCCCGGGTATTCAAACATGCTTGCCGCGCGCGCGACCGGCGCGAGCCGATTCTCCCTAATGCAAACCTAGACCCTAAAACTGCAGGCGTAGCCCAAGCAGTATTTGAAACTGTTATAGACGGTGTAACTACTGATCTTTTTTGGCAATACGGGACTGTTGCTCCCGAACCTCTTTCAGACATTGCCATCTTCGATACTTATTGCGCTCGTGCTTATATTGATAATCATGGTGACTTCGCTTATGCACCATATGGGCTGGATATATTGGAAGGGATGGCAAGCGTATGCACTAAGCTTAAGACACGCGCCTCGCAAGAGATGGTTGCAAATGCTCCAACTGACGCAGTTTACGCCGCCCTTACGAGAGATAAAACACAGGTGGCTGCTGCATTACTCGGCATCCCTAAATCTACCGTCCCTGAGCAAATAGAAGCTCTAGCCGCACTCACGAAAATCGACTTGGATCGATTATCGCTCTTGACTCAAACGCTCGCTGAGGCAGATCCGAGGCAAAAAGCACAAGCATTGCGTCAAAAGGCCGCGCGCTTCAACGGTTTAAAAGATCGATTGGTGGGGGCAATTGCACTGATCGACGATAGGACGGCGGGTCAGCTCAAACAGCTAATTGAAGCATCAAAAACTGCGAAAGCTGCAGCGGAATTGGCTGCTCAAGAGTTCAAACAAACCGCCGGTCAACTTGCTGGTACGGGAGGTGAAGAATGGAAGGCACTATTCGACGCGGCCAGAGTTTTTGCGCAAGTGAGTCATCCAGGTCATGAGTTTCCAAAGATACCGGAAGACTCTGTATGTCCTCTCTGTCAAAACCTCCTCGGCCCTGAAGGTGTTGCGCATCTAACGCGCTTTGATACGTTCGTCAAACATGCTGCCGAAAAGGCAACAAAGGAGGCTCGCGATGCAGCGACGGTGGCCTATAGAATGGTTCAAAAGGCCGTAATCGATGTGATGTTCCGTGACGGCTTGGTGGAAGAATTAACCGAACTCGATCCCGAGCTCGCTGCTGGCTGTTCTTCCATGCAGATATGCCTAAATAACCGGCAGACATCGATACTCAAAGCCGCTGCGGGTGAACTTAAATGGGAAGAAGTAGTTCCTCTAGGGACTGACCCATGCCCGGGTCTAGCCGTTGTGATCCAACGCATCCTACATCAATCCAAAGCTTTGGACGCAACGGCCGACGAAAAAACCCGGGCTCAGATGACGGCGGAGAAGCTAGAACTTGATGCGCGGGCGCGGCTGGGCGAGATCAAAGCCGCTGTTTTGGAAGTGATCGCCAAGCACGAGACGAGTCGCAAGCTTCAACTATGCATAGATGGATTCGATACTCGAGGCATTTCTAGAAAATCCACTGAGCTTTCTCGGACGACCGCCAGTCAGGAATTGGCAGATGCTCTGAATGAGGAACTCAAACGCCTCAAAGTGCATCAGCTAAAAATTGTGATGAAACCAGAGTCTCCCGGAGGTAAGACTCAATTTAAGCTTGTCCTACAGCTGCCCGGTGGGGGTACTCCCGCAGCCATTTTGAGCGAGGGGGAGCAACGAGCAATTGCAATCGCATCCTTTCTTGCCGAGCTTAAGCTAGGCAAAGGTCGTGGTGGAATAGTTTTAGATGACCCAGTGTCATCACTCGATCATAGACGTCGTTGGGAAGTTGCAGAACGCTTGGCATTAGAAGCGCTTAACCGGCAGGTGATCATCTTCACGCACGACATCTATTTTCTCTGCATCTTGGAGCAGAAAGCTGAGGAGTCCGGGGCGCAATTAACCAAGAACTATATTCGTCGCACCGCAGATGGTTTTGGTGTGCATTCGCAGGATCTACCGTTCGACGTCGTTGGTACCAAAGATCGACTGGCAAGGCTTCGGCAAGAATTGGTGGAAGTTCGTAAAGCACAAAAGAGTGGAGATGAAGACGAGCAACGTCGTTTGACTGCTGCGTGCTATGGTCGTTTGCGCTTAGCGTGGGAGAGATGCGTTGAGGAGGTGCTTTTGAATGGTGCAGTCCAAAGATTCGGCGAAGGAGTCTCGACGCAACGTTTGAAGTCGGTAATTGTCACTGACGAAGATTACCGGGAGGTGGACAGCGGGATGTCCAAAAGCTCCAAATTCGAACACGACGCGGCGACGCATGTTGGTAGGATCCCAATACCAGAGCCTGACGAACTGGAGGTGGATATCGAGAGACTCGCGACGTGGCGGGGCGCTTTAGATAAACGCTCGAAAGAAATATCGAAAGCAAGAGGCTAGATTTTGGTTTGCCCAACGTTAAACAAAATGAAGTGGATGGCTGAGCTATTTTGCTCATGGACGCGTAAGGGGACGGATCTTCCCTAAATTTAATCCGTTTCCAAAGGCACACCAAAGGTGCGCAGAACGTGTGCTGACTGTCCGAACATGCCATTCTGGCGCTGATACACTGATTTCCAACGTGCCTGTTAACCACCAACAACTAGGAGGTGAGATGGAAATCAAACAGCTTTGCGTCGCGCATGGATTCGATTTGGTTAAAAGCGGCGTAGCGTTGGGCGGCGGTAGTTTCGGAATGACGGATCTGGAAATTTCCCCCATTGAATTTTTGGCCTTGGCAGAAGAGGATTTTGAGCGGGGAGGACTGCCGGCTCTTATTAACGCGACGACGAATGTGAAGCGAGCTATTGTCTGTCAGCTTGATCAGTTGCTGATCTCTTTCGGTTACTCATCGCTGCGATGGAACGTGCCGAAAAAGATTGAGCGTGTAAGAGCACTTGGGTTATTGGTGCCCAGTTTGTTGCGAAAAGTTGTTGATATGAGAAATTTTCTTGAGCACGAGTACGCTGCGCCTGAGCTCAAAAGCGTTGAGGAGGCTTTGGATATCGCAAGTTTATTTGTGATGTCCGCCTCAGCTATGTTTATACCGTTCGACGACGTTTTGGAGTTCTCACGGCCTGATTCCGTTTCTTCAGATGTTTCCGTCACCCATCTCACCGCAGGTTTGAGGCGGGAATCAGGTAGGGTTTTTTACACCGTCTACGCGTATGAACCTGGCGAATATGCGGGCCGTTGTGTTGATCAATGTCAGATTCAATCGGGGCATGTCCTGTTTGAGGCAATGGTGAAGCTTTCTGCATCGTTGATGCTTCGATACAAAGTAGAACAAGCACTGAAAAATTTTGAAGCCGCATATGCCGAGCTATGAAGTTCTTTGTATTACTTCTTCGGCGAGGGGACGAATTTCAGTGAGCGGTAGGTGTTGAGAAGTCGATAAACACCAGTGTTTAAAAAGACATCTCCAGTCACGCTCTCAGGCTACATATCCTTGCGCCTTTGCCTACAGCTACGCCAGAATCCGCCGGCTTGTGCGCCTTGGGGGCGGGTTCTATTGTGGTGCGGTCGCTGACGAATCAGCGATCGGGTTTGGTAGCCCGGCTTAGACTTGGCGCATAGCGTCACCCGATTCAGTCCTTTTTGGGGCTGTGTTTTTATGGTGGCCATGCGCAGGGCGTCTTCGGGCGCGCCGGTTTCCAAGTCACCGGTCTACCAACCTTCGTATGGCCACCACCCCTTCGTTTGGTAGCGAAAAGATGATGGCTCCTTTTCTATGATTTGGAGATTCACTCATGATCAAACCAACACCCAACCCACCCGAAACCGATCCCACATCTCCCTACGACTCCCTCGACTCCAACAAACTCCACGAAGCCGCTGACCGCGCGCTCGATCATTACCTGTCGCCAAACAATCTCCTGCCTCCGCCGCGTAAAGCGCGTGGGATGTATGCGGTGACGGCGGATACCAAGAATGAAGAACTGCTGGCGGATGCGAGTGAAACGCTTGCTTCGGCGAAGACGATTGCTCAGGACATTTCCAGTTTGCTGCCGGCGCCGCAGCGGCGGGCGTTGTTGGGGGTTGCTCAACTGATCATGCTGGGGGAGCTGGCGGTGAATCGGGTGATGGATAATTTGGAGGTGGCGGGGTGATGTCGTTGGCCTTGATCCGGCGCTGGGCCTTGGGATTTTAGGTGCGGCAGAAGAGCCCCTCACCCCAGCCCTCTCCCGGAGGGAGAGGGAGCCGACCGAGGTGTCTTGCGTTGTGCATCGACCTGGACGAGCGTGTTGATTATGGATTTTTGATGCTTATGCACTGCGGCAGAAGAGCCCCTCACCCCAGCCCTCTCCCGGAGGGAGAGGGGGCCGACCGAGGTGTTTTGCGTTATACATCGACCTGGAAGACCTTAGCGGCTATGGCTTTGCTGGGCTTCAGCGGTGCTGGATTCAGAGCGATACGTTCAGGTCGGCGTGTGTCACGAATTTCCCCGAATCGGTTCCCTCTCCCTCGGGAGAGGGCTAGGGTGAGGGGCTTCCTGGCCGTGACAACAGGGTCTCCAGTCTGGCCAATGGCGGCGCATCCTGGTTGCGGTCGAATACTTGAATTCCAACCTTGAGCAGTCGCCCATTCTCTGCACTGGCGATCACCTGTTCGCAGCGCAACATAAGCCGTCCTTGATCACATTCAACAGCCTTCATCCCATTCGGCAACCGGCCCTCCAGGCGCAGCTCAGCCATCCGGCTGTGCGCGGCAATCATCGCCACCGACCGATCCCTTAAAACCCCACTGCTCTGCGTCATCAACCCCGCGACGCGCACGGCGGCGGACATGGCGACGGCGATGATCGCCAGTGCCACCAGCACTTCAATCAGGGTGAATCCTTTCTCTCGCGAACGCGCGCGCATACATGGCCCAAAACCAAAACCCAGCCCTCGACGCTAACCCCCGTCCTTGACGGCTTGACGACGGAAACACCCGAGGATTTTCAACATCCCTGACATATCTTCTTGCAACACTGCGCGTCGAATTCGGATCAAGCCAGGGAATGTCGAGATGGATATCGCACCTTTGAAAACGCTCAGTCAGTCGCCGCGCACACCGCGTAGCCAGCAGGGTTTTACCTTGATCGAGATCATGGTGGTGGTGGTGATTCTGGGGATTCTGGCGGCGATGGTGGTGCCCAAGGTGCTCGACCGGCCGGATCAGGCGCGGGCGACGGCGGCGAAGCAGGATATTGGCGGGTTGATGCAGGCGTTGAAGTTGTATCGCCTCGATCACGGCACGTATCCGAGCATGAATCAGGGGCTGAAGGTGTTGGTCGAGCGGCCGGCGGATGCGAAGAACAGCAACTGGCGTTCGTACCTGGAGCGTTTGCCGAATGACCCATGGGGCCGGCCTTATCAGTATCTCAACCCGGGCGCGAATGGCGAGGTCGATATCTTTTCCCTCGGCGCCGATGGCCAGCCTGACGGCGATGGCGTGAACGCCGATATCGGTTCCTGGCAGTTGTAAGGCCGGCCGTGAACACAGGTTCGCTCAACGGGGCGAAGCAACGGGGCATGGCGATTATCAGCGCGTTGTTGATTGCCGCGGTGGTGGCGGTGATTGCGGCGGGGATGTTGACGCGTCAGAGCGTGGCGACCCGGGCGCTGGAGGCCGATCAGCAGCGGGTGCAGGGACGGTGGGTGGCGCAGGGTGGTCTGGAGATCAGCCGACAGTTGCTCTGGGATGCGCGGCTGCGTGATCCGTTGACCCGACGTGATCAGCCTTGGGCGCAGCCGTTGCTGGCGGCGGGTTTTGCCGGGCGGCTGGAGGACGAGCAGGGCAAGTTCAACCTGCGCAATCTGGTGGCCAACGAGCGGATAGATGCGGCGCAAGTGCAGGCGTTCGAGCGTTTGTGCGAGCTGATCGGCTTGAGTGGCGTTGTCAGCCAGCGCATCCGCCAGCGGGTGATTGCCGGTTATCCGCATCTGCTGAATGCGCAGATTGGTGCGACGGGCAAAGCCGGTTTCGACAGCGGCCGCGCGACTTCGCCGGATGCCGATCACAAACCGCAACCGCCGAAGCTGCCGATGCTGCGCACACTCGATGACTTGCGCAGCGTCGAAGGCGTGACCGATGCGCTGATCGGCCAACTGGCGCCGTACGTGACGGTGATTCCGGCGACGACGTGGATCAACGGCAACACCGCCACGGCGCAGGTGCTGGCGGCGTATGTGCCGGGGCTTTCGCTGGAGCGGGCGACGGCGTTGATTGCCGAGCGTGACGCCGGGCGCTGGTTTATCAATCGCGGCGATTTCGTGAACCGCTTGCGCATGCCGCAGCTGGAAATGAGCAGCGTCAAGGTCGGTATCACCAGTGACTGGTTTCGTTTGCGCGGTGAAGCGCGGCGTGATCAGCGCCGGGTCAGCCTCGACGCGTTGCTGCATCGCAGTGAGGATCGGCTGCCGCAGGTGATCTGGTCGCGGGTGGGCGCATGAGTCAGTTGCGCGTCGCGTTGCCGCCGCTGGCGGAGCTGGAGTTGCACAGCGAAGTGAGTTGCGCCTGGCTGGATCGTCAGGGGCAGGTCAGTCGTGAGGAACGGCTCACTTTGAGTCAGTTGGGGCAACGGCCGAAGCAACCACCGCTGCTGTGTTTTCTGCATCCGGCCGACAGCCTGCTCGCCAGCATTGATCTGCCGCCGCTGCCCGCGAACAAAACGGCGGCCGCTGTGCAGTGTGCGGCGCAGGCGTTGATGCTCGGTGACAGCAGCCAAATGCATATCGGCCACAGCCCTCGTGATGCGAGTGGGCAGGTGCAAATCGCCTGGGTGGCGCGGCAGCACTTGCAGCGTCTGGCTGCGGTACTCAAGCAGGCGGGGTTGACGCTGCGCGGTTTGTATCCGGCGCCGTACAGCCTGCCAGTGCTGCCGGGGGTTGTCGCTTGTGTGGCGGACGGGCATTTGCTCCGGCGCGAGAGTTTGAACAGTGCGCAGGTTGAGCCGTTGCTCGGTGACGAAGTTGATGAGGCATCGTTCGCAGCTGAAGCGACGCAACGCTGGATCGGCCCCTTGCCCGGTTGGGGTTTGCACGGTGGTCTGCAACAAACCGGCGGCGAGCAACGTGGCTGGGGGCGCGCTGTCGGGTGTGTGGCTTTGGCCGTGGCCGTTTGGGTGATTGGCCTGAATCTTTATGCCGCCCGCGAAGCGCGGCAGGGCCAGCAGCTCAAGGCGCAGATGAGTCAGCGGGTGAAGCAGGCCTTCCCCGAATTGCCGGTGATTCTCAACCCGCTGCAACAGGCGCGTCAGCAACTGGAGCAGCGGCAAAAAGTCGCGGTCGATGACCCGGCGCAAAATTTCAATCGACTGGTGTTGCAGGCCGGCACGGGCATGCCGTTCATGGCTGGCAGTGTCGAGCGCCTGAGTTACCGCGACGGCGCTTTGCAGCTGGCGTTGCTCAGCGATGCAAACCGTGGCGGCAACGACAAGGATTGGCAAAGCACCTTGGCTCAGGCCGGCATCAGCGTCACTGCCGATGACGCAGGCTGGACCTTGCGGCCGAGCGATGAATCCAGCGCCAACACCAACGAAGACGACGACGGCGGAGCAGACGATGAGTAGGGCGACGCTGGCGATTTACCGTGCGCGTTGGCAGCGCTTCAGCAGCCAGTTGCAGGCGCGTTGGCAGCCGTTGGCGTTGCGTGAAAAACGCATGGTCGCCGGCATGGCGCTGGTGCTTGTCGGTCTGCTGATCTGGCTGACGCTGGTCAAGCCGCCGTTGGCCAGGATCGCTTTCTGGCAGAGCGAAACGCCCAAGTTGCGCGCGCAAACCGAGGCGCTGGAAGTGCTGTTGCGCAGCGTCAACGTGCGGCCGCAGGGTCAAAGCGTTGGCCAGTCGCTGGAGCAAAGTCTGCAAGCGGCGGGGCTCGCCGGGCATTACCAATTACAAGCGGCGGAGGGCGGCGCGTGGCAGTTGAATGTCGACGCCGCGCCGGCCGATGCGCTGCTCGACTGGCTGCTCAGCCAGCCGTCACAACTTTCTCTGCAGGTGGTCGAGGCGCAGTTGCAACGCGCAAGCGCGGCCTCGACCGATGTCACCGCCGGCACATTGTCAGGCACCGTTCGCATGGATCAGGCGCAGGGCGCTAAGGAAGCTTCATGAAGGAGTCACGCTGCAAACCGGCACGTCTGGCGCTGCCGTTGTTGCTGATGGCGTTGAGCGCGTGCAACAGCACCACGGCGCCGCAGACTCAGCCGCCGCTATTGGTCGACAGCGAGCTCGGGCGGCCGCTGGCCAACACCCAGCGCAGCGGCGATGCGGTGGCCGATCGCGAACGGGCGCAGGCTCAGGCGCGGCCGGTGCCCAAGCAGTTGCATAACATCAGTCAGCGTGGGCGCAGTGCTGGTGTTGCGCCGAGCAATGCGATCCCGCGCAATCCGTTGGGCGAGCAACCGGTGACGCTGAATTTTGTCGAGGCGGATATTCAGGCGGTGGTGCGGGCGCTGTCGCGGGCCACCGGGCAGCAGTTTCTCGTCGATCCACGGGTCAAGGGCAATCTGACCTTGGTCTCGGAAGGTCAGGTGCCGGCCCGTCAGGCCTATGACATGTTGCTCGCAGCCTTGCGCATGCAAGGTTTCAGCGTGGTCGATGTCGGCGGCGTGGCGCAGGTGGTTCCCGAGGCCGACGCGAAACTGCTCGGCGGGCCGATCTATAGCGCCGACAAACCGGCCGGCAACGGCATGATCACGCGCACGTTTCGTCTGCAATACGAGAACGCGGTGAACCTGATCCCGGTGCTGCGCCCGATTGTCTCGCCGAACAATCCGATCAATGCCTACCCCGGCAATAACACCGTGGTCATCACCGATTACGCCGAGAACCTTACCCGCGTTGCGCAGTTGATCGAGAGCATCGACACGCCGAGCGCGATCGACACCGATGTGGTGCAGATCCAGAACGGCATCGCTGCCGACATTGCACCGATGGTCGCCGACTTGCTCGACGCGCCGGGCAATGATCCGACGCAGAAAATCGCCGTGATCGGCGACCCGCGCTCGAACACCATCATCATCCGCGCCGGCAGCCCCGAGCGTACCGAGCTGGCGCGCAACCTGATCTACAAACTCGACAACGCTCAGAGCAATCCGAGCAATCTGCATGTGGTTTATCTGCGCAACGCTCAGGCGGCGAAACTGGCGCAGGCGTTGCGCGGTTTGCTCACCGGCGAGAGTGACAGCGGCAGCAGCGACGCGGCGCGGTCGGTGCTCAGCGCGATGGGCAGCAGCACCGGCGGCAATGCCGGGCAGAACGGCCAGAGCAGCACGCCGAGCACTGGCACTTCAACGACGACTGGCAGTGGCGCAAGCGGCGGCAGTTATGCCCAGGGCAGTGGCGGCGCGGCGAGCAATGGCGGTACGCAGAGTAGCGAACAGAACGTGGCTTTCAGCGCTGGTGGCGTGACGATTCAGGCTGACGCCACCACCAACACGCTGCTGATTTCTGCGCCGGAACCGCTGTATCGCAACCTGCGTGAGGTTATCGATCTGCTCGACCAGCGCCGTGCGCAGGTGGTGATCGAGAGCCTGATCGTAGAGGTCGGCGAGGACGACGCCAGCGAATTCGGTGTGCAGTGGCAGACCGGTGATCTCGGCGGCAAGGGCGTGATCGGCGGCGCGAACCTTGGTGGCGCGGGGCTCAACACGGGAGCGAAGAACAGCATCGACGTTCTGCCGCAGGGTTTGAACCTCGGCTACGTCAACGGCACGGTCGACATCCCCGGCATCGGCAAGATTCTCGACCTGAAAGTGCTGGCCCGGGCGCTGAAGAGCAAGGGCGGCACCAACGTGCTGTCGACACCGAACCTGCTGACGCTGGACAACGAAGCGGCGAGCATTTTCGTCGGCCAGACCATCCCGTTTGTCAGTGGTAGCTACGTCACTGGCGGCGGGGGCACCAGCAACAACCCGTTCCAGACCGTGACCCGCGAAGAGGTCGGCCTCAAGCTCAACGTGCGCCCGCAGATTTCCGAGGGCGGCACGGTGAAGCTGGATATCTATCAGGAAGTCAGCAGCATCGATGAGCGCGCGTCCAACAGCGTGACTGCGGCGGGCATCGTCACCAACAAACGGGCGATCGACACCAGCATTCTGCTCGACGATGGGCAGATCATGGTCCTCGGTGGTTTGCTTCAGGACGGCTACAGCCAGAGCAATGATGCCGTGCCGTGGCTGGGCAGCTTGCCGGGCATCGGCGCGCTGTTTCGCAACGAACGCCGGGCGATCACCAAGACCAACCTGATGGTGTTCCTGCGCCCGTACATCATCCGCGACAGCGAAGCGGGGCGCAGCATCACCGTCAACCGCTACGACTTCATGCGCCGCGCCCAGGGCGGCTTGCAACCGGAACGCAGCTGGGCGATGCCCGACATGCAGGCGCCGCAATTGCCGAGCGCTGCGCAAGGCGTGCCGGCGCCGGGGCCGACATCAGGCCCACGCGCCACCATCAAAGCCGTACCGATCGAAGGGAGCACCCGGTTTTGACTGAGATGATGACTGTGGTGAGGGGATTTATCCCCGCTCGGCTGCGCAGCAGTCGTAAAACCGGTACACGCGATTTGCCTGTAGAAACCGGTTCTCAAGGTTTGGGTCTGCTGCGCAGCCCAACGGGGATAAATCCCCTCGCCACAGAGGTCCCCATTGCCACAGGGGATCTCATTGCCACGGCACTGATTGAAGGGAGCACCCGGTTTTGACTGAGATGATGACTGTGGCGAGGGGATTTATCCCCGCTCGGCTGCGCAGCAGTCGTAAAACCGGTACACGCGATTTGCCTGGAGAAACTGGTTCTCAAGGTTTGGGTCTGCTTCGCAGCCCAACGGGGATAAATCCCCTCGCCACAGAGGTCCCCATTGCCACAGGGGATCTCATTGCCACTGAGGATCGCATTGCCTCAGAGGCTCCCATTGCCACGGTACCGATTGAAGGGAGCACCCGGTTTTGACTCAGATGATGACTGTGGAGAGGGGATTTATCCCCGCTCGGCTGCGCAGCAGTCGTAAAACCGGTACACGCGATTTGCCTGGAGAAACTGGTTCTCAAGGTTTGGGTCTGCTTCGCAGCCCAACGGGGATAAATCCCCTCGCCACAAGGGATCTCATTGCCACCGAGGATCGCATTGCCTCAGAGGATCGCATTGCCCCAGAGGATCCCATTGCCACGGTCTCGATTGAAGGGAGCACGCGGTTTTGACTGAGATGATGACGGTGGCGAGGGGATTTATCCCCGCTCGGCTGCGCAGCAGTCGTAAAACCGGTACACGCGATTTGTCTGTAGAAACCGGTTCTCAAGTTTTGGGTCTGCTTCGCAGCACAACGGGGATAAATCCCCTCGCCACAGGGGGGCTCATTGCCCCAGAGGATCTCATTGCCCCAGAGGATCTCATTGCCACGGTTTCGATTGAAGGGAGCACGCGGTTTTGACTGAGATGATGACTGTGGCGAGGGGATTTATCCCCGCTCGGCTGCGCAGCAGTCGTGAAACCGGTACACGTGATTTGCCTGGAGAAACCGGTTCTCGAGTTTTGGGTCTGCTTCGCAGCCCAGCGGGGATAAATCCCCTCGCCACAGGGGATCGCATTGCCACAGGGGATCGCATTGCCACAGGGGATCGCATTGCCACAGAGGATCTCATTGCCATAGGGGATCGCATTGCCACGGTGGATTTTGGGGAGGATGGGCAATGAGTGTATTGCCGTACGCCTGGGCCAAGGCGCAGCGGATTCTTTTGCGCGATGGCGTGCTGACGGTGTGCCCGTCGACGCCCGGCTGGTCGATCAGCGAAGTGCGTCGGCAGTTCGGTGCGACGCAGGTCGAGCGGGTGCGTGATGACGAGCTCGACGGTTTGCTCGCCAGCGCTTACGCCGATACCGGCAGTGCGGCGGCGGTGGTCGGGGCTGCGGAAAACGAGGTCGATCTCGATCGGCTGATGCAGGACATGCCGGAGATCACCGACCTGCTCGACACCCAGGACGGCGCGCCGGTGATTCGCATGATCAACGCCTTGCTCACCCAGGCTGCGCGCGATGAGGCCAGCGACATTCACATCGAGCCGTTCGAAACCCATTCGGTGGTGCGCTACCGCGTCGACGGCACCCTGCGCGATGTGGTCTCGCCGCGCAAGGCGTTGCACGGTGCGCTGGTGTCGCGGATCAAGATCATGGCCCAGCTCGACATCGCTGAAAAACGCTTGCCGCAGGACGGTCGCATTGCCTTGCGCGTAGCGGGGCGGCCGATCGATATTCGTGTGTCAACGGTGCCCACTGGCCACGGCGAACGGGTGGTGATGCGTCTGCTCGACAAACAGGCCGGGCGCTTGCATCTGGAAACCTTGGGCATGGATGCGCAGGTGCTGGCCAAACTCGACCATTTGATTCGCCAGCCCCACGGCATCGTCCTGGTCACCGGGCCGACCGGCAGCGGCAAAACCACGAGCCTCTACGCGGCGCTGGCGCGGCTGGATGCGAGCACCAGCAACATCCTCACCGTGGAAGATCCGGTGGAATACGATTTGCCGGGGATCAGCCAGATTCAGGTCAACGCCAAGATCGACATGACCTTTGCCCTCGCGCTGCGGGCGATTCTGCGCCAGGACCCGGACATCATCATGATCGGCGAGATCCGCGATCTCGAGACCGCGCAAATCGCCGTGCAGGCCTCGCTCACCGGGCATCTGGTGCTGGCCACGCTGCACACCAACGACGCGGTGTCGGCGGTCAATCGCCTGATCGATATGGGTGTAGAGCCGTTCTTGCTCGCGTCATCCATGCTCGGCGTGCTTGCGCAGCGCCTGGTGCGACGCCTGTGCAATCAGTGCAAACAGGAAGACCCGGCCACGCCCGGCACCTGGCGGCCGGTCGGCTGCGCAGCGTGCAATCACACCGGTTACAGCGGCCGCACCGGCATCCACGAATTGTTCTGCATCGACGACTACATCCGCACGCTGATTCACCAAGGGGCAGGGGAGCAGGCCCTGCGCGCGGCGGCGTCGAAAGCGGGGATGTTCAGCCTGCGTGAGGACGGTGAGCGCTGGATTCGCAGTGGTGCCACCGCGCCGGAAGAAATCCTTCGTGTGACACGGGACGCCTGATGAATCGCTATCGCTTTGAAGCGGCGGATGCCACCGGGAAAATCGAGTCCGGGCACCTTGAGGCCGACAGCCAGAGCGCGGCGTTCAGTGCCTTGCGCGGACGTGGTCTGACGGCGCTGTCGGTGCACGAGGAAAGCAATGTCGCCCGACACGGCGGCGGCGGTTTGTTCAGCGCCAGACTCTCCGACAACGACCTCGCCTGGGCCACCCGGCAACTGGCGAGCCTGCTCGGTGCCAGCCTGCCATTGGAAGCAGCGCTGAGCGCCACAGTCGAGCAGGCCGAGAAAAAGCACATCGCCCAGACCCTCAGCGCCGTGCGCGCCGATGTGCGCAGCGGCATGCGTCTGGCGGAATCGCTGGCGTCGCGGCCACGGGATTTTCCCGAGATTTACCGCGCGCTGATTGCCGCTGGCGAAGAGTCCGGCGATCTGGCGCAGGTGATGGAACGGCTGGCCGATTACATCGAGGAACGCAACAACTTGCGCGGCAAGATTCTTACCGCGTTCATCTATCCGGGCGTGGTCGGGCTGGTGTCGATCGGCATTGTGATTTTCCTGCTCAGCTACGTGGTACCGCAGGTGGTCAGCGCGTTCTCTCAAGCGCGGCAGGATTTGCCGGGGCTGACCCTGGCGATGCTTACCGCCAGTGATTTCATTCGCGCCTGGGGTTGGTTGTGTGCGGCGCTGATGGCCGGGGCGTTCTGGAGTTGGCGTTTGTATTTGCGCAATCCGGCGGCGCGTTTGAGCTGGCATCACCGGGTGCTGAAGTTGCCGCTGTTCGGGCGTTTCATTCTCGGCCTGAACACCGCGCGCTTCGCCTCCACGCTGGCAATTCTCGGCGGTGCCGGCGTGCCGTTGTTGCGTGCGCTGGAAGCGGCGCGGCAGACCTTGTCCAACGACCGCTTGAGCCTGAGCGTCAGCGAGGCCACGGCGAAGGTGCGCGAAGGCGTCAACCTCGCCGCCGCGCTGCGCGTGGAGAATGTGTTCCCGCCGGTGCTGATTCACCTGATCGCCAGCGGCGAGAAAACCGGTTCGCTGCCACCGATGCTCGAGCGCGCGGCGCAGACGCTTTCCCGGGACATTGAACGACGGGCGATGGGCATGACCGCGTTGCTCGAGCCGCTGATGATTGTGGTGATGGGCGGGGTGGTCCTGGTGATTGTGATGGCGGTGTTGTTGCCGATTATTGAGATCAACCAGTTGGTGCAGTAGCCGCTTTTGATGTTGGCCGGGCTGGCCTCTTCGCGAGCAGGCTCGCTCCCACAGAGGAACGCATTTCAACTGTGGGAGCGAGCCTGCTCGCGAAAGCGCCAATCCCGACAACACAAAACTCAAATATTTTGCACCGGCCTGACCCTCACCCGAGTCCTGATCCCATCATCCTCGGGTTCTCCATTCTGTCATCTGCAACCACCCGCCAACGGCTCCAGCCCGATTCAGCCAAACCCGCGATCCAGACGCGCCGCGACCCACCGCAAACACCCGAGAAATCTCCACAAAAATCCCCCCGCAGCTCCCGAGGTTTTTTCCTTTATCTGTCACCGGAAGCTGCGAATTTCTCCCTGCGGCTCCACTGCGGTGGACCCTCCCGGTGTCATGCAAGCCTTCCGAAACCTGTGTTCCAAACCAAGTTGAAAAGGAGATTCTTCATGTTCAAGCGCACTCTGATCGCCGCCTCACTGACCGTCGCCGCTCTGGCTTCCGCCCAGGCCATGGCCGTAACCGGTGGTGGCGCCTCGCTGCCTGCCGCGCTGTACAAAGGTTCTGCCAACAGCATCCTGCCAGCCAACTTCAGCTACGCCGTGACCGGTAGCGGCGTCGGCAAAAGCGCTTTCCTGACCAACAACGCTGCCCAGTTCAGCACCACCGGCACTGTGCACTTCGCCGCTAGCGACTCGATCCTCAGCGCTTCAGAACTCAGCACCTACACCAGCAACTTCGGTGCTTCGTACGGCCCGCTGATCCAGCTGCCATCGGTGGCCACTTCGGTTGCCATTCCGTACAAAAAATCCGGTCAGACCGCGCTTAACCTGACCAGCGCTCAACTGTGCGATGCGCTGTCGGGCACCGCCACCACTTGGGGCGCTCTGCTGGGTAACGCCGACAGTACGCCGATCCGTGTGGTTTACCGCAGCGTGTCCAGTGGCACCACTGAAATCCTCAGTCGCCACCTGAACGCCGTTTGCCCAGGCAAATTCGCCGTCAACTCCACCTTCACCAACGCTCGTCTGCCGGCCGGTTCCGCGCTGCCATCGACTTGGGTCGGCGTAGCCAACACCGCTGATGTGGCCACTGCGGTGAACGCCGTGGACGGTTCGATCGGCTATGTGGGTCCGGACGGCGTGAACGCCACCAGCAACGCTGTGGTTGCCCGCGTCAATGGCGTCCAGCCAACCAACGCTAACGTGACGCTGGCGCTGAGCACTGCACCGGTGCCAAGCGCACCTGCCAACCCGGCTGGCTGGGCCCCGGTCGTGCCTAACCCGGCAAGCGGTTACCCGATTGTGGCTTACACCAACTTCATCTTCGGCCAGTGCTACAAAGATGCAGCCGTGGCCACCGCCGTGCGCAACTTCCTGACCACCCACTACAGCAACCCGGGCAACAACGTCGCCACCGTCGCCCACAGCTTCACGCCGGTTCCCAACAACTGGAAAACCGCTGTGACCGCCAACTTCATCACCAACACCTCGGGCAATAACCTGGACATCAACAACGCCAACGCCTGCAACGGCATTGGTCGTCCTTTGTAAGCCTTGTCTCAACTGCAATGAAACGGCAGCAGCCTTCGGGCTGCTGTTTTTTTTTGCCGATTTACACCTCGAACATGAAGTTTGTGTGACATCCGTTCGGTCGTGAGGCTCGCCAACTGCCTATGTCGTAACAGCAGGGCTGATCCGACCTGCCACCCAAAAGGACCTGTAGTGATGCTTGCTCGCACCTCCCGTCACAGTAACCGTATCCGGCCGATCAAACGTGGCGCGGGCGATCCCGCACAGTGGCTGCTCAAGCCATTGGCGCAAGCCGTCGCCTTGTGTCTGGTGGCGGGCAGTGCCGAGGCGGCGACAGCGTTCAGTTCCACCTGGTTTGCCGCGAAGGGCGCAGCGCAGCAGGCTTCGGCGTCGCGTCCGGGTGGGAGCGGTCTGCCGGGGATGACCCCACCGCTGGCACAGCAGCAACGGGCCAGCCAGCAGTTGCAGCGCTCTTTGCAGACACTCAATAACACCGTGGCAGCGATTGCCGCTCAGCAGGCCGCACAAGCCGCTGGACGTGCCGCCGCATTGGGCAGTGTGCAAGTGGTTCCGGACGGATTGGGCGAGGGCGGCCTGAAGGTCGATAACAGCCTGAGCCAGGGCTGGATGAACGCCAAAGGCCCGCAACAAACCCAGGCCGACGGCAAGACCACGGTGAAGATCGAGCAGACCGCCGACAAGGCGATTCTCAATTGGGAAACGTTCAACGTCGGCCGCAATACCACAGTGGAATTTGCCCAGCAGGCCAACTGGGCGGTGCTCAATCGCGTCAACGATCCGAGCGCACGGGCCAGCCAGATTCAGGGGCAGATCAAAGCGGACGGCACGGTGATGCTGATCAACCGCAACGGCATCGTCTTCAGCGGTGGCAGCCAGGTCAATGTACGAAATCTGGTAGCGGCAGCCGCGAACATGACCGATGCACAATTTCGCGATCGGGGTCTGTATTTCGACAGCACCGGCAGTCAGCCAACCTTTACCGACGCTGCTGGCAAAGTCCTGGTGGAGCGTGGCGCAGCCATACAAACGCATCAACCTGCGCTCTCCACCGACGCCGGCGGCTATACCTTGCTGCTCGGCCAGGACGTGCAGAACGACGGCTCGATCAGTACGGCCAAGGGTCAGACGGTGCTGGGTGCGGGGGACCGTTTCTATATCCGCAAGGGCTCGGGCACCGACGGCAATGGCTATTCAACCACCTTCGGCAGTGAGGTCATTCCCGGTTTCAAGGCTGACAGCTCGGGCAAAGTCAGCAACACCGGCCTGATCCAGGCATCCACCGGCGACATCACCCTGACCGGGCGCGATGTTGTGCAAAACGGTGTGCTGCTGGCGAGCACTTCGGTGGCGACGCGCGGCACCGTGCATCTGCTCAATCCGGCCAGCGATGCCCAAGGCCGTGTGACCCTGGGCGAAAATGGCGTCAGTGCGATTCTGCTCGACAGCAGTGATCTCACGGCCCTGGACAGCCAGCGCGAGGCGGCGCTGACCGGCGTCAATGCCAACAACCGGATCCGCAGCGATCAGTCACGCATCGACATCGGCAGCGGCGGCACCGTCGAATTCAAAAGCGGCTCGATCACCCTTGCCACCGGTGGGCAGGTGGCGGTTGCCGCGGGACGGCGCAGTCTATTGCGCGAGGGGGCGGTGATCGACGTGTCCGGCGCCCTCGGCGTCAAAGTGGCGATGGCAAACAACAACATCAAGATCAACGTCCAGGGCAACGAGCAGCGTGATGCGCCGGTCAATCGCGAGAACGGCGCGCTCAACAGTAACGACATCTGGGTCGATGTCCGTGAGCTGGTATTCGTGCCGGCGGGCACCAACGGTTACGCCACCGACCGCTGGTACACCGCCGGTGGGTTGTTGGAGGTCGGCGGATACCTCGGCACTCAGGGCCATGGCGTTGGTGAATGGATGGCGCAGGGCGGTGAGGTGCGGTTTTCCGGAAAGGACGTGATCAGCGAAAAAGGTTCGCTGATCAATGTGTCCGGCGGCACGCTTGATGTGCAGGGCGGCGAGATTCGCCAGAGCTGGCTGCGCGGTGCGGACGGGCGGTTATACGAAGTGTCGCGTGCGCCGGGCGATATTCTCTACAACGGTCTTTACAAAGGTTACGAAAGTCACAGCGAGCGCTGGGGCCAGACGGATTATTTTTATAGCCCGCTGATCGCGCCGACGCGTCGTCAGGAAGCGGGTTACACCGTTGGCCGGGATGCCGGCCAGTTGGTGATCGCCACGGGCAACGCCGTGCTGGAAGGCCAGCTGTTGGGTGAGGTGTTTCAGGGCGAACGGCAAATCCAGGCACCGCGGGCAGGTCTGGACGGCTATGCCCAGACCCAGACCGCCCGGGCGCGGCGAGGGCAGTTGGTGGTTGGCAGTTACGATGCTGCTTATGTCGCTGCCAGTGCCGGCCTGCTCTATCAACTCGACCCGTTGCTCGATCAGGTGCAAGTGGGGGGCGCGCATGCCAGCGTAGCCAACGCAGGGCTGACCGATGCGGTCGCGGCAGAACGCGCAGGCAAACTGTTCCTCGATGCCGGGCTGCTCAATGGTTTCGCGCTGGGCGCGCTGAAGATCTCGGCAAAAAACACGATTGAAGTCAATGAAGATGTGACCGTGGATCACGGTGGCAACATCACCCTGTTCAGCCCTGACGTGCAGGTCAATGCCGATCTGATTGCGCAAGGCGGCAGCCTGCAATTGGGCAACGTTTTGAACCAGCTCGCCACCGATCGGCGTGATGACACCAGTCTCCAGGTTTCAGCAGGCAAGCAAGCGCGAGTGACGGTTGCGCAGGGTGTGCAGCTGCAGACACGCGGTCTGTGGCGCAACCTGTCGAGTAACCCGGACGACGCGGGCGGCCTGGCGTACCTCAATGGCGGGACGGTGTCGATCCGCAGTACCGGCGACATTCTGCTGGCCAGTGGCAGTCTGGTCGATGTTTCGTCGGGCGGTGCGGTATTGGCCAACGGCAAGACGCGTGGCGGCAAGGGTGGCGACGTGACGCTTGAATCCAGCGCCAACAGTGCGCCAGGCCAGTCGCGCATGGTGCTCGATGGCGAGGTGCAGGGCTATGGCGTGAACGGCGGCGGCACCTTGACCGTGCAGGCCAGCAAGGTGCGGATCGGCGCTTCCGGCGAAGTGTCCGAAGAACAGACCCTGCGCCTGACGCCGGAGCTGTTCCGCACGGGGTTCAGCGCCTACAACATCATCGGTCTGAAGGGGCTGGAGGTCGCCGCGCAAAGCGCGATCGATGTGCAGATGCCGGTCTATCGATTTGGCGAATCCGCCTCGACCATTGTGTCCGGTATGTCGCCGCGCGCTGCGCTGGAGCTATGGACGCCCGCGTTATTTCAGGAAGACCCGCTCAAGGGCGTCTTGACGCAAAGGGCCGGCGCTTCTGTCGCATTGCAGGCCGGCGCGACGCTTGCTGGCTTGATAGATCCCGCCAGCAGTCCGTTGTCGATTGGCGAAGGCGCACGGATCAGTGTCGATCCCGGCCAGCGCATCGGTTTGCGCGGGGCAGGCCAGATCACGCTTGATGGTGAACTCAACGCCTGGGGCGGTATTGTCGATATCCGTCAACAGCAGTTCGGCGCGATTGATGTGGCGACGTCCTTGCAAGAGGCCGATCCGACCCCGCACAACCGTTCGATCTGGATCGGTGAACATGCCTTGATCGATGTCGCCGGTCGGGCAGCGACCGCTGTCGATGCGCTGGGCCGCGTCTACGGCCAGGTTGGCAAGGGTGGCTCGATCATTGTCGGTGGCGAGATTGATGTGAAGAAAATCACGGCGACCGCTGCCGATGCTTACGTCATCATCCGCCAAGGTGCGCGACTGGAAGCGTCCGGTGCGCAAGCCGTGCTCGATAGCGGTGGGCAAGGCCCCGCTCGTGTGGCCACCGATGGCGGACGGATCACCCTGAGTTCCTACAATGGTCTGTTCATCGAGGGCAGTCTGCAGGCCAGTGCTGGCGGTGCAGGTGCGGCGGGCGGGCGTCTGGAGATCGCTCTGGATACACCGGCGTACGGTCCCGCGAACTTGAGCAATGCGGTGCGCGTGCCACGTGAAATGATCATTGGCCAAGAGCCAGCGCCGGCACTGCCGCAGCCGCTGCGAGCCGGTGAGGCTTCGCCACTTTTACGCTACGGGCGTACACGCTTGAGTGCCGATCAGCTGATGAGCGGTGGCTTCGGCAGCGTGAGTCTGCTGAGCAACGGTCTGATGACGTTCGACGGCGATGTCGACCTGCATATGGGGCAGGGCCTGAGCCTGTTCGCCGGTTCTCTTTCATTGGCCGAGTCGGCGAGTGACAGCGCCCGGGTCAACCTCAGCGCACCTTACCTGCGCCTGTCAGGGCTGGGCACCTATTTGAGCTCGGAAGTCAAAGTGCGTCCGCGGGTGATGAGCAATCCGACAGCGCAGTTGTCCGGCGCGCAATTCACCGCCAGCGCGAACCTGCTGGACGTGGGCAACTCGCTTTCATTCGGCACCGAAGGGACTCTCGTGCAATCGGCCGCACCGGCGCTGGCGGTCAGCCGCCGTGGCTTTGGTCTGGTCACGCTCGACAGCCAGGGCGACTTGCGCTTCCTCGCGCCAACCGATGAACAGCAGCGCAGCCGTCTGTGGACTGCGGGTGACATGCACATGCGGGCTGCGCAGATCTACCCGGCCAGTGGCGTCTCGGCTGAGGTGCGAGTGGGCTATCAGAGTATGGCCGGATCGGTGCCGGAGCATACGTTGCGTATCGGCAATCACGGGGCGGCGCCGACCGCTTTGCCTTACTCGGTGTTCGGCAGCCTGACACTCAGTGCGGGACAGATCGAGCAGGGCGGCGTCATTCGTGCGCCCTTGGGGCTGATATCCCTGGGTGATGACGTCATTGTCAAAACCCGTGAACTTCACCTTCTGCCGGGCAGCGTGACTTCAGTCAGCGCCGCCGGACTGGTCATGCCCTATGGAGGAACCACCGACGGTATCGACTATCGGTACAACGGTAAGTCGGTGATGTTGAATGGCATTGCCGGAGCGACCTCCGGGGTCATCCTTGATGCGCAATACACCAATGTGCAGGCCGGGGCGGTGATCGACCTTTCGGGCGGCGGCGATTTGCGCGGTGCCGGTTTTGTCTCCGGACGAGGTGGCTCCACCGATGCGCGTTTCAATCCGCTGGTACGCAATGCCACCGATGGCACCTTCAGTTTGCCGGGGCTGGCCAACAATCCCGTGTATGCAATCGTGGCCGGTGACCAGAGCCGCTATGCGCCGATGCTGGCCGAGGCCGGCGCGGTCGACCCGCGTATCGGCCAGCAGATCACCCTCGGGACCGGCGTTGCCGGACTGGCACCCGGCACCTACACCTTGTTGCCATCGACCTTTGCCTTGTTACCGGGCGCCTTGCGGGTCGAAATCAATGGTCAAGCGATTGCGGGGCCGATGGACAGTGCGTTGAAGTTGCGCAATGGCTCGTGGACCACGGCCGGACAGCTGTCGATTGCCAACACCGGTATTCGCGACAGTTTGCCCAGCCAGGTCATCGTGACGTCTGCCGATGTGCTGCGGCGCTATTCACAGTACAACGAAACCGGGTTCAGCCAATTTGTGCTCAATGATGCTGCCCGCCGCGGTCTGCCGCGCGCCCGCACACCGCTGGACGGCAACACGCTGCACCTGCGCATGGTCAGTGGCGGCGAGCACGACTCAGCCCTGGATTTCAACGGGCAGGTGCTGTTCAAACCTGCCAGCGGCGGGGTTATTGGTACGGCGGTCGTTCAGGGCGGTTATACCGGCGCAGAGTTTGAAATTCTCGGTGCCGGGCATACGCGAACGCCAGGGTTCGACGGTGTATCGCTGTACGCCGACACCCTCAACCGCTTGAATGCCGGACGTTTGACCATCGGTGGCACCCCAACCGTGTATTACGGTTCGGAGGGCGGCTCGATCAAGGTGATCGGCAATACCTCGGCGATTCGTCTGCGCGAAGGCGCGATCCTCTCGGCGCCAGAGGTTGTGTTGAGCAGTAACAGCGCCAATGGCGGCATCACCATCGATGCGGGAGCGGGCGTCAATACCTTGGGGCGAGGTAACGTCCCGTATGATGCCGCAGCCGGTTTCGTCTACGAACCGGGGCGCTCCAGCCTGCTGGTGGTGTCCAACGGCTGGACGCCGGTGCTTGCGCCCACCGATGGCGGGGGCGGGAGCATTCGTATCGGCAACTGTCCGACGGCCGATTGCACCGCTGCGGCGTTGCTGTACTCCAACGGCAGCATCATCGCCGCCACTGACAAAGACTTCGAACTGGGCGAAAGCGTGCGCTTTGGCACTCGCCAAATCGGGCTTTCGGTCGGTGTGGTCAATGCCGGCAGTCCGCAAGCACTGGCCGCAGCCAGCGGCCGCACACCCGCGGGCCTGACGCTTAACCAGAACGTGCTGGATCGCCTGTTGCAGGGCGACACGCAATCTGGCGCCCCCGCGCTGGAAACCCTGAGTCTGGTGGCCCGCGATGCGTTCAACTTTTTCGGCAGCGTGACCCTCGACACCATTGATCCGCAGACCGGCCAGAGCCGTTTGCAGAATCTGGTGTTGGGTAGCCCGGCTATCTACGGCTCGGGCGCTGCCACCGATGTCGCGACGATCCGCACCCGCAATCTGATCTGGAACGGGGCGACTCAGGCCCCGGGTACGGTTGTCAACGACGGCGCCGGCAACGGGCACGGCACGCTGGATATTCAGGCGCAGCGGATCGAATTGGGTTATGGCCCGAACCCGCAGCCCAATGGCCTGGATCGCAATAACCGACTGGCCCTGGGATTTGCCAACGTCAACTTCAACGCCAGCGAGCGCATCACCGCCAACCACAAGGGCAGTCTGGCGGTGTACGAATCCCAAGGAGCTTATGACGCGGTCAAGGGGTTCAGCTACAGCGGCGGCAATCTCAATCTGCGCACGCCATTGCTGACCGGCGAGGCCGCCTCGGTCAGTGAACTCAAGGCGGGCAACAACCTGACTCTGAGTGGTAGCGCCACAACGGCTGCCGCGGATGCCCTCGGTGCGCAACTGAGCCTGACGGCACGCAGTGTTGTGCTCGACAGTCGCATCGTCCTCGCCAGCGGCAAGCTGCTGGTCAATGCCGAGGATGATCTGCTGCTTGGCAGCGGCGCGCAGGTGGACATGGCGGGCCGGGTTCTGCCGTTCAATGATGTGCAGAAATACAGCTGGGGCGGCGACGTGTCGTTGCAGAGCAACAACGGCAATATTCGTCAGTTGGCGGGCTCGCGAATCGATCTGTCCGCCGTCAACAATCAGGCCGGGCAATTGAACGTTGTGGCCCTGGCCACTGACGCTGGACAGGTTGATCTGCAAGGGCAGATTGTCGGCAGCAGCAGTGGCTATTACGACGCGGGCGGTACGTGGGTGCCGTACAAGGCCGGTGGCGTGGACATTCGCGCCCAGCGCCTGGCGGGTGATTTGAGCGAGGCCTTTGCCAGCCTTAACCTGCGCTTGAATGCCGGCGGGGTAGTGGGCAGTCGAAGCTTTCAGTTCAAACAGGGTAATCTGCGTATCGGTAACGAACTCAAAGCGGGCCAAGTCAATGTCTCGGTGGACAACGGCAACCTGACCGTGGACGGGGTGATCGATGCCAGTGGTGAACGGGTCGGCAGCATCCGCCTTGCCGGCAAAAACGGTTTGAACCTGACAGGCAACGCGCTGCTCGATGCCCATGGCCGCGTACTGCGCGTCGACAGCTACGGCAAAATCATCGACGCACCGAACCGCGCCATGGTTGAACTCAATTCAGGTGACGGCGTGCTGACGCTGGCCGCTGGTGCACGGATTGATCTGCGTCACGGCACCGATGCAGTGCCTGGAAACCAGGCGGGACAACGCGATGACGTGTTGCGTGGGACGCTGGAGCTGAATGCACCGCGCCTGGGCGGCGGTGACATTGCGGTGGATGCCAGCGGTACGTTGAGTATTCAAGGTGCGCGCTCCATCGGGCTGAATGCCGTGCGAAGTTACAGTGATGCTGCCGATGGCACCGATCCGGCGGCCAGCGGTCGCCCGTATCAAGTGATCGATCAAGCCTACCTGGATCGCATTCACTCAGACAGCAGCGGCTTTATCGATGCGGCGCTGGGTAACAGTGATCTGCTACAACGCAAACTGGCCGGCCTCAACAATGCGACCTATGCCGATGCGTTTCATCTGCGCCCGGGGGTGGAAATCGTCAGCAAAACCGCTGACGGCGATCTGGTGGTGCAGGGCGATCTCGACTTGTCCGGCTACCGTTACGCCAGCCTCAACCCGCACACTCGCCGGACCTCGGTGTATGGCAGCGGGGAAGCGGGCAGCCTGTTGATCCGTGCCGGTGGCAACCTCGATATCTACGGCAGCATCAACGACGGTTTCGCACCGCCGCCGGAAACCGTGGACGACGCTGGCTGGAAACTGTTGCCGGGGATACAGCCTTTCGGCGGTGACCTGATCGTACCGGGCAGTGGTGTCAGCCTTGCCGAAGGGACGCTCTTTCCGGTTGGCGCCACCTTGAATTACGACCTGCCGATTCAAGCCGCCACACTGGCTGCGGGCACGGTGTTGCCGGTTCAGAGCACTTTGGCCGCACCTTACGTGTTACAGGGTGGAACGGTGCTGGCCGGCGATGTGCATGACGCGGCGGGTAACCTGATGTATGCCGCCGGTACGTTGCTCGACAACGCTGTGACCCTGCCGACCGGCAGTCGTTTGGGTGCAGGTATTCGCTTGAACAACGCCACCGCACTGCAGGCCCTGCTCTGGCCCAAAGGCGTGCCGCTGCCGGGTGCGGTTGATGCCGACAATAAAACGGTGGGTGTTGTGTTGAACGGAACGTTGGCGCTGTTGCGGGGTTCGCTGATCCCCTCCATGACCAACGTGAAGCTCGCCGATGGCACGGTATTCCTCGACCTGCGTCCTGCCAATGGAAACCAGCAAGGTCGAAACTGGGCGATCGCCAGCATGCTGCCGGCGGGCAGTGCGTCGTGGTCGATGCGCATGGTGGCAGGGGCCGATCTGACCGCGGCCGACAGCCGTAGCGTGAAACCTCAGGCCAGCGTCGGCAACTTGCAGATGGCCGACACTCACTATGGTGTGAGCATGATCGAGGTGGCGGGCAAACTGGTCTGGGCGGTGGATAACGAGTATGGCTTTACACCGTACGAACCGGTTCCCGAGGAATACCTTGTGCTCTGTGATATCGCTCCCGGTTCTTGCGCGCCCATGGCGCGCAGTGTGTGGGCGCCTGGCAACTGGATGGGCATGCCGGATTACACACCGATGAACGATGACGAATTGTTCTGGTGCTCCATCGACCCGGCACTGTGCATTGAAAACAATCCGAGCAAGAGCGCCCAGGCCCACACGCAGATGTTCAGCGTTTTGCGTACTGGCACCGGCGACCTGGATTTGATGGCGGCCGGTAACCTCAGCATGGCCTCACCTTTCGGCGTCTACACCGCCGGCACCCAATCGGCAGACGTCGATGCGCGTTATAACCAGCCCCGCGGAAGGCTGTCGGCTGATGGCTCGGTATTGGGCAGCGCTGGCAGCGATTACGAAAAATGGGTCGATGGCGGCAGTGCCAGCCTCTATCAGGCCTGGTATCCGCAGATGGGCGGTAACCTGACGATCAATGCCGGCGGGTCTGTGTCGGGTGACGTGCTTGGCCGTCGCTCGGTCGCCACGGGCGACGGTACGCGGGAGCAGGTGCCGAGTGTGGCGGTGGGCAATTGGCTCTGGCGCCAGGGCACCGGCAACAACGATGTACCGACTGCCTGGTGGATCAACTTCGGCAGCTACGCTGCGCAGCCATTGCCAGCGCTGGGCGAGGAAACCAGACCTTATCTGGTGGGCTTTACCGGGTTCGGTACGCTGGGCGGCGGCAACATCAGTCTGAGCGCCGGCGGGGATGCTGGCATGCTCAAGGCCATGGGCGACGACAGGTATGCGTCGTACCCTCGCAGTCAGGGGTTGATCGTGGCTGTCGGCAGTACGGGCCGCGTGGACAGTGACGGGAACCTGCAACTGACCGGTGGCGGAGACCTGGATATTCGTCTGGGCGGTGTCCTTAATCCGTCTCTGCAGGCACGTGCCGGCCTGGCGGGTACCGGCACGCCGACGCACGACTTGCAGGGCGCGCTCATCAACCTGCGCGGTGCGGCGCAACTGACGGGCGCCGCGTTGGGCGGTATCAATCTGCAGTACGGCGCCTCGGCGCTGTTTCATGACCCACGGGAAACGCGCGCCTTCGACCCGTTCAACTCGACGGCCAGTAATGCCAGTGGTGGGCTGGTGCTGATTCCCGGTGACTCCGGCATGCGCCTCAACACCCGCGGCGATCTGGTGTTGGGTGGCGCCGCCGATCCGGGCCGCGTGAGGTTGCAGAACTCCACACCGTTTACCACGGCCGATGGCATTTACCATGCCGGTGGCGGTTTGAGTGGTTTCTCGCTGTGGACCGATCACACGGCCATCGATTTGTTCTCGGCCGGCGGCAACCTGACGCCCAGCACCCAGTTGATGGAAACCACCGGGCAGGACCCCGTCGCCGGGCTTAACGGGTCACCGACCGATGACCGCTTCGTCTTTCCTTCGATATTGCGTGCCGTGGCCGGTCAGGGCTCGATTTATGCGGGACCATCAGCGGCCTACGGCATAGGCAACCCGGCGCCGGCTCTGGCCTGGTCATTGCTGTTGGCACCTTCCAGCGCGGGGCAGCTTGAACTGATCGCTGGGGATTCGATCTATGCCGGCGGCTACGCCATCAACCAGTCAGGGGCCAGCCCAGCGGCGCTCGCCACACCGTTTGCACCCGCGTTCAATGGCTACGGCAACAACCAGTCCGCTCGGCCGATCACGACCAACGCCGGCAGCGATGGTGTGCTGGCGCAAACCAATTCGCGCTATCCACTGTTTGCCTTTGGTCCCGATAGCTACTCGGGGTTGAGCAGTGTTCAGGGGCCGGCGCGCTTCTATGCACTGACCGGTGACCTGGTAGGAATTCGCACGGGCGAAACGCTGGCGTTCGCGACCACGAAGCGCACCTGGTATGAATCGGCAGGCCCGGTGTGGATGGTGGCGGGGCGTGACATCGTGGCGTCCGGTACCAATTTGGGGCAACCCACGTTTGCGCCCGTTGGGGGCATGGGTCGCAATAACGAACAGATCGCGTCTACCGGCAATCTGTTCGTGCATAACGATGCGCGCGACATTTCGCGGATTTCGGCCGGGCGAGACATTCTCTACAGCAGCTTCGACATTGCCGGCCCGGGTGTTCTGGACGTCAATGCCGGGCGCAATATCCTGATGGAAGATCGCGCCAGCATCTCCAGCCTCGGCCCTGTCGTGGCAGGTGATCAGCGCCCCGGTGCGAGCATCGTGATGCAAGCGGGTGCGGGCGCGCAGGGGCCGGATTACTCACGGTTCATTGCGCGTTATCTGAACCCGCAAAACGTCGCGGATTCAGCGGTGGCCCTCAGCGCGCAGCCGGGCAAAGTGGTCAAGACCTACGTCGAAGAACTGCAGAGCTGGCTGAGCCTGAGTTATGGCTTCAAGGGTGGCGACGAACAGGCGCAAGCGTTCTTCGCCGCACTGCCGAGTACCGAACAGGCGATCTTCGCCCGCCAGGTGTACTTCGCCGAATTGCGTGCCGGTGGCCTGGAATACACCGATGCCAGTGGCCCGCGCACAGGCAGTTACCTGCGCGGTCGCAACGCCATTGCGGCGCTGTTCCCGACCACTGATGTCGCCGGCAATCCGATCCGTTACGACGGCGATATCACGATGTACGGCGGCGCCGGGGTCAAGACGCTGTTTGGCGGCGATATCCAGATGCTCACGCCGGGCGGTGGTCAGGTGTTCGGTATTGAAGGCGCGGCGCCGCCGTCGACGGCGGGGATCATCACTCAGGGTTCGGGCGACATTCAGCTGTACTCCCAAGCCAGCATTCTGCTCGGCCAGAGCCGGATCATGACCACCTTCGGCGGCTCGATTCTCGGCTGGTCCGCCGAGGGCGATATCAACGCCGGTCGCGGCTCGAAAACCACCGTGGTCTACACGCCGCCAAAACGTGTGTACGACATCTGGGGCAACGTCACGCTGTCGCCGTCGGTGCCGAGTACCGGCGCCGGTATCGCCACGCTCAATCCGATCGCCGAAGTGGCGCCGGGCAACATCGACCTGATTGCGCCACTGGGCACCATCGATGCCGGCGAGGCGGGGATTCGCGTGTCAGGCAACGTCAACATCGCCGCGCTGACGGTGGTCAACGCCGCGAACATTTCGGTGCAGGGCAAAGCGACCGGCGTGCCGGTGGTGTCGGCGGTGAATACCGGCGCGATCACCTCGGCCAGTTCGGCAGCATCCTCAGCCACCCAAGCCGCCGAAGACGTCGCGCGGCAGCAACAGGCAGCGGCGCGGCAGAACCAAGCCTCGGTGTTCACTGTGCAGGTGCTCAGCTTCGGCAACGAGCAACTGGCGCCGTCGCGTGATGGCGCTAGTCGCGCGCCAGCGACGGGCTACAACCCGGACAGCCCGGTGCAGGTGCTCGGTGCCGGGGCATTGGATGAACAGGCGAAGCAGCAGCTGACCGAAGAGGAGCGTGGGCAGCTGACGTTGTAAAAGACTCTCGTGCAGTACGTTTGGGCGGCCGGTTGGCCGCCTTTGTTTAGAGAGAAGGGGTTAGGGGATATTTTTGTCGAGCGTGAAGCACCCTGAGTATGTCGATCTCCCCATTCACCCGATAAACCAGCAGATAGTTCGGATGAATCACCATTTCGCGAGTGCCAGACACCCGACCGGATCGGTAGCCATGGGGTATGGAAGAAAGTTTCTGCGCTGCGGCCACGGCTTTACGTTGAAAGGAAACCGAAGCAACGGAGTTGTGCTGATCGATGTAATCAATGATGTCAGCCAGTTGACGAATAGCCTTGTAGCTCCATTTAACCCGCAGCGTGGCGCTTCCTGCGGTTTTCTTCATTCATCTGATCGAGCAACACCATTGCTTCGGCATGGGGAATGCCAGGGTGCGGATCATCAAGTGCTTCCTGGACCTGCGCACGAAACCAAAGGTCGTATTCCGCAGCCTCTTCTTCGGTTTCGAAGTCTGAAACGATAAGTGAAAGTTCAGCGCTCATCATGACCTCCATGATCAATGTGAAGCAGTCTAAGGGGATGTGGGCTCGTCGTCGTCACTGGCGGGACGAGGGAGACATCATCCGCAAACAGACGATGCAAATCTGTCAGACGCTTCGCTTGTGATGCACGTGAAGTCGATCAGCTGTGTAGTTCAATTCTGTAGGAAATCAGCTTTTGGTCATCGGGCTGACAGCCGCCGCTCAACGCCGCGGCCACAGCCACGCTGCACTCAGTTACCGTCTGCAACCTTACGCTCGATCTCATCGACTTTGCGCTGTAGCTCTTCAGCTTCCTGCTCTTTGACCCGAGTGGAAGAGGGCGTGATGACCTTGTCCACGCCTTCGGTCTTGCCCTCGCGGTCCTGCAGATCGCGCTCGACCACGTTCACCGGTTTACCGCTGGCATCGGTAGGTTGGGCATTGGGGGTTTTGTCGTCGTTGGGGTTCATGGCGCTGGCCTCCTGTGGGTGTACACATTGGAGACAGCGCGGCGGCAGACGTTCGAAATTTTTCAGCTGCGAGGCCCTCTCCCGCAGGAGAGGGCGCTGCGGCTTTTTTCAGTCCTTGAGAATGTCGCGATCCTTGGTTTCCGGCAGGAAGAACGTGCCGAGTATTGCCGTCGCCACTGCAATCACGATCGGGTACCAGAGCCCGTAGTAGATGTCACCGGTGGCGGCGACCATGGCGAACGCCACGGTCGGCAGGAAGCCGCCGAACCAGCCGTTGCCGATGTGGTAGGGCAGCGACATCGAGGTGTAGCGGATGCGCGTCGGGAACAGCTCGACCAGCCACGCGGCTATCGGGCCGTAGACCATGGTCACGTAGATCACCAGCACGGTCAGCAGGAGCAGCATCATCGGGTAGTTGATTTTCGCCGGATCGGCTTTTTCCGGGTAACCGGCTTCCTTCAACGCCGCGCCGAGGTTGGCGGTGAAGGCGTCGTTGCGGGCCTTGAAGTCGGCGGCGGTGAGGGCGCTGCCTTCGAAGCTCTCGACAACGCGGTCACCGATGCGCACCTGCGCGACGGTGTTCGGTTCGGCGGCGACGTTCTCGTACGGGATCGCGCGTTTCGCCAGCAAGGTTTTCGCCAGGTCACAGGAGCTGGTGAATCTGGCCTTGCCCACCGGATCGAACTGGAACGAACACTGATCAGGATTGGCGATCACTTTGACCGGATTTTTTTCCTGAGCGACGAACACGTCCGGGTTGCCGTACTGGGTCAGCGCAGTAAAGATCGGAAAGTAGGTCAAAGCAGCCAGAATGCACCCGGCCATGATGATCGGTTTGCGCCCGATGCGATCGGACAGGCTGCCGAAAATCACGAAGAACGGTGTGCCGATCAGTAGCGATCCGGCGATCAGCAGGTTGGCGGTCTGCGCGTCGATCTTCAATGTTTGCAACAGGAAGAACAGCGCATAGAACTGCCCGGTGTACCAGACCACTGCTTGCCCGGCCGTGCCGCCCAGCAGCGACATGATCACCACTTTGAGGTTGTCCCAGCGTGCAAAGGATTCGGTCAGCGGCGCTTTCGAGGCCTTGCCTTCGTCCTTCATTTTCTGGAACACCGGCGACTCGCTCAGTTGCAGGCGAATGTACACCGACACGGCCAGCAGAATGATCGACAGCAGAAACGGAATCCGCCAGCCCCACGCCTCGAACGCCTCGTTACCCAGCGCGGTACGACAGGTGAGAATCACCAGCAACGACATGAACAGACCGAGGGTGGCGGTGGTTTGAATCCACGAAGTGAAAAAGCCACGGCGGTTGCGTGGCGCGTGCTCGGCCACGTAGGTCGCCGCGCCGCCGTATTCCCCGCCCAGCGCCAGGCCTTGCAGCAAGCGCAGGGTGATCAGAATCACCGGGGCAGCGACGCCGATGGTGGCGTAGCCGGGCAGCAAACCGACGATTGCGGTGGACACGCCCATGATCACGATGGTGATCAGAAACGTGTGTTTGCGCCCGATCATGTCACCCAGGCGCCCGAAGACGATGGCGCCGAACGGCCGCACCGCAAACCCGGCGGCGAAGGCCAGCAGGGCAAAGATGAATGCGGTGGTTTCGTTGACGCCGGCGAAGAAGTGCTTGGCGATGATCGCCGCCAGTGAGCCGTAGAGGTAAAAGTCGTACCACTCGAAAACCGTGCCCAGCGAGGAAGCGAAGATGACCTTGCGCTCCTCCTTCGTGATACCGCCGCTGCGGGGCGGTGTGCCGGTGGATGCTGTGTCGATTGTGGCCATGGGTGTTCTCCGTCGTGCTTATTGTTGTAGGCCGGAGTCCCCCGTTACTGCCTGTCGCACTCTGGCCCGTTGGCATCTGCCGCCGTTGCTCTAGCGTGAAGCTTGCACAGTCTGACCGCCTCGCAGGGCTGCAAGGTTTCCTGAAGCATAATCAGCTTTTGGCGAATATCCACTCGGCCTACGCTTTGACCCAACGCTGCCGGCTCCAGGCGCTCAACCAATCGACCAGAAACACCAGCAACAGCATCGCCAGAATCACCGTACTGGCCTGGGCTTCCTGGAACAGACTCAAGCTGACATACAGCATCTGGCCGAGGCCGCCAGCACCGACAAAGCCCAGCACGCTGGCCATGCGGATGTTGTTTTCCCAGCGATACAGGCAGTAAGCGAGCAGTTGCGGGGCGAGGTTAGGCAGGGTGCCATAGCAGAACGCGAGGATCGGATTGCCGCCCTGCAAACGGATCGCCTCGGCCGGTTGTGGCGGAGTGTTTTCCAATGCTTCGGCAAATAGCCGACCGAGCACCCCAGTGGTGTGCAGGGCAAGGGCGAGGGTGCCGGCGTTCGGTCCGAGACCGGCGGCAAGCACCATCAGCGCCGCCCAAACCAGCTCCGGAATCGCCCGCAAGCCGTTGAGCAGCAGGCGCGCCGCACTTTGCAGCGGCCAGCCGAAACGCCCGGCAGCGGGCAGCGCGAGAACGATGCCGAACAGCGCCGCAAGCAGGGTGCCCAACGCGGACATGGCCAGAGTTTCCAGCGAACCGTGGGCAATGGCTTTCAGGTAACCGGCGCTCAAGTCGGGACTTAGAAAGCGCTGCACGTAACTGCCCATCTGCTTGAGGCTGTTGGCGCTGCCGAGTTCGGCGAGATCCAGTTCCAGATAGGCAAAAGAGGCGACCACCGCGACCGCAATGGCGGCGAGCAGCAGCAGGTTGATCAGGCGCCTCATGTCAGCCTCCAGCGCAGCAAGCGGCTGAGTTGATCAGCGCACAGCACCAGCAGCAGGAACGTCAGCAACATGCTGGCGACTTCACCGCCGGCAAACATGCGGATCGACAGGTCGATCTGTTGCCCCAGCCCACCGGCACCGACAAAGCCCATCACCACTGAGGCACGGATCGCGCACTCCCAGCGATACACCGTGTACGAGAGCAGTTCGGCGGCGACATTCGGCAGCGTGCCGTAGGCAAACGCCGCCAGTCGACCGCTGCCGGCCTGCAACAATGCGTGCGCCGGGCGCTGGTCGGTGGATTCGTAAATTTCTGCGTAGACCTTGCCGAGCATGCCGCTGTAGGTGATGGCGATGGCCAACACGCCAGCCGCCGGGCCGAGGCCGACCGCGCGCACAAACAACAGTGCCCAGACGATCTCCGGCACGCTACGCAGAAAGATCAGCAAGCCACGCACCGGCCAGCGCAGCAAACGCCCGGGCAGGCTCGGCACGCCGCCCCGGGACGCCGCCGAGAGCGACAGCGCGCGGCTGGCGATCAGGCTTGCCGGCACCGCCAGCAGCAACGCCAGGGCCATGCCCGCCGTGGCAATCGCCAGGGTTTGCAGGGTGGCTTTGAGCAACAGTTGCAGGAACGCCTGATCGTGCGCCGGCGGCCAGAATGCCGAAACGAAACGGCCCATTTCGTTCTGGCTATCGGCCTGAAACAGCACGCCCAGGTCCAGCTCGCTGAGCTGAATGCCCGGCCACAGCAGGGCCAGCGCCAGCAGCGTCAGCAACAATCGCGGCCATGCCGCCGGGTCTCGGGAATCAGCTTTCAGCATCGCGGAATCTGCACAATCAAAGGCGCCACCGCTGGCGCTGGCGATTGCAGTTGTTCATTGGCGTACAGCGCATCGAGCTTGTCGCGGCTGACCTGATCGGATGGGCAATCGAAAAGAATCTGCCCGTCGCGCAGGCCGATGATCCGTGGAAAGTGTTCCAGCGCCAGATCCACTGCGTGCAGGCTCGCCACCAGCGTGACGTTGTGCTCGCGAGCATGGCGCGAAAGGATCGACAGCGTATGGCTGGCAAGCACCGGGTCCATGGCTGAGACAGGTTCGTCGGCAAGCATTATTTCCGGCGCCTGATACAGCACTCGCGCAATGCCGACGCGCTGCAATTGCCCGCCGGACAACTGCTGGCAATGGGCGAAGAGTTTGTCGCCCAGATCCAGCCGCGCCAACGCCGCGCGAGCGCCCGCCACATCCAGTGGATGCAGCAGGTTCAGCAGACTTTTGCCCAGACTCCACTGACCGAGCTTGCCGGCCAGCACCGCCGTAATGACCCGCTGACGCGGCGGAATCGGCGGCGCCTGATGCACCAGGCCGATGCGCGCACGCAGGCGCTGCCGCTGGTGCGCCGACAAGTGCCAGGCGCGTTCGCCAAGCACTTCGATGTCGCCACTGCTGGGCTTGAGCGCGGTGGCCAGCAGATTGAGCAGGCTCGACTTGCCAGCGCCGGACGGGCCGATGATCGCTACCTGTTCGCCAGCGCCAATCTGCACGTCGATGTTACGAAGGGCATCGACGCCATTGGCGTGGCGCAGGCTGCCCTGGGTGAGGCGTAGGGTCATTTCAGCAATTCGGCAGCGCGGGCGGCTTCCTCGATGCCCTTGTAGTTCTCGGGCTTGGTCTCGATGAAACGACTGGCGGCCTGCAGATCAAGGATCTTCTTCTGCTCAGGATTGGCCGGGTCGAGGTCGAGGAAGGCTTGCTTGATCTTCGCGGCCAGCTTCGGATCAAGGGTGCCGCGCACGGTCCAGTTGTAATCGAAGTAGGTCGGCGTGGTGGCGAAGACTTTGACCTTGTTGGTGTCGACCTTGCCGGCGTCGACCAGTTTCTGCCAGACGCTGGCGTTCAACACACCAGCGTCGACCTTGCCGGCCTGCACCCAGGCAACGGTGGCGTCATGCGCGCCGGAGTAGGCGACACGGCTGAAATAGCCTTCAGGCTTGATGCCGTCGTTCTTCAGCATGAAGTAACGCGGCATCAGACTGCCCGAGGTGGACGACACCGAACCGAAGGCGAAGGTCTTGCCCTTCAGGTCGGCGAGGCTTTTCACGTTCGGGTCGGCGGTAATGAATTTGCTGGTGAACTGCGCATCCTGTTCGCGCTGCACCAGCGGGATCACTGGTGTAGTGGCGTCGGTCTTCAAACGAGCCTGCACAAAAGTGAAACCGCCGAGCCAGGCCATGTCGAGGCGATCGGTGGCCAGCGCTTCAACCACCGCCGGGTAGTCGGCGACAGGCACAAACTGCACCTTCATGCCCAACTGCTGCTCAAGATAGGCACCCAGCGGTTCGAACTTGCGCAGCAGCTCGGTCGGGGCTTCGTCGGGAATCGCGCTGACGCGCAGGACATCAGCGGCTTGCGTCATCAGGGCAGAAAAGGACAGGGCCAGACCGGCGGTGAGGGCGAGGGTACGCTTGAACATAGAATTCTCCGTTTCGTAAGCGTCAATATTCGAAGGGCAGCCGCTACCGGGCGGCGCGCCACGTCAGGGTAGACGAAACGGCGAGGTTATACGCATTCGCGAGGAGATTGGCCAGCCTCCGTGCCGGCGCGGTGTGTCTGTTTGTGTACGGTTGCGGTCAAGCCGCCTCGGGCAGTTTGGCAATCACCTTGATCTCGAAATCGAAACCCGCCAGCCAGGTCACGCCGACAGCGGTGATGGTCGGAAACGGCGCTTCGCCCCAAAACTCCGGCACCACAGTCCAGATCGTTTCGAACGTCGAGTGCGGATCGACCATGAACACGGTGACATCCACCGCATCATCGAAGCTGCAACCGGCCGCAGCGAGAATCGCGTTGAGGTTGTGGAAGGCGGTGCGCACCTGATCGCGCAGATCGGCCTCGGGCGAGCCATCCTCACGGCTGCCGACTTGTCCGGAGACAAACAGAAACCCGTTGGAGCGAATCGCCGGCGAGTAACGGTGACGCTCATACAGGGCGTGGCGGGCGGGTGGGAACACTACATCGCGCTTGGACATGGGGCTGACTCCATCAGTGGTTGATGGAGTGACTTTAGGTATTTGCAGCTGGTGGATAAACGCGCAAGCTTGGCGTTCACTGTTTGCAAATCCCAAACAATCGAGGGGCGTGGATGGACCGGTTCGATGCAATGCAGGCCTTTGCCCGGGTGGTCGAGGCGGGGAGTTTCACCAAAGCTGCCGATACCCTGCACATGAGCAAGACCACGGTGACGCAACTGGTGCAGCAACTGGAGGCGCGGTTGCGGGTCAAGCTGCTCAATCGCACCACGCGCAAGGTCAACGTCACCGCCGATGGTGCGGCGTATTACGAGCGGGTGATCAAGTTGCTGGCCGACATGGACGACGCCGAAACCAGCCTGCCCGGTGCCGCCGCACGGCCACGGGGGCGCTTGCGCATCGACGTGCCGAGCCCGTTCGCGCGGCATATTCTGGTCCCAGCCTTGCCGGATTTTCACGCGCGCTACCCGGACATCCAGATCGACATGGGCGTCAGCGACCGCATCGTCGACATCATCGATGAGAACGTCGATTGCGTGGTGCGCGGCGGCGAATTGCTCGATCAATCGCTGATGGCGCGCAAGCTCGCCGATCTGCCCTTGGGGGTATTTGCCGCGCCGGCTTATCTGGCCCGAGAAGGGACGCCTGAGCACCCGCTGGAACTGCAAGACTCTCATCACCGCGTCGTCGCTTTCCTCTGGGCTCGCACTGGTAAACCTCTTCCGTACACGTTGCACAATGGCACCGAGCGCCTGCAGATCAAGGGCCGGCATGTGCTTGCGGTGGATGACGGCAATGCCTATCTGGCGGCGGGGCTGGCGGGCATGGGTGTGCTCTGGTTGCCGACGTATATGTCTGACGCGCATGTGGCGCGGGGCGAGTTGGTGCAGTTGTTTGAAGGCTGGCAGCTTGAATCGATGCCGCTTTATCTGGCGTACCCGCCGAACCGGCATGTCAGCGTGAAGTTGCGGGTGTTTATCGACTGGATTGTGGCGTTAATGGCGTAGGGCTCTGGTGCGCTTATTGCTTTACGTGAAGGCAGGTCGTCAGAAAAACAACCAACCCGGCGACTCGAACGTGCTCGTGATGAGAGACGCACGTTCGACCCAAGGAGCTATGCGCGTAATGAATATGTACATCGATATCGTCGGCGCCTGCAATCTGAGCTGCCCGTCATGCCCGATGGGTAATTCGGAAAATGCCAATTTCAAGAAAGCCATGCAGCTCGATATGTTCACGCAGATTGTCGATAAGGCGCGGCGTGAAGGGGTCAAGGCGATCTTTTTGTACAACTGGACCGAGCCGTTGATTCACCCGCGCATCGGTGAGTTCGTCGAAATCATCAACGCAGCTGGCTTGCAAAGCGGCATCAGCTCCAACCTGAACCTGGCCAAGAACATTGAAAGCGCGATGCTCGCCAATCCCTGGTTCTTCCGTGTCTCCCTGTCCGGGTTCCACCAGGATACCTACCGCCAAGGGCATGTCGGCGGCGACATCGAAGTGGTCAAGCAGAACATGATCAAGCTGCATGACCTCAAGCAGCGTCACGGCCTGAATACGCTTATCGAGGTCTATTACCACCGCTATCTGGATAACCTCGAAGAAGAGGGGCTGATGCGCGAGTTCAGCGAGCGCCTGGGTTTCAATTTCTCCACCGGCTACTCGGTGATGATGCCGCTGGAAAAAACCTTCGCCATCGTCGAAGACGATGCCTCGGTCACCGACACGGACCGGGAAACCCTCAAGCGCCTGGCGTTGCCACCGTATGCAGACCTGGTCAATCTGGTCAAGCAATACCCCAAACAGGCGTGCACCCTGAAAGATGATTGGCTGGTACTCGATTGCAATGGCAATACCGTGCTGTGCTGCACGATTTTCAATCAGGCGGAATACAGCGTCGGCAAGTATCTGGACATGCCGGTGCAGGAATTGATGAGTCGCAAATCCACGCAAAAGAACTGCGTGGACTTGTGCAACCGCTGCGCAAAGAACGGTCTGCACATCTACTCCGCATCGCCCAACAAGGGGCCGCTGGAAAGTCATGCGGTCAATCGCATCATCGACTTTCAACGACGCACGATTCTCGAACAGCCGATCGATAGCGAACGTCTGGGCCGTACAGGTGAAGTCAGCGCCGAGCACTTCGATGAGGAGCAATATTTGCGCCTCAATGCCGACGTAAAGACTGCAATCGCCACAGGCGCCTTCTCCAGCGGCTATCAACACTACGTCCTGTTTGGGCGTCTCGAAGGGCGGCTCGGGGCGGGGTTGAACACGGTCGTTTGTTAGATCCAGGGCGACGGCCATGGGTTGTTTGGTGTTGTGGCCCGATGACGTGATTGACTCTTTACCGGTTCCGGCCAACTATCGGCCCACAACAATGTGACCGATGGATTGAAACTTGACCGAACGACGCCAATTCAGCGGAGGCATGAAGGGGAAAAACCTCCGCTATCTGAATGAGCAAAGCGATAACGCGCAGTTGACGCGCACCGGTTTTCTGCTGCTCGAACACTTTTCGCTACCGGCCTTTACGCAGACGCTGGACGCCGTGGTGACTACCAATCTGTTGCGCCCGGGGCTGTTTACCTCGCGCACCTTCGGGCTGGGTGAGGGCGAGGTCATCAGCGACCTGGGGCTGGTGATCCGCCCCGATGCGCGTCTGGACTCAGCAGCGCTCGAGGAATTGGATCTGCTGGTGGTCTGCGGCGGTTATCGCACTGAACTGCGAGCGAGCGATGGGTTTGTGCACTTGCTCAAACTCGCGGCGGAGCGGGGCGTCAGTCTGGCCGGGTTGTGGAACGGTTCGTGGTTTCTCGGCCGTGCCGGGTTGCTCGATGGCTATCGCTGCTCGATCCACCCGGAACATCGCCCCGCGTTGACGGAAATTGCCAAGGCTACGCACGTCAGCAGCGAGCCTTATGTGATCGACCGCGACCGGCTCACCGCCTCGAGCCCATCGGGGGCTTTCCACATGGCGCTGGACTGGATCAAAAGCCTGCACGGCAAGGCGCTGGTCGAGGGTGTCGAGGACATTCTGGCGTTTGAGGAATCGCGCTACCGGCGGATCAAACCGGATGAAAACATCTGCGTCAGCGCGCCGTTGCGGGAAGTGATCAAGCTGATGGACGCCAACCTCGAAGAACCGTTGGAGCTGGAACAATTGGCGGTCTACGCCGGCCGCTCACGGCGCCAGCTCGAGCGCTTGTTCAAGGAACAACTGGGCACCACGCCGCAGCGCTATTACCTGGAACTGCGCATCACCGAAGCACGGCGCCTGCTGCAACATACCGAGCTGTCGCAGGTGGAAGTGCTGGTGGCGTGTGGTTTCGTTTCACCGAGCCATTTCAGCAAGTGCTATAGCTCGTACTTTGGTTATCGGCCTTCGAAGGAAAAACGGCTGGTTAAATAGATCGACCGGTGCAATCTCCAAAAACCCTCACCCCAGCCCTCTCCCAGAGGGAGAGGGAGCCTACCGAGGTATCTTGCGCTGTACATCGACCTGAAAGATGGACGTCGACTTTGGATTCAATACAGCGCTTTCAGGTCGGCGTAAATCTCGAATATCCCCCACTCAGTTCCCTCTCCCTCCGGGAGAGGGCTAGGGTGAGGGGTATTGAGGGCGGGTCTGTCAGAGACGATCAGCATCGATTACAGCTTGCGCAAACGCCGCCGGGCTTTCCTGGGGCAAATTGTGCCCAACCCCACCCTCAATCAACCGGAACTGATATTTCCCGGTAAAACGCTTGGCATAGTCCTCAGGCTTGGGATGTGGCGCACCATTGGCGTCGCCTTCCAGGGTAATCGTCGGCACGCTGATCGGCGGTGCAGTCGCAAGCTTCTCTTCCAGCGCGGCATATTTCGCCTCGCCCTGCACCAGGCCCAGCCGCCAGCGGTAGTTGAATACGGTGATCTCGACGTGATCGGGGTTCTGCAACGCTTGGGCGCTGCGGTCGAAAGTGGCGTCGTCGAACTTCCACTGTGGCGAAGCCAGCTGCCAGATCAGTTTGGCGAAGTCGCGGGTGTTTTTTTCATAGCCGGCACGGCCGCGTTCGGTGGCGAAGTAGAACTGGTACCACCACTGCAATTCGGCTTTCGGCGGCAGCGGGTTTTGCCCGGCGGCCTGATTGCCGATCAGGTAGCCGCTGACCGCCACCAGAGCTTTCACGCGCTCTGGCCACAAGGCCGCGACGATGTCCGCCGAACGCGCGCCCCAGTCGTAGCCGCCCAGCACTGCTTGCTTGATCTTCAGCGCATCCATGAAGTCGATCACGTCGCTGGCCAGCGCTGCCGGTTGGCCGTTGCGCAGGGTGTCCTTGGACAGGAACTGCGTGTCGCCATAACCCCGTGCATACGGCATCAGCACGCGGTAACCCTTGGCCGCCAGCAGTGGTGCGACTTCGTCGTAGCTGTGAATGTCGTAGGGCCAGCCGTGCAGCAGGATCACCACCGGGCCATCGGCAGGACCGGTTTCGGCGTAGGCTACGTCGAGCAAGCCAGCCTTGATGTGCTTCAGCGGGCCGAAGGGCGAGGGCGCGGAATAGCTGACGGCGGCGGGTTCTGTGGTTTGCGCCTGAGCGCTGCCGACGGCGCCGAACAGTGACAGCGCCAGGACTGACAAGCCGAGCGCGGCGGTGATTTTAGAGGTGTGCAGAGCCTGTTTCATGCTGACGTCTCCTTTGCGAGCCTGTGGCCAAGGGGCTGGATGAACCCTTGAAACCCTGGGTGCATTGAAGCGTGGCGAGGTATCTGCTCTGTGTCGCCAGAGAGCGTTTTTGCATTGGGTTGTGTAGCAGCGGGGCGCGTACACAGTGTGATACATGGCGATGAAACGGTGAGTTTTCGCGCGAAAATAATAAGTGGCTGTTTTAAAACAAAAAAAATTTTATTTCGGGCTTCCCAAATGAAATGAATGTTGTTAAATTGCGCCCCGTTCTCACAGCGATCCTAACGGAGCCGCTGATCAGAGCTACAGGGGCGTCGCCAAGCGGTAAGGCAGCAGGTTTTGATCCTGCCATGCGTTGGTTCGAATCCAGCCGCCCCTGCCATCTACGAAAAAACGCCAACTTCACAAGAAGTTGGCGTTTTTTTATGCCTGCGATTTACCGCGCTTGAGCCAGGCATGCGTGCGCGATGCCGAAGCACCGCGCACGCCGGCCACTTAGTGCGGTGCGCGCGGGATGGTTTTCATCAGGTCTTCAGGGCTGATGTGGCCGACCACGCTGCCCGGCTGCGGCAGGTTGAGGATGTGGCCTTTCATCTTGCCGATGATGTGCATCTCGCACGGCTTGCAATCGAACTTCAACGTCAGCACTTCATCGCCGTGGATCAACTGCATCGGCGCAACCTTGGTGCGCACGCCGGTCACGCCTTTGGCCTGTTTCGGGCACAGGTTGAAAGAGAAACGCAGGCAGTGCTTGGTGATCATCACCGGCACTTCACCCGGCTCTTCGTGAGCTTCGTACGCCGCGTCGATCAGCTTGACGCCGTGACGGTGGTAGAAGTCGCGGGCCTTCTGGTTGTAGACGTTGGCGAGGAAGGTCAGGTGCGAATCCGGGTACACCGGCGGCGGCGTGGTTTCGGCCTTGCGGCTGCCACGCGGATGCGCGGCGACACGCGCCGCAGTCAGCGCTTCGATCACTTCGCGACGCAGCGACTTGAGCTGCGAGTTGGGAATGAAGAATGCTTGCGGCGCATCGAGTTTGACGTCGGTGGCGTGGTACTGCGTGGTGCCGAGCTGACCAAGCAGGTCGCGCAGTTGCTCCAGCGCCTGCTCCGGCTTGTTGGCAACGCCGAACGGCCCGTTCAGCGTGACGCTGGCGCTGATGCCTTCTTCGCTGGTCGCGGTCACTTCCAGCTGTTCTTCGCGCAGACGGGCGAACCAGCTCAGGGCCACACGACGTTCCGAAGAAGTCTTCTGCAGCGCTTGCTGCCAGTTGTGATCGAGGTTGCGATTGAGCGGGTGGCTTGGACGCAGCTTCGACAGGCCCTCGGGCATTTCGTTCGGCTCGACGCGGTAGCGGTAGCGCTTCTCGCCGTCTTCTTCGAACTCGCCTTTGGCCTCGGCGATGTTGGCGCGGAAACCGACCACTTCGCGCTTGACCAGCACGTTCAGGCCGTCGCCGTTGGACAGCGGCTCGTGAGTGACAACCTGCATGTCACGCTTGCCGACTTTTTCCACCGTGCCGACTGGCAGACCGGTGAAGGTTGGCGAATCGAAGGCGCCGATGTCGATCTTGCGATCGGTGACGAAATAATCGGTGCTGCCACGGTGGAAGGTCTTTTCCGGGTCGGGCAGGAAGAAATGCACCGTCCGGCCGCTGGAGGCGCGGGCCAGGTCAGGGCGGTCTTCGAGCACGTCGTCCAGACGCTGGCGGTAATAGGCAGTGATGTTCTTCACATAGCCCATGTCCTTGTAGCGACCTTCGATCTTGAACGAACGCACGCCTGCTTCGACCAGCGCGCGGATGTTGGCGCTCTGGTTGTTGTCTTTCATCGACAGCAGGTGTTTTTCGTAAGCGATCACGCCACCCTTTTCGTCTTTCAAGGTGTACGGCAAGCGGCAAGCCTGGGAGCAGTCGCCTCGGTTGGCACTGCGGCCGGTTTGCGCGTGGGAAATATTGCACTGGCCGGAGAAGGCCACGCACAGCGCGCCGTGAATGAAGAATTCGATGGCCGCGTCGGTTTCATCGGCGATGGCGCGGATTTCTTGCAGGTTCAGTTCTCGGGCCAATACCAGCTGCGAGAAACCGGCCTGATCGAGGAACTTCGCCCGCTCCAGCGTGCGGATATCGGTCTGGGTCGAGGCGTGCAGCTCGATCGGCGGAATGTCCAGCTCCATCACGCCCAGGTCCTGAACGATCAGCGCATCGACGCCGGCGTCGTACAACTGATGGATCAGCTTGCGCGCCGGCTCCAGTTCGTTGTCGTGCAGGATGGTGTTGATGGTGGTGAAGATGCGCGCGTGGTAACGGCGGGCGAACTCGACCAGTTCGGCGATTTCGCTGACTTCGTTGCAGGCGTTGTGGCGTGCGCCGAAGCTCGGGCCGCCGATGTACACGGCGTCAGCGCCATGCAGGATGGCCTCGCGGGCAATGGCGACATCGCGGGCAGGGCTGAGCAATTCCAGGTGATGCTTGGGCAAGGACATAGTTTTTTTAGTCAGGCGGTCACGGGCAAGGGGCGCATTCTACCCGTGAAACGCGCGGCGGGCACGTGTGCGCTGCCCGATGGTGGCTGGCGATCGGGTCAGTTCGGTTGGCGGTTGTGTTGAATGTTCCGGCCCCTTCGCGGGCAAGCCCGCTCCCACAGGGTTAGCTCCGGGCCGGAATACATCCACTGTGGGAGCGAGCCTGCTCGCGAAAGCGGTCTGTCATCCGAAAACCATTGAGTGACATCCGCAAATTCGATCAGCCCTTGGCGGCCATCGCCGTCACTTCCACACGCATCCCCTCAACCGCCAGCGAGGCCACGCCCACCGCTGCCCGCACCGGCCAAGGCTTGGCAAAAAAGCGCTTGTAGACTTCATTAAACGCCGCGCGATCAGCCATGTCGGTGAGGTAAATGGTCAGGTGCAGCACCCGGTCCATCGAACTGCCGGCACGTTCCAGAGCGACTTTAAGCGCTTGCAGCGTGCACTCGCTCTGCTCGGTGATGCCGCCGAGTTCCAGGCTGCCATCGGCGCGGGTTGGAATCTGCGTGGAAACCATGATGCCGCCGAAGGTGGCGACGTCGGAAGAAATCGAATCGGTGTCCGGATCAGGCGTGAAGATGATGTCTTGATTGGCCATGGGCATCTCTTGTTTGAGTGAATGAAGATTGCGGCAGTTTACAGATTCTTTCCCACCATGGCCCGGACGGGGACCGCGACACGTTTGTATAAGCGTGTATCACCGCTCAGCCGATACACACGGCAACACCAAACTGCGCTTTCGAGACACATCCGCCTTACATGCCAAGCCCAAAGTAGCCCTCACACCAACACTACGTTCAAGAGGGCACCACCATGTACCGTCCACTGTTTCTGGCTTCTGCCGTTGTCTTCGCCTCCCTTGCCGGTTTCGCCCATGCGGCGGATGCGCCGGCGACGAGCTGGCAGAAAGGTCTGAGCCGTACTGATCTGGTTCGCCAGGATCTCGGCGCTGACAATCGCGAAGTGATTCAGGCGCGTATCGACTTTGATGCTGGCGTCACCTCGCCTCGGCATGCTCATCCCGGTGTGGAAGTGGCCTATGTCATCAGCGGCACGTTCGAGTATCAGCTTGAAGGGCGAGCGCCGGTGATACTTAAGGCCGGCGATTCGTTGTTCATTCCGGCGGGCGTTGCGCATGTGGCCAAAAACGTTGGCAACGACAAAGCCGTGGAATTGGCCACTTATGTCGTGCCGAAGGGCGAACCGCTGCTGATCCTCAAGCCGTGATGCGTCGGCCTGCTATTTCGAGCGCGGCTTGCTCATCGCGCGCTTGATGCGCATCCAGTCCTGATAGGCCGCCGTTCGTTTGGCGTCGGCCAGGGCTTTTGCTTCGCTGAAGCGAGCCCAGGCCTCAGGACTGTCGGCGTCATGCTCAATGATTCTGTAGGCCGCCTCTTCCAGCAGGTCGGCCTCGCGGAACATCGCGGCGTTTTCTGCCATCTCGTCATCCCACGATCGGCCGAAACCGAATCTCAACGTGCGCTCATTCATTTTGCGTGATCCTCCTCCCACACCAGAGGCACCGACTCGCGCCATTGCACCTCGGTTACGCCGAAGCGTTCCGCCATTGGTTTGGAAAAACGTTTCAACGGAGGCCGACCGGGGCGCGGGATGGGCGCGATTCCTGCGTCGCAACTTGCCCACTGCCACGCTTCGGCGTTGTTCATGTTTTTTGTGCGAATGACGAATGACCTGGGCTTTCCATGTAACAGGTACTCGATCACGTACAAGTCCACTGCGCTCATACATTTCCTCCGTCTGTTAAAAAGAGGGATGTCTGGCGAAATGAATAATTCAGAGAAAATTCTTTTGGCTGGGATGACCGGCATACGCCGCTTGTTTAGCGTTATACCGCGCGTTGGGGCGTGTACAAGTTGAGGCGCCAATGCACTACATGATCTTGTAATGTCGCTGCTGATAGTGGCGACCTGAATAGAATGAAACGCATCTAAAACGACGCGTTATTCAGGAGGGGCTTCAGGAGTAAATGCATGAGCAGACAAAGTCTGCGTGAATCTCGGTGTCTTCAACCGCTGTGATCAGCCCTGCATGCAAAGCTTCTTCAGGATTGATAATGCGCGGAGCCGCTGTCAGGTATTTCTCTGTCTCCAATGCATTTTTCCCGTTACTGGTACGCTCGGCGACAATCTGCGCGTACAGATGCAAGTCGTAATCCAGGCTCATGGCATATTCCGACATGCGCGAATGATCAACCGCTCCCTGCAAGTGCCAATGAAAAGGGTGAAACAGAAACTTGCTATGAGTGCACGCAGTGCGGCGCTGGCCGGCGAGGAAAACGATATTGCCCATCGACTCGACCGTTCCCAGGTTATGCGTGTGTACCGGCACGGGCAGCGCCATCAGAAAGTTGTACATCGTGAAACCGTAACTGCATTCGCCACCCATGGTAGCGATGTTCAGAATCAACCTGGGGGCATCTTCCTTTACCGCACGCGAGGCTCTATCAATCAGCTGACCGCAGGTTGAAGCATTGATCGGGCCGGTAAAGTTAATCACGTGAACAGGCATGGCAATTTCCTCGACGGGCCGGGGCTCTGCGAACGGGCTCTTTGCGCAAGGACTGGTGCCCGTCAGTCAGGAGCAGCGTTCGTACGTTGGCGTCGTTTGCGTTTCTCGAGAGTTTTCAGAGTCAACGTTCAACTGCCTGCGCTCGTAACATTCATGTTGGGCACGATCACTGTGCTGCGGGTGGCCAGGTTTTCTTTCAATGCACGAAGACCCAGCGTCGTCCGGCAGTTTCTCCGGGGAGCTGCGCGTCGCTTCTGGAACAACTTCAGCGCCTTCGTGTTGGTGTAACTGGCTTGGAGGAGTATGTATGGAGGTGGTCATCTATGCGCTCCGTCGAATATTACAAGGGCAGCGAGGCTGCCCTTGTACCGCTCATTTACGACTTGCGACCTCCACTGTGGCTGGATTGTCCGCCTTTGCGACCAGCCTCGGATGCTTTTTCACGATCGTTGGCGAAGTTGCCGCCAGACTGTCCGCCTTTTTTCCCGGACTCTTGCATCTTGTCACGATCGTTGCCGGCGTTACCTGTATTTTTATTTCCGGTGGTCATGATAGCTCTCCGATATCTATTAACGTTTCGCTAGTGATGTCCGTTTTCGTCATGGACACCTACTTCGATTACATATCGGTTCACGGTGTTTTGATTTTTTTTAATTGATCCGATGAGCGGTGCCTGCACTTTCAACTTGTATCGGCCAGTAGTGCACATATAACTAAAAGGGCTACGCTCAATCGCATTGGATAATAAAGAAAAACACTTACACCGATGCCGAGCCGGTTGTTGAAGTTAATTGAACCTCGACTATCTGAATCGTGGCAACGGCCGATCAATTGGCTTGAGCGTCGAAAGCGTATCGCGAATAAGCGGCGCATCTTTTTCGATGTCATGCAGTCGGTCGCGAATGCGCAAAGCTGTCGGATGCCCGCCTTGATGATCAACCCAGTCGGCGATCTCTTTGCAGGCGGCTGCCAGGCGCGCCTGGCGGGCGTCGAGCAGGGTGAGGAGGGTGGTGATGGACTCTTTCTCGGACATGAAACACCTCCGTTCGCTGAAACGGCTGAGTTGCAACAAAAAGCCCGCATGGCGCGAACCTTCAGATCAACTATAGAAGCCCTGCGCGATCGTGCAAAAAATACCCGGCTCAGCTCATCGGCAAATCTTGTAGGAGTGAGCCTGCTCGCGATAGCGGTGGGTCAGTTGACATCTTCATCAACTGAAAGGCCGCTATCGCGAGCAGGCTCACTCCTACAGGGGGTTTGTGCGACTCAGGACGCCTCGCTCACCTCACACATCCGCTCGAGAAACATCGCCAAGGCTACTTCCTCAGCGCGCAGGCCTATGCGCACTCTCGGGCGGGGCAGTTCGGCGAGCGCGCCGAGCATGAAATGTTCGAGCACCGCAGGGTGGATGTAGCATTTGCGGCACACCGCTGGCGTGTTGCCCAGCTGTTTGGCGACGTTCTTCACCGCTTCGACCACATGGCGCTTGGCTTCGGTTTCCGACTCATGCTGCAACTCGCGCAGCACTGCCAAAGCCAATGCGCTGCCCGCCCAGGTGCGGTAGTCCTTGGCGGTGAATTCAGCGCCGGTGAGCTTTTGCAGATAGGCGTTGACGTCGGAGGAGGTGACAGTGTGCCGTTCGCCGTGTTCATCAAGGTACTGAAACAGGTTTTGCCCGGGAATCTCCAGGCAGCGCTTGATGATTCGCGCCAGACGCCGATCCTTGACGGTGATCTGGTGCTCGATGCCGCTCTTGCCGCGGAACTGGAACAGGATCGCGCTGCCATTGACCTCGACATGTCGGCTGCGCAACGTGGTCAGGCCATAAGAGCGATTGTCCCGCGCATATTGGGTATTGCCGACGCGGATCAGCGTGGCGTCGAGCAAGGTGATGACCGTGGCCATGACCTTGTCGCGGCTGAAGCCCGGGGCGTCGAGCAGCGCCTCAAGCTGGCGCCGCAGTTTGGGCAGTGCCAGGCCGAACTCTCGCAGGCGCGAGTATTTGTCGGCGTCGCGCACTTCGCGCCAGCGCGCGTGATAACGGTACTGCTTGCGCCCGCGCGCATCGCGGCCGGTGGCTTGCAGATGACCGCGCGGGTCGGCGCAGATCCACACATCGGTGTAAGCCGGCGGCACCGCGAGGGCGTTGATGCGTTTGATTTCCTCCGGGTCGCTGATGCGCTGGCCCGACGGTTCGAAATAGACGAACTTGCCGCGCAGTTTTTTCCGGGTGATACCAGGCTGAGTGTCATCGACGTAATGCAGATCGGCGGGCAGGGCATCTGTCAGCACGGTATCGGGCATGGCGGTTTCCTTCGGTCATACGGCAGTCTGTAACAGATTGACCGCAGGCGCTGGCCGTCGTGCCGAATGATTTACGCGAGCACCGCCACCGCCTTGATCTGCGCCCACAGCCGCTGGCCCGGATGCACGCCCAATTGGTCACGCGAGAAGCGGGTGATCCGCGCCAGCAGCGGCGTGCCGCCGGCATCGAGGCGGATCAGCACATGGGCACTGTTGTCAGCGGCCTGTTCGCTGATGACGGTAACGGGCAGACGATTGAGAATGCTGCTGGCCGCATCGTTGTTCAGCGCCAGGCTGATGTCACGGGCGTGCACCTTGCAGCGCAGGGCTTGGCCCACGGCCATCGGCGCATGGGTGACGCGAATGTTCATTTCAGTGGCCGGCAGTTGCAGGCTGAGCAATTGATAGGTGGCGTCGTAGGCGCTGACCTGACCTTCGATGATCACCCCGGCGTCATCGCCCAGCGCCAAAGGCAGATCCAGGCGCGCCAGGGTCTCGCCGATCGGGCCGCTGGCGAGGGCTTTGCCGTCACGGAGCAATACCAGATGATCAGCCAGACGCGCGACTTCATCCTGGGCATGGCTGACGTACAGCAGCGGAATATCCAGTTCGTCGTGCAGGCGTTGCAGGTACGGCAAGATTTCGCTTTTGCGCCGGCTGTCGAGAGCCGCCAGTGGTTCGTCCATGAGCAGCAGTTTCGGGCTGGTCAGCAGGGCGCGGGCGATGCCGACGCGCTGTCGTTCGCCGCCGGACAGATGCTGCGGATGGCGCTCGAGCAAATGGCTGATGCCGAGCAGTTCTGTCGCCTGGCTCATATCGACCCGGCGTTGCGACCTGGCGATGCGTTTGAGACCAAACTCCAGATTGGCCAGCACCGACAGATGCGGGAACAGACTGGCTTCCTGAAACACGTAGCCGAGCGCACGTTTATGCGGCTGGACGAAGATGCCATTGGCACTGTCCTGCCAGACCTCGTCGTTGATCTGCACAAAACCCTGCTCTGCGCGTTCCAGCCCGGCGATGCAGCGCAGGCAGGTGGTTTTGCCGGAGCCGGAATCGCCAAACAGCGCCGTGACGCCCCGGCCCGGCACTTGCAGATCAACATCCAGTTCGAACCCCGGATAAGTGCGTTTCAGGCGTACATCAATCATCGATCAGCTCCAGCCTGCGCGGGTTTTGCGGCTGGAATACAGCGCCAGCAACACCAGAAACGAGAACACCAGCATCGCCGCGGACAGCCAGTGCGCCTGGGCATATTCCAGTGCTTCGACGTGGTCGTAAATCTGCACCGATACCACGCGGGTCTTGTCGGGAATGTTGCCGCCGATCATCAGCACCACGCCGAATTCACCCACGGTGTGGGCGAAGCCGAGAATCGCTGCGGTGATGAAGCCGGGGCGCGCCAGCGGCAGGATCACGCTGAAGAACGTGTCCCAGGGATTGGCGCGCAACGTCGCGGCGACTTCCAGCGGGCGGGTGCCGATTGCCGAGAAAGCGTTTTGCAGCGGTTGCACCACGAACGGCAGGGAGTAGATCACCGAGCCGATCACCAGCCCGGTGAAACTGAACGTCAGCGTGCCCAGCCCCAGCCATTGAGTGAACTGGCCGAGAAAACCGTGCGGGCCCAGCGCCAGCAACAGATAAAAGCCGATCACCGTCGGCGGCAGCACCAGCGGCAGGGCGACGATGGCGCCAATCGGGCCGCGCAACCACGACGAGGTGCGCGACAGCCATAACGCGATCGGTGTGCCGATTATCAGCAGGATCACGGTGGTCAGCGACGCCAGTTTCAGCGTCAGCCAGATCGCGGCGAAGTCGGCACTGGTCAGCGACATTTACAGTTCATATCCGAAGGACTTGATCACCGCAGCGGCTTTCGGGCCTTTGAGATAATCGACCAGGGCCTTGGCAGCAGCGCTGTCCTTGCCTTTGTTCAAGATCACCGCGTCCTGTTTGATCGGATCATGCAGGGTGGCGGGAACAATCCATGCCGAGCCGCTGCTCACCTTGCCGTTCTTGTAGATTTGCGACAGCGCCACAAAGCCCAGTTCGGCGTTGCCGGTGGAGACGAACTGGTAGGCCTGAGTAATGTTCTGGCCTTCGACGATTTTGCTTTTCGTGGCTTCGCTCAACTGGAGTTTTTCCAGCACTTGGGTGGCGGCGAGACCGTATGGCGCGGCTTTCGGGTTGGCGATGGACAAGTGCTGGTATTGGTTGGTTTTCAGCACGTCACCCTGTGCATCGATATAACCTTCTTTTGCCGACCACAGCGCCAACGTGCCAATGGCGTAGGTGAAGCGCGAGCCTTTGACGGTTTCGCCTTCCTGTTCGAGTTTTGCCGGGGTGCTATCGTCAGCTGCGAGAAACACTTCGAAGGGCGCGCCGTTTTTGATCTGGGTGTAGAACTGGCCGGTTGCGCCGTAAGCAGCGACCAGTTTGTGCCCGGTGTCTTTTTCGAAGTCGGCAGCGATGGCCTGGATTGGCGCGGTGAAATTGGCGGCGACCGCCACTTGCACTTCGTCAGCCTGCGCGGCGCCGATGCTGAAAAATGCGAGGAATGAGGCGAGACAAGCAGGGGCGAAGCGTGTGGCAGCAAGTGTCATGTAAAGGCTCCGTGATCGGCGGTAAATGCTTTGCTTTGGATAACGCCGATACACGGGCGCAATCGCTGTATACGGAAATATATAGCGATACGCCGCCAAGTGGCGAGGGAATAAATCCGCTCGCCGCGTAAATTCAATGACGGTTGAGTTTCGCCAATGCGCCCTCGGCGAGTTGCCGGGTCAGTTCAGCGCTGCCGATATCCTTGCCCAACGTCAGCGCCTGACCGGCCCACAGATTGGCAAAATCGGCGTCATCCTTGGCTCGTAGCGGCATCAGCGCGCCGCCGGCCAACGGAAAGGCTGGCGCTTGCGCTGACATCGGGCCGAGTTCACGCATCGCCCGATTGACAATGCCCCGCGCCGGACGTCCGGTGAAAATGTTGGTGATGGCGGTCTGGCTTTCCTTGGCGGTACGCAGGGCCTTGTGGTGTGAGGCGCTGACTTTGGCTTCCGGCGTGAACAGGTACGCCGTACCAACTTGCACCGCCGAGGCGCCGAGCATCAACGCCGCCGCAACACCCCGGGCATCGCTGATCGCGCCCGCCGCGATCACCGGCACTTTCACCGCGTCGACCACCTGCGGCACCAGTGCAAAGGTGCCGACCTGGCTGCTCAGATCATCGCTGAGAAACATCCCGCGATGCCCGCCCGCCTCATAACCCATGGCGATGATCGCATCGCAGCCGTGTTGCTCCAGCCAGATCGCTTCTTCGACCGTGGTGGCAGACGAAAGGATTTTCGCCCCGGTTGCCTTGACCCGATCAAGCAGATTTTTCTCCGGCAACCCGAAATGAAAACTCACCACCTCGGGGCGGAATTCTTCGAGCACGGCACACGCTGCTTCGTCGAACGGTGCGCGATTAGACACCGGCGTCGGCGCCTCGAAATCGGCACCGAGTTCGCGGTAGTAAGGTTCGAGCAGGTTTTTCCAGTCCCGGGCTCGCTGCTCATCAGGCGCCGGTGGCTGATGGCAGAAGAAATTGACGTTGAACGGCTTGGTGGTGTGCTGGCGAATCGTCTTCAGTTCTTCGCGCAGTTGCTCGATGCTCAGCATCGCTGCGGGCATCGAACCGAGGCCGCCGGCATTGCACACGGCAATCACCATCGAAGAGTTGGTCGCACCGGCCATCGGGCCCTGGATGATCGGCAGTTCGATACCGAGAAGATCAAGGATACGGGTGTCTGGCCACTGGCTCATATAACGAATCTCCGAACGATGAAACGGGCAGGGACGGCAAGCGGTTTTAGCAGCAAAACCGGCTGCGGGGCCAGTCTGAAATTCTGAACATTACGTGCAGTTTTTCAGCGTCGGTGTGGGTGGCTTAGCGAAAGTCGAGTGTGGCAATGTGTTGCGATGTGTTATTTCAGCGCACGCTTTCTTCCCATTATTTTCGAGGGGCCGACATGTTCAACGCCATCCTGATCGACAAAGATGACAGCGGTTATCGCGCCAATCTGCAGCAAATCGATGAGCAGCAACTGCCCGAAGGCAACGTCAGCGTGAGCGTCGCGTACAGCACCCTGAATTTCAAAGACGGCCTGGCGATTACCGGCAGCAGCCCGGTAGTACGCAAGTTTCCCATGGTGCCGGGGATCGATCTGGCGGGGACTGTCGAGTCCAGTTCGCATGGGGATTTCAAGGCGGGTGATCGGGTGCTGCTCAACGGTTGGGGCGTCGGTGAGAGCCACTGGGGCGGGCTGGCGCAAAAGGCCCGGCTCAATGGTGACTGGCTTATTCCATTGCCCGAAGCTTTCACCCCGGCGCAAGCCATGGCCATCGGCACCGCAGGCTACACGGCAATGCTGTGCATTCTGGCACTGGAGCGCCATGGCCTGACACCGGATCACGGCGAAGTGCTGGTCACCGGCGCCAATGGCGGGGTCGGCAGCTTTGCCATCGCCTTGCTCAGCAAGTTGGGATACCGCGTGGTGGCATCCACCGGCCGTGTATCCGAGCATGAATACCTGCAGCAATTGGGTGCTGCCGACATCATCGATCGAGCCACCTTGTCCGAACCGGGCAAGCCGTTGGCGAAAGAGCGCTGGGCGGCGGTGGTCGATTCGGTCGGTAGTCATACGCTGGCGAATGCTTGCGCCAGCACACGCTCGGAAGGCGTGGTCGCGGCATGCGGGTTGGCGCAAGGCATGGATTTCCCGGCCTCGGTAGCACCGTTCATTCTGCGCGGCGTAACGCTGGCCGGGATCAACAGCGTGACCCAGCCCAAAGCGCGCCGTATCGAGGCCTGGGGCCGACTGGCCAAGGATCTGGATTTCTCGTTATTGCAATTGATCAGTCACGAAATCAGCTTGAGCGAAGCCCTTGAGGCCGCGCCCAGATTACTCGCCGGGCAACTGCGGGGCAGGGTGGTGGTCGACGTCAATCGTTGAGTTCGCGCTCAAGCAGTTGGCGTTTGCGCTCGACGCCCCAGCGGTAGCCGGAAAGATTGCCGTCACTGCGCACCACGCGGTGGCAGGGAATCGCCACCGCCAAACGGTTGGCCCCGCAAGCCTGGGCAACGGCGCGCATCGAAGTCGGCGCGCCGATGCGTTGCGCGATTTCGGCGTAACTTGCGGTGCTGCCTGCGGGGATCTCACGCAGCGCCTGCCAGACGCGCTCCTGAAACGCTGTGCCGCGTATATCCAGCGGCAAGTTCAGGCCTTTCGCCGGTGCTTCGACAAAGCCGACGACGCTGGCAATCAACTGTTCAAATTCGCTGTCGGCGCCGATCAGGTTGGCCTTGCGAAACTGATCCTGCAGATCGCAGACCAGTTGATGCGGATCGTCTCCCAGGAGAATCGCACAAATCCCACGTTCGCTTTGCGCCACCAGAATCGCCCCCAGCGAGCATTGGCCAACGGCAAAGCGAATGTCGTTGTTCTGCCCGGCGGCGCGGTAATCGGTGGGCTTCATGCCCAGCAGTTGATCGGCTGATTCGTAAAAGCGGCTGTTGGAATTGAATCCGGCGTCATACAGCGCATCGGTCACCGAGCCGCCGTCCGACAGGCGCGCACGCAGCTTGCGTGAGCGGTGCGCCGTGGCGTAAGCCTTCGGCGTCAGGCCGGTCGCTGCTTTGAATAGCCGGTGGAAATGAAAAGGGCTAAGGCCAGCGGTGGCTGCGAGGCTGCTGAGCGCCGGCAGCGTCTCACAGGCTTCGATCTGCCGACACGCTGCAGCCACGATTGCTGCATGCTGCGCGTCATTCTGGTCCTTGCTGGCGCGTTTGCTCGGCCGATATCCGGCAGCTTCGGCCAGTTCGGCGGTGTCGAAAAACTCGACGTTCTGCGGTTTCGGCAGGCGCGCAAGACTGCTCGGTCTGCAGTAGATGCCAGTGGTTTTGACCGCATAGACAAATTGCCCGTCGGCACGCGGATCGCGCGCCACCACAGCGGCCCAGCGGGGATCGTGTTCAATGCTGATTGTCTTCGAAAGCGTGTCCATGAGAGGGAATCCGTTGACCTGTTTGAGTCAGGTTAACCAGCATCCTAACCCGCAACACTCCGCGCCTTGCGGTCAAACTTTTATTGAGCGCCCGCGACGCGGAAGGTGATGTTGATGCGCCGCTCGCCCAAGAGCGGGTGACGGCCAGGTTTGATTGGCAGCACGCCGTGATAGCGCAGGCGGTCCACGCCGCCCCAGACCACCATGTCGCCATGCAACAGCGGAATGCGCTGGGTTTTATCGCTGCGTTCGAAGCCGCCGAACAGAAACATTGCCGGCAAACCTAGCGACAGCGAAACGATGGGCGCGGCATAACCTTTTTCGTCTTTGTCCTGATGCAGCGACATCTTGGCGCCGGTGACGTACTGGTTGATCAGGCAGGAGTCGGCCTGAAAATCCGGGAAACCGGCGCGCTCAGCCGCTTGGTGTGCCAGTTCGGCAAACACCGCCGGCATCGACGGCCACGGCAAGCCGCTGAGTGGATCGACGCTGGAATAACGGTAACCGCTGCGATCGGTGATCCAGCCCAGCTGTCCGCAACTGCTGGTGCCGACCGACATGCTGAAACCGCCGGGCGTGACCATGTGGCGTAGCGGGGCGGCGGCAAGAATGGCGTCGAGCCCGGTCAGCAGTTGCTCGACCTGCGGCAAGGCGAACCCGCGCAGCACCCACGATTGTTCGCCGATCTGCTCGGCGCGGGCTTGCTGTACGGGTTCGTTGTCGGCGAACAGGTCTAACGTGGTCAGTTGCATAGGTTGGTTACAGCGCTTTGCTGACCTTGATGTCACTGAGCTCTTCGTCAGCGTGCATTTTCTTCAGCGCCGCCTTCGCTTCCTCGTCAGTGCCGGTTTCCAGCTCGGCGAATTCGAAACGCTGTTCACCGTCCAGTTTGTACTTGATCACGTATTTGGTTTTTTGCGCCACGGTCATGTTTCCCTTTCAGAATAGGCTGCGCGTCTCAGCTCAGTTTAGTGCTGGAGCGACGGATGATCTTGATCGAGTGGGTCAGCGTCGGCTTGCGCGTCACGCTGATTGCGCGGCGGTTGACGGTGTCGATGGTGATGTTCCAGAAGCCGGTGCTCGGTGCAGTGATGCGTGCCGGGAACGTGTCGAACGCGCCGCCGTGGTAGGTGTGACGGCCGCCGTTTTTGAAGCTGCGGAAGTTGGCGTCGTTCATCAAACGGATGTTGCACATCTGCGAGCATTGAATGACGACGATGTCGTCTTCGTTGAGGTGCTCGCGCTGGTGAATGAATTTCATGGGCGCCTCCAGAAGGGCTTTTTCTACTAAATCAAAACGATAGCTTGTCGATGGGCGCAGTTTATCAGCCCGCACGGGTTATTATCTGGCCGTCGGGCGTTGCTTTGACAAATTTTGAACAGAACTTCGCCATGGCGGGCGGGTTAAATGCACAAGGCCCCGGAGAAAAGCGGCATTTGTGCTGTCGGACGGTCTTTAACGGAGGATTTATATGAAGTGGGGTGTGGTGTGTGTGCCGTTGATTCTGGCGATGGCCGGTTGTGCAAATGTTTCCGAAATCAATGAAACGCTGCCAACCATGAGCGTGATCTCCGGCAAAAAGCCCCAGGAGTATGCGCAGTGTCTGACCGACAAGCTCGCTGACAGTCGTGGTGCGTTGCAAGTCCAGCCGCAGAAAGACGGTGTACGAGTCATCGTTCCCGGCAAACTTTCGTCAGGCCCGGCAGCCGTGTTTGATATCGAAGATCGCGCCGGCGGCAGCAGCATCAAGCTGCATGAGCGCATGTCCAACGTGCCGGTTCGCCCTCGCGATGTACAGAAAGCTGCGAACGCCTGTATTTCCGGCTGATAGACTATCGAACATCAGCACCCGATGCCGTCACAGTCCTGCTGTGGCGGCATTGTCATTTATGGAGTCGCAATGAAGCGAGAGCACGTGCGGGAGCGCCACGCAGAGGGCCTTATCTCTGCCACTCATGTCATCCAGAACCCGGCGAATCCGGGTGAATGGATCGTGTTTTTCAAGAAGAGTGCAGGGCGCAGCTACTTTTTGGTGGATGACAATGACGAGGTCGAGTCCTTCAATCGGCTCGACGACCTGATCGAGGTCGTCCGTGGCCTCGGGATCAAATTCGCCGAAATCCACATGTAAGGCTTACTTGCAGACGACCACGACGTTACGGGTCTTGTAATTGCCAACGTCAACGCCCAGGGTTTTGTCATCTTCCTTGGGCGCCGGTGTGCCATCAGTGCCGACGATGCGATAGCCGGTGCCGGCGCAGGATGCATCGGCCTTTTCGTAGCACATGGCCCATGAGTTGGCTTCGCCGGAACAGTCGATGCTCAGACCCTGTTCGCCATTGTTCAGATAGGTGGGCTGCGAAGTGGCACAGCCGCTCAGTACCAATACCGCGAAAAGCGGCTGCAGTTTGTTCAGGTTCATGGTTGCGAGGTCTTCAAGTGGGGGACTGGTTGCTCTGACAGCGCCGCGATGAAAAGGTTATAGCGATTGGCCACTTGTTTGCCAACAAAGCACAAAAAAGCCCTGCATGCTGGCAGGGCTTGGCGCAAGTGCTAAAAGGATCAGTCCTGATCTTTGCCTCGGCGCTTGGAAGAAGCAGGCGTATCAGTGAACACCGAGGCCACATCTGTCGCCATCTGCTCGCTGTCGAAAGGCCCGGCGATATGTTCGCCATTGGTAGTGGTCAGCGTCCACTTGCCGTCTTTCTTGTCGATCACATACCCGTTGATGATTTTTACCGCAGCCATCTAGTCTGTCTCATTCGCTGGTTCAAAGGCGCCATGATAGCGGCAAATGCTCGCAATGGGGGCTGATAAGCGTATGGTGATCCTGTTTGCCCGGATCTTGAGCTACGCTGACTCCGCCGCTGAAATACCCGGATGGAACTATCCGCGCGAATATTTCTCTATGTTGGCATCGGTTAGCCAGCGCGGGGCATTGTAAGGCGCACGCCGCCTGATTAGACTGCCCCGAAACTCGTACACACAGCCTTTTCAAGGACTTATATGATCAAGAAATGCTTGTTTCCAGCAGCCGGTTACGGCACTCGCTTCCTCCCAGCGACCAAAGCCATGCCTAAAGAAATGCTGCCGGTGGTAAACAAGCCACTGATCCAGTACGGCGTTGAAGAAGCGCTGGACGCGGGCCTGACGGAAATCTCCATCGTCACCGGCCGTGGCAAGCGTGCTCTGGAAGACCACTTCGACATCAGTTACGAGCTGGAAAACCAGATCAAGGGCACCGACAAGGAAAAGTACCTGGTCGGTATCCGCAAGCTGTTGGACGAGTGCTCGTTCTCCTACACCCGTCAGACCGAAATGAAAGGTCTGGGCCACGCAATCCTGACTGGCCGCCCACTGATCGGTGACGAACCGTTCGCCGTGGTCCTGGCGGACGACCTGTGCGTCAACATCGACGGCGACGGCGTACTGACCCAGATGGTCAAACTGTATAAGCAGTTCCGCTGCTCGATCGTCGCGATCCAGGAAGTCGATCCGCAGGAAACCAACAAGTACGGCGTAATCGCTGGCGAAATGATCCGCGACGACATCTACCGCGTGCACAGCATGGTCGAGAAGCCAAAGCCGGAAGACGCGCCGTCGAACCTGGCGATCATCGGTCGCTACATCCTGACCCCGGACATCTTCGATCTGATCGAGCAGACCGAACCAGGCAAGGGCGGCGAAATCCAGATCACCGACGCCCTGATGAAGCAGGCCCAGAACGGCTGCGTCATGGCCTACAAGTTCAAGGGCAAGCGTTTCGACTGCGGTGGCGCTGAAGGCTACATCGACGCGACCAACTTCTGCTTCGAAAACTTCTACAAGACTGGCAAGGCTTACTAATAGTCTTCGCCGCGTCTGCAAAAGAAAGCCACCTTCGGGTGGCTTTTTCATTTTCCGCCCTTATATGGATGGCAGTGCTTGCCCAATGAATGGCTGCGGGTATGCTGATGGCCTGCCGAGGAGATAGAAATGGCCTACGATTTTGACCTTTATGTGATTGGTGCCGGTTCCGGCGGTGTGCGGGCTGCGCGGTTTGCCGCCGGCTTCGGGGCGAAAGTGGCGGTGGCCGAGAGCCGTTACCTGGGCGGCACCTGCGTCAACGTCGGCTGCGTGCCGAAAAAGCTGTTGGTCTACGGCGCGCACTTTGCCGAGGACTTCGAGCAGGCGTCCGGTTTCGGCTGGAACCTGGGCGAAGCCAACTTCGACTGGGCCACGCTGATCGCCAACAAGGACCGTGAAATCAATCGCCTCAACGGCATTTATCGCAATCTGCTGGTCAACAGCGGCGTGACCCTGCACGAGTCGCACGCGAAAATCGTCGGGCCGCACGAGGTCGAGGTCAATGGCGAGCGCTACACGGCAAAGCACATTCTGATCGCCACCGGCGGCTGGCCGCAGATCCCTGAAATCCCCGGGCATGAGCATGCGATCGGTTCGAATGAAGCGTTCTTCCTCAAAGAGCTGCCCAAGCGTGTGCTGGTGGTCGGCGGCGGTTATATTGCCGTCGAGTTCGCCGGAATTTTCCATGGCCTCGGCGCCAACACCACGCTGCTGTATCGCGGTGATCTGTTTCTGCGTGGTTTCGACGGGTCGGTGCGCAAGCACCTGCAAGAAGAATTGACCAAGCGTGGCCTCGATCTGCAATTCAATGCCGACATTGCGCGCATCGACAAGCAGGCCGACGGTAGCTTGAAGGCGACGCTCAAGGATGGTCGCGTACTCGAAGCCGACTGCGTGTTCTACGCCACCGGCCGGCGTCCGATGCTGGACAATCTGGGCCTGGAAAACACCGATGTGCAGCTCGACGACAAGGGCTTTATCAAAGTCGACGACGAGTATCAAACCACCGAGCCGTCGATTCTGGCGCTGGGCGACGTCATTGGTCGCGTGCAACTGACCCCGGTCGCTCTGGCCGAAGGTATGGCCGTGGCACGGCGTCTGTTCAAACCGGAGCAGTATCGTCCGGTGGATTACAAAATGATCCCGACCGCCGTGTTCAGCCTGCCGAACATCGGTACGGTCGGTTTGAGCGAAGAAGAAGCGCGCGAATGTGGCCACGAGGTGGTGATCTTCGAGAGCCGCTTCCGGCCGATGAAGCTGACCCTCACTGACTGTCAGGAGAAAACCCTGATGAAGCTGGTAGTCGACGCCAAAACCGACAAGGTGCTTGGCTGCCACATGGTCGGCCCGGACGCTGGCGAGATCGTGCAAGGTCTGGCGATTGCCTTGAAGGCTGGCGCAACCAAGCGCGACTTCGACGACACCATCGGGGTGCACCCGACGGCCGCCGAAGAGTTCGTCACCATGCGTACGCCGGTCAGCGCTTAAGCGTCTGTCGCTTTGGCCGAGTCTGGCGCTGCCGCAACGGTAGCCGCCAGACGCTGGCTGTCTTCAAGGCTTGCCTGAACCTTGAGCAATTCCTTTTCCAATGACTGATTGAGCTGCGTTTGTTCGTCGACGCTCTGCTTGAGCGCCTGGCTTTCCAGTGCCGCCACGCGCAGACGTTCCTGGAGGAGGGTGCGCTCGCTGTCCATGCGCGTGGCCTGCTCAAGCAACTGATCCTGACGCTGATTGCTGTGCTTGAGCTGATCCTGCACCAGGTTCAGCTCGCGCTGGGTGCCACGGTTTTCGGTGAGCAAGCGTTCGTTGTCACGGTGCAACTGTGTGATCTCATCCTGACGCACCAACGCGCTCTGCTGGGCTTGACGCAATTCTGCCTGTATCTGCTGAAGTTGCCCTTCGTGGCGGGCCTGCTCCTGCTCGCGCTGTTCCTTGGTTGCGTTTCGGTAATGCTCAAGCGCATCGCGGGCGTGCAGGTGTTTTTCTTCCAGTGAGCGGATCTGTTCGTCCTTGTCCTGCAAGCGCAATTCAAAGTCGGCCAATGCCTGGTTGAGGCCGGCGTTGCGCGTCTGTTCGGTTTGCAGCATCGAGCGGGTGCTGCTCAGCGCTTCGGATTCGCGTTGCAGCGCGGCGCCTTGAATGTCGTGGTCGTGCTCGAGTTTTTCCAGCGCCTGGCGCGTCTGCTTCAGCTCGACTTCCAGTGCTTGGCGTTGCTCCTCGAACTGTTCGCGGGCTTGCTCGATTGGTTCCTGTGCTTGTTCTTTCAGGCGCTGGGCGAGGCGAGAGACGAGGGCGGTGAGCTCATCATCGATCGGTTCTGCCGACGCCTCATTCGGCTGGGCACCGTCGTCCAGTTCTTTCAGATAGCGATGGATCGTGGTTTTCGAGCCGGTGTTGCCCATTTCAATGCGTACTGCATCGATGCTTGGGTGTTCGCCGCGAGCGAGGATCGCTGTGCGTGCGATTTGCACCAGTGCTTTGGTAATGCCGCCACGGGCCATGTGAACTCCTACGTTTACGTACTGTGGTACATGCCACTATAGTACACAGTGTACCACGCTGAAAATATAGGTAAATCTTTGAGATTAAACAGGCGGGATATACTGGTATTACCCAATGTCAGGGGGCAAAATGCGCCTCTGCATGTCTGAACCCGTACACCAGCGAGAAAACTGCCCATGAGCGACATTGATCGATATCTGCAAGCCGCCACCCGGGACAACACTCGCCGCAGCTATCGCATGGCCATCGAGCATTTCGAGGTGACGTGGGGAGGATTTCTGCCGGCTACTGCCGACAGCGTTGCGCGCTATCTGGTGGAGTACGCCGGGGTGCTGTCGATCAATACGTTGAAGTTGCGTCTGTCGGCGCTGGCGCAGTGGCATAACAGTCAGGGGTTTGCCGATCCGACCAAGGCGCCAGTGGTGCGCAAGGTGTTCAAGGGCATTCGTGCTTTGCATCCAGCACAGGAAAAACAGGCCGAACCGTTGCAACTGCAGGATTTGCAACGAGTGATCGATTGCTTGGAGCAGGAGGCGCAAACCGCCCGCCAGGAACAGGATCGCCCGACCTTGCTCAAGGCGTATCGGGATCGCGCGCTGATTCTGTTGGGCTTCTGGCGCGGCTTTCGCAGCGACGAATTGTGCCGTTTGCAGATCGAGCATGTGCAGGCGAGCGCTGGCAAGGGCATCACTCTGTATCTGCCACGCAGCAAGGGCGACCGGGAGAACCTCGGGCAGACCTACCAGGCCCCGGCGCTGTTGAAGTTGTGCCCGGTGCAGGCCTATATCGATTGGATCACTGAAGCCGCGCTGGTGCGCGGCGCGGTGTTCCGCAGCATTGATCGCTGGGGCAATCTGAGCGAGGAGGGCCTGCACGCCAACAGCATTATTCCGCTGCTCCGCCAGGCGTTGCAGCGTGCCGGGATTGTCGCCGCCGGTTATACCAGTCACTCGTTGCGACGCGGTTTTGCAACCTGGGCGCATCAGAGCGGCTGGGATCTGAAATCGTTGATGAGTTATGTTGGCTGGAAGGACATGAAATCCGCCATGCGCTATGTTGAGGTCAGCCCATTCCAGGGAATGGCTCGGATTATGGATAAGCCGGATCAGCCGTAGAGATCGTTTTCTTCTATTAATACAGTCAGCTAATAGCGAAAACAAATCAGCAGTATCAGGTTTGCCAATGAGCCTTCCGTCGAGTGAGTGGGTAGGATTCACCCATCAACTTCATAACCCCTGACGGAGAGTCATCGATGCCTATCATCAACAGCCAAGTAAAACCGTTCAAAGCTACCGCGTTCAAAAACGGCGACTTCGTTCAAGTCTCGGATGCTGACTTGAAAGGCAAGTGGTCCGTAGTGTTCTTCTACCCAGCCGACTTCACCTTCGTGTGCCCAACCGAGCTGGAAGACCTGGCTGACAACTACGCTGAGTTCAAGAAGCTGGGCGTGGAAATCTACAGCGTTTCGACCGACACCCACTTTGCTCACGCTGCCTGGCACAACACTTCGCCAGCCATCGGCAAAATCGAATACACCATGATCGGCGACCCTACCCACGTCATCTCCCGCAACTTCGACGTGCTGATCGAAGAAGCTGGTCTGGCTGACCGTGGCACCTTCGTGATCAACCCTGAAGGCCAGATCAAAATCGTTGAACTGAACGATGGCGGCGTTGGCCGTGACGCTTCCGAGCTGCTGCGCAAGATCAAGGCTGCTCAGTACGTCGCTGCACACCCAGGCGAAGTTTGCCCGGCCAAGTGGAAAGAAGGCGAGGCCACTCTGGCTCCGTCCCTGGACCTGGTCGGCAAGATCTAAGTCTGTGACATGCAACGCAGGGCGGCACGCCGCACCTTCATAAGTTAGCTGCACCGCCCAATAAAAATGCCCGGGCGAGATTCGCTCGGGCTTTTTTTCGCCTCAAATAAAGGAAATCGCCCGTATGTTGGACGCCAATCTTAAAGCCCAGTTGAAATCGTACCTGGAACGGGTCACCCAACCGATCGAGATCGTTGCATCCCTCGACGACGGTGCGAAATCCCGTGAAATGCTGGAACTGCTGAAAGACGTTGCCAGTCTTTCGAGCCAGATTACTCTGATCGACAGCGGTGACGATGCCCGCAAGCCATCGTTCTCGATCAATCGCCCTGGAGCCGATATCAGCCTGCGCTTCGCCGGTATTCCGATGGGCCACGAATTCACCTCGCTGGTGTTGGCTCTGCTGCAAGTCGGTGGCCATCCGTCGAAGGCCAGCGTTGAGGTGATCGATCAGATCCGCTCGCTCAAAGGCGAGTTCAGCTTCGAGACTTACTTCTCGCTGTCTTGCCAGAATTGCCCGGACGTCGTTCAGGCGCTGAACCTGATGGCCGTGCTCAACCCGAACATCCGCCACGTCGCCATCGACGGCGCGCTGTTCCAGGACGAAGTCAACGATCGCAAGATCATGGCTGTGCCGAGCATCTACCTCAACGGCGAGAACTTCGGCCAGGGCCGCATGGGCCTGGAGGAAATTCTCGCCAAACTCGACACCGGCGCGATTGAGCGTCAGGCCGAGAAGATCAGCGCCAAAGAAGCCTTTGACGTGCTGGTCGTCGGCGGTGGCCCGGCGGGTGCTTCGGCCGCTATCTACGCCGCACGTAAAGGCATCCGCACCGGTGTCGCGGCTGAGCGCTTCGGCGGTCAGGTGCTGGATACCATGGCCATCGAGAACTTCATTTCCGTGCAGGAAACCGAAGGGCCAAAACTGGCCACGGCGCTGGAAGAACACGTCAAGCAGTACGACGTCGACATCATGAACCTGCAACGCGCTGACAAGCTGATCCCGGGCAAGAACGGCGAGCTGCATGAAGTCCACTTCGCCAGCGGTGCAACCCTGAAAGCCAAGAGCGTGATTCTCGCGACCGGCGCACGCTGGCGCGAAATGAACGTCCCGGGCGAGCAGGAATACCGCAACAAAGGCGTGGCGTACTGCCCGCACTGCGACGGTCCGCTGTTCAAGGGCAAGCGCGTAGCAGTGATCGGCGGCGGTAACTCCGGCGTTGAAGCGGCGATCGATCTGGCCGGTATTGTGGCGCACGTAACGCTGCTGGAATTCGACGTGCAACTGCGCGCCGACGCCGTGCTGCAACGCAAGCTGCACAGCCTGCCGAACGTTACCGTGATCACCAGTGCGCAAACCACTGAAGTCACCGGCAATGGCGAGAAGGTCAACGGCCTGCGCTACAAGGACCGCACTACCGATGAACTGCGCACGGTTGAGCTGGAAGGCATCTTCGTGCAGATCGGTCTGCTGCCGAACACCGATTGGCTGAAGGGCACCATCGAGCTGTCGCCGCGTGGCGAGATCATTGTCGACAACCGTGGCGAGACTTCCATTGCGGGAATCTTTGCAGCGGGTGACGTGACGACTGTGCCGTACAAGCAGATCGTGATTGCAGTGGGCGAGGGCGCCAAGGCTTCGCTGAGTGCGTTCGATCACTTGATCCGGACTTCGGCGCCGGCGTAAGCGTCAGGCCTGAAATGAAAAAACCCATGAGCGATCATGGGTTTTTTTGTGCCTGGCACAAATCCATTTGTAGGAGTGAGCCTGCTCGCGAAAGCGGAGTTTCATTCAACGATACGTTGGCTGACCGGACGCCTTCGCGAGCAGGCTCGCTCCCACAATGGATTTATATCGTCAGTTACAGCGGCGCAGGCTGAATGATCTCGACCCAGTAGCCATCCGGGTCCTTGATGAAGGCCAGGCTCTTCATCCGGCCGTCGGTCAGGCGCTTCTGGAAATCGCAACCCAGCTCTTCAAAGCGTGCACACGCTGCGACGATGTCCGGCACCGAAATGCAGATGTGACCAAAGCCACGGGGATCGGTGTTGCCGTTGTGATAGGCGAAGTCGGCATCGTTTTCGGTGCCGTGGTTGTGGGTCAATTCGAGAATGCCTGGAATCGATTTCATCCATTCGGTACGCGCAGCAGCATCGGCCGGGATCTGCGCTTTATCGACCAGCGCAAGGAAGTACAGGCTGAATTCGGCTTCCGGAAAATCACGCTTCTCGACCAGCGAGAAACCCAGGACGCGGGTGTAGAAATCCAGCGACTTGGTGATGTCCTTCACGCGCAGCATGGTGTGGTTGAACACGAAGTTGCGGGTTGCGCTGTCTGGCGTGGCTGTCACGCCGGGGAAAGTGTTCAGTTCGTTGAGGCTCATGGGCCCTCCAATAACAATGGGCGAGTGAATGGGCGCAATGATACGCATGCCGGCCGGCATCGCCAAATGCAAGGCGGGCTTGCCCTGCGCGAGGGCGGGGCTCAGACTTTGCTCTCTACCTTCGAGTGCGTCCGGCAATGATCCGACTGTTCAAATCCGTGTTTGTTTTTTTTGCTTTGTCATTGGCCGTGGTTTTCCCGGCCATGGCCGAACCGAGCATCACCTGGCCGGCGGGCTGGAAGGTTGAAATGTTGCCGGATACCGCGCCGCCAGTCTCGCGGCAAAGGGCGGTGAAGCTCGATGCTGACGGCAATCAGGTGATGGTGATGGAGTTGACCATGACGCAAGTGGAGGCGGGGCATCAGGTCAATTTGCAAGGCGTGTTGCTGGAGATGCGTAAGTCCATCCAGAAGGATTTCTTCCGCAGTGGTTATCAGAGCGTCTGCAACCGAATCCATCCGGCTGCGTTCGGATCATTGAGCGGGTTGGAGACGACCTGCACGATCACCGAGAACGGCCGGCACGTATTATCACAAACGTTGGTGGCCGCCGTGGAAACAGACAAGGCTTATGTACTTTCATATGCCGGTCAGGCTGACGTTTATAAGGTAAGCGCGGACGAGATAGAGGCGGCGCGCAATAGCCTGAAATTATAAACGCCCGTACTAACTCGTAGCGGTTCGAATACCGGAAAGGATTAAGCACATAGTTTGATCAAGCGCTCGAGGTAACATCGCGCAGCAAAATGTTTAGCCTGATGATTCAGAAGCGTTACACAATTTTCCAACTTGTTCGATGAAAATCATTTCATTTGTTAGATATTGTCAATAAAAAAGCCCTGCATCGCGCAGGGCTTTTTGTTGGCGTCAGATTAACCGCGCAACCATGAATCCACGGTGGCCGCACCGTACTGTTCTTTCCAGGCTTTCAGGCCGCGATGGTTGCCGCCCTTGGTTTCGATCAGCTCGCCAGTGTGCGGGTTCTGGTAAACCTTGACGACGCGGGCGCGGCGGGTCTTCGGCGCTGGGGCAGCCTGCAGACCGGACTTCGCCGGGTTCGGGTCGAGGATGGCGATGATGTCTTTCAGGCCTTTGCCATAGGTTTTCATCAGTCCCTGGAGCTTTTCTTCGAATTCGATTTCTTTCTTGAGCCCGGCGTCATTCTTCAGTGACTCCAGCTGTTTGAGCTGTTCCTGAAGGGCCTTTTCAGCTGCGCGAAATTCAGCGAGTCTGGACAATATCTTTACTCCAATAGTGTGTTTGGCTGATACCAACCGCAAACAAAGCTATAAGCCAAGAGCCTGGAAGCGACTCGGTGATAATTGGCTCACCTGTCAGTCTGGCTCAGGTTGAAAAAATTGTAGTAGTTAATGCGACAAGAGTAAATCCTGATGTTGTCGCCATGTAACAACAATGACTTTTTGTATCAATTTGGTGCGGTTGTTGGGCGGGCTGTGCTAATGAGTTAACGATCACTTAATGCGCTGATGAAATCTGCTGCCGGCATCGGTTTGGCAAACAAATAACCTTGCATGAAATCCACCTGATGCTCCGTCAGGTAATCGGCTTGGGCCTGTGTTTCGACACCTTCGGCAACAATGGCCAGATCCAGCTTTGCCGACAGTTCAATGATGGAGTCGAGAATATGTCGTGATAGCGCATCGATGCCGATCATGGCGACAAAGCTCTGATCGATCTTGAGAAAGTCGACCTTGAAGGCGCGCAAGTAGCCGAGGCTTGAGTGGCCAGTACCAAAATCGTCGATCGCGATTTTCACTCCAAGTGCGTGCAATTGCTCAAACAGTTGAAGGGTCATGTCGTTCGGTTCGATCAGCTCGCGCTCCGTCAATTCCAGCACCAGTTCGACGCTGCCGGGCGCAAACGCCGCCAGGAGATCGCGACAGTCTTCGACCAGTTCCAGATCCTTGCAATGGCTGGCAGTGATGTTGATGCCGATATGGAAAGGTTTGGCGAAGGCCGCAGAATGCGGTCCCAGCAGGGCGGCAGTCTGTTGCATCAGCGCGCGGGTCATCGGCACGATCAAGCCTGAATGCTCGGCAAATGGAATGAACAAGTCCGGGCGTACGAGGCCCTCTTTCGGGTGATTCCAGCGTATCAGCACTTCAGCGCCGGACCACTGCTTGCTGTCACCGTGAACCACCGGCTGGAAATAAGGAATGAATTCCCCGGCCTCGAGTGCGCGAAGCATTTCGTGACTGGGCGAGTTCGAGCGTTTCTGCACGACATGGCCGATGGCGCCCGAGATCACGCCGAAAAATATCAGCAGGCTGAACAACGGCGGATAATTGGCCGCCATGTAACGCCAGGTTTCTCCCTCGGGAAAACCCGCCGACACGTTGAAACCGTATCGTTCGGATTCGAGCATGCTATGCGCGACTGGCAAAGCGGGCAGGGGCCCTTGATGCACTCTGCCGTCGGCGGACAGCCAGTTATCGCCCACTTGCAACATCAGTAATGTCTGGCGGCCGATCAGGCGCAGGATGTTGCTCAGGTGATAACCATCAAGCGTGGTCAGCGCGCCGCCACGACCGTCGCTGAGGCGGTAGATCAACAATGCCGTGTCGGGGGTGACGGGATTGCCGTTCATCAACCACAGTTTGCCTTGATGATAGTCCCCGGCATTGACCGCTTCCTTGAACTGCCCGAACAGTGAGCTGCAGTAGAGAATGTTGTCCCAGACCAGATTGGTCGAGCGCACGAAGGGGCGTCGGGTCACTTGTTCGCGCAGGGCCAGTTTCACGTCTTCGCAATTTTTCCCGGCCAGAGGCAGCAGAACCCGGGCGGCTTCTGCCGTGTTGTCGAGCATCAGATCGAACTGTTGCAACGCTTGTTCGGCCGTTTCCCCGGCACTTTGCTCCAGCGTTCGTTTTGCCTGCATATAAAGAATCCCACTGCCCAGCACGATTGGCAGCAGACCGGTGAGCAAAGTCACTGCGATTCGGGTGCTGCGTTTGCGGCGGGATCGGTGGGTCAGTGGCATGGACACATCCTGTGGTTTAGAAATCCGACCCGATAAACAATTGAGCCAGAGGGGAGAATAGATGGCAGATAGCTCTTGTGCCGTAGGTAAAAAAGCGGATTTTATACAGAGGGCAGACAGGTCTGGTTACGCTGTGTAGAATCGGGTTACGCATACAATAATAATCGTCTTCTGGCAGCAGAAGCCTCGCCCGCAAGAGCCTTGGGTCGACAATGAAGATATTCGGGTTTCAACTGATCTACGGAGACTTCCTCGCGCGCAGCGTGCGTGGCATCTCCTGTGCGCCGCCGTCCACATCACTTTCCTGACAAATAACCCTGGTTAATTGATAAGAAATGATGAGGCGTCACCATGGCAGATTTATACGAAAACCCAATGGGCCTGATGGGCTTTGAATTCATCGAATTCGCAGCGCCGACTCCTGGCACACTGGAGCCGATCTTCGAGATCATGGGCTTCACCAAAGTCGCGACCCACCGTTCCAAGAACGTGCACCTGTATCGTCAGGGCGCAATCAACCTGATCCTCAATAACGAACCCAACAGCGTCGCCTCCTACTTTGCCGCCGAACACGGCCCGTCCGTTTGCGGCATGGCGTTTCGCGTGAAGGATTCGCAGAAGGCCTATTCCCGCGCACTCGAACTCGGCGCTCAGCCGATTCACATCGAGACCGGTCCGATGGAACTGAACCTGCCGGCAATCAAAGGCATTGGCGGCGCGCCGCTGTACCTGATCGACCGTTTCGGCGAAGGCAGCTCGATCTACGACATCGACTTCGTGTTCATCGAAGGTGTTGATCGCAACCCGGTTGGCGCTGGTCTGAAGATCATCGACCACCTGACCCACAACGTTTATCGCGGTCGAATGGCCTATTGGGCGAACTTCTACGAGAAGCTGTTCAACTTCCGTGAAATCCGTTACTTCGACATCAAAGGCGAGTACACCGGCCTGACCTCGAAAGCCATGACCGCACCGGATGGCATGATCCGCATCCCGCTCAACGAAGAGTCGTCCAAGGGCGCCGGGCAGATCGAAGAGTTCCTGATGCAGTTCAATGGTGAGGGTATCCAGCACGTCGCGTTCCTCACTGACGACCTGATCAAGACCTGGGATCAACTGAAGAAAATCGGCATGCGCTTCATGACCGCGCCGCCGGATACCTACTACGAAATGCTCGAAGGTCGCCTGCCGAATCACGGCGAGCCGGTCGATCAGCTGCAATCGCGCGGCATCCTGCTCGATGGCGCATCGGAGCAGGGCGACAAGCGTCTGCTGCTGCAGATTTTCTCGGAAACCCTGATGGGGCCGGTGTTCTTCGAATTCATCCAGCGCAAGGGCGACGATGGTTTCGGCGAGGGCAACTTCAAGGCCTTGTTCGAATCGATCGAGCGTGACCAGGTGCGTCGTGGTGTGTTGACCACCGAGTAATCTGAAATGAAAAAATCCCGGCCTGCAGAAATGCAGGGCCGGGATTTTTTTGCTTCATACAAAACCTGTGGGAGCGAGCCTGCTCGCGAATGCGGACTTTCATTCAACAGTCATGTTGACTGGTTTGACGACTTCGCGAGCAGGCTCGCTCCCACATTTGTCTTGTGTTGCATTCAAGAGCGGCGTTGGCGCGTCAAGTGTTTGAAGCCCTCGAACACCAGCACCACAACCGCCAGCCAGATCGGGATGTACGTCAGCCATTCTCCCGATTTGATGCTTTCCCCAAGCAACAACGCCACCGCAAGCAACAGCACCGGTTCGACATAACTCAACAACCCAAACAGACTGAACGGCAGCAAGCGGCTGGCGATGATATACACCACCAGCGCAGACGCACTGATCAGGCCGAGCAGTGGAATCAGCCACATCAGTCCCGGATATTGATCGAACACGGCCAGACCCTGTTCGCCGCCCTGCACAAACCAGTAGGCGATCGGCAGCATCAGGGTCATGTCGACCCACAGGCCACCCAGGTTGTCGGTTTGCAGGTATTTGCGCAGCACGAAATACAGCGGATAACCGACCACGACCACCAGCGTCGCCCAGGAAAATCCGCCAACCTGATACAGCTCGTTCAACACGCCAAGACTGGCGAAAAATACCGCGATTTTCTGCAGGTAAGACAGGCTCTCGCCATAGGCAATCCGCCCGGTCAGCACCATCGCCAGTGGCAACAGGAAATAGCCCAGTGATACATCCAGGCTGTAGTCGTTGAGCGGTGCCCACATGAACAGCCACAGCTGAACCCCGAGCAGGGCGGAAGAAACCAGCAGCCCGGCGATCAGCTTCGGCCTGGCGGCCATCAATCGGAACAGCTCCAGCACCCGCCGCCATTCCCCGGAAACCAGCATGAACACCGTCATGCACGGCACGGTCAGAAGCATGCGCCAGCCGAATATTTCCACGCCGCTCAGAGGCGTCAGCAGCGACGTGTAGTAATACATGACGGCAAACAGCACGGAGGCTGAAACCGATAGAGCGATACCTTTAGACAAACTGTCCTCGCGACGTGATGGTTGAATGGGGCGCGCAGGATACGTGGTTTTTGTGCTGAATATTGAGCGGATGCTCATTATTTCCCACATCCAGGAGCCACAAATCCTGTGGGAGCGAGCCTGCTCGCGAAGAGGCCGGCAGATTCAGCATAGATGTTGCGTCGACTGGCGCTATGCATGATTGCACCGCTTAAACGCAAAAAGATCGCAACCTTCGGCAGCTCCTACAGGGAACGCATTCCAGAGTAGGAGCTGCCGAAGGCTGCGATCTTTTGATCTGCGCGTCTGATTAAGCCCGCAACGTCCGCGTCATCCGCAACGCCAGCAGACTCCCGCCGACGATCACCGCCGCCAGCACGTACAACGCTGCATCCGTCGAACCCGTGCTGTCCTTGACCCAACCCACCAGGTACGGGCTGAGGAACCCGGCCATCTGCCCCATCGAGTTGATCAGCGCCAGCCCACCAGCCGCCGCGCCCGCGCTCAACATGGCGGTCGGCACCGGCCAGAACATCGGCAGACCGGTCAGTGCGCCCATGGTCGCGATGGTCAGGCCGAGAATCGCAATCGCCGGATTGGCCGCGAAATTCACCGCGATCACCAGCCCGACAGCGCCCATCAGCATCGGCACCACCAAGTGCCAGCGGCGCTCCTTGCGCAAGTCCGCCGAACGCCCGACGACCAGCATGAACACTGCCGCGAGCAGATACGGAATCGCACTCAGCCAGCCGATCACCAGGTTATCGCTGAAGCCGAGGTTCTTGATGATCGACGGCAGCCAGAAGTTGATCGCGTACACGCCGCTCTGGATGCAGAAATAGATCAGACCAAAGGCCCAGATCGCTGGGTTCTTGAACACCGCAAGCAGCGAGTCGGTGGCGGTTTTCGGTTTGTTGGCGAGGTCTTCGGCGTGGTCGGCTTCGAGCACGGAACGTTCATGGGCGGTCAGCCATTTGGCATTGGCGAAGCTGTCGCTCAACAGGAAATACGCCAGTGCGCCGAGGATCACCGTCGGAATGCCTTGCAGGAGGAACATCCACTGCCAGCCCGCCAGGCCACCCTGGCCAGCGGCGAAGTGGTTGAGAATCCAGCCGGAAAACGGGCTGCCGAGCAAACCGGAGACCGGGATTGCCGACATGAACAACGCCATGATCCGGCCACGGCGGAAGGTCGGGAACCACTGCGAGAGGTACAGCACGACGCCCGGGAAGAACCCGGCTTCAGCGGCACCGGTGAAAAAGCGCAGGGTGTAGAACTCGGTCGGGGTCGTGACGAACAACAGGCAGGTCGACAGCGTGCCCCAGGTGATCATCATCAAGGCAATCCAGCGCCGAGGACCGAAGCGGGTCAATGCCAGGTTGCTCGGCACGCCGCACAGCACATAACCGATGAAGAAAATCCCGGCGCCGAGGCCGTACACCGTTTCGCTGAATTTCAGTGCGTCGAGCATCTGCAATTTGGCGAAGCCGACGTTGACCCGGTCGAGGTAGTTGAACAGATAGCAGATGAAAATGAAGGGAATCAAACGCAGGGTGATGCGTTTGTAGACGGCGTTTTTACCGTCGTCGATGGTCTGGGTAGCTGCGGCGCTCTGCGACATAGCGGCTCTCTCTTTATTATGATTTTTTGCGATGCAAAGGGTAACGTTGATCGCCCTGAGAGTCTCGGCCACCTTTGGCCGGATTGTCTTTGTGCCTGAGCACAGGGTTTGCCGCCAGACCCTGTGCGGCTGAACAACCGTTCGTGCCTGAACTGAAGGATTGCCGCTGCTATGTTCGAACTCGATCACGACCTTGCCCAGGACATCGTCGACCGGGCCATGGCCATTTTGCCGTACAACGTCAACGTCATGGACAGCCAGGGCCTGATCCTCGGCAGCGGTGAACCGGAGCGCATCAACACCCGGCATGAAGGCGCGCAACTGGTGCTGGCCAACGGGCGTGTGGTGGAAATCGACGCGCAGACGGCGGTGCATCTCAAAGGCGTGCAGCCGGGGATCAATCTGCCGCTGCTGCTCGATCAGCGCTTGATCGGCGTGCTCGGCATCACCGGCGAGCCGGAGCAATTGCGCACCTACGCCGAGCTGGTGCGCATGACCGCTGAAATGCTGGTCGGCCAGCGCAACCAGCAGGCCGAGCAACAATGGCGACGGCAGCGTTGCGATGATCTGCTGGCGTTGCTGCTGAGCGAGGCGGGGGATTCGCCGCGTCTGATCGATGAGGCGCAGCAACTAGGGCTCAAGCCGCAATTGACCCGGGTGCCGTATTTGTTTGAGCTGGGTCTTGAGCACGGCCCGGGGCAAACCGTCGAGGCACTGAGTGCGTGGCTGACCTCGCGTTATCCGGACAGTTGGTGCGTGAGTTCGGCGAAGTCTTCGTTGTTGTGGTGTCGCCCGGCGAGCCAGAACGTCGAGCACGATCGACTGCTGGAAAAACTCGATGGCCTCGGCTGGAAGATTTTGCGCATCGCCGTCGGCGGGCAGGCGGATGGTCTGGCCGGGTTGCGTCGCTGTTATCGACGGGTCGGCGATTTGCTCGCTTATGGTCGTGACGTGCTGCCGAATTCGAGACTGCTGACGCTCAATCGTTATCGCTTGCCGGTCATGCTGTGGCGTCATCGCAACGATGATGCGCTGGACGAACTGCTCAAGCCGCTGCGCCAGGTCATCGCCAAGGACAGCAACGGCCAGTTGCTGGCGACCCTGCGCAGTTGGTGCGAGCACGACGGGCAGAGCCAGGCCTGCGCCGAAGCGCTGGGCATCCATCGCAACAGCCTGCGCTATCGCATGGAACGGATTGCCGAGTTGAGCGGGGTTGATCCGTTGAAGCTGGACGGGATGCTGGCGTTGTATCTTGGGGTGCAGCTGCTGCCGCAGACTGATCCGAATTGATCGGTGTGTTCAATGGCCCCTTCGCGAGCAGGCTCGCTCCCACATTTGGAATGCATTTCAAAATGTGGGAGCGAGCCTGCTCGCGAAGGGGCCGGAACATCCAACGCCAGCCTTTTGTGGAAATGAACAATAAACGCCGACGCCACTTGTGCACTCGACCGGCGTCAAGGCGCAGGCCGACTGGCAGCATGAACGCCAATGCAACCGGAGAATTCCCATGAAAATCGTCATCGCCCCCGACTCGTTCAAGGACAGCCTGAGTGCCCAAGGCGTTGCCGAAGCCATTGCCCTCGGACTGGCCCAGGTCTGGCCGCAGGCGACGCTGATCAAATGCCCCATGGCCGATGGCGGCGAAGGCACGGTCGAGTCGATTCTCGCAGCCTGCGAAGGTGAGTTACGCCGCACCCGCGTGCGCGGTCCACTGGGCGCGCCGGTCGAAGCCGCATGGGGCTGGCTGCCGCACAACCATACCGCGATCATCGAAATGGCCGAGGCCAGCGGTCTGCAACTGGTCCCGCCGGGACAGCGCGATGCCTGCATCAGCAGCACCTTTGGCACCGGTGAATTGATTCGTGCAGCGCTGGATGCCGGCGCGCAACGGGTGATTCTGGCGATTGGCGGCAGCGCGACCAATGACGCCGGCGCCGGGGCGATGCAGGCGCTGGGGGTGAAGTTGCTGGATGCGCAGAATCAGTCGCTGGTGCCCGGCGGCCTGGCTTTGGCGCAATTGGCGCGGCTGGATCTGAGTGGGCTTGATCGACGTCTGGCCGATGTGCGTTTCGACATCGCCGCCGATGTCAACAATCCGCTCTGCGGCCCTCACGGCGCCTCGGCCATTTTCGGCCCGCAGAAGGGCGCATCGCCCGCGCAGGTTGAGCAACTCGATCAGGCGCTGGGGCACTTCGCCAAACTCTGCGCGCAAGCATTGGGCAGAGACGTGCGCGATGAACCGGGCAGCGGCGCGGCGGGTGGTCTGGGCTTTGCCGCCAAGGCTTTTCTCGGCGCGCAGTTTCAGGCGGGCGTCGAGGTGGTAGCGGAACTGGTCGGGCTCGCTGACGCGGTCAAAGGTGCGGATCTGGTCATTACCGGAGAGGGCCGCTTCGATGCGCAAACCCTTCGCGGCAAAACGCCGTTCGGTGTTGCGCGAGTTGCCAAACAGCACGCTGTGCCGGTGATCGTGATTGCCGGGACCTTGGGCGAGGGCTATCAGGAGCTCTATCAACACGGCATCGACGCCGCTTTCGCCGTGACCAGCGGACCGATGACACTCGAACAAGCCTGCGCCGAAGCACCGCGCCTGCTGCGTGAGCGCGCGACCGATATTGCTCGGGTCTGGCAACTCGCCACCCAACGCTGATCGGCTTGCCTATGTAGGAGCTGTCGAGTGCAACGAGGCTGCGATCTTTTGATCCTGCTTTTAAAAGTCAAAAGATCGCAGCCTCGTTGCACTCGACAGCTCCTACCAAAGGCAGCGGAGCAGTGTTTGATCGTTGTCACGTCCCGAAAAATATTTACTGCGGACCCGAAACCTTCCTCAAGCCTGGCCGATACAACGGTCAGGCGCACACAAAACCACAATTCAGTGCCGCCGGACTGTCGCCCGCTATGGGCCAGTGCTCACGGCATGGACGCTCGTAGTTTCTTTCTTTCGAGAGTCCGACCATGTCCCTGCGTAACCTGAATATCGCGCCACGTGCTTTCCTCGGTTTTGCCTTTATCGCCTTGCTGGTGATTATTCTCGGCGTGTTCGCGGTCAGCCGCATGACGGTCATTCGTCAGGCGTCGGTCGACATGGACACCAACCAATTACCTAGCGTGACCCACCTCAGCGTGGTCACGGAAAACGTCCTGCGCATGCGCATTCTCTCGTTCCGTGTGCTGGTCAATCGCGAACCGGCCAGCCTGCAAGAGGCAGAAACCCGCATCGCGGTGCTGGTCGACAAGGTGCGCAAAGCTCAGGCCAGCTACGCTGCGTTGCCGGCAGGTCCTGAAGAGTACGCAGTTTTCCAGACGTTTTCGACCACCCTCGATAACTATCTGCAAGCCCAGAACCGGATGCTTGAGCTGTCGCGCCAGGGCGATCTGGAAGCGATGCGCGCGTTGATCAACACGCGCATCAAGGAAGGCACCGATCAGATGGGCGAGCAGCTAAACAAGCTGATCGGCATGAATACCGCCGGGGCCAGAGCGGCGGCCATTAAGGCCGGTGAAAACTATGACAGCGCCATCACCGGGATCATTATCGTCGCCGTGATTGCGGCGCTGGCCACCGTGTTGCTCGCCTGGTTGCTGACCCGCAGCATCGTCACGCCGCTCAACCGCGCCGTACTCGCTGCGCAAACCATTGCTGGCGGTGACCTCAGTAAAGCCATCGAAGTCGACGGCAAGGACGAACCGGCGCGCCTGCTCGAAGCCTTGGCCGCGATGCAGACCAACCTGCGCAAAACCATCGAGCAGATCGCCGGCTCCGCCACGCAACTGGGCGCCGCTGCCGAAGAACTCAGCGCTGTCACCGAAGAAGCGTCGCGCGGGCTGCAGCAGCAGAACAACGAAATCGAACAGGCCGCCACCGCCGTCAACGAGATGACCGCTGCGGTGGAAGAAGTGGCGCGCAACGCCGTTTCGACTTCCGAAGCTTCCAACCAGTCGACCCACGCCGCCCGCGAAGGTCGCGATCAGGTGGTGAAAACCGTCGACGCGATCCAGACCATGACCCACGACGTGCAGAACACCGCGCAGATGATCGAAGGCCTCGCCGCGCAAGGTCGTGACATTGGCAAGGTGCTGGACGTGATTCGCGCCATCGCCGAGCAGACCAATCTTCTGGCGCTCAACGCTGCGATTGAAGCGGCGCGCGCCGGCGAGGCTGGCCGTGGTTTTGCCGTGGTGGCGGACGAAGTGCGCGCCTTGGCCCATCGCACCGCGCAGTCGACCCAGGAAATCGAAAAAATGGTTGCCGGCATCCAGAACGGTACCGGTGAAGCGGTCTCCTCGATGCAGCAAAGCAACCAGCGCACCCAGTCCACACTGGAAATGGCCCGCGCCGCCGGCGTGGCGCTGGAGCAGATCACTCAATCGATTCACCAGATCAACGAACGCAACCTGGTCATCGCCAGCGCGTCGGAAGAGCAGGCGCAAGTCTCCCGTGAGGTCGATCGCAACCTGGTCAACATCCGCGACCTCGCCACGCAATCGGCCGCCGGCGCCAATCAGACCAGTGCCGCGACCCATGAACTGTCGCGACTGGCAGTGGATTTGAACGCCATGGTGGCGCGTTTCGTGATTTGAGATACGGTGAAGGCTGGAAACCGCGCTAACAGGAGACGTACATGCGCTATTCAGCCTTGACCCAACGAATCGCCGGGGAGGGTGCCGCTGCCTGGCAGATTCACGACCGAGCGCTGGAACTGCGCGCCGAGGGCGTTGATGTTTTGTTGTTGAGCGTCGGCGATCCGGATTTCGATACGCCGTTGCCGATCGTCCATGGCGCGATCGATAGCCTGTTGGCCGGCGATACCCATTACGCCGACGTGCGTGGGCGGTTTGAGCTGCGCAGGCTGATTGCCGAGCGTCATCGCCAGCGCAGTGGTCAACGGGTTGATCCTGATCAGGTGATTGTCCTGCCCGGCGCGCAATGCGCGGTGTACTCGGTGGCGCAGTGTCTGCTCGATCCGGGCGATGAAGTGATCGTCGCTGAGCCGATGTACGTCACTTACGAAGGTGTGTTTGGCGCCTGCGGTGCCAAGGTGATTGCGGTGCCGGTACGCCCCGACAACGGTTTCCGTGTCGACCCGGCCGATGTTGCCGCGCGCATTACCCCGCGAACGCGCGCCATGCTGCTCAACAGTCCGAACAACCCCAGCGGCGCGAGTTTGCCCTTGCTGATCTGGCAGGAACTGGCAGCGCTGTGCATTCGTCATGATCTGTGGCTGATCAGCGATGAGGTGTACAGCGAGCTGTTATATGAAGGCGAGCACATCAGCCCGGCGAGCCTGCCGGGCATGGCCGAGCGCACCGCGACGATCAACAGTCTGTCGAAATCCCATGCGATGACCGGTTGGCGTATCGGCTGGATGATCGGCCCGAAACCCTTGGCCGAGCATCTGGTGAATCTGTCGCTGAGCATGCTCTTCGGTCTGCCGGATTTCGTACAGAAAGCCGCGCAAGTGGCGCTGCAAAGTGATCTGCCGGAAGTCTCTCAGATGCGCGAGGAATACCGCTTGCGGCGCGATCTGGTGTGCGAGCGTTTGCACGGTTGCCCCGGGTTGCAGCCGATTCGCCCGGATGGCGGCATGTTCGTGATGGTCGACGTTCGTCAGACCGGCCTCGGCGCGCAAGCATTTGCCGAGCGCTTGCTGGAAGGTTACGGGGTATCAGTGTTGGCCGGTGAAGCGTTCGGGCCGAGCGCGGCGGGGCATATTCGCATCGGGCTGGTGGTGGATCGGGTCAAACTGGCGGATGCCTGCGCGCGGATTGCGTTGTGTGCGGTGCAGCTGTTGCAGGCGCGCAGTGCCTGAGGGTCTTGCATTGCCTGCCCCGGCCTTACCCTACACACTGATCGTTCCTACGCTCCGGCGTGGGAATGCAGCCCGGGACGCTCTGCGTCCCTTCGTAAGCTGGAACGCGGAGCGTTCCTTGAGGCATTCCCACGCAGAGCGTGGGAACGATCAGTTTAGAGGATTCACCAGATTCGCCGGCCGCTGTCCATTCAACGCCGCCAACAGATTCTCCACCGCACACCGCGCCATTGCCTCACGCGTTTCATGGGTCGCCGAGCCCATGTGCGGCGTCGCCACCACGTTGCTCAACTGCAACAACGGCGAGTCATGATTCAACGGCTCGCGCTCGAACACATCCAGCCCCGCAGCGCGGATACGGTTGCTGCGCAACGCCTCGATCATCGCCGCCTCATCAACCACCTTGCCCCGCGAGATATTGATGAAAATGCTTTCCGGCCGCATGAGCGCAAATTGCTCGGCGCCGATCAAGCGTTCGGTGTGCGCCGTCAGCGGCAAGGTCAGGCAAATGAAATCGGCCTGCTGGAGCAACTCTTCGAGGCTGCGATATTGTGCGCCGAAACGCTCCTCGACCGCCGGTTTGCGCGACTGACTGTGGTAGATCACCGGCATGCCGAAACCGAAATGCCCGCGCTGGGCCAGGGCCTCGCCGATGCGGCCCATGCCGATGATGCCCAGCGTCTTGCCGTGCACATCGGTGCCGAAATGCGCCGGGCCGATGTTGCGGCTCCACTGCCCGCCACGGACCATGTTCGCCAGTTCGACCACCCGCCGGGCAGCGGCGAGGATCAGGGCGAAACCGGTGTCGGCGGTGGTTTCGGTGAGCACGTCGGGGGTGTTGGTCAGCAGAATCTTGCGTCGATTCAGATACTCGATGGCGTAGTTGTCGACACCTACCGAGACGCTGGCAATCGCTTCCAGCTGCGGCGCCAGATCCAGCAGCGCGGCATCGAGTTTAAGGCTGGCCCCGAGCAAGCCGTGGGCGCGGGGCAGGGCATCGCGCAACTGCATGAGGCCGTCGGCGTCGAGGCTTTCGATCAGCGTCACGTCAAACTGCTCTTGCAGGCGCGCCATCAGCGCGGGCGAGAGTTTCTTGTACAGCACGACCTGTTTTTTCATGGCAAAAAGTCCTTTCAGGAATGCGCCGGCACACGCGGTGTGGCGACGGCTTTGGCGACGACGCGATCACTGGCGCCGGGCTTGAGGAAAATGGTCAACACCACCGACAGCAACAGCGCGCCGCTCATCAGCAGATAGGAAGCGCCGGGCGAACCGGTGGAGCTGTTCAGATAACCGACCAGATACGAGCCGCCAAAAGAACCGAGCGCGCCCATGCTGTTGATCAGCGCCATGGCGCCACCGGCAACGTTGGCCGGCAGGATCTCGGGAACGATGGCGAAGAACGGCCCGTATGGCGCGTACATGCAGGCGCCGGCAATGACCAGCAGCGTGTACGACCACCAGAAGTGTTCGGCGCCCAAGGCATAAGAGCCGTAGAACGCGATGGAGGCGATCAGCAGCGGCGGCCAGACGAAGCGTTTGCGCTTCTGCAATTTGTCCGAACCCCACGACACCGCGAGCATGCCGATCACCGCCGCCAGATACGGCAGCGCCGACAGCCAGCCAGCCTCGATCATGTCCATCTGCGCGCCGGCCTTGAGGATCGATGGCAGCCACAAAACGAAACCGTAGACGCCGATGCTCCAGCAGAAAAACTGCAGCGCCAGGATGATCACCTTCGGCGAACGGAACGCCTCGGCGTAGTTCTTCACCGCTTTGATCCCGACCTGCTCAGCGGCCAGCGCGCTTTCCAGATCGTGTTTTTCCTGCTCATTGAGCCACTTGGCCTGAGCTGGTCGATCATCGGCCAGACGCCACCAGATAAACGCCCACAACACCGCCGGCAGACCTTCAATGATGAACATCCAGCGCCAGCTGAAATGCTGCACCAGATAGCCCGACACCACCGACATCCACAGCATCGTCACCGGGTTACCGAGGATCAGAAAGGTGTTGGCCCGCGAACGTTCGGCACGGGTGAACCAATGGCACAGATACACCAGCATCGCCGGCATCACCGCCGCTTCGACCACGCCGAGCATGAAGCGAATGACGATCAGCCAATAGGCGTTGGATACCACGCCGGTCAACGTGGCCAGACCACCCCAGAGGATCAGGCTGACGAAAATCAGCTTCTTGACGCTGTGCTTTTGCGCGTAGATCGCGCCGGGAACCTGGAAGAAAAAGTAACCGAGAAAGAACAGCGCACCGAGCAGCGAGGACAGACCCGGTGTGATCATCAGGTCTTCGGCCATGCCCGACGCGGCGGCAAAACCGTAGTTGGCGCGATCTAGATAGGCCAGGCTGTATGTAATGAACACAATCGGCATGATGTACCACCAGCGGCGGGTGGCGAGGGTAGCGGTTTTCATCGGTGTAACTCCTGAGCTTGTTGTTTTTGTCGCAGCAGGTTCATTGATTTGCGGTGATCAGGCGGGCTTCTTCGCGAGCAGGCTCGCTCCCACAGAGGAATGCATTCCAAATGTGGGAGCGAGCTTGCTCGCGAAGGCGGATTCAAATTCAACCGATAACTCTTGGCGGGTCGGCAACCCCTCCATGTCGCCACGACTCTGCACCGCGCGACTGCCAATCCAGTTCGCCCGCTGCACTGCCTCGGCAAAACTCTGATGCTCGAGCAGGGCGCTGATCATCCCCACCGCAAAGCCGTCACCGGCGCCCACGGTATCGACCACGTTGCTCACCGGCACGCCAGCAACGAAGCCCTGATCCAGCTGCGTGCGGTAGTAAGCACCCGCAGGCCCGAGCTTGATCGCCACCGCCTCGGCGCCTTGATCCAGATAGAACGCAGCAATGTCGGCCGGGTCATCGAAACCGGTGAGCAAGCGACCTTCACTCAACCCCGGCAGGACCCAGTGGGCAAGGGCGGCGAGGCGGTTGATCTGGCGGATCATCTCGCCCTCGCTGGCCCACAGGCTCGGGCGCAGATTCGGGTCGAACGACACGCTGCGCCCGGCGTTGCGCATCCGGGTCATCAGCTCGAAGGACATTTCCCGGCTGGAACCTGACAGCGCCGGCGGAATACCGGTGGCGTGCAAGTGACGGGCGCTCAGCAGGTTGTCGCTGATGGAGTGCGGCGACAAATGACTGGCCGCCGAACCGCGCCGGAAATATTCGACCTGCGGGTCGCTGCCATCGTCGTTGCGCGATTTGAACTGGAAACCCGTTGGCTGGTTTTTATCGACTTCGACGTGGCTGCAATCCAGACCTTCCTTGATCAGCGTTTCCACCACAAAGCGTCCGAGCGAATCGTTACCCACCCGGCTCAGCCACGCGACGTTGAAACCCAAGCGCGACAAGCCGATCGCGACGTTGCTGTCGGCCCCGGCAATCCGTTTGTGAAACTGCTCGACCTTGGCCAGATCGCCGGTCTGCTCGGCGACCAGCATCGCCATGGTTTCACCGAAAGAAAGAATATCGATCTCAGACATGAGCTGGCTCCAGGCGCGATTGACCGAGGCGGGCGAGGGCGGCGACGTGTTCGCGGGTCAGTTGCACCAGGTCATCGCCTTGCAGCGGGTATTCGGCAGCGCGCATAACGCCTTGGTCCATGTGCCGCAGCAGTTGTTCCCACAGATGCAGATCGCTGATGGCGGGTGGTACGGCAACCAGTTTGCCGTCGGCGCGGCGCGCAACGGCTTTGCAATGCACGTAACCGACATGACGACCAAGCGCGCGTGCGGCGCTGGCGGCGGACTGGTCCTGCCAATGCCAATTGCCAATGTCGAAGGTCATCTTGATCGGCAGGTTGTGTTGCTCGACGGCGGTAAAGAAACGCTGGAACGGCTCGATACGTCCGCCGTGCAAGGTCTGGTCGTTCTCCACCAGCAGTTGCACCGGGCTTTGCTTGAGTCGCTCGGCCAGTGCCTGCAAGTCAGAGTTGTCGGTGAAATAACCGAGGGACACTTTCAGCCATTTCGAGCCAAATGCCTGGGCCTGCTGCAGCGCGGTAATCAGTTCGGGATTTGGCTGCGCTTGCCCTGCGAGCCAGAGTTCGGTGGGTGAGGAATAAATGCTTTGCAGGCCCTGCGCCTGGGTAGCCTGAGCCAGTTGCGCCGGGTCTTCACGGGTCAGCAGCTCTTCACGCCACTCGATGCGATTCGCCCCGGCTGCCGCGAGGATGTCGATAAAACAATCCTGCCCACGCTGGCGCACGAGCTCGGCGCCGTAGCTGGACAGACTGATGGAAACGGCTGGTTTATTCATTGTTATTGACCTCTGAAACCGGTTTCATTTTTGTTCAAAAAAAATCAGATGATTCTGTAGCGTTTTTGCAGGCCCTTTCGCGAGCAGGCTCGCCCCCACATTTGCAACACGGTCACCTGTGGGAGCGAGCCCGCTCGCGAAAGCGCCAGATCAGACGCCGCCAATCCCTCGGGTCGAACCCCGCTCAATCAGCACCGGCGCAAAATCCACAATTCGCGCCACCTCATCATCCCCGCGCAAGCGCTTGAGCAGACACTCAAACGCCCGCGCGCCTATCTCTTGCGTCGGCTGTGCCAGCGCGGTAATCCCGCTGCCCACCAGCGGATACCAATCCAGATCATCCAGGGCAATCAGCCCGACATCCTCGAACAAGCGCACACCGAGTGCGCGCAACGCGTGAGTCGCCGCCAGCGCCGCCACGCCGTTGGCGCAAAACAGTGCTTTCGGACCGTCAACGTGGGTGTTTAAAAAAGTTTGAAGTTGCGCCTTCAGATCATCGCCGGTTTCCAGCACCGCCCCGGTCAGGGCCGAGCGTTGGGCAATCTGCGCTTGAAAACTGCTGACCCGTTCGATCCGCGAACTGGTGCCGTCAAACGGTTCGGTGACCATCAATAGGTCCCGATATCCGCGCTGCTCAAGGTGCGCGAGCGCCATCTCTACTGCTTGCGGGTTATTCAACCCGACCATGTCGCTGTCCAGCCCGTCGACCTTGCGATCCACCAATACCATAGGCATCTCGCGGCGCAGCTCGTGCAGCTCGTCTCGATGATGGCCCAGCGTATTCACGATCAGCCCTTCGATGTTGTACGAGCGCAACAGCGCCAGGTGCTGCCGTTCCTGCTCGTCATCGCGGTCGGTGTTGCACACTACCAGGCTGTAGCCGTGCGCACGGCAGGCGGTTTCCACCCCGTGCATCACGGCAATCGAATAGGGGTTACGGATATCGGCGACGAGCATGCCGATCAGCCGAGTGCGCCCGCGTTTCAGGCCACGGGCCATTTGGTTGGGGCGGTAACCGAGTTCATCAATCGCCTGCTCGATGCGCCGGGCAATGGTATCGGAGAGCAGCGCGCGGTCGTCGCCGATGAAGCGCGAGACGCTGGCCTTTGACACGCCAGCGCGTTCGGCAACATCAAGCATGGTCACGCGGCTGCGCTGGGCGGCGGAGAAGTCGTTCAATGGGTCAGACCTTATTTTTGAAATGTAGCGTTTTAACGGCATGGATACCGCTGAAACCGGTTTCAGCAGACACTATCTGACCTTGAGCCGTCAACCTTCAGATGCAGCAGAAGCAGTCACGACAAAATGGATTTCCGACAAACGGTTGCTTTACCTGTCAGATCTGACAGTAGGCATCTTTCCAATACCAGCGCTTAATTTCTTTCAGGCCTAGATGACCAGCCAGTGAGAAATTCCATGCCGATCGAAACGCCGATTACCTCCAGCGATCCATTGAATCCCGGCGTGCTTCTGAGCCTGCCACGAGTGGAAGGCGTCGATCCGCTTGACCCGGCCGGAACATTGCCGCCGGACGCAAAACAGGTGGGCATCGTTTGTATTATTGACCGCTGGCCGAACTTTCCTGTTTCAGGCGTGAATAAAGATCGTGTTGAAATTTTCATCGTTGGTAACCCTGATTTCGTCGCCTTTGGCGAGTATGGGGCCGCGGACGATGCGCCGGAGTTTCGTATTTCAGTAGCTCCCGAGAAACTTCCGGATGTGGCTACGTTTGAGCTTTTGTACACAGTACGTTCGATCAACCCTACTACGTCACCTTCACGACGCCTGACTTTTGCGATAGTTAAGCCGCCGCAACTTTTGAAGGAGGTTACTTTTCCCGATGCGGATGCCTGGGGATATATCGGATGTTACAAGAACCATCCCGGCGATCCGGAAGCCTTGTTTATCTGGGAAGGGGTACGTATCGAAATTCCTTTCGATGACTTGTTTCAGCTTACGGATGTCCTCAGCCTGGATTGGCAGGCATGGGATTCTTTAAACGGGTCGGGAAACCCTTTGACACAGGTGTTTAACTTTACTGAGGTTGTGACAGATGTTGTGACCAAGGAGCCAGTCAAGATCGTAATCAGACCATTTGCTTCACATATAGAACCCATGGAGGAAAACGATTCGGCCTTAGTTAATTACCAGCTATTGCGCGACGGTGTACCTATCTTTCGCTCGTTTACCGGGCTGGTGAAGGTAGACAGGAAAATTCCGGGAGAAAACAAGTATTGCTCGGATGCAAGTTGGATGAAGTGATCAGGCCGCAACAGTAGCAGCGATATTACGACTGCAGTTGGCGACATTCGCCATTGTCGAAGATGCATGGATCAAAAAACATTTTCTACGCAATGGAGAAGGCACATGACAAGTATTCAAACTGCGGAGTCAGGCACACCCTTGGGCGTTCTGGTCGCACCTACCCCCGAATTGCCAGACGGGCGCGGCACGAACAAGGACATCATTCCGATAGCTGCGATACCTGTGGGCGCCGCGCTGACACTTATGGTCAAGACCAACGTGTGGTCGAATCCTAACAGCAGAGATCAGATCGCCCTTGACGTTACGCGAACCCAGCCTCCTGCCAATCCGCTGCCGACAGACTTCACGCGGTTAAACAGGGTAAACCTCGGCGACGTAGCCAGCCGTCCTGTAGATTTTCCGATCACAGTGCCTACCGAATTTCTGGGTGAGGATGCAACCCCGGTGGGGCCGACGCCGATCTGGGTGCGTAGCGTGCTGTATGAGCGTGGGCTCAACCCGCTGACCGGTCCTGTGATGAAGTTTTTTATCGACCGTACTGGTGCCTGGCAAGCGAAACCTGCACAAACAGGTACAAATCCAGGACAGGTTCCAGGCGCCAGAACAATTCCGCCAGCCACGTTTCCAAATGCCCCCGGGGATCTGGATGACACATGGGCGGGTCAGCCAGGTAACGAAGGGGGATTGCAGGTACAAATTGATACAGGCTACGCCAACGTTCAGCCGGATGACACGTTGACCCTGTACGTGGCAGGTACACGTACCAACCCTCCGCAGGTGCCCCCTTTTTTCAACGGACCGATGCCAACCGATGGCAAGCTGTCCATCCCGACCGCAGAGCTACGAAAGGTAACGAGCGGCCGGGCCTTCATCTGGTTCATCATTACTGACGCTGCTGGCAACCAGAGCGCATGGGGCGTGTATTTCAAAAACGTGCGTTTTCTGCCACTTCCCAAACTGGGCGTCATTACCGTCCCGGCAAACGAAGATGGTCTGATCGATTTAAAAGATGCGCGTGCAGGTGTGAAGGTAAAAGTCAGCCGGTTGGTAGATACAATCGGCACCGACGTAGTGAGCCTGACATACGGCGCTCAACCAGCCCAGGATCTGCCATTCAACGCACTCACGGAGCTGGAGTTCACCATTCCTTGGTCGAGTCTGAGCAAACAATACTTTGACAACCAGACGGGTACGAATTTCGAATTGGACGTGGTCGTCAAAGCTGACTTGATGCGTGGCGGCTTATCCATCGACGATGGAACAACAACTGTAAAAACAGATTTCTCGACGCATCCGCCTTATACCGTCGACCCGACGACCCCGCCCCCTGAGGTTAATCCCGAATTCCGGAAACTGATCGTCCGCGGACAGGCACCTGTCACGGATAACGTGCTGGGCCCTCATGATGTCGATCAGACAGCCAAGGCTCACATCGATGTCTCGCCTGTCACCGCCGGGACGACATTTCCCGATCCCGAATCGGGCGATCTGGTTACTCTGAAGTATCTCGGGGATCAAGGCGAAATTATCGTTAATTCCATTCAAATGACTCCGTCGAATATCAATACAGTCATTCAGGTAGATTTGCCATATACCGTTGTCGGTCCGGGTGGTATCGGGCTTAAAGAGGCTTGGTGGACATATGAAAACCCTGCTCGGAATAATACTCAGGATTCAGCAAAAGAGACGGTTACTGTCAATACTGTAGTCATCGTTCTCGATAAGCCGGAATTCCAACGCCCACCTACAGATGGCACCGAAGACCCATACATTATTTGCGAGAGCTTGACGGGGGATGATCACGTTGCGACGTTCAAGATCAAACCTAATGATCATTTCACCGACGGGATGAACATCACATTCAATTGGCAAGGCTGGCATGACGACAAATACACCATAGACGCACCGTCGGATACGGTTTTTTCCCGTACTCGTGCGATCACTGCGCTCGAGCTAACGGAGGGGATGCTTTGGGAAGTGCCATACGCACCTTTTATTCGCAATCTTCCTCGTCCACCTGCTACCACGCCTGATCCGACCGACTTTTACGCAGGTTATGTAAAAATCTGGTATTCGACGCCAATTGTAACGACGTCAGAAGTTCAGGAAATGATTGTCTACTTGCTCAATGCTGACTTCTTGTACTGCGAATCGGAACCGGGCTGGGATCCTGCGCCTGCTCCATAAACGGCATTCGCGATCATTGCATTGCCGGAGAGCCAGCCTCTTCAGGCAATGCAATTTTATTTGCGGAGTAAGAAACATCTCGAAATGTCGCGAGTGGGCGATTAAGCCCACCTATTAAGAGGATTAGTCCTACAGAGAAAGTCCGGACTAGCAGGTATTCTCCAGCGCCGTCTACAACGGTCGTCTGATGGAATATGTACGTCTGAACCGTCTTTCTTCCGTCCCGATAAAACTCAACGAGAAGTGAATATGACGTTTGAAAATTGCTTGGGACCGACAGTTTCAAAACTCGCTGGCACGCTCTCTTGCGCAGCATTGCTGATTGCAATATCCGAGACGGCCTTTTCCCGAAATCTCAATCCTGGTGAAGTCGAAACCGTATCCGGCGGTGCTACGCCAGAAGCCTGGTTCATCCCTGTCACCGCCACGCTCAACGTCAATGGCGGTGATACGCTGAACATCGTTGTCGGCGGTGGGACGTTAAACGCGATTTCCGCCAGCACTTCACAGATTGAAGCCTCCGCAGACGCCCGAGTGTCTCTGGACGCGGCAACGGTGACGGCTAGCAATTTTGACACTGCGCTGAGCTTGACCGACAGCTCGGCAGTGGTATCCGGCAGTACGCTGTCCAGCGATGGCAGAGCAATGTCGCTTGCGCGCGACCTGAATATACCCGTTGGCTCAACAGCGACCGTCACTGGCAGTACTTTGACAGGCGGTTTTTCGGGTGCAGCCGTGACATCCCTCAGTACGTTGAATCTGGTGGACAGCCGGGTTGAAGGGACAGACGCCGATGGTGTTGGTCTCGAACTCTATGGCGGCAACGCCAATGTCAGTGCAGCCAGTGAGGTCACCGGGGAACTGAATGGGATCATCTTTGGCGAGGATAGCGTCCTGAACCCGAGCGATGTCACCGCACAGAGCGTGTTGAAGGTTGATGCGTCAACCGTGCAGGGTCGAACCGGCGCAGCGATCAAAGTCGATTTTGCGACGCCGGACGATCAACCGGTATTGATCGAAATAGCTAACCGTTCGAATCTGATCGGCGGCAACGGTAATATCCTCGAAGTCATCGATGGAGCAGCGGCGCGCTTTCAGATCGACGACAGCCAGTTGACCGGCAATGTAGAGGTTGCTGACGGCGGGACCGCCGCGGTTTTCTTGCAAAACAATGCCAGCCTTGACGGCGATTTGACCAACGTCGATTCTGTTTCGCTCGATACCCGAAGCATACTCACCGGTAACATTCAGGGCTCTGGGACTGGCGTCGTGATGCTGGATAACGACTCGATCCTGCACGGTTCGGTTACTGGCGTCAGCGCTATGTCCATCGGGCGTGGCGGTGAATGGAACCTGGTTGGCAGCAATTCGTTATCGAATCTCGAAATGCAGGGCGGGAACGTCAGATTCGGCACGCCCGCCGAGTTCGTCCGCCTGGACGTTGCCAACCTGTCAGGCAACGGCCGGTTTTTTTTGGATGCTGACGTGTCCACCGGTGAAACGGACTTTCTCAATGTCACGGAATCAGCCAGTGGCCGTCACGAGCTGGTAGTTGGTGCAAGCGCCAGCGAACCTGTCACCGGTGCACCGCTTCAAGTGGCTAACATCGCTGGCGGGGATGCTGAGTTCGATCTGAGAAACGGTCAGGTTGATCGTGGTGCTTTGGCGTACAAACTGGTGCGAGAGGGCGAAGGTATTTTCCTGCGGACTGATGGGACAACGCCGAGCACTGGTTCACAAACAGCGTTGGCAATTGCCGGTACCGCTCCTACGGTTATCTATTCAGAAATGACCACTCTCAATACCCGCCTCGGCGACCGTCGCATGGCCGGCACTCAGCCGCGATCGCGATCGATTGCGGCACTGGACTCAGATAATCAAAACGCGACCACCGGCCTGTGGATACGCACTCATGCCAATCAGTACAACGTCAAGAATGCCTACGGTGATGGTTATAAACAAAATCAGACTGGCGTCTCATTGGGGGTGGACACGCCACTACCGATAGGTGATGGCCAATGGTTGATCGGGGTTTTTGGTGGCTACAGCACCACTCGCCTTAACCTGGCCCGCGGCAGCGCCGGCACGATCAACAGCACCTATGGCGGGATGTATCTGTCCTGGTATGACGAAACGACCGGGTATTACGTGGATACCGTTGGCAAAATCAACCGTTTCAGTAATGACGTCAAAGTCACCTTGAGCGATGACACTCGAACAAAGGGTGACTTCGATAATCTCGGCATCAGTGGAACCGTCGAAGTGGGTAAGCATATAGTCTTTAACCGAGGTTACTTCATCGAGCCCTCTGCTCAGATTGGTGTTGCGACGGTGAAAGGCAAGGACTACAAGTTGGACAACGGACTGCAGGTAGACAGCAACGAGACCCGCTCATTGCTCGGCAAGGTCGGAATGACCGTTGGCCGCGAGGTGGTGCTGAACAATGGCGGAAAATTGCAACCCAGGCTGCACGCGGCGTTAAGTCATGAATTCGTCAACAATAATCGTGTCAGCGTGAATGACACTGGATTCAACAACGATTTGTCCAGCACCAGCCTAGAGCTGACCGGGGGCCTCAATTGGGTGCCGGCCAATAACAAATGGCAACTGTATGGCGAGATAGGGACCAGCAGGGGCAGCAAAGCTGATCAGGAGCTAGGAGGGAGTGTCGGGCTGAGCTTCAGTTTCTGATTGCATCAGCATTAAAAAAAGGAAGCCTCGCAGCTTCCTTTTTGTCGTAGTCAGTTAGCGTTTTTTCTCTTGCTCAGGTCTGCGTTAGCGACAAACTCCCCAGTGATCGGAAACTCTTCGTTGCCGTTCTCTCCACCATGGTCATATGTGCCGGACCAAGTGCCACTCAGGGTTTTTTCAATGTCGTCATATTTCAATGTCAGGCTCCCGCTCACAGAGACGTGCAGATCACCCGTCGCAGGATTGGAATAGTAGGTACTTCTGACATCATCGCTATCTTTGGAGAGGTCATAGGTCAACGATTGGGGTTTAAAAGGGAACACAAACTCAAGCGTACGCGTCACACCATCCTTAGTGTGTCCAGCTGTCAGGACGTAACGCAGGCCTTCCGGGTAGGGCTTCGGCCCGAAGGAAGGTACAGAGGTAGATCGAAACTCCATGAATTGAGGGATTTTGACAAACCTGTAGAGTGGGTTGGCATCGCCGTTGATCGTGGCTGACAGATAGGTCGGCGCTAAAACCGGAAAGATCGTCGTGTAGGCTCGGGCTGCATAGCTCATGAGTTTTATCTCCATACAATATGGTTGGGGACATCCAAAGACTGACCCGTCCTACTTCTGGATGTTGTATGGAAGCGTGAATACAGTACGCCTGTAAACTGTCAGTGTTGACAGTTTACAGGCGTACGTTTTTGTGAGCTTTGAACTGCCAGAACAAGCCGTGTTTTTCAGCCGAACAATCCTGCTGCAATGTTGATCGAGAACCCGAGGATCGCCGTATTGAACACAAAACCGATCAACGACTGCGCCAGCACAATCTTTCGAATATCCCGCGTTGCAACACCCACATCCGAAGTCTGCACAGCCACGCCGATGGTGAACGAGAAGTACAGAAAATCCCAATAATTGGGGGTGGTCAGTCCTTCAGCAAAACGCAGCGCCGGCTCTTTGCCGTCCCAGGTGTAAAACAATCTGGCGTAGTGCACACAGAAGATCACACCTATCAGCAGCCATGAGCCGGTCACTGTCAGCGCTGTGAACCCGTAGTGCATGAGTTTGCGTGAGGTTTCCAGGTCTTTGCTGCCGGCCAGTTCAAGGGTGATGGTGGCGAGACTGGCCAACGCGGCAATGCACACCACAAACAGCACCAGCCCGGCGTTCTCGTCTTCGACTTCGGCGATGCGTCGCACGTCCGGGGCCTTTGCGCGTATGGTCAGCCAGAACATCAGGATCAGGTATGTCCAGACACCGGCGTTCCAGCCAATGAGGATTTTGCTGACGATGGAATCGGCCGGGACCAACAGGCCGGTGGCGAGGCCGAGCAGAGCGGCGGCGGAGAGGCGAGGGTGGGTGCGGGCGAGGAAGCGCATGGTGACTCACGGCGGTGAACTGTCAGTGCACCATAGCGCAGGCGATCCGGCTTTTGTAGGAGCTGCCGAAGGCTCGGGCCGCGATCGGACGATCTTTCGACTTTAGCTTTTCAAGATCAAAAGATCGCAGCCTCGTTGCACTCGACAGCTCCTACATTTGGATCAGTGGGATTTGGTGAATCGTTGTACGAGTTTCATCACTACGACGAAGAAGACTGGCACGAAGATCACCGCCAGCGTCGCCGTAATCATCCCACCGATCACGCCAGTGCCGATCGCCTGTTGGCTGGCCGAACTGGCGCCGGTGGCGATGGCCAACGGCACCACACCGAGAATGAACGCCAGCGATGTCATCACGATCGGCCGCAGACGCAAGCGCGCGGCCTGCAACGTCGCATCGATCAGATCGTGACCTTCGTCATACAAGCTCTTGGCGAACTCGATGATCAGGATCGCGTTCTTCGCCGACAGACCAATGATGGTGATCAGTCCGACCTTGAAGAACACGTCGTTGGGCATGCCGCGCAGTGTCACGGCGAGTACCGCGCCGAGCACACCAAGCGGGACAACGAGCAATACCGAAGTCGGGATCGACCAGCTCTCGTACAGCGCCGCCAGACACAGGAATACCACCAGTAGCGACAGGCCAAGCAGAATCGGCGCCTGATTGCCGGACAGGCGTTCCTGCAACGACAAACCGGTCCACTCTTGACCCAGACCTTTCGGCCCCAGCGCAACCAGTCGTTCGATTTCCGCCATGGCCTCGCCGGTACTGTGCCCAGGTGACGGTTCACCAGATATCGCGATCGCTGGATAGCCGTTGTAACGAGTCAACTGCGCCGGGCCTTGAATCCAGTTGGCCTGAACGAAGGCCGACAGCGGCACCATGTTCCCGGCGTTGTTGCGCACATGCATTTTCAGCAAATCATCCACCTGACTGCGCTGATCACCTTCGGCTTGCACGACCACCCGCTGCATGCGGCCCTGATTGGGGAAGTCATTGATGTAGCTCGAACCCACGGCAGTCGACAGCACGTTGCCAATGTCGGCGAACGATACGCCCAAGGCATTCGCCTGCTTGCGGTCGACGATCAGCTGCACCTGCGGTGCTTCGGCCAGCGCGCTTTCACGGACGTTCATCAATACCGGACTTTTCTCGGCGGCGGCGAGCAGTTCCGTACGCGCCTGCATCAACGTCGCATGGCCCAGACCACCGCGATCCTGCAAGCGGAACTCGAAACCGCTGGACGTGCCAAGGCCATCCACCGGCGGCGGCAGCACCGAGAAGGCCATGGCGTCCTTGATCTGGCTCAGCGCCGCGTTGGCGCGGTCGGCGATTGAGCTGGCAGTATCGTCACTGCCACGTTCCGACCAATCCTTGAGCGTCGAAAACGCCAGCGCTGCGTTCTGCCCGCTACCGGAGAAACTGAAACCCAGGATCACCACACTGTCACTGATTCCCGGCTCACCGGCGTTGTGCGCTTCGAGCTGCTCGGCTACTTGTACAGTACGGTTCTTCGTTGCGCCGGGTGGCAATTGAATATCGGTAATGGTGTAGCCCTGATCCTCGGTCGGCAGAAACGAGGAGGGCAGGCGCGCAAAACAGATTCCGAGTCCAATCAGCAGGACCACGTAGATCATCAGGTAGCGACCCGTACGCTTGAGCGCATAGCCGACCCAACCCTGATAACGGTCGGTCAATTGCTCAAATCGGCGATTGAACCAGCCGAAAAATCCGGACTTCTCGTGGTGCTCGCCCTTGGCAACAGGCTTGAGCAAGGTCGCGCACAATGCCGGGGTCAACGTCAGAGCAAGGAACGCCGAGAATAGAATCGAGGTGGCCATGGACAGCGAGAACTGTTGATAGATCACCCCTACCGAACCCGGCATGAACGCCATCGGAATAAACACCGCGACCAACACCAGCGTTATGCCGATGATCGCCCCGGTAATCTGCGTCATCGCCTTGCGCGTGGCTTCCTTGGGCGACAGGCCCTCGCTGGCCATGATGCGCTCGACGTTCTCCACCACGACGATGGCGTCATCCACCAGAATGCCGATGGCCAGCACCATGCCGAACATGGTCAGCACGTTGATCGAGAACCCCAGCGCCAGCATGGTCGCGAAAGTGCCCATCAACGCCACCGGCACCACCAGTGTCGGGATCAGCGTGTAGCGCACGTTTTGCAGGAACAGGAACATCACTGCAAAAACCAGCAGCATCGCTTCGCCGAGGGTGTAGATCACTTTGGTGATCGAGACTTTGACGAACGGCGAAGTGTCGTAAGGAATCTTGTATGCCACGCCGGCCGGGAAGTAGCGCGCCAGTTCATCCATCTTCGCCCGCACCAGTGTCGCGGTGTTCAGCGCGTTGGCGCCTGGAGAAAGCTGCACGCCAACGGCGGTGGACGGCTTGCCGTTCAGGCGTGTGCCGAACTGATATTCCTGGCTGCCGATCTCCACTCGCGCAACATCACCGATGCGCACCGTGGAGCCGTCGCGATTGGCCTTGAGCACGATGTCGGCGAACTCCTGCGGCGTCGACAATTGGCCTTTGACCAGAATTGTCGCAGTGATTTCCTGTGTGGAAGGCGACGGCAAATCACCGATGCTGCCCGCTGAAACCTGGGCGTTCTGCGCAACAATGGCTTCGTTGACATCGGCCGGCGTCAGGTTGAACGCGATGAGCATCTGCGGATCGATCCAGATGCGCATGGCCCGCTCGGCACCATACAACTGCGCCTTGCCGACACCGTCCAGACGCTTTATCTCGTTCATCACGTTGCGCGCCAGATAATCGCTGAGCGCCACGTCATCGAGCTTGCCGTCGCTAGAGGTCAAAGTGATCAGCAAGAGGAAACCGGAAGAGACCTTCTCCACCTGCAACCCTTGCTGATTGACCGCTTGCGGCAGGCGCGACTCGACCACCTTGAGGCGGTTTTGCACATCGACCTGCGCCAGCTCGGGATTGGTGCCCGGCTGAAAGGTTGCCTTGATCGTCGCGCTGCCCAGGCTGCTTTGTGATTCGAAATAGAGCAGGTGATCGGCACCGTTGAGCTCTTCCTCGATCAGGCTGACCACGCTTTCATCGACGGTTTGCGCCGAGGCACCGGGGTAGACGGCGTAGATTTCGATCTGCGGCGGTGCGACGTCGGGGTATTGCGCGACCGGCAACTGCGGGATGGCCAGCGCACCAGCCAACAGGATGAACAGGGCGACCACCCAGGCGAACACCGGGCGGTCGATAAAGAACTGCGGCATATAGAAGCGTCCTGCTTACTGACCAGTGGTCTGGGCAAGTGGAAGTGGGGTTTCGTCGATCTGCACCTTTTCCCCGGGACGGGCGTGTTGCAGGCCTTCGATGACAACACGGTCGCCGGGCTTCAGGCCGCCGGTGACGATCCAGCGATTGTTCTGCACCGCACCCAGTTGCACCGGTTGCTGCGCCACGCGCATCTGTTCATCGACAGTCAGCACCTGGGCAATGCCGGCACTGTCACGCTGCACCGCGCGTTGCGGTACGGTGATGCCGTTCTGGATGGTTGCCTGCTCAAGGCGTACGCGGATGAAGCTGCCCGGCAGCAAGTCGAGATCCGGATTGGGAAACTCGCTGCGCACAATGATCTGCCCGGTTCCGGGATCGACAGTGATGTCGCTGAACAGCAGCTTGCCGGGCAACGGATACACGCTACCGTCATCCTGAATCAGCGTGGCCTTCGCTTGATCCTGACCGACTTCCTGCAACTGCCCGGAGCGCAATGCCCGGCGCAGTTCATTGAGCTCGCGGGTCGACTGGGTGAGGTCGGCATGGATCGGGTTGAGTTGCTGAATCAGCGCCAGTGGCGTGGTTTCGTTCTGCCCGACCAACGCACCCTCGGTGACCAAGGCGCGACCGATACGGCCGGAAATCGGCGCGGTGACGGTGGCATAACCGAGGTTCAGTTTCGCCCGTTCAAGCGCCGCTTTGCTGGCCGCGACATCAGCTGCCGTCTGCCGTGCAGCGGCGCGGGCGTTGTCGTAGTCCTGCCCGCTGATGGCCTGGTCCTCGATCAACTGCGCATAGCGTTGTTCTTGCAATCTGGCCTGAAAGGCGTTGGCCTCGGCTTTGCGCAGCGCGGCTTCGGCACTGTCCAGATCCGCCTTGAAAGGTGCCGGGTCGATGCGGAACAGCACATCGCCTTTTTTCACGTCACTGCCTTCGCGGTAGGTGCGTTGCAACACTACGCCGGCCACTCGCGCACGCACTTCGGCAATCCGTGGCGCGGCGATGCGGCCGCTCAGTTCGCTGCTGATCGACAATGGCTGGGTTTTGATGGTCTCGATGCGCACGGTGGCTGGTGGTGCTTGCTCTTCGGCGTTCGAGGATGAGTCACAGGCGCTCAGCGTCAGCGCCAATGCGATCAGGCCGAGCCCGGCCAGCAGTTTTCCAGACATGTACAACCCCCAATATTGAAGGCCGCATCCTACGGCCAGACGGGGAGGTTAGCGGTGAAGCTTTGTAGCTGCTGTGTGAAATTGTGTAAGGGTTTTGCTCGGTGGTGCGCGAGGGCGTATATCCTGCAGGCCTTGAAACTTATTGCGACAGTTCGATCGCTTTCGCGAGCAGGCTCGCTCCCACAGGAGATCGCATTTCAATGTGCGAGCGAATGAGTCCCGACTGTCGCCACAGCATTCTCTGGAACACCCCATGCCCAACATCCTCCTGGTCGAAGACGACACCGCCCTCGCCGAACTGATTTCCAGCTACCTGGAGCGCAACGGTTATTCCGTCAGCGTCATCGGCCGTGGCGACCATGTGCGCGAGCGGGCGCGGATCAGTCCGCCGGATCTGGTGATTCTCGACCTCATGCTGCCGGGCCTCGACGGCTTGCAGGTGTGCCGTTTGCTGCGTGCCGATTCGGCAACACTGCCGATCCTCATGCTCACGGCCCGCGATGACAGTCATGATCAGGTACTGGGCCTGGAAATGGGCGCTGACGACTACGTCACCAAACCCTGCGAGCCACGAGTGCTGCTGGCGCGGGTGCGCACGTTGTTGCGGCGCAGCAGCCTCGGCGAACCGCTGGCGGTCAACGATCGGATCGTCATGGGCAATCTGTGCATTGATCTGTCCGAGCGCACCGTGACCTGGCGTGATCAAGCGGTTGAACTGTCCAGCGGCGAATACAATTTGCTGGTGGTGCTGGCCCGACATGCCGGCGAAGTGCTGAGTCGCGATCAGATTCTTCAGCGGCTGCGCGGTATTGAATTCAATGGCACTGACCGCTCGGTGGACGTGGCGATTTCCAAGCTGCGGCGCAAATTCGATGATCACGCCGGCGAGGCGCGCAAGATCAAGACCGTGTGGGGCAAGGGCTATCTGTTCAGCCGCTCCGAGTGGGAATGCTGAGCTGATGTTTCGCATTCTGTTTCGCCTGTATCTGGTGACAATCGTCTCCTATAGTGCGGCGATCTATCTGGTGCCGGATCTGGTGGTCATGGCCTTTCGGGATCGCTTCGTCACCTACAATCTGGAATTCTCCCGAGGTCTGCAATCGCTGATCACCAAGCAGTTTCATGCTGCGCCGCAAGAGCAATGGCCGGCGATTGCGGCGGCGATGGACAAGGAATTCCAGCCGCTGCACATCGTCCTGACGCCAATCGACGACCCGGTGTTCACGCCCATCGAGCAGGAACGTTTGCACCGTGGTGAGAACGTGGTGCGGATCGGTGACTGGGGCTGGCGAACTTTGGCAGTCACTCCGCTGAATGCGGACATGGCCGTGCGTATGGTCGTACCGCCGGATCCGGTCGACGTCGATCTGTTGTACTGGAGCATTAATGTGCTCATCGGCGCCATGTTGCTCGGCTGCCTGCTGCTCTGGTTGCGCCCGCACTGGCGCGATCTTGAACGTTTGAAGGGCACTGCCGAACGCTTCGGCAAGGGGCATTTGAGCGAGCGAACCAGAATCGCCCCTAGTTCGAACATCGGCAGCCTCGCCAACGTGTTCGACACCATGGCCGGCGATATCGAAAACCTGCTCAACCAGCAGCGCGATCTGCTTAACGCCGTTTCCCATGAGCTACGTACGCCGTTGACGCGTCTGGATTTCGGCCTGGCGCTGGCATTGTCAGAAGACTTGCCCGCCGCCAGCCGCGAGCGTCTGCAGAGTTTGGTCGCGCATATTCGTGAGCTGGATGAATTGGTGCTGGAGTTGCTTTCCTACAGCCGTTTGCAGAATCCGGCGCAGTCGCCTGAGCGCATCGAGGTGTCGCTGGACGAATTCATCGACAGCATTCTCGGCAGCGTCGATGAGGAGCTGGAGTCGCCAGACATCGTGATTGACGTTCTGCTGCACGGTCAGCTCGAACGCTTCGCGCTGGACCCGCGCCTGACCGCCCGGGCCATCCAGAACCTGTTGCGCAATGCCATGCGCTATTGCGAAAAGCGCATTCAGATCGGTGTGCAGGTCATTGCCGGAGGGTGTGAGATATGGGTCGACGATGATGGTATCGGCATTCCCGACGATGAGCGCGAGCGGATTTTCGAACCGTTCTATCGGCTCGACCGCAGCCGTGATCGCGCGACGGGTGGGTTCGGCCTCGGTTTGGCGATAAGCCGCCGAGCGCTCGAAGCGCAGGGCGGCACTTTGACGGTTGAAAGTTCGCCGTTGGGTGGGGCGCGATTCAGGCTCTGGTTGCCGGCCATGGCCTGAATATCCTAACGGACATCTGATGATTGAATCAGGCTGACGCCGGCCTCTTGCATCCGCGCTATGGCGGCTGCCAGCGAACCGTCCAGATCAATCGCGCGACAGCCATCCAGCACCACACAGACATTAAAACCCGCCGCGCGCGCATCCAGCGCCGAAAACATCACACAGAAATCCAGCGCCAGGCCAACCATGTAAACGGTGTCGATGCTGCGCTCTTTCAAATAGCCGGCGAGCCCGGTGGTGGTGCTTCGATCCGCTTCGAGAAAAGCCGAGTAGCTGTCAATATCGGGATTGCAGCCCTTGCGGATGATCAATTGCGCGTGCGGTAGATCCAGTTCCGGATGAAATTCGGCGCCGACACTGGCTTGCACACAGTGATCGGGCCACAACGTTTGTGCGCCGTACGGTAATTCGATGACGTCGTAGGGCTGGCGCCCGGGGTGGCTGGATGCAAACGATATATGCCCGCTCGGGTGCCAGTCCTGCGCAATCAAGACTTGCCTGAAATGCCGCGCGAGACGGTTGATCAGCGGCACAATCCGGTCACCTTCAGGCACCGGCAATTGGCCGCCGGGAATGAAGTCGTTTTGAACGTCGATGACCAGCAATGCAGCGCGGGACGAAATGGGCACGGGGAAATCTTCCTGAGAATAAAACCTCGGCCAGTTTAGCAGGGCTTCTGTCAGCCACTGGTCTGCAGCACGCATTGATGGGTTTTACTGTCCCACACCTGGCCTTTCGGACATTCGGGCTTTTTCACGGCGTCGCTTTCGTCGACGGCGAAAGCAGCAGGGCTGGACAGGGCGGCGACCAGCAGCGGGACGGCGAACAGCATTTGGCGGATATTCATGGTCGATCTCCACTTTCATCGGCTTGGAGCAGAAGTTGTTGTTCTCCTTTGCAGTGACTGCTCAGTTCTGCGGAAGATTCAATGTTCTGCAGCGGACCATTGACTTGTCATCCAACGGCAGGCTAATTTCCAGTGCATGACTTTCACCGTATCGCGCTGCCAGCCAAGCATTATTACCGCCATTCCTCATTTGGCGGGCTAGCTCACGACTGCAGCACCCAACCCGCCCTAGAGGCGGGTTTTTACTTTCTGTCTCCGGGGTTCTGAAAAATGTCAGGAGACGACCATGCCGCACAGCCCCGACCAGCAAGCCCTGCTTGAGCATTACGTGAAAAAGATCCTGGCCGCGCCGGTGTACGACATTGCGGTGCGCACGCCGTTGCAGCTTGCGCCAGCGTTGTCGGAAGCATTGGGCAATCGGGTCCTGCTCAAGCGCGAAGATCTGCAACCGACGTTCTCTTTCAAGATCCGTGGTGCTTACAACAAACTCGTGCAACTGAGCGATGAGCAGCGAGCGCGGGGAGTGATCACGGCATCGGCGGGTAATCACGCGCAGGGTGTAGCGCTGGCGGCACGGGAATTGGGCATTGCCGCGACGATCGTCATGCCGTCTACCACCCCTGAGCTCAAGGTGCTCGGCGTGCGCAGTCGCGGTGCCGACGCATTGCTGCATGGCGAGAGTTTCCCCTTTGCTCTGGCCCATGCGTTGCACTTGGCCGAGCAGACCGGATGCACGTTCGTTTCACCGTTCGATGATCCTGACGTGATCGCCGGACAAGGCACCGTGGCAATGGAAATCCTGCGCCAGCATCAAGGCGCGCTGGACGCCATCTTCATCCCGGTCGGGGGCGGAGGTTTGATCGCCGGTATCGCGGCCTACGTCAAATACCTGCGTCCGGAAGTGCGGATCATCGGCGTCGAATCCGAACATTCGGCGTGCCTGCAAGCGGCTTTAAGTACGGACGAGCGGGTGGTTCTACCGAGCGTCGGCACCTTCGCCGATGGCGTTGCGGTGGCGCAGGTCGGCGCGTATGGCTTTGAGGTATGCCGCTTCTGCGTAGATGAAGTAATTACGGTCAGCAATGACGAACTCTGCGCCGCGATCAAGAATATCTACGACGATACCCGTTCGATCACTGAACCGTCGGGGGCGCTGGCCGTGGCGGGGATCAAGCAGTACGTGGCGCGCAGTGGGGTTCGCGATCAGACATTCGTCGCCATCGACTCCGGGGCCAACATCAACTTCGACAGCCTGCGCCATGTCGCCGAACGCGCCGCTGCTTGCGGCGTGCCGGCGTAATAAGCTCTCCGGTTATTCCTGCAGGGCGGTGCCGACTTTGTCCGACGCCGACCAGATGCGATAGCGCACTTCGACGTCCGAAGGCGCGTACACCACGACTGGCAGCTTGCTGTTGTAGCGCAACATGAAGCCATCACCGACGACCGGAACGAAAGCGCGCTTTTTCTTGCTGCCAGGCGGGCAGGCCATCATCGTGCTCATCGGGCCGATGACTTTTTCCAGGCGATAGAACGGATAGCCCCAGCCTTGCAGATTCTTTTCATCGAGCACACCGCCCAGACGCTGGCGATTGCAATCCACTTCGAGGGTTTTGCCGGCGAGAATTTCAACCTGGAAATTCTCTTCCTGCTCTTGCTTGGGCAGATGGATGACTTGTCGGGTGAACCCGGCTTCGGCTTTGGGGTACGGCGCGACGTCTTCGAGCTTGGCGGCGTGGGCTAGAGTGGAAAGGTTGGCGATCAACAGGCCGGTGATCGCGCAAACGCTTAAGGAATTCATGGAGGCCTCCGTGCGGGTTGAATTGGAATGGGAGACATTCTTGCCGTGATAGTCTTCGAAAGCAAATTTGCCCGGAGATTGCAGATTGCAGGGGACGGGTGGTCGATTCATGCAATTTGCAAATAGCAGGATACTGGCCACATTTCCAAGTGCTTGATTTTGAAGGGAGCAAAACGAACCGATCAAAGGCACGTTTTATGCGTTCTTTTGGTGAGGCGCACAGGATTTGGGCGCCTACACTCCAATGGGCATTTCGCAGTACCACCACTTGCCGCACCAGGGAAACAGCGGGGGCACACCCGTGAAGGCGCAGCAGAGGGTCAGCGTGAATACTTGATTGGCAATCGCACAGAAAGGAGAGGGTTCGCCATGTTTTTATCTGCCTTGGAATTACGCAACATCATTGAAAGCAGCTTCCTGCCGAAACGCTGCCAGTGCACGCTGACACCAGACTTGTCGATGTCCGTCAAAGTATTTGGCGACCATCGAACCGACCAAGCCGATCTCTACGTAAGTGGAATCGACGCCAGCCGCCTGAACAGCTGCCGTGAGATCAACAACCTGGTCGCTGGCCTGCGTTCCGACCTCGCGCAACAAACCACGACCCATCAAACCAGCGCTCGCTCTCGAGCCGTTTAACCCACCGTTTCACCCAGTTCGACCGTCACGCGCCGGGCCTGCACGAAACCTAGGCCCAGCGCGAACTCGACCAGCACCGCGAGCAAAATCCCGGGGCCGGCATGGCCATTGAGCCATTCGCCAAAACCCAACGCCGCCAAACCGAAACAGCCGACGATAAAACCATTGCTCAGTGCACTGCGTGCCGCTGACGGCGGAGCATTGCGCAGCAAACAAAACATCACCCCCAACGCCGCAAACAGCACCGCGCTGCGCCTTGCGACTACGCCAGTGCCTTCCGAATAGCCAATGCTCCAGATCGCCAGCAACACTTCCGGAAAAAATCCCCAGACCAGCGCCAGCAGAAAACACAGGATTGAAGTGAAGCTCGACAACGTGCGGAACGACAACTGCATGGCCAATCCTTGCGGCAGTAGGGAAGGCCCCGAGCATAACCGCCGAAGCCACCCCAAGCCTATGGCCAACCGGAAAACCAGAAGCGTCTGTCAGTTCTGTTGACTGCAAGCGTCAGATAATTTCCTGTAACTGATTTGTGCGGGCTTGCCGGTGTTGTCGATGTATTTCATGTCGGCGGTGATGACTTTGCATTCCAGGGTCGGCGGCTCGGTTAGCGAAAGTGCCTTCGCCACGTGTAGTGGCATGCCGTATTGGTAGGGTGTTTGATTCGATGTGGCGGAGGTGTCGTTGGCTTGGGCCTGTGCGGCGTATGAGCAGCAGGCGAGGGTGGCGGTGAGCAGGAAGGGACGAATGTTCATGAGAGGACTCCAGCGTAACGGATAGGCGCCCGGGCACGAAGCCGGGCGAGCCTGCCGCAGTCGGTTTCAGCGCGATGCCTGAGCGGAACAGTACTGTAGAGTCTTTGATTCGAGGATCAACGGGGGTAATTGGACTAATTAAGCTGAATAGATCGGGGATCAAGCGGTAAGCACATTTAACCAAAGATATTTGCATTGAAGCGATTGCCGATCAGCCATAACCAGGAGCGATAATCCTGATTATGGCTCTCAAGTAGTTCGCGTCCTAACTCATTACCGATTAAAGTGAATTAACGACTCAGTTTTTCGGGAAAAAAGGACAGCGGAGGATGTGTAGCAGCCCATTTCTTTGTTTGCTCGTGCGCTTCGGAAATTTGTGCGGGTGTCAACTTGGCTGCAATGAGAGGGAGTTTGTATTCAACGTTTTCTTGCATTCCACCCCCGCCGTTCAGAATACTTAAGGATGAAACTAGTGAATAGCCTTTAACGGGGTCATATGGAAATCCATATGTGTCGGGCTCATGAGCAAGATATGAGCCATATCCATACACTGATTCCGCATAACCTGCTATCGCTGCTTGCTCATTCCAGTGTCTAAAACCTTCAAGATCTCCGCTCTCGAAAAGAAGAGCCGCATACTCCATCATGGAACGCGGATTTCCTGCTTCAGCGGACAGTTTGAACCATTTTTTTACTTCTTCTGTTCGTTTCCAAGGTAAGAAAAATCCATCACCTTGCTTATAAGATACCGCTAGCCAGTACTGGGCCTGATCGTCACCCGCAATTGCTGCTTTTTCAAGCCACTGATCGTCTAGGGTAATTTCATACATAATGTACATTGCTTCAGCGTTACCGTTTTTTGCTTTCTCTATAGCCTGTTTCTTGGCTTCGTTCAGCCACTCGATCGGATCTTTCTGAGGCGGTTTGCAGTCGCGAGTGATATCGCATAGATCTTTTTCACTCCGTCCTAGCTGAATCATGGCGTATAGGTTGCCTTGATTAGCCGACGCCTCATACCAAGCCCTAGCTTCGGAGCTCATGTAGTGATTTTTTTTTCTAAGCACTTCCGCTAACAAATATTGAGCTTCACTATCTCCTGCCTCCGATGCGATCAATAAAAAAGGCTTGGCAGACTCGGTCTTCAATTGATTATAAAGGACAATGCCATGGTTTTTGGCCTGCTCTTGGCGTGGGGCGAGTTCTGCCAGAGAGGAGCTAGCAGAAGTGAGGAATATAACTACTGAGAATAGTGAGCGCAGCCACATATGCTTGTCTCTTTAATTCATTAATGGATGGTCGGAATAAATTTAGCCACACCTGCTGGTACGTATGTTCGTCCTTGATATTGGCTGCGCTGGCAAGATCCGTCACGTTTTGCACCTAACAATTTGACATGATCTTTATAGCGCGTTCGCATTTCCTCCCCTGAGGGAACAGTAAGGCGAAGGACTGCCTCAGTCATGAAATTATCAAGCGCCAAACGGTTTTCGCAATATTTCTCATCAGCATTAGCTGGCTTCATTCCAAACTTATTCATGCACATGCAAATTTGCTCAAATTGATACTGAGCTTGTTCGATTGAATTTTGCTTGGTTGCACTTTTTACAATCCAGCCGAGAATGCGCTCAATGGCCTGCTGCTGAACTAGGTGCGCTTGATCACTGTCATATTTGCGCTCTTTTTTATCAGGTTTATCTGAGTTATTCGAATAATTTACAGAGAAATCATCAGGTGGGCTAATGAGTGTCATCAATAATGGTCCGAGCGCGCCTGGAATCGCATTGATGCACCACTCCTCAAGCTCCTCCACTGGATCGTAAAACATAATCGTATCAGCAATAGATCCGCCTTTACCTGTCGCAGTCAAGCTCTCATAAAGCGTCATCACCGCATCAGCGCCCATAAGATAAATCATCCGAATATCAAAACCGCCAATGGCCAGCGTATTTAATTTTGAAAGGTACGCATAGGTTTCGTCTTCAATGACAAAGTAAGGGTTCTGTTTGTTTTTATATAGTTCTCTACGGAACATGTTAAGCAGCTCGGTGACGGCATCGTAGCCGACTTCGAACTTGAAGGAGCCACCGACGCCTGGGCCGGCGATCAACGCTGCCTTGAGCACCAGAATCAGACGGCCCTCGTGCAGGGAAATACTCGCCTCAGCCCTCGCTCCGAGACCGGCAGCGGCGTTGAGTTCCACAGTCAAACGCGCAAGGCTGAACCATTCGCTGGCTTTCATTCCGGCAGCTTTTCCGGAAACGGGTGCTTTGGTTAGCAAGGCTACTTCGCCGGGTGGTGCCCAATTTAGCGCTCCGGTGACCATTATCCCGGTTTGCAGACCGGCGAATAGATTAAATGCGGCTTTCGCGCCATCCTGTATCTGTAGCGTTTCAGGAGCTTTTTTAATCTGTCCACTTTTTTCAGTTCTCGCGTAGCTGCGCTTATCGGGGTTGCGCACAACCGGTTCCGGAGGAGCTAAATGGAACCCAGCGTTGCTGACATCCAATGCAATTTCCGAAGAAAGCAACAATGATGCTCCTGCATAGCCCCAAGCCTTCGCGCCTAAATAGAGCGAAAAACGTCCAAGATTCATCTTTTGCTGCATGTCTTCTGCATTTCGGTACGTGATGACAATATCTTTCGCGCTGGCACGATCTGGCAAGTCGACTTTAAAAAGCTCGACCTCGCCTCTGGCAAGATCAACGGCAAAAGTAGCCTTGGCGGAGGCTTGGAATCCTTCGGCCAGAGTCCAGTCCGGCCCCTCTACTTTTGTCGATGAATGGATAGTTTCCGTGGTGGAGGGCATTAGGCATCGAACCAACTGGGCTTGCGGTGTGATGTCGAAAATGCGGAATGTCTTGCGTACGTTGTCCTTGAACAACACTTGCTGCAATCGGTCCCCCCATTCTTTACGGGTACCAGCGTTCTCCAGCGCAGTGACCTTGTACTTTTTGTTTTCAAGGTAGGCGTTGAATTTTTCGATTTCGAACCACCCTTCGGCTGAGAACCAATCGCTTTCCTGATCCTTGATTCTTAACGCGCCTTCACTTTTCAGCCACTGTCCAAACAAACTCAGTTCAGTGTCCGTCGTTGCTTTTCCATCGCTATTGCCCGGACGCTTCATCAGATCTTTGACCTTGGCGCCAACTTTCTTCCAGTCATCCTTAACAGTTTGTTTGAGTCGTGGCAGCGAATACATGCTGAGATAGGTCAGCGGTTTTTTCAGGCTGTCCGCCATGCTCATCTCGGCCAGCGGGAAACCGTTTTTAATCAAGCGCTCTTCAGGTCTCGCCTGAAATTGCTCTGGCTCCCACAATAGATGACGGCGAACAATTGCCGTTTCCACATTGCTCTCAGCCTGAAGTCGTAGTTTTTCTTTCGAAGCCTGCAAGCGGTCCCAGTCGGCACGTTCATTAGTGACCAGGTTGGTGGGCGCTTTGGCTTGTCGGCCACTTGCCTCGATCCAGCCTTTGTACTTGGCGCTGAGACGTTCATTGGTCTCTTTTTGCTCCTTCTCGAGCGCCATATATTGCTTGAACAGGTCGACTCCACTTTCGACTGCTCCGCCCTCAGAAATCAGCGCGAACTCCGGCAATGCGATCCCATATTGTGCGACGTCGGTGATGGCCTCCAGATAAGCGCTGTAGGTCGCTTTCCTTTCCTTACGTTTGATTTCCTGGTCGCGTACATAGGTGCAGAGCATCAACTGATTGTTAGTGCCGCACATCGCGATCTCGTCGATTCGCTTTTTATCTTGAGCGAGCATCGGCGCGAGCTCTGCCGAGGTTAACGTGGTGAGATCCTTGTCCTCTAACAGCGCTTCTCGCGCTTTCAGATACTTTTGAACGGCTTCCCGGGCCGCGATGGCTTTGGGCGCATAAAGGTTGCCGCTTTCGTACGCGTAGCCTTTTTCCTTAGCGGCGGCGATGGCCATGCGCTTGAGCTTTTGCCATTCGCTATGCATGCCACGTACGCGGGTTGCAGCATCCCGGGCGGACATGAAATGGTTTCTTTTAAGCTGATCTTGCTCAAGGGCGGTAAGCTGAGTGGAAGAATCTTCTGGCGCCGTGGTTTTTAAGTTCTGCTGAGCGTCTAGAAGTGCTGCATCCAGATTGCTGATATTCGGATGTTGAGCTTCGATTTCTAGCATCCGTGCTTTCTCGTCACCCTCAAGAAAGTTTGCCAGTTTAGGCTCTAGGAAATACTCAAGGAGTCCCGACTCGTAGAGCCCTTTTTTCCGTTCTTCTGGAGATTTGCTTGAGCTGACCTTCTGTTCCAAGTCACTGGAAGCTTCTTTCAGGGCGGAGTTTGTCCGCTCTGGTAGTAACCAGAAGGATTCATTTTCCGTATCGTAAATTGCACTGCCATAAATGGTGGAGCAGGGCGTTTTCACTTTGTCGTGATCGCCTGGTGTGTCTTCCGGCGCTTCGGGCTGTTCACCAATATCCCGAGGCGGTTTTGCACAAGTTTCATCGGCAACTACCGGTTTTGCAGGTGCCGATTCGGTGTTAGGTGCTGCGCTGGTATTTTGTTCCATTTCGCTTCCATTCATTCTTAACGGACGGGTTCATCAAGCAACGCTGGTGGTGAGTTGCTGCAGCTGCTGTACTTTGATGAACGACTCTTCCCTGGATTGCAGGATGGCCATTGCCTGTGGCTGTGTTTCAAGCAGTGGGCCATTTGTGATTGACCCCAGCTTCAGCAAGTGACGGCCTTCGTAAATATTGTGGGCAACCAGCACATTGAGGTTTGCCACAAGGTTGGGCAGATGCTCATCGCTCGGCTCGCCGTAATCTGCGTGATGTTCATCTGCCCAATAAACCCAACCCAAATGCTCTTGAACGTTCGCCGCGGATGGCGGCAGGCTGAACACTGAAGTATCGCCCAGCCATTCGACTTCCGAGACGGCGCGCCAACTGAGCCATGGACCTTTATTGCGCCCAAAATGAACCGGCGCTGGGCTGTATACGTGCTGCCAAGGGCCGAACAGCTGATGGGAGTTGTCGCCAGCGGTATAGGCCAGCGCGGCCCACAGGCTTGGCTTGTGGTAGCTCAACAGGCTTTGTCCGCCAGAGCCATCATTAGCGCGCAAGAGCCAGCGCGCATGGGCGAGCGCTTTGTCAGAATCAGCTGTGGTAATGGCAATGCCAGAGAAATTTTCCTCGCACAGCTTTGCTGCCTCAGCCGCAAGGCGACTGCCCCATGGCGCGGTGATCCAGAGCGGACCGTCAGCGGCGATCTCAGCGAAGGCGGTTTTGAGGAACAGGCCCTGTGCATCCACCACCGGTTCGCCAACACGATAAAGGCGGCTCATCGCGTCAGGCTGTCGAACCGGGTCAATAATGAAACACAGTGTTGATTCAGAGCTTTCTCTCGGTAAATCAACGAACCCATGGCGTGGAGCTTCGAGGAGGGCGCTGAGCGCTTTCACATGCATGTGCAATCCTTACGGCTGCAGGCGCCGTTGCTTTGCTTGCCGCACAACGGCGTTATTCCAGACTCATTCAGACGTTTGGGCAGCGGGACAGGGACTTTCCCCGCCTTATCCGCATCCGCAACCTTCATCGGCCCCGGCAACAACGGCGCCGCCGGCGTGCCCACCCCGGGCGAGCCGCCGGTATTCACCTTCACCTCAGCCCCGCTGATGGTCACGCCACCTGCATCGACCTTGACGAAGCTGCCGCCAGCCTTGGCGGTCAGTTCCATGGCGCCTTCGACCACGACTCTCTGGCCGGCGTAATAATGGATTTCGTTGCCGGCCTCAACAAACTGCCCAGTCCCCACCTTCACATGCTGCGTCACACCCACCGTCAGGTGATCATCCGCGCGCATTTCGCTGATGCGGTCCAGATGGGTGATCCGGTGTTCTTCAACCTTGAACTCGCTCAACACATTGGCTTCAACAGTGTCATGCCGTTCGTTGCCGACGCGGATTTTCTGGTCGTGTTCGATGTTTTCGTCCCAGTCGCGCTGGGCGTGGATGTAGATCTGTTCGGCGCCTTTCTTGTCTTCGATGCGGAATTCGTTGTAGCCCTTGCCGCCCGGGGAGCTGAGGGTTTTGAAGGTGCTGCGGGTTTTGTTTGCCGGAAGGTCGTAGGGGACGACGTTTTCCTTGTGGTACAGGCAGCCGGTGACGAGGGGCTGGTCGGGGTCGCCTTCGAGGAAGGTGACGAGGACTTCCATGCCGATGCGCGGGATGGCGATGCCGCCGTAGGCTGCTCCGGCCCAGCCGCTGGCGACGCGCATCCAGCAGGTGGTTTTGTCGTCGGACTGGCCGTCGCGGTCCCAGTGGAACTGCACTTTGATGCGGCCGTACTGATCGCAGTGGATTTCTTCACCGGGCGGGCCGGTGACGACGGCGGTCTGGCTGCCGAGGACTTTCGGTTTCGGATGTTCGAGGGCAGGGCGGTAGTGCGCGTCCCACGGGGTGGCGAGGAAGCTGTTGCGGTAGCCCTGATGGAAATCGCTTTTGTTGTCGGTGACGTCGCTGGTGACGTTTTCGCCGAGCACTTGCGGCTGTTTGCCTTCGTGGAAGACTTCCAGCAGCAGCCACAGATCGTTCCACTCGGCGCGCGGGTGTTCGGCGAGCGTGAGGAAATGGCCGCTGGTCAGCGTCGGTTCATCACCTTTGCCTTCGGCGAGTTTGTAGTCGCTGCGATGGCGTTCGAGGGCGCGGGTCGAGAGGAACTTGCCGCGCTCGCGGGTGGTGAAGCGGCCGGGGTAATCGTAGTCTTCCAGATCCGGGGCGAATTCGGATTTGACCGCGCCTTCGGGCAGCAGCTTTGGTTTTTCGAAATCGTAGTCGCGACGGCTGACGCGGGTGGTACGGGTTTCCAGGCGCAGGTTGAAGCGCTTGATCACCGGTTTCTCCGCAGCCATGCCGGAGTCCTGCTGGTAGCTGACCGGCTTCAGTTTGCGGAATACGGTCTGGTCGTCGCCGAACACCAGTTTGTGGCCGCTGCTGCTGTGCTGGAAGTGGAAGTGAATGCCTTCCTCTTCGCACAGACGCTGGATGAAATGCAGATCGGACTCGTCGTATTGCACGCAATAATCGCGTTCCGGATACTCGGCGCCGAGCTGGAAGCTGTAGGCGTCGGAGAGAATGCCGCGATCTTCCAGCACTTGGGCGATGATTTTCGGCACCGTCAGTTGCTGGAAGATCTGCTGATCATGGTTGTGCTGCAGATAGGCCAGTTGCGGCATCAGGCTGATGCTGTAGCGGGTCAGGGTCTTGCCGGAGTCGCCCTGCTCGATGCGATAGACCTGACCGTGAATCTTGCCTTCGCCGGTGGCGCCGAAGGTCAGGCAGGCGCGCTTGTGCAGCAGCTCTTCGAGCTTCAGGTCGGGGCGGGCGCTGACCAGTTCGAGGTCGAAACGGAACGGTTCGTTGAGGGCTTCGCGACCGGTGAAGCTGAGGACTTGCAGGTCGGCGTTGGCGTCTTCGATCGAGAGGGTGATGTGGGTTGCATTGGCGTCCAGCATGCCTTGAATTCCGTCCGTTGAATAAGCAGGTGATGGATGTTGCAGGATTAGACGGCCTCATTCAAGGCGCAAATGGCGTAGGTGTGGGGCCTTGATGCCATAGGGAAAACCCTTAGGAGGGCGGTTTGGGTCAGTGAAATCGGGCCTTTCATAGACTTTGATGGTGTTTGAGAGATTGCCATCGCGGGCAAGCCCGCTCCCACAGGTTTCTCGGGTGTACACAAAATCGGCGTTCACTAAGGTCCTGTGGGAGCGAGCCTGCTCGCGAAGGGCTTCTACAACCAATGCCAGAACCGGCTCCAGAACCCGCGATTGAGGTCTTCCTTGCATCCGGCATATTGCTGCGCATACAGATCCGAACGGTTCTGCACCTTGCGCGCGGTCGGCGGTAGCCAGGCCTTGCTCGCGTAGGTCTTGTTGCGAAAGCCGCCCCAGCCTTCGTGGTAGTTCAGGTACTGGTTGTAGGCGTCGTATTTGTACACGCCGTTGATCGAGGTGGTCTTGTCCATGTACCAGCCGACGAAGTCGATGGCGTCGTCGAAGTCTTCGCGGTCGGCCCAGTTGCGGCCGGTGCTTTTCTGGTAGTCGGCCCAGACTTCATCCTTGGCTTGCGCATAACCGGAAGCGGTCGAGACGCGGCCCCACGGAATCACCCAGAGCAGGTATTTGCGCGGCGTCTTGGCGTCGTAGCGGTAGCCGGATTCCTGATACATGATCGCGAAAGGCACCTGGATCGGCACGCCCCAGCGTTTCTGGGTGACTTGCGCAGCGTCGTACCAATCGCTTTTCTCGCGGAAGATTGCGCAGATGTCTTCCGGGGAGCGGGGCGGCGAGGTGCCGCAACCGCTCAGCAGGGTGGCCATGGTCAGGAGGGCGAGGATGTGCCTGTGATTCAAGAGCTGTTTTCCGTCGTGCGCAAAAAGGCCGACAGTCTACGCGCTCAGCTCAATTGATGACGATAGGGCAGATCCGGACCGGTTTTGCTGCAGGTCAGCGCGGCGGCTTGTACGGCGAACCTGAGCATGCCGTCGATTTGCTCTCGACTGAGCTGCTGCAGGCCTTCTACCGAGTCCAGCGAATGTTCGGTCAGCCAGGTGATCAGCGCCGCCTGGAAGGTGTCGCCAGCGCCAACGGTGTCGGCAATCTTCACCGGATTCGCCGGTACCGACCACGAGCCATGGGTGCGACTGAACACCGTTGCGCCGTCGCCACCGCGTGTCAGGAATACGATCTGGCAGCGATGCTCGAGCCAGCTTTCAATAACATGCTGCGGATCCTGCTCGGGATAGAGCAGGCTCAGATCCTCGTCGCTGACTTTGATCAGATCGGCCAGGCGCACCAGCGTGGCGATGCGCTCGCGCCATAGCTCGATGTTCGGCTCGGGATTGAGGCGCACGTTGGGGTCGAGGCTGATCAGGCGTTTGCCGCTTTCGCGTTGGACCAGTTTCAGCAACGTGTCGCCAATCGGCTGCACCACCAGCGAAAACGAGCCGATGTGCAGGCCGCGCACCTCGTCGCCAAGTGTCGGCAGATGCGCCTCGCTCAGTTGCCGGTCGGCACAGCCTTCGCCACGGAAGCTGTAGTGCGGTGAGCCATTGGCGCCTACCGCGACCATCGCCAGGGTGGTCGGCGCGGCGAAATCCACCAGATAGTCCGGGCGCACGCCTTCGTCCTGCAGCACTTGCTGCAAACGGCGGCCGAGGTAGTCGGTGGACAGCCCACCGAAGAGCGCCGAGTCCACGCCCAGACGCCGCAAACCTACGGCAACGTTGAACGGCGAGCCGCCGGCAATCGCCTTGAAATTGACTTTCGAGGCCCGACCGCTGGCGTCGTTTTCGCTGAAGAAATCAAACAGGGCTTCGCCACACACCAAGTACATAGTTGTTTGCTCGTTATAGGGTTGCGACATGCTGTTGATAGCGTTCGTAGGCCTGCTGGAACGCCGCGACATTGGCGGCGATCGGCAGGGTTTCACTGCGCGCGTCGAGCTTGACGCAGCGTTCGCACAGATCGGCCAGGGACACATCATGGCCGTTCGAGCGCGATGCGCACCACGCCGCTTGAATCGCCGCACCCAGTGCGGCGGCTTCGCTTTGTTCGGTGCAGATCACCGGAGCGTTCATGATATCGGCGACGATCTGCCGCCACACCGCGCTCTTCGAGCCGCCGCCGATCAGGCAGATGCGCAGGCTTTGTAAACCATTCTGGCGGAGCAAATCCAGCCCGTAGCGCAAACCGAAGGTGGTGCCTTCGACGGCCGCGCGGCACAGATTGGCCTGGGTCAGGTTGTCCATCGTCAGGCCGTGCAGGCTGCCGGTGGCGTGGGGTAGGGCGGGCACGCGTTCGCCGTTGAGAAACGGCAACATGCTCACGCCTTCGGCACCGATCGGCGATTGCGCGACCAATTCGTTGAAGGTCGGCAGGTCGAGCTTGAACAGTTCGCGAATGGCGCCGGTGGCATTGGTCAGGTTCATCGTGCAGATCAGCGGCAGCCAGCCGCCGCTGGAGGAGCAGAATGTGGCAACCGAGGCATCGGCGCTGACCTTCGGTGCGTCGGAGAACGCGTAGACCGTGCCGGAAGAACCGAGGCTCATGGTGATCGCGCCGGGCTGGATATTGCCGGTACCGATGGCGCCCATCATGTTGTCGCCACCGCCGCTCGAGACCACAGCGTTGGGGTTGATGCCCAGTTGCTCGGCGATTGCCGGGAGGAGAGTGCCGACGGCGGCGTGCGCGTCGATCAGCTCCGGCAGCGCGGTTTGCAAACGGCCGCTGGCGTCGATGTCGCGCAGGATCTGCACATCCCATTGCCGCGTGCGCACGTTGAAATAGCCGGTGCCGGAGGCATCGCCGTATTCGCTGCAAGCGCGGCCGGTGAGCCAGTAATTGAGGTAGTCGTGGGGCAACAGAATCCGGGCGATGCGTGAGAACACGTCGGGATGCTGCTCTTTGGTCCAGAGCAGTTTCGACACCGTGTAGCCCGGCGCAATGACCACCCCGAGGCGTTCCAGCGAACCTTGCTCGCCGCCCAGTTGCGCGAGTAAGCGGTCGTTTTCCGGCGTGGTTTCGGTGTCGCACCAGAGCTTGGCCGGGCGCAGCACTGCGCCTTGCTCATCGAGCAGGACCAAACCGTGTTGCTGGCCGGAGACGCCAACGCCGAGGATCGCCTGGCCGTCGACATTCGCCGCTTGCAAGGCCTGGCGGGTGGCGCTGACGAATGCATCGAGCCACTGCTGGACGTCTTGTTCGCGGCGGCCGTTGGCGCCGCTGATCATCGTGTGCGGCGCCGCGCCCAGACCGAGCACCTGACCGCTGTCGGCATCGAGGATGATCGCTTTGGTGCCTTGGGTGCCGCAGTCGATACCCAGGAAGAGCTTTGTTGTTGTCATGAATACTCCACGGCTGCTCGTTCCCATGCTCTGCGTGGGAACGCCTCAATAGACGCTCTGCGTCCGCTTTTGATGGGACGCGGAGCGTCCCGGGCTGTATTCCCACGCAGAGCGTGGGAACGATCAGGTCGCGAGAACTTTCTCCAGAGTCCGCGAAACCCCAACCTCGCGCAGACTCTGGCAGCACCACTCGAATGCCGCAACAAACTCCGCCGACTTCGGTATCGCCGTGCCGAAAATCTCTTCAACACCCAGCAACCGCTCCGTGATCAACTCATCGTCCGCCACCAATCCCTGACAGAAAGCCGCTCGCGGATCCGGAATCGAATACGTATCGCCATTCTCATCCACGCCCTTCAAATACAACGCCCACGCCGCGACTACCAGTGCCGCGCGTTTGGTCTCGCGGCCATCGGCGATCAGCCGATTGATCGTCGGCACGGTGAACTTGGGAAACTTCGATGAGCCATCCGAACACACGCGCTCCAGCTGATCGGCAATCGCCTGATTGGAGAATCGCGCGACCAGCGTGTCCTTGTATTCGCTCAAATCAATGCCCGGCACCGGGGCCAGCTGCGGCGTGACATCCAGATCCATATAAGCGCGCATGTAACGCACGAACAGCGGATCGTTCATGGTCTCGTGGACAAAGCGATAGCCCTTGAGGAAGCCCAGATAAGTGAGCGCCAGGTGACTGCCGTTGAGCAGTTTGATTTTCATCTCTTCGTACGGTGATACGTCGTCGGTGAACTGCACGCCGACCTTTTCCCATGCCGGGCGGCCGTTGACGAATTTGTCCTCCAGCACCCACTGCACAAACGGTTCGCAGACCACCGGCCAGGCATCGTCGACGGCGTGTTTGTCGGCCAGCTGCAGGCGATGCGCGGTGCTGGTCATCGGTGTGATGCGATCGACCATGGCGTTGGGGAAACTGACGTTCTGGTCGATCCAGTCGCGCAGATCCGGCTCACGCAGGGCGGCGAAGGCCAGCAGTGCCTTGCGGGCGACGGCGCCGTTGTGCGGCAGGTTATCGCAGGACATCACAGTAAATGCTGGAACGCCCGCCGCACGCCGTTTGGCCAACGCTGCGCAGAGGAAACCGAACACGGTGCCCGGCGCCTCGGGCTGGGCGAGGTCGTGTTGAATCTGCGGCAGGTGCGCCATGAATTCGCCGTTGCTGTCGTCGATGCAGTAACCGCCCTCGGTGATGGTCAGCGAGACGATGCGGATCTGTGGTTCGGCGAGTTTGTCGATCAGCGTCTGGGCGTCATCTTCGGCCAGCAGCATGTCGCGGATCGCGCCAATGACGCGCACTTCGGTGTCATCGCTGTCGCCCAGCTCAAACAGGGTGAACAGGTAATCCTGCTCGCGCAGATCATCGCGGGCGCGGCGATCTTCCGGGCGCAGGCCGACGCCGCAGATCGCCCAGTCCAGCGCTTCGCCAGTGTTCATCAAGGCATCGGTGTAATACGCCTGATGCGCACGATGGAAACCACCGACGCCGATGTGGGCGATGCCCTGACGCGTGTCAGCGAGGTCGTAGCCTGGCAGTTGCACCTGGGCGGCGAGGCGATTGAGGTTCTGTTGGTTGAGTTTCATCGGATAGTCTCGAAATCAGGCGGCAGCGCGCAGTGGACGGGTCAGCGCCACACCTTCAGCGTCGAACAGGTGGCAGTGAGTCGGGTCCAGACGCAGGCTCAATTGCTCGCCGTAACGGCTGGCCAGATCGCCGCGCACGCGCATGGTCAGGGCTTCGTCGGCGCTGGTGGTGACGTGGCAGAAGGTGTCGCTGCCAAGGCGTTCGCTGACGTCGGCAGTGACTTGCAACGTGCAGTCGCCGGGTTGCGCCAGTTCAAGATGTTCCGGGCGAATGCCCAGCGTGACAGCGCTGCCGACACTGAGGTTGGCGGCGTTGAACGGCAGGGTGATGCGTGTGCCGGCGTCCAGCGAAACTTCGCAGCTGGCGCCGTCGATGCGGGCAATCTTGCCTTTGAGGAAACCCATTTTCGGCGTACCGAGGAAGCCTGCGACAAACAGGTTGGCCGGGTTGTGATAGAGGTCCAGCGGTGAGCCTACCTGCTCGATCCTGCCGCCATTGAGCACCACGACTTTGTCGGCCATGGTCATCGCTTCGACCTGATCGTGGGTCACATAAATCATCGTTGCTTTCAGGTCTTTATGCAGGCGCAGCAGTTCCAGCCGCATCTGCACGCGCAACGCCGCGTCGAGGTTGGACAGCGGCTCATCGAAGAGGAAAATCTTCGGGTTGCGCACGATGGCGCGGCCGATCGCCACGCGCTGACGCTGACCGCCGGACAGCTGTTTCGGTTTGCGCTCGAGCATCGGCCCGAGTTCAAGAATACGTGCCGCTTCGCCAACCTTGCGCTCGACCTCGGCTTTCGGCACGCCGGCCAGATCGAGGGCGAACGACATGTTCTTTTTCACCGTCATGTGCGGGTACAGCGCGTAGGTCTGGAACACCATCGCCAGATCACGCTTGGCCGGGCTGACTTCGGTGATGTCGCGGCCATCGAGTTCGATGGTGCCGCCGCTGACCTCTTCAAGGCCGGCGATCAAGCGCAGCAGGGTAGATTTGCCGCAGCCCGAGGGACCGACGAAGACCACGAATTCCTTGTCGTTCACTTCAAGGTCGATGCCCTTGATGATGGAAAAGCCTTCGAAGCCTTTTTGCAGATTCTTGATTTTCAGGTTGGCCATGAGATGGGCCTCCGCAATTTATTATTGGGTTAAACCAGATCGGCTTTTCTGTGGGAGCGAGCCTGCTCGCGAAGGGGCCGTTTCAGCCGCCTTCAGCGTTGAATGACGCTCCGCATTCGCGAGCAGGCTCGCTCCCACAGGGGGTGTACTGGCTCAGGGATATTCATTTCACGGCACCGAAGGAGAGGCCGCGCACCAGTTGCTTCTGGCTGATCCAGCCAAAGATCAGAATCGGCGCACAGGCCAGGGTCGAGACGGCCGACAACTTGGCCCAGAACAACCCTTCGGGACTTGAATACGAGGCGATCAAAGCGGTCAGCGGTGCGGCATTCGAAGAGGTCAGGTTCAGCGACCAGAACGCCTCGTTCCAGCACAGGATCAGCGACAGCAGCACGGTCGAAGCGAGGCCGCCCTTGGCGATCGGCAGCAGCACGCGGACCATTTCCTGCCACAGCGTCGCACCGTCGAGGCGGGCGGCTTCGAGGATGTCTTTGGGAATGTCCTTGAAGTAGGTGTAAACCATCCAGACCACGATTGGCAGGTTGATCAGCGTGTAGATCACGATCAGCGCGATGCGCGTGTCGAGCAGGCCGAAACTCTTGGCCAGCAGGTAGATCGGCATCAGCACGCCCACCGGCGGCAGCATTTTGGTCGAGAGCATCCACAGCAGCGTGCCTTTGGTGCGCTGGGTTTCGTAGAACGCCATCGAGTAGGCCGCCGGCACCGCGATCAACAGACACAGGGCGGTGGCGCTGAAGGAGATCACCACCGAGTTCCAGGCGAAGCTGAAGTAGTCGCTGCGCTCGTTGATGTGCAGGTAGTTCTCCAGCGTTGGCGTGAAGATGAACTGCGGCGGCGTGGCGAAAGCGTCGATTTCGCTCTTGAAACTGGTCATCACCATCCAGAAGATCGGGAAGAAAATCACGATCGCGATGGCCCAGGCCAGCGTGCCGAGCAGCAGGCTTTGCAGGCGACGGGATTGTTGGAGCGTCATGGCAGGCCTCACGCTTTGTCAGTCAGGTTTTTGCCGATCATTCGCACCAGAATGATCGCGGCGATGTTGGCGATGACCACGGCAATCAAACCGCCGGCCGAAGCCATGCCGACGTCGAACTGCACCAGCGCCTGGTTGTAGATCAGGTAGGCCAGGTTGGTCGAGGCGTAGCCGGGGCCACCGTTGGTGGTGGTGAAGATTTCGGCGAACACCGAGAGCAGGAAGATCGTTTCGATCATCACTACCACAGCGATCGGCCGCGCCAGGTGCGGCAGGGTCAAGTGCCAGAAAATCGCGATCGGGCCGGCACCGTCCAGGCGTGCAGCTTCTTTCTGTTCCTGATCCAGCGATTGCATCGCGGTCATCAGAATCAGGATCGCGAAGGGCAGCCATTGCCACGAAACAATGATGATGATCGACAGCAGCGGGTAGTGCGCCAGCCAGTCCACCGGTTGCGCACCGAACAGCTTCCAGATGTAGGCGAGGATCCCCGAGACCGGGTGGAAAATCAGGTTTTTCCAGATCAACGCGCCGACGGTGGGCATGATGAAAAACGGCGAGATCAGCATCACCCGCACCAGGCCGCGACCAAGGAATTCGCTGGCCTCCAGCAACGCGCTGATCAACACACCGAAGACCACGCTGATCAGCAACACGCTGCCAACCAGCAGCAATGTATTGGTCGCGCCGGGCATGAAACCCGAATCAGTGAGGAAATAGGTGAAGTTCTCCAGCCCGACGAATTCGTTTTCGCCGGGGTAGAGCAGGTTGTAGCGGATCATCGAAAAGTACAGGGTCATGCCCAGCGGCACGATCATCCACAGCAGCAACAGCGCCACCGAGGGGCTGACCAGAAACCAGCCGGGATTGCGCACGCGCAGCTTGCGCTGCGGTGGCGACAGGTCGATGTGGGCTTTGGCAGTTGAAGTATTCATGGCATTCACAACCGAGTCATACAGACCTATGGAGATCCCCATGTGGGAGCGAGCCTGCTCGCGAAAGCGCTGGGTCAGTGTCATGTGTGTTGGCTGACACGACGCCTTCGCGAGCAGGCTCGCTCCCACAAGAGGCAGGAGCAAGGCATTCAGCGGTTACTTGGGATAACCCGCGCGCTTCATCTCGCGTTCCGTGGTCTGCTGCGCCGCCGCCAGCGCCTGATCCACCGTGGTCTGGCCGATCAGCGCTGCCGAGAACAGCTTGCCGACCTGGGTGCCGACTGCCTGGAATTCAGGAATGGTCACCAGTTGAATGCCGATGTACGGCACCGGTTTCAGCGTCGGTTTGCTCGGGTCAGCGGCTTTCAGCGATTCCAGCGTCACTTTGGCAAACGGCGCGGCGCTCATGTAAGCATCGCTGTAGGTCGAAGCGCGGGTGCCCGGCGGCACGTTGGCGATGCCATCGGTCTTGGCAACCAGTTCGCCGTACTCTTTGGACGTGGCCCAGGCGCTGAAGGTTTTTGCTGCGTCCTTGGCCTTGGAGCTGGTCGGAATCGCCAGCGCCCACGAATACAGCCACGCCGAGCCTTTATCCGTGACTTGATGCGGAGCGAAGGTGAAACCGACGTGATCGGCGACCTTGCTCTGGGTCTTGTCGGTCACGAACGAGCCGGCGACGCTGGCGTCGACCCAGATCGCACATTTGCCGCTGTTGAACAGGGCGAGGTTTTCATTGAAACCGTTGCTGGATGCGCCCGGCGGGCCGGATTTCTTCATGGTGTTGACGTAGAAATTCAGCGCGTTTTTCCACTCTGGGCCGCTGAATTCCGGTTTCCATTGCTCATCGAACCAGCGTGCGCCATAAGCATTGGCGACCGTGGTGACCAGCGCCATATTCTCGCCCCAGCCGGCCTTGCCGCGCAGGCAGATGCCGTACTGCTCTTTGTCTTTGAGGGTGAGCTTTTCGGCAAACCCGGCGATCTCTTCCCAGGTCGGCCGCTCCGGCATGGTCAGCCCGGCTTCCTTGAACAGGTCGGTGCGGTAATAGGTGATCGAACTCTCCGCGTAAAACGGCAGCGCATACAGCGAACCCTTCACCGACAGGCCTTCGCGCACCGACGGAAAGACATCGTCGAGGGCGTAACTGGCCGGCAGGTCCTTCATCGGCTCCAGCCAACCCTTGCCGCCCCAGAGTGCGGCTTCGTACATGCCGATGGTCAATACGTCGAACTGGCCGCCCTGTGTGGCGATGTCGGTGGTCAGGCGCTGACGCAGGACGTTTTCTTCCAGCACCACCCAATTGAGCTTGATGTCCGGATGCTCGCTCTCGAAGGTTTTCGAGAGTTTTTGCATGCGGATCATGTCGCTGTTGTTGACGGTGGCGATGGTCAGGGTCTGGGCGCCAAGGCTGACGCTGCTGAGGGTCATGCAGGTGAGAGCGAGCAGAGCTTTTGCAGTGGGTTGCATCGTGCACTCCTTTTCTGACACCCGACGGGGCAGAAGGACAGTTATTGTTTTTGTGTCTTCCGAATGCAGGAAGAATCTGCGCTGATTACAGCCTTCAACGGCGGGGCTGACAAATCATCCCTAGCACTTTTGTTGATACTTTTTTGCACTGGGGTTTGGGCGGGGGAACGCAGGGAAGGGGTTTTGCGCGAGGGACCGTTAGCGAATGCGTATAGATTTCGCCAGCCGGGGCACGGTTTTTTGTGGGAGCGAGCCTGCTCGCGAAGATGGTGTGTCAGCCACAGGATTTTTCACAGACAGACCGCTTTCGCGAGCAGGCTCGCTCCCACAGGTGGCGTGTCGTCAGAGATGGTTCTGTTCAGTCAGCCGCTGCACCGCCAGCCGTCGATAGTGCGACGGCGTCATGCCCTTGAGTTGCTGGAAGCGTCGATTGAAGTTGGAAATATTGTTGAAGCCCGACTCGAAGCACACCTCGGTCACCGGTTTGTCACCATCGGCCAGCAGCTCACAGGATTTGCTGATGCGCAGGCGATTGACGAATTCGATGAAGTTGCGCCCGGTGGCCTGTTTGAATACCCGGCTGAAATAGGTCGGTGTCATGCCCAGGTGCTCGGCCACTTCTTCCAGTGAGATGTCCCGCGCGTAGTGGCTGAAGATGTAGTCGACCGCGCGGTTGGTGCGGTCGATGTTGTGTTCGTCGGCCAGTTGCGGCGTGGTGGCACCGGACAACAACTGGAAATCATCACTGGCCGCGAGCAACTCCATCAGGATGAAAAAGTGCCCGAGGCGAGTGATGCCCGTGCTGTCGGCGATCCGCTGCATCAGTGTCATGGCCTGACGGATCGTGCGCTTGCAACGAAATTCGATGCCGTACTGCGCACGCTCAAGCAGTGGCGTCAGGGATTTCAGCTCAGCGAACACCTGGTGCCCGCTCTCGAACAATTCGTCGGTGAAGTTGACCAGCATGTCGCGCTTCTCCACCACTTCATCCTCGGCGACCTGGCTGATCCAGTTGTGCGGCAGGTTGGGACCGGTCAAAAACAAAGTCTCTGGATAGAAGTTGCCGATGTAATCGCCGATGAACACCTTGCCGGAACTGGCCACGATCAGGTGCAACTCGTACTCTTTGTGGAAATGCCAGCGCACCAGCGGGCAGGGGAAACCGTGCTGGCGGTAGATGATGGACAAACCGTTATGGTCGTCCATCAACTCGTAGGAAGGGTCGGTCACGCGAGCGGTTCGGGTCATGACGGGGCACTTTTTTATTATCGCTGCACGATCATGCCTCGTTTTTTGCCATTTGTGCCACTTCCGACCGGCCGTCCGTGGTGACCGCTCAGCTGAGCTTGTCGCGTGCCTTTTGCAGGTTGGCCATTTGGCAGAAACGCACGATGTTCGAATTTTTGATGAAGTCGAAATTGATGATGTTGCACTTGCGCGCCCAATCGGATTTTTCCGGGTCGAACCACTCGTCCAGACTGTCGAGGATTCGCTGCGGCCCGCCGAGTGTGTAACTGGTTGCCGACAGCGACCATGGGCGGAGCGTACTGACAGGTGTGCTCAGTACGTTGTCTATATAGCCATAAAGATCCGAGGTGCTGACCTGTGATTTGCCGATCCACTTGTGATTGATTGGTCTGTAGAAACGAAAGTCTTCGCTTTCCCAGGTCATCGGCGCGGCCACCATGATGCGTTGCAATGGATTGATGGCTTTGAGTTGGCCAATTGTCAGATGCAGATTGTCGGTGGGAATGATCCGTTCCCCAAGGTGCTCCAGCAAAGCTGTTTTGAATTCCTCATGGTTGAATGGGTCTGTAGCGTTGGAAAGTTCATGAAAGTCCAGAACGATAAACTCGTTCGGGCTTCTTTCATAAAACCCCTTTACGTCCCTGATCAGGTCTTCAAGCGTTCGCGAAGAGTTGAATCCATTGTGCTGGAAACGGAATCTCGCCAGTTGTTTCGCCTTGCTGTTGTAAACAAGGCGTACATCAAGTGCGCGAGCGCCGCGATTCAACTGCGAATAAAACGAAACGTCCTGACAGGCAAGCCAGTTTTTCCCGGGAATAAGGGCGTAAGACGCTTCCCAGTCACAGCCGGCGTTGTGCGCGCCGGGCAGGGTCATTTCGAATAACGAAAGATTATCGATTTGTGGTGAATCAGCCATCCATTGATGGGTTGGTGTATCGTCGAAGTTTTCCATGTTGCATATCCTGCGAAGTGGTTAGTAAGTTGCGCGCAGGATGTTTATAAGCATGTTCGTGTTATTGCGAAAGTTCGCTTTTAATGCAAGTCATGTAATTAACGCTCTGTTGGATTCAACTGGTTTTTCGCTTCGATCCATTGAGCCATGTATTGAGTACTTTTGAGTGTGTGATGTCGCAACATGGCGCCGGTGAAGTTGTCGTTTCTAAGTTGTGCCAAGTGTTGTCGACAGCCGCTGATCCTGTTGATCAGGCTCGGGCCATGTACGCTGCGCTGATAACGCTGCTTTAAAAGTGCCGAAGCCTGACTTTGCGCTTGCTGCCAGCGCGCTGGATCTTCGTACAGTTGCACGGCCTGTTCGGCGAAGGTGTTTGCGTCGAGGGCGACGGCTCCCGGCCACGGAGCGTCGCCGTGCATGGCTTCGGCGCCGATCGGTGTGGTCACACTCGGTGTGCCACAGAGCATGGCATCGAGCAGTTTGCCCTTGATTCCCGCGCCGAAACGCAATGGCGCAAGGCAGACTCGTGCTGCCGACATCACTTCAAGTGCATCTTCGGCCCAGTCCATGATGTGAAAGCCTTGGGCCGGATTGTGCAGTGCGGTGGCTTTGGGCGGCGTATAGGCGCCATAGATATGCAGTTGCGCGCGAGGCAGGCGCGCGCGGATCAGCGGCCAGAGGGTGGTCTTCATCCAGAGCACGGCATCCCAGTTCGGCGCGTGACGGAAGTTGCCAATGCTGAGGAAATGCGCCCGCTCTTCGAAACCTGGCGGGGCGGTGTCCGGAAGATCAATCATCAATGGACACCAATGCAGGATTTGCCGAGGCAGGCCAAACTCCTCCACCAGCAGGTCGATCTCGACTTCGGAAATCATCAGGTTCAAGTCGCAGCGATACAGCGCAGCGATTTCCCGTTTGGCCAGATCGGTGCCGGCCATCAACTGGAATTCTTCGTGCAATGCCGGTGCAAACAGCTCGGTGAAATCAGTCTGCTCGTCGTTGCTTTTCAGCCGGTCTTTCAGGCGCTGATGACGCGCATGCCGCAGGCTTTGCAGGTCGGAAGTTTCCAGGATGCGCAGGGCGTCCGGGCAGTGTTTCTCCACACGCCAGCCAAACTGTTCTTCCATCATGAACTGATCGAACAGCACGATATCTGGTGCCAACTCGCTGATGAACGTGTCGAAACTGCTGTTGTTGAGCTCGATCGATACTTCGCGAATGCCTAGCGCCGTCAGATCAGCCTTGTGTTCACCCGGGCCGGCCGGGCTGCTGAAAGTGATGTCCCATCCCTGATCGAGAAATGTCTCGAGGATCTGCATGACATGCCCGCTGGCCGCTGATGAGCGCGGTTCTGGCCAGACGTAGCCGATGACCAGAACTTTGGTGGTACGCGAATGGCTCACGACTGATCCTCTGACCCATGGAAGAAAAAGGGCGCAATTAAACCACAGCGAAGTGATCGAAATGCACCCTGTCCACCGACCAGCCGTTTCAGCGTTTAAATGACCGGTTTGGCGAGGTTGAGCAGCAGCGGCCCTTGCAGAAACTTGCCGGCAGCGGTGTTGCGCACGGCATCGTCGATGGTCTTCACATTGAAGCTCAATATGGCCGGACGCGTTTGTGCTTGATCGAGCAGCGATACCGCAAGCATGTACGACTCAGCGTTGGCCAGGGCCGGATGGTCCTGGACCAGTTTCGGCAGACTGGTTTTTACCTGGTTGAACTCGACGAATCCCGGTCGGTGCGCCAGAGCGTGATGTGGATTGATCAGGTTGTCCGGATGCGCCTTGCGCGCGTCCCGAGCCAGCTCCAGCAGTCCGACCGCATCGAATTCCGCCTGATGCAACTCCGGGTAGACCTTGCCGTAGTACAGGTCGAGGGTGTCCGGGCCACCGTGGGACATTTCGTGAATCAGCACGTCGGCGACGCTGCCGTCGTCGTAACGCGACAACTTGTAAAACTCATCGAGATTGTCCGGGTAGATCGACAGAAACCGGCCTGCGGACTCATCGATTTTTTCGCCTGTGCGCAGCGCTGTCTGCCAACGCTTATAGGCCGGTGGCGAAAGCGAGGCGATCACGCCGGGTTGATGCGGGCGGAACGTCACATTGCTGAAACTGATCGACTCGAGATCCTTGCGCATCGCGCTGAGATGTTTCGACACGTGCTGTGCCACTTCATCGGAATCGTTACCGAACACATGCTTGAGCACCGCGCGAATGTCGTCGTTGGAAGACGGTTGCGACAGCGCGTTGATGGAGTTGTCCAGCTTGGTCCGGGCGCGGGGAATGGCTTTTTTCAGATAACCGCGGGTGTAACTGAATGGCTTGAAGCGGCCGAACAGGCGCTTCAACGGGGCGAAGTTACCCAGGTCGAGCAGTTTCAGGCGCGGGCCCCAGGCACCGCCGGTGCGGATGCTCAGCGCATGCCAATCCTGGTTGCGTTCCAGCACTGCGATGTCGATCGCCTCGCCAAGCGCGTCGGCGCCTCGCCAGGTCGCCTGACGCACATCGCCGGTGTGGGAGAGCCTGAGCCAGTCCCGACTCTCGACGCCATGGATCAACCTTTTCAATTGCACGCTGGCGGTGTGCGCGGTGTCGAGCGCGGTTTCACCGGCAAAGACCACGCCGCGTTTGACCAGACGAAAACCTTTGCGGGCGAGGGTGGGCAATCCGTCGAGCGGGTTGATCAGCGACACGGCCGCTCGGGCCACGGCTTTGGCGACTTTCAGCAGTTTTAGGGTGGTTGACCCGGTCTTGGCGATGATGCTCGCTGCCGACGCGCCAAGACCGACCAGCAGGCCGATGACCGACAGGCCATCCAGAATGCAGCCACCAATGCCTTCGGCGACACGGTCGGTGCGTCCGGAACGAATGTCTTCAATGCACTGTTTGAACGGCACGATGACGTTGATTGCCAGGTTCTCGACGATCTCCCTGGTGTCGCGCCATTCTTCCAGGCCGTTGCGCACATCCAGTGCGGCATACAACTCTTCGCGGCGGGCGACAGGATGGTTGTCCAGTACGCATTGGGCGATCTCATCCAGTTGCGCAGAAAAGAACAGCGGAACCGCGCGCACATCAGTCTCTTGCAGTTGCAACTGCCAGAGCTTCTCCACCACTACTTTGGAAGTCATGCCCTGGCGTGGTTCGCTGCCTTCGCGGTAGGCGGCGTAATCGAGGGGCCACTCGCTGGCTTTGTTCTTGTCCTGAAAATCGTACTTGCTGCCAGTGTATGAAAGGGTCGGCCGTTGATGAATGAGGCCGGTGTCTTGCAGCTTGAGCGCCAGATCCGGACGCTCGTAGCAGACGCCGCGCAGCGTGAACAGTTCGTAAGCGCGCAGCCGATCACCGTCGTCGCAGCAAAGAATTATCCCGTAACGCCCATTGGCCTCATCTCGCTGGATTTGCGTTTCTTGCTGCGGATTCAGTGGATTGACTTCCTTCCTGACGGTGTAGAAGGTCATTTGGCCGCTGGTCAAGGCCTGACGATCATGCTCTGGCATCTGCGTGATCGCCATTTTGATCAGGGACGATAGACCCTCGCGCACGTTCCGGTAGTAACGATCAAACGCCTGATCAAACAGTTGCGACGGCGATTGCAGTTCGGCCAGGCGGGTGAAGGCATCGGCCGGGGGGTGGAAGTTGTCGCGGGTCTTGAATTTGTCCGAAAGTTGTCCGTCTTCAACCAGATCGCCGGAAAGATACAGATCGAGAATCGACAGGCGTAGGCGCAACAGGCCGTTGATCGCGTATTGGTTGTTGTCAGTGGCGCTGGCGAGGAAATTCCAGAACTCGGTAAGAATCCCCGCCGGATGCGCAGCCTTCAGCCCTTCCAGCCAGCTACGTTCGCCGAAACTGTCCAGGTACTTTATTTCGAAGGCCGGCTGTTCGAGATAGGCGCCGGCGGGCATCACTTGCTCCAGCGCACGCAAAGCGATTTTGCGCCGGTCCGGAGGCGCGGTGGACAAGCCTGTTTCAGACTGGGCCAGAGCCTCCATGTAACGCGAGAAATACGCGCTGGCCTTGATCACCGTGGTCTTGTCGTAGTCTTTGTCGCTGCGGTAAGGGATGACTCCGTTGAGTACCGCCCAGTCCACCACCGCCGGGATCGCCGCCGCTTCGTACAACTTGTCGAGCTCACCGGAAACCGGGGTCAGCTCGGAAAACGCCTTGAGTTGTGCAAACGTCATTGCACGCGAGCTGCCAGGTGCGGCGTGCTCGACCACGGCAGCGCTCTGGCGCGCAGTTACCCAGCCTGGCTTGTCCAGCGTGAGCCCGGGCGGGATCTGGTCGATCAGCAACTCCGGTGCTGCACCCGCCATCAATAGATGCGCTGCCAGTGGCGCGTTGTGCGCTTCGCTCAGGCCCAGATCAACCAGATGCTGTTCGAACAGGACGCGCACTTCGGCAGCGCCGAGTGTGGAATTCGCCGGTTGATAGAAGTCATAGCCGGCGACAAGAGGCTGATCGGAGCGCAATTGCATGTCGATGATCAGCGCAGCGATGACTAACTCATTGACCTGGCGTTCGCGCACCTCCGCGTTATTGGCTTCCAGATGCCAGCCAAGGCGTGCATGCAGGGTTTCTCCCAGGGCGCGAGCGGTTTTTCGCCTCAGGAAGTTGTGCAGGAACTTGTCCGCGTTGTCGCGTATGTCCTGTGCCGGAATCAGGTTGAAGTTGGCGAACGCCAGTACCTGCAACAGGCTTGTCGCACCTTGGGTCAGCTCATGCACTGTCTGGGTTATGACTTTGCGGTCCGCTATCGATAGATGAAACGGTGACGACTCATCGGCGTGGAGCAATTCATGGTAGTCGCCCAAGGAGGGCGGCTCAGGCAGTTCAAAGGCCAGCCATTCAATCAGTGCCCGGGTTTCGGCAATGTTCGTCGGCACGTCATAACCGTTGAACTTCAACCATTGCACTATGCCAATCACTTGGCCGGAATAAACGACGCCGCCGATGTTCTTCGCCAAATCGGCGAGCATATCGAGTTCTTCGGAAAACACCGAAACTTCAGCATTATCCAGTGCAATGCTGAAGCGATGGGATTCGAACTCTGAATCATAAACAACGAGAACTCCGGCGTTGGCATCCACTGCTAGTTGAATATCAGCTGAAAAAGAATGGTTGCGTAACAGCTGCGCAAACTCCGGGGCTGCAATTAAATTTTTCAAGGCATTGCGTGCTGGTTCACAGCGTTCGTCAAAACTGCTGCCGATGACCCGGGGGATGAAGCGATCTTGCACATTGAATACAGTGGCGACCGGCAGCGAGGCGCTTGCCGAGTAACTGTCGGCCGAGACTTCAAACTCAGTTGCCTTAAGGGCTTCAACAAGTAACTGAACAATAAGCGCGCGTTCCTGTTTGTCGGAAGCGGAGCAATCGACGGCGGCAGGCACGTCGGAAGAAATGAACTGCATGGGCTCTATCCTGAATGAGTATCGAAAGTTCCCTGGCTGTATTTCGTTATTTATTAACGCGGCCAAAGATGATTCAGGATAGAGCTGGCAGGTTAAGCAATGGCAGTGTTAGTTAGTTGCTGATTATTTTCGGATGTGACAAGTTGCATCTGCGACGGACTTTTATCAGGTTTAGTTCAGAATGCTTTTAACTTTGTCGCGCAATTGATCGATGGAGAAGGGCTTGCCGATGACATGCATGTCGCTGGGCACATCAATATTCTCGGCATAGCCGCTGGCGAACAGGATGGGCAGAACAGGGCGCAGCTCCCGCGCCTTTTCGGCAAGTTCGCGGCCATCCATGCCAGGCAAGCCGTGGTCGGTCATCATCAAATCGATGGCTTTGCCAGGATCCGCAAGGATTTCCAGTGCCGCGTTGCCGTCATCAGCCTCCAATACCGTGTATTCCAGCTCCTCCAGCACATCCACGATGAGCATGCGCACGATGTCGTCATCTTCTACGACAAGGATAGTGGAGGCATTGGCAGACATGGCAGGACTCTCAAAAATTGAAATCGGGGGATACCGGGCAAGCGAATTTTGCCGGACTCTTGCATGAGTAAGTGGCGCATAGCCACAAGTTCCCGAGCTGATACAAAAAAAGAACAGGTCAGTGTGGTGAGGCAAGGATAACCGTTGGCGTCGTCCAATGCGCAGGTGTGCGTAGGAAAATGCCATCATTTGTGTGAGAAAAATGGATCCATGGCGGGGTTTTGGGGCAAACTCTCGGGTTTTCAACAGTTCGACAAGGCTGCCCCATGTCCTCTCCGTCCTCGGTTGATGAACAACGGTTCCGCAAACTTCTGAGTCGCAACGTCAGCCTGCCGCTGGGCGTCGGCGTGCTCAGTGCGGTGTTTTTCGTCTCACTGATCACCTATTTGCTGTCCGTCATCCAGTGGGTCGAGCATACCGACCGGGTGATCAATAACGCCAATGAGGCGGTGAAACTCACTGTCGATCTCGAAACCGGCATGCGCGGCTATCTGCTCAGCGGTGACGAGCACTTTCTCGACCCGTACGAAGTTGCCAAGCCGCGTATCGACGTCGCTCTCAATACGTTGCTGGAGCTGACCGCCGATAATCCGGTGCAGACCGACCGCCTGCGTCGTCTGCAAGCGTTGCAGGTGGAATGGGCCAACTACGCGCAATCGATGATCGACCTGCAGCGCAGCAGCGGCGATTATCGCGGTGCGGTCAAGGCCGGGCGGGGCAAGCGACTGACCGACGAAATTCGCAAGCAGTTCGAAGACGTCATCGAAACCGAGCAAGTGCTGCGCGCCACGCGCAACGAGGATGTGCGTCGCACCACCATCTGGAGCATCACCCTTTATCTGATTTTCATCGTTGGTATCAGCGGTTTGCTGGCCTACATCGGCCGCCGTGACCTGGTCAATCTGTCGACCAATTACAGCGCCAACCTCGCGGCGCAACAGGCCAGCGCCGAACGCCTGGAGAAGCAGGCGTGGCTGCGCAACGGCCAGACACAATTGGCCGAGCAGGTGCTGGGGCAACTGACGCTGAACCTGCTGGGGCGCAACATTCTGCAATTCTGCGCGCAATACCTTGGCACTGCCGTCGCTGCGCTTTATGTGCGCGAAGAACATGGCGGCCTCAAGCGTGTGGCGACTTATGGTTTCTCCCGCGAGCAGGAAGAGCTGAACCAGACGATTTACAGCGGTGAAGGCATCGTCGGCCAAGTCGCAGAACAAGCACGCCTGATCCGTCTCGACGCGGTCCCTGGCGATTATTTCAAAGTCAGCTCCGGCCTCGGCGCAGGCCTGCCGCACAGTGTGCTGGTGGTGCCGACCAGCGATGACGACCGCGTCAACGGCGTAATCGAGTTGGGCTTCCTGCGTCCGCTGTCCGAGCGCGACATCGAATTGCTGGAGCTGATTGCCGGCAACATCGGCACGTCGATCGAGGCGGCGCGCTACCGTCAACGCTTGCAGGAAGTGCTCGCCGAAACCCAGCAGCTCAATGAAGAGCTGCAAGTGCAGCAGGAAGAGCTGAAGACTGCCAACGAAGAGCTGGAAGAACAGTCGCGGATTCTCAAGGAATCCCAGGCGCATCTGGAAACCCAGCAAGTGGAGCTGGAGCAGACCAACGAGCAGCTCGCCGAACAGCGCGATGCGATGGACAAGAAAAACACCGAGCTGAATCAGGCGCAGATTCAACTCGAAGAGCGTGCCGAAGAGCTGCAACGCTCGAGCAAGTACAAGTCCGAATTCCTCGCCAACATGTCCCACGAACTGCGCACGCCGCTCAACAGTTCGCTGATTCTGGCCAAGCTGCTGGCGGAAAACCCGCAGCAGAATCTGTCGGCGGAACAGGTCAAGTTTGCCGAATCGATCTATTCGGCCGGCAACGATCTGCTCAACCTGATCAACGACATCCTCGACATTTCCAAGGTCGAGGCCGGCAAGCTGGAAGTGATTGCCGAAAACACCCGCGTCGATCGTCTGGTCGATGGCTTGCGCTCGATGTTCGAACCGCTTGCTGCCGACAAGCACCTTGCTTTCACCGTCGAGGTCCAGCCGGACGCTCCGGGCTTGCTGTTCACCGACCGACAGCGGCTGGAGCAGGTGATCAAGAACCTGCTGTCCAACGCGATCAAGTTCACCGAGCACGGCGCGGTCAGCCTGAGCATCACCGCGCAGCCGAATGATCACATCGCTTTCAGCGTCAAGGATTCCGGGATCGGTATCGCTGCGGATCAGCAGGAAAGTATCTTCGAAGCGTTCCGTCAGGCGGATGGCACCACCAACCGCAAGTACGGCGGTACCGGCCTGGGCCTGTCGATCTCGCGGGATCTGGCAACGTTGCTGGGCGGCTCGATCAGCGTCGACAGCGTACCGGGGCAGGGCAGCACGTTCACGCTGCTGTTGCCGCGTCAGTATCACGAATTCGGCGAAACGCCGGCCGCGCCGCTGACTTTTCATACCGCGCCTGCGGTGGCTACACCAGTGGCCGTTGCGGCACCGCTGGCGTCAGCGATTCCGGCTGTCATCCCGCGCTTCGCCGACGATCGCGACAAGGCACCGTTCGCCACGCGCTGCATTCTGGTGGTGGAGGACGAGCCGAACTTCGCGCACATCCTGTATGACCTGGCCCATGAGTTGGGTTATCAGTGTCTGGTCGCCCACGGCGCTGACGAAGGTTATGACCTGGCCCGCGAATTCGTCCCGGATGCGATCCTGCTCGACATGCGCCTGCCGGATCATTCCGGTCTGACTGTGCTGCAACGCCTGAAAGAACGCGCCGAAACCCGGCACATTCCAGTGCACGTGATTTCCGTGGAAGACCGCGTCGAAGCCGCCATGCACATGGGCGCGATCGGCTACGCAGTGAAGCCGACCACCCGCGAAGAGCTCAAGGATGTGTTCGCCCGTCTCGAGGCCAAGCTGACGCAGAAGGTCAAACGCGTGCTGCTGGTCGAAGACGACGATCTGCAACGCGAAAGCATCGCGCGGCTGATTGGCGATGAAGACATTGAAATCACTGCCGTCGGCCTGGCCCAGGACGCGCTGGAATTGCTGCGCACGACCATCTACGACTGCATGGTCATCGACCTCAAGCTGCCGGACATGCTCGGCAACGATCTGCTCAAGCGCATGTCCACCGAAGACATTTGCTCGTTCCCGCCGGTCATTGTCTACACCGGGCGCAACCTGACCCGCGATGAAGAGGCCGAGCTGCGCAAGTATTCACGCTCGATCATCATCAAGGGCGCACGCTCCCCGGAGCGGTTGCTCGACGAGGTCACACTATTTCTGCACAAAGTCGAATCGCAGCTGTCCCATGAACGGCAGAAGATGCTCAAGACCGCGCGCAGCCGCGACAAGGTCTTTGAAGGTCGTAAAGTGCTGCTGGTGGACGACGATGTGCGCAACATCTTCGCCCTGACCAGTGCACTGGAACACAAAGGCGCTGTCGTGGTGATCGGCCGTAATGGTCGTGAAGCAATTGAGAGACTTCATGAAGTCGAGGACATCGATCTGGTGCTGATGGACGTGATGATGCCGGAAATGGATGGCTTCGAAGCCACCATGGAAATCCGCAAGGATCCGCGCTGGCGCAAGTTGCCAATCATCGCGGTAACGGCCAAGGCCATGAAGGACGATCAGGAGCGCTGCCTGCAAGCGGGCGCCAACGATTACCTGGCCAAGCCCATCGACCTTGATCGTCTGTTCTCGCTGATACGTGTGTGGTTACCGAAAATGGAACGCATCTAGTGGAACGCAGCAGTCCGGCCGAGCGCAACAGCGAAATCGAATTACGCTTGTTGATCGAGGCGATTTACCTGAAGTACAGCTATGACTTTCGCGACTACTCCGGCGCTTCGATCAAGCGCCGGGTGCAGCACGCGCTGAGTCAGTTCGAGTGCGCGACCATCTCGGCCCTGCAAGAGAAAGTCCTGCACGACCCGACGGCGTTCATGCAGCTGCTGCAACTGCTGACGATCCCGGTCAGCGAGATGTTCCGCGATCCGTCGCACTTCCTGGCGATCCGCAACGAAGTGGTGCCGCTGCTGCGCACCTATCCGTCGCTGAAAATCTGGATTGCCGGCTGCAGCACGGGCGAGGAGGTCTATTCGATGGCGATCCTGCTGCGTGAAGAAGGCCTGCTCGACCGCACGATCATCTACGCCACCGACATCAACCCGCGCTCGCTGGAGAAGGCCAAGCAAGGGATTTTCTCCATGGAAAACGTCCGCGCCTACACTGCCAACTATCAGCAGGCCGGCGGCCAGCGTTCGTTTGCCGATTACTACACCGCAGCCTATGGCTACGCGATTTTCGACAAGAGCCTGTGCGAGAACGTGACGTTCGCCGACCACAGCCTGGCCACCGATAGCGTGTTCTCCGAAACCCAGTTGATTTCCTGCCGCAATGTGCTGATCTACTTCAACAAGAAGCTGCAGGACCGGGCATTCGGGCTGTTCCATGAATCACTGTCGCATCGCGGCTTTCTGGTGTTGGGCAGCAAGGAAACCCTGGATTTTTCCAACTATTCGAACCAGTTCGAGGCGTTGGTCAAACAAGAACGGATCTACCGCAAATCATGAACGACACCCCGAGCCTGCCTCGCATCGAGGCTGTCGTGATCGGCGCCTCTGCGGGCGGTGTCGAGGCCTTGTTGACCCTGCTCGGGCCATTGCGCAAAGGCTATGTGCTGCCGATCATCATCGTTCTGCATCTGCCGGAAGAACGCCGCAGTCATCTGGCCGAAGTGTTCTCCCGCCGTGTGGCGATGCCGGTCAAGGAAGCTGAAGACAAGCAGGACATTGAAGCCGGCACGGTGTATTTCGCCACGCCCGGTTACCACTTGTCGGTCGAAGCGGATCGCAGCTTGTCACTGAGCCTGGAGGACCGCGTACATCATTCGCGGCCGTCTATTGATTACTTGTTTGAATCCGCCGCTGACGTTTACGGCGAGACACTCGCCGCTGTCCTGCTGACCGGCGCCAATCACGATGGCGCGCGCGGGCTCGCTTACGTCAAGCGTTGCGCAGGCCTGACCATTGTTCAAGACCCCGAGGATGCACAAGTCGCCACCATGCCCCAGGCTGCACTGAACGTTCTGCAGCCGGATCATGTCCTACCCATTCACGGCATCGGCCGTCTGCTAGTCGAGCTGGAACGAATCGCATGCTGAGTAATATCCAAGCCAAACTGTTGATCGTTGACGATCTGCCAGAAAACCTGCTGGCGCTGGAAGCGCTGATCAAGCGCGAGGATCGCACGGTCTACAAGGCTCTGTCGGCGGACGAAGCACTGTCGCTGTTGCTGCAGCACGAATTCGCCATGGCCATTCTCGACGTGCAGATGCCCGGCATGAACGGCTTCGAACTCGCCGAGCTGATGCGCGGTACAGAGAAGACCAAGAACATTCCGATCATCTTTGTCAGCGCTGCCGGCCGAGAACTCAACTACGCGTTCAAAGGCTATGAAAGCGGTGCGGTGGACTTCCTGCACAAGCCGCTGGATATCCATGCGGTGAAGAGCAAGGTCAACGTTTTCGTCGATCTGTATCGCCAGAGCAAGGCGATGAAGCAGCAGGTCGAGGCGCTGGAGCAGGCCCGGCGTGAGCAGGAAGCGCTGCTGCAACAGCTGCAAAGCACTCAGCTGGAGCTGGAGCAAGCGGTGCGCATGCGTGATGACTTCATGTCCATCGTCGCCCACGAGGTGCGTACGCCGCTCAATGGCCTGATTCTCGAAACCCAGTTGCGTAAAATGCATCTGGCGCGAGACAACGCCTCAGCGTTCACCCTCGACAAGATGCAGGCGATGGTCGACCGCGATGAGCGGCAGATCAAAAGCCTGATTCGCCTGATCGAAGACATGCTCGATGTCTCGCGAATCCGCACCGGCAAACTGTCGATCCGACCGAGTCGTTTCGATCTGGTGCAACTGGTCAGCAATCTCCTGCAGAATTTTGCCTCGCAAATGGAAGCGGCAGAAACCAGCGTTTCCTTCGAGGCATCGGCGCCGGTAGAAGGTTGCTGGGACGAGTTCCGCATCGAGCAAGTGGTGTCCAATCTGCTGACCAATGCCTTGCGTTACGGTGGTCGCAGCCCGATTCAGGTGCGCGTCTATCGCGAAGATGACGAGGCCCGGGTCGAGGTCCAGGACCACGGCATCGGCATCAGCGCCGAGAACCAGAAGCGTATTTTTCAGCAGTTCGAACGGGTGTCCGCCAAGACGGTGGTGGCCGGGCTCGGGCTGGGTCTGTTCATTTCCGAGCAGATCGTCGCCGCCCATGGCGGCTCCATCGTCGTCGAGAGTGAAATCAACGAGGGCGCCCTGTTTCGCGTTTGTCTGCCGATCCAGGAAAACGGCATATCCGACGCAACCTCTGAGTGACCACACGGTCGTATCAGCAGCTATTGACCGAACAAAGGCTTCCCATGAGCGTAGATGCGCAAGATGTAGTACTCGTCGTCGAAGACGAACCGGTTATCTTGATGGTCCTGACGGATTACCTGTCAGGGCAGGGCTATCGCGTGTTGCAAGCGGAAAATGGCGAGCAGGCTTTCGAGATCCTCGCCAGCAAACCTCATCTCGACATACTGATTACCGATTTCCGCCTGCCGGGCGGTATCTCCGGCGTGCAGATTGCCGAGCCGGCGGTGAAATTGCGACCGGACCTCAAAGTGATTTTCATCAGCGGCTACCCGCAGGAAATCCGTGAGACCGGCAGCCCGATTACCAACAGGGCACCGATCCTGGAAAAACCATTTGATCTGGATGTGTTGCAGGAAAAGATTCAGGAATTGCTGGCCTGATATGTAGGAGCTGCCGAAGGCTGCGATCTTTTGATTTTGCTTTTTATAGATCAAGATCAAAAGATCGTCCGATCGCGGCCCGAGCCTTCGGCAGCTCCTACAGGCTCAGCTATTGATCATCTCGCGCACCTTTGCGGTGAGCAGATCAAAGGTGAATGGCTTGGTGATCATCTGCATCCCCGAGTCGAGGAAGCCTCCGCGCACCGCCGCGTGCTCGGCATAGCCGGTGATGAACAACACCTTCAGACCCGGCCGGTATTGCCGACCGACTTCTGCCAGTTGCCGACCGTTCATGCCCGGCAGACCGACGTCGCTGATCAGCAAATCGATGCGTTGCGTCGAATTTAGAATCGGCATGGCGCCGTCGGCATCACCGGCCTCTACGAACGCGTAACCCAGCTCACTGAGCACGGCGCTGACCAATACGCGCACCGCAGGGTCGTCTTCAACGATGAGTACGGTTTCGCCATCCATCGCATACGGAGCCTGCTGCGAATCCGAGACGGGAATTTCTACTTCCTCACCCCGGAAACGCGGCAGATAGAGTTTTACCGTGGTGCCTTCATCGATTTCACTGTCGATCGACACATGCCCGCGCGACTGCTTGCTGAAACCATAGATCATCGACAGTCCGAGGCCGGTGCCCTGGCCGATCGGCTTGGTGGTAAAAAAAGGATCGAACGCACGGCTGACCACGCTCTGGGGCATGCCGCTGCCATTGTCAGTGACGCTGAGCATCACGTAATCGCCTGGCTCCAGATTGCTGTACGCAGCCGTGAATTCGCTATGCAGCACCTGATTGCTGGTTTCCACCACCAGCTTGCCACCCTCGGGCATCGCATCGCGGGCATTGATCACCAGGTTGAGCAGGGCGCTCTCGAGTTGATTGGGATCGGCCTCGGCCACCCAGAGATTGTCGTCCAGGCGCATTTCCAGATGAATGCTTTCATTGAGGCTGCGTTGCAGCAGCTCGCCCATCGACAGCACCAGCGTGTTCATTTGCACGGCTTTCGGGTCGAGTGACTGACGGCGCGAGAACGCCAGCAGACGGTGAGTCAGGCCGGCGGCGCGGTTGGCGGAGGTCACGCCTAGATCGATCAGACTGTCGAGGTCTTCGGTGCGGCCTCGGGCCAGGCGTCGACGCAGCAATTCAAGACTGCCGATGATGCCAGTGAGCATGTTGTTGAAGTCGTGAGCGATACCGCCAGTGAGTTGGCCGACCGCTTCCATTTTCTGCGATTGGCGCAGGGCTTCTTCGTTGTGGCGAAGTTGTGCGGTGCGTTCTTCGACTTGCTGCTCGAGGGTTTCCAGGGTCGATTGCAGGCGTCGTTCGCTTTCACTCAGGTCGATCAGCCGATCGCGCGCTTCATATTGTCGTCGTCGCCCACGCAGGGCGGCGGAGACCAGGCTGACCAGCGTCGCGGGATGGAAGGGGCGCTCGAGAAACGTCACGTTGCCGAGCAGGGTACTGAGGCGCGACGGAGGGCCTTGTTCATCGCCGCCATGATGAGTCAGCAGGACAATTGGCATGTCCGACCACGCGGGCTGCTGGTCAAGGTAGGCGATTAGCCCTTCCAGTTCAGGTCCGCGCAGCGCTTCAGCAGCAATCACCAGCAGTCCGGCACCGACCTCCAGCTCGGTGCATAAAGCGCCGAGATTCGGCGCCACCATGCCGCCGTAGCCGGCTTCGTTGAGGATCATCAACGCGATCTGGCTGTCGCGACCCATAGGCGCCAGCACCAGCACCCGCTCGGCCAACGGCGTGTTGACCGTCACAAGCTTTCATCCTCAAGCAATGGATTGCTCGCTCCCATGTAAGTCGGCACGCCACGCAGCACGCCCTGGAAGGATTCCAGCGGTTGGCCGATGGTCATGCCATGCGAGGAGATCCGGTATTCACGGATGGTCGACTCGTGGTTGCCGGTACGTTTCTTGATAATCGAGATCGCCCGGCGGACTTTGCCGAGGGCTTCGAAGTAGCGCAACAGAATCACCGTGTCGGCCAGGTAAGTGATATCGACCGGCGCCTGCATATCGCCCACCAGGCCGTGCTGGGCGACCGTCATGAAAGTCGCCGCGCCTTTGCGGTTCAGGTACAGCAACAGCTCGTGCATGTGCAGCACCAGCGCGTTTTCTTCCGGCATCGCCGCTTGATAGCCGTTGATGCTGTCGATCACCACGGTTTTGATACCCAGCTCATCGACGCAACGCCGCACGCGGTGGGACAACTCGCCGGGAGACAATTCGGCGGCGTCTACTTGTTCGATCAGCAGATTACCGGTGGCCTGCAAGACTTTGAGGTCGATACCGAGATGACGCATGCGTTCGAACAGCAGACCCAGCTCTTCATCGAAAATGAACAGCGCGGCTTTTTCGCCTCGGGCCACCGCTGCGGCGGCGAAGATCATTGAGATCAGCGATTTACCGGTACCGGCCGGGCCGAGAATCAGCGTGCTGGAGCCGGTCTCGATGCCGCCGCCGAGCAGGGCGTCCATTTGCGGGATGCCGCTGGACAGCTGCAGACGTGGGTAGTCGCCGCGATGCTCCGCCGCTACCAAGCGTGGAAAAACATGGACGCCGTCGCCCATGATGTGAAGTCGTGGAAACCGCCACGGTATTTCTGCCCGCGATACTTGACCACTCGAACGCGCCGACGCTCAGCGCCGTAGCTTGGCGTCAGCTCTTCAAGACGAATCACGCCGTGGGCGACACTGTGCACGGTCTTGTCGAGGGACTCGGTGGTCAGGTCGTCGAGCAGCAGGACGGTGGCGTCGTAGCGCACGAAGTAATGCTTGATCGCCAGAATCTGCCGACGATAGCGCAACGAGCTCTGCGCCAGCAGACGGATCTCCGAGAGACTGTCGAGCACTACGCGGGTCGGTTTGAAGCGTTCGACCACTTCGAAAATCTGCCTGGTCGCCTCACCCAGTTCAAGGTCCGAGGAATACAGCAGACTTTGCTGGTGCTCGGCATTGAGCAGGCTTTCCGGCGGTGTCAGCTCGAAGATCTTGATGTTTTCGTTCAGCTCCCAACCGTGGGAGAGCGCACCTTGACGCAGTTCTTTCTCGGTTTCCGAGAGAGTGATGTACAGGCAGCGTTCCCCGGCCAGCGCACCGGCGCGCAGGAAATGCAACGCCACCGTGGTTTTGCCGGTCCCGGGTTCCCCCTCGAGCAAAAACACATGGCCGCGAGACAAGCCACCGGCAAGGATGTCATCCAGACCTACAATGCCGACGGCGGCCTTTGCACTGATCAACTCGTTTGATGTAGTCAAAAAACGCCCTCTTATGACTAGGGTAATCCGGCGGCTGGCTAGAGTGAGCCGCCTGAGTAACTTGACCTCACGGCGTGTTCACGGTTCCGCTTTTTCTTGGACGGGCGGCCAATTGAGTCCGCCCTGACTGGATTAAAGACCTTGCTGCAAAGCCGGGTCGTCCGGATTCAGCTGCTCCAGTTGCGCCAACAGGATCTGCACATTCTGCAGTTGGCCGCTTTCCTTCCAGTAGTTGATCAGCAACACCCGCGCCTTGCGGTCGGCGGGGTGGCGCTGGACGATTTCCTGCAGCTGTTTTTGCGCCGCTTCCAGTTCTTCCGCGCTGTGCAGAGTGGTGGCGAGGTCGTAGCGATAATCCTTGTTGTCCGGCTCCAGTTCTACCGCTTTGGACAGGCCGAGCAGGGCGTATTCGCGCTGGCCGTGGTGCAGCAGCCACAGGCCGAGGGCATGTTGCAGATAGGCCGAATCTGGCTGCGCCTTGAGCTGGCGGGCAAGCAACTGGCGTGCGGCATCGCTCTGGCCCTGGCGGTCAAGCACATCGATCTGCATGACCAGCGCCGGCAGGTTGCCGGGTTCCAGACGCAAGGTATTGTCCAACGCCTGTTGGGCCTGTTTGTATTCGGCGTTATGGATATAAAGACGGGCCAGTTGCGCATAGTTGGCAGCGCTTTCCGGCTGGTTTTCCAAGGTCTGTTGCCAGCCGTCGATAGCCTGCTGTAGCGGTGCGAAATACAGGCCGAGCTCGTCCGGGCTCAGGCCGAGCAGGGCATTGATCGCAGCGAAACGGACAGTTTGTTCTTCATCGTCGAGCAACGGTCCGAGCAGCAGACTGCGTTGCCCGCCGGGCACCAGACCGACGATGCTTTTGATCGCGGCGACGCGCACTTGCGGCGCTTCGTGATGCAGGTCGATGTCAGCCAGTTTCAAGGCCTGCGGGCTGGGGTAGTTGGGCAGCTCGCCGTGCAGCCAGACCCGGCGTTTGACCGAGATGTCCGGGCGGCCCAATTGCTGGTACAACTGGCGCGCCGCTCCGGGTTCACCAGTGCGCGCGGCGTTCAGCGCTTCGCTGTAGCCATGTTTGATAGCATCGGGAATGGTCGGTGTGCTGCTGCGCCATGACAGCCAGACGACGCCGAGGATCAGTACGAGGCCTAGGCCGATCAGCAGGTTGCGGCGGGACTGAGTCATGCGGGGTTTCCGAAAGCTTCGAACTTGAGCAGAGCGGCAAGCTTCGTTCAGCTTGGCGCGGGAGTCAAACCGTTGCCGGCGAATCGTCCTACAACACGTGTCGACTGTGAAATCCGTCAGGCTTTTGCTGCAATGTCTACGCTTGCAGAAGTCGTTTTAAAGAGAGTGCCTATGTCTGCGCTGTACACCTATTTCAAGGCTTTGATCCATCCCGGTCAGGCTGTTCTGCTGTTTGCCCTGCGGACCATCGCCGCCGGGCTGTTGACCCTATATCTGGCGTTCATTTTCGATCTCGAACAACCGAAGTGGTCGATTATGGCTGTGGTGATTGTCAGTCAGCCATTGGCAGGGATGGCACTGGCGCGCAGTTTCGGCCAAGTGGTCGGCACCACCGTGGGTGCCGCGGTGGCGGTGCTGATCATGGCGATTTTTCCTCAGGCGCCGCTGCCGTTCATCACGACATTGGCGTTGTGGCTGGCGCTGTGCACAGCGGGCGGCACCTTGTTGCGCTACACCAGTTCCCAGGCGTTCGTGCTCAGTGGCTACACGGCGGTGGTGGTGGCCTTGCTGGCGATCCCGGACCAGGAAGGCACGTTTTTGCTAGCGGTCACCCGCGTCACCGAAACCCTGCTGGCCGTTGCCTGCGTGTGCGTGGTGAGCCTGCTCACAGCCCGGCCTGAAGCAGTGGCCAAAGGTTATTTCGCCAAAATCGATCAGGTGATCAAACTGGCCGCCAGCCACGCCGCCGAAGTGCTTCGCACGGAAGAAAGCGAAGCCGATTTTCAGCGTCGGCAGATGCAACTGCTCGGCGAGATCAGCGCATTGGAGGGGTTGCGGCGCCATTTGTATTTCGATGCCCCACGTTTGCGCGATGCCGACAATCTGGTGTTGCTGCTCGGCAATCAACTGATGCTGCTGACGTCGCGACTGACCGCGCTACGGCATCAGCGCGAATTGCTCATCGAACGCTGGGAGGGCGATCTGCCGCTGGAGGTGCAGCAACTGCGGGCCGAGGAACTGACGTTGCTTGAGCAACTGGCGCAACAGGGTCGTGCGCTGTCTGGCGCGGACCGGCAACGTTTCGTCACCTTGCAGCAACAGTTCGAAGCGTTGGCGTACAAGGCCGAGCAGCAGACCGAGAACATGAGTGCGGCCCTGCGTTCACTGGCCTGGGCGCTGCGTTGGGAGCAGGCGCGCCTGCTGCAGCAACTGGAGCAGATTCTCGAACTGAGCGACGCCATTCAGGAAGGGCGCCCGGCCAGTTGCCTCTATCGCGGCCAGAGCAGTCCGTTGCATCTGGATTTCACCCTGGCCTCGATGAACGCCATTCGCGCCTTTACCGCGCTGTTGGTCAGCGGACTGATCTGGATCGAAACGGCGTGGGATGGCGCGCGCGGCGGAATGATTCTGGTGGGGATTCTCTGCTCGCTGATGGCGACGTTTCCGCGTCCGCTCATGGCTGCGCAAAGCTATGCGCGAGGTTTGGGTCTGGCGCTGGTGGTGTCGGCGTTCTATCAATTCATGCTGGTGCCGGCGATCAGTGATTTCGAGCTGCTGGCCTTGCTGCTGGCGCCGCTGCTGTATGCCATTGCCGTGGGCATCTCCAGTCCGGCCACCGCCGGCATCGGCATGGGCCTTGGGCTGTCGAGTTTTCTCATGCTCGGACCGCAAAACACCGGCACTGGGCAGAATACGGCGATCCAATGGTTCGAATTCGCCGGCGCCTACGTCAGTGCAGCGATGCTGGCCTTGATCGTTTATGCGCTGATCTTCCCGTTCCGCCCGGCCTTGCGCATCCGGCGCCTGTACGGCGAAGCGCGGGAGCAGGTGTACCAACTGAGCAAAATGCCGGCCACCGATGAACAACAATTCGCCTTCGAGAGTCGGATGACCGATCGCCTGACCAGCATGCTCGGCCTGCTGCCAGCGGCAAACGATCGCGCCATGCAACGCTTGTATGAAATCAGCCTGGCTTGCGTAGCCCTCGGCGTGGCCATGCATCAGATGAGGCAGCAGGTGCAGAACAACGCGTTACTCACCGATGCGTTCAGCCAGCGCCTGGTATCGGCGTTACGCAAGACCGGTCGCCTGGTCGCCGGACGCGCGGATGTGCAGCTCCCGGTGCTGCTGGCGACGTTGCACCAACTCGGAGATGAGCTGGACGAGTTGCACGCCGCCAGCCATGAACATTTATGGTCGGTTTTTCGCATGCGTGTGGCGCTGCTGATTGTGGTGTCGTTCCTCGAGCGGCACGGCGAATATTTGCAACCTCAAGGTCTGGAAGGAGAACCGCAACTTGCCCATTGATTTCGAAATTGGCGGGGTTTACCTGCCGCCGATTGCCCAGGCACTGTTACTGGCAATCCCGATTTTCATGTTGCTGGACTGGTGCTTGCGCCGCCTGGGCCTACTGCGCCTGGTCTGGCATGAAGCGCTGTTCGAAGGCGCGCTGTACGCCTGTGTCTGCGCCACGCTGATTCTGTTGATGGGAGCCTGATGTCTTGAAAGCACTAGTTGCACGAATGATGACCGTGGCAGTGGTGATCCTGGCGATCGTCCTCGGCTGGTTTGCCTGGGAGTATTACACCCGCGCGCCGTGGACACGGGATGCTCGGGTGAGGGCGGATGTGGTGACGCTGTCGGCGGATGTTTCGGGGCGTATCGTCAAACTGGCGGTGCAGGACAACCAGCATGTCGACAAAGGTCAATTGTTGCTGGAGATCGATCCGGCGCGCTATCAACTGGCGGTCGAGCATGCCCGACGCTCGGTGGAAGTGTCCAAGGCTTCGCTGGGGCAATCGCAAGCGGCAATCGTCGCCAGTGAAGCGTTGCTCAAGCAACGCCAGAGCGAGGAGCGCCGGCGACGTACGCTGAAGCAGGGCTTCGCGATTTCAGGTGAAGAATGGGAGAAGGCCAGTACCGACGTGGCGGTTGCCCAAGCGGATCTGCTGCGCAATCAGGCCAACCTCGGCTTGGCCGAAGCCAATGTGCAACTGGCAATTGCTGCGCTGACCCAGGCTGAACTGGATTTGCAGCGCACCCGTGTCGAATCGCCGGTCAGCGGTTATGTCACCAACCTGCTTACCCGCCAAGGTGATTACGCACAGGCGGGCGGGGCACTGCTGGCGTTGGTCGACAGCGATTCGTTCTACGTCAGCGGCTATTTCGAAGAAACCAAGCTGCCGCGAATCGCGGAGGGTGATCGGGTGCGCATTCAATTGATGAGCGGTGAGCGTTTCGGCGGCACGGTGGAAAGCATCGCCTTCGCCATCGCCGACCGCGAAAACGCGCCCGGCAGCCGATTGCTGGCAAACATCAACCCGAGTTACACCTGGGTGAAGCTGGCGCAGCGGGTGCCGGTGCGCATTGGGATTGATGGTGACTTTGCCGGTAAGGATCGCCTGCGCGCCGGTACAACCGCCACCGTGACGGTACTGGAACACTGATCCCCCTGTAGGAGCTGTCGAGTGCAACGAGGCTGCGATCTTTTGATCTTGGGACGCAGAGCGTCCCCGGCTACATTCCCATCAAGGATCGCAGCCTCGTTGCACTCGACAGCTCCTACACGGGATTGGTGATTCAGTGGCATAAAAAAAACCCGCGACCGAATGATACGCGGGGCAAAAAATTTGGTTGGTTGCGGCCAACCAAAGGAGCTCTTTAACAACCTTTACTTGCTGGCGACTGTCTCCGGTTGCCAGCCACCGCCGAGGGCCTTGTAGATCGCGACGATGCCGCGATACAGCTCGACTTCGGCCTGGGCCTGACTGTCTTCGGCGTTCAGGCGCTCACGCTGGGCGTCGAGCAGGACGAGGAAATCGGTGGTGCCTTCGCGGTAGCGGATTTCCGCCAGATCAGCGGCCTTGCGACTCGATTCGCTCTGACGGATCAGCGAGATCAAACGTTGCTGACGCTTGCCGTAATCGCTGAAGGCGTTTTCCGATTCTTCCAGCGCCAGCAGCACCTGTTGCTCGTAGTTGGCCAGCGCGCCTTCGGCGTCAGCATCGGCACCGCGCAAACGGGCGCGGACGCTGCCGAGGTCAAACGCAGCCCAGGTGATGCTCGGGCCGAGTGCCCAGGCGTTGGCTGCCGAGGAACCGATCTGCGAGCCACGTCCGGCGGTCCAGCCGAGGAAGCCGCTGAGGCTGACCCGCGGGAACAGGTCGGCCTTGGCCACGCCGATGCGCGCAGTGGCCGAAGCCAATTGCCGTTCGGCGCTGAGAATGTCCGGACGACGTTGCAGCAGTTCACCCGGATCACCGATCGGCAGCGCCTTGGCGATGGCCGGCAGATCTTTCGGGCTCAGGTCGACGGTCAGTTTGTCCGGGCGCTCACCGAGCAGGGTAGCGATACGGTTTTTCTGCCGAACCTGTTCCGCCTGCAACTGCGGCACCGTGGCTTCGACGTTGGCCAGACGCGCATCGGCGCGTTCGACATCGAGCTGATCACCGACACCGGCGTCACGCAGGCTGATGGTGATCTTGCGCGACTCCTGCTGGTTGTTCAGGTTGGCCACGGCGATCTTTTCCCGCAGCTGGGCGCCGCGCAGTTGACCGTAGGCGTCGACCAGTTCGGCAATCATGGTGACTTGCAACTGGTAAAGATCGGCTTCGGCGGCCTGCTGGTCGGCGTCACTGGCTTCCAGATTGCGCTGGATGCGGCCGAACAGGTCGAGCTCCCAGGCCATGTCCAGACCGAGGTCATAACGCTCGCTATTGACCCGGTCGGTGGTCTGGCCGGGAATCTGGCCCTTGCCCAAGTCGCTGCTGGCGCGGCTGGTGATGGTCGGCATCGCATCATTGCTGGCGTCGTCGCGGATCGCCCGGGCGGCTTTCCAGCGGGCGAACGCCACGCGCAGTTCACGGTTGCCTTGCAGCGACTGGCTCACCAACTGGTTCAGAGTCGGATCATCGAATTGCTGCCACCAGATGCCTTCGAATTTCGAACGGTCGAAGTTCTTTTGCCCGGCGGCGCCGTCGGTGGCGGTCGTGATGTTGGCCGCCTCCGTAGCTGGGGTCTTGTAGTCGGGGCCGACGGCGCAGGCGCTGAGGGCCAGCACCAGCAGACTCGGCAGGAAGACTTTCAGACTCATTGTTGCGCCTCCAGTGGCTTTTGAAGAGTGTGCGCCTTGGCTGCTTTGCGCTGCTCGCCGCGTTCGACAAAGTTACGGATCAGTACATAGAACACTGGCGTCAGCAGCAGACCGAAGAAGGTCACCCCGAGCATCCCGGAGAACACCGCGACACCCATGGCGTGACGCATTTCGGCACCGGCGCCGCTGGAGAACACCAGTGGCACCACACCCATGATGAACGCGAAGGAGGTCATCAGGATCGGCCGCAGACGCAGGCGGCAGGCTTCCAGCACCGCAGCGAGCGGATCGAGGCCTTCTTCCTGTTTATCCTTGGCGAACTCGACGATCAGAATCGCGTTTTTACAGGCAAGTCCCACCAGTACGATCAAGCCGATCTGGGTGAAGATGTTGTTGTCACCGCCGGAAATGATCACACCGGTGATGGCCGACAGCAGGGTCATCGGTACGATCAGGATCACCGCCAGTGGCAGGCTCCAGCTTTCGTATTGGGCGGCGAGCACCAGGAACGCCAGCAGTACGCAGAGCGGGAACACGAACAGCGCGGTGTTGCCGGACAGAATCTGCTGGTAGGTCAGGTCGGTCCACTCATAGGTCATGCCGTTCGGAAGTTCTTCCTTGAGCAGTTTCTCGATGGCTTTTTCCGCCTGGCCAGAGCTATAGCCCGGAGCTGCGGCACCGTTGATTTCAGCGGTGATGAAGCCGTTGTAGTGCATCACGCGGTCCGGCCCGGAGGTGTCGCTGACCTTGATAAAGGTCGCCAGCGGGATCATTTCGCCTTTGTTGTTGCGTACTTTCAGCTGGCCGATCTGATCGGATTCAAGGCGGAACTGTTGTTCGGCCTGAACGTTGACCTGATAGGTGCGCCCGAAGCGGTTGAAGTCGTTGGCATACAGCGAACCCAGGTAGATCTGCAGGGTGTCGAAGATGTCGCTGACGGCCACGCCGTGGGTCTTGGCTTTTTCGCGGTCGATGGCGGCATCGACCTGCGGCACGTTCACCGTATAGCTGGTGAACAGGCCGGCCAGTTCCGGCACGTTGTGGCTTTTGTTGATGATGTTCATGGTTTCTTTGTACAGCTCGTCGTAGCCCAGGTTGCCCCGGTCTTCGATTTGCAGGCGGAAACCACCAATGGTGCCCAGACCTTGTACCGGCGGTGGCGGGAAGATCGCCATGTACGCTTCCTGAATGTTCGCGTACTGGCCGTTCAAGGCGCCGGCAATCGCGCCGGCGGACATGCTCGGGTCTTTACGCTCGTCGAACGGTTTCAGCGTCACGAAGACGATGCCGGCGTTCGGGCTGTTGGTGAAACCGTTGATCGACAGGCCCGGGAACGCTACGGCGCTTTCCACGCCCGGCTGTTTCAGCGCGAGGTCGGACATGCGCTTGATCACGTCTTCGGTGCGATCCAGGCTCGCGGCATCCGGCAATTGCGCGAAGGCCACCAGGTATTGCTTGTCCTGGCCGGGTACGAAACCGGTCGGCGTGCTGGAGAAACCGAAGAAGGTCAGTACCATCAGGCCTGCATACACAAGCAGGGCGATGCCGCTGCTACGGATAACCCGGCGCACGGTGCCGACGTAGCCATGACTGGCACGGTCGAAGAAACGGTTGAACGGACGGAACAGCCAGCCGCCGAAGATCTTGTCGAGCACTTTCGAGAAGCGGTCTTTCGGCGCATCGTGGCTTTTCAGCAACACGGCAGCCAGCGCTGGCGACAGGGTCAGCGAGTTGAACGCCGAGATCACTGTCGAGATCGCGATGGTCAGTGCGAACTGTTTGTAGAACTGCCCGGTGAGGCCGGAAATGAACGCCGCTGGAATGAACACCGCACACAGCACCAGTGCCGTGGCCACGATCGGCCCGGTCACTTCCCGCATGGCGCGCTTGGTCGCTTCGACCGGCGTCAGGCCGAGTTCGATGTTCCGTTCGACGTTTTCCACCACGACGATGGCGTCATCCACCACGATACCGATGGCCAGTACCAGGCCAAACAGCGACAAGGCGTTGAGCGAGAAACCGAACAGGTGCATGACCGCAAACGTACCGATCAACGATACCGGCACTGCCACCAACGGGATGATCGAGGCGCGCCAGGTCTGCAGGAACAGAATCACCACCAGCACCACGAGGATCAGCGCTTCGAACAGGGTGTGAACCACCGCTTCGATCGAGCCACGGACGAAGATCGTCGGGTCATACACGATGCTGTAGTCCATGCCCTGCGGAAAGCCTTTCTTCAGCTCTTCCATCTTGCCGCGCACTTCGTTGGAAATGTCGATGGCGTTGGAACCGGGACGCTGGAAGATCGGAATCGCTACAGCCGGCTGATTGTTCAGCAGCGAGCGCAAGGCGTATTGGCTGGAACCCAGTTCAATGCGCGCGATGTCCTTCAGGCGAGTGATCTCACCGTCGTCGCCAGCGCGAATGACGATATTCTCGAACTCTTCTTCGGAAACCAGACGGCCTTGAGTGTTGACCGACAGCTGGAAGCTTTGCGCGGTCGGGGCAGGGGGCGCGCCCAGTTGACCGGCGGCGACCTGACGGTTCTGCTCGCGAATCGCGGTCACCACATCGGTGGCGGTCAGATTGCGTGAAGCGGTCTTGTTCGGGTCAAGCCAGACGCGCAGCGAGTAGTCGCCCATACCGAACAACTGCACGTCACCGACACCACCGAGGCGAGCAAGCTCATCCTTGATGTTGAGGATCGCGTAGTTGGACAGGTACAGCATGTCGTAGCGCTTGTCCGGTGAGGTCAAGTGCACAACCATGGTCAGGTCGGGCGATGCCTTGTCGACGGTGATACCGATGCGCGTTACTTCCTCGGGAAGCTTCGGCTCGGTTCGGGTTACCCGGTTCTGCACCTGCACCTGCGCGTTGTCCAGGTCAGTGCCCAGGGCGAAGGTGATGGTCAGGGTGATCTTGCCGTCGGCGGTCGACTGCGAGGACATGTACAGCATGTTCTCGACGCCGGTGATGGCCTGCTCCAGCGGAGCGGCCACGGTTTCACCGATGACTTTGGGGTTGGCGCCCGGGAAGTTGGCGCGCACGACCACGGTCGGCGGCACGACTTCCGGGTATTCGCTGATCGGCAACTGGAACAGCGAGATCGCGCCGGCGATCAGGATCAACAGCGACAGCACCGCTGCGAAGATCGGCCGGGAAATGAAGAATTGGGAAAAATTCATCGGAGTTGTCGTCCCTTAACCGCGTGGGGTCGTAGCAGCCAGCTTCGCAGCCGAACCCGATGCACCCTTGGCAGGGGCAACTTTGGGCAGGTTGCTGGCTTCCAGCGCTTGACGTTGTTGAGCGAGGGCGGCGAGGGTCTGCTCGCTGGCCATCGGAATCACCTCAGGGGTGACCGGTGAGCCAGGACGAACTCGTTGCAAGCCCTTGACGATGATGGTGTCGTCCTTGTTCAGACCGTTGCGGACGATGCGCAGGCCTTCGATTTTCGGACCGAGTTCGACGGCGCGGTAGGCGGTCTTGTTGTCGCCATCCATCACCAGCACAAACTTCTTGCCCAGGTCAGTGCCCACGGCTTCGTCATTGATCAGCATGGCGTTGTAGGTGCCGCTGCCGACCAGTTTCAGCCGTGCGTACAGGCCCGGGGTATAGGTGCCGTCAGCGTTGTCGAAGACTGCGCGACCACGGATGGTGCCGGTTTTCGGATTGACCTGGTTGTCGACGAAGTTCATCTGGCCGAGGTGCGGGTTGCCGTCTTCGTTGGACAGGCCCATGTATACCGGCGTAGTGGCGCCACGCTGGCCGTTGCGGGCCAGTTGGGTGTATTTGAGGAATACGCGTTCGTCGGCGTCAAAATAGGCGTAGACCTTGTCGGTGGAGACGACGCTGGTCAGTGCGGTGGTGTCGGCGGTCACCAGGTTGCCGGCAGTGATTTCGGCGCGGCTGACGCGGCCGCTGATCGGTGCGGTCACGCGGGTGAAGCTCAGATTCAGTTTGGCCAGGTCCAATTGTGCCTGCAGAGCACCGACGGCGGCGCGGGCCTCTTGGGCAGCGCTGGTGCGCGAGTCGGCCAGTTCAGCGGAAATGGCGTTGCTGGTACGCAGACGTTCACCGCGAGCGGCTTCGTTTTCGCTGCGAGTGGCGGTGGCGCGGGCTTGAGCAACCAGAGCTTCGAGGCGGCGTACCTCGGCCTGGAACGGACGCGGATCGATCTGGAACAGCAGGTCGCCTTTCTTGACCAGCGCGCCTTCGGTGAACGCGACCTGATCGATCTGGCCCGAAACCCGTGGGCGGATTTCAACGGTTTCCGGCGCTTCGAGGCGCCCGGTAAATTCGTCCCACTCGTTGACCGGTTGTTCCAGCACCTTGGCTACGCTGACTTTGGCAGCGGGCGGGGCGCCGGCAGTCTCCGGAGTTTTGCCGCAGGCGCTCATCACCAGTACGGCCAGCATGGCCAACGGGAAGCGCAAATGTTTGAGTGATTGTTCCATGGATGCAATCCGCCGAAGTATTGAAGATGGGCGGATGATGCTCGGCGCGGGTGTGATGGCACGAATCGAATGAAGCAAAGGTAACTATCATTCGGAATGATATAAGCGGCGAGGCAGCCCTCTAGCATGCACCTTTCGTTAGGGGGCTAACAATCGGCCTGAAGGCAATTCTGTGTTGCTTGATCTGCAATGATTGCGCCCGACGCTGCGCGCGGAGGATTATCCGGCGATTAAATACTTCGCTGTTACCAGCACCTCGCCCACTTGCCGGAGCAATACGCCAATATCGCGGAACGGGCAACCAAGGGAGTTTCGCTCTAACATGAGCGTAACCTCATGCTCTGCCATTTACCGTCCCCGGATCATTTTTATGCGCGACCTGCCCCCGACCGCGACCCTGCGGGCTTTCGAAGTGGCCACCCGGCACCCGACGTTCACGGCTGCCGCTCAAGAACTGCACGTGACCCAAAGCGCCGTCAGTCACCAGCTCCGGCACCTCGAAGAACTTTGGGGCTTGCAATTGTTCGAGCGCGGCAAGGCGTTACGCCTTACAACAGCGGGGGCGACGCTGGCGCCGATCGTGCGCGAGTTTTTCATCAGCCTTGAAGCAACGCTGGAGGATCTGCGCGAGCAAAAGGACAGGGTTCGCCTGACTGTCAGCACCACTTATTCGTTTGCCTTGAAGTGGCTGCTACCACGCTTGCCGACTCTGTCGCGCCTGCACCCGGAGCTGTTGGTGTCGCTGGATACCACGGACGAGATCATCCACTTCGCCAATGGCGAAGCCGATGTCGCAATCCGCTTGGGCAAGGGCAATTACCCCGGCCTGTATTCAGAGTTCCTGTTCGGCGAACAGGTGTTTCCCGTGGCCAGCCCCGAACTGCTGCAGCGCGTCGGCAGGCCGGGCAGTCCCGCCGAGTTGCTGCAGATGCCGTTACTCATTCGCGACGGCGCCGAGTTGGCGCCGAAATGGGAGGTGTGGTTTCAGTCCGTCGGGCTGGAGTTTTTACCGCTGCGCGAAGGCGTCAGGTTTGGCGACACCAACATGACGGTGGAAGCTGCGTTGCTCGGCCAGGGCGTTGCATTGGTGCGCAGCGGCCATGTCGAAAACGAAATCGCCGATGGCCGTCTGGTGAGGCTGTTCGATGTGCCGTTCACTTCGCCGCTTGCTTATTATTTCGTCTGCCCCAAAGGCATCGAGACCCAGCCGCACATCCTCAGATTTCGTCAATGGTTGCTCAGTGAAGCGCTGAAGGTGCAGAGCGCACAGCGCTGAAGTATGAGCAATTGCTCACGGTGTAATGAGGAGACTTCACTGTAAGGCCGATGCCAGAGATGCTTAGAATGCTGCATGCCAATCCATCTCGTACTCCTCGTTCTGTTCGCCGCGCTCCTGCACGCCAGCTGGAACGCGCTGCTGCGCGGTGGCGCCGATCGGCTCTGGTCGATGACGATGATGTGCGTGGCCATCGCCATCGTCTGCCTCATCGCCACCTTTTTCATGGCCGCGCCTGCACCTGAGAGCTGGGGGTATGCGCTGCTCTCGGCACTGCTGCATGTCGGCTACAACCTGTTTCTGGTACGCAGCTATCGGGTCGGCGATCTAGGGCAGATCTATCCGATTTCCCGTGGGTCGTCGCCGGCGCTGATCACCCTCGGCGCCGCGCTGTTTGCCGGCGAAACCATAACCCCCGGCGAACTGCTCGGCATTGGTCTGGTGTCCGGGGGCATCATTTCGTTGGCGTTCCGCGGGCGCAGCCTGTCGGTGCCGAGCCTGCCATATGCGCTGGGCACCGGTTGTTTCATCGCCGCCTACAGCGTCGTCGATGGCATTGGCGCCAGGCTGTCCGGTGCGCCGCTCGCGTACACGGTGTGGATGAGCGCCCTGTGGGGTGTGTTGATGCCATTGGTGTATATCGGCCTGCGCGACGCCCGCAGTCTGTTTTCCGTACGGCCCGGCATGCTCGCCGCTGTGGGCGGCGGACTGGTTTCCTTACTGGCTTACGCAATCGTTATCTACGCGATGAACGAAGCGCCACTGGGCGCGGTGTCGGCCCTGCGCGAAACCAGCGTGCTGTTCGCGGCATTGCTCGGCTATCTGTTCCTCGGTGAAAAGCTCACCGTCCGCAGGATGCTGGCGTGCGTGGTGATCGCCAGCGGCGCCATCATCATCGGCTGACACAGCCCAACTGCTCGGGAGAACGTCGCATGAATAACCTTTCGCAAGCACCGCTGATTCTGATCACCGGCGGCAGTCGCGGAGTCGGCGCCGCCACCGCCCGACTCGCCGCCGCGCAAGGCTATGACGTCGCCATCAGCTACGTCGCCAACGAGTCCGCCGCGCTGGTGGTGGTGGCGGATATCGAAGCGTTGGGGCGAAAGGCGCTGGCGGTGCGTGCTGACAGCGCTGACCCTGAGCAGGTCGCTGAGCTGTTCTCGGCCATTGATCGTACATTCGGGCGTATCGACGTTCTGGTCAATAACGCTGGCGTGCTGGCGAAGCAGTCACGCATGGAGGACCTGAGATTCGAACGCATGCAGCGCATCTTCGCAGTCAATGCGCTTGGGCCGATCCTGTGCGCGCAGCAGGCGGTGAAGCGCATGGCTTACCGGCACGGCGGCACAGGTGGCGCAGTGATCAACGTTTCTTCTGCCTCGGCGCGCCTGGGCAGCCCGAATGAATACGTCGACTACGCAGCATCGAAAGGCGCGCTGGAAACTTTCACCATCGGCTTTGCCAAGGAAGTCGCGCGGGAAGGGATCAGGGTCAACTGCATTCGCCCGGGGCACATCTATACCGATATGCACGCCAGCGGCGGCGAGCCGGGGCGGGTGGATCGCGTGAAGGAGTCGATCCCGATGGGCCGGGGCGGTCAGCCGGAAGAGGTGGCGCGGGCCATTTTGTGGCTGGCCAGCGCGGAGGCTTCGTTTGTCACCGGGACTTTTCTGGATGTGACGGGTGGCAAGTAGTTCCTAAAGACTATCCGGATCTCCAAAAAACATCTGAATCCGCGACCTTAACCACCGCTCTCCCGGGTCGTTATCCTGCGACCCACGCCATGCCATGTGCAATTCAAAGGTCCGCGTCGGCAGCGGCGGATCTTCAGCACGAAGCCCTCCAGCCGCCGTCAGTGCCTCAGCCGTGTAATCCGGCACGGTCGCGACGATATCGGTGCCCGCCAGCAGCGTGCCCAGTCCGTTGAACTGCGGTACCGCCAGCACCACGTGCCGTTTGCGTCCGAGTTTCTCCAGTTCTTCATCGACGAAACCACTGAGGTCGCCAGCGAACGACACCAGTGCATGCGGTCGGGCGCAGTAGTCGTCCAGGCTCAGCGGCCCCGGCACGGTGTCGGCGCGCAGCAGCTTCGGTGCGCTGCGGCGCAGGACCTTGCGCTTGGCGTTGGCCGGCAGGTCGGTGGTGTAGCTGACGCCGATCGAAATCTCGCCGGAGGCCAGCAGGCCCGGCATCAGGATGTAATTGACCCGCCGTACCACGAGGACAATGCCCGGTGCTTCGGCGCGCAGACGTTTGAGCAGCATGGGCAGCAGCGCGAATTCGACGTCGTCGGACAAACCGATGCGAAACACCGAGGTGCTGGTCGCCGGATCAAAATCGGCGGCACGACTGACGGCGGTCGAGATCGAATCAAGGGCAGGCGAGAGCAGGGCGAAGATTTCCACCGCGCGCGCGGAAGGTTCCATGCTGCGGCCGGTGCGGACAAACAAGGGATCGTCAAACAGGCTGCGCAGGCGCGACAAGGCCGCACTGATAGCCGGTTGGCCGAGGAACAATTTTTCCGCGGCCCGAGTCACACTGCGTTCGTGCATCAATGTTTCGAACACGATCAGCAGGTTCAGGTCGACACGACGCAGGTCATTACGATTCATCTGGAGTCCTGGCAGAGTCATCAAACTTGACGAGGGCGACCATATGAGAACAATGGCCGGCATGAATCTTACGGGGAAAGGCTGGTACTCTGCACCGGAAAATTCAGCTTTACTGCGACGGTGGCAGGCCTTTTTTCATGGATTTTGCCAATGCCGCCCTTGATGCGGAATCAATGACAGGCATGTCGACTATTAATAGCCACTGATGGTCTTGGGTCCAAAGCCCAGATAGAGTTCATGGCATTAGAGGTTACTTTGACGAGGTTTGCGATGTCCCGCACGATCCGTTTTCACAAGTTTGGTCCGGCCGAGGTGCTCAAATGCGAAGAGCATGCGGCTGCTCAGCCAGGTCCTGGCGAAGTGCAGGTGCGTGTCGAGGCAATCGGCATCAGTTGGTACGACACCCTGTGGCGCCAGAATCTGGCGTCGTCCCAGGCGCGTCTGCCTTCGGGCCTCGGTCATGAAATGGCTGGCGTGGTCACTGCGGTGGGCGCTGATGTTGACGACCTGTCCGTCGGCGACAAAGTGGCCAGTTTTCCGGCGGAAAGCCCGAACGACTATCCGGTGTACGGCGAGTCTATCGTCCTGCCGCGCACGGCGCTGACCCGTTATCCGGATGTGCTCAGCCCGATCGAAGCGAGCGTGCATTACACGCCGCTGCTGATCGCCTACTTCGCTTATGCCGATCTGGCACGGGTCAAACCCGGTCAATTTGCGCTGGTGACCGACGCCAGCCACTGCGCCGGCCCGTCGTTTGTGCAATTGGGCAAAGCGCTGGGTGTGCGAGTGATCGCGGCGACCAAATCGGCGGAGGAGCGGGAGTACCTGCTGTCCCTCGGTGCGGAGAAGGTCATCGTCACCGAAGAGGAAGATCTGTTGATGCGCATCAACAAGATCACCGACAACCGCGGCGTCGATGTGGTGTTCGATGGTCTTGGCGGCCCGCAGATGTCGTTGCTCGGCGATGTGCTGGCGCCACGCGGCAGTCTGGTGCTGTACGGGCTGCAAGGTGGTAACCAGACCCCATTCCCGGCGTGTGCAGCGTTCCAGAAGAACATTCAGTTCTTTGTGCACTGCATCGGCAACTTCACCGGCAAGCCGGAGCTGGGCATTGTCCAGGACCACGTCGCTCTGCAGCGTGCTCTGCGTGACATCAACCAGTTGACCGCTGACCGCGTGCTTTTGCCGCTCAAGACTCGTGTATTCCCGTTCAACGAGTTCGTCGAAGCACATCGCTACATGGACGAATGCCCATGCCGCGAGCGAGTGGCCCTGCAAGTGGAAACCGCGTAAATCCGATCATCAGAGTCCGTGGCCCCCACGGACTCTTTTCTGTTTATACCCTCCGCTGTCAGTAAACCCTCCCCAATATCGACGCATTGGCCTTTTCAGCAACTGAACTGGTTTTTGCCGTTCATCTGTATCTTCTAATCACACTATAAGCACTGATAATTGAATGATTACTTTCATCTCAAGGAATGAGCTATGGCTGTGCATTCAATTTGTCCGAGGCAATATCAAATGGCTGGCTCAGCTGGCTTCGTCAATTTCTGTTTAATTGCTGTAGGGCGATTCGGAAGTTGCTTCTCTTTTTCTTGTAATGATTTGGCGTGGGACGTTGTGGGAAGTTTCCTCAGAACATTGTTGAGTGGCGAAAGGCCAATGAATACGGGTGGTTGAGCGTCAAGCCTGGCGTCTGGAAGGCTTTGTTCAGGTGAAGTGTTTCAAATAACTACAACTTTGTAAGTGTTAGCATTTCAGCGTCTATTACTTATTGATCCAATTGCCGCGCGCCTACTGTCATGTCTGCGCGGCATGAAACTTTTGATACCGGGTAAATACCGATGAGCACGATCCATGATCAGGCAATGAACTATGTCTATCAGCAAGTATTGCAGCGTTTGCTGAGTTTCTTTTCCCGAGCCGAGCGCACGGCTTTGCAATTGCTGATACAGCGCTTGGTGGTGGCCGCTGGCGGCATGGAAAACATCGGGCAGTTCAAGGTGCTGGTGCCTCAGTCCGGCCTGCGGGACGGCTGCTATACCCTGGCCTTGCTCCGGGCCGCTCAGCTGACCATTGCCGGCCGTGCTCCGGCGACCTTTCAGCTGCGCGTGGCTTCCCTGCGCTGGAATGGCGACAGCCCGCTCGCCCTGCAAAACCTGCATCGCAGCTACAGCGCGCTATTCCTTTATGACGATCCGCGGGTCGAGGTGCTGATGGTGGATAACCGCGAGGTCCTGCCGTTCGACCATCGCACGCCTGTCAGCAATGAAGGGCGCGAGGCCAGCCGGGTCAATCTGCTGCTGGTGGGGCACTGTCGCACCTGGCTGGAAACACCTGAATTATGGGATGACGCCTACCTGGCGACGGCCGAGTACTACAGCCAGATCGCGCGCTGGAACAACGGCGTCGACGCCATGATCAGCACCGAAACCAAAGGCAGTCAGCAGCATTTCCTCGAAGGCCTGAACCGCGCGATGCAGCGAGTGGCAATACCGGCTCCTGGCCTGGTCAATGCCGGATTCGAAACGCTTTTTCCTCTGCTCGACGAGCTCGGTGACGACTTTTACCGGGAACTGCGTGCCGATGATGACCGGACCGTGTGGCGGCCGGAAGGTGAATTCGAAGCCTGCCGGCGCACCAGTTTTATCGACATCAACAACATGATGGTCGGCAAGCTCGAGGACCGCTGGCCGCTGTTGGGCGAGTTTCTCGGTTATGAACCTGATGATCTGGCGCTGTACCAGGGCGAAGCGGTGTTTGCTGATCCTCTGATCTCGGCACACGTGCGAGGGTTGTATGCACGGTTCATCGAAGGGCGCGCCTATGAGGCGGGCATCGACGATTACGTCCGGCACACGCTGGCCGACATGCGGCGAAAGCAGGTTGCCGAGCCCGTCTGCGAGCACTTGCTGGCCAGCTACGACAACGCCGGCGGGCCAGAACAACTGCGGATGCTTGCCGAGGATTACCTCAGCAATGGTTTCGGATTGACCGAAACGCAGTTGGCGTGCCTGCTGTTTGCGCCGTTCATCGACAACGGCAAAGGTCTCGAACGCTTCCTGCGCAACTGTCATCCCGGCATGCTGGTCGCCATGCCGGACCTGCACCGCGCCATGCAGGGTCTGCACGCACCTGAGCAGGTGATGAAGTGGCTGACGGAAGTCAGCGGCTTGCCAGTCAGGCTGTTGAACCGCCTGTATGCGATGGGTCCTGTGCAGATTGATGCACCTGCGCAATTCTCCTCGGAGAGTTCGGGTTCGGACGAGGCGCGTTCGGCTGCGCCGTTCGAGCGGTCGACGGAACGCTGACGGTGAGCCAGAGCCTGGATTGTGAACCAATATCTACGGAAATGAGGGTGTGAAGGGCGCGCGGGACAACGACTTTGTTTATCAGGCAGTTTATCGATATCTGACAACGCTGATTGATGCTGCCGGAGGTGGTGGGGCGGTACGCATGCCTTCCTTGCGACAACTGGCGGACCGGCTGAATGTCTCCATCTCAACGGTGCAATACGCCTATTCGCTTCTGGAAAAGGAAGGCCGGGTCTATTCGATCGCCAAGTCAGGGTATTACGCGCAAGCGCAGTTCAGCATGGATGCACCCGGCAACGGCAATGACCTGCTGGAGACCCTGTACGTCAACGCCAGGCGTCCCGGGATGTGTGTGTTGAGTGCTGACGAACCGGCCTCGCTGCAACCTTTGGACAGTCCGTTGCTGACCTCGGAACGTGAGCTTTTGCGTCAATACCCGCGTCAGTTGCAGACATTCGTGCAGCCTTGCGGTGAACTGGAACTGCGGGTTGCGCTGGCGGCGCGGTATACCAGCTCGACAGAGCACTTCTGGCACGCCGATGACATTTATATCGGGGCTGATCTGCGCGGGGTCCTGGAGATTCTGATTTCGGTGCTTGGATTGCGTCAGGCCACCGTGATTGTCGAATCACCGTGCGACTGGGTCATCCTGCGCCTGCTTGAGTCGTGCGGAGTACGCGTGATCGAGTGGCCATTGCTTGCCCGAGGCGTGCTCGATCTGTCGTCACTCGAATCACTGCTGAAGAACGAGCCGGTTCGTTTGATCCTGCTGTCTTCCGTGCTGAGCATGCCCCAAGGCAACGGTTTCACTCGCGAATGTCAGCAGGCCACGGCGCAGTTGCTCAATCATCATGGCGTCTGGGTACTGGAAAACGACTGCTACAGCGAGCTTGACGAGCGCAATGATTCGCAGCGTTTGCGCAGTTGGCTCGATCCTGATCGTCTGCTGGTGTTTTCCACTTTCGAGAAATTCATCGGCGCCGAAGCACCATTCGGCTTTGTCTTGTCGCGTCACTGGCGCGAGGAATTGCAGCGCCATTTTCTGCTGCGGGCGTTTCGCTTGTCGCCCATTCGCCAGAAGGCAATTGCGCGGCTGTTGAATGGCGGACGGCTTGATCAGCATTTATCCGTGTTGCGGCGGATGCTGGGTGAGCGGCGAGCCGTGTTGATCCAGACACTGCGCGAACGCCTGGGCGATACCCTGCAGATTGGCGAGCCGCCGGGCGGGGCGACGGTGTGGGTACGTTCGTTACGCCCGGTCGACATGGCAAGCGTCTTTCACCGCCTGCTCAAGCAACAGATCATCGTCGCACCGGGCGAGCTGTTCAGTCTGCAGGGCTTGCATGCGGATCATCTGCGTTTGAGCGCGCTAAACCATGGCGAGCGGGATTTGCCGAGTGTCATCGGCTTGCTCGGCGATGCCTTGCGCCTGTCGCCCGGCCAATAACGTTAAAAAACATCGGGCGAGTTTCGGATACATCCCGTCGCACAGTGGTCAAACTGCCAGTAAACTGCGCAGCATTTCCTGAACCACTCCGATTTCAGAGGTTTTTGCATGACACTCAGTCCTTTTGCGGGCAAACCGGCACCGGCAGAACTGTTGGTCGACATCCCGCGACTGGTTACGGCCTATTACACCGGCCAGCCTGATGCATCGATTTCTACCCAGCGAGTGGCGTTCGGCACCTCCGGCCACCGCGGCAGTTCGTTCGATTTGAGTTTCAACGAATGGCACGTTCTGGCCATCAGCCAGGCGATCTGCCTGTATCGCGAAGCCCAGGGCATCACCGGCCCGCTGTTTGTCGGCATCGACACCCATGCATTGTCGACCCCGGCCGGCGCCAGCGCACTGGAAGTCCTCGCCGCCAACGGCGTCACCGTGATGATCGCCCAAGGCGATGAGTACACGCCGACCCCGGCAGTTTCCCACGCCATTCTCTGCTACAACCGCGGCCGTACCTCCGGCCTGGCGGACGGTATCGTCATCACGCCGTCGCACAACCCGCCACAAAGCGGTGGCTACAAATACAACCCAACCAACGGTGGCCCGGCCGATACCCACATCACCAAGTGGATCGAAGCCAAGGCCAACGAGCTGCTGGCGAACAAACTGGTCGGGGTTAAACTCATCAGCTACGAGCAGGCGCTCAAGGCCAGCACGACCCATCGCCATGATTACCTGAACACCTATGTCGCCGACCTGATCAACGTCATCGACTTCGATGCCATCCGCGACGCCAAGCTGCGTCTGGGTGTCGATCCGCTGGGCGGAGCAGGGGTGCGCTATTGGTCGGCCATTGCCGAACACTACCGTCTCGACCTGGAAGTGGTGAATAAACAGGTCGATTCAACGTTCCGTTTCATGACCGTCGACTGGGACGGCCAAATCCGTATGGATCCGTCGTCCAGCCACGCGATGCAGGGCCTGATTGGCCTGAAAGAGCGCTTCGACGTGGCGTTTGCCTGCGACCCGGATCACGACCGCCACGGCATCGTCACGCCGTCCGGTGGTTTGCTCGCGCCGAACAACTATCTGGCGGTATCCATCGACTACCTGTTCCAGAACCGTCCGCAATGGCGCGCTGATGCCGCCGTGGGCAAAACCGTGGTCAGCAGCGGCCTGATCGACCGCGTGGCCAAGCGCCTGGGCCGTCGCCTGTACGAAGTGCCGGTCGGTTTCAAGTGGTTCGCCGATGGCCTGTTCGATGGCTCGCTGGGTTTTGGCGGTGAAGAGAGTGCTGGCGCCTCGTTCCTGCGCAAGGATGGCGGCGTATGGAGCACCGACAAGGACGGTCTGATTCCTGCCTTGCTCGCCGCCGAAATGACGGCGCGCACCGGGCGCGATCCAAGCCAGGCCTACCGCGCGCTGACCGACGAACTGGGCGAGCCGTTCTCGGTACGCGTCGACGCCAAGGCCAACCCTGAGCAGAAGGCACTGCTGAGCAAGCTGGCGCCGGAGCAGGTCACCTCGACCGAGCTGGCAGGCGAGAAGATCCAGAGCATCCTCAGCCATGCACCGGGTAACGATCAGGCCATTGGCGGTCTGAAAGTCATGACCGAAAACGGCTGGTTCGCCGCGCGTCCTTCGGGCACTGAAGACATCTACAAGATCTACGCCGAAAGCTTCCTTGGCGACGACCACCTCAAGCAACTGGTGGCCGAGGCGCAAACTTTGGTAGATGGCGCCATTTCCAGCAAATGATGCGCACATGAAAAAGGGCAACCGTAATGGTTGCCCTTTTTTATTGCCTGCCGATCAAGCCAGGTCGACCAATACGATCTCGCTGTCCTCGATCGCCGTGACCGTCAGCACTTGCTCATGGGCTACCGCCACACCGTCACGCGCTTGGGCACGCAAGCCATTGACCTCGATCACGCCAGTGGCCGGAACCAGATAGGCGCGACGCCCTTCGTCGAGCCGGTATTCGGCGGTTTCACCGGCCTTGATGTTCGCCGCCACCAGGCGCGCATTGGCGCGAATGTGCAGGCTCTCATCGTCGCCGTCTTTGCCGCTGGCCAAGGTGACAAAACCTTCGCGCTCGCCTTTGGGAAACGGCTTGGCTCCCCACGACGGCGGCGCACCGGTTTCGGTCGGCAGAATCCAGATCTGGAAGATCTTGGTTTCCTTGTCTTCGAGGTTGTACTCGCTGTGGGCGATGCCGGTGCCGGCACTCATCACTTGTACATCACCAGCTTCGGTGCGGCCCTTGTTGCCCAAATTGTCCTGGTGCGTGATGGCACCTTCTCGCACGTAAGTGATGATTTCCATGTCGCGGTGCGGATGCTGCGGGAAACCGGTGCCTGCGGCGATGATGTCGTCGTTCCACACGCGTAAGTTGCCCCAGCTCATCCGCTGCGGATCGTAGTATTCGGCAAACGAAAAGTGGTGATGCGCGTCCAGCCAGCCATGATGGGCGCCGCCCAGCGAGCTGAAGGGTCTGAGTTCAAGCATGATCGTCTCCTTAAATTAGGTTCGTCAGGGGGCGGGCCCCGTGGTTGATGACGACGATCATCTATCAGCCAATCATCGATAAAAAGCGCAAAAACTGCCGCATCATGATCAGGTTATTTGATAGGAATTTGCCTCAAAATCGTCTCATCCGACTTTCAATTCGTCGCCTAAACCGATGACCTGTAAGCATTTCGCTAGAACTCATCAGCAAATCCAGACACCATAGCCGCCACAGCCTCACACCCTGGAGTCCGTCAGCGTGGCGCATCACACCCCCGATCTTCCCCCTGAACTTCGTCCACTGGCCGAGATGCCCTGGTTCAAGCGTCTGGCCGCGCGATTCTTTGGTCACGGGTTGACCAAGCTGCGCGCGCAGCACCGGGCATCGTGGCTGCACGGGCAAGCTGACGGATTTCGCAGTGGCCACACAGCCGGCGTCGAGTACGGCTTCAAGGAAGGCAAGCTCGAGGGGCTGGAAGAGGGCCGTCAGGTGCTGCTGATTCGCGACAGCCGCAACACCGAGCATCGGCCACCCATCGTCGATAACAACCTGTTCGATGACTGGCGCCTGCCGCTCACCGCCGAATTGAAAAAACGCATCAAGGCTGACGTCGCTCGTTTGCTCCCGGCCCACGCCCAGCCCAGCGCCGCGCAATGGAAAATGATCTTCAGCGATACGCCGTCCACCTCGGTGGTCGCCGGTGCGGGCGCCGGCAAGTCGACCACGTTGGTGCTGCGCATACTGTTGCTCAGCCATTATCTGGGTTTTGAGCTGGATTCGATGACCGTGGTGACCTTCACCCGTGAATCGCGCAAGGACTTCATCAACAAGCTCATCGAAATATTCACGCTGTGGGGTCAGCCGTTGAACCTCAAGCAGGCGCGCGAACTGGTGCGAACCTTCCACTCGCGCATCCTGCCGATGGTGCGCAGCCTGCCGGGTTTCGAGCGCTTGCAGGCCTTCGAAAACCTCAGCGACCGCCCGCAAAGTGGCGCAGAGGAGGTCGACAGCAATCCGTTTGACCTGCGGATCAACGACGCGCAACGACAGCAACTCAATGCCTGCTACCACCGCTTGTTCAACGAGGATGAGCGTTTCCGCCAATTGATCCAGCCGCTGTCCCGCGCGGGTTTGCAATTAAAGGAACTGGAGCGCGATCATCCCGATGTGCAGAAACGCATGGCGGTCACCGAACTGGCGGCCAAGCGCGATGAAGAGCTCTGCGATGTCATCGAGGATCTGTGGTTTCGCGCCGGTGCGTGGCCTATCCAAGGCATTGAGCCGAGTCGGCAAACGTTTGAAATCAACGGCTCGCGTTTCCACGCTCACGGCTATATTCCCAGTCTCGATGCCTGGGTGGTGCTCGGCTTTGATCCCAGGGAAAACGCCCAGCTAACCCGACCCAACGCCAAGCTGAATGTCCGCGCAGAATGGGCGGTCAAGCGCACCCTGTTTCAAGCTTTCTGCCGTAAGCCATTGATATGGCTGGATAGTTACGAGTCATCCAGGCGCGTTCTTGCGACGTTGGCCGGAGATGCTAGCGCCGGTCCCGGATTTGATTACAAGGTCAAGGGCGAGCTGGCATCCGCGCCATTGCTGGACTGTTTTGTCGCCGCGGCGGGCTTCATCGAAAACCTCGGCCTGGATGTGCCGGACGCGGTCAGCCGGATGAGCTTCGCCAAGGACGATCCTGATCGTTTTTTCTTTGAGGCCCTGAGCCTGTTCTGGCGCGCATTTGAAGATCACCTGCTGGATCAGAAACCGCCAGTCATGACCTACAACCGCATGTTCGCGCTGTTCAGCGAACACTCGCCGGAAAACCTCAAGCTGCTCAGCGATGAGTTGCTGCGGCCGATGGCGCATTTGATGATCGACGAATTCCAGGACGTCTCTCCGCAAATCGTTTCGTGGATTCGCGCCAGCCTCAATGAAATCCGCAGCCGTGGCCCGGCCATGCACGTTGGGCGTGGGGCACAGCGTTCATCGTTGCTGTGTGTGGGTGATGACTGGCAGTCGATTTACGGCTGGCGCGGCAGTTCTCCGAGTTACTTCATGGAGTTCAACAAGGAGTTTCCGTCGCCAAGCACCACGCGGGTCATGCTCAGTGACAACTATCGCAGCCATCAGCACATCATCGACGCAGCCGAGCACATTGTCCGTGCAGCGCCGGCGATCGCAGGCAAGAAGGCCAAGGCCAGTGGTGAGCCCAAGCCGCTTCACCCGGTCAACGTGCTTGAGCGTGACGATGAAGCGTTGGGGCAGCGCCTGGCCGAGCATTACCGGCGGGGAGATTCAATCCTGATGCTTTATCGAAAAAGCAGCGATAAGTTATTGATAGAGCAGCATATTCAGCCTGTACTTAATGTGGATTCGAGCTTGCCCTATGAGGCTCGGCGGCTGAAACAGCTGACCTATCACAGCGCCAAAGGCTTGCAGGCTGATGCAGTATTTCTGCTGGGTGATTGCCAGCATCTGACCAGTTCTCCGTACAAGAACCAGGTGTATCGCATGGCGGGATTGGGCAAAAGTGGCGATAGCGAGCCGTACGACAATGCGCAAAAAGACGAAATCCTGCGCCTTGCCTACGTTGGTATCACGCGCGCCGTCAGCCATTGCTACTGGTACGTCGAACCGCAGGAAACCCAAGCGGTAAATATGCCGAGGGCATCGAATCGAGTTGCCAAGGGCAAGCCGTTCTTCGTCGATCATCGAACCGAGAAGGCCAGCGCCTGATCAATAAAAAAGCCCGCATCGCTGCGGGCTTTTTGTTTTAAATCAGTCGTTTATGCGTAGTTCTTGAGAGATTCCGGAGGAGTGAAAGCTTCCAGCTCATCTTCGATGGCCTCGATGATGCGCTCGACGTCCGCCGCGTTCATCACCGTTGCGCAGGGAATGCCAGCGATGGCGATCATGGTTTCGCCGCTGGCACGATCAAACAGACGGGCGATCAGGCTGCCCGGCGCATCCATCGTCGCCTCGAAACCCATGGGATGAAAATGCCAGCGCATCAGCTGGCAAGCGTTTGGAAAGGTGACTTTGCTGAACCCTTTATTCATGGTGTTGCCCGCCTGCTTCATCGAGCGCTTCCTTTTGCTCATGTTAGGTGGGAAGAGCCTTCATTGGCTCAACCAGTGCTTGAGCTTTAAAAGTAGCATCCGTGTGTGAAAAAACTGTGAGTTTTTTCAGTCCGTTTAGCGATTGATTCGCATTTTTTGATGTAAGTCACTGGCTCATCGATTATCGCCAAAACGCCACCATGGATTTTTCATTGAAGCGGCAGAGGAAGTTGGGCAAGCTCGGTTCTTTTTCGCCGAGCCGCTTATGCACGCCGATGACGACGGCCCAGAACAGACCCAGGCCACGGCCGCCACGGTCATGCGCTATCACCTGAGCTGGAAACACCGGGATCTGGACAGCGTCATGGCGCTTTATCACGCCGATATCCAGTACAGCGATTTCTTTCAGAACCGTGTACTCGGTCTTAATGAGTTGCGCGAGTACGTGCGCGTGAGCATGCCGCGAGAATCCGACGAACTGCTCGAGCATTGCGACCGCATTCGGGTGGATGGCAATACCGCGTTCATTCAGTACGAAGTGACCTTGCGTGGCGGCGATGGTTTGGTGTCGTTCCGTTCCAGCGAAGCGATCACGGTCAAGGACGGCCTGATATGGCGCGTCAATGAATACGCCTCGCTGGTGCGTACCCAAACCAACGGCAGTTCGGCACCGAGCCGTCCGGCGGTCAGTCGTCTCGGTCTGTCACCGCGCCAACTGAGCTTCATGGCCGAAGACCTGCAGCAGTATTTCGAAAAGCAGCAGCCTTATCTGGACCCTGAGCTTGACCTGCAAAGGGTGGCGAAGGAGTGCGGGTACAGCCGCAATCAGATTTCCTATCTGCTCAATCAGGTACTCGGGCAAAGCTTTTATCGCTACGTCAACCAGGCGCGCCTGCAGCATTTGCTGCGTGCACTGGACAGCGCCGCACCGCCATTGCGCGTCGACGAGCTGGCGTTTGCCGCCGGTTTCAATTCGCTGTCGGCGTTTTACAAATGCTTTCGCGAGCACACCGGCCAGTCGCCCAAGGCCTACGCCAAACAAATTTCTCTGCGGGCACGCGCGCAAGACATCCACTGAAGGCAGCCACTAGGATCGACGCCATCGAAGGTTTTCAGTGGCGGAGTCTGGCATGTCGGCGTGGCGCACGATCAGTTTGTGGATGGATCAGCTCGATGAGCCGCTATTGGCGCGGCCCGCGTTGGAGCGGGATCTGGATGTCGACGTGGCGATCATCGGCGCCGGTTACACCGGACTGTGGACGGCGTACTACCTGAAAAAACAGGCGCCCGGCCTGGATATCGCCATCATCGAGGCGCAAACCGCCGGGTTCGGTGCGTCCGGACGCAATGGCGGCTGGCTGATGGGTAACTTGCTGGGCGAGGATCGCTTGCTCGCAGGCTTATCGCCGCAGCAGCGCAGGGCTTCGTTTGATCTGCTGCACAGCATCCCCGATGAAGTGGAGATCGTCGTTGAACGCGAAGGCATCGACTGCGATTACCGCAAGGGCGGGGTGCTTTATTGTGCCGCGCGCTACCCAGAGCAGGAAACCGTTCTGCGCGATTACCTGAGCAAGCTGCATGCCCAAGGCCTGACTGACGACGATTACCGCTGGCTGAGTCCCGATCAACTGGCTCAGCAGATCCGCGTGGCCAAGCCCTACGGCGGCATCTTCGCCCCCCATGTCGCGACCATTCACCCAGCGAAACTGGTCCGTGGCCTGGCGCGTACCGTGCAGAACATGGGCGTGAAAATCTACGAAAACAGCCCGGTTACCCACTGGCAAACTGGCAGTTTGCGCACCGCCAAGGCCAGCGTGCGCAGCCGTTGGATCGTCCCGGCTGTGGAAGGCTATTCGGTGACGTTGCCGCCGCTTGGTCGCTATCAGTTGCCGGTGCAAAGCCTGATCGTCGCCACCGAGCCGCTGTCCGCCGCGACCTGGGACGAAATCGGCCTGAATCGCGGCCAGGCCTTCAGTGAGTTCAGCCGTCAAGTCACCTATGGCCAGCGCAGTGCCGACAACCGCCTGATTTTCGGCGCCCGTGGCGGCTATCAGTTCGCCGGCAAGCTGCGCCATGACTTCAACCTCACTCGCGATGAAGTCGAGTTGCGCCGCTATCTGTTCGGCGAACTGTTCCCGCAGCTGAAAAATGTGCAGATCACCCACGCCTGGGGCGGCAACCTCGGCATGTCGCGGCATTTCAAACCGCACATGCTCTGCGACCGCGCCAACGGCATCGCGCTATCGGGCGGTTACGGCGGCGAGGGCGTCGGCGCCAGCAACCTTGGCGGGCGCACCCTGGCCGATCTGATTCTTGAGCGCGACAGCGAGCTGACCCAACAACCGTGGGTCCTGCCCGACGGTGGCATTCATGCGCTGCGTGCCTGGGAACCGGAGCCATGCCGTTGGCTCGGTTACAACGCGATCATCAAAAGCTTCGTGCATGAAGACCAGACGCTGGCCAATCCGGCGACCGCGCCCTGGCGGCGCAAGCTCGCCAGCCAAGTCGCCGGATTCATGGAAAGTTTCATGCACTAACCGCCGTTTCCCTCAACAAACAGGTCACGCCATGAGCATCACCCAATTCAAGAACACAGCCACGCTGGAGCTCGATGAATCCAGCCCGGTCGCCGTGCCCCTCGGCGAGCCCGTCGCAATTGCCTCGACCACCAGCGTCGAGCGCGATGACGGCGTTGAAACCGGCGTCTGGGAATGCACCCCGGGCCGCTGGCGGCGGCAGATCACCGCGCAGGAGTTCTGCCATTTCATTTCCGGGCGCTGCACCTTCACCCCCGACGGTGGCGGCGAAACCCTGCACATACAAGGCGGCGACGCACTGATGTTGCCAGCCAACACGCTCGGGATCTGGGATATCCAGGAAACCGTGCGCAAGAGCTACGTGCTGATTTTCTGATTGTTCGATCCTTTGATTGCCTGCCAACAAAAAAAGCCCATACAGGAATCGCCCCATGATCCAGAAAACCCTCGCATTGGCGCCGCTGCTGCTGGCCGCTTCCGTCAGTCACGCGGCCGAGACGGTCAAGGTCTACAACTGGTCTGACTACATCGCCCCGGACACCACGAAGAATTTCCAGAAAGACACGGGCATCGGCGTCACCTACGACGTCTACGACAGCAACGAAACCCTTGACGGCAAATTGATGACCGGCAAATCCGGTTACGACGTGGTGTTCCCGTCGAACCACTTCATGGCGCGGCAGATTCAGGGTGGGGCGCTGAAGAAACTCGACAAGAGTCAGTTGCCGAACTGGAAGAACCTCAACCCGGCGCTGCTCAAGGCCTTGCAGACCAACGACCCGAACAACGAGCACGGCTTTCCGTACCTGTGGGGCAGCACTGGCATCGGCTACAACATCGCCAAGGTCAAAGCGGTGCTGGGCGACAACGCGCCGGTGGATTCCTGGGATCTGATCTTCAAACCCGAATACATGGAAAAACTGCAAAAGTGCGGCGTGGCGATCCTCGACAACGGCCCGGAACTGCTCCCGGCGGCGCTCAACTACCTGGGCCTGCCGCACCACAGCAAGAATCCCGAAGACTACAAGAAAGCCGAAGCTTTGCTGATGAAAGTGCGGCCCTATGTCAGTTACTTCCATTCTTCGAAGTACACCAGTGACCTGGCCAACGGCGACATCTGCGTAGCGGTGGGCTTTTCCGGCGACATCCTGCAAGCGGAGAACCGCGCCAAGGAAGCCAAGAACGGCGTCGAGATCGGTTATGCGATTCCCAAGGAAGGCGCGGCCATCTGGTTCGACATGGTCGCCATGCCCGCCGACGCACCGGACGAAAAGGCCGGCTACGCCTTCATGAACTACCTGCTGCGCCCGGACGTCATGGCCGGCATCACCAACTACGTGCACTACGCCAATGGCAACGAACAGGCGGACACGCTCATCGATCCGGCGATCAAGAACGACACCAAGGTTTACCCGAGTGCGGAAATGATGGGCAAGCTGTTTGCGCTGGAAGCGATGCCGCTGAATATCGACCGGATCCGGACGCGGGTCTGGAACAAGATTCGTACCGGCAGCTGAACCTCCGTCCTCTGTAGGAGCTGACGAGTGCAACGAGGCTGCGATCTCTTGATCTTGATCTTCAAAAGGTCAAAGTCAAAAGATCGCAGCCTCGTTGCACTCGTCGGCTCCTACAGTCCGAATGACGTCGTAGAGTTGATATCAAATCACTGGCACCATTGGCCGAAAGTGTGACTCGCCCAACAAATCCAAACTTACCGATATTTAATATTTAAATAGAAAATCGTCAGACAATTTGCGCCCTTGCTACAACTAAAAACAATCTTTCCTCCCCGCACGCTTTGTTTACGGCAGTTTCCTGATACCACCAAATTGGATCGCAAAAAAATCCTTTACGACAGATTTCCAATTGTGTCAGGTTCGTTACGCCTTCATTGGGCGAGTGATAGGACGATCTCGCCAAAGATCGTCCTGTCGGACAAAAACTGTTCCATTGCTAAACAAGGAAGTGTGTTTATGTCGAAAGTTAAAACCAATGCTGTTGATTCCGCCGAACAGGCTTTCCAGCTGGCTGCCTTCAGCTCGGCGTACAACCAGATCAATAGCTTCAGCCATCAGTACGACCGCGGCGGCAACCTCACGGTCAATGGCAAACCCTCGTACTCCGTCGACCAGGCGGCTACGCAATTGCTGCGTGACGGCGCTGCCTACCAGGACAAGGACGGCAGCGGCAAGATCGAACTCACCTATACGTTCCTGACCTCGGCCTCGAACAGCACGATGAACAAGCACGGGATCACCGGGTTCAGTCAGTTCAGCGCGCAGCAACAGGCGCAGGCCAAGCTCGCCATGCAGTCCTGGGCCGATGTGGCCAATGTCACCTTCACCGAGAGAGCCTCGGGCGGCGACGGGCACATGACCTTCGGTAACTACAGCGGTGGCCAGGATGGCGCTGCGGCGTTTGCCTATCTGCCGGGGACCGGCGCCGGTTATGACGGCACCTCGTGGTACTTGATCAACAGCGGTTACACGCAGAACAAGAACCCGGATCTGAACAACTACGGTCGTCAGACCCTGACCCACGAAATCGGCCATACCCTGGGCCTTGCTCACCCTGGCGACTACAACGCCGGCAACGGCAACCCGACCTACAACGACGCGACCTACGGCCAGGACACCCGTGGCTACAGCGTCATGAGTTACTGGAGCGAGAGCAACACCAACCAGAACTTCAGCAAGGGCGGCGTCGAAGCCTATTCGTCCGGCCCGCTGATGGACGACATCGCAGCCATCCAGAAACTCTACGGCGCCAACACCACCACCCGCACCGGCGACACCACCTACGGCTTCAACTCCAATACCGGCCGCGATTTCCTCAGCGCGTCGTCGTCAAGCGACAAAGTGGTGTTCTCGGTGTGGGATGCCGGCGGCAAGGACACCCTGGATTTCTCCGGTTTCACCCAGAACCAGAAGATCAACCTCAACAGCGCTTCGTTCTCCGACGTTGGCGGCATGGTCGGTAACGTGTCGATCGCCAAGGGCGCGGTCATCGAGAACGCGATTGGCGGTTCGGGCAGCGATCTGTTGATCGGCAACAGCGTGGCCAACGAGCTGAAGGGCGGTGCCGGCAACGACATCCTGTACGGCGCTGGCGGTGCCGACAAGCTGTGGGGCGGCGCCGGTTCGGACACTTTCGTGTTCGCCGCCAGCTCGGACTCCAAGCCAGGTGCGATCGATCAGATCCTCGATTTCGTCAGCGGTCTGGACAAAATCGACCTGACCGGCATCACCAACGGCGCGGGCCTGCACTTCGTCAACAGCTTCACCGGTTCGGCCGGCGACGCAGTGTTGACCTCGTCGGGCGGCAATAGCCTGTTGTCGGTGGATTTCTCCGGGCATGGCGTGGCTGACTTCATCGTCAGCACCGTGGGCCAGGCTGCGACCAGCGACATCGTGGCGTGATGTGAAAGGAAAGCGGCGCCTCGTGCGTCGCTTTCTTCGCTTGCATCGGCCTGATCCCCGAGCAAGGCTACGAGCGGAAGTGAAATTTCCTATGACTCGATACGTTTTAACTGACACGACGATGGCATGGCTGATGGCAGTCACGCTGATGATGACCGGAGCGACAAGCATGGCAAGCAGCCTCAGACTCGAAGAACCCTCGGCATTCGCCGGGCGCTGGCAGGCCACATTGACCGGTCACAACGACACACCCGAAACGCGGTCGTTGCAAGACAAACCGTCGAACACATGCGTTGTCGATCTTGCGCCAGACAAGACCTTGGGCGAGGGCGCCGATTGTCTGGGCGCGTGGTTGAGCGAAGCCCCGACTGGTTGGTTTCCAGAACCCGATGGCATTGCCATCACTGGCAAGGAGGGTTCGAAAATCGCCTTTTTCAGCCGCCGGGGGGATGGCTCTTATACAAGCAGGTTGAGTTCGGAATTGCTTATCTTGCTCGAACGGGTCGGGCACTAAGCGGTGGCTGGGTAGTTGCGCGAAGTTGATGTACTGCAATAACTGAGCGTTATAACCGCGAAGCCGATCAACTTGTTATGAAATTGTAAGCGCTACTTGCAAATGATCTTTGGCAGGTACGCGAAATATCAATGGAATGCTCGTCCGCACCGACGAGACTATGAACTCAGGAAGAATCAATGAAGATGGCGAAGTCTCCGGCCGCTCCGTTAATCAAGGCATTGGGCGACTATAAAAGCATTCTGATCAGCGTCGGTTGTTTCACCGCGTTGATCAACGTGCTGATGCTGGTGCCGTCGATCTACATGCTGCAAGTTTACGATCGGGTGCTGTCGTCACAGAACGAAACCACTCTGGCGATGCTGTCGTTGATGGTGGTCGGGTTCTTCGCCTTCATCGGCCTGCTGGAAGTGATCCGCAGCTTTATCGTCATCCGCATCGGCAGCCAGTTGGAGCGGCGCTTCAATCTGCGCGTCTATCAGGCCGCGTTCGAGCGCAACCTGTTCAAGGGTGAGGGTAACGCCGGGCAGTCGCTGGGCGACCTGACCCACATCCGCCAGTTCGTCACCGGCCCGGCGCTGTTCGCCTTCTTCGATGCGCCGTGGTTCCCGGTCTATCTGTTTGTCATTTACCTGTTCAACGTCTGGCTCGGCGTGCTGGCCACGGCAGGCGCGTTGCTGCTGATCGCACTGGCGTGCCTCAACGAATACATGACCAAAAAACCGTTGGGCGAAGCCGCGGGTTTTTCCCAGCAGTCGAGTCAGTTGGCTACCAGCCACTTGCACAACGCCGAAACCATTCAGGCGATGGGCATGCTCGGCTCGCTGCGCAAGCGCTGGTTCGGGGTGCATTCGCGCTTCCTCGGCTTGCAGAACCAGGCCAGCGACACCGGTGCGGTGATCAGTTCGCTGAGCAAGACCCTGCGCCTGTGCCTGCAATCGTTGGTGCTGGGCCTGGGCGCGTTGCTGGTGATCAAGGGCGACATGACTGCGGGGATGATGATCGCCGGTTCGATCCTGATGGGTCGCGTACTGAGCCCGATCGATCAGTTGATCGCCGTCTGGAAGCAGTGGAGTGGGGCGAAGCTGGCTTACCGCCGCCTTGATGCGCTGTTGCAGGCGTTTCCGCCTAGCGACGAGGCGATGGCACTGCCGGCACCGAAAGGCCAGATCAGCTTCGAGCAAGTCAGCGCCGGCCCGCCGGGGCAGCGTGCGGCCACTTTGCACATGGTCAATTTCACGCTGGCCGCTGGCGAAGTGCTCGGCGTGCTCGGCGCGTCTGGTTCCGGCAAGTCGACGCTGGCTCGAGTGCTGGTCGGCGTGTGGCCGGTTCTGGGCGGCACCGTGCGCCTCGACGGTGCCGATATTCACCGCTGGAACCGCGACCAGCTCGGCCCCTACATCGGTTATTTGCCGCAAGACATCGAGTTGTTCAGCGGCAGCATCGCCGAGAACATTGCGCGATTCAGCGAAGCCGATCCGCAAAAAATCGTCACCGCCGCGCAACAGGCCGGCGTTCACGAAATGATCCTGCGCCTGCCGCAAGGTTACGACACGCAACTGGGCGAGGACGGCAGCGGCTTGTCCGGTGGCCAGAAACAGCGCGTGGCCCTGGCCCGCGCGCTATATGGCACGCCGAGTCTGGTGGTGCTCGATGAACCCAATTCCAACCTCGACACCGTCGGCGAAGCCGCACTGGCCAGCGCCATTGCGCAACTCAAGGCGCAAGGCACCACGGTGATTCTGGTCACCCATCGTTCTTCGGTGCTGGCTCAGGCTGACAAGTTGTTGGTGCTCAACGATGGCCGCTTGCAGGCGTTCGGCCCGAGTCAGGATGTGCTCAAGGCACTTTCCGGCCAGCACGAACAGCAACGTGAAAAAGCCGCACAAACACCGGGCGGGCTCAGCATGAGCCGGCAGTATCAGTCCTCGACAAGGAATTCGGGTGTATGAGCAGCGCCAGCATGAACACTGAAAACGAAGCGAATATGGAACACGCCTACCTCACCGAGCGCCCGGAGCGCGATGCGAAATTCTTCGCGCGCATGGGCTGGATTCTGGCCATCGTCGGCGCTGGCAGTTTCTTCACCTGGGCGGCACTGGCGCCGCTGGATCAGGGCATTCCGGTGCAGGGTACGGTGGTGGTGTCGGGCAAGCGCAAGGCCGTGCAGTCGATGAGCAGCGGCGTGGTCAGCCGGATTCTGGTGCGCGAAGGCGAGATCGTGAAGCAGGGCCAGCCGTTGTTCCGCCTTGATCAGACGCAAGTGGCTGCCGACGTGCAATCGCTGCAGGCGCAGTACCGCATGGCTTGGGCCAGCCTCGCGCGTTGGCAAGCCGAGCGCGACAACCTCAAGCAAGTGACCTTTCCGGCCGAGCTGAGCAACGACCCGGACCCACGCCTGGCGCTGGTGCTGGAAGGCCAGCGGCAACTGTTCAGCAGCCGCCGCGAAGCGTTCTCCCGGGAACAAGCGGCACTGCGCGCCAATATCGAAGGCGCCACCGCACAACTGGCCGGCATGCGCCGCGCCCGCAGCGACCTCAATGCTCAGGCCAGTTCCCTGCAACAACAACTGAGCAACCTGCAACCGCTGGCCGACAACGGCTACATCCCGCGCAATCGCTTGATGGACTACCAGCGGCAACTGTCGCAGGTGCAGCAGCAGCTGGCGGAAAACACCGGTGAAAGCGGGCGCGTGGAGCAGGGCATCCTTGAATCGCGCCTGAAGTTGCAGCAGCACGGCGAGGAATACCAAAAGGAAGTGCGTACGCAACTGGCCGATGCGCAGCTCAAAAGCGTGACGCTGTCCGAACAGCTGACCTCCGCCGGTTTCGACCTGCAACACAGCGAGATCCTCGCCACCGCCGATGGCGTGGCAGTCAACCTCGGCGTGCACACCGAAGGCGCTGTGGTGCGTCAGGGCGAAACCCTGCTGGAGATCGTTCCGCAAGGCACCACCTTGGAAGTGGAAGGGCACTTGCCGATCAACCTGATCGACAAGGTCGGTACGCATTTGCCGGTGGACATCCTGTTTACCGCGTTCAACCAGAGCAAAACCCCGCGCGTGCCCGGCGCAGTCAGCCTGATTTCCGCCGACCAGATGGTCGATGAGAAAACCGGCGTGCCGTATTACGTGTTGCGCAGCAGCGTCAGCGATCAGGCCATGGAAAAGCTCAACGGCCTGGTGATCAAGCCCGGTATGCCGGCGGAAATGTTCGTGCGCACCGGTGAGCGTTCACTCCTCAACTATTTGTTCAAACCGCTGCTCGATCGCGCCGGTTCCGCGTTGACCGAGGAATAAGGATGTTCGGCTGTATGAAAAAGCTTTGCATGCTGGGGGCCGCAATGACGCTGCTCGCGAGTCACTCGGCAGTCGCGGCCATGGGGCCGTTTGAGATCTACGAGCAGGCATTGCGCAACGATCCGGTGTTTCTCGGTGCAATCAAGGAGCGCGATGCCGGCCTGGAAAACCGCGCGATTGGCCGCGCCGGCCTGCTGCCACGGATCGGTTACACCTACAACAAGGGCCGCAACTCTTCCAAGGCGACGTCTCTGGATGATCGTGCGCGCAACCGCACCGATGAGCGTAACTACAACAGTTACGGCTCGGCGCTGACGGTGCAGCAACCGCTGCTTGATTACGAGGCTTACGCGGCGTATCGCAAGGGCGTGGCGCAGTCGTTGTTTGCCGACGAAGCCTTTCGCGGCAAGAGTCAGGAATTGTTGGTGCGAGTGCTGGACAACTACACCAAAGCCTTGTTCGCCCAGGACCAGATCGACATCGCCCAGGCGAAGAAGAAGGCCTACGAGCAACAGTTCCAGCAGAACGAACACATGTTCAAGCAGGGCGAGGGCACGCGCACCGATATTCTCGAAGCCGAGTCGCGCTATGAGCTGGCGACTGCCGAGGAGATCGAAGCGCGCAACGAGCAGGATGCCGCCTTGCGTGAGCTGGGTGCGCTGGTGGGCGTGCCGGCAGTGGACATCGGCGATCTGGCGCCGCTTGGTCAGCAATTTCAAACCTTCACGCTGCAACCGGCCAACTTCGACACCTGGCATGAACTGGCGATCAGCAACAACCCGAACCTCGCTTCGCAGCGTCAGGCCGTGGAAGTGGCGCGCTATGAAGTCGAACGCAACCGCGCCGGGCATCTGCCGAAAGTCAGTGCTTATGCCTCGATGCGCGACAACGAGTCCGAAAGCGGCAACACCTATAACCAGCGCTACGAAACCAACACCATCGGCCTGGAAGTCAGCGTGCCGCTGTACGCCGGCGGCGGGGTGTCGGCCTCCACACGTCAGGCCAGCCGCACCATGGAGCAGGCTGAGTACGAGCTGGATGGCAAAACCCGCGAAACCCTGATCGAACTGCGCCGACAGTTCAGCGCCTGCCTCTCGGGCGTGAACAAATTGCGTGCTTATCAGAAGGCTTTGAAGTCGGCGGAAGCGCTGGTGGTCTCGACCCGACAAAGCATTCTGGGCGGCGAACGCACCAATCTCGATGCGTTGAATGCCGAGCAGCAACTGTTCACCACCCGCCGCGACCTGGCCCAGGCACGCTACGACTACCTGATGGCCTGGACCAAATTGCATTACTACGCCGGGACGCTGAATGAGCAGGATCTGGCGCGGGTGGACGAAGCATTTGTGGTCGCGCAACAGCCCTCACCCTGACCCTCTCCCAGCGGGAGAGGGAAACGGGCGACAGCGCTATTGAGCCCTGAACAAAACAACAAAAACGAGAATGATGACCATGGACGTACGCATCAAGCCGATTTCGCTCGGCACGCTATTGCTGGTGACCTCGGCAACGCAGGCGCAATACCTGGAACCCGGCCAACCCGGCAATCCGGCCAGTTGGCGCAGTGCCGAGTTCCTGCGCGACTGGGGCCTGGAACGCATGCAGGCCGATCAGGCCTACGCAACCGGCATCACCGGCAAGGGCGTGAAAATCGGCGCGCTCGATTCCGGTTTCGATGCCGCCCACCCCGAATTCTCCGCCGACCGTTATCACCCGGTAACCGCCAGCGGCAGCTACGTCGATGGCTCAGCGTTCAACGTCGACGGCACGCTCAACCCCAACAACGATTCCCACGGCACCCACGTGGTCGGCACCATGGGCGCCGCCCGTGACGGCAGCGGCATGCACGGGGTGGCGTACAACGCGCAAATCTACGTCGGCAACACCAACAAGAACGACAGTTTCCTCTTCGGCCCCGGCCCTGATCCGCGTTATTTCAAAGCGGTCTACGACAGCCTCGCCGATGCCGGGGTTCGAGCGATCAACAACAGTTGGGGCAGTCAGCCGCCGGATGTCAGTTACCGCACCCTCGCGGATCTGCACGCCGCCTACGCGCAGCACTGGAACAAGGGCACCTGGCTCGACGCCGCTGCTGACGTTTCCCGGCGCGGCGTGATCAATGTCTTCAGCGCCGGCAACAGCGGCTACCCGAATGCCAGCGTGCGTTCGGCGCTGCCGTACTTTCAGCCGGATCTGGAAGGTCACTGGCTGGCGGTGTCCGGGCTCGATCAGAGCAATCAGCAGAAATACAACCAGTGCGGTATCGCCAAATACTGGTGCATCACCACACCAGGGGCGAAGATCGACAGCACCATTCCCGGTGGCGGTTATGCGATCAAGTCCGGTACCTCGATGGCGGCACCGCACGCGACCGGCGCCCTGGCGCTGGTGATGGAGCGTTATCCGTACATGACCAACCAGCAGGCGCTCGAGGTGCTGCTGACCACCGCTACGCAACTCGATGGCGCGGTCACAGACGCACCGAACGAGCGCGTCGGCTGGGGCGTAGCCAACCTCAACCGGGCAATGCGCGGGCCGGGGCAATTGCTCGGTGCGTTCGACGCGAATCTGGGGGCAGGGCAGCGCGATGTCTGGAGCAATGACATCTCCGACAAGGCGCTGCTCCAGCGTCAAAACGAAGACCTCGCCGAGCACAGCGCCTGGCAGCAAACCCTACAGGACAAAGGCTGGGAGAACGGTGTCCCGGCCGGCGCCAGTCAGCAGGACCAGACCGATTACGCCGTCGGCATGCTGCGTGATGCGGCAGCGGCAAACCGGGTGTATGAGGGCAGCCTGATCAAGTCCGGCGCCGGGCAATTGCTGCTCAGTGGCGTAAACACCTATCGCGGTCCGACGACCGTCAACGGCGGTCTGCTGACCGTGAACGGTTCGCTGACCTCAGCGGTCACCGTCAACGACAGCGGCACCCTCGGCGGCTCCGGACGCATCGGCGCGTTGACCGCCAACAGCGGCGGCCGTGTCGCACCGGGCAATTCCATCGGCACCTTGAACGTCGCTGGTGATGTGACACTCGCCCCGGGCTCGACCTACGCCGTCGAGCTATCGCCCACCAGCAGCGACCGCATCGTTGCCGGCGGCACGGCAACCGTCAGCGGCGCCAGTGTCAGCCTGGCGCTGGAAAACAGCCCGACCTTGCTCAGCAGCGCCGAAGCGCAAAGCCTGCTCGGTCGCCAGTACAACATCCTGCAAGCGGCCGGCGGCGTGCAGGGGCAGTTCGCTGCAGTAGTGCCGAACTACCTGTTCATCGGCGGCGCCCTCGACTACGCCGCAAGCGGCATCCAGCTGAATATCCAGCGCAATGCCACAAGCTTCGCCAGCGTCGGGCAAACGCCGAACCAGCGTTCGGTGGCGGCGGCAGTCGAAGGTCTGGGCGCCGGCAATTCGGTTTACGAAAGCGTGCTTCGTGCACCGACTCAGGCCTCGGCCCAGCAGGCCTTCCAGCAACTGAGCGGCGAGATTTATCCCGCGCTGGGGACAATGCTGATCAACGACAGCCGCCAGTTGCGTGATGCGGTCGGCGAGCGGCTGCACGATGACTCGGCGACCCGCAGCAATGGATGGATCAAAGCCCTCGGCGCATGGGGCAGTACCGATTCCAGCCACGACACGGCCGGCTACAACACCTCGATCGGCGGCCTGCTGGCCGGTGTCGACGGCGCGCTGGACGAGCAGACCCGCATCGGTCTGGTCACCGGTTATAGCGACAGCTCGTTAAGCATGGGCTCGGGCACCCATTCTTCGGCGCAAGTCGACAGCTATCACCTCGGCACTTACGCCGCACACGACCTCGGCGCCTGGCGCTTGAGCACTGGCGCGGCCTACAGCTGGCATCGCGGCGATGTGAAGCGCGATCTGCAATACGACGAGATCAGCGCCAAGCAGAAAGCCAAAGTTGACGCGACCACCACCCAAGTCTTCGGCGAAGCGGCGTATCGCTTGCAGCTGCAACCGTTGGCGCTGGAACCGTTCGCCAACCTGACCTACCTGCATCTGGACACCGAAGGCTTTACCGAAAAGGGCGATGCCGCTGCGCTGAAAAGCTCGGGCGATCAGCGCGATGTGGTGCTGAGCACTCTGGGCGTAAGGGCGAGCAAAACCTTCAACCTTTCCAGCCAGCAAGCGCTGGACGTCAGCGCGCGTCTCGGCTGGCAGCACAGCCTCAGCGATATCGAATCGGAGCAGCATTTGCGTTTTGCCAGCGGCGGCACGCCGTATTCCGTGGAGAGCTCGGCGCTGGTACGCGATGCCGCACTGGTCGGCGTGCAGGCCAGTCTGGCCTTGAGCAAGGACGTGCGGGTCAACCTCGATTACAACGGCCAACTGGCCAGCCGCGAGCAGCTGCATGGCGTTGGCCTGAGCCTGAACTGGCAGTTCTGATTGCATGTGTTTGAGTCGCTGTGGCGAGGGGATTTATCCCCGCTCGACTGCGCAGCAGTCGCAAAACCTGATCGTTCCCACGCTCCGCGTGGGAATGCAGCCCGGGACGCTCTGCGTCCCTAGAGGACTTCCCTTGCTGCACGTGGGAACGATCAAGGCAACCGGATTTTTCGCAACATCACTAAGGAAGGTCGTGGATGGATAACAACAATACCCCCGCGCAATCGGGTGGCCGCTTTGCCCTGAAAACCCTGACAGTCGCCATGCTCTGTGCCAGTGCGATGGCACAGGCAGCGCCTTACGTTGAAAACGGCCGCAGCGGCGATCCGTCGAGCTGGCGCAGCAATGAATTCAAGGCTGACTGGGGCCTGGGTGCGATCGGCGCGGATTACGCCTACGCCGCCGGCTACACCGGCAAAGGCGTGAAGCTGGGCATCTTCGATCAGCCGGTCTACGCCGCACATCCGGAGTTCTCCGGCAGCAACAAAGTCGTCACCCTGGTCACCAGCGGCATTCGCGAATACACCGACCCGTACATCCCGGTAAAGGCCGGCGATGCGTTCCTCTATGACGGTTCACCCTCGGTCGGCTCCAACGGCAAGCTCGGCGCCCATGGCACGCACGTCGGCGGCATCGCGGCGGGCAGTCGCGACGGCGGGGTGATGCACGGTGTTGCATTCGGTGCGCAGATCATCAGCGCCGATAACGGCGACCCAGGCCCGGAAGACGGCATCGTGCGCGGCAACGACGGCGCGGTGTACAAGGCCGGTTGGGATGCGCTGATCGCCAGCGGGGCGCGGATCATCAACAACAGCTGGGGCATCGGCATCACCGACCGCTTCGACCTCGGCGGCCGCGATCCGGCGTATCCGCACTTCACCGTCAACGACGCGCAATTGCAATTCAACGAAATCCGCACGCTGCTCGGCACCAAACCCGGCGGCGCTTACGACGGCGCCATCGCCGCCGCTCGCAGCGGCATCGTCACCATTTTTGCCGCCGGCAACGATTACAACCTGAACAATCCCGACGCCATTGCCGGTCTGGGTTATTTCGTCCCGGACATCGCGCCGAACTGGATCACCGTCGCCGCATTGCAGCAGAACCCGGACACCGCCAGCGCCAATCCGTACGTGATCAGCACGTTCTCCTCGCGCTGCGGCTATACGGCGAGTTACTGCGTCTCGGCGCCGGGCACCAAGATTTATAGCTCGATCATCGAAGGCACCAACGCCGGCAACCTGACCACCAGCTATGCCAATTACAACGGCACCTCGATGGCGGCGCCGCATGTCGCTGGTTCCATTGCCGTACTGATGGAGCGCTTTCCATACATGAGCGGCGACCAGGTCGCCAGCGTGTTGCGCACCACTGCGACCGACCTCGGCGCACCGGGCATCGACGCCTTGTACGGTTGGGGCATGATCAACCTGCGCAAGGCCATCGACGGCCCGGCGATGTTCGTGACCGAGCAGGACATTCCCGAGGAATTTCGCGTGCAGGGCGCTTACGGCTCTGGCCAGTTCGTGGCTGACTTGCCGGGCATCGGTGCGATCATCGATCAGGGCAAACCCACCGAACGCGTGTGCAGCGATATCACTTGCGGCCTCGACACCTGGCGCAACGACATCGGCGGCCACGGCGGTCTGACCAAGCAAGGCATCGGCACCCTGGTGCTGACCGGCAATAACACTTACAGCGGTCCGACTCTGGTCAATCAGGGTCGACTGGCCATCAACGGTTCGCTGCAATCGGCGGTCACTGTCAACAATGGCGGCATCCTCGGCGGCAATGGCCGCATCGGCGCGCTGGCAGTGAACAGCGGCGGTACAGTGGCGCCGGGCAACTCCATCGGCACCCTGAACGTCGCCGGTGAGGTGACCTTCGCGCCGGGTTCGACCTACGCCGTAGAGCTGTCGCCAACCAGCAGCGATCAGATCGTTGCGGGCGGCAAAGCCATCATCGACGGCGCCACGGTGAGCCTGTCGCTGGAAAACAGCCCGACCTTGCTCAGTACCGGCGAAGTGCAAAGCCTGCTCGGCACTCGCTACAACATTCTGCAAGCGGCGGGTGGCATTGAAGGGCGCTTCGGTCAGGTCTTGCCGAATTACGCCTTCCTTGGCGGCACTCTGAATTATTCGGCGGGCGGCATTCAGCTGGCGGTGGGGCGCAATGAGGCATCGTTCGCCAGCGTCGGTCTGACGCCGAACCAGCGCGCCGTCGGTGCCGCCGCCGAACGTCTGGGGGCGGGCAATGCGCTGTTCGAAACCCTGTTGCTGTCGCCCAACGCGGCGTCGGCGCAGCAGGCCTTTCAACAGTTGTCCGGCGAGATTCACCCGGCCATCGGCACGCTGCTGATCAACGACAGCCGCTACCTGCGCGAAGCCGTCGGCGAGCGCCTGCGTGAGCGTGATCTGTTCAATGCCGATGCGCCGACTGATGATCGCAGCAACGTCTGGGTCAAGGTCCTCGGCTCATGGGGTGAAAGCGATGGCGGCCATGACAATGCCGATTCCAACAGCTCCATCGGCGGGCTGCTGGCTGGCGTCGACGGGCTGATCGCTGAAGATACCCGTCTCGGTTTCGTCACCGGTTACAGCGACAGTTCGTTGAGCATGGGCAGCGGCACGCATTCGTCGGCGTCGGTCGACAGCTACCACTTGGGTGCGTATCTGGGCCATGAAATCGACGCGTTGCGCCTGACGGTCGGCGGCGCGTACAGCTGGCATCGCATCGACGTCAAACGTGATCTGCAGTTCGGCGACGTCAGCGGCAAACAGAAAACCAAACGTGACGCGACCACCGCGCAAGTGTTCACCGAGGCCGCATACGATCTGGGCCTGCAACCGATGAACCTGGAGCCGTTCGCCAATCTGTCCTACGTGCACCTCAACACCGACAGCTTCACCGAAAAGGGTGACGCTGCCGCGCTCAAGGGTGGTGAAGACAACCGCGACGTGGTGCTGTCGACCCTCGGCGTGCGCGCCAAGCGCAGCTTCGCTGTGTCGGATCAGCGTCAGCTGGAACTGGGCGCCAGCCTCGGCTGGCAGCACAACCTGAGCAGCGTCGATGCCGACAGCCATCTGGCCTTCGCCAATGGCAACAGCGCGTTCACCGTGCAGAGCGTGTCGATGGATCGTGACGCTGCCGTGGTCGGCGTGCGCGCCGGGCTGGCGCTCAATCGCGACGTGCGGGTCAACCTTGACTACAACGGCCTGATCGGCTCGAACGAGAAGGATCACGGCGTCGGTCTGACCCTCGACTGGCAGTTCTGAGGCGTAACCGGCAGCGCTTCTGGGCTGCCGGTTTTTCAAGGAAAAGGAGCGCTGCTCATGGGATTGTTCGATTACAAAAATGCCGACGGTAAAGGGTTGTACAGCGATGCCATCGCGCTGACGCTGTATGCCTACACGCCCACCGGCAAACCGTTGCCGGCCACGGCGTGGGCACCGGTCACGGCGACGGCGCTGGGCTATCAGGGCAAGGTCGGCGTACAAGGCACGTTCTTCGGGGAACAGGATGGCTTCACCAGCGCCGAGGCCGAAGTGCTCGGCAAGTACGACGCCGCTGGCAAGTTGATCGGCCTTGGCATTGCCTTTCGCGGCACTGGCGGGCTGGGTTACAGCGACACTTTCGGTGATCTGAAAAACAATCTGCTCGCGGCGGTCGGGCCGTCGGATTACGCGAGCAACTACGCGAAAAACGCGTTCGACAATCTGCTCAAGGCCGTCGCCGCTTTCGCGATTGCCAACGGTGTTGCTGCCAAGGACGTATTGATCAGCGGCCACAGCCTCGGCGGGCTCGGGGTCAACAGCGTCGCTGAATTGAGCGCGGACAACTGGGGCGGCTTCTACAAGGATGCCCATTACATCGCCTTCGCCTCGCCGACCCAGAGCAGCACCGGCCCCCAGGTGCTCAACATCGGTTTCGAAAATGATCCGGTGTTTCGCGTACTCGATGGCACCACGTTCAGCACGGCGTCGATGGGCAAGCACGACAAGCCTCACGAATCGACCACCGACAACCTCGTCAATTTCACCGACAACTACGCCTCCACGGCGCAGAACCTGGTGCCGTTCAGCATCGCCAATCCGCTGAACTGGTCGGCGCACAGTTCACTGGGCTACGCCGATGGCTTGAATCGGGTAATCGATTCGGCGTTCTACAACCTGACCGAGCGCGACTCGACAATCATCGTCGCCAATCTCGACGAGGCATCGCGGAGCAAGACCTGGGTCGAGGACCTGGGCCGCAGCGGCGAGCCGCACAGCGGCAGCACCTTCATCATCGGCACGCAGAGCAGCGACTGGCTCAAGGGCGGGGCGGGTAACGACTTTCTTGAAGGACTGGGCGGCGATGATCGTTTCCGCGATGACGGCGGTTACAACGTCATTTTTGGCGGCCAGGGCCATAACACCTTCGAACTGCAGAAACCGTTGCAGAACTTCAGCTTCGCCAACGACGGCGACGGCACGCTGTACGTGCGCGACGCCTACGGCGGCGTCAGCCTGACCCGCGACATCGGCGCGCTGGTCAGTAAAGAGGCCGGTTCGTGGTGGGGCAGCAAGGAGATCACCTGGGGCGTCACCGCCAAGGGCCTGAGCAACGGCAGCGAACTGACCCAGTACAACCATTCGCTCAGCGGTGATGGCTACGGCAATGCCTTGCATGCCACGGCCGACGGCGACTGGCTGTTCGGCCTCGGCGGCGATGATCAACTGATCAGTGACAAGTCGCAGGTGACTTTCGTGGGTTGCGCCGGCAACGACGTGATGACGGCGGTGGGTGGCCACAACACCTTCCTGTTCAGCGGCGCGTTCGGTTTCGATGCGATCAATGGTTATCAAGGCAGCGACAAACTGCTGTTCATGGGCGTCGCGGGCGCGGGACAGGGTTATGACTACAAGCAGCATGCCGCGCAGTCCGGCGCTGATACCGTGCTGAAGGTCGGCGATTTTGCCGTGACGCTGATTGGCGTCGGCGTGACTGACCTGACGGACTCGAGTTTCGTCTTTGCCTGATTCCGAAGGTGCAGGAGATCTCAGTGTGGGAGCGAGCCTGCTCGCGAAAGCGGTGGGTCAGGCGATTGTGATGTTGAATGTGCTGCCGCCTTCGCGAGCAGGCTCGCTCCCACAGGTGCGGCGTACACATGATCGTTCCCACGCTCTGCGTGGGAATGTAGCCGGGGACGCTCTGCGTCCCACAAGATCGCAGCCTTCGGCAGCTCCTACAGAGGATGTGCAAGATGTAAAGAATGCTCCAGAGCCCCGCGCTCTGGCTGTGAGCTATCTCTGACAATTCCAACAACAAGAGAGGCAATGGCAATGGGTGTATACGACTACAAGAACTTCGGCACAGTCAATTCCAAGGCGCTGTTCAGTGATGCCATGGCGATCACGCTGTATTCCTATCACAACCTCGATAACGGCTTCGCCGCCGGTTATCAGCACAACGGCTTCGGCCTTGGCCTGCCGGCGACACTGGTCACCGCACTGATTGGCGGCACCGATTCGCAAGGGGTGATCCCCGGTATCCCGTGGAATCCCGACTCGGAAAAACTCGCCCTCGATGCCGTGAAGAAGGCTGGCTGGACGCCCATCACCGCTGCGCAATTGGGCTACGACGGCAAGACCGATGCACGCGGGACGTTCTTCGGCGAGAAGGCCGGCTACACCAGCGCGCAGGTGGAAATCCTCGGCAAGTACGATGCCCAGGGTCACCTTACCGAACTGGGTATCGCCTTTCGCGGCACCAGCGGCCCGCGCGAAATCCTCATCGGTGATTCGATTGGCGACGTGATCAACGATCTGCTCGCGGCGTTCGGCCCGGCCGATTACGCAAAAAACTACGTCGGCGAAGCTTTCGGCAATCTGCTCAACGATGTCGTCGCATTCGCCCGGGCCAACGGCCTCAGCGGCAAGGACGTGCTGGTCAGCGGTCATAGCCTGGGCGGTCTGGCGGTGAACAGCATGGCTGACTTGAGCACTGGCAAGTGGGGCGGATTTTTCGCCGATTCCAACTACATCGCCTACGCCTCGCCGACCCAGAGCAGCGGCGACAAGGTGCTGAATATCGGCTACGAAAACGACCCGGTGTTTCGCGCCCTCGACGGTTCGACCTTCAGCAGTGCCTCGGTGGGTGTGCACGATGCGCCGCACACATCCACCACCGACAACATCGTCAGCTTCAACGATCACTACGCCTCGAACGCCTGGAACGTGCTGCCGTATTCGATACTGAATGTCCCGACCTGGATTTCGCACCTGCCCACTGGCTACGGCGACGGCATGACCCGCGTGCTGGAATCGAAGTTCTACGACCTGACCAGCCGCGACTCGACGCTCATCGTCGCCAATCTCTCCGACCCGGCGCGGGCAAACACTTGGGTACAGGACCTCAACCGTAACGCCGAAACCCACAAGGGCAGCACGTTCATTATTGGCAGTGACGGCAATGACCTGATCCAGGGCGGCAGAGGCAACGACTATCTGGAGGGACGCGCCGGCAACGACAGCTTCCGCGATAACGGCGGCTACAACGTCATTCTGGGCGGGCAGGGCAACAACACGCTCGACTTGCAGCAGACGGTGAAGAACTTTGATTTCGCCAACGACGGTGCCGGCAACCTGTACATCCGCGATGCCAACGGCGGGATCAGCATTACCCGCGACATCGGCAGCATTGTCAGCAAAGAGCCGGGTTTTCTCTGGGGCGTGTTCAAGGACGACGTGTTGCACAGCGTCACAGCCACGGGGCTGAAAGTCGGCAGCAACCTCACCGCTTATGAGGCCAGTGTGAAAGGCACGGCGGGTGCTGACACGCTCAGGGCGCATGCGGGCGGTGACTGGCTGTTTGGCCTTGAGGGCAATGATCATTTGCTCGGCGGTTCGGGCAATGATGTGTTTGTCGGCGGCGCTGGCAATGACCTGCTGGAATCGGGCGGCGGGGCGGATACGTTTCTGTTCCACGGCGCGTTCGGCCAGGATCGGGTCGTTGGCTACACGGCCGATGACAAACTGGTGTTTCTCGGCGTACAGGGTGTGTTGCCGGGGGATGATTTGCGCGCCCATGCGTCGGCGGTCGGGCAGGATACGGTGCTGACGTTTGGTGGGGATTCGGTGACGTTGGTGGGGGTGGCGCTGGGGAGTTTGAGCGACGACGGGGTGGTTATCGCCTGAGGTTGATGCGGGGCCTGTGCCGGCCCCTTCGCGAGCAGGCTCGCTCCCACAGGGGATTTGTGAACGACGCAGATCCAGTGTGTGATCGTTCCCACGCTCCGCGTGGGAATGCAGCCCGGGACGCTCTGCGTCCCACTCGAGAGCCGAACGCGGAGCGTCCGTGGAGGCATTCCTTTGCTGCGCATGGGAACGATCATTCAGGCCAAGTCACTCTTCCTTGCGCACGGTCGCGACTTCATCAGCGCGGACCTTGACCTTGGCGCCGGAGATGTCTTCGAATTCGTAAAAACCATCTTCGGTCTCGGTTTTCGGCATGTCCTCAGTCAGGTACTGGGTGCCGTTCTGCAGCGTCACCACGGTCTGGGTCGAACAGCCGCCCAGCGCCAACAGGGCTGCGACTGCTACAGGAATACCCAGCATCTTGATTTTCATACCCACCTCTGACTCCTTGCTTGAATGTGATTGCGGGCATTGTCGGCCCTGTAACGCGGTTGGTGCCAGCAGCGGCGGAAAAGTTCGATGGCGGCACGAAAAAATGCCATTGATCTTTTTCCGTTTGCGCCGGGTGGGGCTGAGCTGTTATCTGTACGCATAACCAGTGTTCGCTTGCCGTGGCTTTGAATTCCCGTGACCTCCAACCCTCTCGACGATCCGTTCTATTACCTCAACAACTTCCGGCAAGTGCTTGATTGGCTTGGACTTCGTTATGCCGATGTGATGAGCACAAGCGAGCACGGCTTCATTCGCGACTTCAACACGCTGCCGCAAGCCTCGCAGGGATTGCTGGTGCGCATGGTCATGCGCAAGGGCATTCACTTTCGCGCGAGCAAACTCAATTATCTGGAAATCGGCGACATCGCTGAGGCGGCGCAGCCGTTGCTTGATCGCGGCTGGCTCGATGAACACGCTGCGCTGACCCTGGCAGAGCTGTTTGATGTCCTGCTCAAGGCCGAGCTGCTGCAAGCGTTCGGCACCTTTATCGATCAACCGAAAGGGCGCAAGGACGAATGGCTGCCCGTGCTGGCCGAACAGTTCAGCGAGGCGCAAACCCTGCGCGTCTGGGCGCCGCAACTGGCCGACCGGCTGTTCAGCCTGACCCTGATGGATTTGTGCGATCGCCTGCGGCTGATGTTCTTCGGCAATCTGTATCAGGACTGGTCGGAGTTCGTGCTGGCCGACCTGGGCATCTTCACTTATGAAAAAGTCGAGTTCTGCGCTGACTCCCGAGGCCTGCGCAGTCGTGAAGACGTCGACGCCTGCCTGTTCCTGCATCAATGCCAGCTGCGTTTCGAGGCCGGCGAACCGCTGGAAGAGATCGTCGAACAGATCAACGCCGTGCAGTTCGACAACCCGTGGCTGCGCCGCCGGCAAGCCAAGGCGTTGTTCCAGATCGGCCAGTATGCCGAGCGCATCGGCGACTTTGCGCTGGCCTTGAATGTTTACCGCGACTGCGCGTATCCGGGCGCACGACTGCGGATGATCCGTGTGCTTGAACGTTGCGGCGAATATGCATTGGCGCTGGAACTCGGCACGCTGGCCGAACGTGCGCCGCAAAGCGCGGCCGAGCAGCAGGGCTTGCAACGCATCGTCCCGCGTCTGCGGCGCAAACTCGGTGGCCCGCCGCTCAAGCGTGCCAAGGCCAGAGAGGTCGAGCGCCTCGATTTGCATTTGCCGCGCAGCGATCCGGCGCGGTCGGTGGAATTTCACGTACAAGCGCACTTGCATGCCGATGACGGCCCGGTGCATTACGTCGAGAACAGCCTGATCAATTCGCTGTTTGGCCTGTTGTGCTGGCCGGCGATCTTCGCGCCGTTGCCGGGCGCGTTCTTCCACCCGTTCCAGCGCGGCCCGGTGGATCTGCTCAGCGAAGACTTCCTCGAGCGCCGCGCCGAGCTGTTCCAGGCCTGTTTGGGCGAGCTCGATGACGGCCGCTACGCCGAGACCATTCGCCAGCGTTTTGTCGACAAGTGGGGCATCCAGTCTCCGTTCGTGTTCTGGGGCGCGCTCAATGAAGACTTGCTGGAGCAGGCGCTGGCCTGTCTGCCCGCCGAACACCTGAAACACTGGTTCAATCGCCTGTTGCTCGACATCAAGGCCAACCGCGCCGGCATGCCGGACCTGATCCAGTTCTGGCCGCAGCACAAGACCTACCGGATGATCGAAGTCAAAGGCCCCGGCGACCGCTTGCAGGACAATCAACTGCGCTGGCTGGAGTTCTGCCACGAACACCAGATGCCGGTGGCGGTGTGTTACGTGCAATGGGCGGAGCAGAGCGCTTGAGTTACAGCGTTGCCGTGCGTGCACTGTGCGAGTTCACCGCCAAGACCGGCGACCTCGACCTGCGCTTCACCCCGTCACCAACGGCGCTCGAAGGCATCGTCGGCCATCGCACCGTGGCGTCGCGGCGCAGCGAGCAGTACCAGAGCGAAGTGGCGCTGCAAGGTGAATTCGGCGAACTGAAGGTCAAGGGCAGGGCGGATGGCTACGATCCGGCGCAAGACTGCCTGGAAGAAGTCAAAACCTATCGCGGCGACCTGAGCAGGCAACCGGCCAATCACCGCCAGTTGCACTGGGCGCAGGCGAAAATCTACGGCTGGTTGATGTGCCAGAAACTGCAACTGCAGCAAATCAATCTGGCGCTGGTGTATTTCGACGTCGTCAGCGAAAAGGAAACCTGCCTGGTCGAATCCCACAGCGCCGAGTCACTCCAGACGTTTTTCGCGCAGCAGTGCGGCTTGTTCCTGCAATGGGCCGAGCAGGAAATGGCCCACCGCGAGGCGCGCAATCTGGCCGCGCAGCAACTGGCGTTCCCGCACGCGGACTTTCGTCCCGGCCAACGACATCTGGCCGAGTCGGTGTTCAAAGCCGTCAGCACCGGCCGTTGTCTGATGGCCCAGGCACCGACCGGGATTGGCAAAACCCTTGGCACGCTGTTTCCGATGCTCAAGGCGCTGGCGCCGCAGCAGCTGGACAAGGTGTTCTTTCTCACCGCCAAGACTCCCGGACGCAAACTGGCGCTCGATGCCAGTCAGGTGTTGTTCAGGCAAGCGCCGGACTTGCCGCTGCGAGTGATGGAAATGGTTGCTCGCGACAAGGCCTGCGAACATCCGGACAAGGCCTGCCACGGTGAATCCTGTCCGTTGGCCCAGGGTTTTTATGATCGCCTGCCGGCTGCCCGCGAATCTGCCAGCCATATCAATCTGCTGGATCAGGCGGCGATGCGTGAAGTTGCCGCGCAGCACAGCGTCTGCCCGTATTACCTCAGTCAGGAAATGGCCCGCTGGGCGGACGTGGTGGTTGCCGACTACAACTATTACTTCGACTTCAGCGCGCTGCTGTTCGGCCTGGCCCAGCTCAATCAATGGAAAGTCGCGGTGCTGGCCGACGAGGCGCACAACCTGGTCGAGCGCGGCCGGCAGATGTACAGCGCCAGCCTCGACCAGTTCACCCTCGCCAGCGTGCGCAAAACCGCGCCGGCAGCGTTGAAAAATTCCCTGCAACGGGTCAACCGCGAATGGAACGCGCTGCATGCGCCGCAACTGGCGGCCTATCAGGCCTACGACAAGGCGCCGGACAAGCTCCTGCACGCCATTTCGCTGTGTTGCGCGGCCATTGGCGATTACCTCAACGAACATCCGCAAGGCCTCGACAGCGGCCTGCAGAATTTCTATTTCGACTTGCTGCAATTTGCCCGGGTCGCCGAGCTGTACGACGAGCATTACCTGTTCGATATCAGCAAACGCGACCTCGACCGCAAACGTCCACTGTCGCAACTGTGCCTGCGCAACGTGGTGCCGGCGGCGTTCATCGGCCCGCGCCTGAGCGCGGCGCGCAGCAGCGTGCTGTTCTCGGCCACGCTGAGCCCGCGCAATTATTACGCCGACCTGCTCGGCACGCCCGCCGACACGGTGTGCATCGACGTCGAATCGCCGTTCAGCGCCGAGCAATTGCAGGTACACATCGTCAGCCAGATCTCCACCCGTTTTAACCATCGCCAGGCCTCGCTGGAGCCTATCGTCGAACTGATCGCGCGCCAGTTCAGCGAGCGCCCGGGCAACTATCTGGCGTTCTTCAGCAGTTTCGATTACCTGCAACAGGTCGCGACCTTATTGGCCGAGCGCCATCCGCACATCACCAAGTGGCTGCAATCGCGGGGCATGGCCGAGGGCGCGCGGCAGGCGTTTCTCGACCAGTTCAGCGCCGACAGCCAGGGCGTCGGGTTTGCGGTGCTGGGCGGGGCATTTGGCGAAGGCATCGATTTGCCCGGCGCGCGGCTGATCGGCGCGTTCATCGCCACGCTGGGGCTGGCGCAGCTCAACCCGGTCAACGAGCAGATGAAGCGGCGCATGGCCGCCATTTTTGGCGCCGGCTACGACTACACCTATCTGTATCCGGGCATGCAAAAAGTCGTACAAGCCGCCGGGCGGGTGATTCGCACCCGCGAGGATCGCGGTACGGTCATGCTCATTGATGACCGCTTTGCCGAAAGCCGCATCCAGCAACTGCTGCCGCAGTGGTGGGCAATCAAAAGCGAGCCGGCGCTTTTCAAATCGACGGATTCACGCATACTTCAGCCCATGACAGTGGCTGGTGAGTGTGATGAGTGAAAACAACAGAACCGCAGCGATCGAAGACAGCCGTTTCCGGCTGCTGATCGACGCGGTTGTCGACTACGCGATCTACATGATCGACCCCGACGGTACCATCACCAGTTGGAACTCCGGCGCCAAACGCTTCAAGGGCTACGAAGAAGCGGAAATCATCGGCGAGCATTTCTCGCGCTTCTATACCCCGGAAGACCGCGCCAACGGCATGCCGCAACGGGCGCTGGACACAGCGATCCGTGAAGGTCGCTTCGAAGGCGAGGGCTGGCGCGTGCGCAAGGACGGCACGCACTTCTGGTCGCACGTGGTGATCGATCCGATCATCGACCCCAACGGCAAGCTGCTGGGGTTCGCCAAGATCACCCGCGACCTCACCGACCGCAAGATGGCCGAGGAAACCCTCAAGCAAAGCGAACAGCAGTTCCGCCTGCTGGTGCAGGGCGTCACCGATTACGCGATCTACATGCTCAGCCCCGAAGGCTGCGTCAGCAACTGGAACCAGGGCGCGCAGCGCATCAAGGGTTACCTGCCGGAAGAAATCATCGGCCAGCATTTTTCGATTTTCTACACCCCCGAAGACCGCGAACTCGGCGAGCCGCAGCGCTCGCTGGAGATTGCCACCCGCGAAGGCCGGTTCGAGAGCCGCAGTTGGCGGATGCGCAAGGACGGCACGCGGTTTCTTGCCCACGTGGTCGTCGATGCGATTCGCGGCGACACCGGCACGCTGCTCGGCTTTGCCAAGATCACCCGTGATGTGACCGAGGCGCACGAGGCGCAGCAGGCCCTGGAAAAGACCCGCGAGGCGTTGTTCCAGGCGCAGAAGATGCAGGCGATCGGCCAACTCAGCGGCGGCATCGCCCATGACTTCAACAACCTGCTGACGGTGATTCTCGGCAATCTCGAGATCGTGCAGAAACGCATCGGCGACGCGCCGAAAATCGCTCGATTGCTGGAGAATGCCACCCAAGGAGCCTTGCGCGGTGTCTCGCTGACCCAGCGCATGCTGGCCTTCGCCCGGCGTCAGGAACTGAAGACCGAATCGGTGGATATCCCGCAATTGGTGCAAGGCATCACCGGGCTGCTGCGCAGTTCGCTCGGACCGGGCATTCGTATCGAAACACGCTTTCCCGACGACCTGCAGCCAGTGCTGGCCGATAGCAATCAGCTGGAACTGGCGATCCTCAATCTCGCCACCAATGCCCGCGATGCCATGCCCGACGGCGGCACGGTGATCATTCAGGCACAAGCGGAAGTGGTGCTGGAACAAATCCATTCGACATTGGCGGCAGGCCGATACGTCTGTCTGAGCCTGATCGATAGCGGCGAAGGCATGGACGAAGCCACGCTGGCTTGCGCCCGCGACCCGTTCTTCACCACCAAGGGCCTGGGCAAAGGCACCGGGCTGGGCTTGTCGATGGTGCACGGCTTTATCGAGCAGTTGGGCGGGCGCTTTATTCTGAAAAGCGAGAAGGGCCACGGCACGGCGGCCGAACTGTGGATTCCAGTGGCGCTTGAGCCAACGGCCAGCCGCCCGGCGTACAGCAACGCCGCGCCCATTGCGGTCCCAAGGCTCAGCGTGCTGGTGGTCGATGATGATTCACTGGTGCTGACCAGCACCAGTCTGTTGCTCGAAGACCTCGGTCATCGGGTCATCGGCGCGACTTCCGGCGCTCAGGCGCTGGCGCTGTTCGATCAGGGCGAGGTCATCGATCTGGTGATCACCGACATGGCCATGCCGCACATGAGTGGCGCGCAACTGGCCCATGCCGTGCGGATGCTCAAGCCGGATCTGCCGATCATTCTCGCCACTGGATATGCCGAACGCCTGGAAGGCTTCGCCGCCGATCTGCCGCGTCTGCCGAAACCGTTCACCCAGTTGAATCTGGTGCAGATCATCGCCCAGTCGATGAAGTGACGCGCTGGTCGATCCGGCTGAACTAGTGCTGACGCGTGCCTTTCCAAAAGTCTTGTTCACTTTTGGAGGGCACGTCTCTTGTCACGCATATTGACCCAGCCAAGCGCTGTTGAAGAAGCCTTGGCCGAACACGACGCCAAGATGTTTGGCTCACCCAAGGAGCGCCTGGATTTCTACCGCCGGGAAATCCAGTACGAAACCAGCATCCTCGCCAACCGCACCGACGCCTATCTGGCGGCGCAGTCGTTTCTGGTCATTGCTTTCGCTTCGTGCATGGCCAACCTCAATCCCGAGTGGGGCAAGATGTTCACCCTTGTCGTGCCGCCGTTTCTGGCGCTGCTTGGCGTGCTCAGTTCGCTGAATGCCTGGCCGGGGATTCGTGCGGCATACGACATCATCGATCACTGGCACTTCAAACAGAGCCAGTTGCTGCACAGCGAGCCGGTGATGGGCGCGGCGTATGACGAGTCTCCACTGTTCAGCGAAATGGAATCGAGCCACAAGGGCTATCGCAAGTCGCTGCTGTTCTCAGTGCGCACGCCTTGGATTTTTGCGACGTTCTGGGTGATGTTGGGGGTGTATGCGGTGTTTATTCAGGTGACCAATCCGTGAACAGATTGGTCGGCAGGTGGGGGAGGTCTTAAGCTTCGATCGGTTTTCCCCCGCACTGGCTGGAGTGAGGGGGCTGGTAACTTATCACGCGGTTTCCAGCTCAGGCCGCGGCGTAACAGCATTCTGCACCGCTGCCGGAATCGGCGGAAAATCCTCATTCAGCACACACAGATGATCAATCGCATCTTCAAATTTCGCATCGGCTTTCTTGCGCAGTGCCCGGTATTGCTCAAAGCGTTCGAAGTCGGTCGGCGTCTGTTCCAGCAGCGCGTTGGCCGCTCGGTTCAGTTCGTGGGCCTCTTCGAACAGTTGACGATTGCGTTCCAGAGCCAGTGCTCTGCAAGCCTTGATTTGCGCAGGAGTCGAGCATTCGTTCATGACTGTGACCTTGTTTGTGTCGGGGTTCCGTTTGATAGGCTGTTCACCGCAGGGGAACCGAACCTGCCGGGTCGCGCTGGATTGTTGGCGCGGTTAAAGGTGTGACCCTTGGGTCGCGCCCGGCGATCCATTTTTTTCTAGAAAAAACTTCGATGTTTTTCGGCAAAGCTCAACGGTTGAAGAATCAGCTTTTTCGTTGCTTAAGACTTTCATAGCGCGCCAGCATCGGCTGTGTGCTGATGCCATGCAGCAGGATACTCAGGGCCACCACCGACAACGTGATGTCGGTACAGACCTTGGCCACGTCGGAATCGAGGCCATGGTTCAGGGCGAAGAACAGATAGAACAGGCTGCCGATGCCACGAATGCCAAACCAGCCGATCAACAAACGCTGCGGTCCGCTGAGCAGATTGCCCCACGGCATCAGCGCCACGCTCAGTGGACGAATCAGACAGAACAGCACGGCGCCGATCCACAAGGCCCGCCAGTCCCAGTGCGCAATCAGCACGACACCGAGCAGGGTCACCAGAAACACTTCCATAGCCCGCTCGACCAGACTGCCGAATGCGAGCATGTCGCCCATCATGATTCCCGCCGCGACCTGGCTGTCTTCCAACTGCTCCGTGTCGCCGTGCACGGCGTTCTGTGGTTCGACGTTCTGATGACCGACCACCGGCTGCACCAGATGCTCGGCAGGTGCCTGGGTGATGCCCGTGGATTTCACTTCCTCCTGACGCAGGCCGAGACCGGCAGCGAAGACCGCGAGAAAGCCGTAGCCGCCAATGGCGTCGGCGACCACGTAGGACAGCGCGATCAGCGCGAGAGTGAGGTAATCGTTCGGGCCGAGGGTGCTGTCCTCGTTGTGAATGCGCAGCAACAGGGCGATGCGGCCAATGCCACGCCCCATCCAGTAACCGGTGAGCAAACCCGCCGGCACCGCCCATAACAGACTGCGAAGCACCCAGTGCTGCCATTCGCCAGCGCTGCCGTCGCCGTGCAGCAACAGCAGACCGAGAATCACAAAAGGGAAAGCCACGCCATCATTGAGCCCGGCTTCACCGGAGAGGCCGAAGCGCACGCTGTCGACGTCCTGCGCATCATTGACCTGCACCAGTGCAGCGAGCACCGGGTCGGTCGGCGCCAGAATCGCGCCGATCAGCAACGATGGTCCCCACGGCAATTGCAGACCCCAATGCAACAGCAGGCACACGCCGATAATCGTCAGAATCATTACCGGCCCCGCCAGACCAAAAGCGATACGCCAGGTCTTGTGGGCCAACGGCAACCGCAGCTTCAGACCGCAGACGAACAGGGAAAAGAGCACCGCGACTTCAGTCAGGTGCTCCATCCACAATGATGATTCTTCCAGGGACAGTTTCAGAAGTTCGAGGCCGCTGGGGCCGATGGCAATGCCCAGCAGCAGGCACACTGCCGAGGTGGTAACCGGCATCCAGCGCAACCACGACGACGTCAGAGCCAGCGTCAGCAGCACGGCGCCGAGCACCGCGACCCACACGCCGAAACTCATGACCGCTCACTTCGGTGAATTCTCAAGGACAGGCGCACCGGGTCAGCTCACGGTCGTGCGCAGGTACTCGGGGATGAGCACGTTGAACCACAGCAGGATCATCGACACCAGCATGGTCACCAGCACCAGCAGGCCGACGCCCCACACGCACGCCGAATACAGCAGTCCTTGCTCCTTGCGCTCATGCATGAAGGTCGGCAGGCCGACGAACAGCAAAAACGTCGAATAGATCGACGCCGCGCCGAGCACCAGAATCGCCAGCCAGCGGCTCGGGTACAGCCCGGCGATCCCGGCGAGGAAAAACGGCGTCACCGTGTAAGCGGCAAAACCGATGCATTGATTCAGCGTTGGCCGCGCGTCAAATGAACGCGACATCCATCTGATAAACCCGCCGATAACCGCCACACCAGCAACGATCGTCACGTACAGCAGCACGCTCAGTTGCAGGGCGCTGGCCGTGCTCAGGCGCACGTTTTCACCCACGGCTAGGCTCCAGCCGACCTGGGTGGTGCCGATGAACAGGCACACGGCGGGAATCAACGCGAGCAGCAGCAGATGCGCGAGGTAGTGGCGGGGATGGGTTTCCTCTTCGCGGCGGATATCGGTCCAGGCGAAGTTGGGTTGGGTGAAGAGTCTGACGAGGGGGGCGGACATGACAACCTCCTGTTCCTGTTGGCCCGTAGGCGCTTACAGGTATGGAGAGATGCCATGCCGCTCGGGTTCAGTTTTTCTGCTGCACGGTTACAGCATCGGTTTGCCGCCGGTCACGCCGTAGCGCTGGCCGGTAATGTAGCTGGCTTCGTCGGAGGCCAGCAGCACGTAAATCGGTGCGACTTCCACCGGTTGGCCCGGACGGCCGAGCGGGGTGCTGCCGCCGAAGTTCTGTACTTCTTCGTCGGGCATGGTCGAGACGATCAGCGGCGTCCAGATCGGGCCTGGGGCGACGCTGTTGACGCGAATTTCCTTCGGCCCGAGCATCTGCGCCAGGCCACCGGTGAAGTTGGCGATCGCGCCTTTGGTGGTGGCGTAGGCCAGCAGGGTCGGTTTGGGCATGTCCGAGTTGACCGAGCTGGTGTTGATGATCGACGAACCGGGGCGCATGTGCTTGATCGCCGCCTGGCAGATCCTGAACATGGCGGTGATGTTGACGTCGAAGGTCATCACCCATTCGTCATCGGGGATTTCCTCGAAGTTTTCGTGGGTCATCTGGAACGCGGCGTTGTTGACCAGAATGTCGATGCGGCCAAAGCGCTCGACGGTCTTGTCGACCAATGCTTGGCACTGAGCCTTCTCGGCGATATCGCCCGGCAGCAGGATGCACTGACGCCCGGCCTGCTCGACCCAGCGTGCGGTTTCCTTGGCGTCTTCGTGTTCATTCAGGTAAGCCACGGCGACGTCGGCGCCTTCACGGGCGAAGGCAATCGCCACCGCGCGACCGATGCCGCTGTCGGCACCGGTGATCAACGCAATCTTGCCGGCGAGGCGGCCGGAACCGACGTAACTTTGCTCGCCGCAGTCTGGATACGGTTCCATCTTGCGTTGCGAGCCGGGCACCGGTTGGGCTTGTTTCGGGAAGGGTGGTTTTGGATAGTCAGTCATCGCAGGGTCTCCTGATTTCAAGTCCAGTGTTCCGGGTTGACCCGGTGGCTTTGCCTTGAGTTCGATCGGATTTGCGCTGGATTCTGGTTGGCGATGCAAAACCAATGTGGGAGCGAGCCTGCTCGCGAAAGCGGTCTGTCAGACGATAGATGTGTCGACTGACACTGCGCTTTCGCGAGCAGGCTCGCTCCCACAGGGGATCACTTACAAAGGGGAATCTCGGGGCAGGATCAGAGATTGCGGTTAGCCAAAGCCCGCTCCATCCGCGCAATCCCTTCTTCGAGCAACGCCCTCGGGCAACCGAAGTTCAAGCGCACGAACTGCTGATGCTGGTCACCAAAATCGAGCCCGGCACTCAGCCCGACCTTGCCCTGTTCGAGGAAGAACCGCTGCGGATCCGGCAGGTCCAGCGCGGTGCAATCGAGCCACGCCAGATACGTGCCCTGCGGCACATTGATGGTCACGCCCGGCAGCCGCGTGCGTACGGCGTTCACCAGCCAGTCGCGGTTGGCCTGCAGGTAGATTTTCAATTCCGCGAGCCACGGCGCGGCTTCGCTGTAGGCGACGCGGGTTGCTTCCATGCCCAGCGGGTTGACGCTGTCGACCATGCCGCAGCGGGCGTGGTTGACGCGTTCGCGCAGCGCGGCGTCCTGAATGATCATGAACGAGGTCTTCAGACCGGCGATGTTGTAGGCCTTGCTCGCCGACATCAGGGTGATCGTGCGCTTGGAAATTTCCGGACTCAGCGATGCGGTGGGAATGTGCACGCGGCCGTCGAAGCACAGTTCGGCGTGAATTTCGTCGGAAATGATCCACGCGTCCTGCGCTGCGCAGATGTCCGCGACTGCCTGCAATTCTTCGCGGGCGAAGACCTTGCCGAGCGGGTTGTGCGGGTTGCTCAACAGCAGGGCGCCGCCGCCTTTCAGCGACTCACGCAAAGATTCCAGCGGCGTGGCGTAAGTGCCATCGGCCTGGGCTTCGAATTGCAGCTCGACCTTGTTCAGGCCCCAGTGGCCCGGCGCATGGCGCAGCGGCGGATAGTTCGGCACTTGTACGACGACATTCTGCTGCGCCTGCACCAGGGCCTTGAGCGCCATGTTGAATCCCGATTCCACGCCCGGCAGGAAAATCAGCTCCTGCGGTTTGACCTGCCATGCGTACTTGTTCCACAGGTCGGCGACGATGGCGTCGCGCAGGTTGTCCTGGGCCACGCTGTAACCGAGCAGCGGGTGCAGCAGGCGCTGTTGCAAGGCTTGGACGATGACCGGCGGCGCGGCGAAATCCATATCAGCGACCCACATCGGCAACACATCGGCCGGGTAACGGCTCCACTTGGTGCTGCCAGTGTGGTGGCGGTCGAACAGCTGATCAAAATCGAAAGTCATGCGCGGTCTCGGGGCGGCGGGTGGTTCGTGGGCGCCATGATAACTCGTGGCCCGGGCGGGGCACATAAATCCTGACGGCAACCTCATAACCCTGTGGGAGCTGGCTTGCCAGCGATGGCGCCGGCACAGTCGGCATAGGTGTTGCTGACCCACCGCAATCGCTGGCAAGCCAGCTCCCACAGGGATTGGGGTGCAGAGCAAATTCTGCGCCCAGACACCCGACGGTCGGTTTTCACACAATCGGCAAGGTCTTTGTCTACAGTGAAAAAGTCGGCGCCAAGGCGTCGCAACCTTGATTGTCCAGATAAAGCCCGGCGCAAGTACCGGGTTCCACCTGATCAGGAGTGCACGATGGATCTCAGCCGTCGTCAGTTCTTCAAGGTCGCCGGTATCGGCCTTGCAGGCTCAAGCCTGGGCGCGTTGGGCATGGCCCCGACGGCGGCCTTCGCCGAGCAGGTGCGTCACTTCAAGCTCGCCCACACCCGTGAAACCCGCAACACTTGCCCGTATTGCTCGGTCGGTTGCGGTTTGATCATGTACAGCCAGGGCGATGCCGGCAAGAACGTGGCGCAAAACATCATTCACATCGAAGGCGATGCCGACCACCCGGTCAATCGCGGCACGCTGTGCCCGAAAGGCGCGGGCCTGCTCGACTTCATTCACAGCCCCGGCCGCTTGCAGTACCCGCAAGTGCGCAAGCCCGGCAGCAATGAATGGACGCGCATCGGCTGGGACGAAGCCCTCGATCGCATCGCCGACCTGATGAAGGCCGACCGCGACGCCAACTTCATCGAGAAAAATGCCAACGGGCAAACGGTGAATCGCTGGCTGACCACCGGTTTTCTCGCGGCATCGGCGGCATCCAACGAAGCCGGCTACATCACTCAGAAGGTGATTCGCAGCCTCGGTCTGCTGGGGTTCGATAACCAGGCGCGTGTCTGACACGGCCCGACGGTGGCAAGTCTTGCCCCGACGTACGGCCGTGGTGCCATGACCAACACCTGGACCGATATCGCCAACGCGAATCTGATCCTGGTAATGGGTGGCAACGCAGCAGAAGCGCATCCGTGCGGCTTCAAATGGGTGACCGAGGCCAAGGCGCACAACGCCGCGCGGCTGATCGTGGTCGACCCGCGTTTTACCCGGACCGCTTCGGTGGCCGACTATTACGCGCCGATCCGTACCGGTACCGACATCGCCTTCATGGGCGGGTTGATCAATTACCTGCTGACCGAGGGCAAGATCCAGCACGAATACGTGCGCAATTACACCGACGTGTCGTTCATCGTCAAAGCCGGTTATGGCTTCGAAGACGGCCTGTTCAGCGGCTATGACGCGGAAAAACGCAGCTACACCGACAAGTCCGGCTGGGGCTACGAATTCGCCGAGGACGGTTTCGTCCGCGTCGACCCGACCCTGCAAGACCCGCGCTGCGTCTATCAACTGATGAAGCAGCATTACAGCCGCTACAACATCGACCTGGCCAGCCAGATCTGCGGCATGCCGGTCGACGCGATGCAGAAAATCTGGGAAGAGATCGCCACCTGCTCGACACCGGGCAAGACCATGACGATTCTCTATGCCCTCGGCTGGACGCAGCACTCGATCGGCGCGCAGATCATTCGCAGCGCGGCGATGGTGCAATTGCTGCTGGGCAACGTCGGCATGCCCGGCGGTGGCGTCAATGCGCTGCGCGGGCACTCGAACATCCAGGGCCTGACCGACCTCGGTCTGCTGTCCAACGCCTTGCCCGGCTACCTCACGCTGCCTAGCGACAGCGAGCAGGATTACGGTCAGTTCATCTTCAAACGCACACAGGTTCCGCTCAGACCGGGGCAGCTTTCGTATTGGCAGAACTACAGCAAATTCCACGTCAGCCTGATGAAATCCTGGTACGGCGCCAATGCCACCGCCGAGAACAACTGGCTGTTCGATCATTTGCCCAAGCTCGACATCCCCAACTACGACGTGCTGAAAATGTTCGATCTGATGAGCCAGGGCAAGGTCAACGGCTACTTCTGCCAAGGCTTCAATCCGATCGCGGCGTTACCGGACAAGAACCGCGTGATGGGCGCATTGGCCAAGCTCAAGTGGCTGGTGGTGATGGACCCTTTGGCCACGGAAACCTCGGAGTTCTGGCAGAACGTCGGGCCGTACAACGATGTGAAAACCGCCGAAATCCAGACCGAAGTCATTCGCCTGCCGACCACCTGTTTTGCTGAAGAGGACGGCTCGCTGGTCAACAGCAGCCGCTGGCTGCAATGGCACTGGAAAGGCGCCGACGGCCCCGGCGAAGCACAGACCGACATTCGCATCATGAGCGAACTGTTCCTGCGCCTGCGCCAGCGCTATCGGACCGAAGGCGGCAAGTTTCCTGATCCGCTGCTGAAACTGTCGTGGCCGTACAAGATCCCCGACGAGCCTTCGCCGGAAGAACTGGCGCGGGAAATCAACGGCACCGCTGTCAGCGATTTCACCGATGCCAGCGGCGTCACGGTCAAGGCCGGTACGCAACTGGCCGGCTTCGGTTTGCTCAAGGATGACGGCAGCACCGCGTCCGGTTGCTGGATTTTCGCCGGCAGCTGGACCGAGGCCGGCAACCAGATGGCCCGGCGCGATAACGCCGACCCATTCGGCATGCACCAGCATCAGGGCTGGGCGTGGGCGTGGCCGGCCAATCGGCGGATTCTCTACAACCGTGCCTCGGCGGACCCGGCGGGCAAACCGTGGGATCCGAAAAAGCGGCTGGTGTGGTGGAACGGCAAGGCCTGGACCGGCACCGATGTGCCGGACTACAAGGCCGACGTGCCGCCCGAAGCCGGGATGAACCCGTTCATCATGAACCCCGAAGGCGTCGCGCGGTTCTTCGCCGTGGACAAGATGAACGAAGGGCCATTCCCTGAGCACTACGAGCCGTTCGAAACGCCGATCGGCATCAACCCGCTGCACCCGCAAAACAAGAAAGCCACCAGCAACCCGGCGGCGCGGATCTTCGATTCGGTCTGGGAAACCCTCGGCGAAGCCAAGGACTTCCCGTACGCCGGCACCAGTTACCGGCTTACCGAGCATTTCCATTTCTGGAGCAAGCACTGCAAGTTGAATGCGATTGCTCAGCCCGAGCAGTTCGTGGAAATCGGTGAGGTGCTGGCGAACGAGAAGGGCATCGCTGCCGGTGATCGCGTGCGTGTCAGCTGCAAGCGCGGGTTTATCGAAGCGGTGGCGGTGGTGACGAAAAGGATCCGGCCGCTGCAGGTCAACGGCCAGGTCGTGCATCAGATCGGCATCCCGCTGCACTGGGGGTTCACCGGCCTGACGCGCCACGGTTACCTGACCAACACCCTGGTGCCGTTCCTCGGCGATGGCAACACTCAGACCCCGGAATCCAAGTCATTCCTGGTCAACGTGGAGAAACTGTAAATGGCCAGCCAAGACATCATTGCCCGCTCGGCCACCACCACTGCGCCGCCGTCGGTAAGGACCCAGCAGGGCGTTGCCAAGCTGATCGACACGACCAAATGCATCGGTTGCAAGGCCTGCCAGGTCGCCTGCTCGGAATGGAACGAGCTGCGCGACGAGGTCGGCCACAACCACGGCACCTACGACAATCCGCAGGATCTGACGGCGGATTCGTGGACGCTGATGCGCTTCACCGAGCACGAAACCGACGCCGGTAACCTTGAGTGGCTGATCCGCAAGGACGGCTGCATGCACTGCGCCGAGCCCGGTTGTCTGGCCGCGTGCCCGAGCCCCGGGGCGATCATTCAGCATGCCAACGGCATCGTCGATTTCGATCAGGACCACTGCATCGGTTGTGGCTATTGCATCACCGGTTGCCCGTTCAACATTCCGCGCATTTCGCAGAAGGATCACAAGGCCTACAAATGCACACTGTGTTCCGACCGGGTGGCGGTGGGGCTGGAGCCGGCCTGCGTGAAAACCTGCCCGACCGGCGCGATCGTCTTCGGCACCAAGGAAGACATGAAAGAACACGCCGCCGAACGCATCGTCGACCTGAAAAGCCGTGGTTTTGAAAACGCCGGTCTGTACGACCCCGCTGGCGTGGGCGGCACCCACGTGATGTACGTGCTGCATCACGCCGACACGCCAAAAATCTATGCAGGTTTGCCGGACCATCCGGCGATCAGTCCGCTGGTGGATTTGTGGAAAGGCATCAGCAAACCCCTCGGCCTGTTGGCGATGGGTGCGGCGGTGCTGGCCGGGTTCTTCCACTACGTGCGCATCGGGCCGAATCGCGTCGAGGAGGATGAGCATCCGACGCCACCCGACACCTCGGTGCACGTGGTCGACCCGGCGGTGCATACCTTCGATCCACACGGGGAGGAGCGGCCATGAGCAACAAGACGATCCTGCGTTACAGCGCCAACCAGCGCACCAATCACTGGCTGGTGGCGATCCTGTTTTTCATGGCCGGGTTGTCCGGGCTGGCGTTGTTTCATCCGTCGCTGTTCTGGCTCAGTAATCTGTTCGGCGGCGGCACCTGGACGCGGATCCTGCACCCGTACATGGGCATCGCCATGTTCGTGCTGTTTCTCGGCCTAGTGTTCAGCTTCTGGCGCACCAATTTCTTCATCGCCAATGACCGCCAGTGGCTGCGGCGGATCAACCGGGTGATGGTCAACGACGAAGAAAGCGTGCCGCCGGTGGGCAAATACAACGCCGGGCAGAAGTTGCTGTTCTGGACTTTACTGCTGTGCATGCTCGCGTTGCTGTTCACCGGGCTGGTGATCTGGCGCGCGTGGTTCAGCGCGTATTTCGGCATTACCACGATCCGCTGGGCCATGTTGTTGCATGCGCTGGCCGGGTTCGTGCTGGTGCTGAGCATCATCGTGCACATCTACGCCGGTTTGTGGATCAAGGGTTCGGTGGACGCCATGCTGCATGGCTGGGTCAGCCGGCCGTGGGCGAGAAAACACCATGAACTGTGGTACCGCGAGGTGACCCGCGACGAACAGCCTCGGGACGTGCCCGAGCGACCGCTGACAAAAAAGGGCTGACTTTTGCCAAGCATTCTTGAACCTGGGGAAATCGAGGCGGCGGCCAGTTCGCCGCCGTTTCTGTATCTGCCGCCACGTAACCTGTTTGCCCTGCGTGCCGAGCGCCTTGAGCGTCTGGCCGAGGGCAATGGGTTGGCGGATTATCTGCGGCTGATGGCCGGATTGTGCCGGGCGCAGCAGCAGGTCTTCGACGATCCGCCGCTCACCGCGCCGTTTGATGCGCAGCGTTTCGAAGCCTGTCAGCAACACGGTCTGCCACCATTCGCGGCAGATACCTTGGTGCGCGAAGATGCCTGGCAGCCGTGGCTCGACGCCTTGCTGCAGCGCTATGTGCCAGCGGATCAGCCAGCGGTGATCGACGCGCTGGACACTCTGCGCGCCGCCAGTCCCGGCCAGTTGCGCGCGTGGGCGGTGGCGCTGGTCAGTGGGCAGTATTCGCTGGTGCCGGCGGCACTGGTGCCGTTTCTCGGCGCGGCGCTGCAAACCGCATGGAGCCACTGGCTGCTCAGTGTGCCAAATCTGCAACTCAAGCCTGGCGACAGCCTCAGCCAATGCCCGGCGTGTGGCTCGCCGGCCATGGCCGGGGTGATTCGCCATCGCGGCAAGCACAACGGTTTGCGCTATCTGGTGTGTTCGCTGTGCGCCTGCGAATGGCATGTGGTGCGGGTCAAGTGCGTGTATTGCGAGCAGAGCAAAGGCCTTGAGTATCTGAGCCAGGAAGACGACCGGCACAGCGCCGAACAGGCGCCGCTGCGCGCCGAAGTCTGCCCGAGCTGCAACAGCTACCTGAAATTGCTCTACCTGGAGAACGACGCCGAAGCCGAGGCGTTGTCGGCGGATCTCGGCAGTTTGCTGCTGGACATGCGCCTGGCCCAGGACGGCTATCAGCGTCTGGCGCCCAATCTGCTGCTGGCGCCGGGCGACGAATGACGAGAGCGAAAAGTGTCGGAGGGAGCTTGCTCGCGAAGGGGCCGTTCCAGACACATCATCTTTGACTGACTTACCGCATTCGCGAGCAGGCTCGCTCCCACAGGTTTTTGTGGTGACCAACAATGTTCATTCCACCCCGAATCCCTGTGGGAGCTGGCTTGCCAGCGATTGGTCGGCACATCCACCACCTCCTTTGACTGACTTACCGCATTCGCGAGCAGGCTCGCTCCCACAGGTTTTTGTGGTGACCAACAATGTTCATTCCGCCCCGAATCCCTGTGGGAGCTGGCTTGCCAGCGATTCGGTCGGCACATCCACCACCTTCTTTGACGGACCCACCGCAATCGCTGGCAAGCCAGCTCCCACAGATTTGTGTGCCGAATCACAAAGCCCGGTCAGCCCCGGATTTCTCTGTGGGAGCGAGCCTGCTCGCGAAGGCGTCAGGTCAGCCACATCCACACTGACTGACACACCACATTCGCGAGCAGGCTCGCTCCCACAGGTTTTGTGGTGACCAACAATGTTCATTCCGCCCCGAATCCCTGTGGGAGCTGGCTTGCCAGCGATTGGTCGGCACATCCACCACCTTCTTTGACGGACCCACCGCATTCGCGAGCAGGCTCGCTCCCACAGGTTTTTGTGGTGACCAACAATGTTCATTCCGCCCCGAATCCCTGTGGGAGCTGGCTTGCCAGCGATTGGTCGGCACATCCACCACCTCCTTTGACTGACCCACCGCAATCGCTGGCAAGCCAGCTCCCACAGATTTGTGTGCCGAATCACAAAGCCCGGTCAGCCCCGGATTTCCCTGTGGGAGCGAGCCTGCTCGCGAAGGCGTCAGGTCAGCCACATCCACATTGACTGACACACCGCTTTCGCGAGCAAGCTAGCTCCGGCAGTGCGTCTACACTTCTGAAACCCTTTTGGGAGCAAGCTTGCTCCCAAAAGGGATTGTTTCAGTGAAATCAGGAGTGGCTGATGTCTTCCAGCGTTGCCCTGCGGTTGCCGTCCATTGATGGGTTGTTGCGTCATCCGGCGTGCGCGCCGTTGGCCGAACGTTACGGCCGGGACTCGTTGCTGACTGGCCTGCGTCAGTTGCTCGATGAGCTAAGGCCTGACGTGTTAAGCGGGCAATTGGCGGCCGTGGAAATTGGCCCCGAAGTGCTCGCCGGCCGCGTCGGCGAACGCTTGGCGCAACAGCAGCGCAGTCAGGTGCGCCGGGTGTTCAACCTGACCGGCACGGTGCTGCACACCAATCTCGGTCGCGCCTTGCTGCCCGAAGAAGCCATTGAAGCAGTGCAAACGGCTGCACGCTATCCGCTCAATCTCGAGTTCGATCTGGCTAGCGGCAAGCGCGGTGATCGGGACGACCTGATCGAAGGCCTGATCAGCGAACTGACCGGCGCCGAAGCCGTCACCGTGGTCAACAACAATGCCGCTGCCGTGCTGCTCACGCTCAACAGCCTCGGCGCGCGCAAGGAAGGCATCATTTCCCGTGGCGAACTGATCGAGATCGGCGGCGCTTTCCGCATCCCCGACATCATGGCCCGGGCCGGCGTGCGCCTGCACGAAGTCGGCACCACCAACCGTACCCATGCCCGGGATTACCAAGCGGCAATCGGTCCGCGCAGCGGTTTGATCATGCGCGTACATGCCAGCAACTACAGCATCGAAGGTTTTACTGCGCGGGTGTCGACCGCCGAGTTGGCTGAACTGGCGCACGCCCATGGCTTGCCGTTGCTGGAAGATCTGGGCAGCGGCAGTCTGCTCGACCTGACGCGCTGGGGGCTGCCGGCGGAACCGACCGTGCGGCAGGCGCTGCTCGATGGCGCTGACATCGTCACTTTCAGCGGCGACAAATTGCTCGGCGGGCCGCAGGCCGGGTTGATCGTCGGGCGCAAAGAGCTGATCGCGAAGATCAAAAAGAATCCACTGAAACGCGCACTGCGGGTCGATAAATTAACCCTGGCCGCGCTGGAGGCGGTGCTCGGTCTGTACCGCGATCCGGATCGCCTCGCCGAGCGTCTGCCGAGTCTGCGCCTACTGACCCGGCCGCAGGCCGAGATTCATGCTCAGGCTGTGCGTTTGCAACCGTTGCTCGCCGATGTGTTGGGCGAGGTCTGGCAGGTCAGTGCAGTCGAGGCGTTGGGCATGATCGGCAGCGGCAGCCAACCGGTGGCGCGCTTGCCGAGTGCAGCGCTGTGTTGCCGCCCGCAGGTGTCCAAGCGCTGGCGCGGGCGGTATTTGCTCAATCTCGAAGCAGCGTTGCGCGGTTTGCCGATCCCGGTGCTCGGGCGAATCGGCGACGATGCGCTGTGGCTCGATCTACGCCAGCTCGACGATGAGCCAGGGTGGCTGGCGCAGTTGCCGCAATTGCAGGTCGACCGGTGATCGTCGGCACGGCGGGGCACATCGACCACGGCAAGACTTCGCTGTTGCAAGCGCTGACCGGGCAAACCGGCGACCGCCGCCCGCAGGAGCGCGAACGCGGCATGACCATCGACCTCGGTTATCTCTACGCCGAACTCGCAGCGGGCGCCGGGCTGACCGGCTTCATCGACGTGCCCGGCCACGAAAAATTCACCCACAACATGCTCGCTGGTGCGCAGGGCATCGATCTGGTGTTGCTGGTGGTCGCGGCCGACGACGGCGTGATGCCGCAGACCCGCGAGCATCTGGCGATCGTCGAACTGCTCGGCATCCCGCGCGCGCTGGTGGCGATCACTAAATGCGACCGGGCGGGAGCGGGCAGGGTAGAAGAGGTGCAGCGTCAGGTGCTGGATGTGCTCGCGCCTGGGCCATTTGCTGATGCGCCGATTTTTACCGTGTCGAGTGTGAGCGGGCAGGGCGTCGATGGATTGCGCGCGGCGTTGTTGCACGCGCAGAGCGAGGTGCAGGCGCGCGGTTGCGAAGGCGGCTTTCGTCTGGCGATTGATCGGGCGTTCAGCGTCGCGGGTGCGGGGATTGTGGTCACGGGCACGGCGCTATCGGGCACGGTTGCAGTGGGTGACAAACTGGTTCTGGCGCCTGCCGGCAAATTGGTACGCATCCGGGGCTTGCACGCGCAAAACCAGGCCGCTGAACAGGCCTTCGCCGGTCAGCGTGTGGCGCTGAACCTCAGCGGCGAACGTCTGGAACTGACGCAGATCCACCGTGGCCAATGGCTGCTGGCGGACTGGCTGCATGCCCCGACCCAGCGCGTCGACATCGACTTTCAGCTGTTGCCCGGCGAGCGCACCTTTGAGCATTTTCACCCAGTGCATCTGCACCTTGGCACCCAGGATGTCATCGCCCGCGTCGCTTTATTGCAAGGCCCGCGCCTGAGTCCCGGCGAGCGCATGTTCGCGCAACTGCTGATCAACGCGCCGGTGCACGCAGTGAAAGGCGATCGATTGATCCTGCGCGACGCCAGCGCCCAGCGCACCCTCGGCGGCGGTGTTGTGCTCGACCCGTTCGCCCCGGCGCGCCAACGCCGCAGCCCGGAACGCCTCGCGCAACTGCAAACCCTCGCGCTCAGCGTCAGCCTCGAACAGGGCTTGCCGGCACTGCTCAACCACAGCCCCGGCGGCCTCGACCCGCAACGCCTCGAACGCCAGTTCAACCGCCCGCGCGCGCAGTGGACGCTGGCGGAAAACATCCGCCTGATCGACACCCGCCAAGGTCCGCTGCTGTTCAACGTGCAGCGCTGGGGCCAGTTGAAATTCACTTTGCTCGAACAACTGGCGCGATTCCACGAACAGGAACCCGATCAGATGGGGCCGGACCGTGATCGCCTGCGCCGCTTCAGCGCGCTGGCACTGGAACGCTCGACTTTCATCAGCCTGCTCGACGAACTGCTCAATGCCGGCTCGATCCTCGCCAGCGGCCCCTGGCTGCACCTGCCCGACCATCAGGTGCGCCTGAATGCCGACGACGAAATCCTCTGGCAGCAATTACAGCCGTTGTTCGAACAGGCCGGTTTCAACCCGCCATGGGTGCGCGACGCGGCGAAAATGCTCGGCGAAGACGATGCCAGCGTCCGCCTGCTGCTGCGCAAACTCGCACGCTTGGGCCTTATGCACCAAGTTGTGCGCGACCTGTTCATCAGCGACATCGTCCTGCGACAAATGGCGGCGCTGCTGCTGAAACTCGCCGAAGAAAATCCAGCGATTGAGGTGACAACTTTCCGTGATGCGCTAGGCTTGGGACGCAAACGCTGTATTCAGTATCTGGAATATTTCGACCGACTCGGCCTGACCCGCCGCCTCGGCGAATCCCGCCAGATCCGCCCCGACAACGCGCTGGCTGACGCCTGCGCACCCTGAGTTCAGGAAGACAATCGCGCCCGGTGGCGCGGCCGGGCTTCAAACCCGGTTGGGGACGGCATCCGTTCCCGGGCAGGTTCGACTCCGGCTGTCTTCCGCCAGTCTCCCAAAAGCAAAGATCGCAGCCTTCGGCAGCTCCTACAAATCGATGTAGGAGCTGCCGAAGGCTGCGATCTTTTGATTCTGAATGCAGGAGAAACGTAGTCTGGCCCGTTTGGTTCGCCAGTTATTCAGAGGCAGCCGCGAACTTATGTGGGAGCGAGCCTGCTCGCGAAAACGGTATAACAGTCGACATCTCAGGGATTGACCCACCGCATTCGCGAGCAGGCTCGCTCCCACAAAGTTGGCGGCGTGAATGAAGCCTTGTGATTGACAGAAAACCCTGTGTAGGCTTGCCCGCGAAGGCGCCTCACTCAGCATCCTTTAGCGAGGCCCGCTACTGTGGCAACTCCAGATTATCGAGCACCCGATTTACCGCCAACTCTCCGAGCATGATCAGCTGCGCGATCCCCATCAGCGTCCGGCGTTGCGATGGCTTGACCAGCCCGGCGAATTCCTAGGCGATGGTTTTGGCCGAGGCGAGGGTTTCGCAGGCATTGGCCAGCAGGTCTTCGTTTTTCGTGTCGGCGGTGACGGCGTACATGGCGCGGGGGCTAAAGGGCGGCGGGGTCGAGCCGGGTGGGCAGAGGTAGTGGTCGAGGTCGCGGTCGGCGGCTTGGTGGAGTTTTTTGGAGTCGAGGGATTCGTAGGGTGAGGTAGGGTCGACTCCGGCTGTCTTTCGCCAAGTTTTGAAACTCTAGAAACTTTATTGATTAGTTAGTCTTCTGAGAATGAGCGAAAGTCTCGGGGTGATGAGTTTCTATTCGAATAAGCTTTGAGAAGAAGGCTGCCAGAAAAACATGGCTGCCTTCTCAATTTGCGAAGATCCAAACTTTTATTGGCCCTCTAACGGTCTATATTTTTTTAAACGAATATTGTCTAATTCTATAGTTGAGCGGCATAAGGTTATAATGGTTATGATGGAGTACAAGTCTTCCTCTGGTGATCCTAAGTAAAAACTTATTTCGAAGTTCTTCCAGTTAGTTGTGCTCGGTAGCGTTATATACCCTATGCGAATGAATGTTGCTGAGCTTTCATTTCCCATATGTATTATAAAATTGCATTCTGTAGCGTGGCGATAATCAAAGCTAAGCGTGCAAGCCTTGCCGCTTTGAATATGCTGGTAAGATTTCCTCAAATATAACTGGCCACTCGAAGGAAGTACGGCGGATCGCGCAAAATATTCTTCGCCCTGTTTGATTATTGAGCCTGATGAGTTTAAAAATTGCCAGCCATTGCTTTCATGATTTGTGAAAGTGGTTAGATCGTCAAAATCTGCTTCGATATGTAGGGTTAGTGGGGGGAAAAGAACTTTCTTGGTGCTATCGATACTTCCGTAAAAGTTAACGGCTGCTGTAATAATTAGTTTTGATCCATCTTTCATCCCATTAAGCCCAGCCAGCGGAATGGAATGTTTTATCCCACCCAACTCATCCGCCGTCACTTCTTTCCCTTTATAAGCCTCTTCAACAAACCCCGTACTGCCATCACTCTTGATTTCGGTATACGTCAGCCAAATCCTTTGCCCCAAGGCAATGAATGGCCAAGCCGTTGTCCGCGTATGATCCGTCGGCAACAAATCCGCCGGATCCAGCACATCTCCCGTCACCCGATCAATCGCCGGAGTGGGCAATCCGGGATGGCCGTCGGCAATGTCCTGCACGCTCAGTGTCAGTGGCAGGGAATCCCGGGTGTCAGATCCGGTTGTCTTGCTGTAATCCACGGTGACGTTCCTGCCGAAACTGTAAGCAAGCACCTTGTTGTCCAGCGCAATCTCCTGCGTCCCCAGCGCTTTGACCACGTGAGGCGGCGAGGTATCGGAGCCATCGGCGGGAACGCCCGGGGCGGCGGTCCAGCGCACGACGAGTACATCATTGAGCTGAATGGAAGGATCGAAGACCAGCGCGGTCAGCGCATCTTTCGCCGCAAACGGATCCAGGCTGTTGCCTGGCGCTTGTTTGATTTTTGGCGATAGCAGATCAGGCGCCGCTTCGCCAATGATCTCGGCCTCAGCCGTTCCGGAATGACCAATGACGTTGCCCGCCGGCCGTTCCAGTTCAAACCGCACCTGCAAGCGTGCTCCGGAAGTCAGCTGATCGTTGGGTAGTTCCAGAATGCAGGGTTGCAGTACCCCGAACCTGTCGGTGATCACGCCCGGTTGAGTCGATTTCTCGGCCGCTTCGTTCAGTCGATAAAACGCCTTGACCGTGTCGCCCTTTTGAAAATGCGAGGTAGTGGGAGCAATGACGATCAATAGCGGCCGACCGTCGAGTTTTTCGAGGTCCACAAGCGCGGGATCGTCCATGTCATCGTCCGCAATTTCGCGCAAGAGTGGCTTGGGCAGAAATGTGCGCTCAAGATCAATGTTGGCAAAAATGAACTTCGACCAGCGGCTTTGGTGGGTCGGATTTTTCAGTTGATCAATCACGGTGTAGGAGAACGGACAGTTGCTGATACTGCCGATTTCTTTCAGCCTGTCGGAATCAATCAGCACCGAGAACGGCTTGCCGGCTTCTTCCGGCGTCACCCTGTGAGTGAAACGCTGGCGATTGATCTCGTATTCCACCGCATCGTAGGCTCGGCAATAAGGGTAATCGAACGTCAGGAGTACGCCTTTCTCTGCCTGATCCTTGTCAATCACTGCCGGATTTCCAAGCTCTTCGGGCAGGCTGATCAGCAGCCCCGGATGATCGCCGGTGCCAGGCACATCATTGCCGCCGGGCAACGTGTCGTTGTAGAGCGCCCACGCTTCGATGGATTTGTTTTCATTGCCGGCGATGCTTTTCAGCATGTATTGGATTTTGTTGATGACCCCGTCGCGAAACTCCCTCTGGAACACGGAGAAGGTCATTCTCTCGTTGACGACTTGCTGTGGAATGCCACTCTGCACACCGTTGATGTAGAGCCGGATGTCGACATATTGACCAACGTCCACAGGTGGATCAACCACCACCTGCACACCAGCGGCATTGACTCCATCGCGTGTGAGTTCCCTGAATATCCGCAATGGCAAGCCATACGCGTGTATGGGGGGTATGGCTGGCGGGTCGCTGATCACGCCCTCGATCGCCAGGTATATTTTCACGGGATGCAGTGTCATGACGTCGTTGTCGGGTTGAGCATTGTCCATCGCACACCTTCCTGATGAGACGGCCAGGGAGGGCTGGCCGGGATGGAGATATCAGATACCGGGTGGGGGAAGTTGGCTACTGTCAGATCTGACAGGTGAAGGTGGGTTTGCGACGGGCGGTAGGTCTGCGCTCGGAGATGGGCAGGCCGATGCCGACGCACAATCAGAGAAGCGGCCGGGCTTCAAACCCGGTTGGGGACGGCATCCGTTCCCGGGCAGGTTCGACTCTGGCTTTCTTCCGCCAGTTTCCCCAAAGCAAAAGATCGCAGCCTTCGGCAGCTCTTACATCGATTTGTAGGAGCTGCCGAAGGCTGCGATCTTTTGCTTTTCGGTGATACGAGAACGTCAGAGATTACGCTGCGCTTCCATCCGGTCATGCAAGATTCTGATGATCGCGATCCCATAGGCGGTGATTCGAAAATAAATCATGTGACTCTCCACGCTGCAGCGTCGGTAACCGGGGCGGATAGCGTCGCATGCGGGTGCTGTTTTGGGACGATCAGCCAACTGCTCGAAGGACTCAGTCAGGATGTCGATGTAGCGATTGGCCTGATCCAAACCCCATTGTTGAGCTGTATAGGTCCAGATAGCCTCAAGATCCGCTTCGGCGGCGGGGGTAAGTCGGTATTCAGCCATGCGCCCTCAACATTCTCTTTTTGAAAGCATCAGCATCGAAAGGCCGGGGGGCACCACTGGATTCTCCTTCTCGAAGGGCTGCGCGGACGGTTTCCAGTTCAGCGTTTCGCTCTTGCTCTCGACGGATCAAATCGCGGATATATTCGCTGTCGTTGGTGTAATGTCCCGCTTCTATTTGAGCTTTGATCCAATGGTCTTGCTGGTCAGTCACGGTTATGGTTTTGCGTACGGTAGCCATGATCGGGCCCTTTGCGGATGGGGAACTTTGCGCAAATTATCATACTAATGGTGCGCTAACGAGTATGAGCCTAGCCGTTACAAGAACGAATCACAGCCTTCGGCAGCTCATGCGTATATCACTCGAACTGCCGCAGGCTGCATTTTCAGACCCGCAACCGAATCTGCTGCCCGAGCACATCCATCGGGTTAAATAATCCTTCCCCTTTGTGATCGCTTGCAGGCTCGCTACCCCAGGTTCCTTCAGTGGTCGCAAAGTTTGCGTCCGACCAGGATCAATGTGGGAGCGAGCCTGCTCGCGAAGAGGCCGGTACGGGCATCGCATAACTCAGCCGGCCCGCATTACCCCGGCAATTCCAGATTATCCAGCACCCGATTCACCGCCAACTCTCCGAGCATGATCAGATGCGCGATCCCCATCAGCGTTCGGCGCTGCGACGGTTTCACCAGTCCGGCGAACTCCTGGGCGATGGTTTTGGCCGAGGCGAGGGTTTCGCAGGCGTTGGCCAGCAAGTCTTCGTTTTTGGTGTCGGCGGTGACGGCATACATCGCGCGGGGGCTGAAGGGTGGTGGGGTCGAGCCGGGTGGGCAGAGGTAATGGTCGAGGGCGCGGTCGGCGGCTTGGTGGAGTTTTTTTGAGTCGAGGGATTCGTAGGGGGAGGTGGCGGCTGTACGCAGGTTAGCGAACCGGTTATAGGCACCCGGCAGACCCGAAGGTCTCCCACATACAGCCACCATGGCGCAGTCGCAGACAATGAACCCGCGACAAAGCATGGAACGCTGATGCACCTATTCAAGATCCGGGTCGCTAAACCCGATCGCTGATCGGCAGCGACCGCACCACAATAGAACCCGCCCCCAAGGCGCACAAGCCGGCGGATTCTGGCTTGGCTGTAGGCAATGGCGCAAGGATTTGTAGCCTTGAGACCGTGTCAGCAGGTGTCTTTTAAACAGCTTCGTTTAAATCGAAGAATTGCGACGGCATTGATGGCCTCTTCGCGAGCAGGCTCGCTCCCACAGTTGGAATCCCGTTTTCAGCAAGAGCTGAGTGGGCTATTCAGAAACCCAACGGGTACTGGATGACCACGTAAATCCGGTCAATGTCATCCCCCGCCTGTGCTTCGTTGGCGCGGTGGGTGACGTGGGACAGCTGCACCGACAGATCCTTCGCGGCGCCGGATTGCACGACATATTTCAGGTCGATGTCGCGTTCCCAGTGTTTACCACCATTGCCTTGTTGCGGTTGATAGTCACCACTGTCGGCGTCGAAAGGGTTATAGGCGCCGCCCTTGGGCGCATGGCTGCCGTCGATGTGGCTGCCGCTGACGTAGCGGGTCATGAAGTTCAGGCCGGGGATGCCGAAAGCGCCGAGGTCGAGGTCGTAGCGGGCTTGCCATGAGCGTTCGTTGGCGCCGTTGAAGTCGGCGTATTTGATCGAGTTGGCCAGGTAGATCGAGTCGCCGCCGACGAAATCGAACGGCGTGTCGCCATTGATCCGCTGCCAGCCGAGCATCACCGCGTGCGGGCCGAAGCTGTATTTGCCGGAGAGGCTGAAGGCGGTGTTGTCGATCTCGCCGGCCACTGCGCGACCGGTGTCGCGGGTGTGGTAGAGGTTGGCGTCTAGCAATAGGCCGGACTGTTTGAAGTGCAGGTTGCCGTAGTACTGATGCCAGGTGTCGCTCAATTCTGAGGCGTAGAGTGCGCCGCCGACCGGGCTCGAGCTGAACAGATCGGCACCGACGAAGCTGATGCCACCCGCTTCGGTGTTGGCGCCGTAACCGTAGAAATCGCCTTGGCCGGAAGAGCTGTCCTGGTTCTTGAACGCGGTGAAATGCCCGGCGACCAGATTGACGTTGTCGAGCTCGGCGCTGTTGAGCAAAAAGCCTGTGGCGTATTCCGGTTGCAGGCGTTTGTCGGAGGTGTCGAAGACCGGGGTTTCTACGGTCATTTCACCGAAGGCCAGAGTGGTGCGCGAGGCCTTGAACTTGAACGCACCGCCAGCGCTGGAATAGTCGTGTTCGCTGCGGCCATCGCTGTCGACCGGTAGCAGACCGGTGCCGGAGTGGCCCTTGCCGCCGTCGAGTTTCAGGCCGGCGAAAGCATGGGCGTCGATGCCGAAACCGACAGTGCCCTCGGTGAAACCGGATGAGAAGTTGCCGATAAAGCCCTGTGCCCATTCCTGTTTGTAGTTTTTTCCGGAGGGCGTGGGCGAGCGGTAGTCGTTGCTGAGGTAGAAGTTGCGCAGCAGGACATCGCTTTTGGCATCGTCGAAAAATCCGCTGGCATGGGCGGTGCCGGTCAGACCGCAGAGCATGGCAAGCAGGGTGAGGCGGGAGGGCGCGCGGTTGATCATGGTCAGGGCCGGTGGTGATTCGAATGGCGCTGATGATCGAAGATTAGGAACAAAGAGGATTGGGTTGATGTGCTGAGTTGGCAGCTTTCACCACAAAACCTGTGGGAGTCGGGGGTAGTCAATTAGAACTGTGGCGGCCGTCAGGCCGCCATCGCTGGCAAGCCAGCTCCCACAGGGTTTGTGGGAGCTGACACAGTGCATTAAGCCAGCGGCGGTGTACGCGGTGGGATCTGGCGTTTGCTGCCGGTGGATTCGAAAGCGGCGGCGAAGCGCAGCAGGTTCGAGTCGTCATAAGCGCGGCCGGCGAAGGTCAGGCCGACGGGCATGCCGATGTCGGCCATCACGCCCATGGGCACGGTGACGGTCGGAACGCCGAGGTGGCGGATCGCGAGGTTGCCGTTGGCCACCCAGACGCCGTTGCTCCAAGCGATGTCGGCCGAAGCAGGATTGACATCCGCATCGGCCGGACCGACGTCGGCGACGGTCGGGAACAGCACGGCGTCGAGGCCGAGGTTGTCCATCCAGTCTTCGAGGTCGATGCGTCGGGTTCGCTCCAGACCGCGCAGGCCATCAGGCACGGTAGGGATTTCATTCCACGGCGTGATGCCGCGTTCGGCCATGCGCACGTATTCGTCCATGCCGGCGGCCAGATCACCTTCGCGGTTGGGCAGGGTGCCGGGGTCGTGCGGGAAGATCTTCGGCCCGTCGACGTCAACCAGACGGTTAAGCTTCGGGTCGCCGTTGGCCTGCAGGAAGTCGTCGAATGCCCAGGCAGTCAGATCCCACAGTTCATGATGGAGAAAATCTTTCGACACCAGCCCACGGGTGAACACGGTTGGCGCGCCAGGGCGGTCGCCTTCGCAGTTGGAGACCAGCGGGAAGTCGGTTTCGACGACTTCGGCGCCGGCGGCTTCGAGGGCCTGGCGCGCCTGCTTCCACAAATCAATCACGGACGCGCGGGTGTTGATGCGCTGGCCGGTCGGGCCGCCTATGCCGGGTGCTTCGCTGGTGCCGGCGTCGGGGTCGGCGTTGATGTACATGCGCGGAATGGCGAAGCGTTTGCCGGCCAGGGCTTTGGCGTCGGCGGCCAGTTCACTGTAGGTAGCCGGACGCACTTCGCTGACGCGCGGGATCGGCACCCACGGTTGCAGGCGCCACAGGTCGCCACGGGTATCGGGGTCTTCGGCGACGACCACGTCGAGCACTTCGAGCAGGTCGGCCATGGTCCGCGCGAATGGCACGACGACGTCCATGGTCGGGGTCAACGGCCAGTTGCCGCGCACCGAAATCACCCCGCGCGACGGGGTGTAGGCGCACAGGCCGTTGTTCGACGCAGGGCCGCGTCCGCTCGACCACGTTTCCTCGGCCAGACCGAACGCAGCAAAACTCGCAGCGGTGGCGGTGCCGGCACCGTTGGACGAGCCGGAGGCGAACGGGGCGGTGAGGTAAGCGGCGTTGTACGGGCTTTCGGCGCGGCCATAGACGCCGCGTTGCATGCCGCCATTGGCCATCGGCGGCATGTTGGTCTTGCCCAGGCAGATCGCCCCGGCAGCGCGCAGGCGTTCGATGGTGAAGGCGTCGCGGTGGGCGACCAGATCGGCAAATGCCGGACTGCCGGAAGCGGCGGTCAGGCCCTTGACCAGATAACTGTCTTTGGCGGTGTAGGGGATGCCATCGAGCGGGCCGAGGGTTTCACCGTTGGCGCGGCGGGCGTCGGAGGCGCGGGCTTCGTTCAGCGCTTCGGGGTTGCGCACGACGACGGCGTTGAGTGCCGTCGAGGTGTCGGCGCCGTCGTAGGCATCGATCCGTGCCAGATAGGCCTGCACCAGCTCCACGGCAGTGGTCTGGCCGGATTCGAGGGCGGTGCGCAGTTGGGCAATGGAGACTTCGGTGACTTCGATCATCGGGTCACCTGTTGAGCGTGGATGTTTGGGGCAGGGGTATTCATAGCGGTTCTCGTTGCACGGCTTTAAGCGACAAGGTCAAGACTGGCGCCTATTTAACACCAAGCCGCGCTTCGAGTAATCGGCGGGGTGATGCCCCCACCGATTTTTTCTGCGTCCAGCGGATCATTCATTGATGCGCGGATGCTGCTGGACCAGCACTTTGCGCTTGGCCTCCAGCTCGGCGATCTCGGCATCGATGTCTTCGATTTTCTGCTCGATGTTGTCGTGGTGTTCCTGCAACAGTTCCTTGGCCTCCTCGAGATCGGAAGCCGCCGGGGCCGCGCCGCGCAGAGGTTTGTTGGCGGTTTCCTTCATGGTCACACCGGTGACCAGCCCGACCACGGCGATGACCATCAGGTAATACGCAGGCATGTACAGATCATTGGTGCTTTCCACCAGCCAGGCCACGGCAGTCGGGGTCAGACCGGCGATCAGCACCGAGACGTTGAAGGCACTGGCCAGCGCGCTGTAGCGGATGTGGGTGGGGAACATCGCCGGCAGGGTCGAGGCCATCACACCGATAAAGAAATTGAGCAGCACCGCGAGGATCAGCAGGCCGGAGAAGATCAGGGCGATGCTGCCGCTGTTGATCAGCATGAACGCCGGAATGGCGAAGATAAACAGGCCAATGCTGCCGACGACAATGAAGGGCTTGCGGCCGATCTTGTCGCTGATGAAACCGATCAGCGGCTGCACGAAGAGCATGCCGACCATGATCGCGATGATGATCAGTACACCGTGGTTTTCGCTGTAGTGCAGGTTGTGCGTCAGGTAACTCGGCATGTAGGTGAGCAGCATGTAATAGGTGACGTTGGTCGCCGCCACCACACCGATGCAGGTCATCAGGCTGCGCCAGTGCTTGGTCGCGACTTCCTTGAACGACACTTTCGGGCCACCGGCTAGGCCTTCGCGGTCGCCTTGTTCGAGTTTTTCAACGTGTTGCTGGAACGCCGGGGTTTCTTCCAGGGCGTGGCGCAGATACAGGCCGATCATGCCCAGCGGCAGGGCGAGGAAAAACGGAATCCGCCAGCCCCATTCTTCGAAGCGCTGTTCACCGAGGATGGTCGAAATCAGCACCACCACGCCGGCGCCGAAGACGAAACCGGCGATCGAGCCGAAATCCAGCCAGCTGCCGAGGAAGCCGCGTTTGCGGTCCGGCGCGTATTCAGCGACGAAGATCGAGGCGCCGGTGTATTCACCACCGACCGAGAAACCCTGCGCCATCTTTGCCAGCAACAGCAGGATCGGCGCCCAGATGCCGATCGAGGCATAGGACGGAATCAGGCCGATGGCGAAGGTGCTCAGGGACATGATGACGATGGTCGCGGCGAGGACTTTCTGTCGTCCGTATTTGTCGCCGAGCGCACCGAAGAACAAACCGCCAAGCGGACGGATGAGGAAGGGCACGGAGAAGGTCGCCAGCGCGGCGATCATTTGCACGCCGGGATCGGCGCCGGGGAAGAAGACCTTGCCGAGCACGTAGGCGACAAAGCCGTAGACGCCAAAGTCGAACCACTCCATGGCGTTGCCCAGTGCGGCGGCGGTAATCGCCTTGCGCATCTTGGCGTCGTCGACAATGGTGATGTCTTTCAAACCGATCGGTTTGACGGTGTTCTTGCGTGATTTCATTGCGCTGTTCCCGCTCGCTGATCCAGATTACCGCTGCGATGCCATCTCCATGATGGCGCCGGCTCTTCTGGCTCAGATACATGCGGACACGAAATAATTCACCGATGGGCTGGAATTAATTTCGACAGGTGGGGGAGGTGCAACTCCGAGCCTTGTTGGAGCTGTATTGCCTGACCCACCGCTATCGCTGGCAAGCCAGCTCCCACAAGGGTTTTGGGTGTTGCCGGGATTTTGTGTCCGCCGTCAAACCCTGTGGGAGCTGGCTTGCCAGCGATGACGCCATGACATCCATTACAAGGCTTAAAGCGCAGCCTTCACCTGCAGACCCACCACCAACGCATTGTCGATGTCCTGCCCGGAAAACGCGCCCGGTTCGATGATGTATTGCAGGTTCGGGCGCAGCGTCAGCCACGGGGTGGCCTGGTAGCCGTAGCCCAACTCGATCAATTGTTCGGCGCTATCGAGATTCGGGAACGCAGCACCGCCGGCCAACGCGGCATCCTGTTGCAAATCGCGGCTGCGCGGGTTCGGCACGGCGCGGCCATAGCCCAGGGCCACGGTGTCTCGCGGGCGGCCTTCGAACGGTTTGTACAAAACCACGCCGGTGCCGTACCACTTGCTGAACGGCGAGGCGGCTTCACTGGCCGCCGAGTATTGACCGAACGCATGCAGGCTGCGGCCCTCGGAAGTCGGCGAACGCCATACGGCCTGATCGATCAACAAATAATGTCCGCCGCGACCGGAGACTTCATCGTCGCTGCCAATGCGTTTGACGTCAGAGCTGTCGTAGTAATAGCCGAGCTTGTACTCACCCGGCAGCTCTCCGGCGTGCTTGTACACCAGCTCGATCGGCACGACGGTGCCGGTGGTGTGCTTCGGCCCCAGATGCCAGGCGCGGCTGGAATTGCCGTTGCTCTCGGGGTCGACGTTGAACGCTGCCACACGCAGCTGCCAGGACGGCGACAGGTCGTATTTGACCCGCACGCCCAGACGCGCGTTGGGGTAGTTGGTCCAGCCGCTGCCGCCGGACATGTTCAGCGGGTGACCGCAGAAACCGGCGTTCATGAAGTTGCACAGAATGCCGCTATCCAGACCGCCGAGGTCGTTGCCCATGGCCATGTAACCGAGCTTCACGTTCAGCGCCGGGGTGAACAGGCTGCGCTCGTAACTCAGTTCAGTCAGGCGCGTGTACAGGCCGCCGTAGTTTTCCTGAATCGGCAGCCGGTTGCCGACCAGATCTTCCGACGCGCTGTTGCCGCGCCGGTCGTTGATGGTCAGTTGCACTTTGCCGGCGTTGTCGACGCCGTAGAGTTTGCTCAGATCAAACTGCACGCCGAGTTTGATGTTCTGCGAGTAGCGCGCCGAGCGGTGCAGGCCGCCGTCGGCGTTATAGGCGGTTTCGCCGCTGTAATCGCCAGTGAATTTGACGCCGTCTTCATCGAGTTGATGACGCAAGCCGCCCCAGTCACCGGTCAAGGTGCTGCGGGTCAGCAGACCGGAATCGCTGGCGGCCAGCGCGGGGAGGGCAGTGGTGCAGCTCAGGCCCAGCAGCAGGCCAGTGGAAAGCTTGGTACGAGAAAAGCGAACAGCCGATGACATGTGAATCCTTCCTGCTGAAATCTTCGACGCAATAAAACGGCGACGCGGTGCTTTGGGGCACCGCGCGCTTGGGGGAGGTTGGTTGTGCGGCAGCGAGTTACGGCAGGGCGTAAGCCATCACGTAATCGCCACGATCGGTCGACTGGCGTGCGCCGCCAGCGGTGACGACGATGTACTGCTTGCCGGTCTTCGGCGAAACGTAGGTCATCGGGCCGCCCTGGCTGCCGACTGGCAGACGGGCTTTCCAGACTTCTTCGCCGTTGCCGCTGTTGAAGGCGCGAAGGTAGAAGTCCTGGGTGCCGGCAATGAAGATCAGGCCGCCCTGGGTCGACAGGGTGCCGCCGAGGGTTGGCAGACCGATCTTGATCGGCAGGTGCATGCGAATGCCCAGAGGGCCAGTGTCTTCAACGGTGCCGACCGGAACCTGCCATGCGACTTTCTGGGTCTTCATGTCGATCGCGGTCAAGGTGCCGAACGGCGGCGCCTGGCACGGAATGCCGGCCACCGACAGGAAGCGGTTCTTGTTCACCGCGTACGGCGTGCCTTTGAGCGGAACAGCGCCCATGCCGGTGTTCAGCGCTTCACCACCGCCAGCGGCCTGGCCTTTGTTCTGCGACGGGATCATCTGGATCCACAGACCCAGGCGCATGTCGTTGACGAAGATGAAACCGTGCACCGGGTCAGTGGAGATGCTGCCCCAGTTCATGCCACCCAGCGAACCCGGGAAGCTCAGCGATTTGTCGGTACCCGGCGCTGTGTACAGGCCGTCGTAGCGCATGCTCTTGAAGTCGATGCGGCAGAGCAACTGGTCGTACGGCGTGGCGCCCCACATGTCCGATTCGGTCAGGTGCTGCGCGCCGATCTGCGGCATGCCCACGGATTTCGGCTGGGTCGGCGAGTACGGCTCGTTAGGGATGTTCGCGGCTTTCACCGGTACTTCCTTGACCTCGGTCAGCGGCTTGCCAGTGGCGCGGTCGAGGACATAGATCTGCCCGGCCTTGGTGCCGATGACCAGCGCCGGAACGCTTTGGCCGTCCTTGTCGAAGTCGATCAGGCTCGGCTGCATCGGCAGGTCGAAGTCCCACAGATCGTTGTGCACGGTCTGGAACACCCAGCGTTCTTCACCGGTGCTGGCGTCCAGCGCGAGGATCGAGGCGCCGTACTTGTGGTCCAGTTCGCTGCGCTCGACACCATAGATGTCGGTGGACGAGCTGCCCATCGGCAGGAACACCGTGTTGGTCGCCGCGTCGTAGGACATCGGTGCCCAGCTGTTCGGTGTGCTGCGCACGTAGGTTTTGCCGTCGGCCGGTGCGTTGCGGTCCTGCGGGTTGCCCGGGTCGAACGCCCAGCGCATGGCGCCGGTGATCACGTCAAAACCACGAATCACACCGCCCGGCATGTCGCTCTGCACGTTGTCGGCAACACGACCGCCAACCACTACGGTGGTGCCAGCCATCAATGGTGCGGACGACAACTGATAGTAGCTGTCCGGAACATCACCCAGACCGGCCTTCAGATCGACCTGGCCGTTGTTGCCGAAACCCTGGCAGAACTCGCCAGTGTCAGCGTCGACCGCGATCAGGCGAGCATCGATGGTATTGGTCAGCAGACGACGCTGGCAGTTGGCAGCCGGCGCCGGTTTGGCTTCGATGATCGAAGAGTTGCTCGGCTGAGCGATGGTCGCGGTGGCGTCGAAATAGGCCATGCCACGGCAGCGCTGCCAGACTTTCGATTGCGCGTTGATCGCGTTCTTCCACAGCTCTTTACCGGTGTCGGCATCGAGGGCGATCAGGTTGTTGTGCGGGGTGCAGATGAATACTTTGTTGCCGACCTGCAGCGGGGTGAGCTGGTCTTCGGCGCCGTTGCCATCGCTCTCGGCGACGTCACCGGTGTGGTAGGTCCACGCGACTTTCAATTTGTCGACGTTGTTGCGGTTGATCTGGTCGAGCGCGGCGAAGCGGCTGCCACCTTCGGTGTTGCCGTAGTGCGCCCAGTCTTTCTGCGCCTTGGCCGGCTCGACCGGAGTCAGGCCCGGGCCAGTGCCAGTGGCGGCAACCGTCGGGTGAGCGACAAACATGTTGCCCGCCGCAACGGCCACACCGACCGCCAGCACAGCGGCCACGGCATACGCACCACGACCGGCAGCCCGGCCATTGGCGCGCGCCAGCAGCGGGTAGACCAGAGCGACGACCATACCGATGGCGCTGAACATGAACAGCCGCGAGAACACCGGCCAGAACACCAGCCCGGCGTCAGCCACGGCCCAGATCGCGGTGGCCACGAGAAACGCGGCGAACAACCAGGCGCCCGCAGTTTTCTTCAGTGCGATCAGCACCCCGGAAACGGTCATCGCCAGACCGCCGACCAGGAAGTACCAGGAACCGCCCAGGCTGACCAGCTTTACACCGCCGGCCGCGAGCGCCAGACCGAGCAGGGCGATGATCACGCCAAGGCCGACCAGGATGAACGTTGAAACGCCTGAGACGCGTTGACTGTGGTTCACATTGAAAGTCCCGTTTGAATGAAGCGCGGGATTATAGCGGTAACTAACCATTCAGTTAACCGCAGTTTTGCCATGAAAACGTGCACTTCTGTGAATCAAGCGTGGTGCAGGATTAGCAAAACGCAAGTTGAGAGGGGTTTCTCGAGGTTTCAGCAGGAAGGGCGGATTGAGCGTGGTATTGCAATGCACATGCTTGGACACCGCGCTGGATTCACCCCTCACCCCAGCCCTCTCCCCGAGGAGAGGGAGCTGATTTGTGGGCTTTTTGAGAACTGTGTTCGCCTCGGTATCTCAGGTCGGCGTTACTCGCGCATTCAGCTCGGTCAGTTCCCTCTCCCTCTGGGAGAGGGCTAGGGTGAGGGGCTTTTGAGGTTGGCCGCGATGGCAACCTTGCCCTTGGCCCGGCCTTTTTCTACGTAGTGCAAGGCGTCAGCTATCTGATCGAACGGAAAAGTGCGATCGATCACCGGTTTGATCACCCCGGCCTCAATCAACGCAGTGATTTTCTGCAACTGGATGCCGTCGGCACGCATGAACAGAAACGAATAACCCACCCCGTGTTTGCGTGCTTTACGGCGAATACCACTGCTGAGCAGGCGCATCACCACCCCGAGCAGCCACGACAAACCCTGCTCCTGAGCGAACTGCGCAGTCGGCGGCCCTGACAGGGAAATCAGTTGCCCGCCCGGTTTCAACACCCTCAACGATTTTTCCAGCACATCGCCGCCGAGGCTGTTGAGCACCACGTCGTAGTCGCGCAGCTCAATGGCGAAATCCTGCTGTTTGTAATCAATCACCACATCGGCGCCCAGCGCTTTGACCCACGCGACATTCGCCGTGCTGGTCGTAGTCGCAACGAAAGCGCCGAGGTGTTTGGCCAGTTGAATGGCGACCGTGCCAACGCCACCGGAGCCGGCGTGAATCAGTACCTTCTGGCCTTTTTGCACGTTGGCGACTTCGACCAGGGCCTGCCACGCCGTCAACGCCACCAGCGGCATGCAAGCCGCCTCGGTCATAGCGAGATTGGCGGGTTTCAACGCGACCGCTTGTTCGTCGACAGCGATGCGTTCGGCAAACGTGCCAATCCTGTTATCAGGCGCACGCGCATAAACCTCATCGCCCGGCATGAAACGCTTGACCGCCGCACCGGTGCTGAGCACCACACCGGCGACATCGTTGCCCAATATCAAAGGCATTTGATAGGGCAGGATCATCTTGAATTCGCCGCTGCGAATCTTCAGATCCAGCGGGTTGACGCTGCTGGCGTGGACCTTGATCAATACGTCGTGAGCGCCAACCAGCGGTTCGGGCAGGTCGCCAATCCGGCCGTTCTGCTTGCCGTAGCGCTCGATGAAAAATGCCTTCATTGCGGATGCTCTTGTCGGTAGAAACCCGCCGGCATAGCGGCGGGTTTGAATGAGGTCAGGCCTGAGTCAGATAACGTTGCGCAACAGCCGACTGGCGGATCTGCCCCAACAGGCCCTGCCGCGCGGTTTGCAGGGCATCCCAGCGCTCGCCCTCGTGCAGCGGCGGGATGGTCACGACTTCGCGACGGTCGAAGCCGACCAGCGCTGCATCGACCATGTCGCCGACTTCCATGATGTCGGTGAGGGTGTTGATGTCGATACCGGCGCGGTCCCAGATTTCCGTGCGGGTGGCGGCGGGCAGCACCGCTTGCACATACACGCCTTGTGGCGACAGTTCCAGGCTCAGGCCCTGGGAGAGAAACAGCACGAACGCCTTGGTCGCGCCATACACCGACATGCCGAATTCCGGCGCCAGGCCCACCACCGAACCGATGTTGATGATCGCGCCGTCGCCAGCCTTGGCCAGGCGCGGGGCAATCGCGCTGGCCAGCCGCACCAGCGCGGTGGTGTTGAGCGCGACCAGTTGCGCCACGCTGTCGGTGCTCTGCTCGATGAAGGTACCGGACTGCGCCGCGCCGGCATTGTTGACGAGGATACCGATGCGCGCGTCGTCACGCAGACGCGCCTCGACGGTTTGCAGGTCGCTCAGTTGCGTCAGGTCGGCTTGCAGCACTTCGACATTGACGTTGTGCTCTGCGCGCAAACCGGCAGCAAGGGTGTCCAGACGAGACTGGTCACGGGCGACCAGCAGCAGATCGTGCCCGCGTTGGGCGAAACGTGCGGCGTAGACCGCGCCGATGCCGGTGGAGGCGCCAGTGATCAGAACAGCAGGGCGAGTAGTCATGGTATTGGCTCTTTTTCAGGTGAAGACTGATTGCGGGCCTTTAGGATGATGATCCAAATCTAAACTGTCAACGGTTTTGATTGTGGCTAACATCTATGTATCATCGAGCCATGATTTTTCAGCGCTGGAGGATTCAACATGCGCGTATCCAAAGCTCAGGCTCAGGCCAATCGCGAGCACATTGTCGAAACGGCATCAGTGATGTTCCGCGAACGCGGTTATGACGGGGTCGGCGTGGCTGACCTGATGGCGGCCGCTGGTTTTACTCACGGCGGTTTCTACAAACACTTCGGCTCCAAGGCCGACCTGATGGCCGAAGCGTCGGCCAATAGCCTGGCGCATTCCACGGCCGCCGCCGAAAGCATGAGCGTGCAGGATTTCATCGACGTGTACGTGTCGCGCGACCATCGCGACGGCCGTTCCACCGGTTGCACCATGGCGGCGTTGTGCGGCGATGCGGCGCGGCAGTCCGGGGATGTCAAAGCGGCGTTCGCTGAAGGCATCGAGCGCACGTTGCAGACGCTCGGCGAGAAATACCCGACGGCAGCGGATGCACCGCAAGGTGAGGGCCGAACCCGGATGATCGACCTGCTGGCCCGCGCGGTTGGCGCGATCATGCTTTCGCGGGCATGTCCGGATGACTCGGCGCTGGCCGATGAGATTCTGGCGGTGTGTCACGCTTCGATGACGGCATCGTTGCCAGTCATCGAGGCGCCCGAAGAAAACCTGTAGCACCGCTGAACCAAAAGCCCCTCACCCTGGAGAGAGGTCTGGGATGAGGGGTGAATTCAGAGCAGATCCAAAGCCCTGCGCCAGCGCTTTACCCAAGACGCTCAAGCATGAAACGGATAATCGACGTAACCACGCTGATCGCCGCCGAAGAAACTGCTCGGATCCGGTGTGTTCAGCTCAAGCCCATCGTGCAGCCGACGCGGCAGGTCCGGGTTGGCCAAAAATGGCCGGCCAAAGGCAATGATGTCGGCGCGATCGGCGTTCAGCGCCTGTTCAGCGGACTCGGCGTCGTAACCGCCAGCGAGGATCAGCACGCCGTTCCAGGTCTGGCGCAACTGGGCGATGATCGCGTCCCAGCGCGGATCAAAGTTTTCGTCCTTGACCGTGCCGACCATGGCCGGCTCGACCAGGTGCAGGTAGGCCAGATTCCACTGGTTGAGCGCCTCGACCAGATAACCGAAGGTCGCTTCAGGCGTGTCATCGCCCATGCCCATGAAGCGGCCCATTGGCGTCAGACGCACGCCGACGCGCTCGGCGCCGACTTCATCAGCCACGGCGGCGACCACTTCGAGCAAAAACCGCGCACGATTCTCGAAGCTGCCACCGTAAGCATCGTCGCGCTGGTTGCTGTTGCTGTTGAGGAACTGGTCGAGCAGATAACCGTTGCCGGCATGGATCTCCACGCCGTCCATGCCAGCGTTCAACGCGTTACGTGCAGCGCGGCGGTAGTCTTCGACGATGTCGGCGATTTCCGCAGTTTCGAGGGCGCGCGGCACCGGCACATCGCCCCATACGCCGTTGCCTTGTTCATCAACAATAAACGTCTTGCCCGGCACAGGCAGGGCGCTCGGCGCCACCGGCAAACCGGCGTCCGGCTGAAAGCTTGGGTGCGAGACCCGGCCGACGTGCCACAACTGCATGAAGATCAGACCGTCGGCCTCGTGCACCGCCGTGCTGACTTCGCGCCAGGCCTGCACTTGCGCATCGGTGTAGATCCCCGGCGTCCACGCATAACCCTGGCCTTGTTGGGAGATCTGCGTGGCCTCGGTGATGATCAGCGCGGCACTGGCACGTTGGCGATAGTACTCGGCGTTCATTGCAGTCGGCACATCGCCCGGTTGGCCGGCGCGCGAGCGGGTCAGGGGCGCCATCGCCACACGATGGGCAAGGGTGTAAGGGCCGAGTGCGATGGGTTGAAACAGGCGACGGGTCATGGATAGCTCCGGATGTCGATGAGTAGGGTTCAAGCGCGGCAGCCAGGTGCCGCGCGCTGTGCAGGTAACTTAACCGGGGGCGGCGGGGCTGATAATCCGTGGCCGGCGCTACGCAGTTTTGCGCGCAACGCAACGGCACCCGCGCTCATCGTTGATAAACGCGGGCGTGGTTCAGGCGGGTTGGGTCGAGCGAGTCAGCGGCAGATTCAGCCAGCGCCGGCCGGTGGCATTGCTGACCGCGTTGCCGAGGGCAGCAGCCATTGGCCCTTGGACAATTTCGGCAGCACCGAGGAAGGGTTCGCCCGGTTGATCGAGCAAATGCACATCGACTTTTTTCGGCAATTGCGTAAAACGCAGAATCGGATAACCGCTCCAGTCGTAGCTGCGAATGCCGCCCGCGTCGTAGGCGACTTGTTCGTAGAGCGTCCAGCTCGCCGACTGGACAATGCCGCCCTCGACCTGATTGCGCAGGCCATCGGGGCTGACGATCTGGCCGACGTCGACCGCCGTTACCACATGGTCAACGCGGATTTCACCGGTCTGCGGATGCACCCGCAATTTCACCGCAAGGGCGCAGTAACCCATGATGTTTTTGTAGCGGGCGAAGGCAAAACCGATCCCCGCGCCGGGTTCTCTGCTCATGTGGGGCCAGCCGATTTCGTCACGCACGCGCTCAATCACAGCCCGGGCACGTGGGTCGCGCAGATGCGCCAGGCGCAACGCCACCGGATCAAGGCCAGCCTTGATCGCCAACTCATCGATACCCGCCTCGATCGCAAAGATGTTGATGTGCGCACCGAGCGAGCGCATGGCCGAAGTGCGGAACGGCATGGTGGTGACGAAGTTCATGTTGATCCGCGTCGCGCCCAGCTCGTACAGCGGCACCGCGTTGCGATCACCGTCACCTTCGGGCTGAGCGATTGGCACCGACGGCGCCGAGGCGAAGGGTCTGGCCAATAGACGTGCCGGCAGCAAACGCCCGGCATTGACGATGCGTTCGTTGTGCGGCGTGGTCCACAGCTCGTAGTTCCAGTCCTGCAAGCGACCGTGGCTGAGGCCGGCATCGACCTCGGTGACCATCGCCGAACTGTATGGCTCCCAAAGGTTTTCCTGCTCTCGCATCCATTGCACGCGCACCGGCGTGCCCGGCAGGCGCATCGCGATCAGCGCGGCATCGGCGGCGGCATCATCGGCGCCGTTGTGGCCGTAGCAACCCGAGCCTTCGGTATGAATGCAGCGCACACGTTCCGGCGGCAGCCGCAGCATCTCGGCGATACCGGCGCGCAGTGGATAGACACCCTGGGTGTGGGTCCACACCGTGAGCACGCCATCGTTAAACCAGGCCACCGCACAGGACGGGCCGATCGAGCCGTGCATCAAATACTGCTTGGTGACCCGCGCTTTGAAGCGCGTTTCGGTCGTGCCGCCGGGATTGCCGGTGTTGCTGATCGGATAGCGCTTGGAGGGCAATTGCTTGAGCAAATCGTGAATCCCGGCGGCTTCGGGAATCGCCTCGCCGCCGCTCCACTTGGCACTCTCGATGCCGCTGCGCATGGCTTTGATCGCTTGCCACTCATCACGGGCGACCACCGCCAGATAGTTGCCGTCGCGGATCACTTTGACCACGCCGCTGAGCGCTTCAATCGATGCCGTATCGAATGCCTGCAGCGTGCAGCCGGGACGCGGCGGGCGAATCACCCGCGCATGCAGCATGCCCGGCAGGCGCATGTCCTGCACAAATGCCGCGCCGCCGCTGACCTTGGCCGGTATGTCCAGACGCGGCAGGTTGTGCCCGATCAGTTTGAAGTCGGCCGCCGCCATCGCCGGTGATTGTGCCTTGGCGTATTGGTGCACATCGACATGCTTGACTGCTTCGGCATAAGCCATGCGTTGCCCGCTGGGGCCTTGGATGATGCCGTCGCGAGTGCTCAGTTGTGCAGCATCGACTTGCCAACTGCGCGCAGCGGCATCGACGAGCATTTCCCGCACCTGCGCGGCGGCGTTGTACAGCGCGGTGCCGCTGTCGAAAATGCTGTGGCTGCCGGCGGTGTAGCCTTCGTTGGGCGTCAGCGCGGTGTCGGCGGTGAGCAAATTGACGGCGCTGGCCGGCACCTGCAAACGCTCGGCAGCGATTTGCAGCAACGCGGTTTTCACTCCAGTGCCCAGTTCGACCTTGCCGGTGTACACGGTGATGCCGTCGGCGCCAATGCGAATCCACGCGTCCAGGTAAGGGTTGGTGCGCAGGCTGCCGGGCAGATCGGGGGCAAGGACCACGGTGCCGAGGGTGTCGACTTCGGTGTCGGCCAAGACACGCCGCGCTACCGGCATCAGGGTGAAGGCCATCAGTAGTGCGCCGCCACGCAGGAAGGCCCGGCGGCTGGGGTTCAAGCCGTTTGCTTCGTTCATGTCAGGCTCCCGCTATGCCCGGCCACCTGTTTGATCGCCTCGATAATGCGCAAGTGCGTGCCGCAACGGCACAGATTGCCGGCCATGTGTTCGCGGATGGTTTGTTCGTCCGGGTGCGGATCACGTTCGAGCAACGCCTGCGCGCGCATCAGCATGCCGGCGATGCAGTAACCGCATTGCGCCGCTTGCTTGTCGATGAATGCCGTTTGCAACGGGCCGGGTTTTTCTGCGCTGCCGAGGCTCTCCACGGTGCGGATCTTTTTCCCTTCAAGGCCCGCGCACGGTGTCAGGCAGGCGAACACCGGCTGGTCGTCGACGATCACCGTGCACGCGCCGCACTGGCCCAGGCCGCAGCCGTACTTGGCACCGTTGAGGTTCAGGTGATTGCGCAGCGCATACAGCAGCGGCATGTCCGGCTCCAGCTCCAGCGCTTGGGCGGCTCCATTGACGGTGAGAGTGATCTGGCTCATTTCGTCTCCTGACGTAACGCTTCAATAGTGGAAGAGAGGTCGGCCCATGGCTGTTCGGGTCTGGCTTGCTCGCGCAGATACGCGGCGAGGGCGCCGAGCTGGGCGTTGTCGAGGCTGGCGGCGAACGGCGGCATCACCGGGCCGGGCGCGCCGGGAATGGCGGGCACGCCTTCAAGCACGGTCTTGAGAAAGTTGCGCGGGCTGGCCGCTTGCAGCGCCGAAGTGCCTTGCAGGCCTGGGCGGCCGTCGATTTCGCGCATCGGCGCGGCGGGTGCGTGACATCCGGCGCAGGCGCTGCTGAAGAGCAGGGCGCCGGTGCTGTGATCCGCTGGACTGCTCGGCTGCTTTTTCGGGGTGATTTCGGTCACCGCGTGCGGGCTTTGCAGGCTCAGCAGGTAGTCGGCAATCGCCTCGGCTTCACTGGCCGGCAAGCGCGCCAGACTCAGGCTGACCGGGCGCATCGGGCCGGCGGGTGTGCCGTGACCATCGACCACGTCAGCGCGCAGGTAGCCGACCAATTGCTCGCGATTCCATGGATTGGCGCGTTGGCCGAGGCCGACCAGTGCCGGCGCTTCCCAGCCATCAACGCTGCCGCCCTGCAGATACTCCGAGGATTTTTCCGCGCCGATCAGGTTCAGCGGCGAATGGCAGCCGGCGCAGTGGCCCGGGCCGTCGACCAGATAGCGTCCGCGATTCCATGCCGCGCTGTGTTCGGCCAGCGGCGTCAGTGGCTCGCCATGCAGAAACAGCAGGTTCCAGAACGACACCAGCGGGCGGATGTTCATCGGGAAATTCATCTGGTTCTGCATGGCGGGCGCATGTACGGCGGGGCCGCTCATCAAGTAGGCGTAAGCGTCGGCGATGTCTGCTGCACTCATGCGTCGGTAATGCACGTAGGGAAAGGCCGGGTAGAGAAAGTGGCCGTCGCGGGCAATGCCTTCGCGCATCGCCCGCTCGAAGGCCGGCAATGACCACTCGCCGATCCCGGTCTGCGCATCTGGAGTGATGTTGGTGCTGTACAGCGTGCCGAACGGCGTCACCAGCGGCAGCCCGCCGGCCAGGTATTCGCCGCCGGGGCGGGTATGGCACACCGCGCAGTCACCGGCCTCGACCACCCGTGCGCCGCGTTGCAACTGCGCAGTATCGAATGACGTCGGGCGTTTGATTGGCGCGATCGCCGGGCGCCACATCAGCGCGACGGCGACGATCAGGCAGAGTACCGCGAGCACGGCGACGCTGAACCACAGGGTTCTGGATTTGAGCAAATGGCTATTCATGGTCGGCAGAAAAACGCGGCGGGCAGTGGCAGGACGAGTGCAGTGCGGGTCATGGAAACGCTCCTTGTAGCAGCCGGGGGAAGGGCGCCGATGCGGACGTCTGCGCCAGGGCCAAAGCGTAGAGAAGACCCTTGCAGCGGAGAATCACCGGCCCGCGCAACAGCGCGTTGCGCCACAAGCAACGTTGCGCGCCGCGCATCAGTGCGTTGCCAGTGGCACGGATTCTCGCCCCCGCCGGCTGACCGTAGCCTTGGCACAACTTTCCCGAACTCAACGAGGTGTCACCATGCTTACGGGCAACCCTGCCGTTGCGGCCCCGGCCGAACAGCCTGCTTCACTCTCCGGCCTGATGGTCGCGTTTCTGGCATTTTGCTGCGGCGCGGTCGTCGCCAACCTGTATTACGCACAACCCATCGTCGAACTGATCGCGCCGCAGATCGGCCTGTCCAGCGCCAATGCCAGCCTGATCGTGTCGCTGACCCAATTCGGTTACGCCTTGGGCCTGTTGCTGCTGGTGCCGTTGGCCGACCTGATGGAAAACCGCCGTCTGGTGGTCGGTTTCACCCTCGCTGCGAGTGTGACGCTGCTGTGCGCTGGCCTGACCCACTCGCCGTCGCTGTTTCTGCTGCTCTCTTTGCTGATCGGCCTGACGTCGGTTGCGGTGCAGATTCTTGTGCCGCTGGCCGCGCATCTGGCACCGGAAGCCAGCCGCGGCCGCGTGGTCGGCAACATCATGAGCGGCTTGCTGCTGGGGATTCTGCTGTCGCGGCCGCTGTCGAGCCTGTTGGTCGAAGTGTTCGGCTGGCGCGGGGTGTTTTACAGCGCGGCGGCACTGATGGCGGTGATCGCGCTGATTACCGCTGTGGCATTGCCGCGCCGGATGCCGACGCACAAAGCCACCTATGTCGCGTTGATCGGTTCGGTGTTTGCCTTGGCCCGACGCTTTCCTGTGTTGCGCCAGCGTTCGCTGTATCAAGGCTTGCTGTTTGCCAGTTTCAGCCTGTTCTGGACCCTCGCGCCGATTGAACTGATGCGTCATCACGGCTTCAGCCAGGCGCAGGTGGCGATCTTTGCGTTGGTCGGCGCGGTGGGTGCGATTGCTGCGCCGATTGCCGGGCGTCTGGCCGATGCCGGGCACGGTCGTCGCGGTACCTTGGTGGCGTTGCTGCTGGCGCCGCTGTCGCTGTTGATCGCCGCGCTGCCGGGCAGTGGTTACGTGTGGCTGGTGGTGTGTGCGGTGCTGCTGGATTTTGCCGTGCAATTGAACATGGTCCTCGGCCAGCGCGAGGTCTACGCCCTCGACCCGCACAGCCGCGCACGCCTGAATGCGGTGTACATGACCAGCATCTTCGTCGGCGGCGCCCTCGGCTCACTGGTCGCCAGCCCGCTGTATGAACACTTCGGCTGGAACCTCTCTGCCGTCGCCGTAGCGGTGTTGCCGGCGCTGGCGCTGGCGTTGTTCCTGAGCCGCAAGGCTGATGGCTGAGGTCGCGATGAGGCCCGGCAAGCACGACGATACAAGACGTGTGGCGAGCACTGATGCACAATCAGCGGCGTTCCCTCACCACCGGATCCCGCTTATGGACAAGTTGCTGGCCTTGAAGATGTTTGTTGAAACCGTGCGCTGCGGGGGCTATTCCTCGGCGGCGCGCAAGCTTGGGATTTCGACGTCTTCGGTGACACGGCAAGTGGCGGGGCTGGAAAACGAGTTGGGCGCCAGTCTGCTCAATCGCACCACGCGCAACACCAGCGTGACCGTCGCCGGCCAGACCTATTTCGAGAAGGCCGTGGCGATTCTCGATGCCATCGACGAAGCCGATGCGGTGGTCGCCGATCGTGGCAGTGATGCCCAGGGCCGCTTGCGTATCAGCGTGCCGGTGGAGTTTGGCCGCCGGCTGATCGCGCCGCACCTGAGTCGCCTGCTTGAACGTCATCCGGGGCTGGAGATCAGCCTGTCGCTGAGCGATCAGGTCAGCGATCTGCTCAGCGAGCAGATCGACGTTTCAGTGCGGCTCGGCTCGACGGTGGTCAGTGAAGACATCGTCAGCAAACGCGTCGGGCAGTTTCAGCGTTGGATTGTCGCCAGCCCGGATTATCTGGCGCGCAGCGGCGTGCTCGAACATCCGCGGGATCTGCTTGAGCACCAATGCCTGCGTTTCGATTACGGCGGCAGCCATCACCACTGGACCTTTCAGGGCGACGAAGAGCCGATTCAGCTCAACGTTGCGGGCCGCCTGCAAAGCAACAACGCCGACATCTTGCGCGAAGCGGCAATTGGCGGTGGCGGGGTGGCGCTGCTGGCCGACTGGCTGGTGCGCGACGACGTCGCCGCCGGGCGCCTGACGCGCTTGCTTGAGCACTACGAGGTCAATCCCGGCAGTGCCAGCAGTTGCATCAACGCGCTGTACCTGCCCAACCACCGTGGTTCGAGCCGGATCAACGTGTTCATCGATTTTCTCGTGGAAATCCTCAAACCCGCCGCACCTGCCGCTTAGCGCTGCACACTCTGTTGCTGCAGCCGCTGCACACTGCTTGTATGCTTGCGCCCCGGAACACGTGGCCGCCGTGAGTGCCGACGTTCGAATGATGGCTGGAATGGATACCGGACTTCCTTAAGGTACTGACGTGAAGCGTGATACTCGCCTTGTAATGCTCCTGCTGCTGGTGATTGGCTGTTCCCTGACTTCACTGACGATCTGGAAAGTCTGGTCTTCGCGCGAGCGTGCGCTGGCCGAGGTCGACGTGCATGGCCTGAACCTGACCCAGGCGCTCAACACCTACACCGAAGGCATCGTCCGGCAAAGCTCGCTGCTCTTGCTCGGACTGGTCGAACGTCTGGAAACCGAGGGCAACGGCCCGGCGCAGATTCAGCGCATCCAGAGCCTGATCGACCGCCAGCAGCCGCTGATGCCACAGCTCAGCGGCATCATCATCTATGACCGGAGCGGGCATTGGCTGATGTCCTCCAATCGGCCGATTCCGGAGGGCGCCAACAGCAGCGACCGCGCCTATTTCATTCACCACCGTGAAAACCGCAGCCGCGAGCCGTTCATTGGCCCGCCGATCCAGAGCCGTGCCAATCATGAATGGGTGGTGACCATCAGTCGGCGCTTCAATGACGCCGGTGGCCAGTTCGCTGGCGTTGTAGCAGTGACGCTGGGGGTGGAAAACTTTCTGCGCGTGTTCGGCAAACTCGACGTTGGCCAGGACGGCGCGATCGGCCTGTCGTACACCGACGGCACGCTGCTGGTGCGTTACCCGTTCCGTGAGCAGGACATGGGCCGCAACTTCTCCAAATCGCCGATTTACGCCAAATACCTCGTCGACCGTTCAGTCGGCACTGCCTCGTACACCTCCAGCCTCGACGGCGTGGAGCGGTTGTACGCGTTCCGTAAAAGCGAAACGCTGCCGCTGATCACCACCGTGGCCCTGGGCAAGGATGAAGCGCTAGCGGCGTGGCGCATCGAAGCGGCGTTGTCGGCGGTGGTGGTGATCGGACTGTTGGGGCTGACCGGATTGATCGGCTGGTTCCTGATCCTTGATATCCGCCGCCGCACTGAGGCTGAAGAAGCCTTGCGCGATGCCCAGCAGCAGCTGCTTGCGTCCAATCGGCAGCTGGAATTACTGGCGCTGAAGGACGCGCTGACCGGCCTGGCCAACCGCCGCTGTTTCGATGAGACGCTGACGGTGGAAGCGCGGCGCGCGCAGCGTGACGGGACTTCGCTGGCCTTGCTGATGATTGATATCGACCACTTCAAATTGTTCAACGATGCCTTGGGCCACGTCGCCGGCGATGCCTGCTTGCAAGCGGTCAGCAAGATTCTTGAGGGCTGCGTGCGACGCCCCTCGGATCTGGTCGCGCGCTACGGTGGCGAGGAAATGGCGGTGATCATGCCGGCCACTGACAGCGCCGGTGCGACGGTGGTGGCGCAACTGATGCTTGAGCGTTTGCAGCAAGCGAACATCGCCCACCCGGGCAGTCCGTTTGCTCGGATCACAGTGAGTATCGGCATGGCGGTGGGGACGGGCGCGCAGCTGGATTCGCTCCCGGCGTTGATCCAGAACGCGGATCAGGCGCTGTACCGCGCCAAAGCAGCGGGGCGCAACGGTTTGGCCGGGCAGGCCTGAGGCGCACTAGAAAGCTTCGCCATTATCCAGTTTGGCCAACAGCGTCTGCCCGCGTTGCCACAGCGCATCCTGCTTGGCCAGCGGCATGCGGTCGAGATTCTTATACATCATGCCCATGCGCTGATTGCCGCGCAGGATATCGCCGTGGCGCATGAGGAAATGCCAGTACAGCGCATTGAACGGGCAGGCATCGTCCGCGCTGCTTTCCTTGACCTTATAGGCGCAGTCGCCGCAGTAATCCGACATCCGATTGATGTACTGGCCGCTGGCGCAGTAAGGCTTGGAGCCGAGATAACCGCCGTCGGCGTGCATGACCATGCCCAGGGTGTTGGGCAGTTCGACCCAGTCGAAGGCGTCCATGTAGATCGCCAGATACCATTCGCAAATCTCTTTCGGCGCAATCCCGGCGAGCAAGGCAAAGTTGCCGGTGACCATCAGGCGCTGAATGTGGTGGGCGTAGGCATGTTGCAGGCTTTGGCCGATGGCCTGGCGCATGCAGTTCATCTGTGTCCGCCCGGTCCAGTAGAACTCCGGCAGCGCACGCGTGTTAGCAAACACATTGCCCTCGGCGTAGTCCGGCATCTTCAGCCAGTACACACCGCGCACGTATTCGCGCCAGCCGATCAGCTGCCGAATGAAGCCTTCGGCAGCGTTGAGGCCGATGCTCCCCGACCAGTAGGCCGCCTCGACATCGCTGCACAGCTGGCGCAAATCGAGTAGGCCGATGTTCAGCGCGGCACTGATCCGCGCGTGAAACAGAAACGGCTCATCACTGGCCATGGCGTCCTGGTAATCACCGAAGCCGGCCAGCGCATAGTCGAGAAAGTATTGCCACAGGGCCTGGGCATCGGCGTGGGTCACCGGGTAATTGAAGTCATCCAGCGTGCCGTAATGCGTGGCGAAGCGCTCGCCGACCAACGCCAGCACCTCTTGGGTGATTGCGTCATTGGCGAAACGCGCCGGGTAGGGCGGTTTGGCGTGTTTGGGCAGCGCCTTGCGATTTTCTGAATCGAAATTCCACGCACCGCCGACCGGCGTACCGTCCCCGTTCAGCAGCAGCCGACTCTTGCGCCGCATCTCGCGGTAGAAAAACTCCATGCGCAGCTGTTTCTTGCCGCTGGCCCAATTGGAGAACTCTTCGCGGGAGCAGAGGAAACGGCTGTCTGAATGCCAATGCACGGGCAAGCCCGAATCTTTGATTGACTGCTCAAGGCGCCAGTCGCCGCATTCGGTGATATGAATCTGTTCGGCGCCGGTGAGGGTTTGCCAGCGCTGCAGTTCGCCGGGGATGGAGCCGCTGTTATCCGGGTCGTCGAGGCGGACGTACTGGACGCGGTAGCCTTTATCGCGCAACGCCTCGGCAAAGTGGCGCATGGCGCTGAAGATCAGGGCGATCTTTTGCGGATGATGAGCGACGTGGGTCGCTTCCTCCATGACCTCGACCATCAGTAGCAGGTCTTGCTGGGGATCGAGTGGCTGCAGGGAGGCCAGGTCGAAAGACAGCTGGTCACCGAGGATCAGGAGCAAGCGGTGGGCAGGGGGCATGGAGCTAAGTCCGGTGAACGATTCGAACTCCAATAGTTATACAGATTTTTTGATATGTATAGGTTTAGCGGCCACTGACATCCTATTGTGGGAGCGAGCCTGCTCGCGAAAGCGTCCTGTCAGTCAATACAAGTGCTGACTGACCCACCGCCTTCGCGAGCAGGCTCGCTCCCACAGGAACTTGTTTTGGGTTCTTAGGCGGGGTAGGTCGGATAGTCGATGTAGCCCTCGGCACCACCGCCATACACTGTCGCCGGATTCAGCTGATTCAACGGCCAGTCATGGGCAATCCGCGCCGGCAGGTCCGGGTTGGCCATGAACGGTCGGCCAAACGCGACGAGATCCGCCAGGCCCGACTCAAGCAATTGCGCGCCGGTTTCGGCGGTGTAGCGACCGGCATAAATGATCGCGCCGCTGAACGTGTCGCGCACGGCCTGGCGAAAGGTCTGCGGCATCGCTGGCGCGTTGTCCCAGTCGGCTTCGGCGATCGACAGGTAGGCGATGCCGACGTCTTGGAGAATCTTGATCGCGGCAATGTAAGTGCTGTGCGGATCTTCCTCGACCAGGCCCAGATACGTCCGCGCTTCATCGGTGGTAGTGAACAACGGTGCGAAACGCACACCGACCTTGTCCTTGCCGATGCATTCGGCAACACCGGCCACCACTTCGCGCAAAAAGCGCAAGCGATTATCCAGCGAGCCGCCGTACTGATCGGTGCGCAGGTTGCTGTGAGCGGAGATGAACTGGTTGACCAGATAACCGTTGGCGCAATGCAGTTCGATGCCGTCGAAACCTGCATCCATCGCGTTGCGCGCGGCCTGGATGTACAGCTGAATCAGTTCCTGCACTTCATCGGTGCTCAGCGCGCGCGGTGCGGACGGCGGCACTAGTTCACCGGCACCGGGCGCGGTTTCGATGAACACGCTGACGCGGTTCGTGGCGACCGCAGAGGCCGACACCGGGGCATCACCATTAGGCTGCAACGCCGTGTGCGAGACCCGACCGACGTGCCAGAGCTGGGCGAAGATCACGCCATCCACCGCGTGCACCGCCTCGGTGACTTTGCGCCAACCGGCGATCTGCTCCGGCGTGTGAATGCCCGGCGTCCACGCATAACCCTGGCCGCGCGGTTCGATCTGGGTGCCCTCGGTGACCAGCAAACCGGCACCGGCGCGCTGCTGGTAATACTCGGCCATCAATTCGTTGGCGACATTGCCCGGTTGCGTGCTGCGCTGGCGGGTGAGAGGTGGCAGGACGATGCGGTTTTTCAGGGTGAGTGCGCCCAATTTGGCAGGCGTGAAGAAAGCGTTATTCATGGAGTAAGCCTTGAATCTGATTAGACCAGTCGACTAGTGACTGGGCAAAAAAACAACGCCGGGCGGTACGCACGCGGCGTTGATCGGGGTAGAGCGAGGGATTCAGCCGAGCATCTTCAACAGCTTTTCGGCAACGGCGGCGGAGCTGGCCGGGTTCTGGCCGGTGACCAGTTGACCGTCAGCCACCACATGCACCTGCCAATCGGCGACTTTCGAATAGCGCCCGCCCAGACGCTGGAATTCGTCTTCGATGAGGAACGGCACCACGTCAGTCAGACCGACTGCAGCCTCTTCGGCATTGGTGAAACCGGTGACGTCACGGCCCTTGACGATCGGCTGGCCGTCAGCGCGCACCACATGACGCAACACACCCGGTGCGTGGCAGACAAAACCGTGAGGTTTGTTGGCGCGGTCGAAGGCTTCGATCAGCGCGATCGAGGCCTTGTCTTCGGCCAGATCCCACAGCGGGCCGTGGCCGCCTGGGTAGAACACGGCGTCGAAATCTTCGGCCTTCACGTCAGCCAAACGGCCAGTGGTGGCGAGTGCCTGTTGTGCAGCCGGATCAGCGCGGAAGCGATCGGTCTCGGCAGTCTGCGCGCTTGGCTCATCGCTTTTCGGATCGAGCGGCGGCTGGCCGCCGGCAGGCGATACCAGCGTGACATCGGCGCCGGCGTCCTTGAAGGCGTAGTAGGGCGCGGCGAACTCTTCCAGCCAGAAGCCGGTTTTCTTGCCGGTGTTGCCGAGTTGATCGTGGGAAGTCAGAACCATCAAGATTTTCATAGAGCACCCTTGGTTTGGTCAGGCATCGGCACAGGGCGAGGAATTCGCTCAGCGTCGGCACCGCATGAATTTGTGTCTCGGGGCGCAGCATAGGTTCCAATTAGACCAGTCGTCTAGTAATTTTTTCAGAAAATGTTTTTGCCCGTCGGTTATGGCAAACTCCCGGCCTTGAGAAGTATACGACTGGTCTATTGTCTGGAATTTTGCGCACCATGAAGCCGACCTTTGACGACACCCGCCAACACTTACTCGACACCGGCCACCGGATGATGGCCGAGAAGGGCTTCACCAGCGTCGGCCTCAACGAGATCCTGCAGACCGCTGGCGTGCCCAAGGGCTCGTTCTATCACTACTTCAAATCCAAGGAGTTGTATGGCCAGGCGCTGCTCGAGGATTACTTCGTCGACTACCTCGCCGACATGGAGCGCCGCCTGACGCTGCCGGGGCTGACTGCTTTCGAGCGTTTGATGGATTACTGGCAGGGCTGGCAGAACCGCTGCACCCTCGAAGGCCACGGCGATGAATGCCTGGTGGTGAAACTCAGCGCCGAAGTCGCCGACCTGTCCGAATCAATGCGCCTGACCTTGCGCGACGGCGCCGAACGCATCGTCGCGCGCATCACCGAATGCATCGAACAAGGCCAAAATGACAAAAGCCTGCCCGAGGGCGATGCGCGGAAGTTGGCAGAGACGCTGTATCAGCTCTGGCTCGGCGCCAGTCTGCTGAACAAACTGCAGCGCACCGGACAGTCGCTGGAAACTTCGATGGCGATGACCCGGCATTTGCTTCATGTCTGAGCCTCGCCGCTGGTCCCTTGTAGGAGTGAGCCTGCTCGCGAAGACGGCGGCACATTCAACATCTTCTTTAACTGACCCAATGCATTCGCGAGCAGGCTCGCTCCCACACTGTTATGGGCCGAACCATCGATCTTTATTCAATCCCCAATCCTGTGGGAGCGAGCCTGCTCGCGATGGCGGCGGCACATTCAACATCTTCTTTAACTGACCCAATGCATTCGCGAGCAGGCTCGCTCCCACACTGTTATGGGCCGAACCATCGATCTTTATTCAATCCCCAATCCTGTGGGAGCGAGCCTGCTCGCGATGGCGGCGGCACATTCAACATCTTCATTGCCTGATCCAACGCAATCGCGAGCAGGCTCGCTCCCACAGGGGATTTGTGTTGATTGGTGGGATTGGAGATCAGCAGGCCATTCAAGACTCAGGCAGAACTGCTGTCCTCTTCAGGCAGTTGGGCAAACCACTGCGCATACGGTGTATTGCTCACCTTGAAACGGTTGTAATCCGGGCTGCCGTCATCCCACCACACCGGCCCGCGTTCACCCAGCGCGACTTTGGCGTCGTTGACGCGAGCTCTCGCCGACTTCAACGCCTGTGCATCCTCCGCACGCTTCGCCTCTTTGACCGCACGCCGCGCTGACATGAGCTCGGCTACAAACGCCTCACGCTCGGCGGCTGGCAACGATGGGTTGCTGCAACGCCACAGCTGTTGCTTGACCACAAAATAGCGGCCATCGGGGGTGGTGGGGTACATGGGCGATATCCTGCGTGATCCAGTCTCAGACCGGGTAGGACAACTCGCCGATGAGTTTATCCAGCGTAATCGGATAATCGCGCACCCGTACGCCACACGCGTTATAGATCGCGTTGGCGATGGCCGCCGCCGCGCCGCTGATACCCAGCTCGCCGACGCCTTTGGCCTTCAGCGGGGTGGCATACGGGTCGACTTCATCGAGAAAGATAACTTCCTGATGGGGAATGTCGGCGTGCACCGGCACCTCGTATCCGGCCAGATCGTGATTGACGAAAAAGCCGATTCGATGGTCCACCGCCAGCTCTTCCATCAATGCCGCACCAGCGCCCATGGTCATGCCGCCGATGATCTGGCTGCGCGCGGTTTTCGGGTTGAGGATGCGCCCGGCGGCGCACACCGCCAGTTGCCGGCGCAGGCGAATTTCGCCGGTCGACGCATTGACCGCGACTTCGGCGAAATGCGCGCCGAAAGTCTGCTGGGCAAAACGCTCGGCCAGATCGCCGTATTCCATGCGGTCCTCGCCCGTCAGCTCGCCATTGGCTGCGGCCTGAGCCAAGGCAACCTGCTGCGAGCCTGCGCGAATTTGCCCGTCGACAAACTCCGCTTGCTGCGGGTCAATCCCGACGGCGCGAGCGGCGGCCTCACGCAGTTTCACGCACGCGGCATACACGCCGGCAGTGGAGGAGGCGGCGCCCCACTGGCCGCCGGAGCCTGACGACTCCGGAAACCGCGAATCGCCCAAGTGCACCACGACACGGTCCAGCGGCACGCCCATCATTTCGGCAGCGGTCTGGGCGATGATGGTGTAACTGCCGGTGCCGATGTCGGTCATGTCGGTTTCCACGGTGATGACGCCTTGACGATCGAGACGCACCCGCGCCGCCGAAGCGGTCGTCGGTGCGCCGCGAATCGCCGAGGCCAGCCCGATGCCGATCAGCCAACCGCCCTCACGACGCTGAGCGGGTTGAGGGTTGCGCTGACGCCAGCCAAAGCGTTCGGCCCCAGTGTTCAGGCATTCCACCAACTGCCGTTTGGAGAACGGCCGCGCCGGTTGCTCCGGATCGACCTGCGAGTCGTTGAGGATGCGCAACTGCAGCGGATCCATCTGCAGCTTTTCGGCCAGTTCATCCATGGCGATTTCCAGCGCCATCATCCCCGGTGCCTCGCCCGGCGCGCGCATCGCCGAACCCTCGGCGAGATCGAGTACGGCGAGATTCAAACGGGTCATGCGATTGGCCCCGGCGTAAAGCAATCGGGTTGACGCGGTGGCCGCTTCGGCGCGACCACCGCGCAGATTGCCCGACCAGCTCTCGTGGCCGATCGCCGTGATCATGCCGTCACGGTTGGCACCGATGCGCAGGCGCTGAAGCGTCGCCGGACGATGGGTGAGGTTGTTGAACATCAGCGGCCGCGGCAGCGCGACTTTCACCGGTCGCCCGGCATGTCGAGCCGCCAGGGATGCCAACACTGCGTCGCAAAGAATCGTGCCCTTACCGCCGAAACCACCGCCGATATACGGCGAGATCAGGCGCACATCTTCCTTGGCGATACCGAGGGTTTTCGCCAGATCGCGCACGCCCCAGTTGATCTGTTGGATCGATGTCCACAAGGTCAACTGCGTGCCACTCCAGCGGGCAATGGTTGCGTGCGGTTCCATCATCGCGTGGGCCTGGTCAGGCGTGCTGTAGTGCTGATCGATTTGCACTGGCGCAGCGTTGAAGGCGCCTTCGAAGTCACCGACGCTGGTCTGCGGCGGCGGGCCAAAACCGGCCGGTGGCGGTGGGGTTGCGGAGTCTTTCGCAGCCGCCAGATCGAATGAACCCGCTTCGGCCACGTAGCGGATGTCGAGCAAGCCGGCGGCCGCGCGGGCCTGTTCAAAGGTGTCCGCGACGACAATCGCCACGGCCTGGTGATAATGATCGACCTGCGGCCCGGCCAAGGCCCTGGCTACGTAAAACTCGCCTTTGGCCAAGGCCCCGGCGTTTTCGTAAGTGACGATGGCGATTACCCCGGATGCTTCACGCGCTTGCGTCGAATCAATCGAGGCGATGCGCCCCTTGCCGATCCCGGCGCCGACGATATAGCCGTAAGCGGCATCGGGCGCAGCTGCGTGCTGTTCGTAGGCGTAGGTGGCGGTGCCGGTGGTTTTCAGCTTGCCGTCGATGCGGTCGGCAGGTTGGCCGATCACCTTCAGCTGGTCGATCGGATTGGAGCCGGCCGGGGTGTCGAATTTCATCTGCAAATTCCTTCCAGACAGGCTGGCGACGCACACGTAGCGCGGCGCAGCCATCGGTTGACGTCGGATCTCTACGAGCCTAGGCCATCGACGCGCCACTGATAATGCGCGGATTCAGGATGGAGTGATGAATCGCGCTCACCAATCATGATCAACATGACAAATAGGAATACGTTTCAATTACTAATGCGACCGTATACCATGCGCGACGTTTTCACTGGCGGTTTTGCCCTTCGTTCTGGCCTATTCGTAAAGGTTTTCACCTCATGCGTCGAACTCTGCTTTCCATTTGTGTGCTGCAGGCGTTGTCTTCTTCCTCGTGGGCTGAGTCAGCCGAACCGACTTCTTCAACGCTTGAGCTGGAAGCCACCGACGTAGTCGGCACAGCGGATTACGAACGGGCAGACGGCCCGGTGCAAGGCTACCGCGCGACCCGTTCGGCCAGCGCCACGCGCACCGACACTTCGATTCATGGAACCCCGCAGTCAATCAGCGTGGTGACCAAGGATGCCGTCGAAGACCTCGGCGCGACGCGTTTGCAGGATGCGCTGGATTACGCCGGCGGCGTCGGGCGCGCGAACAATTTCGGTGGGCAGGGCCTGACTACGTTCACCGTGCGCGGCTTCACCACGGGCGAGTTCTACCGCAACGGTTTCCCGATCAACCGTGGCTACCCGAACATGCCCGACGCCAACACCATCGAGCGTCTGGAAGTGCTGCGCGGCCCGGCGACCATGCTCTATGGCCGTGGCGATCCCGGCGGTACCTTCAACGTAGTGTCGAAACAACCGTTGCCCGAGCGCACCGTCACCTTGGGCAGCCAGTTGAATGACCAAGGCATGAAGCGCGGCACCCTCGATGCTTCCGGGCCGCTCGATGAAGAAGGGCGCCTGGCCTATCGCTTGAATGTGGTGGGCGAGGGCGGCGATACCTTCCGCGATCATGTCGAGAACGAGCGCTACGGCATCACGCCGGTACTGACCTGGCAGGCCACCGACGCGACCAAGCTGATTTTCGAAGGCGATTTCATGCGCAACAACGCGCCGCTCGATCGCGGCGTGACGCGCTACCCGGCGCAGATCGGCACTGCCTCGCGCGATACCTTCTTTGGCGAGAAGGACGTCGGCAAGCTGCACAACGACAACAACATGGCGCAGTTGCGTTTCGAGCACATGCTTAACGACGACTGGACCCTGGGCGGTGGATTCCAGTGGCTCGACGGCTCGCTCAAGGGCGATGCGATCGAGGCCAACGGCATTGCCGCTGACGGCCGCACGCTGGGGCGCAACTTCAACTACCGCAAGCTGGAATGGACCGACAAGGACACCCAGCTCAACCTCACCGGGCATTTCGACACTGGCGGTCTGCAGCACACCTTGCTCACCGGCATCGAGTACGAAGATTACGACTACAAGTCGATCATCCAGCGCTCCAGCGGCGCGGTCAGTGCCTACCCGATCGACATCTTCAATCCGGTTTACGGCCAGCCACGCCCGGCGCTGACCCGCACACCGACCCACGATAAAGAGAACCTCAAGACCTACGCCGCGTTCGTGCAGGATCAGGTAGCCCTGACCGACAAACTGAAAGTCCTGGCCGGCGCGCGTTTCGAGCGCTTCGAGCACGACTATGAAACCTACGTGCCGGGCGGCAAGAGCTGGCAGGCCAGCGACAATGCCGTCACCCCGCGTATCGGCGTGACCTACGATTTGACCGAAACCCTGGCGGTGTACGCCAACACCGCGCGCTCGTTCAAGCCCAACACCGGCGCCAGCCGCGAAGGCGGCGGTTTCGCCCCGGAGAAAGGCAAGTCCTACGAGATGGGCGTGAAGTGGGAAGCGCTGGATCAGCAGTTGAGCGTCGACGCGGCGATCTACCAGATCGAAAAACGCAACGTGCTGACCACCGACCCGGTGGACTCCACCTTCAGCGTCGCTGCCGGTGAAGTGCGCAGTCGTGGTTTCGACGTCAACGTCACCGGCAACCTCACCCCTGAGTGGCGAGTGGTCGGCGGTTACGCCTACGTCGACGCCGAGGTGACCAAGGACAACACGCTGCGCTCCGGCACCCGACTGCTGAACATCCCGAAGAACAGCTTCAGCCTGCTCAATATGTACGAATTCCAGGACGGCACGCTCAAAGGCCTTGGCCTTGGCACCGGCCTGAAATACGTCGACGAGCGCGCCGGGCAGACGGCCAACACCGCGTTTTCCATGGGCAGTTACACCGTGGTCGACCTGCTGAGCTTCTACAAGATCAACGACAAGGTGCGGCTCAACCTCGATGTGAAAAACATCTTCGATCGCGACTACGAGGAGGGCGCCTTCGGCAACGTTTACGCCTACCCGGGGGCGCCGCGAACCGTGCAGGTGGGGATTTCCTACACGCTGTAACTCGCCGCAGCGGTTGCCGCCGACTTATAGTGGCCTGAGAGTGGCATGTCGAAATCAGACATCGGCATGCCGCACTCAGGCTAGTTGCGCGGCGGTCGGGCCACGTAAGGTGAAGCATCATTTCGTCGGCAAAGCGTCTGCGTCGCAGCTTTCGCCTGATGCCGACACCGGAAGTGATGATCGCCTGACGCTCAGTCAGTGGCCCAAACGTCGATCATGAGAACAATAAGAACCCATGAACAGCCTGAACCCCAAGGACTCCAACGGTCAGTTGGCGCAAGGTTTCAAACCGCGTCACGTCACCATGCTTTCCATTGCCGGCATCATCGGCGCAGGACTTTTCGTTGGCTCAGGCCACGCCATCGCCGCCGCAGGACCTGCGGTGCTGCTCGCTTATCTGTTCTCCGGTCTGCTGGTCGTGCTGGTCATGCGCATGCTCGGCGAAATGGCTGTCGCGCATCCCGACACCGGCTCATTTTCCACCTACGCCGATCAAGCCATTGGCCGCTGGGCCGGGTTCACCATCGGCTGGCTGTATTGGTGGTTCTGGGTGCTGGTGATTCCCATCGAAGCACTGGCCGCCGGTCACGTGCTCAATCAGTGGTTTCCCCAGGTCGATGCCTGGTTGTTCGCCTTGCTGTCGATCGTGCTGCTGGTGATCACCAACCTGTTCAGCGTGTCGAAATACGGCGAGTTCGAATTCTGGTTCGCCATGGCCAAGGTCATCGCGATCATCGGTTTCATCGGCTTGGGCTTTGCGGTGCTGATGGGCTGGATTCCCGAGCGCGAAGCCAGTGGCTTGAGCACGCTGATGGCCGAGCACGGCGGCTTTGCGCCGAACGGTATGTCGGCAGTGGTTGGCGCGTTCATCACCATCATGTTCAGTTTCATCGGCACCGAAGCGGTGACCATTGCCGCTGCGGAATCGAACAACCCGGCGCAGAACATCGCCAAGGCCACGCGCTCGGTGATCTGGCGCATCGGCATTTTCTATCTGCTGTCGATCTTCGTGGTGATTTCCGTGGTGCCGTGGAATGACCCGCAGCTCGCCTCGGTCGGTTCCTACCAGCGCGCACTGGAACTGATGAACATCCCTAACGCCAAATTCCTCGTCGACGTGGTCGTGTTGATCGCGGTGGCCAGTTGCATGAACTCCTCGATCTACATTTCCTCGCGCATGCTCTATTCCTTGGGCCGACGCGGCGATGCGCCGCCGGCATTGAAGGTGACTTCGGCGGCAGGCGTGCCATGCGCGGCGGTCATTGCCAGCACGGTGATTGGTGCGGGCGTTACCTTGCTCAGCTATTTCATGCCGGCCGGGCTGTTCCAGTTCCTGCTCGCCAGCTCCGGGGCTATTGCCTTGCTGGTGTATCTGGTGATCGCCATTTCGCAGTTGCGCATGCGCCGCCGACTGGAACGGGAAAAGGTCGAAATGACCCTGCGCATGTGGCTGTTTCCCTGGCTCACCTGGCTGGTCATCGCCTTTATCTGCGCGGCTTTGGCGGTGATGATGATCACCCCTGAACACCGCCTGGAAGTGACCTCGACCATTGGCCTGGCGCTGCTGATTTCCTTCGTCGGATTGATCACCAGCCGCCAGCATGGGCCGGCGGCCAGAGTGGCGGCGGTGGGCAAAGCCTAAGCAAACAACGCCTTGAGCCCACGGGAAAACCAGCCGTTCGGGCTCGAAGGCAGATGCTCACGTTGATTGAATGAGCCCGTCAACGCGCAGGTTTCACCGGCGAGCGAGCCCATCAGTTGCGGCAGCAAAAAACTGCGTTCGCATTCGCTGGCGGACAGTCCGGTTTTCTCTTGCGGCCAAACGACGCTGGTTTCGGCAAACGGCTTCATGGCACACCTCCTCAAAATTCAAACATCCAGCACCAGGGTGTCGCTGCCCTGCGCCGGGGCGGCGCAGCAGATCAGCACTTCGTCGTCCGCCAGGCGCATGGCCGGCGGGGTGAGGTAATGCACCTGGCCGCTGGTAAGGCGGGTTTTGCAGGTGCCGCAGGACCCGCCGCGACAGCTGAACTCCGGATTCAAGCCACGCGCCTCGGCCAGTTCGAGCAAGGTGCCGCTGCCCGGTTCCCAGCGTGCTTCCTTGCCGGACGTGGCAAACAACACCTTGACCGGTTCTTCGGCGACCGGTACTTGCGGCGGCGCCGGGGTGCTGATTTCGACATCGCGGATCAGCGTCGACGGGCCGAAGGTTTCGGCGTGGATGCGATCGTCGGGAATGCGCATTTTGCGCAGGCCGTCGTACAGCGCCTGGGTAAAACTGCCCGGGCCGCACAGGTAGAAATCGTAGTCATCCAGCGGCAGCAGGCTCTTCAGCAGGGCGATGTCGATGCGCCCGGCATGATCGTAACCCTGCGCTGTTGCTTCCAGCGGCGGCTGGCTGACCACGCGCAGCACCTTGACCTTGTCACCGGCGCGTGCAGCCAAGGCGTCGATTTCTTCGCGAAAGGCCAGATCCTCAACGGTGCGACTGCTTTGCACCACCCAAGTCGGGCGCATGCGGCTGATGCGTTTGCCCTGATAGACCACCTCGCGCAGCATCGACAGCAATGGCGTCACCCCAACCCCGGCGGCCAACAGCACCAGCGGCCGGCGTTCGGTGGCGTCGACGGTGAAGTCGCCTTGCGGCGCGCGGGCTTCGATCAAGTCCAATGTCTGGACCCGATCATGCAGATGCGAAGACACCGAGCCATCGCGTTTGACGCTGATGCGCAGGAACTCGTCCGACGGCGCGCTGGACACGCTGTAGGTGCGGATCGACGCGGCATCCTGGCCGTCGAGCAAGACCTTGATCGGCAAGTGCTGGCCCGGTTCGAAGCGCGGCAGGCCGAAGCCATCGTTGGCTTGCAGGTAAAACGAACGGATCTGCGGACTCTCATCGACCACCCGCGTGACGTGCAGCGCGCGCCATTGATTGCGCAGCGCCTCGGCTTGCAGACGTTCGCGGGTCTGTTCCCAGCTGCCGGTCATTTGCGAATTGGGCGAATCGCCTTGCGGCTGCTCGGCCCAGCGCAGCGGCAATGCGGCCTGACGGTAAACGATGCGCTGCGGCCTGAAGCGCCACAGACGTTCGGCACCCTGGAACGCGGCGATTTGCGGATCGTCGAGCAGCACTTCCGCGCTGCCGGTCATCTGCAACAGATCGCCGCTTTCGAAATCGATAAAGGTCAGCCCGGCGCGCGGGTTGAGCAGGATGTTGCCCAAGGTGTTGAAGAACAGATTGCCGGAGAAATCCGGGATGGTCAGGGTGCCGTCTTCGTCCATATGGACGAAACCGGATTTGCCGCCGCGATGGGACACATCGACTTGCCGCTCACCGTCGCGCACCACATAAGTGGCCACGTAGAACGAATCGGCGGCGGTGATCATGTCGCGCACCAAGGGTTCGCTGACCGGCAAGTCGAGCGCGGCATCGGTGGTTTCGTCGACGAAGGCGTAATGGCGCAGGTTGATGTAGCGCGGGCAGTTGCCGTAAGCCTGGGTCACGCCGATCTCAAGGATGTTGTCATCGCGGCGGCTGATATTGCCGTTCATGCGATTGCGCCGACGGGTGTGCAGCTCGATGCCGAGCATGCCGATCGCGTCGCCGGGCTGCAGGCCTTGATTGGCCGGGTCATTGGGCTGCGCGTCGAGTTTGATCTTCAACACCTGCGGCGACGGCGAATCCATGAAGCCCGGTTGACCGGTGCGCAGCGTCGCCCACGGGTCGCCCTGGCCATCAACGGCGCCGAGCACGACGAAGGGCAGTTGCGCGTAGAACTCGCGGTGCTGATCCGGCATCCAGTCGCGGGCCAGTTGCCGCTGGCCGACACCGACCATCATCTCCACCGCGCCGACGGCACGTTGCAGGGTCAGCTCACCTTCATGCCAGGGCGAGGGCTGCGGTTTCGACGCTGTGTCCATTTCGATTCTCCTCGGGTGCAAACGGGCCGGTGAGCCGCCAGGGGCTGAAGCTCAAGTGGGCTCATGTTCGCCCTCGGCCGGTTGCGAGGGAATGGCCAGAAACTGCAATCCACTGTTTCACGCGGTGAAATGATCCCTACGCGCGCCTAAGGACGAGGATGATTATTTCACTGGCTGAAATGCTCGATTGTATTTGCTGAGGATTCCGCGATTTGCGGCAGGGGAGCAGGATGAGCCCATCGACACGATCAGCGGGTCGACCTCAAATAATCCAGGAGCACGTCATGTCTCAGTCAGCCGTCAAACTGTATCGCCATCCGTTGTCCGGCCACTCGCATCGCGTCGAGTTGATGCTGTCCCTGCTGGATGTTCCGACCGAACTGGTGTTCGTCGACCTGATGAAGGGCGCACACAAAACCCCTGAATTCCTCGCCCTCAACCGTTTCGGCCAAGTGCCGGTGATTGACGACAACGGTACGGTGCTCGCTGATTCCAACGGCATTCTTGTTTATCTGGCGAGCAAATACGGCAACGGCCAGTGGCTGCCGAGCGATCCGGTCGAACAAGCCAAGGTGCAGCGCTGGTTATCGGTGGCTGCCGGGCAGATCAGCTCCGGCCCGGCCACGGCGCGCTTGATCACGGTGTTCGGCGCCGGTTACGACGCAGCTGATGCGATCAAGCGTTCCCATGCGTTGTTGCAGGTGATGGAAGACGAGTTGGCCAACAGCGCATTCCTTGCCGGCGACAAGGCAACCGTTGCCGATGTGGCCGCCTACACTTACGTCGCCCACGCACCGGAAGGCAATGTCTCGCTGGAGGATTACCCGAATGTGCGGGTGTGGCTTGGGCGGGTCGAGGCGCTGCCGAAATTCGTCGGTATGCAGCGCACAGCGGTGGGCCTGCAAAGCGCTTGATTCACAACGATGCACATCTCCTGTGGGAGCTGTGCCCTCCATGTATTGGAAGACAATGTCTCGCAGGAGGAATATCCGAATGTGCGGGCGTACTGGCGGGAGTTGAAGCATTGCCCAAATTCATCTGTGTATACCAACCCCTGTGGGAGCGAGCCTGCTCGCGAAAGCGGTGTGTCATGCAACGGTGATGTTGACTGACCGGACGCATTCGCGAGCAGGCTCGCTCCCACAGGTTTGGCGTCAGCTGTGCCCTCCATGTATTGGAAGACAATGTCTCGCTGGAGAAATATCCGAATGTGCGGGCGTACTGGCGGGAGTTGAAGCATTGCCCAAATTCATCTGTGTATACCAACCCCTGTGGGAGCGAGCCTGCTCGCGAAAGCGGTGTGTCATTCAACGGTGATGTTGACTGACAGAATGCCTTCGCGAGCAGGCTCGCTCCCACATGATTTCACTGTGTTATCGAGGTTTTTTACAGGTTCCCGCCTATGGATCGTTTTCAGGAAATGCGCATGTTCCTGGCCGTGGCCGAGGAGGGTGGCTTTGCGGCGGCGGCCCGGCGTTTGAACACCTCGCCACCCAGCGTCACCCGCGCCATTGCTGCGCTGGAACAACGCATCGGCACGCGTCTGTTGTCGCGCACCACGCGCAGCCTGCACCTGACCGAAGCCGGGCATCGTTATCTGGACGATTGCCGAAGAATTCTGTGCGACGTCGACGAAGCCGAAGAGGCCGCTGCCGGCAGTTATCGGGTGCCGTGCGGGCACTTGAGCGTGACCGCGTCGGTGTTGTTTGGCGAGTTGTTCATCGCGCCGTTGCTGGCGCAATACGTCGATGCGTTTCCTTCGGTGCATCTGAAGGCTTTGCTGGTTGATCGCGTGGTGAACATGGCGGAAGAGGGTATCGATGTCGCCGTGCGCATCGGCCATTTGCACGAGAACAATCAGCATGCAATCAAGGTCGGCGAGGTCCGGCAGGTCATCTGCGGTACGCCCGATTACTTCGCCCGCTATGGCCGACCGCAACATCCGAACGAGCTGAGCCGCGCCAATATCGTCATGTCGTCCGCCAGTCATTTGCTCAGCGATTGGCAATTCGCCCATGCCGATGGCCCGTTGAGTTTTCGCTTCGAGCCGCGTCTGGTGGTCACCGCGAATCAGGCGGCGATCAACATCGCCAGCTCCGGTTGGGGCATTACCCGGGTGCTGTCCTATCAAGTCGCCAGCCAGGTCGCGGCCGGTGAACTGGAATTGGTGCTGGAGGCCTTTGAGCCGCCGGCGTTACCGGTGCAACTGGTCTATCTGAAACATCCGCGCGTACCGGCGAAGGTGCGCACGTTTGTCGATTTCCTCAGCGAGCGGCTGCAACACCACCCAGCGCTGAAAGCCGTGAACAGGGTTCACGGCTAAGGCTTCAAGGTTCAACTCAGCGCTGGATCACTTCGCGGCCGCAGCGGTTTCGATCAGGCTGGCAACGGCTTTCGGGTTGGACACCATCACCACGTGCGAAGCGCCTTTGACCACGACGGTCTGCTTGGAGTGCGCGCGCTCGGCCATGAACGCCAAGGCTTGCGCCGGGATGTTCTTGTCCTGGTCACCGTAGACGAAGTACGACGGCACGGTTTTCCATGCAGGCTCGGTGGCGGCTTCGTTGAGCGCGGCGACGGTCACCGGGCGTTGCGTGGCGGCCATCAACTTCGCATCTGCCTGAGACACATCGGCAGCGAACTGATCGTGGAATTTGTCCTGCTGGATGTACAAATCCTTGCCACCATCGGCCAGCTCAACCGGGGCCGACAGGGTCGGGCCAAGGGTGCTGCCGGGGAAACGCCCGGACAATTCGGCTGCGGTTTCACCCTTTTCCGGTGCAAAAGCTGCGACGTACACCAGCGCTTTGACATTGGCATTGCCGTAAGCGGCTTCGCTGATCACCGGGCCACCGTAAGAGTGGCCGACCAACACCACCGGGGTTTTCACGCTGGCCAGCACATCCGCCACCGATTGCGCATCACCCTTGACCGAGCGCAGCGGGTTGGCAGCGGCGATCACCGGATAGCCATCCTTCTCGAGAATCTTGACCACGCCGTTCCAGCTGCTCGAATCGGCAAAGGCACCGTGCACCAGCACCACGGTAGGTTTGACCGGCGCGGCGAACGCAGCGGTGGCGCCGAACATGGCGGCGGTAAGGGCGAGGGCTGCGAAGACTTTGTTCATGGTGATGTCCTGTCGATTGGTTAAGGTAGGAATGGAAGCGACAGTGGTATTTAGCGCGCTAAATATGTCAGTTGTGTGTGCGCACGGCCGAACTTCGCATGCGTGTGTATCTGGGGCGGCGAAAGCTACACGCTGATACAAAGCGATCCATCCGCTCAGATCGCGCGGCGGACCTTGCCCGGGGCCTCGCCGTAGATTTCCTTGAATTTCTTGCTGAAGGCAGCCTGCGACTGATAGCCGACCTGCACGGCAATGTCATTCAGGCCCAGATGCGAATGGCTGAGCAGACTGAATGCCAGCTCCATGCGCAATTGAGTCAGCAGCACCCACGGCGACACGCCAGCGACCCGGGCGAAGGTGCGCATGAACGTCGCGCGGGACATGTTCGCGGTGTCGGCCATGGCCTCGATGGTCCATTCGTGCGCCGGGTCGGCCAATATCGCCTGACAGGTGCGGCCGAGGCGCTGGTCGCCGAGCAGCGCCAGGGTGCTTTTGTCGTGATCGGCACGCGCCAGGTGCGCACGCAGGATCAAGGTGAACAAGGCTTGGGACAGTGAGTCGAGGAGGAACCGTGCACCCGGCTGTTCGCTGTCGGCTTCGCTGCGCAACAGCGCAATCAGGGCGGTCAGCGGCGCATCAATCGGTAAGCCATCGTTGGCAATCAACAGGTAATCGGGGAGGGCGGCGAACAGCATCGATGCGCGGTTGTAATGAAAGCCACCGCAAAGCATGTCCAGATCGGCGCTCGCGCCACCCAGCCGATAGATCGGCAACACCCCGCCGGGAATCAGCGTTGGCAGCATTGGCGCTACATCTTTACCGCCGCTGTGCAGCACATGCGGCGTCCCCCGTGGCAACAGCAGAATATCGCCGGCGCGCATCGCCAGGCGTTGTCCGCTGGCCAGCTCAACCCGGCATTCACCCTTGAGCACGATGTGATAGGGCGCCTTGCCCAAGGCTTCCTGTTGATGATCGCGCGCCCAGTCGCCCTGGAACTGGCAACGCAGATCAAGACTGCCGCGCACGTTGGCCAGGCTGATGAGCTTATCGAGCGAGTTCATTGGCACCCATCACGAAGGAATCCGCAAAGTTGAGACGATTGAGCAAGACGTTGAGCATGACCGACAAAAGCGCGATTCGATAGCACTGCAGACTGACTCCACTTTCATTGATCTGGAGAAGCCGCATGTTCACCTCAATCAACGCCGGACTACAACAGCTCGGCAAACTCGATCGCCTCGGCATCCCGCTGATGCGCGAGGCCATCGCCATCGTGTTCCTGTGGATCGGCGCGCTGAAATTCGTCCCGTACGAAGCCGACAGCATCACGCCCTTCGTCGCCAACAGCCCGGTGATGTCGTTCTTCTACGAACACCCGCAGGACTACAAGGCGCACCTGACCCATGAGGGCGAGCTGAACGCCGAAAAGCGCGCCTGGCAGACCGCGAACAACACCTACGGCTTTTCCACCGGGCTTGGCGTGGTGGAAATTCTCATCGGTCTGCTGGTCCTGTCCAATCCGCTTTCTCGCCGTACCGGCCTGCTCGGCGGTGCCTTAGCGTTCGCCACGCCGCTGGTGACCCTGAGCTTTCTGATCACCACTCCTGAAGCCTGGGTCGCTGCGCTGGGTGATGGTCAGCACGGTTTTCCCTATCTGTCCGGTGCCGGGCGCCTGGTGCTCAAGGACGTCCTGATGCTCGCCGGAGCACTGCCGGTAATGGCTGATTCCGCGCGCCAATTGCTGACCGAACGTCAGGCCTGAATTCCCCATCCTTTATAGAGAGATCACACCATGAAAACGCTTTTTGCTTTGACCCTGGCCATCCTCGCCGGCAACGTGTTCGCCGCCACCGAACCTGCACAGACCGGCGTGCCACTGGATATCGCCAAAACCATCAGCATCACCGACACCAGCGCCGCCTGCGGAATTGTTCCGGTGGAGGTCGTCTATGAAGACAGCCACGGTCAGCGGCATGTTGCCACGTACAGCGTTTTAGGCGATGGCTGCGGTGGCGATTAGCTCAGCTTTGGCCCATAACTGCACCGGACTCGAATTTCTCAGTCCGCTGCAGCGTTTCCGGGACACCGATCAACAGCAGCAGGAACGCTGCCGCTGCGACTCCGGCGAGGGTCAGGAATGCCGCGCTGTAACCGGCGGCCTCGACGACAAATCCGGCCAGCCCATTGCTCAGCGCCGCGCCCAGGCCAAACGCTGTGGTCAGCGCGCCGAGGCTGACATTGAAATGCCCGGAGCCGAGGGTGAGATCCTTGACCATCACCGGGAACAGCGCGCCGAACAAACCAGCGCCGACGCCGTCGAGCAACTGCACCGCGACCAGCCAATACGGATCATCCGAGAAGGTGTAGAGCAACCCGCGCAGCGGCAGGATCAGAAAACCCGCCAGCAATAACGGTTTGCGCCCCCAGACATCGGCTTTCGCGCCGGCCAGCAGCGCCATTGGCACCATCACCAGTTGCGCGGCTACGATACACGCCGACGTCAGCGGCGTGGCCATGTGCAAGTTGGCTTGGGCGAGTTTCTGGCTCACCAGCGGCAGCATCGCCGCGTTGGACAAGTGAAACAGCGCGCAGCACAGGGCAAACATCAGTAACGGGCGATTGCTCAGCAGTACCTTGAATCCGGACGGCTGATGGCTTTGATCGCCAGGCTGCAACCCGCGTGCGACGTCATGATCAATCGCCTCGGCCGAGACGAACAGCACGGCAATCACGCTGGCCAGCGCCATGACCGCCATCAGATAAAACACCGCCACCGGACCGAACAGATAGGCAAACAAACCGGCTAATAACGCTGCGCACGCGTTGCCGGCGTGGTTGAACGTCTCGTTGCGACCGGTGCGTCGGGTGAATGCTCGCGGGCCGGTGATGCCCAGGGTGATCGCGGAAATGGCCGGGGCAAAAATAGATGCTGCCGCCGCGCTCAAGGCTTGGGTCAACGCCACCAGACTGAATGACGAAATGAACGGCAGCAGCAGACAACTCACCGTGACCAACAGCGCGGCGATGATGACCAGCGCCCGTTTCGCCCGACTGTTGTCAACCAGCGCACCGGCCGGTGTCTGCGTGACCAGCGCGGCGATACCGGCGAGAGTCATGACCACGCCGATGCTGGCCGGGTCCCAGTGGTGCACGGCGAGCAAGTAGATGGCGAGGTACGGCCCGAGGCCGTCGCGGACATCGGCGAGAAAGAAATTCAGACTGTCCAGCGAGCGGTTGTTGCGGCGATCGAGATGGCTGATCACGGGGGGCAGTCTCTTGAACGGGAGGTATGCGTAAATGTATCAACCTCGGCAAACCTAATGACCGAAGCGGCGGGGGATTAGTTGCAGGACGGCGGAGCAGTTGCTGCTCCGCAGATATTCATGCGTCAGGCGTTTGCAGTATCTCGATCCACAATGCGCCTTTGCCGGATGCCGCTTCACCGACACGCTTCAGCGCGTCATCCTTGCTCACCGCGTACGTACCGACCTTGGCGCTTTTCTCGCCCGTCACCAGCAGCCAGTGGCCATCGGGGGAGAAGGCGATGTTGCGTGGTTGTTGTTCCTGCACTGAGTAGTTATCGAGGAACTTCAGTCCTCCGGTTGCCGGATCCACGGTAAATGCCGAAACGCTGCTGCTGGTGCGCTCACTCATCAGCAGCAGTTTTCCATCCGGCGACATGCGCAGGTCGGCAGCCCAGATGCGCGGGGTCGGGTCGTCTTTGAGGTCGTTGTTGCGCGCATCACGGACTTCGCCTTGGGCCAGTTGCAAACGTTCGGGAATGCCGTTGGCCACAGCGATTTGCGTTAACGCGCCGCTGGCCTCGTCGATTGAAAACGCAGTCACGGTGCCGCTCATTTCCCCGACGACGTAAAGGAATTTGCCGTTCGGCGAGAACGCCAGGTGCCGAGGCCCGGTTTTCTCCGGAACACTGACCGAGCCGCTGCCGATCGGGCTGAGCTCGCCAGTCTTGGCATCCAGGCGATATTGCAGCACCTTGTCGGTGCCCAGGTTGCCAGCGTAGGCAAAGCGATTGCTCGGCTCGGTACGAATCGAATGGGCATGCAGGCCGGTCTTGTAGCGAACGATATCGGCGGAAGGTTGCTGATCCTCGCCGATCTTCTGAACGCTGAGGGTGTCGGCGCCGTAGGACGCGGCGAGCAGGTAGCGACCTTTTCGATCGGTCGACAGATAAGCCATGCTCTCTGCCAGGGGCGCTTGGGTGAATTTTGTCAGGCGACCGCTTTGGCGATCGATCCGGTAACCCAGCACCTGAAAGGGTTTGACGCGCAAGGCTGCAAACAGCACCTTGCCATCCGGGGAGAGAGCCATGGGATTGACCTGATCACCGGCCTGTATCTGTTCGACCAGGGTGAGCGCGCCGTTGTTCTGATCAAGGCGATACTGCGAGATCAGACCGTCACCGGGGCTTGAGATGTAAGCGTAGGTAGCGGCATTGGCCGTCACGCTCAACGTGGAGGCGAGCGCAGCAATCAAGAGCGTTCTGTTCATCATTTTCAGCCTTACTGTTGTTGTGATCAGTCATCCTATGAGTGATTGGCAGGGGCATCAATGTCTATTTCGTGAGCCTTATAAGGTCGCTACGCTTATTCATAGGCGCGTATTAGAAGATTTTTATCAGCAAAAATGATCGGAGAGGCTAGTCGCCATTGAGGGTTGACACATTTCTACATACTCTCCTGTTAGCGTTGTTGTACGACATCCTACCTAATGTGCGCAATGCATCAATTCTCACAAAAACAATAACGGAGATACCCCTATGACGAGCATGGCTCCACTCGATCATCAGGCCGCTGCGAAACCGCAAAACCTGTTCCTGCGAACGCTGAAACTGCTCGGCCCCGGCATTATCGCCGTGCTGTCGTGGCTCGGTGCGGGTGACCTGATCACATCCTCCGTGGCCGGTGCGAACTACGGCTACGCCATGATGTGGGTGCTGGCGGTCTCGCTGTTGCTCAGGTACCTGATCGTCAACATCATTGCCCGGTTCCAGCTGTGCAATAACCAAGGCATGACCATTCTGCAGGGCTACGCCCAGCTCAACCCGGTGTTTGCCTGGTTCATGCTGGTTTATGCCTTGTTGATGGGGCACCTGATGAACGCCTACATGATCAAGGGGGCAGGGGAGTCGCTGGCGATGCTGTTCAAGATCGATCAGCCACTGCTGTGCTCGGTGGCGGTGGTACTGGCGGTCTGGATGCTGGTCGGGCGCAACATCTACACGATGATCGAAGGGGTGATGAAGCTGCTGCTGGCGATCATGACCCTGGCGTTCATCGCCCTGGCGGTGATGTCCGGCCCGGATGTCAGCGGCATCATCAAAGGCACCATCGGCTTCAGCATTCCGCCGGACGAAGGCGTGCATGGCGCGTTGCTGGTGGCGGTCTCGGTAATCGGCGCGGTTGCCGGTTCGATCGCCAACTTCGTGCACCCCTATGTCATGCGCCAGAAAGGCTGGACCGGGCCGCAGCACAAGCGCATTCAGCGTAACGATCTGCTGTTTGCGGTGTTCGTCGGGATCATCATCAACCTGGCGATCTGGATCGTCGGCGCGGAAATCCTGCGGCCCAACGGCATAGAGGTGAAAACCTTGGGCGATCTGGGCAAGGCACTGGAAATCTTCTTCGGCCCGATTGGCTGGTATGTGTTCTTCATCGGCGTTTTCGCGACCTTGTTTGCCAGTATTTCAGGCAAGACCACAGCGTTTCCGATGCTGATCACCGATGCCTTCCAGCATGTTCGTCCTGAGCGCCGCGAGAAGTACGGCAAAGAGTTCCATCACGACCCGATGCACAAGTGGTTCATGCTGTTCATCCTGGTCACGCCGCTGATCTGGTCGATGCCGGGCATGCCGGATTTCGTCACCCTGACCATTGGTGTCAGCGCATTGAATATCATTGGTTTGCCGGTGATTTCCCTGGGCTTGCTGATCATGTCCAACCAGAAATCGTTGTTGGACAAGCAATACCGCAACAACCTGTTTGAAAACATCGCGCTGTTGTTTGCCACGGGTCTGGCGCTTTGGGTGGCCTTTCAGCTGGGCGTTGATCTGTTTACTTGATGAGGCGCAGTCGAGGGGGCACACGCCCCCTCGAATCGCCGCCTACAACGGCACATCCATTTCGATCCGGCGCCAGGCCGCTTCGGAAAAGCTGTACACCGAAAACGCGATCAGCCCCAAGGCCATCAGCATCAACAGCACGCCGCCTGCCGGCAGATTCTGCAAAGCATCCAGCGCTTCCTTCATGCCGGGTGGATTGGTTGCCTGGTAAACCGAGCCACTGACCGCCATTAACACTGCAATCTCGATAAACACCACGCCTCGGGCGATCAAGCCAAAGCGCGACACCGGGCGCACGTAACGCATCACTTCGTCATCTGCCTCGAAGTATTTCTCGAACGTGGCCTTCCAGCCTTTGATGATGTGGGCGATACCGACGCCGAGCGGGATCAGCGCGATCAGGTAGATCAACAGGTTCGAATGCTCGAACGACAGCAGCTGCGCAAGCAGATCCTTGGTCTTGCCATCCCCGGAACCGCCCGAACTCCTGAGGCCACTCACCAACAGGCCCAAGGCAAAGAAGGCCAGCGCCGCATTGACCAGACCGCCAGCAAGCAAACCTGCACGGATGACCAGACCTTTGAACTCGCTGCCGTGGTGGTCGACATCGCGGATCGCTTGCAGCGCACGCCACGCGGCGAAGGCCAGCAGGCCGGCGACCACAACACCGATCAGCACATAGCCGAATGGCTGACTGAGTAATGCTTCGAGGCTCTTGTGGCTGTCTTTCGGTTTGGTGGAGTCGTGCGCTGCCAACAGCGCGAAGATGCCGATGATCAGATACAGAACGCCGCGCGCGGCGTATCCGCCTCGGGCAAGCAGGACAAGCGTGTGTTGAGTGGACATGGGGTTTACTTCCAGGGAATCGATGTGAAGCAGACCCGTGGACGGGACAGGGGTTCGATAAATGCGTCGCCCGTGGGCGACGCGCGCCTTATCAGCCTGCCATTCAGTGCTCGCCGCGCTTGAGCCTCATAGAGGTGTGGTCAGCGAAAATGGAATGCGCAGCTCTTCTACCGGCCCTGAATCCCGACCGCACATTTCGTCGTGCACGCATTGCTGCACCAACACGCAGGGAAACGCCGGCACGGTTTGCAGCAAGTCGCGCAGGTGAGTGATCGAGCGCAGGTGCATTGGCTTGGCCGCGTCATCGAGCAAGGTGAACTGACCTTGATCCACGCGAATCCTCGCCAGATAAAAACCACCTTCGAGTGACAGCAGCTCCAGTTCGCGAACTTCACTGTTGGCCGCACGTTCGGTGAGGGTTTGCAGATTCATGCTTCACTCCTTGCCTACCAGGGCAGGCGTTCTCCATCGTAGGCGAAGAAATGGCCGCTATCGGCCGGCGTTAGCGTGTCAATCAGACTCAGTAATTGCCCGGCGGCAATGTCTGCCGGGCGGGCGCTCGCGGCCCCGCGAAAAGGTTGCGACAACGGCGACACCACCGTGCCCGGGTGCAGGCTGAGCAAGCGACTCTGCGGGCGCGTGCGCGAAAGCTCGATGGCGGCGGTCTTTATCAGCATGTTCAGCGCAGCCTTGGAGGCACGATAGGCGTACCAGCCGCCCAAACGGTTGTCGCCGATGCTGCCGACTTTTGCCGACAGCATCGCCATCGCGCCTTGAGGTGCAAGCAATGGCAGAAAGTCGCGCAGCAGCAATGCAGGCCCCAGCGTGTTGACCTGGAACACGGCCTGCAGCGACTCGGCGTCGATCGCGCTGTAGCTTTTTTCCGGCTTGATCCGGTCACGATGGAGGAGGCCGGCCGCGTGAATGATCAGGTGATACGGCGCTTCGCCTGCCAGTTCAGCGGCGGCGCTGGCGATCGTTTCGGGTTGCTCGAGGTCGAGCTTCGGCACAGTCTGGCGTCCCAGCGCACGGACGCTGGCGCAGCGTGGATCCTGTTGCAGATGTTGGCAAAACGCCGTGCCGAGGGCGCCACTGGCGCCGATCACCAGAGCGCGATAACCGTCGCCGAACGAGGCCAGGGTCAACCCACTGCTCATGGGTTCGTCCCAGCGTTCTGGCGCCGGAAGAACACCGTCACCTGACCGACTTCGAAACCCCACTTGGACATACGGGTGCGGTTGATCAGCGTGTCCTCGTCGACCAGGTACATCCAGTCGTCCATGCTCATCTCGTAGGTCGAGTCGTCGACTGGCAGGTTCAGGCGATAACGCCAGTGGAAGGTGTTTCCAGCGATCTGGCCCTGAGCAACCCCGACCACATCGTGCGCGCGACCGCTCCACTGACCATTGCCCCCGGGAGTGAGGGTCCAGACTCGGCGTTCACGGGTGCCGTCGCTGTAACGGAAGCGCTCGTCGAGGATCAGGTTTTCACCTTCACGACGGCTGGCGATATCAACCTCGAAACGCTTGACCACTTCGCCGTTGCGCTTCTGGAACATCCCCCAGGCTTTGACGGGCTGGCTGAAAAACTGCTCCAGATTCAATGCCGGTTGCTGGTCCGCGTAACGAGCAACATCGACACTGCCGCAGCTTGCGATGCTGAGCGCCAGTCCTAACAGCAGCAGAAATCGGGTCATGTGCCTACTCCTTGAGCTTGTACAGGTAACAGATTATGTATAGGCCTAGCGCCGTCCGATGAGCTGGAGAAATTCCTGCCGCGTCGTCGAGCTGTCGCGAAAGGCACCGAGCATGACCGAGGAGGTCATGATCGAATTCTGCTTCTCGACGCCGCGCATCATCATGCACATGTGCCTGGCTTCAATGACCACCGCGACGCCGGCGGCATCGGTGATCTGCTGGATCGCCTGAGCAATCTGCCGAGTGAGGTTTTCCTGGATCTGCAAGCGCCGCGCGAACATGTCGACCACCCGCGCTACCTTCGACAGCCCCAACACCCGGCCTGTGGGGATATACGCCACATGCGCCTTGCCGATAAACGGCAGCATATGGTGCTCGCACAGCGAATAAAGCTCGATATCACTGACGATCACCATTTCATCGCTCTGCGACTCGAAAAGCGCGCCATTGGTGACATCTTCCAGGCTCATCCCGTAACCGTTGCACAGGTATTGCATCGCCTTGGCGGCGCGCTGGGGTGTATCCAAAAGCCCCTCACGCTCGGGGTTTTCGCCGACGCCAACGAGGATTTCACGGTAATGGCTGGCTAATAGTGGGCTCATTCGGGTCACTCGTGGCGGTGCTGCGTGAGGGCCAATGTCTGGCGAAAAGGTTGTACGCATACAGGTTGCCTGTATAGGTTTTATTCAAGATAGGCCGAAAAAAATCAACTGACAATGAATCGGTGATTTTTTTGTGCGGGTTTGGGATTTCAGGCAGGACAAACCTGGGGCCAGGTTTGGGGAGTGGCTTGCTTGGCGCCGATGTGCGGGCATCTCGCCTGATAGCTACTCGGGATCGATAACTGCCGGTGGCGACTGGCAGCTATCGGCTACAAGCGTACTCCGCGTGATTCATCTTGAGGCCACGACTCAGAGCGCTAGCCCCTAGAGCCGCATTACCGCGAGTGCCCTGCGCAGGGGCTCGTCGGATATCTGGATAGGCCCGTGAAATGGTATGTCCATGTCCAAAACAAGGTACACGGAAGCTGCAATGAGCAATGACGAGATGATGAACATTCCTCTCACCATCGAATTACGGGGAGCGCGGTAGCCAAAACTGGCGAAGATGAGCGTCAACCAGGCTACAAGCATCCCGATCAGCGGGCCAGGAATCGCTCCCTCTGACTGTTCGACGATCCTCCAGCGTTGCTCGATGAGCGAATGATATTGCTGACGAATATCCTGAAGCATCGTTTCATGGTAGCGGTCTGCAGGCTTTATAAGGGCCAAAGACTTACCTATGTCATCCAGGTATTTAGCCGCCTCGCTGTTACGGTGCTGCAGCGCCTCGTCTCCTCGATAGGGGGTCTCGATAGCGCGCTCAAGATAGGTGATCAGGCGATTTCGCGTGTCTTGCGCCGCATCGCCATAGCCCCGCAGTGTCCGATCAAAGATGATCATGCTGGTTGCATACCCATGGAAGTTCGCATCAATAGACTCAAAGGTGTTTTTGGCAGAATTGATCATCAAGCCAAAAACCAGCGAGGTCATCACCACAAAAATGTTGGCGACCAGACGAATCACGGAGTTGGTTTCGTCGTCCCTGTGCTGGGCTGCCAGCTTTGGGTACCACTGCATCATGAGAAGCGAGGCAGCGACGAGGCATCCGAAAATAGCCAGTGCTATCCATAGAGAGTTCATACAGCAGTGCCTCGATCAATATGAGTCAAGTCTTGAAGGATAGACCGCCAGGTTCTTCGCGAATCCTGGTCGTCAGTTTGCAGGTCGGCAATGGCTCCAATATCGGTGTGAACGCCAGCGCTGATCACCGGAAGATTGTGATCGATCTCCGTACGTTCAGTTTCTGACGATAGTCAGTTCAACCTCTGACGAGGCTGCCATTGTGAAATAACTTGCAACTCTTGATCGATTGAGAAATCACACACGGCTCTCTAAATTTTTCCTCACAACGCCGGGCCCCTCTGACAGCGAATAGCTGCCATGTCGGAGTTGCAGTTTGTACAACTTCGACACTAGAGGAGGGGGCTCATGACTGCCCTGGAACCGTTCTTTTTTGCCGAGTTTCTCGGCACCGCCACTTGGTTGTGGCTCGTTTTTGTCAGCATCGTTTTGGGCCTTTTGATCTTCGATCTCGGGGTGCTGCACCGTGAGCATCGAGAGATCGGCGTCCGTGAAAGCCTGCTGCTGTCGGCGGGCTATATTGCCGCCGGCTTGCTGTTCGGCCTCTGGGTCTGGCAGGTCAAGGGCGGTGATGCCGGGATGGATTTCTACACCGGCTTTCTGATCGAGAAATCGTTGTCGATGGACAACGTCTTCCTGATGGCGATGATCTTCAGCTTTCTCTCAATTCCGCGTAAGTATCAGCACGAGGTGCTGTTCTGGGGCATTCTCGGTGTAATAGTGCTGCGCGCTATCATGATTGGCCTGGGTGCAGCGCTGATCGCCGAGTTCAGCTGGATTCTGTATGTGTTCGGCATCTTCCTGCTGTTGACCGGGGTAAAGATGCTGTTCAGCAAGATCGATGCCCACCCGGACCTTAGCGAGAACCTGCTGGTGAAGTTCCTGCGCAAGCACATGCGCGTGACCGATCGCTTGCATGAAGGGCACTTCTTCGTTCGCCAGACCGATGCCAGTGGCAAGTCCGTGGTCTGGGCGACGCCGTTGTTCCTGGCCTTGGTGCTGATCGAGTGTGCCGACCTGGTATTCGCCGTCGACAGCGTGCCGGCGATCTTTGCCATCACCCAGGACCCGTTCATTGTCTACACCTCTAACATTTTCGCCATCCTCGGCCTCCGTGCGCTGTATTTCGCTCTGGCGGCGATGATCCACCGCTTCGCCTACCTCAAGTACGCCCTGGCGCTGGTGCTGGTGTTTATCGGCGGCAAGATCTTCATGGTCGGCATCATCGGCAAGATTCCGGCAGTCCTGTCTCTGAGCGTGACGGTGACTTTGCTGCTTGGCGGTGTGCTGCTTTCGCTGTGGAAAACCCGCGGCAAGCACTCCGCTGGCCCGCAGGTTTGAATCCGGGCAGGAGTCGGCCGCTAAACGAAATTCGCCAACCCCGCGTGAGCGCTCTGGGTTTGGCGATTTCTGCCTGTTGGGAGATTTGTAATTGCCCCATGGCTACGCCTTGACTCCCGCAGCCTGACTGATTGCAGGTCAAAATTTTACGGAGAATTTACGCAGTCTTTATTGAGGGCATCCGATACTGCGCGGCGCTAATTTGGAACGCTATCGTGATGTCCCTCGCAGCAATTCGGCTTATCGGCTTCATCTTGGGTATTTTTCTGATCACCCTGGCGGTAAGCATGGCTATACCCATGGTCACGCTGGTGGTTCATGAGCGCAGCGACGATCTGTCGGCCTTTCTCTGGTCGAGCCTGATTACCTGCATCTGTGGTCTGCTGTTGATCGTGCGAGGGCGTCCGGAGACCGGCAATCTTCGGCCCAGGGACATGTACCTGCTGACTACCGCGAGCTGGGTTGTTGTGTGCGCCTTCGCAGCGTTACCCATGGTTTTCATCAGCGATATCAGCTACACCGATGCGTTCTTTGAAACGATGTCGGGCATCACAACCACTGGCTCGACGGTACTCACCGGTCTGGATAGCGCCTCTCCCGGCTTGTTGATCTGGCGTTCCATGCTGCATTGGTTAGGCGGCATCGGTTTTATCGGCATGGCTGTCGCGATTCTTCCGCTCTTGCGAGTCGGCGGCATGCGTCTTTTCCAGACAGAATCCTCGGACTGGTCGGAGAAAGTGACACCACGTTCTCATGTCGCAGCCAAGTACATCCTTTTGCTCTATCTGGGCCTGACGGGTATCGGCACTTTGGCGCTCTGGCTCGCAGGAATGACCTCATTCGAAGCGATCAACCACGCAATGTCGTTGATCTCCACCGGCGGGTTCTCAACGTCGGATTCCTCCCTCGGGCACTGGGAGCAGCCAGCAATTCACTGGGTGGCGGTGGTCATCATGATCCTGGGCAGTCTGCCATTCACCTTGTATGTCGCGACATGTCGGGGCAATCGACGTGCGCTGATCAAGGATCACCAGGTACGCGGGTTTATTGGATTCCTGCTCGTCACATCGTTGGCTGTAGGTACCTGGCTGTATTTGCACAGTGACTACGGATGGTGGGATGCGTTTCGTATCGTGGCGGTCAATGTGACCTCGGTTGTCACGACCACTGGAATTGCGGTTGGCGACTACACCTTGTGGGGCAGCTTCGCTGTTTTGCTGTTTTTCTATCTGACATTCGTCGGAGGCTGTTCCGGCTCAACGGCCGGCGGGCTGAAAATATTCCGTTTTCAGGTGGCCGCCGCGCTTCTGGTCAGCAGCTTGAAGCAGTTGATCCACCCTCGAGCCGTGATTCAGAAAAAATACAACGGCCATCCCATCGATGAGGAAATCGTCCGCTCGCTGCTGACCTTCTCGTTTTTTTTCACCATCACGATTGCCGCCATCGCTTTGGGCCTGGCGCTGATCGGGCTTGATTGGATTACCGCCCTGAGCGGTGCCGCTACGGCGGTGTGTAACGTCGGCCCCGGCCTGGGCACCATTATTGGACCGGCAGGTAATTTCTCGTCACTGCCAGATGCGGCCAAATGGCTACTCACCGTTGGCATGCTGCTAGGCAGGTTGGAAATCCTGACGGTGTTGGTGCTCGTGACCCCGGTTTTCTGGAGGTATTGAGCTAGTCATTCGCTGGCAGAGACGCCGATCATTACCTGTTTCGGTGAGTAGCACGGCAGTCATGGTTTTACCGCGTGATGATCGTCAGTACGGGGAGCGTCCATCGGTGTCTTCTCCGGTACTGTAAAACTCACTGTCGTACTGGTGATGATCTGGTGCGTCGGGTCGGCCACTTCCAAGAGAACCTTGTGAGCACCGGGGGTTAGCCCGACCAGGATAATCGGGTCTTCACTGGTGTGCGCCCACGTACCTTTCCAGTCATCGACGGTCACGTGAAGGTGACCTAAGCGTGGTGATACCTCAGCAGCCACCCTGCCAAAAACCGGCATGATCCTGGCGTGCTCTGTTCGAAACTGGATGATGACCACTCCACGGGCGAGTGGCTCGGCAAGCGGCGGGTAGGCAATGAGTCTCGGCGCACTTTCGGATGCCAATGGCAGTATCGCCGGTGGAGAATCGCTGTCTGCTGCCCCTTGTCCGAGCACGGATGTGCAAAAGCAGACACCCAAAGCCAGGGCCAATAGACTTCCGGGAGCGAGGAACATGATCTGTTTCTCCGCGTGATTTCATTCAAGCGTAAATCAAGCTGGGTATGCCCGTAGTTAACGGTGCTCGCGGTAACGCGGGCACCGTTTCCTCTACGAAAAAATAGGATACCCGCCTAATTACCAGTTGTAGCTCAATTTGGCGGTAATCTCGCGGCCCGGGTTGTAGAAGTTCGCCGTGCCGGAGCCGACCACGTGCTGCTCATCCAGCAGGTTGCTGACGTTCACCGCCAGGTCGGTGCCCTTGGCGATCTTGTAGTTGAAGGCGGCGTCGAACAGGGTAGTGCCATCGCTTTTGCCGGAGTTGGCTGCATCAAAGTAATAAGCGCCGACGTAGCGCGCACCCAGGCCCACGCTGACATCAGTGGCGGGCACGTCGTAGTAACTCCAGAGCGAGGCGGAATGCTTGGGTGCCGTGGCGAACTCGTTGCCCTTCAGAGAACTGCCGTCATACAACGAGCCGCGCAGTACCTCGGACTCCATATAGGAATAGCCACCGATCAGGCTGAGATTCTGCGTCACCTGCGCTTTGGCCTCCAGGTCGAGGCCACGCGCGCGTGATTCACCCACCGTCTGCTGCTCGATGATGCCGCTCGGCAGCACCACGGCGATGGTGACGTTTTCCTGGGTCAGGTCATACACGGCGGCGGAGAACAGTGCATCCATTCCCATCGGCGCATACTTCACGCCCACTTCGTACTGCCTGCCTGTCTGCGGTGTTACGCCAACCTGCGGCGGCGAGACGGATTCGACCATGCTCACATAGGTGGACACCTCATCGTTGACGATATAGGTCAACGCACCTCGGTAGGAGGTTTCGGAGAAGTTGTCTTTCTCGGTGGATTGCAAGCCCTTGCTGGTCAGGTCCATCGAGTCGTTGCGCACGCCTCCGGTGACGATGAAACGCTCGTAGAACGACAGGTTCTGCTGAAGGAAGACGGCCTTTGTGGTCGCGTCTCGCTTGTTGACGGCATACGGCGCGATTGAGCGTGGAACGCCAGTAAACACCGGGTTGGCAATATCGATCGGGGTTGTCAGGGCGTAGACCGAGCTTTCCTTGGTGGTCGAATCGAGGTACTCCACGCCTACCAGGCTGCTGCTGTCGATGTTCTCGAAGCGGGCATCGTATTGCAGCATCAGATTGCCGTTGAACTGGTCAGCTTCGGTGTCGGTGCCAAACAGGTATCGATCAACGGTGGTACCGACACGTGCGGCGCTGTCGCTGAGGTACACGTAGCCAAAATCATCGGTCAACTTGCTGTAACGCAGATTGCTGCGCAGCACGAAACCGTTGTCGAAATCATGGGTGACGTTACCGCTGAGGCTGGTGCGCTCGACATCGTGGAAGTTGTAGCTGGGCTCGCCATAAAACTTGCTGCGGTCGTATTCCCGATCCAGTGGATAGCCGCCGCTGTTGGGCGAACTCTCGGTTTTCAGGTAGTCCAGAATCATAGTGGCCGACGTGTAATCCGTCGGTGCCCAGGTGAGGCCACCCATAAACAACTGGTTGTCGTCCTGCGAGTGATCGTACTCGCGGTCGCTGTTCTGGCCTTTGGCAGTAAAACGGCCGGCCAGGGTTTTCTCGTCGTTCAGCGCATCGCCGACATCGATGCCGGTCTCGACATGGTCAAACGAACCGTAGGTCACATAGCCCTGGCCAAACTTTTCGAAGCGCGGCTGTTTGGTCACGAAATTTACCGAACCGCCCGGGTCCGCAGGGCCAAACAGGGTGGAGTTGGCGCCACGCAGAATCTCGATGCGCTCATAGGCGAATGGGTCTTCGCGTACGCCGCGCATTGAGCTGAGGGTCAAGCCGTCACGGTAGGTGGTGGCCTGGAAGCCGCGGATCTGGAAATAGTCGTTGCGATCATCCGTACCATAAAAGTCGCTGACCACGCCCGGCGTGTATTGCAGCGCTTCTTCCGTGGTGCTGACGCTGCGTTGCTGCATTTCCTTGTTGGTCACCACCGACACCGATGCCGGTGTATTGAGAATGCTGGTGGCGACCTTGCCGCCAACCCAGAGCTCCTTGGCCACCACCGAGTTGGCGTCGTCGTCGGCACTGACCCGAACCTTGGCATTGATGATGAGCGGGGCGAGGCGGTAGTCCTCGACGGCCGTTGCGTCGAGTTCCAGTGGGCCGGCGGTTTTTGCTTGAGGGGTCAGCAGGTAAGCATTCGGGCCTTGCTGTTCGATCTGCAATTCGCTGCCCTGGAGCAAGGATGACAGCGCTGCCGAAGTTTCGAGCGAGCCATTCACGCCAGCCGTGGTGCGGTTCGCCACACTCGAGGCGTCGAAGGAGAGGCTGATGCCAGCCTCGCGCGCAAAGCGGTCAAGCGCTGGCGCCAGTGGCCCGGGGGCGATATTCCACTGTTTGACTTGATCGCTGTGGTCAGCGCCCGAGGTTTGCGCCAGCGATGGCAATGCATAGCTGCTCACGATCAAACCCAAAATCGCACCGTGCAAGGCACGACTCAAAGGATGGCGCTGTGAAACCGGGGACGAACTCATTTTCTCGCTCCAAGAAAGGACATCGGCAGACTGGCCTGTATTCCGGCCTTCCTTAGAGGTCGAACGAGAATGAGAAACCACCTCATTATTTTTCAGGTAGCGAAAAAATATTCGGGTGGACTCAGGTGGCAGCGGTTACGGTCACCCAATAACGGGTTCGGTAATCAATGTGCAGGCGCAGTGACTGCGCGATCAATGCCAGGACCCGATCGTTGTCGGCGAGCTGGAAGGTGCCGGAAACGCGTCGATCAGCGACCTCTTCGGCGCAGCGCAAGACTCCTGGGCGATAACGCGACAACTCTGCGATGAAGTCACCGAGGCGCATATGGTTCGCACTGATCACACCGTCACCCCAAGCCCATAGATCGAGGCCGTTGTCCCTGAACGTTCGGGTGCCGCTTGGGGTGAACAGCAGTTGGTTTCCTGCCAGAACGTTGCGGCTCGCAGGCGTTCGACTGGAGCCGGGGAACACCGTGACTGATCCTTCCTGGGCCGCGACCAGAGTGCCGTCGTCACGCTCGCGGACCAGAAAGCGCGAGCTATGGGCTCGCATCATTCCGTCGCGTGATTGCACCCAGAGTGGTCGCGCTTGCGGCGAGTGTTGATCCGCACCGACATTCACGATGATTTCACCACGGCGCAGGATGATCAGGCGCCGCTGGGCGTCGAAATCGCTGTCGACGGCGCTATCGCTATTGAGCTGGATAAGACTGCCATCGTCGAGTTGGAAACGTCGTTGCTCGCCGGTGCTGCTGCGCTGCTGTGCAAGCATGGAGGGCAGGGGGGTGTAGTCGCGGCCGAGCCAGGCTGCCGTGCCGACGGTCGCCAATATGCCCAGTAGCTTCAGGCTTTCCCGCCGGCGCATTCCATGTTGGGCGCCCTTAAGGGTTTGTCGAGCCAGTTGAGCTGGCACGCCTTCGAATTCATCTCCCAGCGTTTCCACACGCTGCCACGCCAACCCATGCTCCGGGCGCTGCTGGAGCCAGTGCTCAAACGTGCGCTGTGTCTGTTCATCGGCTTGATTGAAGCGAAGGCGCACCAGCCATTGGATTGCCTGCTCGACAATGGCCGGATCCAGCGCCTCAGGCTCAGGCCTCGACATAACGCAAGCGGTAGCAGTGTTGCAGGGCCGTGGCCAGGTCGCGCTCCACCGTCGCGCGGGAAACTCCGAGCTTTTCGGCGATTTGTGCGCAGGTCAGACCGTCGAGTCGGGCAAATAAAAACGCCTGACGAACTCTTGGTTTAAGCGAGTCAAGCAGACGGTCTATGCGCTCGAGCGCATCGAGAATCATCAACCGGCTTTCTTCCGAGGGTACCTCGTGTTGAGGCAGCAAGGTGATGCTTTCCAGGTAGGCGCGTTCGAGTTCGCGACGACGATACTGATCAATCATCAACCCTCGGGCAATGCTGCTCAAATAAGCACGTGGCTCGCGCAGGGCGCCGGACTGATGACGGTGTTTGAGCACACGCACAAAGGTGTCCTGCGCCAGATCTGCGGCATTATCGCGACAGCCAATGCGACGGACCAGCCAGCCCTGTAACCACGAGAAGTGGGTGCGATAGAGCAGCCCTGGATCTGCAGTACCTAGTGTTTCGTCGCTACGCATCGGCATCCCGGGACATACATGATTGATAATGAATCGCATTCTACTCAGGCGTTGGGCCATCAGGCAAATACGTTGCGCGCAGCGCCTGCTTTGGGCGAAATGACGCCCCGGGTTTCTAGGACAATTGGCCACAGTTCAGGCTGACGCGCCGATCCCGGTAATAGGCCCAGGCTGGGTTGCTGCGTTACTGGTCAGAGGTGCAGTCATTCTAGTTTTTCCCTTCATCGCATTACCTTGGGTTCGAACGTCTGCTCTTGGCCGATTTCTGCCTCACAAGAGGCTTCCCTCCGCTTGCAAAAATCGATCAGGCCGGCATGGGCAAAGGGCACTGGACACCTTGTCATCGATGATCTCCTCGCTGGCCAGACGTCCCACTATCGCCGCCAGAGTAATTCCAGGGTGCATTGCACAAACGTAGACGCCACCTACATTGGGGAGATAACCGATGATGGGGATGCCATCCTCAGGCATGGGCCTGAGGCTGACACAAGCCCGTTCCGGTTCTATGGAGACGACACCATGGAGTTCGTTCTGGATTGTCTTGGCAGTGCGAAGCGCTATCGCTGCCGGCTGATTTTCCACGGCATCGTTCAGATAATCTTCCGCCGCGAGCAACGCACCATCCGAACTTTGCCGCACTTCCATTTCAGGGCTGGATATGAGGGTGTGTACGAGGTTGGGTTGTGACTTGTAACGGATGAAAATGGCAGGGGAGGCCTCTATTGGCAGGAACACTCCAAGCATGTCTGTCAGTTTCGTGATGCCTGCCCCGGCTGCCAGTACGACAATATCGGCATCGAGGCTGCCTGTCGTTGTTTCGACTCCAGTCACCGTTGCACTCTGGGTTACAAAACCGAGCACTCGCGTCTGAGTGAGAATCTTTGCCCCATATGCCTGCGCACCTGCGATCAACGCATGCGTAGCTGCCACTGCGTCCAGCGCTCCTTCTTCAGCCGCATACAGAGCAGACTGGGGAGGGTTCTTGAGATTTGGTTCCAAGTCGAGGATCTGCGATCGAGACACCAGGTTTGCCGAAGCCTGGTGACCTGAGGCTGGCAGTGCCTCAATCGCCATCGCACTGTAAGACAAGGCGCCTGTCCATCTTATCTCCAGACCTGGCAGCTGCGTTTCGAGTCGGCGGTACTCCTTGATGGCAGAACCGCGCAGTTGCGCGATTGGGTCGGGTTCGGGGTGTGAGGCATTGAGCCAAGCGAATGAGCTGCCAGTCACTCCCGAAGCTATATCTTCAGCTTCTACCAAAGTGACATTCGCGCCTTTACCTGCCAAGTGATACGCCAATGACGCGCCAACGATGCCTGCCCCAATGACAACGACCTTTTTGCCCTGACCATTTCCCATATCAACCTCCGTTTTGTCGATGTGCCGATGGTACGGCAGCCGGATGATTTCATGACATGAGAACCTGATCGTTGAGCTTTTAAGTGTCTGCTTCTGGCCGAATCCGACAACGGTGCCGCGCGACTGATCCACCCCGGTCCTTCACCCATGTGGAGGGCGCCACCATGTACACAATCGCTAAATATCGACATCAGCCATGGAATAAGGGGAAGCTCGTTGGCCAGAAAGCTCCGCTTCGAGTCAGGGATATCTGAGCCTTGAGGCAATCAATCTCCTTCCATCTACTTATGGCCGATTGATATGGCTCATCAGGTGCTGCAATCACTATTGACTCACCGTTCGCTAGCGGATGAGACCGGCTAAGATGAGTGGTTGGCGACTGCGTAAATCCAGGGAAACCGCACATGCGCAAATATTTGGTCTTGCTATTGATTGGCGTCACAGGCGTTGCCAAGGCGCAATCTCAATGCTCAAACACGTGGTATCAATCGGTCGATAAGGTTCTGCATACGGCTGATATGCAAGGGCACGGACCGGATTTAGGTTCTGACGAATGGAAGTCAGTGATCGAGATAAAGCTGGGGGTTCAAGATGGGTCAGATGTCCCAGAGCGAAGCTCCGAGCAGTGGTGCAATTACATTGATCAGCAAATCAGTGCGATACAGTCGAGCGGGGCGCGCACGGGAACATCGTCGGCTATCAGTTCGTCACCTGGTCCATCTTACGATTGCTCAAAGGCGGAGCCTGGCGGTATCGAAGCATTAATATGTGAAGACAAGGAATTATCTGCCCTCGATCGCAAACTCTCGGCAGTGTATGCCAGTGCGAGTATCAAGGCCGGCAACGAGCATCCTCCAATGCTCAAAGCAGAGCAGCGGGGGTGGATCAAGGGGCGGGACGATTGCTGGAAGAGTGATGACGTCGGTGCGTGCCTGCGCATGGAATACCATAACCGTATCGCTGAGTTGCAAGCACGGTACCGACTGATCTCTGGTACTGGGCCTGTCTTTTACGAATGCGACGGCAACCCTGCAAACGAGGTAACTGTCAGGTTCTTCGAAACTGATCCGCCGACATTAATAGCCGAGCGTGGCGACAGCGTATCGCTGATGTACCAGCAACTCAGTGGCATTGGCATCAAGTACGTTGGGCGTAATGAATCGCTTTGGGAACATAAGGCCGAAGCCATCATCACTTGGGGATATGGTGCGCCCGAAGAGCAATGCAAAAGAAAACCTTGAGCAGCGGTTTATTCAGGCCAGGTAATTACAAATGGGTGAGAGGCCAGCTCTCATAGAAAGAGCCGCCTAAAGGGATCGGGTTGCCATCCATATGGTATGCGGCCCATGCCAGTAGGTGTGCCATACGTTCGGCAGCAACTGGCGACAGCGTTTTGGGCTGGAGAAGACCATGGGGGCGGCAGCTCTTGGCCGAAAGCGGTTGCCCTTGTGTGGCAACTAACGGCCAAAGGCGGACGCTTTTGGCCGTTAGCGCTATGAAGAGATTACAAGAAGCTATGCACCCACAAACTCGATCACCGTCTTGCCCTTGCCGCGGCCTTCGGCGACTTGGCGAAACGCCTCGTTGACGTCTTGCAGTGCAAAGTGCTGTTGATCCACGCGGATCGTCAGTTGACCCGCATTGGCCAGCGCAGCGGCCTCGCGCAGGATAGCGCCGTGATGTTCGCGTCCTTTGCCGGTGAGCAGCGGAGCCAGAGTGAAAACCCCCGAGTAGGTGGCACTTTTGAACGACAACGGTGCCAGGCTGTGCTGGCCCCAGCCCAGGCAGCTCAGCACGTGCCCGGTATAGGCTTTCACGGCTTGGAATGATGCATCCAGCGTGCTGCCGCCGACGGTGTCGTAGACAATGTCGAACCCCTCGCCGGCGGCGTAGTGCTCGACATAATCCTCAACGCTCTGTGCCTGATAGTCGATCGCCGTCGCGCCCAGCGAGCGTATGAAGTCCAGACTGCCCGCCGAACCGGTGGCGTAGACATCGGCACCGCGAGCCTTGGCCAGTTGCACAGCCACTTGGCCGACCCCACCCGCGCCCCCATGAATCAGTACTCGCTGGCCGGAGCGAACATTGGCGCGATCGACCAGACCTTCCCACGCGGTGATGAATACCAAAGGCAATGCAGCCGCCTCACGCATGCTGAGGGTGTGTGGCTTGACCGCGATCAGGCGGGCATCCACGGCAATGTACTCGGCCATGGTGCCTTGGGCGCCGCCGATCCCGCCGGGCATGCCGAAGACTTCCTGGCCCGGGGTGAACCCGTCGACCGCTTCGCCCACTTCGACGACCGTACCGGCGAGGTCAAGGCCGAGCACGGCCGGCAGCGTTTGGCGGGCGTGAGCCCCTGCGCCGGAGGCAATTTTGGTATCGAGCGGATTGACCCCTGCGGCGTGAACCTTGACCAGGACTTGCCCCTTACCGGCAACAGGGCGGTCGATGTGACGGATGGCCAGCGGGGACTGAGCGGACTCGGCGATGGCGGCAAGCATGGAATGTTTCATGGCGCGAACCTGTGTTGGGATGGACGCTTACAGATTGCCGCGCTTTAATCATTCCGATAAGAAACCCAATTCGCATATGACTTATTCCACAAGGAGAACCAATCGTCGATGGATCTGTTCGACAGCATGCATGTCTTTGTTCGCGTCGTGGAGCGCGGGTCCTTCTCGGCGGTCGCCCGTGAACTGAACATGGGGCAGCCGGCAGTGAGCAAGCAAGTGCGCGCGCTGGAGCAGTATCTGGGTGGGCCATTGTTCGCACGCAGCACTCGGCATTTGGCCCTGACCGACCAAGGTCAACGCTTCTACGACCACTGCCAGGAAATTCTCGGCCACGTCGAAACTGCCACGCGAAGCTTCACCAGTGGCCAGGAGCAGATTGCCGGCCCTTTACGAGTCGCCGCGCCGGTCAGTTATGGAAGGTTATGCATCGCACCGCTCATAGGGACTTTCCTGCAACGCCATCCTGATGTGCGGATTGACCTGCGGCTGAGTGACCACAATGAAGACCTGCTCAAGGAAAACATCGATCTGGCTATTCGCATTGGCGCGGTGAAGAGCGAGGGATTGGTGGCACTGCCACTGGGCAATAGCCCACGGCGTGTCTATGCCGCGCCCGCTTACCTGGCTCTGCACGGCGTGCCACGTGAGCCCAGCGAACTGTCCGATCACAACTGCATCGGCTTCACGTTGCTGGAGCATTACGACCGTTGGCACTTTACCCACAGCGCCGAGGAACTCGATGTAGCCATTCAGGGCAACGTCACCAGCAACAGCAGCGAGGCAATCCGCGAAATGGTGCTCTCCGGTTTGGGTATTTCCCTCTCACCGCAATGGCTGTTCACAGCTGACGTCGAGCAGGGCAGGGTGAGTACCGTACTCGACAGCTATCAGACCAGCGCGCTGCCTGTCAGCGCCGTACTCAGCCGCGAGCGGAGACGTTCAGCGCGGACGATGGCGTTCATCGATTTTCTACGCGAGCAATTGTTGTAGCAGCGCCTTGTCATACGCCGTCCGCTGCTTTCTTCTCCGGGACCATAAAACTATCTGATGACAGTCCCGGCATTTGATGCGGGCGAGTATTGGCACGGCAGCGCGTGCCGGGGAGATCAGCTCATGAGCGTACGCCTGCGGCCTGCTGCAACCGCCGCACCGCGTCCCGGGCCTGGGCGCCGAGTTCGGCCAGGTCGAAGTCAGGCAACTGGTCGTCGTGTACGGTCAACCGCCCAGCGACCAGCAAGGCGCGCAACGTCGGGCGTCCTCCGCCCACCACCGGCCCGATCGCCGGGTCATGCAGGCCGAAGTATCGCGGCTGGTCCAGGCGGTAGATCGCCAGGTCGGCCGCCATGCCCACTTGCACGCTGCCCACGGCGTCCAGCCCCAGCACCCGAGCCCCGCCAGACGTACCCCAGCGCACCACGTCTTCCACCGTGGCCGCGCTGGCACCGCCTTCCTCGTCACCGCCGGCATAACGCGGGCGGGCGCGTTCGCCAAGTCTGGCCCGTTGCATCAGCCAGGCGGCGTGGGTTTCGCTGATCATGTCGCAGGCCTCGTTGGAGGCGGCGCCATCCACGCCAATCGACACCGGCATTCCCGCAGCCTCCATGGCCACCACATCGGCAATGCCACTGCCCAGGCGGCCATTGCTTTGCGGGCAATGCGCAATGCCCGTACCGCTGGTCCCGAGCATGCGGATTTCCTCGGCGTCGAGTTTCACTAAATGCGCGAACCACACGTCCGGGCCGAGCCACTCGTGTTCGGCACAGAACGCCACTGGCGACATGCCGTGGCGTTGCTGCACCTCATTTTGATATTCGACGGTTTCGCTCAGATGGCTGTGCAGGCGAATGCCCAGTCGCCGGGCGACCCGGGCGGTTTCGCGCAGGTGTTCGGCAGGCATGGAGTAGGGCGGGCTGGTGGGCGCCATCACCACCCGCCGCCAGGCATCAGCGGCCGGGTCGTGGTAGCGCCGCACCAGACGCTCGACGTCGTCCAGGTATTGCTCCAGAGTCTCCGGCCCGGCCACGGACTTGCCTTCGGCTTGTCGTGCTTGCGTGGCTCCGCCACGGCAGAGAACAAACCGCAGCCCCAGCCGTTCGGCTTCCTCGAACAGCACCTCGGCACTGTCAAAGTCCATGCCCGGCAAGTACAGGTAATGATGGTCTGCGACGGTGGCGCAGCCGGATCGTGCCAATTCGACCAGGCCAATGCGCGCGGCGAGGCGAAAGCTTTGCTCGTCAAACGCGCCGCGATAGCGATAGGGCACGGCACCCAGCCAGGCTCCCAGACTCTGGTCAATACCTGCGGGAATGCCTTTGAGCAGCGACTGAAACAGGTGATGGTGGGTATTGACCCACGCCGGGTAGACCACGCAATCGGTGGCATCCAGCACTCGCTCGCCGGGCTGGGGTTGCAGGGCGCCGATGGCGCTGATGCGGCCGTCGACGATACGGATATCAGGCCCGGCGTGGCGCGCCGCCGCGCCGGACAAACCGGTGAGGATGGCGCTGGCGTTACGTACCAGCCAGCTATTTTCAAGCTTCATGTGAGGCTCCATGCGCCGCGCCTGCGGCGGATTAAAAGGGTCAGCCGAGTTCGCTTTCGTGCCAGTTGCGCAGGCTCAACCGGGCCAGCACGGCCATCAGGCTGAATAACGCGACACCGGTCAAGGCGATCAGCAGCAGGGCAGCGAACAGCCTTGGAATATTCAGTTGAAAGCCGGCCTGGAGGATCTGATACGCCAGCCCAGCACCGGTGCCCCCGGTGCCGGCGACGAACTCCGCCACCACCGCGCCGATCAACGCCAGCCCGCTGGCAATGCGCAGCCCCGCAAAAAAACACGGCAGGGCGCTGGGAATGCGCAGGCGCAACAGCACCTGCCAGCGGCTGGCGCGGTTCAGGCGGAACAGATTGAGCAGGCCGGGGTTGACGCTGCGCAAGCCGAGTACGGTGTTGGCGATGATCGGGAAAATCGCCACCAAAGTCGCGCAAATAATCAACGCCAGCGTGGTATTGCTGCACCAGATGATGATCAGCGGCGCGACGGCCACCACCGGCGTCACCCGCAACAGGATGGCGTAGGGAAACAGGCTGGCTTCCAGCACGCGGCTCTGCACAAACACAAAGGCCGCCAGGGTGCCGATAAGCACCGCCAGCGCAAAGGAGAAAAAAGTGATCTTCAAGGTCATCCACAATGCACCGAACAGCATCGGGCCATCGCTGATCAAGGTACGGCCGATATCGACCGGGGAGGGCACCAGATACACCGGCACCTTCCAGGCCACACATGCCAATTGCCACAGACCCAGCAATACCGCGCCGAGCAGCAGCGGCGAGACGATGCGCAACACCGTGGGGTGACGTAACCAGGGAGTAAAGGACGGGTTCATGAGCGGGCTCTCAATAAAGTCAGCAAGGATCGCCATTGGCCTCGGCCAGCAGCCGGGACAGGCGTGCGCACTGCGCGATAAAGGCCGGGGAGGTGCGGTAGGCCTCGTCTCGTTCCAAGGGGCCGTCGATTTCGATGTCGGCGATTACTCGGCCCGGGCGCGCACCCATCACCACCACCCGCGATGACAGGTAGACGGCCTCGAAAATGCTGTGAGTGACGAACACCACGGTCAGGTCGCGGCTAGCCCACAGCTGACGCAGGTCGCTGTCGAGCTTGTTGCGGGTGAACTCATCCAGGGCGCCGAAGGGCTCGTCCATCAACAGCAGATTGGGCTCGGTGGCCAAGGCCCGGGCGATGGACGCGCGCATTTGCATGCCGCCGGACAGTTCCCGCGGGTACACCTGGCTGAAGCGGTCCAAGCCGACAAGAGCAAGGGCTGCGTCGACCTTTGGCTGGCTCTGGGCTTTGGGCACATTGGCCAGATCCAGCGGCAGGCGCACGTTGTCGCTGACCTTGGCCCAAGGCATCAGGGTCGCCTCCTGGAAAACCATCGCCAGGCTTTGCCCTTGGGTCGGGCTGGCCGGGCTGTCCTTGCCCCACCAGCGCACGTGGCCGGCGGAGGGCTTTTCGAGGCCGGCGAACATTTTCAGCAGGGTGCTCTTGCCGCAGCCCGAAGGGCCGAGCAATGAAACGAACTCGCCGCGCTGAATGGCCAGCTTCACCCGGCTCAAGGCCTGGGTGCCGTTGCTGTAGGTTTTTTCCACCTGATTGGCGAACAGCGGCGTTTGCACGCCGACGCTGTCGCCCCGTGGCAACGCCTGTGGCAGGGCGTTGGCCCCAGTTATGGTTCGCATCAACATAGCGCTCTCCCCTTGGGTCATGAGCGTCCGGTAAAGCCCCGGCACACCGGGGCGCTGACTTCAATGGCTGAGGAACACTTCACTTTCACCGTGAGCTTCGAGCAGGCCCAGCAGTTGCCGACGAATCACCAGGCCAGGCTTGTCCGACGGCATGTGCAGTTCCACTCGCCGGCGAGTATCGACACAGGCGTCGTAATCGGTGGCTTCGAGGATGTCGCGGTCTTCGGCGGTGATCGCTGCGTCCCAGTCGATCAGCTCCTGGGTCGAGCATTGCTCCTCGCTGTCGTTGCGATACAGCCACTGGACCAGCATCAGGCGCCCGTCTTCCATGGGTGTCGCGCAGTTGTAGATGATGTGGTGGATGCCGCTGTCCGGGTACATACAGCCAAAGCGCCGGGAGAAAGGCAGGTAATAACGGTTGATCAGATGGCGCTGGGTGATCGGCTCGCGGGTGCCGGTGATGCGATAGCTTTCCTCGGGGTTGCGGATCGGCACCCGGGTTTCGGCCTCGAAGCCGTAGTCGGTTTCGCGGAACTCGTAGCCGGCCGGCGCCGGCTGGTCGAACAGGCCGAAGTTGGCTTTGTGGACGAAGGAAAAGTGCGAGTTGTCGAAGGAGTTTTCCATGACCCGCAGCGGGCTGGTTTTCCACTCTTCATAAAACTGGAAGATGCGCCGGTAGCCCGGGGCGCCATCTTCGGGAAACTCAGGGATTGGTTGCAGAGGATCGTCGAGGGCGACCCAGGCGTAGCCGTATTTTTCCTGGCAGTGAAAGGCCTGGACCGAGGCGCCCGGCGGAATCATGCCCGCGGGGTTTTGCGGGATCTTCACGCAGGTGCCGGTGCAATCATATTCCCAGCCGTGATAGCCGCAGGCGATGTTACCGTCCTCGCTCACAAAACCTTTCGAGAGCTTGGCGGTGCGGTGGCAGCAACGGTCGCGCATGGCCACCGGGGTGCCGTCGGGGCGCTTCCACAGCACCAGCGCCTCGCCGAGTAAAGTGAAAGGCTGCGGACCGGCATCCAGCGAGGTCATGGGCAGCAGGGCATACCAGAAACGGCGCAATACAGGTTGTTTGGTGACCAACATAACAAGTGTCCTCACGGTATTCGTTCAGCCGGCTCTTGGGCTCGGGCTCTGGGTTCAGCAGTCTTGCAATCAGGCTCAGCGGCTGGCGGACTGTTCGGCGTCAGGCAGCACCTTCAAGTCCTCGACGAAGCGCGTGGTGTAGGCCTTCTGCCAAGGCGCATCGGCACCGAGCAGGCCGGCTTCGACCATGAAATTGCGCGTGGCCTGCCAGCGCGCATCGCTCATCACGCCGATGCCTTGGGTGGCGGCATCACCGCCGGTGACCAGGCGATATTGCTTGAGCGTCGACAAGCCCCAGGCGAGCAATTCATCGCTCATGTTCGGGTTATCGGCCTTGATCAGGTGGTTGGCGCTCGGGTTGTCGAGGTAGCGCTTCCAGCCCTCCATCGAGGCGCGAACAAAGCGCTGGACTCGCTCAGGATGCTGATCGATCACGTCCTGGCGAGTGGCCAGCGTCGAGCCGTAGGGTGGGTAACCAGCGTCGGCGAACAGGAAGAAGTTGGCTTTCTCCCCGGTCTTCAACGCCTGGAACAACTCGGAGCTGGCATAGGCCTGCTGCGTGGTGTTGGCGTCCGCGAGGAAGGGTTGCAGGTTGAAGGTGTAGGGGCGGGCCTGGCTGTCCTTGAGCTGATATTTGCCCTTGAGCCACGGCCACCAGGTTTGCTGGCCGGAGGTGGAAACCAGCACCTGCTTGTTCTGCAAGGCATCCAGGCCGCTCACATCGGCATGGGTCAGCAGGCCCTGAGGGTCACCTTGAAAGGGCGCGGCCACGGCCACCACCGGCAGGCCTTGCTCCACACTTTTGAGAATCTGCAAATCGTAGTTGACGATGAAATCGGCCTGCTTGTTGAGCAGCAGCTGCATGCCATTGACCTGCGGCCCACCCATGCGGATGGTCACGTCCAGGCCTTCTTTTTCATACAGTCCATCCGCCAGGGCCTGGTAGAAACCGCCCTGTTCAGCTTGGGCATACCAGGAGGTGAGCAGCACCACCTTGTCATTGGCCAAAGCCAGTGGAGACGCGATCAGGGCGGCGGGCGCAAGCGCCATGGCCAGTAGCGAGCGAAGCGGTTGACCCAAGGCAAAGCGAATTTTCATGATGTGTTCTCCACAACGATTCGAAAACCGCCGCGCGCCAATCGGCACGCCAGCGCGGGACCGATTGGAGAGAACAAGGGGAGGAGAGAGGGCGCGTTGCGTAGTTACACGGCTGACACTTCTCTCTTGCCCGGGGCGCTGGCGCCGCGTTCAAGCATCCAATCGGACGTACGCCCACAGGGAAGGGCGCAAGAGCAATGCCCGGTGCCATTGCTGGCACTGACCGCTTCTACTCGAAAGTGGTAATAGCCAAAAGTGTGCCAAGCCGTCGCAGGCCCGCCCTCACGGGATCCGGCGGGCGAGGCAATCAGCAGGAGGTGGGCAGGCGAATCGCAACAGTGCGAATTCAAGTGGGCGCGCCTCAATCTGGTGCGCAACCGATGGCTGCAAAGTATTCAGTTTTACGAATCGATTGTGCTGAATGAGGGCTGAAGATTGTATTCGCTCAGTTGGCACAACCTCTGCTTAGTCTGGAGTCGAGTAGAAGCGGTCAGCACAGTGGGCTCTCAACAGGACCCGAAGTGCAGGGCATTGCTCTGGCGGCATTACGCCGCGTACCCGGCAAGGGTCGCCCCTCGTTAATTTGAGGGCCAGAGCAGCTGCTTGATCCGCAGCTCGGGCATGCCTTGCCGGTGATATCCGCCAATCACCTGAAAAGGGCAGCCCATGAAAACATCGCGTATTCCATTACTTGCACCTTCACTGCTGCGTCGCAGCCTGGCGCCGCTGTTAGCTCTGGCCAGCGCCGGCGCCGAAGCTGGCCCTCTGTTGTGGAACGACAACAGCTTGAGCTACCTCTACGGCCAGCATTTCAAAGTCGACGGCACTGGCGACGATACTCAGCAAACGCTCAGCTTCGAACACGCCAGCGGCTGGACGTGGGGCGATATCTTCATGTTCGTCGACAACAAATGGTCCAGCGGACTCTCGGGTGCCCACGGCCATTCCTACTACGGTGAATTCTCCCCACGGCTGTCGCTGGGCAAAATCAGTGACCGCTCCCTGAGCTATGGCATCGTCAAGGACGTCCTCATCGCCGCCACCTACGAGCGCGGTGAAAACCGCAATCGCAAATACCTGCTGGGTCCTGCTGTCGACCTCATGCTTCCAGGCTTCGATCGCTTTTCCCTGAATACCTACTACCGCAAACCCGACGGCATCACCGGTAAGGCCTCAGGTCAATGGCAGATCAACCCGACCTGGTCCATGACCCTCCCGGTGGGTCGCTCCGACATTCTTTTCGACGGCTATCTGGAGTGGTACGTCAACGACGTCGGCAACAAAGGCACCTCCAACTATGTGGCCAGGAGCTTTCACTTCAACCCCCAAGTCAAATACGACGTGGGCAAGGCGCTGGGGCAACAGCAAAAACGTTTTTATGCGGGACTTGAGTGGGATTACTGGTCGAATAAATACGGGATTGAAGACACGAGCGGATTCCCTACCGACCAGAACGCGTTGAGTCTCTTGCTCAAGGTGCATTTTTGACGGGGGGCGATCGCCCATTGCAGAAAGCGGCCTTGACGCACCACCTCGGCCAACTCGCGAAATCGGTGAGGTTCATCGCCATTACTCTTGCACTGCAAGCGCCTCAATCAATTCTTGGGTAGTCACGATTGAATGAGCGAAAGTCGGCCCGTTCAACTCGTGGGCGGCGTGCATCATTTCCGCACGGAAAGCGGCGGTCGCATCGCGCACCAGCGTGACGTGGTAGCCCAGTTCCGAGGCGTAGCGGGCGGTCGCTTCGATGCAGGTGTTGGCGAGCAGGCCGACGATGATGACGTGGGTGATGCCTTTCTGCTTCAGGCGAAAATCAAGGTCGGTATTGGCAAAGCCGCTGGAGCCCCAATGTTCCTGCACGACAATGTCGCCGTCCTTCGGCGCGAAATCGGGATGCCATTCGCCGCCCCATTCACCGCGTGCGAAGTGGTGCATGTGCATGATTTTGCATTGGGTAGGTGTTGGATGGTCCCAGCCTTCATAGTCGCCATGTTCCCAGCGGTGGTGCGGCACGATGACCACCGGAATGTTCTGCGCCCGTACGGCGCGATCGAGCGCCCGCAGGTTGTCGAGCAGCCCGACCTGCTCGGCAATCGGCTTGATCAAGGGGAAGACCTTGCCGTTTTCCGAGAGAAAATCGTTGTACGGATCGACAAGCAGATAAGCGGTCCGGTTCAGCGGATAAGGGGCGTTCGACATGACGATGTACTCCACGCAAGTTAAGTGACCGATGCCGTGGGCTCGCCCGGGCATCAGTTTTTTATGACGACGAAAAAGCTCAAGTCAGTTGAAGGCGCTGCGGTAGGCAAAGAGGCCGGGCAAGCCGCCGGTCATCACAAACAGTAGATTGCTTCCTGGCGGGTAGTCACCCCGGCGCACGGCAGCGAGCAACCCGGCGAAGGCCTTGCCACCGTAGACCGGATCCGTCAGCAAGCCCTCAACGGAGGCCAGCAGTCGAACCGCTTCGAGCATCGATTCGGTGGGGGCGCCATAGGCGTCGCCACGTTGACTGCCATCCACAGTGATTGCGCTTTGCAGAAGGGTTGCGGACGGGTCCAGGAGCTGCAAGGTTTCCCGGGTTTTTTCCAGTGTCGTCGCCGTGGCCTGGTCCTCTGTTGCCAACACCGAATAGCCGATAACTTCGGTTGATGATCGAGCCAGTGCCAGACCCGCCTGCAGTCCTGAATGGGTCCCTGCGCTGCCGTTGGGGATGATGATCCGCTCGAATTGCACACCGAGCGCGTCTGTCTGGCGGAGGATCTCTCCCGCACAAGCGGCGTAGCCCAGACTGCCCCTGGGGCTGGACCCGCCCAATGGTATGAGGAAGGGTTTTTTGCCTTGGCTTTTGAGCGCGCTGAGCAGTTCGCCAGCGTAGCTATCGGGCGTCAAACCGCGCGGCAGTCGATGAACCTTTGCGCCAAACAGGCCATCGAGCAATACGTTGCCGTTATGGTAAAAATCATCATCGCTGCGCACCGCCGACGGGGTCAGGATAAGCTCGCAGGCCAAACCTTGGCGGGCCGCGACGGCGGCGGTCAACCGGGCGTGATTGGATTGAAAACCGCCCCAGGTAACCAGTGTGTCCGCGCCTTCGGCCAATGCTTCGCCAAGCAGGAATTCGAGTTTGCGCAGTTTGTTACCACCGCCGCCGAGGCCCATCAGATCATCGCGTTTGACGTACAGGTTGCAGCCATGCAGTTCGGCTGCCCGGCTCAGACGGGACAGCTTCTGAATCGGTGTCGGGCCTTCCAGCAGCGCCACTCGGGGGTAAGCAGCCAGCGCAGTTTCCAGTTGATTCAAGTCGTGAGGCATGACGGTTCGCTTGACGTTGATGGAAGGAAGTGGGGCGGTTACTTCAACAAGCCCCGGCGAAAGCTTAATAACTGAGATTGCAGTTAAGTCGCTTTGTCAGGCAGTGGCGGACTCTCGTGCGACTTGCCTGAGGATTTGTTCGTATTCCTTGACGGATAGCGATCCGGACACCAACTGACGACCGTTCAGCACCATGGCCGGGACCGAGTTAATCCCGCGCTCAAGATAAAAACCTTCAAGTTCACGGACCTCGAGAGCGAATGCCTCGCTAGTCAAAATCTCGCGGGCGCGGGTGGTTGAAAGTCCCGCTTCACCGGCCAGGCGCACCAGTGTTTCGTGGTCGCTGGGGTTCGCGCCATTCATGAAATAAGCCTCGATCAGGATTTTCTTCAGCGCGACCTGGCGGCCTTCCTGCACGGCCCACAGCAGAAGGCGATGGGCATCGAAGGTGTTGTAGAAATGACTGCGCTTGTCCAGGTCGAACTGAAAACCGATGGCTTTGCCGCGCGCGACAATCATTTCATTGCGCGTGTCGACTTCTTCGGCGCTGCGCCCGTATTTGCGCATCATGTGCTTGATGGCGTGCTCGCCCTCGGCCGGCATGTCCGGGTTCAGTTCGAACGGCTTGAAGGTCAGCTCCACGGCAACCTCGCCGGCAACATTGGCGATGGCTTGTTCCAGCGCTGTGGCGCCGAGTGCGCACCAGGGGCACACGACATCCGACACAAAGTCGATACGGACGGCAAAAGTCATTTCTTCGACTCCGTCAGCTGTTGGCGGTACTCAGTGGTGGTAATTCCGGCATAGCCCCAGTTATCGGTGTCGACCTCTTCAATAACGATATGGGTGAGGTGCGGGTCCTTGTTGAGGACGGTTTGCATGGTTTTGGTGATCTCGGCGATGACTTGGGATTTCTGTTCTTTGGTGACGCCGTCGCGAGTGATACGAACGCTGATGAAAGGCATGGGATAAGTCTCCTGTGGGCGCCCCATCGATATGAAGAGGAGCAGTGGGATCGACTTTAGAGTGTTGCGTTCAGGGGATAAATCAGGGGCGGAGAACATCACTTATAACGCTGTGTAATCAATCCGCATTTAACATTGAGCGCTTTGCAGAAAGTAGATCGCCCTCCCTGGCTGCAGGCGCGGGGAGGGCGAATGCTACGGCGGGAGGAATCAGTTCTGCGCTTTGCTCATGCGGGTAAATAGCTCGGTGGGTACTTTCTTGCCATTGGAAATGTACTGGTTGGTTCTGAACTTGTAGACCTCACCTTCCGAAAGAAAACCATCGTGGTTGGTGTCCATCGCTTTGAATTCTTCACCGCCCTGAGGTGCCACAGCCAGCAGCTCTTTAAGAGAGACGAGGCCATCATGGTCGGTATCTGTGCGAGCGAAAGAGTCGTCCCCACATTTGCCTTCACCGCACTTGCCCTCGGCAGTAGCCGACTTGTCGCTGGCTTCGCTGGCGCCGCATTTGCCTTCGCCACACTTGCCTTCGCCGGTTTTATCGGCCGATGCCAGTTGGTAGCCTTGGGGCAATGGCTCAACAGCAAAAGCGGCAGACGATGCCAGGCTCATGCCACCGGCTAAAGCAATTGCGGCCAGGCCAAGACTGGTTTTGTTCGACATTGGTTTACGGTACATAGTGCTTCTCCAGATGCTTTGCGCGGCGAGGCCGCGATTCATGCCACAGGGCGGATAGACCCTCAAGGATGCTCGAGGCGAAGGGCGCAAGCGTCGTCCACTTCGACAGAGCGACCTTATTCGGGCAGGCCTATTTAGCGTGAGTCATGTATCGGCGATGTATCGGCGAGAGGAGCATTTGTAAGCCAATCCCAAGACTTAGCGTTTGGGTACATAGAGATACAAAAACTGAGCTCAGCCTTTGCGCGTCAGTCAGGACAACAGCTTCAAAACGGGTGTCGCGGCTACGCCGACGGCGGCTTGCGCATGCAGCTCGCGCAGCAGAGCCAGTGCGTCAGCAACGAAGCTGGTCACGTCTGAAGCACCAGCCTCCGCAGCCAAAGCGTGCAACTGCGCTCGACCATCCATGTCTGGGAAGTGCTCGATCCGCTGCAACAAACGGAACGCGAGAGGGCTGACCTGGGAGAACTGCACCTGGCCACTCGGCACACGGCTGATCAGCAGCAACGTTGGTTGTTCTGGCGGTTCAGAAGGCAGATGACCTGGCCCGAGACGATGTACGGCCCAGGTGTAAGCCAGCGGCCAGACGAGCGGGGAGAGCCTGAGGGGACGGTCGAGTAACTGTTCCGCATCACTGGCTTTTAAAGGCGCAGCGTCCAACTGTTGCAGCGCCATCTCCACCCACTCGTAATGGGCCAATTCAGGCAAGAACGGGTACCAGGGATGCTCAAAGCCAGGCGAGTCTTCCAGGCTTGCTACGAAGTCTACAAACTCACGAGCAATTTCTCCGAAGCGCGGTGTCTGCGCGCGGTAGTCACGCAAAAAACGCCGTACCAGCGCACGCCAACCGGCATCACCCAGCACGGCAACCAGCACCGGAAACGTTCCACCCAGCAACCCCAACAGATTGTTCAACACCAGGTTGAGGTAGACCTGCGCTCTTGCGGGATTCATCTGCGCAGGCGGCGCATAACTGTCCGGGTCACGCAGGTAACGGGTCAGCGCGAGCTGCTGACTGTGCAGACTTGAAGGGGAGTCAGCCATCGACAGTCACCCGCAACAAAGCATCCGCGTCGCGTTGCAAGCGCCTGATGATATTCAGTTCAGCCACCAGCTCGTCGTAGGACGGAAAGTTGAAATCGCGCTCCAGCAGGGTTGGCTTCACGCCGAAAAGGTCATAAGCCTGGCCCAGCAATGACCAGACTGCCGGTTTGACCGACGCACCATGGGTGTCGATGATCAGGTCATCAGCTTCGTCGTAATGCCCAGCCACATGCATGGCGACTACGCGTTCTGGTTCCAGACCGGCGAGGAAAACCGCTGGATCGAAGCGGTGGTTCACTGAGTTGACGTACACATTGTTAACGTCGAGCAACAGGTCGCAATCGGCCTCGCGAAGCACTGCATTGGTGAACGTCAGCTCGTCCATGTCCTGATGAGCAGCGGCGTAGTAAGAGACGTTCTCTACAGCAAGACGACGACCGAGAATGTCCTGTGCACGGCGGATGCGCGCAGCGACGTGATGGACGGCCTCCTCAGTGAATGGCAACGGCAGCAGGTCGTATAAATGGCCATCGTCGCTGCAGTAACTCAGGTGTTCGCTATAGAACGGCACGTTGAAGCGATCCAGAAACCCGCGGACTTGCTCAAGAAAAGACTCGTCCAGCGGCGCACTGCCACCCAGCGATAGTGACAGGCCATGGCATGACAGCGGATAGCGTTCAGCCAGCAACTGCAGGGCCGCTCCATGAGCGCCGCCGATGCCGATCCAGTTCTCTGGAGCAACCTCTAGAAAATCGATATCACCGACCGGAGCGTCACGAAGCGTGTTGAGCAGCGCACGGCGCAACCCGAGCCCGACGGTCGCCTCAGGGGGGAGCTGTGGATCGAAATGCGTTGATGATGAAGTGTTCGTTTGCATGAGCTCGTTACTCCGATTCGACGTCTGAAATCCCCGATCCACAGCCGGTGGGGGTGTGAATCGGGCGATTGAAACCCGCCACGGTTCTGCTCAAACGAGGTTGATCACCACGTTGATGTTGTTCCGCGTCGCTTTGGAGTACGGGCATGTCTGGTGTGCGGTATCGATCAGGTCTTGAGCGACGTTGCGATCCAGCCCGGGAAGGAAGACGTTGAGGCGAGCCTGGAGGAAATACGCACCATCGGTTGTGCCTAGATCCACTTCGGCGTCGACGGCAAGGTCACCCGGGAGGGTGACTTTCAGCTTGTTCGCCGCAATCCCCATCGCGCCGATAAAACAGGCCGACCAACCAGCGGCGAACAACTGCTCTGGGTTGGTACCGGCGCCAGAGGTGCCAGGCGACGACAGCTTTATATCCAGTCGGCCATCGTCACTGAGGGCGGTGCCATTGCGTCCACCCGAAGAGGTATGGACTTTGCCGGTGTACAGCACTTTATCAATATGGGTCATGGTGAAACTCCTGATTAACTAGTGGGGTTGAGAGCGATACCCTTGATGACGCGATAACACTCAGCGTGCATTCAAACGCTTGAGATACCGACCGATGCATGCATCCAGGCTCAGCTTGCCGGCGCCTGTGAACACCAGTGGCAGAAGGGCTACGAGGTAGATCAAAGGAAGTTTGAAATTGCCGTAGCCTTTGTTGCTGATGGAGTAGCCCATAGCCAGTTCGCTCAACGTCGACCACTCTGCTGGCCAGTGAACTGCGGCAGTTGCCACGACGGTGACCACTATGAGGATCAGTGCCGAAAGACGTGTTCCCAGGCCTACAAGCAAAGCAATGGAACAGAGCAGTTCTGCCCACATGGATAACTGCCAATTGAACGTAGCCGGCAGCTGATTGAAGGGAAAAGGAAAGGCCCCTTGAATGCTCGGGAACCAGTTCTCACCGTTCCACTTTTCCCATCCCGCTTCAAAAAACTCCCAGGCCAGAAACACGCGCAGGCTTAACGGCGCGATCCAGTCTCCAGCACGATCGAGATTAAGGTGCAGCCGATTCAAGACCGATGACGCGTTGGTTTGCATTGGTTTAATCCTCCGACTTGTCGTCAAGAAAGTGGAAGCCGTTAAGGTGCTCCCAATGACAGGTGTCAGGCACAGGAGCACTGCGCTGGCCGTGGGCGCAGTTCATCGTGCTGGTGTATCTCGCTTGTGTCTGAGGGGGCGGGAAGATCAATGTTGTGTAACGTGTTTGCGTCCGTACACACTTGGATACAGAGCAGTGCCTGTCGAAGGCGCTATTTTGGAGTTGGGATATACGATCGGCTGCGTTCTGCCGGTGACAGGCAGGAGGATTTCACAGGGCGAATGAAAGTCGCAAATGTGGGGCGAGGGCGTGGAAATTACTGTTGAATGAGGGGGCACGCCAGGTGCCCACCTTATCTGTCTGGAACCGCCTACGGGATCAAGCGCATCTCGCGCAGTTTGTCGAACACGTCGAAAAATGCCTGATCGCTCGCCTGGTAGGCAGTGAAGCCCATCAGGCGGCTTTTCGACATATCCGTGACCACTTCGATGGGTCGACCAAGGTCCGCATCGGTATGCCATGGGGAAGTCAGGCGATCGATATCGGATTCTTTCAAACCGTGTTCCGCGACTATTTGCGTCCAAACGGCTTGATCGTCTGCCATCTGCTTTTCGAGGGGTGAGACTGAAGCGGGATAGTCAGCAGCAGGCAGGCCGAAGTATTCGGCAATTCGGCTCCACATCCATTTCCACCGGAATACATCGCCATTGGTGATATTGAATGCCTGATTCGCCGCAGCCGGGGTGGTGGCCGCCCACAGTTGTTGTTTCGCCAACTGCCGCGCATCGGTCATGTCGGTGAGGCTGTCCCATTGCACCCTGGAACCGGGAAACACAAAGGGGCGATTGATGTGTTTGCAAATCGAGGCATAGACGGCGAGGGTGGTCGCCATGTTCATCGCATTGCCCACGGCCACCCCAGTGACGGTATGCGGGCGATGAACGCTCCACGTGAAGCCATCCTTTTCAGCCGCGGCGAAGAGTTCGTCTTCCTGAGCGTAATAGAAATTCTCGACATCCAGACGACCCTGTTCTTCGCGAAACGGCGTCTGCGGCAGACTGCCTTTCCCATAGGCTTCGAAAGGGCCGAGGTAGTGTTTCAGGCCGGTAACCAGTGCTACGTGTTTGACGCTTTTCGCTGGGCGAATGGCGGCGAGGACGTTGCGCACCATGGCGGCATTGACGCGAATGTTCTCCGCTTCCGTGGCTTGGCGTGACCATGTGGTAATGAACACATGCGTGGGTTTCACATCCCTCAGCGCATGTTCCAGTGAAGCAGGGTCCTGAAGGTCTGCCGCGACAGGCATCACGCCTTGAACTTGAGATGGATGCCTCGACAGCGCGGCGACCTGCCACTGGTTGTCGATGAGTAACTGGGTGATGGCGCTGCCGACAATGCCGCTGGCGCCTACGACTAAAGCTGTCTGGGTCATAGGTTTCTCCTGAATTCAGGTTTGGGAGTCCGCCTGAGCAGAAGAGGTTCAACCTGAAAATCCGTTAGAGTGCTCGCTACTCCCCGTTGAAGCCTGTGAGAAAAATGACTCGTCCGCTGTTTGTTGCTCTGGATGGCCCCAAAGGCGTCGGCAAAACCTCGCTGTTGGAGGCCATCACTGAAGTCCTGAGGGCAGACAACCAGAAAGTCATCCGGTTGTGCGAGAAAAAAAGCGACCCGTTCAGGGGCGAGACAATGCATCTGGTGAACCGACTCGTCCGACATCCCGACCGGAATCTGGAATTGGAAGTCTGCCAACGCCTGGCTGATAGCCGCAGCTGGATTTCCCAGCACGTGCTGACCAAACAGCCTGCCGACAGCATCATCCTGATCGATCGCTGGTACCCGTCCGATGCCGCGTTTCGCCGGATAGTCCCGTTTGCTGAAATCCTGCAATTAAACCGTGATCGCAACGTTCAGGTGCCCGACCTGCATGTTGGCGTGGTCACGGCGGCGGAAATTTCGTGGGCGAGGGCGGGGGCGCGACGGCGTGGCTTGAGCAGTACTGTGCTTCGCGGTCTGGAGGAGCATGTCGACTGTACCCAGGCTTTTGAGCAAGCCGCTGCCGATCAGGGTTGGTTTATATGCCGCAATGAGGGAGCGATCGAGGAAGCGACGGGGCGGGTGGTAGGGGAGATTAATCGGGTGGTGAGCCACCGGCACGGCCGCTCCATCTGACGCCTGAGTAATCGTGCGAATCTCCGCCACCGACGAGCGGCGCAAATATGACAAAGTATTTCGCCATCAAACGAGGTCAAGTGATTAGGTTTATTCAGAGGTTTGAAGATGAGATTTGCACGCTTTTGCCAGACACTGTCCAACTGGGCGGGTAGCCCCAAGACCTTTTTGACAGCGATTGTTCTGATCTTCGCCTGGGCTGGGACAGGGCCGTACTTTCATTACAACGACACTTGGCAGCTGATCATCAACACCTCGACAACGATCATCACCTTCCTGATGGTATTCCTCATTCAAAACACCCAGAACCGCGACAATGACATTCTGCATCTGAAGATCGATGAGCTGATACGAGCTACCCACGAGGCACAGAATGCTACGCTGGGGCTGGAGCAAATGGGCTCGAGTGAGCTGCGAAAACTTCGTGAACAATACCGCATGCTGGGTGAGTCAGGGCAGATCAAGTTTGATTGAAACTCGCGAAGCACCCGCAAAGCTACGGGGCCCCAGCATTGCGAGCATTGCTGGAGCCCCGCATCGATCGGCTATCAGTCGAAACTCAGTTCCTGAGTCTTGATGTGATTGGCCACTGCGCCGGAGATGGCGTCGAAGATTGCTTTTTCATTGTTGCTGTAGACCTCCATGTCGAGATCCAGGGTAATGGCAGCGCTGCGGATCATTACACCTTCATGGTGGTAGCTGACAAACAGTGAGTGCCAGTCTGTGAATTCCACATCCAACACGAGGTAAACCACTGTCACCGAAGCCATGCCCTGGTCGTTCTTGATGGGGCCAAAGGCGACAGTCGTGCGGCCGTCCTTAGTGCTGGCCTTGTTCCACCAGAAGGTCATGAAGTCGTGGGTGCCCGAATCGTTGGGATCCTTGGCCAAGAGCGTCGCGAGCTGCTTGAAACTCTCGAGTTCCGTCGCTCCCAGATACGTGCCAACGATGGTGGTCAGCAAACTACCGATGTCCACGTCACCTGAAGAGACATCCTGCCTGACCTGGCCGCCACTCGCTGCCTTTACGGTAAAGCCCAGATCGGTCAGTTGGTAAACCACAGCATCGAACCATTGCTTCGTCTGCAGATAGTCCGTATTGGTGATGTCCACGCCCTTGTTTTTCAGGACAGCACGCGCAGCCCCCTGTGCGTAGAGGTTCAGGTGAGAGTATGCGCTGACCTGCTCCGGGGTAGCATCGGTCATGGCATAAACCAACTGCGAGTCGATGGCTGTGGCGTCGATTGTCGTCGTAGTTCCACCGGTTACCACGCTGCCCAGCTTAGGCGGCGCAAGGGCAGGCCATGCGCAGGTGATGATCCTGCTCGTAAATCCCACACCATCGCGAAGATAGGCTTGACGAGAGCGCCAGTCGGGATGGGAAGTGCGGTCGATAGTGAAAGGGACGTCACGCAAGCCTTCGGGAGGGTTACCTATGGACTTGTCGATTGCCACGTTGAGCCTCTTCAGAAGCCCGTCGCACTCGCATTTCGCGAAAACATTCAGATGGTAGTTCAGGCCTTCTGTGTTGGTGACTTGCACGTGAGCACCGGCCCCCAGGGCCGCTTGGCAAGTTGAGATGTTCCGACCGAAGAGGCTGAACGTTTTCTGGGTCTCGAACTTCACTTCTACATCAGCTTTTGCAGATTCCTTAGTGCACATGATGATCTCCAGCTCATACCCAGGCGTCATTGCTTGGGCATCTAGAAGTTATCAATATCGGACCCTTCGTGAAGCTCAGTCGGTTGAGCAGTGCTCACGAATTGCCCTGAAAATTTTGCGTGGCGCTCAAGGTGCTGGAGTGGTCACTTCATCAAGAAACTTGGCGAGGTTACGAACGTCGTTGTCGGCCATTCTTTCAATCACGTCCGCGAGCGTTTTGCGATGCGGCGCGTCATGCATCGCGCCGAGCGAGTGCTGTCCACGGCCGAGCAGAAGCCAATCGGCATTGACGTTCAACTCGACGCACAGCTTGGCGAAGTTCTCCATACTGATTGGCTCTGAACGAAACCACCGACTGAGGGCGCTGTCCGTCACACCGATTCGGTGTGACAGCGCGTAGAGTTTTGGAAACCCACGAAGGGTATATGCGAACTGAAGTCTCTCGCCGTAGCTTTTGATGCCATGCATTTCCATATCTTTCTTCGTCCTTTACTCGGAGAGGCATCGAAAGCTTCAGAAGTCCGCAGCCTCTCCGGGTTTAAGGCGGGTGAAGCCCCCAAGAGCGAATCGAGTGTGGTGAGAGGCACATGTCAGCGCGCCAACGATTGCTCTCGGCCATGCTAAAGACGAACTCATGTGCAGTGATATGAACTTTGCCGACTGAGAGCTCAGGTAGGTGTCCGGCCAAGGTGGGAGAAAAACGACGCTGGTGTGATGCCCGATCAAAAAAAAGAATATCATTTATCTCTAATAATCAATCACATACCTTGATTAACTTTTAAAAAATAGACTGACGCGGCAGAAAAGCTAGCAATAGTCTATTTTTTGAACGTGACGTCGTATCGTGTTCGGCAGCCAATTTCGATCGTTGATAGAGACTGATGTAAGTCGCCGCTCGGCAGACTTCGCCTAGATTAGCGTTGTGGAGAGTACATCCATGGCAAATCAGCTAACCCCTGGGGAACTCATTGTCGCCAAGGGAAAAGTTGCGAAAGTCAAACAGGTATTTAGTGACAAAACGATAAGGGTAACAATTGTCGACTCTGGTGAAGTAATACTGGTGTCGGCGCGCGACATTCAGCGAATCCCTAGTGTTACGGCAATTAATGGTAGTGATCATGGGGAGGGTTTGAATGTCAATGATTACACCGTTGATCAACTTTCATTGGCAGCTGAGCGTTTTGAAATTATCAGAAAGTGGAAGGTTGAGGGAGGGGTAGTCACTAAGTACTGTTCTTTACTGGGTGTATCAAAGAGTTACTTCTATCGTTTGGCTAAAATTTTTGACGCTGACGTAGGCCCACTATCTTTAATTGCGCAGACACGGGGTGTCAAGAAAGGCGTTACGAGACTGGATGAGTCGGTTGAGGTCATAATTTTCAAGGCTGCTAAAAAATTCAAGTCGAAAGGAGCCAGCTACAGCAAAGTGTGGAGCGAGGTGGATGTTGCATGTAAGGAGCAAGGTTTTTCATGCCCTTCCAAAGATACGGTATTGAGGCGTGTACGCTTAATCCTCTCAGAAAAAACAAGAATGAGAATTAAAGAAGGTCCTGATGCCGCGACGCAAGAATTTTCAGCTCGCCCGGGTAAAAAAAATCTTGAAAGGCCGCTGCAATGGGTACAGATGGATCACACCCTCGTCGATATAATTCTGTTGGCTGATGATCGCATAAATATTATTGGACGCCCGTGGCTGACAATTGTAATTGATGTCTATACCAGGGTTATTCTTGGTTACTATCTTAGCCTTTACGTCCCGTCTACTGTTTCAGTGGCTTGCGCTCTTAGTCATTCTGTCCTTCCTAAAGTAAACTTTTCGGCAAGTGTTGGCTTGGATCCAGAAGACTACCCCTACTATGGAAAGCCTGAAGTCCTTCATATGGACAATGCCGCAGAGTTCACCAGCCCAAAATTTAAAGTAGGGTGTGAATCTTTTGGGATTTCCCCCGAATACCGACCTGTAGGAAGAAAACATTTTGGCGGTCATGTTGAACGGCTGATAGGCACGTTCATGACTACTAAGGTGCATTTCTTGCCGGGGACTACAATGTCAAATTCTGTTGCGCGCAGAGGACTTAACAGCGAAAGAAATGCAACCATGACCTTCTCTGATTTTTTTCGCTGGTTCTCTCGCGAAGTAGTTGTCTATCACTCAACAGTTCATAGCGCATTAAAGTGTAGCCCGCGACAAGCGTGGACAAACTATTTCGCGCCCAACGGAGGGCTTCCTTACCCCCCGGCAGGCTTGAATTCCGAGCAATTAAAGATTTGGTTCATGCCTCAAGAAGACCGAAAAATTAATCCTGGTGGCATTAATTTGCATGGCCAAGTTTATTGGGATCCTATATTGGGGTCTCATGTGGGGACTAGAAATGTCATAGTCAAATATGACCCGTACGATATGAATGTTGTATGGGTGAAATTGGATGGCCAATTTTGCCCAATACACCTGTCTGACGTAACCGTTGAGGCTCCTACCTATGAGGAATATCGTGCCGGCAAGCTCTATCGTCACCCAGTCCGCATCGGAGCCATAGATAGTGATGGCGGGTTAAAAGCCTACAGAGGGAAGCAAAAAATTGAAGAGGAAAGTAAAAAGTTAACGCAGAAGGAAAGACGCCGAGAGGCCGCTGAAAAAGTCTATACTGAGGCAAATCCAAATCCTAGAAGTAGTAGCTTTAACGCTGACAGGGAACATATCAAGCCAAATTATTCAGCCTCTCCAAAAAAATTTCGACCTGGGGATGAGTCATGAGTGATGAGCACGTCCGGTCGGACATCAGAAAATATTTGTCTTCTAATATTGATACGCGAATAGCCTTAATTCATCAAGAAATATGGGTGAACAATAACTCTAGTGCAGCTGTTTTTCGCATGATGAATAATATCGCGGATGTACCAGATCGTATGAGTGCGCCTGCTTTGCTTGTGGTTGGCCCAGGTGGCTCTGGAAAGACGGCTATAATATCTAAGATTCCAAACCATGTAAAAAGGAGTGCAGGGTTGATTTTTGTCTCCTTGGCTGCATCCCCAGAAATAGATACCAAAAAAAGCCTTAAAGATGAGATAGCTTTAGCGCTCGGAATACCAGTTGGCTCTGGCTCAAGTCGCCGAAGTAGCTCTGACCTGCCAAGCGAGATTAGAGAGGTTATTAGGCTGAGGCAAATTTGGGGGCTGGTGATCGACGAGTTTCATGATGCACTGCTACGCTCGAAGCAAGAGCAGCGTTTTAACATGTCTATTCTTAAAAAGCTGCTCGGCCCTGAATATGGATTGAAACTATTTTGCTTTGGCACTGCTAGTGCGCGCAACGCACTTAAATCCAATTATGAATTTAAGAGACGTTTTCACGAAGTTGCTCTTGATGACTGGATAGAGAGTGAGGAGTTCAGGTCATTCCTCTTGGAGGTAGAGGAGTCCCTACCGCTAAAACAGCCATCACATTTGTACTCTGAGGAGATGGTAGGCACTATTTTATCTATGTCGAATGGGCGCATGGACAAAACACTCGAATTGATAAGGGCGGCTGCCTGTTATGCCATAAAAATGGGGGGGAGAAGGTGGATGTTGATATGCTGCGGCGAGCAAACAAGAATCCTTGGGGCTATTAGTAGTGAGTTTCTCTGGCTTGCCAACACCAAGTTCTGAAGAAACACTTTCATCTTGGTTGTTTCGATGCAGCATTAATCCAAACGCCGCTGGCTTCCCTCGATTATCATCAACAGAACGCCCAGCGTATTGGTGGGAGGGTGTGGAGATCAAATATTCGGACCCAGACTCAGAATTCTTATCCGCCAGCCAGCGATTAAGTTGTGTAGCCGGGGACATTACCCCTGAACTATTACGAAATTTTTTTTGCCTTCGAGGCGATAAATTAGTCGAATGGAGGTATCGCCGTTTTTTTTGCCCTGATTGCTTACGCGATGATGTGGCGAATGGTCGTTTGCCTATATGGCGGAAGGACTGGTGTTACATTTATTCTTGTGTCTGCGCTGCCCATGATCGAGAGTTGGTGAGACTAGTTGATACACCGCGTTACTCAAGGGCATGGGATGCGTTTGTCCAAAGCTGCAATTCGATATCAAACAATGCCTCCATAGAGGAAACTCTATTCTTTCGTTTTTGCTCAAGTACCTTCACAAAGATTGAGCATGCTCTGATCAGTAGAGACAATCAACAACCTACATTGCACGATTTATTTTATAGGCTATTCAATATTTTCCTTCAATGTCCCTTTCGTGGTAGTAGAGGCGGAATCGCTAGAATCCACTTGCAAACGAGGAAAGATGCACGAGCACCCGACGCAAGCTCTTTTGAGCAGAGTATATTATTGGGGGCGTCCACGGCCGATCCATCAAGTAGATTTGGTAGTTTGGTCTTAACCGCATCACTACTGGAGATTATCCCCTACTCAAGGTTTTTGATATTTACTAAACTGTGTGAGAAAAGAAGGGGCGGGATGCTGATCCCAAGAGACCTGCATAAGGCAGCGATTTTTCCATATATCAACAGGGCAGGCTATGAAACCTTGTACCGTTTTTTAGGGGGTTTCCCTAGGAAAGATTTTCCGTTGCTAGATCGCCATCTTCAACTTCAAGAACATTCGTATGTTCAAGATGGTGTCCTTGGCAAGCGTCTATTCGGATACTCACAATGAGCTATTAAATGCGCATGCCTATCGTTGCCGGCTGGCTGCAAGGAGAAAAACTCCACATGCTAGATGCACGCAGGGCTTTTAACATTTAATTTCCTGCTAGTTAATGTAAGGATTATGCCGAGATTAAGGAAAATCAGGACATAAGACCTGTATATTATTGATATAAAGCAGTTTATATATTTGCGCCTTGCCCCTCCTGCGTCATACCTGCGAGCGTCTATGCTGATCTTTTTGCATGCTTGGGTGCTAAGCGATGGCTGCTTTGGAGAGAACGGCATACCCACGACTCCGCAGCTATTCGTTTCCTCAGAAGAGCTTGGCTGGATTTCCAGAACAGCGCAATCCTGCTCTTTCGCTTGGGCTGACGGTTCAGTTCAAGGTATTTCAATGACACCGGCGAGAGCGAGGCGACGACCTTGTTTGATGCAGCCTTCAATTACCAGATTGCCAAGGACACGGATCTGGCGGTCAATGTCAGTAATCTTTTGGATGAGCAGCATGTCGTGGGCTCCGGAACTGCGGATTACTACAATCCGGGCCGAGAACTCACCGCCAAGCTGAGCTACAGCTGGTGAGCCTGTCAGTAATGGCTCCTGTTGTGGTGGTATCTCGTGTTCTGGCCGCGATCTTCGGCTGCTATGCATTCGTCTAGGGCGTGGCGGCGCTGAATGGGGTTGGGGTCGATTACCATGCCGCCGAGCAGGCGATGATGATGCTGGCCTTCGTCCTGTATCTCGCGCTGTTTCCGCAGCCAGTCTGTGGCGGGTCTCGATGGTACTGGCGCTCGGCAGCGTCTTGATGCTGGCTGTTGCCTGGCAGCTGCAGCGCATGATCATCGGATAGGAGCAGAGCCATGCTGAACAACTTTCGCCAATCCATGGCCTGGGTACACACCTGGTTCGGTTTGGTGCTGGGCTTCGTGCTGATGGTCGTCTTCTTTTTCGGTGCACTGTCGGTGTTCGACCGCGAGATCGATCGTTGGGCGATCCCCGATACGCGCTTCGAGCCGCAGCCTATGCCGTCCTACAACAACCTGCTGAAACAGGTATTTGCCGATCTCAAACCGCATCCGGTGGATATGGCGGCAACCAAAGGGCGGGTAATCGGCGACCTGCCGGCGCCGGAAACCATGCCCATGGTCTCGCTCTATGCCTACACCACCCACCGAGATCCCGTGCTGAGCATTGGTGGCGAGTTTGGTATCCCCAACCAGCCAAAGGACCCAGCGGATGATCAATCGTAAGATCTTCAAGGAGTTTTTCACCTTCCGTCCGCGCAAGCGGACCCAGCGCAGCGCGCTGGACCTGCATAACATGACTGGCGTGGTGGCGTTGCCGTTCCACTTCTTTTTTGCCTTCACCGGTTGGTGATCTTCGCGTCGATGTACTACTTCCCGGTCTCCGGGACCTTGCTCAAACCGCTGCATAATCGGCATGAGGTGATCGAGGCGGCGCATACCGGCTTGCCCCATGATGAGGCCGGTGTGCCCGCGAAGATGGCCTCCGCCAATGCCATGGTGGCCGAGGCCAAGCGCATCTGGGCTACGCGCGATATGCCGGGAGAGGTCGGGCTGCTGACTATCGAGCATCTAAATGACGCCAACGGCTACGTCAGCATCTACCGCGCCGGCAGTGATCGTGTGGCGCTGGTCGGGGAGGGCATTCACTTCAAGGCCAGTACCGGCGAGCTACTGCGCAACGACCCGCCGAGTGACCCGGTTGGTTCCGTCAATCAATTTCTCACCGGCTTGCACCTGCAGCACTTCGAACACTGGGCGCTGCGCTGGCTGTACGTGGCGGGCGGTCTGCTCGGCTGTGTGTGCATCGCCAGCGGTTTTGTGTTCTTCGTCGAGATACGCAAGCAGGAGCACGCCCGACTCGGGCTGCAGGGCTGTCGGTTGGTTGACGCCATGGCAGTCACCACGGTTACCGGCATGCTGCTGGCAGCGGTCGCCATGCTGGCGGCCAACCGGCTGCTGCCTGAGCCCATGCCTGGCCGTGGCGAATGGGAAAAGTGGGTGTTCTGGGGTGCCTGGCTGCTGAGTTTGCTGCATGCGCTGTTGCGTAGTGCACCAGTGGCCCAGGCGCGGCACAATCCGGCCTGGCGCTGCTCTGCGTCGCTGCGGTGCTGCTCAACTGGATCACCACGGGGGACCACCTGGTCAAAAGGATGCTGCTTGAACCCTACTGGGCCGTGGCCGGCGTCGATCTGAGCCTGTTGGCCTGCGCGCTGATAGCGCTACTCACCGCGCGTCGTCTGGCAAGGCCGGTTGAGGTCGCGGACCGGACTCGCATCGGTGGGGTGGCCTATGAGTAATGCAGGTCTGTGGTTGCTGGGTGCCGCCGCCAGCATGGGCTTGGCGACCAGTTGGTTGGCGTTGTCCCTGCCGGCGCACTGGCGCCAGGTGTTCAGCGCCGACGAGGTTGCGCCGGACTATCTACGCAGCCTGGGCTGGCTGGCGCTGATGGTATCGGCTGTGTGCTGCTTCAAGGCTGACCATCCGTCGATGGCGGTGCTGGTCTGGCTCACCCTGTTGCCGGTCGCCGCCGTAGCAACGGCCATAACGCTGAGCTACCGGCTGGGGCTGCTGCGCCTGTTTTGCCCGTTATTTCTGCGCACTCGATAAGAGTGCGCGGCTTCTGTATCTGCAACATTGTGGTTGATCCGATCGTACTGCTCACCTCAAACCGGGCGAGCTTGTTCACACTGGATACGCCGACCATCCCATGTCACCTCGTTGTGGGATGCTTGCAGGATCGAGCGACGCGAACTCTTACCAACGTATTTGCGCTCTAGCGTCGGCAACAGTTGGCTGACCTCGGTTCGTTTCCGGCTAACACCCGCCCCCAACGTTTAAAGGCGCTAGACGCGATGCAGGTCGAGCCGAACGACATTCTGGCAGGAACTGTGTTGAAGTCGCAATCCGGGTTGTACCGTCCGCTTCTGGCCGTTTGCGGAAGCTAGAGGTATTTAGCCCGACAGTAGGATCACTGTTACGGTGAAAAGTGTTCGTAGGCGTCAGAGCGTCCCTTGGGCAGATCTGCCTGCTGGAGCACCCGCCGCAATCGGGAAAGAATGTTCCGTTCAATACCCTGTTCCCTGCGGCAAAATGGCCGACATCACACCTTACCATTCAGAACGGCGGTACCGAACACTTCCCATATCAAGAGCAGATGGTCGGCGTGTCGCTATCTCAGGCGCCCTCGAAGGGTTAGACATCGCATGTGCACAGGCCCTCCGGAACAGCATGGAACGCCTGCCGAAGGTCCCTTGGGGAGTAGCCTTGCCGGATCAGTGGAGGCGTGACTCTTCAAGGCTTGCGTCACGCTAAGCACGTGTCATCGATGTTTGTTGCGATGGGCGAGGTCTATCACTCGAATTCATGCAGTGGCTATTCGCGACTGAATTCATGCTCGCTGTTGATTGCGAGCAAGAAAGCCCGCGCGCCGGGCAGCAGAGCAACTGGCGACGTTGCGATCAAATGCTTTTTGGGATCGGTTGCCGATTCGATTCCATGTCGAACCTACTCAAGTCTCAGGCAACCCTTCAAGCTCGTGATTTCTCGATGGATTTTTTTCAGTAAGTCTTCGGGTTTTAGTTCGGGTGTTTGCCTTTGATAAGCCAGGAACAGAAGCGTTAGGGGATGAATGCCAATGATCTCAGCAATCTGCTCAACCTTTTCAATCGATGGTTTCCATTTGCCGCGCTCGATCGCACTGATATAGCTCTGACTAGGCCCAAGCCCTTCCTGAGGCATATCCTTCGAAATACGTAGATTCCTGATCACCAAACCAAGCGCTTCATTCAGTTCCATTTGCTGTCTCGCAAAAGGAACGATGAAGCCTTTTTAGTGCTTCTGGAGCTATGCTATATACAGCTTAAAAGAGGGTGTGCTGATGTTTATTACGTACAAGCGCGCTGAAATCATGTATCCAGCGCTGTTTGGAGACGACTCCCAGATGTGGCGATTCGTCGAGCTCGATGATCATCGCCCTTGGTTTTACGTGATGATTAACCGCCGCCAGAAGGCAGCCGCATGGAGGACGATGCTCTTGATTCCAACGGAGGATGAGTTCGAGCAGATGCTAGTGAAACGCGCTGAAGGAACACTGATTGAGGCAGTTCAGGTGGTGTTGCCATCGCGGCTGAATGGATCCGGTAATTGGACGATGGAGATGCTCATAGAGCTCGTTAGGGTCTATGATCAGGACGAGCGAGTCATGGGTTACGACTTTAAGACGGCCTCGGGCCATACCTACTCTCAAAGAGACTGCCGCCACACCTTGGCTGCAGCAAAGCAACAAATTTACTGCTCTTCGATGCGTCTTGTTTGAAGGAGGGGTCGCTGACTGGAGCAAGCCTTGAAGGAGTGCTAAAGACGCCCACGTCAGCGCCATGGCATCAGTGGCGCGCATCGCGCACATGCAATTTGCTAGTTCGTCCAGAACGGATAGCTTGGATCGTCTGTCGCCGATCAGCACTGCCCCAAGTGCGGTCTTATCTGCGCCGCAAATGCTGCACAAAATGGCGTCCGCCATTAACTCGATCTGCCGACCGTACAACAGGCCATGCCGAAAGGTACGCATGGCGAGATAGGGCGGGATCCGGGCTCATTGTGGTCCGCCTGTGCCAGGCGTTGGCGACGCCTGACCGTACAGGCGGTTACCGGAGTGATGCTGGCGGGTCGCAGGCTCGCTGCAGCAAGCTGATTCACTGGACCCAAAGGAGCCTCTCAATGAAAATCACAGCGGCGGAACAGTTCGAATGCGTCAGTGACGTCCTTTGTGATGTTTGCGGCGATAGTACGCGTGTTGAAGGATATGGGTTGCAATTTGGGACCCTTCAGGGCAGTTGGGGATTCGGCTCGGTTCATGATGGTGAGCGTTATGAGGTCCATCTCTGCGAACCCTTTTTTCAGAACAATGGCCGACCTGAAGAGCGCGCGGATGGTGAATACCATGTTCATCGACGTCGACGAAGACTTAGGCAATTTCGGACGGGTCGCTCGCGATGATTTTTTTCAATGACGGAGGCAGCTTGGCTTGATAGGTAACTCCAGCTGGACCAACATTTGCCGAGTCTCGGGTATGCAGGTGATGGCGGGGTGAAAAGCTTGGATTTAGCTGTTTATCGGCCCATTCCCGCTGTTCGCTATTCCTATTAACGCGGGTGCATATGGACCCCGTCTGCAATCCGTACTCCCCTGGCGCTGGTACGCCTCCACCTGAGCTGGCAGGTCGCGATCAACTGCGCGAGCGGGTCCGTCAGTCGATCGGGGGAATTCGCGTGGGCCGACCTGCCAAAAGCGTAATCCTGGTTGGGGTGCGGGGTGTCGGCAAAACAGTACTGTTGAACCAGATGCTGCGAGATGCCGAAGCCTCGGGCAATCTCGCCGTCTACGTTGAGTCATCCGAGTATCGCTCTCTGCCAGCGATACTCGCGCCACAGCTCCGTCTCGCCTTGCTGCGGCTGAGCTGTATCGTACCTGCCAAGAACGCAGCGATAACTGGACTGCGAGCCTTAGCCGGTTTTGCCAAGGCTTTGGAGCCGAAGTTCAGCGATCTCAAGGTCGGTATTGACTACGAAGCCGAGGCAGCTCTGGCGGGCAAAGGTGATCTCGAGGAGGAATTTACAACCCTGCTGACTAAACTCGGTGAAGCCGCCAAAGCAGCTCACACCGTCCTTGTTATTTTCGTGGATGAGCTGCAAAACGTAGCAGAAGAACAGCTCGCCGCGCTTATCGCAGCGCTGCATCGCGTCTCGCGATTGATCTTGCCGGTTGCCCTCGTCGGTGCAGGCCTCCCACAACTCCGACACCCTGCTGGACATGTGAAAAACCACGCGAAGCGCCTCTTCGACTACCTAGAGGTCGGTTCGCTGGAGCCACACCAGACGCGTCTGGCCTTTGTAAAACCAGCGGAGGCCGAGGGCGTGACTGTAGACTCAGAAGCGGCCGACATGGTTGCTCACCTCACACGCGGCTACCCTTATTTCATTCAAGAGTGGGGCAGTCATGTCTGGGACGCAGGGCAGAATAACCACATCACGCTTGCAGACGTCCAGAAGGCGTCCGGGCACGTTATTGCTGCTCTGGACGAAGGTTTTTTTAGGGTAAGACTCGACCGAATGACCGTGGCAGAACACATTTATTTGCGCGCCATGGCTTCGCTTGGGGAGGGGCCTCATCGTTCGGGCGACATTGCGGCATCCCTGGGCCGTACAAGCCGATCTCTCACCTCAATTCGCAACTCCCTGATTAGCAAAGGGATGATCTGGTCGCCGCCCCACAACGGCGCCGCTTTTACCGCGCCGCTGTTCGATCTGTACATGTGCCGGATCATGCCCGGTGACAGCTGGCGGTCTAGCCTTCCAAGGGCTGACGGCATTTTTTGTCCACCTGAAGAGGGCTCAGATGCTTAGAAGCGAATGCACTCATCTTGCTACGGCTACGATGGTTTGTTCACATCAAGGCTGCTGTCACATCGACTCGAATTTGCACGTACGCTGTGGAGTGCTGAGCGGCTAAGTCGAGGCTTCACTGTGTGCGTCAAAAATGGGATCGACTTACCTGTGATCGGGGCGTAGGGTCGCTCATGGATATCTTTTCTACGGGCAGCATCGACATCAGGCTGGCAGGAGCAGAGAACAGAGCATGAGCGAACTCAGTGATGATGAAATAGACCGACTAGAGGCAATGATTCCTAAGCTGGCCGCCGTCGCCACTAATGCTGCGTATCTGCGTGCGGTTGCCGCAGGGCATTCACTGATAATGGCGAAGGATGGCGTGCTCGTACAAATTCATCCTGACGGTTCGGAAAAAAAGCTTCGCGACTTGTGCAGCAAGCACAGGGTCGAGTCTGGTAAGACTTTCAGTGTGGGTATTTGAAGCGCACCTGCCGACCAGGCGTATTCATAAGGCGAGCGCAGGCCACAGCGACTGGTAAGCACTTGACTATCTTGCCCCTGCGACGGAGCCTTCGCTGTCTAGCGCAGGGCCGCCAGCTGTTTGCTTAACTACCCGAGTAGACGAAGCATGCTGAGATGCTGGCTGCTTGGGCGTCGCCATGCGGTCATGTATTGGTTACACCCGGAGTTGCGAGTGCCCAGCTGGGGTTGCGCATCAATTCCGCTACCGTGCAATGGACTCATAACCAGGAGCTCCACCTCTCAATAGGACACGCGTGCGCGGCATTTTCCGACGCGGTGCGTCGACCGCTAGTCAGGCTGGTTGGTTGGGCCTGATGGGGCGGGCAGGGGTTGAAGCAACATCGAGGCGCGGCTGCTCAGCAGCACTCCGGCTTGGAAGTAGCCCATAACGGTTTCGACACTGCGATGTTCAGTCATGGCCATCACTTCACCCAATGGGGCCCCCTGGCGACCCGCTTCCGTTACAAAGCCCGAGCGTAAGCTGTGCGCGGCCCAGTCGCCGTCGAGGCCAGCCAATTTGGCGCGGCGCTGAACGATCCGTGCTACCTGATCAGACGATAGTCCGAACGGGCTGACTTTGCCGCCCTTGTAGAGGCGCCGAAAAAGCGGACCGGTATCGGCGGGCGCGGCGATGAGCCAAGCCGTCAACGCGTGTGCAGCGCGACCCAGCAGAGGTTTTTCGCGACGGGATCCCGTGGTGTCTGTTTTGGTGACGCCCAGCGTATAGAGCCAAGTGTCTTCATCCAGTTTGCGCACATCGTCGACCTGCAGGCCGGTCACCTCGGATCGACGACGCCCGCCGCCACTCCACGCCATCAGGAGGAGGGCGCTATCACGAGTACCGCGAATGCCATCCGTACAGGTCGCCAACATGGCCTCCAGAGCCTCCACCACAGCTGCCGTCTTTTTGCGGACAACTACCCCCTGGCGCGCCTGGGCTTTTCGCGCATCTCGCAGCAGCGTTTTCACTGCCAGTGCTTCAGTTGGGCTTTCCCAGTTGTTGAAGCGATGCCACCTGCCCAGTGCCGAAAGCCGATGACATACCGTGTTGTAGCTCAGAGGTCCCGGCTTTGCCTTCACACGTGCCGCGACTAACGCGGCATCGATGGTCGGCGGTAGCAGATAGGTCCATGCACCATTTGCCAGTGGGCGCGCCAGGTGATCCACCACGAACTGAATGACTACAGTCGACTGTACAGGCGCATCGCCCATCGCAACGCCGTAGCGCAGGTGCAGCCAAGCCGACCAGTAGGCGAGGGCGCTGCGATAGCTCCGTACCGTGTTTTCGGCGGTGCCGCTGGCAACAAAGCCTGCGGCCGCCTCCTGAGCCTTCAACGCCAATCTACTGGGGTCTAGGGTGGGCTCGTCGATCAACGGCATCTGATCAGTAATATATGATACGTCCAACGTATTATATTTCCACTATCCAATAAATAAGGTCGGATAATCTTTAATTATCCAAGGTGAGGCGATTTTTTCGTCGTTTGGCAGTCGCTCACCAGTACATCAAGGGGATGTGCGTCGATGAGCCACGAGATCGAGCGGTACCTGCAGGCCGGTACCCGCCCCAACACCCGGCGCAGCTACCGGCAAGCGCTCGAGCACTTCGAGGTCGCCTGGGGCGGCTTTCTGCCGGCGACCAGCGATGCCATCGTGCGTTACTTGGTCGATCACGCCGCCACGTTGTCCAGCAACACCCTCAAGCTGCGCCTGGCGGCCTTGGCGCAGTGGCATGTCAGCCAGGGCTTCCCGGATCCGACCAAGACCCCGCTGGTTCGTCAGATCCTCAAGGGCATTCGTACCTTGCACCCGAAGCCGGAGAAGCAGGCCGAACCGCTGCAGCTGCGCGAACTGGAGCAGTGCGTGGCGTGGCTGGAGCGGGCGGGCGAGAAAGCACTGGACGAGGGCGACCTGCCGCAGCTGTTGCGCTGCTGGCGTAATCGCGCATTGCTGCTGATCGGCTTCTGGCGCGCCTTTCGCAGCGACGAACTGTGCCGCCTGCAGGTCGAGCACATCCAGGTACGGCCGGGGGAGGGCATGCAGCTGTTCCTGCCGTGGAGCAAGGGCGACCGTGACAACCAGGGACAGACCTACAGTGCGCCGGCGCTGGCCCGCCTCTGCCCGGTGCAGGCCTACAACGACTGGATCTGTGTCGCCGGCATCGCCCGCGGTCCGGTGTTCCGCGGCATTGACCGCTGGGGTCACCTGCGCGAGCAGGGCCTGCACCCGCACAGCGTCATCCCGCTGCTGCGGGCGGTACTGAAAGCGGCCGGATTGCCCGCCGAGTTGTATAGCAGCCACTCCCTACGCCGTGGCTTTGCCACCTGGGCCACGCGCAGTGGCTGGGACCAGAAGGCGTTGATGGGCTATGTCGGTTGGCGCGATGCCAAGTCGGTACTGCTCTATGTGGACAGCACCGGCTTTTTCCCCGGGCAACTGCGGCCGATGGTGCCAGGCCTGGAGGCGGAGGCTTTGTCGAGTTTGCCTCGTCCAATTGCACTGCCGGGCAGTTGACCGCCTCAAGCCATTCAGCACTTCCGGTGATGGCTGCTTTGTTTCCGCGGAGCAATTACACCCAATGCTGGGCTTTGGCCTTGATGTGGCTGGTGTTATTGATACGTATCGAAAGGGCGACGGTAAACCATGAGAGTTCGCCATCAGATGATTGCTCAATTACAGACAGGAATGTTCAGCTTGCGTCGGCATAACATGATGCCACCAGCGACATAGACTCCAGTCATCTGTCAGTCCACCTGACACCGCCAGTCATGAGAGGTTAGAGCAGGCCAATAGTGCTCTGCTGCAAAGAGGATTATCTAAAGTTCGATGCTAGTGTGGCTGTAATCAGTCTCATCGCTGGACATAATTCAGAAGCAATTTTTTTCGCTTTCGGTGTTGCCACAATACCCCTGCCCGAACGAGTAAAGAGCGGATCATTAAATTTGTCACGTAGCTTGACCAGCGAATTGCTTACGGCTGGCTGTGTTACGCCAAGACTCTTGGCTGCTAACGTTATACTTTGTTCCTTGTAAATACACATAAAAACCACCAATAAATTGAGATCGATGGATGCAAATGTGTCCTCGCGAATAGTCATGGCAGAGCTCTCAAATCCCCTTTACAGCATCGCTTTCAATGTTTTCACCAGCATTTCGATGGTGTATTCGCAGCGTTTGAAAAAAATGGATCGGGCCGAGCTTTTGGCAAGTAATCAATCCTGTGCGATGCAGCGTGCGCAAGTGATCGGACACGGTCGATTGGGCCAACTTGCACTTGCGCTCAATCTGGCCGGCACACACACCGAGCAGGAATGCATGTTCCTGCTGCGGAAAGTGTTTCTCTGGGTCACGGAGCCACTCAAGGATCAACCGGCGCTGGGGGCTGGCTAACGCTTTAAGAAGTAGATCCACTTCCGTAAGTTTACTGCGGGAGTTCACCATCAAGGTCGCTCAGGCGATGTTCAATACAGGCTTCAGCCACTGAATGAAATCTTCCACTTCTTCATTGGTGATTTCGTGGCCCATGTCGTACAGGTATGTTTCATGATGCACGTTCAGTTGGTGCAACCAGGCATCCGCTTTTTGTGCCCAAGACACGGGGAGCTTGTTATCACCATAGCCATGAGCAATAAACGCCGATAGCGAACTCAATGCTTGAGCGCTGGCAATGTGTGGTGCCAGCTCAGGGAGAATTCTGCCGCTGAACAAGCCAAAGCCTAGCACGCAATGAGGGGCGCTAAGCCCGACGCTTGCACTGAGAATACCGCCCTGGCTAAAGCCAGCTATCACTGTAGGCATTTGTGGTAAGGCAGTTACAAGCTCCACTAGTTTCTGGCGGCTGGTTTCCGCTTGCTCTTCAACGATCACCGGGCCTTCGTTGGTGAAATTTACCTGAAACCAGGCAAAGCCCTCAGCTGCGATTTGCAGGCGGCTGCGTACCAGCAATATTTCAATTCCTTCTGGGATAAAGCCGGAAAGGCCTGCCAGATTGGTTTCATTACCGCCTACACCATGCAATAGCAGGAGACGTGCACGAGGGGCAGCAGCACGGATTACCCGACGATAGACAAGGCCGGATTGCGGTTCTTGCTGCAGTTCTGAAATGGCTAGTGGCAGGTTCATGCTTGAGTAATCTCCTGAGTGGCGGTTGGGCTTTTGAACAGGTAGCTGTCCATAGCCAGTACGCCGTCGGCGACACCGCCCTCTAGCACATCCACGGCGTAGTGCTCGCCTGCGGCACCGAGCGCCAGAAATAGCGGCAACAAATGTTCTTCACTGGGGTGCGCACGCTCGGCCTCCGGGGCATTGCGGCGGTAGGCGAGCAGCGCTGGCAGGTCACCGGCTTGCAGGGCGTCACGGATCCAGTCGGAAAAACGCGCTACGTACTCAGCCGGGTCGCCGTAGTTGCTACGGAACTCATAAAGGTTATGGGTCAGACTGCCGGAGCCAATGATCAGCACGCCCTGATCGCGCAGCGGCTTGAGTGCCTGGCCAAGCTGCCAGGCACCCAATGGATTGAGCGGGTGGGGCATGGACACTTGGACCACCGGGATATCCGCAGTGGGCAATAGGTGCAGCAACGGCACCCAGGCGCCGTGGTCCAGGCCTCGATTCGATTCGGTAGTTGCGGCAATCCCATTGCGGGAAAGCAGGTTGCAGATTTGCTCGGCCAATGCAGGATTGCCGGTTGCAGGGTATTGCAGGCGATACAGTGCTTGCGGAAAGCCTCCGAAGTCGTGAATGGTTTCCGGCGCCTTGCTGCTGCCTACACGCACGCTCCCACGGGTCATCCAGTGAGGAGAGACGATTACGATGGCGCTAGGCCGTGGCAGCGCTCGGCCTAGCTCAGCCAGGCGTGCCCCGGCCTGGCCGGGTTCGATGGCAAAGGTTGGTGCTCCGTGGGACACGAACAACACTGGATAGGCCAGACTCATGGTTGAAATCCTGCTTAGATATTGGGGCCGCAGCAGCAAGAGGTGGACTGATCGGCGTTGCAAAGCGTGTGCGCCGCTCACTGACCTGCCTACCCACAGCGCACTGATTGGCTGGGGATGGCTCAAAGTTTATAGATTCGATTTTGGAGATAAACTCAGATATTGGTGAATAACTATCTCGAAAACCGGGATAATTGGCGGTCACTTGTCGACTCTTCAGGCCGCTGCCAGCCGGAGCGCTGAGCTACACATCAAGGTGCCAATATTGCCCCCTGCGCCTGGCCAGAACGCAGGTTGGTGAGTAGATCCCTGGTCGGCGGGCTCTAGTATTTGGGGGCTCCCTGGCTTTGTTACAGATCAGTCCGCGCTCATCGCTATGGCTGCTGAGTGGCACCCTGAGTTAATGGGGCTGGCGTTGATCAACCCCGCGCCAAGGTCGCGCAGTAGCTGTCCGTTCTGCCGTTAGCTGTGGCCATACAGCTTCAATAACTCGTCGACCAGGTAACGAATTTTGGGCCGCAGATGATTGCTCTTCGACCATAGTGCGTGGACCTCGACAGGCGCCGGTTCAAAGGGCTCGAGTACCGTAACAACAACCTGCTGGGCGATGTCCTTTTCAAATAGACAGAGCGGCATCTGGCAAATACCGAGGCCGGCTCGCGTGGCTTCAATCATCGCTTCGGCATCGTCAAACTGATAGGTCGGTGGTGGCGAGAACTTCAAGGATTGCCCGGCCTGGGCCATTTTCCAGGGCATTAGGCTGCCGCGGCGATAGCCGACGATGCTGCGGTGCTGGCCCATGTCCTCGAGCGTCAACGGCGTACCATATTCTTCCAGATAACCCGGCGCTGCACAGGTTACCCAGCGGTGTGACGTCAGGCGTCTGGCCACCAGGCCGGGGACGTTGTCGACGCTGCCAAAACGAATGGCCAGGTCGATACCTTCTTCCGTCAGGTCCACCAGTTGGTCGCTAAAGGTCAAGGTCAGTTGCAACTGCGGGAAGCGTTTGCTCATCTCCAGTAGCACCGGCAGTACCACCTGTTTACCGAACGCGACCGGCATGTCCACCCGCAAGCGCCCTGTGGGCACGCCTAACTTGTTGCCGAGGTTGCTCTCGGTGGCCTTGATCTCCTCCAGCGCATTGGACCACACGGTGAAGTAGGCCTCGCCATCCGGAGACAGGGACAAGCGGCGGGTCGAGCGATAAAACAGGCTGGTACCCACCCGTGCCTCCAGCCGTGCAATCGCCTTACCTACGGCCGACTTGGACAGCCCCAGGCGCTCGGCTGCCTCTGTGAAGGTCGCAGAGCGGGCGGTGGCGAGAAAAATATGGATGCCGCTGAAGGAATCTTCGGAGGTCATTGCCGTTTTCCTAGGCGCAAGAGTTGGTAGCAAATTACGCTACCTATCTGTGATTTCAAGGTTGTTTATCAGCTTGCTGCTCTACCTTAGCATGGCTGCTGACTCAGCAACCCTCTGCATCTATCGCATGGGGTTGGTCATTTACTTCTGTGAGGACGCCCCATGAAAGACGAAGTCATCAGCATTTTTACCCTAAGCCTGGCTCCGGAAGACTTCCCTGAATTTAAAACGCTGGTTGCCAAGATTGTCGCCGCTACGAGCGAAGAGCCTGGCACCTTGATGTACGAATACAGCGTCAACGAGGCTCGCACTGAGGTGCACATTATCGAGCGTTACCGTGCCGATGCTGTCGTTAACCATATTGAAGAAACCTTCGCGCCGTTCGGCGAAAAGTTTCTCGAGCTGGTGAAAATCACCAGCCTGCTAGTTTATGGCAACCCAGACGCGCCGACGCGCAAGCACCTGGATGCCTTTGGCGCGGTGTACATGAATCCGTTTGATGGGTTTACCCGGACCTGACACCGCCAGTCAGTAGCCGGCGGACAAGACCGCTGACTATTCAGCAACCGATCTAACCTGCCGGGTACTACCTGGCGCTAGAGGGTCAATACGCATGCACATCAATCTTGCCGGCAAGACCGCTTTGGTTACTGCCTCCACAGGCGGCATCGGCTTCGCCATTGCCCATGGCCTGGCGCTCACCGGCGCTATCGTGATCATCAACGGGCGGAGTGACAGCTCGGTCGAAAAAGCCCTGGCACGTTTGAGCGAAGCGGTACCGCAGGCCACCTTCAGCGGAGTCGCGGCTGATCTGGGCAATGCCGACGGCGTTGGCGTTCTTACAGCTGCGCTTCCCACCATCGACATTCTGGTCAACAACGCCGGCATCTATGGTTTGGCCGATTTCTTCGAGGCCGATGACGACTGCTGGGAAGACTATTGGCAAACTAACGTAATGTCCGGTGTTCGCCTGAGCCGCGCGTTGGTTCCAGCCATGGTCCAACGAGGTTGGGGTAGGGTGGTGTTTATCTCCTCGGAGTCAGCCCGAAATATCCCGGCCGATATGGTTCATTACGGCGTAACCAAGACGGCGCAACTGGCGTTGTCGCGTGGCTTGGCCAAACGTGTGGCCGGCAGCGGCGTAACCGTTAACAGCGTGCTGCCAGGCCCGACACTGTCTGATGGCTTGGCTGAGCTGCTCAAAGGAGAGTCTGCCCGCTCCGGCAAATCCTTGGAGGCCGTCGCTGCCGAATTCGTCATGACCCACCGTCCCACCTCGTTGATTCAACGTGCGGCCACGGTCGATGAGGTCGCCAATATGGTCGTCTATATCTGCTCCACCCAGGCGTCAGCCACCAGCGGCGCTGCGCTGCGGGTCGATGGCGGCGTGGTGGACGATATCCTCTGAACCCTTGACTACCTGGCACGTGTGTTCCGCACGGGTGACCTGAAGGTCACCGGCGCGCACGCTGTCAGTGAGTGAGCAGATCTCCAATCGATTCCGCTGCCAGTTGATACGAACGGCAACGCGCCGTCGGGTCGTAGATGCGCGCATCAATCATCAGTTCGTCTACGCCGGTGGTAGCACTAAACAACCACCGACTGAAGTCGGTGGGTTAGTGAATTACGGATTGAAAGTCCGGATACGCGTCGGCTGAACGACGCGTCGCATTAGTCCGGCTCCATCTTGAAATTATCGTTCGGGCTCGGCTCTGGCATCAAGTGACCCTCCACGATCCGGCACTCACGCTGCCTCGCCAACTCATGTAGCACCTCCCCCCAGGTGCTTGCGGATCGCTCCGAAGATCGCCTTCTTACGCCTCTTCGGGATGAATACAACGTGGTACTTACAGTCCCACTTCGTGTGAGCAAGGCTTTGGTAATCTCTCATTGGGTACCCCTATCTCTTGGTCGAGATAGAAGGTTCCTGATGACCGCATCACACGGTCAACCTCAAGGAGTCCCTCGGCTAAGCCGGGGGATTACCTTGTTTATTTAAGACTTGAAAGCCAAGCGGATAGATCGTCCAACTGCCTCGATATCCCATGCCCACTCGACCCTTTCATGTGCTGCGTACGCCGGACCGGGGCATGACACCAAGGCTGAAAAGCTTTCTGGATTTTACCCTTGCCAAGTTTGGCGAGAACCCGGCAAAGGCAACCTGGCCGAAAGCAGCGAGCGGTTAGTTACGTGCTGAACGTTTCAAGGCGAAGGCTCCGTCATCCAGCAGCGCCAAGGCCAGTGCAGTGAATGCCAGAAAGACCGGGTATTCCCAGCCACCATTGGCGTTGGTGAAGCTCCAGCCATTACCGAAGTGCACGCTTGCTGCCACCAGCAGTTGCACGGTGGCTAGGGCCGCTACCCAGCGAGCGAGTACACCAAGGATCAGGAACAGGCCGCCGACCACTTCAAAGGCAATGACCGGATAGGCAAGAAAGCCGGAGAAGCCAACGGACTCAAAGAAACCTGCTGTGCCGGCCGGGGTGAACACCAGCAGCTTGGTCAGGCCATGAGCGAGAAACATCACGCCAAGGATTAGGCGTAGTACCAGGGCGGCATAGGGGAGGGTGCGGCTAGCGGCGGTCATGGGTGTTTTCCAATACGGGGAGTGTGGGTTGCCCGGGGCCACAGCTGTTTCGGCCGTGGCGCCAGGCATTGGGTAAGTGGGAATTAACGATTGAGCCAGACCGGCGCGATCTGCGTGCCGAGCCCTGCGCCATAGCCGAGGTAGATGTTCAACCCGGCCAACGCTTCCAGATAACGCGCGTTTACCAAACCGCCGGCATCCACGGTTTTCCAACCCAGGCTTTGCGCAAGAGCAACGGCGGTTTGTTTGGCTCGTGCGCTATCGCTGGCCAGGAACACGCTGCCTTGCTGCTCGTTGGCAAATGTGGGACCGCTGGCCAGCACTTGGGCGAACAGGGTGTTGAAGCCCTTGACCAGCTCCACACCTGGCAGCGCCTTGGCGATTTCCTCCGCTGCACTGGTGCTGTGGCCGATGGTCAGACCCATGTAGTCGGCTGTCAGCGGGTTGGTGATGTCGATGACCACTTTGCCTTCGAGACTGCCCAGACTTTTCAGCGCGGTTAAGGCGTCCTGGTAAGCAGTGGCGACGATCACCACTTCGTTCTGGCCAAGGGCCTGATCAGCGGCGAATGCTTCGACGTTTTGATGCTGCGCGGCGAGGGCGTGCGCCTTGTCCAGATCACGGCCGGTGATACGAACATGGTGTCCAAACTGGGACAACTGTTGAGCGAAAGCCGAGCCCATGTTGCCGGTACCGATAAGGGTAATGTTCATGTCTTTTGCCTCGTGCTGTGTGTGATGGGATCCAGTTTAAAGATTCGATTTACGAGATAAACATGATTTAATGTGACTTATAGTTCCGATAAGTGAGGCAATAATGGATCGCGCGTTGGAGATGCAGGTGTTTTGCGCCGTGGTCGACAAGGGCAGCTTTGTCGGTGCCGTCGATGCGCTGGAAATGTCCAAGGCCGCCGTTTCCAGGCATGTAAATGCGCTGGAGGAACGCCTGGGCGTACGCCTGCTGCAACGCACCACGCGACGCTTATCACTGACCGAAGAAGGACGGGTTTTCTACCAGCAAGCGCGGGAAGTGCTGGCGTTGATGGGGGAGGCGGAAAGCGCTGTTTCTTCGGGCAACCATGAGCCTGCCGGCGTGCTGCGGGTCAATGCGCCGGTGAGTTTTGGTGTGTTGCACCTGGCGCCGCTGTGGACTGCCTTTTTGGAGCAAAACCCGAAGATTGAGCTGGATATCAGCCTGAACGATCGCCAGGTCGATTTGGTGGAGGAGGGGTATGACGTCGCGGTGCGCATCGCCCGGTTGGAAAGCTCTTCACTGGTGGGGCGCCGGTTTGCCAGCACGCGGATGCGCCTGTGTGCAGCCCCGAGCTACATCAAAAGCCATGCACCAGTAGAAGTGCCGCAAGACCTGGCCGAGCACCGGGTGATTGCCTATAGCAACTTTTCCAGTGGGAACGAATGGAGTTTTACCGGGCCCGATGGCGAGCATAAGGTCAACACGCGTTCGGTCATTCGCTGCAATAACGGTGATACATGCCGATCTATTGCGTTGACTGCTGGCGGCATTTTGCTGCAGCCAAGCTTTATGGTAAGTGAGGATCTTCGGCGGGGTGATCTGGTGGAGTTGCTACCGGAGTATCGCTCGGTAGAACTGGGTATTTATGCCGTCTACCCAACCCGCAAACACCTGGCATCCAAGGTGCGGGCATTTATCAATTTTCTGGTCGAACAGTTTGAGCAGGTCGACTGGGAGTCCGGCTACCCAGCACAAAAGAGCCAAGCCCGGGCTGCAAAGAAGATGTAACACTCCTTGCAGCCCACTGGCCATTAACGCCGAATGACCTTAGGTCTTCTTCGGATCGTCGCCGAACAGCTTGCCTGCACCGGCCCAATCCGATGGCGCCACGTCTTCAAAAATGACGTAGATGTAATTGGCATCGGTACCGGTGTTTTTCACGATGCTCTGGGTGATTTCTGCAGCGACAGCTTCCTTCGCGGCGTGGTCTTTTCCTTCGAACCAGCTGACTCGTACAACGGGCATGGAGTGATCCTCTATTCAGGTTGGGTTTAGCGCGATTAGGGCTAACCATGCGGTCAGTCCGGGCTCAGCCAATCAATGCAGCAGAGCAGTCGAGAGAGAATAGGAGAGATACAGAAGGCGATAAACACGCTGTAAATCGCCTATATGTAGAAATTATTTCTCCAATCAGCCCGCCATTTACCGGCGCACCGGCGATCAACAGTTGCTAAGTACCGCTAGGGGCTGTTGCCATTTCACATGGGTAGCCATAGGAAGGCACAGGCCATGGCCACCACGCTCTCGTAATTTCTCTTGAGCTTGTCGAATCGAGATGCCACCGCCCGGTAATGCTTCAGCCGGGCAAAGGCGTTTTCCACCAGGTGCCGATTGCGGTAAAGACCTCTGTCCAGATCCGCGTTGCCTTTCACGGAGTTACGCTTTCTCGGGATCACGGCCTTGGCCCCTTGTAGCTCAACCTGCTCCCGGATTCTCTCGCTGTCATAGCCCTTATCCGCGACGATGGTTTCTGCCGCCGGGAGCTTGGAAATCAACGCGGGTGCCTGAGTGCAGTCATTGATTTGGCCACCTGTGATTTCAAACTCGATGGGCAAGCCGTGGGCGTCCACCGCCAGGTGAATCTTGCTGGTATTGCCAGCTCGACTTTTCCCTATAGCCTCATCGTTGCCGCTGGCAGCGCCTGCACTGTGCTGTGCGACCTACTGTGGCGTAGTTGGAATTCCAGTTTCGTGCAGCTACCCCGCAGTTCATCTGGGGGTAGGTTGACGGGAAGCTCGCAGGCTGAGGCTTTCGGGACCACACCAGTGGAACACGCACTCATGTCGAACAACTACCTTGAAGCCAGGATGTGGCGCTATTGAGTCTCGGCGCGACTGGAGCCCAACTGGTGTCAGAGCAGGTGCCGTGTCACCGCTGCGCTTCGCGGATCATGTTACGGGCGATAACCACCTGCTGAATCTGTGTGGTGCCTTCGTAGATACGGAACAGCCGCACGTCACGGTAGAAGCGCTCAATGGCGTACTCGCTGACGTAGCCGGCGCCACCGTGGATCTGCACGCAGCGGTCGGCGACACGACCGCACATCTCGGTGGAGAACATCTTCGCGCAGGAGGCTTCGGTACTGACGTTCTTGCCCTCGTCGCGCTTGCGCGCGGCATCCAGCACCATGCAGCGGGCCGCGTAGATTTCGGCTTTGCTATCAGCCAGCATCGCCTGGATCAGTTGGAACTCCGCGATGGGCTGGCCGAACTGTTTGCGGTCCAGCGCATAGTGCAGGGCATCGTCCAGCATGCGTTCGGCTGCGCCGACACTCAGTGCAGCGATATGCAGGCGGCCCTTATCCAGCACCTTCATCGCGGTCTTGAAACCAACGCCTTCGACGCCGCCTATCAACTGGCTGGCGGGCACTCGCGCATTTTCAAAGATCACGTCGCAGGTATGGGCGCCTTTGTGGCCCATCTTGTGGTCCGTCTTGCCCAGCGACACGCCGGGTGTGCCGCGCTCAACGATAAAGGCGCTGATACCGGAGGCGCCTTTGATTTCCGGGTTGGTACGGGCCATCACCGTGTAAATGCCCGCGTGTGGCGCGTTGGTGATGTAACGTTTGGTACCGTTGAGGATGTAGCTGTCAGCGTCACGCACAGCATTGGTTTTCAACGAGCCCGCATCGGAGCCGGCATCTGGCTCGGTCAGGCAGAACGAGCTGAGCAGCTCGCCGCTTGCCAGTTGCGGCAGGTACTGGTTGCGCTGCTCCTCTGTACCGTCAAGCAAAATGCCGATTGAGCCAATGCCGTTGTTGGTGCCGATGTAGGAACGGAAAGCCGGTGAGGTGCGACCCAACTCGAAGGCGATGTTTACCTCTTCCTCCATAGTCACGCCCAGGCCGCCATAGGCTTCCGGAATCGTTAACCCGAACAGGCCCATCTCGCGCATCTGATCGACGATGTCCTTAGGGATCGCATCCGTTTCAGCCACCTCGTTTTCCCGAGGAATCAGTACCTCACCGACGAACTGGCGAAGAGAATCCAGCAGAATCTGCAGGGTTTCGGTATCACGGATCATGTGCGCTCCTCTGGGCCCGGAAGTGGGCCGATGTAGTACGGTGCACCGTCACCCTGAAGGGTTACCGAGCGGCGGCGCCGATGTTGTTAACCATGTTGATCAGGCGAGGCCCGATATCGTCAGTGAGCTTGTCCCGTGGAAGCTGGAAGCTCGGTCCACCGCAGTTGAAGGTCAGTAACCCGAACTGCGGGTGTAACAGCGGCACGGCGACTGAGTTGACGTCGCGGTGCCACTCGCCGATCGATAGGCAAAAGCCGTAATCGGTGTAATCGCGAAACGCGCGATCCAGGCCCTTGCGGATCACCGGCCACTGTGCTGCTTCGCGTTGGCGCATGTGGTCGAGGAGAAACTCTCGCTCGCTCTCTGGCATCGCCGCCAGGCATGCGCGTCCCGCCGAGCTTTGCGCCAGTGGCAAGTAGCTGCCGATCTGCCGCCGCATCGTGGTATTGCCTTGGCCCTGAACGACGTCCAGGTAAACCATCTGCAGGCGATCCCGGGCCGCCATTGCCACTGCGGCTTGAGCGTGATTGGCCAGCTCTTCCATCAGCGGGTGCGCCACCGAGCGAATCGACAGATTCGACAGCATGGCGTAGCCGAACCCCAGCACACCGACATCCAGCTGGTACTTGCCCGAGTGCACCTCACGCTTGAGGCAGCCAAGGCGCATCAGGGTGTTGGTCAAGCGCGTCACGGTCGGCTTGGGTAGCCCGGTCATCCGCGCCAGTTCCTGATTGCCCAGCACGTTGTCGCGCGGGGTAAAGCACCGCATCAGCTCCAGCCCACGTGCCAGCGCAGTCACGAACTGGCCGCTGGTTTCGTCCTCACTCGACGCACTGGCCGGGTCGAGCATGCCCATCTTCAGTAAAGCGATTTCATCCGCTCCAGTGCTGCTCTCAGCCTTCTGCTGATCCGCTTTGTTGCGTGCCATGGTAGAACCTCATTTTTGGAAATTGCAAGCAAATAAAAGTACGTTTCGTCAGGCGAAATTATATTTGAGCCGAGATGAAATGCAAAACGCTCATTTTTAGATAGATAATATATTGATTAATAAAGAAATAATAAAATAGTTCAGATTTCTGATTTACATGAATTCGCGACCCTACCTATGATATCTCGTAAATACGAAATGCAATTTCGTATAGCGAAACGTGTTTAGAGGTGGGTATGAGTCACGAACCTGAATCTGTAGTGAACCTGGAAATTCGAGAAGACGGCGTTGCCGTCGTACGCATCGACCGGCCAGAAGCCAAGAACGCGCTCAATAGCGCGGTGCGTGAACAACTCGCCGAGCACTTTCGGGCACTGGCTCGCAATGGGCAGGTGCGGGCGATTGTACTTACCGGCGGTGACACCTGTTTTGTGGCCGGAGCCGATATCCGCGAGTTTGCCCAAGCGCGCCCGATTGAAATGTACCTGCGCCATACCGAGCTGCTGTGGGAAGCCATCTCCCGCTGCCCCAAGCCGGTCATCGCTGCAGTGAATGGTTTCGCCCTTGGCGGCGGCTGTGAGCTGGCCATGCACTGCGACATCATCGTCGCCGGCGAGTCGGCGCGCTTTGGCCAGCCAGAAGTCAAACTCGGCCTGATGCCGGGCGCCGGCGGTACTCAGCGTCTGATCCGCGCGGTCGGCAAGTTCCAGGCAATGCGCATTGCCCTTACCGGGTGCTTGGTCTCGGCCCAGCAAGCCTTGGCCATGGGCATGCTGAGTGAAGTGGTGGGCGACGAGCAGACCATTGTCCGTGCACTAGAGCTGGCCACTGAAATCGCCGCCTTGCCGCCGCTAGCCGTCGCGCAGATCAAAGAAGTGATGCTGGCCGGTGCTGACCTGCCGCTGGAGAGCGCGCTGGTGTTGGAGCGCAAGGCCTTCCAATTGCTATTCGATTCGAGCGACCAGAAAGAGGGCGCTCAAGCCTTCCTGGAAAAACGCAAAGCGATCTTCTCAGGAGAATGAGCGATGACACGTGAAATTAACCGGATGGCGGTTGTTGGCGCCGGAGTCATGGGTACAGGTATTGCTCAGATCGCCGCTCAGGCGGGCATTCGCGTCACGCTGTTTGATAGTCGCGAAGGCGCTGCGCAGGGCGCCCGCGAAAGCTTGAAAGGCACGTTGGACAAGCTGGTCGACAAAGGCAAGATTGCCAACGCCGATGCGCTGGCCACGCTCTCCCGCGTGCAAGTGGCGAGCGCCCTTACGGAACTGAGCGACGTCGACCTGGTAGTGGAAGCCATTATCGAGCGCCTCGACGCCAAGCAGGGCTTGCTCGCCGAGTTGGAAGCCGTGGTTGCCGATGACTGCATTCTGGCTACCAACACCTCATCGCTCTCCGTCACCAGCATTGCTCGCAATTGCCGACTTCCCCAACGCATCGCTGGCTTTCATTTTTTTAACCCTGTGCCGCTGATGAAAGTGGTGGAAGTCATCGATGGTCTGGCGACTGACCCGCAGGTAGGCGACAGCCTCCGAGCCCTGGCTGCCCGCATGGGGCATAGGGGTATTCGGGCGAAGGACACACCAGGGTTCATCATCAATCACGCCGGCCGTGCATATAGCACTGAGGCTTTGCAAATTCTCAAGGAAGGCGTAGCCGAACCCGCCGAGGTAGACCGTATCCTGCGCGAGGGTCTGGGTTTTCGCATGGGGCCCTTGGAGCTGTTTGATCTGACGGCTCTTGATGTTTCCCATCCAGTCATTGAGTCGATCTACAACCAGTTCTACCAGGAACCGCGGTATCGGCCTGCAGCGCTAACACGCCAGATGCTGGATGCCGGCTACGTCGGGCGCAAGGTCGGGCGTGGGTTTTACCGATACGCCGACGGCCAGATGATCGATCCACCCGCCGCACAGGCAGTACCTGCGCTGGAAGCATTTCCGCCGGTTTGGCTTGGCACTGAAAACCCCGAGGATCGTGCACGTTTCACCGAGCTTCTTCAGCAGGTGGGCGCGCGGGTCGAAGAGGGCACGGTCCCAAGCAGCGAGGCCCTGTGTTTGCTGGCACCTTACGGTCTGGATGCCACCGGCGCCGTCGGCCTGTTTGGCACCGATCCTGAGCGCACGGTGTGCATCGACCCGCTGCTGGATATCGCCCGCTACCGCACGCTGATGCTAAATCCCGCTACCCATGCCGACATGCGCGATGCCGCCCATGCGCTGTTGGGCCGCGATGGCGTGGGCGTCAGTGTGATCAATGACAGTGTCGGCTTTGTGGCCCAAAGGGTACTGGCCATGATCGTCAACCTGGCGGGCGATATCGTTCAGCAGCGTATCGCCAGTGTCGATGACCTGGATGAAGGCGTGCGCCGTGGTCTTGGTTATCCGCAAGGTCCGCTGGCCTGGGGCGATAGTGTCGGGCCCAAGCGTTTGCTCACCACTCTTGAACGCATGACCGAACTGACGGGCGATCCCCGTTATCGGCCGGGTCCCTGGCTGCGGCGACGGGCCGCCTTGGGCCTTTCATTGCGTCACAACGAACCACTCCCGACTGAACCTCAACGCTAGGATTTTCCCATGCTCGACGCCTACATCTTCGCGGGACTGCGCACGCCATTTGGCCGCCACGGCGGCGCACTCGCTTCGGTACGCCCAGACGACCTCGCCGCCCATGTGATCCACGAATTGCTCGCTCGCCACGCCATCCCTGGCGAAGCCATCGAGGACGTGATTCTGGGCAATACCAACCAGGCAGGGGAGGACAGCCGCAACATCGCGCGTCACGCCGCACTGCTTGCAGGCTTGCCCGTGACCGTACCTGGGCAGACAGTTAACCGCCTGTGCGCCAGTGGTCTGGCGGCGGTGATCGATGCCGCCCGCGCAGTGACCTGTAACGAAGGCGAACTGTTTGTCGCCGGCGGGGTGGAGAGTATGTCCCGTGCACCCTTTGTCATGGCTAAAGCAGAAGCGGCCTATAGCCGCGAACTGACGGTGTTCGACAGTACCATTGGCGCCCGTTTTCCCAACCCGAAGATCGTCGCCGAGTTTGGCAACGACAGCATGCCGCAAACGGGCGATAACGTGGCTCAGGAGTACGGCATCTCCCGTGCTGAGGCCGACGTCTTTGCTGCCGGCTCTCAGGCCCGTTATGAAGCCGCACGTAGCGCAGGTTTCTTTCAGGAAGAACTGCTCGCGGTCAGCGTGCCCACCGGGCGCAAGACGCCACCCAATGTGGTGGAGCAGGACGAGCACCCGCGCCCGCAATCGGACCTGATCGCTTTGGCTCGCCTGAATCCTCTCTCCGAAGGTGGTGTGGTTACCGCCGGCAACGCATCAGGCGTCAACGATGGCGCGGCGGCATTGCTGATTGGCTCGGCCGCGGCGGGCGAACGGCACGGCTTGGTTCCGATGGCGCGCATTCTGTCGGCCGCCGCCGTGGGTGTGGCCCCGCGCATTATGGGCGTCGGCCCGGTGGAGGCTATTCATAAGGCATTGGCTCGCGCGCAGCTCAGCCTGGCGGATATGGACATTATCGAGATCAACGAAGCGTTCGCCAGCCAGGTGCTGGGCTGCCTGAAAGGTCTGGGTGTTGCGTTCAACGACCCGCGGGTAAACCCACACGGTGGCGCCATCGCCGTCGGCCACCCATTAGGTGCATCCGGTGCGCGCCTGGCCCTGAGCACCGCTCGCGCGCTGCAACAGAGCGGCAAACGCTACGCTGTGGTGAGCCTATGCATCGGCGTGGGCCAAGGCCTCGCCATGGTGATGGAGCGTGTGTAAGTGCGCGCAAGCAAAGGTGAAATGAAATGGGTGCTTTGACTGGGTATCGCGTGCTCGACTTGAGCCGCATTCTGGCTGGTCCCTGGTGCGGCCAAACTCTGGCCGATCTGGGTGCCGAAGTGATCAAAATCGAACGGCCGGGCGCGGGTGATGACACCCGTGGCTGGGGGCCGCCATGGATGAAGGGGCAGAACGCCGAGTCCACCGGCGAGGCTTCTTATTACCAGTCCACCAATCGCGGCAAGTTGTCGGTGGCGCTAAACATCGCCAGCCCCGAGGGGCAGGAAATGGTGCGGGCCCTGGCTACCAGTTGCGACGTACTGATCGAGAACTACAAGGCCGGTTCCTTGGCCAAGTACGGGCTGGATTACGCTAGCCTCGCTGCGCTCAATCCACGCCTGGTGTATTGCTCGGTGACGGGTTTCGGCCAGACCGGGCCGCGCGCCGCAGAACCGGGTTACGACTTCATCATTCAGGGTATGGGTGGAATGATGAGCATCACCGGCGAGCGCGACGATCTGCCCGGTGGCGGCCCGCAAAAGGTAGGCGTTGCCTTCGCGGACCTGATGACCGGCCTGTACTCGACGGTGGCTATCCAAGCTGCGCTGCTCAGCCGAGAAAAGACCGGGCTTGGTCAACATATCGATATGGCGTTGCTGGATGTTCAGGTCGCCACACTGTGCAACCAGAGCCAGAACTATCTGGCTTCCGGCAAGCCGCCCGGGCGTTATGGCAACGCCCACGCCAACATTGTGCCGTACCAGGTGTTTCGCGCCAGTGATCGCGACTTCATCATTGCCTGCGGCAACGACTCACAGTTCGTCGCACTGTGCGACGCCATCGGCCTGCCAGAGCTGCCGAAAGATCCGCGTTTCGCGCGCAACGCCGACCGAGTCAGCAACCGCGAGGAGATCGTTGCCATCCTGTCGCGTCACTTTCTCGGAGGGCTCGCCGATGAGTGGGTAGGGCGCATTCACCCGCAGGGCGTACCGGTAGGGGCCATCAACAGCATTGCCCAGGCGCTGGACGAACCACAGATACTGGCGCGCAACATGCTGGTCAACATTCCCCATCCCTTGAAAGCCGACTTCGTCACGGTCGGCAGTCCGATCAAGTTGTCTCGCACACCGGTCGAGTACCTGCGCCCCGCGCCGATGCTGGGTGAGCATACCGATGAGGTGCTCAAGCGCCAGTTGGGTCTCGATGATGAGCGCCTGGCCGAGTTGAAGGCACAAGGCATCATCGAACAGCTTGGTGAACGCTGAACCTGCCATGCCCCGGCCAGCCAGCTTGCCGGGGCAATTTTTCCCATGGAGCCTTTATGAAAGTCCTCGTAGCGATCAAGCGTGTGGTCGATTACAACGTCAAGGTTCGCGTCAAGGCGGACAACAGCGGCGTCGATCTCGCCAACGTTAAGATGTCGATGAACCCCTTCTGCGAAATCGCCGTGGAAGAAGCCGTACGCCTGAAAGAGAAGGGCGTTGCCAGTGAAATCGTCGTGGTGTCGATCGGCCCGACGGCGGCGCAAGAGCAGCTGCGTACTGCTTTGGCCCTCGGTGCCGACCGCGCCATCCTGGTCGAGGCTGTCAAGGAAGAGGGTGCTGACGAGCTGAACTCCCTGGCCGTGGCCAAGCTGCTCAAGGCCGTGGTCGACAAGGAGCAGCCGCAGCTGGTGATCCTCGGCAAGCAGGCCATCGACAGCGACAACAACCAGACCGGCCAGATGCTCGGCGCGCTGACCGGCTTCGGCCAAGGCACCTTCGCCTCCAAGGTCGAAGTGGCGGGCGACAAGGTCAACGTGACCCGCGAGATCGACGGCGGCCTGCAGACCGTGGCGTTGAACCTGCCGGCGATCGTCACCACCGACCTGCGTCTGAACGAGCCGCGCTACGCCTCCTTGCCGAACATCATGAAGGCCAAGAAGAAGCCGCTGGAGGTGCTCACCCCGGACGCCCTGGGCGTTGCCACCGCGTCCACCGTGAAGACCCTGAAAGTCGAAGCGCCGGCTGCCCGCCAGGCCGGCATCAAGGTCAAGTCGGTGGCGGAACTGGTCGAGAAACTGAAGAACGAGGCGAAGGTAATCTAAATGACTATCCTGGTTATCGCTGAACACACCAATGCCGCCCTGGCGCCGGCCACTCTCAACACCGTGGCCGCTGCGCAGAAGATCGGTGGCGACATCCACCTCCTGGTTGCCGGTGCCGCCTGTGGCGCCGCCGCCGAAGCGGCTGCCAAGCTCGCCGGCGTGGCCAAGGTGCTGGTGGCCGACAACGCCGCCTTCGCCCATCAGCTGCCGGAAAACGTTGCGCCGCTGGTAGCTGCTCTTGTTCAAGAAGCAGGGGGCAAGGGTTACAGCCACATCCTCGCCGCCGCCACCAGCAACGGCAAGAACATCCTGCCGCGCGTCGCCGCCCAGCTGGACGTCGACCAGATCTCCGAAATCATCGCCGTGGAAAGCGCCGACACTTTCAAGCGGCCGATCTACGCCGGTAACGCCATCGCCACCGTGCAGTCTTCGGCGGCGGTGAAGGTGATCACCGTGCGTGCCACCGGTTTCGATCCGGTGGCCGGCGAAGGCGGCAGTGCTGTCGTGGAAGCCGTGGCCGTTGGCGGCGACGCCGGCATCTCGGCCTTCGTCTTTGAGGCGCTGGCCAAGTCCGATCGTCCGGAACTGACCGCGGCCAAGATCGTCGTCTCCGGCGGTCGCGGCATGCAGAACGGCGACAACTTCAAGCACCTGTATGCCCTGGCCGACAAGCTCGGCGCCGCCGTCGGTGCTTCGCGCGCTGCGGTCGACGCCGGTTTCGTGCCCAACGACATGCAGGTTGGCCAGACCGGCAAGATCGTCGCGCCGCAGCTGTACATCGCCGTCGGCATCAGCGGTGCCATCCAGCACCTGGCCGGGATGAAAGACTCCAAGGTCATCGTGGCAATCAACAAGGACGAAGAGGCGCCGATTTTTCAGGTGGCGGATTACGGTCTAGTGGGTGACTTGTTCGAGGTCGTGCCGCAGTTGCAGCAAGTGATCTGAAGCCCTAAAGGAATGTGTTGCAATACCTATAGAATTGTGCTATGCGTGCATACTCAAGTGGCGTGCGGGTTTCAGGGCTAATGCATTTGAAACATAGAGTTGACGTGCGGGAAAGACAATTTTTTGACTTACACGTTATGCGGTAAGTCTGATGCTTGAGCGTTTGAGCTTAGGCATTCTGGTTGTTTTCGTTATTCTTTGTACCCGGTTTTGTACCCGGTTTTGACTTCTTGTAGCATGTAGTGCTGGTTGCTGGCTTAGGGTGGTTGTGCCGAGATTGAATCGGCCTCGAGCCCGTCATTGAGTGCTTTGCTTGTAGTCCTACTGGCTTGAAACGTTTAAGCGCTATGTTGTCTGTCTGGCTATCACGCTGAGTGTAGGTGTTGTTAGGTGACTCGCTCGCTAATAACGCTCTCTCGGAAAGAGATGTAAGCCATAGCGTCATTGAGGTCTTTTATTCTGACTTGGACAGCCTGAGAGATTTTCTCATCGCTTTCCGCTGGAGGAGTTTCGTCTGGGTGGGCCATCTTCCAGAGAGCAAGAAGCTTCAGGTATGACAAAAGAGAGTGCGCTCAGCAGCAAGTGGTCGCCCGCCTGAAGTACTTATGATCATGACTCCACTCATTACAAAAACAAGAGAAGAGCCATGGCCGGAAACATCAAAAAACAGGTCGATAGTATCGACTACAGCACCGTCGCGGTTCCGGAAGAACACCGCATGAGCAAAGGCTCACTGACGATGGCTTGGTGGGCCATCTGCAGTGCTATGTTTTGGCTGGTGGTGTCCGCCACCCTGGCAATGAGCTTTGGTACGATGAATGCCATAATCGGCTTACTCTTGTCGGTCGTAACTTATGCGGCCATCAACGGGGTCATTGCCCGCTACGCCATTAAGACCGGATTATCGGTCGCACTCTTCTCCCGGGTGCTATTCGGACGCGCCGGCGCAGCACTGGCCACCCTGATTTTCTTCGCCACGGCGATCTACTACAGCGTGTTTGAAGGCTCGGTGATCGCCATTGCTATCCAACACTACGTGTCCGACATCACGCTCAATCAAGCCTGCCTAATAGTGGTGCTATACAGCGTGCCACTGGTGTTCGGTAGCGTGCAGACCTGGCTGGATAAGTTCAATGGCGTGCTGCTGCCGCTCTACCTGATTGGTCTGATTGCCGTAGTAGCGATGGCCGTCGGTGAATACGGCTACAGTTCTGCCTGGTTGGAAATGGGGCCTGAGAGCGGGCCAGTAAGTAATGGCTGGTGGGACTGTTTCACCTATTTCATGGGAGTGTGGATTCTCATGATGTACACCTGGGACTACGCACGCTTCGGTCGTAAGCAGGACGCCAGCTACCACGCTAAATTTAACTTCGGCCTACCATTCTATATCTTCACCTTTCTTATTAACGGTCTGGTCGGCATCTTTCTCGCCGCCACCATTCCCACAGAGGGCGGCCTGTCTGAGGTCTCGGTGGTGCTGGCCATTGTCGAGCTGATGGGTATCTGGGGGTTGTTGTTCGTTTGGGTCAGCCAGACCCGTATCAATACCGCAAATTTCTTCATGGCCGCTAGCAACATGCATGCGTTCTTCGGCCGTTTTGGCTTGGCGGCTGTGCCTTATATGGCATGGGCCGTAGTAGTTGGCATCGTGGTCTACACAATGATGTTGCTCAATGTGTTCAGCTACATTCTGCAAGCCCTGGCATACCAGAGCATCTTTGTAGTGGCTTGGGTAGCGATCGCTTTGGCGCATATTTTCTCGCCGAAATATACCCAGCTGTTCGAGGGCAATATTGAATTCGCTCTCGAACGAGTCAACGCCTTCAACCCGTGCGGCTTGATCGCCTGGTTCTTTGCCGCTGGCCTGGGGATAGTGCTGCTGAATTTCGGCGGAGCAACGCTGGCGACCTTCTCAGCGCCGGTGACCTTTGTCTGCGCGTTCGCCAGCTACTGGCTGCTACTCAACAGCGCCAAACGCAGCTGGTTTGTCCGCACCAGCTGCAGCTGAAACCAATATCGGCGCCCACCGGGCCGATGTATTCGGCTCCGGCAACTTGCTGCAGCTACCAAACCCGATCCAAAACTAAGCCGCAACACCGCAGCGGCTTAGTGCTGCGTAGCTGAAAAAAAGACTAACAATGCTAAGAGCCAATTCATGAAAATGATCAACCTGCACCCACAAGCAACTCTCATATTACTTCCATTGTTGGCATCGCTCGCGCTACCCGCAGGTGCGGTGGCTATCAATGACAACTTGGACATTGGCGGCGCCGTGCGTGCGCGTATCGACTACGACCCCGACCGGGATATCGAGAAGCTGAGTTTCGATACTGCCTTTCTCACCGCTACCTACAACTCCGATAGTTGGATCGGCGCGGCTAAATACCGTTTCTATGGCGACGCTTACCCTTTCGACTATACCGACAAGATCGGTGACATCGCCTTCGCCGAATATGCATGGATCGGCTACAAGTTCGATGAGTCGCGTCAGATTCAGGTGGGACTAAACAAGATTCCGTTCGGCCTGCTGCCCTATGCCGGCAGCACTTTCTTCTTGACCTTGGGCAGCGTGATCGGCCTGGAAGACATTGCGAACCTTGGTGTTAAATACATCCAGCAGCAGGATGACTGGAACTTCCAACTCGCTTACTACCTAAGCCCGGCTGATCAGGGTCAAGGTACAAGCCGCGGCGGGCGGACCTATGCAACCAGTGTTGCTACGGCAGATGACTACGTCGTCGACGGCAGCGATAACCACGAGCGCGACATCTTAGTCGGGCGTCTGGCCCGCAACCTAAAGCTTGGGAGCTGGCAGTCGGAGATCGGCGCCTCGGCATTGACCTCGACGCTGCAGAACCAGGACAGTCGTGATAGCGGCCGCCGAAATGCCCTAGCAGTCCACTACTCGGGCAAGAATGGCCCCTGGGGCGTGCAACTGCAAGCCACTCGCCAGGACATGAGCCCGGAGAATCCCGGCAGAGACAAGCTGGTTAGCTTCGGCAGCTTCGACGGCACCTTTAACGTTGCCGCCAAGGGTAACCTCTATGTAGCCGACCTCAGCTATGACATTCCTGGCTCACTCGGGTGGCTCTCTGGTGTCAAGGTTTACGGTAACTACAGCCTGTTCGACAAGGATGAGTCCAGCTTCGAGGATTCCCAGCGCTTCATCCTTGGCACATCTTTCTCGCTGAAAGACCTATGGATCGCCGTCGAGTGGTTGCACGGCAAGCACGATCCCTACATCGGTGGCGGTAGCTACACCCAGAGCCTGGGCGCCGGCGGTAGCGAACGCTGGGAAAACCAGTTGTATACCAATATCGGTTACTACTTCTGAGGCAATAAGCGCCCCTAGCAACCACTCACGCTCCTATTTTCGCCAGCCATGTGCTGGCGTTTTTTTATGGTGCGCCAGGCATGGCGCGTAGCGCCGTGACTGGCGCTGTCGGGTTCACTGTGGTGGTGAGCCTGGCGACTTGGAGGTGAAAGTCCTCTACACACCCGGCAAGGGGAAGTGTTAGCTGAAGGCAAGGGTGTCGCGGGCGACTGCGAATCTGAAGGAAGCCCGAGACAAAATGCTGGCCTGACGAACAGGAAGCGGATGAGGCGGCGCAGCGGGGTGAGGTGGCCATAATCGCCAAAGCCCGATACTTGCACGGAACGCTGCGACGTAGATCCGACAGGCATAAGCAGGAAGGTCGCGCGAATTACCCTGGGAGATCTGTACGCTTGCCATTGTGCTACCGATTGTCGAGAGGCGACGGGATGGGCGTGCAGAAGTCAGCCGAGGCCGTAGTAAGTGGCGGTCAACCACGCCATCAAGGGCCGAACAGGTCATGCCGCCAGTAGGCGTCAGCGTCTCGTCGATAACCGAAATGCAGAAATTTCTCCAAGAGAAGACTGTCACCCCGAGTCCCGGCCAGAGGCCGAGGATGACGCCTGACAGCGCAGAGGTATCGGCGGCGTCGGTGACGTGGATGAACGCGGAGCCGGACACGCTGATGGAGCGGGTGCTTGCGCCGCTCAATCTCAAGCGTGCGTATCAGCGCGTGGTCAGCAACAAGGGGGCGCCGGGTGCCGATGGCATGACGGTCGCCGACTTGGCAGGCTACGTGAAACAGTATTGGCCCATCCTGAAGGTCAGGCTGCTGGCAGGTGAATACCATCCCCAGGCAGTGCGGGCGGTCGAAATTCCCAAACCGCAGGGCGGTATGCGGCAACTGGGCATTCCCAGTGTCGTGGATCGCCTGATCCAGCAAGCCCTGCTGCAACAGCTCACGCCGATCTTCGATCCGCTGTTCTCGGACTATAGCTACGGCTTCCGTCCGGGCAGAAGCGCTCACCAGGCTGTCGAGATGGCCCGCACCCATGTGGCGGCGGGTCATAGGTGTTGCGTGGAACTCGATCTGGAGAAGTTCTTTGATCGGGTCAACCACGACATCCTGATGTTCTGTGTTGAGCGCCATGTCGAAGACAAACAGGTGCTCAGACTCATCCGCCGTTACCTCGAAGCGGGCGTCATGTCGGGCGGGGTTGTCAGCCATCGGCAGGAGGGGGCGCCGCAAGGCGGCCCGCTTTCGCCGCTGCTGTCGAACATCCTGCTCGATGAACTCGACCGTGAGTTGGAGCGGCGAGGCCATCGCTTCGTGCGCTATGCCGATGACGCGAACATTTATGTCCGTAGTCCGCGTGCTGGCGAACGAGTGCTGGCCAGTGTCGAGCGGTTCCTGAATCACCGTCTGAAACTGAGACTGAATCGGGACAAGAGTCGCGTGGCTGGGTCGTGGAAATGCGACTACCTGGGGTATGGGATGAGTTGGCACTCGCAGCCTAGACTGCGAGTGGCAACCATGAGCCTGCGCCGTGTGCGCGACCGTCTCAGGGAACTGCTGCGAGGGGTGCGGGGCCACAAGATGGCGAATGTCATCGAGCGGGTAAACCCGGTGCTGCGAGGCTGGGCAGGCTACTTCAAGCTCAGCCAGAGCAAGCGTCCACTGGAAGAGCTGGATGGCTGGGTCAGGCACAAACTTCGCTGTGTCATCTGGCGGCAATGGAAGCAGCCCTCTACGAGGGCGCGCAACCTGATGCGCCTGGGATTGAGCGAGGAGCGTGCCTGCAAGTCGGCCTTCAATGGCCGAGGCCCGTGGTGGAACTCAGGAGCGCCGCATATGAATCAGGCGCTGCCGAAGAAGCTATGGGACAGACTTTGACTGGTCTCGATACTGGATACGATCAATCGGCTTAACCGCATGGCCTGAACCGCCGTGTACGGAACCGTACGCACGGTGGTGTGGGAGGACGGCGGCCGTGAGGCCGCCTCCTACCCGATCGCAGCGTTCCGGCCTCCCGGCATTAGATCTTGAGTAGATGCACCAGTAGAAACAGTTCACTTCAGGCCAAAAAACGGTGCGCTTGAAGACAAGCCAGCCGCTAGGCCCGCGCGTACCTTAGCGATGTGGGCAAGACATCCGTCACGCCTCCCCAGACAAAAACAAGATTTGTGGTGACCCATGAACACAGTAGACCCGATCACCCTGGCAGTCGTGCGCGGTGCGCTCGAAACAGCCCAGCGAGAAATGACCCTGACGCTGGAAAAGACCAGTCGCTCGAGCGTGTTCAACCTCGCCCACGACTATTCCAACGCACTCTTCGATCACCTCCCGGAAATGATCCTGCAAGGCCAGGACATTCCTATTCATCTCGGTTCGCTTATCCCAGCGATGAAATGCGTTGCTGGCTTCTTCGGTGATGAGATTGCCGAGGGCGATGTTATTTATCATAACGATCCAGCCTACATGGGCAGTCATATCCTCGACTGCTGCATGTACAAACCGGTGTTCTATAAGGGCGAGCTGGTGTTCTGGACGGTCTGCAAGGGCCACCTGACCGATATTGGCGGCCCGGTACCGGCCGGCTACAACCCGGACGCAAAAGAAATCTACGCAGAGGGCCTGCGCATCCCGCCTGTCAAGTTGTGGGCCCAGGGCCAGCGCCGGGAAGACGTAATCAACCTGCTGCTGACCAACATGCGCGCCCGCGCCTATCAAGAAGGCGATCTGAATGCCCAGTACGGTGCTTGCAGCGTGGGCGAGCGTCACCTGATCGAGTTGCTCGATCGCTATGGCGTCGACCAGGTCCGAGCGTGCATTACCGAGCTGAAAGATATGGCAGACCGTCATATGCGCGCATTGTTGCGTGATGTGCCAGACGGTTTCTACAGCGGCACTGCCATTCTCGAAGACTCCGGTCATGGTCTGGGAGAATTGTCGATCACTGCCCAGGTGGAAATTCGCGGCGACGAGGCGCACGTTCTGATAGAGAGCCCGCCGCAGGTGCCTTACTTCATCAACTCCTACGCGGGCAATTCGATCTCCGGGGTTTACCTCGGACTGATGATGTTCGCCCAGGTGCCACCGCCCTACAATGAAGGCCTCTATCGCTGCGTGAGTGTAGACCTTGGCCCGTCCGGTACTCTGTGCAACGCCCAGGAGCCGGCACCGCACGTCAACTGCACCACTACTCCGATGGAAACCCTCGCCGATGCCGTGCGTCTGGCCCTTGAACAGGCGGCTCCGGAGCGTGTGACCGCCTCCTGGGGGCATGCCAGCGGGATCAATATCGCTGGGCACGACCCACGCAACAACAACGATGAATATGTGACCATGGTGCTGGCCTCGGTCATCTCCGGCGCTGGCGCTAACAAGGCTATGGATGGTTGGCCTGCTTGCGGCCCGCTGTGCTGCTTCGGCGCGCTGATGTCCGGCGATATCGAACTGCTTGAGTACTCCTATCCGGTACTGATACACCGCTACAGCCTGATGACCGACAGTGGTGGCGCCGGTGAATTCCGCGGTGGCTCTGGTACTCGCCTGGAGCTCGAGCCGCTGAAGCACGCCATGACCGTGGTCGGTTTCGGTGAGGGCCGGCAGCTGCCTACCGCCGGTGCGGCAGGGGCGAAGAATGTTCTGCTCGAGCCCAAGCTCGGCCGCTTGATCCATAGACATGTCGACGGTGAGGAAGACCATTACATCCAGAACACTCTGCTGACCGCACAACCAGGTGAGCGCGTAATCAACGTCAACCCGGGCGGTGGTGGCTATGGCGACCCACTACGTCGTCCGCTGGCCACGGTTCTAGCCGATGTGCGCAACGGCTTGGTCTCGATTGACGGCGCGCGCCTTGAATACGGCGTAGTGATTGACGGCAACGGCCAACTCGATGAAGCCGCAACCCACGCACACCGAGCCGCGCACTGAGCACAGCCCCTTTGAGCAATGCAGAGAATTCGAAAATGAGCAAACAACAATATCGCCTGGGCATCGATGCCGGCGGCACCTTCACTGATTTCATCCTCGCCGACCATCAGGGCAACGTGCAGTTGTTCAAGGCGCCGTCCACCCCACATGACGGCACCCTGGCCATACGCAACGGTCTGGCGCAAATCGCCGATGCCCTCGGCCGTACACCAGCCGAGATCATTGCCGACTGCGATCTGTGCATCAACGGGACGACTGTGGCGCTCAACGCACTGATCGAAAAGACCGGGGTCAAGGTGGGCCTGCTGTGTACCGATGGCCATGAAGACAGCCTGGAAATTCGCCTTGGCCACAAAGAAGATGGCCATCGCTATGACGCCACTTATCCACCGGCGCATATGTTAGTGCCGCGCCACCTGCGCCGTCCAATCGGCGGGCGTATTATCAGTGACGGCAGCGAGTTCAGCCCGCTAGACGAGGCGGCGATTCATGCCGCCATCGACTACTTCCGCGAACAACAGGTGCAGGCGGTGGCGATCTCCTTCGTCTGGTCGGTGCGCAACCCTAGTCACGAGCAGCGCGCTATGGCTATGGTGCGTGCGGCTTTACCTGACGTATTTGTCTGCAGCGGCCACGAGGTGTTCCCGCAGATTCGCGAATACACACGCACCTCGACAACCGTGGTCAACGCCTACCTTAGCCCAGTGATGGGTCGTTATATCGAACGCATCGACGCGCTGTTCGAGGAGCTGGGCGCGCAGCAGCCTACCCGCTATTTCCAGTCCAACGGAGGTCTGGCTCCTGGCGTGGTAATGCGTGAGCGGGCGGTCAACGCGATCAACTCCGGTCCGGCATCTGCCCCGCAAGCCGGCTTGTGCGTGGCCCAGCCATTCGGTATCGACAACGTAATCACCGTCGATATGGGTGGTACCTCGTTCGACATCACTCTTAGCAAAGGCGGTCGCACCAACTTCAGCAAAGACAGCGACTTCCTCCGTTACCGTATCGGCGTGCCAATGATTCAGGTGGAAACCCTTGGCGCCGGCGGTGGCTCGATCGCCCACCTTGACGACTTCGGCATGCTCCAGGTCGGTCCACGCAGTGCCGGGGCTAACCCCGGGCCTGTGTGTTATGGAAAGGGTGGGGTCGAGCCGACTGTAACCGATGCTAACCTGGCGCTCGGTTATCTGGCTGATGGTGCACTGCTCGGTGGCAGCATCCGTCTAAATCGACAAGCCGCGATCGATGCGATCCGCAGTAAAATTGCCGAACCGCTGGGTATCAGTGTCGAGCGCGCGGCCGTCGGTATCATTACCCTGGTTAACCTGAGCATGGTTAGTGGTATCCGCCGCGTGTCCATTGAGCGTGGTTATGATCCCCGTGACTTCGCCCTGATCGGTGCCGGTGGTGCAGCGGGCATGCACGTGATGCGACTAGCTGAGGAAATCGGCAGCAAGGTTGTGCTGATTCCCAAGGTGGCTTCGGGGCTGTGCGCCTTCGGCCAGATTCTCTCTGACATCCGCTATGATCAGCTGACTACTTTGCCGATGCGTTTGGATGACGAGTTCGTCGATTTGGAGCAACTAAACCAGGCCCTGCAGCAGTTACGCGAGCGTGGTATGACGAACCTGCGAGACGATGGTTTCGGTGGTGACAATCGTATTGAATGCCAGTACAGCCTGGAGATTCGTTACCTCGGACAGATCCACGAGTGCAGCGTCGAACTGAGCTGCGACCGGCTCGACCGTAGCAGCCTGGCGGCCCTGCGCGAATCCTTCCACCAGCGGCACAAGGCGCTGTTTTCCTACAGTGAGCCTAACAGCCCGGTCGAACTAGTTAATCTAGAGTGCTCGGTGATCGCGCGGTTACAGCGTCCACCAATGCCTGAACTTGCAACCCCGCTCAAGGCAACGGCCGCGATTCCGGCTGGTCATCGTCCGATGCTGTTCAATGCGCAAGACGATTGGCAGGACACGCCTGTGTACAACGGCGACCGCATAGAAGTAGGGCAGATTATTCAAGGTCCCTGTGTGATTGAGGAAGCGACCACAAACATCCTTGTTCCACCGGGCTGGCGGGTCAGTCTGGATCCCTCGGCCACATATGAACTGACTCCCGGTCATTGACCGTCAGGGATTTTTAACAAAGGATTGTGTAACAACGGCACCGACGGCATTCACCGTTGGTGCCGCCCTCATAATAACTACAAATTGAGGACCTTTCATGACAGATCAATTGTCTACGCGGTATTGGCCTGAGGGAGAAAGGCAATCGCGTTGGGCCGAAGCCATCGGCAATACATATTTTCCATTGTCGTTGGAGTTCAATTCCAGCGCCATTTTCCAAGGCAGCCTGAAAATTTGGAAAACGGGCAGTACGCCGTTGGCGTTATCGCGCCTGCGCTCCAGTCAGCTAGGCTATTCGCGCAGCGAGAGCCAGGTTAGCGAAGATACTGAACCCTGTTACCTTGTAACAGTGCCGCGCCTTACCGAAGTACACTTCGAGCAAGACGGTCGTGAGCTCCATTGTAAGCCAGGTGGGTTCATCTTCGAGCGAGGCGATGCGCCTTATCGTTTTCACTACTCCTGCGACAACGACCTTTGGGTATTCAAGCTGCCTGAGCGCGCGCTACATGGACAGATACGTGGAGCCGAGCGCTACACCCGTTTCTGTTTCGAGGCTCGGCGTGGATTGGGACGAATTTTTGTTGATCAACTGGCGATGTGTGCCGCGCGCTTCGACGAATGCGATGCGGATGCCCGTCATATGCTGCTGGAACAGGTGCTTTCGACGTTGTTAATGGCTCTGCGCCAAGATGAGCGCGTCCTTAATAGTGAGAGTTCGAGTCTAGCTGCCCTGCATTTGCAGCGTATCGAGCACTACATCGACCGAAACTTGTGTTCAGCTGAACTAAACCCGCAGCATATTGCTCAGGCCTGCGGCTTATCGGTTCGCTATTTGCATAAATTATTTTTCAGTACGCCCTACAGTCTCGGTGAATGGATTCGCCTGAAACGATTGGAGGCTGTATATCAACGCCTACGTGATCCCCACTGCCACCTATCAATCGGTGAGCTGGCATATCGTTGGGGGTTCAGTGATCAGGCACAATTTTCCCGGCATTTTCGCCAGCACTTTAGTTGTACTGCCAGTGAAGCCCGAGCCGTTTCGTTAAAGCCGTAGCCGGTTACTTTATTGTCAATGTGCTCTGGGGGATTAGAAGTCACTCGGCGTAGCTCCCCATAAAGGCTCCACGCCTTTTCACCGTTGCGGGAGTACCAGTTATATATCGGCGTCTGATATTCCATACGGGCGCTAACTTGGGTAAGCCTTTGTCGTCTGCATTGGCAAACTCATGCGTAGCTGGTGTTGCTGATCAAGCCAAGCTTATTGTTTTAGGTTCACGCGAGCGGGCTGAGAGCGGCGCAGGCTTCACAAGCGTAAGACGGAACCATGCTAGGTGCAAAGCTATGGTGTTGGGTAGTAATTGCTTCAGGTCTGTCCTGCAAAAAACATGCTGAAATTCCGCAGGCACCCCCTCTAAGGGCGAGACACGGTAACTATCCCATGATTTCAGGGGCGGACTGGGATGCTCTCAGGTTGCTGTTGCGCATGATCCCTTCGATGATCGGTACTGGTGTCATCAGATGAGCCTGCATCATGGCGCTTGCTCGCGTTGCGTCACGGGCAAGGATAGCTTCTACCAGTTCGCTGTGCTCTTGACGTTTCAGGGACAAGGCCTCCTCGGATAGCACCGTGCGCCGCAGCCACAGCTGGCGATAGCGCTCGGCCTGATCGAACAGATAGGCGCGCGCCTGCAGCAGGTGTCTAGACCCACAGCCGGAGGCTATAGCTGTATGGAAGGCCTTGTGTCGGGCATCCCATATTTCCAGCATCTGCTCCTGGGTCTTGACCTCCATTACCTTGGCCAATGTATGCGAATAGGCCAACACCTGGGCCTCCCAGGCGTCATCGCCGCGTTCGATGGCGAGCTTAAGTACCAGCGCTTCGAGATTGGCCCGTGCGTCATAGATGTCCTGCATTTCGCTCAGCGACATAGGAGCGACGCGGTAGCCACGCTGACTGATAGCTACTACCAGATTTTCCGCAATCAGATGCGATAGCGCTTCACGCAGAGGGCCTACGCCTAGGTCGTAGCGCTCCTTAAGCGCAGTCATTCGCAGTTTTTCTCCGGGCTTGAACATGCCCTGAATTATGTCCCGCTTGAGCCACTCATAGCCGCTGACTGCTGAGTTTTGGCGGGGGGCGAGCGTATCCATAAACCATGCTCCTCAACGGGTTTTATCCATCATACGCAACTGCAGAAATATTTACTAAGTGGAGATGCAGTTGCCGAGTGTCGCTATTTTATAAAAGCGTAGACATTTTTATAAAATAGCTATATTTTTAGTCCGGCTGTTCTGGTAAATCTCGGGGCGGCGTACAGACAATTTTTTCGTCAGGACTCTGCCATGAATGCCTTTACCCAGCTCAAAGATCTTGTGATGCCGCTACCGACCGCCGTTAAGGGGTTTTCTCTTTCACCCTCCGCTCAGTCGCCCCGTTTGTTCGAGCTGACCTTCACTAAGGCGACGATAGAGGCTTTCTGTGTAGCAGTGGCCGAGTGGCCGGTGCAGGCGCTGGAATACAAGTCCTTCTTGCGATTTCGCTTCGCCAAAATTCTTGACGATCTCTGCGGTAACAGCCTGCGCCCGGTGCTACTCAACGCCCTAATGGATCGTGCCACCGGAGGGCTGTTAATCAAGCAGGAGGCCCTGAATGATGTGGCACAAGCTGATGATATGGTCAAATTCTCGACTGCTGTGGCCCACCTGCTGGGGCGGTCGAACTTTGATGCGATGAGCGGCCAGTTCTACGCACGCTTCGTGGTCGAGAACGTCGATAATTCGGACAGCTACCTGCGCCAACCTCACCGGGTAATGGAGTTGCACAACGATGGTACTTTCGTCGATCAGATCACCGACTACGTGCTGATGATGAAGATCGATGAGCAGAATATCGAAGGTGGCAACTCGCTGATCCTGCATCTGGACGACTGGGAGGATCGCCATGCTTTCTTCCATCATCCGCTAGCACGGCGCGTCATGCGCTGGACCGCGCCGCCGAGTAAAAGGGTCGATACGGACGTGTTCCATTCGATCTTTGATGTCGACGCCGAAGGGCGGCCGACTATTCGCTATATCGATCAATTTGTTCAGCCCAAAGACTTCGACGAGGGCAACTGGCTGACCGACCTGTCTATCTCCCTGGAGGGCAGTAAACAGAAGCTTTCCGTGCCGGTGCCAGTTGGCTGCTTCCTGCTGATTAATAACCTGTATTGGCTGCATGGCCGCGATCGTTTCACCCCTCACCCTGGGCTGCGCCGTGAACTGATGCGCCAGCGCGGTTACTTCAGTTACCCCAAACTCGGCCATCAGCAAGGCCAATAATTGCCATTAATTGAACAGGGGCTGCGCGGTTTAGCCCTTGTCGTTTGTCCACGGGGCAAAACAGATCGAGTAGAGGTGATAGCGGTGTACGATTTTGTGATCATCGGGGGCGGCATTATCGGCATGTCGACTGCCATGCAATTAATCAAGGCCTACCCAGAGTCGAAAATCTTGTTGCTCGAGAAAGAGTCCGGGCCAGCTAAGCATCAGACGGGGCACAATAGCGGGGTCATCCACGCCGGCGTCTACTACACGCCGGGTAGCTTGAAGGCGAAGTTCTGCCTGGAAGGCAACCGTGCTACCAAATCGTTCTGTAACGAGCACGGCATTATCTACGATGAGTGCGGTAAGTTGCTGGTCGCCACCAATGAGGTGGAAATGCAGCGCATGCGCGCGCTTTGGGAGCGCACTGCAGCCAATGGTCTGGAGCGCGAGTGGCTGTCTGCGGAGCAACTGAAGGAACGCGAACCGAACATCACCGGAATCGGCGGGATCTTCGTGCCCTCCAGTGGTATCGTTAACTATGCCGAGGTCACCGCTGCCATGGCTCGCGAGTTCCAGAGGCACGGTGGCGAGATTCGCTACGACAGCGAAGTCATCGGCCTGGAAGAGCGCGCCACGGAGATGCGGGTTAAAACCCAGCATGAAGAAGTCATTGCACGCTTTTTGGTGACCTGCTCGGGTCTGATGGCCGACCGCATTGTATGTCTACTGGGCTTAGATCCTGGCTTTAGCATTTGCCCGTTCCGTGGCGAATACTATTTGCTGCCTGAGCAGCACAACCGGATCGTCAATCACCTGATCTACCCGATTCCCGATCCCTCCATGCCGTTCCTCGGCGTGCACCTGACGCGAATGATCGACGGCAGTGTGACAGTCGGTCCCAATGCTGTGCTGGCACTCAAGCGTGAGGGCTATCGCAAGCGTGACATATCTTTGTCCGACACGTTCGCAATGCTCACCAATCCGGGCATTCTTAAAGTGCTCAAGGACAATCTGCGGCCCGGCCTGATCGAGATGAAAAACTCGCTGTTCAAGCGTGGTTATCTACAGCAAGTACGCAAGTACTGCCCCAGCTTAACGCTGCAGGATCTCAAGCCTTACCCGGCCGGCGTCCGCGCCCAAGCGGTTTCAGCGGACGGCAAGTTGATCGAGGACTTCCTGTTCCGCAATACCCGCCGTAGCGTCAACGTCTGCAATGCACCATCGCCGGCGGCTACCTCTGCAATTCCCATAGGCGCCTACATCATCAAGCAGATTGATGCACAGCTGCAGGGGCTACCCAGGTTTGTAAAAAACCAACATCCCGCATGAGGCAGTGCGGGGCGAATTCGGCAGTGCACTGGAACGAACAAGACTGTGCGCAAGACGACAAGCCCCGCACCGGCTCAGTCTAATAGGCTATCGGCTAGTGCACTTAACGTCCCCGAGCCAAGTCATCGTTACTGAACTCGTTACCGAATTGAAGTGTGTGATTGTGATCAAAAGCCGGATGCCTACTTATAAGGCTACTCCCAGAAACCATGCTTGTTAGTCATATTGAGAGCGCCCCATGAACCAGTCAGTATCCTCGCTGCCAGAAAAAGACATTCAGTATCAACTGCACCCCTACACCAATGCTCGCCTTCATCAGGAGCTTGGCCCGCTGATCATCGAGCGCGGGGAGGGTATCTATGTTTATGACGATCAGGGCAAGGGTTATATCGAGGCGATGGCTGGGTTGTGGAGCGCCGCGCTTGGCTTTAGCAATCAACGTCTGATCAAGGCAGCTGAGCAGCAATTCAACACCCTGCCGTTTTATCACCTGTTCAGTCACAAATCGCATCGCCCGAGTATCGAGTTAGCCGAAAAGCTGATCGAGATGGCGCCGGTGCCTATGAGTAAGGTGTTCTTCACCAACTCCGGTTCCGAGGCTAACGATACTGTAGTGAAGATGGTCTGGTACCTCAATAACGCTCTAGGCAAACCAGCCAAGAAGAAGTTCATCAGTCGGGTCAACGGCTACCACGGCATCACCGTCGCCAGCGCAAGCTTGACTGGCCTTCCAGGCAACCAGCGCGGTTTCGACCTGCCGCTTCCAGGCTTCCTGCATGTCGGCTGCCCGCACCATTATCGTTTCGCCCTTGCCGGTGAAAGTGAAGAGCATTTCGCTGACCGCCTTGCCGTCGAGCTCGAGCAGAAGATTCTCGCCGAAGGCCCGGAGACTATCGCAGCGTTCATTGGCGAGCCATTGATGGGCGCTGGCGGTGTCATAGTGCCGCCTCGTACCTACTGGGAGAAGATCCAGAAAGTTTGCCGTAAGTACGACATCCTGGTTATCGCCGATGAGGTAATCTGTGGATTTGGGCGTACCGGGCAGATGTTTGGCAGCCAGACCTTTGGTATCCAGCCGGACATCATGGTGTTATCCAAGCAACTGTCATCTTCTTATCAGCCGATAGCGGCGATTCTGATCAATGCCCCAGTATTTGAGGGCATCGCTGATCAGAGCCAAGCGCTTGGCGCGCTTGGGCATGGGTTCACCGGCAGCGGTCATCCGGTAGCTACTGCCGTGGCCTTGGAGAACCTGAAGATTATTGAAGAGGAGAGCCTGGTCGAGCATGCGGCGCAAATGGGCCAGTTGTTGCGCAGCGGCCTACAGCATTTCATCGATCATCCCTTGGTGGGCGAAATTCGCGGTTGTGGACTGATCGCTGCGGTAGAACTAGTTGGCGATCGCGTGAGCAAGGCGCCGTATCAGGCGCTAGGCACCCTCGGACGCTACATGGCCGGCAGAGCCCAGGAACACGGCATGATTACTCGCGCCATGGGTGATGCCGTGGCCTTCTGCCCGCCGTTAATCGTCAACGAACAGGAAGTCGGAATGATTGTAGAGCGCTTTGCCAGGGCGCTGGACGACACCACTCAGTGGGTTGGTTAGATCAATCCGGGGGAGGAGAGAATTGCTTTTATGTGGCTCTCCTCGGCTTAAATTCATAGCTTGGAAAATAGCTGAGCAGCACTGAATGCAGTCTGCGAAGGAGCACGCCATGCAACTCAAAGATACCCAATTGTTCCGCCAACAGGCTTATATCGACGGAACCTGGTTGGACGCGGACAGCGGCCAGACCATTCAGGTCACCAATCCGGCCACCAACGAAGTTATGGGTAGTGTGCCGAAGATGGGGGCAGCGGAAACCCGTCGAGCCATCGAAGCAGCAGATCATGCCCTGCCAGCCTGGCGTGCACTGACAGCTAAAGACCGCGCCAACAAACTGCGCCGCTGGTTTGAACTGATGATTGAAAACCAGGACGACCTGGGTCGTCTCATGACCATGGAGCAAGGTAAGCCACTTGCCGAAGCCAAGGGCGAAATTGCTTCTGCGGCGTCCTTCCTTGAGTGGTTCGCCGAAGAAGCCAAGCGCGTGTATGGCGACGTAATTCCCGGCCACCAACCGGACAAACGCCTGATCGTGATCAAACAGCCCATCGGCGTAACGGCAGCGATTACACCCTGGAACTTCCCGGCAGCCATGATCACCCGTAAAGCCGGCCCGGCCCTGGCCGCCGGTTGTACCATGGTGCTCAAGCCAGCGTCGCAAACGCCTTATTCGGCGCTGGCGTTGGCAGTGCTGGCCGAGCGTGCCGGGATCCCCAAAGGCGTGTTCAGTGTAATCACTGGCAGTGCTGGCGAAGTCGGCAGCGAACTGACTAGCAACCCGATCGTGCGCAAGTTGAGCTTTACTGGCTCCACCGAAATTGGTCGCCAGCTAATGGCCGAATGTGCCAAGGACATTAAAAAGGTGTCGCTAGAACTGGGCGGAAACGCGCCGTTCATCGTATTCGATGATGCCGACCTTGATAAGGCAGTGGAAGGCGCACTGATCTCCAAATACCGCAACAATGGCCAGACCTGCGTGTGCGCCAACCGCCTGTATATCCAAGACGGCGTATACGATGCCTTCGCCGAGAAGCTGAAAATCGCGGTAGCTAAGTTGCAGATTGGTAACGGTTTGGACGAAGGTATCACCACCGGCCCTCTGATCGATGCCAAGGCGGTGGCCAAGGTCCAGGAGCACATTGCCGACGCCATTAGCAAGGGTGCCAAGCTACTCGCTGGTGGTAAGCCGCACGCCCTCGGTGGCACTTTCTTCGAGCCGAGCATCCTCATTGACGTACCGAATAACGCCGCCGTAGCCAAGGAAGAAACCTTCGGTCCGCTGGCGCCGCTGTTCCGTTTTAAGGACGAGGCCGACGTGATCGCGATGTCCAATGACACCGAGTTCGGCCTGGCCTCGTACTTCTATGCCCGCGATATGGGGCGCGTGTTCCGTGTGGCCGAAGCCCTAGAATACGGTATGGTCGGCGTCAATACTGGGCTGATCTCCAATGAAGTTGCGCCTTTCGGTGGTATCAAGGCATCCGGCCTGGGTCGCGAAGGATCCAAGTACGGCATTGAGGATTACCTGGAGATCAAGTACCTCTGCCTGGGTGGTATCTAAGAGCCCGGCGAATAGGCACGTGATTCTCGCTCAGGCCCCACTTGGCGAGCATCATTAATCTTGGCCCGGTCTATAAAACCCGGGCATGCTACATCGGTTGTGGCGCAGACAAAGATTGACGCGGGCTATTTCTACGTCACCGTCTACTTCTCACGGCTGTTGCCGCGCAACCAGAGTCTGGAGGCCTGTATCCGCGTCGACAGCGCCCCCTGTTCGAGCTAGGTGCCTAACATTTCTAACGATTGAGCGTTGCGCGGAGTCCTACACCTAGGCTCTGCGCCTTTTTAATCCCGCCGCGCTAGATTAGGCGAAGTAATGCTGCCTTCACAGCCAGTCCTGCTGGTATGGATAAAGGTGATATCCATCACCTATGCCATGTTAGGGGCGACGGTGAACTCTCTCTAAGATGGTTTGGTGCGATGATTTAAGGCGCCCCAGCGACCGTTGATTGCATCCAATGTGCTCATTAGCTTTTCTGTTCGAGCTGGCTGTTCCTGTGCGAATAGATCCTGTGTGTACTCATCACGCTTACACAGGTCTAGCAGCAACACTTGGGCTTTGGCATAGCTGAAACCCTCTCGTTACAGCCTTTTGATTCCCTCCTGTGCCGCTGCAATGATCAAACGCGTGTCATCGGTCGGGTAGGGCAGTTGGCAAAGCAGGCCGTTGGCGTACTTACCATCATTGAATTCGCTCGGTCGCAATCAGGCGAGCATTCGGGGCTTGGATCACGATCCCTCCAGTCGTAATAGCCACTGGCAGAAATCTTCAAGCAGAGGCACATAAGGTCGTAAGAACTGCGTAGCTGGTGACCCCGTCTTCCGTGCCATGAAAGTTGACCTGACCAACCGCTATCCGTCAGTCGGTGAGGCGAAGCAACTTCCTTTATGGCATGGTGCCACAGTCCCTTATTACGGAACGTGTAGTACCCGCATTGATTTCGTAGGGCGAGCAGCAGTGCCGCGTGATGAAGTGAAAGGCTTGGTCGCTTGCCCGACCTTCTACACGTAGGATCGCTATGGCATGTCCATGTCCTGTCAGCAACAGCAACAGCAACAGCAACAGCAATTGCTTATGGCTTGGGATCGACAGTATCCTTCCACCTGCAGCAACTGACCCACATCATGATTCTCGCCCTGGTCGCTCTCAGCCTCGACCTGTTGGTGGGCGTGACCGGCATGGTCAGCCTGGCCCAGGCGGCCTTCTTCGGCATCGCCGGCTACAGCCTGGTGTTGTTCGCCCCGGAGTTCGAGGCGGTGAACTTCTGGCTGGCGCTGCTGCTGTGCCTGGGCGTCAGCGCCGCAGCTGCGCTGCTGATGGGCCTGCTGATCATCCGCACCTCGGGCATCTTCTTCATCATGGCGACCATCGCCTTCTCGCAGATGCTCTATTACCTGTTCCACGACTCGGCCTTCGCCGGCGGCTCGGACGGCATCTACCTGTTCCTCAAGCCCGAGGTGGCCATCGCCGGGGTGCATCTGCTCGACCTGGAGAACCCGCGCAGCCTGTTCTACCTGGTGCTCGGCTCCCTGGTGCTGGTCTATCTGCTGCTGCGCACCTTCCTGCGCGCGCCGTTCGGCCGGGTGCTGCTGGGCATCAAGCACAACGAGGAACGGGTCCGTTCCATGGGCTACAACCCGCTGTTCTACAAGCTGGCGGCCTTCGTCATTGCCGGCACCATCGCCGGCTACGCCGGCATGCTCTCGGCCACCCAATACGGTTTCGTCAGCCCCGACCAGGTCGGCTGGCAGCTCTCGGCCCACGCCCTGGTGATGGTCATCCTCGGTGGCATGGGCAGCCTGTTCGGCGCCATCTTCGGCGCCTTCGCCTTCGAGGGCCTGCACCATCTGTTCGCCGGCCTGACCCCGCACTGGGAGCTGCCCATGGGGCTGGTGGTCATCGCCATGGTTCTGTTGCTGCCGCGCGGTCTCGCCGGGTTGCTGCTGCAGCTCTGCGACCGGCGCACAGCCACGGCCTGCGACGCAAGTACGGTATCCACCCCCGACGCGATGAAGAAGGAGGCCGGCGTATGACCGCCCATGTTCTAGAAACCCGCGGACTGAGCAAGGCCTTCGGCGGCCTGCGTGCGGTCAACGACATTTCCCTGAGCGTGGCGCCCTGCGAGGTACACGCGATCATCGGCCCCAACGGCGCCGGCAAGAGCACCATGGTCAATCTGCTGTCCGGCCATCTTCAGCCCAGCGCCGGGCAGATCCTCTTTCACGGCCGCGACATCACCGGCTTGGCGCCCAACCGGGTGTCGCACCTGGGCATCGGCCGCAGCTTCCAGCGCACCAACATCTTTCCCAGCTTCACCTGCCTGGAAAACTGCTGGCTGGCGGCGCAGTCGCGGCTGAAGAACTCCTTTCGTTTCTTCCGCCGCTGCGAGGCCTATGTCGAGGTACGCGAGCGCGCCGAACGGGCGCTGGAGCTTTGCGGCCTGGCCGCCCACCGCGACACCCTGGCCGATGCCCTGAGTTATGGCGAGCAACGCCAACTGGAGATCGGCATGGTACTGGCCACCGAGCCGAGCTTCCTGCTGCTCGACGAACCCATGGCCGGCATGGGCAAGGACGAATCGGCGCGGGTGGTCGAACTGCTCGCCAGACTGTCGCAGCAGTACGCCATGGTCCTGGTCGAGCACGACATGGATGCGGTGTTCAGCATCGCCCACCGTCTCACCGTGATGGTCAACGGCGAGCTGCTGGCCAGTGGCCCGCTGGACCAGGTGCGCAACGATCCGGCGGTACAGCAGGCCTATCTGGGCGACGGCGAGGAGCAATTCTGATGAGCGCACAAGCCCTGGTGCAGGCCACCGGCCTGCACACCTATTACGGCAACAGTCATGTGCTGCATGGCGTCGACCTGCAGATCCAGCCGGGCGAGACCCTGGCGCTGATGGGCCGCAACGGCATGGGCAAGAGCACCACCATTCGCTCGTTGCTCGGCCTGACGCCGGCGCGCCGCGGCGAGGTGCTGATCCGCGGCGAGCGCTGCAGCGGCCGCGCCACCCACCAGATCATCCGCCGCGGTATCGGCTATGTGCCAGAGGGCCGCGGCATGTTCCCCAACCTGAGCGTGCGCGAGAGCCTGATCATGGCCGCCCGCCCGGGCCTGGACGGGCGCCGCGACTGGAACCTGGAGCGGGTGCTGGCGACCTTCCCGCGCCTGGCCGAGCGCTTCTCCCACCTGAGCGGCAACCTTTCCGGCGGCGAGCAGCAGATGGTCGCCATCGGCCGCGCGTTGCTGACCAACCCCGAACTGATGATCCTCGACGAGGCCACCGAGGGCCTGGCGCCCTTGATCCGCAAGGAGATCTGGGACGTGATCCGCCTGATCAAGGCCAGCGGTATCGCCACTCTGGTGGTGGACAAGAACGTCAACGTGCTGCTCGACCTGACCGACCGCAGCATGATCATGGTCAAGGGACGGGTGGTGTTCGACGGGCCCAGCGTCGAGCTGAAGTGCCAGCCGCAGATCCTCCAGGAACATATTGGCCTGTGACGCCGGGGAGACTGACGATGAACGAGAAGACCGACGCCCCTGCCCGAAACTGGCAGAAGCCGCTGGCGGCGTTGCTGCAAGCGACGGCGGCGCTGGCCGCAGCCGGCCTGCTGCTGTTGGACAGCGGCCTGCACGGCCCACTGGCGGCCCTGGCGCTGGCCGGCGTCACCCTGGCCGGCCTGCTCTACCACAGGTTGCCGCCGATCCTGGTCGAGTTGCCGCCACCAGCGCCAGCGCCAGCGCCGCCACCGGCGCCTGAGCCTGAACCGCCGGTGCTGCTGGCGGCGCCTGCTCCCGAGCCGCCTTCCGACCCTGGCCTGCCGCTACGCGCACCCCTGGCGAAGTTGCTCGAGAGCATCCTGCGCACCGAGCAGGACATGCTCTTCGCCACTGAACTGGCGCGCGCGGGCGGAGAAAAGGTGCAGTTCAGCGCCGCCAGCATCCAGGCCTGCGAGGCGGCGATCCGCGAGCTGGCCGGCTACATGGGCACCATCGATCAGGTATTCGACGAACTGTCGCAACAGTCGATGCGCATCGGCGCCATCGTCGGCAGCATCCAGGACATCGCCAAGCAGACCAACCTGCTGGCGCTCAACGCGGCCATCGAGGCGGCCCGCGCCGGTGAGCATGGCCGCGGCTTCGCCGTAGTCGCCGACGAAGTGCGTCACCTGGCCCAGCGCGCCAACGAGTCCAGCGGCGAGATCCAGCAGATCGCCGGCAGCCTGCAGAAGTCGGCGCAGGAGGCGCGGACGGGAGTCGAACACATCGGCCAGTCCACCAGCACCGGCCTGGAGAAGTCCGCCGCGGCCCTGGGCGCCATGGCAGAGATGCGTGCCGGCGCCGCGGTGCGGCTGGAGACGGTCGAGCGCATCGTTCGGCGCCTGAATGAGCAGCGCACCTTGACCCAGGACATGGTCGAGCTGCTGGGTTAGCGGGCTATCGCTGAAGTGGGCACCTTGCGACCCCATCGTTGTGACGCAGTCTTCGTCAGCCGATTCGACTGGCTGTGGAATCACGATCTGCAGCAAGACCTGAACTTGGCCTACAGCCGTTTAGGCTGGAAAGCGGCCCTGGCCGCATGACTCCGCCATTGCCGTGGACGTGATGCCTTCTCGCCTGGAGTTGGCTCGCAGGGTGGGCACAACGCCCATCTTCAATAGCCGGGTAGCAGATCCGGCTACGCGTAGTCGCGCAATCACTGACGCAGCTGCGCAGCGCAGTCCCATTCTGCGTATGCCCGGAGCTGCCGACTGAATGCGGTCGCGTCACACAATTTTCCTACTGTCTAAAAGGTCTAGAAATGAGTGCACAACTGGTAATCGACAATATCAAGCTGGACGCTACCGGAGGCAAGACGATCCAACGGCTTGACCCTGTGTCCGCCAAACTGGTCAGCACTGCGGCTGCCTGCACCCTGGAAGACGCAAAACGGCTCGCGGCCTCATCCGAGCGAGCATTCCGCAAATGGTCCAAGACCGGACCGACCGAGCGGCGTCGTCTCCTGCTCGCAGCAGCGGATGTCCTCGAGGCCAAGATGTCGGAATTCTGCCGGATCATGGCTGAGGAAATTGGCGCATCGCAGCTCTGGGCGCAGTTCAACGTAGGTGCATCGGCGAATCTGCTGCGCGAGGCTGCAGCGCTCACTACTCAAATCAAGGGTGAGACGATTCCAACCGATAAGCTTGGCGCTTTCTCGTTGACGCTTCGCCAGCCGGTGGGCACCGTGCTGAGCATTGTGCCGTGGAATGGGCCGGTGATCCTGGGGGCTCGCGCTATCGCGTATCCGCTGGCGTGCGGCAATACCGTGATCTTCAAAGGCTCGGAAAACAGTCCTCGCACTCATGCCCTTGTGGCCGATGCCTTCATTGAGGCAGGCCTGCCGGCGGGTGTGCTCAATTTCCTGATTACCGCGCCCGAAGACGCATCGGCTGTCACCGAAGCGTTGGTGGCCCACGATACCGTGCGCCGGGTCAACTTCACGGGCTCCACCAAGGTCGGCCGCATGATCGCCGAAACCTGTGCGTCCCATCTCAAGCGCTGTTTGTTGGAGTTGGGTGGCAAGGCTCCTTTCGTAGTGCTGGAGGATGCCGATATCGACGGCGCAGTGAATGCCGCAGTATTCGGCTCGTTCCTGTATCAAGGGCAAATCTGCATGTCGACCGAGCGTTTCGTGGTCGATCAGCGTGTTGCCGACGAATTCGTGAGTAAGTTTTCCGAGCGAATCGGCAAACTGGAGCTTGGCGACCCCACCGCATCTCCGACCTGCGTAGTCGGACCGGTCATCGCCCAGGGCTCGGTAAAGCGGATCAACCATCTGATCGAAGATGCGCTCGGCAAAGGGGCTGTCATCGCCGCGGGCGGTATCGCCGACAGTGCCTTGATGCAGCCCACGCTAGTCGACCGCGTGACCAAGGACATGGAAATCTACGACGAGGAAACCTTTGGTCCTATTACCACGATCGTTCGTGTCGACGGGGCAGAGGAGGCGTTGGAAGTGGCCAATGACACGGCTTATGGCCTCTCATCTGCAATTTTCAGCGCCAATGTCTCCAAAGCGCTTGAGCTGGCAAGTCGGTTGGATGCAGGTTGTGTCCACATCAACGGCGCCACCGTACAAAACGAAGCGCAGGCCCCCTATGGTGGTATGAAGCAGAGTGGATACGGCCGTTTCGATGGAAGCGCTGTGATTGACGAGTTCACAGAAATCAAGTGGGTCACTGTTGAGCCATCTGATCAGCCTTATCCCTTCTGATGTTTCGGGGCCGGCGGAGCAAGTGGATTCGCCGGTTCACGCGCGTTCGCATCATTTCTCCCAGATGATCGTAAAACGCTCGGATCCACGGCCAAGCGCGTCTTGCCGCGAAAGTGTTGCACGCGTGATAACAAATTGTAGCGGTGCGCGGTCGCCGGCTTTGTGTACGAGCAGGAAAAACGCGCGCTGATCTGACAATCGCCGTGGCCGCAGCTGTTGGCTTCAATGGCTGCTGTGGCGAGTAGTGACAAAGCGGTTGAGCAAGCGGTGCACCATGAACACGACGAACAGGGTCAACAGCACCGAGACACACACCGAACTCAGCCGGTAGAGGGTCGCAAATATGATGTCGTGGCTGGGCGTAAGCGACTGGCCGAACAGGATGGCCAGGGTGGTCAAAGCGCCGAAGCCGACGCCGGGCACCCCCTTTTCCAGCATGTGCCAGCGCGCGCAGACCATGGCGGCGATCCATAGCAGCAGGGCGACCAGCGGCAGTAGGTCGTGGTGATCATAGAGCAGCAGCATGATCAGCAGGGCAATCACGCAGCCGAGCAGGGTGCCATGCGCACGGGTACGGCCGGCGAAGCGTGAGCCGTTCCAGTGCATGGGAAACAACAGCAGGATGCTGGCGACCTGAGCCGACAGCGAGTCCTGCAGATCCAGGCACTGGAATACGCTGAACGACAGCGTCGCCACCGTTGCCCCGAGCAGTGCCTCGTGGCGCCGACTGGCGCGGTCTTTGGGCGGCGGCGTGCGTGCGGGGCGCGGCTCGCAGTCGGGAAACAGGTAGAACATCAGCACGGCGATCGCTGCGGCCAGCACGATGGCCAGGCCATTGCTCCCAAGCATGGCGATGACGTCGGTGTGCGGGTAGCTGGCGAAGTTCAGCTGGATCGACAGAAATACTGCGCCGAGGGCGCCGAACAGGAAGTTCGGGCCGCTGGCCATCAGCGCGAAACGGTAGAGAAACAGCAAGAACACCAGCGGAATCATCAGCAGCGGTCGGCCGCCGAACAGACCGTAGAGCAACGCGACCTCCAGGCTGACGACCAGTCCCTGGGTGAAGAACTGGCGCATCAGGTGGGCAGTCAGGCGCGGCACCAGGCCGAGCAGTAGCATCGGATAGACGCAGAAGAAGGCACCGTACTGCAGGTCGAACAGCTTGCACAGGACAAAGGCCAGACTGCCGCCAGTGGCGATGCGCAGACACTGGCGCAGGTCGTTCTTGCCCAGTGACAAACGGGGCGCTGTGGCCCTTTCGGCAAGTGTGTGTGCCGCCGCGGAGGGTTCAGTAGACATAGTGCAACCAACTGATCAGGCGGATCTGCAGCGTAGCGGCGAGGTTCACCAGCGGGTTGTCGAAGGGCTTCAGCTGAACCGTGGCCTTAGCCCCGGTGGGCAGCAGGAACGGCAGCTCTTCATCGAGTGCCAGGTGCACGCGTTGTCGTTGCGCGTCGCGAACCCAGCGCTCGGATTGCGCGGGCGTTGCCAGCTCGCCGTTGGCATCGATCTGGCCTTCCCGGACTCCGGCGTCGAAATGACTGACCCGGGCGCTGAACAGCTCGCCTGGACGGGCGTCGAATACGACCACGGCTGGGGTGTCGACGCCGATGTAGCGCAGGGACTTCTCGCGGAAGTCGGCGATGATGTCCAGGCGGTCCTCGACCAGAGCGGCCACCGGCGTTCCTGCCGCGACGAAGGTGCCGGGGGTGAGCTGCAGGTTGCTGAGCACGCCGCCACGTTCGGCGCGAACCTCGCTGTAGTCCCGCTGCAGGTGCGCCCGGAGCAGTGCATTGCGGGCTTGGCGTAGCCGTAGATTGGCACCGTCGGCGCCGCCGCGACGGGCCTGCAGTTCACGGACTCTGGCCTGCGCCGTACGCAGTTGGGCCTGGGCCATCAGATGCTGCGCTTCGGCCGCATCGTAGGCCTGGCGCGAGACATGCTGGCGTTCGAGCAGGCGCGACAGGCGTAGGGCCTGAGCGCCCGACTCGTTCGACTTGGCTTGGGCCGCGCTGACCTCGGCACGGGCGGCGGCCAGCAGGGCATCGAGTTCAGTGTTGTCCTGGTGTGCCTGTTCGAGCGCCAACTCGGCCCGCTGCACCTCCAGCTCGAATGGCTGCGGATCGAGGCGAAACAGTAACTGGCCAGGTTGTACGTACTGGTTATTGCTCACCGCCAGCTCACTGACCTGGCCTGCGACCCGCGGCGCGACCTTCAGTACCGGTCGGGTCAACTGCGCCTGTGGTGTCAACGGCATGCTCAGGTCGGCGGTTAGGAAGTAGATGAAGCAACAGGCTAGGGCCGAGATAGCGATTTGAACCCAGCGGGCAAATCGTTGATCGGGAGTCATGAATACCTCGGTTAAGCAAAGCGTCGGGGGACGGGCGCACGCTGGAAAGTCCGGGCCGGCCCGCGAAGGCGGCAGTATATTTCCCATGCTTTCATGCAAAAATAGCCGTCTTATGCAAAGAACACTTACTAAATAGGTAACAGTCAGATGGATGTTTTTCAGGCAATGCGGGTGTTTACTCGCGTGGTGGACGCGGGCACCTTCACGGCTGCTGCACAGACGCTGGGCTTGTCCACCGCGCAGGTGTCGCGGCAGGTGTCCGAACTCGAAAGTCATCTGCAGGCACGCCTACTGCAACGTACCACCCGCCGGCTGGGGCTGACCGAGGTAGGCAGCCGTTACCTGGAGCGCTGTCGGCATATTCTCAGCGAGCTGGAAGACGCTGGCGCCGAGGCCGGTGGTGCCTACCTGATGCCCAGGGGGCGCCTGCGGGTGCACGCGATCACCGGTTTGGGCACCCATCTACTTGCACCCTTGGCCGCCCGCTATAGCGAGCTCTACCCGGAAGTGAACCTTGAGCTGACGCTCTCCCAGCGCCACCCTGACCTGCTCGAGGAGGGGCAGGATGTGGTCATTACTCTGGCCCGGGAGTTGCCCGACTCCGAACTGGTCGCTCAACTGCTCGGCACTACCTACAGCGTGGTCTGTGCGGCGCCGAGCTACCTGGGGCAGCACGGTATTCCGATGACTCTCGACGAGCTGAGCCAGCATCGCTGCCTGCGCCTGCTCGACCCGGTTTTTGGCGACAGCTGGACCTTTACCGACAACGGCGTCGAGCGGGCGATCCGTCTGGGAGAAACATTTCAGGTCAACGTCGCCGAGGCGATGGCCCAGGCGGCAGGAGAGGGTATGGGTATTTGCGTACTGCCGGACCTGATAGCGGCCAAGGCCTTCGCACAGGGCCGACTGGTACGCCTGCTGGCCGAACATCGCCTGCACGAGCGGGGTATCTATGCGCTGTACCCGTCGCGGCGCTTTCTCGATGCCAAGGTGAGAACCTGGGTGGAGTTCCTCAAGGAGCAATTACCCCTGGTATTCCGCGGTAATCGAACCCTGGTGGAAAACCCCACCTATTGGGCGTGACCCTGGGAGCAAACCGGTGTGGCCAGGGTTGATGCCCTGTCGCTTAGCGCTCTTCGATTATTACGCTAAAGGCAAAACTACCTTGCCTGGAGTTCGCTGTTTCTTGCCGGAACCACTCCTTAAGCTGATGCTCATCGAGTCATTACGAGGTGCAGCATGAAAGCAAGATACTGGATGATCGGCGTGACACTTGTCGCTCAGTGGGCAGTCGCCGACGATGCGCAGCCATACCATTATGGCCAGGCCATGGATGTCGCCAGGGTCATTTCGATCGAGATGCCTCAGGGCTGTGAGGTGGGCGAGGCGACCATGGTCTATGAGGATTCACACGGCGAGATCCATACCCTGGTGTATCTGCGCCAGGGCGAGAGCTGCGTGTATTGAGTCCGTCGCAGGACTCGGCAGTCAGCCCGATCCCTCATGGCAGGCAATGGGCTGTCAGGCACTTCGGGCGCCGTCAGTCCGCAAATAGCTCGAACATCAGTTGCCTGAGCCAGCGGTTGGCGGAGTCTCGGTGATACTTGGCGTGCCAGAACAGGTTGATATCGATTTCCGGTAGCTGCACGGGGTGGGGCAGGGCCACCAAACCGAAGGGCTGGACGCAGCACTCGGCAAAGCGCTCGGGTACCGTGGCCAGCAGATCGGTGCGCTGGAGAATATGGCCCACAGCGACGAAGTGCGGCACTTCGAGACGGATGTCCCGCTCTATCCCCAGACGCGCCATGTGTGCGTCCACTTCGCCGTGGCCGGTGGTGGCGGCGATGACCCGCACATGACCGTGAGCGCAGAAGCGCTCCAGCGTGAGCGGCTCGCTGGTGACGGGGTGGTCCTTGCGACACATGCATACGTAACGATGATGGAACAGACGGCGAGTGAAGAAGCCTGCCTGCAGGTGTGGCAGCAGGCCTACGGCGAGGTCGACGGTGCCGCTCTGCAGCGCCTCGATCAGGGATACGGAGGTGTTGCGCACGGTACTGATGCGGCAGCCTGGTGCCAGGCGGGAGAGGGCATCCATCAGGCGCGGGGTGAAGTAGATTTCACCGATATCGGTCATCGCGATGGTGAAGGTGCGTTCGCTGGTTAGCGGGTCGAAACTGTCTTGGCGACTCAGCGCCTCGCGCAGGGTATGGATGGCCAGCGACACTGGCTCAGCAAGTTGCTGGGCGTAGGGGGTAGGCTCCATACCCTGATAGGTACGCACGAACAGGTCGTCCTGCAGGGCTGTACGCAGGCGCCTGAGGGCGTTGCTCACGGTGGGCTGGGTCAGACCCAGGCTTTCCGCGGCGGTGGAGACGCGGCGGTCGATCAGCAACTGGTTGAACACCACTAGCAGGTTCAGATCCAGGTCGCGCAGGTCCATGGTCTGCCTCATAGGTTGGTAGGAATATTCAGGTTTGAAATAGTTTGTATGCAGGCTGCGGTATTTATCAATATTTCTCGTGCGCCCATGATGACTTCACTCCAACAACAACATCATGGGTACAAACATGATCACCAAGCCTGCCCTGCGTATCGGCATCATCGGCGGCGGTATTTCCGGCGTCGCCCTGGCACTGGATCTGTGCCGCCATTCCCATCTCGACGTCCAGCTCTTCGAATCCGCACCGGCCTTCGGTGAGGTGGGAGCGGGCGTTTCCTTCGGTGCTAACGCGGTGCGAGCCATTGCCGGTCTCGGCATTGCAGAGCCTTACGCCCAGGTTGCCGATCGCACCCCCGAGCCCTGGCAGGACGTGTGGTTCGAATGGCGCCGCAGCGTCGACGCCGGTTACATTGGCGCGAGCGTGGCTCCTGGCGTGGGGCAGTCTTCGGTGCACCGGGCGGATTTCCTCGACGTGCTCGCCAGCCGACTGCCGGAGGGCATTGCCCGATTCAATAAGCGCGCCGTGGGCGTGGAGCAGCACGGCGATGAGGCCTGTGTGCGCTTTACCGACGGTAGTGAATATCGCGGTGACTTGCTGATCGCCGCCGATGGCATCAAATCGGCTATTCGTGGCCATGTCCTCGAGGGTATCGGGGCCCCGCCCGCCGTGCCGCGCTTCAGTGGTACCTGCGCCTACCGTGGCATGATCGATAGCCTGCACCTGCGCGAGGCCTACCGTGCCGCTGGCGTTGACGAGCACTTGGTGGACGTGCCGCAGATGTACCTGGGCCTGGATGGCCACATCCTTACCTTTCCGGTTAAGCGGGGGCGCATCATCAACGTGGTGGCCTTCGTATCTGACCGCAGTCAGCCCGCGCCCACCTGGCCCGAGAATTCGCCCTGGGTTCGTCAGGCCAGCCAGCGTGAGATGCTCGACGCCTTCGTCGGCTGGGGCGATGCTGCGCGAATCCTGCTGGAGTGCATTCCCTCGCCAACCTACTGGGCTCTGCACGACCTCGCCGAGCTACCTGGTTATGTCCACGGCCGTGTGGCGCTGATCGGCGATGCCGCCCACGCGATGCTGCCGCACCAGGGCGCCGGGGCAGGGCAGGGGCTCGAGGACGCCTACTTCCTCGCCCGCCTGCTGGGAGATGTTCAGGTGAGTCGCGGCAACCTCGATGAGTTGCTGGCTGCCTACGACGCCTTGCGCCGCCCGCGTGCCTGCCGCGTGCAGCGTACCTCCTGGGAAGCCGGTGAACTTTACGAACTGCGTGACCCGGCAGTGGGTGATGACAAACAGGCGCTGGGAGCTACCTTGGCTAGCCGCTTCGACTGGTTGTGGAACCACGACCTCGACGCTGACGTGCGAGATGCCCGCGCTCGACTAGGTTGGACAGCCCTGAGCCACTGCGCCTAGTTGCGCGTCGTTCTACCGGAATCGGCCTCGATGCCGGTTCCGGCTCTATAACAATGACAAGAAGAGCTATGCCATGCGTGATATCGACGTTTCCGCCCTGCTTGACGGGGCCCGCTTCAATACCTTTCACGGGCGCGTGCTGTTCTGGTGCGCGCTGATCATTATCTTCGATGGCTATGATCTGGTTATCTACGGCGTGGTGCTGCCGTCGCTGATGCAAGCCTGGAACCTCTCTGCGCTGCAGGCCGGTCTGCTAGGCAGCTGCGCATTGGTGGGCATGATGCTCGGTGCACTGTTCTTCGGCCCACTGTCGGACCGGATCGGGCGCCGCAAGACCATCATGACCTGTGTGGTCCTGTTCAGCGGTTTTACCGTGATCAACGGATTCGCGCGCACTCCCGAGGAGTTTGCCATTTGCCGCTTTTTCGCCGGGCTTGGTATCGGTGGGGTGATGCCCAATGTGGTGGCGCTGATGAACGAGTACGCGCCGAAGAAAATCCGCAGCACCCTGGTGGCGATCATGTTCAGCGGTTACTCGGTGGGGGGCATGCTCTCTGCGGGTCTGGGCATGGCGTTGATGCCCAGCTGGGGCTGGCAATCGGTGTTCTTCGTGGCGGTTGTACCGCTGCTGGTGCTGCCGTTGCTGGTGCGCCAGCTGCCGGAGTCGTTGAACTTCCTGCTGCGCCAGGGGGAGGTCGAACGCGCCAAAGAGCTGCTGGCCAGGGCAGAGCCCGACTACGTGCCCAAAATGCACGACCGGCTCAATCTGGCAAAGGGGCAGGCGGGCAAGGTGGCCATCTCCCAGTTGTTCCAGGATGGTCGCGCACTGAAAACGCTGATGCTCTGGGTGGCCTTCTTCTGCTGCCTGCTGATGGTCTACGCCCTGAGTTCCTGGCTGCCGAAGCTTATGAACGCTGCCGGCTACGGCCTCAACTCCAGCCTGGCGTTCCTGCTGGTGCTGAACTTCGGCGCCATCTTCGGGGCAATCGGCGGCGGCTGGCTGGGAGATCGCATAGGCCTGGGTCGGGTACTCCTGGCGTTCTTCGCCACCGGTGCGCTGTCGCTGAGTCTATTGGCGCTGAAGTCACCGCTGCCGGTGCTCTACCTGCTGATCGGCGTGGCCGGGGCCTGCACTATCGGTACGCAGATCCTCGCCAATGCCTGCGCCGTGCAATTTTACCCCGCGCATATCCGCTCCACTGGTCTGGGCTGGGCGATGGGAATTGGCCGTATTGGCGCCATCATCGGCCCGTTGCTGGGCGGAGCTTTGCACGCCGCGCAACTGCCGTTGCAGGCGAGCTTTCTGGCGTTCGCGCTGCCGGGGCTGGTGGGCGCCGCCGCCATTATGGGTTTTCTCTGGCACCGGCCGGGTCAGGTCTGCACGCTGATGGAGAAACCTCTGGAATCGACTGCCGGCTGATCCACTGCTATCAGGAACTGAGCACCGCACCCATGTCGGGTGTGGTGCTCTGGTTGACCGCTCGCAACCGGCATATGGAACCACCATGGTCTCGGCTGCTATAGATGCCGATCCGCTGTGCGTAGTCGGATCCTAGGCTAGGCGTTGGATCATGAGAAAGCCTTGAGACTCGAAGCGGCTGCCAACTCGATGGTTAGCAGGTGCTGAGGCGCCGGTCATCACATCCATACTTTTCAATGAACGTGACGGTTGCGCTGCACGTAGCCGTACTGACAGATCTTGAGCAGATTAGCCGGATCATAATCAGGACGCCCCGTACGATGAGACCGGGCCTTGTCGAACCCCAACGCCTGAAGATCGCAGCCTGCGAAATGGGTGGGTGAAGTCCTGCACGGGATTATCAAAGCACAGAGAGTCATCGCTGCCGGCCACCAGTTCTTCACTGCCGCGAACATCGAGAGGCTGGTACATCTCGGAGCCAAGTACAGCACGAAGGCTGCAATGATCGACGATCTTCGAGACGGTCGCTGAAGACCAGTAAGACCAAGACCTCAGCGATTTCGGACGCATCTCCCGTGATGACTTTTTCAATGACGACGGAAGCGCGACCTCCTGATTTCTTGCTGGCGCAGAAACGCGCCAGCAAGCAGATGGCATGTCCGCGAGTCGAGGTCGAGCATGCGCTGGTTGCATAACTCACCCATCACCTGAGCCAAGGAAAATTTTCTCGTTCTCAAGCTATGCGCGATGGCTAAACAAGTGTGTGTTTAATGGGCGTCTAACGTCTGATTGGAAGGCTTTTCACCGAGTGTGCCCGTTGTTCGTCCAGCGAGTTGTAGTACGTATTTTGGGTAGTGCTGAGACTATTGTGACGAAGGTCAGCCTGGAGGTCCTTCATCTCTCGATATGGTGCATCAAAGGTTGCGGAGGTGTGGCGTAACCAATGCAGTGAAGCTGAACGCAACTGGTCTATTTCGTCATCGCTCCAGCCTTCCTCAGCCATACGCCCCATAGCGCGATCAAATAGCCCTTGGAGCAGCAGGCGAATATGTCGATCAGATAGCCCACCACGCCCCTTCAGGGAACTGATCAACGGTGTTTTCTCGTGGGCAGATGGCTGGGGGGAGAGCTGTAAATGCTGGCGATAGCGTATCAGGTAGTTCTGGATGTATTCGTCGCGGATGCTGATCTTGGCGGCCTTGTTGCCTTTGCCCACCACATGAAACCACCAGTTGCCCATGCTATCGCGGCGGATGTCGCCCATGGTAGGCGTCCAGTTGTCACGCCCGACCAGATCGGAGACTCGCAGGTACATGGAGAACAGAGTCGCAACGATGAACAGAGTGCGTTCGTGTGTCGGGTCGGTCGCGGCCATCTGCTCGGCAGTCTCGATCACGTAGCTCCACTGCAGCGGAGTCAGGGAACGTGACGCCACATCCAAGGTGTTGCGTTGCTTGTAGATGGATTTCTGTTTTACCGCCCGGAAGGGGTTCACCTCGGTGAGACCCTCATCAATCGCGTGTTGGAAGAAGCTGCCGCAGACTGCGAATACCTGAGCCACCGATCCCTGGGACAAGCGGTAGGGACGGGAGGGAAGGGCGGCAACGGCCTCTTCGGCAATCTTGCGTTCGCGCTTGGCCACAGTGTGACTGAAAGGTCGCCATTGCAAATTGACGATGTAGGTGTCCGTGTCGAGCTTCTTGCGACCACCCACGCGCAGGAAGCGGGACTTTACGACCGGACCTATCCAGTCGGCGGGCGGGTTGAGGCAGAACTCCATGAAGGCCTCGGCGTCCCGGCGACGCAGTTCAACAAGGGGCTTGACAGCCACCAGTAGGGACCAGAGCAGCAGCCGCTCGACGTGGGTTCGATAGGAGTTGAACGTGGCTTCGTTGCCGGCGTAGGACTTCAGAAATCCCCGAACGGCGCGATAGCCCTCGACGGCCTGGAGCTCATCGGCACAACCATGGAGGAAGTCCCGAACCGCTGGAAGCTCGCCATTGAGGTGAAGAAAGTTGAGTTCGTGGAAGCGATCAAAGGTCTCGAAAAGCGGCTGGGGATGCTGCGACATGAAGTGGTTCAACCTGGGCGAATGCGTCTATATCGGTCTTTCAGCGTAGTATAGAGCAATATCCGGGTCTGGTGATTATCGGATATTGCTTAGATTTCTCCGATCAATCCTCGCTGTCCTTCTTAAAATCTGTAACCCCATGATCCTTACAAATAATACGTTTAATAACATGCAGTTACGATTGGAGTCGGATTTTTAAATGGGAGAAATGAGTCTGCCGGGCGTCCCGCCAGAGAAGCTTATAGGCCAGGAATTTAAGCTAGCGGGGAACGCTCTATCAACCATAATACCTTCCATAGGTATAAGCCAAGCTGAAAATGCCTAGATATTTCTGCAACTCGGCAGGGCGGAAGCTTTGCGCACGAATCTTTGCGCCGCTTTCTTTCAAAAAACGCATACTGCCACCAAGCAGGATATTCCAGTGCTCACCGCCTTTGTCTGTAGAAGTAATGCTTGCATGAGCTTTCATAAGCGCTTCTTTAACAATGCTTCGTATTTGTCGCACGGAAAGACCGGGGCGCCCGTGACTAGCCTCCAAGATAGGGATTTCTTCGTTCTGCTCTGGGAACGGGGGTAGTCCTCGGCTTTTTCGATAGCGTCTCAAGTAGGGCAGGAACTCTGGAGTGACTTCAACTTTCCTTAGCAGCCGACCTGGCGCCTCTAGTATCAACCACCATCTGGCATCGTCTAGAACAAAGCAATTCATGCATGGGCAGTAGTTATCAGCATTTGCAAGGTCTGCAGCATGCAAACACATAAGAGTCGTTGCTGCTATTATAAAAAGAGCACGCTCACCAGCAGGATCACCCAGCGCATGAAATTCTAGCGCTTGCAGAACCTGACCTAATTGCTCGGAAGTTAAATATCGTTCCACAGGGTAAGTAGCGCGCATTCCTCTTCCATAGAAAGTTCGTGATGATATAGCTGGATTTATCGCTATCACATCTTCCTCGCAGAGAAAACCATAAAATGAACTACAAACGCTACGAATGAAACGCAAGGTTTCCACTTTAGGGCTGCGCGCCCCTACATCTTTAGATGCTCGAATATTGAAAGGCCGCCATGATTCATTGAAAACCGAATTACCATCGACTTGAGCGAATCTAGCGGTTGTAGAAAATCCAACCCAATTTGAAGGTGGCATCTTGCAAAAAGTAATAAAATTCGTAAACGTCTCTTTATCTAGTGTCAGTACAGTTTTTTCGGCGACAATCCAGCTCCATAGGAGCAAACGTTCAACGAATGTTCGGTAATTATTAAAGGTTCCAAGCGGGTGACTATGATATGCAAGAAAGCGGATAGCGCATTTTAAGTCCGTTTCTACATCAAGATTAGCGGAGAGACTACTGAGGAAGGCTTCGATGCAGGGGTAGCGAGCGTAGTACAGCCCGAGATCGAGAGACATACTTTCGGGACCAGCAAGGACAGGCCGAGGGTCTATGACTTTTGACATTGACGATCCCATTGGTCTAAAAGGAAGTCACGAGTACTCTTGAAAAATAGCACAGTATTTAGTCTTCTTTTTAGGCTTTTTAAACAGGCAAAAGCCTCATCAGGATTCTCCTTTTTTAACCGTTAACGAGGGGGGCAAGGGAAACCTTGACAGCGGAGAATGCTGCATCTCACTGATATCTTGGTATTTTTTTTAATCAGTCATTTTCTACTTTTTCATCAGGCGTCACAGCTGGATAAGTTTAAGCCCAGACGATGCTGCATACGGCATTTAACATAATATACATTACACGTAACAATATGTTACGGGCTTCGCATGGTTGTCGTGATTGCCACGCGTAATCGAAATCCACTGCCACGATAAATATTGCCAAACCTCTACCTCCGGTATGCCGCAGATTTCCCCTTTCGATCATTCAACTGAAAAAAATCCCGCTACTTACCGTAACGGGATTTCTGAGCTGGTTGGAACGCCTCGTCTACACTTCTGGAAAATTTACTCGTCAGTCACCGGGTTTATAGGCTCGGTCGTTTGCGCATTAATAATCTTCGTAACAGCACGCTGATCCACCGGTTCGTTGATTAAATTGTTTCGGCGTGCCAGTTGCGCGGGTGTTAATTGTTTCAATTGCTCTGGAGTCAGGTTCAAGAGCTGGTCATCGCTGAACGTTGTCATGGAGTTTGCTCCTTGGAGGAATGTGCTCATTACGTAGCGACTATCCTTTGCGCCTCAGAGCAATTTTAAAACTGTAAGAAATAACAGTTTTTTAGGCCCATTCGCGTTATCGCTCATAACGAAAAGCCATGTAGAGATGCGACTGGGTGGGCTGAGTCATTACCTCGGCCGCTTTCGCGACTAATTTCTGTTAGCTCAACTAAACGGTCATTTAGTGTAGTTAACGTATTTTCGAAGATGATCGACGCACTTACCCTACTCCACTAGAAGTCTACCGTCGCTGACAGCAGATACGTGCGCGGTGTCGAAAGCGTCAATCCCGGTTCGCTGTCATCCGAGGCGCCTGCCGAGCTCCAATAGCGTTTATCCAGAACGTTTTCGACATTGGCGCGCAAGGTGATCGTTTTCTCGTCCAGCTTGAAAGCATAGCGTGTACCTACGTCGAACCTCTCCCAGGAGTCGATTTCCTTATCATTCGCCTGATCCAGATACTGCGAACTCGAATAGATTCCACGACTGGTCAGTGTCAAACCCTGCACAGTCGGCACGTCCCACTCTGCACCAAGGTTAACGTTGTATTTCGGTGTCGCCGGTGCGCGGTTGCCGTCGAATGTACCGTTGGTGGTATCGGTCAGTTCGCTGTCGATATACATCACCCCGCCGAGCAATCGGAAGCCCTTCAGCGGTTCGCCAAACACGCTCAGTTCTACGCCGTTGTTTTCGCGTTTGCCGTTCGGGCCGAAGACTCGTGTGGTCGCATTGGTTTCGTAGGCAGGCTGTTTGATGCGAAACACCGCTGCTGTCAGCGCGTATGAGCCGGCGTCGTACTTGGCGCCGACTTCGACCTGGCGGCTGATGAATGGCGGGAAGATTTCGTCTTCGTTGATCGACGTCGATGGCGCGACTTTGCCTTGGCTGAGGCCTTCCATGTAGTTGGCGTACAGCGATAATTTGTCGGTTGCCTTGAACAGAATGCCACCCGATGGCGAGACTTTTTCCTCATCGTAAGCCGTGTCGCCCTTGATGCCGTCGCTCCAGTCATCGACTTTGACCCGCTGCCAGCGCGCACCCAGAGTCAGCAGCAGTCGATCATCGAAGAAACCGAGCGTGTCGGACAAGGCCACGCCGCTGAAGCGATTTTCGGTGTAGACCCTGGCGTCATTGCGGGTCGGCGTGCCGGGTCTGGCTATTTCCACCGGGTCGTAGAGATTGCTGCGCCCGGCTGCGTAACGGGCGCCGCCGTTTTCGAAGTCCATATAAAAGTAGTTGGCCGCCAGGTTCACTTCATGGCTGACAGGTCCGGTCTGGAACCAGTTACGCACCCCAGCGGTAGCCGTGCGAACGTTTTCGTCGCGAGTGAAGTCGCGCGGCTGGACGCTGAAGTCGCCGGCGTCATTGGTCACCGAAACCGCGTGGCGCAAGAAGTCGTGATTGCTTTTGCGTGCGCCGACGCCGCCATACAGCATGACTGAATCGCTGACATCGAACTCGCCGTTGAGCGTGCCGAAAGTGTCTTTGGTGCGCGCCCGACTCCAGGGTTGCGCATAGTTATCACGCACATCATTGGCGCTCGGCACCTTGGCACCGGCCGCGACTTGCACGCGTTCCTGCGGTGCGTCGGTGTCGCGCTCGGTGTGGCCGATATCGGTGGAAAGTCGCAAGCGTTCACCACGGAAATCCAGACCGAGTACCGCCATGTCGCGATCGACGCTCTGATGATCCCATTCGGTATCACCGGACTGTTTGACCCCGTTGAAGCGCACCCCGAATTGATTGTCTTCGCCAAAACGCCGTCCGACATCCACCGCGCCGCCGACTTGATTGTTCGAGGCGTAATTGGCTGTCAGCGAGGTGATCGGCTTGTCGGTCGCGCGTTTCGGCACGACGTTGATCCCCCCTCCTACACTGCCCCGTGGCGAAATCCCGTTGATCAATTGGCTCGGCCCTTTGAGGATGTCGACGCGATCGGCCATTTCCATATCAATGGTGTAAGTCGGCAAGATTCCGTAGAGGCCGTTGTAGGCAACATCACTGTTGAACAGGCTGAAACCACGAATGGTGAATTGCTCATAGCGGCCACCGGCCGGGTTGGTGGCGCGTACCGAAGGGTCGGTACTGATCAGATCGCCGAGCGTGCGCGCCTGTTGGTTTTTCACCGTTTCGCTGGTGTAGGTGGTCATGCTGAACGGGGTTTCCATGAAATCCCTGGAGCCCAACAGCCCTTGCGAGCCACGCCGTGCAACCTGACCGCCAGCAAACACGTCGGCATCCGCTGAACCGCTCGCGCCGAGAATCGATGTCGGCGCAAGCTGCAAGGTGCTGCCTTGCGCTGCGGGCACTAGCGTATAAGCCTGATCGCCGACCGGTTGCAGCTGCAAACCCGAACCCAGCAACAACCGGCTGAACCCCTCCTCCACGCCATATTCACCGGACAAACCATTGCTGTTGCGGCCGCTGACCAGTGCCGGATCCACCGAAAGATTGACGCCGGCGAGACCGGCGAAGCGCGTCAGCGCTGTACTCAGGCTACCGGCCGGCACCTGATAACTGCGGCGACTGCCATCGTCGGCCCAGCTCGATTGGATCAACACGGGGCTGGCACTCAGGCTCAGCAAAAGGCTCAACTGCAACAACGGACGCAAACGACCTGGAAATACTGCGGGCATTGGAAGAAGCTCTCGATTTTGTTCACTTGCCTGGAATGACCAGTGAGGCGAAAAAAAGGGACAGGCTTCAGCCGGTTTTTTCTGCACGCGGTACCAGTGACACCCAAAATCGCGTTCGCGTATGCACATCGACGGGCAAACTGGCAGCCAGCAGTGCCAGCACTTGATCGGTATCGTCGAGGCGAAAGCTGCCAGTGACGCGCAGCGATTCCAGCGCCGGATCCCAGCGCAGCACGCCCGAGCGGTAGCGACTCAGCTCGCGGAGGAAATCACCCAGCGGCTGGTTTTGCGCCATCACCACACCGTCGCGCCACCCGGGCATCAACGCATCGAACGCCGTCACCGCTCCCGCGCCCGAAGCTTGCAGGCTGACTTGCTGGCCCTGCTGCAATACCAGCGTCGGGCCGTGCAGTGGCTGCAATTGCACCGAACCACGCAGCACGCAGACCTGGCAATCGCGCGCATTGAGGCGCACCGAGATGTCGCTGTGATTGACGATCATCCGCCCATAAGGCGCGTTGACGATAAAGGCTGAATCGCCCGCCACGTTGAGCGCCATCTCGCCACGAATCAGCGTCAGCTGACGTGCAGGCAGATCGACATTCACCGCGCTGTCGGTGTTGAGTTGCAATGACGAATCCTGGGCCAACTGCACTTTGCGCCGCTCGCCAGTGCTGGTGTGCAAATCGGCGCGCCACACCTCCAGCGGCAGCTCGCGTCCGATCAACCACACCGCCGGCACCAGCGCCGCCACGCCCAAGGCACGCTTGAGAGCAGCGCGCCGCGCCGGATCCGGCCGATCCAGCGTGGCCATGGCCAGTGTCGGCGGCAAAACTGCGAAACGCTGGCGAAGCTGCTGGATTTTCTGCCAAGCGTTCTCGTGGCGACTGTCACTGGCGCGCCAATGCTGCAATCGGGCGTGATCTTCATCACTGGCACCACCGGACTCGAGCAGTGCCAGCCATTGCGCCGCTGCCCGCGCCACTTCCCGCATTTCATCATTGGGTGCAACGCGCATCAGAGATCCACCAGCAAACAATGCTCGTACGCCTGGGCCATGTAACGTTTCACCGTGCGCTCGGAAACCTGCAAGCGTTCGGCAATCTCGCGGTAGCCAAGGCCCTCGATTTGACTCCAAAGAAATGCCCGCCGCACCGCACGTGGCAAGCCATCGAGCAATTCATCCAGCGCCTGCAAGGTTTCCAGCAGCAACCAGCGCTGCTCCGGCGACGGTGCGCACGCTTCCGGCAATTGCGCCAAGGCATCGAGGTAGGCTTTTTCCAGATGGCGCCGCGTGTAGAAATTGCTCAGTAGCCGTTTGCCGACGGTGAGCAGATACGCGCGCGGCTCGCGCAATTCAGCCAGTGGCGGCGCGTTGCACAGGACGCGGACAAAGGTGTCTTGACTGAGGTCCGCCGCATCCCACGCATTGCCCATGCGCCGGCGCAGCCAGGTTTCCAGCCAGCCGCGATGCTCGCGGTACAACTGCTGCAGGCTTTGCTCCGACGGTGACGTGGCTTCAATCATCTCAAGAGACCCTGCGCGAAGGTAGATTCAAATGAGACTGATTCTATTTAACTTCTGCGAGGACACAAAGCCTTTTTGCTGCTCAGCGCTTGAGCGTCTCGCTCGGCAGCTCCTTGAACAGCGCGCGGTAACTGCTGGAAAACCGCCCCAGATGCCAGAACGACCAGCGCATCGCCACTTCCGCAACAGTGGTTTCCGTCGGCCGACGCTTGAGCAATTCACGGTGCGCACTGTTCAACCGCCTCAGGCGTAACCAATGGCTCGGGGTCATCCCGGTGTAGGCCTTGAAAGCCTGCTGCAACTGGCGCAGCGGTACGCCGGCAACGTGGGAAAGTTCGAGCAGATTGACCGTGTCTTCCGGCGAATCAGCCGCCCACTCCCCTACTCGCTTCATGATTTGGCGTTCGTTGTTGCGCTGCTGCAATCCTCCGCGATCAAGACGGGTTTGAGCGTTGTCGAGGATGAACAGGCAGTCCTCGAGCAGTTGCCGAGTCAGGCGATCTTTATCAAGTGGATCAGCAACTTGCGACAACTTCGTGAGAATCGAGCTTAACCAGCCGGTGAACAAAGCGTTCTGTCCGCAGTTCAGCGGCGCCATGAACAAACCTTCGAGCTTTGCCACTTGCAAACCGTGCTCGCGGACGAAATCCGGACCGAACACCACAGCGATTTCACGGTAGTTCTCCGGGGTGATCCAGATGTTGCGGCTCTCTTCGTTGAGCAGATACAGCGCGTTGTCACTGCGATCAAAACAGAACGCCAGAGCCCCGGATGGCGCGCTGAAATTCTGCTCGACCCGGGTGTTCATCTGTTCTTCGTAAACCTCGACGCCCTGCAGATCCAGATAGCGAATCTGCCCAGCGAAATGCCCCGGCGACATCTGCTGGTAATGCTGGACCCAGCCCGGTGTAGCGCGGATTTGCTCGGCCACATCGGCGGTATTGAACGCTTGAACCTGAAGCGGATTGCACGTTGTCATGGGGTGACCCTGCGCACTCTTTTGGTGCGCTTTGGTGCTGCTGAAAGTGGATAGATGGAATCGCAAGCCGCGCCCAAGATAGTCGCCAACGCGCCACAGGGGAAGGGGCGGAAGATGAAACCCGCCCTCCCCGGCGTCTACAAAACCAATAACGAGGTCTTTATGAACGCCCCTTTCGATCAGCTGTTCACCTGGCTGAAAGATCACAAGATTACCGAAGTCGAATGCGTGGTCAGCGACCTGACCGGCATCGCCCGCGGCAAGATTGCACCGACCAACAAGTTCCTGCATGAGCGCGGTATGCGCCTGCCGGAGAGCGTGCTGCTGCAAACGGTAACCGGGGATTTTGTCGACGACGACATCTACTACGACCTGCTCGACCCGGCTGACATCGACATGGTTTGCAAGCCGGTTTCCGATGCCGTGTATGTCATTCCTTGGGCAATCGAGCCGACTGCCATCGTCATCCACGACACCTTCGACAAATTCGGCAACCCGATCGAACTGTCGCCGCGCAACGTGCTGAAGAAAGTCCTGCAGCTCTACACCGACAAGGGCTGGAAGCCGATTGTCGCGCCGGAAATGGAGTTCTATCTGACCCAACGCTGTGAAGACCCGGACCTGCCGCTCAAGGCACCACTGGGTCGTTCGGGTCGTGCGGAAAGCGGTCGCCAGTCATTCTCGATCGATGCCGCCAATGAATTCGATCCGCTGTTCGAAGACGTCTACGACTGGTGCGAACTGCAAGGTCTGGATCTCGACACGCTGATCCACGAAGACGGCCCGGCGCAGATGGAAATCAACTTCCGCCACGGCGATGCGCTGGATCTGGCTGACCAGATCACCGTGTTCAAACGCACCCTGCGCGAAGCAGCGCTCAAGCACAACGTCACCGCGACGTTCATGGCCAAACCGATCGGCGACGAGCCCGGCAGCGCCATGCACTTGCACCAGAGTGTGGTCGAGATCGCGACGGGTCAGCCGATCTTTGCCGATGCCGAGGGCAACATGAGCGAGCTGTTCCGTCATCACATCGGTGGCTTGCAGAAATACATCCCGAAAGTGCTGCCGATGTTCGCGCCGAACGTCAATTCGTTCCGCCGTTTCCTGCCGGACACCTCGGCGCCGGTCAACGTCGAATGGGGCGAAGAGAATCGCACGGTCGGCCTGCGAGTGCCGACTTCCGGGCCTGAATCGATGCGCGTGGAAAACCGCTTGCCCGGCGCCGACGCCAACCCCTATCTGGCGATTGCCGCGAGCCTGCTGTGCGGCTACATCGGCATGGTCGAGAAGATCGAGCCGAGCGCGGCGGTCGAAGGCCGGGCCTATGAACGCCGCAACCTGCGCCTGCCAATCACCATCGAAGAAGCCCTGACGCAGATGGAAGACTGCCCGAAAGTCGCCGAATACCTGGGCAGCAAATTCGTCCGCGGTTACGTCGCGGTCAAACGCGCCGAGCATGAAAACTTCAAGCGCGTGATCAGCTCCTGGGAGCGAGAGTTCCTGCTGCTCAGCGTCTGACGGCGCGCCCGTCCCTGTGGGAGCGAGCCTGCTCGCGAAGACGTCGGCACACTCACCATAGATGTCGACTGAAACACCGCTTTCGCGAGCAGGCTCGCTCCCACATGGGATTGTGCAGCGCCTGAGAATTCCAATAAATCCAAGAGGTGTCGATATGCGTCCATTGAAATCCATACTTCCCGTCGCGCTGAGCGTGCTGTTCAGTGCAGCAGCCCACGCCGAGCCCCAGGTCAGCGTCTACAACTGGACCGACTACATCGGCGAAACCACCCTCGCCGACTTCCAGAGCAAGACCGGGATCAAGGTGATCTACGACGTCTTCGACTCTAACGAAACGCTTGAAGGCAAACTCCTCGCCGGCCGGACCGGTTACGACGTGGTAGTGCCGTCCAACCACTTCCTCGCCCGTCAGGTAAAGGCCGGCGCGTTCATGAAACTTGATCGCTCGCAGTTACCAAACTGGAAGAACCTTGACCCGAAACTGCTTGAATTGCTTGAGAAAAACGATCCAGGCAATGAGCACTCGGTGCCCTATCTGTGGGGCACCAACGGCATCGGCTACAACGTCGACAAGGTCAAGCAAGTGCTCGGCATCGACCACATCGATTCCTGGGCCGTGTTGTTCGAACCGGAGAATCTTAAGAAGCTCAGCCAGTGCGGTGTGTCGATGATGGACTCCGCCGACGAAGTCTTCCCGGCCATCCTCAACTACATGGGCATGGATCCGCGCAGTGAAAACCCTGAAGACTACAAAAAGGCCGAAGCCAAGCTGCTGAGCATCCGTCCGTACATCACCTATTTCCATTCTTCCAAGTACGTGTCGGACCTGGCCAATGGCGACATCTGCGTCGCGTTCGGTTACTCCGGCGATGTGTTCCAGGCGGCCAACCGCGCCAAGGAAGCGAATAACGGCGTCAATATCGCTTACGCCATTCCCAAGGAAGGCGCCAACCTGTGGTTTGATCTGCTGGCGATTCCGGCCGACGCGAGCAACGCCAAAGAGGCGCACGCCTTCATCAATTACCTGCTCGATCCGCAAGTAATCGCCAAGGTCAGCGCCACCGTCGGCTACGCCAACCCGAACCCTGCGGCCAAGCCGTTCATGGATCAGGAACTGGTCAACAATCCTGAGGTTTATCCGCCGCAGTCGGTGCTCGACAAACTCTACATTTCCTCGACCCCGCCCCAGGCGATCATGCGTCTGATGACCCGGTCGTGGAGCAAAGTGAAGTCGAACAAATGAATCAGCACAGCGTACAACACACCCGTTCCTGGTACGCCGCTTCTGCGCGGGCGACCACGCCCTACGCTGCGCTCGACGGAGATTTGATTGCCGATGTCTGCGTGATCGGCGGCGGCTTCACGGGCGTCAACACGGCGATTGAACTGGCGCAGCGTGGTCTGTCGGTGGTGCTGCTCGAAGCGCGACAGATCGGCTGGGGCGCCAGCGGGCGCAACGGTGGTCAGCTGATTCGCGGCATCGGCCATGAAGTCGAGGGTTTCGCTCGCTACGTCGGCCAGGACGGCGTGCGCTATCTGCAGCGCGCCGGCATCGATTCGGTGGAGCTGGTGCGCCAGCGCATCACTGCAAACGCCATCGACTGTGATCTGCGCTGGGGCTTTTGCGAACTGGCCAACACCGCCGCGCAATTCGCCGCGTTCAAGCAGGAACAGGACAGCCTCGCCGAACTCGACTATGCCCACGAAACCAGGCTGGTCGGGCCGGAGCAGATCCGTGCGCAAGTGGTCGACGCCGGTGTGTACGCCGGCGGATTGATCGACATGGGTTCGGGCCATTTGCATCCGCTTGATCTGGTTCAGGGCGAAGCGCGTCTCGCCGCGTCGCTGGGCGTGCGGATCTTTGAGCAAAGTCCGGTGCTGGAAATCCTCCATGGCCCGACCGTCGAGGTGCGCTGCGCCACCGGTTCAGTGCGCGCCGGCAGCCTGGTGCTTGGCTGCAACGCGCATCTGGATGACCTTGAGCCGAAACTCAGCGGCAAGGTTCTGCCCGCTGGCAGTTACATCATTGCCACCGAGCCGCTGGACGGAAGCCGTGCCGCGCAGTTGATTCCACAGAACCTGGCGCTGTGCGATCAAAAAGTCGGGCTCGATTATTACCGTCTCTCGGCGGATCGACGTCTGCTGTTCGGCGGTGCTTGTCATTACTCCGGGCGCGATCCGGCGGATATCGCCGCCTACATGCGACCGAAAATGCTCAAGGTGTTCCCGCAACTGGCCGACGTGCGCATCGACTACCAATGGGGCGGGAAGATCGGTATTACCGCCAATCGTTTCCCCCAGGTTGGCCGGCTCAAACAGCACCCGAACGTGTTTTACGCGCAGGGCTATTCCGGCCATGGCCTCAACGTCACCCACTGGTGCGCGAAATTGCTGGGCGAAGCCATTCACGCCGGGCATAGCCAGGGCATGGACGTGTTCAGCAGCGTGCCGCACATGACGTTCCCCGGCGGCCCGGCGTTGCGTTCGCCGTTGTTGGCGCTGGGCATGTTCTGGTATCGCCTGCGCGAAATGCTCGGCTGAGCCCGCCACGACTCTGGCCCCTGCAGGAGCTGCCGAAGGCTGCGATCTTGGGACGCAGAGCGTCCCGGGCTGCATTCCCACGCAGAGCATGGGAACGATCAGGTCGCAACCTTCGGCAGCTCCTTGCACCGCAATCGCGTTCCACGCCAGCTATGCACATTTGCTCTATCGCCAAGCACTTCTATATTGATGAAGTGCTTTTGCGTTCCTGACGCTCAGTGCCCGATTAATTGAGGAGGACATGGATGAAGTCGTCAGCCAGCGACGAGCCGCGAGCACCCGGTCAGGCGCCGATCAAAACCCGCCGATTCGGTATCTCGCTGGTATGGATCGTGCCGATCGTGGCGGTGCTGGTGGGCATTTCGCTGGTGATTCACAACATCCTCCAGGAAGGCCCGACGATCACCGTCACCTTCAAGACCGGCGATGGCCTGACCGCCAACAAGACCGAAGTCAGGTACCGCAACGTAGTCATCGGCCATGTCTCCGATGTTGAACTGGCCAACGACCATAAACACGTCAACGCCACGATCAAACTCGCCAAGCAGGCCGAAGCCTTCACCCGCGAGGACTCGCAATTCTGGGTGGTACGTCCGCGCATCGGCGCCGGCGGTGTGTCGGGCATCGATACGCTGCTGTCGGGCGATTACATCGGCGCCGACATTGGCCAGGCCAATACCCGCTCAAAAAACTTCAAGGGTCTGGAGAACCCGCCGCCGATCACCTATGGCGAACCGGGCAAGCGTTTCACCCTGCACACCGCCGACCTCGGCTCGCTGGACATCGGCTCCCCCGTCTATTACCGCAAGATCCCGGTCGGCCAAGTGGTGTCCTATGCCTTGGACCAGGACGGCAAAGGGGTCAACATCGAAGTCTTCGTGCATTCGCCAAATGACGCCTACGTCACCGAAAACACCCGTTTCTGGAACGCCAGCGGCATCGACATCAATGTCGGGGCCAACGGCTTTGCGGTGAAAACCGAGTCGCTGTCGACCCTGCTGGTGGGCGGCATCGCTTTCCGCGCTCCGGATTACAGCCCCAACGATTCGCCAGCCAGTGAAGACAAGGGTTTCGAACTGTTCGCCGACCAGACCACCGCCCTCGCGCCGCCCAACGGCAAGGCACAATATCTGTCGCTGCGCTTCGATCAAGCCTTGCGCGGGCTCAAGGTTGACGCGCCGGTGGAGTTCCTCGGAGTTGAAATCGGCCGGGTGGTGGCAGTCAATCTCGACTTCGACGAGGTCAAGCGCACCTTCCCGGTGAATGTCGGCATCGTCATCTATCCGCAGCGCCTGGGTCGCGCCCACGCGAAGATGCTCAAGGCTTACCATGGCGACGAAAACGATGAGGCCACCGGGGCGCGCCTGATCGGCACGTTCATCGAAAATGGCCTTCGCGCCCAGGCCCGCAACGGCAACCTGCTCACCGGTCAGTTGTATATCTCGCTGGATTTCTACCCCAAAGCGCCGAAAGTCGCTTTTGACCCTACGGCACGGCCGGTCACCATTCCGACCGTCCCCGGCAGCCTCGAGCAATTGCAGGAAAAACTCGAGGCGATGGTCAACAAGATCAACGCGCTGCCAGTGGAGCGCATCGCCAGCAACCTCGACGGCAATCTGGTCGAGCTGCGCAAAGGCCTGAAGCAGTTCAACGCCAGGACCCTGCCGGGCGTACAGAGCACCCTCGCCGACGTCAGCAAGACCTTGCAGTCCGCCAATTCGACCCTGGCCGAGGATTCACCGCAGCGCGAGCAACTCACCGAGACCCTCGACGAGCTCGGGCGCATGTCGCGCTCGTTGCGAGAGCTGTCGGATTACCTCGGTCGCCACCCTGAGTCGCTGATTCGCGGACGCCCCGACAACGCCGCGCCGCTGGACCTCAAAGGACCGCCACGCAATTGAGCACAGGAGCTGAATCCATGGTTTTACCGTTGAAGATCACCCTGCTCGCTGCGCTGGTGCTGCTGGTCGGGTGCCGTAGCGACCCGATCAGCTTCCATACGCTGACCCCGGCGCAACCGGGGGCCAGCCGCAACGGCGCCGATATCGCCATCGAAAGCATCAGCGTGCCGCCGCAGGTCGATCGCGCTCAGATCGTGATTCGCCAAGGCAACAGCGGCGTGGCCATCCTGGATACCGATTGGTGGAGCGCCACCCTTGCCGATGAGTTGCGCGGCGCGCTGGTCGATCAGTTGAGCGGCGGCGTCGGCGTCGGCCAGCAGCGCGCTTCCGTGCGAATCGACGTGCAGCGCTTCGATTCGATTCCCGGTCAGTACGCCTTGATCGACGTGAAATGGCGAGTGCGCCCATTAGGTGCGGCGGACGCGGCGCTGCTGAGCTGTCGCTCGGTCTTGCAGACGCCTTCAGGGCCGAGCATCGACGAACTGGTAACCGCGCAACAGAACAACGTCAAACGCCTCGCTGCGCACATCGCGCAGGGTGCGAGCGGCTCGCGCTGCCCGCCGCAGACCTGAAACCGTTTACAAATCGAAGCGATCCACCGCCCGCCGCCGCTCGTTGTCATCGCGCACATCGTAGTTGGCAGTCGTCTGGATATTGCTGTGATGCGCCAGTTTCTGCGCGATCGACAGGTCGTGCTCTTCGATCACCCGGGTGATGAATGAACGACGGAAGTCATGGGGCATGATTTTCACCCCGACCTGCGTACCGCGCTGGCGGGCAATGTAGTAAATCGCGTGTTTGGTGATGCGCTCGCGGGTGATGTGGCTGCCCCGGCGAATACGGTTGAACAGAAACGCATCGTCGCTCTCGCCTTCCTTGAGCTGTGAACGACGCAGTTCCAGCCAGGCATCGAGCTTGGCAAAGGCCCAGGCCGGCGCGTACTTGATCAACTGTTTGTTGCCCTTGCCGGTCACCGTCAGGCTGCGTTCGTGAAAGTCGACCTGGCTCAGATCCAGATCCACCGATTCCGACTTGCGCATGCCGGTGCCGTACAGCAGCGCAATCACCGCCGCATCACGCAAGCCCTGCGGGCGCGGGTCGGCAGCGCAGACTTCCATCAGTTCATGAATCAGCGTGCGCTTGAGGTTGCGCCCCTGGGACAGCCGTGTGCCGGCTATGCCCTTGACCGAACGCATCTTCAGCAGGTGATCCTGGCTGATCAGGCTCATGCGCCATGCTTCGTTCATCACCCCGCGTACGGCGTTCACGTACAGCGACGAGGTGTTCGGTGCATAACCATCGGCACGCAAAGCGGCGACCAGCGCCACCACGTCTTCCGGTTGCAGGCCGTGCCAGGGGATTTCTTCGATATCGACGTCCTCGAAACCGAGGCGGTCAGCGGCGTCTTGCAGCACATAACGCATGGTCAACTGGCTGGAAGGTGCCAGTCGCGCCAGGTAAACGGTCAGCGGATTGTTGTTGGACGGTGCAGGTTGGGTACTCGACAAATCACTCAAACGAAACGGCCTTGAAATAAAAAACGATTCAACAAAAACAATAAATGCATGAAATGAAACGCAAAAAACGGCATGACTCGATGACAGGGGTTACCGCGAAAGGCCGACAACCTGCCGTTCGAGGCGGTAAAAGTCAATCGGGCATTCCCCGAACGGTCTGTTTGCTGGTTCATCAGCAGTAGGCGAACTGAAACATCGCGCTCTTATGTTCAGTGCAGGGAACTGCGAGCAGGAGTGCGGCATGAAGATCACGGTGTTTGGCAGTGGTTATGTCGGTCTGGTGCAGGCGGCGGTGCTGGCCGAGGTCGGTCACGAGGTCGTGTGCATGGATGTCGACGCGCAGAAGATCGAGCAGTTGGGCCAGGGGCACGTCAGTATTTACGAGCCGGGGCTGGCCAGTCTGGTGCGTGAAGGCCTGGATTCGAAACGCCTGCAATTCACCACCGATGAGCGGTTTGCGGTGTTGCATGGGCGTGTGGCGTTCATCGCGGTGGGCACGCCGTCACGCGAGGATGGTTCGGCGGACCTGCGCTACGTCCTCTCGGTTGGCGACGCGATTGCCCGACATCGCGAGCAGCCATTGATCGTGGTGGAAAAGTCCACGGTGCCGGTGGGCACGGGCGACGCTTTGCGCAGCCACATCGAAAAGGCCCTGATCAAGATTGGCCGCCTGCTGCAATTCGATATTGTCTCCAACCCGGAATTTCTCAAGGAAGGTTCAGCGGTTGCTGATTGCCGGCGACCGGATCGCATCGTCATTGGTTGCGAAGGCACTGAAGTGCGCGATGTGATGCGCGATCTGTACGCGCCGTTCAACCGCAACCATGACCGGATCCTGTTCATGGACTTGCGCAGTGCCGAGCTGACCAAATACGCCGCCAACTGCATGCTGGCGACCAAGATCAGCTTCATCAACCAGATCGCCGAACTCGCCGAGCACCTTGGCGCAGATATCGAAGCAGTGCGCCAGGGCATCGGTGCCGATACGCGGATTGGCTATCACTTTATCTATCCGGGTTGCGGCTACGGCGGTTCGTGTTTTCCCAAGGACATGCGCGCGTTGATTCACAGTGCCGAGCAGGCACATTGCTCCAGTGATCTGCTGCAAGCGGTTGAGGCGATCAACCAGCGCCAGAAGCACAAGCTGTTCGAGCGCATCAACGCGTTCTACCGGGGTGATTTGCGCGGCAGGACCTTTGCCCTGTGGGGCCTGGCGTTCAAACCCAACACCGACGACATGCGCGACGCGCCGAGCCGGGTTCTGCTCGAAGACTTATGGGCTGCCGGGGCCAGCGTGCGCGCGTTTGATCCGGAGGCCATGGTCGAAACGCAAAAGCTCTATCCAAACGAATCAAAACTGATGCTGATGGGCACGCCGGAATCGGTACTGGCCGGCGCCGATGCGTTGATCATCTGCACCGAATGGCAACAGTTCAAGGCTCCGGATTTCGAGCTGATCAAACAGCGCCTCAACAGCCCGGTGATCTTTGACGGCCGCAACCTGTACGACGCCGAGCGCCTGACGCGCAATGGCTTTCAGTATTTCCCGATGGGGCGCGGTGAATCGTGCAAGTTGCCGATCACCTTGCGGCAGTGGCCGGCGGCTTCGGATGTGGCTTGAACTGGCCCTGTGGGAGTCATTGCAAATTGTGAGCTACACAGACCCTGTGGGAGCGAGCCTGCTCGCGAATACGGTATGTCAGCGACATTGGAGGTGACTGATCCGCCGCCTTCGCGAGCAGGCTCGCTCCCACAGGGAAATCATGTGTTCCCAGGGACGCTGGTGTATCAGCTTGACCGGTGGCGGCTGCCCAGAGAGGATGGCGTTCGCCCACGCTTCCCGAATAAGGACATTCCCCTTCCGTGGCCATCTATTCGCCGTTCATCCGCCGGTTGATGATCAGCTCGCTGACCGTGGTCATCAGCCGCGCCCTGGTCAGCCCGTTGCTGACACTGTTCCTCAGCAACAAGCTTGGCCTCAATCCGCAGGATGTCGGCTTGCTGCTCGGCATCGCCGTGTTCAGCGCAACATTGCTGTCGCTGTACGGTGGCTACATCATCGACAAGCTGGACAAGCGGCAGTTGCTGATCCTGGCCATGCTCTCCAGCGGTATCGGCCTGATTCTGCTGACCTTCGCGCAGAATCTGTATGTGGTCACCCTGGTGCTGATCATCAGCGAAACCGCGTCGGCTCTGTTCCTGATCGGCTCCAAGGCGATCCTCAGTGAACAGCTGCCGGTGGGCCAGCGGGTCAAGGCGTTTTCCCTCAATTACACGCTGACCAATATCGGCTATGCCGTCGGCCCGATGATTGGCGTGGTGATTGCCGGGGTGCAGCCGTCCGCGCCGTTCATCGTTGCCGGTGCGATCGCCATTGGCAGTATTTTTCTGCTGCTCGGCGCGACCAGGGATGCCAGTCCGATAACTTCCGGCAGTGCGCCGCAAAGTTTCCTCAACACGCTGATGATCCTGAAAAACGACCGCACCATGGTGCTGTTCACCCTCGGTTGCCTGCTGAGCACATTGGTGCACGGGCGCTTTACGCTGTACCTGTCGCAATACCTGCTGGTCACCCACACCCAGCAACAGACGCTCGACACCATGGCCGCCCTGCTCGCCTGCAACGCAATCACAGTGATCCTGCTGCAATACCAGGTCGGTCGCTGGCTCAGTCGCGAACACCTGCGTCACTGGATCGCCGGCGGTACCGCGCTGTTCATCGTCGGGTTGATCGGTTTCAGTGTGGCGGACAGCCTGCTCGGCTGGTGCGTGGCGATGTTCATCTTCACCCTGGGCGAGATGATCATCTACCCCGCCGACTTCCTGTTCGTTGACACCCTCGCCCCGGAGGCACTGCGCGGCAGTTACTACGGCGCGCAGAACCTGTCAGCGCTTGGCGGGGCTGCCAGCCCGGTAATGTGCGGATTTCTATTGATGCACACGCCTGCGCCAAGCATGTTCTACGCCCTGAGCGGCTTGGCGGCGCTGGGCGGTTATCTGTGCTTCGTCAGCGCGCGGCGCACCGCTTCAATGCAAAAATAGTGCACTAAAACTGCATTTATATGAATTTGTCAGCATCGATTTTGATCGGCAAACTACGCGCGTTCCTCCCCCAATGTTGGAACGCTTCTAGGGCTTTCCGGATTTGCCGGACAAGTCCTTTTTTTTGCCCCGGATTTTGTAAAGGATCAGTTCTACATGCTTGCTCGCTGGTTGCCCGCTGCCATCAACACCCGCCCCACTGAATGGAGCCGTGCCGCGATCGGCATGGGCCTGGGCACGCTGTTCAGCGTGTGGATGTGCGCGCAGGTGTTCGGCCATGACGTTGCGTTTCACCTGGTCGGCCCGCTCGGCGCTTCGGCGGTGCTGCTGTTCGCCGTGTCCTCGGGCGCCCTCGCCCAGCCATGGTCGATTCTCGGCGGCTACCTGTGTGCTGGCGTGGTCGCCTTGCTGGTCGCCCATGTGCTTGGCCGTACGCTGGGCAGCGCCTGCCTTGCTGCCGGCATGGCGGTGATTCTCATGTGCTGGCTGCGTTGCCTGCACCCACCGGCCGGCGCCTTGGCGTTGACGCTGGTGCTGGCCGACCCGGCCACCATCGCCATGGACTGGAAAGCCATGGAGCCGGTGATGCTCGGCGCGCTGTGCATGCTCGTCAGCGCGCTGGCCTATAACAACCTGACCCGCATCCGTTATCCGAAACGCGCTGCTGACCCGGCTCCGCCAGTGGTCCCGGTCGACCGCCAGGCGATCACCGCCGAAGACTTGAAACTGGCGCTGGCCGACATGGAAGCCTTCATCGACGTCACCCCCGAAGACCTCGAACGCCTTATTCACGCCAGCGAACTGCACGCCAAGCGCCGCAGCATTACCGAAACGTTCAGATGATCCCTTTGTAGGAGCTGACGAGTGCAACGAGGCTGCGATCTGTTGATTTCAAAAAACAAGATCAAAAGATCGCAGCCTCGTTGCACTCGTCAGCTCCTACACGGACAGCGGCGCTAAGAGAAAAACGCAGATTCCCCCTGCACATATCCCCGTTGTACACGACAAATTTGCACTGTTACGATCCGCTAACGCCCGCGCGCGGGCTTTTCGAATAAAGACAATAAAAGCAGGGAGTTACTGATGACAGCTCAGGCTTCATCCCGGCGGACCCCGTCCATGGATGCCATGCAAAACGACGTGATGGCCGAGGTGCGCAACCATATCGGCCACCTGACCCTCAACCGCCCTGCGGGCCTCAATGCGATCACCCTCGACATGGTGCGTCTGCTGCAACAGCAGCTCGATGCCTGGGCGTCTGATGCCGATGTTCACGCCGTGGTATTGCGCGGTGCCGGTGAAAAGGCTTTCTGCGCCGGTGGCGATATTCGTTCGCTGTACGACAGCTACAAGAGCGGCGACACGCTGCACGAAGATTTCTTCGCCGAGGAATACGCCCTCGACCTGACCATTCATCACTACCGCAAACCGGTGCTGGCCCTGATGGACGGTTTCGTCCTCGGCGGTGGCATGGGCCTGGTGCAAGGCGCCGATCTGCGTGTGGTCACCGAAAAGAGCCGTCTGGCGATGCCGGAAGTGGCCATCGGTTATTTCCCTGATGTCGGCGGCAGTTACTTCCTGCCGCGCATCCCCGGTGAGCTGGGCATTTATCTGGGCGTCAGCGGCGTGCAGATTCGCGCCGCCGATGCGCTGTACTGCGGCCTCGCCGACTGGTATCTGGACAGCAGCAAACTGGCGCTGCTCGACGACAAGCTCGACCAGATGGAGTGGCAGGACACGCCGCTCAAGTCGCTGCAGAACCTGCTGGCCAAGCACGCCGTGCAAACTCTGCCCAATGCACCCCTCCAAGTGTTGCGCCCGGCCATCGACCATTTCTTTGCCCTGCCCGACGTGCCGAGCATGATCGAGCAATTGCGCGCCGTCACTGTCGCCGACAGCCATGAATGGGCGGTCACCACGGCGGATCTGCTGGAAACCCGCTCACCGCTGGCCATGGCCGTGACCCTGGAAATGCTCCGTCGCGGCAGACATTTGAGTCTGGAGAATTGCTTTGCTCTGGAGCTGCATCTGGACCGCCAGTGGTTTGCCCGAGGCGACCTGATCGAAGGCGTGCGCGCCCTGCTGATCGACAAGGACAAGTCACCGCGCTGGAACCCGCCGACCGTTGCCGAGCTGGACGCTGCGCAGGTGGCGAGTTACTTCCATGGTTTTGATGAGAGCGGGAGCTGAGCCATGCACGATCTCGAACTGACTGAAGAACAAGTGATGATCCGCGACATGGCCCGGGATTTTGCCCGTGGCGAAATCGCGCCCCACGCCCAGGCCTGGGAAAAGGCTGGCTGGATCGACGACGCCCTGGTGGCGAAGATGGGCGAGTTGGGCTTGCTCGGCATGGTTGTGCCGGAAGAATGGGGCGGCACTTACGTCGATTACGTTGCCTACGCGCTGGCGGTTGAGGAAATCTCTGCCGGTGATGGCGCGACCGGCGCGTTCATGAGCATTCACAACTCGGTCGGCTGCGGCCCGGTGCTCAACTACGGCAGCGACGAACAGAAACAGACCTGGCTGGCCGATCTGGCCAGTGGGCAGACCATCGGTTGCTTCTGTCTGACCGAACCCCAGGCCGGCTCCGAAGCACACAACCTGCGCACCCGCGCCGAACTGCGCGACGGCCAATGGGTGATCAATGGTGCCAAGCAATTTGTCAGCAATGGCAAGCGGGCGAAACTGGCGATCGTCTTCGCGGTAACCGATCCGGATCTCGGCAAAAAAGGCCTGTCAGCGTTTCTGGTGCCGACCGACACACCGGGTTTCATCGTCGATCGCACCGAACACAAGATGGGCATCCGCGCCTCCGACACCTGCGCGGTGACGCTGAACAACTGCAGCATCCCCGAGGCCAATCTGCTCGGCGAACGCGGCAAGGGCCTTGCGATTGCCCTGTCCAACCTTGAAGGCGGACGCATCGGCATCGCCGCGCAGGCATTGGGTATCGCCCGGGCGGCTTTTGAAGCGGCGCTGGCCTACTCGAAAGACCGGGTGCAATTCGACAAGCCGATCATCGAGCACCAGAGCATCGCCAATCTGCTGGCTGACATGCACATGCAGATCAACGCCGCGCGGTTGCTGATCCTCCATGCGGCGCGGCTGAGGACGGCGGGTAAACCATGCTTGTCCGAGGCTTCGCAGGCCAAGCTGTTCGCATCGGAAATGGCCGAGAAGGTGTGTTCGTCGGCGATCCAGATTCATGGCGGCTATGGCTATCTGGAGGACTACCCGGTCGAGAAGTACTACCGCGATGCGCGGATTACCCAGATCTATGAAGGGTCGAGCGAGATACAGCGGATGGTGATTGCGCGGGATTTGAAGAACTATCAGTTGTAAAAGCTTCGTGAGCAGGCTCGCTCCCACATTGGACGGTAGACATCCCTGTGGGAGCGAGCCTGCTCGAGAAAGCGTCAGCTGAGGCACCGCATCTATTTGCCTTGGAATTCAGCCTCACGCTTGGCAATAAACGCCGCCATCCCTTCCTTCTGATCCTGCGTCGCAAACGCGGCATGAAACACCCGCCGCTCGAAACGCACGCCCTCGGTCAGGTTGACCTCGAACGCGCGGTTGACGCTCTCCTTGATCATCATCGCAATCGGCAGTGACTTGCCGGCAATCACCGCAGCGACTTTCAGCGCTTCATCAAGCAGCTCATCGCTCGGCACGATGCGCGCGACGATGCCGCAACGCTCGGCTTCCACCGCGTCGATCATGCGCCCGCTCAGGCACATTTCCATGGCTTTGGCTTTGCCCACGGCGCGGGTCAGGCGCTGGGTGCCGCCCATGCCCGGCAGCACGCCGAGGTTGATTTCCGGCTGGCCGAATTTGGCGTTGTCGCCAGCCAGAATGAAGTCGCACATCAGCGCCAGTTCACAGCCGCCGCCGAGGGCAAAACCATTGACCGCGGCGATGATCGGCTTGCGCCGGTTGGCCACGCGATCGCTGTCGCTGAACAGATCGTCCATGTAGATCTGCGGATAGGTCAGCTCAGCCATTTCCTTGATGTCGGCGCCAGCGGCGAAAGCTTTTTTCGAACCGGTGAGGACGATGCAGCCAATGTGCGCATCGGCTTCCAGCGTATCGAGGGCGTGGTTCACTTCGCTGACCAGTTGCGCGTTCAGCGCGTTCAATGCCTGTGGCCGGTTGAGGGTGATCAGGCCGACGCGGTCGCGGGTTTCCAGCAGAATCGTTTCGTATGTCATGAATAAAATTCCTTGTCAGAGATTGCGCGAAATGACCATGCGCTGAATGTCGCTGGTGCCTTCGTAGATCTGGCAAACGCGCACGTCGCGGTAGATGCGTTCCAGCGGAAAGTCGTTGAGGTAACCGTAACCGCCAAGGGTTTGCAAGGCCATGGAGCAGACCTTTTCAGCCATTTCCGAGGCGAACAGCTTGGCCATCGACGCCTCGACCAGCGCCGGTTGGCCGCTGTCACGCAAGGCTGCGGCGTAATGCACCATTTGCCGGGCGACGGCAATTTGCGTGGCCATGTCCGCCAGGCGAAACGCTACGGCCTGATGCTCGATGATCGGCTTGCCGAAGGTGTCACGCTCGCGGGCGTAATCACGGGCGGCTTCGAACGCGGCGCGGGCCATGCCGACGGCTTGCGAGGCGATACCGACGCGGCCGCCTTCAAGGTTGGCCAAGGCAATCTTGTAGCCCTCGCCCTCCTCGCCCAGCCGATTGGCCACCGGCACTTTCACATCTTCAAAAAGAATCTGGCAGGTGTCGGACGCGTGCTGGCCGAGTTTGTCTTCAACCCGCGCGACCTTGTAGCCTGGGGAGTCGGTCGGCACGATAAAGGCGCTGATCCCGCGCTTGCCGGCGCTCGGGTCGGTCACGGCAAACACGATCACGATGCCGGCGTTCTGCCCGGAGGTGATGAACTGTTTGCAACCGTTGAGCACGTAGTGATCGCCGTCCAGCCGGGCGCGGGTTTTCAGGCTGCTGGCATCGGAACCGGCCTGCGGTTCGGTCAGCGCGAAGGCGCCGAGCATCGCGCCGCTGGCCAGCGGTTTGAGGAAGCGCTCGCGCTGATCGTCATTGCCGAACTTGAGAATCGGCACGCAGCCGACCGAGTTGTGCACGCTCATGATCGTCGAGCAGGCACCGTCGCCGGCGGCGATTTCTTCCAAAGCCATGGCGTACGCGAGGTAGCCGGTGTCACAGCCGCCCCACTGCTCCGGCACGAGCATGCCGAAGAAGCCCAGCTCAGCCATCTCGGCGATGGCTTCCCTGGGGAAACGGTGCTCGCGATCCCAATCGGCGGCGAACGGCTTGAGCCGTTCCTCGGCAAACTGCCGGGCCATGCCGCGGATCTGGGTCTGGTCTTCGTTGGGGATCATGGTGAGTCCTTGAATGTCAGTCGCACAACAGTCAGCTGTAGGAGCTGCCGAAGGCTGCGATCTTTTGATCTTGATCCTGATTGTGAAAACAAGATCAAGAGATCGCAGCCTCGTTGCACTCGTCAGCTCCTACAGCGAGATGTTTGGTTCAGTAAACGCATTCCACAGCCATGGCCGTGGCTTCGCCGCCGCCAATGCAGATCGCTGCAATGCCGCGCTTGAGCTGTTTCTGCCGCAGTGCCGCGAGCAACGTCACCAGAATCCTCGCTCCCGAGGCGCCGATCGGATGGCCCAGCGCGCAGGCGCCGCCGTGCACATTGAGCTTGTCGTGGGGAATCTCCAGGTGCGTCATCGCCGCCATGCCGACCACGGCAAACGCTTCGTTGACTTCAAACAGATCCACCTGATCCAGCGCCCAACCGGTCTTGTTCACCAGTTTCTTGATCGCGCCAATTGGCGCGGTGGGAAACAGGCCCGGGGTATCAGCGAACGCAGCATGCCCATGAATCACCGCCAGCGGCTTGATGCCCAGTTGCTGCGCGTGGGACTGGCGCACCAGCACCAGCGCCGCCGCGCCGTCGGAAATCGAGCTGGAGTTGGCTGCGGTGACCGTGCCGCCCTCGCGGAACGCCGGTTTCAGCGAGGCAACCTTGTCGAGTTTGGCTTTTGGCGGCTGCTCATCGTTGCTGATCACCACCTGCTCTTTGCCGACGGTCACCGTCAGCGGGACGATTTCGTCCTTGAAGCTGCCGTCCTTGATCGCCTGTTGCGCGCGCGTAGTCGAGGCAATGGCGAAAGCGTCCTGCGCCTCGCGGCTGAAGCCGTTGGCCTCGGCGCAATCCTCGGCGAAGGTGCCCATCAGGCGGCCCTTGTCGTAGGCATCTTCGAGGCCGTCGAGGAACATCGAATCGAGCACGCGGCCATGGCCCATGCGATAGCCGGCGCGGGCACGATCGAGCAGGTACGGCGAGTTGGACATGCTTTCCATGCCGCCGGCGATCACCACGTCGGCACTTCCGGCAAGCAGCATGTCGTGAGCCATGATGGTGGTCTGCATGCCCGAGCCGCACATCTTGTTCACCGTGGTGCAGCGCGTCGATTTATCCAGCCCGGCGCCCAGCGCAGCCTGACGTGCCGGCGCCTGACCGAGGCCGGCGGGCAGTACGCACCCAAACAGCAGTTCATCAACCGCGTCGCTGGCGACACCGGCGCGTTCGACCGCAGCCTTGATCGCCGCCGCGCCGAGTTGCGGTGCGGTGAGGCTTTTCAACTCGCCCTGAAAACCGCCCATCGGTGTGCGGACAGCGCTGACGATAACAATCGGATCATTGGACATAGTCATGACTAATCCTCCTTACTTGGCGGCCATGCGCAAGGCGCCGTCGAGACGGATCACCTCGCCGTTGAGCATGCTGTTTTCGATGATGTGGCGCACGAGCGCGGCGTATTCGGCAGGCTTGCCCAGACGCGGCGGGAATGGCACGCCGGCGGCCAGCGAGTCGCGCACTTCCGGGGTCATGCCGGCCATCATCGGCGTTTCGAAAATGCCCGGTGCGATGGTCATCACGCGGATGCCGAAGCGCGCCAGCTCGCGGGCGGCCGGCAGGGTCAGGCTGGCGATCGCGCCTTTCGAAGCCGAGTACGCAGCCTGGCCAATCTGGCCGTCGAACGCTGCGACCGAGGCGGTGTTGATGATCACTCCACGCTCGCCGTCAGCATTGGCTTCGCTCTCGGCGATCGCCGCCGCAGCCAGGCGCAGCATGTTGAAACTGCCGATCAGGTTGACGTTGATCACTTGAGCAAAACTGCTCAGGGCGTGCGGGCCGTTCTTGCCGAGAATTTTCTCGCCGCGAACGATGCCGGCGCAGTTGATCAGGCCGTTGAGGCTGCCAAATGCGGCAACGGTCGCCTGCACAGCGGCTTCGGCGGCGGCTTCATTGCTGATGTCGGCAACCACGCTTTGCGCACCCAGGCGCTGCGCCTGAGCGGCGACGGCTTCGGCGTTCATGTCGACCAGCATGACTTTGGCGCCGGCACTGACCAGCAATTCAGCGCTGGCGGCACCGAGGCCTGACGCGCCGCCGGTGACAATAAAAACTTTGTTCTCGATCTGCATGACGGTGTTTCCTTGGATTCAAGCTGAAACTCTGTGCGCCGCGGCCTCTTGAGCCTTGGCGATTTCCTGGTTGCGCAAGATAAAGCGCTGCAATTTGCCACTCGGGGTTTTGGGCAACTCGCTGACAAATTCGATTTCACGCGGGTACGAATGCGCGGCCAGACGCTTGCGTACGTGTTGGCGCAGTTCTTCGGCCAACTCCGGCGCGGCGCGGTACTGCGCGCTCAGCACAACAAAGGCTTTGACCAGTTCGGTGCGTTCCGGATCGGGTTTGCCGACGACCGCCGCCTCGACCACGGCCGGGTGTTCGATCAGGGCACTTTCCACGTCGAACGGGCCGACGCGGTAGCCCGAAGTGGTGATCACATCATCACTGCGGCCGACGAAGCTGATGCTGCCGTCCGGATTCCACTCCACGGTGTCGCCGCTCAGGTAGTAGTTGCCGACGAAGGCCTTGGTCGGCGCGCCTTCGTAACCGCCGAACCAGCACATCGGCGACTGCGGGCGGTCGATGGCAAGAATGCCCGGCTGACCGACGCCGAGTTCGTTGTACTGCTCATCGAGCACGACAATGCGATGGCCCGGCGAAGCGAAACCAGCGGCGCCGACATGCACCGGGTGCTCGAGGCCGTGGTGGTTGCACAGCACCATGCCCAGTTCGGTCTGGCCGTAATGATCGTGAATGACCACGTCGAGGTTATCGGCGAACCAGCGGATCACTTCCGGGTTCAGCGGCTCACCGGCGCTGCTGACGATGCGCAGTTTGCCCTTGATCGATCTGGCGAACTCCTCGCCACCGGCAATCAGCAAACGATAGGCAGTGGGCGAGCCGGTGAGATTGGTAATGCCGTATTTGTTGATCACCCGGCAGGTGCTTTCGAGGGTGAACGGGCCATCGTAGAAGGTAATCGGGTGCCCCAACGCCAACGGCCCGGTGACGCCGAAATAGATGCCATAGGCCCAGCCCGGATCGGCGACATTCCAGAACGCATCTTCAGGGCGCAGGTCCACCGCATCGCGGGTGTAACTCTGGAAAGCGACGATGGCTTTGAGCGGCACTGACAGTGCTTTCGCAGGGCCAGTGGTGCCCGAGGTGAACATCAGCAGGAACGGGTCTTCGCCGGTCAGCAATACCGGCTCGCAGACATTGGAATAGTTGGCCAGCTCAGCCCAGAAACTGAAATCACCGCGAACAATGCCCTGACCTTTGGCGCCACCAACGGTGACGATGGTCGGGCATGCGCTGACTTCATTGAGCTTGGGTCGGTTGACCGCGTCGGTGACCACGATTTTAGCCCCCGAGCTGTTCAGGCGATGTTCGAGAGCTTTCGGCCCGAATGCGGTAAACAGCGGCTGATACACCGCGCCGATGCGCCAGGTGGCGAGCACGGTGATGAGCAATTCGATGTTGCGCGGCAGCAGGCCGGCGACCTTGTCGCCCTTCTGCACGCCCTGGGCGAGGAGGAAATTGGCGAAACGCGCGGCTTTGTCTTGCAGATCAGTGAAGGTGTAAGTCGCACTTGAGCCGTCGCGACCTTCCCAGAACAACGCAATGCGCCCGGGCAAGGCATGGCGGTCGCAACATTCAACGCAGGCGTTGAGTGCCGCCAGCGTGCCGCTGAGCGACGCATCGACGGTGTGCTGATAGTTGAACTGTTCGGTGGCAGACAAGTAATCGCGCATTGCCAGAATCCCTCGGTGTTTTTATTAGGCTGGGAACCGTAAACAACACAGGGATAGTCGCGCCGCGCGGGGCTTGGGGCAATGGTCAAAGTTATCAACGTGGTTGACTGGTTTGGCCAAGAGGTTGCGGCCGCATGCCCTGTAGGAGCTGACGAGTGCAACGAGGCTGCGATCTTTTGATCTTGATTTTTACCATCAAGTACAAGATCAAAAGATCGCAGCCTTCGGCAGCTCCTACAGGGGACCGCATTTCCAAAATGAGGGAGCGAGCCTGCTCTCGAAGGCGTCGGGTCAGACCACCTCATTGAGGATCAGCGTCCGGTAATGCCCCGGGTTCGACCCCGACCACTTGCGAAACGCTTTGTAGAACGAACTGGCATCAGCAAAGCCCAGCCGTGCAGCAATCTCGACAAAACTGATCGAAGGCTCCGCCAGCCAGGTGATTGCCAGCTCCTTGCGCACACTGTCCTTGAGGCCCTGATAGGTCTGCCCTTCCTCGGCCAGACGCCGGCGCAGGGTCGAGGCGGACATGCACAGTTGCTGGGCCAGCGCCTCGGTTTCCGGCCAATGCTCGGCGGGCACTTGCCGCAGATCCTGCTTGATCCGGCTGGCCAGGCTGTCGGGGTCGCGGTACTTGACCAGAATGTTGGCCGGCGCCTGGGCGAGAAAGCGCCTGAGTTCTTCGGCGCTGCGTTTGATCGGCAGATCGAGGCAATCGGCGGAAAAAATCATCCGCGTACGTGGGCGCTCAAACCGCAGGTTCTCCGAGAACATCACGCGATAGTCGTCAGTGAAATCCGGTTCGGCGCAGCGCAGTTCAATCGCCAGAATCGGAATCCGCCGCCCGGCCAGCCAGCACGCGACGCCGTGCACGATCATCCAGTAGGTGAAATAGGTAAAGGCGCGGCGCGGTTCGGCGTCGTCTTCGAGCAGGACGATTTCCGCCAGGCTCTGCTGATGCACCAGTTGCGCCGGCAGTTTTTCCAGCATCAGCGAAAGGAACGTCAGACCGGTATCCAGCGCCGCCGCCAGCGTCGGTTGCGCCATGGCGCTGCGACACAAAAACGCCAGGCTGCCGGATTTGAGCGGGCGCGGGTCCATGCCGAAGAACTCGTCATCACAGCGTCGTGCCAGCAGGCGCCAGAGTCTGGCGTATTGCGAGGCCGGCACCCTGCCCTCATCGGCCGCTAACAAAGCCGGATCGATGCCGACCTTGGTCAACGCCTCATCCGTCGCCGCGCCCGGGGCACAGCTTTGCAGCAACGCTTCGCGCACCAGTTGAATGGCAATGGTGTCTTTTTCCGCCATGGAGCGAGGTGAACCTTGTTGTTTTTTGGGTGGTGGGCATCTTAACCCAGCTGCTGATTTCACCGCAGGGCCAATGTGGGAGCGAGCCTGCTCGCGAACGCGATGTGTCAGATAAACAAATGTCACAGGCATACCGCATTCGCGAGCAGGCTCGCTCCCACAGGAATCACAGTTGTTCAGCTAACGTTCAGCTAAATGTCAATGAATGCCATTTGGGAATGAGTGTCATTATGTTACAACTTAGCCTCCTATCTAAATCGCTGTGGCTCGCCAATGCTCGTTCCCTTTTTGATCATGTTGCGCGAAGGCATCGAGGCCGCGCTCATCGTCGGCATCATTGCCAGTTATTTGCAGCAGACCGGCCGTGGCCAATGGATGCCAGCGGTGTGGATCGGCGTCTTCCTCGCTGCTGCCCTTGCCCTGCTGGTCGGCGGTGGCCTGGAGTTGGTGAGCGCTGAATTCCCACAAAAGCAGCAGGAGTTGTTCGAAGGCGTCGTCGGTCTGGTCGCCGTGGGTATTCTCAGTTCGATGGTGTTCTGGATGCGCAAGGTCGCGCGGTCGATCAAGCACTCGCTGCAAGCCTCTCTGGATCAAGCGCTGACGCAATCCAGGCATCAAGTGATTGCACTGATCGCCATGGTGTTTTTCGCCGTCGCTCGCGAAGGCCTGGAAACCGTATTCTTCCTGCTCGCCGTGTTCCAGCAAAGCGAAGGCCCGGGCGCGCCGATCGGCGCCCTGCTCGGCCTGATCCTGGCGGTGATTGTCGGTTTCCTGATCTACAGCGGCAGCATGCGCCTGAATCTGTCGGCATTCTTCAAGTGGACCGGATTGTTCATCCTCGTGGTCGCTGCCGGGATCCTCGCCAACTCGGTGCAGGCGCTGCATGAAGCCGGGCTGTGGAATCACCTGCAAACGGTGCTGTTCGACTTCAGCGCGACGCTGCCGATGGACGGCCCGCTGGGCTCGGTGCTGGCCGGCATGTTCGGCTATCAGGATGCGCCGACCGTCAGCACCTTGGGCGCGTACCTGATTTATCTGCTGCTGGCACTGGTGATGTTCTTCATGCCCGCGCCTCGACAGGCGACGCCAACCACTTCCGTTTCCAGCCAATAAGGCCCTTCATGTCTACTACCCAAACCCCTCCGGCCCTGCGTTGGGCGCTGGCCGGCTCGGTGCTGCTGATGATCGCCGCCGGCGGGTTGTTCTGGTACGCCTCGAACATGGCCGCCGCCAAGCGTCAGCACAACCACGACGAAATCGTCGTCAACATCCATCCGCACAGTTGCGAGCCGAACACACTGACGGTGCCCGCCGGCCGCGCCAGTTTTCGCATCGTCAACCGCTCCGAGCGGGCGGTCGAGTGGGAAATTCTCGACGGCGTGCTGGTGGTCGAAGAGCGGGAAAACATCGCGCCGGGCCTGAGCCAGGTGATCAATGCCAACCTGCAACCGGGCGACTATGCGATCACCTGCGGCTTGCTCAGCAACCCGCGCGGCACCTTGCACGTGACGCCGACGGCAGCCTCGGATGCCGCGGCCAAGGCCAAGCCGTCGATGGTGGCCTTCGTCGGGCCGTTGTCGGAGTTTCGCGTGTATCTGGCCGTTCAGGGCAGCGCGTTGATCAAAGCGGTGACGGCGCTGAACCAGGCGATCGCCAGTGGTGATCTGGCGCAGGCGCAAGCGTTGTACCTGCCGGCACGTGCCGCTTATCAGCGTCTGGCGCCGGCGGCGCAGCGCCTGGCCGAGCTGGACAATCAGATCAATGCCCGCGCCGATTATTTTGAAAAGCGCGAGCAGGATCCGGCGTTCGTCGGTTTCCATCGCCTCGAATACGCGCTGTTCCAGCAGCGCAATCTCGACAACGTTGCGCCGATTGCCCAGCGCTTGCTCGCTGACGTCACGACCCTCAAGCAGCAGTTGCTCGCGCAGTCGCTGCCACCGGAGCAACTGGTGAGTATCGTCGTGCGCAACCTCAACAGCCTCGCCGATGTGCGCGCCGGCAGCGGCGAAGAAGAACGCTACAGCCACAGCGACCTCAACGGTTTCGCCGCCAACGCGCAGACTGCGCGCAAGGTCGTCGACCTGTTGCGCCCGATGCTGAGCAAATCCGCTGCTGAGCTGTTGCCGAAGATCGACCAGGCGCTGGACGATTTCGACAGCCAGCTCAACGCCTTCAAATCCGCCGATGGCTACGTCAGTTACGACGCCGTGACCGCCGCGCAACGCCAGCAGATCGCGGCCAAAGCCAAGGCTCTGGCCGCGGCACTGGATGGCATCGACCCCGCCCTCGGCCTTTCCGGCCTGTAAGCAGAAGACCACGACAGATGAACGATTCAGAACCTCTCAACCTGCAACGGCGCCGCGTGCTGATGGGCATGGGCGCCGCCGGTGTCGCCCTTGCCGGATCGGCGCTGAGTTGCCCGGCCATGGCCGCGCTGCCTGCGCAAGTTACCGAAGCGCCGAGCAGCGACAAGACCGAAGACCGCCACGATTTCCACGGCTTGCACCAGGCCGGCATCGTCACCCCGCGCCCGGCCTCCGGGATGCTGGTGGCGTTCGATGTGCTGGCCAGTGATCGCGAAGACCTTGAGCGGCTGTTCCGCACTCTCAACGAACGCATCGCGTTTTTGATGAAGGGCGGCCCGGTCGCGCAGATCGACCCGAAACTGCCGCCGCTGGACTCCGGCATCCTCGGCCCGGTGGTCACCCCGGACAATCTGACCATCACCGTTTCCGTCGGCGATTCGCTGTTCGACGAGCGCTTCGGTCTCGCGGCGGCAAAGCCCAAGCGTCTGCAACGCATGGTCGGCTTTCCCAACGACGCGCTGGACGCCGATTGCTGCCATGGCGACCTGAGCCTGCAGTTCTGCGCCAACACCGCCGACACCAACATTCACGCCCTGCGCGACATCGTCAAGAACCTGCCTGACCTGCTGCTGGTGCGCTGGAAACAGGAAGGCAGCGTCCCGCCGCAAGCCCCGGCCAAACCCGGCGTACCGGCGCAGTCGGCGCGCAATTTTCTCGGTTTTCGCGACGGTTCGGCCAACCCCGATTCCAACGACGCCAAGGCCATGGAGCGGATTGTCTGGGTACAACCGGACAGTGACGAACCGGACTGGGCTGCCCACGGCAGTTATCAAGCGGTGCGCATCATCCGCAACTTCGTCGAACGCTGGGATCGCACGCCGTTGCAGGAGCAGGAAAGCATTCTCGGCCGGGTCAAGAGCAGCGGCGCGCCCATCGGCGGCCACAGCGAAAGCGAAGTGCCGGATTACAGCAAGGACCCCGCCGGCAAGCTGACCAGGCTCGACGCGCACATCCGCCTGGCCAATCCGCGCACCGCCGCGACTCAGGCCAATCTGATCCTGCGCCGGCCGTTCAACTACTCCAACGGCGTCAACAAGAACGGCCAGCTCGACATGGGCCTGCTGTTCATCTGTTACCAGGCTGACCTGGAACAAGGCTTCATCACCGTGCAGACCCGCCTCAACGGTGAACCGCTCGAGGAATACCTCAAACCGGTCGGCGGCGGTTACTTCTTCACCCTGCCCGGCGCTACCGGCGATGACGACTTCATCGGTCGCTCGTTACTCGCTGCCACCTCCCAAAACAAAACCGCATGACACCCAACCGACACTGGAGCCGCCCCATGAAAAAGACGCCACTCGCGTTATTGCTGACCCTTGGTTTGCTCAACACCCCGCTGTCGGCGTACGCCGCGACCGCGCCGCTGGATCTGGTGGGGCCGGTGTCGGACTACAAGATTTACGTCACCGAGAAACTCGATGAGCTGGCCAGCCACACCCAGCAGTTCACCGACGCGGTGAAGAAAGGCGATCTCGCCACCGCGCAGAAGCTCTACGCGCCGACGCGGGTTTATTACGAGTCGATCGAGCCGATTGCCGAGCTGTTCAGCGATCTCGATGCGTCCATCGACTCGCGCGTCGATGACCACGAAAAAGGCGTACAGGCTGAAGACTTCACCGGCTTCCATCGCATCGAATATTCGTTGTTCGCGGAAAAAACCACCAAGGGTCTGGATGCATTGGCCGACGGTTTGAACAAAGACGTGCAGGACCTGCAAACCCGTGTGGCCGGTCTGACCTTCCCGCCAGAGAAGGTCGTCGGCGGCGCTGCTGCGCTGTTGGAAGAAGTCGCGGCGACGAAGATTTCCGGCGAGGAAGATCGGTACAGCCACACCGACCTGTACGACTTCCAGGGCAACATCGACGGGGCGAAGAAGATCGTTGATCTGTTCCGTCCGCAGATCGAACAGCAGGACAAGGCGTTTGTTGCCAAGGTCGACAAGAACTTCGCCACGGTCGACAAGATCCTCGCCAAGTACAAAACGGCGGATGGCGGCTTTGAGACCTACGACAAAGTCAAGGACAACGACCGCAAAGCGCTGGTCGGGCCGGTGAATACGCTGGCGGAGGATCTTTCGATGATGCGCGGGAAGTTGGGTCTGAACTGATTTTTTAGCCTCTGGTCTGGCCCCTTCGCGAGCAGGCTCGCTCCCACAGTTGGAATGCATGTCCCTGTGGGAGCGAGCCTGCTCGCGAAAGCAATTCCGGACGCTCTAGAGAATCCTGTACAGCAACCGCTCAATCCTCACCCGACTCACCCGCTTGAGAAACTTCGCGACCCCTGCCGGGTAATCCGGCAGCGTTTCAAGCGACTGGAAGTTATCGATCCGCGTGGTATGGCGGAAGATGTTTTCCAGCTCTTTCGCCCGTGGCTCCAGCCACTCGCCTTTCGGGTCTTCGATCAGCAGCGCGTTTTCGAGGTCGAGGCGAAACGCGCGCGGATTGAGGTTGTTGCCAGTCAGCAAGGTGTAGCGCTGATCGATCCACATGCCTTTAAGGTGATAGGTGTTGTCACCGTCGCGCCACAAGTGCAGGTTCAACTGGCCGCTGTCGATGCTGTGCTGATGGCGTTTGGCGAAGCGGCGCAGGCTGATCTCGTACAGATACGGCAGCGCAGCGATCACCTTGAACGGCTCGCTCGGCGGAATGTAAAAATCGTTGGCGGTCTTGTCGCCAACCACAATGTCGATCTTCACGCCCCGGACCAGCGCGCGGTTGATCTCACGGATCACGCCCAGTGGCAGGTTGAAGTATGGCGTACAGATGGTCAGCTGCTTTTGCGCGCTGGCAATCAGTTCGAGAATCGCCCGGTTCAGCGGGTTGTTCTTGCCGACGCCGAGCAGTGGCGTGACCGACAGCCCATCTCTGCTGGTGCTGCCGGCGCCGGTGTCGTAGGTCGCATACTTGAGGCGACTGCGCAGGTCGCCGATGTCGTTGCGCAGGCTGCGGGTAGTCGGCAGGTTCGGCAGGTCGAGGCGGTGCACGGCTTTCGATTCGATCAGGCCATGCTTGACCAGGTGATGCATCGAATCCGCCAGCTCGCGACTGTGCAGCACGTGGTAACGGTCGAAACGGTACTTGTCGAGTTTGTGCAGGTAGACGTTGTTCAGGCTCGCGCCGCTGTAGACCACCTTGTCGTCGATCACGAAGCCTTTGAGGTGCAGCACGCCGAACAGCTCGCGGGTCTGCACCGGCACGCCGTAGATCGGCACTTCGCTCTGATGCGTGCGGGTCATGTCCTGATACCAGGCGGCGTTGCCCGGCTGCTTGCCCGCGCCGATCAGACCGCGCTGGGCACGCAACCAGTCGACCACCACGGCGATTTCCAGCTCGGGACGCTTGAGCTTGGCTGCGTGCAGGGCATCGAGGATTTCCTGACCGGCTTCGTCCTGCTGCAGATACAGCGCGACGATGTAGATGCGCTGCGTCGCTGCGGCGATTTGCTCGAGCAGGCAGCGTCGGAATTCGGCAGCACTGGACAGAATGCTCACCGCCTCGGCGGTCAGCGCGAAGCTGCGCAGTTTGGGCAGCAGAGAACGTTTGAAAAGCAACGGCATAAGGCTCGCAAGGTTCGATTCCGAAGAGTTTGAGAGCTTACACCATCGTCTGCGCCGGGTCTTGTCAGTGTCAGTAATGGCCCCTTCGCGAGCAGGCTCGCTCCCACCGTTAAAATGCATTCCCCTGTGGGAGCGAGCCTGCTCGCGAAAGCGTTTTCACACACGCCGAAGAAATTCGCTTGACCAAGGAGAACAGTCGTTCTACTGTTCGCCACATGAGCGAATCAATCAGCAATGACACACGCAACATCATTCTGGATGTCACCGAAAAGTTGATCTACAAAAGTGGCATCGCTGCCACCAGCATGGATCTTCTGGTGAAGACCGCCGGCGTCTCCAGAAAAAGCATTTACCGTTACTTTGCCGACAAGGACACACTGGTTGTCGCAGCCCTTCAGCGACGCGATGTTCGCTGGATGCACTGGTTCACAAGTGCTGTCCACCAGGCCGAAACCCCGGCCGATCGCCTGCTCAACCTGTTTACCGTGCTCAAGGGCTGGTTCGACTCGGAAGGCTTTCGCGGCTGCGCCTTTATCAACACCAGCGGCGAAACCGGCGATCCACAGGATCCAGTGCGGCTGGTGGCCAAAGAACACAAACAGAAGCTGCTCGACTACGTGAGCGAGCTATGTACCGAATATGGCGCCGAGGATCCGCAACTATTGGCCAGACAGTTGCTGATCCTGATTGAAGGCGCCATTACCGTAGCGCTTGTGATGGGTGATCACAGTGCCGCCGATAATGCGCAATGCATGGCGCGAAAGTTATTGGGCCTGTAACTCTCAACAAGCCGGACTTGTTGTTCATACATTAAATGAAACAGGAGATTGAACATGTCGACTGCAGCCCAGGTACGTCCGCCATTGCCGCCATTCAACCATGCGTCAGCGATCGAGAAGGTGCGTCTGGCCGAAGATGGCTGGAACACCCGCGATCCGGAAAAGGTGTCGCTCGCTTATACCCTCGACACCAAATGGCGCAATCGCGCCGAGTTTGCCAACAACCGCGAAGAGGCCAAGGCGTTTCTGACGCGCAAATGGGCGAAGGAACTGGATTATCGCTTGATCAAAGAACTCTGGGCCTACTCCGATACGCGTATCGCGGTACGTTATGCCTATGAATGGCACGACGATTCGGGCAACTGGTTCCGCTCGTACGGCAACGAGAACTGGGAGTTCGATGACAACGGCCTGATGTTCCAGCGCTATGCCTGCATCAACGACATGCCGATCAAGGAAAGCGAGCGCAAATTCCATTGGCCGCTGGGCCGCCGGCCGGATGATCATCCGGGGCTGAGTGAACTCGGTCTCTAAATTCACATAAATCCCCTGGGAGAGCAGTTAGCCTGCTAGCGATAGCGGATCGTCATTCGATGAATGTGTTGAATAACCGATCGGCATCGCCAGCAGGCCTGTTCCTATCAGTTCTCCTGACCGGTTACCGGTAGAGTTCCCTGTCCTCGCCTTAATATTCCGCAGTTTTTTCCTCCCAATCAAAATTCGGATCCGTCTCATACTCGTAGGTAACCGTTGCCGAGTGTGATGCCGGGCGCATCTGAACCTTCGTAATCACCAGGATTTTTCCAGCTACAGTTCGGTTTTTGATGGTTTTGTCCCGAGCGTCTTGTTCGGTTTCATCAGTTCCGTGCAGGTCAACAATGATCTCCATCACCCATTCTCCTTTAAGTACGTTTTCACTCGCACAACAGCGAGAAGGGTCAATGCTGGCCTTCTATACAAAATCTGGCACCTGTGAAACCTGACAGGTTTTTATATTGATTCGAACTAGCCACCGCTGCTAAACAGGTATTTCAATGACGCGATCCGGGTAAAGCGATAGCTCGCCGCAATACCTGGAAATGAGTAACATAACCGCCCTCCCCGCAGCCCACGTTCTGCGCCTTGCCGAATAAGCCGACTCCATGCCTTTCGAACTCAGCGTTGACCTCACCACCCTGGCCATTCTGGCTGCTGTTGCTTTCCTTGCCGGTTTCATCGATGCCATCGCTGGCGGTGGCGGTCTGTTGACCACGCCGGCGCTGCTGACGGCGGGCCTGCCGCCGCATCTGGTGCTGGGCACCAACAAGCTGAGCTCGACCTTCGGTTCGGCGACCGCCAGCTTCACCTTCTACAAACGCAAACTGTTTCATCCACGCCAGTGGACCCACGCGATTGTCGGCACCCTGGTCGGCGCGCTCACTGGCGCGGTGGTTGCGCATTACCTGCCGGCCGAGTGGCTGAACAAGATGCTGCCGGTGATCGTTTTCGCCTGTGGCCTGTATTTGCTGTTTGGCGGCACGCCGAAAGCGCCGCTGGACAGCGACGCGCCGATCAAAAAGAAATGGCAATCGACCCAGGGCTTCAGCCTCGGCTTCTACGATGGCGTGGCCGGCCCCGGCACGGGCGCATTCTGGACCGTGAGCAGTCTGCTGCTGTACCCGATCGACCTGGTCAAGGCCAGCGGCGTGGCGCGGAGCATGAACTTTGTCAGCAACATCGCGGCGCTGTCGGTGTTCATCTTCTCCGGACAGGTCGACTGGATCATTGGCCTGTGCATGGGCCTGTCGGTGATGGTCGGGGCTTTCTTTGGCGCGCGCACCGCGATCAGCGGCGGCGCCAAATTCATTCGTCCGGTGTTCATCACCGTCGTGCTCGGCTTGACCGTGCGTCTAGCCTGGCAACACTGGTTCAGCGTGGCCTAAGCGCCGCGCCACATAGACGTCAATCAGGTAACGGGCAATCGAACGCGACGCCGGCAACGGCGGCAAGTCATGCACGTTGAACCACTGGGCGTCCTCGATCTCGTCTTCCTGACAGACAATTTCGCCACCGGCATATTCGGCATGGAAGCCGAGCATCATCGAATGCGGGAACGGCCAGCACTGGCTGCCGATGTAATGAATGTTCTTCACTTCGATCTGCACTTCTTCACGCACTTCGCGAATCAGGCAATCCTCGGCCGATTCCCCCGGCTCGGCGAAACCGGCCAGCGTGCTGTAAACCCCGGTGACGAAACGCGGCGAGCGCGCCAGAAGGATTTCGTCGCCACGGGTGATCAGCACGATCATGCTTGGTGAAATGCGCGGATAACTGCGCAGATCGCACGGCTGGCAATACATCGCTCGTTCGCGCGGGACTTGCGTCATCGGCTGGCCGCAGTTGCCGCAGAAGCGATGCTCTCGTGCCCAAGTGCCAATCTGCGCGGCATAACCGAGCACTTTGTACAGCGTGTGATCGCCTTCGAGCATGAACGCTCGCAGCCCCTTCCAGCCGCAACCGGGCACATCGCTGACGCTGTGCAACTCAAGCAGATAGACCGGTTCGCCGTCGAGATGACCAATCCCGTGCTCAGCGAGGACTGAAAGGTCCTGGCGCTTGAGCCACTCGCGCGGGAACAGTGCGCCGTTGTCATCGAACAGGAAGCCTTCGGGGCTGCGCGCTACGGCCCAGCCGCCGGGTTGATCGGTGTCGAGTACTGCAGTGGTCCAGCGAGAGATCATGGTTAACTCAATCCAGAAATTCGGGTTTCTGTTTGCTCATGTGGGCGGCCATGGCCACGCGCAGATCGGTGGATTGCAACATGGCGGCGTTCCAGGTGGCAACGTATTCAAGACCATCGTCGATGCGATGGTCGCGCATGTAGCTGATCATTTCCTTGGTACCGGTCACGGCGATCGGCGACTTCGCAGCGATGTCACGGGCAATGTCGAACACGCCTTCGAGCAGCGTGTCCTTATCGCCGTAGACGCGATTGACCAGGCCCATGCTGCGTGCTTCCTCGGCGCCAAAGGTGCGACCGGTGTAAGCCAGTTCACGCAGCATGCCGTCTCCGATGATTCGCGGCAACCGTTGCAGCGTACCGACGTCAGCGGCCATGCCGATGTCAATTTCCTTGATGGAAAATTGCGCGTCCTCGGCGGCATAACGCATGTCACAAGCCGAGATCAGATCGATCGCCCCGCCCAGGCAATAGCCCTGAATCGCAGCGAGTACCGGTTTGCGGCAGTTGTCGACGGCGTTGAACGAGGCTTGCAGATTGAGAATCTTGCGCCGCAACAGGCGCGCATTACGGCCCACGTCCTTGCCCAGTTCATTGGCGACACCGGCGAGCATCATCAGGTCGATGCCCGATGAAAAATGCTTGCCGTTACCGCTGAGGACTACCACGCGGACTTCGTCGGTATCGTCGATCCATTGGAATATCTCGACAATCTCGCTCCAGAACGCCGCGTTCATTGCGTTGATCTTTTCCGGGCGATTGATCTGCACATGGGCGATGTTGTCGGCCAGTTCGACGCTGAAGGCGGAGTATTGAGTCATGGCAGTGATCCTTTACCGGGCTGGGAAATAAGCCTCGAACTATAACAAGGCAAGGGGGCGGCGGTTCGGCCAAATGCGGGACTGCCCGAAGTCTGCGCAAGATGCGCGGGCCTCTTCGCGAGCAGGCTCGCTCCCACAGGGAGACTGCATTTCAATGTGGGAGCGAGCCTGCTCGCGAAGGCGTCGGATCATTCAACGCACGCAATTATTTCAGCCCCAGCCTGTAAAGCGAGCCATTCTCTTCATCTGTCAGCACATACAGATAGCCATCCGGTCCTTGGCGCACGTCACGGATACGCTGATTCAACTCACCCAGCAAACGCTCCTCATGGACCACCTTGTCACCATCGAACTGCAGACGAATCAGTTCCTGGGACACCAGTGCGCCGATAAACGCGTTGTGCTGCCACGGCGTGAAGCGATCGGCATCATAGAAGGCCATGCCGGTAACCCCGGGGGATTTTTCCCAGACATGGTGCGGCGCCACGGTGCCTTCAGCGGTTTTGCCCTTCGCCTCAGGAATCGGCTGCATCGAGTAATTGATGCCATGGGTCGCCAACGGCCAGCCGTAGTTCTTGCCACGTTCGATGATGTTCACTTCGTCGCCGCCACGTGGCCCGTGCTCGTTCTCCCACAGCGTGCCGGTCCACGGATTGAGCGCCGCGCCTTGCGGGTTACGCAGGCCGTAGGACCAGATTTCAGGCCTGACACCGGATTGGCCAACAAAAGGGTTATCGTCCGGCACCTTGCCATCCGGGAAGATGCGTACGACTTTGCCTTGCAACTTGTCGAGGTCCTGCGCAGTCGGCCGATCGTTGTTTTCGCCCAGGGTGATGAACAGATACCCGTCGCGATCGAATACCAGCCGTGAACCGAAATGGTTGCTCACTGACAGTTTCGGTTCCTGACGGAAGATCACGTTGAAGTCCTTCAACGTCTTCAGGTCATCGGAAAGCCGTCCGCGCCCTACCGCCGTGCCAGCCTTGCCGCCCTCACCGCCGCCTTCTGCGTACGACAGATAGACCATGCGGTCCTGCTTGAAGTCCGGCGACAGCGCCACATCGAGCAAGCCGCCCTGCCCTTTGGCCCAGACTTGCGGCACGCCACTGATCGGCTCCGACAGTTTGCCGTCCTTGCTCACAACACGCAGATGACCCGGACGTTCGGTCACCAGCATGCCCTTCTGATCAGGCAGAAACGCCAGTGCCCAGGGATGTTCCAGGCCTTGGGCAATGGTGGTGACTTCAAGAATGCCCTGCTCGCTTTTCAGCTCTTTGGGCGCGGCGGCGAACGCCGGGGCACTGATCAGCGCGGCGGCGCAGCAGGTGGCTAGTAGGGTTTTACGCAACATGCACGATTCCTTTTGTTCGTGTGAAAGGCTGACAGAACATCAGTCCTGCCGTTCAACGGTTGCTGCCGGTGCCCCGTGGGGGCGGGTTGGGAATGAAGGTTGGCGGATTGCTCGGCACCGAACGAATCGGTTGACCATTGCCGATGCCGCGATTTTCAACGGTCGGCTGACGTGGCACGGGAACGGTATTCGGCCCGCGAAGCGGCGGAGCGCTGGGCTGGGTGCCCTGCATGCTGTTGGGATTGGCCCGGCGGATCGGGCTGTTGTAGGGATTGTTGCTGTTCCCGGTGGGGCTTTGAGCGAGCACTACATCGGCATGAACCAGGCCACCACTGAGGGCGAGGACGGCGATGCCGATCAGAAACCGGTTCATGGGACATTACCTCTCGATGTGCGTGGACTAGAGCCTTGGAGCCCACGCTACGCCGTGGGTTCGGATTTGTTAACCCTCGTGCCTTAAACAACATGTAACACGGCTTGACAGTACCGCTGGAAGCCGCGCAATCACTGGAAACTTTCTCGCCGCGCCACGGGTCACCTGATCATCACTCGGAGGACAGGTCATGGCTCGGGCAATCTGGAAAGGCGCAATCAGTTTTGGACTGGTACACATCCCCGTGGCGCTGGTTTCAGCGACGTCGTCCCAAGGCGTGGACTTCGACTGGCTCGACAGCCGCAGCATGGACCCGGTGGGCTACAAACGCATCAACAAGGTCACCGGCAAGGAAGTCACCAAAGAAAACATCGTCAAAGGCGTGGCCTACGAAAAGGGCCGCTACGTGGTGCTCAGCGAGGAAGAAATCCGCTCGGCGCACCCCGTCTCGACGCAGACCATCGACATTTTCTCGTTCGTCGATGCCGAGCAGATTCCACTGCAGAACATCGATACGCCCTACTATTTGGCGCCAGACAAGCGCGGCGGTAAGGTCTACGCGTTGCTGCGCGAAACCCTGAGCAAAACCAACAAGGTCGCCCTCGCCCGCGTCGTCTTGCACACGCGCCAATATCTGGCCGCGCTGATGCCGCTGGAGTCGGCGCTGGTTCTGGTGAAACTGCGCTGGCCACAGGAAGTGCGCAGCCTCGATGAGCTGGCGCTGGGCAGCGAAGTGACCAAACCGCAACTGGCCAAGGGTGAACTGGACATGGCTAAACGTCTGGTCGAAGACATGACCTCGGAGTGGTCGCCTGAGGACTACAAGGACGAGTTCGAAGACAAGATCATGGCGCTGGTCGAGAAAAAAGCCCACGAAGGCAAGATCGAGGACGTCGAGACCACCACTGGCGAGGAAGAACGCAAGAGTGCCGATGTTATCGACTTGACCGAACTGCTTAAACGCAGCCTCGGCGGCAAGGCACCGGCCAAGCCCAAGGCCAAATCAACCAGTAAGGCGGCGCCGGCGAAGAAGACCAGGAAGGCGTCCGGGGAGTAAGCGTTGGGCCAGCTAGAGGTATGTTTGAAGTGAAGCCGCCTTCGCGAGCAGGCTCGCTCCCACAGGGGAACGCATTCCAAAATGTGGGAGCGAGCCTGCTCGCGAAGAGGCCGGTACTGACACCGCAAGTCTCAGATGAGAATAAAGATCGCCAACAACGCCGCAAAAATCGCCCACTTCTCCAGGTAATACCGCGTACGGTTGCGTTTCTTCAGCTCTTTGCCGCGCAAACGGATCTTGTAGATCTTGGTAAACAAGCGGTTGATACCACCGGTCTTGTCCCCCGCATCATTCGGCGCGCCTGCCGCTGACATCACGGTGCGGCTGAACCAGCGGTTGAACGCCGCCGCCCAGCGGTACTTCAACGGCCGCTCAATATCACAGAACAGAATGATCCGGTTCTGATCCGTGGTGTTTTCGGCGTAATGAATAAACGTCTCGTCGAACATCACCGCTTCGCCATCGCGCCAGTGATAGTTCTCACCGTCGACGTTGATGTAGCAGCCGGGATCATTCGGCGTATCCAGACCCAGGTGATAACGATAGGAACCGGCGTACGGATCGCGGTGGCGCACCAGCTTCGAGCCCGGTGGCAGCTCGGCAAACATCGCCGCCTTGATTGAGCCGATGCTCTGCACCAATTCAGTGGTGCGCGGGCACAGCTTCATCGCCGATGGATGGCTGTCGCCGTACCACTTGAGGTAGAAGCGCTTCCAGCCAGTCTTGAAGAAAGAGTTGAAGCCGACATCGTCATACTGATTCGAGCGCTTGATCTCGCCGGCACGCAACAGATTCTGGCCCTCCTCGCGAATCTCTTGCCAGTGCGCCTGCAACGGGCTCAGATCCGGGAAATCCGCCGGATTCAGGTACGGCTTGTTGGGGATTTTCGAAAACAGATAGAGGAAGCAGTTGATGGGCGCGAGAAACGTCGAGTGGTCACTCAATTGCCGCCCCAGTTTGTGGCGCACGCGTCCACGCAAGTGAACGTAAGCAATGGAGATGACATAAACAGCGGCAATGATGAGTTTCACGGAAAAGGGTCACACGTCAAAAGTGAACAAACTGCGCGCGTGGCGACCTGAGGCCCAGCGTCTTATGCAGCGGTCTTGATGCACAGGGCGCGTCCATGGCCCGCGCCGTTTCCGGGCGCTCGGTGAAAGGGTGGCATTTTAGCCACAGTTCGTAACCGATAGTGAACCCTCAACTGTGAAAAACTGTCTTGCCTGCTTTTGTGTAATGCCTGCGCGTCATACAAACAGGCGCAACGCCCGTTGCTCATTTCGATGGAACCACGCTTGGCACGCGCTCCTCTATCGCTTACCAATAACGGAGGAACCCCCATGATCGCCCCAGAAACCGGTATGAAACCAGGTCAGCGCTATCGAATTGAAAGCGTCGAGCGCGCGCCGCAATTCTCTGGCTTTTTTCTCGATGGAAAGTATTACCTGGGACCTGAGTTGCAGACCGCCGTCGGCTGGCTTGAAGGGCAAATATTCTTCTACGACCAGCTCGACCCGACCGGTGAGCCGGTTTATCCGGGCAGGATTGCCGGCACGATCGAAGGGCTGACGCTGGTAATGCCGGACGGCTTACGGCTGGAGATTGAAGAAGCGCCTTATCTGGCGGAACCTGCTGCGCCAGTGCGCGCTTCCCTCGCCGGGCGCATCGAGCGTATCTCGCGGCAGCCAATTCGCCCTTCACCGCTTCTGGTGGCCGGGGCTGCGATGCTGGTAGGGGTTTGCCTGCTGACGATCTCGCGCATCAGAAATCGCTGAAGGCCACCGCGCGAGCAGTGGCCCAACTATCGGTCACTGCTCGCGGGTTACCGTCAGTGCGACCACGGCGATGCGCTCGGCGCGCTCATATTCAGGCTTGAGCAGTTCCTCGCTGAACACGTCCGGATCAAGCTCACGATAAGTCCAGCCAAAACGTTCGCCCTTGAGCAGAGGCGCCACGGCCTCGCGGAACGGGTCCTGCCCGGCAACAATCGCTGCGCCGGTATACACAAGTAACGTGCCGCCGACTTCCAGACGTGGCAATGCTTCACGCACGATACGCACCGACAAGCCTTCGCCCAGCGCCCCGCCGCCGTGGCGATAAGCGCGCTGTTGCTGGTCGTTCATATATGGCGGGTTGGCGATGATCAAGTCGAACTGACCTTCGACACTGGCGAGCAGATCGCTGTGGTACACCGACACGTTGTTGGCCCCGGCCAGCTCAGCGTTGACGGCACTCATGCGCAACGCCTGCGGATTGATATCCACCGCCAGCACTTGGGCATCCGGCCGTGCCTTCGCGATGAGCACTGCCCCGGCGCCGCTGCCGCAGCCAATGTCCACTGCGCGCCTGATCGGCGAAAAGCGCTGCTGCAATTGCGCTTCGATGGCCTGGGCAAAGCGATAAGTGTCGGGGCCGAAGAACACCGCATCGCTCGCCGTCGTCGGAAACGCCGAGTGGGCGAACAACCGGTCATTCAGCGTCGACCAGCGCACATGGCTGCGCCATACCGCGCCATCGCGTTCGACTATGCCGGCCTGCTCCAGGCTGGCCAGCTCGTCTGCGCGAAACAGCTCTGAAGGAAACGGCATCGACCAGCCGAACACGTCGCGCAGATCCTTCGCCAAAGGTGTGGCGAAGCGCTGCAAAAAGCGCTCGTGGGTCAACGGCGTTGGAGTAATGAAGTGATAACCGCTGTCGAGCAGGCGCTTGCCCAATTCGAACAGCGCTCTGTCCGATGTTTCTTGTGCCGACATGAAGCCTCCTTGTTTCAACGCAAGCGGGCGCGCAGTTGCATGAAGCGACGCGTCGCGAAAAGTCCGGCCGGACGCCAGTGCCGCTGGGGTTGCAGCCATGGCATCAACAATGACATCTGTTCGGCGGCAGGCTTGTCGGCCAGTGCCGCTTCCAGGTTGAGCAGGTCGGCGTCATCGTCAAAGGTTTCTTCGACGGCAGCTTCGCGGCGTACGTAAGGCCGAGGCCGGGAGGCCGGGCAATCCTGAGTGATCCAGTCGCGCAACAGCTGTTTCTCATAGCCATTGAACACCCCGAACATCGCCGCGTCGCTGCCGTCGATCAAACGCCAGAAACGACTTTCTTCCACCGCCTCACCGCGTTTGATCCAGCTTTTGCGCTCCAGCGCCGAAAGAAACTCGCCCATCTGTCCCGGCGTGGCCAGCCATTGATTGATAGTGCGGTTTTCGATACGGCAGTAGTCGGAATGCATGTGCCGGCCAAACACCGCCTTGCGCTCAAGCATGGCGATGACTTCGTGGTCCAGATCGAACTCTGTGATCACCGCGGTTGTGCCCTTGCCGACATCATTGAGGCGATAACCGACGGCCATGCGCCGATAGAACTCATCGCGCTCTTCGCCCAACGGCATAAGTTCGAGCATTGATTGCACTGCCTTGCGCGCATGGCCGGTGCTGGCGTTGTCGATGGTCACGTGCAGGCGGAAATAGTGCGGATCGATGCCCAGCTCCGCTAGCTCATAAGCACTGATCAACAAGTGCAGCGGCAGTTGTTCATAGCCGAGGTTGAAGCCGATGACTTCAGGCAGAAACTGTCCGCCGAAACGCCCCAGCGCCAGCTGCACTACGCCTTGCAGAAAGTACTCGTCGGCAAGGCCGCTCAGATCGGAGCAGTCATGCTCGGCGAGCAGTTTGCGATAGATCACCACATGATTCTGCCGTGGCACGCCCTCGCCCAGCTCTTCCAGATAGGTATCGAGCAAATCGTCGAAACGCGGGTCCTGCCACTGCGGCAGCAGCCCGGCCAGCCAAGCGCCATCGACCTCTTTGGTCGGTGCCACATGCAAGATGAAATACAACGCGTGGGATTTGTTGCAGAAATAGCGGCGCGGCGCGCCCTGCTGACGCTGTTCGAGGTACTCCGCGTATTCGGCAGCGACGCTGGCGCAGCGGGTTTCCGACCATTGCAGCAACTCTTCGGTGCTGGCCGGCAAATCGTCGGACAGCGCAGCCGCCTTGCTCAGCTGCCGGCGCAGGAAGTCCAGTGCCGCACGATCAACCGTGGAGTCTTCCGCCAGCAATCGGTCATAGAGCCGGCGCTCGGTATCCGCCGGCATGGATGTTTTACCCGAAGACTTCCTGGTCGGGATTTCGATCAGCGACATGACTCATTCCCCTGCGTTATTGGCATTGCCTATAAACGAAAGAGTGATTGGCGCTGAAAAAAATTCCCTTTTTGTGCGAGGCGATACGCCCAGTGGTGTGTGTCGGTTTTCTAACCCAAAGCGGTATCGAGAAACATCATCACGCCGAAGCCAAGCATCAGCCCCAGCGTGGCAGGCGTTTCGTGGCCGTTGCGGTGAGTTTCCGGAATCACTTCATGCGACACCACAAAGATCATCGCGCCCGCCGCCAGGCCCATCGCCACCGGAAAACCCAACGCAAAACTGTTGGTGATGCCCAATCCGATAATCGCGCCCAACGGCTCCATCAATCCTGAAGCGGCGGCAATCAACGCTGCACGCCCTGCGGAAATGCCGGTCACGCGCAATGCCAACGCGACCGCTAGTCCTTCTGGAATGTCCTGAATGGCGATCGCAGTGGTCAGCGGCAAGCCGATTTTCATGTCGCCGGTGGCGAAGCTGACGCCGATCGCCATGCCTTCCGGAAGGTTGTGCAGAGTGATCGCCAGCACGAACAGCCAGACCCGATTGAAGCGCTTGGCTTCAGGCCCGCGCCGGCCGCTTTTTTCATGTTCGTGGGGGACGAAGCGGTCGAGACCGACCATCAACGCCACGCCTAAAGCCATGCCGGCCACAACGACGGCAGCGGCGAGCATGGGACTGCTCACCGCTTCCTTCGCCGCCGCAATCCCCGGCAGGATCAGTGAAAAGGAACTGGCAGCCAACATCATCCCTGCCGCAAACCCGAGCATGGTGTCTTGAGTTCGCGAAGTAATCGCCCGCAACGCCAGGGCCAGCAACGCACCGATTGCCGTGGCGGCAAAACCCGACAGACCGCCTAGAGTGGCGAGGCGTAGCGTGTCGCGGCCGGTACTGACCAAACCGGTGTAGCCGCTGATCAGCAACAACACGGTTACACCGACCAGGGTGAGCCAGAAAATCCGCCCTCCCCAGCCCGTACGCGTCAGGCTGACGAACCATGCGCGCACAGGGGCGGCGAACGAAGATGACGGTAGCGCCATGAAAACTCCTTGGTGTCAGGTGGCCGGTACGAACGGCGTGGTTTCATCCAGTTGCGCCAGCGGGACATCGCTGCCACCCGGGGTCAGAATCACCTTGCGGCATTCTTCCTGCTTCTTATTGAAGATCTTGTAGCCCTCGGCCGCCTGCTCCAGCGAAAGCCTGTGGGTGATGATCGCTTCAGGCTGCAACTTGCCGGTTTCGATGTAGCCAAGCAGCTCCGGCAGAAAACGCTGTACGTGAGTCTGGCCCATTTTGAAGGTCAGGCCTTTGTCGAAAGCATCGCCGAACATGAAGCCATGGATAAATCCTGCATACACCCCCGGAACGCTGACCACACCACCGCGCCGGACGGCGGCGATGCACTGGCGCAAGGCCTTGCCGCTGCTGCCTTCAAGCTTGAGTGTAGCCATGACCGTTTCGGTGGTGCTGCCCTTGGCTTCAAGGCCGACGGCATCGACCACGGCATCAACGCCGCGATGGCCGGGAGTCTGGCTGGTAATGGTGTCGGCCGGGTCATCGTCTTCATCGAAGTTGATCGGAATCACGCCGTAGGTGCGCTGGGCATAATCGAGGCGGTACTGATGATGGTCGACCATAAAGATCAGCTCGGCACCGAGCATCCTGGCGCAGGCTGCGGTGAGCAAACCGACCGGCCCGGCGCCGTAGATCGCCAGACTCGAACCCTGTTTGACGCCAGCGTTGATCACGGCTTGCCAGGCAGTCGGCAGGATATCGGACAGGAACAGCACCTTCTCGTCCGACAGCGTGCCCGGCACCTTGAACGGGCCGGTATTGGCTTTCGGCACGCGCACCAGTTCCGCCTGGCCACCGGGAATTCCGCCATACATACGGCTGTAGCCGAACAGCGCTGCTGGCGGCGGAATCATTTTCTTGTTCAGCGCCGCGCCGGGGCCTTCGTTGGTGGTCTCGCAAGCGGCGTAAAGCTCTTGCTGGCAGAAGAAGCAATCGCCACAGGCGATCACGAACGGAATCACCACGCGGTCGCCGCGCTGCACGGCCGTGACGGCTGGCCCGGTTTCTTCGACGATGCCCATGAACTCATGACCAAAGATATCGCCGTGCTCGACGGTGGGTATTTTGCCTCGGTACAGGTGCAGGTCCGACCCGCAGATGGCGGTAGCGGTGACGCGCAGGATGATGTCGTCGGCGGCTTCAAGTTTCGGGTCCGGTACGGTTTCGACGCGCACGTCATGGGCGCCGTGATAGGTCATTGCTCGCATGGCTTGGTCCTCACTCGTTTGAACGAAAATGGCTGCTGCTCCACTTTCCGAAGTGAAAATGGCCGAGTGAGTTCATTCGGGTTTTCGAGATTTTGATCAGCGGATATCGGGGACTTCTCGGACGAGCCGATGCGTACGCCCGTTTGCCTGCCATATAACTGCCGTCTGAGTTATGCGACAATGCGCGCCAATGTCCAACAAGAACCCCGTACTCGTCGCTCAGCAGCTTGCCTTCAACGGCCCCAGTTGCGGACGGCTTATGCGCGTTGGCTCAACTCAAGCACAGACTGGGGGAGCTGGAAAAGCTCCAGATTGGTACTCAGGTTTGTACCATGCACCACAGACCAGCTCTAACCCATTGATAGGTAAGGTAATTGATCTCCACAGCTAACATCACGATGCAGTTTGGCGCCAAGCCGCTGTTCGAAAACGTTTCGGTCAAATTCGGCGCAGGCAATCGCTACGGTCTGATCGGTGCCAACGGTTGCGGCAAGTCGACCTTCATGAAAATCCTCGGCGGCGATCTCGATCCGTCCGGCGGTCAGGTCATGCTCGAGCCGAACGTGCGTCTAGGTAAGCTGCGCCAGGATCAGTTCGCCTACGAAGAATTCACCGTGATTGACACCGTGATCATGGGTCACGAAGAGCTGTGGAAGGTCAAGGCCGAGCGCGATCGCATCTACTCGCTGGCTGAAATGTCCGAAGAAGACGGCATGGCCGTTGCCGAGCTGGAAACCGAATTCGCCGAGATGGACGGCTACACCGCCGAATCCCGCGCCGGCGAATTGTTGCTGGGTCTGGGTATCCCGCTGGAACAGCATTTCGGCCCGATGAGCGAAGTTTCGCCAGGCTGGAAACTGCGCGTGTTGCTGGCGCAGGCACTGTTCTCCGATCCGGAAGTGCTGTTGCTCGACGAACCGACCAACCACCTGGACATCAACACCATTCGCTGGCTGGAAAACATCCTCACCCAGCGCAACAGCCTGATGATCATCATCTCCCACGACCGTCACTTCCTGAACAGCGTGTGCACGCACATGGCTGACCTGGATTACGGCGAGCTGCGTCTGTTCCCGGGCAACTACGACGAGTACATGACCGTGGCGACCCAGTCCCGCGAGCAGCTGCTGTCGGACAACGCCAAGAAGAAAGCGCAGATCTCCGAGCTGCAATCGTTCGTCAGCCGCTTCTCGGCCAACGCCTCGAAAGCCAAGCAGGCCACCTCCCGTGCCAAGGCGATCGACAAGATCCAGCTGGCCGAGGTCAAGCCTTCCAGCCGCGTCAGCCCGTTCATTCGTTTCGAGCAGAACAAGAAGCTGCACCGTCAGGCGGTCATGGTCGAGAAAATGGCCAAGGGTTTCGATGGCAAGCCACTGTTCAAGGACTTCAGCTTCCAGGTTGAAGCCGGCGAGCGCGTTGCGATCATCGGCCCGAACGGTATCGGCAAGACCACCCTGCTGCGCACCCTGGTCAACGAACTGACCCCGGATGCCGGTAGCGTGAAATGGACCGACGCCGCTGAACTGGGTTACTACGCTCAGGACCACGCTCACGACTTCGAAGACGACGTCACCCTGTTCGACTGGATGGGTCAGTGGACCCAGGGCGAACAGATGATTCGCGGTACTTTGGGCCGGATGCTGTTCTCCAACGACGAGATCCTCAAGTCGGTCAAGGTCATCTCCGGTGGTGAGCAAGGTCGCATGCTGTTCGGCAAGCTGATCCTGCAAAAGCCCAACGTGCTGATCATGGACGAACCGACCAACCACTTGGACATGGAATCGATCGAAGCACTGAACCTGGCGCTGGAAAACTACCCGGGCACGCTGATCTTCGTCAGCCATGACCGTGAGTTCGTATCGTCCCTGGCCACGCGCATCATCGAGCTGAGCCCGAACGGCGTGACCGACTTCAGCGGCACTTATGACGACTACCTGCGTAGCCAGGGTGTGGTTTTCTAAGAGCAGCTTTTAGTTTCAAGCTGCAAGCTGCAAGTTAAAAGCCCTGTCCGTGTGACGGGGCTTTTTGCATTCGGCGCTTGGGAATTGTGGGTGCGCAGATATTCGCGAGCAGGCTCGCTCCCACAGGGGAATGCATTTCAAATGTGGGAGCGAGCCCGCTCGCGAATGGGCCGTGAGCAGCACCATCACTCCCAAGGGAAAGTAGTTAGCCTGCTTTCTTTTATCCCGGCCCCGCGCGATGATGTCGGCAACTCTCCCACCGCCGCCCGCGAACGAGTGCTCATGTCTGCGCAGCCACTGCCACCGCAAAGCTCCCTGGCGATCACCCTGCAGATCGTCTCCATCGTTTTCTATACCTTCATTGCCTTTCTCTGTATCGGGTTGCCGATTGCGGTACTGCCCGGTTACGTCCATGAGCAACTGGGTTTCAGCGCGATCATTGCCGGCCTGGTGATCGGTTCGCAGTACCTCGCCACACTGCTCAGCCGGCCAATGGCCGGGCGCATGTCGGATACCCTGGGCACCAAGCGGGCGATCATTTATGGCTTGTGGGGGATTGTCCTCAGCGGCGCGCTGACGTTGCTGTCGACCTTGCTGCAAAGTTTTCCGCTGACCAGCCTGTTGATTCTGATTGCCGGGCGCCTGCTGCTTGGCATTGCCCAAGGCCTGATCGGTGTCGGCACCATCAGCTGGTGCATGGGCCAGGTCGGTGTCGAGCACACGGCAAAATCCATCGGCTGGAACGGCATCGCTTCTTACGGCGCGATTGCCATTGGCGCGCCGTTGGGCGTGGTGATGGTCGCTGAATATGGCTTTGTCAGCCTTGGCATCGCGCTGTCGGCGTTGGCGGCAGGCGCGCTGTGGTTGATCCGCAACAAACCTTCGGTGCCGGTGATTCGTGGCGAGCGCCTGTCGTTCTGGGCGGTGTTCGGCAAGATTGCGCCGTACGGCACCAGCCTGACGCTGGCCTCTATCGGCTACGGCACACTGACCACGTTAATCACCCTTTATTACCTCAATCGAGGCTGGACCGGCGCAGCTTACTGCCTGACCGTGTTTGGCGTGTGTTTCATCCTGTCGCGGCTGTTGTTCATCTCGGCCATCGCCCGGTTTGGCGGGTTTGCCTCAGCCATCGTTTGCATGTCGGTTGAAACTGTCGGGCTGGTGCTGTTGTGGCTGGCGCCCTCCACTGCGTATGCGTTGACTGGCGCAGGGCTGGCGGGGTTTGGGCTGTCCCTGGTGTACCCGGCGCTGGGGGTTGAAGCGATCAAACAGGTGCCGAGTTCCAGTCGTGGTTCAGGGTTGGGGGCTTATGCAGTGTTCTTCGATCTGGCGCTGGCGATCGCGGGACCGTTGATGGGCGCGGTGGCGTTGAATCTGGGCTATTCGTGGATTTTCTTCAGCGCGGCGTTGTTGTCGGTGACCGGGCTGGGCCTGACCTTGTTGCTCAAGCGTCGCGCGACCTCCTGAAACCACCGATCCCCTTGTAGGAGCTGACGAGTGCAACGAGGCTGCGATCTTTTGATTTTGCTTTGAAGATCAAGAGATCGCAGCCTCGTTGCACTCGTCAGCTCCTTGTATGTTCCCCACACACCAGCATGAATGAGATCTAAGCTCGCTGGTGCGACATACGAAGATGTGTTTCTGGGGGAGACCGATCGCTCCTTAAGGCAGGACTTGCTCCTGACCTTGTCTGTAGAGAGGTCCCCCCGCCTCATTGCCCACCACGAAGAGTATCGAGAAGCCGACGAGTCGGACTTCGCATTACAAGGTTGCAGTGGCATGAAGTTCGAGGTCAGGGGAACCAGGAAGCATTTTTAACTCAGTTCTCTTGGAGTTGAAAGCATGAACATGCACGTCGGCTTGGATGTGGGATCTCGCACTACAGCGATGGGCTGGCGCAATGGCGGCCGCTTTGCAGGTCAGTGCAATATCGACCAGACACCGGCGGGGCGCAAAGCTGCTGTCGGCAAATTGCTTGAGCTCAAGCCTATGTCTGTGGTGATGGAAGCCACAGGAATCTACTACCTGGACTTGGCCATGGAGCTCGCTGCGGCAGGTTTGCCAGTCTCGGTTATCAATCCGAAGAGTTTTCACAACTTTGCAAAACTGATGCTGAAAAACAGCAAAACGGACGCAATCGATGCCCAGTTATTAGCTGAGTACGGCGAACGCATGAGCCCAAGGTTGTGGACGCCGCCCACTTCAATACAGCTTGAGCTGCGCGCTATCGGTCGCCACATCAATCGTTTGACGGGTCATCGCACCCGCGCCAAAAACGAGCTGCATGCACTAAAAGCCACTCAAACAACTCTTCTGATGCTGATTGAGGACGAAGAAGAAGCCATCAACGCCTTTGACAAACGAATCGAGCGTTTCCGACTCGCTGGTCGGGCACTGATCGACAACTGCCCAACGTTGAGCGCCCAGTTCGCCCACATGATCACCGCCCCTGGCATGGGTGAGATCTCAGTATTTGCGGCGCTGGCTGAACTGACGACCTTACCGGTAACGCTCAAGTCAGCGCAGGTCAGCCGCCATGCCGGACTCGATGTCCGACTCACGCAGTCAGGCACCAGCATTGATAAACCCGGCCGGATAAGTAAGAGCGGCAATGCCTATTTGCGATCAGCGATGTACATGCCTGCGCTGACTGCCATACGTTGCGACCCGAACGTTAAAGCGTTTTACGAAGCCTTGGTGGCTCGAGGAAAGAGGAAGATGCAGGCTATCGTCGCAGTCATGCGCAAATACCTGACCGGACTATGGGCCTGCATGCGGGCAGGCGAAGACTTCAGTACAGCCAAGCTTTTTAGCGGTAAACACACCCAAAAAGCTTGACCGCGAACAGAGTATCTACAGGAATTGGTGGCGGCGATGAAGTTATTGATCCGCCGTCTGCATCCCCGCCCTGCTCGATTTACCCAGTGCCTGGGCAAAAAACCGTCCGGCCTCGGAGATCAGGTTGCGGTGAATATCCTCGCGATCCACCCCGTCGGCATCGGTGCACAATGCCGGCATGGCGCGGATCTGCTCTTCGGTGCACGGCGCCATGAACACGAAGTGCCCTGCTCCGGCCAGCAGTTTGAAGTCCGGCGCGGTGGGCAGTTTGCGCGCCAGGGCCGCAGCATTTTTATCGAAGGCCACCAGTTTGTCGCCGTCGCCGCTGTAGAGCAGCACTGGTACGTGCACATCGGCGAGGGTGTGGCGGCCGAACTTCAGGCTCAGCGGCGCCATCAGCAATAGGGCGTGAACCCGTGGATCGGCCACTGGCTGCAAATCGTCGCGATCGACAATCAGCTCGCCCTGGGTGTTGCAGGCGTCGTGATCGTCCGGACGTTCCTGGCAATAGCGGCGCAGACGATCCAGATCAGGTTGCGCCCCGGAAAGAATCAACGCGGTCTCGCCTCCAGCCGAATAACCGATCACACCAACCTGATCAGCATTGACGAACGGGGCCAGCATGTTGTCGCCGAGCGTCGCGGTGATCGCTTGGGAAATCTGGATTGGCCGCCCGTAGAGATTGCTCAACGTGCCAAGTCGGCTGTGGTCGCGCCAGTTGTCGCCGGGATGAATCACCGCAACCACGACAAACCCCTTGCGCGCCAACGAGGTCGCCAGATCATGCAAGGCCAGCGGCGTGCCGGTATTGCCATGGGAGAGCATCAACATCGGAAAGCGGCCGATTGCGACTTTGGTGTCCTCTCCAGCTTCGACCGAATAGCCCTCAAGCAAACTCATATGCTCACGGTCACTGGACGGGTAAAAAGCGATGGCGCGCATCGGTTGCAGATCGAGCGGGTCGAGAAAGGTCATCTCGTGATAACCGACGCTCCAGACAGGGTGGCGCCCCGGTGCGGCCTGCACTGAATTCAGGCTGCCCAGCAGGCAAATCAGCAACATTGCACAAAGATGCCTCATGAATGCCCTACCCTGTTGGACCACATCGTCGGATGTGCTGAAACTGCATAACCCGGGCCAGATTATGTAACAGCCAGAAACAAAAAACTCCGCATTCGGCCCTTGCGGAACCAGAATACAGAGTTTTTTGGGGATTGCCTGAACAGGCGCTGTTCTTTACGCAAGCCTTACGCGGCGGCGAACAGTTGCTCGCTGATCTTTGCCTGCGCAGCGCTCATGGCGTTGTTGCGCACTTCTTCGCCATAAGCCAGACCTTCAGCGCGGATGATCTCGATATCGGTGATGCCGAGGAAGCCCAGTACCAGCTTCAGATACTCTTCGTGAGCGATGCCGCTGGCCTGACCGGCATGGATGCCACCAGAGGTCGACACAATCACCACTTTCTTGCCGCCGCACAGGCCTTCAGGGCCGGCTTCGGTGTAGCGGAACGTCTGGCCGGCGACGGCGACGCGGTCGATCCACGCTTTGAGCTGGGTCGGCACGGTGAAGTTGTACATCGGCGCGGCAATCACCACGGCGTCGGCAGCGATGAATTCGGCCAGGGTCGAAGCGCTCAGCTCGGCTTCGTGCTGTTGCGCAGCGTCGCGCAGTTCGGCGGTGGTGCCGGCGGCAACCAGCGTGGTCGACGAGAAGTGGCTGATCGCATCGGCGGCCAGGTCGCGGTAGGTAACCACGGCGCTCGGCTCGGCGGCTTGCCAGGCGTCGACGACTTGACGGCTCAACTGACGGGAAGCCGAGTTGTCGCCGAGAATGCTCGAATCGATGTGCAACAGTTTCATGTGGGTTCTCCTGAAAGAATCGCCGGCGGCGACGGAATGGAGACAATCCTACGCAACAAACCAATAGCTGATTAGTCGCTGACAATGCGATAGTTCGTCCCATTGATAGAACGACTGGAAACGCGCATGCAGGACCTCAACGATCTCTACTATTTCGCCAAAGTGGTCGAAGCCGGCGGATTTGCCGCCGCCGGGCGCCTGCTCGGCATTCCCAAGTCACGCTTGTCGCGACGCATCGCTGAACTGGAAGAACGTCTTGGCGCGCGTCTGCTGCAACGCACTACCCGCCAACTTAGCCTAACAGCCGTGGGCGAACGCTACTTGCGCCACTGTCAGGCGATGCTGCTGGAAGCGGAAATGGCTGACGAGGCGGTGGCGAGCATGTCCAGCGAGCCTCGCGGGCGCTTGCGGGTATCGTGCCCGACCGGTCTTGCCCATGAAATGCTGCCGACGGTGATCAGCGATTTCCTCGGCAAGTTTCCTCAGGTGCAGCTGGAGGTCGTCCTGCTCAACCGCCGGGTCGATCTGGTCACCGAAGGCATCGATGTGGCGTTGCGTGTGCGCGATCACGGCGATGAAGACCCGTTGCTGGTCACCCGCCGCTTGCGGCAGGCGCAAGCAGTGGTGATCGCCAGCCCGGCGTTCATGCAAGGCAAGACCATCACTCATCCGCAGGACCTGAAAAACCTGCCGGTACTCGGCGCGCTGGAAGCCGACCGCATGGTTCATGTGCGTCTGCTCGATCAGCAAGGCAAGAGCGTCGATCTGAGCATGGAAGCGCGGCTGGGCATTGATGACTTCGTGGTGCGCAAGGCCTGCGTGCTCGCCGGTCAGGGCTTTACCGTGCTGCCGATGATGTTCTGCGAAACCGAATTGCGTAACGGCACGCTGGTGCAGGTGCTGCCGGAGTGGTCATTGCCCGGCGGCTGGTTGCAAGCGGTCTATCCGCACCGGCGCGGGGTGATGCCAGCGGTGCGCGCATGGATCGATCACTTGGTCGAATCGTTCAATGCCTGCGGGGATCGATTTCTATGAAACAGGGAAGAATGAGCGAAACCGAGGTTGCCGAGTTTTGTCTGGCCCTGCCCGGCGCGCGGGAAGATTACAAATGGGGCGGCGTGCGGGTGTTCTCGATTGCCGGCAACAAGATGTTTGCCTTGCAGGGATTACGTGGGGATTCGCTGGCGTTCAAGGTCGACAAGGATCTGTTTCTCGGCCATTGCGACCGCCCGGGGATTCATCCGGCGCCGTATCTGGCGCGGGCGCAGTGGATCATCATGCACCCGCCCTACCCGCTGGGTGCCGAGGAATTACAGGGTTTGTTGCAGCGATCGCATCAACTGGTGGTGGGCAAGTTGCCTAAGAAAACCCAAATCGGCCTGCTTTTGTAAGCACGCAAATCCTGTGGGAGCGAGCCTGCTCGCGAAGGCGGTTTGTCAGGCGACTCATCAGCGAGGATTGATCGTTCCCACGCTCTGCGTGGGAATGCAGCCGGGGACGCTCTGCGTCCCAAAAGATCGCAGCCTTCGGCAGCTCCTACAGGGGTAAGTGTGTTCTTTAGAACAGCGTTAGCAGGTTGGAACCGAGGAAAATCTGGTCAATCCAGAACACCTGATGCAACAACACGATCGCCCAGAACAGAATCTGAAACGATACCTTGCGCGTTTTGTGCCGAAACACCTGCTGCGCGATCAAAGCGCCCGGCCAGCCACCCGCCAGTTCAACCGCATGCAGGATGTTTTCCGGCGTGCGCCAGGCATCGGTGCGGGCTTTGCGTTTGTCGGCCCAGTACAGAAAGAACGCCAGCACACTGACAATCCCGTACGCCGCCAGCGGCACCCGCGAGATGCCGCTGAGCCACATCGACAGCGAGCCGAACAGCGGCAGCGCGCAGACGATCAGCAACACCCCAAGCTTCAATTTCAGATGCTGAACGCGCCCGCCTGAAGGTCGCCCCTCAGGGCGGCGCGTGCGGGAGTCGTTCATGCCTTGGCCGCCGACCAGTCCACCCAGCCGAACTGCCAGGTGGCCAGAATGAACAGGCCGAAGGCAATCCGGTACCAGGCAAAAGCTGCGTAGCTGTGGCTACCGATGAACTTGAGCAGGCCGCGCACAGCGATCATGGCGAAGATGAACGCCGTGACAAAACCAATGGCGAACACCGGGAAATCCGCCGGCACGAACAAATCGCGGTATTTGTAACCCGAATACACCGCCGCACCGACCATGGTTGGCATGGCGAGGAAGAACGAGAACTCGGTGGCCGTCTTGCGCGAAAGGCCGAACAGCAGGCCGCCAATGATCGTCGAGCCGGAACGCGAGGTTCCGGGAATCATCGCCAGGCATTGCGCGAAGCCGATTTTCAGCGCGTCGGTCCAGCGAATCTCGTCGACGGTTTCGGCGTGGACTTCATGCTGGCGCTGTTCGGCCCACAACATGATGATCCCGCCGATGACCAGCGCCGCCGCCACGGTGATCGGGTTGAACAGATATTCGTGGATCAGATCGGCAAAAATTACGCCGAGCACTACGGCCGGCAGGAAGGCGATCAGCAGGTTGGCGGTGAAACGCCGTGCGCTCGGCTGGGTCGGCAGGCCGATCACCACGTCGAGGATCTTGCGCCGAAATTCCCAGACCACCGCGAGGATCGCGCCGAGCTGGATGATGATGTTGAACGCCATGGCCCGCTCGCCGCCGAAGTTCAGCAAGTCGGCGACGATGATCTGGTGTCCGGTACTTGAAATGGGCAAAAATTCCGTCAGCCCTTCTACAACTCCTAGAATCAGTGCCTGCAAGGCGGTCCAAAGATCCATCAATCCCCCAAAGAGCGATGCACGCGGGCATGCCCCGATAGTATTTTTTCGTTCACTGCGTCCAGCGTAGCCGGTAAAAGCTGTAGCGATTGCGCGCGCACAGGATCCACACGAAACGGTAAAAATTCCGTGAAATATCAAAACCGGATTCAGGTTTTCGCGCGCGGGGCCGAAATCCTAACAGACAAGCCTCAAAAGCGCTCTGCGCGTTGGATGGTAGTCCCGGGCACTCAGCTGTGACTGGATGCTGGCGGTCGTTTATTACAAGAACAAGAATCCGGAGTGACAGCGTTATGAACAGCTTGCGCAGTGTGTCGATCAGCCGACGCTTGTGGCTCATCTTGATCGTGGCGGTGGTCATGTTGCTGACTTTGGGCGTGCTGATGCTCAAGCAGATCCATGACGACCTCTACCACGCCAAGGCGCAGAAAACCCAGCACGTGGTGCAGACCGCCAGCGGCCTGCTCACCTATTACCAAGGTCTTGAGACCGCTGGCACCCTGACCAGGGATGCCGCGCAAAAGCAGGCGCTGACCGCGATCCGTGGCCTGCGCTACGACCAGAGCGACTACTTCTGGATCAACGACCTCACGCCCGTGATGGTCATGCACCCGACCAACCCCAAACTCGAAGGCCAGAACCTTTCGGCGATCCGCGACCCGGACGGCTTTGCGGTGTTCAACGAGATGGTCGCCATCGCCAAGGCAAAAGGCGCGGGCATGGTCAATTATCGCTGGCCGAAGCCGGGAGCGATTGATCCCGTTGCCAAGACTTCTTATGTGAAGCTGTTTGAGCCGTGGGGCTGGGTGATCGGCTCCGGCGTGTACGTCGACGATGTGCAAGCCGAATTCCAAGGGCAGATGATCAAGGCGTCGGCCATCGGTCTGGCGATTGCGCTGATCATGGCGCTGCTCGTGATCCTGATCGCACGCAGCATCGTCCGTCCGTTGCAGGAAACCGTGAATGCGATGGCCAACATCGCCAGTGGCGAAAGCGACCTGACCCGCAGCCTCGATACCCATGGCAAGGATGAAGTCACCGAACTGGCCCATCACTTCAATGCCTTCACCGCCAAGCTGCGCCGAGTGATTGGTGATCTGCAGGTCTCGGCCAGCGCTTTGGGCCAGTCTTCCAGCGAGCTGGGTAACGATGCCTCGCAGGCGCAGCAGCGCAGCCAGCAGCAGTCGCAGCAGATGGAACTGGTGGCCACAGCGATCAACGAAGTCACCTACGGCGTGCAGGACGTGGCGAAAAACGCCGAACACGCCGCCGCAGAAATGCGCGATGCCGAAGCGCAGGCGCAACAGGGGCAGATCAATATTGACGGCAGCCTGCAACAGATCGACAAGCTCTCGGGCACGATTGATCAAGCGGTGGAAGTGATCCGCACCCTGGCGGCGGAGAGTACGCAGATTGGCAGCGTGCTGGAGGTGATTCGTTCGATTGCCGAACAGACCAACCTGCTGGCCTTGAACGCGGCGATTGAAGCGGCTCGCGCGGGAGAACAGGGTCGCGGGTTCGCCGTAGTCGCCGATGAGGTGCGCTTGCTGGCCCAGCGTACGCAGAAATCGACGGCGGAGATTCAGTCGATGATCGAGCGTTTGCAGAATCATTCGGAGGCTGCGGTGAAGGTGATCGGCGACAGCAGCAAGGCCTCGCAGTTGACCATCGAACAGGCGGGACTGGCCGGAGCGAGCCTTAATGCGATTGGCCAGGCATTGCGTAATCTCAACGGCCTCAATGCGTCGATTGCCAGCGCTACGCTGCAACAGGCGCAGGTGGTTGAGGACATTAACCAGAACGTCACCCAGGCGGCCGGGCTTTCCCATAGCACCGCGTTGGCGGCTGAGCAGTCCAGTGCAGCCAGCCTGCGGCTTGGGCAACTGAGCGAACAGCTCAACGGGTTGCTGCGCCAGTTCCGGGTCTGAACCATAACCTGTGGGAGCGAGCCTGCTCGCGAAGGCGTCGGGCCAGTCATTGGAAGAAGATGTCGACTGGACAGGCCCTTTCGCGAGCAGGCTCGCTCCCACAGGGTACTTCTGTGTCTGGGCGAATGCAGTACAATCCGCCCCCTTCTCAACTCCCCCAAGGATCCCTCATGTCCGGGCTTGAACTGTTTGCCGCTGCCCTCGGTGTCATCGCCGTGTGGCTGACGGTCAAGCAGAATCCGTGGTGCTGGCCGATCGGGCTGGTCATGGTGTTGCTCTACAGCTGGATCTTCTTTGAGGTGAAGCTGTATTCGGACATGTTGCTGCAAGTGATCTACGCCGCGCTGCAGATCTACGGCTGGTGGCAGTGGACCCGCGCCGGGACGATGCATGACGGTCGCCAGGTTACCCGCCTCGATCCACGCTCGATGGTGCTCGGCCTCGGCGTTGGGGCGATCGGCAGTGTGTTGCTGGGCGCGGCGATGGCGCATTGGACCGACGCCGCACAGCCGTGGCTCGATGCCGCGCTCACCGGTTTCAGTCTGGTCGCGCAACTGTGGATGGCGCAAAAACGTCTGCAATGCTGGGCGCTGTGGTTCGTCCTCGATGTGATCTTTGTCGGCTTGTTCATCTACAAAGGCCTGTACCTGACCGCCGCGCTCTACGCGCTGTTTACCTTGCTCGCGGTGCAAGGCTGGCGGGAATGGCGTGCCGATCCGGCGTTGCGCACATGAAAGTCGTTGTTCTCACCGGCCCGGAATCCACCGGCAAGAGTTGGCTGGCGGCAGGGCTGGAGCAGCGTTTCGGCGGCGTGCGCGTTGATGAATATGTTCGTCGGTTCATCGAAGACAACCCACGCGACACTTGCCTTGCGGATATCCCGGCCATTGCCCGGGGTCAGGTGCAATGGGAAGATCAGGCGCGCGCGAAACAGCCCCCACTGCTGATTCTCGACACCCACCTGCTGAGCAACATCCTCTGGAGCCAGACTCTGTTTGGCGCCTGCCCGGCCTGGCTGGAAACCGAGTTACTGGCGCGCCATTACGACCTGCACCTGCTGCTGTCCCCGCAACAGATCGACTGGACCGAAGACGGCCAGCGCTGCCAACCGGATCTTGCGGATCGCATGGCGTTCTACGAAGCCACCCGCGTTTGGTTGATCCAGCACCAACAACCGCTGCAAGTGATCGAAGGCAATTGGGCCGAGCGCCAGACGCAAGCCTTTGCGGCGGTCGAGCGTTTGCTGTCCAGATAAGCCGCCCGGCGGCTTTTAACGCAAAACTGTCCGTTTTTGAAACACTCACGACCGCGCAAAGGCCCCGCCCAAGCGTCATTCACCATCGCGTCCCGTGATCTGTTACGCCGATGAAACACCTCGGCGCAAACCCCTGTTCCAGAGCTTTCCGGCGCCCATTGCCCCGCAAGCGATCCGCCCTGTGTCTCAGCGCTGAAACAATGCCCGCAACAGGAAACTTCCCAAAGCATGTAAGCCGTTGAAATAAACAGATAATTCAAAACCGGCACAGCTTTCGCTCTCTCCTTCACAACGCTGAATAACCCAGCCCACTGAAGAAGGAATTGCAGCCGTGGGGAATTTCAATAAAGGCCTGACCTGCCTCCTGCTGATCGGATCAGCCGCCAGCGCTTTGATCAGCGTCAGCGCCCAGGCTGAAGGCAACGGCGTGATCGTCCTTAACCGCGACGTTCAACCCATCGCGATCGGGCGCAATGGCGGCAAAGACCCCTATCCGACCACGGTCAACGCCAACCCTTCGGCGCGGATCAACCAGACCCTCAGCAGTACCGAACTCACTGACGGTGATTTCGCCAGTGTCGCCAGCGGCTCATCGATTCGCGGCAACATGACCACGCCCAGCTCAAACCTGCCCGGCATGAACACCCTGACCAACCAGAATGGCCTGCCCGGTATGCGCACTGGCAGCGGCGGTGGTTCTGGCGCCTCGATCTCCAATACCGTCAACCGGGCGATGAGCACCGGGCTGGCGCCTCTGACTCGCATGGCCGGAGGCCAATGACATGAATCGCACCCTGCTGCTTCTCGCCCTGCTCGGCTGCACCAGCGCCATGGCCGATTCGGCTTCAGTCAACAAGGCAAACATTCAGGATTCCGGCGCCCAGTATCGCGGCAACTTCAATGTCAACCAGGCTGCCGGTGACCAGATGCAACAAGCCAACACCAAGGCGATTGCCATCGGCACCGAAGCCCATGCCACTACCAGCGTCAGGCAGACCATCGACACGCCCGCCAGCCGCGCCATCGACGCGAGCGCCAACATCGGCGGCAACTCTTTCAGCAATGGCAACGGCATCCTCGGTGTGAACCAGGGCGCCGGTGCCAACAACCAAATGGCCAACGTTACGCGCGTCAGCATCAGTGCCGGCCCGCAGAGCGTTGACGACAGCGCCCTTTCACAACAGAACGTGGCGTTTTTACCGAGCTCAGGAGCAACTGGTACTTCAATCGGCAGTCGCCAGGTCACGACAAGTGATCAGGCCTTCACCGGCAGCCGCGGGGTAATCCAGGTGAACCAGAGTGCCGGGGTGGGGAACCGCATGGCTAACACCCTGAGCATCCGGGTCGCAGACTGACCCAAACAAAAAGCAGTGCAATTAGAAAAGTCCCAACACTTAACCAACTAATAAGCACGACGGAGAAACAACCATGAAACCTACAATGGCTCTCAAACCACTGGTTTTCGCACTCGCAGCAGTGATGGCAATGGCAGCACAGGCCGACGGTCGTGGTAACGGGCATGGCAATGGACACGGCAACGGTCACGGCCAGCCACAAGGTCCGAATCTTGAACAACTGCTGCAGATCACCGCAGGCGCCGGCGCCGCTGTACTCGACGCACAAAACAGCGACGGCAACGTGGTGAAAAACCAGGGCACCCTGAACAACGCCAATGCCAGCGACTCGCTCAACGGCTCCAACGGCAACATGGGTGCCAACGTGGCGGGCGGCGACGGCAACCAGCAGGACAACGCTGCTGCACTGGCCACCGCTGACGAAAGCTTCATCTTCGGCAATGCTGTTGCCGCCTCGAGTGCGACTCAGGTGAACAACAACAACTACGTGAAAAACTCTTCCACCTTCAACAACGCCAACCTCACCAATACTGGTAACAACGGTTCCGGCAACATCGGCATCAACGTGACCGCCGGCAACTTCAACCAACAGAAAAACAACCTCGCCATCGCCGTTTCCGGTGGTCGTGTAGCGCAGGCTGCCGCCTCTGCCAACCAGTCCTCGACTGGCCTGGTCGTGGAAAACAAAGGCGTGCAGGCTTACAAAACCGACACCCTTACCGGTACTTATGCAGCCGCTGGCGTGTTCAAAGCCAAAGGCACTGCGACCATCGAAGACGACAACGACCATGGCGGCTGGGGTAACCGTGGCGGCGGCCATGGCGGCAACGATGATCAGAAAGCCAAGTTCGAAGCCGTGGGTACTTTTGGCCTCGCTGGCGTCACCACCCAACAAGTGTTGACCAAAGATGGCTGGAAAACCCCTGTCGTCAACAACGCCAACATGACCAACTCGATGAACAACTTCTCCGGCAACGGCGGAGCCAACGTCTCGGCGGGTGTGGGCAACCAACAAAGCAACTCGCTGTCCATCGCCGCAGGTTGCAAAGCCTGCATGTAATCGCGATCGAAACGAAAGCCCCGGCAACGGGGCTTTTCCTCGGTTCCACAAGGCGTATTCGATCATGCGGACTCCTGCCCTCCTCGCTCTGCTTTGTCTGTGCGGCCTGACTCAGGCGGCCCAGATGCCCGTCGCTGCCCTGCCGGGTGGCGTGCTGGTCTACAAGGACGTGCAAAGCATTCGTGAGCGCAAGTTTGCCGACATCGTCGAACAGAAAACCGATTTCAGCTGCGGCGCTGCTGCACTGGCAACGGTCCTGCGCCAGGCCTATTGGCTCGACGTCGATGAGGAGCACATCATTAAAGGCATGCTGGTCAACGCTGACCAGGACCTGGTGCGAACCCAGGGTTTCTCCATGCTCGACATGAAGCGCTACGTAGAAAGCATCGGCATGCGTGCCCGTGGTTACCGGATCCCGCCCGAGAAACTCGAAGCGGTGACCATTCCGGTGGTGGTTCTGATGGACATTCGTGGTTACAAGCATTTCGTCGTCCTGCAGCGTTCGGACAAGGATTGGGTCTACATCGGTGACCCGGTTCTCGGCCACAAGCGCTACAAGCACGACGACTTTGTCAAAGGTTGGAACGGCATTGTCTTTGCCATCGTCGGCCCCGGTTACGACAAGGCCAACGCCTTGCGCAGCCCTCCGGTGCCGCTGACGGCGAAGAACTCGCTGGACAGTTTCAACCCGGTCAAAGATGCGGAATTGATGGATTTCGGGTTCATTCAGAGCGACTTCTTTTAATCGCCGAGTTAGAGAATGGGACTGGATGTCCCGGGAGCAGCAGATGAAAAGCTCATACTGGCTGGCCGCCGCCTGCCTGGCAGCGAGTGCGTCAGGTTTAGCCCATGCCGGATTCAAACCCATCGAAATCAAGGACCAGGAGCTCGCCGAGCTGCGCGGTCGTTACGTCATGCCGGGGCGGATTATCAGCTTCGGCATTGTCATGAGCAGCACCTGGCGCAACGCCAGCGGCGACTTGATCGGGGCCGCGACCTCGATGCAGATCCAGGCCGCAACCGTCAAACCGGAATTCTACGTCTCGACCATCAAGGAGTCGGGCAACGGCAGCGCCCTCACCGCAGGCACCGGCAGCGTAATCGGTGGCGCCGGCCTCAACAGCAGCCAGGGTGTGACGCAAAGCGTACGCGCCGCCGGCGATGGCAACACCGCCAACAACAACGTCGCGATCAACGTCAGCGAAGCCAGTCAGGCGCCGGCACTGGTGCCATCGCAAGGCCAGGCCCTTATCGCCGGCCAAACCATTACTGGCAGCAACGGCGCCGGCAGTGTCGCGGTTTCAGCCAATGGCGGTGGCGTGCAAATGGCCATTCAGGCCAGCGGCAATCAAGGCACGGCACTGCAACAAGTCGCCCAGGGCGGGCTGCTGCAGAACACCCGATTGCTGGGCAGCGCCAACGTGGTCAACAACCTTACGCAACTCAACGTCGTACTGAACAATAACGGCAGAAGCGCCGGTGCACTGGATTGCAACCTGACCCAACTCGGGGCCCTACGCAATATCGGATATTGAACTACGCTGAGTCTCGATCATTGGGCTTAAAGGGACGGCTTATTCATGTATCGATCAGTATCACTGCGTGCCGCAGTGTGTTTGAGTACCCTTCTCCCGGCGGCAATGCTGCAAGCAGCACCCGACGCCGATGTAGAAGCCCTGAAACGGGAACTTCTGGAACTGAGACAACGATACGAACAACAACAACAAGCGCTGGCGGTACTTGAACAACGGGTCCGCCAGGTAGAAGAAACACCCGCGGCCCCACCGCCAAAACGGCTGGCGAAATCGCCGTCCGACATGAAAGGCAATCGCGTCGCCGCCGGAGCCGCCACAGGCACCGGTGCGGCCGCTGCATCGGGAGGCGCCGCCGGGGGCAGTGGCGCTTCCTATGGCCAATCGCTGGCCGATGATTCACAACCGGCGCAGAGCGTTTCCAACCTGTATGACGAAGCCAGTGGTTTCTTTGGCGGCGGCAAGTTCAGCGTGGAAACCGGCCTGACCTATTCACGCTACGACACCCGTCAGTTGATCCTGAACGGGTTCCTTGCGCTGGATTCGATCTTCCTGGGCAACATCAACCTCGACCGGATCAAGGCCGACACCTGGACCCTGGACCTCACCGGCCGCTACAACTTCGATAACCGCTGGCAGTTCGACCTGAACGTGCCGGTGATCTATCGCGAGTCGACGTATCAATCCGGAGGCGGCAACGAGGGCGCGGCTGGCGTAACAACAGAAGAAACCGTCACCAAGGATCCAACCATTGGCGACGTCAACTTCGGTATCGCCTACAAGTTCCTCGACGAATCGGTCAACACCCCGGACGCCGTCGTCACCTTGCGCGTCAAGGCGCCGACCGGCAAAGACCCGTTCGGCATCAAACTGCGCCAGACCGACGCCAACTCCAACCTGTTCGTCCCCGACACCCTGCCCACCGGCAACGGCGTCTGGTCGATCACGCCGGGTATCTCGCTGGTCAAGACGTTTGACCCGGCGGTGCTGTTCGGCAGCCTTTCCTACACCCACAACCTCGAGGAGTCGTTCGACGACATCAGCTCTACGGTCAATCAGAAAAACCCGGGCAAGGTTAAGATTGGCGACAGCTTCCAGATCGGCGCCGGTATCGCCTTCGCGCTCAACGAGAAGATGAGTATGTCGTTCTCGGTCTCCGACCTGGTGCAACGCAAGAGCAAGCTGAAACAGGACGGCGGCGATTGGGAATCGGTAGTGTCCAGTGATGCCAACGCCGGTTACTTCAACGTCGGCATGACCATTGCGGCCACCGACAACCTGACGATCGTGCCGAACTTGTCGATCGGTATGACCGATGATGCGCCGGACTTTTCGTTCAGCCTGAAATTCCCGTATTACTTCTAAAAGCAAAAGATCGCAGCCTTCGGCAGCTCCTACATTGTTCCGTGTAGGCGCTGCCGAAGGTTGCGATCCTTTGATCTTCAGCTGATTAACGAATCTGATGCTTATGCAACAACCGATAAAACGTAGGCCGCGAAACCCCTAAAACTTTCGCGGCCACACTCAAATTATCACTGTGCCGGTTCAACACATCACACAACGCCTGCCGTTCCGCCCGGGTCTTGTAGTCTTCCAGCGTGCCCATCGGCGTGGCGATGGAATGCTGGCTGATCAACCCTAAATCCCGCGCCTCGATCTGGCGGCCCTCGGCCAACACCAACCCACGCCTGACCCGGTTAGCCAGCTCGCGCACATTGCCCGGCCAGTCGTGCTTGCCCATGGCAATCAGCGCGTCTTCGCTGAAGCTTCTTGGTCGGCGCCCGGTTTCGTGGCTGTAGAAGTGCGAAAAATGGTTGGCCAGCATCGACAGATCGCCATGACGTTCACGCAACGGCGCTGTGACCACTTGGAGGACGTTCAGCCGGTAATAAAGGTCTTCACGAAAGCGCTTCTTCTCGATTGCTGCTTCCAGGTCAACGTGGGTTGCGGCCAACACGCGCACATCCACCGGTATCGGCTGACTGCCCCCTACCCGTTCAATATGCTTTTCCTGCAGAAAGCGCAGGAGGTTGGCCTGCAATTCCAGCGGCAGGTCGCCGATTTCGTCGAGGAACAACGTGCCGCCATTGGCCGCTTCGATGCGTCCGACCTTGCGCTGGTGTGCGCCGGTGAACGCGCCTTTTTCGTGGCCAAACAATTCGGACTGAATCAAATGCTCTGGGATCGCCCCGCAGTTGATCGCTACGAACGGTTTGTTGTGGCGCTGGGATTGGCGGTGCAGGGTGCGCGCGACGAGTTCCTTGCCGGTGCCGCTTTCGCCGCGAATCAGCACGGGCGATTCGGTCGGGGCCAGTTTGCTCAGCAGTTTGCGCAGTTCGCGGATCGGCTTGCTGTCGCCGAGCAGTTCGTGCTCCGGCTGATCGACATGAATCGTACCCTGCCCGCGCAGGCGTGCCATGCCGAAGGCGCGACCGAGGGTGACCTGTACTCGGGAAACGTCGAAGGGCAAGGTGTGGAAATCGAAGAACCATTCACAAACGAAATCGCCAACGTTCTGCAAGCGCAGGACTTCCTGATTGAGCACAGCGATCCATTCGGTGCCGCTGCGGCTGATCAGCTCTTTGACGGCTTCGGGTCGTTCCAGGTGGTAGGGCTGCAAACGCAGCAGGCCGACATCGCAGGCCCGGGATGCGGCGTTTTCCAGATTACAACTGTCGACATCCCAGCCTACGGCGCGCAATCCGGGCAACAGGCGATAACAGTCGTCGCAGGGATCGACCACCAGTAAACGTCTCGATGCAGGCGCTTCGCTCATGACTGTTCCTTGGCGCCAAATTTGATAAATGATCGTAAAAACAGTCATTTGGCAGACCCGGTTGTAACACTAGCAAGATTTTGACGGGGGCTTGTACCGATTGCTTATAGGGCGGGTATTAAAAGAGTTATAAGAATGTCAGTTGTTAGTTAGCTATCGACTATTTGATTTGTTCTGAATAGCGGCGCCTGATTCGAAAATTTCTTTGTTTCACGTGTGACCCGCCCCCCGGTTGCGTGCATCAGTACAAGTAACCCGCCGCACGGTAAGCCCAACCGACGGCACATCATTTGATTGGGCGCCAATAGAGAGAAGACCCCATGACTGCCCCGCTGCGTATCAACGAAGCTCTTTTGATTGCCAACCACGCGTTCAAGCCTTTTCAATGCGTGGCCTGGGCGCCACAAGACGGCAATGGCGAACTGAGCCTGACCGTCGTCGACCGCACCAACTCCCACATCGGTCGCAAACAGATCCCGAGCAGCGCCTACTCTGACCCGGCGCAACTCGAACAACTGCTGCAGCAGGCCCGCGCCGAGCTGAGCGAAGACGGCCACAAGTTGCAATCCTGGTCGATGCCACACTGATAACCGAACTAGGGCGGATGACGTTAAAGTCATCCGCCCTAGTTGTATGCGTAGTCGAACAATCAACGTAGTTGCAATGCCGTTTCATCGAAAGTACTTGGCTCGCTTGCGAGTGGTTCAACAAGACACTGTTCTGGCACAGTGCGACCGTCCTTCTGTTAGTTCCCCCAGTTGTACTTCTCGCGGTTCAGGGATTGAATGTTTCGCTCGTGCAGTCAGCCTCCCAACCACTGGGTATCGGCTCAGGCACAAGGAGACGCGTGCATGTCCACCCTGAGCCCTTACGCGCTGCCTACTGCATGGACCGCCCCCGGTTCGCTCGACCCGACATTCGCCATTGGCGGTGTTGCGCAGGTGTACTTTGCCGGCAGTTTGTCCAGCCAGACCCAACATGTCGAGCTTGATGCACAGGGCCGGATTCTGGTGGCCGCCAAGGTCGGTACATCCAAGGGGAGTCGTTTTGGCCTGGCGCGGCTGCTGGCCGATGGTTCGGCGGATTTGTCGTTCGGCTTTCAGGGCAGCGTGATCGGCAGTTTCGTCGAGGGTTTCGAAGCCAAGGCCGGCAAGGTTCAGGTGTTAGCCGACGGCAAGATTCTGCTGGCCGGCCTGCATTATGAAGACACCCAACGCACCCTGCCCGCCCTCGCCCTGTTCGATGCCAACGGCCAGCCAGACCGATTCTTCGGCGATGACGGTTTCCAGGTGGTGCGACTGCCCGGCGAGCTGTCCATGGGCACCCGCGACAACTGGTTGCCGCCGGGCGTGCCGGGCGTCGAAGCCTGTGACTTTGTGGTGCAGGAAGACGGCCGAATTCTGCTGATCGCCAACCATCATTTCAGCCTTGCCGACCACGCCGGGTTGCTGATTCGCCTGCAACCCGATGGATTTCTCGACGAATCATTCAACGGACGCGGATTTGTAGTGGTCCGCCACCTGCTGCTCAATACCTGGCTGAGCACGCTGTTGTTGAAGGAGGATGGGCGCATCGTCGTCGCAGGTTCCATCGACTTTCCTCAGCAAGGCCTGCTGGCGGTGTATCGGCCCGATGGCAGCCTGGACGAGCGCTTCGCCGTCGATGGCTTCATGGCCTTCAAGGCCCACGGCAATAGCGCTCAGGTCAGCCAGATCATTGAGTCCGACGACAGGCTTTATTGCTTCGGCAGCAGCCGCGATCCGATCCGCTGTTTGACGTTTGTCCTGCACGCCAACGGTCGACCGGACCTGCACTGTCATCATGGCCAGCCACAGGTGTTGGACATCGGCCCCAGCGGATGCCAATGGAACGCCGCCCGGTTGATGAGCGACGGCCGCATCGTCGCCGTGGGCGCGACCATCGGCGGAGTCGAAGCTGACTTCATGGTGGCGCGCTATCAACTCGATGGCAGCCTTGATCCAGCGTTCGGTGAGGGCCATGGCTGGTTGCGCACGCGACTGGGGCGAAGCCTCGATACCGCCAATTCACTGACCGTACATACTGACGGGGCGATTGTGGTAGGTGGCTATTCGCTGGATGGCAACTACCGGGCAATGGTTGCGCGTTATCTGAATCCATAGAGCATTCAACAGGATCGAGGTATCGGCGACTTGATCTTCCCTGAAACATCCGGCAACTTTCGCGCTTCTAAATAAAAGGAGCAGCCGATGTCCGGTTCAATCGCCCAGGCGTTCGCGCACAACTTCCTCGGGCAATCGCCACGCTGGTACAAGGCGACCATCGTCGGTTTTCTCATTCTCAACGCCGTGGTGCTGTTCACCATTGGCCCGGTCGCCGCAGGCTGGTTGCTGGTGATCGAATTCATCTTCACCCTGGCCATGGCCCTCAAGTGTTATCCGTTGATGCCTGGCGGCCTGCTGTTGATTGAAGCGTTGCTGTTGAAGATGACCACGCCGCAAGCGCTTTACGATGAGTTGCTGCACAACTTTCCGGTGATCCTGCTGCTGATGTTCATGGTCGCTGGCATCTACTTCATGAAAGATCTGCTGCTGTTTCTCTTCTCGCGCCTGCTGTTGGGCGTGCGCTCGAAAGCGATTCTGGCGCTGATGTTCTGCTTCTTGTCGGCATTTCTTTCGGCATTTCTTGATGCGTTGACCGTGACGGCGGTGATCATCAGTGCGGCTGTCGGCTTCTACTCGGTGTATCACCGCGTCGCGTCGGGCAATGATCCACGCAAGGACAGCGAATTCGCTGACGATCAGCATTTACCGTCGCGACACCATGACGACTTGAATCAATTCCGCGCATTCCTGCGCAGCCTGTTGATGCATGGCGCGGTGGGCACAGCACTCGGCGGGGTTTGCACGTTGGTGGGTGAGCCACAGAACCTGTTGATCGGCCATGAAATGGGCTGGCATTTCGGCGAGTTCTTCCAGAAGGTTGCCCCGGTGTCGCTGCCGGTACTGGCGGCGGGTCTGGTTACTTGCGTGCTGCTGGAGAAGCTGCGCTGGTTCGGATACGGCACGCTGCTGCCGGACAACGTCCGCGCCGTGCTGGCGAACTACGCTGCCGAGGACAACGCCAAACGCACGCCTCGTCAGACGGCGGCGCTGCTGGTGCAAGGGGCGGCGGCGCTGATCCTGATTGGTTGCCTGGCGTTTCACCTGGCTGAAGTCGGCCTGATCGGATTGATGGTGATCGTATTGATCACCGCGTTTACCGGGATCACCGACGAGCATCGCCTGGGCAGCGCGTTCAAGGACGCCATGCCGTTTACCGCGCTGCTGGTGGTGTTTTTTGCCGTGGTGGCAATTATTCACGATCAGCATCTGTTCGTCCCGCTGATCGAGTGGGTCTTGGCGCTGCCAATGGATCAACAGCCGGGCATGTTGTTCATCGCCAACGGCTTGCTCTCGGCGATCAGCGACAACGTATTCGTTGCGACCATTTACATCACCGAAGTGAAACAGGCTTTTCTTGCCGGACACATGACTCGCGAGCACTTCGAAACGCTGGCGATTGCGATCAACACCGGCACCAACCTGCCGAGTGTGGCGACACCGAATGGTCAGGCAGCGTTTCTGTTCCTGCTGACCTCGGCGATTGCACCGCTGGTGCGGTTGTCGTACGGGCGCATGGTGTGGATGGCGGTGCCGTATACCGTGGTGATGGGACTGCTGGGCTGGTATGCGGTGAGCTATTGGCTCTAAGCAACACTGAATAAACCTGTGGGTTACCGGGGTTTGCACGCGCCGCGAAAACCTGTGGGAGCGAGCCTGCTCGCGAAGAGGTCGTGTCAGGCAACGAATCTGTTGAATGACACACCGCCTTCGCGAGCAGGCTCGCTCCCACATTGGTTTTGGTGTTGGGTCAGTGCGTGAGGATGTATTTCTCGATCGCCAGGACCACGCCGTCTTCAGTGTTTGGCGCTGTAACGACATCAGCCTGGTGCTTCACCGCCTCTTCCGCCTGGCCCATGGCAATCGAAAAGCCAGCGCATTTGAACATCGCCGGGTCGTTGCCGCCGTCGCCGATGACAGCGGTTTGCTCCAGCGGCACGCCGAGGTATTCGGCGATGGTCGTCAATGCCGTGCCTTTGTTGGCCTCAAGCGCCGTAACGTCGAGATACACCGGCTGCGAGCGCGACACTTGCGCCATACCGTTGACCTTGGGCAGGAGCTGCGCCTCCAGCTCAATCAGCAACTCAGTGTTGCTGCTGGTAGCGACGATCTTGTCGATGCGCTCCAGATACGGCTCGAAACTCTCGACCACCACCGGCGGATAGCCGAGGCCGCTCTGTTCACGCGGCACCATCGGCCCGTGCGGGTCCTTGAGCAGCCAGTCGCCGCCGCTGAACACCCAGATTTCCACCTCCGGTTGATCGGCAAACTGCGCCAGCGCAATCAGCGCGGTGGTTGCCGGCAAATAATGCGCGGCCAACAAAGTGCCGTCCGCTTTGACGATGGTGCCGCCATTGAACGCCGCTGTCGGCAGATCAACGCCTAGCGCCTCGATCTGCTGCAACATGGCTTTCGGCGGGCGGCCGCTGGCGAGGCTGAACAGCACGCCGGCCTCGCGCAGCGAGCGCACGGCTTCGATGGTGCGTTGGTTCAGCGTGTGATCCGGCAGCAACAGCGTGCCGTCCATGTCGCTGAGCAGAAAACGTATGGGTTGTTTCGGCAAATCACTCATCCCAGGCCGTGCCAGACGCGACCATCGCGAGTCAGGAGATCTTCGGCTGCTTGCGGGCCATCTTCGCCGGCCGCGTAGGTCTCGACGCTCGCGTCCTGCTGCCAGGCATCAAGGAAAGGCTGCACGGCTCGCCAACCGTTCTCGATGTTGTCGGCACGCTGGAACAGCGTCTGGTCGCCGGTCAGGCAGTCGTAGATCAAGGTTTCGTAGCCGGTGGAAGGCTGCATCTCGAAGAAATCCTTATACGCAAAACCCAGCTCGATATTGGCCATGTTCAGCGCCGGCCCCGGCCGCTTGGCCAGCAAGTCGAACCACATGCCTTCGTTTGGCTGGATCTGGATGCGCAGGTAAGTCGGTTGCAACTCGTCGACTTCGGTGTCGCGGAACTGTGCGTACGGCGCCGGTTTGAAGCAGATGACGATCTCTGTGTCGCGCACGCTCATGCGCTTGCCGGTGCGCAGATAGAACGGCACGCCGACCCAGCGCCAGTTGTCGATCATCACCTTGAGCGCCACGTAGGTTTCGGTGGTGCTGTCGGGCGACACGTTGGCTTCTTCGCGATAACCCTTCAATGGCTGGCCATCGCGCTCGCCGGCGCGGTACTGGCCGCGCACCGAGTTGGCCCGGGCTTCTTCCGTCGACCAGGGACGAATCGCCCCGACCACTTTGGCTTTCTCGCCGCGCACCGCGTCAGCGCCGAAAGCAGCCGGCGGTTCCATGGCGACCATGGCCAGCAACTGGAACAGGTGATTGGGCACCATGTCGCGCAGTGCGCCGGTGTGCTCGTAAAAGCTGCCACGGGTTTCCACACCGACGGTTTCCGCCGCGGTGATCTGCACGTGGTCGATGTAATGATTGTTCCAGAACGCTTCGAACAGGCTGTTGGAGAACCGGCTGACCAGAATGTTCTGTACGGTTTCCTTGCCCAGGTAATGGTCGATCCGGTAGATCTGCTTCTCGCTCATGACCTTGAGCAGGCACGCGTTCAAGGCTTCGGCGGTCTGCAGGTCGGAGCCGAACGGCTTCTCGATCACCACTCTTCTGAACGCTTCGGGGGTTTCTTCCAGCAAACCGGCGCTGCCGAGGCGGCGCACCACTTCACTGAAAAAACGTGGCGCGGTGGCCAGGTAGAACACCGCATTGCCGGTGCCGCTGTCGGCGATTTTCGCCGCCAGGGCTGAATAAGTGCTGTCGTCGAGGAAATCGCCCTGGACGTAGCTGATGCCTTTGGCGAGCTTGGCCCACAAGACCGGATCAAGCATCTGATCGCCCTTGCCGACCTTCGCCGCCACTTCAGTACGGATGAAGTCTTCGAGCTTCTGCGCAAAGGCTTCATCGGTAATGGCGTTGTGATCAACGCCGACGATCCGCAGATTGTCGTCGAGCAGGCCGTCCCGACTGAGGTTGTACAGCGCCGGCATGAGCAGGCGCTTGACCAGGTCGCCGTGGGCACCGAACAGGAACAGCGTGGTCGGTGGTGCGGGTTCTGCCTTGGATTTTCTGCGGATCGTATGGGTCATTTCTTCGGTGTCTCCACGTGGCCGCCGAAGCCGAAGCGTTGTGCCGACAGGATCTTGTCACCGAAGGTGCCCTGCCCGCGCGAGCGGTAACGGGAGAACAGCGAGTTGGACAGCACCGGTACCGGCACCGCTTGCTCCATGGCCGCTTCGATGGTCCACTGGCCTTCGCCGCTGTCAGCCACGGAACCGGAGAAACCGTCGAGCTTCGGATCACTGGCCAGTGCGTCGGCAGTCAGGTCAAGCAACCACGACGACACCACGCTGCCACGACGCCAGACTTCAGCGATATCGGCCACGTTCAGATCAAAACGCTGATCTTCCGGCAAGCGTTCGCTGGATTTGGTCTTGAGAATATCGAAGCCCTCGGCGAACGCGGCCATCATGCCGTACTCGATGCCGTTGTGAATCATCTTCACGAAGTGCCCGGCGCCGGCGGGACCGGCGTGGATGTAGCCATGCTCGGCGCGGTGGTCATCGGACTTGCGGTCCTTGGTGCGCGGAATGTCGCCCATGCCCGGCGCCAGTGCGGCGAACAGCGGATCGAGACGCTGCACGGTTTCGGCATCGCCACCGATCATCATGCAATAACCGCGTTCCAGGCCCCAGACGCCGCCGGAGGTGCCGACGTCGATGTAGTGCAGGCCCTTGTCGTTCAGCGTTTTGGCCCGGCGAATGTCGTCCTTATAGTTGGTGTTGCCGCCGTCGATGATGGTATCGCCGGGTTCGAGCAGTTCGCTCAGGGTGTTGATGGTGTCTTCGGTCGGTGCGCCCGCCGGCAGCATGACCCAGACAGCACGCGGCTTGTCGAGGCCGGCAACCAGCGCTGGCAAATCGGCGACGCCGGTGGAGCCCTCGGCGACCAGGTTATCGATGAAAGCGGTATTGCGGTCGTAAACAACGGTGGTGTGCCCGTTGAGCATCAGACGTCGCGCAATATTGCCGCCCATGCGGCCCAGTCCAATAATCCCGAGTTGCATGTGCTGATGCTCCTTACTACAAATAAATGTGTGTCATTGGTTATAGCCCAACGCGACTGATGGAGGTTAGTCCAGAGCGTTGCGATGAAGTTTCCGGGCATTGTGCCCGATCCAGAGTGATAACGCCCCGAATCCTGCCGAAGACACACCGACCATGAAAAATAAAAAAGTTCCCTTCCAGGGCAAAAGAAATCAAAATTGGCGCCGATAGTAAGTCAAGCGCCTCAAAACGAGGAGTGACTTACAGTTGATGCACGCCATTTGCGAGGTGAGCAATGGGCACAGTACATACAGCAATGCCGCCACAAACCCTCTACGTTACGATCCGTCGCGATGAATTGCGCCAGTTGAAAGACGAGCGCGACCAGTTGAAGCACGAATTGGCGCAATTGCGCGCACTGACCCAGGGCTCGCAGCCGCAACCGCGTCCGGTTGTGCAGCGCGCACCCCAAGCCTGATCCCCGCCTGCTTCGGGAACGGCCCTCGTCGTTCCCGATACGTTGCACCTCTGACCGCTTGATACACACCAACAGCGGCGCTTAACAAATCTTTCACAAGCCCTTGGGGATACTTCGCCCCATTCTGGCCGTGCCTGCGTGTACGGCCTCTGTTCGTCGGTGTCATGGAAGCGTTTCCGGCGTGGGTCTGATGATTGAGCTGGAGCGCTGAATGGCATTGTTCAAACGCAGCAAAACGACTGCGACCGGTTTCGACTGGGCCGGATTCATCTGGTTGTTCGTCTTCTTCTGGTACTTCTCGGGCATCACTCAACTGCTGATCCAGCTGACCGGCACGTCTGGTTTCACGGGATTCCGTCAGGCGTTCGTGATGAGTGCACTGTGGCTGGCGCCGATGTTGCTGTTTCCTAAACAGACCCGCGTGCTTGCGGCGATCATCGGCGTGGTGCTGTGGGCTTGCTCGATGGCCAGCCTGGGTTACTTCTTCATTTATCAGCAGGAATTCTCGCAGAGCGTCATCTTCATCATGTTCGAGTCGAACGTGTCGGAAGCCGGCGAGTACATGACGCAGTATTTCGCCTGGTGGATGATCCCGGCGTTCCTCGCCCATACCGCGTTCGCCTACTTTCTGTGGACGCGCCTGCGCCCGGTGTACATGCCCCGTGGTCGCGCACTGGTTGCAGCCACCGCAATCGTGATCGCCGTGGCCGGCTACCCGCTGATCAAACAAACCATGCGCATGGGCAATTTCGCCGAAGGCTTCGAGAAATTCGAAACCCGCATCGAGCCCGCCGTGCCGTGGCAGATGGCCGTGGCCTATCACCGCTATCTGGAAACGCTGGGGGACATGCAAGGCATGCTCGACAGTGCCAGCAAGATCCCGCCGCTGAAAAACCTCAAGGACGCCTCGGCCGGGCAACCGGCGACGCTGGTGCTGGTCATCGGTGAATCGACCAACCGCCAGCGCATGAGCCTCTACGGTTATCCGCGCAACACCACGCCGGAACTGGACAAACTCAAGGATCAACTGGCGATCTTCGACAACGTCATCACTCCGCGCCCGTACACCATCGAAGCGCTGCAGCAAGTGTTGACCTTCGCTGACGAGCAGAACCCCGACCTGTACCTGTCGACGCCATCGCTGGTCAGCGTGATGAAACAGGCCGGTTACAAGACGTTCTGGATCACCAACCAGCAGACCATGACCAAGCGCAACACCATGCTCACGACCTTCTCCGAACAGGCCGACGAGCAGGTGTACCTGAACAACAACCGCAACCAGAACTCGGCGCAGTACGATGGCGACGTCATCGAGCCGTTCAACAAGGCGCTGGCCGATGCGGCGCCGCGCAAGCTGATCGTCGTGCACCTGCTCGGCACGCACATGAGCTACCAGTACCGATATCCGCCGACGTTCGACAAGTTCAAGGATCGCCAGGGCGTTCCGGCTGGCGTGCGTGACGATCAGGTACCGACCTACAACAGCTATGACAATGCCGTGCTGTACAACGACTTCGTGGTCTCGAGCCTGATCAAGGACTACGCCAAGACCGACCCGAATGGCTTCCTGCTGTACCTCTCCGACCACGGTGAAGATGTCTTCGACTCCGCCGGTCACGGCACGCTGGGGCGCAACGAAAACAAACCGACCGCGCCGATGTACACCATCCCGTTCATGGCCTGGGCCTCGCCGAAGTGGAAGGAAAACCACGACTGGAACTTCGCCGGCGACCTCAGCCGCCCGTACAGCAGCTCGCAACTCATTCACACCTGGGCGGATCTGGCCGGGTTGAGTTCCGATGAACTGGATCGCAGCAAAAGCCTGGTCAGCGACAGCTTTGTACCGCGCAAGCTGTTGATTGGCGACCCGTACCAGGCGCCGAGGCGCGCGTTGATTGACTTCAGTTTGATGAAGCCCAAACACCCCGCTCCGGCGGAAGTCGCGCAGAAGTAAAACGACAAAGGGCCGAGAAGGCCCTTTTTTGTGCCTATCGGCCGCGGTGTTTCTGTAATACGCCGCAATATTTGCCCTGACCCAGCGTTAACCGATTGTTAATGGCCGCGACGCAGACTCTCTTTCGCGGTCTGCTTCACGGACGAACCGACTCCCACTTGTTCAGTAGGAGGCACCATGAAAACCACTACCTTCATTCTCACCACCCTGCTCGCCCTCGGCTCCACCAGCGCCTTCGCTGAAGGCGGTGCCGAACGCATGCGTTATTACTACGACAATTTCCCGGTCCAGCACGCGCAAAGCGAGCAGAAGGCCGACGCCAGTGCGAAAGAAATTCGCGTCCCTGCTGACCAGACGGCGCAGGTGACCGAGTCTTATCGCGACTGAGTTCTACCGAGCAACCGATGAACCTTCCGTGGCTCCGCTCTGGCCCGGGAGATGACAGTTAGGCGCCCTCATTGGGGCGCCTTTTTTTATGTTGCTGATTGGCGGTGAGGAGCCTTCAGGCCTGTAAATCCTTTATCCAGAACAGCATCCGCCCGTGATCTGGATTGAACATCCCCGGTGCAAAGCCGAATTTGCGATATGAACCCTGCGCCACCGCATTGCCTTCCAACACTTCCAGGGTGATCTTGCAGCAGCCACGCTGACGAGCGATTTCTTCAACTTTCTGCAGCATTTTCTGACTGATCCCAAGGCCACGAAATTTGCCGACCACGGCGACGTCGTGAACGTTGACCAGCGGTTTGCAGGCGAAAGTGGAGAAGCCTTCAAAACAGTTGACCAGCCCGGCCGGTTCACCGCCGACGAAGGCCAGCACGCTGAAGGCATGCGGGCGGCGGGCGAGCTCTTCGGGCAGGCGTTGCAGCAGTTCGGGCGCGATCGGATGACCGCCGCCCATGGGATCTTCGGCGTAGTGGTTGAGCACGATGCCGATGGCTTCAGCGTGCACCGGGTTGCTGTAGCTGGCCTGAAGTACGAGTATTTCTGCGGAATCCATTTCCATCCCCGATAAGCAAAAAGCCCCGGCGCGCAAGGTGCTAGCTGAAAGGCCTGGGGGGACCTTAGCTTGGGTGCGCCGGAGAGGGCAACTTGAAAAGCTGAAGATCAAAAGATCGCAGCCTCGTTGCACTCGTCAGCTCCTACGGTCCGATATGTGTAGGAGTTGACGAGTGCAACGAGGCTGCGATCTTTCGTGGTCAGTGGCCCCAGATCAGCTCTTCGGTCCAGCCCAGTTCGGCGAAATCTTCGGCACGCAATGCGCTTTCGCCGACACAGAAAAATTCATCCAGTTGCGGTGGCTTGACCGCCGTGCCGCTGAGCATGGCGTGCACCTGGCCACGATGATGGATCTGGTGTTCGAACAGGTGCGAGAGCATGCACAGGCGGCTGTCATGTTGCGGTTCGTCGCGAGCGATAGTGACGATTCTCAGCAGATCGGCATCGCGCAGTTGCTCGCAATAGGCGATCAGCCGGCGATCAACGCGGGCCTGCTCTGCACGCAGCGCCGCAGCCTCGGTAAACGGCTCGTCTGCATTGAAAAACACGTAGCAATCAGGGTGTGGCTCGTCCCCGCGCAATTCCCGCTCCAGCGCGTCGACGTAGAACCAGTCGCAGGTGAGGATGTGATTGAGCGTGAGGCGGATGCTGGGGAAGAAGCTCACCCGTGGCGCCGCCAGTTCAGTGGTGTCGAGCTGGCTCCAGGCCTTTGCCAGGCGGTGATTGGCCCAGGCATTCTGATAGGCCATGGTCAGCAAATGATGGGACAGCGGTTGACTCATGTCGGCGCCCTCTTCTTTCAAGCTTCGGCGAAACGCTGCAGTTGCATCTCCCGCAAACGGCTGAGGGTGCGGCGGAACGGGAATTCCAGATAGCCCTCGGTGTATAGCGCGTCCATCGGAACGCTTGCCTCGACGTACAGCGGCACCTTGCGGTCGTAGCATTCGTCGACCAGCGCGATAAAGCGACGAACGCCGTCGTCGTGCACCGATAACTGCGGCAATTCCCGGTCACCGGCGACCACGCGCTCAGCGCCGTCTTCGGTGCCCCGCGCAATGCGCCCTTCGCGTTTTTGTGCGCTGAGATTCGGCACTTCGCTCAACAGAATAGCCCGGTAGCGATCACACAGGGCAATGAAGTCCATGGCGGCGAAAGGTTGTTCGCACAGATCGCTGTAGCGGCACCACAGCACCGATTCGCTGGCTTGCACGACGTTGAGTGTGCGGTGGCCCACGGCGACTGGCTCATCACTGACAGTCTCATCTGCAGCCAGCGACTTGAACACGGCACCCAGTGCGCTCGGTGAATCGGCTTCATTGACAAAATAGCGCTGCTCGATCGCCCCCGGGTGCAAGCGATGATCCTCGGCGCCATTCACCGCCACCACTGTCATATGTGCCTTGATCGCCGCAATCGCCGGCGTGAAACGGTCGCGATTGAAGCCGTCCGCGTACAGGTCATCAGGCGGCAGGTTGGACGTGCAGACCACTACCACGCCTTCGTCGAACATCACTTGAAACAGCCGGCCGAGAATGATGGCGTCGCCGATGTCATTGACGAACAGTTCATCGAAGCACAGCACGCGCACTTCGGCGGCCAGCTCTTTGGCCAAAGCGCGCAACGGATCGGCGATGCCACTGAGTTGAAACGAACGCTGATGTACCCAGCCCATGAAGTGATGAAAGTGCTGACGCCGCGCCGGCACCCGCAGGCTCTGATAGAACTGATCCATCAACCAGGTCTTGCCGCGCCCGACCGGCCCCCACAGGTACACGCCGCTGACCGAACGTGCACCGGCGTGCAAGCCTTCATGGCATTTCTGCAAGGCCCAGACTGCGTGTTCCTGGGCTTCATCCTGGATGAAACCCTTGTGGTCGACCGCGTATTGCCAGGCACTGAGGGGGGAGTCGAAAGTCATGCGCGGGAGTATGCCACGGGCGATTGGCCATTGCTGATTAACGGGCGTGGACGATCATTGTGGGAGCGAGCCTGCTCGCGAAGGCGGCTCGTCAGTCACCGAGATGCAGACTGAGCCACCGCTTTCGCGAGCAGGCTCGCTCCCACATAGGCAGTAAAACCTGACCTTTCAGGCAGTTATTGCTCGTTGCCCTCGCCGCCCTCTTCCGGCATTCTGCGCACCCATTTTCTGACCCGGCCCCGCCTTGCGGCGCGCACATCACCATGACCGCCTCTGACAAAACCCCGCGCAACAACGACCTGATCTACGGCCTCAACGACCGTCCGCACCTGACCGCCACGGTGTTCGCCGCGCTGCAACACGTGCTGGCCAGTTTCGTCGGCATCATCACCCCGACCCTGATCATGGGTGGCGCCCTCGGTCTGCACAGTGAAATCCCCTACCTGATCAGCATGGCGCTGTTCGTCTCCGGCCTTGGCACCTTTGTCCAGGCCAAGCGCTTCGGCCCGGTGGGTTCCGGTCTGCTGTGTCTGCAAGGCACCAGTTTTTCCTTTATCAGTGTGATTCTCAGCGCCGGTTTCATGGTCAAGGCGCGTGGCGGTGGCACTGACGAAATCCTCTCGACGATCTTCGGCGTGTGCTTCTTCGCTGCGTTCATTGAAGTGGTGCTCAGCCAGTTCATCGGCAAACTGCGCATGCTGATCACGCCGGTGGTGACCGGCACGATCATCACGCTGATGGGCCTGTCGCTGATCAAAGTGGCGATGACCGACATCGCCGGCGGCTTCGGTGCGCCTGATCTCGGCGCGGCCAGCCATGTGTTTCTGGCGGCGCTGGTGATCGGCACCATCGTTGTGTTGAACCGTGTCGACGTGCCGTTTCTGCGCCTGGGCGCGATCGTCATCGGCCTGACGCTCGGCTACGTGGTGGCATGGCTGATGGGCACGGTGGATTTCGCTTCGATGCCCGAAGTGCCGCTGGTCAGCGTGCCGGTGCCGTTCAAGTACGGTTTCAACTTCGATTGGGTGGCGTTCGTGCCGGTGGCGGTGATTTTCCTCGTGTCGCCGCTGGAAGCGGCTGGTGACCTGACCGCCAACTCGATGATCTCGCGGCAACCGGTGAAAGGCCCGCTGTACATCCGCCGGATCAAATCCGGCCTGCTCGCCGATGGTCTCAACTCGGCCATGGCGGCAGTGTTCAACAGCATGCCGATGGTGACGTTTGCGCAAAACAACGGCGTGATCCAGTTGACCGGCGTGGCCAGCCGCTACGTGGCGTTTTTCATCGCCGGGCTGCTGGTGTTGCTCGGTTTGTTCCCGATGATTGGCGCGGTGCTGCAACTAATGCCGAAACCGGTGCTGGGCGGCGCCGAGCTGGTGATGTTCGGCACCGTCGCCGTGGCCGGGATCAAGATCCTCGCCGAAGCCGGCCTGCATCGACGCAACATGCTGATCGTGGCGATCTCGCTGGGCATGGGCCTGGGCATCGCGGCGGTGCCGGAAGTCCTGCGCGAACTGCCGCAAGCGCTGCGCAACATCTTCGAATCGCCAATCACTGTCGGTGCGTTGTGCGCTATCGTGCTGAACATCTTCCTGCCGGAAGAATTCATCGAGCTGGAAGAAGATGATTTCGACCCGGAAGCGTCGATTCTGCAGGTCATGGAAAACCCCGACGTCGCCGCCAAAGGTGAACCCGGCCAAGCGGCGGCTGTCGCACAGTTGAACCGCTGACGTCACGCCTCGAAAAAAGGGCTGCACCGGCGACGGTTCAGCCCTTTTTTTGTCGAGAGATTTTTATGCGCCGCGTCCACGCCGTCATCCTGTCGCTTGTGCTGTTGTCGCTCAGCGCCTGCGCACTGTTTCCCAACCGCGATCCGGTGAACATCAACGTGGTCGGCCTCGAACCGTTGCCGAGTCAGGAACTGGAAGTACGCTTCGCGATCAAGCTGCGCGTACAGAACCCCAATGAAACGGCGATCGATTACAACGGCATCGCGCTGGATCTGGAGGTCAATGGTCATTCGCTGGCGTCCGGTGTGAGCGATCAGAGCGGCTCGATCCCGCGTTTCTCTGAAGCCATTGTCACGGTGCCGGTCAGCGTCTCGGCGTTCTCGGTGCTGCGCCAGACGTTGGGCCTGAGCCAGACGCAAAACCTCGATAATCTGCCCTACGTGCTGCGCGGCAAACTGGCGGGCGGGTTGTTTGGCACGATGCGCTTTACCGACAGCGGCAAGTTGAGCCTGCCCAAGGCGAGTGCGGCGACCTGGTAAAAGTTTTCTGATCGCGCACCGATCCCTGTGGGAGCTGGCGTGCCAGCGATAGCGGTGCATCTGCCAAAAAGATGTCGACTGACATGGCCCCATCGCTGGCAAGCCAGCTCCCACAGGTTCAAAACAAGTATCAAGGTCAGGAGTTGAACCGCACCCCCGGCTTCGCACGCTCATCAACGGTCAACTCGAAGACATCCGGCCGCGCGTAGTGGCCGACCACATCGTAGTCATACCGCGCGCGGATCAGTTCATCAGTGTCGATTTCCGCCGTGAGCAAGCCCGCTTCCCCGCGCAACGGCCCCGCCAGCACATCGCCCATCGGACCGACGATCACGCTGCCACCGGCAATCAACGGTCGATCACCCGGCCAATTGGCAATCTCCACCCCCAAATCATCCGGCGAGGCCTGCACCTGACAGGCGCTGACCACGAAAGAGCGGCCTTCGTGGGCGATGTGGCGCATGCTGACCTGCCACATCTCGCGCTCGTCCACGGTCGGCGCGCACCAGACCTCAACGCCCTTGGCATACATCGCCGTGCGCAGCAGCGGCATCATGTTTTCCCAGCAGACCACGGCGCCAAGCTTGCCGACCTGGGTGTCGAACACCGGCAGCGTCGAGCCATCACCCTTGCCCCAGATCAGTCGCTCGGTGCCGGTGGGCATGAGCTTGCGGTGTTTGCCGAGCAGCCCGGCCTGCGGATCGAAATACAGCACCGTGCAATACAACGTGCTGCCAGCGCGCTCGATCACGCCGATCACCAGATTGGCCCCGGTGCGCGCTGACAATCCGGCCAGCGCGTCGGTTTCGGCGCCGGGCACATCGATGGCGTTGGCAAAATATCGCGCGAACGCCTCACGCCCCTCGGGCAGTCGGTAGCCTAATTGGGTGCCGAAGCCCTCGCCTTTCGGGTAACCACCGAGCAAGGCTTCCGGCATCACCACCAACGCGGCGCCGGATTCGCGGATTGCGTCTTCCCAAGCAAGGATCTGTTCAAGGGTTTCGCCTTTGCCGCCGGGCAATGCGCCGATCTGCAACGCCGCCACTATGGATTTGGCCATCGTATTTACTCCATCAGGTTCAGGTGTTGCCGATTCTCCAGCGTCACGCGATCATGAATAAAGCCCTGCCGACTGCTGAATGATATGAGCCAAATGAATATCGCCGACATTGACCTCAACCTGCTGAAAGTCTTCGAAGCACTGCACGATGAATCCAGTGCCAGTCGCGCCGCCCTGCGCCTGGGCGTAACGCAATCGGCAGTCAGCGCGGCATTGCGCCGCTTGCGTGAGGTGTATGGCGATCAGTTGTTCGTGCGCACCGGGCGCGGACTGGCGCCGACCCTGCAAGCCAATCAGCTGAAACCGGTGATCAGCGATGCGCTCAACAAATGCCGGCAAAGTCTGGCCATGCTTGATCCAGCGGCCAATCAATACGAAGGACGTTCGGTGGCGATCGGTCTGTCAGATGATTTTGAAATTGCCTACGGGCGCCACTTGATCGAGGAAATCGCCCGCCGTGCGCCAAAGCTGCGGTTGATATTTCGCCAGACCCACAGCCAGATCGTTGCCCGCGCACTGATGGAACGCAGCATCGACCTGGCGATCACTGCCGGCGGCTTTTCCGAGCGCCTGCTCAGTCGTCAGGTGTTGGGGGAAGGCGGCTATGCGTGTCTGGTCGACCCGGCCAGTCTCGCGCCAGGCCAACAGCAGATCGCGTTGCAGGAGTTCGTTGAACGCGAGCACATTCTGGTGTCGTCGGGCGGCTTTATCGGTATCACCGATGAGGGATTGGCGGCAGTGGGCTTGAACCGGCGAGTCTGCGCGTCGACCACGCATTTTGCCGCGCTGCCCTTTCTGCTCAAGGGCAGTCAGGCGGTGGCGACCATCCCGGCCCATGCCGCCGCAAGCATCGCGACGCTGAGCGGGCTGGCGTTGCTGCCCTGCCCTCTGGCTTTACCGCGCTATCCGGTGGAACTGGGCTGGCGCACCAGCACGCAGATCGATCCGGTGCTGGTCAAGGTTCGCGAGGCGATTGCCGCCACGTTCAGCCAGGCGTGAAGCGGATTATTTGTTCGCCGCCATCAGGCGATTGACTTCACTGCGCACCATGTTGGCGAACTCCGGCGGCGACATGCCGTCCAGTTCGGCGCGGACCCACTCGGCCCATTTGCCCTTGCGCTTGGAGCGCTCCCCAAACAAGCGCGCGGCTTCGCCTTTGGCTTTGCCCAGATTGTTCTGCCAGAGTTCGAACAGACGGGATTTCTCATCTTCCAGCGCTGCGCGCTCTGCGAGGGATTTGTCGGCCAGATTGAAACTCATGGGGATTTATCCTGCTGCGTAAAATGGCGACATCTTACACGCTCGATGGAAATCTCCGGTGCAGGTTTTTCCCTTGTCCGCGAATGACATGCAACTTTTCGCCTGCCGCTACACTCCATTGGTCACTGTCCATTCACCTGCAAGGAGTCACCCAATGGCCCGTAAAACCGCCTCGCAAGCTGCCGAAGAGCAAATCAAGGATCAAGCTTTCAGCGAGCTTCAGGCTCTGATCGAAGAATCGGACAAACTGCTCAAGAGCAGCGCTTCACTGGTAGGCGAAGAAGCAGAAACCCTGCGCGCACAAATCGCCCAGAAGCTGCAGCTGGCACTGGATTCGGTGTCCAGCGTGCGCGACCGCACCAAACCCGCTGTTGAAGCCACCGAGAACTACATCGGTGGTCACCCTTGGCAAACCGTGGCGATCTCCGCCGGTTTCGGCCTGGTGGTGGGCCTGCTGCTCGGCCGTCGCTGAGTCAGGCGCACAGAAAAAGGCGAACCTCAGGGTTCGCTTTTTTTATGCCCACCGCTTCGCTTTTCCATTACTGAATTCACCTCGGTATCCCAAGTCGGCGTACCTCGCCCAAACCACGCGGTCAGTCCCCTCTCCCCCCGGGAGAGGGCTAGGGTGGGTAAAGACCGGATACATCCTTTACGTTTGAGACCGGGGACATGGTTTACAGGTATCAATGATGGTCAGGAGGTGCTGACCATGCCCTGGAAACAAGAGTCCCCAATGGATCAACGAGTGAAGTTAATCAGCGATTGGCTCGGCGGCAGCTACACCAAAAGCCAGCTAAGCCGGCGGTATGACGTCAGCCGTCCCACCATCGACAAGTGGTTGGAACGATACGCAGCGTTGGGCGTTGATGGCTTGAAAGAGCAGTCGCGCAAGCCGCTGAACTGCCCTCATCAAACTTCCGATGAAATCATCGCCAAGTTGCTGGCCAAGAAAAATGAACATCCCGATCGGGGGCCCAAGCAGATCATTGATCGCCTGCGCGTTTCTGATCCGCATATCCAGTGGCCGGCGGCGAGTACTGCCGGAGAATGGTTGAAGAAAGCTGGTTTGGTCATGGCGCGACGACCTTATCCCCCACGTCCCCGTGCTCCGACGCATTTGCGTCCGGTCGACGCGCCCAACCAGACTTGGTGTGCTGATTACAAAGGGCAGTTCAAAATGCAGGACGGTAATTGGTGCTATCCGCTGACCATTACCGATCAGATGAGCCGCTTTTTATTCGTCTGTCGCGCTTTGCCCAGTACGCACGGGGCGCCGACGCGGGAAGGCTTTGAGTGGGCTTTTCGAGAATATGGGCTGCCGGATGTGATCCGCACTGACAATGGCGCTCCTTTCGCGTCGACAGGTCTGGCGCGACTTTCGAAGTTATCGGTTTGGTTCATCAGGCTTGGAATCCATGTCGAAACGATTACGCCTGGCCGTCCCGACCAAAATGGTCGACATGAACGGATGCATCGAACGCTAAAGGCAGCAGTGCCACCGGCAGAAAACCTGGTGCGCCAACAGCTGGCTTTTCAGGATTTTGTCCAGGACTTCAACCACCACCGACCGCACACCGCGCTGGGCATGAAACCGCCGGCTTCTGTCTATAGCCCATCGGTACGTGCATATCCCGGTTACTTGCCTGCGCTTGAATACGGCTCTGATGTTGAAGTACGCAAGGTTCGGTCAAATGGCGAAATCAAATGGAAAGGACAGCTGATTTTTCTTGGAGAGGCTTTGATTGGAGAGGACATCGCGCTGAAGGAAGTGGCTGACGACGCTTGGGAGCTGTACCTTTGCAGCCACTGTTTAGGCAGGCTTGAACGCGGTGCTAAACGCGTAGCAAGCCTGTAAAGGTGTAAACGATGTCCCCGGTCTAATTTGTAAAGGATGTACCGGTCTCTACAGTGAGGGGCTTTTGACCTTGTCACTGCAATCGTCAGAACAACAAAAGACTCACTCCCCCGCCAACTCCCGCAACTGCCCCAGCGTCTGCTCATCCAGTACGATCCCTTGCACCATCGACCGACTGCGCTGCAAATGCCGCCGATCCCCCGGCAAACGCTTGAGCCCGACCCCGTGCATCTGCCGCACCAGTTCCTCGCTGCGTTGGGCAAAGCTCTGCCCCGCCGCTTTGCTCGGGTCGATGACGATCAACAGCTGGCCGGTCCACGGCGTTTTCGCGCCGGGATGGTTGGACCAGTCAAACTCGAATGAGAAATTGCCGCCGGTCAATGCCGCCGCCAGCAACTCGACCATCATCGACAGCGCCGAGCCTTTATGGCCGCCAAACGGCAACAAGGCGCCGCCTTCGAGAATAGCTTTGGGGTCCTGGGTCGGCTGGCCGAGGCTGTCGACACCCATGCCGGCCGGGAGTTTTTCACCCTTGCGCGCTGCGATTTGCACATCGCCATGAGCAATGGCGCTGGTGGCGAGATCGAACACAATCGGCGCGGCGTTGGCCCTTGGCGCGGCGAAGGCAATCGGATTGGTACCGAACAATGGCCGATCAGCGCCATGGGGCACCACGCAGGTCATGCTGTTGACCACGCTCAGCGCCACCAGACCTTCGTCGGCGAAGGGCTCGACATCCGGCCACAAAGCGGCGAAATGGTGCGAGTTGCGAATCGCCAGCACCGCGATCCCGGCATGACGCGCCTTCTCGATCAGCAGTGGTCGGGCCGCTGCCAACGCTGGCTGGGCAAAACCGTTGCCAGCGTCAACCCGGACAAACCCCGGCGCGACATCTTCAACCTGTGGCACGGCATGGCCATTGACCCAGCCGCTTTTCAGCGTCGAGACATAACCGGGGATGCGAAACACGCCATGACTATGAGCGCCGTCGCGTTCGGCGTTGGCGCAGTTGACGGCGAGTACCCGTGCGACTTCGCTGGAGGTGCCGTGGCGCAGAAAAATCGTTTCAAGCAATTGCGTCAGTGCTTCGAGGGACACTGTGGACGAGCCATGATCGTGTGGCGCAGACATCTGAAGCTCCAGAATGATTATTGGAGGGAACAACAGCGTACGGTCGATTTTGCCCACCGATTAACCCTGTCCGAGCTGCCAGCTGTCAACCCTTCGATTCATTGCCATCGGTTGGCGCGCCCTGATGCACATTTTGATCTCGGCACGTGCGGTAACTGTCTACCGCAAGTGCTCCACTCTGCGCATTTACTGTTGAGTTCCAGCCCAATGGCGCCCTGTTCAGAGTTGCAATGATGTCCATCCCGACTGCCCCGCTGTTGTTTCCAGTGATATTCGATTCACCCGGCCTGCACGCTGACCTCGGTCCGGCACACGGTCTCAACAGCAAAGACTTCGACTGGCTTGCACATGCGCAACTCGCTACGCAATCGCTGCGCAACAAGCAAACCCCGCCAATGCTGGCCGAACGCATCCTGCTCAACGCCGACAAGCAACTGGCCGTGCCGCTGGCAGGCAGCTTCATACTCAGCGCAGGGCCGGATGACAACGGCGTGTTTCTCTATACGCCCTACGATGGCCTGAAAAAATTCGCTGACCGGCAAGCCCTGACTGATGCCCTGCAGAAACGCCTCGACAACGCCAGGGAAAACGATGATCTGCTGGCTTTCCTCTCGGTTTCATTGCGCAAGGAACTGGTGGAAAAACGCAGTATCACCCTGACCTGCGAAACCATCGAAGGTGATGTGTTCGAGGACCAGCAATTGGCAATCGGCGACTCTCTGGAGAGGTGCGCCCGTGACTTGCTGGACGAACTCAAACGCCTGCCATCCCTTGCAACGCTGCTGGAAAAGATTCTCGACGAACTGCTCGAAGCGCATTTTGGCGCGGTGCAACAATCGCTTACCCGGGTCGGTTTCTATTCGGTGACTACTTCGGATGGAAAACAGTGGGTCGACTCGCTGTCGCTGACTGAAGCGCTGTTGGTGCACTTTCACCGTCAGGGCTGGCCCCACGGTCAGGTCGTAGAGTTTACCCATCCTGGCCGTTCGGTACACGAAGACGATCAGTCGGCCTGGACCAATGCGATCAAGTCGGCATCGGGAAAACTGACCATGCTGTTGTTTCGACAGCTTGAGGTGTTTTGGAACAGCGCTTCATTCGCGGGCTCGCCCAGACGTACTTTCTTCAGCCAGACGCTGCAGGATCAGGCGCGCGCGGATCTGATGATCAAGCGCGAAACGCAGATCCTCACCGCCAGCGAGTTCGACGCCCTGCACAGCCTGGTACGCGAGCCAACCGTTGCGGTACGGCGGCCAACGTTTGAAACCGTGTGCTTGAGTGAAGATACAGCCTGTGTCGAGCTGGCCGGTTCGCTGATGATCAATCACGACAAGGCTTATCTCTATACGCCCAGCCAGGGCCTGCAGGTACTCGCCGACTACGCGGATCTCAAACAGACACTGACTGCGAAAATGCGGGCTGCCGGACACGAAGACGAACTCTACGGGCTGATGAATCTGCAAGAGCGCAATCGTTACCTTGGCTTCGCTAACGCGCAGGTATCCGGGGAAAACATTGGCGGTGAGATCATGACCACGCTGTTTGAGGCCATCATCACCAAGCAACGTCAGAACGTTGAATTCGTTCTGCAGCGTTTTCGTCAGAGCGAGCGCACCACTGACATCCATGCGCTCTTCGACAAGGCGCTGGATATCCGCTCAATGATTCATGAACGGCTGCTCAAGCTCGACGTCAATCAGCGCTGGAGTACCCGGCCGTTGTTTACCAGTACACCGCCATCGTCACTCGTGCAGGCAGACAAGGCTGCGCAGCAGGCGACACTTCTGGGACGGACGCTGGATAATCTGACCAGCCACTTCAAAGACCAGCCGACCGCGCACGGCGCCGAACAGCGCGTCTTTCTCGAAGGCATTCTGTGGAAACTGGCCCAGGCATTCGAAGACGGCCTGCGTGGTGAGGCGTACCTGCGCAGCCTCAGCGGGTCATGGCTGGAGGCGGAACGAAAGATCGTCGACACCGTGTTCGATTCCAGGCACCCGACACGCAGGGACCGCCAGTCACTCAATGGTTTTCGCCCCGATGCCTGGTCACTGACCCTCAGCGGGGCCGAGCCCAACGCTGCGCTGCCGCTCGCTCACTGCGTGCTGCTGACCGAGCGCGGCGGCATGGACGTGAAACATTCCGGGCGCGCCATCCTCTGGACACCGGCCCTGGGCCTGGAGCTGTTTGACGACATCGCCAATGCGCAAAAGCAATTGCAGCAACGGCTGGACGACAATAACCAGAGTCACACGCTGCTGGAAAATCTGCCAAAGGCGCAACACAGACTGGACCAGCAATACACCCTGGGCGAGTTTCAATTGATTAATGGCAGTGTCTCCCGAGACCGCATGCAATCTGCCATTGAACAGTTCCTGGCGGAATGTGAACTGCTGCGAGTTTGCATCAAGGAGCCAAAGACATTGGCGAGCTTCCTTGATGAAATGAAAATTGCTGTCATCGATACCAACCTGCGACGCGCGATCGATCTTGCACGAACCCTTTCGCGTCATCTGGATTACCCGGACTGGTTGCGCATGGCCTCGGCGACGGAGCAACGCACGCAACTCGCGCTGCTGGATGAACTGCGGCATGCGTTCATCGATGGCAAGGATTTCCTCGATGAGGTCCCGGCGCTGGCCACGCATATCGAGCAGAGCCTCAAAACCCTGCTCGACGCGCGATTTCCAGGCAACGGGCTCAAGCCACAGGACATCCGGATTACCCCCAACCTGATATTGGCCGGCCCTGCCTGCGACTTGCTGGAATTTGCCTTGCATCACTACAACGTCGTGCAGGGCAGCGGTTTCAAAGTCGCCTCGACAACGGCCACGGCTCTACCAAGAGAGTTTGCCCAGGCCGCGGTACGGCAATTACTGCAATCTCTCGATGTTGCTACCACCTACACCGCGAAAGTCACCGAAGCGCTGTCAGCCGACAGCCCGTCTGCTCGCACCAGCAAAGAACGGTTTTTGCGCCAGTTGCCTTGGCAATTGATGCAACACGCCCACTCGATGAAATTGCAACAACAGCTCTCGGATACCGGCTATGACTACATTTGCCAGGTCCTCGACATGCCTGACGCGATAGCGCGCGCTGCGGTCGAGGGCGCTCAAGCCATCGCCTGTCCCCTATCGCTGATCAAGACTCCAGGCGCTGATTGCGTCGACACACTCGGTTTGTATGTCTTCGGTCCGGGCGCAGGGCAAACAGGCCCCCGGATCCTCTATGCGCCTTACTCCAGGTGTGTGTTTCGCGAATTCGAAAACGAAGCGCAGCTGATCGAAGCACTGAATACCCCCGGGCACTTCCAGGATTTGATCATCCGGCGTCTGCCTGAAGCTCAGCAGGCGATATTCAAGAGTCTGTTGAAAACAACGATCGGCAAAGACAGTGAAATCACTCTTCATGGCGCGCCCATCAATGGCAACGTGCTCGAGCGGTTTCACCAGGACACTCTGCGTCTTCTGCCGCAACTGTTGCGCAGCCAGCCACAGATCAATGGCCAAGCGGATTGGGAAGCGGTGAAGTTTCTCTTCAGTCACGGCGTGCGCCTGGTGCCATATTTGCTACCGGGCAAACTCGCGTCCGGTTTTTTTCTGTGGCGAAGCTACCAGGACTTCAAGGCGTCCGCCGAAGGCCTTCAGGATCACCACTGGGCAAATGCCCTGAAAAGCTTCATCGCAGGGGCGATTACCCTCTTCAGCCTGGGACGTCTGTCATGGGAAAGCGAGGCAGAAACGGCCGGCTCCGAATTCGCCGCAGAGGCGCAAGCACCTGCGGGTACAGCCACAACGGTGCAAGTCGCTTCTGGCTGGGCAAAGGTGTCGCCCGTCACGCCCGCTCGGATTGATTTGCAGCCCTTTGAAAGCAGTACGGCGCTGGAATCCCTCAAGCTTGATGCCAATAAGCTGGTCTATGGGGATTCGTCAACGACGCAAAAATACGCCGCCATTGCCGGCAAGGTATATCCGGCAGTCCAGCTCGAAAAAAACTGGTATTTGCGCAAAAAAGACGGCAGTCAGGGGCCGGCACTCGAAGAGAAAAATGCCCGTCTGGTTGTTGCAAGCGCCAGCCAGCCGGTTCATCGCTGCCGATCAAAACGTCGTGACCCTGCTCAACATGAAGTCGAGGAAAACCGCTCAATAGAAATGTATATCCAGGCCAGAGGCATGGCCCAGATCCACCGTCGCTATCCGGCCAGGGCGTTCGTGATACAGCAAGCCGTAAACCGTGCAAGAGAATACGCAGTCAACTGCCTGCATAACTACGTTACACAGCGCAGCCACCCTGCGGGCACACGGCTGGAGAGGGTTTTGAAGGAGTTCTTCGAGGTGCATGAGGTAACGCCCTTGCTGCTCACAAAACTCGAGAAAGTGATCATTCCTGTCTGCCAGGAATTGACGAACCCAAAAGATGATTTGCTCTACACCGAGCGCTTCTTTACTGGTCTGAATGGGCCTGGCAGCGCCAATACCGTTGCTTTCGTTTTCAAACAGGACAAACAAAAAATAATTCATCTCACCGAGGTTTTTTTCAATCCCAGAATGGACAAATACACCGCCCATCTGCCTCCTCGATTCAATGTTGATTCACACGCACGCGCGGTAACGATTATCCATGAACTCTCGCATCTGGTTTGCGACAGCGAAGATCTGGTGACGATCCAGGCCATGGGGCCTTATCTCGACCTTATCGACACGACGACGGCAGAGGGGCAAGCGGTCAAGGACTCGCTTGAACGTTATCGCAGGTTATTGTCGCGCTACGGCAATCTCTCGCACCTGTTTGCAGTGAAATCCGATAACCACGTCTGGACCGATCTGGACAAAATGCCGACGCATGCCGCGGATTACCTGAAAATCCTCAGCCTTACCAAAACCACAAACCTTGCAGACGCGCGCCGAGCGTTTCGCAGTCCTGTTTCAGCAGATGCGCGGGTCGACGTGATGCTCGCCAACGCCGACTCGATCGCCCTGCTCATCAGCGAACTGGGCCGCCAGCTCGACCCGCTTCCGGCGCCCATGCCGCTACCGGCGCCGGTTGCAGATCAGGCGGGATCCTCGCAAGCGCTGGCGTGAAGACAAAAAAATGCGCCGGCGTAACGCCAGCGCATTGCTCATGCCAAGAATCAACGAGTGAGACGGTGCGTTAATCCTTCTGATCGCGCAGTACATTGCCCGAGGCGCCGTCGATGCGGAACTCGTAGACAATGCCGTCAGCCTTGCGCCCTTCGCCTTCCCAGTAGCCGTCATTGTCGGCGCCGATCTCATAGACTTCGACATAGCCGGCCTTGGTCTTGGCGACCTCGATGGCTTTTTCGATGGTGATCCAGCCTGCGCCCGGCTTATCCGCCAGAGCGGCACCGGCGCTGAGCAGACCGGCAGTGGCAATCAGGGCTGCGAATGTCTTTTTGATCATTTTTTCACTCCATTTATGGATAGTAGGCAGTTGCTTCCTGTTTTTTTGGGCGCCACAGGGAAAAATAAGTTCCGCGTTGATGGGTAAATGCCATGACGGATGTTCTCGGCAGCCTGCCGGCGAGGTTAGAATGAGCGAAATCAGGACGAGTCAATGACCCAAGACACTCTCTCGGAAGCCGAATACGATGCGATCACCGATGCCGCCGCGCACTGGTGCATGCGTCTGCACGCCGCTGACTGCACGGACGAGGAGCGTCGCGCATTTGAGTCCTGGCACGCTGCACATCCTTTGCATGCCTTCGAATACGAAGCCATGCAAGAAATCTGGGAAGTCGCCGGAGATCTGCCTCGAACCGAGCCCGAGGCACTCGCCGCGCAACGCAAGCCTTCGCGTTCGTGGCGCAAGTTCGCGGTCATTGCTGGCGCCTGCGCCCTCGCCTTGCCACTCGCGGCTTACAGCGGCTGGAGTCTGGGCTGGGTGCCCAACAGTTATCAGCATTACGCCGCCACCGACAGTGTGCGTCAGATCACCCTGAGTGACGGCAGCCAGCTCGAACTCAACCTGCACACCGACCTGAGCTTCAGCAATTACAAACATGAACGTCGCGTCACCCTGAACAAGGGCGAGGCGTTTTTTAATGTCAGCCATGACGCGTCTCATCCGTTCGTGGTTCGCGCCGGCGACGGCAAGATCCGCGTGACCGGTACGCGGTTCAATGTGTGGATGTACGAAGATCAGGTGCGGGTCAATCTGATCGAAGGTTCGGTGCTGGTCAGCAGCAATCGCGACTTGCCTGGCGACGGTCTGCGCCTCAGTCCCTCGATGCAGGCGCGCTACCGGCATGGCGATTACGCGCCGCAAATCAGTCAGACCTACCCTGGCGATACTTCGCTGGCCTGGCGCAGCGGCCGATTGGTGCTCGACAACCTTGCGCTGCACGACGCCCTGCCGCTGATCAACCGTTACCTCGACAAGCCGTTGATGCTGGCCGACACCAATACCGGCGCGATCCGCGTGGGCGGCGTCTACAACATCAAAGAGATGAACCACCTCGCCAACAGCCTGCCGAAAGTGCTGCCGGTCTATTTGACGCGCAACAAGGAAGGCAACCCGGTAATCAATTCGATGCCGCAACGCCCGCCGAAAAGCTGAAGGCCGCGTCCCTTGCGGGAAGCGGCCTTCGTTTGTTTCGAGCTGTGACTGTTTTACTGCGCTGCCACCTTCCCTGCCTGATCCTGCTTGATCGTCTGCACCTGATATTGCGGATCCGCCTGGATCTGCTGTTCGGTGAACGGCAGGACACTCCACTGTTTCTTCGAAAACGCTTCAGTCTGATCCCGCGAGTATTTCGACATCGGATCACTGGATAACGAGAACGCCAGCAGCCCTTGGGCGTGCGGGCCTTTTTCATCGAAGCTCACCACTTGCAGATAGCTGGTGCCGCCGATGACTTCAAGTTTGCCATCATCACGGGGCACGCTCTGCATGGCGTTGTAGATGCCGAGCGTACCCCGCCCGCCGTGAATCGGCGTTTGCTGGCTGCCACTGCTGACCACTTGGATATCGCCCCAGCGCGAATCCGGCTTCAAGGCCATTTTGTCAGTCGCCGCGATAGAGGCGAGCATTGCTTCACGCAGCGCCTTGGCGACGGCCGGTTGCTCGACCGCCAAGCCACGCGGGGTGTTTTGTGGATCTGCCGGATTGAACGCGACACGCCAAATGTCCGGTGACTCGAGCAGCGTCGCCTGCATGATATTCTGGAAGTGCACCAGACCAAGCCCCGAGTCCAGATTGGCGCGCCCATCCCAGGCTTCAAGGCTGGCACAGGCAGGTTTCAATGCCGCCGTATCGCTGCCCAGGTCGGATCCGCAGAACTTAAGCAGATCCGGCATGACCTGCGACGCCAGATACACCTGATTGTCCATGACCATGTCCTGCAGATTCTTGACGGTCAGCGGGCCTTTTTTGTCCAGCTCACTCAAGCGATTCAAAGCGAACCGCGAGCGCATGCCCAGCGGCCGTCCGTCACGACTGATCAGCGGCGAATAGCCGGTGAGCGGTTGCGCGGGGTTGGCCAGCCAAGCGGAATCGTTGGAATGCTGTACGAAGTCCTTGCGCAACAGCTGCGGTAATTGGCTGGCAGCAAAAATACCCTTTTGCGCCGCTTGAGGATCGATATCCCAGGCACAGGCGCTATTGGATCCATCCAGCACAATCATGCGCAAAGCAATGCTCGGGTCGCTGCACTTGGCCAGTTTGGCGGCGCTGACGTTCGGCACCGCTGACAGGTTCATGTACAAGGCCTGGCCCTTGTCATCCACCGCCAGGGTGTTGACCCAGGGAATGCCCTGTATCTTGTGCACCGAGTCCTGCAGCTCCTTTAGATTACTGGCCCGGTTCATCGCATACCACTGCCCGAGCAGCCGATCATTGTCGAGGTTGGCATCGCGCAAGCTGTAGGCGTACTGCTTGTCCCAGTCGAGCTTGCCCGGCCATTGGACAATCGGGCCGAATTGCGAACTGTAAACGTCGCGCTTAACCGCTACGACTTGGTCATCAGACTGCTTGACCTGCACAGTGACCGTCTGCTTGCTCAATGGCAGCGACTTGCCGTCGAGCAGGTAACGGGTCGAATCCTTCGGATCGAGTTGCAGACGATAGAGCGTGAAGTGTTTCGACGAATCGACCGTGTGGGTCCAGGCAAGATGCTGGTTGAAGCCGATATTGATCATCGGCAGACCCGGCAAAGCGGCGCCCATGACATCGAGTTTTCCGGGGATCGTCAGGTGCATCTGATAGAACCGCAGACCGCCTATCCAAGGGTAATGTGGGTTAGCCAGCAGCATGCCACGACCGTTGAACGAGCGCTCACTGCCGACCGCCACCGCGTTACTGCCACGATCCAGAGCGAAACGCTGTTGACGTGCATCGGCCAATTGGTAGGCCCGGGCGTCTTGTTTGACCTGCGCGGTGGCTTCCGGAGGAGCGGCGCCGGCCAGCGCCTCGACGAACTGGCCCAGCCCGCCTTCCACCATCAGACGCCGCGTCAGCTTGACCAGATCCTCAGCGCTGATATCTCGCACCCATTCACCCTGACATTGCTGCGGCAATCCTTGCTGACGGCGTTCGGCCAGATAGCTGTTGTAGCCGGCGGCATAGCCTTCAACCAGGTCGCGCACCTGGGGCGACTGCGCCTGCCAGAAGGATTTGACTGCCTCGGGGGTATTGAGCCAAGTGAAAAACACGTCACTGACGCGGTTTTCCCGTTGCTCGACCGTGAACTGCTCCGGACCGAAGTAGCGGGAGCGCTCACCGTTGACCGTGACGACCTCGTTGGCCAGCAGGCACAGATTGTCTTGGGCGTAGGCGTAGCCGATGCCGAAACCCAGGCCACGTTCGTTTTCGGCACGGATGTGCGGTACGCCAAAGGTGGTGCGGCGGATCTCCGCGCTGGTCTGTGCAGCCGGACCTAGTGCATGGGCCGAGAAGCACAGCCCGAATAAGCTGGCGGCGAGGGCCAGCCCGGTGAGTTGCCTGGAAATAATCACGCTCGCTCCTGATCGAAAGGTCAATTACCCACGCGTCCACGCGACATGAGCCTGTCGAATAGACGATGCTGAAGGAAAAAATTTAATGCGCCGCGCAACGAGATTAGTCGTCATCACGCGCCCAGGACGAATTAGCGACGAAATTTCTACATCTTTTCTTTCATGATTTGTCGTGCTGAAACGTCTTGTTTAGAGAGCGCAACAAAACCTTTCCCGATCTGGCTCTGAAAAGGAGTAATCGCATGTACAACTCGCAACTACCAACGGACGGTAGCCAGACGCCACAGGGCGTTTCCATGAGTTCGCACTCTGGCAATTTCACCCAGCGCGGCGAGCGTCCGGGCAATGAGCGTATTCGCGTGCTACTGAAGAGTTTCGGCCTGCGCACCAGCCTGATTCGCCTGAAAGTCATCGACGCGCTGCTCGTGGCGGCACAGAGCAATCGTCGCCTGGGCGTACGTGGCGTACATAGCCAGTTGCTCGATCTGGACGTGCCGCTGTCGTTTCTCAGCGTGCGAGAAGTGCTTAAACGCTTGTGCGCCGAAGGCGTGATCACCTTCAACGCCGACAAGAGTTACAGCCTGCATCCACAGGCTGCGGCGGTCCTCAACCACGAATGAGGCTCGCCTTCAGGGCTTGACCTTGCGGCGCATCACGCCGTTGATGATGACCACCACGACCGCCACGCCGATTGCCACGTACTGGAAAGTCTTCTCGGTGATCATGCCGGCATTCTGCAGCCAGGACAGGCCCAGCATGATCGCCAGTACCGACAGAGCGATCAGAATCGAATAAATCAAGCGTTGCTTCTGGGTCATTGCGGTTTCCTGAAACATTGAAATGTAGCCGGTTGCGCGCCGAGCGTTTCCCGGATGAGGGGGATGCGCCGGGGCAAACGGGTGCTCATGTTACCGCCCCTGAGGTTTTTTGGCTGCATGGGCACCCAACCCTGAGACATGCCCGCCCTCCCTGATCCAGCGCAAACAATGCCCGCACTGACGCGGGCATCGTTGTTTTCGCCGCAATGGCAACCAGGTAAACAGCTTTCGCGCCGCGCCAATCCTTTAAACATGTCGTAAGTTTTTGAAATCTGCTGACGCAGCAAACGGCTAGGTCGGCTGTGCGTCTGCGCCTAGGCTCTGCGAACTTCCTATAACTCATAAACAGGGATGTTCATGCAGAGAACACTTATCAATATCGGCCCCAGACAGGTTGCGGGTTTCTGTCTGGCGCTGACCGCTTTCGAACTGCTCACTTACATGGCCAGCGATGTGATCATGCCAGCGATGCTGGATGTCACCACCGACCTCGACGCGGACGTACGGCATGTTCCCCATGCCTTCAACCTGTATCTGTTGGGTGGCGTGTGCCTGCAATGGTTACTCGGCCCGTTGTCCGATCAATACGGCCGACGACCACTGTTGTTATCGGGCAGCGCGCTGTTCGGATTGTCGTGCGCGGCAGCTTTTTTCACCGACAGTATCGAAGCGTTCAACCTGTTGCGGCTGTTGCAAGGCATGGGTCTGGGGTTTGTCGTCGCAGTCAGCTATCCGGCGCTACAGGAGGTGTTCTGTGAAGCGGACGCCGTCAGGCTGATGGCGTTGCTCGGCAATGTTGCGTTGTTATCGCCGCTGCTCGGGCCGCTACTGGGGATCCTGTTGCTGGAATGGCTGAGCTGGCGAGAAATCTTTCTGCTGCTGGGATTCACGGCAGCGCTGGTCTGGCTCGGTCTGTTGCTGTGGATGCCGGAAACCGTAGGCGTCGAGCGCCGCGATGGTCATCGAACACCCCGTGTGCCCTTCTCCTGGCGTTGCACTTCACGGCGCTATGGCGCCCTGCTGGGCAATCCGCGTTTTCTCTGCGCCAGTCTGGCGCTGGGCCTGATGAGTCTGCCCCTGATCACATGGATAGGCCTGGCACCGTTGCTGCTGGTGCGGGTGCTGGAACTGCCGCCGCTGGAATATGGCCTGTGGCAGATTCCGGTTTTCTCAGCGGTGATTGCCGGCAATCTGATTCTCGACCGTTTGCTGCGGACTCATTCGCTGACGCAATTGATTCAACTGGCGCTCTGGCCTTTCTGTCTGGGCCTTCTGTTTCTGGCCGCGTGCGCATTGCTCGGTGCGGGGCTTGGACCGGTGGTGGCGAGTCTGTCGCTGTACGCCGTCGGGCTGGGTATGAGCAACGCGGCGGTGTATCGCCTGGCACTGTTTGCCAGTGACGACAGCAAAGGCCTGGTGTCGGCGCTGACCGGCATGATCTCGATCGCCGTCATGGGACTTGGCGGTTCGCTGATTGCGGCCATCGGTGGCGGCAGCCGTCTTGAATACTTCGCTCTCTGGGCCGCATTCGGCGGGCTGATGTGCCTGCCCATGGCTTACCGGCTCCTGCAAACCACCACAGCTGATGTGGCCTCGCCTCAGTAAGGAACACTGATGACTCACCTACCCTATGCCGACGCGCTGTGCGCGTTGAAGCAACCCTATTGCGCGGATTCAGCCGCGCCCGGTCTGTTTGATCGGGCGATGACTGAAATCAGCCGCTTTCACTGCGATCACACCCCGGGTTACGCCCATTGGCTCAACGCCCATGGGCTGGCACCGCAAGACCTCGACAGTCTTGATGACTGGTCACGTCTGCCGCCGATCTTTGCCAGTTTCTTCAAGCAACACCTGCTGCTCAGCAGCACCGGCGCAGACGCCCTGGAACTGACCTCGTCGGGCACCAGCGGACAGAAAAGCCGGATGCGTTACGACGAACGCAGCCTGGCGCGGGCGCAGTTCATGGTTGCGCAGATCTTTCGCCATTACGGTTGGGACACTCCGGATACGCCGTGCAACTACTTGCTGCTGAGCTACGAACCCGAGGGTCACATTACGCTCGGCACTTCGTTTACCGACCAGTTTCTCTGTTGGTTTGCCCCGGTGAATCGCGTGGTTTACGCCTTGCGCAACACCGGTAGCGGCCATCAGTTCGACGTATTCGGTGTCATCGCCGCATTGCAGTCATTCGCTGAAGAAGGTTTGCCGGTACGGATTTTCGGCTTCCCGGCGTTTCTCTGGCAGACCCTGCAACGCATGCAGGCTAGCGCTGTGCAGGATGTGCAATTGCCCGCCGGTTCGCTGGCCTTTTTTGGCGGCGGCTGGAAAACCCAGGCTGCGCAGGAAATTCCTAAACAACAGTTTTATGCCCATATCCATCGGCAACTGGGCATCGAACCCGCCCGCTGCCGCGACGGTTACGGCGCTGTCGAACACGCCGTGCCTTACATCGAATGCGCCCGTCACCGCTTTCATGTGCCGGTGTATTCGCGGGTGCTGATTCGCGATCCGGCGGATTTTTCCCTGCTGCCCTATGGCCAACAAGGCCTGCTCGGCTTCGTCTCGCCTTACATCTCATCCAGCCCGGCGCATGCCATGGTCATGAGCGACCTTGCCACGCTGCACCCGGGCGCAAGTTGCGGCTGTGCATTGACCAGCGACTGGTTCGAACTGCACGGCCGCGCCGGCACCACGGCCGGCAGAAGCTGCGCGATGGCCGCCGCCGAATTACTGGGAAGTCACTGAAATGTATTTGATCAATGGACAACTGCACGACATTTACAGCCTCGACCAAGCGCTGCAAGACCTGCAACACAAGTTGCCCCAGCGCTTGGCGACGTCACTAGACAGCAGCACGGTCATCACGGCGATCACTGTTTTTGCCCAGCTGCTGCGTGACTCGCGCATGGATCCGCCCCTCGACAGCGAACAACGGCAGGCCTTGATCGATTTCTGCCAACCTGAAGCCTTGACGATCAAACGCCAGCGCGAACTCGGCATCGCTGCCGACTCCCTGCGCCGTATCGATTATCGCCTGCCGCGCTTCGAAGCCTGGCGCCCGCTCGGGCTGGTGGTGCACATCACCCCGGCCAACGCGCCGCTGCTGGCCTTTTGCGCGGTGGTGGAAAGTCTGCTCGCCGGCAACGTCAACTGGTTGCGCCCCAGCCGCAGCGATCAAGGTATGACGGCGCGACTGTTGCGGGCGTTGGTGAACTGCGATGCGAGCGGACAACTGGCCGGCCACGTGGCGGTGGTTCCAGCGAACACCGAGCAGATCGGCCGATTATGCAAATCTGCCAATGGTGTCGCGGCGTGGGGTGGCGAAGCGGCCTTGCAAGCCATTCGGCAACAGCTGGTGCCGGGTTGTCGCTGGATCGATTGGGGGCACCGCATCAGCTTCGTCTATCTCACCCCGGAATCGTCTACGCCAGAGGCGCTTGATGCCGTCGCCGACGAAGTTTGCCGACTGGATCAGCAGGCCTGCTCCAGCCCGCAATGGCTGTTGGTGGACAGCGACGACACGCAAGTCTTGCGCGATATCGGTGAACGCCTGGCGCAGGCCCTGCAACGACGCGCCGCACAGTGGCCGGCACTGGTGCCGACACGCCAGGAAGCTGCGCAAATTACCACGCACACGCAGATGGCCCGCCTCGGTCAGAGTTTTGCCGGTCACACCGGGCAAGTGTGGAATGGCCCGGGCTGGCGGGTGATCTGGAGCCATGATCGGCAACTCGCACCTTCGCCGCTGTTTCGCAGCGTATTGCTGCACCCGGTGCCGCAGGCGCTGCTGCCCGCCACTCTGCTGCCGTGGCGCAACGTCCTGCAAAGCTGTGCGCTGGTATGCGCACAACCGCAAATTGTCGAGCTTACCCATGCGTTGATCGCTGCCGGAGTCACGCGGATCGCACCGATCGGCAACATTCACGACGGGTACGAGGGCGAACCCCATGATGGCGTCTATGCGCTGCAACGTTTGAGTCGACGGGTATCGGTGAGTCTGGCGGCCACGCAACTGCCGAATCAGGCCAGTCTCGATCCAGCGCCATCAGCGGCGACGCCGTGCGCTGCGATCATGGACAAAGAAGCCTTCGTCGCCCAGCCCATCAACGATCAGGCGCAGTTGTATTTCCGCTCCGGAGGCAGCAGCGGCACCCCTGCTCTGGCCGGCTACAGCTATCGCGACTTTGATCGGCAGATGCGCGCGACCGCTGATGGCCTGTTCGCTGCCGGTCTGGATCCAGCACAAGACCGAGTCATGAACCTGTTCTTCTGTGGCGGGCTGTACGGCGGCTTTCTCAGCTTCAGCAAAGCGCTGGAACTGCTCGAGGTGACGCACCTGCCCATGGCCGCACCTGCTGATGACGATTATCGGGAGATTGCCCAATTGATCATCGACCAACGGGTCAACGTGCTGGTCGGTATGCCCGGCACCCTGCATCGTCTGTTTCTCAATGAACAGGAGCGTCTGCGTGCTTATGCCGGAGTCGAAAAGGTCTTTCTCGGTGGCGAGCACCTGAGCGAGCAGAACCGTGAATTGCTGCGCAGTTGTGGCGTCTCGACCATTCGCTCGGCGATTTACGGCAGCGTCGACGCCGGTCCGCTTGGGCATGCCTGCGAGGATTCGGCGGATGGGGTTTTCCATCTGATGAGCGAAATCCAGCAGTTGGAGATTGTCGCGTTCGATGAGGATGTGCCGGTGATCGACGATCAGGTGGGCCGGCTGCTGGTCACCTCGCTCGCCCGCAAGGGTGGTCAGCGCGTGCAGCGTTATGAGATTGGCGACAGCGGACGCTGGCTCCCGTGCGTCTGCGCCTGCGGGCTGAAGTCGCCCCGCTTTGAACAGTTGCAACGCCACGGCAAGTTGTTGCGTATCGGCACCGACTTCATTTCCCTGAGCGAATTGGCGTCACGGCTGCAAGTGCCGTTTCAGTTGCATCTGGACCACAGCGCCGAGGGCGTCGAGCGCATGCAACTGCATTGCGAACTAACAGCCGCCACCGTTGAAACACGTCTCGCCGATTACCTGACCCTGACGACCATCATCGACAGCGGATTGCTGGTGCTGCAGATCGAGCAATGCTCGCCCGAACACTTCGCTCGAAACAAACACAGCGGCAAGACGCCGCTGGTCATTGACTCCCGCCGCTGACGCTTGCCGTGAGCTGGCTCATTCGAATCAAGAAGAACACACCGTGAAAACAACCGACTCGATTAGCGAATTAACGGGTTTCGCCCGTGAGCATTCGCCCTACTACAAGAACAGTCTCGCCAACATCCCCGAGGCGATAAGTTCACTGTGCGAATTGCCACTGCTTGATCCGGCAGACTTCTGGAAAGACAGCGCGGATCTGATGCAATGGCCGGTTCTGACGGCCTCCATTGCCCACGCCCTGGTGTTCAAGACCGGTGGATCAACCGGCGGCGGCAGGCTCTCCGTGTACGCCCGCACGGAATGGCAACGCACAGTGGAAGCTTTCGGCCGCAGTCTGAGCGAGCAATTCAGCCCCGGCGACCGTGTCGCCAATCTGTTCTTCGCTGGCGACCTCTACGCCAGTTTTCTGTTTATCCACGATTCACTGGCCCATGCTGGAACAGCTGTTACCGAGTTTCCGTTTACCGGTGAGGTCGATCCGCCGAAGTTGGCCGATGCCATCGAACAGCATCGAATCAATGTACTGGCTGGCGTGCCCGCGCAATTACTGACCTTCGCCAGTTGGCTCAAACAACGCGGCCTTACGTTGCCCCTGGTTGATAGCGTGCTTTATGGAGGGGAGAGCCTGTTTGCCTCACAACGCCAGTTCCTTGAGCAAGTGCTGCCCAACGCGCGCATTGCCTCGATCGGCTACGCCAGCGTCGATGGCGGATTCATTGGCGCCAGTCATCCTGACTGCATCGAAGGAGAACATCGCACACCCGACGGTCACGTCCTGTTGGAGATTGTCGATCAGCACAGCGGCGCAACGATCGAGGCCTGCAATCAAACCGGTCTGCTCGTATTGACCAATCTGCATCGCCGCTTGATGCCGCTGATCCGCTATCCCGTCGGAGATCTTGCGTGCTGGCGCGAACCGTCGGGCACTGCACGACGCAAATTCGCCCTGAGAGGACGCAGCGGCAATAGCCAGCGTGTGCGGGTCGGCATTCTGTCGCTGATGACCGATGAAATCAGCGAAAGCGTACGGAGCATCACTGGCAGCGACGATTGGCAATTGCTGATCGAACAAGCCAATAGCGCAGATGTGTTGACGTTGAAATACGCAGTCATCGAACGATCGGCGCTCATCGACGAGAAACTTGAGGCCCGCTTGATCGAACTGTACCCGCCGATCGCGCAACTGCGGGCTGAGCGGTTATTGGAGCTGCGCATCCAGAGTTGCCGGTTCGAGGATTTGGCGCGCCATCCTCGCGCAGGGAAAAGCCTGCGGATCGTCGACTTGCGCTGCTATGGCCCGGACGAGAGGGAGGTGCGTGATGGAGTCGTTGATTCTGCGCAATTACCGTGACACCGACGCCAAGGCCGTCAGCCAGCTGTTTCGAGAGGTCTACGGTGATCATTACGTGCAAACCGACGTTTACATGCCCTGCCTGATCAATCAGAACCACGCCGACAAACGCTGGCATTCACTGGTTGCAGTGGAGGGTGAGCGGGTTCTTGGCCATGCCACTTTGTATCGGCAGAGCGAAAGCTCGCACGATGCCGAACTGGCCTTGAGCGTCGTACATCCCGATACCCGTGGAAAGAACATTGCCACGCGGCTGGGCGGACAACTGCTGACTCATGCGCAGGCGTTGGGTTGTCGCAGCGTCTCGATCAAACAGGTCACCCATCACCCTTACACCCAACGCATGGCTATCAACCTCGGTTTTCACAACACTGGATTGTTGCCGGACTATGTCCGCTCACCCTTTGGTTGTAAAAAACCCGAGTCGATCGTGTTGGGTGTACGTGCTATCGATGGCTATCAACGGCCATTGCCAGAACAGGCATGGCCAGCCAGTTGCCGCCCCTTGATGGAGCGTCTGAGCGCTGTGTTCGGCGTCGGAGCTGATGCAGGACGCTGGCGCGGAGCTTCGGTTCAGGTCCAGCAGCACGGCAGCCGCCATGAAATGTGGCTGGAAAAACTCAATCCGGAACTGCTCGACCAGTTGCGATCACTGCCCGGGCATTGGCTGGTTTCGATTCGTCTACAGCTTTCGCGACAGTTTGCCGTGGATCTGCACAGTCTGAATGCCATCGGTTTTGCTTTCACCGGCCTGGCGCCTGCACAGGACAATCGAGGGGGATGGCTCGCGCTGTTTCATCGTGGCTACCGCACGCGCAGGCTGACATTGCATTGTCCGCACATGCAGCAGTTGCATGACCACGCACAACGTCCCATCACTCGGCAAGCCGTGCCGGCGGCGTAAACAGCATGAGCCCGCACACGGATGAGCGGGCATCATCAGCAGACGTTACGCCTTTGCCTTCAGGCCTTTGTCGGACGGAACTGCCGCATTGCCTTCGCCATAGGTCTTGAGATTCTGCAGGACGTAAATGGCTTTCTTGAATTCGGGGATCAGGCTCTTGCCGTAGTAATTGCCATTGAGACTGTTGGTCTGGATGGCATCGAGCTGAGTGGCGAAATATTCCAGCGCGTTGAACTTCGCCTCCGGGTCTTTCTGCACGCCGAAGCGGTCGAATTTGTCGCCGGCATTGAGCAAAGTGATCGAGGTGATCTCGGAAATCAGGCCGCGCCCGCGCAGGAATTCGCTGAGGTTGCCCAACTGCTTGACGGAAACGTTGGCCGGGTCGAAGCCCTTGATCTGCTTGCGCAAACCCTGCTTATCCATCTCCGCGACATTCAGTGCATTCGGATCGTTGCCGACCAGCGTCAGCATCTGCTGCACTTTGACGCTCTGCGAAACCTGCTTTTTCGCGCCGGTATCACGGACCATAACGCCCGCCTTGCTTTCCCAGGCGCCGGTATAACCGATCGTCATGCGAGGATTCCTTGTGCGATGAGCATGAAATGTCCTTGTTCCAACCAATTGAATGGGCGCGAGTATCGGCCGATGCGCCTGATCGCACCAAGTCTTTTGTGCGCTTTTTTACAAATCTCGTACATTCGTGACACAAGCCTGCATCCCGTAAACATTGGTTCAGAGCCGTCATCTTGATGTAACAAACGTGGCGATCCGGGGGTTTGTACCCATCCCGATACCAACCGGTCATCGCCCAGCGTTGTTTCGGCGCGCAAGCACCTAAAGCTTCGGCCCGCAACGACGATACGCTGTGATACCCGCCCTGTTTTATTCCTGCCCTCCAACAAAAAAGCCGCTCAAGGATCAGTTCCATGCCCGCACTGCGCACTATTCAGGCTCGCTACACGCTGTTTCTGATTCTGTTCATCCTGCTGTTGTCCGTACTGACCGTGGTCGGCATCAGCCAACTGGTGGCACCGACCCTGCGCGATACCGAAGAGAAGGTCGTGCTCAACCGCATCGCCGAAGTCGCCGTGCAGATTCAGGGCGAACTGAACAAGGTCCAGGCGCAGCAACGCAGCATCACCCAGACCATCCCACTGCTAGACAGCGCCGCCATCGACACGGTGTTGCCAGGGCTGGTGGATCAGTACGGCGAGCTGAAAGTCTTCGGCGGCGGCATCTGGCCGTTACCGGGCCAGCGTGAAGCCGGGCGCAACAAATTCAGCACTTTCTGGCACCGTGACGCCTCTGGCCAACTCAAGGTCAATACGTTCTGGAACAGCGATGCGGCGCCCAACTATTACGACCAGAGCTGGCACAAGGGCGGCATGGCCACTCCGCGCGGCCAGTGCGCGTGGGCCGCTGCCTATAAAGACGACGCCAGTGCCGAGCCGCGCACCAACTGCGCCATGGCGATCTACAAGAACGGCAGCGCCTGGGGCGTTTCGACCATCGACGTGACCCTGGGCTTCTTCAACGACCTGGTGGCGCGCAAGGAAAAAGACCTCAACGCCGAAATGCTCATCGTCGAGGCGGACGGCAAGATCATCAGCAACAGCTCGCGCATCAGCGGCCCGATCGTGCTGAAGAACATCAGCGAACTGGCGGCCAGCTCAACCTTCATCAATCAGATCAAGACCGGCCTGCAGAGTCGCGATACAGCGCAACGCGTCGAGTTCGATAACAACGGTGAAGACGCCACCTTCTTCATGCGCCCTATCGAGGGCACACCGTGGTTCCTCGCCACCGCCCTGCCGACCAAGATGCTCACTGCCCAGCGCGATGACGTGCTCCATAGCCTCAGCCTGATCCAGATTCCGCTGGTGATCCTGCTGGTGCTGTTGCAGGTTTACGCGATTCGCAAACTGGTGCTGCGCATGAAAGCGCTGAAGGCCAACATTGACTCGCTGTCCAGCGGTGACGCCGACCTGACCCGCCGCATCACCATTCGCGCCGAAGACGAACTGGGCGCCATCGGTCACTCGGTCAACACCTTCATCGCCTATCTGCAGAACATGATCGGCGAAGTCACCCAAGCCACCGGCGCCATGGCTTCCAGCCTCGACAACCTGCAGCGCACCTCGGCACATACCGGCCAGATTCTGCTGCGTCACGCTTCGGAAACCGATCAGACCGTCACCGCCATCAACGAAATGAGCTCGACTGCTGAAAGCGTCGCGCAAAACGCCGCTGAAACCGCTGCATTCACCCAACGCGCCAATGAGAACGCAGACCGCTCGCGCGTCGTGGTGGGTGAAGCGACCAACAGCGTGGTCGCGCTGATCGACGAAGTGGCCAGCGCTACACACAAAGTTGAAAACATGCAGCAGGACGCCCAGCGCATCACCGAAATCCTCGGGGTCATCGGCGCAATTGCCGGCCAGACCAACCTGCTCGCCCTCAACGCCGCGATTGAGGCGGCCCGGGCCGGTGAACAGGGGCGCGGCTTTGCGGTGGTGGCGGATGAAGTCCGCGCCCTCGCCGCCCGCACTCAGGCCAGTACCTCGGAAATCAACGAAATGTTGACCCGTCTGACCCAAGGCGTGAGTTCGTCGGTCAGCGCCATGGAAAACACCCAGGCCAGTTGCCAGTCCGCTGCTGACGCCACCGCCCGAGTCAACTCGGGGCTGGACGAAATGGCCGGTTCGGTCAGCCACATCAACAGCCTCAGCACGCAGATCGCCACCGCCGCCGAACAGCAAAGCGCAGTGACCGAAGAGATCAACCGCAGCATGGTGCAGATTCGCCACATGGTCGATGAACTGGTGCAGAGCGGCCAGGCCAGCGAGCTCAATACCCGCCAGTTGCTCGAAGCCAATAGCCGCGTGAGCGCGATCATGGGGCGGTTCAAGGTCAGTTGAGCCAACCGCGACCACGGGGATTTGGCCTTTACGCCAATCCCCTGTGGGAGCGAGCCTGCTCGCGAAAGCGATTTTTCAGTCACTGTATCTGCGGCTGGTCAACCGCATTCGCGAGCAGGCTCGCTCCCACATTGGTTCGGCTGTCTTGTAGCAACTGGAAACACTCAGTTGATGCCGGGATGGAAAAACCGGTCAAAATGCGTTCTTGCTGACCTTCACCGAGTCGAGAGCCCATTCCCATGCGAAGCCAACTGCGTCTGCTCGCCCTGAGCGCCCTGTTCATCTCCTCCCTGGCGCAAGCCGCCGAACTGATCCCGATCGAAGTGCACCGCGATGCCAATTGCGGCTGCTGCAAAAAGTGGATCAGCCATCTCGAAGCCAATGGCTTCAAAGTCGAAGATCACGTCGAAAGCGACATGAGCAGCTTTAAACAGCAGCACGGCGTACCACCGCGTCTGGCGTCCTGCCACACCGCGATCATCAATGGCAAATTCGTTGAAGGTCATGTGCCGGCCGATCAGGTGCTTGCGTTGAGCAAGCGCGACGATCTGCTGGGTGTGGCAGCGCCAGGCATGCCGATGGGCTCGCCGGGCATGGAAATGGACGGCATGAGCGATGCGTACCAAGTGATCGGTCTGAAGAAGGACGGCGCCGACGTGGTGGTGGCGGACTACCCGGCCCGTTGATGGGTGCGGCTTACTTCGGTCTGTTCTTTGCTGCGTTCGGTGCGGCAACGTTGTTGCCGTTGCAATCAGAGGCGCTGCTGGTCGGTTTGATCGTTAGCGAGCGTTACTGGCTGTGGGGTTTGCTTGCGGTGGCGACGCTGGGCAACGTACTCGGCTCGCTGGTCAACTGGTGGCTGGGCCGTGGCATCGAGCGCTTTCAGGATCGACGCTGGTTCCCGGTCAGTCCGCGGCATATGGCCAAGGCGCGCAAGCACTATGAGCGTTATGGGCATTGGTCGCTGCTGCTCAGTTGGCTGCCGGTGATCGGCGATCCGCTGACCTTGATTGCCGGCGTCATGCGCGAACCGCTCGGGCGCTTTCTGTTGATCGTCACCCTTGCCAAAGGCGCGCGCTATGGCGTGCTGGCCTTGCTGACACTGGGCTGGCTAGGTTGAACCAACCCTCAGTGTGATTGCCTTTGTTTAACGTCGGCGTAATCCCCGCCTTCCAGAGTCGGCCAATTTTCAAGGAGTTTGTGCCAATGTCCGTCACGCTTTCCCGCTGGCTGCCCGGCCTCGTCCTCAGCGCTGCCCTGCCATTAATGGCGCACGCGGCCACTGAAACCGCCCCCGCCGAAGGGCCTGCCTATGGCCCGGAGCTGCAAGGTTTCCAATACCCCTACACGCTTAAACACTTCGCCTTCGAATCCCAAGGCCAGAAGCTGCAAATGGGCTACATGGACGTCGCCGCCAATGGCAAGGCCAACGGCCGCACCGTGGTGCTCATGCACGGCAAGAATTTCTGCGCAGCGACCTGGGACAGTTCGATCAAAGCCCTGAGCGACGCCGGCTACCGCGTGATTGCGCCGGATCAGATCGGTTTCTGTACGTCCAGCAAACCTGCGCACTATCAATACAGCTTCCAGCAACTGGCCACCAACACCCAGCAATTGCTCAAGGCGTTGGGCATTCAGAAAGCCACCCTGCTCGGCCACTCCACCGGCGGCATGCTCGCTACCCGTTATGCGCTGCTGTTCCCTGAGCAGGTCGATCAACTGGCAATGGTCAACCCGATCGGTCTGGAAGACTGGAAAGCCCTCGGCGTTCCGTATCGCACCGTCGATCAATGGTATCAGCGTGAGTTGAAGGTCACGGCCAAGGGCATTCGCGACTATGAGCGCACCACCTATTACGACGGCCGCTGGAAGCCGGAATTCGATCGTTGGGTCGACATGCTCGCCGGCCTGAGCAACGGTCCGGGCAAGACCCAGGTTGCATGGAACTCGGCGCTGATCTACGACATGATCTTCACCCAGCCGGTGTACTACGAGTTTAAAGACCTGAAGATGCCGACCCTGTTGCTGATCGGCACCTCCGACACCACCGCCATCGGCAAGGACCTCGCGCCGCCGGAAGTGAAAGCCAAAATCGGTCATTACGAGGTGCTTGGCAAACAGGTCGCCAAGCTGATTCCGCAGTCGACGCTGATTGAATTCCCGGGCATGGGTCATGCGCCGCAAATGGAAGAACCGGAGAAATTCCATCAGACGCTGCTTGGCTGGCTGGGCAAGACTCCTTCCGCTCCTTGATGAGGCAAGCCGATGACGGTGCAGATTGCAGTGATCGATGACTGGCAAGACGTGGCCCGCGACGTGGTCGACTGGTCCGCGCTCGAGGGCATCGGTGAAGTAACCTTTGTGCATGATTACCCGGCCGACAACGCCACACTGGCCGAGCGCCTTGGCAAGTACGAGGTGATCTGCGTCATGCGCGAACGCACGCGCTTCGACGCCGATTTGCTCGGGCGCTTGCCCAATCTGAAGTTGCTGGTCACCGGCGGCATGCGCAATGCGGCGCTGGACATGCCGGCCGCTGCAGCGCTGGGCATCAAGGTCTGCGGCACCGATAGCTACAAACACGCCGCGCCGGAACTGACCTGGGCGCTGATCATGGCGGCCACCCGTGATCTGGTGAAGGAAGCCAATGCCCTGCGGGCCGGCCAGTGGCAGCAGGGCCTCGGCGGCGATCTGCACGGCAAGACGCTGGGTATTCTCGGTTTGGGCAGCATCGGCCAGCGGGTCGCGCAATTCGGTCAGGTGTTCGGCATGCGGGTGATCGCCTGGAGCGAAAACCTCACCGCCGAACGCGCTGAACAGGCCGGCGTGACGTACGTCAGCAAGCAGCAACTGTTCGAACAGGCGGACGTGCTGTCGGTGCATCTGGTGCTCAGCGAACGCAGTCGCGGTCTGGTCGATGCCCAGGCGCTGGACTGGATGAAACCGAGCGCGCTGCTGGTCAACACCGCTCGCGGGCCGATCGTCGATGAAGCGGCGTTGATCAAGGCGCTACAGAAACGGCGCATTGCCGGGGCGGCGCTGGATGTGTTCGAGCAAGAGCCTTTGCCGGCCCTGCACCCGTTTCGCACGCTGGACAATGTCCTCGCCACGCCGCATGTGGGGTATGTCAGTCGGCAGAATTACGAGCAGTTCTTCCGGCAGATGATCGAGGATATTCAGGGTTGGGCAGCTGGGGAGCCGGTGCGTCTGTTGAACTGAGTCCATCACTTTAAAGTTGAGTTGCTTCAACCGCCCTCTTCGCGAGCAGGCTCGCTCCCACAGGTTGTACGCGGTCCAATGTGGGAGCGAGCCTGCTCGCGAAGAAGTCATCTCAGATACCACTCTGCAATACGCTCGCACCACAACGGTGCAACTCGCCCATCCCCTAGCACAAAACCGTGACTGCCCAGTCACTGTTTTGGCACACTCCGACCGAAAAACATGCCCTTCGTCGGAGCGTTTTCCCTACTGAACCCTCGCTAACATCCCGACACAACCGATTGTCGAACAATTTACCCATTTGCCCTAACCCGCTCTAGGATCTGGCCTAGACTGATTTTTCAGTGGCCAAACCACTCGGTCATACCGACGAAAAAAAGTCGAAACTTTTGCTTCACGCCACAGGTCATCAGAACAACTGGGCGAAAGCGACTGGTGTAATCCTTGCAACGGCCTCACCACCCATTCTGCTTGCGCGTGTTGGGTCAGCACTTGCTCACCGATGCGTGGCGCCTTTGCGCCCGGCCACAGGACTTGGCCACGAAACAGCTTGTTCGAGACAAGAATCAGATCACACACGGGAGATACATATGATCAGTGCGGCATTGGATATTCAGGGAGAGCGTGCTCACCAGTCGCTTGGAGAATCGAGCACCATCAGTGTTCCCGGCAGCCGACAGATCAACGTACCCGGCACCAAGACGCTTGCTCCGGTAGCAAGCCAGAATCCCAACAAGAAAAAAGTGTTGTTCGTGACTTCGGAAATCGCCGATCTGGTCAAGACCGGCGGCCTCGGTGACGTCTCTGCCGCCCTGCCTCGGGCCATGGCCCACTTGCATGACGTGCGGGTGTTGATTCCCGGTTATCCGCAGGTGGTGCACAGCGAAAACCCGATTCACATCATCGGCGAGCTGGGTGGCCACGCCGCGCTGCCACCTTGCAAGATCGGGCGCATGGACATGCCCGATGGCCTGGTGATCTACGTGTTGATCTGCCCTGAACTCTACGAGCGTGAAGGCGGCCCTTACGGCGCCAACAACGGTCGCGACTGGCCGGACAACCATATCCGCTTCGCCCGTCTCGGCCTGGCCGCTGCCGACATCGCCGCCAATCTTGCGCAAATCCACTGGCGCCCGGATCTGGTGCACGCCCATGACTGGCCGGCTGGCCTCGCGCCCGCTTACATGCACTGGCGCGGGCAGCGCACGCCAACGCTGTTCACCATTCACAACCTCGCCTACCAGGGCGTGACGAGCCTTGGTTCCTGCCCGGAGCTGGGGATTCCCACCCATGCCCTGCAACAGGAAGGCATGGAGTTCTACGGCAAGATGTCGTTCCTCAAGGCCGGCATGGCATATTCGAGCCATATCACCACGGTCAGCGCGACGTATGCGCAGGAAATCACCACGCCTGATTTTGGTTGCGGCCTCGACGGTTTCCTTGCCGCCAAGACCCAGCAAGGCCTGCTCAGCGGCATCCCGAACGGCATCGACGAGAGCTGGGATTCGGCGACCGACCCGCACCTGTTTGCCCCGTTCGCCATCGGCGACTGGGAAGGCAAAGCGGTCAATGCCGCCCATGTCCGTGAGCTGTTCGGCCTGAATGACTCTACCGGTCCGCTGTTCGCCGTGGTTTCGCGACTGGTGTATCAGAAAGGTCTCGACCTCACCGAAGCGGTGTCCGAGTTCATCGTGCAGAACGGTGGTCAGATCGCGATCATCGGTCGCGGCGAGCCGGAGGAAGAGCAAGCCATGCGTGAACTGGCGCTGCGTTTCCCAGGCCAGATCGGCGTGCGGATCGGCTTCAACGAAACCGATGCCCGACGCATGTTCGCCGGCAGCGATTTCCTCTTGATGCCGTCGCGCTACGAGCCTTGCGGCTTGAGCCAGATGTACGCCCAGCGTTTCGGCTCGCTGCCGGTCGCGCGCAACACCGGCGGCCTGGCCGACACCATTGAAAACGGCGTCACCGGTTTCCTCTTCGATGAGTCCACCGTTGATAGCTACAAGGAAGCCCTGAGCCGCGCGTTCAAGGTTTTCGCCTTTCCGGAACTGCTCAACGCCATGCGCTGCCGTGCCATGGCCGCACCGTTCAACTGGAGCAAAGCGGTTGAACCGTACGCCGAACTTTACGAACAACTGGTCGCCAAGGCGTTGGGTAAAGCCAGCCACAAATAACCAGGGAGTTGCAGAAAATGCCGTCAAGGACCCAAGAAACCTGGCCCCACGGCGCGATCATGCTGGATGCCGAGCACACGCAATTTGCGTTGTGGGCGCCTGACGCGTTCTACGTCAGTGTGGAACTGGAAGATGGAAAATCGTTGCCCATGCTGCCTGAAGGTGACGGTTGGTTTGTAATCAAGGCCAATTGCCCGGCGGGCAGTCGCTACCGTTACTGCATCGATGGCGAACTGGAGGTGCCGGACCCGGCCTCCAGAGCGCAGGATGGTGACCTTGACCGCCACAGCGTGGTGGTCGACCCCCATGCCTATCAATGGCGGCACACGACCTGGAATGGTCGGCCGTGGAGTGAAGCGGTAATTTATGAGTTGCACGTCGGTGCGCTCGGTGGATTTGCCGAAGTCGAACAGCATATGGCGCGGCTGGTGGCGCTGGGCATTACCGCGATCGAACTGATGCCGCTGGCGCAATTTCCCGGTGATCGCAACTGGGGCTACGACGGGGTGCTGCCCTATGCACCTCAAGCCTCCTACGGCACCCCCGAACAACTCAAACACCTGATCGACAGCGCCCACGGTCATGGCCTGGCGGTGATTCTCGACGTGGTCTACAACCACTTCGGCCCCGACGGCAACTATTTGCATCGTTACGCCAAAGGCTTTTTCCGCGAGGACAAGCACACGCCTTGGGGCGCGGCGATCGATTTCCGCCGCCCGGAAGTGCGCGAGTTCTTCATTGAGAATGCACTGATGTGGCTGCTCGAATACCGTTTCGACGGCCTGCGTCTGGATGCGGTGCACGCAATTGAAGACCCGGATTTCCTCAGCGATCTGGCCCGGCGCATTCGCCAGCAGATCGACCCGACCCGCCACGTCTGGCTGACCGTCGAAAACGAGCTGAACCAGTCGAGCCTGCTGGAAAACGATTACGACGCGCAATGGAACGATGACGGTCATAACGCGTTGCATGTGCTGCTGACCGGCGAAACTGACGCCTATTACGCCGACTATGCCGCGCAGCCCACCAAGCAACTGGTGCGCTGCCTGAGTCAGGGCTTCGTATTCCAGGGCCACATCACTCGCCATGGCGAACCTCGGGGCGAGCCGAGCGAGCACCTGTCTTCCACTGCGTTTGTGCTGTTTTTGCAGAATCATGACCAGATCGGCAACCGCGCCTTTGGCGAACGTCTGCATCAGCTTGCCGACCCGCGTGCGGTGCAGGCGGCGACGGTGTTGTTGCTGCTGTCGCCGATGATTCCGCTGGTCTTCATGGGCGACGAATTCGCCGCCGAGCAACCGTTCCTGTTTTTCACCAGCCACCACGGTGAACTGGCGGAACTGGTGCGTGAAGGTCGGCGCAACGAGTTCGCCGCATTCAGTGCCTTCACCGATCCGCACAAGCGCGAGCAGATCCCCGATCCAAATGCCGAAAGCACCTTCCACGCTTCGCAGCCGCGACTGTCCGGCAGCGGCACGCCATTGCAACAGCAGACCCAAGAGCTCTACCGACAACTGCTGAAGTTGCGCCATCAGTACATCATTCCTCATCTCTCCGGGACCCAGGCTCTGGGCGCGCAAATGCTCGGCTATGGAGCGGTCAGCGCGCGCTGGCGGCTGGGCAACGGCAGTGAGCTGCGAATTGACCTGAACCTCAGTGACACGCCAGTGGTCAACCCTGCACAGACCGATACCGAGTGGCTGTTTCAACAGCCAGCCGCGATCGAACTGTCGGACCCGAACCAACTGCCGGCGTACACAGCGCTCGTCAGCCTCACGGCCGCACCCCTTTTGCACCCCCTGGATGGAGAGCGCCTATGAGCGATGCGCAACTGGAAATACTCGCCAGTCGAGCCGGCCTTGCCGTCGACTGGATCGACGCCAACGGGCGTCAGCAAAAAGTCGCTCCCGCTGTGTTGCGCAATGTCCTGGTCGGACTCGGCCACCCCGCCAGCACCGCGCAAGAAATCGATGCCAGCCTGTTGCAACTGCAAGAAGTCCAGCAAGACCGCCATCTGCCGCCCCTGCTGACCTGCGACGTTGGCGTTGCCCTCGACCTGAGTCGCTACTTCACACCGGAGACGCCCTGCGAGATTCATCTTGAAGACGGCTCGCAGATGAACCTCAAGCTGGACAACGAAGCCATGTTGCCCGGCTTGATTCCGGTCGGTTACCAGCAAGTGCACATCGGCGATCAGTATTTCACTCTCGCTGTGGCGCCTGAGCGTTGTTTCAGCGTTGGCGATGCGGTCGATAGTCCGATCCCGCGCGCCTGGGGTCTGAGCGCCCAGCTGTATTCGCTGCGCCGTCCGGGTGACGGTGGTTTTGGCGACACCCAGGCACTGGAGGAATTGGTTCGTGTAGCGGGTGAACGCGGCGCCGATGCGCTGGCGATCAGTCCGATGCACGCGATGTTCAGCTCAGACAATGGCCGCTACAGCCCCTATTCGCCGTCCAGCCGCTTGTTTCTCAATTCACTGTACGCAGCGCCGGGCAGCATTCTCGGCGAGCGCGCATTGCGCGACGCAATCGATGCCAGTGGCCTGGCCGCGCAGTTCGACCAGTTGGAAAATCTCAAGCTGATCGACTGGCCCGCCGCCGCCCAAGCCAAGCAGAAACTGCTGCAAGCCTTATATGATGGTTTCGTCGCTGGCGAGCATCCGCTGCACGCCGACTTCGCCAGTTTCCGTCATGCCGGTGGCGAAGCGCTGGAGAACCATTGCCGCTTCGAAGCGATTCAGGAAATGCGCGCCGCCCGTGGCGAAAGCCTCGACTGGCGCGAATGGCCGGAGCACTGGCACGACCCGCGCGGCGCGGCGCTGGGCGCTTTTGCCGAAGAATATGCCGAGCGCATAGGTTATTTCGCCTTCTGCCAATGGCTGATCCATCGCTGCCTCGAGCGCGTGCAATCTGCCGCGCGCAGTGCCGGCATGGGCATTGGCCTGATCGCCGACCTCGCGGTCGGTGCTGACGGTGCCGGCAGTCAGGCCTGGAGCTTCCAAGATGAATTGCTCGCTTCGCTGACCGTAGGCGCGCCACCGGACATTCTCAATCGCAGCGGCCAGGGTTGGGGCATTTCCGCGTTCTCGCCGGAAGGGCTGATCCGCAACGGTTTCCGTGCCTTCATCGAGATGCTGCGCGCCAACTTCGCCCACGCCGGAGGCCTGCGCATCGACCATGTCATGGGCCTGCAACGCCTGTGGGTGATTCCCAACGGCGCCGCCCCGGCCGATGGCGCCTATCTGTATTATCCGTTCGACGACATGCTGCGTCTGCTGGCCCTCGAGTCGCATCGGCATCAAGCCATCGTGCTCGGCGAAGACCTCGGCACCGTGCCGGAAGGCCTGCGGGAAAAACTCGCCGCGCGCTCGATTCTCGGCATGCGCGTGCTGTTGTTCGAACAGGACAATACCCGCTTCAAACCGATTCTCGACTGGCCGGATGACGCGCTCGCCACCACCAGCACCCATGACCTGCCAACACTCAATGGCTGGTGGCATGGCCGCGATATCGACTGGAACGCGCGCCTCGGTCTGGTCGATGCCAACGGCGAAATCGACTGGCGCCGGCATCGCGAGCGTGAACGCGAAGGCCTGCGCGATGCGCTGCGTCAGGATCCACAGAACTTCCGCGAAGAGTCCCACGAAGCCGATCAAGTGGTCGATGCCAGTGTGCGCTTCCTCGGCCATACCCGCGCGCCGCTGGTACTGCTACCGCTGGAAGATGCCCTGGGTATCGATGAACAGCCGAATCTGCCTGGCACCACCGATTCACATCCGAACTGGTCGCGACGTTTGCCCGGTCCCAGCGAAGCGTTGCTGGACGGCCCCGATGCCGCCCGCCGCCTGGAACTGTTGGCCTGCGCGCGCCTTCAAGCCTCTGAGCGTGACCAATGAATCAACAGCAAATCCAGCCACTGCGCGCCACGTTGCGCCTGCAATTTCATAAAGGTTTTACCCTCGAACAAGCGGTGCCACTGGTGCCGTACTTTGCCCGGCTCGGCATCAGCCATATCTACGCCTCGCCCCTGCTGGCGGCGCGCGCCGGTTCCATGCATGGCTACGACGTGGTCGACCCGACCCAGGTCAATCCGGAGCTGGGCGGCGAGCCGGCATTGCGCCAACTGGTCAGCACCCTGCGTGAACACAACATGGGGCTGATTCTCGACATCGTGTCCAACCACATGGCCGTGGGCGGCAATGACAACCCGTGGTGGCTCGACCTGCTGGAATGGGGACGCCTGAGTCCGTATGGCGAATTCTTCGACATTCAGTGGCACTCGCCGGACCCGTTGATGGAAGGCCAATTGCTGCTGCCGTTTCTTGGCAGTGACTACGGCGTGGCGTTGCAGGAAGGCACACTCAAGCTCAAATTCAACGCGCAGACCGGGACTTTTTACGTCGAGCATTACGACCACCACTTCCCGATCTGCCCGAACAACTATGGCGAGCTGCTCAAGTCCGACGACACGCTGAAATCGCTGGCAGATCGCTTCAGTACGCTCAGTTACCAGACCGATGCCCACTCGCTGGCGATCCCGCTGAAGCAGGAGTTGCGAGAGCTGGCAAGCGATCCGCGTGTTCTGGCCACCATCGAAAGCAATGTCGCCCAATACGATTCGACCACCGACGAGGGCTTCCACAAGCTCCACGAGTTGCTCGAGCGGCAAAGCTATCGCCTCGCCAGCTGGCGCACGGCGGCGGACGACATCAACTGGCGGCGCTTCTTCGACATCAACGAGCTTGGCGGTCTGCGCGTGGAGCGCCCGGCAGTGTTCGAAGCAACCCACGGCAAGATCTTCCAATTGGTTGAAGAAGGTCTGGTCGACGGCCTGCGCATCGACCACATCGACGGCCTTGCCGACCCGCGTGGCTACTGCCGCAAATTGCGTCGGCGTCTGGATCACTTGGCACCGGGACGTCATCTGCCCATCTATGTCGAAAAGATCCTCGGTGAGGGCGAAACCCTGCGCCGCGACTGGAGCGTCGACGGCACCACCGGTTACGAGTTCATGAATCAGCTGTCGCTGCTGCAACACGACCCGGACGGCGAACATGTCCTCGGCGAACTCTGGCAGCGCCGTACCGAGCGCCCGGCAGCGTTCATGGAAGAAGCGCAACTGGCCCGTCAGCAAATCCTCAATGGTTCGCTGGCCAGCGACTTCGAAAGTGTTGCCCAGGCGCTGCATCAAGTCGCGCGGGATGACTTGATGACCCGCGACCTGACCCTGGGCGCGATTCGCCGCGTGCTGCATGCGTTGATCGTGCACTTCCCGGTTTATCGCACCTACATCAGCGCGATGGGCCGTTCCGAGCAGGACGAAGCGATTTTCCTGCACGCCATGGACGGTGCGCGGCAGACCCTCAGCGAAGCTGACTGGCCAGTGCTCGACTCGGTCGCCAGCTGGCTTGGCGGCACGCCATGGCGACGCAAGCCACGGGGGCGCTCGCGCAAGATCCTCAAGCATGCCTGCGTGCGGTTTCAGCAACTGACCTCGCCCGCAGCGGCCAAGGCTGTGGAAGATACTGCGCTGTATCGCTCGGCGGTGCTGCTGTCGCGCAACGATGTCGGTTACAACACCGAGCAATTCAGTGCGCCGGTCAGCGAATTCCATGAAGTCAATCAACAGCGCATGACGGAGTTTCCCGACAACCTTCTGGCGACTGCCACCCACGATCACAAGCGCGGTGAAGACACCCGTGCCCGGCTGGCCGTGCTGAGCGAGCGAAGCCATTGGTACGCCGACCAGGTCGAACTGTGGCGCGCCCTCGCCCGCCCGGTGCGCATCGAAGATGACGCGCCTTCCGCTGGCGACGAACTGATCCTCTATCAGGCATTGCTCGGCAGTTGGCCGCTGGACCTGCAGGACGATGACCAGGCCGGTTTCGCCGATTACGCCAAGCGCATCTGGCAGTGGCAACAGAAAGCCCTGCGCGAAGCCAAGCTGCAAAGCAGCTGGAGCGCGCCGAACGAAGCGTATGAAAACGCGGCCCAGGCTTTCACGGAGAAGCTGCTGACTGGCGAAGAAGGCGAGTTGCTGCGCGCGGCGCTGAGCAAGACCGTCAACAGCATCGCCGCTGCCGGCGCGCTCAACGGGCTGGCGCAAACCTTGCTGCGCATGACTGTGCCGGGTGTGCCGGATCTGTATCAGGGCAACGAGTACTGGGACTTCAGTCTGGTAGACCCGGACAACCGCCGCCCGGTGGATTACGCCGCACGCGAGCAAGCGTTGCAGGCATCCGTGCGGGGTACCGAGCTGCTTAAGGACTGGCGTGACGGGCGCATCAAACAGGCGCTGATCAGTGAGGTGTTGAACCTGCGCAAGGAGCACGGCGAGCTTTTCCGCCGTGGCGATTACCAGCCATTGGAAGTACTGGGCAGTCAGGCGCACAACGTCTTGGCATTCGCGCGTGAACACGAAGGCGTGCGGGCCATTGTCGTAGTGCCGGTGCGTTGCGCAACGTTGCTGGAAAACAGTGCCATCCCGCAGGTCGATGCGCTGCGCTGGGGCGATACGCGGGTGGTTTTACCGTCTGCCGCTTCGGATGCAAACCTGAAGGGACTTTTTGCAAGCAGCGTAGTCACACAAAACAGGGAGCTGAATGTCAGCGAAGCGCTGGGGGATGTCCCGGTCAATCTCTTTATCCAACACTTAACACAAGCATGAGTTCAGTTCAGGAGCATTGCGATGAGCACCGACGATAAACGCATTCGCGAATTCGCCTATCAGATCTGGGAGTCGGAAGGGAAACCTGAAGGCCACGAAGAACGTCATTGGGAAATGGCGCGCAAGCTGGCCGAGGCCGAAGCGCTGGCACCCAAGAAGCCACCCAAGGCGGCTGGCAGCAAAGTGGCTGGCAAGACTACAGGCGCAACAGCGAAAAGCACCGACGGCAAGACACCGGCAGCCGCCAAAGCCAAACCAGCGGCGAAAGCCAAGCCTGCGGCCACGGCCAAAGTAGTCCCGCCGGGCGAAAAGGCTGCCGAGAAAAAGCCGCGAGCTGCGAAGAAGCCTCCGGCGAACTGACCCGATCCATATTTGAACTGAATGACTGTGTGGCGAGCGTGCTCGCCACAAGGGGTTCTTGCGCCCCGAAGAAAGCCCTTCTTGGGGCAAAACACACCACCCTGTGGGAGCGAGCCTGCTCGCGAAAGCGCTAGGTCAGTTGGTGAAAACGTCGAATGTACCGACGCTTTCGCGAGCAGGCTCGCTCCCACAAGGAAATCTCATTGCCTGAACTGTCCCGTTTTTTTGCAGGAGCAATCATGACCCGTCCAAAGAAAGCCGAACCCGCTGCGCACGCCGAGCCGTCGAGAATCCGTGAAGGCCTGCCCTTCCCGCTCGGTGCGACCTGGGATGGTCTGGGGGTGAACTTTGCTCTGTTTTCCGCCAACGCCACCAAGGTCGAGCTGTGCATTTTCGACGATGCCGGCGAAGTCGAACTCGAACGCATCGAGCTGCCGGAATACACCGATGAGATCTACCACGGCTACCTGCCGGATGCGCATCCTGGCTTGATCTACGGCTACCGCGTTTATGGTCCTTATGACCCGGCCAATGGTCACCGTTTCAACCACAACAAACTGCTGATCGACCCTTACGCCAAACAATTGGTTGGTGAGCTGAAATGGTCGGAAGCGCTGTTTGGCTACACCATCGGCCACCCCGACGCCGACCTGAGTTTCGACGAGCGTGACAGTGCGCCGTTCGTGCCCAAGTGCAAGGTTATCGACCCGGCCCACACCTGGGGCAACGACCATCGCGTCAGCGTGCCGTGGGACAAAACCATCATTTATGAAACCCACGTGCGCGGCATCAGCATGCGTCATCCTTCGGTGCCGGAAAACCTGCGCGGCACCTTTGGCGGCTTGATGGTCGACGACGTGCTCGAGCACATTCGTAAACTCGGCGTGTCCTCCGTCGAACTGCTGCCGATTCACGCCTTCGTCAACGATCAGCATCTGCTGCAAAAGGGCATGACCAACTACTGGGGCTACAACAGCATCGCGTTCTTCGCCCCGGACCCGCGTTATCTGGCCAGTGGCAAGATCGCCGAATTCAAGGAAATGGTCGCGCACCTGCACGATGCCAATCTCGAGGTCATTCTCGACGTGGTCTACAACCACACCGCCGAAGGTAACGAGCAAGGTCCGACTCTGTCGATGCGCGGTATCGACAACGCCTCCTATTACCGCTTGATGCCCGATGACAAGCGCTACTACATCAACGACTCCGGCACCGGTAACACGCTGGACCTGAGTCACCCATGCGTGCTGCAAATGGTCACTGACTCCCTGCGCTACTGGGCCAGTGAGATGCACGTCGACGGTTTCCGTTTCGACCTGGCAACCATTCTTGGCCGCTACCACGATGGTTTTGACGAGCGCCACAGCTTCCTCGTCGCCTGCCGTCAGGACCCGGTGCTGCGTCAGGTGAAAATGATCGCCGAACCCTGGGACTGCGGCCCCGGCGGTTATCAGGTCGGCAACTTTCCGCCGGGCTGGGTTGAGTGGAACGACAAGTTCCGCGACACCGTGCGCGCCTTTTGGAAAGGTGACGACGCCCAGCTCGCCGATTTCGCCAGCCGCATGACCGCTTCCGGGGAGATGTTCAACCAGCGTGGGCGTCGGCCGTATTCGTCGGTGAACTTCATCACCGCCCACGACGGTTTCACTCTCAACGATCTGGTCTCGTACAACGACAAGCACAACGAAGCCAACGACGAGAACAACCAGGACGGCAGCAACAACAACCTGTCGTGGAACCACGGCGTCGAAGGCCCGACCGACGATCCGGAAATCAACGCTCTGCGCCATCGGCAGATGCGCAACTTCTTCGCCACGCTGCTGCTGGCCCAAGGTACGCCGATGATCGTTGCCGGTGACGAGTTCGCCCGCACCCAGGACGGCAACAACAACGCCTATTGCCAGGACAGCGAGATCGGCTGGGTCAACTGGGACCTGAGCGAGGACGGCAAGGCCCTGCTCAAGTTCGTCAAACGCCTGATCAAACTGCGCCTGACTTATCCGATCCTGCGTCGCGGACGCTTCCTGGTCGGCGAGTACAACGAAGATATCGGCGTCAAGGACGTGACCTGGCTGGCACCAGACGCCACCGAGATGACCACCGAGCACTGGCACGATGCGCACAATCGCTGCCTCGGCATGCTGCTCGACGGTCGCGCGCAGGAAACCGGCATCCGTCGCAAAGGCGCCGACGCGACGCTGCTGCTGGTGGTCAACGCCCACCACGACATCGTCAACTTCACGCTGCCAGAAGTGCCGGACGGCGGCTTCTGGACCTGCATGATCGATACCAATCAGCCGTCGATTCGTGGCCAGGAACGCTTCGAATTCGGTCACGAGTATTCGGTGACCGGGCGTTCGTTGCTGTTGTTCGAACTGCAACGTGACGAAGAAGATTGATATGGACTTTCAACATTATCTGGCCCGACGTCCGCCAGATTACGCCGACACCAACGCCCTCGGCCGTTGCCTGAGGGCAATGGTCGAGGCCGGCCTTGACCGCTTGCCGTTGCCCGGCAGCGGTCACACGCTGGAGCGCTTTCAGCGTCTATCGGAGGTGGGTGGACACGATCTAGGGCTGTGCAAACTCTATGAAGGCCACACGGATGCGCTGGCGATCATCGAGCAATTGGGCGGTACGCCAACCCCAGGCAGCACGTGGGGCATGTGGGCTGCCGAGCCGCCGCAGGCGCGGGTAAAAGTTACGCCGGCCGGGCATATGGTGACGCTGAACGGGCGCAAGGCCTGGTGTTCTGGCGCGGCGGTGCTCAGCCACGCCTTGCTCACTGCGTGGGACGCTGATGATCAGCAGCAATTGGTTGCAGTCGCACTCGATCAACCTGGCGTGACCATCACCGATCAAGGCTGGCAAGCGGTGGGCATGGCGGCCACCGGCAGCGTCGAAGTGCTGTTTGAAAACGCCGAAGCGCAGGCCATTGGCAACCCCGGTGATTACCTGCAACGGCCGGGGTTCTGGCAGGGCGGGATCGGTATCGCGGCTTGCTGGTACGGCGCTTCACGGCGGATTGCCGAAGGGCTGCGTCAGCATTGCGCGCAACGCGATGAACCGCACGCCCTCGCCCATCTCGGTGCGACTGACACAGCACTGCAAGCGGCGGCCGACGTGTTGCGCTTCAGCGCGTTGCAAATCGATGCGCAGCCTGAGGCTGACGCTGAACTGCTGGCCCGTCGCGCCCGCGCGGTGGTCGAACAGTCTGCCGAACAGGTCATGCGCGAAGTCGGCCGGGCGCTGGGTGCCGGGCCGTTTTGTCAGGATCGGCATTTTGCGCGACTGAGTGCCGACTTGCCGGTATTTCTGCGCCAGAGTCACGCCGAACGCGACCTTGCTGCGCTGGGCCAGCGGATTGCCGGTCAATCCTGCGAGGTCTGGGCGTTATGAGGGACAACCCGATCGTCGGCCAAGGCACTTCACTGCAGCAATGGCAGGGTTCGCAGCGTCTGGCTGAACTGCCCGCCATCGACGTTCTTGACCTGGTACCGCTGAGTTCGCGGGCGGTGATCATCGCGCCGCATCCGGATGACGAAGTGCTCGGTTGCGGCGGCATCATGCAGTTGCTGGCGGCAGCCGGACGGCCGTTGCAATTGATCTCGGTTACCGATGGAAGCGCCAGTCACCCCGGCTCGCAACGCTGGACGGTCGAACGCTTGAGCGTGGTGCGACCGCAGGAATCCGCCGAAGCTCTGCGCCGCCTCGGCTTGCCGATGCACAGCCTGAAATGGCTGCGCGGCGGGTTTACCGACACGCAAGTGGCGGCTCAGGAAACCGGGTTGAGCGAATTCATCGCCAGTTACCTGCATGCCAGTGACGTGGTTTTCACTACCTGGCGCCAGGACGGTCACAGCGATCACGAGGCCGTCGGCCGCGCCAGTGTCGAAGCGGCGCGACGCGTTGGTGCGACCTGCCATGAACTTCCGGTCTGGACCTGGCACTGGGCAACCCCGGAAGACGCCTCGGTACCATGGGAACGCGCGCGCAAGATTCTTCTGTCACCCACGCACATCGCGCGCAAACGCCACGCGGCCCACGCGTTCGCCAGCCAGTTGGAAGGCGACCGCGACGTCGGGCTCGGGCCGGTGCTTGCGCCCTATGTGCTTGATCGTTTGCTGCAACCTTTTGAAGTGGTGTTCCTGTGAGCGTCGATGACCGCTATTTCGACGGCCTGTTCGCGGGCAATGACGACCCATGGGCGTTCCGCCAGCGCTGGTACGAACAGCGCAAGCGCGCGATCACCCTCGCTGCCCTGCCGCGTCCGCGCTACAGGTCGGTTTTCGAGCCGGGTTGCGCCAACGGCGAACTGAGTGCAGAACTCGCTCCGCGCTCCGACCGCCTGTTGTCCTGCGACACGGCGAGCGCGGCGGTGAAGCTGGCGCGGACGCGCTTGAGTGTGTTCGAGCATGCCGAAGTCCGTCAGGGCCGCCTTCCGGCTGACTGGCCGGAGGAAAAATTCGACCTGATCGTATTCAGCGAAATCGGCTACTACCTCGACGAAAAAGATCTGACAGAAATGATCCGCCGGATCAGTGAGTCACTGACCGCCGACGGTCAACTGCTGGCTTGCCATTGGCGCCCGCCGATCGAGGGCTGTCCGCTGAATGCACGTCAGGTCCACGATCAGATTCACGATCAATTGGCTTTGCCGCGTCTGGTGCTGCATCAGGAAGCGGATTTCATTCTCGAACTGTGGAGCCGCGAGCCACGCTCGGTGGCGGCACTGGAGGGCTTGCGTTGATCGGTATCGTGATTCCGGCGCACAACGAAGAGGCGCTGCTTGATGAATGCCTGCGTGCAGCGTTGCGCGCCAGCCAGCATGCACAACTGGGCGGCGAGCCGGTGGAAATACTGGTGGTGCTCGACAGTTGCAGTGACGCCTCGGCGCAGATCGTCAGCGCTTATCCGGTGCTGAGCCTGCAGATCGACGCACGCAACGTCGGCGAAGCCCGAGCCGCCGGTGCGCGACTGCTGCTCGAGCGCGGTGCCCGCTGGATCGCCTGCACTGACGCCGACAGCCGCGTCGCCGATGACTGGCTGGCGGCGCAACTGGGACTGGAGGCGGACGCAGTGTGCGGCACGGTGACCGTCGAGCACTGGCACGAATCGATCGATGAAGCGGCGCAGATTCGCTATCACCGCCATTATCAGGCGCGCGATGGGCATCGACACATTCACGGCGCCAACCTCGGTGTCAGCGCCGAGGCTTATCGCCTGGCCGGCGGTTTCAAACCGCTGACCTGTGACGAGGACGTGCAACTGGTGCGTGCGCTGGAGCGCAGCGGTGCGAATATCGCCTGGAGTCACCGTCCGCAAGTGCACACCAGCGCCCGTCTGGACAGTCGGGCCAAGGGCGGATTCGGTGACTTTCTGCGCAATCTGGCACAGCTGGAATAAAAAAATACGGATCAGATCGATCTGTGACGCGACGAATCCGCTGTCTTGAGCAATACTCTGCTTCGCAGTAATCCAAGGGTTGGAGCACTGCACCGTTGCTATTCATTTGCCTTCACGGGCCGCGATCAGCGTTGGCTGTTCACGACTGAGGGCGAGATACCACAAGGACGTCGCACTCATGAAATCGTCATTGATCAACGAACACGGCCTGCCAGCGCAGATCTGGAACAGCGCGCCGCAACTCGACAATATTCCCGTCATCAACACCCACAGCCTGGTTCCCGCCGGCGCCCGCGCCGTGGTCATCGCCCCGCATCCGGGCGATGAAGTGGTCACCTGCGGCGGTCTGCTGCAATTGCTTTCCAGCCTTGGCCATCCACTGCAATTGCTCTCCATTACCGACGGCAGCGCCAGCCACCCCGGCTCGCGGCAATGGTCGGAACAACGCCTGAGCGTGTTCCGCCCGCAGGAAAGCGTCGAAGCCCTGCGCCGCCTCGGCCTGCCCATGCACAGCCTGAAGTGGGTGCGCGGCGGCTTTACCGACAACGCACTGAGTGATCAGCAAAGCCAGCTCACCGAGTTCATCGGCCGTTACCTGCGACCGGGCGACGTGGTGTTCAGTACCTGGCGCAAGGATGGCCCGCCGGATCATGAAGTGGTTGGCCGGGCCAGTTTCGACGCGGCGCAGAAGGCCGGGGCGACCTACCACGATGTGCCGGTGTGGGCCTGGCACTGGCCGGAGCGCGAGCAGCAAATGATTCCCTGGGAACGCGCGCGCAAGCTACGTCTCGACACATGGACCGTAGCGCGCAAGAGCCACGCCACCCACGCTTACGCCAGCCAGCTCAAAGGCGAACCGGCCATCGGCATCGCCCCGCTGCTGCCCCCGGTGCTGCTGGAGCGGATGCGCTTGCCGTATGAAATCGTCTTTGTCTAAGCACCACAGATCCCTCTGACACCGTGAAATCCTGTGGGAGCTGGCTTGCCAGCGATAGCCGTGTATCAGGCAATAGAGATACTGCTGATTTGGCCCCATCGCTGGCAAGCCAGCTCCCACAGAGTCCTGTGTACGATCAAATATTTCTGTAAGGAACTGCCACCCCCTCAAACCAGTCGCATGAACAGGCATGGCCCAAATCAGAGGAGTGAACGTGTCCAGCGATCCCAAGCGTCAAGCGGTCGACGCGCCAGTCATTCATCGCCTGCGGGTACTCACGGTCAATACCCACAAGGGCTTCACTGCGCTGAATCGGCGGTTTGTTCTCCCGGAGCTGCGCGAGGCGATGCGCAGTACCTCGGCCGATCTGGTGTTTCTGCAGGAAGTGGTGGGTGAACACGAGCGCCATTCGAGTCGCTACAACGACTGGCCGCAGACCTCGCAATACGAATTCCTCGCCGACAGTATGTGGAGCGATTTTGCCTACGGCCGCAACGCCGTTTACCCCGACGGCCACCACGGCAACGCGCTGCTGTCGAAATACCCGATCCGCGAATATCGCAACCTCGACGTGTCGATCACCGGGCCTGAACGGCGCGGGCTGTTGCACTGCATCCTGGATGTGCCCGGGCATGCCGAGGTGCACGCGATCTGTGTGCATTTGAGTCTGCTGGAAAGCCATCGGCAATTGCAGTTGCAGCTGCTTTGCCAGTTGCTTGAATCACTGCCCGACGATGCGCCGGTGATCATTGCCGGTGATTTCAATGACTGGCAGTTGCAGGGCAACGCCGCCCTCGCCCGTCGCGACTATTTGCACGAAGCTTTTGAACGTCATCATGGGCGCCCGGCGAAAACCTATCCGGCGCGTTTTCCGCTGTTGCGCCTGGACCGGATTTACCTGCGCAATGCCAGCAGCCACGATCCAAGGATTCTCGGCAACAAGCCGTGGACGCATTTGTCGGATCATCTTCCCTTGGCGGTTGAAGTGCACCTCTAGCTGCATTTTTGACAGCCATCTAATGACAGATCGTTCCGGCAATTACCGCTCGGAAGGACCTTTCGTCGGCGGCAAAAAACCGTCAGATGCACCCTTCGCAAGCGTTTTTCCATGCAAACAAGCACTTAGTTATGTGCAGAAAAACAAACGCTTGCGGTTGCTGATTTAAGCGCGCCATTCATCGTGCATTTTCTTGACGCGCGGGCATCGCTCTTCTTATCTCTACCTTACTACCCCCGGAATCACTACTGGGGCTGACCTTCCGGCACTCGCGAAATCGAGCAGCCGCGGTTCGCCCCGCTCTATTCGGTCGCCCCTCGTTCGGGGTAGGAGAGACGCCAAACACGAGATGACGCATGCGCTTGCAAGGTAGACCTCCATGAAAACTTCACTGACCCCACATGAATTGAAAATCACTTTTTGCACAGTGTCAGGTTCGCTGTTGCTGTGCTCGTCCATGGAGGCGCATGCGGAATTTTCGGCGGATGAACCCGCGTGGTATCGCGCCGATGTCCCTGTGATGACCTTGCCAGTGACCGTGATAACGCCCGGACCGCTGCCATTGAGTCAGCAGAGTTCGCGCCTGATCACCGAAGATCTTGCACCCTCCGCATGGGACGAGCTGTACGGCAAAAGCGCTCGGCAAGCACAGACCGACGCACTTTCTACCGGTTATGCGATGGCCGGTGGCGAGTTCAAAGGTCCGGCCGTGCTCACGTTGAAAAGCGGTAACGGGACTACCCAGACCCTTGGTCTCATAGGTGGCGACAATCAGGTCCAGCTGAATGCCGGTGGTGCGCTGACCCGACGCGCCCTCGCCGACCGCAACACTGACAGCCTCAACCTGCAAGGCCAGAGCCTTGGCGCCTATTACAGCCTGGTCGGCGCGCAGGGCTGGCACGTCGACCTGTCGGCCAGCGGCGGTCGGGTCAGCGGTTTCAGTCGGACCCCGCAAGGCAATCGGCAAGCCACCGAAGGCAACGCGATGACCTTTTCCGTTGAAGGCGGTTATCCGATCGGCTTGAGTGACAACTGGGTGGTCGAACCACAGGCGCAACTGATCAACCAGCGCATCAGCCTCGACGCGCCTTATGCCGGCTCGGGCAACGCCTCGTCGACCGACCTGACCGCGTGGAGTGGCCGTGTCGGTGCGCGGTTGAAAGGCAGTTATGACTTGAACGGGTTGCCTGTTGAACCTTACGTGCGCACCAACCTTTGGCACACCGTTTACACCGGCAGCACGGTGACCCTTGATCAGGTCGACAAGATCAGCAGCAGCCGCAAGTCATCAACAGTGGAACTGGGTTTGGGTCTGGTGGCGCGGGTCACACCGGCAGTAAGCCTGTACATGAGCGCCGATTACAGCAGCGATGTGGATGACAATGATCTGAACGGCATTATCGGCAGCCTTGGAGTGCGGATGCGTTGGTGATCTGCTGATCAGTGAAAAACCCTGTGGGAGCTGGCTTGCCAGCGATGGCGGAGTGTCAGTCAACAAAGGTGCTGAATGTGACGGCCTCATCGCGGGCAAGCCCGCTCCCACAGTTTTACTGTACCTGGATCAGCCCTGCGGCTTGAGAATCAACACCGCCAATGGTGGCAGGTTCAGTTCCAGCGACAACGACTGACCATGGCTTGGCACTTCTTCGGTCAACGCTCCGCCGCCATTGCCATAGTTGGAGCCGGCGTAAATGTCGGCGTCACTGTTGAACAGCTCGGTCCAGCGCCCGGCAAACGGCACGCCGACCCGATACGCCTGGCGCGGTACCGGGGTGAAGTTGGCAACCACCAGCACTGGCGAGCCATCCTTGCTCCAGCGCAACCACGCGTAAACGCTATTGATCGCATCGTCGCCAATCAACCACTGGAAGCCCTGCGGCGCATCGTCCTGGTCGTGCAGCGCCGGCTCTTCGCGATACAGCCGGTTGAGATCGCCAACCAGTTTCTGCACGCCTTTGTGCTCGGAATACTGCAGCAGGTACCAGTCCAGCTGCTGATCGTGGTTCCACTCGCGCCATTGGCCGAACTCGCAGCCCATGAACAAAAGCTTTTTGCCCGGATGCGTCCACATGAAGCTCAGATAGGCGCGCAGGTTGGCAAACTTCTGCCAGCGATCGCCAGGCATCTTGTCGATCAACGAGTGCTTGCCGTGCACCACTTCGTCGTGGGAAATCGGCAGAATGAAGCGTTCCGACCAGGCGTAGACCAGACCAAAGCTCAACTCGTTGTGGTGATGGGCGCGGTACACCGGATCTTGCTGGATGTAGTGCAGCGAATCGTGCATCCAGCCCATGTTCCATTTGTAGGCAAACCCGAGACCGCCCTGCTGGGTGCTCTGACTGACGCCCGGCCAGGCGGTGGACTCTTCGGCAATCACCAGCGCACCCGGCGCTTCCAGCTCAACCACGTCGTTCAAATGCCGCAGGAAGTCGATGGCCTCCAGGTTCTCCCGACCGCCGTGGCGATTCGGCACCCATTCGCCAGCCTTGCGCGAATAGTCGCGGTACAGCATCGAAGCCACGGCATCCACCCGCAGGCCGTCGATATGGAAGTGTTTCAGCCAGTGCAACGCCGAGGCCAGCATGTAGCCGTGCACTTCGGTGCGACCGAGGTTGTAGATCAGCGTGTCCCAATCCTGATGGAAGCCTTCCAGCGGGTTGCCGTATTCGTACAGCGCGGTGCCGTCGAACTGGGCCAGACCGTGGGTATCAGTGGGGAAATGCGCCGGCACCCAGTCGAGGATCACCCCAATGTCGGCCTGGTGACAGGCGTTGACGAACTCGGCGAACTGATCCGGCGTGCCATAACGCGCACTCGGCGCGAACTGCGAAAGCAACTGATAACCCCAGGAACCACCGAACGGGTGCTCCATGATCGGCATCAGTTCGATGTGGGTGAAACCCAGCTCTTTGACATAAGGAATCAGGCGCTCGGCCAGCTCCGGCCAGGTGTACTGGCGCGCGACCTCGCCGAGATCATCCAGCTCGCACTGCCAGGAACCGGCGTGCAACTCGTAGATCGACAGAGGTTTTGAGCGCTGCTGGCGATCCTGACGGGAATTCATCCAGTCGTGATCCTGCCAGTCGATCTGCAGGGGCGAGGCAACTTTCGAAGCGGTGTCCGGCGGCAGGCTGGTGGCCAGTGCCATCGGGTCGGCCTTGAGCGGCAAAATGCCGTGGGCGCCGAGGATTTCGTACTTGTACAACTCCCCCGCTTGCAGGCGCGGGATGAACAACTCCCACACGCCCGAAGGGTGGCGCAGACGCATCGGGTGACGGCGACCGTCCCAGACGTTGAAATCGCCAACCACCGAAACACGGCGGGCATTCGGCGCCCACACGGCAAAGCGCACACCGTCCACGCCATCAACGGTTTTCAGCTGCGCACCGAGGCAAGCACTGAGGTCACGGTGATTGCCTTCGGCGAACAGATACAAATCCATTTCGCCGAGCAGCTGACCAAAGCTATACGGATCTTCGGCGACCTGCTCGCCACCGGCCCAGCGCGTGCGCAACAGGTACGGTCGCGCCTGATCGAAATGGCCGACAAACAGCCCCGGCGTCTCAGTCATCTCCAGCGGACCAAGCTCTTCGCCGCTGTCCTTGTCCAGCACCGCCACACTCAGCGCACCTGGCAAATAAGCACGGATGAACTGCCCACCAGCGCCATCGCCGTGCGGGCCGAGAATGGAAAACGGGTCCTGATGTTCAGCGCGCACCAAAGCATCGATGTCGCGCGCCGAGGGTAACAATGCTTCCTTTACCACACCCTGTTCCTTGTTCGAGAAACTCATGACTACTCTCCACCAAGATCGGAAAAGGGTTTAAGCCCTGTCAATAATCCATACAAGCCGTGCAATGGCACGGGCAGCCACGTTGGGCGGTTTTCTGCCTCGTAAGCCACTTCATAAGCGGCTTTTTCCAGGCCGAACAACGCCAGCGCGGCGTCGGCACCCTCGGGATCCTGCCAGGCATGCTCAAGACTAGCTGCTGCCTCGCGGTATGCTTGGACAAATGCCTCGCGTGCCTCACGCAGATAACGCTCGGCGACCCGTTTGCGCGCCGCTTCGGCTTCGACGCTGTTATCAACGTTATGCACATTGATGGTCATCGCCGCTGCGTAATCGAACGAACGCAGTACGCCGCTGACATCCTTGTACGGGCTGTGCTTGCCGCGGCGCTCGCTCAGCGGCCGCGCCGGTTCGCCCTCGAAGTCGATCAGGTAGGCGTCGCCCTTGATCACCAGCACCTGGCCCAAATGCAAGTCGCCATGCACCCGAATGCGCAAGCCGCCGGTGGCTTTCTTCGCCAGATCCTGCACATGGGCAAGAATGGTTTTCTTCTCGTCGAGCAGACGCTTGACCAGTTTCTGATCCGCCGCATTCAACTCGCCTTGATGCTGTTTGAGCAGTTTCAAGGCGTGTTCGACCTGGGCGGTGACATCCTTGCCCGTCGCGGCCATGTCCTTGCTCGACGACACTTGCGGCGCGAAGCCGGCATTGTCGGTTGGCGCAGCGAGCACCTGATGCATCTCGCCCAGACGCTGACCAAGCATGCCGGCGAAGTCTCTCAGCTCGCCGAGGGCGTTGTAATGCTGCTCCTGCTCGGACATGGCGTCGGCCAGTTCATCGCGCAGCGCCCGTTCCAGGTTGTTCTGCGTCCATTCCCATGCGTCGCCCTGATTGCTCAGATAGCCTTGGGCGATCATCAGCAAGTTGTCTTCGCCTTGCGCGTCACGGCGAATCACCGAACCGAGCAGTGGAGAGATATTGGCAAACCCGGCCTCGGTCAGGTAAGCGCTCATCTCCAGTTCCGGGTGTACGCCAGAAGCGACTTTGCGTATCAGCTTAAGCACCAGACTGTTGCCGATTACCACTGAACTGTTCGATTGCTCGGCCGACAGGTAGCGCACATCCGACTCGGCGCCAAGGCCGAGTTTTTCCAGATGATCTGTCTGTTCGAAGCGGATTTCGCCTTCGATCGACTCCAGTACGGTGTTGTTCTGCATGCCTTGCAGAACGGCGCGGACGAAGGTTTCCAGGGTGAACGCATCGGTGATCAGGCCAACCTGACGCACACGGCGTACACGCGAAAGCGCCAATTGCTGCGGCAATGGCGGGCCGACATGGTCTTCGCCAATGAAGCCGAACGGCAGCTGATAACGGTTGGTCTGGCCGCCACTGGTGACTTCGATTTCGCTGAGCAGCACTGGGTGCTGGGCGTCACCGAAGCGCACGCCGTAAGCCAGATTGACCTTCTCGATCGCCGCATCCTTGCCGGCAAACCAGCGACGATTCTGCAGCCAGCTCGGCAGGATGCTTTGCTCCAGCGTCGTACGCGACGGCACTTCGAGCAGCTCTTCCATGCGCTTTTTCAGCACCAGCGTGGTGAAATCCGGCAGGCTCTGCGCCGGCTCGACGTGCCAGCTCGGCATCTGATTTTCTGCCGCCAGTGCAAACCAATAGAAACCGTACGGCGCCAGGGTCAGGAGGAAATTCAACTGACCGATCGGCGGGAACGCGTTACCACCGAGCATTTCCACCGGCACCATGCCGACATACGCGGACAGGTCCAGCTCGACCGCTTGCGCACTGCGCGAGACGTTCGCCACGCACAGAATGATCTCGTGCTTGCCGTCGGCATCGGTGTATTCGCGGGTGTAAGCCAGCACGCGACGGTTGCTCGGCGAGAGCATTTTCAAGGTGCCACGGCCGAAGGCTTTCGATTGCTTGCGCACGGCCAGCAGACGGCGCGTCCAGTTCAACAACGAGTGCGGATCGCCGGACTGGGTTTCGACGTTGACCGACTGATAGCCATACTGCGGGTCCATGATCGGCGGCAGTACCAGACTGGCCGGATCGGCGCGGGAGAAACCGCCGTTGCGGTCGATCGACCACTGCATCGGTGTACGCACGCCATCGCGGTCGCCGAGGTAGATGTTGTCGCCCATGCCGATTTCGTCGCCGTAGTACAGCGTCGGCGTGCCGGGCATCGACAGCAGCAGGCTGTTGAGCAGTTCGATACGGCGGCGATCGCGCTCCATCAACGGAGCGAGACGACGGCGAATACCGAGGTTGATCCGCGCGCGACGGTCAGCGGCGTAGTAATTCCACAGGTAATCGCGCTCACGGTCGGTGACCATTTCCAGGGTCAGCTCATCGTGATTACGCAGGAAAATCGCCCACTGACAGTTCGCCGGAATCTCCGGGGTCTGACGCAGGATGTCAGTGATCGGGAAACGGTCTTCCTGGGCCAGTGCCATGTACATGCGCGGCATCAGCGGGAAGTGGAAGGCCATGTGGCATTCGTCGCCATTGACGCCAGCGGCATCGGTGTCACCGAAATACAGCTGAGTGTCTTCCGGCCACTGATTGGCCTCGGCCAGCAGCATGCGGTCGGGATAGTTGGCGTCGATCTCGGCACGGATCTGCTTGAGGACGTCGTGGGTCTCGGGCAGGTTTTCGTTGTTGGTGCCGTCGCGCTCGATCAGGTACGGAATCGCGTCGAGGCGCAGGCCGTCGATGCCCATGTCCAGCCAGTAGCGCATCACCGACAACACGGCTTTCATCACTTGCGGGTTGTCGAAGTTCAGATCCGGCTGGTGCGAGTAGAAGCGGTGCCAGAAGTATTGGCCGGCGACCGGGTCCCAGGTCCAGTTGGACTTTTCGGTGTCGAGGAAGATGATCCGCGTGCCGTCGTATTTCTGGTCGTCATCGGACCACACGTAGAAATCTCGCGCCGCTGAACCGGGCTTGGCTTTACGCGCACGCTGGAACCACGGGTGCTGGTCGGAGGTGTGGTTGATGACCAGCTCGGTGATCACCCGCAGCCCGCGCTTATGCGCTTCGGCAATGAAACGCTTGGCGTCGGCCATGGTCCCGTAGTCGCTGTGCACGCCACGGTATTCAGCGATGTCGTAGCCGTCGTCGCGGCGTGGCGAGGGATAGAACGGCAATAGCCAGATGGTGTTGACGCCGAGGTCGGCAATGTAATCGAGTTTGGCGATAAGCCCGGGAAAGTCGCCGATCCCGTCATTGTTGGAGTCGAAAAACGATTTGACGTGAACCTGATAAATCACCGCATCCTTGTACCAGAGCGGGTCTTTGATGAAGGCGGCTGCCTTGGGTTTCTTCGCCATGTGGAACTCCTGTTGAATACTTTATGGGCGTCCCACGACGATCGTTCCCACGCTCTGCGTGGGAATGCCGCCATGGACGCTCTGCGTCCGCTTTGGGACGCGGAGCGTCCCGGGATGCATTCCCACGCAGAGCGCGGGAACGATCATTACGTGGCGCTGATCCGCCAAATCCCGAACGGCTGATACGCCGGATCGATGCGCATGAACTGATACTTGCCGTGCCAGTCCCAGCGATGGCCGTTCATCAAATCTTCGCCATGGGTGGTGGCATCGTCCGGCAGGCCCATTTCCCACAGCGGCAGTTCGAAATTCGCTTCCTGCACGTTATGCGGATCGAGGCTGACCGCGACCAGAATGAAGTTCGTGCCATCGGCGCTGCGCTTGCCGAAGAACAGAATGTTGTCGTTCCAGGCGTTGTAGATCTTCAGGCCCAAATGGGTGTGCAGCGCCGGGTTCTGCCGACGGATGCGGTTGAGCTGGGCGATCTCGGCAATGATGTTGCCCGGCGCGGTGAAGTCGCGGACGCGGATTTCGTATTTCTCCGAATCCAGGTATTCCTCTTTGCCCGGCACCGGTGCCGATTCGCACAACTCGAAGCCGGAATACATGCCCCACAGGCCCGAGCCCATCGTTGCCAAGGCAGCGCGAATGAGGAAACCGGGACGCCCCGACTCATGCAAAAACGCCGGGTTGATGTCCGGGGTATTGACGAAGAAATTCGGCCGGTAGCATTCGCGCCACGGCGACTGATTCAGCTCGGTGAAATATTCCGCCAGCTCGGCCTTGGTATTGCGCCAGGTGAAATAGGTGTAGCTCTGCGAGTAACCGACCTTGCCCAGACGCGCCATCATCGCCGGCGTGGTGAAGGCCTCGGCGAGGAAGATCACTTCCGGATACAGCGTGCGAACGTCGGCGATCAACCATTGCCAGAACGGCAGCGGTTTGGTGTGCGGGTTGTCGACGCGGAAGATCTTCACACCTTCCTTGACCCAACCGACGACGATATCGCGCAACTCGACCCACAGGCTCGGAATCGCGTCCGGCGCATAGAAGTCGACGTTGACGATGTCCTGGTATTTCTTCGGCGGGTTTTCGGCGTATTTGATCGTGCCGTCCGGGCGCCAGTTGAACCAGCCCGGATGTTCCTTGAGCCACGGGTGGTCTTGGGAACACTGGATGGCGAAGTCGAGAGCGATTTCCAGGCCATGGTCGGCGGCGGCAGCCACCAGCCGGCGGAAATCTTCACGGGTGCCGAGTTGCGAATGAATCGCCTCGTGACCACCCTCCTCGCTGCCGATCGCGTACGGACTGCCAGGATCGTCAGGGCCGGCGGTAAGGGAATTGTTGCGGCCCTTGCGGTGGGCGCGGCCGATCGGGTGAATCGGCGTGAAGTACAACACGTCGAAGCCCATGTCCTGAATCATCGGCAGACGCGAGTGCACGTCGTTGAACGTGCCGTGACGCTGGGGATCGTCAGTGATCGAGCGCGGAAACAGCTCATACCAACTGGCGAACTCGGCGAGTTCGCGCTCGACGTCCATGGGGAATTCGGCGCTGATGCTGAGGTAGGCGCGGTGATCGGCCTGAGCCATCAGCTCTGCACTGCGCGAGTGCAGAAACAGCGCAACCTGCTCGGTTTCGAGCAGGCCGGACAATTCATGGTGCAGCGCGGCAAGCTGCTCGCTGAGCTGACCTTCGCTGCGCTCTGCGGCCTGTTGCACCATGGTCCGGCCTTCCTGCAGCTCCAAGGAAACCGGCACAGCAGCATTGTGCTTCTTTTCCAGTTCGTACTGGAAGCTGGCGAAATGGTCGATCCACGCTTCGATGCAATACAGATAGCGGCCCTGCTCCTCAGGGCGGAACTGACCTTGCCAGGTGTTGTTGCCCTGATCGGACATGATCTCGGTCTGCCAGGTTTCCTGGCCTTCTTCACGCCAGCGGATGCGTACGGCGAGCTTGTCATGGCCGTCGGCAAACACCTTGCTGGTCACCACCACTTCGCGCCCGGCAATCGACTTGACGGCAAACTGGCCGCCGTCGAGGGTCGGCATGGTGTTTTCGATGACGATTCGAGGCAGCAGCAACGCCTGCGACAATGGCATGTGCGGGTTGTAACTCAGCTCTGAAGGTCTTTCAGCAGTCATTGAGCATCTCTCCTTAACGCCCCAAGGACGCTCTTGTGCCGGAACAGTATTCGCGACAAAGCGCCGGCCCTGTCATGAACTCACTTAGGTTCCGAGCAACCGGCGCGGGGAAAAGTTCAGATGAAATTAACAAGACAAACCGGCGGATCGAATTTGTCGTGGCCGGGTCAACTCACTTAAGCACGTCCCACGCCATGTGCCATATGGAGGTCATCAGATGAACATCCCGATCCCGGCGGAAACGCCTGATCCGAACATCGACAAACCCACCCTGCCGGATACCGAGCCGCCACCGGTGCCCGAGCAAGAGCCACCCGGCACCACGCCACCGCCGAAAGAAGAGCCACCGAATACGATGCCGCCAGTGATCGTCTGACCCTGCCCCCCTGATCGTTCCCACGCTCCGCGTGGGGATGCCTCAACGGACGCTCCGCGTTCGGCTCCAGAAGGGACGCGGAGCGTCCCGGGCTGCATTCCCACGCGGAGCGTGGGAACGATCAGGCAACGATCATCAGCCGTCGGGAAGTCAGAGGTGGTCGTTCTTGTCGACATCCTTCTCGAACACTCTCACCACGTAAGGCATCACGCTGAAGATCGCCAGTGCCAGAATGGTACTGAGCAATGCCGTCGCCTCCTTGCCCAGCCCCGCCGCCACGCCGATTGCCGCCGTCATCCATAAGCCCGCCGCCGTGGTCAGGCCTTTGACATGGGATTCGTCGCCCTGCTGATTTTTCAGAATGGTGCCGGCGCCGAGAAAGCCGATCCCGGCAATTACGCCCTGCAATACCCGACTCATCGCATCGGATTCTGCGCCCGAGGTCTGCGGCACTAATACGAATAGCGCAGCGCCCAACGCCACCAGCATGTGCGTGCGCACGCCCGCTGCCTTGCCTTTATGCTCGCGCTCAAATCCGAGTATCCCGCCGAGAATCGCCGCCATCAGCAGGCGTACGGTGATTCGGGTCATTTGCGAGGCGTCGCCGATATCGGCAAATTCGGCTTGCACCGTTGCCCACACTTCATCCCACCAGTCTTCCATCGTGCCTCCCTTGTTATTGGTTAGATAAACGATGGACAACAGCGACCATTAATCGGTTGCGCAGAACGATCGGCGCGCTGCGCGCCCTAACGTGCAGACCTCACTGGAACAAGGACTGCCGCCATGCCCGTTCGAATCGATGAATCCAACCCCGAGCAGAAAGTGTGTTTTTTCACCGTCGAGCATGGTGAGGAAATTCGCATCTGCGACACCCTCGAAGTCATGACCGATAGCGAAAAAGCCATGTCGTTCGTGGAAATCGAAGGCAAACGTACCTACATCACCGAAGCAGAAGCCGATGCCTTGACCGTCGCCGGGGCCAAGGACGGGCGCAAACATCTGAAGGCCGATGACAGTGATTCGGTGGTTTGATTGATTTCGATCAACACCCGACGCAGACGCCTGCAATAGGCGTTTGCGCCTTGCCTGGCAGGTTGCTTCAAGTTGTCGCAGGCATTGCGCCAAACCTCATCTGATCCGCTTTTTATTGCCAGACCTGAGTCTGTTCTGCAAACAGATCGGCGCCCATAGTTCATCGGCCTGATGGAGGCTGATGAGCGAATGACCATGAGCGACCGAATCCCCGTCCGAACCGTAGAAGCATCGCCAACGATAAAAAGCGTACCCGCGCGCCCACTGAAGGCGACTGCCGGATCCACCGACAAGCAGATCCACACCCGCAGTTTCACCGGCCTTTTCCGCAACCTGCGTATGAGCGGTGCCGGACTTCTGTATGTGCTGTTTTTCGGCACCGTGTGGCTGAACTGGGGCGGTCGGCAGGCCGTACTTTGGGATCTGGCGGAAAGCAAATTCCACATCTTCGGCGCGACGTTCTGGCCGCAGGATTTCATTCTGCTCTCGGCGCTGCTGATCATCGCTGCTTTCGGTCTGTTCGCAATTACCGTGTTCGCCGGTCGCGTCTGGTGCGGTTACACCTGCCCGCAGAGTTCGTGGACGTGGATCTTCATGTGGTGCGAGAAGATCACCGAAGGCGAACGCAACCAGCGGATCAAACTGCAAGCGGCGCCGTGGAGCCTGAACAAACTGGCGCGGCGCGCCGCCAAGCACACGTTGTGGCTGGCGATCAGCGTGATCACCGGCCTGACCTTCGTCGGCTACTTCACCCCAATCCGGCCGCTGGCCGAAGATTTGCTGACCCTGCAGATCGGTGGCGTCAGTCTGTTCTGGGTGCTGTTCTTCGCCGCCGCCACCTACATCAACGCCGGTTGGCTGCGTGAGGCAGTGTGCATGCACATGTGCCCGTATGCGCGGTTCCAGAGTGTGATGTTCGACAAGGACACGCTGACCATTGCCTACGACGCCGCCCGTGGCGAAAACCGTGGTCCGCGCAAGCGTGATGTGCGCCCGGTCGAAGCCGGCCTGGGTGATTGCATCGACTGCCAGTTGTGCGTGCAGGTCTGCCCGACCGGCATCGACATCCGCGATGGCTTGCAAATGGAATGCATCGGCTGCGCAGCGTGCATCGACGCCTGCGATTCGATCATGGACAAAATGCATTACCCGCGCGGCCTGATCCGCTACAGTTCCGAGCGCGAATTGCAGGGCGGCAAAACCCACCTGCTGCGTCCGCGTTTGATTGGCTATACGGCGGTGTTGTTGGTGATGATCGGAGCGTTGGCGCTGGCATTGATCGAGCGGCCGATGGTGTCGCTGGACGTGACCAAGGATCGCGGGTTGTTCCGCGAGAACGCTCAGGGGCAGATCGAGAATATTTATTCGCTGAAAGTGATCAACAAGACTCAGCAGCGACAGGAATACCGCTTGAGTCTGGTTGATGGCGACGGGTTTGAATTGCAGGGCAAAACGGCATTGAGCCTGGCGCCGGGAGAGATTGTCGATGTGCCGGTGTCGGTGGCGATGACCACCGAGCGCCCGGCGAGCAGTTCGCAGACGTTGAGTTTCAGGATTGAAGACAGTGACGAGCCGCAGGTTTACAGCGTGGCGAAGAGCCGGTTTGTGGCGCCGATAAATCGTTGATTGCCGTTAGACTGCGGTGCTTTCATTCGCGAGCAGGCTCGCTCCCACAGGAAATGGCGGTCGTTGTGGGAGCGAGCCTGCTCGCGAATGGAGGCGACGCGATTGCTTATAGACCCCATTCGGATCCACCATGAAACGCTACGAAAAATTCGCCGACGACATCGCTGAACTGATTCGCTCCGGCGTGCTCGGCCCCGGCCAGCGGGTGCCGTCGGTGCGCTACGCCAGTCAGACCTACGGCGTCAGCCCGTCCACGGTGTTCCAGGCCTATTATCTGCTCGAACGCCGTGGCCTGATCCGCGCCCGGCCGCGCTCCGGTTACTTCGTCAACGCCCATACGCCGAGCACATTCTCCGAGCCGGTAATCAGCAGCCAAGTCAACGAATCCACTGAAGTCGACGTCAGCGAGTTGGTGTTCTCGGTACTCGATTCGATCAAAGACCCCAACACCGTGCCCTTCGGCTCCGCCTTCCCCAGCCCGACGCTGTTCCCGCTGCAACGCCTGTCGCGCTCCCTGGCCAGCGCCGCGCGGGAGATGGACCCGCGCATGGTCGTCACCGACATGTCGCCGGGCAATCCGCAACTGCGCCGGCAGATTGCCCTGCGCTACATGGTCGGCGGACTGATGTTGCCGATGGAAGAATTGCTTATCACCAACGGCGCCCTCGAAGCGCTGAACCTGTGTTTGCAAGCGGTGACCGAGCCCGGTGATCTGGTGGCCATCGAGGCCCCGGCGTTCTACGCCAGCCTGCAGGTGCTGGAGCGTCTGAAACTCAAAGCCGTGGAGATCCCCGTGCACCCGCGCGATGGCATCGATCTCGGTGTGCTCGCGCAAACCCTCGAACGTCACCCGATCAAGGCCTGCTGGTGCATGACCAGTTTCCAGAATCCGATGGGCGCGACTGTGCCCGAGGCGAAGAAACAGGAACTGGTCGAACTGCTGCGTCAGCATCAGGTGCCGTTGATCGAAGACGACGTCTACGCCGAGCTTTATTACGGGCAACAGGCGCCAAAACCGGCCAAGGCTTTTGATACCGAAGGATTGGTCATGCATTGCGGCTCGTTCGCCAAAAGTCTCGCGCCCGGTTATCGCATCGGCTGGGTGGCCGCCGGACGTTTCGCGCAGAAAATCGAACGGCTGAAGCTGATGACCTCACTGTGCGCTTCGATGCCGGCGCAAGCGGCTATCGCCGATTATCTGCAACACGGCGGCTACGATCGGCATCTGCGCAAACTTCGTTATGCCCTGGAAGAACAGCAGAGCGCGATGCTCGCGGCGATTGCCCGCTACTTTCCGGCGCAGACCCGGGTCAGCCAACCGGCGGGCGGCTACTTTCTGTGGCTGGAATTGCCGGAGCAGATGGACTCGCTGAAGTTGTTCCAGATGGCACTGGCGCAAGGCATCAGCATCGCGCCGGGGCCGATATTCTCGCCGACCCAGCGCTTCAGGAATTGCATTCGCTTGAATTACGGCAGCCCGTGGACCGAAGAATCGGAAAAGGCCATGGAGACGTTGGGGCGGATTGTGCGGTCGTTCTGATGATTCTGTGCTGTTTGCACCGGCCTCATCGCTGGCAAGCCAGCTCCCACATGTATCTTCGACATATACAGAATCTGATGAGGCCGCAAAATCTGTGGGAGCTGGCTTGCCAGCGATGAGGGCCGCACTTTTAGCGAAAATCTTTCGGCCTTACCGCCCACCCCCCAAATCAACAAACGTCCCGGTCGCATACGATGCCTTGTCCGACAGCAACCAGACAATCGCCTCCGCCACTTCATCCGGCCGCCCGCCCCGGGCCATGGGAATCGCCGATTCGAGCTTGCTGACCCGATCCGGGTCGCCGCTCAGCGCATGGAAGTCGGTATAGATGTAGCCCGGACGCACGGCATTGACGCGAATGCCCTCACCCGCGACCTCTTTCGACAGACCGATAGTGAAGGTGTCGAGCGCACCCTTGGATGCGGCGTAATCGACGTACTCGTTCGGCGAACCGAGGCGTGCCGCGACCGAGGAGACGTTGACGATGCTGCCGCCCTGCCCGCCATGTTTGGGCGACATGCGCAGGATCGCGTGCTTGGCGCAGAGGATCGGCGCCAGCACGTTGGTTTTCATGATTTTGAGGATGCGGAATTCGGACATCTCATCGACCCGCGATTTCTGTCCGACGGTGCCGGCGTTATTGACCAGCGCGGTGACACGGCCCAGTTCGGTGTCGACGCGATGAAACATCGCGATCACTTCGTCTTCGATGCTGACATCGGCGCGAACCGCGATGGCCTGCGCGCCCAAGGCTCGAACCTGTTCGAGTACGCTGTGTGCGGCCTGCTCATCCGACTGATAGTTGATGCAGATCCGGTAGCCCTGTTCGGCTGCCAGCAATGCCGTAGCCGCGCCGATTCCGCGCCCGCCCCCGGTGATGACAATGACTTTATCCATGCTGGCCTTCCCCCACGTGCACACGTAACAGTCGGGGGAAGAATAACTGCCATTCATGGCTTTTGCATGAGTTCTATGGTGTTGCCGCCGTCCCCTGTGGGAGCGAGCCTGCTCGCGAAGAACGATGACTCGGTCTCTCAGACCACCGCCAGCCGTTGCCCACGCACGATGTCCTGCATGAAGCGCTCCGCCGGCATCGGATGGCCCAACAGATAGCCCTGCAGCGAATCACAGCCCAGTTTGGTCAGGAAATCCTGTTGCGCGCCGGTCTCGACACCTTCGGCGACAATCCGCAGATCCAGCGCCTGCCCCAGCGCAACGATCGCCGAGACGATTGCGGCATCATCGCTGTCATGCTCCAGATCGCGGACGAAACCGCGGTCGATCTTCAGCTCATTGGCCGGCAGGCGCTTGAGGTACATCAGGCTGGAATAACCGGTGCCGAAGTCGTCGATCGACAGGTCGACGCCCATGTCCGACAACTCTTGCAGCACGGTCATGCTCGCGTCAGCGTCGCTCATCGCTGTGGTTTCAGTGATTTCCAGAGTCAGGCTGTTGGCCGGCAAGTGGTGGGTCGCCAGCGCCTTGGCCACGCTTTGCACCAGCCCGGCATGGCAGAACTGCAAGGCCGAGAGGTTCACGGCAATGCGCCAGTCGGTGTAACCGAGCACGTACCATTCGCGCATCTGCCGGCAGGCTTCGTTGAGCACCCATTCACCCATCGGAATGATCAGCCCGGTTTTCTCCGCCAGATCAATGAATTTATCCGGCATCAGCATGCCATGCAGCGGATGCTTCCAGCGCAGCAGCGCTTCGGCACCGACCGGGCGGCCATTGGCGGCGTCGAATTTGGGCTGGTAATGCAGGCAGAACTGGTTGTGCTCGATGGCCGCGCGCAGGTCCTGTAACAGTTGCAATTGTTTGCGCGCGTTGGTGTTCATCGACGCATCGAAGAAGCTGTAGCCATTCTTGCCGCCGCCCTTGGCGTGGTACATCGCGGCATCGGCGTTCATCAGCAGTTCCTGGGCATTGTCGCCGTTGCCCGGGTACAGGGCGATGCCGACACTGGCGGAAATCTGCAGATCATGTTCAGCGACGCGGAACGTGCGACCGATGAGGCTGACCTGACGCGCAGCCAGGCTCAAGGCGTCATTGGGCTCGCTCAAACGCACCAGCAGAACGAACTCATCGCCGCCGATCCGCGCAAGAGTGTCCTGGCTGCGCAAGTCTTCACGCAGACGCGCGCCGACCTCGCGCAGCAGTTGGTCGCCCATGTGATGGCCGAATGCGTCGTTGACTGGTTTGAAGCCGTCGAGGTCGATGAACATCAAGGCGAAGCAGCCACCCTGCTCTTGCACCTTTTTGATCGCCTGATTGATGCGGTCGTCGAGCAGCATGCGGTTGGGCAGACTGGTCAGCGGATCGTGAAGGGCCAGTTGGGTGAGTTCGCGGTTGGCCACCGTCAGCGAGTGCGCCAGATCAGCCGTGCGCGCTTCGAGGCGGGCGTCGAGGATCGAGGTCAACAAGGCAATCGACAGCACCGCCAGCGTGGTGACCACGACCAGGCTGTCGAGGCCATTGCCCTTCAAGCCATTGAGCGTCGCGCCGCAGAAACTGCCGTCAGGAAATTGCGCAGCAGCCATGCCGGTGTAGTGCATGCCGACAATCGCCACACCCATGATCACCGCCGCGCCGGCACGAATCAGCCGCACATAGGGCGATTGCTGACGCAGGCGAAAGGCAATCCACAATGCCGCTGCTGAGGCGCCGACGGCGATCAGCAGGGAGGCACTGAACAGGGTCGGGTCGTAATCGATGCCCGGTGTCATGCGCAGCGCGGCCATGCCGGTGTAGTGCATGGCGCTGATGCCCGAACCCATGATCAGCGCACCGAAAGCCAGTTGCGCCAGTGGCAGTTTCGGTTGGCTGACCAGCCACAACGCGAAGCCGCAGGACAGCACCGCGATCAGCAGCGACAGCGCAGTGAGGGCGAAGTCGTAGCCCAGGTCGATCGGCAATTTGAAGGCGAGCATTCCGATGAAATGCATCGACCAGACGCCAACGCCCATCGCCAACGCCCCGCCCGCCGTCCAGAAATGCACGGCCCGGCCTTTAGCCGTGGCAATGCGCCCGGTGAGATCGAGCGCCGTGTAGGAAGCCAGAATGGCCACGCACAACGAAATGAAAACCAGGGTGAAGGAGTAGCTGCCGATGAGCATGGACGTTCTCGTGACAAGCCGAAACCGTACTGCTTCCATTCTCGGTCGGGCAAATGCGGCGATTGTACTGATTGCGCGGAAGAACGCACTGACAAAGTAACCAAATTGCCATCAAGCCGATGAAACGCTTGTTCGATCGTCCTACAAGGCTCTGCGGTGGGCTTTAACCTCACCCTGTGAAGGCGATCTCATGCCAGACAAAAATCCCCGTGGGAGCGAGCCTGCTCGCGAAGGCGTCGGCACAGCCACCATCGTAGTTGCCTGACCCACCACTTTCGCGAGCAGGCTCGCTCCCACAATTTTCAGCGTCCAGCCACCCCTCACCATTCGAACGCGAATCCCTGTGGGAGCGAGCCTGCTCGCGAAGGCGCCGGCACAGCCACCATCTCACTCGACTGACCCACCGCTTTCGCGAGCAGGCTCGCTCCCACAATTTTTCAGCGTCCAGCCACCCCTCACCATTCGAACGCGAATCCCTGTGGGAGCGAGCCTGCTCGCGAAGGCGTCGGCACAGCCACCATCGTAGTTGCCTGACCCACCACTTTCGCGAGCAGGTTCAGCGGTTGTCGCTGACGTCGAGTTGACCGTCCCAGCCGCCGCCCAGCGCGGCGATCAGTTGCACGCTGGCGATCAGTCGGTTCTGCAGAATATTCAGCACACTGCGTTCGTTGCTCAGCGCCGTGGCTTGCACCACGACCACGTCGATATAGGCAATCAGGCCCGCCTTGTACTGGTTTTCCGTCAGGCGCAGGGAATCGCGGGCAGCATCCAGCGCTTCCTGGCGCACCGCCGCTTCGTCCTCGTACACCTTGAGCTGGACCAGGTAGTTTTCCACTTCGCGGAAACCGTCGAGCACGGTCTGGCGGTAGCGCGCGACGGTTTCGTCATAGGCCGCCTCGCTGCGGTCAACCTCGGCCGAACGAATGCCGCCGTCGAACAGCGGCAGAGAAAGCTGCGGGCCGACCGACCAGAAACGGTTCGGCAGGCTGATCAGGTTTTTCGAGGTACTGCTGCTGTAGCCGCCGCTCAGGCTCAGGGTCAGGTCCGGGTAATACGCGGCTTTCGCCACGCCGACATTGGCGTTGGCGGCGATCACCGAGCGCTCTGCCGAGGCGATGTCAGGACGGCGTTCCAACAGTTGTGAAGGCAGGCTCAACGGCACTTGGGGCAGATTCGGGATGTTCTGGGTTTCGGCGATGCTGAAGTTGGCCGGGGCTTCGCCAGTGAGCACGGCAATGGCGTTTTCAAACTGTGCGCGCTGCCAGATCAGGTCGACCAGATCGGCCTGGGTGCTTTTCAACTGGGTTTGCGCCTGCGCCACCGCATCGCGCCCGGAAACCCCGGCGCGGTACTGGTTCTGGGTCATTTTCAGCGAGCGTTCATAAGCGGCAACCGTGGCCTCGAGCAGACGCTTCTGCTGATCGATGACGCGCAGTTGCAGGTAGTTCTGCACCAGCTCCGATTGCTGACTCAGACGCATCGCCGCCAGATCGGCAAAACTCGCCTGGGCGTTGGCCTCATCCGCCTCCAGCCCACGGCGCAGCTTGCCCCAGACGTCGGCTTCCCAACTGACGCCCAGTTGCGCGGTGTAGGTATCACGAATACCGCTTGAGGAACTGCTCAGGCTCGAACTGCTGCTGCCAGTGCCCTGACTCGAGCGGTTCTTGCCCAGACTCAGGTCGACACTGGGGTAAAACGCCCCGCGCGCGCTGCGCACCAGCGCCTGCGCCTGACGAAACTGCGCCTCGGACTGGGCGACAGTCTGGTTGGAGCTGTTGAGTTTTTCCACCAAGGCGTTGAGCTGCCGGTCGCCGTACAACTCCCACCAGGCGCCCCGGGCCAGCGAGTCGCTTGGGTTGGCCTGACGCCAGCCTTCGGCTTCCTTGAACTGAGCGATTTCGGCAGTTTGCGGGCGCTGGTAGTCCGGGCCGACTGCGCAAGCGCTGAGCAGCGCCACGCACAGCGACAGGCTCAATAGGCGCGAGCCGCGGACGGTGGCCAATTGGATAAGCGAACGGTCAGTCATAGCGGAGTTTCCAGAGCGGCATCAGTACGCACGCCACGCCATTTGTTGAATCGATGGCGCAGCTTGTCGAGATAAAGGTAAACCACCGGGGTGGTGTAGAGGGTCAGGACCTGGCTGAACACCAGGCCGCCAATGATGGTCAGGCCCAACGGTTGGCGCATTTCCGCACCCTCGGCGCGGCCGAGCAGCAACGGCAAGGCGCCGAGGATCGCCGCCAGCGTGGTCATCAGGATCGGCCGCAAGCGTTGCAGACAGGCGCTGCGGATCGACTCCAGGGGCGACAGGCCCTCATGCCGCTCCAATTGCAGCGCAAGGTCGATCATCAGGATGGCGTTTTTCTTCACCACGCCGATCAGCAGGAATATCCCCAGCAGGGAAATCAGGCTGAACTCGCCGCCCAGCGCATAGATCGACAGCAACGCGCCAACCCCGGCCGAGGGCAAAGTCGAGAGAATGGTCAGCGGGTGAATGTAGCTTTCATACAGCACACCGAGCACCAGATACACCGCCAGCAACGCACCGAGGATCATGAACGGCTGGCTCTTCTGCGTCGCGGCGAAGGCGTCCGCAGTGCCGGCCATTTTCGCAATCACATCCTCCGGCAAGCCGACCTTGGCGATCGCTCGTTCGATGGCGGCACTGCCCTGCTCTACGGTCACGCCTTCGGCCATGTCAAAGGAAATGCTTTCGGACGCGAACTGGCCTTCATGGCTGACGCGGTCGTTCTCCAGGCTGTTTTCGTAATGGGCGAACGTCGACAGCGGCACGCGCGCACCGTCAGCGGTAATCACCTCGACCTGCTTGAGCGTCACCGGATCCTGGGCGTATTTCGGATTGACCTCCATCACCACCTGGTACTGGTTGAGGCTGTCGTAGATCGTCGAAATCTGCCGCTGGCTGTAAGCGTTATTGAGCACGGCGGTGACCATGTTCATGTCGACCCCCAGGCGCTTGGCCTGATCCCGGTCGACAATCAGTGTCACCTGCTGCGCCCCGGCACCTTCGCGGGCATCGATGGCGGTCAGCTCGGGCAAGGCACGCAACGCGGTGACCACTTTCGGGAACCACTTGCGCAGCTCGGCGAGGTCACCGCTCTGCAGGATGTAGGTGTATTGCGAACTGGTCTGCTCGCGACCGCCGCCAAACTGCAGATCCTGGTCGGCCATGAGCATCAACTGTGCACCGGGGACCTTGGGCATTTCCTTACGCAGGCGCTCAATGACTTTCTGCGCCGACAGTTGGCGTTCCTTGATCGGTTTCAGGCGCACGATCATGAACGCGTTGTTGGTGCCGTTGTTGCCACCAATGAAGCCGGCCACGCTTTCCACCGCTTCATCCTTGAGCACGGCGCGGCGGAAGGTTTCCATTTTCGGCTGCATGACGTTGAAGGACAGACCGTCGTCGCCACGCACGAAACCGATCAACTGGCCGGTGTCCTGCTGCGGCAGGAAGGTTTTTGGCACCACCACATACAGCGCAATGTTGACGCCAACGGTGAGCAGCAGACTGAACAAGGTCAGACGGCGATGACGCAATACCCAGTCGAGGCTGGTGGCGTATTTGCCGACCATCCAGTCGTTGGTCTTGTGGCTCCAGCGTTGCAGGCGGTTTTCCTGGCCCGGCGTGTGCGGCTTGAGCCAGCGCGCGCAGAGCATCGGTGTCAGCGTCAGGGAAACCACCAGCGACACCACGATTGCCGCCGCCAGGGTGATGGAAAATTCGCGAAACAAGCTCTCGACCAGCCCGCCCATGAACAGGATCGACAGGAACACCGCCACCAGCGAGACGTTCATCGACAGCAGGGTAAAGCCGACTTCCTTGGCCCCAAGGTACGCGGCCTGCATCGGCTTGACGCCTTCGTCGATGTGCCGGGAAATGTTTTCCAGCACCACGATGGCGTCGTCCACCACCAGACCGGTGGCGAGAATCAGCGCCATCAGCGACAGGTTGTTCAGCGAGAACCCGTACAGGTACATCACCGCAAAGGTACCGACCAGCGACACCGGCACCGCCAGGGTCGGGATCAGCGAGGCGCGGAAGTTACCCAGAAACAGGTACACCACCAGCACCACCAGGGCGACGGCGATCAGCAAGGTCATTTCGGCTTCGTGCAGCGTGGCCTTGATCACCGGCGATCGATCCATGGCCAGATTGAGTTTGACGCTGGCCGGCAGCACCGCTTGCAGCGCGGGCAACTGCGCCTTGATCTCGTTGACCGTCTCGATGATGTTAGCGCCGGCCTGACGGTTGATCACCAGCAATACTGCCGCGTCGTCGTTGAAGAAACCGCTGTTGTAACGGTCTTCGACGCCATCGCTGACTTTCGCCACATCCTTGAGACGCAATGCGGCGCCGTCGGCGTAGTGAATGATCAGCGACTCATAATCCTTGGCTTTCTCCAACTGGTCGTTGGCCTGGATCTGCCACAAGCGCTCGCCGTCCTCGACCGAACCCTTGGGCCGGCGTACGTTAGCGTCGGCAATGGTCTTGCGTACATCGTCGAGAGCAACGCCGTACTGGTTCAGCGCCTGCGGTTCGAGCTCGATGCGCACCGCCGGCAGCGAACTGCCACCGATCTGTACTTCACCAACGCCCTGCACCTGCGACAGGCTTTGCGAGAGGATGGTCGAAGCCAGGTCGTAAAGCTGGCCTTTTTCCAGCACGTCCGAGGTCAGCGACAGCACCATGATCGGCGCCTGCGACGGATTGACCTTCTTATAGGTCGGCATGCTGCGCATCCCGCTTGGCAGCAGATTGCGCGAGGCGTTGATCGCCGCCTGCACTTCCCGCGCCGCGCCGTTGATGTCGCGGTCGAGGTCAAACTGCAGAATCACCCGCGTCGAACCCTGACTGGAACGGCTGCTCATGGTATTGACGCCGGCAATCGCACCGAACGACCGCTCCAGCGGCGTCGCCACCGTCGAAGCCATCACCTCGGGACTGGCGCCCGGCAGACTGGCCTGGACGACAATCACCGGGAAATCCATCTGCGGCAATGGCGATACGGGCAACAGACCGAAGCTGACCCCACCGAGCAACATGATTGCCAGGGATAGCAGCATGGTTGCCACGGGGCGTTTGATGAAAGGGCCGGAGAGGTTCATAGCGTCGAGCTCCAAGCTGCAAGCTGCGAGCTACAAGCTGTTCCTGCGCGCGCATGCTGCTGTTTTCTTGCAGCTTGAAGCTTGCAGCTTGAAGCTGCTTTCACCACGCCGCTCACACCACCTCTCCCGCGACAGGCTTGGTCCAACGCCGCCCCAACCGATCAAAAGCCAGGTAAATCACTGGCGTGGTGAACAGCGTCAACACCTGGCTCACCAACAAGCCGCCGACCATCACCAGACCCAACGGCTGACGCAGTTCCGCGCCAGACCCCGTGGCCAGCATCAGCGGCACTGCGCCGAACAACGCCGCCAGCGTGGTCATCAGAATCGGCCGGAAGCGCAGCAGCGCCGCTTGATAGATCGCCTCTGCCGGGGCCATGCCCTGGGTGCGTTCGGCGTCGAGGGCGAAGTCGATCATCATGATCGCGTTCTTCTTGACGATACCGATCAACAGAATGATGCCGATGATCGCGATCATGCCCAGGTCGTTGCCGCTGAGCAGCAACGCCAGCAAGGCACCGACTGCGGCGGACGGCAAGGTCGAAAGAATGGTGATCGGGTGGATGTAGCTCTCGTAGAGCACACCAAGGACGATGTACATGGTCACCACGGCCGCCAGAATCAGCAGCAAGGTGCTCGACAGCGAAGCCTGGAACGCCTGCGCCGCGCCCTGGAACTGAGTCTGCACGCCGACCGGCATGCCGATGTCCTGCTGCACCTGCTCGATGATGTCCACGGCATGCCCCAACGCCACGCCCGGCGCGAGGTTGAACGACATCATCACCGCCGGGAACTGGCCGATATGGGTGATCGCCAATTGCGCCTGACGTTCTTCGACATGCGCCAGACTCGACAGGCGCACCTGCGCTCCGTCGGTGGTCTTGACGTGAATCTGATCCAGCGCCTGCGGGCCGATCTTCTCCCCGGCCTGGGCTTGCAGCACCACGCGGTACTGGCTGGCCTGAGTATAAATGGTCGAAATCTGCCGCTGGCCGAAGGCGTCGTACAGCGCATCGGTGATATTCGCCACCGACACGCCGAGGCGCGATGCGGCGTCGCGGTCGATCACCAGATAAACCTGCAAGCCTTTGTCCTGCAGATCACTGGCCACGTCGGTCAACTCCGGACGCTGGGCCAGGGCTTCGACCAGACGGCCGCTCCACTGGCTGAGCAATTCGGAGTCCGGCGAGGACATGCTGAACTGGTACTGGGTGCGGCTGACCCGATCCTCGATGGTCAGGTCCTGCACCGGCTGCATGAACAGCCGAATGCCGACCAGTTTGTCCAGTTGCGGTTGCAGGCGTGCGATCACTTCGCTGGCCGTCAGATCGCGCTCGCCATGAGGCTTGAGGTTGATCAGCAAGCGGCCGCTGTTGAGCGTGGCGTTGTCGCCGTCGACGCCAATGTAGGACGACAGGCTCTGCACCGCCGGATCTTCGAGAATGATCTTCGCCAGTTGCTGCTGCCGCTCGCCCATCGCCGCGAAGGAGATCGACTGCGGCGCCTCGGAAATGCCCTGAATGACCCCGGTGTCCTGCACCGGAAAGAAACCCTTCGGCACGATCACGTAAAGGAATACGGTCAACGCCAGCGTGCCGATGGCGACCAGCAAGGTCAGCGGCTGATGCTTGAGCACCCAGCGCAGCATCCGCCCGTATTCCTTGATCATCCAGTCGATGAACGCACCGCTGGCGCGGTAGAAACGGCCTTGCTCGTGTTCTTGCGGTTCACGCTTGAGCAGGCGCGCGCACATCATCGGCGTCAGGGTCAGCGACACCACCAGGGAAATCAGGATCGCCACCGCCAGGGTAATGGCAAACTCGCGGAACAGGCGCCCTACCACGTCGGCCATGAACAGCAGCGGAATCAGTACGGCGATCAGCGACAGGGTCAGGGAAATCAGGGTGAAGCCGATCTGTTTCGCGCCCTTGAGCGCGGCCTGCATCGGACTGTCGCCCTCCTCGATGAAGCGCGAAATGTTCTCGAGCATGACGATGGCGTCGTCGACGACGAAACCGGTGGCAATGGTCAGTGCCATCAACGTCAGGTTGTTCACCGAGAAACCGGCGAGGTACATCACGCCGAAGGTGCCGATCAGCGACAGCGGCACGGCGACCGAGGGAATGATCGTCGCACTGGCGCGGCGCAGAAACAGGAACGTGACCATGACCACCAGCGCGATGGCGATCAGCAGTTCGTGTTGCACGTCGGTGACCGAGGCGCGGATGGTCTGGGTGCGGTCTGTCAGCACCGTGACGTCGAGGCCGGCCGGCAGGTTGTCGGTGATGCTTGGCAGCAAGGCCTTGATGCGATCGACCACTTCGATGACGTTGGCGCCCGGCTGACGCTGGATGTTGAGCAGCACCGCCTGATTCTGGTTGGCCCACGCGGCCAGACGCTCGTTCTCGGCGCCATCGACGATTTCCGCGACGTCCTTGAGCCGCAACGGCGCGCCGTTCTTGTAGGTCAGGATCAGATTGGCGTAGTCCTCGGGCGAGGTCAGTTGGTCGTTGGCATCGAGCATCGAAACCCGGGTCGGGCCATCGAAGTTGCCTTTCGGCTGGTTGACGTTGGAGGCGCCGATCAGCGTGCGCACGTCCGACAGGTTGAGGCTGTTGGCCGCCAGCGCTTCGGGGTTGACTTTGATCCGCACGGCTTGACGCTGACCGCCGGCAATGCTGACCATGCCGACGCCGCTGATCTGGGCGATTTTCTGCGCCATGCGCGTATCGACCAAGTCATTTAGCTTGGGCAGCAGCATGGTTTTCGAAGTGATGGCCAGGGTCAGTACCGGGGTGTCCGCCGGGTTGACCTTGTTGTACACCGGCGGTGCCGGCAGGTCGGTCGGCAGCAGGTTGGTCGCGGCGTTGATCGCGGCTTGCACCTGCTGTTCGGCGACGTCCATGTTGATGTCGAGGCTGAAACGCAGGGTCAGCACCGAAGCGCCGCCGGAGCTGGTCGAAGCCATTTGTGTGAGGCCCGGCATCTGCCCGAACTGGCGTTCAAGCGGCGCGGTGACGGCGCTGGTCATCACGTCCGGACTGGCGCCGGGGTACAGGGTCATGACGCGGATAGTCGGATAATCGACCTGCGGCAAGGCCGAAACCGGCAGCAGGCGATAAGCGATCAGGCCGGCAAGGACAATGGCCAGCATGCTCAGGGTGGTGGCTACCGGACGGAGGATGAACAGCCGCGAAATGTTCATGCGCCCTTCTTGGCCTTGTCAGCGGTGGTCGCATCGGGATTGGCGGCGGATTTACCTTGCAGGTGCTCGGTCGGCGAGGTCGGCACTTCGCTGCTGTCATTGACCACTTCGACTTCGCTGCCCTCCTTCAGGCGATCGGTGCCTTCAAGCACAACGCGATCACCCGCGGCGAGGCCTTCGGTGACCACGGTGTTGTCACCGTCGCTGGCACCGATTTTCAGTTGGCGAATGGTGACTTTCTTGTCGCCGTCCAGCGCATAGACAAAGGTGCCATTGGTGCCGAACTGAATCGCTGCCGACGGTGCCAGCACTACACCTTTGAGCGTGTCGGCCAGCAAATGAACGTTGACGAACTGATTGGGGAACAGCGACTGGTCGCGGTTATCGTAACGGGCCTTGAACTTGAGGGTGCCGGTAGCGACGTCGATCTGGTTGTCGAGGCTTTGCAGCACACCGGTAGCCTGCAGCTTGGTGTCGCCCCGATCCCACGCTTCGGCGGGCAACTTGGCGCCGCTGCGGTAACGCGCGAGCACGGTGTCGAGGCTGTTTTCCGGCAAGGTGAAGGCCACGCTGATCGGTTGCGTCTGGGTGATCACCGCGAGGAACGTGGTGTCGTTGGCGGCGACGAGGTTGCCGACGTCGACCTGACGCAGACCGACGCGACCGGCAATCGGCGCGCGGATCTTGGTGAATTCGAGATTGAGCTTGGCGTCGTTGACCGCCGCCTGATTGGTCTTGACCGTGCCCAGATACTGGCCAACCAGCGCTTCGGCGGTGTCGAGGGTCTGTTTGGCGATGCTGTCTTCCTTATACAGACCGCGGTAGCGCTCGACGTCGACCTGGGCGTTTTTCAGTTGCGCCTGATTCTGCAGCAACGTGCCTTCGGCCTGGAGCAAAGCATTCTGGTAAGGACGCGGATCGATCTCGGCCAACAGGTCGCCCGCCTTGACCATCTGCCCTTCTTCGAAATGAATCTTCACCAGTTCGCCGCCCACGCGGCTGCGAACATTGATGGTGTTCAGCGCGGTGACCGTGCCCAGCGCCTTGTAATACAGCGGGAAGTCGCCCTTCACCGCCGGCGCCACACGCACCGGAATCGGCCCGGTACCGCCGCCGAAGCCCGGCCGCATCATCCCCGAGCGCCCGGTATGCCCGGCGGCCGCTTTGTCGCCGCCCGCCTTGTCAGCAGAGCCGGCGGGCCAGAATTTCCAGCACAGGACAGCGATGACCAACAGGACCAGCAGGCTGATCAGCCAGCGACGGGATTTGCGGGGGGACGATTGCATGGAGTTATTGACCATTGGGCGCGTGGGCTTCTATTACGGGAGGCTGAACGATAAGCACTGAGTGGATTTAAGCAAAGCAGCTTTACCGGCAATTTACCTTCCACTTACGTTTCAAGGTGTGAGGCAAAACCCTGATACACAAATGAAAACGGCCTGGACAGGGCCAGGCCGTTAACAATTGTAAAAGCCTTACTTGAGAACGGACAGTGCCGCTTCGTAGTTAGGCTCTTCGGCGATTTCCTTGACCAGTTCGCTATGCAGGACGTTGTCGTTTTCATCCAGCACCACAACCGCGCGAGCAGTCAGGCCTTTCAGCGGGCCGTCAGCGATGGCCACGCCATAGTTTTCGATGAACTCGCTGCCGCGCAGGGTCGACAGGTTCTGTACGTTTTCCAGGCCTTCAGCACCGCAGAAGCGTGCCTGGGCGAACGGCAGGTCAGCGGAGATGCACAGCACCACGGTGTTGCTGATGTCGTTGGCCTGGGCGTTGAACTTGCGCACGGAAGTGGCGCAGGTCGGGGTGTCGACGCTTGGGAAGATGTTGAGGACTTTGCGCTTGCCGGCGAAGTCTTGCAGGGTGACGTCGGACAGATTGCCGGCTACCAGGGAAAAGGCTGGCGCCTTGGAACCGGCTTGTGGCAACTGGCCGTTGACTTGAACCGGATTGCCTTTGAGGGTGACTTGAGCCATGACTTGAGTCCTTCTGTTTTTTGATTGGAAAGCATGCAAGAGGCGGAAGTTAACCACGAAATCGGCTGACGACCTATGCCCTGTTGGAAATTGTTGGGTGCTGAGCGGTGACATTGTATACAACCCACCGCAGCTTCCCTGAAGGGGTGAGCCTGTTAGCAAAAGCGTTGTGTCAGGCAGCACATTCGAAACTGATACAGCGAAATGCGAGCAGGCTCACTCCCATACTGAATACGAGTCCAGTGTGGGAGCGAGCCTGCTCGCGAAAAGGCAACCAGCCTTACTGCATCATTTGGATTCAGATTTGAGTTTCAGATACGACTGATGCAGATCGCTTGCCCAGCCATCGATCACCGCTTTCATGTCGTCGGCTTTCATCACCTGGGAAGAGTTTTCCAGCGGTTTGCCGGTACCTTTGCGCACTACCTGCGCGATGACATGATTGGTCGCGCCGTCCATGAATACCGCTTCGGTGGCCAGCGTGGTTTCCTGGTCGCGGATACCAGTGGCCGTGCTTACTGCTGCGGCGACCAGTGCGATCGGGATCACTTCATAGACTTGCAGGCCTTCGGTCTTGCTGCTGACTGCGGTAATCGCCGGACGCACCACAATTACGCCCGGCCCGGGACCTGCGGCCAACGGCAGCGATTTGCCGAGTTCGCGCTTGAGCGCCTGATCGTAATAACTCGTGATGCCGTTGAGAGTCTGCTGGGGGATTTTCTCGGTGGCTTGCGGCTTCGGGTAGAGCTGGCTTGGCTCTACGTAAACGCTGGTGAATTTATTGATGTCGAGTTTCGGGTCCATCCAGCGCATCACCTCGGCACCAGAGGGTGACTTGGCCTCCTTCAGCTGGCTGTAATCCTTGAGAAAGCCGGAATACTGGTCAGGCTCGACGGTTTTGCTGGAACAACCCACCACGCCAAGGGTGGCAATGCACAGCGTGCCCATCACGACGGCTAGCTTCATGCTGTAATTCCTTTGAGAAGGCCAAGACATTTTGCATAGGGGAGATACAGGTATAGCCAAAACCCCGGCAAATGCGATGGCCAATTGCAAAGTTCACATCCGACAGCGCGTGTGCCTCGCCATCCGGTATTACCAGGACGACGTTTCGCCACTGCGCAACGCCATCTCTCGCCGGCTATTGGCGCGCATCGCCTTGATCAGCGATACCGTTCCCACCAGCAGAATCGCCGCACCAAACAAGAAGTCGATGTTGTATAGCTGGAAATCTTCCACCGGCCCGATCAGCAATGTGCGCACCACCGCAATTCCCACCAGCGTCGCGAGAAAGTCGATCCCCGGCTCATCGCGGTAAAACACCAGCATCAGCGGCAGGCACAGCACCAGCAAGAGCAGCAACACCACGACCTTGAACGAGCCTTTGCGCTCGACGCTGAACGCGCACTCATGCGCCCCGTACGGCTTGTAGTCCTCATCGCGGATCATCGAGTTTTTCTCGTTGATGTAGTCGGCGCGGTTGTACTTCTGGATCGGCGTGAAGGTGTTGGACATCTCCATCAGCGTGGTGATGTTCTTGAAGCGCAAGTCGATGCGCTCGCTGCCCTTGAGGTAATACAGCACCGGTTTATAGCCGTAGCGATAGGTATCGAAGGGGAACGCGGCAGTCTGAGCGTGCACGCCGATTGCGCGAGGCTCAAGTTCGGCGAAGGCGCTTTTATTGGTCGACGAGAGGTTGCGGCTCAGCGGCTGCACCTTGACCTGCTCGAGGAAGATCGGCGTCACGCCGAACGACCACTGCAGCGGTTCCAGACGAAGGCGCAGTTCGTTGCGGCCCAGGTCGTAGCGGTTGAAGGTTCGTTCGGAAACCACCAGCGAGCCGCCAACCATGAATTCGCCACGCAGGTTGTTGGTGACGCGCAAGGTCAGTTGATCCTTGCCCAGCAACGCCGCTTCACTGGTCGTTGGCGTGCCGCACCACGCGGTGCTTTCGCCGACACCGCCAAGCTGGCCGTCGCGGTTTTCCTTGAATACGTAAAAGTAACTGGCCCACAGCGTCAGCAACAAAAGCGACGCCGTGAGACCGAGGATTTTTTTGCCCGGACTCACTGATCAGACTCCCTTCTTCGGTTCCATCGTCCAGCCGAAAACCCGCTGGCGACGGCGACTCTACCAAAAGGCCATCAGTGACCCAAGGGAAAATGCCGGATTGGCACCTAACCTAAGGGTTTCCCCGGTACTCGCCTCCCCCCCCCAAGGAGCGAGCCTGCTCGCGATAGCGGTGTTTGATCGTTCCCACGCTCTGCGTGGGAATGCAGCCCGGGACGCTCTGCGTCCCAATCTAGGTGCGATCGCGAGGAATCAGGCTTTGCAGTTGCTGCGCCAGAAAATTCGCATCAAACGCAAACGTATCCGGATCCTTCAAACCATTGGTCTTGCGCCACTGCCACGCACCATCCGCCAGGCCAACCAGCGAAATACTCCCGTACCGCGCCGCCGTCAGCCCCATCACTGCCAAAGAAATCTGCCCGCCGCCGCCCATCACATCCGGCACAAACTCCACCGGTTTGCCGGCAATCACAATGCTCAGTTTTTCCGTCTTGAACGTCGAGGTTTCCACCGGCACGCTCGGCCCGGACGCGACATACGCCTCGCGGCTGACCTCCAGCAGATTGGGCGCCTTGACCGGCTCAAGCCATTGCTCGATCTGATCGAACAGCGCGCCAATCCGAGCCGCCCAAGCAGCCGATTGCGTGGTGAACAGTTGCTTCTTGTGCGCTTCGCTTTCGGCATAGTGGCGCAGCATCTCGCCCAGTTGCTGTACGTCGTTCATTGCGGTGTTCCTCGGAAAGGACCTGCGAAGGGTGATAGTGGCAGATCCCCGGCGCGGCGTACGTTTAGTTGTTGCAGATGCACAGTTGCGGGAAAGATCGGCGGTACAGTCAGTCGGTACTGGCGTCGAGTCTCGAACAGAAGGAAACTTCGGGCACACCTGAATGCTCGACACTGACATTTGCTTGAGGAAATCCAATGCGCACCATCGGCCTTATCGGCGGCATGAGCTGGGAGTCCAGCGCCGAATACTATCGCCTGATCAACCAACAGGTTCGCGAGCGCCTCGGCCCTTTGCGCTCGGCGCAGTTATTGATGTTCAGCGTCGACTTCGGCCCGGTCGAACAGGCCCAGCACGCCGGGCGCTGGGACGATGCAGCGGCGATTCTGGTGGATGCCGCGCGCAGGCTTGAAGCCGGTGGCGCAGAATGCGTGGTGCTGTGTACCAACACCATGCACAAGGTCGCCGAGCAGATTCAGGCGGCGATCAGCATTCCGTTTTTGCACATTGCCGAACCCGCCGCGCAGGCTGCACTGGAAATCGACGCGCGCACCGTCGGGTTGCTCGGCACCGCGTTCACCATGGAGCAGGACTTCCTCAAGCAGCGACTGATCGCCCAAGGCCTGACCGTGCTGGTGCCGGATGATGCCGAGCGCAAAGAGGTGCACCGGATCATCTACGACGAACTCTGCGTAGGTGTGATCAGTGAACAATCGCGAGAAATCTATCAAGGCGTCATCCAGTCCCTGACCGCCCGTGGCGCCCAGGCAATCATTCTCGGCTGCACCGAAATCGGTCTGCTGATCAAACCCGAACACAGCGCCCTGCCCCTGCTCGACACTACCGAGCTGCATGCGCAGTCAGCAGTGGCGTTCGCGCTGGGCGACTGACTCAGGGTTTCGGGCTATTGCGTAGACGGGCCATGCTCACGGTGTCGACCCACTGCCCGTCGCGCACCGCGTAATCACGCAACAGCCCTTCGGTCTCGAAACCGAACTTGCGGTAGAGGCCGATGGCTGCCTCGTTATCGGCGTAGACCGTGAGTTCGACGCGGTGCAGATTCATCCAGTTATCGGCGACCTCCAGCGCCGCCGCCAACAACATCGATCCGACGCCCTTGCCCTGCCAAGCCGCCCCGACTGCCATGCCGAAACTGCCGGCGTGGGCGCGGCGCATGCGGGAATAAGCTTCCAGGCCCAGATTGCCGATCACCACGCCTTGGTCCAGGGCAACCAGTTTCAGCGCACGTTCGTTATCAGCCTGAAGTCGCTGGCGCCAGACCTCGGTGGATTGAAACGGCATTTGCAGCACTTGCCGTGCAACGACGGGGTCGTTGTAAAGCGCAGTGATACCTTCGAGGTGGGATTCGTTGGAGCGTTCGAGATGGATCGTGGAGGTTGGGTCTGACATGGGATCGGTCCGTGATCAGCGTGTGGCTGGTCACTCTAAACCGCTGATCTCGAATCTGGCGAGATGAAATTGTGGGAGCGAGCTTGCTCGCGAAGGCGGTTGGCCAGTCACTGAAGCTTCGACTGGCAGATTGCATTCGCGAGCAGGCTCGCTCCCACATTTTGATCCAGCCCGGGCACAACCCCTGTGAGCACTGAAGATTCCTGTGGGAGCGAGCCTGCTCGCGAAAGCGACCTCATAGCCAACACCTGCTTCCCGGCAAAAACGTCTACCGTGCAGTCGCCAATTTTTTGTTTTTTAAACGCCGTTGTTTAAAAGACACCTTCAGACACGCCTTCCAGGCTACAAATCCTTGCGTCGTTGCCTACAGCCAAGCCAGAATCCGCCGGCTTGTGCGCCTTGGGGGCGGGTTCTATTGTGGTGCGGTCGCTGAATGTTCAGTGATCGGGTTTAGCAGCCCGGGTTATCTCTAGACGCACAAGGCCTTGCCGTTATGGCGGCTTTGCGTGGGGCACTTCGGTGCGCCGGGTTCTAGAGTCCTGGTCTGCTAACCCGCGTACAGCCGCCACCTCCTTCGTTAGCAGCGAACGGTGGCAGCTTCACCACTCTAGAGGCTTCACCCATGATCAAACCAACACCCAACCCACCCGAATCCGACCCCACCTCCCCCTACGAATCCCTCGACTCAAAAAAACTTCACCAAGCCGCCGACCGCGCCCTCGACCACTACCTCTGCCCACCCGGCTCGACCCCACCGCCCTTCAGCCCCCGCGCCATGTACGCCGTCACCGCCGACACGAAAAACGAAGACCTGCTGGCCAACGCCTGCGAAACCCTCGCCTCCGCGAAAACCATCGCCCAGGAATTCGCCGGGCTGGTAAAGCCATCGCAACGCCGGACGCTGATGGGGATTGCGCAGCTGATCATGCTCGGCGAACTGGCGGTGAATCGGGTGCTGGATAATTTGGAGTTGCCGCAGTAGCGGGCTTTTGATGATCGTTCCCACGCTCTGCGTGGGAATGCCTCAAGGGACGCTCCGCGTTCCAGCTCTGGTGGGGACGCAGAGCGTCCCGGGCTGCATTCCCACGCGGAGCGTGGGAACGATCAACGCGTAAGCAATGAAGATTCCTGTGGGAGCGAGCCTGCTCGCGAAGGCGGTGGGTCAGTCACTGAGACTTCGACTGGCGGATTGCTTTCGCGAGCAGGCTCACTCCCACTGTTGATGCGGTTTATTCAGTTACGGGTGTAGTTGATGATCGTTCCCACGCTCTGCGTGGGAATGCCTCAAGGGACGCTCCGCGTTCCAGCTCTGGTGGGGACGCAGAGCGTCCCGGGCTGCATTCCCACGCGGAGCGTGGGAACGATCAACGCGTAAGCAATGAAGATTCCTGTGGGAGCGAGCCTGCTCACGAAAGCGGTGGGTCAGTCACTGAGGCTTCGACTGGCGGATTGCTTTCGCGAGCAGGCTCGCTCCCACTGTTGATGCGGTTTATTCAGTTACGGGTGCAGTTGATGATCGTTCCCACGCTCTGCGTGGGAATGCCTCAAGGGACGCTCCGCGTTCCAGCTCTTGGGGGACGCAGAGCGTCCCGGGCTGCATTCCCACGCGGAGCGTGGGAACGATCAACGCGTAAGCAATGAAGATTCCTGTGGGAGCGAGCCTGCTCGCGAAGGCGGTGGGTCAGTCACTGAAGCTTCGACTGGCGGATTGCTTTCGCGAGCAGGCTCACTCCTACAGGGGGTCGGGTTAAGGCTGGAACCATTCGTGGCGTTCGTTGAAGGTTTGCTGGATGAGGTCGGTGAGGGCTTTGATTTCGGGGGAGTTTTGCGAGTCGGTGTTGACGGCGAGCCAAGCATGGAGCTGCATCGGTTCGGCGAATAATCCGGGCAGTGCGATGAGGCCACGGTCGAAGCGGCTCATGTATGCCGGCAGCAAGCCAATGCAGGCGCCACAGCGGATCATCTCCAGCATCAATTCATAAGACTGCATCTGCACCACCCCGGCCAACCGCTGTTCAACCAGTTCATTCCAAGGGCGAAAGCTCTCAACCCGCCGGTCATGCTGCCACTGCACCAGCATGAAATCCGCCAGTTCATCCGTACTTTCCGGTCTAGCTGTCACCCGCGAATAGCGCTTGGCAATGTGCGGCAGATACTCGATCCGCGCGAGGTGTTGCGGTTCGCTGGTGGAAAAGGTCGGACCGGGGTTCGGGTGCTCGCCAGGAGCGAGCCAGAGGACGATGTCGGCACTGACGGCGCGCAGGGCCAGTTCGCTGTCGAGGGCGATGATTTCCAGGCGCAGGCTGGCGTTGCGCCGCAGCAACGCGATGAGGTCGCGGCCGAGGATGTCGTGGAGGATGGATTCGGCGATGGCGAGGCGGATCAGTGGTTGTTCGATGACCGGGAGCTTGCGTTCGTGGGCCAGGGTGCTGAGTCGGGCCTGCAACTGTTGGCCTTCGCGGGTCAGGCTGAGGGCGCTGCCCTGGAAGCTGAACAGGCTGTGTTGCAGTTGTTGTTCGAGTTGCGCGAGTTGTTTGCGCAACAGGGTCGAGCGCACGTTGAGGCTGCGCGCAGCTTGCATGAAGCAGCCGCAGCGGGCACTGACCAGGAAGTATTGGGCGACTTCGCTGTCGATGGTCGCGGCCTGGTTTAGCCAAGGCTCGGATCTGGATTGCGGCGATTGATAATCAACGGTGCCCGGGCGTCCTGCGGGTTCGGTGAATGACATTGATGACTCCCTGTCGATCTAATGTGGTGTCGTTACGCAAATCTTTGCAGGAGCTGCGGCACGCTGCGATCTTTTGATCTTTAAAAGCAAAATCAACAGATCGCAGCCTCGTTTCACTCGACAGCTCCTACAGAAACACCGTGTGTCAGTTACCTATCACTTTGTTCAGTTCGGCACCGTCGATGCTCAGGGTGGCGGTGTTGAGCATGCCGTCCAGATAAGCCTGGGCGATCTGTTCCTGGCGTTGTGCGCGCAGGGCCTGGGTCAGTTGGTCGCGCAGTTCCTCCAGCGTCGCGGTGCGTGCCGGTTGTTGTTCGGTGAGTTTGATTACATGAAAACCGGCGGCGCTTTGCACGGGATCTGACACGGTGCCCACCTTGAGCCGCGCCACGGCGCTGCGCACTTCCGGCACGAGTTGTTGCAACGGTTGCAGGCCGGTATCACCGCCCCGCTCTGCCGTGACGCGATCCTGCGAATATTGCGTAGCGAGCGCCGCAAAATCAGCCGGTGCTGATTGCGCCTTCTTGCTCAATTCAGCGGCTTGTTTGCGCACCGTTTCCACATTCGCTGCGTCACTGACGCCAAGGAAAATCTGACTGACCCGATACAGCGCCGGGGTCTGCCAATTGTCCTTGCCGGCGTCGTACGCCTGCTGCAACTCGGTCGCGCTCGGATACTCCGCCGGCACCTGACTCACCGAGCGCAAATAATCCCGAAACACGATTTGCTCAGTCGCTGCGCGAGTCTGCCGGGCGACGTCCGGACGCTGCGCCCAACCCTGCGCATCGGCCTGTTCCAGCACGGCTTTTTCCGCCAGCCGCGCACGAATCCAGCGCTCCAGCGCCTCACGGTTACCGCGCAATTGCTCGCGGGTTTGCGCCGGGACGGTGGCCAGCAGCGCCTGCAATTCCTCTGGCGAAACCTGCTGATTGCCCAACCGCGCGACCGCTGGCCCGGCTGCAACCGCCAGCAACGGAGACGGCTGCTGGGCGGCGACCGGATCACTGCCCGGCCGCAGCACCAGCGCCACGGCCACCACCAACAGCGCCACAGCTCCGGCGCCGATCACCATGGCAGGCTTTTTCACAGTGCGACTTCCTCTTGTTCGGCGACAGCGGACTTGGCGGCTTGCACAGCAGTGGTCTGGCTGAAATCGCGCAGGTAAACGATGAACTCCTGCAACAGGCGATCCCACAACTCCAGATTGCCGCGCAGGTGCTCGTTGCTCACCCCTGCGGCCACGACTACGTCCATTTCCATCAGCAGAAACTCGCCCTGCAACGACAACCGTGCAAAACGTCGAGTAGCATTCCACTGCTCTGCGACTCCCTCAGGCAAGTCACCCTGCACGCGCAGCGCGCAGCTGAAGGTGAAATCAACAAAGCTGCCCTGCTCCACCGCCGGGTTGCCGAAGCGCACGGCGTAGCCGATGCCCTGACTGGCGCTGAGCAGCTGGACGATGCCGTTCTGTTCACTCTGGTTGACGCGATAACCAGCGGCCTGGAGGACGTCGGTCAGCGATTGCGGAGAAACGTGGGTGATCAATTGAGTCATGGCTTTCTTCCTTGTTATCAGTGAGCGATCGCGGCTTGCGGCGCGTCGAATTGGGTTTTGTACAGCTCGTCGCCAAAGCCCTGGGCCAGTTCATCGAACTTGACCCTGGCGCTGCCGGCGAAGGGCTGGCGGATCTTCATCACTTCGGCGACGTCGATGTTTTCGTAGGCCGTGAGGATCTGTTTGGCGACGCCGTACATTTGCTGATTCTTGGCTGAACATTGCTGCACTTGTGTGTCACGTTCCGCCAGTTGCGCTTGCAGCTTCGAGCGTTCGGCTTCCTTGCCGCGAGCGAGGACCAGCAACTCGTCGTAGGCTTTTTTGAACTTGCCGGTCTGCTCGGCACTGGCCGCGACTTGCGCCTGAGCCTGGCTGTGCAGGCTCTGTTGTTGCCCGGCCAGTTGCTCGGCGAGGCCTTTGGCTTTGGCCAGTTCGGCGGTCAATTGCTTGATTTGCGCCTGGGCTGCCTTGACTTCGTTCTGCGCCGCCAGTTGCGCGGCGCTGGCCTGGGCCTGCTGACTTTGCAGGGCCTGCAATTGCTGGGTGGTGCTGCGCAATTGCGTGCGCAGGCGTTCTTCCATGCCTTCGCCGTTCGCCCCGGTGGCAAGCAGCAAACCCAGGCCCAGCGCGAGAAAACGCGTGTTCATAAAGCTCTCCCGGCGCCTTAGAAGCGCGTGTTGATCTCAAGCTGCAAGACGTCGATGTCGAACGGCGCGCCGTACACCGCTTCGGTGCTCATCCAGCGGCCGGTGGCGGAAACGTTCTTCGCCAGGCCGTAGTTGCCGCCCATGAAATAACCTTTGGCGTTGGTGCCGCCGAGGTGGAACGACGAGTCGTTGAAGCCGTCGGGCAAGGCGTCCGGCTGGATGTACTTGTAGCCGGCGAACAGGTTCCAGTCGCCCTTGCGCTTGAGGTCCAGCGCGTTGCCGAGGGTGAACTGCACCATCCACGCGTTGGCGCCGCTTTCGATCTCGCCGTTGCTGTCGAGGTTGTTGACGATCTGCCCGGCGGAGCGCTTGCGCATGTCGCCTTCGTCGTAGCCGAGGTTGTGGATGTAGTTGCCCTGGCTGCGCAGTTTGAAATCCTGCGGCAGGTCGGCGTCCCACACGACGTTGAGGTCGAGCAGGTTGAACTCGGACGCAAGCCCGACGAATTGTGGCTGCGGCGTAGCGCTCGGGTTGAGCGGGTTCGGCGTGATGTCACGCAGCAGGAACACGCTGTTGCCCTTCTGCATGAACGCTGCGCGAGTGCCATCGCTATCGCAACCCGGTGCGCCGGCCCACGGTTCGCAAGGGCTGGAGCGCTGGCCCTGAATGTCGTCGAAACGGTAATAGGCCAGCGCGCCTTTGAGGCGGTTGTTGCTATTGATCGCCCACTTCGCGCCGAGCTGCGCGCCGTACAGCCACTTGTTGTCGCTCTCTTCCTTGTCGAAACCGTTGCTGCTGGAAGTGTCGTTGGTGTAGTCCACCGGGAACGCGCCGACCGTGCCGAACACGCCCCAATCGCGGTTGAACTTGTGATCGAAAATCGCCGCCACACCGTCGAAATTCAGGTCATTGGAATAGAGCATGTCGGTGGACATGAACGGATTGGCGAAGCGCCCGCCGGTCAGGGTCAATTCGTCCATTGGCTTCCAGGTCAGATAGCCCTGATCGAGCCAGATGTCTTTCTTGGCGAAGCCGCCGCCGAGGTTCTGCGTGGTCGATACCGGGTTGTTGTCCGAACCGGTGCCGATGCGAATGCCGGCGGTCCATTCCTCGGAGATCACCGCTTTCATGCCCAGGCGTGCGCGCAGGCGAAAGAGGTTTTCGCGGTCTTCGCGGGTATTGAGCAACGGCGGCAGGCTGGTGCTGCTGTTGGGGTTCACGTCGTACGGGCCATTGTTGTTGAGCTTGGCGAAGTCGACGATTTCGTTGCTGTTGTTGCCCGAGTAGTAACGCGATTCGTCACGCAGGCGAATGTCACCGTCGAAGCTGATGCGCGAGGCCCAGTCCGGGAAGGTATTCGGCGCGGCCCAGTTTTCCTGTTTGGCGGTGGCCATGACCTCGGCTTTGACCTGATCGCGGATCTGGTCGCGCACCGCTGCCGGCACGTACTGCACGCGCACATCCCCCGGCGCGGCGACCGGCCCGGCCGCTACGGCAGTGGACGCGGCAGCCTGCTTGGCCTGCGCCGCTTCGTTCTGGGCCTGGGCGATCAGCGCGTCAGCCTTGTCCTGTTTCAGAATGCCCTGCTCGACCAGCAAGCGGATCAGATTGATCGTGGCGTTCTCCGAAGGCGCAGGCGCTGCCACCGCCTGACCGACCAGGGTCGCAATGACCATGCCGACCGCCAGGGACAATCGATTCACGTTGGAAATCATCTGCACACAACTCCTTTTGCCAAAGCTTGAATAAGTGAATTAACCCGGACGCCGCCCTTGCAGGGACAGGCGCACGGGCAAAGTGATGGAGGCCGGAGGCCGTTCGCTGAGCGCTGGCGCACCGCGTAAAGCGGCCAGCACTTGGGTATCGATTTGCGGGTTGCCACTGGACTTGATCAGCTCGACACGGGTGATCTCGCCGACGCTGCTCAGCCACACATCGGCCTGCAGCGAGAATGCGAGGTTGCGCAGCTCGGGGTTCTCACGCAGCAAACGCTGGAAGGTGAACGCGAGAAACTGGCTGTACGTGCCCGTGCCCAAACGCCCACCGCCGGCCCCGGCCATGCCGCCGCCCTTGCCCGCGCCGATTTTGAAAGCGTCGCTGCCGGCCTGCGCGTCGCCGTCCATTTGCATCGGGTTGGCCAGGTCGTCCGCCGGCGATGGCGGTGCTTCTTCTTCAGGCTTGACCTCCTCCGGCTCCGGCGTTGGCTCGGGCTCGACGACTTTTTCTTCCACCGGCGTTTCCGGCTCTGGCGGTTTCTCCGGCGGCGGTGGTGGCGGTGGCGGCAACGGAATGATCGTCGGCACCTTCGGCGCTTCGCGACGCACGCCGGCCATGTCGTTGGCCCACTGCCAGAGGAACCACGCGGCGAGTGCGCCGACCAGCAATCCGGCGCCCCACTTCACATAGCGCAACGGCGACTTTTTCACGGGCGGCGGTTCGATCGGGAGTTGTGCGGTCATGACTCAGCCCTGACTCGGTTTGCCGGTGACGAGACCGACCTGGGACAGTTCGAGCCGGCGCAGCAGGTCGAGCACTTCGATGACTTTCTGGTACTGCACCGTCGCATCGCCACGCACGATCACCGGAAAATCCGGGCTCTGCGCTTTCTCGATGCGCAGGCGTTCTTCCAGCTCCGCCAACGTCACGGGATAGGCATCGAGAAACACCTGGCCGCCGTCGTTGACCGAGATCGCCTTGGTCTTGGCCTCCGACAGCGACACCGAAGCGCTGGCCTTGGGCAGGTTGATCTGGATCCCGGAGACCTGCGCGGTGGCGGTGAGGATGAACATCACCAGCACCACCATCAGCACATCGACCAGTGGGGTGATGTTGATGCTGTCGACGGCGGCATCGTCATCATCGTCGTGGGAGGCATTTACGGACGCCATGGCAGTGCTCCTCAGGCCGGTACGGAGTGGTTGGCGTGATGGCCGCGCTGGTGCGACGCCTCACTGAACTGGCTCTCGCCATGCATCTCCGCCAGACGAGTGATGAACTCGTCGACGAACACACGCATGTCGGCGCTGACTTCCTTGTTGCGGGTGATCAGGCGGTTGTAGCCAAACAGCGCCGGGATCGCGACGAACAGGCCCATCGCTGTGGCGAGCAGTGCTGCGGCCATGCCCGGCGCGATGGCGTTGATGTTGACGTCGCCGGCCATCGCCGTGCCGAGGAACACCACCATGATCCCCAGCACCGTGCCTAGCAGGCCGATATAAGGGCCGCCGGCGATGGCGTTGGACAGGGTCGAGAGTTTCGAACTCAGTTGCTGGTTCTCGCGGGTGCGCACACCGTCCATCGAGCAGCGAATGGCTTCGATGGTCGCGGCGGAAACCGACGAGGTATCGGCGCCCTGCTCGCGGCGGGTGCGGATCTCTTTGACCGCCACCAGATAGAGGCGCCACAGCGACGAATGCTGCAGACGTTGAGCCAGTTGCGCGTCGTCGGCGAACATTTCCAGGCGTGTGCCGACCTTGGCGAATTGCACGCGAAAGTCTTCGTTCGCCGCAGTCACGCGGCTGAGGCTGCGGTTCTTGCGCAGCATGATGATCCACGACTGGAACATCATCAGCACCAGCACGGCGATGATCACCCAAGCGTCGATCGGCACCGCGTTAAGGAGGAAGCCGAGGCTGCCGAAACCGAAGCCGGATTGTTCTTCATCGACGCCGTAAGCCACCAGTTTCGACTCGGCGCCTTGCGAGGTGGCATCGGCCAGCAACAGCGCAGCAGGTCGGGCGACTTTCGACAGGCGCAGTTCGTCGATGGCGCCAGAGAATGGCTGGAACGCGCCTTCCTGCAGATCGGCGCCGATGGCCATGACCGAGTTGAACGCCGGCATCGCCTGGGCCAACGCAGCACTTTCGCGACCGTTGATGTACAGGGTGACTTTCGAGCCCTCGGCGGTCAGCGCAACGTGTTGCCATTGCGCCGGCGCCAGCGCCTGGGTGGCAGCAGCGCGCTGGCCGTCGATTTCCACGAACGGGAGGCCTTGGCTGACGCCGATCAGCAGGCTCTGCGCGCCTTCTCGCCGAGCCAGGATCAGTTGCTCGCCAGTGGCCTGAGCCAGACGCAGCCAGGCACTGAAGGTGAACGCGCTGCCGGCGTTGTGTTGCAGTGACGGACTGGCCGGCAGCAGCAACGGTTGACCGCTGAACTGCAACGCACGGCCGACGACGCCATCGATCGCTGTGCCGGTCGCGCTTTGCGCGGTGTTGCCGTACGCCGTGGTGTCTTTCGCCGGGGTGCCGGTGGCGCCGTCGAAGTGATACAGCGCGGTGTAACTCGGATCGAAGGTCAACTGGCCGTTGCCGGTAGCCGGGGCTTTCTGGTTGCCGTAATACATCCAGATGTCCTGACGCTGACCGCCCTCTACATTCGGCACATCAACCCAGATCAGCGCCATGCCCATCAGCGCATCGAAACTTTCGATCTGGTGGTTGAGCACGGTTTTGTCATCCGCCGCGACGAAACGCAGATCGGAGCCATCCTCTTTCACGCCGTCGAAGGTGAAGTTGCCGGTGTGCAGGCGCACCAGCAGCGCGGTGCGGCCAAGGGCCTGATTGATCGCCGCGCCCTGCGGTGTGGTGTCGACGGCGATCTGTTTGCGGTAATGCCAGTCGTCCTGCCACCAAGCCTGAGCCGTGGCCGGGAGCACGAAGCCCAGGCAGATCAACAACGAAAGGAAAAGGCGTTGCATGGACGTGCTCCGTTAGAAAGTGGCTTGAAGGTTGAAGTGCAGGCGCGATTCCTGCTTTGAGGTGTTCGGCCCTTCGAGTAGCGGGTAGCCCCAGTCGAGGCTGCCGGACAGCCATTTACTGAGGCTGGCGCGGGTGCCGAGGCCGACGCTGGCCAGGGCGTAATTGGCGTCCTGATCCGGCAGTTCGTCGCGCAGGTACAACTGCGCGCCTTCGGCGAAGGCATAGAAGCGCCAGTCCTGCATCCACGTGCCGGCGAATTTCGCCAGCGACGGTGTGCGCAATTCCTGGCTGAGCAGGTAGCCGTCATCGGCGGTGCGCTCGGCAGCGAGATAGCCGCGCACCGAAGTGGCACCGCCGGCGGAGAATTGTTCGTTGGAAACCAGCGGCCCCGAGGCTAGCTGGAATGCGGCTTTGCTTGCGCTCTGCCAGTCGCTGTCGAAGGTCCAGGTGTAGTTGGTGTCGCCCTTGAGCACGGCGAAACTCGGTTTGGCGCGATAGCGTTTGTAGTCGAAGTCTTCGTCGTCGCTGCCGTAGCCGAACACGCTGCGGGTGGCGGCAACCAGGCTCAGACCGAGACCGAGCTGGCTCTTTTCGCTGTAGCGATAGCCGTTGTAGGCGAAGGTGAACGGCGCATATTTGAGCGGTACCTTGTCGCTTTCGCCGGACAGGCTCAGGCGCTCGTCGAAGTCCTTGAAGTCGATGCCGGCCGACAGTGAGTTCGACCAGTTGCCGCTCGAGGGCATCGTGTAAATTGCCGCGACGCCGTAGCTGTGACCCTTGCCGAGCACGTTGCTGCCGCCGATGGTGGCGACGTTGCTGTCGGACTGGTAACCGGAGAATTGCACGCTCCAGCGCTCGCTCAGCGGCGCGGTGTAGGAGCCCGACCAGACCTTGGCGTTGTCGGTTTCCTGCGGCGCGGTGAAGAACGTCAGGTTGACGCTGTGACCGAGTTGCCAGAGGTTGTTGTAACCGAGGCTGGTGACGCTGCGCAGCTTTTCGGTGTCGGCGCTGTAGTCGTTATTGAGGCCGACGCTGGCCGTCCACGGGTTCTGGTCTTCGACCTGCAAATCGACATCCATGGTGCCGGGGCGCTGCCCTTCGCGCACCAGCGGCATGACCTGGCGACCGGGGGTCTTGTTGAGCTGCGCGAGTTCGCCCTGGACCTTGGCAAAGTCCGGCACCTCGCCTTCTTTCAGCGCCGGGACGTTGTCGCGAATGTCCAGCGGCGAATAGTGTTTGGCGCCGACCACGCGCACCCGGCCGACCTTGGTTTCGCTGACTTGCAGATAGACGATGCCATCGGCCACAGCCTGCTCGGGCAGCTCGACAAACACCGACTGATAGCCGCGCTCCTGATAGGCCTTCTGCAACGCATCGCGGGCGCCTTCGATATCGCTCAAGGCTTTCTGCGGGCCGAGAAACGGGTAGACCGCTTCTTCGATCGCCCGCGCATCGAGCACGGTATTGCCGCGCACGAAGTATTCGTTGACGTCGACCAGTCGCTGCGCGGCGGGCGCTTCTGTGCCCTCCTCGGCCAGCGCCGGCTGCGCGCCCGCCGTCACCAGCAGCCAGCCCCACAGTGCCAGCCGTGACGTGAAAATCCGTTCCACACTACCCCCTGAAATTCGCGATGACCTGTAGGCGTTAGCGCCCGGTGTGATGCGTCAATTGCTGATCGTTGTGGCGCAGGCGTGCTTGCCCAGCCAGGTATGCAACAGCGCAAAGTTCAGCGAGAACTCGGGCATTTGCAGCAAGGCACCGCAGAACACTTCGCCGATGATTTTCTGAATCAGCAGCACCGCGCGCGGCTCGTTGAGCAGCGTGGCGATGTCACGACTGAGGGCGGTGAAACTCCAGACCTTCTGGTTCAGGCCAAGGCCGACGAACCAGCGGAACAGCAGGTTGTAATTGAGCTGTTCATAGAGCTGCTGTTCGCTGGGCACCGAATACAGCAATTGCAGGAGCAGGATGTGCATCACCGTCTGCGCGGGAATGAGCATGCCGGGTGCGGCATTGAGGTCGCGCAGCAGGTCCTGGTGGGCGTCGAGCAGATCGTCGATCTGCGGGCGCAGCAACACCAGCGAATGGCCCGGCGGAATGTAGCTGGACACTTCTTTCAGAGCGCCCTGCCAGTCCTCCTGCGAGACGATCCAGACCCACGGCGCGCCGTAGCGATACACCGAAACCGGCTTCTTGCGCGCGGCTTCGACGATCTTCGACAGGCGTTGATCGAGCTCCTGCATGCCCACTTTCGAATAGCGTTCCATAGTCCCCATTGCCTCACTCCCGGCGTCCCGCCTCGGCTTGCAAAGTGCGCCCCGAAAGGCCCCTCAAGCGCGTTACACAGGCATGACCGGACTGGCAAAGGGCTACCGAACTTTTGTCATAAAAGCTTCATTACCGAAGATGGATTGACGGATGTAGATGATCGACCGTGGGAGCGAGCCTGCTCGCGAAAGCGCTGTGTCAGGCGATGAGGATGTTGGATGTGCCGCCGCCTTCGCGAGCAGGCTCGCTCCCACAAGGTGGACTGTGGTTGCACCGTTGCGTGACATTCGCGTGACATTCACGGGGTTAAATCCCGGCCCGTTCAGGCGTATAACCTTTACAAGACTTTCAATCGGCACGCCGACTTCAACACAGGGTAGTGACATGACAGCAAACATCCTTGGCAACCTGTTCCCTTCGGTCAGCGACATCCCGGAAAAATATCGCCTCGACGCTCAGGTCGAGCAGCGTGAATATCTGGTCGATGGTCAATTGCGCCGCTGGGACGGCCCGCTCGCGCAGGTGCGCAGCCCGGTTTATCTGAAAAGCGCAAACGGTGAAGAACAGGTGATCCTCGGCAGCACGCCGCTGCTGGATGCCGACACCGCGCTCACCGCCCTCGACGCTGCCGTTCGCGCTTACGATCGCGGCCAAGGCCTGTGGCCAACCATGCGCGTGGCCGAGCGCATCCAGCACGTCGAAGCATTCCTCGGCCGCATGCGCGAGCAGCGCGAGGCGGTGGTCAAGCTGCTGATGTGGGAGATCGGCAAGAACCTCAAGGACTCGGAAAAAGAGTTCGATCGCACCTGCGATTACATCGTCGACACCATCAACGCATTGAAAGAACTCGACCGCCGCTCCAGCCGCTTTGAGCTGGAGCAGGACACCCTCGGCCAGATCCGCCGCGTGCCGCTCGGCGTCGCCTTGTGCATGGGGCCTTACAACTACCCGCTGAACGAAACCTTCACCACGCTGATTCCGGCACTGATCATGGGTAACACCGTGGTGTTCAAACCGGCCAAGCTCGGCGTGCTGCTGATTCGGCCGTTGCTCGAAGCCTTCCGCGACAGCTTCCCGAGCGGCGTGATCAACGTCATCTATGGCAGCGGCCGCGAGACCGTCAGCGCTCTGATGGCCAGCGGCAAGATCGATATCTTTGCCTTCATCGGCACCAACAAGGCTGCCAGTGACCTGAAGAAGCTGCACCCGAAACCACACCGTTTGCGCGCCGCTCTGGGTCTGGATGCGAAGAACCCGGGCATCGTTTTGCCCGAAGTCGATCTCGACAACGCCGTCAGCGAAGCGGTCACCGGCTCGCTGTCGTTCAATGGTCAGCGCTGCACCGCACTGAAAATCCTCTTCGTGCATGAAGACGTGGTCGACAGTTTCATCGAGAAATTCAATGCCAAGCTGGCCACGCTGAAACCAGGCATGCCGTGGGACAGCGGCGTGGCGCTGACGCCGCTGCCGGAGTCGGGCAAGGTCGATTATCTGCACGGTCTGGTCGCGGATGCGCAAAGCAAAGGCGCCCAGGTGGTCAACCCGAATGGTGGCGAGTCCCACGCCTCGTTCTTCTACCCGGCAGTGCTGTATCCGGTGAATCCGCAAATGCGCGTGTATCAGGAAGAACAGTTCGGCCCGGTCGTGCCCATCGTGCCGTACCGCCACCTCGATACCGTGATCGACTACGTACTGGAATCCGATTTCGGCCAGCAGTTGAGTATCTTCGGCACCAACCCGGTGGCCGTCGGCCGGCTGGTCGACACTTTCGCCAACCAGGTCGGGCGGATCAACCTCAACGCCCAGTGCCAGCGCGGCCCGGACACCTATCCGTTCAACGGCCGCAAAAACTCTGCCGAAGGCACGCTGTCGGTACACGATGCATTGCGAGTGTTTTCGATCCGCACCCTGGTGGCGACCAAATTCCAGGAGAGCAACAAGGATCTGATCAGCGAGATCATTCGCGGGCGTGATTCGAGTTTCCTGACCACCGATTACATCTTTTGACGGATGATCGGCAGGATTGAATGATCCTGCCGATCCGTCAGCCCCCCGGCGATTCAGTGACTACACTGAGCCCAGCATTGCTGGATGCCCGGGAGGCTGACCATGCTCGATTACTTCGCATTGGGTCTGTTGGTTTTTGTCGGTCTCGTGCTGTTTTACGGGGTTATCGTGCTGCATGACATTCCGTACGAGATCGCCGTCCACCGCAACCACCCGCATCAGGACGCGATCCATGCCACTGGCTGGGTCAGCCTGTTCACCTTGCATGCACTCTGGCCGTTTCTGTGGATCTGGGCGATGGCCTATCGCGAGGATCGTGGTTGGGGGTTCGGCGATGGCAAACCCATTCAGAATCACGTCAATCAACTGGAGCAGCAGGTCGTCGAGCTGCAAGCCCGGATCGAGCGGCTCGAAGCGCAGTCGCCGGTTGCGCCGCAATCTGACAGCCGGGGGATCTGAGCATGGATCTGTTGCTCATCCTCACGTACGCCGCACTCTGCGTCGCGATTTTCAAGATCTTCCGCATTCCGCTGAACAAATGGACGGTGCCCACCGCTGTCCTGGGTGGCGTGCTGATCATCGGCGCGCTGATTTTCACCATGAACTACAACCACCCCTATTCCGAGGTGGCGCGCTCCTACTTTGTCTCGGTGCCGGTCATTCCGATCGTCAGCGGCCAGGTTATCGACGTGCCGGTAAAGGGCAACGAACCCCTGGAAAAAGGCGACGTGCTGTTCCGCATCGATCCCACGCCTTTCCAGAACCGCCTGAAATCGCTCAAGGCGCAACTGGTTGCAGCCAAGGGCGACCGCTTCCGCATCACCGAACTGATTCGCCGCAACTTCGGCACCCAGCGTGAACTGGACGCGGCCATCGCCCGCACCGACGATCTGCAGGCGCAACTGGACAATGCGCAGTTCGAGCTGGACAACACCGTGGTTCGAGCACCGAGCAAAGGCTTCGTCACCCACGTTTCGCTGCGACCGGGGATGATGGCGAGCAAGCTGCCGCTGCGCCCGTCAATGGTGTTTATTCCGCAGGAAGGTCAGTACTTCGCTGCCTGGATGCGTCAGAACAGCCTATTGCGTCTGACCGTGGGCGACGAGGCCGAAGTCGCCTTCGACGGCATTCCCGGCAAGGTCTTCGCCGGTCGGGTGAAAAGTGTGATCGGGGTGATCGCCGAGGGCCAGGTGCAACCTTCCGGTACCCTGATCAGCTACACCGGCTCACCACCGGCCGGACGGGTGCCAGTGATCATCGAGATAACCGATCCGGCGTTCGCCGAATACAGCGCGCTCATGCCAGGCGGCGCGTATGGACAAGCGGCGCTGTACAGCAAGCACTTTCAACACATCGGCGCGATGCGCAAAATCCTGCTGCGCATGTCCGCCTGGATGAATTACATTTTCCCCTTCCATTGATTTGACTGACTCACGAGGTTCGCACTGACTACTTACAGCACCCACCACCTGCCACCGCTGTTGCGCCGTATCCTGCGTCCGTTACTGGACCCGTATCGGCGCTACCGTCACGCCCGACTGATCCATTCCGTGCGGGTGGCCTTGGGATTGTTGGCGACGATTCTGCTGACCACTGGCATCAATCTGCCCCACGGCGAATGGGCATCGGTGACCATGCTGGTGGTGATCGGCGGTTTGCAGCACCACGGCAACATCGGCAAAAAAGCCGCCGAGCGCGCCATCGGTACCTTGATCGGTGCAGGAGTCGGGTTGGCACTGGTGGCGCAACATGCGTGGCTGGGCATGCCGTGGCTGACCTATTTTTCCATGGCCGTGGTCTGTGGTTTTTTCTCCTATCACGCGATCGGCAAGGGCGGCTACACCGCCCTGCTCTCGGCCATCACCGTGTTCATCGTCGCCGGGCATGGCGACAACCCGATCACCGATGGACTGTGGCGCGGCGTCGACATCCTGATCGGCATCGCCCTCGCCCTGGCGTTTTCCTTCGCCCTGCCGCTGTACGCGGTCTACTCGTGGCGTTACAACCTCGCCGATGCCTTGCGCGATTGCGCTACGGTGTACGGACGCATCATCAACGGTGAAGCGGTCAGCGCCGACGAACACGTGCGGCTGATGAGCAAGCTCGGCGCGGTGATGGTGCAATTACGTTCGCTGATGCCGTCGGTGTCCAAGGAAGTGAAAATCTCCATGACCGAGCTCGACGCGATTCAGCGCAACCTGCGCATGTGCATCAGTACGCTGGAGATCCTCGGTAATATCCGTCCCAATGCCAGCGACCCGCAGGCCACGGCACATCTGCAAACGGCACTGAAGGCTGAGCACCGGCAGATTCGTGTGCAACTGATCGGCATGGCTCGCGCGTTGAAAACCGGGGCCTCGCAACGGCTGGAGCGACCGATGGAGCTGCCAGCAGCGGACCTTGATGCGCCAGTCGCCAATACGCTCGACGGCTACCGGATGCTGACCCGGCAACTGGCGGCCAATATCAGCGAGATGCGCCAGCGCTTGGCAGCAACCGCACCGCGCTGGAATATCTGATCTTTATTGCGCCGCCAGCCGCCGGGTTTTCCAGCCCCAACCTTGTTGCATGCCGGCGGCCGCCAGCAGGATCGCTGCGACGCCTATCCATTGCAGCAATTCGAGGCGATGGCCGAAGGCGAACCAGTCAACGAAAATCGCCGCGATCGGATAAATGAACGACAGTGCGCCGGTCAATGCCGTCGGCAGCTTTTGAATCGCGCCGTAAAGCAAGACGTACATCAGACCGGTGTGCACGATCCCGAGAGTCAGCAGACTGGCCCAGGCATCGACGCCCGCCGGCAACGCATCGAAATGCGCGAACGGCGCGAGCAACAACACACCGGTGCACACTTGAACCAGCGCGATCAGGTGCGGCGGCGTGCCGGTCAGGCGCTTGATGATCAGTGCGGCAATCGCGTAGAGAAACGCCGCGCCCAACGCCAGGGCAATTCCCATCAAGTAATCGTTACCCTCCTCGCCTTGCGTGCCATGGGCGCTGACGATCGCCAACATGCCCATGAACGAAATCGCCAGCCAGAACAGCTTCTGCAGGGTAATTTTCTCGCCGAGAAACAGTGCCGCCAGACCGACCAGCATGAATGGCTGCACGTTATAGACTGCGGTGCCGATGGCAATCGAGGCGCGGGAATAGGATGCGAACAGCAGCACCCAGTTGCCGACAATCGCCATTCCACTGAGCACCGCCAGCAGAAACGTTGTGCGGGTCAGCATCCCCGGACGCAGGAAGCCGAATGCGGCGCAGACCAACAGCAAGGTGCCGGCGCCGAACACGCAGCGCCAGAACACCACGTCCAGCACCGGTTGCCCGGACACCAGCACAAACCAGCCGATCGTTCCGGATATGAGCATGGCGGCGGTCATTTCCAGCGAACCGCGGCGGATTGCGTTGTCCATCATCTTCTCCTGAGGCTGTGAGCGAAGCATGGCAAAAGTATGCCAAGCGCACCTCGAGCTGCTCCAGCGCATAAAGCAGGCTAAACTTGGTTTTCGCCTTTTTTATCGAGGGTGATTTGCGTCCTTTGCCTAATCCGGAGTTTGAATGTGACTGACGATATCGATCAGATCCTTATCAGCGCGCTGATGGAAGACTCGCGGCGCTCGCTCAAAGCGCTGGCGCAGATCAGCGGCCTGTCATCGCCCAGCGTGGCCGAGCGGTTGCGGCGTCTGGAAGAACGTGGCGTGCTCAAGGGCTACACGGTGGAGATTGATCCGAAATGCTTCGGCTATCAGTTGCAGGCGATCGTCCGCGTACGGCCACTGCCAGGGCAATTGCACGAGGTTGAGCGGCAGATCATGTCGATTCCGGAGTTCACCGAGTGCGACAAGGTCACCGGTGACGACTGCTTTATTGCCCGCCTGCACGTGCGCTCGATGGAGCAGCTCGATACCCTGCTAGACCGACTGAATACGTTGGCCGAAACCAACACTGCGATCGTCAAGAAGACCCCGGTCAAGCGACGCCTGCCACCGATGGCGTAGGTGTTTTTTTCCGTTGTTCGGCGTAGATTGTGGGTTTTTCGCGGCTAAGGAATGGCGCTATGAAAATTCAGGCAATGCTGCTGGCGGCCCTGCTGCTCGGCGGTTGTGGCACGATTCAAACGGTGGCGCGCAACGATCAGGCTGCTGTTGACGGACTCAAGCAGCAGAAAAGTTATTGCGGCGCGGTGCCGAGAATCTACAGCGGCCTCGCTTATGACTTCTGCACGCTGAACGCTCCGCTGGCCTCAGGCATCGATCCCGATGATCACCGCAACGCGGCGATTCCGGTGGTGCTGGTGGACGCCGTGGTGTCCGGCGCCCTAGATACCTTGCTGCTGCCCTACACCATCTACCGTCAGCAAGTGGACGGCAGCATCGTCATCAACTGAGCAGACACCTTTGTCCAGACGATAAAAAACCCGCCGAAGCGGGTTTTTTATTGCAGCCATTACGATCAGTCGTCGCGGCTCATGATGCCGAACAGTTGCAGCAGGCTGACGAACAGGTTGTAGATCGATACATACAGGCTGATGGTCGCCATGATGTAGTTGCGCTCGCCGCCGTGGATGATCGCGCTGGTCTGGAACAGAATGCAGACCGACGAGAACAGCACGAAGCCGGCGCTGATCGCCAGTTGCAGGCCGCTGATCTGGAAGAAGAAGCTCGCCAGCGTAGCGCCCAGCAGGACAAAGAAACCTGCGGTGATGAAGCCACCTAGGAAGCTCATGTCCTTGCGGGTGATCAACACGTAGGCCGACAGACCACCGAACACCAGTGCGGTCATGGCAAAAGCCGAGCTGACCACTTCAGCGCCGCCCTGCATGCCCAGGTAACGGTTGAGGATCGGGCCGAGCAGGAAACCCATGAAACCGGTCAACGCGAAGGCGGATACCAGGCCCCACGCGGAATCACGGAGTTTGTTGGTGAGGAAGAACAGCCCGTAGAAGCCGATCAGCACCACGAAAATGTTCGGGTAGCCGACACGCATCTGCTGGGCTACGAAGGCCATCACACCGCTGAATGCGAGGGTCAGAGCCAAGAGACCATAAGTGTTGCGCAGGACGCGGCTAACCTCTAGCTGCTCAGCCTGCACGCTGTTATTAACTGCGTAATCCTGTTCGCGCATGGCGACACTCCTGTTGGTTTGAAACGTTCAGTCGCAAAGATCATAACAGACGCTCTGTAACAAGCCATGCAGAGAGTTTGACAGTGTGTTTCATTCAGGTATTATGGCGCCCGCAACGCAAACGGAGGTGTGGCCGAGTGGTTTAAGGCAACGGTCTTGAAAACCGTCGACTGTAACAGGTCCATGAGTTCGAATCCCATCGCCTCCGCCATCTTTATACGACAAAGCCCTGATTATTCAGGGCTTTGTCGTTTCTGGGGTTTGGGATTTCCGCCGCACTAGCTGAAGCGTTACAAAACTTTCTGGCCCGCGTTACAAAACTTTCTGCTTTTTCTCGCTTCTCCGGCGTCCTGCCAAACGCAAAAATTCTCCATGTAACACGGTGCTACGCTTGGCTTTTTCACGGAGGAACGCCTAATGCCAAATTCAGACCTGATCCCTTCCTGCTTTACAAAATCGATGAAAACCAACTCGCCCTCGAAGCCGCCATCATGGAATTGTCAAACTGGGTCGAGCAGCGCGGATCTGCCGACATCGCCCAGAGCGTCCGCGGTGCCTTTGGGTAATCGGCAAGAACGAAGAATTCATCAAGATGACGCACGCGGTACTTATGACCCCCGAATGACAGAAGTCTGTCAAGACCGCCGCACTCGTCCCTAGCATCCCATGCTGGGGACTGAAGCGGCCTAACTATCTGTTTTGTAAAGATAATAGCCCGCCACAGACATGGTAAAAATACGCATTTTGTGCTTACGCAAACGGAACACGCGGCTTGTAGACAGAGTTTTGCGCAATCCACAGCACCTTGAAAACACTCAACTGACGACGAAAAAGTCGCATTTTGTTCCTTGCAACTGAAAGTCCAATTACCATCTGATCGCTGCTTAAAACTTATGGTTGCTTCCGGGTTTTGACAAGATTTTTGTAGGGCAATACAGGCAATGAAAAGTAAAATCGTTCAAGTACCCACATGGATCTTCTGGCTCGCGACATTTGCACTTGTATCTCTAGTGGTCGGATTTGTTGCGAAAGCTACTGGCGGATGGCCAAGGTTGGAAGGCTTTCTTCAGAACTATGCGCCTGCTTGGATCCAGGCGATCGGAAGCATTGCTGCAATTCTTGCGGCCTCCGCTATCGCCACTAAGCAAGCCAGTCAGGCTCGGGATATAGAAAATGAACAGCGTATTCGCAACGAAATACAAAAGCTCGAAGTCATCAAGGCATTGATGATTAGATCCATGACCATGTCGCGGGAAGTGATTCAGGCATTCGAGAGCAGGAATTCGGAGGATTTTGCAATGGTTACTCCGTCAATGATGCGTGATGCCCATCAAACACTACTGCTGCTACCCATTTTTGAGATCCCGAATGCCCTACTATCGCTTGATGTATTGACGGTCGGCAGAGCCTTGGAGTGTCTGAGCGAGACGTGGGATGCCTACGCCGCCCAGGTGGAGGAAATGGAGACACTTGATACTCCAATGGTAGGCCCTCTCCAAACGTTAGCAGGTGAGCTTTCACAAATCAGCGAGGCTGCTTTTAATGACTGTTTAAAGGAATTACGTGAAAGAAAAGTGCTGGTAAGTGATTTATAGGCACCACCATGTCAAGGTGACCCCGAAACACACGCAACCCATTGATGCATAAAGGAAACACACCGAAATTTGCAGGGTCAAAAACTGACCTTACCCGCTATAAGAATCAACAACTTAGCGCTGTATTTTCCTACAGTGCTCTACCCTTCTCCGGCGTTCTGCCGATCAAATTTCTCTCTGCTATTCTGGTTTCGTCCAAGGAGGAAACCAATGCCAAACTCTGATCTGCTCCCTTCCCTACTGTTCAAAATCAACGAAAACCAGCTCGCCCTTGAAGCCGCCATCATGGAGCTCACTTTATGGGTCGAGCAGCGCGGATCCGCCGATGTCGCCGAAAACGTCCGAAGCTCTCTCGCCGCGATCGATCGAAATGAAGAATTCATCAAAATGACGTTGGCTGTTTTGATGGCGCCGGACTGACAGTTCGTCGCCGCAGCCTCGCCTACGTTCCGCCTCTCGATTACTGTATATGCAACCAGTATCCAGTAAGGCACTCACGTGGACCCCCTCTATATAGAAGACACCGACGATTGGCTCGGCAACCCGACCCCGCTTGAAACCTGCCGACACCAGCTCAGGATGTATGAAAACGAATTCGAGGCTCTCATCCTAAAGCTCGCTCGCGCGCTGGCGAATATCGAAGGACTGGTCAGAGACAATGACGCCCTCACGGAGGAGAGAAACTCTCTCAAGGCCAAGCTTCAGCACGCCGAAGGGGCTTTGCTAAGCGAGAGGCGACGATTCGCCGACGTCGAGCACAACAGGAACCATCTGTTAAATGAAAACCAGCGCCTTTTCAGAGAAGCTCGAGATCGGGGGGAATTCGCAGGTCATTGCGAATGCTGCGCCGAAAAAGGTTTGTGACGAAGCCTTCCCTTATGGGTCTACGCTGAATCAGATCCAGCCGAGGGCATGGCAATGTGCGGACGACTTTCCCAGTACAGCGGCATTCACGACTTCGTGGCGGCGCTCAGCATGCCGAACGCGCTCATCAACTCGACCGGCGAGCAACCCTTTGAGCGGTACAACGCCGCGCCAACCACTCAGCTCGCCCTCTTCCATCAGGAAGGCGAGTTTCTGCATGCAGATATGGTCCGCTGGGGATGGCGACCGCATTGGGCAAAAGACCGAGCCGCGCCAATCAATGCACGCGTCGAGAAAGTCGCCCATGGCCCTTTCTTTCGCGCGATCTGGCCGCACCGGGCAATCATCGCGATCAACAACTGGTTCGAGTGGGTAGACGAAGGTGGGCCGAAGAAGCAGCCCTACCTGATCAGGCATCGCGACCAGTCCCCGATCCTCTGCGCCGCGATCGGCCAGTACCCGAACGAAGAGCACGGCCCCGGCGAGCACGACGGCTTTGTAATCATCACCGCCGACAGCGCCGGCGGCATGGTCGACATCCACGACCGCCGCCCGGTCGCTCTTCCGCCAGAGCTAGCGCGGGAATGGTTGGACCCAGCCACGCCCAAAGAGCGCGCCGAACAGATGGTGCTGCATGAGGGCGAGCCATCAGAGGCTTTCGAATGGTTCAAGGTCGATCGCGCCGTGGGCAATGTACGCAATCAACAAAGCGGATTGATCAATCCGATTGATGAAAAAGCTGAATGATTTAATGCTGAGAAAGTGTCTTCAGGTGCTCCACCAGCGCAGATTCGAAAATGATATAGAGCCTTTCAGCATCGCCAGCGCGCAGGGCGCCGGCGGTTTCCAGCCCAAGCACGAAGCCTTCTGCCCGTGCTCCCGCCTTTACCGCCGTGATCATCGAATCCGTCCGGACGATCTGCGCCAGCAGGCGATCGGCCTCTCGCTGCATTTTGTCGCCCATCACTACGCCTTCCACAACGATTCACCCTTTGTATTCACTGCGACATCCAATACATCACCGCCAGGACGACCGTAACCCAAACGAGGGTCATCAAAAACGAAAGCCCTGCGAGTCGCTTGTCCACGTACATATCGCCATCATCAAAAAGGAATGATGGTTCAAGACCAAAGGCCCTGCAAGCGTGGCGGAGGGCCATCAATGTTGCAAGTTTCGCACATAGTCCTGGCACGCCTGCAGCGCGATCAGTCCGCGGTCACCGGTGTCGGTGATGGCGATAATTCGTTGAGCATGCGCCGCGTCAAGTCGGGCTCGTACGGCTGCATGATCCACGCCGCCGGCGCCGGAGGCTTTTGGCACGTCACTGCTACCGGCTGAATCCGCGTCGATGAGGACTGACAGCCGCAGATCAGCAGTGGCAAGGCGATCGCGCAGGCGATTCTGGTCACGTTGGGCATCACTCAATTTCCTGTAATGGGTTTGCTCACTGGCTGCCAGCTTTTGTTCGAGCGCAAGTCGCTTGTCCTGCTCGGCCTTCTGCGCCTCGGCGCCGGCCGTGGCAAGTTCGTTCAGCGTCTCGCCGTTGAGCAAGGCCTGCTCGGCGATCTGCCGGCCGTAGCGCCAGTCCTGAATGTGCCAGGCGCCGCCGAAGCCGGCGAGCACCAGAGCCAGCACGCCGATCAACCGCCACGGCACGATCACGCCAGCACCTCGCGCGCCTTCTTCCAGAGCGCCAGACGATCCGCCAAGCCGTTCAGCCCGCCATTAACTCGCCGAGTGATGGTGTTGAACTCGTCCCGATCGGCCAAATCATTCAGCCCCTTCTGCTTCCAAAACCACGCCGCCGACATCGCGGCATGCTGCGGCAGTTCGAGCAGCTCGGGATGGCTGATCAGGTCAAGGCCCAGCGCTTCGCCGCACTTGGCGTAGTTCGCCCGGCCGGTGATCTGGACCAGGCCGCGTCCGCAATACTTCCGGCCGTCACCCGGCACGGTGTTGCCCAGGTCTGCCCGGCCCTCGTACCCACGCTGAACGGCGGTCGGCCCCCAGATCTCACGGACGTAGCGCAACTGGCCGGACTCATGCCCGATTTGTGCGAGGAACGCGGCCGCGCGTTTGGGCCCGACGATCTGGTAATGCTTCATGGCGGTGTTCAGGGCGGATACAAAAACGCCCGCTTGGCGGCGGGCGTTGGGCATGATGCTTTGCAGCTGTTGCTCAGTGATAGACATACAAACTCCAGACATAAAAAAACCGCACTCAGGCGGCGATGGGGGGCGGCTATTGCTTCTCGATGTTCACAACCTTGAGGGGTGGTTTCGGCCCTTTCTTTTTCTTGCCCTTGGATTTACCGGTTTTGCCGGCATTGCATTCGACCGTAGTGGACCATCCGGACTGGGTGAATACCTGCTCAACCGAATCCGCCAGGTATTCACCATCAAGCCCGACCTTGAAACCCTGAGCGATGATGGGACGCTCGGCGAAGATGTCCGTCCGGCCGGGCATCTCAAGCCGAACATCGGCGGTCGAGCGGTTGAACGCGGACAGACGGGCCTTTGCCGCCGCTTCAGCAGCGGTCTTGTTTGGGTAGATATGGCGGTCGGTATGCACTGCCGGCAATCCGTCCGGCGCGTCATCGTTGTCGATGGTAACCACCGCGAGCTTGCCGTTCTTTTTGTCCTGATGCTTGGTGGCCACCGCCTTGTGCGAATTGCGATCTCCAAGACTGAATTGCCAGCGACTGAGATCGCGGCGAGTCAGCGTGATGGCGCCGAATGCTTTGCCGCTCGCCGTCTGGCCACCTTGGCGCGGCATCACCAACAGCTTGCCGTCGGCGACCTTGGCCGTGCAGTCGTATTGCTTGGCCAGGCGGGTGATGAAATTAAAATCGGACTCGTTGAGCTGGTCGACCCGAGCAACCTTGGTCGACACCGGGCACACCGGCGTCCAGCCATTGCGCGCCGCGACGTCAGCCACGATCTTCGACAGCGGCACGTCTTCCCAGCTCCCGCTACGGATCGTCTTGCCACTGCCACGTACGTCGCTGGCCTTGCCCTTGATCACGATGGTATCCGGTGGGCCTGATACCTCGACCGTGTCCACGGTGTAACTGCCCATGCGCGCCAAGGTCGTTTCGGCATAGCCCAGGTAAACCTCGATTGAGCTGCCGCGCCGTGGCAATTGCACTTCCCCATCACGGTCGTCGATGCGCAACTCAAACTCGTCGGACTCCATGCCCGGCTTGTCAGAGGTGCGCAGCAACAACAGCCGATCGTTGATCTTGGCCGTGACGTCGGCCCCATCGGCGACAATGCGAAACATCGGAGTCATGGTTTTTTCCAATAAAAAACCCGCACAAGGCGGCCAGAAAACAAGGTGTCGTTACGCGTAACGCGGCGCGGCGCCGGCGAAGGCCTCCCCCCGGGTCAATCCCACAAGCTGACGCCTTCATTGGTCGGGCTGGGCAGATCCGGCAGGACGATGATCACGCCCAACCGGAACGGCTGAGGCTCATCGGCCAACCCCTGATTGGCGTCGAGCACGGCCTCGACGCTGCCATTCAGATGGCCGTAAACGTTGTTGCAAATGACATCGAGCATGTCGCCGTCAGACGTCCTGCATGTCGTCGCCATAGCGCTCAAACTCCAGAGTGAAGCCCTGTTTGCGAGCAATCCCGCCGTGCAGCAGTGCGGATTGTTCCTCGTTGATGTTTTTCAGGCACCACGTCCCGATCACCTCGCCATAGCCCGTGGTCAGGGTCAGCGGCTGCTGCCTGGCCCCGATGGAACGCAGCGTGTCTAGCTGCTTTAAACCGCCTTTGAAGCCCGGATAGATGGTGCCCTTGAGCGTCAATTTTTCATCGCCCATACCGATGGCCTGCTTCGCCGGGCGGCGCGTCAGCCGCTCCTGCGAAGCCCAGCGGAATTCGGTCGAACGGCTCAGCTCGTCGAAAGCTGCCGTGTCCAGGTTGAAGTAATACGGCTCAATCTTCGGATCGCGCGGCTGAATGATCATCAGATGCGGGAACGGCTTCACCGCCTCCGGCGCCGGCGTGGCCTCCACGGCAAAGGAACTGGTGGGCACGATGTTGGCCAGCGACGGACTGACCTTGCCGGCAACGTTGTTGATCGCCGTGGCTGCCTTGCCTGCCTGTTCCTTCAATGTGCCCAGCCGCTCCTGCACTTCGGCCGCCGCCCGGGTGGTGCGGCCGTACACCGCCGCCACCTGACCGACCTTGGTCTGAGCCGCGTCGACGCCGCGCATCACCCGCTGAAGCTTGGCGCCGATGGCTGGACCAACGAACGGGATGTTTTCCAGCTCGGACGCGGCGCCGGTCAGTTCGCGGATCGCGCCATTGACCGGGGACAGCATGCCATCCGCGCTACGCCGCCCGGTTTCCGCTGCATCCACCAGATACTTCAGACTTGATTGCATCTGCTCCATGTAAGCCATGAAACCTCCTTAGACATGGGGTTCGTCGTACAGCTTGGCGGCGTTACTCCTCGCCGCGTCCGCCATCATTCGCTGCATGTGCGGCATCAGATCCTGCGCCAAGGTTTGGGGGTCTTTGACATCGCCCTGCACGGTCACCGGCATGCTCAGTGAATACTGAAACTGCTGATCCACCTTGGCCGGCTCCGGCTTCGCCGCCTCCTTGGGCTGGATAGCCAGCGCCGCCGACTTGAGCGGCGCCGTCACCGCCATCGAGCGCGCGACATCCCCCAACACCGGGCCTTGCTGCGCCGCTGACGCCATCATGAGCGGCGTGGTCGGCACCGGCGCCTTTGCCGTTTGTTCGGGCTTTTCATCCTCACCACCGAACAACGACTTACCCAACGACCCGCCCAGCACCGCACCGCCCTGACTGCCCAGGTAAGCACCGATCATGCCGCCGATCGCGGTGCCGATGATCGGCACAACCGAACCAATGGCGGCGCCTGCTGCTGCACCGGCCATGGTGCCGGCCAAGTTGCCAGCGGCCGAACCGTAACCTTCGGCTTTTTCGTCCTTGGTCTTGGCGTTTTGAAAGGTTTCAAGCGCCATCGCGCCGGACTCCAGCAGCGTGCCGCCAGGAATAACCTTGGCCACCTTGCCGACCTTGCCGACGGTTCCTGCGACGGCGCTGAGCTTGGACAATGCCCCACTTGGAACGGAGGGGACTGATGGCGATGGGAGCGAAACAGGTGGACGAGGCACAGACGGACGAGGACCTCTCGAACTCGGCAACGATCGGCGCCGCGCGCTGCGCCTTGACCCACGTCCACGTCGGCGCGATTCGCCCGACGCATCCACACCGCCACCCATAGCGCCGGCATTGACGACGAAAACCTTCTTGACGCCTTCGTTACCTGCACCACTGTCAGTACCAAGGCCACCGCCTGTTGCCGCATCCTTCACCCGCGAAACAACATCCAGGCCAGTCGCTACCAGATCAAGTTCTCCGGGGTTTTTATTTGGGGCTTCGCTCCCATTCCTGCCACCGCGCGACCCACGCGCAAGGTTTAGCAACCCCTTGCCGATCTTGATCGTGCTGAAGATACCTTTTAAGGCGATCAGCCCCGCCCCGACCGTGGCGATACCGGCAACCACCCCGGGCGCGCTATCCGTCAGCGACGTAATGCCTTTAGTAACCTTGGTCAACGACTCGGCCACGGTGTCCGTCACCGGGCGCAGCGCATCACCGATGCTGCGCATGGCGTCATCCATCGACTGGGCCATTTCCGCCCATTTCTGCGATGACGACTCGCGCCGCTCGGCGAGGTTCTTGTCGAGGATTCCGGTGGCGTCACGCGAATCGTTTTTGAGCTGGCTGTACAGCGCCTTGTTCTGCATGTAGGCCGACAGCGCGGCCTTGACCTGCATGTCGGCGAACAGGTCGCCGGTGCGCAGGGATTCTTCCAGCGAGGCCATCATGGCCTTGGCCTTATCGGGATTGGCTTCCTTGCTGATTTTTGACGTCGCTTCGGCCATGGCCGCCGCACGCTTCGGATCGGTCGCCTGAATGTATTTCTGAGCCAGCGACATGCTGGTCTCAAGGGTCGACATACCGTTTTGCAAACCGGTCTGCATCGATCCCTTGTAATCAATCCCGGCTTTTTCATAAGCCTTGACCGTATCGGTCGAACCGATTTTGCCCATCCAGTTTTTCAGGTTGTTGGCCGCTTCGTCCGAACTGCCGGCCTGCTTCATCTGCACCTGCAACATGGCGCCCAATTGCGTCACCGCATCCAAGCCAGTGATGCCGTTGCTGGCCATGTTGGCCAACAGCTCCGGAAACCACTTGGCCATGTCGGCCGCTTCAAAGCTACCCGCCTGCCCTTGGTAAGCGATCGCCTCCAGCGCCTGCTGCATCTGCTTGGGGTCGGTGATCTTGGCGTTCTGCCCCAGGGCGTTGATCATCTTCGCCGTGTCGACACCGCTGGATCCCTGCCCCACGACAAACTTGGCCGCGACAGGCGCGTACTCCAGCGCCTTGCTCAGGTCCATACCGGCGCCGACCAACTGATTGACCACGTCGGCCACATCGTTGCGCGCCATGCCGGTGTCGCGTGAAGTGTCGATGATCTTGCGCGACATCTCCTGTTCTTGCGGCTTGTTGGCAATGCCGGCCTTGATCGCGATGTCACGGACAATTGCGCCAAAATCAGCGCTGACCTTGGCCGGTACCGCCATGGCACCAACACCGACCACCGCCGCACCGACGGCGCCCTTCATGCCCTTTACGCCAGAATCGATCTGCTGATGACCCTTGGCTTTCAGCTCGGCCTTGTTGGCCGTTTGCCCCATCGAGCGATAGGCTTTTTCCAGCCGGCCGACCTCGACCCCCTGCTTTTTCAAGCTGTCGAGGTTCGAGTTCAAACGGTTGAGTAATTTGGACGCGCCGGCAGCGCCGGTGTCGTGAGCCTTTTTCCATTCTTCGCGCAGGCGGATGGTGTCGCCAATCGTGCGCTGCAGCACGCGCGCTTTGTTGCCTTCTGCCTCGAGGCGCTTGATGCGTCCGGTCACGTCCTTGAACGCGGCGCCGACCGTGGAACTGACGGCACCGCCGATCACCAGCCCGAGGGCGAGTTTGTTTGCCATGTCATGGCCCTCATGTGCCCAGCACTACCGATGGCGGCTCAATCCGTGAGCCACCACACCATATCCGCGAACGGCATCGACTGGATCTCGGCGGCGGAAAATCCGGTTTCCGCCGCCAGACGTTTCGCCGCCGACTTGATAACGCTGGGGTTAAAGCCCGTCGTCGTTGTCCATGCGAAAATAGCCGGCCTGCAAGCGGTTAAAATCCACCAGCTTCAGCCCCTCCAGATCCGCCACACGCGCACCGGACAATGCAGCAAACAACACCAGCTCGCGCTGCTCATCGTCACCACCCACTTCACGGTTGGCGGCGCGCACGTCGCCCACGGTCGGCGAACGCAAGGCCAGCTTGTCGACGGTCACGCCATTGATTTCACTCGGGCACGACAGTGTCACCAGCACTTGGTCGGTGGTCAGCGACAGCCATGCCGGCATCGAGTCCGAATAATCGGTTTTCGGTACCAGGTGCGAATACGCCGTTTGCACGCGGCGATAATCCGTCAGCTTGAGGCCTTCCAGATCCTTCAGTCCGACTTCGGCGAGACCTGCGAACAGCATCAGTTCACGCTGTTCATCGTCGCCGTTGGCAGCACGATCAGCCGCGCGCACTTCACGCACGGTCGGGTTGCGCAGGTTCCACGTCTCGACGTCGATGCTGTTGGCTTTGGTTGGCCGGGTCAGCGTCACGACTGCGCCGTGCGCGCTGAGCGACAACCAGGCCGGCAGTTTTTTAGCGATTGCTTGAGTCATCTGGATCTATTCCTTACAGGCCGAGCGCCTGGCGCACTTCGAGCAGTTGGTCTTTGCCGTCGATCACCTGAATGCCGGCGACCATGTCGATCTCGTACATCAGGCGCCCGTCGATTTCGAGCTTGTAGTACGTGACCGAAACGGCGTGTTTGATCTCGGCCGCATCACCGGCTTTCCAGTCGCCGAGATCGACCTCTTTGAGGCGACCGCGCAGGGTGGCAACGACTGCTGTCACAGCGCCCTTTTGGCCCTTGAAGGCACCTCGGAACGTGGCGTTGAACGCCGTGCCGTCGGCTAGGCCGAAGTACTTCAGCGACTCGCGGCGCACGCCCTTGGTGACAAACGAGGCTTCCATTTTTTCAAGCCCCTGATCCATATCGATTGGGCCAGCCATGCCGCCGCCACGATATTCGTCGGTCTTGGTGGTCAGCTTGGGCAGCGTCAGGCTCGGCACGTCGCCGGAGAAGTTCACGCCGTCGACGAACAGGTTGGTGTTGTACAAAGTCTGAGGAATCATTTGCTACGCCCCCTTAGGCTGCTTCAAGCACTTCGGTCATCCACTGATCGGTGACTTCGAAAAGGAAATTCGGGTTCTCTGCCGGCGGAACATCGGTGAAACGGATGCGCCAATACACCTTGCCCTGGGCGATCTGGCTGGCCGTGTTCAGTTCGGTGTCGGGGAACACTTCAAAGTTGATGATTGCGCCCTGGGCTTTCAGGTCGCGCATGAATGCATCCAGACCGTTGGTGACATCGGTCACGTAGGTCTTGGTGATCGAGCGGTCGACCGCCCACTTGTGCCCCGCCTGTACCGCGTCCATGAGGATGAACAGCGTGCGAACGCGGGTAACGAACGCCCACTTCGGATCGCTCGACAGCGTGCGGTTGCCCCACAGGCGGTAACCGTCGTCGCGAATGATCGTGGTGATATTGGCGTTATTGAGCAGGTTGGCCCGGCAGGTCTCGTCGCCGTCTAGGTACTCGACCGCGCGGCCGGTACCGGTGATGCCGGTCAACTCCTTGTTCGACGGCGACGCCCAGAAACCGTATTCAGCATCCGTCCAGGCGAACAGCCCCGCCGCCCAAGCCGAGCCGGGCGCGTCGACGGTCTTGCTGGTGATGGTGTCCCAATACTTGACGCCCGGGTCGACCATGAACAGGTTGCGACTGCCGAAGTTATCGGCGTAGGCCATGGCGGCCTCGTCGGTCGTACCCGGTCCGTCGATGATGCCGATAGCGCGCAGCTTCTGCGCCAAGCTATCGAGCGCCGTGGCCACCGCCTGAGTCGCGGTGTGGCCCGGGGCGATCAGCAATCGCGGCTGGGCGTTGAACAGGCTCTTTCCGTCGAGCAGCGCCTGTAAGCCAGTACGCTGCCCCGACTCCAGCACGCCGCCGATGATCGCCGAGGTTTGCAGCGCAGGGTCTTCCAGCTCGGCCACGCCGATGGCGACGATCACCGCCTTGGCTTTGACGTAGATCGCCTGACAGGCCTTGGTGATTGCCGACTCGGCACCGAAGGCGGCAATGGCTTCGCGCTCGGTGGTGATCAACTTCAGCTCGCCCGCCTTGGCGGTACCACCGCCGAGAACGCCAGGTGTGAAGGTGTCGCACAGACCGATAATCGACGACGACGGCAGCGAGATGGTGCGCGCACCAGTGTCGACCGACGTGGTCGTGACGCCGTGGAAAAAACTCATAAGGGTCAGTCTCCAGAAACGAAAAAGCCCCGCATAAGCGAGGCTGTGAGGGTGTTCGTGTTACGCGTAACGGAAAAGAAAACGCCCCGTCAGTGCGGGGCGTTTAGTTGGGTTGTGCTGACAGCCAGGTCGGCGCCGGCGGTCGATGTTCGGCGAGGGGGAATTGATCCCCTAGCGGCCAGTCGCGCAACTGACGGCGGTAGGCCTGCAACTCCGTGTACTGGTCGGCCGTGAGTGAGGTTTCGCCCCCCTCCTCGATCTCGTCGCGGTGTCGAGAAACCAACGGATCCGTCAACAAAAGCTGACCGTTTCGCCATGTGCGTTCCAGCTCCGCCAAATAATCAGGCGATGGCTCTGCCGGTGAAACAAGGCAGGGATAACCATGCTTATCTGACGTAATGATCTGCCCGCGAGAGTTACCACGCAGAAGCTCGGCATAAAAATCATCATCGATTTCAACGGCGTCAGAAGGCAAAACAGAATTGATGGCAGGGTCATAAAAACCGCAAGTGCTTGGACTAAACAACATGATCATTCCCCTATTGCAATGTAGTCGAAGTTGCCGTTGCTCCCAGCCCAAGCACTTCCGTTCCAGTTCATTGAGCGGATAAGGGCTCCCAATTGAGTTTTTGTGCCCGCGCCGTAAACTGTGAAGTTCGCCGGAACCCAGCCAGTCGCGGCCGATTCCGTGACCAAAACTTGACGGCAAGCCGTAGGGAATGTGACTGGAAATGTCACCGAACCAGTGCCGTTAGTTGTCGTACCACTGCCCCGCTGGATGATTGTTCCGCTCGGCAGCTTCTGATAGCCCTGCACGCCCGTTCCAGCAGCAAAACCACCGCCAGTTTTCAGCGTCTTTGCGCCATTCCCACCGGCTACTTTCCAGCCAAGGCCGACAGCAACAACCAAAAGAAACTCACCGACTGCCATCGGGTATGGAGCGCTATTTCCACCAAGCCCGTCAAAAATGAGCAGATCCGCTCCAGTAGTGGTGACTGCGAACGACGCCATGGCCGACGACGAATGAGTGATCAGAAACATAGATCCCGGGACCACCGAGGAAACCAGCGGCAAACCAACATTGACCGACCCCGTACCGACGTTCGACGTAACAAAGCTACCAACCTGCTCAGCGGTCAAAGTGGTGTTGACGGAAATTGCAACCAACCCTTTGCAGTTACCCTGCGTGCGGTTCACAAACTCCGTCGTTGCCAGCGCCTTGGTATTGTCGAACTGGGGCCGAGTTGAGAAGTTCGGCCCAGCCATGACCCCAGCGAAGGCGAGCGCAGCCGTTCCCCCGACTAATCGCCACTGACCTTCCAATCGGATGAATTCAGCGGTGTCGCCCAGGGCGAGTACCAGCGGCCCAGCGACACCGGTCGAGGTGTACACGACGTCAGCGCCGGCCGGGACAATTTTTAGCCCACCATTGCCGGCACAAACAAGCGTAATGGTTGCGGCCTGCGCGACACCTGCCGTCGGAGGCAAAGTGGCCTGAAGCTGCGCGGCACCGGAAAAGCTGTGAAGGCCACCGACGTGCGCGGCCGTCAATGCCAAGTTTGCAGCGTTCGTAGTGAAGCCCGAGAACTCCACACCGCTACGCTTGACGAACTCGGTCGTAGCGAGCGACTTACTACCGTCGAACTGCGCCGGCGTCGGGGCCGTGGGGTTGCCGGCAAGGCTTGGCGACAACAGCCGGGCAAAGCCGTCTGTAATGTCCTTGAACGTGAGCGCCGTGGTGCCCACGACAATCGGGCCATCGGTCACCAGTTGCCAGATCGTGTCGGCCTGCGTCGCACCCACCTCGACCGCTACCGTCAGATTCGGCGTGACCTTCGCGTTATTGTCGGCATCCTTGGCCCGCGCCCAGGCACCCACAGCCACCACATACGGGCCGTTATCCTTGGCAGCCGCCTGATTCTTCACCAGCACGCGATCGCCGGCATTCAGCGAAACACCGTCGACGACCTGCAAGCCGACCAAGGTAATATTGGCCGTGGTCGCCGCGCGCACTGACTGCTTAATGTCGAGCTTGCTCAGCTCCTCCAGAATGCGCGAATCGACATACTCACGCGTGGCCAGCACCACCGACGGGTCAATCTTGAGACTGATCTGCGCCGTGCTGGAAACAATCAGGTTCATCCGCACAACTTGCGTGCGGCCCGATCCCTGCGACAGCACCGGTTTGAAGCTTGGCGCGCAGTTGGCCACCGCCACCAGATCCCCGTCAGCGTCATACAGACCCACCTCACGAATCCAGCGCCCGCCCTCGTCGGCCGGGATAACCTGTTCTGCAATAATCACCGCCGGGTTGACCGGATCGATGCGCAGTTGATTCAGCGGACGGCGGCGCCATTCGTTGATCAGTTTGGTTTGCTTGGCGCTGGGCTGCGGCTCGGTGTCGTTGGCATCGCCCAAGCCCATTTCCGTGATGTTCCAGGGCACGCCCAGCACATTGGCATTCGCCAGCTTGGCCGCCCCCACGTCCGTCAGGATCGCGAAAAACTTTGAGTTCGCATCAATCATTTAATAAATATCCATGATGTCTATGGAGTGTTCACGGCCGACCACGCCGAAGCTGCCGGTGATTTCAATGTCCTGCATTTCCGGCGGATAGATATCGAGTTCATCACCGTCGTAGAGCGTCACGCCTACACTCAAATTGCCTTGTGTTTCCAGGCTGATCGCCAGACCAATCATGTGCCGGGTGACGGGCTTGGCGTCATCAATCAGTCGCTCAAGCTCCTGATACATTTCTTCGGTGATGCCGGTATCGAGAACGCCGATCTTCAGTGCGAAGGTGCCCGGCACGCCCTCGGGCACGGTTTTGAACCACTCGACAATTTCGATCAGATAGCCCAGCGGCTCGACCACGCGACGTATCGCGCCGATCGTGCCCTTGTGCTTGTGGATGTAGAACGACGCTTTGATGGCCGCGCGCTTGGTCGCCTCAGGCCATCGGTAGTCCCAGCGATCGACAGACCACGCCCACGCCAGATGTGGCAGCAGATGCGCGGGACAGGTGTCGGGGTTGTAGAGGTCGCGCAGTGGGACAATCGTCTGTTCGAAGAACGCGGCCTCCATGGCCCGTTCCAGTTGCGTGCTGTTGAGCGGCAGGAGACTTTTCATATCAGCCCGCCAGCCTCACGTTGTAGCGTGTACAGAACGCCGCCTGAGCCTTGGTCGGGGCCAAGTCCTGCCACCCGACCAACTCAACCCGTGCAACGCCGGCAACGTGCAACTGAGCGTCAACAGCAGAGCGGGCGACCTCGACGCCCAGCCGCTTGCGTGGATTGATCCAGGCTGCCAATCGGCTTTTCGCTTCGGCCAAACTGGCATCCGCTTCGGGGCCGGCGCCGGCCATATGCAAGATGGCGTCAATCTCGTAGCGGATCACCTGCGCGCTCTGCACGGTTACACGATCGCCCACCGGGCGAACGTCATCGTCATCCAGCGCAGCGGCCACCGTCGCCAGCAGCTCCGGCGGCGCTTCGCCCTCCCCATCAAACCCCAGCACCGTTACCGTAACGTAACAAGGCGCCGGGCTTTCAGCCGTCGCATCTGCCACTAACCCCGAGGCGTTACGCGCGTGCAGGATGTAGCTGTTACGCGGGCCGGCCGTGGTCAAACCCTCATAGGCCAACTGGATGCGTTCGCGAAACGGGTCGTCGTCTTCCATGACCTTGGGCACCGGCGGCACGGCCAGCAGATCCTCAGCCTGAATGACCAGGCGCTGCAGATTGACGTTGGCCCCCAAGTGATCGAGGTCGCCGCGAATAGCGTGCGCCAGCAATAGCGCCTTGCCGGCGTCATTGACCCGAGCGCGGTTGCTGACCTTGTTATAAGCCCCGACCTCAAGCAATTTGACCACTGGATCGCTTTCCAGCGCGGCCGTCCAGTTGCCACCCATGTACCCGCGAAAGACGCCTAAACCGTCCTGATACACCTCTTCGAAGTCCAGAGGCTCCAGCACGGTCGGCGCCGGCAGCGACGACAGATCAACGGTACTCATGCAGCCACCTCCAACGTGACGCCGTCGCCCAGGTATTTCCCGACGATTTGCAAATTGATTTGCCCGCCAATGACGGAAATGACGCGCACCTGATCCAACTTCAAACGCGGCTCAAAGCGCCCCAAAGCGCGGGCAACCTCAGCCTGCACAGCGCTTTTCCAGCCCTCGTTGACGGGCAAATCGACAAACCGCCGCAGCTTGCTGCCGTACTCCATGCGGTGCCGGCGACTGCCCAGCGGCGTGCTCAAGATGTCGGCAATGGATTGCCGCAGATGCTCGATGCCGGATATGGGTAGGCCGGTGTGGCGATCCATTCCGATCATCTATGTCACTCCTTGAACGGCTCGTATTCTTCGCTGGCTTTCAGGAACTTGACCGCCTCGATGTCGGAGGACGGCACCACGACCGTCGCCTTTTCGACCGGATAGGAACGGTCAGTATCGGGCACGATCAACAGTCGCGACGTGTAGAGCTTGTCGCGGAATTTCAAGGACTCAGGCGATGAGTAGGTTGGGGATGACAATGCCGGTTCCGAGGAGGTTTGCGCCTCGGTTGAAGTCGGATCGAACTTGGCCATGTGGTTCTCCAGGCGTAATAAAACCCGCACTGGGCGGGCTGTCGTGAATGAATTAATGCGTGTGGTGATTGCTGTTTCCGGTGGCATCAATGATCGCGCCGGCGCTGGTGATGCCCTTGGTAACGTGCAGCGCGCCGTCGATCATCACCGCCGCTTTAAGATTGATGTTGCCGGTGGTCACGTTCACCGCGCTATCGGTCACCACCGCTTCCGTGCTGGCCACTTTGATGGTGACCGTGCCGCTGGGCAGGGTGATGCTGTAGCTCTTGGCCTGCCAGTCGTAGATCAGCGAGCCTCCATCATCGAAGCGCCAGACCTCGACATGGTCGCGGTTGTCCGGCGGCGGGCCAGCATTGCCATACAGGCCCGGGACAAACGTGCCTTGTGACACGTCACCGCTGGGACTGATCAAGCTGCCCTGCTCGCCCAAAGACGGCGCCCGCCAGTGCCTGGCCTTGCCGGCGGCGATGCTGTGCCAGCGCACCCAAGCGCTGACCCATTCACTGCCGTCTGACACGCGACACACCGGCGGCGATGCTGACAGATCCACCGCGACCACGTAGCAAGCCTTTACCGCTCCCGCAATCATGCGGTCATGCTGGGCGCTCGCGTAGCTGCTCACATCGCCTCCGCTGGGACAAAGTCCTCTTTGACGTCGTCCTGGAAGCCAATGAGCAACATCCCCGGCGGCTCGTCAGGCCAAAGCCATTCCTCCGGCCCCAGATAAACCTGCTGAGTCCATTCCACCAGCCACACGGTGTATCCATCCAGGTGCGGCTGGGTAAAGTCCTGCAGCGATTGCACAAACTCGGCAGGTTCAACTGCCAATCCCCACGTCTGCGCGCGCAGCAGCACCGCCAACTGGGTCGCCAATTGCACGGCCTGTTGATGATGGTGCGGCTTGATCGGGTCAACAATGATCCGAGCCTCGAACTTGCAGACCAGCGAAGTTTCGCCGGTGCCGATTTCGGTACCCGGCTCGATCTCAGCCACTTCAAGAAACACCGCGGGCAGCAACACGCGATCCTTAATGCCTGGCCAAGCCGTGACGGTCTGCACGCCAGGCAAGTAGGTACGCAGATGCTGTTCTACCGCCCGAAAAAGCTGGTCCAGGCTGAACGGTTCGTCAGACATTGCCGATCCTCTTAAGGTATTTCTGCAGCTCAAAGTTGAGTTCTTGTTTGAGAATCGCCAACAGGATCTCGTCTGCCTTTTTGACCCAGCTATCGAAATGCGGGCGGGCTTGCTCCAGCGACACCTTGGCTTTGGCCAACGGGAAACGACTACCGTTTTCGGCGACCCAGCCAGAACTCGGCCCGCGACCGGGGGAAACCGTGCTGTCCGGGTAGTCGTCCGCGTTGAAATGCTTGCTGGCCGTACGGATCCAGATGTCGGGCTTGTTGCCGTAGACCTTCTTGAGAAAAGCCCCTTCGTAACGCCGCCCCACCACCGACACACCGCTACCGGTCTGCCGCGCCCGGCCGATCCGGCTGGATTCGATGGTGTTCAACCCGAACCATAATTTGCCGCTCGCGGCCGCGCCGGAAACTGGATAGCTGCGCAACCGCTGACGCACCGCTGCTACGGCAATGCGCTCTGACCGGCTGACGGCTCGGGCAATGTGCGTGCGCAACCTTCCCAACGTTTTGTTGATCGCGCGCCGATGCGCCGCAGCAGCCGCTTTCGGCACCACCTTGGCAAAGTCCTGGAACGCTTGAAAATGTGCGGCCGAGGACTGGATGGAGATCATCCCGCCCCCGGCCGAGGGTTTGAAATAGCTGCCGACGCTCATGGCCGTAACCTCAGAATCAGAGCGACCAGCCCGTCACCGCTCGGTTCGAGCTGGATCAGGTCGTAGTCACCGCCGCCATCCAAGGCAGGCAGGTCAACGCTGACCAACATGCCCTGTTCCAGACCTTGCGAATCGCTGACGCGGATCTCGAAGCGCGGCTCTCGCAACCCGGTGTTGAGCTTGCCGAACTTAGGTTGCAGCCAGGGCGCGGCAAACATGCCGAACACTGGCTCGTCGCGACCTTCGATCCGTGCAGTGTCGCCCAGCGTTTCGAACACCACCGCGTCGACCTCGGCGACCAGATCGCGAAAGCCCATGGTCAGAGTTCCAGCAGGATCTGGGCGCGCGGTCGAGTGCACAGGTGCAACGGGTTGGACTGAGCTTCGCCCGCCATGCCTTTGTTGAAGGGCAGCGGCTCGATCATGCTGTAGTACGGAATGCCCTGAGTGTTGACCGTTTCCATGTAGTCGGCCGGCGCGAACACCGAGATGTACAGATCTGGCACGCCTTCAGGCACCAGCAGCGCCTTGTCGTCGTGGACGAACGACACGCCCGCGACCTTGCCACGATAGCGCTCCCAGATGATGCCGCCGAACTCGAAGCTTTCGCGCGCATCACCACGCAAGGCCGCCGCTTGCTGACTGTTAAGGTAGGTCTCTTTGACCGACTTGTGAACGATCAGCTTGTTCCAGAAGTTCTTGCCGCAGAAGGCGCGAGAACCGGTGCTGGTCACGCTGCCGAGCGCGTCTTCCTGCATGTCCAGCGCCTCACCGCACTTAACCCGCAGCTCGGTACCGGCTTCAGTCAGCCCCATGGACAACTTCTGACGCTGAACACCGAAGCGCTCATACAAGTCCAGCAGCACCGTCGAACCATCAGCGTCGAGGATCTGGCCGTTGAGTGCGCCCATGCGCTGGAACTCATGCGTCGCATCCAACTGACGACGCGCCTTTGCCAGACGTGCATTGACCACGTCCTGCACCGCCTGCAGCTCGGTGCGAGTGCCGAAGGCGCGAATGCCTTGGATCTCATCCGCCTTGATGGTGAAGCGCTCAGGCAGGTGTACGGTGTTGAACGGGATCAGGTTGCGCTTGCTCGCAGCAACCACCAGGCCAGAACCACCGCGCTCACCGGCCGGCACCAGTGCCAGGGTGTCACCGTCCTTTTCAATCTGCACGGTCAGGGTGGTAATGCCTTCCTCGCGGAACAGGCCCAGGGCGCTGATGCGGCCCGGCAGGTAGGGTTGATCATTGAGTGCAGCGGTCAGCGAGGTAACGGTAAACGCTTCGTCTTCAAAAATGGCGATATCGGCCATGGGTACTCTCCAGAAACGAAAAATCCCGCTCGCGGCGGGATGCATATGAAAAAGGAAACGTCTTAGCGGACGATTACCGAATGTGCGGCCAAGGCTTTCTCGGCAGCCAGATCCAGGCCGGTCAAATGCGCTTCACTGACCTCGGCCAACCGCACCACGGCGCGACCGCGACGCACCACATCGGATTCGCCCAACGGGCCGTAGAGAATGGCGACAGCGTTTTCAGTGCCGTCCTCTGCCGCCGGTTCATACGGTGCGAATTCGCCGGTGGCGGTCACCAGCCCGAGGATTTGCCCCGGCCACAACGCTGGACCGGCCGCGACGTTGATCGCTTCACGCGAGATCGTGCCGGCGCCTTCGGACAGCAGGAATTCACCTGCGTGCATCGGTTCCTGTTTGATGGTCATGCTCGTGCTCCTTTCGCGCTTTGCGCGGTTCCAGTTTGGGCCGCTTGGCGAGCAGCCCAAATCGAGTTGGGGTCAGGTTGTTTGGCCAGCACCTTGGGCGCCAGATCGTCCGCCAGCGGCAGACTGTTGTCGATTTCAAAGCCCTTGCCGCTGGTGACAATTTTGTCGAACAGACGCGCCCGCACCGCCGGCGCATCCAGACCTGCCGCGACATACTCGGCGCTGAATTCAGGCAGCCGCGCGGCCACGCAGAGGTCGTTAATCGCCTTGGCGCGTGCCAGCCCCGCCAAAACGATGTCTTCACTTTCAAGCTGGGTGGACTTGAGCAGCGGCTCGATCAGGTTGCTGATGCCCGCCGCCGTGCAGCGCTGAGTGACCATCAATGCCAACTTGGCCGAGTCTACAACGGGCGGCACCGTCGGCGGATCGACAGGATCAAGATCCGGATCCGGTTCGGGTGCCTCGTCGAGCTGCGCTACCAACTCAGCCGGAGCGTGCTGGAACCGTTGCAGCACCGCGCCTTGCCCCAGACAGGCTTTGACTTTGATGCCGTCGCCCACTTCATCGGCCAGCCCCAGTGCCACCGCTTCGTTGGCGGTCAGCCAGGTTTCAGCCGCCACCAAACGCCGCAGTTCCGCCTCATCAATGTCGGGCGCCTTGGCCTTATAGGCCGCAATGATCGCCTCCAAGGTTTGATCCAGCACATCAGCGACCCGGCGAAAGTCCTCAGCGTCCCCGCCTGCATAGGTGTAGGGGTTATGAATCATCAGCATGGCGTTCGCCGCGATGACTACGCGGTGCGCACCACACACGGCCACGCTAGCGGCGCTCGCTGCCAGTGCATCAACGCGACCAGTGCAGCGCTCACCCAGACGCGACAGCGCGTTATGCATGGCCAGCCCATCGAACAGGTCACCGCCGATACTGTTGAACGCGGCGACCACCGGCGACACACCGTCGTCCATGGCGCGCAGATCCTGCACGAACTGATTGGCAGTGATACCCCACGCGCCGATCTCGCCATACACGAAGACTTCGATCACTCGCTCGGTGGCCTCGCCGCTGGCATGAACGGCGTACCAGGTCTTGTCCTTGACCTCGACGCGTTTGCCGGCGCGGTTGTAGATACGCGGTTTCGCGTTTTTGCTCATGGTTGCTCCTTGTCGTCGGTGTCTTCGACGGCATCAAGGGTGTTGTAGTTGAGGCCCAGTTTTGTGGCCCGTGCCAGATCGGCGGCGTTTTCCAGATCGACCGTTTCGGCGTCGTAGCCGGTGCGCAGCACCATCTCACTACGAGAAGAAAACCCGGCCTGGACTTCCATCCGGCGTGCCTGCACGTCCTGTACTGGTTGGATGTAGGCCCAGCCTTGTGGCACCCACCGGGTACGCAGGTACTGGCGGCGTTTCTGTGCGTAATCGTCCAGCACCAGGACGCCAGACAGCACCGCCATGTCCATCCATGCCGCCCGTACGGGACGGCAGAGCTGATGCACGTACACGCTGAATTGCAGTTGTTCCAGGCGGCGCCGAAACTCGTTGAGCACCACCCGAAGCGCTCGGTCGTTGATCCCGCGCATGTCGCCCGTGAGGATCTCGTAAGGCGTACCAGAGCCCGCTGCAGCAGCCATCAGTTGCTGCCGCATGAAGTCCGGGTAGTTGTTGCCCGCGTCCGGCGGCTTGGAAAATTCCACCTCCTCACCCGGACCGAGTTCCTGCATGGTGCCGGGTTCGAGCGCGACCATGGGCGTGAAGCCGTCGCGGTCCAGATCCAATAACGCGCCGGTGACCGGATCGCGTGGCGCCGGACCCGAGTCAGGCGACGGGCGCGTGATGAAACCGGCGAACAGGTTGGCCACCTCCTGACGGAACAGCACCGCGTCGTCATAGTTGTCCAGACTGCGCAGCCGTTTGAGTACCGGCGACAATCGCGGCACACCGCGCAACTGGCCAGGTTCGACCGGTTCGAAGATGTGCAGCACCTGCGCGGCCGGGACGCGCACTAGCTGGTTATAGCCGGCGTTCAACGAGGCCGCATCACGCGGGTGCGACAGGTACATCCAATACGCTACCCGCTTGCCGCCGGGCGTGAACTCGATGCCGGCGCGGATGATATTGCCGTTCTTGGTGCTCTCGAATTTGTCGTGCGGCACGAACTCCGGCGCCAGAATCTGCAACTGCAGCGGAACCGCCAAGCCTTCGGCCCGACTGCGAGGACGCAAGCGAACAAAGCATTCACCCGATGTTTCCACCGTGCGCGACACCAGCGCCTGCTGGCCGTAAAAGTCGGTGCGGTCATCCGCATCAGATTCATCAACCCAATCACTCCACAGCTCCTGCAGCAGTTTGCGCAGGGCATCATCATCGGTCGCTGGCCGAGGGGTGATGCCGGTACCGATCAGGTTGCTGACGCGCTTGTCGATGACGTTGAAGGCATACGGGTCATTGCGAACCGCTGCCCGGGAGCGCGACCGCAAATTGCGCAGTGCCGGGGTGTTGATGCTGTTGATCCCGTTGTCGGGAGCGTCCCAGTTAGCGGATCGGCGGCCTTCACCAGCGCCTTCGTAACTGGCCTTGATGTTGGACGGCAGCACAAAGCCGTTACGGGTCAACGTCGGAAAATGTCGGGCCATTAAAGTCCCTTGCCCCCGTGATAAAGGCGGACCACGCGCGAACGTGGCCCGGCGGCGCTGGCCAGCGACGAGCGTATTTCTTCGCGCGCCTTGAGCAGCTCATCGACCGTGCGGTATTCCACGGTCCGGTCGGTGTAGCGCACAGTTTTTTCACCGCGAGCAATGGCCGCCTCAACCGCGTCGAGGTGCTTTTTCGTAAATGACATATCAGCGTCTCTTCAGGTAGCCACTGGTGGAGCTGCGGCGTTGTGGGGGGGCCGTTGTCGGACGTGATTTCACGGCTGGTTGCGGCGCCTGTGGTGCTGCCGGTGTTTCGACTGGCCGGCTGAGCCGCTCGCTCTGAACTGGTTGGCCACTATCGCCCGAAGCCGACTGGATGATCGCCTGCCGAATCCGCGTCCAATCGTGATCCTGGTAGCGATTGATGCCGAGGTAATGGGCCATGGCCAGGTTGTAAACCAACAGGTCGAGTGCTTCGTTGCGCTCGGACTTGCCCTTGGTCCATTCAATGCGTTTATGCCCCCTGACGTAACGGGTAACTTTGCGCTCAGCCACACACTGGGCGAAAAAGTCATCCGGCAGGTCGTTGGCAAAGTGCAGCGCTCCCGGGCCGGTGTCGAATGCATAGCGGTTGTAGATCCAGTCCTTCGCGGTGTCGGTACCGACAATCCATAGCTCGGCGCCATGCCGTTCAGTCAGTCCCTTCCATGTCACGTCGACCATCGAAGGTCGCTGCGCAATTACCGGCCGGCCCCGCTTGCTCGCCCCTTTGATGGCGAACACGCTGCGCCAGCGGCGCATACGACAGAACTGATAGACCTCATCCGTATGGTTACCACCGGAGTCGACCGCAGTAGCCATGATCATCAGCTCAGCACCACAAGGGTGTCGGTAACGGGCCTTGAGTAACTCATCCAGCGCCACCCAGGTGCGCTCATCGGCGGGGTCGCCGGAGATCACTTGAAAGTCGACCACCCAGCGCTCCATGCCAGCGCCCCAACCCATCACCATCAGTTCCAGGCGGTTGGCTTGGGTGTCAACAGAAGCGGTCAGCATCAACACGCCGTCGGGCATTGAGCCAAGCCCGTAGTTTTCCAGCCGCGCCCGATCCCTCAGCACATCGGCCGAGGTTTGCTCCTGAGCGCTATCCCAGACCTTGGCCAGACGGGTGTTATAAAACACCTGCATCGGCTCCAGATCGCCTTTGGCCTGAGCCTTTTTAGCCTTCTCGAATTGCTTGGCCAACGAGGCCCAACCGGTCCAGCCGGGCGGCGAGTACAACGCATTCAAGTTGAAACCAATGGTTTCACCATCGCCTTGGGTGTGTGCTCGCCACTCCCCTTTCGCCAGCATCTCGCCCTTATAGCGCTCCTCGATCAGTACGTCGCAGTCGGGGCCGGCACACTGGTAATGCACAACCTGAAAATCCGCCGAGTAATGCAAACGTTCCCACTCCAGCACCTGCATATGCTCGCAGGTTGGGCACGGCACGTAGTAGTAACGCTGATCGCTGACCTCAAACAGATCAGCGATCCGTGACGCCCCCCTGACCGTGGGCGAACTGGAAAAATAGAATTTCGCGTTACGGCCGAAAGTACTGCCGCGAGTCTCGGCCAGTTCGACCGGGTCGCCCTCTTCGCCAACGTCCACACTCCAGCGATCAACCTCGTCGCCGTAGATGTAGCGTGCGGAAAGCTCCGCCAGGTTGGCCGCAGAACCGGCCGTGGTGATGTACAGCGAACCACCCTCGAACTCCTTGGTGTCCATGGTGTTGCGCGCATCTCGCGAGCGGTTGGACGCCACGCGCTCACGCAGAACCGGCGTGGCCTTGATGGTTTTACCAATCCGCGAAGATACCCGCTTGGCCAACCCCAGGCTGGGCAACAACGTCAGGATGTTGGACGGGGCCATATGGATAAGGCCGCCGATCCAGTTCAAAGCGATCTGTGTTTTCATCAACTGCGAAGCCACCATAGTTACCACGCGTTTGCACGGGTGGGCTGGTGACAGACAGCGCATCGGCTCACGCGCATAAGGGGTACGCGAAGTGTGGTATTGACCAGGCTCGGCCGCACCCGTGTCGCGCGGGATACGCATGTACTCGTCGGCCCACTGATCAATCCAGACATCTGGCTCTGGTCGCTGCCCACGGAAATACGCTTCGCGGTACACCGTCGCACCGTTCGGAATTTCTAAGGACATAGGTTTAGCTCGGGATAATGGCTTGTTCTAGATCTGCTGCAGACAGCCGCTCAGCATCTTCCAATGTTTGTCGCAAAGCCGACGCCAGACGCTTTTCGATTTGCCATGGATCAGACAGCGAGGCCAGTTCAGGCGCGAGCTGTGGAGCCATTCCAAGCAAAAGATCACGCAGTAAGCGACCGGCGTTATAGGCGGCATCTTCGACCGCTTTGCGCTCTACCAAAGTGCCCAGGGCTTTAAGGAAGTTGTTTTTTTCCTGAAGCGACAGGTAGTGCTCACGAAGCGCGCGTGACTTTTGAAAGTCGGGCACCTCACCAGAGGGGTCATCTACAAAGTCTGCGATGACTATTTCCAGCGGCGGCTGATCATCCCGTTTCGGACGATTGCGCTCATGTCGAGCGGCGACGCCGGCCTTGCTCGGGTCGCTCGTCATGGTCAGAAGCCGCTCGCTGGCCTCCACATCAATCTGCCCGGCAGCATTCAGAACCAGTCGCTGACTCTTGACCAGCTTGCCAACGTACTGCCGAGACCACCCCTTAAGCTCGCAGTACTCCTTGCGAGTTACAAAAGCCATGCGGCCTCCATCGTCGTGGCTTGTTAAGCCTGTCAACTAACCCGGCTTAGTTGACAAGCGATCTGACCATTGCGCCGAGGCTGCTGTTTAAGAAAATGAACAGGCATGAAAAGGCCTACAGCCCAATAGAACCGGGGGGACTTCAATAAAAAACACTCTTTGGATCATGCGAACTCTGTCGCTGGAGACACAGAATTTCTTGTCAACCTGTCAACCTGTCAACCGCTGTCAACTAACTTTCCAGCCCTGTGGCTAACGCTTTCCCGCGGGTTTGCGACCCCGTACCCTCCGGATATCCCCAGGGTCCCCAGCAGTTTTCGGCGCACCAACCCGGTGCGCCGGCCTCTGGCCGCCACTTACCGGTGGCATTTGAGGACGCGCGAGCGGTAGGCCGTCCCCGAACCGCAAAGGTGAGGGTTTACGGAAACTCTCGCAGCGCCTCTTGCAAGTGCGTGTACTTGCCGTAAATCGCGCTCGTCGCGCAGCGCATTCAATAAAGGACATCAACCTTCAACTCGCTTGCCGGCAGCACGGTCGTAGTAACCGCGAACTTTCTCGACGCCGAGGAAGCCAACAGCGCCGCCGGCAAATGTGGCCATGCTTTGAGGTAAGCCCATCCATTCAAGGAGGGGCACCAATGACAGCGTGACGAGGCCGCACAGCGCGCCTTCCAGACACATCTGCCGGCGCGTGCCACCGCCATACATCACGCGCAACACGGCGACGCATACGGACAATCCAGCGGCGTAGAGTTGCGGCTGATGCAGCAGCAGCCAGGCAATCATTGCGGCCCACAGACCGGGATCCTTCTCAGGCATGTTTGGCATCTCGATTCCTCCCTTTGGGGGAGTGCATTAGGTTCGGCTCCAACGGCACTCCCGGCTCAGAGCGATGGGTGTGGTGGGGCCGAAAACGAAAAAGCCCCGGCAAATGCCGAGGCTTTAGTGAAAAAATAACGCTTGGAGCGTGAAGAAATTACTGTGCTGTATAGACGAGGCGGCCTAAGTTGAAACCATCAACACTCGACAGCTTCCCTCTCCAAAGCGACCCTCCAGGTAGAATTGGTCGCTCGTTCGAGCTATAGATTTCTGCAGCTTCTAAATGAATGAATTGCGGTGGAGGCAAAAGACCGTTCTCAGTAATCGGTGGCGTATTCCAATGCGAGGCTTCTTCTTTGAAAATCTCGCGAGAACCATCTTCAGCAGAAAAGTCGGCTGCAAGGTGATCCGTCATCTTCTTGAAATAAGCATCCGCCGATATCAATTTCCCAGAAATTAGATTTCCGCCGACAGTTAATGTAATTGAATGCTGATTATTGGGGTGAGCATTCGTGTTATTGACCAGCCATTGAAGCAACTGATCAATACCCCGTCCTTGCCATTCCTGTTGGACAAACAGCGGATCGTCGAGCCGCCCTCTTAACATGTCATCGTGAGTTTGAGGTTCATTCAAATCAGACATGGTAACGCTCCCTGCAGTTGGTGGTAACAACCCCCTATATACCTGAGCGCCCTACAAAGAAAAAGCCCAGCGCTTGGCTGGGCTTTGTTGTCAGTCCTCTACACGCGCAGGAATGACAGGATGGGATAAATACTGATGGAACGATGGACTGATGTCAACAGGCCTTTACGCTGCATCAGCAGAAATAATGAGCCCTTCGATATCGAATATCTCTCCTGCCAGACACAGCGCCTCATCAACAAGAGTGTTTAGCGCGCCGTAGATGTTTCGGCGCCATTCGCGGCGCGTCGACTCAGGGCGGCCTTCCGTATCCCAAGTGTTCATGTCGTAAAAGCTTTTCGGCAGAACGATCATTGAAGCAGACCGGGATTCAATCCTCTTCTTCGCCGATCTCTCTACAGCGACGGCAGAGGCAATCATCGACTCACGGCGCCAATCCCGCGCGTCGACAGGAACAGTTACCGTTACAGTCCTGGCCGACTTCGGATCGGCGCCCTTCAGCTTTGGGACTGCCCACGCGGTGACGGCTTTGAAGATGAATAGTTGCGGTGCCGGCGAATTGATCAACTGTCGAAGCTCGGTGATTGCCTGAATCTTCTTCGCCTTGTCTGTACTGAACTTGGCCACCAAGGCATTCATATGTTTCTTTTCAAGGCCGTGGTGAAGTCGTGCCGCAACCCAGCAATCAGCCTGGGCACGATCAATACGCTCACCGGGCGCACAGCGGAACAGTGAAAGAAGGTCACGCTGCTCTTCCTCATGCGGGCTGTACAGCTTCTGCCATGCCTGTTTGCTGGTGTTATCGATAGCTTCAGCGGCGAGAGCCGAAACCACACCACCAAGAACGCTGTTGTAAATCATGGATCAATCCCCCTTGATAGCCGAGCCACCAGGCCCGCGAGTGTTGGTTTGCTGGTAAAGCTCAGCCGTGGTCAATGGCTCACGCGGCAATGTCGCGATGTGGCGTTCATGACGGATCAGCATGCCGAGCTGAACGATCAGGTCATCTACTGGCAACGGTTCCAGCGTCTCGGCGTGCACCAGGCCGGAGGCGTGGCATCCGATGCAATCGAGCTGATGAAACACGCCCTTGACCAACCCCTTCCCGGCACAGGTTGGGCAGTCGGTGAGCGGGATCTGGCGGCGCACAAAGGCGGGGCCGTGTGTTCTTTTATCCATTTTTAAACCTCGCCTATGGTTGTTTCTTCAACGGCCTTGCAGGCCTTATGTTCTGTGGTTTGCAGCGGATTACCGGAATCTTCAAATCTAAAGCCGGTCAATCCGTGAATCGCCGTAAAGCCTTTCTGATCTAGATGCGCGTGCCACTGCTCGAGGGCATCACGCTTGCGGCTCATCACGTCCGACTGGATGTAAACCTTCACGTTGTGGCCCATCGCGTGGTTGATCAGCAGCTCACCAATCAGGTGGTCGACGCCGAGGTCTGCCCAACCGGTGCGAGCCACCTTGCGCAGGTCGTGGCTGGTCCACTCGCCCTGCCCCAACCGACGAAACACTGCGCAACCTTGAGCCTCGCCCAGCGCCTTGCCGTTGCGCGCAGGGAATAGGCTCTGGCCCTTATAGCCTCGGGCGAACTGGCCTTCGCGGTACCGGGTCAGCAGCGTGCACACTTGCTCGGTCAGGGGCAGGTGATGCTCGACACCGGTTTTCGTGTTCTCGGCCGGGATGAACCATTCGCGCTCGGCAAGGCTGATGTGCGACCAGCGCGCCATCCGGGTTTCACCGATCCGCGTGCCATGGCAGAGCATCATCAGTGCGAGCATCGAATCCAGCGGCGCCGTGGTCATGACGTCGGCCAGTTGCCCGAGCAGGCCTTCCAACTGAACGCCGCGCAGACGGGACGGCTTGATGCCGACCTTCGCTTTGGAGAAGTCGTTGAAACGGATCGCCGCCATCGGATTGGACGTGATCATCCCCAGCTTGGCCGCCTGCCGGAATGCCAGGGCCAGTAGCTGGAATGCGGAACGCACGTAGTCGATGGAAACCATCTCTTGCAGCGGCCACATCAGCAAGGTGTCGAGCGCAGCCTTGTCGATACCGATCAGGGGCAGTTCGCCGAGGCGCGGTTTAAGGTGACACTTGATGATCGAGGCGCCGGTGTTCTTGCGCTTGGTCGACAGATTGCGATCGCGCGACATGCGATCCGCGAACCAGTCCAGCAGTTCGCCAACAGCGTTCCACTTCGACAGGCTCGCACCCTCCCCGGCGGCCAGGCGCAGCCGAAGCGACGGCAGCGCCGCTACAACCTGTTTGTGAGTCAGCTCGGGGAACGTCCCGATGGGATTCCACTTACCCTTCAACACCAGGTACCACGAGCCACCGGTTCGAGCCTTGTTGAAGCGCAGGTACAGGCCCTTATTCTCAATGTCGCGTACGTCCTGTACGGTGCCGGCCACTTGGCGCTTGATCTCAGCTTCGGTGATCTTCACCGCGGCGGTACTCATGCGGCCCCCTTAACGGTGAGAATTCCAGCCCTGATCAGGGCTTCGTGGGTTTCGGCGATGGCGCGCGGGACGTCCTGCCAGTCGATCTCGCCGGCGGCGCGGCCGTCGATCACGTCGTGGCAAGCGTTGCACGCGTACACCGCCACGGTGTCAAAACCTTTCATGCCCATACCCTTCTGCCCGCAAGGCAGATGCGCGAGGACGGTGGTTTCTGGATTGTGATTGCAGATGCTTGGCATCCGGACGGTGCACTCTTGGCCATTTGCCGAGGCGCGAAGCTTCCTCGAGCTCACTCGCATGCAGGCTTCCCCGTCACTACGTCGACGACTTCGTAGGTCCCAGGCCACATCCACGAGCCATAACGCTTGGCCATGGCCTCGTCGGCAAACAGCGCCAGCGCGTGATCAGGCGGCGAACTCAGATCGACCTTGAACGAGCAGCAGAACACTGCGAAGCGATAGGTATCGATTTCAGGAACAGCCAGGCGGCGGTCAGGCATGACGGGCAGCCCCCGATCTCATGGCGCGCAGCTCGGAGAGCGCTCTGTTTCCGATCTCAGGTGTACGGCGGCCGTCAACTCGGGCGGGCAATGCCAGCGGCATCTTTTGGAGCGGCAACCCATCGATCAAACGGCGCACGGTGATCACGTAGTTGCGCTCGAACAGCTTGCGCGCCAGCGAGGTTTCGAGGCGGTTCAGGCTCTCGAAACCCGACTCCTTGGCCGTGTGCCAAATCGCATCATGTGACCAGTTCGCTTGGCCGGCCATCGACGGATGGACATTGCGGCTCGCTTCGCGAAACGCCGTTTCGAGCGGTGGCAGCCCAAGCATTTCAGGCGTGGGCTGGCACAGGTTTATGAACTTGCCTACGCTCGGCGCGAAGTCAGAGCCGAGCTTCCGGCACTGCTCGATGCCGAAGCGAATCTGCTCGACCTTCGTGATTTTCTCGGCCATGAACGCCTTGGTCCAGGTGGCTTTCGCGGCGTTGACGGCCTCTTGATCAGGCCAAGCCTGCTTCCACGCCGGGAAGATTGCCATCAGCTCGCGGAACAGTGCGTTGATGACTTGGACCGTACCCGCATCCGCCTTCACTGGCGCGACCTCAGCCGACGCCACATTTGGTAACATTTGCAGCACACTCGAAACAGACTTCATCACAGACCTCCCAGGTCATCACCCCAACTGGTGTCGTTGAAATCAGGCTCTTGACCACGACCTGCTGCCTGCACTCGCTCACGCTTCACCCATTGGACCAGGCGGTAGCACCAGCCGGAGCCGGAATCGAGAGTGTTTGGCTTGGCGCAGTGGAAGCCCTTGAACTTGCGAACCGCTTCGTCAGGGACGCAGTCGGCTGGAAGCCCCGCGATGGCGATCTGATCCGACAACGCTTTCTCGTTCGGCAACCAAGTCGCGAACATGGAGAAGCGCTGGTGATTATCCTGCGGCTCGATTGCGGCGTTGTTCTGCTCCGCGATCGCGGCATCAATCTCGCGCTGTTGCTGCTCTTCGGTTAATTGATGGTTAAGTGACGGATTGGGTGCAGCCGCTGCACCCCGTTCTGTCTTAGCTTGCACCCCGTTCTGTTGTGGGTTGCACCCCGTGCCGTCATTTGCACCCCGCTCGGAACGGGGTGCAGCATTTGCACCCCGCAATAATTGGAGGTCGTAAACGACTGGGCGTCGGTCATGGCGATCAATGTGAACAGCAGCAATCGCCTGATTGCCCTGCTTGATCAGTCCCGACTTCTCCAGGTCATCTAACTTGTAACGCACGGTACGCTCGGATAGACCGGTGTCCTGAGCCAGGGTGGAAGCTGACGGGAACGCGCCAGTACCGTTCGATCCGGCATAGTTGGCCAGGCACAGCAGAACGTGCCGTGCGCTGGCATCCTTGAGAACTTGCGTGGGCAAAGACAGCGCCCATGACATTGCTTGAACGCTCACAGCGAGGCTCCGATATTCAATTCGGCAAAACGAGATGACGTGTGTCGCGACACTTTTTGCGATTGACCAAAACGTGTCGCAGGAATGGAGGGATTACCGGGGGTGACGTTCGTATTCATAATGGCCCCTCAGTTTTTTGCGTTTTGAAGAAACCGGGTTGCAGCCCGGCTTTTTTGTGCCTGAAACTCAAGCTGCCTTCACCGAGCTTTCGAGCAAATGAAGGCTTTCGCGTACATGTCCGATCTCAGTGAGAATGTCGGCCTTCTCGCCGGATGAAACGTGCTGGTCATCCAAAGCCTCGTGTACAGCGATGGTCAAATCAGCTACTTCCTTGCCGACATGTACCAGCGAGGCAGTCAGCTCTTTGGGGGCCGGCGCATCCTTCGGAACGAGCTCGAAACCGAACTGATCCGCCAAAGTTTTCAACGGGCGCATGTCTTCGGTGTGCAGCAAAATCCCAAACAGATGCTCAATAGTCAGGTGATGCGCCGCGTTGTCCGGGTTCGAGCGCTGGAGCAAGCTCACGTGTGCCATGCACATCTTCCCGGCCAACTCCTCTGCCCCACTTTCCTTGACGGTGGTGTGGCAAGCCCTCAAGAAATCTTCCATTCGTAAAACCTCAAATTTGTTTCCGTGGCGTGATGCCAGTGGCGGAGTAGAATTCAACTCATGGATCAGGGCAGCTATGGCGCGTCGCTTTTGCGCTCCGCTTTGAATTTCCCCTTGGAAAGGACCTGAATCTGGTACTGACGGGACTCTGGGATCGTTTCCCCCCACATGGTCACGGCACTTGGATGGATTCCCAGCGCAACCGCTAACTTTTTCTTGCTGCCGAAGTGTTCGGCGACCTCACGCGTATTCATTGCGCATCCTCATTCGAGCGTGCCGCAAATTCAGCATGCTGAAGTTATGGCGTCAACGAAGAATTAAGCACTCTGCATACTTAAATTCAGCTAACTTAATATTGGCGTCATGGAAAGACACGAACGTATTGCCCGAGCCATTGCGCTCAGTGGGAAAAAGAAAGGGGAAATCGCCGCCCTTTGCGGAGTGGCGAATTCTGCCGTTACTCAATGGATCTCAGGCGAAAGTAAAAGTATTCGGCCTGAAAACCTTTACGCGCTGGCTAAGGCCACGGGGTTCAGGGCTGAATGGCTTGCAATCGGCGAAGGCGAAGAGGTTGAACCTGATTCGAATGTAGGCGCGGCTCGGCAACCCGTGGAGTCGTTTCGATATCCGGTTATCAGCTGGGTAGCTGCAGGCGCGTGGGCCGAGGCTGTGGAGCCCTTCCCGCCTGGTTTCTCAGATCGGTACGAGCTCTCCGACTATGACTCCAAAGGAACCGCGTTCTGGCTGGAAGTGAAAGGCGATTCGATGACATCACCGGTAGGCACAAGCATCACAGAGGGAACACTTATCCTCGTCGACACTGAGGCAGATGTGCAATCGGGCAAACTGGTTGTCGCAAAACTCGCCGATAGCGATCAAGCCACTTTCAAAAAGCTTGTTGATGATGGCGGCAGGCGTTTTTTGAAGCCGTTGAATCCCGCGTATCCAACTGAGATGCTGGCCGAAGACTGCCGCATTGTAGGTGTCGTAGTCCGGGCGCTGCAGAAGTTATAGCCCCACTTACTCCCTACCCGCTAATCCCAAGCCCGCCAAAAGCGGGCTTTTTGCTGCCCGAAGACAAAGGAGTACAAATGTACTCCTAAAACCTTGCCAATCAACTGCGTTGAAATAATACTGTACATTCATACAGTTAACGGTAAGGAACACCCATGTCTCTAAGATCGACCGCGACACCCAGCACCACCACATCTTACGAACTCGCGGGCCGGCGCCTCCAGGCACTAATCACTGCACCGAGTGTTCAGAAGAGAATGGCCGTCACGGTGTCGAGGTTGGAGCACGAGGCCGAGGAAGACTGGCAGCGACTAATTGACGATATCAGCGAGACTGACGGTGTGATGGTTGAATCTTTACAGGGTGGTGCAATAAAGATCGGGTGGAAACAATACTGTGACGCTTAAAAGAAGCCCGCAAACGCGGGCTTTTTTACGACTGTTGATTTCAGAATGCTGAATTATTTTATTAAGTTTGCTTGACTGCTTGATTTCAGCTTGCTTAAATAGCTTCAAGCCACTACGCCGGCCAAGTAGCGAAAGCTACGCCGTTCTTTAACAGTCAAAAATCTTCGCGGATCGATCCCCGGCAACGGGAACAGCGCGAAACACAAATTTCGATCCCCATGCCAGCTCTGGAACTGGCCGGGCTCCCTCATGAGAGCACGCAAAGTTGCACAGCCACCCGATGTGACGCCAGTAGCGGCAGCGGGTAGAGAGAGGACTCCGGCAGACGTGCAACGAGATATCAATCATCACTGAAGCACCTTCTTGCGAGGGTGCTTTGGGATGACCTAGAGGAGCATCTAAATGCAGCATTCAGTGGACAGCAACGCAAAGTTACCGCGAGTTGAAGCTCCATCACTGGCCTCTCGAATAGGGCCGCGCTTATGACGGTGGCTCAGCAAGGCTGAGCCTGGGCCTCGCACGAAAATTACTTTGATGCAACGAGCAAAGAACTCGACGCGGCGAGCTGCCTCAAGTACGCAACGATCGTTACCAGTCGGACAATAGTTGCTTCATTACGAGCTTTGCCTCTTCCGGTGACTGAGACGATTTCGAAAGAGTTAGACGAATATCTGTCTTCAGAATTCGAATGTCCGTAACGCCGTGCCAGAAGCCGTTATCAACAAGAATGGCATCACCAACCTTTATCGGCTCGGCGCTTTCGTAGTACTTCGGGCACGAATCGTCGGAGTCATTCAGGTACTTCAGTTTGAATTTGCGCATAGCAAGTTCGCCCTCCTTTGCAAGCTGCGTTGTGTGAGAGCGCTCAGCCTAGCGTAAAGCCCGTCACTTGGGCAGTGGTGAGTAGGCCGGGGCTGTCCGGCACCTATCCTTTTACATCGGCGGGCGCTTCTACCCGTCATCCGCCAGCACAAACCCCGGAGTTGCAATGACTGACACCACACAAGACAGGCGTGGATTTCTATTTGGTATTAGGGTGGGCGAAAAAAACAAAACCTACACGCTGAGCGTGGATGCTGCCTCCCCCTCTTGCGCGATAACGGCTTTAAAGACCGCACTGATGAAGCTGGAGGAGGGAGAAAGCCGCTTTGCTGAAGGCGAAAACAACGTGATGATGATTGGTAGTGTGGCTGCAACCTCCCGGTATAAATTACACCAGTGACCCGCTATTCCGACACTCGTTGCCCAACCAATGTTGGGAGAGGAATCAATATCTCCCAAAGTGGCTCATCCGCTAATTTATGAGGTGATTCCTCACTGGACCAGTAAAGGTGTGCCCGCTGATACAGTTCCAATACAGAGCAATCAGTGCCTAACAGATTCATATCACCGCGATGAACCGCGCTCTCGGTAATTACCTCATATATTGAAGCTGATTCTATCTCTTGTTCATTTTTCTCTTTCGCGAGTAACTCCCTAAATCGCTTTGCATCACTAAAATGTTCGCAAGCAAATAGCGACTGATAGCGGGATGGCTTTTCCGGGAAATAGCTACGGCGCACCAGCTCAAATATTAGCCCCACTAACAGAGAGTTACTCGCCCCAGTTAAACTATTCATTACTACTTCAGGATTGTAGAGATAATTGTAGCCGTGTTTGGACAAGCCTTCAGGGTGTATTTGGTTGAGGAAATCAGTCTTCACTGGCGTATCGGGCGTGTAAGAGCCTAGAGATATTTGACAATAAGGAGCCAAACTTCGCGCGGAATCAACAGTGTAATACTTTGCATTGTTACTCATATGCTTATCTCGTGTAGTACTGCTTGGTCGAACCTGCAGTCTACGGCAGGACCCGTCACCTGGGCAGTGGTGAGTACGCCGGGGCTGTCCGGCACCTACCCTTCCCCACCTCTACTCGTCAGCACTTTCCCCTGCGCCCAACGGCAACCAGCAGGCGGCGCCGAGTGATGACGAATGAATACAACCCCAACACCCACCGAGGGATCAGCCATGCAAATGCACCCACTGATGCAACAGCGCCGGGAAGTTCTCAACGCCTTATTTGTTCGCTCCCACGCAGCCCGTGAAGAGTTCGCCCGACTTGCAGGTCTGGCGGCGCCGAATAAGAAAGTGCGCTTTCAGGTGAGGACGGTCGGCAATGCTTACCACATCGTTGACCTGGTCACCGGCAAGACAAAGGCCTTCCGCTTCAATTATCAGGTCGCGCTGAACATGGCGATCGCATTCGAAAAGCAGGCGAATCGCTTGGCGGAAGGTGTGCATTGATCGGTGCACCAATGCCAAACCCACGAGACCAGTTGCTCGACAACCTAAGCCAGCAACTTGATCAGTTCTTCGGTTCCGGCGGTAAGGCTCAGCAAATCCCCAGTGGCGTCACTGGCGATCCAAAGCTGGCATCCACACCGCATCACGACCGTCTGCGAGTCGAGCGCAACAAGATCGCCCCGAAGGTTCGCGAACTGGCCGAAGCCGGCAAGACCATCAGCGAGACGGCCAAGACACTGCACATGCACGTCAAGCGGGTTGCGCTGATCGCCAGCGAGAACGGATTCAGGTTCAACTCATGAAACGCATCAGTAACCGGGCGACGACACGCCGCCGACAAACCTGGCTGGACTTGCCGGCCAGCGGAATTGAAGAGGTAGGCCATGGCCAAGAGCAACGCGCAATTGCAGAAGGACAAGCGAGCCAAGGAGAAGGCGCTGCTCGATCGCATCGGCGCCGAGAAGCGATCGCTGATTGTCTCGAAAGCTTTAGATGACGCCCTTCATATTCTCGGCGGGCGCCACGGCTTCGAGGAATGGCAGGAGACGGTGTCGACGTTCCTGATCAACCTCGCCGGCGCAACAACCTGTGAGTCCGGTCGCTTCGCCAACATGTCGCGACCGGAAATCATAATAACGGAAAAACAGTCGCGACAGCTTGAGCAGTTTGCCGAGCCTGGTATCGAGACTAACTGAAGGTACAGTAAAGTCTTCACCGCCCCCCTACTATTGCCCGCATGTACAATGCGGCTTCATTAGCGCCGAAGGACCGAGCATCAAATTCATTCAGTTCGCCTACGTCAATTAGCATATTAGTATCCAAATTATCAAAGACCTTGAATTCTGAAATATACTTTTTAAAACCATTCCCTTGTGCACTTAGGCAATTGTAATAAAGTACAACAAGCTCAAAATCCGACAAAAATGATCTGACTATCCCGCCAAACTTAGGCGCGTCTGGATGACCCGACTCTGAGATAAATCTAAAAACAGAATACAAGCTTCTAAAATACAAACTCAAATCACCTTGATACTTGAGCCACATGAGTTCATACGCATCATCAAGCTTACTGTACTCTGGAGACATACTCTCACGGAATTCAGTTTCAAAAAAACGATACCAAGCCTTGAAACAATCCCTACCAGAGTATAGTAACTCACCTTTTTTCTTCAGATCGAAGCCACTAACAACACTCTGCTGCAATGCCAACATACTATAGAACTGAGATTCTACTTGCTGATTCGAGACTTGAGCACGCGACTCGATTAAATCTTTTCTCTGAAGGAGCATCGTAATTAACACACCTGAGAAAGCCAAGCCCGAGAACAACGCATTCAAAGTTCCAAAACTATCGCCAAATGCACCTTCACGAAGCTTTTCTGGAACTCCGCCAAAAGGAACATCCCAAAGCATAGTAATAAAAAAAGAAACATAAACAAAAAACACCATAAACAATAAAAGCGCCACCTTACCAGAACTACTCAGCCTATAATTCAAGCGCCTTGAACAACCAATCAAGAGATAGCAGAACAGAAAAATACAAACTACCAAACCGACATAAAACGACAAACTTACGTTTGAAAAACTGCTTGCATAAAATCCGCTTACGACCTCGTCGCCAGATCGTGCAGCGCCCATAATATTCGTATAGCCAAGATCTCTTGTATCTAAAGTAAACCAATCGACTCTTTCAGCTGCCATCATTTTGTCGCTTTTTTTGGGTTCTCGAAACCTGCTAGATACCCTATTTATATCCAAATTGCCACCACCGGTCACGGAGGGCGGCGCCTGACTGGAGAAATTCATGAGCCACAACTGCGAATACGTTCGGCAGCATTACCAGGTGCCCGCCGAAATCGGCCGCCGCGTCATCGCCTACGGCAAGCCCGGCGTCATCCTGGCAGATAGAGGCCATTAGATCGGCGTGGTGCTGGATGATGATCCGAAGAAACGGATCGCCAACTTTCACCCCACCCACGAAATGCAGTACGGCGAGATGGCGGAAACGCTGCCCCTCAAAGAATGGATGGTCCTGCCGTTCAAGCATGACTGGAGCGATCTCGACTGGAACCGCGAAGCCCGCGAAGATCTGGTCAGGGTGTGGGCAGCCACTCGAAGTCAGGCCAAATACAAGGCCTATGAGCGGCTTCAGGATTACTGCCACAGCATCAAGGCGATGTTGCACTTCAAGGTTCGGCGCGCCTGCTCGACTGCATGCCCACTCGCCTCAGACGAAGCTAGGCGGCTCAACGATTCGATGCGCCGAATCCATGTAGCTGGCCAGGTCGATCACCTCCCGAAGGAACACGACCACCTCCAGCTTCACTGCGTCGTCCGGCAGCCCTATCCGTTTCAGCATTGCCTTGGCGTCCTCTTCAATAGCCGCCAGCGCATCTACATCGCTCTGCAACCTCATGTCGGCCTCCTGCCAGTGTGAGTTCAGAGATACATACCCCACTTCTACGAATCACGCCAGCCGGCGAGGCAGGCGTATGCCCGGAGAATGCTTATGAGCACTTTCGCTGTGTTTGGAATGACCATTGATGTCGCCACCGCCGAGGCGCGCAAGAAAACGAGCGGCACCCGCAAGAAACTCAAAGCTCCAGGCGGCGTCGAGCCAATACCGGAGCCTGAGTGGCTTGAGCTGGTTCGCAAGCGTGCCGAGAAGATCATGGGGGGGGCTACGGTGCGTCAGCTCTCGCCATTGTTCGACGCGCCGCAGTACGCCGAGCAGTGCATGGAGCTGGCTCGCAAGACTTTGCGCTGTCGTGATCTGAAGATCAGGGCAAAGGCGGTACTGACTGACACCAAGGGGAAGCCAATCCTCAATCCGAAAACCAAGGTGCCGAAGGTCGGCTTTACAGATTGGCCGCAGATGCAAGGAGCGCAGGCGACATAATCTGCACCTGATCAACCTACGGGAAATCGCTCTGGCTACTTGGCAAAGTCGGCATGAAGAGGCAGGATAATGGCGAATTGGCATGAATCAGGGAAGAACATATGCAATACGCTCTGTGCAGAAATGACGGAAAAACTTGGGAAGCTTATGCATTTTCAAGGCTAGGCCACTCGGAGTTAAGCGATAAGCGTAACAATCTTATCTGTACAATGTGCGGAGCATTGGCATGGTTCCGAAAGGAAAGTACCCACGGTCACCCCGCTCACTTCTGTGCCCACCACAACAATGAATGCGAGTTAAAAGCAGAATACGTAGTTGTCGACCAGGATAAGGGAGATGGCACTGAAGCGGTAGATATGCTGAAAAGCAGTGGCGATATCATAGTACGTCTCGACAAAGAAAAGGGTGGTGATATCGACGTAGCTCCACCTGCAGAGCTTCCAGGCGGTCCGGCTTCGCAAGACGGAAGAACACACCTTGTAAAAGGTGGAGATAGATTGTCGAGTCAGGAGTTTACCTTACGTCGAATTCTGCATCGATTAGTACAGAGCCCTGATTTTCGGAATTCCTCCGCAAAGCTAACTTTTTTTAAAAAGGGCGATGAGCCCTATATCTCAGGATGCGTAAAGGATATCACTCGTGCATTCAGCGAGATTTCAAAGGAAGAAACAAGTGAGAACCCCATGTTCTACTGGGGACCAATCACCAGCGTCAAAACAACGCCAGATGGAAAGATCTGGTTAAACTCCTCTCCACAATATCAATCTGTCAGCGTGGCAATATTCCCGGATATTGCTGATGACTTCATAAAAAGCTTTAATATTGATGAGCTAGATGATTTAGCTGGCGCACACATCCTCGTCTCTGGAAAGTGCTTTTTCACCGGAAAGCAACAATCTAAACCTATCATCTGGTGCGGTGCAGTGAATCAAATTGTAATTCGACGTTATCGAGCAGCCAATTTGCAAATAGCTGGATAACACCAAGCATAGGCCAGGCACTCGTTAGTTGCCTGGCGAACTTATAAAAATCAAATAATTTCAGCCTACAATTCAGTAAGATATCTCACTGTTCATTTTTTCGCACCGCGTCATGATCAGAAGAAAACTCACACATATACACGCTCTGAATCGCACAAAAGCCCTTAACTGGCATCTTGATATCACCGCGCATGTACCTCAGAAGTTTATGCGCCTCCACGTGGACGTGGTCAGCAAATAGGGTTTGATGAGCGCGGCTTGCATTTCCCGGGGGAGTGTTACCGAAGTCACTTGGGCAGTTGGTCCACCGCCTGAAGAGCTCCACCTGCGCGTCACTTGCAAACTGATCATCTTCCTGCATTCACAACTCCTTGGCTCTGTCCCATGCCGGTTCGAACATAAATACCCCACTTATATGAATCACGCTAGCCCGGGGAGTCATAAGTCTTATCTACATTTTTCTCTAAGACGACACCTTCCACAGGTGCATCTCCTGTATAGGCAGGTGCAGAGATATTTTTATTATTAGTTAAATCTGAAGTATTCAATCTCACATCGCAAGCAAGCTGCTCGAGCTTTTTCGCTTGTTCGCTAACAAGCTTATTGAGCTGATCGATATTAATATTTGCCTCAATCTCTGACCCTTTAATAATTCTCCCGGAATCGTCAACCAGTCCTTGAGAGGGTGGTAGACGCTCTCTATAGGCGATAGCTTCCGCATGCGCTGCAAACATTAAGAGCATCTGTTTTGTTGGCTGATTACGCGGATCAAAAGTCAGCGTCATATTTTTATCATCAGCAGTCAATTGAGTAGCTCTACCACCAGCGAGCTCAGAATTTCTATGAGATAAAAGCCAGCATAAAAATCCGCCTACTCCAAAAAAACACGCTCCTGCAAGAGGGATCTCCCAACCCGATTTTTCAGTCCACAGAAATGCACAGCTTGCTAGCAAGCTTGCGCCCGAAAGAACAAGGCAACCAACAGTAAAAATTTGACTTTTTTGGGGAGTGAGAGAAACAGTCGTTTCGAATTTCCCTTCCATGCTCATGTCAGGCGGCCCCAATAGAGATAGTGCCATCATCGTGATAAGTTGGAGCAAAATATGGGAATTTATCCTTCATATAATCATTGCGAACATGAAACAATCGCACGATATTTAAGACCATACCTTCAAATACAATCGATGTTTCTTCGTCGATATAACAGCGATCCAACCGAATTGAGCTCGTAGCCACATGAAGCATACAACCATCAAATCTACAGTTCTGAAAAGTCCAACCATCAAGCCTCATTGTTTGATCTTTAAACCATTGACCTTTAACAACTGGGTTCGTCGAAAAGCCGAGTCCCTGAGCAAGACTATTAAAAGGACTAGGAGGTGGTGGCGCTGAAGGAAAGCTCAATTTTAGACACCTATTAAAGTTAATTGTAAGTCACTCGAACAATAACCCACGAATTTCAATTTCGCCAGCAAGGAAAGCCCTTAATCATCCTTCCCGATCGGTACGCATGCTGCTCAGATTACTCAGAACCGAACCAAGAGCGCACCTTTTGAAACTCGACTGAAGGCCACCTTCCACCGCCCGGGCATGCCCCGGCATAGGACGCCAACCGTGATCAATCTCTTCTGGCGAATCATCGCCAAGGTACTCGCGCGCCCGGACATCGCCGACTGGCTCATAGCCAATGCCCTGCGCACTCCTCCGAGCACCTCAAAAAACAACGAAAGAGCTGATCACATATCGAGGCTTATACTCTCTAACGAAACAACCCTGCTCATTAAAACCTTCAAATCCGCACTAGGGTATGCATCAAGCTCTGCTTGAATAAAATTTATTATTTCTGGAATATCTGAATCTCGCCTGACAAAAATATATCGTATATCAGACGGAGCAACCCTCAACAAACAGTTTGCCCTTGTGTTCTCATTATGATCCGACCTTTTCTCAACATCATCATAAACACTCTGAATGATATACTGCTTTACGTCATCATGCTTAGCGATGTAGCGCCACTCAGATTCCTGATAAAACGCTTTCTCTATGGGCTTATCCTCTATGATCATAGTTCCAAATGTAGGCTTGGTAAAAGCGAGAAAATCACGCAACACCACCTTTATCTTAGCTGTTATTTCCGCATCGCCCCCCAAATTTGACAATGTATTTAGTTCGCGATAGGCGCCCGATACATTATTTCCACCTGAAACATAAAACACAGGATTTAGGCCATTTTTTTCCGCCCACTCCCTTGTAAGACCGATACCAAATGAGCCATAAAAATCAACGTGCTCAGATATACGAGTCAGTGGTATTTCACAAAAACAAACCATTGGATAGCCTATGTAGCTGAACTGCTCATATCCGAGCCAAGCGACATCTTCTAGGCAATATCTTGGCCAGAACCCTCCTTTCAAGATCAACTTCAGTGTTTCTACATTCTTTGTAAAGTGAAATAACGCATTTGATTTTGGAGTCATTCCATTGCCTCAAACTAAAAATTAAAAATCACCCCGAACATTTACTGACGGCCGGCGTAGAAATGGACATCACGCTTCCTTTTTCTTTGAGCGTCGTCGCCAACGCAGTATTCCATTCAGATTGATAGAAATTCAATAGCCCCTTCAAAGTGAGCCGCTATAGCGGCAAGGACGACGTCATGTCTGAAGAAACCGAAATTCGCCTCAATAGCGCAGCGCGGGACGTCATGGCCGAACGGCAACGCCAAGTGTCCCTCGAGGGCTTTTCGCTGTATCGCGATGACCTATACGTCAATGGCGAACTAGCCGAAGCGGCGTCTACCTATGCAAGCCTCGCCGGGAAGCCGCGCAGCCTGAGCACGGCCTGGCCGCTTGTAGTCGGGGAGTTCAAGCCGAGTGCAGATCGGCGCCGTGACCTTGTGAAGGCGGCAGCCCTGCTGCTTGCAGAGATTGAGCGCGTCGATCGCGTCGGACTTATCAAACACTGGCCGGTAAAGCGGGATGAAAACGGCATGTTCTGGCACCCGGATCTGCCATCTTTCGATGAGGGTGACGGCGACAAGTGCAAGAAATGGCTCGACGAACAGGGTTTAGTTGTGAAGATATCCAGCATTGAGGACGCCCTGGACGAGATATCGGAGCGCTACTTTGACTCCCAAAATCCGGACTGCGGCTATTGGGAACCGGATCGTCCAAATGGCGAAGGCTGGTTCTGCCTTTCGATTCACGACACTGACGATGGCCCGGTCTGTTGGTGGGCGCGACGCGAGGTGACGCCATGATCTTCGCCCCGCTCTACATCGCCTCCCTGATCTGCAGGGAGCGGTGGCGATGAAGGTTGTCCCACACACCGGCTGGCTTAGGCGTCGGCTCGAATCCGCAATCATCCTCCTAGCAGCCTGGATCATCGACGGTCGCAACGTTAGGCGATCCGGCGTCGTCTCCCGCCGCGATAACAATGACATGCGGTACATGGCGGAAAAGCTCGAAGGCATCGCCGATCGCATAAAACGCCAGTACCCGTAATCGCTCCCCAACTCAACAGCCTGTCAGTGTACGGCAGGCGAGGAATCCTCATGCCCGGATTAACGTACGACCAGAAGCTGGTGGATTACGCAACGGCACCGAAAGCATCGGCCGGCACCATCTGCCAGATCGAGAACGGCGATTTCGTGAAGCACTGGTGCGGGAAGCTGCGCGGCAAGTTCATTCAGGTCGGCCCCACTTGGAAGGCCGCGACAAAGCAGCAAGCAATCGAAAAGGCCCAGGAGTTTCGCGAGCAGTGCCGGGCAGAAGCAAAAGCGAAAGGTTTGTTGCCCGCATAACCCATCACCAACTGCTACCGCCAGGCGCGGCATGGAGCATCACAATGGAAACTGAAATTCTCTCCGACGAGGAACTGGCCGTACTCACCGGCTACAAGGCCCGGGCCTACCAGCGCCGCTGGCTGATTGATCGCCAGTGGGTGTTCGTCGAAAGCCGTGGCAAGCGCCCGCTGGTGGGCCGCATGTATGCCCGCATGAAGCTGGGCATGATCAGCTCTACGATCGCCGATACGAACCCGCCGCCGGCTGCACCGGTATGGACGCCAGACTACTCGCGAGTGAATTGATATGCGCCCCCGCAAGGCCGACACACGCAGCTTGCCGCCTCGGATGTACAAGTGGACACGAACACGAAAAAGCGGAAAGGTTTGGATCGCCTATTACTATCTGGATATGACAGGTAAGGCGATCCCGCTGGGCAAGGATCTGGACTTGGCCAGGGTCAAATGGGCGGAGCTGGAGGCGAAGGAAAAGCCGCTTGATCTGCGCACTATGAAAGGCATCTTCGACCGATATATCCGCGACATCGTATCGAAGAAAGCGGCACGGACGCAGAAGGACAATTTGTCAGAGATCAAGCAGCTTCGGCCGATGTTTGACAGCGCTCCCATCGACTCAATCACCCCAGCAACTATCGCAGGGTACCGCGACGCGCGGACCGCCAAAGTACGGGCGAATCGCGAGATTGCCACCCTCTCCCACGTTTTCAACATTGCTCGAGAATGGGGACTGACGACCAAAGAAAATCCCTGCCAAGGCGTGCGCAAAAACAAGGAAACGCCGAGGGACTATTACGCGAATGATGTTGTTTGGGATGCTGTTTACGTGAAGGCAGCTCAAGAGCTGAAGGACGCGATGGACTTGGCCTATCTGACCGGGCAAAGACCGGCAGATGTCCTGGTCATGAGGAAGGACGATGTCGAGGGAAATTACTTGGGTGTGCAGCAGAACAAGACACACAAAAAGCTGCGTATCCAGATTACTGACGGTGATGAGCCAAACAGTCTGGGCCTGTTGATCGGGAAAATGGCCGAGCGCAATGCTCAGCACATTTGCAGCTATTTGATCGTGAGCGCACGCGGCAAGCGGATGACCGCGAAGATGCTTCGCGATCGATGGGACAACGCCAGAGAAAGGGCCAAGAAAGAAGCTGAAGAAAAAGGCGATGTTCAGCTGGCTGAGAAAATCGAAGGCTTCCAGTTCAGAGACATCAGGCCGAAAGCGGCGTCGGAAATCCTCGACGTCGGCGATGCGAGCCTACTCTTGGGGCACACCAAAGGAGACATTACCGAGCGCGTTTATCGACGAGTTGGCGCCATTGCCAAGCCATCGAAATAGCCCCAAAAACCGTTACAAAACTCAAAATCCGCCCCTTGTAGAATGCGGGGTGTAGAGGTGTCAAAAAATAAACGTATCGTAACGAAAAGCGGCTACAGGCCCCGGTTTCATTGGCTTTGCATATCGGTCTTGAAAACCGTCGACTGTAACAGGTCCATGAGTTCGAATCCCATCGCCTCCGCCATCTTTATACGACAAAGCCCTGATTATTCAGGGCTTTGTCGTTTCTGGCTTTCAGGAAACTTGCTCCTGTCTCTATGGATCGTTTCCGCATCTTTTCGGCCATTTCCGCAACCCTGCTTTCAGACGCCCTCCTCCGGTCAATTTCAATTGCCAGATTTAATGCCACAGACGAGTTTTTACTCGAGCAGTAGGCTGCTTTCGGCCAGAAGCGGACGTCGGCAAGCGACCGCTACCGGCCAATAGCGGCCGTTCTGGAATGGCAGGAAACGACCGATAACTGCCTTCGATACGCGACTTTCGCCCGCCAGCGGCGCGATTGTAAGAATATGGCGGAGAGCTGCAAAACCGCCTACGCTTATAGAATAATTCCTCGAACGCCTTGCCCATCTGGTGGTATAGAGCCGAGAGATCTGACTTCCTTTGACCGTCCGCTTAACACCCACCCGGACCAACCCGCGCCTATCGCCAGCAACTGCCCCCTGAGTCCGGTCCACACGACCAGCAGTACGGCGCAACGGGTAAAAGCCAGACCCAGTCCCCCCATCTGCCGTTCAAAAGCGACCGATGCCGCAGCACCTATGGAAACGGGGGCGCTGTTCACGTTCTGCCATGAGGTCAATCCGTATGTATCGGCCGAGCACGATTCCTTACCAGCAGCATCGAGGGTTCAGCCGAACCTTCACTCAGGGGCATTTGAGCCTTGGATTATTCTTTCCCATGGAGGCGTTCGACGGGGACACTCCGAGCATGCTCAACCAGGTCACACTGGCTAAACAAGCCGAGGCGCTGGGCTTCTGCGCGCTCTGGTTTCGCGACGTGCCGCTTCGCGACCCTGGCTTCGGCGATGTCGGCCAAGTCTTCGACCCCTGGGTTTACCTGGGTTATATGGCCGCCCATACCTCGGAGATTGCACTTGGCACCGCCTCCATCGCCATCCCGCTGCACCATCCCCTGCACACGGCCAAGGCGTCAGCCAGCGTCGATCAGTTGAGCACTGGTCGCTTGATTCTGGGGGTTGCTACGGGAGATCGGCCAGTGGAGTTTTCGGCGTTTGGCGTCGATCCCGAAAGGCGTGGAGAGATCTTTCGAGAACACTACGAAGTGATTCGCCGCGCCCACAGCACCAGTTTTGAGCCCATCCACTGGAGCACTGGTGAAATGCAAGGCGCAGACCTGATTCCGAAACCTACCACCCAATTCATTCCAATGCTCGTGACCGGCAACAGTCGCCAGTCACTGGATTGGATCGCGCGTGAGAGCAGCGGATGGATCAACTATCCACGCATTCCGAACATGCAGCGGCTGGTCGTGGAAGATTGGCGACTGGAGGTCACGAAACAATGTGGCTCTGTGTATAAGCCCTTTACTCAGTCGCTGTACATCGATCTCGATGAGAATCCGTCAACGCCACCCACACGTATCCATTTGGGGTTCAGACTTGGACGTTACCATCTACGATTTTTGCTGGAGTCGCTTGAGGAAATCGGCGTGGACCACGTCATTCTCAATCTCAAATACGGCAAGCGCCCTGCGGTGGAAGTTATTGAGGAATTGGGTACGCACATCGTTGCGCAGTTCGGAGTGCAGCCGCGTCAGGCAGCTCATTGAACATCGGTCACTGCTACGCCGACGAATGCTCACTTGACGAAACCATAAGGTGTCACGGCGCGGATGACCTCCGGTTCTATATCAATGATGGAGATCTTCGCGCCATGAGCGACCGGTGCTCGGCAAACAATCTACCCTACCCAGCCTAAACCCGAGATGAGCACGTTGCCTTGCGGATTCTGTGCGGCTCCACGCCGTCCATGGACACGATTTGCGCGCGTATCCTTTCACTTATACCGAGCGCGCGAGCATGGCATAAATCCTGGACACGGCACTCTAGCCATGACATTTATCTTCAATACAGGTGTTTTGATTGATCACCGCCCGGAACAGCAGCAGGACCAGGCTATCCTGATTTTCACAAAATACATCGTGGGCCTCCCAGTACTGACTGGGAGCTTCCTATTGGGTTTGCTTAGCCGGGTAGCTTGGCCGCAAGGACGTCAACCTTCTCGATTGATGGCGGTTCGGCAAATAGCTCGGCAGCGTTTGCCATAAGCGCCGCCGCGACCTTGCCCGAAAGATGAGCCTGCCGGCCCGCTTCATCCGGGAATGCGTCAAAGATGCCAAAGGTGGACGGCCCCAAGCGGATTCCAAACCAGGCTGTAGTGGCTGGCTCCTCCTCCACTAACGGAAGGCCGCCCAAAAGAAAGCTCTCTACATCCTTTTCTTTCCCGGGTTTTGCTTCCAGGCGAACGAACAACGCTACTTTGACCATGATGTGGCTCCTGTTGTTACGATGCGGCTGGCGCTATCAGATCGCGATAGCTAAGAGGGGCATCCGAGACTCTTAACTATGGTCGACGATACCAGGATTACAAACCCAAATAGACCAAGGGTAGCGGCGAGTAGCGCACGGGCAGTGAGAACGACGTAGTGGGCAACATGTAACCGCAAGTCAGCCACTTGCTCACTTGGTCCCACCCTCTGGTCTGATAATAATGATTCAACGATATCTGAAATTTAGAAAAACATAAGAGATCATGGTTGCTGTCAGGCCGACCAATATGTACTCGATGCGGGGTAAAAATACGACTAACCCGCCCAAAGAAAACACTATCAACGTGTTTTGCAGTATGTATTTCCTTATTCTACTCACGGCTATGAAATAGCCATATTGCTTACCTAGGAAAAACAAGGCCATGCCGGTGATCGACATAATCTGAAAATCGCGTATCGCAATGTCGTTCAGGATCGCATGCCTTATCAAATTTGCCAGAAGTGCCAGCCCCATAAAAAGAAAAAGGTGCGAGTAGATTAAGGCGTGCCCACTCATACTGCCTTGATGTTTGTTTAATAAGTAAAAACTATCAAAATAGATCCACCAGATACTGCAAATCATGATAAATCCGGTGATGGCCGCCATCACATTATAATAACCCCATTGAATGTTAGATAAGCCTCCGGAAAGGCTAATAATTGACTCCCCCAATAAGATTAGGGTGAGTAGGCCTATGCGCTCAACCAAGTGTTCCGTGTGTGCTGGCAACGGTTTTAGTTTAGTCCAGAAAAATACAGGAAACAGAATATCAAGAACAATCCCAATATAAGCAACAAGGTAACGCAAGGGCGGGTCAAAAATAACGGATGAAAGGCTAATAACTGCGCTAACTAATAGGGCGAACCCAAGCCTTGAGGAAAGTTCGCCGCGAGAATCGAGTTTACTAATGGATGAAATGTACATAACACTGATGATCGCACGTATACCAAAATAGCAGGCAATAATAAGCGGGTAGTTCACTTCCAGGTCTTCCCCGATCCGTGCCGATAGCACAATGAGCAGGAGCATTATGAATAATGTTGCCAAACGGTGAAGATTGCTGTCTGTATCGAACCTGTTGGAGTAAATCGTGTGACTGGACCAGATCCACCACAACGGTACAAAAAGCAGTAAGAATGTCCATAATTGCTTATGTTCAAAGTGCCCGTCATGAACATGTCCGAGAGTGTGCGTAACCTGGCCTATCGTAACAACGAAAGTCAGGTCAAAAAACAACTCCAACCATGTGGCGTGTCGATTTTCTTCATAATACTTCAAAGATTTCATTAGTTGCCGGCTCCTTGTCCACCTCTTTAATGTAAAAGGAAGCTAACGTTGGTTTTTCCTCGGCTCCGATGTGGGTGATGCCAAGCCGATTTGGCTCTCTAGCGATTTCGTCCACGCACTAACAAAAGCTCAATCATCTGACTCATCCCGATGAACTCTGGAACTCCATCATAGCGAAGCCCGTCAATGTAAAACGCTGGGGTGCCATTCACGCCGCTGCGTACACCGCCATTGAAATCGGCTTGTATTTTGGGAATGTAAGTATCCTCTTGCATTGCAAGATCGAATTCCTCCCTGGAAAGGCCGTGTTTGAGAACGATGGCGCGATACAGCGGCAGGCCCAATCGATCCTGATTTTCGTACAATTCGTCGTGGGCCTCCCAGAAGAATCCTCGACTCCCGGCATACTCAGCGGTGACCGCTGCACCCAATGCATGGGGGTGAGCGGTGGTCAGAGGGAAGTTACGGAACACAAACAGCAAGTCATTGCGAAAATGCTGTTGCAGATTCTTGACCATCCAATAAGCTTCACCGCAATAGGGACATTCATAGTCGCCAAATTCGACCAAGGTGACCTTGGCATGCGCACTTCCCTGGCGATGGTCGTTGGCACTTACCGGGACTTTGAGAGTGGCCATCTAATCACCTGTTAATTTTTGGTTGGCGTGCTTTGTGGCGAATTCGCCAAAGCATCCAGCGCATCCAGAATACCGTCCGCACCAGGGTTGATTGCCATCGGGGAGACGTAGCTCCAGGCAACCACCCCGTCCTTGTCAATCACGAACAGCGCACGCTTACAAACCCCGAGCTGGGACTCGTACGCTCCATACCGTCGTGCCACAGCCCCTTTGGGCTCGAAATCGGCCAGCAGGCTGAAGTGAAAATTCCGATCTTTGGCAAAGGCCTGATGACACCAGGCGCTGTCAACCGAGATACCCAGTAGCGCCGCACCGTATTCTCTGAATGTGGGTAGCAACTGGTTGTACAAGGTCAGTTGGTCACCACACACCGAAGTCCAGTCAGCGGGATAAAACGCCAATATCACGGGATTTCCCTTTAGCTCACGCAGCGACAACTGTTGATCAGGGGTTGCGTGAAGAGTGAAGTCGGGCGCGACAGTGCCGGCTGGCAGCGGCCCCTGAACCAGGTCGCCATTGGTTTTTTGTGCATCATCGAACTCTAAAGTATTCATTGCTTGAACCTTGATAGATGGGTGGTTGTGACGTGCTCAGTGGGATGCGACGTGCCCGGCGGGATAACTCCATCCACCATCAAGGGGTTCAAAAAAAGACAACGCTGCCTCGATCTCAGCCTGAGCCTGAGTGATTTCGGCAGCGAAACATTCACGTTCCGCATCAAGGAACACAAGAAGATCCGCCGTGTAATCGCGGAATTGGATTAGGCCAGGTTGGCAGGGGAATGGTCAGATTCGCTCTGGCTCACCAATGACTATAGTCGTTGATGACGCTTGCCGTAGTAGCTGAACGAATTTTCGGTACCCTCCAGTGCCAACAACACTTACGCGCTTATCTTGCTACCATTTCAGGCGGCGTTTTAACACGATGAATTTGTCAGCTATTTCGCCACTTCAGACAAATCTACATCTGCTTTCTGGACGACAACTGCAGCCCGTTACGACAAGCAGAAATCGACCAGAGGCAGACAATGAACCGCCTTCAGGTCGACAGAATGAAGGTTGATATGGGAAATGCTCTGGGCAAACGAGTCGTTGTCATTAGTGCCGGCATCGTGGCAGCTTCGCTGGCGTATCACCTGGCTGATAAAGGCGCGAATATCACCTTGGTTGAGGCTGAAGGTAATCAAAGATGCGGCTCGTGCAGCGATGGTGCTGTATCTAACGAATAGTCGAGATCGGTCTTCGGGAAGCTGAGCGGTAGCCTTTGCGAATATTGTCACTGACCGCTTTTGGCCGAAAGCCGCCGTTCGTGAGCGGCAGCTATCGGCCCTTAGCTGCCATTGACGTATCCGCTTAAACGTTGGACAACGCCTAAATCAGTGATATAAATCATCAAGCAGTTTTGTCGGGGCGTTCAGAGCATGTGACCGGCCCAGATTCCCTGTTTCACCAATTCTGACGCCAACTCGACAAATGTCTCGCCGACATAGCGCGTGGCCTGGCTGACTTTTCTGTCAGCGGGCGACACCATCACTAGTTTGCGCATTGGCGTGGGTTCTACCAGAGGCGCGGCACACAGGGTGCCGCTTTGCAGATGCCCATATATCGAAGCCAATGGCAATGCGGTCAGCCCGAAACCATTACGGACTAGGTCGATCATCGCACCAAATGAATCCGCCTCAACGTTGGCAACTATCTTAAAACCGACGCCTGCAGCGCAACGGTCCATGATCTTGCGCAAGCCATGTCGCGGGCTGGGCAGTACCAACTGCTCGTGGGCAAGGCTAGAGAAGTGAACTGCCTCGTTCAACTTCAAACCCGCACTGGGTGGTCCTACCAAAACCAGATTTTCCATCATCACAGGGACGATACGTAGCGTGTGCAACGGCTCCAGATCATAGGAGATCGCCAGTTCCAATTCGCCGCGTTGAATCCAGTCCAGTAAATAGCCACTAAAGGCCGAGGAGATACGGATAGACAAATCCGGGTTTTCCTCGCGAATGCGTTTTACCAGGCGCACCGTCATTATTTCAGCGATGGTCGGTGTAGTACCGATAGCAACGGCACCACGGAAGGCCCCCCGACCTACCGCGACCGAACTGCGAATGGCCTCCAGTTCATCCATGATGCGAGTGGCATGTTGCAGAACTTCATTCCCAGCCTCGGTAATGATCATGCCGCGACCGTGGCGCTCAAAAAGGTACACCCCAAGCTCTTTTTCCAACTGCCGAATTTGACGACTCAGTGCTGGTTGAGCGATGTGCAGTCGATCGGACGCCTTGCTGAGACTGCCTAGCTCAGCAACATGAATAAGTGTTTTGAGCTGAACGACGTCCATGGGTAGACCAACTTAGGATAGAGGGGTGAATGGCAGTCTAATCACCCTGACTATTAGCAGCTATAGAATCTGAGCATATCAGATAGTCGCCTGGCGCCCTTATTCATGCATGCACTGTGGAGTAGCTTGCAAGCAAGTCGCGACTCGATACGCGATGCCTCACAACAATAAAATTAGAGGTCTTGATCATGCTACCCACCCACTCCTCCCCCCTCTGGCAGGACCGCTACCCCAGCCCCCTATTTGTTTGCAAACACAACGCCCACTCTGATTCACACAAATGCCCAAGCCGATGACGGAGCGCCTGTTTTCGCTTCGTTATGTCTCGTGCCTTGCCAGAGGTTGACCACCATGTCCACTCCACTGCCAATCAATACCGATGTCGATGATGCTCGCGTCCGCAAACCCAATCGTGTCCGCGCGATCATGGGCGCCTGCTCGGGCAACCTCGTCGAATGGTATGATTTTTTTATCTACGCCTACACAGCGATCTACTTCGCTGCGTCGTTCTTTCCCAAAGGTGATACCACCACTCAACTGCTAGCCACTGCGGGCGTATTTGCTGTCGGCTTCTTCATGCGTCCGTTGGGCGGCTGGATCTTCGGCTGGCTCGCTGACACGAAGGGCCGCAAGGTCTCGATGATTATCTCGGTGTTCATGATGTGCGGCGGCTCACTGCTGATCGCAGTGATACCGACCTATGAAACCATAGGCATCGCGGCACCCATTATGTTGGTTGTTGCGCGCTTGATCCAAGGTCTCTCGGTGGGTGCCGAGTACGGTACCGGCGCGACCTATATCAGCGAAATCGCAACACCCGGACGACGCTGTTTCTATGGCTCGTTCCAATATTTCACCATCATCGCTGGGCAATTAATGGCGTTGTTCACCGTGGTAATCCTGCAGCAGACCCTGACTGACGAACAGATGCGTGAATGGGGCTGGCGTATTCCATTCTTCATTGGTGCAGTGAGTGCAGTGGTAGTGGTTTATCTGCGCCGTTCGATGCACGAAACTGCGTCGAAAAAAGAAATGAACCGCGAGGGCGCCGGATCGCTACGCGGCATGTTCAAACATAAACGCGCCGTTGCCCTCGTCATCGCCTTTACCATCGGCGGCTCGCTGTACTTCTACACTTTCACCACCTACATGCAAAAATTCCTAGTGATCTCGGCCGGATTCGATGCTCAGACGGTCAGCTTCATCATGACCTCGGCCCTGATCGGATTCATGCTCTGTCAGCCGTTGTTCGGACTAATGGCTGATCGACTGGGTATCAAGACTCACATGCTGATGTTCTCGGGGCTGGCTCTTCTATTGGTTATTCCGCTGCTGTTCGCCATCAAGGGCACACAAAGCCCATTCGTAGCCTTTTTGCTGGTGTTTGGCGGGCTGGTAGTCGCGTCCCTGTATACGCCAATTGCGGGCATCGTCAAAGCCGAGCTGTTCCCGCCTGCAGTGAGAGCCTTGGGAGTCGGCTTTCCTTACGCCATCGGGAATGCTGCGTTTGGCGGTACCGCCGAGTATGTCGCCCTGTCGTTCCGCGCTGAAGGTGTCGAGGACTACTTTTTCTTCTACGTCGCCGCAGTGCTCTGCGTGACCTTCGTTGCCTCGATGATGATGCCTAACCTGAGCCGGCATGGTTATATCAGTGGCGATGGCAACGTCGAAGAAAATACAGGCATGCCCGTAAGCAGGATGCAGACAGCACGACTTTAATCGCTGACGCTTCAGCATCTCGAGGGCTTAGATTCGCGCCATTGGCGGTTACGAATCTGAGCCCTTTTTCGTGCCCGTGTTATTTCCAATGCCTGACCATACTCCGCTCAAGCGCTACTTGGCATACTTCGAAGAGGTTGGTGTGTGTGTGTGTGTGTGTGCACATACTGAGGATCTAAAGATTGGTCGAGCATCAGTTGCAGTCGTGCATCCACATGCACCGGCGTGCATTGCTCGAGTACACAAGGATAGCCTGTCGAGAGCGAAGGACGGGGTTGTCAATGTCTTGGGGACAGAGGATGCGACAGCTGTCTTTGCCAAGTGCTGGCAGCACAAGATTGAGAGGCGCCTAATCTGGCGAGTGTGGGTATTAACACCATTGTTGGAAGATTTGGCAGGCCCATCCAAACCGATGGACCTGCTCTACCTGCAATTCAGCAAAGCAGTTGAATCGAGTCAGCCTTAAACACTTTTGGGCTCAACTATGGCGCAGGCTGCAAGTCGGCAACGACGTTATCGGTTTGACGCTCCATCGCCATTGCCCGCGCCTGCGCCTCAGGCTCATCAAGCAATTCTCCCTCCCACTTCGCCACCACCGCCGTTGCGATCGAGTTACCCACTTCATTGGTCGCCGAACGGCCCATGTCGAGAAACGTATCGATGCCCAAAATCAGCAGCAACCCAGCCTCAGGAATATCGAACTGTACCAGGGTGGCTGCGATAACCACCAAAGAGGCGCGAGGCACACCCGCGAGCCCCTTCGAGGTCAACATCAGCGTCAGTAGCATAAGAATCTGAGTGCCGAGGGTCATCTCGATGCCATAGGCCTGGGCAATGAACAACACGGCAAACGTGCAGTACATCATCGAACCATCAAGGTTGAACGAATACCCCATGGGCATCACGAAACTGGAGATCTTGCGCGAAACGCCAAACCGGTCAAGCGCCGCCAACAGCTTCGGGTAGGCCGACTCAGAGCTGGCTGTAGCGAACGCCAGCAGGAATGCTTCCTTGATCAGACTCAGCAGGCTGAACACCCTACTCCCAAGGAACAACGCTCCTGCCAGGACTAACAAACACCAAAGCAGTGATAAGCCGACGTAAAAATCACGCATGAACACGGCAAAGGTAGCCAAAATCGACAGCCCGTTAATCGCTACGGTGGAGGCCATCGCCGCCATAACAGCCAAGGGCGCAAGCCTCATCACATAGCCAGTTATGAGCAGCATGGCTTGCGCCAGCTCGTCAGTCAGGCGAACCAGACCTTTGGCCTTCTCGCCAAGTGCGGCCAAGGCCACGCCAAAGAACAATGAAAACACCACAATCTGTAGGATTTCATTGGTCGCGAGCGCTTCCGCAAACGACCTTGGCACCAGGTGAGTGACGAAGCCTTTCAAAGTAAACGCCGAGGTCTGTAATGATGTAGTTGCATTGACGTCAGGCAGTGGCAACGCCAGATGCTGACCTGGCTGGAGAATATTGGCCATCATCAACCCCACTGCCAGCGAAAGCAGCGAAGCGGTTATGAACCACAGCATTGCCTTACTGAACACACGGCCAACCGCACCGGCATCGCCCATGTGAGCGATGCCGACCACTAGGGTAGAAAACACCAGTGGCCCGATCAGCATTTTGATCAGGCGCAGAAACACATCCGAGATAATCGAAATATACCCGGCGATCTCGGTTGCACTGGCTTTGGCAGGGGCGTTGAGAAAGATGGTGTAACCGATCAGCACACCGGTGAGCATCGCAAGCAGGATCCAACCTGCCAGAGGTAGACGGTATTTCATAGACCACCTGTTAACGAGTAATGAAAGTATCGCCGCACATGCGCCGCATTACGGAATGAGGTAGGCAGTTGCAAGGTGTCCTGTAGGACATGCCGAGGAGTACTGCGGGTCTGCGGAAAGTTGAGCAGGCGTGAGCCAGTGCAGGAAGCGTTCGAACATGGTTGTACCCTCGGATTTTATTTTTGTGGGTCATGGACGGCGTCCGAAGGGACACCAGCCTCTCACCCTAACCAAGTTCTCCACGCCGACTAAGGCCATTCTCGGCCTAACTGCTATCCATCTGGGAGATAGCACAAAGCTCCTCGCAGCGCAGTGCAAGCTATGCCGAACGGGCATATCTCAAAGAGAAAAATGGTAGTCGTCTGTTCCTTCCTTTGACTTCATGATGAGGCAAAACAAGAGCAGCACTGGAGACAACCATGTCATCGCAAGAAGCTGAACAAAGCTGGCAAGAAGATGTTTTTCGCGTCCTCAAAGCTCACGACGTCAAGCACGTAGTATTCGTCCCGGACGCCGGCCACTCGGCCGCCATCCGCATGTCCTACGAGGATCCTGATATCAAGGCAGTCGTTCTGACCACCGAAGAAGAAGGCATTGGCTATCTGGCCGGCGCTTGGCTCGGCGGTGAGCGTGGTGCACTGCTGATGCAGTCAAGTGGTGTGGGTAACTGCATCAATACCCTGGCCTTGCAGAACTGCGCCGGTTTCCCCCTGCTGATGGTCGTCACCATGCGCGGCGACTGGGCTGAGTTCAATGCGTGGCAGAACCCGATGGGGCAGGCTACTGAGGCATCCCTGCAGTTGATGAAGGTGATGACCTGGCGTGCGGACGTGCCGGAGGACGTCGCGCCACTGCTGCATGGCGCAGCCACTATGGCCTTCAACGGTGATTCGGCCACTGCCCTGCTGCTTGGTCAGCGTCTGATCGGAGAAAAGAAATGGGTCAAGTAAGCGCTAACCACACCCTGTGCCGTCGTGAAGTGGTACGCACCCTGCTAGCAGATCGTAACGATGTGTTGGTCGTCACCGGATTGGGCTCTGCATCCTACGATGTGATGGCTGCAGGTGACCATGACGGCAATTACTACCTCTGGGCGGCTATGGGCAGCGCCATCACAGTGGGTCTGGGCCTAGCCAACGCTCAGCCGGACAAATCAGTAGTGGTCATCACCGGTGACGGAGAGTTGCTGATGGGCTTTGGCGCACTGGCCACGGTTGCGCTGCAAAAGCCCGCCAACCTAACCATCGTCGTGCTGGACAACGGCCACTTCGGCGAGACCGGCATGCAGGTAAGCCATGCCGGATTCGGCATCAAGCTCGACCAGGTCGCACGGACCTGCGGTTTCAGTTGGACTAACGAAATTCGTGAGATGGAAGGCGTGCATGACCTGCGCGAGCGCTTTGCCATGCGTGAAGGGGTGAAGCTGGTCACAGTGAAAATTAAGGCTGAGAACCCGCCACGGGTGCTTCCGCCGCGTGATGGTCATTTCATCAAGAACCGTTTCCGCGCTGCCCTCGGCTTCCAGCCTCTCTGACCGTGTTGGAGATAGGCTTGCGGCCGAACCACGATGACGCTGCAAGCCGTCTCGCCTGGAGAACAATAATGAGCGACTACGATAACGAAGAACTCAATGCCATCCGTGAAGGCGTTCGCGCCCTGTGTGGTGAATTCCCTGCCGAGTATTGGCGCAAGATCGATGAGCAAAAGGGTTTTCCGGAGTCCTTTGTCAAAGCCATGACCGAAGCGGGCTGGCTCTCGGCGATGATTCCAGAAGAATATGGCGGATCGGGCCTGGGCCTGGCAGAGGCCTCGGTGATCCTAGAGGAGGTAAACCGCTGCGGGGGTAACTCCGGCACCATCCATGGCCAGATGTACAACATGTTCACACTGCTGCGTAACGGTAGCGAAGAGCAAAAAAGCTACTATCTGCCCAAGCTGGCAAGCGGCGAGCTACGGCTGCAGTCGATGGGGGTTACCGAACCCACCACCGGGACCGACACCACCAAGATCAAGACGACGGCGGTGCGCAAGGGTGAAAAGTACGTGATCAATGGTCAGAAGGTGTGGATCTCACGGATCCAGCATTCCGACCTGATGATTCTGCTGGCCCGTACAACGCCTCTCGCCGACGTGAAGAAAAAATCCGAAGGCATGTCGATCTTCCTCGTCGACCTGCGCGAAGCCATCGGCAACGGCCTGACCGTGCAGCCGATCGCCAACATGGTCAATCACGAAACCAACGAGCTGTTCTTCGACAACCTGGAGATCCCTTCCAGCAGCCTGATCGGCGAAGAAGGCAAGGGTTTCCGTTACATCCTTGATGGCCTCAACGCCGAGCGGACCCTGATCGCCGCGGAATGTATTGGTGATGGTCGCTGGTTCGTCGAGAAGTCCAGCCAGTATGCCCGTGACCGCGTAGTGTTCGGCCGACCGATTGGGCAGAACCAGGGCGTGCAGTTCCCGATCGCAGAGGCGCATATCGAGATCGAGGCCGCCGACCTGATGCGCTGGCGCGCCTGTGAAGAGTATGACAGCGGCAAAAATGCCGGTGCCGCCGCCAACATGGCTAAGTATCTGGCAGCCAAGGCCAGCTGGGAAGCCGCTAACGCATGCCTGCAAACCCACGGTGGCTTCGGCTTTGCCAACGAGTACGACGTAGAGCGCAAGTTCCGCGAGACCCGCCTGTACCAAGTCGCGCCGATCTCGACCAACCTTATCTTGTCGTATGTCGCTGAACACCTGCTGGAGTTACCCCGCTCGTTCTGATTGAAGTCGCCCCATGCCGCCCAAACGGCAGGGGCCTGCCATGACAAGAGAGATAACAACCATGAGCCAGCCCACGGGCATCCGCCCACTCGACGGGATCACCGTCATCAGCCTCGAACACGCTATTGCCGCGCCCTTCTGCACCCGCCAACTGGCCGACCTCGGCGCCCGCGTGGTCAAGATCGAACGGCCAGGTGTCGGCGATTTTGCGCGCAGTTATGACCAGCGGGTCAACGGCCTGGCCTCCCACTTCGTCTGGACCAATCGCTCAAAAGAAAGCCTCGCCCTCGACCTCAAGCAGAAGGTGGCCGGCGACATTCTGGACCAACTTCTTGAGCAAGCCGATGTGCTGGTGCAGAACCTCGCACCGGGCGCCGCTGCACGCTTGGGCCTGTCGTTCGAAACGTTGCATGCACGCTTCCCAAAACTGATCGTGTGTGACATTTCAGGGTATGGTGCCGGCGGCCCCTATGAGCAGAAGAAAGCCTACGACCTGTTGATTCAGAGCGAAGGCGGGTTCCTCTCGGTCACTGGCGGCCCTGACGACGATCAAATGGCAAAGGCTGGTAACTCGATTGCCGATATCGCCGCCGGGATGTATGCCTATACCGGCGTACTTTCTGCCCTGCTGTTGCGTGGCAAGACAGGTGAAGGCAGCCATGTCGACGTATCCATGCTGGAAAGTCTGGTGGAGTGGATGAACTATCCACTGTACTACGCCTATGAGGGTGCGACGCCGCCGCCACGCGCGGGTGCAGCGCACGCCACCATTTACCCTTACGGCCCCTTCCCTACCGGCGATGGCAACACCATCATGCTAGGGCTGCAGAACGAGCGCGAATGGCGGCTATTCTGCGAGCAGGTCCTGCTGCATCCCGAGCTCGCCGACGATGAGCGGTTCGCGGCGAACTTCAAACGGGTCGAAAACCGCGACCGCTTACGCACGCTGATCGTCGAAGCGTTTGCCCAGCTCGACTTCAACACCGTGATTGCCCGCCTTGATGGTGCCAGCATCGCCAATGCTCGCGTAAATGATATGCAAGGAGTTTGGCAGCATCCACAACTTCAGGCTCGCAAACGCTGGCGCCAAGTGGAGACCCCCAAGGGCAAGATTCCCAGCCTACTCCCTCCTGCCAGCAGCAATGCCTTCAGCCCGCGCATGGATGCGGTGCCTGACCTGGGTGAGCACAGCGCGAGCATTCTCGCCCAGCTTGGCCTGTCTGCCCAACGTATTGAGGAGTTGCGCAGCTGCGGGGTCATCTGACCCCTCTTTTTTCAGCCCTAGAACAATAATCAGAGAGTCATACTGCCCATGAAAGTGCTGGTCGCAATCAAGCGTGTGGTCGACTACAACGTCAAGGTCCGCGTCAAGGCGGACAATTCCGGCGTCGACCTCGCAAACGTCAAGATGTCGATGAACCCATTCTGCGAAATCGCCGTGGAAGAAGCCGTACGCCTGAAAGAGAAAGGTGTTGCGACTGAAATCGTCGTCGTCTCCATCGGCCCGACCACCGCTCAGGAGCAGCTGCGTACCGCACTGGCTCTGGGTGCCGACCGTGCCATCCTCGTCGAATCCGCTGAAGACCTGACCTCGCTGGCCGTGGCCAAGCTGCTCAAGGCCGTTGTCGACAAGGAACAGCCGCAGCTGGTGATCCTCGGCAAACAGGCGATCGACAGCGACAACAACCAGACCGGCCAGATGCTCGCGGCACTGAGCGGCTACGGTCAGGGCACCTTCGCTTCGAAAGTCGAAGTCTCCGGCGACAGCGTTGCCGTGACTCGCGAAATCGACGGCGGCGCGCAGACCGTTTCGCTGAAACTGCCGGCCATCGTCACCACCGACCTGCGTTTGAACGAGCCGCGCTACGCGTCCCTGCCAAACATCATGAAAGCCAAGAAGAAGCCTCTCGAAGTGCTGACTCCGGACGCTTTGGGCGTTTCCACCGCCTCCACCAACAAGACCCTGAAAGTCGAAGCGCCGGCTGCACGCAGCGCGGGCATCAAGGTCAAGTCGGTGGCTGAACTGGTTGAAAAACTCAAGAACGAAGCGAAGGTAATCTAAATGACTATCTTGGTTATTGCTGAACACGACAACAAAGTGCTGGCCCCGGCCACACTGAACACCGTGGCTGCTGCGGCAAAAATCGGCGGCGACATCCACGTTCTGGTAGCAGGTCAGGGCGCAGGCCCGGTGGCCGAAGCCGCAGCGAAAATCGCTGGCGTGAGCAAAGTCCTGAATGCCGACAACGCCGCTTACGCGCATCAGCTGCCGGAAAACGTTGCACCGCTGGTTGCAGAGCTGGGCGCTGGCTACAGCCACATCCTGGCTGCCGCGACCTCCAACGGCAAAAACATCCTGCCGCGCGTTGCTGCTGCGCTGGACGTTGACCAGATCTCCGAGATCATCTCGGTAGAAAGCGCTGACACTTTCAAGCGTCCGATCTACGCCGGTAACGCCATCGCCACAGTGCAATCAACCGCCGCGATCAAAGTGATCACCGTGCGTGCCACCGGTTTCGATCCGGTTGCTGCTGAAGGTGGTTCGGCTGCCGTTGAAGCCGTTGGCGCTGCGCACGACGCCAGTACCTCGAGCTTCATCAGCGAAGAGCTGGCCAAGTCCGATCGTCCTGAGCTGACCGCTGCCAAGATCGTCGTTTCCGGCGGTCGCGGCATGCAGAACGGTGACAACTTCAAACACCTGTACGCGCTGGCCGACAAGCTCGGCGCTGCTGTTGGCGCTTCACGCGCTGCGGTCGACGCAGGTTTCGTACCGAACGATATGCAGGTCGGTCAGACCGGCAAGATCGTTGCGCCACAGCTGTACATCGCCGCCGGTATCTCCGGCGCGATCCAGCATCTGGCCGGTATGAAAGACTCTAAGGTGATCGTTGCGATCAACAAGGACGAAGAAGCGCCGATCTTCCAGGTGGCCGATTACGGCTTGGTGACGGACTTGTTTGAAGCAGTCCCGGCACTTGCCAGCCACCTTTGAACGAACGAGGACACGCAGAATGACAACACGAGACCTCAGCGCCTGGATCGGCCGCACTGAAACCAGTCAGGATCGGATCACACATAACTTGGTCAAGCGCATCGCCGCGACCTTGAGCGAACCGGCACCTGGTCCAGGCGATGCCCTGCCCTTGCTCTGGCACTGGGCATTCTTCCAGGACACCGTCGACGCAGCAGGCCTGGGTAGCGATGGCCATCCTGCACGTGGTGGCTTCTTGCCGCCGGCGGACGACCGCAACCGCATGTGGGCAGGCAGCCGTCTGAAGTTCCTTTCACCGTTGCGGGTGGACGCCGAAGTTTCACGGCGCTCGACCATCCTCAATGTACAAGACAAACACGGCAGAACCGGCTCACTGCTGTTTGTCACGGTAAAGCACGAATATGTTCAGGAGGGGCGTGAAGTGCTGGTCGAGGAGCAGGATATCGTCTACCGCGAGCCATCCCCGCCCAAGCTCGCCGGCACCGAGGCCGCCCCTGAAGGCGCTTGGCAGGAAGCAGTCATTCCCGATGCGACGCTGCTGTTCCGCTATTCGGCAGTCACCTTCAATGGCCATCGGATCCACTACGATTGGCCATATGTCACTGAGGTTGAAGGCTATCCAGGGTTGGTGGTACATGGCCCACTGATCGCGACGCTCAGCCTGCGCGCGTTCCAGCGGGCCAACCCGGCTGCCATAGTTCATAGCTTCAATTTCCGCGGCTTGCGCCCGCTGATTTCACCACAGGCATTCGAGGTGGGTGGCCGGCTGACGGACGCCGGCAAGGCGCAGATCTGGGCAACCGCAGAGGCCGGTATGGCGCAATCCGGCGAAGTTGAGTTCACTACAGGAGATGCATTATGAGCCAGTCAGTCGTACGCAGTGCCCTGTTCGTGCCTGCCAGCCGGCCGGAACGCATCCCCAAAGCGCTGGCAAGTGGTGCAGATAGGGTGATAGTCGATCTTGAGGACGCAGTCGAGGAGAGCGCCAAGGAGCAGGCCCGGCACAACCTCGATACCTTCCTGGCGGAGCACCCGCAGGCCCAAGTGCTGGTCCGTGTCAACGCACCTGAGCACTGGGCACATGAGGCTGATCTGGACCTATGTAAGCGTCATCCGGGAGTGCGCGGCATTCTGTTGCCTAAGGCCGAGACAGTCGAGCAGGTTCGCCTGGCATACTCGACGGCCAAGCCTGTGTGGCCGATTATCGAAAGCGCGCGTGGGCTCGCGGCATTGCCCCAGCTGGCGACGAGCGTCGGCGTTGAACGATTGTCTTTCGGCAGCCTTGACCTGGGGCTCGATCTGAATCTGCGCAGCGGCAGTGACGCCGCCGAGCAAGTGTTGGCGCACGCGCGCTACGCTATCTTGCTGCACACACGAGTAGCGAATCTTGCTGCACCATTGGACGGAGTGTACCCCTCCATCCACGACACCGACGGCTTGTGCCGGCACACCGAGTTCGTACGCGACATGGGATTTGGCGGCGCACTGTGCATCCATCCCAGCCAGGTCAGGTTAATTCACCAGGCGTTGCGGCCTTCGTCAGCCGAGGTGCACTGGGCACGCCGAGTCATAGCGGGCGCCGAAGGTGGTGCCGGGGTGTTCACCCTTGACGGGCAAATGGTCGATGCGCCCGTAATACTGCGTGCTCGTGCAACGCTTGCGCGCATCACGCAAGACGACTGAGCAGAGCGGTTTGTCGCAGGTAGGCTACTTCTGCGGATGCGAGAAACCCGGCAGCCTGAAAGGCTATTCCTAGTTTGGAGGTAAATAATGAAAAAGAGCCCTTCACGTAACCGCTGCCGCCGCGCTGTCTGTTCGTTACTGCGTGCCCTTTCCAGATTGCCAGCCTATGCCTGAAGGCGCGCGCACGCAGAATTGCCCGGACTTCCTGTTGGAGGCGGCTCGTGAACTAATGGCCGAGCAGGGCTACGGCGCTATGAGCATGCGGCAACTAGCCGCTCGTGTTGGCCTGCAACCCGGCAGCCTCTACCACCATATCGCGAGCAAAGAGGACCTGCTGCTTGATGTTCTGCTGAACATCCTTGCTCATCGGCTGGAGGCTTGGAAAAGTGGCCCGTATACCCGTGACCTGCGGGGCTATCTGAGCTTTCTCCTGGCGCGTCAACGCTCTCATCCCTGCGAAGAGCTACTGCTGCGCCATGAGTCTCGACATGTCAAAGCAAGCCACCGCATCTGGTTAGCGCAGGCGCTTGATCGGTTGCAGGCGCCGTTGCATCAGGCGATAGAACAAGGGCTAAGGTCCGGGCATTTCAACGTGCAGGATATCCCCAGCGCAATCGCGGCGATTTACGCATTGATTGACACTACCGATGGCATGCGCAACCGACCGATGCCGGTCGATGAAGCATGGATAGAGGCTTGGATCGTACGGATGAGCATCGCACTGTTGTCGTGCCCCAACACTTCGGAACGCAACGCGCTGTGATGTCAACGATTCCAGGCAATACTCACTGGTTGATCAGAATGCGTGGTCCAGGTGCGTCGCCACATGCTGCGCGACTTGCGCCAGGCAACCTCTAAAAAAGTGATTGCTACCTGGAAACACCACCACGGCCCGACGCTCCGGCCTCGCCCAGTCAAATAGGTTTGCCAAGGGGGCCATTTCGTCCTGTTCTCCATGCAGCAGGAGACACTCGGCAGGCAATGCCAGCGGTTCGTACAGCCTTCCACCAGGTACAAGTCCAACCGGCAACCCCAAGAGAGCTACCGCGTGCAGTCTGTTATTGAGCGCACACGCCACTCGTGCATACACATGGGCGCCAAATGAAAATCCGACCAGGGCGATGGCAGCTGTGGGTATAGGCGCTGAAGGTGGTTGACGACGATGATGCTATCTTCGCTTTCACCGATGCCTTCGTCATGCGCACCGGTGGATTTACCTACACCACGAAAGCTCGGGCGGACCACTCGCCATCCCTCTGCATTGAGTTTGCGTGCCAGCGTTAATGGCACCAGATGATGCGGGCTACCGCCCAGCAGCGGTTGGGGATGACTCACGAGTACGATTCCCTTCGGGGGGCAGCTCGGCTCATCGATTATGAGTTCGATCAGACCCGCTGGACCTTCAATCAGATGCTCGCTTCGTTTTTCATCGGCCATCGTGACTTTCCTCTACTTCTGATTTATCCGTCGCGCGAGAACGTTGCAAAAACCTTAATATCAGCCCCACCAGAACCACGTTTATCACGGCCAGACTACACAGCGTGACGAGGACACCCGTCGCTCCGAACTGCTGCATCAAGTAGCCTCCGGCCAAGGGGGTCAACGCCTGGCCGATCAACGAGGGGCGCGACATTTGCCCATGAGCGCCACGTACTGCGATGCTGGCATCAATACCAGCGGCAGCATTCCTCGGACGATCGCACGCAATCCGTTGCCAAGACCGTACAACACTAAACCGACGGCCGTTGCGCCCGGCGCGAAGGCAACCAGTACTACCCCGAGTGCAACCAGCATCGCCGACACCAGCGCCGTCCAGATCGGATGACGCTTGCCTGCAATCATTTGTAGAACACGTGAAGCCACCTGGCTCGGGCCGAGCAGAGACGACAGTGCGATCGCGGCTGTCAATGAGTAGCCAAGCCCCTGGAGCACGGTTACTAATTGCACCGAGATCGCGGTCATAATTATCGCGCCCAACGCGAAGATCCAAATCAACAGCAGGTATAAGCGCTTGTCTACCGGTGGGTTATTTTGCTCGCTGGTGCCCCTGATCCGGCGCAACTTGCCACCGCTTGGCAATACGATCAAATACAAGGGGGTCGAGAGCAAAAGCAGCACTGCGTATCCAACGCATGTCCCTCGCCAGCCCACGTGCTCGATGGCCGATGCAACTAGCGGCCAGGTCAGGGTAGTGGCGAACCCGGAGATCAGCGTGATACCGGTGATCGCCCTGGCAGCTCGCTCCGCATACAGCGCCCCGAGGGTGGAAAACAGCGCTTCGTAAAGCCCCGCGGCCATGCCGATACCAATAACGGCCCAAGCCAGCAGGAACACCGGCAAGGTATGACAGGCAGCGGCGATCAACAGTCCTAGCGCGACTAACAGGCCACTGCAGGCTAACTGCAAACGGCCACCGAAACGCGCCACCAGGCGACTGGAGAGAGGCGCTAACAGCGCTGAGATCATAAGGCTCAATGACAATGCGCCATACACCCACTGGCTGCCCCAGCCAGTGTCGCGAATAATCGGCTCCCCCATAACAGCGAGCAGAAAGAACGACCCCCCCCAAACCAGAATCTGCAGCATGCCCAGGCAAAAAACGCCGCGGCTCCCGGGAAGACGAACTTCAGCGTCCACGATAAACCTTCATTAAATCATTCGGATCGAATCGCAAGCAGGGCCGACGACGGGATGCAGCACGGATGGGTGTTCATGACGGGAGGCTATCTTAAAGTGCTTGCTCGGCAGGTGCTAAACAATATGGGCATATCAGGTATCCGTTGCTCGATCGCTGCCTATCCAACTTCGGACAGTGCTCCAAGCCGGTTTCGGTCGCAATGCCCTGGCTGCCTCGACCATTTTCCTTAAGCCAAGTGATGTAGCTCGGTGATCGACCGATGTGCGCGGCGAAGGCGCTTTTGGACATGTATGTGATTCCGGTCAAGAGCCCTCCTTTTCAGCGGCTTTTCAATGAATCCTTTCAAGATTTCAATGATTGAAATTTAAGTAAGCTGGCGGGCCTCCCACTAACGCGATCCCGCGGCTTTCCGACCCCGTACTATTTCGAAAGTCTCAGGGTCCCCCGCCGGTTTTCTATCAATACTCAGACAAGCTCCAATGATGCAGCTCTCATCTACCATGTGACTCGAGCCGAATGAATTCTTTTCAGTGGAAACCAACCATGAGCAAAACCAGAGACATCATTCAAGAAATCGGGAATTCCGTCAGAGAAGGCCATCTGGCTGCGCGATGATGGAGCTTCCGGACTCTTGAGCAAGCCTTTCAAAATCACAAGGATCTAGATGGAGAGCTTGTCAGGTACTTCCCCGTCGCTTTGATAGCTTGCGTGGAAGGCTATTTTCGGATGGTTATCAAAGATCTGATTGATTCAGGCGAACCATATCTAACCAATGCCGAAAAGCCGGCCTCATTGATCAGGCTAGACTTCTCAGTCCTGAGAGCGGTCCATGGAAAAGCAATCACCGTAGGCGAGCTAGTCGCTCATGGCGTTCAGATAAGTCGACTTGAACACATCAATGTCACACTCTCTTCCATTCCTGACACCAGTTTCTTGAAGGGGCTTGAGACCGTTGTTGATCGCTGGGCGCACGAAATCAAAGGCGAAGCAGTTGCACCAATCTTAGAAAATCCAAACGATGTTTTTGCAGACGTTGCCAGGACGTTCGAGCTGAGACATATCATTTGCCATGAAATCGCCTCAGCCTATGAAATCAAGCTCGAAGAAGTGGCGCGTTGCTTTGAAAGCTGCGTGGCCTTCTTAAGAGCTTCTGATGAGTTCATCTCAGAAACGCTTTATCCGGGAGCCCCACTAACTCAAACAGATATGAATATTGCCGCTGGTGAAACTGAGGCGCTGCTGTCCAGATAGCCAATGCGTACCCGCTCAGCCAAGCGACTCAAAGACAGCCTCCGCACGCTGTTGCACCGGCGCCTGAGGTCTGAGCATTTGCTGCCAGGCGAGCTGCGCCTGGACCTTGGCCACCGAATCCAGCACTTTCTGCGCCCAGCGATCATCCTCGGGATGCACCACGACCACCCGGAAGCCATGATCCTTGCCTTCAATCTGCACACCCTCCGAATCATCGACATGCAAGTCGATGTCGAACGCTGGCGGATACTTGGAAGGCGCGTTCGACATCCCGTGCGCCGTCAGCGCACGGTTGTGCAGCACGCTGTTGACCACGCCGTCGACGCGGATACCGTACAGCGCCAACCAGCGCCTGATATAGGACGGCGTGCGCCCGGATGAGGTGTAGACCCAGACACTGCAATCCTGGCGACGCAGTTCTCGGATCAGCGATCGTGTGCCCATCCGCAACGGCTCACCCAACCAACGATGGATACAGGCCGGTAGTCGACTCTTCTCGACTGCGCAGTGATGAAGCTGGCAGGCGAGCGTGTCATCTATATCGAACGAAATCCGTATGCGCTGACGTTCGAACAACTGCGGCAAAGCGCAGCGGATAGCCTGCCTTGCCCAGCTGCCGAAGGTTTTCAATCTGGCAAATGCTGGTGCCCAGTTCATCAATGGCCACCTTGAGAGAGAGGCAAAGGCTTGCCTTTGAGAAAGAACTTCATTGGATCGGGCGCCTGTTCTTCTAAGAATGCTGCATATTTTTTCTTGATCTTGGGCAATTCGTACAACGCCTTGACGCCATGCTTGGCGGAGTTGCGGATGACCGAGGACGGGTTGAAATAGCCCTCGGCATTTTCCAGGGTCAACACGAATGGAGGCAGCCCTGCCCGCATGAGCAAGTAGCTGACAATCAGCGAGCCACTGCGGTTGTTGCCTTCGATAAACAGCTGCGGCTTGCTCAGAATGCGCACATAGACACCCGCTGCACGTTTCCAGACTGACTCACTGCGATACGCGCAATACCAGTTGTACAAGTCCTTGATGCCGCCCTCGACGTTGTTGAAGAAGTGCGCCTCAGTGGCTGCCAGATGCTGGGCGTATTCCAGCCGGCGCGCCGGATCCCGGCCACAAAGCACCGTGGCATTGATCTCCAGCATCAGGTTCAGTTGCTGCAGATCGAACAGGTCGACGCCGCGGGCAACATATTCGTCAACCAACGCATAGCCTTCAAGCACATTGTGCAGAACTTCGTCAGTGAACGGGTCCCGAGGCTCGGTGAAGTGGCGGCTGAGTTCGGCGAAACGGGTCTGCACTTCCCGCAGTGCGCGTTCAATCGCAGGCAAATCAAGGCGATGCGTGGCAGGCATTGGAGCTCCTTGGAAACGCTTGGTAAATGTCCACCGATGCCCGCCAAATCCATTTGGCTTGTGCAGGTAGGCGGCCGTGACCGGTGGCAAGGCTCAGCTGAACTTGCCGCTTATGTAATCGCCGGTCATCTGTTCACGCGGGTTGTCGAAGATCTGCGCCGTCGGCCCCATCTCGACCAGATAACCGGTGCGCGTGCCCTGGGAAATATCCACCGAGAAAAACGCTGTGGTGTCAGCAACACGGATGGCTTGCTGCATGTTGTGGGTCACCAGTGCGATGGTGTAGTCCTTCTTCAACTCGACCATCAATTCTTCGACGCGCCTAGTGGCGATCGGGTCCAGTGCCGAACAAGGCTCATCCAGCAGCAGGACTTCCGGCTCGGTGGCGATTGCCCGGGCGATACACAGGCGTTGTTGCTGGCCACCGGAGAGCGACAGGCCGCTGACCTTGAGCTTGTCCTTGACCTCATCCCATAACGCGGCGCCTTGCAGCGCATGCTTGACGCGGTCACCGATATCGCCCTTGTAGCGATTGAGGCGAAGACCAAACGCGACGTTGTCGAAGATGCTCATCGAGAACGGGTTAGGCTGTTGAAACACCATGCCGATGTAGCGACGTACGACCACCGGATCGACGCCCTTGCCGTAGACGTCCTGGCCGAGGAAATGCACATGGCCCTCGAAACGAAAACCCTTCACCAGATCGTTCATCCGGTTGAGACTGCGCAGCACGGTGCTTTTGCCGCAGCCTGAGGGACCGATGAATCCGGTGATCTTGTTTTTCTCGATGGGCACGTGGCTGTCACGTACTGCCATGAAGTTGCCGTAGAAAATCTTGTCCAGTTTGCAGTCCATGACTACAGGCGCCTGGGTGACAAACGGAGCGGCTATTTGCGCAGTGGATACGTTCAAAATCAGATGCTCCCGTTCTTAATACTTGGGCTTGCCGAAAATCCGGCTGATGATGTTCACGAACAGCACGATCATCACCAGCACCAACGAGGCCGCCCATGCGAGCTCGAGCTGGTTATCGAAAGGCATGCCGGAGAAGTTGTAGATCAGCACCGCCAGCGAGGCAGTCGGATTCATGACATCGAGATTGCCCTGGTGGTAGATCCAGTAGTTGCTGAAGAGCGCGGTAAATAACAGCGGTGCCGTCTCGCCTGCGGCACGCGCCACGGCGAGCATCACGCCAGTCAGGATCGCCGGCATGCCGGTCGGCAAGATGATTTTCCAGATGACCTGCGAGCGGGTGCAGCCCATGCCATAAGCAGCATCTTTCATGATCTTGGGCACCATGCGCATCGATTCTTCTGCGGTGAGCACCACGATAGGCAGCATCAGGACGGCGAGCGCCACGCCACCTGCCGGTGCCGAATACGTGCCGGTGGTCATTACTACCAAAGCGTAGGCAAACACCCCCGCCAGGATCGACGGCAGGCCCGTGAGCATCTTGGCGGCAAAACGTGCGGCGTTCCCCAGCTTGCTGTCCGGCCCCAGTTCAGCCAGAAAAATGGCCGCCATGATCCCGACCGGCACCGCGATCGCTGCCGCGATACCGACCATCACAAAGGTACCCGCCATCGCGTTGCCGAAACCGCCGCCCATCTCGAAGCCGGTCGGCGGCAGTTCGGTGAAGACTTCCAGGTTCAGACGCGCGCCACCACGGGTGATCAGCATGTAGAGCACGGAAATCAGCGGCACGCTGGCGAGCAAAGCACCTGCCCAGACCAGGGTGGTCAGGATCAGGCTGCGCAGCGCACGGCCTTCAAATCTGCGTTGCAAGCTGGGCATTGCACCGGTTGGCGCCGTCAGGTCTGTTGCTGCGGTCAGATCAGTCATCACTTGTTACCCCGTTGGGCGTACATCATGATCATCGAGCCGAAAATGTTCACGATCAGCGTAATCAACATCAGCACGAGCGCGGCATACATCAACACCTCGATCTCGTTCGGCCCGGCTTCGGGGAAGTTCAGCGCCAGCAGAGCGGCAAGCGTGTTGGCCGGTGCAAACAGCGAGAGGGAAATGTTGTTGGCATTGCCGACCAGCATGGCCAGCGCCATCGTTTCACCCAGCGCGCGTCCCAGGCCCAGCACCAGAGAGCCGAAAATGCCGGTGGCGGCCGAAGGCACCATCACTTTGAGAATCGCTTCCCAATGGGTAGTGCCCATGCCGTACGCGGCCTGTTTGGTTTTCATCGGCACAGCCGTAAGCGCGTCCTGCGACACGGCGGCAATGGTCGGCAGAATCATGATGGCGAGCACCAGAGCCGCGGGCAGCAGGCCCGGACCGCTCAGGGACGTGCCGAAAAAAGGTATCCAGCCCAGTTCGCTGTTCAACCAGGTCGTCAGCGGCCGAATCGCCGGGATCACCACATAGATCCCCCACAGGCCATAGACCACGCTGGGAATGGCTGCGAGCAGTTCGACGATGGTGCGAAACAGCGCAGCGAGCTTGGTCGGCAGGAAATCCTGGGTCAGGAAAATCGCCATGCTCACGCCAAAGACACCGGCGATCAGCAACGCGATGAAGGCGCTGTAAAGCGTGCCCCAGATGGCCGGCAGGATGCCGTATTTGCCCTGGTTGACGTCCCACACACTGCCCAGAAGCACATCAAAGCCGTGCTTCTCCATACCGGGAAGTGCCTTGCGTCCGACTTCGAACACCAGTGCAAATACCAGCGCCAGAATCAGTACCACACCGATGCGTGCGAGCGCGCGGAAGGTGCGATCAACCAGAAAATCCTTCGTCGAGGGTGGCTGGCAGGCAGAGTCGGGATTAACCGGTACGACAAAAGGTTTGTTCATGGGCTAAGTCCGGAACAAGGGGAAAACTCTCCCGGCGTGGCGCAGACGCGCGCGCCGAGAGAGACCTCACGGCGTTACTGAATGTTGGCGGACGCTTTGCGAACCTGTTCGACGACCGATTGCGGCAACGGGATGTAACCCATCGAATCGGCAATCTTCTGCCCCTCGGTCAGGCTGTATTCGACCATTTCACGCATGGCTTTGGCCTTGGCCGGGTTGCCATTGTCCTTGCGGAAAATCATCCAGGTATAAGAGGTGATCGGATAGGACTTGGCACCGTCCGGATCAGGCAGCCAGGCCACCAGGTTTTCCGGCATCCTCACCGCCGCCAGGGCCTCGGCACCGCTTTCGGCGTTTGGCACGACGTAATTGCCTGCCTTGTTCTGCAACTGGGCAAAGTCGACCTTGGCCAGCTTGGCGAAGCCATATTCGATGTAACCAATCGCACCTGGGGTCTGGCGCACGGTAGCGGTTACGCCATCGTTTTTCGGCGATTTGATGAACTTGTCACTGGCCGGCCAGTTGACGGTGTTGCCCTCACCCAACGCCTGCTTGAACTCGGCGTTGACGGTTGCCAGGTGCTTGGTGAATACCGCGGTCGTACCGCTGGAATCTGCACGCACGACAACCGTGATCGGCGTATCGGACAGTTTCAGGTCCGGGTTGGCTGCGACGATCTGCGGATCGTTCCAGCGCGTGATCTTGCCCAGGAAAATGTTGGAATAGACGTCGCGTGGCAGCTTCAGGCCCTTGGGATTGCCCGGCAGGTTATAGGCCAGCACGATTTCCCCGGCGGTCATTGGCAGCAACTGCACGCCTTCGGCGACCTTGGCGATATCTTCGTCTTTCATTGCCGAGTCACTGGCAGCGAAATCCACGGTTTTGTTCAAGAAGTCCTGTACGCCCGCGCCACTGCCCTTGGATTGGTAATCGACAGTGACACCATCGGATTTCTTGCTGAAATCCTTGAACCAGGTCAGATAGATCGGCGCCGGGAAACTTGCTCCGGACCCCGTCAGGCGAACATTTTCTGCTGCAAAGGAGGCCGAGGTGGCACAAAGAGATACCGCAATGGCGAGCGCAGCAGACTTCATCAAACTTTTCATTAAATGACACCTAGTGATTACGGGCTCCCGAACTCTGCAGCAGCTTTGTGACGATTTCATGAAAGCAAAGTGGCAAGCGTTACCCTCACGGTCCGCAGCAGCGCCTATGGATGTAATCGGCTTCCGGGTTTCGAAAGATCGAATCTTCCTGTGCCGGACTTGTCACTACCCCCTGATCCCGAGCAGTCACGTGCCAGGTTCACATTGCAAAAACGCTACTTTTCCCCAGCCTTTATGGCCCTCAACCGGAAATGGCGTTAGCATTTCACTCATTCGGCTGAACAAGCCTGTTTATTCAGATCAGGGTCGCATTGTGGAAAAGCTAAAACGCCTTCAAAGCGGGATCGAAGGGCTCGACGCGCTGCTTCAGGGGGGCTTTGTCGCCGGTGCCTCGTACATCATTCAAGGGCGTCCGGGCTCCGGCAAGACCATCCTTGCCAACCAGCTAGGGTTTCACCATGCCCGTAATGGCGGTCGTGTGCTGGTCGCCACGTTGCTGGCCGAGTCCCACGACCGTCTGTTCCAGTTTCTGTCGACCATGAGTTTCTTCGACGCCTCGCGAGTCGGCGCGGAAATTCAGTTTGTCAGCGCATTCGATACGCTGGAAAACGAAGGCCTCGATGAAGTCGTGAAGCTGCTGCGACGCGAAATCACCCGGCAGAAGGCGACCGTCATGGTCGTTGACGGCCTGCTCAATGCACGTTCCAAAGCCGACTCGCCGATCGACACGAAAAAATTCATCTCCGAACTGCAAGGCCATGCGGCGTTCGCCGGTTGCACCGTGCTGTTTCTCACCAGCTCGCGCCTGGACGACGGCAGCCCCGAGCACACGATGGTCGACGGCGTCATCGAAATGGGCGAAGAGCTGTTCGGTACTCGTTCGGTACGCCGCATTCATTTGCGCAAGACTCGCGGCAGCGGCGCGTTGACCGGTCTTCACGAATGTGAAATCACCGATAACGGCCTGGTCGTCTATCCGCGCCTCGAAAGTCTCTACAAGCGCCCTTCCGCCCCTGACAGCGCGGACATGACGCGCATCCCAAGCGGCATTGCTTCACTGGATGACATCCTCGGTGGTGGCTTGCACAGCTCCAGCGTGACGCTGGTCATGGGGCCTTCCGGGATCGGCAAGACCACGCTGGGTCTGAAGTTCATCGCACAGTCGACGGCCGAAGCGCCGGGCCTGCACTTCGGCTTCTATGAAAGCCCGCAGCGGCTGCGGCTCAAAGGCCGTTCGCTGGGCATTGATATCGAACACATGGAACACAGCGGTGCGCTGAGCATTGCCTGGCAGCCAACTACCGAAGGCTTGCTGGACGGCCTCGGCGCACGCCTGCTGAGCCTGGTCGATGAAAAAGGCATCAAGCGCCTGTTCATCGATAGCCTCAGCGGCATGACTCGGGTTTCAACCACACCGGAACGCATCACCGACTTTTTCAGCGCGCTGATGAATGAGCTGCGATCCAGAGGCGTTACGGTGTTCGCCTCATGGGAAATGCGCGATTTGTTCGGCTCCGAGGTCAGCGCACCGAACTCCGACCTGTCCAGTATTGTCGACAACCTGATGCTCATGCGTTTCTTTGAGAATCACGCTGAACTTCACAGGACGCTTTCCATTCTCAAGATACGTGATAGCTCCTACAACCCGTCGCGGTTCGAGGTGGTTATCCGTGATCAAGATGTGTTCCTGGAAAAGGCTTTGAAAAATGAACCTTCAGTCACAGCTGAGTCATTGCCTGGTTCAATTTCGTAAGTCTGCAAGCGGGTTGAAATAACATGACCACCATCCTGGTAGTCGACGACGAGTATCTGATTGCTGACATTCTTGGCTTTGCGCTTGAGGATGAGGGCTTCATGACTGTGACCGCGAGCAATGGCAAGAAAGCGCTCGAGGTGCTGGAAAGAGAACGTCCGGCGCTGGTTATTACCGACTTCATGATGCCGGTCATGGACGGCCTCGAATTCGCCGAAGCCGTGCGTGCCCAGCCGTCCGTCAAACACTTGCCGATCATTCTCATGAGTGGCGCGCAAGCGCACATCGGCATGCAGCGTTCGGATCTGTTTGATGTGGTGGTGCCCAAGCCGTTTGATATTGCGGTGATTGTGGCTGAGGTAAAGAGGCTGTTGGGCTCATAGATACTCGACGACAAAGGCAATTTCGGCATTGGCATCGCCCGCTCGCATTTGCGCATTGGAAGGCTCGATGCGCACGAAGCGGGCTTGCAAGGAAACGGACGCATTACCACCGCTCGATGTTGGCGCTTTCATTATGTAATTCTGGTTCAGCTTGAGTATCGTCCTGTCACTGAAGCGCATTTGCAATGCCAGCCCTTTGGCAGTGGAATTACTGTTGAGGTGTACCACGCCGGTATCAGCGCTCCATGCAGGGCTGCCCGCAGTGGGCGAAAAGGAGTACCTGAAGTTATTGATTCCGGGAGGACAGTTTTTCATATCAAGAAAGAAGTATTTCTCCTTGGCATAGTCACCGTTCTGCAAAAAATCGCTCATGGTGTAGCTGCCCATATCCACTTTCACATCAGGTGTTTCACAAGACTGCGAGACGATCCGCGTGCCATTTGTATTCATTGCCAGAGGCTCGATTTCTGCAGCGACGAAGGTCCCAAGTTGGCCTGAGGTTATCGTCGCACTGCCGGAAATAGTGCCCGTCTTTACAAAACGCAAGATGTGCTCAGAACCATTCCAACCCCAACCGCCAGCAGTGTCGGTAGTTCCTGGAAAGCCTTTCCACGCTTTCCCCGATGGCGGTCGGACCCATTGCCAGCCGATTCCGGTATTTCCGATAGGAAAAATCTCCGCGCCCGGCTGAGTAACGCCGACAGTATTGCGTACACCTTCGTTGTGTACCGCAGAGCACCTGAATGAGCTGGGTATGGCGCCCAGGGTCACGATCGGGCTTTCATAGATAACCGTGCCGTTGGGCGTGTCACGAGGCACCGAGATCGTGGCTGGAAGAACCACCCTGACACTGCCCTTGGAATGGTCGGGATAAAATTCGCAAATTGCAGCCATTGCGTTAAATGGCAGTAAATACAAAAAACCGACAATTAAAACATGGGAAAACTTCATAGCAATCTCTCTGGACTCGCCGTGTTTGCAAACAATTGAATGGCGGACGATTGCGTAAACTATCAGCAGTAACGCCACCAAAGCGGCAGCAGACGATAATGAAAAAAAGGAGCTTGAGCAAAAAGTTTATTTATTCGCAAACAAGACAATTCTCATGGACCCACAAGAAACTTTAGATAGTCGGTTTAAGCAATAAACCTTCTGCGAATTCTTTAACAAATGTTAGCCGTTATCGACATACGCAAATAGAGCACAATTTAAGACTCGTCTTAAAGGCCCAGCGAATCGAGGTTATTACACTGTCTACTCTTGATAGGAGAAACGATTCCGTGAGAGCCCTCGATACCCTCAATAGCTCAAAACCCCAGAGCAACGCCGCCATCTACTGCCTGACCATTCTTGCGCTGGCACTGATCGCCATGACTTTGGTCGCCGGCTACCAACTCAATGAACTGTTTCCACTGAAGGCTGTGGTGCAACAACAGGAGGTCCAACTCACCCAACGCGCCGATGCAATCCAGTCGATGAGCGCAGAACTGAAGCGCCTGGCGGAACAGAAACAGGTTTTGGAAACCGACCTGCTTAGCGCAAAGGAACAGGCGAAGGCCGCTGAGCACGCAAAAACCGAACTCGAAAACAATCGACAGGCAGCCCTGACCAGCGCGGCGTTAGAGGATGAAGATTCATTGTGCGCGATCATCGAGCAAAACATCCGACTTGTTGCGGACCAACTCAATCGCGACGATTTCTTCCGCCTGCGTGATGAGCGCGAAGCTGAAGCCGAAGCGGTACTTGAAAGCTATGAAAAACAACTCGCCAGCTGCATTGAGCAGTTGACAGCACAAACCGCATCGCCAGCACAAACTGACTCTGCACCCCATGCGCAGGACTTTGCTGCGCCGATCGAGCGCCGATCAAAAAGCCCTGGTAGCCAGGGCTTTACGTTTACTGATTAAAGTTTGAATTCCTTGGTCAATTTGTTCAGCGACGCCGCCAATTGCGACAGCTCCGCCGATGCGACTGCCGTCTGTTTCGACCCCTCTGCGGTTTCACATGACAGGTCACGAATGCTGATCAGGCTGCGGTCGACTTCCCGCGCAACCTGAGCCTGCTCCTCGGCAGCGGTTGCCATCAGCAGGTTTCGCTCGTTGATGAGATTCAGCGAGCCAGTGATGTCGGTCAGCACTTCGCCGGCGATATTGGCCATTTCGAGCGTTCTCTCGGCCTGAGCGCGGGTGTGGCTCATGGAGGAAACTGCGCGGCTGGTGCCCGACTGAATGGAGCTGACCATGGACTCGATGTCCTCGGTCGACTTCTGAGTACGCTGCGCCAGCCCTCTCACCTCATCGGCAACCACGGCAAAACCGCGACCCGCCTCCCCCGCCCGCGCTGCTTCGATCGCTGCGTTCAAGGCAAGCAGATTGGTTTGTTCGGCAACCTCTCGGATAACGTCCAGCACGCTGCTGATATCGCTCGCCATGGTCGATAGCGCCTGCACCTCAGCCGAGGTGCTGTGCACGCTGGACACCATCAGGTTGATTGCGGCTACCGTGTCGCTGACCTGGCTTCGACCGGCAATGGCTGCCGCACTTGATTCCGACGTCAGCTGCGAGGTCGATGCGGCGTTGTCTGCAACCTGCTCCACCGCTGCACTCATTTCAGTGACGGCGGTGGCGGCCATTTCGATTTCATGGCTCTGACGTTGAGTGATACGCGAGATATCTTCAGTGACGCCATGCATGACCTCCGAGGTCTCGGCCAACTGCGTGGACGAATCACGGATCATGATCAAGGCATCTCGCAGACTGGTTTGCATCGCCGCCAATGACGACAGCATTTGCGCCGCCTCATCGGAGCCATCCAGCGCAATGGTTTCGCTCAGATCATTGGCGGCGATGCATTCCGCTACCCTCAGCGAGCCTGCAATCGGCACGGTCAGACTGCGGGTATACAACACGGCAAGGGCCAACGAAGCACCGATCGCGATGAGAATGAACACACTGACGATCAACAGCGTGTGCTCATAGACATTGTCGGCCTGCTTGCCCGCCTCATAAGCTTCTATTTCGTTGAGTGCAATCAGCTTCTTGAGCGCGACTTGTACGCCATCCGAGGCAGCACGCATCTGATTCTTTGACAACGCAATGGCCGCTTCAAGCTGCCCGTTCGCCACGGTTTGAAGGTATTGCTCCTGAGCCAGATCGTTGACCTTCTGTGCTTTGGCAAACTTCTCGAACGCCTCGCGCCCAGCGTCAGTGGCCAGCAGATCAATGAGCGCTTGCTGATGTTTTTTGATCAGCTGACGGGACTGCTGAATGTCCATCAGCGCCTGCGCCTTGCGCTCAGGGGTTTCGATCGGATTGCGCAAGCGAGCGTTGTTGCCCTTGATTTCGACGAACTCTCGATCGAGTTGGCCGAGCAGCTTGATACTCGGCACGATCGTCGTCTCGACGTACGTTTCTGCCTTGTTGAGCAAGTCGACTTGCTGCAGAGCGATCAATCCGATCGCGATAATCATGAGACAGAACAAGCCGAAACACAGCGCCGAACGCGGCGCGAGATTGAGTTTACGAAGCAGCATGATGCCTTACCTTAGAGTGTGTTCAAGACAATGGGGTAAACGAGTGGGCAGCAGAGCGGCGCTGCGGTATAGCGCCTCGGCGCATACCTGGATCAACGCGGGAAGGTGCGGTAGCTAGCGGTTGGCGCACGGAGAGAGCGTGGATTTGGTCGAGGCCGGCTCCGCAATTTCCTTGAGCGCCGGGTCGGCCAGCATCAGAAAATCTGCCAGTCGCGGCAGATTGATTTTCGAGACCAGGCGCATCCAGCGTTGCGGATGCGGGTTGAAGAAGGTCTTCGACCACTGGTGATCATCGTTGGGATTGAAAATCAGCAGATGACGAATCAGCGGGTTTTCCCCGAAAAAGTCGAGCGGATCCATCGCCATCTCGCTGAGCAGCTCAGCATTGACGACGACCAGGCTCAACCGTTGGGGGCAGTAATACGTCAGTATTCTCAGGTCGCGATAAGTACACACGTTCAATACGCTGAGACAGCCCAGCTTGTTGAACTGCTGTTCGATCGACTGGCCTCTTCGCACGTCGCTGTCGGCGATCAGGATCCGCAAGGATCGACTTCGGTTATTTTCAAGAAACATCGGACACCTTTGGCAGCTCCATTCTTCCTTTCAAGAAAATAACCAAGGGCCGATCTGTCTGATATGAGACTTGTCTCAAAAATGAACGCAGGGATAGATGATAAAAAGCCACACCTTGACGACAGCCCACGCGATCGGCGCATGGTCTGGCTCAGAGAGTGTTGAAGGAGGGATTTTGCAACGCAGGGGAGTGGCGACAAGCCAGAAGCGCGGGACGGTTCTGTGCGAACCAGACAATTCTCATTATTAACGCCCCTCTTTGTCAGTAACCTTGAAACAAGGGGCGCAGGCTCATTCTTTCCAAGCCATCAAGGCAGCGTCATCGTCACTACGTAATTACCGCTCGTTATCTGGTGACCCTTGTTGTCCGTGAGCAGCAAGCGCTGGTCGTAATAATCGTCCTGCTCATGAGTATCGGCAATCACCTTCACAAACACCTGCTGGCGCGACTCACCTCGCCCTGCCGCACTGACGTTGTTCACGGTAAAAATCTGCCCGGTGCTTGCCTGGGGGCAATCAAGCAACTCGACAGAAGAATGGCTGGCGCCACTGGCAATGCAACTTGCCTCGACAATTCGACCGCTGAAGCGAATCACTCCGCTGACCGGCGCAGACTGGGCTGCGCTGACGGTGTCAAAACCGAGCAGGCAAAGGCAGGCAATCAATAAAGGACGTCGAATGATCATCGCGAAACTCCATGGTTATTAACCAAGGTATCGCCCGCTGCAAAATGATCTTTAACGTCAGCTTCAATGCAAGGCCAGTCGGATGGTCATGAGCCGATACGTTTACAGCTCGATCCGTTTGATTTTCTTGATCAGATCAGCCTGTGCATGCTCCAGCTTCAATGCACTGCGATTGAGGTCCAGCGAATCGATAACAGGCGCCTCGCACTCGGCTTCAAGCTCGTTACACGCCTCAATGACCTGATGCTCGGCAACAATGCGCGCCGCCCCCTTGATGCGGTGCGCCAGGTCAGCCAACAGCCCGGGATCGCTTTCGGGTATTAGCGAATGCAACTCCTCCAGATCCTTTTCGCAACTCGACAGCGCCTCGCGCAGAAGTTCTTTCATCATGTCGAGATCGCCTCCGGTGAGCTCGTCAAGACGCTCGCGAATCGAACCCAGCTCCTTGATAGTCGCCGCAGGCGGGCTTTCAAATGGCTGGGTTTCAACATTTTTTTCCCAGCCTGCAAGCATGATCGACAAGGTGCCGAGACTGATCGGTTTGAACAGACAATCATCCATCCCGGCCTCCCGGCATTTCACTTTTTCTTCCGGCTGCGCGTTGGCCGTGAAGCCCAGTACGATGCACGGCGATCCACCACTTTCGCGTTCGTCCTGGCGAATGGTGCGGGCCAGCTCATAGCCGTTCATGACCGGCATGTTGCAGTCTGTGATCACAATGTCGAACGGCTCCGAGCGCCACAGCGCCAATGCCTGGGCACCGTCGGCGGCATCACGCACCGCCTGGCCAAGGAAACTCAGCTGCTGCGTCAACAGCAGGCGGTTGGCGCTCTGGTCATCGACTACGAGAATCCTGAGTGTCGGTACCGGTTTGTCCTGAACAACCGAAACAGGCAGCACTTTGCCGCCAAGCGGGCTGAGAATATTGAAGAACAGCGACACTTCCAGGCAGGTGCCTTTGCCAAGCGTACTGGTAATGTTCAGCCGCCCGCCCATCAATTCGCACAATGAACGGGAGATCGCCAGTCCCAAACCGGTGCCGCCTCTGCTGGAGGGACCATGATTAGCTTGGGAAAACGGCTGGAACAGATTCTGCAGATCGGCGCTGGAAATGCCGATGCCGGTGTCCTCGACCTTGAGGTCGACCTGCAAGCGTTCGTCAGCGAGACGTTGGCCGCGAATCGAGACGCTGACATGACCGGTGTCGGTAAACTTGATCGCGTTGCCCACCAGGTTCGAGAGCACCTGCTGGAAGCGCATCGGATCAACCAGCACGTCACAGCCGACAGTGGCGTCGATGTCGAGCTTAAGCACCAGACTCTTCTGCCTGGCCAAGCCGTCGAACACCCGCGCCACGGATTCGACCAATTCGCGCAGGTTGGCACGTTTCGGCGAAAGGCTGACATGGCCCGATTCGATGCGTACCACATCGAGGATATCGCCGATCAGTTCCAGCAGACCTTTTGCCGAGTCGTATGCCACTTCAATCGCCGGCCGATCGAAGTGACCTTGCTCGGCACGCTTGAGGGTAAGTTCGAGCATGCCGATCACGGCGCTCATCGGCGTACGGATTTCGTGGCTCATGGTCGCCAGGAACGTGGTTTTGGCGCGGCTCGACTCGTCAGCCAGCTCTTTCGCCGAACGCAACTCCTCGATCAGTTCACGGCGTTCGCTGATATCGATCCAGCCGCAGATCACGCCTCTGACTTCACCCGCCGTGTCGTGATACGGCTGGATCCAGTGGTAAATGATCAGCCGCGTATCACCGACATGCAGCGTGCGATCCACCTCGTAAGGTTCGTCCTGCTCGATGACGCGCAGGTAGTCGTCGTGAAATTGCAACGCCTCCTGACGATTGCGCTTGCCGCTTTCGAGCACGGTCTTGCCGATCACGTCCTTTTCCAGCAGGCCAAATGTTTGCAGATAATTATTATTGCAGGTGACAAGCCGACCTTCACGATCACGCACGTAGATGGGATGCGGCGTGCCGTTGATCAACGCTCCCATGAACTTCAACTGATCGCCCAGCAAGCGCTCTGCCCGGCTGCGTTCGCGGATCTGCCGGCGAATATAGAAATTCCACGCCAGCGATCCCAGGATAATCAGGAACGCGCCAGCGCTGATCTGGTAGATCAGCGCCTTGTAATCGCGCCACGACAACCCCGAAAACGCTGCAATGGGACGCCACCTGTTGAGGATTACGTCCAGCTCATCCGGCGGAATGCTCAGCAGCGCCTTGTTCAGAATGCTGACCAGTTCGGTATCGGCACGCCGCGCGGCGAAAGCGAGGAAGCCTTTGTTCATGCCGACGATGTTGGAGATACGCAAGCTGTCGCTGTAGATGTGGGCGATGTAGTAGCGCGCACTGTGCAACGTGGTAATCATCGCGTCCGCTCGACCGTCCTTCACGTCAGCCAAGGCGCCCAGAACTGTTTCGTTATCAACGATCTCGATGTCGGGGTAGTCCTTGAGCAGCTCACGCTCAGCCGAACTTTCGGGCACTGCGACGCGCTTGCCGCGCAGCTCCTGCAGGCTTGAAGGCGCGCCTGCGTCCTTGGTGGTGACGATCACAAAAGGGCTGGCAAGGAACGGATGAGTGAAACGCATGCCGACTTCCCGCGAGACCGTTGGTGTCAGCAGAGAAATATCCGCGCTGCCATCCAGCAGACGCGTGCTCAGACTGGAAAAGCTGTCGGTGCGCTCGACATTGATCTGCAAGCCGGTACGCCGCTGGATGAGCTCGAGCAGATCAGCGCCGATCCCGCCAAAGTTGCCGTCACCATCAAAGAATGCAAACGGTGCCTGATCGTCATTGATCACGAACCGCGCGACCGGATGCAGCTCAAGCCAACGTGCTTCGCCGGGTGTCAGGTCAATGCGTTTGGGCGTCAGCGCCCCGCCGCCGCCCGACCAGCGCTTGGTGATTTCGGCAATCTTCGCATCACCCAGCGACTCGAGGGTCGAATCGATCAGACGCAGCAATTGGTCGTTGCCCCGGCGCAAGGCAAAGCTGAAACCGCTGGTTTGGGTTTTGACGAAAGAGTGCAGCCGCACATAGTTGAAGTAGTTGAGGTTGATCAGGTAATTGCTCGACACCGTATCGCCGAGAAACAGGTCGACCTTGCCAAAAGCCAGCGCAGCCAGTGCCAACTCGTTCGATGGAAAAAGCACGAATTCGGCGTTGGGGTATAACGCGTGTAATTGACTGGAAGGCAGGTAATCGTCGGCAACCGCAATACGCAAACCGGCCAGATTGGCCGGCATCGGTCGTCGATCATCGCCGCGCATGAACATCGCCGGCACGTCTTCGACATAAGGCTTACTGAGCGTGACGAGGCCGTCGATCAACTCGAAACTGTTGGAGCTGCCCAGCATGTCGATGTCGCCACGCTCGAGCGCCGCCATGGCGTCGCGACGGTCGGGATAAGCCTTGACGGTAACTTCGACATGCAAGGCCTGACCGATAATGCAGGCGATGTCGGCGGCTATTCCCTCGTACCGCGTACCGCTGGCGGTCATGACATAAGGCGGGAAATCCGGAAGCGCCGAGCCTAGCACCAGACTGCGCTTCTGCCGCAGCCAACTCCAGTCTTCATTGGCCAGATCGACTTGCAGCTCCTTGCAGTCAGACCGACCGAACACCTGCAGAGTGCGCGGCTCTGCTGCCCACAACGACCCGCTACCGAACATGACAAGCACACTGACTAGCAAAACACCGCGCAACAGATGAAACATAAGCGTGTTATCCCTGGTTGTCCGCCGTCAGGCTGTGCTGCAACTTGAACAGCTCCGCATCACCACGAATGCCAAGCTTTTTGAAAGCGGCCTGTTTTTGCCCGCTGATGGTTTTGCGACTGCGCGAGAACTTCAAAGCGATCTGCGTGACTCCCATCCCCTCGAGGCAGCAGCGCAATACTTCTTTTTCTTTCGGTGACAGAAGAGGATTACTGAGGAAGTCGTCGCCGTGCGCCGCGCCATCGTCATTGGCACCAGCAGGTTCGTCGACCGACGCAGGCAGCACATCGAGTTCGAAGGCCATTTCCGGCGACAGATACAACTGGCCGGACGCAGCACTGCGGATGGCGGTGATCAGGTCATCGACCGACTGCGACTTGCCGAAGAATCCGCTGACGCCCGCCCCGATCGCCATGTTCACTACCGCCGGGCGCTCTTCGGAAGATGAGACAAGGATGCGCATGCCCGGATATTGCTTGCGCAGCAGGCGGATCAGATTAAGCCCGTCCAGCTCCCCATCGTGCAGTTTGTAATCGAGTATCAGCAGGTCGATGTCGATTTCGCGCAATCCGGTGAGCAACTGCGCGCTGCTGCCATACACACCTACGACACTGAACTCGGCTTCGCGCGTCAGCCGCGACTTCATCGCCAGACGTATGAGCGAGTGATCATCAAGGATGGCAACGCGTAACGGATTCACGACTGACCAATGCATGAACAGCTCCATGATGAAGAGTGTTGGAGGACCATCAGCACTTGGCAACCGCAGCAAATCCCGGGCATCACCGAAGCATTCAGGTGCATCTGATTGATTTCTCGGCACATGATGAGTGTTTTGAAGGCGTGACGAAATAGGGCTTTGTCCCAAAAGTCAGAATGCCGCTTGCATCAACGATCGGATGTGCCTATTGCGCGGCGCCAGGACGACTTCTGGCCTTCGAAACGCCAATCGACCAGATGCGCCCAGTTCATGGGTCGAGCATAGAAGAAGCCCTGCCCCCACTGACAACCAAGCCGCGCCAGATGCTGAACCTGATCTGCGGTTTCAATACCCTCTGCCACCACGCGCATGTCCAATTCCCGGGCCAGGGCCAACGCCCCGTGGATGACCGCGCTGTAGCGCGCCTGATGGAAATTCTGCACGAAGCCGGCGTCGAGTTTGATTTCGTTGAACGGCATCTGGCACAGCCGCTCAAGTGAAGAATAGCCGACACCGAAATCATCGATTGCCAGACTGAAGCCGAGCATGCGCAGACGCACCATGTTTTCCATGCTGATCTCGGGCATCTGCAGCAGGCCGGTTTCCGTGAGCTCGAAAATGAGCCCAGCTGGCGAGGCGCCATGGATGCGCAACAGCGCCTTGATCCGGTCGACAAGATTCGGATTGGCCATCTGCGTCACGTCGAGATTGAACGCCAGCTTGAACGGCTTGCCGTGAGACTGGACGAAGCGCTGCAGACTCAAGCCTTGCGTGAGCAGGCTGAAAAACATCTCATCGAGCAGCCCGCAGCGCTCGATCGTCGGCAAGAACATGCCTGGCGAGAGCAAGCCGCGACTGGGGCTCTGCCATCGCACCAGCACCTCGGCGCCATCCACCTCACCACTGCGCAGATGAAACTTGGGCTGGAAATAGGCGCGAAATTCCTGACGGCGTATCGCTTCGAGCACTTCGTTCTCCGAAGGCTGATCGAGATGACTTTCCACCACTTTGGCATCGCCCGGAGTGTGCGGCCGATAACGCGCCAACAATGGCCCCAGCACATCGACCATCAGAGGCTTGCCGACACTGCCAAGCAATTCCAGCCCCTGCAACGTGACAATCCGGTCAACCGTGCGCAACAAGTCTTCAGGCAGTGAACTGCAGATAATCACTGCACGAATCAAACCGGCCTCTCTCGCCAGGCGCAAGAACGTCAAACCATCCATCCCGGCCATGCTCAAGTCACACAATGCAACGTCCACGCCTCCAGCCTGGGATATCACAGCCAGCGCATCCTTGCCGTCAGCCGCCTGAAAGATATTTTTGTACCCCAGACTATTAAGCGCACTGACTGCCGCCGTGCGCTGAAAGGCGTGATCTTCCAAGACCAATATACGAAGCGTGTTCACAAACCTGGAACCTCTTTCTATCAGTCGTTAATAGCGAAAGTCTGAATAATCTTTCAAGCAGGACGCCCGCTCACAAACTTTGCGTTGACTGAGAATTTCTGCATCCGCGAATACTAGCCAGACAAAGACCGCACGACTTTGAGAATTGTCTCATTTGGTTCGCTGCACCATTACCGCAAATATGAATACGCCACTGCCATATTACTGACTGCCTCGCACCTTTATCGCTTTAAGACAAATCCCAAAGACCCGCCACCACCGCACACCTAATATGGCCTGGCATTTCAATGCAGCACTTCACAATAACTTCGGATATAAACATGAAAAAGTTCGCTTTCGCAGTACTCACTCTTTCCGTACTGGCTGCCTCCACTGGCGCAGTGGCTGAAGAAGAAGCCGCTAAAGCTGTCAAGGGCGGCAGCGGTCAAATCAGCTTCACCGGCGTTATCAATAACGACGCTTGCTCGGTAGATGGCGCCTTGGGTAACGACAAGATGATTGCCGTGGACATGGGCAGCGTGTCGATCAAAGACATGGGCACCGACTCTGCTCCGGGCGCCGGTCGTGTGGCCGCCAACGATTTCAACCTGAAAGTGAACTGCAACGCTGGCACCAAGGTTTCGATGCTGTTCAAACCAACCGTAAACGGCGGTTCGGGCCTGGTTGATGGCAAGAAAGTTCTCAAGCTGCAGGGTGCAGACGCGGCCAAAGGCGTTGGTATCGCACTGCTGGACAGCAATGGCCAGTTGATCGACCTGAGCTCCGAAGCCACTGCCAAAGTGCAGACCAACCTGACTGGCGACGCAACCACAGGTGGTGACGGCACCCTGTCGTTCGCAGCCGCTTACGTCACCACCGGCGACAAGACCACCGCTACTGCCGGTACCGGTAACGCCACTCTGCCGTTCGTTCTCGAATACGAATAAGCAGCCCGCAATACCTGGACGGGGCCGCTGTGCCTCGTCCTTCCCGAACAGATTAATCGGTGAAATCTATGTTAAGTCGCTACTTTCCGCTTTGCCTGGGGCTTGCCGGGGTGTTGATGACGCACTCGGCATTCGCCAGCATCTCCTTGAGCTCCACCCGGATTATCTTCGATGGCGCGCACAAAGAGGCGAATGTCACCGTGCGCAACGGCGGACAAACCATTCTGGCGCAATCGTGGCTGGATGCCGGCGACACCGCTGGCAGCGCACCGCCTTTCGCAGTTACTCCACCACTGGCCAAACTTGAGCCCAATCAACAGCAATTACTGAGGATTCTTTATGAAGGCCGCGGCATGCCTGCGGACAAGGAGTCGGTGGTATGGCTGAACGTGCAGGAAATCCCCCAGGCCAGTGCTGCCGATGTCAACACGCTGCAATTGGCGGTACGTCAGCGTATCAAGGTCTTCTTCCGCCCGGACGGACTCACCGGTGATGCCGCAAAGGCACCGGAGCAACTTGCATGGCAATTGGTCACTCAGGCTGGCAAGTCGGTGCTGAAAGTAAAAAACCAAAGCAACTACCACGTGTCGCTGGCGGATCTGAAAGTCGTTGCAGGGAAAAAAGCGGAATTGGTAATTGATTCGACAATGATCGTTCCAGGGGAAGTTCGCTCATTCAATCTGAAAGATCTGCCAGCTGGTACTTCGCATTTGAGTTTTTCAGCAATTAACGATTACGGCGCACAACAACGATTCGATGCACCACTAAGCGTTGCCGAAAGCCATGCCGAGCGCGTGAAAGATGCCTCCGCCCAGTAAATCCCCCACCCCACCCTGCCAACTTACAAGCTATTCACAAGTTCCGGACTCCGGTTGAAGCAACACGGACTGATAAGGCAAATTGCATGTTTTCCTCCCAACACCACACATCTGAAAGTTGTGTTAAGCATCATGTTGCGCGCCAGAAAAACAAAGCGGCGTTGGGCTGCCTGCATCCATTGTGCTTTGCTATCAACATGGCCATTTGCGGATTCGCCGTGGGCGCCGAAGCCCCGGCCGCAGTGGCGAGTGAATCTTTCAATACGCTGTTCCTTGAAGGTTCATCGGCGGTCGATCTGCAACCGTTGCTGAATGCCAACAGCGTCTTGCCAGGCCAATACCGCGTCGACGTGTTCAGCAACGGCACGCTGGTCGGGCGTCGCGATATCGATTTCGCGGCCAACCCGGTCAACGGCAAAGTCGAGCCACGCATCACTCTGGAACTGTTGCAGCAGCTGGGTGTGGACATGCGCAAACTGCGTGAGCAGGGTCTGGTTGACGAGCAACACCCTGCCGATCACTACGACCTGCCTGCGATGATCGAGCAAGCCAGTCTCAGCTTCGATGCCAACCGCCTGCGCCTCAACATCAGCGTGCCGCAGGTCGCCATGGCTCGGGGCTCGCGCGGCTATGTAGATCCAGAGCTTTGGGACGAAGGTGTGGCCGCCGGCTTCATCAACTATCAGTTGAGCAGCACCCGCAGCAAAACCGATTACTCGACGCAAATTTCCAACAACCTCGGGCTTCGCAACGGCCTGAACCTGGGCGCCTGGCGGCTGCGCAACGAGTCCAACCTGAGCAGCTCCACCGGCCGGCCCAATCGGTTCGTCAGCAACCGCACCTTCATCCAGCGCGACCTCACGGCGATCAAGGGGCAACTGAGTGCGGGGGAAATCTTTTCCGATTCGGATCTGTTCGACAGCGTGCGCTATCAAGGCGTCAAGGTGGCCTCTGATGAAGGCATGCGCGCAGACAGTGAGCGCGGCTATGCGCCGATCATTCGTGGCGTGGCTGAAACCAATGCAACGATCGAGGTCCGCCAGGATAACTACATTCTCTACACCACCAACGTGCCGCCGGGTCCGTTCGAGATCAGTGACATCTATCCATCGGGCTCCAACGGCGACCTGGAGATCACCATTGTTGAAGCGGATGGACGGCGCAAGGTCACCCGACAGGCATTCTCCGCCCTGCCGACGATGGTGCGTGAGGGACAGTTGAAGTACAGCCTGTCGAGCGGCAAATTCAATAACAACAGCGAGGGCTATGACAAGCCCGCCTTCCTCAGCGGCACGTTCGCCTACGGCTTGACCAGCAACCTGACAGGCATTGCCGGCCTTCAGGCCAGCAATGGTTTCAAGGCGATTTCAGTCGGTGCGGCGAAGAACACCTCGATTGGCGCGATGTCCCTGGACGTTACGCAATCGTCCAGCAAGACATTCGGCAAAACCACCCAGGGCAGCAGTGTCCGCGCGCTCTATGCAAAGACCTTCACCGGTACCGATACCAGCTTCACCCTCGCCGCCTATCGTTATTCGACCGAGGGTTACCGCACGCTGACCGACCATGTGCAGGACACCAGCGCCGGCGCTACGCGGCGCGCGGGCAATGCCAAAACCCGTACCGACCTCACGGTCAACCAGACCCTTGGCGAAGCGCGCCAGTTCGGCTCGCTGTATTTGAATGCCAGTGACCAGCGCTATTGGGATCGCGGTGGCTCGCGCAGCTTTTCCGCCGGCTACAACAACAATTGGCGCGACCTGAACTACAACATCAGCCTGAGCAAAACCCAGGAGTTCGGCGCGCGCGGTGACACCAGCAACGACACACAACTGAGCGTCTCGATTTCGTTTCCGCTCGGTTCGACACCCCGCGCACCGCGCGCCTACATTTCCAGTAACCATCAGAACACCGGTACCAGCACCCAAGCCGGGATCAACGGTTATCTGACCGAGGACAGCGACACCTACTATTCCGTGCAGACCGGGCGCAGTGTCCAGGGCGATCGATCTGGCTCGCTGAGCCTGAGTACCCGCACATCGATGGGCGACCTGAGCCTGGGTTACAACCGAGGCAACGGTTATGAATCACAGAACCTGAGTGCCGCCGGATCGCTGGTGGCCCATGCAGGCGGCATCAATATGGGCCAGACCGTCGGTGAAACGTTCGGTCTGGTGGAAGTGCCCGGCATGTCGGGCGTCGAAGTCAGCAGCTATTCGGGTGTGAAAACCGGCCTGAACGGCTATGCGGTTCTGCCTAACGCGCAACCGTACCGCGTGAACTGGGTAACGCTGGACACGCGTAACCTGGGCGGTGAGATCGAGCTGGACAATGCCACCCAGCAACTGGTGCCAAGACGAGGTTCGATAGTTCTTGCACGCTTCGAAGGCAGCAAAGGCAGACGCGTCCAGTTTGAACTGTACGATGCCAACGGCCAGCCGATTCCATTCGGCGCGGTGCTGTTGGATAGCGACGGCAAACAACTGGCATTGTCAGATCCGACGGGCAAGGCCCTGGCGCTGGTGACCAAAGATCACGGTGTCATCACCATCAAGTGGCAGGGCAAAAGCTGCCCCGTGCCGTACAAGCTGCCGGAAAAGGTCGAAGGTTTGAACTATGAGCAATACCGGTTGGCCTGCTCTTCGAGCGCGAAGTAGACCGACCGCGAGCTTGTCACTCTACGCCCCCTCAACCAAAACTCAGCCCTGATGATTCAGGGCATTTTTAATGCGCAGTTTGAGCATCGCGTTGATCAATACGCTGCCCCCAGAGCTGAACGTCAGGAGACCTTCCACGGATGCTCACGCCACTTGTTCTGAAAAAACTCGATGAATACTCGTATCCGTGGACTCAAATGCTTGCGATCCGAGTAAAGCAGGTAGATCGGCTCGACCACACCCGTTTTGAAATCCTCAAGCAACGGCACCAGCGTTCCCGCTTTTACATCAAGCCCGATATGAAAGTCCGCAAGCTTCACCACGCCAGCGCCTGACAGCGCCATGTCGCGCAACAGATCGCCTTGAGTAAAAGACGCGCTGGCGGTCACCGGTACCGAGACGCCGTCTCCATCCTGCAAAAATGACCATTTGTTCCACGGGCTGACGAAGCTGAAATTGAAGCAACGATGATTCAGCAAATCTGCGGGTGTGGTTGGTGTGCCGTGTTCAGCCAGGTACTGCGGCGAGGCACAGATCAGCCATTCACATTCGCCGATGCGTCTGGCAATGCGTGATGAGCTGGGCAATACGCCGCTGTGGATGGCGATATCGAGCCCTTGCTCGAAGTGATCGACGAATTGCGCGCCGAGTTGAATCTCAACGTCCAGTGAGGGATACAAATCCAGAAATTCCGGTAGCCACGGCACGATCTGGTGTTTGGCGAAAGAGGTCATGGTGTGGATGCGCAGGGTGCCACTGACCCTGGAGGGCAACGCCTCGGCCAGCGAGTCCGCCTCGTTCATGGCTTCAACGACGGCTTTGGCGCTGCGCAGGTAAGCGGCGCCCTCCTCGGTCAGCGTCAGCACGCGTGAGCCGCGCTGGAACAGCCGGACCTGCAAGCGATCTTCCAGGCGGGTGATCAGTTTGCTGACCGCTGATGGCGTCAGGTGATGGGCGCGCGCGGCAGCAGAAAAACTTCCACATTCGGTAGACCATATAAAAGCGAGCAGCTGCGAATAATTGTCCATGGCCGGTCCTGGTGAAAAGCTTGAAGGCATGTTGTCTCAACGCTTATGAAAAAGCGCGCCGAAGCGCGCTTTTTCCTGGGGTCCGGGTCAGCGAATGAACTGTTCGATGTAGTCGTCCGGCAAACCCAGCGTCTTGTAATGCGCTCGGGCGGCTTCAAGCTTGGTGAACACATCTTCGTAACCCACGGCAACGCCCTGCGGATCGACGTAAGTGTAGCCACCCTGCACGTGGAACCAGGTGATCATTTCACTCACATCCTCGGGGACGAACAGGGTATGCGTTTCACCGGGCGGCTCATAGGCAAAAGACCCCTCCTCCGCGACCCAGTCATGCTCCAGGTAGTACCAGCGCCCCTTGAGCACGATCGCATGCACGCCGCCGGTATGGCGGTGACGCGACAGCACGCCGGCCTGACGCACCCGCAACAGGTTGATGTAATAGCCGCCGCTGGTGTTGAGCAGCAATGGCTTGAAGGAGACAGATTTTGTTACCGGCACCCACAGCGCATCGTCTTCGAGCCACTGCGTCATGACGCCCGGGTGCACCATGTCGGGCGTCATGAATGGAACTTGCGGCAACTGGTACGCAATGGCGAGCTCATCAGGTTTAACAGGAGTATTCATAGTCAGGCCTCTCGGTTTTTTTGACGAATTCACAGCACTTGATTGCGCCAGGATTTCGCTTGAGGGAAAGGTTATGGCGTCGCTGTACGGGAGAAAACAGCTACTTGGTCATACCTGTTGTGACGCAGGATCACAGCATCGCGGGCGGCTTCGCGCAGCCTCTGATCAACCGCGCACCCAGGCTGTCAGCCGCCGCCAATCCTTCCACCAGGCGCTGGTAGGTCAAGGGCGGTTGCATGTTTCTGGCGTATGCCGCCGATAAGGTCGCGTCCACGAGGATAGTGATCTGCGCCGTCGTCAATGGCGTGCGCTGACCCAGCTCAGCGAACGTCACGGGCAGCTTCACCGCGTGCAGCAGACGCGCGACCTGTTCAATCTCTTCGGCCGGTCGCGCCTCCACCGCCATCTGCACCAGCGTGCCGAACGCCACTAGTTCGCCATGCAGCATCGACGCCATCGCCGGTATCGCGGTCAGCCCCCGAACCAGGGCATGGGACAGTGACAAACCACCGCTCTCGAAACCGACACCGCTAATCAGCACGGTGCCTTCGATGACCCGCTCGACATCATCGGTGAGTTCATGACGACACACCGCCTGATAAGCCGGGACGCCGTACTGCATCAGCGTGTCGAAAACCAGGTTGGTGAGCATCAATGCCGTGTGCAGCGGCGGTGTACCGAAAGAGTTGTGGCCGCCGGCGGCGTAGCACTGTCGGGCTTCGAATTTCTTGCTGATGGCATCGCCGATCCCGGCCGCGAAGAACCGTGCCGGCGCCTGAACGATGACCTCTGTATCGACAATCACCGCAGCGGGATTCATCTTCAGGAACTCCACGCCCACCACTTTGTGCTCTTCGTCGTAAAGCACGATCAGCCGACTCGTTGGCGCGTCACTTGAAGCGATCGTGGGGCAGACAATGATCGGCACGTCGAGATTGGCCGCCACCCCCTTCGCCGTATCGATGGTCTTGCCACCGCCCAGCGCAATGATGGTGTCGGGGGCGTGCAGCAATGCCTGCTCGGATAACTGCGCAATCGCAGCGCGCGTGCACTCGCCGGGAAACTCGATGTGCAATGGCTCCAATCCCTGGTCCTGCAACGCGGCGCCAACCTGCGGCCATAGATGCCGGGCGACAAACTCATCGCAAAGCACCAGCGGCCGTGATCGACCCATGTCGCTCAGCACTCTGCCCAATTGTTGCAATGCATTCGGACCCTGCTCGTAGCGCCCGGGAAATCCCATCGTTTTAACCATGACAAACGTCCTCGCAAGAAGTCATCAGCGCATCAACCAGCCGCCCGCGACATCAACCACCTGGCCGGTAATGAAGTCGCTTTCGCTCGACGTGAGAAAACACGCCGCCCTTGCCACCTCAAGCGGTGTGCCCAGCCTGCGCAGCGGCGTCTCGTCGACCACGGCTTGATTGGCCTGGGCCGATACGGTCTTGAGCAATGGCGTTTCGATTCGTCCAGGTGCCAGCGCATTGGCGGTGACACCGAACGGCCCGAGTTCGCCGGCCAGGTGGCGGGTAAAGCCGATGATTGCGGCTTTGGTCGCACTGTAGTGCGCTGCGACAATCGGCAAGAACGCGCTGCCCGCCACCGAAGACATATTGACGATGCGGCCGAACCGGCGCTCGACCATGCCGGGCACGAGCACTCGCACCAGGTTGAAGGAGCCATTGAGGTTGATATCGACAACCCGCTGCCACTCATCCGGTGCCATGGTCCAGATCGGCGCGGGTGCGCCGTGGTGTTTGGGCGAAATGCCGGCGTTGTTGATCAGCGTATCGATGGGGCCGAGCTCACCTTGCACGCGCTCGCATGCAGCAGCGCAGTCTTGAAAACTCGCGACATCAGCCTGCGCCCACGCGACCGCAAAACCCGCATCACGCAACGCCTCGGCCTGCTGTTGCACCTTGTCGGCATCAGCGTCGAGCAGCGCCACGGCTGCACCTTCTTCGCAATACAACCGCGCGATCGCCGCACCGATGCCGCCACCGGCACCGGTGACCAATACGGTGCGCCCGGCGTGTCTGGAATGAGTCATGAGCTGTTCTCACTTGCAGATGAATGGACTGGGTCAGAGCCCCAGATAAGCACGCTTGACGTGCGGGTTCTCCAGCAGTTCCTGGCCGGTGCCGCTGAGCACCACTTCGCCGTTCTCCAGCACGTAACCTCGATGAGCAATGCGCAGCGTATGAACGATGTTCTGCTCGACGATCAACACGGTGGTGCCCAACTGGAGAATCCTGTTGATGATCTCGAAGACCTGCGACACCAGCAGCGGCGACAGGCCCAGCGAGGGTTCATCAAACATCAACAATTTCGGCTCGGCCATCAGCCCCCGGGCGATGGCAACCATTTGTTGTTCGCCGCCCGACAGTGTCCCGGCGTTCTGATCAAGGCGTTCGCGCACCCTCGGAAACAGATCGAGAATATTGTCCAGACGCTGCCTGTAGCACGCTCGTGCACTGCGTTTGTAGGCGCCCATCAAGAGGTTGTCGCGCACGCTGATGAAGGGAAACAACTGGCGCCCCTCCGGTATCAGTGTCAGGCCCGCGTCGACAATCTGATCGGGGCGATTGCCATCGATGCGCTGGCCTTCGAATTCGATCGTGCCTTGGGACGGTGTGACGATGCCGCACAAGCTGCGCAGGGTCGTGGTTTTGCCGGCGCCGTTTGCGCCGACGATAGTCACCACCTCACCGGCATTGACCTCGAACGACACGCCACGAAGGATCTCCGTACCGCCATAGCCGCTGTGGACGTTGTCGAGTTTAAGCATGGCTGTACTCCTTACCGAGGTAGGCTTCGATAACCTGAGGATCGTTGATCACATCGTGAGGCGCGCCCTGCATCAGCAGCGTGCCGGAACTGATCACGACGATGCGGTCAGAAAGGCTCATGGTGGCTTGCATCAGGTGCTCGATCATCAACACGCTGACGCCCGAATCACGCACCCGGCGAATCACTGCGATGGCCTTGGCAACATCCGTCGGGTTGAGGCCGGCCATGACCTCGTCGAGCAGCAGGATGCGCGGGCGGGTCGCCAGAGCGCGGGCCATTTCCAGGCGCTTCATGCCGCCGACCGTCAAGTTGCGCGCCCGGGTGTCGAGCAGCGCGGTGAGTTCGGTCAGCTCGGCGACTTGCTCGGCGATCGCCCTGGCCTCCTTCGCGTCAGCGGTGTGCATGAATGCACCGAGCATGATGTTCTCGCAGACACTCAAATCAGCGAATGGCTGGACGATCTGAAAGGTCCGGCCAATGCCTGCCCGGGCGAACTCGGCCGGGCTGTTCGGGGTGACCCAGTCGCCATTGAGCAGGCGCACTTTCACTTGGCCTTTGGATGGCAGAAGAAACCCGGAGAGCTGGTTGAACACCGTAGTTTTGCCGGCGCCGTTCGGGCCGATCACACCCACGATTTCGCCTTCGGCCAAGCTCAGCGAAACATCGTTGGTGGCGTGCAGTCCGCCAAAGAACTTGTGCAGGTTTTCTGCGACCAGAACCGGCTCACCGTGCGTGGCCGAGTGGGGATGCGCCAAGGTCGACCCGATCGGTGCTTTTGTATTTGCCATCGAACGACGGCCGCCGGGCAATGAGTCGATCCAGGCAAATATCCGGGCCCCAAAACGCCCCACCACGCCTTGCGGAATAGTCAGCACCACCACGACCAGCACGATGCCATAGACCAGACCGTGCACCCCGCTGCCCAGATCGCCAAGCCAGCCGCGTGCCAGTTCAGCCAGCGGCAGCACCAGCAAAGTGCCGATCAGCGGTCCCGATACCGTGCCCAGTCCACCAATCAACGCGAACATGGCGATCTGAATCGACATCTCGAGAGAAAACATCGAGCCGGGTTCGATGAAGGTCAGGTACATCGCGTGAAAGCTGCCGACCAGGCTGGTGATAAATGCGGACAACACCACGGCGATCAGCTTGACCTTGACCGAGTTCACGCCCACCGCATGGGCGGCGTCTTCACGCTCACGCACGGCGATCAGGTAATAACCCAGTCGGGAATTCTTGATCTTCCACGACACTGCCAATGTGATGAGCAGAAACGCGAAGGCGATCAGCAGGTACGGCCAGCGCGGGCGGAACAACATCCACTCGAAACCGAGCTTCAGCGGTACGCCCAGCCCTGCCGCACCACCGGTCACGTCATGCTGATTGATCGCCACCAGACGCACGACCTCCAACACCGCAATGGTCGCCAAGGCAAAAAACGGCCCGCGCAATCTGAAGCACGGCCAACTGATCAGCACCGCGACAATCGACGACAGGATTGCGCCAGCGAACATGCCGATCCATGGACTGATGCCCAGTTTCATCATCAGCAGCGTCGTCGTGTAAGCGCCCACCCCGTAGAACACGGCATGCCCCAACGACAGCTGGCCGGCAAACCCGCCGACGATGTTCCAGGCACTGGCCAGTGCCGCATAACTGCATATGAGGATGAACAGGTGATAAACGAACGGCGAGCCAACGCTCAATGGAATGATCAGTAACAGCGCCAGGGCCAGTGCACTGACATAGACACGCGGGTGCAAAATATTCATGACCATTTTCCTCACTCAGACCCGCGACCGGCGCCGAAAAGGCCTGTCGGACGAAACACCAGGATGCCCAGGAAAATCGTGAAGTAGACGACCTCCTTGAGGTCCGGCGCGATGTAGTAACCGGCGAGACTGTCGACGATGCCGATCAGCATTGAACCGATCAGTGCGCCGGACAGGCTGCCCAGGCCGCCCAGCACCACAATCACAAACGCCGTCAGCACGAAGAAAGTGCCAACGGTTGGAAAGACCGGATATTGCGGAGCGATCAGTCCCGAGGCGACGCCCAGGCAGGCGCAACCCAGGCCGAAGGCAAACACATAGATGTTCTTGACGTTGACACCCATCAGTTGCGCCGCGTTGCGATGCTGTGCAGTAGCGCGGACGGCCCGGCCGAGAAACGTGTTCTGCAAAAACCAGTGCAGCCCCGCGACCAGTGCGAGCGACGCGACAAACGTGATCAACTGACCGCTGCTGACGCGAAAGGCGCCGAAGCTGACGGTCGTGGTACCGACGCTGATGTTCTTCACCGTCATGACGTCGGCACCGAAGATCAGCAACGCGCCGTTCATCAGGGCAATCGAGACGCCGACGGTGGCGAAAATCTGGATATGTCCCTCGGCGCCAAGCAACGGCTGAATGATGAAACGCTGCATTGCCGCACCAGCGGCAAACAACAGGATCGTCGCAGGAATGATCGCCATATACGGGTGGATGCCGAAGTGCGAATTCAGCAAGTACACGGCATACAGGCCGATCATCAGAAACTCGCCATGGGCGAAGTTGACCACACGCACGATGCCGAAAATCAGAGTCAGGCCGATGCTGATGATGGCCAACGTGCCACCGAGCAATAAGCCGTTTAACAGGAGCTGGATGAAAATTTCCACGGTTGGCGCCCTCTTTGCGAACGAACGAACCCGTGAAGCTCAATGATCAAGCTTCAGCAGATTGCGGAGTTCAGATATCAGGGTTGGTCGGAAAAACGCGCTTGGGCAACGGCGGCTGCCTGGGGGTAAACGGTTTTCAGCAGTCCGTTCTGCCACTGCATGATTGCCGTATTGGCGCGCTGGTTCTGGCCGTTCTTGCCAAACCTGGCACCGATGCCGGCAGCCGTGCCACCGAGAGGAATATCGATGGTTGCCACCGAGGCACGGATCGCATCGGCGTCCAGCGAAGTACTGTTTTCCATGGCATCGAGGAATATCTTCGCCCCGACATAGTTGATCAGGCTGTGGCCCGAGCGCGGTTCGCTGCCGTAGCGATCCTTGTATGCCTTGGCGAACGCACCGATACCGGGAGCGCCGTTTTCATTGGTCTGGAACTGTGGGAAATCGACATTGAGCACGCCTTCCATATTGGCTGCGCCGACGACCTTGACCGTGTCCTGCATGGAATAGCCGCCGCCGGCGCCGATAACGGCTTTGGGCCTGAAACCGGCTTCGCGGATCTGGCGGAAAAACAGCGTCGTGTCGTTCTGATAACTGGTCTGCAATACCACATCCGCCTGGGCGCCTTTCAAACGCAGGATCAGCGATGAGAGATCGACCGCTTTGGCCGAATACGGTAGTACCTCGACCACATTCAGACCTTGCTCCTGAGCGATTTTTTTCTGAAACCCGGCGATGGTCGTACCGTACAGCGCATCCTCGTGGATGATCGCGACCTTCAATTGTTTCGGATCGACCTTGAGCGATGGGCTGACAATCTCCGTGATGGCGGTGATGGTGCCTTCGGCAAAATTCCTGGCGGTCGGGTTGCTGCGCATCACGTAGCTCAGATCACGCTCAGTGATGTGGTCGGACACCGCACCCAATTCGAAAAATGGCACCCCCGCCATCTCCGTCACCTGCGTGGCCGCAAATGACAGCGCCGAGGAATAGCTGCCAAATACAGCAGTGACGTTCTCAACAGAGGTGAGCCGGCGCGCGGCACCGACCGCTTGTCCCGCATCGACTGCGTCGGCCTTGAGCAATTTGATCGGCTCGCCCTTCAAACCGCCCGAGGCATTTCGTTCGGCGACGGCCAGTTCGAGGCCACGGAAGCTCTCGTCGCCCAGCAACGCCAGGGATCCACTCAGGGGATAAAGCGCACCGATCCTGATGTCCGCGAGCGCGGCGACCGGGGTGGACAGGCAAAGCAGGATGCCGGCAGCTTTCAGCCAGCTTTTCGCGGTAGCCGCCACGGCCACGGCTTCCTCTTGAGCGAGTCTCATTGGATTCATCTCCCGCAGATATTGTTTTTATTGTTCCTTCAAATGATCCGTGCCGAGCACAGACATCGTCGGATTACAGTGGCGATGACACATAAGTTTCTGCGCCACTGTTTGCAAGAGTACGGCTCGCCAAGATTGGCTGGATATAGCTGAAAAAGCACACCTGCTGTGAATTTGCGGCACAGCTCTTATGGCGGGCTGATCAGTCCCAAGGCGCCGGCGACCACGCTTCCACCAGCCTGTCGATGAACAGGCGAATCTTCGGCGACAGGTGTCGCTTGCTCGGGTAAATCACCCGGATCGGCTCGGCAGCCTCGGCGTAATCTGCGAGCAACTGCACGAGCTTGCCACTGCGCAAGTCATCGTTGACCACATAGGATGGCAACGTCGCAATACCGAGGCCGGCGGCAGTCGCCTGATGCAAGGCTTCAGCGCTGTCCATCTGCAGCCGTCCGGCGTGAATGACCGGCACAGGCTGACCATTGACGCGAAAATTCCACGGCAGCAATCGGCCGCCGCTGACGAAGTGCAGGCACGCATGCCCGGCCAGATCTTCGGGTGTCTGCGGTGCCGGATGTTCTTTCAGATAATCGGGCGAGGCACAGGTGATCATTTGCTGGTAAGCCACCGTGCGCGTGAGTAGTCCGGAGTCTTCCTTGGGCGGACCGATGCGAATCGCCAGATCGAAACCCTCGTCGATCAGGTCGACCAGCCGATCGGAAAACGTCGCGTCGATGGCGAGCGACGGCCAGTCTCTCAGGCAGCGCTCGATGTGCTGCACAACGTGCAGCCGGCCCAGTGCTACCGGCAGGCTCATGCGCAAGCGGCCGCTGGGCGTCGAACGGCGGAACGCCAAGGCATCTTCGACCTCGTCCAGATCCTGCAGGATGCCCACACATCGCTCATACAGCACCCGACCATCGTCGGTCAGGCTCAGGCTGCGGGTGGTGCGGTTGAGCAGGCGGACCTGCAAACGCGATTCAAGCCGCACGATCGATTTACCAACGGCCGAGCGGGTCAGCCCGAGTTGCCTGGCAGCCGCCGTAAAACTTCCGGTATCCACCGAGGCGACGAAGGCGGCGATGTCGTTCAGGTTATGCAGTTCCATGAGGCCTCCGGGTTTGGCATTCAAGCGGCTTGGCACCGGTTATGGGGAACCCTATTCCCCAATCATGAGCATAACATCTCGATTAGTTAAGCCATCACCAACGCATGATCGAGGTCATATGAACACTGAAGTAAAAGCAGCCGTGCAAACCTGGGCCAACAGCCTCAGCGATCTGGTACCCGTGCTCAAGGGCACCGATACCACCACAAAGATGAGCGACATCCGCGATGCCTACGCAAAAATGCTCGGGCAGAATCAACCACCGGCTGGCGTGAGGTTTGAAGCAGTCGACATGGGCGGCGTGCCCGCTACGCTGGTGACTCCGGATGAACTCAAGACCGACGCGGTGCTGATGTACATCCACGGCGGTGCCTACATCGTCGGTCGACCTGACGGCTACCACGGCATCGGCGGCAACTACGCAAAAATGCTCGGCGCGCGGGTGTACATGCCGGATTACCGCCTCGCACCCGAGCATCAATTCCCCGCCTCCATCGATGACACTTTGCGCGCCTATGAGTGGTTGCTCGAGCAGAACATCGCCGCCAGCAAGATTGCCTTCGCTGGCGAGTCGGCGGGTGGCGCGATGGTGGTCAGCGTGATGGTCGCGGCAAAATCCAAAGGCTTGCCCTTGCCCGCAGTGGGTTCGTCCATCTCGCCATGGGCCAACCTCGAACACACCGGCGCCTCCATGAGCAATCGTGAAGGCCTTGATCCGCTGAACTCCAAGCCAGTGCTGGATATCCTCGCGCGAGCCTTTCTCGGCGACACCTTGGCCAACCATCCGCTGGCGTCGCCGGTGTTCGCCGACGTCACCGGACTGCCACCGATTCTGGTGCAGATCGGCGAAAACGAACTGATGCTCAGTGACGCCATGCGTCTGGCCAATCACCTGGCGGACAACCGCGTCCGGGTCAATCTTGAAGTGTGGCCCGGCATGTTTCACGCCTGGCATTTCTACGCGGGCATGCTGGCCGAGGGGCAGCAGGCGCTGGAGAGTTCGGTGCGGTTTATCGAGGCGGGGTTGACTGAGGCTAATCGCTGACCAGACAGCATTAGCTGCTGATCGGGGACACTTCTGGCTGTATTGCTCGGCGCCTTGGCGGTATGGTGATTTGCCGACCGCCGAGGAACCCTGAATGCCGAAAAAACCACCAGCCCCTGACAGCACCGCCAGCGCAGCCGACATCGAACGCGCCATTCTGGCCTTGAACAAAATGGCCGAACGCCTGTGGGGCGACGGGCGTGAAGCCGAGGCCAAGGCGCTGCTCGATGCGCTGGATGCGCTGAACCGCGCCCTCGACCGGATCCGCATCGGGAAAAGTCGCAGGGCCGTTACGCTGCACTGAATCAGACCTGATAGAACTCGCGATACCACTGCACGAACGCTTGCACGCCCTGCTCGATCGGCACCTGCGGGCTGAAGTCGATGCAGCGTGCCAGCGCCGACACGTCGGCCCGGGTCTTCAATACATCGCCACAGAAATGGGCGGTCGCCATTCCGCAGCAGGCCGATGCCTGGACCCGCGTTGGCCCGTTAGGGCCGACTCCGACCCCGGTTACGCCCGATCTGCCGCTGTCGGATCAGGCCAACGCCGGCGGCTGGAAGCTCGATACGCGCCTGTCCGACGAATTTAACGGCAGCGCCCTCGATGCCGAACGCTGGCACGTCAACAACGCCACCGGCACCGATTCCCTCGGGCGCAAACCGGCGCTGTTTTTGCCGGAGAACGCCAAGGTCGGCAACGGCAATCTGAACATCACCTTCCGCAAGCAGACCTTGCCGGAAAAATACGTTGCCCTGGGCTACAAGGATTACAGCTCGGCGATGGTGCGCACCAACGAACGGGGCATGTACGGCTATTACGAAGCCCGGGCGAAACCGATGAATTCCGCCGGCTCCAGTGCCTTCTGGCTGGCGTGGACCGGGCTGCCGGACAACGCCATGGAGATCGATATCTTCGAAATCGGCGGCAAGACCCGCAACGAAGCCTTTGATCGCCTTTACAACATGAACGCCCATGTCTGGGCCAGACCGCAGAATGATCAACACCTGAGTTCCGGCAGCACCTGGAGCGCAGTAGTGCTGTGTTCAACGGTTTTGTACCCTCGCTTGCATCCGCCACCGCGTGCGGAAAACTCCCTGACGCTCGCGCAGTTCTTCCGGCGTGCGGTTCTGCACGATCTCGCCTCCCTCCAAGCGCCATCCCCCGCCCCTCGATACCCGCAAAAAACCCTCGAGCCTGCTCGCAAAGGTTGACGTGCGCCAAGCCAACCGAGAGCTGCCCTCGCCCTTTGCTCTACCATCCATCGGCTGTGTTGGAAAATCATCAAACCCCAGTGCAAGTCCGTTATCAGAATCGGTAACCACTCCAGCAACAGACATCCTCGAGGACACTCATGGCTAATGACCCCTCCAACTCCGATCGCATCTGTTCCAGGCCGGAGCATGCGGTCGAGACAACCTGTCCTGCCAGCGATCCGATTTCACCGTGAGCCTTGACCGGCGCAGCCTCAATCTTGTCGCGGCAGCGTTCGCGCTGACGGCGTTGTCCTATGGCCTGGCGCGCTTCGCCTATGGACTGCTGCTACCGCAGATTCGTCAGGATCTGGCCCTCAGCGTGACCGCTGCCGGCTGGATTGGTGGCAGTGCGTTCGCCGCTTACTGTGTGGGCATCGTTGCGACGTTTGTCTGCAATGGCAAAATCAGTCCGCGCGGGTTGACGGTGATTGCCGGTGCAGCGGCGACGCTGGGGATGGGCCTGGTGGTTATCGCTTGGTCGGGGTTGGCATTGGGTTGCGGCGTGGCGCTGGCGGGTTTGAGCACGGGTCTGACCTCGCCGCCATTGGCCAGCGCGGTGGCGGCGCGTCTTGTTGATGCGGAACGTCCGCGGGCCAATGGATTTATCAATGCAGGAACGGCAGCGGGTATCGTTTTTTCCGGTTTGGCGGCGATAGTGGCTGCCGGGCAGTGGCGACATCTGTACGCGCTGTTCGGATTGATCGGCATCGGCGTTACGCTCTGGCTCTGGTTTGCGGTGCCGCGCCGGGTCGAGCATGACGTCGCGCAGAACTTCTCGCTGGCAATGCTGCGTCGACCCGGCGTACTGCCTTTGTGCGCCAGTGCTTTCCTGATGGGCCTGGCGAGCACGGCGATCTGGACATTCGGCGCCGATATTTTGCGCAGTGAGGCTGGTTTCTCCGATCAGGCGATTGCGTGGGCGTGGATGGTATTGGGCGCTGCGGGAATCAGCGGCTGCATGACCGGCGTGCTCACTGGCCGCTTCGGTGTCGCACGGATGCAGCATCTGGCGCTTGCCGGGATCGCCCTCGGGACATTGGGCCTTTCTGCCGCATCAGTTTCCGCCGGATCGGGCCTCGCCGCGATGTGCCTGTTTGGCGCGGCCTACATCGTTTCTTCAGGCGTTTATCTGCTGCAAGGCATTCGTTTGTTGCCGGACCGCCCGGACCTGGGACTGGGCATTCCGTTTCTGCTTCTGGCGCTCGGTCAGACCGCTGGCACGCCGGTTTTCGGCGCGGTGCTGGAGGCTGCCGGCGTAATCGTTGCCCTTTGTGTTTTCGCGGCGGCCGCTTGCGCCGCCATGGTGCTGTGCCCAAGAGATGGTGAAAGTCCGCGCAGACAGATGTGCCAGTCCACCGAAGGCTTGGGTCGCTAATGATTTTTATCGTCAGGAGTACAAACCATGGCCGTAAACATCAGCAATCTCACCCTCTCCACTCCGGTACCCGTCTCGGCGACCAATCCGGTCGCACTGGAGCTCAACGGCGCCGAAGCCATTGCGCAATTTCCCAGCATCGTCACCGTGCTGCCGGACGGATCGCTGCAGCTGTCCGCGCCAACCAAAGGCGCCTCAAGCAAGAGCACGCACCGCACCCGCTGTGAATGGAAGGAATCGTTCTACTGGTCGCTGGCCAGCGCCGCTGACCACCTCAACTATCAGGAGATGACCGTGACCAAGGTCAACTCTGCGCAGAAAGTCGTTATTTCGCAGATGCATGTGAAAAACGACGACAGCCCGGTGATCAAAGTGTTCTGGCAGAAAGGCAACATCACCATGGGCTTCCGCCAGAGCTTCAACCAGCCCACCCCGGTCAACACCACGGTGCTCAAGGGCGTACCGCTGGGCGCGAAATTCAAGGTGACCATTCGCGCCAACTCTGCCGGCGTGGCCCGCGTCACCGTCGACTACAACGGCGTTGTCGGTACATCAGGTGATTTGCAGCTCGACTCAACCTGGAACTCACAGGTGTTCAATTTCCACGGCGGCGTCTACAACCAGATCGACTACACCGACGCCACCCCGCCTGAGGATGGATCGATCTGCATCATCAGTGATTTGTTGATTTCGCATACCTAGGCGCTGAAACGAGCAAGGGCCTGCGTAGTTTTTGCATGCAGGCCCTTGTCGGAGCTCAGCCCGATGATTGGTTTTCAGCCTCCTCTCGAACCTCAAAACAGCCTGCGTCCTAACGTCGCAGCCTTCAGCTCTTGGCAAATCCTGCGCAAGCCGTAGAATCCCGCGCGCTCTGGCATCGCGTGTCTCGTCACAGTCGCGATCTGCAGGGCTGGCCATGTCGTTCGACGCCACCGCCCTGCCCGATCGGCAGACTCTTGCACAACACCTGTTCCAGCCTGGCAACCGCACGCGCAGAGGCGCACGTTGCGCTGTACCATTTCTTGAGGTTTTTATGTCTCCGCGTTTGCTGGCCATGGCGCTGGCGCCCCTGCTCGGGCTGTTCATTATTGCTCTGGGCAACGGTTTTCTTTCCTCCCTGACCACCCTACGCCTGGACGCCGCCGGTGCCTCGGCGACGATGATCGGGATTGTTTCCTCGGCCTACTTCATGGGCCTGACGCTAGGCGCGGTGTTCAATGACCGGCTGATTCTGCGCATCGGCCACATTCGTGCCTATGGGAGCTTTGCCTCGCTGATTGCGGTGACGATCCTGTTGCAAGGTCTGTTCTACGACACCTGGGGCTGGCTCGTCCTGCGGCTGATCAATGGCTGGGCCACGGTGGGTGTGTTTCTGGTGATCGAGAGCTGGCTGCTGCTGGCCGGTGACGAGAAGATTCGCGGGCGCCTGCTCGCGCTGTACATGATCGTCCTGTATGGCGCTGGCGTTTTGGGCCAGGCGACGCTCGGGACCATCACCGGCATGAGCGACAGCGCGCCGTTCATGGTTGCCGGCATGCTTGCTGCGCTGTCGGTGCTGCCGATCGTGATCCTGCCGCGTGTGTCGCCGCTGCTCGATCAGGTCGAGCCGCTCAAGCCCCGGCAACTGCTGGGCGTGACGCCGACCGGGCTGGTCGGCTGTTTCGGCTCGGGGGTGACCATCGCGGCGATCTACACCTTGTTGCCGCTGTATCTGCAACGCAGAGGTCTGGACGTCGGTGAAGTCGGCACCATGATGGCGTGGACGATTCTCGGCGCGATGTTGCTGCAGTATCCGGTCGGACGCTGGTCCGACCGCACCGATCGCTTGCAGGTGCTGACGCTGCTGACGGTGGCGTGCACCGCCTTATCACTGGTGATTGTGCTGCTGCCGCTGTCTTCGACAATGCTCGCGGCGATGCTGTTTCTGCTCGGTGGCGGCGTGTTCGCGCTGTACCCGGTTGCCGTCAGCCACGCGGCCGACCGCGCGCCGGCCGAAGCGCTGGTGCCGATGATTCAGGGTTTGCTGCTGATCAACTCGCTGGGCTCGGCCATCAGTCCGATGATGATCTCGCCGGTGATGAACTCGTTCGGCGCCAACGGTCTGTTCTGGGTCTTCGCTGTGGTCAATCTGAGCATGGTCAGCTTTTTCTTCTGGCGCCGTGGCAAACGCCCGGTGCCGGCCAACCCCGCACCGTTCACGGCAGCAGCCACCTATTCACCGACAGGTGCGGAGTTGCGGGTCACCGAGGATTTGCGCGTGGCCGCTGAGGAGCATCCGGCGATGATGGATGCGATCAGCGGGGAACTGGTGACGCAGCCACGGTGACCGCTGATCAGCAACTGCCCGGCGGGATGCCGTCCTTGTTGAAGTCCTTCAAGCGCTCGCGCTCTTCTTCGGTGGAATGCGCCGGGGTGGTTTGATCCGGAACTTCTTGCGGCACTTCGGTTTTTTCTTCAGTCATGGCTTTGCCCTCGTTGTCGATGCAGTTTCGGCATCGGCGAGGGCTGGCAGTTCCGGATTTTCAACTCCACCGCAGCCATGCGCTTCAGTTACGGCGAGCATTACCTTCAGCGAACAGCGCAAGATGCTTGCCTCAAGAACGGGTACGCTCAATCAGCATCCTCTGCAACGTGTTGTCCTTCACCCAGTAATGGTGGAACAGCCCCGCCAGCGCGTGCAGGCCGATCAGCCAGTAGCCGGCACTGCCAATCCATTCGTGCCAGTACTTGAGCTGTTTGGCCAGGTCCGGATCAATAGCCACCGGCGCCGGCACATGGAAACCGAAATACGGAAACGGCTTATCGCCCGCCGCGAGCATCAACCACGCGAGGAGCGGTGTGACAATCATCAATCCATACAGCGCCAGGTGCGTCAGGTGCGCGATTGCGGTCTGCCACGCTGGCGGCTTGGGGATGATCGGCGGACGCGGGGTCAGGCGGCCGATCAGACGAATCCACACCAACGCGAAGATGCTTGCGCCAAACAGCCCATGCATACCCATCAGCAGGCCGCGTGCTTCGCTGCCTTTGGGCATATAGCCTTTGATTTCGACGCACGCATACACACCAACGAACAACGCCAGCATCAGCCAATGCAGGATGATTGAGAGTTTTCCATAACGGGTTACAGCGGTGTCGCGAATCATAGGAAACGCCTCGTGATTGTTGTGGAGCGACGATCATCTCGCTCGAAATTATCGATCCGGTTGCCCTGAATCAAGGCTGACCATGCTTGCCCAGCCTTAAGGGAGTCTGAAGATCGGCGCTGCGGTTAACGGTTTTTCATCTTCAGACTTCGTTAAGAAATGGCTTGGATACTGCGCTCAAACCCATTGAGGGAGGCGTTCTGCCCATGCCCGAATTCGACTGGAACATCCCGCTGCCCCTGCACTTCGGCCAGGCCGAATCGTTGCCGATGACGCTGAGAAACGCGTTGCCGGAGGACGAGCTGCGCGCGCCCTTCGAAGCCTTTATCCAGCAGCGTTTTCGCACGGCTCACGGTGCCGAAATCCGCCATTTCATGCCCGAGCTGTTCGGCATGCACAACAGCGATGGCCAGTTGTGCGCAGTGGCCGGGGTCCGTCGAGCGCATCTGGAGGCACTGTTTCTCGAGCGCTATCTGGATGAACCGATCGAGCCGTTGATCAGTGCCGCCGCCGGTCGCGCAGTGGATCGCACGGTCATTGTCGAAGTCGGCAACCTCGCCGCCAGCGATACCGGCAGTGCGCGCCTGAGCATCATCGCCATCACCTATCTGCTGGCCATGGGCGGCCTGGAATGGGTGACCTTCACCGGCAACATCGGGCTGGTCAACAGCTTCCATCGCCTGGGTCTGAAGCCCGTGACATTGTGCGCCGCTGATCCACAGCGACTGGGTGACGAGCGTCAACACTGGGGCAGTTATTACGAAAGCAAACCCTGGGTGCACGTCGGCAACATTCGCGCGGGATTCGTTCACCTGCGCAATATTGGCCTGTTCACTCGCCTGGGTTTGCCGACTTCCGTTGAAGGAGCCTGCCATGTCGCTTGAATTGCAACGCTTCCAGGAAACCCTGCGCGACCATGCCCGGCGCAATGACAACGCCTCAGCCCTGTGGGGCGACACGCTGAGAATAGATTACGCCACGTTGTATGCCGAGGTGTTGTATCGCCAGGAGCGCCTGCGCGATGAGCAGGTGCAGGTGATCGCGCTGGCGCTGGACAACGGCGTCGACGCGATGCTTTGGGATCTGGCGGTGTTGTTCGAAGGCTTGACCTGCATAACGCTGCCGCCGTTTTTCAGTGCCGCGCAGCGCGCCCATTGTCTGGAGCAGAGCCAGGCCGAACGGGTGATCGCCGAGCCGCAACTGCAAGCCGAGCTGCTGGCGGCGGGCTATGAATTACGAGGTGAATTCTGGTGTCGCTCGTTCAATGGCCCGAGTCGCATGCCGGCGGGCACCGCGAAACTCACGTTTACCTCCGGGACCACCGGCACGCCGAAAGGGGTGTGCCTGAGCGCCGACAGCTTCTTGCGCGTTGCCCGGGAGCTTGATCAGGCAAGCGCAGCCACTGGACCGGAGCACCATCTGGCGCTGTTGCCTTTGGCGATCCTGCTGGAGAACCTGGGCTGTTATGCCGCGCTATACGCCGGTGCGGTGTTGAGCCTGCCAAGCCAGACAACCCTCGGCATTCAAGGTGCCAGCGGCATCGATGTTGCGCGCCTGCTCGGTTATCTGGCCAAGCGTGCGCCGGAGAGCCTGATACTCGTGCCACAGCTGCTGCAAGTTCTGGTCAGCGCCGCTGAACAGAAGGCTTTCGATCCGCAAACCTTGCTCTTCGCCGCGGTCGGTGGCGCGCGGGTGTCAGCGGATCTGCTGCACCGCGCGCAACGGGTGGGGTTAGCGGTTTACGAGGGATACGGCTTGTCCGAGTGCGCCTCGGTCGTATGCCTCAATCGCCCCGGCGCGCGCCGTCCGGGCAGCGTCGGGCGCCCTCTGCCTCATATCGAGGTGCGGTTGGCCGAGGACGGCGAAGTGCTGATCAAGGGTTCGGTGTTGCTCGGTTATCTGGGGGAGCCGGCTTATACCGATCAATGGTGGCCGAGTGGCGATCTGGGCGAGTTCGATCCGGAAGGTTTTCTCTATCTCAAGGGCCGCAAAAAACACCAATTCGTCACCAGCTACGGGCGAAACGTCAACCCGGAATGGGTCGAGTCGGAACTGACCCAGCGCCGCCACATCGCTCAAGCGTTCGTCTATGGCGAGGCGATGCCGCACAACCACGCCCTGCTCTGGCCGCATCGTCCGGACTGCACCGATGCCGAGCTGGCCGCTGCCGTCGCCGAAGCGAACGAGGCGTTGCCCGATTACGCCCAGGTGCATCAGTGGACGCGCCTGGCGCAGCCCTTCACCGCCGCCAACGGCCTGCTCACCGCCAATGGCCGGCCGCGCCGCGACGCCATCATCGCGCAGTACCACACGCAACTGACCGAATCCGCCACTTTCGAGGAATCCGCATAATGAGTTTTTTCGACACCCTGCAAGAAGCCACACAACGCGAACGCCACGAGCTGTTCAACCTGCCGATCATCGTCGATGCGTTGCAAGGCAAGGTCAGCCTCGACAGCTATCGGGCCTTTCTTGCCCAGGCTTACTACCACGTGCGCCACACCGTGCCGCTGATGATGGCTTGCGGTGCACGCCTGCCGACGCGCCTGGAATGGCTGCGCAAAGCGGTGTGCGAATACATTGAAGATGAATACGGCCACGAGCAGTGGGTACTCAACGACATTGCCGCCTGTGGTGGTGATCGCGACGCCGTGCGCGATGGTCAGCCGTCATTGTCAATCGAGCTGATGGTCAGTTTTCTCTACGATCTGATCGCCCGGGGCAATCCGGTGGGTCTGTTCGGCATGGTAAACGTGCTCGAAGGCACCAGCATTGCCCTGGCGACCCACGCGGCGGGGAGCATTCGCGATCGCCTGGCGCTGCCGGAAACGGCATTCAGCTATCTGAGCTCCCACGGCGCGCTCGACATCGAGCACATGCAGACCTATCGGCGGTTGATGAATCAGCTGGAAGACCCTGACGATCAAGCGGCGGTCATTCATGCCTCGAAAGTCGTCTATCGCCTCTACACCGACATGTTCCGTGATCTGCCGCGCGATGCTGAGGCTCAACATGCAGCTGCATGAAGCCCGCGTGGTGCTGACAGGTGCCAGTGGCGGCATCGGCCTGGCCATCGCCAGTGCCTTGTGCGCCGCCGGTGCCAGGGTATTGGCCGTGGCGCGGCATCAAGAGGCGCTGTTGCCGCTGCTTGAGCGGTATCCGCAGAACCTGTGCTGGGTCGCCGCCGATCTGACCTTCCTCAGCGATCGCCGCAAAGTGTTGGCCGCCGCCGACGCCATCGGCGGCATCAACCTGCTGATCAACGCCGCCGGGGTCAATCACTTCGCCATGCTCGAACAGCTCGATGACAGTGACATCAACGCGATGCTTGCGGTGAACATCAGCGCGCCAATCTGCCTGACCAAAATGCTGTTGCCGCAGCTCAAGCAGGCTGACAGCGCGATGGTGGTCAACGTCGGCTCGACCTATGGCTCGATCGGCTACCCAGGTTACGCCAGTTATTGCGCGAGCAAATTCGCCCTGCGCGGATTCTCCGAGGCGTTGCGCCGCGAGCTGGCCGACACGCGGGTCAGCGTGTTGTATGTAGCGCCCCGGGCAACTCGTACCTCGATGAACAGCGCCGCCGCGCAAGCCTTGAACGATGCCCTGAAGGCCAGCGTTGACGATCCGCAGACCGTGGCGTCAGCAGTGATGCATGCGATTGCCGGCGACCGTCGGGATCTGTATTTGGGCTGGCCAGAGCGATTTTTCGTCCGTTTGAACAGCTTACTTCCGCATCTGGTGGATCGCGGCCTGCGCAAGCAATTGCCACTGATCCGCCGTCTCAGTGAAAAACCTGACAACGAGGCTTCAAAGCCATGAAAAAACTCTCCACATGCCTGCTGTTTGCCGCCCTCAGTCAAAGTGTCTGGGCACTTGAGCCGGCTGATCAGCAACGTCTCACCGGCATCCAGCAGAACTGGGCGCACATTCAATACGAGGTCGCGGAAAAGCAGCGCGCCGCGGCGTTCGAGCAATTGGCCAGCGAAGCCAACGCGTTCACCACGCAACGTCCGAATGTGGCCGAAGCCTGGATCTGGAAAGGCATCGTCACCAGCAGTTGGGCCGGTGCCGAGGGCGGGCTCGGTGCCCTGGGCAAAGCCAAGGACGCCAAAGCGGACCTGGAAAAATCCCTGACCCTTGACCCTAAAGCCCTGCAAGGCTCGGCATACACCAGCCTCGCTGCATTGTACGATCGGGTACCGGGCTGGCCGATCGGCTTTGGCGACAGCGACAAGGCCGAGCAATTGCTCAAACAAGCCCTGCAGCTCAACCCTGATGGCATCGACAGTCTGTACTTCTGGGGCGACCATCTCTACCGTCAGAAGCGCTACGCTGAAGCCAAGGCAGCGCTGATCAAGGCCAGACAGGCCGCACCCCGTGCGGGCCGCGAAAGTGCCGACGCCGGACGTCGTAAAGAGATCGACGCCTTGCTGGTGGACGTGAACAAGAAACTCGACTGAAAGGAGTGCGCGTGCGTTTATTACTGATCGAGGATGACGTAGCGCTGGGTGAAGGCATCTATCAGGCGTTGGGTCGCGAGGGATACACCGTCGACTGGCTCAAGGACGGCAGCAGCGCCTTGCATGCACTGCTCAGCGAAACGTTTGATGTCGCCGTGCTGGACCTCGGTCTGCCGCGCATGGATGGCCTTGAAGTGTTGCGTCGTCTGCGTGACAGCGGTTCGAACCTGCCGGTATTGATTCTCACCGCGCGCGATGCCACCGAAGACCGAATTGCCGGACTCGACGCCGGTGCTGACGATTATCTGGTCAAGCCGTTCGACCTCGCCGAACTCAAAGCCCGTCTGCGCGCCTTGTTGCGCCGCAGTGCCGGGCGCGCTCAGGCGCTGATCGAACACGCCGGCATCAGCCTCAACCCCGGCACCCAGCAGGTCAGTTATCAAGGCCAACCGGTCGCGCTCACCCCCAAGGAATATCAGTTGCTGCACGAACTGCTGTCGCCGCCGGGGCGGGTGATGACCCGCGATCAATTGATCCAGTTGCTCTACGGCTGGAACGAAGAAGCGGAAAGCAACACCCTCGAAGTGCACATTCATCACCTGCGCAAGAAGTTCTCCACCGACCTGATCCGCACCATCCGCGGCGTGGGTTATCTGGTGGAGGAACGTCGATGACCTCGATCCGCCGGCGCACGCTGACCCTGATCATCGGCCTGTTGCTGGCCGGTCTGGCGGTACTCAGCCTCTTCAACGTGCATGACAGCAACCATGAAATCGCCGAGGTCTACGACGCGCAATTGGCGCAGAACGCACGCCTGCTGCAGGGCGTGATGCGTATGCCGATGGCGAGTACCGAGCACGCGCAGTTGTATCAGGCGTTCAATCAGGCTCTCGGGGAAGCCAAGCCCCGGGTTGACGGACATCCTTACGAAAGCAAAATCGCCTTCCAGGTGTGGAACCCGCAAGGCGAGGTGCTGGTACATACCGCCAGTGCGCCCTCCTTCACTGCGCCGCCGACGAGAACGGGCTTCAGCGACATTGTCGATCTGAAAGGTCGGCAATGGCGAGCGTTCATGCTGGAAGACAAGCAGAACGGCCTGCGCATCTGGGTCGGCGAGCGCGACGATGTGCGCACCGACCTGGTCGACCGCATCGTACGCCACACGCTGTGGCCGAACATGCTCGGCAGCCTGATCCTCGCCGCGATGATCTGGCTGGCCATTGGCTGGGGGCTCAAGCCGCTGGCAGACATGGCGGCGACTCTGCGCGCCCGTCACAGTGGTTCACTTGAGCCGCTGCAACTGACGCCCCTGCCCAGTGAGCTGGAGCCAATGCAGGCAGCGCTCAATCGCATGCTCGCGCAGATTCAGGAAGTGCTCGGCCGGGAGCGTCGCTTCATCGCCGATGCCGCGCACGAAATGCGCACGCCGCTGGCGGTGCTGCGGGTGCATGCGCAAAATCTGCAAGAGGCCGGGACCGAAGAGGAGCGTCGTGAGTCGCTGGAATTTCTGATCTCCGGAGTCGACCGCACCAGCCGGCTGGTCAACCAACTGCTGACCATGGCGCGTCTTGAACCCAAACCCAACCCGCCGCCACTGCAACGCATTGATCTCAGCGAAACCGTACGCAACAGCCTGGTGCAATTGACACCGTGGTTACTGAGCAAACACCTTGAATTGATCTTCGAGGTCAGCGACCAACCGTTTCATGTCCTCGCCGACCCCGCCGCCATCGATATCGCGCTGAATAACCTGATCACCAACGCGGCGAATTTCTCCCCCGAACACGGTGCGATCACCGTGCACCTGAGCAAGTCTGATGGCTTCTGTCATTTGACGGTCGACGATCAAGGGCCGGGAATCGATGAATCAGCCAGAGAGCGATTGTTCGAGCGTTTCTACAGCCGTGGCACGGCGCATGGCGCCGGATTGGGGTTGACCATTGTCAACACCATCGCGATGCGACTGAACGGACGGATTGAACTGACAAACCGCGCAGAGGGCGGTTTGAGGGCGACGTTATCGATTCCGGCAGGGGAGTAATCATCCGATTGATTCAGCTGTATGCCGCCGGCCCCAAATACCTGCTGCTCAGCGCTCTACTCTACGCGCCTGGCTCGTTGATTTACCTGGGCACGCTGAAAACGCGTCAGGGTAAGCCGCTCAGCGGGCTGGAAACGGGTGTGTTGATCATCATCTGGGCCGCCGCGATTTACGCTGGCCGGATCTTGTGGGCCGGTACGCTGACTTTGTAGGGTGCACCAGCGTTTGCGCTAGACAGCCAGTACGCTGCAGGGAACCTGGTACAGAATATGTTCGGTGGTACTTCCCAGCAGTTTTTCCAGCCCGTGACGTTGAACCCTGCCCATCACAATCACGTCCACATCGTGCTCATCGGCAAACTCACTGATCGCCGCCACGGGATGTCCCTCCCTGCTATGCCTGTGCTCGGCCATCACACCGAATCTCCTCGCCAAAGCGCTGTAATGCGCTTGCAGTTCCTGGCGCCGGGCATTCATCAGTTCCGAAACCGTCCAGTTGTTCACCACTTCATCCAGATAGTTTTGCGAGACGTCATAGGCATATAACAGGTGCAACTCTGCACCAAACTGAGTGGCGAAGGATGTGGCCTGTTCGACGATCCGGTCATTGAGAGCGCCCCCATCATCTTCGCTTGCAGCTACATCGACTGCCGCTACGACCTTGCGCGGCAGACCCGGGCCAGCAGCGCCCAACAAGTAGACCGGCACCGGACAATCACGCAGCAGCTGCCAATCCAATGGGGTAAACAAAGCGCGTTTGAGTAAGGATTCGTGCTGCACTTCCTTGATCAGCAAGTCGGGCTGGTTCACGGTGACGTGATCGAGGATCTCCCGTTTCATGTCTTCGGACCAACCAACCTCCGTCGTCACCCGCAAACCTTCGGCTCGCAGGCTGGCAGCCTGGCTTGCCAGCCACTCGTGATGGTCCTGCAAATAGGCCGCACGGGCCCTTGCCCGATCCCCTTCCTCCAGCAGCGACAGGAAATCCCACCATTTGATCAACGCTGCGATATGCAGCGACGCGCCGCTGGCTTTAGCCAGGGCGGCGGCCTGGCTTATCGCCGGAGAATGGCGCAGGGCCGGGTTGATGATCAGCAACAAGTGTTGATATTGGCTCATGTTTGTCTCCAGAGAGAGGGACATCTGCGCTCATGTCACTCGCAGCTGACCCGGGCCGAAAGAATCAGACAACAACGTCAATCGAGGTTGCGCCACAGCCCGGCGACGTCCTTGATAAATGTCATATGCAAGGCCCCTGGTGCTCGTCCTCCCCCTGAAAAACCTGAATATCGAGGCTTGTCCACCACCCTTGCGCAAACGCCTGGAAAACCGACAAAGCGGCGATGAAACCGGCGAGCGACATTGATCTGGATCAATCGCTGCGACGACAAACCGGATCGAAATAGAGTCATGACTCGGCTGCGCCCGCATCTCGGATCAGGGACAGTCACAAGCTGCTCGAACGCGTGAAAGTTACAGATGCGGCCACAGGGTGACAGGTCCGCAACCCACCCTCATTCTTGCTTTGCGAGGTTCAAGATATGGTCATCAATGATCCAGCCATCACAACCGCCAATGTCCGCGACGCAATCGATGACAGTGGCGCACTGTTTCACGAAGCCGATCGGCTCAGCGAACAGGCCTATGCCGTCCTTGAAGAGCCGTTTTCTCCAGACACCATGCACAAGTTCAGCGAAGCGAGGAAACGCGCCGATGAGAAATATCGGCACGCCTGGCAACAATGGCATTACGCACACGGCGGGCGCAGTCACTGATTGATTACCCCCAACCGATTATCATCAACTGCTGCGATGACCGGACAGGCTGTGACAGGGATTGCCTTGACCATCAACAAGCTGCAAGGAGCTCGGTTCATCAGGCATTCGGCCGTGCCGCCGATGAAGCCGTCCAGCGCTTGATGGTGACAGATGCCGAGCACCAGCAGGTCGAACGCGTTCTGCCGGGCGAAGTCTTCGATCACCCGGTACGGGACACCCGAGAGCAAGTGGCTATGCTCTTCATCGAGACCATAGCGCTCGGCCAGCGTATCGAAGGCTTCCTGCTGAGTGTCGTTGATCGCATCGCGCAAACTGTGATCCAGACCCAAGTTCGGCACGCTCATCGCCGCATCACCCACCACTGACCAGTTGCTCACATTCAACAAGTGCAGCGAGGCATCGCATTTCGCTGCCAATGTCGATGCAACTCCAAGTATCCGGTCGTTGAGCCCTTGGGTCAGATCCTCGAGATGCGACAGGTCAATGGCCGCCAGTATCTTCAAGGGTTTCGGATGTGCGGCCTCGGTGACCAGATGCAGGCAGGCGGGACAATCTCGTACCAATAGCCAGTCCAACGGCTGGTGAAACGTTTGATTGAGCGCTGAAACATGGTGAGCGTCCTTGATCACCAGATCGACATGAAAGTCATTGATGTACTCAAGTACATGCGCCGGCGTGGCCCTGGCCCAGACCACTTCGGTGCTGACTTGCACGCCGGCGCCACGCTGAAACCGGGCCTGCTGCTCCAGCCACTGGCGATGCATCTGCAAATAGCCTTCACGCGCTTGCGCCATGGCGTCGTGATCGAACAGACCGGCCAACGCCAAGGACTGGACATGATCGAACGCTACGATGTGCAGCAACGCGCCACTGGCCCTAGCAAGTGCCTGGGCGCGATCAAACGCCGGGGTGCGGGTCATTTCGGCAGGTGCGATCAACAGAATTCGTTTGAGCCTGAACATCACGTGTTTTCCTGGCAATGCTTTGCCGGCCGGGGGCCAGCTCGACGTCCGTGTCCGGTTTGATAGATCGCCGACTACTTGCCTGTTGCCTTTTCGACCATTCGCCTGGCGCGCTCATTGGCTTCATCGGCAGCACGCTGCGCCTGTTCGGCTTTCAACATCGCTTCGTCAGCCCGCAAACGCGCCGTTGCCGCGTTGTCTTCGGCAGACTCAAGTCGCGCATCCATCTCCTGGGCATGGCGATGGTGGTGGCTGCAACCGGAGGTTGTAGCCACCAGGATACTCAGCAGGATGATGGACAAACGCGTGTTCATGGTTTTCCCCTTGGTTGCTCGCAGCGTTGCTGAATCGATGATCCGAGTATCAGGCGCTGCCCGTTGCCCACTCTGATATTTGTCAACCAATGACGGCATTGAACAAAGGGTTGAGCAAACGGAAGCAGTTGATCTATCGCAATGTATCTACGCCATTCAGGCGTAGAAAAAACAGTGCGCGGCATTCGCCGGCGTGGACCGTCACCCAAAAGAGAGAACGCCGTCATGAGCGATTTGGACTTGCGTAAAACCATCCTGGAGGAACTCGAATTCCAGCCAGACATCAATGCCGCCAACATTGGTGTCAGTGTGGATAACGGTGTGGTCACCCTCTCCGGGCACGTCAATACCCTTGCACAGAAAGTCAGTGCAGAGCGGGTAGTAAAAAGCGTCAAGGGTGTGCGCGCGCTGGCACAGGAAATCGAGGTCAAACTCAAGAACAACGGCGGAACCGCGGACGACACCATCGCCGAACGTGCCTTGAGAATCATCCAGTGGAGCTCTGACGTTCCCGAAGGCGATCTGAAAATTACTGTGCAACACGGGCGCGTCACGCTGGAAGGTGAAGTGGACTGGCAATACCAGAAGGAAACCGTGGAACGTTCGGTCCGCAAGCTGTCGGGAGTCACTGGCGTGAACAATCGTCTGGTGCTGCGCCCTCGGGTTGACGTCTTCGATATTCAGGAGCGTATCGAGGCGGCGCTCAAACGCAACGCCGAATTACACGCGCACAAGATTCGGGTCAAAGTCGACGGCGATGTCGTAACGCTCGAAGGCCGCGTTCATCTGTGGCGAGAGCGCCAGATTGCAGAACGGGCGGCGTGGTCGGTACCTGGCGTGACGAAAGTGGAAGACCATTTGTTGCTGGCGTGACTGAAGCTTCGATTTGCACCGGCTTTCATCCCCGCCTGGCACTGGAGAATCACGACCACCGTCGTGATCTTGTTCCGCGAAATGCAGACATGCTGGAAGAGCAAGTCATCACTCAGTGGACAACGGCGGGTGTCCACTGCCAGTTCCGCACTTCGGGCAGATCTTCGCCATGCTCGATGAGGTACAGCTTGTGTTTTTCCATCATTGACCAATAACGCGCCCTCGCGGTCTCCACCTGCTCATGGAACCTGGGAACGCGCTCGATCACATCCAGTGCCAATTGGTAGCGGTCCAGGTTATTGATGACCGCCATGTCGAACGGGGTGGTGGTGGCGCCCTCCTCCTTGAAGCCACGCACATGAAAATTGTCGTGATTGGTGCGTTTGTACAGCAGTCGATGAATCAACGCAGGATATCCGTGGAAGGCGAAGATCACCGGCCGGTCGATGGTAAAAAGTTCATCGAACGCGCTGTCGGACAGGCCGTGAGGGTGCTGCGATCCAGGCTGCAGCACCATCAGATCCACCACATTGACCACTCTCACCCGCAAGTCCGGGACATGGCTGCGCAACAGCGTCACCGCCGCCAGGGTTTCCAGGGTCGGCACGTCGCCGGCGCAGGCCATGACCACTTCAGGTTGCTCATCGTCGTGGCTGGCCCATTCCCACCGGCCAATCCCGGCATGGCAATGACGCACCGCCGCATCGATGTCCAGCCATTGCCATTCCGGTTGTTTGCCGGCGACGACGACATTGATGTAGTTACGGCTGTTCAGGCAGTGGTCAACCACGGACAGCAAACAGTTGGCATCCGGCGGCAGGTAAATGCGCACGATGGCGGATTTTTTGTTCGCCAGCAGATCGATAAAGCCCGGATCCTGATGAGAAAAACCGTTGTGATCCTGGCGCCAGACGTGTGATGTGAGCAGAAAATTCAACGATGCAATGGGTTCGCGCCAAGGTACCTCGGCGGCCGTCTTCAGCCATTTGGCATGCTGACTGACCATGGAATCGACAATATGGATAAAGGCCTCATAGCACGACAGCAAGCCATGGCGGCCGGTCAGCAGATAACCCTCAAGCCAACCTTCACACACTTGCTCGCTGAGAATCTCCATCACTCGGCCGTCAGGCGCCAGGTTGACATCCTCCTTCTGCAAAGGCTCCATCCAGGCCTTGGCGGTGACCTCGTACACTGCGTCCAGTCGATTGGAGGCGGTTTCGTCAGGGCCGAACAAGCGAAAATTGCCCGACTGCAGGTTGCCCTTCATTACGTCGCGCAAGTACGTACCCAGCACTCGGGTAGCTTCGGCGCGCAAGGCACCCGGTGCCGGCAGATTCACGCCATGACCGGTAAAGCGCGGCAGATCGAGCGGCTGCAACAGCAGGCCGCCGTTGCCGTGGGGGTTGGCACTCATGCGGCGCCGGCCGGTGGGAGCCAGCGCGGCCAGTTCCGGGAGCAAAGCGCCGCTGTCGTCAAACAGTTCGTCTGGACGGTAGCTGTGCATCCAGTCCTCCAGCTGCCGCACGTGCAGCGCGTTGCGGAAATCCGCCAAGGGCACTTGGTGGGCGCGCCATGTACCCTCGACGCGATGACCGTCGACAAATTTGGGACCGGTCCAGCCTTTGGGGGTGCGCAATATCAGCATGGGCCATAACGGCCGTTCAACAGAGGCCGAAGCCTGACGCGCCTGATACTGGATGTCGCGGATCTTGCCGATGATGGTGTCCAGAGTACGGGCCAGGTCTTGATGCACCCGCTGCGGCTCGTCGCCTTCGACAAAGTAAGGATCGTAGCCATAGCCATACATCAAGGCCGACAGTTCGTCCTCGCTGATGCAGGACAGAATGGTCGGATTGGCGATCTTGTAGCCGTTCAGATGCAGGATCGGCAGCACCGCGCCGTCACGCGCCGGATCGAGAAACTTGTTGGAATGCCAGCTGGCGGCCAGTGTGCCGGTTTCGGCCTCGCCGTCACCAATCACGCAGGCGACGATCAGATCTGGGTTATCGAATGCCGCCCCGTAGGCATGGGCCAGGCTATACCCCAATTCGCCGCCTTCGTGGATCGACCCCGGCACCTGCGCCGACACATGGCTGGAAATCCCGTACGGCCAGGAAAACTGCCGAAAAAGGCGTTGCAGGCCGTTGATATTGCGCTCCACCGCCGGGTAGCACTCGGTGTAAGTCCCTTCCAGCCAGGTTTGTGCCACCACCGCAGGCCCGCCGTGCCCGGGTCCTGCGACGAACAGCATGTTCAGATCGTAATGCTTGATCACCCGATTGAGATGGGTATAGATCAGATTCAGCCCCGGCGTGGTCCCCCAATGGCCCAGCAATCGCGGCTTGATATGGGCCAGCGTCAATGGCTTGCGCAACAGCGGGTTGTCTTTCAGGTAGATCTGTCCCACGGCGAGGTAGTTCGAGGCCCGCCAATAAGCGTCCAGCCCTTGCAGTTGCTCAGCATCGAGATAATCACCCATGACACGCTCCGCGAAAGTCTGATGAATGTTGTCATCCGCCGATTCTGGGAGCCTGCAAATGCGAAAGACTTGACCTACATCAGATTTGAACACCGTCCTTGGAGCTCAATAGAGCCGAAGTTGCCCATCTCTCGGTAATCCGGGTACTCCGTCCGTCCGTTATCACGCGGGAAGGCCGAATGAAAAGCATGTGCGCCGCCACGACATCTATGCTTATGACACCCCCAGAGGTGCCCTTCCCATGCTTGAAGCTCTTTCTTCCCCGCCGATTCTCAAAACTGCCTGTTCCAATTGCAGCGTGGTTGAATTGTGCCTGCCGCTCGGTCTGACTGGCCCGGAGGTTGATCGACTCGATACGCTGATCGTGCAGCGATACAAGGTGAAGAAAGGTGTCGCTCTCTACCGGACCGGGGACCCGCTGCGCTCTCTGTACGCTGTGCGAATAGGTTCGTTCAAGACCAGCGTGGTCTCCGTCGATGGCCGCGAGCAAGTGACCGGTTTTCATATTCCCGGCGAAATGCTCGGGCTGGACGCCATCAGCATCGATCAACACGCGTGTACTGCGTATGCGCTGGAAGACAGCGAAGTCTGTCCGATTCACTTCGCACAGCTGGAAAAACTCGCGCAAAGCCTGCCATCGCTGCAGCACAACCTCAACAAGTTGCTGAGCCGGGAAATCGTGCGCGATCACAGCATGTTGATGCTCATGGGCAACATGAACTCAGATGAGCGCCTCGCGGCTTTCCTGCTCAACCTTTCACAACGCCTCAGCTCCCGAGGCTATTCCTCGAAAGAGTTCGTGCTGAAAATGCGCCGCGAAGAAATCGGCTCCTACCTTGGGCTGCGTCTGGAAACCATTTGCCGCGGCATTGCCCACTTGCGCGATCAGGGCCTGGTGGAAATCACCGCGCGCGACGTAAAAATCCGCAACATGGACGGCCTCAAGCAGATGGTGTCGGGCTGCAACCGCCAGCAGCATTGAGCCCGTCCATGAGTTCCTGCCATGCCTTCGCCATCCCTCGGGCAAGCCATATCGAAGCGATGGGCGCGCTGTTTCGATGCACTTGAAATCACCTGTCTTTCTAACCGTTGAACGTCGCTTGAAAAGCTGCGTACTGCCGATGCCGGCGAAACCTTGTGCGTCGGCTGAGCGGTGATGCGTTGCGCAAATCGAGGGAACTCCGATGGCCGACTCAAGCAAGAAAATGAGCCTCATGGGGCTCACCACACTGGTGACGGTGAACATGATGGGCTCAGGCATCATCATGTTGCCGACGAGCATGGCCCAACTCGGGGCTGTTTCATTGCTGTCATGGATCGTCACCGCTGTCGGCTCGATGGCCATCGCGTATTGCTTTTCCCAGTGCGGCATCTTCTGCCTGCGCTCTGGCGGGTTATCCGCCTACACCGAAGAGGCGCATGCAAAGTCAGGCTTTTTTCTGTGCTCTTACCTGTACTTCCTGTCGCTGGCCATCGCCAACGTGGCGGTGGCCATTTCCGCAGTGGGCTACATGACGTCGTTCATGCCTTGGCTGGGAAGCGGCGCCATTCCTTTATTCGTTGGAACGGTCGGCCTGCTCTGGCTGACCACCGTGGCGAATTTCGGCGGCCCAGGCATCACCGGCAGGATTGGTGCGGTTACGGTGTGGGGGGTGATCATTCCTGTAGCGGGCTTGAGCATCATCGGTTGGTTCTGGTTCAAACCCGATCTGATCATCGCCGCCTGGAACCCGAATCAACTGCCGATATCCGAGGCCATCAGCAAAGCGATTCCCCTGACACTCTGGGCGTTTCTCGGCATGGAGTCGGCAGCCCAGGCCTCAGATGCGGTGGAAAACCCCAAGCGCACCGTACCGCTGGCCTGTCTGTTCGGGACATTGGGCGCCGCGGTGGTCTATGTGCTCTCGACGACGGTCATTCAGGGCATTATTCCCAACGCCGAACTGACCAACTCATCTGCTCCTTTCGCGCTCGTTTATGCACACATGTTCAATCCCCTGGTCGGCAACATCATCATGGCGCTCGCGGTAATGGCCTGTGTTGGCTCGCTGCTGGGCTGGCAGTTCACGTTGGCGCAAACGGCCAAGGTGACCGCTGATCAGGGCATGTTTCCAAAACTGTTCTGCAAGGTCAGCGCACGCAACGCCCCCATCGTCGGGATGCTGGTCTGCGGCGTCCTGCAGACCTTGATGGCGCTGTCGACCATTTCGCCGAACGCGAGTGCGCAGTTTGGAAAACTCGTCAGCCTCGCCGCGGTGACCAACCTGATTCCCTACGTGACGGCAGCCACCGGGCTGCTGGTCATGATGTACAAAGCCAGAGTCAGCGCCGCCGTATACACGCGCAATTCCCTGCTGTTAGTGGTTGCCGTGGCCTATTCGTTGTATGCGCTGTATGCCTGCGGCAAGGACGCGGTGTTCGGCGGCATCCTGGTCCTGGTGTTCGGCTACCTGCTTTACGGTTTCCTCGCCAAACGTTTTGTCGCTGCCCCTGCGCCTGTCGGCCCCCGGCCTGATAACCCTTGATCGAAGTCTTCGGTACAGCACAGATATCTGAATTCGAGGAACCGCGCGCATGAACGTGAAACTGATCAGAGCCCACCACCTGCTGCTCGTCTGCCTGATTGCGCTGCTACCGGTAATCGCTCATGGCAACACGCTGGAGCGCATCCGGGCCAGTCAAGCGATCACCCTTGGCTACGTGCCTGACTTCATGCCGTTCAGTGATCAGGCCGCCGATAAAGCCAGCGGTTATGCCATCGATCTCTGCCTGAAAATAGCCGAGAAGGTCAGGATCGATCTGAATCTGCCGGCGTTGAAAATCCAGTACCAACCGGTCTCGCTCAACGACGAGATGAGCGCCGTCAGTTCCGGCAGGATCGACATTCTTTGTACGCCGACCCCACCCACGCTGGCGCGGCGCAGGGTCGTCAGCTACTCGGTGCCGATTTACACCGCCGGGCTCTCGGCCGTGGTGCGCCAGGATGCTTCCGAAACCTTGCTCAATGTGCTGAATGGCAGAGTGGCCCATACCGGGCCAACGTGGCGAGCCACGGTGAACCGTGGTCTGGCCAACCAGACGTATGCCGCCATCGCCGGCGGGGTCACCGAGACGTGGATACAACAGCAGATGCGATTGCTGGGTGTGGTCGCCACGCTGGTCACCGTAGAGAACGCAGAAGCCGGTCTGAATCTGGTTGCCAATGGCAAAGCCGATGCGTTTTTCGCTGAACGCATGCTGCTCAAGCATCTGCTGACCAGAAATTATCCATCGGGCAACCTGGTGCTGCTGGAGCGGATTTTCGAGTACGCACCGACGGCGATGGCAGTGGATCGAGAGGATGAGGATTTCCGTCTGCTGGTCGACACGGCGCTGAGTGAAATGTACCGATCCGGCGAAATTGAACAGGCATTCGACAAACATCTGGGCGGCGCCGGCGATGCGGCCAGGAAGCTTTTCAAGATCTATGCAATCCCCTAGCGGGCCAGCGAACAGGCTGGCTCGCTACGCTGCGATCATGCTCACCGCACAGGCTCTTTCCTCACCGCCAGAATGCTCCCCGGCACCGAATACAAGGCGCGCTCGGTGGTGCTGCCGATCACGCGTTCGATGCCCACTCGATGAACCGTGCCCATCACCACCACGTCGGCCAGGTACTGCTCGACAAACTCATTGATGACCTGCACTGGATGGCCCATGACGAAGTGTCGACGCTCAGGTGGCACACCGTGACGATCGGCAAGGGCGACAAAAGCCTGATGCAGTGTCTGACGCAGCTCGTTCGCCAGATCTTCGTTCCAGCCACCGTTGATCATTGGTGCATCGCCGTTGAAAGCGGCGGACAAATCGTAGGCGCAGAGCAGGTGTAACGGCACGTCGCATTGCAACGCCAAAGCGTTCGCCGATCGTATGATGACGTCGTTCAAGCCATTGATTTGGGTATCTGGATCAAACGGGTCAACGGCCGCGACGACACGATGCGGCAACGCATAGCGAATCTGATTGACCAGATGCACGGGGATCGGACACTCACGCAGCAGGTGACAATCGAGCGGCGTGATGAACACGCGCTTGAGCGCCGGTTCCAGTCGCACATCCTTGATCAACAGGTCGGGCTTGAGCACATGGACGGTCTTGAGGATGTCCAGCAGCGGATGGCTGGAAAAGACCACATCAACGGTGCCGTCCAGCCCCTGGTTGCTGAGCTGCTCGAGCTCATCGGCCACCCAGCGACGGTAGCGCCGCTGATAGCGCTGAGCATCCACGTCATCGATTTTTTCCTCCCACAGATGGGTGATCGGCACCGGATCGACGAAGGCCCGCACATCCAGCGCCGCCCCGCTCGCCTTGGCCAGCGCGATGGCACGCAGCATCGCCGCCGATTGATGCAGCGTCTGGTCGGCGACCAGCAACAGACGTTCATATTGGCCCATCACACACCTCCGCTCGGCACCGGCGCGATGGGCCGGCAGGCTTCAAGACTGCGCCCGCTCGCCCTTGCCCGGCGTTGATTTACATCAAGCCAGGGTCAATGAAAGAGGCGTCTGATGTAGATCAGATGTCGCCGTGAGCAACCGCGTAGAAGGAAGGCAAGCGGACGCTTTTTCACCGTCCACCAGCCTTTCGAACCGGATGGAGAATGATCATGCTCACCGTCAAAGACCACAACGATCAGGCCGTGGCCGCTTATGCGGCGGTTTCCGGTCAATACTGGATTGAGGCGCTCAAGGACGGCCGCCATGTATTGATCCGGCCGCTCACGGAGAAGGATCGCCTGCGCGAATACGACTTCATCAAGCGCCTGTCCCCCGAATCCAGGCACATGCGTTTTCTCGCCCAGATCGGCGAACCCGGCACCGCTCTGCTCGACCAGTTGATGGACACCGATAACAAACAGCGCACCGCCTTCATTGCACTGGTTCACGAGAACGGCAAGTTGATCGAAATCGGCATCAGCCGCTATGCCGGCACAGGCGGACATCAATGCGAGTGCGCGGTGACGGTCGCCGATGAATGGCAGCACTTGGGCTTGGGCACGTTGCTGATGGAACACTTGATCAAGGCAGCCCGCCACAACGGATTCCGCCAGATGTACTCGGTCGATGCCGCCAGTAACGCGGCGATGCGCGATCTGGCCAAAAGCCTGGGCTTCGAGACCCACAATGATCCTGACGACGCACGCCAGGTCATTCATCGTCTTGACCTGTAAATGAATCGCCCCGAGGTGAGTCGGCCAACGATTCACCTCGGGGCGATCGTGTTTCAGGATTGCAGTGTGGGTTGCGGCTTGATCGCCAACACACTGCAAGGTGCCCGATGCAGCAGCTGTTCGGCGGTGGCGCCTAACAACTTGCTCAAGCCGTGGTGCTGCACTGTGCCCATGACAATGACGTCGATCTGCTTGTTGATGGCGAACTCGCAGATACTGCGCACCGGTGCGCCCTCAATGAAGTGCCGGCATGAGGCCGGGACGCCGTGGCGCTCGGCCAGGGCCGTAAATGCCTCATGCTGCGCAGTGCCCAGCGTTTCATGGATCCCGGTGGCCAATGGCAGTGCGCCGAACCCCATGTCCGTGGCGTAAACCGCCGTCCAGTCGTAAACATGCACCACATCAAGACTGGCATCGCACTGCACGGCCAGTTGGGCGGCGGCATCGATGATTTGATCGTTGAACAGGCAGTCCTGCTCTTCGCTGCGCAAGACATCGACAATGGCCAGCACACGGCGTGGGCGCGGATGGGTGTCGTCGGTCACCAGATGCACCGGCACCGGGCAATCGCGTAACAGTTGCCAGTCCAGCGGGGTGTAGAAAATACGCTCCAGCACGGACTCGTGCTGCACATCCTTGATGATCAATAGCAACGGCATCTCGTTGATGAACTGCAGGATCTCGGCGAAGGGATCCTGGACCCACATCACCTCGCTGGTGACCATGATCTGATGCCTCGCCAGCACTGAAGCCTGCTCTGCGAGCCACTGCCGGTGAGTGCGCAGATAACCATCGCGGGCGAGGCGGATCTGCTCGGGGGCAAACAGCCCTGCCACTGCCAGCGCCTGCAAGTAGTCGAAGGCCACGATGTGCAGCGGCAACTGCATGGCCTGGGCCAGCGCAGCCGCGCGCTCGAACGCAGGCGTGTGCTCCATGGCGCAGGGAGCGATCAACAGTAAACGCGGAATCTGTGACATGGGATACCTCGGCATGCGGCCAGCCAGGAGAAACAGTCTTCAGGGTGAATGCTGTGGCCACTGGCAGCTTGATCTTTGTCAGCAAGAGCACCGATTGCGCTCAAAACAGCACAGTGCCCGCCCACATGGCCAAGGTCAGCAATACCTGGCCCGGGATCACGCAGGCAGCGAAACGCCTGCCGCCGCTGACCCACGCCACCACGCATTTGCTCAACGAGTTACTGCTGACGGCAATCAGCGCTGGCACGACTGTCGAGTCATAAGGCACCTGGCCCGCCTTGGCCAGGCTTGCGATGGACGCTGTGGCAGAGTGCGCATCGGCAAAGCCCGAAAGCATTGCGGTAAGCCACAAGCCTGCCTGACCAAAGTGGCTGAGCATGGCCGAGGAGACGAATGTGATGCCGGTAAGCGTCAATGTCACGATGACCGCGAGTTTCAGATTGAACGCCCCTACCGTATCGACCGGTTTGCTGCGGCTCCCTCGCGTGGGGTCGGGAAACATCAGGCAGGCGCCGTACAACAACGTAGCGATCAGGCCGAAAAGCAGTGGCGTCCATACACTGTTCAGCAGATTCGGATCAACCATCATGAGGATCAGTCCGACCTGTATCACCGTTGCCAGATTGGAGAAAATCGCAGCGGCGCTGAGGATGCGGATGTTGCCCGGCTCATGGGCAAGGCGTTGGCCCATGGTCGCGATCGTCACGGTACTGGAGGCGAAGCCGGATGCAATCGCGCTGATGACGTAGCCATAGCGCGAGCCCAACGCGCGCACGGCAATGTGGCCAAACGCGCCGACCAGCATCAGCAACACCGTCACGGTACAAATGGTGCGCAGATTGATCGCGGCGTACGGGCCGATATATCGGTCCGGTGCCAATGGCAGTATTACCAGCGCGGCGATCAGCAAGATCAGGCCATCACGCATTTCCGCGTCGGACAACTGGCTGTTGGCAAAGTGATGCAGCGTCTGGCGATAGGCCAAAAGGCCCGCGATCACCACGCCAAGGGCAATGGCCAGCGCCGGCGCGGTTGCGCACAACGCGCCCAGGATCAGCACGGTGATCAACGCCACCTCGCTGGTCAGCCCAGGGTCGTCGCTTTGACTACGCCAGTACGCAACGCTGGTCAGCAACGTGACACAGCCGGCGACAATCCCCAGCAGCAGGCCACCGCCGACCTGTAGCGCGACATACCCCAACAGCGCGGTAATGGCGAACGTGCGCAAGCCGGCGCAGTGTCGCGCATCGCCAGTGCCCTTGTGCCGTTCACGCTCAAGACCGATGAGCATGCCGATCCCCAACGCCGCAGCGGCGCCGGACAGATCAAAAACCTCATTCATGATGGGTAGCGTCCCGCAGGGTTTGCGCACCCTGCTCTGCACTTGGCTTATGGCGAGCATTCAGCACTTGCGCTGATGCGGCGAGCCGTTGCCGGCCTCGCTGGCAACGGCTGGGCAAACGCATTCGGCCACTCATGAGGAGCGTTGATACGGGCCTCAAGCACCTCGACAAACTCCTGCGCAGCCTTGAGGCTCCTGAAGCCCACATCCCAGTCATCCATGTGCACGACCCAGCCATGGGGAGCGTGTTTTTCAGCGATGTTGATGTTCATGCAAACCCCGGTTTCAGCGGCACGCCAAGGTGCTTTCAAGGAGTGATTGCGACTTTCATGACCCCGTCGCGTTGATGAGCGAACAACTCATACGCCTGCTCGATGTCGTCCAGTCTGAAACGGTGAGTCACCAGCGGTGACAGATCGACGGCGCCGCTCTGCACCACCGCCATCAGGCGCCGCATGCGCTCCTTGCCGCCGGGGCACAGGGTGGAAACGATGCTGTAATCGCCCAGTCCGGCGGCAAACGCGCCGAGCGGGATGTGCAGATCGCTGGAATACACCCCGAGGCTGGACAAGCGCCCGCCCGGGCGCAGCACACGCAATGCCGACTCGAACGTGCCTTGGGTGCCCAGTGCTTCGATGGACACATCCACGCCACGGCCATCGGTCAACGCCATGATCTGCTCCACCACATTGCCGTCCTTGAAATTGACGGTATGGGTCGCGCCCAGTTGGCGCGCCATGGCCATGCGTTCGGGCACCGCGTCGACACCGATAATCGTGGTGGCGCCCTTCAGGCGCGCTCCGGCCACGGCGCAGAGGCCGATGGGACCCAATGCAAATACTGCGACAGCGTCGCCGATGGCGATCTCGCCCCGCTCGGCCCCCGAGAACCCGGTGGACATGATGTCCGGGCACATCAGCACCTGTTCATCGCTCAACTCATCAGGGATCGGGCACAGGTTGGCCTGTGCATCCGGCACCAACACGTACTCGGCCTGGCAACCGTCGATCGTGTTGCCAAACTTCCAGCCGCCAATGGCCTTGAAGCCGTGCCGGGTGTCCGGGCCGTCCTGCGAGCCGCAGCCACACAGGCACGCGTAACTGTGCCCGCTGGGGGTGATGGCACCGGCGATCACTCGCTGCCCTTCGATAAAACCGCGTACTTGCGAGCCCAATCGCTCAATGATGCCGACCGGTTCGTGGCCGATGATCAGTCCTCTTGCCACAGGGTATTCGCCGCGCAGGATATGTACGTCGGTGCCGCAAATGGTGGTGGTGGTCACGCGGATCAACGCATCCAGCGGCCCGACCTCGGGAATCGGCTTGTCATCGAGCACGATGCGGTTTTTTTCAATGAATATTGCCGCTTTCATGGTGGCCATGATGACTTTCCCTCCGCCGACAGGTGAGTGCAGAGCAGAGCTTGAGCCGCGGCGACAGGGTCGTAGTTGATAATGGTCAACTATCCGAGGATCAGTGGTCTTGCTCGACCGTACATCCGCTCACGACCACGCGCTGATGTCTGGTTGATAAATATCAACCCCGCCCTGCTGACTTGCTCCAGGATAAGCGCATGCGCCACTACTCACTCCAGGCATGCAGCGCAATGCTTGGGTGACTACCTCGGGAGTTCTGTCATGTCTGAGCAATCGCGTTTCATGCTGGTCGTGTCGCCGCTGATGAAAAACAGTCCGGCGTTCGACCGCGCCGCCGCACTGGCCAAAGCGTCTGATGCCGCACTGCATATTGTCGCGTTTGATTATCTGGAGGGCCTGGCGACCGCAGGAATGGTCAACGAGCAAGCCCTGGAGCAGATGCGTCTGGGCTATGTCGAACGCCATCATCAATGGCTCGAAGACCAGGCCCGGCCGCTGCGCAAGATCGGGGTGACCGTCACCACCGAGGTCGTCTGGGTGGACAATCCTTTGAAGGAGATCCTTATCCATTTGAAGGAACAGCCGATGGCCGCCCTTATAAAGGCTCTGGAGCACGAATCACTTCTGTCGCGGCTGATGTTCACGCCGCTGGATATCCACCTGTTGCGCGAATGCCCGGTGCCGCTGCATTTTGTCAGCCACGCTCAAAACGCTCTGCCACGCCGAATCGTCGCGGCGGTCGACCCTTTCCATCGTGAGGGCCAATACCAGGGCCTCAACGATCGCATCCTGCGCGAAGCAGCAAGACTGGCCAGTGTCTGCAATGGCAGCCTGGACGTGATTTATGCCCATGACCTGTCATCGATCAGCGCTGCCGAATTCGGCTTCAATAACGCGTCCGCGATCTTTTCTTCCAGCGCAGCCAAGAAACTGTTCGACGCCCAAGGCGAAGCTTTCCAGGCGCTGGCTGCACGCAACAACATTCCGGCAGAAAACCAGCACATGATTGTGGGCGATCCCGCGAAGGTGCTTTCCAGCTATGCCGATGCTTACGACATTGATGTGATCGTAATGGGCCGCGTCACTCATCGAGGAATAGGCCGACTGGTTGGCAGCACGGTCGAGCATTTGTTGTACAAAATGCCCTGTAGCGTATGGGTGGTAGCGCCGGAAACACTTACTCGCTGATGGATGCAGTCGACGCTGAAGAAAGGAGTGGAATTTCAGGCACCAGACGGCGACGCAATGGCCAGTCAGGAGCGTGGAAAACATTTCCACGGCACAAAAAATAAGGGCTTGCATGACATATATCATGCAAGCCCTTGATATTTATGGTGCCCGAAGCCGGAATCGAACCGGCACGCACTTACGAGCGGGGGATTTTAAGTCCCGCGCCAGAATCAAGCGCCTTGATAGGCGCGATTTTGGTGACTCCGTCTAATGGAGGCGTAATTCCCTTCGTTTTCACAATGGTTACTTTGCTCTGCACGATCACCGTCTGGCTGGGATCATATCAAGGCGGATACTTATTCCCAGAGGGGAAAATCAGAAGTATCTTGGCATATGTCGGCGCGCGATCTTTCGCAATATATCTTGTTCACAACCCGTCATTTTGGCTGACCAGAGAAATCTGGTCGCGAATTGAAGGGGCAGGATTCGAGTTCAACTCTCATTACAATATTAGATTTTGCGTAACCGCTATTATCCTAATCGCAGTCTTCGCTGAGCTGAACTACCGACTTATCGAAACGCCACTCCGGAAGCGAGGCATTGAGAAGTCCAAAAGATATCTAGCTTCCAAAGCCGGCACTCGGGAGCCTGTACTTGCTTAGTCCGTGAACGGTGTCCCTTAAGGGGCGTCGGCGAGTACGCCGGCGCTCCGCAGGACCAGCATAAACTTCATCTGATTAATGAGCAGCGTTTATTAACGCACCCAAATTCGCTCATTTCGTGTATCGGCATTCGATCCGTTCAGAGCTCATTTGACTCACTCAGCAGCGGCGCAGCAATGATTTCCGGGATGGGCGGTTCGATCGGCCATATCGGCGCCTGATACCAGGTCGGCTGACAGTGACCTTGCCCAGTGCAAACTTATAGCTCTTCCACGCTTTCAGGTTCAACGTCAGTGCGGCCTGCTCGGCCTCGTCTTCTGCCGCGGCTTCACCGATATCAATGCCGAAATTGATCGTATCGATGCGGTCTTGAATTCGCGAGATCTGGGCAATCGCCTGTGCATTTCGTGAGGCGAGCAGTCCCTTCGCGGTTGCCAATTCAGCGGCCTGAATGGCGGCGTCCTTCATGGCCTTGGTAATCAGTTGAGTCCAGTCGATGTTCATGCTTGTTCTCCAGGCTCTGGCAGAGGCATGGGTAGGGGAATCGGGCCGTCACGCACATCCTCAAGCGGCGACGGGAATGCCTGCTCTGGGCTGTAATTGATCGGGAGCGGAAGGATCAGAGTAAGCTCAAGCTCCCCGTCGACGCGGCTGACATCGCCTGCAAACCATGACGATTTGATCGCGGCACTAGGCAACGTGTCGCCTTCGCCCACGTTTTAAAATTGAAGACTTCACCATTCACGGTTAGAACATCACCAACACGCACGACCTCAAGACTTGCATCCATTCTGCTAGGTGATAGCTTTGTGCGCATCAGAACCACCTCCCGATGTGCGTTCTGTTCCATAGCGTCCTCGTTAAACTGGTAATTACAACGCAAAGTTACAGGTTTCAAATCGAAACTACAATTTATAATTGCAGTGCTAGCTACAAGTTCGAGTTGTATTCTCGCTGCCATGACTATTACCTCCTCCCGAATCGCTGCGGCCCGAGAGGCTGCTGGGCTAAATCAGTCCGAGCTGGCGCGAAAGCTCGATGTGAGCCCGCAATCCGTCCAAGCCTGGGAATCCGGGCGAACTGTCCCGAGAAACCCGAAGATCAAAATGCTGAGCGACGTGCTTGGAGTTTCGGTCGCCTATCTGATGGGCGAGGCTGGCCCGCTCGAAAGTCAGAGCCGCACTGCCGACACTTCATTGGGCTCAATCGAAACGTGGGATGACGAGACGCCACCTGGCGACGACGAGGTCTACGTCCCCTTCCTCAAGGAAGTCGAACTGGCGGCGGGCACTGGGCGATTCGCGATAGAAGAAAGCGACAGTGCAAGGCTTCGCTTCTTCAAGAAGGATTTACGCAACAACGGCGTTCAATTCAGCAACGCCAAGTGCGTGACGGTGAGCGGCAACAGCATGATGCCGGTGCTGCGGGATGGCGCCACAGTGGGCGTCAACATGGGCAAAAACTCGCTCGGCGATATCGTCGATGGCGAGATGTATGCGGTGAACCATAAGGGTCAGCTTCGTGTGAAGCAGGTTTACCGGACTCCGACGGGCATCAAGCTTCGCAGCTTCAACCACGACGAACATCCGGACGAGAACTACACCTTCGAGCAGATCCAGGAGCAGCAGATAGCGATTCTTGGACATGTTTTTTGGTGGGCGATGTACTCCCGCGCGAATTGAATTCAGAGGCTTCAACATGGAAGAAGCGGTAAAAGCCTGCCCCTATTGCGCAGAAACGATCAAAGCCGAGGCCATCAAGTGTAAGCACTGCGGTGCTGATGTTCCTTCGCAGGCAGTGGAGGGTGGTGTTTGCCACTCGCGGCCCGACGAGAAACCTCTTCTGAAAATTTTAGGCACTCACTGGACAGTGATTCTGTGTGCCTTCCTGGTTTGCGTGACCCTTTGTGCATTCGTCTACCGCGAGACCTCCGCTAGCTCAGCGGTTCCTGTTCAGCAAAAATCTGTCGCCTATAAGCTGAAGGCGAAAGATCTAATTCATCTCGACATAGAGGCTTTCGGCTGCATCACTCCTGACGATTTTGATCGAGCTTATTCCAGCTACACACATGGCGATTATGCGTTGAGCGCCGTTATGGTCACGCGCGGATTATGCTTTGAGCAGATGGATATCAGTCAAAATACCTCGTGGACGGTTGTACAAATGCGCGATGACCGAATGGAGATCGAACTGAAGAACGGGGCCGAGTATTCGAAAGCGCCCGGCCTAAGCCGATCTACTTACTGGACACATACCCGATGGGCCTCTCGCGCAAAATAATCTAGTGCCCTACAAAGCCCGCCAAGCGCGGGCTTTTTTACGCCTGCAGGAAATCCTCCCATGCATAACTGCAAAAATAATTACAACTCACGCCTGCACATTACAATTTTTGTTGTAGCCTGCCTCAACGCCAAAGCAATCCGGCGCCAGGGTCGACAGACCCGCCGCTCTTTAAAAACCCGCGCCATGAACCACTACCCGGCCAGTCCGGTTAGGTCACTCCCGGCTCCATCGGTGGGAGGTCAGTAAACCGATGAACAAAACGGCACTTGCCTCTACCGGCGACCGGCGATCCGACAGGCCCGAAAGCCTGCCCACGCGCAGCCCACTGCGACGGCGGACGAGGTGTTGACCGAACTGAGTGAATGACCTGGTAAGCAGGTGCGGAGAAACACGGGATTTTTCAGTGATGCACCTGGTGACGGGGGCATTGGGAAAACAACCGAGGGCAAGACAATGAACAAAATCATCCACATCACCCTGCGCGGAGAGCGGCAGGTCTTCGCCGACGCCGACTTGAACGCCTGCATCCGAGAGGCGAACAGGCTCAACGCTGAACGTCGACTCACTAGCGGCGTGCGCGTAGTTGAGTGCGAAGACGGCCATCGAATGACGGCGGCTGATTGCAAGGCTGCTGCCCGATCCTCTCTATGAGAGCGCATCAGGGTGTGATCTGAGGCTAAGTCTCGGGCAGCGGATGTGCCAACCGGTCGCCTTCAGGGCTACCCCTTCGGCCGAATGCCGGTTGAGCCCCGGCCAGATCACACCCCGATGCGGAAAGACAGCGGCCTGTAACCGCCGACATGCATCAGGCATCGCTCTCAGCAAAGTAAGAAAGCGAGGCAATTACTTAGCAGTAATCAATCCACCGCAGAGGCTTTCCAGCAAATCCTGGCCGCCTTTGGAATTGAAAAATTCAGTCGACTGCTTCACTTCCATTTCGTACCGAGGATTTGTAGCAACATCACGGATGTGTTTCGCCATCTCGTCAGTCATGCCCTCTTTCTGCTCCGTCAGGAATTTTTCTAGAGTGATACCTGCTTCTGGATGTTTCTTTGCGCACGCCTGGGTGGATGCGACAGCCATAACCGCAGTGTTGTGGTCTGCGACAACGTCGGTGGTAGCCGAAGCTGGGACAGCATAAGCGAGGGCAATCACCGCGATGGCTGTCGCACTGCGAACTTTACTCAGAAACATTCAGATCTCCAGATCTCAATTATTTGGCATTGATGCCAAGACGTATCGGCCAAGCTCGCTGGTTCCTTTAGCGATTTAGTCATCCTCCCCCGACACCACCCGAATGCACTCCCCTCGGCGTCGAGGCCAAGATGCAGTTGAACGCCAAAGTTGCCGACCAGATCCTGCCCTGTCGCGGCGACGACCTTTACGGGCGCGCCGGCCCAGATTATCGGCTGGTGATCGTGAGCAAAATCACCGATGCCAGCAAAGGCATCGTGAAGATGCTGGAACACCTCGGCGTCAGAGTGATGGTGCCGAGACAGAGCTGGACCCGACAAGGAAACTGCCTGACCTTCAGCCTCGACCATTCTCTGCTGGAGGTAAGCGGGCACAAGCCTTTCTACGACTGGTACATGTTCGACTGGAACCCGCCTGAGCGCTGCCAGGTGCCGGCTGGCGTGCCATCCCCTGTGCGCCTGACACCGTGGAAAGAGTCAGCGTTGAAGGTGCTGGCCCAGCTCCGGCGCCAAGGCTTCATCACCGCCAAACAGATCGCCAGCCACGGCATCGGCGTTAGCGCGTGGACGCAGGCACCGGGAAGCAAACCGGCATGGCTGGCAAAGGGCGCCGTGCGCGGTACCTGGATCGAAACTGAACATCTGCCGGCCTTCGACAAGCAGCCCCCGGACGTGTACGCCTTGGCCGTCCAAACCCTGGCCGCAACAGCGCCAGCAGAATTGGAGCTGTCGCCATGATCACCAAGTGCGCAATCGGCTGCACCCTCTTCTTCTGGCTTCCATTGGTACTGACCATAAGGCTGAATCCAGTGGCGATATCTTGCAAGCCAGAGATCAACTTGGGCATACGACGGTGGTTATGACCGAGCAGTACATCCGCAATCGAAAAGGCAAAAAGGTCATGCCTACCAAGTGAATTGCGGACCAAGTTCAAAATAGCGGACCAGAAACAAACAAGGGTTTGCATCAGCTTTCGCCCGCAAACCCTTGATTTAAGATGGTGCCCGAAGCCGGAATCGAACCGGCACGCCCTTACGAGCGGGGGATTTTAAGTCCCATGCGTCTACCAGTTTCGCCATTCGGGCGGTAGCGCGGTATTGCTCTGTTCAGCCTTGCGGTTGGATCCTCACAGGATGACCGCTTGAAAAGCCGAGCGGGGAATATATACATCACGTCCCGGTGAAGCAAGTTTGGAGTGCGCGATTTGAGAACTAAATATCGCTGACCGCAGAAAATCAAAAAGCCTCAGAAATCAGGGAGCTACGGAGTTTGCTTGAAGTAGAGGCCGAGGTAACTGGCAAATCGCAGCAACCAGACTGGAAATTGTGGCGATAAACTCAAAAGATTCAGATGCTCACCATCACCTTGGCTGCACGGGTGACAGATGTTTCATCGATTGAGATTATGAGCAGGCAACCCAAGTCTGGACGGGATGTCTACGCTAAAGGTTGGCGCCGAAATCAATATTCCAAAGGGTATCAGCACGCCCCCTTCAACCACGATCACGCCTCACAGAACGTCACCAGAGCAGAGCTCAGGGATGTACAAGCAATCAGGAGATTTGATTCCATGCAAATGAGTGACACCGTTCTAAAAGCGTCTTTAAGCCAAGAGGAGCGCTCGGCGATCGCCGAGATCGAAGCGACCACCAATATCCTGCAGCTTGTCACCCGTCTGACCGGTACACGCTTTGCCGGAATCGCAAAATTCACGGAAACGGAATGGATCGTCTGTTCGGCATACGATCCGATTGAACTGGGAATAAACGTCGGCGATACGCTGGATCTGGAAACTACGCTCTGCAGTGAGTTTCGACGAAATCCTCAAGCCCTCTTCCTTCCACAAATCAGCAAGGATGGACGACTTTCGTCACGTCCTGTGGTGAAGCAGTATTCAATTGAAAGCTACGCAGGCGCGCCTGTTTTCCTGCCGGACGGAAGACTCTGGGGTGCCCTCTGTGCTCTGGATTCAAGGGCCGTTCTGTTTGATAACCCGGATCTTGCGGACACACTGACGTTATTCGCACGCCTTATTGGCTGCATCTTTTTCTCGAATCTGACGGTGGAAGGTGCCAGCCACATCCAGACCGGAGCGTGTCTGACTGAGTGACCCTGCGTAAACGATGCGGAATACCGCACTTTTTCACAAGCAACAAAAAGCCCCGTAGATCATTGATCTACGGGGCGTTTGATAGTGGAGGCCGAGGTCGGAATCGAACCGGCGTAGGTGGATTTGCAATCCACTGCATAACCATTTTGCTACTCGGCCTCAAAGTATTTGCTGTCAGTAGCGCAACAACAAACACTGTACAAATTGGAGCGGGAAACGAGACTCGAACTCGCGACCCCGACCTTGGCAAGGTCGTGCTCTACCAACTGAGCTATTCCCGCTTGGTGTGGCGCATTCTATAGAATTAAGAAGCCCCGTCAACCCCTTGATTCAAAAAACTTTTATTTCTTTTCGACATCGGTCTTCAGGTGCGGCCAGGCGGCGCGAAGGTATTGAACCATCGACCACAGGGTCAGCCCTGCCGAGACGATCAGCAGTGTATAACCGAGCACGACCCAGAAGCTCAATGCCTTTGGATGAGCCAGCAGAATCACCAGCGCGAGCATTTGCGCCGCTGTTTTCCATTTGCCGAGATTGGAAACGGCAACCTGTGCCCGGGCGCCGAGTTCGGCCATCCATTCGCGCAGCGCCGAAATCACGATCTCGCGACCGATGATGACTGCTGCGGGCAGCGTGAGCCAGAGATTGCCGTGTTCCTGCACCAGCAAGACCAGGGCAACAGCGACCATCAGCTTGTCGGCGACCGGATCGAGAAACGCCCCGAACGGTGTGCTTTGCTCCAATCGGCGCGCCAGATAACCATCGAGCCAGTCGGTTGCAGCCGCAAAGGCAAAAACCGAAGCGGAGGCCATGTAACTCCATTGGTAAGGCAGATAGAACAGCAATATGAAGATCGGGATGAGCAGGACGCGTAGAACGGTAATCAGATTAGGGATATTCATCGGCACAACTGGCTACGAGGTGAAGGGGCATTCTACTCACTATGCAGGTTCGCATAAATCGACTCAGCGAGCTTTTTACTGATCCCCGGGGCTTTGGCGATCTCTTCGATGCTTGCACGAGACAGCTCCTGCAATCCACCAAAATGTTTCAATAGGTCACGGCGGCGCGTCGGCCCTACCCCTGCGACACCCTCAAGCGTCGAGGTTCGGCGGGTCTTGCCGCGACGGGCGCGATGCCCCGTAATTGCAAAGCGGTGTGCCTCATCGCGGATCTGCTGAATCAGGTGCAACGCGGGCGAATCGCCGCGCAAGGTGAACTCGTGCGCTGCATCATTCAGATACAACGTTTCGAAACCGGCCTTGCGCGTGGCGCCTTTGGCGACGCCCAACAGGATCAGATCCGGCACGGCCAGTTCGTTGAGCACATCGCGGGCCATCGACAATTGGCCCTTGCCACCGTCAACCAGCAGGATGTCCGGCAACTTGCCCTCTCCGTCCTTGAGTTTGCTGAACCTGCGGGTCAGCGCCTGGTGCATGGCCGCATAATCGTCGCCGGCAGTGACGCCTTCGATGTTGTAGCGGCGGTAATCCGACTTGATCGCGCCTTCCGGCCCGAACACCACGCAGGAGGCAACCGTCGCTTCGCCGCTGGAATGACTGATGTCGTAGCATTCCAAACGTTGCGGCGGCTCATCCAGATTCAGCACTTCGGCCAGCGCGTCGAATCGCGCGGCGGTGTGCTGACGGTTGGCCAGACGCGCGCCCAACGCTTGCTCAGCGTTGGTCACGGCCAGTTGCTGCCAGCGCGCACGGGTACCGCGCACCCGGTGACTGATGGCCAATTCGCGGCCGCGCAAGGTATGAATCCCTTCGATCAGCGCTGGAAAATCTTCGTGAACCACATTCACGATCAGTTCGCTCGGCAAATCGCGCTCGGGGCTGCTGATGTAGTACTGGCCGAGAAACGCCGCCATGACTTCGGAAACGTTTTCCTCGATGCCGACCTGCGGGAAAAAATTCTTGCTGCCCAGCACTCGCCCGCCGCGCACGCTGATCAGGTGAACACAGGCGCCGCCGGGGTTGACGAATGCGGCAATCACGTCGATATCGCCGGTTCCGCCTTCCATGCTCTGCTGGTCCTGTACCCGGCGCAGCAATCCGATCTGGTCACGCAATTCGGCCGCGCGCTCGAACTCGAGATTGATCGCTGCCTCTTCCATCGCCGTGGACAGCTCGTTGGTCAGCGCATGGCTGCGACCTTCGAGGAACATCACCGAGTGGCGCACGTCTTCGGCGTAGACGTCAGGCTCGACCAACCCCACGCACGGCGCCTTGCAGCGTTTGATCTGGTATTGCAGGCACGGACGGGTGCGGTTCCTGTAATAGCTGTCTTCGCACTGGCGAACGAAAAAGGTTTTTTGCAGGATGCTCAGGCTTTCGCGTATGGCACCGGCACTCGGATATGGGCCGAAATACTTGCCCTTGGCCTTTTTTGCCCCTCGATGGATGCTCAGGCGCGGAAACTGCCCGTCGGAGAGAAACACGTACGGATAGGATTTATCGTCGCGCAGCAGGATGTTGTACGGCGGGCGCCACTCCTTGATCAGCGTCTGCTCCAGCAGCAGCGCTTCGGTTTCGTTGGCGGTGATGGTCGTCTCGACCTGAGCGATACGGCCGACCAGTGCGGCCGTCTTCGGCGCCAGCCCGGTCTTGCGAAAGTAGCTCGCCAGACGTTTCTTCAGGTTTTTCGCTTTGCCGACATAGAGCAGGCGCGCTTCGCTGTCGAACATGCGATAGACGCCGGGCCGACCGCTGACGGTCGACAGGAAAGCACTGGAATCAAATGTCTCGGTCATGGTCAGGCGCTGGCATCCACCATGCCGTGACGCACCGCGAGCAGTGTCAACTCGACGTCGCTGCTGATCGAAAGCTTCTCGAAAATGCGATAGCGGTAGGTATTCACGGTTTTCGGCGACAGGCACAACTTGTCGGAAATGATCTGGACCTTCTGGCAACCGACAATCATCAACGCAATCTGGATTTCCCGCTCGGACAACGCATCGAACGGCGAATCATTGGTGGGCTGGAATGATTTGATTGCCAACTGCTGAGCGATCTGCGGACTGATGTAACGCTGCCCGGCGAAGACCAGACGAATGGCCTGAACCATTTCCGGCAGACCCGCGCCCTTGGTCAGGTAACCGGCGGCGCCGGCCTGCAGCAAACGCGTCGGGAAAGGGTCTTCCTCGCACACCGTAACGGCAACCACCTTGATGTCCGGGTGGCTGCGCAGCAGTTTCCGTGTGGCTTCGAGGCCGCCGATGCCGGGCATCTTGACGTCCATGAGCACTACGTCAGGCTTCAACTCACGGGCCTTGATCAGGGACTCTTCACCTGACTCGGCCTGACCCACCACCTGCAGGCCGTCGATATCGGCCAGCATTCGTGTAATGCCTGTGCGAACGAGATCATGGTCGTCGACCACTAGCACCCTAATCAAGCAGACACCTCGCGATATGGTCTTATTGGGATGCCGGACACCTTAGCAAAAAGTGCCAGACAGACCTAGCGGAAAGCCGCATTTAAAAAGTTTCAATTCATCATTCAGGGCTTGCCGGCCGTGGGTTTCAGAGCACAGCTGTACTCAAATCGAGTTGCATCCTGAGGAAACACTCATCCCTGCCCACCATGCGCAGTCCTTTGCGCGCATACAGTTCTTGTGCCGGGTTATTGTCAAACACTGTCAGTCGCAGTGCCGGTCGTCTTGCCTGACGAGCCATTTCGGTAACTTGACCAATGGCCCAGGAACCGGCGCCCTGCCCTTGCCAGAGATGATCAATCTGCAATTCGCGTATGTACAGCGCCCGCGCATCCTGGCTCAGACTGAAAAAACCGATCGCCAGTTCATCCTGGAGGATCATCCAGTTGTCACGATACTGCCAGCCTGCGTCGAACGCCTCGTCCTGCCACAACAGGTCGTGGTCAATGTAATAGCGCAGCATGTTGCGACAGGTCAGATCCCGCGCAAAAGCAAGATCATCACGGGTGGCATGCCGGATTCGATAACTCATTCAGCTTTCTCCATGACTGCAAAGTTGCCCTTCACCCGCATGGTTTGCCAGTGATAGGCGTTTCGAGCGGCGGGCAATAGCATTTTCTGATTGCTGACGCGTATCAGCGTCGAGTAAGCTCGGCGCATTCATCGGAGACAGACCATGTTCAACGCCCCTTCACAGTCTTGCATCGCCAGCGCGTCGCGCTCGATAGCGGCTGCCCGGGTGAACGACGCCTGCGCTCCAGACAACTTTTATTTTGGGTATTGGTTTAGCCACTGGCGCGCCTGATACCCAAACGGCGCCCATGATAACGGGTCGCCTACCAGAGATTTCTCAACCCCCGGTCGGCCTCCCGACCGGGGGTTTTGTTTTTTCAGGCCCATCACTTTCAGCGACACACCACATTTCGAGGATTACACCATGAACTACGCCACTTATTACCGTTACGACAGCTTTAGCGCCTGGCGATTTACCAGCCTCCGCTCGGGACAGCCTGCCGCCTCCGATCGGTCACCCACAGGTGGCAAACACACATGCCTAGCCAGTACGGCCATTTGTCGAACACCCCAGTAGGGCCGATTGCGCGGGAAAGACCCGCCATCCGCCCAGGAAGACCGAACATGAACTCTTCAGTTTCCGCTTTGCCGCTGTCCACAATCGATTCTGCCAACGAAGCGCTGACCCTGCGTCTGCCCAGCTCGTTGCAGCTCAAACAGCAATTGCCGCTCAGCCATTCCCTGCATCAACAGGTCAACACTCATCGCCAGGCGGTGCGCGCCATCCTTGACGGTGAAGACCCACGCCTGCTGGTCATCGTTGGCCCCTGCTCTATCCATGACCCGCAATCAGCGATTGAGTACGCCAGCAAACTTGCTCGACTGGCCGAGGAAGTCAGCGGTGAAATGCTGCTGGTGATGCGGGCGTACGTTGAAAAGCCGCGTACGACAGTTGGCTGGAAAGGTCTGGCCTACGATCCGCATTTGGACGGCACTGACGACATGGCTACCGGCCTGACGCTGTCGCGCGAACTGATGCTGGAAATGATCCAGCTTGGACTACCGGTCGCTACCGAACTCCTGCAACCCATGGCCGCCAGCTACTTTGATGACCTGCTGAGCTGGGTGGCCATTGGAGCCCGCACCACCGAGTCGCAGATCCACCGCGAAATGGCCAGTGGCTTGAACATGCCCGTGGGCTTAAAGAACGGCACCGACGGCGGCGCCGCCATTGCTGTCGACGCCATGCGCTCGGCAGCCCATCCGCATCGGCACTTCGGCGTGGACAGCCAAGGGCATCCAGCGATCGTGCAGACAGCCGGCAACGCTGACACCCACATTGTGCTGCGCGGTGGCCATCAAGGGCCGAACTACGATGCAACCAGCGTAGCCAACATCAGCGCCGAACTCAGCCGACTGAAGATCCCCAGCCGGATCATGGTCGATTGCAGCCATGCCAATAGCGGCAAGGATCCCCTGCGCCAGCCAGCCGTCTTCAACGAGGTGCTTGAACAACGCCTGCGTGGCAACCACTCGCTGATCGGCGCGATGCTGGAATCTCATCTGTTCGAAGGCTGCCAGCCGCTGAGCACCTCTCTACGCTACGGCGTATCGATCACCGATGGCTGCCTCGGCTTTGACGCAACGGAACATTTGCTGACCGACGCCGCACGGCGCCTCGCTAACGCCAGGGCCTGATCGCAGATCGCCCTCCCATTCCATACGAAGCGCGGAGGGCTGACCTTCCCCAGGTTATGCCACTATGCTGATCCGCCTCACGGCAGATTGCTGACTGGTATCGTCCAGACGTTCGATGGTGTAGGCAATCTCCACCGTCGTGCCGTGGTGCTCGCGCCAGAACCGATGGGGAACAATGAAACTCACCGGTTGCCCGGCCGTCTCCCGAGTGATTTCAAGATCATCGCGATGACTGAAAAAATCACCATCGCACTTGAGATAGACCAACTCGTCTTCCTGCACCTGCGGGTCTTCAATCAGAATGGAAACCCCCTCTATCGAGTCCTTCACCGACAGCACATCATCGATCGCCCCAACAATATCCGGCGCGGCCAGTTCAGCACGCAATGCCGGCCCAATGAAAACCGTCGCAGGCTCCGAGGTTCGGATGGCTCCACAGCATTGTTCAACACGGTAGGCGACCACCACCTCGCCACCACGATGCGCTTCGACGTAGCTGGCCGGCACCCAGAACGACAGGCTTTGCGCGACGGCGCAGGCCTCGACCTTCAACGAGTCGGTGAATATTTCAGGCGAAGCATCTCCATGCCACGACAGCATGATCCGGTCGCCCGCTGACATCCGAGCGTAAGGCTGCAGGGTCACCAGGGTGCCTTCGACCACTCGCGACGGCTCCAGCGCTCCGTTTACAGCGCCTTCTATTTGGGGCGCCAACAGATGCGGTCCAACGTCCCCGACAGACAGTTGCAGGCGAGCAGATTCCACTGCCTTGGGCGCGGACGCACTTTGCAGTGTCCAGTAAACCTCCAGCGAGCCCCCGTCCAGCGCAGCGACATGCATCGCCTTGATGACGAAGATGACGTCTTTGCCAACCTGGACCTGGCTGATGAATCGAACACTCTCGTATTGATAGGCAAAGCCTTCGATATCCAGCCCCTCCCAAGACAGCACGATCTGATCGCCGCAGCTCATGTTGGCATAAGGGGAAATGCGAACGATGGCCTTGGCCAGCGAAGGATCCAACACGCTCCCTTGGAGCCCGTCAATCGTTGGCGCGACCAGAGGTTCGATAGACACTTCGGCAACCATCGGCTGGCGCATCCGCCAGCAAAACTCGATTTCATGGCTATTCATTTTCGCTTCCACTCCCTGGAAAACGTGCCGCCCCGAATGACGACACTGACATCTACATTGAGGACCTCTTTGAACGTTCCGGATGTCAGCCGAATCCACCGCGACAACGGCGTAACCGCTACTCGCAAAGTAGGCAACATCAGAGGTCACGCGGTTATGCCGACAAACGACCCATTGAACTTCCGATTCGGATTTCACAGCTCTCCGAAATTTCGTACGCCTCGTAGTCCATTTTCAAACGCAATGTGAAGCCTCTTCGTACTTCTTCAACGGGATGAGTGTTTTAGAGTGGCCCGGTGATTTCCCGATGAACTTCTACGAAAAAGGTAAGAACATGCAACGGAATGCTACAACTCGTTATCCCATCCTGTTGGTCCACGGTCTGTTCGGGTTCGAGCGTATCGGTCATTGCGAGCTGTTCCATGACGTCAAGTCCGTGCTGAAAACGGCCGGCTGTCGATTGTTTGTTCCACACCTTTCGGCCACCCACGACAATGAAATGAGGGGCGAGCAACTGCTGTCACAGATTGCTTGCGTGCTGCGAGGCACAGGCGCGAAGAAAGTCAACCTAATAGGACACAGTCAAGGCGCACTCGCTGCACGCTATGCGGCGGCGCTTGCACCAGGCGTCGTTGCTTCGGTCACCTCCGTCAGTGGCCCGAACCATGGCTCGGAGCTCGCCGACTTCCTGCGCAGGGCACTGATTCCAGGCAAGCTTCCCGAAGCCGTCGCACAGAACGTGGCGACACAATTTGCCGACTTGCTGTCACTACTGAGCGGCAGCGTGACATTGCCGCAGAATGCGTTAGCCGCACTCAACGCATTGACCACGGTCGGCGTCGGTCAATTCAATGACAAATTTCCCCAGGGACTGCCGCAAACCTGGGGCGGGCATGGTCCTGAGCAAGTCAACGGCGTGCGCTACTACTCGTGGAGCGGGGTTGTTGCGCAATCCACGTTGCCAGTGCTGGATCCGGTTCAAGCAACCTGCCGGGTCCTGTCGCAATATTTCACCACCGAACCCCAGCAGAATGATGGTTTTGTCGGACGCTTCAGTAGCCATCTCGGCCAAGTGATCCGCTCCGATTACCCAATGGATCATTTGGCCAGCCTGCGGCGGAGCGCGGGCACAAAAGCGCCCTCGCCGGATCCGATCGACCTGTACGTCGAACATGCCCAGCGTCTGCAAGCGGCGGATCTATGAATCGGGCAAGGAACGCAGAATGGAACTTTGCCGAGAATTCGCCGACTGATTCCGGTACGCTCCACCTTTTATTGAAACAGTTCGGAGAATTCCCCATGGCCAAAGCCACTGCCCGCCACATCCTGGTTTCCAGCGAAGACAAGTGCAACGAACTCAAGGCTCAGATCGAAGCCGGCGCCGATTTTGCTGAAGTCGCCAAAGCCAACTCCACCTGCCCGTCCAGCCGTCAGGGCGGCGATCTGGGCTCGTTCGGTCCAGGCCAGATGGTCAAGGAATTCGACACCGTGGTATTCAGCGCGCCGATCAACGTCGTGCAAGGCCCGGTAAAAACCCAGTTCGGTTATCACCTGCTGGAAGTCACCAGCCGTCAGGACTGATTCGTCGTCCGATTGCTGACAACGGCCCGCCTTCTGGTGGGCCGTTGTGTTTCAGTTACACATACGGCTGGCGAGTGGCGCGCGGCTCGCGTACAACTTGCGCTTATCGATTTTGCGTTCCAAGGCTGACGATGCGACTGGTTTTTCCCACACTGATGCTCACCGCCCTCGCCTTTCTCATTGGCGCCGCTGGCGTGAACGCTGCCCCGCAACACGCACTGACCGTTTACGGCGAACCGGCCAAATACCCCGCCGGTTTCAGCCATTTCGACTACACCAATCCGCAAGCGCCGAAGGGCGGGACGATGCGGCGCTCGGCCATCGAAATCGGCCACTTCGACCATTTGCTGCCTTATATCGACAAAGGCATCGGCGTGACGCAGATCGACGGCCTGCTGTATTCGCCGCTGGCCCAGCGCTCGCTGGACGAGCCTTACACCGTCTATGGTCTGGTTGCGCAGAAGATGGAACGTTCGGACGATGGTCTTTCGCTACGTTTCTTCATCAACCCGAAGGCGCGCTTTGCCGATGGCAAACCGATCACTGCCGAAGACGTTCGCTACACCTACAACCTGCTGATGACCCAAGGCAGCCTGCGTTATCGCACCCAGTTTGCCGACGTCAAAGGCGTCGAAATCGAGGCACCGCTGACCGTGCGCTTCGACTTCAAAAGTAACGAAAACCGCACCCTGCCCCTGGATATCGCGACCCTGCCGGTGTTCCCCGAACACTGGTGGAAGAGTCGCGATTTCGCCAGCGGCGGTGGTTATGAACCGCCGCTGGGCAGTGGGCCGTACCGGGTTGGCAAGGTCGACTCCGGGCGCAGTATCACGTTCGAACGCAATGGCGACTGGTGGGGCAAGGACCTGCCGGTCAGCCGCGGCCTGTACAACTTCGACCATTTCAGCATCGAGTACTTCGGCGACACCGATGTCGCCCGCCAGGTGCTGCGTGGTGGCGCCTATGACTACAACCGCGAGTTTTCCGCGACCGGCTACTCGATCGGCTACGACAGCCCTGCCCTCAGCGATGGCCGTTTGCAGAAGGCCCACCTCGCCACTGAAGCGCCGCAATCGGCCCAGGGTTTCGTGTTCAACCTGCAAAAGCCGATGTTCCAGGACCGCCGCGTGCGCCAGGCACTGGCGATGCTCTGGGATTTCGAATGGAGCAACCGGCAGATGATGCGTAACGTCTATATCCGCCAGCAGAGTTACTTCTCCAACACCGACCTCGCCGCCCGACAGTTGCCCGACGCACAGGAACTGAAAATCCTTGAACCACTGCGCGATCAGATTCCCGAAGAAGTGTTCACCAAAGTCTTCGAAGCGCCGAAGACCGATGGCAGCGGCATCATCCGTGACAAGCAGTTGCAAGCCCTGCAACTGCTCGAACAGGCCGGCTGGAAACCGGATGGCGACCAGTTGGTCAACAGCGCCGGCGAACCGCTGAGCTTCACTTTTCTGGTCAGCCAGAACGGCATGGATCGCCTGCTGTTGCCTTACAAACGCACGCTGAAACAGATCGGCATCGAGCTCAATATCCGCCGCATCGACGCCTCGCAATACGTCAATCGCCTGATGAGTCGCGACTACGACATGATCGTCACCGGCTATCCCGTTACCACTTCTCCGGGCGGCGAGTTGCTCAACTACTTCGGCTCGGCAGCGGCCAACGACCCGGGCGCAAACAACTACATGGTGCTGAAAAATCCGGCAGTCGACACTTTGATCAACGGCCTGATCCGCGCCTCGACCCAATCGGACATGCTGCATTACGCCCATGCGCTGGACCGGGTACTGCAATGGAACTACTACTGGATTCCCAATTACTACCCGCCAGGCACCTCGACCGTCTGGTGGAACCGCTTCGGCATTCCCACGGTGCAGGCGAGCAACGACGAAGCCATCGAGAGCTGGTGGGAAATCAGCCGCACGCCGCTGACCAATCAGCAAATGACCGCCCAGAAAATCAGTCGCAGCAGACCCGGAGGGCCGCACTGATGTGGGGTTACATACTGCGGCGCCTGCTGCTGATCATTCCGACGCTGGTGATCATCCTGCTGGTCAATTTCGTGATCATTCAGGCCGCGCCCGGCGGACCGGTCGAACAAGCCATCGCCCACCTGCAAGGCATTGGCGGTGCCAGTGTCGGCGGCGGTGCCAGCGAGACCTCGAGCACTGCCTCGCGCGCCAGCCGTGGCCTCGATCCGCAGCTGATCAAGGACATCGAAAAGCAGTACGGCTTCGACAAACCGGCCCACGAGCGTCTGTGGCTGATGCTGAAGAATTACGCGCAACTGGACTTCGGCAAGAGCTTCTTCCGTGGAGCAACAGTCACCGACCTGATTCTGGAAAAGATGCCGGTGACCATTTCGCTCGGGCTGTGGGCGACGCTGATCACCTATCTGGTGTCGATCCCGCTGGGCATCCGCAAGGCTGTGCACCACGGCAGCCATTTCGATATCTGGAGCAGCACGGCGATCATCATCGGTTACGCCATGCCGGCGTTTCTGTTCGCGATGTTCCTGATCGTCGTATTCGCCGGAGGCACTTCGCTGAACTGGTTTCCGGTGCGCGGGCTGGTGTCGGACAACTTCGAATCGCTGTCGACACTGGGCAAGATCGCCGATTACTTCTGGCATCTGGTGCTCCCGGTCACGGCGCTGGTGATCGGTGGATTCGCGACGCTGACGATACTTACAAAAAACTCGTTCCTCAATGAAATCACCCGACAGTACGTAGTAACTGCCCGCGCCAAAGGCTTGAGCGAACGCCGCGTGCTGTACGGACACGTGTTTCGCAACGCCATGCTGTTGGTGGTCTCGGGGATACCTCAGGCGTTCATCAGTGTGTTCTTCGCCGGCTCACTGCTGATCGAAGTGATCTTCTCCCTCGATGGCCTTGGGCGCATGAGTTACGAAGCAGCGGTATCGCGGGATTATCCGGTGGTGTTCGGTTCACTGTTCATCTTCACCCTGTTCGGCCTGCTGATAAAACTGATCGGCGACCTGTGCTACACCCTGGTCGACCCGCGTATCGACTTCGCCGCGAGGAATGCCTGATGTTCAAGCTCTCGCCTTTGGGTCGTCGCCGTTTCGAACGTTTCAAGAAAAACCGTCGTGGCTGGTGGTCGCTGTGGCTGTTCATCGGCCTGTTCATCCTGACGCTGGGTGGCGAGTTGATCGCCAACGACAAACCGTTGATGGTCAGTTATCAGGGCCAGTGGTACTTCCCGGTGTTCAAGCGCCATACCGAACAGGAGTTCGGCGGGCAACTGCCGTTTCAGGCCGATTATCGCAGCGAGTACGTGCAGAATCTGATACGCAAGGACGGTGGCTGGTTGCTGTTCCCGCCGATTCCGTTCAGCGACGACACCCCCAACTATGATCTGAACAAACCGGCGCCAAGTCCGCCGACTTCGGTGAACTGGCTGGGCACCGACGATCAGGCGCGCGATGTGCTGGCGCGGGTCATCTTTGGTGCTCGGGTGTCGATTCTGTTTGCCCTGATGCTGACTTTTGTCAGTGCGCTGATCGGTATCGCCGCCGGCGCATTGCAGGGGTATTACGGTGGCTGGGTCGACCTGCTCGGACAACGCGTGCTGGAAGTCTGGTCGGGGCTGCCGGTGCTGTATCTGCTGATCATCCTCTCCGGGTTCGTCGAGCCGAATTTCTGGTGGCTGCTGGGGATCATGGCGCTGTTTTCATGGTTGGCGCTGGTGGACGTGGTGCGCGCCGAGTTCCTGCGCGGGCGCAATCTGGAATACGTCAAGGCAGCGCGTGCCCTGGGCCTGACTGACCGCAAGGTGATCTTCCGGCACATCCTGCCCAACGCAATGAACGCGACGCTCAGTTATCTGCCGTTCATTCTGACCGGGGCGATTTCAACGCTGACCGCGCTGGATTTTCTAGGCTTCGGCATGCCGGCCGGCAGTGCCTCGCTGGGCGAACTGATCGGTCAGGGCAAGCAGAACCTGCAAGCACCGTGGCTCGGGTTGACCGCGTTCTTTACCCTGGCGCTGATCCTCTCCTTGTTGGTATTCATCGGCGAAGCGCTACGTGACGCTTTTGACCCTCGATCCTGAAGCGTGACCATGACTGAAAACCTGATTGAAATCCGCAACCTCAATGTCGCCTTCCATGGTCAGACTGTGGTGCGTGACCTGTGCCTGGATATCCGCCCCGGTGAGTGCCTGGCTCTGGTGGGCGAATCGGGCTCGGGGAAATCGGTGACCGCGCATTCGATCCTGCAACTGCTGCCTGAGAGCGAGGCGCAAACCCGTGGCAGCATCCGCTATCGCGGGCAGGAGTTGCTCGGTGCTGATCCGAAGGTCTTGCGCGAGCTGCGCGGCAATCGCATCGCCATGATCTTTCAGGAACCGATGACTTCGCTCAATCCGCTGCACACCATCGAAAAGCAGATCGGCGAGACCCTGTTGCTGCACCGCGGCCTCGGCGGCAAGCAAGCGCAGCAGCGCATTCTCGAATTGCTCGGACTGGTCGGCATTCAAAAACCCAAGGAACGCCTGAAAGCCTATCCGCATCAACTCTCTGGTGGGCAACGGCAACGGGTGATGATCGCCATGGCCCTGGCCTGCGAACCGGAGTTGTTGATTGCCGACGAGCCGACAACGGCACTGGATGTCACCGTGCAGCGCAAGATTCTCTTGCTGCTCAAGTCCCTGCAACAGCGGCTAGGCATGTCGCTGCTGCTGATCAGTCACGATCTCAATCTGGTGCGCAGCATCGCGCAGCGGGTGTGTGTGATGAAGGCTGGCGAGATCGTCGAGCAGGCACCCTGCGAAACCCTGTTCACCGAACCCAAACACCCTTACAGCTGCGTGCTGTTGAACGCTGAGCCGGAAGGTGAAGCCCTGCCCCGTGACGAACGTGAAAATGTACTGGAAGTCGCTGACTTGCGCGTCAATTTCCAGGTCAGCGGCGGGCTGTTCAGGCGCAAGCAGTATCTGCGCGCTGTCGATGGCATCAGCCTGAATATCCAGCGCGGCAAGACCTTGGGCATTGTTGGCGAGTCCGGTTCGGGCAAGTCGACGCTGGGTCAGGCGATCCTGCGCTTGCTGGATTCCGAGGGCAGCATTCGCTTTCAGGGCGAAGCGCTGGACGGCCTCAATCAAAAGCAGCTGCGGCCGTGGCGGCGGCAGATGCAGGTGGTGTTTCAGGACCCGTTTGGCAGCCTGAGCCCGCGCATGTCGGTGGCACAGATCATCAGCGAAGGCCTCGAAGTGCATTTCGAGTCGACGGCCAATGAGTGCGATGAGCAAGTGATTCGCGTGCTCAGGGAAGTTGGCCTCGACCCCGAGAGCCGCCACCGTTATCCCCATGAGTTTTCCGGTGGCCAGCGCCAACGCATCGCCATTGCCCGGGCGTTGGTGCTCAAACCCGCGCTGATTTTGCTTGACGAACCGACCTCTGCGCTCGACCGCACCGTGCAGAAACAAGTGGTCGCCCTGCTCCGTGATCTGCAGGAGAAATACGGTTTGACCTACCTGTTCATCAGTCATGATCTGGCGGTGGTGCGCGCGTTGGCGCATGACATGATCGTGATCAAGGACGGTCAGGTGGTCGAGCGTGGTGCCAGTCACGACGTGTTTGACAACCCGCAGCATCCCTACACCAAAGAGCTGCTGGCGGCGGCGCATCCGGGGTAGGTATTTTCTGCTGATTCGCGGCGCGGCATTCGCGAGCAAGCTCGCTCCCACATTTGGAATGCAGGCCCCTGTGAGAGCGAGCCTGCTCGCGAAGGGATCGGTACCGGCAATAAACAATCAGGACCAGCCTCCATGAACACCACCGACAGCCTCAAGGACTACCAACGAGTCCGCACTCTGGCGATCCGTTCGCTGTTCGAGATCATCGAGCAATCCAGTGAGGGCACGGTGATTGTCGATCGCGATGCGAACATCGTCTGGATGAACGAACGCTATGCCCGGCGCTTTGGTCTCGAATCGGCGGCAGGCGCTATCGGCAAGCCTTGCGAAAGCGTGATCCCCGGGAGTTTGCTGCGCGAGGTGGTGCGCACCGGTCGGCCGATTCTGCTGGACATGCAGGACACGCCAAAGGAGCCGCTGGTGGTGATGCGCCTGCCGATCCACGACGATGCCGGCAGCGTGATCGGCGCCATCGGTTTTGCCCTGTTCGACGAGTTGCGCACGCTGTCGCCGATGCTCAAGCGTTACCTGAGCATGCAGGAAGAACTCGCCTCGACCCGCTCACTGCTGCGTGCGCGGCAGACCAAATACAACTTCGCCCATTTCATCGGTACCAGCGCCGCCAGCCTTGAAGTCAAACGACGTGCGCGACGAAGCGCCAGCGCTGATTCGCCCGTGTTGCTGCTGGGAGAAACCGGCACTGGCAAAGAGTTACTCGCACAAGCCATTCACAGCGCTTCGCCGCGCGCGCACAAAGCCTTCGTCAGCATCAACAGCGCGGCAATTCCCGAGGCGCTGCTGGAGGCCGAGTTCTTTGGCACGGCACCCGGCGCCTTTACCGGCGCCGACCGCAAGGGCCGCACCGGCAAACTGCAGATCGCTCAGGGTGGCACGCTGTTTCTCGACGAGATCGGCGATATGCCGCTACCGCTGCAAAGCAAACTGCTGCGCGTGTTGCAGGAAAAGGAGTTCGAGCCGGTCGGCTCCAATGAAGTGATTCAGAGCGATGTGCGGGTAATCGCCGCGACGTCGACGGATTTGCAGGCGGCGATCAAGCGCGGCGAATTTCGCGCCGATTTGTACTACCGCCTCAATGTGCTGCCGATCCAGGTGCCGCCGCTGCGCGAACGTCTCGACGATTTGCCGGCGCTGAGCGAGGCGATTCTCGAAGAGCTGCGCAGCCAGCATGAACTGCACCGCGACGCGCTGGCGTTGCTCGGCCAGCATGCCTGGCCAGGCAACATCCGTGAGTTGCGTAATGTGCTGGAGCGGGCGGCGTTGCTCAGTGATGATCTGATGCTGACCGAGCAGGATATTCGCGGCGCGATTGGCACGCTTACTCCGGTTGAGCGAACGTCCGAGCAAAGCACGCACGCATCGGCTCGGGAGACATTCGCGCAGGCGCGGGCGCGCTTTGATCGGCAGTTGATCGAATCTACCCTGGCGCAATGCGCGGGGAAAGTGCCGGAGGCTGCGGTTCGGCTGGGTCTGGGACGGTCGACGCTGTACAAGAAAATGGCTGCGCTGGGGATTGTCGAGTCTACATAAAGAGACACTGATCTCATATCTTGGATCGGCTTTTAAAGATCAACAGATCGCAGCCTTCGGCAGCTCCTACAGGGTAGATACGTATTTCCTTGTAGGAGCTGCCGAAGGTTGCGATCTTTTCGGTCTCACAAACGAGACAAATTCTTCAGCGCAATCCCACTCCCTCATGAAATATCTATAGATATCAACATGTTAGGTATTTGGCACAGTAATCGCTAACACCTCTCCACACCCGTTTCACCCACAAAAATAACAATCTGGAGAGACACACCATGAGTGTGATCATTGCCTTGGCAGCCCTGACGCTGCTGATGCTCGCCGCCTACCGTGGCTACAGCGTCATCCTCTTCGCCCCGATCGCTGCTCTCGGCGCGGTGCTGCTGACCGATCCGTCCGCCGTCGCCCCCGCGTTCACCGGGGTGTTCATGGACAAGATGGTCGGTTTCATCAAGCTCTATTTCCCGGTATTTCTGCTCGGCGCGGTGTTCGGCAAGCTCATCGAGCTGTCCGGTTTCTCGCGCTCGATCGTCGCCGCTGCGATTCGCCTGCTCGGCACCAGACAAGCAATGCTGGTGATCGTGCTGGTGTGCGCCCTGCTCACTTATGGCGGCGTGTCGTTGTTCGTCGTTGTCTTCGCTGTTTACCCGTTTGCAGCGGAGATGTTCCGCCAGAGCAATATCCCCAAGCGTTTGATTCCGGCAACCATTGCCCTCGGTGCATTCTCGTTCACCATGGACGCGCTGCCCGGCACGCCGCAGATCCAGAACATCATTCCCAGCACCTTCTTCAACACCACCGCATGGGCGGCGCCGTGGCTGGGGGTGATCGGCACGATTTTCGTGTTCTGCGCCGGCATGCTGTTTCTGCAGCGCCAACGCAACAAGGCGCAACGTGCCGGCGAAGGCTACGGCACTGAACTGCGCAACGAACCGGAAACTGCCGAAGACCTGAAGCTGCCCAACCCGTGGATTGCCCTGTCGCCATTGCTGGCCGTGGGCATCATGAACCTGCTGTTCACCCAGTGGATTCCGCAGTGGTATGGCAAGACCCACAGCCTCGCACTGCCGGGCATGGCCGCGCCGGTCACTACCGAAATCGCCAAGCTCACGGCGATCTGGGCGGTGCAGGCGGCGTTGCTGGTCGGCATCCTCATGGTGCTGGCGTTCGGCTTTAAGGCGATTAAAAGCAAGCTCGCCGAAGGCAGCAAAAGTGCGGTCAGCGGTGCGTTGCTCGCGGCCATGAACACCGCGTCTGAATACGGCTTTGGTGCGGTAATCGCTTCGCTGCCGGGCTTTCTGGTGCTGGCCGACTGGCTCAAGCAGATTCCCAATCCGTTGGTCAACGAAGCGATCACCGTGACGCTGCTCGCCGGCATCACCGGTTCGGCCTCGGGCGGCATGAGCATTGCGCTGGCGGCGATGTCCGAGCAGTTCATCAGTGCAGCACATGCGGCGAATATCCCGCTGGAAGTGCTGCACCGCGTGGCCGCGATGGCCAGTGGCGGCATGGACACCCTACCGCACAACGGCGCGGTGATCACCCTGCTGGCGGTGACCGGATTGACCCACCGCGAAGCCTACAAAGACATTTTCTGTATTACGCTGATCAAGACCCTCGCGGTTTTCGTGGTGATCGGCACTTTCTACGCCACTGGTATTGTGTGAGGTATTCATGACCACTCTTTCCGGCAAGACAGCTTTGGTGACCGGCTCCACCAGCGGTATCGGCCTGGGCATCGCGCTGACTCTCGCGAAAGCTGGCGCCAACCTGATTCTCAATGGCTTCGGCGATGCTTCGAAGGTGATCGCCGAAGTCGCTCAGTTCGGCGGCAAGGTCGGCCATCATCCCGCCGATGTCAGCGACCCGGCGCAGATTGCCGACATGGTCGCCTACGCCGAGCGCGAGTTTGGCGGCGTCGACATTCTGGTCAACAACGCTGGCATTCAGCACGTTGCGGCGGTAGAAGAGTTTCCGGTTGAGCGCTGGGATTCGATCATTGCGATCAACCTGTCATCGGTGTTCCACAGCTCCCGTTTGAGTCTGCCGGGCATGCGCCGCAAGAACTGGGGGCGCATCATCAATATCGCCTCGGTGCATGGCCAGGTCGGCTCCACCGGCAAAGCCGCGTACGTTGCCGCCAAGCATGGCGTGATCGGCCTGACCAAAGTGGTCGGGCTGGAAACCGCGACCAGCAATGTCACCTGCAATGCGATCTGTCCGGGCTGGGTGTTGACGCCGCTGGTGCAGAAGCAGATCGACGATCGCGCGGCCAAGGGGGTCGATCCGCAGCAGGCGCAGCATGATCTGCTGGCGGAAAAACAGCCCTCGCTGGAGTTTGTCACACCGCAGCATCTGGGTGAGCTGGTGCTGTTCTTGTGCAGCGAAGCCGGCAGCCAGGTGCGCGGCGCGGCGTGGAACATTGATGGTGGCTGGTTGGCGCAATAAACACCTGGCCATTGTGGGAGCGAGCCTGCTCGCGAATGCGGTTTATCAGACACAGTTCGGGATACTGAGACAACGCTTTCGCGAGCAGGCTCGCTCCCACAGGGAATGATCTCCCTGGCCTGTACGAATCCGATAAGAAGAGGCAAGCCCATGTCCGACATTCTCTGGCAACCCGACACCCAGCGTATCGCCGGTTCGCGTATGGATGCCTTCCGGCGCGATATCAATCAGCGGCATTCGCTCAAGCTCGACGGCTACCCTGCCCTGCACCAATGGAGCATCGATCAGCGCCCGGCGTTCTGGCAGGCGATCGTCGATTTCTTCGACATCCGCTTCCACACTCAGCCAGACGCCATCTTGCGTGAAGGTGCAGAAATGCCCAGCGCCGAGTGGTTCCCGGGCGCGACCCTGAACTTCGCCGAACACCTGTTGCGCCGCCGCGACGATGCCGTGGCCGTGATCGCAGTTGCAGAGAATGGTCAGCGCGAACAACTGACCTGGGCCGAGTTGGCCGAACAGGTCGCCGGGTTTCAGGCGAGCCTGCGCGCGGCGGGCGTTGGCCGGGGTGATCGCGTGGCGGCTTGCATGCCCAACACCTGGCAAACCCTGGTGGCGATGCTGGCCACTACCAGCCTCGGTGCGATCTGGTCCTGCTCGTCGCCCGACTTCGGCACCCACGGCGTGATCGATCGCTTTGGCCAGATCGAACCGAAAGTGCTGCTCACCTGTGCCGGTTATCAATACGCCGGAAAAACCCTGGATCAAACCGCCAAGCTCAACGAAATCCTGACACAGCTGCCGTCGCTGCAGCAGTTGATCATCGTCCCGTACGCCCGTCCGCAAGCGCGCATCGAGGATTACCAAACCCACGCTGATGTCTGCTTCTGGGAAGACTTCTATCAACCCGGCGGTGAACCGGATTTCACCCCGGTGCCGTTCAATCATCCGCTCTACGTGCTGTACTCCAGCGGCACCACTGGCGTGCCGAAATGCATCGTCCACAGCACCGGCGGCGTGCTGCTGCAACACGTCAAGGAACATGGTTTGCACTGCGACCTCAGTCCCGGTGACCGTTTGTTCTACTACACGACCTGCGGCTGGATGATGTGGAACTGGCTGGTCTCGGCACTCGCAGTGGGCAGCGCCGTGGTGCTCTACGACGGCTCGCCGTTCCACCCGGATCACCAGCGCCTGCTCGACCTGATCGACGATGAACGCATCAGCGTGTTTGGCACCAGTCCGAAATTCCTCGCGACGCTGGAAAGCAGCGGCGCCAGGCCACGGGAAAGCCATGATTTGAGCAGTTTGAAAACCCTGCTGTGCACAGGCTCGGCTTTGTCACCGCAAAGCTACGATTTCGTTTATCGCGACTTCAAAACCGAGGTGTGTCTGGCCTCGATGTCCGGTGGCACCGACATCGTTTCGTGCTTCGTCAATGGCAATCCGCTGTCAGCGGTACGGCGCGGGGAAATCATGGGCAAGAGCCTGGGCATGGCCGTCGAGGTGTGGAACGACGCTGGCCAGCCGGTGATCGGTGAGAAAGGTGAACTGGTCTGCACGCGGCACTTCCCGGCGATGCCGATCGGCTTGTGGAATGACCCCGACGGCTCAAAACTGCACCAGTCTTATTTCAGCCAGTTCCCCGGTGTATGGGCGCAGGGTGATTACGCCGAGCAATTGTCCGATGGCGCAATGATGATCCATGGCCGCTCGGATGCGGTGTTGAATCCGGGCGGCGTGCGCATCGGCACGGCGGAGATTTATCGGCAGGTCGAGAAAATCAGTGAAGTGCTGGACAGCGTCGCCATCGGTCAGCAATGGCAGGAGGATGTGCGCGTCGTGTTGTTCGTGCGTTTGCGCGACGGCGTCGAGCTGGATGAAGGGCTTGAACAGCGAATCCGCGAAGTGATCCGCGCCAATACCACACCCAGGCATGTTCCCGCACGCATCGTCGCAGTAACCGATATACCGCGCACCATCAGCGGCAAAGTCGTAGAGCTGGCGGTGCGCGATGTCGTGCATGGGAGGCCAGTGAAAAATACCGATGCACTGGCCAATCCCGAAGCGCTGGAGCAGTTTCGGGATCGGCGCGAACTGGCCATGACCGAAGTTATTCAACACTGAATTTCGTCTGGCGCAGCCTCAATTCAGCTGTATTACAACTTCACCGGTGAGGGGCTGATCTCCACTGGCTTCGATCGCTGCGCGCATGATGCTGAGATTCAGCGAAAACAACGCTTCGTTTGTTTTCAACAAACTGAGCAAGGCAATAACGAGCATCAGCGAGTCTGCATTGAGGAGCGCTTGAGCACTTTCGTGAAAACTGCCAGTGATAGGCTCAGATCGGGGCAAGCGTCCCTTTGCCAAGTTTAGTAAAGGCGCCACATCCAAACCGACCTTACCATCTCGGGTCGCCCCCTCGGCAGTGATCAGACTGGTCTTGGCGGGGTTGACCCGAATCATTTCGTGGATGAGGTCATCAGCGATTTCGCCGTAACCTGTCAGGCTGAATCGCTGGTTGAAGTTACGTGTATTGACCGTCATGTACTGAACACGCTTTTTATCTGTAGCTCCTGCGCTCTTCCATTTACTGTAATCGAATGGATTTACCTCAATGACGCCATCATCTAGTTTCAGACTATCCAACAGGAAATTACTGGCGGACGTTCCGCCGAAATCCAGCCTGATGGCGCTTAGCAGATTGGACAATTCGTCACGCGCCGCCGCGGTACTGCCAAAAAACAATCCAATCGCGGGGTCGGTTTTGAAATTCAGCGCCGGCGAGCCCAGCATTTCAATTGCGCTGTCTATTTTGAAACGGGCCAGTGGCAGACTGCGCTCGAGAATGTGAGCTGTAAAAACACCCGGAACCGGTTTCTGCAGTAATGGCAGACTAAACTTCTCTTGCAGGTCGAAATTGACGAGTCGTTTTCCCCACGGCTTACCTAGCCGATTGGCCGCGTACCACTCACTGCTTTTCTTGATGGCACAGACATTGAAAGAAGACGCGGTGCTTCCAAGCGGGCGCCACCTCCCGAAACCAACATCGGTAGCATTCGCCAGCTTGTGAAATTCCCGCGCCGTACCGGTCAGTCTGCTCATCTGGACAACGGCAGATTCCACAACCTTTGCGCCCGACGCGCCCAAATGCATGACGCTTTTGAACAATGCTTTCGACGCTTGGTATCCAGCAGTTGGCAATCCATCAATCGGATTGAAAGTCGAGACTGTCAGAGAAATGCCAAACCTGACGAGGCTGCCGATTTTTGCCGTCAACGAAACTGTTTTGGCTGCGATATGCAGAATTTTAGCCGGGGCACCCAGTACAGTGAAGAAAATACCGATAGCATCCATCGTGCACGCGTAAATTCCGTCAACCACCTGATTTCTATTTCCGGAAGCCAAGTCTTCGATACATTTCTTGAACGGGACACACAGGTCAATAATATACGTCAGCACCTCGTTATAAGTGTTCTCCGCACGCTCTTTATCAGTGTATTCGGTGAAGACTTCCCTGAAATCCTGGAGGCTGCCCAAAGGTCTGTTCTTCACAACAAATTGGGCAATATTTTCGATATGCTCATTTACGAAAAACTGATAATGATTCCGAACGACCCGCGACGCAGAAGTCGGAGCGATAACAGTGCCAAGTTTCTCTATAACCATAATCCCAGAGGCATTCGGCGACGGCTTTTTTCCGACAATATAGCTATCGAAATCAGTTGGAACGTTATGCGTGGGAGGCAAAGGGAAAAATGCATCATTGGGCTTCCCTGTATATTCAACCCTTCCAGGCATGTTCATTTTTTGGGTATAAATAATCAATTTGCCTAGCTCATCGTTTCTTCTGCACTCCCCCAGCAAGGTAAACATTTCATAGCATAAAGTCTGATTATTCCCGAAGGAAGCTATCATAATTACGCCGAACCGCCCCACCGCCTGGTCTCTCTTGAGCTGAACTTCGATATTTTTGGGTGGCTGATTACCCGCGCCGACCAAGTTATAGTTAGCCGATGATGGATAGTAAACCTCTGCAACCGAAGGACGTACAGTAAAAAACGTGATCTCGCTTGAGGCAAAGACATCTCGATCGGCTCGAGGCATTCCTGCTATCGCCAGCTTTATGTTTGAAGCCATCGCCTTATGAATATTGCAGTGATAGCTAACGAGTTCAGCTTCGAATGCTGGTTTGATGGCAGGCAAGGCCAAAAGCTGCGGATACTTATCGAAAATGCCGGGCTCTTTATTCCAATCCCATGTTCCGGACGTCAGCACCCCTTCGATATGAAGATCAAGCATCGACACTCTCATTGCAGAATAAGTCTCAGGACGCAAAAGAGGTTGTTCAATAACATCAAAATCAGCAACCGCCTGCTTCAATGCAGTCATCGCCAGTCGTTTCCGATTGGGCGGAGCCGCCCCAAATGCCTTGATTCCCAAAACAATATCATCCACGTGCGTTTTATACGCATTCAAAGCGTCTTGAGCTGCTGTAAGAGCAGACATGTTCAGCTGCTCATGAGTGATGACTTCATTCATCAATGCCCAGTCAATGATAGGGTCGATCGCAGTAATACCTTGCAGCTCCCCCAGTACCGGGCTGACCGTTTCCATGCTTGCAAACTTCATGACTTGTTCATATGTCATGAAGCGAGAGACGCCTCGACAATTGATCTCGATAAAGCTCACCGCCTGGCAAAACGTCACCCAGCCGATCGAGCCAGCGTAAAGCTCTTGGGGCAGATTTTTAACCAAGAGACAAGGCGCTACATGAGCCAGGAGCAGGTGGGAAGCGAGAGGAATAATCGAGTGCGAATGGCCCTTTGCTACAAGGTAAGCCTCAAAATTTTCACGTATGGCATATAACGGCCTATCAGCCATGGTGCTCGAATCGTATATATCAAAGGTTCCGATGCAGTTGCGCTTGCCAGTAACGCCTATGGATGAATCCAACTGCAAAATTATTGCGGTGAGCAATACCTGAGCTAGATCGTCACTACTGATTTCCTCGGAATCCTTCGCCCCCCACCAGTCCAGTGCAATGACGTATTCCTTGGCAATTTTCTGCGACGCTGGATGACGAACCAGCATTGCAACGACCTCGTTAGCGCTGTCCCAATTAACGGTAGTAGTGTTATACGGTCTGACGCTTCTGAAGATTGTGTTAAGTAGATTCTCATTCGCAGGGAAAAGTTTACTCGTCACCGCGCGAATCTCTGCACACTGCTGTGGTGTCAAGGTGATCGACGTATCATTTAGCCCAGTTATCTGCCCCCAGTAATTACCAAAATTATCTCCTTCAGGCCACTTCCACTCCAAAAAGCCAATCAAGCTTTCTAGTTTTTCTCTGTCATCCGGCACGTTGAACCCGTGAAAACGCAACCACTGCGACAACAGCACTGCGTTATCAAGGTGAACGAATCCACCAAGACCTGCTGCAATAGCGACTAACTTCTCGAACTTCTCATTCGCGTCGGGATTACTCTTGACGTTATCCGATACATCCATCCACCCTTCATGAGTAACGTATATGTGAATTTCACCCGAAGACGTAACCCTACTGTAGGTGCCAGAACCGAGTAAGCTCATCAGATCCTGAAGCATCTCGCTGGCCGGTTTTTGTAAACGTCCAAAAGAGGATTCAGGCGAGAGCCAGATAATCTTTTGGTCGTCGTTTGAAATATCCCGTGCAACGTCTTCCGGAGCTTCAACAAGAAATCTTTTCAACTGACCTAGAAGTGCCATTCGTTCTAATTCATCTGCGGCAGAACAACGCACATTATCGGCAGCGCTCAATTTGGAAAGAGCACCTGCACCACATCGATTTTTCATTTCATTGACCTGTTTATTTACATGGACTTGCTATCGAGATCGCAAATCTAATAAAAACAGGCGAAACCACAACTAGCCAAGTATTAGTCTAGATTTCAAACATCTATCACCTGACCGCTCAGCAGCCTACAGACACGAAACTTACTCCACCAACCCCCAATCCCCTGTCGATGCTTTTTCGTTGATTGAAGAATCAAGTTTAAGCTTGATGCCTAACCGTAAGTTGTTTGTCGAATCCGCGTTTTTCAAAGCTTCTTCTACTGTAATAACACGCGCAAGGACTAACTGTAACAGTGCAGCATCGAATGTCTGCATGCCTGAGTCTTCGGATTTCTCCATGATACTTTTCAACTCAGCCAACTCATTGCGACGGAGCGCATCAGCAACAGTCGGCGTACCTAATAACACTTCCACGGCCGCCCTGCGCTGGCCGTCGACAGTGCGTACCAAGCGCTGCGAGATAAAGGCTTTCAGGTTGTTGCCCAATGTCTGCAACAGCTGCTCGCGCTTCTCCTCGGGAAACATATTGATGATGCGATCCAGCGCCTGATTGGCGTTGGTCGCATGTAATGTCGACAACACCAGATGCCCTGTATCGGCAAACGAGAGCGCGTGCTCCATGGTTTCGCGGTCACGGATCTCACCAATCAGGACGACGTCCGGTGCCTGGCGTAAAGTGTTCTTCAGTGCAGCATGAAAGCTGCGCGTATCGACGCCAACCTCACGCTGATTGATGATCGAGCGCTTGTGCCGATGGATATATTCGATCGGGTCTTCGATGGTAACAATGTGTCCGGCACTGTGGCGGTTGCGATGATCGATCAGCGCCGCCAGGGAGGTCGACTTGCCCGAACTGGTAGCGCCGACAAAAAGAATCAGGCCACGTTTGAGCATCACCGTTTCCAGCAACACCGGCGGCAGTTTCAAGTCTTCGAACCGCGGGATGTCGAGCTTGACGTTGCGGATAACGATCGAAACGTCGTTGCGCTGCTTGAAAATGTTCACCCGGAACCGGCCGACGCCCGTTCGGGAGATTGCCAGGTTCATTTCAAGATCCCGGTCGAACTCCCGGCGCTGCTCGGCGTCCATCAGGGAGGTGGCGATGGCCGCGGTTTCGCCAGGTTTGAATGGCTGATCGCTGAGCGCCGTCAGCACACCATCAATGCGAGCGCTCGGTGGTGCGCCGGTGGAAAGGAAGAGATCCGAACCGTTTTTTTGCGACAATGTTGACAACAGTGCATCGATTTCCATGGCTGAAAGCACCCGCGAAGCATTGAATGAGCAGATTTGGCCTACGCTTGGCGCGGCTCCTGCAACAATGATAGACCCCGTCTCACCGAACCACGCTCAGGATTGAAACATGAATGCTGTACCCACCACCGATGACGCCCAGGCCCTGATCGCCCGCACCGACTGGAGCCGCAGTCCGCTGGGCGCCGCCGGCACCTGGCCGCAGAGCCTGCGCACAGCGGTGGACATCGTGATTCATTCGCCGATGCCGATGCTGCTGTTGTGGGGGCCGCAACTCACGCAGATCTACAACAATGGCTTCGCCCTGCTCGCCGGCAGCAAGCATCCCGAAGCCTTCGGCCAGCCAACGCATGAGATCTGGCCGGAAGTGCGGGATTTTGCCGAGCCGATCTACCAAGCGGTGCTGCAGGGTCAGGTGCGCAGCTTCAGCGAGCAGCGTTTCAGCGTACAGCGGGACGGCAAAAAAACCGATTTCTGGCTGGACCTGACCTACAGTCCGATTCGTGATGAAACCGCACAGGTCGCCGGCATTCTGATCACTGCCATTGAGACCAACGAGCGCCGCCGTATTGCCCTGGAGTTGCAGCGCCGTTCCGAGGAAAGCCTCAAGGCTCAGCGCCAGTCCGAAGAGCGTCTGCAACTGGCCCTTGCCGCCGCCGACGCCGTCGGAACGTGGGACTGGGACATTGGCGAAGACCGATTCATTGCCGATGCGCATTTTGCCGAACTGCATGGCGTTGATCCGAGCAAGGCCGGGCAATTGCCGATCAGCGAATATATGCACGGGGTGCACCCCGAAGACCGCGCAATGGTTGCGCGCGGCATCAAGCACTGCATCACCCACGGCACCGAGTACGCTGAGGAATATCGCTTGTTGCAGGCCGATGGCACGCTGCGCTGGGTGTTCGCGCGCGGGCGTTGCTACAAGGATCATCATGGTCGGCCGATGCGCTTTCTCGGCGCGGCGCTGGACCTGACCGAACGCAAACACACCGAACAAGCGCTGCGTCAGAGCCAGACCGAATTGCAGTTGATCATCAACGCCATGCCGATCCTGATCAGCTATGTCGACGCCGAAGAACGTTTTCGCTTGAACAACGCAGCGTATCTCGACTGGTACGGCCTCACACCGCAAGAGTTGTACGGGCGCAAGATTCGCGAAGTCATCGGCGAAGAGGCGTATTTCCTGCGTGCACCGTACATCGCCGAAGCGCTGGCCGGGCGCGCCTGTTCCTTCAGTTTCTATACCCCCCACCGCGACGGCAGCACCCGTCATGCCCTCATGAATTATCTGCCGCGACATGGTGCGGACGGTGCAGTGAACGGCTTCTACATCTTTGTCATCGACGAGACCGAGCGCAAGAAAACCGAAGAAGCCCTGCGTAATCTCAACGAGACCCTCGAAGAGCGGGTCAGCGCGCGCACCGAGCAACTGGCTCAGGCCAACGAGCGTTTGCAGAACGAGATGTTCGAACGCGAGCGCGCCGAAGATGCCTTGCGCCACGCGCAGAAGATGGAAGCCGTCGGCCAGCTGACGGGGGGCATCGCCCACGACTTCAACAACATGCTCACCGGCATTATCGGCAGTCTGGACTTGATGCAGCGCTACATCGCCAATGGTCGTGCCGACGAGATCGGCCGTTTTACCGAAGCGGCCGTGTCATCGGCCAATCGCGCGGCGGCGCTCACGCATCGCTTGCTGGCGTTCTCGCGGCGCCAGTCGCTGGACCGCAAGCAACTGAACGTCAATGAGCTGGTGCACTCGCTGGAAGATCTGATCCGCCGCACCAAAGGCGATCCGATTGATCTGCAACTGCGCCTGCCCGAAGACGTTTGGCCGGTGAGCACCGACGTCAGCCAGCTGGAAAATGCCTTGCTCAATCTGGTGATCAACGCCCGCGACGCGATGCCCGAAGGCGGCACGTTGCTGATCCAGACTGCCAACGTCTACCTCGACAGCAGCGACATCACCATTCTCGAACCGGTCAAGGCCGGGGAATACGTCATGCTCGCGGTCAGCGATAACGGCACCGGCATGACTCCGTCAATTCGCTCCAAAGCGTTCGATCCGTTCTTCACCACCAAGCCGATCGGCCAGGGCACCGGGCTCGGGCTGTCGATGATCTACGGTTTCGCCCAGCAATCCGGTGGTCACGTCAGCCTCGACAGCGTGCCGGGGCAAGGTACTTGCGTGCGCCTGTACTTGCCGCGCTTGCTTGAGCCGACGCCGGAAACCTCATCTGTGAAGAAAGCCGAACCGATTGCTGCTTCATCTTCTGGCGAAACCGCAATCGTGGTCGAGGATGACGCGGCGGTGCGCATGCTGGTGCTCGATCTGCTGAGGGAGCTGGGCTACAAAACCTTCGAAGCGGCAAACGCCAAAATCGCCCTGCCCTTGTTCGAGTCCGCGCAACGTGTCGATCTGCTGGTCACCGATGTCGGGCTGCCCGGCATGAACGGTCGCCAGTTGGCGGAAATTGCGCGCCAGCATCGTCCCGGCCTTAAAGTGCTGTTCATGACCGGTTACGCGCAGATTGCTGCCGAGCGCCAGGGCTTTCTTGAAGAGGGCATGGACATGGTCGCCAAGCCTTTTGTCCTGGAAGTGTTGGCGAGCAAGATTCGCAAGTTGAGCAACCCGACCCCGTGACTTGAGGCATAATCGCGCGCCCCGCTGTCACCCCGTTATCAGGTATTGCACGATGAAAGCCCAAGCCCGCCACATTCTGGTGAAAACCGCCGAAGAGGCCGAACAACTCAAACAGCGCATCGCCAAGGGCGAAGCATTCGATGTGCTGGCGAAGAAGTTTTCCACCTGCCCGTCCGGCAAACGCGGCGGTGATCTGGGCGAAGTACGCCCAGGACAGATGGTCGGCGCGATTGATGCGGTGATTTTCAAGAAACCACTGCGCACCGTGCATGGGCCGATCAAAAGCAAGTTTGGTTATCACCTGGTGCAGGTGTTTTATCGGGATTGATCGCTGCTCGCTGTAGGAGCTGACGAGTGCAACGAGGCTGTGATCTTTTGATCTTGCTTTTGCGGATCCAGATCAAAAGATCGCAGCCTTCGGCAGCTCCTACAGGGAGTGCATTTCAGGCTTTGGGGATCAGCGCTCCTGGCACCTGTATTACCCGACTGGCCAATTCATGTCCCGCTTGGGCCGCCTCTGCCGGGCTGCCGCCGAGCAAACGCCGGGCCAGATACGCCGCACTGAACGAATCCCCCGCCGCCGTGGTGTCGACAACCTTGTCGACCTTTTGCGCCGGCACCTCAAACGCCTCCCCCTGACAACGAATCAGGCACGCCTCGGCGCCACGCTTGAGCACCACTTCTGGCGTGCCTATCTGTGCATACGTCGCAAACACCTCAGCGCAATCGGCAAACCCGAACAACGCCTGTTCGTCATCCACGGTGAGCAACGCCAGATCGACATAGGGCAAGACGCTGCGATATGCCGCGCGGGCCTCTTCAACAGAAGCCCACAAGCGTGGGCGGTAGTTGTTGTCGAAAACGATGTGCGCATCGCGCTGCCGGGCTTCGCTCAACGTCTTGATCAGGCGGGCACGGCCTTGCATGCCAAGTACGGCGAGGGTGATCCCGCTGAAATACAGCACGTCGTAGTCCGGCAAGGCCGCGAGAATCGGCTCGGCCGCAGGGGTAGTGAAGCAATCGCGCACCGCCGCTTCATTGCGCCAGTACAGGAAACGCCGCTCGCCGTTGGCGTCGGTCTGTATGCAATACAAACCGGGAAGCCGACCAGGCAAGCGCTGCACCAGATCGAGGCCGATGCCTTCGCTGCGCCAGATCTGGCACATTGCGTCACTGAAACTGTCATCGCCCAGCGCGGTGACGTAGTCGACTTGCGCCTTGTCGCCCAGGGCGCGGGACAGGTACACGGCCGTATTGAGAGTATCGCCACCGAAGCTTTGCTGCAGACTGCCGTCGGCACGTTGTTGCAGTTCGATCATGCATTCGCCGATCAGGGCGATGCGTGGGGTGTTGCGGAGGATTTTCATCGGGTGGGATCTCGGGTGGTTCAGTGGTGGCTAAGCGGGCGTCTTCGCGAGCAGGCTCGCTCCCACATTCAAATGCGTCCTCTGTGGGAGCGAGCCTGCTCGCGATTAGCCGCCGCAACGCAATCTCAAGCCTTAGAAGCAAGTCTCCATGGTCTCGATGACCGCCATCTGCTCATCCACCAGCAACCCCACCCGCCATTTGTCAAACGTCAGGCATGGATGCGAAGTACCAAAGGAAATGATGTCGCCGACCCGCAGTTCTACACCCGGCGCCACAGTCATGAACGCATGCTGATCCATCACCGCCGTGACCTTGCACGCACCGATATCATCACCTGTCGCCGGCACCACACCGGCCTTGTAGCGCAACAACGGCACCGGCAAACCGGCGTCGAATGCGACGTCGCGCTTGCCCAGGGCGATCACCGCGAAACCCGGTTCCGGCAGCGACTGCACATGAGCCCAGACTTCCAGCGCCGGGCGCAGGCCTTCGTGCAGATCGCTGCGACGGTCGAGCACGCAGCACTGCGCCTCTTTGTAGATGCCGTGGTCGTGCGCGACATAACTGCCCGGGCGCAACACACTGAGGAAGCGGCCAGCGGCGTTCTGGGTTTCGAAGGATTCGGCGATCAGGTCATACCAGGCTGAACCCGATGCGGTGATGATCGGTTTGGCAATGGCGAAAGCGCCGCTGTCCTGCAGCTGCACCGCCAGGCGCACCAGCGATGCGGCGAACTGGCGAATGCCACTGACCGCATGATCGCCATGAATCACGCCTTCGTAACCTTCAATGCCGGTCAGTGCCAGCGCCGGTTGCGCATCGATGGCCTTGGCCAGCTCGATGACTTCCTGCTCGCTGCGGCACCCGCAGCGCCCGCCGACCACGCCATATTCGATCATCACGTTGAGCTTGACCCCACGGGAAGCGAAGTAAGCCCCGAGGTCGGCGACGTTGTCCGGGTGATCGACCATGCAATAGAAATCGAACGTCGGATCGGCAAGCAGATCGGCAATCAACGCCATGTTCGGCGTGCCGACCAGTTGATTGGCCATCAGCACGCGACGCACGCCGTGGGCATAAGCCGCGCGGGTCTGGGTGGCGCTGGCGAGGGTGATACCCCAGGCGCCGGCGTCGAGCTGACGCTTGAACAATGCCGGAGTCATGCTGGTTTTGCCGTGGGGCGCGAGTTCGGCGCCGCTGTCGCTGACAAATTTCTGCATCCAGCGAATGTTGTGCTCCAGCGCCTCGCGGTGCAGCACCAGCGCCGGCAGGCTGACGTCGCGGGTCAGTTGCGCGCCGAGGGAGGCGTCACCTTTTTCTACGGCAGAGTTGATGGCAGTGGTCATGGTCCAATCCTCACAGTCGCGGCCGCAGGCAGCCGCGGTTATTCGTTGATCCGCCGGGCGAGGCTGTTGGCGCTCTCGATCAGCACCCGGCGATAGTCGTTGTAATTGTTTTTCGCATCGGCGCGTGGGGCGACGATGCACAACGTGCAAATGGCCACGCCTTGCGGGTCTTTCACCGGCGCGGCGAAGCAATGGGTGAACGTGTCGGCGACGCTGTCGAAGGAAAAGAAGCCATCGATACCGGCCTGACGAATCTCCGCCAGAAAGCGTTCCAGTGGCAGACGTTCGCCGTCGGGCAGGATGTAGTCGTCCTCGTCGATCAGGTCGATGATCTGCTGATCGCTTAAATGCGCGAGCAGCAGGCGCCCGGAGGCGGTCCACGGGATCGGCGCGTTTTCGCCGATATCCGATGAGATGCGGAAATGCCGCTCGCCCTCCTTCATCAACGCCACCGTGTATTTGCGCCCGTTGAGCAGGCACATCTGCGCGGTTTCGCGGGTCTGGCTGACGATCTCCTGCAAGGCGTGATCGGCCTCGCGGCTGAGGTCGAAATGGCGCAGATGCGCTTGGCCGAGGAAGTACAACTGGCGGCCAAGGTAGACGTGGCCATCCTTGCCCACCGGCTCGAGAATCCGCCGTTCCAGCAAGGATGCGACCAGCTCGTAGACCGTGGATTTCGGGCCGCCGATGCCGTTGGCGATGTCGTTGGGGCGCAAGGGCTGGCCGATTTCCTTGAGAAAATCGAGGATATCGAACGCCCGGTCCAGACCACGTGCCCGGCGCTTGATGGTGTCTTCGGTCATGTCATTACTCACTCGATATTTCCTGTAGGAGCTGCCGCAGGCTGCGATCTTTTGATCTTGCCTTTCTGGCGCATCCAAAAATGCCAAAAGATCGCAGCCTTCGGCAGCTCCTACAAGAGCCGCGGTGTATCAGGCCTTCTTCTTGTAGGCAATGCAGTCGATCTCAACCTTGCAATCAACCATCATGCTCGCCTGCACGCAGGCCCGCGCCGGGGCGTGTTCGGGTTTGAAATACTCGGCGAAGACTTTGTTGAAGCTGCTGAAATCCCGTGGATCGTCCAGCCATACGCCGGCGCGAACCACGTCCTCAAGGCCATAACCGGCCTCTTCAAGAATCGCGATCAGGTTCTTCATGGTCTGGTGGGTCTGTTCGACGATGCCGCCGACGATGATCTCGCCATCCACCGCCGGTACCTGGCCGGACACATGCAGCCAGCCATCCGCTTCGACTGCGCGGGCGAATGGACGAGGCTGGCCGCCGGCGGCGGTGCTGCCGGTGCCGTAACGCGTAATGCTCATGGGTGTTTCTCCTGATTGCAAAAGTGCAGATTCAAAACCGCGTGCTTTTGAGAAATTCCGCCAGACGCGGCGATTGCGGGCGTTCGAACAGTTCCTTGGGAGGCCCCTGCTCTTCGATTCGCCCTTGATTCATGAAAACGATCTTGTCCGAGACCTCGAAAGCGAAACGCATTTCGTGGGTCACCAGCAACATGGTCATGCCGTCCTCGGCCAGCCCCTTGATCACGTTGAGCACCTCGCCAACCAGTTCCGGGTCGAGGGCCGAGGTGACTTCGTCAAAGAGCATCAGGCTCGGGTTCATCGCAATCGCCCGGGCAATCGCTACGCGCTGTTGCTGACCGCCGGACAACTGACCGGGAAAGTGATTGCGCCGCTCCAGCAGGCCGACACGCTCCAACCATTTTTCGGCAAGCACCACGGCTTCGTCCTTGTGCATCTTCTTCACCTTGAGCAGGCCCAAGGTGACGTTCTGCAACGCGGTCAGGTGCGGAAACAGGTTGAATTGCTGGAACGCCATGCCGGTCATCGCGCGATGGCGGGCAATGACCTTTTCCGGGTGACGTACGCGTTTACCGTTGACCTCGTCATAGCCGATGGATTCGCCGTCGAGCAGAATCTGCCCGCCCTGAAACTCTTCGAGCATGTTCACGCAACGCAGCAGCGTGGTCTTGCCCGAGCCACTGGAGCCGATCAGCGTAACGACGTTGCCACGCTGCATGCTCAGGTCGACACCCTTGAGCACTTCCACCGCGCCGTACTGTTTGTGCAGGCCGCGAATGTCCAGCAGCGCCTGATTCTGTGAAGCAACTTGAGCTTGAGTCATGGCAAGGCCACCCGCTTTTCAATGTGCCGGCCGAGTAACTCGATGCCGTAGTTGATGACGAAGAACAGAAAACCGGCGAACAGGTAGAACTCCAGGGTCATGAAGTTTCGGGCGATGATCTGTTGTGTGCTGAGCAGCAATTCGGCGACGCCGATCACCGAGAGCAAGGTCGAAGCCTTGACGATTTCGGTCGACGAATTGACCCAGGTCGGCAGGATCTGCCGCAGCGCCTGAGGCAACAGCACGTAGCCGAGGGATTGGTAGAACGTCAGGCCGATGGCTTTGCCCGCCTCCATCTGCCCGCGCGGCAGGGCTTGCAAGGCGCCGCGCACGATTTCGGCAACGTGCGAGCCGCAGAACAGCGTCAGGCCCAAGGCTCCGGCCTGAAACGCGCTGATCTGCCAACCGAGCGCCGGCGCCATATAAAAGCAGGCCAGCACCAATACAAACACTGGCGTGCCGCGAATCAGATCGACGTACAGCCGAAACGGCGCGCGCATCCAGAATCTGCCGTAAGTCAGGACCAGGCCGGCAACCACGCCGAGCATGGTGCCCAACACAATGGCCAACGCCGAGACCTGCACACTGGTCAGAAAGCCCTGCCACAACGGCTCGCGGGCGAGCCACAATTCATGCAACCAACTGGGAGATTGGTACATCGCAGCCTCCTATCGGCGGATCGCCAGACGCTGCTCGAGGTAACGCAGCAGCATGGCAATGAGGTAACAGGCCGCGACATACAACGCCGTGGTCACCAGCCAGGTTTCGATCACCCGGTAGCTCTCGACGTTGATCTTGCGCGCGTAATAGGTCAGCTCCGGCACCGCAATCGCAGCCGCCAGCGAGGTGTCCTTGAACAGCGAAATGAAGTTGTTCGACAGCGCCGGCAGCACATTGCGCAGCATCACCGGCACGGTGACGTAAGCCTTGACCTGCCATTCACCGAGACCGATTGCCAGCCCGGCTTCGCGCTGACCTTTGGGAATGCTAAGCAAGCCGCCACGGAAGACTTCGGTCAGGTACGCGCCGGCATACAGCGACAGCGTGATGATGAACGAAGGAATCTTGTCCAGACGAATGCCAAGGCTGGGCAGCGCAAAGTAGATCAACAGAATCAACACCAGGATTGGCGTGTTGCGCACCACCGTGACGTACACCGAGGCCAGCACCCGCAAGGCGCGATGTTTGGAGAGCAAGGCAAACGCCATCAGCAGGCCGATCACGCAGCCGATGGCGATCGACACCAGCGCCAGCTGCAAGCCCAGCCCGAGCCCTGCCAGCAAGGTGTCGAAATCGCGCCACACGGCGGCAAAGTTCAACTGATAATTCATGGTCAGCAGTACCTTGAGCGGGGCGACTGAAATCGCCCCACTCTCACGGGATCATTTGAATTCGACTGGGAAACCGATCGCGGGCGACGGCAGATCGACACCGAACCATTGCTTGAAGGAGGCGGCGTAGGTCGGGAACTCAACCCCGGTCATGGCTTCATGCAGCGCGGTGTTTACGAAGTTCAGCCAGTCCTGATCGCCACGTTTGACTGCGCAGGCGTAAGTCTGCGGGCTCCAGGCATAGCTCGGGCTGCGGTAGCGGCCCGGGTTCTGCACCATCAGGTATTTGACCGACGACTGATCGGTTGCGGCGGCATCGGCACGGCCAGAGTTCACTGCCTGATACATCAGGTCGACGCTGTCGTACTGATCGACCTTGGCCTTGGGCAATGCCTGATGCACCAATTCTTCGGCGTAGACGTTTTGCAGCACCGCAACGGTAACGTCATCGCCCGCCGCCTGCAGGTCTTCGATTTCCTTGTACTTGCTGTTATTCGGCAACAGCAGGCCGACGCCTTCGCGGTAGTACGGCAGAGTGAATGCCACTTGCTGGGCACGGCTGGCGGTGACGGTGATGAACTGGCAGCTCATGTCGACCTTGTCGGTCAGCAGATTGGGAATCCGCGCATCGGACGACTGCACCACGAACTCGACTTTACTCGGGTCGTTGAACAGTCCCTTGGCCACCATCCTGGCGATGTCGATATCAAAACCCTGCAACTTGCCGTCCGCGCCCTGAAAGTGCCACGGCGCGTTGGTGCTGCCGGTGCCCACGATCAACTTGCCACGGGCGAGAACACTGTCGAGCTTGCTGTCGGCCGCCTGGGCCAGACCCATGACCGAGGAAGAAGCCGCAAGGACAAAAACACACGCTTTGAACAACGAAGGATGGCGACGCATGGCAAGCACTCCACAATTGTGTTTATTCCGCTATACCGGAATACGGTTTGTTACTACGGAATAGACAGCAGAAAGTGTGCCACAGGAATCTCGCGAAATCTGTAACTGCGTTGAACGCTTTTGGAATCAACAAGATATGGTTCGTCGACCAAAGGGTTTGGCCCGACCAGGAGCGAAGGCAACACCTGACAAAGCCAGGAAAGGGGTAATGCGTTCCCAACTTGGGTCAGATCGCGCCGTTGTGGTGCGAATCAGGGTGACAGTTGAACAAGACCCGGTATCAGCGCTTTAGCGCCTGCCTGTAGACATCACCACCCTGCCGTTTTCCGACCGCTATCACCGTAACGACCAGTACCTCGTCCCTGACCCGATAGACCAACCGATATCCAGCGCTTCGAAGCTTGATTTTATAGGCGTTACTCAATCCTTTCAGACGAGCCGCCGGAACGTGGGGATTTGCCAGCCTTTCAACAAGTTTATTTTTGAACTGCTCTCTGAGCTCCGACCCAAGCTTTCGCCACTCCTTCCAAGCCTTTTCAGAAAATTCCAGTTCATAGGTCATCAATGGATACCTTGATGGTCGGATCGTTTTCTCGCTCCTTGCAAAGGGCGATCAGTTCCAGATCCTCCAGGCGCTCCATCATTGCTTCATATTCCTTGGCAGGAACACAGTAGAAGGCCGGTTCGTTTCGATTAAGGATCGCCACAGACCGGCCCCCACCAGCTGCCACTGTACCCATAGGGTTTTTTTCAATTCGGAAATACTCGCTACGACGTGAGAAAGAACAATGTGCGTCATGAACTGTGCCTCTTGAAGTGCTCTGATTAGTGCTCAAAATAGCACTCCAAGTGATGCTCGGCGCAATGCATTGAGGTTACCACGCGGTTTCTTGTGAGGTTCCCGCATTGGTTGTCAGGTCTATCTGGCGTTCTTGTGGGATTAATCTCGTGGTTACGCACCCCACCTGTAATTTCTGACAGTAGACCGCGACGCCCCTACTCCTTTAACGTCAAGGAGCCTACCCGCTCGTTGAAAAGGACCCTTCGATGAACGTCACCAACACAACTTCCGCGCTGGCCCCGGTTTACCGCAAAGCCCTGAAAACCTGGCGTCCGGTCATTCTTTATTTCGCCAATGAACATTGCCCCGCCTGCGAATGGGCCGGGCCGATCTTTCGGCAGATTGCCGAGCCTTATCGATTGCGTGCCAATGTCTACATGCTCAACACCAGCCAATCGCCCAAGCACCCGAATGTCACGGGCACGCCAACAGTGCTGTTCTATAAAAACGGCAGGCTGCTGAAAAAGCTCAAAGGTATCGGCACTGAAGAAACCCTCGCACGGGATTTCGCCGTGCACATCGGCAAGGCCAAAGCCCCCTTTGCCGCGCGTAAACGAATGCATGATCTGCCTTGGCTGCGTCAGACACTTCGTACTTTGCGTACCGTCCCACATGGGCGCCTACGGAGGATGTACTGAACGAGCCTCCTCAGAGGTATGGAGTGCCTGCCAAATTGCCTTCGCGAGCAGGCTAGCTGCCACATTGAACCGCGTTGCAATGTGGCAGCGAGCCCGCTCGCAAAAAGGCCGGCACAGCTTTTAGAAAACGCAAGGATTACGCGGCAGCGCGCTCCAGCAACACCCGCGTCACCCGCCGCTCTTCCACCGCTTTGACAGTCAATTGCCAGCCCTCGTATTCCAGTTGATCGCCGGTCATCGGCAAGCGATCCAGCAGACTCATCACCAACCCGGCCATGGTCTGATAGTCCTCCGTCGGCTCGGCATCGAAGCCGGTACGCTGGCGAACGCGAGCCAAGGGCAGCGCGCCGCTGACCAGAAACCCGCCGCGCTCTTCGACCACGTCCGGGCCTTCGATTTCGCTGGCATCGGGTAGTTCGCCAGCGATCGATTCGAGGATGTCGGTCATGGTCAGTACGCCGACAAAATCGCCAAATTCATTGACCACGAAGGCAATGTGCGTTGACGCCGCGCGCATCTGCTCCAGGGCATTGAGGATTGAGTAACTGTCGAGCAGATTGACGGTCTTGCGAGCCAGATGCTCCAGGTTCGGCTCGTTGCCCGCCAGATATTCCTTGAGCAGTTCCTTCTTGTGTACGAAGCCCAGCGGCTCGTCCACCGCGCCATCGCGAATCAACGGCAAGCGCGAGTAGGACGAATGCATCAACTTCGTGCGAATGGTTTCGGCGTCATCCGCAAGATCAATCAGGTCAACGTCGGCGCGCACCGTCATCAGGTTGCGAATCGGCCGTTCCGCCAGTTGCAGCACACCGCTGATCATCACCCGCTCACGACGGTCGAACAGCTCGGCCACCGGCGCTTCACCGTTATCGAGCAGGTCGGAGATTTCCTCGCCAACCTCCTCCGCCGCCAGTTTGCGCCCGCCGAGCAGACGCATCACCGCATGGGCCGTGCGCTCACGCATTGGCCGCACGCCCTGCATCGAACGTTTGCGCCGAGCCCGGGCGATCTGGTTGAACACCTCAATCAGGATCGAGAAACCGATGGCCGCGTACAGGTAACCTTTCGGGATATGGAAGCCCAGACCTTCGGCGGTCAGGGCAAAACCGATCATCATCAGGAAGCCCAGGCACAGCATGATCACGGTCGGATGTGCGTTGACGAAGCGGGTCAGCGGCTTGCTGGCGACGATCATCAGGCCGATGGAAATGATCACGGCGATCATCATCACCGCCAGTTCATCGACCATGCCCACAGCGGTAATCACCGCGTCGAGCGAGAACACGGCGTCGAGCACCACGATCTGCGCCACGATCGGCCAGAACAGCGCGTAGGTCGTGTTGGTCGAGCGCTCGCCGACATGGCCTTCGAGGCGCTCATGCAACTCCATCGTCGCCTTGAACAACAGGAACACGCCACCGAACAGCATGATCAGGTCGCGGCCGGAGAAGCTCTTGTCGAACACCTCGAACAACGGCTGCGTGAGCGTAACCAGCCAAGAAATGCTCGCCAACAGGCCCAGGCGCATGATCAACGCCAGCGACAAGCCGATGATCCGCGCACGATCACGCTGATGCGGCGGCAGTTTGTCGGCAAGAATTGCGATGAACACCAGGTTGTCGATACCCAGCACCAGTTCCAGCACGATCAGAGTCAACAGGCCTAACCAGGCCGTGGGATCCGCTAACCATTCCATAAAACGTCTCGATCTCTCTTCAGTGAATTCAGGCGGCCGGACACGGCGAAGCGCAACGCGAAGGCTCAAGAGCCGCGTTATCAACCATAGTCGGGGGTCGGAAAACGGGATGCTGCGAAAGGATCAAGACCGCGCAACGTTGCGCTGGAGAGTGCTGACTGGGAGGCTCCGAGAGGGTGTTCATGTAGATCCTGAATGAAAAGAGGCCTTCGAGCGTACAGGGTCGACTGGTCCGCTCCACAGCGGTAAATCATTTCAAAATCTGTATGAATGACCTTGATCGGAGACTTTCAGCGTTGCCGAAAAAGCCTTCGCGAGCAGGCTCGCTCCCACAGGGTGCGAGCGGTGCGGCGGATTTCAGCGTAGACCCAGCTCATCGATATGCTGATACTGCGCTTGCAGCGCGGTCGCCAGATCCTTCGCCCGGCCCAGTCGAATCGGCCCGCGTTCGATGTCGATCAGCAATCCCGGGCACGCCAGCACCGGCAACCCCGACAGCTCTTTCAAGCGACCATCGGTCACGATCAGACAGCGTTGCTGTTCGGCGGGAAAGCGCTTGCGTCTAACCGTCAGCCATTGCTGCGCCTGCTCCAGCGCCGCGAGCAACGGCGTGCCGCCACCAGCGCCCAGACCGTCAAGCCAGATGCTCAGGCCGCTTGAGGCCTTCAAGCCTTGCACCTGCCATTTCGGCGCAGAACCACTGGCGGTCAGCAACGCCAGCCGCGCCCGCTGGTGGTAAGCATCGTCGAACAACTGCGCGAGCAGGCCCTTGGCATCGCTCAAGGCCTGATGGCGACGGGTCGAAGCCGACGCGTCGACGATCACCAGCCAGATTTCATGGGATGAGCGGGTGCGCTGTTGAAACAACAAATCGGCGCGGCGCTGAGGGCGGCCGTTGAGCAGCGTGCCCGGCCAGTTCACCGAACCGCTGCTGGCGCTCTGGCGTTGGCCCTGACGACCATTATCGAGTTGTCCGGCACGGGGTCTGGCATTCGCCCCCGCGTCGGATCGGGGGCGAATGCCTAGGGCTTTTTTGCCTGTGGCGGCCAGCTCGGAACTTCGCGGCGGGCACCGGTGGTTTGCGCCGTTGCCGGCATCTCGCCCCACTGGCCCTGGCCTTCGCCGGATTTGCTGTCTGTGCCTGACGGAGATTGCGCTTGTGATTGGGCGCTGGATGAAGGTTGTTCGCGACGGCGATGGCGCAGGGCAAATTCGGCCACCGCGTCGATATCCTCTTCAGCAATCGCATCGGCCCCACGCCACGCCGCATGGGCGCGAGCCGCGCGCAACCACACCAGATCAGCGCGCAAGCCATCGACGCCGGCGGCGAAACAACGCTCGGTAATCAACGCCAATGCCGCATCATCCAGCGGGATGGCTGCCAAGCGCTCGCGGGCGCTTTCACAGCGCGAACGCAGGATGTGTTGCTCGCTCGCCCATTGCGCGCAGAACCCTTGCGGATCGCTGTCGAAATCCAGCCGCCGGCGAATGATCTGTCCACGTTCGGCGGGCGCGGTGTGGCCGCTGAGGGCAACGTTCAAGCCGAAGCGGTCAAGCAGTTGCGGCCGCAGCTCGCCCTCTTCCGGGTTCATGGTGCCGATCAGAACGAATTTGGCCGAATGCCGATGGGAGATGCCGTCACGCTCGATCAGGTTGGTGCCGCTGGCGGCGACATCGAGCAGCAGGTCGACCAAGTGGTCGGGCAGCAGATTGACTTCATCGACATAGAGCACGCCACCGTCAGCCTTGGCCAGGACACCGGGCGAAAACTGCGCGCGAGCGCCGCTCAGGGCAGCGTCGAGATCGAGGGTGCCGACCAGGCGCTCTTCAGTTGCGCCCAATGGCAACGTGACAAATTGGCCGCTGGCGAGCAGGTCCGCCAGGCCCCTCGCCAGCGTCGACTTGGCCATGCCGCGCGGGCCTTCTATAAGTACGCCGCCGATTTTCGGGTCGATGGCGGTCAGGCACAGGGCGAGTTTCAAGTCATCGGCGCCGACCACGGCGGAGAGCGGGAAATGCGGGGTGTCAGTCATCTTGGATACTCGTTCATGGTCGGTGAAAGGTTTTCAATTGCAGGAGTGAGCCTGCTCGCGATGGCGGTGTATCAGTCAACTTATGGGTTTGCCGAACTATCGCTATCGCGAGCAGGCTCACTCCTACAGGGGATCGCGTTCTCTCAGGTGTCTTCTTCAATGTCCAGCAGGAGGTTTTCAAGCGCTTCCTTATAAGCCCCCGGCTCCTGCCACATCCCGCGCTGCTGCGCTTCGAGCATGCGTTCGGTCATGTCGCGCAGCGCATGGGGATTGTGCTCACGAACAAAATCCCGGGTCGCCGGATCGAGCAAATATGCCTCCGCCAGCAACGCATATTGATGGTCGTCGATCAATTGCGTAGTCGCATCGAAGGCGAACAGATTATCAACCGTCGCCGCCAGTTCGAACGCGCCTTTGTAGCCGTGACGCTTGACCCCGTCGATCCACTTCGGATTCGCCGCGCGCGAGCGCACCACGCGGTTCAATTCTTCCTTTAATGTACGAATCTTCGGCAGATCCGGCTGGCTGTGATCGCCGTGATAACTGGCCGCCGCTTCGCCGCGCAGAGTCTCCACCGCCGCGAGCATGCCGCCCTGGAACTGGTAGTAATCGTTGGAATCGAGCAAGTCATGCTCGCGGTTGTCCTGGTTTTGCAGCACGGCTTGCACCTGGCTCAGGCGCTGGCTGAATTGCGCGCGGGCGGCCGTGCCCTCGTCGGCACCGCCGTAAGCATAGGCGCCCCAGTTCAGGTAGACCTCGGCGAGGTCTTCGCGCGACTGCCACAGACGTCCATCGATAGCGCCTTGCACCCCGGCGCCATACGCCCCCGGTTTCGCGCCGAAGATGCGCCACCCGGCTTGACGCCGCGCGGTATCTTCATCGACGCCCGACTGCAACAGCGCCTCGCGTTCGGCGCGCACCTTGGCGGCGAGTGGATTCAAGTCATCCGGCTCGTCCAGTGCGGCCACTGCTTGCACGGCGGCGTCGAACAGGCGGATGAGATTGGCAAACGCATCACGGAAAAACCCCGAAACCCGCAGCGTCACGTCGACCCGCGGACGATCGAGCAGGCTCAGCGGCAGAATCTCGAAATCATCCACGCGCTGACTGCCCGTGGCCCAGACCGGACGCACGCCCATCAAAGCCATGGCCTGAGCGATGTCGTCGCCGCCGGTGCGCATGGTTGCGGTGCCCCACACGGACAAGCCGAGGTGGCGCAAGTGATCGCCGTGATCCTGCAAGTGTCGTTCGAGAATCAGCGTTGCCGACTGGAATCCGATGCGCCACGCGGTGGTGGTCGGCAGATTTCGCACGTCCACCGAATAGAAGTTGCGCCCGGTGGGCAACACGTCGAGGCGGCCACGGCTGGGCGCACCGCTGGGGCCGGCCGGGACGAAACGACCGCTGAGGGCGTCGAGCAGACCGCGCATTTCGGCGGGACCGCAAGCGTCGAGCCGTGGGGCGACGACTTCGCGCAGCTGCTCGAGTATCGAATCAACCTCAGCCCAACCCGGCCCTTGTGGGAGCGAGCCTGCTCGCGAACTCGGTGTGTCATTCAACAATGATTTACCTGACACACCGCTTTCGCGAGCAGGCTCGCTCCCACAGGGGACATTCAGTGCTTGGAGGATCAGGTCTGCGGCGAAGAGCTCGAGGCGTTCGCGGGCGTCGCCGGCGGTGCGCCATACTTCTTCGCTGATGGCCTGCAACTCGGTCGGACGCGGTCCGCTCCACGGCTCGGCCAACGCGCAATCCAGCGGATCAAAACCCAGTTCAAATGCTTTGGCCAGTGCTCGCAGCAGACTCGACTGCGCGCCCTTGCCGTCACCGCGCGGGATGCGCAGCAATGCCAGCAACGTGTCGATACGCAAACGCCCGCTCGGCGACTCGCCAAAGATGTGCAACCCATCACGAATCTGCGATTCCTTCAGATCGCACAGATAAGTGTCCAGACGCGGCAACCAGATCGCCGCATCGGCATCGCTGTTCAGCGCGGCATCCAGTTGCAATTCGCGGTCGATTTGCGTGTCCCGCACCAATTGCAGAATGTCGCGCTGCAACTCGCGGGCACGGCGCGGATCGAGCAGTTGCGCCTCGTAATATTCGTCGGCCAGCAACTCCAGATTGCGTAGCGGCCCATAGGTTTCGGCGCGGGTCAGCGGTGGCATCAGGTGGTCGATGATCACCGCCTGCGTGCGCCGCTTGGCCTGGGCGCCCTCGCCCGGGTCGTTGACGATAAACGGATAGATATTTGGCAGCGGCCCGAGCAATGCGTCGGGCCAGCAGTTTTCCGACAGCCCAACACCTTTGCCCGGCAGCCATTCGAGATTGCCGTGCTTGCCGACGTGGATCACGCCGTGGGCGCCGTAGGTGTTGCGCAACCAGAAATAGAACGCCAGATAGCCGTGCGGCGGGACTAGATCCGGGTCGTGATAAACCGCGCTCGGATCGACCTGGTAACCGCGGGCGGGCTGGATGCCGACAAAGGTCAGACCGAAACGCAGACCGGCGATCATCAAGCGACCGTCGCGACACATCGGATCGTTGTGTGGCGATCCCCAACGCTCGAGTACCGCGGCGCGATTCGCCTGCGGCAGCGCATTGAACATTGCCAGGTAATCGTCCATCGCCAGGCTTTGCTGGCACGGGCGCAGGTCGAGACTGTCGAGGTCGTTGCTGACACCACCGAGCAATTGCTGGATCAGCTCGGTGCCACTATCGGGCAACTCGGCCGTGACCGGATAACCCTCTTCGCGCAAAGCGCGCAGGATGTTCAGCGCCGCCGCTGGCGTATCGAGGCCGACACCGTTGCCAATGCGGCCGTCGCGGGTCGGGTAGTTGGCGAGAATCAGCGCGATACGTTTTTCGCCGTTCGGCACGCGTGCCAAAGCGACCCAGCGCCGCGCCAGTTCGGCAACGAAATCCATGCGTTCAGGTTGGGCGCGATAACAGACCACATCGGACTGGCTGCGCTCGCTGCGCCAGGCCAGATCCTTGAAACTGATGGGGCGGCTGATGATGCGCCCGTCGAGTTCCGGCAAAGCAATGTGCATCGCCAGATCACGTGGTCCGAGGCCCTGCTCGCTGTCGCGCCAGCCAGGCTCGTTGTCCTGAGCGCAGATCGCTTGAATCACCGGAATGTTGCGGCGAAACGGGCGCAAATGCGGTGCTTCGGGGCTCGATTGGGCAAAACCGGTAGTGTTGAGAATCACCCCCGCCGCGATCTCGTCGAGCCAGCCCTCGACCACCGACAGGCAGCCGGGCTCTTTCAGACTGGCCACTGCGATCGGCAGCGGATTGAGTCCCGCCGCCTGCAAGCGCTGGCAGAACACATCGATGAACGCGGTGTTCGCAGCCTGCAAATGCGAGCGATAAAACAACAGCGCCGCCACCGGTTGATCGGGCAGCCATTCGGCTTGCCAGTCGCTCAGGGCAGCGCTGTTTTTCTGTGGGTGATAAATCGCCGTGCGCGGCAGGGTTTGCGGCTCGCTCCACGGGTAATCGCGGGCGAACCATTGGTTGCCCAGGCAACGGAAGAAATCCAGTGCATTGCCCATGCCGCCCTGACGCAGGAATTGCCAGAGTCGATCGCGCACGTCGGCGCTGACCGTGCTCAAGTCGCTGAGCTCGGGGTCCGGGCGGTCATCGCCGGGCACCAGAATCAGTTGCACGCCGCGTTCGGACAACTCGACCAGCCGCTCGACACCGTAGCGCCAATAGGCGATGCCGCCGTGCAGTGAGATCAGAATGACCTTGGCGTGGCGCAGCACTTCGTCGACATACAGATCGACAGAGGCATGATTCTGGACCTGCATCGGGTTGGCCAGACGCAGGCTCGGATAATCATCGGGCAGTTGCTGCGCAGCCTCGGCGAGCAGCGCCAGGCTGGAATCGCCGCTGCACAGGATCACCAGCTCGGCGGGGGTTTGTCCGAGGTCGGCAATGTTGTCGTCCGAGACGAATCCGCCCGGCTGGGTCCTGAGCAGGTGCATGGCTTAAACGCTGAGCGCAGCGCGCAATTGCGCTTCGAGTTGTGCCGCATCAAGCTCCTGACCGATCAGCACCAGACGCGTCACCCGCGCTTCGTCGGCACCCCACTGACGGTCGAAATGCTTATCGAAACGCGTGCCCACGCCCTGGATCAACAGGCGCATCGGCTTGTTCGGAATCGCCGCGAAGCCTTTGACCCGCAGGATGCCGTGCTGCACCACCAGTTGCGTCAGCGCGTCGAGCAGCAAGCTTTCGTCGGCTTGCGGCAATTCGATGGAGATCGAATCGAAGGCGTCGTGATCGTGGTCGTCGTGATCGTCATCACCGTCGTGGTGATGATCGTGATGGCTGTGGCGGCTGTCGATATGCTCTTCAGAGCCGGCACCGAGACCGATCAGCACGTCGAGCGGCAGGCGGCCATTGCTGGCTTCGATGATTTTTACCGCTGGCGGCAGCTCTTCGGCGACTTCAGCGCGTACGCGAGCCAGATCTTCCGGGCTGGTCTGGTCGGCTTTGTTGAGGATCACCAGGTCAGCGCTGGCCAGTTGATCGGCGAACAGTTCATGCAGTGGCGATTCGTGATCAAGGTTCGGATCGAGCTTGCGCTGGGCATCGACCTGATCCGGGAACGCAGCGAATGTGCCTGCGGCGACCGCCGGGCTATCGACCACGGTGATGACTGCGTCGACGGTGCAGGCACTGCGAATTTCCGGCCACTGGAAGGCTTGCACCAACGGCTTGGGCAGAGCCAGGCCGGAGGTTTCGATGAGAATGTGATCGAGGTCACCGCGACGGGCGACCAGTTCGCGCATCACCGGGAAGAATTCTTCCTGCACGGTGCAGCACAGGCAGCCGTTGGCCAGCTCATAAACGCGGCCGCTGGCCTCTTCTTCGGTGCAGCCGATGGTGCATTGCTTGAGGATTTCACCGTCGATGCCGAGCTCGCCAAACTCGTTGACGATCACCGCGATGCGCCGGCCCTGAGCGTTGTCGAGCATGTGCCGCAGCAGCGTGGTTTTGCCCGAACCGAGGAAACCGGTGACGATGGTGACGGGGAGTTTGGCCAGTGTTTTCATCGGTATGCCCTGTTTGGCAAGCGGCGGGCATACGGGACGAGAACCGGCAGCGCGCGTGCACGCCGGAAGCATTCGCCACCGGATCACCCCGCCCGGTTGTAGTGAGAATCTGTGACGAGGCAGGTCTCCTGGCTGACGGCGTTCAGGCGCTGGGCCTGGCGTCCATTGCGCCTTCCCGCTGGCTCATCGGTTGAGCTAGCAGTGGCGTGGCAACGAACATCACCGTTCACAGTTGCGGGGGCAGCCGCGGCTTTGACCGCGTTCCCTTCTTAGCTTCGGCGAGTGCCGAAGAACCTCGAAAGCGCAAGGCTACGCATGGGTCCGTCGTGGGTCAATGGGCGTTGAGTTTGAGTTCGGGGGCATATCCGTTGCTACGGGTGCAGCTGCGGGCGGTTTCGCTCCAGCGACTCACTTTTCCAGATGTACGACTGCGTCGTACGGTAGCTGCGCTGCCACACCCGGAGCGATCCCATAACGAAGCCTGCCGAAGGGGCAAAAGATCAAGAGCCGAAGCAAAAGCAGAAGCCAGATCAAAAGATCGCAGCCTTCGGCAGCTCCTACAGTTGGATCGCGTACCAGCTCAAGAACAGGTCGGCTGTCAGGCCGCCTTCGCGAGCAGGCTCGCCTACAAAGCAAACGCAAAGCAGCGCAGCTGCCCGCGGCGAAGCCGCCCCACTCAACAATGAGCGTTAGCTCGAGTGCTCTTGATCTTGATCCACCGGCGACGTCGGAAGGCTGAGTGGAGGGATTGATCCGGGCGTGGGAGCACAGCGACCGTTCGACGAAGTCGAACACAGCGGAAGGAGGTGCAGCGAAGCAAACCGGAGCCGCTGCGCCCGGATCGATCCCGCAGCGAAGGAACCCGAGCCTGCGAGGGCCGAACGTAGGAGCAAGCCTTTTTGGGTACTTTTTCGGCGCTTGGAAAAAGTGCCTCGCCGTAAGGGCGAAACCGTAATCAGCAACACCCGCAGCAACGGATATACACACAAAAACATCAGAAAAATACCCCCACTGCAGTACCGAAAACTCCCGGAAATTGACTAAAAACCCAAACCCATGTTCTCCTGCACACCTTGTTACGGGTGCCCCTCACAGGGTGAAACGGGAAACCGGTGAATCATGTGCTTTACTCAAAGCCATGTCAGTCCGGTGCTGCCCCCGCAACGGTAAGCGAGCGAAGCGTCAGATCCACTGTGCCCCGGCATGGGAAGGTGATGCTTGCAGGTCGGCGACCAGCCAACCCCTCGCGAGCCCGGAGACCGGCCCGCAACACCCAGCACGCGCAAGCGCCGCTGAACACAAACAAACCCGCGGTGGGCGGGCGCTGTTCGAAATCCCTGCGTGCCCGGCCCGCAGGGATTTTCATGCGCTCTGTTTACCCGCTGACATTTCAGAGGGAAGCGCTATGTCGATCATCAGTAACACTGTCAGCCACACTGACCCCATTTCCAGCAGCACCACACTCGGCCAACGCGTCGCCGCCGCCCTCTTTGCCTCGATCCTCGGCGCCAGCCTGGTCTGGTTCGCCGGTTTCTCGCACATCGAAGCGGTGCACAACGCCGCCCACGATACCCGCCACAGCGCCGCGTTCCCGTGCCACTGAGGCCTGCCGAAATGATCAAGCGTATCGCGCAAACCGCAGGCTTCACCGGCTTGCTGGCCGCCCTGCTACTGACCCTGCTGCAGAGTTTCTGGGTATCACCGTTGATTCTGCAGGCCGAAACCTTCGAGAAATCCGAACCGGTCGCGCAAGTCCACGAACACGCCGCCGGCACCGCCGCCCACAGCCATGATGGCGAAGCCTGGGAGCCGGAAGACGGCTGGCAGCGTGTGGTCTCGACCACTGGCGGTAATCTGGTGGTGGCGGTGGGTTTCGCCCTGATGCTCGCCGGCCTGTACACCTTGCGCGCGCCGACCAAGACCTCGCAAGGGCTGCTCTGGGGTCTGGCCGGTTATGCCACGTTCGTTCTTGCGCCGACCCTGGGCCTGCCTCCTGAGTTGCCGGGCACAGCCGCCGCCGACCTCGCTTCGCGGCAGATCTGGTGGATCGGCACTGCCGCTTCGACCGCCGTCGGCCTGGCACTGATCGCCTTCAGTCGTCACTGGCTGATGAAGCTTCTCGGTGTGGCGATTCTCGCCGTGCCGCATGTGATCGGCGCGCCGCAACCGCAGGTGCATTCGATGCTCGCTCCAGAGGCACTGGAAACCCAGTTCAAAATCGCTTCGCAGCTGACCAACGTCGCGTTCTGGCTGGCCTTGGGCTTGATCAGTGCATGGTTGTTCCGCCGCAAGAGCGCAGGCCGATATCAGGCATGACCAATGACCGCGCAGCGCCGACCTTCGTGGTCGGCCTCGGCTGCCAGCGCGGCTGCCCGGCCAGTACGCTGCGTGCATTACTCGACCAGGCTTTGCAGGCACACCGCATCGAACTGCGAGCGGTCAAGGCTCTGGCGAGTATCGATCTCAAGCGCGACGAACCGGGGTTGCTGGAACTGGCCACACAGTTGAATCTGCCGCTGCAGTATTTCAACAGTGCCGAGCTGGCGCCCTATCAGCAGCGCCTCAGCCATCAATCGCAAATCACCTTTGAGCGCACCGGCTGCTACGGCGTGGCGGAAAGCGCCGCGCTGGCGCTGGCCGAGCAACTGATTCAGGCGCCGGCGAAACTTCTGATTCCCCGGCAGAAATATGCGCAGGCCACCCTGGCATTGGCCGGCGCTGCATAAAATCCCGATAATCCCCGCCATCGATCATGAGCACGCTTCATCTGCAGTGTGGCTGCGCCTCTTCACAAGGATTCAACGATGACTGTCTACTTCATCGGCGCCGGCCCCGGCGACCCGGAACTCATCACCGTCAAAGGCCAACGGCTGATTCGCAGCTGCCCGGTGATCATTTATGCCGGCTCGCTGGTACCCGCCGCGGTGCTGGAAGGTCATCAGGCCGAAATCGTGGTCAATAGCGCTGAACTGCACCTGGAACAGATCATCGATCAGATCAGGACTGCCCATGCCCAAGGTCAGGATGTGGCCCGTGTGCATTCAGGAGATCCAAGTCTGTACGGCGCGATTGGTGAGCAGATCCGCCACTTGCGTGAGCTGAGCATTCCTTTCGAGATCATTCCGGGCGTGACCGCCACAGCGGCATGCGCAGCGCTGCTGGGCACAGAGCTCACTCTGCCGGACATTTCGCAAAGCGTGATCCTGACCCGTTACGCCGACAAGACCGCGATGCCCGCCGGCGAGGAGCTGGCCAGCCTTGCGCAGCACGGCGCGACCATGGCCATTCATCTGGGGGTCAATCATCTGGAAAAGATACTGGTTGAACTGCTGCCGCATTACGGCGCGGACTGCCCGATTGCCGTTATTCACCGCGCGACATGGCCGGATCAGGACTGGGTGGTAGGTACATTGGCGGACATTGCCGACAAGGTCGAGGCCAAAGGCTTTCGGCGTACGGCGCTGATTCTGGTTGGCAGGGTGCTGGGCAGCGAGGTGTTTGGCGAATCATCGTTGTATCGCGCCGGGCATGCGCATCTTTATCGGCCTTGAAGACGCCTTCGCGAGCAGGCTCGCTCCCACAGGTCATTGCATTTCAATGTGGCAGCGAGCCTGCTCGCGAATGGGGCGGCAAAAGTTGCCCATAAAAAAACGGCGCTCACGGGGCGCCGTTTTTCATGCTCGCAGCGAACACCTTAGTAGTAGGCGTTTTCTTTCTGCGTGTGGTCGGTCACGTCGCGAACGCCCTTGAGCTCAGGAATGCGCTCGAGCAGAGTGCGCTCGATGCCTTCCTTCAAGGTTACGTCAGCCTGGCCGCAGCCCTGGCAACCGCCGCCGAACTGCAACACGGCGATGCCGTCCTCGACCACATCGATCAGGCTGACCTGACCGCCGTGGCTGGCCAGCCCCGGGTTGATCTCGGTTTGCAGGTAGTAGTTGATGCGCTCGTTGACCGGGCTGTCGGCATTGACCATCGGCACTTTGGCATTTGGCGCCTTGATGGTCAGCTGGCCGCCCATGCGGTCGGTGGCGTAATCAACGACCGCGTCATCGAGAAACGCTTCGCTGAACGAATCGATGTAGGCGGTGAAGCTTTTCAGCCCCAGCGCGGTATCTTCAGGCTTCTCTTCGCCCGGCTTGCAGTAGGCAATGCAGGTTTCGGCGTACTGGGTACCAGGCTGGGTGATGAAGACACGGATGCCGATGCCCGGGGTGTTCTGCTTGGAGAGCAGATCAGCCAGGTAATCATGGGCGGCGTCGGTAATGGTAATAGCGGTCATAAAAACTCCTCGCAGGCGTGGGCGCAGTTTACGCCAATCGGCGCGGCTGACAAAGTCCTAGTATTTTTGTCGGGAAAGAATCCCGGGCACACGCCTGCGAATACTCAAAGATTCTCGTACCGGTTCATATCCAGCACGCCCTCTTCCACCGGGTCGGTTTCATGGATGTACTGGCTCAGATCGTGGAAATACAGCCAGAACTGCGGATGACTGCGCCGAATGCCCCAGCGCTCGACGATCTTTTCGAACCGATTGGCATCCCTGGCGTTTTCCATCGCATCGACAAACGCCGGCACCTGCTCGGCCGGGACGTTGAACATGAAATTCGGGTAACTGGTGAGTACGCCCGGATAGATCGTCAAGGTGTCGAGCCCCGACTGATAGCGCAGCGATTCACCGAGCAGAAACGCCACGTTGCTGTGGGCGCGGTTGCGCAGCACGCTGTAGACCTCGCGCTTGCCGCTGGCGGTTTCGACACGCAGCAAGGTCGCTTCGGGCATCTGGTCGATGACTTTCAGTCCCGCTGCCGGGCGCGAGGCCAGACGGCTCAAAGCCTGCTCGGCATTCTGCAACGCCGGATCGATATTCGGTCGCGAGCAATAAGCGCCGTCGCAACGATTGATCGGGTCTGGCCGCGCGTTCAGATCACCGTAGCGCGCCAGCAACTGCATGGCGAAATCATGTTTCGGGTCTTTTTCGTCGAGCTTCAATGCGGTCGGTTTGTCGTCGTCGATCGCCTCATAATCGAGCCACATCTTGAATTGGCCGCCGTCCTGGTACCAATCGTTGAGGTAATCCTCACGTGAGTCGGCGGGCATCAGGCGCAGGAAGTTCTGCTCGGCGCCGTTACGGATCAGGTCGAAATACAGACGGGTCTGCGCTTGATGGGAGACGTTGCCGAACACGTCGAAGTTGACTGCGAGCTGATAATAGGTGCGCTCGAGCAGTGGATAGTCGAACAGCCACATGGTTTGCGGCACCTCTCCGATCAGCCCCTTGGTCACCGAAGCGCTGTCGAAGTGGCGGAAAATGCTCAGCAAGGCGTTGTCGTTGCCGGCCCACAGCGTCGACCAGCTCGGCGCCGGCAGATCGGCGTAGCTGTCGCGGCGCAAGGCTTCGTATTCGTTGCGCTTGTCGCGGTAGTCGCGCCACAGGCTCAGCACGCTGCCGACATCGTCGTTCTGCCCTGGCATCGCCAGCAACGGCGTGGCCTGGCCGCGGTAATTCGGGTCGGTGATATAGAGATCATGTTCCGGCGCCTGGAACAGCGCCCAGAAGTTGTCGCGGATCACGTCAGTCGCGATCTGCCCACGGCACACCGGCCCACGAATGAAGGTGCGGACGAAGTATTCAGCGTTATCGAGCATGAACTGATAGCGCGCCTGCGCCGGAATCGCCTCGAAGGTGGCAAACGGATTGGCACGGCTCTGCGGCCCGTAACCCGGTAACGCGTTGACCTGCCAGTTGCCGCTGTAGAACAGGCTCTTGATCCGGGCCATTTTCGCCGCGCTCAGCGGATAAGTGATGTGCGTCTTGTGCACGATCACCCCTTGCACCGGCCACAAGCGGTAATACACCTGCGTGCCCGGGTCGTCGTTGGGGCGGCGAGTGGCGATCAGATCAATCGGCTGGCCGCTCGGCGTGCGCGAACGCACCCACTGGAAATAATGCCCCGGCTCGCCGTCCTTGAAATAGATGTGCGCCAGATACCAGTGCTCGAACAGCCAGCGCCCGACCAGACTTTGCCGAGCACCGGGAGCATTGAGCAGGTTCTCCCACTGCAGGATCTGCATGGCCTCTTTGGCAGTCGGCGCCAGGCTCTGCTCATCAATCGGCGCGCCAGACGCCAGCCAGCGCTGCAAGGTCTGGTATTGCTGGTCGGTCAGACCGGTGACGGCCAGCGGCATACCCTCTTTCGGGTGCGCGCCGGCATATCCGTCGAACTCCGCAGGCATTGCGCATAGATTGTTGCGATTGAGCCCAAGAACAATCTCTTCTGGCAGCTTGGCGTTCGGCGTCAGCGGCGTCTTGTGGCCGAGTTCAAGCATCCGCGCCATCAGCGCGGCCTGACTGCCCTGGGCGTCGAGCACCGAATAGAAGTCTTTCTGCTGCCAGGCGCGCTTGCCGAAGGCGTCGTAAAACAATCGCGTGGTCGGTGCCGCCTGGGTGCGTTCGCCGTCGTACACCGGCATCTTGCTCGCGCCACGGGCGGCGCCTTCGCCACTGCCGAGATTGAGCTGACAGGCCGAGTCATAGCACGCATGGCAGGCTACGCACTTCTCGGTGAAGATCGGTTGGATATCTCGGCTGTAGGAGATGGAAGAAGAAATGGCAGGATCTTGCGCCGCAACGCTCCCGCTCAGGACCAGCAACCATAAACTGATGAAGCGGTGCGGCATGCTGCTGATCTCGATGATAAAAAAAGGCTGCGATTCTACCGTTATGACGCTCGTACCAACATGAGCGATATTCATGCAAAAGCTGCACATGCTCCAAAAGCGCACAGGTTTGCTATGATCGCGCTCCTTCGTAATGGTCTTTCCGAGTAGTCCACATGTCCGATCGCAGCGTCCGCCTTCAAGCTCTCAAGCAAGCCCTCAAAGAGCGCATCCTGATTCTCGACGGCGGGATGGGCACGATGATCCAGAGCTACAAGCTCGAAGAGCAGGATTATCGCGGCAAACGCTTCGCGGACTGGCCGAGCGACGTCAAGGGCAACAACGACCTGCTGGTGATCACCCGTCCGGACGTGATCGGCGGCATCGAAAAAGCCTACCTGGACGCCGGCGCCGACATTCTCGAAACCAACACCTTCAACGCCACGCGCATTTCCATGGCCGATTACGGCATGGAAGAGCTGGCCTACGAGTTAAACGTAGAAGGCGCACGTCTGGCGCGCAAGATTGCCGACGCCAAGACCGCCGAAAACCCGGCCAAGCCGCGCTTCGTGGCCGGCGTGCTCGGCCCGACCAGCCGCACCTGCTCACTGTCGCCCGACGTCAACAACCCCGGCTACCGCAACGTGACCTTCGATGAGTTGGTGGAAAACTACACCGAAGCCACCAAAGGCCTGATCGAGGGCGGCGCCGATCTGATTCTGATCGAAACCATTTTCGACACCCTCAACGCCAAAGCCGCGATCTTCGCCGTACAAGGTGTGTTCGAAGAGCTGCACCTCGAATTGCCGATCATGATTTCCGGGACCATCACCGACGCCTCCGGTCGAACCCTGTCCGGCCAGACCACCGAGGCGTTCTGGAACTCGGTGGCTCACGCCAAGCCGATCTCCGTGGGTTTGAACTGCGCCCTCGGCGCCAGCGAACTGCGCCCGTACCTGGAAGAGCTGTCGAACAAGGCCAGCACCCACGTTTCGGCGCACCCGAACGCCGGCCTGCCCAATGAATTCGGCGAGTACGACGAACTGCCGTCGCAAACCGCGAAAGTCATCGAAGAGTTCGCCCAGAGCGGTTTCCTCAACATCGTCGGCGGTTGCTGCGGTACCACACCGGGGCACATCGAAGCCATCGCCAAAGCCGTGGCCGGTTACGCGCCGCGGCAGATTCCGGACATTCCCAAGGCCTGCCGCCTTTCGGGTCTGGAGCCGTTCACCATTGATCGCAGCTCGCTGTTCGTCAACGTCGGCGAGCGCACCAACATCACCGGTTCGGCAAAATTCGCCCGCCTGATCCGTGAAGACAACTACACCGAAGCCCTCGAAGTCGCGCTGCAGCAGGTCGAGGCCGGCGCGCAGATCATCGACATCAACATGGACGAGGGCATGCTCGATTCGAAGAAGGCCATGGTGACCTTCCTCAATCTGATCGCCGGCGAACCGGATATCTCGCGCGTGCCAATCATGATCGACTCGTCGAAATGGGAAGTCATCGAAGCCGGCCTCAAGTGCATCCAGGGCAAGGGCATCGTCAACTCGATCAGCATGAAAGAAGGCGTCGAGCAGTTCATCCACCACGCCAAGCTGTGCAAGCGCTACGGCGCTGCGGTGGTGGTGATGGCCTTCGACGAAGCCGGCCAGGCCGACACCGAAGCGCGCAAAAAGGAAATCTGCAAACGCTCCTACGACATTCTGGTCAACGAAGTCGGCTTCCCGCCGGAAGACATCATCTTCGACCCGAACATCTTCGCCGTCGCTACAGGCATCGAAGAGCACAACAACTACGCCGTCGACTTCATCAATGCCTGCGCCTACATCCGCGACGAGCTGCCGTACGCGCTGAGCTCCGGCGGGGTGTCCAACGTGTCGTTCTCGTTCCGTGGCAACAACCCGGTGCGTGAGGCGATTCACTCGGTGTTCCTGCTCTACGCGATCCGCGCCGGGCTGACCATGGGCATCGTCAATGCCGGCCAGCTGGAGATTTACGATCAGATCCCGGTCGAGCTGCGCGACGCGGTCGAAGACGTGATCCTCAATCGCACCCCGGACGGCACCGACGCCCTCCTCGCCATCGCTGACAAGTACAAGGGCGACGGCAGCGTCAAGGAAGCCGAGACCGAAGAATGGCGCAACTGGGACGTCAACAAGCGTCTGGAACATGCGCTGGTCAAGGGCATTACGACGCACATCGTCGAAGACACCGAAGAATCCCGCCAGTCGTTTGCGCGGCCGATCGAAGTGATCGAAGGCCCGTTGATGTCCGGCATGAACATCGTCGGCGACCTGTTCGGCGCCGGCAAAATGTTCCTCCCGCAAGTGGTGAAATCCGCGCGCGTGATGAAGCAGGCCGTGGCGCACTTGATCCCGTTCATCGAACTGGAGAAAGGCGACAAGCCGGAAGCCAAGGGCAAGATCCTCATGGCCACAGTCAAGGGCGACGTGCACGACATCGGCAAGAACATCGTCGGCGTGGTGCTCGGTTGCAACGGCTATGACATCGTCGACCTCGGCGTGATGGTCCCGGCCGAGAAGATCCTGCAGGTCGCCAAAGAAGAAAAGTGCGACATCATCGGCCTTTCCGGCCTGATCACGCCGTCGCTGGACGAGATGGTTCACGTTGCCCGCGAAATGCAGCGTCAGGATTTCCATCTGCCGCTGATGATCGGTGGCGCGACCACCTCCAAGGCGCACACTGCGGTGAAGATCGAGCCGAAGTACAGCAACGATGCCGTGGTCTACGTGACCGACGCCTCGCGCGCCGTCGGCGTGGCAACCCAGTTGCTGTCCAAGGAGCTCAAGGCCGGTTTCGTCGAGAAGACGCGCCTGGAATACATCGACGTGCGCGAGCGCACTTCCAATCGCAGCGCCCGCACCGAACGCCTGAGCTATGCCGCCGCCATCGCCAAGAAGCCGCAATTCGACTGGGCCAATTATCAGCCAGTGGTACCGACCTTCACCGGCAGCAAGGTGCTCGACAATATCGATTTGAACGTGCTGGCCGAGTACATCGACTGGACGCCTTTCTTCATTTCCTGGGACCTGGCCGGCAAGTTCCCGCGCATCCTCGAAGATGAAGTGGTCGGTGAAGCCGCCACTGCGCTGTACAAGGACGCCCGGGAAATGCTCACCAAGCTGATCGACGAAAAGCTGATCAGCGCCCGTGCGGTGTTCGGTTTCTGGCCGGCCAATCAGGTCAACGAAGACGACATCGAGCTGTACGACGATAACGGCAAGCCATTGGCCAAGCTGCATCACTTGCGCCAGCAGATCATCAAGACCGACGGCAAACCGAACTTCTGCCTCGCCGACTTCGTTGCGCCCAAAGACAGCGAAGTCACCGACTACGTCGGCGGCTTCATTACCACCGCCGGTATCGGCGCCGAAGAAGTGGCCAAGGCTTATCAGGACGCTGGCGACGACTACAACTCGATCATGGTCAAGGCCCTCGCCGACCGCTTGGCCGAGGCCTGCGCCGAATGGCTGCACCAGCAAGTGCGTAAAGAACATTGGGGTTACGCCAAGGATGAAACCCTCGACAACGATGCACTGATCAAAGAGCAATACCGTGGCATCCGCCCCGCTCCCGGCTACCCGGCCTGCCCGGATCACACCGAGAAAGCCGCGCTGTTCACCCTGCTCGATCCAGAGGCTGCGGAAATGCGCGCCGGGCGCAGTGGCGTGTTCCTCACCGAACACTACGCAATGTTCCCCGCCGCAGCGGTCAGCGGCTGGTACTTTGCCCATCCGCAGGCGCAATACTTTGCGGTGGGCAAGATCGACAAGGATCAGGTGCAAAGCTACACCGCACGCAAGGGACAGGATCTGAGCGTGACCGAGCGTTGGCTGGCGCCGAATCTGGGTTACGACAGCTGAGTCGAGCAGACCTGGGAGCGCCCTGCTCCCAGGTCTGCTCGATCAATCAGTCGCGGCGCCACGAAGGTCCGGGTTTCGGGGAAGACGGGGCCGATAGCAGCGCCCCCTCCTCCGGCGACGCCAAGCGCTCCAGTTCTGTGCGAGTCAAAGCCTTGAGCTTCTCGATACGCGCCTCCGCCCTTTCGATTTCAAGCACTCTCATCGCGTCCAGATAATTGCTGTTTTCTTTATCGGGGTAGGCATCCTCGACCGCTTCGTGCCGCTGGGTGGCGTCGCGCTCGAGTGCCTCGAACGCCGCGACGTGGCGATCCTGCAGATAGCGGATCCAGTAGTCCCGCGCAATCAGATCTTCCAGAAACAGCGGTGATGCCTCGTCCGCGAGAACCGAGGCTCGCGCGTCGAGCAATCGCTGCCCGCGAATCGGTGAGGCGTACAACATGTGTTCGGGTTGCGCCGGCAACTCCAGGTCGTCCGGCCAGTCGCGTGTCATGCCGATGCGGTATTGCAGGCGGACTTCCGCGCGATCCTTGTTCCTGGCGGCGGCTTCGGCCAATCGATCCACTCTTTCCAGGCGGAACAGCCGTCGAGTCAGATCAAGCAACGCTCTGCCGCGTTGCAACGGACGATGCCGCGGAATGTCGCGCAGGGCGTTGAACTCATAGACGCGGGTTTCCAGTTCGCTGAACGACAGGATCCGGCCATCGGGGCACGTGCCGTGGGTTTCGGCGTTGAGGAACAACAGCTCGCGCAGTTCAGCGCTTTGCGTGGCAGCCTGGATCACCTGCCAGACCCGATGGGTCAGTTCGGCGCCGGCAAACCTGAACTCCAAGGTGTCGGGCAAGGTCGAGAGCAAATGAAAGAACGCCTCATGATTGGCCTGTCGAGCCAATTGCAGCCATAGCGCTTGCCGCGCTGCACGCGCATCTGCAGGGGTATAGGTCATCCAGGTTTCCATCGCCGGAGCCGCCACATTCTGCGCCGGATTGGCAATCACCTCCGCTGCTTCCACAGCGGCATGCGCATCCACGGACCTGCTAGCCCCACCACCTCCGCCACGCGGATCATCGCCGTCCTCGCTATCGGCGCCCGAGCCCGAGCCCGAGTCCGAATCCGATTCGGAACTGGTATCGCTTTCCGAGTCGCTCATACGCTCGGCGATCAAACGCTGCAATGACTCGGGCGTGTAGCCGAGCACATCACCTGCGCCATGCGCGAAGCTGTAGTCCCTGATCTGCTCAAATGCGTTAAGTGACAGCGAGTTTTCCGACAGATCGGTGCCCGCCACAAGCGCCTCGTGATTGCCGCCCAATAGCCGGTCCGGGAAGACCATGATGTTGTTGCCCGACAGGTCCAGCCTTTGCAGAGGGGCCAGTTCAAGTACGCCTTCAGGCCAGAAATCCAGACCGTTCTGGGCGAGGTTGAGGGTTTCCAGACGGCTGAAGGTTCTGGCGCTGAACTCTTCCAGCTGATTGTGGCTGAGGTCGAGCCAGCGCAGCCGCGCCCCGCTCGCGTGCTGATACACGCTTTGCGCCACGGCCAGGCGGTTACCACTCAATTCCAGCCGCTCGAGCCGGTTCAGACTGCCGACAGCTTCCGGCAGATGTACCAGTCCATTGCCATTGAGCATCAGAGTGGTCAACTCCGGAAACGCCGGACAGAAGAGATTGAAACTCTCGACGGAAAATTTTGCCCCGGTCAGGTCCAGCGTTCGCACATGGGAAAACACGTTTGACAACACGGGTAGATCACCCATGCCGCTCGCAGAAAGTCTCAGCGTCCGCCCGGCGGATTCGGTATGGCCAGTAAGCCCGTCCCGCCAGCAAGCGCGGATCCTGGTCGCGTCGAAGAACCTTGCAGATGGCGATGCCCTTTCACCAGACCCTCGCGCCGGATTGAAGATCCAGCCGTTCAACTCACGCGTCAACGTCTCGTTACTCGCTCGCCACTGGGTCAGTCTGCCCACCATCTGCTCAGTGGACAGACCCTCATTGCGTAAACGCTCAACGCTGGCCTGGGCATTTTCAAGCGAAAGTGACGGAAAGATTTCCACCACGGTACGGCGCATGTCGGCGCCTTGCGTAATGGCCATGGCAGATGGCAGCGGCAATAGATGAGCGGCGCGATTCAGTGCCGTGTCAGGCGTGGCACTGCTGGAACTGGCGAGTAACGATGCCGATTGCGATTCGAACCGTTGCAAAGCGCCGTCGGGCAAACCCAGGGCCTTTTCAATACGTGTCTGCGCCGCCCTTAAGCTCGCTTCGCCGTTGCCACTGAAGAGGTTGTTCAACAGGCGGGTCTTGAGCAGCACCGCGTCGTTGGCCAGCACGTGTTCGGGGAGCGAACCGATGGTGTTATGACGCAAATCCAAGGCCTGCAAATGCGCCAGGTTCTCCGCCCCCTTGGGCCATTCATTGAGCCCGCTTGAGCTAAGATTCAGTGTCTTCAGCCCGGTCAGGCGAGAAACGTCCAATGTGTCGAGCCGATTGAGCCGGGCATTGAGATGTTCCAGACTGCTCAGCGCGTCGAATTGGCCTTGAACCTCAGGGGTCACGACAATACGGTTGAAAGACAGGTCCAGCTGTGCAAGCTGCGGCAAATCGGCTGGCCGGACCGGCACTTGGCTCAATCCGCAGGAGGTGATTTCCAGGCTTGTGATGCCGCTGAATGCCTGGAGAAAGCCGCGAATCTGTTCGATCGGCACAGTCAACCGGTCCAGCCGTACGTTTTGCACATGAGCAAACGTACCGGCCGGCAATTGCGGCAGCTCACTGACCGACTCCGCGCCCTGCGCCCAAGCGGTGTCGACCAGCTCAAACACACTTGCGTCGTCGAGATCGCTGCCGGATGTCCAGTCCATCGCATTGAACGGACGAACATCGTCATTCAAGCGATAACGCCTGCGTATGGCGGCGCGCCAGTTTTTTTCCAGGGCACGAACCACCCGGGCATTGGGTGGCGTCTGCCAGCGTGCTGCCGGCGTCGCATTACGCAATCCTCCGGATGCGGTGGCCTCGTAGAACTGGCGGAAAATTGCGCTGTGCTCCACTCGTAGAATCTCCACGGCCTTGAGCCGGGTTTCCGGGGTGTTCCACAGGCTCATGATGCGCTGAGGTAATGGATTGAGACGGCCGGCCTCGCCTGTGAGGAACTGCAGTTCCCCGGCGCAGTAGCGGCGGACCATCGAGTCCAGATCAACCAGATGCCCCCACTCCCCCATGTAGCTTTTCACGTAGTCGTAAGCAGGTTTGAACGCTTCATGGGAAAACTTCGACCAGTCCAGGGACAAACCAGCCCAGAGTTTCTCGTGCCCGACATAGAGGGTCTGTGGAAGGGAAGCGATGGCGGTCTGCGTCAGATCCAGACGTTCCAGCTCAGGCAGTCGCTCCACATAAGCCGGCCACTGCGTCAGGCCCGGCGCTTCAATCTTGAGTTTCTTCAGTCGTTCAAGGGGAGCCAGATCCAGGTCAAGCGGGCTGCCTGCGCCGCCGGGAAAATCAAGATGAAGCTCCTCAACGGCGGTCAAGCTGCGCAATCTTGTCGCCAGATCGGCAGCCATCACCCTGGCTGGGGTTCGTAACTTGAGCTTCTTCAACCCAGACATGCGCGTCACGCTCAGGGGCAAGGTCGTCAATGACTGCTCCTGCTCCATGTACGCGCCAAACAGACTGCCTCGCTCTCCCAGCGATAACTTTTCGACGTTGGCAAATCGCGCCAGGAAGGCGTCAGCATTGGCGTCGGTCAGGCCCCCACCACCAATCGAAAGTTCACGCACATGAGCAAAGTCGGCGGTCAGCTCTGGCAGAGGATCGTAGGTGAGAATCGACAGCTGATCGGCACCCGCGAGCCCAGTGGACAAAGCGTTGCGCCAGCAGGCTTTCAGCGCTTGCGCGGCGAGAAACCTGTAATTTGTTCCGGAGCGTTCCCAGGGCGCCGCAGCCGCTGCGCCTGCCCATTCATCCAGCGTCGCCTTCAGTTGTTCCCACTCACGCCGACGTGATTGCAACAGCTCGAAAATGGCGCGGTTGTCTTTTCCTGCCCGGTATTGGTCAAGTAGGAAGCCGTGCGCCAGTTCGTCGCTCAGTTGCGGGTAGAGATCCTGCACATGAGCCAGCAGGTTCGGTGCCGATCCCGCGCCGCGTCCACTGGCGGGATAACCGATCAAGGTAGCGTTCACCCGCACCGGCGGCTTTATCCACTTGACCTGCGGCGCCAGCAGCGCGGGTGCGTCTGCCTGGTGCTGGTCGGCGTAATCGATGATCTTTGCTTGCAACCCGGCAGACTGCCCGACCTCAGGCACACCGAGGCTGCGGCGCGCGTGATCAGGCAGGGCATGCATGATCGACGAGTAAAAGTTGTCGCCGTTGCGAGGCAGGCTGTTGAGTGCCTCGCCGCGTTCGTTGAATGCTTGAAACTGAACGCCTTTTTTGATCAGGTATTTTTTCTCGCCGGCTGTTTCACTGCCGATGCTGTCAAGCAGCATGCCGGCGCCATGGCCTTCGCGAACCTCAATGCGAATACTGTCGGGCCACCCCGCCAATTGCTCGAGCGTGTGCAACGCCAGACGCCGGCTGTCCGCAGAAGCGACGTTTTCGCTACGCAGACCGGCATAGGCCGCTACCTGTCGACTCTGATGCGCGTACCAGCGGGCTTCCTCCAGCAGGCGCAACGGTACTCGTTGCCCTGAGCCGAGCCGCTCAAGATCATCGGGGCGACCATGGGCCAGCACCGTTTGCGCCGCCGGCTCACTGAGTCCGGGGCAGGCCTTCTGCAAACGCACAACCTGCGGATCAACGGGGTCGCTCCCCAGATAAATGCTGTCGTAAATCGCCGGCTGGCGGGTGTCTGCGTATTCGGCGATCTGCTTGCCAAACTCTGCAGGTCGGGCATCGCCCACGCGTGCTCCCTGCTCGCCGAGAAGCCAAGTGATTTCTGCCTCGTCCAGCGCTGCGAGAATACGTGCTGGCAGTTCACCGCTGAAGATATCGGCCCGCGATATCTGAATGGGTGGCTTGACGCCGACGTCGCGAAACCGCCGCGCGGAGCCATACCTGACGGACTTGCCGGACAATTGCTCGCCGTCGAAGACTTCCAGCACCCGGTTCTCCGGCCAGCGCGGCATTTCGGTGATCAGCGGCAATGCATAGAGGTACAGATCATCGATCGGTTTTGTCCCGCGCAACTGCTCAACGACCAACGCCGCGTCGCCGTCTGCTTGCATCATGCGCATGGCCTGGGTCAGTTCCGGTGGCGGTAGCGCAGAATCGATGTGCATCTTGCGCAGGGCGGCGTCACTGACACCGCTGATATCGGCAGCCTTGATCAGCTGTTCATCGGAGAAAGCTTCGGTTGCATGGCCAATACGCCGCAGCAGGGTCAGACGATCCCAATCCTGCGGACGCTCCAGCGAATGACGCCAGGCTCCGCGTCCATTGCTGTCGAGCACCGGCTGCCAGGCGTTGATGTCGGTCGGATGCCTGAGCCGCCATTTGCCGATCGATTCATCGAAAAACTGCTCGTAGACCTTGCCGCTCTGGCGAATATAGGTTTTGCCGTCAAGCACATGCTGGCCGGCACTGTTCGGACCAGGACTGACTGGCAGCGCGACAGCGGACTCGTAAGCCTTCAGGTCGGGTTTCCACAGTCGAGTTTCGCCGTTGGGCAACTTCACCGGATGCAGCCTTTCAATGACCGGCACGGCTTGGGCGCTGGCGATTTTCCGCACTCCCGCGCTCACACCTGCCATCAGCGCAATCTGCGCGAGGTTTTCTGCCACATCGATCAAATGATCCTTGGCCGCACGACGGTCGCCCTCGGCCCATTCAATTGCGCCCTCGAGCGTTTCAGAGAGCAATTGCCCGGCCATCACCACCATCATCACTTCACCCAACACAGGCACGAACATAGACACCAGATTCAAGCCCAGCATGCCGATCTGCATCAGATGGGCCAGTTTGGCATCTCGTGCGTTCGCATCGACATCGGCAGTGGGTACCGCGTGGCTTCGCGCGTCGGCCAACACCTTGGCGCGATTCTGCGCATAAAGGTATTGCCACAAGTCCTCGTTGAGCGCCCAAAGCCCTCGCCCCTTGCGTCCAACGGTTGACGGCGCGATGTAAGGATCCGCCACTGGCTCCCATTTGACCTGGCGTTCGGGTGGTACCTGCTGAATCCGGGTAAAGGCTGAACCGCCGGCCAAGCCCTGAAGCACCGACAGCCATGGCGAGCGCAGCAGATCCCAAGCATCGCCCGCTGAGTCGGCTGCCTTTTGCCTGAACTGGCTGAAATAGTACGGGCGCTGATCATAGGGCAGGAACTGACTGAAAAAACGCTGGTAGGTGGTGGGCTCTGCGCTGGTCTGTTGCGACGCATCACGTGCGGTGAGCAAGCGCTTGAGCTCTTCGCGCATTTGCTCGAACGTGTAGCGCTTGAGCGGATGTTCCGGGTCGTTGGGGATGTAAAGGATCAGTTCATCGGTGTAACGGTATTTTTCGCAGATGACGAAAGCCACGCACCCGGTCAGCCTTTTTTTCATCAGGCCGAGGTCCTGGAACCAGACTTGCTTGCGCCCCATCCACGGGTGCATTTCGCCGTCGATGACCGAGAGGATCATCGCGTGATCTGCCGCCTCGATGTCATTGCGCAATAGCGCCTGTTCGGCTGCGGCGCGCATCGCTGCCTTCTGGCTGGCGATGAAGCGTTCGCTGAGCACCGCCTCTGCCACCGCGTCCCCCGGATGAAAAAAACCCTCCAGGTATGTCTGGTATTGCTGGCCGATATCCAGATTGCGGCAAAGGTGCAAAAACTGGCTGACCGTGAGGCCTGTGTCGACGTGCTTGAATGTGTCCGCAGCAGGCGTCGCCACAACAAAACCGGAGCTCGAATGATAGGTCCCCTCGCATTCGTCAGCTTCGAAGTTGTGCAGCGAGGCTTCCAGCAGCGTGATCTTGAGAACCTCGAACGAGGCCAATACGGTTCTCTGAATACCCATTTCGACCGGGCGCCGTAAACATAACAGGGTTTTGTCTACATCGATTTCCAGCGCGTATTGGTCCTTCAAGGCTTTGATCAATAACGGCCTGGCGAATGTTTCGACATCCACGAATTTCGCCATGCTCTTGTCGAGACTGTTCTGGGCGATAACGCTGGCCTTGAAAGTCTCGTCGAGGGTTTTACGTTGGGCCGGCGTCGCATGCTGATACCAGGCCGGTAACGCGGTCGGGACCGCCTTGAGCGCTTCGCGCCGATGCGGCAAAGCGCTGGTCAACCATTGCGGGATCGATGTCTCGAGAAACTCGCCGTGCAGGCTTTGCGTTGCAATGAGCTTTACTGACCGACCGGGGTCTGCCGGCTGAGCGGTCGACGCAGGCAGCGCCGACACTGGTTTGGGCGGGATAACGTTCATGGTCACTCCTTTTTGATGGAGCGGTCAGCAAACCATGTCGCGTTAGTGCTTCTGCGTTATCCGGGTATCGCTCAAACTTGTCCGGGCTGCTTCGATGCATTCCGGACCCAGCGGATTGGCTATGCTTCAGGAGGATGACTTTTCGCAGAGGGATTTATGGACGATCCAATCGACAACAAACCGCCGAGTTTCTGGCAGATGCTGCACAGCGTCATGGCGGCGGCTTTCGGGGTGCAGAGCGGCAAGAACCGGGAAAGGGATTTTACCCACGGCAAACCCAGTCACTTTGTGATTCTGGGAGTTTTGTTCACGGCGGTGTTCGGCCTGACGCTGTTTGCCATCGTCAAGCTGGTGCTGTATCTGGCCGGGGTGTGATGGCACTGAACAGGCATCTGCCACAGGTTATCCGGGCCTTGGGAGAACGGCCCGGAAGCGCGGATGTTACTGGTGACTGACCCAGAAGACCGCTGTTCCTACTACGAGTATGATCAGAAACAAAATGGCCCACGCGTCGACACTGCTGTCGCTTTTTCTGGCTTTGGTCGGGTTGCTCATTGCATCGCCTCTTGTCGGTTTTATCGGTGATTGCACAAAGACTCGATCACAGTTAAGACGATGATTGTCCGCACGACAAATGTGGATTAGATGACCGGCATTCGCGTTAGGCGATTTGGTTCTTTACATATACTCAAACATCACTTTTGCGCATAACTGCAAACGGGTATATTGCCCCGGCTCCGTGACGGAGTGCGCGGCCGTGCGCGCAGAATTGCAGAGGCAATATCGGACTCCAGCAAGCGAAAACGCAGCGTTTTCCGAGAAGCCCAAGCCTGAGAACAGGACTTATATGTACGTATACGACGAGTACGATCAGCGGATCATCGAGGACCGCGTCAAGCAGTTCCGTGATCAGACCCGACGCTATCTGGCAGGTGAGCTGAGCGAAGAAGAATTCCGCCCCCTGCGCCTGCAAAATGGCCTGTATATCCAGCGTTTCGCGCCGATGTTGCGCGTGGCCGTGCCTTACGGCCAGCTGACTTCGCGCCAGGTGCGCATGATGGCGAAGATCGCCCGCGACTACGACAAGGGCTATGCCCACATCAGTACGCGGCAGAACGTGCAGTTCAACTGGCCGGCGGTTGAAGACATCCCGGACATCCTTGCTGAACTCGCGACCGTGCAGATGCACGCCATCCAGACCAGCGGCAACTGCCTGCGCAACGTCACCACCGACCAGTTTGCCGGCGTCGCCGCCGATGAAGTGATCGACCCGCGTCCATGGTGCGAAATCGTCCGTCAGTGGACCACGTTCCACCCGGAATTCGCCTACCTGCCGCGCAAATTCAAGATCGCCGTCAACGGTTCGACCAGTGACCGCGCTGCCATTGAAGTCCACGATATCGGTCTGGAACCTGTCCATAACGCTGCCGGCGAGCTGGGCTTCCGAGTGCTGGTCGGCGGTGGCCTCGGTCGTACGCCGGTGGTTGGCGCATTCATCAATGAATTCCTGCCGTGGCAAGACCTGCTGAGCTATCTCGACGCCATCCTGCGGGTGTACAACCGCTACGGCCGTCGCGACAACAAATACAAGGCGCGGATCAAGATCCTCGTCAAGGCGCTCACGCCTGAGGTGTTCGCGCAGAAAGTCGACGCGGAAATGGAGCACCTGCGCGGTGGCCAGACTACGCTGACCGAGGCCGAACTGCATCGCGTCGCCAAGCACTTCGTCGATCCGGACTACAAGACCCTCGACAACCAGACCGCGCAACTGGCCGATCTGGACAAAGAGCATCCGGGTTTCGCCCGCTGGCGCAGCCGCAACACCCTGGCGCACAAAAAACCGGGCTATGTCGCTGTGACGCTGTCCTTGAAGCCGACCGGCGTTGCCCCGGGCGACATTACCGACAAGCAGCTCGACGCCGTCGCCGATCTGGCCGAGCGCTACAGCTTCGGCCAACTGCGCACTTCCCACGAGCAGAACATCATTCTCGCCGATGTCGAGCAGAGCCAGTTGTTCACCCTATGGGGCGAGTTGCGTGAAGGCGGTTTCGCCACGCCGAACATCGGCCTGCTGACTGACATCATCTGCTGCCCCGGTGGTGACTTCTGCTCGCTGGCCAACGCCAAATCGATCCCGATTGCCGAATCGATCCAGCGCCGTTTCGATGACCTGGATTACCTGTTCGACATTGGCGAACTGGACCTGAACATCTCCGGCTGCATGAACGCCTGCGGTCACCACCACGTTGGCCACATCGGCATCCTCGGTGTGGACAAGAAAGGCGAAGAGTTCTACCAGGTCTCCCTCGGCGGCAGCGCCAGCCGTGATGCGAGCCTGGGCAAGATCCTCGGCCCGTCCTTCGCACAGGAAGCCATGCCTGACGTGATCTCGAAGCTGATCGACGTGTACGTTGAACAACGTACCGAAGACGAGCGCTTCATCGACACTTATCAGCGTATTGGCATCGACCTCTTCAAGGAACGCGTCTATGCAGCGAATCATTAAGAACAACGAAGTCGTCGACGAAACCTGGCACCTGTTGCCGAAGGATTTCAACATCGATGAGATCAGCAACTGCGACGATCTGATCGTTCCTCTGCAGTTGTGGCGCGAGCACAGCCGCATGCTCAAGGCCCGCGACGGCGGTCTGGGCGTGTGGCTGGATGCTGACGAGGAAGCCGAAGAAATCGGTGAAGACGTCGGTGAGTTCCAGGTAATCGCGCTGAATTTCCCGGCGTTCACCGATGGCCGCAGTTACTCCAATGCCCGTCTGCTGCGTGACCGTTATGGTTTCAAAGGCGAGCTGCGCGCGATTGGCGACGTGCTGCGGGACCAGCTGTTCTACATGCACCGCTGTGGCTTCGACGCTTTTGCCATTCGCGCGGATAAAGACCCGTACGAAGCACTGGAAGGTCTGAAGGACTTCTCGGTGACCTACCAGGCCGCCAGTGACGAACCGCTGCCGCTGTTCCGTCGGCGCTAAGCCAGCGGGTTTATTGCGGACACAAAAACGCCGGTCATTGACCGGCGTTTTTTTATGCCTGGTGTTTACCAGAAACGTTGCTGAGTAAGACGACTCCACCAGCTCAACAGCACGCGGTCTACCGAACCGCTGGCGGCCATGCCGATGCGTTCCTGCAGGCTTTTGCGCTCGGCATAGTGCAGGTGATAAACCTCAGCCTGTTTGGCTTTCTGCGCCAGGTATTCATCGCTGGTCTTGAGCTCGTCCACCAATTGGTTTTCCAGCGCAGCGATACCGAGCCACACCTCACCGGTCGCCACCTCATCGATCGCCAGTTGCGGGCGATAACGGGCGACGAAGTTTTTGAACAAGCGATGGGTGATGTCGAGGTCTTCCTGGAACTTCTCGCGGCCCTTTTCGGTGTTTTCGCCAAACACGGTCAGGGTGCGCTTGTACTCACCAGCGGTCAGCACTTCGAAATCGATATCGTGCTTTTTCAGCAGGCGATTGACGTTAGGCAATTGCGCGACCACGCCGATCGAACCAAGGATGGCGAACGGTGCACTGATGATCTTGTCGCCGATGCAGGCCATCATGTAACCGCCACTGGCTGCGACCTTGTCGATACAAACGGTCAGTGGCACGCCCGCATCACGGATTCGCGCCAGTTGAGACGACGCCAGACCGTAGCTGTGCACCATGCCGCCGCCACTTTCCAGACGCAGGACTACTTCGTCCTTCGGCGTGGCCAGGGTCAGCAGTGCGGTGATCTCGTGGCGCAGGCTCTCGGTGGCGGAAGCCTTGATATCGCCGTCGAAGTCGAGCACGAACACCCGGGATTTGGTCTCAGGCTTGTTCTTCTGTTTCTTCGCGCTTTTTTCCGTTTTCGCTTCGCCCTTGCGCAATGCCTTGAGCTGATCCTTGTCGAGCAAGGTCTGCTCAAGGCGTTCACGCAGCCCCTTGTAGAAATCGTTGAGCTTGCTGACCTGCAACTGCCCTGCCGATTTGCGCCGGCCTTTGCTGCGCAACGCGGCGAAACTGGCGAGCACCACCAGAATCGCGATCACCAGTGTGACGGTCTTGGCCAGAAAGCTGGCGTATTCGGTGAAAAAATCCACAGAGACTCCTCAAAGCAATGCGTGACGGTGTATTACACGCGGAATGGCTCCAGCATACCCATGCGTCGGCTCGTCGGCCAGCCGTGAAACCTCTGGCAACACGCCTGTAACGGGCATTTCAAACAAGCGTATGTTTTTTCATTGACAGCCTTACGCCATCCTCATAACCTCGCCTGACCTTCAACGTACCGGGACGACGCGGACGTGGGCAGCATCTACTTGATACGACATGGCCAGGCCTCCTTTGGTGCAGACGATTACGACGTCCTGTCGCCGACCGGTGTGCGTCAGGCAGAAATTCTCGGCCAGCACCTCGCCGACCTTGGTATCAGCTTCGATCGTTGCCTTGCCGGTGATCTGCGCCGCCAACAGCACACCGCCAGCAGTGCACTGGAGCAATTCAGCGCCAGAGGCCTGCCGGTTCCAGTCCTCGAAACCGATTCCGCTTTCAACGAATTTGACGCCGACGCGGTGATCCGCGCCCTGCTCCCGGCCATGCTGCCGGAAGAGCCGGAAGCCCTCGACATCCTGCGCAACGCCGCGCAGAACCGCGGTGAATTCCAGCGAATCTTCGCCCTGATCGTCGAGCGCTGGCTTGCCGGCACCTACGACACACCCGGACTGGAAAGCTGGCTGGGCTTCGTCGAGAGGGTTCAGGCCGGTTTGCACCGCATCCTCGATCTGGCGGAAAAGAACCAGAAAATTGCCGTGTTCACCTCCGGCGGCACCATCACTGCCCTGCTCCACCTGATTACGCAAATGCCTGCCAGACAGGCCTTTGAATTGAACTGGCAAATCGTCAACACCTCGCTCAACCAATTGAAGTTTCGTGGTCGCGAGGTGGCCCTGGCTTCCTTCAACAGTCACGCACACCTGCAACTGCTGAAGGCCCCGGAACTCATCACTTTTCGCTGAGTCCGGCTTACTGTGACCCTGGCTGTAACCACCCAGCTCCCATGACCAAGAAAGGATCGAACCATGACCTCCGTAGCTGATGCCGTAAAAGCAATGCAAGCCAAGTTCAACCCAGCCGCCGCTGCCGGTCTGGATCTGGTCTTCGGTTTCAACATCACCGACGAAGACAAGCAATACGCACTGATCGTCAAAGACGGCACATGCAACATTCAGGAAGGCGAAAACCCGGACGCCAACTGCACGCTGGTGCTGGATAGCGAAACCCTGAAAGGTATCGTCAGCGGCGAGACCGACGGCATGCAGGCCTTCATGAGCGGCAAGCTGCGCGTTGAAGGCGACATGATGCTGTCGATGAAACTGTCCGAGCTGTTCCCTTCGTAAGAAGCTTCTTGGTAAAACACAAATCCCGCTTATTGGCGGGATTTGTCGTTTCAACCATTGAAGACATGGCAACGTGAGTTAACGCTTGGCTGAAGCCGTCCCATCAAGCTCTTTTTTTACCTGGAGGTATGCCGCCTCTTCATCACTTTTTTCGATCAGATTCGAAGCCATCGAGCGGGGCAGGAGTTTCTTTTCTGTCACGTCCCAATCGATCGTAACGACCACGGTCTTGTTTGCAAACGTGATGAAAAGCCAATAGGAATCCACCGGCCTGTCAGGCTCGGCAAATGAACTATAGGCATACCGTATCTGGCGGTGCAGGTCCGGCGTATTCAGAATGAGGTCTTCGGTGTCCAACTTCGGAAACTGCCGCCCTACAGCGAATAACGCTTCTGTCAAGAGAACATCATTCTCAATATGTCGCAAACTTTCAGGCCTATTGCGCAGCATGGTCACTGGGCTCTCTTCAGGCGGAGTACCCATGAGACGCGGGCGATACATACCTGAACTGAACCACCGGCTGGCGTCGAAACGGTTTTCTTCCGGACTCCACGGGCCGTAATACATCATTACTTTGGCTGGCATCTGGGCTTCCTTGGCGTAAATAAATAGTCCTGCAAAGCTGACAGCAATCAACAAGACACATAAGACGTGACGTTTGCCTATAAACTTCAGGAGCGTCATAGCGGTTTATAGGCAAGCAGGTGTTTGGGTACGCCGTCCGGTGTATCACCTGATCGAACGTCACGATGTGCGCCTAAGGCATCCAGCGGAAATCCAATCTTTCGTTCATACAATGCTCGGCTGTCATCGTGCGCCAGCAAATTGCGCTCTTCTTCAGAGACTGTTGGCGTCGGCGCCTGCGGCGCCTGTTCATCAGGTAATTGCGCCGTTGGGTCTTTGAGGGTCTTGCGATGTTCGATCAGCTTTCGTTCATAAGCGGTTTTTCGACTCAAATAATTCCGCATCGCTCGCCCATCAGCTGCTTCTCTTTCACGAATTCCCGGCACAGATCCCCGTTCCGCGGCAGTACCATAAGTCGTGTCGTAGTTGCTGCGTCTTGGAAATGCCCACACGGTGGTCCGGGTAGCATTAGCAAGAATCTGCGCTAGGCTGCGCTCGTAATGAGGATCTTCTGTTTCATTGACCTTGAAGTCGGCATCGATACCCAAACCTGTGCGACAAGCGTAGGAGTGAATTTTCGCACCATAGGCAAACGCTTCGGGCTTGAACATACTCGCTTGTGCATCACGCAGACGGTAGCTATCGTTTTTATCCAGCTCGTAGCCCAACTCGATACTGCCCACCACACCATGGGAAAAAAAGTCGAGCTGTTTGATCTCGCGCCCGCGGCGTTGCCGAGCTGCGATGAAATCCACAAGACCGGATATCGAGTCCATCTCCCGGTACTGTGCTCCGTGCTGATTTTCGACAACGTCCTTCAAAGCCGCCAGCAAGTTCTCCGGATAGTCATTTTTGAAAATCAGAAATACACGCTGGATTGTGAAGTTTGGAGTGCCGATTGGATACTTTGTGAGTTGGCGGATACCCTGATTGATAAAGCGCATCTTGTTGCCCTTCTGGCCACGAACCTTTTCATAAAGGGACATGTAAGACGCACCCACAACCGTTACGTAATCCTGTGCCAGCGTACCTTTCACTTGGGTCGTTGTATGTTGATCGCTTGTTCGAGCTTGATTCTTTTTGGGGGCTGCCACCTGCCACCTCCCTTAGTAATCTAGGCCGAGCGCGTCGAGATGGGCGGCGGCTTCCTTACCCCACTGCACAACTATCGAAGTCGGGTTGGCCGTAAACACTCGCGCGGCGTTACCATGACTATCGGTATGGCCGACGAGACGCTGCCCGTCACCCGTTTCGATGCAATAGAGCATGTCGGGAATAGCTTCGCCAGTGGCCTCATCAACCAGTTGGAAGCGCTCGCTGTGTTTAGGAACAGTGATAATCGGGGAGAAAGGTGCGGAACCGACCTGGGTGCCGACAAAAACGTCGCCAGAGCCCGTGATTATCATGCCTCCGTGGGCCGTTGCACTGCCCAAGAAAGCAATAGGCTTGCCATTGATCAAAATATTGCTGATGCCTTCGGTGACAGTATCTCCGCACGCTGTGGTGTCTCCGACACGCAAAACTGGCATTCCATTGATGTTTACATCACCGGAACCGCTGTTACTGGGATTGGTGCCATGGCCTGTGATCGGGCATGCATTAAGATCGCTGAGTCGAGCGGCAGGCTTTGCCATCTTTAACTTCCTTGTAGTAAGCGTGGGCGCGAAATGTACCGGATCTTTATATTGGTTGAAAGCCTCAATCCAGACGTAGAATGCGAGCCGCCGCGAATGTAGCTGGCAGCGACTCATCGGCCCTTGATCACTCCCGGAACCTGGAAATTGTCATGTCGGATTCGCAGGCCCACACAAATCCGATCAACTCTCCTGCAACAACCGCGTATCCAGCCCAAACCGCTCTTGCGAAACCATCCTGAACTGACCTTCCGCCAGATCGCAACTCACCAGCAAATTCCACGAGTGTCGGGTGGCCACCGAAGGCACCAGAATAAATGGATGTTCAGCCAGCAGTGCGTCGGCAAACTTTCGCTGATTGGGCGAGGTTTTTATCGGGGTGAGCCAATGCGGATTGGGCACGTCTTCCGGTTGCACGATTCTGACGCTGGCGTCGTGGGTGATTTCAAAACAGGTCAATACGTAGGGCTCCTGATCAAGTGCATCGAAGCTGCCATGGGCGGCCACCTCCAGTATCGCCGTGGAGGGGTCGACCGACGCATAAACGACTCTGCGGCCGGGTGTATTCCAGCGGCCGCCGTCCCGTTTCGACCCCAGGCCGCTGTCCCAGGTCTCGCTGTACACCTCGCGATCCAGCCGCCAGGCGTACCAGCGATCATCCCAGGGCAAGGGATTCATTGATAAACCCCGTATTTGATCTGGTTCAGATACTCCTCCACCATCCTGAAGCCCAACGCATTTCCAACCAGATCGAGCGGCACATAACCGTAGAAGTAAGTGGCGCGTTGCTCCAGCCATGATTCGGCCTTGGCCTGTCGCCCGAACACCTCGATGGCCAGTTCCAGCGCTGCCGCATATTGGTAGGCGATGATGCTCTGCGGCGTGTCCAGGCGCACCGACGCGCCTTCCTTGAGCAGACGTCGCACGGTTCTCACAGATTTGCCGGTGATACGTTTGACCATCTCTCCCTGTTGGTACAGCTCGGAGGTTGCGATCATGTTCACCACATCGAGCAGCTCAAATCCTTCGCTTGTGCAGCGCAGGATGAGCATCGGATCGTCGCCGGTGTCCTGCCCTCGCAACAGCAATTCCAGAGGCTTGCCCTCAAGCCTCTTCAAGCCCGTGAGCCGGGGCACTTTGGCGCTCGGCATGGCAACGTCCTCCGAGGGGCATCTCGCGCGGTCGTCGCGCCAGTAATGGCGAGGCGAGTAAGCAGGCGTATGGCTTTCAATCAGTGGGATTCGCATAGTCCATCCTTTGTCCAGGTTCAGAGCGATCTGTGCGCTCGATGACTTCAATGTCAGGACTGATCCTATAGATCCGGCGTCCGACGACCAACCTGAAAAAGTCGTCAGAAATATCCCCTCATCTGATCAAAACGCTCCTGTTTCCGTAGGACTGAAACGCAATTTTCAGCGGTTCAGTCCATTGCTGCTTTCAAGTTGGGGAGAGGGACTTTTGACTTACAATGCGCCCCACCTTCAGATATCGGCCCCGCCCCCATGGACATCGACCTCGCCCGCACTTTCCTCGAAATCGTCCGCCACGGCAGTCTTGCCGCCGCCGCGCAGAAGCTGTTCGTCACACAAACGGCGATCACCGCACGGGTGCAGAAACTCGAAGGCCAGCTGGGCAGTACGCTATTCGTGCGCAATCGCGCCGGGGCGAAGTTGACGGCCAATGGCGAAGCGTTCGTGGTCTACGCCAATCAACTGGTGCAGACCTGGGAAGCCGCGCGCCGCGACTTGCCGCTGCCGGAGGGTTATCACAACGTTCTGCACATTGGCGGTGAGGTCAGCCTGTGCAACCCGTTGATGCTTAGTTGGGCGGCGGAACTGCGCGAGAAAATTCCCGGCCACGCACTGCGCATGGAAATTCGCGACGGCGAAAATCTTTTGCGTCAGCTCGAACTCGGTGTGCTCGATGCGGCGCTGGTTTATCAACCGGAATACTGGCCGGGATTGCAGGTCGAGCAAGTGCTGGAGGAAAAACTGATTCTGGTGCGCGCGCCCGAGCGTCCGGAGCCTTACGTCTACATCGATTGGGGACCGGACTTTCGTCGTCAGCACGACGCCGCCCTGCCGGAAAAAGCCAAAGCCGCGCTGAGCTTCAACCTTGGCCCGCTGGCCCTGCAATACATCCTCGAACATGGCGGCAGCGGTTATTTCCGTACCCGGGTCGTGCGCACTTATCTGGAGACCGGCGCGCTGGAAGCCGTCACCAAAGCCCCCGAATTCGGTTATCCGACCTACTTGGTGTATTCCCGCGATCGCGACTCGACAGTGCTGCAACAGGCCTTCGATCTGTTGCGCGAGGTGATCCGCACCGATGACGACTGGTCGCAGCGCTGGAACCCGTTGAGCTGACGGGCGGCTTCAGTCCAGAGCATGGCGCTTAAGGCCGCAAGGTTCGCCCTGCACAAGTCAGCGGATCGGCTAATCTGCCGGGTATAACAACAATACCCGCAGGTGAAAGCGTTGAGGCAGACCACCGAGGCATTCCGCAGCCGCTACCGTGCGGCCATTCATCCTTTATACAACCCGTGGTTGCATGGCGCGTTCGTGTTGCTGTTCGGCATTTTCGCCGTCGCTGCGTTCTGGCGCACGGTGCATTCAGTGAGCTGGCTGGAATGGCTGACCGTGCCGCTGAGCCTGTTGTTGTTCAACTTCGGCGTGTACATGGTCCATCGTCATCTGGGCCATCACAAAAAAGCTTTCGCAAAGATGTTCTATGCACGACATGCCGGCGACCACCACAGTTTCTTCACCCCCGGCCACATGACCTACGACAGCGCGCGGGACTGGCGAGTGATTCTGTTTCCAGCCTGGCTGATCGTCATTCATACGCTATTGATCACCCTGCCCCTCTGGTGGCTGCTCGCGCAGGTCAACGCCAATGTCGCCGGGCTGTTTGCCGGGTGCATGGTGCTCGGTTATCTGCTCTATGAGGTATTCCATGCCTGTGAACATCTGCCACCGCAGAATCCGTTGACTCGTTTGCCGTGGATTCGCCAGATGCGCGGTCTGCACGAACTGCATCACCGCCGCGAGCGCATGCAGGAGCGCAATTTCAACATCGTTCTGCCCTTGATGGACTATCTGTTCGGCACGCTGTACCGCGAGCCGGAACCCGCCCCTTTGAGTTATTCGAAAATGCCCATGACGCGCATGCAGCACCAGATCGATATCGCCGGCGAACCGGTCGCCGTGCTGGCTTATGCCGCCAGCGTCAGTCATTGGCCGGACTGGCATCCCTCCTCATTGAAGATTGACGGTCCGCAAGGTCCACTGCATGCCGGTGCACGTTTCGAAGAGGACATCCATGCCGGCGGACGTGCCGGTCACTTGCGCTGGGAGGTTACTGAATATCTGCCGGGCCGGCGCTGGTGCGCACGCGCGCAAAGTGATCAGGGCTTGTCCCTGCGGTTGACTTACGAGTGCTCAGCGGAGGCCGGCGGCACGCGTTTCGTGCGTACGCTGGAATATCGCTTTGACGGTTTGCTCATGCGTCTTGCCAATCGCCTGCTGCTCAAGCGGCGCATTGAGCGCGAATCTGCCGCATCCATGCTCGCCCTGCGCGACATGGCTGCGCAGTTTATCGGCGCGGCGAGGGCCAGCGCGTGAAATTACGTTATGTGCTGTGCCTGCTGATCGCTCTCGTCATCGCCTTCTTGTTGTTGCTGCCGACCAAGGTCGAACCGGTCGCCTGGACGCCGCCACCGGCGCCCTCGCTGAAAGACGGGATCTACGCGGACAACCAGCGCCTCAAAGCTGTGGCGAAGGTCGGGCCGAGCGACATTGAAGGGCCTGAGGCGTTGCTACTGGAAGACGATTTCCTCATCACCGGATTGCATGACGGCAGGCTCATCCGTAGCAGCCTCGACGGCACGCAGCGCAAGGTCCTGGCCGACACCGGTGGCCGTCCACTGGGCCTGGCCCGTCATCCGAATGGCATGCTGGTAGTTGCCGATGCGGTCAAAGGCTTGCTGTCGCTGGATGCGCAGGGCCGCGTGATTCCGTTGACCACCGAGGCCAACGGCGTGCCATTTGGATTTACCGATGATGTAGCGGTCGACAAGTCAGGCCACTACGCCTACTTCAGCGATGCCTCGAGCCGTTGGGGCTATGGTCATGACGGCGAGGCGATCATTGAGCACGGCGCCGACGGACGTCTGCTGCGCTACGACTTTCAAACCGGCAAGACCAGCGTCTTGCTCGACAAGTTGCAGTTTGCCAATGGCGTCACTCTTGGTCCGGACGAGGCCTATGTGCTGGTCAACGAGACCGGTGCTTACCGCATCAGTCGCTACTGGCTGAGCGGGCCGAAGGCCGGTACCCATGATGTGTTCATCGACAACTTGCCGGGGCTTCCGGACAACCTCTCGTTCAATGGCAGCAATCGCTTTTGGGTAGCGCTGTATGCGCCGCGCAATGCCTTGCTCGATGGCACCGCTGAACACCCGTTCGTGCGCAAGATGATCGTGCGGGCGTTGACGGTTTTACCCAAGCCTGTCGAAAAGCGTGGGTTTGTGCTGGGACTGGATCTGGACGGCAAGGTGATTGCCAATCTGCAGGACGCGAGCGAAGGCAATTATTCGCCGATTACCACGGTGCGCGAGTATGGGCAGTGGTTGTATTTCGGATCGTTGAAAGCCATGCATATGGGGCGAATGGGGTTGGATACGGCGCTTAAGTAAAACAGAAAAATTTTCACCGTATGGACCGACGCTATCGCTGGCAAGCCAGCTCCCACAGTGTCCGTGTGAACTCCAAATATGTGTTCACCAGATGAACCTGTGGGAGCTGGCTTGCCAGCGATAGCGGTCTGTCAGTTGCCGGACCGGTCGAACTTGTCCGGATCTTCATCCTCCGGCAGTTCCTTCACGGTTTTTTCCGGATGCGCTGTGGTATGCGCCGGGCTGTTCGGTTCAGGACGGGTAGGAATCGGGTCGAAACCACCCTGCTCTTCACTGGGGAATTTGGGGTCGTTCATATGGCACCTCGCAACGAGTCGATGGTTTGCAGACTCTGCACATTGGAGGTGCCATTGGCCGTAGCCGTTCCCTTCAAAAATGACCACGGGTCGGGGGACTACTGTCCCGTCAGCGGCTGCCCGGCGAGTTGAGCAACGATCTGTTCCTTGACGATCACGCGCTTCTCTTTGAGCTTTTTCAATTCGTCGTCAGTGGGGGCGTCTGACTGGGCGTTCTCGGCTTCGACCACGGCTTTATCCACGTCGAAGTACTTGTTGAGCAGCGAATCCAGCTTCGGATCCTCGGAGCGTTTTTGCTCGATCTCTTCCTTCTTGCAGCCCAGGTCCTGATACAGATCATGTGAAACCGGCATGAAACACCTCCATCAAATTGATCGACAACCAGCGCGACCGATGCGCTGACTCATTATCAGCATGGCCTTGCCCGATGACTTCTGTCGACTCCCTGTCAGACCAGCGGTTGCCGTTCGTCGCCCTGTCGTAAATGCGATAAAACCTTTGGCGTCTGCGCTCGCTCCATTGGATAACGCTCACAAAAACCTGCGTGGAGATACCTAATGGACGGATTCAACCTGCGTCATCTCGCTCTGGCTGTTGCACTGTCTGCCGGCATGGGCAGCGCCTTTGCCGCGACCGACAACGACTTTGTCGACAATGCCGCCGCTGGTGGCATCGCCGAAATCGAAACCAGCAAGCTGGCACTGGAAAAAAGCCAGTCAGCCGACATCAAAGCCTTCGCTAACCAAATGATCGCTGATCACACCAAGGCCAATGAAGAGCTGAAGAAGATCGCGACCACCAATGACATTGAAGTCCCTGACGACACCACCCTGGTCAAGCAGGCCAAGGAAAAAATTCTCGACATGCGCGATGAATCCTTCGATGCGGCCTACGCCAACAACCAGGTCAAGGCTCACGAAGAGACCATCGAGCTGTTCAAGAAACAGGCGAACACCGTGACTGATGACAAGACCAAGGGCGCCACTGAACTGAAAGCGTTCGCGCAGAAGATGCTGCCAGCGCTGGAAAAACACCTGGCCCACGCCAAAGAGCTGCAAGCCAAACATCCGAGCAAGTAACCGCCCGGCAATAAAAAGGCCGCATCCTTCGATGCGGCCTTTTTGCGTTTCAGCGATCAACCACCATCGGTGTCGATATCGGCGTCAGTGCTTTCGCCCGGTTCAGGACGGTCCGGGTCAGGCTTGAAGCCGGGGCTGAAGTCGTTGCTGTTGTCGTTGTGATGCTGCTTCTGATCGACCTCGGCAGCCGCGCTGTCCGCCTGCCCTTCTTCAGCCGGCGCGGGAGTATTTTGCCCCGGCGTTTGCGGGTCGATGGCCGGGTCGTTGCGGTTAATTGACTCTGAGGACTGATTTTGCTGTTGCGGAGCTTGCTCGTTCATATCCACCTCATTCATAGTCCTGCCTCCTTCTTCCAGCACGACTGGAAAACGTCGGGCATGCAGATTCGAAGCCTGACGCCGCAGATTCGTTCAAAAGATCGTTGCCTGTTGCCACGCCGACTAGAGTTAGCGGGGCGTTCGACGCGGCAGGCAGAAAATTTCAGCGTCAGACGAACAACTATTTCAAGCGGTAAATGTCAGTCAAATCGCGCCGGTCATTTCGCCGAGCCGGCCCATATACGTAACGGAGCGACACGCACATGGCAGCACTGCAGAACAGCACAGTTGAAGCAATCAAGAACAACCAGACTCAGCTGTTGAGCGAGTGGACCAAACGCCTCGAAGCCAGCGGCGCCACACGCAACCTCAAGGAACACGACCTCGCTCAGCAAACCCGCGACTTGCTGGGCCTGCTCCTGGCGGGTCTGGAAAACGGCAACGGCAGCAAGATTGCCGCTGCGGGCTGGGAGGATACCCGTCAGTTCCTTGAAAAGCTGTCGCAGAGCCGTGCCCTCCTCGGTCAGGATTCCCAGCAAACCGCAAACTTCATCTTCGCCTTGAAAGGCCCGTTGTTCGCCCTGCTGCAAAACCATTATCAGGACCAGCCGGCACTGCTCGCCGAGCAATTGCTGGAAGTCTCCGAATTGCTCGACACCGTCGGTATGCACACCATCGGCACCTTCCAGAAATCCCGTGAAGCGGTGATCAAGCGTCAACAGGAAGAGCTGCTGGAACTGTCGACTCCGGTGGTCAAGCTGTGGGATGGCGTCCTCGCCCTGCCAATGATCGGCACCCTCGATTCGCAGCGCACCCAAGTAGTCATGGAATCGCTGCTGCAACGCATCGTCGACACCGGTTCGGAAATCGCCATCATCGACATCACCGGCGTGCCAACCGTCGACACTCTGGTCGCCCAGCACTTGCTGAAAACCGTGACCGCAATTCGCCTGATGGGCGCTGACTGCATCATCAGCGGCGTGCGTCCACAGATTGCCCAAACCATCGTGCACCTGGGTCTGGATCTGCAAGGCGTAGTGACCAAGGCCAACCTGGCTGACGCATTGAAACTGGCCCTGACCCGCTTGGGTGTCAGCCTCGTCAAGACGGCTTGACCATGGAACGTATTCCGATTCTTCAAATGGGCGATATCTTGCTGGTGACCATTCAGGTCGACATGCACGACCAGCTCGCGATGACCCTGCAGGACGATCTGTCCGAGCGCATCAGCCGGACCTCGGCGCGCGGTGTGTTGATCGACATTTCGGCGCTGGACATGGTCGATTCGTTCATCGGACGCATGATCGGCACGATTTCCGGGCTGTCGAAAATCATGGACGCCGAAACTGTGCTGGTCGGCATGCAGCCGGCAGTGGCGATCACGCTCGTTGAGCTGGGCATGACATTGCCGGGCGTCAGCACCGCACTGAACGTCGAACGCGGGATGAAACTGCTACGGGAACGAGTATTCGCACAATGACCGTGCGCAGCAGCGGTACTCAGCCCATTCTCATTGAACAGGACGTAGTGCTGGCCCGCCAGACCACGCGCAAACTCGCCACCGAATGCGGCATGCGCCTGATCGACCTGACCAAACTGGTCACCGCCGTCAGCGAGCTGGCGCGTAACACCATGGTCTATGGCGGCGGCGGCGACATGGACTGGCAGATCCTCGAGGAAAACGGCCGGGTCGGTTTGCGCATCACGTTCCGCGACGAAGGCCCTGGCATCCCCGACATCAAACTGGCGATGACCGACGGCTGGACTTCCGGCAGCGGACTAGGCCTCGGCCTGACCGGCGCCAAACGTCTGGTCAACGAATTCGAACTCGACACTGAGCCCGGCAAAGGCACGCGCATTACGATCACACGATGGACATGAATATCACCGGGTCGTTGACCCAGGTTCTGCCGATCGAGGACAGCAGCCAGATCGGCCACGCCCGGCGCACCGCGCAGAAACTCGCCGAGCAGCATGGCTTCGACGAAAACGATGCCGGACGCGTGGCGCTGGTCGCGACCGAACTGGCGAGCAACGTGCTCAAGCATGCCCAGCGTGGTGAATTTCACCTGCGTGTACTGGCTCGGCCGGATAGCGGTTTCGGCATCGAAATGCAGACCGTGGATCGGGCGCAGGGCTTTGATCTGGATGCCTGTCTGGCGGATGGCTTTTCCACTGGCGGTACGCAGGGCATCGGCCTCGGCGCCGTATCGCGGCAGACCAATGTCTTCGATGTCTACGCCGACCACCGTGGCGCGGTGTTGCTGGCGCGGATCTTTGCCCGCAGCGATCGGCAGGCCGATATCCGCTTCGGGGTCAGCCAGCATTCGCTGCATGCCGATCCGGCCTGCGGCGATGTCTGGCATCTGAAATATGAAGGTTCGCGGATCAGCGCGCTGGTGGTCGATGGCCTCGGCCATGGCGAAGACGCCGAACGTGCCGGCCTGGCCGGTGCCCGGGCATTCGCCCGGGCACCGTTTGCCGATCCTGTGGTATTGATGGAAGACCTGCATCAGGAAATGCTCGGCACCCGTGGCGGCGCCGTCGCTTTCGCGCAGTTCGACAGCCAGCGCGATGGTCTGACGTTCGCCGGTGTCGGTAACATCGGCGCCAGTCTGCTGGAGCCTGGCAAATCCCGCGGCCTGGCCTCACACCCCGGTATCGTTGGCGGCCAGTACCGTAAAGCCAAACCCTTTGACTATGCTCACGTGAACGGACATTTATTGATCATGTACAGCGACGGCCTACAGTCCCGTTGGAATCTTGCAGACTACCCCGGCCTGGTGCATCGCCATCCTGCCGTGATAGCCAGCGTCCTGCACCGCGACTTTTGCCGTGGTCGCGATGACGTGACGGTGCTGGTCGTGGCTCTGGAGGCCGCCCATGGCTGAATCGACTCACTTGAGCCACGCCGAACAGGCGGCGCTCATCGCTCAGTTGCAGCGCGAAACCACTGCCCTGCGCGAAGAACTCGATGAAACCAACCAGGGTGTTCTGGCGCTGTACGCCGAGCTCGACAATCAGGCCGAAGAACTGCGTCAGGCATCGGATCTCAAGAGCCGTTTCCTGTCGTACATGAGCCATGAATTCCGCACGCCGCTGGGCTCGATACTGAGCATCAACAGTCTGCTCGCTGACGAACTCGACGGTCCGCTCAGCCCTGAACAGCACAAGCAGGTAGCCTTCGTCAGCACCGCTGCCCGCGAGCTCAGCGACATGGTTGATGACCTGCTCGATCTGGCGAAGATCGAAGCCGGGCGCATCAGCATTTCCCCGGCCTGGTTCGACATGTTCGACCTGTTCTCCGCCCTGCGCGGGATGTTCCGGCCAATCGTCGACGCCTCGGCGGTGGATCTGATCTTCGAAGAGCCGCTGGGCCTGCCGCGCCTGTATACCGATGACAAGAAGCTCGGGCAGATCCTGCGCAACTTCATTTCCAACTCACTGAAATTCACCACCCGTGGCGAAGTGCGGGTATCGGCGCGAATGGAAGGTGAAGACAAAGTGCGCTTTGCCGTCAGCGACACCGGCATCGGCATCGCGGCCGAACTGCATGACACGCTGTTCGAAGACTTCTCCCAAGTCGATTCGCCATTGCAGAAACGCCTGCGCGGCACTGGCCTGGGTCTGTCCCTGTGCAAGCGTTTCGCCGCCCTGCTCGGCGGCGAAGTCGGGGTAGACAGTACGCCGGGCGTCGGCTCGACGTTCTTTGTCATCATCCCGCTGGCGATCGCTCTGGAGAACGTCGATGAATCGTGACATCCGCCTGTTGATCGTCGATGACAACGTCGCCACCCGTTACGCCCTGCGCCGGCGCCTGGAGCGCCATGGCTACACGGTGCTCGAAGCCGGCACCGGCAGCGACGGCCTGGCCCTGATCGAGGGCGAAGCCCTCGATGCGTTGATCCTCGACGTCAACCTGCCGGACATGAGCGGTTTCGACATCGTCCGCCTGCTGCGCGCCGACCCGGGCACCGCGCTGCTGCCAGTGATTCATGTGTCAGCGGCGTCGATCCAGACCGGCGATATCATCACTGGTCTCAACGCGGGTGCCGATGCCTATCTGATTCACCCGGTCGACCCCGATGTGCTCTTGGCGACCCTGCGTACCCTGCTGCGGGTGCGCGACACGGAAAATGCCCTGCGCGAAAGCGAGGCGCGTTTCCGCGAGATTTTCGCCAACGTCTCGGCACCGATCGCCGTGCTCGATGCCAATCTGAAAGTGCATGAATGCAATCACGCATTCGCCCAATTGATCGTCGATAACCGCGATCCGCAGGCGCTGCGTGAATGCTTCGCCGAAGATCAATGCTCGATCCTCGATGAACTGCGTCTGCGTCTGGTCGACGGCGAGCGCTGGAAAGGCACGCTGAACATGCGTGTGCAGGGCGAGATTCGCGAGACGCAATGGCAGATTTCGCCGTATCGCACCCCGGAACTGAGTCTGGTGTTCGTCGAGGACGTCACCGAACACCGCCACCGCGAGCGCTCGCATCTGGCGCGGCTGGATGACACCACCACGCAGCTGGCCAAGGAAGTCGCCGAGCGCGTGCACGCCGAAGCGCAATTGCTGCAAGTGCAGAAAATGGATGCGCTGGGCAAGCTCACCGGCGGTATCGCCCACGACTTCAACAACCTGCTCACCGGGATCATCACCAGCCTGGAACTGATCCAGAAACGCGTGGCCGATGAGCGTCTGGACAAGGTGCAGTTCTATACCGAAGCAGCGCTGAACTCAGCCATGAGCGCGGCCTCGCTGACCCATCGTCTGCTGGCATTTGCCCGCCAACAGCCGCTCGATACACGGCCGGTGGACATCAACGAGCATGTCCGCTCGCTGGAAGAATTGCTGGTGCGCACCATCGGCGAGCGCATCACCCTCAAGCTGGAACTGACCAACAAACCGGCGATTGCGCTGGTCGACCCGGTGCAGCTGGAAAGCGCGGTGCTCAACCTGGTGATCAACGCCCGCGATGCCCTGCCCTCGGGCGGCAATATCTGGGTCAATACTTACGCCGCTTATTCCCATGGCGATCCGAATCTGGCCGATGGCGCGTACGTGGCGCTGTCGGTACGCGACGACGGCACCGGCATTGAACACAACGTGATCGACAAGGTGTTCGAACCGTTTTTCACCACCAAGCCTTTAGGCCAGGGCACCGGGCTCGGGCTGTCGACGATCTACGGTTTTGCCCGTCAGTCGGGCGGTGACGCGCACATCCGCAGTGTTGCCCGCCGTGGCACCGAAGTGACCATCATGCTGCCGGGCACCAACGACCCGACCGGGGCCGATGCGCCTGTGCCCGTGCCTGACGCGAAAGGCAGTGGCGAGCATGTGCTGATCGTCGAGGACATGGCCACGGTGCGCTTGTTCGTCACCGAAGTGCTGGAGGATGCCGGCTATCGCTGCACGCAAGCGGCGGATATCGAATCGGCGCTGGAGCGCTTGCAGAACGACCCGTCGATCGACCTGCTGCTGACCGACGTCGGCCTGCCGCGCATGAGCGGGCGGGAGTTGGCGGATGTTGCCCGTGGCTGGCACGAAGGGCTGCCGATCCTGTTCATGACCGGCTACGCCGAAACCGCGCTCAACCGCCAGGTCTTCCTCGGCACCGGCATGGACATGCTGGTCAAACCGTTCCAGATCAGCGAACTGCTCGACAAGGTCCGCCGTACGCTGGATGGCGCCTGAACTGGCGCCATCGCTGGCAAGCCAGCTCCCACAGGGGGCATCAGTGTGCGCAGATTTTCGGCAACAACTTGAATTTCTGTGGGAGCTGGCTTGCCAGCGATGGCGGCCAGCAAGGCGCTGCAGTTATCGGCTCAAAGCCCGAGCCAGAAACGGCGCAGACTTGCTCTTCTTGCTCGCCGCAACTTTCTGCGGTGTGCCGGCGGCGACGATCCTGCCGCCCTGATCGCCGGCCCCGGGGCCGATGTCGATCACCCAGTCACTCTGCGCGACCACACGCATTTCGTGCTCGACCACAATCACCGTGTGCCCCGCCGTCACCAGCGTATCGAGTTGTTCCAGCAAGCGATCGACATCTCTCGGGTGCAATCCCGTGGTCGGCTCATCCAGTACATACAAGGTCGCGCCACGCTGGCTGCGCTGCAACTCGGTGGCCAGTTTGATTCGCTGCGCCTCACCACCGGAGAGCTCCGTGGCCGGTTGTCCCAGGCGCAGATAACCCAGGCCGATATCGCGCAGTACTTCCAGCGAACGACGAATCCCCGCCTGCTCGGCAAACACCGCCACCGCCTCATCGACGGTCAGTTGCAGCACCTGGGCGATGCTCAAGCCCTGCCAGAGAATCGCCAATGTCTGCGGGTTATACCGCGCTCCGTGGCAGGTCGGGCACGGCGCATACACGCTGGGCATGAACAGCAATTCCACACTGACGAACCCCTCACCCTCGCAAGTAGCGCAACGGCCCTTGGCGACGTTGAAAGAAAACTGCCCGGCGTCATAGCCCGCCGCTTGCGCTTCGGGAGTCGCGGCGAACAGCTTGCGCACGTTGTCGAACAGCCCGGTGTAGGTCGCCAGATTGGAGCGCGGCGTGCGTCCGATGGGTTTCTGATCAACCTGCACCAGCCGTTTGATCGACTCCAGGCCGGCGCTGATCTGCCCGGTGCTGGGCGGCGGCGTGTCATCTTCCAGGCTCGGCTCTTCTGACTCGGCCTCGGCCATCGGACGGCCCAACTGTGCGCCGACCAGTTCGAGCAAGGCCTGACTGACCAGACTCGATTTGCCAGATCCCGATACGCCGGTCACCGAGGTGAAACAGCCCAAAGGGAATTCGGCGCTAAGATTATTCAGATTATTGCGCGTCACGCCGTCGAGCTTCAGCCAGCCGCTCGGCTTGCGCGCGGCGCGCTCAGGGCGTTGGTTTTCGGCAAACAGATAAGCGCGGGTCTGCGAATCTGCAATATCAGCAAGTCCCGCAGGCGGACCGCTGTACAGCACGCGCCCGCCCTTCTCGCCCGCAGCCGGGCCGACGTCGATCAGCCAGTCGGCACGGCGCATGGTTTCGACATCGTGTTCGACCACAAACAGCGTGTTGCCGTCCGCCTTCAAGCGCTGCATTGCCTCGAACAACGCCTCGCCATCCGCCGGATGCAGACCGGCAGACGGTTCGTCCAGGACATAAATCACCCCGAACAGCTGCGAACCCAATTGCGTGGCCAGGCGCAAACGCTGCAACTCGCCCGACGACAAGGTCGGCGTACTGCGTTCCAGCGCCAGATAACCCAGGCCGAGATCGGTCAGGGTGCTGACCCGCTCCAGCAAATCCTCAGCGATGCGCTGCGCCGCCAGACGCTTTTCCAGCGACAGATTCGGTGTGTGGCGCACGTCCGGCGCGCTGGCGTGACCGCTGGCCCCATGGGCGACCCGCTGCTGACGGGCCTCGCGAGTCTGTGCGTGGCTGAGGGTGTCGCCGCTCTCCTCGGCCTGTTCCAGATAATTTGCCGCTGCTACAGGCCGCAGCACTTCGGCCACTTGCAGCAACGGCATCTGCGACAACTCACCGATGTCGTAACCGGCAAAGGTCACCGACAACGCCTCGCGCTTGAGCCGTTTGCCCTCGCACAGTGGGCAAGGGCTGCCGCGCATGAACTGCGAAACACGCTTCTTCATCAGCGCACTTTGCGAGTGAGTGAAGGTGTGCAGGATGTAGCGCCGGGCGCCGGTGAAGGTGCCCTGATAACTCGGTTCCATTTTGCGTTTGAGGGCGACGCGGGTTTCTTCCGGGGTCAGCCCGGCGTACACCGGCACCGTCGGCGTCTCTTCAGTGAAGAGAATCCAGTCGCGCTGCTTTTTCGGCAGTTTCTTCCAGGGAATATCGACATCAATGCCCATGGTCACGAGGATGTCGCGCAAGTTCTGCCCTTGCCAGGCCAACGGCCAGGACGCCACTGCACGCTGGCGGATGGTCAGGTTCGGGTCCGGCACCATCAGCGCTTCGGTGACTTCATAGACGCGACCAAGTCCATGACACTCCGGACAGGCGCCCTGCGGCGTGTTCGGTGAAAAATCCTCGGCATACAGCATTGGCTGCCCCGGCGGGTAACTCCCGGCGCGGGAATAGAGCATGCGGATCAGGCTCGACAACGTCGTCACGCTGCCCACCGACGAACGCGCGCTCGGCGTGCCGCGCTGCTGTTGCAAAGCAACGGCGGGCGGCAGTCCTTCGATGGAATCGACATCCGGCACGCCGACCTGATCTATCAGCCGCCGCGCGTACGGCGCCACCGATTCGAAATACCGCCGCTGGGCCTCGGCATAAAGCGTGGAAAACGCCAGCGACGACTTGCCCGAACCGGAGACACCGGTGAACACCACCAGCGCATCACGCGGAATATCGACGTCAACATTCTTCAGGTTATGTTCGCGTGCGCCGCGCACACGAACCATGCCGGCGGGTGCTTTGGAATTGCGCTTGGAAATCATCGGCCTGCCTTGATTGAAAAACTGGGCAGCGCTCGGCATCAGGTGCCGAGCACCTCGCAAATCATCTGCAGTAAGGCTTGCGGGCTGTAGGGTTTGCCGAGCAGATGCGTATCGGGGCTGAGCTGGTGGTCGCGGGAAATGATGTCGCGGGTGTGACCGGAGGTGAACAGCACCGGCACTGGCGGCGTCTGCACCTTGGCCCAGGCAGCAAGATCGGAACTCTTGATCAGGCCGGGCATGACCACGTCGGTGAAAATCAGATCGATCTCGATGCCTTCCAGCAACATCTGCATGGCCACGTCGCCATTGCCGGCGGTCATCACCCGATAGCCTTCTTCGCGCAGCAACTCGACCGCCGAAGCGCGCACCGCGTCATTGTCTTCCACCACCAGAATGGTTTCGTGGCCGCCGCTCTTGCGCTCGCCGACACTGGCGGTCTCTTCACGAACCGGACGCAGACTGCGCGGGAAATACAACTGCACCCGCGTGCCTTCGCCGAGCTTGCTGTCGATCTCGACGTGGCCGCCACTCTGTTTGACGAAGCCGAAGACCATGCTCAGACCGAGCCCGGTGCCCTGGCCGTCGGCCTTGGTGGTGAAAAACGGTTCGAAAACCTGTTCCAGCATTTGTGGGGCAATGCCCACGCCGGTGTCGGTGACCGCCACGCGCACATACTCACCGGACGCGATGCCCTTGCCGACGCAGTATTCGCTGTCCAGACAGACATTGGCGGCACTGAGGCCGATAACGCCCTCGCCCTTCATCGCGTCGCGGGCGTTGATGGCCAGGTTGAGAATCGAGTTTTCCAGTTGGTTGCGGTCGACGTTGATGTGCCAAGGCTGCGGCGGCAGTTGCACGTCGATCTGAATGGTTTCGCCCAATGCACGTTGGAGTAATTCGCCCACGCCTTCGAAAATTTGTTCTGGATTGCACACGGCCGGTGACAGCGGTTGCCGCCGGGCAAAGGCCAGCAGTTGCGAAGACAGTTTGGCACCGCGTTCGACCGCCGCCAGCGAAGCCACGACCCGGCGTTGTACGTTGGCATTGTTCGGCTCATGCCGGGCCAGCAGGTGCAGATTGCCAGCGATGACTTGCAGCAGATTGTTGAAGTCGTGGGCAACGCCACCGGTCAGGCCGCCGATGGCTTCGAGCTTCTGCGATTGGCGAAGTTGTTCCTCGGCCGCGAGCCGCGCATTCACTTCGGTGGCCACGCGCTGTTCGAGATTGCGGGTGAATTTGAGCAGTGATTCTTCGGCGTTTTTGCGCTCATGGATGTCGATCAGCACACCGGGAAAGCGAAACGGCTTGCCTTGCTCATCGAACTCGCAGGCACCACTGGCCAACACCCACAGGTACTGGCCGTCGGCCCGCTGCACGCGGTATTCAGCGTTGTACGGCTCGCCAGTGCGCACGCTATGGGCAACTCGCTCCTGCACCCACCGATGATCTTCGGGATGAATGCGCGATTCGGCGATCTCTTGTTGCAGATCGCTCAAGTCCTGATCCGGCGGATAGGAAAAGGTGCGGGCGAAACGTTCGTCAGCAGAGAAGCGATTGTTCTTGATGTCCCAGACAAACGAGCCAAGCAGTGCGCCGGCATTCAGCGCCAGACGCACGCGCTCGTTGTCGGCGCGATAGGCATCTTCGGCCGCCTGACGCAGGCGCTCGGAATGCACCAGTTCGGTGGTTTCGACCACCATCGCCATGACGCCGCCGGGCACGCCTTCGTCGTTGGCCACCGGGCTGTAATACAAGTCCATCCAGACGTCTTCGGGCACGCCGTCGCGCAGCAATACCAGCTCTTTGTTGCGATAGGACAAGGTGCCGCCGGCCAGGCAAGTGTCAACGACGTGGCGGTTGAATTCGGCGACTTCCGGCCAGCCCAGCTCTACCGGCACGCCAAGCAGATAGGGATGGCGGCCACCGGCGAATTCGGAGTAGGCGTCGTTGTAGATCATGTAGCCGGCATGGCCCCAGAGCATCACCATCGGCAGCGGCGAAGCCAGCATCAGCTGCACGGTGTTACACAGGCTGGCCGGCCAGTCGGCGAGCGGACCCAGTTCGGTGAGGCTCCAGTCGAACGCACGGATGCGTCCGGCCATTTCGCCTTTCCAGCCCTCACAGCCGTGGCTTTCGGATAAAAACTGCATCGCCTGACTCAGTGTCCTTTTTTGCGGTTTTCCGATCTATCGCAACCCTACAACGACGCGACGCCCGTGTGTTTCGAGGCCCTGAAAACGCATTGGTTTCATTGGAGGTATAGCCGATTTGCGACACAGAGCCATTCAGACGCCAATCAAGTGTTTGAGTGGGTGATAGCCGGTTTTCATTTTTGCAGCAACGTCGAGAATCGCCTTCTCGATTCCGTTGAGGTGCGTGCAGGTCAGCTCGATCGCGGCGCTCTGATTACCGGCCTCGATGTACTCAAGCAAACGCAGGTGTTCATCGTCGCGGCAAGCTTGATGACTGTCATCATCGAGCGCGGCGGCATACAGCGAAGCGCGCGAGATCAGCTTCTGGAACCAGTCGAGCAGCACCGGATTGTTCAGGCTGCGCGCCAGTTTGAGGTGGAACTCGCCGAGGAGATGGATCAACCGTTCATGGTCGCCGGCCGCATGGGCGGCATCTTCCAGTAACAAGTGCTCACGCAGATCCTGCATGGCAACGCTGTCTTTACGCCGGCAAAGTTCGGTGACGATGCCGATCTCGATCAACCGCCGGGTTTCGAACAGCGAACGCAGCTCTGCGTCACTGGGCAGCGACACCGATGCACCTTTGTTGGGCTCAGTGGTGACCAGACCATCGGCTTCCAATTGCTTGAGCGCAGCACGCACCGACGTGCGGCTGACATTGAACAGCTCGGCCAGCGACGCCTCACCCAGCTTCATGCCCGGGCGCAACGAACGCTTGCTGATCGCCGCGTAAACCCCTTGGTAGACGCGGTCGACCGTGGTTTCCAGTTTCTTTTCGCTCATTCGAACACTCCTTTGGCGTCGGGCAATTCATCCTGGCAGTGGCTGGCCATGGAGTTGATCGGGTTCCCGTACCGGTGTGAAGCGCAGAATATCTGCCTTCGGCCCAAAGGTGCAGCCTTTTGATTTATCTCGATTTTGGATAAACAGCCAAAACCTGTGGGAGCGAGCCTGCTCGCGAACGCGGCGGCACGTTCGACATCGTCATTGCCTGACAGCCCGCATTCGCGAGCAGGCTCGCTCCTGCAAGGGTCAGTCACTGATGACTCTACATCTATTTCCTGCTTCGTCATTCGGCTAAACCACACTTTGCTCAAACGATCAGCAAGGGGTTGTCAACTGTCAGGTTTGACAGTTTACGACCGGCTACTGTCAGCATAGGTTGGAGATATGTTGCTGGACCGATTCGTATAAACGGCACCCGTTGCCAAGGAGCTGCACATGCTGACGGAACACGTTCTCCCACAAACCAGAACCAATCCTTCCTCCGGTACGGTTTCCACTGATGTAATAGGTGAACCGGCGTTCACTGCCGATGGACTCAACTTCGCTTATGACTATTACACCACCGATAAAAAACTGCGCCTGACCCTCAGCGCCGTTCAGACAATTGAAGATGAACAAGGAAACACCGTCATCAGAGGCATTGAGATGGTGTTCAATCCCGACATGGACAGTGGCACCCATGCCATCAAGGATGGGAAGTACTCTGCCACATGGTGGAAAATGCGGGCCGATGGCGCTGAAACCTTATTTCAGACGTACAACGCGGACAGTGGCTCGGTTAGTCTGTCCTTTGATCACGAACGGGAACTCTATGAAGGTAGCTTCTCCTTTGAATCCAATGGGCCCGGTTCCGCCAGTGCAATCATCAAGTCGGGCAGCTTTTCTATCAAAGGGCGGGACAATTTCACCCTGTGACCGCTGATGATCCGTTAGGAAGCGCTCAAGTTAGTGAGCCACCCAAACCGATGCAGATGCGAGATTGCGCCCGGTTGTAGTGAGTCGCTCGACACTCGTCTTGACGGATTGATCGCTGACGCAAGCGTGGGTGTTTGATCAGTGGAAATCCCGGCTCTGCACGTGAATGCCGTTGAGCAGCGGGCTCAGGTCGCTCATGCGCCCGGCGATCAGGTGGCGCACATCGCCTTCGCGTTCCCAGCGGCCGTCGACCTTGAGCAATTGCGACCCCACCAGCACTTGGCGCTGACGCTCGGCCAGGTCACGCCAGACCACCACGTTGACGTTGCCGAACTCGTCTTCCAGGGTCACGAACGTCACGCCGCTGGCCGTACCGGGGCGCTGTCGGCCGGTGACCAGACCGGCCACGCTGACCGGCCGGCCATGTTCAATATCCATCAATTCCCGCGAGCTGCGGCAACGCCGGGCCTGCAACTCGCCACGCAACAACGCCAGTGGATGCGGCCCCAGCGTCGTCCCCACGGTCGAGTAATCAGCATGCAGGTCTTCGCCAACGCTGGGTTTGGGCAGGACGATTTTGACTTCTTCTTCGTTGGGCAGACCGGCGAACAGGCCGAGTTGTTTCTGCACCCCGGCCACTTCCCAACGCGCACGATGACGATGCCCGGCCAGACCGCGCAAGGCGCCGGAGTCTGCCAGCAAGGCCTGCGCACGACTGTCGAGGGCGGCGCGCTCACCCAGGTCAGCGACATCGGCAAACGCCCCGTGTCGGCGCGCGGCTTCAATGCGCCGTGCGTCCTCTTCGCGAAATCCCTTGATCATGCGCAGGCCCATGCGAATCGCCGGTTGCCCGGCACTCAACGGTTCGAGGCTGCAATCCCAGTCGCTGGCGCGCACGTCCACCGGACGGATCTGCAATTGGTGCCGCCGCGCGTCCTGCAGAATCTGGTCCGGACTGTAGAAGCCCATCGGCCAACTGTTGATCAATGCACAGGCGAACGCCGCCGGCTCGTGGCATTTCAGCCAACAACTGGCGTAGGTCAGCAAGGCGAAACTGGCGGCGTGGGATTCGGGGAAGCCATAACTGCCGAAGCCTTTGATCTGCTCGAAGATCTGCGCGGCGAATTCCGGGGTGTAGCCGTTCTTTTTCATACCGGCGGCGAGACGTTCCTTGTGCGGCTCCAGTCCGCCATGGCGCTTCCACGCGGCCATGGAACGACGCAGTTGATCGGCCTCGCCGGGGCTGTAGTCGGCAGCGACGATGGCGATCTGCATGACCTGCTCCTGAAACAGCGGCACGCCCAGGGTTCTTTTGAGTACGACCTCGAGCGCTGGCGACGGATAGGTTTCCGCCTCTTCCTTGTTACGTCGGCGCAGATAGGGATGAACCATGCCGCCCTGAATCGGCCCCGGGCGGACGATCGCCACTTCAATCACCAGATCGTAGAACGTCTGCGGTTTCAGGCGCGGCAGCATCGACATCTGCGCCCGCGACTCGATCTGAAACACACCGACGGTATCGGCGCGGCTGATCATTGCGTAGGTCGGTTTGTCTTCGGCGGGGATCGTCGCGAGCGTCAGGTCCAGATCGCGATGCCGGCGCAGCAGATCGAAGCAGCGGCGAATCGCACTGAGCATACCCAAGGCGAGAATATCCACCTTGAGCAGGCCGACCGCATCGAGGTCGTCCTTGTCCCATTGGATGATGGTGCGGTCGGCCATTGCCGCGTTTTCTACCGGCACCAAGGTGTCCAGCGGTTGCTCGGAAATCACGAAACCGCCGGGATGCTGCGACAGGTGCCGGGGGAAGCCGATCAGTTGCCCGGTCAGGCTCAGCACCCGGCGCAGCACCGGACTGTCCGGGTCGAAACCGCCTTCACGCAAACGTTCCAGCGGCGGCGTTTCATCGCTCCAGCGCCCGCAGCAATCGGCCAGCGCGTTGATCTGATCCGGTGGCAGGCCGAGGGCCTTGGCCACATCACGCACGGCACCGGTGGCGTGATAGGTGCTGACCACCGCGGTCAGCGCCGCACGCCGCCGGCCATAACGGTTGAACACGTATTGCAGGACTTCCTCGCGGCGCTCGTGCTCGAAATCGACATCGATGTCCGGCGGCTCGTTGCGCTCTTTGGACATGAAGCGTTCGAACAGCAGCGTAGTGCGATCCGGATCGATCTCGGTGATGCCCAAGGCAAAACACACCGCTGAGTTGGCGGCCGAACCACGGCCCTGACAGAGGATGTTCTGCGTGCGGGCAAAGCGCACCACGTCGTGCACGGTGAGGAAGTAGCTTTCGTAGCCGAGTTCAGCGATCAATTGCAGCTCGTCATCGATCTGCTTGAGCACCTTGGCCTGAGGCCCTTTCGGCCAGCGCCAGGCAATGCCCTCCTCGGTCAGATGACGCAACCAGGAACTGGCATTGTGGCCCTCGGGCACCAGCTCTTTCGGATATTGATAGCGCAGCTCGCTCAGATCGAAGGTGCAGCGTCTGGCCAGTTTTAGCGACGCTTCAAGCAAGTCCGGCGGATACAGTGCGCGCAGCTCATCGAGGCAACGCAAATGCCGCTCGCCATTGGGATGCAGGCGCAAACCCGCTTCGGCCACGGGGACGTGATGACGGATCGCGGTCATGGTGTCCTGCAAGGCACGGCGCCCCCGGGCATGCATGTGCACATCGCCGCTGGCCACGGCTGGAATCTGCAGCTCAGCCGCCAGAGCCAACAATGCCGCGAGCCGCTGCTGATCGTTCTGCCCGCGATGCAGTTGCACCGTGAGCCACAGGCGGTCGCCGAAGGTTTGTTTCAGCCAGCGTCCTTCTTCGCGGTCATCCACTGAGTCCGGCACCCACAACACCAGCAAACCCGGCAGTGCTTCGTCGAAGTCTTCGCGCAGCAGCTGATACTGGCCTTTCTGCGTACGCCGCCGGGCCTGGGTGATCAAGCCGCACAGGGCCTGATAACCAGCAAGGTTTTCCACCAGCAGTACCAGTTTCGGGCCGTTGTCGATGCGCACCTCGCTGCCGATGATCAGCGGCAACTCCACGGACTTCGCCGCTTGCCATGCACGAACGATCCCGGCGAGGGTGCACTCGTCGGTGATCGCCAGTGCCTGATAGCCGTGCTTTTTCGCCCGCTGAAACAGCTCCAGCGCGCTGGAGGCACCGCGCTGAAAACTGAAATTCGACAGGCAATGCAGTTCGGCGTAATCGGCACTCATGCGAACCAGCCTTGCAGCCACAGTGGGCCGCCCTCACCCACAGCGCGCCAGGCCCAGCCCTGCTGACCGGCGCGGTTCTGGATCAGGTAGTAATCACGCCGTACGTCGCCACCGTCCCACCAGCCGGATTCGATGCGCTCCGGCCCCATCAGAATCCGTGCCGAACCTTCCGGCACGCTTTGCGGTTCGTTGAGCAGCCAGCCCGGGCGCTGGACGCTGGGCAAACCTGTGCAAAGGTGTTTATCGGCAGCGTTCTGCCATGCGCACTCAGGGCGATGATCGGCCTGAAATCGCAGCCCCTGCACGGCGTCATCACCCAGCCGTGCGCGCAGACGTTCGCGCAATTGCTCCCAAGGCAAGGTCTGCTGCGGGCGGTCGTCAAACAATTCCTGGTACTGCGGAACGAAACTCGGCAGGTCTTCGGCGCGCAAGCGAAAACCACGCACCGGCGCCTCGACCTGGACTTGTTCCAGCCGGCCACGGGCCAGTTCAAACAGCATCGCCGCGTCACGCTCCGCGCTGAGCAGGCCGACCTTGATCACTGTGTCCGGCAGACCGGCGTGTTCCAGATGCAGGTCAAAACGCTGCACGCCACTGTCGCGCCCACAGAGGAACGCCGACAGGTCGCCGGTCAAGCGCCGTAACGGGAACAGCAAGGCCTGATGGGATTGCACGTCAAAATTCAGTTCGATGCGGATATCGAAACGGTCGGGCGGCAGATAGAACGCCAGCGCCAGCGGGCGTGCGCCGAACAGCGTGTCGAGGTGCTTGAGCATCTGCGCTTCGAAACGCCGGGCCAGTGCCTGGCGTGGCAGGCTTTGCACCTGACTGAGATTGCGCAGGCCCATGCGCGACAACGCCGTGGCGACATTCGGCTCCAGCCCCACACGATCAACCGGCAATTGCCCGAGATGATGCTGCAAGGCTTCGCTGTCCGGCACCACCAGGCCATCATAGGCATTGGCCAGCACTCGCGCCGCCACCGGGTTCGGCGCGGCGACGATGCGATGGCGAAAGCCCAGATCTTTCAATTCCTGGCGCAGGCGAGCTTCAAATTGCGGCCAGGTACCGAACAGTCCGAGGCTGGATTCGATCTCGAACACCACGGTACGCGGGTAATGCACGCTGACCTGCGCGCTGAAGCGATAGGCCCACGCGGCGAGAAACTGCTGCCAGTGCTCGACCTCGGCCACCTCGTAATCGGCGGTGGCAAAGCCTTTGCTCATGGCTTGCGCGGCGGTCATCGACATGCCGGGGCGCAGGCCGAGTTTGCGCGCCGCCGGATTTACCGCTTGCAGCACTCGGCGTTGGGCCGGACCGCTGAGCAGCACCAGCGGCTCTTCAGGGTCGGGGCGCTGACGCAGCACAGCGTCGAGGGCCAGTTGCGGAAAGAGAATACATACCCAGCGCATGACGATCAGTGCCCCACGGCAAAGGCAATCGGCGCCGCACGCGCCAGCCCGCCACGGCATTTGAGTACGCGGAGTTGCGCCGGTTTGGCATCGATGGCTATGCGCAACGCTGCCGGTGACGGGTTGACCGCCTCGCTCAACGGGCGCCAGGCAAAGGCCAGGGTCTGGCCGGTTTCCGCCGCTACCTGCAAACGCCGCAAGGCTCGGTCATCGGCCTTGTTCGGCCAGCACAGCACCGCGCCGCAACTGCCCGAGCGCAGACACTGCTCCGCCGCCCACAAGGCATCGCGTTCGCTGGCCTGAATTACCGACAACTGGCGCAAATCGACCCCGGCATTGGCCCAGGCCTGCGGGTACGGCACGAACGGCGGCGCCACCAGCACGATGCGCTCACCGGCCGCGGACAATCGCGCCAGGGTTGGCCAGACCAGTTGCAGCTCGCCGACACCAGGGCCGGCGAGAAGGATTTCGCTCAGCGCCGCTTCCGGCCAGCCGCCGCTGGGCAGAGCTGCGTCCAGTCCCGCATGCCCGGTCGGCTGCGGACTCGCCGCCGGTGGCGCAGGCCTGCCGCGCCAGACCTGGCCGCCATTGAACAGCGTATCCAACGCAACGACGGCGCCCATCAGCCTTGCCTCACCAGACCACAGAACACGCCTTCAATGGCCAGATCCTGATCATCACGCACGACAATCGGCTTGTACGCCGGGTTGCGCGGCAGCAGGCGCACTTCATCCCCGACCCGTTCGAAGCGTTTGATGGTGACTTCACCGTCCAGACGCGCAACGACGATCTGGCCGTTCAGCGCCTCGGGATTGCGCCGTACACCGACCAGATCGCCGTCGAGGATGCCGTCCTCGATCATCGAGTCGCCCTGCACCCGCAGCATGTAATCCGGGGTGCGGGAGAACAGCGCCGGGTCGAGCAGCAAACGGTTATGGATATCGGCATCGGCGCCAATCGGCGCGCCGGCGGCCACACGACCGAGTACGGGGATCTCCAGCAGCTCCGGACGCGATGGCTGGCCGAGCAAACGAATGCCCCTGGCCTGATGCGGATTGACCTCGATGAAACCGGCTTCCGTGAGCGCCAGCACATGCTTGCGCGCCACGCTGCGCGAGGCAAAACCAAAAGCCTCGCTGATTTCAGCGAGGCTTGGGGGCTGACCGTGCTCGGCGATGCGATCGCGGATAAAGGTCAGAATGGCGGTACGGCGGGGAGTCAGATTGGTCATGGAGTACATTTGTACTCCTGTGGGAAATGCCTGACAAGAACCGCCAGTCGGCGCAAACCGACGCAGGCAGCTGCAATCAGATCAATCTGTGACCACAGTCCCTGTGGGAGCGAGCCTGCTCGCGAAGGCGTCGGCACATTCATCATCATCGTCGCCTGACACTACGCTTTCGCGAGCAGGCTCGCTCCCACAGGGGGCCAGGAAAAGTCAGGAATTCAGTTGCGCCAGGTACTCCCACGGATAAATCCCGCGTTGATGCCCGTCGCTGAACACCAGTTGCACACCATACCCCTGTGGATTGACCTCGATCAGGCGCACGCGCTCATCGACCAGCGGCGTGACGCCGCGCAGGCGAAATGCGCGGCATTGCGAGCAAGGGCATTGCCGGCGCAGATCGGCATGCTTGAGCAGCGATTCGCGCCCGTCCGGCCAGCTCAGGCGTAACGTGCGCTCACTCTGCGAGTTGCCCACCGACAGCGGAGTCATTGCAGCTGACTCAACGCGATGCGCACGGCTTTGCGCACTTCCGGGTCGCCGTCGTCTTGCGCTGCCTGCAACGCGGCCACGGCGCCGCGATCGTTCAACTCTCCAAGCGCCAGCGCGGCTTCCTTGCGCAGGTTGCTGATGCGGTGGCCGAGGGTGTCGATCAGCGCGTCCAGCGCCGGGACGAAACGCAGACGACCGAGGCTGCGAGCGGCGCGCAGGCGCACTTGCCAGTAATCATCGCTCAGCGCTTCGACCAAGGTCGGGCCGGCGTCGCTGTGGCCAACCTTGCCCAGTGTCGTCGCAGCTTCTTCGCGCACTTGCCAGGCGGGGTCGTGCAAGGCCTGGCTCAGCGCCGGCAACACTTCGGCGCCACTGGCCAGACCGAGCGCACCTGTCGCGGCGCGGCGCACTTCGGTGTCCGGGTCGTCGCTGGCCAGTTGCGCCAGGGCTGGCAGCGCGTCGAGCTGTTTGAGCCAGCCGAGCACGCCAACCGCTTCGCGCCGAACATGAGCATCGGCATCTTCCAATGCCGCGACAGCAGCCGGCGCGGCCTCGGCAAAGCGCAATTCTCGCAACGCCCGAAATGCGGCGATGCGCACACTGACATCGGCATGTTCGGTCCACGGCAGAATGACCCGCCCCGCCGCTGCAGTCTTGAGCAGGCTCAGGCTTTGCGCCGCTGCCGATTGCACAGCGGGCGACGGATCCGTCAGCGCTTCGCACAAGGCTTGCACGACCGCATCGTCCTCCCACGCTTCAAGCAATCGCGCAGCTTCAGCGCGAACATCCTCGGCAGGATCCTGACGAAGTCGATCAACCAGCCAGAGCAAGCCATCCGGTTCTTCGAGATCGGCCAGATCGATCAGGGCAATGCGCCGCACGCCGGCGTCTTCAGCCGTCAGGCGCGGATGCAGGGCGAGGATGTCTTCGTTGTCGGTCACAGCAAAAATAGAGGTCATAAGGCAAATCGCGGCAAAGGGCTTTCAGGAGGCAGGCCGAGCGGATTGAGGCGCGGCAGCGGTCGGTCGTTGTCGTGGCGCAGCAGGTCGAGGCAGTGGCGCTTGAGGCGAGCGAATGCCGGGCTGGTCACCAGTTCACTGGTACGCGGGCGTGGAAAGTCCAGAGGCAAGTCTTCGATGATTCGCCCCGGTCGCGCGCTCATCACCAGCAAGCGGTCGGCGAGAAACAGCGCCTCCTCGATGTCGTGAGTGACGAAAACCACCGTGGTGCGGATGCGCGTCCAGATGTCCAGCAGCAGTTCCTGCATGTTCAGACGGGTCAGCGCATCCAGCGCGCCGAACGGTTCGTCCATCAGCAACAGTCGCGGGCGATTGACCAGCACCCGGGCGATTTCTACCCGTTGCTGCATGCCCCCGGAGAGTTGATCCGGCCAGCGCTCGGCGAAGCCTTCGAGGCCGACCAGTTTGAGAATGTCGTCAGCGGCTCGATGCCGCTCAGCCTTGCCGACCCCGTGCATTTTCAAGCCGAAGGCGACGTTGTCGCGCACCGTGCGCCACGGGAACAGCGTGTGGTGCTGAAACACCATGCCGCGCTGCGGCGACGGGCCGGTCACCGCGCTGCCGTCGACTTTCAAGCTGCCGGTACTGGCATTCAAGTGTCCGGCCAGGGCGCCGAGCAAGGTCGACTTGCCGCAACCGGACGGGCCGAGAATGCACACGAACTGGCCGGATTCGATCTGGCAATCGAGGCCCTGCACCGCTTCGAAAGCCTCGCGGCCCTGGCCGAGGACGATGGACAACTGGCGAATGTCGATCCGCCCTTCCGGGGTTTGCATCACGCTCATCAGGCTTTGCCTCGCGGTCGATGCCAAGGCGTGAACAAGCCGCCCAGGCGTTTGATCAGCCAACTGCTGCCCATGCCCAACACGCCGATCAGGAGCATGCCGACGACAATGTCGGCGTAGTTCTGAATGGTGTAGGACTCCCAGGTGTAGTAACCGATGCCGAACTGCCCGGAGATCATTTCCGCCGTCACCAGACAGAACCACGACGTGCCCATGCCGATCGCCAGGCCAGTGATGATGCTCGGCGCAGCGCCCGGCAGGATTACTTCCAGCAGAATCGCCCGACGCCCTGCCCCGAGGCTCTTTGCCGAGGCGATCAGGCGTGGATCAACGCCTTCGACGCCGTGCACGGTGTTGAGCAGGATCGGGAACAGCGCGCCAGTGAAGGTAATGAAGACCATCGACAATTCCGAGGATGGAAACATCAGGATCGCTAGCGGAATCCACGCCACGGCGGGGATCGGGCGCAGGACTTCCAGCGGTGGCAGCAAAATGTCTTCAGCCCATTTCGAACGGCCGATGGCCAGGCCCAGGGCGATGCCGATGATCAGCGCCGCCAGATAGCCGGCGAAGACGCGGCCGAGGCTGCTGCTCAAGTGCTGCCAGAGTTTGCCGGAGTCGCCCAGGCCTAGCGCGGCTTCGATAACCGCCAAGGGAGTTGGCACATTGGCGAAGGTGACCAGGCCGAGGTTCCAGTGGTAGCTGGCGGCGAGTTGCCAGAAGAGCAGGCAGAGCAACAGGGAGCCGGTCCTCGGAATCCAGCGCAAACAGGATCGATACACAAATATTCCTCTCAACCAGATCCCTGTAGGGGCTGCCGAAGGCTGCGATCTTTCGATCTTGATCTTAAAAACAACGTCAAAAGATCGCAGCCTTCGGCAGCTCCTACAGGGGGAATGCAGTGTTTTTTGGGGTTAGCGCACGGCGACAACCTGCGCAGTCGCATCGCTGAAGTCGAACACCTTGCCACCCTGCGCCGCAGCGTATTGCTGGGCCTGGCCCTTGAGCAGAAATGCGCTGAGGCGACCCTTGGCATCGCTGGCAAACCACGCCTGTTCAGCGAGCAACTTGATCCCGCTGTCACTGGCCTGCGCATACACCGCACGAATGTTCTTGCCCTCCTGCTTCAACGCCGCCAGCACGGTGAACGCCGTTTCAGCCGAGCCGTAACGGCGGACTTTTTCCTCGCCACGCACCCAGATTTCCGCGACATGGCTGACGTCGGTGATGGCTTTGCCCGTCGCCGCATCCACGCCCGGCAATGGCGTCTGCGCGTAGTTGGCCAGTTGCGCGGTGTAATCGAGATTTGAGGCGTTGAACGCGGCGCGGATGTACTGGTCGTCGATGAAGTTGTTCAGGTCGAGCCCGCGATCGGCTTTCTTCAGCAGCTTCAAGGTATCGATGGCAGTACCCACAGCCTGGCGGTATTCAGGTTTCCAGCTCAGGTCGCGGGTCTGTACGCCGAGCGGGCCGTGAAACAGATAGTTGACCTCGGCATCGACCCCGGTGACTTTGGCGATCAGTTCGCTGTACTTCTCCGGTTCGGTGGCGAGCAGTTGGTTGGCTTCGATGCTCGCGCGCAAATAGGCGACGACGATTTCCGGGTACTTCCTGGCGTAGGCCTGATCCACCAGTGCGCCATGGAAAGTCGGCGCGTTGGCCTGGGCGCCGTCGTAGATCTTGCGGGCGAAACCACGGCTCGGGAACAGCTCGGCGAAGGGCACGAAATCGGCGTGGGCGTCGATCTTCCCGGCCTGCAATGCCGAGCCGGCGACTTCCGGTGGCTGGGCGATGATGTTGACATCCTTGACCGGGTCCCAGCCCTGCTCTGCCACGGCGCGCAACAACATGCCGTGAGCCGTCGAGGCGAACGGCACCGAAATGGTCTTGCCCTTGAGTTCGCTGAGGCTCTGCACCGAAGAAGCGCTGGGCACGACGATGCCATTGCCGCTGCCCTTGATACTGCCCGACAGCACGCTGATGAACAGGCTGTGCTTGCCCGCCGTTTCGAACGCCACACCATTGAACGCACCGGGGAAATCGGCCATGGCACCGAAATCGAGTTTGCCGGCGACCATCTCATTGGTCAGCGGCGCGCCACTGGTGAAATTCTTCCACTGCACGTCGTACTTCGCGTCTTTGTAGGCGCCATCGTGGGGCAGGTATTTTTCCAGCAGCCCCAGTTCCCTGATCAACAGGCCACCGGCGGCGCAGTTGATGGTGGTGTCCTGAGTGCCGATGGCGATGCGGATGGTTTCGGCCGAGGCCGACAAGGTGAATGAAGCCAGTACCAGACCGGCAAGTGCTGCACGCAACATGAGTGTTTCCCCTCGAATCATTTGTTTGAAGTTCGTCTCCGCCGCGATCAGGGCGCGGTGGGAAACGAGGGGTTTTCGGTGAATCGAGCGTCCGGGGTTTCCGGGTAGCTAATGGCTTGCCACAGATCCCCTGTAGGAGCTGCCGAAGGCTGCGATCTTTTGATTTTGCTTTTAAAGATCAAAAGATCGCAGCCTTCGGCAGCTCCTACAGGGATCCGGATTCAACGCAGGAGATAAGGAATTTCGACTTTCACCGCCCCCGTCGGGCAATCCTTCTCGCACGGCATGCAGTACCAGCATTCATCGAACGCCATGTAGGCCTTTTGCGTGGCCGGGTTGATCGCCAGCAGGTCCATCGGGCAGACGTCGACGCACACGGTGCAGCCCTTTTCGGCGATGCATTTGTCCTCGTCCACGGTGACCGGGGCGTTGGAGCGGAAGAAGATTTCCTGAGCTTGATAAGCCATGGTTCGGACTCTCTTTCTAGTGATGCATCAAGCGGCGAAGGCGCCGACCCGCAGGCGGTCATAGGCCTGCATTTCTTCGGCATCGAGCGGGATGATGTAAGGCTCGACGGCTTTCTTGAAACTGGTCATGCGCCCGTCCTCGCCCTTCTTCAGATGGCAATGGCAGAACCACTCGGCGTCGTTGCGTTGCGGGTGATCGACGCGATAGTGGTACAAGCCCCAGCGGCTTTCGGCGCGGAACAACGATGCGCGGGCGGCCATTTCGGCGCAGTCGCGGATCACGCTGGTTTCCATGGCGCGCATCAATTCGTGAGCATTGCTGGCCTTCATCTGCTCAAGATCGCGTTCGATGTCGCTGAAACGCTGCAGGCCGATCTGCATCTTCTTGGTCACTTTCGGCGGTTGCAGGTAGTCATTTACGAAGCGCCGCAGCTTGTATTCCACCTGCGCCGGCGGCAGGCCGTCTGTGCGATCGAGCGGCGCGTAGACCCGGGCTTTTTCCTTGGCGATCTGCTCGCTGTCCAGTGCGGAAAACTCGCGGCCGGCGACAAAGTCCGCCGCGTTGTGCCCGGCGAACCAGCCGTAAGTGAACGCGCCAAGCATGTAATTGTGCGGCACCGCAGCCATGTCGCCGGCCGAATACAAGCCTTTCACTGAAGTCTCGGCACGCTCATTGACCCACACACCGGACGCCGAGTGGCCGCTGCAAAAGCCGATTTCCGAAATGTGCATTTCAACCATCTGCGTGCGGTAGTCGGTGCCACGGTTGGCGTGGAACTGGCCACGGCTCGGGCGCTCGTTGCTGTGCAGGATTTCCTCGATGTTCTGGATGGTTTCCTCGGCCAGATGGTCGAGCTTGAGGAACACCGGACCGTTGCCGCTCTCCAGTTCCTGATGGAATTCCCACATCATCTGCCCGCTCCAGTAGTCGCACTCGATGAAGCGTTCGCCCTTGTTGTTGGCGGTGTAGCCCCCCAGCGGGCCGGTGACGTAGGCACAGGCCGGGCCGTTGTAATCCTTGATCAACGGGTTGATCTGAAAGCACTCGAGATTGGCCAGTTCGGCGCCGGCGTGATAGGCCATCGCGTAGCCGTCGCCCGCATTGGTCGGGTTCTCGTAGGTGCCCATCAAGTAGCCAGACGATGGCAGACCCAGGCGTCCGGCCGCGCCGCAGGCGAGAATCACTGCTTTGGCCTTGATCACATGGAAGTCGGCGGTGCGGCAATCGAAGCCCATCACACCGTTGACCGCGCCCTCCTCGTCGGTCAACAAACGCGTGCAGACCAGGCGATTGGTGATGCTCACCCGCGCACGTTTCAACTGCCGATACAGGACTTTCTTGATGTCGTGCCCTTCCGGCATCGGCAGCACATAGGCGCCCATGTGGTGGACCTTTTTTACCGCGTAGTCACCGGTCTCGTCTTTCTCGAACTTCACGCCCCAGCGGTCGAGTTGTTCGATGGTTTCAAAACTGTGCGTCGCATAGGCGTAGACCGCCGCCTGATTGACGATGCCGTCGTTGGCGATGGTGATTTCCTTGGTGTACTGCTCCGGCGTCGAGTGGCCGGGGATGATCGCGTTGTTCAGGCCGTCCATGCCCATGCTGATCGCGCCGCTGCGCTTGACGTTGGCCTTGTCGACCAGCAAAACGCGCAAATCGCGGTTGTTCTCTTTGGCCTTGATCGCCGCCATCGGCCCGGCCGTACCGCCGCCAATCACGACGATGTCGTATTCCTGTTCTAGAACGTTGCGGGTCATGCCTGCTCCCCTTTTTGCCGGTCGATCCGCAGGCGGTACTGGAACGCATCGCCACGGTAATAAAGGTGTTCGAAGTCCAGCGGCTGGCCGTGGGCATCGTGGGTCAGGCGCTCGATGCGCATGATCGGCGAGCCCGCTTCGACGCTGAGTGCCTGGGTCAGGTCGCTGTCGGCCAGCACCGCATCGATGGCCAGATCGGCGTGGCCGAGGGCGATGCCGCAGTCGTTTTCCAGAATCAGAAAGATGTCGCGGGTGACCAGATCCGCCTTCTCCAGTCGCTCGCCGACCGTTTTAGGCAGGTAGGTGATTTCCAGCGAGATCGGCTCGCGATTGATCAGTCGTACGCGTTTGATCTGCGCGACGATCTCACCTTCGGCCACCTGCAGACGCTCGGCCACACGCTTGTCGGCCGGAATGAATTTGAAACTGCGCAGGCGGTTGATCACCTCGTAGCCGCGCCCGGTCATCGACTCGGCGAGGCCTTGCAGGCTGCTGACGTTCTGAAAGGTTTTCGGCTTGGCGACAAAGGTGCCCTTGCCATGGATTTTGAAGATCAGCCCTTCTTTCTGCAGATCGCCCAAGGCCTGGCGCACGGTGATGCGGCTGACTTTGAACAGCGCACCCAGCTCGCTTTCGGAAGGCATTTGACTGTCTTGCGGATATTCACCGTCGAGAATCCGCGCACGCAGAACGTCGCGCAGTTGGGTGTGCAGCGGGACGCTACTGAGGGAGAGAACGTTATCGGTCATCACGGAATCACTTGTCATAACGAGTTATGACGTGATCTTAGAGATGTGATGACGAGGTTGAGAAATATTGTTTGGGCATAACCTTAGATGCGTGTTGCACCGGCAAAACCTGTGGGAGCGAGCCTGCTCGCGAAAGCGGTGTGTCAGTCACCCGAGATACTGACTGACAGAATGCTTTCGCGAGCAGGCTCGCTCCCACAGGGGATCGTGAGCTATTCAGCGTTTGAGTATCCGGTCCATGACCCAGTCGGTCTTGACGGCTTGCTCGGCCACGGCGGGATGCTGTGAATCACCACGAATATGCGCATTCATCCCCAGCACGTGATGCCACTGGATATGCTCGTGATGGGCAATCTCCAGGCTGATCTGCTCGTCGGCAAACAGCTGCACCGGATGTTCATCGAACACCGAAAACCCGATCCGCCCTTTGCTGCCGATAATCTCGACGCGATCTTCACGGCGGTCCGCAACAAAGTTCCAGCAGCCCATGCCCAACGCCCCGGAGGCGAATCGCCAAGTGGCGCTGACCGCATCTTCCGCCGCGTACAGACCCGCCTGACGCGCGGTGAAACCGGCGACTTCAACGATGTCGCCAAGCAGATACTGGAACAGGTCCAGGCCATGGCTGGCCAGGTCGGCAAAGTAGCCGCCGCCCGCCACCGCCGGGTCGGTGCGCCAATTATCGCGACCCTCAAGATCAGCCGGCGACGGCGCTTTGGTCAGCGTCCAGCTCATATGGCGGACAACCCCGATGCGGCCCTCCTCCAGCCAATGCCGCACCTGGGCAAAGCGCGGTAGCGAGCGGCGGTAATACGAGACGAACAAGTGCAGACCGGCAGCGGCAAACGCTTGCTGCATCTCGCGGCTTTGCCCGGCGTTGAGTGCCATGGGCTTTTCCACGCAGCAATGCTTGCCGGCAGCGGCGACTTTCAGGCTGTAGGCGTGGTGGCTGTCGGGTGGCGTGGCGATGTACACCGCGTCCACTTCGGGATCGTTGATCAGCGCATCGACGTCGGTATAGACGCGGCTGATACCGTGGCGCGCGGCGTAGTCGGTGACGGCTTCGAGGCGTCGGCCCATCACCGCAACCAGCGCCGAACCGGGCGCCTTGTAGAAGGCCGGCCCGCTCTTGCGTTCAGCGACGCTACCGCAACCGATCATGCCCCAGCGCACCACGTTCATCTTCAGTCCTCAGCCGATGCGCAACGCGCGCAGATCAAGGCGTCCGTCCTTGAGCGGCGGGCACCAGTAGTAGCCGCCGGTGATTGGCCGGCTGATCTGGTACAAGCCATCGGCAATACCGTCTTCCAGACCGCTCATACGGCGCAGCTGCGCTTCGAAGGCATCGAGGGAGAAACCGAAAGCGAGGAACATCAAACCGGCACGATCGCCTTCGATCCACGGCATCGAGCGGCGCACGACGAACGCTTCCGGCGCAAAGCTTTCCTGCGCGGTGCGTTTAACGTGGGCGGAGATCGGCGCGTCGTCGATTTCTTCGTTATCGCTCAAGCGACGCCCCATGATGTCGTCCTTGGCCCCAGCAGAGAGGCGGTGAAAACCCTTGAGATCGTGCTGCCACTGCTGGATCGCGGCGAAGCTGCCACCGACCAGCCCGTCCGCACCACTGCTTAGCAGTGCGGCGGCGACAGCGGCGTCATCGTGGGGGTTTTCCGTGCCGTCTTCGTAACCGGTGAGGTCGTGGCCGTCCATGTGGCGGAAGGCTTCCTGCATCTCGACCAGACGCAAGGCCGGGGCCAGCGCGGCTTCGATAGCGTTGCAGCGGTTGAGCAGTTCACCCCGGTCGACACCGTGCAGCCAGATCCACAGGGCATGCTGGGTCGACGGGTTATTCACGCCAACTCCGGTCAGCGCCGGGAAGCTGCGCAGGCCAGCGATTTGGACATTCAGCGCCTTGGTCAACGACTCACCAAAGCCAACCACCGCCGACTTGCCATCCACCAGCATCAGCAGGCTGTCGATCGCCTGCGGCAAGGCTTCAACCGACGCCAGGGCGAAAAACAGATGACGTGCTTGCGCAGGAACAGGGGTAGCGAGAATGCCCGGCTGGTAGTAACTCATGTGAACTCCTTGAAAAAGTGCGCGGAGTTTACCTGTAGCCGGATCGTTTGTGTGGGTAACGAGAGCGTCGTCGTTCAGCGCTCACCGCCTTCGATCAACGCCTTCAAAGCCAGCGCATCGGCGGTGGCGGCACCGCTGGCGGTGTTGTCGAAGATGCACCAGATGTCTCTGCCGTCGGCCTTCGCGCGCTGCAGGTTCTGAGCAAGCTGTTGCAGATAAGCCGCTTCATAAGCGCTGTGATAAATCCGTGGCGAGCCGTGCAGGCGCCAATACTGCAGGCCTTGCCAGCCACCCGGCGCGGTGTCGCTGCTGATCCGCGATGGATCGACCACTGCCTGGGCAATCTGCAAATCCACCAGCATTGCCTCTGCCTCAGTCCACGATTCGTGTCGTGGCTCAAGCACCACACTGCCTTTGTACCGCTCGCGCAGGGCACGAAAAAACGCCTCGGCCACCGGAGCATCGAAAGCAAGTTTCGGTGGCAGTTGCACCAGCAGGCAGCCCAGTCGATCACCCAGGCCCTGGCACTGGTCGAGAAACGCATCGAGCGCGGCTGCGCTGTCCGCCAGTCGCTGTTCGTGGGTGATGAGCTTTGGCACCTTCACTGCGAAGCGAAAGTCCGGTGCAACCGAGTCGGCCCAGCGCTCGTAGGTCTGGCGCCGATGCGGGCGGTAGAACGAGCTGTTGATCTCCACACAGTTGAAGCGCGCGGCGTAGCGTTGCAGGTGCGTGCCTTCGGCGGGGAATGCCGGCCAGTGCTCGCGACCGAGACTCCAGCCGGCGCAACCGATAAAGATCGCTGGCTCGTTCAAGCGCCCACCGTCATTTCTTCCCGGGCAACACGGCGCCGAGCACCTGCTTGGCGGTCTGCACAATCACCCCGGCTTCGTCCGGATCGCCCTTGAGCAGGGTCGTGGCGAATTTCTTCGCTTGCTCAAGCTTGATGTGCGGCGGCAGTGGCGGCACGTTCGGGTCGGTTTTGAACTCGATCAGCACGGGCACTTCCGAGGCGAGTGCCTGTTCCCACGCAGCGGCGACCTCTTCTTCACGATCAACAAAAATGCCCTTGAGGCCAATGGAGATCGCGAACAGGTGATACGGCACATCGGGAATGCTCTGCGACGCTTCGAACTTCGGATCGCCCTCCATCACCCGCTGCTCCCAGGTGACCTGGTTGAGATCCTCGTTGTTGAACACCGCGCAGATCCATTTCGGGCTCTGCCATTGTCGCCAGTATTTGGCGACAGTGATCAGCTCGGCCATGTTGTTCATCTGCATCGCGCCATCGCCGACCAGGGCAATGACCGGGCGTTCCGGGTAAGCAAATTTCGCCGCGATCGCATAGGGCACCGCCGCGCCCATCGAGGCCAGGCCACCGGACAGTGAGCATTTCATGCCGCGACGGATTTTCAGGTCACGGGCGAACCAGTTGGCGCAAGAGCCGGAATCGCTAGTGATGATTGCCTGCTCAGGCAAGCGCGGTGACAACTCGTAGACCACTCGTTGCGGGTTGACCGGATCGGCTTTGGCCATGGCGCGCTTTTCCAGGGTTTTCTCCCAGCTGCTGCGCCAGCCTTCGATCTTCTTGCGCCATTTGTTCGAGGTTTTCTGTTCCAGCAATGGCAGCAACGCGGCAAGGGTTTCCGCTGAATCACCGACCAGATTGACCTCCATCGGATAACGCAGGCTGAGCATGTCCGGCTGCAGATCGATTTGAACCCCGCGCGCCTGGCCTTCCTTGGGCAGAAACTCGGAATACGGGAAGCCCGAACCGATCATCAGCAAGGTGTCACACTCGCTCATCAGCTTGTAGCTGGGCTCGGTACCGAGCAGGCCGATGCTGCCGGTGACCCACTGCAAATCGTCTGGCAACGCTGCTTTGCCCAACAGCGCCTTGGCGACGCCCGCGCCAAGCTTTTCCGCCACGGCGATGACCAGATCGGTCGCCTCCAGCGCACCGGCACCGACCAGAATCGCGACTTTCTCGCCGCTATTCAGTACCTCGGCGGCGCGTTGCAGATCGGCTGCATAAGGAACGACTTTCGGCTTGCTGTAGCCGACGCCGGAATGCGCGGTGCCATGGGCGCGCGCCGGTTGTTCGTAAGGCAGATCCTGCAAGTCATTGGGCAGAATCAGCGCGGTGACGCGGCGCTCGCCGACCGCAGTGCGCACCGCACGATCAAGCAGATGGCGCACTTGCGAAGGCGCCGAAGCCTGCTGCACAAAAGCCCCCGCGACGTCTTTGAACATCGACACCAGATCCAGCTCCTGCTGGTAGTGACTGCCCAGCGCCGTACGCGCCTGCTGACCGACGATGGCCAGCACCGGCATATGGTCCATCCGGGCATCGTAGAGCCCGGTGATCAGGTGCGAAGCGCCGGGACCGGAAGTGGCGATGCACACGCCCAGCTCGCCGGTGAACTTGGCGTGGGCCGAGGCCATGAACGCAGCCATTTCCTCGTGCCGTGCCTGAACGAATTCGATCTTGCCTTTGGCCCGGCTCATGGCGCCGAACACGCCGTTGATGCCATCCCCCGGATAACCAAAAATTCGCGTGACGCCCCATTCGCTGAGCCGCTCAACCAGAAAATCACCTACTGTCATCGTCATCTTGACCCTCGCCATTTACCGCTGCATGGACATGTAAGGGTCTGGACAGCCCGCTGCGCGATGAAGTTTCGCTGGATTTCCGGGCATGAACTCCGGCGCCGTGTTTGCGCGGCAATGATTTTTTGAGGCGTGCGCCCTGCTCTGTGGTCGATTGAGAAATGATCGAAGGAGGATGGGCCATGACTGAAGTACAAACCCTGCTGCTGCAACGCAATGACTGGGTGCCGAACAATCCGCGTCTGCCAGTGTTGATCTACCGCAGCGCGATTGCCGTTGAAGGCGACGATCCGGCGGCGCGCTTCGAGCAGACCTTCGGCGCCAATGGCTGGCCGGCGCAGTGGCGCTATGGCATTTATGACTATCACCACTACCACACTGAAGGCCACGAAGTGCTTGGCGTGGCGGCCGGTCAGGCACGGTTGATGTTGGGCGGGCCTGACGGGCAAGCCGTCGACGTCAGCGCCGGGGATGTGCTGTTGCTGCCTGCCGGAACCGGGCACTGCAATCTGGGATCGAGTGAGGATTTTCTCGTGGTGGGTGCTTATCCGCCGGGGCAGCAGGCGGATATTTGCCGGGCCGCGCCGAGTGATGCGCAATTGGCGCGGATTGCGGGGCTGGCGTTTCCTGAGACAGATCCGGTGCAGGGAGTCGGGGGGGCGGTTGGGCGGTTGGGCGGTATTGGAGCCATTAGGCGCGGCGACCCTGCCGACGCTTTCGCGAGCAGGCTCGCTCCCACGGGAGACTTGTGCCTGACTCCGAACCTGTGGGAGCTGGCTTGCCAGCGATTGCGGTGGGTCAGCCAATATTGATGCTGGATGTGCCGCCGTCATCGCTGGCAAGCCAGCTCCCACAAGGTAGTGTTCTCAATCCTTTCGAGATACGGTGTCTACCTGTTCTCTCCCAGCATCGACGAGGTCCGTTTCATGAGCAATGCGTCTTACGTTCCGCCCAAGGTCTGGAAACACGAAGCCCCTTCCGGCGGCCACTTCGCCAGCATCAACCGGCCGATCGCCGGGCCGACCCATGACAAAGAGCTGCCGGTGGGCAAGCATCCGTTGCAGCTGTATTCGCTGGCCACGCCCAACGGCGTCAAGGTCACCATCATGCTCGAAGAGTTGCTCGCACTCGGGCACAGCGAGGCCGAATACGATGCGTGGCTGATCCGCATTGGCGAGGGCGATCAGTTCTCCAGCGGTTTTGTCGAGGTCAACCCGAACTCGAAAATCCCGGCGCTGCTGGACCGCAGCGTCGAGCCGCCGATCCGGGTGTTCGAGTCCGGTTCGATCCTGCTGTATCTCGCGGAAAAGTTCGGCGCCTTGCTGCCCAAGGATCCGGCCGGTCGTACCGAAACCCTTAACTGGCTGTTCTGGCAAATGGGCTCGGCGCCGTACCTGGGCGGCGGTTTCGGGCATTTCTACGCGTATGCGCCGGAGAAGCTCGAATACCCGATCAACCGCTTCACCATGGAAGCCAAACGGCAGCTGGATGTGCTCAACCGCCGTCTCGCCGACAACACCTATCTGGCCGGCGACGATTACACCATCGCCGACATCGCCGTGTGGCCCTGGTACGGGCAACTGGTGCGCAACAACGTTTACTCGGCGGCGGAATTTCTCGCCGCGCACGAGTACACCCATGTGCAGCGCTGGGCGGAAGAAATCGCCAAGCGGCCAGCGGTCATCCGTGGGCAGCGAGTGAATCGCACCTGGGGTGATGAAGACAGTCAGGTGCCGGAGCGGCATGAGGCGAAGGATCTGGACTGATAGCAAAAACCGCATAACCCTGTGGGAGCGAGCCTGCTCGCGAAAGCGTCGTATCAGACAACGCATCTGTTGAATGACACACCGCCTTCGCGAGCAGGCCCGCTCCCACATTTGCCTGCGGAGGCCATCAAATCCAATTGTGAAAAAATCATTAACTAACTGACTCGTACGGGTTTATTCCCCCGGAAACTTCCGACATACTAATGCGAATAATTCTTACATTCACTCGCATTAGTTTCGTTTGGGTAAATCTTGGGGAAGCAGATAGATGTCGTTTCACACCATTCACCGCCGCTCGAACCTTTCACCTAACCTCCTCGCACTCGCCATCGGCATGGCCAGCATCGCTCCTGCGTTGGCTGAAGAAACCGCAGCCACTGCGCCAGCCAATGGCCCGCTGGAACTGCAAGCGACCGAAATCGGCGCTACGCAGATGAGCGGCACCACCGAAGACACGCAGTCCTACACCACCGGCCCGATGCAGACCGCGACCAAGCTGTCGCTGACCATGCGCGAAACGCCGCAGGCGGTGACGGTGATCACTCGTCAGCGCATGGACGACCAGAACATGACCAGCGTCAACGACGTGGTGCGCGGTACGCCGGGGCTGTTCCTCAGCGAGGCCAGCGGTCCGGGCCGGCAGACTTACAAGGCGCGCGGTTTCGACATCGACAACATCATGTACGACGGCCTGCCCAGCTCGTATTCGCCGTACACCCTGGCGGTGCAACCGAACCTGGCGATGTTCGACCGGGTGGAAATCGTTCGTGGCGCGACCGGCCTGGTCACCGGTGCCGGCAACCCGTCGGCGGCGATCAACATGGTGCGCAAGCGTCCAACCGCTGATCAGCGCGTAACCCTCACCGGCGCCGCCGGCAGCTGGGATGACTACCGTGGCGAAGTCGATGCCTCCAGCCCGCTGAACGAAAGCGGCACCCTGCGTGGCCGGGTAGTGACGTCGTATCAGGGCGCGGACAGTTTCCGCGACAAGGAAGAAAACGATCACGGCCTGTTCTACGCCATCGGTGAAGCCGACCTGAGTGACAGCACCACCGCGACCCTCGGCTTCTCCCGGCAAAACGATCAGACCAACTATTTCTGGGGCGGCCTGCCGATCGGCGAAAACGGCCACCACCTCGACCTGCCTCGCTCCACTTACCCGGGCACCGATTGGGAGAACCGCAAGCTGCAGGTCGACACCGTGTTCGGTGAAGTCGAACACCGTTTCGCCAATGACTGGAAACTGCACCTCGGCGGCTCGACTTCGACAACCGACGGCGAATTCTCCGGCACGTACCTGTCGCGCTACGACGGCCCGCTGGAAACCACCGCCTACCAATCGCACCACACCGACAAGCAACGCGCCTTCGACGGTTTCGCCAGCGGCCCGTTCGAAGCGTTCGGCCGCACTCACGAACTGGTGGTCGGCGCCAGCAACCGCGTGTACGACGCCACCACCAAGGAATACTCGCCCTACGACACAGGTCTGCCGATCGCCGCGCCCAAGCCTGACTTCGTCCGCAGTGGCAAATCGCGCAACGTCACCACCCAGGACGCGGTTTACCTGACCACGCGCTTGAGCCTGGCCGACCCGCTGACGTTGATCCTCGGCAGCCGCCTGGACTGGTATGACTACGACGATCGCAGTGCCGACGGTGACTTCAAGGTCACGCGCAACCTGACCCGTTACGCCGGCCTGATCTACAAACTCGATGACCATCATTCGGTCTACGCCAGCTACACCGATATCTTCACCCCGCAAACCCAGAAGGACCTCGGCGGCAAAGTGCTCGAGCCGATCGTCGGTGAAAACTACGAAGTCGGAATCAAGGGCGAATATTTCGACGGCGCGCTGAACGGCAGCGTGGCGGTGTTCCAGATGGACCAGACCAACCGCGCCACCCAGGCGGCGACCCAGCTCGGCTGCCCGGAACTGACCTGCTACGAAACCTCCGGCAAGGTTCGCGCCCAAGGCGTGGACATGGAACTGCAAGGTGCGCTGACCGAGCAATGGCAAGTCGGCGCCGGCTACACCTACACCCGCGCCCACTACATCAAGGACGAAAACCCGGCCAACAATAACCAGAAATTCGACACCGACATGCCCGAGCACCTGTTCAAGGTCTCCACCGTGTACCGCTTCAAAGGCCCGCTGGAAAAACTGCGCGTGGGCGGCAACGTCTACTGGCAGAGCCGCATGTACAACGACATCGCTCTGGCCAATGGCGGCAGCTATCGTCTAGAACAGGGCGGCTACGCGGTCACCGACCTGATGGCCGGTTATGAGGTCAACAAGCACCTCGACCTGCAGGTCAATGCCAACAACATCTTTGACCGCAAGTACTATTCCTCCATCGGCACCGACGTGACCTGGGGCTCGACCGACAACTACGGCACCCCGCGCAGCTACATGATGACCGCCAAGTACAAGTTCTGAGGCGATAGCGCTCAGCAAGCACCGCACAGGGCGCCGGGACTTTTCCCGGCGCCCTTTTTTGCAGGTTCATTAGGCATGGCCGGCAATTACCGATAGTCTCTGGCGACACTTTCGCGAAGCGCCGGCCATGCCCCAGACAGATTTCTCCTCCGACCTCCAGGCCATCGGCAGCATTGACGCTGTGCCTGTGATCCTGAGCATGGTCAAGCATACGACCGGCATGCGCTTCGCCGCTGTAGCGCGGGTCACCGAGAGCAAGTGGATCGCTTGCGCCGTGGATGACTCGATAGACTTCGGCCTGTTGCCCGGCGGCGAACTGGTACTGGAATCGACGATTTGTCATGAGATCCGTCAGCACCATCAGCCGGTGATCTTCGGCCATGCCAGCCAGCACCCGCTGTTCTCCACGCACCACACGCCGAAAACCTATGGTCTGGAAAGCTACATTTCGATTCCGATCATCAAGGCCGATGGCGAGTTTTTCGGCACACTCTGCGCCATTGATTCGGTTCCGGCGAACCTCGACGACCCGGCCATCGAAAAGACCCTCACCCTCTTCGCCCAGCTGATTGCGATGAGCCTGGATACCCAGGGCCATTTGCACGCGACCAAAACCGCACTGGCCGATGCCAACGAAATGGGCCGTCTGCGCGAGCAGTTCATCGCCGTACTGGGCCATGACTTGCGCACGCCACTCAGTGCCATTCGCATGAGTGCCGACCTGCTGCAAAGCAAAGCCGAAGACAAGCGCTCGCGTACCCTGCTATCGGCGATCCGTACCAGTTCGGTGCGCATGGGCGTGCTGATCGAAAACATCCTCGACTTTGCCCGGGGTCGGCTCGGCAGCGGGATTCCGGTGCAACGCAAACTGGTCGATGACTTGCAGCAAACGCTGCGCCAGACCCTGGAAGAAATCCAGGTGGCGTACCCGCAGGCGAAGTTCATTGATTCGCTTGAGGTACCGACCGGGGTCTATTGCGACCCATTGCGCATCAGCCAGTTGTTGTCGAATCTGCTGGGCAACGCGGTGACCCACGGTTCTACGGCCGAACCGATCGTGCTCAAAGCCTTTGCCGAGGGCGACGAAATCGTCATTTCTCTGACCAACCAGGGCATGCCAATCCCGCCTGCGCTGATGCCGCTGCTGTTCGAACCGTTTTCCCGTTCGGAAGCGGGCCAGCGTCATGAAGGGTTGGGACTGGGCTTGTACATTGCCGGGCAAATTGCCAATGCGCACAACGGCACCTTGACCGTGACGTCCGACAGCGAGGCAGGCACCTGTTTCGTGGCGCGCTTCCCTGCCCGCTTCAAGTGGGTCTGAACGCCGTTCTAAGTATTCAGAGGAGTTTGCGGCGTGTCCGGGTTGAGCTGGCGGCGACGAAACTGCCCCGGTGGCTGGCCATGAATCTGGCGAAACCGCCGAGAGAAATAGGCCTCATCAGCAAATCCACACAGCCGCGCGACCTCGCCCACCGAGCGCGTGCTGTTGAGCAGGAAATTGCGCGCCGCGTGCATGCGCCGCTCCAGCACCAGCTCGGTGAAAGTCTTGCCGATCTCCTTGCGCAGCCAGTGCGTCAGGTAAGTCGGTGACAGATAGGTCGCAGCGGCGACTTTGATCAGGTTGAGATCAGGATCGGCGATGTTCTTCCGCAAGTATTCGAACATGCGGCTCAAAGCGTCGCGACGGCTGTTTTCGGCGGCGTTCTCTTCTGCCAAGCGCTTGAGCGGCTCGGCGTAAAGAAAACATACGCTGCCAATCATCTGCAGCAACAAGCCCTTGAGCATTTCCCGCGTGCCGAACTGACGGTTCTCATCAAGGCTGCGCATCTGCTCGATCAGGCCGCAGACCTGAGCGAAATCCTCATCGCCCAAAATGAAATCCAGATGCTCCTGAAAGCGGAACGGCGACAGTTCAGGCGCGAGCAGGATTGACACCTCTTCCAGATCCATCGGGTCGCACTGTAGATGCGGCAAGAGGAACGTCTGGGAAAAATTGATGACGATGAAATTGCTGTCTGCGGGATGCGGAATCACATGCACGCGGTGCGGCAGGATGAACGCCAGAGTGTTGCGCGGGAACGGCCGCTGCACGCTGCCGATGTGCTGCACGGTGTCGCCACCGAGGTTGATCTGGATCTGGAAGTACTCGTGCCGGTGAGGCGCGGTTTCGGCGCGCCGACCCTTTTTGTCGCGAATGTAGAAATCGGTCAATTCGCTGCGTTGCTGCATGACGTAGGTCGGGATACGGCTGGGTGAAGACATGGGCGGGAGGTCCTCCGAGCAGTGAGGTGGCGCCCATCATCTTGCAGGGTTGTGCGGTGGGCGGCAACGAGTCATACGATGACGTTGTCTTTTTTGAAAGAAGCCTCACCATATGCCTGTCCAAAAACCGCACCACTATAAAAATAACGATAGTCGTTATTTTTCAGCTGGTTAAGATTTACAACTGATCTTTATTCTCAAGACAAATCGCATTTATCTTTTTGGACACGTTCGCCAAATCCACATTTTTGAAGAGAAAACGTTCTAACCCATCGGTTGATTTAGAACCGTTGTACGACCACTGTAATGACCAACGCAGCCCGACCTCTTTCAAAAACAATCAAAGGTGCGCACGTCATGATCCTGCTATTTCCCCTCGCCGCCCCGCCCGACCTCCCCTTGAAATCAGTCGCAGAAAGACGTTCCTGAACTTCTGAAAACCGCGCTGCAACCCGTTCGATTGCCTTGCCCCACACGTTGCGGGCAACGGCATCGGCTGCTCGAAAAATCTCGACTCTTCTAACAATAACGAGGTCTCCGCATGTCCAACTCCCATTCTTCCAGTGCCACGGTGCCGCCGGTGATTGCCGGCGCACGCGATGCCGTTACGACGCAGCGCCTGCCTACGCGGCGGCGCTGGTTCATGCTGTCGTTGCTGCTGATTGCGACGATCATCAATTACATCGACCGGGTGAACATTTCGATTGCCGCTCCGTTCATGGCCAAGGACCTGGGCCTGGACAAGATCGAAATGGGCCTGATCTTCTCCGCGTTCGCCTGGACCTATGCCTTGGCGCTGGTGCCGGCCGGGTTCATCGCTGACCGGTTTGGTTCGCGCTTCACCTACGGCGTATCGCTGATCAGTTGGTCGACCGTCACCGTCTGCCAGGGCTTCGCCACAGGATTTGCTTCGCTGTTCGGCCTGCGCCTGGCGGTCGGCGCCATGGAAGCCCCGGCCTTTCCGGCCAACAGCCGCGCCGTGACGGTGTGGTTCCCGGCGCGGGAACGCGGGATGGCCAGCAGCATTTACGTGTGCGGCCAGTACCTCGGCACGGCGTTGTTCACCGGCGCGCTGCTGTGGCTGGCGACCACCTTCGACTGGCGCCACGTGTTCTACAGCACTGGCGCACTCGGCATCGTCTTCGGTGTGCTGTGGCTGTACCTGTATCGCGATCCGCTGAACTGCAAGAAGGTCAGCCAGGAAGAATTGAAGTACATCGAAACCGGCGGCGGTCTGGTCAAGAGCAGTCAGGAGCGCACCCGTTTCAACTGGCGGCAGATTGCCGAACTGTTCAGCTATCGGCAGATCTGGGCGATCTGCATCGGCAAATTCGCCAGCACCTCGGCGCTGTACTTCTTCCTCACCTGGTTCCCGACCTACCTGATCGAAGAACGCAAACTGACCATGATCAAGGCCGGGATCTTTGCCGTGCTGCCGTTCGTGGGTGCGACGGTGGGGATTCTGCTGGCCGGCATCGTTTCCGACCTGCTGATCCGTCGCGGCTACTCGATGTCGTTTGCGCGCAAGTTGCCGCTGGTGGTCGGTTCAATGCTGGGCATGTCGATCGTGCTGGTGAATTTCACCGATTCCAACCTGATCTGCATCGCCGTGCTGACCATCGCCTTCTTCGCCCAGGGCATCGCGTCCTCGTCGTGGGCGGCGGTGTCGGAAGTGGCGCCGAAAGAGCTGATCGGCCTCACCGGCGGCATTACCAGCCTGGCGGCGAATATCGGCGGCATTGTCACACCGATCGTGATCGGCGCCATCGTTCACGCCACCGGCACCTTCGCCTATGCCTTCTGGTTTATTGGCGGTGTTGCGCTGATCGGCACCCTCTCCTACTCGTTGCTGCTCGGGCGCCTGTATCGCATCGAACTGAAGGTGCGCTGAGCAGAGAAAGCCGGATTTGTCCAAACACAGGCGGCTTTCGTCCAACTTCGCCGACGCCAGCCGCCGTACGCTGCCCTTTCAAACAGGATGACCCGCAGGATGAACATGACCGAATACGTCTTTACCCCGGATCTGCCCGTGACCTTGCCGGTACTCGACACCGAGCAGCGCTTCCCCGTTGGCCGGGTGTTCTGTGTCGGCCGTAACTACCCATGGCCGGACTCTCAAGGCCAGTCGCGCCAGCCGCCGGTGTTTTTCATGAAACCGGCAAGCTGCGTGGTCGATGCCGTCGGCGACGTCGCCTTCCCCTCAGTGTGCGAGGACTTCGTTCACGAAATCGAACTGGTCGTGGCCATCGGTGAAGGCGGCGCCCATATCCCTGAAGATCAGGCTCTGGCCTACGTCTGGGGCTACGCTGCCGGCCTCGACCTGACCCGCCGCGATGTTCAACGCGCAGCCAAGAGCAACGGCTTGCCGTGGGAAGGCGCCAAGGTGTTCGACGGCGCGGCGCCGATGACTGCCGTTGTCCCGGTGAGCCGCTGCGGCCATCCCGAGGGCGAGTTGTGGCTGAACGTCAACGGCGAAGAACGCCAGCGCGACAACCTCGACAGCCAGATCTGGTCGGTCAGCGAAGTGATCGCCCGCATCTCGCAATCCGTGGCCCTGCGCGCCGGCGACCTGATCATGACCGGCAGCCCCGCTGGCGTTGACAGCCTGCAACCGGGCGATGTGATCAGCGCCGGCATCGACGGCATCGGCCAATTGGAAATGCGCGTCGGCCCACGGCCCTGATCCCGCGGATTAAGAAAAAGGAGAACAACACTATGACGACCCCTTTGAAAGTCGCGCTGGTGACCGGCGCCGGCAGTGGCATTGGCCGCGCCGTAGCACTCGGCCTGATGGCTGACGGTTTTACCCTCGTGCTCGCCGGACGCCGGCCCGAGCCCTTGCAAACGCTGGTCGAACTGGCGCAGAGCCAGGGTCATCAAGCCTTGGCGGTGCCCACCGACGTGCGTGACCCGGCCAGTGTCGACGTGCTGTTCGCGACCATTGCCGAGGTCTACGGCCGCCTCGACGTGGTCTTCAACAACGCCGGGGTCAACGCCCCCGCCGTGCCGCTGGATGAACTGACCTTCGAGCAGTGGCGCAACGTGATCGACACCAACCTCAACGGAGTCTTTCTGTGCGCTCGCGGCGCGTTTGGGCTGATGCGCAAACAACAGCCGCTGGGCGGACGAATCATCAACAACGGTTCGATCTCGGCCCACACGCCGCGCCCGTTCAGCAGCGCCTACACCGCGAGCAAACACGCCGTGCTCGGCCTGACCAAATCCCTGGCGCTGGACGGCCGCGAATTCAACATTGCCTGCAGCCAGATCGACATCGGCAATGCCCTGACGGAAATGTCGGTGCGCATGACCCAAGGCGTACGCCAGGCCAACGGCAGCATCGCCGTCGAACCGATGGTCGACGTCAAACACGTCGCCGATGCGGTGCGCTACATCGCCGGCCTGCCGCTGTCGGCCAACGTCCTGAACATGACCGTCATGGCCAGCGCCATGCCGTTTGCCGGCCGCGGTTGAGCCGGCCTTTTTATTGCGTAACGAGGTAGCCATGAAGCCAGAAATCCTGCAACTGAGCCCGATCCTGATCCCGGCAATCAACGCGCGTCTGGAGGAACTGTTCACCGTACGCCGCTACTTCCAGCAAGCGGACAAACCCGCCTACATAAACGAACACGGCGCCAACATCCGCGGCGTCATCACCGGCGGCCACACCGGCATCAGCCAGGCGCTGATGGCGCAACTGCCGAACCTGGAAGTCGTCGCGGTCAACGGCGTCGGCACCGATGCCGTCGATCTGGCCTACGCCCGCGACCGCGGCATCCGCGTCACCGCCACCATCGGCGCCCTCACCGAAGACGTCGCCGACCTCGCCATCGGCCTGCTCATCTCGGTCTGTCGTGGCCTGTGCACCAGCGACCGCTACGTCCGCTCCGGCCAATGGCCGCAAAGCCCGACCCCACTCGCCCCGCTGCCCTTGGCCCGACAAGTCTCCGGCATGCGCATCGGCATCGTCGGCATGGGCCGCGTCGGCCGCGCCATCGCCACCCGCGCCGCCGCCTTCGGCTGCCCGATCAGCTACACCGACCTGCAACCAATGAGCGACGTCCCCCACACCTTCGTCGCCGACCTCAAACAACTCGCCCGCGACAGCGACGCCCTGATCCTCGCCGCCGCAGCGGACAAGGGCGAAGCGATCATCGACGCGCAAGTGCTGCAAGCGCTGGGCAAGGACGGTTACCTGGTCAACGTCGCCCGGGGCAAACTGGTGAATGAGACGGATCTGGTTGCCGCGCTTGCGGCTGGCGAGATTGCCGGGGCTGGGCTGGATGTGTTTGTCGATGAACCGAATGTGCCGGAAGCGTTGTTTGGTAATGAACAAGTGGTGCTGCAACCGCATCGGGCCAGCGCCACGCTTCAGACACGCACGCGGATGGGGGAAATGGTCGTGGCGAGCTTGCTGGATAGCTTTGCCGGCAAAGTACCGGCTGGGTGCGTGACTGGGTAAAGGCGCAAACGGAGCGCTAGCGCCTTCGCGAGCAGGCTCGCTCCCACAGGTTTTGTGGTGTGATCAGGAATCGGCCAACGTCCAATGTAGGAGAGAGCCTGTTCGCGATGGCGGCGGGTCAGGCAGCGATGTGTTGTCGGGGATGACGCTATCGCGAGCAGGCTCACTCCTACAGTTTTGATTGCGTGCATTCAGCGAGAAATGGATCGGCCGTCAGACCGCCTTCGCGAGCAGGCTCGCTCCCACAGGTTTGATTGCGTACATTCAGTGAGAAATGGGGCGGCTGTCAGGCAGCCTTTGCTGGCAAGCCAGCTCCCACAGGTTTTTGTGGCGTGGACAGGAATTGGTCAACACCCAACGTCCAACGCAGGCTTGCTCTCAACAGAAAAGCAAAAGCAAAGGCCAGATCAAAAGATCGCAGCCTTCGGCAGCTCCTACAGTTGGATCGCGTTCTGCTCAAGAACAGGGCGGCTGTCAGGCAGCCTTTGCTGGCAAGCCAGCTCCCACAGGTTTTTGTGGCGTGGACAGGAATTGGTCAACACCCAACGTCCAATGCAGGCTTGCTCTCAACAGAAAAGCAAAAGCAAAGGCCAGATCAAAAGATCGCAGCCTTCGGCAGCTCCTACAGTTGGATCGCGTTCTGCTCAAGAACAGGGCGGCTGTCAGGCAGCCTTCGCTGGCAAGCCAGCTCCCACAGGTTTTTGTGGCGTGGACAGGAATTGGTCAACACCCAACGTCCAACGCAGGCTTGCTCTCAACAGAAAAGCAAAAGCAAAGGCCAGATCAAAAGATCGCAGCCTTCGGCAGCTCCTACAGTTGGATCGCGTTCTGCTCAAGAACAGGGCGGCTGTCAGGCAGCCTTCGCTGGCAAGCCAGCTCCCACAGGTTTTTGTGGCGTGGACAGGAATTGGTCAACACCCAACGTCCAATGCAGGCTTGCTCTCAACAGAAAAGCAAAAGCAGACCCCATCGCTTTTCACCACTCAATACAATGAGCGCAAGCTCGAGTGGCTCTTGATCTTGGAGCCCGTCGGCAGGCTGAGCGGAGGGATTGATCCGGGCGTGGGAGCGCAGCGACCGTACGACGCAGTCGTACACAGCGGAAGGAGGTGCAGCGGAGCAAACCGGAGCCGCTGCGCCCGGATCGATCCCGGAGCGAAGGAACCCCGAGCCTAAGCGAGCGGGCCGAACGTCAGGGCGCAGCCTTTTGGTTACTTTTTGGCGTTTGAAAAAGTGACCCGCTGTAAGAGCGGAACCGTAATCAGCCACACCCGCAGAAACGGATATACACCCAAAACCCGAAGAGCATGGTCGGCCCAAAGGCCGCCAAGTCCAAAAAAAAGCCCCACAACCGAAAACCAGTGTGGGGCGAAAAAATTGGTTGGTTGCGGCCAACCAAAGGAGCTCTGTCAAAACCCGTCAAGCGCTCAGATCAAATGCACTCCTGAGCCGCCCGCTCAAAACTCGAAGGCAACAAATTCGACGCCAGCAAATGCCGCTCATAAATGAACACCTTGCCGCCCTTCCCCGCCTTGTACGCCTCCAGCACGTTGTCGGCGGATACCTTGCTCGGCACCACAATCCGATAACTGCGCTGACTCTGCGAAACCGTCGGATTCAACGCACTGCCCTGCAACTTCGGCACCACGCAATCGGCGTACTGCGCCGGCGTCTTGCTGGTCTGCAACGTCAGGGTCGGATCGTTCGGCGCCGAAGCACAACCGCCGAGCAAAAGGGAAACAAAAGCCATGGCTGGCACGAATAAAGGACGCATCGGGGTAATCCTGAAAATAAAGGTTCGGTTCAACCGGCAACGGTTCGACTTCACGGCGCCGCCGTTGCCATTTACGTTTTAAGAATCAGCTCGACGCCACCAGGGCCTTGAGCGACACATCGAATTGCTTCAGCGCATTGAGTTGCAGATCACGCTGCTGATTGATCTGTGCCGCGATCTGCGGCGCTGCCTGGTTGTGCACCCAGACCGAAGGCAATTCTTGCTCGATCGCCCCCTCGGCCTTGCCGATGTACTGCAGATCGGCGTCGTAGAACCGCGCAGAGAAGCGCGCCTCGACCAGACTGTTGCGCTGGGTCAGCAAGCGGTTGAAGGTGTCGAGCTTGACCACCACGTCCGGATGGGCCTTAACCAGCGCATCCAGATTGTCGTAGACGGTTACCGAGACGAACTGCTGTTGCAGCGAACTCATCAGCCAGTCGAGGGCCAGTTCCGGGTCGGAACTGCCGACAAAGGCGTCGCGGATTCGCGAGTCCAGTGCGTCTTTCGCACCGTTGAGCGCCATGTCGTGGTAGCGCTCCAGGTATTGCAGGTTCTGCAAGGTGTTTTCGCTCAACAACACACCCACGGTCTGCGTGTGCTGCAACGCCGAGGCGCTGGCGGCGATGGGTTGCAGGTGACACGACCGGGCGTCGTCTGCGTAAGCCGGTGCAGTAACCACCCCGCCCATCAGCAGGGCGATCATTGCCAGTCGAGTCAGAATGTTCATCGCGCAATTTCCTTGAGCTGCGTCTTCGATGGAGGTGATTTTCCGCCGATCGCCGGCAAAGCAGAACTTGCGTTTCTTGATGGTCACTATTACTTCCAGCAATAGTTGCGCGTCGCGCAGACTGATGCACACTGAGCACATTCAAGAAAAATGATGAGGGTCTCGCCTTGAGAACGTTTGATCTGATCCGTGACGCCGTGCTGCCCGAATATCGCGACCGCGTAGCCGAATACCTAGTGCAGTACGAAAGCGTCCTGCTGGACAAAACCACCCGCGATGCGCAATTGATCCGCGACACTGCCCAGCAACTGCGCGGTTACCTGCGCGGCCTCAATACCACGCGGGTGCTGGGCATGGCCTATTGGGAAGAGCTCGATCGCCGCGTGGTAGACACCTGGCTAAGCCCGCAAGAGTGACCGCTGAAGCGCCAGTGGTCTGCCCGGCAACGCGCCCCCTGCGAAAAACCTGACCAAACGCTTACAATCGCAGGCCTATTGCCATACAGACAGGCCTGCCCGGAAATGCCGCTCGACCCGCCAACGATGCTGACCATCACGATCGCCCTCGCAGCCGCTGCCGCGCTGTACCTGGCGGTCGAGTGGCGCAGCATCCGTGAGCCTTCGCTACTGTTCTGGAGCGCCGGTTTCGCCACCATCACCATCGGTTCCACCCTCGCGCTGCTGCGCAGCAGCGGTTTTCTGCTGCTGGGCATCTGGTTCGCCAACGGCCTGCTGGTGACCGCGCATTTCTTTTTCCTGCTCGGTGTGGCGCGCTTCACCCAGACCCGACTGTCGCCGGCGTGGTACCTGATTTTCGCAACCTGGCTGATCATGTTGACGTTGCCGGACGGGCCGCTGTGGTCCAAGGCCATGTTGGTGGCCAACTCAATGCTGGTGGCGATTCCGACACTCAAGGCCAGTTCGCTGCTGCGTCCACACGGCAAATCATTGAGCGTTGGCGCGGTGCAATTGCGCTATGTGCTACTTGGCCACGGCATCTTTTATGTGGCCAAGGCCCTGACCGTGGTGATCCCCGGCACGCTGATCGATCTGGCGGCGTTTCGCGGCGAGATCATTCAGATTTCGCTGGTCGAAGGCGCGATGGCGATCATGTTGATCGCCCTGTCGATGACCGGCACCGAGCGTTATCGCCGGGAAAAACAGATCGCCCGCCTCGCCGAGCGCGATCCGCTGACCGCACTGTACAACCGCCGGGCCCTGGAAAAACGCACGCCCCGCCTGCTGGCCGGCGTTTCCGCGCAAAAACCAGGGGCGCTGCTGTTGATCGATATCGACAACTTCAAACTGGTCAACGACCAGTACGGGCATATTGCCGGTGATCGCTTGCTGATTGCCTTGAGCGAAATGATCCGCGCCCAGCTGCCGCCCCATGCATTGACTGCGCGACTGGGCGGCGATGAGTTTCTGATGCTGCTCAACAACGCGTCAGCCGAAGCTATCCTTGAACTGGGCAACGCCTTGCGTGAACAGTTTCTGGCCCTGGCGTCGCACACCTATCCCACGTCCGCTGCGGTGACCTTGAGCATCGGCGCCACCCTGTTCGACAAACCGCCGGCCAGTCTCGCGGCGCTGATCGAACTTGGCGACGCCGCGCTCTATGAGTCCAAACGCGGCGGACGCAACCGCTTGCGCCTGTCCGGCCTCGCCACTCCAGGATGAAACCCGCCATGTCCAGCCACGACACCCCGCTGCAAGACCTCGCCGCCCCCGAAGGCGTTTGTTACGGCTGCGGCGGCCGCAATCCGCAAGGCCTGCATGTGAAAAGTCGTTGGGATGAGGACGGCCACCACGTCATCGCCGAGCATCTGCCCGAAGCTCAATACTGCGGCTGGCCGGATCTGGTTTACGGCGGGCTGATTGCCATGCTCGTCGACTGTCACTCCAACTGGACCGCCATGGCCTGGCACTACCGCGCGGAAAACCGCGAAGCCGGCAGCCTGCCGCGCATCGACTGCGTCACCGGTAACCTTGGGATCAAGTTCATCAAACCCACACCGATGGGCGTACCGCTGCTCTTGCGCGCGCGAGTCGAAGGTGAAGTCGGGCGCAAGACCCGGGTGATTTGCGAGGTGTATGCCGGGGAAGTGCTGACGGCAGTGGGTGATTCGGTGTTTGTGCGGGTAGATACGGGGCAGTTGGCCAACGCCGCGCATGGCCGCTGAAGTTAGCTCGACCTGTAGGAGCTGCCGCAGGCTGCGATCTCTTGACTTTGCTTTATCACGGCAAAAGCAAGATCACAAGATCGTCCGATCGCGGCCCGAGCCTCCGGCAGCTCCTACATTTGGATCGCCTGCTCTCAGCGCGACAAGGTTGTCCCATTCGCCCGCGCCGCATGCAGCTTTTTATAGCTTTCGATCAAGCGCAAATGCCGATCCAGCCCTTCCAGCTTCATGCTCGTCGGCGTCAAACCGTAAAAACGCACACTGCCATTCACCGAACCAATCGCAGCATCCATACGCTCGTCACCAAACATCCGACGGAAGTTGGCCTCGTAGTCTTCCAGCTCGAGATCCTCGTCCAGCTCCATCTCCAGCACCACATTCACAGCCTGATAGAACAAGCCACGCTCAACGGTGTTGTCGTTGTATTGCAGGAACGCCTCAACCAGATCCTTGGCCTCGTCAAACTTCTGCAGCGCGAGGTAGATCAGCAGGCGCAGTTCCAGAATCGTCAGCTTGCCCCACGGCGTGTTGTCATCGAACTCGATGCCGATCAGTGTGGTGATATCGGTGTAATCGTCCTGCTCGCTGCGCTCCAGCCCCTGAACGAGGTTGCGCAGGCCGACTTTGCTGAGGTTGTGCAGGTTAAGGATGTCGGCGCGGAATTGCAGGGCTTTGTTGGTGTTGTCCCAGATCAGGTCTTCGATCGGGTAGATCTCCGAGTAATCCGGCACGAGGATGCGGCAGGCCTTGGCGCCGATGTGCTCGTAGACCGCCATGTAGACTTCCTTGCCCATGTCTTCGAGGATGCCGAACAGGGTCGCGGCTTCTTCGGCGTTGGAGTTTTCGCCTTGGCCCGAGAAGTCCCATTCGACGAATTCGAAGTCTGGCTTGGCACTGAAGAAGCGCCACGACACCACACCGCTGGAATCGATGAAGTGCTCGACAAAGTTGTTCGGTTCGGTCACTGCCTGCCCCGAGAACGTCGGCTGCGGCAAGTCATTGAGGCCTTCGAAGCTGCGGCCCTGGAGCAGCTCGGTCAGGCTGCGTTCCAGCGCGACTTCCAGGCTCGGGTGCGCGCCGAAGGAAGCGAAGACGCCGCCAGTGCGCGGATTCATCAGGGTCACGCACATCACCGGGAATTCACCGCCCAGCGAGGCGTCCTTGACCAATACCGGGAAGCCCTGCTCTTCAAGGCCTTTGATGCCGGCGAGGATGCTCGGGTATTTTTCCAGTACCTCTTGCGGTACATCCGGCAGGGCCATTTCGCCTTCGAGGATTTCGCGTTTCACCGCGCGCTCGAAAATTTCCGACAGGCACTGCACCTGCGCTTCGGCCAAGGTATTGCCGGCGCTCATGCCGTTGCTGAGGTAGAGGTTTTCGATCAGGTTCGACGGGAAGTACACCACCTCACCGTCCGACTGGCGCACGAACGGCAGCGAGCAGATGCCGCGCTGGGTGTTGCCGGAATTGGTGTCGTAAAGGTGCGAGCCACGCAGTTCGCCATCGCGGTTGTAAATGCCGAGGGTGTAGTCGTCGAGAATCTCGCTTGGCAATTCGTCCTTAGGACCCGGCTTGAACCACTTCTCGTCCGGGTAATGGACGAATTCGGCATTGGCGATGTCTTCGCCCCAGAACTGGTCGTTATAGAAGAAGTTGCAATTGAGGCGCTCGATGAACTCGCCCAGCGCCGACGCCAGTGCGCCTTCCTTGGTCGCGCCCTTGCCGTTGGTGAAGCACATCGGCGAATGCGCGTCGCGAATGTGCAGCGACCAGACGTTGGGCACGATGTTGCGCCACGAGGCGATTTCGATCTTCATGCCGAGGTCGGCGAGGATCTTCGACATGTTGGCAATGGTCTGTTCCAGCGGCAGGTCCTTGCCGGCGATGTAGGTGCCTGCCTGGGAATCGGACTGAGGCATCAACAAGGCCTGGGCATCGGCGTCGAGGTTGTCGACTTCTTCGATGATGAACTCGGGGCCGGTCTGCACCACTTTCTTCACGGTGCAACGGTCGATGGAACGCAGGATGCCCTGGCGATCCTTGTCCGAAATATCGGCGGGCAATTCGACCTGAATCTTGAAAATCTGGTTGTAGCGGTTTTCCGGGTCGACGATGTTGTTCTGCGACAGGCGAATGTTCTCTGTCGGAATATTGCGCGTGTCGCAGTACAGCTTGACGAAGTAAGCCGCGCACAAGGCCGACGACGCCAGGAAGTAGTCGAACGGCCCCGGTGCCGAACCATCACCCTTGTAGCGAATTGGCTGATCGGCGATCACCGTGAAGTCGTCGAACTTGGCTTCAAGTCGAAGGTTGTCGAGAAAGTTGACCTTGATTTCCATGCGGGATTACCAGAATACGGCTAAACGAATGGCGGCCATTATCCGGTTTTTGTGCGGGAAGTCTCGCCCTTTCGGGATTCGCCGCTGGCCGGCGCTGCTGGAAATTCCGGCAGATTCGCTACACTTTGAAAAAATCCAGGCGATACCAATAACAACAATCTGAACATTGTGCGCTCGCCATTGTTCTAGATTCAGAAGACACCGGATCAAGGACGAGCACATGGCCGTTATTCTCCCTGCGCAGCCAATCCCCACCCCGCAACGCGCCGTGACCCGGCGCCTGGCCATCGCCGTTGGCGCACTGTTTGTTGCGGGTGTCATCGCCGCGATCAGCACCTTGCTTGGCATCGCCAATACCCTGGATGCGAAAGATCTGGAACAGAACCAGTTCTATTCCGTGCGCGCCGTGGAAAACCGCATCACCGCGTCGAAAAACTACATCACCAGTTATGCCTACTGGACCCGCGCCTATGAGGCCTTGAGCGGGTCGATCGACGTCAATTGGGCCTACACCGAACAGAACATGGGCAAGACGCTGTTCACCAGCGACGGCTACGACGGCGTGTTCGTCCTTGATCGCAATCGCACCAAGTACGCGGTGATTCGCGGGCAGATGGTTGAAACCGACGTATCCAGCGTACTGCAAGCGCCCGCCTCGGCGCTGGTCGAGCAGGTGCTGAGTCAGCCTGATCTGACCAAGCCGATCAGCAGTTATTCATTGTTCGAAGGCTGGCCGGCGCTGATCACCGCTGCCGCGATCATTCCCAACGACGAGCGCCCGCTGGATGAACTGAGAAACACCTCGGTGCTGGTGTTCGTCGACAAGCTGACCCCGACCAAACTGCGCAAGATCGGCAGCGGTTATGGCCTGACGAACCTGACCCTGATCCCGGATGAAACCATTGAGAAAGGCCATCCAAGCGTGCCGCTCGACAGCACCGGCTACAGCCTGGTCGCCGACCTGCAACGGCCCGGTCAGCAATTGTTGTGGACGCTGGTACCCCCGCTCGGCGCGACGTTTCTGGTGCTGATGCTGCTCACCGCCTATTTTTTCCGCCATGCATTGCGCTCATCGCAATACGTCGACAACAGCATTCATGCCATGCAGGCCTCGAATCAGGCACTCGAGAAAGCCAATCATGCCCTCGAAGCCAGTGAAGAACGCTTTCGCGCCGTGGCCGAAGCGGCGTCGGACTGGATCTGGGAAGTTGATGATCAGTTGTCGCTGACCTATCTGTCGGCGCGCTTCAGCGAAGTCACCGGTTACCCGCAAGCTCTATGGCTGGGCCAGGACATCGGCGAATTACTGACTTGCGACACCACACCACTGGAGCTGTGGCTGCGCAAACTCAGCGAAGAAAACAGCGCCGGCGACTTGCGCTGCACTTATCGCGATCACTCCGGGCAGCCGCGCCACTGCCGGCTCTCGGCGCGGCCGATTTTCGACAAGAACAGCGTCGTCGGCTATCGCGGTACTGCCAGCGATATCACCGACGAAGTCGCCGCCCATGCGCAGATCCAGCACCTGTCGATGCATGACGCCCTGACCGGCCTGCCCAACCGCAACAAACTGGCGCGTTATCTGGATGAAGTGCTGATATTGAAAGAACACTCGCCACCGCTGTCGCTGCTGATGATCGATCTGGACAACTTCAAACCGATCAATGATTCCCTCGGCCATCCTGCCGGTGACGCGGTTCTCCAGGAAGTCGCCACGCGCCTGCGCGAATGCACCCGCGAGCACGACATCGTCGCCCGCCTCGGTGGTGATGAATTCGTCGTGGTGCTCAACGGAATGGACAGCCATAACGAGATCGACAAATTCTGCACACGGCTGATCGGCAGCCTGCATCAACCGATCAATTACGAACAACATCCGCTGCACATTGGCGCCAGCATCGGCATCGCCCTGAGTCGTCGACACGGTTTTGCCGCCAGCGATCTGATCCGCTACGCCGACATCGCGCTGTATCAGGCCAAATCCGACGGCAAGAACACCTGGTGCTTCTTCGAAGCGCACATGAGCGACCAGATCCAGACGCGCCGGCAAATGGAAGATGACCTGCGCCATGCGCTCAAGCACAACGAATTCGTCCTGCACTATCAGCCGCGCTACAAGGTTGATGGCAAGCACATCGTTTCGGTGGAGGCGCTGGTGCGCTGGCAGCATCCGACCCAGGGCCTGCTCGGGCCGGACGTGTTCATTCCGCTGGCCGAACAGACCGACCTGATCGTCCCGCTGGGCCGCTGGGTGCTGCGCGAAGCCTGCGAAACCGCGCTGGAATGGCCCCATGACATTCTGCTGTCGGTCAACCTCTCGCCTGCGCAGTTCGCTCTCAGCGATGTCGTCGAGGATGTTCGTGAAGTGCTGGTGGATACGCGTTTCCCGGCCAGCCGTCTGGAGCTGGAGATCACCGAAAACGTGATGCTCAACGACACCGACGGCGCGCTGACCACCATGAATCAGCTCAAGGAGCTCGGCGTGCGTCTGAACATGGACGACTTCGGCACCGGTTATTCGTCGCTCGGTTACCTACGCGCCTATCCATTCGACGGGATCAAGATCGACAAACGCTTTATCGCCTCGATCAGCAGCGGCGCCAACGACCGTGCCGTGGTGCAGGCGATCATCGGTCTGGGCAAAGCCATGGGGCTGACTGTGACCGCCGAAGGCGTCGAGACCGAGGAGCAACTGGCGATTCTCGGCAAGGATCAATGCAACGAGGTGCAGGGCTATTTCATGAGCCGGCCGATCGACAAGGCGGCTTTTGCTGATCTGCTACGGGCTTCGCGACTGTCGCTGGTGAGCAAAAAAGGTCGGGTGACGTGAATGTCAGCCATCGCTGGCAACGCGCACCTTGCCGCTGAACACGCGGAAACCGAAGGTGTTGTAGGTCAGGGTTATCGGTATGAGTACGGCGAATCCGACCAGCATGAAGATCTGGCTGTTCGGGCTTGAGGCTGCTTCGCTCAAAGTCAGATCCGGCGGAATGATGAATGGAAATAGCGCGACCAGCATCACCGCGAAAGCCAGCACGAAAACGCCCAATGCGGCGAACAACGGCACGCAGTCAAAGCGCCCGTGAAAACCTTTGCTGAACCCCCATCCTAGAGTGCTGAGGATCAGCCCTGCCGCCAGCCACAGCCGAATATCGGCAAGCCGCCGGGCATATTGCGGCTGCAACGTCGCCGTCCATGCGATCAGCACCAGCAATAACGCCACGACGACCAGCGCCAAGACGCGGGCCTGGCGGGCCGAGTGCTGCTGCAGTTCATCAAGGGTCCGCCAGTACAGCCAGCACGTCCCCAGCCAGACGTAACCGAGTACCAGCACTAAACCGCAAAATACCGGGAACGGATTCAGCCAGTCGCGGCCATCGCCAATGTACTGACCGCCCTGATGCGCAACGCCTTGCACGAGAGTGCCGAGCACCATGCCCTGGACCAACCCGGTCAGCAGCGAAGCCAGGGCCAGCACGCCGTCGACGATGCGCTTGCGTGTTTCATTCGGTGCGTAGTCGCGAAACTCCAGCGCCATGGCCCGCGCAATCAAGGCCAGGAACATCACGATAAACGGCACATACAGGGCCGGCAGCAAGATCGCGTACGCCAGCGGAAACAGCGCCAGCAGCCCACCGCCGCCGAGCACCAGCCAGGTTTCGTTGGCGTCCCACACCGGCAGAATTGACACCGCCATCACCCTGCGCTGCTTGCTGCAAGCCGTGAGCCCCATGAGCATGCCGACGCCCAGATCGGTGCCGTCAAGCACCACGTAGTTCATGACCGAGAACGCCAGTGCGGCGGCGCACAACAGAGTCAGCCAGTCCGTGTCCATGTCTGCCACTCCTCAGTGCCCGGTTTCGTCGGCAAGGGTGGGCTGCGGCCCGGGTTGATCCTGCTGCGGCGGCTCGCGCAACAGACGCAGCAACACCCACAGACCGATGCCGAAGATCAGCAGATAAAACAGCAGAATCAGCCACGTCGACCCGACGACTTGAGCCTTGGACACCGACGACAGACTGTCCGCCGTGCGCATCAATCCGTAAACCGTGAACGGCTGTCGCCCCACTTCGGTGACGACCCAGCCGCTGAGCATGGCCAGAAACCCCGCCGGTGCCAGCAGCACGCACGCGCCCAACCACCGCCGCGCCGTATACAGGCGATTACGTCGGCGCAGGATCAGGCTGACCACACCCTGCCCAAGCATCAACAGTCCCAGCCCGACCATCAGCCGAAATGCGAAAAACACCGGCGCGACGGGCGGGATGTCCTCAGCCGGGAACTCATCAAGCGCGGCGATGGTGCTGGTCAGGTCATGCTGCAGGTAGAGGGAACCAATGCGCGGAATCGCCACCTCCCAGTGGTTGCGGCGCTCTTGCATATCCGGCCATGCGAACAGCCGCAGTGGCTCCCCAGCCCCTTGGTCCGGGCGCGTCCATGAGCCTTCGATGGCCGCCACTTTCTGCGGCTGGGCTTGCAAACTGTGCCGGCCATGCAGGTCCCCGACAACGATCTGCACCGGCATCAGCAGCGCAATCACCCACAGCGCCATGGAAAATTGCAGGCGCGCGCGCGGGTTTGCCGAGGCCTTGCGCAATTGCCAGGCACTGATCCCGGCAATCAGCGTCGCGCTGCCGATGAGCACGGCAAGCAGCATGTGCGCCAGGCGATAGGGAAACGAAGGGTTGAAGATGATTGCCCACCAGTCCTCGGCGAGGAAACGCCCTTCAGCGCCAATCGAATAGCCGGCCGGGGTCTGCATCCACGAATTGGCGGAAAGAATCCAGAACGCGCTGATCAGCGAGCCCACCGCCACAGCGCAGGTGGCAAAAAAGTGCAGACGCGGGCCGACTTTCTTCAGGCCGAACAGCATGATGCCGAGAAATCCCGCTTCGATGAAAAACGCCGCCATCACTTCATAGAACATCAGCGGACCGAGGACATCACCGGCCTGCACCGACAGCCGCGACCAGTTCAGGCCGAACTGATACTCCAGAATCAATCCCGACGCCGTGCCCACTGCGACATTCAGGGCAAACACTTTGAGCCAGTAACGATAAACATCCAGATAAACCTGGCGCCCGGACCTCAACCACAACGCCTCCAGCACCAAGAGGAAATTCGCCAGACCGATGCTGAACGCCGCCAGCACGATGTGAAAGCTGATCGTGATTGCGAACTGAGCGCGGGCCGCCATCAGGGCCGAATCAACGGGCTCCATCCATCAGCCGCTGTAGAACACAGCCAGCTTGTTGCCTTCGGGGTCGCGCAGATAGGCCACGTAAAAGTCCGGCGTATAGGCCTCGCGAGTGCCAGGCGCGCCTTCGTCGCTGCCGCCATGGTCGAGCCCGGCCTTGTGCACCTGATCGACCTTGTGCCGCGAGTCGGCGCGAAACGCCGGCATCATGCCGTTGCCTGGTGTCGCCGGCTCACCATTGAACGGTTGCGAGATGTGCACGCTGCCGGGGCCGTTGGACTTGTCGATGCAATCGGGCAGGTAAAAACAGTAGTGTTCTTCGCGATCATGCCGGTAGCCCAGCGGCGTCAGAATCGCCTTGTAGAAAGCTGCCGAACGCTCGACGTCGTTGGCGCCGATAAACAGATAACTGAGCATGGGACGTCCCCCGATGACAGCTGTCAGCGCTGCGGCTGTTCTTGGTTCAAGGTGAAAACATTGCCGGCGTCACGCACCAACTGGCGCCATTCGGCACTGGTGATCAGGCCTTGCTCCTCCATCTGATCCGCAGCCTTGAGCAGCTCGTCATATTGCTGTTCCGGATCCAGATCGCCCTCGGCCTGCTCTGCCATCTTGCGCCATGCCGCCAGTGATGCCTTCTTTTGCTGATCGAACATACCGGTATCTCCTGAGGGACTTACCCGGTAGAAAAATCAGCGCGAGAGAGGTTCAGGGCAGACGACGGATGGACGGTTGATGCGCAAAACCTTGTCGGAATGAGCCTGCTCGCGATAGCGATATATCTTTCAAAAAATTTGAATGTGCCTCCGTCATCGCGAGCAGGCTCACTCCCACAGAAAAGCAAAATCAAAAGATCGCAGCCTTCGGCAGCTCCTACAGTTGGATCGCGTACCACCTCAAGAACAGGTCGGCTGTCAGGCCGCCTTCGCGAGCAGGCTCGCCTACAAAGCAAACGCAAAGCAGCGCAGCTGCCCGCGGCAAAGCCGCCCCACTCAACAATGAGCGCAAGCTCGAGTACTGCTTTTGATCTTGATCCACCGGCGACGTCGGAAGGCTGAGTGGAGGGATTGATCCGGGCGTGGGAGCGCAGCGACCGTTCGACGAAGTCGAACACAGCGGAAGGAGGTGCAGCGAAGCAAACCGGAGCCGCTGCGCCCGGATCAGTCCCGGAGCGAAGGAACCCGAGCCTGCGAGGGCCGAACGCAGGAGCAAAGCGTTTTGGTTACTTTTGGGCGTCTGCAAAAGTGACCCGCTGTAAGAGCGGAACCGCCAGCCGCAACACCCGAAAAAACGGATATACACCCAAAACCCCAAGAGCCTGGTCGGCCCAAAGGCCGCCAAGCCCCCAAAAACCCCGCAAATGTCAAAACCGCTCCGCCACCCGCTTATACGGATAGTCCGGCTCCCGGTACTTGCCCGGCTTCTGCCGTTTCGGCAACTCGACCTTGTCGCGCTTCACCTCTTCATAGGGGATGCGACTGAGCAGATCAGTGATGATGTTCAGCCGCGCACGACGTTTGTCATTCGAGTCGGCAACCCTCCACGGCGCCCAATCGGTGTCGGTGTGCTTGAACATCTCGTCCCGCGCCCGTGAGTAGTCATACCAGCGGCTGTAGGACTTCAGATCCATGGGTGTCAGTTTCCAGATCTTGCGCCCGTCATTGATTCGCGCTTCGAGCCGGCGGGTCTGTTCCTCCGGACTGACCTCAAGCCAGTACTTGAGCAGGATCACCCCCGAATCGACGATGGCGTTTTCCACCCACGGGATCGACTTGAGAAACTTGTCGGCCTGCTCCTCCGTACAAAAACCCATGACCCGTTCGACACCGGCGCGGTTGTACCAACTGCGGTCGAAAATCACCACCTCGCCGCCCGCCGGCAGATGCGGCAGATAGCGCTGTACATGCATCTGACTTTTTTCTCGATCGGTTGGCGCCGGTAATGCCATCACGCGGAACACCCGTGGGCTGACGCGCTCCGTGATCGCCTTGATCACCCCGCCCTTGCCCGCACCGTCGCGCCCTTCGAAAACAATACAAACCTTGACACCTTTGGCGATGACCCACTCCTGCAGCTTGACCAGCTCAACGTGGAGCTTGCGCAGCTGTTCGAGATAGTCCTTGTTTTTCAAGCGCGGACGTTCGATTGCCTTTGCAGGTTTCTTCTTGTCTTTCGCCATGAACCTGTCCTCGCGCTTCAACAGCCCGCTGAATTTGTTTATTGACCCGAAGGGCCTGATCCGTGAGGTTAGTTCACGCCCGGTTGTTTGCCATTGCCGGGCAAAAAAGCCCTGTCGCCATGTGTTTCCTGAGATTGTTCCGACGTCGCACTGTTCATTGCCCGATCCCCTGTTTGCTGGAGTTTTTTCGATGCCGTCGTCCAAATCATTGCCCACTGCCCTGCTCGGTCTGGCCCTGGCCTGCCCGGCGCTGGCCGAGACCCAAGGTCTGGAGCTGGGGCAAGTGCTGATTTCGGCAGATGAGCGCAGTGGCAGCGATGCAGCGGTCGAAGAAGCGCGGGAACGCCTTGAGCAGGTTCCCGGCAGCACCAACGTGGTCGACATGCGCCAGCCGATTCAGGGCCGCGTTGCCAGCAATCAGGATGTGCTGGCCTATCAGCCGGGGGTGTATGCACAGTCGGCGGGCAACGAAGGCGTGAAGATTTCCATCCGTGGTTCAGGCATCAACCGCGCACCCGGCGCCCACGCCTCGGGGCTCTACACGATGCTGGATGGCTTGCCGCTGACCGGCCCCGGCGGCACACCTTATGAATTGCTCGAGCCGTTGTGGGTCGACCATGTCGAAGTGCTGCGCGGCGCCAACGGCTTCGATCGCGGCGCGCTGGCGCTGGGCGGCGCTATCGATTACGTCAGCCACACCGGTTACACCGCGCCGAAGCTGCAAGTGCGCTACGCCACCGGCAGCCATGGCTATCAGCAGCGCCAGGTCAGCTCCGGGCAAGTGCTGGGAGATTTCGATTACTACGTGTCCCTGACCGATGCCAACGCCGACGGCTATCAGGACCACACCGCCAGCGAGAGCAAAGGCCTGGTCGCCAACTTCGGCTATCGCTTCAACCCGAATCTGGAAACCCGCTTCTACTTCCGCTATCGCGAAACCGACAACGACCTCGCCGGTCGCGTGACCAAGCATTCCATCGAACACAGCCCACGGGCAGCCAATCCGGCGTATGTGGCCCGCGATGACAGCCGCAAGCAACCCGGCAGTACGTTCATCGGCAACAAGACCACGTTCTACCTCGACGACGATTCGAGCATCCAGACCGGCCTCGCCTACCACGACTACCCGATGGATCTGCGCGAAGGCCCGAACCGGCTGAAGGTGGCTTATACCGACGTCAGCGGCACCTTCGACTACAAACGCCGCGACACCCTGTTCGGTATGGAAAGCCGCAGCAATGTCGGCCTGCGCGTGACCAAGCATCTGCCCAACGATGGCGCCAGCGAGTTCGTGCGCATCCCGAGTGGCAACACCGCCAGCTATGCCCCGGGCACGCGGATGCGCAACTTCACTTATCAGGGTTCGGACACCGTCCTGCATTTCGGCAATGACCTGGAAATTGCCGACGACCTCTGGCTGACCACCGGCCTCGCCGCGATCTACACCCGCCGCGAAAGCGCCGTGACCTATCCGCAGGGCGGCGGCAAGACCAGTCTCAGCGACTGGGACTATGCACCGCGCATCGGCCTGCGCTACCAGATCACCCCGGACGTGCAAGTGTTCGGCAACCTCAGCCGCTCCGTCGAAGCACCGCACCCGTGGTCGCTGATCTACAGCTCCAACGTGCGCTTCCCTGCCGGCAACGGCGCCGCCACCGGCACCCAGCGCGACCCGATCGAACTGCAAAACCAGACCGCGACCACTCTGGAACTCGGCGGCCGTGGCGACAGCCATTTGGGCGAATGGAGCCTGGCCTGGTACTACGCGCAAGTTCGTCACGAACTGCTCTCGGTACTGCCGGACGCCAACGCCGTCACGCCCTACGAACTAAACGCCAGCCCGACCGTGCACCAGGGCATCGAGGCCAGCCTGAACAGCAAACTCTGGACCGCCGCCGACGGGCGCCAGTTGAGCTTTCGTCAGGCTTACACCTTCAGCGACTTCCACTACCGCGACGATGAGCGCTTCGGCGACAACCGCTTGCCGGGCCTGCCGATGCATTATTACCAGGGCGAACTGCGTTACGACTGGCCGCAGGGCTTCTTCGCCGCCGTGAACACGCAACTGGTGTCCAAAGTTGCCGTGGACTACGCCAACAGCTACTACGCCGATCCGTACGCCCTGTTCGGCGCCACCCTGGGCTACAACGCCCCGAAGGGCGACTGGCAAGGCTGGGTGGACATGCGCAACCTGACCGGCAAGCGTTATGCGGCAACGGTCACGCCGGGGTATGACGACAAGGGAGTGGACGCCGCGCGGTCGACGCCGGGTGAAGGGACGGGGGTTTATGTTGGGGTTTCGTGGAGTTTGCTATAAGACCCAACGCGAAATTCAAATGTGGGAGCGAGCCTGCTCGCGAAAGCAATGTATCAGCCGTGAGTTATTTCAACTGACACGACGCCTTCGCGAGCAGGCTCGCTCCCACAGTTGGCTTTGTGGTGTTGGTTAGAACGACGCAGGATTCGAATCTCTGGACGAGTATCATCGTGACAGCACGTCTCCTCGGACCGACCAGATAATCATCGCTCTCCATTGAAAATAACGGACTGACCTCATGGATACTTCCCAAGAAAACCCTCTGGAAACATCGCTCCGACTGGCCGCGGACGAACCCGCGCATCGCCCTGAGTTTTATCGCACCCTTCTGGACTCGACCGTCTACATCCTCGGCACCGCCGGTGCGGCGCAAGGTCATGTCAATCTCGAAGCCGGCAGCAACATCAGCATCGCCCATTGGCAGAAGCCCGATGGCACGCCTGTCATTCCGTTCTTCTCCTCGCTGCCAACGCTGCAACAATCCATCGACAGCGAACAGAGCTATGTGGAGATACCGGCACGATCATTGTTCGAAATCACGCTGGGCGCGCTGCTCTTTCTGAATCCGAAGTCGCCGTACGGCAAGGAATTCCTTCCGGATGAAGTGCAACGGCTGCTCTCAGGCGAAATCGGCCGGCCCGCCACGCAGCGCACCGTTGAAAAAGAAACCAACGTGTTGCTTGGACAGCCTTCGGACTACCCATCGACGATGGTCCATTCGCTCTCGCAACTGCTGGCCAAACACGCCAATGTGAAACGCGCGTTCCTGGCGCTGATGCACGACACCTCGGTTGATGAAAAGCCGCACCTGATCGTTGGCATCGAAGCGGATGGTGATATCGAACAGGTCATGCGCGAAGCCGGCAATGTCGCTGGGGACACAGCCCCTGATGGCGGGCCGGTTGATTTTTGCCGCGTGCTGACGGGACAAGCCGGGCTGAGTGATTACTTCCTCAAGGAGACCAAACCGTTCTACGAGCGCAAGTCGCCAAGCAAGCTGCGTTCGTTCTTTGGCTTTGGTTGAATACGATCTGACGAAGATCGCAGTCGCCTGCATGTCGCTTGATCAGCGAGCCAGTGGTCGATTCTGATGAGCGTGACCTTGGATTCTCTCAACCCGCCCTCATAACAGTTGATATCCCCCATCGTCTCGAGAGGAAGCACACACCATGACCACTCAAACCGAAACTGCCATTCTCGCCGGCGGCTGCTTCTGGGGCATGCAGGATCTGTTGCGCCGCTATCCGGGTGTGCTGAAAACCCGCGTCGGCTATACCGGCGGCGATGTGCCGAATGCGACCTATCGCAACCACGGCAACCACGCCGAAGCCATCGAAATCGAGTTTGATCCGGCCGTGATCAGCTACCGGCAGATCCTCGAGTTCTTCTTCCAGATCCACGACCCGAGCACGCCCAACCGTCAGGGCAACGATCTTGGCCCAAGCTACCGGTCGGCGATCTACTACCTCAACGACGAGCAGCGCGCCGTCGCTGAAGACACCGCCGCCGACGTCGACGCATCGAAATTGTGGCCGGGCCGAGTGGTTACGGAAATAGAACCGGCCGGGCCATTCTGGGAAGCGGAACCCGAGCATCAGGATTATCTGGAGCGGATTCCGAACGGCTACACCTGCCACTTCATCCGACCGAACTGGAAACTGCCCAAGCGCGGTTGAAGAGAGGGATCGGCGGGGCTTCAGTGCTTCGCCACCGCCCCGCCCTGATCAAATCACAAATGCACTGGCAAAGCCGCCGAACCCGGCTCCGGCACATCGACATTGACCTTCAGGGCAATCAGCAGCGCGGCCAGCAACATCAGAATTCCAGCTGCTACAAACACGCCATTGATGCCGCTGAAACTGAACACCGAACCGCCGGCGGCGGCGCCTGCGGCAATCGCCGACTGCACCGATGCGACGACCATGCCGCCTGCGCTTTCGGCCTGATCGGGTATCGATCGCGCCACCCAGTTCGACCATGCCACCGGCACGCCACCGAAGGCCATCCCCCAAAGCGCCAAGAGCAACGCCTGCCCGGTGAGCGACGCCGGTAACCCGACCAACGCCAGAGCAGCAACGCCGACCAACACCGGCATCAGCACCAGTGTTGCGCGTGGATTGCGCTGCAACAGCCAGCCAGCGAACAGCGTGCCGGCAAAGTTCGCCACGCCGAAACCGAGCAGCATCAGCGCCAGCGTCTGCGCGCCGACTCCGGTGGTGCTTTCCAGAAATGGCCTGATATAGGTGAACAACGCGAAGTGGCCGGTGTGCACCAATACACAGCCGAACATGCCAATGGCAATGCCCGGTCGCAGCAAAACCTCAAGCACCGTACGCAGGCGTGACGGTCGATGCGGCGCCAGACTCGGTAACGTGAACATTTGAAAGACCAGCGTCACCACGCCAACCGCCGCAGCTGCGAAAAACGCACTGCGCCAGCCAAACTGGCCGCCGAGATAGCTGCCCAATGGCACCGCGACCACGGTCCCGACGGCGATCCCGCTGAAGATAATCGACAGCGCCCGTGGCAGCAGCGCCGCCGGCACCAGGCGCATCGCCACGGCCGCCGCCATGCTCCAGAATCCGCCCAGAGCTATGCCCAAAAGGATGCGCATGATCAGCAACACTGCCAGGCTCGACGACAGCGCCACCAGCAGATTCGACGCGATCATCAGTACCGAGAAACCGAGCAATACCAGCCGCCGATCAAGACTGCGCGTCAATCCAGGTACGAGCAATCCGGCAAAGAGGGCCACCACTGCGGTCACCGTCACTGCTTGCCCGGCCAGCGCTTCGCTGACGCCGAGATCCAGCGCCATTGGTGTCAGCAGGCTGGCCGGCAGATATTCCGCAGTGAGTAAACCGAACACACCCATCGCCAGTGAGAAAACCGCCATCCACGCAGGAGCCATCGGCTCCTCTTCAGTTCGCCCATCACCTACACGTTCATTCATTTCAAGACTCCCTCGGACATTTCGAGAGCGCAGTCTATTGGCGGCAAACCGGATGATCTATGATGCGCAGTCTTGAACTTTTGATCGAAACCCCGAACATGAGCAGCACTGATCCCTTTTCACTGTCATCAGACCTGATCACAGAATTGCTGCGCAGCATGCGTCTGCGTGGCGTGCAGTATCGGCGGATCCACGCCGGTCCGCCGTATGGTCTGGGTTTCAGCGACAAATCGGGCCATGCGTATTTCCACTTCGTTGCCGCTGGATCGACGGTGTTGCGACTGGAGGACGGCAGCCTTTACGAGTTGGCGGCGGGCAATGCGGTATTCATTGCCCATGGTGCCGCGCACCAGTTGCTGTCACACCCAAACGCCGAAGTGCAGGACATTGACAGCGCCGTCGCCGCGCCACTCGGCGATACGGTCTGCGCGGTGCAGGTCGGTCACAGCGCCGTTTCGCCCGATAGCGCCCTGCTCTTCAGTGGCTGTATGGAGTTCGAGCTCGGCAGCCTGCAGGGCCTCGGTCGGCTGATGCCGGGACTGATGCTGATCGACGCCGGCGGCCAGCGTTATCCGGGGCTTATGCCAATTCTTGCGACCATGGAACGCGAAGTCAGCGCAGCGCGCATCGGCTTCGCCGGCATTCTCGCTCGCCTTGCCGACGTAGTGGCGGCAATGATTGTTCGTGGCTGGGTCGAATGCGCTTGCGGCAATGCCTCCGGTCTCGTCGCCGCCCTGCGCGACCCTCGTCTGGCGCAGGCTTTGCTGGCCCTGCACCAACAACCGGGACGCGACTGGAGCGTCGCCGAGCTGGCAACGCTGTGCAACACCTCGCGCTCGGTCTTCGCCGAACGCTTCCAGACCACCCTGGGCACCCCGCCGCTACGCTACGCCACCGAACTGCGCATGCGCCTGGCCAGTCAGTGGCTGACCCTGGAAAGACTGCCGATCGAAGAAGTGGCGCAGCGCCTGGGCTACACCTCCCAAGCGGCGTTCAGTCGTGCGTTCAAGCGGATAACGGGAAGCTCACCGGGAGCGAGTCGGCGCCAGCGCTGAAGACGAGAATCGCCGTAACAGAGCCGCTCTCATTCTGTGCCTCCCCCGGATTCTGCCCAGCCCCGCGCTCACCCGCTCACGGATAACCGAGCCTACGAGATACAGCGCTTTTGCCTACAAATCTTACGGAAGTCCCTGTCTTGCCTGCTTACCCTCCGCAATTTATCGTTTCCCCGTCGCCACCTGAAATTTGAAAGCGCTGGGCACATTCAACTTTATACAAACAGGTCAGACGAAAAAGGGGTTGTTGACGTATCCGTCACTCCCTCCTAATCTCGCTCCCATCCCGCCCAAGGCAGTACGCTGTTCTAATCATCCAGAACGTGCCAAACCCTTGGGCGTTTTTGTAGGTAAAAAAACATGCCCACTGCGGTGTTGGTCGATGGCGCCTTTTTCATCAAACGCTTTCGACGAATCGAACCTCAAAACGCCTTCAACGCTGAACGCGCGGCCGACCTGGTCCATTGATGGGCAACCGCCCACCTCCTTAATAAAACCTTGACCCGTCCAACGGGTCCCATTCGAGAGCTACGACAACGAGCCAGGAAAGAGCTCTACCGAATCTTCTTCTATGACTGCCCCCCACTGGACACTAAACAGCACAACCCCATAAGCAAAAAAGCTGTGGATTTTTCGAAATCCAGGGAGGCGGCATTTCGCAAAGAGCTGCATTCCAGGCTGCGAAGTAAACGTAAGTTGGCATTACGACTTGGACATTTGTCGAAGGATGTCAGATGGACCATCAAGCCCGTCAAAATCGCTGAGCTGTTGAAAGGCAAAATCCAGATGACTGACCTTATGGAAAATGATGTCAGTATCGAAACCCGCCAAAAAGGTGTCGATATGCGGATCGGCATTGATGTCGCGTCGCTGTCATTTAAACAGCAGGTCGACCAGATAGTATTGATAGCAGGCGACGCAGACTTCGTTCCAGCCGCAAAAATGGCAAGGCGAGAAGGTGTGGACTTCATCCTCGATCCGATGTGGCAGAGCATTCCCGATAGCTTGATGGAGCACATAGACGGTTTGCGCTCAACATGCCCCAAGCCACCGCTTCGTGAAAATAAAGCGGCGATCTTGGAGATGCAGCAAGCAGGTTCAGTCATTGGTGAGAAATAATGGTGCCGGTATCCCTGTCGACTTCAGCCATTCAATTTCCCCAGCCCCGCGCCCACCCGCTCAGCAGCCTGCAAATCCCCACGCGCCTCCAACTCCTGCGCCACTTGCCGCAACTGCTCAACCGTCAATCCCACATTCAGACTGATCTTCAAATGCGACTCCAGCTGCGATTCCACCCCAGCCATTGCCGCCAGTGCGCCAACCGTCGCCAGTTCCCGATCCGTCCATGCCAGGTTGTCGCGGGCGAAGATGTCGCCGAACAAGTGCACTTTCAGGAACTGATCGATCGCCGGGGCGAATTCGAAGAGCGGGCCGGACACTGGCGCGCCGACCAGACGGGTCTGATTGTCGGTGCCGAGTTCGGTAAGTGCATACCCCGACGGAACCGGGCCGGGCTCTCGTCCGGGCGCGTCTTCAATGCCCCGCGCGGCGCGTTCCTGCACAACCTTCATCAGCAAGGACAAGGCGTTGAGGCTGCGTGGGAACCCGGCGTAGGCGTACAGCTGCACCAGAACTTCCTTGGTTTCGCTGATGCTCAACCCGGCATCGAGGCCGCGATTGAGTGCGTCGTGCAAACGCGGCATGTCGCCGATTGCAGCGTTGGCGGCAATCGGGGCGATCGCCAGTTGCTTAAGCGTCAGAGGCTGTTCTTGCATGATCGGTTTCTCCTGTGATCGGGAAGGATTGGCGCAGAGAGGATTAACGCAGGCTGCGCTGGCAAGGACCGCGCAGCCGAGGGCCACGATGCGCAGAAGACGCCCTTGCTTTAACGATCTCTGGTTCATCAATGAATCTCCTCACTCATCCAGCGTGAACGTCAACCGCACATCGCCGCGCCCCAAGGCCTCGGCCAAGTCCTGCGGCCGGTCGATGCGACCAAGACGCGAATAGCGGTAAGACGAATCGAAGGTTTGGTAGAAGACCACCAGCGTATCGTCGCCATACAAAAGGAAATCGCCGTTGTGGATCGTGCCCGGCCGATAGGGCTGCGTGGGCAAGGGCGGCTGCACGGTGGCGTATTTTTCGTTGCTGTGCAGGTCGCTCATGTTCAGGCTCAGCGGCAATCGCGTGAGCAATTGCCGAGTGCTCGGGTTGTCCTCAAGAGCAATGGCAAAACGGTGTTCTCCGACGGTCATCCACATCGTGATCTCCTCCGGGTTAGCAGCAGACAGAGCAAAGGGCAGCCATGCCATCAGTACGAATCCCTTCCAGCCGTTGGCAAAAATCCGCATCGCTTGGCTCCGTCGCGTTGAAAGTTACTTCAGGTTGCTCTTGAAGAACTGCGTCAGCTTGGCAAAAGGAATCAACTCGACCCGGTCGTACAGATCGACGTGGCCGGCATTCGGCACAATCACCAGCTCTTTCGGCTGCCCCGCCAACCGGAACGCCTCTTCGCTGAACTCACGGGAGTGCGCGTCGGCACCGGCAATAAACAACATCGGGCGCGGCGAGATGCTCTCGATATCGACGAATGGATAGAAGTTCATGAACTTGGTGTTGCTGCTCAGCGTCGGACGCGTAGTCTGTTGCGGCGTCGAGTTGGCCGGGGTGAATTCGCCGCGCGGGGTGCGGTAGAAATCGAAGAATTCACGCTGGATCGGATGGGTGTCGGCCTTCAGCTCCAGCACCGTGCCGCCGGTGTATTCGACCTTGCCGCCGGTGAACTCGGCGTAACGCTGCTCGGCCGCTTGCGCAATAATCTGCTTGCGCTGCGCAAGGCTTTGCGAATGCTTTAGGCCGTCACGGTTGGCGGCGCCCATGTCGTACATGCTGACAGTGGCGATGGCTTTCATGCGCGGGTCGATTTTCGCCGCGCTGATCACGAAGCTGCCGCTACCGCAAATGCCCAACACGCCGATGCGCTCGCGGTCGATAAATGGCCGTGTGCCGAGGTAATCGACGGCTGCGCTGAAGTCTTCGGCATACATGTCCGGCAGCACGGCATTGCGCGGCGCGCCCTCGCTTTCGCCCCAGAACGACAGATCCAGCGACAGGGTGACAAAGCCCTGCTCCGCCAGTTTCTGTGCGTACAGATTGGCGCTCTGCTCCTTTACCGCGCCCATCGGATGGCCAACGATAATCGCCGCGCTACGCGCTGCCGGGTCGAGTCCTTTAGGGACAAACAGGTTGCCGACCACGGTGAGTTGATATTGATTTTTGAAGCTGACCTTCTGCGCGGTCACCTTGTCGCTTTTGAAGAAATTGTCGGCACCGTGGGACATGTCAGCTCCGAATGCAGTGAATGAACTCAGGAGAAACCCGAGCAGTATGAACAGTCGTTTCATGGGGGGCGTCCTTGATCGAGAAGCCAGGCGAGGCCGGGATGGAGGTATTGTTGCGCACGCTCGAGGCTTTGATTAGCTAATGAGTGCTTAATGCGGTTATAAACTCTGCTAATCAATAAACCCGAGCGCGCGCCCATGGCCAAACCCAATTTCAACGACCTGCTTGCCTTCGTCACGGTTGCCCGCAGCGGCAGCTTCACCCGCGCGGCGGTGCAACTGGGCGTGACGCAATCGGCGGTGAGCCAGGTAGTCTCGGCGCTGGAAGCGCGTCTGAAAATTCGCCTGCTGACCCGCACTACGCGCAGCGTGTCACTGACCGCGGCCGGCGAACGCTTGCTGCACACCGTGGGTCATCGTTTCGATGAGATCGAAGCCGAGCTGGACGCTCTCACCGAGCTGCGCGACAAGCCCGCTGGCACGGTGCGCATCACCTGCGGCGACAACATCATCAAGACCACCCTGCTGCCCAAGCTGACGCCACTATTGCTGCAATATCCGGACATCAAGCTCGAGTTCGATATCAACTACGGTTTCCGTGACATCGTTGCCGACCGCTTCGATGCCGGCGTGCGTTTCAGCGATACCGTCGCCCAGGACATGATCGCCGTACCGATCGGCCCGCCACTGCGCATGGCCGTGGTCGCTTCGCCCAGCTACTTCGCCCAGCACCCCGCCCCGCAACATCCGCGCGATCTGGCGGCGCACCGTTGCATCGACATCCGCTTTCCGACCTACGACGGTGTCGATGCGTGGGAATTCGAGCGTCAGGGCAAAAAGTTGAAAGTGCGAGTCGACGGGCAACTGGTGTTCAACTCCACCGTGCACATCGCCGACGCGGCTGTGAACGGGTTAGGGATTGCCTACCTGCCTGAAGACGAGTTCGGTGCGCATCTGGCTGAAGGGCGTTTGGTCAGAGTGCTGGAAGACTGGTGCGAACCGTTCGGTGGCTTCCACCTCTACTACCCCAGCCGTCGCCAACCGTCGCCGGCGTTTTCACTGGTGGTGGATGCGTTACGCGTGGTCAGAGACCCAGCCCCGTTGTAGGAGCGAGCCTGCTCGCGATAGCGTCGGCACATCCAACAGAGTAAGTGCCTGACCCAGCGCTCTCGCGAGCAGGCTCGCTCCCACAGGGTTTTGCGTCAGATCCCGGAAATCAGTCGATTCACAAATCCATTGTGGGAGCGAGCCTGCTCGCGAAGGCGTCAGACCAGCCACATCATCTCTGCATGCCACCCCGCGCGCGCCTCACAACTTCGACACATCCCCGGTAGCCTCGGCAATCGTCGCCAAGGTTTCCTCCATACTGGCGATGTCTTCGTGAAGCTTTTGAAACACCAGATCCAGCGACTCGGGAGCGTCCACGGTCTGATGGCCACGCAGCGACTCGACGCTACTGCTCTCCACGTGCTGAAGAATGTCCACGCTTTCTCGCAGTGCCAACAGCTGATCAAAGATCGCGGCAATCTGCGCCTGGCTGCGAGTGCTCATCGCTTCCCCGGCTTACAGATCAGTGATCCCCATCCCAGACATGTGATGACCATAAATCAGCCCCTTCTAAAGAAACGATGAACACAGAAAACAACAGCCTGCTCAGCCTTTGGTTTTTCGCGGATCGGCAGCGCGCGGTAAAGTGCGTTCTTGCGTGAATGATCAAGACCGATAATGGATTGACCTTGAGCGGTTCAGAGAGTTTGAAAGAATTGATCCCGACTCAATACGCGAACTCGTGGCCCAACTCGCTCTCCATCCACGCCAGAAAACGCCTGACCCGTGGAAAGCTGGAATGCGCTTTGGGGAATACCAAATGGTGCGCAGCCACCGCAGCACTCAGTGATTCAGGCGCGACTTCAACCAGCGTGCCCGCCGCCAGATACTTCTGCGCCAGCAATGTGCTTTCCAGCGCGAAACCCAAGCCATGACTCGCCGCTTCCAGCGACATGTACGAGCGATCGAAGCTCAATGCATAAGGCCGTTCCGGACGCGCCAAGCCATGTTGGGCAAACCATTGCGGCCATTTGAGCAGGGTGGCTTCCGACAGAATCAGATCACACTCAAGCAGATCCGCAGCACCGCGCACCGGGCGTTGCGCGAGCAGTTTCGGTGAGGTCAGCACCGCGAACGTCTCATTCCTGACCGTGCGCACCTCATAGCTTGGCCAGTTCGGCAGACCATGGCGGATATCGACGTCGATCTTGTCGCGACTGAAGTGCAGCGATTCATAGGAGCACGACAGATTGATCTGTATGTCCGGATGACTGGCGCGAAACGCTTCCAGGCGCGGCATCAGCCAGAGCAGGCCGAAGCTTGGCGATGAGTGCAAGCGCAGGCAATCGAGGCTGACATCGCTGGCCGCACGCTCGGTGGCAACGGCGAGACTGTGCAGAATCCCGGAGACTTCCTTGAGGTATTGCTCGCCGACCGGCGTCAGCGAGACGCCCCGGGCAGCACGGACGAATAATTGCCGGCCGATCATCCCTTCCAGTTTCGCCAGTTGATGGCTGACTGCCGAGGGTGTCAGGTCCAGCACTTCCGCCGCTCTGGCGACGTTGCCGAAGCGCGCGGTTTGTTCGAAGGCCTGAATTGCTTTCAGCGGTGGCAGGATGATCGATGCCTCAGTGTCTGAGCGCATGGTGACTCCGTGGTGATTTCTTGTGATGTACGGACCGTTTTCATTCAAGCATTTGCAAAACGGTCTGACGAGTGCTGAATTTTTTTCAGCATTGAGTGACTTCCGCGTTATTGCTCACGCTCGCCCCGGAGGACAAGCTGAGTCATCGGTTACTTACACACCGACCCAATAAAAACAATTCGAGGGAATCCTCCATGCTTCTTCAAGGCAAAGTCGCAATCATTACCGGTGCCGCATCTGCCCGTGGCATTGGCCGCGCTACCGCCACAACGTTTGCGCAACACGGCGCTCGCGTGGTCATCCTCGATCTGGATGCATCCGCAGCACGTGACGCCGCCGCAGCACTGGGCGAAGGTCATCTGGGCCTGGCGGCCAACGTGGCCGACGAAGCGCAGGTTCAGCAAGCCGTCGCCGCCATCATCGAGCACTTCGGGCGCATCGATATCCTCGTCAACAACGCCGGTATCACCCAGCCACTGAAGACTCTGGATATTCGCCCTTCGGACTACGACAAGGTGCTGGACGTCAGCCTGCGCGGCACTTTGCTCATGTCCCAGGCGGTGATTCCGCTGATGCGCCAACAGTCTTCCGGCAGCATCGTCTGCATGTCGTCGGTGTCTGCCCAGCGCGGCGGCGGCATCTTCGGCGGCCCGCATTACAGCGCGGCCAAGGCCGGTGTGCTGGGGCTGGGCAAGGCCATGGCGCGGGAATTGGGGCCGGACAACATCCGCGTCAACTCCATCGCCCCGGGCCTGATTCACACCGACATCACCGGCGGCCTGATGCAGGATGAACGCCGCCACGCCATCATCGACGGCATTCCGCTGGGGCGCCTGGGTCAAGCGCAGGACGTCGCCAACGCCGCGCTGTTTCTGGCCAGCGACCTGTCCGCTTATCTGACCGGCATCACCCTCGATGTGAACGGCGGCATGCTGATTCACTGAGTAACTCTGGGCGGGCCTGCGTGGCCCGTGCGGTTCTGGATCGATGACGCAGCCGGGCCTGATGGCCTGGCGGTCAATAAAAACAAGAGATCAGACCATCATGACTACCCTGTCGCTCGAAGCGGTTTCCACCGTGCGCTCTTCTGCCTACCGCAAAACGGCCTGGCGGCTGATGCCGTTCCTGATGCTGTGCTACCTGTGCGCCTATCTGGACCGGGTCAACGTCGGTTTCGCCAAACTGCAAATGATGAACGATCTGGCCCTCAGCGAAACAGTCTACGGACTGGGCGCCGGGGTGTTTTTCATCGGCTATTTCCTTTGCGAAGTGCCCAGCAACATCATCCTGCACAAGGTCGGCGCGCGAGTGTGGATTGCGCGGATCATGATCACCTGGGGCATCGTCTCGGCGCTGTTCGCCTTCGTCGAAACCGCCTGGCAGTTCTATGCCCTGCGCTTTCTCCTCGGGATTGCCGAAGCCGGTCTGGCGCCGGGCCTACTGCTCTACCTCACCTACTGGTTTCCGTCCTATCGGCGGGCGCGCATGACCGTGTTGTGGTTTATCGCCATTCCGCTGTCAGGCATGGTCGGTGGCCCGCTTTCGGGCTGGATCATGAACCACTTTGCCGGTGTGCACGGCTGGGCCGGCTGGCAGTGGATGTTCGTTCTCGAGGCGGTGCCCACCGTGCTCGTCGGCCTGCTGGTACTGAGTTATCTGAAAGACGGCGTGCATCAGGCGACCTGGCTCAATGACGAGGAAAAAGCCTTGATCACTCGCGAGCTGGCCGAAGACGACCAGCAAAAGGTCACCCATGCCTCGGTCGGCGAGTTCATCCGCGACCGGCGCTTGTGGCTGCTGGCGGCGATCTACTTCTGTGTGGTGATGGGCCAATACGCGATCACCTTTTGGCTGCCGACACTGGTGCGTAACGCAGGGGTTTCCGACCCGCTGCACATCGGGTTCCTGACCAGCCTGCCTTACCTGTGCGCCATCGCCGCCATGCTCCTGGTCGGCCGCAGTGGCGACAAACATCGCGAGCGCCGCTGGCACCTGATCGTGCCGATGATCGCCGGTGCGATCGGCTTGAGCCTGGCAGCAATGATGGGCGGCAACCCGACCTTGTCGATCCTCAGCCTGTGCCTGGCCGCCTCCGGCATTCTGTCCGCCACCTCGTTGTTCTGGATGCTGCCCACCACGCTGCTCGGCGGCGTGTCTGCGGCCGCCGGCATCGCGGCGGTCAACAGCTTCGCCAACCTCGCCGGGTTTTGCTCGCCCTATCTGATCGGCTGGATCACCACCCTGACCGGTTCCAGCGCCATCGGCATGTACCTCATCACCGGCGTGCTGTTCCTCGGCGCCAGCCTGGTCCTGCGTATTCCCGCCGCTTTGGTCAATCGTTGAGTCAACGGAGTTTCATCATGACGACTAATCTTGCACACGCTGCATCGCTGAGCCTGACCCAGCGCGCGCACAACATTCGCCGCCATGCACTGCGCATGGGCCAGGTTCAGGGCCAGGGCTATGTGGGCCAGGCCCTCGGCGCGGCTGACCTGCTGGCGGTGTCTTACTTTCATGCGATGAATCATCGCCCCGCAGATCCCGAATGGGAGCAGCGCGATCGCTTCTATCTCTCCATCGGCCACTACGCCATCGCGCTGTACGCAGCGCTGATCGAAGCCGAGATCATTCCGCTCGACGAGCTGGAAACCTACGGTTCGGATGACAGCCGCCTGCCGATGTCGGGCATGGCCGCCTACACCCCGGGGATGGAAATCACCGGCGGTTCGCTGGGTCAGGGCCTGGGCATCGCGGTCGGTGCCTGCCTGGGCCTCAAGCGCAAAGGCTCGACCTCGTTCGTCTACAACCTGCTGTCCGATGGCGAACTCAATGAAGGCTCGACCTGGGAAGCGGTGATGTCGGCTTCGCACTGGAAGCTCGACAACCTGATCGCCATCGTCGACGTCAACAACCAGCAGGCCGACGGTTACTCCAGCGAGATTCTTTCGTTCGAACCCATTGTCGATCGCTGGCAAGCCTTCGGCTGGTTTACCCAGCGCGTCGACGGCAATGACCTCGACGCCCTGGTCGCTGCATTCGATGACGCCCGCAATCATCCAGGTACTCAACCCCGCGTGATCATCTGCGACACGAAAATGGGCAAGGGCGTGCCGTTTCTGGAGAACCGGGAAAAGACCCACTTCATTCGCGTCGAAGAGCACGAATGGGACCTGGCACTGAGCAACCTTGAAGAAGGAAAAGACCAATGAGCAACGCCGCCAATACTGCGCCTTCGACTGCTACTGGCGCGCCGGTGAAAAAGCGCCTGACCACCTCGGCGATGATTGCCTCGATTGCTTCCGAGGGCCAGGCGACCCGTTCGGCACCGTTCGGCCATGCGCTCGCAGCGCTGGCAGACCAGCGCGCGGACATCGTCGGTCTCTCGGCTGACCTGTCCAAGTACACCGACCTGCACATTTTCGCCAAGGCGCATCCGGAGCGTTTCTATCAAATGGGCATGGCCGAACAGTTGCTGATGAGCGCTGCGGCGGGCATGGCGCGTGAGGGTTTCGTACCCTTCGCCACCACCTACGCGGTGTTCGCTTCGCGCCGTGCTTACGATTTCATCTGCATGGCCATCGCCGAGGAAAACCTTAACGTCAAAATCGTCTGCGGTTTGCCCGGTCTCACCACGGGTTACGGGCCAAGCCACCAGGCCACCGATGATCTGGCTATTTTTCGCGCCATGCCCAATCTGATGATTGTCGACCCGTGCGATGCGCTGGAAATCGAACAGGCCGTGCCGGCCATCGCCGCTCACCAAGGCCCGGTCTACATGCGTTTGCTGCGCGGCAATGTGCCGTTGGTGCTGGACGAGTACGGCTATCAATTCGAGATCGGCAAGGCCAAGACCCTGCGCACGGGCAACGACGTACTGATCATCTCCACCGGGCTGATGACCATGCGCTCACTGGAAGCGGCCAAGCAATTGCAGGCAGACGGCATTGATGTGGCCGTGCTGCATGTGCCGACTATCAAGCCGCTGGATGAGCAAACCATTCTCACCGAAGCGCGTAAATCCGGGCGTCTGGTGGTCACAGCCGAGAACAGCTCGATCATCGGCGGTTTGGGTGAGGCGGTTGCCGGGTTGTTGTTGCGCAATGGCGTGACGCCCACCTTCAGGCAGATCGCGTTGCCCGACGCCTTCCTCGACGCCGGTGCCCTGCCGACGCTGCATGATCGCTACGGCATCTCGACGCCGGCTGTGTGCGCGCAGATCAAAGCCTGGCTGTAATTCCACCGTGGGCGGCGCCTCCATCCGTCCGAGGCGCTCGTTCATTCGAAAACAGGAGGCAGAACGTGAAAGCACATGAACTGCTGGATCCCGACTTCCAAAGCTTTTTAACCCCCGGCGCACAAGCCTGGACTTTGGAAACGCTGCCCGCGATCAGGGAGCGTGTTCACGCGACATTCAAATCCCCAGAACAAGCGCGCTGTGAAAGCCTATGGACCAAGGCCCACGACGGTGAGGATTTGCGCCTGTGTCTTTACCGGCCCGCAGGCGCAGCACCGAGCGGTAATGTTGCGGTGATCCTGTACATCCACGGTGGAGGTTTCGTCCTCGGTTGCCCCGAAATGGCCGATGACTATCTGGCTGACCTCGCCGAAGCACTTAAGGCGATCATCGTCGCTGTCGATTACCGTCTCGCGCCAGAGCACCCCTTTCCTATTCCTCTGGAGGATTGCTACACCGCCCTCGGCTGGGTTTTCGCCAACCGGCAAACGCTCAACATTGACGCCGACAACGTGATCGTCATGGGTCACAGTGCCGGCGCCGGGCTGGCAGCAGCGCTGGCCATTGTGGCGCGGGATCGCGGCGAGTATTCCATCGCCAGCCAGGTGCTGGTTTATCCGATGCTCGATTACCGTTCGGGCAGCGCAGCCTCGCCTCAGCAGAACAGCACGACCGGAGTGATTGGCTGGCCGGCGCAAGCCAACCAGTTCTGTTGGGATTGCCTGCGCGCTGACCAAGCGCTGGATGATCTGCCAATCGGCTGGTTTTCGCCGGCCCTGCAAGACGATCTGCGTGACTTGCCACCGACGTTTCTGGCCGTCGGGGCGCTGGATCTGTTTCTGGAAGAGGACGTTGCATTTGCCATGCGTCTGTCGCGCGCCGGGGCTGCCGTCGAACTGCATGTCTACCCTGGGGCGCCACATATGTTTGATCAGTGCCCCGGCAGTGTTAGCGATCAGTCTGCGCTGGATATCGTCCGATCACTTCGGCGATCGATAGCTAGCGCATTAACTGCTGAGGGATAGAAAGAACAGCTGAAACGGTACGACTGGATTTCTTATACAAAGCCTTCCCCCCTCCCACGCTTATTGATTAATACCTTCGCAGACCGGCAGCTGCGCAGGTTGGCCTGCGCTTTGAGAAATTCAATATCGCTTAGCCATCGCTCTCCTCGATTCCGCCCGGACCTTTTCCAGCGTCCCTTTGGACAATGTCGAAAACGACACATTTTGTTGCACCCAAAAAACGCTTGGATCCAACGTCCCGACAAACGGTAACGACCTGAATAAAGCAGGTTTTCAAAGAGATAAAGGTGGGCAAATGGCCCATCCATACGCTCGTCAAAAATCAGGCAGCCCCATCTGACACTCCCTATCTATGGTTTTAAAACCATCCGTGGACGTCCGCCCCACCCATTTACAGGGAGTAGTAATGGACAACATCGTCATTGCCGACAAAGCCAATTCTCAGCTCACTGCCCAGAACTGGGGCAATGTTCAGCTCAGTCAGCCTTCAGTTGTACAAATGCCGGTCCGGCCCGATCAATTGGCGTCGACCAGTCGCAGCGGTCAGGATTTGATCGTCAATCTGAAGTCTGGCGAGCAAATCAAAATCTCCAATTTCTTTGTCACCAGCCCTGACGGCGTGCCCAATGACATTGTCTTTCAGGGTGACGACGCGACGCTGTGGCAGGCGCGCTACAGCGCCGAGCCGTTCAACGGCTTTACCTTTGACGAAATCAATTCGCTGGATGAGCTGATCGCTGGCGTCGGTGTGGTGGATGGCGCGACGCCGGCCTGGGCGATTGCCGGGCTGGGCCTGTTGGGCGCGGGTGGTGCGGCGGCCGCTGCGGGCGGAAGTGGCGGCGGCGGCGGAGGTGGTGGCGGTGGAGACGCGACGCCTCCTGCGCCCGCGACCGGATTAACCTTGTCGGCCGATGGCCGGGTGCTGAGTGGTTTTGGCGAAGCTGGCAGTGTCGTTCAGGTACGCGATGCAGCCGGCAACCTTTTGGGTTCCGGAACCGTTGGCGCCGATGGCAGTTTCCAGGTCGACCTGGGTACGCCACAGAACAATGGCCAGCCGCTCGACGTCACGCTCACCGACCCCGCGGGCAACGTTTCGACGCCGGGTACGGTCACTGCGCCGGATACCTCCGCGCCGACCGCACCAGGCAATCTCAGCGTGAGCCCTGATGGCACGCAACTCGGCGGCACCGGTGAAGCCGGCTCGACCATCCAGGTGCGCGCCGCCGATGGCACTCTGCTCGGTAGCGCTGTGGTGGCGGCGGATGGCACTTTCAGCGTCGCCCTCAGCCCCGCGCAAACCGGCGGTCAGCCGCTGACAGTGAATGCCACCGATGCCGCAGGCAACACCTCGACCGGCGCAACGGTCAGCGCGCCGGAGATCGTCGAACCGACGACGCCAGGCAATCTCGATTTGAGCAGCGACGGCAGCCAACTGACCGGCACCGCCCGGGCCGGCACCACGATTGAAGTCCGTGCCGCCAACGGCGAATTGCTCGGGCGTGCGGCGGTGGCTGCTGACGGCACTTTCCTGCTGACGCTGGTTCGTGCGCAGGCCAACGGTGAAACCTTCAGTGTCGTGGCAGTCAACAGCGCCGGTGCGCAATCGCCGGCCATCACCTTCAATGCACCAGACATCACCGGCCCCGGCACTGCGACGGATCTGGCGGTGAGCAGCGATGGCCTCTCGGTGACCGGCCGTGGCGAACCCGGCAGCACGGTCAGCGTCACCAATGCCCAAGGTACGCTGCTCGGCACAGCGCAGGTGGCAGCCGATGGCTCGTTTACCGTGCAACTCAACGCCGCGCAAATCGATGGTGAGGCGCTGAGCGTGCTGGTCACCGACGCCGCCGGCAACCCTTCGCCAGCAGCGACCGTTATCGCCATTGATCTGGATGGCCTGACTCAACCGAGCGACATCGCGGTGAGCATCGATGGCACGCAGTTGAGTGGACGCGGCCAGGTCGGTTCGACCGTGACGGTGCGCGACGCCAACGGCAATGTGCTCGGCACGGCCGTGGTGGCCGCGGACGGCACGTTCAGCCTGCAACTAAGCAGTCCGCAGAACAACGGCGAAACACTGCAGATCAGCGCCAATGACGCCGCTGGCAACACTTCCGCACCACTGAACTACGTGGCGCCTGACACCCAAGGGCCGACGGCCGTCTCCGATCTTGCGCTCGATGCTCAGGGGCAGACGCTCACCGGTAAGGGTGAGTTGGGTGCGTCGGTCACTGTGCGCGATCCGGCCGGCAACATCATCGGCACGGGCACGGTGGATGCCGATGGCAATTTTACCGTTCCACTTTCCACACCACAGACCGATGCGCAACAACTGCAAGTGATCCAGACCGACGCGGAAGGCAATCCTTCGGCGCCGGTCAACGTCACCGCACCCGATCTGACCACACCGGTAGCCGTGACCGATGTGAGCATTTCCGCCAATGGCGCCGTAGTCTCAGGCGCGGGTCAGATCGGCGCCACCGTTACTGTCACTGACACCAACGGGACCGTGCTGGGAACAGCTTTGGTCGGCAGCAACGGCCGGTTCGAAGTCACCCTGTCTTCACCACAAACCAATGGCCAGAATCTCAGCGTTGTGCAGACCGATGGCTCGCCCACGGGCTCCCCGGCAGTTCCAGTTGAAGCGCCGGATATCCAAGCCCCCACTGCCCCTTCCAATCTGTCGCTGAATGCAGGCGGCACTGAACTGAGCGGCACAGGCGAACCCGGTGCCACGGTGTCGGTCAAGGATTCGGCCGGCAATACCTTGGGCACCGCGATCGTCGACGGCACCGGCACCTTCACAGTGCCGCTGAACAGCCCGCAGATCGATGGCCAACAACTGCAAGTGAGCCAATCGGATGGCGTGAACGTTTCGCCCAGCACGCCGCTGACGGCAGCGGACACCACCGCGCCTCTGGCACCAGACAACGTCGTTCTGGCCAACAATGGCGTGACATTGACCGGCACCGGGCAAGCCGGCAGCACCGTAACTGTCAGCGCGGCGGACGGCACGGTGCTTGGCACTACGGTGGTCGCCAGCGATGGCAATTTCAGCGTCAACCTGAGCCCGGCTCAGCTCGACGGTCAGGTGTTGAGTGTGATCCAGACCGATACGAGCGCCCTGCCCTCACCCGCCACACCGGTCACCGCACCGGACATCACCGCCCCACCTGCACCGAGCGGTCTGCTCATCGATCCGGCGGGTGCCACGGTCACCGGCACCACTCAGCCCAATAACACGGTGCAGGTGCTGGATGCCGACGGTAACGTCATCGGCACCGCAACCGCTGACGGCACGGGCGCCTTCACGGTCAACCTCGATACTGCACAAACCAATGGCGAAGCCTTGCAAGTCGTGGTCTCGGACGGCACCAACAGTTCGCTTCCCGGCAATGTCACCGCGCCTGACAGCACGCCACCGGCGCCAGTCAGCGATCTCGCGCTCAACCCCGCCGGCACGCAAGTGTCGGGACTTGCTGAACCGGGCACGACGGTCACCGTCAGCATTGCTGGCGGCGGTCTCGTGCTGGGTACCGCAACGGCGGGTGAGGACGGCCGCTTCGTCGTGACCCTCAGTCCACCGGCCGAGCCTGGCGGCAATCTGGAAGTCATCAGCACGGATGGCGGCGGCAATGATTCGCCCGTTGTGCTGCTGGCAGGACTGGACGGTAGCCAGGTCGCGACCCCGACCGATCTGGCCTTGAGTGCCGATGGTTTCACCCTGACCGGCGCCGGTACGCCCGGTTGCACCGTGACGGTGACCAGCAGCAGCGGCGCTGTGCTCGGCTCCGGGCTGATCAACAGCTTCGGCCGGTTCACCCTGTTGCTCAGCAACAAACAGATCAACGCGCAAGTTCTCCAAGTGACGGCCACCAGTCCCGACGGTGACGTGTCGATTCCGGGCACGGTGACGGCGATCGATGGCACGGCGCCAGACGCGGTGACCAATCTGGCGCTGAATGCCAACGGCACGACACTCACTGGGCGCGGAGAGGCCGGGGCGACGGTCACTGTCACCGACGCTAGCGGCACCGTGATCGGCACTGCACTGGTCGCCAGCAACGGCACGTTCAGCCTGACGCTGACGCCGGCACAACTTAATGGCCAGGCGCTTACCGCGATCCAGAGCGATGCCGCCGGCAACCTGTCGCAACCCGCCGGCATCATCGCCACCGATCTGCAACCGCCAGCCGCAGCGACTGGCGTCAGCATCAATGACGTCGGCACCGTGGTCAAAGGCCAGGGCGAAGCCGGCAGCACCGTCACCGTCCGCGATGCCGCCGGCAATGTTCTGGCCACCGGCGTGGTCGATCAGAGCGGCAATTTCCAGGTCACCTTGCCCAATGCGCAGAACACCGGCGAAACCCTGCAGGTCACCCTGACCGACGCCAACGGCAACGCCTCGATTTCCACTGGCGTGGTCACCGTCGACGGCACCCCGCCGGCCGCCGTGCAGAATCCGCTGATCAGCGCCGATGGCAGCACCCTCAGCGGCACGGGTGAAGCTGGCGCAACCGTCAATGTCACCACCGCCAACGGCACCGTGCTAGGCAGCGCCGTAGTTGGCGCGGACGGCTCGTTCAGCGTGACCCTGGCGCCAGCGCCAACCAATGGTGAAGCGCTCGCGATCAGCCAGACCGACCCTGCCGGCAACGTCTCGCCATCGACCAGTGTCAACGCCCCCGACATCAGCCCGCCGGCGGCACTGACCCAGGTTGCGGTGAATGCTGACGGTGTCACCGTCACCGGCCACGGCGAGCCCGGCGCCACCGTGTCTGTGCGCAGCGCCGACGGCACCTTGCTCGGCACCGCACAGGTCGGCAGCGGCGGCGCGTTCACTGTCACCCTCAACGCAGCACAACTGAATGCCGAAGTGCTGACCGTCACTCAGGAAGATCCGCCGGGCAACGTTTCGACGGCGGTTGAAGTCATCGCCGCGGATTTGACCGCGCCGGCGATTCCGAGCGCATTGACGCTCAATGCTGCCGGCGTGCAACTGTCGGGCAACGCCGAGGCCGGCAGCACGGTGACCGTGCGCGACAGTCAGGGCAATCTTCTCGGCACCACCACGGCGGCCGCAAACGGCACTTTCCAGATTACCCTCAACAGCCCGCAAACCAATGGCCAGGCACTGAACGTGACGGCCACCGATGCGGCAGGCAATCCGTCGGCCCCGGCAATCGTCAATGCGGTCGATAGCACGGCGCCGTTGGTGGCGAGCGGTCTGGCGGTGAGCGCCGATGGTGCCACCCTGACCGGCATCGGCGAGGTCGGCGCCAGCGTGGAAGTTCGCGATGCCGGCGGTGTTTTGCTGGGTACTGCGACCGTTGCCAGCAATGGCAATTTCAGCGTCACGTTGTCCCCGGCAGCGGTGGCTGGATCGAATCTTTCCGTGGTGCAGATCGATGCTGCCGGCAACACCGGACCGGCAGCGCCGGTGACTGCGCCGGGCAATCTGGCGGAGAGTGCACCGACCAATCTGGCCCTCAGCGCTGATGGGCTGACCCTCACCGGCTCGGCCACCGCCGGCAGCACCGTGAGCATTCGCAATGCCTCGGGCGTGTTGCTCGGCAGCGCGCTGGTGGCGGCCGACGGCACTTTCAGCGTCACGTTGAATGCCGCGCAACTCAACGGCGAACAGCTGTCTGCCGTGGCGACGTCGAGCACCGGTATCAATTCATCCCCGACCGACTACACCGCTGCCGATATCGCCGCGCCAACGCCGCTCAGCGAACTGAGCCTGGCACCGAACGGCACGGCCCTGACCGGGCGCGGTGAAGCCGGCGCCACGGTGACCGTGCTCGGCACCGGCGGAGTGGTTCTCGGCAGCGCCGTGGTGGCGGCCAATGGCACGTTCAGCGTCACCCTCAGCCCGGCACAGACCTCTGGCCAGACTTTGAGCCTGAGTCAGGCCGACGCCGCCGGCAACGAATCCAACAGCGTCAACCTGATCGCCCCGGATCTAATCGCGCCCAATCCGCCGGCGGCGCTGGTGGCGAGCGCTGACGGCACCTTGCTGTCGGGCACCGGTGAGGCCGGCACCACGGTCAACGTGTACAACGCCGCCGGAGCGCTGGTCGGGACCGGCACCGTGAGCATCGACGGCACCTTTGCGATCACCCTGACCACACCGCAAGCCAACGGCCAGGCGCTGACTGTGTCGCTGACGGATGCAGCGGGCAACACCTCGGCAGCCACGCCGTTCACTTCGGTCGACAGCACACCGCCAGCGGCCGTTTCGCAACTGAGCATCGGCGGCGACGGCGCAAGCCTGACCGGGCGCGGCGAACCGGGCGCGCAGGTCCGGGTCATCGACAGTGACGGCAACGTGCTTGGCACCGCCGTGGTCAGCGCGACCGGTACCTTCACGCTGCCACTGAACCCGGCGTTGACCAATGCCGAAGTGATCACCGTGGTCCAGGCCGACGCAGCGGGCAACGACTCGCCGGCAGTGAACCTGACCACGCCGGACTTCACCCCACCTGATCCACTGGACAACGTCGATATCAACTCGTCCGGCGCGCTGGTCATCGGTACTGGCGAACCCGGCGCGACCGTGACCGTGCGCGATGCCAACGGCACTTTGCTCGGCACCAGCGTGGTACTCGGCGACGGCACGTTCAGCGTCACCCTCAATCCGCCGCAGATCAACGAACAGATTCTCAGCGTGCAGCAGGCCGATCCACCCGGCAACGTCAGCGCCCCGGTCACGGTCACCGCCCCGGATCTGACCCCGCCAGCGACGCCGGCCGATCTGCAACTGAATGCCGATGGCGGCCTGCTCACCGGTACCGGCGAAGTCGGCGCCACTGTCCGTGTGACGTCGGCCGATGGCACCGAACTGGGCACCGGCACCGTGGGCAGCGATGGTCGTTTCCAGATCACCGTGACCCCAGTGCAGACCAATGGCCAAGCGCTGTTTGTGGTATTGGCGGATGCGGCCGGCAATGCCTCGCCTGCCGGCACCCTGACCGCGCCGGACAGCACGCCTCCTGCCGCGCTGACCGATGTCGATATCGACGCCAGCGGCAGCCTGATTACCGGCTCCGGTGCGGCTGGCTCGCAGGTGGTCGTCACCAATGCGCTGGGCACTATCGTCAGCACTGGCACGGTGCAGGCCGACGGCAGTTTCAGCGTGACGCTCAACCAGCCGCTGCTCAATGGTGAAGCCTTGTCGGTGATCCAGCGTGATGCGGCGGGCAACCCTTCGCCGATCGTGCCCGTCACTGCGCCGGACATCACCCTGCCCGCTGCGCCCACCGACCTCGTTCTTACGCCTGATGGCCTGACACTGACCGGTACCGGTGAAGCCGGCGCCACGGTGCGTGTACTCAGCGCGACTGGCACTGTGTTGGGCTCGGCAACCGTGGCCGGCAATGGCTCGTTCAGCGTGACCCTCAATCCGCCGCAAGTGAACGGCGAGCTGTTGAGCGTCAATCAGACCGATCTGGCATCCAACACATCGCCGACAGCGCCCGTGCAAGCGGGCGATATCACCGATCCCCTGGAGGTGGCCGACCTCAATGTCAGCCAGGACGGCTTGACCGTCACCGGTACTGGCGAGCCCGGAGCGACCGTCACCGTGCGAGACGGCGCGGTGGTGCTCGGCACGGCGACGGTGGCCGCAGATGGCAGCTTCAGCGTCACCTTGTCTTCGGCGCAACTCGATGGCCGCGCGCTCTCGGTAGTGCAAGCCGACGCGCAAAACAACCAGTCCGAGCCCGTACTGGTCGACGCGCCGGACAGCACTGCACCGATCGCACCAACGGTGACATCGCTGACCGGCGCCGGCACCTTGCTCGCCGGGACCGCCGAAGCCGGCAGCACCGTGACTGTGCTGTCCGCCACCGGCACCGTGCTCGGCACGGCGGTGACATTGGGCGACGGCACCTACACCGTTACGCTGAATCCGGCTCAGGCCAATGGTCAGTTGTTGTCAGTGATCGCGACGGACGAAGCGCAAAACGCATCGCCAGTGCTGCTCTACCCGGCGGCTGATACTACCGCTCCAGATGCCGTCACCGGTCTGACCATCAGCGGCGATCTGAGCCAACTCGCCGGTCGTGGCGAAGCGGGCGCGAGTGTCGAAGTGACCGATGCGCTGGGCAATATCGTCGGCACCGGCACAGTGGCCGCCAACGGTACGTTCCTGATCGATCTGGCGCCGGGCATCACTGCCGGCCAGGTGCTGACGGTGAATCAGATCGACGTAGCGACTAACATTTCGGCAGATGCCAGCCTGATCGTTCCGGCCGTTCCGGCCCCGGATGCTCCAGCCAATCTGGCGCTCACGGCCGATGGTCTGACGCTGACCGGCACGGCGGCGCTCGGCACCACCATCAATGTTTATGGGCCTGACAACAGTCTGATCGGCACCGGCGTCACCGGCGGGGATGGCACGTTCAGCGTGGTGCTGACGCCCGCGCAAACCAACGGCCAAAGCCTCGAAGTCACCGCCAACACTGCGTTGGGTGGCGCCTCGCTGCCGACTGAAATCACCGCAGGTGACACCTCGGCGCCGGCGCCACTCAGCGATCTGGCGGTCAACGCCAACGGCACTTTGGTTACCGGTCGCGGCGAAGTCGGCGCGTCGGTGACCATCACCGGCGCTGGCGGCGTCGTGCTGGGCAATGCGACGGTTGGCGCCAATGGCACTTTCAGCGCACAGCTCAATACGCCGCAGGTCAACGGTCAGGTGCTCAATGCGACTCAGACCGATGCGGCACTCAACACTTCGTCGGGGCTTAACGTAGCCGCGCCCGATATCACTCCCCCGGCCGCTCCGACAGCGCTGGTCCTCAGCGGTGCCGGTCTGGTGCTCGGCGGGCTCGGTGAAGCCGGCGCCACCGTCACTGTTCGCGGTGCGGGTGGCGCGGTGCTGGGCACGGCGACGGTGGCGGGCAATGGCTCGTTCTCGGTGACCTTGTCCTCCGCGCAACTCAACGGCCAGCAGCTGAGCGTCACGCAGAGTGATGCGGCGGGCAACGTTTCGCCGGTTACCAACCTCAGCGTCGCCGATACCACCGCGCCAGCGCCGCTGAGCAATGTCAGCTTGAACGGCACCGGCCTGGCGGTCAGCGGCACGGGTGAGGCCGGCGCGACCGTCAGCGTGACCAACGCAGCCGGTACCGTCCTCGGCACCGCTGTGGTCAATGCTGGCGGCACCTTCACTGTGCAACTGTCCAGCGCGCAACTGAATGGCCAACAGCTCAACGTCCAACAGGCCGACCCGACGGGCAATCTGTCGCCGGTTTTCAACCTGACGGCCCCTGACGTACAGGCGCCGATCGCGGCCAGCGGTCTGACGCTCGCTGCCAACGGTCTGACCCTGAGCGGTACGGGCGAAGCCGGTGCGACGGTCAACGTCTACGGCCCCGGCGGCGCGCTGATCGGCACCACCACCGTGGGCAGTGGCGGTACGTTCAGCTTCAACCTGAACACCGCGCAACTCGACGGGCAGCTGTTGACCGTGCGTCTGGTCGACCCGGCCGGCAATCTGTCGCCCAATGCCAGCCTGACGGCGCCGGACATTACCGCCCCTGGCGCGCCGACTGGCGTCAGCGTCAATGGCAGCGGCACCGTGCTCACTGGCGTCGGCGTGCCGGGTTCGACCATCAGCGTGCTCGGCGTCGGTGGTGCGGTGCTCGGCACCGCGACCGTCGCCGCTAACGGCAGTTTCTCCGTGGCACTAGCCTCAGCGCAGATCAACAGCCAGGTGCTCAGCGTCACCCAGGCCGATCCGAGCGGCAACGTATCGGCTGCGGCGAACGCGACGGCGCCAGACCTGACGCCTCCAGCGGCGGCCACCGCGCTGCTGGTCGGCGCCGACGGCCTGACCGTCACCGGTACCGGCGAAGCCGGCGCAACCGTGACCATCAAGTCGGCCAGCGGCACCGTCCTGGGCACCGCTACGGTCAACAACCTCGGCGTGTTTACCGTCACCCTGAGCAGTGCGCAGATCAACGGTGAAAACCTCACCGTCAACCTCAGCGACGCACGCGGCAACGTTTCGGTGGCCGCCAACGTCATTGCGCCGGACGTCGACGTCAACGCGCCAGTGATCGCCAGCGATAACCTCGCCGTCGGCACCGTCACGCTGGCCCCGGTCACCGCCTCGCAGACCTTCAACGACTCGTTCACCACGCTGCTGGCCGGATTCTCGAAAACCTTCACTTTCACCGTCGCCGGCGGCACGCGTCTTGATCCGACCCTGACGCTGACCACCAGCAGCCTGATTTCGCTGATCGATGGCGTGGTCTACACCCTGCAAGTCAAGGATGCCAGCGGCAACTGGGTGACTCTGGATGTCAACGGCAGCGGCGGCCTGCTCGACCTGATCGCGCTCGCCGGCCAAGGCGTGCGGGTCGACATCGGTAACCTGCTGTCAGGCGATTATCGACTGACGGTTTCAAGCACCGGCATCGGCGTGCTGACCACGGTCAATACCCAGCTGCAACTGGATGTCAGCAGCCTGACCCAGTTCAACGGCATTGCCGGGCCAGCGGTGACCGGCAACGTCATCACCAACGTTGGCGTTGATGGCACGGCCGATCAGACCGGCCCGGACAACGGCGCGCAGTTGCAGATCTTCAAGAACGGCGCCTGGGTCAGCGCTGGGGCCGGCACCACGGTGCAAGGGTTGTACGGCACGCTGACCATCGACGCCAACGGCAACTACAGCTACAAACCGAACGGCAGTGTCGGCAGCGTCGGCAAAGTCGACGTGTTCAACTATCAACTGGTGCACCCGAACGGTTTGAGCGACACCGCCAATCTGTATGTGCGCATCGACAGCCCGCAAGCCAGCGAAGTGTGGAATGACGCCAATCTCGGCAGCCCGGCACTGGTGGTTGATGCCACAGCGGACATCGCCTCAACCGACGTCACCCTGATCAACCGCGAAGTCACCACCAACTCTGCCCTTGGCACGTTCAATGTGCTGCTGGGCGGCGGCAGCGGTAACTACAACACGGTGGTCGCAGCCGATACCGTCAGTGACCTGACCGTGGTGGTCAATTCGAGCAACCTGTTGGCGCTGCTCGGTTCGATGACGGTGGGCCTGTACAAGCTCAACACCGCCACCAACCAGTACGTGCTGGTCAAGAGTTACGGCGGCAACGCGCTGGTCAATCTCGGCGGCGGCAACTACGGGATCAAGTTCGACGACCAGACCGCCGGCAGTTATCAGGTGCGGGTGGCAGTGGGCGGCCTCGGCCTGCTGACCAGCGTCAACACCAGCCTGATCAACGTCGCGACCTACAACAATCAGTTCGTGGTCGGCAGCTACACACCGGTATCGGGCAACCTGCTCACCGACACCGCGGGCGGCGGTGCCGATGTACTGGGCTCGGTCTATACCTTGCTCAGCGTGCTGGTCGCTGGCAGTTACGTCGCGCCGGGGTACAACGGCGTCTCGCTGGTCGGTAACTACGGCACCCTGGTGGTCCAAGCCAACGGCAACTACACCTACACGCTCAAGGCCGGGCTGACCGATGCGGTGATCGGCCAGGAAGACACTTTTACCTATCAGCTCACCCACCCGAACGGCACGGTTGATACCGCCACACTGACCATCGACCTGAACAACGCCGGCGCTTTCGCCAGTACCGCGTTCTCGGCGCTGGCCAGCGATGACCTCGGTCTGGCCCAAGCCACTGGCATTGAGCTGATCCAAGGCACCGAGGGCAACGACACACTCGACGGCTCCCACGGCGGCGCCGTTACCCTGCAAGGTGGCGGTGGCGACGACACGTTGATCATCGCCGACCAGCAGTTCACCTCGGTGGATGGCGGCAGCGGCACCGACACCCTGCTCTGGGCCGGTGGCGACGTGTCGATCAACCTCGGCGATCTGCAGAGCAAGATCCACAACGTCGAAATCCTCGACCTCAACCATTCCAGTGCGGTTGCGCTGACATTGAATCTCGGCGATCTGCTGGCGATTACCTCTTCGGACAACAACACTTTGCTGATCAAGGGTGACGAAAAGGACAGCGTGCACATGACCGATGGCTGGGTCGCCGATGGCACGCAACAGGCCGACGGCATCGACTATGTTCAATACACGGCACAGGAGGATCCGAGCCACCACTTGTGGGTGCAGAACGGCATTCAAGTGGTTTGAAACAAGACATCGAACGTTGGTCTCTCAACAGTAAGGGAAGTCTGTGGAGTCAGTTTTTCGCCAGAAATGGCCGGTGGTCCTGTTGACCATCGGCCTCTACCCCGCTTTCACCGTCGGCGTTCGCGCCGACGACAACCTCGACAGCAGCTTGCGCAGCATCAGCCCGTCGCAACTGCAACAACCGGCAGGCAATGACAATCGTCAGCGCCCTGCCCCTGCTTCAAAAACGGCCGCCAACGCGGATACTTTGGGGCTGGAACAAGCGGTCAGGCTGGCCGTGGACTGGCACCCACGCATCGGCGAGGCCATCGGCACCCTGTTCCAGCAAGGCGAAGGGGTCAACGTCGCCGAGTCCGGCTATTACCCGCAGGTTACCGGCGGCATCAAGGGTGGTTACACCAGCGGTTACGGCAGCGATGCCGGCAGCCAGTCGGTGAACATTTCCCTCAAGCAGATGCTGTACGACTTCGGCAAGGTTTCCAGTTCAGTCGACGCCGCCCGCGCCCGGGTGGCGCGCAGTCAGGCCGGGATCCTGCTGGCGATCGACGACATCGCCCGCGACACCGCCAGGGCCTACATCGAAGTGCAGCGTTATCAGCGTCTGCTCGAGGTTGCGCGCGAGCAGATTCAGGGCATCGGCGGCATCGTCGACCTGGCCAAGCAACGCAGCGACATGGGCGCCAGCACCCGCTCCGATATGGTCCAGGCGCAATCCCGCGCAGAAGGCGCGACGGCGACGTTGCAGGAATTCAAGGCGCAATACGCACGCTGGCAAGCGACCCTGACCAGTCTGCTCGGACGACGCACGCCGCCAGCAGTCAGCGACGCCGCCGCGCCGACATTGACTCAGGCCTGTGACGCCTCGCAGATTTCCGACACCCTGCCCGCCGTTCTCCAGGCGGCTGCGCAACGCACCCAGGCCCAGGCCGAGCTGGCCCAGGCCAAAGCCGAGGCCTACCCGACCCTGTCGCTGCAACCGTCGGTCAACCAATATCTGGACGACCATTACGACGATCAGAACTCGCGCGCCGATCGCACTCAGGTCGGGATCTTTCTCAATCTCGAAGTGCCGATCTACCAGGGCGGTGCGATCAGTGCGCGCAGCCGCGCCGCCGGGCATGCGCTGACCGCAGCGGATTCGGCCGAAGACTTCGCCCGTCTGCAAGCGCGCCAGGGTCTGGCCGAAGCCCAGGCGCAAACCTCGGGTCTGAACCGGCGGCTGCGCTCGCTGGAATTTCGCCAGACCAGCATCACCGAAGCGCGCATGTTGTATGGCCGCCAGTACCTGGAACTGGGCACGCGGCCGCTGCTCGACCTGCTCAACGCCGAGCAGGAAATCCATCAGTCGCGCTTCGATCTGGTCAACACCCAGGCTGATCTGCAACGTCTGCAGATCGACTGCTTCTACAACAGCGGTGCGATTCGCCGGGTCTTCGGCATCGACCACAGCGCCATCCAGAATGTCGAGATCCTGCCATGACCGATGTCAGCATCACTGTTCCCGAACCCGCCGCTGCCGAGGCTCGCGAGGATTATTCACCGTGGCTGGAAGCGGTGCTCAAGGTCGCCCGCCACTACCGACTCGACGTCTCGCCGGAAAGCGTGCGTCTGGCCTCGGTGCACAGCGAAGGCCGCGTCGAAGAAGTGGTTCGGCACATGGCGCGGCAGGCCGGTTTAAGCGTGAAGTTCGCGGTTTTCGACAACAAGAGCCTGAGCCGCTGGCGCACGCCGCTGGTGGTGCAACTGCGCGATGGTCAGGTCGGCGTGCTCGAAAGCATCGGCGAGACCGGCGAGCTGGGCATCTGCTTCAGTGGCGACCAGGGTTTGCAGAGTCGCATGGACGCCACCGCGCTCGCCGAGCAGGCCCTGCGCACGGTGATTCTGCGCCCGACCCAACCGGTGGCGGACGTGCGCACCAACGATTACATCAAGCCGTACGACGAGCACTGGTTCCGGCGCATCGTCCTCACCGATCTGCGGCCCTACAGCCAAGTGATGATCGCCTCACTGGTCGCCAACCTGCTGGGCATGGCCGGGGTACTGTTTTCCATGCAGGTGTACGACCGGGTGATTCCGGCCGAGTCGCTGCCGACCCTGTACGTGTTGTTCGGCGGGGTGACGCTGGCGCTGCTGTTCGATTTCGTCATGCGCATTCTGCGTCTGCGCATCACCGATGTGCTGGGCAAACGCGCCGACTTGCGCGTCTCCGACCTGGTCTTTGGCCACGCCCTGCGCCTGCGCAATTCCGCGCGGCCGAAATCCACCGGCTCGTTCATTTCGCAGTTGCGCGAGCTGGAGCAGATCCGCGACCTGATCACCTCCAGCACTGCCACGGCGCTGGCGGACATGCCGTTTTTTCTGCTGTTCCTGCTGGTGTTCTATTTGATCGGCGGGCCACTTGTGTTGATTCCACTGGTGGCGCTGGTGTTCATGTTGCTCCCCGGGATCATTGCGCAACCGCGTCTGGCGCGACTCGCCAATGCGTCGATGCGTGAAGCGGCGCTGCGCAACGCCATGCTGGTGGAAAGTATTCAGGGCCTCGACGACATCAAGGCGCTGCAGGCCGAGCAGCGTTTCCAGCAACAGTGGAATCAGTACAACGCCGCCTCGGCGGACAGCAGCCTGCGCCTGCGCACCTTGACCAACAGCCTGGTGGCGTGGACGCAGAACGTACAAGGCGGAGTGTTCGCGGTGGTCATTGTGTTCGGCGCGCCGATGGTGATTGCCGGCGACCTGACCACCGGCAGTCTGGTCGCCGCGTCGATTCTGTCGTCGCGGATGATGGGGCCGATGGCGCAACTGACCCACGTACTCACGCGATGGCAGCAGGCCAAGGTCGCGCTCGAAGGCTTGAACCGGATCATGCAGATGCCGGTGGATCATCCCGAAGGCAGCCAGCGCGTGCACTTGCCGGCGATTCGCGGCGACTACCGCCTGCGTCAGGCCAGTTTTCGCTACAGCGAGGAAGCGACCCCGGCGCTCAACAACATCGACCTGAGCATTCGCCCCGGCGAGCGCATCGCCCTGCTCGGCCGCAACGGTGCTGGCAAGTCGACGTTGCTGCAAGCACTGGGCGGCGCGATGGATCTGAGCAGCGGTGAGACCACCCTGGACGGCATTGCCCTTGCGCATCTGGATCCGGCCGATCTGCGCCGCGATGTCGGCCTGCTGTCGCAACAGGCGCGACTGTTTCACGGCACCTTGCGCGACAACATCACCCTCGGTGCCGGTCAGGCCAGCGATCAGGAAATCATCGCCGCGCTGACCGTTACCGGTGCCCTGGATTTCGTTCGTCAGTTGCCCAAAGGCATGGATCATCTGGTACTTGAAGGTGGCTTGGGCCTGTCGGGCGGTCAGCGTCAAAGTCTGTTGCTGTCACGCTTGTTGATCCGTCAGCCACAAGTGCTGTTGCTCGACGAACCGACGGCCGCGCTGGATGACGTCACCGAGCGGCTGCTGCTGGAAAAACTCGCGACCTGGACCCAGGGCCGAACGCTGGTGGTTGCCACGCACCGGGTCAGTGTGTTGCAACTGGTCGAGCGGATCATCGTCCTCGACAACGGCCGCATCGTCATTGACGACCATCGCGACGCGGCACTCGCGCGGCTGCGCACACCGGGCAAAGGAGTGGCGGTATGAAGCCGATGATGACCGATGTGCCGGACCCGATGTCCTACCTCGATGGCCGCGATGAGCGCGCACTTGCCGGTGGCGCAAAGGTGATCTGGGGTTGCGCACTGATGCTCGCCTGCTTCATTGCCTGGGCGGCTTGGTTCGAGATCGTCGAAGTCTCGACCGGCACCGGCAAAGTGGTGCCGAGCTCGCGCGAGCAAGTCATTCAGTCGATGGAGGGCGGCATTCTCGAGCAGCTCAATGTCAGCGAAGGCGCATTGGTCGAGCGCGGGCAGATCCTCGCGCAACTGGACCCGGTGAAGAACCAGTCCAACGTCGGCGAAAGCGCGGCCAAGTACCGCGCGGCGCTGGCCAGCGTCAACCGCTTGCAGGCCGAGGTCAGCGAAAAGCCGCTGACGTTTGACGCCTCGCTGCAAGAGTTTCCTGATCTGATCCGCGCCGAAACCGAGCTCTACCAGACCCGGCGCAAAGGTCTGGCGGAAACCCTCGACGGCATTCAGAGCTCGCTGAAACTGGTGCGCAGCGAACTGGCGATTACTGAAAATCTGGCGAAGATCGGCGCCTCGAGTCGGGTCGAAGTGCTGCGCCTGACCCGTCAGCGCTCGGAGCTGGAATTGAAAGCCACCGAAGCCCGCTCCGATTACATGGTCCGCGCCCGCGAGGACCTGGCCAAGGCCAATGCCGAAGCGCAAATGCTCGAAGCGGTGATTCGTGGTCGTACCGATTCACTGTCGCGCCTGACCCTGCGCTCGCCGGTGCGCGGCATCGTCAAGGACATCGACGTCAGCACTATTGGCGGCGTCATTGCGCCCAACGGCCAGGTCATGCAGATCGTGCCGCTCGACGAACAACTGCTGATCGAGACGCGTATCTCGCCGCGCGACATCGCCTTCATTCACCCGGGCCAGGCGGCGAAAGTGAAAATCACCGCCTATGACTATTCGATCTACGGCAGCCTCGACGGCGAAGTGGTGACGATCTCGCCGGACACCATCCAGGACGAAGCCAAGCCGGAAATCTTCTACTATCGCGTGTTCATCCGCACTGCGTCGGATGAACTGCGCAACAAGGCCGGCAAACGCTTCGCCATCGTCCCCGGGATGATCGCCACGGTGGACATTCGTACCGGCGAGAAAACCGTGCTGGACTATCTGATCAAACCACTCAACCGCGCCCGCGAAGCGTTGCGCGAACGCTGATCAGCGGCTGGCCAGTTTGGTCGCTGGTGGCGCTGTGGGGGTGACGCTGGCCTGATAGCGCGACCACTCGCGATTGATCTCCGCGTACGGCAAAAAGATGCTCACGCGCGGTTGATCGAGCAAGTCCTTGCGCTTGAGCCGGCTGACGTCGTCACGGGTGAGGAACGCCACGTTGATGCCAACCACTTTGCCATCGGCGGAAAACACCGGCCCGCCAGACATGCCTTTGGCCAGTGCGCCATTGTGGGTGCCGTAAAGCACATTGCCCTCTTTGACGTCGAGGCGAACCATGGCCGGCAACGCCTGGCCGGTGCCCTTGACCGACATGTACAGCGAATTGAAGCCCACCGAAGTCAGCTCTTCGCCCGGCTTGTAGCCGCGCCACGCCGGCACGCTATTGGCCTTGTGGCGGAAGAACTGCACGTCTGCCTGCCCTTGGAAAACCGTGCCCGACAAGTAAGGAATGTGCTTCACCGTCACGGCGAAGTCGTCGTTCCATTGCACAGCCGAACCCATCAGCAGGTAAGGCAAAGGCGCGCCGGAGTGAACGACAAAGGCTTGGTCTAAAACAGGATCCTGAACATAAGCGACTGGCATTCCATTGCACCCGCTGAGCAGCAACGACGCTGCAACAAGTGACTTGAGGGGGCGCATTTTCGGTACATCTTGAAGTGAGGAAAGGTGCTGCAATATGTCATTGCGCCATCACTTTTAGCAATAGGCTCAGCCTACCGCTTGTCGGCGAGCGATATACTCAGTCAATGATTGGATCCAAGTAGCGAGGTTGGGACGATGGCCACATCGTCCCCTCTCAGAGTCAGATTTGCGCCTGACCACCGTCGACAAACAGCTCGATACCGTTCACAAAGCTCGAGTCGTCCGAGGCGAGGAACACAGCGGCAGCGGCGATTTCTCCCGGCTCGCCGACACGCCCCATCGGTATCTGCGACGCCATGTAATCGAGCAAACCCTGTTGCTGTTCAGCGTCCGGACCGGCCAGCCCCACCAGCCCCGGGGTTTTGGTTGCGCCGGGACTGAGTGTGTTGATGCGCACGTTACGACCCTTCAAGTCGAGAATCCAGCTGCGCACAAATGCCCTGACAGCCGCCTTCGACGCGGAATACACACTGAACGCCGGCGTGCCGGAACTGCCCGCTGTGGAACCTGTGAGAATCACCGAAGCGCCTTTGGCCAGCAGCGGCAGGGCTTTCTGCACGGTGAACAGCACGCCTTTGACGTTGCGATCAAAGGTATCGTCGTAGTGCGCCTCAGTGATCTCACCCAATGGAAGCATCGAGCCACCGCCGGCGTTGGCGACAAGCACATCGAGGTAGCCTTTCTCGGCACCGATTTGCTGGTACAGCGCATCGAGCTGTTCGAGGTTCGTCGAGTCAACCTGAACGCCCTTGGCGTTGCCGACCAGGGCAACGGCGGCATCGAGCTCGGCCTGACGACGGCCGGTAATGTAAACGTAAGCGCCTTCTTCGGCGAAGCGCTTGGCCGTGGCCAGGCCAATGCCAGTGGTGCCGCCGGTAACCAGTGCGATTTTGCCTTGAAGTTTGCCAGTCATAAGTCTTCTCCAGAACGTGAGTACAGCCAGTCAGCGTTGGGTTGCGCATTGGGGAAAGCTTATCGACGCTGCAGACCTTTCAAAATAGAATTGTCTGAAACACATCGTTGCAGAATTGAAATGAGCAAACTGCCTGATTTTGAAGGTCTGGCGATGTTCGCCAAAGTCGCGGAGGAAGGTTCGTTCGCTTCTGCCGCACGGGTCATGGGTGTTTCGGTACCGACGGTGTCGCGCGCGATAGCGCGGCTCGAAGAGCGCCTCGGCGGTCGCCTGTTCAACCGCACCTCGCGGCAATTGGCACTGACTGAGTTCGGTTCGAGCATGGCGGCCAAAGCCGGGGACATTTACCGGCAGGCCGAGGAAGTCGAGAGTGAAGCCCAGGACCTCTCGGTGCAGCCGCGCGGACAAGTGCGCCTCGCCGTGCCCATGTCTTTCGGTTTGCGCTGGATCGCGCCGTTGTTGCCCGAACTGCTGCGCCGATTCCCCGAGCTGTTTGTCGACCTGCATTTGCACGACGCCTCGGTCGACCTGATCGCCGAGGGTTTCGACGCCGCGTTGCGTATCGCCGCCCTGCCCGATTCATCGCTGGTCGCACGTCGACTGTGCGCCGTGAGCCAGTTGCTGGTGGCGTCTCCCGGCTACCTGGAAACTCATGGACGCCCCGCGCACCCGCGTGATCTGGCGACGCGTTCGTGCCTGAGTTACGCCTACCGTGCGCGCACACAAGTCTGGCGCTTCACCCACGAGAGCGGCGTCGAGGAAGATGTCGTGCCGAAAGGCCCGTTGCGCGTGACCAATTCCGATGCGCTGCTGCCGGTGTTGCTCGAAGGGCTGGCGATCGCCGAACTACCGGAATTCATCGCCAGCGAATACCTGGCCGATGGGCGGCTGGAAGTGTTGCTGCCGGAGTGGCACATGACTCGCGGCGGCCTGTATTTCGTGACGCCATCTGCACGCAGTCGGCCAGCGAAAATCCGCGCGCTGTCCGACTTCTTTGCCGAGCATCTGTCAGAGCCGGTGTGGCGCTATGATCCGGCCCACGCTTCGTACTTGCTCAAATGAACGTTCGTCGGTGCGCCTGAGGACCGCACGGGCAATCCGGAAAGTGCGTGTTAGGGTGTTTAGCCAAAGCACGTTTCAATCCAGGAAAAATGAGGAGGATTCATGCCACTTCATCCCATTCTGTTCATGGGCGGCTCCGGCGCCATCGGCCACCAGACGGCTCGCGCATTGCGCGCGGCGCATCCCGACGTTCCGTTGCTGATCGGCGGACGCGACCTCGCCAAGGCTGAGCAAACCGCCGAGCAAATCGGCAATGCCCAAGGTGTGGTCATCGATGCTGGCGCAGAAGATCTGGGACTGGGTGATCGCCCGATCAGCGCCATCGCCTTGTTCTACATGGACCACGCCCTCGCCGGACTGCGCTTTGCGCAAAAGCGCAAAGTGCCGCACCTGAGCATCTCTTCCGGCGTGTTCGAAATCGCCCCGCAAATCGCCAGTTTCATCCACTCGCCCGACGCGGCGCCCATTGTCCTCGGCTATGAATGGATGGTCGGTGCCACCACCGTGGCAACGCTGCACATCGCCAAAGCCTTCGCCCGCGTGCACGACATCCGCATCCACGCACTGGTCGACGAACAGGACGGCGGCGGCCCGACCGTTGCCGTCGATTTCGAGCACCTGAACAAAATGCTGCCCGCCGCGCTGACCCGCAGAGGCGGCGAGTTCATCTGGCGTGAAGGCGACGACGCCAAGGCCAGCTTCCGCGCCGTCGACGGCACGACCCTGCAGGGCGCCGGCTTTTCCTCGATCGACGTGACCGGCCTCGCCGCCGCCACCGACGCCCCGAACGTCGAGTTCAACCTCGCCAGCGGCGTCAGCTCGACCCGGCGTCAGGGCCAGCCGATGTCGACGGAAATACTCATCGAACTTGAAGGCACGGATCACGATGGCCAGCCGTTGCGCACCCGCCACGCCGTGGTTCACCACGCAGGTGCAGCGGCGTTGACCGGGCTCAGTGTGGCCATGTTGCTGGAGCGGCTGGTTGGGCTGGATGGGCAAATGCCGGTAAGGCCGGGGCTGTATTTTCCGTATCAATTGCTGGAGGCGCAGGTGTTTTTGCAGCGGTTGAAAGAGGACGGTGGGGAGCTGGTTGGACTAGTTGAGTGAGACCGCGCACAGGTCGCTCGACACTTCAACTGCTCGTTTGAGAAAGTACCGATGCTGCCCGCCACTGCTCGCAAGGATTGATCGCCATGGATTGCATCCCCACGCTTTACACCCGCCGCTTGATCCTCACGCCGCTGCAACTGAGTGATGCAGCGGCGGTGCAGCAATCGTTTCCGCAATGGGAGGTCGTGCGCTATCTCGACAGCCGCGTTCCGTGGCCGTATCCGGACGACGGCGCGCTTGTTTACGTCCGCGATGTCGCGCTGCCCGCGATGGCCGCCGCGAAGGAATGGCACTGGATGATCCGCACCCGCGTTCAGCCCGAGAGCTGCGTCGGCAGTATCAGCCTGTTTGATCAACCGGGTAACCATCGAGGCTTCTGGCTCGCCCCTCAGTTTCAGGGCAACGGCTACATGCGCGAGGCCTGCAAGGTGATCAATGCCTACTGGTTCGACACCTTGATGCGCCCATTGATGCAGGTGCCCAAGGCCGCCGCCAACCACGCCTCGCGCAAGATATCCGAAGATGAAGGCATGCGGATGGTTGAAACACGGGACGGCCAGTTTGTGTCGGGGCCAATGCCGGTGGAAGTGTGGGAGATCACGCGCAGCGAATGGCTTGCTGCGCAGACTCAGGACTGCTGAGTTTGACGCCGCGACAGACCCTGCTCGCGGGTTTTTCAGTCATTCCTTCACCTGTTGCGCCTGTGGCATCGGATAGATGACTTGCGGGGAATCCAGATTGCGAATCTCGGATTCGATGGTGATGGTTGATATCTCACGTCCTGGAGGTCCGCTGATGGAGTTGCTGGTTGAGAAATCCACTACGTAACGCTGACCGGCGCGGAACTCGACATCGCGCGCACTGAAGCCGCATTTGGCACCGCCCGTACCCAGCCCGTTCATCGATACCCAGCACCAGCCCAATGAGTGCTTCCCGGGCTTAAGGCGTAGCGCCTGCTTGCCGGAAACATCGAGAATTGACGCACGACCGGCGCCCGGCAACGGTTGGCCATCCACTTGCGTGGCCAGCAGCAGTCGGTGAAAAGGCACACCGATAGCGCGAAATTGAGTGGTCGCGAAGTACACAAGCGCGGCGTCGGGAGCGTTATTGGAAAGATCATAAGGCGTCATCGATTCCGGCGCCCATTCGCCCTGGTAATCCTTGTAGTGATAGTTGGAGCAGGCGGTGGTGAAAATGGCTGCCAGCAGAACAGCGGATAGCTTGAGTTGTGAATTGAAAAACGACGAACGCATTGTTCTTCCTTGTTGAGATACCTACGGCCGCTTCGTCAACAGCGGCCGTCTCCGGCGAAAAGTGATATCGCTATGCTATCACCCTCATTATCTCAGAGCATCTATCAGCGTGTAGGTCAGCGTGCCCAGAACATCGAGTGGGTGAGCGCAATGAACGTCAGAATCGCTGCGAGCGCGGTCAATAACACTGGCCGCGCCCGTTGCACTGTCGACTCGACCACGGCATGGAATGGCACCAGCCCTTCCTGCTCGTTGTGATGGATCAGCAGCGTCGGCACCACACCGATCGAGCCTGACAACCTAACCAGCCTTACTGATCGCGGAAAATCTGATGCGAGAACAGCCATGCAGCAACATCCCGACAATGATCAGCGCCCCCGCCCGCAACCACGTTTCCCACCCCTGCTGACTGAGCAGAACCAGACATGACACGATCGCAAGCACCGGGACGAAGGTCGGCACGCGAAAGTGGTCTTCCTCTACCCTGTCCCGCCGAAGTACCAGCACCGCCACATTGGTACTCAGAAAAACGAACAGCAACAGCAACACCACCGTCTCTGCCAGCGTTGCCAGCGTGCCTGTGAGTGTCAGGGCAATAGCGACCACGGTGGTTGCGACAATGGCAGCCCACGGAGTTTTTCGTTCAGGCAGCACCGCACCCAAAACACCCGGCAACAGCCCCAGATTCGCCATGCCATAAGTCAATCGACTGGCCATGATCATGGTTAACAGCGCACCGTTGGCCACAGCAATCAGCGCAATAAAAGAGAACAGCGCTGGTGGTATTGCGAGGGTCGATGCGCGGACAACTTCGAGCAAAGGCGCCGACGTGGCCACCAACTTCTCGGTAGGCAACACCGAAGAAGCGGCCACGCCCACCGCCATGTAAACCACGCCAGCGGTGAGCAAAGCGGCGAACAAGGCACGCGGGTAGACCTTGCGCACATCTTTGATTTCCTCGGCCAGATTGGCCGAAGTTTCGAACCCAACGAAGGAATAGAACGCCAACAATGCCGCCCCCAACACCGCCAGCATGGGACTGACGCCCGGCTTGAACGTGAGGGTCCGTCCCAGGTCCGCATCGCCTGTGCGGAAATACCAGACAGCGGCGACGATCACCAAAATCAGCCCGGACAGTTCAATCACGGTCATCACCAGATTCGCCCCAAGCGACTCCTTGATCCCCCGCGCGTTGAGCAGGCCGATAGCCAGAAGAAACACCAGGGCTGCAATCTGCGGCGATACGTCGACGAAGGCGTTCAAGTAATCACCGGCAAACGCCAGCGACAAACCCGCAGCGCTGGTGACCGCAGCCGCCAGCATGCAGAAACCGACCAGGAAGGAAATGAGCGGCGACTTGAAGGCCTTTTCCGCGAACACCGAAGCCGCGCCGGCGTGGGGATATTTGGTCACCAACTCCGCGTAGGAACCTGCCGTCAACATGGCGAAGAACAACGCGATCAGCAGCGGCACCCAAATCGCGCCGCCCACCTCCCCCGCGATCGTTCCGGCGAGTGCGTAAACACCCGCGCCGAGTACATCGCCGAGAATAAACAGAAACAGCATCGGGAAAGTGATAGCCCGGCACAGAGCAGGTTTATGAGTGGGAGCCGTCACGGTCATTCCTTGATTCTGGTGTGGAGGAGCTGGAGGGTTGTCACCTCAAACAATGGAAATGGTGGGTAAAGCAAAGTTCAAAATGTGTGATGGGGCCGCTCGGCACGCCGCTATAAACATTGCCCACTCGACACTTGTGGGAGCGAGCCTGCTCGCAAAGACCCCAGCCCGATCAACACAAAACCTCAGCCAAAACCAATTCCCTAAACACCTCGTTTAAAACCGACATCCAGACTATTCCAGCAAGCTACAACGCCTTGCGCCATTGCCTACGACTACGCCAGAATCCGCCGGCTTGTGCGCCTCGGACCGTGGTTCTATCGTTGACCGGTCACTGAAAACAGTGATCGGGTTTGGTAGCCCGCTTTCCACATGGCGCATAACGTCATCGTATGCAGATGCTTTCGCATCGGTTTTATGGTGGCCATGCGCAGGGCGTTTTCGAGCGCGCCGGTTTTTCCATGTGGGCCGGTCTACCAACCTTCGTATGGCCACCACCCTTCGTTTGGTAGCGAGAGTGATGGCTCCCTTGGTCACATATGGAGCTTCACCATGTTCAAAGTAACGCCTAACCCGCCAGCGTCGGACGCAACCTCCCCCTACGAATCCCTCGACTCAAAAAAACTCCACGAAGCCGCCGACCGCGCCCTCGACCACTACCTCAAACCCACCGACACCCTCAAAACCACGCCCTACCAGACCAGCAGCATGTTCCTCGCCAACCCGAAAACCGCCACTGAAGAACTGCTGGTCAACGCCAGCGAATCGCTGGGCTCGGCCTCGGTGATGTTGAGTGACGTGATTGGGATGGTTGAAGGATCTGCGCGCAAGACACTGCAAGGTATCGCGCAGGTCGTCATGCTCGGCGAGCTGGCGGTCAATCAGGCGTTGGATAACGTCGTGCCGGTGGAGTAACCGAAAACGCCCTGTGACGACTTACCAAGCTCTCACAGGGTTTCCAATCTTCAGATCTGAAGGACAAGAGATGAGCGACCAGAACAACCCATCGGCAGACCAGCGCGGACTGAAAAAATATCTCCGCATCGACGCAGCTCTTTTTATAGCCAGCATGCTGGGCGCTTTTACCCTGAGCGGTTTCGCTCACCTTGAGAAGTTTTATCTAACGCTCGATGTGCCCATCGAACGATTAAACATCAGCGCCCAGCAATACCTTTCCTATGGTGCTTCCGGGTTCGGATCTTTTCTCTCTGCTCTCTTCTTCGCCATGGCTCTGGTCGGGATTGTTTCCCTGCTTATACTGCTTTTCGAAAAAAGAAAACTGGACGCGCCCCAACCTGCCCCACCGGCAAAATGGGTCGCCGATGTGCGTGAACGAGCCGCGGAAAACCGCGGCATGTTTATCATCGTGGGTTCTATTTTCCTGCTCGCGTTTTTGTTGATGATCGCCTGGTATCTGTTGGTCCGAGTGCCGTCAAATGCGGGACGGGCAGCAGCGCTGGAACTGGCAACAACGTGCGAGGTGCGGCAGTTTACCTACAAAAATCTCGACCAGTTCAGCGGGTGCAAGGTTTCAGAATCTGACGACATGCTTTATCTACTGAAACGAGTCAAGGTTGACGCAGCAGGCATTGAATTTCAGACATTCGAACTACCCAAGACAGGGCTAAAAAGCATCACTGGTGAGGTGCAGAGTTTCAAATACAAGCGGTGAAGGTTTGTACTTTATGCCCCTTCGTATGGACCCTTATCCCTGGACGCTCGGCGCCTTAGTCCGCAGGGCAACCGTGGCCCAATCATCCGCTCGACACCTCGACCGCCCTGCGTAGCCGCCAGGCGTCCTTCGCCGGCGGCATACCGAACAGGCGGGCGTAGTCTCGACTGAACTGCGAGGGACTTTCATAACCGACTGTATATCCCGCCTCTGCGGCATCTACTGCTTCGGTGACCATCAGTCGGCGTGCTTCCTGTAGCCGCAACTGGTTACGAAATTCCAGCGGGCTCATTGAGGTGATCGCCTTGAAATGCGCATGAAACGAGGAACGGCTCATCCCGGCGATACCGACGAGGTCATCTATCCGGCACGCTTCGTTGTAATGGCTGCGCAGCCAGGCAATGGCCTTGGCGATCTGGTTCAAGCGGCTGCCTGCCTGCGCCATCTGCCTGATGATGCTGTTGCCGTTTTCGGTTAGAAGGCGATAGAGAATTTCGCGAATCACCAGCGGAGCGAGCGCTTCGATATCCCGAGGCCTGTCGAGCAGCCCGGCCAGCCGAACCGCGGCATCCAGCAGTTCTGGAGTCGTATCGTGGAGCACGATACCTGCGCAAGGCACTTTGTCGCTCTCTTCAGTCAGAGGATGGCGCAGCGCAAGTTCACTCAACACAGCGGTATCGAGATCCAGCGCCAGGCACAGATAGGGAACAGCCTCACTCGCCTCGATGACCGAGCCCATCACCGGAAGGTCTACCGATGCAACCAGATACTTGGCAGGATCGTAAACATAGCCGGTAGTACCCAGCATCGCTTGTTTACGTCCCTGAGCGACAAGGCAGAGTGTCGGCTCGTACACCACCGGCATAGGCATCGTAGGCGTAGCCGAACGAATCAGGCTGACACCCGGAATCGCGGTGCTGTGGATGCCGTCATTCCGGGCGTGACGACCAACGATATCGACAAGCTTGGAAAGGGAACTCAAACGCAACTCCATAACGAGGGCATGCGGCGGTTGAACAACTGGTATCGGATGATCAAGCAAGAAATCAGGACGATCCTGCAACAGCCCTCCTCCGCTCATAAGTCACACTTCAGATGAGGCCCAGAGATACTGCCGTCCACACCCGCGCCCGATTCTTTGCCAATGCCCCATATAGAACAACGGCGTGTGGGAACGCAACTAGCGGCTTACAGATAACAACAACGGCCCATCCAACTCGACGGGACTCATCGGACAGATTAAGGAGCACAGGAAATGACGTTTGTTCAACGCCTCTCTACAGCGCTAGCACTGGTCCTCACCACAATCATTGCAGGGCCGGCGCCCGCCGTGGCCAGCGAACCGACTACGGAACGCAACCGCCAATTCATTGCGCAAGCGTTCAACCAGTGGGCTCAAGGCGGCCGGACGTTCTTCACAGATGTGCTGGCTCCCGATGTGATCTGGACAATCAAGGGGACTAGCCCTTCGGCGGGTACTTATCGCGGCCGAGATGACTTCCTGAAACGCGCAGTCCAACCCTTCGCAAAACGGCTCGCCTCGCCCGTGCGCCCGACGGTGACGGATATCTGGGCTGAAGGCGATGACGTCGTTGTGCACTGGGACGGCACCGCCACCGCAGCCGACGGCGCGCCATATCGCAACAGCTACGTATGGATCATGCGCATGCGAAATCTGCAGGCAGTTGAAGTCATTGCCTTTCTCGATCTGGTTCCTTATGAAGACGTTATCAGGCGAATTCCGCTTAAAGCGGGAGATCTTGAATAGATAAGCCCGCCAGGATCGACTGGAGGATCTGCTCGCGAGACGCTGCGAGATATTACGTAGGTGGGCATGTCGTCGAATGTCGGATTTCGGCCAGAAGCCGACGCTCCGTTTAACTCCTTTCAGAAGCCGTTTTTTGGGGACGATCAACATGAGCGGATTTCCAGACACCATAACGGCATTTAGCCAGCTCATAAGCTTCTGACTGTGCCAGAATCTGCGCTCGCCCCAACGTCCAAGGAAAGGTATGAGTTTTTTCGACCAATTGTTCGCGCTTCGACAGAACGAGTTTCGGACACCCCTTGAGGACTTTCTCACCGAGCTCTTTGCCGAGTGGCTACGTCAAGTGACGCTTGCTGGTAGAGTCACAGAGGTTCTAACTAACCTCTTCAAACTGGCACCTGCCCAACTTGGAGAATCGGGTAAGCCCAATTCAATTGTGTGGGAGACTCAGCACGTCATCGGCCCGGGCGACCACGGGGCGGAAGGTAAACGCCCAGATCTGATTGGACGGTGCTCTAATTTTTACCTAATCATCGAGAGCAAAATCGCAGCTGGATTTACCCAATATCAGGATAGGAGAAAGGTACGTGGGTACTGGATATCCACTCTCGCGATGGTAGGGGGCCGATCATCTTGCTGTCGACTCGTCGATCCCTCATTGACTTGCATGTTCAAGCTGCCAGCGGTGACCTTGACAATATTGCCAGTGAGTTCCTCTCAGCTCACAGCAATGCACTTCTAGTTCAGCTTTCAGCGCCACTTCTGGAAGCCGGGAATAGCGCTGATCAGTTTCTGTTTGAAATGGTAACTGCTGGATGAAAAACTTCGATCCTGAACAGGCGAAGAAGCGGGTCTGGGTAATATAGATTATCCCCACAAAGAACTTGATAAAGAATTTTAGATTGATAATTTTGGAGGATGGTTGTGAGTGAAGACAAAGGTGTCGAGGGAAAACGGCATCAAATATCGACTTTGACGGATTTTCGAGTAGTTGATGTTGGAGACTTCATCGCGGATGATAAGGTTTTGCGAATTTTTTCGCGAACTTCTAAACATCTGATATACGAAAAACATTCTGGCGTTTCTTATGGCGCTATTGACACTACAACACAGCAAAGTGCCGATATTGGACATCTAGACCAATTATTGATACAAGCAAAAAGAAAGTTAAAAGGAGTGCATCACGAAGCGCTTCAGTCTTATAAAAGTTCAATTTTAACTGCGATTTTCTGTGCTGATGAAGGTGTTACAAAAAAAGCCATTGAGAATCTTGAGAACTTTATAAGGGAAAGTCCCTCTGTTAAAAATGTCGTGGAGTGTCGCGATAACTACATCGTATGGATTAGCGAGCTTGGTATTGAGCATTGGATAAAGAGAACATCCGAAGTTAATGCGGGCGTATTATCTCAGTTTTACAATATAAAATCACTTGGGTTAGTTGTTGTACCGAAGTCGAAACTAAAAAAATTCTACGGCAAGTTAGCTTCTTGCTTAGTGGTGGGTTTGAGCAAAGGGATCGATTGTGAAGAGGATGTTTTTGAGCCTGTAAAGAAATATATTGATAAATGTGTTGTTGATGCAGCCAGATTTAAGCTTGTAGTTGTCGTTTTCTTGATAAGTATTTGTGTTTTGTTTCTTGCTGCAGGGGCTAGGTTATATTTTTTTGGTGTTAGTGGAATCAATTTTCAAGCACTTTTGATTGGCATTTTTGGCGGGGCTCTAGGTGCGATGATATCGGTCTTGCAAAGAGCGAAGGGATTAAAAGTAGAATTGTACGAGTCGATTGAGCTGATTTTATTACAAGGAGGTGTGCGTATCAGTTTAGGGTGTGCGTTTGGTGTTATTGCGTTGGTGGCTAGTAAATCTGGACTATTGCTGGAGCTATTGAGTCAAAGTGCCAATAAAATGTTCTTGCTTTCTGTAGTAGCCGGATTCAGTGAACGGCTTATTCCTGATTTTATAGGTAAAATTGCGGATGATGGTGTTAAATAAAATTATACGTACCAGTTTTTACTTGGAATACCGCGAGCTCCCGAATCCCGTTGGCGACTTCAGTCGCGATCTGGTGAATCCCTCGCAGTTTTGTAGACATTGCCGGCTGATCCCCTTCGGCCGCTCTCTGCCCCACGACTGGCAGGAGTCGGCCAAAAGCGGCCCGTCATCACTCACTGCCACAGGCAAAAGCGAACAAAGTGACCCTCTTTGGGGGGCTGAAGGTCTCTAGAGAGGTAGGGCTACTTATTCAATCGATTTCCAGCTCATCTTCTAATTCAATTTCCAATTTAGATACGGCTACACCAGCGGCCTGTCGTGCCTTCGCTGCTTTCCAGTTATAGATGGATACTCTGGCGGCTTCCTTACTGATCGCGATATGCAGGCTAAGAGATGCGGAGTTTTTTTCAACGCTATCTTCTATTTTACATATTTTATCGATTGCATCAGTTAAGCTGCCAAAGGAAATTGGCTGCAGAGCGAACAAGCTGTGGCGGCGCTCCCAATGCCCAAGTTGAGCAAAATAACGCGCCAGCGAACTATAGAAGTATTTTGAGTAGGCTTCGCCCTGCAGCGTATTCAATTCATGTTGAATTATGGAGGGATCTACGGGCTTGTCGTGGCGTCGTAAAACCAGCTCTATCGAATGTTGCATAGTGTCCAGATCAATATTTTTGTAAGCATTCTCTGAGGTAGTGTAAAGCATACGATCCATTTGAACGACTTGATTAGTGTCCATTAATTGCTTTAGATAAAGCGTCGCATGTCGCAAATTTCGGCTTTTCAGTAATTGCGCCACTTCGTTAGTGGTCAAAGGATCTTGTCTTTGTTGCATATACTGCAGAATAACGCTTTTCTGCGAGAACAAGTCGAATTCCGGATTCAGACTAATGGAGTCGGTTTGTGACTTGCCGTTAAAGTAAATTCCGTGACCTTCTCCGTGCATTTTCACTAAATATCGAAGTATGTAGTAATTATGCTTACGCAGCTCCGGTAATTCCTCCAACGCCTCACTTAAGTGCGCCACCTCGCGTTCAGCCATAGCGAAGTAGTAATGCAGGGATTGGAAAATGGCGGGCTCGTCGAAGGTGGAAAAGTCTACGAAACGGGTGTGCCGGTACACACCTTTGCCGGCAACATACATCAAGGTGGAGTCCTGCAGTGCATAGCCACCGGTCTGTTCCGAAAACGGCCTGCTGGAGATGCCGCGCCTATTTGCGTGTCGTGCAATATCCAGCCACGGCAGGCCATTCGGATGCTCAGCAAGAACCGCCGCCGCAGCCTCGCGCTTTCCTAAATTTACCGGTCTCACTAGCCCGCTTTCTAGTGTCACTTGACTTTGAGCATGAAGGAATTGTAGCGCATTGGATACATCCTTTTGATCGCCGCCTAGCTCCTGCTGCAGGTATTGAAGAATTACTGACTGGTCAATAGCCGTGCCATGCTGGGCAAAGTAGCTATCAAGTATTGTCAGTGGCGGGTGCGCCAAAGACTCCTCAAAGGCGATACGGCCATAACTAACGAATGACAAAAATTCATGGAAATGGTCCTGTTCCGCAAAACATTCTGACAGATCTGCCATCTCCAGGCGCAGCGTTTCATGCGACATACTTGTGGCGGAGTGCCAAATCTCAGCAGAATTTAGTGCAAGATAGTTATTGAGCCGCTCATTAATCTTGCTTTCCAGTTGCCGGATGCGCTCTCGTGAAACGTCAAATTTTTTGCCAATTTCTGAAAGTGTCAGGCGCTCATCCACGAATCCCCATCGGTGCTGGAAGATCAGCTGGCTTTTCTCATCGAGGGTCGCCAGAAAAATATCCACACGCTCAAGTAAAAATGCACCTAATGCCGCCGCCGATGCGAACGATTGTGTTGTGGCGGTAATCAACGAGGATGGGGTCGCAAAGTAGTCCAGAGTGCCAGCCGCAATGAGGCGGAGCTCGGCAGCCAGACGTGCCTGCACCTGGATTAGTTGGCTTCTTGTGCGACCACCTATTCTACTTGCCGCCTCCTCCTCTAATGAGTCGAAGCTCAAAATTGTCCGGATGTCAGCGCGCCCGATTAAGCGCTCAAGTTTGGAGACGACTTTCAGCTCGGCAGCGTCTAACTGCGTCAGATTAAGTCGCATGTCATCTCGAACGAGCTCAATTGGTTCAACGACGTCTGACAAATCTGGTGGGACAGGCAGAAAGTCGGTTGCCTTTAAATACAGAACTTTAAGTTCTTGCCAGTCTTCCCTGTAGGACTTACCGACGCCATCGAGCTTGAACAGACTATCAATTGGCAGGTTCAAAATATCCTCAAGCCGCTCGAAATTGACCGTAATTCCGGCGCTGCTGCTTGCACTACGGCACAGTCGGGCAATCAATTTATCGAACCGGCCACCGAGTTGAACCTCACCGATCAGGGTCTTAGGATGTGGGAGAAGAGGAGGAACGTCAGTTCCCGAAAGCTCTGACTCCATGTTCGTGTGAGAGTCAAGAGGGGGCATAGGGGGCATAGGGGGCAAAGTATTGCCGTTTATATGTGGTCGTAAACACTCTGCCTCCTTCAGCGACATAGTCGTGTGCTCGATATCAGCCGGTATCTGCCAAAGAGCCAGCAGCTCCCAGAAAGCTGGAAGCGCGCGCAAGTTAAGAAAGTCTTTTACATCCAGTTTGGCGATCAGGATGTCCAGGCGCCCCGATGTATCGCTAGCGAAGAGCAGACCTGCTGCGATCATCTGCGCTTTCAGCGAACGAGCAGCTGTCCCAATTTCGGTTACATCGTGCATTTCTACTAGCCTCTCAACCGCACCAAAAACACGGATGTGGAACGGAATACGGCGGTTATCTGGTCGAGCTGCTCTTTTGGCAGTGTCAACAGATCCGCGCGGCTGCTGACTACACCGCGATACTTTGCGAGGAGTTCGAGCTTAGCTTGATCCTCAGTTATCAAAGGTGATGGGGCAGCCTGTACGACCGGTTCGGCCTGCGCTGTAATTACCTCCGATTCAGCAGCCCCTAGCCGGCCATAAGAAATGGTGTCCCGCAACTGTGTCGGTGTTAACCCGGCGATCAAACGCGCTATTTCTGCTGTAGTGAACCACGGCAGCGTCTTGTATTGGAACTCCAACGACAACGCCTTGGGGCTAGGTGCGACCCCGTGCTTGTCCTTATAGATCCTGTAGGAATGAGAGACTTCGCTGCTGATGGCTGCGGTATCAATGTCCCAGCCGAACGCGGCATGAAGATAACCTTGATAGGAGTCAAAGTGCGTGGCTACCTGGTCCACAGAGACGTCTTCCAGACTACTTTCCAGCGCTTCAATTGATGGTACGGTACCGGTGACGTTCTGATGGCGCCTCAGCTGATCGATCATTTCCTCACGGCTATTAAGTCGATACCTCAGGCGCTCGATAAGTTCCAGCACACGAGCAGCCGACTGGCTGTAAGTTACTTCGATAGTGTCATCGTGCAGATCGTGTTGATCATCGTGAACCTCATCCAGATCGCCCTCAGTCAGCTTTTTTCTTGGTTTGCTGCGCATAACAGCCTTGACCAATTGTTGAACATCCTTGATGCGATCCAGAGATCCCACAAAGTCGAGCACATGAACACAATCTTTGTTGTTCGTTTTGCGTAAGCCACGACCCAGCTGTTGCAGCCATACGGTTTTCGAACCCGTATAGCGCATGAACACGAGCAGATTGGTTTCAGGGATATCGATCCCCTCATTGAATAGGTCGCACACCAAGATGTACTTGAGATCGCCTTCGCGAAACTGCCGAATGTTTTCCCGCCGCTCACCATCCTGCATCCGTGAATGCACACTAGTAGCGGTGCCAGGGTGGAAGAAGCCGAGTAGGTGTCGCAGATGTCGGATGTTTCGACAGAAAACGATTCCCTTTACGTTACTTAACTTCTTCTGCTCGACCGTAGCCTCGATCAGGCGGACGACTTCTTGATCCTTCTTATGCAGGAACAGGCGTTTATCCAGATCTGAAATCGACAGGCCACTTTCCAGTTGGTCAATACGATCTTGGTCAATGTCGTCGAGCAAAACCAAGTACTTGGGAAACGCCAGTTTCTTGTGCTGCAGTCCCCAAACCAGGTCATAACGGCCTATATGGCTGTCCGCGCCGCCGAAGAAGCCGCTAACGCTTTTGTTATCGGTGCGCCAAGGCGTAGCGGTAAGACCAATAAGTAGACGAGGTTGGAAGTGCTCCACAACGCTCGAATATGTCCTGGCGGGGGTGTGGTGCGCTTCGTCAACGATTACATAATCGAAGCTACCGGACGACAGTTCGGCGAGTTGACCATACAGCGTGTCAAAGCTGGCAAAGACTAAGTCAGTATTCTCCGGTCGAGATCCAGCGAAGCAAGCAGAAAAGCTGTAGCTCCCCAAACCCAGCACGTTCTTGAAGGCAGTCACCGACTGCAAAAGGATCTCAATCTGGTGAGCGATAAATAGGACACGCTGCCCCTCTCCTGCGCGCTCGAGTAACTGTTTTATCAACAACGCAACGGTGTAGGTTTTACCCAGTCCGGTTGCCATCTCAATCAGCAGTTTTCGTTTGCCTGCGTCGAATTGCTCCAACGCCTGTTGAATGACCTCAACCTGATATTCACGTGGCTTGATCCTTCGGCCGATCTCAGAGCCGCGAACCACAAACAAGTTCTTCAATGCGTCCCGATCAATCAGTTCAACGCCTAGGCGTAAGGCGCGTATTTTGACTTCTGAGGTGAAGTATGAGTTGGTGACTAAGATCATCTGCTTCACGTCTGCGAGCCGAGCCCCGGTGACCAATTGGTTTAGGGCGCTGACGTCCACCGTGCTGTCCCGCTTGCGTTGTTTGACCTCTACTGCAAACTTACGTCCTTCACGGTAGGCAAAGATGTCAACCCCACCATCACCATAGCGATATTCGCTGCCAGTCTCTGTGACCACTGCATCCTGCCAGCCCGATGCAAGCAGCAGGTCCTTCACAAAGTGTTCAAAATCTTCATGGCTCAGGTCATCCACAAGCCTGAAATCTGGAATTTGCATCGCTTCCCCTAGCTATCCATATCATTACGTAATGCGTGCATTGCCCTAGGCGGTTCGAGCTGATTATTAAGCCACTCACGCAAAGGGAACAGATTTATTTCTCCACTGCCATTAACTACGTGTTTGGACAGTAACCGACACTGCGTGGACTGTCCCCGCTCCGGAAGACATCTTCGTCCTATACTGTGTGAGTTTTGCTTGGCGCCAGGGGCCGCTTTTGGCCGATTGCTACCCGTCGCCATCGACGCCCTGCTGGCAGACCATACATTGACCTCACGAAACAGCGCCGAAAACACCTAAACTCTCCGCAATCCGCCCTTCCCCCCGCAAAAAACCCACAAACGCCCTCAGCGGCGAAGGCATGTGACGGCGGCCGTGGTAGTAAAGAAACGGGCCGTCGAAGGCCTGCCACCAGTCCTCGAGAATCGGCACCAGTCGACCATCGGAGAGTGGCTCGCGTAGAAAATCCTCGAAGGTATAGACGATGCCCAGTCCGTTGATGGCCGAGCGAACTTTCAGATCGTGCGACGACGTCAGCAGTTGCCCCTGAGGCGGGATACGCACGATACGGCCGTCTCGATGGAACTCGAATACGCCGACTTTGCCACTCTCGAAGCGATGGCCAAGCAGGTCATGGCCCGGCAGTTCTTCGGGGTGATTGGGTGTCCCTCGTTCAGCCAGATAGCCCGGGGCGGCAGCTGCAACAAAGCGCTGGCGACGCGGGCCGATAGGCACGGCGATCATGTCCTTGGCCAGGCTCTCTTCATAGCGCACGCCGGCGTCATACCCGCCAGCGTTGACGTCGACAAAGGTGTTGTCCATGACGACTTCGACACTGATCCCTGGATAAAGGCGCAGAAAACGCGCCAGCAGGTCGGGCAACAGAAAGCGTGCCACCGGCACCGGCACATTGAGTTTGAGCGTGCCGACCGGGCGCTGAGCATCGTCGTCCAGATCGTTGAAAGCGGCGTCGATTTCCTGCAAGGCCGGACGCAGGCGCTCGAGCAATCGCTCGCCGGCTGCCGTCGGCGTGACGCTGCGCGTGGTTCGATTGAGCAGGCGCACGCCCAGATCGCTTTCCAGCCGGCGCATGCAGTCGCTCAACGACGAGGCGGACAGCCCGCGCTTTTGCGCGGCAGCACGAAATCCCCCCGCCTCGACCACCGCAGCAAATATCGACACATCGGTAAGGTTTGGTTTACGCATGAATGCTTCCTCCGCAGGCGCCTGACTGTACGCCATACCGTACGGGCCATCCACCAATGCCCGACTTATCCTCGGGCATTCGTACACCGATACTGCTCACTCGCCCCGCCAACCGGGAACCTGTCACGCGAATGAGAATCCCCCGATGAGCCATTCACCCGCTACGCCGAGCAATACCGCGACCCAACGCCTTCTCAAGGCCGCCCGAATGCTGTTCGCCATTTCCGCGATGGCCGGCACACTGGCTGCGCAGGCGACTTCCCGAACGGAGCCGAAGCCGGACTGGTCAACCCACGACATGCCCAGCCAGAAAGGCCGCATCGTGCTGGTGACCGGGGGCACCAGCGGCATGGGCTATGAAGACGCGCTGGCCCTGACCCGAGCCGGTGCCGAGGTGATCATCGCCGCACGCAACGCCGAGCGCGGCCGCGAAGCGATCACGAAGATCAAGCAAGCCGTGCCCGAGGCGCGCGTGCAATTCGAAACGCTGGACCTTGCCAATCTGCAATCGGTGCGCGACCTCGCCAACCGTCTGCAAGGGCGCCTGCCGAGGCTCGACGTGCTGATCAACAATGCCGCGATCATGTCGCCGCCTGTTCGAGGCGTTTCCGCTGATGGCTACGAGATGCAATTGGCGACCAATTACCTGGGGCATTTCGCCTTGACCGGCCTGCTGATGCCGCTGCTACGCAAAAGCGACGATGGTCGGGTGGTCAGCCTGTCGAGCATCGCCGCCGGGCGCGCAAGCCTGAACTTCGATGACCTGCAGGCTGAGCGCGCTTACGACCCTTTCGCCAGCTACAGCCAATCGAAACTGGCGGTTCTGAAGTGGAGTATCGAGCTTCAGCAGCGCAGCGATGCCGCCGGTTGGGGAATACGCAGCATCGCCGCTCACCCCGGCGTTGCCGTGACCGAACTGATCGCCCGGGGGCCTGGCCTGGACAGTCAATTCGGCAAACAATGGGCTGTAGAGCGGGACCTGTATCATTCCGCAGCGCAGGGCGCGCTGCCCACCTTATATGCGGCGACGGCGCTGGAGGCTGTCGGCGGTGCCTACTACGGGCCTACCGGTGATAACGAGAAGCGCGGGCCGCTGGGCTTCGCCAAGATGCCGCCGGCCGCTGCCGATCGCTCGAATTCGGCCACACTGTGGCAACTCTCCGAGCGACTGACCGGCGTCACCTACCGCTGAGCCCGCTGGCACGGGCAGGCCCCGTGCCATTGCCTCGACACTCCTACAGGAGCGCAACATGGATACGTCTCTTCTCGCCCACCGCGCCGGCGCCATCATCAATGCCGAGGCTCACGAGCTGCGCCCTGCGCTCAATGGCTTTCTGCTGTTCGTTTGCCTGTTCGCCGGCTATTTCATGCTCCGTCCGATCCGCGAATCGATGGGCATCACTGCCGGCGTCGAGAACTTGCAGTGGCTGTTCACCGCGACCTTCCTGGTCATGCTGGCGGCCGTGCCGCTGTTCGCCTGGCTCAGCGCACGCGTGCCGCGCCTGCATTTCGTGGACTGGGTGTACGGATTCTTCTGCACCAATCTGCTGTTGTTCGCCGCCTTGTTCCTGGGCGAGGAAAGCCCGTGGCTGGCGCGCGTGTTTTACGTGTGGATATCGGTCTACAACCTGTTTGTCGTATCGGTCGCCTGGAGCCTGATGGCCGATGTATTCGACAGTGCCCAGGCCAAACGCCTGTTCGCGTTCATCGCGGCGGGCGCCAGCGTCGGCGGCCTGAGCGGCCCTGCGCTGAGCGCCTTGCTGATCGGTCCGCTGGGCGAGTCCGGCCTGATGCTGCTGGCCGCTGTTCTGCTGGCCGCTGCGATGTGGTTCAAGCGCCAGTTGATGCGCTGGCGTGAACGGGGTGGCGCAGGACGCCCCGATGCCGCGCCGAGCGAAAGCCCCCGCAGTCCGTTGCCGGGCAATCCGTTCAGCGGTATGACGGCCGTTTTGAAATCACCCTATCTGCTCGGCATCTGCGGCTTTGTGGTGCTGCTGGCGACAGTCTCCACCTTCCTTTACTTCGAGCAGGCACGTGTCGTCGCCGAACACTTCCCGGACCGCGAGGCGCAGGTGCGCGTGTTCGGCATCATCGACTTTGTCGTGCAGGCGGGCGCCCTGCTCTGTCAGCTGTTTATCACTGGGCGCCTCGCCCAAAAGCTCGGCGTCGGCGTGCTGTTGGCCATGGTGCCGCTGGTGATGTGCGCGGGGTTTATCGGGCTGATCTTCGCGCCCAGCTTTGGCCTGATCGCCGCGCTGATGATCGTGCGCCGCATCGGTGAGTACGCCTTCGTGCGCCCAGGCCGAGAGATGCTGTTTGCCCCGCTCGATGCCGAAAGCAAGTACAAGGCGAAGAACTTCATCGACACAGTGGTCTACCGCGCCGGCGATGCCATCAGTGCCTGGGCGAAAAGCGCGCTGGACGCCCTCAGCCAAGGTGCAGGCATGGCGGCATTGGTCGGCGCGTTGTGTGCACTGCTGTGGGGTCTGCTGGGATGGCGACTCGGCGAACGGGCGGACCGCCGAGCCAGTGTGGCGGGAGCGCGGCAAAACCCAGCGTAGCGCGGTCGAATCGAGAGACGAGGATTTTTCTCGAAAGCATTCGCCATGCACAGGGCCAGACTTTACAGACTGACTGACGGCTGACCGCTCCACCAGGGAACTGCCGGTGCCATCCATCGTCCGAGCTTAAGCGTTTAAGCAAACAGCTCGCCACGAGGTTTCCGTTTGAAAGCTGCCATCGTCAAAAAATACCGTCTGATCATCAAGACCCTGGGTTACGTGGGCTGGTCTTTGTTCTGGTTGCTGCTCTGGGACATCGCCGTCACCGTCGACTTCATGCTGTTCCTCAACGCCAAACTGAACCTGCCGTTGATGCCGCTGACCTTGCTCGGTTCGGCGTTGATCGTGTTGATCAGTTTTCGCAACAGCAGCGCTTACAACCGCTGGTGGGAAGCACGGACGCTGTGGGGGTCGATGATCAACAATTCCCGCAGCTTCGCCCGGCAGGTGCTGACGCTGCTGGACGACGCTGGTGGCGAGGTGAACCCGGTCAAATCCACGCTGTTGCGCCGCCATGTTGCTTATGTGAATTGTCTTGCCGCGCACCTGCAAGGTCAGCCGTGTCCCGAAGAGGTACGGGCGTTTATTCCCGCCGAAGAATTCGCCCGCAGCGGCACAACCAATAACTTTGCCAACGATATCCTCACCGGCTCGGCGACTTTGCTCGCTCGCGAATACAAGGCCGGGCATCTGGACAGTATTCGCCTGGCGCGGCTTGAGTCGACCCTGGTGGATCTGTCCAACAGTCAGGGCGGGATGGAGCGAATCGCCAATACCCCGCTGCCCTACCCTTATGTGTATTTCCCACGGCTGTTCATTTCGCTGTTCTGCCTGATCGTCCCGATAGGACTGGTGGAATCCCTCGGCTGGTTCACGCCGCTGGCGTCGACCGTGGTCGGGTTCATGCTGCTGGCCATCGAGCGCATCGGCACCGATCTGCAAAGCCCGTTTCGCCACAGCGAACACCAGATTCAGATGGAAGCGCTGTGCGAAACCATCGAAAAGAACTTGCAATCGATGCAGCGTGATTCGTTGGGGGATGTGCGCAGGGTTGAAGAGCACGCTTGAGGCGCTGCTTTAGCAGCAGCGCTTTACATCAGCTGCAGAGCGGCTATTGACGAGTGTCCGCCTCCTCGGCCGGATAAAACTCGCCCTGCTTGCCCATTTCTTCCAGTCGTTCGCGCGCTATCGCCTCAACCCGGGCCACTGCGTCTCGATCGTCAGGGTCAACCAACTGCAAGCACAGGCGGCGAACATTTTGGTCATGGGTGCCCTCGCTGAGCATTTCGTGGGTGAAGACTTGCTCTCCACGCCACAGGCATAACTGGGTATGAGTCCCGCCGAGCCATATCTCGTTGATTGATTCAAGATCAGTGGTTGCCAGTTGATCCACGGTGATTGTCTTATCCATTGCGCCGTACCTTGAAAATGCTTGTACAGGTACGACTGGCAGGCGTAGCGAGTCGTTCAAGTCGTCGACAGTCCACCCACGCCTCACTTATTCGGAAGATTCTTATGAAATCGCCAAAAATCGAAGATTACATCGCTCAATGGCCATTACTGGGCGTGGACTCCTCTGCCCCTTGGGCGGTGGTTCAGGATTGCGAGAGCCGGATTCTGGAATTGCTTGAAACGCTCGGCCCGGGATACCGGCGCCACAACAATTGTGCGATTCATGAAACCGCCATCGTTGAGCAAGGCGCCGTTCTCAAAGGCGCAATCATCATCGGCGAAGGCTGCTTCGTCGCGGCGGGGGTTTATCTACGGGGAGGTGTATACCTCGGCAAAAACTGCATCGTTGGCCCCAGCTGTGAGCTGAAAAGTACCTTCATGCTCGATGGCAGCAAGCTTGCCCACTTCAACTTCGTCGGCGACTCATTGATTGGCGAAGCGGTAAATATTGAAGCCGGTGCGATCATCGCCAACTACCGTAACGAACTGGACGGAGCCGATATCAAGATCCGCCACGAAAATCAGGTGATCGAAACAGGCGTCAGCAAGTTTGGAGCGCTGGTGGGTGACGGCTGCAAGATTGGCGCAAACGCTGTGATTGCTCCTGGCGCTTTGTTGCGGCCCGATACGCGTGTTCCTCGCTTGGGGTTGATTGATCAGTTTGCTTACGATCAATAGCAATCAGCCAAAATGCACAGGCGTGCACGACACAGCGAGTCGAAGCAGCAAAGTCTTCTTTTAGCAACACGCAGCAATCAGGCCTTGGACGCCCATATAGTCTCTTGTTTAATTAACGGTAAATTTGTTGTTGGTTTTATTCGTCGTACTGTCAACAAACCAAATCGCGCCCCCGCCTGTTAAAACCCTGCTGCATTCCTTGCCGTATTTTTGATAGGCAACGCAGATCACATCCCCCGTAATCACCCAACTTCCTGACTGCATGGACTCGCTGGAGATCTGAATCTGTGCAGTTCCGTCAGCGCTTAATACTTGAGAGAAAGGATAACCAGTGGACGTTACGCTGGAATATTTTCGGCCTATGACCGTAGTTTTTATTTCGCTGCCCGTTAGCTGCTTTGCGGTCGCCGGCGCGTCCGCATGGGCGTCGAGCGCAGCTTGATTACCGGACGAAGCGCAGCCAATCATAAATAGAATGGCAACCGCACAAAAAAGGAGCTTTTTCATAACTATCACCTTTTCGCTTATTGAAGCGCTATAGAAGTACCGGACTTATATTAGACACGGAACGGATCGACAATATATTCGATTACTATAAAGCCAATAGCACTCCCACCTATCCATCCCCAAACTGTAAAGCAATCGGACACAATTCGATTTAGTTCGGTAGCGTCGCCGCCATTCAATTTTGCAAACTCACACCATTCAACTTAACCATGTAGTGCTGGCGCCGAATTGGCGATTCATCAGAAGTGACCGCTGAAGTCGAAAGCAAACGATACTCCAAAGCCTTGTCACCAGACAGTCACGCCAATTCACTAATCTTCCCATCCCTCCCGTCGCCCCAAGAGCCCGCATTCCAAAATGCCGCCCATCGCAACTGCATCCCCAACCCGGCAAAAAATCATCCTGCGCTCCGACAACCTCAGCTCTTCCGACTTCGGCGCCCTGTTCTCCAGGCTCTTCGGCAACCGCTACGCCGATACTCCGCCGCCGCCCTCCAACATCATCATCGGCGGGGTCTACGGGCGGCACGACGGGGTGAGTTTTCGGCGTATGCATTACCACGGCGATTTCAGCGTCACCCTCCCCGATCCGCAGAACGAAATCACTTTCGTCATTCCCACCGCCGGCAAGATCGTCTTCAACCACGCCACCGAGTCCATCGGCATGGCGCATGTCGGTCTGGCGATCGACAAGGCGGATATCAGTTCGATGCGTTTTGTTGACGATCACGCGCATCACGGCATTTCGATCAATCGTCTGCAGCTCACCGAGCGGTTGTCGGCGCTGTTGGAGAAACCGATCGTGCAGAAGATCGTGTTTGAGCCAAGCGTGGATCTGAATGCCCCGGCATTTCAGGGCCTCAAGGCGTTGATTGATCTGGCCACGGGCACTGAGTTCGATGCCTTGATCAACAGTGGCACGCTGATGCCGTCGCGCTTACGCGAGATGTTGATCGATGCGGTGCTGGAGGCGTGGCCGCACAATTTCACCGAGGCATTACGGCGGCCGGCACCGTGTGTGGCGCCGCGACATGTGAAGGTGGCGATGGAGTTTATTCAGGCGCATCCGCAGCAGTTGGTCAGTGGCGTGGACCTGGCGCGGTTGAGCCATGTCAGCCAGCGCGCCTTGCAGGAAGGTTTTCGGCGTTTTGTCGGGATGTCGATCGTCGCGTATCAGCGGCAGGTGCGTTTGCAGCGCGCCTATGAGGCGTTGGTGCGCGGGCATGCAGGCTCTGTGACGGAGGTGGCGTTGAGCTTTGGCTTCAGTAATGTCGGGCGCTTTTGTCAGTATTTTCAAAGCGCTTACGGCGTAAGCCCAGCGGAGCTGAAGGCCAGGCGTTGACCATTCGGTCCGGCGAAACCTGCATTTGATTGAACAGCAGGAATCTCAGGACGACTAACCCCAGACAGGTCGCTTGACGGCATAGCCGATTCAGGCGGCGTTTACCTGGCTGCGGCCGGCGCTGCGCTTCTGCGCCAGCGTCGTCGCAGGCTTCGCAAGGGGGTTTCAATGACTGAGGATTTCATCGGCTTTTTCACGACGCACACACTTCTGGGAATTTCACTGGCGAACTGGGTCTTGGCGTTGCTCGCCGCAACGCTCAGTTATCTGCTGACCACCACGGCGATCCGCTTCGTTTTCCGCAAGGTGCAGGCGCGGGCCACTGCCGGCAATGGGCATCTGACCTACATGGCCAGCGAAGTGCTGGCGGCGACCAGCACCACGTTGCTGTTGTTGGCATCGATCTTGGTCGGTATCGGTTTGCTGGATTTGCCGGAGCGCTGGCTCGGGCGGGTCAGCAGTTTGTGGTTCGTGGTGGCGGCGTTGCAGGTCGGCCTGTGGACCAACCGCGCACTGGCGCTGGGGCTGCATCGCTATTTTTCGCGGCATAACGCGACCGGCTCCTTTCAAGCGAGCGCCCTGGCGACCCTGAGCCTGTGGGGCGTCAAGGTATTGCTGTGGGCGGTGATTCTGCTGGCGATGCTGTCGAACCTGGGCGTCAACATCACTGCATTCGTCGCCAGCCTGGGTGTCGGCGGTATCGCGGTGGCGCTGGCGGTGCAGAACATTCTCGGCGACGTGTTCGCCTCGCTGTCGATTGCCGTCGACAAGCCGTTTGAGGTGGGCGATTTCATCGTCGTCGGCACGCTGGCCGGTACGGTCGAGCACGTCGGCCTGAAGACCACGCGCATCCGCAGTCTCGGCGGTGAGCAGATTGTCATGGCCAACGCCGACATGATCGGCAGCACCATTCAGAACTACAAACGCTTGCAGGAGCGTCGAGTGGTGTTCGAGTTTCGTCTGACTTACGAGTGCACCAGCGAACAGATCCGCCAGATCACTCAACGCGTTGAAAGCATCATCAAGAACGAAAAACAGGCGCGCTTCGACCGCTGCCATTTCCGCAGTTTTGGTGAAAGCGCGCTGGAATTCGAAACGGTGTACATCGTTCTGGACGCCAGCTACAACGTCTACATGGACGTGCAGCAACGCATCAATCTGGCAATCATGGAAGCGGTGGCCGAGCTGGACGCGACGTTCGCCTTCCCGGCGCGCACCGTGCATGTCGCCTCCCTGCCCGAACCCACCGCGCCACCGGCACGCACACAGCAACCTTCGCGTGCGCAGCATGCTTGAGCGCAAGAGCCCGGCAATTTGCCGGGCTCGCTGTGTTCAAAACGCGTAACTGGCCTTGAGTCCGCCATTGAAACCATGGCTGTCACCGCCACCGTTGGCCCCGACCTCAGCGCCCACACTCAGGGCGCCGAGGTTGGCCATCAGATTAACGCCGCCGCTGAACTGGTCGCGATTGTCGAACGCCGCGCGCTGCTCGATATCCAGCCCCAGCAGGTGGCCTTCGCTGTCGACTTGCTGATCGCCGAGCGCACGTTCATAGCCCACGCGAACGCCCGGGACCAACTGCCACGCACCCATCGTCACCGGGGCGAATGACACGTCCAGATTGGCCACCGCGCTGCGGCGGGTTTGCTTGATGCCGTCGACGTCGAGCGCCAGTTCACTGCCCTTCTCTTTGAAACCTTGCAAGTCGAGATGACTGACGCGAAAGCCCAGGCTCGGTTCGACAATCACGCTGCTCAGCGGCAGGCGATAACCCAACGCCACGGTCGCGCCAGTGAGATTGCCGTGAGTGTCGCCCTTGGCAGTGCCGAGACCACCGCCAAGCTCGCGCTTGCTGTCGTAGTCGACGTATCCGGCGCTGGCGTTGGCATCGACAAACATGCCGCGCTCAAGGCTGGTGAGGCCGTAACGCGCACCGAGGTTGAGGAAGGTGAAGTCTGTATTGGCCTCGCCACCCGCGCCGCCCACGCTGCCCTTGCTGTAGCCAAAGCCGCCGCGTGCGCTGAGTTGTTCGCTGAAGCGCTGGGTGATGCCGAGCATCAGGCCCTGGCTGTGTTCGTTGCTGCTCTCGGTATGGGCCGAGCCGTCCGTGCCGAGGTAGCCGGCAAGCGCGGTACTCCAGAGGCGGTATTGGCCGATCTTCAGATCGCTGCCGCTGGCGAACGGTGCGGCGGCTTGTTCGATCATCGCGTTCTGCCGCAAGAGATAACTGGCCGCATCAGCGTGAACCTGACCGCCGACTTGAGATTCGACACCGCCCAGGCTGCCGGCGTCGATCGCCGATTGCAGGTAGTAGTTGTAGGCGCTGTAGGTGCCGGACAGCTCGCTATTCTGCAACTGCTGCAGCAGTTGAGCACCAGCGGCGGCATTGCCGATCAGCCCGGTCTGCCCCGGCAAGCTGTTGTACTCGACCAGTTTGCCGCGCAGCACGTAAATGGTTTCCTGGGACAGACCGAGGCCCTGCTTGAGGTAGTTGTCCATGCTGCCGTACTCGGCGGCGACCTGGTCGAGACCCGCCTGCAAATAACTGGCCTGCACCCCGAGCAGCGGCTCGTAGACAGCGGCCATGCTCGGCGGCAAGGCTTTCAAGGTCGCGGCAACTCGGGCGGCGGTGTAGTCGTTGGTCGCCAGGTAGTTGGCCATGATCGTCGCCTCATCAATGCCAGCGATGCTCTGCAACACCGCGGCGGTCCAGCCAGTGCGGTCCTTGCCGGCGGTGCAGTGAAACAACTGCGCGGCGTCGACACTTGCCAGCTCATTGAACAACTGGCCGAACTGCCCGCGCATGCCGGCATCGCTGACGAAGGCGCGGTTGGTTTCCTCCATCATCGCCACGGCCTCGGCGGCGCTGTGGAAGGAGATATTGGTGATGTCCGCACCAGAGGTGGTGCTGCCGATGATGTCGATATTGCGATAGGCCGCGCCCGTGATCATCGTGTCGGGCGTGGCGGCAATTTCGCTGGGCGTGCGCAAGTCGTAAATGGCTTTGATGCCAAGCCCATTGAGTGTCGCCAGATCCGCCGTCGACGGCGTCAGTGCGTTGGAACGGTAGAACACGCCGCTGCGCATAACGCCGTCGTGGGCGGTGGAGTACGCGGTGGTGATGCCGGCGATGTCGCGAAAGTTGTCGATGCCGCTCAAGCGCGGCGTGTCGAGGCTGACAGGCTCGGCCGCGTGGGCAGCGGCGATGGACAGGCTCAGAACGGACAGCGAACACAGAAGACGTTGGAACACAGTGCAGCCTCATGAAATCAGCGTTGGGCTGGTCACTATGGGCAGACGAGCGGGAGGGAATATGACAGTTTCGGCTGGCTACAAAATGCCTGCGCGAATGGGCCGTGGGGTGCGTGATCGGTCCATCAATCCTGCTTGGATGTGTTGAAGATCCCTGTGGCAGCGAGCCTGCTCATGAAAGCGGCGTGTCAGCCGATTATATTCAAACTGAAAAAAAGCTTTCGCGAGCAGGCTCGCTCCCACAGGGTTTGGGGAAGTATCCGTTTTTTCAATTTGTCGCGCGCAGCGACAACCCCTTATAAGACTGCCATCACTTTCAAGAACAAGAGACCGCCCTCATGAGCAACGCCTGGAACGAAGGTTATTTCACCGACGAAGGCTACACCTACAGCTATAGCCGGGAGATCAATCCGGTATTCCTGCGTTACTGCCTGTTGTTGCGCGGTTTTGCCACGCTGGAAAGCAACGACGGCGTGCACTGCGAACTGGGCTTCGGTCAGGGCGTGTCGATCAACATCCACGCCACCGCCAACCCGGGTTCGTTTGTCGGTACGGACTTTCACCCGGGTATGGCGGCCCATGCCATCGAACTCGCGACTGCCGCCAACAACGGCGCCCGCCTGTATGACGACAGCTTCGAACAGCTGCTGGCGCGTAATGATCTGCCGCAGTTCGACAGCATCAGCCTGCATGGCATCTGGACCTGGGTCAGCCGCGACAATCAGAAATTGATCGTCGAATTCGCCCGCCGTCACCTGAAACCGGGCGGCATGCTTTACGTCAGCTACAACTGCTTCCCCGGCTGGTCGCCGTCGGCGCCGCTGCGCAATCTGTTCAGCCTGCACGATCGTTTCGCCAATCCCTCGTCGCGCTCCGACCAGCGCATCGACGCCGCACTGCAATTTTCCGAAGCACTGCTCGCCGCCAACCCGAAATACGCCGCGGCGGCGCCGAGTCTCGGCGCGCGGCTGCAGAGCATCAAGGGTCAGGATCGTCACTACGTCGCCCACGAGTATTTCAACCGTGACTGGAATTGCATGTACTTCGCCGACATGGTCGACGCGCTGGCCCCGGCCAAACTCGACTACGCCACCACGGCAGTGCCGCTGGACTCGGTCGCCCCGCTCAACCTGAGCGCTGAAGGCATGGACTTTCTGGAAACCATCGAACATCCGATCATGCGCGAGCAAGCGCGGGACTACTTCGTCAACCAGCACTTCCGCCGCGACCTGTACGTGCGTGGCGCGACGCGCCTGTCCGCTGCCGAACGCCGCGCGAGGATGCTGCACAGCCGTTTCGTGCTGCTGCAACCCTGGGAAACCGTGGCGGGCTCGGTCAGTGGTCCCGCCGGCGAAGCGACGCTACAACCGGAGATTTACGGCCCGGTGCTCGATGCACTGGCGGCACAGAACTATGCGGCCAAATCGATGCGCCAATTGCTGTCCGAGGCTGCGCTGGCTTACGACGACCTCGAACAAGCCCTGGCCGTGCTGATCGGTATGGGCGCTGTCGCTCCGTGCCAGAGCGAGGCCGCCGAGTCGCAGGTCAGCGGTCGCTGCGCCGCGCTCAATCTGCAACTGTGCAAACGCTCGCTGTACGGCGCCAACATCCAGACCCTGGCCAGCCCGGTCACTGGCGGTGGCGTGACGGTCAGCCGCTTCCAGCAGCTGTTCCTGATCTCGATCAAGCAAGGCAAACAGCAGCCAGCCGAATGGGCGCAACTGGCGTGGAGTGTGATCAGCGAACAAGGTGAAGTGCTGGTAGACAACGGCCAGCCGCTGCTCACTGCCGAAGCCAATATCGCCGCGCTGACCGCACAGGCGCAGGTATTCGCCGAGCAGACGCTGGTGGTGCTGAGGGCGTTGAAGATAGCTTGATTGCCAACGAATCATTGTGGGAGCGAGCCTGCTCGCGAAAGCGCTGGATCAGCCGCCAAATCGGTAACTGACGTACCGCATTCGCGAGCAGGCTCGCTCCCACATTGGTCGTGGAACAGGGTCAAGCCAACCGTCCTGTTTCCGGAACTTTCCGCCCTCTGCCGTCCGTCCAGCCGGCCTGCAATAAACGAAATTTCCGCTCCACCCACTCCTCACAACTATGCATGCGCTAACGCCCACCAGGGCAAAAGCGCGATAGCCTGGTCTGAGGAAAATTTGAATGTTCATACATAACAAGCGACTTCAGTACACCGTTCGCGTGGCCGAGCCCAATCCGGGTCTGGCCAATCTGCTGTTGGAACAATTCGGGGGCGCCAATGGCGAACTGGCCGCAGCAGCGCGCTATTTCACCCAAGCCTTGGCCGAGGAAGATCCGGGGCGCAAAGACCTTCTGCTGGACATTGCCACCGAAGAATTGAGCCATCTGGAGGTAGTCGGCTCGATCATCGTAATGCTCAACAGAGGTGCCAAGGGTCAACTCGCCGAGGGCGTTCAAGAGGAAGGCGAGCTGTACCGCGCGCTGAATGGCGCCGGTAATGACTCGCACATCACCAGCCTGCTTTACGGCGCAGGCGCGCCTCTGGTCAATTCCGCTGGAGTACCGTGGACAGCGGCGTATGTGGATTCGATCACCGAGCCTACTGCCGACTTCCGTTCGAACATCGCAGCCGAAGCGCGGGCGAAAATCCTCTACGAACGCTTGATCAACATTACCGATGATCCGGGCGTGAAAGAGGCGCTTGGCTTTTTGATGACGCGGGAAATCGCCCATCAACAGTCCTTCGAAAAAGCCCTGCATTCAATCCAGCCGAACTTTCCGCAGGGCAAGCTGCCGGGGATGCCGGAGTTCACCAACAAGTACTTCAACATGTCTGGCGAGCCTAATGTGCGCGGCCCCTGGAACGAGGGCGGTGCGTGGGAGTACGTGGAAAACCCGGAGCCTGCGGTCGACGGCGGCGACGGTCTGGCGACCGTCAGCCTTCCGGCTGAAGACGAACAGGTGCTGGAAGCGATGAAGACCCGTACAGCCTCTGACCCACTCAGCGAGCCGGTGACCGGTGCTGACCTGGGCTCCGGTTATGTACAAGGCAAAGATGTCTGAACCCGTCCGGCGGCCCCGGACCGGGGTCGCCACTTGCTCAAGGAAAACCACATGAAAAGCAGCAAAGTCCTGGCACTGACCTCTGAACATTTTCAACGTTTGATGGAACAGGCATCTGCGGGTTTCGAGCTCGACTGCAAACAGGCCTGTCGAGGATTGAAAGTCAGCATGGCGGTGAATGTATTCGGCTTGGGCACCCTGCTGCCGAATAATTTCGCCGATCAAGCCACAGTCCAGCAATCGGAGGTGGCAGCCATCCATTGACCGCGAACTGGCGGGAAGACTTGCTGCTCTGTGAGCCGAGTGTTGCCACCGTCTTCACTGCAGAACCGGGCGTTCAGAAAAGTACCGCCGCCGCTTCCCTCATGAAGATCTCGACGGTCTTCGGCCCTATCCCCTCGAACTCGGACAGGCGCTTCTCCAGCGCCTTACGGTCCGCGCTCGCGGCCACGATGTTACTGACCTTACCGGCGTACTCGGCATTGAGCTTGTTGGCCAGCGCGAGTAGTCGCGACGCCGTGCTTTCGTCGTAGCGCACGTAACGCGCCTGCCCCAGCATCGACACCAGTTGACGGTGCGTACACTGCGCGAGCTTTTGCGGGGTGTCTTGGTGATGCTGCTCTACTATGACTTGATACGCCTTGGCGGCAATGGCGCCCTGAATCCTTTTGCCCATCAGAAAACTGGCCAGCAGCCATTTGAACAGGCCGGTTTCGTTGGCATTGCGCAGGTCGATGTTCAAGTCATCGGCCGTGATGATATCGCTCACAAGTCTCACCTCAAGGCGCGCTTCAATTACAGATGTTGACCCGGCACGGCTTTGAACGATCCAATCGCGACCGCCTGGCCAAGGCAGTAAATTGAATTCCAGGTGGAAAAGGATGGTCATCTTTCAAGAGATGAGAGATGACAAGCATAAGGACCCTCAAATGCTCGGTCGTAAGATGCCCAAAACCAAGGGGCATGACGCCGCAGAAACCGCTCCCATCAAAGCTGCCAGCGAGATAGCCGCTTTCCGCCTGACAGTCATCTTCATGCTGACGGTCATTCTGGCGTTTCTCGGCGTGGAGGGATGGCGAACCTGGCGTGACTATCATGCAGCCTTCTCGTCGGCGCGTGATTCGGTCACCAACCTCGCGCGGGCAACCGCGCAACATGCCGAAGACGCCATCCGCCAGGTCGATGTGTTGACCGCCGCCCTGGGCGAGCGCGTCGAAGGTGATGGCTTGCAGAACATCGACGTAGCGCGCATCCACAACCTGCTGGTCCAGCAAGCCAAGTTGATGCCGCAGTTGCATGGACTGTTTATCTACGGCCCGGACGGCAAATGGATCGTCACCGACAAGGAAATGATTCCGGACCCTGCGAACAATGCCGATCGCGACTACTTCCAGTATCACCGCGCCAACACCGATCGAAACGTGCGTATCGGTGATGTCGTCAAAAGCAAATCCACAGACGACCTGATCATTCCGATTTCCCGCCGCTTGAATAACCCGGACGGCTCCTTCGCCGGCGTGCTGCTTGGCACCATCAAAGTCAGTTACTTCGTCGACTATTACGGCGATTTCAAAATCGACGACAAGGGTGCCTTGGTGCTGGCGCTGCGCAACGGCACCATTCTCGTGCGTCGTCCTTTCATCGCTTCGGTAATCGGTCAGAGCCTCGCCGACAGTGAGGTGTTCAAGAACTACCTGCCCTTTTCCAGTCAAGGGATCGCCGAAGTCCGAGCGGTCGTCGACGGCACCCAGCGTCTGTATGGTTACCGAGCTTTAAGCACCTATCCACTGGTGGTTGAAACCGGACTTTCCCGCGAATCGATCATTGCGCCGTGGCGCTGGGACCTGATCAAAACCGGTTTCGTGTTGATGTCGGTGATTACCGCGTTCACGGTCTTCGGACTGATCGTCTTGAGACAATTGCGCCAGAGAGTGGTGATGGAAAAGGATCTGCGCCGGGCACACCAGGCCATGAAGGACATGGCGTTGACCGACAGCCTGACCGGGCTGGCCAACCGTCGGCGACTGGACACTGCCTTGATTGACGAAATTCGTCTGGCCAGGCGCCAGGGTTCGTCGATCTCACTGATCATGATCGATGTCGATCACTTCAAACTCTACAACGACAGCTATGGGCACGCGGCAGGTGATGATTGCCTGAGCGCTGTCGGACAGGCCATTGCGCAAGCAGTAAAACGGCCGGGTGATCTCGCCGTGCGCTATGGCGGCGAGGAGTTTTCCGTGTTGCTGCCCAATACCGATATTCGTGGGGCGGCGCTTGTGGCTGAGGAAATTCTCGAGGCCATTCGATCCTTGCGGATGGAGCACAGAGCCCATCCGCTGGGTCACGTCACCGCCAGTGCAGGTATTGCAGTTGGCAAGCCAGCCGAACATGAAGTGAGCCCCGCCACTCTTATCGAGTCGGCTGACAAAATGCTTTATGCCGCGAAGCAGAAAGGCAGGGATCGCTGCTGTATCGGCGAGGAAGTGCTCGGCGCCTAGCCACCCCTCCTCAACGGGAGCGCAGCATCACGGCTGCGCGAACCCGCTGGACGCCAAACACCGTCATGCGCAGAAACTCCTGGTGACTGACCGGCAAGTGCTGGCAGTCCAGGCCGCGCTTGAGTTTGCTGTGGTCGACATCAGGATCATGCAAGTAGACGAAGTCCTCGTCACACCCGGTGATGATGACCCAATGCGGCGCTTTCAAGCGGGTGAATCGGTAGCTGCTGATCAGCACCAGCGGTTTGTATCCGGCCGCCAACGCAGCGCCGATCTGCAGATAATCACCCAGAACCTGCTCGACTTGCGTGGCAGCCAGTTCCTGGGCAAACCCGTCCTCGACCAGTTTCATGATCGACTTCTTCTCCGTGCTGCGTACGCCGTGAAGAAAAAGCGAGCCCGGGTGACTGACCTCAAGGCGCACATCGAAGCCGCGCCGCCAGGCCGCCAGTGCGAGGCCCTGAGGACTGCAGCCACCGTGCCCCGCCGTCATGAAAATGGTGGTCGCCTCGCGCCATAGCTGGATTTCCTCCGCTCGGGTCATGGCACGGGTCGGATCGATGGCAGACATCGCCATCAGCAGGCACGCGGCGCCGCAAGTGAACTCGGTGGTCTGCTGGTAATACGGCACTTGGCGCGCGGGCGCTGGTGTTTCGCGCAGGATGCGTTTCTCGTAGCGCAACGCCTCGCAGTGGTCTTCGTAGTAGTCCTCGACGCTGGCAAAGCGCTGATAGCCGTTGGCTTCGTAGAGGCGAATGGCAGCGGTATTGTCAGCGCGCACCTCCAGGCGCAGCCATGCGCAGTTGCGCGCCAACGCGCAGGCCTGGGCCTCTTCCAACAGACGCTGGCCAAGCTCATGTCCGCGCCAGGCGGGGCTGACCGCAATCGAATACAGGCGTCCAAGTGAGGTGCCACGGTGAAAAAGCACCAGCGCGTAACCGCAAAGTGTTGCGCCCGAGGTGACGACAATCAGCGCAGCATTCGCTCGACTGAGCATCCAGCTGAAGTTGCGCTGGTTCAACCGGTCGAGGGTGAAACACACCCGCTCCAATTCGACCAGATCGTCGATATCGTCAGTGGATGCAAAGCGAAAATCAAAAGACATGACCGCACCGTAAAGTTTGAGTAACGAACCGGGACAGACCGAAAGGCCCGTGATTTATTGAAGCGGCGTCTTCTTCAACAGGGATTCATTACTCATGTCAGCGGTGCAAGCCAACGTGAACGAAGTATTAGACAAAACCGAGCATTCGACAATCTCCCTCAGCGAGGAACCTCCCAGTATCAAGCCCTCGGGAAGTCGATTGCTCATACTGGTCGAACGCAAGGATGACTGGGCTGATTACCTGCCCAGCGAGAGCCTGATGCTGGCTCAGGATTACCTTGAACACAGCGATGATTTTCCTCATCGCACCCAGGTCATAAACCTCTGCCGCAATTACAAATACCTCGGTCAGGGCTATTACTGCTCATTGCTGGCCGAAGCGCGCGGACACAAGGTTTTCCCCTCGGTACGCACCGTCAGCGAGCTGGCGCGCAAAGCGCTTTACGGGGTGGGGCTGAATGATCTGCAACGCACGCTGGAGCGGGCACTGGCGAACCACCCGTACGGCGAAACCGAGGCCTTCACGCTGTCGTTGTACTTCGGCAAGGCCTCGATCGAGCCGCTGCAAGAGATCGGCCGCCAGCTGTTCGAGGCGTTTCCCTGCCCTATCCTGCTGGTGGAATTCCGCCGTGGTGAGACCTGGCAGATCGCAGGCATCAAGGCCGGTGCACTGCACAAACTTCGCGATGAACAGCAGCATGTTTTCGCTGATGCACTGGATGCGTTCAATCGCAGGACATGGCGTCAGCCCGCCTCCAAACGTGTGGCCCGCTACGACCTGGCCATCCTGCATGATCCTGACGAAGCCCTGCCGCCGTCCAACCCCGAGGCATTGCAGCGTTTCATCGCTGCGGGCGAACAGCTGGGTATCGATGTCGAGCTGATCGAGAAAAAGGACTACGCGTGTCTCGCCGAATTCGACGCGCTGTTCATCCGCGAAACAACGCGGGTTGATGATCACACCTATCGGTTTGCCAAGAAGGCCGAAAGCGAAGGCCTTGTGGTGATTGACGATCCGTCGTCGATCCTGCGCTGCACCAACAAGGTTTATCTGGCCGATTTGCTGAAGCGTCGCGGGCTGGGCATGCCGGCAACGGAAATACTCTACAAGGATCGTCCGCAGGAACTCGAAAACGCAGGGCGTCGCCTCGGTTTTCCCTTGGTATTGAAAATCCCCGATGGCTGTTTTTCACGGGGTGTGATCAAGGTCGCCGATGCACAAGCGCTGGCCACGGCCGCGCAGGAGTTATTCGAACACTCGGTGTTGCTGCTGGCGCAAGAGTATTGCTACACCGAATACGACTGGCGCGTCGGCGTGCTCAATGGCGAGGCGCTGTATGCCTGCCGATACTTCATGTCCAAGGGGCATTGGCAGATTTACAACCACAAGGCGCTGCCCGGCGAGATCAACGGAATGTGCGAGGCGGTGCCGGTCGAGCAAGCCCCGCCCGCAGTCGTGCAGCTCGCCGTACAGACGGCGCGGCTGATCGGCGACGGCCTCTACGGCGTCGACCTCAAGCAGGCGGGTGATCGGGTGCTGGTGATCGAAGTGAACGACAACCCCAACCTCGATGCTGGCATCGAAGACGCGGTGCTGGGCGACGAACTGTATCGGCGCGTGCTGCAAGCGTTCACGCAAAGGCTCGAGCTCAAACACCGTGGCCAAGCGTGGTGAGCAATGATTGAAGGCTATTGCATTGATTGCGGCGCCCTGCACGGGACATCCGAAGACCAGGCGAGTGTCTGGCTGTGTGTCGCCCCGGACGCAGCCGAGCAACTGGATTTGCACAGACGCCTGGGCATCGGCGCGCAAGCGATAGAGTCGTCGCTGGACCCTGATGAAGTCGCCCGCATCGAGGTCAAGCCAGATCACCTGTTCTTGATCTGGAAGCGCCCGGAAAGCTTCGACGGGCGCGCATTCAACGTTTCGTCCTTCGGAGTGGTGCTGAGCGAAAAACGCCTGGTGGTCATTTGCGCGAGCAACTCGCTGCTTTCGGGTCTTGAGCACGATGCGCAAATGACCGGGCCGCTGGACGTGCTGATGGCGTTACTCGCAGAAAGCGTTCACCACTATCTCGGGCATTTGCGCGTGGTCAAACAGATCGCCCGGGAGATTCAACAGCAATTCACGCGGGCGATGGACAATCAGCAATTGGCGCAGATGTACAACCTGAGCGAAAGCCTCGTGTACTACGTCAATGCGATTCAAAGTAACGGTGCGGTGCTGACGCTGCTGCGCAACCACGGTCAGCGTCAGGGCTTCAGCGACGGTCAACTGGCTGCGCTGAATGATCTGATCGTGGAAAACGAACAAAGCTTCCAGCAGGCCAGAATTCACGCCAAGGTGTTCGCCAACCTCATCGAATCCCACGGCAATCTTGCCAACAACAGCATGAACCGGGCCCTGCGCAAGCTGACACTGATCAACGTCGTATTCCTTCCCTTGAACCTGATCGCCGGCATCGGTGGCATGTCGGAGTTCAGCATGATGACGTCCGGCGTCCCATGGTGGATGTCCTTTCCCGTGCTGATCGCTTGCATGGGCCTCGTGGGCGCGGGGATGGTGCTGGTATTGCGGCGCATGGCCTGAATTCAGAGCACATTCTGCTGACGCCTGCGCCGCATTCGAAGGTCAATTGGTCCGGCTGACCACCCGGATATGTGTAATCCCTACCCGCTCAGCCTGCTCGAGAATCTGCTCTGGCGTCGAATCCGCCGTGGGCATGACCAGGCTGTTTTCGGCATCGCCCAGATGCAGTTCGAGCAGATGCATCGCCGCGTCGTGCTCGGCCAGTTGCGCTTCCTTGAGTTCGAGCAGATAAGTACGAGGCTCGCCGTTGAAACGGTATTCGATGTGATAGGTGTACATGTTGTCGTCCGCGTCGGTGGGAAAAGGCAGTGTTTATCCTGACGCAGCGGTCAGCTTTTAGTTCAACCTGACTGCCAAATTGCATTTGCGAACAAACTTTTTGCGCAGCGAAGCGTCCTCTTCTTAACTCTCCATAACAGCTGATCACAGCTAAGGACTGGCAATGACCTTTTTCATCTTCCTCTTGGCCTGCGCGGCGGCGGCAACCACTGGCGTGATGTTCAAACCCGGCCCCTGGTACGAATCGCTGACCAAACCCTCTTTCACCCCGCCCAACTGGGCCTTTCCCGTAGCGTGGACGATCATCTACCTGCTGCTGGCCTGGGCCGGTTATCGCCTGAGCCTGATCCCCGGCAGCCAAACGGTGCTGGCCTTGTGGGCCGCGCAAATCGCCCTGAACACGCTGTGGACGCCGGTGTTCTTCGGCGCGCATCAGGTGCTGGCGGCGCTGGTGATTCTGGCGGTGCTGTGGGTGGTAGTCGCGGTGATGGTCGTGCTCGCACTGCAACTGGACGTGGTCACCGGGCTGATTCTGTTCCCGTACCTGGCGTGGCTGTGCGTTGCGGCGGCGCTGAACTGCTCGATCCTGATGAAGAATCGCCTGTGAGCGATTTTCCGTGGCCACAAGGCGAGCGCGAACTGGCGCAGGTTCGCGCCTTCAACAAAAAACTCGCCTGGCTGCCGCGCTTCAAGATCCGCAATCGCCTCACTCCACGGCTGATTCAGGCGTTGCTGCGAACGGGTCAGCTCGGCGGCGACGGCAAGCTGCGCCAGCATGGGCTGAGCGCCGAACGGAAGATCATCGACACGGTGCCCGTGCGCATCATCCGCCCCAAGGGCAAAACCAGAGGCGTGGTGCTGGATTTCCATGGTGGCGGTTGGGTGATCGGCAATGCGCAGATGAACGACAACTTCAACATCGCCATCGTCAACACCTGCGACGTGGCAGTGGTGTCGGTGGATTATCGGCTGGCCGTGTCGACGCCAATCGAGGGTTTGCTGGAGGACTGTCTTCGGGCCACTCGCGGCATCTTGAATGGTGCTGAATTTGCCGGGCTGCCCGTAGTCGTCGTCGGTGAATCGGCCGGCGGACATCTGGCGGCGGCCACCCTGCTCGCCCTCAAATCTTCGCCAGAACTGCTGCGACGGATCTGCGGCGCGCTGCTGTATTACGGCGTCTACGACCTGACCGGCACACCCAGCGTGCGCACCGCGCCAGCCGATACCTTGGTGCTCGACGGCCCCGGCATGGTCGAAGCGTTGCGCCTGCTCACGCCGGATATCAGCGACGAACAACGACGCCAGCCACCGCTGTCGCCGCTGTATGGTGATTTCAGCGGACTGCCGCCAGCACTGCTGTTTGCCGGCGACCTCGATCCGCTGCTGGATGACACGCGGCTCATCGCTGAGCGCTGGCAGCAAGCGGCGCCGGTGGAGATGTACGTGCTGCCAGAGTGTCCGCATGGCTTCATTCACTTCCCGACCGCCACTGCTGACCATGTGCTGGCTTACAGCAGGCAGTGGATTTCGGCACGAGTGGCAAGCTACTCAGCGAAATCCGCCGAAATCAGCCCGGCGTTTTCGTAGCTGCCGATTGCATGGCGAGCCGTAAAAAACCGAGACAAACAAAAGGCGTCCTCACCGGCGCCTTTTTTTGTTTGCGCTGAACCCTGCGCGATCGTTCACCCCATGCCGATTGTGGCTCAAACCGTAAACAGTCTTTACCCGATCCGCGCCTGTTTCCCCCGCCAGCCGCCGCATAGAGTTTGTTCCAGCAGCACACTCAACTTCAGCAAAGGAACATCCTCCATGAAAGTCTCAATGCTCGTCCTCGCACTCTTCGGCTTCAGCTCGGTGGTCATGGCTCAGGAATCGACTACCACGCCACCCGTCGAGCAATACACCTACGCCAGTCACCTCGACGTCGCCAAAATCATCTCGGAAGATCCAGTGCCGGATGTCTGCGCCGTAGTGCCGGTGCACATGACTTATCAGGATTCCCAAGGCAAACAGCACATCCTGCAATACGAGGTCATGGGCAGCGGCTGCAGCAACGGTTGATCAGGCCAATACCTCGCACACCCATTGCGTCTCAGATTTGGCTCGCTGAGACGCAAATGCTTTAACCGCTTCAATCGATGAGCGCCTGAGCAGTGCTCGCCAACTGTGCGCCGACCCGGGTTTTCAAGGTATCGATGAATCGCGTGATCTTCGCATCGACAAACTGGCGAGACGTGTAGACCGCGTAAACATTACGCTCGTAGGTGTGGTAATCGGGTAGCACCCGCACCAGCCTGCCGGTACGCAAATCGTCGATCGCCGTGAAGCCTGCCAACAGACCAATCCCCGCCCCTTCGCGAATGGCAACGGCCATTGCGTCCATATCGTTCACGCTGAAACTCGGCCCGCTCGGGATGAACGTCGCATCGCCCGCCTTGCTTTTGAGCTGCCATTCATCGCGCACGTAATCCACGGTACCGAGCAGCAGGCATTGATGATCGCAAAGCTGCTCCGGCGTTTCGGGTGCGCCATGCCGCGCCAGGTATTGCGGGGAGGCCACCAGTACACAGTGACTGACGCCGATCTTCTGGCTGACATACGCCGAATCAGGCAGCGTTCGCGCGATCAGAATGGACACGTCCAACTGATCCTCAAGCAGATTGGGCATGCGTTGGGAGAGCATCAAATCGACGGTCACTTCGGGAAACGCCTGGCGATATTCCAACACCGCGCCGGTCACCAGTTGCCGGGCCAGTCCGGGCACGCAGTGCACCCGTAACGTCCCTCGTGGTTGCAAGGCGGCATTGCTCGCCTCGGCTTCGGCGCTTTCCAGGTCAGCGAGAATCTTCACACAGCGCTCATAAAACCGCCGGCCCGCATCGGTCACCGAGAGACGCCGGGTCGAGCGTTGCAACAGGCGGGTGTCGAGCACGTTTTCCAACGCCGAGACCGCACGCGATACGTTACCGACGGTGGAGTCGAGATGGTTGGCCACGGCAGTGAAACTGCCCATCTCGACTACCTTGATGTACACCGACATGTTTGAAAGTTTGTCCATCCTGATCGTCCTGTTGACCTGCCACTCACTGCGGATAACGTCGGATGCTACACGCTCGCTCCTGCGCTCGATATTACCTTCTGGGACAACAATGATTCCCTCGTGGCCGGCTAAATCAAACGGCACGCCTTCCATAGACTGGATTCCACGGGACGCCTGAACCACTGCGTACAAGGCGCCGAATGAATCCTCAACCATGAAGGCGACATCCATGAACACTGCTTACGATCCGCTCTATCTCTTCATCGGTGGTCAATGGCTCACCGCCCAGGACCGCGCGACCGCCGCCGTGGTCAACCCGGCAACCGGCGAGGAAATCGGCCAGGTGCCACTCGCCACCGCCCAAGACCTGGATCACGCCCTCGAAGTGGCCCGACTGAGCTTCGACCAATGGCGCCAGACCGTGCCGGACCAGCGCGCAAAAATCCTCAAGCGCGCCGCCGACCTGATCCTCGAACGCGCCCCGCACATCGCTGCGCAAATGACGCTGGAAGAAGGCAAGCCACTGCGCGAAAGCCTCGATGAAGTGACCCGTGCGGCGGAATATTTCGAGTGGTTCGCCGAAAGCGCACGACGCATCGACGGCCGTGTCGTACCGGCCAATCGTCCGGGTGTACTGCAACTGGTCAAACGTCAGGCGATCGGCCCTGTGGCAGCGTTTACACCGTGGAATTTCCCGGCCATCACCCCGGCGCGCAAGCTCTCGGCAGCGCTGGCCGCCGGTTGCAGCGTGGTGCTCAAGCCCGGCGAGGAAAGCCCTTCCACCGCGCTGGCCCTGGCCCGGGCGCTGGACGATGCCGGCTTGCCCAAAGGCGTGCTGCAAGTGGTGTTCGGTGTGCCGGATCAAGTGTCCAGCCATTTGATTGCCTCACCGATCGTTCGCAAAGTGACCTTCACCGGTTCGGTGCCGATCGGTCGGCTGTTGTCGGCCCGCGCTGCCGAAGGCGTCAAGCCGATCACTCTGGAACTGGGCGGCCACGGCCCGGTACTGGTGTTTGCCGACGCCGACATCGAAAAGGCTGCTGTGGAAGGCGTCGCCAATCGCTTTCGCGGCACCGGCCAGGTGTGCATTTCATCGACTCGTTTTCTTATCCAGCGTGAGGCCTACGCCGAGTTTGTCGAGCACTTCGTCGCGGCCACCCAGGCGTTGAAAATCGGCGACGGCATGGATCCGCAAACCCAGGTCGGCCCACTGGCGAACCCACGGCAACTCGCGAAGATGGAGCAACTGATCGCCGACGCCGTCGAGAAAGGCGCACGGGTGCTGGCCGGTGGCGAAGCGTTGCCGGGCGCAGGCTTCTTCTTTCAGCCCACCGTATTGGCCGATGTGCCGATGAGTGCGCGAATCATGCACGAAGAACCCTTTGGCCCCATCGCGATACTGATGCCTTTCGATGAGTTGAGCGATGGCCTGCAAGAAGCCAACCGCCTGCCCTACGGCCTTTCGGCCTACGCGTTCACTTCCAATGCGCGCACCGCGATCGACGTCGCCGATGGCCTGGAAGCCGGAATGATCGGCATCAACCAGTACCGCATCGTCGCCACCGAGCTGCCCTTCGGCGGCATGAAGGAAAGCGGCCACGGTTCCGAAGGCGGCATCGAAGGCATCGAGCACTACCTCACTAACAAATTCATCAGCCAGGTTTAAGGGGATTTCCATGTCGACTATCGATTTCAGCAGCCCACGCGAAGCCGCCCGCGCCTTCACCCCGAAACTGGCGCAATTCGTGGACTCAACGCTGTACCCGCAAATCTGGAGCGACCCCGCCTTGTCATTCCGCGAGCGCAGTCTGATCACTGTCGCTGCGCTGATTGCCGGCGGCCACTGCGAAGAATTACCCGCGCATCTGCGCCGTGCCGTCGGCAATGGCGTGAGCCATGAAGAGTTGGCGGCGGCGATCACGCACCTGGCCTTTTACGTCGGTTTCCCAGGCGCCATCACCGCCTCGGCCATCGCCAATGCCACGCTTGCCGACACGGAGCAACGCTGAGATGAAAGCCATCAACCTGAAAGCATTCGGTTCGGCAGAAGTGCTGCAACTCGGTGAAGCGCCCAACCCTGAAGTGCGCGCGACCGACCTGCTGGTGCGTGTCTATGCGGCCGGCGTGAACCGTGCCGACCTGACCCACCGAACCGGCGGCTACGGCCATGCGAACTTCGGCGACTCGCTGATCATCGGTCTGGAGATTGCCGGGGAAGTGATCGAGACCGGCAGCGAGGTGAGTGGATTCGCCGTCGGCGACCGGGTAATGGGCGTGGTCGGTGGCGGCGCCTACGCCGAACTGGCGCGCATCGACTACCGCATGGCCATGCCGATTCCGGCGCAGCTCGACTATGTGCACGCCGCGGCGATTCCCGAAGTGTTTGTCACCGCCCACGAAGCGATGCTGCACCTGGCCCGACTGAAGTCAGGCGACTCAGTGCTGATTCATGCCGCCGCCGGCGGCGTCGGCTCCGCTGCCGTGCAACTGGCCTACGCCACAGACGCCACGGTGTACGCGACCACCGAGGGCGGCAAGCTGTCACGTGTTGAACACCTGGGCGCCGACGTGGCCATCGACTACAAAAACGAGGATTTCGCCGCAGTCATCGCCGACAAAACCCAAGGGCGCGGCGTCGACGTGATAATCGACTTCATTGGCGCGCCCGACTTCGCGCGCAACATCGCCTCGCTGGCCCACGGTGGCCGCTTGGTGCAGGTCGGCATTCTTGGTGGCGGCGGCAAGGTCGACGTGGAGCTGGAGCACATCCTCTACCGGCACCTGCAAATCATCGGCACGGTGATGAAGTCGCGCACCCAGCCGGAGAAGCACGCGATGATCCAGCGCTTTCGCGAACATTGGCTGGAGCGCTTCGCCGGCGCCGCGAGCCTGGAACCGGTGGTGGACAGCACCTTCCCGCTATCCCGCGCAGCCGATGCCCATCGGAGGATGGAGTCTTCGCAGAATGTCGGGAAGATTATTCTGACGATGCAGCCGGAGGATTTGCGCTAAGACAGACATAAAAAAAGGCCAGTCCGTTGAGCTGACTGGCCTTGGTTTGTCTGACGTTTTCGCTGATCAGCTCACCTTGATCACAACCTTGCCAAACGCCCCTTTCGCCAGATGCTCATAGGCCTCGCGCGCCTGCTCGAATGGATAGACATGGTCGATCACCGGGCGAATGTCGTGCTCGGCGAGGAACACGTTCATCCGGTCGAACGATGAACGCGGTGCCACCGCAATGCCGCGAATGGTGGTCTGGCGGAAGATCAGCGGCATCAGGTTCAGCTCGACGGTCTGCCCTGTCAGAAAGCCAATCTGCGCTATCCGCCCCGAGGCCTTGGTCGCTGCTACCGACTGATTGATGCCATTGCCTCCCGCCACATCGAGCAGCAGGTCCACACCCTTGCCCTCGGTGAGTTTCAGCACCTCGTCCGCCCAGTTCGGCGTGCTGCGGTAGTTGATACCGGCGACCGCGCCCAGACGTTTTACCGCGTGCAGGTTTTCATCGCTGCTTGAGGTAGCGATGACTTTGGCGCCCAGCGCGGTGGCGATCTGCACGGCGAAAATCGATACGCCGCCGGTGCCCTGCACCAACACAGTCTGGCCCGGTTGAATAGCGCCGAAATCCACCAGCGCATACCACGCAGTCAGTGCGGCGATCGGCAGTGTCGCCGCCTCTTCATCGCTCATGTTGGCCGGCGCGCCGACGGCGCTGTCCTCGTGAATGATCATGTACTCGGCGAGGCCACCGGGCAGCGGCGAACCGAAGCAATAATCCGGCTCGTTCGGCCCCGGCTCGCCATCCAACCAGCGCGAGTACAGATGTGAATTGACGCGGTCGCCAACCTTGAAACGAGTAACACCGGCGCCGATTGCAACTACGGTACCGGCGGCATCGCTCACCGGAATCAGCGGTTTCGGCACCAGGTGCGGCTCGTAGATACCGTCAACGATGGCCTTGTCACGAAAATTCAGCGAGACCGCGCCGACCTTGACCAGCAGCTCGCCAGCCTTGGGCTGCGGGGTTTGCGTCTCGCCCAGTTGCAGATTGTCGAGCCCGAAATCTTTCAGTAACCACGCTTTCATGATGTGTCTCCAAATGCATTATTGGCCGCAAACCCTCAGCGGGCTTGCCTTGGGGCCATGATTGGCTTTTACATCAGCGCAATAAATGCTTGGAAACAGACATGATTGTTCTATTCTCAGGCAACAAATCCAGATACTGAAGCTCACCGGAAAAGTCATGGAATTACTGCAATCGATGCGCCTGTTCGCCCGACTGGCGGAGCTGGGCAGTTTCACCAAAGCCGCTGAGTCGCTGGACATCGGCCGGCCGCAGGTCACTCGCTATATTCAGGAACTGGAAACATCGCTGGGCGTGCGCCTCTTCCAGCGCACTACGAGGAAAGTCGCACTCACCGCCGAGGGTGAACTTTTCTATCAGCGGGTCCAGGAAATTCTGGCCGAGATCACCGCCGCCACCACAATGTTCGATCGCACCGGAGCCACGCTGTCCGGCCGCCTGCGCATCGACATTCCCACGGCGTTCGCGCAGCTGGAATTCATCAAAAGCCTGCGCGAATTCACCGACACCTACCCCGGCATCGATATGGTGCTGGGCGTCACCGATCGTGCAGTTGATCTGGTCGGCGAAGGCATCGACTGCGCGCTGCGCATCGGCGAGCTGCCCGACTCAACCCTGATCGCCCGCCCTATCGCCTTGGCGACCATGGTCACCTGCGCCGCGCCCGAATACCTGCGCGAGCACGGCACACCGGAAACGCTTGGAGACCTGGCGAACCATCAAGGCGTGAACTTTCTCTCGGGCCAGAACAACCGCACCTTGCCCTGGCAGTTTTCAGCTGAGGGCAAACAGAAAAGCTACGTCAGCCGCAAAGGTATTACCGTCACCGAGTCGAACGCTTACGTGCAGTGTGGCGTGTCGGGCTTCGGCATTATCCAGGCGCCGGGCATCGCGGTCGCCGAGCATTTGGCCAGTGGTGCGCTGGTGGAAATTCTGCAACCGCTGCGCCCGCTGCCTCGGCCGGTATCGCTGCTGTACCCGAGCCGCACGCATTTGCCGGCGCAGGTGCAGGTGTTTATCGAATGGCTGCAGGTGCGGTTTGTGCAGTTGTATGGGGGGTGGGTGGAAGGTTGAATCTGGCTTTATCCCGCAGTTTCTGCAGCGTGCGCAACTAGGATTTGACGCTGATCCCGCGAGCAGCAAAGACTTCACGCGCAGCCGTTATACCGTTCAAGGCGCTGGGAAATCCTGCGTATACGGTCATTTGCAAGATCACATCGACCACCGCCTCCGGTGTGCACCCGACGTTCAGGGCGCCGCCGATATGCACTTTCAGTTGTGGCTGGGCATTGCCCAGTGCGGTCAGTGCCGCAACGGTTGCCAGCTCACGAGTGCAGTGATCGAGCCCGGGGCGGGCGAAGACATCGCCGTAGGCAAAACTCAGAATCCAGTCCGCAAGCTCTGGAGCAGTATCCTTCAATGAATCAACCACTGCCTGACCAGGTCCGCCAGTAATCTGCGTCAGAGCGGCTTCTCCGCGCTCTCGACGATCAGTCATCTCCACCGGCGCTGCCACACTGGTCACGCTTGCGCCAATCAATGTGGCGGACAGCAAGCGGTTGAAACCGGGAAGTTTACGGATCATGGTGATGCTCCTTTTGCTCGAGTTGGTGATAGATCTGAATCTTGTTATCCAGAACCTCCAGGGACTGGCTCAACTGGCTGATCTGCGCTTGCACGTCCCGGCGATGCTGCTCAAGAAGCTCGCGGCGTTCTGCCAGGGTCGAGTCGCCTGATCGGCGCAGTTCGGCATACCGCAGCATTTGCTGGATCGGCATTCCGGTCGCCTTCAACCGGAGCAGAAACTCGGCCCACAGCACATCCTTCTCGGCGTACACCCGGTGGCCATTGCCACCGCGCCCAACCGGGTCGAACAGCCCGATGCGCTCGTAATAGCGGATCGTGTGAGCGCTCAAATCAAGGCGTTTGGCCAACTTTGAAATTGTCAGTTCTGGATTCATGTCATCACCGTAAAGGTTTGAGCGTGCTCTAAGTCAATGGCTATTTTCAATCAGTTGGAATCAGACAAATCGCGGGCACTATCCGCGCGGTCCGTTGCTATCAGTCTCGACGGTTCAACCGCTGTTATATTCGCTTTACCAGATATATGAGAATACGTATATTCGGCCATTCATATTCACTGATCAGCAATCATTCCCTCGCCCTTTCACCCTGAGCGTCAAGCTCATCGTTTTGGTCAAGACACAAGCTTCTGGAGGATGTATGACAGAACCCATGACCCCCACCACTTTGTTCAAGTGTCTGGCCGATGACACCCGGGCCAAAATTTCCCTGCTTGTCGTGCGCGAAGGCGAGTTGTGTGTATGCGAGCTGACGGAAGCACTCGACCTCAGTCAGCCGAAGATTTCTCGTCATTTGGCGCTGCTGCGCTCCGCCGGTTTGCTGCTGGACCGTCGCCAGGGTCAATGGGTGTACTACCGGCTGAATCCTGATGTGCCCGCGTGGGTAACCGCAGTTTTGAGGGCAGTGGCAGACGCCAATCAGCCATGGCTGGAAACCGAGGCCAAGCGCCTGTGCTGCATGAGCGACCGACCGATCAATCAGGCCATGTGCAGCTGATTCGCGCTCACCGGATCAACCACCCTGGCACTGCGCCTCAGTTTCTGAATCAAGGAATCGTCTGATGAAAATCTTGTTCATGTGCACCCACAACAGCTGCCGCAGCATTCTGTCCGAGGCGCTTTTCAACCATTTGGCGCCCGAGGGCGTAGACGCTGTCAGCTCAGGCAGCTTTCCCAGTGGCCGGGTGAATCAACGGGCACTGCAAACGCTGGAGGCGGCGGGTATTTCCACAGTGGGCTTGAGCAGCAAGGCTTCGGATGCTTTTGAGGGCTCGCCTCCGGACATCGTGATCACCGTCTGTGATCGGGCTGCGGGAGAAGCATGCCCGATCTTTTTCGGCCCAGCCCTGAAGGCGCATTGGGGTCTGGCCGACCCGTCTGAGGCTAGCGGGTCGGAAGCCGAGATCACCGCAGCGTTTGAAAGCACACTGGCCAAAATCCAGGAACGCGTGAGTGCTTTTCTCGCACTGCCGCTCAAGGCCATGAGCCCTGACCAACTGCAAGCTGAACTGAACCGCATCGGTTCGCTTTGAAGATCAACCGAGGCGCCCCCCCTCCAGGTGCCGCCGCAGGAGTTCATATGCAAGACACATTGCCAAACGTACACGCCGACCTGATCGACATTCCTACGCTGGAGCAGCTGTCTCCGCGTAATCCTTCGCCCCACAAACCTCGCATTTTACTGCTATACGGATCGACGCGAGAGCGCTCGTTCAGTCGTCTGGTCACGCAAGAAGCGGCACGCCTGCTGAATGAGTTTGGCGCCGAAACCAGGATTTTTGACCCTGCGGGTCTGCCGCTGCCTGATGACGCACCCGACACGCATCCCAAAGTCGTGGAACTGCGCGAGCTGATGCAATGGTCCGAGGGTCAGGTGTGGTGCTCTCCTGAGCGTCACGGCTCCATGAGTGCCGTGTTCAAAGCGCAGATCGACTGGGTTCCGCTGGCGCTGGGCGCTGTACGACCTACGCAAGGCAAAACCCTTGCTGTGATGCAGGTCTGCGGCGGGTCGCAGTCCTTCAACGTGGTCAATCAGTTGCGGGTACTTGGCCGGTGGATGCGGATGTTCACCATCCCGAACCAGTCTTCCGTGGCCAAGGCGTTCACCGAGTTCGATGAAGCGGGTCGCATGAAGCCTTCTTCGTACTACGACCGCTTGGTGGACGTGATGGAAGAATTGATGAAGTTCACGCTGCTCTTGCGCGATCGTCAGGATTACTTGGTCGACCGTTATTCCGAGCGCAAGGAATCCGCCGAAGAGCTGTCCAGACGAGTCAACCAGCGTTCCATTTGATGCCTGTGCGGGGCAACGGTATGGCCCGACCCCGATCTTTCACTCGTTGAGGCCTTTGCGCCGGGAGGATGCTGGTGAGTCAGAATTCGACACTTGATGTTGTGGTCATTGGTGGTGGCCAATCCGCGCTGACTGTCGCTTATTTTTTGAAGCGCACAGGCTTGTCTTACGTGCTGCTCGATGCCGAGCCGGGACCGGGAGGCGCCTGGCGGCATGGCTGGGATTCGCTGCGGCTCTTCTCGCCGTCGGCATGGAGCTCGATTGCAGGCTGGCCGATGCCGGCCATATCCGAGGGGACGCCCGGGCGGGACGATGTTGTCGAATACCTGACTCAGTACGAGCGCCGGTATGACTTCCCCATCATCCGCTCCACGCGGGTGACCGGTGTCGAGAAGATCGAAGGCGGGTTGCGCGTTTTCTCAAAGGACAATTACTGGGACGCCAAAGCGGTTATCAGTGCAACAGGCACCTGGAGCCGCGCGTTCGTACCGGACTATCCCGGCCAGGCGTTGTTTGCAGGCAGGCAGCTTCATTCCGCTCATTACGTCGGGCCGAACGGGTTTGCGGGTAAAACCGTTCTTGTCGTCGGTGGCGGCAACTCCGGCGCCCAGATTTACGCTGAGGTCTCCAAAGTGGCTCAGGCAACCTGGGTCACGCAACAGGCCCCAACGTTCCTACCTGATGAGGTGGATGGACGCGTCCTGTTCGAACGCGCTACTGCTCGACTGAAGGCGCAGCAGGATGGCGTCGAGCCTCAACAGCCCGTTGGAGGGCTGGGCGACATCGTCATGGTGCCACCGGTGAAGGAAGCTCGCGAACGCGGTGTACTGAACGCAGTACGGCCCTTCACACGTTTCACTTCGACAGGGGTTGTGTGGTCATCGGGCATCGAGACAAAGGCGGACGTTGTCATCTGGTGCACGGGCTTTTCTCCAGCGCTCGACCACCTGAACAACCTGGGCATTGTAGGCCGGGATGGCAAAGTGATTGTGGACGAAAGCCGAAGCGTTGCGATGCCCGAACTGTGGCTGGTGGGTTACGGCGACTGGACGGGGCTCGCTTCTGCCACATTGATCGGCGTAACCCGCACCGCCCGGGATGTAGTCAGGCAAGTGCAAAGCTATCTCACTGGCGGAACCTGATTGCTCGCGGCGCCGTGAAGCCATAAGGTCGCTAGCCTGTAAATCATCTTCAGCGAGCAGAATCAGGCAAATCGCCAACAGTATCCGCCTAACGCCGACACTGCCCTGCCCACTAATCTGAACCCATGCAGAACACACCACTGCAACGGGTTAACCAGATACGGATCTGAACGACCCGGACCTCAATCTCAACTTGACCGGAGTCACCGCCATGAAAACTGTAAGCCAACTGATCGCCGTCGCCACTTTCGCCCTCAGCGCCAGCGCATTCGCCGTACCGAGCAATCAGGAAGATCGTTTCTTCACCCAGGTCAACGAACCACAGCAGACTGTTGCTGCCGATGGCTCGGAACGTACGCCGCAGGGCCAGGCCATCGCTGCCGACGGCTCAGACCGCACCGCATTGGGTGAGGCCCTGGCCGCTGATGGATCGGACCGCACACCGGATCGTCGCGCAGCTTAAGCGCGTGATGCTGAGACAAGAAAAGTCCTGCAGGTTTGAAACCTGCAGGACTTTTCCGTTTTTTGAGGCAAGACCTGATCGAAAACCCTATTGATAGGAACAGGCAATACTTCGATCCGATTCGGCATCGTCCGCCAGCGTTATCCGCCCTAGCATGGCCTCTCCAATTGCCTGCAGGAGTACAGATCCATGAAGACCCTTTTCATCACCGGTGTCAGCAGCGGCTTTGGCCAAGCGCTGGCCAAGGAAGCACTTGCCCAGGGCCATAAGATCATCGGCACAGTGCGCAGCGAATCGGCGCTGGCAGCCTTCGAAGCGCTGTCGCCCGAGCGCGCTCATGGGGTGGTGCTGGACGTTACCGATTTCGATGCCATCGATGCAGTAGTGCCGGCTGTTGAGGATCGTCACGGCCCGGTGGACGTGCTGGTCAATAACGCCGGTTATGGCCATGAAGGGATTTTCGAAGAGTCATCGCTGGAGGAAATGCGCCGCCAGTTCGACGTCAACGTGTTTGGCGCAGTGGCGGTGACCAAGGCGTTTGTCCCGTATTTCCGCCAGCGCCGCGCGGGGCATATCCTCAATATCACTTCAATGGGCGGCCATATCACCATGCCCGGGATCGCCTATTACTGCGGCAGCAAGTTTGCGCTTGAGGGGATCTCCGACACCTTGAGCAAGGAGCTTGCGCCCTTCAATATTTTTGTCACCGCTGTGGCGCCGGGGTCATTTCGCACCGACTGGGCAGGCCGCTCGATGCAGCGCACGCCGCGTAGCATCAGTGACTACGACGCAAGCTTCGATCCGGTGCGCAAGGCCCGGGAGGAGAAAAGTGGCCATCAGTTGGGCGATCCGCAGAAAGCTGCACGGGCCATGCTGACCATCATCGACAGTCCAGATCCGCCGGCGCACCTGCTGTTGGGCAGTGATGCGCTGGCGTTGGTGCGTGACAAGTTGCAGCAGACGGCGGAGAGTATTGAGCAATGGGCAGCGCTTAGCCGCTCGACGGATGGCTGAGCATCGCGGAGAACCTCAATGCCGAAACCGAAAGACCCAATCACCGCGCGCATGGTCCAGCTAATGAGCCGGCTCGCTCCGCTGGAAGGTTACAACCTGAGCCCGCTGGACGATGTACGTTTCCTGCGTTCCAACCGACCGCTGACCCGCACGCCGGTGTTGTATGAACCGGGCATCGTGATCCTCTGTCAGGGGCGCAAACGCGGCTATCTAGGCGATGAAATCTACGTCTACGACGCCCAGCATTATCTGGTGGTGTCGGTGCCGGTACCCTTCACCATGGAAACCGACGCCAGCGAAGCGGAGCCGATGCTGGCGGTGTACGTGCGCCTGGATTTCGCCCTGGCTGGCGAGCTGATTCAGCAAGTGGATGAGCGGTGGGATTTCCCTACAGCGCAGCCGATGGGCATGTACGCCTCGCCTCTCGACGAACCGCTACGCCAATCGACCCTGCGCTTTCTTGAAGTGATGAGCAACGATGCCGACGCGCAAATCCTCGGCCCGGCGATGCTGCGCGAGCTCTACTACCGTATCCTCACCGGCGAACAAGGTGGCACCCTGCGCGCCGCCATCGCCCAACAAGGCCAGTTCGGCAAAGTGACCCGCGCCATCCACAAGATCCACAGTTGCTATAACCAACATCTAGACGTAGAAGCCCTGGCCGAAGAAGCGCAGATGAGCGTGCCGAATTTTCATCTGCACTTTCGCAAGGTTACCGATTCCTCGCCGATGCAGTACCTGAAATCGACGCGATTGCACCAGGCGCGATTGCTGATGCTGCGTAACGACCTGACCGCGGCAAAATCTGCGTTTCTGGTCGGTTACGAAAGCGCCTCGCAATTCAGCCGCGACTTCAAACGCCTCTTCGGCCGCACACCGCTAGCGGAAGTGGCGTGGATGAAAACGGCCTATGCGCTGCCGGCACCGACGAGTGCTTCGCCGTTTGTGTCGTCGCACTGATTTTCAGTGCCACGCTCCACGCACTTATCGCAGCAAATTCCCCATGCGCATAGTGCTTGCCCCCTCCTGCGACTCCCCGCTCAATCGCACAGGTCAGTCGCCTGCATCAGGATGGGATCATGAACACCACGGCCATTCCCGAAGGTTTCACTCCATTGACCCGCAGCAGTCCTTTGCTGGATCTGCTCGGCCCGATCTACGCCAGGGGTCAGGGGCTGCACTTGGAATTGGGTTTACTGACCGACTCCCGCCACGCCAATGGCCGTGGCACTTTGCATGGCGGTGTATTGGCGACGTTGGCCGATGTCGGCATGGGTTACGCCATGGCCTTTTCCAGCGATCCGCCGCAGCCGTTGATCACCGCGAGCATGACCCTGGATTATCTCGGCGCGGTGCAAATCAACGAGTGGCTCGAAGTGCGTCTTGAGCACTCCAGAAAGGGCCGTCAACTGGCGTTTGCTGGCGTCAGTCTGCACGTCGGTGAGCGAACGGTGGCGCGCGCCAGTGCCGTGTTCGCCGTGCCGATGAATTGAATCGACTGACTCGACTCATCGTCCCACCTGGACGGCAGGCTGGGATTTGCCGCCCCGCCCGCACGGCCATTACCTTCAAGGCATGGTGTTCGCCATCGTCACCCCATACGCAGCCAGAAGCATATCCGCCGCCCGCTCACCAATAACGACACACGGCGCCATCGTGTTGCCAACGGTAATGCGCGGCATGATCGAGGCATCTGCAACGCGCAGCCCGTCGATCCCGTACACGCGTAATTGGTGGTCAACCACCGACAGCGCATCGCGGCCCATTTTTGCCGTGCACGACAGGTGCCAGTAGGTCACGGCCGAATTGCGGATGAACTGTTCCATAGCGCGACGCTCTCTGGGACCGGGCACGACTTCGCGCTTGATCAGCGCATTGAAGGCCTGGCTGTTGCCGAGTGCGCGGCACAGTTCGATCGACGCATGGGCTGCGGCCATGTCCTCGGGCTCGCTCAGGGAGTTCGGCTCAATGACCGGTGCATCCAGCGGCCCAGCACCCGACAACCGCAAGCGTCCGCGACTGGCAGGTCTGGCCAGCCCGGCGAACATGGTCCAGCCATGCTCCGGCGGCTCGATGGCGACCTCAGGCGGAGACGGTACCGCGAATGCCAACTGGCACTGCAACAGGTCCGGGGCTTCCAGGCGGCTGTCGCTTTTCCAGTACAAGGTGGTTTCGCATCCGCTGCCAGCGACGGCCTGGGGTTGTCGATACTCCCACGTGCAAGCGAAGGCCAGATGATCCTGCAAATTCTCGCCCACACCGGGTAGATGAACGACCGGTGCGATGCCGTGTTTTCGCAGTTCATCCGCCGGGCCGATGCCCGACTGCATGAGTACTTTCGGTGATTGCACCGCGCCCATGGACAGGATGACTTCAGCTGCGGCATGAAAGCAGCGCCGCTCGCCGGCGATCAACACTTCGACACCGACGGCCCGGGTGCCGACCAGCAACACGCGGGTCACTAAGGCTCCGGTCAGCACCGTCAGATTCGGACATTGCAAGCGTGGCTGGATGTAGGCGTCGTAAACCGATTCGCGCTTGCCCTGTTTGATGCGCAGGTCGGTGACAGCGATCCCTCCTGCGCCTTCCATCATCTCGCCATTGGGACTGTCGAATCGGGGGATGCCCAGATCGCTGGCCGCCTCCAGCGTTGCCCACGCAAGGGGTTGAGGCGTGGCCGGCTGTTCGACATGTACCGGCCCACCTGAACCACGCCGAGTGGCGTCCGGGCTGCCTTGCCAGTTTTCGATCCTGCGGTAGTAATCGAGAACCGATGCGTAGCCCCAGGCCGGGTCGCCAGACTCGGCAGCAAAATGCTCCCAATCGGCGCGATGGCCGCGCGACCAGACCATCACGTTGATGCTCGAACCTCCACCGAGCCCCTTGCCCATGCTCAGCGGGAGCCGTCGACCGTTGAGGCGTGGATCGGATTGCCCCTCGAATGCCCAGTCGCGCGCGGAGCCGAGGTTCAGCGGCCATTGCGCCGGTTCGGTCACCTCGGGGCCTGAGTAACCTTCGCCGGCTTCAATCAGCAGAACCCGTGCGCCTGACTCATCGGCAAGCCGCGCAGCGACCACGCAGCCCGACGTGCCGGCACCACAGACAATGAAGTCATAGTCGTGATCGCTCCGAGGATTCATACGCCCGCTCACCTTCGATGCCGCGATCACTGCTCAGCAACGCCGTGCACGGCCTTGAGAATCACCGCCGCGACTTGCGCCGGCTGCGACTGCTGCGGGACATGGCTGGACTTCACCTCGGCGAGGGTCGCACCGATGCGCTTGGCGGCAGACCGCTGGACGTCGGGATGAATCATCCGGTCTTCGGTAGCGAGCAGGTACCAGGACGGCTTCGTTTTCCAGGCCGAAGCGGTGGTTTTATCTTCGAAAGCCGAGGCCTTGATCGGCCCCTGTGTGGCGGTCATGACGGCGGTCTGCGCGGCCGGCAGATCCTGAGCGAAATCCTTGGCCATGCCTTCAGCGGTCAGATAGAGGAAGCCGTTACCGTCGGCCTTGATCTGACTGATGCCCGGCGGCGTCGGCGCGCCTTTACCCTGCTCGCCGCTGGTTTGCCCGGCGTCTGGCGCGAAGGCGGCGACATACACCAGCGCGCTGACTTTCTGGTCGTTACCGGCTTCGGTGATCACCGTGCCGCCCCAGGAGTGACCGACCAGCACCACCTTGCCCTGCTGGTTGTTCAGCGCGCGGCGCGTGGCGGCAACGTCGTCAGCCAGCGAGGTGAGCGGGTTTTGCACAACGGTAACGGCCACGCCTTTGGCTTGCAGCAGTGGCACCACTTTGGCCCAGTCGGAACCGTCGGCGAAGGCGCCGTGTACGATCACCACCGAAGGCGTTGTATCCTGCGCGTGGCTGGCGCCGGCCATGAAGGTACTGGCCAGGGCAAAGGCGACGGTGGCGAATTTCGATTTGATTGTTTTCATTGGATGAGCTCCTGTTCGGGAGTTCAGAGTGTGCTGGCCGGCCTGCGATGTGGGCATCGGTCAATTATCCGACCCCGGGGCATTTTTCATGGATAGTGGCTTGCAATTGGACATCTCACTGGACGGCGCACTGGCAACCATCGCCCAGGTCGGTGACCTCAGCATGGGGCAACCGCTCGGTCACTCCCGGCGCGTTGCCGCTTTGGCGCGGATGCTCGCGCAGGCATGCCACGGCGCCGGTGAGCATCTGCAGGTTGCAGAGCAGATTGCCTTGCTGCGCTGGTCTGGGTGCACGGCCAACGCCGAAGGCTTTGCCGACCTGCTGGGTGACGACGTCGATGGTCGCCGCGCGATGCTCGATCTGACCCTGGGCAATGAGCAGATGAACGCGGTGCATCAGGCAACCCCGCTGGCCGTGGTGCACTGTGAAGTGTCCGGTGCAATCGCCAAAACCCTCCAGCTCGGAACGGCCGTCGAAGCGGGCCTGTGTCGGGTGTTCGAAACCTACGACGGCACTGGCCGACCGCTCGGCGTGGCGCATGAACATATCCCGGAGGTGGCCTATCAGGTGGTCATGGCCGGTGATCTGGATATTCTCACTCGCGCTCACGGTCTGGACGCGGCGTTGCGCTGGATCAACGAGCAGTCGGATCGGCGCTATCCAGCGTCGCTGGTGTCGTTGCTGGTGGCTAATGCCAAGGCCTGGCTGGCGGATCTGGAAACGCTTTGCACAAAAGTTGAACCCGCGCCTGAGCAGCGTCGTGTCTCGCTGACTTTGGTCGGAGACGTCATTGACTTGAAGCTGCCATGGCTGGCCGGGCATTCGCGTCAGGTCGCGCATGTTGCCGTGGAAGCGGCACGCCTGTGGGGGCTGAGTGAGCCGACTTTGGCAAACATTGGCAAGTCCGCGCTGATTTACGGTCTCGGCCGCGCAGCCGTTTCCAATCACCTATGGAATAGCCCAGGGTCGCTGCCCTACGGTGCGGCAGAGCGAGTGCGGCTGGTGCCTTACTGGACGCAACAGGCGCTCCGACCGGTTCCTGAACTGGCCGCGCCCGCCGAAATAGCCACCCACGCGTATGAACGGCTCGATGGCAGCGGCTATTTTCGCGGCGTGGCGGGTGATGCACTGAATGCCGAACATCGGCTGTTCGCCACCTCGGTCGCCTGGGTAGCGTTGAGGCAAGCCCGGCCATGGCGAACAGCCCACGACGAAGTGGCTGCCGCCAAGCTTCTCAAAGAGGATGCTGGTCGTGGCCTTTTCGATCACGATGTCTGCGAAGCCGTCATTGCTGCCGCCAGTGGCGAACGTCGCATGCGGCAACCCAAGCCTACGCTGCTGACAGCGCGTGAGTGCCGCATTCTCCTGGAAATCAGCCGTGGCGCCAGCAACAAACAAGTCGCGCAACTGTTGGCTATCAGTCCGAGCACGGTGCGCACGCACATGGAAAGCATCTTTCGCAAACTGCAATGCTCGACCCGGGCAGCCGCCACTCTGAAGGGGCTGACACTGGGCTTGATCGCCTGAGCCCTGCGCCAGGTCAAGCCTGATCAGCCTGCCTGGCGCGAGCCAGTTCGATGAATGCCCTGGCGGCCGCAGAGGGATTGCGGCGGTTCGGGTAGTACAGGCACAACCTGTCTCGGGGCGGGGTCCAGTCCTTGAGTACCTGCACGAACTCGCCGCTGCGGATTTCGTCACGAACGTCCTGCTCCATGAAAAAGCCCAGCCCCATGCCCGCCTGCACCGCGACCTTGACCACGCTCGATTCATCCAGGGTCAGCGGACCGTTCACATCCAGACGAATGACTTCGCCGTCGCGCTCGAAATACCAAGGGAAAATCGCCCCGTTCGGCAGTCGTACGCGGATGCATCGATGCCCGGGCAGATCGGACGGCGTGCGCGGTTTGTCGTGTTGTGCAAAATACCCCGGCGAACCGACCACCGCGTACCGTTGCGGCGGGCCGACTGGCACCACAATCACATCGTTGGGCACAAGGCCTGCCGAGCGCACGCCGAAATCGAAGCCGTCAGCCACGATATCCACCAGGCGCCCTTCGGTCACAAGGTCAATGTGGACTTTCGGATGCTGCTGCAAAAACTCGATCACCAGTGGCAGCAGCGCCGAACGCGCAGCGCTGGCGAAGGCATTGATGCGCAGCGTTCCCGAGGGTCCGGCATTCTGCGATCGCACTGCATCCAGTGCCGCGCGCAAGTCGTGCAAGGCTGGCCCCACTTGCTCGAGAAACACCCTGCCCGCTTCGGTGATGGCGACGCTGCGGGTGGTGCGGTTGAACAGGCGCGATTCGAGGCGCGCTTCCAGTTGCGCAATGGTGTTGCTCAGCGCGGTGGTCGAAACGTCGAGATCAATGGCAGCCTGGCGGAACGACCCCCTGCGTGCCACCGCTATAACGGCATCCAGTTCATTAAGGGCTAAGCGATCCTGGGCCATGGATTGTCCTGTTTTCCGGGATGGGTAATTACGATTTGTCCCAGTTGAACAAACTATCTGCAGCGCAGCAAGATGACTCCAGACCATCAATCAGGAGTCAGGCAATGAACCTTCAACTTTCCAACGTCGTGCAAACGTATCTCACGGTCACCGACGAGAAAAAAATCTCCGACGCAATCCATCAATTCCTCGCGCTGGAGATCTCGCCATGCTGAATTCAGGATTGACTGGCAAACGGGTGCTCGTCACCGGCGGTACCAAAGGAATCGGCAGAGCCGTTGTGGATTGGTTCGTAGCCGAGGGCGCGAAAGTCATCACCTCGGCTCGGCAAGTGGACGTCGAAATGCCAGGCGCACTGCTGGTCGCGGCTGATCTTTCGACCCGGGAAGGTTGTGACGCACTCATCGCTGCGGTCGAACAGCAACTGGGCGGCGTCGACATAGTGATCCATGTTCTGGGTGGCTCGTCGGCCCCCGGTGGTGGTTTTGCAGCGCTGGACGAGGAACAGTGGCAACGCGAGCTCAATCTGAATCTGCTGCCGGCGGTGCGCCTTGATCGCGCCCTGCTGCCGGACATGCTCGAGCGTCGTAATGGCGTGGTGATCCATGTCACGTCCATCCAGAGTCGGCTGCCACTGCCGGAATCCACCACAGCGTACGCGGCGGCCAAGGCTGCGCTGTCGACCTACAGCAAAAGCCTGTCGAAAGAAGTGTCACCCAAGGGGGTTCGCGTGGTGCGGGTATCGCCGGGCTGGGTTGAAACCGAAGCGTCGGTGGCATTCGCCGAGCGACTCGCGCAGGAGGCAGGCACTGACTATCAAGGTGGCAAGGACATCATCATGCAGGCCCTGGGCGGTATCCCGCTCGGCCGCCCGTCGACGCCAGTTGAAGTGGCTGAGCTGATCGGGTTCCTGGCATCGCCGCGAGCGGCATCGATCACCGGGAGTGAATTTGTGATCGACGGCGGCACCATCCCGACCATTTAGCCGCCAGTCTGCGGGTCATGGACGACCCGCAGAATCCGCACAGCACGTCTACATCCGATGCTGCTCCAGCAAAAAATCCACAAACAAGCGCACCCGCACCGGCATCGCCGCGCCGCCGACGAACACCGCATGAATCGGTTCCTCATCGCCCGGGTTAAACACTTGCAGCAGCGGGATCAGCGCGCCGCGCTGCAAGTCTTCCCTGACAGTGAACTCGCCAATCCGCGCAATTCCGGCGCCGAGTCTGGCGAACTGGGCCAGTGCTTCGCCGCTGCTGCATTCGATGTTGCCGCTGACTTTCAGCGAGAACTCCTTGCCGTCGCGGATAAACGGCCAGTTGGCTTCGGCGCGGCGGAAGTTGAAGCGCAGGCAGTTGTGCTTGAGCAGGTCTTCGGGTTGCTGAGGCGTGCCATGACGTTCCAGATAGTCGGGCGATGCCACCACGACCTGGCCGGTGTGGCCGAGCCGGCGCGCGGTGAGTGGGCTGTCGGGCAGATGGCCGAAGCGTATGGCGACGTCCGCCTGGCCGGCGAGGATGTCAACGACTTCGTCGCCAAGGCTGAGGTCGACGACGATGTTCGGGTAACGGGCGGTGAAGGCTGCGACCAGCGGCACAATGGTCAGCCGTCCATGGCCAAGGGCGGCACTGACACGCAAGCGGCCCTTGGGTACGCCCTGATCGGTAATGGCCCCTTCCACTTCATCCATGTCGGCGAGAATCCGCCGGGCACCGCGCAGGAAGGCCTCGCCCTCGGCGGTAAACGTCAGCGCGCGGGTGGTGCGCAGCAACAGACGAGTGCCGAGTCGCTGTTCGGCGCGGGCGATGATCCGACTGACCGCCGAAGGCGTCAGCCCCAACGCACGCGCAGCTGCTGAGAGGCTGCCCTCCTGCGCCACGGTGACGAACACGCTCATTTCCCCTGATCTGCCGTTGAAGTCCATTCGTGCCTCTTACGCAAAGGTGATTGCCAAAATCGCCATCTACCGCCGGAAAACCATGGATCGTAGCATTGGCGGCATAGATGAGGAGACTTTCCATGCGTATCAATCCACCACTTGTTGCACTCGCTGTCGGCGCCTTTGGCATCGGCGTCACCGAGTTCGCGCCGATGGGCATGTTGCCCGGCATCGCTGCCGATCTCGGCGTTTCCATTCCCGCTGCGGGGTTGCTGGTCAGTGCCTACGCCTTGGGCGTGCTGCTCGGCGCGCCGCTGATGACCCTGACCACCGGCAAGATCCCCCGGCGCTATCTGCTGATCGGGCTGATGGCGATTTTCACCCTGGGTAACCTGATGTCGGCGCTGGCCACCGATTACTCCAGCCTGATGGTCGCCCGAGTGATCACCTCGCTCAATCACGGCGCATTCTTCGGAGTGGGCTCTGTGGTCGCCGCTAGCGTGGTCGCGCCGGAAAAACGTGCCGGCGCCGTGGCGGCAATGTTCATGGGCCTGACGTTGGCGACTATCGGCGGTGTGCCGCTGGCAGCCTGGTTCGGTGAGCTGTTCGGCTGGCGCACGGCGTTCTGGGGCATTACCGGCCTCGGTGTGCTGACCATGATCGCTTTGTGGTTCGCCCTGCCCAATCTGAAAGCAGAGCAAGGCGCGGGTGCGCTGGCGGAAATACGGGTATTGGGCAGAGGTCCGGTGTTGGCGGCGCTGGCCCTGACCGTGGTCGGCTCAAGTGCGATGTTCACCGTATTCACTTACATCGCGCCGATTCTCAGCAGCGAGACCCATGCCTCCGCCGCGTTCATCACCGCCATGCTGGTGTTATTCGGAATCGGTTTGACACTGGGCAACATGTGGGGTGGCAAGGCTGCCGACCGTTCGATCGACCGCACCCTGATCGTGTCGCTGAGCGCATTGATTGTAGTGTTACTGGCGTTCACTGTGCTGATGCGCTGGCCGCTGCCGGCCGCCGTGGCCATTCTGATCTGGGGTATCGCCAGCTTCGCTCTGGTGCCGCCGCTGCAAATGCGCGTAATGGAAGCGGCCAAGGACGCGCCGAATCTGGCTTCGGCGGTGAACATCGGTGCCTTCAATTTCGGCAACGCGATCGGCGCGGCGCTGGGTGGCGCGGTGATCAATGCCGGGCTGGGTTATCCGGCGATTTCCCTGGCAGGCGCGGCGATGGCCGGTCTGGGGTTGCTGATGGTGCTGACGTTCGCCTGGCGCTCCAGAGCCAGTGCCGCTGCGCTGGCGTAAGTCTTCGCAGCGCTACGCCCCGCCCTGCTGATATTCGCGGGGCGTGCAGCCGAACTCGCGACGGAACACCGTGTGCAGATACTGCGCAGACTTGAAGCCGCACGCCTGGGCAATGTCGGCAATCGCCGCATCGGTGTTCTTCAAACCGCTGGTAGCCGCCGCCAGTTTGAAACGCAGAATCTCGTCATGCACGCTGCAACCACGCTCAGCGCGGAAATGCGCTTCCAGCGATGAGCGCGACACGCCGACATACGCCGCCACTTGCGCGGTCTTGATGCCCTGGCAGGCATATTGGCGGATGAACAGCAGCGCTTGCATGACATAGGGATTGCCCAGAGGTTGATGCAAGCTCGACACCTGCACGTTGACCGCGTCCGGCGGAATCAGGATTTGCGTGCCGGTGGACGGCATGCCGTGGAGCATCTGGTGCAGCAATTGCGCAGCGGTGCGGCCCATGGTTTCGGTGCCCTGAATCACCGAACTCAGCGGTACGCGAGTCAGGCTGCGGGTCAGCGGGTCGTTGTCGATGCCGATCAGCGCGACCTGCTCGGGCACGGCAATGCCGGCGGTCAGGCAGGCTTGCAGCAACTGCCGGGCGCGCGCGTCGCTGACGGCGATGATGCCGATCGGTTTGGGCAGGCTGTGCAGCCAGGCGATCAGTTGCTCGACGGCACTGTCCCACAGCGGCGCGCTGGTGCCCATGCCGCGATAGATCTCGGCATGCAGGCCGTCTCGTTGCATCAGTTTGCGAAAGGCTTTCTCCCGCTCCTGCGCCCAGCGATTGGCCTGCGCCTCCGGCAGACTAAAACAGGCGAAGCGCTGCAACCCCGCCTCGACCAGATGCGAATAAGCCAGAGTGATCAGTGCGTTGTTATCAGTGGCAACGTAGGGGATCGCTTTCGGATAAGCGCGAGCATCCTCGTAAGAACCGCCGACCGCCACCACCGGCAAATGAATGTCGGCCAGCGCCTCGCCGATCAGCGGATCGTCGAAGTCGGCAATGATGCCGTCACCCTGCCAACGCTCGATGCCCTTCAAGCGGCAAAGAAAGTCCTCTTCCAGAAACAGGTCCCAGGAAGCGCGGGTGCTGCTCAGGTAGTTGCCAATGCCGCTGATGATTCCACGGTCGTAGATCTTGCTGCCGTTGAACAACAGGGCGATGCGGTGCACGGGCGGTAGGCTTTTCATTCAGTATCCGGATTTTGCGTAAAGCCGTTCGCGAGCAGGCTCGCTCCCACACGGTTTTGTGGACGACACGAATCAAATGTGGGAGCGAGCCTGCTCGCGAAAGCGGCCTCAAATTGTTTTTGTACTGTTCCGGGCCGCCTTTTCGCGGCGACGATGGACACAGACTAGGCGCGAAGCCGCTGAAGCTCAATACGCAAAATCGCACTCACGGTTGAGGCTTTTCATAATCAGCGGGCACGGGGGCGTTGCTAGTATCGAGACACCGCCAAGAACAACAAGGACAAGGTCCATGCAGTATTTCCCCAATATCGAGCCGGTTCGCTACGAAGGCCCGAACAGTGATTCGCCCCTCGCTTTTCGTCACTACGATGCCGACAAACTGATCCTCGGCAAACCCATGCGCGAACACCTGCGCATGGCCGCCTGCTACTGGCACACCTTTGTCTGGCCGGGCTCCGATGTGTTCGGTGCCGGCACCTTCAAGCGCCCCTGGCAACGCAGTGGCGAACCGATGGAACTGGCCATCGGCAAGGCTCAAGCCGCCTTCGAGTTCTTCAGCAAACTGGGCATCGATTACTACTGCTTTCACGACACGGACGTCGCCCCCGAAGGCAATTCGCTGAAGGAGTACCGCGAACACTTCGCACAAATGGTCGATCGCCTCGAACAACATCAGGAACAAAGCGGCATCAAGCTGCTCTGGGGCACCGCCAACTGCTTCAGCAACCCACGTTTTGCCGCCGGTGCCGCGAGTAATCCCGATCCGGAAGTGTTCGCCTGCGCCGCCGCGCAAGTGTTCAGCGCAATGAACGCCACCCATCGCCTCAAGGGTTCCAACTACGTGTTGTGGGGTGGCCGTGAAGGCTACGAAACCCTGCTCAACACCGACCTGAAACGTGAGCGCGAACAACTCGGGCGCTTCATGCGCATGGTGGTCGAGCACAAGCACAAGATCGGCTTCACCGGCGACCTGCTGATCGAGCCCAAGCCGCAGGAGCCGACCAAGCACCAATACGATTACGACAGCGCTACGGTATTCGGCTTTCTCCAGCAGTACGGCCTGGAGAAAGAAATCAAGGTCAACATCGAGGCCAACCACGCGACCCTGGCCGGTCACAGTTTCCATCACGAAATCGCCACGGCTGCCTCGCTGGGGATTTTCGGCAGCATCGATGCCAACCGTGGCGATCCGCAGAACGGCTGGGACACCGACCAGTTCCCCAACAGCGTCGAAGAAATGACCCTGGCGACCTATGAAATCCTCAAGGCCGGCGGTTTCAAGAATGGCGGCTTCAATTTCGACTCCAAGGTGCGCCGGCAAAGCCTCGACGAGATCGACCTGTTCCACGGCCACGTCGGCGCCATGGACGTTCTGGCCTTGTCGCTGGAACGCGCCGCTGCGATGGTTGAGAACGATCAATTGCAAACCCTCAAGGACCAACGCTACGCCGGCTGGCGTCAGCCGTTCGGGCAAGCGGTGATGGCGGGCGACTTCAATCTCGAGTCGCTGGCCGAGCACGCGTTCACCAACGAACTGAACCCGCAAGCCGTCAGCGGCCGCCAGGAAATGCTCGAAAACATCGTCAACCGTTACCTGTATCGCTGATGGCCAAGGGAGGCTGCCGACGCAACGACGCTGTGACAATTGCACGACAATTCTGTACCTGCTGCGTCGGCAGATTCTCTACAGTTCTACCCAGCCCGATTCATCGTCAGGCCGTGTCTTTCCAACAAAAATAAAAGGACGCACCACCATGAAGAACTTGAAACGTACGCTGTTGGCCAGTGCCCTGGCGTTGTTGGCCCTGCCGGTAATGGCTGACGCTACCCACCCGAAAATCGGGTTTTCCATTGATGACCTGCGTCTGGAACGCTGGTCGCGCGACCGCGATTACTTCGTCGCGGCGGCGGAAAAAATGGACGCCAAAGTCTTCGTGCAATCGGCGGACGCCAACGAGCAGAAGCAGATTTCGCAGATCGAAAACCTTATCTCTCGCGGCGTCGATGTGATCGTCATCGTGCCATTCAACGCGACAGTGCTGACCAATGCGGTGGCCGAAGCGAAGAAAGCCGGAATCAAAGTGGTGTCTTACGACCGGCTGATTCTCAACGCCGATGTCGACGCCTATATCTCCTTCGATAACGAAAAGGTCGGTGAGATGCAGGCCGGCGGCGTGCTGAAAGCGGCGCCCAAGGGCAATTACTTCTTGCTGGGTGGCGCGCCCACCGACAACAACGCCAAGATCCTCCGTGAAGGCCAGATGAAGGTGCTGCAACCCGCCATCGACAAGGGCGATATCAAGATCGTCGGCCAGCAGTGGGTCAAGGAATGGAACCCGACCGAAGCGCTGAGCATTGTCGAAAATGCCCTGACCCGTAACAACAACAAAATCGACGGCATCGTCGCCTCCAACGACGCCACCGCCGGCGGCGCCATCCAGGCACTGGCCGCGCAGCAGCTGGCCGGCAAGGTGCCGATTTCCGGTCAGGACGCCGACCTCGCAGCCGTCAAACGCGTAATCGCCGGCACGCAAACCATGACCGTGTACAAACCGCTGAAACTCATCGCCTCCGAAGCGGCCAAGCTCTCGGTGCAACTGGCACGCAACGAAAAACCGGCCTACACCTCGCAGTACGACAACGGCAGCAAGAAAGTCGACACCATCCTGCTCACGCCAACGCCGTTGACCAAGGACAACATCGACTTGCTCGAACAGGATGGCTTCTACACCAAGGCGCAGATTGCCGGGCAGTGATCCGGTCGTAAATCTTGATCAGACCTGGGGGAGCGAGCCTGCTCGCGAAAGCGGAGTGTCAGTCAGTACAGCTCTTGCTGAAAAGGCCCCTTCGCGAGCAGGCTCGCTCCCACACAGGTTCAGTGGTGTTTGAGTCCCTGGTATGCGAGCCTTTTCCATGTCCGACTATCTGCTGCAAATGAACGGCATCGTCAAAACCTTTGGCGGTGTCAAAGCGCTCAACGGCATCGACATCAAGGTCCGGCCCGGTGAATGCGTGGGCCTGTGCGGCGAGAATGGCGCCGGCAAGTCGACGCTGATGAAGATCCTTTCTGCGGTCTATCCCCATGGCACCTGGGACGGCGAAATCCTCTGGGACGGACAACCGCTCAGAGCGCAATCGATCAGCGAAACCGAAGCCGCCGGCATCGTCATCATCCATCAGGAACTGACGTTGGTTCCCGACCTGTCGGTGGCGGAAAACATCTTCATGGGCCATGAGCTGACGCTGCCCGGCGGGCGCATGAACTACCCGGCGATGATCCACCGTGCCGAAGCCTTGATGCGTGAATTGAAAGTGCCGGACATGAACGTGTCGCTGCCGGTTTCGCAGTACGGCGGCGGCTATCAGCAACTGGTGGAAATCGCCAAGGCCCTGAACAAACAGGCGCGTCTGCTGATCCTCGACGAGCCCTCCTCGGCCCTGAGCCGCTCGGAAATCGAAGTGCTGCTCGACATCATCCGCGACCTCAAAGCCAAGGGCGTCGCCTGCGTCTACATCTCGCACAAGCTCGATGAAGTCGCCGCCGTGTGCGACACCATTTCGGTGATCCGCGACGGCAAACACATCGCCACCACCGCCATGGCCGACATGGACATTCCACAGATCATCACGCAGATGGTCGGGCGCGAAATGAGCAACCTTTATCCCAGCGAGCCGCACGAGATTGGCGAGGTGATTTTCGAAGCGCGCCACATTACTTGCTACGACGTCGACAACCCCAAGCGCAAACGGGTCGACGACATCTCCTTCAGCCTCAAGCGCGGCGAGATTCTCGGCATTGCCGGGCTGGTCGGAGCCGGCCGCACCGAACTGGTCACCGCACTGTTCGGCGCTTACCCCGGCCGCCACGAAGGCGAAGTCTGGCTGGACGGTCAGCCGATCGACACGCGCACGCCGCTGAAAGCGATCCGCGCCGGCCTGTGCCTGGTGCCCGAAGATCGCAAGCGCCAGGGCATCATTCCCGATCTCGGTGTCGGTCAGAACATCACCCTTGCCGTGCTCGAGAGCTATTCGAAAATGACCCGCATCGATGCCGAAGCCGAACTGGGCTGCATCGACCGGGAAATCTCCCGTCTGCATCTGAAAACCGCAAGTCCGTCCCTGCCGATCACCAGCCTGTCTGGCGGCAATCAGCAGAAAGCCGTGCTCGCCAAGATGCTCCTGGCGAAACCGCGCGTGCTGATTCTCGACGAGCCGACCCGAGGCGTGGATGTCGGCGCCAAGTACGAGATCTACAAGTTGATGGGCGCGCTGGCCGCCGAAGGCGTGTCGATCATCATGGTTTCATCGGAACTGGCCGAAGTGCTCGGCGTCTCCGACCGCGTGCTGGTGATCGGCGAAGGCCAGTTGCGTGGTGACTTCGTCAACCATGAGCTGACCCAGGAACAGGTACTCGCCGCCGCCCTCAGTCAGCCGGGCAGCCATAACAATAATGATCGGAAAACCGCGTAAATGAATCAGGTCAAACAACTGTTCACCCGCTACAAGATGCTCGCGCTGGTATTTGCCGTGGTGCTGATCTGGCTGTTCTTCAGCTGGCAGACCGAGGGCGGTTTCCTCACCCCGCGCAACCTTTCCAACCTGCTGCGGCAGATGTCGATCACCGGAATCCTCGCCTGCGGCATGGTGCTGGTGATCATCAGTGGCGAGATCGATTTGTCGGTGGGCTCATTGCTCGGCCTGCTCGGCGGCCTCGCGGCGATACTCGACGTGGTCTATCACATTCCGCTGCTGGCGAATCTCAGTCTGGTCGCCCTGTGCGGCCTGATGATCGGCCTCGCCAACGGCTACATGGCGGCGTACTTGCGCATACCGTCATTTATCGTCGGCCTCGGTGGCATGTTGGCGTTTCGCGGGATTTTGCTGGGGATCACCGGCGGCACCACCATCGCCCCGGTATCGCCGGAGCTGGTCTATGTCGGCCAGGGTTATCTGCCCCACGCGATCGGCACTGGCCTCGGTGTGCTGCTGTTTGTGCTGACCGTGTTCCTGACCTGGAAACAACGACGCAATCGCGCCCTGCATGGTCTGGCGGCGCATTCACTGGTGCGTGATGTTGTGCGCGTGCTGGTGATCGGCGCGGTGCTGGCCGGCTTCGTCCAGACCCTCAACAGCTATGACGGCATTCCGGTGCCGGTGCTGTTGTTGCTGATTCTGCTCGGCGTGTTCAGTTACGTCACCAGCCAGACCGTGTTCGGCCGCCGGGTCTATTCGGTCGGCAGCAACATGGAAGCCACGCGCCTGTCGGGGATCAATGTGCAAGCGGTCAAGCTGTGGATTTTCGGCATCATGGGCGTGATGTGCGCCCTCGCCGGCGTGGTCAACACCGCACGCCTCGCCGCCGGCTCACCCTCCGCCGGCAGCATGGGCGAACTCGACGCCATCGCCGCCTGCTTCATCGGCGGCACCTCCATGCGCGGCGGCTCCGGCACCGTCTACGGCGCCCTCCTCGGCGCACTGGTGATCACCAGCCTGGATAACGGCATGTCGATGCTCGACGTCGACAGTTACTGGCAGATGATCGTCAAGGGCAGCATTCTGGTGTTGGCGGTCTGGGTGGATGTGAGTACGCGTACGGCGCGGCGTTGATCGCGGGGCCAATCTGGAGGATTCCAACGGTTTTGTTCGGGAAGTCGCTGTTCGAGAGCTTTGCAGGCAGCAGTCCGGCGAGGCGTTGTCGCTGTTGATCCAACCACTGAACGATGGGGTTCCCCTGGTTCGCGAATTGACAGCGGCGGGCATCAAGCATTACTTGTCACAGGATCGCAATTCACTGACGGAACAGGAGCACGGTGCGTGAGCAAGCACAATGCGAGCAGCGACAGCGTTTCCAAGGGCATAGTGCTGATCAGCGCGGCTGTCTTTCTGCTCTCCCTGGCCGATGCAGCGGTCAAATACTTCAGCACACGCCTACCGCTCTGGCAGCTGTTTCTCTTGGTGTCTTGTCTGTCGGTTCCCGCCCTTGGAGTCTGGCTCGGCAGGCGCATCAGATCGGGCCGCCAGGGGGTTGCTTCGGTGTACTGGGTGACCGTCCGGAGCATCCTGCTTTTGTTGATGTGGGTAGCGTATTACGCGGCATTACCGCTGATTCCATTATCAGTCGCTGCCGTGGCGATCTACACGACGCCCCTGTTCATTGCGCTTTTTTCCACCCTTTATGGAGGTGAGCCTTTATCACCGCGTGGCTGGGTGGCGATAGGAACAGGCTTTGCGGGTGTCGCAACGGTGTTACGTCCAGGCTCGGACATCTTCGTTCTCGCAACGCTGCTGCCCGTCATCGCTGCTGTGTTCTACGCGCTTGCGATGGTAGTGACGCGCCGACATTGTCGCAGTGAACATCCACTGGTATTGGCTCTGGGATTGAATACTGCTTTTCTCGTCGCCGCCAGCATCGGCGGTATCGCGTCGCTGATGGTCAGTGACGCGGCTGCCACAAGTGGCGGTTTTCTACTCTCCCCATGGCAAACGCTTGATTGGCAAGTGACGCTGTTCATCTTCTGTTACGCCTGCGCTCTGATCTTCATCAACACCGCTACCGCCAAGGCTTATCAAATCGCGCCCGCGGCACTGATCGGCACGTTTGATTACGCCTACCTGGTTTTTGCCTGTCTTTGGGGTTACGTGCTGTTCCACGAGGTCCCGGATATCTTTACATGGGCAGGAATGGCGTTGATTTTGATTGCCGGCTTGCTGGTAATCCGCGCCCAGAAAGATGGCCAGTAACTTCACCTGAGAAAGTTGGCAGTCCGGCCTTCTGACAGTGTTTTGCCCTTTCTGGTCAATTCCCCGGCAAATCAGATATTTCTGCCTAGACTTGAACATGTCTCGGCACTTGAACGCGTTCAGCGCGTCGAGCGGTCATCACAATAAAAACAAGAGGAATCACCCAGATGCTCAGATCTCTGTTCAGCGCACTTGCCTGCGCTTTGGCGGTAAGCAGCATGAACCCGGCCATGGCGGCAGACCCGGTGATCATCAAGTTCTCGCATGTGGTCGCTGACCAGACGCCCAAGGGGCAAGGTGCGTTGCTGTTCAAGAAACTGGTCGAGGAACGCTTGCCGGGCAAAGTCAAGGTCGAGGTGTATCCCAACTCCTCGCTCTTTGGTGACGGCAAGGAAATGGAAGCCCTGTTGCTCGGCGATGTGCAGATGATTGCGCCGTCGCTGGCCAAGTTCCAGCAGTACACCAAGTCAGTGCAGCTGTTCGACCTTCCCTTCCTCTTCAATGACATCAACGCTGTCGACCGCTTTCAACTGAGCCCGCAAGGTCAGGGCCTGCTCAAATCCATGGAAAGCAAAAACATCACCGGCCTGGCTTATTGGCACAACGGCATGAAACAACTGTCGGCCAACAAGCCACTGCGTGTACCGGCTGATGCGCGCGGCCTGAAGTTCCGGGTGCAGGCCTCGGCGGTGCTGGAGGAGCAGTTCAAGGCGGTGCGCGCCAATCCGCGCAAGATGAGTTTTGCCGAGGTATACCAAGGCCTGCAGACCGGTGTGGTCAACGGCGCAGAGAATCCTTACTCGAACATCTACAGCCAGAAGATGCATGAAGTGCAGAAGTACATCACCGAATCCAACCACGGTGTACTGGACTACATGCTGATCACCAACACCAAATTCTGGAACGGCCTGCCACCCGACGTGCGCAGCGAACTGGACAAGATTGTCGTGGAAGTCACCACTCACGTGAACAAGGAAGCCCAGCAACTGAACGAGGGTGACAAGCAGCGCATCCTTGCCGCCAAAACCACGGAAATCATCACGCTTACGCCAGAAGAACGTGCGCAATGGCGCGATGCGATGAAACCGGTGTGGAAGAAGTTCGAAGGCGAAATCGGCGCTGAGCTGATCTCTGCTGCCGAAGCCGCAAACCAGGCGCAATAATCGCGAGGCAGGCGCCGCTGCGTCGGCGCCTGCCCGTCTTCACTCGACGTGAGATGCCATCCATGAAAGCGCTTCGGCGAATCTGGGAACACTTCGAGGAAGGCTTCATCGTCTTCCTTCTGGCGGCCATGACCCTCGTCACGTTTGTCTACGTGATCCTCAACAATTTCTACAGTCTGTTTTACTGGCTCGCCGATCATTGGCCGGCGGCCAGTGTTCCGCTGTTCGCCGTTGGCGACCAGATCATGGGCATGGCGCAGGCCATGACCTGGAGCACTGCCCTGACCAAAGCGCTGTTTGGCTGGCTGATTTTTTTCGGCCTGGCGTATGGCGTGCGCACCGCCGGGCATATCGGTGTCGACGCACTGGTCAAACTGGCGCGCAGATCGGTGCAGCGTTACATCGGCATCCTCGCCTGCCTGTGCTGTCTGGCCTACGCGGGGCTGCTCGCCGTCGCCAGTTTCGAATGGATTGAAACCTTGATGAACGCCGGTATCGGTGCCGAGGATCTCGGCCATTTCGGCGTCATGCAGTGGCATATCGGGTTGATCGTGCCGCTGGGCTTCGCGCTGGTGTTCATCCGCTTCGCTGAAATTCTCCTGCGCATCCTGCTCAACCGTCAGACCGGCCTCGGGCTGGCCGATGAAGCGGCCGACGCGCTGAAACTTGCCGAACACGAGGATGACAAGCCATGACCATCGCCTTCCTGTTCGTGGCCCTGTTCGCCTTGATGTTCATCGGCGTGCCGATCGCCATCTCACTGGGGCTGGCCGGCTCCTTGACGATCATTTTCTTCAGTCCCGACTCGGTGCGTTCGCTGGCGATCAAACTGTTCGAGACCTCGGAACACTACACGCTGCTGGCCATTCCGTTTTTCCTGCTGGCCGGGGCCTTCATGACCACCGGCGGCGTCGCCCGCCGGCTGATCGACTTCGCCAACGCCTGTGTCGGGCATATTCGCGGCGGCCTGGCCATCGCGGCGGTGCTGGCCTGCATGCTGTTTGCCGCCCTCTCCGGTTCAAGTCCCGCCACGGTCGCTGCGGTGGGCTCGATTGCGATTGCCGGAATGGTCCGTTCCGGCTACCCGCAGGCGTTCGGCGCAGGGATCATCTGCAACGCCGGTACGCTGGGCATCCTGATCCCGCCGTCGATTGTGATGGTGGTTTACGCCGCCGCTACAGAAACCTCCGTGGGCAAGCTGTTCATGGCCGGCGTGGTGCCTGGCCTGCTGCTGGGCACCGCATTGATGGTGGCGATCTACATCGTTGCGGTGAAGAAAAATCTCCCCGCCTTGCCGCGTGCGACGCTTCGCGAGTTTCTGAGTACGGCACGCCAGGCAATATGGGGCCTGTTGCTGATGGTGATCATCCTCGGCGGCATCTATTCGGGCATGTTCACCCCGACCGAAGCTGCCGCAGTGGCAGCCGTCTATTCGGCCTTCATCGCGTTGTTCGTCTACAAGGATCTGACCTTTCGCGAGACACCCAAGGTTCTCCTCGACTCGGCCAAGCTGAGCATCATGCTGATGTTCATCATTGCCAACGCCATGCTGTTCGCCCACGTGCTGACCACCGAACAGTTACCTCAACAAATCACTGCCTGGGTGATCGACGCCGGCCTGACGCCGGTGACGTTCCTGCTGGTGGTCAATATTGTGCTGTTGATTGCCGGCGCGTTCATGGAACCGTCAGCGATCATCCTGATCCTGGCGCCCATCCTCTTTCCCATCGCGATGAAACTGGGCATCGATCCGATTCACCTCGGCATCATCATGGTGGTCAACCTTGAGATCGGCCTGATCACGCCGCCGGTGGGCCTGAACCTGTTCGTGACTTCGGCGGTGACCGGCATGTCCTTGCCCGCCACAGTCAAAGCCGCCATGCCGTGGTTGTCGATTCTGCTGTTGTTCCTGATCCTGATTACTTACGTACCGTGGATCTCACTGGTGCTGCCGAACTGGCTGGGGATGAACTGACGTCGTGACGATCACGTTCAGCCGGGACCGGCTAGAGTGCAATCACTCTGCTTAAAACCATAACAAGACGGAGAAGTGCCCCCATGCGAGTCAAAACACGCTTTGCCCTGCTGGCCGCCGCCACGCTGACCCTTAGCAGTGCTGCGCAGGCCGCGCCCGTGTTCATCAATATCCTCACCGGCGGAACCAGTGGGGTTTACTACCCGATCGGGGTCGGTCTGTCGCAAATCTACAGCGACGGTATTGCCGGTTCGAAGACATCGGTGCAGGCCACCAAAGCGTCGGTGGAAAACCTCAATCTGCTACAGGCCGGTCGCGGCGAGTTGGCCCTGGCTTTGGGCGACTCAGTGGCCGACGCCAAAAACGGCGTGGAGGACGCGGGTTTCAAAGCACCGCTGACCAAATTGCGCGCCTTGGGCGGTGCCTATCCCAATTACATTCAAATCGTCGCCAGCAAAGAGTCGGGGATCAAAACCCTCGCCGATCTCAAGGGCAAGACCATCTCGGTCGGCGCCCCAAAATCCGGCACCGAATTGAATGCGCGGGCGATATTCAAAGCGGCCGGCCTGACCTACGAAGACATGGGCAAGGTGCAATATCTGCCGTTTGCCGAATCGGTGGAATTGATCAAGAACCGGCAACTGGATGCCACCTTGCAGTCGTCTGGATTGGGCATGGCAGCCATTCGTGACCTGTCGTCGGTGATGCCGCTGAACTACGTGGCTATCCCGAGCGAAGTGGTGGCAAAAATCGGCAATCCGGCCTACCAGAGCGCAATGATCCCGGCCAACACCTACGACGGACAGGCCGAAGCCGTGCCCACCGTGGCAATCACCAATATTCTGGTGACCCGCGCCGACCTGTCGGATGACGTCGTCTATGACATGACCCGCCTGCTGTTCGACAACCTGGGGCGCTTGGGTAACTCCCATTCGGCGGCCAAGGACATCAAGTTGGAAGCAGCTGCGCAAAACCTGCCGATCGCGCTGCACCCCGGCGCCGAGCGCTACTACAAGGAAAAAGGCGCTTTATAAGCGTTTGTGCGCAGTGGCGTGACGGCCACTGCAGCGTCGATTCCTTTGCGTGGTCATGAGGAAGGCAGCCAATGAGTGACGAGCATCACGGTATCTCCGCGAACCCACGGGACTGGCCGAAAACCCTGTTTTACGTAGCGTTGCTGTTTTCGATTTTCCAGATCATCACCGCAGCCTTTTCCCCCTCTCCAGCCAGGTGCTGCGTGCGGTCCACGTCGGCTTCCTGCTGTGGGTGGTGTTTCTAAGTTATCCCGCACGCGGCACAGACCGTCCGTGGCAACCGCTGGCCTGGCTGCTGAGCCTGGCCGCTATCGCTACCGCGCTGTATCAATGGGTGTTCGAGGCCGATCTGATCCTGCGTTCCGGTGACCTCACCTCGGCCGATCTGGTTATCGGCATTGTGTTGATTGCTCTGGTCTTCGAAGCCGCGCGACGGGTCATGGGCATTGCGCTGCCGGTGATTTGCGGGCTGTTCCTGGCGTACGGCCTGTTCGGGCAATACCTGCCCGGCGAACTGGCCCATCGCGGCTACGGTTTCGACCAGATCATCAATCAACTGTCGTTCGGCACCGAAGGGCTGTACGGCACGCCGACCTACGTATCGGCGACCTACATTTTCCTGTTCATCCTGTTCGGCGCATTCCTCGAGCAGGCCGGCATGATCAAGCTGTTTACCGACTTCGCCATGGGCTTGTTCGGTCACAAGCTGGGAGGCCCGGCGAAAGTGGCCGTGGCCTCGTCGGCATTGATGGGGACGATCACCGGCTCCGGGATCGCCAACGTCGTCACGACCGGGCAATTCACCATTCCGCTGATGAAGCGCTTTGGCTATCGCGCCGCGTTCGCCGGCGGCGTGGAAGCCACCTCCAGCATGGGCAGCCAGATCATGCCTCCAGTGATGGGCGCGGTCGCCTTCATCATGGCTGAAACCATCAACGTGCCCTTCGTCGAGATCGCCAAGGCAGCGCTGATACCGGCCCTGCTGTATTTCGGTTCAGTATTCTGGATGGTCCATCTGGAAGCCAAGCGCTCCAACCTCAAGGGCTTGCCCAAAGACCAATGCCCCAGCGCTTGGGGCGCGGTGAAAGCCCGCTGGTATTTGCTGATTCCTCTGCTGGTTCTGGTGTACCTGCTGTTTTCCGGGCGCACACCGCTGTTCTCGGGCATGGTCGGCCTGGCATTGACTGCCATCGTGATTCTCGGCTCGGCGATCATTTTCCGGGTGCACAGCTTTGGCCTGCGCTGCGCGTTCTGGATTGCCCTGGGCGTGCTCTGCACAGGTTTTTTCCAGCTTGGCATCGCGGTGATTTTTGCGGTCATTGCCGTCCTGGTGCTGGTCTGCGCTTTCATCAAGGGCGGTCGCGACACGCTGCTGATCTGCCTGCACGCGCTGGTCGAAGGCGCCCGCCACGCGGTACCCGTGGGCATCGCCTGCGCACTGGTCGGCGTCATTATCGGCATCGTTTCGCTCACCGGCGTCGCTTCGACGTTCGCTGGCTACATTCTCGCCATCGGCCGCGACAACCTGCTGCTGTCACTGATCCTGACAATGATCACCTGCCTGGTGCTGGGGATGGGCATCCCGACCATTCCCAACTACATAATCACCAGCTCAATCGCCGCACCCGCCCTGCTGGAGCTGGGCGTGCCACTGATCGTGTCGCACATGTTCGTGTTCTACTTCGGCATCCTCGCCGACCTGACCCCGCCGGTCGCCCTCGCCTGTTTTGCCGCCGCCCCGATTGCCAAGGAAAGCGGCTTCAAGATCAGCCTGTGGGCGGTGCGCATTGCGCTGGCGGGTTTCGTCATCCCGTTCATGGCGGTCTACAACCCGGCACTGATGCTGCAAGGCGACAACTTGTGGGCGACTGCCTACATGCTGATCAAGACTCTTCTGGCGGTTGGTCTGTGGGGCATGGCGTCTACCGGTTTTCTGCAACAGAAAATGCTGCTTTGGGAACGTTTGCTGAGTCTCGGTGCGGGCGCTCTGCTGATCGTTGCACTGCCGGTGACCGATGAGATCGGCTTCGCACTCGGGATTCTGGTGATCGTGCAACACGTCTGGCGCTCGCGGCGCGCCGCAGCGGCCAATGCATGATCGGTTTGTGCCTGGGTCTGGCCGGCAGCATATGGGCACAGTTGCCGGTAGCGAACTTCACTCTGGCATGGAACCACAGCATCGAAAAAATCCGTTGGGAGGAAGACTACCGCGTCACGGCCCAAGGCCTGGTTCTTGAGCAGGCCAGGGTTCGCGGCAACGGCGCTGGCATGGAGATACCGGACGATGCCCGGCTGGAAAACGGCAGTTGGCATTTCCGACGCCACTTGCCGCCGCTGCAACCACTGCAATTAGGCCGAACCCCGGAGGCCGGCGATTACGAGTTATGCATGGATGGCAAGTGCGAATTGGTCAGCCGATGGGTTGGGCCGGCCAATATCAGCCAGCCGTTTTTGCAGTTGTGGAGTTGCGAAATGACTTCGCTATCGCCATCGCATGATGGTTAGCCAGGAAGCCGTGGCGAGCTGTCGCCAACATCGCCACGTTGCGCGGATTACTTGTGCGCCAGCAGCGCCTTGCGTGCAGCCTTATCGTGCTTCATGGCAGCGATTTCCCGCTCGCACGCTTCGACATCGAACGACTTGTCCCATTTGGCAATGGCGATGGTGCCGATGCCGTTGCCGATCAGGTTGGTCACCGCTCGCGCCTCGTTGAGGAAGCGGTCGATGCCCAACAGCAACACCAGGCCCACCAGAGGTATGGAGTGAATGGTGGTGAGCGTGGCCGCCAGGGTCACGAACCCTGCTCCCGCCACCCCGGCCGAGCCCTTGGACGTGAGTAGAAATACGCCGAGCAGAATCATCTGATCCATGAAGGTCAGCGGCGTGTTGGTCGCCTGGGCGATGAAGATTGCTGCCATGGTCAGGTAGATGCAGGTGCCGTCCGCGTTGAAGGTGTAGCCCGTCGGCAGGACCATGCCGACCACGGATTTCTTGCAGCCGAGCTTTTCCAGTTTGACCATCATTCGCGGCAGCACCGCTTCGGTCGAACAGGTGCCCAGGGTGATCAGGATTTCATCCTTGAAATAACGCAGAAACTGCATCAGCGGCATGCCCGACCATCGCGCCACCGCGCCCAATACAACGACGATGAAAATCAGCGTGGTGATGTACAGCGCGACCAGCAACTGCCCCAGCGAAAGCAGAGTGCCGATGCCGTATTTGCCGATAGTGAACGCCATGCCAGCCCCCGCTCCCAACGGCGCCAGACGCATGACCATCGCCACGATTTTGAACAGGCCTTGCAGGAACAGATCGATGGTGTTGATCAGCGGTTTGCTGGTTTCGCCCATTTGCACCAAGGCGACGCCCATCAGCACCGACAACAGAATCACTTGCAGCATGACGCCATTGGAGAAAGCGCCGAGGAATGTGTGCGGAATGATATTGAGGAAGAATTCGACCAGACCGCCCTGCTCGCTCGCCGCCTGGCTGTATTTGTTGACAGCGCTGCCATCGAGGGTGCCGGCGTTGATGTTCATGCCGGCGCCGGGCTTGACCACGTTGACTACGATCAGGCCGACCACCAGAGCGATGGTGGAAAGAATCTCGAAGTAGATCAGCGCTTTCACACCGATGCGGCCGACCTCCTTGATGCTGCCCATCTTGGCGATACCGACCACCACCGTGCCGAAAATGATCGGCGCCAGAAGCATCTTGATCAGCTTGATGAAACCGTCGGCAAACGGCTGCAGCTTGGCGCCGATGTCCGGCACGAAGTAACCGATGGCCGCGCCGATGACGATGCCGATCAGCACTTGCACATAGAGCTGGCTGTACCAGCGTGATTTTGAAGTTTCCACGGAAGCACCTCATTTTATTGTTGTGGTGGGCATGTGGCTTTGGCGTCGAGGATGACGCCTGAGGGTGCGGCCTCGGCAAACGAGGCCGCAGGTGAAGCCGAATCAGCTCTCGCCCAATTCGCGCATGACGGCATACAGCGCAGACTTGGCTTCGAAGCCGACGCCCGGAATATCCGGCAGCCCGACGTAGCCGTTTTCCACGCGGATACCATCGGCAAACCCGCCGAATGGCTGGAACACGTCCGGGTACGATTCGTTGCCGCCCAAGTGCAGACCGGCGGCGATGTTCAACGACATCTGGTGACCACCATGCGGCACCACGCGGCGCGAAGACCAACCCAGCTCTTCCATCACTTTCAGGGTGCGCATGTACTCGACGAGACCGTAGGACAGCGCGCAGTCGAATTGCAGGTAATCGCGGTCAGGGCGCATGCCGCCGTGGCGCAACAGGTTGCGGGCATCCTGGTGAGAGAACAGGTTTTCCCCAGTGGCCATCGGCAGTTCGTAGTGATTGGCCAGCTCGGCCTGGAGCGCATAATCCAGCGGGTCGCCGACTTCTTCGTACCAGAACAGGTTGTACTTCTTGATCGCTTCGGCGTACGCGATACCGGTCTGCAGATCGAAGCGGCCGTTGGCGTCGACCGCCAGGCGCTGGCCGTCGCCCACCACTTCGAGCACCGCCTCAATACGGCGGATATCTTCGTCCAGCGGCACCGCGCCAATCTTCATCTTGACCACGTCATAGCCACGATCCAGATAGCTCTGCATTTCGGCCTTGAGCTTGGTCTGGTCCTTGCCCGGGTAGTAATAGCCACCCGCCGCGTACACCCAGACTTTGTCATCGGCGACGCCGTTGCGATAACGATCGGCAAGCAGGCGATACAGCGGCTTGCCTTCGATCTTCGCTACCGCATCCCACACCGCCATATCGATGGTGCCGACCGCTACCGAACGCTCGCCATGCCCGCCCGGTTTTTCGTTGGTCATCAGGGTTTTCCAGATGGCGAACGGATCGAGGTTATTGTTCTCGTGATCGATCAGGGTTTGCGGGTCGGCCTCGGTGATCCGCGCCAGAAAACGGTCGCGCATCAACGCGCCCTGGCCGTAGCGACCGTTGGAGTTGAAGCCGTAACCGATGACCGGTTTGCCGTCGCGGATCACGTCGGTAATGACCGCGACGACCGAGCAGGTCATCTTCGAAAAGTCGATGTAGGCATTGGCGATCGGGGAAGCGATGGAGACGGTTTTTTCACGGATATCGACGATACGCATGACGGGTTCCTCTTGTTGTGGTGGGCCAACGTTATGCGTTGCGACGACACCCGCCCAATGCTATTAATGCCGCGCCCTATGCACAGGAGGCATTGCCCTTGGAACTGGTTTGGCTTGAGGATTTTTCAGCGCTGGCCGAATACGGCAGCTTCGTCCGGGCCGCTGAAGCGCGCCATGTGACGCAGCCGGCATTCAGCCGTCGGGTGCGCTCACTGGAGAACTGGATGGGCGTGGAATTATTCGTGCGCACTCCGCAGGGCGCGACGCTGACCGAGGCCGGCAGGCAGATTTTGCCCAGCGCTCAGGAAGCGGCCAGACGCCTGTATCGCATGCGCTCCGAGGCCCAGGAAGTGGCTGGCATGGCAGCGAAAACCTTGCAGTTTGCTGCCACTCACTCGCTGTCATTCACCTTCTTCCCACGCTGGTTGCGCAGCGCCGAAAGTGGCGCGCCGATCGATGCGGTTCGCCTGCATTCCGACAGCATGGCCGTGTGCGAACAGATGCTGATTCATGGTCAGGTGCAATTTCTGTTGTGCCATCGCCACCCCGACGTTCCGCCATTACTGGCGCCTGATCAGTTCATTGGCAAGAAGGTCGGCGAGGACGTACTTGTGCCGCTGGCGAGTGCTTCAGCCCAGTTCGGCACGTCGCCTGAAACCCTGCCCTATCTGGCCTACACCCACGAATCCGGCCTGGGCCGAATCGTCGCCCACAGACTGCACGGCAAGGCCGATTATCTGCATTTGAAACCGCTGTTCAGCAGCCATCTGGCGGCAGTGCTGATGTCGATGGCGCTGGAAAGCAAAGGCGTCGCCTGGCTGCCGAAAAGCCTGACCGAACAGGAAATGGCCGACGGGCGCCTGGTCAGGGCGCTGGATGAAAGCTGGGACATTCCATTGGAAATCCATCTGACTCGTCCGACGGCACCGATCAGTCCGTCGGCCGAGGAATTCTGGGCGAAGCTGGGTGGGTGATGTTGACTCAGGCTAGTGTGAGGGGCTTTCGACTGTTGAGCTTTTTATTTCCAGTCATGCCACGGTCAGCCCCGTCCATAGCTCCGAAACCGCCCAAAGTCGCTCAGCCAGCTCAGCATCCGCCGCCCATTTCGCAACACCCTTGCGGCCTCCTTCCGGTTCATTGACCGGCGCAACATTGCAGTCTTCGCAATACACGCCGCCCAAATCCGCAAGCAATGCACTGGTCGCGCACCACAACCCCGTCGCGGCGCCCTGCTCCAGCGTTTTCAGCCCGTTGTGGGCATCCAGCCGTGGTCGGCCGTGTTCATCCAGGGCGTCGAATGCGGCGAGTTCCGCCGTGCTCAAGTGCCGTGCCAGATCCGTCAGAATCTGCCCGGGATGCAATGAGAACGCACGAACGCCATGACTGCGCCCGCGACGATCGAGCGCCATGGCAAACAAGGCATTGGCTGTTTTCGACTGACCATACGCGACCCATTTGTCATACGGCCGTTGCAGGAAATCAATGTCGTCAAAGTCGATCCCGGCAATCTGATGCCCGCGCGAGGACACTGACAACACCCGCGCCTGCCCAGCCTTGACCAGCGCCGGCCAGAGGCCGCAGGTCAGGCGATAGTGGCCCAAGTGATTGGTCGCGAACTGGCCTTCATGGCCATCGGCATCGCGCAGCAACGGCGCGGCCATGACTCCGGCGCAGTTGATCAGTAATGACACTGGCTGACCCGCGCTGACCACGCTTTGGCTGAACGCCGCCACCGATTCAGCCTGCATCAGGTCCATGGGCGTCACGCGGACACCTTCAACACCGGCCAATGCCACCTCTGCCCGCGCCGTATCTCTCGCCGGCACGACGACTTGCGCGCCCGCCGCCGCGAGGCTTTTCACCGTCAGCAGACCCAGGCCGGAATAGCCGCCGGTGACCACAGCGAGTTGCCCGCGCAGATCGATGCCGGCCATGACTTCAGCCGCTGTGCTCGCGGCATTGAACGGTGATTGCACAGGTTGTTGGAGCGTAGCCATGAGCGTTAATCCTGAGTGAGCTATCGAAGGTCTTCATTCTTGGCTAAGCTCTACGGACGAACCAGTCTGATAAATCCAGGTTTCTGTCGTGATCATCCAAAATCCTGCTGGCGATCCGCTTTCTGCCGTATTGGCACTCTCCGAGTTGCAAGCAGCCTGCTCGGTTCGCTTGCAAGCGGGAGGCGTCTGGGCGCTGCGATTTCAACCCATCGAACTGAAATTCAACGTGGTGCGACGAGGCGAATGCTGGTTGCGCATGCAGGGCTTGCCGGCGCAGTTGCTGCGGGCCGGCGACTGTTTTGTGGTGTCGCGCACGCCGTTCATTCTGGCCAGCGGCGCCGACGTCGAGGCGCTGAATGCCGCGGATGTTTTTGCCCATGACGGCGCCTCGGCGACCTTTGGCGTCGGCGAGGAAGTCGAGCTGCTGGGCGGTAGCGTGTCGCTATCAGGCCCCGGGGCAACCGAGCTGCTGGATGTGCTTCCGGCCTCGCTGATCATTCGCGCCGAGGCCACAGGTGCCTCGTCGTTCGGTTGGCTGCTGGATGAACTGGAGCGCGAGTGGCCATCCCACCAGGCCGGCTCGCAGGCGATGTGCAACGACCTGCTGCGACTGATCTTCATCCATGCGCTGCGCCATCACATCAACAGCGCGGATGCCGAACAATTGTCCTGGCTGGGCGGGCTACGGGAACCGGCGATTGCCGGCGTCTTGCGCGCCGTTCACGGTGCCCCGGAAAAACCTTGGCGCCTGACGCAAATGGCCGAGATTGCTTGCATGTCGCGATCAGGTTTCGCCGCGTTATTCAAAACTTGCATGGGTGTAGCGCCGGTCGAATATGCCACGCGCTGGCGGATGCGCGTGGCCGCGTTTCGCTTGCGCAATGGCCGGGACACTGTGGCGACCATTGCTGCTTCACTGGGCTATCTGTCCGACGCGGCGTTTGGCGCTGCCTTCCGCCGCGTGCACGGCATATCGCCGGGCCAATACCGCCGCGATCCACTCCTGTAGCCCAATGATCAAGGTTATGATCGCGACAATCGCCGCCAGGGACATCCGCCGATGCCTGCCATGAAAACCCGCCCCACCCCCGCGCCATTGCTCAAGCCCGGCGAAACCGTGGTGCTGTTCGACGGCGTGTGCAAACTGTGCAACGGCTGGGCGCGCTTTATGATTCGCCATGACCATCAGCGCCATGTGCGTCTGGCGACCGTGCAATCGCCCGAAGGCCAGGCCTTGCTGGCGTGGGCCGGCTTGCCCCTGGATGAGTTCGACACCATGGCGGTGATCCGCGACCGCAATTATTGGGAGCGATCAGATGCATTCCTTGAAGTGGTCGGGCAACTGCCGATGCGCTGGCAGCCGTTGAAACTGCTGCGCATCTTCCCGCGTCGTCTGCGCGACTGGGCTTACGATCGAATCGCGCTGAACCGCTATCGGCTGTTCGGCAAGTACGACACTTGCCTGCTGCCAACAGCGGATCATGAAAGCCGCTTTCTAAAAGCCCACGGCTGACCCGACCAGTTGCACCGGTGTCATCTTCGTCACCATCATCAGCACGATGACAAACATCCCGGCGAACCCGGCGATGCCCATCCAGAACCACCAGCGGTAAGTGCTTGCAAAGCGATCATCCAGAGGCAGGCCGCCCTCGCCCGCGCTCAGCGCCATCTTCTGCAGACGCTTTTGCAATACCAGTACAGGCAGCCACAGTGCGCCTACGCAGAAGAAAATGATCAACGACGTCAGCAGCCACTCACTGCTCATCGTAAGCCCGGAAAGCCGCATCAGCAGATAGCCGGTGATGACCTGCACAATCCCTGCCGGCGTGGTGATCCACGTATCGAAACGCACCACCATCCTTGCGACATGGGCGATCACTTGCGGGTTGCCGCTGCGGCTGGCGGCGATCAGGTAGAGGTAGGAACCCATGCCGAAACCGAAGAGGAAAATCGCCGCGATTACATGCAGGTACTTCAGGCAGAGATAGAGCATCTCAACGCTGCCCCTCGGAGAATTGAACCGACAGGCTCAAGTTGGCCGGATCGTTGATCGCCGCCAGATATTCATCGACGCTGATTTCGCCAACACACGGCCGCGCGCCGGCCTGCGGTACATAACCCCGAGCCATTTTGCTCGCGAGGGCGACGGCGGCGCAGCTGGGGATTTCCGGGCCTTTGTCATTCAGCGCGGTGAGTTGCGCGGTCATGCTCAGCGGCTGGTCGTCAACCCCGATGCCTTGAACATCGATGTACATCGCGCTTTTGCCATCACCGAAACGTTCGAACCACGTACCTAGGCGATGCAGGCGCGCCGCCCAGCGCACATGATCGCGCACCAGCCCGAAGCGCAAGGCCTGCGCCAGCAAGGCGTTGGCAACGCCGCCGAGCTTCAGGCCAGCGCCAGCCTTGAAGCGCAGTGTGTGCGCACCATAGCGGCGGGCAAATATATCCATGTCCGGTACATCGACATTGGCCAGCACCCGGGTGCCCATTTGCGGCATGCTGCGCAGGGTCAGATCGAGCCAACCCAATACTTCGTGAACCTGGCCGTTTTTCAACTGCCTGATCGGTTTGCCCGCATAAGCGAGCACGCCTTCGACCGTGGACAGCCCCGGCATCTTCGCCGAGGAGGAAATGCCATGCTCGATCGAATCGATTCGCGCAAAGCGCTGGCGCTGCTGATCGATGATTGCCGAGGACAAGGTCGGCACCGAACTGCAACCGCTGAGCACGGCCACACCAGCCTCCCTGGCGCGGGCGTCGAGCACGTCAATGCCGTTGACGAAAGTGCGGCAGTCAGCCAGATCGCAATAATTCACACCGGCATCGATGCAGCTTTCAGCAACTGCGTAGGATTGCCCCTGAAACGGCCCGCCGGTGTGCACCACCAACTGAACATTCAACTCTCGCAACGCCGCTTGAAAACCTGCGCCCATTGCATCGCCGCACCACCCTTCGCACGGACGGCCTGATTGCGCTTGCAGCTCAGCGACCTTGCCCTGCAACTTGCGCGCATCGCGGCCCGACAACAGCAGTTCAATCTCTGGCATGAGCGCCAGATGCCGACAAACGATACTGCCGAAATTGCCGTAACCACCGACGACCATCACCCTGAATGCCATTGCCCTGTCCCTGTTCCAGCCTAAACGTGTGGCGCAGAGGATATAGGCCGCAGCGGCGACCAGACATTTATTTTGCAACCGGGTATCACCGCGTCCGCTTGTCCCAGGCAAAAAGAATGAACCCAACGCCCCTATCGTCGCCTAACGCACAGACCATCAGGAGCTAAGCCTATGCAAATCGAAACCGTGTGGATCGTATTGGCGGTCATTCTTGTGCTGATCGAGCTTTGGGCCATCAATCGGGTGCGTAAAAGCGAAGGGAAATCCAGTAGTAAAGGCGTGTGGATCGTGCTGATCGTGTTCGTGCCGCTGTTCGGCCTGATCGCCTGGGCACTGGCGGGACCCAAGCATGTCGGTCGCATTTCGCCTTCCCAGGCTAACCGGTGACCCACGGGCGCAGGCCCGTCTCAAGTATCACCACAGCCCGGCTTTTGCCGGGCTTGTTATATGCAATGCCCGCCACGCGGATTTCTTGCAGGCTGCACGAAAGCATTGTGCCTGCTTCGATGCCAGCCCTTGATTTAGAAGGGTTGCGCTTGATCGGCGAGTTGGCATGAGTCCTGCGATAGCCTCTTCCTGAATACACAGCAGCGCGAAAAAGAACGCTGTGTTCAATCCGTGAAAAGCAGAGGCCTCAAAAAATGAATGCCATCGACCTTCTCAAAGCCGACCATGAAAAAGTCAAAGCCATCCTCAGCCAACTGAGTGAGTCCACCGACCGTGCGCTGAAAAAACGCGTCGAGTTACTGGGCAAACTGGAAATGGAAATCACCATCCACACCCGCCTCGAAGAAGAGATTCTCTACCCTGCGTTCAAGGAAGCCGGCAGCAAGGAAGAAGACATCATGTACTACGAAGCCAAGGAAGAGCACCGCACCGTGGATTCGCTGGTACTGCCTGATCTGAAAGAAACCGACCCGGGCAGCCCGGAATTCGCCGGTCGGGTCAAAGTGGTCAAGGAACTGCTGGAGCACCACATCGAGGAGGAAGAAGAGGAAATGTTCCCGAAAGCGCAGAAGCTTCTGGGTAAGGCGAAGCTCGAGGAGCTGGGCGCGCAAATGGAAGCCATGAAGGCGAGCCACAAAAAGGAAATGGCGGCCAACAAAATCGCCGCTTGAAGTGTTGAAGACACCGAAGCCCGGCGGCAATGCCGGGCTTTTTTTGTGCGCCCAAACTGGCCCTCGCTCCCACATTGGATATACGTATGTTCGGCAATTCCTGAACAAGCCACGAAACCTGTGGGAGCGAGCCTGCTCGCGAAGGCGTCAGGTCAGCCACATCATCTATGACTGACACTGCGCTTTCGCGAGCAGGCTCGCTCCCACAGGGTCAGTGTCGGTCTTGATGCAGGTTGTGATCAAACCGCCCAAGGTGGCGCCGGATCGAATTTGGATTCAATCCACTCCTTGAACGCCACCACCGCCGCCGCTGGAAACCGCGATGACGGCCTGACCAGATAAACGCCGCCCGCCGAATCCAGATGCCAGTCGGGCAACACACGAATCAACCGACCTGCCGCCAGATCGCGGCTCATCAGCCAGTCGCCAGCACCGAGTATGCCGGCGTCGGCGCGGGCGGCGGCGAGCAGGGATTCGCTGTCGCTGGCAGTCAGGTTGCCGTGGGGCGTGATGGTCTGCACCTCGTTACCGCGATGCAGGCGCCACAGCGGGAACGACGCCAGCCCGCTGAAGCGCAGGCAATTGTGCTGAAGCAGGTCCTGCGGGGTTTGCGGCATGCCATGGGCCTCGATGTAGGCCGGCGATGCGCAGAGAATCCGCCGATGGTCACTGAGCTTTTTTGCGGTCAGCCGATTGTCCTCAAGCTCGCCGATGCGGATAGCCGCGTCGAAGCCCTGCTCGATGATGTCGACCAGGCCTTCGCTGTAATCGGCGATTACCGAAACATGCGGATGAGCCTTGAGAAATTCCGGCAGCAGCGGTCCCAGCCACAAGCGCCCCATCGCCGCCGGTAAAGCCAGGCGCAAGGTGCCGCGCACTTCGCTGGCGCCCTGCAACGCTTGTTGCTGCGCTTCGTTCATCAACTCGACGGCCGCGCGCAAGCGTTGTTCAAGTTGAAGGCCGGCCTCGGTGATGCGCACGTGTCGCGTCGAGCGCTCCACCAATCGCACGCCCAGTCGCTTCTCCATCGCCGCGAGGCGCTTGGAAACGATGGTCGGATGACGCTGCAACAAACGCCCCGCCGCGACAAACGAGCCTTGCGCGGCGACGGCCAGGAAAGCAGCGATTTCATCGCTGTGCGGGTTGCTCAGAACATCCAGATTCATGGTTTTAGAATGATCGCCCCTGATGATCGGCCCGATTCAAGATCGGCGTGCGCTTGTGCCGCGTCAGCCAATGAATAACGCGCGCGAATTTGCGGCGTGATGATACCGGCGGCCACCGCAGCCAGTACATCTTGTGCGCGCTCCTGATATTCGGCTGTCGTGGCAGTGTGCGCGGCCAGCGATGGACGGGTCAGGAACAGCGAGCCCTTGGCGTTCAGCGTGGCCATTTCCACCGCTGCCGGCGCGCCGGTCTGCGCGCCGAACGAGACCATCAATCCGCGTGGGCGCAAGCTGTCCAGCGAGGCCTGAAAAGACACCCGACCAATCGGGTCATACACCACGTCGACCTTGCGCCCCTCGGTGATACGCAACACATCGGCGGCGAGGGTTTCGGCATCGAACACCAACACTTCGTCACAACCGGACGCGCGTGCCTTGTCGACACTGGCCTGCTTCGACACCACACCGATCACCGTTGCGCCAAGGTGTTTGGCCCATGGCACCATGATTTCCCCCAGACCTCCCGCGACGCCGTAAACCAGCATTGTCGTGCCCGGCCCGACCGGATAAGTCGTCTTCAGCAGATACTGCGCGGTGATGCCTTTGAACAGCACCGCCGCCGCATCTTCGAACGACAACGCTTCGGGAATCTTCACCAGGCGCTCTGCCGGAAACAGTCGCGCCGAGGCGTAACCGCCCAAGGGGCCAGTGGCATAAGCAACTCGATCACCGACGCGGACATTGCTCACACCGGCACCGACCGCCGCCACCCGACCCGCGCCTTCCAGACCCAGCCCCGACGGCAACGCCACGGGCACTGCACCTTTGCGCTGGCTGACATCGAGGTAATTGACGCCCACCGCCGCTTGCTCCAGCCAGACCTCGCCAGGCCCAGGCGTTTGCTCGCTGACAGTGTGCAGTTGCAGGACGTCCGGTGCGCCGGTTGCGGTGAAGCGAATTGCGTTGGCCATGGTCATCTCCATTCATTCGTTAGCCGTTGAGCTCAGTCTGAAAGCTCAGCATTCAACGAACAACCCAACCTGAATGCAGTTCATTGCTGCATCTGATGCAGCTATGCATGAATAAAAAAGGAGCGGCAGGTGCTGCCACTCCTCTTTGCAGAATCAATCGAACGCGCCGTTGAGCACCTCGTAGATCAGCCCGGTAGCCAGCGCGACGAGGATCAGGTCGGTGCCAACCTGTTGCCATTCGTAGCCGTCGTAATGAGGCAAATGGCCGAGCAGACGCCCGTCCAGCTTCTTGGCGATGCCTGGTGGCAGCGGTTTGCCCCGCGCCAGATTCTTCTGAACGCCAGGCGGCAGCGCTGGCCCCGGATTCCAGTATTCGCCGCGATAGCCGTCGACGATGCCGAGAATATTGCCGCGATCAATGCTCGGAGCACCGCCGCCATTGCCAGAGTGTTGCTGGCCTTTGTTGACATTGCCCTGACCGCCCCCACCCGGTTTACCATGATCCTGCATGTTCTGCGGTTTGCCCTTGCCGTTGCCCTGGCCGCCCTGGCCCTTGCCATTGCCGGGGTCGGCCAGTGCCGTCGTGCTGCCGACTACAAGCGCGAGGCAAGACAACGCGACAATCAATCTGCGAGCTTTTCTCATGTGCGATTCCTTCGGTTTGGGGGGCTCTTGAGTTGGGGGGAATGTGCTCAGCTTAGTGGATTTCTTCTTGCTGACCACTCGGCCTTGCGTCAGGATTCCCACCCTCTCCACCCGCGATCGAAAAAACATGAATCGTCAAAAGAAGCTGCAGCAGTTGTTCAAGGAAAAAGCCAAAAAGGCCAACGCCAAACTGGCGCCGAAAAAGCCCAAATACATCTGCAAGGCTGATCGCCTGAAGCTGGAAGCCGAAGCCGCGCAGGCTTCAGTGGAAAATACCGAGAGCTGAGTCAGGCTTTCTGCCGCGACGTCAGCCACGTCATCAGCGCCGCCAGCACCAGCAATGCCGCGCTGGCGAAGAAGGTCAGCCGATAGCCACTGCCGTCGAACAGCAGACCACCGACGGTCGACCCCGAAGCGATAGACAACTGCACCACCGCCACCATTAGCCCACCGCCCGCTTCGGCATCGTCGGGCAGCGTGCGCGCCAGCCACGACCACCAGCCCACCGGCGCCGCCGTGGCGATCAATCCCCACAGGCTCAGCAACACGAACGCCGCCACCACTGAACTGCCCAGCCCGACGAGCGCCACTGCGATCATCGCCATCAACAGCGGGATGGCGATCACCACGCGATACAGCCCCTTCTTCAACACCGAACCGATGACCACGGTGCCGATGAACCCGGCTACACCAATGACCAGCAGAATCATCGACAGCACCGAAACATCGACCCGGGTCACGGTTTCCAGAAACGGTCGCAGATAAGTGAACAGCACAAACTGGCCCATGAAGAACAGGCCGGCGCCGAGCATGCCGAATGCCACCCGGCGGCTTTTGAACAACGCAAAGCCGTTGGCTGCGCTGGCTTTGCGTGGCGCGGCCGGCAGCGCGGGCAAGCTGATCCATTGCCAGAGCAGCGCAATCAACGCCACCGGTATCAGGCAGAAAAACGCCCCGCGCCAGCCAATCACGCTGCCGAGATAACTGCCCAACGGCGCAGCCACGACGGTCGCCAGTGCATTGCCGCCGTTAAAAATTGCCAATGCCTTGGGCACGCTGGCGGATGGCACCAGACGCATGGCCAACGCTGCCGACATCGACCAGAAGCCGCCGATTACCACGCCGATCAATGCGCGACCGATCATGTACACCGTGTAGTTCGGCGCCAGGCCCACCACCAGCCCGGACGCGCACATCAGCGCCGTCAACAGCAGCAGCAGGCGCTTGCGATCCATCGCGCCGGCGAGCCTGGTGATCGTCAGGCTGGTCAGCACCGCGAACGCGCCGGAGATGGCGATGCCGTAGCCGGCCAGGCCTTCGCTGATGTGCAAGTCCGTGGCCATGGGCGTGAGCAGACTGACCGGCATGAACTCGGAGGCGATCAGCGCGAAGACACACAGGGTCATGGCGAACACGCCGCTCCAGTACGCCGGTTGCTCGCCGGCAGTGGACGCTTCCATGGGCTGGGCTGTCGGGGTGTTGATTACTTGAGCCGTCATGCGAAAACCTGTCTTGAAGAAGAAATCATCGAGGCACTTCTGCCCCGTTACTCAGGCTGCAAAGCTTGACGGATCGGGCTTAACTTGATTAGTAGCGGTAATCTTCATGTGCTTTTGAGAAAAATTCAGCAATGAGCAACGCCAAAGTCAATGACCTGCAGGCCTTTCTGGCGGTGGCCCAGGATCAAAGCTTCACCAAAGCCGCTGCTCGCCTCGGCGTCACGCCCTCTGCGTTGAGTCATACGGTCCGCGCGCTGGAGCAGCGTCTGGGTATCCGCTTGCTGGCTCGCACGACGCGCAACGTCTCGCCGACCGAGGCTGGCGAGCGCTTGATGCGTTCGATTGCGCCGCTGTTCGAGCAGATCAGCGCCGAGCTCGAAGCCCTTGGTGAACTGCGCGACAAGCCCAGCGGCACCATCCGGATTTCCTGCACGGACGATCAGATTGAGTTGTGCATTCGGCCGATGCTTACAAAGTTTTTGCAGGACTATCCGGATATCACCTTGGAGTTTTACGTCGATTATGGTTTCACCAATGTGGTCAAGGAGCGCTTCGACGCTGGTATCCGTCTCGGTGAATCGATCAGCAAAGACATGATCGCCGTGCGCATCGGCCCAGACTGGCGCCTGGCCGTGGTGGCCTCGCCGGATTACTTCGCTCGCCACCCGAAACCCGCCACGCCACATCAGTTGACGGAGCACACCTGCATCAACATCCGCCACCAACCGGCCGGCGCGATATACGCCTGGGAGTTTGCGCACAAGGGTCAGGATTTCAGCGTGAAGGTCGACGGGCAACTGGTGTTCAACAGCATCATGCACGTGCTCAATGCCGCCGTGGATGGCATCGGCGTCGCGTACGTGCCCGAGCAATTGGTCGCGCCGTATCTGGCGGACGGACGACTGGTGGAAGTCCTGGAAGAGTGGTGCCCGACGTTTCAGGGCTATCACTTGTATTATCCAAATCGGCGTCAGGGCTCCGCAGCGTTTGCAGCGTTTGTCGAAGCACTGAAATACAACCGCTGACAAACGCAACTCTTCAATCCAGCTGAAATCCCTGTGGGAGCGAGCCCGCTCGCGAAGGCGCCAGATCAGATACATCCACATTGAATGACACACCGCTTTCGCGAGCAGGCTCGCTCCCACAATGGTCCGGGGCAAGGCCAAAATCTTCAGCGCAACCAAAATCCCTGTGGGAGCGAGACTGCTCGCGAAGTCGCCAGATCAGATAGATCCGCGTTGGATGACACACCGCTTTCGCGAGCAGGCTCGCTCCCACAATGGTCCGGGGCAAGACCAAAATCTTCAGCGCAACCAAAATCCCTGTGGGAGCGAGCCTGCTCGCGAAGGCGCCAGATCAGATACATCCACATTGAATGACACACCGCTTTCGCGAGCAAGCTCGCTCCCACAATGATCCGGGGCAAGGCCACCATCTTCAGCGCACCCCAATCCCTGTGGGAGCGGGCTTGCCCGCGAAGGCGTCGGCACATTTAACCTCATCATCGCCTGACCCAGCGCTTTCGCGAGCAAGCTCGCTCCCACAATGATCCGGGGCAAGGCCACCATCTTCAGCGCACCCCAATCCCTGTGGGAGCGGGCTTGCCCGCGAAGGCGTCGGCACATTCAACTTCATCATCGCCTGACCCAGCGCTTTCGCGAGCAGGCTCGCTCCCACAATGATCCGGGGCAGATCAGCAGTCTTTGTCGCACCCAAATCCCCGTGGGAGCGAGCCTGCTCGCGAAGTCGCCAGATCAGAGACATCCGCGTTGGATGACACACCGCTTTCGCGAGCAGGCTGAACTGGTCAAGTAATATTGGACACCAGTTAGGGTTTTCAGGCCGCCATTTTCTCCATGGCGACCGGTGACCGGTAGTTGTTGTAGCTATGGAGTCTGGTGTTGTTGTAGCGCATTAGGTAGCGCTGCAAATCAACCCGGGCTTCGTACTCGGAGCGGTACCCCGCTTCAGGTACCCACTCCGATTTCAGACTTCCAAAGAAACGCTCCATCGGTGCGTTGTCCCAACACTCTCCCTTGCGACTCATGCTCTGCCTCAGCCCGTGCGCTAGCAGCTCATTCCTGAATTTATGGCTGGTGTACTGGCAGCCTTGATCGGAGTGAAACAGCACGTCTTTAGGTCTGCCTCGCAACTCAACGGCCATTCGTAAGGCCTCACAGGTCAGTTCCGCATCCGAGATCATTGAAAACGCCCAACCCACCAGTCGGCGGGCGAAGAGATCCAAAACCGCAGCGAAATACATCCACCGGGTGCCGACCTTGATATACGTGACATCGGCGCACCATACCTCATTGATTGATGTGACATCGAACTGGCGCTTGAGCACGTGCGGTGCGACCAAAGCCTCTACGCCTGATGATTTGTATTTATGGCGCCGGCGCTGACGGCTAGTCACTCCGGCTTCACGCATCAAACTACGAGCCATGTACCGCCCGACTCGATGTCCTTTGGCCTGTAGTTCCCGGGAAAGGGTGCGTGCCCCGGCCGATGCTCTCGATTCCTTATGATGCTCAACCAGCATGGCTTTGAGTTTCTCCCGCTCAGGACTCACCTTGCCTTGGCGCTGACGCCAGGCATAAAAGCTGCTGCGGCAAACATCAAACACACGGCAACAGTCGTTAACGCCGTATAGCTCTGCCAGCTCATTGATCAATGAGAATGATCTTTGGCGTCCAATAGCAGCAGAGCACTGGCTTTTTTTAGGATTTCAATATCCCGGTCTTTTTGCCTGAGCAAGGCTTTGAGTTCTTGAATCTCTCGGTGGTCAGCGGTAATCGCTTTGGCCCCCACCGGCGTTGTACCCAGGCGCTCTTTGCGAACCTGGGCGACCCAGCGACGCAACGCGGTAGGGCCGATGTCTAGACTGGCACAGACTTCGGGAACCGATATCCCCTCGTCCAATACCATGCCGACAGCCTTGAGTTTGATTCAGTTGAATAAGAGTTACGCATATCCGAACACCTCAGATTTGGACGCCATCATAGCGCCTGATTGAAGTGTCCAAAATCATTAGGCCAGTTCAGGCTCGCTCCCACAATGATCCGGGTCAAGGCTACGTTTTCACAGGCTGGCTCACCACAGCGGCACACCGAATTACCGCCGCACAACGACGAAGGGAGGCCCCTTGCAGGCCTCCCTCGTTTCTCCCCGTCAGGAAGTGCCCAGACCCTGCGACAGATCCGAAGAAGACGGCCGCGCCGGATCCGGTTTGGTCTCGACTTCGGTTTGTTCAGTGGTTCGGGTCACCGTGTCACGCACGGCTTCATAACCTTCCTGAGCTTTTTGCTTGGCTTTGTCGACCATGCCAGCGCTGGTGCGGCCCATGTAGCGCTGTTCAGTGGACGTGGTTGGCAACGCCGCGCCGAGCAAGGCACCCAAAGCGACCCCAGCGGCAGCCACCATCAGCGGTTGCTCCTTGAGCAGGTGACTGAACTGCTGGCCAAGCACTTGCGAATTACGCGACAGTCGATCAGTGGCGTCATGCATCGCATGGCTCAGGTTTTCCTTCGCCGCACCGACGTTTTCACCGAGGTGGCTGGCCTTGCCTTTGAGTGACTGGTAACCCTCCTTCAGCGAATCCGAGGTCGAGTGCAAATGCGCGCGCGCACTGTCGATGCCGTCGGCCAGACCGTCGGCCCACTCGCCAGCCTTGTCCTGATCCGGCCCGCTGCGATAGGTCGGTTGCGGCACCGGTGGGCGATTCTGGCTGATCATCAGCCAGAGCAGGCCCACGGAAGTCAGCACCGCTGGCACCGGATTATTGCGCACGCTGGTGCCGAGATTGGTGAAGAATGTCGAGCCGTTGCTCTGCATCATTCCCCAGGCCTGATCGATCATCTGCCCGGGGGTGAACTTGCTCTCCAGTTGATCGACGATGTTGCCGATGCTGGCGCGCTGCGCATCGATTTCGCGCTCGATCTGCTCCGGGCTTTTTTCCGCTTCGATATCCAGTTCGCTTTTCATGAGACTTTCCTCCGCAGCGCTTCCTGATCCTTGTTCAAGGCGTCGAGGGTGCGATCAGGTTTGAAGTGAGACGGCTCGAATTGCTTCTTCCCGGATTGCAGCATGGCGAAGCCGATGATCATCACCACCACGCCGACTATCAGCGCGGCCAACCATGGCGCCATGAACATGCTCAGGCCGTACACAGCCGACATCAGCAGAATGATGAAGCCGGCGAGGAACACGATCGCGCCGCCGGCCACCGCAGCGATGCCCGCCTTCAGAGTGCTGAGGCTGTTGTGCAGTTCGGCTTTTGCCAGTGCCAGTTCCTTGGTGAACAAGGCCGGTACCTCGCGCGACAGTTGCCGCAACAGGCCGACCACCGAAGCGTCATCCGTTTGGCCGAGGGGCCTTGCCCCGCTCAGATCAGATTCATCTCTGTTCATCACAGTTCTCCTTTGGCGTCGGGTGCGTGCGGTACGGAAGCCGCGGCAAAATCAGAGGGGTGATCGCTGTCACTGGGCGAGGTCGGGGAGATGCCGGTGGCCAGTCCCGGATTGGCGTGGGTCGACGACGGCATCGACGATTCATAGGGTCGCTGCGCGCCGTAATCGGCTGGCGGTGGCGTCGAGGTGGAGCCCGCCGCCGGATCGTGTTCGGCACTGACCGTCGCTGCTGCGGCCGTGCCGGCTTTGAGAAACCGCGACAGGCCGAAACCGATGGCAATGCTGCCGGCGATGAACAATCCCGGATTGCTGCGCGCCAGATCCGCCGCATCATGCAGCAACTGCTCGGCACTCTTGCCGCGCAGATTGCCTGCCAGCCCGGTCATGGAATCCGCCATGTCGGTCAGGTAGTCGGACATACCCAGCGTGTCCTTGTCCTGGAGTTCCGAGACAAAGCTTTTCGCCCCTTGCGCCAAGGCTTCGATCTGCTCGGCCGCCGTGTCGCGATACTGGCCGAATTGCGCATCGGCCTGCTGCCGCGCACCGCCCAGTGCTTCGCTGACGTTGTCCTTCAAATGATCAAAACTTTGCTCAGGCTTGCCGTTGGGATCACCTGATTCATACCCTGACCTGCTGTCTGAAGTATTCATGTCGCCCCTCGCCCCTCGCCTTCTCACTGAAAACGCAAAAACGGAGCTACACGGCAACATTGCCTCGAGCCCCCACATAGGAGATGACGGAGCAGCTTGCGCGAGAGTTCAAACAGGTTGATGAGCGTGCAGCATCAGGTCTGGATCAGCGACGAAAGGTTGCGCTTGGCAGGATTGTGTTGAGCTTCTGCGCCGGTCTGCGGTCAAGACAAGGCACGGGGGTTCATCCAGATGATGGCAGTGAAACCCTCAACGCCGCCGATAGATGGCAGAATCCCCACACCCTGATCACTTCGGAGACCGCAATGCTTCGCCTGTTTGAAGAAAGGCTCGACCCCTTCCCGCCCGACGAGGCGCCGCCACCGCCAGTCGGCCTGATGCGTTTCTTGTGGGCCTGCACCCGGGGCGCGCGCGGTTACATTCTGGCCTTCGCCCTGCTCAGCGCCAGCGTGTCGATCTACGAGGCGTGGCTGTTTTCTTTCCTTGGGCAAGTGGTGGATCTGCTCTCGACCTGGCAATCCGGCGGCGCTGCTGGTGATGAGCAAAGCCGCGTGTTGTGGGGCATCGGCATTGTGCTGGTGGTCAGCATCGGGCTGGTGGCGCTGCGCACCATGGTCCAGCACCAGATCCTCGCGATCAATCTGCCGCTGCGCCTGCGCTGGGACTTTCACCGGTTGATGCTGCGGCAAAGCTTGTCGTTTTTCTCCGACGAGTTCTCCGGCCGGGTCACGACCAAGGTCATGCAAACCGCGCTGTCAGTGCGCGAGGTGCTGTTCACCCTGATCGAAATCCTCCCCGGCATCGGCGTGTACTTCATCGCGATCATTGCGCTGGCCGGTGGCTTTGCGCTGAAACTGATGCTGCCGTTCCTGGCGTGGATCGTTTTGTTCGGGCTGGCGATGGTGTATTTCGTGCCGCGTCTGGGCAAGGTCGGCCAGGAACAGGCCGATGCGCGCTCGTCGATGACCGGGCGGATTGCCGATGCCTACACCAACATCACCACGGTCAAACTGTTCTCGCACTCCAAGCGTGAAGCGCATTTTGCCCGTGCGGCGATGGAAGATTTCAAGCTCACCGGGTTCCGCCAGATGCGTCTGGTCAGCCAGTTCGAGATCGTCAATCAGGCGCTGGTGGTCGCGTTGATTATCGGTGCCGGCGGTTACGCGCTGTGGCTGTGGCATCAAGGCGAAGTCGGCACCGGCGCCGTCGCGGCGATCACCGCCATGGCGTTGCGCATCAACGGCATGTCGCACTGGATCATGTGGCAGATGACTTCGCTGTTCGAAAACATCGGCACCGTGCAGGACGGCATGGCCACGCTGACCAGCGGCCCGAAAGTCCAGGACGCACCGGATGCCAAGGTGCTGGAGCCTGCCGGCGGCGAAGTGGTCTTCGACAATGTCAGCTTCAACTACAACGGCGAACGCCAAGTCCTCGACGGCTTGACCCTGCACATTCGCCCCGGCGAAAAAATCGGCCTGGTTGGCCGCTCCGGTGCAGGTAAATCGACACTGATCAACCTGCTGCTGCGCTTCTATGACGTTGATCGCGGCGAGATCCGCATTGATGGGCAGAACATCGCCGAGGTCACCCAGGACAGCCTGCGCAGCGTGATAGGCATGGTCACCCAGGACACGTCGCTGTTGCACCGTTCGATCCGCGACAACATCGCCTACGGACGCCCGGACGCCACCGACGAAGACATCCATCGCGCGGCAGTAAACGCCCAGGCCGATGGTTTCATCAGCCAGTTGAGCGACAAACAGGGCCACAGCGGTTACGACACGCTGGTCGGGGAACGCGGCATCAAGCTCTCCGGCGGCCAGCGACAACGCATTGCCATCGCCCGAGTGATGCTGAAAAACGCACCGATCCTGCTGCTCGACGAAGCCACCAGCGCACTGGACTCGGAAGTCGAAGTGGCGATCCAGGAAAGCCTCGATGAAATGATGCAGGGCAAAACCGTGATCGCCATCGCCCACCGCTTGTCGACCATTGCGGCGATGGACCGGCTGATCGTCATGGACGAAGGCCGCATCATCGAGCAAGGCACCCACGCGCAATTGCTCGAGAAGAACGGCACTTATGCGCGGCTGTGGCAGCACCAGAGCGGCGGCTTCCTCGGTGAGGATCGCGGTTTGGTTGAGGTGATGGAGGAGTGATCAGGCTGGAGGGCCGGGGCCGGCCCTCCATCGATTGGCCTAGATGGTGACGGGGCTTTCTGCATTAACCGGAAGCTTTACGCGAAAAACGGTTCCGCCTTCCAGGTCAGAGCTGACCTCGATCGAGCCAGCATGCGAGGCGACGATTTCCGAAGCGATAAACAGGCCCAGACCGAGCCCGGCAACCGGCCCGTGATCAACCACGGAGCGCTGCGAGAACCGCCCCATCGGGTTGAAGATGAACGGCAATACATCCCCCGGGATCGGTTCACCGCCGTTATGTACGGTGAACACCGCGCAATCCTCGCGGACCTGCAACTCGACCGAGACCGGAAACTTATTGTCGCCGTGGGTCACCGCATTGCTGATGATGTTGGAAAAGACCTGTTCCATCCTCGCGCCATCGAACGCTCCCATCACCGCTTCCTTTGCATCGAAACGCACGTTGGCCTGCGGATGAAAGGCGCGGATTTCCTCGATCACCCGTTCGCACACAGGGCTGAGATCGATCAGGGATTTTTTCACCGGAATACCCGGCCCCATCTGGCAGCGCGTCAGATCCAGCAGGTCGCCAACGATCTGGCTGGCGCGCTGCACGCTGGCGTAGATCTGCCGGGCCACTTTGCTGGTGCGCGGGTCGGTGGCTTCGGTACGACGCAACATATCCGCACCAAGCAGAATCGCCCCCAGTGGCGTGCGCAAGTCATGGCCGAGAATCCCCAGAAACACGTTGCGCGACGCCTCGACGGCGCGCGAGTAGCTGGCAATCGACTCGGCGAGCGCCTGATCGATGGCTTCGTGAAAGCGCGTCATGTCGTCGACATTCACCGATTTGCCATCCTTGACCTGACGCAGCCACTGGCTCAGCACACTGGTGCGCAGCGCGCGGTATTCGGAAACCATCTGATCGATGGTGAAACCGGCCATCAGCCGCGTCACGGCGTGGGTTTCCGCAGCCGTTTCTTCATCGTCGCGCGGCGCATGCCCCTGGGCCTTGGCAATTTGCTCGCTGATGGTCTGCTTGCTCCGCAGATCGATGACGATGGCGTGCAACATCTGCTCGGCGTGATCGCGCAGCGCAGCGTTATCGAGTTCCGCACCTGGTGTCTCGATGGTGCGGGCGAAATCTTCCCAGGCCTGCAGTATCGGCTCTAGGTTTTCGAGAATGAAATCTGGCAGGCGCATGGCTGTGGTCCTAAAGGCAATCCATCAACGCTATGAGGCGAACCGGCGCAGACAGCTAAAAAAGCAAACTCAGGAGTACAGAAGGTACGGCTGACGTTATGCAGCCTACCATCAAAGCGCTGGGCTAACGCGGAAGGAAAATCCAGGGCTGAAGTGTCGCGGACCTCACCTACTCCGCGGCCCAGACCGGCCGCTCACCTAATCGCTCAACCAGCCTGACGAGATAACCGTCCGGATCCTGCACAATGAATTCCCGCTGCCCTGTTTCAACACTTTCTGCGCGATACCAGGTGTCCTGGCAGTTTCGAAAGAGTGGAAAACCAGCTTGTTCGAGTCGTTCGAGGACAGGTGCGACCGCGACTACATCTATTTGCAGGTTGATGCCGCGCCCAAAAGGCTTGCTCAGAGGCGCGGTGAGCCACTGGCCGGCCTGCGGATCGAACTGCTCCAGCATCACTTGCGCGCCGTTCAGATCGAGGTAGGCGAAACCGTCTTCAAGGCGTTGATAGGCGACTTTGAAGCCCAGACAGTTCACCCAGAACGCCAAGCTCTTCGACAGCTCGGTGACCATCAGTTCAGGAACCAGTTTGTTTCGTTCAAGCATGGCGATAAATCCGTTTCAGAAGCTTATGCAGCGAGGGTTGTTTCACTCCAGGCATCGTTTGGGCGTGAGTCGAGGTTGCTCGGCATTCTGCACCTCAGCACTCACATCCGTCTGTTTACGGCTGCTGAACTCGATCGGATAAGGCCCGGTCTGCGCCAGAGCTGCCTGCACACGGCTGACAAAGGCCGCGTCGTCCAGGGTGTAGAAAACCCACACCTGACGCTTTCCGCCGGTGACCGTGCACCCCCACTTTGCGAACCCATCCGCCGTTACGGCCGCCTTAATCAGGCGGTCCACCTGCATCATCCGCGCGGATTCCTTTGAACTCGGCAGGAAGCGATCCGACACGTATTTCCAGCTGATGCGAGCCTTGTAAGGAAATGCCCGGGTATCCTTGAGATTCAGGTCGGAAGGCATGCGAAAACTCGCTGGCATTGGCTCGTCAGGAAAATCAGACGGTTGGAAATCGCTGTCGCTTGTCACGGCCACTTGCCGTTGCGGATTGTCAGCAGGATCATCACTGAGCAGTATTCTGAGCGCTTCAGCTTGGCGCTCTTCCCGCTCGCTCACGCATTTGTTGTAGGCCGTTGTATGCGCTGGACCGGAATCCAGACACGGATCGCGCTCCACCGGTTTTGGAGAATGGGAGCGCGTGCAGCCGGACGTGAGAAGGCTTGCCAGCACCAATAAAGCAACGGCTGGCCAGATTTCAGGGCGCAGGGAAGCGTGGGGAATGACTTTCAAGTGGCCTTCCTTGGATGAGTTGCAGTACGAGACATATGGAAAACGGCGCATTTTGCCTGCCACCCCTGCCCCACGAACAGGCCAAAGCGGAATTAAAGTGGCAATTCATCACAAGCGGGGCTCGACCTGCCACAGCCGCTTGTGACGAACAGCCACATACTCCCTCAGATGCCTACGCTGGCTCCGCTGTCCGATACGCCAAAGTCGCCACCCGGAAAAGCACCACCCTCAATGTGGTACACCATCGGTTCCGCCGAAAAATAATCCTCCAACCCCAGCATGAACCGCTGGTGGTCTTCACTCTGCTCAAACCCCGGCGAGTGGTCCTCAAGTGACTGCCAGCGCACGATCAGATTGAACTGCTCGGGGATTTCAATACCTTGCGCCAGCAAGTGGCCGCCGTATCCCTTGGCGCGGGTGAGCAACGGTTCGACTTCGGCAAATGCCCGTCGAAAGGCTTCAGTCTGATGCGGGTGAACGGGCAGCACAGCGATCTCGTAAACCATGATGTTTCTCCAAAATCAGTGAGCAGATTCAGACGATGAGCGAAGGCTCGACGGCGATGGCGATTTTTCCCAGCAGACCGTTGTTGGCGCTCTCCAGTCGAGCGTGGGCGAGCGGGATGTCGGCGAGGGAATAGACCGCGCCAACGTGGGGCCGCAACTGGCCGCGCTCGACCAACGCGCTCAATTCATCGAGCTTGCCGCGATTCTGCCGGGTGAAAACGAAGTGGTAGCTGGCGTTCTTGCCCCAGGCCTGGACGAGGTTTTGTGGCTGCGCGATGTCGACGATCGAGACCACGCGGCCAAGCTGGGCGAGCGCGTCAGCACTGCGAGACAGGGTATCGCCGCCGATGGTATCGAACACCACATCAACGCCATGCCCGGCGGTTTCGCGCATGATCGCTTCGACGTAGTCCTCTTGGGTGTAATCGATCACCACGTCAGCGCCCAGGCTGCGGACGAAATCGGCGTTGGCCTCGCGCACGGTCGTAAAGACTCTGGCGCCCATGGCTTTGGCCACCTGAATCGCCACATGGCCGACCCCGCCCGCGCCGCCGTGGATCAGAATGCTTTCGCCAACGCGGAGCACAGCGCGCACGGTGAGCGCTTCCCAAACCGTACCGCCGACCAGACTGAGACTGGCCGCCTCGAGGTGGCTCAGTGACGCAGGCTTTCTGGCGATGATGCTTTCGGCTGCGACGTGGTACTCGGCATAACTGCCCTGCCCGTCGAATATCTGCGGGGTGTACCAGACCTCGTCGCCCGGCGCGAAAGCGCTGACGCCTGGCCCGATGGCTTCAACCACGCCCGACACGTCGTGACCGGTAATGGCCGGTAGCGGCACCAGATCGGGATAGTCACCGCGCCGAACCTGATAATCCAGCGGATTGATGGAAGTGGCGTGCACTCGAACCAGCACTTGGCCCGCTTGCGGAACCGGTTTGGGCACGTCGCTGAGTTCGAACGAATCAGGACCGCCGAAGGATTTCAGAATCATCGCTTTCATGGCAAAACCTCGTATCGATAAAGAGGGATATCGAGAATTCTCGATATCCTGCGGTAAAAAAATTTACAGCTCTTTCCCTATGATCTCTGCAAGCGCGCTGATTGCTGCCTCATTGCGTTTGTAGTAGGTCCATTGACCGATGCGCCGCACTTCCACCAGCCCCACCCGCTGCAAAGTGGCCAGATAACTCGACACCGTCGACTGCGACAGGCCGATACCTTCCTGGATGCTGCTGACGCAGACACCCTCGACGAGAACGTCACCCTCATCCTGCGGGGGGAAGTTCTTGACGGGATCCTTCAGGCCTTCAAGGATCTTGAGGCGCGTCGGGTTCGAGAGGGCTTTGAAGATTTCGATCAGTTCCATGCGCCGAGGATATCGAGATTATTCGATATGTCAATGCGCGATATTAATCTGATCGGCAGTCGGCGACAGGCGGCAACGGGATCCGATTTGCCACCCTGCCGTGCGGCTCAGCCTTGGGGCGCATCCAGCAACACCCACAGTCGCACGATTTTCCCTTCGCTGATTTCTGCCACATCGACGCCGCTGACGATGACCGGCCCATCGCCCGGGCCTGCGTGCCAGCGCAGATAACCCAAGCCGTGATGCCCAACTGCCGTTCCCTCCGGAACAAAAGCGAAGTCCGGCCCGAACTGATCCAGCAACGCACCGGCCACTGCCGAAATCGCCGCTGGCCCGGTGACGATGCCAGTCGGTTCATACATCGTCGGTGCGTCTGCAAAAAGCTCCTGCACCGCCGCCAAGCGCCTTTGTGCATCGCGTTGGTTGAACACCCGCTGCAGATTGGCCCGTAGCAAGGCGTCGTAGTTTTCCACCTCATTGATATTTCGCGAATCTGAGCCAGCCATTTTTGATTCCTCGATTTGCGTGTGAAGCCCGGTCTCCCGGGCTCAGCGATTAACCATGTTTGACCAGATTCAAGGCTGGCAGCGGTCCGCCCGGAAACTGCGCAAGCATTCCCTGCTGCACACCGCCCAAGTCGATGCCAAAAAACCCCAACTGATCAATCAGCTTCGCAACTCGAGCTTTGCTGGCCGCATCCTCGCCGGAATAAAACAGCACACGCTTGCCGCCCTCGGCGGTGGGATCGCTCAGCAACGCTGCGAGCAAGTGGTTAAACGTCTTGACCACATGCGCACCGGGCAGCATCTGCGCCACCACCTGCGAAGACGGCTGGCCGCCCAGATCGAAAGGCTTGAACAGCGGCGCTTCAATGGGGTTGTTGGCGTCGATCACGATGCGCCCATTCCAAGGCCCGAGATCACGCACGGCATCGGGGATTTTCGACCAGTTCACCGCCAGAAAAACGATGTCCGCCTGGCTGGCTTGCTGAGCCGTCACCGCTTGTGCCAGTGGGCCCAATTCGCCGACCAAATCGACAAGGCTCTGCGGCCCGCGGCTGTTGGCCAGGCTGACCGGCAGGCCTGCGTTGATGAGCAACCGAGCGATGGCGGTGCCGATGGAGCCGGTACCAATGATGCTGATATTCATGATGCTCTCCTTACGCTGTGAAGCCGCCGTCGACGATTAATTCTGCGCCGGTGACAAACCCTGCCTCTGCACTGGCCAGGTACGCCACCGCGCTGGCAACATCCTTGCCCTCGCCGTACCGCCCCATGGCGATGTTCGGGCGTAGGAAGTCCGCAATAGGCCCGTCGGCCGGGTTCATGTCGCTGTCGGTCGGGCCAGGATGGACTGTGTTCACAGTGATGCCGCGCGGCCCCAGATCGCGCACCAGTCCACGACTGAAACCGGTCAGCGCACCTTTGCTCAGGGTGTAGACGGAGGCGGTAGCGAACGCAGCGTATTGCACCATCGAGCTGCCGATGTGAATGATGCGGCCGCCCTGCCCCATGTGTTTGAGCGCTTGCTGAGTGGCGACGAAGACGCCGGTCACGTTCACCGCAAGGATGCGTTGAAAGTCCTCAAAGGCGATGTCCTCGGGGGCACCGAGCAGGCTGATACCAGCGTTGTTCACCAGAATGTCGATCTTGCCAAAACGCTGTGCAACCTCGGCAATCGCTGCACGTACAGCCTCGGGATTGCCCGCATCGGCCGCCAGCGCCACAGCCTGGCCGCCCGCCGCAACGATTTCCTGCACGACCGCTGCGGCGCGATCTGGCGATGCGTTGTAGGTGATAGCGACGGTGGCTCCATCTGCCGCGAGCCGTTTGGCGATGGCTGCGCCGATGCTGCGTGAGCCACCGGTAACGATGGCGATTTTGCCGGTCAGTGGAAGCGTGGATGTGTTCATGGTCGAGCCTCTGGGTGGTTGAAGTTGATGAGGCTATGAGACGCTTTTTGATCTTCCACCAGTAGTGGAAGCCACCTAGAATCACTTTCAATCATTAGTTGAAGGTGCGCAGATGGAAACGTTAGGCAATTTGCTCTCATTCGTGCGCAGCGCCGAGGCGGGAAGCTTCTCTGCGGCGGGGCGCCGGCTGGGCCTGACTCCCGCGGCGGTCAGTCGCAATGTCGCGCAACTGGAGGCCAACCTCGGCGTACGCTTGTTTCAGCGCAGCACGCGCAAACTCACGCTGACCGAAGCGGGAGAACGTTTTCTGGCCAACGTCGGTTCGGGATTGGAAAGTGTTCAGGCGGCGATCGCCGATGTGGCCGGCAATGCCGGAGAGCCTTCCGGCACCCTGCGTCTAAGTGCGGCACCGGGTTTTGCCAGGGATTTTCTACTGCCGCTGATGCCGGAATTTCTCAATCGATATCCCGCCGTGATCCCCGAATGGCATGTCGACAATCGCCAGGTCGATCTCATCGCGGATGGATTTGATGCGGCCATCGGTGGCGGCATCGAGCTGGCGCAAGGTGTGGTCGCCAGAGCCATCGCCCCGGCGCATCTGATTCTGGTGGCCTCGCGGGAGTATCTGTCGGGGCGCCCGCGCGTCCAGCGCATTGAAGAGCTGTCGACGCTGAATCACCTGGCCATGCGCTCGGTACAGACCGGCAAGGTGCGCAGCTGGATGCTGCAAGGCCCCGACGGGCAACGAGCACCACTGGAGTTGGCGCCGCGCCTGTTGGTCAACGATCCGCAAGCGCTGTGTCAGTGCGCCCGACTGGGGTTGGGGGTTGCGCTGTTGGCAGTTCCGGATGTTTTGCCTTATCTGCAGGACGGTACGCTGGAAAGGGTTTTGCCCGATTGGTATGTCGATGCAGGGCAGATCTACTTGTATTTTTCCAGCCAGAAACTATTGCCAGCAAAAACCCGGGCTTTTGTGGATTTTCTGGTCGGTCAGGCTCGTGAGGATGGGTGGGCAACTCGACTTGATGCTCGTGCCTAGCAAGCAAGTTATACGATCTCTGACACTCAAACAGCATCACGCCTAAGCGGCTTTTCAAGCCTTTCGAGCTTGCCGCGCCTGCTTGATTACGGTACAAATCGGGCAGTTGTACGACAACATAATAAAAACCTGAGCCACCCCGAGTGGCTATCATTTTTGAGATCTGCCATGTCCCGTCCTGAGTTTGCGCCAACCGTACCGCCGCCCTTCCCCCGTTATCTCGCCGTGATCATTCTGTTGTGCATGGGTTGTGCGTTCGCCGGCAACCACGTCGCGGCACGGGTCGCTTTTGACGATGGCGCGGGCGTGTTGCTGGCGATTCTGATGCGCTCGGGCGGGACCTTGCTGGTGCTGGCCATTCTCGTCCTGTGGCAGCGGCAAAGTCTGCGTCTGCCGGCGGGCGCTTGGCGTTGGCAATTACTGTTGGGGCTGTTGATCACCGCGCAGAGCCTATGTCTGTACTCCGCTGTCGCGCGGGTCCCGGTCGCTTTGGCGCTGCTGGTGGCCAACGTGTTTCCGATCCTGCTCGCCTTGCTGACCTGGGCGCTGGGCGGCCCACGACCAAGCGCGCGCACCGCGATGTTGATGGGCTTGATTCTCATGGGATTGGTGTTCGTACTGGACGTCCCCGGACGTCTGTCAGACAGCGCCAGCGTCGGCCCGGAATGGCTACTGGGCGTCGCACTCGCCTTCTGCGCCGCCAGCGTATTCGCCTGCGCGCTGTGGATCACCGACCACAAACTGTCGCAAGTGCGCGGCTCGGTGCGCAGCCTGCTGACCATCTTCATTGTCTTCAGCAGCGTCAACCTGGCCGGCCTGACCGGCGCCCTCCCCGGCGGACTCAACCTCCCCGCCACCTCAACCGGCTGGCTGGCCCTTGCCACGCTTGTCGTGCTCTATGGGACCGGCTTCATTGTGTTGTTCATTTCCGTACCCAGGCTGGACATGCCGCGCAACGCTCCGGTGATGAACATTGAGCCATTGGCGACGTTGTTGATGGGCTGGATTGTGCTGGATCAGATGCTCAGCAGAGGACAGATCATCGGTGGCGTGATTGTGGTGAGCGGGATTGTGTTGCTGACGTATCGCAAAGCGGCGGTGAAGGTTGGGGTGAAGGCTGAGGTTTGAGGGGGTGTGGTGGCGGGACTCTTGGTTGGCGAGTCCTGCTTATCGCCCCCGGCTCGATACCGGATCAGCAGAATTGCAGGCTCTCGAGGTCTACCTGGACATAGCTTCCTATTTCACCCTTGTAGAGATAAATCGCAGTTACCTCCAGCTCCGTTCGTAAGAATTCCGCCAGCGTTCTGAGTCTGGTGCTTGTGGTCATGGCAGGGCGTACAACCGTCGCGCTACCGGGTTGGTCATCGTAAATTCTGACGAGAAACTCATCGACACCATCCAGAATCAGGTAATTGAAACCTCGATACTCATAGCCTGCGTCGTAGTCGACATCATCGAAACGGTCGGCCTTTCCTATTCTCAAGACGCCGCCCCTAATTCAACTCAAAAGAAGTGAAACGGTCTAGCACTTGAAAAGTGGACGGCGCTCCATCCACGTCATTTACCAACTACCGTACGGGATGCCGAACTTATCAATGTAACGCTTGGCCTTTTCACTCACGGGATAGGCATAGCGCCCGCCATGCTTGCCCTGCTCCGGGCCGAGAGGTTCGAGTTCGCCTTGAGCATGGGAGACTTTTATCGGGCGGTGGCAGGAGTCCCTGACCCACGCTTGAAGCACTCCCCCCGGGGCGAGCCCCACAAGCAGCGTTGCGGAGTAACGTGCGGTTCTTTCGGGAGTCTTCGGGCACCGCTGATGTGTGGACTGCACCATCAGTTGCCTCGCTTCCTCTGGAATCTCTATGAAGCCTTTATAGGTTTTCTGCTCCGATATCGACTGCCAACGGACAAAAATCATTCGAGGAAGGTCAGCACCGGTAACCAAAACTCCAGAACCACCGACTGTTCCCCAACCACGGGCAGACTCCGTCCCATCTTCTGGTTCGCCTCCGGGAGCGGATTTTCCACCGACTCTGAAAAACATTCTGTTATTGATATCCAGCACCGAGCTGTCCTCAACCCAGATCTTCATGTAATTCGGCTCAACGAATCCTATTTGCCACCAAGGAGACTTGGGGTCATTTTCTCCACTTTCGAAACCTCCTTTCTGGCAGCCCATTAACAATAAGGCGACAAGCAGAGCGATTACAGACTTCATTACCAGAGCTTCCAATCAGCTACGTGAGGATGTTGTACACGGATCGCGTCTTCCGTCGGGGCGTTGATGTAAACAGCATCAATACCGCTCCCGTCTCTTCTTCCAAGGGGATGATTCCAGTTTGCAGAGGTATGAATGTACTTCAGCTTGAGCAAAGCCTCTTCTTCTGCAGTTGTTCTGTAGTTTCCGGTGAGAAATCGGTCACAAAGAGGTTGCAGCTCTGCCGGCACGGAGTATTCGTCATCTTCCGGTATATCAATGAATTGAACACCCTTTTCTTTTGCCAGCTGATACATGACTTTTAAATAAACTCTCGAAAGTTTTCCACTCACCGGACGTTTCAATTGTAGAGCGGCATATACGCGCTTCTGCCCCGGTGAAAGCCTGTCTTGATGCTCCTGCGGAATTTCCAAGGAAGCCGGGGTGACAATATCCAGCAGATGCGCAGGCCATCCTTTAGCAAGCCACTCGCTTTTTACGCGCGCGGCGTCGTGATAAATCGACGTCGTTGAAACGTCTACGTACCGAGGTACATCGAGAGTTTGCATCGGACTGACAAGCACGCGTTCCTCTACTTCATCAAGATAGCTGCCGCCAATATCCGAATGAACCCCGGGAAGAGTGTACTCAGGGTGCGCGGGCTTCACTCGGCTGAGCGCAAAATTAGCGCGACACTCATCACGCGCTACGAGATGTACGACATCCGTGAAGTATTGACGGTCCAGGTAAAGCCTCACACCGGGAGCTATAGGACTTTTCACCCGGCCAAGATTGGTGAAGCCGGCAATTGAGGGCACCGTGTCAAAGAGCCCGATGAAACCCATTTTGATGCCGTTTCCGTATTTATTATCAAAGGTGCGACTGAAATCTGCGGCGTTCCGGTTTAGGAGATCTCCTAAAGCTCCTTGCTTACCCCTCACCACTTCATTTGCGAAGTGCCGTGCAGCAGCAGCCCCACGACTGAAGCCAAATGTATCGAAAGTCAGGGACGCAATTTCACTGTCGGGGTTCTCTTGCAGTGCCTCTTCGATAGCTTGTTTTATCTGCGTGAAGGACGCTTGTACGCGACTCGTAACACCAGTCCCACCTCGCCCCGTTCCAGCACCTACAGCGCTATCCATCTGATTGCTTTCAGTGCCTATACCTTCGACATATATTGGGCTTGAGACGTACTTAAGAAAGCCATCGCCTTCGGCTTTCTGGGTCTTTTTATACAGAGAAAACAATTTCTTGATATTCGTAGGCCCGGCACCATAACTACTATCCGGGTCACTCATATAAGGCATGCAGCTAGCTGGTATATCCTCCGGCGCAATCGGATGCTGAGCACCACACAACAACCCCGCAGCAGAGTTGTTCGCATTGTTGCCTGTGCCATCAAAGAAAACGCCGATCCTCAACGCAATGCCTATCTTCACAGGCTCGCGCGCGGGCTCTTTCCCGTGCTTCTCATATTCGGCCCAGTGCTGGGCGTGCAGGTCGACGGGTTTGGCTTGTTCGTAGCGGTAGTTTTTCGGCGGGTTTGGAACGTAACCACTCAATCCTTGATTCCTTGTTCTGATCCTTGAAGAACGGCCCGAAGGGTGACAGTCGAGCCCGGGTGGTGCAAGCCGTGGCCGTGTGCCAGCCGTGGTGCGCCCGGGTGTTGCGACGAGGTTTTGCGCTCGTCGCATTGCGGGTTATTTGGCTATTTCGACTTTGTCCAAAGCCTGATTGACCGCGATTTCGCCGAGCATGACGACCTGGGCGATGCCTAGAAGGGTTTTGCGGCGCGGGTTGTCGAGCAGCGCGGCGAAGTCGTAGAGCATGGTGGTGGCCGAGCCGAGGGATTCGCTGGCGTTGGCCAGCAGGGATTCGGTGTCGTATTTCGGGTTGGCGAGGAACATCTGTTCCGGGGTGTTGGTGCTGGCCAGGATGTCTGCCGGGCCGAGGTAGTGATCGAGGGCGCGTTCGGCGGCTTCGTGGAGTTTTTTCGATGCACCGGATTCGTAGGGTGATGCGGGGTCGCTGGTTGGGGGATTGGGTGTGACTTTGAACATGGTGAAACTCCTGATTATTCGTCTGGAGCTGCCAACATCACTTGCAGATGATGGGTGGCAGCTGTGTGCGGGTCTGCAAGACCGGGAAATCAGGAACCCGGCAGACCTGAAGGTCTCCCGCACAAAGCCGCCATTGAGCGGACACGAACGAGTGTCCTTTGGCAGGGCTATGCGACTGATTTCCGACGGGCTTGCAGACCCGATCACTGATGAGCAGTGACAGGAATCAAGTTACGGAGGGAACGGCAGACGCACAAGCCGGCGGATTCTGGCGTAGTCGTAGGGAATGGCGCAAGGCGTTGTAGCCGTTTGCTTAAGGCTGGAGTTACTGTTTAAACGGGCTGAGGGTTTTCTGTTTATGTGGCGGTGAATGGGCGGACGTCATCGCGAGCAGGTTCACTCCTACAAGGGGATCAGGCGATGGGCAGTCACAGCATTCTGTTCCTGCACATTCAATTGTCGCTTCTTAAGCAGCCGGTCAATCTCCATTTTGCTCCTCGGTCGTGTGGCGCTAGTTGTCCCTGGTACTTCAAAGCCTCAATCAAAAACCCCAGCGCTCGACGAAAGACAGGATGGCAATCGTCATACGGCAGGTGATCGAGCGAAGCCCAGAAAAACGCGAAGACATGCCCATGATCATCCGGTGTCTGGTGAGACCATCGCTCTGGCAGCGGCTCACGCACCTCGCAACGTTGGAACGACCAGACTTGTCCGTGGTGGCAAGACTTCCAGCAGCCCAAATCTTCACTGATTATCGCATTGTGGATACCGGACTCTTCCGCCAGTTCTCGCAAAGCGGCCTCGGCGGGTGTTTCTCCGCGCTCAATGGTTCCTTTTACTAACTGCACCCCAGTCTTTGGATGTCGAAACAACAAGATTCGCGGGCGCTGTGCGAAACAAAGCACCACAGGACAGGCCTTGTCAGGATGCATAAAGATTTCCTTATCGGTTTAAACGATCAATCGGGGCGGCATCAACCCTGCGTTACGAGCGTCAACTTCGGCCAGATCTCGAGCCATCTCTTCGACTGCAGGCGCTCCAGAAACACCACGTATTTATCACTTTCAAATCGGGCGGTTGGCCGCACTTTCAGCGCAAACAAATCCTCCAGCCCCAACGGCGCCGAAACCTCTATCGCACCATGCCGATCAAGCCTGACACCTACTGCCGTAGCAGTTTCCGGCCAGAACGTCATTGCATCCGCAGCCGCTCCATAAGGCGCATCGGCGTTTCGCTGGTGCATGCGTGCCTGGTTTTTCACCGACCAGTTCAAGCCACTGCACAGTGCTGCAAGCTCGACCTCCAAGGCCAAATCCGTTTGATCACCGGGACGTGTTCTGTCGAACCATATGACATCAATATCCTCGGGCAACGGCGAAGGTTGGCGCTGATGCAGATGATCCCAAACCAGGCTGCGCACAAAACCTGCGGCAACCCAGCAGTCCGGTAAGTTGAGATCTCTGACTATGCGCAGGATGTGCATCCGGACGGGATCCTCAGCAATCAGATACCGCAGTTGCGCTTCCAGATTCATTTTTTTCAGTCCATATTCTTTTGCTGCACGAGCCTGCCAAAGGTTTCGGGCAAAGGTCGCTGGTGTTCAACATAACGTCACGTAACCAGACGAGCCTCACACCATCCGCCGCGAATCGCGCCGCACCGCCTGCGGCGGCACGCCAAAGCCGCGCATGAACACCTCGCGCATATGCCGACGGTCACGAAACCCGGTTTCTCTGGCAACAATATCCAGACTGTGATTGCTCTGCTCGATCAGCAAACGCGCCGCTTCCAGGCGCAGGCTCTCTATCGCCTTGGCCGGAGACTGGCCGGTTTCGGCGGTGAACACGCGGGTGAATTGCCGCGGACTCAGGTGCACCACTTCGGCCAGTTCTTCGACACTCAGCGGGCGATTGAGGTGCTTGCGCGCGTAATCCAGCGCACTCTGAATGCGATCGGATTTGGGTGACAGCGACAGCAATTCCGAATGCTGCGACTGCCCGCCCGAGCGGCGCTGATGCATCACCAGCCGATGTGCCACCGAGCGCGCAATTTCGCTGCCCAGATCTTTTTCGACCATGCCCAACGCCATGTCGACACCAGCGGTCATGCCCGCCGATGTCCACACCGGGCCGTCGATAATAAAGATCCGGTCGTCCTCGACATTCACCGAGGGATGCATCCTGCGCAGCGCCGGGGCGAACGCCCAGTGCGTGGTCACGCGGCGGTTGTCCAGCACGCCCGCCTGCGCCAGTACGAACGAGCCGGTGCAGATGCCGGCCACGCGGCGTGCGCCGTCGGCGAGCCCGCGCACGCTGTGCAGCACGTCAGCATCGGGCGGCGTCAGCGGTGTCAGCGTTCCCGCCACCAGCCAACTGTCGGCCAGCCCCGCTTGCGTCAGCGGCAACGTATCGACGTGCAAGCCCAGCGAGGAGCTGACGATGCCGCCGGCCTGGGAAAAGTTCTGCACCTTGTACACGGCTTTGCCCGTGACGATGTTGGCGAACTCGAACACCGACTGGGTCGCCAGCGCCATCACCTGAAAACCTTCCGTGAGCAGATAGCCGACTCGATGCATGGTCGCGCTCCGTTTGTTGAATGTCCTGAAACACTACCACATACGTCATTCAGGTCGGAGCAGGTTTTCTCCATCATGGCTTGCATTCCAATCAATCCACTCGCGGGACGCAGCTCATGAAACTTGAAGCCAACACGATCTTCATCACCGGCGGCACTTCCGGCATCGGCCGCGCACTGGCCGAGGCCCTGCATCAGCGCGGCAACAAGGTCATCATCGCTGGTCGTCGCCAGACCCTGCTGGCAGAGATTGCCCAAGCGAATCCGGGCATCGACACCGTGCAGCTGGACATCAACGATGCGCAGCAGATCAAGGACGTCGCCGCCGAAGTCATCCGCCGCCATCCGTCGTTGAACGTAATCATCAACAACGCCGGGATCATGCCCTTCGACAACGCGGGTTCCGGCGACTACGACGATGAACAGGCCGTCGGTCTGTTGCAGACCAACCTGCTCGGCCCGGTGCGCGTCAGCGCGGCGTTCGTCGAACACCTCAAGCGCCAACCCGAGGCCTACATCATCAACAACAGCTCGGTGCTGGCCTACCTGCCGCTGGCGACCACGGCGCTGTATTCGGCGACCAAAGCGGCGATCCACTCCTACTCGCTGTCGCAACGCTTCATGCTGCGCGACACCAGCGTCAAGGTCCTGGAAATCGCGCCACCTTGGGTTGATACCGACCTGATTCACAAGAGCGGCGACGAGCGCGCCATGCCGCTGGGCGAGTTTATCGAGGAAACCCTGATCAAGCTGGAAACCGCCACCACCGAAGTGCTGGTCGACCGAGTGCTGCCGCTGCGAGCCAACCAGGGCGCGAACGAGCACGGGTTGATCGAGCAGTTCAACCTGTCGCTGCTGGAAAATCCTATTCCGGTGGCTTGATGACAGCGCCGAATACTTCCGACCACTTGGGTTTCTGATCCAAGTGGTTTTTTTTGGGACAAGATCCAAGGCTCAGCGGTGACCCGAAATCGGTTGCTGTGTACCCTTTCTGCATCAGGCAAATCCATGCAGAGGACAGGGTGTTGGCATATCTGGATTGGGTGCAATGGCCGGCGATGCTGGTCACCGTTCTGGCCGCGTGGCTGATTGGTTCGCAACGACCGCAACGGCGCATGAGCGGCTTCGTTTGTTTCAGTCTGAGCAATTTGCTGTGGGTGATCTGGGGCGTCCATGCCGGGGCTTACGCGCTGATCGTTCTGCAGCTTTGCCTGTTCCTGATGAACCTGCGCGGCTTCATGAAGAACCGCGTTCCAGAGCGCTGAGTGACGCTGATCATCTGGCCAGAAAATCCTTTGAATTTTTCTTGTCGGACAAAATCATTTACGTATGAGCGTAAGGAGGAACTCATGCGTAGCACCGATATTTTCGTCATCGAATACAAACATCACGACCAGCCAAAATCATTCGTCATCCGCGCCAAGAGTATGCGCAACGCCGACGCTTGGCATTGGGCGAGCTGTGACGCCGGTATTGCGCCGATTCCGAAACCGGGTAAACCACCGTTGAAAGTGGTTTCCAAACCCCAGGCCGAGCGCTATGGGATTACGGAGGTGAAATGGCGCGAGACGGCAGCGCTGGACTGGACGGAGGCTTAGGCAAATCGGGTCGCCTGGCTGAGCTTGCACGTCAGCCAGGCGCCCCACAACAGACCATGGAGGGCATTCCGCTGGGGAATGTGCGGTTATCGTCCCGGTGAAATGACCAGTACCTGACCGCGCGAAACTGATCGTTCCTCACGCTCCGCGTGGGAACGATCAATAACAACTAAGACCAGAACCCTTTATGCGGCTCAGCCGCCTCTTCCTCCAGCATCGGCCCAAAGACACTGACCGTGCGCTGCCCTCTGGCAAACACCTCGCGACACGGCAACGAGAATGTCGGGTTCTCGGGATGATCGCCAGTCAGCCCGAGCAAAGCATGCTCCGACAACGCATACACCACTCGCCCGACACCGGTCCAATACACCGCGCCCGCGCACATGCAGCAAGGTTCGGCGCTGGTGTACAGCGTGCACGCCTCCAGCTCCGTGGGTGACAACCGCTTCGCCGCCGCAGCGACCGCGACCAGTTCGGCATGCTGGGTGGGATCACCTTCCGGCGGCATCGAATTGTTGCCCGCTTCGGCAATCACCTTGCCGTCGCGATCCGCCACCAGCGCCGCAAACGGGTGCCGGCCACGTTGTTTCGACGCCTGCGACAGGGCGATGGTCTGGCGCAGCAATGCCAGGTCCAGATCGCTGACGCCGGCCGGAACAAGCTGAGTGAATTGATTCATGGGTAACTCCTGGGCAGTGAGAAAAGACAAAAGTCAGTCGGCCAGCTCGGCCGTGGAAGCGCCGACGGCGTCGGTCGATGGTTTTTGTTTGTTGAGCAAGAGGTTGAGCAGAATGGCGGTGATCGCACCGAGGAAAATGCCGCTGTCGAGCACCAGTTTCAGCGTCGGGCCGACATGTTCGAACAGGGCCGGAAACGACATCGGCAGGACGCCGACGCTGACCGACACCGCGACAATGATGGCGTTGCGTGTGCCTTCGAACTGCACCCGTGACAGTTCCTGAATGCCCGCCACCGTGGTCATGCCGAACATGACGATCGCGCAGCCGCCCAGCACCGGCGTCGGCACCGCCGCAATCAGCGCGCCGAGCTTGGGAAACAAGCCCATCAACACCATGATCGCGCCAGCGGCCGCAACGACGAAGCGGCTCTTGATGCTCGAAAGCGCAATCAGGCCGGTGTTTTGCGTGAAGGCGTTGTAGGGAAAACTGTTGAACAGACCACCGAGCATGGTCGACAAGCCGTCGGCGCGGAAGGCGTTGCCGAGGGTCTGCTGCGTAGTCGGTTTGCCGACCAGTTTGCCGATGGCCAGGCAGTTGCCAGTGGTCTCGGCCATGATCACCAGCATCGCCAGGGTCATGATCAGAATCGGTACCAGAGAAAATTCCGGCGCACCGAACGCCATTGGCGCGCTCAACTCGAGCCACGCCGCCTCGCTGACCCGACTGAAGTGCGTCATGCCGAATGCGGCAGCGATCAGGCTGCCGACAAACAAGCCAATGAGCACGCTGAGGTTGCCGATGAAACCGCTGAACTTCGCATAAATCACCAGCGTCACACTGACCGTGGCCAGACCCAGCAGCAGATTGGCCGGGCGACCGAAGTCAGGCGAATCGGGATTGCCGCCACCCAGCCAGATTGCCGCCGCCGGCATCAGTGAAATACCGATGATGGTGATCAGGCTGCCAATCACCACGGGCGGAAAGAATCGCAGCAAGCGGCTGAACACCGGCGCCAGTGCGATGGTCAGGAAGCCGGCGGCGATCACCGCCCCGAAGATCTGGCTGAGGCCGAACTCCTTGCCGATCATGATCATCGGCGCCAGCGCAATGAAAGAGCAGCCCTGAATCAATGGTAAACGCGCGCCGAACTTCCAGAAGCCGAGGGTCTGAATCAACGTCGCCACACCGGACGTCAGCAGGTTGGCGTTGATCAGTAAAACCACCTGAGCCGACGTCAGTCCCATCGCACTGCCGAGAATCAGCGGCACCGCCACCGCTCCCGCATACATCACCAGAACATGCTGCAGACCGAAGGTGAAAAGCTGCCGCAGGGGCAACACCTCATCGACCGGGTGAACGCGTTGTGTAGTCATGGCACAAGCTCCTGAAGGGGCAGCGTTGGGTGTAATCGCGGGCGCTCAGGGACAGACGCACAAACAGAATCGGCCCCGGCGTTCGAAGACGCGGGGTCATCCTTGAATGTTTTTAACGATGAAACAAATTGGCAACCATCGCTTTTTTCGATGGCAAAGACGCGGCACAATCGCCGTCTCGCTCAACCTCGGAGTACACCGCGTGCGCTTCTCACTCGATCAGTTGCTGATGTTTGCCCAAGTGGTGAAAAGCGGCTCGTTCTCCGCCGCCGGGCGCAAGTTGGGCAAGACGCAGTCGACCATCAGCGCAGCGATCGCCAATCTGGAAGCAGACCTTGGCGTAGAGCTGTTCGACCGCAGCAATCGCAGCCCTGCCCTCACCGCCAGCGGGCATAAATTGCTGATCCAGGCAGAGGCGGTACTGGAGCGTTGCATGACCTTCGAGGCCCACGCTGATTGCCTTTCCGATAGCGTCGAACCGAGCCTGACCCTGGCGATTGAAACACCGTACGGCCCGATCATGCCGGTGCTGCGTGCGTTCGAGCAGGCCTTCCCGTTTGTCGATCTGATCATTCGTCACCCGGTCTACGGCGATGTCAGCGAACTGGTCAGCAGTGGCGAGGCGGTGCTCGGCGTGGCGTTTTCGCAGCCGGGCTATCCCCGGGAACTGGCGTTCCAGCAACTGGGCAAGCTGATCATGCTGCACGTCTGCCATCCCGATCACCCGCTGGCGAAACTGGACAACGTCACGTTCGACGATTTGCACGTGCATCGGCGCCTGGCGTTCAGTGCGCACGCCAGCAAACTGCCGAGCAGTGAATACCTGCGTTCGACGCAACTGTGGCAAGCGGAAAGCTATCTGGCCCTGCTGGAAATGGTTCGCGCCGGCCTCGGCTGGGCGACCTTGCCGCGCCAGCTGATCCAGCGTGAACTGGGCAATGGCGAACTGGTCGAGATGCAGCTGTCGGCGTACCCGCATACCGACTGGCAAATCGGCGTCGACCTGTTATGGGCACGCCAACGTCCCTTGGGTACGGCCGAGCGCTGGCTGAAGGAAAAGCTGCAGGCCAACAAGGTTTATGAGCGCGATCGCAACGGCCAGATCACCACGCTGTGATTACTTGGCGAACACCTGGCCCATGTCCTTGAACGCCTTGAATTCCAGCGCATTGCCGCAGGGGTCGAGCAGAAACATGGTCGCCTGTTCGCCGATCTGCCCCTTGAATCGAATGTAGGGCTCGATCACGAATTGCGTGCCGAATGACTTCAGTCGCTCGGCCAGTGCCTCCCATTGCTGCCACTCTAAAATGATGCCGAAGTGCGGGACCGGTACGTCGTGGCCGTCGACCGGGTTGCTATTAACGCTTTGCTGGGCAGCCGTTTTCGGCTGTTCGTGGATGACCAACTGGTGGCCGTAGAAGTTGAAGTCGACCCATTGCGCGCTGGACCGGCCCTCGTCCAGGCCGAACACTTCACCGTAAAAACGGCGGCAAGCGGCAAGGTCGTAAACCGGGATGGCGAGGTGGAAAGGCGAAAGACTCATCAGGCACTCCGGCAACCGCGTTGATTAAAACCAATCTGGCAACGGCGCACCGCTGCTGATCGAGGATCGAAAACAGCCTAGATCAAAAACCCTGCGAATGCCGACTCGACTTTTCATGCCATGGAGATAGCGCGGCTGTGAATACGCGCCACGACTATCTGCTCGGCTTCCTTACCGGCGCGTCACCACTTTTCGGTGACAGTCCGCCGGGGCCAGCACCGCGCCCGCCCTGGAGCGCACGACGATAGTCTCGACGGGCTCGGCCCGTTCGTTGTCGAGCAGGATCGAGTGCTCCTCCCCCTCGACAAACAGAAAACGCTCGCCCCACTGCCGCAGGCTGACGACGATGGGGAACACCGCGCGGCCCATGTCGGTGAGCACGTATTCCTTGTAGGCGCTGCCATCGGACGCGGGCTGAATCTGCAACACGCCGAGCTCGACGAGCATTTTCAGTTTGACCGTGAGGATGTTCTTGGCCAGGCCCAGACGTTTCTGGAATTCACTGAAACGGCGCACGTCATCGAACGCATCGCGAATGATCATCAAGGCCCAGCGATCGCCAATGGCTTCGAGTGTTCGGGCCACCGGGCATTCGCTCTGCGCCAATGTTTGTTGTCGGGCCATGTGATTCCTGATGGATCGATTATTGAATGTGGTTGCATTTAACAACCCGAATGAACAAAGATCAACGCATCGGTTTCAATTCAAAACCACACTACGAGGAAGCAAGGATGCCCTGCCCGACGCGAACCCTGGTCAATGCGCAAGTCACACCTGAGAGCAAAATGATTGGGTTGAGTCGTTTGCAGACCTTAATCTTTGCAATCACCTGCGCCATGGCGGTGGCCAATGTTTACTTCGCACAGCCATTGCTGGAATCGATGGCCGCCAGCCTCGGGGTTTCACCCGGTGCAATCGGCGTTGTGGTCACGGCCACGCAAGCCGGGTATGCGGTCGGGCTGCTGTTCATTGTGCCGCTGGGTGATCTGCTCGATCGCAAGAAACTCATAGTCAGCCAACTGCTGTTGTCTGCAACGGCGCTGTGTGCCGTGGGCCTGTCCGAGAGCTGGGGCATGCTGCTCGGCGCCATGATGCTGGTGGGATTGCTGGCGGTGGTGGTGCAAGTGGTGGTCGCCTGCACCGCCAGCCTTGCTCGTCCGGAACAGCGCGGCGCCGCCGTAGGCACCGTCACCAGTGGCGTGGTGCTGGGCATTTTGCTGGCGCGTTTCGTTTCCGGCGTAGTGGCTGATCTGGCCGGCTGGCGCGGCGTGTATTTTGTCTCGGCAGTCATGATGATCGGCATGGCTCTGCTGTTATGGCGCACCCTGCCCGCCTCGGCAAAACCGCCCGCACAGGGCAGCTATCGGCAATTGCTGCGTTCGATGTTCCAACTTTTTTTGACTGAACGGGTATTGCGCATCAGAGGCATCTTCGCCCTGCTGATCTTCGCCGCGTTCAGTGTGTTGTGGACGTCGATGGTGCTGCCGCTCAGCGCCCCGCCCCTGTCGTTGTCCCACACGCAGATCGGCCTGTTTGGTCTGGCAGGAGTGGCGGGCGCGCTCGCCGCCGCACGGGCTGGGCGCCTGGCCGATCGCGGCTTGGGCAATCGCACCACCGGCATCGCCCTGGCGCTGTTGACGCTGTCCTGGCTGCCCAGCGCATTTGTCGACAGTTCGCTGCTGGCCATGGCCGTCGGCGTGATCCTCCTCGACTTCGCCGTGCAAGCGGTGCACGTCACCAACCAAAGCCTGATCTTCGCCGCACGGCCCGATGCGCAGAGCCGACTGGTCGGTGCGTATATGTGTTTTTACTCGGTGGGCAGTGGTCTGGGCGCCATCGCGGCGACGTATACCTATGCGCACTCTGGCTGGGTGGCGGTGTGTTTTCTTGGAGGCGGGATCAGTGCTGTGGCGCTGATGTATTGGGTGTGGCTGGAGTACGTTTATTCACACGACTGAACCAATGTGGGAGCGAGCCTGCTCGCGAAGACTAAGCATCAGTCAGCAGCGAATTGTCTGACCTGACGCCTTCGCGAGCAGACTCGCTCCCACAGGGATTATTCGCCAGCAGTTACTTGCCCTCCTCGGGCTTCTCGGTCTGCATCTGCACCGACGGTTTGCTTTTGTCGCCGTCCTTGTTGGGTGCATCGTTGGAATCGAAGCAGCCGCTCAACAGAAACATTGAGCAGAACCCCAGACATACGCAGATTTTCTTCATGACAATCTCCTTTCAGCAGTGGTATCGCTACCCGGTTCAAGCTTGACCTAACATCGTTCACCTACATTTCCGGAATGCGCGCAAATTCATTGCAGGACTGCATCGGGCTCTCAGCCCTTACTGTGCTCGGGCGACGAAGGCCCTTCCTTGACGCCGCGCGGGCCAGCGATGCCCCACACGATCAGGCCGAGAACCGGGAACACGATCAAGCCGATCGCCCAGGCGGCTTTGACGCCGACGCTCTTGTTGCTGCGAAACACGCTGACAATCGCCCACAGGTCGACCAGCAGAATGATCACCGCCACGGCGATGGAGAAGTAACTCGCTGCCTCGTTCATTTCGCAATCCTCCGATGACTTGTAAGCATTGGGCTGCGGGGCTTTTTCAGCGTTCAAAAAAATTGCGCGTGCGCGGCGCCAAAGCCTCAGCCGCCTTCCGGATCCTGGCGGATTACGGAAATCTTGCCGTTGCGCTCGATGATCGCGAACTTGATCTGGTCGATGGTTTCAATGCCCTGACTGGAGCGCGCCGCCTCCATGACATCCGCCTCGACCAGCCGCGCATGGCGCAGACGCCGCTGCAACAGCTTGCCGTTCTCGACAATGATCGTTGGTTCACCATCGATCAGCCGCGAGATCCAGCTGGAACGCTGCTTGAGCAAAGAGAACCCAACGTCGATGGCGATCAGGGTGATGATCACCAGAAACGCATTGGTCAGGGAAAAATCATCACCAAGCAGCGCTTGCTGGGTGGCTTCACCGATGATCATCAGCAAGACGAAATCAAACGTCGTCAGCTCGGCCAACGAACGCCGACCGGCAATTTTGAACAGCACCATCAGTGCCAGATACATCGCGAGTGCGCGCAACACCGAGTCCATGGGTCACCTATGGATAAATGAATTGAGTGAGCATCACTTCGCTCGAGCCCGGCGCGCGGATATGACTGCGAAACAGCCCCAGTCCGTCGCCGCGCAGGGTCAGATAAAGCGTTGCCTGGCCCTGCGCATCCGCCTGCAACCACAAACGCATGCCCTGCGCTGAGCTGCGCATACGCACCGGCGCCGGCTGCATGGTTTCGATGCTGAAGTCATTGAGCATCTCGCCGCCGATGTCCAATTCGACGGTAGCTTCAGGAGTCGCGTGCACGCTGAGTTTCAGCGGGTTGGTCGAGCCGTTGCGGTGGAACATCTCGTATTCAACCTGGACTTTGCCGTCGTCGCTGCGGGCGTCGTGCGAACTGAGCACGCCCCGGGAAAACAGCCCCAACAGACCCAGCAGCATGCACAGCACCAGTAGATACCAACCGATGCGCTCGAAGCGCCAGACCTTCAACTGATAGGGCATGTCCTCCTGCACCGGGAATCGTCGGCTTTGCAGATCGAGATGCTCAGCGTCAGGCTTCATCGGCGCCACCCTCCTTCGCCGCGCAAGGCGCGACGGTGATAGGCCGGCAACTGCTGCAAGGCGAACTCACAGGCCAGGGTCTGCACTTCACTGCGCGATCCGGGAAACCATTGCCGGGTGCTGAACAGAAAATGTTGGTCATCGAACTGAAACGCCCAGGCAAAACACACCGTACCGGCCTTGATGCCATCCATATCGTCGGGGCCGAGAATGCCGGTGGTGGCGACGGCGACGTTGGCCGTGCTGTCGCGCAACGCACCGATGGCCATTTCACTGGCAACTTCCACGCTGGTCAGATTGAAGGTTTCCATGGTCGCCGGGCTGACGTGGAGCAAGCGCTGCTTGGCTTGCGGCGAATAGACCACGTAGCCGCATTCGATCAGCTCGCCGCTGCCGGGCACTTCCGACAGCAACATGACGATTTCCCCGGCCGTGCAGGATTCGGCGGTGGTGATGATCAGCGAATGTCGCCGCAGATATTCAATCGTTTCCTTGGCGATGGACATGACGGGCTCTCGCAGCTGTTATTGCCGGTTGACCGCCCGCTGCGCTGATCATTCCGCTGGACTGGATGAGCGTACGAGCGCCTCTTGCCGAGAAAGTTTTCCGCCCCATTCGGCGCGATCACCTACCCTCATAGACTGTGTGATCCACTTGAGCCCGCCAACCCCCATGCGTTGTTCATTCAAGTCGTTGTTTTTGATTCTGTTCCTGCTGCTGATGCCGGGCAGCGCTGCGCCGTGGGCAGCGGAGCCTGCCGCGCCGACAAACCCCGGCGCAGCGCCGCTGCCGGTGATTTCGCAGAGCGATCTGCAAGCCCTGCAACAACGCCTCGACGGGCTCAAGCAGCAGATTTCGGCGGCAAACAATTACAACCAGCTCGAAGGCCCGCAGGATCGAGTGCAGGCGTTCATTCTCGATGTCGATCGATTGTCGGCAGCGCTGTTGCCGCAACAGGCGCAACTGGCGGTGCAACTGGGCGTGCTCGGCACCGCTCCAGACGCTGAGGTGGCTGCCGAGCAAGCCGATATCGTCGCGCAGCGGGCCGCGCTGGCGGAACAGAAAAGCAAGGTCGACGGCACCCTGAAAAGCCTCGCCGCACTGAAACAGAATGCCGCCGACCTGATCACGCAAATCGCCGGCATTCGCCGCACGCTGCTGGAAAGCGAACTGACCCTGAGCACACGCAGTGTGTTGAGTCCGCAGTTCTGGGCGCCACTGATCAATCCAAGCGAGGACGACCGCGAGCGGCTGCGACTGTTCGTCGAGCAGGTGGGCGACGTCTGGGCCTCGGTATGGGCGCCGGGCGAGCGTTTTTACACCTGCGTGCTGGTGCTGCTGGCGTTGCTCGTCTGGACCTTTGGCCGGCGTCTGGCTGAGCGCGGGCTGACCTGGTTCTGCATTCATCGCGTGGCGGAGGGCCGACTGCGCCGCAGTGCCTTGGCCTTCGCCTCAGCCATAGCGACCTTCATCACCACCGCCATCGCCCTGAAACTCCTGTTCTACGCCTGCACCCGCCACGATGCCCTGCCGCCGGTGCTGGAAACCTTTTCCGAAGAGTTCGAAAAAGTCGTCTATGCCTGCGTGCTGATCACCGGGCTCAGCCGTGCATTGCTGTCCACCGAGCACCCGTCGTGGCGCCTGCCGGCAATTGCTGATCCAGTGGCGCTGGCCCTCAAGCCTTATCCGCGAATCCTCGCCTGCGCGTTGCTGGTGTTGGTGACGCTGGTGCAAGTCGCCAATGCCACAGGCATGAGCAGCCACATCGTGATGGCCGGGCGCGGCGTGATTTCCATGGTGGTGCTGGCGATCATCGGCACGATGCTGGTGCGCGTGGGCAAAGTGCGCAAGGCCTTGGTCGCCGCCAACGACGCTTCGGCGACGAACAGCGTGTTCGCCGGGCTGATCTACAGCGTCGCCAGCGTCTCGATGTTTGTCACGGCCATTGCCCTGCTTGCCGGCTATGTTTCGCTGGCGCGGTTCATCAGTTATGAACTGGTGTGGAGCCACGTCGTGCTGTCGGGCTTCTATTTGCTCATTCAGTTGGTCAAGGACGCATGTGAACACCTGTTTTCACCGAAACACGCGAGCGGCCAGGCGCTCAAGCAATTGCTCGGGGTCAGCGATCGGCGCCTTGAGCAGACCTCAATCCTGTTGTCCGGCGTCAGCCGCGCCGGCCTGATGCTGATGGCGCTGATTTCGTTGTTTGTCGGCGGCATCGGCACCACGCTCGGCCAACTGGTCACCAACATCATGTCGATTCTTGGCGGCGCCGGTTTGCGCAAGCTGAATATCGTCCCCGGGCACCTGCTCAATGCGCTGCTGGCGCTGCTGATCGGCATCTGGCTAATCCGTACATTGAGCCGCTGGCTCGACAACGAATTCCTGCCCAAGACCGACATGGACCCGGGCATGTGCGCGTCGCTGAGCACGCTGTTCTCCAATATCGGCTACGCCTTCGTGATTCTGCTGACGCTGTCGTCGCTGGGCGTGCAGTGGACCAATCTGGCGTGGATCGTCAGTGCGCTATCCGTGGGTATCGGCTTTGGCTTGCAGGAGATCGTCAAGAACTTCGTCTCCGGCCTGATTCTGCTCACCGAGCGCCCGGTCAAGGTCGGCGACCTGATCAGCATCAGCGGCGTCGAGGGCGACATCCGCCGGATCAACGTGCGTGCCACGGAAATCCAGCTCAGCGACCGCTCGATCGTGATCGTGCCCAACTCGCAACTGATCTCGCAGAACCTGCGCAACGTTACCCTCGGCGGCAGCGCTCAGGGCGTGGCATCGCTGGAGCTGGTGTTTCCGTTGGATATCGATCCTGAGCAGGTCAAACAACTGCTGCTGGATGCGTATCACGAGAACGAAACCATCCTCGATAAACCGGCGCCATTCGTGCGTTTCAGCAAGTTGTCGCCGGACGGCATAACCCTCACGGTCACCGGCTATGTGGGCAGCCCGAGGATTGTCGGGCTGACCAAGAGCGATTTGTTGTTTGAAGTGTTGAAGCGGTTGGGCGCGGCGGGGATCGCGCTGGCGAAGCCGCCAGCGGCGTGATCCGGTTAGCGCTTGCCCGAGTTGTCGATGCGGGCCGTGCTGCTGCGTGGCGTCAGCTCGAACGGCAGGACGACATGCCTTTCTGCCAGCGGCCGCTTTTCGATCAGGGCAATCAACATCTCGACCGCCTTGGCCCCGAAGGCCTCAGCCGGTTGCGAGATGGTGGTCAGCGGCGGATCGCAGAACGCAGCCATGGGAATGTCATCGAAACCCACCACTGAAATATCCTCGGGCACACGCAGCCCAGCCTGCCGGATGCGCTTGAGTGCACCAATGGCCATTTCATCGTTTTCACAGAACAGCGCACTCGGTCGCTCGGCCAATGCGAGCATCTTTTGCGCGCCTGCATAACCTGCCTCGAGGCTGAAATTGCCATGGCAGATCAGTGCTTCATCGAAGGCAATCCCGGCTTCGCGCAATGCCGCTTCGTAACCTGCCAGTCGATCCAAAGTCAGCGGGCTGTTTTTCGAACCCTTGATCAGGCCGATGCGTCGGTGTCCCAAGGCGATCAGGTGGTCGGTCATGGCTTTGGCGGCGGCGACGTTGTCCAGGCTGATGGTTGGATAACGCCCGGCCTTGAGCACTTCGCAGGCGTTCACGATCGGCGGCACATCGGCGTCGGGCGGGGCATTTTCGAACGGATCGTAAGCGCGCAACTGGATTACGCCGTCGGCCTGATAGGCGTACACCAGCTCGGCGAATTGCCGCTCCAGTTCTACCCGGCCCTGAGTGTCGCAGAGCAGCAAGCGATAGCCAGCCGCCTGCGCCGCTTGCTGCGCGCCGCTGATGACCCGGGCAAAGAAGGTATTGGCGATAGTCGGCACCAGAATCACCAGATTGCCGGTGCGCCGCGAGCGAAACTGCACGGCCATCAGGTTCGGCCGATAGCCGGCCTGCTCCACGGCCGCCATGACGCGCTCACGGGTTGGCGCGAGCACACGCTCGGGCGATTTCAAAGTCCTTGAAACCGTCGCCACGGAAACCCCGGCCAGCCGAGCCACTTCGCGGATATTGGACAAAACCACCTCGTTTTTTCATGCCGATCAGGCGCGGAGCTTACCGCAGGCAACGAGCGATCGAAACGCTGTCGATCATCCGCTGCCATTTGACACCCGGCTATTTCACGCCTAGATTTCGCCCACGATGTAACCGGTTACATCACTCATCAGCATTGCATCCAGCTACCGAGACGACCGCCATGTACGCTGCCGCAAAAAAAACAAGAATGGGTTTTGTCGGAGGCGGTGAAGGTTCATTCATCGCCCGCGCCCACCGGCAAGCCGCCGGCCTCGATGGACGCTTCGAACTGGTCTGCGGCGCGTTCAGCCGCGACTCAGAGAATAATCAGCGCACCGCTGCGACCCTGGGATTGTCCGCCGAACGTTGTTACGACGATTGGCAAACCCTGCTTACCCGCGAGGCCGCCCTGCCCGCCGAGCAACGCATGCAACTGCTGGTCATCGTCACCCCCAATCATCTGCACGCACCGATTGCCCGTGAAGCATTGAGCGCCGGTTTTCACGTGTTCAGCGAGAAACCCGCGGCGCTGAACCTCGCCGAGGTGCAGGCGCTGCATTCGGTGGTGATCAACAGCCAGCGAATTTACGGGCTGGCGCACACCTACCTCGGTTACGCGATGGTCTGGCAGGCCCGCGAAATGGTCGCCAGCGGCGTGCTCGGGCACGTGCGCAAAGTCATCGTCGAGTACCCGCAAGGCTGGCTCAGCACCGATGTCGCCGGGCAAGGCAACAAGCAGGCCGGCTGGCGCGACGATCCGGCGCAATCCGGGATCGGCGGCTGCATTGGCGACATCGGCACCCATGCGTTTTCCCTCGCCGAGTTCGTGGCCGGCCAGTCGATCCAGTTCATCAGCGCGATGCTCGGCTCGCATGTCGAGGGTCGGCAACTGGATGACGATGTGGCGATGCTGTTCAAAATGCGCGACGGCGCCAGTGGCGTATTGCTCGCCAGTCAGGTCTGCGCCGGTGAAGAAAACCCGCTGAAGATCCGCGTCTACGGTGACAAGGGTGGGCTGGAATGGCGTCAGGAAGAGCCGGCCAGTCTGATTCATCGACCGTTGAATGAACCGATGCGTATTCTGCGATCCGGAGTCGGTCAGCGGTGGTTGTGTGACGCTGCCAGTCAGCGCATGCGCCTGCCCGCCGGGCATCCCGAGGGTTATCTGGAAGCGATGGCCAACCTGTACGGCGATCTTGCCGAGGCGATCGTTCAAGGCGTCGAAGGCCATCAGGCCCCGGGCGTACCGGGCATCGAGACCGGCCTGCGCGGCATGGCCTTCATTGAAACCGCCATCGCCAATCACCTTGGCAATGAAAAGTGGAGCGAAATCCCCGGCCAACTGACAGGAGCCCAGCACAATGAACAGTGATCAGCAAAATTCGACTGGCCTGAAAGGCCCGGGGATTTTCCTCGCGCAATTCATCGCCGACCAAGCACCTTTCGACTCCCTCGCCAACATCGCCGAATGGGCAGCCTCGCAAGGCTACAAAGCCATTCAGGTACCGACCCTCGGCACGCGGTTCATCGATTTGCAGCGCGCCGCTGAAAGTCAGGATTACTGCGACGAACTTATCGGCGTCTGCGCCCGCGCGGGTGTAGTGATCAGCGAGTTGTCGACGCACCTGCAAGGGCAATTGGTCGCTGTGCATCCGGCGTTCGACAGTCTGTTCGACGACTTCGCCCCGCCAGCGCTGCGCGGCAAGCCGCAGGAGCGCACCGAGTGGGCCATCGAGCAGTTGAAACTGGCGGCCCGTGCCAGCCAGCGTCTCGGACTCAAGGCCCATGCGACCTTCTCCGGCGCCCTGCTCTGGCCCTACGTCTATCCATGGCCGCAACGTCCGACCGGTTTGGTCGAGCAAGGTTTCGCCGAACTGGGCAAGCGCTGGCTGCCGATTCTCGACTGCTTCGAAGAGGCTGGCGTTGATCTGTGCTACGAAATCCATCCCGGCGAAGACTTGCATGACGGCGCGTCGTTCGAGCAGTTTCTTGAGGCGGTGAATCATCACCCCCGCGCCGCAATTCTCTATGACCCGAGCCACCTGCTGCTGCAGCAAATGGATTACCTCGGCTTCATCGACCGTTACCACCAACGCATCCGCATGCTTCACGTCAAGGATGCCGAGTTTCGCCCCGATGCGCGCTCCGGCGTCTACGGCGGTTATCAGGGTTGGGTCGAGCGTCCCGGGCGCTTCCGCTCGCTGGGCGACGGCCAGATCGATTTCAAATCGATCTTCAGCAAACTGTGCCAATACGACTTCAACGGCTGGGCCGTGCTGGAGTGGGAGTGCTGCCTGAAAGACGCCGCGCAGGGTGCGGCGGAAGGCGCGGCGTTCATCGAGCGACACATGATCCGCAGGACCGCCAAGGCCTTCGACGATTTCGCCGGGGTCAGCGCCGATGCCGCTTCCAACCGGCGCTTGCTCGGCCTGACTGACGACTGATTCATCCGCGTTACCGACATAAAAACAATACGGTGATCTGAAATGAACGTAATGAATGCGCGACTCAGCGTGATGATGTTTTTGCAGTTCTTTATCTGGGGCGGCTGGTTCGTCACCCTCGGCACTTTTCTGGCCACCACGCTCGCTGCCAGCGGCGGCCAGGTCGGCATGGCCTTCGCCACGCAATCATGGGGTGCGATTCTGGCGCCGTTTGTCATTGGCTTGATTGCCGACCGGTTTTTCAATGCCGAACGCATTCTGGCGGTGCTGCATCTGCTGGGCGCGGTGCTGCTCTATCAGCTCTATCGCGCCGCAGACTTCAGCGCATTTTATCCCTATGTGCTCGCCTACATGATGGTCTACATGCCGACATTGGCACTGGTGAACGCCGTGGCGTTCCGCCAGATCAAAGACCCGGCGCTGGAATTCTCGCGCATTCGCGTATGGGGCACAGTGGGCTGGATTGTCGCCGGTGTGGTGATCAGCTTCGTGTTTGCCTGGGACTCGCAACAAAGCATCGCGGCGGGAGGCTTGCGCAATACGTTCCTGATGTCCGCCGTCGCGTCGCTGTTGTTGGGGCTTTACAGCTTCAGTCTGCCGAACACTGCGCCGCTGAAAAGCGCAGCGAGCTCATCAAGCCTGAAGCAGATGCTCGGCGTCGATGCGTGGGGTTTGCTCAAGGATCGCAGCTATCTGGTGTTCTTTCTCGCCTCGATCCTGATCTGCATTCCGCTGGCCTTCTATTACCAGAACGCCAACCCGTTTCTCGCGGAGATCGGCATGACCAACCCGACAGCGAAGATGGCCATTGGTCAGGTCTCGGAAGTGTTGTTCATGCTGTTGCTGCCGCTGTTCATCCATCGTTTCGGCATCAAGATCGCCCTGCTGGTCGGCATGGCTGCCTGGGCGTTGCGTTACGTGCTATTTGCCTTCGGCAATAACGACGATCAGGCATTCATGCTGCTGATCGGCATTGCCCTGCACGGCGTGTGCTATGACTTCTTCTTCGTGTCCGGGCAGATCTACACCGATGCAAAAGCACCGGAACGCTTCCGCAGTTCGGCGCAAGGTCTGATCACCTTGGCCACGTACGGGTTGGGCATGTTGATTGGCTTCTGGATTGCGGGACGGATTACTGATCACTTCACTTCGAGTGCGGGCCATGACTGGAGAAGTATCTGGCTATTTCCAGCCGGTTTTTCCGTGGCGGTGCTGCTGTGTTTCTGGGCGACGTTCAAGGGCCGCGATCGGGACAAGGCTGTGTTGCCGAGTGCGGTTTAGAGCAGAGTTCTGATGCATGAACAGAACGAATGCCGCCTGTGGTTGAGGCGGCATTCGCTATCGATGCTCATGGTTGCGCTCAAGCGGTGCGACGTTCGAGCAGACGGTCAGCGCCACCTTCGGCGACCCGATTGCCTTGCAGATGATCGGAACCGTCAGAGGCTACTGCATCGCTGAACAGTGGATCGGTTTCGGTGGCGGCTACTGCGTCGCTGAATAGCGGGTCGGTTTCGGTGGCGGCTACTGCGTCGCTGAACAGACGATCAGTTTGAGTAGCGGCCACCGCGTCGCTGAAAAGTGGGTCGGTTTCGGTGGCGGCGAAGGCGTTCAGTGCAAAAACCGAGAAAACGATACCGAGGATAGTCTGGCGTTTCATGATGGTGTGCTCCGAGGTGCAGTGGTTGGGTATGGAGCCGATCTTACGCCGCGCTATGGATATGAGAACTTCATTGACTTAATGGTTGTTATTGACGCAATCAATGATGAGTTGAGTAAAAGCAGCTGCTTACCTAACCGTTAAGCTGGTGCTTACGCGTCCAAACGAAACGCCCTACAAAGTCTAAAGCACAAAACTGACAAATCGTATTTCTGACAGCTTTACGCAAGCAAAAAAAGACCCGAATCGATCGAAACCGAAACGGGTCTTTCCCACTCAGATGACCCTTATTTCAAGTCGTCAAAGTGATCTCGCAGGAACTCGTAAAAGCGCAAAGCTTTCAACAATCTCCATACAAGGCTCAGCGTACGCAGCAAAAGCTTCATACGTTTTGGCCTCCAGGGCTGGCGGCCAAACCTCCAGCAAACTTACCGGACCATGCGTGCCTTCAGCCTACATGCTGGTGTGGCTAGTGAGGCGGCCGGTTGAAATCCCTCCGAGACAACATTCCGGCGCGGGTGCGAATCCGCGTCAGAGGGCGTGAAACCTTTTGCGCCCCCCAGCCAAACCTCACTGCTCTACCAACAAGATGAGCGCAGGCATCTTAACGCAGAAATCAGAAGAGAAAACCCGAGTAACCAAGGTTATCCTGCGGCTACGCCTGAACCTTTGTAAAATCGTATTTCTGTCAATGTTTATTGACAGATAGGAATTCAGTTGCATGCGCTGGCCGCTCCGAAAAAACCTCCCACATCACGCTAAACCTACGTTGCACTGACGGGAGAAACTCAATACCATGCGCGGACATGTTGGTGTGGCTAGTGAAGCACATGGCCTCGGCTCCAAACCGAGGATTGAAAAACCGCCCCGCGAAGGCGGTTTTTTTTCGTCTGCGTTTTGTGGTCCCACCCCATCCAGGACACATTGCCTGACTCGATCCCCCTGCGCCCCTGCACAAATCTTCTAAACACTCTCCTCACCCACGCGGTATTTTAGAAACGCCCCGGCTCAACCGCCCTATGGAATCCTCCCATGGACAAACGCAACTGGATCTCCCTGTCCCAGGATGTCGATACCGGGATCGAGTCGATTCGTGCGCATTTCCGTGGGCATGCCTACGATCCGCACTGGCATGACAGTTTTCTCGTGGGCGTTACCGAGCAGGGCGTGCAGCAGTTCAATTGTCGCCGGGTGCGTCATCGCAGTACCCCGGGGCATGTGTTCCTGCTCGAGCCGGGTGAAATCCACGATGGCCATGCGCCGACCGAGGATGGCTTCACCTACTCGATGCTGTACCTCGATCCGCACTGGCTGGAGCGCGAACTGCACGCGCTGTTCGAAGAGGCGCCCGCCGACAGTCAGCCAGGATTTGCCGACACCCTGAGCCACGATCCGCGCCTGTCGACGGCGATCGTGCAAGCCTTCCATGCTTTGCATGACGGCGATCTGCGCATCGTCCGGCAGACTGCGCTGGATGGCCTGCTGGCGCCCCTCACCCGCCACCTCGACTGGCGCAAGCGTCAGCACTTCGATCCGCGCCTGCCACTGGTTGCCCAGGTTGCGCGGGACTATCTGCATGCCCACACCTATGAAGACATCGGCCTCGACGACCTTGCGCAAGCCTGTGGTGTCGATCGTTTCCGCTTGACCCGCGCGTTCAAGGCCGCTTTCGGTCTGGCACCCCACGCTTACCTGATCCAGTTGCGCCTGGCCAAGGCGCGGCAATTGCTCGCACGCGGCGAGACGCCAGCGCAGGTCGCCAGCGTGCTCGGTTTTGCCGATCAGAGTCACCTCGGTCGCTGGTTCCGCCGCGCCTATCAACTGACCCCGGCGGACTACCGCAAGCGCTGCTCAAATCTTCCAGACTGAGGCGTGCCCGCTGACGATCATGGTGTCCTGTTTCGACTTTCAGGAATTTGCACCATGGCTTCTTTACTGCCCTTTCTACTGTTTGCTTTCGTTGCCTCGATCACCCCGGGACCGACCAATATTCTGGTGCTGAGCCACAGTTCGCGGCGCGGATTGATTGCCACGTTGCCGATCATTTTTGGCGCGTGTGCGGCGGCCGCGTTGATCGTGCTGGTGGTCGGTCTCGGTGCTGGCGAAACCCTGTTGCGCTTTCCGCGGGTGCAGCAAGCCATGGCCTGGGCTGGCGTGCTCTGGTTGAGCTGGCTGGCGTGGCAGATCTTTCGCAGCCCGCCGCCATCCCTGGTCCCGAAATCGCAGGAACAAAGCTTGAGCGTATTCGGCGCGGCGCTGCTGCAATTGGTCAACCCGAAGGTGTGGATGATGGCTGTGGCGGTGGTCAGCGTATTCGTCGGCGGCGGCGACAAGACGTTGCGCCTGTTGGTGTTGTCGCTGGCGTTTCTGCTGGTGTCGTTGCCGTGCATGACGCTTTGGGCACTTCTCGGCGTTGGCAGCGCGCGGTTGCTCAGCTCACCGCAGGCGTTCAAGCGCATGAACGCGGCACTGGCCCTTCTTCTGCTGCTCTCGGCCTGGCTGGCCGTGTTGGTCTAATGCCCGGTGGCTTGCCGGTATTCGCGTGGTGTAAACCCGGTCGAGGCTTTGAACTGACGGGTGAAAGCGCTGTGATCGGTGTAGCCGCATTGCAGCGCCACCTCGGTGATCGGCAAGTCGCTGTGCAGCAATCGATGCGCATGTTCCAGGCGGACTTTCTGAATCATCTGCCGTGGTGTCAGGTGGAAAACGCGTTTGCAATAGCGCTCCAGTTGCGCCACGGAAATCCCGGCGATCCGCGTCAGTTCACCCAGCGTCACCCGCCGGTTGAAGTTGCCGCGAATGTATTCATCGACAGCCGCCAGGCGCTCGAAAGCCGGATGGGTTTCGCTGGCTGACTGCAGATCCACCGAGATCCCCACCAGACCGATGATCGTCCCGTCACGGTTGTAGATCGGCCTCTTGTGGGTCAGGCACCAGCCCGGTTCGCGACTGCCATACAGATGCAGTTCGAGCTGATCCTCCAACACGAAACCTTCCTCCAGCACCTTGCGATCCTGCTCGGTATAGCCCGGCCCCAACTGCGCCGGGAACACCTGCGCACTGGTTTTGCCGAGCAACGGGCGCAGGTCCTTCAAGCCACAACGCTGCACCAGCGTACGGTTGGCCAGCACATAACGCGCTTGCAGATCCTTGATGAAGATCGCCGCATTGGGGATCACATCGAGTATTGGCAACAGCTGCGCTACACCTGCAACCATCGCTTCGAGGGTCTGCGGACGCAGGCCGTCAGTGCCTTGGCACAGGATCGAAAACCCAGGCTGCATGAAAAATCTCCTTTGCGATGAAGCGCCAGAAACGCCGTCCGCGAGCAGATTGCAGCAACGTCGCGGCCCTGTCGAGGCCGCGCATTCATCGGCGCCATTGTGCTGAATTCGTCATCGATCCCGGCATAAAACATCAATCGCCGCCGCCGTCGCCCCGTGCAAAGTCTGCTCGTCCCCGTGACACAACTGCCTATCCAATAACTCACAAGAAGGCGATGCCATGTCAGGCCAAGGCAAGTTCAAAAAACAGCTTTCATTGATCGACCTCACCTTTATCGGACTCGGCGCGATCTTCGGCTCCGGCTGGTTGTTCGCCGCCAGCCATGTCTCGGCGATTGCCGGGCCGGCGGGGATTTTCTCCTGGTTACTGGGCGGTTTCGCCGTGTTGCTGCTGGGTATCGTCTACTGCGAACTGGGCGCCGCATTACCCCGTGCCGGCGGCGTGGTGCGCTACCCGGTTTATTCCCACGGTCCGCTGCTCGGCTACCTGATGGGTTTCATTACGCTGATTGCGTTTTCCAGTCTGGTGGCGATCGAAGTGGTCGCCTCGCGCCAATACGCGGCGGCATGGTTTCCCGGATTGACCAAGGCTGGCAGTGGCGATCCGACGATCCTCGGCTGGCTGGTGCAGTTCGGCCTGCTCTGCGTATTTTTCCTGCTCAACTACCGCAGCGTGAAGACCTTCGCCAAGGCCAACAATCTCGTTAGCGTGTTCAAATTCATCGTGCCGCTGCTGGTGATCGGCGTGCTGTTCACCTTCTTCAAACCGGAGAACTTCCAGGTTCAGGGATTCGCCCCGTTCGGCTTGTCGGGCGTCGAGATGGCGGTCTCCGCCGGCGGAATCATCTTTGCCTATCTGGGCCTGACGCCGATTATTTCCGTGGCCAGCGAAGTGAAAAATCCACAGCGCACCATTCCCATCGCGCTGATTCTCTCGGTACTGCTGTCGACCCTGATCTACGTGCTGCTGCAAATGGCCTTTCTCGGCAGCATTCCGACGGAAATGCTCGCCCACGGCTGGGCTGGCATCAGCAAGGAATTCGCCCTGCCCTATCGCGACATCGCCCTGGCGCTCGGTGTGGGCTGGCTGGCGTATCTGGTGGTCGCCGATGCGGTGATCTCGCCGAGCGGCTGCGGCAACATCTACATGAACGCCACGCCGCGAGTGATCTACGGCTGGGCGCAGACCGGCACCTTTTTCAAGGTCTTCACCCACATCGATGAAAAGTCCGGCATCCCGCGTCCGGCGCTGTGGCTGACTTTCGCCCTGTCGGTGTTCTGGACCCTGCCATTCCCGTCGTGGGAAGCGCTGATCAACGTGGTCTCCGCCGCGCTGGTGTTGAGCTATGCGGTGGCGCCGGTGTCGGTTGCGGCGTTGCGGCGCAATGCGCCGGACATGCCGCGCCCGTTCCGGGTCAAGAGCATGGGCCTGCTCGGGCCGGTGTCGTTCATCATCGCCGCGCTGATCGTTTACTGGTCGGGCTGGAACACCGTGTCGTGGCTGCTCGGCCTGCAAATCCTGATGTTTGTCATCTACCTGTTCTGCGGTCGCTTTGTGCCCACCGCCCATCTGAGTCTGGCGCGTCAGGTACGTTCATCGGCGTGGCTGATCGCCTTCTACGCGGTGACCATCGTGCTGTCGAAACTCGGCACCTTCGGTGGCCTGGGCATCCTCGCCCATCCGTTCGACACGATCGTCGTCGCCGCTTGCGCCACCGGCATTTACTACTGGGGTGCAGCAACCGGCGTACCTGCACACCTGCTGCGCCTGGACGACGAGGACGAAGAAAGCGACAGCCCCGCGCCCTCGCCCACCGTCAACGCCCGCCCTGCCGGCGCCTACTGAAATCATCCAACGGGATCTCTCCATGAAACGAGTACACGTCATTGATTCCCACACCGGCGGCGAACCGACACGGCTGGTGATGAGCGGCTTCCCCGAGTTGTCCGGCAACAGCATGGCCGAGAAACGCGATGCCTTGCGCAACCAGCATGACCAGTGGCGGCGCGCCTGTCTGCTCGAGCCACGCGGCAACGATGTGCTGGTCGGCGCGCTCTATTGCCCACCGGTATCGGCGGACGCCACTTGCGGGGTGATCTTCTTCAACAACGCCGGCTACCTGGGCATGTGCGGCCACGGCACCATTGGCCTGATCAATTCGTTGCAGCATCTGGGGAAAATCCAGCCGGGCGTGCACAAGATCGACACACCGGTGGGGCAAGTCAGCGCGACGCTGCACGACGATGGCTCGGTCACTCTGGGCAACGTGCCCGCTTACCGTTATCGCAAACAGGTACCAGTGGACGTGCCCGGTTTTGGTCGCGTAGTCGGTGATATCGCCTACGGCGGCAACTGGTTTTTTCTGGTTTCCGAGCATGGCCAGACCCTGACCATGGACAACGTCGAACACCTGACGGCGTACACCTGGTCGATGCTCAAGGCGCTGGAAGATGAGGGCATCTTCGGCGAAGACAGTGCAGTCATCGACCACATCGAATTGTTCGCCGATGACGATCAGGCCGACAGCCGCAACTTCGTCATGTGCCCCGGCAAAGCCTATGACCGCTCACCGTGCGGCACCGGCACCAGCGCCAAACTTGCCTGCCTGGCAGCCGACGACAAGCTGCAACCGGGCGCACCGTGGATCCAGGCGAGCATCACCGGCAGCCAGTTCGAAGGCCGCTTCGAATGGGAAGGTGAACGCGTTCGCCCGTTCATCACCGGCCGCGCCTACATGACCGCCGACAGCATCTTGCTGATCGACGAAACCGACCCGTTCGCGTGGGGCATCTGAGCCGCCACGCCGACTTTTTCCCTCGAATAAAACGAAATGCCAAGGAGTTGAATCATGAGCGACAACATCTTCACTGGTTGCATGCCTGCCCTGATGACCCCGTGCACCGCCCAGCGCAAACCGGACTTCGATGCGCTGGTGAGCAAGGGGCGCGAGCTGATTGATATCGGCATGAGCGCCGTGGTCTATTGCGGCTCGATGGGCGACTGGCCGCTGCTGACTGAAGCCGAGCGTCAGGAAGGTGTGGCGCGCCTGGTCGCCGCCGTGGTGCCGACCATCGTCGGCACTGGTGCGGTGAATACCCGTGAAGCGGTTTCCCACGCAGCGCATGCGGCGAAAGTCGGCGCGCAAGGCTTGATGGTCATTCCGCGCGTGCTGTCCCGTGGTGCTTCGGCGACGGCGCAAAAGGCCCACTTCGCCGCCATCCTGCAAGCCGCACCGAACTTGCCGGCGGTGATTTACAACAGCCCTTACTACGGCTTCGCCACCCGCGCCGATCTGTTTTTCGAACTGCGTCGCGAATACCCGAACCTGATCGGCTTCAAGGAATTTGGTGGGGGCGCAGACCTGCGCTACGCGGCCGAGAACATCACCTCCAAGGATGACGACGTGACGCTGATGGTCGGTGTCGACACGCAAGTGGTGCACGGCTTCGTCAACTGCAACGCCACCGGCGCCATCACCGGCATCGGCAACGCCCTTCCTCGCGAAGTGCTGCAACTGGTCGCGCTGAGCAAGCAGGCCGCGCAAGGCGATGCCAAGGCCCGACGTCAGGCGCGGGAGCTGGAATCGGCATTGGCAGTGCTGTCATCGTTCGACGAAGGCTGTGATCTGGTGCTGTATTACAAGCACTTGATGGTGCTCAACGGCGACAAGGAATACACCCTGCACTTCAACGAAACAGACGTCCTGAGCGACTCGCAACGGCGCTATGCCGAGAAGCAGTATTCGCTGTTCCGTCACTGGTACGAGAACTGGTCTGCCGAACAGAACTTCGCCTGATCACCACCTGCTGCGAGTCATCACGATTCGCGGCAGGCCTCGCTCATTTCACAGGAAGACACCATGACTCTGACGGGCAACATGCTGATCGGCCAACAAGCCGTGACGGGTAATCGTCCAGCCTTTCGCGCGATTGATCCCGCGACCAACCAGGCACTTGAGCCGCAGTACGCCGGGGCATCAGCCGAACAAGTGGAACAGGCCTGCGCCCTGGCCTGGGCAGCACAAGACGAATATCGCGAAACCAGCCTGAGCAGCCGTGCGGCATTTCTCGAAAGCATTGCCGAGCACATCGAAAACCTTGGCGATGAACTGATCGAACGCGCCCACGCCGAAACCGGTTTGCCGCGCGCCCGCCTCGAGGGTGAACGCGGGCGCACGTGCCAGCAATTGCGCCTGTTCGCCCGCACGGTGCGCGCGGGTGAATGGCTGGACGTGCGCGTCGACAGTGCGCAACCACAACGCCAACCGCTGCCGCGCGCCGACCTGCGGCAACGACAGATCGCCTTGGGGCCGGTCGCGGTGTTTGGTGCGAGCAACTTTCCCCTGGCATTTTCCGTGGCCGGTGGCGACACCGCTGCGGCATTGGCGGCTGGTTGCCCGGTGATCGTCAAGGCGCACAGCGCGCATCCAGGCACCAGCGAACTGGTCGGCCGCGCAGTGGCGCAAGCGGTCAGGGCCTGCGCTCTGCCCGAAGGCGTGTTTTCCTTGTTGTTCGATTCGGGGTACGAAGTCGGCATCGCATTGGTCAGTGATTGGCGCATCAAAGCCGCTGGTTTCACCGGCTCGCGCACTGGCGGTCTGGCCTTGATGAAAGCTGCGCAAGCGCGGCCGGAGCCGATCCCGGTGTATGCGGAAATGAGCTCGATCAACCCGGTTTTGCTGTTTCCCGCCGCGCTGGAAAATCGCGCGCAGGCGCTGGCCGAAGGGTTTGTCGCGTCGCTGACATTGGGCGCCGGGCAGTTCTGCACCAACCCGGGATTGTTGATTGCCTGCAAAGGCCCGGCGCTCGACGGGTTTCTCGGCGCGGTAGCGGAACTGATCCCGCGCAGCGCGGCGCAAACCATGCTCACGCCCGGCATCTTCGGCGCCTATCAAGCAGGCGTGACCGCTCTGCAAGGCAATCCCCGTGCACGCGCGGTAGCGGTTGGCCAAGTCGGCAGCGGCCCAAATCAGTGCCAGGCGTATCTCTTCAGCACCGACGCGGCGGATTTCCTCGCCGATCAGCGTTTGCAGGCTGAGGTGTTCGGCGCGACATCGCTAGTGGTGCAATGCAGCAGTGACGAGGAAATTCGTCAGGTCTGCGAACATCTGGAAGGTCAACTGACCGCGACCCTGCACATGGACGACGCCGACCTTGCACTGGCGCGCGCGTTGCTGCCAACCCTCGAGCGCAAGGCCGGGCGCTTGCTGGTCAATGGCTGGCCGACCGGCGTGGAAGTCTGCGATGCAATGGTGCATGGCGGGCCTTACCCGGCAACCTCGGATGCGCGCAGCACCTCGGTGGGCACTGCGGCGATCCTGCGTTTCCTGCGGCCGGTGTGCTATCAGGATTTCCCCGACAGCCTGCTGCCGACGGCGCTGCAACAGACCAATCCGCTAAACCTTCGGCGCTTGCTCGATGGCCAACGGGAAGCGACACACCATGGCGAATAACCCTTCGCACGACATCGCGGTGGTCGGCGCCGGGATCATTGGCGTGGCTTGCGCACTGCGCCTGGCCCGCCAGGGTTTGCGCGTGGTGGTCATCGATCAGCAGGAACCGGGGCACGGCGCTTCATTCGGCAATGCCGGGCATCTGGCCACCGAGCAAGTCTTTCCGATTGCTGATGTTTCGATCCTCAAGCGTTTGCCGGCCATGCTGATGGACCCGATGGGGCCGCTGCGTCTGGACTGGAAGTACCTGCCGCGCGCCCTGCCGTGGTTCACCCGATTGCTGCTGAATCTGCGGCCCGAGCCTTTTCAAAAAACCGTCGCCGGCTTGCGCGCGCTTAATGAAAGCAGTCTCGACGCGTGGCAGCGCTTGCTCAGCGATATCCAGCGCACGGATCTGCTCAAGGTTGACGGCTCGTTACTAATCTTCGAAAAACCTGAATCCCGTCAGGCCATCGAAGCCTTGCAGGCACGACTGCATCAGCAGCAAGTGCCGGTGGATTACTGGCAGGCCGGGGCGATCCGCGAAACGGTGCCGCAGCTCAGCGAGAAAATTCAGGGCGGACTGTTTTTCCCGCGCACCGGGCATTTCCTCGACCCGTACCGCGTGGTGTGTGCGCTGGTCGAGGCGGCTCGCAGCAGCGGCGTGAGTTTTCTCAAACAGCAGGTTCAGGGCGGCTACGTGCAGGAAAACGGCGTCTTAATGATAACGGGCAACGGCGGTGTGACGGCCAGCCGCGTGTTACTGGCGTGCGGTGCGCATTCGGCGAAACTCACCGCCGCTCTGACCGGCAAGCAGGTACCGTTGGACACCGAACGTGGCTATCACCTGATGCTGCCGCACGAACATGATCGCCTGCCCTTCCCCGTCACCTCGCTGGAACGCAAATTCATCATGACGCCGATGCGCGATGGGCTGCGCCTGGCCGGCACGGTCGAATTCGCCGGACTGGAGCGGCCGGCGAACATGGCGCGCGCCTGGCAGTTGCAGCGCCTGAGCCAAGGCCTGTTTCGCAAGGACCTGAACGCTGATGGCGCCACACCGTGGATGGGCTTTCGCCCGTCGCTGCCGGATTCGCTGCCAGTGATTGATCAGGTTTGCGCCGGCAAGGTCTTGCTTGCCTTCGGTCATCAGCATCTGGGCCTGACGCAAGCGGCGGTGACGGCGGAATTGATCGGGCAGATGGTCTCAGGCGCCGCTCTCGCGTTGCCAAATGTCGATGCCTACCGACTGGCACGTTTCTAAGCGTGCTTCAGCGCGTCGCCGTGATGCATGGCCAAGTGGCCGGTCTTGTCGCTCTTGACCTCGTATTGCGGCGCGTCTTTCGAGGCTGGCCGGTGGCGGCCCATGAACTCGGTGTCGCGGGTGTGCACCTTGACCACTTTGCCGTCGATCTCGCCGGCCTCGGAATTCCAGCGCACCGCATCGCCGACTTTGAATGAGCTGCTCATCATTGCGTCCTCGCCTCTGGTTGTTGGTTTATGGAGCCGCGCGCGTCGGAGAAATTCCGCTTTTTTGTGAGGCGACCGAAGGCAGGCAAAAAAATCGAACGGCGAAAATCACCCGCACCTCCAATCTGCACAAGCCGTAGAAAACGGCCATGACGAGGTGTGAAATGAATAACGATCAAGGCAAGCAAGGTGACGATCCGCTCCCAACCACGCCCGACCCGCTGAGTCCGGGGCGTACCGAAGTCGATCCGATGAAGGAACGCGGCATCGACGAACTGCCCGACAACGAAGGCGAAATCCCGCTGGACGATGACAGTACCGGGCTGGATCCGGAGCGCGTACGTCAGGAAACCGATAACGCCGAGATGGACGGCCAGCCCAATCCGCGTTGAGCCTGAAACGGCAGCCATGCGGCTGCCTTTCGGTTGCGCAATCAACAGCAGAATCAGGCAAGCATTTCACAGAAATGCACTACTTCGCGCTCCGACCCAGGCGCAACAATAGGCGTCCGACAACCCCATGGAGGATGCTCACATGCTCGTACAAGCCTACGGCGCCCACGCTGGCGACAAACCTCTTGAGCCCATGCAGATCAACCGCCGCGCCCCGGCGGCGCACGACGTACAGATCGATATCGCCTTCTGCGGCGTCTGCCATTCCGACCTGCATCAGGTGCGCGCCGAATGGGCTGGCACGCAATTCCCTTGCGTGCCCGGCCATGAAATCGTCGGCCGCGTCTCGGCGGTTGGCGGACACGTCAAAAACTACAAGGTCGGCGATCTGGTCGGTGTCGGCTGCATCGTCGACAGCTGCCAGCACTGCGATGACTGCGAATCCGGCCTGGAAAATTACTGCGACGGCATGATCGGCACCTATAACTTCCCGACCCCGGACGCACCGGGCTGGACCCTCGGCGGTTACTCCCAAAACATCGTCGTGCACGAGCGCTATGTGTTGCGCATCCGTCATCCCGAGGCGCAACTGGCCGCCGTCGCGCCGCTGCTCTGCGCCGGCATTACCACCTACTCGCCGCTGCGCCAGTGGCACGCTGGCCCCGGCAAGAAAGTCGGCGTGGTCGGCATCGGTGGCCTGGGCCACATGGGCATCAAACTGGCCCACGCCATGGGCGCCCATGTCGTCGCATTCACCACCTCCGAATCCAAGCGTGAAGCGGCCAAGGCGCTGGGCGCGGACGAAGTGGTGGTGTCGCGCAATGCCGAGGAAATGGCGGCACACACCAAGAGCTTCGACTTCATCCTCAATACCGTCGCAGCGCCGCACGATCTCGACGCCTTCCTCGTCCTGCTCAAGCGCGACGGCGCGTTGACCCTGGTCGGCGCGCCCGCCTCGCCGCATCCGTCGCCAAACGTGTTCAACCTGATCACCAAGCGTCGCACCATTGCCGGTTCAATGATCGGCGGCATTCCCGAGACCCAGGAGATGCTGGATTTCTGCGCTGAGCACGGCATCGTTTCCGACATCGAGTTGATCCGCGCCGATCAGATCAACGAGTCCTACGAGCGCATGCTCAAGGGCGATGTGAAATACCGCTTCGTCATCGACAACGCAACGCTCGCCGGCTAAGCGCAAGCGCCCATCGGCAGCGCCGTGCTGCCGATGGCTCGAGTAATTCCATCGCGTAATTGACAGCGCCAGCGTTGCTCGCCAGAGTCGCACCCCTTTTTTCCACCGCAGGGTGAACAGGGGTTTGCGTTGAACCAACAGACATTGTCCATGCGTCTTGAGCGCGTCGCCGCCCATGTGCCGCTTGGCGCGAGACTGGCCGATATCGGCTCCGATCATGCTTACCTGCCGGTGGCCTTGCTGCGCCGCGGACTTATCACAGCGGCGGTGGCTGGCGAGGTCGCGTTGACGCCATTTCACGCGGCGCAACGCACCGTCAATGACAGCGACCTGCACGGCCAGATCAGCGTGCGCCTGGCCGATGGTCTGGCGGCAATCAAACCTGACGACGCCATCAGCGCCATCACCCTGTGCGGCATGGGCGGCGAAACCATTCGCGATATTTTCGACAGTGGTAAAGCCCATCTCAGCGGCCACGAACGCTTGATCCTGCAGCCCAACGGCGGCGAGCAAGCGCTGCGCCAGTGGTTGATGGATAACAGTTACCGGATCGTTTGCGAAGAAGTGCTGCACGAAAACCGTTTCGACTATGAAATCATCGTTGCCGAGCCAGCCATTGAACCGCTGACTTACAACGCCAGGGAACTGTTTTTCGGACCGCTGCATCTGCAGGCGCACTGCCCGGCATTTCTGCACAAATGGCAACGAAGGCTGAAGCAGCGGCAGAAGACGTTGGGGCAGTTTACGAGAGCGCAACAGACGTTGCCGGAGGACAAAATTCTTGCGCTGAAGCAAGAGATGCAGTGGATCAGTGAATTGCTCGGGTGACTGTGCCGCCGTCTTCGCGAGCAGGCTCGCTCCCACAGGAAATTGCATTTCTCCTGAGGGAACACGGTCAACTGTGGGAGCGAGCCTGCTCGCGAAAGCGGTGGGTCAAGCTACACAGCAACCAAGTTGGCCGCAGCCGTCGGAAAAACAAAAAGCCTGCTGTTAAAAGCAGGCTTTTTCGTGGGTGGTGAACTTACTTCTGCTGCGTCAGCGCCGAGTAGCTGTTCATCAGGTTGCGGTAGTTGGGGATGCGCTGCGACAGCAGATTGCCCAAGCCTTCGATGTCGTTGCGCCAGTCGCGGTGCAGCTCACAGGCCACCGAGAACCAGTTCATCATCTGCGCGCCAGCCTGAGTCATGCGGCTCCACGCGGCTTGCTGCACGGTGGTGTTGAAGGTGCCGGACGCGTCAGTCACCACAAACACATCAAAACCTTCCGCCAGCGCCGACAGGGTCGGGAACGCTACACACACATCCGTTACCACACCGGCAATGATGATCTGCTTGCGCCCGGTGGCCTTGATCGCCTTGACGAAATCTTCGTTGTCCCAAGCGTTGATCTGACCTGGACGAGCGATGTACGGCGCGTCCGGGAACATTTCCTTCAACTCCGGTACCAGCGGGCCGTTCGGGCCTTGTTCGAAGCTGGTGGTGAGGATGGTTGGCAGGTCGAAGAACTTGGCCAGATCCGCCAGCGCCAGCACGTTGTTCTTGAACTCGTTCGGCGAGAAGTCCTGCACCAGCGAGATCAGACCGGTCTGGTGGTCAACCAGCAGCACGATAGCGTCGTCTTTGTTCAGGCGGTTGTAAGTTGGAGTGGTCATGGTGTGCGTCCCTTTTCAAGTTTGGAGTTTTGTTGTTGCGTTCAAGTTGGGTACAGATTACTGACGCACAGCAAAGGGATAAATCAGCTGAAAAGCGTTTCACCGTCCACTCAAACCGGACAATCATTCGAGGCCCGCTCTGATTAGATACACCACAGTACAAATGATGTTCCTCAGCCCCCATTTATCAACTCCACGCAACTTCCTAAAGTCTCCTCCAACAGCCACCCGCCATCCTGACGGGCCAGCGACAGAGGAAATCATCATGAGCACATCGAAAAAAGTAGTTGTCATCACCGGCGCCTCGCAAGGCATTGGTGCAGGTCTGGTCGAAGGCTTTCGCGCCCTTGGCCATCAAGTGGTCGCAACCTCGCGCTCGATCAAAGAGTCGAGTGACCCGGATGTCCTGACCGTTGCCGGCGACATTGCCGATCCGCAAACCGCCGAGCGCGTGATTCGCGCCGCCGTCGCCCGCTTCGGTCGCGTCGATACGCTGGTCAACAATGCCGGGATCTTTCTGGCCAAGCCGTTCACCGCTTACAGCCAGGCGGACTATGCCCAGGTCGTGGCGACCAACATGAGCGGCTTCTTCTACATCTCGCAACTGGCCATCGCCGAGATGGAAAAACACGGCAACGGCCACGTCGTCAGCGTGACCACCAGCCTGGTCGATCATGCAATCGACGGCGTGCCTTCGGTATTGGCGTCGCTGACCAAAGGTGGCATCAACGCCGCGACCAAATCCCTGGCGATCGAGTACGCCAAGCGTGGCATTCGGGTCAACGCGGTATCGCCGGGCATCATCAAAACGCCGATGCACGCCGAGGAAACCCATCAGGCGCTGGGCAGCCTGCACCCGGTCGGCCACATGGGGGAAATCGACGACATCGTGCAAGCGATCCTCTACCTCGACGGGGCGAATTTCGTCACTGGCGAGATCCTGCATGTCGACGGTGGCCAGAGCGCCGGCCATTGATCGAAACCCTGCAACGCCGCCGGTGGATACCGGCGGCGTCGTTGGTTGTGGTACACAGAGGATGAACGTCCGTCGATCCTCGGTGCGAGCCACAATGAAACGCCATTTTGAAGATTTGCAGTTAGGCAGTATCGAACTGTTCTGCCTGGCCGCCGAAGCCGGCAGCTTCACCGCCGCTGCGCAACTGGCCGGGGTCACGCCCGCTGCGGTGAGCCGGTCGATTCTGCGTCTGGAGCAACGCCTGGGTTCGCGACTGTTCGCCCGCACTACGCGCAGCATCCGCCTCACCGACGCCGGCCGCAGCTTCTTCGAACAGTGCAGCCAGGCGTTGACGCAACTGGTCGAAGCGCAGCAGGAAGTCATGGGCGCACAGACTTCGCCGTCGGGTCGACTGCGCATCAGCCTGCCAACCACCTACGGGCATCACCGCATCCTGCCGCTGCTGCCGAAATTTCGTGCGTTGTACCCCGAGGTCACGGTCGACGTGCACTTGGGCAATCGCAATATCGACTTCGTTGAAGAAGGCTACGACCTGGCGATACGCGTACGCGCGCAACCGGACTCGACCCTGATCGCGCGCCTGCTGGAAGACGCCGCCCTGGTGGTGGTCGCCGCCCCCGAATATCTGCATAGAGCCGGCACGCCGCAGACCCTCGACGATCTCATTGCGCATGAGTGCATCCAGTTCGAATTGCCCAGCAGCGGGCGGCGGATTTCCTGGCTGTTTCAGGAAAACGGCCGAGACCTGGAAGTGATTTCCGACGGTGGCTATTCCTGCTCCGACGATGTGCTCGGCGGTGTGACGCTGGCCAAGCACGGCGCCGGGCTGTTTCAGACTTACCGGTTCATCGTCGAGCAGGAACTCGCCGATGGCCGCCTGATTGAAGTGCTGCAGCCGTACGCCGGACGTTCGCGCCCCTACACCCTGCTCTACCCGCACGGCCGCTACGTGCCGCAGCGGGTGCGGGCGTTTGTGGATTTTCTGCTGGGGTTTCGTGAGGAATGGGCGGGACTCCCGAGGTAATCAGCCGGTCTGACGCAGGCGGCTGAGCTCCTTGGACGGCGGGCAGCCGAACTGGCGGTTGTACTCGCGACTGAACTGCGAGGCGCTTTCGTAGCCGACGCGGTAGCAGGCGCTCGAGACGTCCAGCCCTTCATTGATGATCAGCCGCCGCGCCTCTTGCAGGCGCAGCTGTTTTTGATATTGCAGCGGGCTCATGGCGGTGACGGCTTTGAAGCGGTGATGCAGCGCCGAATTGCTCAGATTGGCCACCTGCGCCAGCGCGTCGATGCGCAGCGGTTCAGTGAAATTCTTGTTCAGCCAGTCGATGGCCCGCGTGACCCGATGGGTCTGCGAATCGTTGACGGCGATTTCATACAGCAGATGCCCGTGCTGGCCGCGCAGCAGACGGTAATACAGCTCGCGCAACGCCATCGGCGCGAGCATGCCGATGTCGCGCGGATTATCCAGCAGGCGCACCAGACGCAGCATGGTGTCGAGCAATGTCACGTCGATCTTGTCGAGAAACATGCCGCGCCCGGCGTCTTGCGGCATGCCGGTCAGCGGCGACTCGGCAATCAGTTGCGTCAGTTGCGCGGGATCGAAGTCCAGGCGTACGCAAAAATACGGCGCCTCGGGCGAGGCTTCGATCACCCGTCCCGACACCGGCAACGTCACTGACACCACCAGGTAATTCAACGGGTCGTAGAGGAAACGTTCGTCGCCCAGCCCGACTTCCTTGCGCCCCTGCACGATCAGGCACAGCGCCGGGCGGTGCACGACATGGATCAGCTCGGACGGCCCATCGAGACGGATCACGTGCAGTGGCGCAATCGCGGTCTCGTAGGTGCCCGGCGCATCAAAGCGCTGAGTCAGCAAGCGCACCAGCTCGGCGCGATACACCGCCGTGTCGTGGAGGATGGAAGCGTCGTGGTTATCCATGCAAAGGGCCTCGAAAGCAGACGAAGGTGGGTCAACTGCGGAGGAAGATTAGCCAGTTTTACCCAGCGGCGACTAGATCAAAGATGCTGCAGATTTGCCTGATTCTGCGTCGGTCAGATCGGGGTAAACCATGGGCACATCATCTTACGTGCCCATGGTTTGCCGCACCGCTATCAGCCTGCCGTTACCGTCATGCCGCCATCGGCCATGACTACCGAGCCGACCATGAAACTGGCACGGTCGGAGGCCAGAAAGGTCACGATCTCGGCGATCTCTTCCGGCTGCGCCGCCCGACCGATTGGCGCTGCTTCGCCGTGCTGTGCGAGGAAGCCAGGGCCGTCCTCGACCACATCATTAAGGATATTGGTCACCACATCGCCGACGCCGATCGCGTTGACGCGAATGCCGTGCTCGATGACTTCCAGGGCCAGCGTGCGGGTCAGTTGTGCCAGCGCACCTTTGGAAGCGGTGTAGGCGGCGATGGTCGGGAAGGCAAAGTACGAGGCATAGGAGGCGATATTGACGATGGCACCGGACTTGTTCGGGATCATCGCTTTCACCGCTTCGCGACAGTGCAGGAAGGCTGCCGTGGCATTGACTGCCTGGATCCTTTCCCAGTCGTCGCGGCTCATGTCGATCACGGCTTTGTTGATGATGATCCCGGCGTTGTTGACCAGAATATCCAGGCGCCCGAACTGCTCGACGGCAAGGCCTACTGCGCGTTCGGCGGCGCCGTCCTCGGTGATGTCCGCCACCAGCGGCACCAGATCGGGACGAGCCAGTGCTTCGACAGCCGGGTTGAGGTCTTCGGCAATCACCTTGGCGCCGCGAGCGTGCAGCATCAGCGCAATCGCCTTGCCGATGCCACTGGCCGCGCCAGTGACCAGTGCAACTTTACCGGCGACTTCTTGGGGCAGGGTGTGGTTGAAATCAGTCATGGTTTTAACTCCTCGATAGCGAATCGGTGTTGCGCCTGATGGCGCGGTCGTGAACACGGCTTCACTGTCGCGCACTGTCCGCCGCCGGGCTTTCGGGTGATTGCCGGGACTGTCGGGGTTTTGCGCTGGAGTTTCTCGTTCGCCCGCCCTAACCTTCAAAATCATTCGCAGCCGAAGCTTTTGATGGAGCGTCCTGTGCCCTCTGCCAGCCCCGCTACACCGACAATCAGCCAGCCCGCGCGCATCGCCGCCGAAGCCATGCCGGAGCATCTGCCCGGTGTTGCGGAAACGACCACGCCGCGGCCGCAGATCAAGGATGCGGTGGTGCAGCTGTTCCGCCATCAAACCCTGCTTGAGCCGATCCGCGTGCCGTGCGTGGCCGAACCGCTGCTGGTGCTGGTACTGGCCGGCACTGCCCGGGTCGAAGAACGTTCGTTGGGCGGAGAGTGGCAGGCGAGCCAGGTCACGGCGGGCGATTTTTTCCTGACCAACACCCGCGAACCCTACGAAATGCGCTGGCAGACCGAAGGTTGCGAGGTCTTCGAAGTCATGCACCTCTACCTCGGTCTGGGCCTGATCGAACAAGCGGCGCGCGAAGCCTTCGGCGAACAGGCCGGTGCAGTGACGTTTGTCGATGTGTCGGGTGCGCGTGACGAGCAGGTCAGCTTCATTCTTGAGCAACTGCGCATCGAACTGACCGGACAGCGCCAACCCAGTGCACTGCTGGTGCACAGCCTGGCTCAGGCGTTGGCGATCCATCTGCTGCGTCATTACCTCGACCCCGACAGCAACCCGCGCCGCGACAACGCCCTGCCCGCCTACAAACTGCGCCGGGTGATCGAAGCCATGAATGCGAATCTGGCGGAAGATTTCAGCCTCGGTGATCTGGCCGCAGTCGCTGAGCTGAGCGACTACCACTTCAGCCGCACCTTCAAACGCGCCACCGGTTTATCGCCCTCGCAATACTTCATACGCCTGCGCATCAGCCGCGCGCGTCATCTGTTGCTGGAGACCGCACGCAGCGTTATCGACATTGGCCTGGAGGTGGGCTACTCCAGCCCCAGCCACTTTTCCCAGGTGTTCCGCCGTGAAGTCGGGGTCACTCCGAGTGCCTACCGGGACGCGCCACGCGGGGCCTGAAAACCTGTCGAAAAGCGATGCAGCAGAATTGGGCAAATCCCGAGGAGGAATCGATTAATAGCCCATGAGCCGCCGCACTTAATCTTCTTCCAGGCCCACTCACGGGCACACAGAAGAGGACGACATCATGCTGAACATTCAAGAAAAAGTGATCGTGATTACCGGCGCCAGCAGCGGCATCGGCGAAGCCACCGCACGCCTGCTCGCCGAACGTGGCGCCAAAGTGGTGTTGGGGGCTCGGCGCACCGAGCGTCTGGCAGTGATTGCCGAAGGGATCAATAGCGCCGGCGGCCACGCGCAGTTCCGCGCACTGGACGTCACCGATCAGCAGGATGTGCAGCGCTTCGTTGATTTCGCCGTCGAGCATTACGGCCGCGTCGATGTGCTGGTCAACAACGCCGGGGTCATGCCGTTGTCACGGCTGGACGCGCTGAAGGTCGATGAGTGGAACCGCATGATCGACGTCAACATCCGTGGCGTGCTCCACGGCATCGCCGCCAGTCTGCCGTTGATGCAGCGCCAGCGCGCCGGGCAGATCATCAACATCGCCTCGATCGGCGCCTACGCGGTCAGCCCCACCGCAGCGGTGTACTGCGCAACCAAATACGCAGTGCGGGCCATTTCCGAAGGCTTGCGCCAGGAAGTCGGTGGCGATATCCGCGTCACCGTCATCGCACCGGGCGTGACCGAATCGGAACTGGCCGAGAGCATTTCCGATGAAGGCGGCCGCGAAGAGATGAAGTCATTCCGCAAGATCGCCATCCCCGCCGAAGCCATCGCCCGCGCAATTGCCTACGCCGTCGAACAACCGGCGGATGTCGACGTCAGCGAACTGATCGTGCGCCCGACCGCGAGCCCTTACTGAGGCCAGGAGTGAATCTGTGGGAGCGAGCCTGCTCGCGAAAGCGCTGGGTCAGTCGGCAAAGATGTTGAATGTACCGCCGTCTTCGCGAGCAGGCTCGCTCCCACAGGGTTTTGTGGCGCAACCAAATCAATGGTCAACACGGAAGATTGTGGGAGCGAGCCTGCTCGCGAAAGCGCGGGGTCAGTCGGCAAAGATGCTGGATGTGCCGCCGCCTTCGCGGGCAAGCCCGCTCCCACAGGGTTTTGTGGCGCAATCAAATCAATGGTCAACACGGAACATTGTGGGAGCGAGCCTGCTCGCGAATGCGCTGGGTCAGTCGGCAAAGATGTTGAATGTGCCGCCGCATTCGCGAGCAGGCTCGCTCCCACCGGGATTTAGCGCACGGATATTCCAATCCTGGGCGGTTGAAACTGGTTTTCACGATGTCGCTGACTGAACTGCATCAGGGTGCGCGGGAGAACCTCTCACTCTAATTCCAGAGTGGGAGGCATCGATTAAATCGCTCGATCAGCGTGACGGCGGATGTTCGGTTGACACCGAGTTGGCCGCATCCACATCTGATATATCTTCCTCGACCGGTGCCTCATCGTCCGGCGGCAAAGGCACCTCGGGATTTTCCCGCTTGGGATCGTGCCCGGTCTCGTTGTCGGTGGTGCGCGTCACGGCTTGTTGCGACTGGTTGCCCGGTGCGTTTTCATCAATGTCCATGTCGGTCTCCGATGTGATTCAGCGATAGATACCTGAACGTGTGAAATGCCGGCGCGTGACAAGTGCCCGGCAATGGACGAACGGTGACTCGCCGGCCGGCCCTGAACGCAAAAAACCTGCTGTTTAAAGCAGGCTTTTGCGTTGTGTAGGAGGCCTACTTCTGCTGCGTCAGCGCCGAGTAGCTGTTCATCAGGTTGCGGTAGTTGGGAATACGCTGCGACAGCAGATTGCCCAGGCCTTCAATATCGTTGCGCCAGTCCCGGTGCAGTTCGCAGGCTACAGAGAACCAGTTCATCATCTGCGCGCCAGCCTGAGTCATGCGGCTCCACGCGGCTTGCTGCACGGTCGTGTTGAAGGTGCCGGACGCATCAGTCACTACGAACACATCAAAACCTTCCGCCAGCGCCGACAGGGTCGGGAACGCTACACACACATCCGTCACGACACCGGCGATGATGATCTGCTTGCGCCCGGTGGCTTTGATTGCCTTGACGAAATCTTCGTTGTCCCAAGCGTTGATCTGACCTGGGCGAGCGATGTACGGCGCGTCCGGGAACATCTCTTTCAGCTCCGGTACCAGCGGGCCGTTCGGGCCTTGTTCGAAGCTGGTGGTGAGGATGGTTGGCAGGTCGAAGAACTTGGCCAGATCCGCCAGCGCCAGCACGTTGTTCTTGAACTCGTTCGGCGAGAAGTCCTGCACCAGCGAGATCAGACCGGTCTGGTGATCTACCAGCAGCACGATAGCGTCGTCTTTGTTCAGGCGGTTGTAGGTTGGAGTGGTCATGGTGTGCGTCCCTTTTCAAGTTTGAAGTTTTGTTGTTGCGTTCAAGTTGGGTACAGATTACTGACGCACAGCAAAGGGATAAATCGGCTGAAAAGTGTTTCACCGTCCACTCAAACCGGACAATCCACTTCAATCGTAAAACGGCTCAACCGAAGTCCGGCTGCCGACAAAGAAACTGTCCGCTACCAAGCGCAACGGTTGCAGATCGAGGTCGCTGGCCTTGTCGCTGATCAATTGCTGGAAGTGGCGATAGACCGCTGCGTACTCACCCTCCTCCGACACGCTTTGCTTCACGCCGTCGATGCTTAGCACCGCGCCGCCATTGTCCAGACGCAGGACGCCTTCGACGCAGCGAATTTCGATGCTCCACAGTTCGTCGTGGCCATGGTCGAAGTCGAACTCGGCGCGCACGTCGAGCCGACGCGCATCGGACATTTTGATCGAGGCGGCAATCGGCGACTGGGAGTTGCTCGGCACGCGCAGTTCGGCGGCTTCGACAAACAGCGGCAGCGCCAGCAGGTGGGTGATGATCGACAAAGCGTTGATGCCCGGATCGAACACACCGAGGCCGCCCGGCTGCCAGATCCATGCCTGACCCGGATGCCACTTGCGCACGTCTTCCTTCCAGTCGATCTGCACGCTTTGCAGGGTGCAGCTGGCCAGCCAGTCGCGGGCGGCGGCGATGCCCGGTGCGTAGCGCGAGTGCCAGGCGAACAAAGCGCTGACGCCTTGTTCGGCGACTTGATCGACCAGGGCCATGGCCTCGCCCAATGTCGCACAGGGCGGTTTTTCCACCAGCACGTGCTTGCCGGCCGCCAATGCCTGTTGCACCAGCGCGAAGCGCCCTTGTGGCGGCGTGCAGAAAGCAATGGCATCGACGCTCGGGCCGTTCTCGAGCAGCTCGCCCAGGGACTGAAAGTTTTCCACCCCGGCGCAAGGTTTGCCTTGGGTGGCGACCGCCACCAACTGGAACGCCGGGTTGGCGAGGATGGCGGGAACGTGTTGATCCTGGGCGATCTTGCCGTAGCCCACCAGGCCGAGACGAATCGGTTGCATTACAGACTCCTGTTGTTGTTTTGGTCTTTGCAGCGCAGCGGCAAGAGTACGTGTTTCTGCGCCCGCCTCCAATCGTCATACTATTTAAATCGAGTTTGGTCGCGGCGAACGCATGGCTTATTCGTCATTTCTTCTTACACCTTTTGTCGTCCGATCCGGCACCGCGCGGCGATCGGCAGCCGGCGATCAGCCTCAGTTTGCTATCATGCGGCGCTTTTACGGTTAACCCCCCGCCAGTCCTGCCGACTTGCGGGCTGCAAAAGGCGGTATTAGATGACGGCTTTGTTGACTCGCCGCAAGGTACTTGCGGGAATGGGCGTGCTCGGGCTCGGCCTGCTCGCCGGTTGCGACACCCGTGGCCAACTGTCGTACAAGTACGGCAAGGATCTGAGCGACAAGATCCTCGGACGCACCTTCAAGCTGAAGAACCCCGAAGGCGAAACCATGTCGCTGTCGAGCTTTCGCGGGATGATGCCGATGATCTTTTTCGGCTTCACCCAATGCCCGGCCGTTTGCCCCACCACCCTGGCCCGCGCCGCGCAGATCAAGAAACTCATGGGCCGCGACGGCGACCGCCTGCAAGTGGTGTTCATCACCCTCGATCCCGAACGCGACACGCCGCAGATCCTCGACGCCTACGTCAAAGCCTTCGACCCGAGCTTCGTCGCGCTGTACGGCACACTTGAGGAAACCAAGGCCACCGCCAAGGAATTCGACGTGTTCTACGAGAAAGTCCCGGCCGGCGACACCTATACCATCTCCCATACGTCCACGAGCTACGTCTACGACTCGCGTGGTGAGTTGCGCCTGGGCCTGTCCACTTCGCTGACAGCCCAAGAGTGCACGGAAGATTTGCTTACTGTTATGGAGGTCTGCTGATGCATCCCGTTCTGAATCACCTCAAACGCACCGTATGTGCACTGTCCCTGCTCGGCCTGGCCTTCCAGGTGTCGGCGCAGACCAAAGTCGACGACGCCTGGGTCCGTGCCACCGTGCCGACCCAGTCCGCCAGCGGCGCGTTCATGACCGTCACTGCCGACACCGACAGCAAGCTGCTCAGCGTTGCCTCGCCAATGGCCAAGGACGTTCAGATTCATGAAATGAGCATGAAGAACGATGTGATGACCATGGGCCCGGTGAAGTCCGTTGAGCTGCCTGCCGGCAAAGCCGTGAGCTTCGACCCGAACGGCTACCACGTCATGCTGATGGGCCTGAGCGGTCAGTTGAAGGAAGGCGACAGCGTGCCGCTGACCCTGACCGTGGAAAACGCCAAGGGCGAGAAAGAAACCATCGAAGTCAAAGCACCGGTTCGCGCGCTGACCAACATGGGCGGCCACGATCACAGCAAGATGCATTGATCGCTGACGGAAAGACTGTTCGCCTGACAGAAAAACGGGGCGGCCTGATCGATGATCGGGCCGCCCCGTTTTTTTGCCCGGAAGAGGGTTTAAGCCGCTAAACCTGTGGGAGCGAGCTTGCTCGCGAAGGCGTCAGGTCAGTCAACTCATCTGTGGCTGAAACTCCGCTTTCGCGAGCAGGCTCGCTCCCACATTAATTCTGGGTGATGCCCATTCCCTCAACTCCCCGCGCCACCATGCGCCTCTTCAAAGAAGTAATCCTTCCAGCTCGCCGCCTTGTTTTTCAACACACCCAGTTCCTGCAATTTCTCGGCATATATAAACGTGCGTTGCGGTACGACGGTGAAGTCGATTTCCGGGTCTTTGACGATTTGCTCGACCAGAGCCAGCGGCAATTTCGATTGTTCGACGCGGATGTAGGCTTGGGCAGCGGCGGGCTTGTCGGCTTTGATGATCTGCTCGGCTTCGGCCAGTGCGTCGTAGAACGCCTTGTAGGTTTTCGGGTTTTCGTCGTGGAATTTTTCCGTGGTGTAGAGCACGTTGAACGTCGCCGGGCCGCCGAGGATGTCGTAGGAACTCAGCACCTTGTGCACGTTGGGGTTTTGCAGAGCCTGGTACTGAAACGGTGGGCTGGAGAAATGCGAATTGATTTCCGAGCCGCCGGCGATCAGCGCAGCGGTGGCGTCCGGGTGCGGCAGGCTGACTGAAATGTTATCGAATTTCTTGAACTGGTCATCACCGAATTCTTTCGCGGTTTCAATTTGCAGGGTGCGCGACTGAAAACCCACGCCTGCGGCCGGCACGGCGATACGGTCCTTGTCGCTGAAGTCCTTGAGGGTTTTGATGTTCGGGTTGTTGGTCAGCAGGTAATTGGGCATCGAGCCCAGCGCGGCAATGGCTTTGACGTTCTGTTTGCCCTTGGTGCGGTCCCACACAGTGAGCATTGGCGGCACGCCGGCCGAGACGACGTCCAGCGCTCCGGTGAGCAGCGCCTCATTCATGGCGGTGGCGCCGGAAATGCTGTTCCAGTCGACCTTGATCTCCAGGCCTTGAGCCTTACCGTGTTTCTCGATCAACTTTTGATCTCGCACGACGTCGAGAATCAGGTAACCGATGCCGAATTGCTGGGCGATGCTGATTTTGCCCTCGGCCTGGGCGCCACTGCTGAACAGCGCACCCGCTGCCAGAGTAGCGGCCAACAGAGTCAGCGCAGAACGTTTGAACGGTGTGGCCATGACAACCTCGCAGCATGGGGATGGGCTGAAAGGCCTGACTTTATAGCTATAAAAAATTGAAATTAAATATCTTTATCGCATATCGATAGCACTGAGCGGTTTGCTGTCTGTTACGTGGATATCGCGAGAGGCGGACGGACTTACAACAGTCTGAAACAAAAAACTGCGCTGACTGTAAAGCCGCAATACGACCAGAACCCGTGCCCGATCTGGGTCCACGACATTTAAAGGATCGCCAGCCGCAGGTTTAAAAAGCCGATCAGCCCGCCTGTCCTTGGTATCATCACCCACACTTTTTTGACCCTTTGATGACATGCAGGCCTTTTTTGTGAGCGCTCTTTTCAACTGGCTGCGGCGGTCGAATGCCCGCCTTCTTTCTCTCATCGTTCTGGTATTGATCGTGCCGGTGTGCCTGCGTGCGGCGCTGGGCTGGTTGACACCGCTGGGCTTCATGTCAGATCTGGCCGTCGGCAGTCTGCTGGTAGTAGCACTGCATCGTCGCGCAGGGTGGCTGGCCTTGCCGGTGCTGGTGTTCTGGGCGCTGCTGGCGGTCGCCACGGCAGAATTGGTCAGCGCCGTGGGTCGTCTGCCGACGCCTTCGGATGTTCACTACCTGATCGACCCGCAGTTCGTCGAGAACTCCACTGGCGGCGGACTTGCGCACCCTGCCCTGGCCATTGCTTTGCTGGTTGCGTTGGTTTTCTGGCTGCTGGCCCAATTTATAGGGCGCGGCCTGGCTCGGCCGGCATTGCCGCGCGCTGCCTGGGCCGCGCCGATCGTTTTGTTCGCCGCGCACTGGGGCGCGCTAAACCTGTGGCCGAATGACGGCGACGCCTGGCGCCTGTACAACCTGCCGCATCAATTGCTCGCCAGCGAAGTGGCCGACTTGCAGATCCAGGCCGAGGAGTGGCTGGACGGCGACGTCGAAGAACCGACACCGGCGATGGCCGGGCTCACCGACGTCGACCTCAATGGCCAGAAGCTGCTGGCCGCGCCGGGTCAGGCGCGCAATGTGCTGATCATTGCCCTGGAAGGCATTCCCGGCGCCTACATCCGCGCCAACCGCGAAGCGATCGGCAGTCATTACCAGGAAGACCTGATGCCCAACCTCAGCCGCTGGGCCGAGCGCGGCATGAACACTCCGGATTACGTGCTGCACACCCATCAGACCATTCGCGGTCTGTACGCCATGCTGTGCGGTGACTACGACAAGCTCAACAACGGCACGCCCAAAGGCGTGGAAATGCTCACCCTCAACGAGCGCAATCAGGCCTGCCTGCCCGCGCAGCTGCGCGAACACGGCTTCAGCACTCATTATTTGCAGGGCGCAGGCCTGCGCTTCATGGCCAAAGACAAGATCATGCCGCACATCGGTTTCGATGCGACCCACGGCCTGGAATGGTTCAGCAACAGCAACTATCTGGAGTTCCCGTGGGGCAAGGATGACAGGGCATTTTTCGAAGGTGCGCTGGATTACGTCGGCCAGTTGAAAAAGCAAAAGCAGCCGTGGATGTTGACTCTGCTGACGGTCGGCACCCATCAGCCCTACTCCGCACCGGAGGATTATCTGCAGCGTTATGAGACGCCCAAGCAGGCTGCCGTCGGTTATCTCGACGATGCGCTGGATCAGTTTCTTTCAGGGCTGGAGCGCCAGGGCGTTCTCAAGGACACACTGGTGGTGATCACCTCGGATGAATCCCATGGCATCGACGGCGTGCGGCTGGCCTCCTCGTGGGGTTTCAACCTGACGCTGGCACCGGAGCAGGCGCAACTGCCGCGTCTGAATGCCGGGGTCTACGGCCACGTCGATCTGAGCACCTCGATCCTCGACTATTTCGACCTGCCGGTGCCGACTGCGCTGAGCGGGCGGTCGCTGTTTCGCGACTACGATTCCGGGCGCGAGATCATGTCGTTCACCAACGGCAAACTGCGTTACCACAACGGTCAGGGCATCTTCTCCGAATGCGACCTGCCGCGCCGCTGCCGCTATTACCAAAGCACCGGTTTCATCGCCGAAAGTGCCACATACAAAGGCACCTACAGCGGCCACCCGGCCCGGCAGATCGCCGCGCGCGCCGATGCGCTGGACCTGTCCTTGCTGCGCACACCGCTCAATCATCGCTACCAGTTCGGCAGCAACAACATCATCCCTCTGCAAGCGCAGATAAAGGATGACTGGGCCGACAACCTGATCGGCGCGCAATACCTGGAAATGCCCAAAGGCTCGCACACCCGCGTGCGCCTGACCGTGCGCTCGGTCGATCCGCAGCAGGCGGCGTACATTCAGCTCAAGGCCAAGGAGTTTGAACAGGACGTGCAACTGGGCCTGCCAGCAGAAATGGTCGCCACGGCGGATCAGCCGCTGGAGATGGATTTCAGCTTTGAAAACCCGCAGCCGCGCAAAGCCTTCTCGTTTCATTTGCTGGGCTACGGCAATGGCGCGGTTGAAGTATCGGACTTCAGCGTGATCACTGAACTGCCTGGGCAGGATGACATTCTTGATGACGTGCCCGAGGACGACACCGCGCAATCGAGTTGACGTCTTTATTTATAACGGCTGCGCTCGCCTGTCACTTTGCTTCGGGGTAACGAGTGTAAGATCGAAATTGCCTGTCACTTTCCCGGCTTGTCCCAGATCCAGAGCAAAAGTGCCTGTTACGGTTTTGCGAAAATTGGAAAAGGTGACGATGAGTTCACCCTCAATAATAGGTTGGTCAAAATGATTGATCACAACCTTCCAATACCGTCCCATGGTTGGAAAAATCACTGTGTGAGGACCATCGCCCTCCAACGCATTCGGCACAGACAAATCGACCGTGTTTATAAAATCTTCAGTTCCGATGATGATAAATTCCGTCTCGGTCTCTGCATAAACACATAACTTGCTCTCCAGAAATTTATCGTCATCGAGAAACGCGACGAAGCTACCGGTAGCATTTCGTTTGTTCATAAGGTCACTTGTTTTGTCCTGATACATGTCGATATTCCCTTGAGGTAAAGGTGACGTTGCGTTGACTCCAACGTATTGGGATTGCGTGGTATCAACCACTGTCAAAGCTGACAGTTTTTAAGATCGCTTCGAAATAACGCTGCTTTTTCATCACGATATCGCGCTAGCAAGAGAGCCTGCCTATCGCCTGCCAAGACTGCGGCTATTAGCCGACTTGCCAACTCGGGTCTAGCCTTACCAGTCCGAAGTCGGCACGAGCCGGCCGCAGACCTGATAGGGATCCGAACATGGCAAACGAATCGAAATGCCCGTTCAACCACGCCGCCGGCGGCGGTACGACGAACCGTGACTGGTGGCCGAATCAACTCAATCTGAAAATCCTCAGCCAGCATTCCCCCAAGTCCGATCCGCTGGGCCAGGACTTCGACTACGCCAAAGCCTTCAAAAGCCTCGATTTTCAGGCGCTGAAACAAGACATCAGAGCGCTGATGACTGACTCCCAGGACTGGTGGCCGGCCGACTTTGGCCACTACGGCCCGCTGTTCGTGCGCATGGCCTGGCACAGCGCCGGGACCTATCGCACCGCCGATGGCCGTGGCGGCGCCGGCTCCGGTCAGCAACGCTTCGCCCCTCTCAACAGCTGGCCGGACAACGTCAGCCTCGACAAGGCCCGCCGCCTGCTGTGGCCGATCAAGCAGAAATACGGGCGCAATATTTCCTGGGCCGACCTGATCGTGCTCACCGGCAACGTCGCGCTGGAGTCCATGGGCTTCAAGACCTTCGGTTTTTCCGGGGGCCGCACCGATGTCTGGGAACCGGATGAAGATGTGTACTGGGGCTCGGAAACCGAGTGGCTGGGCGGCGACAACCGTTACGGCAAGAGCAATGGCCCAGTGCAAGAGCCCGGTGACGGCACGCTGGTGGCTGAGCCCGATTTGCATGGCCGTGAAGAAAGCCGCACCGATCAGGGCGAACGCAATCTGGAAAATCCCCTCGCCGCCGTGCAGATGGGCCTGATCTACGTCAACCCTGAAGGCCCGGAAGGCAACCCGGATCCGGTGGCCTCGGCCAAGGACATTCGCGAAACCTTCGGCCGCATGGCCATGAACGACGAAGAAACCGTGGCGCTGATCGCCGGCGGCCACGCGTTCGGCAAGACCCATGGCGCCGGCCCGGCTGACAATGTCGGTCCCGAACCGGAAGCGGCTGGCCTTGAGCAACAGGGTCTGGGCTGGAAAAACGCCTTCGGCACCGGTAAAGGCGCCGACACCATCACCAGTGGTCTGGAAGTGACCTGGACCACCACGCCAACGCAGTGGAGCAACAACTATCTGGAAAACCTGTTCGGCTTCGAGTGGGAGCTGACCAAAAGCCCGGCGGGCGCCAATCAGTGGCAACCGAAAAACGGCGCGGGTGCAGGCACCGTTCCCCACGCTCACGATCCGAACAAGAAGCTCTCGCCGACCATGCTCACCTCCGACCTGGCGTTGCGCTTCGATCCTGCATACGAGCAGATTTCCCGGCGTTTCCTGGCCAATCCCGATCAGCTCGCCGACGCATTTGCCCGCGCCTGGTACAAGCTGATCCATCGTGACATGGGTCCGCTCTCTCGCTACCTCGGCCCGGAAATGCCGCAAGAGGAGCTGCTCTGGCAAGACCCGCTGCCCGATGTGACGCACCCGCTTATCGATGACAGCGACGCCACGGCGCTGAAAAACAAGGTACTGGCTTCAGGGTTGTCAGTGTCGCAACTGGTTTCGACCGCGTGGGCTGCAGCATCGACCTTCCGCGGTTCGGACAAGCGCGGTGGCGCCAACGGCGGACGCTTGCGTCTGGCCCCGCAGAAGTTCTGGCAGGCCAACCAGCCCGAACAACTGGACAAAGTGCTGAGCACGCTGGAAAGCATTCAGAGCGAGTTCAACAACGGCGCCGCCGGTGGCAAGAAAATCTCGCTGGCGGACCTGATCGTCCTGGCCGGTAATGCCGGAGTGGAAAAAGCCGCGCAGAACGCCGGGCATTCAGTGTCGGTGCCGTTTTCACCTGGCCGCGTCGATGCTTCGCAGGAGCAGACCGATGTCGAATCGTTCGGCTTCCTCGAACCGATCGCCGATGGCTTCCGTAATTACAGCAAAGGCAAATACACGGTTGCGGCGGAAACGCTGCTGATCGACAAGGCCCAGTTGCTGACTCTCACCGCACCGGAAATGACCGTGCTGCTGGGTGGTTTGCGGGTATTGAACACCAATGTTGGCCAGACCCGGCATGGCGTGTTCACCGATAAAACCGAAACGCTGAGCAACGACTTCTTCACCCACCTGCTGGACATGGGAGTTGAGTGGACCCCAACGTCACGGGATGCCGATGAGTTTGAAGGCCGTGACCGCAAGACCGGGGCGCCAAAGTGGACGGCGACTCGAGTGGATCTGGTGTTCGGCTCGAATGCGCAATTGCGCGCCTTGGCCGAGGTGTACGCCAGTTCCGACGCGAAGGCGCAATTCGTCAACGATTTCGTCAAGGCCTGGACGAAGGTGATGAATCTGGATCGGTTTGACCTGCGCAAATAGCTGTTTGTTGTGCCAATGAAAATGCCGCTCGTTGAGCGGCATTTTTGTGTCTTGATCGTTCCCATGCTCTGCGTGGGAATGCAGCAAGGGACGCTCTGCGTCCCAAAGTCGATGCAGAGCGTCGAGAGAGGCATTCCCACGCAGAGCATGGGAACGATCAATTAAACGCCCCAACATTTATCAGCGTTACGCCAGGCTTTTGCTCACCACTTCATACACATCACTGGACAGCGCCCCGGACGCCAGAATCCGCTCCAATTCAGCCTTCATCAACGCCTGACGCGCGCTGTCGTATTTGCGCCAGCGGGTCAGCGGTGCCAATTGACGTGAGGCGATCTGTGGGTTGAAACCGTTCAGTTCGATCACCAGATCGGCAAGGAAGCGATAACCGGAACCGTCCGCCGCGTGGAAGTTGATCAGGTTCTGCCCGGCGAACGCGCCGATCAGTGCCCGCACCTTGTTCGGGTTCTTGATGTTGAACGCCGGGTGCTGCATCAACGCCTTCACCCGCGCCAAACCGCCCGGCAAGGTGCTACCAGCCTGCACGCTGAACCACTGGTCCATGACCAGCGGATTGTCCTTGAAGTGCTCGGCGAAGCTGGCCAAAGCCAGGGCCTTCTGCTCTTCGAACGGCGAGTTGACCAGCACCGCCAGCGCGGTCAGGCGCTCGGTCATGTTGTCGGCAGCCTCGAATTGCTCCAGCGCCGCCGCCAACACTTCCGGCTTGCCGCTGAGCATCAGGTACGACAGGGCGATATTCTGCAATGCGCGACGGGCGAAGTGCTCGGCCTCGGCCACGTATGGAGTCTTCTTCGAGAGGTCGCGGTTGGCCTGATAACGCAGCCACAGCGCTTCGAACAAACCTTCGGAGAGTTGCTTGCGGGCGAATTCGCGCGCGACATGAATCGCCTCGACGTCGGCCACTTCGCTGATCTCGGTGAGATAGGCCTCACCCGGCAGCGAGAGCATTTCGGCAACCATCGCCTGATCCAGCGACTCGTCGGACAGCACCGTGCGCAGCGCCGACACCAGACGCGGATCGAGCTTCAGGCTCTCGCCTTTCTGATGTTGGCCGATCAACTCTTGAAGCACTTGCACCGACAGTTGCTGACCGGCATCCCAGCGATTGAAACCGTCGCTGTCGTGCTGCATCAGGAACATCAGTTGATCGCGGTTGTACGGGAAGCTCAGTTTCACTGGCGCCGAGAAGCCACGCAGCAGCGACGGCAGCGGCTGTTCGTTGATGTCGACGAAAGTGAAGGTCTGCTCGGCGTCGGTCACCGAGATCACCCGAGTGGTGCCTTGTGCCGAAGCTTCCCCAGCCAGACGCAGGGCGATTTCGTTGCCCTGGCTATCAAGCAGCCCGAGCTCGACCGGAATCACGAACGGCAGTTTTTCCACCTTGTCCGGGGTCGGCGGGCAGCTCTGGCGGAAGGTCAGGCTGTAGGTTTTCGCCGCAGCGTCGTAGGACTCGCTGACGGCCAGACGCGGTGTGCCGGCCTGGCTGTACCAGCGCTTGAACTGGCTGAGATCAACGCCATTGGCATCTTCCATGGCCTTGACGAAGTCGTCGCAGGTCACGGCCTGACCGTCGTGGCGTTCGAAATACAGATCGCTGCCCTTACGGAAGCCCTCGGCGCCCAGCAGGGTGTGGATCATGCCGACCACTTCCGAACCCTTTTCGTACACGGTCAGGGTGTAGAAGTTGGAAATCTCGATGAAGCTGTCCGGACGCACGGCGTGGGCCATCGGCCCGGCATCTTCGGCGAACTGGTGAGTACGCAGGTACGCCACGTCCTGAATGCGCTTGACCGTCGCCGAGTTCATGTCCGAGGAGAAACCGGCATCGCGGAACACCGTGAAGCCTTCCTTGAGCGACAACTGGAACCAGTCACGGCAGGTCACGCGGTTGCCCGACCAGTTGTGGAAGTATTCGTGGGCGACGATCGCCTCGACCCGCTGGTGCGCGGCGTCGGTCGCGGTTTCGGCGCGGGCCAGCACGGCGCTGGAGTTGAAAATGTTGAGGCCCTTGTTCTCCATCGCGCCCATGTTGAAATCGTTGACCGCGACGATCATGAAGATGTCCAGATCGTACTCGCGACCGTAGACCTCTTCGTCCCAGCGCATGGATTTCTTCAGGCTGTTCATCGCGTGCTGGCACTTGTCGATGTTTTCCGGCTCGACGTAAATGCGCAGCGCGACGTTGCGCTGGCTCATGGTTGTGAAAGTGTCTTCGACGCACCACAGATCACCGGCGACCAGCGCAAACAGGTACGCCGGTTTCTTGAACGGATCTTCCCAGGTCGCCCAGTGCCGGCCGTCTTCGCCGGGGCCGGAAGCGATCGGGTTACCGTTGGAGAGCAACACCGGGTAGCTGTGCTGTTCGGCCACGACGGTGGTGGTGAACTTGCTCATCACGTCCGGGCGGTCGAGGTAATAGGTGATCTTGCGGAAGCCTTCGGCCTCGCACTGGGTGCAGAACATCGTGCCGGACTTGTACAGGCCTTCCAGCGCGGTATTGGTTTCCGGATGGATGCGGACGCTGGTGTCGAGGGTGAAGGTTTCACTGGTCGGTTGCAGGGTCAGGTGGCTGTCCGAGACTTGATAGTCAGCGGCGCTCAGCTCCTGATCCGCCAGCGTCACCGACAGCAGCTCAAGTTGCTGGCCGTCGAGCACCAGCGGCGGCAGGCCGGCGCCACGTTCAGGATTACGGCGCATCACCAGTTGCGCGTGAACCAGGCTGTGGTCCTCGAACAACTCGAAGGTCAGGTGCGTTTCGTCGATCAGGTACTCGGGCGCCTGATAGTCCTTGAGGTAAATCATCTTCGGTTGTTCGGTGCGCATGCTGGAATCCTTATTGATGCACGGCGAGCTGGTAAGCCGTGTATTTACGAATGTTGATCACGCCGGTGTCGAAGATCAGGTACTGGCCCTTGATCCCCAGCAGCGTGCCTTCGGCAATCGGGTTCTTGTCCAGGTTGAAGCTGACGATTTTCGCCGGGTATTGCTCGACGGGATAGCGGATTTCCAGCGGTTCGACATCGGCAATCGTCTGAATCGCCTGTAGGCCGAATCGCTCCTGCAACCCTTGCAGGCCTTCGGCGCAGCTTTCGAACAACTGATCGCGCACCTGGGGCAGATCCACCGCCGCCGCATCACCTTTGAGCAGCGCGCGCCAGTTGGTCTTGTCCGCCACCTGGCTGCGGAAGAGGTCTTCGACAAACCCCGATTGCTGGCGTGTCGATACACGCATGATCGGCAGCGCCTGACTCGCGCCCTGGTCGAGCCAGCGGGTCGGCAACTGCGTAGCACGGGTGATGCCAACCTTGATGCCTGACGAATTGGCCAGGTAAACCACATGGTCGGTCATGCAGAATTTCTCGCCCCACTCCGGATCGCGGCAGGTGCCGGCGTCGAAGTGGCAGCGCTCCGGACTCATGATGCACAGGTCGCACTGCGCCAGTTTGGTCATGCACGGGTAGCAATAACCCTGACTGAAACTGGTTTTGGTCTTGCGCCCGCAATGGGTGCAGTGGATCGCCCCCAAAAATTCCAGACGTAGCGCGCTGCCGATCAACGGATTGACCGGCACCTCGACGTCATCCAGACGAAACGCGTACTGCACGTTCGACCCGTCCAGACGCGTCGACATTTTACTGATTGCACCGCGGCCAATCTCGATCAATGGATGGCATCCGACTTGAACAGGATGTTCGGCACTTCGATCGACTTCGACGCACATTCTTGCGGGCCCATGTAGCCAGTGCGCTGGTCTTCCGGCAGGTTCTGGATTTCCCAGGCAATCATCGCCTGCAACGACAGCTCGCGCTGTTCGGCAGTGAGTTTGTTGCCGTCGGACCATTTGCCGATTTCCACGGCCAGTTTCAGGCTTTCGTAGATGTCCGGGGTGATGTTGTTGATCATGTCGTTGAAAGAGGACATCAGGGTCTCCGTGCTCTTTGCTGAAACAAAAATGTTAGGCGGCCAGTTTACGGCGGTTATACAAACCGCCCAACAAACCGGTAAAGCATCCGATGAGTAACCCGCTCAGGTGCGCGGCGTTGGCGATCTGGCCGAAACCGATCAGCGAGATCAGCCCGGACATGCACACCACCAGCCACACCAGCATCATCACCAGCACGCCGCGCGGCAAACGATAGGCCGGGTTCGGCGCCAGCAACTGGAAGATCCAGCAATGCCCGAGCAACCCGTAAAGCACGCCGGACAGCCCACCAAACAGGCTCGGGCCGCTCCAGACGAACTGCCCGTAGTTGGACACCAGACTGAACAGCAGCGTCAGGCCGATCAGGTTGATGCTGCCCTGGCGCGACTCGATGCGCCGCCCCAGCTCCCAGTACCACATACCGTTCATGGCCAGATGGAGGATGCCGAAGTGGATCAGCATCGGCGTGACCAGCCGCCACCACTGCCCCGCCGCCAGACTGTCGGCCAGCGGCGTGAAGTGGATGTACTCACCGATCACGCGAAAATCGAGGAAGGTCAGCCAGCGCAGCGTTTCCAGGTTTTCGCCGAGGAAGGTCAGACCGCCGACGATCAGGCTCAACAGCAGAATGAACCCGGTGGCTTTGGCGTGTTTCAGCTGTTCGGCAAAACTCGGTCGTTTGAAGGTCTGGCCTACGGGAATGTCCAGTTGTTGATCCGGGTCGCCGGCCGGGAAGCGCTCGTACAAGGAACGCACGTCCTCGCTGATTTCCTCTGGCGCCCACAGCACCTGTTCGCCCGCCTCTTCGCTGACGCGATGGGGCACTTGCATGCGTTGCAGCAGTTTGACAAAACCGCTCAGATCCACCGCCAACGGCAGGCGCAATACCGCTACCGCATTCATTGCAGCACCTCCGGCCGCTCGACATCGACCCAGACAAATTTTTGCGGATCCAGGCGCGTTTCCTGGTCCAGACGATAGGCCACCAGTTTGCCGTAGAGCACGGCACTGTAATCCAGGCACGCGAGGTTCGGGCGGATCGGCGCCGGTTGGCCGCTGCGCCAGTAGTGGCCGACGAACAGCAACGGCTCGTCGACGCCGTAGCGCAGCAAGGAATTCTTTTCAGTGGACGTCAGCGGCGTCTGCGCGACAGGTTCGGGCAGTGCATCGGGCTGGAACACGATGTCGCCGTAGGTTTTCGGGTCGTCCTCCCAGAACTTGGTGCGGAAGAACGAACGCACCAGACCGTCGCCGCTGGTCATGGTCAGGCCACCCGGCAGGCGCATGTCGGTGCCGCGCAGCAAGCGGTCGAACACGGTGCAAGCGAAGCTGCCGGGCACCGCCGAGGCCTGGAGGAAATGCTCATCGACGCAGCCATTGGGGAACAGCGCCCGCAGCGGCTCGATCAGCCCGGCATCCCAGCATGCATGGACGACGCGAAACCGCCCGGCATCGACGAACAGCGGCAGCTCGTAGAACCACTGCTGGAAGTCATGCCAGTCACCGGGATGGTCCTCGAATTGGCTCAGGGTTTCCTGCAACAGCCGTGCGTGGCGTTTGGTATGTTCGCGCACGAACTGCTTGCCGCTGCCCGGTGGCGCCGGGGTGACCCAGCCGAGCGCATTGAATTCGTGGTTGCCCATGATGCACAGCGCCTGCCCCGCCTCGACCATGTCGTGGACGATGTGCAATGCCTCGCGAATACGCGGGCCACGGTCGATGATGTCGCCGACGAACACCGCCATGCGTGACGGATGCCGCCAGACCCCGCCCTGCTTGTGATAACCGAGACGGTCCAGCAAGTGTTCGAGGGTCATGGCGCATCCGTGCACGTCACCGATCAGGTCGTAACTGCGCGCGGGATCGAGCATCAGTCGCCTCCGCCCCCCAGCTTGCTGCCCCAGCCAAGCTTGGTGCGGCACACCTCGTAGTAATTGTGATCGAGCGGATGAATCAGGCGCAGCTTCTGCGCTTTCTTGCTCACGGTAATGGTGTCGCCCGGTGCGCAGGTGAAGTGGTTCTGCCCGTCGCAGGACACCTGCGGGTAGATCTGCATATCTTTGGACACGACGATTTTCAGCTCACTGTTGCCATCGACCACGATCGGCCGTCCCGACAAGGTATGGGGGTACATCGGCACAATCACAATAGCGTCGAGCTTGGGATGCATGATCGGCCCGCCGGCGGACAACGCATAGGCGGTGGAGCCGGTGGGCGTCGCGACGATCAGGCCGTCGGCCTTCTGGCTGCAGACGAACTGGCCGTCGATATACAGCTCGAATTCGATCATCCGCGTCGATTTGCCCGGGTGCAGCACCACGTCGTTGAGCGCATCGCCCTGGCCGATGGCCTCGCCATGGCGACGCACTTCGGCTTGCAGCAGGAAACGGTTTTCTACCAGATAGTGGCCGTCGAGCACTTCGGCGACCTTGATTTCCAGCTCGTCGGGGCGAATATCGGTGAGGAAGCCGAGGCTGCCACGGTTGATGCCCAGCACCGGAATATTGTGTCTGGCCAGCGCCCGCGCGGCGCCGAGCAGGCTGCCGTCACCGCCGACGACGATGACCATGTCACAAACTTCGCCGAGCATCTTGCGCGACGAGGTTTGCAGGCCATGGCCGGGCAGGACTTCAGCGATGGTGTCTTCGAGGATCACATGCAGGTGACGGTCGAGCAGAAAGCGTTTCAGTCGGCGGACGGTATCCAGCACCTGGGAACTGCCCAGGCGACCGATGATGCCGATATTACGAAATTGCTCCATGGGACCTCTGCGGACAATCGAAAACGCGAAAACCCGATTATGGGCGAAAGCGCCAGATAGACAAAATCCTTTCAGCCTCAAGGGTGCGCTCAGGTTTAAGGCTATGCTCGCAAGATGATCCTGTTTCCCGATTTGTTGCAGTTGCCCCATCGATTACGCCATCCCGAAGTGCGGGACCTGGCGTGGGTGATCCTCGCCCCGCCGATGCTCGCCGCCACGCCGTGGCCCCAGCGCCATCCGCTTGCCGGCAGCGACTGGGTGCACGACCCGCAGCGCCTCGAACATTGGCTGCACCAGCTCGACCGCGACAGTTACGGCCTGCTGCAATGGCTGTCGCAGGCGCGCACCCGGCGTCTGGGTCTGTATTACGAGCGTCTTTGGCAGTTCGCCGTCTCGCATGCGCCGGGCATCGAACTGATCGCCGCCAACCTGCCAATCCGCCGCGCTGGGCACACCCTCGGCGAACTCGACATGCTGCTGCGTGACCGCGACGGCGTGCATCATCTGGAACTGGCGATCAAGCTCTACCTTGGCCCGCAGGATGGCGATGGCCGCGATCCCGCGCAGTGGCTGGGGCCGGGTTGTCATGACCGGCTGGATCGCAAACTGGCACATCTGGCCGAGCATCAATTGCCGATCTCGGCGCGCCCGGAAAGCCGCGAGGTGCTCGCGGCACTGGATATCGAAACGTTCAGCGCGCAGCTGTGGCTGGGCGGTTATCTGCTGTATCCGTGGCCGGGGCAGGCCGACTCACCGAACGGCGCGCATCCGCAACATCTGCGTGGCAGTTGGCTGCATCAGAGGGACTGGCCGGCGTTTGTCGCGCAACGCCCGCCGGGCCGCTGGCAACCCCTGCCCCGCCATGCGTGGCTGGCGCCGGCGCATTACCCGGCGGATCAGGTCTGGACAGATGAGCACTTGCGTTTGTGGCTGGCAGACCTGCCAGTACTGGCCCCGGCGCAGTTGATGGTACGCCTGACCGAGAATGCCCAGGGCGAATGGGAAGAGGCGGAGCGGTTGTTTCTGGTGGCGGATCTTTGGCCGAATGTCCCCGGCCAAACCTGAGATTTGTAGTACCTGAACTGGCCCCTTCGCTGGCAAGCCAGCTCCCACAGGTTTCGCGGTGAATACAAATCCTGTGGGAGCTGGCTTGCCAGCGAAGGGGCCCACCCCGGTCTACAGCGAAAGCCGCACCGCCAATGCCGCCAACGTCACCAGCAACACCGGCACCGTCAGCACAATCCCGACACGGAAGTAATAGCCCCAGCCGATATGGATGCCTTTGCGCTCCAGCACGTGCAGCCACAGCAAGGTCGCCAGGCTGCCGATCGGAGTGATCTTCGGCCCCAGGTCGCTACCGATCACGTTGGCGTAGATCATCGCTTCTTTGATCACGCCGCTGGCCTGACTGGCGTCGATCGACAGCAAGCCGATCAGTACCGTTGGTAGATTGTTCATGATCGACGACAGTAGCGCCGTCAGCACCCCGGTGCCCATGGCCGCGCCCCACACGCCGTGACCGGCGAATACGTCCAGCCACCCGGCGAGGTAACTGGTGAGTCCGGCATTGCGCAGGCCGTACACCACCAGGTACATGCCCAGCGAGAAAATCACGATCTGCCACGGCGCCTCTTTCATCACTTTGCGCGTGGAGATTTTGTGGCCGCGCGCAGCGATGCCCAGTAGCAGCGCGGCGCACACCGCCGAAATCGCGCTGATCGGAATGCCCAGCGGTTCCAGGGCGAAGCAGCCGATCAACAGGATCACCAGCACTGCCCAACCGGCATAGAACGTCGCTTTGTCGTGAATCGCGGTGTGCGGGTTTTCCAGTTGTTCCGGGTCGTAAGCCGTCGGGATGTCGCGACGGAAAAACCACAGCAACATGCCCAACGTCGCCGCCACGCTGACGAAGTTCACCGGCACCATCACTGCGGCATAGCGGTTGAAGCCGATATGGAAGAAGTCCGCGGAAACGATGTTGACCAGGTTCGACACCACCAGCGGCAGGCTCGCCGTATCGGCGATAAACCCGGCGCCCATGACGAAGGCCAGAGTCGCCGCTGGCGAAAAGCGCAGCGCCAGCAGCATTGAAATCACGATCGGCGTGAGAATCAGCGCCGCGCCGTCATTGGCGAACAGCGCCGAGACCAGCGCGCCGAGCAGCACCATGAAGGCAAACAATTTGCGCCCACTGCCCCGCCCCCAACGCGCCACGTGCAGCGCTGCCCAATTAAAGAAGCCAGCCTCGTCGAGCAACAGGCTGATGATGATCAGCGCGACGAAGGTGCCGGTCGCATTCCAGATAATCTGCCAGACCAGCGGGATATCCGTGAGGTGAACGACGCCAAAAATCAACGCCAGCACGGCGCCCAACGTTGCACTCCAGCCGACGCCGAGACCTTTGGGTTGCCAGATGACGAGGGTGATGGTCAGCAGGAAAATCAGTGACGCAGCGAGCATTCGCAGAAGCCTTCAAATAGCGAAACGGGTGGAAATCGAACAAATGTGGGAGCGAGCCTGCTCGCGAAAGCGGTGTGTCAGACGTGAAATTGTTATCTGACAGTCCGCCTTCGCGAGCAGGCTCGCTCCCACAGTGAGTTTCGGTAAGTTTATTTCTTGTGTTGCTCTACGAACTGGCCGTAAGCATCGATGAATTTTTGCAGGAACGGCTTCACCGAGTCGCTCAGTTTGCCCGCTTCGTCGAACGCGTTACCGGCGCCGCCCAGGTAGGCTTCCGGCTGTTGCAGGCAATGGATATCGAGGAAAACGAAGGTCTGGCGCAGGTGCTGGTTGGCGCCGAAGCCGCCGATGGCGCCTGGCGATACGCTGATCACCGCGCCGGGTTTGCCACTCCACGCGCTCTGGCCATAAGGGCGCGAACCAACGTCGATGGCGTTCTTCAACGGTGCCGGGATCGAGCGGTTGTACTCGGGGGTGACAAACAGCACCGCGTCGGATGACGCCACTTTCTGACGGAAAGTGCTGTAGGCTGCCGGCGGAGAAGCGCCGTCGATGTCTTCGTTGTACAGCGGCAGTTCACCGATTTCGACAATCTCGAGCTTGAGATTGGCCGGTGCCAGTTCGGCGAGGGCCAGTGCGACTTTGCGATTGATCGATGCTTTGCGCAGGCTGCCGACCACTACAGCGACGTTGTAGACATTGCTCATGGATGACTCTCGATGGTCCGTGGGAAGAGTCGCTAGTTATAGATGATCCAGTGACATTTTCACCAGTGGTCATTGGTTTTTCCTGCGCGAGGAATATTTTTTTCATGTAGGAAAACTTACCGAGCTTGCTGACGGTCTACAAAGCCGCAAATCAAGCGTTTTATCTCCAGAGGTTCTAAGCAGATGGCAGCAGTACTCGTCGGTCAGTTTCATGCAAGAGATGCGGAAGGCCGCGTTTATTCCGTGCATGAATTCCAGGAATCGAACCCGTCTGCAGACGGATCCACTGGCTCGGAGCCCATTTACAAACTCGCCATTGGCGATCGGGTCAACAAGGTCAGTGACAGCGAGTTTCTCCTGGTTCAATCAGGCATTACCCTGATCCGCGAACCCGAGCCAACCGTTGCTTCATAACCCTGCATTATGAGCAGAAGTCATGCGAGCGGACTTGGGGTAGGATTCAGCGTCTGACCCCACCTGCTGAACATGGACTTCACGCATGCGTTTACGCCACATCGAAGTGATTCAGGCGCTCTTGCAGACCGGTCACCTGGGCACCGCCGCCGAATGGCTGCAACTGCCGGTGACCGAGGTCGAAGAGCGTTTGCGCGAAGCCGAGAGTCAGTTGGGGTTCATGCTGTTCGCCAGCGTTCGCGGTCGCCTGCAATCGACCCCCGAAGCGCGCGCCCTGCAAGTGGAAATCGCACACGTTTATGAGGCGCTTGAGCCGGTGCAGCGTCTGGCCAGCAGCCTCAAGCAATACCTCGCCCCACCCCTGCGCATCATCGGCACCCCGCCGCTGGCTCAACAATTACTGCCACAAAGCCTTGCGACTCTGCGTCGGCGCTTGCCGGACGCACCTTGCAGCCTGCTCAGCGCGCCGACTCGCGACATCGTCCGCAGCCTGTTATTGCGCGAAAGCGATCTGGGCCTGAGCCTGCACGATCCCGAACACCCCGATATCCACTGCCAGCCGCTGGCCCAGGGCAAGCTGCAATTGCTCGCTCCGCACGGCTGGCTGCAGCCGAAACAGAAATACATTTCCCTAGTGGATCTGGCCGGTCAGGCCATGGTCGGTCTCGAAGGTCAGGATCCACTGAGCCCGGCGCTGGAAAACAAACTTCAGGCCTTGCGCCCGGCACCGAGCATTCAGACCCGCGTGCAGACCCATCAGATGATGCGCAGCATGGTCGAGGCCGGCGAAGGTCTGGCCATCGTCGATCCGTTCACCGCTCTGGGCGCCCGCGCCGGTGGCCTGGACGTCTGCCCATTGTCACCGGCGGTGCCGATCAGCCTCTACGCCCTGACCTTCAAACATGCCGCGCCGTCGGCGGCGATTCAGACCTTGCTGGCGATCGTCACGGAACAAGCCGAGGCGATGTTGTCGAGCTGAGTGGTTTTTCCAGCGGATTATCGAACAGGCGATACCAGAACAACGCGACTTCAGCGGTATGCGGATCGATGCCGCGATAGCGTAACTGGTCGATGCCGCCGATCACATAACCGCAACGCTCATACAGACGACAGGCGCCGAGATTGTTGTTCTGGGTTTCGAGCATGATGCCCGGCAGCTTCTTCTTGCGACTCCAGAACTGCGCGACATCGAGCAACGCCTTGGCCACACCGTGGCGGCGGGCCGGGGCGTGCACCGCCAGTTCATCGATGTGGGCAAAGCCGTTCCAGTTGGTGCTGATCACCAGGTGACCGACCGGCTCGTCGTCCAGGTACGCCATGAAAATCGCACTGTCGGGCGCGTTGTGAAAGGCGCTGAATTCTTCGGGATCGATGCCGTAGCACTTGCGGTACGGCACGATTGGCGTCACCGGCCACTGCTCGACCGGCTTGCCGATCACGGCAGCGCCGTAGGCAGCGACCTCGAAACTGAAGTCGCTGCCCCAGATATACGGCGCAAAACCTTCGTCGGCTACACGCACCGACAACCCTGGGTATTTCGGATTCATGACCGGTTGCATACTGGGAAAAGTCCTCATTCCTTGACGCAGCCGACGGTGTCGACCTTACCGTCGCGATGGATGATTGCCAGCGCAAATTTCAACTCTTTGTACATGAGACTCAGTGTCCTGAGGCGGCAGATTTGCACCTGACCAGTGCACTCAGGGTAGAGGGTTGCGACGAATGTGGCGAGAGTGGCAACTTGGCTCCATGTCGCCAAATGCAAAAAATCGCTGCCTTCCTGGTCCCTACTATGGGATGCAATCCCTGTAGGAGCTGCCGAAGGCTGCGATCTTTTGATCTTTGATCTTTGATCTTTGATCTTTGATCTTTGATCTTTGATCTTCAGGTTTCAGACCTGCGCATCAGCCTCGGCAATCTGCGTCCACAACGCCGGCGCTCCCGCCGATTTGGCGATGATTTCCAGCCGCACCAGATGCGCCGCCAGTTCTTCTTCGGTCGCCCGGATGATGCGTGCTGGCTGGCGATCGACCGGCAGGCGGCGGATTTCGGTAGCCGAGTTGTCGGCGCCCTCGCCCGTGCCATTGCCGTCAGACGCGTTGCCAGCCAGCGACAGGCTGGTCTGGCCGCCGGTCATGGTCAGGTAGACGTCGGCGAGAATCTCCGAGTCGAGCAAGGCGCCGTGCAGTTCACGGCCGGAGTTGTCGACGCCGTAACGTTTGCACAACGCGTCGAGGCTGTTGCGCTGCCCCGGGTGACGTTCCCGGGCCATCATCAGGGTATCGAGGATGGTGCAATGCTGGGTGATATCGGCGCGATCGTGCTGGCCCATCAAGGCAAATTCGTTGTTGATGAAGCCAACGTCGAACGCCGCGTTGTGGATGATCAGTTGCGCGCCCTGGATGAACTCGAAGAACTCATCGGCAACTTCGGCAAAGCGCGGCTTGCCGACGAGGAATTCGTTGGTAATGCCATGCACACCGATCGCGCCTTCGTCGCTCTCGCGATCCGGTTGCAGATAAACGTGGAAATGCCGGCCCGTCAGGCGCCGACCGATCAGTTCGACGCAACCGATTTCAATGATCCGGTGACCATCGGTCACCGGCATGCCGGTGGTTTCGGTATCGAGTACAACGGATCTGGTGGCCATCAGTGCTCAGCTCTCAACGGGTCAATCATGCAAAGGCGCGGATGTTAACACGCTGGACTCGAACCCTGTAGGAGCTGCCGAAGGCTGCGATCTTTTGATTTTTCCCACAACAAGATCAAAAGATCGCAGCCTTCGGCAGCTCCTACAGGGGAGTGCATTCCAATGTGGCAGCGAGCCTGCTCGCGAACGGCCACGCCACGGTTAGAAGCGAAATCAGCTCTGCTTGTAACCACGCACTTCGTCAACGCCACGGTTGGCCAGTTGGTCAGCCCGCTCGTTACCGTGATGGCCAATGTGCCCGCGCACCCATTTCCAGGTGACTTTGTGGCGGTTGACCTGCTCGTCCAGCTCTTTCCACAGATCGGCATTCTTCACCGGCTCTTTCGCAGCCGTTTTCCAGCCGCGCTTCTTCCAGTTGGCCATCCACTCGTTGATGCCTTTCATCACGTATTGCGAGTCGGTGACCAGCAGCACTTCGCAGGGGCGCTTGAGCGCTTCCAGGCCACGAATCGCGCCGAGCAGCTCCATGCGATTGTTGGTGGTGTTGGCCTCGCCGCCCCACAGTTCCTTTTCGACGCCCTTGCACACCAGCAGCGCGCCCCAGCCGCCGGGACCGGGGTTGCCCTTGCAGGCACCGTCGGTGAACAGTTCTACGGTGTCGACGCTTTCCACGCTTTCGCTCATGCCAGTCTTTCCAGAAAAATGCCTGTCCTGCCAATCGCGGATCGACAATGACCGCGGCCGGGACAAGCCCGGCCACAAATAAAAGAAGATTTACGGTTCGATGCGGCGGCGGTTGACCTTGGCCATCGGCAGCGGAATCAGCTTGCCCATCGGCTCGCGGCGTTCCTGGCGCAACGGCCTGAGCCCCACCACGATCTTGCGCGCCACCAGCAGATAGAAGCCGCCGCCAGACAATTGCCAGTCACCGGCCTTGCGTTCCCAGCCGGCCAGACGGTTCTGCCACTTGGGTGACGCGAGCGGCGGACGATAGCATCCGAAGCGGCGTTTCTCCAGCGCGAAGCCCAGCAGATTGAGCCAGTCGGCGACCCGCGACGGCGAGATGCAGCGCGCCTTGCGCAGGGCATCATTGGCGAAGAAATGCCGCAGCCCCCAAGTGCTCCAGGGGTTGATGCCGATGATCAGCAGATGCCCGCCGGGGCGCACACTGCTCGCTGCTTCACGCAGCAAACCGTGGGGCGACAGGCAGAAATCCAGGCCATGCTGCATCACCACCACGTCGGCGGCGTGCTCGCTCAACGGCCAGGCCTGCTCTTCGCAAACGATCTCGACTCCGGGCAACGGTGCGCCGAGACGCACGTTGCGCTGCACTTGCGGCGCGGCCGGCGGGGTTTCGGCGGACGGCCCGTAATGCACCAGATAACCGCCGAAGAAGCGGCCGAGCTCGTCATCGAGCATGCGCCGCTCTTCATCCAGCAGAAATTGCCCGAGCGGCCCCGACAGCCATTCGCGGGCGGCGCTGATCAATGCCAGCCAGTCGGGATCGGCCTGAGCGAACGCTTTATCGGTCATGTCATTCTCCAACGCGCCAGGAACTACTAAGATGCGCCAATGTTTTCTGCTTGGCGAATTCCGACGATGATACAGATCAGTGCCCTGCCCGCGTTCACCGACAACTACATCTGGTTGTTACAGGATCATCAGACCCAGCGCTGCGCGGTGGTTGATCCGGGCGACGCCGCCCCGGTGCAGGCGTGGCTTGACGCGCATCCGGGCTGGGTGCTCAGCGATATTCTGATCACTCACCATCACCATGACCATGTCGGCGGCGTCGAGCGCCTGAAAGCCGCGACCGGCGCCAAGGTCTACGGCCCGGCCAGCGAAAGCATCCCGGCGCGCGACGTAGCGCTCAAGGACAACGACAGCGTCAGCGTGCTCGGCTGGGACTTCGACGTCTATGCGGTGCCCGGTCACACCCTGGGGCACATCGCCTATTACCACCATGGCCTGCTGTTCTGCGGCGACACCCTGTTCGCCGCCGGTTGCGGCCGGTTGTTCGAAGGCACACCCGAGCAGATGTACCGCTCGCTCAGCCGTCTTGCGGCCCTGCCGGAAGATACGCTGGTCTACTGCACCCATGAATACACCTTGAGCAATCTGAAATTTGCCGCCGCCGTCGAGCCGGGCAACCCGGAAGTCGCCGCCCGTCTGGAAAAGGTCACGCAGCAACGGCAGAACGGCGTGATGACGTTGCCGTCGACTCTGGCTCTGGAAAAGCTTACCAATCCGTTTTTACGCACTTCTGAAACATTGGTTACACAAAAAGTGGACGAACGGGAAGGCGCTCAAAACCGGGCGCCGAGCGAGGTATTTGCGGCTCTGCGGGCATGGAAAGACAAGTTCTGACAAGCGCGCCGGCCGGGACAAAAATTCTCAATGGTTGACCGCAGGGGGTGCGCTTTCTAGAATCGCCCGACATTTTTGCCCGGAACTTACTTCCAGCCAATGTCGTCATCCATACGTAAGTCCGTCAATTCAGATGCTTTGACCCGCCTGGCGCAAGCCATCGCGGTGGCTGTGTCCGCCACGCTGGCGGGTTGCTCCAGCCACGCTCCGCAGACTGAAGCGACGCATACGCCGAACATTGCTGCGCGAGCCAAGCAGAAGCCGATCTGGCTGACCGAGAAGCCCACTCCCGTGGCGCCCCAGGACATCTGGGAACGCATGCGTCAGGGCTTCCAGTTGCAGGAAGGCCTTGGCGTCAATCCGCGCATCGAGCAACAACGCCTGTGGTTCGCCAGTAACCCCTCCTTCCTCGAGAATGCCGGTGAACGCGGCAGCCTCTACATTCATTACATTGTCGAACGCCTCGAAGAGCGCAACATGCCGCTGGAACTGGCCCTGCTGCCGGTGATCGAGAGCGCGTACAACCCGATGGCCTATTCCCGCGCCGATGCGGTGGGCCTGTGGCAGTTCATTCCGTCCACCGGGCGTTATTTCAACCTGCGCCAGACGCGTTTTTATGATGGTCGTCGCGACATTACCGCCTCGACCACGGCCGCGATGGATTACCTGACCCGCCTGCACGACATGTTCAACGGCGACTGGCTGCTGGCGCTGGCAGCCTACAACGCTGGTGAAGGCACCGTAAGCCGGGCGATCGAGCGCAACGAAAAGCTCGGCCTGCCCACCGACTACTGGAACCTGCCACTGCCGGCGGAAACCCAGGCCTATGTGCCGAAGTTGCTGGCACTGTCACAAGTGGTACTGGCGCCTGAAGCCTACGGCGTCAACCTCAACCCGATCGCCAACGAACCGTACTTCCAGGTCGTCGAAATCAACCAGCGCATGGACCTGTCCAAGGTCGCTGCGGTGGCGAACATCGATGAAGACGAACTGTTCCAGCTCAACCCCGCGTTCAAACAGCGCACCACCATCGACGGTCCGCAGCACTTGCTGGTGCCGACGTCCAAGGCGCAACTGCTGACCGCCAGTCTGCAGACCATGCGCCCGGACGAACTGATCAGCCCGCGCTCGCTGAAACCGGTGTTCGAAGGCGCCGATCCGTCGGAAGTGGCGCAGCTCAAACGTGCTTATCGGGTCAAGCGTGGCGACAACCTCGGCTCCATCGCCAAGGCCAACAAGGTCGAAGTCAAGGATCTGCAGCGCTGGAACAAGCTGACCGGCAAGAATCTCAAGGTCGGCCAGACCCTGGTCATGCAGGACAACACCAAGCGTGCCCCGGCGCGCAAGTCCGGCCGGGTCAACACCGTGGTCGCGGCGAATACCAAGACCAAAGGCAAGGACGAGAGCAAGCAGCAGACCCAGTACAAGGTCAAGCGCGGCGACACCCTGTATGTGGTGGCCAAGCGGTTCAACGTCGAGATGCAACATCTCAAGCGTTGGAACCCGGGTGCGGGCAAGGCACTCAAGCCTGGGCAGATGCTTACGGTTTATCAGCCGCACTGATTGAAGAGCCCCTGATATTTCAGGGGCTTTTTTTGGATGAAGTTTTTGTGGTGTGCTTTAGATCCATCCCCCTCACTGTAGAGACCGGTACATCCTTTACAAATTAGACCGGGGACATCGTTTACACCTTTACAGGCTTGCTACGCGTTTAGCACCGCGTTCAAGCCTGCCTAAACAGTGGCTGCAAAGGTACAGCTCCCAAGCGTCGTCAGCCACTTCCTTCAGCGCGATGTCCTCTCCAATCAAAGCCTCTCCAAGAAAAATCAGCTGTCCTTTCCATTTGATTTCGCCATTTGACCGAACCTTGCGTACTTCAACATCAGAGCCGTATTCAAGCGCAGGCAAGTAACCGGGATATGCACGTACCGATGGGCTATAGACAGAAGCCGGCGGTTTCATGCCCAGCGCGGTGTGCGGTCGGTGGTGGTTGAAGTCCTGGACAAAATCCTGAAAAGCCAGCTGTTGGCGCACCAGGTTTTCTGCCGGTGGCACTGCTGCCTTTAGCGTTCGATGCATCCGTTCATGTCGACCATTTTGGTCGGGACGGCCAGGCGTAATCGTTTCGACATGGATTCCAAGCCTGATGAACCAAACCGATAACTTCGAAAGTCGCGCCAGACCTGTCGACGCGAAAGGAGCGCCATTGTCAGTGCGGATCACATCCGGCAGCCCATATTCTCGAAAAGCCCACTCAAAGCCTTCCCGCGTCGGCGCCCCGTGCGTACTGGGCAAAGCGCGACAGACGAATAAAAAAGCGGCTCATCTGATCGGTAATGGTCAGCGGATAGCACCAATTACCGTCCTGCATTTTGAACTGCCCTTTGTAATCAGCACACCAAGTCTGGTTGGGCGCGTCGACCGGACGCAAATGCGTCGGAGCACGGGGACGTGGGGGATAAGGTCGTCGCGCCATGACCAAACCAGCTTTCTTCAACCATTCTCCGGCAGTACTCGCCGCCGGCCACTGGATATGCGGATCAGAAACGCGCAGGCGATCAATGATCTGCTTGGGCCCCCGATCGGGATGTTCATTTTTCTTGGCCAGCAACTTGGCGATGATTTCATCGGAAGTTTGATGAGGGCAGTTCAGCGGCTTGCGCGACTGCTCTTTCAAGCCATCAACGCCCAACGCTGCGTATCGTTCCAACCACTTGTCGATGGTGGGACGGCTGACGTCATACCGCCGGCTTAGCTGGCTTTTGGTGTAGCTGCCGCCGAGCCAATCGCTGATTAACTTCACTCGTTGATCCATTGGGGACTCTTGTTTCCAGGGCATGGTCAGCACCTCCTGACCATCATTGATACCTGTAAACCATGTCCCCGGTCTCAAACGTAAAGGATGTATCCGGTCTTTACCCACCCCAGCCCTCTCCCCCAGGGGGAGAGGGGGAAAGGGAGCCGATCGGGGGCTTTTCAGAAACTGACTTCGACTCGGTATCGCACGTCGGTGCAATTCGCCCAGACACCACGATCAGTCCCCTCTCCCTCCGGGAGAGGGTTAGGGTGAGGGGCTCTTCGCGCAAACGATTAACCCGCCATTAACCCGCATCTTTTTCCTGTCCAGACAAGCTGTTACTGTACGGCCCACAAAGCCCAAGCCGCTGGATCGGATCTGACTTGAAGCGTGCCCTCTCCCTGCTCCTGATCAGCCTGGCCTTGAGCTCACCCGCAAGCGCGACGATTACCGAAAGTCATGGTTATGCGCAGTTCGGCACGCTCAAGTACCCGGCCAGATTTACCCATTTTGATTGGGTCAACCCGCAAGCGCCCAAAGGCGGTACGTTGCGGGTGATGGCGTTCGGCACCTTCGATACGGTCAATCCGTACACCTTCAAGGGCACCAGCCCGGTTACCACCGCCAATTTTCTCCAGTACGGCATCAACGAGCTCAACGAGCCGCTGATGGTCGGTACCGGACAGTATTCGCCGTCCGGAGACGAGCCGGCGTCGAGCTACGGTTTGATCGCACAATCGGTGGAGTACAGCGAAGATCGCAGCTGGGTCGTCTTCAATTTGCGCCCCGAAGCACGCTTTCACGACGGCGCGCCGATCACCGCCTACGACGTGGCGTTCTCCTATCGCCTGCTGCTCAAGGACGGTCATCCGCTGTATCGCACGGCCCTGCAGGAAGTGCTACGGGTCGACATCCTCAACAAACAACGCATTCGTTTCGTGTTCAAGCGCTCGGGCAATCCGCTGCTGATCCTGCGCCTTGGCGAGTTGCCGGTGCTGCCGCAGCATTACTGGAAAGACCGCGACTTCAAAGCCACCACCTTCGAACCGCCGCTGGGTAGCGGGCCGTACCGCATCACGTCGGTCACGCCGGGGCGGCAGCTGATTTTCGAGCGGGTCAAGGATTACTGGGGCAAGGACCTGCCGGTCAATCGCGGCAAGTACAATTTCGATCGCATGGAAGTCGAGTTCTACCGCGACAGCGATGTCGCCTTCGAAGCGTTCAAGGCCGGTGAGTTCGACATCTACATCGAGCATCAGGCGAAGAACTGGGTCAACGGCTACAACTTCCCTGCTGTACGTCGTGGCGAGGTGATCAAGGCGCAGATCCCGCATCAGATCCCGACCCAGACTCAGGGCCTGTTCATGAACAGCCGCCGCGCGACCTTCGCCGATGTCAGGACGCGCGAAGCGTTGGGCCTGATGTTCGATTTCGAGTGGACCAACCGTGCGCTGTTCAGCGATGCCTATAAACGCACCAGCAGCTACTACCCCAACAGCGAATTCACTGCGTCCGGCCTGCCGGTCGGCCATGAATGGCTGATGCTCAAACCCTACAAGGAGCAACTGCCGGCCAGGCTGTTTACCGAGCCGTTCACCCTGCCGAAAACCGACGGCCGTGGCATTCCGCGCGAGACTATGCGCAAAGCCCTCGCCCTGCTCGCCGAGGCCGGTTGGAAGCTCCACGGCCAGCGCCTGCAAGACAAAGACGGCCAACCGCTGCGTTTCGAACTGCTGCTGGTCAACCCGAGCCTGGAGCGGCTCTATCAGCCGTACATCGAAAACCTCAACAGCATCGGCATCGACGCGCGCCTGCGCACCGTTGATCGTGCGCAATACAAACAGCGCCTCGATCAATTCGATTTCGACATGATCTCGATGACCCTCGGCCAGACCCTGAGTCCGGGCCTTGAGCAGTGGCAGTACTTCCACTCCAGTCAGGTGAACGTCAAGGGCAGCAAGAATTACGCGGGCATCGCCAACCCGGTGGTCGATCACCTGCTCGAACAATTGCTCGCCGCGCGCACCCGCGACGAGCAGGTCGCCGCCGGCAAGGCGCTCGATCGCGTGCTGCTCTGGCAGCACTACAGCATTCCCAACTGGTACCTCAATTATCACCGTCTGGCCTACCGCAACCGGTTGGCCTTTGTCACCACGCCGCCCTACACCCTGGGCCTGAGCGCATGGTGGCTGAAGTCTTCGGAGAAAGATCGATGAACGCTGTTCGCACCCTGCTCGTGCAGGCCAGCGGCTTGCTGTTCGCCGGGCTGGCCTGGGCCGCCCCGCAACACGCCGTGACCCTGTACAACGAGCCGCCGAAATACCCGGCCGATTTCAAGCATTTCGACTACGTGAACCCTGATGCGCCCAAGGGCGGCGTATTCCGTCAGGCCGGGTTCGGTGGCTTCGACAGCCTCAACCCGTTCATCAACAAAGGCGTACCGGCCGATGACATCGGCCAGATCTACGACACCCTGACCAAACACAGCCTCGACGAGCCGTTCACCGAGTACGGCCTGATTGCCAGCAAGATCGAAAAAGCCGACGACAACAGTTGGGTGCGTTTCTACCTGCGCCCGGAAGCACGCTTTCACGACGGCCACCCGGTGCGCGCCGAAGATGTAGTGTTCAGCTTCGAGACGTTGACCAAGGAAGGCTCGCCGATGTTTCGCGGCTACTACAACGACGTCGCCGAAGCCATCGCCGAAGACCCGTTGAAAGTGCTGTTCAAGTTCAAGCACAGCAACAACCGCGAGCTGCCGCTGATCCTCGGCCAGTTGCCGGTCCTGCCGAAACACTGGTGGGCCAGTCGCGACTTCAACAAGGGCAATCTGGAAATCCCGCTGGGCAGCGGCCCGTACAAGGTCACCCAAGTGAAGGCCGGCCGTTCGGTACGTTACGAGCGGGTCAAGGATTACTGGGGCAAGGACTTGCCGGTCAACCGTGGCTTCTACAACTTCGACACGATGACCACCGACTATTACCGCGACAACACCGTCGCCCTCGAAGCACTGAAGGCCGGGCAGTTCGATTACTGGCTGGAGATGACCGCGAAGAACTGGGCCAGCGCCTATAACGTTCCGGCGGTCACCGAGGGCCGTTTGATCAAGGAACTGATCCCCAACAGCAACCCGACCGGCATGCAGGGCTTCGTCTTCAACCTGCGCCGCCCGGTGTTCCAGGATGTGCGCGTGCGTCAGGCGCTGGGGCTGCTGTTCGACTTCGAATGGACCAACAAGCAATTGTTCAACGGCGCCTACGTGCGCACCCGCAGTTACTTCGAGAACTCGGAAATGGCCGCCACCGGCCTGCCCGACGCCGAGCAACGGACGATCCTCGAACCGTTTCGCAGCAAACTGCCGGCCCAGGTGTTCAGCGAAGCCTTCGAAAATCCCAAGACCGACGCCAGCGGCATGATCCGCACCCAGCAGCGTGAGGCCTATCAACTGCTGCAAGAGGCCGGCTGGAAAATCGTCGATGACAAAATGGTCGACGCCACTGGCAAACCGGTGGTAATCGAATTCCTCCTCGCCCAGACCGAGTTCGAACGGGTGCTGCTGCCGTTCAAGCGCAACCTCAGCGACCTCGGTATCGATCTGGTCATCCGCCGCGTCGACGTCTCGCAGTACATCAACCGCGTGCGCTCGCGGGACTTCGACATGATGGTCGGCAGTTTTCCCCAGTCCAATTCGCCGGGCAACGAGCAACGCGAGTACTGGATGAGCGCCGCCGCCGACAAACCGAGTAGCCGCAACAGCATGGGCCTCAAAGACCCGACCGTTGACCAACTGGTGGAAAGCCTGATCAACGCCGACTCGCGCAAAAGTCTGGTTGCCCACGCTCGCGCCTTGGACCGGGTGCTGCAATGGGGCTACTACGTGGTGCCGAACTGGCACATCAAGAGCTGGCGCGTGGCTTACTGGAATCATATAGGCCACCCGAAAACCTCGCCCAAGTACGACATCGGCATCAACACCTGGTGGGTCAAGCCTGACGCCAAGCCTGCCGTAGAAGTCGAAACCCAACTGCAAGCCGACCCTGCGGGCACGGAGTAATCAGATGCTGGCGTATATCTTTCGGCGACTGCTGCTGATCATCCCGACCCTGTTCGGCATTCTGCTGATCAACTTCGTGATCATCCAGGCCGCGCCCGGCGGGCCGGTCGAGCAGATGATCGCCAAGCTCGAAGGCTTCGAAGGCGCCACCAGCCGGATTGCCGGCGGCGGTGCCGAAGTGGCGGTAGCCGGCTCGTCCTACCGTGGCGCGCAGGGGCTGGATCCGGCGCTGATCAAGGAAATCGAGCACATGTACGGGTTCGACAAATCGGCCCCGGAACGTCTGTGGATCATGGTCAAGAATTACGCGCAGCTGGATTTCGGCGACAGTTTCTTCCGCGACGCCAAGGTCATCGACCTGATCAAGGAAAAGATGCCGGTGTCGATCTCGCTGGGGCTGTGGAGCACACTGATCATGTATCTGGTGTCGATCCCGCTGGGCATCGCCAAGGCCACGCGGCACGGCAGCCACTTCGACGTCTGGACCAGTTCGGCGATCATCGTCGGCTATGCGATCCCGGCGTTTCTGTTTGCGATCCTGCTGATCGTGGTATTTGCCGGCGGCAGTTATCTGGACTGGTTCCCCCTGCGCGGGCTGACTTCGAACAACTTCGATGAGCTGAGCCTGGGCGGCAAGATCCTCGATTACTTCTGGCACCTGGCATTGCCGGTCACCGCACTGGTGATCGGCAACTTCGCGACCATGACCCTGTTGACCAAGAACAGCTTTCTCGACGAGATCAACAAACAGTACGTGGTCACCGCCAAAGCCAAGGGCCTGACCCGCCATCGCGTCCTTTACGGCCACGTGTTCCGCAACGCCATGCTGCTGGTGATTGCCGGTTTTCCGTCGGCATTCATCGGTATCTTCTTCACCGGTTCGTTGCTGGTGGAAGTGATTTTCTCCCTCGACGGCCTCGGCCTGATGAGTTTCGAAGCGGCGATCAATCGCGATTACCCGGTGGTGTTCGGCACCCTGTTCATCTTCACCCTGCTCGGGCTGGTGGTGAAACTGATCGGCGATCTGACCTACACCTTTGTCGATCCGCGTATCGACTTCGCCAGCCGGGAGCATTGAGATGAACCTGTCCCCTCTCAACCGCCGGCGCTTCGAACTGTTCAAGGCCAACAAGCGTGGCTGGTGGTCGCTGTGGCTGTTCCTGATTCTGTTCGGCCTCAGTCTGGGCGCCGAACTGATCGCCAACGACAAACCGCTGGTCGTGCATTACGACAACAACTGGTATTTCCCGGCGATCAAGCGCTATCCGGAAACCGCGTTCGGCGGCGAATTCCCGCTGGAAGCCAACTACAAGAGTCCGTACATTCGCGAACTGCTCAAGGCCAAGGACGCGTGGATTCTGTGGGCGCCGATCCCCTACAGCTACCAAAGCATCAACTACGACCTGAAAGTCCCGGCCCCAGCGCCACCCTCGGCGGACAACCTGCTGGGCACCGACGATCAGGGCCGCGACGTGTTGGCGCGGGTGATCTACGGTTTCCGCATTTCCGTGTTGTTTGCGCTGACGCTGACCGTGCTGAGTTCGATCATCGGCGTGATTGCCGGGGCGCTACAGGGCTTTTATGGCGGCTGGGTCGATCTCACCGGGCAGCGTTTTCTCGAGATCTGGTCGGGGCTGCCGGTGCTGTATCTGCTGATCATCCTTGCCAGTTTCGTCCAGCCGAATTTCTGGTGGTTGCTGGGCATCATGCTGCTGTTCTCGTGGATGAGCCTGGTCGATGTGGTGCGCGCCGAGTTCCTGCGCGGGCGCAATCTGGAATATGTGCGCGCCGCCCGCGCGCTGGGCATGCAGAACGGCGCGATCATGTTCCGCCACATCCTGCCCAACGCCATGGTCTCGACCATGACCTTCATGCCGTTCATTCTCACCGGCGCCATCGGCACCCTGACCGCGCTGGACTTCCTCGGCTTCGGCTTGCCGGCCGGCAGTCCGTCGCTGGGCGAACTGGTTGCCCAAGGCAAATCCAACCTGCAGGCGCCATGGCTGGGCATGAGCGCGTTTGCCGTGCTGGCGCTGATGTTGAGTCTGCTGGTGTTTATCGGCGAGTCCGCTCGCGATGCCTTCGACCCGAGGAAGTGAAATGAATCAGGACAATCTGATCGAAGTGCGCGACCTCGCCGTCGAATTCGGTTTCGGCGAGCGCGTGCACCGCGTGGTCGAAGGCGTGAGCTTTGACATCAAGCGCGGCGAGACCCTGGCACTGGTCGGCGAATCGGGCTCGGGCAAATCGGTAACGGCGCATTCGATCCTGCGCCTGCTGCCCTACCCCATGGCGCGGCATCCGGCCGGCAGCATCAATTACGCCGGGCAGAACCTGCTGGATTTGAGCGAGAAGACCATCCGCCATATTCGTGGCAACCGCATCGCCATGATCTTTCAGGAGCCGATGACCTCGCTCAATCCGCTGCATTCGATCGAGAAGCAGATCAACGAAGTGCTCGGCATCCACAAGGGCCTGAGTGGCAAAGTGGCGACCAAACGCACGCTGGAGCTGCTGGAAATGGTCGGCATTCCCGAGCCGCACAAGCGGCTCAAGGCGCTGCCCCATGAATTGTCCGGCGGCCAGCGGCAGCGGGTGATGATCGCCATGGCCCTGGCCAACGAGCCGGAATTGCTGATCGCCGACGAACCGACCACGGCGCTGGACGTGACCGTTCAGCTGAAAATCCTCGATTTGCTCAAGGATCTTCAGGCTCGATTGGGCATGTCGCTGCTACTGATCAGTCACGATTTGAACCTGGTGCGAAGAATTGCGCATCGCGTATGTGTCATGCAGCGCGGTTGCATCGTCGAACAGGCATCGTGCGCAGAGCTGTTCCGTTCGCCGCAGCATCCGTACACTCGGGAATTGCTCGGCGCGGAGCCCAGCGGCGGCCCGGCGAGCAATGAAATCGGCGCGCCGCTGCTCGAAGTCGAGGACCTCAAAGTCTGGTTCCCGATCAAGAAAGGCCTGCTCAAACGCACGGTGGATTACGTCAAGGCAGTGGACGGCATCAATTTCAGCCTGCCTCAGGGGCAGACTCTGGGGATCGTCGGCGAAAGCGGTTCCGGCAAATCCACCCTCGGTCTGGCGATTTTGCGGCTGATCGGCAGCAAAGGCGCGATCCGCTTTGAAGGCAAGCAGCTAGACTGCCTGACGCAGAACGAGATTCGGCCGCTGCGGCGGGAGATGCAGGTGGTGTTTCAGGACCCGTTCGGCAGCCTGAGCCCGCGCATGTGCGTCAACGACATCGTTGGCGAAGGCCTGCGGATACACAGAATGGGCACCGCAGCCGAACAGGAAGCGGCGATCATTGCGGCATTGAAGGAGGTAGGTCTGGATCCGGAAACCCGGCACCGCTACCCCCACGAATTTTCCGGTGGGCAACGGCAGCGAATCGCCATTGCCCGGGCCTTGGTGCTGAAACCGGCGCTGATCCTGCTGGACGAGCCGACTTCGGCGCTCGACCGCACGGTGCAGCGGCAAGTGGTGGAGCTGTTGCGTTCACTGCAAGCCAAGTACAACCTGACGTATTTGTTCATCAGCCATGACCTGGCTGTCGTCAAAGCGCTGAGCCACCAGCTGATGGTGGTCAAGCATGGCCAAGTGGTCGAACAGGGAGACGCGCAAAGTATTTTTGCCGCCCCCCAACATCCGTATACACAGCAGTTGCTGGAAGCCGCTTTTCTGGCACCAGCCACTGCGCAATAACCTGAAAGAGGAGCAACACATGGGTTTTCTCGCCGGTAAGCGCGTACTGATCGTCGGTGTCGCCAGCAAGCTGTCCATCGCATCCGGCATCGCTGCCGCCATGCATCGCGAGGGCGCTGAGCTTGCCTTCACTTATCAGAACGACAAACTCAAGGGTCGCGTCGAAGAGTTCGCACAAGGCTGGGGTTCGAGCCCTGAGCTGTGCTTCCCGTGCGACGTGGCCAGCGATGAAGAAATCGCCAAGGTCTTCGAAGAGCTGAGCAAGAAGTGGGACGGTCTGGACTGCATCGTCCACTCCGTCGGCTTCGCCCCGGGCGACCAACTGGACGGCGACTTCACCGAAGCCACCACCCGTGAAGGCTTCCGCATCGCTCACGACATCAGCGCCTACAGCTTCGTGGCCCTGGCCAAGGCCGGTCGCGAAATGATGAAAGGCCGCAACGGCAGCCTGCTGACCCTGTCGTACCTGGGCGCCGAGCGCACCATGCCGAACTACAACGTGATGGGCATGGCCAAGGCTTCGCTGGAAGCCGGCGTCCGTTACCTGGCCGGTTCCCTCGGTCCGGACGGCACCCGCGTCAACTGCGTATCGGCTGGCCCGATCCGCACCCTGGCTGCTTCCGGCATCAAGAACTTCCGCAAGATGCTGGCTGCCAACGAAGCGCAGACTCCGCTGCGCCGCAACGTCACCATCGAAGAGGTCGGCAACGCCGGCGCCTTCCTGTGCTCCGACCTGGCGTCGGGCATCAGCGGTGAAATCATGTACGTCGACGGCGGCTTCAACACCACCGCGATGGGCAACATCGAAGAGTGATCTTCCTGTAGCCGTTAAAAAACCCGCCGGATCCGGCGGGTTTTTTTATGCCTGCAGAAAAGCTCGCCCAACTACATATGTACCGCCAACCACCCTGCCCTGCCTTTGATACTCGGCGCTCGATGCTTATCAGCCGCCAGGGAGGCGCAGATGGACGACACACCGGTACATGAACAGACGCTGATTCACAATCTCATCGCAGAATTGACCGCCGTACCGGTGGTCAGCGCCGCCACACCGGCGCGCACGCTGGAGGTTCCCCGTGCATGCCGGCTGCGCGAATGGATGGAGCTTTACTGGAGCGCCCTCGAACGCCCTGAATTTCTCGATTGGGCCAGTGGCTTTAACATCGATCTGGATACCCTGCAGATCAAGGGCGATACCCTGCAAGCGCAATCACCCTCGAACGGCTCCAACGGCGTTCGCACGTTCACGCTGGAAGATGATTCAGGCTGGTGGCAGATGGCGCCGATGCTGCTGTCGATTTCCCAGCGTATCGATCCTGCGGGGCTGGGCCTGCCCTACATCGGCGGTAAATCCGCCAATCCGCTGTATCGGTTTCCACGGCAAGTGGTGCTGGCGTTCTACGGTTACCCGGAACCGCAAAACCAGATTCAGGCCCGAGTCATCCTCGCCGAGCTGAAGAAAACCGGGCTGGCGGCCATCGATGAAAACGGCCAGAGCACGTCGGCGCTAGTGAAGGAACGCAACGCGCAACTGGAAGACTTTCGGGCGATCGCCGATCGAATCGATGAAGTGTTGCTGGCGAGCGACCCTTTCGAGCAGCGAGGCTTTCTCGACACGCCGGTAACCCTCACTTCGGCCTCTGTTTCTGCACCCTCCAGAGGGCCGCGCCTCAAACTGGGCGAGCTTCTGGGCCGCTATGAGTTTGCGTTGCCGCAAGATGCCCGCGAAGCCAAGGCACTTGCGCAACGCCTGCGCCAGCAAAGCTGGCCGGCGCTGCCCTACGTCAGCGATTACGTGCAAAGCAACGACCCCATCCGCAGCTATCGTGAAGAATTTGGCGCTCTGGAAGATAACCGGCACATCGTGCGACGCCTTGAAGCGCTGAGCTGGAACAAAGCGCCCAAGGCCAAGATCGATTACGAGGAAATCAGCGAGCCCCATCCGGATTCCGCGCTGGCGGGACGGATGAAGTATGGCCAGCGTCAATTGCAGACACTCAGCGCCGATGAGGATTTTCAAGCCATCCTGCAGCAGCACGGACTGCCCGCCGACAGTCAATTGCTCGTCACCGAATCCGGTCATGTCGGTACTGCCAGCGTAAAAGGCTGGGTCACCCTGACGGCGCAGGTGGAAAAACAGGCTGATCTGAAACTCTTTCGCGACCAGCTCAAGGCCAAGGCAAGCAAAGCCGGCGGCGCCCTGCGCTCAAGCGGTAAAGTCACCCTTGGGCAAATGCTGCGCTTCTACAATCTGCTTTTGCCGAACACTGTCGAGCAAGCCCTCGCGCTGGTGAAATGGTTCAGGATCAATCTGCACACCCGCCCCGGGCATATGAATCACTGGTATCTGCTGGGCCAGCCGTGGACACAAACCGAACGGTTCACGGCGCAACAGCGTCAGAGCATCATCGACACCACACAGGCGTTTTTACCCGTAGACTCGCCGCCGTTGATCGACTACCTCAGTGAGGGTGTCGATACCGATCTGCCGCTCAAAACGCTCCAGGCAAAAGCCGACTACCTGATCAGCCGTATTCTGATCACACCGCGCGCGCAAACGCTGGGCAATCTGCTGGTGAAGAATCTGGGTGCTCCGGCGCAGGAGAAACGCCTGCTGGCCACCAACCGCGATCGCCTGTTGCTCGCTGCATTGATTCTCAGCCTGGAGCCAAACGCGGGTGAGGATTTGAACCGTATTGTCGTGCAACGTCTGGAGGGGCGTGATTTCTGGGGCGACAGCTATGACGAGGTACGCCGCTTCATTGATCGGCAGCCCGCTCTTGCATCGGTCAAAAACAAAACGCTGGCGACCCATCTGTTGTTGTCCGGTATAGCGCCGGAGTTTCTGACCCGGCATATTCCGCCATCACTCTGTTACATGAGCTGTTCGCGTTGGGTCAGGCTGAAGCAGGTCGTGCTGTATATCGAAAGCCAAATGCCGGGTGTGGCACGCCTGATGAGCTATGAGCAACTGAGCCAACTGACCAAAGGCCCGGCCCCCACGCACTTCTACAAATTCCTGCGCGAGGATTCCTGTGCCTCACTGGTCGTTGACTGGGCGGTTGCCAGAGGGCTGATCCAGCGCAACGCCGAATTTCCGGTGACTGTTTATGACGCCACGACGCTGAAGCAGGCCGATGTCCTGTTCCGCAACCACAATCGCCTGTTGAACGATCTTTATCGGCGGGCGTTCCTCTCGGCACCGCCCACTCCCGTCACGGTTGCCCTGGCCGATCTGCGCAAGGTGTTCAGCGATTCCCCCTACCTCACGGAGAAGGCGCTGTTTGTTGCAGACGCCAACCCGCAGACCTCTGCAGCGCATTACTCGTTGAGCGAATTGCATGTCGCCGGCAAGCTGACAGGGAAGCTGGCGGGATGGCAATCGAGCAATGCACAGTTGCAACTGGCCCCCATGCTTGCCTCGTTGCCCAGACTGCACAATGTGGCGACCTACTTCCATGCGGCACTGAGCGCACGCCTGAGGCAAATGAAGGACGCACATATCGCATTTCTCAAGGAAGCGTTCTGTCGCTTGCCGTTCGCGCAGCGAATCGACATCGAAGACCACGAGCTGGAACTGCTCGCCCTGCGGCCAGTATCGGCAGCCACGGACAAGCTGGCTGACGCCAGCACTGCGCCATTCGGCATCTTGGCGCTGCTGAGTGGGAGTCCAGCCAGAGTCTTCGAGATTTTCACTGGCAGGAATGAAGTGGTGCTGCGTCGCGATATCGACCTTGCATTACTCAAACCATCGGGGGCAAATGATGCGGCGAAATCGCTGCCCGTCGACGCCGAAGCCTATAGGCACGGCTCCCAGCCTCGCTTGAATGCCACTTGTAACGCGTTCATTACTCGCCTCGATAATCAGGGTGCCCCCCTGGCGCAACAGGAGCGCGCCGCCGTGCCCGATACCTTCGCCTCCAACACAGTCAACGCCATCGCCAGCACTGCCGTCAGGCATCTGTTCGATGCTTTCAAAGCGCAAGCCTTGCAAGACGCATTGCGCGTGCCCGAACTCGAGGATGCCGCTGCGAGTCACGAGAAATGGCTGGCGTTTTACCAGAAGCTGAGCCCGCCCAAGCGCTGAGCACTGGCGAATCCGGCGATAGATCGACTGACGCCTTCGCGAGCAGGCTCGCTCCCACAGAGATGGTGCTGAACTGAAAAATCCTCCGCGCCATCGAGACCTGTGGGAGCGAGCCTGCTCGCGAAGACATTCCATCAGCCAGCATCAAATTGCCTGACCCACCGCCATCGCGGGCAAGCCCGCTCCCACGGGATTCAAGGGAGTCTGTGGGAGCTGGCTCGCCAGCGATGGGGCCGTTACTAACAGCCTTTCAGAGCTTGCTTGTGCGCATACATTGCGCCATCCGCATCGGCGAGCAGGCGATCAACGGTTTCGTGGCGTTTGGGGTCGTATTCGATCTGGCCGACGCTGAAGCGAATCGCGTAACCGCGGTGCAGCGTGGCGTTGCGCTCTTCGAGGATCTCCTTGAGCCGCGCCATGATCCGCGTGGTTTCAACGTGGCTGGAGCCGGTCAGCAACGCGACGAACTCATCACCACCCAAGCGCCCCACCACATCGCTCTCGCGAAAGGCAATGCGCAACACATCGGCGAAGGTCTTCAGCGCACTGTCGCCTTCGGCATGCCCGTACAGATCGTTGATCTGCTTGAAGTCGTTGAGATCGAAAAACAACAGCGTCGCCGGTCGGTTCAAACGTGCGCAGGCATCCAGCGCATGCTGGGCCAGTTGCTTGAAACCACGGCGATTGGACAGCAGCGTCAGTTCATCCATGCTTGCCATCTGCACCGCCGTCAGCTCTTGCTCGGCCATCTCCGCGAGGTCGCGCAACAAGGCACGCTCTTCGTCGTCGAGGTTGCGGGGTTTGGTATCGATCAGGCACAAGGTGCCCATTTTGTTACCGTCCGGCACGGTCAGCGGATAACCGGCGTAAAAGCGAATATTCGGCGCGCCGGTGACCAACGGGTTGTCATGAAAGCGCAAATCTTCCAGCGCATCGGGCACCAGCATCAACTCGTTCTGCAAAATCGCATGACCGCAGAACGAGACATCGCGGGACGTCTCGCTGACATCCAGACCCACACAGGACTTGAACCACTGGCGATCCTTGTCGACCAGCGTGACCAGGGCGATCGGCACGTTGAACAGGCGCTTGGCCAGGCGTGTCAGGCGATCGAAACGTTCCTCCGGCTCCGAATTGAGATTCAGGCCATGCAGCGCGTCAATTCGGGAAGCTTCGTTGGCAGGTTTTCCGGGCACCAGCATGCGCACACTCCGTAGACAGTCATGCGTTCAGCGTAGCGCTTAATCGTCGGGGCATCACATTTGCGCCACCGGACACGGCCCGCCGGCATCGGCCCAGAGTTTGAATTGCGCGACGAAGATATCGTGCGGCACTGGCACCGGTGCGCGCCCTGCCCCGGGATTCCAGCCCCAGAGCACCAGTTTGTCTTCGCTGACGTGTTTTAACAGCGCGGCGAAATCACGATCACCATTGCTCGCGCGGTCCTTGATCAGCGCGCAGAGCTTGTCCGGGGGCAGGCCGATCCAGGCCATTTTGTGTGCCGCTGGCGGCAGGCTCCAGTGCGGCGCACCCGGCGGCGCATGGGGGCCATAACTGGCCGGCGGATTGCTTTCAGCATGACAGGTGGCGCAGGGCAAACCAGCGGCGCCCTTGCCATCCATGCCGCGCACTACATTCATCGCGTGAGGGATGCCGGCGTCGAACTGCAACGGCGAATCGCCGGGGATGTGGCAGTTCTGGCAGCGCGGGCTCTGAAAGACTTTCTGCACCGTGTCGAAGGCTTTCAAGGCCTGCTGATCCTCGGCAAACAGGTCCGAGGCATAGCCACCGAGGCCCAGCAACACGACGGTGCCCAACACAAGATGTCGTTTCATCTCACACCCCCGACAATTGCAGTGGCAGTTCGCGCAGGCGCTGCCCGGTCAAGGCGAACACTGCGTTGGCCACCGCCGGCGCGGTCGGTGGCACGCCGGGCTCGCCGATGCCGCCGGGTTTTTCACTGCTGGGGACGATGTGCACTTCCACCACCGGCATTTCGTTGAGCCGCAGCACCTGATAATCGTGATAGTTGGACTGCACGACGCCGCCGTCCTTGACGATGAGCTTGCTGTGCAACGCCATGCCGAGACCGAAGGTGATGCACGATTCCATCTGCGCGGCGATGCTCTGCGGATTCACCGCAATGCCGCAGTCCACCGCGCAGACCACCCGATGCACGCGGATCGCCAGATTGTCCTGCGACACCTCCGCCACTTGCGCCACGTAGCTGCCGAACGACTCGTGCACCGCCACGCCCAGAGCATGCCCGTCCGGCAACGGCGCGCCCCAGTTGGCCTTCTCCACCGCCAGATTGAGCACGCCGAGATGGCGCGGGTGCGCCTTGAGCAGCGTTCGTCGGTACTCCACCGGATCCTTGCCCGCCGCCGTCGCCAGTTCATCGATCAGCGATTCCATGACAAAACCCGTGTGGGTGTGGCCCACCGAACGCAGCCACAACACATTGATGCCGGTCTGCGGCGAATGCAGGTCGACCTGATGATGAGGCAGATCCTTGATGTACGGACTGTCGGCCACGCCCTCGACCGAGGTGGCATCGATGCCGTTCTTGACCATCGCTGCCTCGAGCATCGTCCCGGCCATGATCGACTGGCCGACCAGCACATGCTGCCAGCTCACCGGCAAACCATCAGCGCCCAGCCCGACCTGCGCCTTGTGCAGGTACATCGAGCGGTAGTAGCCGCCGCGAATGTCGTCCTCGCGCGCCCACACGGTTTTCACCGGCAGGTCCGCCGCTTTCGCCACTTGCACCGCTTCGGCGACGAAGTCCGAAGTCGGATTGGCGCGGCGACCGAAGCCACCGCCGAGAAATTCCGTGTGAATTTCGACCTGTTCGGGCTTGAGCCCGGTGATCTTGCTGGCGACCATTTGGTCCAGCGTCTGAAATTGCGTGCCGGTCCAGATCTCGCATTTTCCGGCGCTGATTTTCACCGTGCAATTGAGCGGTTCCATCGGCGCGTGGGCCAGATACGGCACGCTGTATTCGACCTCGATTTTTTTCGCGGCTTTGCCGAAATTGGCCTTGGCATCTCCAGCCTGCGTGGCCGAGGTGCCCGGCGTCGCCGCCAGTTTGCGGAAACTCTCGAGCAGCTTTTCACTGCTCATGTCGGCCAACGGCCCCAGGTCCCAATCGACCTTCAGCGCATCACGGCCCAGCTTCGCCGCCCAGAAATGCTCGGCCACCACCGCCACGCCGCTGGGCACCTGCACCACCTTGTGTACGCCGGGAATGGCCAGCGCTGCGGCGCCTTCGAAGGATTTCACCGTGGCGCCAAACACCGGCGCGCGGGCGACCATCGCGGTCATCAGGCCTTCGAACTGAACGTCCATGCCGAATCTGGCGCGGCCGGTGATCTTCTCCGGGGTATCGAGGCGCTTGGTCGGTTTGCCGATGACTTTCCAGTCCTTGGCTTCCTTGAAAGTGATGGTTTTCGGGTCAGGCACCGGCAGTTGCCCGGCGGCATCGGCCAGTTCGCCGTAGGTCGCGCGTTGGTCCCCGGCGATGACCACGCCGGACTCCGTGCGAATCGTCGACGGGGCGACGTCGAAGCGTTTCGCAGCCGCTTCCACCAGCATCTGCCGCGCCGTCGCCCCGGCGAGTCGATAGCGGTCAAATTCCATCCAGGTCGATGTCGAACCTCCGGTGATCTGCATGCCGCCAAATGCCGGCAAGCCGTAATCCGCCGCCGAGGCTGGCGAGTGCTCGACGCGGATTTTCGACCAGTCGGCGTCCAGTTCCTCGGCAATCAGCATGGTCAGGCCGGTCCAGATGCCCTGGCCCATTTCCGAATGACCGAGCAGGACAGTGACGTTGTTGTCCGCCGCGATGCGCAAAAACGCGTTGGGTGCGAAGGTCTTGTTTTCATTTTCTGCCGCCCGGGCAAAGCGGTTGGCCCCGGGCACCACAAACGCCACCATCAGGCCGCCGCTTAACAGTGCGCTGCCCTTGAGAAACCCGCGACGCGATACGGGACTGTTCATCGTTCATCTCCCAGAGAATGACTCAGCCGATTTCGGCGGCGCGTTTGACCGCAGCGCGAATGCGCGGATAGGTGCCGCAGCGGCAGATATTGCCGGAGAGCGCCTGATCGATATCGCTGTCGGTGGGCTTGGGAATTTTCGCCAGCAATGCGGCGGCGGACATGATCTGCCCGGACTGGCAATAACCGCACTGCACCACGTCCAGCTCGGCCCAGGCCTGCTGCACCGGGTGCGAGCCATCGGTGGACAAGCCCTCGATGGTGAGGATTTTCTGCCCATGGGCGACGGCAGTCGCCGGGGTAATGCAGGAGCGTAATGGCGCGCCGTCGACGTGCACGGTGCAGGCGCCGCACTGGGCCATGCCGCAACCGAACTTGGTCCCGGTCAGGTGCGCGATATCGCGCAGAACCCAGAGCAGCGGCATGTCGGCGGGGACATCGAGCTCTTGGTCCTTGCCATTGATATTCAGGGTCAGCATCAGCGGATTTCCTCAGGCTCACGGTGGTGCAAAGGGGCGTCGCTGTGGTCGCAAAAACCTACGGACGCCCGCGCTTATCCCTTTCAGCAAAGCCTAAATTGCGCAGCAAGCCACACGTTGTGACCAGCGGTCATGCAGACCCCGGCTTTGCTCCTACAGTTGATAACGGCTCGCACTGAGTCGTCGTATCTCTGCGCAACCGGCCCGCGAACCTCGCGGTTGTCCATCACAGGTCAGGAGTAACGAATATGGGCTTTGTCACCACTCGAGACGGCGTCGACATCTTCTACAAGGACTGGGGGCCGCGCGACGCGCCGGTGATCCACTTCCACCACGGCTGGCCGCTCAGCTCGGATGACTGGGATGCGCAAATGCTGTTTTTCCTGGCACAGGGCTTTCGGGTGATTGCTCATGATCGACGCGGGCATGGCCGCTCAAGCCAGGTCTGGGACGGCCACGACATGGATCACTACGCCGACGATGTGCTGGCAGTGGTCAATCATCTGGGTACGCGCGACGTTGTCCACGTCGGCCATTCCACCGGCGGCGGCGAAGTGATCCATTACATCGCCCGGCATGGTCAGGACAAGGTCAGCAAAGCGGTATTGATAAGCGCCGTACCACCGTTGATGGTGCAGACCGAAAGCAACCCGGGCGGCTTGCCGAAATCGGTGTTCGATGGCTTTCAAGAGCAGTTGGCGGCAAATCGTGCGCAGTTTTATCGCGATGTGCCGAGCGGACCTTTCTACGGCTACAACCGCCCGGGCGCCGAGCCGGCGGAAGGGATCATCGCCAACTGGTGGCGCCAAGGCATGATCGGCGGGGCCAAGGCGCATTACGACGGCATCGTCGCCTTCTCGCAGACCGACTTCACCGAAGACCTGAAAAAAGTCACCGTGCCGGTGCTGGTCATGCACGGCGAGGATGACCAGATCGTGCCTTACGCCAACTCCGCACCGTTATCGGCGAAACTGCTGCCCAACGGCACACTGAAGTCGTACCCGGGATTTCCGCATGGCATGCCGACGACGCAAGCGGAAACCATCAATGCGGATTTGTTGGCGTTTATTCGCGGTTAACAGAACTGAGGGTGTGCCCATAGCAGCGGACACCACAAAACAAATTGTGGGAGCGAGCCTGCTCGCGAAAGCGTTCGTTCAGCCACTTGCGTATTGACTGACCCAACGCCTTCGCGAGCAGGCTCGCTCCCACAGTTGGGATTGGGTATACCCGTCAGAGACTGGTCGGCTACAAGGCCGCCATCGCTGGCAAGCCAGCTCCCACAGTTGAAATTGGGTGTACCCGTCAGAGACTGGTCGGCTGGAAGGCCGCCATCGCTGGCAAGCCAGCTCCCACAGGGATCAGGGCAGGTCCGCTGTTCATTCGTATCTTTGAGATAGCTATCGCGAGCAGGCTCACTCCTACAAGAGCAAGAGCAAGAGCAAAAGATCGCAGCCTTCGGCAGCTCCTACAGTCTCCGCGTTCGCCTTAGGCCGAGTGTCAGCTCGCCTGCTTTTGATCTTGATCCACCGGCGACGTCGGAAGGCTGAGCGGAGGGATTGATCCGGGCGTGGGAGCGCAGCGACCGTCTGGCGCAGCCAGACACAGCGGAAGGAGGTGCAGCGAAGCAAACCGGAGCCGCTGCGCCCGGATCGATCCCGCAGCGAAGGAACCCGAGCCTGCGAGGGCCGAACGTAGGAGCAAGCCTTTTGGGTTACCTTTTTGGCGTTTGAAAAAGGTGACCCGCCGTAAGGGCGGAACCCTAAGCAGCCGTTACCGCAGCAATGGATATGTACCCACTCAAAAAAAACCACCGCCTGACAAAAAGCCTTCGCGAGCAGACTCGCCCCCACAGAAATCGCAAGCGTGCTGAAGGCTGAATCAATCCCCTATCCCTCTGCCCGCCCTTCGCCTTCACGATCACCACGGTAATGCCTGGCCAGCGGAAAATCCGGCAGCCACGATTCACGCCGCACAATCCAGCTCTCATAGGTCGGCTTCAACTGATCCGGCGCATCCAGCGCGCCGAGGCTCACCTCGACCTCATCAACACTGCGGTTGAACACCGACGAACCACAGCGCGGGCAGAAATCTCCATCGCGCCCGTGGTGTCACGCCCCCCCAGAGCCTATAACAGCCGGCGCTGCAATGCAGGCGCGTTTCAGATGAAAAAGCTCGATGTCACTGCGCTGCAACGGGCATTCGACGGCCAGAGCTAATACACTCAGGCGCTGACCTGCCGGGACAATCACGATGAAACACGCCGCTGCGAAAAACCCCGAGAAAGCCCCGCGCTTCTGGCGCGACGACGCCCTGCCCTTCATCGAAGCGCGGGCGATCGCGGATGGGCGTGAAGTCTGTTATGCGCGGCATTCCCATGCGCACTTTTCCATCGGCGCAATCACCGCCGGGCGCAGTACCTATGTGCATGAGCAGGCGCAGTATGAAGTGGCAGCAGGCACCGTGGTGCTGATGAATCCCGGCGATGTACACGCCTGCAATCCGATTGATGATCAGCCTTGGTCGTATGTGATGCTGTATGTCGAAACGCCGTGGCTGGCGGATTTGCAACATCAGTTGGGGTTTGCCGGGGAGCTGGAATTTCGGCGATTTTCCGACACGCATCTGGCTGATGCCGAGCTGTTCGGCAAATTGATGGGGTTGTATGAGGTTTTGCTCGACGACCAAATGGAGGCGCTGGCGAAACACAGCGCGGCGGTAGAGTTTTTCAGTGATTTGCAGGTCCGCCTCAATCCGGCAGATGAGCCCGTCGATGAGCCGAATTTCAAGCTGGAACGCGCCGCTGATTTCATCCGTGGACATTGCACCGAAGTGCTCAGCCTCGAGGCAATTTGCGCGGCGGCGCAGCTGTCGCCGTCATACCTGATTCGCGCGTTCAAGCAGCGCTACGGGATGACGCCCCATGCGTTCGTGGTCAACCAGCGCATCCAGTTCGCCCGCGAGCGCTTGCGCAGCGGCCAGTTGATTGCCGATGTCGCGCTCCAGGCCGGGTTTGCCGATCAGGCGCATTTTCAGCGAGCGTTCAAACAACATCTGGCGGCAACGCCGGGGCAGTATCGCGGCTGACTTCATACTCGAAGTTGAACACTGCCCCCCTTGTGGGAGCGAGCCTGCTCGCGAAAGCGGTGTGTCATTCAACACTTCACTGACTGATCCACCGCATTCGCGAGCAGGCTCGCTCCCACAGGGGGTTGTGGTGGGCCTGTCAATCAGGTGATCAGCAGATAACCCGCGCTCACCGCCAGCAACAACGCCATCAACCGATTGAACCAGCGCATCCCGGCGGCATTGCTCAGATAACCGCGCAAGAACGTCCCGGCATACGCCCAGCAGCCCACCGACAGATAGCAGATCACCAGATACACCGCCGCAAACTGCCAGACCAGCCGCGCCTCGCCGTCGGCGACAAACGCGCCCATGCCGGCGACGCATGCCAGCCAGGCCTTGGGGTTGAGCCATTGCATCACCGCGCCATAGAGCATCGACGGCGCACGGCCGGACTCGCTGGTGTTCAGTTGGCCGTCATCGCTGGCCAGTTTCCAGGCCATGAACAACAGAAACGCCACCCCGGCCCATTGCACCACGCGGGTCAGGAATGGCCACAATTGCAGGACTTCATGCAGGCCCAGGCCCATCAGCACCAGCAACAGCACAAACCCCAGCGTCGCCCCGGCCACGTGGCGTTGACTGGCACGAAAACCGTACTGCGCGCCGGAGCTCAAGGCGACGATATTGACCGGCCCGGGAGTGATGGATGCGGCGAGGGCAAATGCCGCCATGGAAAGAATCAGACTCATTGCACACCTGCTTCAATCGAGGAACGAGGTGGCTACGGTAGCGAGCGGGGGATTTGCGGTATTGAAGAAAATGACCCTGAGGCTGCGAATCTTCTGAGGGAGCGGTGGGTCAGTCAGCCCGGTGTTGGCTGGACTGACGTCTTCGCGAGCAGGCTCGCTCCCACAAGGTTTTGCGTGAGACTCAAATCTCGCACACCCCACAAGACCTGTGGGAGCGAGCCTGCTCGCGAAAGCGTTCGGTCAGTCACAACAGACTTGTCAGGACTGACGCCATCGCGAGCAAACTCCCCCTACAGCGGCAATCAGGCCAGGCGCGGCACGGTGAAGCGGAATTCGCTGCCCTGCCCCGGCTCGCTCTCGGCGACGATCTGGCCGCCATGGGCTTCGACGATGCCTTGGGTGATGTACAAACCCAGGCCAGTGCCGGTCGGGTTGCCTTCCTTTATCGTCCAGTAGCGATCAAACACATGCGGCAAGTGCTCCTTGGGAATGCCTTCACCACTGTCACGCACGATGAACACGATCTCGTCGCCCACCGATTTGGCGTGTACGCCGACGGTGCCCATGCGCGGGGTGAACTTGATGGCGTTGCCCACCAGGTTCGACAGCACTTGAAACAGCCGCTCGGGGTCGGCGTGGATGCGCAGGTCAGGATCGGCCTGGAAGGAAATGCTGATGTCCTTGTCATGGGCCAGCGGCGACAGCAACGCTTGGGCCTCTTCAAAGATGTGCCCGACCTCCAGCGCCTGCGGGGTGATCGAGTAACGCCCGGCATCGATTTTCGAGGTATCGAGCAGGTCTTCCAGCAACGTGTTCATCCGCGCCGTGGCCTGCTGCATGGTGTCGATTGCAGTGGAGATACGCCGCGAAGTGTGCGCGCCTTCCGAACTGAAGGCTTTCTGCATCATGCCGCAGAGCATCGAAATCACCGTCATCGGGTTGCGCAGGTCGTGGGAAACCACCGCCACCAGATCATCGCGCGCCTGCACAGCCGCCTGCTCGCGACGTACCTGACGGGCCAGATCGTTCTCCAGCGCCGAACGGCGCAGGTCATTGGCGGCGAACCGGTCACCGTGGCTCCACTTGGTGGAGATCCCGGCCATCTCGACCTTCCAGATCTCGAACGAAGTACGCGGACGCAGGCGCATCCCGGCGTCGGAGGTTTCCAGGTCCAGCGGCTTGCGCGGGTCACCGCTCCAGTTGATGTTTTCCTTCACTTCCGGACGGAACCACAGCACGCCGTTGTCCACCGGTTTGGGCAGGCTCATGGCGAGCACACCGCTGGCCACAGACTGATACTGCGCCGCCGGCGGGTAAACGCTGGACAGGTGATGGCTGGCGAACACCGGCTCGCCGCGCGCCTGCAACCACTTGTGCAGCGCGCGAATTTCTTCCGGCGCCGGGCAGTTGCCGTAACGGTGCAACTGCTTGTCTTCGATGATCGCGATGCCGCCGGCATTGACCAGCGCCATCAGCGTCGCTGGCTGCTGGGCGAGGCCGTCGAAAACATTTTGCGGCGAATCGACCATCGCCTGATTGAGCCGCGCCAGCGCTTCGACCTTCTCTTCACGCTGGCGGGTCAGTTCAAGGGTTTCCATGGCACTGATCTGCAACGACAGGACCTGGCCGATGGTCTGGCAAGCCATGCGCAATTCATGCGGCACGTGCAGCGGCTGGCGATTGCCGCAGCTGATCAGGCCCCAGAGCTTGTCGCCCTTGAGCAGGGAAATGCTCATCGACGACAGCACGCCCATGTTCTTCATGTACTGACAGTGAATCGGCGAGACGCTGCGCAGCGTGGCGAAACTGAGGTCCAGCGGCGTTTGCGTGTCCGGGCGCAGCTTCGGCACCAGTGGCACTGGCTGATAATCGGCGTTGGGGATGATCCGCAGCCAATTGGTGCGGTACAGCTCGCGCGCCTGCTCGGGAATGTCCGAAGCCGGGAAGAACAGGCCGTTGAACACTTCCATCGACGGATCGGACGCTTCGGCGATGACCTGACCGTGGCCCTCTTCCTCGAAGCGATAGATCAGCACCCGGTCGTAACCGGTCATCGCCTGGATTTCCTTGACGCTGATGTCGTACAGGGCCTGCAGCGTGGTCGCCGCTTGCAGGCGCTGGAGCATGCGGCCCAAGTGAGTGTTGACCCCGGCGACGTTGCGCGGCTGGAAATTCTTCACATGGATTTCCAGCTCGAGAATCAGCACGCCCTGATGGCGGTGCAGCAAACCTTCGAATTCAGTGCCGTTGAGCTCGAATCGCAGCGGCGCCGCCTCGGAAAACGCTGTCTGCTGCAAGGCTTCGAGCACGTGCGCGGTGTGTTCGGCGCCGATCAGGCTGTGCAGCGGCTGGCCGATCAGCGATTCGGGCGCGCGGGCCAGCAGGGTTTCGACGTTGGCGCTGACCTGAATGATCTGCAGCGCAGGCTCGGTCAGGGTCAGCAGCAAACCATGGGGCTGGATCGCGCCAGGAAAACGGATCGGCTCGTCGGCACAGTTGGCCAGCAGTTCTTCAAAGGCTTGTGGGTCTTGCGGGTTCATGCCAGTACCTCCTGGCGCTCGAGCCACTGCTCGAAACAGCTGAATGTGGTTTGTGCTGCGCTGACCACGGCCGCGCGTTCGCTGGCCGCCATGGGCCGGTTGCTCAGGTATTCGATGAACTCGCGCCAGCGCCGCCCGGTGGCCGCGCCGTAGACATCGAGGAAGGCAGCGCCATTGTCGGCGTCCAGATTCAGCCGCGCGGCGATCTCCCGACGCAGGATCTGCCCGCCGAGAGTCGCGCCTTCGAGCACGTACAAAACACCGAGACTGGCGGCGCTGGAGTCGATCACCGGCAAGTCCTCGCACAGCGGCAAATCATTGGTCGTCGCGCCCAGCGCGCGCAGGTCGGCGTGCAAGGTCTCGGCCTTCAAACGAGGCGTCAGATCGAAATCATCCGGGACAGCGCCACTGGCGAGCAACGCCCGTTCCAGCGGCTGATAAAAACCGTAATAGGCCGCCATCAAGCGCTCGAATGCGGGGGTATCGAGGGTATCGGTAAAAAAAGGAAGGCGTTTTTCCAGTGCGATGTGCAGTTCGGCTGTGCCGGCCCGCAGATCTTGCAGCACCGGTGGCACATAAACCTCACGGGCCTTTGCTTGCATGTAGATCGCTCTTGGTGGGACCCGGCAGGGGCCATTCTGGGTGGGCTCGACGTGGGGGGAATTTATCACGCCACGCGGCTTTTTCTGCCTGCCGAAGCGTTTTTTCTGTCGAACTGCGACCCTATGACAGGTTCAGAGTGGCGCCGGATCAGAAAAGTTCGACCGACGCCATTATCCTGCCACTGCTGACCACCTCAATCAGCGCCGTCGTTCTGCACCGATGGATCGCCGTTGGCCGGTACGCTGCTGTCGGCAACAGGTTTCGAAGAATTATTTTTTTCGGCCCCGGGATAACCGGGCAGACCGCGAGTATCGTCCCTCGTCATGACATCTTCGTTGTCACGGCTGACATCCCAGTCGGTGGTGGCGTTAGGGTCTTCATCACGCCCGGCCGTGCCGATGGCGAAGCCGTCGTCGTTGGGATTGACGGTTTGGTTAAGCGCTTTGTCGTTGCTGGATGGGTTGCTCATGTCTGCCTCCAGAACACGTTGATCGGACTTGTTTGGAAACGCCTTGGCCGCTCAAGTGCAATGGACAAGACCAACGGTGCATTCGCGGGGCACTGGTCGCCTGGCGTGAACCACCGCAACAGCGCACGGTTCTCAAGAGAACCACTTGCTCGAGCACCGTCATGAGCCACCCGCAATTCGGCATTGAGGAAGAGTACTTTCTCACTGACCTGCAGAGCCTGCGCATGGTCGGCAGTCCGCCCCCACAGGCCATCGAGGTTTGCCGGGCGGCGCTGGGTGTTTGGTTTGCCACAGAGATGTTTCAGGGCCAGATCGAAGTGGCTTCGCCGGTATTCAGCGATTTCGAGCACGCCAGTGATTTTCTGCGTGGCAGCCGTCAGGCCTTGCGCGCGGCCCTGGAGCCATTTGCTCTGGGCGTGCTCAGCGCCGGCAGTCATCCGCTGGCCGACTGGCGCGAGCAGGTTCCGACCGACGAGGAACATTTCCATCATCTGTTCGAGCGCTACGGCCATGTTGCCCGCCGCAGCGTGTTGTCGGGGCTGCATGTGCACGTCGAGGTGATCGAGCCGCTGGATCGCATCGCCGTGATGAACGAAGTTTTGCCGTGGACGCCGCTGCTGTTGGCGCTGAGTTGTTCGTCGCCGATCTGGGATGGCGCCGCCAGCGGTTTCATGAGCTATCGGCAGACCGCGTGTGACGAGTGGCCACGCATGGGCATCCCGCCGCTGTTTGCCGATCAGCGCCATTACGACGAACACTTGGCGTTTCTCATGCGTATCGGCGCGATCAGCCAGCCCGGCGAGTGTTGGTGGGGCGTGCGCCCGGCCGCGCGTTTTCCGACCCTGGAGCTGCGTATGACTGACGCTTGCCCTCGGGTCGACGATGCGCTGACCCTCGCGGCGTTTTTCCGGGTATTGGTGGCTCATGCCAGTGCACAGCGGCGGCCCGGATTGCTCTATGACCAGACCGCGCGTTCGATGCTGGAGGAAAATCGCTGGCGGGCCAAACATCAGGGGATTCATGCGCGCTTTTTGGTCGAAGGCATCGACGGCGACTGTTCGCTCGCGCAATGGCTGGAACTGGCCGAGCAGCGTTTTGCCGAAACGGCACAGGTATTGGGCGCGGCGCAGTTGTTCGAACGTGCCCGGGCGATCATCGACAGCGGCACCAGCGCCGATCGGCAACTGGCGCTGTTCAATCTGGCGTCTGAACAAGCGCAAAACGGCCGCTCGGCCCTCGGGCAAGTGGCCGAGCTGCTGCTTCAGGAAACCGCTGGCTGATCGCTCTCGGACGGGCCTTTGAGTTCGACCTGATTGCCGTCCGGGTCGAAACAGTAAAGCGACAAGCCGTAACCCTCGGCGCCAAAACGCCTGGCGGCTTGTGCAACGGTCAGCCCGAACGATTGCAGATGGGCGATGAGCGCGGCTTCGTCGAACGGTTCTATGCGCAGACAGAAGTGATCGACGTTGCGCTTGTGCGCATCAGCGGCGCCGCCGCCCTTGCGCCCGAGTTCGCCGGCCAAATCGACGAGATCGATCATTGACGTACCGGCCCGCAGGTGCACCAGCCCCAGCGGCTGGTTATGCCTGACCACTTCGGCGCCGAACACCCCGGCGTAGAAATCGATGCTGCGTTGCAGGTCGGCGACGCGCAGAACGATGTGATCGATGCGCTGAATGGAAAACGGATGCATGAGTTGGCTTCCTCGAAAGCGGCGACCCGCTCATTGTGCTGCACAAGAGAAAAAATTCACTGTCGATTTTTCGGTGGAGCCATCGACAAAGCGGATTTACTCTCTGGCCATGAACATACCAGCCGCTGTCCTGCCGCCCCACGCCGAAATGGTTCGCGCCATGCTCGAGCGCGACACTGCCTATGAAGGCGTGTTCTTTACCGCCGTGAAAACCACCGGGATCTTTTGCCGCCCCAGTTGCACGGCGCGCAAGCCGAAACCGGAGAACGTCGAATTCTTCGCCCACGCCGACGAATGCCTATGCGCCGGTTATCGCGCCTGCCTGCGCTGCAAACCGCTGGACGCGGCAGCCATTGCCCCGGACTGGGTGCAGCGCCTGCTCAATGCGGTGGACGCCGATCCCGAACGGCGCTGGAGCGATGCGCAATTGCTCGCCGAGGGCATCGAACCGCTGAAACTGCGACGCTGGTTCAAGCAGCACTTTGGCATGACCTTCCACGCCTGGCTGCGCACACGTCGCCTCGGCATGGCCCTGGGCGGGATCAGGCAAGGCACCTCGATCGATCACGCGGCGTTCGACTCCGGCTACGAGTCGCTCAGTGGTTTCCGCGATGCGTTTCAGAAGTCCTTCCACATCACCCCGGGCCGCGCGGCCAATAGTGAACCGTTGCTGTTCACCCGCCTGACCACGCCGCTGGGGCCGATGATCGCCATGGCTGAGCAGCGTGGGCTGGTGTTGTTGGAGTTTCTCGATCGACCGGCGCTGACCCGCGAAGTCGAAGCGCTGCAGAATCGTTACGGCTACGCGATTGCACCGGGGCATAACGCCCACTTGCAGCAGATCGAGGTGCAACTGGCGGATTACTTTGCCGGCAAACTCACTCAGTTCAGCGTGCCGCTGCACCTGCCCGGCAGCGCTTTTGCACGCGAGGTGTGGGCGGCGCTGCTGCAAATCCCCTATGGCCGCACGAGCACGTACGGCGCCATCGCGGCGGGCTTGGGCAAACCCGGCGCCAGCCGTGCCGTCGGCCTGGCCAACGGGCACAATCGCCTGTCGATTGTGGTGCCGTGCCACCGAGTGATCGGCGCAGACGGCTCGCTGACCGGTTATGGTGGCGGACAACCGCGCAAGGCATTCCTGCTCAGGCTGGAAAACGCTGCGCTGCAAATGACTCAACAATTGGCTTTTTGAGCCTTGCGATCCAACAGGCAAACAGGGATTTCGATGAGTACGTTCGAATCACCGCAACATGGCTGACATGTATGAGATGGCCAGCGCTTTTCTGGCCGCGATAGACACTGACTGGCAGCGCCATGTCAGCGCCGTCGGGCCATGTCTGCATCAGCCACATCCGGCGCGCGCCCCGTATGAATCGCTGGTACGGGCGATTGCCTATCAGCAACTGCACGCCAAGGCCGGCGATGCGATCCTTGGGCGTTTGGTGGAGTTGTTCCCCGGCCAGGCGTTTCCGCGTCCGCAGCAGATTCTGGCTACCGAGGTCGAGCGACTGCGTGCTTGTGGTTTTTCGGCGAGCAAGATTGCGACGATTCAAGGGATCGCCCAGGCGTCGCTGGACGGCGTGGTGCCCGATTACCCGACTGCACGGGCGATGGACGATGAAACCCTGATCGAACGCCTGACCAGCCTGCGCGGGGTCGGCCGCTGGACCGTGGAGATGCTGTTGATCTACAGCCTCGAACGTATGGACATCCTGCCGGCGGATGATTTTGGCGTGCGTGAGGGATATCGGCGCTTGAAGGGACTGGAGGTGCAGCCAACGCGCAAACAGATGACCGAGATTGGCCAGGCGTGGAAACCTTATCGGACGGTTGCGGCCTGGTATCTGTGGCGCGTGGCCAAGGTTTAGACCGCGTTATCGTTCTTCGCGAGCAGGCTCGCTCCCACACTGAATCAGCGTTCGGCGCTCTGTTTCCGCGCTCCCGGGGTGAGGGGAAAATCGAACTGGCGCTGCAAATCTTCAGCCTTGAGAATCTCGAACAACGCCTGCGCCGCCGCCGACAGTTCATTGCCCGGCTCGGTCAACACGCCAATCGCCCGCTCCACAGAATCATTCAAGGTCAGGCAATGCGCGCCCAGCTCACGCATTTGCCCCGCGCACAATGCCGGCACCGCGCTGACCCCAAGCCCGCTGGCAACCATTCGCCCTACCGTCGCCAATTGATGGCTCTCGAACTCCACCGGCAACTTCATTCCGCGCGCCTGCAAATGCTCTTCCAGCATCACCCGCACCGTCGATGGCCGCTGCAGGGTGATGAACGGTTGCTCCAGCAAGGTCTGCCAATCGATGTCGGCGCGACCGGCCAGCGCTGAATCGGCCGGCACCACGGCGACAAAACGATCGACATATAAAGGCGTGAACGTCATCGACGTGCTCTGCATCGGCGCGAACGCCACACCGAGTTCAACCTGACGATCGCGGACCATTTCCAGTACTTGCTCGTTGATCACGTCGTTGACCGTCACGTTGACGTTCGGATAACGCGCGCGAAAGCTCTTGAGGATCGGCGGCAGCAGATTGCCGGCAAACGACGGCATCGCCGCCAGCGTCACGCGTCCGCGCTGCAGGCTGAAACGCTGGCGCATTTCGTCTTCGGCATTGTCCCAGTCGGCGATCAAGCGGCGCGCCAGCGGCAGCAGGGACTCGCCTTCCGGGGTCAACGCCACGTTACGCGTGTTACGGCTGAACAGACGCCCTCCCAGGCCCTCTTCCAGCGCCTTGATGGTCAGGCTGAGCGCTGACTGCGACAGGTGCAGACGCTCGCAGGCCACAGCAAAACTGAGGCTGTGGGCCACGGCGAGAAAGGCCCGAATCTGTTTGATGGTCATGGTCGCTTTGCTCCAGTTGCAAGCTGCAAGCGTCAAGCTGCAAGCCGTGATGCGATGGCCCTGATCGTTCCCACGCTCCTGCGTGGGAATGCAGCCCGTGACGCTCCGCGTCACTGGACGCGGAGCGTCCCTGGAGGCATTCCCGCGCGGAGCGTGGGAACGATCATCGCCGAACGCGTATTGGTGAGATTTATCAATCAATCCACCTTAAAAATCAACTTAACAAATATATCCAGCAGAGAGACACTCCAGTCATTCGGCTAGCCAGCCGCCCGCAAATAATAAAAGAGGTGCCTATGGCAGGTTTCGACAAGCGTGTGTATTCCTACGAGGAAGCGATGGCCGGGCTGGAAGACGGCATGACCGTCATCGCCGGCGGCTTTGGCCTGTGCGGCATTCCGGAAAACCTGATCGCCGAGATCAAGCGCAAGGGCACCCGTGACCTCACCGTCGTTTCCAACAACTGCGGCGTTGATGGTTTCGGCCTTGGCGTGCTGCTCACCGACCGCCAGATCAGCAAAGTCATCGCCTCTTACGTCGGCGAGAACAAACTGTTTGAAGAGCAACTGCTCAAGGGCGAGATCGAAGTCATCCTCACCCCGCAAGGCACCCTCGCCGAGAAGATGCGCGCAGGCGGCGCCGGCATTCCGGCGTTCTTCACCGCCACTGGCGTTGGCACCCCGGTTGCCGAAGGCAAGGAAGTGCGCGAGTTCAAGGGCCGCAAGTACCTGATGGAAGAGTCCATCACCGGCGACTTCGCCATCGTCAAAGGCTGGAAGGCCGACCATTTCGGTAACGTCGTTTACCGTCACACCGCGCAGAATTTCAACCCGTTGGCCGCGACCGCCGGCAAGATCACCGTGGTCGAAGTCGAAGAAATCGTCGAGCCCGGCGAACTCGACCCGACGCAGATCCACACCCCGGGCATCTACGTCGACCGGGTCATTTGCGGCACGTTCGAAAAACGCATCGAACAGCGCACCATCCGCAAATAATTCAGGCCTTCGGAGAACAACAACATGGCACTTACCCGCGAACAAATGGCTCAGCGCGTCGCCCGCGAAATGCAGGACGGCTACTACGTGAACCTCGGCATCGGCATTCCGACCCTGGTCGCCAACTACATCCCCGAAGGCATGGAAGTCATGCTGCAATCGGAAAACGGCCTGCTCGGCATGGGTCCGTTCCCGACCGAAGAAACCATCGATGCCGACATGATCAACGCCGGCAAACAAACGGTGACTGCACGGATCGGCGCGTCGATCTTCAATTCCGCCGAATCCTTCGCGATGATCCGCGGCGGCCATGTCGACCTGACCGTGCTCGGCGCGTTCGAGGTCGACGTCGAAGGCAACATCGCTTCGTGGATGATCCCCGGCAAACTGGTCAAGGGCATGGGCGGCGCGATGGATCTGGTGGCCGGCGCCGACAACATCATTGTCATCATGACCCACGCGTCCAAGGACGGTGAGTCCAAGCTGCTGGCCAAGTGCAGCCTGCCGCTGACCGGTGCCTGCTGCATCAAGCGCGTACTGACCGACCTCGCCTATCTGGAAATCGAAAATGGCGCTTTTGTCCTCAAGGAACGCGCACCTGGCGTCAGTGTTGAGGAAATCGTCGCCAAAACCGCTGGTAAACTGATCGTCCCGGATCACGTACCGGAAATGCAGTTCGCTGCCCAGTGAGGAATTCGAAAATGCAAGACGTCGTCATTGTTGCCGCCACGCGTACCGCGATCGGCAGTTTTCAGGGCTCCCTGGCCAATGTATCCGCTGTAGACCTGGGCGCGGCGGTGATCCGCCAGTTGCTCGAGCAGACCGGCCTGGACGGGGCGCAGGTCGATGAAGTGATCATGGGCCAGGTGCTCACCGCTGGCGCCGGGCAGAACCCGGCACGTCAGGCCGCGATCAAGGCTGGCCTGCCCCACGCCGTACCGGCCATGACCCTGAACAAGGTATGCGGTTCGGGCCTCAAGGCTCTGCACCTGGGCGCGCAAGCGATCCGTTGCGGCGACGCCGAGGTGATCATCGCCGGCGGTCAGGAGAACATGAGCCTGTCCAACTACATCATGCCGGGTGCGCGCACCGGCCTGCGCATGGGCCACGCGCAAATCGTCGACACCATGATCAGCGATGGCCTGTGGGATGCGTTCAACGATTACCACATGGGCATCACTGCCGAGAATCTGGTCGACAAATACCAGATCAGCCGCGAACAGCAGGACGCCTTCGCTGCCGCTTCCCAGCAGAAAGCTGCCGCTGCAATCGAGGCCGGGCGCTTCGTTGATGAAATCACGCCGATCCTGATCCCGCAGCGCAAAGGCGATCCGCTCGCGTTCCAGGTCGACGAGCAGCCACGCGGCGATACCACCGCACAATCTCTGGCGAAACTGCGTCCGGCGTTCAAAAAGGACGGCAGCGTCACCGCTGGCAACGCCTCGTCGCTGAACGACGGTGCCGCCGCCGTGATTCTGATGAGTGCCGAGAAAGCCAAATCGCTGGGCCTGCCGGTTCTGGCGAAAATTGCTGCGTACGCCAACGCTGGCGTCGACCCGGCGATCATGGGCATCGGCCCGGTATCGGCGACCCGCCGCTGCCTGGACAAGGCCGGCTGGAGCATCGATCAGCTCGACCTGATCGAAGCCAACGAAGCGTTCGCTGCGCAATCGCTGGCCGTGGCCAAAGACCTGCAATGGGATCTGGACAAGGTCAACGTCAACGGCGGCGCCATCGCCCTCGGCCACCCGATCGGCGCATCAGGTTGCCGCGTGCTGGTGACATTGCTGCACGAGATGCTCAAGCGCGATGCGAAAAAAGGTCTGGCGACCTTGTGCATCGGCGGCGGTCAGGGCGTGGCTTTGGCGCTGGAACGCGGCTGATACGGAGTTCAAGGTTGACGGCGGATCCACGACATCCGCTGTTGGCTGGCAACAAAAAACCCGGTGCGATTTGCGTTGCACCGGGTTTCTTTTTGCCTGTCTACAATCGGTGGTGAATGTTCTGGCCCCTTCGCGAGCAGGCTCGCTCCCACATTCTGCAACGCATTTCCCTGTGGGAGCGAGCCTGCTCGCGAAAGCGCTTGTTCAGGCGCCAACCACTCAAGGCTTGCGCAACAGATAGGTATCCATAATCCACCCATGCTCCGCTCGTGCCGCCTTGCGCACCCTTTCGATCTCATCGGCCACATCCGCCAGCTTGCCGCTGAGCAGAATCTCGTCCGGCGTGCCCAGGTAAGCGCCCCAGAAAATGTCGGTCTGCCGATCCGCCACCCGCTGGTACGAATCCTCGGCATCGAGCATTACTACCAGACTGTCCGCTTCACTCACCTGCCCCGCCGCCAATCGCCGGCCTGTGGTGATTTCTACTGAGCGACCAATCGTGTTCAAAGGTATTTTGTGCTGCGCAGCCAGGGCCTGAACGCTGGTGATCCCCGGTATCACTTCGTATTCAAACTGACAGCGGCCTGATGCCTGAATCGCCTGAAGAATCCGCAGTGTGCTGTCGTACAACGCCGGATCGCCCCAGATCAGGAATCCGCCGCACTGGCCGTCGGACAATTCTTCATTGATCAGCCGTTCGAAGGTCTGCTGCTTGGCGAGGTTCAGTGCATCGACGCTCGCTGTGTAGTCGACATCGCCGCGCTCCCGCTCCGGGCTGCTGGCTTCGACAAAGCGATAAGCGTGGTCAGTGATGTAGCGCTCGCAGATCTCCCGGCGCAGGTCGATCAGCGTCTGCTTGCTCTGGCCTTTATCCAGCAGAAAGAACACATCGACCCGATTCAGCGCTTTCACCGCCTGCATGGTGATGTAGTCCGGGTTGCCCGCGCCAATGCCGATGACCAGCAACTGTTTCATCAGTATTCCTCGTCAAGGGCCATGCCCGGCAAGCGTAGCCGCCAGATGCCATTGAAGCGCAAGGCGATCATCGCCAGGGGCTCGACGTCGATTGCGTGGAACGCCGCGCCCTGCAGCACCTGCATTAGCGCCGCGCGAATGACGAAAGGATGCGTGACTGCCACTACATGTACTGGGGTTTCGGCAATGGAGTCCAGCCACATTGAGACCCGCTGCGTCAGTTGCCTGACCGATTCGCCGCCGTGGGGTGCGGCTTCAGGATCGGCCAGCCAGGCTTGCAAAGCCTGGTTTTCATTGGCTTGCAGATCCTTGATCGATTGCCCGTGCCAGCGTCCCCAATCGCAATCGCGCAGAGCTTGATCAATCTGCGCATCGACGCCAAACCATGCTGCCGTTTGCTGAGTTCTCAACTCCGGGGCACACACCAGCCGCCGTGTTACCGCCAATCGCGCCCTGAACGCGTCGGACGGAACAGCCAGATTTTCAACAGGCTCGTCCGTAGGAAAACGCGCCAGTTTCTGTGCGATGGTTCGCGCATGGCAAATCAGTGTCAAACGGCTACTTGGCACAAGCAGGTTCTCGGTCGAAAGATAAAACAAACAATGGCACACAGCCGATACGCGTCGCATTGTGCCGTAAAACCTCGGCGTTCAGGGTTGTCACCGGCCAGTCGCTGAGCTTGGGATAGGCAATGTCTGACACAGCAATCGGCAAAGGACTACAACAGCGCGTTATTTCGACGTAGCCCTTATTACACGGGCACCTTGCACACTTTTGGTGCTCGAAAAACCTGTACAAAAATTCGCTAGACATGTAGCACCCATTACATAAATACTCTTTTAACGGAATGTGAAACAAATTCGACACCCCATCCAGCAGGAGCCCGGATGCCCCCTCTCAGAGACCTGATCACCGATCCCGGCCTGGACCTGACGCCGTCGGAGCGCAAAGTCGTTCGCGCCCTGCTTGATCAGTATCCACGCAACGGTCTCGGGCCTATGGCGCGACTGGCCGAACATGCCGGTGTCAGCGATCCGACCATCGTGCGTCTGGTGAAAAAGCTCGGTTTCGGCGGTTATGCCGAATTCCAGGAAGCCCTGCTCAGCGACATGGACCATCGCCTGCGTTCACCGCGCACCTTGTTGCAGCCGCGTTCGCAGCAGAACAAGGACGATGCCTGGGCGCATTATCTGGCCGACAGCCAGCGTTTGCTGGTCGACACCCAAGCCCTGACCCAGCCTGAAGACGTACGCATCCTCTTGGAATGGCTGCTCGACAGCCGCCATCAGGTCTACTGTTTCGGTGGCCGCTTCAGCATTCTGCTGGCCAATTACCTGCTCAATCACTTGCGTCTGCTGCGTCCCGGCTGCTTCGCCCTGGAAGACAACGCCCTGCTGCCCGACCGTTTATACGATCTGCAACGTCAGGACGTGGTGCTGGTGTTCGACTACCGGCGCTACCAGACCCAGGCTTTGCGCGTTGCGCAGGCGGCGAAGAACAACAACGCGCGAGTGGTGCTGTTCACCGATGTCTACGCCTCGCCGCTGCGCGAATTGGCCGACCTGATCATCAGCGCGCCGGTGGAATCGGCGTCGCCGTTCGACACTATGGTACCGGCGCTGGCGCAGGTCGAGGCGTTGATTGCCTGCCTGACCTTGCGCGTGCCGGACCCGGCCGATCGCCTGGAAGGCATCGATGCCCTGCGCAACGATTTTGCGACTCACCTGCTGGAGGACAAATAAGGATGTTCAGCCTTCCCCACCACTCGCCACGGGACCTGCCGTTTGCGACCGACCACACCGCTTTGTTGCTGGTGGACATGCAGCGCGCCTGGCTCGAACCGCAATTCGACCCGCACCTGAGCGGCGCGGATGCCGAGTATTTTCTCCAGCGCACGCGCAGCCAGGTGGTGCCCAATCAGCAACGGCTGCTTGGCGCCTTTCGTCAGGCGCAGCAGAACGTGCTGCACACGATTATCGAAAGCCTGACCGCCGACGGTCGCGACCGCTCGCTGGATCACAAACTGTCGGACATGCACCTGCCCAAGGGCAGCGTGCAGGCTCAGGTCATCGCTGAGCTGACCCCGGCCGAGAACGAAATCGTGCTGCCGAAGACCTCCTCCGGGGTGTTCAATTCAACCAACATCGATTACGTGCTGCGCAATCTGCAGACCCGGCATCTGATCATCGCTGGCATCGTAACCGACCAATGTGTGGACATGGCTGTGCGCGATGCCGCCGACCGTGGCTATCTGGTCACGCTGGTGGAGGATGCCTGCGCCACTTACACAGCTGAACGCCATCACGCCTGCCTCAACGCGATCAAGGGTTACTGCTGGATCACCGACACCGACACCGTGCTCGGTCGTCTGCGGGAGATGCAGCCATGAGCCCGCGCCTGACCCCGTTGCCGATGACCACACTGGTCACCACCGACCTGATCGGCATCACCCGGGGCCGCTCGTTTCCTAGCGATGAGCTGGAGCATTACCAGGCGGCGGGTTGCGGCTGGGTCCCCGCCAACAGCGCGTTGACGCCGCAGGACATCATCGCCTCGAGCAGTCCGTGGGGCGCGTACGGCGACCTGCGGCTGATTCCGGATCTGAGCAGCCGCGTCACTGTCGGCAGCGGCCCGGACGCCAATGCACCGGTGCTGGATTTCATCCACGCCGATATTCGCGAGACCGACGGCCAGGCCTGGGGCGCCTGCCCACGCACATTGCTGCGCGATGAAATCGAGCGCTATCACGATGAGTTGGGGTTGCAGGTCAACGCCGCCTTCGAACATGAATTCAACCTGCACGCAGGCATTGCCGAACACGCGGCGTTCTCTCTCGAAGCGCAGCGCCAGGGCGCCGAATTCGGCGGCTGGCTGCTCAGTGCCCTGCGCGCCGGCGGCGTCGAGCCGGAAATGTTTCTGCCGGAATACGGCAAGCACCAATACGAAATCACCTGCCGCCCGACTCTTGGCGTAGCGGCGGCGGATCGTGCGGTCAACGTGCGCGAAATCACCCGGGAAATCGCCCGGCAAATGGGCCTCGACCTGAGTTTTGCGCCGAAGACTGCCGCCGAGGCGGTGTGCAACGGTGTGCACCTGCACGTCAGCCTGCTCGACCTGGCCGGCCAGCCGATGTTGTACGACGCCGGCACCAGCAACGGCCTGTCGAGCATCGGCCAGCATTGGGCTGCCGGAGTCCTGCATTTTCTACCGGCGCTGTGCGCGTTCACCGCGCCGACGCCGCTGTCCTACCAGCGGTTGCAGCCGCACCACTGGAGCGCGTCCTATGCGTGTCTGGGGCAGCAGAATCGTGAAGCGGCGCTGCGCATCTGCCCGACCGTGACCTTGGGGGGTAAATCCGCTGCGCAGCAGTTCAACCTGGAATTTCGCGCCATGGACGCCACCGCCTCGCCGCATCTGGCCATGGCCGCACTGCTGATTGCCGGGCGGCTGGGCATCGAACAACGTCTGGCGCTGAACGCGATCACCGATGAAATTCCCGATTCACTCAACGACGAGCAACGCAAGGCCCGGGGCATCGTCGCCCTGCCCGCCTCGCTGGCCCAGGCGCTGGATTGCCTGCGTGACAGTGCAGCCTTCAATGAATGGCTGCCCAAGCCGTTACTCGACACGTATTACGCCCTGAAAACCGAGGAACTGGCGCTGACGGAACAGCTCTCGCCCGCTGACCTGTGTGAGCACTATGCACGCCTGTACTGAATCCGCCGAGCTTGGGTTGTATACCCGCCCGGTCTACACCCTGAGCCGCGAGGACTCGACGAATCCGTTGATCCTCGTGTGCGAACACGCCAGTCGATACATCCCCGAGGCCCTGAACAATCTGGGCCTGGACGAGGCGGCCGCACGCGAACATATCGCCTGGGACATCGGCGCGCTGCAACTGGCCGAACAGTTGTCGGAACAGCTTGGCGCTACCCTGCTCAGCGCCAACTATTCACGGCTGCTGATCGACCTCAACCGACCGCGCCATGCGCCGGACAGCATCCCGCTGCAGAGCGAGATCTACCCGATACCCGGCAACCGCGAGCTCGACGAAGCAACCCGCGAGTACCGCCGGCAAACGCTGTTCAAACCGTTTCATGCGCGCTTGCAGATGTTGATCGACGAGCGCATTGCCAAAGGTCTGCCGGTGCGTGTGGTCGGCATTCACAGTTTCACCCCGGTGTATTACGGCCAGCCGCGACCGCTGGAAGTCGGCGTGTTGTTCGGCCAGGCCAAAGACTATGCCCTGCGTTTGCTCGACGGCCTGCAAGCGCAACCGTTGAAAGTGGCGGGCAACCAACCGTACAGAATTGATCCCTTGGGCGACATGACCGTGCCGGTGCACGGCGATGCCCGGGGGCTTGAGGCGGTGCTGATCGAGGTGCGCAACGATCTGCTGCGCAGCCCCGAAGCAGTGTCGCGCTGGGCCGGCTACCTCGCACCTTTGCTGTAAATGACGGACCGATAAAACATAAACCGACCGATGGCTGACAAGGAGTTGCGCTTCATGGAAATTGAAGAATTCGGCTACAAGCAAGAGTTGAAACGTAGCCTGACGCTGACCGATCTGGTGGTGTACGGGATGATCTTCATGATCCCCATCGCCCCGTTCGGTGTGTATGGCTACGTCAACGCCGAAGCACCGGGGATGGTGCCGCTGGCGTACATCATCGGCATGGTGGCGATGCTGTTCACCGCGCTGAGTTACGGCAGCATGGCCAAGGCCTTTCCGGTTGCCGGCTCCGTATATTCCTACGCGCAACGCGGCCTTAATCAACACGTCGGCTTCATCGCTGGCTGGCTGATGCTGCTCGATTACCTGCTGATTCCGCCGCTGCTGTACCTGTATTCGGCGATGGCGCTCAACCATTTGTACCCGGACATTCCCAAGGTCGGCTTCATCCTGGCGTTTCTGGTCAGCGCGACGTTCGTCAACCTGCGCGGCATCACCTTCACCGCGCGGATGAACATGCTGTTCCTGCTGGCACAACTGGTCGTGCTGGGCATCTTCCTGTTCTACGCCTGGAACGCCCTGCACAACGGTGGCGGTAACGGTGAGCTGACGCTGGCGCCGCTGTATCACCCGCAAACCTTCAACTTCGCCCTGCTGATGCAAGCCGTGTCGATCGCCGTGCTGTCGTTCCTCGGCTTCGACGCGATCTCCACCCTCGCCGAAGAAATCAAGGAAGATCCGGGCCGCAGCGTCGGCAAGGCAGCGCTGATCACCCTGGCGGTGATGGGCACGATTTTCGTGGTACAGACGTGGATTGCCACCGATCTGGCGGCGGGCATGGGCTTCAAATCCGCCGACACCGCGTTTTATGAAATTGCCGAAATCGCCGCTGGCAGCTGGCTGGCGACCCTGACAGCCGTCGCCACGGCGCTGGCCTGGGGCGTGGCCGTGGCAATCACCTCGCAGGCCGCCGTCTCGCGCCTGCTGTTCGGCATGGCCCGCGACGGCAAGCTGCCGAAGTTGCTGGCCAAGGTCCACCCGAAACACAACACGCCGTACCTGAGCATTTATCTGGTGGCGGTGTTGTCGCTGCTGATCTGCTACCTGTTCATCGACGCGGTCGACATCCTCACCTCGCTGATCAACTTCGGCGCCCTCAGCGGTTTCATGCTCCTGCACCTGACGGTGATCAACCACTACTGGCGTCGGCAGAAGTCGGGACAGTTTGTGCGCCATCTGCTCTGCCCGGTGATCGGCTTCATCATCGTCGCCGCCATCATGTACAACATGGGCGTCGATGCGCAGAAACTCGGCCTGATCTGGATTGCCCTGGGCCTTGTGTACCTGTTCTTTCTCAACAAGCTCGGCGCCAGCACAGCGCTGCCCGATCCGAGCAAAGGCTGACAAGAAAAAGAGCGGCGTCTGACAACAAATCAGGCGACCGCCGATTCAACGCGTGGACACCGACAGTGATAGTCAGGTTCGGCGAATCGGCCGAACCTTTTGATACAGGAGTACATCCATGCTGGTCTTACGCCCAGTCGAGCAGAATGATCTGCCCCAGCTACAGCGCCTGGCCCGCGAGAGCCTGATCGGCGTGACTTCGCTGCCGGATGACAGCGAACACCTGCGCGAAAAAATCGCCGCGTCGTGCGCGTCTTTCGACAGCGCTGCCACAGCCCAGGGGCCGGAAAACTATTTCTTTGTACTGGAAGATCTCGAACGCCAGCAATTGGTCGGCTGCTCGGAAATCCTTGCCACCGCCGGTTTCAAGGAGCCGTTCTACAGCCTGCGCAATCGCCATTTCACCAGTGCATCGCGAGAGTTGAACATCGAGCATGGCGTGCCGGCGTTGTCGCTGTGCCATGACCTCAGCGGGCATACCTTGCTGCGCGGTTTCCACATTGACGCCGCTCTGGTGCGTACGCCGTTTTCCGAACTGTTGTCGCGAGCGCGCCTGCTGTTCATTGCTGCGCATGCACAGCGGTTCTCCGAGGCGGTGATCACCGAGATCGTCGGCTACAGCGACGAGCAGGGTCACTCGCCGTTCTGGGATGCGCTGGGCAAGCATTTCTTCGACCTGCCGTACGCGGAAGCCGAGCGCCTCTGCGGGTTGCAGAGCCGCACGTTTCTCGCCGAACTGATGCCGCAATACCCGATCTACGTGCCGATGCTGCCGCAAGCGGCGCAGGATTGCATCGGCCGCGTGCACCCGGACGGCCAGGAAGCGTTCGACATCCTCGCGCGGGAAGGCTTCGAAACCAACAGCTACATCGACCTGTTCGACGCCGGCCCGACCCTGTATGCGCGTACCGCAAACATTCGCTCGATCGCTGACAGCCAGACCGCCATTGTCCGCCAACAAGTATCGACCGACGCCCGTGGCCGTTATCTGCTGAGCAATGACGCCCTGCATGACTACCGCGCGATTGTCACCGAACTCGATTATCACCCTGATCAACCGCTGCCCCTGACACCCGCCATCTGCGCGGCGCTGAAAGTCAGCGAAGGCAGCTCGATACGGCTGGTCGCTCTGTGAGCCGCGTTAGCCATCCGCGCCTGAATCGGTACGCCAAAGGAGTTGGAGCATGATTGTCCGTCCGGTAAAAGTCAGCGACCTGCCTGCCTTGATGACCCTCGTCGAACAGGCTGGACCAGGTTTCACCACCCTTCCGGCCAACGAGGACCGACTTGCGCACCGGGTGCGCTGGGCGCAACGGGCGTTCGCCGAACAGGTGGAGCGCGCCGATGCCGATTACCTGTTTGTCCTCGAGGATGATGAGCAGCGCGTGGTCGGTGTCAGCGCGATGGCCGGCGCCGTTGGCCTGCGCGAGCCCTGGTACAACTACCGGCTCGGGGTGACCGTCAGTTCGGCGCCGGATCTGGGCATTCAGCGGCAGATCCCAACGTTGTTCCTCAACAACGAACTGACCGGCCAATCGGAGCTGTGCTCGCTGTTCCTGCGCCATGACCAGCGCAACGGCAGCAATGGCCGCCTGTTGTCGCTGGGTCGTCTGCTGTTCGTCGCCGAATTTCCGCATCTGTTTGGCGAGAAGATGATCGCCGAACTGCGCGGCAGTGCCGATGAAAACGGTTGCTCACCGTTCTGGGACAGCCTCGGCCGGCACTTTTTCCAGATGGATTTCACCCACGCCGATCACTTGTCCGGTCTGGGCAACAAAGCCTTTATCGCCGAACTGATGCCGCGCCAGCCGCTGTACACCTGCCTGCTCACCGAACAGGCGCAGGCCGCGATCGGCCAGACTCACCCGAACACCCAGCCCGCGTTGAAGATTCTTCAGGCCGAGGGTTTCACGCACAAAGGCTATATCGACATTTTCGACGGTGGCCCGGTCATCGAAGCGCCGATCCGCAGCATCCGCACGGTGCGCGACAGTCTCGAACTGACCCTGAGCCTCGGCACCCCGGACGAGCAGGCGCCGCTATGGCTGATTCACAACCGCCGGCTGGAAAACTGCCGTATCACCGTGGCGCCCGGTCGCCTGGTGGGCAACAGCCTGGTTGTCGATCGTCTCACTGCCAAACGCCTGCAACTTCAGCCGGGCAATTCAGTGCGCGCAGTGCTTCTGCCCCATCAACAGCAACACGCCGTGGCGGCCTGATATTCCCAGCGCGAGAGATTAAACCTTTCAGCCGCCAGTCCTGCCGCGCAAATTCGTCATGATTCTTGACCCATTCGCGTGATAGCCTTTTCATTCTTCGGCGTTGACACCTTTGCTCAAGCCTTTCCATTCCTTATGTATTGGTGGAACTCGTATGACCAGGCTTTCCCATCAAGATTTGCGCCGTAACTTCCGTCAGCTGCTGGCCTCCGACACCTGCTATCACACGGCTTCGGTGTTCGACCCGATGTCCGCCCGCATCGCCGCTGACCTGGGTTTTGAAGTGGGTATCCTCGGCGGTTCCGTGGCCTCCCTGCAGGTGCTTGGCGCGCCGGACTTCGCCCTGATCACCCTCAGCGAATTCGCCGAACAGGCCACGCGCATTGGCCGCGTCGCCCAATTGCCAGTGATCGCCGACGCCGACCACGGCTATGGCAACGCTCTTAACGTGATGCGCACCATCGTCGAACTGGAACGCGCGGGCGTCGCTGCACTGACCATCGAAGACACCCTGCTGCCCGCGCAATTCGGGCGCAAATCCACCGACCTGATCACCGTGGCCGAAGGCGTCGGCAAGATCCGCGCGGCGCTGGAAGCCCGGGTCGACACCGAGATGGCCATCATCGCCCGCACCAACGCCGGCATTCTGCCGAATCAGGAAATCATCAGCCGCACCCGCCAATATCAGGCGGCGGGCGCTGACGGTATCTGCATGGTCGGCGTGCAGGACTTCGATCAGCTGGAACAGATCGCCGAACATCTGACCGTGCCGCTGATGCTGGTCACCTACGGCAACCCGGCCCTGCGCGACGACAAGCGCCTGGCCGAACTGGGCGTGCGCGTGACCATCGACGGCCATGGCGCCTACTTCGCCGCGATCAAGGCCACCTATGACAGCCTGCGCGAACAGCGGCAGATCTTCACCCAGGCCTCCGATCTGAGCGCGACCGAGTTGACCCACACCTATACCCAACCCGAGGAATACATTTTCTGGGCCAAGGAATACATGAGCGTCAAGGAGTGATGCACACGCTGCACCGGCCCCTTCGCGAGCAGGCTCGCTCCCACAGTTGAAATGCGGTCCCCTGTGGGAGCGAGCCTGCTCGCGAAAGCGTCTGCGGCTGCGGGGCTGAACCGGGAATGATCACTGCTTCACCGCGGCTTGGCCAACTCCATAATCATCCGCGACAACAAGTAAATCCGCGGCGCCACGCTCGCCACTTCGGCGTATTCCTCCGGCGTATGAATATTGCCGCCGACAATCCCGAAGCCATCCAGCGTCGGCGTCCCTACGCCTGCGGACAGGCTGGCATCCGCCGCGCCACCACTGCCCTCCTCGGTCAACTTGCGGCCGATCTCGCCGTAGATCCCTTGGGCCATGGCCATCAAGCGATCCGACTCCGCCGTCTGCGGCATCGGAGGCAGTCCGCGCTGCAAGGACGTTTTCACTTCGGTATCGGCAATCAACTTGTCCTGCGAGACCCGCGCCAGATCCTTCTCGATGCGATCAAATTCCTCCGGCACTGCCGCGCGCACATCCGCTTTGGCCGTGGCCTGATCAGGAATCACGTTGGTGCGATCACCGGCCTTGAGCACGGTAAAGTTGATGGTGGTCTTCTTCGCTTCATCGCCGAGCTTGCCCAGTTGCAGAATCTGGTGCGCCGCTTCCATCGCCGCGTTCCGTCCCAATTCTGGCGCGACGCCGGCGTGGGCGGCCTTGCCTTTGACTTCGACCAGCGCCGTCGCACTGCCCTTGCGCCACACCACCAGGCCATCGGCCGGGCGCCCCGGTTCGAGGTTGAGGGTGACGTCGTGCTGTTTGGCGGTTTTCTTGATCAGGTCGGTGGCGACGTCCGAGCCGGTTTCTTCGCTGGCATCCAGCAGGAAGGTGATCTGCGCGTAATCCTTGAAGTCGAGGTTCTTCAGCACTTTCAATGCGTAGATGCCGGCGACGATGCCGCCCTTGTCGTCCATTACACCCGGCCCGTAGGCGCGGCCGTCCTTGATGTGGAAAGGCCGCTCGGCGGCGGAGCCTTCCTTGAACACAGTGTCCATGTGCGCCATCAGGAGAATCTTCGCTTTCCCGGTGCCTTTGAGCGTGGCCAGCACGTGGTTGGATTTTTCCGGGGTGTTGGGCACCAGTTCGATGGTGGCGCCGAGTTTTTTCAGTTCATCGATGGCAATGTCGCTGACCTGTTTCAGGCCCGGCTCATAACCTGAGCCGGAGTCGATATTGACCAGTCGCTCCAACAATTTCAGGGCTTCGGGCTGATACTGCTCGGCATCGGCGAGCACTTGTTTGTGCGGTTCGGCGGCGTTTGCGGCCGAGAATGCGAGGGACAGACCGAGGCTGGCGGCCAGCAGAGAGCGGGAAAATGAGAACGTCATGAAGCAGTCCTTGTTTCGTGTCGGAGGGATTCAACCGTAACCGACATCGGCGCAAGGCTCTATAGCGGATGCGACACTTGCCCGACTGACACCGAACAAACTGTAGGAGCTGCCGAAGGCTGCGATCTTTTGATTTTGATCGTTCCCACGCGCAGCAAAGGAACGCAGTCCGGGACGCAGAGCGTCCCAAAAGATCGCAGCCTTCGGCAGCTCCTACATGGGATCTCCGATCACTCTTCAAACCGAATCCAGCAGCGCCTGCCTCGGTTTGTTGTCGCTGTTGCAGATCACCCGATTGCGCCCACTGGCCTTGGCTTCGTACAACGCCTGATCGGCCTCATCCAGCCAACGCGTGGCGTCGGCATGGCTCGGGTCGTACGCGGCCAGGCCAATGCTCAGACTGACCTTCAACGCGGGGTTCTGCTCGTAGCCCATCACCGCAAAACGCTCGCGCAAGGCTTCCATGGCCTGAGCCGCGTTGAACAGTGGCAGCTCCGGCAGAATCACGCAGAACTCGTCCCCGCCATAGCGCCCCGCCACATCCGTGGCGCGCAGATTCTGTTTGAGCAGTTTGCTCAACTGGCGCAGGACGATATCGCCAGCGACATGCCCATAGGTGTCATTGATCGCTTTGAAGTGGTCGATGTCGATCAGCGCAATCGCCGCGCCCTGCTGCTGGCGTTTGCAGCGCTGGAACGCGAGGTTCAGTTGATCCTTCCACGCGCCGTGATTGAGCAGGCCGGTGAGGCTGTCGGTGCGACTCAACGCCAGCAGCTCGCGCTTGTGCCGACCGAGGGTCGAGGCCTGGCGAAAGCAGATCCAGCCCAGCGCCAGCGGATACAGCAACAGCAACGGCAAACAGGCGTACAGCTGCAGCGGCGTTGTTGGCGGGATGAACGCCGGCGCAAACACCACCAGCCCTACGCCCATACCGAATAGCTGTGCCGCCGTGCCCGCCAGCAAAAAACGCCCGCCACCGATGGCGACGTTGTTCATCGCCATCATCGAAATCGTGGTAGCGCTGGGCAAGGGATTGAACTGCATGGCGGCGACCCAGAAGCCGCCCATGAATGCATCGATCAGCAAATTGCGGTGTTCGGCGCGAAACGGCACGCTCGAGCTTCGCGCCCATTGAAAGGCCAGATGCGGCCAGACCAGGCCGTTGAACAGCATCAGGCCCCACACCCACAGCGGCGGATCGAGCGCGTGCATCGCCACGCTGACACACATCAGCCCGAGCAGCAGCCCGAACACCCGCGACCTGTACAGCCTCCTGGCCAGTGAAAGTCCCTTTCCTCGCGTATTTCCCATAAGGGCCTCGACCGCGCGATGCATGGTTACATCCCGACAAGGATGTGTCCGGAGTCTATCAGGGCGCCGCTAAATAGCCATCACCGGCCAGCGGCCTGAATAGAGCGCTATCAGCGCCGCACGCGCGGCCCAGAGTTGGCTATAAATGAAAGAGGGGAAATGGAAAAACAACTATAAAAAGGGGGCACATGCATACCTACGCTGTGTTGATCATCGGCAGCGGTTTCGGCGGCCAGTGCGCGGCGGTCAACCTGCTCAAGGCCGGAATCGACGACTTTCGCATTCTTGAACGACGCGATTTTTTCGGCGGCACCTGGTGCCAGAACACCTACCCCGGCGCAGCGGTGGACGTGCCGTCGCCGCTGTATTCGCTGTCATTCGCGCCCTACCGCTGGTCGCAGATGTTCGCCGAACAGGCGGAACTGCGTCGCTACACCGAACAGCTGATCGAGCAGTTCGGTTTACGCGAGCGCGTGGAACTGGGGGCCGATGTCGAGCGGGTCGAATGGGACGAAGCGGAAAAGCGTTGGTTGGTGCACACCCGCGCCAGAGGTACTTTCCGAACCCAATTCCTGATCAATGCTTCCGGGCCGCTGAGTCAGCCGGTCATCCCCAACTTTGCCGGGATGGATCGCTTTCAAGGCAAGACTTTTCACACAAACAATTGGGATCACAGCTACGACTATCGCGGTAAACGCGTGGCGATCGTCGGCAGTGGTGCCAGCGCCGCGCAGGTGATCCCGGCGATTGCGCCACAAGTCGAACACCTGCATGTATTCCAGCGCACGCCGCATTGGGTGCTGCCGCGTGCCGATCGCAAATTCGGCCGTTTCCAACGCTGGCTGCTCGGTCTGAAGCCGGCGTACAAGCTGCTGCGCTGGCTGATCTACTGGCAATTCGAAACCCGGGTGATCGCCTTCAAATACTCGAGACCGGCGATTCATCTGGTCCAACAACATGCGCTGCGTTTTCTCAAGCGCCAGGTTCCGGACCCGCTGCTGCGGCAAAAACTCACTCCGGACTTCACCATCGGCTGCAAACGCGTTTTGGTGTCCAGCACGTACTACCCGGCGCTGAGCCGCGCCAACGTCACGTTGCACAGTCGCGAGCACGGCATCGCTTCGATCGACGAAAGCGGGATCAACACCGTGGACGGTGAGCATCTCGATGTTGATCTGATCGTCTGGTCCACCGGTTACGACGCCACCGACGGGGTGATTTCCTACCCGGTCAGCGGCAAAAACGCGGTGCAACTCAGAGATGTCTGGGCCGAATACCCGCGCGCCTACCTCGGCACCAGCCTGCCGGATTTCCCCAACCTGTTTATCGTCACCGGGCCGAACACCGGCATTGGCCACACCTCGGCGCTGTTCATCATCGAATCGCAGATGAACTACATCCTCGACTGCATCCGCACCGTACGGGCCAAAGGCCTGCGCAGCATCGAAGTGCGCCGTGACGCAGAACGTACCTACACTGCAATGATCCACCGGGAAATGCAGCGCACGGTGTGGAAGTCCGGTGGCTGCCACAGTTGGTACCAGAGCAAGAGCGGCCATGTGATCGCGATGTTTCCCGGCTTCAGTTTCAGCTATCACCTGCTGACCCGGGCGCTGAAACCGGCCGACCATATTTTGTCCTGAACACGTATAAGGAAGACGTCGATGCTTTTGCTGTTTGTCGCACTCGCGGTTTTCGTGGCCTGGAGCTGGTTGAGTTACCCAGCGGTCGGCCATTGGTTGTACAACCTGGCCATGGCCAGCGAGGCCAAGTTGTACAAATTGCACAAGATCGAAGTGCCGATCGCCGAGATGACCGTGTCAACCTGGCAAGGCGGGCCGTACGAGGCGTCCAGCGCGATCCTGATGCTGCACGGCTTCAGCGCCGACAAAAACCTCTGGCTGCGCTGCGCCCGGCATTTCGTCCGTCAGTATCGGGTGATCATCCCGGATCTGGCCGGCCACGGTGAGACTGGCTTCAAGGCTGGCGGCGGTTACGACATTGCGGTTCAGGCCAAACGCATGATTCAACTGCTCGACGTCTGCGGCGTGGAGAAAGTCCATGTCATTGGCAACTCCATGGGCGGCTACATCGCCGCGTGGCTGGCGGCGACCTATCCCGAGCGAATCGCCTCGCTGGCATTGATCGACCCGGCCGGCGTCACCGCACCGGAGCCGAGCGACATGGAGCGCCATCTGGCGCGCGGGCACAACCCGTTCCTGATCAACTCCCGCGAAGAATTCCAGCGCTTCTACGCGATGACCATGGAGTCGCCGCCGTGGGTACCGAAACTGGTGCTGGACGCCGTCGCCCAGCGCTATGAGCAACAACGTGACGAGCTCGAAGAAATCTTCCGCGACTTCCGCGCCAGCCCGCCGATGGAGCCGAAACTGGCCGAGATCAAATGCCCGGCGCTGTTGCTGTGGGGGCGCAAGGATCGCCTGATCGACGTCAGCAGCGTGCCGGTGTGGAGCAAAGGCATCGCCAATCTCGAAGTGGATGTGTGGGATCACGTCGGGCACATGCCGATGGTCGAACAGCCGGGAAATACCGCGCGGCTGTACGGGGAGTTTCTGGAACGACAGCGATGAAGATGGATACTCGCAATGCCCCAGGTTGCGCAACTGATCGTTCCCATGCTCTGCGTGGGAATGCCTCAGGGGACGCTCTGCGTCCAGTGACGCAGAGCGTCACGGGCTACATTCCCACGCAGAGCGTGGGAACGATCAGCGGAGACAGAAGGTTGGCGTTCCCATGAACATCCTTTACGACGAACGCCTCGACGGTCCGTTGCCCGAGGTGAACAAGGGCGAATTGCTCAAGGCCCTGCAACAAGCCCTGCCGGACCTGGACATCCTCTGGCGCGAAGATGAACTCAAACCCTACGAATGCGACGGCCTCTCCGCCTACCGCACCACGCCGATGCTGGTGGCCCTGCCCCGTCGACTCGAACAGGTGCAAACCTTGCTGAAACTCTGCCATCAGAACAACGTGCCCGTGGTCGCGCGGGGTGCCGGCACTGGACTGTCCGGCGGCGCCCTGCCACTGGAACAGGGCCTGCTGCTGGTGATGGCGCGGTTCAACAACATCCTGCACATCGACCCCGCTGCACGCATCGCGCGGGTTCAGCCGGGGGTGCGCAATCTTGCTATCTCCCAGGCGGCGGCCCCGTTCGGCTTGTATTACGCACCGGATCCGTCATCGCAGATCGCCTGTTCAATCGGCGGCAACGTCGCGGAAAACGCTGGCGGCGTGCATTGCCTCAAGTACGGCCTGACCGTGCACAACGTGTTGAAAATCGAAGTACTGACCATCGAGGGCGAACGTCTGACGCTAGGCTCCGAGGCGCTCGATTCAGCCGGTTTTGACCTGCTCGCCTTGTTCACCGGCTCCGAAGGCCTGCTGGGGATCATCACCGAAGTCACGGTGAAACTGCTGCCCAAACCGCAAGTCGCCAAGGTCCTGCTCGGCAGTTTCGATTCAGTCGAGAAGGCCGGCCGAGCGGTTGCCGAAATCATCGCTGCCGGGATCATTCCCGGAGGCCTGGAAATGATGGACAACCTGGCCATTCGCGCCGCCGAAGATTTTATCCACGCCGGTTACCCGGTCGACGCCGAGGCGATTCTGCTGTGCGAACTCGACGGTGTCGAAGCCGACGTGCACGACGATTGCCAGCGCGTACGGGAAGTCATGACAGCGGCCGGCGCCACCGAGGTGCGCCAGGCCCAGGACGAAGCCGAGCGCGTGCGTTTCTGGGCCGGGCGCAAAAATGCGTTTCCGGCGATCGGCCGGTTGTCGCCGGATTATTACTGCATGGACGGCACCATCCCGCGCCGCGAATTGCCCGCTGTGCTGCAAGGTATCGCCAGCCTCGGCGAAGAATATGGCTTGCGCGTCGCCAATGTGTTCCATGCCGGCGACGGCAACATGCATCCGCTGATTCTGTTCGACGCCAACCAGCCGGGGGAGCTGCATCGCGCCGAGGCATTGGGCGGCAAGATCCTCGAACTGTGCGTGAAAGTCGGCGGCAGCATCACCGGCGAGCACGGCGTCGGCCGCGAAAAAATCAATCAGATGTGCGCGCAGTTCAACAGCGACGAGTTACTGCTGTTTCATGCAGTGAAAGCCGCGTTCGATCCGCAGGGCCTGCTCAATCCCGGCAAGAACATTCCGACCCTGCACCGCTGCGCCGAATTCGGCGCGATGCACATTCACGCCGGGCAACTGCCCTTCCCCGAGCTGGAGCGATTCTGATGGCTGATTTCGACGCCGCCAACGCCCTGCTCGATCAGGTCAACGCCGCGCGGGCCAATGCCACGCCGCTGAAGATTCAGGGCGGCAACAGCAAGGCGTTTCTCGGTCGCGAGGTGGCCGGCGAAGTGCTCGACACCCGTGCTCATCGCGGCATCGTTCAATACGATCCGACCGAGTTGGTGGTCACCGCACGTGCCGGCACGCCGTTGTCCGAGCTGCTTGCGGCGCTGGATGACGCCGGGCAAATGTTGCCCTGTGAACCGCCGTCCTTCGCCGACAGCGCCACGGTCGGCGGTATGGTCGCCACGGGACTGTCCGGGCCACGCCGGCCGTGGTCCGGCTCGGTACGCGACTTCGTTCTCGGCACGCGGGTAATCACCGGCCTCGGTCAACATCTGCGCTTCGGCGGCGAAGTGATGAAAAACGTCGCCGGTTATGACCTGTCGCGACTGATGGCCGGCAGTTTCGGTTGCCTCGGCGTGCTCACCGAAGTGTCGCTGAAAGTCCTGCCGAAACCGCGCCAGTGCCTGAGCATTCGCCTCGATATCGACTGCGCTCGGGCCTTGAGCAAACTTGCCGAATGGGGCCAGCAACCGCTGCCGATCAGTGCTGCGTGCCACGATGGCCGGAGCCTGTATCTGCGTCTGGAAGGCGGCGAAGGTTCGGTAACGGCGGCGCATCAACGGCTCGGCGGTGAGCCGTTGGACTCGGTTTTCTGGCGCGACCTCAACGAACAGCGCCTGAGTTTTTTCGACGAAGGCTTGCCGCTGTGGCGCCTGTCATTGCCGAACAATCTCGGCCCGCTCGAGTTGCCCGGCGAGCAACTGATCGACTGGGCCGGCGCGCAACGCTGGGTGAAATCCGAAAGCTCTGAGATTCACGCACTCGCCCATTCCTTGGGCGGCCATGCAACGTGCTTTACCCACGGTGCCACCGACTCGCCGTTTCAACCCTTGGCGCCAACCTTGCTGCGCTACCACCGGCAACTCAAGGCGCAACTCGACCCGCAAGGGCTGTTCAACCCCGGACGCATGTACGCGGAGGTCTAGCCATGCAAACCACCCTCAGCGAGCAATCGCGAAAATTGCCCCGGGCTGGCGAAGCGGAAAAGATCCTGCGCACCTGCGTGCATTGCGGCTTCTGCAACGCGACGTGCCCGACCTATCAATTGCTCGGCGATGAACTCGATGGCCCGCGCGGGCGCATTTACCTGATCAAGCAAGTGCTGGAAGGCGCACCGGCCACCGAGCAGACGCAGCTGCATCTGGATCGCTGCCTGTCGTGCCGCAACTGCGAAACCACCTGCCCGTCCGGCGTCGATTATCACAACCTGCTCGACATTGGCCGCGCGGTAGTCGACAGCGCGGTGCCGCGCCCGGCCGCTCAGCGCTTGCTGCGCGAAGGCTTGCGTGCGTTGGCGCCCAATCCCGGTTTGTTCAAAGGCTTGCTGCGCATGGGCGCGACCTTTCGACCGCTGCTGCCGCGCCTGCTGGAAAGCAAACTGCCGCAACACTTGGGTGTTATGGGGTCGCGCCCCGCTCCTCGTCATGCGCGCCGGGTGTTGTTGCTCGAAGGCTGCGTGCAACCAGGCCTGTCGCCGAACACCAATGACGCGACCGCGCGGGTGCTCGATCGCCTGGGCATCAGCGTCACACCGGTGAACGAGGCCGGTTGCTGCGGAGCTCTCGACTATCATCTCGACGCCCAGGCCAAAGGTCTTGACCGCGCTCGACAGAACATCGACGCCTGGTGGCCGCACTTGCAGAATGGCGCCGAAGCCATCGTGCAAACGGCCAGCGGTTGTGGCGCGTTCATCAAGGATTATGGGCATTTGCTTGCGGACGACCCGATCTACGCCTCGAAAGCACGGCGGATCAGCGAAATGACTCGGGATCTGGTGCAAATCATCGCCGAGGAACCGCTGGAGCAAGTGTGCGCCGCCAGCGAACGACGCATCGCCGTGCATTGCCCGTGCACTTTGCAGCACGCACTGAAACTCGGCGGCGCCGTGGAAGCCGTGCTGACCCGACTCGGCTTCAACCTCACACCAGTGCCGGACGGCCATTTGTGCTGCGGCTCGGCGGGCACCTACTCGCTGACCCAACCGGTGCTGGCGCGGCAACTGCGTGACCATCGACTCAACGCTCTGGAAAGCGGCCGGCCCGAGTTGATCGTCACTTCCAATGTGGGCTGTCAGAGCCATCTGGCGAGCGCCGGGCGCACGCCGGTCAGACACTGGATTGAGCTGGTGGATCAGTCGTTGGCAGAATGAAGTTCGTAGGATTCTTCGTTTGCCCGCGTGGGCGAAGGCTGCGATCTTTTCGGGCATCCATTTCGTCACCGTGGCAGGAATTTTTTTCATGACCGTGCAGCCGTTCGTCAGCCCCGACCTGATCCGCCAACGCTTCTCCCGAGCGATGTCCGACATGTACCGCGAAGAGGTGCCGCTGTACGGTGCGCTGATGGAACTGGTGGAAAAAACCAACCGCGAAGTGCTGGCACGTCAGCCTGATATTGCCGGACAGCTCAAGCGCACCGGCGAAATCGAGCGGCTGGACATGGAACGCCACGGCGCCATCCGCGTCGGCACCGCAAGCGAGCTGGCCACCCTCGCCCGCTTGTTCGCGGTGATGGGCATGCAACCAGTGGGTTATTACGACCTGACCCCGGCCGGTGTGCCGGTGCATTCAACGGCGTTTCGTGCGGTGCATGAAGAAGCGCTGCAGGTCAGCCCGTTTCGCGTGTTCACCTCGTTGCTGCGCCTGGAGCTGATTGAAGATCGTGAACTGCGTGAGTTTGCCGAGTCGGTGCTGACCCGTCGTTCGATTTTTACTGAAGAGGCGTTGCGCCTGATTGAACAGGCGGAAACGGCGGGCGGACTGAATGAAGCGGAGGCCGTGGAATTCGTCCGACAGGCACTGGAGACTTTTCGCTGGCACCACAGCGCCACCGTCACTGCTGCGCAATACCAAAAACTCAGCGCTCAGCACCGCTTGATCGCCGATGTCGTTGCGTTCAAAGGCCCGCACATCAACCACTTGACCCCACGCACGCTGGACATCGACACCGTTCAGGAGCAGATGCCTGCCCATGGCATCACACCCAAAGCGGTGATCGAAGGTCCACCACGCCGCAACTGCCCGATCCTGCTGCGCCAGACCAGTTTCAAGGCGCTGGACGAGCCGATCGCCTTCACCGATCAGCCCGAAACCCGTGGCAGCCACAGCGCGCGCTTCGGCGAAATCGAACAACGCGGCGCAGCTCTGACACCCAAGGGTCGCGCGCTGTATGACCGCTTGTTGAATGCCGCTCGCGATGAACTGGGCGACTTCCCCAATGAAGCCAATGCCGCACGCTACGACGCGCTGATGACTCAGCACTTTGCGGAATTTCCTGACAGCATCGAGGGCATGCGCGAACAGGGGCTGGCGTACTTTCGTTATTTCGCTACGGAAAAGGGCATCGCGGCGCACGGACTTGGCGAATCGTCACTGGAGGATTTATTGCGCGAAGGCTATGTGAAAGCGGAGCCGCTGGTGTACGAAGATTTCCTGCCGGTGAGCGCGGCGGGGATTTTTCAGTCGAACCTGGGGGATGCCGCACAGGCGCATTACGCCGAACACTCCAATCGACAGGCTTTCGAACAGGCGCTGGGGCGTCCGACCATTGATGAGTTGGGGTTGTACGCCGAGACGCAACGGCGGTCGATTGAGGAATGTGCCGAAGTGCTGCGGATCAAACTGTCCTGAATTTGCGCCGTTCTATTGTAGGAGTGAGCCTGCTCGCGATAGCGGTGTAACAGTCGCCGATGATGTGAGTGGAAAGACGCCTTCGCGAGCAGGCTCGCTCCCACAGGTTTTGCGGATGGACCGCCGTTCAGGACAAGCGACAAAACCAAATGGTCGCTGCATCTATTGGAAAACAATGTCGGATCTGAATTATCCCGCTTGTTTTCACAAACCAATCAGATCGGCAAATTAAGCTTCACCTAAGCTTCCCCCGCTAGCATCCCGGCTCATCAACCTGTCGTCTTGAGCCGTGATGAGTCCCTCCGACATGAAAGCCTTCGATCTGCCTACCCAGCCGCATCCCGACTTCAGTCTGGTTCTGGTCAATTACAAAACCCCGGACATTACCCGCATGTGTCTGGAGCTGTTGCGCGAGCATGTCCAGGCGCAGGGCATTCCAGTGTGGGTGGTGGATAACGATTCGGCGGATGCCAGCCTCGATTATTTGCGTTCGCTGGACTGGATCAATCTGATCGAGCGGCCGTCGCCGGGCAAGGAAATGGGGCATATTGCCCATGGCAAGGCGCTGGATCTGGCCTTGGCGAAAGTTGAGACCGATTATTTGTTTCTGCTGCACACCGACACCTTTGTCTACGACATGGAAGTGTTCGCGATGATGATGCGCGAATGCACGAAAAGTGCGGACATGGCGGCGGTGGGTTGTGTTGAGCAACTTGATCGTGGGTGGCTGCGAGATACCTGGCGGTTAACTTCGCGATTCTGCAAACATCATGTTCGTCGGCTCAAAGTTAATTTAGGGCTGCATTCGAAACCACCACGCCCGTATAAAGAAACGCATCTGAAAAGTTTCTGTACGCTGTGGAATGCGCGTTTGATGAAGTCGCTCGGACTGCACTTCTGCATGGATGAAGAGGTGCCTGGTTACACGCTTCAGGATCGAATGGTCGGGTTGGGCTATGGCGTCAGATTTCTCTCGCCGCGGAAGATCTTCCGCTACCTTGATCACATCCAGGCCGGCACCGTCGCGGCGGCAGGCACGTATGGCAAGGATCATCGCCGTACAAAAATGTACCAGCAGACACTCAAGCGCTTTCAGGGGCAGCATGGCAAAACCGGTATGCAGGCTTCGACTTGATCGAAAACAATAAAAAAGGGCGACTGCAAAGTCGCCCTTTTTGTTTGCAGATTCTGTATACAACTTTCGCCAGTAGTGGAGTTCGCCCAGTGTTACGGCCTGGCAATCCTTGCACCGGTAAAGAGCCCTGACACTGGGCGAACGCCGAGGATTTTAATTCAAACAAGTGGACCTGTCGTCATGGGCAAACATGAAATTTTTGCACTGAAAAGTTAAAAACCGTGTTTTGCCGATTTATCCCGGGAATTGTCTTACAAAAACCTTTATATGATTGCTCTCATACATAAAGTTGTACAAGAGCAATAAACTTGTAGAGTTAATACTCAACTATCGTGTTGACTGGTCACTTTCAGGATATCGGTGTAAGTGACAATAACGCTCTGCCCTACTTTCAGATCTTTCAACTTGGCCTGAATCTCCGGCTTCTTCACATCGAGCGTCTTCGATTGTCCGGACGGATCTTGGAGGGTGACCTGATTGGTCTTCAAATCGATTTTGCTGATTTTCAGCTGCACCTGAACCTGACGATAGGCCTCGCCGCCCGGGTTATCGCTGCCCGGGGCCTTGCGCAGTTCGCCGGTACGTTCGGTGGTGCCTGGCAGACCTTTATCCACGTCTGTATCGAGATAAGCGGCGACAGACCGCTGCACTTCGATCTTCACCAAGTCCCCTACTTTGAGATTGGCGAGATTTTTCGCTTTGTCGCTGAGCTGAACGTGGACCTGACGTCCCTCGGGGCCTTCCAGCACGACCTGGTGATTGGCCGGGTCGACGGCGAGCACTTTGGTGGTAACGGAATCGGCCTCAACGACGGCAGATAACGGAATATCGGCAGCTAAAGCGCCGAAACTGGCAGCAGAAAGCAGCGTTGCGAGGGTGATGGCCTTGGCCAGAGCGTCGAGCTTCATATGCATTACTTTCCCTGTGATGAAATGGCGACATCCGCCACCGAAACGACTTCAGCAGCAGGCGTGCCAGTGAGCATAGACGCTGTTCAGGGCTTGACTTGGGTTTGTGGCCCGCGGGTATGTGGCTTGGCGGTCTCTTGGGCGGTGGATTCGCCACTCGGCGTGCCCTTGCCGCTGTCCTGCCGCTGCTTGGGATCGGTCGGGCGCAGGGCATCATTGTCGCGCTCGGTTTCACCGGCCGGGCGTGGTTCGTCGGGGTTGTCGTTCTGGTTGTTGGTGGTATTCATGGCAGGAGTCCTCAGGCTTCGGGATCTTCGAGTTCGCGGGCGACGTTGACCTCGGGTGACTGCTTGTGCAGATCGTCGGCTTTGGCGCGTAGCAACTGCCATTGCTCAAGATCGATCGCGCCTTGGCCGAGCAGGTCATCGGCGATGCGCTGCAGATCGAAATAGTGAGCGTCGGGCGATTGCTGCCAAAGCGTCTGATCGTCGAACAGGCGTTGCCAGGTGTTGAGGTCAGGGAGTTGCACGTCGTCGCTCATGGGTGAGTCCGAAAATGGCGGTTTCTGGGTAGAGCCTATTGGCGAAGGGAGAGTTCCGAGCGGTTTGATTAGTGGCGACCTTGCTGACGCCATCGCTGGCAAGCCAGCTCCCACAGGGATTGGGGTTAGGCTGTTAATCATCGGTGTCTTTGAGATAGCCATCGCGAGCAGGCTCGCTCCCACAGGGAAGAAAGCGGTGCCGCCGTTAATACCCGGTCATTTCCAGATAACCCTGGCCAGGATGGCTGCCATTGATCTTCACCGGCCCTTCCCAGTACGGAATACGCAAATCCATCCACGCATTGCGGTTGATCGCGTCAACGCTGATATCGAGTTTCTTGTCAGGAATGCGGATCGACCATTTCACCGGCATCGGCCGATCAGCAACCTTGGCCGTATCCTGCGGCACAAGGCTGATCTGCTCGCTGCGCAATGTCTGAATCTGCCCGTCAGCGGCGATCCAGGTGCCGGTCAGATAAGGCGCGCCGTCCTTCTGCCGCATGCGATAAAGCATCACGTGTTCGCCGCTGTCCAGATGCAGCGAGAACCAGTCCCAGCCAGTTTGATTGGCGGTGAGTGGCTGACTGCTCCACTCGCGATCGAGCCACGCCGGGCCGCTGACGGTGTAGGTCTGGCCGTCGATCTGCAGCGTGCCGCTGGCCTGGAAAAATGGCTGGCTGTAGTAATACGACGCCTGGCCTTCTTCGGATTTCTGGCTGAAACCCTGGTCGCCTTGCAGCACCAGCGGTCGGCTGGAGGTAAGGCGCAGTTGATAAGCGAAATTCTTGTCACGAGCGCTGAGTTGCATGTCGCGCAACGGATCCTGCGTCTGACTGGCAAACATCCAGTCATCGATCCACGCCTCGAACGGCGCCAGGCGCACGCCGGCCTGGCCCACTCCGCCCCGGGCGTAGCGCTCGGCGGCATGATGCACCGCGCGCGAAGTGACTGCCGCATGGCCCAGCCAGATCGTTTGATTGCCCCACCCGGCTTGCTCGGCGACGGGCTTCAGGGCGCTGCGAAACAGCGTCCATTGCACGCCGAAATCATTGCCCTGCTGATCCTTGAGGTTGGCGGTGACGTACCACCACTCGATGCGAAAACCATCATGTGCGCCGTGATCGGCCGGGAAGCTGAACACCCGACCGGGCACCACAGGGGTAAACGATTGCGCCTGATCGCCCATGCCGGCAAAACCCTTCTCCTCGGGTGCAGGCTGATCGCAGCCAGCGAGCAGCAGCGCAATCATCAGCACGAGCCATTTAGTCCTCATGGGCAAACGTCCTCAGCAAGTCCGCCGGTTGCGTGCGGTACAGCGAATACAGCGGCCATGCCGAAGCCAACAGAGTCGCCAGCAAGGCCAGGCCCGTCAGTTGCAGCAACTGCAACGGGAACACCCGCAACGGCAAGCGCCAGCCGAACGCCTGCACGTTGATCACCGCATCGAGGCACCACGCCAAAGCGATGCCCAACGGCAGCGCCAACAGCAACGTCAATACGGCAAGCAGCCAGGTCTGACCGAGGTTGAGCAGCATCAATTGTTTGCGTGTAACGCCCAGCGCCCACAGCGGTGCGAGCTGACTGAGGCGACTCTGGCTCTGAGTGAGCAGACTGATGAACAGCGCCACACCCGCCACGGCCAGGGTCAGGCTGTTCAAAGCTGCTGTCGCAGCAAATGTGCGTTCAAAGACTTGCACCGACCAGCCCTTGAGCCGCGCCTGATCGACGATGCGGTTGTCATCCAGCGCAAAACGCGCCTGCAAGGCGTTGAGCAGCGCCGGAATCTGCGCTGGGTCGATACGCAGATTGAAGCGGTTCGGCGTGAGTTGCGGCCATCCGCGCAGCAGGTGCTCACTGCTGATCAGCACGTGCCCCTTCGGATTGCCGTAGTCGGCGTAGATGCCGACGATGCGCGGCGACCATGTGCCGTTCGGCGTGGGAACGTTCAAATGCTCGCCCGGCTTCACTTTCAGGCGTCGCGCCAGTTGTTCGCTGAGCATCACCGCATCGTCCGTGGCCAGTTTGCCCCACGGATCGCTGCCACTGCTGTCGAGCAACGGCCAATGCTGGCGATAGTAGGAGTGGTCGATGATGCCGTAGACATCGGCCGGCCAGCCTTGCAGCGTCACCGAAACCTGCCAGTTGGGCAGCACAGCGGTCACGTCGGGCTGCTGCTTGAGCCAACTGTGCATCTCGCGGGCCTGCGCCGGGTTGGCCGGGTTGACGTACAACTCGGCGCTCAGGCGTTGTTCGAGCCAGTCGTTGAAGGTCTGGCGAAAACCGGCGGTCATGCTGCCGGCGCCGATGTTGGCGGCGAGCGCCAACAGCAGCGCCATCAGCGCCAGACTCAGGGCTGGCAATTGCTGGCGGCAGTCGGCGAGAAACCACTGGCCGAGCACCGAACGACTGCGCCCGAGCAACGGGTTCAACAACGCGCTGAGCAACACCGGCAAGGCCAGCGCGGCACCGAGCAACAGCCCGGCCATGAGCACGAAACCGCTGCTCAGGCTGTCGCCCCAGATCAGCGCTGCCAGCGCAATTGTCAGCAGCGCTGTCGCCAGCCAACCCTGTCGGCGCAACCAGCGCGAATACTGTTGATGCCACGCCTGCGGATCGGCCACCGCCAGCAACGGCAGGCGCGCCGCCCGCAGCAGACTGTTGGCCCCGGCCAGCAACGCGCCGAGCAGACTCAGACCGATGCCGCTGAACCACCACCAGGGACTCAAACGCAACTGCCCCGCCACTTCCGCGCCATATAAACCGCGCAGGCTGGCGGCGACGTCCGGCAGCAGCACGCTGGCCAGCCAATAGCCGCTGATCACACCGAACAACCCACCGATCAACGCCAGCACACCCAGTTCAACCACCAGACACGCGATCAGCATTCGTGCACTGACGCCACAGGCACGCAACGTGCGCAGCAAGCCTCGGCGCTGTTCCAGAGCGAGGCCGATGGCAGCGTGGACGATGAACAGGCCGACCAGAAACGACAGAAATCCAAGGGCATCGAGATTGAGGTGAAAGCTCTCGGTCAGCCGCGCGAGATTGTTTTCTTCGCCGCTGCTTTTGAGCTGCAAGCGATCGGTGAAACTCGCTGGTAATTCTTGATGAAAGTCCTTGGGCAGCAGCAATCGCGACAGTTGCTCGGGTTGGTCGAGCAGTCTTTGCGCTACGCCGATGTCGACCAGTAAGAGGCCGGGCGCCATGTCCTTCTGCGCGAGCAGTGGCGGCAGGGTTTGGCCGTTTACGGTTTGCGGTGTATCACCTTCGCGCAAGCCGAGCATTTGCATCGTGTCCGGGGAAATCCAGGTGCTGCCCGGCGGGCTGAAAAATTCGACGATGCGCTCGATCGGCATCGCCTGCCCGGCCACTGCCGAATCCGTCGGCAGCGACACCGGCTCGATGCCCATCACCTGAATCCGCTGGTCTTCGTGGCCCTTGAGCGTCAGCCGGCCCTGCAACACCGGCGACACCGGCCAGCCCTGACGGCGCAATTCGATAAACCAGCGCTGTGGAAACAGCGCCCCATTCGGCGTGCTGAGGCTGGCTTGCGGTTCGCCGCCGATCATCTGGCTGGCCCGCGCGTAGCTGTCACGTGCCTGACTGTTCAGCGCCTCGACGCCAGTGAGCAGACTGGTGGCCAGCCACAACCCGGTCAGCACGCTGAAAAACTGCACGGGATGGCGCCGCCAGTGGCTGAGCAGCGCGCGCAGGGTTTGCCGCCAGATCATCAGGCGACCCGCCCGTTCGACAACACCACACGCTGAGCCAGACGCGCCGCAACGCGCTGACTGTGGGTGACCATCAGCAGGGTCGTCGGCGTGTCATCGAGCAATTCGAGCAACAGCCGCAGCACTTCATCGCTGGTCGCTTCATCGAGGCTGCCGGTGGGTTCATCGGCCAACAGCAATTTCGGCTGCGAAGCCAATGCCCGGCCCAAAGCGACTCGTTGCTGCTGACCGCCGGAGAGTTGCTCGGGATACCGCGAGAGCAGATCGCCCAGACCCAGACGCTGCACCAGATGCGCTTGCCAGCGCGGCTCATGGCGCCCGGCCAGGCGCGCCTGAAAGGCCAGATTGTCTTCCACGCGCAGACTGCCGATCAGGTTGAACTGCTGAAACACCAGACCGATTTCCGTACGTCGCCAGTTGGCCAGTTGCGCTTCGCTCATGGCTTCCAGACGATGTTCACCGCTGCGGATGCTGCCGCTGTCGACCTTGTCCAGCCCCGCCACCAGATGCAGCAGCGTGCTTTTGCCACTGCCCGATTCGCCCATCAGCGCCAGGCTGCCACCGGCCTCCAGCGTCAGGTCGACGCCTTGCAGCACCGGCAACAATCCCTGTGGCGTGGCATAGCTTTTGAAAACGTCGCGAACCTCAAGCATGGGCAAACCCGATCAGTGAACCTGGGCCTAGGATAGCGGCCCTGAATGGTTTTTGTCCGCTGATGATCATCGTCCACCCAGCGCCGCGCCTTAAGCTGCTGGCTGTTCGGCCATAACGATAATAAAACCGGAGACACCCATGCCCCGTTTCATCCTGAGCCCGCGTGGCCTGCTGACCTGCCTGATCACCACTTGCCTGAGCCAGCCGTTGCTCGCTGCTGACGGTCCGGTGGCGCCGAGCGTGCAAACCGCCGCAAGCAACGCTGCCGTACTGCAAACCCTGCCTTTCAGCGACCGCACCGATTTCGAATCCGTCAGCAAAGGCCTGATCGCACCGTTCAAGGGCCAGATCAAGGATGCCGCCGGCAAAGTCATCTGGAACGTCAATGCCTATGATTTCCTCGCCAAAGACAAGGCGCCGGAATCGGTCAATCCGAGCCTGTGGCGGCTGGCACAGCTCAATGCCCACGCCGGTCTGTTCGAGGTCAGCCCCAAGCTGTATCAGGTACGCGGTCTCGACCTCGCCAACATGACCATCATCGAAGGTGACGACGGGCTGATCATCATCGATCCGCTGACCATGGCCGAAACCGCCAGGACGGCGCTGGATCTGTACTACGCCAATCGCCCACGCAAACCGGTCGTCGCGGTGATCTACAGCCACACCCATGTCGATCATTTCGGCGGCGTGCGCGGGGTGATCGACGAGGCCGATGTCAAGTCCGGCAAGGTCAAGGTCTACGCGCCGGTCGGTTTCATGGAACACGTGATGAGCGAAAACGTCATGGCCGGCAACGCCATGAGTCGCCGCGCGCAGTACCAGTTCGGCAGCCTGTTGCCGCGCAGTGAAAACGGCCAGGTCGACGCTGGCCTCGGCAAGAGCGCGCCCAGCGGTGGCACGGTCACACTGATCGCGCCTACCGATCTGATTGCCGAGCCGTTGGAAACTCACACCATCGCTGGCCTGCAAGTCGAATTCCAGCTGACCCCGGGCACCGAAGCGCCAGCGGAAATGAACCTTTATCTACCGCAGCTGAAAGCCTTGTGCATGGCCGAAAACGCCACGCAGATGATGCACAACATCCTCACCCCGCGCGGTGCGCAGGTGCGTGACGCCAAAGCCTGGTCGCAATACCTCGATGACAGCCTGGCCCGCTACGGCGACAAGGCCGACGTGCTGTTCGCCCAACACAACTGGCCGACCTGGGGTGGTGAGCGCATTCGTACTTTGCTCGCCGATCAGCGTGACATGTACGCCTTCATCAACGACCGCACCGTGCACTTGCTCAACCAGGGCCTGACGCCGCTGGAAATTGCCGAAGCAATCAAGAAGCTCCCCGGCTCGCTCGATCAGAAGTGGTACACCCGTGGTTATTACGGCTCGCTGAGTTTCAATACGCGCGCGGTGTATCAGCGCTACATGGGTTTCTACGACGGCAACCCGGCCAACCTCAACCCGCTGCCCCCGGTCGATGCGGCTAAACGCTCGGTCGAGGCCATGGGCGGTGCCGCGTCGGTGCTGGAGAAAATGCGCAGTGCGATGGCCAGCGCTGACTATCGATGGGCCGCGCAGTTGGGCAACCAGTTGCTGTTCGCCGATCCGGACAACGCAGATGCCCGCAACGCTCAAGCCGAGACGCTGGAACAGTTGGGTTATCAAAGCGAGAACGCCACCTGGCGCAACATGTACCTGACCGGTGCGATGGAACTGCGCAACGGCGTACCACCGCAGTCTGCCAATACCGTATCGGTGGACATGGTCCGGGCGATGAGTCCGGAAATGTTCTTCGATTACCTCGCGGTACGCCTGGACAGCGACAAAGCCGTGGCCCATGACCTGACGCTGAACTGGACGTTCGACGATGTGCAAAGGGATTTCACCCTGACCCTGCGCAACGGCGTGCTGACTCACCGCGCCGGCTTGAATCCGGCGGCGGACGCGAGCGTCAGCCTGAGCCGCGATACGCTGGAGAAGATCAGCCTGAAGCAATTGGACTTCCCGACGGCGATGCAAAAAGGGCTGGTGAAGTTGCACGGCAATGGTCAGAAATTCGGATTATTGATGGGCAGCCTGGATACGTTCGGGCCGCAGTTCAATATCGTCACGCCTTAGGCCAGACGCCCCTCATGCCTGACCGGGATTCAATCTGAACTGCTTCGGCGTAATCCCGAACTGTTTGCGAAACGCGCGGATAAAGTTGCTCGGCTGGCGATAACCCAGCCGCTCAGCGATCCGCTCGATCGGTTGATCGCCCGCCGTCAGCCAGTGCCGCGCCATCGTCAGATTGTCCTCACGCGCAGGCGCGCAAGTTGCAGCGTGCCAGTGGCGCAGCATGCTCTGGTGCAGAAACGGGTTGGCGCCCAGCAAGGCCTGATCGAGCCTGGAGCGCGGCAAGGTCAGGCACAGATGCTCGCCCTGCTCCACCGCGATACCCACTCCACGCAGCCAGCCACCGGCCATTTGCGCGGGGCGCAGGCTGACACTCACAAACAAATCTCCAGGCGCCCCGCCGAGTCGACGGGCAATGTTGCGCACCAGCGTTATCGCCGCCGCATCCAGAGCGAAATGATGGAGCTGCCCCTGCAGCGAACGCAGGCGCAAACGAGCCACGTCGCCTGCCTCGACCAACTCCACCGCAACGTAATTGATCACCCTTGGCAAGCAGTCAATGAAGCACTTCAGACTGGCCCGCAGGGTCGCGGCCGAGTCGAGCAGAATATTCAGTCCTTGCAGGCAATCGGTCGCCATCCCGTCGGACAGTTCGCAGCCAAACGTCGGCGCTACCCCTGACCATTCACACTCACGCCACAACCGTTCAACCGCTTGTGCGGCGATCAATTGATGCTGTCCGGCGAGCACAGACGGGCAGATCCCGACGCGCGTCATCAAGCGTTGCGGGCACAGCCCGGACTGGCGAGCATGCGCGAGAATCGTGCGGGTGAACGCGCTGGAGGCGAACAGAGGCTGAGACATGAAGGCGGCCATCGAAGAACAGGCGTGTACTTATGCCAGCGGACGTGCTATCGATCCAATGCATTAAAAGTATTCGCAAAATGCAGGAGACGCATGATGGATCTTCGCCAGCTTCGCCACTTGGTCGCCCTCGCTGATTACCGCAACTTCGGGCGCGCCGCCGAGGCGATCAACCTCAGCCAACCGGCATTCAGCCGCAGCATCCAGACTCTGGAACGGGATCTCGGCTGCGAACTGGTCGAGCGCAGCAGCCGTGAGTTTCGCCTGACCGGGCAAGGCCAACTGGTGCTGCAACATGCGCGGCGCCTGCTCGCTGGCAGTCAGGCATTGCACAACGAATTGACTCAATACAACGGCCTCACCGGCGGCGAACTGCAATTCGGTTGCGGCCCGTATCCGGCGCAAGTGCTGGTGCCGGAAGCGCTGGCCGACTTCATTGATGCGCATCCGGCGATTCGCACGCGGTTTCATCAGGGCGACTGGCAGCAATTGACGCTGTGGTTGCGCGAGCAGCAGATCGAGTTTTTCGTCGCCGATGCGCGGCACTTCGTCAGCGATCCGCAGTATCAGGTGCACCTGCTGCGCACGCGGCCGGGACGGTTTTTCTGTCGCGCCGGCCATCCGCTCCTCGCGCAACGAGACCTGCGCTTGCGCGCCCTGCTCGATTACCCGATCGTCGGCACGCGCATTCCACCGATGATCCGCAAGGTACTCGCCGATATCCTCGGTGAGCAGGACTTCACCCCGAGCGTCGAGTGCGCACAATTTGACGCGATCCAGCGCGTAGTGCTGCGTTCAGACGCGGTGGGGCTCGCCACGCTTGAGGCCTTGCGTGAACAACTTGATCGAGGCCTGATCGAGCTGCTCGACTTTGTCGACGTCCCCCATGACGAGCCGGCGCTGCAACTGGGTTATGGCATCGTCAGCCGCGCCGGTTTTACCCTGACGCCAGCAGCGCGGGCGATGATCGAGGCGATCCTCAGCGTCGATCAGCGTTTGCTGGCGGCTAACGGAGCGACGGGAGACGCGCGCACAACATGAGCAAAATCGATCCGCAATCCGTCAACGCTTTTTACGCGCCGACCCTGCTGCCGGCCATTGAAGAATTGCTCGCGCGCGGCGTTACCCAAGGCGCAATCGAAGCGCAGCTGCGCCGCAGCCTGTTCGATCTGCGCACGCCGTTCACGCGCATGCCGCTGCTGATGTCGCGGCGCTTCTGGGCGTTTGCCGTGGAACAGAGCGGGGATCCACTGATCGGTCTGGCGGCGGGTGAACGTTTCGTTTCGACGGCCACCAACGGGCTGACCTATCTGTTCGATGTCGCGGTGTCGCTGGAACGTGCCTGTGCGTTTTTCGCTGAGTACTTTGCGTTTTTCAACGGACATTTCCGTGTGCAAATCCTGCGTGAAGATGACGGCGTAACGCTGCGTCTGGTCGACGCCGGCAGTCTTGGTGCTCCGGCGGCGCTGACCGATTACATCCTTGTCAGCCTGTGCAGCCTGGTACGACGCAAATTGCTCGCCAGCGGCGTGAATCGTGATCCGGTGCTGGGTGTGGCATTGGCATCGGCAAGCCGCGAGCAGCATCAATCGGCATTGCGCGCGCCGGTGAGCGCTGAGCAATCATGCGCGGCGATTTATCTGGATCCTCAGCTGTTCGTGATGCCGTTGACACCGGGCAATCCGGCATTGGAAACAACGCTTGTCGATCTGCTGGAACAGACCCGACGTCTCAGTGAATCGACCTTGCTCGGACAGCTCAGCGATTATCTGATCGAAGATCTGGCTTCAGCGGATTGGCAGCAGTTCTGTGCTACACAGCATGTGCTTGAGCGCACGGCGGCAAGGCGTTTGAAGGCGTTGGGCTGGACTTTCAGCGAACTGCTCGATGAGCATCGGCGCTATCGGGCCGAGGACCTGTTGCAGTCCGGGGCGCTGGAACTGGTCGAAGTGGCGGATCGCTTGGGTTACAGCGATGTGCAGGGATTCAACCGGGCTTTCGCGCGCTGGCTGGGCTGCGCGCCTGGGGAGTATCGGGCGCGGTGGCTGAAGCTTTGAATTGGCTGGTGTCAGTGCTGGCCCCATCGCTGGCAAGCCAGCTCCCACAGAGGCCAGTGCTGACACAGGATTTGTGAACAACCTCGAACCCTGTGGGAGCTGGCTTGCCAGCGAAGAGGCCCGCCCGAGCAATCCAAAACTCATTGCCCCGCAGCCACACTCGCCGGCGCCCGCTCAGGCGTAACAATGCTGCCCAGATCGATATGCTTCCACTCAGGCTTGGCCCCCAAGCGCGCATTGAAGCGGTAGTTGAAAGTGAACTCATCCGCCGTCGGCACGCTCAGCGGTTTGCCATATACCGCTTCAATCCCCGCAAGGTCATATCCCATCACCTGCAGCAGCGTCGGGAAGATGTTGTAGTGGCTGGAGCGGTCCTTGTTTGCCGGCAGATTCGCCGCCCAGTTCGGCGTCCTGAGGCCACTACCCTGAATCACCACCAGCGGCACCAGCCCCTCCTCTTCCACCGGGTCGCCGCCGCAATGGGTATTCAAGCCCGGATTGCCGCGCTCATGCAGATCCTGGCCATGATCGGAGGTGTAGATCAGCAGCGCATTGTCCAGATTGGCCTGGGCGAAAACCCGGGCGAAGAACTCGCCGACGTTCCACAACAGCGTGTTCTTGTAGGCGTTGCGATACAGCACCCAGTCATCCGGCTGGCCATTGAAACCGGGGCGTTCGCCAGTGTCGGCGACTTCGGTGAACTGCCCGCGGGGCAGCGTTGGCCGGTAGGCCATGAACGCGTCCGGGTACTTGTCATGCACCGGAAAATGCGCGCCGACCTTGTTGATCACGATCAGCTCGGGCCGATCGTCGTTGAGCAGTTCAATCAGCTTCGCCGCTGCCGCCATGTCGCGGTCGCGCACGCTGGTCTGGTCGAATTGCACGAAACTGTCGATGTCGTTTTTCTCAGCGGCGGTCATCAGGTTCTGCAGGTTGCCGGCGGTGCGCTGGGCGTCGATGTAGACCGTACCGAGCCCGGCCTTTTTCGCGTACTGCCAGATCGACGGCAACGTGCTGTTGATGCGCCTGTAATCGGCGCGGGTGCCGCCGTAGCGCAAGGTGACGTTGGTGTCGGCGCTGCAGTTGGCAATGGACGCGGCATAACCGAAGTTGAAGACATCGACCCCGGCCGGCGCTTGCTTGAGGTTGCTGTGCACGCCGAACGGCGCGTTGATGTCGAGGTAATTGCCGGAAATGCTTTCGTCGATGATCAGCACGATATCGTGGCCGACGGCAGGCGTGGCGCGCGCAAGCGTCACCGATTCACGCGGGCCGACGGTGTCATGCAACGCTTCGTAGGCAAACAGGTTGAGGTAGGCCAGCGGCGTGTACATGATCGGCAGACCACGTGCGCCCTCACCCGCACGTAAAAACAGCAAAGCGCTGAGCATGAACACGCCGATGACCGGAGCCGCTACTCGCAACGTGTTGGGTATGAACAGCGCATGACGCGGCTTGAGTCCGATGCCGAATAACAGCAGCAAGCCACTGAGCAGCGCGCGCAGGATCGCATCGCGATACTGATAGGCCGCTTCCTGAATGAAGCCGCCGGAGTACACCAGCGAGACAAAATCGCTGTACCTCAGGTAATCCGCCGTGACCCGGGTATAGACATCGAAAAAAACCGCTGCGGCAAACATCGTTAATGCGAATGCATGTCGAACGAGAGCCTGACGTATATAGGCAGTTAGATATAACGCGAAAGTAAGCGCCAAAAACATCGCGCCAAAAACAAGTGCATTTAAACCCCACCCGATAGCATTTAACCGGTCCAGATAATAGCCGGAAAAGAGCAATAAGTAGGCAACTAAAAGCAGTTCCTTGGCGTATTTGAACATGGCGATACCGGCCGTCCGAAATGGGAGGTTGTCAAAGCTTTGTCGGTCAGAACCTGACACTAGCACCCGGCCATCAAAGCGCAAGAAATGACTGATAGGCGGGGAAAGCGTCAAAAAAACGGTGACTCAAATCTGACACACCTGTAGCGGTGAAATCCTTTAATTTCGGGGACTTAGACCGTCTGTCGGTTAAATAAAATCTGAACAAATCTGCAAGAAAACAACAAATTCAATGGCAGCAATGACTTGATGGCCAATCGCCAAAAACGCCTCAAGTGTTATACCCGTGCAACATGTCATTTTGCTGACACGCTTTCCAAACCCTGCGCTATACCCCTTTAACAATCTCATCCGTAATTAACTTTTCTGGTTTTATTGAGGTGCGCAGATGGACGTGAGCGTATTTGGCACTGGCTATGTCGGACTTATACAAGCCGCTGCACTTGCCGATGTCGGCCATCGGGTTTTATGCATTGATATTGATCCGAACAAGATCAAACAACTGCAACAAGCGGTGCCGCCCATCAGTGAACCAGGCCTGTCCGCAACACTTGAAGAAAACATCAAGGCCGGGCGCTTGTTGTTCAGCACTCAGGCCAGTGATGCGGTGACTCACGCCGAGCTGATTTTCATCGCCGTCGGCACCCCGGCGGACGAAGACGGCTCAGCCGACCTCAGCCATGTGCTCAACGTCGCCCGCCAGATCGCCGGTCTGATGGAGGCCAATCGTACGCTGATCATCAAATCCACGGTGCCGGTCGGGACTGCCGACCAGGTTCTGGCCACGGCCACCAGCGAATTGCTGTTGCGCGGCAAAACCGAGCTGCAGGTGCGCGTGGTTTCCAACCCGGAATTTCTCAAGGAAGGCAGTGCCCTCGCCGACTGCATGCGCCCGGACCGGATCATCATCGGCACCCGCGACGACGCTGCCCGCGAGCAGATGAGCGAGCTGTACGCGCCGTTCTGCCGCAATCACGAAAAACTGATGTTCATGGACAACCGCAGCGCCGAGCTGACCAAGTACGCGGCCAACGCGATGCTCGCCACCCGCATCAGTTTCATGAACGAACTGGCCAATCTCACCGAACTGCTCGGCGCCGACATCGAAGCGGTGCGCAAAGGCATCGGCTCCGACCCGCGCATCGGCTACCACTTCATTTATCCGGGCTGCGGCTTCGGTGGCTCGTGCTTTCCCAAGGATCTGCGTGCCCTGCTGCACACCGCCGAACACAACGGCATGCCGTTGAAACTGCTGCGCAGCGTCACCGACGTCAATGACAGCCAACGGCACATCCTGTTCAGCAAATTGCGCGCGCAGTTTCCGCAAGGCCTGGCCGGCAAATCCATCGCCGTCTGGGGCCTGGCGTTCAAACCGAACACCGACGACATGCGCGAAGCCCCCAGCCGTTACCTGATGGACGCGTTGTGGGCCGAAGGCGCCAGCGTGCAGGCTTATGATCCGGAAGCCATGTCCGAGTGCCGGCGCATCTACGGTTATCGCAACGACCTGCACCTGTGCGCGACCCGCGACGACACTCTCGAAGACGCCGACGCGCTGGTGATCTGCACCGAGTGGAAAAACTTCCGCGTGGTCGATTTCGAACTGCTCGCCGAGAAGCTGCGTTCGAAAGTGATCATTGACGGGCGCAACCTGTACAACCCAGAACAGGTTGCCGCCGCCGGCCTGCATTACAGCGGCATCGGCCTGCGCCACATCGCCCCTGAAGGGCTGCGGCCATGAAGATTCTGGTGACCGGTGCCGCCGGTTTCATTGGTGCCCATTGCGTCCTGCGCTTGCTGCGCGACGGGCATTCGGTGGTCGGCCTGGACAATTTCAACCACTACTACGACCCGCAGCTCAAGCACGACCGCGTGCAGTGGGTGCGCGAGCAGGTCGGCGATTTTCCGCTGGCCACGGTGGATCTGGCCCACGCTTCAGCGATCGATGCGCTGTTTGCCCGCGAGCAGCCACAAGTGGTGATCCATCTGGCTGCGCAGGCCGGGGTGCGTTATTCGCTGGACAATCCACGGGCGTATCTGGACAGCAACCTAAACGGTTTCCTGAACATTCTCGAAAGCTGCCGCCACCACCCGGTCGAACACCTGATCTACGCCTCGTCGAGTTCGGTGTACGGCGCCAATCAACACACGCCTTACTCGGTCAAGGATGGCGTCAACCATCCGCTGTCGCTGTACGCCGCGACCAAAAAAGCCAACGAGCTGATGGCGCACAGCTACAGCCATCTGTTCGGCATTCCCTGCACCGGCCTGCGCTTTTTCACCGTGTACGGGCCTTGGGGTCGGCCGGACATGTCGCCGATCCAGTTCGCCCGGGCGATCAGCGAGGGCGAGCCGCTGAAGCTGTTCAATTACGGCGAGCACCAGCGCGATTTCACCTACATCGACGACATCATCGAAAGCATCGCACGCCTCATCGATCAGCCACCGCAAGCCAATCCGCAGTGGGATCGCGAGCAGCCCGACCCGGCCAGCAGCATGGCGCCGTGGCGTCTGTTCAACATTGGCGGGCAGCAGCCGGTTGCACTGAAAACCTACCTCGCGCTGATGGAAAAACATCTCGATCGGCAAGCCATTGTCGAGCTGCTGCCGCTGCAACCGGGCGACGTGCTCAACACCTGCGCCGAGGCCAGCGATCTGGCCCAGGCCACCGGATTCCAGCCCCGGATAGAACTGGATGAAGGACTGGGCCGCTTCATCGCCTGGTTCCGCGACTACTACCCCACTGCCCGTGCGCCGCTTGCGGCTGATTGAATGCGGAGGACGCCATGACTGGACATGAAAGAAGTGTGTCGATTGCACAGATGCGCCCTGACAAGCGCGTCGACCCGGAACATCGCATGCGCCTCGACGCGGCGATCCACCGTCAGGGTCGCGGCTGGCTCAGCGGCCGCGATGGTGGCCGCCCATGGCAGCTGTCGCGGACCAACCGGGTGGTCGCCTGCCTCGGCGCGCTGACGATTCTCGTGCTGATCTCGCCAGTGCTGCTGGGCCTGGCCCTGGCCATCAAGCTCACCAGCCCGGGGCCGGTGCTGTTCGTGCAGAAACGCACCGGTTATCGCGGGCGCAAGTTCGGCATGTTCAAGTTCCGCACCATGGTCAGCAACGCCGAAGACCTCAAAGAGTCGCTGCGCCACCTGAACAAACACGGGGCCGACGCCATCGACTTCAAGATCGACAAGGATCCGCGCGTCACCGGCATCGGCAGTTTTCTGCGGCGCACCAGCCTCGACGAACTGCCCAATCTGATCAACGTAGTGACCGGCGACATGCGCCTGGTCGGCCCTCGCCCGACCTCGTTCAACGCTTACCGCTACAAGGACAATCACCTCGCGCGTCTGGCGATCTACCCCGGCATGACCGGTCTGTGGCAGATCTCCGGACGCAGCAACATCGACTTCGACCAGCGCGTTGAGTTGGACCTCAGCTACATCGCCGAGCAGAGCCTTCTGCTTGATCTGAAGATTCTGTTGAAAACCCCCTTCAAAGTATTCAGCGGCCACGGAGCAAGCTAATGGACGGTTCAACCAATAAAAGCCTGAGCATCGCCAGCCCCAGCGAATCGAATCTGACTTCGACCGTGCTGGATCTCGATCTGCGCATTCTGTTCCTGACCGCCGCCAACCCCGGCGCCGGCACCACCACCAGCGCTCTGGCACTGGCCAGTCAGCTGGCGCAGATGAGCAGCGGCCAGGTGCTGCTGGTCGACGCCAGCCAGTCGGCGAACAACCTCACCCAGCAGATGAACCTCGGCAAGGAGCGCGGCCTGCGCGACCTGCTGTTCAACCCGGGCAACCCGCCGCTGTTGCAGGACTGCGTGGTGCAGGTCTCGAGCCTGCCCTTCCATGTGCTGCCCAACGGCCGGCCGATCCGCACGCTGGAACACCTGACCGCCGAGCGCCTGAGCCCGTTGCTCGACCAGTTGGGCAGCCAGTACCGCTTTGTGGTGATCGACGGCGACGCGGTGTATTCCGCCGCCGACACCCTGGTCATCAGTACTCAGGTCGACGGTGTGGTGTTTGTCGTGCGCGCCGAAGACACCCGCTGGGAAGTCGCCCAGGCCGCTGTGCAACGCCTGACTCAGGCCGGGGCGAAAGTGGTCGGCAGCGTGTTCAACCGGCGCAAGTACTACATGCCCAAATGGCTTTACAAAAACCTGTAAGCGAACGCAAAGGATGACGCCATGAACGCCAGAATGCTTGTCCTGCTGTTGCTGCCGCTTGCGGGCTGCTCCAGCACTTCCGACACCCAGAACATGCCGGTGAATATTCTCACCGCCTCCCCGGCCAACGCCCAGGCGACCGATATGCCGAAGATCGAGCAGACCCTGCGCCCGCAGGATGTGCTGGACGTGATCTTCCATATCAGCACCAGCGGCTCGGACGCTTACCGCGTGCAATCGGGCGACCAGATCGGCCTGAATTTCACCGCCGCCAGCCAGCTCAACGGCAATCAACTGGTGCTGCCCGACGGCACCATCGAACTGCCGGGCGCCAACACCTCGGTGAAAATCGCCGGGCTGACCAGCGAAGAAGCGCGCCAGGAAATCCAGCGCGTGTATCAGCGCAAACAGCTGTTCCAGCCCAACCGCAACCAGCTCACCGTGCAGATCATCAGCCCGCTGAGCAACGAGCAGAACCTGAAAAGCGCCCTCAATCACCCGGCCACCGGCATGAGCCGCGAGATCACCGTCGGCACTGACGGCTACGCGAGTTTTCCGGAAATCGGCGCCGTACCGCTGCAAGGCATGACCGTCAATCAACTGGAAACCTTCCTCAACAAAAAGTACGCGCAACTGCCGGGCCGCATGACCGTGGACGTGTTGCTCAAGTCAACCGCCGGCAACGAGATCTACGTGCTGGGTGAAGTCGCACAACCGGGCTCGTATCCGATCCGCCGGCCGGTGTCGGTGCTCGAGGCGCTGACCCTGGCGCGCGGTACCAACGTCAAGGCGCGGCTGGATTCGGTGGTGATCATGCGGCGCAACGGCAATCAGGTGAAAGCCGTGCGCTACGACGTCGAAAAAGCGCTGTCCGGCGACGCCCCGCAAATCGCCTACCTGCAACCGGACGACATGCTCTACGTGCCAAAAACCAAACTGGCCAGCGCCGGCGAACTCGCCCGCCAACTGGCTGATGTGGTGCTGTTCCAGGGCGTCGGTTTCAGCTTCGGCTACCGCGTCGACAACAAAGACAGTGACAACTAACTCACAGGTGACCGACATGAACCCCAAGGAAAACTACCTGCATGAGTTCTTCAGGATTTTCTTCGCCAACAAGCAACTGGTGAAGCGCGTCTTCCTGACCTTTGCAGTCATCGCCCTGCTCCTGCCGTTGCTGCTCAAACAGAGCTTCGATATCACCGCGCAGGTCATCGTGCAGTCGAAAAAACTCTCTCAGGGCGACGCCACCACGTCGCTCACGGTGGACAACGCCACCTTCATTCCACCGTCACTGGCGGACATGGAAACCGAGAGCAACATCCTCCGCTCGCCAGCGCTGATCCGTCAGACCATCAGCGAACTGCGCGACAACGGTGAATACAGCCCGCCACCCGGGGTGTTCGCCAAGTTGCTTGGCGAACCGTTCAAGCGCTACGTCTCGACACCGCTGCGCGAGTACGTGATCAACCCACTGCGCAACGGGCTCGGCATGGAAACCGATCCGGTGCGTGACACCACCCTCGACGCCCTGACCCAGCAAGCCGTCGACAGCCTGAAAATCGAAACCCTGCCCGGTTCCAACGTGATCTCGATCACCTACAGCTTCCCGGATCCGCAGCAAGGCACGACGTTTGTCAGCGCCCTGCTGCAGAACTATCTGGTCAGCCGTCAGGCCCTGCAATCGATCGACTTGCCGCAGTCGTTCTACGAGACCAAAAAGCACCAGTATCAAGTGCGTCTCGATGGCCTGGAAGGTAATCGTCAAGCACTGCTGGAAAATGTCGGCGCAGCGGATCCGAAGGAGGAAATCACCTTCCGCCTCAACGCCATCAACACTGAAGAACAGGCGCTGAACCTGTATCAGGACCGCCTGCTGCAAAGCCAGCGCTGGCTGGAATATCTGAAAACCGCGCTCGCCGCCGCCAGCAGTAGCAAGCTCAACGACTACACCTTCCCCTACACCTTCACCACCACCGTTGACAACGTGGCGTTCGAGGACCGGGAAATCAAACAGATGGGCGAGCAACTGACCAGCCAGGTCAGCCGCTACATGAACGATCTGGCGGTTTTCCAGCCCGGCAGCGAACCGATGCTGTTGACCCGCGAGCAGATCGCCCGCACCCGTCAGCAGTTTCTCAAAGTGGTGAGCAACCGCATCCAGGAACGCACCGCCGATCTGGCCGTGGTCAAGCAGGTGATCGAGCAGAAAACCGCGCGCATCGCCGAGTTCAAGAACCGCATCCGCGACCTGCAGCAGACCCAGAGCAAACTGCGCCAGATGGACACCGAGATCGATGCGCTGCACGCAGCGTTCTCGACCTATGCCCAGCGTTTTGCCGAAAGCAGCACCACGCGCTCGCTCAACGATGACCTGTCCAACGCCCGGGTACTCAGCCCGCCGTTCGAACCGACCGAGGCAGCGTTCCCGAAACCGCTGCTGATCATCCCGTTCGGGCTGTTCACCGGTCTGCTGCTGGCAATCGCGTTCGTCTACGTGCGTGAGTTCTTCGATCACCGCTTCAAGCATCCGGCGCAAATCAGCCATGAGCTGGGCCTGCCGGTGCTGTTGGTGCTCAACGAAGAAACGTCGCAGCCGGGCAATCCGCACAAGAACTGGACCATGCCGAGCCTGGTTCACTGGGTGCGCAATTGAACGCGGTGTCCACCCCAATCGTCGCCCTGCCGATCATTCATTTGCTCAGCAGCGGCGGCTTCTACGGGGCCGAGCGGATGTTGCTGGATCATTGCCTGGCCACGCCGGGGCAGCATCAGGTGCTGTTCCTCGACGCACCGCCTGAGCTGATCTCGCGCTTTCGCGAGGCTGGGGTGGACGCTCGCGCTTGTTCAGGGCCGGGCGAGCTGTTGCGGCACTTGCGTCAGCGCCGTGGCGACAAACCGTTGCTCAACACTCACAACTTCAAAGGGCTGTTGTTCGGCTGGGTCGGCGCCACGCTGTTGCGCCTGCCGCTGGTGATCACCCAGCACGGGTTCACGCCGCGCAGTCGCAAGCAGAAGTTCTACACCTGGCTAAGCCTGCAACTGTGCCGCACGGCGTCGGTGAAACGGGTGGTCTGCGTGGCGGAAAGTATCGCCGTGCTGCACCGTCAGGCCAACGTCCGGACGGAGAAGTTGCAGGTGATTCCCAATGGTTTGCCAGCGGCGCCAGCGATGCCGTCGCTGGCAGAGCGGCAACGCTGGCTGGCCGGTTACGTCGGGCGGTTGAGCAGCGAGAAAGGCCCGGACCTGTTCCTCGATGCGCTGATCGCATTGTGTCACCAGCATCCGCAACTGGACGCGGTGATGCTCGGTGACGGACCGGAACGCGAGCCCTTGCAGGCGCGCATCGATGCTGCCGGGTTGCAGCAGCGGATTCGCCTACCGGGCTACCAGACGGCGATGCAAGGCTGGTGGCAACAACTCGATGCGCTGGTGATCAGCTCGCGCACCGAGGGCACGCCAATGATTCTGCTCGAAGCGATGCAGGCCGGGGTGCCAGTGGTGGCGTTCGCGGTCGGCGGTATTCCGGATGTCTTGCAGGATCGTCACAACGGCCTGCTCGCGGCGCCGACGGATACCGCCGCCCTCGCCCGCCAGCTCGACACCTTGCTGGCCGAACCGAAGCTGGCCGCGCAGTTGCGCGACAACGCCAGACGCACCCAACAGGAACGCTACGACCTCAAGGCTTTGGCCGAACGCTGGTCGCAGCTGTACATCCACACGGCACGGGAGACACGCGCATGATTTTCCCGCTCTCGATCGTCAGTCTGTTCGCCCTGGTCAGCCTCGGTCTGCTGGCCAGTCCCTGGCCGTATCTGGCGCCGGGGGCGGTGATTGGCCTGGTCGGTTTCACCGTCCTGTACCGCAAGCCGACCTGGGGCCTGCTCGGCATTGCTGCGCTGGTGCCGTTCGAAGGGTTCTTCAAAGACAGTTCAGTGTCGGGAAGCAAGTTGCTCGGCGCCTCGCTGGCGGTGATCGTGATGCTGCAACTGGCGCTGCACCAGATTCCGTCGCAACGCCTGCGCAGCAACCTGTGGCACTGCCTGATCGGCTTCATGGTTCTGTATTTTCTCAGCCTGCTCAATACCGATGACATGGGCATGTCGCTGGGGCATCTGCGCGAACTCAGCGTTGGTCTGGTGCTGTTTGTCATTACCTTGTTGATCGGCCGCGAACTGAACCTTGACCTGTTCGCCCGGCTGGTGACCCTCGCCGTCACCGCGACCTGCGCCATGGCGATGTTCTCGGCGAAATTTCAGGATCAGGGCCGCGCCGCCGGCCTGCTCGAAGACCCCAACGCCTTTGCCATGCTCATCGCTTTCGCCATTCCTCTGGCCCTGCTGCTGGTGATCCGCAGCCCGAACCTGCTGCACCGCTTGTTCTGGGGCGCCTGCTGCCTGCTGTTGCTCGGTGGCATGACCAAGACAGAATCGCGTTCCGGCCTGGTGGTATTGGCGTTGAGCCTGCTCATCGGCATTTGGCACTACCGCGCGCAACTGACCCACATCCGCCCACGGCATCTGGGTTTCGTCATGCTCGGTGCGGCCATCGTGATTCCGCTGGCGATCTACGCCATGCCGGCCGGTTACATGGCGCGGATCCAGTCATTGAGCATCCTCAGCGCCGGCTCCAAGGCGCAGGACGAATCCCTCGGCCGCCGTGCTTCCTACATCGTCGTCGGCAGCCAGATGATCCGCGAGCACCCGGTGCTCGGCTCCGGCCCCGGGACCTTCCCGTTGCATTACGCGACCACCGGTTACGCCAAGGCGTTTTCCGCCAACCGCAAGATCGGCGATCTGTACCGCCGCGCTCACAACACCTATCTGGAAATCTTCAGCGAACTGGGCGTGCCCGCCGGGCTGTTCTTCGTCGGCATGCTCGGGCTCGGTCTGTACAACCTGATTCGCGCGCGGGCGGCGTGGATGCTGCGCGGTGATGGACATCGGGCGGACATGATGACCCACATGGGGGTGAGCTTTCTGTCGCTGACCCTGTTCCTGATGTTCCTCAGCGCGCCGAACCAGAAATACGTGTGGATCATGCTGGCGCTGACCAGCGTCCTGCGCATCAAGGCCGAGCAGGCGCCACTGACCCCGGAGACGCAGGCATGAAGCGGATCAGCATCGTCATCCCGATGTACAACGAGGCGCGGCACATTGGCCGTACCCTGCTCGCCGCGCAGAAAGCCGCACACGCGGCCAATGTCGAGTGCGAGCTGATCGTGGTCGACAACGGCTCGACCGATCAGGGTCCGCAGATTGCCCGGCAGTTCGGCGCAACCGTGCTGAGCTTGCCGGGGCTGTTGATCGGCGCGCTGCGTAATCGCGGCACGGCGATCGCCAGCGGGGAATGGCTGGCTTTCATCGACGCCGACGTGGAAATGCCTGAAACCTGGTTGCAGCCCTTGTTCGACATCCAAGCCAGTGGCCAAGCCGATGTGTTCGGCCTGGATCTGCATACGCCGGCCGAGGCGCCATGGTTCGCCACGGCCTGGCAGCGGCGCACTTCGCAGCCGTCGCACCGGGTCAGTCATAGCGTTGACTGGCTGCCCAGTTCCAACCTGCTGATGCGTCGCGAATGGTTCGACAAGGTCGGCGGTTTCAACGAGGCCCTGCGCACTGGCGAAGACAAGGAATTCACACTGCGCCTGCACGAACAGGGCGCGCGTCTGCTGTCGGTCAATGACAAGGTCGCGCTGCACTGGGGTTACGAGATGAACTGGCGCGAATGGATGGGCAAGGAAATGTGGCGTCAGGGCAGCCATCTGCAACTGCTGCGCACCCATGGCATGAGCCTGCGCCTGCTGCGCTTTCCAATATTGTCGTTGTTGGTGTGGATCCTCGATTTCCTGGCGATTTCCGCACTGCTCGACGGTTTTCCGCACCACGCAGCGCTAATGGTGACGCTGACCCTGATGCCGGGGCTGGTACTGAGCGTTCGCCAGAGTCTCAAGCACCGTGATCCGCTCCTGACCCTGCAACTGTGGGGCCTGCACTGGCTGCGCCTGCACCTGGCCGGCGCGGCGTTCATTTTGAGTCTGTGTCAATGGAACGCAAGGAGGCCTGCCCGTGGCTGAGTTCATTTTCTGGATGTGCCTGTTGCTGCCGGTCTACGCCTACGTCGGCTACCCGCTGTTGCTGACGATCCTCGCGCCGCTGTTTCCAGCGTGGCGACACACGCCGGCGCCGCCGCTGAACGTCAGCATCGTCATCGCCGCGCACAACGAGGCGCGGCATATCGAGCACAAGTTGCGCACGCTGCTGGCCCAGGATTATCAACCGGCAACGCTGCAGATCATTCTCGCCAGCGACGGCTCTACCGATGACACCGTGGCCTGCGCGCACAAAGTGATTGATCCGCGCATCACCGTGCTTGACCTGCCGCGTCAGGGCAAAGCCGCCACGCTGAATGCCGGCGCGGCCCTGAGCAGCGGCGACATTCTGGTGTTCACCGATGCCGACAACCAATGGTCACGCGACACCCTCGGTCACTTGCTCGCGCCGCTGAGCGATCCACAGGTCGGCGCTTGCGCCGGGCACATGGTGATCCCGGTTACTGGTGGCGGCCTGAGCATCGGCGACAGCCTGTACCGGCATTACGAAGGCTGGTTGCGCCGGGTCGAAAACCGCACCGGCTGCATGGTCTCGGCCGACGGCGCCCTGCTCGCCCTGCGCCGCGAGTTGTTCCAGAACGTACCGGCCGAAGTCAACGACGACTTCTTTATCAGCACCTGCGCGCCGGTAGCCGGCAAGCGCATCGTCTACGTGCCCGAAGCGCAAGTGATCGACCATGGCGTCGACGAGGCGGACAAACAGTTTCGCCGCCGTCAGCGCGTCACCGTCGGCGGCCTGCAAAGCCTGGCCCAGCGCCGCGAACTGCTCAACCCGCTCAAGCATGGCCTGTATTCCCTGGCGTTGATCAGCCACAAATTGATCCGCCGCCTGGCGCCGGTACTCCTGCTGCCATTGCTGCTGAGCAATTGCTGGCTGTGGGACGAGCACGCTTTCTATCGCCTGAGCCTGATCGCGCAACTGTTCGGCTACAGCGTGGCAATTGCCGGGCTGCTGGATGCGCAACACCGCTTGCCGAAACCGTTCCGCCTCGCCGCGTTTCTGCTGGTCACCCTCGCCGGGATGAGTCTCGGCCTGTGGCAGTTCCTGCGCGGTCAGCGGTATGCCCAGTGGAATCCGGAACAGAACCGTTAAGAGGACCGAAGCCATGGCGATCAAACAACTGATAAAAAGCACCAGTGGCTGGCTCTATCTCAACTCGCCGGTGGGCCGTCAGCAGTTGCAGGGCGCGGGGGTGATTCTGATGCTGCACCGCGTGCTGTCCAATGACCGCGCCGCCGACCTGCCGCACCGCAATGAACTGTGCGTCGGACCGAAAGCGTTCGAGCATTTGCTGGTGTGGCTGCGCAAGCATTTCGACTGCGTGCCGCTGATGGAAATTCTCCAGCCCAACGCCCTGCGCAGTGAACGCCCAAGGGTGGCGCTGACCTTTGACGATGGCTGGCGTGACAACGCCGTCAACGCCTTCCCGTTGCTGCAGAAACACCAGGTGCCGGCGAGCATTTTCCTCTCCACCGATTTCATCGGCAGCCGCCAGCGCTTCTGGTGGGAAAGCCTTGGCGAAACCCTATGGGGCAGCCATGGCGATAAAGCACGCATGCACCTGATCGAATGCCTGCATGCGCGCAAACATCCGCTGCCGGTGCTGCTTGATGACATCGATGTCGAGCGCCGCAGCCTGGCGCTGCTGCATTACCTCCAAGGGCTGAAAAGCCTGGCTCCGCAGGAGCTGGAAGAACTCACCGACGAATGCCCGAAGGACTCGCTGCCACAGGCACTGGACTGGCATCAGGTGCGGGCAATGGAAGCCTCCGGTCTGGTGCGGTTCGGCCCGCACGGCGCCAGCCACGCAATCCTCACCGGTCTCGATGATGCGCGCCTGAGCGAAGAAATCCGCCGCAGCCGCGACGCATTGAACAACGGCTGCAACCGACCTCTACCGGTCTATTGCTACCCCAACGGCGACAACGATGATCGCGTTCGCCAGCAGGTCGCCGATCACGATTACCCGTTTGCGCTGGGCACCGGCACCGGGATCTATCGCGGCGACGGCGATCCGCTGAACCTGCCGCGTTTCGGCGTCAGCCAGCGCACCGCGCGCCATCCGCAATTGCTGTCGTGGCGGATCTACCGGGGAGCGCGGCCATGAGCCGAGGCAACTACCTCAAGCACCTCGCGTTGAGCATGGGCACCAAGCTGGCGATGATCGCCTTGCGTTTGCTGCGCAACGTCCTGCTCGCGCGGATTCTCGGCCCCAGCGAACGCGGCCTGTTCGCCCTGCTCAGCACCCTGCCTGACCTGATCAGCGCGGCCACCAGCGGCGGTTTGAATTCGGCGGTCGGTTATCAGGCGGCCAAGCAGCGGCCGATGGGTTTGCTGCTCAGCCAGGTGCTGGTGTTCGGTTGTTTGCTGGCCGGTTTGCTGACTTTGCTGGTGGTGGCGCTGGTGCGCGAATTCGGCACGCAACTGGACGTGACCACGCAACTGGGCCTGCTCGCCTGGCTGTTGCTGCTGGCGGTGCCGTTGACCGTGTTGAAAAGCGGCCTGCTGACCCTGCACAACGCCTCGGGTGGCGTGGTCGCGTTCAACGTCTTGCGCATGATCGAATCGCTGGCGCCGCTGTTGCTGTTCGTCGCACTGTTCTGGATGTGGCAGAGCGCGGCGTTGGAGGCAGCGCTGATCAGTTGGCTGGCCGGTATCAGTCTGGTGGTGCTCGCCGGTTGGGTCTGGCTGAAGCGGGCGCAGCCATTGCAGCTGCAATGGGATCGCGCCAGCCAGAAGGAGCTGCTGCGCTACAGCGCGCGCAGCCATCCCGATCTGCTGTTCCAGCAAGTGATTTTGCGCTCCGATTACCTGTTCATCGGCGCCCTGCTCGGCAGCACCGCGCTGGGCCATTACGCCATGGCCAGCGCTGCTGCCGAATTGCTGTTGATCGTCCCCGAAGCGGTGACTACGCCCCTGATGAAACGCCTGCTGCAACAGGATGAAGGCATGGACAAGGTCACTCCGCTGGCGCTGCGCCTGACCGCGACGGTGATGCTCGGCGCCTGTTTGAGCATGGCCGTGATCGGCGAGTGGTTGATCGTCACCCTGTTTGGCGCTGCCTACCAACCGGCGTACCCGGCGCTGCTGGCGTTGCTGCCGGGGCTGTTGGGTCTGTGCTACGCGAGCATTCTGCGCCTGGACTTGCTGGGCAAGAATCGCCCCGGCACGGTGTCGTTGTTGATGGGCCTCGGCGCGCTGCTCAATCTGGCGCTGAACCTGGTGCTGATTCCGGCCTACGGCATCGTCGGCGCCGCCGCCGCCTCATCGATCGCCTATCTGGCGGTGACCGTGGCCATGCTCGTGCTGTATTGCCGGTTGAGCGGCGTGCCGTTCTGGCAAACCCTGATCATCCTGCCCCGCGACGTGCTGCCGATGTGGTCGATGCTGCAGAGGAAGCCCGCATGAAAGGCTGGTACCTGCTGTTCGGTCTCGGCCTGTCGCTGGACGCTTTGGCGGCGTCGATGCGCTGGGGCGAGATTCGTGACGGCAGTCTGTTTCTGCAAACCGATCAGCCTGACAGCGTGACCGTGCGCTGGACCCCGGCGTGGCAAGCGGATGCCAACGAAGAGCAACTGTACCTGCTCGACGGTCGCGGTAAATTGCTCGGCGAACGCGTGATCAAGGCCAGCGAAACCCGTGGCAGTCAGACCTGGCCGCTGCTGCCCGGCGCGGCGAGTTATCGACTGGAAATTCCCGGCTACAGCTTCCGCCACTACCGCATCGAACACGATGAACGCACCGTTGCCCTGTTTGCCCCGGCCAAAGTGCACTTCAGTGCCGAAAGCAAAAATGGCGACGTGCTGTATTTCAAAGTCGCGGCCGGTGAGCATGCAGTGCTCGCCGGCAAATTTCACGGCGGCGTCACCGCGCTACAGGCGCAGCGGATCGGCGACCACCAGGCGCTGACTCTGGCACTAAAGCCATATCGCGCCTATTGGCAGTTCGATCAGGTCGCGTTGCCAGTCAGCCCCCGCGAGCAGGTCTGGCGCCTGCAACTGCAGGGCAGCGGCAAAGCGGCGTTCTGGCTTGATGGCACGGCTAATCTGTTTGCGCAGAATCCGCAGCAACTGCAACCGCTGCGCGAAGAGGTCGGAGATGTCCGGCTGGTGCTGCACGACAAAGTCCTCGGGCGCACGCCGGATCTCGGTATTGCCCTGCCCTACGTGATGCCGCCCGCAGCCAGCCACGCGCTGCTCGATGCGCTGAAACCGACGGCAGCGAGCTATTACAGTTTCGTCGACGTCACGGCGCAGAACCCGCAATTCGAAGACGCGTTTCGCCGGGTCTATCAGCAGCGCTTCGGCATTCGCAACGACATCACCCTGCTGGCGGGCAGTCAGCGCCAGGCCGATCTGCGCGCCGACGTGCAGAGCAACAGCGGCCTCGACGCCTGGCTGGCCACCACCCGCGCACTGGGCGGCAACGGCATGCACTACATCGGTTTTGCCGACGAGCCCAATCTCAACTACTCCAGCTACGAGCAATATCAGGCGATTTTCACCAGCATGGCCCGTCAGGTGCGCAGCGACCCGGCCAACGCCCGCGCCGGTGTGCGCATCGCCATGCCGGCCAGTTCGCGACTGGTCAACGGCCCGTTCGCCGATAACGCGGCGGACAAGCGCGGAATCGATTGGGCACGGCGCCTGCTCAGCGAGTCAGACGATCAGGTCGAGGCACTGGCCTGGCATGAATGGATGATTCGCGATCTGCTCGCCACCCGCGTCTACCGCGACAGCGTGCGCCGTGCCGCCGAACTGGTCGGCCGCGACGCCAATGGTCAGCCGCGCAAGGCCTTGCTGCTCGATCAGACCAACCTGTCCAGCGGCTCCAGCCTTAGCCCCTACGATCAGGAAACCCACTACACCTCGCTGTGGTGGGCGTCGGTGGTGATCAACGCCTCGCAGGACGGTTTGCTGAGCATGCTCAACTGGTTTCAGGCCGCTGACGAACCGCATTACCCCAAAGGCATGTTGCGCGTGTTGGGCGACGATCGCTTCGAGCTGAAACCGGTCGGCCTGGCCCAGCAATTCATCGCCCGCCACTGGCTGCACCAGGTGCTGCAACTGGACAACGATGCCTTTGAGGTGGATGTGCTGGCGATGGCCGGCGACGAGCAGCGCACGTTGCTCGGAGTGAACAAAGGTACGCGCCTGCAACGCGTCGATCTGAGCGGCGCCCGATGCCCGCTCAACCATGGCGCCCTGCGTTACTTCGGCGCCGACAATCGCAGCCGCGACGCACCGTTTGCCTGCGACAACGGGCGCGTGCGTTTCGAACTGCCGGGACAAACCCTGTTTGCCCTGAGCTGGAGCGCTTCATGAGCCGCCCTTCGATGCTCTGCCGCGTGGGCTTGATGCCGCGCATGGCACCTTCATCAGGAGAAGAGACCATGGATGTTTTGCAAAAACTCAGCGGACATATTCGTCGTAAAGGCCTGCGAGCGACCTTGGGCAAGATCCGCAAACTGTACATTTTTTCCCATCAGCAACTGCTGTGGATGGAGCGCGACCTGGTCAGCCCGGTGCCGCCGCACAAGCTCAAACCCTATCCGCCGCTGCGCGTGGTCAGGATCACCGCGGACAACGCCAGCGCTTTCGCGCGTTACTTTGGCGACCGTGTCGGCACGATGGCCGAGCTGGCCAAAGAAGGCCACACCGGGCACATGCATGTCGACGAGCAAGGCGATGCCGTGGCGTTTATCTGGGGCACGCCGCGCAGTTATTTCGATCGGCACTACTACGGCTGCCGATTCCCGGTGAAGCCCGGCGAGTTCTTCGAGTTCGGCGGCGAACTGGCCCGGGCCTACTGGGGGACAGAGCTGTCGGTGGACCTGCAATTGCGCCTGTGGGAAGCCATGGCCGCCCAGGGCTGCAGCAAAGTGGTCGATGTCTGCGAGTCGCACAACATACCGGCGCTCAAGCTGCATCTGCGCATGAGCTATACCGAACAACGGCGGATCATGAATATCTACACGCTGTTCGGCCGCTGGCGCTTCTATCGCGAAACCCGCTACAGCGGTTCGCGCCTGGCGGCGCTGGGTAAAACTTCCCGTCCACCTGTCAACGCAACGGCGGCCTGAACCTATGGTGATGCGATTCGAATGGCGCACGTCCCTGTGCGCCGCCGACTTCCCGGCAACCGCGTATGAAACGCTGCGCCTGGGCGTGACCGACCATACGCCGTTCAACAATCTCGGCTGGTTATGTGCGGCGGAACAGGCTCTGGGTGAGGATCAGCGCCTGCACATTCTGCTCGGTTGGGAAGCCGCAGAACTACGCCTGTGCCTGCCGCTGGTAGCCAGCCGCGAGCGCTTCGCCGGCGTGCCGTTTCGGGTCTTGCATCACTTGGGTTATCCGCTGGCTGATCGTCTGGCCCTGCTGTCGTTGCTCGGCGGCGCGGACATGCACGAGGCGCTGCTGTTGATTCGCCAGCGCCTGCCCCATGCGCTGCTGCAACTCAATGAATTGTCGGAGCCTGCGGGTGAAGAAAGTGCCGTCACCGCATGGATGGCGCGCAGTTCCACGGCCGAGCGACGCCTGAGCTGCCGGGTGCCAGTGCATCTGATCAGCGAAGCCGACCATCAGGAAGTCTCCGGCGACCCGCGCTACAAACTGCGCCGGGCACGCAAACGGATTGCCGCGTGCGGTGCGCAGATCCGCCGGATTACCCCGGATGCGCTGAGCATGGCTGCCTTGTTGCAGACCATCAGCGAAGTCGAGGCGGTGAGCTGGAAAGGCGATGAAGGCGTCGGGATTTTCGCCACACCGCGCAGTCGCCAATGGATCGAACGCGCCTTCACCGCCCTCGCCGGCCAAGGCCTGGTACGCGTGGTGATGCTCGAGCTGAACGGCCGCTGCATCAGCTATCGCCTCGGCCTGCTCGAACAGGGCCGGCTCTACGATTACAACCTCGCCTTCCTGCCGCAGTACGCCGATCTGGGCAGTGGCCGGGTGTTGCTGGAGGAATGGATTCGCTGGGGCCTGGACGAGCACTGGCGCTGGATCGATGCCTCGCGGGTCAGCCTGGAAAACTCCAGCCATCAACTGCACGAACGCATGACCGGGCAATTGGAACACTGGCGCTGGAGTTTCTATTCGTGGCGCCCAAGTGGGCTGGCATTGGGTCTGGCGCTGCGCATCTGGTATCGCTGCAAGCCCGCCGTGCAGCAGTGGCGCACCAGGCGCGCCAACAAAAAATCTGCAGCACTGGTGCAACCTGTCGCAATCACTCCGGAGGGCGGCCATGCCTCGCCAAGTCATAGTCAACGCTGATGACTTCGGTCTCAGCGCCAACGAAAACGCAGTGATCTTCGCTGCCTTCCAGGCCGGCCTGATCAGCTCGGCCACGGCCATGGCCAACATGCCGGCGTTTGAAGCCGCCTGCACCATGGCCCGCCATCCGACGCTGCAAGGTCGGATCGGTCTGCACTTCAACCTGACCTACGGGCGCCCGCTGAGCCAGGCGATCCTGGGGCGGCGGACCTTTTGCGATGGCAACGGCGTGTTCGACCTCAACCTGCCCCGCCACAGCCTGTGGCTGAGTCGCGCAGACCGTGACGCGGTGCGCGCCGAGTTACAGGCGCAGTGGCAACGCTGCGTCGATCACGGCATGCGCCCGAGCCATATCGACTCGCACCAGCACGTACACAACATCTGGCCGATCGGCGAAGTCGTCGCGAAGTTTGCCGCCGAGCAAGGCGTACCGATTCGGCTGGCGCGCAACCTCGGGCACAACCTCACGCTGCCCAAGCGCCTATTCAAGGGTTTGCTCAATGGCCGTTTGCAGAGTCTGGCGCGGGTCACCGCCGATTACGTCTGCACCCCGGTGGACCTGCGCAATGCCAGCGTCCCCAGCGACGGCGTGCTGGAAATCGTCGCCCACCCGACCCGCCTCGGCGTCGATTTCGGTGATGCCTATCTCGACTCCGGCGAGTCTTTGAGCGAGGTAATCGAACAGGGTTTGAGAGGCGTCGCGCGAGTCTCGTATGCCGACCTCAATCGAGAAGAAACGCAGGGCGCTACGGCGCTCGAATGAATCACCGCTGTAACGACACTCACCACAACATCCGGGCCAAGACCCTGGAGGGGCATCATGAGCATCATCACCAAAGTGCAAGATCGCATCAGACAGAAAGGCCTGGGCCGCACCGTCGGCACGTTGTGGAAACGCTACGTGTTCTTCCACTGGGAACTGCTGTGGATGGAGCGCGACCTGGTCAGCCCGGTACCGCCACACAAACTGCGCCCGTATGAAGGCCTGCGCAAAGTCGACATCACCCCGGAGAACGCCGTGGCGTTCAGCAAACACTTCGGCGACCGAGTCGGCACCATGGCCGAACTGGCTGCCGAGGGCCACACCGGGCACATGTACCTCGACGCCGATGGCCACGCCGTGGGCTTTATCTGGGGCAGCATTCGCGACTACCACGACCGCCACTATTACGGCTGCACCTTCCCGGTCAAACCCGGCGAGTTCTTCGAATTCGGCGGCGAAATGATCCGCGCCTACTTCGGCAGCAGCCTGTCGGTGGACGTGCAGGTTGCACTGTGGCAAGCGATGGCGGCGCAGGGTTGCACCAAGGTGGTCGACGTTTGCGAAACCCACAACATCCCGGCGCTTAAACTGCATATCCGCATGGGTTATCAGGAACAGGGCCGGGTGACCCACGTTTACTGCCTGTTCGGCCGCTGGAAATTCTTCCGCGAAACCCGCTATGAAGGCTCACGCCTGGATCCGCTGCGCAAACCGGGCCGGCCGGTGGTAAGTGCCGCGGCGCAGGCTTGATCCGGCCTTGTGAAATGTGGCGGTCGCAAGGCCGCCATCGCGAGCAGGCTCGCTCCCACATTGGAATGCGTTTCCCTGTGGGAGCGAGCCTGCTCGCGAAGAGGCCAGCCGTCGCAAAAAAGGTTCTCAGGCCTTGCTTGCCACCAGGCTAAAGCACATCGGCAGCTGCGCCTGCTGGTTCAGGTAGCAGTCATACACCTCTTCCCGGTTCGAATGCGCATATTCCTTAAAATCCACAATGCTCAGCCCCGCTCCAATGGCGCCGCTGAAGATCGCGCCCAGCGTATGCACGAACCAGTACGACTTTGCCGCCGGCTGCTCGACTTTACCTACGTAAACGATCGGCTCTTGCTGCACAAACGGCTCGGCACGGAAGTACGAGCTGGCGAGGCGGTAGGGATCTTCAGCCTGCGGATCAACCATTTCCAGAAACGGATGGGTTTCGTAGATCACCAGCTTGCCGCCCGGCTTCAGCACCTGCGCGACATGGCGGAAGAATTCGCCGATGTCAGGCATCCAGTTGAGTACGCCAATGGTAATCAGGGCAACGTCAAAGCGGTTATGCAGCGATGCGGGCAGATGGTGGATGTCGCTCTCGACGAATTCGGCAGTATGCGGCGAGCGGCTGTTGAGCTCGCGGGCCTGCTCAAGAAACGCTGCCGATTGATCGACGCCGACCGCACTGCGCGCACCCAGCGCAAACAGCGACAGGCTCTCCCGACCGTTATTGCAGCCCAGTTGAATCACGTCTTTGCCGTCGACGTCCAGCAAGCCACGCAAGGTGTCGTCAAGGCAGCAAAACTCCCCCTGCGCAACATCGCTGAGCAATGCCTGCCAGTCCGGTGAATCCTGATGATGGCGAGCGGAATCGTTCCACGCCTGTCGATTGCTTTCGATGGCGGTTTTGGGGTTGGGCACTTCCATGGCGCTACTCCGGGTGAGGCTCGTGATTGAGCGGCGTGAGTCTAGAACAGACCCGGAATTGGGGTTGTTGCGATGTTGTAAGCGCGAGTCTGGCGATGAATTATCGCTCTTCGCGAGTGTGCCAAAGGCGCAGCAGGTAGATAGTCGAATCGACAATTTCGTAGCGCATTTCGTAGTGCCCGACCAGAATCCTTCGAACATCTCGCGGTTCAAATTCTTCCAGACGTTCACCCAAGCGCGGATTGGCTAGCAGCATTATCGGAGCGGCGGTCAGCTGTTGCACAGTGCGCGCAGCGGCAGGTTGATTAACTGCTGCCAAAAACTCGTAAAGCCTGGTCAGGTCGGAAAGCCCTTTGCTGGTCCACTTCAACTCCATATCAAAGTGGAGCCTTGAGAGGCGTATCGGAACTCAAGCTGTCCGCCCATGCCTGCACTGATTGATGATCGATAACGCGCCCGGCGTCCACATCAGCCAAGGCTTCGCGCGTCAAACGGCTGCGCTCTTCCTCTTGATCAATCCAGGCGCTCAGGGCCTGTTTCACAATCCAGTTACGCGAGCGTTCCAGACGCTCAGCCATCAGATCGACCTTTTCGGCCAATTGCACGGGTACATGGGCAGTCACGGATCGGGTTTTCATTGGCGCGGCCATGTCAGTTGACTCCTTGAGATTGCGGGCAGCGGGGGTTCACCGTCGATCAGAGTAGTCCTGCCCCATTGTGTTCGCTCAGCTTTGATACAAATTGAATCAAAGTTAATCATAACTGCCCATGCACCGCTATTTGGCCCGACAGAACGCGATACTCGACGGTAAATAACATCAAAGATTCACATGACTCTGGTTAAGCCGCTCACGCAAAAACTCCACCAGCGCCTGTACCGGCCGCGAAGCCTGGCGATGCTGCGGATAAACCGCTGACAGGGTCAGTGGCTCCGGGCGTAAATCATCCAGCACGGGCACGAGGCGCCCATCCTTCAGCGCCGCACCAACGATGAAGGTCGGCAGATAGGTAATGCCCATCCCCTGCACCGCTGCGTCCCGCAGCAGTTCGCCGTTGTTGACGCGCATGCGGCCGGCGACGTTGATCAGCAGCGGTTTGCCCGGCGCTTCGTTGAAGCGCCATTGCACCGAGCGCCCGTGGCCGTAAGGCAGACAATCGTGGCTGTGCAGGTCTTCGGGTTTGAGTGGTGTGCCGCGTTCGGCGAGGTAGGCCGGGCTGGCGCAGTAGACCCGTTCGATGCTGGCGATACGTCGGGCGATCAATGTCGAGTCCTCCAGCACGCCGATGCGCAGGGCCAGGTCGTAACCTTCGCCGAGCAGGTCGACCGGGCGATCGCTCAGATCCACTTCGACTGTGACTTCGCGATAACGCTGCAGGAATAGCGGTAGCAGACAACCCAGATGCGCCACGGCAAACGACAACGGCGCGCTCAGGCGAATCGTGCCGCGCGGCTCGGCGGTTTCGCCGGCGATGCCCTGCTCGACCTGTTCCACCTCACCCAACAAGCGCAACGCCGATTCGTAATAGCTCTGCCCCAGCGGAGTGACGTCGAGGCGGCGGGTCGAGCGATTCAACAAGCGCACACCGAGGCGCTCTTCCAGTTGCATCAAACGGCGGCTGACGAACTGCTTGGACAGCCCCAATTGATCGGCCGCGGCGGTGAAGCTGCCGGAGTCCATGACCTGGCAAAAAATACGCATGTCTTCGAACGGGTTCATTGTCACTCTCTGGTGGACAGTTAAACGCTTTATAGCCGCTTTTTCGCTTTTCAGCAGCCCATTAATCTGTGCTCACGGTTTGAAAACAACCCTGAACACAAAGAGCTGCCGAAGGCAGCCATCTGATCGTTGGGACGCGGAGCGTCCCCGGCTGCATTCCCACGCAGAGCGTGGGAACGATCAGATCGCAGCCTTCGGCAGCTCCTACATCACACATTCAAAAATGGAATTGAACATGAGCATCAAGAAAACCCTCGCCGCGTCCCTCCTCGCCCTGTCCGTCAGCAGCGCATTTGCCGCAGGCAGCCCCGGCGTCGAACACAACACCCAAGCGTTCCTTGATGCCCTCGCCGCTGGCGGAGGTCGTCCGCTGGAGCAACTGAGCCCGAAGGACGCCCGTGCAGTGCTGACTGGTGCCCAAGCTTCGGTAAAGGTTGATCTGTCCGGCGTGGAAGTCAGCGACAAGGCGATCAAGGCCGACGGCCAGACCATCAACCTGAAAGTGGTGCGCCCGGCCAAGGTCAAAGGCGAGTTGCCGGTGTTCATGTTCTTCCACGGTGGCGGCTGGGTCTTGGGTGATTTCCCGACGCATCAGCGCCTGATTCGTGATCTGGTGGTCGGCTCTGGCGCCGTTGCGGTGTATGTCGATTACACGCCGTCGCCGGAAGCGCAGTACCCGACCGCGATCAACCAGGCGTACGCCGCGACGAAATGGGTGGCCGAGCACGGCAAGGACATCGGTGTCGATGGCAAACGGCTGGCGGTGGCCGGCAACAGCGTCGGCGGCAACATGGCGGCGGTCGTGGCGTTGATGGCCAAGGAGCAGAAAGCCCCTGCCCTGCGCTTCCAACTGTTGATGTGGCCGGTGACCAATGCGCAGTTCGACGACGGTTCGTACCAGCAATTTGCCGAGGGCCATTTCCTCACCAAGGGCATGATGCAGTGGTTCTGGGACAACTACACCACCAACCCGGCCGAGCGTGCGCAGATCCATGCCTCGCCGCTCAACGCCAGCGCCGAACAGCTCAAGGGCCTGCCCGCTGCGCTGGTGCAGACCGCCGAGTTCGACGTGCTGCGTGACGAAGGCGAAGGCTATGCGCGGCACCTGGATGCGGCCGGCGTGCCGGTGACCTCGGTGCGTTACAACGGGATGATTCATGACTTTGGCCTGCTCAATCCGCTGAGCCAGATTCCGGAAGTCAAAGCGGCGGTGCGTCAGGCTGCGGCTGAACTGAAGACTCATCTGAATCCATAAAAGCGAAAGATCGCAGCCTGCGGCAGCTCCTACCCTGGAATACCATTTCCTGTAGGAGCTGCCGCAGGCTGCGATCTTTTTTCTCACTAGCGTCGCGGAGTACCGGTCATGACTGTTTTCTACGCCCACCTGCTGTCCTGGAGCGCCGTCCTGTTGCTGCTCGACGCCGCGCTCTGGCATTTCTCGCCCTTCAGCCATCGCGCGCCGCGAGTCGGTGTGCGTCTGGCACTGTTTCTGGCATTCAGCGCGCTGGTGATCAACGCCGGTGTCAGCCCGTTGCAGGCGCCGCTTTTCGCTGATGATCGCGTGGCACAACTTGGGGCGACGGCACTGGGGATTCTCTGGTGGTTGTACGCAGCACGGGTGCTGACCGAAGTGATCGGCCTGGCGCTGATGCGCCGCATCGGTCACAGCGGGCGCTTGCTGCAGGACGTCATCGGTGCGCTGGTGTTTCTGGTCGCGATTGTCGCGGCGGCCGGTTACGTGCTGGAACTGCCGGTCAAAGGTCTGCTCGCCACCTCCGGGGTGGTCGCCATCGTGGTCGGTCTGGCGCTGCAAAGCACCCTCGCCGATGTGTTTTCCGGCATCGTCCTCAACACCACCAAGCCGTATCAGGTGGACGATCTGGTGATGATCGACGGCGTCGAAGGCAAGGTCTTCGATATCGACTGGCGCGCCACGCACCTGCTGACCAGCGCCGGCACCATGGCCGTAGTACCGAACTCGGTGGCGGCCAAGGCGAAAATCGTCAATCTCAGCCGGCCGAGCAACATGCACGGTGTCTCGATCAGTATCAAAGTGCCGAACCACATTCGTCCGCGTCGGGTATTGGATGCCCTTGACCGCACCTTGCAGGGCAGCAGTTCGCTGTTGCTCAGCCCGGCGCCGAAAGCCGTGCTCAAAGAGGCCGGCGAAACCATGTCGGAATACGTTGCCAGCGGTTTCATCGCTGAGCTGGGCAAGAAGAGCGAAGTGCGCAATCAACTGTTCGACCTCGCCCACCGTCATCTCGAAGCGGCGGGTATTTCGCGCCATCCCGACGGCGTGATCGAACCGTCGAGCCGCGCTCGTGCGTTGCTGGATGAGGTGAAGATTTTCCGTTCGCTGAGCAGTGAAGAGCGCGATCGCCTCGCTGAATCGATGGTCGCGCAGCAGTACACGGCCGGTCAGGTGGTGCTGGATCTGGACGAGGTGCCGGACAGTCTGTTCGTGATCGCCACGGGCGTGGTCAGCGCGACGGTGCCGGACGGCAATGGCCAGACCGAGGCCGGGCGCATGGGGCCGAGCGAAGTCATGGGTGAGCAGAGCATTCTTGCCGATACACCGTCGCAGGCGACGTTCACGGCGCTGACGTCGAGCATCATCTATCGTCTCGACAAACAGTTGACCCGTGAGTGCATGGACAAGCGCAGCGAAGTCGGCCGGGCCTTGAACAAGTTGCAGGCGGTGCGTCAGCAGAACAGTCGCCTCGCGTTGATGGCCAAACCGGTGGCGGTGAAAAAAGGTGGTTTTTTGGGGTGGTTGCAGAAGCGCTAACAGCAAAAGATCGCAGCCTTCAGCGGCTCCTACGGGAAAATGCATTCCCATGTAGGAGCTGCCGAAGGCTGCGATCTTTTGATTTTCTTACTTGGCAGTGAACTTGGTATAGCTGTTGATCAGGTTGCGATAGTTAGGCAGACGCTCGGACAGCAGATGCGCCAGGCCTTCCATGTCGTTGCGCCAGTCGCCTTGCAGCTCGCAGGCCACAGCGAACCAGTTCATCAGGTGTGCACCGGCGGCCGACATCCGCGCCCATGCCGCTTGTTGCACGGTGGTGTTGAAGGTACCCGACGAGTCGGTAACAACAAACACTTCAAAGCCTTCAGCAATCGCCGACAGGGTCGGGAAAGCTACGCAAACGTCGGTCACTACACCGGCGATGATCAGTTGCTTGCGGCCGGTGGCCTTGATCGCTTTGACGAAGTCTTCGTTGTCCCAGGCGTTGATCTGGCCTGGACGCTGAATGAACGGCGCGTCAGGGAATTGCTCGAGCAGCTCAGGCACGATCGGGCCGTTGGGACCTGCGTCGAAGCTGGTGGTCAGAATGGTCGGCAGCTTGAAGAACTTGGCGATGTCGCCCAGCGCCAGCACGTTGTTCTTGAACTCGTTCGGCGAGAAATCCTGCACCAGCGAGATCAGACCGGTCTGGTGATCGACCAGCAGGACGACGGCATCATCTTTGTTCAGACGCTTGTAAGGAACGCTCATGGCAAAACTCCTGGATGGATGGTTGTTGCGGGAAGCGCCGGCCCTGATGACCGGCGCTTTTTTCAAACTCAGAACGCGAAGCAGGAACAGCCGAACGCGCCCCAGAAACCGGCGAAATCGCTGACCGGCGCATTCGACATCCGCGCTTTTTCATGGCTGTGGGTGTGCACGGCGCACGGCCCGCTGCACTGGTGCACCTGCGCCTGCAACGGCGAGTTCGGGCGCCAGTGGCCTGGGACCTTGACCACTGGCGACCAGTCCGGCAGCACCGGAATCGAACGCGGGCCGAGGTCTTCGAAGTCGCCGGCGGCGTAGACAATCTTGCCGCCGACCACGGTCATCACCGACTCGATCCACTTGATCGCTTCTTCCTCAACGCTGAAGAAGTCCGCGCTCAGTGCCGCGAGGTCTGCCAGTTGGCCGACGCGGATCTGGCCCTTCTTGCCCTGCTCCGAGGAGAACCAGGCGCTGCCATGGGTGAACAGCTCCAGTGCAGTGCTGCGTGGCAAACCTTCTTCGTACAGCGCCAGACCGCCAACGGTACGGCCGCTGACCATCCAGTACAGCGAAGTCCACGGGTTATAGCTGGACACGCGGGTGGCGTCGGTGCCAGCGCCAACCGGCACGCCTTCAGCGAGCATGCGCTTGATCGGTGGTGTGGCTTCGGCGGCTTGTTTGCCATAGCGATCGACAAAGTATTCGCCCTGGAACGCCATGCGATCCTGAATCGCGATACCGCCGCCCAGCGCTTTCACACGCTCGATGTTCTGCGGGGTGATGGTTTCAGCGTGGTCGAAGAACCACGGCAGACCGTTGAACGGAATGTCGCGATTGACCTTCTCGAACACATCGAGCATACGGCTGATCGATTCGTTGTACGTGGCGTGCAGACGGAACGGCCAGCGCTGCTCAACGAGGTGGCGTACCACCGGCTCGAGTTCCTGTTCCATGGTCTGCGGCAGGTCCGGACGCGGCTCGAGGAAATCCTCGAAGTCGGCGGCGGAGAACACCAGCATTTCGCCGGCACCGTTGTGGCGCAGGTAGTCGTCGCCCTGATGCAACTTGACGCTGCCGGTCCAGTTCTGGAAATCGGTCAGCTCTTCTTTCGGCTTCTGGGTGAACAGGTTGTAAGCGATGCGTACGGTCAACTGGTCGTCTTTGGCCAGTTGCTCGATCACTTGGTAATCGTCCGGGTAATTCTGGAAACCACCCCCGGCGTCGATTGCACTGGTCAGGCCCAGGCGATTGAGCTCGCGCATGAACTGACGGGTCGAGTTGACCTGATATTCCAGCGGCAGCTTCGGTCCCTTGGCCAGTGTCGAGTAGAGGATCATCGCGTTCGGCCGCGCGACCAGCATGCCGGTCGGGTTGCCGTTGCTGTCGCGGACGATTTCGCCACCCGGCGGGTTTGGCGTGTCGCGGGTGTAGCCGGCCACGCGCAGGGCAGCGCGGTTGAGCAGCGCACGGTCGTAGAGGTGCAGGATGAACACCGGGGTGTCCGGCGCGGCCTGGTTGATTTCTTCCAGGGTCGGCATACGTTTTTCGGCGAACTGGAACTCGTTCCAGCCACCGACCACACGCACCCACTGCGGGGTGGGCGTGCGATCGGCCTGATCCTTGAGCATGCGCAGCGCGTCGGCGAGCGATGGCACGCCTTCCCAGCGCAGTTCGAGGTTGTAGTTCAGACCGCCGCGAATCAGGTGCAAGTGCGAGTCGTTGAGGCCAGGGATGACGCAGCGGCCCTTCATGTCGACCACTTGCGTGACGTTGCCCTTGAGGGCCATGGCCTCGGCATCGTTACCGACGGCGACGAAGCGGCCATCCTTGATCGCCACCGCACTGGCCAGGGGTTTTTCCCGGTCTACGGTATGAAATTGGCCATTGAATAAAATCAGATCGGCGCTCATCGCAGTTCCTCAAGCGAAAGTGAAAAGAAGCAAACCCCGCTCAACGCGGCGAGGTTTCTTGGGAATCGAGGTGTTCGTGGGCCTGACTGGCTTCCAGCCACGGGGTAAACAAACGGGTGACCGGCGGCATCACCACGTAGACCACCGAGAGGACGATGGTCAGGGTGATCAGGAACGTGGCGACCACGTAGTTGGACAGAAGCGGATGCAGCGCCAGCAGCGGGCCCCAGATCAGCGGCACCAGCAGGGTGTGCGGCAGAATCACCAACAGCGTGACTACGGCCTGCTTCCAGCGCGGCGGTGGCGAGCCGGCTTCGGCCAGCGGTGTGAACCAGAACTCGTTGACTGGGGCGACTTCGGTCTGATCGCCGTCAGCCAGCATCGGTGCGGCTTCAGCCACCAGCGCCTGACGCTCGGAGGATTCCAGCCAGCCCTGCATCGCTTCGGTGGAGCTAAAGCGCAATACGCAAGTGTAGAAATCCAGACGCCCGCGCTTGCCGCGCACCACGTCGACACCCAGGTGCCCTTCGCGCTGCCCGGCGACGCGCACGATATTGCGCAGCCATGCTTCATAGGCCGACTCGAAACCGGCCTTGACCGAGTGTTTGATGATCAACGTGACGGTCTCATCGGCCCCCGGTGCTTGTGAATTGAGGACTTCAGGCATAACGCAGCACTCCGGGCAAACGAACAGGAATCGCCAGCCGTCCCGGCCCGGCAATCAATACGGTGGTGAAAAGAATCAACAGCAACCAGCCAAACTGCCCTTCAGCCACACTCCATTGCGGATGCACGACCAGCAACGCCACGAGCAGTACAAAGAGAATAGGCAAACAAGCCAATCGCGCCAGCACACCGGCGACGATCAGCAACGGGCAGAGGACTTCGGCGAAAATCGCCAGGATCAGGGTCAGGTGGGCGCCGAGGTGGAACGGGTCTTCGATCAGTTGCAGCTGCGCGGTGAAGTCCAGCAACTTCGGCAAGCCGTGCACCCACAACAGAAACAACCCGCCGCTGACCCGCAGAAACAGCAACCCGATGTCGCGCGCCTGTTCATCCCTCGTAGCAATCATGACCCGACCCTTTGAATCTCATTGACGGGAATCATGCCAAGGCCGGCGCGGGAGAAATTGGATGGGTGTGCTTAGTTGCTTTTCAAGTCTTTGATGTTCTGCCGCCCGCCACAAAACAATGTGGGAGTGAGCCTGCTCGCGATTGCGTCAGGTCAGACGCATCCACACTAACTGACCCACCGCTATCGCGAGCAGGCTCGCTCCCACAGGGATTGGCGGCGTGCATTCAATTTGCAGACCGCCACAAAAACAATGTGGGAGCGAGCCTGCTCGCGAAGGCGTCAGGTCAGACGCATCTACACTAACTGACCCACCGCTATCGCGAGCAAGCTCGCTCCCGCAGTGATTGGCGGCGTGCATTCAATTTGCAGACCGCCACAAAAACAACGTGGGAGCGAGCCTGCTCGCGAAGGCTTCAGGTCAGTCATATATTCATTGATTGACACACCGCTATCGCGAGCAAGCTCGCTCCCGCAGGGATTGGCGGCGTGCATTCAATTTGCAGACCGCCACAAAAACAATGTGGGAGTGAGCCTGCTCGCGAAGGCGTCAGGTCAGTCACATCCACACTAACTGACACACCGCTTTCGCGAGCAAGCTCGCTGCCACAGGAGAACTGCGTGTGTAATCGAGGGCGGTTAAAGCGCCGGAATATCCAGCGGCGCCGCCATGAACTGGCTAATGCGCGAGCGCAGCCATTTCTCTGCCGGGTCGTTGTCGTGCACCCCGCTCCAGGCCATGGACAATTGCGCGGCATCGATCGGGAATGGCGGATCTTCGGCACGCAGGGCGCAGCCTTCAACCAAGGCACAGGCGGCGTAGTCCGGCACCGTCGCGATCATCTCGGTACCGGCGAGCAAGGCGCGCAAACCGCTGAACTGCGGTACGCCGAGAACGACTCGGCGGCAACGGCCGATCTTGGCCAGATCCAGATCGATATTGCCGCTCAGGTCACCGGAGAACGACACCATTGCATGCGGACGTTCGCAATATTCGTCCAGGGTCAACGGCCCCGGACGGTCGTCGCCGCGCAGCACTTTGCAGGGAATATCACGCAGCTTCTTGCGCTTGGCGTTGGCCGGCAGATCCGTGGTGTAGCTGACACCCACGGAGATTTCCCCCGAAGCCAACAACGCCGGCATCAACAGATAGTTGGCGCGGCGCACCACCACGACGATCCCCGGCGCCTCCTGCTGAAGCTGGCGCAACAGCGGTGGAAACAGACCGAACTCGGCGTCGTCCGACAGACCGATGCGAAATACGTCGCAACTGCTGGCCGGTTCGAACTCCTTGGCGCGGCTGACTGCGCCGGAAATCACGTCCATTGCCGGTTGCAGCTCCTTGAGGATCGCCAGCGCCCGCGCTGTCGGCTCCATGCCGCGACCGTTGCGCAGCAGCAACGGATCGTCGAACAGATCACGCAAGCGCCCCAGTGCAGCACTGACCGCCGGCTGGCCCATGAACAGTTTTTCCGCCACACGGGTCAGATTCTTTTCGAACATCAGCGCTTCGAAAATCACCAGCAGGTTCATGTCGACGCGGCGCAGATCGTTACGGTTCATGGGTGTGGTTTCCTTATCGGTGTCAGACGCTTTTTGCCACAGGCGTTGGGCACTTTACTCGATCAATGGCACTTTCGCCGCGCGTTTGTACGGACCGTACTCCACCGGCACCCATTGGAAATGTTTGCCCTCGGCGGTGATGTGGCCGATGCCCGGGAACGGCAGATGCGCTGCCGTCACCCAGGTCTTGCTTGCTGCTGCAGCACTGAACACTGCCTGACGACTGCTGATCGCTTGCTGACTGTTGACGTCGAAACCGATCGACACTTCCGGGTGCAAAAACTGCACCGCCAGGTTATGCACCAGATCGCCCATGAACACGATGCTCTGCTGCTGCGAGGTGAAGCGGTAGGTGGTGCTGCCCGGCGTATGCCCTGCTTCGAGGGTTGCTTCGACCAGTCCCGGCAATGGCGACTGCCCGGCGGCAAACGTCTTGAAGCGACCGGCGGCAACATAGGGCGCCGTAGAGTCCCGGGCTATCTTGAAAAACTCTTTTGCGCCCGCCGGGGCCTTGGCCAGCGCTGCCGGATCGAGCCAGTAGTCGGCCTCGGCTTTGGCTGCAAACACGGTGGCGTTGGCGAACACCGGTTTCTTTTCGGCGTCGACCAGACCGCAGACGTGATCGAGGTGCAGGTGCGTCAGCAGAATCGTGTCGACCTGTTCAGGCTTGTAACCGGCGGCCTGCATGTTGGCCGAGAGTTGGCCTGCGGTGGCGCCGATGCACTGTCCTGCGCCCGTGTCGACCAAAATCAGTTGTTTGCCAGTGTTGACCAGAAAGGCATTGAACGCCGTCTGCACGCCAGGGGTTTCAATCGAACGGCGCGCAAGCAGCGCGCGAATCTGACTCTGGCTCATGCCCTGCAACAACTTCGGCGACAAATCGTTGTAACCGTCGAACAACGCGGTGACTTCGTAATCGCCGACAGCCAGCCGGAAATAACCCGGCGCCTGAGTGCCAACCTGCGGTGCCTGCGCCATGGCGCCGGACATTGCCAGCACGACCGCCAGCGTCGTTGCCGCTTTCACCAAGCTTTTCATTGCATTCCCCTTTGAACCTGGCCAACGGCGGCCGTGCTTTGTCGACATCGTCGCGCAAAGCGCCGGGCGCTGACTTGCAAGGATGTGCTGAGTTCCAGCCTGAGCGAGGAAATTAACAACGATTAACTCGTCAGTCTCAAGGCATCGCCCAACAATGAAGCCCTCTGCGCAGCGTTGCTTTTTTGACCTGAGGGAATGCGCCGACCGTGCCTTCCCCACCGACACGGACCTTGGCCATGGCTTATCTACAGCAATCCGTCGCCCTCGCCCCTGCCAGCGAACCGCGTAAAAACACGACTGGCGGACTCAGTCCGCAGCGCGAACGCCAGATCAAACAGTTGATCCTGGATCGCTTGGGCGAAAGCCTCGAAGTGGCTGAACTGGCCCGGGCATGTGCACTGTCACGCAGTCATTTCTCCCGCGCATTCAAGTGCAGCACCGGCCTGTCGCCACAGGACTGGATCCGCGCCCAGCGCCTGGCCCGGGCCAAGTTGCTGATCCAGCACACCGACTTGAGCCTGACGCAAATCAGCCTCGAATGCGGCTTCTGCGATCAGGCGCACTTCTGCCACATGTTCACCCGCAGCGAGGGCATCAATCCCTTCGCCTGGCGCTGTCGAGTCATGGATAAACCGAAAAACACCGCAGCGCAGCCTGCGGTGTTTTGACTGCTGCCGTTACGCCACCCGTTGCACTGATGCTCAAACCTGAGGATTATGCCCGGACACCCCGGATCAGACGGCCTGCGCTTGCGCCAGGCACTGATTCGCCCTGTCCGCCGCATCACCGCAGGAGCGCGCTGTTGAGTTTTTCCCCGAATCAGGCCATTGCGTTTGGCCCCTATCGGATTCATCCCGGGCAACGATTGCTACTTGAAGGCCAACAGCCTTTGCGCCTGGGACGGCGGGCGATGGACATCCTCCTGATTTTGCTGGCCCATGCCGGTGAAGTGGTGAGCAAACAGCAATTGATGGCCGGGGTCTGGCCAGACAGCGTCGTCGAAGACATCAACCTGCGCGTGCACATGGCGGCGCTGCGCAAAGCGCTTGGCGACGGGCAGAACGGCCAGCGCTACATCGTCACCGTGGCGCAGCGCGGCTACAGCTTTGTCGCACCGTTCGTGCTCGACAGCATCGAAGCAACGCCTGCGGTCGCCGCGCCCCGGCACAACCTGCCGCTGCGTCGTACGCGGATGATTGGTCGCCAACCCCTGATCGATCACTTGATTACGCAACTGCCGCGCCGACGCTGCATCACTCTGGTCGGCCCCGGCGGCATTGGCAAGACCACCGTCGCCCTGCGCGTCGCCGAACAATTGCTCGACCAGTATCACGACGGCATCCGCCTGGTGGATCTGGCGCCCATCGCCGATCCCGCGCTGATCGGCTCGCATCTGGCGACGCTGCTTGATCTGTCCGCAGCTGAAGGCGATGCGCAGGCTGGTCTGGTCGACGGCCTGCGAGAACAGCAAATGTTGTTGGTGATCGACAACTGCGAGCACTTGATTGATGCGGTCGCCGCGCTCAGCGAGCAGATTCTGCGGGGGGCACCAAAGGTGCATATCCTGGCGACCAGCCGCGAGAGCCTGCGCGCTGAGGGTGAGTTCGTGCAGCGTCTGGAATCGCTCGAATGCCCGTCCATGTCGACCCCGATGGAGCCGGCCCAAGCACTGGGCTTTGCTGCGATGCAGTTGTTTGTCGAGCGCGCCACCGCAGCCAGGGAAAACTTCCGACTGAGCCACGCCGAGCTGCCGCAAGCGATCGAAATCTGCCAGCGCCTGGACGGCATTCCGCTGGCACTGGAACTGGCCGCCGCGCAGGTCAGCGAATTGGGCATGGACGGATTGCTCAAGCACTTGCGCGAGGGTTTGCCGCCATTGTCGGCCGGACACCACAGCAGCGCCGAACGCCACCTGACCCTGCGCGCGACGATGGACTGGAGTTTCAACCTGCTCAACGTCTGCGAGCAAACCTGTCTGCGGCGACTGGGGATTTTCCGCGGCAGCTTCACCCTCGCGTCGGCAGCAGCGGTGATCATCGGCCAACAGATTGATCCCGGCGCGGTGTTCACCGCCGTCACGCAATTGGTGGCCAAATCCCTGCTGAGCGTCGAAGTGGGCGATGAAGATGTTTTCTATCGCTTGCTCGACACTACCCGCCACTACGCACTGGAAAAACTCGAGCAGGCCGACGAGCTCAGCGCAACCCGCCAACGCCACGCCGAGCGCTGCCTGACACTGATGCAGCAGGCGCAGGCGGATTGGGACAATACTCCGACTGTATTGTGGATGGAGCGCTATGCCCGGGGTCTGGAGGATTTGCGCGCGGCGCTGGACTGGAGCCTCAACGGCCCGGGACCGGATGAGCTGGGGGTGCAACTGGCAGCCGCGTCGGCGCCTTTGTGGCAGGAGCTGTCGTTGCTGCGCGATTACAGCCGCTATGTGCGCCGGGCACTGAGTCTGCTGGAGGCTTCGCCAGCAGACTCGCTGCTACCGCCCTGCCCTCGCCTGCAAATCGCCTTGAAACTGGCGCTCGGTAGCGCCAGCTATCACACCTGGGGCGGCACGCCACAAACTATTCAGGCCTTCGTCGACGCCTGCCAATTGGCCGAGGAACACGGCGATCTGGCCGGGCAACTGCGCGCAGTGTCGGGGCATATGGCGGTCAATCTGAGTTGCGGGCATTGCCGCATGGCTTTGGCCCAGAGTGAGCAATTCGACCGCATCGGCCTGCACGGCGAACCGCTGCTGTCACTGAGCACACATCGCTTGCGGGTGCTGGCCCTGCATTATGCCGGCGACCAGCCGCAGGCACGCGTACATGCCGAGCAGGTGCTGCAACGCATGGCCCACAGCGGCCATCTCAATCGTTTCACCCATGGTTTTGGCGTGCAATACGACCAGAGCGTCGCTTCGCTGACAGTACTGGCCCGAGTGCTGTGGTTGCAGGGTCTGCCCGAGCAAGCCTGGCGCGCCGCACGGCAGGCGCTGGACATCGCCGTGCAGATCAATCACGGCACATCGATCTGTTACACCCTGGCGCTGGCCAGTTGTCTGATCGCTCATTACAACGGCGACCATGTAAACGCCCGCGCGCTGCTGCAGTTGCTGCTGGAACAATCGCAGAAGCACTCGGTGCTGCTGTTCAATAACTGGGGCCGGCAGTATGCGCAGGTGATCGATCCGGATAATGCCGTGCCCGTACCAGCACAGAGCAGCGGTCTGATTCGGGAAGTGATGGTTACGCTGGATGAGCGTTTTGTCGATGAGGCACTGGTGGGGCGCGCGCGCAATGGCGATGCGGGATGGAGTGCAGCGGAGATATTGCGGGCGCGGGCGGCGGCATTGTTGAAGGGTTCATCCTGTGGGAGCGAGCCTGCTCGCGAATCGGCCCGCTCAGACACCGCTGAAACCCGAGAAGCCGAACAAACCCTGCAACAAGCTCTGGCCATCGCCAGAAGCCAGGGCGCCCTCGCTTGGGAACTGCGCAGCGCCACGGACCTCGCCCGATTATGGCAGCGCCAGTCCCGCCATCGCGAAGCATGGGATTTGCTCAGCCCCATTTACCAGCGCTTCACCGAAGGCTACGCCACACCGGACTTGCGCAAGGTCCGCCTGCTACTCGACAGCCTCCACGAGCAGTGCCCGGCCTGAAGCGTTGCGCGTTCTGCTGAGATAGCGCGCATGGCGCTGTTTGAGTTCGTACTTGTCGTCACTGCGCTCGAACTGATCACGAGCATAGCGGCGCACGGTGTTGAGCATCCAATAGCGGGCCGTCGCACGGTTGGGTTCTCGAACAAGCAACGATTTGCGCGCCAACCCTTCGATTATCGCGGACAGTCTGGAACCCGCCAGATCCGCGCTGCTGATCACACTCAATGCGGCCTCCAGGGTAAAGCCCGCGCTGAATACCGACAGACGCAGCAGCACACGCTGTTCCATTTCCGTCAGGTACTGGAAGCTCCAATCGATTGCAGCGGCCATCGACTGATGGCGCGGTTCCGCGGTGCGCCGGCCTTGGCCAAGCAACTGCAGGCCGTTTTCAACCTGTGCCTGCAAGCCGATCAAGCCCAGCGCGTCGATCTGCGCAGCGGCGAGCTCGATCGCCAGCGGCAGACCGTCCAGTTGACGGCAGATCTCGTGCACACCTGGCAAATCCTGCTCACGCAAACAGAAACCATGCTGCCGTGCCCGCGCGCGATTGACGAACAACTGCACCGCCGGATAGCCCATGGCTTCTTCGACGGTGTTCAATGTCGAGCGCTTGGGAATCGCCAACAGAGGCACGTAATGAACGGTCTCCTGCGCGACTTGCAAGGCTTCGCGGCCGGTGACCAGAATCGACAGGCGAGGCGCAGCATGCAACAGCGTTTCCACCAGTGCCGCACAGCTGTCGCGCTGGTGGTCGCAGTTATCCAGGATCAACAAGGCGTGCCGGCCGGTCAGTGTGAAAAAGTCTGTCTTCAGGGTGTGCAACAGGCGCTCGAGCAATGGAATGTCATCTTCGAGGCTGGCAAGGTCGACCCACCAGGCGCCATCGCGAAAGTATTGCAGGAGCAATTCCGCCACGCGCAGTGCCACAGTGGTTTTGCCAACGCCCGGTGCACCGGTAATCGTCATCAAGCGGCATACCGGCATTTGTCGAACCAGACCACCGATCAAGGCGTCGCGCCCACTGACTGGCGTCAGTCGTGCCGGAAGATTGTGCAGGGGCATGAGCGCGGCAGCGGGCATGGTCAGCGCATCACTGGTGCCCTGCTCCACCGGGGCGACAAAACTGTAGCCGCAGTGCGCCACGTGAATGATGAAACGCTGCCCGTTTACGCCGTCACCCAGTGCGCGGCGCAACGCCGCAATGTGCACCCGCAGGTTGATCTCTTCGACGACCGAGGTCGGCCATACCCGAGCAATCAACTGCTCTTTGCTGACCACCTCACCCGCGTGTTCGAGCAGCGCCTGAAGGATGTCCATGGCGCGCCCGCCCATGCGCAACGGCTGCTCTCCTTCAAGGACCAGACGTTGGCGCACATGAAAGGCGTAGGGGCCGAAACGCAGCACTGAACCGTGGCTTGTGTCGTTGTGATTATTCATGCCAAACATCTTGGCACTCTCGCGTGACGATACAACCGCCAGAGCCGACGCAGCACGGACATCCCGCTGCGTCAGACGGACAGAACCGCTCTAGCTGAACTGTTCGCGGTATTGTAACGGCGTAAGACCGAGCTTTTCGGCGAACAACGAGCGCATGTGCCGAACGCTGCCAAAGCCACTTTTATAAGCGATGGTTTTCAGTGGCAGATCGCTGGTTTCCAACAGGTTTCGCGCGCAGTCAATGCGGGCATTCTGCAAAAACTCCATCGGCGTCATATTGACGTCACGGGCGAACAGGCGAGCAAAGTGCCGTGCGCTCATGTTCGCCAATCCGGCCATGCGCTCGACGGTGAACGCTTCATCCAGATGTTCAAGGACGTAATTCTGCGCGCGGGTGATGGGCGTTTCTTGCGGTGAGACTGCCGCCATCAACGGGCTGAACTGCGCTTGCCCGCCCTGGCGCTTCATGACCACCAACAAGACCTTGGCAACGTCCTGGGCGATTTTCTTGCCGTGATCTCTGGCCACCACCGCCAGCGCCAGGTCGATGCCGGCCGTAACGCCACCGGAGGTGATGAGATTACGATCCTCGACGTAGATCTGATCGGTGGTCACCGTGGTTTTCGGGAAAGCCTTGATCAGGCGCTCGGTGTAGTTCCAGTGCGTGGTGACGCGATAACCATCAAGGAGGCAGGCATGGCCGAGGATGAATGCGCCAGTGCAAATCGAACCGTAACGCTCCGCGCGCGGCACGGCTTTTTTCAACCAGCCAAACAGCTCGGGAAATCTCTGGTTATAGGCGCCGGGTCCGCCTGGCACCAATAGCAGGTCATAGCGCTCGGCCGCTTCGTCGATGTGCAAGTCAGCCTGAACCTGCACGCCGTTGGACGCCCTCAGCAAGCCGCGCTCTGTGCCGAGAGTCGTCAATTGATAGTGCAGATCAGGTTTCAGATAACGGTTGGCGACTGAAAACACCTCCAGCGGCCCCGCCATGTCGAGCATCAGAAAGTCAGGGAACAGCACCATTGCCACGGTTTTCATGGGAGGTTTCACACATATTCAAGGGTCAATACGCACGCTTCAGCCAAGGCATTATGGCGGACCGAGTGTTCAGGAGCGTGATCGAATGGGTGAACCATAACGCAAAACTGTCAACCTGAGCCGGACAGTCTTTCAATTTCCATCTACTTATTGCCTCACCGGGTAACCAGTAACCTTCTCCTCACTCGGACGAATTCACGTCCCGCCAGGAGATTTCATCATGCTGACTCTTCGCAAAGCCTCCGATCGCGGCCTCGCCAATCACGGCTGGTTGAAGTCGTTTCACACCTTTTCTTTCGCCAGCTACCGCAACCCGCGTGAACAGGGTTTCTCCGATCTGCTGGTGATCAACGATGACCGGGTCGCCGCCGGCAAAGGCTTTGGCCAGCACCCGCACCGCGAAATGGAGATCTTTTCCTATGTGCTCGAAGGCGCGCTGGAACACAAGGACACCCTCGGTACCGGCTCGGTGATCCGTCCCGGGGACGTGCAATTGATGAGTGCCGGCAGCGGCGTGGCGCACAGTGAGTTCAACCACTCGGCCACCAAGCCCGTGCACTTTCTGCAAATCTGGATCGTGCCGGATGTCAGCGGCGCCAAGCCGCGCTATCAACAGGAACACTTCAGCGCGCAGAAAAAACGTGGTCGCCTGCAACTGATCATCTCGCCGGACGGTAGCAATGGCTCCCTGAAAGTCCGTCAGGATGCACGGGTCTACGCCGGGTTATTTGACGGCGAGGAAAGTGCCACGCTGAAATTGCCGGCCAATCGTTACGCTTACGTGCACGTTGCGCGTGGCAGCGTCGAACTCAATGGCCAACCCTTACAGGAAGGCGACGGCGTGCGGGTTCGTGAAGAACAGCTGCTCACCTTGAGCAACGGGGTCGATGCCGAAGTGCTGGTGTTCGACTTGCGGCCTCAGGAGTTGCCGGAAATGCCATGATCTGGCGCGATGCAGAACGGCCTTCCACTGAAGGCCGTTTTTTATTGCGGCGGCACTGCTGAGGGTTGTACGACAGGTTTGGGTGACGATACCTCTTTGCCAATCTGAATCGCTGCCAGCGTGGTTTGTATCGTGGTCAACACCGCCGCCTGATTGGCGAAATGTGCGCCAACCAGCAAGGAGGCCACGCCGAGGAAATGCACAGTGGTGGCAGCCCAGTAATTGGCCTTTACCGTCGATGCCTGTCTGATCGCTTCCCGCGATTCGTCGGCAATTTTCTGCACGCCCATCCACATCACGTCATAACGCTTGTCCCGTTCCTGTAGTGCCTTGTCCCGCTCTGCCTGAGCAGCCAGGAACCCGCGAATGTCGGCGCGCATTTCTGCCACGCGGCCATCCATCCTCGTCTCGATGGTTTCTATCCTGGCATCGAATTCTTCGCGACTTATGCTGCTCATGGTTTGCCTGTCCCACCCTGCATTCGATCTGTCCGTGACCGCATATTGACTCACTTCCCTGATTTTCAATTCGGCACCTTTCTATGGCTACGCGGCCTTCCCTGGCTCTTCGTTTCGATGCGTCACTGAGGTCTGCATCGAGCTGCAGTGACAATAGAACTCATCACGGACTACAACAAGCCGGCCCATTCTGTCTCGGACGTAGGCTGTTTCGTCAGCAGTTGTAGCCTCGGCAAAACCCTGAACCAGTTATTCGTTTTCCAGCACAAAAGCCTCAACGATCTGCTCGATGACCGCCCTTACCCGCGCGGTGTGACGCAGGTCGGCGTGGGTGACCAGCCACACTTCATACGGCAGCGGCCGGGTCCGCTCCGGCCAAAGTCTGACGAGGCCATCGCGTTCGCCCATGTATACCGGTATCTCGCCTATCCCGAGGCCTGCGGCAAGGGCTCGACGCACCAAAAGGCTGGAGCTGAGCGTGGCGACGATGCGTCCGCGGGTCAACGGTTCAGAGACCAGCGTTAGGTCTTTTTTGCTCTGTAAGTACGGCTGATACACCACCAGATCATGACCCTCGAAAGCGTTGCCGGGCTGGGGTTCTCCATGGCGCTCGACATAGGCCTGTGCTGCGAAAAGTCCTACAGGCCAACGGGCGATTCGCCGAGCGATGAGATCCGGGTTATCCGGCCGAGTATTGCGCACCGCGATATCGGCTTCGCGCTTGGCCAGACTGAGAATCTGCGTCGATGCATCCAGCTGGATCTGTACATCCGGATGCTGATCATGCAGGCGCGCCATCGCCGGGATGATGAAGTCGATGGCCATCGAGTCGGTGGTGCTGACCCGTACGTTACCGGTCAGACGATCGTCCAGCCCGTGGATGTGCCGCTCCAGTTCCAGTGCCGAATGCTCCATTTTTTCCACACTTTTACGCGCCGCTTCACCAACACTGGTCAGCGCGTAGCCATCGGAGGTACGCAGGAACAGCGTCGCGCTCAAAGACTTTTCCAGCGCGGTGATGCGCCGCCCGACAGTGGCCTGGTCCACGCCCAGAACCCGTGCAGCACCGCGCAAGGTCGACTCGCGACAGACCGCCAGAAAAACCCGCGCATCATCCCAATTCATGCTGATCCTCATCGAAGCATTTTTGCATCACTCTGCCGCTTAATCGCTGCATATGCGCAGCCAAGATAGCCGATAAGCTGAGTGCCATACACCTCTTGTGAGATCGCTATCATGCGTACTGCAAATTCCTCCGGCATCTGGCTGCCGATCTTCGCCGGGCTTTGCGCCAGCCTGGTCAGCATTGGCCTGGCGCGTTTCGCCTACACGCCGCTGATCCCTTCGCTGATTCAGGCGCAGTGGTTTTCCGCCAATGATGTCGTCTATCTCGGCGCGGCCAATCTGGTCGGCTACTTGATCGGCGCCCTGCTCGGTCGGCCCATGGCCCATCGACTGGGTAACCGCAACGCCTTGCGCCTGATGATGCTCGCGGTCACGGGAGCGTTTTTTGCCTGTGCTTATCCGCTCTCGGTGAGCTGGTTCTTCGGCTGGCGTTTGCTGTCCGGCATAGCCGGTGGCGCGATCATGGTGCTGGTGGCGGCAACCGTGCTGCCGCACGTTCCGGCGCCGCGCAGAGGCTTGGCCAGTGGCGCAATCTTCCTTGGCATCGGCCTGGGGATTGCAGGCTCCGGCACCATCGTGCCGCCACTGCTGACTCTTGGCTTGCAGGCAACATGGCTGGGGCTGGGCGCGCTGGCGTTGTTGCTGACCGCGTTGAGCTGGTTCGGCTGGCCTGCGGATACCGCGCACCCTGTGGCTGCGCACGCAACGTCGGCTGATGAGCCGACACCGTCGGGCGTTTACCTGTTGTTCGCTCAATACGCGTTCATGGCCGCCGGGCTGGTGCCTGCCATGGTGTTTCTGGTGGATTACGTGGCTCGCGGACTGGGCGCCGGGGCGCATATCGGCGCAATGGTCTGGGTGATGTATGGCCTCGGAGCGATTGTCGGGCCGGTGACTTACGGCTTCCTGGCCGACCAGCTTGGCGCCCGCACTGGTATTCGACTGGTGTTGGTAGTGCAAGCCATCGCCCTCGGTTTGCTCGCCGTCTCCCATTCATTTCTGGCGCTGGCTTTACTGGCGGTGATTCTCGGCTCGTTCCCGCCGGGCATCGTTCCGCTGGCCTTGGCCCGCGTGCATGAGCTGGTGCCGTCGCATCACCGTCAGCAGATCGCCTGGAGCCGCGCCACCGTGTCGTTCGCCACCTTTCAGGCGCTGGCGGGGTTTGCCTACTCGGCGCTGTTCAACGCTTCAGGTGGTCAGCACACACTGCTTTTTGTAATCGCCGCTGGCGCGATCGTCGTCGCTCTACTGCTGGAGCAAGCCATGCGCTGGCTGCCCTCTACAACTGAAACCCGTTGCGCGGCGAACTGAAGGGAATCATTGCGCGCTGCCAGCGCTCCCATCTACACGACCTTTTTCACAGGAATCGACAATGTCACTGCCCAACGAAATGACCCGTATTGAAATCACCGAACCCGGCGGCCCTGAAGTATTGCAAGCCAAGCGTGTGCCTCTGCCAACCGTTGGCGAAGGCCAAGTGCTTATCCGCGTTCACGCTGCCGGCATCAATCGCCCGGATGCCTTGCAGCGCGCCGGCAGGTACCCGATGAAACCCGGCATGGACCCGATCCCCGGTCTGGAAGTGGCTGGCGAAGTCGTCGCGGTTGGCGCCGGAGTAACGCGTTTCGCGGTCGGCGATCGGGTCTGTGCTCTGACCAATGGCGGCGGTTACGCCGAGTATTGCGCGGTACCAGCCGGTCAGACTTTGCCTGTGCCGGATGGAGTCGATTGGGTCCAGGCCGCCGCGATTCCAGAAACCTTTTTCACCGTCTGGGCCAACCTGTTCGGCCTCGGCGGTGCCAAGGCCGGCCAGCGCGTGCTGATTCACGGTGGCACCAGCGGTATCGGTACCACAGCGCTGATGCTCTGTCGTGAATTTGGCATCGATGCGTTTGCTACCGCAGGCAGTGCTGAAAAATGCGACGCGATCCGTCAGCTTGGCGGGCAACCGATCAACTATCGTGAGGAAGATTTCGCCAAGGTCATTGCCCAGAAAACCGCAGATCAAGGCGTGAACGTGATTCTCGACATCATGGGTGGCTCGTATCTGAACGGCAACATCAGCGCACTGGCAATGGATGGCCGACTGGTGATGCTCGGCTTTCTCGGCGGCGCCCGCGCCAACGACATCGATCTGCTGGCGATCCTCGGCAAACGCGCAGTGGTCACCGGCTCGCTGCTGCGCGCGCGTACCGCTGAGGAGAAAGCCGCCATCGCCGATCAACTGCAAGAACACGTTTGGCCTGCCCTCAGCGCCGGGCGCTGCCTGCCGATCATCGACAAGGTTTACCCGCTGGCTGACGCGGCTCAGGCCCATGCCCGCATGGAGGGCGGCGATCATATCGGCAAGATTGTGCTGCAAGTGGCGTGATCGATTGCAGCATCTTGTAATCGTTGGGCGTGCACGGTGGTCGAAAAACAGTCACGCGCAGACCGAGGCATCTGGTAAAAAGCGTTCTTTGTCTGCGCTGTGGTGAAACGATTAATGTTCCTGTCCTTCCTGACCCGCCTGCGACGCCGCCGCTTGGCATTCGCCATGATGGCCGCGCTGATCATTGGCGTGCCGACGAGTTGTGCGGTGCTGGAACACACCGAGCGCAAACTGTTGTTTCGCATCGAGCCGGGCACCGCCGGCTGGTATCGCGGTCTGCCCGGCAGCGTTCAGGAACTCGATCTGCAACCGAAGAGTTTCAAGGCCGGGCAGAACATCCATGCCTGGTGGTGGCCGGCGGAACGTGCCAATGCCCCGGCAATCCTTTATTTGCATGGCGTGCGCTGGAACCTCACCGGACAGTTGTTCCGCATAGAGCAACTACGCGCGGCGGGCTATTCGGTGCTGGCCATCGATTATCGCGGGTTCGGCCAAAGCAAGGGTGATCTACCATCCGAAAGCAGCGTTTATGAAGATGCCCGCGTGGCCTGGGAGCGCTTCCAGCTGCTGCAACCGGACCCGAACAAGCGCCTGATCTACGGCCACTCTCTCGGCGGTGCGGTGGCGATTGATCTGGCGGCCGAGCTCGGACAGAACGCGGCGCGCAACAACACACCTCTGCCGGTTCGCGGTCTGGTCATCGAATCTACCTTCACTTCTCTCGCCGACGTAGCTGCCGCCGTGGCCAACACCTCGCTTCCTGTGCGTTGGCTCCTGTCGCAGAAATTCGATTCCATCGACAAGATCGCCGACATTCACATGCCACTGCTGGTGGTGCATGGCCTGGCTGATGCCTTCGTGCCGCCGCGCTTCAGCGAGCAGCTATTCAACGCCGCAGAGCAGCCCAAACGCCTGCTGCTGGTGCCCGGCGCGACGCACAACAACAGCATGGCGCTTGGCGGCCAGGGCTATCGCAAGGCTCTGGATGCACTGATGCAGACCAAAGCGGCGCCGCGGGTTGCCGGGCCGGCAGTCGCCAAGGGCTCTCGCGATTCCTGAGCTGTGTAAATCAGTCCTGAGAAACCGGCATCAGCGCCGAGCTAACTCATGGCGTACGCATTGTTCGTAATAGGTCTGCTTGACCGCTGCCGGTTTGAGCTTCGAACTGCTGTTGTAGGTCTGCTCGGTAATCCCCATCGCTGTCATGCGCATCCAGGGTTGCTGGAATCGGCGAACCTGCAATTGCTTGCGCGCGCCATACAGCGAAACCCCGGACAGTTTTGATCGCTGCGCACCGGCAGCAATATCCGAGCCCCAGGTGCAGGCAAAGCGATGGCCCTTGCTCAACTCCTTTGCCTGCACTCCCGAGGCGATCAAAGCCAGGGAAAGCGTCACAACGGTGATGACAATCGTGCGCATATAGCCAACCTAACCTTTTGAAAAAAGGCGATTTTGCCGGTGCGAAATACCTATGGGGGCCAGCAATTTGCCTGCTGTCGCGAGATTTTTGATCCGGCTGAATACAATCAGGCTTCGCCGCTCGTCCAGTACTGCGCACCTTTGGCAGACAGGCTTATCCAAAGCAGTACCTCCCACCGCGTAGAAGGCCCACGTGATGAACAAGAAAATCTTCGCAATGTCGTTTTTCAGTCTGTGCTTGATTGGCCCGCTCCACGCTTGGGCAGCCGAAACGACAGCGGGCGCTGCCACCCCCGCCACCGCCCTGCCCGGTGTCAATCATGCACAAAGCTCTAGTGACCATGATGAGAAGGCCAACAAGAAAGGTGAAGAGTCTTCAGGCGCCAATGCGGGCTCAGAGCCGCACGAGACGGAGAAGGATGCGGCGACGTCGAGCGACTCTGAAGATCTTGAGAAAAAACCCGCTCAGTAACCAAGGACTTTGCAATTCATAACGAAATACCGACGCCGAACTAGCGCAATACAGGGTGATATCAATATGATGCGCGCACTGGCCACCATAGAAGGTGGCCAGAGGAAAATACATCCAAGGAATGCAAATGAAAGATTTCGTCATCGGCGTCAACAACATCGTTCTCTACATCGCACTGGCGGTCATTCTGATCGTTTCCCTCTTCATGATGAGCCAGAGCTTTCTTTCGGGTCTCGGCATGTTCGTAGGCGGCACCCTGGGCTGGTGCATCGTCTCCGGCTTCTGGTTCGTGCAATCGGCGACCTACGAAGAACTGCGCAAGCTGAACTCGAAAACCAGCTGATCTGCGCCGAGTATTCGTTAAATAAAAAGGCCAATGTCATCGACATTGGCCTTTTTATTTCAGCTTCGAAAGGATTGATTAGTCATTGCTTGGTGCACTGAGCGCCCAGCCCCATGCCCATGGAACCCAGAGCAACCATCGGGCCGCTCGGCAGTTCGCACGTATATTCGCCACTTTCGGTTTGCGCGGTGTAGAAGGTTGTATTGAAGTCGCTGCGGATATTTGAAACCTTGATTACGGGTTTGCCGATGGTGGTCTGTGCGCGATTCTTGAGATCACTCTCTCCCGGTTTGACGGTCTGGCATCCAGTAACTGCGAGCGCCATTGTTGCGAATAAAGCGAGAACCGGGATAGTCCTTGATGAGTTCATTGCAGATCGACCTTTTTGATTTTCATACCGGAGAAATACTGGCAATAACCTGCCAAGCGAAATGACTTTAAGGTCGAGCCAGAACGGGGGCAATTAGGTCGGATGTGCTAATGGCTGAAGGCTAGCCTCACCTGCATGAGGTTGTGCAACTGCTTTCCGGTTGCCGGCCGCTGTTAATCGGTTTGGAAAACGTCTACCCGCAAGCGATCGCCGCCCTCCTCTCGGCAATCGATACGGACCGGCAAAAACAGGTGAATGACTTCGATGTTGCTGCGCAGATGATCAGTCATGCGCGGCGTGGTGAACGATCCGCCACCGGCCAGCGCCATCGGCAACAGCAACTGATCGGCCAGATGCTCAGCGACAGCAGCATTACTGCACAACCAGTCGACGGCCTGATTGATTGCGGCATCGGCCACCTTCTCGGCGCGTAACGACACTTGGCCAAATGCGCTGAACACCTCAGTGACATGCTCGAAAACATACTCCAGCAATAACACATTGCCCGGACCGCGTGCCGGGTCAAGCGCCACAGGTTGCAGCGCCTCCACTGGCCAGTTCAAACGCTTGGCCACCTGACTCAGCTCTCGCTGAGCGACAGTGGGTGCGAGACCTGCGGTCAGCGCCAATGCGCGTCGTGAGACTGCCTCGCCGCGCTCACACAGGTCCAGGCGCGTGAGGCGCGAGGGCTGCACCTTCACCGCAATTTCGCCACCGCCAGCCGGTACGAAACCATGACGCAGCAACTCCAACTCGACATCGCCGCCCATGCGCCGCAGCAGCGGCAACCAACTGCGCGACAGGAAATCCGTCGGCGGTGCCAGCGGATTATGCGTGCCACCGGAGATCGTCACCCGACTGGCCTTCGATGCCCGCAACAAGGCAGGCAGCAACGTCTGCAGCACCAGCGTGCAGCTGCCGGCCGTGCCGATAGCGAACTGAAAGTCGCCGCCGCGAATTTCGCCCGGTTCGAAGCTCAGGGCTTGCGACCCCAGATGCGCACCAGATATCTCTGCACCACAAACCTCGGCCGCCGCCACCACGGCTGTCAGATGCTGACGCAGCAATCCCGGACGACTGCGTCTGGCGCGAATCTGTTTAATACGAAACGCCCGACCTGTCACCATCGACAGGCTCAACGCACTGCGCAACACCTGGCCGCCACCGATGGCGCCGTCCAGTTCGATTATCTCTTTCATTGCAAATCCTTACGCGTATAGCCCGACGGTGTCTCTGAGGTACCGTTAAACCGTCGTGGGTCTTCCTGAGTTACGATCAATATTGATAATTCGCGCTTCAGCTCAGCCGCGATGAACCGGGGCAGCGCCGGACGCAGAATTCACGCCAGCGCTGTAGTTCCTTAGCCTTTGACGCACACCACCTGACGCAGGGTGTGCAGCACTTCCACCAGCTCACGCTGGGCGTGCATGACTTTGTCGATGTCCTTGTAGGCCATCGGAATTTCGTCAATCACCGCTTCGTCCTTGCGGCATTCCACGTGGGCCGTGGCGCGAATCTGATCGGCGACGGTGAAGGTATTCTTGGCCTTGGTGCGGCTCATGGTGCGCCCGGCGCCGTGGCTGCAGGAACTGAACGACTCTTCGTTGCCCAGACCGCGCACAATGAAACTCTTGGCGCCCATCGAGCCCGGAATAATCCCCAGTTCGCCCTTCTTCGCTGACACCGCGCCTTTGCGGGTAATCAGCACGTCTTCACCGAAATGCCGTTCCTTCTGCACGTAATTGTGGTGGCAGTTGACCGCCTCCAGCGCCACTTCGAACGGCTTGCGGATGATCTGCCGCGTGGCCTGAACCACCGCGCGCATCATCAGTTCGCGGTTCTGTCTGGCGAAGTCCTGCGCCCACCCCACTGCTTCCACGTAATCATCAAAGTGCTGGCTGCCTTCTTCGAAATAGGCCAGGTCACGGTCCGGCAGGTTGGCAATGTGCTGACGCATATCGGCTTGGGCCATCTGGATGAACAGGTTGCCGATAGCGTTGCCGACGCCACGCGAACCGCTGTGCAACATGAACCACACCCGGTTGGCTTCATCCAGGCACACTTCGATGAAATGGTTGCCACTGCCGAGCGTCCCCAGATGCCCCCGGTTGTTGGTGTTGGCCAGTTTCGGATATTTGTCAGTGATCAATTTGAAGCGTGGCTGCAACCCCGCCCAGGCCTGATCGGCTTGCTGAGGAATCTCGTCCCAGGCGCCTTTGTCTCGCCGCGAACGATTCGAACTGCGGCCATGTGGCACCGCTTGCTCGATGGCGCTACGCAGTCCGTGGAGGTTGTCCGGCAGATCCGAAGCCATCAGCGATGTACGCGCAGCGATCATTCCACAACCGATGTCGACGCCCACCGCCGCCGGAATGATCGCGCCGACCGTTGGAATCACGCTGCCAATTGTCGAGCCCTTGCCCAAGTGCACATCGGGCATGACCGCCAGATGCTTGAAGATGAACGGCATTTTTGCCGTGTTCATCAACTGTGCGCGGGCTTCGTTTTCAACCGGGACACCTTCGGTCCAGAGTTTGATGGGCTTGCCGTTGGCGACTTCGAGAAGCTGGTAGGTTTGGTCTTTCATATCTTGGTGTCCATGTTCGTTTCCATCAGCATTGCAGCCGCTGTGCCAGCTTTGGATGCGGCCATGGTTGTTTCTGCTATGTTTTTGATTTTAATAACTTTTATCTCTGATTGGACGAGGCTCGATAATCTATGAAAGACAAATCCGACCAGCAAAATTATCATTGCATATCGTCATTTATCTTATGAGATAAGCATGCCCAACAAACGCACGGTCGCCATCGGATTTATCGGAGCCACCCTGGATCGTGTCGGCAAAGGTGCCAGCCGATGGAATTATTGGCGACCAAGCGTAGGCCTGTGCCAACAAACAGACCTCCCTATCCACCGACTTGAATTGATTCATGGCCTCGACGCGCGCGACGTCAGCCTCGCCGAGCGTGTCCGAGCGGACATCCAGCAGATTTCTCCGAGCACCGAAGTGCGCCTGCATCCAATGTCGCTGCGCAACCCTTGGGATTTCGAGGAGGTGTACGGCGCCCTGCACGACTTCACCACTGCGTACAATTTTGACACCGAGCACGAGGATTACCTCGTCCACATCACCACCGGCACCCACGTCGCGCAGATCTGCTGGTTCCTGCTGACCGAGGCGCGCTATCTGCCAGCCCGGCTGATTCAGACCTCCCCCGCCAAGCGCAAGAACGAGAACGAGCCCGCCTGCGGCACTCACGCGCTGATCGATCTCGATCTGTCGCGCTATGATCGCATTGCCTCACGCTTCGCCAGCAAACGTCTCGAAGGCCTGGAATTTCTCAAGTCCGGCATCGCCACGCGCAACCCGGCCTTCAACCGCTCCATTGAACAGATCGAGCGCGTTGCGCTGCGCTCCAAAGCCCCCATGCTGCTGATCGGCCCGACCGGCGCCGGCAAATCCTTCCTGGCGCGGCGCATCTACGAACTCAAACGTAACCGTCATCAAATGCAGGGACGCTTTGTCGAAGTCAACTGTGCAACCTTGCGTGGCGACGGCGCGATGTCGGCCTTGTTCGGTCACGTCAAAGGCGCCTTCACCGGAGCGCAAAACGCTCGCGATGGCCTGCTGCGCGCCGCAAACGGCGGCATGCTGTTTCTGGATAAAATCGGCGAGCTCGGCGCGGACGAACAAGCGATGCTGTTAAAGGCAATCGAAGAGAAACGCTTCTTCCCGCTGGGCTCGGACAAGGAAGTCGAGAGTGACTTTCTGATAATCGCCGGCACCCACCGCGACCTGCGCAGCCGGGTCGCCGAAGGCCTTTTTCGCGAGGACCTGTACGCAAGGATCAACCTCTGGACATTCGACCTGCCCGGCCTCGCCGGCCGCCGCGAGGACATCGAGCCAAACATCGATTTCGAACTGGAACGCCACGCGCGCGAACATGGGCAACGCGCGCGCTTCAATCTCGAAGCACGCCGACGCTACCTGGCCTTCGCCAGTTCACGTGAAGCAGCGTGGCTGGGCAACTTTCGCGAACTGTCTGCGTCGATTACACGGATGGCGACTTTGGCCGACAGCGGACGCATCGATGAAGCGCAGGTAGACGATGAGATCGATCGATTGCGATATGCGTGGGGGTTGGCGCAACCCACTGCTGTATCAACCGAGTTGCCGGGAGATAGCGAGAGCATGGACTTGTTCGATCGCTTACAGCTGAAGGCGGTTATTGAGGTATGCCGGCAGGCGGACAGCCTGTCGGATGCTGGTCGACAGCTGTTCGGCATTTCCCGGCAGGCCAAGGCGCAGCCTAATGATGCCGATCGCTTGAGGAAGTACCTGGCGCGGTTCGGACTTGAATGGGGCAAGTTAGTGGACACGAAGTGAAGCACAGCGCTCTTGATCGCACTACTTCAATGATGACTGTAGAAAAAATGAATTAGCCGCCTGATCTCTCGGTCAAGAATTATGAACGCAGTAAATCTGACGAGGTGACAGCAATGACTATCCAGGCAGAGACACTCGTACAACTGACCGAAGCGCTCCAAGAGCGCGGCATGAAGATGGTTTCAGATGTTCATTTCACTCGCGCGCCGTACCGATACAACCATCGCTGGATCTGCATCGTAGAGTGAACATGCTTGTTGCCGGCGCCTGGATCGAAGCGTCCAGCCGCCGGCGCCGCTCGGCTTCGCCCCTCAAACCCGGATAACGGTCTCCATATACATCTCGGCTACGTTGATAGCGGATTCGGTGGCAATAAAAAACCCGGCGCGATGGCCGGGTCTCGTACACGAAATAATTCGATGCGCCTATTTTGCGCCGCCGTTATTTCGGCCCGTCTGGGCATCTTGATCTGAACCAGGATTGCCGGGTGGCGGATTCCAGTCCTCTGGTCGTTCGTCGGTACCCTGCCTCGGCTCAGAATCAGCCTGCTCCAGGCCGGAATCATGACCCTCGCCAGAATCAGGGGTTTGTTCGTCTGGTCCCGGATATGGAGCTTCAGGGCCGTTGTTGTCGTCGATCATCATTCTCTCCCGTCAGTGGCGCAGGGCTGCGCTTAATAAGTAAGAGAAGATCGGCGCACAGAGAGTGCTATTTGCTCGACGAGCGGACTTTCTTACTAATCCAAACACTTGGTGCGAGTCGCAGGCGTGATCGAGTAGCCCCGCAAATCTCACACACATGAAAAAGGCCAATGCTGTGAACATTGGCCTAGATCATTGAAAAATATGGTCGGGACGGAGTGATTCGAACACTCGACCCCTAGCACCCCATCTGCTTTTTCATACTTCTTGAAAGCTTTCAAAATTTCACTCTGGAATATTCAAAGCTAGTATTTACTTGAGTTTCAGCGGAGTTCTGCTCCACAAAGGTCCAGTAACGTCCATCAAGAGCCGACGTTTTTGTGGGGGGAAAAGTAGGGGGAACCGATTTTATGGCCAAAATCACCATAAAAGAACTCGAGTCGCTGACCGCCAACGATGCCGGTCGAATCCTGCGGGAGGATGGCAATCTGGTCGGTCGAATCTCAATGCGTAAGGACGGTGTGTCGGTCAGCTTTTTCTATCGGTATCGCTGGGGCGACCAGAACAAAGAGTACTCCTGTGGATCTGGGCCGCGCAAATCCCTGACGGACATTCGCAAGGCGCGCAACCAGGCCCGTGCGCTCATAGATCAGCAGATTAATCCCAACGAACACAAGAAAAGCGCCAAGGCACAGGCCTATACCGCGGCCAACGTCGAGGCCGAACAAGTAAACACGTCGAAGGTGCAAACGCTGACCGTCCAAGATCTGGCTAAGGCCTGGCTGTTGGATCGCGTCGCACGAAAAGATGGCAATGCGGAATTGCAACGACGCTTCAACAAGGACCTGTTGCCAGCACTCGGTAGGACAGCGGTGAATAATGTGTCCGAACACGATGTTCGGACCCTGATCCGGGCTGTGTTCAACCGTAGTGCTCACCGGCAAGCCATCAGCTTCTTCGCCGACATCACCCAAATGTTCAGTTGGGCGAGAAAGCGCCAACCGGCGAGCATTACTGGTTGAAGGTGATCCGACTGAACTGGTCGACATCTCCCCCTTGATCCCTGCCGACTACGAAGCGGAAAGAAGCCGCATCCTTTCCCCGGCTGAGCTGTTGGAACTGCACAACCGCTTCCAGCAAATGACCGCCGATTACAACGCCCTCCCCGCGGGCCAAAAATACGACGGCATTCGACCACTGAAGAAAGAAACTCAACTCGCTCTCTGGATCAGCCTAGGCACGCCATGCCATATTGGCGAGTTGCTGCCGGCCGAATGGAAAAATTTCGATCTTGACCGGTAGACCTTATTCTCCTCCAACGAAAACGTCAAAGACACTCGGAGTAAGAAACAGGATCACCGTGTTTTCCTCTCCCCCCCCTTCGCCCTGCATTTCTTTCAGGAACTCAAGACTCTGACGGGAGCATCCAGGTGGTGTTTTCCGAACAAACAAGGTGAAGGGCATGTGGACACAACGGTGGTGAGTAAACAGGCCAGCGATCGCCAGACCCGGTTCAAAAACCGCAAAGCCCTCTCACGATGGCGTCACGACGACACTGAGGTCTGTGCCGACGGCCACAACGGCGACAGGACGCCACTGCGCCACACTCGCTTGACCATGATACGAGCTTTGGAGGTCAGTCTAGACGTCATCGACCGCTGCGAAAGCCATGTGCTGGCAGGCTCGCGGGTGATGCGCCATCAACCACATCACGACTATGCCGAAGAGAAGAGGCGTTTTTATTTTCGGCAGAGGCTTCCGGGCTCGAATTTTAGGTAACAGCGCGTAAAAGCACCGTTTTCATGAGTCAATATGCGTATAGTTTGGGCCAGCCGACTTTTTCAACAGAATCGGCCACAAGTAGCTTTTGGCGAGCGCCTGCACAACAGTGACAACTCGCCTAGTCCGGTGACTACACGCTATTTTACGTAACCATCTATGCCGGTATGCGGTTCGTAGATAGTAAACTCTTGCTCTTTCGCAACACTGCAAAGACTTTCGTAAAGCTTGAACCTGGCATACTGATCCAAGACATCCGGGGCAATTTTCTTAGCTAGGGTCGGACAGCAATCCATATTTGCCTTGGCTCTAAAATGCCAGTAGCTCTTTCGGATCATTGTCAAAGCGGCTATAGGATTATCTTTTAGTTTACTGAGCATCGAAAGTCCGAATGTTTGGTCCGCACTCACGCTTTTTTCAAGTAGCTCGTCTACAACTGGGACCCCCTTAATGTTCGAAACTATGTAATGGATGAGCGCTTGCATGATGACCTCTACCTTATTGATCTGGATTTCAGGATCTAAGGCATAGGATCTGATACGAGCTTGATGAATGACGTCCCTCTCGACGTCCATCAAACTCCGACCATAGAACTGAACTCCAAATTGGCCCGCAAACATATGAAGTTCTTTCGGACCACCAGTCCAGTCGGCGGGATTAAAATCCCAGCTTTTAACACGTTGCGTGAAGCGCGCCAGAATTTTTTTACCACCATACTTACATGAGAGGTGAATGTATTTCTGAATAGCCCCAAAAAGCTCAACATAGCAGTAAAGATCGCTTCCATTTGAGAACAATGTAATCTGATGATTTGGATGCCAATCCTCGTGTTTATATTTATTGATCTCGTATATTTTCTCTTCATCTGTTACTGGATAGTATTGCGCCACTAACTGTTGAATTTTTTCAGTATCTGAAGCGTCTAGAAAAGAAACGATGAACTCTTCGAGATAACGAATTTCGACGCCAGAATGAAGAGCGAACTCTAATGCGATTTTTGATACACCACGAATAATAGCTAACGAATTAGAATCAAATTTAAATATGAATTTTTCTGCATAATTCCCCACATCGTCTTCTTGCCGTATGGTGTATCCCGCCTTAGCTAGCTGCTGTATTGAATTACTCTTGGAAAAGTCTGTCGCTTGTTTGGGAGTGGAGGCAACAACCGTTATGGTTTTCTCTATTTCGTCACGGAAAAATATTGGGCGATTTGGTAGAACGCGATAATCCTCGCATAATCGGTAAGTCGTGGACTCCGAGAATTCAGGCTTGACTTTAGTCAGTACTTCGACCTTGGCACCGCTTTTGCTGGATTCCCTGTCTCGATTAGTTCCATGTAATATATTGAACAGCACCAATTCACTAGAAAACGGGGTGTCAATGAGATCGCCAAGCTTCCCCCCGCATTCTTCGCATAAAATGCGATTAGAGGTTAACTTTCCTCCAATTGCGTTTTGAATGATGTGCTCCTCGTGTCTCCGAGTCTCCTTCTCGTCATAGACATTTCGGCACACGTAGCACTTATCATTTGGATCGAGTTCACAGTCGATCTCCGTAGGTTCTGGCTCTGCATTCATGAAGTTTAAAATTTTCCGGGTATTTGATTGACAGACAATCGTTGTTGGAAGCTTGCTTTGTCGTCTCTGTCGCACCGACCGCTTTGGGTCGACTGCGGCTCTTCGCGACAGGCTACCCTTTGAGTACAATGCTGTGACGGGCAAAAACGGCCAAAAGCAATTATTGAGAAGCACCTAAGAAACCAGGGGGCATTTCAGTATCTGGTTTCGATCCGCCTCCTCTAGCGGCGCAGAATAAGCTCGGCACGGAATAGCTTGCCGATGTCCAGCGAGGCTGAGAAACCGTCTGATGTAGTTCTGTTCCGGCCAATCAATTCTGGCCAATCGAATTCAGAATTCTTAATGAGCTCAACGATTGTTGGCTGCTCGGCAAGCTCACTCACAGCATCGCGGTTGATGCCTTGTCGCACGATGACGTGGGATACAAAGTCGCCCCCCACTCGAATTGCCCGAGGGAGCTCAATACGCGTTTCACGACCAATGAACCTTTCATCAAACAGCCTCTTGTGACTATCAGCATCACTCAACTCGGCTCGCGCTATCGCATCACGCTCTTTTATCAACTGGTGACGCTTATCTTCTGCTGCTCGTGTCTCTTTTCCTCCCCAAGCTAGCACCTTCCCAGACGGCGAAGCGACAGCCTCTGCTGAGATCTCGAACCCTGCCATTCGTAATAGCTTGGACATGACACCCCTTGTAGCCGCGTCAGTTGCGTTTGGTAGATCCTGTGACAAAATCTCGACTGGCTCATCTGGGACGGGGTCAATCACTTTCAGACGGCTTCCTTCTGCTCCTTCGATGCCAATAGTGAGCCCGCATACAAGACGCTGTCCGACGTGTCCTTTGGGAAAAAGCAGAGATTGCTTCTGAGCTATCCCTCCTGAGAGCTGCCGCTCGCTGTAGTCAACTCCCGACTGGGTCCCCTTACATTCGATGACATGCCATCGACCTCTTGTATCCCTGGCTACGAAATCGGGAGTCTTGTTGGGCCCTCGTTTCGCAACTCGGCGTTGAGTTACAAGCAATGACGCCGCGTACTGCTGCATGAAATAACGGCCGTCGACGATCAGATCTAGATCTAGTTTATCTGTGAGCCATAGCATAGATACTCCCATGCCGAAGTCATCGCTCAAGATAGTCTTCTGGTGAGCGTCAAGCTCCGCAAAGCTATGCGTTAGCTTCATCTCCGTATCACCAGGGGTGATTGCTGCTAGATATCTAACCCATGCCCAGAACTCACTCAGCGTGACTCCCGTCGTCGCCGCTGGCGTCGTCAGATAGCCGATCATCAGGAGCATTGACGGTATATTTAAATCGTAATGACTACGCCCCTTTTTGAAAGACTTAGGAAAAAGAGGAGGCACCCCAGGGCCCGGCCACGTAGATTCGTCAATGGTGATAGGGAGAGTTCTGTCCATGCTGCTCCAATGCTGTGCGTTCCTTGCAGGAATCAATAGTTTTGTAACTAAACTGCATGCGTCAAATTCTACTCACCGTGATGGAAGATCCTGTAATCGCTTCTCTCAGAGGACTAACGTAGTCGACACTTATCAACGTATCGACTGTATTGACCGTGCTACCAAGCAAGGTCAAGCTCTTGCAAAGCCCTTACCAAAAACACCTTCCTAATCCCCAGCCTGAAGAAGCACCGCCGACAATAGAGACCGGATCTGCGGACATCACATCAATGAGATTTGGATTGAACCTTGCCGTCCACCAAGGTCACCACCATATATACGTACACCTCCGTCCCCCACGTATAGATCTGCACATTGCCGCCACTGACGGCCTCCTTACCGGGAATCTTGACGATGTCCAGCACCTGTTCATATGTCATGCCGGGCTTAATTGCAGCGTATTGTTGATCACTAATATTGGGACGCTGGGCTCTTATCGTTTCAAGATCGGGAAAGCCGGATTGATAGTTGACGTTATTGCCATTGCCAGAAATGACCGGACTGTTGTTGCCGCTGGAGCTGTGCGAAACCGCCGGGGTCGGCAGGACGAGCGCCACCACTGATGCCAAAGCCCCCAATATGCCTGTGTACAAGCCAATTTTTTTCATGTTTGCCATGGCATTCTCTGGATTCTCAGATGATTCAGTTATACGACTACGGCGAAGCGCTGAGCATCAAGGGTGGCAACGGCCGAGAATCCAGCGCCCTTTTTGAAGCTCATGTTATGGACAAAATTCTTCATCGCATCAGACGGATCGATGGTTTCGAGGTTAAGCCCGTCAACAGTTGGCCTAGAGAACGCAACACTCAGAATCGGCTGCTCCTCCATATGACCTGTCGAGCTGTTGAGCACATTGTCCAGAGCGGTGACGATGACCAGGTCATCCGGCAGGATTGCCAACAACTCTCGACCTACTCGCAGGGCGCAACTGCACACGTAGTCCTGATGAAGTTCGTTGAACCGCCCAGCAGGCATAGCTTTGGTCGACAGCTTGCCGCTTTTGAGTAGAGATTTGATTTCGGTCGGAATCACATCGGAGCCATGGATAGCGACTTTGGCTTCTAGGACACCACCTTCATGAACAATCATCTGAATAGCTGAGCCGAGGTGTGATATTTCTGCAAACGATTCGAAAGCTTCGATGGCATCTAGCTTGGCCTGACGGTCACCATCAAGGATACGGATCGCAATGTCCCTCTCCCCTGCCCACTCGGTATGGGCAGTTTTCCATTCAACAAGCTGAGCCTGATATTGCCTCTCGTCTTCCGCCTGCGCGGTGCCAATCTTGCCTACAAGGGCTACTCGCTGACGAGCCTCTAGCTTGAAGAGCCGAGCCCAGAAATTGGGGTGATATGTAGCAGCAGCATGCGTAGCTTCTTGCTCAAGAGTATTGCTCTTGAGTGGCTGTCTAGGTTCAGGATTGGAGAGAAGCCGCTTCCATTTCACAGGCTCTGCACACTCCTTGTGCATCGAAAGGAGGACATCTATGTGATTTTCGTACACCTCAACTTCATACGCTGCTTGTTCCAGCGCTTCCATCTTTGCGTACTCTTTCTGTCGTTTTTCAAGTTCACGCTGCCGGCGATGAGCGTTGCGCTCTGATCGCCGCGCAGACGCTTGCAGCGAACGTACAGTCCCTTTCCAACCCATCACGACTCTCCATACCGTTAATGTGATAGCACATTAACATAGCTCCTGGTTCTGCCTGAATCATCTGAACACCTGGAAACTGAAAATACCAGGGAACCCAGAAGGAGGGCAGGGCCATTTATTCACAAATAAGGGGTACCTTCACGGCCCCCCTTTCTTCTCGCTACTCCGCCGTTTGGCGTATGGCCTTCTCAATTCGCTGACGTCCTGCATGAGCAAGCTTGCTTACACCAGCTTCCTTCGCGACCGCGTATATCAAGGACTCCCCTTCGTGCCCCCGTTGCACCATCTCATCAACCAAAGCACGCAGTTCTGGCAGGCAGATTTCAGATAGCCCTCTCGTGGAATCTTCGTCGCCGGGCTTACGGAAGACGACACTGGTATCCGACTCGATATGAGTAGGCCAGAAGAAGACTCCTGTCTGCTCCTCTTCATGTGAACGGAATCGTGCCCGGGCAATTTGGTCAACGCGATCACGTATCCGTGAGCCGGTTCGTACCCAGCCATGAGCACGGGCAATGCGCCTTGCGAGCGCCGTGTCTAGAACCGGTCCCTCTTCCGCTACGACATGAGCAATCATCTGCTCCAACGTTTCCGTGTAACTCGCCTCAAAGAACTGATCTGGATCGACCAACCCTACCGCCTGACGAGGGTCGGCTTCTTTATAAATCAAATATTCAAGGGGACGAGCAAAAGCCAGGACATCCTCATCTGGTGTGATAGATGCAGCCTTGGCGTACTTCAAATCAGGCAACGCACCTGAGGGGTCATTGGATTCGGCCACACTATCCACTGTGGCGACCACAGTAACCTGACTTGCTACCTCAATGACCTCAGCCATAGCTGCGTCGATTTTCAGTCGCTCTGCCTCTTGAGTTGCATCGATGACAGCCTGCTTGGCTCGGGAATCCGCTAGAATCTCGTTCAGCCGTTGATGTACCTTTTCGGCAGTTCCAATTGCATCAACCCACCAGTCCGTCGACCATATCCTAACGATCTCCCAGCCAAGTCCACGCAGTACAAATTCACGGAGCTTGTCACGATCACGAGCGGTCGCACTGCGGTGATAGGTAGCACCGTCGCATTCAATCCCGGCAAGGTACCGTCCAGGTGCATCAGGGTGAACAACCCCAAGGTCTATTCGAAAGGAGGAAACGCCAATCTGGGTAAATATCTGCCATCCCTTTTTAGCCAAGGCCGCTGCAACCGCCTCTTCGAATGGGCTGTCGAAACTACCCACGCTACCAAAGTCAGCCTCTGCGAGAGCCCGTGGGCCACGCTCTGCAAACTCCAAGAAGTGCTTAAGATCTCGAACCCCGATCGCTTGCGTACGAGCTAGATCAATATGCTCTGGGCGCAAGGTCGAAAACACCACTAGCTCCTGGCGAGCACGGGTTATTGCCACGTTCAGTCGACGCTCACCACCAGGGCGGTTCATCGGACCGAAGTTCATGGACAGCACACCGGCAGCGTCTTTTCCGTAGGTGGTCGAGAAATAGATGATGTCTCGCTCATCGCCTTGAACGCTCTCAAGGTTCTTGACGAACACAGGCTCCAGCTCGGACTCAGCGAAATACGAATCGAGTGATGGGTCTTTCCGGCAAGCCTCATCCAGCATGTCCATGATGAGCTTCTGTTGCTCGCCGTTAAAGGTTACGACCCCCACGGTCCGTCCGCTTTCGCGGAAGGCCGGAGACTGTAGGCGAGCAACCAAATCAGCAACTAAATATCTTGCTTCAATTAAGTTTGTTCGCGACCCGCCCTTGTCATATACACCCGGGACTGGGCATAACCGTACTGCTTTGTCGGCCGTAAACGGTGATGGGAAGGTCACCAGCTTCGACTGGTAGTATCGCTGGTTCGAGAAAGCGATCAGACTTTCGTGGCGGCTACGGTAGTGCCAGTTAAGATTACGCATTGGCAGATTGGCACTGATGCACTCGTCCAGAATACTCTCGAGATCAGCCTCTACATCCTCATCTTCAGCGGTCGACTCAGCGCGGTTAAAGAACGAAGTTGGAGGGAGCTGTTTGGGGTCGCCCACCATCACCACTTGCTTCCCTCGGGCCATGGCGCCGATGGCATCCCAGACAGGTATTTGAGATGCCTCATCGAAGATAACGAGATCGAATGGCGTTGAGGCAGGAGGCAGATACTGAGCAATGGATAGAGGACTCATGAGCAAGCATGGAGTCAGCTTGGTTAGCGCTTCTGGCGCACGACTCATCAGCTCCCGCAATGGAATGTGCTTGGTCTTCTTGCCCATCTCATGTCGCAGGACTCCCCACTCTGAAGAGCGACTTACACTGTCTTGGCTTGGTAGGTCGGAACACAGCCGAGCTCGGAGCCAGTCTTTGGTCAACTCGGTGAACTTGTCGTCTAAAGCGCGGAAATCGCGAATGCGTTGCTCATGCTCCACGCTGACGAACGTCCGGATCACCTCTTCGTTGTCGACCGTCGTATTCAGCCACCAGCGGGCATAATTTACTTCCAATACACGCCGGACTTTTCCAGAGCTGATAGCTCCTGCTTCCATCGCTTGAACAATCGGCGCCAGGCCGACAGCGTAGGCTTCATCGCGAACCTTCCGCCAAGCGCACCATGCCTTAAGGCGCGATTCAGACGAGACGACAGTTTCGCAGTTTGTCTTGATATCACTTAGCGCCAGGTGAGCAGTTTCGATGACGCCCATTTCGGTGAAATGACCGACAGCCGTCAGGTGCGCCGCTCGCGCCTGTAGCAACTCAAGCTTTTCTCGAAGAGCAACACCGGCATTGGCTATAGCAGCCTCCGGTTCAAGTAGTGCGTTACCATCCCCCAACAGAGTTTGAAGCGGTGTTTTGTAGGCCGCGACCTGCTCAGGATTGAGTGCCAGCTTCGCCACCGCGGTAGCCATCTCCCCCTGAAACGCTGCCGCACTACGCACAACGTCAACTTTCGTTTTCAAGTCATTCCAGACAGGAACGATTTCTCGCAGATCGGCCAGATCCACCAACTCTCGCTCAACTGCTGCTCTGTTCTTGAGCAACTCAAAATCAGCTTTTAACGACGAGCCACAACGCCCCTCCTCTACATGAGGATGGTCGTCGACAAGCCGACCGCGTTCTTCTATGCCACGTCGTTCAGCCTGGAAGCGCAGAGCTGCAGTCAGCACGTCAATATCCGTGGTCAAACCGCTCCAGAGAGAGCTAGTTGCTGAGCTGAGATCAACCAGCTCATCTAACCCAGCATCGAGACGAGTCAGCGCACGCAGCCGGCGGAGTTCCTCCTTCAGGCCATCACCTAGCTGGCCCTGCTCAACCAACTGCAAGCCGTCATCGATCCACGCAGAATTACTTTTCTGAAGCCGCATAGCCTCTTGCAGCTTGATCGCTGTCGCGAGATGCGTTGCTTCGGATTTGGCACCTTGCCAAACAGCAACACACTCATGACCTGGCTCCAGCTCATCGATTGCTCGACGCACCGACCGAATCTCTACCCAAGTAGCGAGATCCTTGCCATTGTCGACTTCACCTGTTGACGTCTGCGTCGGAGCCAATAGCCCAGCGATGCGGCGTTTTCCGAACCAAGACTTAGGCCAGAAAGACTCCTCCGCGTCTTTCCACTCGCGCAGCAAGAGTTCCGTATCAAGTACTTCAATCGCATCAACGTAGGACGCCGTTAGCTGGTGCTTGAGGTCGTCTATCTGACACAGCAATGTGACAGCTTGCCCGAGAACGTCAGTGACATTTTCTGGCCAGGCCGAGCCTAGATCAACGAACGTAGCGCGGCGTTGCTGCAGCAAATCAATGCCTTGTTTAGCTTCAGCAATAATACGAGAGGACCAGAGGGATGAGAGTCTGGAGTTAATGTCCCGGTGTTCGTCGACCCAAGTGCAGCCGTCACTCAGACGTTTAGAAATCGAGCGAGCATCGGGGCGCAGTGCGAAACGCCAATCATGCCCAGCGGCAGCAGGAAGTGCTCGAGAAAGGATCGATAGCCCCTCAAGCGCTGTTGGGGTGTACTCCGTAACAGGAAGCCCAGACAGCTCAACAAAGCGATCGGCAGCTCTCTGGACTTCAAGCACAGCGGGAAGCACGTCACGAGCCGCCTGCACGAATTGTTGCTGCCAATGAGGCGACCACTCTGCTTGGCCTACCCCGGACAAAGCGTTGCCTGCCAGCTGACTGTAACCCACAGCCTGTGCGTTCACTTCAAGGCGGTCGCCCAGCTCTCGAAGCTCAAGCATGGCCTTCTGATCATGCGTTTCCGGAGATGGCCAACCAAGTGGAGCTACTGCCTCATCAACACCCGATGTCACCGTCCCGATGGCATCGTAGATGGTGTAGCCGTTGCGGTGCCGGCGATGCAGACGCTCGACATAAATATTGAGGCTGTCACGCAGGGACGCGAGCCGCTGCGCTTCCACCTCCCATGCGGCAGCATCTACCTGCCCTTTCGCTTCCCAAGCCGACTGTAACTGAGCAAGGACATCCGTTTTCCGAGCTTTGCTGGAGTGAAGTTCAAGGCAGAACTCACCCAGACCGATTTCACGCAAGCGCCGGTACACGACATCCAGGGCAGCAATTTTCTCAGACACGAACAGCACCCGGCGCCCTTGAGCGATCGACTGGGCGATCATGTTGGAAATCGTTTGGCTTTTACCCGTGCCAGGTGGGCCGATGAGAACGAAGTCTTTACCCTTGGCTGCTGCCATCACAGCCGCAAGCTGAGATGAATCAGATGGCAGTGGGCAGAACACATCAGTCGGGCCGTAATCACGGTCCAGAGACTCAGCCTCCGGAAACGGGGTATCGGAGATGAACGAATCGCGTGGCGTATCCAGAAGATGCTGGACTACTGGACTCTGTCGAAGGTGCTCTGCATTCTCGGCAAGATCCTTCCACATGAGATACTTGGCAAATGAGAACATCGAGAGCACAACGTCCTCGTTCAGCTCCCAGCCAGCGATGTCCTTAATCGCATGACCAACTTTGTTCCAAATGCCTACGATATCCAGACCGGAGTCGTCCCGAGGCAGCTCCTGCTCCAGCGAACCTAAGCCCAGCTCAAAGTCTTGACGCAGCATCTCGATCAGAGTCGGGTTAAAACGAGGCTCATCATCGTGCAGCACCATGGTGAATCCGGAGCGTGCGCTCTTACGCTCCAAAGTGACAGGAACCAAGACCAGTGGCGCTTTGTAATTATGCCCAGCTCTATCCTCACGCGTCCAACTAAGGAAACCGATGGCCAGGAAAAGCGTGTTGGAGCCACCCTCCTGCAAAGCAGTACGAGCGCTTCGATATAACTCAGTTAACCGGACATCCATTTCGGCGGACGTCAGCGCAACGAATACTTCCCTACGCTTGAGAGCATCTTCAGCATGACGACGGCGAACATCTTCTCGCTCACGCTGTTCATAGAGTGTGCGCTCACGCGGATCTGCGCCATCCATCAGGTCAGGCCTGGTAAGCAGCTTCAGAGACTGTCCACTTGCAAGAATGTCCTCGAGAGCACCGGGATCAGGAGATTCAAGCTTCAGCGCTCGCTTACCCATTTTGAAATTGAGCAAGTTATTTCGAAGCGACAGATCCAGAAGCTTTCGCTGCCACCGGCCGAGGCGATCTGCTGGGTCGAGCTTAGACAGATCCTCAACCTGCACCTTAATATTGTCATCGGCGATGCCAATCCCTTCCTCCACAAGAAGCGATGGGGCTTCATCAGACTCAGCAACGGCGACACGTGCAATCTGAGCCTCTGAGCTGGCGAGCGGTTTGATACGTTGCAAACGGGCGCGACGGATATCTAGCAGCATCTCGAAAACACTTTCAGCGTCTTCGGCTACCTGTTTCGTGCCCATCTCTACCGCATAAGAGAATGGCGGTATCGAGGCGTGGGTAATAAGAGTGGTCTCAAACAGCACGAGCTCCTGAAGCTTCACCCGCTTACGTACTGCAGTGACATCATCCACCACGGTAGTCGTAAACTCTTCTGGCTTAAGCCACAAACCAGCAAAAGCATGACCATGGGTGAATACGATCACGGGGTTAAGACCAATCTGCTCCAATGCTGCGCAGAAAAGCAGAGTCAGGTCGAGACAAGTAGCCAACCCGGAGTCAGCAATCTGACTGGGGCTACGAATCTTCTGTCCTGATTGTTCAAAGCTGGCCGGCGGCAACGCATAGTCGAGCTTCATGCGCGCCACCGCGCCCCACACTGCCGACGCCAACTGCCAAGCTCTTTTGGGGCCACCCTCATATCCGTCAAGTGCGGACGGCTTATCGCTAAGACGAAGCAACTCGGCTGCCTGTTTGAGCAACCTTTCAACCGCCGCATCATTTGGCTGAACAAAAGCCGCCGTCATATCTGGTATATGGCGCAAGCCGCCCCACTGGTTTCTAGGCAGAAGGTCTACCACCTGTTCAAACAGAGCAACTTCCTTGCGACCGCTCTCCGCTTCCTTGTCATCGGCTTCGAGGACAAACGTAAAGGTCGACATCTCTGACTCTGTCAGGCGACTCAACAACGGGCCATCCAGGACAAGATCAAGCCCAGGTATGACCCGGAAGCTATCTGCAGCGATCTCGTCAATCCGCCAGATCTTGGACTTAAATACCTCGGGCGCCGAGCTAAGGGTAAGAGTCGCATTGACGAAACGATCACTCGTCTCGTTCGAGAGGCGGAGCTCGCGTATCACAGGGATGGCGTTCTGGAAATCTGCAAGGTTCAGCTTCGCCACCAAAGTGGCAAGGATTTTTACTTCTTTAGGCTGGACTTCTTCTTGGGGCGTGAGGGGCTGAACGATGTCGTCCATGCGCAACCATCCTTGTCGTTATGCCCAAGGGAGTGCCGGAATTGGCCGGCCAGAGGGCCCCTCTTGAGCTGATGGCGGGATGATAGCTCTTCTAGTGAAAGCCGTAATGTGCCTTTGGTCGATACTGATTTCTCATCCCATCATCGAATGGCCGCTAGATAGACCGAAGCAATCCGCCTGTCAAACGCCCCTAGGACAAAATCCTATTATTGGTAATACATCCGAAAAATCCACTCAGAGCCAGCCGTTTTGTGGGGGTAAAAACGCGGAAAAATAGAAAGGGGTCGCGAGATAAAATCTCGCAACCCCTTGAATAATATGGTCGGGACGGAGTGATTCGAACACTCGACCCCTAGCACCCCATGCTAGTGCGCTACCGGACTGCGCTACGCCCCGACTGATGTTGCATCCCGTTCTTCACCTCGAAGAACGCTCAAGAATATATCGCAAGCTTTTGAAAACTGGAAGTATTCAAACGCAGCTTTTTATTTCTTGAGTACCACCAGGACATCTTCCAATTCGGCAATCATCTGCCGAATCATCTGTTTGTACTGTGTGGTGTCATCTTTGGCTTCGTCGCCGGACAGACGCAGACGTGCGCCGCCGATGGTGAAACCCTGATCGTAAAGGAGTGCGCGGATCTGCCGGATCATCAGCACGTCCTGGCGCTGATAATACCGGCGGTTCCCGCGGCGTTTGACGGGGTTGAGCTGAGGAAACTCCTGCTCCCAGTAGCGCAGCACGTGTGGCTTTACGGCACACAGCTCGCTGACTTCACCAATGGTGAAGTAGCGTTTGCCCGGGATGACGGGTAGTTCGTCGTTATGACTTGGTTCCAGCATAAGCCTCAACTCGGGCCTTCAACTTCTGCCCTGGACGAAAGGTGACCACACGGCGAGCCGTGATCGGGATTTCTTCCCCCGTTTTCGGGTTGCGGCCAGGCCGCTGGCGTTTGTCCCGAAGGTCGAAATTGCCGAAACCGGACAATTTGACCTGCTCGTTGTCTTCAAGAGCGTGCCTGATTTCCTCGAAAAACAGTTCGACCAATTCCTTGGCTTCCCGCTTGTTCAGGCCCAGCTCTTCATACAGACGTTCCGCCATCTCAGCTTTCGTCAAAGCCCCCATACGTCACTTCCTTAACGTGGCGTTCAACCTTTGTTCGAGCGAGGTGAGGATATTTTGCGTCGTCGAATTCACCTCATCGTCATTAAGAGTGCGCGATGGATGCTGCCAGGTCAAGCCGACTGCAAGGCTTTTTCTATCAGGATCAATACCTTTACCCTGATACACGTCAAACAGCCTGAGCTCTGTGAGCCATTCGCCTGCATTTTCACGGATTACGTCCAGCACAGCCGAGGCCGCGACGTCTTTGTGCGCGATCAGTGCAAGGTCACGACGCACTTCAGGAAAGCGCGACAACTCGTGGAATTTCGGCATTTTACCGAGCGCCACTTCCGCCAGAACCAGCTCGAAGACGAACACCGGACGATCCAGCCCCAAGGCTTTCGACAATTCTGGGTGGATCGCACCAATGAAGCCTACTTCGCGACCTTCACGCTCGATGCGCGCGGTCTGACCCGGATGCAGCGCCGGGTGCTTGCCCGGAGCAAAGGTGAACGAATCCAGGGCACCGGCGAAACCCAGCACCGCTTCCACGTCAGCCTTCACGTCGAAGAAGTCGACAGTATCCCGACCCTGCGCCCAGCCTTCCGGCAAGCGACTCCCGCAAACAACCCCGGACAGCATCGGCTCTTGCTTCAAGCCTTCAAGCTGACCAACGAAGCGCAGGCCGCTCTCGAACAGACGCACGCGATCCTGCTGACGGTTGAGGTTGTGCTGCAACGCCTTGACCAGACCTGGCCACAGCGACGAGCGCATGGCGGCCATATCGTTGGAGATCGGATTGGCCAGCAACAGCGGCTCGACACCAGGACTGAACAGTTCGAACTGACGCGGATCGATGAAGCTGTAAGTGATCGCTTCCTGATAACCACGAGCAACCAGCAGACGACGCAGCTCAGGCAGATCACTACGCGCTTCGGCCTTGGCTTGCGGCGCCAGACGCGCTTGCGGGTAGCGAACCGGCAAACGGTTGTAACCGTAAAGACGCGCCAGCTCTTCGATCAGGTCGACTTCCAGGCTGATATCGAAGCGGTGGCTTGGCACTTCAACTCGCCATTGACCTTCGCCGTCAGCGGCAATGCTCAGGCCCAAGGCACTGAGCAGGCGCTCGACCTGTGCCGAATCCATCTCCATGCCGAGCATCTGAGTGATGCGCTGAGCGCGCAGAGTGATCGGTGCAATCGATGGCAGATGTTGTTCGCTGACGGTCTCGATGATCGGACCAGCTTCGCCGCCAGTGATTTCCAGCAACAGGCCAGTGGCGCGCTCCATGGCTTCACGTGCCAGCTGCCAGTCAACGCCACGCTCGTAGCGATGCGAAGCGTCGGTATGCAAGCCGTAAGAACGTGCCTTGCCGGCAACCGCAATCTGATCAAAGAACGCAGATTCGAGGAACACATCACGGGTGGTCGCGGAAACACCGCTGTGCTCGCCACCCATGACGCCGGCGATCGCCAGTGCACGAGTGTGGTCAGCGATGACCAGCGTATCGCTACGCAGGCTGACTTCCTGACCATCAAGCAGAACCAGCTTCTCGCCCTCTTCAGCCATGCGCACACGAATGCCGCCATTGATTTCGGCGAGATCGAAAGCGTGCAGCGGTTGGCCGAGCTCGAGCATCACGTAGTTGGTGATGTCGACGGCAGCGTCGATGCTGCGCACGTCGGCGCGACGCAGACGCTCAACCATCCAGAGAGGGGTTGGCTTGGACAGGTCGACGTTACGGATGACCCGACCCAGATAACGTGGGCAGGCAGCTGGGGCCAGCACCTCGACCGAGCGGACTTCGTCGTGTACCGCTGCAACCGCAGCCACCACAGGACGGGTTACCGGCACGGCGTACAGCGCGCCGACTTCACGGGCCAGACCGGCCAGGGACAGGCAGTCGCCACGGTTCGGGGTCAGGTCGACCTCGATGCTGGCGTCTTCCAGATCCAGATACACACGGAAATCTTCGCCCACCGGCGCATCGGCCGGCAGCTCCATCAGACCGTCGTTGCCCTCACCGACCTGCAGCTCTGCCTGCGAGCACAGCATGCCGTTGGACTCGACGCCACGCAGCTTGGCCTTCTTGATCTTGAAGTCGCCCGGCAGCTCTGCGCCAATCATGGCGAACGGAATCTTCAGGCCCGGGCGCACGTTTGGCGCTCCGCACACGACCTGGAAGGTTTCCGCGCCATTGCTGACCTGGCATACGCGCAACTTGTCGGCGTCCGGATGCTGCTCGGTGCTCAGCACCTCACCCACCACCACACCACTAAATACGCCGGCGGCCGGAGTAACGCTATCGACCTCAAGACCGGCCATCGACAGACGGGCAACCAGCTCGTCGCGATCTACCTGCGGGCTGACCCAGCCACGCAGCCATTGTTCACTGAATTTCATCCTGCTCTCCTAAGAATTCGTTACGACTAGCGAAATTGCGCAAGGAACCGCAAGTCGTTGTCGAAGAACAGACGCAAGTCGTTCACGCCGTAACGGAGCATGGCCAGACGCTCGACACCCATGCCGAAGGCAAATCCGGAGAACTCTTCCGGATCGATGCCGGACATGCGCAGCACGTTCGGGTGAACCATGCCGCAGCCCATCACTTCCAGCCAGCCGGTCTGCTTGCAGACGCGGCAGCCTTTGCCGCTGCACATCACGCATTCCATATCGACTTCAGCGGATGGCTCGGTGAACGGGAAGTACGAAGGGCGAAAACGCACGGCCAGTTCTTTCTCGAAGAACACCCGCAGGAATTCTTCGATGGTGCCTTTGAGATCGGCAAAATTGATATCGCGATCGACCAGCAGGCCTTCGACCTGGTGGAACATCGGCGAATGGGTGATATCGGAGTCGCTGCGATAGACGCGGCCCGGGCAGACGATGCGGATCGGCGGCTGCTTGGATTCCATGGTGCGGACCTGTACCGGCGAGGTATGGGTGCGCAGCAACATGTTGGCATTGAAATAGAAGGTGTCATGCATCGACCGGGCCGGGTGATGGCCTGGGATGTTGAGCGCTTCAAAGTTGTGGTAGTCGTCTTCGACCTCAGGGCCTTCGGCGATGCCGTAGCCAATGCGGGTGAAGAACTGCTCGACGCGCTCCAGAGTCCGGGTGACCGGATGCAGACCGCCAGAGGTCTGGCCACGGCCCGGCAATGTCACGTCGATGGATTCGGCAGACAGTTTGGCAGCCAGCTCGGCTTCTTCAAACAATGCCATGCGCGCATTGAGAACGCCTGTAACACGTTCCTTGGCAACGTTGATCAGCGCACCGACTTGCGGACGCTCTTCGGCCGGCAGATTCCCCAGGGTCTTCATCACCTGAGTCAATTCGCCCTTCTTGCCAAGGTATTGAACCCGGATTTGCTCCAGGGCATTGATATCTTCAGCGCTTTGCACAGCCTCTAGTGCTTGAGAGACCAGCGCATCCAGGTTTTCCATGTACAGACTCCAGATACAAAATAGGGGAAGAGCTTGAAGGCTCTTCCCCTATTTATGACGTTTAACACCTGGCCCCACAGAGGTGAGGCCGGGTGACTGTCGGGGGTACTTAAGCCAAGGTGGCTTTAGCTTTCTCGACAATCGCAGCAAACGCCGCTTTTTCGTTCACTGCCAGATCAGCCAGAACCTTACGGTCGATCTCGATGGACGCTTTTTTCAGGCCAGCGATGAAACGGCTGTAGGACAGACCGTTAACACGAGCACCAGCGTTGATACGAGCGATCCACAGAGCGCGGAACTGACGTTTTTTCTGACGACGGTCACGGTAGGCGTATTGGCCTGCCTTGATTACCGCTTGCTTGGCAACACGGAATACGCGGGAGCGTGCGCCGTAGTAGCCTTTAGCAAGTTTCAGAATTTTTTTGTGACGCTTACGGGCAATGACGCCACGCTTTACACGAGCCATGAGTTACTTCCTCTATTCTTGACTAAATTAACGAAGGCGCAGCATGCGCTCGACTTTTGCCACGTCAGACGGATGCAGCAAGCTGCTACCGCGCAGTTGACGCTTACGCTTGGTCGACATTTTAGTCAGGATGTGGCTCTTGAAAGCGTGCTTGTGCTTGATGCCGTTAGCAGTTTTCAGAAACCGCTTGGCAGCACCACTTTTGGTTTTCATTTTTGGCATGTTCGGATACTCCGCATTCAGTTGATAAACATAATCAGAAGGCCTGCCGTGCCCTGTTGATTACTTCTTCTTTTTCGGGGCGATGACCATGATCAGCTGGCGTCCTTCCATCTTAGGATGCTGTTCGACCGAACCGTACTCGAGCAGGTCTTGTTCAACCCGCTTGAGGAGTTCCATCCCCAGCTCCTGGTGGGCCATCTCACGGCCGCGGAATCGCAAGGATACCTTGGCCCTGTCCCCGTCACTCAGGAAACGTACCAGGTTGCGCAGTTTTACCTGGTAATCCCCTTCCTCCGTCCCTGGACGAAACTTGATTTCTTTAACCTGAATCTGCTTCTGGTTTTTCTTCGCCGCGGCAATCTGCTTCTTCTTCTCGAAGATCGATTTGCCGTAGTCCATCACCCGGCAAACAGGCGGGACTGCATCTGCGGAAATTTCCACCAGATCAAGCTTTGCTTCTTCAGCGATACGAAGCGCTTCATCAATCGAGACGATGCCAATCTGCTCGCCATCAGCGCCAATTAACCGAACCTCGCGTGCCGAGATATTCTCGTTGATCGGGGCTTTCGGTGCAGCTCGTTTATCTTGTCTCATTTCACGCTTAATAATAATTACTCCGAATCTGGGCGACCACGCCGGGAAACCGCTTGCGCGAGAAACTCAGCGAACTGGGCGACGGGCATCGAGCCCAGGTCAGCACCTTCACGAGTACGCACAGCGACAGTCTGCATCTCGACTTCCTTATCTCCGATAACCAAAAGATAGGGAACCTTGAGCAAAGTATGCTCGCGGATTTTAAAGCCGATCTTTTCATTTCTCAAGTCGGACTTGGCACGAAATCCGCTTTCGTTGAGAGTTTTTTCAACCTCTGCAACAAAATCTGCCTGTTTATCAGTGATATTCATGATCACCGCCTGGGTCGGCGCGAGCCACGCAGGGAAAGCACCTTCGTAGTGCTCGATCAGAATCCCGACGAAACGCTCGAACGAACCGAGGATCGCGCGGTGCAACATCACCGGGTGTTTGCGGCTGTTGTCTTCAGAGACGTATTCAGCGCCCAAACGGACAGGCAGGTTAAAATCGAGCTGCAAGGTACCACACTGCCAGACTCGACCGAGACAATCTTTCAGCGAGAACTCGATCTTCGGTCCGTAGAAAGCACCCTCGCCCGGCTGCAGATCGTACGGCAGGCCAGCAGAATCAAGGGCTGCAGCCAATGCTGCTTCAGCGCGATCCCACAGCTCATCGGAGCCGACGCGTTTTTCCGGACGAGTGGACAGCTTCATCTCGACTTCGGTAAAGCCGAAATCGCGATAGACGTCCATGGTCAGCTTGATGAACGCAGCGGACTCGGCCTGCATCTGCTCTTCGGTGCAGAAGATGTGCGCGTCGTCCTGAGTGAAGGCTCGCACGCGCATGATGCCATGCAACGCACCCGACGGCTCGTTACGGTGGCAAGCACCGAACTCGGCCAGACGCATCGGCAACTCGCGGTAGCTTTTCAGGCCCTGATTGAACACCTGCACGTGGCATGGGCAGTTCATCGGCTTGATGGCGTAGTCGCGGTTCTCCGACTGAGTGGTGAACATGTTGTCGGCGTAGTTGGCCCAGTGCCCGGATTTCTCCCACAGGCTGCGGTCGACGACTTGAGGAGTCTTGATCTCAAGGTAGCCGTTGTCGCGCTGGATCTTGCGCATGTACTGCTCAAGCACCTGGTACAGAGTCCAGCCGTTCGGGTGCCAGAACACCATGCCCGGGGATTCTTCCTGGGTATGAAACAGGCCCAGACGCTTGCCGATCTTGCGGTGATCGCGCTTCTCGGCTTCTTCGATGCGCTGGATGTACGCCGCCAGCTGTTTCTTGTCAGCCCAAGCGGTGCCGTAGACGCGCTGCAATTGCTCGTTCTTGGCGTCGCCACGCCAGTAGGCGCCCGACAGCTTGGTCAGCTTGAAGGATTTCAGGAAACGCGTGTTCGGCACGTGCGGACCACGGCACATGTCGACGTATTCTTCGTGATAGTACAGACCCATGGCCTGCTCGTTCGGCATGTCTTCAACCAAACGCAGCTTGTAGTCTTCGCCACGAGCCTTGAACACTTCGATCACTTCAGCGCGCGGAGTGACTTTCTTGATGACGTCGTAATCTTTCTCGATCAGTTGCTGCATGCGCTGTTCGATAGCCGCCATGTCTTCCGGCGTGAAAGGACGCTCGTAGGCAATGTCGTAATAAAAGCCTTCGTCGATGACCGGGCCGATGACCATCTTCGCGGTCGGGTACAGCTGTTTGACCGCGTGGCCAACCAGGTGCGCGCAAGAGTGGCGAATGATCTCCAGCCCCTCTTCATCCTTTGGCGTAATGATTTGCAGGGTCGCGTCGCTGCTGATGATGTCGCTGGCGTCGACCAGTTGGCCATTGACCTTGCCCGCGAGCGTGGCTTTGGCCAGGCCTGCACCAATGGACGCGGCGACCTCGGCTACGGAAACCGGGTGATCGAATGAACGTTGACTGCCGTCGGGAAGAGTAATAGTTGGCATGGCGCCTCCTCTCCTAGTGGTGACCCCTACCAAAGGTCACGTGGGTTGGGATGAGCCAGTACAAGATCCGATCCAGGCCATTCAATGACGAACGCCTGCCTTACAGCGGCAGGAGCCTTGCGGCCAACCGGAAAACCGAACCAGAGTGACTGGGATTCAAATCGGAAAAATTCGCACGCCGACCGCTTCGGGACTGAAGGTCATCCGAAGCCTGAGAACGCTTGAGCCCGGCATGCTAGCACAGATGAGCGGTCGCTTACGCCCTGATTTGGCAGAAGGCCAAATGTCCGTTTTTATGCCAGAGTGCTGAACTTGATCGGCCTTTGCGCCCTCAGATAACAAGACATTGACCCACAAGGAGCATCCTCGCATGCGTCTGAAAAGCTTATTCGCCCTCGTCGCCCCCGTCGTTCTGCTGCTACCACTGAGCGCCCATGCCGACTGGCCAAAAGGCGAGCGCGAGAAGTACATGGCCCAGTGCACTCAGGCTGCAACCCAGCAAATCGGTGCTGCCGCGGCGAAATCCCACTGCGCTTGCGGAGCTGACGCCATCAAGTCCTATCCGGCCAGTGACATTCAGGCGCTGATGGACAACAAGGCGACTCCTGAATTGCAACAGAAAGCCCTTGGCCAGATCGCCAAATGCAAGGCAAATACCGCCCCGAAAAAATAAGAAAACCGGGCATTAACATCGGCTGAAAGGCGGAAAAAAGTGCTGGAAATGAGGCTTTTCAGACGATTTATGCAGGTTTTACAGGTTTTTTTATCGTCTTTACGTTTCGCTGAAAGCCTTTCAAACCGGGGCTTTCAGCGCAACCAGGTGGTAAAGAAAACACGACTGATTGGCAAACAGCACGTCCGGGGGGCTACCAAAGCGAACATTTCGACTATGATACCCGGGTGTGCCCAGTTGGCCTGAGCAGCACAGCACTACTGAAAATATATGTTTCTTGGAGATACACCATGTCTAATCGCCAAACCGGCACCGTTAAATGGTTCAACGATGAAAAAGGCTTCGGCTTCATCACTCCTCAAGGTGGCGGTGACGACCTGTTCGTACACTTCAAAGCTATCGAATCCGACGGTTTCAAAAGCCTGAAAGAAGGCCAGACCGTCTCTTTCGTGGCTGAGAAAGGCCAAAAGGGTATGCAAGCTGCACAGGTTCGCCCAGAGTAATTTCTCGGCGCACTAAAAAAACCCCGTCCAAGTGACGGGGTTTTTTATGTCTTGAACAAAGTGTTCAGCCGCAATTGACGCGGGTAACCACCAAGTTGTTGTCGGTGTTCAGGTTCAGGCGATCGGAGCGGTATTCCAGGGTGATCATGTCGTTCGGCTTGAGGAAGCGCGCATTTTGCGCCCCAGCCTTGGCACGCGCCTGATCCAGCAACTCAGGGGATGCCTTCTTGCCGATGGCAAATTGCGCCGCCGATGCTTCGCAGCGGCTATTTCCTGATTCAGCCGCCACGGGCTCCTTTGCCGACTCGCTGGAAGTTGTGCTGCAACCAGCCAACAGAGCAGCGGCCATAAGTGCACCCAGTGTCGCGAACTTCAAAGGCATGAAGCCTCCTTGTTTTCAAATGTTTAAGCAGAGATCGTGCGACCGCCAATGCGGCGTTTGGTTTCAAGGCTCAAGCCATGCCCTGCCCCACGAGCGGAAAAATGCCGAGTGTGCCTGAGCCGCCCTGTCCGGCTCATCAAACATTCGTGACTGAATATTAACGACCTCAATAAGCGTCGATGTAGTCGTAGGGCGGATTCGGCCAGTTGTCTTTGAGTGCGTTGAAAATCTGCATCACCCAGACTTCATCGCTGGCTGCGACGTTACCCACATAGCCCGACCCCTTCGCCCAGGTTTCCAGGCGAAACAACAGACCCTCGATATCCTGCCCACCGGTCACCGTAGACAGATAGGCAATGCCATCTTTGGTCACGCGCAATTGGTTGTGCACGTCGTCACTGCCCGAGGCAAGCAATTGGCGCACTGCTTCGAGTGTGAGGCCGTCAGGGGTATTCAGATCAATCTGCACAGCGGGGTCCTTTGCAAGCCGGAAAAGACCAAGTGTCGCATAGGGCTCCGCTCATGCCTAAGTCGCAGTGCCAAATGCCGCACAAAATGGTTAACTCGGAAACAGACATCCTTACCTTTCGAGCCTCCCATGACCAGTGTAAGCATCGACGCCGCCATCAACGCCAAATGGGCCGAAGGACACAGCTCTTACAGCCCCGGCACGACGGAAGAATTGGCGCTGATCGGCATTGATTTACTGGTCAAGGAGTTGGGGATAGAAGCGGCGCAGCATTTTATCAATCAGGTATTCGAACGCTATCCGATCGGTCAGGCCGAACAGCCGCAGTGAAAACCCGCAGGCAACCGCCTGCGGGTTGACGACTTATTTCAGGCGTTTCAGGCGCTCGGTCAGCAGATCAAAGAATCCCTGGGCGTCGCCATTTTCGACCCAGAATGCATTCTTCGGTGCTTTCAGGCCGTCGTACCAGTCGACAATGGTCTGGCCGAATGTCGGTCCTTCTCGGCTATCCACTACGACGTTGACCGCCCGACCGGTGAACAGCTCAGGCTTGAGCAGATACGCCACAACCGTCGCGTCATGCACCGGACCGCCGGGAATGCCGTAGTGCTCCATGTCGCCCTTGATGTACTCGTTGAGAATGTCGCCGACGATCTTGCTCGCATTGTTGTTCAGCGCGGCGATCTGCTTCAGGCGTGCATCGCTGGTCAGGACCTTGTGGGTCACGTCCAGCGGCAGATAGGTGAGCTTCACCCCGCTCTTGAGCACCACCTCGGCAGCCTGCGGATCGGCGAACAAGTTGAATTCAGCCACAGGGGTGATGTTGCCACCGTTGAAATGCGCCCCGCCCATGATCACCACTTCCTTGATGCCCTGAACGATTTCCGGCTCCTGGATCAATGCCAGAGCCAGGTTGGTCTGCGGACCGAGCATGGCAATGGTGATGCTGTGCGGTTTGGCGGATTTGAGAGTGTCGATCAGGTAATTGACGGCATTGCCTTTCGCCAGGCCTTTCTTAGGTTCGTGAACAGTGACGCCTGACAAGCCTTCCTTGCCATGAATGTTCTCGGCGTAGATCGGCGTGCGCATCAGTGGCTTCGGTGCGCCAGCGTAAACCGGCACGTCTTCGCGCCCTGCCCATTCGCGAGCCAGCCGCGCGTTGCGCGAAGTCTTGTCCAGGCGCACGTTGCCGGCGACAGTCGTTAACGCGCGAATATTCAGTTCATCCGGCGACGCCAGCGCGAAGAGCAAAGCGACAACGTCGTCAGCGCCTGGATCGGTGTCGATGATCAAATCGATTTTTTCAGCGGCCTGAACGCCGGTCGCAGTTATCACAGACAAAAGCAGCAGGCTCCGGACCAGTTGATGAAGTTTTGCAGCATAGCGTTGCATAGCGCATTCCTTGTGCAGGTGATATCGGAAATCAGAATGTAACCCCGGCGACCAGAACGATGTTGCAGTACGGCTGACATTCTCCTGTACGAATGATCGCCCTGGCTTGTCGGCTAAGCACCTTGAACTGCTCGTGGGTGAGCAGATCCCTACGGCCCAGCGCGCCCTCTTCGTTCAACGCGTCCAGATCGGCAAGTGCCGTGGGTTGTTTGTCGAAGATCTCTTTGGCCAGCACATGGCTCTCTACCTGCATCTCGCTGAGTACAACTTTCAGCGTGCTGACGAAATCAGGGATGCCATGGGTCAGTGCCAGATCAATCAACTCGACACCCGGTGGCACGGGCAAACCGGCATCGCCAATCACGACCATGTCACCGTGGCCAAGAGAAGCGATCAATCGCGACAGCGCGACGTTAAGCAGAGGAGTCTTTTTCATGCGGGTTTGAACGCCTGTACTTCGGACATGGTTGGAATCGACGGTTGCGCACCGGCGCGGGTAACCGACAGTGCAGCGGCGATCTGACCGTAGCGAATCGCCTCGGCCTCAGACTTGCCATCGGCCAGCGCTGCGGCAAAACCGCCGACGAAAGTGTCGCCCGCCGCCGTGGTATCGACCGCCTTCACGGCCGGCGCGGGGAAATGTTCGAAGCCGTTGCCGTTGGCGAACAATGAGCCTTGCGCGCCTAACGTGACGATGACTTTGCCCGCGCCCATGGCAATCAACTGAGTGGCAGCCGTTTCTGCCGACTGCAGCGAGTCGACAGCGAGTCCGCTCAATGCGGCGGCTTCGCTTTCGTTGGGAATCAGATAGTCGATGGCGGCAAACCAGTCAGCCGGCAAAGGACGGCTGGCCGGCGCCGGGTTGAGGATGACGGTTTTGCCCAGCTCACGCGCACGCTTGAGCGCATGTCCGACCGTCGCATCGGGAATCTCGAGCTGACAGATCACTACATCGGCGGCCTGTAAAACCGCATCAAAACGGTCGATCACTGCCGGCGTCATCGCGCCGTTGGCACCGGCGACAATCACGATGGCGTTCTGGCTGTTGTCATCCACCACAATCAGCGCTACGCCACTGGAATCCTCTACGACACTGACAGCCTCGCAGTCGATGTGCTCGGCGAGCAAGGCATCGCGCAATCGCACACCGTAGTCGTCATTTCCGACGCAACCGATCATCGCCACCTTAGCGCCCAAGCGCGCAGCAGCAACCGCCTGATTGGCGCCCTTGCCGCCCGACACAGTGGCAAAGGAATGACCAATCAGCGTTTCACCGCCGCGCGGCAGCCGTGGCGCCCGGGTGACCAGGTCCATGTTCAGGCTGCCTATTACCACTACATTTGCTGGCATACATCACTACTCATCAATTCGGTTTCAGCGATATTCGGTGAACACGCCGGACAGCGGCGCGGTCGATTCGCGCAGGACAATGCTCGGGGTCACGATGCGTTGATCGGTGCCCGAATCCGGCGCAGCAATTCTGCGCAACAGCACTTCGGCGGCCATCTCGCCCAGTTGCAGGATCGACTGGCCGACCGTGGTCAGCGCCGGATAGACATAACGGCTCATCTGAATGTCATCGAAGCCGATCACCGACAGCTCGGCCGGCACCCGGACATTACGTTCAGCCGCCGCACGCAGCACACCGATGCCAATCATGTCGTTGCCGGCAAAAATCGCGCTCGGCGGATTGCTCTCGAGCAGCCGGGCGGCGGCGTTGTAACCGCCGGTGCTGGTGAAGTCGCTTTCGAGCATACGCTCCTCGCGCACCTCGATTCCCGCTTCTCGCAGCGCTCGGCAATAACCGGCCTGACGCATTTGCGCCACGCTGGTACTGGCCGGACCGCCAATGGTGGCGATGTCGCGATGCCCCAACTCGAGCAGGTGACGGGTTGCCAGATAAGCGCCGTATTCGTGGTCGATGCGCACCAGATCGGCATTCACACCTTCCAGGCCCCGGTCAACGATAACCATCGGCGTCTTCACGCCTGCCAGCCCTTGCGCCAGACCAGTGTCACCGCCGGCGGAGGCGACGATCAAACCGTCGATACGTTTTTCCAGCAACACGCGCAGATAACTGCGCTGCTTGTCCGGATTGTCGTCGGAGTTACAGAGGATCACGCAGTAACCGTTGCGCTCGCAGTAATCCTCGATTCCGCGCGCCAATTCAGCGAAGTACGGGTTGAGGCTGTTAGGCACCAGCAGGCCGATGGTCGCCGTGGTTTTGGCTTTCAGCGAGCGCGCCACGGCACTGGGCACGTAGTCGAGGCTCTTGATCGCCGCCTCGACTTTGCGCCGCACTTCTTGACTCACCGGGCGGGTGTTGTTCACCACGTGCGACACGGTCGTGTAGGAAATGCCCGCGAGCGCCGCTACATCCTTGATCGTTGCCATGGTTCAGCCCCGGCGACTGGCGCGTTGACTGCGATAGGTGTCGAGCACCACAGCGATAACGATTACCGCGCCGGTGATGATGCGCTTGGTCGGCTCCGTCGCACCAATCTGCGCGAGACCGGCCGCGAGCACGGAAATGATCAGCACGCCAAAGAAAGTACTGATTACCGAACCGCGTCCACCCATCAGGCTGGTACCACCGATAACCACCGCCGCGATCACTTGCAGTTCCAGACCCGAACCTGCGTTCGGGTCAGCCGCCTCCAGACGCGAAATCTGAAACAGAGCGGCAATGCCCGCCAGCAGGCCCATAAGGCTGAACACCAGAATCTTGTAGGGCTTGGGATTGATCCCGGCCAGCCGCACGGCTTCTTCGTTGGTGCCGATGCCGATCAGGTAGCGGCCGAAAACAGTGCGGGTCAAAACTGCCTGCGCGATGAAGATCACCAGCAAAGCGATGATGAACGAGGGTGAAATACCGAACGCGATCGGATTCGACAGCCAGGCGAACGCATCGCCGATGTACGCAGTCCGCGACCCGGTCATCTGATACGCCACGCCGCGGGCCATTTCCAGCACGCCGAGGGAGACGATGAACGACGGAATCCGCCAGGCCACGGTGATCGAGCCAGTGATGGTCCCGGCCAGAGCCGCCACCGCCATGCCGAGCAGCGCCGCGGGCAAAACGCTCCAGCCCCAGCCGAGAATCGCCACGCTGACCGTCGATGCGGCTAACGCCAGCACCGAGCCGACGGACAAATCGATGCCGCCGATGATCAGCACAAAGGTCATGCCCACCGCCAGCACCATCAGGTCGGGAATCTGGTTGGCCAGGGTGCTGAAAGTGTTGTACGAAAGGAAATGGCTGCTCAGAACCGAGAACAGCGCAATCATCGCCAGCAAGGCACCGGCCAGGCCCAGATAAGTACCCAGGCCAAAGAAATTGCCACTACGTTTACTGGCAGAAGATGCAGTTTTCATGGGAGATCCCTAGGCGCTGCCTCATTGAGCAACGCATCACGTTTCTGGTAGCCGGCGAATGCGGCGGCAAGCAAATCATCCTGGGTCCAGCTGTCGCGCTCGAAGGTGTCGATCAGACGCCCCGCCGAAAGCACGCCGATCCGGTCGCAGATCAGCATCAACTCGCGCAAGTCACTGGACACCACGACCAACGCCTTGCCCTGGCGGGTCAACTCACCGAGCAAACCGTAAATGTCGAACTTGGCGCCGACATCAATCCCGCGAGTCGGCTCGTCGAACAGCAGCACCGAACAGTCGCGCTCCAGCCAGCGGCCGATCACGACCTTCTGCTGATTGCCGCCGGACAGCTCCGAAACCAACTGCGTCGGGCTCGAGCTGCGGATGCGCATGGCTTCGATCTGACGTTGCGCCAGGGAGATTTCGTCGCCGTTGTTGACGAAACCGCCACTGGAGATTTCCGGCATGTTGCCCAAGGCAATGTTGGCACTGATCGACTGACTGAGCAGCAGCCCTTCGCCCTTGCGATCCTCGGTGATCAACGCGATGCCATTGCGTACGGCATCGACTGGCGAGCGAACACTCACGACCTTGGCCGGGGAGCCGAGCGCGATGGTGCCGCTGTCGGCAGCATCGGCACCGAATATCAGCCGCAGCAATTCCGTGCGCCCAGCTCCGATCAATCCGGAAATGCCGAAGATCTCCCCGGCACGCACCTCAAAAGAGACGTCGCGGACTTTGTCAGAGCGGGTCAGGCCTTTTACCGTCAACGCCGGAGCGCCGATCTTGCGCGGCCCCATGTCGATGTGTTCGCCCAGTTCGCGACCGACCATCAAGGTGACCAGTTGCTCGCTGTTGTAGTTGGCCATCGGCTCGACGCAGACCAGATTGCCGTCACGCAGCACGGCAATACGCTGCGCCACCCGCGCCAGTTCTTCGAGACGGTGAGAGATATAGATGATGGAAACGCCGCGGGCCTGCAATCGGCTGATCTGCTCGAAGAGCATTTCGACTTCGCGCGCCGTGAGCATCGCGGTCGGCTCATCAAGGATCAGCACATGGCAGTCGCCGATCAGGTTGCGCGCGATTTCAACCATCTGCTGATGGCCGATACCGAGTTCGCCGACCAGCGTGTCCGGATCGATCGCATCGAGGCCGACTTGCGCCATGGCTTCGATCGCCGCCTTGCGCAACTGCTTGCGGCTGATCCAGCCCGCGCTGCTCGGCAGATTATCCAGAAAGAGGTTTTCCGCCACCGACAGCGTCGGCAACAGATTGAGTTCTTGCATGACCATGCGCACGCCAAGCTCTTCGGCCTGGGTACGGCTGCCAGGACGATAATCCTTGCCGTGGAATTGCATCTGGCCGGTAGTGGGTGTGACCAGACCACCAATGATCTTCGACAGGGTACTTTTGCCGGCACCATTTTCGCCGGTCAGCGCCAGTACTTCACCGCGCATCAGCGTCAGATCGATGCCGGTGAGCACCGGTTGCGCATAGGTCTTGCCGATACCGCTGACCGAGAGGACAGCGTTCGGGGCGGAAACTGACATAGAAATCTCCATGCGCTCGCCCGGACGGACGAGCGCCGTTGTGTCGCCAGATGACTTACTGGGTGACCAGCTCGACCGGTGTTTCGATCACGCCGTTGGCACCGCTGTCGACTTTCTCGCCTTTGATGATCTTCAGCGCAGTTTCGATGCCGAACACGGCCTGCTTGGCTGCAAACTGGTCAGCCGTCGCCAGCACGCGGCCGTCCTTGAGCATTGGCTTGATCGCGTTGATATTGTCGTAACCGACGACTTTCACCTGCCCTGCCTTACCAGCGGCACGGACTGCGGAAACGGCACCGACCGCCATGCTGTCGTTACCGGCCAGCAGTGCTTTGACATCCGGGTATTCACTGAGGATCGAAGCCGCAACCTTGTTGCCCTTGTCGATTTCCCAGTCACCGGACTGCAGCGAGACCACTTTGATCTGCGCGGCTTCCATCGCGTCCTTGAAACCGGCCGTGCGCGCCTGTGCGTTGGTGGTGGTGGACACGCCTTCGATGATGCCGACCTCGTCGCCCGCCTTCAGCTGCTTGGCCAGGTATTCGCCAACCAGACGTGCACCCTTGCGGTTGTCCGGACCTACGAACGGCACGTTGATGTTCTTGCTTTTGACCACGGCGGGATCGAGCTGGTTGTCGATGTTGATCACCGTGATACCGGCGTCTACGGCCTTCTTGATCACCGGCACCATGGCCTTGGAGTCAGAAGGCGCGATCACCAGTGCATTCACCTTGGCCAGGATCATCTGTTCGACGATGCGAGTCTGGCCGGCAGTGTCGGTTTCGTCCTTGATACCGTTGGAGATCAGATCGAAATCGGCGGAGTGTTCTTTCTGGTAGGCCTTGGCGCCGTCTTCCATGGTCAGGAAGAATTCGTTGGCCAAGGATTTCATGACCAGCGCGACTTTGGGCTTTTCTGCAGATTCGGCGAACGCCGAGGAGACAGGTAGTGCGGCGGCTGTGGCAGCCAGCATAGCGACAGCAAGAAGACGTGCGGCGAATGGCAGCTTCATGGGTTCACTCCGATCTTATGATTATTGTGAGCAACGTTTGCGCTGACGTAAGCTACGTCATGACTCCGGGAGCAGATGCCCTTCCAAGTCGCGCAAACGTTTGCGTAGACCGAACTATGAGAATCCCGCTGACATTTGTCAACAATCAGAAATCGTCTTTTGTTGTAGGCCGAATCGCTGAATTGGCAATTTGACGCTTCAGGCAGTCGTGTTGACCAGGCCACCGCTGGTGGCGCTTTTCGACATCTCCTTGACCAACGCACCCGCCACTTCTGCCAGTGCGGCGCTGGTTTGCGCGATCTGGCCCTGAATCGACATCACTGCCTGGGATTTCGCTTCGGGAGTCGGATAGCTTGCGGCCTGAGCCGCAGCCAGTTGCTGTTGCTGTTCCTGAAGTTGCTTCTGCAGTTCCTTCATCCGCTTGAGCAACGTCTTGACGGTGATGCTGAGATTGCTGTCAGCCTCGGTTTCACTGTTTTCCTGCACAGGCCCGCCACCGGTTCTGACCTGATTCTTCTCAGTCTTTTCGGTACCCAGCGCCTGCGCCGAGGTCTCATTGGTCGCATCGTTCAGGCTGTTGATCGTCGCTGCAGTTTTACCGCCAATGGTGACCGCAGCGGGATTGGCAAAACCGACCGTCAGTGACATGTGAACTCCTAAGATTTGGTTTCCTTGAGGACGCATCGGCCTGAGAGCACATTTCTTTAGCGAGGATTTGTCACCCGCCTGGCTTTTCAGAGATTGCCTATCGGCGAGCCGAACACGAATCCGCCTGTCGTTCGGAATCCCGGATGGATGGATCCTCAACGATGCTCTAGCCCTCGACAAATGTTGATTTAAATCATTGGGTTAAACATTTTCCGCCAGCACATTACGCATGGTATGAATCCTGCTCCCGTCCTTGCACCTCGAGCATTCAGATCGGCTTGGGGCGCATCTAGATGAACTTGCATCAGCACCGTCTCACGACTAGAGAGAAAAATAATGAAATCTGCTTTCAATACCTTGATTCCGGGCGCATTGGCCCTACTCCTGCTCCTGCCTACTGCCCTTCAGGCAAAAGAAGCCGAAACCCAGACGAAACTGGCCAACGTCGTCGTCCTCGCCACAGGCGGCACCATCGCTGGCGCCGGCGCCAGTGCGGCCAACAGCGCCACTTATCAGGCAGCAAAAGTCGGCATCGAACAACTGATTGCCGGCATTCCCGAGTTGAGCAAACTGGCTAACGTGCGTGGCGAACAAGTCATGCAGATCGCTTCGGAAAGCATCACCAACGACAACCTGCTGCAATTGGGTCGTCGCGTTTCCGAACTGGCTGACAGCAAGGACGTGGACGGCATCGTTATCACCCACGGCACCGACACTCTGGAAGAAACCGCGTACTTCCTGAACCTGGTCGAGAAAACCGACAAGCCGATCATCGTCGTTGGCTCGATGCGTCCGGGCACTGCCATGTCGGCAGACGGCATGCTCAACCTGTACAACGCCGTCGCCGTAGCGAGCAGCAAAGAAGCACGCGGCAAAGGTGTGCTGGTAACCATGAACGACGAGATCCAGTCCGGTCGCGACGTCAGCAAAATGATCAACATCAAGACCGAAGCATTCAAAAGCGCCTGGGGTCCGCTGGGCATGGTGGTCGAAGGCAAATCCTACTGGTTCCGCCTGCCGGCCAAGCGTCACACCATGGATTCGGAATTCGACATCAAAAACATCAAGAGCCTGCCTGACGTAGAAATTGCCTATTCCTACGGCAACGTCAGCGATACCGCCTACAAGGCACTGGCTCAAGCCGGCGCCAAAGCCATCATCCACGCTGGCACTGGCAACGGTTCGGTATCTTCCCGCGTGGTTCCATCCCTGCAAGCCCTGCGCAAGGATGGCGTGCAGATCATTCGCTCGTCCCACGTCAACGCCGGCGGCTTTGTCCTGCGTAACGCCGAACAGCCCGACGACAAATACGACTGGGTTGTCGCTCACGACCTGAACCCGCAGAAAGCCCGCATCCTGGCGATGGTTGCACTGACCAAGACCAACGACAGCAAAGAGCTGCAACGGATGTTCTGGGAATACTGATTGAACATCGCCTGATCACTTCTCGATCGGGCAATTGCGCATCACCTGCCAGCTTGGCAGGTGGTGCCCCGCTTACACCCTTCAAATACTTTTCCCACAAAAATCTCGACAAGTCCTACACCAAAATCGGAAACCCGCTGTCAGAGGATTTTCTTGAATTTTAAGCAGTTGCGAAATCGCTTACAGTTAAATACTGTATGCACGTACAGCTTAATAAGGATAACCTCGTGGCCACCTCTCCTGCTGCTCCTGACGCTTACGAACGCATGGGTATGCGCGTTCAGAAAATCATCAATTCCCCCACCGCACAAAAAGCCAAAGCCGCACTGATTTTCCGTCTGCCGGATGAGCCGATGGACGACTGGGAGCGCTTGCTCGAGGAAATCGACGAGAACGACAACGTTACCCTCGCTTATCGCGACGACGGTGGCGTGCAGATTTTTTGGGTTGTGCCGAAGGAAGATTGATTCAATGAGTGTCCGCTGTGTTGCTTTGCTGTTGTTGTTTTTCGCCGTGGGCGCCCAGGCTGGCGCCCCACGTACATTTTCCGAAGCCAAGAAAGCCGCATGGAAACTTTATGCGCCGCAGTCCACGGAGTTCTACTGCGGCTGCAAGTACACCGGCAACCGCGTCGATCTCAAGGCTTGCGGCTATGTGCCGCGCAAGAACGCCAAGCGTGCATCGAGGATCGAGTGGGAGCACATCGTGCCGGCGTGGCAGATCGGGCATCAGCGGCAGTGCTGGCAGCAAGGCGGACGCAAGAATTGCACGCGTTACGATCCGGTTTATCAAAAGGCCGAAGCTGACCTGCACAACCTGGTACCGAGCATCGGTGAGGTCAACGGTGATCGCAGCAACTTCAGCTACGGCTGGTTGCCGGTGCAGTCCGGTCAGTATGGATCCTGCCTGACCCAGGTCGACTTCAAGGCCAAGAAGGTCATGCCCCGCCCTTCGATCCGCGGCATGATCGCCCGCACGTATTTTTACATGAGCAAACAATACGGACTGCGGCTGTCGAAGCAAGATCGGCAGTTGTACGAAGCGTGGGACAAGACCTATCCAGTGCAGGACTGGGAACGTCAGCGCAACCAGAGCGTGGCGTGCGTGATGGGGCGCGGCAACGAGTTTGTCGGCTCGGTAAATCTGAAAGCCTGCGGCTGATCGCAGCACAAATAAAAAGGCCTCGAGCGTTATGCTCGAAGCCTTTTTCATGTCTGCGTTCAATCTGTTTTGAAGGCGCTTCGCTTATGGCGTGAGGGGATGCTCAATCACCACCGACTCGATATTTTGTTTCTTGGCTTTTACCAATGCCGCATCCACCTGCACCTTGCGCGCTTCGGCATCAGCCTGGGAGTTGAACGGACCTATCAGAATTCGCGTTTTACCGTTGCCGTCCTTGACGACCGTCGGAACGAAAGCATGCTCGATCAACCAGCCGCTCAGATCACTGACGGCCTGAGGAGTCTCGCCACGCACTTCCAGATCCCACTGAGGCGCAGCCGCCGCCGGCGCTGCCGCGACCTTTGTCTCAGGCTTTGGCGCATCTACACTCTTGCCTTCACCGCAGCCTGCCAATGCCAGTGCCGCTACCAGCCAAACCAATTTGCGCACAACGCTTTCCTCGGAATTCACAAAGCGGCGATCTTATCATTCATAAATACTTCGCGAGCCCCGCAAAATGGGCACAAAACAACGAGAATGATGATTGCAGCCTCTGTATAGTTACGCCCTGGGAATTAATGCCGCATCTGCGCGTCAGAAAGAGGCACCCAAACCGTGAGACTTCGCACTAATCTATAGATACCACCGACCTCTGCACTGTCTGAATCAGGTGCCCTACAAAGCAATCAAGGAGAAGACCATGCTGATACTCACCCGCAAAGTCGGTGAAAGCATAAACATTGGTGATGACATCACGATCACCATCCTCGGAGTCAGCGGCCAACAGGTTCGCATCGGCATCAACGCTCCGAAAAACGTGGCAGTGCACCGTGAAGAAATTTACCAACGCATCCAGGCCGGCCTGACCGCTCCGGACAAGCCGCAAACACCCTGAGCCACTTTGCATTACGTAGCCAGTCCTATTGCCGTCGCGCAAGACTGGCTAAAGATTCACGCGCCGTTTAGCCATCCGCATTTCACCCCGCTGGGCACGGCGCCTGAAGCATGCTGACTCCTTTCACTTGCCCCTTCGTCCTTTCTTACGCCGATATTACCTTTCACTCCCGGAGCTGGCTGTCGGACGTTTCCGATAGAGCGCGGAGAATTTCGCCTTCTAAGCGAATATCACCCCACGCGCCATGCCTGTCGCCGCGACCATCATCAGGATCAGCAGCAGCGCTTCAACATGACTGATTCGCGCGTACAACTTCGCACGTCCGCTATCAAGCGGCACCCCGCGCGATGATGCGATGCGCCATTTGATCAGCGTGATCATGGGTGCAAGCTCTACCAGCAGGATCAGCACTAACAACGTCATCTTCAGATGAAACAGCGGCTGATGCAGGTAATAGTCAGAGCCTTTCTCGTAACCACCAAATGCGCGCATCGCTCCGGTAATAAGCAGCGTCAAAGCTGAAAGCCCCCAGAGGTTATCCGCGAGCAGCACGCGCTTGAGCTCTCCCGTGCCCGCCGAGAGCTGGCTGAACGCTGTGCCGCGCGTCAGCACCGCCCAGAAAGCCAAGGCAAACGCGAATAGATGAACAGCCGCAAGGATCCACTGACTCAGCATCGACGCACTCCCTTACAAAGAGTTGAAAATCGGCCAGTCAGTAGTAGACGAAAAAGCGGGGCCTCGCTTGGAGCTGACGGCGAGACAGATGCCAAACGCCAAAACGCAGGCAAAAAAAATCCCAAGCAGCTGATGGAAGCTTGGGATTTAAAAATGCATAAACCGTGGTGGTGAACGCGGAACGGATGTTACTTAAATTCCCAACATGCAACAAGGCTTTTTCGATAACCGGTTGGAGAAAAATAGCTGTAAGCCTTTGGATATTCAGGTGTTTTCAACAACAAAATGGTAGAAAACGCACCAAAATGGCGCTTGATCACTTTGCCCAAATAGTAATGAATGGAGAGCTGATCAAAGCGAAGCGGAAATGACCGGGAACAAGCGTTGCGCAAATCGCAGACAACAAAAAAGGGCTCACCTTTCGGTGAGCCCTTCTAGACCGCCCAGCAGAGCGGATTTTGTTTGGTAGGCGCGATTGGACTCGAACCAACGACCCCCACCATGTCAAGGTGGTGCTCTAACCAACTGAGCTACGTGCCTGCTGTGAGGCGGCATTCTACGGAATTCCGGAGGGGTGTCAACACCTTTTTTTCACCTAACCCTATGAATATGCAAAATATTTAATTTTGGCTCAGCAGCGAAGATATTCCGGTGGCTGGCGGAGGTTTTTCAACTCGGGTAGGATCGACGTACTCGTAAAATATATTAAACAGAGGCAGCAGGATGGCGAACACCCAATATCCAGAGTCTTATTACGCTGCGTCGGCCAATGCCGTACCACCACGCCCTGTGCTGCAGGATGATGTGGAGACGGACGTCTGTGTGATCGGCGCCGGGTATACCGGGCTGTCGTCCGCCCTGTTCCTGTTGGAGAACGGTTTTCGCGTAACCGTGCTGGAAGCGGCGAAAGTCGGTTTTGGCGCTTCAGGCCGAAACGGCGGGCAGATCGTCAACAGCTATAGCCGCGACATAGACGTCATTGAACGCACGGTCGGCCCCAAGCAGGCGCAACTGCTCGGCGAAATGGCCTTTGAAGGCGGCCGGATCATTCGCGAGCGCGTGGCCAGATACAACATCCAGTGCGACCTGAAAGATGGCGGTGTATTCGCCGCCCTTTCCGCCAAACAAATGGGCCACCTGGAATCGCAAAAGCGCCTGTGGGAACGCTTTGGCCACACCCAGCTGGAATTGATGGACCAACGGCGCATCCGTGAAGTGGTGGGTTGCGATCAATACGTCGGTGGCATGCTCGATATGAGCGGCGGCCACATCCATCCGCTGAATCTGGCGCTCGGTGAAGCAGCGGCAGTCGAGTCTCTCGGCGGCACCATCTATGAGCAATCACCTGCCGTGCGCATCGAGCGCGGGGCCAATCCGGTTGTGCATACACCGCAAGGCAAGGTCAGGGCCAGGTTCATCATCGTCGCCGGCAACGCCTATCTTGGTAATCTGGTGCCCGAACTGGCGGCCAAATCGATGCCGTGCGGCACTCAGGTGATCACCACCGAGCCCTTGGGTGATGAGCTGGCGAAAGCATTGCTGCCGCAGGATTACTGCGTGGAGGATTGCAACTATCTACTCGACTACTATCGCCTGACCGCCGACAAACGCCTGATCTTCGGCGGCGGTGTAGTCTATGGCGCTCGCGATCCGGCGAACATCGAAGCGATCATCCGCCCGAAGATGCTCAAGGCTTTCCCGCAACTCAAGGACGTGAAGATCGACTACGCCTGGACCGGCAACTTCCTGCTGACCCTTTCGCGCTTACCGCAGGTCGGGCGCCTGGGCGACAACATCTATTACTCGCAGGGCTGCAGCGGCCACGGCGTCACCTACACGCACCTGGCTGGCAAAGTCCTCGCCGAAGCGTTGCGCGGTCAGGCCGAGCGCTTCGATGCCTTTGCCGACCTGCCCCACTACCCCTTCCCCGGCGGGCAATTGCTGCGCACACCGTTTGCCGCGCTGGGCGCCTGGTATTACGGGCTGCGCGATAAGTACGGTCTATAAACACCATTGTGGCGAGGGGATTTATCCCCGCTGGGGGTGCGAAGCGCCCCCTCTTGAGCAGGAGGGGACTGCTGCGCAGGCCAACGGAGATAAATCCCCTCGCCACAGTAGATTCAGCAAGGCTTAGGATCAGAGCTGATCCCGAGCGATCCCGCTGCGAATCCGCAGGATATCCGCCAGCACCGCCAGCGCAATTTCCGCCGGGGTCTTGCTGCCGAGGTTGAGGCCGATCGGCGCATGAATCCGCGCCAGCTCCGCCTCGCTCAAACCACCAATGCGACGTAAGCGATCAAAGCGTTTTTGCGACGTCTGCAGCGATCCCATCACACCGATGTAAAACGCCTTGGTGCGCACCGCCTCCATCATCGCCAGATCATCGATACGCGGATCGTGGGTCAACGCCACTACCGCCGTATCGCGATGACAACCACCGTCGGCAATAAACACCGAAGGCAACTGTCGACGAATTTCCACGCCATTGAGCACCACACCTTCCAGCACCTCGTCGCGCGGATCGCAGAGAATCACTTCGAAGCCAAGTCCTACCGCGAACTCGGCACAGGCCTGCGCCACACTGGAGTAGCCGGCGAGCAACAAGCGCTGTGCTGCACCGATACGAATGCGCACCCGATCAATCTCACGCTCGATCCGCGCACCCTGCTCGCGGTCAGCGAAAAGAGTGCGCGCACCGCTGGCCAGATCGACTTCGCGAAGCAGACGACGTTGACCCAGCAGCGCTGATTCCAGTTCACGCAGATGCGCCTGCACCGCGCAGTCGGCGTCAAGTTTTTCCACCAACACATCGAGAATGCCACCGCAAGGCAGACTGACCCGCGAGCGCGGATCATCGCCTTCGCCGTAACGCACGACGCTGACTGCTTCGAGAAACGCACCTTCGGCAACGCGCTCAAGAAAATCCTCCTCAACGCAACCGCCCGACAGCGAACCGATCCACTGCCCGCTTTCGTTCACCGCGAGCAGCGAACCCGGCGCGCGCGGTGCCGAGCCGTAAGTGGTCAGCACCGTGCACAGCCAGATTCGCTGCCCGGCCACCGACCATTCCAGCGCCCGACGCACCACTTGCAGATCGAGATGCTGCATATCAGTGGGCCTTGCGCTCGACGCTCGGCGCGTCGGCTTGCAGCTTCTGCACTTCACTTACTGCCAGCTCAGCGCTCTGGCCGCCCCAACCCTGACGCAGGTAGTTGAGCAGATCAGTCAATTGCTCAGGACTGAGCTTTTCAGCAAAACCCGGCATCGGCTGCATGTGCTCGAACCCGGAGAACTTCTGTTCGCCGATGCCGTCATCGATCACTCGCAACAGGTTGCGCGGATCTTCCAGACGCAACGTGGTGTTGCCGCGCATGGCCACTGCGATGTGCGGTTTGCCTTCACCGCCAGCCGCGTGACAACCGGCGCAGACGTTCAGATATTCCTGACGGCCGCGCTGAGCACTCGCGCTGAGCTTGTCCAGCGGTACTTCGACGAGCTCTTTGGCAGGTGGCGGTTGCTCGCCAAGCAGGAACGTCGCCATTGCCGCCAGATCAGCATCGCTCAGACCTTGAGTGCTGTTGTGAAACACCGGGAACATTTCGTTGAACATCGTTCCTTGCGCGCTCATGCCATGCTTGAGAAACGTGCTTAGATCCTGCTGATTCCAGCCGCGCGCGGCCAGGTCGGTAGCCAGCAGGCTCGGCGCCAGATAACCATTGAGGATGCCGCCGGTCATGCGCTTGTCCATCTGCATCGCGCCGGGCAGGCCGCGTGGCGTATGGCATTCACCGCAATGGCCGAGGACGTCGACCATATACTGGCCACGCTTCCACGCCGCACTTTTGCCTTCGGCGGGCTCCAGCTTGACGTCTTTGCCGTAGAGCATGTTCCAGCCGGTCAGGCCCAGACGCACATTGAACGGAAAGCTCAGGCTGGTCACCGGCGCGGCGCGTTCGATCGGCTCGATGGTTTTCAGATACGCGTGAATCGCATCGGAATCGGCGCGCGGCATCAGGTGATACGAGGTGTACGGCATCGCCGGATACAGATTCGCACCGTCGCGCCGCTTGCCTTCGGTCAGCGCAGCGAAGAACTCGTCATCGTTGTACAGACCGATGCCGTGCTCTTTGCTCGGGGTGATGTTGGTGCCGTAGATCGTGCCGAATGGCGAGACGATCGGCAGGCCGCCGGCATAGGGCGCGCCACCCGGCGCGGTGTGACAAGCCATGCAGTCAGCGGCGCGAGCGAGGTATTCGCCGCGCTTGACCTGATCATCGGCGTGGACCGCCAAAAGCGGCGCAGTCAGTCCGACCGCAAAAGTCAGGCGGGTCAGTAAACGCTTCATGCTCAACCCTCCTTGACCAGACCAAGATCGGTCAGCACGTTGCGCGTGGCGTTGTAATAACGCACGTACCCGGTGCAGCGGCAGACGTGATGGCCGAGGCTGTCCTCGATCACCTGTTCCAGCTGACTTTTGACAATCGGCTGGCGCTGCAGCTTCTCGACCAACACCGTCGCGGCGTTGACGAAGCCTGGCGCGCAGTAGCTGCACTGGAAGGCGAACTCGTCGACAAAGCGCTGCTGGATCGGATTGAGCTCAGTGACCTGGCCCTGCTCGTCGCGAGTGGCGTGGCCTTCGATGGTGCGGACTTTCTTGCCCTCGAAGTAGTGCGCGCCGGTGATGCAGGTGCGCACTTCTTCGCTGGTACCGTCGGGGTTATCGACGATCACCACGCAGGCGTGGCAGATCCCCTGACCGCAGCCCAGCCGCGAGCCGGTGAGGTTTTTGTATTCGTGCAGATAGTCGATCATCGGCAGGTCATCAGGGATGTCCACCGGGCCGACGGATTGACCATTGAGGGTCAGTTGAAGCGGACGGTTAGCCATTGAGGGCCTCCTTGATGCGCGCAGCGGTGATAGGCAAGTCACGAACACGTTTACCGATGGCATGCGCCACGGCGTTACCGATGGCACCGACAATCGGGATCATCACCACTTCGGCGATGCCCTTGGACGGATCGCTCGGCGACAGCGGCGGCAGGATCTCCGCAGTCTGCTTCCACACCGCTACGTGACGGGCCATCGGCAGACGGTAACGGTTGAAGTTCCAGTCACCCTCCCCCGGCCCGCCTTCGTACAGCGGCATCTCTTCCATCAGCGCATGACCAATACCCATGGCGATACCACCTTCGAGCTGGCCCTTGACCAACTCTTCAACCAGCACGCGACCGCACTCGATCCACGAATGGTGGTTGAGCACTTCGACTTCCGCCGAGCCTTTGTTGACCTTCAGCTCGACCAACGTGGCGACCGGGCTGTAATAGGTCACGGCAGCGTTGTTCAACTGGACTACCGGGTAGTTGACGTTCTGCCGATCGAGCAGGTGGAAGCCGGCACTGTTCATCTGTGCTTTCTTCGCTTGTGGCGCGCCATCGCCGTATTTCACCGCCAGACCGTCGAGCGGCAAGCGCTCGCGCACGCCGTCGATGCTGTACTCGGCCTCGGCCCAACTCCAACGGTTGAAACCGTGCACCGTGGCGCCCGTCACCAGACCGCGTTCGTGGGCGCGTCTGGCCAGTTCTTCGAAACTCAGCGGCTGCATGCCGTTGGCGGTCAGCTTGCCGTCGACCCAATGCGCATCTTCGCGACGCACCACGTAAGGGTTGGCCTGGCCGCCGTACGGACCCTGACGCCAGATCTCCAGTGCCGCCGGCCACAACCCGTGGTTGAACAGCACACGCGCCGCTTCACGGGTTGCATGGCTGAAGTAATAGGCGGAGTTGGTCGCCGAAGACGCCGACGCCAGCTTGCCGACCCAGCGCGGGTTGCGCAGCAGATTGTCCTGTTCGGCCTGACTCATGATGTACGGGTTGCCGCTGGTGATCAGCTGCATTTCCTGCCACTCGGTTTCGCCGGTCTTCACATCATGCGCCGGGCTGCCGAGGAAATCGGCGACGACCAAGGCTTGCGAAGTGGACATGCCGGTGCCAATTTCGATACCGATGTGGCGCAGGGTGATGCGCCCGTCAGCGGTGAATTCGATGCTGGCCATCGGCGCTTCGGAGCCGGTACCGAAGTCTTTCTGGCAGATGGCGAAACCGACGCCGTACCAGTTATCCGGGTCTGCCGCTTCACGTTGTTGCTTGATCGTGTCGCGGTTTTTCCAGACTTCGTGCACCGAGGCCTTGTCGAGAATTTCGTGCAGGCGCAATGCACCGGCCGGGATTGCGCCCTGGGTATTTTTCATACCGGAACGCAGGGCATTCCTGCGGCGCAAATCGATGGCGTCGACACCCAGACGATTGGCGATCTCGTCGACCATCATTTCGGTCGCCGCCATGCTTTGCAGGGTGCCGTAACCGCGCATCGAACCCGCCTCGACCGCGCGCGAGTGATACGCGGTGACTTGCAGGTCGTTCTGCGGCATGTAGTAGATCGACTGCGCTGCGGTGGCGCCAACCGCCGCCACCGATGGGCTGTAGTTGACCCGACCGCCGCCGTCGACGCTCATTTCTGCACGGAAAATCTTGAAGGTGTAGTCGTTCTTGTCCACGGCCAACTGGTAGCGGATGTCGAACGGGTGACGCTTGATACCGCTCTGGAATTGCTCATAGCGGTCGTTGGCCAGACGCACCGGCACACCGGCGCCGTACAGCGCGGCCAGGGCTGCGTAGTAGACGAAAATGTTGTGGTCTTTGGAGCCATAGCCGACGGTATAGCCCGGGTGCATGTTCAGATTGGCCAGGCCGAAACGCGACGGCCCGATCATCTTCGCAGTCTCGGTCGCGACTTCGAGCGGGCACTGCGTCGCCACGACGAAATGCAGGGTTTTGGTTTTCGGGTCGTACCAGCCGTTGCCGTTGTCCGGCTCGAGGGCGGCCGGTTCGATCGACGGCGTCTTGTAGCGCTCATCGAACACCAGCCAGTTGTCTGGCGGCGTGTCGATCTCCTGCTTCATGCGGTCGGCGTAGAACAGACCGCGCTCGGTGAGGTTGCCATGCAGGTTCGGCGATGCGTTCCACACTGGACGGCGGTTCTTCAGCATCGGGAACAGGATCGAATCCTTGAGGCTGGCGAACTCGTCTTCGTCCGCCGAGGTCGCGCCACCGACGCGCACATAGCGGAAGCTGCCGTAGGGATCACCTTCGTAGAACGGCACTTTGGCGCCGTAACGAATCGCTTTGTCATTGAATTTGAGTTGATTCTTGGCCTGACGGAAACGCTCGAAATCGTTCCAGATCAGGATCGCCACCGGGTGACCGATGAACATCGGCACTTTACCTTCCGGCAGCAATGGATCAGGCGCGTGCTCTTCGGGGAAGACGATACCGTCCTTGTCCAGATCGGCAGCGGTAACGATGCGGTCTGGCTGCAGATCAGCGCCGAGCCACGACAGGTCGTAACCTGCGTAGATACGGTCGGCCTTGATGGTTTTCAGCAGCATGGCGTGGCCCTGTTGCTCAGGCCAGCCAGGCATGTCCTTGGCGCGGATGTCGCGGGCAAACACCTTGCTGCCGCAGACCTTGGACAAGGCATCGTTGCGTTGACGGGCCTTGCCGTTATTGCCGAGCCATTTCTCGGACGGCACGGTGACGCTGTTTTCCATCAAGGCAGCCAGCGCCTGACTGCTGAGCGGCGTAAGCGTAACGCTCACACCCGCCACCAGCCCGCCCTGGAGGAACGAGCGCCGGGATATTTCACGGTTGGACATGGATCATCCTCTGGGCGGTTATAGGTCCGCCCTTGTGGTTATCTACTGGGGATCTCGAGTCGTGCAGAAGCTCTTTCTGGCGAAGCAAAGAGCTGTGTTGACAGTGCAAAGCTGACCGAAAGGTTAACTTTAAAGGTTTCTGCGCCCACAGCAAACAACCAGTTACAAAAACCTGACTAAATAATCAAAAAATCAATGCGACGTAGCACCGCAGAAGGCTTGCAGAGATTCTTGTAGGAGCTGTCGAGTGAAACGAGGCCGCGATCTTTTGATCTTGCTTTTTAAAATCAAGATCAAAAGATCGCAGCGTGCCGCAGCTCCTACAGGACGATTTGCGTAGGAGTTCGAGAGAGGAATAGCTAAATTTCAGACACAAAAAACCCCGGTCTTTCGACCAGGGTCTTTGCTATCGATCCGATTCGGCCAAAGGCCTATTTCGGCGCTTCAAGGCGTTCAGTGGTCCTTGAAACAGATATGGCGCAGCGGACGGGACTCGAACCCGCGACCCCCGGCGTGACAGGCCGGTATTCTAACCGACTGAACTACCGCTGCGTATCGCTTTGAGCTTGCGCTCAAGTAACTCGTTTTGATTGCCGGCTTCGGTGCCTTGCAATCGCGAACCAGATGAATCTGACTCGTAAATATGGCGCAGCGGACGGGACTCGAACCCGCGACCCCCGGCGTGACAGGCCGGTATTCTAACCGACTGAACTACCGCTGCGCGTCGGTGCAGGCACTTTCAGCCTACTCTCTTGCTTGCGCAAGCTTCTCGGGAGTGGTGGGTGATGACGGGATCGAACCGCCGACATTCTGCTTGTAAGGCAGACGCTCTCCCAGCTGAGCTAATCACCCGTTTGCATCTCCGAGGCCGCGAAATTTACGCAGGTGGCGAAGCTAAGTCAATAGCAGGATTGGAGTTTTTTTAAAAAACGGGTTTTAGCTGCAAGCTGCAAGAAAAAGCAGGATCACCTAAAGCAGGCACACCAGCGTCTTGTTTTAACTTGCAGCTTGCAGCTTGCAGCTGCCTTTCACTGCTCGTAAATCATTTTCTTGGTCATGCCGCCATCGACGACGAATTCCTGCCCGGTGACAAATCCCGCATTGCGCGACAGCAACCACGCCACCATCGCCGCCACGTCTTCGACCGTCCCCACCCTGCCCGCCGGATGCTGGGCGTGATCGGCATCGGCCAACGGTTCGGCGCGACGCACCGAGGGATCACGCGCATCGATCCAGCCAGGACTGACTGCGTTCACGCGGATTTCCGGTCCAAGGCTGATTGCCAGCGCATGGGTCAGCGCCAACAGCCCACCCTTGCTCGCCGCATACGCCTCGGAGTCCGCCTCCGACTGTCGCGCACGGGTCGAGGCCAGATTGACGATCGAACCGTTGTGCGCACGCAGATAAGGCACACAGTGCTTGGCCAGCAACATCGGCCCGCTCAGATTCACCGCCAGCACCCGATTCCAGTACGCCAGATCGAGGCTTTCCAGAGTGATGTTGTGCGGATCGGCCACCGCCGCGTTGCAGACCAGCGCATCAAGGCGACCAAACTGCCCCAACACCTCGGCCACGCCCAGTGCGACCTGATTTTCCTCGGCGACGTCCATGGCGATGAACCAGGCGTTTTCGCCGAGCACCTTCGCCACTTTCGAACCACGCACCCGATCAAGATCGGTCAGCACCACTTGCCAGCCTTCGCTGATCAGCCAGGCGGCAATTCCGAGGCCGATACCGCGTGCAGCGCCAGTGACCAGCGCCACGCGGCCATGGGTATTGGCCGCCGGTGTGGACAACTCGATCACAATGCCGCCAGACCGCGCGCCAGGTCAGCCTGCAGGTCAGCGACATCTTCCAGACCAACCGCCACGCGGATAAGGCTGTCGCGAATCCCCGCCGCTTCACGCTCCTGCGGCGCCAGACGGCCGTGGGAGGTGGTGCTAGGATGGGTGATCGTGGTTTTGCTGTCGCCGAGGTTGGCGGTGATCGAAATCAACCGAGTAGCATCGATAAAGCGCCAGGCGCCTTCTTTGCCGCCCTTGACCTCGAAGCTGACCACCGCACCAAAACCCTTCTGCTGGCGCTGGGCCAACTCGTGCTGCGGATGGCTCTTGAGGCCGGCGTAATGAACTTTCTCGATGCCGTCCTGCTGCTCCAGCCATTCGGCCAGCGCCTGAGCGTTGGCGCAATGCGCTTTCATGCGCAGGTTGAGGGTCTCGAGGCCTTTGAGAAAGATCCACGCGTTGAACGGGCTGAGGGTCGGCCCGGCGGTCCGCAGGAAACCTACCACTTCTTTCATCTGTTCACCGCGACCGGCGACAACGCCGCCCATGCAGCGGCCCTGACCGTCGATGAACTTGGTCGCCGAGTGCACGACAATGTCCGCGCCGAGCTTCAGCGGCTGCTGCAACGCCGGGGTGCAGAAGCAGTTGTCGACCACCAGCTGCGCGCCCTTGGCATGCGCGATTTCAGCCAGGGCGGCGATATCCACCAGCTCGGCCAACGGGTTGGACGGCGACTCGACAAAAAGCAGTTTGGTGTTGGACTTGATCGCAGCGCCCCAGGCCGACAGATCGGCCAGCGGGACGTAATCGACTTCGACGCCGAAGCGTTTAAAGTATTTCTCGAAGAGGCTGATGGTCGAGCCGAACACGCTGCGCGACACCAGCACATGATCGCCAGCACTGCACAGGCTCATCACCACCGCCATGATCGCGGCCATGCCGGTTGCCGCGGCGACGGCTTGCTCGGCGCCCTCCAGCGCGGCAATGCGTTCTTCAAACGCCCGCACGGTCGGGTTGGTGTAGCGCGAATAGACGTTGCCAGGCACTTCGCCGGCAAAGCGCGCCGCTGCATCGGCAGCGGTGCGGAACACGTAACTGGAGGTGAAGAACATCGGGTCACCGTGTTCGCCTTCCGGCGTGCGGTGCTGACCGGCACGGACGGCCAGGGTATCGAACGCTACGCCTTCGAGGTCGCTGTCCAGCCGACCGGCATCCCATTCCTGACTCATGCTGTCTCTCCTTGCTGTTCTCGAACAATAAATATCAGATACAAAACCGGCCCCTCAGGGCCGGTGGAAACTCAGTTGTTGTACAGATCGATGATCGCACTGACTGCCTGGGTCTTGACCTTCGAGGCATCGTTGCGCGCCTGTTCGATCTTGTTCAGGTAAGCCTCGTCGACGTCACCGGTCACGTACTTGCCGTCGAACACTGCGCAATCGAAGTGCTCGATCTTGATCTTGCCGCCGCCGACCGCTTCGATCAAGTCAGGCAGATCCTGATAGATCAGCCAGTCTGCACCGATCAGGTCGGCCACGTCCTGAGTCGAACGGTTGTGCGCGATCAGTTCGTGGGCGCTCGGCATGTCGATACCGTACACGTTCGGGAAGCGCACCGCAGGTGCCGCCGAGCAGAAGTAGACGTTTTTCGCGCCGGCTTCGCGGGCCATCTGAATGATCTGCTTGCAGGTGGTGCCGCGCACGATCGAGTCATCGACCAGCATGACGTTCTTGCCACGGAATTCCAGCTCGATGGCGTTGAGCTTCTGGCGTACCGACTTCTTGCGCGCAGCCTGGCCCGGCATGATGAAGGTGCGACCGATGTAACGGTTCTTGACGAAGCCTTCGCGGAATTTCACGCCCAGGTGATTGGCCAGTTCCAGCGCAGCGGTACGGCTGGTGTCGGGAATCGGGATGACCACGTCGATGTCGTGCTCAGGACGCTCGCGCAGGATCTTCTCGGCAAGCTTCTCGCCCATGCGCAGACGTGCTTTGTACACCGACACGCCGTCGATGATCGAGTCCGGACGCGCCAGGTAGACGTGTTCGAAAATGCACGGGGTCAGCGACGGGTTGGTTGCGCACTGACGGGTGTGCAGCTTGCCGTCTTCAGTGATGTAGACCGCTTCACCCGGGGCCAGGTCGCGAATCAGGGTAAAACCGAGCACGTCCAGCGAAACGCTTTCCGAGGCGATCATGTACTCGACGCCTTCGTCGGTGTGACGCTGGCCAAACACGATCGGGCGGATGCCGTGCGGATCGCGGAAACCGACGATGCCGTAACCGGTGACCATCGCCACAACGGCGTAGCCACCAACGCAACGGTTGTGCACGTCGGTCACGGCGGCGAACACGTCTTCTTCGGTCGGCTGCAGCTTGCCGCGCTGGGCCAGCTCGTGGGCGAACACGTTGAGCAGCACTTCCGAATCGGAACTGGTGTTGACGTGACGCAGATCGGATTCGTAGATCTCTTTGGCCAACTGTTCAACGTTGGTCAGGTTACCGTTGTGCGCCAGTGTGATGCCGTACGGCGAGTTGACGTAGAACGGCTGGGCTTCGGCCGACGTCGAGCTGCCGGCAGTCGGGTAACGGACGTGGCCGATACCCATGTGGCCGACCAGACGCTGCATGTGACGCTGCTGGAACACGTCACGCACCAGGCCATTATCCTTGCGCAGGAACAACCGGCCATCATGGCTGGTCACGATACCGGCAGCGTCCTGGCCGCGGTGCTGGAGCACGGTTAGCGCGTCATACAGCGCCTGATTGACGTTCGACTTACCGACGATACCGACGATGCCACACATGCGACGCAACCCCTACTTAATGGATCTGAACTGAACAGCACTCACTGAGGCGTTTTCGCCGTCGGCAAGAGCTGCTCCTTGAACGGAATCTCAGCGGGTACGCTGATTCCGCTGGCAAGCCACTGACTGCTCCACCCCAGTATCAGGTTTTTGGACCAGTCGGCGACCAATAGAAACTTGGGCACGAGCTGTGATTCTTTCCACCACCCGTCCTGCTGTACCGGCCCCAGGCTCAACAGCCCGACCGCCACGACCACCAGCAACACGCCACGCGCTGCGCCGAAGGCCATGCCGAGGAATCGATCGGTCCCGGACAACCCGGTGACGCGAACCAACTCGCCGATAAGATAATTGATCATTGCGCCCACGATCAGTGTGGCGACAAACATGATGGCACAGCCCGCGATCACGCGAGCCGATGGGGTTTCGATGTATCCGGCGAGGTACTCGGACAGTGAGCCACCAAACATCCAGGCAACCGCTCCTGCGATGATCCAGGTCAGCAGCGATAAAGCTTCCTTTACGAAGCCGCGGCTCAGACTGATCAAAGCGGAGATGGCGATGATTGCAACGATCGCCCAGTCAACCCAGGTAAATGGCACAGTGCAGCCTACAGACGGATAAGGCGGCGCATTTTAGCAGAGCGCATGGCTGTCGGTAAGCTGCGATTGTCAGTGCTTTTCAATCGAGGTGATAGATTTCAGCCACGTTCAGGCTGAAAACGGACAACGAAGCCCTTGAGGTTCTGCTGACGACTCAGCAGATCACGCAGACGATCGGCTTCGGCACGCTCGATCAGCGGACCGACGAACACCCGATTCTTGCCATCGGCAGAACGAATGTAGGCGTTATAACCCTGGCTGCGCAGGTTCTTCTGCAGGCTCTCGGCGCTGGCGCGGCTCGACAGACTGGCCAGTTGCACCGACCAGCTCACCGACAGACCGTTGGCATCGACGCGGCTCTGCGTGGTGTCAGGCTTGCTGGTTGCGGATGTGATCGGCTGAGCCGGCGCCGGAATCGGCTTGGCCACCGGTGGCGGCGTTGCCGGACGGGCTATCTGCGCAGGGATGGTCGGTGCTGGCGCAGCCGGTGCAGCCGGGGCCGCAGGCACCGCTTCTTCAGCGACTTCTTCGTCAGTCGGCACAGGCTCTTGCGGCAAGGCTTGCGGCTCGGGCACAGCCACCGGGTCAATTTGCACCTGCGGCATGGCCGAAGGCTGAGGCGCAGCCGGGGCCTCGACGGTCACCTGACGCTGCTCGTCCTGACGGGAAAACAGCATCGGCAGGAAGATCACCGCCAGCGCCACCAGCACCAGCGCGCCAACCATGCGCTGCTTGTACGCTTTATCCAGCAAAGCCATTTGCCGCTTCCTCCGTGGAGCGCCGGGCCAGCCATTCAAGGGCCTCGGCGACACAATAAAATGATCCGAACAAGAGAATCTCGTCGTCGCTGGTCGCAATCGCGCACTGCCCTTCCAGAGCGGCCGCCACGCTGGCATAGGACGTAACCGAAGCACCAAGGTTCTGCAGCGCGGCCTCAAGCTCAGCCACCGGACGCGCGCGCGGCGAATCCAGCGGCGCGACAGCCCAATGCGCGACACTAGCATTCAATTCGCCAACAACACCATCCAGATCCTTGTCCGCCAGCAGGCCGAATACCGCCAGGCGCTCGCCCGCCGGGGGCCGCGCAGCCAGACGCCGAGCGAGATATTCAGCGGCATGCGGATTGTGACCAACATCAAGCAACAGGTTCAGGCGCTTGCCATTCCATTCGAATGACCGACGATCGAGGCGCCCAACCACGCGCGTCGCCTGCAACGCCGCGACAATCTGTTCGGCATTCCACGGCAAACCTGTCAGCAGATAGGCTTGCAGCGCCAGCGCGGCGTTTTCCATCGGCAGATCGAGCAGCGGCAAGTCGCGCAACTCGACCACTTGGCCCAGGGCATCGGTGCCGCGCCATTGCCAGTGTTGGTCAGTGATGCCGAGATCGAAATCGCGTCCACGCAGAAAGAATGGGCAAGCCAGTTCGTGCGCCTTGTCGAGCAGTGGTTGCGGAGGATTCAGGTCGCCACACAGAGCAGGCTTGCCCTGGCGGAAAATTCCGGCCTTCTCGAAGGCCACGGATTCGCGGGTATCGCCCAGATAATCGGCGTGATCGACGCCAATGCTGGTGACCAGCGCAATATCGGCATCGACTACATTGACGGTATCCAGACGCCCGCCCAACCCGACTTCAAGCACCACAGCGTCAAGCGCCGCCTGCTGGAACAGCCAGAACGCTGCCAGAGTGCCCATTTCGAAGTAAGTCAGGGAAGTCTCGCCGCGGCCCGCCTCGACCGCAGCAAAGGCTTCGCAGAGCTGCGCGTCAGTGGCTTCGACGCCGTCGAGCTGCACCCGCTCGTTGTAACGCAGCAGGTGCGGAGAATTGTAGACACCAACGCTCAGGCCCTGCGCACGCAGCAATGAAGCCACGAACGCGCAGGTCGAGCCCTTGCCGTTGGTGCCGGTGACCGTGATCACCCGAGGCGCCGGCTGGCCCAGCCCCATGCGGGACGCTACCTGTTGCGAACGCTCCAGGCCCATGTCGATGGCCGACGGATGCAACTGCTCAAGGTAGGCGAGCCATTCACCAAGGGTGCGCTGGGTCATACGTTGGCAGGCACCGGCGGCACCACGATCGGTTCGATCGGCGCGGCGACGAACTTCGGCGTCGGCTTGCCGGTCATCTGTGCCAGCAGGTTACCCAGACGCGGACGCAGTTCCTGACGGTGGATGATCATGTCGATCGCGCCGTGCTCCAGCAGGAATTCGCTGCGCTGGAAGCCTTCCGGCAGTTTCTCGCGGACGGTCTGCTCGATCACACGCGGGCCGGCGAAGCCGATCAGGGCTTTCGGTTCGCCGACGATGACGTCGCCAAGCATCGCCAGACTGGCGGAAACGCCGCCGTAGACCGGGTCGGTCAGTACGGAGATGAACGGAACGCCTTCTTCACGCAGACGCGCAAGCACGGCCGAAGTCTTGGCCATCTGCATCAGCGAGATCAGCGCTTCCTGCATGCGTGCACCACCGGAGGCGGCGAAGCAGATCATCGGGCAGCGGTTTTCCAGTGCGTAGTTGGCAGCGCGCACGAAGCGCTCACCGACGATGGCGCCCATGGAACCGCCCATGAAGTTGAATTCGAATGCCGAAACCACTACCGGCATGCCCAGCAAGGTACCGCTGACCGAGATCAGCGCGTCTTTTTCGCCGGTCTGCTTTTGCGCGGCAACCAGGCGATCCTTGTACTTCTTGCCGTCGCGGAATTTCAGACGGTCAACCGGCTCCAGGTCAGCGCCCAGTTCGTTGCGGCCTTCCGGATCGAGGAAGATGTCGATGCGCGCACGTGCGCCGATGCGCATGTGGTGGTTGCACTTGGGGCAAACGTCCAGGGTCTTTTCCAGCTCCGGACGGTACAACACCGCCTCGCAGGATGGGCATTTGTGCCACAGACCTTCAGGCACCGAGCTCTTCTTGACCTCCGAGCGCATGATCGAAGGGATCAGTTTGTCTACTAACCAGTTGCTCATGCTTTCTTTCTCCAGTACCGGCGGCCCGAACGCTCTGGTTCGCAGCCCCGCGTATGCCCTTGAGCTAAATTCATGTGTGTGGCGATGGTTGCCGAACAGTGGCGGTCAGCGCGGAACATGACCTGCGACGATTCAGCAACCCTCAGCCGCGCCTGCTTTGTGCAAGTGCATTGATGGACGGCGGCAGACTGCCAGCCGTCACATCGACGATGTATTGCCGCGCACCGCGTTGATGAATGCGCGAATCTTGTGGTGATCCTTGATGCCTTTGCTCGCTTCTACCCCGCCGCTGACATCCACCGCGTAGGGCTTGACCCGTGCTACCGCGTCGGCAACGTTCTCCGGCGTCAGGCCGCCGGCCAGAATCAGCGGTTTGCTCAAGTGTTGCGGAATCAGTGACCAGTCAAACGCCTCGCCGGTTCCGCCAGGCACCCCTTCGACATAGGTGTCGAGCAGCACGCCACTGGCGCCGGGAAAGGCATCGCAGGCAGCAGCAATGTCATCACCCGCCTTGACCCGCAGCGCTTTGATGTACGGACGATGCCAGCCTTCACACTCCTCCGCATTTTCGTCGCCATGGAATTGCAGCAGATCCAGCGGCACCGCATCGAGGATTTCTCCGAGCTCGCAACGGCTGGCATTGACGAACAGCCCCACGGTGGTAACGAACGGCGGCAGCGCCTTGATGATCGCCCGCGCCTGCTGCACGTTCACCGCTCGCGGACTCTTGGCGTAAAACACCAGGCCGATCGCGTCGGCACCGGCTTCGACGGCGGCCAGCGCATCTTCGATGCGGGTAATGCCGCAGATCTTGCTGCGAACGGCTGACATGTCAGGAAAACCTCAAGGCAAAATCCGAAAACGTCCCGGATGGTAACAAAAGCGTTCGAGGGCGTCAGCCGTCAAGTTCGGAGAAACCCGTAAGGAAATGTGGCCCGATAAAGCGCTCGGGCAACGGAAATTCGTCGTGGTACTCGACCTGCACCAGATACAACCCGTAGGGATGCGCCGTGACCCCGCCGGAGCGACGCTCGCGACTTTCCAGCACTTCCTTCATCCACTCCACCGGACGCTCACCGGCACCGATGGTCATCAGCACACCAGCGATATTGCGCACCATGTGATGCAGGAAGGCATTGGCCCGAATGTCGAGCACGATCATCTTGCCGTGACGGGTCACGCGCAGGTGATGCATCTTCTTGATCGGCGACTTTGCCTGGCACTGACCGGCCCGGAACGCGCTGAAATCGTGGGTACCAATCAGGTACTGCGCGGCCTCGGCCATACGCTCGGCGTCGAGCGGACGGTGATTCCAGGTGATTTCTTCATTGAGGTGCGCCGGGCGGATCTGATCGTTGTAGATCACATAGCGATAACGCCGGGCAATGGCTTTGAAGCGCGCATGAAAATGCGCCGGCATGACCCTGGCCCAACTGACGCTGATGTCGTGGGGCAGATTGATGTTGGCGCCCATGACCCAGGCTTTCAGCGAGCGATCAACCTGGGTGTCAAAGTGCACCACTTGGCCGCAGGCATGCACGCCGGCATCGGTACGCCCGGCGCATTGCAGGGAAACCGGCGAATTGGCGACTTTCGACAGGGCTTTTTCAAGCTCTTCCTGCACCGTCGCCACTCCGGTCAGCTGCCGTTGCCAGCCGCTGTAGCGCGAGCCTTTGTACTCAACGCCCAGCGCGACGCGGTAAAAGCCGTCGGGCGCCATTTCGGCGACCGGGTTATCTATGTTTGCCAAGGTGGGACAGCCTGCTGATTTGCAAAGGCGGGCATTATAAGGCGGTGGGCCGGGGATGCCAGAGTTCTCTATCGGCAGTACCGCCCCCTTCGCGAGCAGGCTCGCTCCCACATTTGCAATGCGCCCCCCTGTGGGAGCGAGCCTGCTCGCGAAAGCAATCGATCAAACACCGCCGAATCCGGCACAAACAAAAACGGCAGCCCCACCGGGCTGCCGCTTATTGTTTACCGCTGAACCTACGCCAGGTTGGAAAGCATGTCCTTGGCCTCGCCCCGCTGCTTCTCGTCACCCTCGGTCAACACTTCGTTGAGGATGTCACGCGCACCGTCAGCGTCGCCCATGTCGATGTAAGCCTGGGCCAGATCGAGTTTGGTCGCTGCTTCGTCGGTGCCGGCGAGGAAGTCGAAATCATCTTCACCCAGGTCATCACCCAACGCTGCGTCCGCTTCGGTGAAGCTCGGTTCAGCCATGCTTTGCGACAGGCGATCCAGTTCGGCATTGACGTCGTCGAGCTCGGCCGCGAAGGCGTCCGGCTCGGCGGCTGGGTTGGTGTCCATTTCGTCGGCAAGCGACAGGTCAAAATCGGCTGGGAGTTCCAGATCGTCCTGCGGCACGTCAGCAACTACCGGCGTCTCGACCGGTGGCAAGTCCTTCACGCCGTCGTCCAGATCCAGCAGGAAGTCATCTTCAGCCAACGTGGCCGGCGATGGTTCGGCGCCCAGATCCATGTCCAGATCGAAGTCGGAAAGATCGTCGAGATTGTCTTTCATCTCGGTCTGCTCTTGCAGCACCGAAGCGAAGCTCAGATCGTCTTCGGCCGGAAACGCGTCGAGCTCGACAGGCGCCTCTGGCTCGACCCCTGGCGCAGGATCGACCGGGGTGATGTTGTCGAGGTCGTCCAGGCTCAAATCGAACGCGGTGTCGAGGTCGTCAGCGGCAGCCTCTGGCGCTTGCGGCTCGTCTTGCAGCAGTTCCTTGACGTACTGCGCGTCCAGTTCGGCAGCGACGGCGGCAGCTGCCAGCCCACCGGCAGCGACCACAGCCATGGCCGGGAAGCGGCTTTTCAGCGCTTCGACCTTGGCGAAGTTATCGCCATTGGCCACCAGTTGACGCTCTTGCGCAACGAACGCATCGCGGTCGCCCTGCTGACCGTAGACTTCCATCAGCTTCAGGCGCAGATCGCTGCGTTCCGGCTCAAGGCTGACGCCCTCTTCCAGCAGCGCGGCGGCCTGATTAAGGCGGCCGGCATTGATGTGCGATTGCGCTTTATCGAGCACATCATCAGAGCGCTCGCCGGCCGGGGCCACCAGTGGTGCGGCAATCGGCGCAGCCATCACCACCGGAGTGACGACCGGTGCAGGGGCTGGCGCAGGTGCCGGAGCTGGCGTGTTGAGCTTGACGCTGGCTGCCGGGGTTTCCAGGCCGGAGAAGCTGCTTTCCGGCAGATCCTGCTCAGCGGAGAACTCTTGCTCTTCAGCCAGAGCGCGAGCCATGCGCAGGTGCTTTTCGGCTTCCTGCTGGGCTTTGCGACGACGTGCCAGCAGCAACAGCAGAAGCAGCAGAACCACCGCACCGCCGCCGAGCAGGCCGAGCAGAATCGGATTGGTCAGCAGTTCATTGAAGGCTTTGTCGTCATCGGCGGCAGCAGACGTGGTTTCGACCACCGGCTCGACGACTGGCTCAACCGGGGTTTCCGCTGGCGGCGCGATGGCCGACTCTGGAGTCGGTGAAGCCGCTGCGGCGTCGGCCGGAGTGGCTGGCGGTGTTGCGGCCAGTTCCGCAGTGATCGCCGGCACCGGCGGCACAGCAGCAGTGGCGCCAGGCGCAGCGCCGGCGCCGTCGGCTTGCATCTTCGCCAGTTGATTGTTCTTCAGCTCGATCAGCTTTTGCAGCTTGTCCAGCTGGCTCTGCAGATCAGCCATGCGGCTTTTCAGTTCCTCGTTGTCACGACGGGTCGTGTCGAGGTTTTCCTGAGTGATTGCCAGTTTGTTGCTCAGCGCCTTGGCGTCGCCCGCCGGGCCTTTAGCGCCGGGCTTGGCGCTTTCCGCTGAGACGAGGCTCAGATTGTCCTGGGTGTTGGCCGCTGCACCGGTATTGCCACGGCCACGATTGGTCGCATCCAGCTGCTGCTGACCGGTGCCAGGCTTGCCCACATAACGACGGCCCTGACGCCAGGCTTCGTTCTGCGCCGCCACTTCAGCGATGGCAGCCGACTGCGGCAGTGCTGTGCTTTGTACCGGGTCAGGCAGACGCAGCACCTGGCCGGTTTTCAGACGGTTGATGTTGCCGTCGATAAAGGCATTCGGATTGAGCGCTTGAATCGCCAGCATGGTCTGCTGCACCGAGCCGCCGTTGCGCGCCTTCGCGGCGATTTCCCACAGGGTATCGCGCGGCGTGGTGGTGTATTGATTGCGATGGGTGGCGCCAGTGGTGGGCGCAGTGATGGTCTGCGACGGCGCCGGCTGCGCGGCGGCGTCTGCGGTCTGCGGCGAGAACTTCGACGGATCGAGCAGCACGCTGTAATCACGCAACAAGCGGCCATTGGGCCACATCACCTGCACAAGGAACTTCACCATCGGTTCCGACAGCGGTTGGCTCGAGGTCACGCGCAACACGCTTTTGCCGTTGGCGTTGAGCACCGGGGTGAACGTCAGGTCATTGAGAAAAGCCTGACGGTCGACGCCGGCCTTGGCGAAATCTTCAGGGGAAGCCAGGCTCGGCACCACTTCGGCAGCGGTGAGATCCTTGACGTCGAGCAGCTCGATTTCAGCCACCAACGGCTGGTTCAGGGTCGACTTCAGGGTCAGCTCCCCGAGCCCGAGGGCATGCGCCATACCGGAGGACAGCGCCGAGGCGGCCGCTATTGCTAACACCAGTTTGCGAACTTGAACCATAGCCTCATCCTTTGTTTGAACGTTCCTCGGCCAGCGAGAAGCTTTTGAATACCGCTGCCGTAAGGCATTGCGCGCGACGACGAGGGTCGCCGCGCGCGATCATTTCGGTGCTGCCCCGGAAAGTCCCGGAGGGTGACTCGTCATCGACGCGCTTCGGGCAAGCATAGCGCTCACCTAGAATCAGTCGACAAATTGTTGCCAAGTATCTTTTACAGCAGGTCTTTTATCAACAACTCAGCCAGTTGCACGGCGTTGAGAGCCGCGCCTTTGCGTACGTTATCTGACGTCAGCCAAAGATTTAGTTCCGCCGGGTCGTCGACGCCCGTCCGCACGCGGCCTACGTAGACCACGTCCTGCCCCACCGCATCGCCGACCGCGGTCGGATAATCGCCGGCCTCGACCAGCTCGATGCCCGGTGCAGCCTCAAGCGCGGCGTTGACCTTTTCCAAGTCAACAGCGCTGCCTGACTGCAAGGTCACGCTAAAGCTATCGCCAAAAAACACCGGGGCTTGAACGCAAGTGGCAGAAATCTTCAATAAAGGTTTCGCCAGGACCTGGCGCAGCTCTCGAACCAATCGTTTTTCCAGCAGCGTGTGGCCCTGAGCATCAGGCGTACCGACTTGTGCCAGCAGGTTGAAGGCCATCTGCCGGTCGAAGAACGTCGGTTCCAGCGGACGCATGTTGAGCAGCTCGGCGGTCTGCCGCGCGAGCTCGGTGACCGCCTCGCGGCCTTGCGCCGAAACGGCCAGATTGGCGGTGACGTTGACGTATTGCAGATCGAGCAGATCGAGCAGCGGCGCCAGCACCACCGCAAGCGTCGTAGCAGACGGGCTTGGGCTGCTGACCTGGAATGGGCTTTTCAGACTGGCGAGAATATCGGCATTGGCCTCCGGCACCACCTGTGGCGCCTGATCGGTGGACAAGGCGCCGGACAAGTCGATCAACGAGCAACCGGCAGCATGGGCGCGAGCGGCGTAGCTCAGCGACACCGCAGCGCCGGCGGCGAAGAACACCAGCCTGACCTTGCTGAAATCGAACTCGTCGACCTCGCGCACGCGGACGTTTTTGTTGCGGAAAAGCACCGAGCTGCCGGCCGATTCACTGCTGGCCAGCAGGTGCAGGTTGCCGACCGGGAAGTCGCGTTCTTCGAGAATCTGTACGAGGGTTTCGCCGACAGTACCGGTGGCGCCGATAACGGCGATATCGAAAGTCTGGGTCATGGAGCTACCTCTGGCAAAACGGGGGGAGCGGCACTTTACCGGGTGGGTGGCGCACAGGCAATTTCTGCAGGATTTGCGGCGGCTGGACCGGCCCTTTCGCGAGCAGGCTCGCTCCCACAGGGACCGCATTTCAATGTGGGAGCGAGCCTGCTCGCGAAAAAGGCAGTACAGACACCGGAGAAATCCTTGGCATAAAAAAACCCGCACCTCTTTCAAGGCACGGGCTTCTTCATTGCTTCAAGCGATCAACGCTCGAGCAGGATCCGCAGCATGCGACGCAGCGGTTCGGCCGCGCCCCACAGCAGTTGGTCGCCGACGGTGAAGGCGCCGACGAATTGCGAACCCATGTTCAGCTTGCGCAGACGACCGACCGGAACATTCAGGGTGCCGGTGACCTTGGTCGGGCTCAGCTCCTGCATGCTGATCTCGCGGTTGTTCGGTACCAGCTTGACCCAAGGGTTGTGCTGGCTGATCAGCCCTTCGATATCGGCGATCGGTACGTCTTTGTTCAGCTTGATGGTCAGCGCCTGGCTGTGGCAGCGCATGGCGCCGATGCGCACGCAGATGCCGTCGACCGGGATCGGGCTCTTGAAGCGACCGAGGATCTTGTTGGTCTCGGCCTGGGCCTTCCACTCTTCGCGGCTCTGGCCGTTCGGCAGTTCCTTGTCGATCCACGGGATCAGGCTGCCGGCCAGCGGTACACCGAAGTTTTCGGTCGGGTACGCGTCGCTGCGCATGGCTTCGGCCACGCGACGGTCGATGTCGAGGATCGCGCTGGCCGGGTCGGCCAGTTGATCGGCGACAGCGGCGTGGGTCGCGCCCATCTGCTTGATCAGTTCACGCATGTTCTGCGCGCCGGCACCGGAGGCCGCCTGATAGGTCATGGCGCTCATCCACTCGACCAGACCGGCCTCGAACAGACCGCCCAGGCCCATCAGCATCAGGCTGACGGTGCAGTTGCCGCCGATGTAGTTCTTGGTGCCCGCGTCCAGCTGCTGGTCGATGACCTTGCGGTTGACCGGGTCGAGAATGATCACCGCGTCATCGTTCATGCGCAGGCTCGACGCCGCGTCGATCCAGTAACCCTGCCAGCCGGCTTCACGCAGCTTCGGGAATACTTCGCTGGTGTAGTCGCCGCCCTGGCAGGTCAGGATCACGTCGAGGGTCTTCAGCTCGTCAATGCTGTAAGCGTCCTTGAGCGGAGCAATGTCCTTGCCCACGGACGGGCCTTGGCCACCGACATTGGACGTGGTGAAAAACACCGGCTCGATAAGATCGAAATCCTGCTCTTCCAGCATCCGCTGCATGAGCACGGAACCGACCATCCCGCGCCAACCGATCAGACCTACACGTTTCATCGCAACTACACCTTCTTGAAAAGTGGGCCGCTGCTTTGTATTGAATTTCGCAGCGGGCCCGAGAGATTACAGATTCCGCAGCGCGGCGACTACTGCGTCGCCCATTTCCTGCGTACCGACTTTGGTACAACCGGCCGAGTGGATGTCGCCGGTGCGCAAGCCCTGATCGAGCACGACACTGACGGCTTTTTCGATGGCATCGGCAGCGTCGTGCAGATTGAAGCTGTAACGCAGCATCATCGATACCGACAGGATCGTCGCCAGCGGGTTGGCAATGCCTTTACCGGCAATGTCCGGGGCCGAACCGTGGCACGGCTCGTACATGCCCTTGTTGTTGGAATCCAGCGAGGCCGACGGCAGCATGCCGATCGAGCCGGTGAGCATCGACGCTTCGTCGGAGAGGATGTCGCCGAACATGTTGTCGGTGACGATCACGTCGAACTGCTTGGGTGCGCGCACCAACTGCATGGCGGCGTTGTCGACGTACATGTGGCTCAGCTCGACCTCCGGGTAATCCTTGGCCACTTGCTCGACCACTTCACGCCACAACTGGCTGGATGCCAGGACGTTGGCCTTGTCCACCGAGCAGAGCTTCTTGCCACGAACCATGGCCATGTCGAAACCGACACGGGCGATGCGGCGGATTTCGCTTTCGCTGTACGGCAGCGTGTCGTAGGACTGACGCTCGCCGTTGTCCAGCGTACGGGTGCCACGCGGCGCGCCGAAGTAAATGCCGCCGGTCAGCTCACGGACAATGAGGATGTCCAGACCGGCAACGATTTCCGGTTTCAGGCTCGACGCATCGGCCAGTTGCGGATAGAGGATCGCCGGGCGCAGGTTGCCAAACAGGCCCAGTTGCGCGCGGATTTTCAGCAGACCGCGCTCAGGGCGGATGTCACGCTCGATGGTGTCCCATTTCGGGCCACCGACCGCGCCCAGCAGCACGGCGTCGGCAGCGCGGGCGCGATCAAGGGTTTCGTCGGCCAGCGGCACGCCATGCTTGTCGATGGCCGCGCCGCCGATCACGTCGTGGCTCAGCTCGAAGCCCAGGCTGTACTTGTCATTGGCCAATTCCAGCACCTTGACCGCTTCGGCCATGATTTCCGGACCAATACCGTCACCCGGGAGAATCAGAATCTGCTTGCTCATGCTTTCCTCGTGTCTTCAAGCGGTGCGCCAGTGAACGGCGCGCCGGGAAAAATTCCTATCGCTCGGCCATCAGTACGATCACATCGGTACTGAACGAGCCGTCGGCATCTATCTCAAAATACTCACGCACTTCGTTGCCCATCGACTGCTGCAACTGGCGGATCGCCGCGCGCATCACGTCAGGTGTGCGCATGCGCTCGACCCAACTGCTGTACTCCAGACGCAGGCGCTGCCGGGTGGTGCTGCGCACATGCAGACCGGCCTCGCTGACCTGGCGCAGCCACTCGGCGGCGCAGTAGTCGCGGACATGGCTGGTGTCGCGCAGCACTTCAACGCTTTGCAGGTAAGTGTCGAACAACGCACTGCCCGGTGACAACACATCAACGAACGCTGCCACGCCGCCCGGCTTCAGCACCCGGCGCACCTCGCGCAAGGCCAGACCGAGGTCGCTCCAGTGATGCGCCGAATAGCGGCTGAACACAAAATCGAACTCGCCATCGGCGAACGGCAAGCGCTCGGCAGCACCGTTGACGGTAATGATATTGCTCAAGCCGCGATCGACGGCAGCGCCGGCAACCACATCAAGCATTTGCTGCGACAGGTCGTAAGCCACCACTTCCTTGACCAATGGAGCGACGTGGAAACTGACATGGCCTGCGCCGCAACCCAAGTCCAGCAAACGAGCCTCGCCCTGCCCGGCCAGCTCAGCCTGTAGCAATGCGAATTCGGTGCCTTGAGCGTGCACGGCGCTGCTCAGGTAGGCGGCGGCCTGTTCACCGAATTGCTTTTGTACGACCTGAGTGTGTTGGGCGGTGCTGGTCATGGTCACATCCTGTAAGCAGTGTTATTTGAAATACATTCCCTGTGGGAGCGAGCCTGCTCGCGAAGAGGCCCGCCCTGACTACATCAATCCCGAATCAAGCGTCGCGAAACAACCACGGCTGACTAACCCGATGCTTGGCCTCGAACGTCGCAATAGCATCGCCGTCCTGCAAGGTCAGGCCGATATCGTCCAGACCATTGAGCAGGCAGTGCTTGCGGAACGCATCGATCTCGAAGCTGTACACCTTGCCATCCGGGCGGGTCACGGTCTGCGCCTGCAAGTCGATCTGCAATTGATAACCCGGCTCGGCTTCAACCTGCTTAAACAGTTCATCAACTTCTGCATCGCTGAGAATGATCGGCAGCAGGCCGTTCTTGAAACTGTTGTTGAAGAAGATGTCGGCGTAACTCGGCGCGATGATGCTGCGGAAACCGTACTCTTCCAGCGCCCACGGCGCGTGTTCACGGCTCGAGCCGCAGCCGAAGTTCTCGCGGGCGAGCAATACGCTGGCACCCTGATAACGCTCGGCGTTGAGGACGAAATCCTTGTTCAGCGGGCGCTTGGAGTTGTCCTGATACGGCTGGCCGACATCCAGATAACGCCACTCGTCGAACAGGTTCGGACCGAAACCGGTGCGCTTGATCGACTTCAAGAACTGCTTGGGGATGATCTGATCGGTGTCGACGTTGGCACGATCCAGAGGCGCGACAAGACCAGTGTGCTGAGTAAATGCCTTCATCTTTACTGTGCTCCTTGGATCAATTCACGAACGTCGATGAAACGGCCGTTCACCGCTGCTGCTGCCGCCATGGCCGGGCTGACCAGGTGGGTACGGCCACCGGCGCCCTGACGGCCTTCGAAGTTACGGTTGGAAGTCGAGGCGCAATGCTCGCCGGACTCCAAACGGTCCGGGTTCATCGCCAGGCACATCGAGCAACCCGGCTCGCGCCATTCGAAACCGGCCTCGAGGAAAATCTTGTCCAGCCCCTCGGCTTCAGCCTGCGCCTTGACCAGACCCGAGCCCGGCACGACGATTGCCTGCTTGATGGTCGAGGCGACCTTGCGGCCCTTGGCGATGACCGCAGCGGCGCGCAAGTCTTCGATGCGCGAGTTGGTGCAGGAACCGATGAATACGCGATCAAGCTGAATGTCGGTGATCGCCTGATTGGCGGTCAGACCCATGTATTTCAAGGCGCGAACGATCGAGTCGCGCTTGACCAGATCCATTTCCTTGGCCGGGTCCGGCACATTCTGATCCACGGCCAAGACCATTTCTGGCGAAGTGCCCCAGCTGACTTGCGGCTTGATCTGCGCGGCGTCCAACTCGACCACGGTGTCGAATTTGGCATCGGCGTCGGAGACCAGGTCTTTCCAGGCTTCGACGGCCATGTCCCACTGCTCGCCCTTCGGCGCGAATGGACGACCTTTGACGTAGTCGATGGTCTTCTGATCTGCCGCCACCAGGCCCACGCGGGCGCCGGCTTCGATAGACATGTTGCAGATGGTCATGCGGCCTTCGACGGACAGATCGCGGATCGCGCTGCCGGCAAACTCGATGGCATGGCCGTTACCGCCGGCGGTGCCGATCTTGCCGATCACCGCAAGGACGATGTCCTTGGCGGTCACGCCGAACGGCAATTGGCCTTCGACGCGGACCAGCATGTTTTTCATTTTCTTGGCCACCAGGCACTGCGTGGCGAGCACGTGCTCGACCTCGGATGTGCCGATGCCGTGGGCCAACGCGCCGAATGCGCCATGGGTCGAGGTGTGCGAGTCGCCGCAAACCACGGTCATGCCCGGCAGGGTCGCGCCCTGCTCCGGGCTGATCACGTGAACGATGCCCTGACGGACGTCGTTCATCTTGAATTCGACGATGCCGTATTCATCGCAGTTGTCGTCGAGGGTCTGCACCTGCAAACGCGAAACCTGGTCGGCAATGGCTTCGATGCCGCCCTTGCGCTCCGGAGTGGTCGGTACGTTGTGGTCCGGGGTCGCAATGTTGGCATCGATGCGCCAAGGCTTGCGTCCGGCCAGACGCAAGCCTTCGAAAGCTTGCGGCGAAGTCACTTCGTGGATGATGTGACGATCGATGTAGATCAGCGCCGAGCCATCGTCGCGCTGCTTGACCAAATGCGAATCCCAGAGCTTGTCGTAGAGCGTTTTGCCGGCCATCAGACGGTTCCTCATCAGCTTGTTTCTATGCCCTGGGCTTATCAATAACCCTTTGGCTTGTGAGGCCGATCCTATGGGGTTAGATTAAATAACTCAAATTCATATTTTTTATGCTTTGGATAACCAACTGGAATGCGACATGGATCTGGCTAACCTGAATGCTTTTATTGCCATCGCCGAGACCGGCAGCTTCTCCGGCGCCGGCGAACGCCTTCATCTGACACAACCGGCGATCAGCAAGCGCATCGCCGGGCTTGAGCAGCAATTGAAGGTACGCCTGTTTGATCGACTGGGTCGCGAAGTCGGTCTGACCGAGGCCGGTCGCGCCCTGCTGCCACGGGCTTATCAGATTCTCAATGTGCTCGACGATACCCGCCGCGCCCTGACCAACCTGACCGGCGAGGTCAGCGGCCGCCTGACCCTGGCCACCAGTCACCACATCGGCCTGCACCGCTTGCCGCCTCTATTGAGGAGTTCACCCGCCGCTACCCACAGGTTGCGCTGGATATTCAGTTCCTTGATTCGGAAGTGGCCTACGAGGAAATTCTCCACGGCCGCGCAGAACTGGCGGTCATCACCCTCGCGCCAGAGCCGCATACCTTGGTCAAAGCCACGCCGGTGTGGGACGACCCGCTGGATTTCGTCGTCGCCCCGGAACACTCACTGATCAACAACGGCGCCGTCAGTCTGGCGGACATCGCCGGCCATCCGGCGGTTTTCCCCGGCGGCAACACCTTTACCCACCACATCGTCCAGCGTTTGTTCGAAGCCCAGGGCCTGACGCCGAACATCGCCATGAGCACCAACTATCTGGAAACCATCAAGATGATGGTCTCCATCGGCCTGGCCTGGAGCGTGTTACCGCGCACCATGCTCGACGAACAAGTGGCAAGCATCGCATTGCCGGGCATACAGCTCACTCGCCAGCTAGGCTATATATTGCACACCGAACGGACGCTATCGAATGCAGCACGCGCCTTCATGGCCCTGCTGGATGCACAAATCGATCGGCCAGGGATCCCGGCCTGACTTGTGCTACTCCTATAGAGCCGCTCCTGTGCCTCACGCCACTCAGCTCAAGGCCCGCTGACAATGCCGAAATCTGTTGACCGAATTCCGCCGATGCCGCGAATCCAGGATGTTGATCCGCGCCATTCCGAGCAGAGCTGGGAAAGCGCGCCGCAATTGCTCGCCGCGCTCAACGGCGCGCGGCTCGGCGCCTGGTATTGGGACATCGAGCGCGGGCAGATCAGCTGGTCGCGGGGCACTCAGGCATTGTTCGGTTTCGATCCACGGCAGCCATTACCCGCCGATTTGGAATACCTCGACCTGTTGCCGCCGGAAGACCGTGCGAAAACCGTGCGTGCTTTCCACGCGGTGATCGCCGGCGCCCCGCTGGAGCAGGCGATGCATCACCGTATTCGCTGGCCCGACGGCAGCCTGCACTGGCTGGAGATCAGCGGCAGCCTGCTGCCAGACAAGAACGGCCGGCCCCGAATGATCGGGGTGATTCGCGAAATCACCCACCAACGCCAGCGCGAGCAGGCCCTGAGCAGCTCGGAGAAACGTTTCGCGACACTTTTCCACCTGTGCCCGAACATGGTTCTGCTGACCCGTCAGGATGACGGTCTGATCAGCGAGGCCAACCAGTATTTCGAAAGCCTGTTCGGCTGGCCGGTGCAAAGCGCAATCGGCCGCACCACCCTGGAACTGGGCCTGTGGGTGCATCCCGAGCAACGCGCCGAACTGGTGAAAAAAACCAAAGCCAAGGGCGAGCTGATCAGCATGGAAGTGCAGTTTCGCGCCAGCAACGGCCAAGTGCACGACGGCATCCTCAGCGCGCAGAAGGTCGAGCTCGAAGGCCAGCCCTATCTGCTCAGCACGTTCCTCGACACCACCGAACGCAAAGCCGCCGAACTGGCCTTGAAGGACAGCCAGGAACGCCTCGACCTGGCGCTGGACTCGGCGCAACTCGGCACCTGGGACTGGCACATCCCCAGCGGCATGCTCTACGGATCGGCGCGCGCTGCGCAATTGCACGGGCTGGAGCCTATTCCATTCCATGAATCATTCGAGGAGTTTTTCGAAGGCGTGCCGGGCGAGGAGCGCGACAGCATGCGCGACGCCTACCGCAGCCTGCGCGAAGGCCCCGCCGGCAATTATCAACTGACCTATCGCGTGCAATTGCCCGACGGCAGCTCGCGCTATCTGGAAAGCCGCGCGCGTCTCTATCGCGACGACAACGGCGCGCCGCTGCGCATGGCCGGCACGTTGCTGGACATCACCGATCAGGTCGAGCGCGAGCAGCGGCTGGTAGCCTCGGAAGAGAAATTCGCCACGCTGTTTCAGGTCAGCCCCGATCCGATCTGCGTCACGCGCCAGGAAACCGGGGAATTCATCGAAATCAATTCGAGCTTCAGCCAGACCTTTGGCTGGAGCGCCGCCGATGTGATTGGCCACACCGCCGAGGAAATCGGCCTGTGGGACGCCTCGGCAAAGAGCCTGCAACGCATCGAACGAGTGATCCGCGAACAAGGCCTGAGCAACGTGGCCATTCTCGTCCAGCACAAGGACGGCCAGTCGCTGACCTGCGTGATTTCCAGCCGGCAGATCAGCGTCGGCGATCAGCCGTGCATCGTCACCACCCTGCGCGACATTACTCAGCAACAACGCTCGGAAGCAGCGCTGAAGGCTAGCGAAGAAAAGTTCGCCAAGGCGTTTCACTCAAGTCCAGACGCGATCACCATCACCGAGCGCGACACCGGGCGTTATCTGGAGGTCAACGACGGCTTCTGTCGCCTCACCGGCTACGGCGCCGACGAAGTGGTGGGCAAAACCGTCTATCAGGTGGGGATCTGGGCCGAAGAGAAACAACGCTCGACCTTACTCGCCGAGTTGCAGATCAAGGGCCGCGTGCATCATCAGGAAATGCTCGGGCGCAACAAGCGCGGCGAGTTGCTCACGGTGGAAGTCTCGGTCGAGCCGATCACCCTCAATGAAACCGCCTGCCTGCTGCTGACCGCGCGCGACGTCAGCCTGTTGAAGAACGCCGAAGCGCAGATTCGTCACCTGGCCTATCACGACCCGCTGACCAACCTGCCCAACCGCGCCCTGCTGATGGATCGCCTGAGTCAGCAGATCGCCCTGCTCAAGCGCCACAATCTGCGCGGCGCCTTGCTGTTTCTCGACCTCGACCACTTCAAGCACATCAACGATTCCCTCGGTCACCCGGTCGGCGACACCGTGCTGAAAATCATCACCGCGCGGCTCGAAGCCAGCGTGCGCATGGAAGACACGGTGGCGCGCCTCGGTGGCGATGAATTTGTGGTGTTGCTCAGCGGCCTCGAAGGTTCGCGCAGTGAAGTCAGCGAACAAGTACGCGCGCTGGCCGACACCATTCGCGAATTGCTTTCGGAGCCGATGTTCCTCGATGGCCAGCGCCTGCAAGTGACGCCGAGCATTGGCGTGGCGCTGATTCCCGATCACGGCTCGACCCCGACCGACCTGCTCAAACGCGCCGACATCGCCCTGTACCGGGCCAAGGATTCCGGGCGCAATACCACGCAGATGTATCACAACACCATGCAGAAAGCGGCCAGCGAACGCCTGCGCATGGAGACCGACCTACGCCTGGCGCTGTCGCGCGGCGAGTTCAACGTGCACTTTCAGCCACAGGTCGATGCCCGCGACAACCGCATCATCGGCGCCGAAGCCCTGGTGCGCTGGAACCATCCCGAACTCGGCGCGCAATCGCCCACCGAGTTCATCAAGGTGCTGGAAGATAGCGGCCTGATTCTCGAAGTCGGCACCTGGATCCTCGATGAAGCCTGTAACGCCTTCAAACAATTGATCGCGTTGAAACTCGTTGACCCGCTGAACTTCAGCCTGTGCGTGAACATCAGCCCGAGACAGTTCCGCCAGAACGATTTCGTCGAACGCATCGAACACAGCATGACCAGCCACGGCCTGCCCTGCTCGCTACTGAAACTGGAAATCACCGAAGGCATCGTCATCCAGAATCTGGAAGACACCATCAGCAAAATGCGCCGCCTGAAAAAGCTCGGCGTGAGCTTCGCCATGGACGACTTCGGCACCGGTTATTCGTCGCTGACGTATTTGAAGCGGCTACCGGTAGACACCCTGAAGATCGACCAGTCGTTCATCCGCGATGCAACCACTGACTCCAATGTCGCGGAGATCATTCGCGCAATTGTCGCTATGGCCCGCAGCTTGGAATTGGAAGTGATTGCCGAGGGCGTGGAGACGCCAGCCCAACTGGCGTTTTTGCAGGGCCTGGAATGCCATTTGTATCAGGGCTATCTGCACAGCCGGCCGGTGGGGTTGGAGGATCTGAAAAAACTGCTGCCCTGAACCGGCCGCCGCACAGACTGGCAACAGAGCAACAATTGCCACGGTTTGCGTCAGCCTGTAGGGTCGCGTTTTTTGCGCCGCTTCGAGATCAACCATGCAGGATGCATCCCTTCCCCGCCCGGCCCTGCTGGGCATCGACCTTGGCACCACCAACAGCCTGATCGCCGTCTGGCGTGAAGGCCGCGCCGAACTGATCCGCAACGCCCTCGGCGATGTGCTGACACCGTCGGTGGTCAGCCTTGATGAAGACGACACGATTCTGGTCGGCAAAGCCGCCCGCGCCCGCCTGACCACGCACCCGGAACGCACTGCCGCCGCGTTCAAGCGTTTCATGGGCAGCGACAGGCAAATCCAGCTCGGCTCTCGCCAGTTCAGCCCGGAAGAGTTGTCGGCGCTGGTACTTGGCTCACTCAAGCAGGACGCGGAGGCCTTTCTCGGCCAAGCGGTCACAGAAGCGGTCATTTCCGTACCGGCATATTTCAGTGACGAGCAGCGCAAGCGTACCTTGTTCGCCGCCGAACTGGCCGGGCTGTCCGTGACGCGCCTGATCAACGAACCGACCGCTGCCGCCATGGCGTACGGCCTGCACGAACAGAAGTTCGAACGCACGCTGATTTTCGATCTCGGCGGCGGCACATTCGACGTCACCGTGCTCGAATACGCATTGCCGCTGATTGAAGTGCATGCCTCCACTGGCGACAACTTTCTTGGCGGCGAAGACTTCACCGCCGCCCTGTTGCAGGCCTGCCTGAAACACTGGCAGCTCACACCCTCAACGATCGATGCACAAGCCATGGCCAGCCTCGGTGATGCGCTCGAACAGCTGAAATGCAAACTCGGCGAAGGCGCGCAGCACTTGAGCTGGCGGTATGCCGAGCAGACATTCGAATGGGAACTGGATGAAGCCGCTGCAGTGAAAATATGGGAGCCGTTGCTGGCCCGCTTGCGCGCGCCAATCGAACAGGCTCTGCGCGATGCCCGACTGAAACCGCGCGACCTCGACAGCCTGGTGCTGGTCGGTGGCGCAACGCGCATGCCGGCGGTACAGCAAATGGTCGCCACGTTGTTTGGACGCCTGCCTTATCGGCATCTTGATCCAGACACTATCGTGGCGCTGGGCGCAGCGACGCAGGCGGCATGCAAGGCGCGGGACGGTGCGGTCGAGGAATTGATTCTGACCGATGTCTGTCCGTATACGCTGGGGATTTCGACCAATCGTGGCGAAGGCGTCAGTGGCGCGTTCTCGCCGATCATCGAACGTAACACCATCATCCCGACCTCAAGGGTGGAGCGTTACCACACGACATCTCCACGACAGGAAGTCATCCGTATTGCGGTCTATCAGGGCGAACGTCCGTGGGTACGCGACAACATTTTTATCGATGCTTTCGATGTCACGCTGACGCCCAGCGATGATATCCAGGCGCTGGATGTGCGGTTCAGTTATGACATCAACGGTTTGCTCGAAGTTGACGTCACCCTGCCAAGGACGGGCGAACGCCACAGCCACAGCATTGACCGCAGCCCGACCGGACTCGATGCGCAATCGCGGCAAACCAGTCATGAACGCTTGAGTACGCTGAAAATTCACCCCCGCGACACTCTGCCCAATCGAACCCTGCTGGCTCGACTGGAACGGGCGTGGACGCAAAGTCTGGGCGAAGAACGCCAGCGGATTGCCGACTGGCTGGACAGTTTCACCACGGTGCTGGGCGACCAGCGATCGGAAGAAATCGCCAGCCACCGCTCACAACTCAACAAGGTTCTGGATGAGTTACGCCTCTAGCCGATAAGTCGCCGTAAGGTCGCCTGCAAACCACCGGACAAGGTATCTTCACCGCCACTGTCCGGTGGCACGCCATAACGATTGGGCAGCTTCTCTCCGGGAAAACCGAACAGTATCAGCGGCAGAAACGGCAATACCGGCGACAGCATTACCAAAATCAGCAACATCGGAATGCCCCGCCCCATGTCATGCAAACGGCGCAGGACCGCACCGAGCAGAAACGCCAGGCCCAGTAGCAACACGACGATGCCGGATACGGGCGTACCGCTGAGCAACGCCGCCACGGGCGTCACCAGCAACGCGCCAATGACCTGCCAGATAAACGCCCCGCGCCCCAGCCGGGTACCCAGGCTCCAAAACGCAGCGGCGGGGGTTGGACGGGTCGTTGCCTTGGCTAACAGCAAACGCTCAGACCACGACAGCAATGCACTGAATGCGAAGCGCAAACCGAGTCCATTTTCCGAGTCATCCTTGGCCCGCTGCATGCGTAACAGAACCTTCTGCCTTGGCAAGCCCAGATTGCCAAAACGCACCAGATCCTTCAGCACATCCAGCGCCAGGTAAAAGGCGTCGCTGACCCCCTCCTCCGCGAGAGCCTCACGGGGCGGGTGAACAGGCTCACCCTTGATCAGACTGTGACGGAAGCCGTCGAACCAGTCCTGTGGATTGACCACCTCGGTGATACTTTCCAGCAGGTATTTACGCTGTTGCGCAGTGAGCAACGGATCGTGGTAAAGGACTCCACCCAAGAGCATGCGCCCGAGCAAATCTTCGTTGAAGCTGGCGATGTCGCTGCGCATGCACTCGAACAAACGGTCATTACCCAACAGCCGAGTGCTATCGAGCGCCTCATGCACACTGAACAACTTGCGCGCGAGCAGCGAGTGCACCGGATCCGCCGCTTGCAGCCAGCCGAGCAGGCCACTGGCGCTGCCCTGCTCGCGACTCAGGCGACAGAGCAGCGGCTGCAAACGGGCCAAGGGGTGTTCACGCGCAATGCTCATGGCGTCGACGCAGTGTCCCGATTGCGCGCCCAGCCAACGCGTCGGATCGTCGAGGGTGGCCAGCAGGTAAATCGCCTGACGATGCCATTCCCAGACATCAGAGTAGCTATCAACGGCCGGAAGCAGCATGCCTTGCGCGGCCAGTTGCGCTTGCAACTTGAGCCCCGCAAGCCGTTCGTCACGCTTGTCGAGACTGAACGCTTCGGCAAGCCGCGCCAGCGATCGGGCGTCGTAAGCACGCAAACGGCGCATCCACAGCAGACTGAGCTCAAGCGGTTCGCCCTTTTCCAGCGCCGACGGCAGTGTCGATGCCGAGTCGCTGGCCAGAAACGCTTCCAGGGCCTGAGGAATCGGCGCTCGGGTCAACCAGCAGATCTGCTGCCCGGCCTGATACTGCAAGCCTTCCAGCACCAGTTGATCGAGCACATCCCCCGGCTCGGATGCCTGCATGATGCGTCGCAGCAATGGCACATCACCACGGTGCAAAGCCCAGGCATGCTGGTAGAGCGTTTGCAACGGACGGTCATCACTGTCAATGATCAGCGCCGCCAACAACGGCAACTCGTCACCACTGACACGCCATTCGACAAATGCACCGGCAATGTCCTGCAACTCGAGCTGCTTGGCCCTGAACCAACGCCCGAGTGTTTCCGGGCGCTGTGATGGACTGCCGTACTCTTGAGTGACATCACCTAGATCCTCGGACCAGTCGCGGAAGTTTTCCAGACGATCAAAGGCCTGAATCAGCAGCGGCAGGCGCTGAGGCTGATGTCGCGCGCACAACGCCAGTAACCACGTCGCCGCTTTCGGATGCTGATGTTCGCGCCAGAGCCGCACCCATGCCTGCAGTGCCAACTCTTCCATTCCCAGCGCACTGCGCTGACAGGCCAACAGATACAGCCAGTCGACATCTTCAGGCGCAAGCCGATGCTGCTCGCTGATAATGTCGAGAAAGTCTTTGTTGGCGATATCAGCCTGACTGAACTGTATGGCCAGGCGTTGCAATAACCCGTCATCAGCAGGCAGGGGGATGCAAGTGTGCAGGCCGGCGAAATGACGGTAGTCGTCGAGCGACGCCTCTCGGTGCAGGTGATTCAGGGTTCGCACATACCAGAGAGTTTCCAACTGCGCGACAGCGGGCCAATGGCTCATCAACGAGGTGTCGAACGGATCCGCCGCGCTGATCCGCTGCAAAAACTCGTCGACATGCCGTGCGTTGTCGAAATCCAGATCCAGCATGCGGCTCGCCCAGCCCAGGCGCTGGGCCAACAAACGGGCGCAGACATGGGAAATCGGGCCGGCGTCGAGCAACTCGCGCAGCAATGGCCAGCAAACTTCGTCCAGCACCTCCAGCGGCAGGCGGTCCAGCTCAAGGTTGAATGCCTGCCAGGCCACCGGTTGGAAGCGACGCGCTGGATCAAGCAGCAATGCTTCAAAGTCGGCCATCGTCTGATCGGCAGGACTGATCTCATCGGCAACCGGTTGATCCGGCTCCACGGCTTCCTCGCGGGCAAAGCGTAATGCCAGCTCATAAGCCTCACGCAGCGCCTGAAAACCTTCCGGATCGGTTTCCGGATGGTGCTGCGGCAAGCGTGCGCGATAGGCGCCGCGAATGACGTCGTTGTCTTTGGTGGGCTCGATACCCAAGCGAATCCAGCAGCTCATGACCAGTCGAACTCCCCTAGCGAATCAGGCCGCTCGGGTGGATACAAGGGCATGTCCCAAGGCAATTGTGCGAACAGCGCGCGCGCATCACGATCAAGCTTTCTGATGACCACGGTGGTGCCTATGTAATCGCCTTGCCGGTCATATTCGTGCTCCAGCTCTTCATCCTTGTTGCCCAGGCAATGCCAGAAGGCTTTGCCGAAGACAAAGCCGTTAAGGTAGCTCGTCCAACTGTCGTAGTGGTAGCGCGCGCGTGCCGCCATGCGACCATGCAGCCAAAGGCTTTCGGTGAGATCAATCCAGCCGTGCAGCACTGCAGAACGCAGCAGAAAACCCATGCGACCAAGGTCCCAGGCACGGATGCCACCTGAACCGCACTCGCCAAATGTGCGACTGGCGAATTCGTAGAAAGCTCGCTGGCGAGTGTCGAGTGTTGCGAGCAAGGCCTGCCATTCGGACGGCAGACACCTCTGCCACTGCCGATAGGCTTCGTTCAACTGCGTAGCGTGGCCGTCATCGGCAGTACGCAGCATGTCCAACAGCTGTTCGCGCGTAGTGATGCCCCAACCACCTTCGACATCGACATGTTTGAGGTCAAAGCAATAGGTGGGTGCGGTGTAATCGGCGTCGGGATTGAGGGCGACCAAAGGCGCAGAAAGCGCGTATAGCCAGCGCTGTTCCATTTCGTCCATGAACAAAGGCTCCGGGGCCAGCGGGAATTAAGGGAGGGGGGCTGGCCTTGATGGCGCGGATTGTAAAGAGCCACAAAGCCAGCAGCAAACGTTGCGTCGGCTTTCTCGCGCACGAAAAAAGGCCCCGACGTATCGGGGCCTTTCGTTCAGCGGCTTATCGCCGGTTCGGGCGATTGTGTGTCAGCACATGAATCAATGCTGCAGCGCCGGCTGCTGCGCTCCATTGATCGGGATGCGCTTGGCTTTCGCTTCTTCCGGGATCACACGGAGCAGGTCGATGCTCAGCAGGCCGTTGCGCAGCGCAGCGTCCTTGATCTCGATGTGATCGGCCAGACGGAACGACAGCTTGAAGGCTCGCTGGGCGATGCCTTGATGCAAGAACGTGACGCTTTCGTCAGTGTCACGCTTGCCGCCACTGATGGTCAGCACACCCTTCTCGACCTGCAGGTCCAGATCTTCTTCCTGGAAACCGGCGGCCGCGACGACGATACGGTATTGATCATCACCGTGTTTTTCGACGTTGTAGGGTGGATAGCTGCTGCCAGGCTCGTTACGCAGGGCGGTTTCGAACAGGTCGTTGAAACGGTCGAAACCTACCGAGGAACGGAACAGTGGCGCGAGAGAAAATGCAGTACTCATGATTCAAATCTCCTGAAAACAATCAGCAAGGTTTTGTGTCTCCGCGACCCGAATTCGGCATCGCGTAACCCTTAGATAGGGACCGCTGTTTTGATTTCAAGAGAATATTTTGAGATTTTTTATGCGGCTTCGACGAGCGGCAATCCGAGCAAGCGCGAGACTTGATCCGGCTCGGTTTCACGGCGCAGAACGGTGAAAAGCTCGGCGGCTTCCGGGTAGTTGCGCGTCAGCATGGCCAGCCATTGCTTGAGGCGACCAGGCGATTGACGCGCGGTCATCTGCGCCTTGGCCTGCAGCCAAAAGTCCTGAATCAGCGGCATCAGCTCGGCCCAGGTCATCTCGACGACCTCTTCGCCAGCGCGAGCGGCGGCGATCTGCCGGGCAAGATCCGGGCGGGAGACCAGCCCCCGACCGAGCATGATGTCTTCGACACCACTGATTTCGCGGCAACGGCGCCAGTCTTCGACGCTCCAGATGTCCCCGTTGGCGAAGACCGGGACCTTGACCACATCCTGCACACGCGGGATCCACTCCCAATGCGCCGGCGGTTTGTAGCCGTCCATTTTCGTCCGCGCGTGTACGACGATGTGCTCTGCCCCGCCTTCGGCCAGCGCCGTGGCGCAGACCAGCGAGCCGTCAGGACTGTCGAAACCCAGGCGCATTTTCGCGGTGACCGGGATGTGCGCCGGTACGGCGCGACGGACATGCTCGACGATCTGGTTGAGCAGCTCCGGCTCCTTGAGCAGCACGGCGCCGCCACGGGATTTGTTGACGGTCTTGGCCGGGCAGCCGAAGTTGAGGTCGATCACTTCCGAGCCAAGCTCGCAGGCCAACGCGGCGTTTTCCGCCAGGCACACCGGATCGGAACCGAGCAATTGCACGCGCAGCGGCACGCCGGACGCGGTGCGAGCGCCGTTGAGCAGCTCGGGGCCGAACTTGTGGAAATAGGCCGGCGTGAGCAACTGGTCGTTGACCCGAATGAATTCGGTCACGCACCAATCGATGCCGCCAACGCGGGTCAGCACGTCGCGCAGGATGTCGTCGACCAACCCCTCCATGGGCGCCAGAGCAATTTGCATGGGGAAACACTACTTGAAGAAAAAACGTGCGGCAGTTTACTGGATATCGCGGAAAACAGCAGAACTACACATATCTCTGTGGGAGCGAGCCTGCTCGCGAAGGCGGTCTGTCAGTTGACGCATGCGTAACTCACGCGATGCTTTCGCGAGCAGGCTCGCTCCCACAGGGTGAGATTCACATGGCTTCTGCAATCTGGATCGCCGGGCCATAGCCTTCGATAAATTCCGCCGGCATGCGCTTGGGCTTGCCGGTCGACAGTTCGATGCACACAAACGTGGTTTGTGCGCGCAACAGGGTGGCGTTGTCGCTGGGGCGTTTGAGCTGGAAATGCCGGGTCATTTTCAGGCGCTGATCCCAATCGACGATCCAGGTCGCCAGTTGCAGTTCATCGCCTTCATAGGCTGCGGCCAGATAATCGATTTCATGGCGGACAACGGCCATTGCTCGGTCCAGACGCCGGTATTCGACCAGGTCCAGGCCGAGGCGCTGCGAATGGCGCCAGGCGCAGCGCTCGAGCCAGGTCACGTACACCGCGTTATTGGCGTGCCCGAGCCCGTCGATGTCTTCGGCGCCTACTTGCAGATCAATGGTAAACGGCGTTGCCCGATCCCAGCCCATGCTCCACTCCCGGTCAAAGTATTCAACCGGGGCAGTGTAACGGAGCTCAGGCCGATTGGCGCGCCTGAAGACTGCGACCGGCGAGCAGTGATAACACGCCATCAATCACTCGAGGGTCGGCCAGCACGCGTTGATGGCCGCCGGTTTCGAGGCGCAGCAGGCGGCTGTCGAACCAGGCTTCGTGAATCAATTGCGATTCTTTGACCGAGACAAAATTGTCGTCCTCGGCATGGACGATCAGGCCGGGCATATCCAGTTGATAGTGGGCCACGTCCAGCGTCGCGGCGCGCATGCCGACGTCCTGCTCGACTTGACGAATAAACGCAGAACGCGCGCGCGGCGGCATGCCGACCATTCGCGCGAAACCGCGCAGCACGCCGAGAATCCGCGACGGTGCGGCGATGCTGACCAGGGTTTCGGTGCGCAGCCCCAATTGCACGGCGAGCATCGCGCTGGCGCCGCCCATGGAATGGCCGATAACCGCTTGCAGCGGCGGCAATTCGGCAGCGGCTTCGAGCATGGCGCGGGCGAACAGCACTACATTGGCTTCTCGCCCAGGGGAGCGACCGTGGGCCGGACCGTCGAGCGCGACGACCGTATAGCCGGCATCAACCAAAGCGTTTATCAGCGAAGCGAATTGCGTTGGCCGCCCTTCCCAGCCATGCATCAGCAACACTGCAGGACCTTGGCCCCAGCGCAGCGCCGACAGGCCGAAGCGCAATGTGATGCGTTCGGAGCTGGCCAACAGCGGCAGCTCCCAATCGCGCAGCGGTAGCGCGCGGGGCGTCATGAACGCCAGACGCATTTTGCTTGCCACCAGTCTCGGTGCAAACCAGCCCAAGGTACCGTTAACGCCACGAACCCACTTCAACGCGTTCATCGCACTCTCCTCAGGCTTGTTGCCTTCAGGTCAACGCACCGCCGACTTGGCAGCGCGCAGCAATCGATCGGATAAATCTCCCGGACCCAACGCTCTGGCCAAGGCCAGACCACCGACCATCAACGCGACATCGGCCAAAGCCTTGTCGGTGTCTTCAGGGCTGGCCGCCAGTTGCGCGACCATCAATTCCAAATGCTCGTTCAGCGCAATGCGGAACGACTCCGGCAAACGCCCCAGCTCCCCAATCGAGGCCGGGATCGGACATGCGGCCTCGCTGGAATCCCGGTGTTTGCGTGACAGGTAGAACGCAGCCACCAAAGCGCGACGCTCTTCGCCGGTCAGATCGGCGTCCATGTCGGCAATCAGGTCGCGACGGCGGCCCAGCAGCTGTTTGAACGCTTCGAGCATCATCGCGTCCTTGCTTTCGAAGTGCGCATAGAAGCCGCCAACCGTCAGGCCGGCGGCGCCCATCACTTCGCCCACGCTCGGGTCTGCCGGGCCGCGCTGAATCAATGCGGCGCTGGCAGCCTTGAGGATGCGTTCGCGGGTTTGAGCTTTTTTATCGTTCATCGTTGCCTCCGAATATTACGACTAGAATATTATTCGCATAATAATATTCCGCAAGTCATGAATATGACCGCTGGTCTGAAGCACAGTGTAAGGAAAAAGGAGAGTTGGCCAAACGCCGGACAAACAAAAGGGCCATTCAATAATTGAATGACCCTTATAAATCCCGCAGAGCGGGTAATCGTGGCGTCCCCTAGGGGACTCGAACCCCTGTTACCGCCGTGAAAGGGCGGTGTCCTAGGCCACTAGACGAAGGGGACACAAACCCTTCTATACAACTGATCAGTGCTGAGAGCTGATCGATTCAAGGCCGGTGTGGCCAGACCTTGAACTGTAAAATTGGTGGAGCTAAGCGGGATCGAACCGCTGACCTCCTGCATGCCATGCAGGCGCTCTCCCAGCTGAGCTATAGCCCCGGATTTTTCGCCTCGCGGCGGAGTGATCTCTTGCAACATCACTTCTGTAAAACTGGCGTCCCCTAGGGGACTCGAACCCCTGTTACCGCCGTGAAAGGGCGGTGTCCTAGGCCACTAGACGAAGGGGACGCAAACCCTTCTATACAACTGATCAACGCTGAGTGTTGATCGCTTCAAGGCCGGTGTGGCCAGACCTCGAAGTGTAAATTGGTGGAGCTAGACGGGATCGAACCGTCGACCTCTTGCATGCCATGCAAGCGCTCTCCCAGCTGAGCTATAGCCCCTCATCGCTGAGGACGGGGCGAATCTTAAGGGCGTATCGAAAGCCTGTCAAACTTATTTTTGAAAAATTTCAAAATTTTTTGCCGGGATAACAATCACTTACCGCCCTCCCCCGTAAATTCGGGAGAAACGCCGAAGGCAGGATCAAAAGATCGCAGCCTTCGGCAGTCCTGCAAAGAAGCAAAAGCAATCAGGCGATGGCGCCCAAGAGCTTTTCCCATTCCTTGTTTTCTTTCTTCGACACGCCGCCCAGCAGGTCAATCGCCTGGCGCAGACGGAAACGGGTGAGATCCGGGCCGAGGATTTCCATCGCATCGAGCACCGACACCGAACTCGCCTGCCCGGTGATCGCAGCAAACATCAACGGCATCGCATCGCGCAGTTTCAGCTCAAGGGATTCGACTACCGCCTGAATCGTCGCGGTGATGCTGTCCTTCTCCCACTGCCGCAGGCTTTCCAGTTTCCACAGGATCAACTGCATCAACTGGCGAACCTGATCGCCGGAGAGCTTTTTCGACTCGAAGAGCTTGGCATCCGGATTCACGCCGCCGGCAAAGAAGAACCCCGCCAGCGGCGCGACCTGGCTGAACGTTTCAACACGGCCCTGAACGTGCGGCGCGATTTTCATCATGTATTCAGAGTTGAACGCCCACTTCTGCACGCGGGCGGCAAACTCTTCCACCGGCAGATCGCGCAGCCACTGGCCGTTGAGCCACGACAGCTTCTCGATATCGAAGATCGGCCCACCGAGGGAAACGCGCTTGAGGTCGAAGTTGTCGACCATTTCCTGCAGCGAGAACTTCTCGCGCTCGTCCGGCATCGACCAGCCCATGCGCCCGAGGTAGTTGAGCATCGCTTCCGGCATGAAGCCCATGCGCTCGTAGAACGTCACCGAGGTCGGGTTCTTGCGCTTGGACAGCTTGCTCTTGTCCGGGTTACGCAGCAGCGGCATGTAGCACAGCTCCGGTTGTTCCCAGCCGAAGTATTCGTACAGCAAAATCAGTTTCGGTGCCGATGGCAGCCATTCTTCGCCACGCAGCACGTGGGTGATGCCCATCAGGTGATCGTCGACGACGTTGGCGAGGAAGTAAGTCGGCAGGCCGTCGGTCTTCATCAGCACTTGCATGTCCATGCGATCCCACGGGATCTCGACGTCGCCACGCAGCATGTCCGGCACCACGCAGACGCCTTCGCTCGGCACCTTCATGCGGATCACGTGCGGTTCGCCAGCGGCCAGGCGCGCCGCGACTTCTTCCTTCGACAGCAGCAGCGCGCGGCCGTCGTAGCGCGGAGTTTCGCCACGAGCCATTTGCTCGGCGCGCATCTGATCGAGTTCTTCAGCAGTGCAGAAGCACGGGAACGCATGCCCCATGTCGACCAGTTGCTGGCAGTACTTCTGGTAGATATCGCCGCGCTCGCTCTGCCGATAAGGGCCGTGCGGGCCGCCGACATCCGGGCCTTCGCTCCAGTCGATGCCGAGCCAGCGCAGGGCGTCGAAGATCTGCTGTTCGGACTCGCGGGTCGAACGCAACTGATCGGTGTCTTCGATGCGCAGGATGAACTCACCGCCGTGCTGCTTGGCAAAGCAGTAGTTGAACAATGCGATGTAAGCGGTACCTACGTGGGGGTCCCCGGTAGGCGATGGCGCGATGCGAGTGCGGACGGTGGTCATGGCTTGTCTCGAAAAAATGAAGAGCAGAACAATCAAGCGGCGAATGGTAACAGGCGACACCCGCCCCGCTCCAGCGGGCAGGGTATTTAAGCCGGATGCGCTAAGCCCTTCGGATGGTGTGAAGGCCATTCGCGAGCAGGCTCGCTCCCACAGGGATACACAATGATCGTTCCCACGCTCTGCGTGGGAAAGCATCCTGTGACGCTCTGCGTCACGCGAGCGATGGGACGCAGAGCGTCCCGGGCGGCATTCCCACGCAGAGCGTGGGAACGATCCCTTATACCGTAAGCAATCGTTCGCGCAGCTTGGCAATCTCGTCACGCATCTGCGCCGCCGCTTCAAACTCCAGATCCCGCGCCAATTGGTACATCTTCTCTTCCAGCGCGCGGATGCGTTTGGTGATTTCGCTTGGCGAGCGCAGTTCCGCTTCGTACTTGGCGTTCTCTTCGGCGGCCTTGGCCATGCCTTTGCGCTTCTTGCTGCGCGAACCGGGCACGGTGGCGCCTTCCATGATGTCGGCGACGTCCTTGATCACACCTTTCGGGGTGATGCCGTTTTCCAGGTTGAAAGCGATCTGCTTCTCGCGACGGCGCTCGGTCTCGCCAATCGCCCGCTCCATCGAACCGGTCATGCGATCGGCGTAGAGAATCGCCCGGCCATTGAGGTTACGCGCCGCGCGACCGATGGTCTGGATCAGCGAGCGCTCGGAACGCAGGAAGCCTTCCTTGTCAGCATCGAGAATCGCCACCAGCGACACTTCCGGCATGTCGAGGCCTTCACGCAGCAGGTTGATCCCGACCAGCACATCGAACACGCCGAGGCGCAAATCGCGGATGATCTCGACGCGCTCGACGGTATCGATGTCCGAGTGCAGATAACGCACGCGCACGCCGTGGTCGGCGAGGTAATCGGTCAGGTCTTCGGCCATGCGCTTGGTCAGCGTGGTGACCAGCACACGCTCTTCGATCGCCACGCGCTTGGTGATTTCCGAGAGCAAGTCATCGACCTGAGTCAGTGCCGGCCGCACTTCAACCTGCGGGTCGACCAGGCCGGTCGGCCGCACCACTTGTTCGACCACGCGCCCGGCGTGCTCGGCTTCATAGTTGCCGGGGGTCGCCGAAACGAAAATGGTCTGCGGGCTGACCCCTTCCCACTCGTCGAAACGCATTGGCCGGTTGTCCAGCGCCGAAGGCAGGCGGAAGCCGTACTCAACGAGGGTTTCCTTGCGCGAGCGGTCGCCCTTATACATCGCGCCGACCTGCGGCACGCTGACGTGGGATTCGTCGATCACCAGCAAGGCGTCGGCAGGCAGATAGTCGTAAAGCGTGGGTGGCGCCGCGCCGGATGGACGCCCGGAAAGGTAGCGCGAGTAGTTTTCGATGCCGTTGCAGTAACCCAGTTCGAGGATCATCTCCAGGTCGAAACGGGTGCGCTGCTCCAAGCGCTGGGCCTCCACCAGTTTGTTGTTACTGCGCAAGTATTCGAGGCGCTCCTGCAATTCGACCTTGATGCCTTCGATGGCGTCGAGCAGGGTTTCCCGAGGCGTCACGTAGTGGCTCTTCGGATAGAAAGTGAAGCGCGGCATCTTGCGGATGACTTCGCCGGTCAGCGGATCAAACGCGGAAATGCTCTCGACCTCGTCGTCGAAAAGCTCAATGCGGATCGCTTCCAGATCGGATTCCGCCGGGAAGATATCGATCACATCACCGCGCACGCGGAACGTCGCCCGGGCAAAATCCATGTCGTTGCGGGTGTATTGCAGGTCAGCCAGGCGCCGCAGAAGCGCGCGCTGATCGAGCTTGTCACCGCGATCCACGTGCAAGACCATTTTCAGATAGGTTTCCGGGCTGCCCAGACCATATATGCACGACACCGTGGTGACGATGATCGCATCTTTGCGCTCCAGCAACGCTTTGGTCGCGGACAGTCGCATCTGCTCGATGTGGTCGTTGATCGACGCGTCCTTCTCGATGAAGGTGTCGGACGACGGCACATAGGCTTCGGGCTGGTAGTAGTCGTAATAGGAAACGAAGTATTCAACGGCGTTGTTCGGGAAGAACGCCTTGAACTCACCGTACAACTGCGCGGCCAGGGTCTTGTTCGGCGCCAGCACCAGCGTCGGACGCTGTACCTGGGAGATGACGTTGGCGATGCTGAAGGTCTTGCCCGAGCCGGTCACACCGAGCAATGTCTGGTGCGCCAGCCCGGCGTCAATGCCCTCAACCAACTGGCGAATGGCTTCCGGCTGATCGCCGGCAGGCTCGAAGCGGGTGACTAGCTGGAATTCCGACATACACACCTCTGGATTCGCGGCGCTCCGCGTCAGACGGAGCACCACGAGGACGACCGCAAACGACCGATGTCGCGCAAGAAAAAACCTGGATTGTGCTGAATGTGGTGGCGATTGCCTGACCTTTCAAGGCAAACGTCCTACATCCGGTAAAGAGTCTGACAAAGTCAATCGACTAACGGTCCAGAAATAATCGGAAAAACTTACCCCAAAAGCCGATTCGCCTGTCGCCATTGCGCGGTGATGGCCTCTATACTAGCTCCCCGTTTGTGCACCGCTCTAGTGCATTCGGCTGGAGCGCTACACGTCCCTCCATTCTCCATTCAGAGCCGCCGTAATAATGAGCCTGTTCTCCGCTGTCGAAATGGCACCCCGCGATCCAATCCTGGGCCTCAACGAAGCATTCAACGCCGATACCCGGACCACCAAGGTCAACCTGGGCGTAGGCGTGTACTGCAACGAAGAGGGGCGAATTCCACTGCTGCGCGCGGTGATCGAAGCCGAGACGATTCGCGTCGCGCAACACGCTTCGCGCGGTTACCTGCCGATCGATGGCATCGCTGCCTACGACCAGGCCGTGCAAAAACTGCTGTTCGGCAACGACTCGCCGCTGATCAGCGCCGGTCGCGTCATCACCACTCAGGCCGTCGGCGGGACCGGCGCACTGAAAATCGGTGCCGACTTCCTCAAGCAATTGCTGCCGAACGCCGTCGTGGCGATCAGCGATCCAAGCTGGGAAAACCACCGCGCGCTGTTCGAGACCGCTGGTTTCCCGGTGCAGAACTACCGTTACTACGACGCTGCCACCCATGACGTGAACCGTGCCGGCATGCTTGACGACCTCAACGCCCTGCCGAACGGCTCGATCGTTGTCCTGCACGCTTGCTGCCACAACCCGACCGGCGTCGACCTGACCCCGGCGGACTGGAACAAGGTACTGGAAGTGGTCAAGGCCAAAGGTCACGTGCCGTTCCTCGATATGGCTTACCAAGGCTTCGGCGACGGCATCGATGAAGACGCCGCCGCTGTGCGCCTGTTCGCTGAATCCGGTCTGACCTTCTTCGTCTCGAGCTCGTTCTCCAAATCGTTCTCGCTGTACGGCGAACGCGTTGGCGCACTGTCGATCATCAGCGAATCGAAAGAAGAAAGCGCGCGCGTGCTGTCGCAGGTCAAGCGCGTGATCCGCACCAACTACTCCAACCCGCCGACCCACGGCGCCAGCATTGTTGCTGCCGTTCTGAACAGCCCGGAACTGCGCGCACAGTGGGAAGCCGAGCTGGCCGAGATGCGCCTGCGCATTCGCGGCATGCGCGAGCAGATGGTTGCCCTGCTGGCGGAAAAAGCCCCGGGCCGCGATTTCAGCTTCGTCGGTCGTCAGCGCGGCATGTTCTCCTACTCCGGCCTGACCACTGAACAAGTGCATCGCCTGCGCAACGAGTTCGGCATCTACGCCCTGGACACCGGCCGCATCTGCGTGGCCGCGCTGAACCAGAGCAACATCAAGGCTGTGACGGACGCGATCGTTCAGGTCATCTGATTTCGGCGAGTGATGAAAAACGGGAAGCCTTGAACGGCTTCCCGTTTTTATTTGTCCCTGGAACCGCCGTGCAACCTCTAGACTGCACACAATTCAAAGTGCAGGAGCTGACGAGTGCAACGAGGCTGCGATCTTTTGATCTTGTTTTTTAAGATCAGGATCAAAAGATCGCAGCGTTCCGCAGCTCCTACCGGTTTTGTGTACACCCGAGATTTTTGAAGAGAACCCACATGAAAAACGACAACCTGCGCGCCGACCGTGACGACCTGGATGATTTCATCCCGCGCGCTCCGGCCAAGCGTGAAAAGAGCCTGGTGCTGCAAGTCGCCACCGGGGTATTCCTCGGTGGCCTGGCCCTGTGGCTGGTGCAACTGGCGGCGACAGCGGTCTATGCCAAGCTGATGCTCGGCACGATTACCTTCGGCAGTTAAGCCAGTTCAGCCGAGCGCTGGGTGGCGGCATCGTCGTAAATCACATACAGCGATTCGGCGACCTGGCTTTTGATGGCCTTGCTGCTTTCGAGACCGAGGACGAAACCTTCGGCCTTGCCGCCGGCGCGGTTCAATTCTTCGGCAGTACTTGCCCCGGTGATTGCATCGAAGAGTTTTTCGGCGTGCGGGCCGATCCCTTTGGGCAGGCTGATCTGTGCAGTGCTCATGCGAGCACCTCGATGTTACGGGTGATTTGAGTCATGGCGCGTACCTTTGCGGCGAATGGCCGGTAGCGCGTGTGACCACTTCCGGGCTGCCATGGTAGACCTCTGAGGCCTTTCTGGTAACCGCCAATCGCTGACAAAATGCCGTCCGTCCCGCTGAATCGCAAAAGTTGCCAGGCGATGCTTGACTTCTCTTTTTGAATCAGTAACATACGCACCAATTCCGCAATAGCTCAGTTGGTAGAGCAAGTGACTGTTAATCACTGGGTCCCTGGTTCGAGTCCAGGTTGTGGAGCCAAATAGCAAAGCCCCTGAATCGCAAGGTTCAGGGGCTTTTTTGTGGGCGCACGAAAAATACCAAAAGGCCGATCTGTTTGGGCAGATCGGCCTTTCCTGTTCAGACGCAGCAGTCAGACATGTTCGCTGCTTTTCACCTGCACCTTTGGCGCGCCGTGGCCATGATCATGGTCATCCGGCTCGATCACCGGCACTTCCTTGCCATCGCAATCATGCAGCTTGCCGTCGCTGAAGTAATCGCCTTCACGCAGCGCGGCCAGATCGCGATAACGCAGGGTGCGCTCTTCGGCTGCGGCGAACACTGACTGCTGATCCGAGTTGCCGGTCGTGAAGTGGTTGAACGCCAGGTTGAGCAGGATTGCCATGATTGCCGATGAACTGATGCCCGAATGGAAAATCGTCGCGAACCAGCTCGGGAAGTGATCGTAGAAGTTCGGCGCGGCGATCGGGATCATGCCGAAACCGATCGAAGTGGCAACGATGATCAGGTTGACGTTGTTGCGGTAGTCCACCTTCGACAAGGTGCGAATGCCACTCGCCGCCACGGTGCCGAACAGCACGATCCCTGCGCCGCCAAGGACCGAAGTCGGCACGGCGGCAATCACCCGCCCCATGAACGGCAGCAGCCCGAGGACGACGAGAAACAGACCGCCGGTGGCGACCACGAATCGGCTCTTGATACCGGTCACCGCCACCAGGCCGACGTTCTGCGCGAACGCACTTTGCGTGAACGATCCGAAGATCGGCGCGAACATGCTCGACAGCATGTCGGCACGCAGGCCGTTACCCAAGCGTTTGGAATCCACCTTGGTGTCAATGATTTCGCCCACGGCGAGGATGTCCGCCGAGGTTTCCACCAGCGTCACCATGACCACAATGCACATCGACAGGATCGCGGCGAAATGGAAGGTCGGCATGCCGAAGTGGAACGGTGTCGGGAAGCCGAACATGGGGCCGGTGGTGACACTGGAGAAGTCCGCCATGCCAAGGAACACCGCCAGCACCGTGCCGATGACCATGGCCAGCAGAATCGACAGCCGAGAAATGGTCGCGCTGCCAACCTTGCTCAGCAGCAACACCAGCACCAGCGTGACCGCCGCCAGACCGATGTTCTGCATGCTGCCGAAGTCCGGCGCGTGACTGTTGCCACCCATTGCCCAGCGTGCGGCCACTGGCATCAGCGTCAGGCCGATGGTGGTGATCACAATGCCGGTGACCAGCGGCGGAAAGAACTTGGTGATGCGTGAAAACACTGGCGTGATCAGCAAGCCGATCAACGAGGCGGCAATCACCGCGCCCAGCACCGATTGGAAACCGCCCTCCCCGCCACTGCTGACGATCGCGACCATGGTCGCCACGCCAGAGAACGATACGCCCTGGACCAGCGGCAGCTGACAGCCAAAAAACGGCAGACCCAGGGTTTGCAGCAACGTCGCCAGCCCCCCCGCAAACAATGAAGCAGCAATCAACAGACCAATGTCCGCCGGCGACAGACCGGCCGCCTGGCCAATGATCAGTGGCACCGCAACGATACCGCCGTACATGGTCAGAACATGTTGCAGGCCGTAAGCCATATTCGCGCCGACCCCGAGGTTTTCGTCCTCGGGCCGTTGGTGTGAAACATGGGGCGTTTTCATGGTGGGGGGTTCCCTGGTTTTTGTTATGCGCACACTGTATTCAATACTCAGGACAAATGTCCATAGAGTTGTATACAACTTATCAGTCACATAATGGTTAGGTAGCCATCCAACCTTCTAGCCTGCGCTTCTTGCCCCAACAAATTCGGCAACACATCCCCGCTGCGCTCGCGCCAGTGCCCACTAGGCTGAAGTGTTCACGGCGACCGACGGTGCAGTCGCGCTCTTTTTTATACATATAAAGTATGCATAATGAAGTCATTCAAGATTCAGTACGACAAAAGCAAAAACGCAGCCAACAAACTCAAGCACAAAGGCATCAGCCTCGCCGAAGCCGAACCGGTTTTCCACGACGAACGCGCACTGACACTTGAGGACAACGACCATGACGAACAACGCTGGATCACCCTCGGCCTCGATGCCAAAGGTCGTGTGCTTGCCGTTGCTTACAGCTATCGCGAAGCCAATGTTGTTCGAATCATTTCCGCACGTCTCGCCACACCCAGCGAACGGCGCGCGTATTTTCAGGAGGCTTGAACGATGAAAGACGAATATGACTTTTCCGCAGGTAAACGCGGCGCAGTAGTGCCGAACAAGGGCAAGACCCGCATCACCATCATGCTTGATGACGCGGTGATCGAAGCGGCGCGTACCGCCGCAGAAACCGAGGGCTTTGGCTATCAGACCGTGATCAACAACACCCTGCGCCATGCTTTGCTTGATGGCGCACGCCAGCAGGAAAGCGCTGACGATTCAGGTCTGACGGGGCAATTCAAGAAAGGCATCACCGCCACCGATCTCAAGAGTCTCGAGAGAAAGCTGTCAGCGGCAATCGGCGAAATCCGTCGCGTATTGGAGCCTGATGTAAAGCCTTAGATGGAGGCTGGCGCGATGACCCGAGCCAGCGCTTGCCGCACACGCGGTGAATCAGGCACTTGAAGATCAAACTCACGCCGCAGCAATTTCATCAGCTCGTCGACATCCGCCACCTCGCGCCGCTCACTGTCCGCGCCCATGTGATGAATGGCAAAACTGCCGTTGTTCAGGGTTTTGCGCCAACCAGCGCCGGTGCGCGCCAGCATCAGGCGCTGGGCAAAGGTGACTCGGGATGCGTCGAGACGTACCAGTTGCCGACGGTGTAATCGATGTCTTCCTGGCGCTGCAGATCAAACAGGTACATCGGCCGCCACTCGCCTGCGACCTGGGCGCGCAGCAGGTAGCCATCGTTCTGCTTGTCTATGCGGTAGGGTTCGTGCGGGGTTAGTTGCTCATGTTCACTGTCGAGCAAAAGCGGCGCGGTGGGCACCATGCCGCCAAAGCCGACGTCGGTGATGTAACGCACTGCGTCGATGGTCACCAGACTCAGACGATGGGTGCGCGCCGTCCAGCTGCCTTCCGGTTGATTCATCACGACGCGCCCGCTGATCGCCCGCGCGTCGAAGCCCAATTCAAGCAGCAGCGCATAAAACAAATGATTGAGCTCATAGCAGTAGCCGCCCCGCCCCTGCTGCAGCACCTTGCTTTCGATGGAGTCCAGGTCGATCGACACCGGTTCACCCATGACCGTAGCCAGATTCTCGAAAACAAATTCGGCGGTATGGCGCAGTTGCAACTGACGCAACGTATCCAGTGTCGGTGGCGGCGGCGCATCGAAACCCAGACGTTGCAGATACAGATTGGTATTGCTCAGCCGTGGCGCACTCATTGCTCGATCCTTATGCGTGGGGCCGCAGAACACTGCGTGGATATTGCCCTGTATACGGGATCAAGCACGGCTTCCGACAATTGATTTCGCCAATCGCCCGCTCAGCGCTTTTTCCGCGAAGCGATGCGAATCCATGTCGGTGCATGGTCGCTGGCGTGCGGTTCGTTGCGCACCCAGGCGTCGACGCCGGCATCGTGCAGATACGGGCTCAATGCCGGGTTGAGCAGCAGGTGGTCGATGCGCAGGCCGGAGTTGGTTTGCCAATGGTTACGGAAATAATCCCAGAAGGTATAGATGCGTTCTTCGGGATACACGTGGCGCAGGGAATCGGTCCAGCCCTGGCCCAGCAGGCGCTGATAGCACTCGCGGCTTTCGGGTTGCAACAAAGCATCCTTGAGCCAGGATCGCGTGTTGTAGATGTCCATGTCGGTGGGCACGACATTGAAGTCACCGGCGAGCACCACCGGGTGATCGCTGCTTTGCAGGTCTTTGGCGTAATTGATCAGACGCTCGAACCAGGCCAGTTTGTAATCGAATTTCGGCCCCGGCTGCGGGTTGCCGTTGGGCAGATACAGGCAACCGACCAGCACACCGTGCACCGCCGCTTCGATATAGCGGCTGTGCGTGTCATCGGGATCGCCGGGCAAACCGCGTCGACTCTCCAACGGCTGCGCATCACGCGCCAGAATCGCCACGCCATTCCATGACGCCTGGCCCTGCCAGATCGCGCCGTAACCGACGGCCTCCAGTTCGGCGGCGGGAAATGCGCTGTCGACCGATTTGAGCTCTTGCAGGCAGACGATGTCCGGCTGCTCGCGCTTGAGCCACTCCAGCAGATTCGGCAGCCGCGCGCGCATGCCATTGACGTTGAAGGTGGCGATTCGCAGGTTTTTCATCGTCTGCAACTCCTGCCCGGTGGGATTGCAAATTGTGACCCTGAGAACGCCGCGCAGGTTGCATCGAATGACAATGCGACAGCTCAGACGCGATTACGCAGCCATTGCAGGAAGCCTCTTTTCGGCGCGACCACGGGCGCTTCCTCGGTCAGCGACTGCGCCTTGTGCAGGCGGAAATCGAGCAACGCCTGCATCGCATCATGGATGTCATGGCGCGCATCCAGGCACGGTTTCAGGTAGGACTTCTCGATGCGATACAGGGCGCAGAAAGTCTTCGCGGAAAAATCCGCCGGCAGCGCGGTGTCGGAGAGAATCCCGGCCTCGCCGATCACCTCGCCCGGCCCCATGCGCCCGGATTCCAGGGGTGCACCATGGCGCTTGAGCGTCACCGAAACCACGCCGGATTCAATGATGAACAAATGATCGCTGACCTCCCCGCCCGCCAGAATCGTTTCGCCGGCGCGGAAGGTTTGCAGGGTCATGTTCTGGCTGAAGGTGTCTTTTTCTTCCTCGCGCAGAGTCGAGAAGATCGGTGAGCTTTCCAACAACGCCCTTGGCCGCGACAACTGCGGTGCGGCGCTGGTCTCGTTGCTCGACAGCAGGTTGACGCCGGAGGCCTGCAAATGTCGGTAAGCGAGGTCGAACAACTGATTGCGCACCACGCGCTTCTCGCCCATCGAGGCGACAAATCCACTGATTTCGTATTCCGCGCCGCCGCTGGCAGAACTCTTCAACGATACGCTCGGCGCCGGTGTGTCGAGCAATTGCCGACAACCCTGCATTGCCCGCTCCAGCGCCTCGATTACCGAACTGGGCCGGGCATGGGGGCTGACAGGCACGCTGACGGAAACACCGAACATATTGCTCGGTCGGCTGAAGTTGATGATTTTGGCTTTCGCCGCCAGCGAGTTGGGAATCACGGCCATGCTGCCCTGGCTGGTTTGCAGACGAGTGGCGCGCCAGTCGATGTCGGTGACGCGGCCCTCGGTGCCGTCGATGGAGATCCAGTCATCGAGTTGATAGGGCTTGGTGGTGTTGAGGACGATGCCGGAGAACACGTCGCTCAACGTGCTCTGCAAGGCCAGACCGACGATGATCGCCAACGCGCCGGACGTCGCCAGCACGCCTTTGACCGGCAGATCGAGCACGTACGCCAGCGCCGCAATGATCGCGATGAGGAAAATCACCGCGCCGAGCAAGTCCTGCAACAGCCGGCCGGTGTGGCCGACCCGCTGCATCATCACCGCGCCGATCAGCACCGTCAGGGTTCGCGCACCAAACAGCCACCAGCCGATCTGCAACCCGGTCGCCGCCAGATGCAGCGGCACGTTGTCGGCCCACGGCGCCGGCTCCATCGGGTTGAGGCCTTCGTTGAACAGCACAATGCTGAACAGGGCGAAAATCAGCACCCGCACCAACAGCTTCCATTCGCTGCCGCGAGAGCTGATCAGCCGCCACAGGCCAAGATCGAGCAGGATCAGGATCAACGCGCTAAACAAAGGGTGTTCGGTCAGCAGAGACAGCATCAAACAACTCCGACAAAGGCCAATCGCGAGAAGATCGCACAGATTGGCACAGTGTAGGAGCAATTGATTTCGGCGGATGAACCGCCGCTTGAAAACACTGCGAAACCCTGTAGGAGCTGCCGAAGGCTGCGATCTTGAGGCTGTGGGACGCGGAATGTCCCCGGCTGCATTCCCACTCAGAGCGTGGGAACGATCAGACGCTGAAAAACCTGTGGGAGCGAGCCTGCTCGCGAAGGCGTCCTGTCAGTCACTACCTCTTCGACTGAATCAGAGCATTCGCGAGCAGGCTCGCTCCCACAGGGAGTTTCAGTTGCCAGTAAAGCTCGGGGTCAGGCGTGCATCCGGCCAAAACGCCCGGACTGAAAGTCGGCGAAGGCCTGATGAATTTCCTGCTCGGTGTTCATCACAAACGGGCCATGGCCGACGATCGGTTCGTCGATCGGCTCGCCGCTGAGCAGCAATACCACCGCGTCTTCGCTAGCCTGGAGAGTGAGTCGATTACCGTCGCGTTCGAACAGCGCCAACTGCCCTACCCCAACCGATTCCGCACCGTTGACCTGCACCGAACCTTTCAGCACCACCAGTGCGGTATTGCGTCCTTCGTGCAGATCAAGCGTCAGCACCTTGCCGGCATTGAGGCGCAGATCCCAGACGTCGATCGGCGTAAAGGTGCGCGAAGGTCCGGTGTGCCCGTCGAATTCACCGGCGATCAGTCGCAGGCTGCCGGCGTTGTCCTTGAGCGCGATGCTGGGAATGTCGCGGTCGAGAATGGTCTGGTAACCCGGCGCGGCCATTTTGTCCTTGGCCGGCAGGTTGACCCACAGCTGGACCATTTCCAGCTTGCCGCCGGTTCTGGCGAAATTCTCCGAATGAAACTCTTCATGGAGGATGCCGGACGCTGCGGTCATCCACTGCACGTCGCCCGGGCCGATGGTGCCGCCGCTGCCGGTGGAGTCGCGGTGTTGCACTTCGCCGTCGTAAACGATGGTCACGGTTTCAAAACCACGGTGCGGGTGCTGGCCGACGCCACGCTGTTCAGTGGTCGGGGTGAATTCGGCGGGACCGGCGTGATCGAGCAGCAAAAACGGGCTGATGTGCTTGCCCAGGTTGTCGTAAGAGAAAAGTGTGCGCACCGGGAAACCATCGCCGACCCAATGGCCGCGCGGGCTGGTGTAAATGCCGATGATGTTTTTCATGGGGTCTCCAATGTGTAAATGCATTGGATTAAGCCTAAAGGCATATCGAATATTCGACTAGACGGTGAAAACCGGCTTGAGTGTTCCATGTGCAGAACAATTGGGTCAGCAGCGCGCATTTCGCGAGCAGGCTCGCTCCCACAGCAGACTGCATTGGTTCAGAGGCACCGTGCGAGGCCGTGCATGGCTTCGCGCAACCTGTCGATGGCACGGTTGATAACTGCGTTTTCACTGCCTCGGCAAGCCGTTTCCAGCTCAACACACGCAACAACAACCCGCGCAGCGCCGACCATTTGCGCGCCGCCCCTGATGCGATGGGCCAGCTCACGCAGGCCGTTGCGGTCGCCGACGTGGATCTGATCCAGAGCCTGGAGATCATCACGCAGGCTGTTGCCGACTTCGTTGCGCAAATGCTCGATCAACGAGTGATCGGTCCCGGCCATCTGCTCCAGGGCACTCAGGTCAATCTCGACCGACTCGGCGCCAGGCGGTTCATCTTCGTGAAGCTCGCAACGGCGGGCGCCGTTCATGGCTTCAGCCAGATCGTGCAAGCGAATCGGTTTGAACAGGCAGCCGTCCATGCCGGCATCCAGACAACGCAGGCGCTCTTCGATCTGCGCATTGGCCGTAAAACCGAGGATCAGACAGGGCCTGCGGCCGCTGGCGGCTTCTTCGTTGCGAATCGCCTGTGCCAGCTCATAGCCATTGCGTCGCGGCATGTTGCAGTCGGTGATCACCACATCGAAGGCCTGGGTTCGCCAGCGGTCCAGCCCCTGTTCACCATCGCCAACGTCTACCGTGCGATGCCCGAGTTCACTAAGTTGCCAGCACATCAGCAAACGATTGACCGGGTGATCGTCGACCACCAACACGCTTAATACACACGTCGCGGCCGCCGCCTCGGGCGTTGCCAGTGTGGTCGTCACCGACGTCAGCAGCGGCAACTGGATATTGATTTTTACTCGCGTGCCTTGCCCGAGATCACTATCGAGACCCAGCGTGCCGCCCATCATTTCGCAGAGGTTACGGCTGATCACCAGCCCCAGGCCGGAACCGCTGCGCGCCGCTTGGAGGCTATTGCTCGCTTGAACGAACGGGCTGAACAGGCGCTTTTGATCTTCAGCACTTATACCGATGCCGCTGTCTTCGATAAGCACCTGCACATTCACTTGCTCGTCCGATATCGCAACGATCTGCAGTCGCAGGCTGACCTCGCCTGCCTCGGTAAATTTGATCGCATTGCTCAACAGGTTGGACAGCACTTGTTTGAAGCGCGTCGGATCGACCAGCACATCCACGTCGGCGCGCGGATCAAGCTCGATGCGCCACAACAAGCGCTTCTGCCGCGCCAGCCCTTCGAACACCCGACATACCGACGACACCGTCTCCCGCAGGTTGGCCCGCTCGGGCGCGAGGGACAAATGCCCCGATTCGATACGAGCGATATCGAGAATGTCGCCAATCAACGCCAATAATTGCTGGCCGGCATTCGACGCCACCTGAATGGCGAGTCGATCGGTCACGCCCTCCTCTGCGCGCTTGAGGGCCAGTTCGAGCATGCCGATCAGGGCGTTCATCGGCGTGCGGATCTCGTGGCTCATGGTCGCCAGAAAAGTGCTCTTGGCCCGACTGGCTTCGTCCGCCGCGTCCTTGGCCTGTTGCAGTTGCAGCAACCATTGCTGACGCTGGTGGATCTGCCGGCGCTGCCAGCCAATCCACAGCAGTGCCAACAGAAGCAAGGCAGCTGCGCTGGCGAAACCCAGCAGAATCTCCTGACGGTGGCGCAGCCAGTAGCTGTTCTCGACCACTACATCGTGGCTCCAGCGCTCCACCAGTTCATCCATTTGCTGCGGCGCAATGCTCAGTAACGCCTTGTTCAGGATCGAGTGCAGCAATGCCGATTGCGGCGCCGTGGCCAATGCGATGCGCGCCGGCTGATCGCCAACGGTGCCGGTAATTCGCAGGCGATCGCGGTACTGCCGGGCAATCAGAAAACGCGCCACCAGCAACGAGCTCACCGTTACGTCGACCTGTCCTCGGGCAATCAGCGCCATGCCTTCGGCGGGGCTTTTCACTTCGACCAGACGTAGTCCGGGCACGCGTTGCAGCAGGTATTCGCGCAACGGGTGGCCGCGATAGATGGCCAGGCGTTTGCTCGCCAGGTCGTCGAGCGGCAATGGATGTGGCCCGTTCGCCGCACTGACCAGCACGAACGGATTGTTCAGATAGGCGCGGGTGAATTGCAGCTGCGCTTCCCGCTCGGTGCTCGGCGTCACCACCGGCAGGACATCAAGTTCACCCGCCTGGAGCTGCTCGAACTGATCGTTCAACGAGGTGCCACGCACGATCTCGAAATTCAGCCCGCTGCGCTGAGCGATGAGGCTCAACAACTGCGCTGCCAGGCCGTTGAAGCGTCCCTCGGCATCGAAAAACGCCAACGGCGCGAAGTCTTCGACCGCGCCCACCCGCACCACCGGGTGCTGATCAAGCCACTGCTGTTCAGCGGCGCTGAGCTGTACCCGCGACTGTTCGGCCATCTCGGCGAGGCCGACGCTCCAGCGCTGTTCGATCAGATGCCGACGCTCCATGGGCACGGCCAGCAAGGCCTTGTCGACGATGCGTTTGAGCACCACATCGCTGCGCAACAACGCAAAGGCGAACGGATTGGCGTCAAGCCCCGACGGCCCGGCCAATTGCAGGTCGTTGCGATAGTTGGTGTTGATCAGATAATTGGCGCTGATGAAGTCGCCCAGGTACACGTCGTCGGCACCGAAGGCGACCGCGCCGAGTGCATCCATGGCCGAAGCATAAAGCTGCACGTGGGCGCCGGGGTAGAACGCCTGAACATGGGCCAGTGGCAGGTAATCCTCGACCATGGCGATGCGTTTGGCCGTCAGGTCGGCGGGCAGCTTCTCGTCGTGGCGCGTGACCAGCATCGGCTGATCTTCAGCATAAGGCCGCGACAGAATGAAGGCCGGATCCGCCGCTTCGAAACTGTTCGAGGTGCCCAAGAGTTCGACATCGCCGCGCTTGAGTGCGGCCATCAGTGCCGGCCGATCGGCGAAACGCCGCACTTCGATCCTGATGCCGAGCAGTTGCGCCAGCAGATCGGCGTAATCGGCGGTCAGCCCTTCCAGCTCATGCTGTTGGCGGGTGATTTCGAAGGGCGGGTAATCCGGGCCGGAGATGCCCATGCGCAAGACTGGATGCTCACGCAGCCACTGGCGCTCCCGATCATCGAGGCGGACCTGGATACCCCCCGGTTCGAGGCGCGCCAGCACCTCCAGTGTCTGCGGCTGATCATTCGCCCAGACCGAGGCGGCAAGCCCCAGCCAAATCCCTAAAACCCGCAGTCCCTGCGTCATGTCGAGGTACTCAGATCAAGTGATTGCGCTTGGCGAACTCACGCAGAAGCACCAGCGAACCCAGGCCAAGTTTCGCCATCATGCGGGTCTTGTAGGTGCTGACAGTCTTGTGACTCAGGTGCATCTCCTGGGCGATGGCTTTGTTTGGTTTGCCCAACGCCAGGTTCACGAAAATGCATAACTCTCGATCGGACAGCTGCGCGATCAGCTCCTGTTCAGTGCGTTGCACCGCGTTGTACAGACCGCTGGTATTGGGCAACGCGGAGAAATAGGTGTGGCCGGACATCAGCGCCTTGATAGCGTCGTGCAGCAGCGTCAGATGATTGCTCTTGGTCACGTAACCCCGCGCGCCCGCGCGCAAACAGCGCTCCTGGTAATGCGTGGGCTCATGCATGCTGAACACCAGGATCCGGCAGCGTGCCGTCGGCGCTTTGATCTGGATTCGCGTCAGCACTTCCAGCCCGTCCATGGACCCCAAGCCGAGATCGAGCACGACCAGTTGTGGATCATGCGCGCAAATCAACGGCACGACTTCATTGCCATTGGACGCTTCATGAATCTGCGTGAAGCCTTGAGCCTGCAGGACAATGCGAATGGCCGCGCGCACGACTGGGTGATCATCGACGATCAGCGCTGACTTCATTGGTACTCCTGCAAAATCGAAGACACCGCAACAGTCTGTCCCGGAGTCGGTGGCCGCGCCGGCACTGTTACATGGATGAGCAAGAGAATCACCTGTCAGGTCTGACAGTTGTGCAGAGTGGTTTTTTATGCATTGGCATGGCGCAACGACGCGTGAGAGTCGGGCGGTGCCTGGCGTTCGTCGCAAGCTTCGACTCTCGCCATCACCTGCCCGATGAGCTGTGAATTGGGCAATGGCGTCGGGCTGATCTGCGCGTTTTCCTGAGCAAACCCCGCAACCGCCAGCAAGGGCGCCGACGGTTCGTTGTAGATCAGAGCGTGGCGAACCTGTGGGTGATCGAGCAGAAAGCCCGACAGATCGAGGGAGCCTGCCGCCAGCTCGGCATTGATCACCAATACATCGAACGGCTCGCAGCCGTAGTCGACCAGGGTCAACAATTCGCCGAGATTCTGCACCGGGGCGACGCGGTAGTAGCCGAGCGAGTTGAACAGGCGCTCGATTTTCATGCGATGAAAATGCTGCGGGTCGGCGATCAGGATGCGCAACGCTTTGTTGCTCATGGTCATTCTCCCGGTGAGGTTTGGGGAGGGCAAGACTACGCAAGCGCCGGGGATAGCTCTGTAGGACTTTTCCTAAAAATCCGCTCATTCATCCGGCGGCCCTGACGCATCAATATTCCCTGTGGGAGCGAGCCTGCTCGCGAAGGGGCTATACCAGTCAGAGATGTATTGACTGACACGGCGCCTTCGCGAGCAGGCTCGCTCCCACAGGGGAAAGCATTCCATGGCTGCTATTGCCAGCCGAATCGACGGATGTAGAAGCCTTTCACCGCTTGGGTCAAAGCCATGTACGCGAGCAGAATCACCGGCAGAAACACGAAATACAGCGACGGCAATGCCTGCAACTTGAAGTAATGCGCCAGCGGTCCCATGGGCAGGAAGATGCCGACTGCCATGATGATCGCGGTCATGACCAGCAGCGGCATGGCGGCGCGGCTTTGCAGAAACGGGATCTTCGGCGTGCGGATCATGTGCACGATCAGCGTCTGGGTCAGCAACCCGACCACGAACCAGCCGGACTGGAACAGTGTCTGGTGATCCGGGGTATTGGCGTCGAACACGTACCACATCAAGGCGAATGTCGTGATGTCGAAGATCGAACTGATCGGGCCGAAGAACAGCATGAAACGCCCGACGTCAGCCGGCTGCCAGCGCTGCGGCTGTTTCAGCATCGCTTCGTCGACGTTATCGAACGGAATGGCAATCTGCGAAATGTCGTACAGCAGGTTTTGCACCAGCAGGTGCATCGGCAGCATCGGCAGGAACGGGATGAACGCGCTGGCGACCAGCACCGAGAACACATTGCCGAAGTTGGAGCTGGCAGTCATCTTGATGTACTTGAGCATGTTGGCGAAGGTGCGCCGCCCCTCGAGCACGCCCTCCTCCAGCACCATGAGGCTTTTTTCCAACAGGATGATGTCCGCCGCCTCCTTGGCGATGTCCACCGCGCTGTCCACGGAAATGCCGATGTCGGCGCTGCGCAGCGCCGGCGCGTCGTTGATGCCATCGCCCATGAACCCGACCACATGGCCGTTGCCCTTGAGCACACGGACGATGCGCTCCTTGTGCGACGGCGTGAGTCTGGCGAAGACGTTGGTCGTCTCGACCGCCACCGCAAGCTCAGCATCGCTCATGCGCTCAATGTCATTGCCCAGCAGCAAACCCTGTTGGCCGAGGCCGACCTCGCGGCAGATCTTTGCTGTGACCAGCTCGTTGTCACCGGTCAACACCTTCACCGCCACGCCGTGCTCGGCCAAGGCCTTGAGCGCTGGCGCGGTGCTTTCCTTCGGCGGATCGAGGAACGCCACGTAACCGATCAGCGTCAGTTCCTGCTCATCGGCCAGGCTGTAAATCTCGCGGCCTGCTGGCATTGAGCGAGCCGCGACCGCCACCACGCGCAGACCTTCGGCGTTGAAAGCGCCGGTGACCTGGCGAATCCGTGCCAGCAATTCATCGCTCAATGCCTCATCAACTTCGCCGTGACGCACCCGGCTGCACACCGCCAGCACTTCTTCCACCGCGCCTTTGCAGATCAATTGGTGGGGCTGAGCGCGGCCCTCCACGACCACCGACATGCGCCGGCGATTGAAATCAAACGGGATTTCATCGACCTTGCGAAACGCACTGCCGACTTTCAATTCGCGATGGATTTCCACGTGTTCCAGCACCGCCACATCCAGCAGGTTTTTCAGGCCGGTCTGGTAGTAGCTGTTGAGGTAGGCCAGTTCCAGCACAGCGTCAGAATCCTCACCCCAGACATCGACATTACGCGCCAGAAAGATCTTGTCCTGAGTCAGGGTGCCGGTCTTGTCGGTACACAGCACGTCCATGGCGCCGAAGTTCTGGATCGCGTCGAGGCGTTTGACGATGACTTTTTTGCGCGACAGGAACACGGCGCCTTTGGCCAGGGTCGAGGTGACTATCATCGGCAGCATTTCCGGAGTCAGGCCGACGGCAATCGACAGCGCGAAGAGCAGCGCTTCGCTCCAGTCGCCCTTGGTGAAACCGTTGATGAACAGCACCAGCGGCGCCATGACGAACATGAAGCGGATCAGCAGCCAGCTGACCTTGTTGACCCCCTGCTGAAACGAGGTCACCGCCCGGTCCGTCGCGCCGACCCGTTGCGCCAGCGCACCGAAGTAGGTGCTGTTGCCGGTGGTGAGAATCAGCGCAATCGCGCTGCCGGAGACAACGTTGGTGCCCATGAACAGAATATTGTCCAGCTCCAGCGGGTTACGCGTGTCGCGATCGGTCTGCCGGGTGAATTTCTCCACCGGCATCGATTCACCGGTCATCGCTGCCTGGCTGACGAACAGGTCCTTGGCGCTGAGCACGCGGCAATCGGCGGGAATCATGTCGCCGGCCGAGAGCACGATCAGATCGCCGGGCACCAGTTGCCTGATCGGCAGCTCCCGGCGTGGGCCATCGCGGCGCAGCACCGTGGCGGTGTTGCTGACCATGGCTTTGAGCGCATCGGCGGCCTGATTGGATTTGCTCTCTTGCCAGAAGCGCAGCAGCGTCGACAGCACCACCATGGAGAAAATCACCACGGCCGCCTTGAGGTCTTCGGTCAGCCAGGAGATCACCGCAAGCAAGGTCAGCAGCAGGTTGAACGGATTTTTGTAGCAGTGCCACAGATGAGTCCACCACGGCAGCGGTTGCTCGTGCTCGACCTCGTTGAGGCCATGTTGCGCGCGCAGTGCATCGGCCTCGACCTCGGTGAGCCCCTCGCCGTGCGTGCCCAACGACGACAGCAACGCGGCGCTGTCGGCATGGGCGGCAGCCACCAGCGTACTGGCCAGCGTCGGCGGCACTTCACGGTTGACCCTGGTGTCGTTGATCGAATCCAGCAGCGCCAGACGACGGAAGTGCCGGGCGATGTGACGGCTGCGCAGAAAGCCTGCGAAAAATTCCTTGAGCGTGAGTTTCATGGCTGTGTCCCCTGTGGTCAGCCGGGAAACCGTCGAGCAGGTACCGCCGCGCCCTGGCACCGGGACAACCGGCACGGCAAGGCGTGGCGCGCCCGTCGGGAATGACAGGCGTGTCGATAGGCGGCGATGACGACTGAGGTCGCCATCACGCTTGGTTCAGCGTCGTTGAGAAGGACGTCGAGACACGATCCGGAACGGGTCGTGCACGGGATGCCGCTGCTCGCTGTTACGGCGAGACAACGGCAGGGAAAGACTGCGCGTTATCTTGCCGAGAATCTGCCGGTGATCGAGACCGGCCGACAACTGTCACTCGAACAAGTACCCACTGTGGGTCTCCGCAATTGATGAAAACGCGCGCAGCTTACGCCCGCAGCGAAACGGCTGGAAGAGGTGTTTTCGGGGAATGTGGGGGGTGTTCAGCAAGGGTTCAGAATTTCCCCGCGATCGTTCCTACGCTCAGCGTAGGAACGCCTCATCGGACGCTCCGCGTTCGGCTTCTGAAAGGGACGCGGAGCGTCCCGGGCTGCATTCCCACGCAGAGCGTGGGAACGATCATATGTGGGGCCATCCATGGCCCCTTCGCGAGCAGGCTCGCTCCCACATTCTGGCCTGCGTTCACAGAACCATTGTGGGAGCGAGCCTGCTCGCGAAGGCGATATGTCAGGCAATGCAGATTCAGCTGGCAGTCGCCAACAACAGCTCCGCCACGGAACGGCTGTGCCCGCGCTGTTTGCCATGCTCGTACAACGAGCCAGCGATTTCGTCGGCGCGAATCGGCAGCACCGACAGCAGCGTATCGCTCAGGCCATGGCTGGCCTGGCAGAAGCCCTGCATATATATGCCGGCCTTGCAGCGCTCGTCGGTGATCAGTTTGTAGTTGCGATCGACTTCGAATTCGCCGAGGTATTCCTCCAGCGGCGCGAGCAATTTGCGGTGCATCTGGCGCTCGTAACCGGTGGCCAGCACCACGGCGTCATAGATTCGCACCGTGACTTCGCCGGTGGCGTTGTTGCGCACGGCCAGTTCGATGCCGTTTGCCGTGGCAGTGGCGCTCTCGACGGTGGTCAGGGTGCGGAACGCATGGCGGGCAATCCCGGAAACCTTCTGCCGGTAGAAGATGCCGTAGATGCGTTCGATCAGGTCGATGTCGACCACCGAATAGTTGGTGTTGTGGTACTCGTTGACCAGACGCTCGCGCTCGACGCTGTTCTGCTGGAACACCAGATCAGTGAATTCCGGCGAGAACACTTCGTTGACGAACGGGCTGTCGTCCGCAGGCTTCAAGGCCGAGCCGCGCAGGATCATGTCGACCTGCACCGACGGGAATGAATCGTTCAGATCGATAAAGGCTTCCGCCGCGCTCTGTCCGCCTCCGATGATGGCGATACTCATCGGTTGATTGTTCACGCACGGCTGTCTGGCCATTTGCGACAGGTATTGCGAATGGTGGAATACCCGATGATCGCCCTTCAGCGCCTTGAACGCCTCTGGAATGCGCGGTGTGCCGCCAGCGCTGACCACCACCGAACGTGTGGTACGCACGAATTGCTGGCCGTCGCTGCCCCGAGAAATTACCCGCAGCGCTTCAACCTGCTGGTTGTGCAACACCGGTTCGATAAACTGCACTTCTTCACCATAACGGCTCTGCTCGGTGAACTGCCCGGCCACCCAGCGCAGGTAGTCGTTGTACTCCATGCGGCATGGATAAAAAGTGCCGAGGTTGATGAAGTCGACCAGACGCCCATGGTGCTTGAGGTAATTGACGAACGAGTACGGGCTGGTCGGATTGCGCAGGGTCACCAGATCCTTGAGGAAGGAAATCTGCAACTCGCTCTGCGTCGACAAGGTGTTGCCGTGCCAGCTGTAAGTGGCCTGCTTGTCGAGGAACAGCACATCCAGTTCGCCCTGGATCCGGCCGCGCTCTTGCAGAGCGATGGCCAGTGCCAGGTTCGAAGGGCCGAAACCGACGCCGATCAGGTCGTGAACGATGGGCGATGCAATTGCCTGTGTCATTTCCAGTGTCCTCTGGATGAACCCCTCAACGCGGGGAAATAAAGCCTGGGTGGCCTGACCGGCCTGAATCAGGTCAGCAGGTCGTCTGTTGAGTAGGAACGAGGACGATGAGAGGAAATTTAACCGGCGCGGATCACTGGCCATCCCATTGCTGGATGCGCAAGCGGCAATGTTTCATGGCGTTGACGATGTGTTTTTCCACCAGCGCCCGGGAGATACCGAGGGTCTGGGCGATTTCCGGATGGGACAGGCCTTCGATCTTGCGCAGCAGAAAACTGTCGCGGCACAGCGGCGGCAATTCGGCCAGTGCGCGCTGGAGCATTTCCAGACGCTGGCCGTGATCGAGGGTGCCGTGGGGGGACGGGGTGAAATAGCGCTCTTCGTTGTCGAGCACGTCCAGCGATTCGACCTGACGCAGCGCGTTGCGACGGTGATCGTCGATGACCAGGTTCAATGCGGTGCGATAAAGGAAGGCCCGGGGTTGTTCGATCGGCACCTCGCTGGAGCGCTCCAGCACGCGTACGTAGGCGTCATGCACCACATCCTCGGCGACCTGACGGTTGCCCAGTCTGGCGTTGAGGAAACACACCAGCTCACGATAGTAGTTTTCCAACATGACTCCCGACCGCATCGATGCCGTTTCTGTCCTTGAGCGCACTGATCAGACCTGCGGATCACGCAGTAGCAAGATAGTGGCAACTTGAGGTGCGTAATTTATAGTAATTCTCATATAGATTTAAAGAGTTGATTCCATATCCCGGACAAATAGTCGTCGCCCGGCTACGGTAACTCGATGTGTCTGCGGCTAAATTCCGTCGCCCATGCCTCGTTTACAGGACAGCCCCTGTGTCTGTCGTGCCTTGCGACGGGCCGCAACCACTGGCCGGAACCCTGCATGAATCGTCCCCGCCCCGCCCGTCGCGCGCTGTTTGCCGCCCTCTGTCTGATTCCCGTGATCGCCGTCGCTGCCTGGCAGGTTTTGCCACCCGGTCGCGACGCCGTTGCCACTGTGCAGGTCAGCCGCGGCGATATCGAAAACAGCGTGACGGCGCTCGGCACCTTGCAGCCGCGCCGCTACGTGGATGTCGGTGCACAGGCTTCGGGGCAGATTCAGAAGATTCACGTCGAGGCTGGCGATACGGTCAAGGAAGGCCAGTTGCTGGTGGAAATCGACCCGTCGACACAGAAAGCCAAGCTCGATGCCGGGCGCTTTTCCATCGAAAACCTCAAGGCGCAGTTGCAGGAGCAACGCGCCCAGCACGATCTGGCGCAGCAGAAATACCAGCGCCAACAGAAACTCGCCGCCGGTGGCGCCACCCGCGAGGAGGACGTGCAGACCGCCCGCGCCGAGGTCCGTGCGACCCAGGCGCGCATCGACATGTTCCAGGCGCAGATCCGCCAGGCCCAGGCCAGCCTGCGCAGCGACGAAGCGGAGCTCGGTTACACGCGCATCTACGCGCCGATGAGCGGCACCGTGGTCGCCGTCGGTGCGCGCGAAGGCCAGACCCTCAACGCGCAGCAACAGACCCCGCTGATCCTGCGCATCGCCCGGCTGTCGCCGATGACGGTGTGGGCCGAGGTTTCAGAGGCCGACATCGGCCACGTCAAACCCGGCATGACCGCCTACTTCACCACCCTCAGCGGCGGCAGCCGGCGCTGGAGCAGCACCGTGCGGCAAATCCTGCCGGTGCCGCCGCGTCCGCTCGAACAGAATCAGGGCGGCAGTCCCACCAGTGGTCGCAGCGGCAGCGAACGCGTGGTGCTCTACACCGTGCTGCTCGACGTCGACAACGCCGATCACAGCCTGATGACCGACATGACCGCCCAGGTGTTCTTCGTCGCCGACCAGGCGCAAGACACCCTGACCGTGCCGACTGCTGCCCTGCAACCGGGCTCGCGTCCGCAGTGGCAGCGGGCGCAGATCGTCGCTGCCAATGGTGATGTTCAGGCGCGCGAAGTGCGCACCGGCATCAGCGATCGCCTGCGCACCCAGGTGCTGGAAGGTCTGGCCGAGGGCGAGCATGTTCTCAGCGCGCCGGCCGCTGGTCATGGAGGCTGAATGCACACGCCCCTGATCGACCTGCGGCAGATCCGCAAAGCCTACGGCGGTGATGACAGCCCGCTGGTGGAAGTGCTGCGCGGGATCGATCTGTCGATCCATGCCGGCGAATTCGTTGCGATTGTCGGCGCCTCCGGTTCAGGCAAATCAACGCTGATGAACATCCTCGGTTGCCTCGACCGTCCCACCAGCGGCGAGTATCTGTTCGCCGGGGAAAATGTCGCGCAGCTGGACAGTGATGAACTGGCCTGGCTGCGCCGCGAAGCCTTCGGTTTTGTCTTTCAGGGCTATCACCTGATCCCGTCCGGCTCGGCGCAGGAAAACGTCGAGATGCCAGCGATCTATGCCGGCACCCCGGCCGCCGAGCGGCATGCCCGAGCTCACGCGCTGCTGGAACGTCTCGGTCTCGGCACTCGCACCGGCAATCGTCCGCATCAGCTTTCCGGCGGTCAGCAACAGCGGGTGTCGATTGCCCGTGCGCTGATGAACGGCGGCCACATCATCCTCGCCGACGAGCCGACCGGCGCCCTCGACAGCCACAGCGGCGCCGAAGTGATGACCCTGCTCGACGAACTCGCCGATCAGGGCCATGTGGTGATCCTTATCACCCACGACCGCGAAGTGGCGCAACGGGCCAAACGCATCATCGAAATCCGCGACGGCCTGATCATCAGCGACAGCGCCGAGCACGCGTGCGCGCCGCCTGTGGCCAATCCCGGGGCGTTGCAAGCGGTCGACCTGCGCCAGCGCCTGAGCAGCGGCAGCAACCAGACCGGCGCCTGGAAAGGTGAACTGGTGGACGCTGTACAAGCGGCGTGGCGAGTGATGTGGATCAACCGCTTTCGCACCGCGCTGACCCTGCTGGGCATCGTCATTGGTGTGGCCTCGGTAGTGGTCATGCTCGCCGTCGGCGAAGGCAGCAAGCGTCAGGTCATGGCGCAGATGGGTGCGTTCGGCTCCAACATCATTTACCTCAGCGGCTCGGCGCCGAACCCGCGTACGCCGGAGGGCATCATCACCCTCGACGATGTCGCCGAACTGTCCGCCCTGCCCCAGGTGGAACGGATCATGCCGGTCAACGGCTCGACCGCCGGGGTGCGCTTTGGCAACGCCGACCACAGCAGCTACGTCGGCGGCAATGACACCAACTTTCCGCAGATTTTCAACTGGCCGGTGATCCAGGGCAGCTACTTCAGCCAGGCCGACGAGGACAGCGCCGCCGCTGTCGCGGTGATCGGCACCAAGGTCCGCGACAAGTTGCTCAAGGATGTCGCCGACCCCATCGGCCAATACATCCTCATCGAAAACGTGCCGTTCCAGATCCTCGGCGTGCTTGCGGAAAAAGGCGCCAGCTCTGGCGATTCGGATAGCGACAACCGCATCGCCGTGCCGTATTCGGCGGCGAGCACGCGCCTGTTCGGCAGCCGCAATCCGCAATACGTGGTGATTGCCGCGAAGGACGCGCGCAAGGTCAAGGACGCCGAACAGGCCATCGAACAGGCGATGTTGCGTCGGCACCACGGCAAGAAGGATTTCGAGCTGACCAACAATGCCGCGATGATTCAGGCCGAAGCGCGCACACAAGGCACGCTGTCGCTGATGCTGGGGGCGATTGCGGCGATTTCCCTGCTGGTCGGCGGTATCGGCGTGATGAACATCATGCTCATGACCGTACGCGAACGTACCCGCGAGATCGGTATTCGCATGGCCACCGGCGCCCGTCAGCGCGACATCCTCCGTCAGTTTCTCACCGAAGCGCTGATGCTCTCGGTGGTCGGTGGAATCGCCGGGATCGGCCTGGCGCTGCTGGTCGGCGGCGTGTTGTTGCTCAGCGGCGTGGCGATCGCCTTTCAAGCGCTGGCAGTGATCGGCGCGTTTGCCTGTGCGCTGGTCACCGGCGTCATTTTCGGCTTTATGCCGGCCCGCAAAGCTGCCCGGCTTGACCCTGTCACGGCCCTTACCAGTGAATGATCGACCTATGAAAGTGCGACTGACGTTCCTCGCCGCCAGCCTGTTGCTGGCAGCCTGCAGCAGCCCGGCGCCGCGCCTCGACAGCGGCGTGCAACCACCGAGCGCGTGGCAGTCCGCCGACAGCCACGGCGCGCTGCAGAGCAATCGGCAATGGTGGACGCAATTCGGCAGCCCCGAGCTGGAGCGGCTAGTGGAACAGGCGCGGCTGGGCAGCTACGACCTCGCCGCCGCCGTGGCACGGGTCAGACAGGCCGAGGCCAGCGCAACCATCGCCGGCGCCCCGCTGCTGCCCGAACTCAAGGCCGGGCTGAATGCCAATCGGCAGAAACTGATCCACGGCAAGGGCTACAGCCAATTGGATGTCAGTCCCGAGAATCGCTCGCTGGATTATTACGACGCCGAGCTCAGCGCCAGTTACGAAATCGATTTCTGGGGCGGCAAGCGTGCCGCGCGCGACAGTGCCTTGTTCGGTGTGCAGGCCAGCGAGTTCGACCGCGCCACCGTCGAGCTGACCTTGCTCAGCGGCGTCGCCAACAGTTACACCCAGGCCCTGGCCCTGCGTGAGCAGGCGCGCATCGCCGAACTCAATCTGGCCAATGCACAGAACGTGCTGCATCTGGTGCAGACCCGTTTCGACGCCGGCAGCGCCACCGCGCTGGAACTGGCCCAGCAGAAAAGCCTGGTGGCGGAACAACAGCGTCGCCTACCGCTGGTGCAACAACAGGCCCGCGAAGCACTGATCAGCCTCGCCGCCCTGCTCGGCCAACCGGTGCAAGCGTTACCGTTGCCCGAGCAATCCTTCGCCCAATTGCACTGGCCGGACATCGCCAGTGGCGTGCCGAGCGACTTGCTCAGTCGGCGTCCGGACATTGCCAGCGCCGAGGCCAGACTGGCGGCGGCGCAGGCTGATGTCACCGTCGCCCGCGCCGCGATGCTGCCGAAAATCACCCTGACCGCCAGCCTCGGCAGCGGCGCCGACCTTGCCGCCGACCTTCTGCGCACGACGTTCTACAACCTGTCCTCGGGGCTGACCGCGCCGATCTTCAACAACGGCCGCCTCAGCGCCGAACGCGACAAGGCCAAGGCCCGACAGGATGAACTGCTGGAAACCTATCGCGGGGCAATCATCAACGGCTTCGCCGACGTCGAAAAAGCCCTCAGCAGCATTCGTGGCCTCGACGAACAACGGCAATGGCAAAGCGAAGAACTGAACCAGGCACAAACCGCCTTCGACATCGCCCAGAGCCGCTACCAGGCCGGCGCCGAAGACCTGCTCACCGTCCTGCAAACCCAGCGCACGCTATATGCGGCGCAAGACCTCAACGTGCAGCTGCGCTTGTCGCGATTGCAGGCGAGCATTGCCTTGTACAAAGCGCTGGGGGGTGGTTGGGAGGTGATCTGACGGAGATGCGTCGACTGGACTGACGCCATCGCGAGCAAGCTCGCTCCCACAGGGATCAGGGTAAATCTGCTGTTCATTCGTATCTTTGAGATAGCTATCGCGAGCAGGCTCGCTCCCACAGAAAAGCAAAGCAGCGCAGCTGCCCGCGGCGAAGCCGCCCCACTCAACAATGAGCGTTAGCTCGAGTGCTTTTGATCTTGATCTACCGGCGACGTCGGAAGGCTGAGCGGAGGGATTGATCCGGGTGTGGGAGCGCAGCGACCGTCTGGCGCAGCCAGACACAGCGGAAGGAGGTGCAGCGAAGCAAACCGGAAACGCTGCGCCCGGATCGATCCCGCAGCGAAGGAACCCGAGCCTGCGAGGGCCGAACGCAGGAGCAAGCGTTTTTTTGCTTACTTTTTTTAGGCGTTTGTAAAAAAAGTGAGTCGCCGTAAGGGCGAAACCTTAGGTAGTCGTTACCGCAGCGATGGATATGTACTCACTCAAAATGCCCCCACCGCCCCAAAAAAAGCCTCCGCGAGCAAGCTCCCACAGGAGGCTTTCGGTCAGGCCAAAATCTACGCCACAATAAATACCCCCTGTAGGAGTGAGCCTGCTCGCGATCACGGTGGGTCATCCGGCATAACGGGTGACTAACACGACGCCATCGCGAGCAGGCTCACTCCCACAAGGGGATTGCGACCTATCCTGAGTATGTGTTGAACCAATCTAGAGCTGTCGGCCCTTGACCTTCAGGTGTCGCGCATACCAAGGGCGCTGTGGCACTTTGCGGAACAGCTCGGTCATGTTGTCTTCGTCGCCAAAAGTGATACGCAGCGCCAGCTTCATGGTCTCCGGGTCCATCTCCACTGAGCGTCCGACTTGCAGGCCGGGCACGGTACTGCAGCCGTGGGTGTCGGGGCCGAGCCAGGGGTCGGCGACTTCCACCCAGCGTCCCGGTGCAAACCACGGCACGCCGTTGACTTCCAAACGACTCACTTCGCCCGGGTGAAAACGTTCATGGGCGCGGAACCAGTCTTCCAGGCGATCATCAATCCAGCCATGGAAACGCCAGAAAACCGGATTCACATGGGAGGAAAACGGATCACCGAGAAAGTCGTTTTCCGGCGCATACCAGCGCGCAGCGAAGTCCGCCTGATCGCGCGCCATCGGCACTGGAATGTCGTTGGATGGGTCACGCGCCACCGAAGCCCAGCGCATGTGCAGCCAGTCGTGCAGGCCCAGTTCGACCTCGGAGCCGAACTGGCCAAGGGTCAATTTCGACAAATAACGCGGATCACGATACTGCGATTCCCAGACCAGAAAATTGCTCTGAAAAGTCTCCGCCGCTTTGATGTCGCTGACCCACTTGGTGTACTCGTCATCGCCCTCGGCCAGCCAGGTCGGCGGCAGCGAATTGCCGTCATGATTGTCGAAATAGCGGGCGAAGCCCTGTCGGTCCCGCTCCAGCTCAGGCTGCGGCTGCGGAAACGCCGGCCAGGAAGGCAAATCCTGCATCGAGCGGGCGATGCCTAGCATGTGCCGATGCATAAAGAAAAAATCCACGCCCGAGCCATTGCGATCCTTGCTTGGCCCACGGGCGTCGCGCTCCTTGTCACGCGGCCCGGGCTGCCAGCCGATGCCGCGCAGCGCTTCGCGCTTTTTCTCCGAGAGCTTGTGCCACTTGTCGCGGGTGGCGTGCCAGAGCTGATGGAACAACCGATGCTCGGGCGCCACCAGCCAGGCCAACAGTTGCGGATTAAGCCCGGTGCGTTCACGGGCCTCGGGAAAACGTCGTTTGATGGCGATGAACTGGTTGTCCAGCTCGGGCAAGGCCAACGGCCGGTCCAGACGCAGCACTTGCCCGGTGAACGTGGCGCTGCCGGCATTGCCGAACGCCGCCCAGACCTCATCCAGTCTGACTTTGAATTCATACACCGGCGGTGCAAGTGGCGCATCGGTGCGCAGCAGGCGCCAATACATCTCGGCGCCGTTGCCCGGTGCCAGATCGCCAATCACTTGATAACGCACAGGCCCTTCGGCACGCAGATTCGCTCCGGTGTCGAGATAACCGCGCAGGCCGCGCCCACGATGAGCGATGTCGAGAAACAGCTCCAGGCCTTGCGCCGGCAAACCATCAAGCCCGGCCGCCGCACCGGTAAAGCGAATGTCCCAGACCCCACGCAAATTGTCCGCCAGCTGTTGCCCGGCGGTGTCCGCCAGATCGACCGTGGCCTCGCCCGGGGTGATCGGAAACTCCTCGCGGGTCAATTCACGATGTGCATAAAAAGCGGCAGGCAGCGCGGCGCCCGTGAGTGCCATGCCCGCCATGAACCAGCGTCGAGAGATCGTCATTGCCCTACCTGTGTCAGCCATGAAGCAGGCTTTATCCAAGCTAGAACGTTTGCTCGGCGGGGAAATTTACGCCGCCGGCAAAACATCCCTGCGCCGCTGCCGGGCATTTGTAACGCGCGCCTAAATTAGCCCTGCGGCCACTCGTTCTTCCCAGATAGCAAAGGCCCCTGCGCCTGTACCTCGACGGCGAACCTGAATGAGATGGCAATGACAAAACCGCGTTGGAAAAAGGCTCTATTCATCGGCCTGCCGCTGGCCCTGGCGATCAGTGCCGGCGCAGGATTTCTGGCCTGGGATTACTGGAACAACCCCGGCTATCCGGTGAAGGTGATGAAACAGGCGACGGAGTTGCAGGATCGCCTGCTGTCGTTCGACAGCCACATCACCGTACCGCTGAGTTTCGGCAGCCACGACCACGAAGCCGACAAGGATGGCTCGGGCCAGTTCGACCTCATCAAGGCCAATCGCGGACGCCTGTCCGGCGCGGCGCTGACGGTGTTCGGCTGGCCGGAAATGTGGAACGGCCCGAACGCCCCGCACCGTCCCACCGAGGGCTTTGTCGAAGAGGCGCGCAACCAGCAGGAAGTGCGCTACAAGATCATTTCCGGGATCGTCCGCGACTTCCCCAATCAGGCCGGCATCGCCTACACGCCGGATGACTTCCGCCGCCTGCACGGCGAAGGCAAGTTTGCGATTTTCATCAGCATGCTCAACGCCTACCCGCTGGGCAATGATCTGAGAAAGCTCGACCTGTGGGCCGGGCGCGGCATGCGCATGTTCGGTTTCAGTTACATCGGCAACAACAGCTGGGCCGACTCGTCGCGGCCGCTGCCGTTTTTCAATGATTCGCCCGACGCCCTCGATGGTCTGTCGGACATCGGCAAACAAGCGGTGCAGCGCTTGAACGATCTGGGCGTGATCATCGACGTTTCGCAGATGTCGACCAAGGCCCTCGAGCAAGTCGCCGAACTGAGCCGTACACCGCTGGTGGCCTCGCACTCGGCGCCACGGGCGGCGGTGGATATCCCGCGCAACCTCAGCGACAAAGAACTGCAACTGATCAAGAACAGTGGCGGCGTGGTGCAAGTCGTCGCCTTCTCGCAGTACCTGAAACCGCTGACCCAGGGCACGCAGGACAAACTCAATGCGTTGCGTGCGCGCTTCGATCTGCCGCCACTGCCCAATCTGGCCATGGCACTGATGCCGGGCGATCCGATCATCACCGCCTGGTCGGAACAGAAGCTCGGCCAATACGCCAGCGGCCTCTACGCGATCCTCGAAGAAGAACCGAAAGCCACCCTAAAGGACTTCGGCGACGCCATCGATTACACAGTGCGCAAGATCGGTATCGACCACGTCGGCATCGCCTCGGACTTCAACGACGGCGGCGGCATCAAGGGCTGGGAAAACGTCGGCGAGATTCGCAACGTCACCGCCGAACTGCTGCAGCGCGGCTACTCCGAAGCGGACATCGCCAAGCTCTGGGGCGGCAACTTCATGCGCGTCTGGGATCAGGTGCAAAAAGCCGCGAAACCGGCGCTGGCGTCACGCCAGGAGGTGGCCCGGCCATGACCGATCGTCGCACTTTTCTCAAGCAGGCCGGCCTGCTCGCCGCCGCCCTGCCCCTGGGCGCCAGCCTGAGTGCTCCGGCGGCCATCGCTGCCGTGCCGACTGCGTCGCGAGACAAATGGGCGCAGTTGCGTCAAATGTTCGATCAGGATTCCCAAGCGATTCACTTCGCCAATTTCCTCGTCACATCGCACCCCAAACCGGTGCGCGAAGCCATCGAACGCCATCGCGCGGCGCTGGATCTGAATCCGGGTCTGGCGATGGATTGGGATCTGGGCGTCACCGAGAAGCGCGAAGAAAACGTGCGCCACTGGGCAGGCCAGTATCTGCAAGCCAAACCGGCGCAAATCGCCCTGACCGGCAGCACTACCGAAGGCCTCGCGATGATCTACGGCAGCGTGCAGGTGCGCGCGGATCAGGAAATTCTCACCACGGTTCACGAACATTATTCGACGCGCAACATTCTCGATTTCCGCAGCCGTCGTGACGGCACGCGCGTGCGCAAACTCAAGCTGTTCGAAACCCCGCAGAGCATTTCTCTGGATCAGGTGCTCGACACGATCAATCGCAACATCCGCCCCGAAACCCGTGTGCTGGGCATGACCTGGGTGCATTCGGGCAGCGGCGTGAAGCTGCCGATCAGCGACATCTCGCGGCTGGTCGACGAGCACAACCGCCAGCGCGACGACAAGGATCGGCTGATTTACGTGGTCGATGGTGTGCACGGTTTCGGTGTCGACGACTTGAGTTTCCCGCAGATGAACTGCGACTTTTTCATCGCCGGCACGCACAAGTGGATGTTCGGCCCGCGCGGCACCGGCATCGTCTGCAGCCGCACCGAAGAACTGAAATACGTCAGCCCCAGCGTGCCGACCTTCTCCGAGGCCACGGCCTTCTCGACCATCATGACCCCGGGCGGCTACCACGCCTTCGAGCATCGCTGGGCGCTGGACGAAGCCTTCAAGTTGCACCTGCACCTGGGCAAAGCCGAGGTGCAGACGCGCATTCATCAGCTCAACAGTTACCTCAAGCAACGCTTGCAGGAGCACCGCAACATCGAATTGGTCACCCCGCTCGCCTCGCAGTTCTCCGCCGGTTTCACCTTCTTCCGGATCAAGGGCCAGGACAGCGATGAAGTGGCGGCCTGGCTGATGCAGAACCGGGTGATCTGCGACGCGGTCAGCCGCGACGTCGGGCCGGTGATTCGCACCGCGCCGGGCTTGCTCAACAGCGAAGCCGAAGTGGATCGCTTCATGGACATCCTCGGCACCAAGCTGCGTGCCTGACCCTCGACTGCCGTTTTCCTTTCAAAGAGACGACCCATGAAAAAGCCTCACGCGTCACTCCTCTCCAAAGCCCTGCCCGCACTGGCGCTCAGCGCCCTCTGCGGCGCATTGATGCCCGGCAGCGCGCAGGCGGCGACCGCCCCCGCCGCGGGTAAAGTGTTCAAGGATTGCAAGGACTGCCCGGAAATGGTCGTGCTGCCGACCGGCAGCTACACCATGGGCACACCGGACGATGAAGTCGGCCGGCAGCCCGACGAAGGCCCGCTGCACACGGTGACGTTCAGCAAACCATTCGCTATCAGCCGCTCGCAGGTGCTGGTGGGCGAATGGGACGCCTATGTGCGCGAAACCGGCAACAAGCCCTACGACTTCGATGATCGTCCGGGCCGTCGTTGCACCGCCGGCAAGCCGGAATTCAAACAGACGCCACGCGACCCGGCCGTATGCATGAACGTCGCCGAAGCCCAGGGCTACATCGACTGGCTGTCGAAAAAGACCGGGCACGCCTATCGCCTGCAAAGCGAATCGATCCGCGAATACGCCGCCCGGGGCGGCAGCACCGGGCCTTTCCCGTTCCCGTTCGATGAGGGCAAGGATTACCAGATCTCCAAACACGCCAACACCTATGGCGCAGCCGACGGCTACAACTTCACCTCGCCGGCCGGCACCTTCCCGGCCAATGCGTTTGGCGTGTTCGACGCCCACGGCAACGTCTACGAATGGACCGCCGATTGCTATCACCCGGACTACTCCGGCGTGCCCGCCGACGGTCGCCCATGGACCCAGGAAAACTGCGAACGCCAGGTCATGCGCGGCAACGACTGGGGCGAGGCGCCGATCTTCTCGCGCTCGGGCAACCGCAACAGCAGCTGGCCGACCAGCAAGGGCGACTGGCTGGGCTTTCGCGTAGTACGCGACCTCTGATCCCGCCGTCGACGAGCGCAGCCACGCCTGCGCTCGGTTAAAGAAACTCCGCGACCATTCGTTTTCCTTAAGTACCGGCACTCCCTCCGCATCGAAGCAGGAATCCTCCATGACCAAGCCTACGCGTGGGGCGATCAACGAATTGTTCGCCCTGCTCAAGCCCTTCCGCCTGATCGTCTCGGCGTCCATCGTGCTCGGCATGCTCGGCGGCCTGAGCGTCACCGTGCTGCTGGCGACCATCAACAACGCCCTGCATTCCGATGACGGCCTGACCCGCACCGTGGTGATGATCTTTGCCGGCCTCTGTGCCCTGGCCCTGCTGACCACGATCCTGTCGGACATCGGCACCAACTACGTCGGCCAGCACATCATCGCCAAACTGCGCAAAGAGCTGGGGGAGAAAGTCCTGTCGGCGCCGATCGACCAGATCGAACGCTATCGCAGCCATCGCCTGATTCCGGTGCTGACCCACGACGTCGACACCATCAGCGACTTCGCCTTCGCCTTTGCGCCCCTGGCGATCTCCATGACCGTGACCCTTGGTTGTCTCGGCTATCTGGCCATGCTGTCGTGGCCGATGTTCCTGATGATGCTGGTGGCCATCGCCATCGGCACCACCATCCAGGCGTTTGCGCGGGCCAAGGGCATGCGCGGTTTCTACGCCGCGCGCGATTCCGAAGACGAACTGCAGAAGCACTACAACGCAATTGCCGAAGGCGCCAAGGAACTGCGCATTCACCGCCCGCGTCGCCAGCGCATGTTCGTCGCCGGCATTCAAAAAACCGCCGAGAAAATCTGCGACACCCAGATCAGATCGATCAACACCTTCGTCATCGCCAAGTCGTTTGGCTCGATGCTGTTCTTCGTGGTCATCGGCATGGCCCTGGCCCTGCAATCGCTGTGGCCGAGTGCCGACAAAGCGGTGATGAGCGGTTTCGTTCTGGTGCTGCTGTACATGAAGGGGCCGCTGGAACACCTGATCAGCACCCTGCCGATCATCAGCCGCGCGCAGATTGCCTTCCGCCGCATTGCCGAACTCAGCGAACAGTTCTCATCGCCGGAACCGCACCTGTTGTTGCAGGATCAGGGCAGCAAGCCGGCCGCCGTCAACAGCCTGGAACTGCGCAACGTGCGCTACGCCTTCCCGGCGGTGGAAGGCAGCGAGCCGTTCCGCCTCGGCCCGGTGAACCTGCGCATCGAACAGGGCGACATTGTGTTTATCGTCGGTGAGAACGGCTGCGGCAAGACCACGCTGATCAAATTGCTCCTGGGCCTGTACGCGCCGACCGAGGGCGAAATCCGCGTTAACGACAAGCCGATCACCGCCGTCAACCGCGATGATTACCGGCAGAACTTCACCACGATCTTCGCCGACTACTACCTGTTCGATGATCTGATTCAGGGCGATCGTGAAGTGCCGCAGGATGCCACCCGCTACCTCGAACGTCTGGAGATTGCGCACAAGGTCAGCGTGCGCGACGGCGCGTTCAGCACCACCGACCTGTCCACCGGCCAGCGCAAACGCCTGGCACTGGTCAACGCCTGGCTCGAAGAGCGCCCGGTGCTGGTGTTCGATGAATGGGCGGCGGATCAGGACCCGACATTCCGGCGGATCTTCTATACCGAGCTGCTGCCCGACCTCAAGCGTCTGGGCAAGACCATCATCGTGATTTCCCACGACGACCGTTACTTCGACGTCGCCGATCAACTGGTACGCATGGAGGCCGGCAAGGTCAGAAGCGAACTGCAACCCGCCTGATCGAAGCAGCCGCGACCGGGCCGGAGAAAAAACTTTTCCGGTTTGCCGCGGCTTCCTCGTCTTAATGAGATGAATAAGAACCATTAACAACTATACCTGCCAAGGTCTTAACCTCATGTCCGCATCCCGTTTCATGCTTCGCCCTCTGACTCGAGCCCTGCTGATGCACGGCGCGACCCGCACACGTCTGGCTGGTAGCGGCCTGGGTCTGGCACTGACCCTCGCGGCAGCGCCGTATGTCCAGGCCCAGGAATGGACCCTGAACATCCCGGCCCAACCGCTGGCCCAGGCCCTGCAGACCCTCGGTCAGCAGACCAGCCTGCAAATCATCTACAGCCCGGAAAGCCTGCAAGGCCTGCGCTCCAGCGCCCTCAACGGCCGCTACCAGGACGACGAATCGCTGAAGGCGATGCTCAGCGGCACCGGCATTCGCTATCAGCGTGACGGCAACACCGTCACCGTGCTCGGCCCGGCCACCAGCGGCAGCGCGATGGAACTGGCGCCGACCAACGTCAACGCCAACCGCCTCGGCGCCACCACCGAAGGCAGCAACTCGTACACCACCGGCGGCGTGACCATCGGCAAAGGCGTGCACTCGCTGAAGGAAACGCCGCAGTCGGTCACGGTGATGACCCGCAAGATGCTCGACGACCAGAACCTCAACACCATCGAACAGGTGATGGAGAAGACCCCGGGCATCACCGTCTACGACTCGCCCATGGGCGGCAAATATTTCTACTCACGCGGTTTCCGCATGACCGGCCAGTACCAGTACGACGGCGTGCCGCTGGACATCGGCAGCAGCTACGTGCAGGCGGACAGCTTCAACAGCGACATGGCCATCTATGACCGCGTGGAAATCCTCCGCGGCGCGGCCGGCATGATGAAGGGCGCGGGCGGCACCGCCGGCGGCGTCAACTTCGTGCGCAAGCGCGGCCAGGACACCCCGCACACGCAGCTCTCGCTATCGGCCGGGACCTGGGACAACTACCGCGGCCAGGTCGACACCGGCGGCCCGCTGAACGACGCCGGCACTGTCCGTGGCCGCGCCGTGGTGACCCAGCAGACCCGTAAGTACTTCTACGACGTGGCTGAACGCCGCGACCAGATCTACTACGGCGCCCTGGACTTCGACCTCAGCCCCGACACCACCCTCGGTCTGGGCATGGCCTATGAAGACGTCGACGCCACCCCGTGCTGGGGCGGCCTGCCGCGCTACGCCGACGGCTCCGACCTGCACCTGAAACGCTCCACCTGCCTGAACACCTCGTGGAACAACCAGCGCAGCAAACGCGCCACCTACTTCGCCGACGTCAAACACCAGTTCAACGATGACTGGTCGCTGAAAGTCGCCGGTGTCTACTCGCGCAACACTCAGGACATGGAATACTCCTTCCCGAGCGGCACAGTGCCATTGGGCGCCACAGCCACCAATACGCTGATGCTCGGCAGTACCTATGATTACGATCAGCGCGACTACGGCTTCGATGCTTACGTCGACGGCAAATTCGACGCCTTCGGCCAGCAGCACGAACTGATCGTCGGCGCCAACGCCAGCCGTTCGCACAAGGACGACTTCTACGCGGTGGCGGCATTGCCACAGCGCCAGAACGTGTTCAACCCGAACCACAACATCCCGCAGCCGGATGAAAGCTACTACCTGGCCAACGCCTCCCGTGGCGGCCCGGTGGACATGCACATCAAGCAATACGGCGCCTACTCGATCGCCCGCCTGAAACTCGCCGACCCGATGACCCTGGTACTCGGCAGTCGGGTCAGCTGGTACAAATCCGACACTGACTCGGTGCAGTACTTCCGTGGCGAAGGCACCGAGGTCAACACCCAGTCCACCGAAACCGGCCAGGTCACGCCGTTCGCCGGCCTGCTCTACGACCTCAACGACAACCTGACCGCCTACGCCAGCTACACCGACATCTTCACCCCGCAAGGCTCGTACAAAACCATCGACGGCAGCACGCTCAAGCCGCTGATTGGCCAGAGCTACGAGCTGGGGATCAAGGGTGAGTGGTACGACGGTCGTCTGAACACCACGTTCAACCTGTTCCGCACCATCCAGAAAGATGCGGCCCAGGATGACCTGCGGTGCGAAGACAGTTCGTGCCAGATCAACTCGGGCAAGGTCCGCGCCCAGGGCTTTGAAGCTGAAGTCAGCGGTGAAGTGATCGACCGCCTGCAACTGTTGGCCGGTTATACCTACACCCAGACCAAGGTGCTGGAAGATGCCGATGCCACTCAGGATGGCGCGGTCTACAACTCTTACGTGCCGCGTCACCTGTTGCGCGTCTGGGGTGATTACGCCCTGAGCGGACCGCTGGATCGTGTGACGATTGGTGCGGGTGTCAATGCGCAGACGGGCACCTACCGGGTTTCGCCTCTGGGCGGGGACAATGTCGACGGCGCGGGTTATGCGGTCTGGAACGGTCGCATTGGTTATCGGATCGATGACACCTGGTCGGTGGCGTTGAACGGCAATAACCTGTTCGACAAGCGTTATTACGCGACCATTGGTACCGAGGGGTTCGGTAACTTCTACGGGGATCCGCGCAATTTTGTGATGTCGGTGAAGGCTGATTTCTGATTGCTCTTAGTTGTGTGGAAGCCCCGCTTTGGCGGGGCTTTTTGGTTTTTGGGATTGGGGATTGGGGGGCATATCCGTTGCTGCGGGTGCTGCCGCTGACGGTTTCGCTCTTACAGCGAGTCACCTTTTCCAAACGCCGAAAAGGTAACCCAAAAGGCTTTGCCCCGGCGTACGGCCCGCTCGCTGGGGCTCGGGGTACCTTCGTTACGGGACCGATCCGGGCGCAGCGGCTCCGGTTGGCTTCGCTGCACCTACACTCGCTGTGTACGACTGCGTCGTACGGTCGCTGCGCTCCCACCCCCGGATCGATCCCGTAACGAAGCCTGCCGAAGGGGCAAGAGATCAAAAGCCGGATCAAAAGCCACAGCAAAAGCAAAAGCCAGATCAAGAGCCAGAGCCGAAGCAAGAGCAAAAGCCAGATCAAAAGATCGCAGCCTTCGGCAGCTCCTACAGTTGGATCGCGCACCACTCAAGAACAGGTCGGCTGTCAGGCCGCCTTCGCGAGCAGGCTCGCTCCCACAAAAGCAAAAGCAAAAAGCCAAGCAGCGCAGCTGCCCGCGGCGCAGCCGCCCCACTCAACAATGAGCGTTAGCTCGAGTGCTTTTGATCTTGCTTTTGATCCACCGGCGACGTCGGAAGGCTGAGTGGAGGGATTGATCCGGGGGTGGGAGCGCAGCGACCGTTCGACGAAGTCGAACACAGCGAGTGTAGGTGCAGCGAAGCAAACCGGAGCCGCTGCGCCCGGATCGATCCCGCAGCGAAGGAACCCGAGCCTGCGAGGGCCGAACGCAGGAGCTAGCGTTTTTTGCTTACTTTTTTTGGCGCTTGTAAAAAAGTAAGTCGCCGTAAGGGCGAAACCGCCAGCAGCAACACCAAAAAAAACGGATATTCACCCCATCCAAAAAGCCCGCGCAAGCGCCCCACCAACCCTCGAATAAACCTCCAGAACCCCAGGCACCACCGCCCCCAACCGCAACAAATCATGAGTCAACCCGCCACAAACCTCGACCTCGACCTCGACCCCCTGCCCGCGCAGCCTGTCGACATAAGCCTGCCCCTCATCCAGCAACGGATCAAACCCGGCAAGCAGCACAATAGCCGGCGCAACCCCGCGCAGATCCTCCGCCAGCAACGGCGAAAAACGCCAATCCAGATAATCCTCCGGCCCACGCGCATAGTGCTGATAAAACCACTCCAGCGTGTCGTTCTCGAGCAGGTACCCCTCGCCAAACAACAGCCGCGAATCATGCACTCGCGAAGCATCCGTCACCGGATAACACAACAACTGCGCCTTCGGCGCGATAGCCACCGTGTGCGGCTGCCGCACAGCCTGAATCGCCAGCACCGTCGCCAATGTGGCACCCGCGCTGTCGCCACCAAACGCAACGCGCGAACCATCCAGGCCGAGGCTCGCAGCCTCTTCGGCCAGCCAGGCCAAAGCGTCCTCACCATCCTCCAGTGCTGTCGGAAAGCGATGCTCCGGCGCCAGTCGATAACCGACCGAAAGCACCGCACACGGCGTGCGCTGGCAAAACTCGCGGCAGACGCCGTCGTGGGAATCCAGACTGCCGACCACAAACCCGCCACCGTGGAAATACACCAGCACCGGCAGCGGCGATTCAATACCGTTGGGCCGATACAAACGCAACGCCAGCGCCGCACCGTCACGGGCCTGTGTTTCGATCTCGGTGACTTCAAGATCCTGCGGCGCCGGCCAGCGCAGTTGCGCGGTGGTCTGCTCGAAGGTGGCGCGGGCCTCGCTCGGGGTCAGTTGGTGCATGGCCGGCAGGCCGGCGTCCTGGCTGTCTTGAGCGAGGTCGAGGAAAGCTTCCAGATCAGGGTGTAACGACATCGTTAAAAATCCTTGTATCCGCAATAAGACGGGCGCGCCTGGGCAGCGCCCGCGCAAAAGACCGGGCGATCAACCCGCCCGCGCCATGCAATGCTCGATCAACGCTTCAAGCTCACGCTGGTAATCGCTCATCAGCGCATCCATGGTGCCGGCGCGGTAACGCTGGCTGCTGTAGATGCAGCGCAAGGCCAGTTGCCCGTCATAGACCTGGCCGACGATTTCCAGCCAGTTGCCCAGATTCGCCTTGAGACTGTAGTTGTCGCCGGTCTCTTCCAGTGCCGGCACCAGCAACGCCTGTTCATCGAAGCTCTGGTCGAACTGCCCGAGGTAGTTGAACGTCACCCGTGCCTGCGGCAGTGCGGCCAGTTGCGCCGAAATGTCCGGCCCGGCCAGATGACGCAGCACGCCATAGCCGATGCCCTTCTGCGGTACGCCCGCCAGTTGCGCCTGCACATCGATGATCGATTGGCCGATGTCGTCGCTGTCCGGGCGTAAACGCACCGGGAACATGCTGGTGAACCAGCCGAGGCTGCGGCTCAGATCGATCGATTCGAAGAGGTCTTCGCGCCCGTGCCCTTCGAGCAGAATCAACGCCGACGGTTGCTCGCTCCAGCGGCACAGGGCGCGGCTGAGCGCTGACAACAGCAAGTCGTTGATCTGCGTGCCGTACACCGCCGGGGCCTGTTTGAGCAGTTGTTCGGTGTGCTCGCGGGACAGCTTGAGCCGCGCCTGCGCCTGTTGCCGCACGAGGTTCTTGCCGCGCGGGTTGTCGCACGGCAGATCAACGCCGGGCTGATCCAGTTGCTCCAGCCAATAGCTCAATTCCTGCTCGGCAATCACCGGCGCCTGCGCCTGCAATGCCTCGGCAAACGAACGATAACTGCTGGTGCGAATCGGCAGTTGCGGCGCCAGCCCCTGCACGCACGCCTCATAAGCGACTTTCAGATCGTCGAGCAGAATCCGCCACGACACGGTGTCGACCACCAGGTGATGAATCACCACCAGCAAGCGCGCCTGGCCATCCGGCAATGCCACATGCATGACCCGCCAGACCGGCCCGTCATTGAGTTTGAGGCTGCGCTGCGCGAGGTTGGCCAAGGCTTCGACCTCTTCGCTGCTTTGCGCTTCACGGCGCCACAGCACAGCCTCGTCGGACGCGCTGCTGCTATAGCGCTGCAACCAGCGCCCGCCGTCGTTGGAAAAACGCAAACGCAACGAATCGTGATGCTGTTCGATCAAGCCCAGGGCCTGTTCCAGGGCATCGAGATCCAGCGGCTGACGTGCGCTGAGCAGCAACGACTGGTTGTAGTGATGCGCCTCGGCCATGCCTTCGGCGAAGAACCATTGCTGGATCGGCAGCAAATTGAACGCGCCCTCTGCGGCAACCTGTGTCAGGTCCGGCAGCGCTTGCCCGGCGCCCTCCTTCGCCACCTGCTGCTCGACGATGCCGGCGATGGTTTGATAGCGCATCAGATCACGCAGCTTCAGCTCCATCTGCAGGGTCGGGTGGTTTCTCACCCGCGAGATCACTTGCAGGCTGAGGATCGAATCGCCGCCCAGTTCAAAGAAGTTATCGCTGATACCCACCTGCTCGACCTGCAGCACCTGCGCCCAGATCTCGGCCAGCAAGGTTTCCTGCTCGGTGCGCGGGGCAACATATTCGTCGCTTTTGAACTCCGGCTCCGGCAAGGCCTTGCGATCGAGCTTGCCGTTGGGCGTGACCGGGAACGCGCTGAGGCAGACGATCTGCGCCGGCACCATGTATTCCGGCAGCGAAGCGCGCAGCCCGGCCTTGAGTTCATCGCCGATATCATCACCCGTGGCGGTGACTACATAACCGATCAGTTGCTTGCCGGAGGCATTGTCGCGGGCAATCACCAGCGCATCGCTTACCGCCGGCAACTGACGCAGGCTGGCCTCGACTTCGCCCAGCTCGATGCGGAAGCCACGCACCTTGACCTGATGGTCGATGCGCCCGACGTAATCGACCACGCCGTCCGCGCGACGGCGCACCAGATCGCCGCTGCGGTACAGGCGTTCGCCGGGCGCAAACGGGTTGGGCACGAAGCGCTCGCCGGTCAGATCGGGGCGTCCGTAGTAACCACGAGCGACGCCGTAACCGCCGATGTACAACTCACCGGCAAAGCCCGGCGGCAGCGGATTCAGATCGTCGTCGAGCACGTACAACGAACGCGCACCGACCGCGCGACCGATCGGCGCGTATGCCGCTTCGCACTGCTGGCTGATGGCGACTTTCCAGAGCATCGGCGTGACCACGGTTTCGGTCGGACCATACCCGTTGGTGAAGTATTGCGGACGCAACGCCGCTTTCACCTGTTCGAAGGTCTGCTCCGGCACCGCATCGCCACCGAAGCAGTAGATGCGCACTGGCGGTGGTGCGATGCCACTGGCGGCGGCGTACTCGGCGAGTTGTTTGAGATAGGCCGGTGGGAAGCAGGCGATGGTCACGCCGTAATCGTGCAGGGCCTGATAGGTCTGCTCCGGCGTCCACAGGCATCCGTCACGGATCACCAGACGACCGCCGCTGTACAAGGTACTCAGCCAGCGTTCATGGGCACCGTCGAAAGCGAACGACATGAAGTGCAGCTCGCAACTGCTCGCGTCCATTTCGTACAACTCGGCGATCGCCTGGCAGTGCATGCTCAGCGGTCCCTGGGTGACAGCCACGCCTTTCGGCCGTCCGGTGGAGCCGGAGGTGTAAACCAGATACGCCAGGCTCTGCTCGTGAACATCGCAGACCGGTGCGGCATCGCTGTAAAGACTGCGATCGAGTTGATCGATTTCCAGACGCAACACGCCATGCGGCGCCGGTAACGTCGCCCGCAGGCTGGTTTGCGTCAGCAGCAGGGTCATGCGCGAATCTTCGATCATGTACGCCAAGCGCTCGGGCGGATAATCGATGTCCAGCGGCACGTACGCCGCACCGCTCTTGAGCACGGCGAGGAAACTCACCAGCATTTCCAGCGAGCGCGGCAACGCCACGCCGATCACCACTTCCGGCCCGGCGCCGTGGGCGATCAGGCACTGCGCGAGTCGATTGGCCTGCCGCTCCAGCTCTGCGTAGCTCAGTCTCTCGCCGGCGCATTGCACGGCGATCGCGTCGGGTTGCTGTTGCGCATGACGACTGATCAGCTCCGGCAACAGGCGCGGTTCATGGCGGTGCGCCGGTTCGGCGCTCCAGGCCTGCGCCGCTTGCCATTGTTCGGCGGACAGACGCTGCAAATTGCCCAGTCGCTCATACGGCGCGGCCATCATCGCCGCGAGGGTATTTTCCAGGGTCAGGCGAATGCCTTGCACCGCCTCGGCGCTGAAGTGGCTGCGCAGGTACAGGTACTCGATCGACAATTCATCGCCGAGCATCACCGCAAGGTCCATCGGCACGTTGGTCACGCCGTGGCCGATGGATTTGCCGAAGGTCAGCTCTGTGTCGGTTTCTTCCTGCAAGCGCTCGTCGATCGGGAAGTTTTCGAACACCACGATGCTGTCGAACAGCGCCTGACCACCGAGGTTCGACCAGCGCTGCACATCGGCTAGCGGTGCCTGGGAATAATCGCGAATGTCGAGGTTGTAGGCCTGCACTTCGCCCAGCCAGTCGGCCAGGCGCTGATCGGCCTGCGGCGTCTGAATGATCGGCAAAGTGTTGATGAACAGGCCGAGCATGTTGCCGACTTTCGGCAGACTTTCCGGACGCCCCGATACGGTGGCGCCGAAGGTCACCGTCTGCTGGCCGGTGTAGCGTTGCAACAGCAGCAGCCACGCGCCCTGAATCAGCGTGTTGGGGGTGATGCGCAGGTCGCGGCAGAACTCCAGCAGGCGTGCGGTTTGCGCCTTGTCCCAATTCGAATAGAGCGCATCGTGACCGGTAACGTCGGCACTGTGGCGCGGGTGCATCGCCTGACTCAGCGCAGTCGGTTCGTTGACCACCGCCAGACGCGCCTTCCAGAACAGCTCCTGGGCATCCTGATCCTGCGCCTGCAACCAGGCAATGAAGTCGCGATAGCGGCCGTTTTCGCCAGTCACCTGGCCCGTGGCGTAGTACTGCAAGACCTCGCCGAACAACCGCGAACTGCTCCAGCCATCCATCAGAATGTGGTGGCTGGTCCAGATCATCTGGTACTGCTCGTCGCCCAGCTGCAGCAAGGTCACCCGCTGCAATTGCGCTTCGGCCAAGTCGAAGCCCAGCGCGCGATCGGCGCTGGCGAATTCGGCAATCGCCGCCTCGCTGCAGTCCTGCTCACGCCAATCGAGCACCTGCATCTGCAGCGGCGCATGGCGATGCACCACCTGCAGCGGTTTGGCCAGGCCGTCCTGCCAATGGAAACTGGTGCGCAGGATCGCCTGACGGACAATGATGAATTCCCAGGCCTGGCGGAACCGCTCCACGTCGAGGCCCCTGATCGGCAGGCTGACCTGTTGCACGTAAAGGCTGCTGCCGTTATCCGACAGCGTATGGAAAAGCATGCCTTCCTGCATCGGCGACAGCGGATAGACGTCTTCGATCAGTTCCGCCGGCACCGGCAAGGCATCGAGTTGCGCCTGATCCAGTTGCGCCAACGGATAGTCGGCGGCGCTGGCTGATTGCGCGTCTTCAAGCGAAACCACTGCGGCCAGTTTCTGCACCGTCTGCTGCTGGAACAGGTCCTTGGGCGTGAAGCAAATGCCCTGCTGCCGCGCGCGGCTGACCAGTTGAATCGAGATGATCGAATCGCCGCCGAGGGCGAAGAAATTGTCGGTCACGCCGACCTGCTCGATCTTCAGAATGTCCTGCCAGACCTCGGCCAACTGCTGCTCCAGCGGCGTCGAAGGCGCGACGTAATCGCGTTGCGCCTGACTGGCGTCCGGTGCCGGCAGAGCCTTGCGATCAAGTTTGCCGTTGGGTGTCAGCGGCAACTGTTCAAGGAACAGCCACTGCGCCGGCACCATATAGTCCGGCAGATGCGCCTTGAGCGCGGTTTGCAGCGCAGTGCTCAGCGCGTCCAGTTGCGCCAGGCTTTGATCGGCTTCGGCCGGCACCACATAAGCCACCAGTTGCTGGCCGCCAATGCCGTCCACCGCCAGCACCACGCCTTCGCGCACGCTGGCCTGGGCCAGCAGACGCGCTTCGATTTCCCCCAGTTCGATACGGAAGCCGCGCACCTTGACCTGATGGTCGATGCGGCCGACGTATTCGATTCGGCCGTCATCCAGAAAACGTGTCAGGTCGCCGGTGCGGTACATGCGCTCGCCGTTGCTCGCCAACGGGTTTGGCACGAAACGTTCGGCGGTCAGGCCCGGGCGCAACAGATAGCCACGGGTGATGCCGTCACCGGCCAGATACAGCTCCGCAGCGATGCCGAGCGGTGCTGCCTGCAATTGCCCGTCGAGCAGGTACGCAGTGGTGTTGCGCAGTGGCCGGCCGATATTGGCCTGGCCGCCGAGTTCGCGACGGGTCCAGGTCGAATACGTGGTGTCTTCGGAAGGCCCGTACAGATCGTAAACGTGGGCAACCGAAGTCTCGCGGTACAGCGTGTCGACCAGCGCCTGCTTGAGCGGCTCGCCGGCCAGATTGATGATGCGCACGCCCGGCGGGATCTGGCCGATGCGTTGTAGCGCGGCAATCGCCGATGGCACGGTGTTGATCAGGCGCACCTGATCACGCTCGGGCAAGTCCGCCAGCTCCAGAGCATTGCGTGCGATGACCATGGATCCGCCGCGCGCAAGGGTGACGAAAATCTCCCACACCGACAAGTCGAAGCACACCGACGTCGAGGCCAGTACGCCTTGCAGATCGTCCTCGCTGTAGACCTCGGCGGACCAGTGAATCAGCGCCTGTACGTTGCGATGGGCGATGGCCACGCCTTTCGGTTTGCCGGTGGAACCGGAGGTGTAGATCACGTAGGCCAGATTGGCCGAGTCGGCGCGCGCCGGCAGGTTGTCCGGCGCTTGCGCGGCGAACGCCTTACCGCCGGCCTCGACCAGCACCACGTGTGCTTCGGTGGACGGCAGTTGCGCCAGCAACGCTTGCTGGGTCAGCAGAACTTTCGCCTGGCTGTCGTCGAGCATGTAGGCCACGCGGTCGGCCGGGTAGTCCGGGTCCAGCGGCACGTAGGTGCCGCCGGCCTTGAGCACCGCCATCAGCGCGATCACCAGTTCCGCCGAACGCGGCAGCGCCACGCCGACGCGCACTTCGGCGGTGACACCCAGCGTCACCAAATGCCGGGCCAGCTGATTCGCCCGCAGGTTCAGTTCGCCATAGCTGAGGGCCACGCCGGCATGACTCAACGCCAGTGCCTGCGGATGTGCTGCGACCCTTGCTTCAAAGCTCTGCGAGATCAGCCGCTCGGCCGGATAAGCGGCGTGATTGTCGTTCCACTGCGCCAGCGTCTGCCGTTCGGCCTGCGGCAGCAGACCGATCTCGCCAAGTGCCCGCTGCGGCGCTGCGATAAATTGCTCGAGCACTTCACGCAAATGCGCCGCCAGAGCAAACACGCTGCGTTCGGCAAAGTGCTCGGTGAGGTAATTGAAATCGAGGTTGAGCACTTCGCTGGCACCAGCGATCAGGGTCAGGCCGTAGTTGGTCTGCTCGCGATGCTCCAGACCAGAAAAACGCAGCCCGCCCGGATTGGCCTCCAGCGCTTCGGACACCGGATAGTTCTCGAACACCAGCAAAGTGTCGAACAGCGCTTCGCCACTCAATGCGGCCAGACGTTGAATGTCCTGCAACGGCGTCTGTTCGTAGTCGCGCAACAGCAGGTTCTTGTCCTGCACGCTGCGCACCCAGTCACCGACGCTGAGGGTGGCCTGCGGGCTGGCGATCACCGGCAGAGTGTTGATGAACAGCCCCAGCTGTTCTTCGATGCCCGGCAAATCCACCGGCCGCCCGGATACCGTGGCGCCAAACGCCACGGTGGCCTGGCCGGTGTAGCGCTGCAACACCAGCAGCCACGCGGCCTGCACCAGACTGTTGAGGGTCACCTGTTGCTGACGGGAGAAGCTGTTCAGACGCTGGGTCAACGCTTCATCGAAATGCAGACGATGCATCTGTTTGCCCGGCCCCGGCACGGTGCGTCCGTGGCAGGCCGAGGCCAGTCGGGTCGGCTCGTCGAGTTCGGCCAGTTGCCCGCGCCAGAAGTTCTGCGCGGCAGCCTTGTCCTGGACTTGCAGCCAGACCAGAAAATCCCGATAGCGGCCCTGTGGGCTCGGCACCGGCTGGCCGGCGTAATCCTTCAGCACTTCGCCGAACATCCGCGAGTTGCTCCAGCCATCCATGAGAATGTGGTGACAGGTGAAAATCAGCCGATGGCGATCGTCAGCAGTGCGCAGCAGGCACAGGCGCAACAACGGCGGATTCTGCAGATCGAAGCCACGCTCGCGGTCGGCCTGCGCCCGTGCTTCAAGCACCGCCGGCAGGTCGGCGGCATCACGCACATCGATTTCCGGCATTTCCAGGGTCAGCTGACGATTGATCACTTGCAACGGCGCATCGAGGCCATCGCGGCCCCAGATGAAACCGGCGCGCAGCACTTCATGGCGATCGACCACACGTTGCCAGGCTTGCTGGAACCGCGCGACGTCGAGGCCGTCGATGTCCAGCAGCATCTGATAGACGTAGGCGCTGGCGTCCGCGTCGTACAGGCTGTGGAACAGAATGCCCTTCTGCATCGGCGCCAGCGGATAGATGTCCTCGATGCGCTGGGCGGCGATCGGCAGGCTGTCCAGATGCGCCTGGGACAAACCGGCCAGCGGCACGTCGGACGGAGTCAGCCCCCCGGAATGACTGAGGCAGTGGTCGATCAATTCGCTCAGCGCCACTTCGTAGGCGCGGGCCAAACCGACAATGGTCGCCTCTTCGAAAACGTCGCGGCTGTAGGTCCAGGTCAGGCTCAACTGGCCCTGATAAACCCGACCATCGATGGTCAGCCAATTGGCCATCGGCGCGTTTGCGTCCTGACCGGCGCCCTTGTCTTCGGTGGCCGGTCGCCACAAGGCGTCTTCGTCGAAGTTGTTATCGAACTGGCCGAGGTAGTTGAACGTCACTTGCGGTTGCGCCAGTTCACGCAGCGCCGCTTGTGCTTCGGCGGTGCCGAGATAACGCAGCAAGCCATAGCCGATGCCCTTGTTGGGAATCGCGCGCAGTTGCTCCTTGATGCCTTTGATCGAGGTTTGCAGACTGGCGTTTGGCGTCAGGCGCACCGGGAACATGCTGGTGAACCAACCCACGGTGCGGCTCAGGTCGATGTCATCGAAGAGGTCTTCGCGGCCATGGCCTTCGAGCTGGACCAACGCACTGTCGCTGGCGGTCCACTCGCAGAGCACCCGCGCCAGTGCGGTCAGCAGCAGGTCGTTGACCTGAGTGCGGTAGGCCGCCGGGGCCTGTTGCAGCAGCTGGCGAGTGCGTTCGGCGTCCAGCCGCGTGTCGACGCTGCGTTCGAAGCGGTTGTTCAACTGGCCCTGCGGATTATCCAGCGGCAAACCGAGCGGAACGTCGCGCAACTGTTCGCGCCAGTAACTCAGTTCGCTGCCCAGCGCCGCGCTGCGCGCATGTTCTTGCAGGCGCAATCCCCAGTCCTTGAACGCGCTGGTCTTCGCCGGCAGATGCACGCTCTGTCCGCTGCTGATCTGCTGATAGGCGCTTTGCAGGTCTTCGAGCAGGATTCGCCACGACACGCCATCGACCACCAGGTGATGAATCACCAGCAGCAGACGCTGACTGGCGTCCGGCATATCGACCAGCGCCGCGCGGATCAGCGGGCCGTTGTGCAGGTCGAGGCTGCGTTGCAGGTCAAGGCACAGCGCTGGCAATGCCGCGCCGTCGTCCAGCGTAAAGCTGCGCAACAAGTCTTGTGGCTGATCCGCCGCGCCGTGGCTTTGCTGCCAGCCCTGCTCGGTTTGGCGATAACGCAGACGCAAGGCGTCATGCTGTTTTTGCACCTGCGCCAAGGCCTGTTGCAACGCTGCGGCTTGCAGGGTTTTCGCCGGGGTCAGCAGGATCGACTGGTTCCAGTGATGCCGCGCCGGGATGTCGCTGTGGAAGAAATACTGCTGGATCGGCGTCAGTGGCGCATCGCCAAACACTTCGCCCTGCTCCGTCTGCACGGCGTCGCTCTGCTGCGCGACGGTGGCCAGACGCTGCACGGTCTGATGCTGAAAAATGTCCTTGGGCGTAAAGCGAATGCCAGCCTGCCGAGCGCGGCTGACCACTTGAATCGAAATGATCGAATCGCCGCCCAGCTCGAAGAAATTATCGTGAAGCCCGACCCGTTCGACCTTGAGCACGTCCTGCCAGATCTCCGCCAGACGCTGTTCCAGTTCACTGCGCGGCGCGGCGTAGGCCTCTTGCACCTGCGCAACGTCCGGCTGCGGCAGCTGCTTGCGATCGAGCTTGCCGTTGGCGGTCAGCGGCAGCCGGTCAAGGAACGCCCAACTGACCGGAACCATGTAATCGGGCAGTGTTTCGCGCAGGTGCGCCTTGATCGAATCGCGCAGGGCGCCCTGCTCGTCCGCGTTCACTGCCTCGACGGGCACGACCCAGGTTGCCAGTTGCTGACCGCTGAGGCCGTCCACCGCCAGCACCACCGCTTCGCGCACCTGTGGATGCTTGAGCAGTTGCGCTTCGATTTCACCGAGCTCGATGCGGAAACCACGGATCTTCACTTGGTGGTCGATACGACCGATGTACTCGATCACCCCGTCGCCGCGCAGCCGTGCGAGGTCGCCGGTACGGTACAGACGCTGGCCGGCCTTGTGGTTGAACGGATCGGGCACGAAGCGGGTGGCGCTCATGCCGGCCTGATTCAGATAACCACGGGCAAGACCGGCACCGGCGATGTACAACTCACCGATGCAGCCTTGCGGCACCAGGTTCAGCGAGCTGTCGAGCAAGTACCACGACAGGTCGACAATCGGCGCGCCGATCGGGCTGCTGTGATTGCTGTGCAGATCCGCCAGCGACAATGGCCGGTAGGTCACGTGCACGGTGGTTTCGGTGATGCCGTACATGTTGATCAGCGTCGGCGCGCGGTCGCCAAAACGTTCGAACCACGGGCGCAGATTCTGTACTTCCAGCGCCTCGCCGCCGAACACCACGTAACGCAGGGCATTGCTGCGGCTCGACTCGCAGGCGACCTGCATCAACGGCTTGAACGCCGACGGTGTCTGGTTCAACACCGTGACGTTTTCATCGCACAGCAGCGTGTAGAAATCCTCCGGCGAACGGCTGACGTCGTGGGGCACGACCACCAGTTTGCCGCCGTACAACAGCGCGCCGAAAATCTCCCATACCGAAAAGTCGAACGCGTAGGAATGGAACAGCGTCCAGCTGTCCTGCGCGCCGAAATCGAACCAGTGCGCGGTGGCGCTGAACAGGCGCATGACGTTGCCGTGCGGCAGCAACGCGCCCTTGGGTTTGCCGGTGGAACCGGAGGTGTAGATGACGTAGGCCAGATTGTCCGGCGTGGTCAGGCATGGCGGGTTACTCGAGATGCCGTGTTCCGGCGCCTGATTCAGATCGAGGCAGACCAGCCCCGGCGGCAGCGGCAATTGCCCGAGCAAATGGCCTTGGGTCAACAGCAAGTGAATGCCGCTGTCGTCGATCATGTAGCTCAAGCGGTCATCCGGGTAGCTCGGGTCCAGCGGCACATAGGCGCCGCCCGCTTTCAGCACCGCGAGAATGGCGACGATCATGTCCAGCGAACGCTCGACCGCAACGCCGACGCACACGTCCGGGCCGACGCCCTGCTCGATCAGCGTATGCGCCCACAGGTTGGCGCGGTGATTGAGTTCAGCGTAAGTCAGGCGTTGCCCGGCAAAGCTCACCGCCACCGCATCGGCATGCCGCTCGGCCTGGGCCTCGATGGCTTGCTGGATGCACTGGGTCAGCGGTTGTTCAATCAGCGACGGATTCCATTGCGCCAACAGCTGTTGCTGCTGGCCGGCGTCGAGCATCGGCAATTGGCCGATGCACCGGGTCGGCTCGGCGACGATCGCCTGCAACAGCGCGGTCCAGTGTTGCGCCAGGCGCTCGATGGTCGCTGCGTCGAACAGGTCAGTGGCGTACTTGAGCGCCGCTTCGATGCCGTGCGCCTGTTCGGTAGTGTTGAGGGTCAGGTCGAATTGCGCGGTCTGGCTCTGCCATTCCAGCGGTTCGATGTTCAGGCCGTTAAGGCGCGTCGCAACGCTCGCACGGCGCTCGGCCTGGTGGTTGAACATCACCTGGAACAGCGGACTGTGGCTGAGGCTGCGGCCCGGCTCCAGCGCTTCGACCAGTTGCTCGAAGGGCAAGTCCTGATGCGCCTGCGCCTCCTGGGCGGTCTGTTTGACCTGACGCAGCAGTTCGACAAACGGCAGCTCTGCGTCGATGTCCGCCTTGAGCACCTGGGTGTTGACGAAGAAGCCGATCAGGCGCTCGATTTCTACCCGGCCACGGTTGGCCACCGGCACGCCGACACGGATGTCGCTTTGCCCGCTGTAGCGATGCAGCAAGGCCTGAAACGAAGCCAGCAGCAATACGAACAGGGTGACGTTTTCCTGCCGGGCAAAGGCCTTGAGGGCATGGCTCAGCGCCGGATCGAGAATCAGGTTGTGGCTGGCGCCGGCGAAGCTCTGCTCCACCGCGCGCGGGCGATCCAGCGGCAACTCCAGCACCGGTTGTTCGCCGCCGAGTTTTGCCTGCCAGTAGGCCAGCTGCCGCTCCTGCTCACCGGCCTCCATCCACTGGCGCTGCCACAACGCGTAATCGGCGTATTGAATCGGCAGCGCCGGCAGACCGGCGTCGTGACCGAGGTTGAAACCGGCGTAGAGCTGCACCAGTTCCTCGATCATCACTTGCAGCGACCAGCCATCGGAAACGATGTGATGCAGGGTCAGCACCAGCACATGCTCAGCGGGGTTGACCTGTAGCAGCGCGGCACGCAGCAACGGGCCGTGCTGCAGGTCGAAAGTCTTCTGGCTCTGGGTCTGGACGAAAGCCTCGATCGAGTGCTCCGGGTCATTCGCCAGTTCAGCGCTCAGGTTGTGAATATCGAGGGTAAAAGGTCCTGCGGGCAGGACCACTTGCAAGGGTTGCGCGCTGTCTTGAGAGAACACCGTGCGCAAGGTTTCGTGGCGTTCGATCAGCGCCGCGATGCTGCGTTCCAGTGCCGGCACATCCAGCGGCCCCTGCAAGCGCAGGGCCGTCGGAATGTTGTAGGCCGCGCTGTGCGGTGCCCACTGCCAGAGGAACCACTGGCGCTGCTGAGCGTAGGACAGCAGCAACGGCTCTTCAGCCGTGCGCTTGAAAACCGGGGCAATGTCAAAGAGGTTGACGCCTTTCTGCTTGAGCAGAACCGCCAGAGCCTTTCTTTGCTTAGCCGAAAGTTGTCCTACCGACTCGATTAACTCTTGCACGCGTTTTTCCCTCTCAAGAAATCAGTTTTTCCAGATCATCGAGGGATAGACGTTTGAGGGCCTCCAGTGATTTAGCCAATTCATCCTGAACGGGCGACATTTCGACGCGCAGCGCTTCGATCCGCGCGCAGAAATCCTTGAGGGTGTCGGTTTCGAACAGCGCCTTGAGCGGCACCTTGTCGCCGAGGCGCTCCTGCACCCGGGTCACCACCAATGTCGCCAGCAACGAATGGCCGCCGAGCTGGAAGAAGTTGTCCGCCAGCCCGACCCGCTCGATTTCCAGCACTTGCTGCCAGATCGTCGCGACCTCCCACTGCAAGTTGCTTTGCGGTGCCTGGTATTGCTCCTGCGTCGGGCTCTCGCCCAACGCCATAAGCGCCTTGCGATCGAGCTTGCCGTTGGGCGTCAGCGGGACCGCTTCGATCAGGTGCAGGTGCCCCGGCACCATGTGCGCCGGCAAGCGGCTGACCAGCGCACTGCGCACCCGCTCGGTCAGCGTCGACTGATCGCTGGCCGATGCGGCGACGATGTAGGCATGCAGGTGTTTGCCAGCGGCGCCGTCCTGCGCCAGTACCACCGCTTCGCCGATATCGTCGAGTTCCAGCAGACGCGCCTCGATCTCGCTGAGCTCGATGCGGAAGCCGCGAATCTTCACCTGATGGTCGGCGCGACCGATGTACTCGATGTTGCCATCGTCGCCCTGGCACACCAGATCGCCGGTGCGGTACAGGCGCTCGCCATTGCTCGCGTAAGGATTCGGCACAAAGCGTTCGGCGGTCAGCGCGGCACGACGCAGATAGCCGCGCGTCACCCCGGCACCCGCCAGGTACAGCTCGGCCGCCACGCCCTCGGGCAGCACCTGCAACTGACTGTCGAGCAGGTAGGCCACGGTGTTGTCCAGTGGCCGGCCAATGTTCGCCCGGCCCTGCGGCGTGCGCAGGGTGAAGGTTGAATAAGTGGTGTCCTCCGACGGCCCGTAGAGGTCGTAGGCCTGCTGCACCTGAGTGCTGGCGTAGAGGCTGTCGACCAGACTCTGCTTGAGCGGCTCGCCGGCCAGATTGATGGTGCCGACCGAAGTCGGGATCTGCCCGGCCCGTTGCAACGCGGCAATCGCCGACGGCACAGTGTTGATCAGGGTGACCTGCTCGCGCGCCGGCAAATCCGCCAGCGCCAGAGCGTTGTCGGCCAGCACCAGGCAGCCACCGCAGGCCAGCGTGACGAAGATTTCCCACACCGACAGATCGAAGCAGATCGAGGTCGAGGCCAGCACACCGCGCAATTGTTCTTCGCGATAGACACCCGCTGACCACTGAATCAGCGCCGACAGATTGCCGTGGCTGATGGCTACGCCTTTCGGCTTGCCGGTGGAGCCGGAGGTGTAGATCACGTACGCCAGATTGTCTGCCGCGAGATTAACCAGTGGCGCAGCATCCGGGTATTCGCTGGCGACGCTCGCGTCCACCAGCAGCACCTGCGCACTCAAGGTTTCGGGCAGCATCGCCAAGGCCGCTGGCTCAGTGAGCAGCACCGCCGCGCGGCTGTCGTCGAGCATGTGCAGCAAGCGCTCCTGCGGGTAATCCGGGTCCAGCGGCACATAAGCGCCACCGGCCTTGAGGATCGCCAGCAAGCCGACCAGCATGTCCGGCGTGCGGCGCATGCACACGCCGACGCGCACTTCCGGCCCGACGCCCATGCCTTGCAGCTTGTGCGCCAGACGATTGGCCCGGGTGTCGAGGTTTTGGTAAGCGATGGATTGCTCAGCGAACAGCACCGCGTTCGCCTGCGGCTGACGTTGCACTTGCGCGGCAATGTGCGCCAGCACCGTGCGTTGATCCGGCGTGGTAACCGGCGCCTTGCCCCACTCGATCGCTTGTTGCCGTTGTGGCTCGGCGAGCAGTTGCAGCGCCCCCAGCGGCTGCGCGGCGTCGGCGAGGAACTGCTCGAGCAGGCCTTGCAACTGCGCACTCAACGCATTGATCGCTTGAGCGTCGAAACTGGCCTGATCGTAACTCACGCCCAGACTCAGCTCACGGCCGGTGATCGCCACCAGGGTCAGCGGATAATTGGTCTGCTCCTGACGGAGGATCGCCGAGAATTTCAGGCCGGTCTGCGGACCCTGAGCCAAGGCCTCGGCCATCGGGTAGTTTTCGAACACCAGAATGCTGTCGAACAACGCCCCGGCGCCCATACCGGCCCAGCGCTGAATGTCATACAGCGGCGTGTGTTCGTGCTCGCGCAAGGCCAGGTTGAGGTCTTGCACCTGTTGCAGCCATTGGCTGACGCCGATCTCCGGCGATGGCGCCGCCGCCACCGGCAAGGTGTTGATGAACAGACCGATCTGCTGCTCGACACCCGGCAAATCCGTCGGCCGCCCGGCGACAGTCGCGCCGAACGCCACGTGATCCTGGCCGGTGTAGCGCTGCAACAGCAGCAGCCACGCCGCTTGCACCAGCGTGTTGAGGGTGACTTTCTGCTCGCGGGCGAAGCGGTTCAGTTCTGCGGTCAGCGGTTCGCTGAACACATGCTGGTGATCGGCATAGCCGCTGGCCGCGTGCCTGACCGGCATGGCACTGGCCAGTCGCGTCGGCTCTTCGAGATCCGCCAGCGCCGTGCTCCAGAACTGCCGACTGGCCTGCTGATCGCGCTGGCCGAGCCATTCGATGTAATCGCGATAACGCCCCTGCCCTGCGCTCGGCGTGATGCCGGCGTAGCGTTGCAGCACTTCGCCGAACAACTGCGAAGTGCTCCAGCCGTCCATGAGGATGTGATGGCAGGTGTAGATCAGGTGATGAGTGTGCTCATCGGTGCGCACCAACGTCACGCGCAACAGCGGTGCGTCGAGCAGATCGAAACCGTTGTGCAGGTCTTCAGTGGCGAGATGATCAAGTGCTGAATCAAGGCCGGCGCGACCGCGCCAGTCCTGCACTTGCCACGGCATCTGCACACGGCTGCGTACCACCTGCACCGGCGCGGCGGCATCCTGCGGCCAGACGAACGCCGTACGCAGAATATCGTGGGCTTCAAGGGTCTGCTGCCAGGCCTGGCGGAAGCGCTCGGCGTCGAGCTGCTCGACATCGACGCGCAGCTGATTGGTGTAGGCCGGGCTATCCGGCTCGTTGCGGCTGTGGAACAGAATGCCTTGCTGCATCGGCGACAGCGGGTACAGATCGACGATGTCACGCGGCGCCATCGGCAGCGCCGACAGCTGCGCTTGCGTGAGATTGGCGAGGTTGAAGTCCGAGGGTGTCACGCCACCGGCCGCGCTGTCGCAGCAATGTTCGATCAGGCGTTGCAGTTCGCGGCGATAAGCCTCGGCCAGCGCCTCGATGGTCTCGGCGCGGTACATGCCGGTGCCGAAGGTCCAGGTCAGTTCCAGCTCTCCGCCGAGAACCTGACCGTCGACGCTCAGCCAATTGCCCAGCGGCGCTTGTCCATCCTGATTGGCGCCGGTGCTGTCAGCGCTTGGCAGGAACAACGCACCCTGCTCAGCGCTGAACGCGCCATCGAACTGGCCGAGATAATTGAAGGTTACCCGTGGTTGCGCCAACGTCTGCAACTCGGCAGCACGCGTGAGGTAACGCAGCACGCCATAACCGATGCCTTTGCCCGGCACGGCGCGCAGTTGCTCCTTGATCGCGCACAGCGACGCAGCGGGATTGGCCTGCGGGGTCAGGCGCACCGGGAACAGGCTGCTGAACCAGCCGACCGTGCGGCTCAGGTCGATGTCGTCGAACAGGTCTTCACGACCGTGGCCTTCGAGCTGGATCAACACCGAAGGCTGCTCGCTCCAGTCACACAACACCCGCGCCAATGCGGTCAGCAACAGGTCGTTGATTTGCGTGCGGTAGGCCGCCGGGGCGACTTTCAATAGCTTGTCGGTCAGTGTCTGGCTCAGGCGCGTACTGGCGCGGGCGGCCTGGGCGCGGGTCTGGCTGTCCTCGGCGAAATCCCGTGGCAGGGCCGCGTCGTCGGCAGCCAGGGTCTGGTGCCAATAAGCGCTTTCGGCCGCCAACGTTTCGCTCTGTGCATAACGATGCAACTGCTCGGCCCAGTTGTGCAGCGAACTGCTCTGGCCTGGCAACACCGGCGCCGTCCCCGCCGCCAATGCGTGGTAAGCCTGCTGCAAGTCTTCGAGCAGAATGCGCCACGACACGCCATCGACCACCAGGTGATGAATCACCAGCAACAAGCGCTGCTCGGCATTCGGCAGGTTGACCAGCACCGCGCGCAGCAAATGCCCGCGGTGCAGATCGAGGCTGCGCTGCGCCGCGTCGGCCACGGCCGGCAAGGCATCGAGGCTGTCCAGCTCGCGTACCCAGAGCAATTCGGCATCACCCTGCGGCTGCGGCAGTGCCTGCCAGTGATCGCCCGACTGCACAAAGCTCAAGGCCAGCGCTTCGTGCTGTTCGACCAACGTCGCCAGCGCCTTGCGCAAATGCACGGCGTCCAGCGCCAAGGTCGGTTGCAGCATCACCGACTGGTTCCAATGCTGGCGCTGGGCGATCGGGGTCTCGAAAAAACGCACCTGAATCGGCAGCACCGGCAACGGCCCACGTGCCACAGGTGCGGCGACGGCAGCCGGTTTGGCTTCGATCAGTCTGGCCACGGCAGCCAATTGGCCGATGGTCTGTTTTTCGAACAACTGCTTGGGGCTGAGCTTGATGCCCTGGCGCTTGGCCCGGGCGATGATCTGCAAGCTGAGGATCGAGTCGCCACCCAGTTCGAAGAAGTTATCGCTGCTGCCGACCCTTTCGAGCTTGAGCACCTCGGCCCAGATCGCGGCCAGTTTTTCCTCGATCTCACCGACCGGCGCGACGAACTGCTGGCTGACCACGCCGGGCACTGGCAAGGCACGCTTGTCGAGTTTGCCGTTGGCAGTCAGCGGCAGCTTTTCCAGCAACAGCAACTGCGCCGGCACCAGGTAATCCGGCAGCCGCGCCTGCAATTGCTCGCGCAGCTCCTGCGCCTGCACCTTCGCGCCCACTGCCGGCACGCACCACGCCAGCAGTTGCAGGCGCGCCGGATCGTCATCCAGTGGCAGCGCGAGCACGGCGGCTTCGCTGATGCCGTCGAGACTGAGCAACACCCGCGCGACTTCCGCAGGCTCCACACGGTAGCCGCGCACTTTGACCTGATCGTCGGCACGACCGATGAACTCCAGCGCCTGGTCGCGATTGCGCCGGACCCGGTCGCCACTGCGGTAGACCCGTGCGCCCGCTGCACCGAACGGGTCGGGCAGGAAGCGTTCTGCGGTCAGCGCTGGCTGATTCAGGTAGCCAAGGGCAACGCTGTCGCCGCCGATGTACAACTCACCGGCAACCTGATCGGCCACCGGGTTGAGCACATCGTCGAGCACATAGACATGGGCACCGGCCAACGCCGTGCCGACCGGAACACTGCGTGCTTGCGCGGCAAGCACTTCGACCTCATGGGTCAGCACGCCCACGGTGGTTTCGCTCGGCCCGTAGTGGTTGATCAGACGACAGCCCGGCTTCAGTTGCTGCACGCGCTCGACCAGTGCCGGCGAACAGGCTTCGCCGCCGACGATCAGTGCGTGTTCCGGCAGCACATCGGCAGGCTTGGCCGCCTGCAACAGCGCGGCGAGATGCCCGGGGACGATCTTCAGCACGCCAACGCGATGGCAGGCCATGTATTCGGCAAAGCGATCCGGGTCGAAGCCGAGTTCTTCCGGCAACACATGCAGCAGTCGGCCCGAGCACAACGCACCGAACAGCACGGTGAAGCCAAGGTCGGCGGCGATGGTCGAGACCAGCGCCATGCTGGCCTCGGGCGCCGGCGCCAGACGCTCGAGTACACCGCGCACATAACTGCCCAGCGCGCCGTGGCTGACCAGCACGCCCTTGGGTTGCCCGGTGGAACCGGAGGTGTGAATCACGTAGGCCGACGACTGCGCATACAGCGTCAGCTCAGGCGCGGACGTCGGCAGCGAGTGCCACTGCCCCGGTGCAAACTCCAGACCCTGACAGCCCTCAGCCGCCAGTTCGCCGAGCCGTGAGTCGCCTTCAGCACCGATCAGCGCCCGCGCCTGGGCAGCGCCGAGCATCTGTTGCAGGCGCGCGCTTGGCGCCTTGACGTCGAGCGGCATGTACACCGCGCCAGCCTTGAGAATCGCCAACAGGCAAGTCAGCCAGTCCAGCGAACGTTCCAGCAGCACCGCCACCGGTTCGCCAACGTTGACGCCCTGCGCACGCAAATAATGGGCGAGACGGTTGGCTTGTTCATCCAGCGCCTGGAAAGTCACCGTTTGCTTGAGATCCCGAGCGGCCAGCGCCTGCGGCTGCCGCGCCACTTCACGCGCCCAGTGTTGCAACACCGTCAACGCCGGTTCGCGGTGAATGGCAAGCGCAGCAGGCCGCCGCGTGGCTACGATGTGCAGTGGCGCCTGCGGCGAGTTGAGCAATTGGCTGAACAGGTCCAGCAACATCGGCACAAAACCGGCGACCGTTTCCGCCCGATAGAGATCGCTGGCGTAGGTCATCTGACCGTGGATCAGTGCGCCGTCGTCGGTGATGTCCAGGGCCAGATCGAAATGCGTGCCGTCCTTGGCCAGCGGGTATTCGCTGACGGTCAGGCCGGGCAAGGCCATCGAGCGCTGTTTCTGCATGCCGACGTTCTGGTTGAATTTGGCCTGGAACAGCGGGTTGTGGCCCAGGGTGCGTTCGGCGACCAATTCGTCGACCAGTTGCTCGAACGGCAATTCCTGATGCGCCTGCGCGCCGAACGCCGCTTCACGCACCTGCGCGAGCAAATCGGCGAAACTGCCGCGCTCATCGACCTGGCAACGCAGCACCTGGGTGTTGACGAAAAAACCGATCAGCCCCTCGACTTCGGCGCGGCCACGGTTGGCATTCGGCACGCCGACACGAATGTCGCGCTCGCCGGCCAGACGCGAAAGGAACAGCGAGAATCCGGCGAGCACCAGCATGAACAGGCTGATGCCCTGGCTGCGCGCGAAGGCATTGAGCTGCTGCGAAAGGTCAGCACCGAAATCGAAACTCAGGGTCTGTCCTGCAAAGCTTTGCGTCAGGGGTCGGGCAAAGTCCGCTGCCACTTCCAGTAGCGGATGCTCGTCGCCCAGTTGCTGACGCCAGTAGTCGAGCTGGCGCTCGCCCTCGCCGGCCTCCAGCCAGCGCCGCTGCCAGATCGCATAGTCGGCGTATTGCAACGGCAGTGCTGGCAATTGCGGCTCGCGCTGCAAGCTGAACGCCTGATAGCACTGCACGAATTCCTTGACCATGACGTCCATCGACCAGCCATCGGAGACGATGTGATGCATGCTCACCACCAGCACGAACTCATCGTCGGCCAAAGCAAACAGGCTGGCGCGCAATAACGGGCCGTGGCGCAGATCAAACGGTTGCGCGGTGACGTCTTGTACGTGTTGCGCGAGCAGTTCTTCGCGCTCTTGCGCGGCGGTGCCGGTCAGATCGAAGCGTTCCAGCGCAATACTTTGTTGCTCGAGAATCAGCTGATGCGCTTGATCGCCGTCGGTGTGAAACACCGTGCGCAATACTTCATGGCGCGCCAGCAGATGATCGAACGAGCGGCTCAGGGCTGACTCATTCAGCGAACCTTTGAGGCGCAAGCCAGCGGCCATGTTGTACGCGGCGCTGTGCGGTTCGAGCTGCCAGAGAAACAGCAGGCGCTGCTGGGCGAACGACAGGGGAACCTGCGCACAGTCGTGGCGGCTGACCGGCAGCGGCAACAGGCTGAAATCCTTGCCCTCTTCGCGCAATTTGGCGAGAAACAGCCGACGCTGTTCCAGCGGCAGGCCGACGAACCTTTTTGCAATACGTTCCGCCATCGTGCCGCTCATACTTCTTCTCCTTGCAAAGCATTCATGAACTGATCCATGTCGGACCAGTCGTCGTCGCCGCTCACCTCGGCCAGTTGCCCGAGCACCTCGGCCAGATCCGCCAGCAGCGGTTTTTCGAACAGGCTGCGCAGTGGCAGCACCACGCCCATCTGCTCCTTGACCCGGGCAATCACCTGCGCGGCCAACAACGAATGACCACCCAGTTCAAAAAAGTGATCATCCAGGCCCACACGCGGCACGTGCAGCACCTCGGCCCAGACCTGCGCCAGACACTGCTCGGCCGGCGATTGCGGGGCGCGGTAATCGCCCTGCAACTGCGCCGGATCCGGCGCTGGCAAGGCCTTGCGGTCGAGCTTGCCACTCGGTGTCAGCGGCAGGTTCGCCAGCAACAGCAGATGCCCCGGCACCATGTAATCCGGCAGGCTGGCTTGCAGCGCGGCGCGGGTCTGCTGACGGAATGCCGCTTGCGTCGCCGCGCTGGCGAGCACCGCAGGTTCTGTCACAACGTAGGCGACCAGTTGCGCACCGCCCGCGAACGGCACCGCCAACACCACTGCTTCGCGAACGCCCGAACATTGCTGCAGGCGCGATTCGATCTCGCCCAGTTCGATGCGAAAGCCACGAATCTTCACTTGATGATCGACCCGGCCGACATACTCCAGCGCGCCATCGCCGCGCAGCCGCGCACGGTCGCCAGTGCGATACAGGCGCTGGCCGTCGGCAAACGGGTCGGCAATGAAACGCTCGGCGCTGAGGCTCGGTTGGCGGTGATAACCGCGCGCCAGACCCGGTCCACCGATGTACAACTCGCCCTCCGCGCCTTGCGGCAGCAGGTTCAGATCATCGTCGAGCACGTACAGGCGCCGCGCCGCCAGGCCCTGGCCGATCGGCATGCCGCGCCACGACACGTCCTGCGCGGTCAGCGCGGTGCAGTCATGAATCGTCGAGACCACCGTGGCCTCGGTCGGGCCGTAGGTGTTGAGCAGGCGCACATGGCCGAGCCCGGCCTGTTGCCACAATCGCAAACCGTCCACCGCCATGGCTTCACCGCCGACGTGAATCTGCCGCAGCGCGCCGAAACTTGCCGGCGGTTTCGCCGCATATTCCTGCACCAGCCAATACCAGTAGGCCGCTGGCAGATCAGCCAGGGTAATGCCCTGATCGATGATCACCTGATGCAGCGTCGCGCTGTCCCACAGCGGTGCATCGCGCATGACCACGCTGGCGCCATGGCACAGCGGCGGGAAAAACTGCTCGACGAAACCGTCGAAACTGCTGGTGGCGAATTGCAGAACACGGTCGCCTTCACGCAAATCGCTGTAGTCGATGGCGCGGGCAATGAACTCGCTCAGCGCGCCATGACTGACCGCCACGCCTTTCGGCCGCCCGGTGGAACCCGAGGTGTAGATCACATAAGCGAGGTTGTCGGCTTCGACAGTGACCGGCAGATTGTCGCTCTGTTCGCTGGCGGGCAATTGCTCCAGACACAGGCATTCGATGCCGTCGAGCGGCGGCAGGCTGGCGAGGCTTTGCTGGTCGCCGAGCAACAGTTGCAAACCACTGTCAGCGAGCACATGGCGCAAGCGTTCGGCCGGCGTCTGCGGATCCAGCGGCACATAGGCACCACCGGCCTTGAGCACCGCCAGCAGCGCCACCGCCAGTTCCAGCGAGCGGCCCAGCGCAACACCGACTAGTACGTCCGGGCCGACACCCTGTGCGCGCAACTGGTGGGCCAGACGATTGCTGCGAGTGTTGAGTTCGTCGTAGCTGAATGCCGGCGCAGGCGCAGTGGCCAACCGCACCGCCGGCGCTTGCCCAGTGCGCGCGACCTGCGTTTCGAACAGGCTTTGCACGCTAATGAAACGAGGCGCTGGCGCGGTGGCCTGGATCAAGGCGTGGCGTTCGTCTTCGGCAAGCATCGCCACATCGCCGATCAACTGCTGCGGGTCACGGCACACCGACTGGAGAATGTTGCGCCAATGCCCGGCCAGCGCGGCGATGGTCGCGGCGTCGAAAATATCCGTGGCGTACGTGAAGGCGGCAAACAATTGCTCGCCCTCCTCACGGGTGTCGAGCATCAGGTCGCTGGTGGCCGCATGTTGCCGGCCGCTGCCGGCCAGTTGTTCCTCGCTCAGATAGCCCACGCGCAAGCCGGAAGCGAGTTGCGCCTGATGCAAATCGGTAACCAGCGGCTGGTGGTTGAACATCACTTGAAACAGCGGATTGTGGCTTTGGCTGCGCGCCGGTTGCAGGGCTTCGATCAGGGCGTCAAAGGGCAGATCCTGATGGGCCTGGGCGCCGAGGGCGGCCTGGCGCAGGTTCTGCAGCAGCTCGGCGAATGGCGTTTGTGCAGTAACCGCGCTGCGCAGGATCTGCGTGTTGACGAAGAAACCGATCAGCCCTTCGGTTTCACTGCGGGTGCGGTTGGCGATCAGCCCGCCGACACGAATATCGGTCTGGCCGCTGTAGCGATGCAACAGGGTCTTGAACGCTGCCAGCAACACCACGAACAAGGTTACGCCCTGACGCTGGGCAAGGTTTTTCAGCTCTTCGCGCAGGGCTGCGTCGATCACCGTTTCCAGGCGTGCGCCCTGATGGCTGGACTGCGCCGGATAGGCGCGATCGGTGGGCAATTCCAGCACCGGATGTTCGTCACCCAGTTGCGTGCGCCAGTAGTCCAGTTGCCGCTCGCGCTCGCCAGCCTCCAACCAGCTGCGCTGCCACAGCGCATAGTCGCGGTAATGCACGGTCAAGGGCGCCAGCGTCGGTTCACGCCCGGCCACCAGCGCGTCGTAAGTGCGCATGAATTCGTCGATCAGAATATTCATCGACCAGCCGTCGGCGATGATGTGATGCAGGGTCAGCAGCAACACATGTTCCTGCTCGGCCAGGCGCAACAGACGCAGACTCAGCAGCGGGCCGTTCTGCAGGTCGAAGGCCTGGGCCGCCTCGGCCATCATGTGCTGCTGCGCCAGCGGCCAGCGCTGGGCTTCGGGCACCGTGCTCAGGTCAGTGACGGGCAGTTTTAGTGGCTTTGGTTCGGCCACGCGCTGGAAAGCACGCTCGCCGTCCTGGCCGAAGGTGGTGCGCAAACATTCGTGCCGCGCCGCCAGACGGCTGAAGGCCTGCTCCAGTGCCTCGACTTGCAATTCACCATCCAGACGCACCGCCATCGGCAGGTTGTAGGCGGCGCTGGTCGGCTCCAGCTGCCAGAGAAACCACATGCGCTGCTGCGCGTAAGACAGGCCGTCACGCTCGGCGATGCCGTCGCAGGCGGTCATGGGCAGCTGCGCAAAATCGATGCCTTCGCGGGCCATGCCGGCGAGGAACAGACGGCGTTTGTCCTGGGGCAATTCGATAAAGCGGCGGGCTAGTTTCTGTGCGTCTGCGGCATTCATGCGTGGAGTCCTTGCTGATCGGCGGCGTGACCTGGAGACCCGGTCGTATCAACAAGAACGAATGGCCGGCGCGATGATTTAGCGCGCCAGCGGCAATCACGGCCCGACGGTTCAAAGGCCAGACAGACAAATGCCGAAGCCGGTACAGGCCCGGATTCGGCATTTGAGTTGAAGGGTTGCGAACAGGTCAGCGCACGTCCTGCGAATGCCCTTCGGCCATGGCCACGATGACTTTGCGCGGCCCTTCGAACGGTGAGCGCGCGTGAGCCGAGAGCATGTTGTCGAGCATCAGCACATCGCCCTCCTGCCAGGGGAAACTGATCGCACAGTCGTCGAGCACCGCGCGAATCTGCGCCAGCACTTCGTCTTCGATGGGCGAGCCGTCGCCGTAATAGACGTTACGCGGCAGGTCTTCTTCGTCAACGATGTCGAGCAGGCTTTCGCGCACGTCCGCTGGCAGGTTGGAGATGTGAAACAGGTGCGCCTGATTGAACCAGACGTGATCGCCCGTTACCGGGTGCACCGCCACCGCCTGACAGATCTGGCGCGTGCGCAACTCGCCGTCGTCCTTCCACTCGCAGACAATGCCGTGAGCCTTGCAGTAGGCCTCGACGACTTCACGGTCTTCGGTGTTGAACACGTCTTCCCAGGCCACATCGAGGCCATTGCCGAAGTTGCGCACGTACATCAGGCCTTTGCTGACGAAACGCTCGCGGATCGCCACCGGGATGCGCCGGTAGACTTCGCGGCTGTCGGCAATCGGCGTCTCGCCGCCGGACCTGGCGGCGATCATGCTGTAGAACCAGATCTTCATCGGCCAGTCGCGGGAATAGGCCTGTTCGTTGTGCAACGGAATGCTCTGGTGCGCCGGGTATTCGGTGGAGGTGTACACGCCTTGGGTGACGTTGGTACGCGGCGTCGAGCCGAACTCGTAGTTGAGCAATGGATGGCCGAAACTCGCGGCAAACTGGCGGAACTGCTCGGCGCCGTCGAGGCGGAAGCCGCGAAACAGCACGCCACCGTCGCGCAGCAGATGCTCGTCGACCAACGCCTTCAATTCATCGAATACCGCCAACAGATCGGTGTCGGCATCGCCCGCCTCGACCAGCAGCGGCAAACGTCCGCGCTGCGGCAGCAACGGCCGCACGGAAAACCCCAGAGCAACAGCCATGACTGGCCTCCTGAAAATGATAGATGGGTCGCGTCTCAGAACGCCGGTTGCGCGGCCTGCGCATAGCGCCGGTGATGCACTTCCAGATGCGTCTTGATCGTGCGAATGACCCGTGCTTCGTGCTCATGAATGAAGAAGTGCCCGCCGGTCATCATGTCCACCGAGAAGCTGCCCAGGGTCTCCTTGCTCCAGCCGATCAGTTGTTCGGTGGTGGCGCGGTCTTCCTTGCCACCGAGCACGTGCACCGGGCAATTGAGCAAGGGCCGCTCGGCAGGCGTGAAGCGCCCGCACATCATGAAATCGGCGCGCAGCACCGGCAGGGTCAGGCTCATCAATTCCCGATTGGCGAGGACTTCTTCGCTGGTGCCCTGAAAGGTGCGCAACTGTTCGATGAGTTCCTCATCGCTGCGCGGTTCGGCAAAGCCGCGGTCGTAATCGCTGCGCATGGACGGTGCGGCGGTGCCGGAGGCGAACAGCGCCAGCGGCTCCGGCACACCCAATTCGCGAAAGGCATGGGCCATTTCGCAGGCGAGCAACGCACCGAGGCTATGCCCGAACAACGCATACGGGCCTTGCAGCCCCGGCTTGTGCTCGCGCGCCAGTTGCCGCGCCAGTGCGCGCATGTCGGTTTGCAGCGGTTCATCGAACCGCGCGCCACGTCCCGGCAGTTCCACCGGTTGCAATTGCAGCCACGTCGGCAGTTGACGCCGCCAGCGGCTGTAAACCATGGCGCTGGCGCCCGAATAGGGCAGGCACAGCAATGTCAGCTTGGTCACCGCGCTTTCCTTGAAAAATGTGTCTGCAAGAAAGACGGATCACTGGCCGGACAAATTAGTCGCCCGGTCGCTAAATTCCCCCGCCAGCCGCTCGTTGCCTGTTCAGGAAAAAAACAACAATCGCGAGGGAATCACCGTGGACCTGCAGAGCATTCTGGGCAAGTTGTTCGCCAACGCCGGCGCGGTCGGCATCGAGGGCGTTTTCCAGTTCATCTTCAGCGCGCAACAGGCGTACTGGTACGACATCAAGACCAGCCAGCGCACGGAAATCGGGCGCCATCCAAGCCCGGACGTGACCATTGAAGTGGCGCAAAAGGAATTTCTCGGGATCATGGCCGGCGTGGTCAACGTCGAGGAACTGTTCGCCAGCGGGCGGCTGAAGATCGGTGGCAACATGGGCCTGGCGACAATGCTGCCGCAGATCATCGACCACGCCCGCCAGGGAGGCGGCACGGTGGAAAAGGTCGACATGAACAAGCGCTACCCGACGCCACCGCGCTTCAGCGAAAAGCTCACTGCCGCGCTGCCTCGGCAGACCAGCGTCGAACGTCGCACACGCGCCGAGTTGAGCCGGCACGAATTCGAAACCCGGTATCTGCCCAACGGCATTCCGTTGGTGATCAGCAATGCCCTGCACGACTGGCCACTGTTCAGCCTGAGCCGCGAGGAGTCGCTGGTGCATTTCGCCGAACTGCAGGGCATCACCCGCCATGGCGATTATGTGAAGAAGACGTTTTCCACCGAGCGTGATTTCCGCTCGACCTCAATGGCCGAGTTCATCGCCTCGCTGGACAGCCCGGCGGTCAAAGGCGCGGACGGCGAGCCACCGGCGTACATGGGCAACAACATCCTGCCCGCGCAATTGTTGCAGCAGATCCAGTACCCGCCCTACTTCGACACGTCGCTGTTCATTCCGCCACGTATCTGGATCGGCCCCAAGGGCACGCTGACGCCGTTGCACCGCGATGACACCGACAACCTCTTCGCCCAGGTTTGGGGGCAGAAGAAATTCACCCTTGCCGCACCACATCATCGCGAAGCGCTGGGCACCTGGTCGACCGCGCCCAAGGGTGGCCTGGATGGCTGCGATTTCAACCCGGACGCGCCGGACTATGAACGCTTCCCGGCAGCGCGGGAGGTGACGTTTTTGCAGGTGACGCTGGAGGCTGGGGATCTGCTGTTCCTGCCCGAGGGCTGGTTCCATCAGGTGGAGTCGGTGTCGACTTCGCTCTCAGTCAACTTCTGGGTCAACTCCGGCCGAGGCTGGTAACCCCATTTCCTGTAGGAGCGTAGGAGCTGACGAGTGCAACGAGGCTGCGATCTTTTGATCTTGATCTTGATCTTGATCTTGATCTTGATCTTCAAAATCCAAAGTCAAAGTCAAAGTCAAAGTCAAAAGATCGCAGCCTCGTTGCACTCGTCAGCTCCTACAACAGGACTGTTATTTCAAGTGACGGAAACTTTGAAACGCTGAAACCAGTACCACCGCCCCCGCCGCTATCGCCAGCCAGAATCCGCTGCGCGCACCAAACGCGTCCACCAGCGCGCCGGAACCGGCGGCGCCGATCGCCACGCCGATGCTCAGTCCGGTCACCAGCCAGGTCAGGCCTTCGGTCAGTTTGGCCGGCGGCACGATGCGTTCGATCAACGCCATCGCCACAATCAACGTCGGCGAAAAGAACAGTCCGGCGATAAATACCGCGATCGACAAGCCGAGGATGTTGCTCGCCAAAAGCAGCGGCAGCGTGGTCACCGCCGTCGCCACGCCGCCGTAGAGAAACAGGCGCGGCAGCGGCAGTTTCGAACGCATCGCACCGAAGGCGATGCCGGCCAGGCATGAGCCGATCGCGTATACCGACAAAACAATACTCGCCGCTGCCGGCTGGCCCTGATGTTGAGCGAAGGCGACGCTGACCACATCGATGACCCCGACGATCACGCCCATCGCCAGCATCAACGCCAGCAGCCATTGCACGTCAGTCGAGCGAATGATCGAGCCCTGATGCTGCGACTCCTGCGCGTGCACCGGTGGTTCGGTGCTGCGCTGGGCGACAAACGCCGTCACGCCGATGGCCAAGGCCAACAGCGCCGCCAAAGGCCCGGCCTCGGGAAACACCGCGACCGACAGGCCCACCGACAGCGGCGGCCCGACAATAAAACACACTTCGTCGAGCACCGACTCCAGCGCGTACGCCGTCTGCAATTGCGGCTGGCCACGGTAGATTTCAGTCCAGCGCGCCCGCACCATCGCCGACATGCTCGGCATGCACCCGGCCAGCGCGGCGAACACGAACAAAGTCCAGTCCGGCGCCTGCAAACGCGTGCACAGCAGCAACATCAATAATCCGCCGCCACCGGTCAGCGCGGCGATCGGCAGCACCCGCCCCTGACCATAACGGTCCACCAACCGCGATACCTGCGGCGCGCAAAACGCCGTGGCCAAGGCAAACGTCGCCGCCACCGCACCGGCCAGCGCATAACCGCCGTTCAACTGCGCGAGCATGGTGATCAGGCCGATGCCGGTCATGGAAATCGGCATGCGCGCCAGCATCCCGGCCAGCACAAACGCACGGGCGCCGGGGGCGGTGAACAATTCGCGGTAGGGATTTGCCATCGATTGCAGCCTCATCAGGGGCGGCCAAGTTGCCATAGCCTTGAATGCCGTGGAAGCGCGCAATTGTTAGCGGTCTGTGAAGGCCCCTTCGCTCGCAGATTCTAAATGCCGTCCCCCGGTGGGAGCGAGCCTGCTCGCGAAGGGGCCGGCGCAATCACCGCATCCAGCAAATGAACTCTCAGCCTCTGCCATCAGTCAGCTACTTAAGTCTCTGGAACCAAGGCGCGAATCGTCATGCAGATTTCCCTCGCTCATCAGGTGGCGCTTGTCACCGGCGCCAGCTCCGGCATCGGCCATGCCGCCGCCAAAGCACTCGCTGCGGCCGGTGCTGCGGTCGTGATCAACTACAACAGCAGCGCTGAACCCGCCGAAGAACTGGCTGCACAAATCAACGCCGAAGGCGGCAAAGCCCTCGCTATCGGCGCCGATGTTTCGAAAGAGGACGAGGTCGAGCGGCTGTTCGCCGAGACCGTCGAAGCCTTCGGCTCGCTGGACATTCTGGTGGCCAACTCCGGTCTGCAAAAAGACGCCGCTGCCGTGGACATGACGCTCGACGACTGGAACACGGTGATCGGCGTCAACCTCACCGGGCAGTTCCTCTGCGCGCGGGCGGCGTTGCGGATTTTTCAGCGTCAGGGCGTGCGCGAGGGCGTGTCGCGCGCGGCGGGCAAGATCATTCACATGAGTTCGGTGCACCAGCGCATTCCATGGGCCGGGCATGTCAATTACGCGGCGTCCAAGGGCGGCGTCGATCAATTGATGCAGAGCCTCGCCCAGGAAGTCAGTCACCAGCGCATCCGTATCAACAGCATCGCCCCCGGTGCGATCAGCACGGCCATCAACACAGAAGCCACTGAAGGCGCGGCCGGCGACAAACTTCTTGAGCTGATTCCCTATGGACGCATTGGCGATGTCGAGGATGTTGCCAACGCAGTGGTTTTCCTCGCTTGCGACCTGTCCGACTACATCGTCGGCACCACCCTGTTCATCGATGGCGGGATGAGCCTCTATCCGGAGTTTCGCGGCAATGGCTGAGCCTGAAATGGAACAACAAAGTCCCATCGGTGCCCACGGCATCATCGGCGACATGCGCAGCGCCGCACTGGTCAATGACAAGGGCAGCGTGGATTTTTTCTGCTGGCCGGAGTTCGACAGCCAGACGATCTTCTGCTCGCTGCTCGACACCCCGCAAGCAGGGATTTTCCAGCTCGCGCCAGACTTGCCGGATGCGCGCCGGGAACAGATTTATCTGCCCGACACCAATGTCTTGCAGACCCGTTGGCTGAGCGAACACGCAGTGGTGGAAATCACCGATCTGTTGCCCATCGGGGACGATGTCGACGCCCTGCCGCTGCTGATGCGCCGGGTGCGCGTGGTCAGCGGCTCGGCGACGTTCAATCTGCGTTGCGCGGTGCGCCACGACTATGGTCGCGCCGACACCCGGGCAGAGATGGACGCAAAGGACGTGACGTTCCACGCCGCTGGCCAGCCGTCGATACGCCTGGCTTCAGATCAAGCACTGCAAATCGATGCGCAAGCGGCCGTCGCGCAGTTCACCCTCAAGCACAATGAAACCGCCGCGTTCATGCTCGGCGGCAGCGACGATCCGCGTTTTGCCGAAGGCGCCGGCGAGTTGTGCATGGAGCGCACCCTCAAATACTGGCGCGGCTGGATCGGCCAATCCAACTATCGCGGGCGCTGGCGGGAAATCGTCAATCGCTCCGCCCTCGCCCTGAAACTGCTGACCTCGCGTCGCCACGGTGCGATTCTCGCCGCCGCCACCTTCGGCCTGCCGGAAACTCCCGGCGGCGAGCGCAATTGGGATTACCGCTACACGTGGATCCGAGATGCCTCGTTCACCGTTTACGCGTTCATGCGCCTGGGCTTTGTCGATGAAGCCAACCACTACATGCAATGGCTGCGCGGACGGGTCAGCGATTGCTGTGGCAAACCGATGAAACTCAACATCCTCTATGCCATCGATGGCCAGCAGGAATTGCCGGAAACCGAGCTGACGCATCTGGCCGGCCACGGCGGCGCGCAACCGGTGCGCATCGGCAATGGTGCCTACGATCAGGTCCAACTGGACATCTTCGGCGAGCTGATGGACGCGGTGTATCTGGTCAACAAGTACGGTGATGCGATCTCCCACGAAGGCTGGCGGCATGTCGGCGAAGTGGTCGATCAGGTCTGCGAAAACTGGCAGAGCGAAGATGTCGGCATCTGGGAGATGCGCGGCGAGACTCATCATTTCCTGCACTCGCGGCTGATGTGCTGGGTGGCGCTGGACCGGGCGATCCGTCTGGCTTCCAAACGTTCGCTGCCGGCGCCGTTCGCCCGTTGGGATGACACCCGGCAAGCGATCTACACCGACATCTGGGAAAACTTCTGGGACGAAGAACGCGGGCATTTCGTTCAGTACAAGGGCGGTACCGCACTGGATGGCTCGATGCTGCTGATGCCGCTGGTGCGCTTCGTCAGCGCCAAGGATCCGCGCTGGCTGTCGACTCTGGAAGCAATCGAAAAAACCCTGGTGCGTGACGGCATGGTCTATCGCTATCGCAACGAGGACGCCAACATCGATGGCCTCAGTGGCACTGAAGGCGCGTTCGCCGCGTGTTCGTTCTGGTACGTCGAATGCCTGGCCCGCGCCGGCCAGGTGGAAAAAGCCCACCTGGAGTTCGAGCAATTGTTGCGATATGCCAATCCGCTTGGGCTGTACGCCGAAGAGTTCGACAGCCATGGCCGGCATCTGGGCAACACGCCGCAAGCGCTGACGCATCTGGCGCTGATCAGTGCGGCGAGTTTTCTTGATCGCAAGTTGAGTGGCGAGAAGAGTTCCTGGCAGCCGTAGGGCTGTTTTTTCGTCAGCGCATGTCAGACCGATCCCTGACTGGACGGGATTTTTCCACAACGGGCCTGCCCGCCAGCCAACGGCAACAGGCCCATACCCAACGTGAAACCTGCACGGCGGTTATGTCTGGCGACAGTCTGTGTAAAAACTGCGCCTACAAAAGCCACACACGTTACGTTGAAACGCTTCCCGCTACGTACACTTACACGCCGAAATACCTTGTTGCCAGCCGTTACATCCACACCTACCATCCAACGCAATGGTCGAGATAAACAGCCAATACCTCAGTCAGTTCCCTCTCCCTCTGGGAGAGGGCTAGGGTGAGGGGCTTTTGATCTTTTACGGGCACAGCGGAGCTGTCCAACCACACCCGAATTCAAGGAAGCGGAATGCCTCATCACGTCCAGCGCACCATCGACTCACCTCTTCGCACCGGGCTGAGCCGCACCCAGCTCTGGGAAGCCGCCGACAAGGGCTTGATCAAATGCTGGGAAATCGGCCGCCAGCGCGCCGAACGCTTTCCCGAACTGGCCCAGCGCTGCTTGGCCGATGAACTGCCGGTGCTTGGCTGGAAGGGTGGCGTCAGTCGCAGCCTGAAAAAAAACGAGAAGTACGGCTCACTGAAATATCTGGCGCAGTGGCAGGGTCTGCGCGGTGAGGATCTGGATATTGATCTTGCGCAGGAACGTTCGCTGATGTGTTCGCGGACGAAGATGAAGGTGACGTTTACGCCGGATCGGACGAAGTATTTCAATCAGGTGGCGGAAGTTGAGGCTTAAGGAGAAGCAGAGATGGTCGATTTGCATCAGGAGTTTCAAAGCAGCGGTTTCTTTCACGAAGCGCGTATTGATCGTCGCTCTGCGGATGCCTTGGTTGGTGTCGCAGCGGGACTTGCCGCCGACGGCAAGATCAACCAGCAAGAAGCAGAGTTTCTCAAGACATGGATTGAAACTCATCTGGTTCATCTAAGCGATCCGGTGGTTAACATCCTTTACAAGCGCCTTGCCGAGATGCTCAGCGATGGCGTGCTGGATTCGGATGAATCAGTGGAGCTTTTGGGAATGCTTCATCAGTTTGCCGGGCTGCCCGTAGGGTCAATCCAAACCTTTACAGCGCCAAATGCCCTACCCTTCGATAATCCTTTCCCAACCTTGAGCTGGATGGATCGCGTCTTTCTTTTTACCGGCGTCATGGCTTACGGGCCGCGCAAGGAATGCGAATTGCGCGTGACTGAGCGAGGAGGACTGATCGGTGGCGCCGTCAGCAAAAAAATTCATTATCTGGTGGTAGGCAGCATCGGTAATGAGCAATGGCTTCACAGTACCTACGGCACCAAGATCAAAAAAGCCGTCGAACTTCGGAACAGCGGCGTACCGATAGCAATCATCAGTGAAGACCATTGGCAAAAAGTGTTGTTTGGCTAGCCTTAGGTCATTGGTCGATCTTCATCAATAGGACCCAAAACGCCTGAAGGCATTGGATCTGCTGCAACGCTGACCGAAAACCGCTCCCGATAAGCCTGCGGCGTCACGCCAATCGCTCGCAGAAAACTGCGCCGCAGCGTCTCTTCACTGCCAAAGCCGCAATTGGCGGCGATGCGTTTCACCGGCAAACCGGTATCGCTGAGCAGTCGGCGGGCGGTTTCGACGCGGATCAATTCGATCGCCCGCGCCGGGGTCTGGCCGGTGTCGGCGCGGTAGTGGCGGATAAAGCTGCGTTCGCTCATGCCGGCCTGTTCGGCGAGGGTCGGGATGCCGAGGTCGCAGGTCAGGTTTTCGGCGATCCAGGCGTGCAGTTCATCGAAGCGGTTGCCCTGTTGTTGCAGCGAGAGCGTCACGCTGAATTGCGACTGCCCGCCCGGGCGTTTCAGGAAGACGACCAAGTGCCGGGCGACGTCGAGGGCGATATCGCGGCCGAGGTCTTCTTCGACCATGGCCAACGCCAGATCGATACCGGCCGTGACCCCGGCGGAAGTCCATACCGGGCCGTCGTTGATGAAAATCGGATTGGCTTCCACGTGCAGATTGGGATGTTGCGCGGCCAGTTGCTCGCAGCGCGTCCAGTGGGTGACCACGCGGCGGCCATCGAGCCAACCGCTGGCGGCGAGCAGAAAGGCCCCGGTGCATACCGAAGCCACACGCCGGCAATGAGTGCCGTGCTCTCGCACCCAATCAACCAGTTGCGAGTCTTCGGCGGCGGGATAAATGCCCCAGCCACCGGCAATGATCAAGGTATCGCTGGGCGTCTGCGGCAACGGTTCGGCCAGCACCGCCAACCCCGCCGATGACATCACCGCCCCACCGCCGCTGGCGATCACGCTCGGCGCATAGGGTGTGGGCAAACCGCGCTGGCGGGCGAGATCGTTGGCCGAGGCGAACACCTGCAGCGGCCCGGTGACATCGAGAATCTGCATGTTGGCAAACGCGAGGACGTGAATGGCTTTGGGCATTTGGCGTAATTCGTGGGGTGATTGGCGTATGCGCCAGAACCTACCCGCCTACAGTGAAGTCGTCCACTTCTTTCAACGGAGCAAGAACGATGACGCTGCAGATCGGTTTTCTGTTATTCCCGCAGGTCCAGCAACTCGACCTCACCGGCCCCTACGACGTCCTCGCCTCGTTGCCCGGCGTGCAGGTCCACCTGATCTGGAAGGATCTGATGCCAGTGACATCCAGCACCGGGCTGCTGCTGAAACCGACTACAACTTTCGAGGATTGCCCGGATCTGGACGTTATCTGCGTGCCCGGCGGTGGCGGCGTCGGGCCGTTGATGGAAGATCAGCAGACGCTGGACTTCATCAAACGCCAGGCCGCCCAGGCACGTTACGTAACCTCGGTGTGCACCGGCTCGCTGGTGCTTGGCGCGGCTGGCCTGCTGCAGGGCAAGCGCGCGACTACGCACTGGGCCTATCACGAGTTGCTGCCGACGCTGGGCGCGATTGCGGTGAAAGATCGGGTGGTACGCGACGGCAATCTGTTCACCGGTGGCGGAATCACTGCCGGGATCGATTTTGCCTTGGTGCTGGCGGCGGAACTGGTCGATGCCGACACGGCGCAACTGGTGCAGTTGCAACTGGAATATGCCCCGGCACCGCCGTTCAACGCCGGCAGCCCGGACGTGGCGCCGAGTGCAGTTGTCAATGAAGCGCGGTTGCGCGCGGCGCCTTCGTTGAAGCTGCGCACCGAGATTACCGAACGCGCAGCGGCCAAACTGGGCCTGCGCTGATATCCAGCCGAATGCAAAACCTGTGGGAGCGAGCCTGCTCGCGAAAGCGGAGTGTCAGTCGCCAGTGACGTCATCTGGAAGACCGCTTTCGCGAGCAGGCTCGCTCCCACATTTGATTTGTGTCTGGCATGACTGCCACACCTTCACTTGTCCCACCTCCCTCGCCCGTGTAGAAAGCCCCTTCCAGAAATCTCGCACAAGGACTTTCGATGAAGGCGCTGCCCTGGCTCTATCTCGCGCTGCTCGGCCTCGGTTACGGACTGGCCCTGAGCTACGGCCAGCTCGGTTGGCTGGCATTGATCTCCGTGGGGCTTTTGCTGTTCGCCGCGTTCGCCGTGCGCCAGCAACAAGTGCCAGTCGCGCGTTGGCTCGGCCATGGCCTGTTCATCGTTTTGGCCGTGGCACTGGCGCTGCACTGGCTGCCGGGCTTCGCCAACGCCCGGGTGATCAATCCGCAACGTTTCACTGACAACGCCGTGCCGTTCGCGATGTACCTCAATCTCGACAAACCGCTGGTGGGCTTCTGGTTGCTGCTGGTTTGTCCGTGGATCGTCGCGCGGCGATCGTTGCGCCTGACGGTCTATGCCACCGCCCTCGCCCTGACGCTGTGCGCGTTTCTCGCCCTCGGCGGCGCGCTTTTACTCGGCGTGATCGCCTGGGCACCGAAATGGCCGGATCAGGCCTGGCTGTGGGTGCTGAACAATCTGCTGCTGGTGACGCTGGTCGAGGAAGCCCTGTTTCGCGGCTATATACAGGGCGGGCTGAGCCGTCGCCTCAAGCACCTGCCCTACGGCGACAACCTCGCGCTGCTGTTGGCCTCGTTGTTGTTTGGTCTGGTGCATGCCGGCGCTGGCTGGACCTGGGTGTTGCTGGCGGGACTGGCCGGGGTCGGCTATGGTCTGGCCTACCGTTTCGGCGGACTGGGCGCGGCGATCGCCACCCATTTCGGCCTGAACCTGCTGCACTTCGGCCTGTTCACCTATCCGATGCTGGCCAGTTGATGCAAGCGCGGTTCTGCGACGGCGTACTTAAATCTGAAAAAAAACTTCAATAAAAACCTGTCGGCGCCGACAACCATTCAAAGCCTTGCGGATTGAAAAACCATGCGTAACAACCAGCCCATTACACAACGCGAGCGGACCTTTCCAGCTCAGCAACGGTTGATTTCCACCACCGATGCCAAGGGCATGATCACCTACTGTAACGACGATTTTGTCGAGATCAGCGGGTTTTCGCGGGAGGAACTGATCCGTGCGCCGCACAATCTGGTCCGCCACCCTGACGTGCCATCGGCGGTGTTCTCGCACATGTGGGGCACACTGAAACAAGGCTTGCCATGGATGGGCATCGTCAAGAATCGCTGCAAATCCGGTGACCACTATTGGGTTAACGCCTATGTCACACCGGTGTTCGATGGCAGCCAGGTGATCGGTTACGAGTCCGTGCGCGTCAAGCCCACCGCCGAACAGATCCGCCGCGCCGAAGCGCTCTACCAACGCATCAACCAGGGCAAGTCGGCGATTCCATCGACGGACAAATGGCTGCCGCTCCTGCAGGACTGGCTGCCGTTCATTCTGGTCAGCCAGCTGAGCTTCATGATCGGCGCGACGCTGAACTCGCAGTGGGGCTTCGCCCTCGCCGCCGGTTTGTCGGTGCCGCTGGGCCTGATGGGCCTGCAATGGCAGCAACGCGGGCTCAAGCGCCTGCTGCGCCTGGCCGAACAGACCACCTCCGACCCGCTGATCGCGCAGATGTACACCGACAGCCGTGGCGCCCAGGCGCGTCTGGAAATGTCGATCCTCAGCCAGGAAGCGCGCCTGAAAACCTGCCTGACCCGCCTGCAGGACACGGCCGAGCACTTGACCGAACAGGCCAAGCAGTCCGACGCCCTGGCACACAACAGCTCAACCGGCCTGGAACGCCAGCGCGTGGAAACCGAACAGGTCGCCACCGCCGTCAACCAGATGGCCGCCACCACCCAGGAAGTCGCCAGCCACGTACAGCGCACCGCTGACGCCACCCAGGAAGCCAACCGCCTGACCGGGCGTGGCCGCGACATTGCCGGGGAAACCCGCGAAGCGATTCAGCGCCTGTCGGTAGTCGTCGGCGAAACCGGCCTGACCGTGACGCAACTGGCCAAGGACAGCGACGAAATCGGCGGCGTGGTCGACGTGATCAAAGGCATCGCCGACCAGACCAACCTGCTCGCCCTCAACGCTGCGATTGAAGCAGCGCGTGCCGGTGAAATGGGCCGTGGTTTTGCGGTAGTGGCTGACGAAGTCCGCCAACTGGCGCAACGCACCAGCGAATCCACCGGGCAGATTCACGCCCTGATCGCCAAGTTGCAGCAGACTGCCTCCAGCGCCGTGCAAACCATGGAAGCCGGGCATCGCCAGGCTGAAGAAGGCGTGGCGCGGGTCCTGGAAGCGGATCAGGCACTGGTCGGCATCAGCGAAGCGGTGGCCAACATCACCGACATGACCACCCAGATCGCCGCCGCGACCGAAGAGCAAAGTGCCGTGGCTGAAGAGATCAGCCGCAACATCAGCAATATCTCGGAACTGGCCGATCAGACCTCGGAACAAGCGCACAACTCGGCGTTGCTCAGTGAAGAACTGACGAAGACGGCCAACACGCAGTATTCGTTGGTGGCGCGGTTTAACCGCTGATTGGAAGGCTGGAATGAAAAAACCCGGATGGCGTGAGCCTTCCGGGTTTTTTGTTGTGTCAATGAACTACTCAATAGGATTTGAGTAGGTTGAGACTGTGCTTGAGTAGTTCAGTCATGCATTGCGCCGCCTGCCAAACCGAGACATCTAATATTGAACTTCATCAGAAGTTTTGCGCTGCACATTCGGAAATCCTGGCGAAAATCCACAGAATACAGCGTATGTCTACTGTCAGGTCTTACAGTAGACATTCAAGTTTCAGGGGCATATCTATAAATTGTTGAACAGATGGTTTTCATTGTTATCACGATATGACCAAGGAGCTAAAAAATGAGCAAACATAGCATCCTCATCCCAAAACCAGGTGCCATTGCAAAACAGTCTAATGTTTTCACTTGGCAATTCGGCACCAACCCTGAAACAACGGCCACTATAATTTCTTTTGAGCTACGTCATTTTATTCCGACGGGCGAAAAGAGCTGGTCAATCTCAGGATCTACAGGAACGCTGGAGGAGAAGAACATCTTTCTCTACTCTTTCTCGATCCCCTATACCAGTGACGCCCCGTTCCATAAAACTTATACGTTAGAAGACGGGCTGACATTCCAGCACGGCCACTCGTCACCTGGACCCTCTGGGTTTTATGGATTTACTTATGTTGATGCTGATGAAGCCACGGTCACTATCGACATCCATCCCACCAAGGGGATTGCTAAAGGTACATTTGAAGCAAAGTTCAAAAGCCATGGATACCGAACGCAGCCTATAGGTACTTTCAACTTGCTTAGGGATGATTTGTGATTTTTCGCGACAACGTTTCGATCAGATTGCATCCCCGCCCTTTCAGCCGTATGGCGCTTCGCGAGCAGGCTCACTCCCACACTGGATCTGCGCTGATCACAGATTAGGTGCCAGACACCAATCCCCTGTGGGAGCGAGCCTGCTCGCGAAGAGGCCATAACAGCCAGCGAAATTATTGAGGCAACTTCAGCTTATCCAGCAGTCGATTGACCAACAGTTCGTTGAGCATGATCACCTGTTGCAGCGCCAGCAGTGGTTTGCGTTCCGGGCCGCCTATCGAGTTGGCGATGTTACCGGCCATGGCATGCGCGTATGAAAGCGACTCGCAGGCCTCGACCAACAGGGTTTCGTCATCCAGCGTGGGGTCCACGACATAGATCGGGCGATATTTTGGAGAGCTTGGTGGAGCGGCCAGATCTTCGGGTTTGAGGTAGTAATCGAGGGCGCGGTCGGTGGCTTCCTGGATTTTTTGCGGATCGAGGGCGCGGTCGTGGGGGGGTGGCGGGTTTGGGGTGACTTTGAACATGGGCGTACTCCGGTTTCGAATATTGGGAGCCAACACCCTCGCTACCAAACGAAAGGTGGTGGTCATACGCAGGTTGGTAGACCGGTCGAAACAGGAAACCCGGCGCTCACAAAGGAGCCCCACGCATGCCCACCATAAAAGTCGAGCCCCGAAACGGGACTGCATACGGTGACGCTATACAACGGTTCCGACGCGGGCTACCAAACCCCATCACTGTTTTTCAGTGACAGACAAACGATATAGCCCGCCGCCTAGACTCGTAAGCCGGCGGATTCTGGCGTAGGCGTAGGCAATGGCGCAAGAAGTTGTAGCCGGGATGGCGTAACGGGTCGTGTAGTTTAAACGCGGCTATTTGGTGATGTTTAAGTGCAGGGATTGCCTCTGACAGGCAGGTGGTTTGATGTCTTCTGGAAGCGAGCTTTCGCGAGCAGGCTCGCTCCCACATTTGGATCGGGTACATCAGTGGGGGATTGGTCGGCTTGGAGGCTGCCATCGCTGGCAAGCCAGCTCCCACAGGGATTTGGTCCAAACGGTAGAGATTGGTCGACTGGGAGACCGCCATCGCGAGCTGGCTCACTCCTACAGTTGGACTGGGTACAACCGCAAGAATCAGGTCGGCTGTCAGGCCGCCTTCGCGAGCAGGCTCACTCCTACAGTTGGACTGGGTACAACCGCAAGAATCAGGTCGGCTTTAAGGCCGCCTTCGCGAGCAGGCTCGCTCCCACAGAAAAGCAAGGCAGCGCAGCTGCCCGCGGCGAAGCCGCACCACTCAACAATGAGCGTTAGCTCGAGTGCTTTTGATCTTGATCCACCGGCGACGTCGGAAGGCTGAGTGGAGGGATTGATCCGGGCGTGGGAGCGCAGCGACCGTCTGGCGCAGCCAGACACAGCGGAAGGAGGTGCAGCGAAGCAAACCGTAGCCGCTGCGCCCGGATCAGTCCCGGAGCGAAGGGACCCGAGCCTGCGAGGGCCGAACGCAGGAGCTAGCGTTTTTTGCTTACTTTTTTTGGCGCTTGTAAAAAGTAAGTCGCCGTCAGGCGAAACCGCCAGCCGCAGCTCCCGAAGCAACGGATATGCCCCCAAAAGCAAGATCAACAGCTACCCCCTCACCCCAAGGGGGCGAGGGGGAAAGGGAGCCGATCTCCATGGAAAACAGAATCTCGGTTAACCCTTGAGAAACTCGGATACTTTCTGCGCGGCGCTGGCCAAATGCTGTTCATGCGTAAACCCAGAAACCTTCAACGGCTTCAAATCATGATCCCCCGCCACCAACCAAAACACCTCAATCCCCGGCGCTAACGAATACCCCTCAACCGCCTCGCGATTCCCCAGAGCGTCCCGCTCCCCCTGCACAATCAACGCCCGCGTGCGCAACGAAGCCAAATGCTCAACCCGCGGTTTCTCCGGTTTCCCAGCCGCATAAAACGGATACCCCAGACATACCAACGCATCCACCCCCAACTCATCCGCCACCAGACTCGCCATCCGCCCACCCATGGACTTGCCGCCAATCGCCAACGGCCCAGCGACATGACGCCGCACAAGCGCAAACACCTCCCGCCAGCAATCCAACAGTTTCGGCGCAGGATTCGGCGGCCGCTTAACCCCATCCACCCGCCGCTGCGCCATATAGGGAAACTCAAAGCGCAACACGTTGACCCCAAGCCCGGCAAGGCGCCCAGCCATGTCGATCATCCACTCGCTATCCATCGGCGCCCCCGACCCGTGCGCCAGAATCAGCGTTGCCGAAGCCTCACCAACAGCGGCATCCCACAACCATCCATGATCGAGCACACACTGCGCCCATTGATCCCCGTCAATACTGGCCTTGTGCTGTTTGTCCATGCTTGCCTCGCTTTTAGTCTGCCTATAACTCCAGGCGAAGGATTCGCGCCGTTTGCGCGCTCACTTCGGCTGAACCGTGGATGGGGAACCATGAACACTTCTATCAGTACCGCCTACAACTACAAGGTGGTCCGCCAATTCGCCATTATGACGGTGGTGTGGGGCATCGTCGGCATGGGCCTCGGGGTTTTTCTCGCGGCGCAATTGGTCTGGCCGGAACTCAACTTCAATTTGCCCTGGACCAGTTTCGGCCGTCTGCGCCCGCTGCACACCAACGCGGTGATCTTCGCCTTCGGTGGCTGCGCGCTGTTCGCCAGCTCTTTCTATTCGGTGCAACGCACCTGCCAGACGCAATTGTTCGCGCCGCAAATCGCCGCGTTCTGCTTCTGGGGCTGGCAACTGGTGATCCTGCTGGCGGCGATCAGCCTGCCGCTGGGTTACACCAGCTCCAAGGAATACGCCGAGCTGGAATGGCCGATCGACATCCTGATCACCATCGTCTGGGTCGCCTACGCGATCGTGTTCTTCGGCACGATCATGCAGCGCAAAACCAAACACATCTATGTGGGCAACTGGTTCTTCGGCGCGTTCATCATCACCGTGGCGATCCTCCACATCGTCAACAACCTTGAGTTGCCGGTGAGTTTCACCAAGTCCTACTCGGTGTACGCCGGTGCAACCGACGCGATGGTGCAGTGGTGGTACGGCCACAACGCTGTGGGCTTTTTCCTCACCGCCGGTTTCCTCGGGATGATGTATTACTTCGTGCCGAAACAGGCCGAGCGTCCGGTGTACTCGTATCGCCTGTCGATCGTGCACTTCTGGGCCTTGATCACCCTGTACATCTGGGCCGGCCCGCACCACTTGCACTACACCGCGCTGCCGGACTGGGCACAGTCACTGGGCATGGTGATGTCGCTGATCCTGCTGGCACCGAGCTGGGGCGGCATGATCAACGGCATGATGACCCTCTCGGGCGCCTGGCATAAGTTGCGCAGCGACCCGATTCTGCGTTTCCTCGTGGTCTCGCTGGCGTTCTACGGCATGTCGACCTTCGAAGGTCCGATGATGGCCATCAAGACTGTCAACGCCCTCTCCCACTACACCGACTGGACCATCGGCCACGTTCACGCCGGCGCACTCGGCTGGGTGGCGATGATCTCGATCGGCGCGCTGTACCACATGATCCCGAAAATCTTCGGCAAAGCGCAGATGCACAGCGTCGGTTTGATCAACGCGCACTTCTGGCTCGCGACCATCGGCACCGTGCTCTACATCGCCTCGATGTGGGTCAACGGCATCGCCCAGGGCCTGATGTGGCGCGCAGTCAACGAGGACGGCACGCTGACGTATTCCTTCGTCGAAACCCTGGTGGCCAGCCATCCGGGCTTTGTCGTGCGACTGATCGGCGGGGCGATTTTCTTAAGCGGCATGTTGCTGATGGCTTACAACACCTGGCGCACCGTGCGGGCCTCGCAGCCTGCCGACGTCGTCGCTGCCGCGCAGATGGCCTGAGGAGTCCGCCATGAAACACGAAACGATTGAAAAGAACGTCGGCCTGCTGATGCTGCTGATGGTGTTCGCCGTGAGCATCGGCGGCCTGACCCAGATCGTCCCACTGTTCTTCCAGGACGTCACCAACAAACCGGTGGAAGGCATGAAGCCCTATACCGCGCTGCAACTGGAAGGTCGCGATATCTACATCCGCGAAGGCTGCGTCGGTTGCCACTCGCAGATGATCCGTCCGTTCCGCGCCGAAACCGAACGCTACGGGCACTACTCGGTTGCGGGCGAAAGCGTTTGGGATCACCCGTTCCTGTGGGGTTCGAAACGTACCGGTCCGGACCTCGCCCGCGTTGGCGCGCGTTACTCGGATGACTGGCACCGCGCGCACTTGTACAACCCCCGCAACGTCGTGCCGGAGTCGAAGATGCCGGCCTACCCGTGGCTGGTCACGCAAGCGGTCGACAGCAGCCACACCGAAACCAAGCTCAAGACCATGCGCACCCTCGGCGTGCCTTACACCGACGACGACATCAGCGGCGCAGTCGCCAGCCTCAAGGGCAAGACCGAAATGGACGCCCTCGTTTCCTACCTGCAAGTGCTCGGCACTGCAATCAAGAGCAAGAGGTGAGCCATGGTCATTGAGATGAGCACTGGCCTGATCCGCGGTTTGGGCACGGTTGTCGTGTTTGTAGCGTTCGTCGGCCTGACCTTGTGGGTGTTCAACCGCAAGCGCACCCCGGAATTCGCCGAAGCACGCCTGCTGCCGTTCGCCGACGAACCACTACCCGAAACAATTTCAGCCCCTGAAACAAGGAGTACCCGGCCATGACCACCTTCTGGAGTACGTGGATCTGCGTACTGACCATTGGCAGCCTGATCGGCCTGACCTGGTTGCTGATCGGCACGCGCCGGGGCGAGACCAAGGGCAGCGTCGACCAGACCATGGGCCACAGCTTCGACGGCATCGAGGAATACGACAATCCACTGCCGCAGTGGTGGTTCATGCTGTTCGCCGGCACGCTGGTGTTCTCGGTGGGTTATCTGATTCTCTATCCGGGCCTGGGCAACTGGAAAGGCATCCTGCCCGGCTATGAGGATGGCTGGACAGGCGTGCACGAATGGGAAAAGGAAATGAACAAGGCGGACGCCCGGTTCGGGCCGATCTTCGCCAAATTCGCGGCGATGCCGCTGGAAGAAGTGGCCAAGGATCCGCAGGCGCTGAAAATGGGCGGTCGTCTGTTCGCGTCCAATTGCTCGGTGTGCCACGGCTCGGATGCCAAGGGCGCGTTCGGCTTCCCTAACCTTGCCGACAGCGACTGGCGCTGGGGCGGCGATGCCGAGACGATCAAGACCACCATCATGGGCGGCCGCATGGCGGCTATGCCGGCCTGGGGCGAAGTGCTCGGTGAGGCCGGGGTGAAAAACGTTGCCGCCTACGTGCGCCACGAACTCGCCGGCCTGCCGCTACCTGCCGACAGCAAGGCAGACCTGCAAGCCGGGCAGCAGGCGTTCAGCACCACGTGCGTGGCTTGCCACGGCGCAACTGGCCAAGGCACCCCTGCCATGGGCGCACCGAATCTTACCCACCCGGCCGGCTTCATTTATGGCACCAGCCTGACCCAACTGGAGCAGACCATTCGCCATGGTCGTCAGGGGCATATGCCAGCGCAGAACGAATTGCTGGGCAACGATAAAGTGCAATTGCTCGCCGCTTATGTGTACAGCCTTTCGAAAAATGATGAGCAATTGAGCGGCAAGCTTCAAGCTGAAAGCTCCAAGTAAAAACAACATCCATGTATACAAATCTGCAGGCGACTTGTACCCACTTGTCGCTTGCAGCTTGCAGCTCGTAGCTGCTTCTTTTTGTCGCACCCCTCACGCCCTCTCCTTTCGGAACCCCGGATTCGGGTCTACGCTTCATCGAAGCGGACCGGCTGAAGTCGGTTTCCAGATCAATCCCGAACGATGCGCGCCGTGAACCGGTTGATGGATTCGCCGCAAACGCAGGTAGATAACGGCTGTTGCGCCGATTGCCCGCAATTTCCCGATCACGACCTGTGAACGGGCACCGTTGACGGCGATCCGGATTGCGAGCTTTTTACGCGCACTGCGACATTTTGTCAGAGGCCATTTTTGACCCTACGCGGCGCATGGAAAGGCCGCAGAATCAGCGTTGGAAAGCATTGACCCAGGTCATGGCGCGTTGCAATGACCCCCTGCTTTATACATACTTGCGGCCGATTTTATCCCTATAAAAATACCCAAACCGTGGAACCTTAGAATGAGCACAGCAATCAGTCCGACTGCTTATAACTATAAGGTAGTCCGCCAGTTCGCCATCATGACGGTGGTCTGGGGGATCCTTGGCATGGGGCTCGGTGTCTTCATCGCCTCGCAACTGGTCTGGCCGGAACTGAACTTCGGTCTGCCGTGGACGAGCTTTGGACGCTTGCGCCCGTTGCACACAAACCTGGTGATTTTCGCCTTCGGCGGTTGTGCACTGTTTGCCACTTCCTACTATGTCGTGCAGCGAACCTGCCAGACGCGACTGATTTCCGACAGCCTCGCGGCCTTCACCTTCTGGGGCTGGCAAGCGGTCATCGTCGGCGCAATCATTACCTTGCCGCTGGGTTACACCACCACCAAGGAATACGCCGAACTGGAATGGCCGATCGCGATTCTGCTGGCAATTGTCTGGGTCACTTACGGTCTGGTGTTCTTCGGCACCATCACCAAGCGCAAAACCAAGCACATCTATGTCGGCAACTGGTTCTACGGGGCGTTCATCGTGGTCACCGCGATGCTGCACATCGTCAACCACATGTCGCTGCCGGTCAGCCTGTTCAAGTCGTATTCGGCCTACTCCGGCGCCACTGACGCGATGATCCAGTGGTGGTACGGCCACAACGCGGTGGGCTTCTTCCTGACCACCGGTTTCCTCGGGATGATGTACTACTTCGTGCCGAAACAGGCCGAACGCCCGATCTACTCCTATCGTCTGTCGATCGTGCACTTCTGGGCGCTGATCACCCTGTACATCTGGGCCGGCCCGCACCACCTGCACTACACCGCCCTGCCGGACTGGGCGCAATCGCTGGGCATGGCGATGTCGATCATCCTCCTGGCGCCAAGCTGGGGCGGCATGATCAACGGCATGATGACCCTGTCGGGCGCCTGGCATAAATTGCGCACCGACCCGATCCTGCGCTTCCTCGTGGTATCGCTGGCGTTCTACGGCATGTCGACCTTCGAAGGGCCGATGATGGCGATCAAGACCGTCAACTCGCTCTCGCACTACACCGACTGGACCATCGGCCACGTCCACGCCGGCGCCCTCGGTTGGGTAGCAATGATCTCGATCGGCGCGATCTACCACATGATCCCGAAACTGTTCGGCCGCGCGCAGATGCACAGCACCGGGCTGATCAATGCGCACTTCTGGCTTGCGACCATCGGTACCGTGCTCTACATCGCGTCGATGTGGGTCAACGGCATCACCCAGGGCCTGATGTGGCGTGCAATCAACGATGACGGCACCCTCACCTACTCGTTCGTCGAAGCGCTGCAGGCCAGCCACCCGGGCTTCATCGTCCGCGCGCTGGGCGGTGCTTTCTTCGCCAGCGGCATGCTGCTGATGGCTTACAACGTGTACCGCACCGTACGTGCGTCGGATCCGGTTGAAGCCGAAGCCGCCGCCAAGATTGCCGTCGTTGGAGCTCACTGATGAAGCATGAAGCTGTCGAGAAGAATATTGGCCTGCTGGCCTTCTTCATGGTCATCGCCGTCAGCGTTGGTGGCCTGACCCAAATTGTTCCGCTGTTCTTCCAGGACGTCACCAACAAGCCGGTCGAGGGCATGAAGCCACGTTCGGCGCTGGAACTGGAAGGCCGCGACGTCTACATCGCCAACGGTTGTGTCGGCTGCCACTCGCAGATGATCCGCCCGTTCCGCGCTGAAACCGAACGCTACGGCCACTATTCGGTTGCCGGTGAAAGCGTCTGGGATCACCCGTTCCTGTGGGGTTCCAAACGTACCGGTCCGGACCTGGCCCGCGTGGGCGGTCGTTACTCCGATGACTGGCAACGTGCGCACTTGTACAACCCGCGCAACGTGGTCCCCGAGTCGAAAATGCCGGCTTACCCGTTCCTCGTGGAAAACAAGCTCGACGGCAAGGAAACCGCGAAAAAAATGGAAGTCTTGCGCACCCTCGGCGTGCCGTACACCGACGAAGACATCGCCGGTGCACAGGATGCCGTGAAGGGCAAAACCGAAATGGACGCGCTGGTGGCCTATCTGCAAGGCCTGGGCACCATCATCAAAAGCAAACGGTGAATCTGATGGATATCGGGATGATTCGAGGCCTGGGCACCGTTGTCGTGATGGTGGCCTTCATCGGTCTGGCCTTGTGGGTGTTCAGCCCCAAGCGCAAGTCGGAATTCGACGATGCGACCATGCTGCCTTTTGCCGATGATCCCGAAGCCATCAAGCACGTCGAGCAAGCTTCTAGGAGTAACAAAGAATGACTACATTCTGGAGTCTGTACGTCACAGTCCTCAGTCTCGGTACGATCTTCGCCCTGACCTGGCTGCTGCTGTCGACCCGCAAGGGCCAGCGCAGCGAACAGACGGACGAGACTGTCGGCCACTCCTTCGACGGGATCGAGGAGTACGACAACCCGCTGCCGAAATGGTGGTTCATGCTGTTCGTCGGCACCATCATTTTTGCCCTGGGTTATCTGGTGCTGTATCCGGGTCTGGGCAACTGGAAAGGTCTGCTGCCGGGCTACAACTATCTGGATACCGAGAAACAGACCGCGTTCGCTAACGGCCAGACCGGCTGGACCGGCGTCCACGAGTGGGAAAAGGAAATGGCCCGTTCGGACGCTCGCTTCGGTCCGATTTTCGCCAAGTTCGCGGCGATGCCGATCGAAGAAGTCGCCAAGGATCCGCAAGCACTGAAGATGGGCGGCCGTCTGTTCGCGTCCAACTGCTCGGTGTGCCACGGCTCCGACGCCAAGGGCGCCTATGGCTTCCCCAACCTGACCGACGCCGACTGGCGCTGGGGCGGTGAGCCGGAAACCATCAAGACCACCATCATGGGCGGCCGCCACGCGGTGATGCCGGCGTGGGCGGAAGTGATCGGTGAGCAAGGCGTGGCTGACGTAGCGGCCTTCGTGGTGACCAACCTCGACGGGCGCAAACTGCCGGAAGGCACCAAGGCCGACCCGGCCAACGGCCAGAAACTCTTCGCCGCCAACTGCGTGGCTTGCCACGGCCCTGCCGGTAAAGGCACGCCGGCCATGGGTGCGCCCGACCTGACCCATCCGGGCGCATTCATCTACGGCTCGAGCTTCGCGCAACTGCAGCAGACCATCCGCTACGGTCGTCAGGGCCAGATGCCTGCGCAGGAACAACTGCAGGGCAATGACAAGGTGCACCTGCTGGCGGCGTATGTTTACAGCCTGTCTCACGGTGAAAAAGCACCGGAGTCGAAGGCTGAGTAAGGCCAACGCTTGAAGCAAAAAAGGCCCCGCCAATCGGAATTGGCGGGGCCTTTTTTCATGCTCGCATTCATGATTCGAAACGCTTGCTTAATGGACCTCAGCTGCGATGCACGGTAGGTTTTTTCGCCCGATAAGCCTATCGGGTCCACTTCAAGGATGAAGCCCCAATGTCGAAAGATCACCAAAGCACACTGCAAAATCAGCCTCAACCCGGCTCTACCCATAGGGCAGGGTTCGAACGAACATCTGTGAAACCGTTACTCGAGGTATCGCAGCAAACCATGAACAGCCCCGGTAACGGTGGCGGACTCGACGGCCTCGGCGGCGGTAGATTGCTCTGACAAGGGCAGCAAAAACACCGAATTTACGCCCTGTATCCAGCGCCTCACGCCTTGGCGGGAGGCGCCTTCGCCGGTGCCCTTATGAAATTGACAAACCGATCGTCCCCGACCTGCCTTTCCAATTGCGGTGAAAACCTCAAAATAGTAACGTTCCTACATCAGAATTTCTGGAGGCCAAACATGATGGCCATCACCACCATTTCCAGCCGCGAGTTCAATCAGGACACCAGTGCAGCCAAAAAAGCCACGCGTCAAGGTCCAGTAATCATTACTGACCGAGGCAGGCCTGCCCACGTATTGCTCAGCATTGAGGAGTACCAGAAACTGACCGGTTGCGAGACCAGCATCGTTGAGCTGCTGGCGATGCCGAATGCGCTTGAAATCGAATTCGAACCCGAGCGCGCTGTCATCAATCCTCGCAGCGTGGACCTTTCCTGATGTTTCTACTGGATACCAATGTAGTTTCCGAGTTGCGGAAAAACCAAGCCGACAGGCATGTGGTGAAATGGGCAAACAGCGTTTCCCCAGCCAGCCTGTATCTATCTGCAATCACTGTGCTGGAACTGGAAACGGGCGTCCTGCGTATCGAACGTCGTGACCCTCCACAAGGCCAGCTGCTGCGCAACTGGCTGGAACATCACGTCAAACCGGCGTTCTCTGGAAGAATCCTGCCTGTCGATACCAGCGTCGCCACCCGGTGCGCACGATTGCATGTTCCCGACCGCAGCAGTGAATGCGACGCCTTGATCGCCGCCACCGCGCTTGTGCACGGGCTTACGCTGGTAACTCGCAACATTGCGGACTTTCAACTCAGCGGCGTCAATCTGATCAACCCATGGATCGCTGCGAATAACTGACTGCTGAACACCCCGCCCTATCACCGGCGGGGCTTTTTTCATGGGCGTTGGGCGAAGATTGAATGCACAACTGTGGTATCGATCAGCGTCCGTTCACGCCACTGGTTGTTCTTCACCAGATAGATCTGCAAATGCTTGCGATCCTCGGTGAAATTCGCAGTCAGGTAGGTTTGCTGAGAGGTGCTTCCGCTGAGATACATGGGGACGCTGCCTTCCCAGTAGGAACTTCCTCCCTCGGTATGCAGGTGGCCGGCGAACATGGCCGTCACCTGGTACTTGTTGACCATGTCATGGAAACGCTTCTTCTGCTCGGGGCTGCCCTGGTGCCGCAAGGGTTTATGCATATTGATAATGATGGCGTAGCCCGACGCTCGCGCCAGTCGCAGATCGGTCTCGAGCCAGTCCAGTGCGTCGTTGATTTCGAACGTTGTCGGGTTCAACGGATGAGCAATCCGGGCGGTATAGGTCGGCTCATTATTGAGCTGAACCATATGCACTTCGCCGATATTTTTCGAATAGGCGAGGCTACCGGAATACGTCCTGCTCAGAAAACCGTCAGTGATTTTCAGATCAAAGTTATCGACTTTACCTTCATGATGCTCTTTGAACTCGACAATACTTCCTGCAGCACAGTTATTGGTAAAGCAATCATCAACATTGTTTTCATAGTCGTGATTACCCAAGCCGTAAAGATATTCACCCTTGAAGTGCCTGTTCAGCGAATCCTTCATGAACGAGCGCTGCCAGCCATGACCAAAAGCGGTTATATCGCCATTGATCATCAAAGGAACCTGCGCTTGAGAGCCGTGTTGATTTCTGAATTCGGCAATGCTCGCAAGTTGGGTTTCAATCAGCCATTTCGAGCGCGCCGTGAATTCTGAATCCGATTCGGGCTCGCGGATATCGGTTTTGTCTGTCCATGGATATTGAGTATCCGAAGTAAAGACCATATGTTTCGGCATGCCAGTTGTAGCCTGAGCGGTAATAGCCGAAGCTACCAGACAAGCACCCATAAAGATGCTCATGAATTTATTCAAAGCCATGCTTGAAATTCCATTTCAATTAATTTTCGATACGCAAAAGAAGTTTCGCGCGAACAGAACTTATTCGAATACAGCGAAAACTTCAAAGCCTTCACCAACAACAATCGAGTGAATATATTTCAGACCCAACAACTTACAACATACGAATCAATAGAAACCCGTAGCGTCCGGCCTGACTTGTCGCCTGGACGAAAACAATCACGGGTGTTATTCAACTTGCGAAATCAACGGCAGTGGGTGAACAAACAATTGAAAGGATGAACTAGCCACTTCGGCAAAAGCGTCCATACTCAACAAGTCAATTGACCTGCGTCAGGCTTTTGCGCAATCGCTACACCATCCGCATTTTTTACCCAACGCGACCAAAGGTCGCACCCTTGAGCCAGAGCGGCAGGCGTATCATCGCGCTACTGCAACAGCCTTTTTGACCTCGGTTGGCACGTATCGACCGAGGCATTTTTCCACTGCCGTGGGATGCAATGATGAGCAATCAGATTCCGGTACACGACGTCACGCCACCGAGCAAGAACGCGAACAACAGCGTCGATCTTTATGCCTCGCGAGAAAAAATCTACACCCGGGCCTTCACCGGCTTGTTCCGCAATCTGCGGATGCTTGGCGGTGCGGCGTTGTTTCTGCTGTATTTCGGCACGGTGTGGCTGAACTGGGGCGGTCATCAGGCGGTGTGGTGGAACCTGCCGGAGCGCAAGTTCTTCATCTTCGGCGCGACTTTCTGGCCACAGGATTTCATCCTGCTCTCGGGCCTGTTGATCATTGCCGCGTTCGGCCTGTTCTTCATCACTGTCTATGCCGGGCGCGTCTGGTGCGGTTATACCTGCCCGCAGAGCGTGTGGACGTGGATTTTCATGTGGTGTGAAAAGGTCACCGAAGGCGACCGCAACCAGCGCATCAAGCTCGACAAGGCGCCGATGAGCGCCAACAAATTCCTGCGCAAGCTGGCCAAGCACTCGCTGTGGCTGCTGATCGGTTTCGTCACCGGCATGACCTTTGTCGGCTACTTCTCGCCGATCCGCGAACTGGTCATCGAGTTTTTCACCGGGCAGGCCGATGGCTGGTCGTATTTCTGGGTCGGTTTTTTCACCCTTGCCACGTACGGCAACGCCGGTTGGTTACGTGAGCAGGTGTGCATCTACATGTGCCCGTATGCGCGCTTCCAGAGCGTGATGTTCGACAAGGACACGCTGATCGTTTCCTACGACCCGCGCCGTGGCGAAAGCCGTGGGCCGCGCAAGAAAGGCATCGACTACAAGGCGCTGGGGCTGGGCGATTGCATCGATTGCACGATGTGCGTGCAGGTCTGCCCGACCGGCATCGACATCCGCGATGGCCTGCAGATCGAATGCATCGGCTGCGCGGCGTGCATCGACGCTTGCGACAGCATCATGGACAAGATGGATTACCCGCGCGGCCTGATCAGTTACACCACCGAACACAACCTCTCCGGGCAGAAAACCCATAAACTGCGACCGCGCCTGATCGGCTACGCCGTGGTGCTGCTGGCGATGATCAGCCTGTTGGTCGCCGCGTTCTTCATGCGTTCACTGGTCGGCTTCGACGTCAGCAAAGACCGCGTGCTGTACCGCGAAAACGCTGAAGGCCGGATCGAAAACGTCTACAGCCTGAAGATCATGAACAAGGATCAGCGCGACCACACTTACCTGCTGCAAGCCGAGGGTCTGCCGGACCTGCGCCTGCAAGGCAAGCGCGAGATCAAGGTTGCCGCCGGGGATATCGTCAGCATGCCGGTCGAGTTGTCCAGCGCACCGGAACAACTGCCATCGAGCACCAACGAGGTGAAATTCATCCTCAAGGACGCCGATGACAACAGCGTCCACGTTGAAGCCAAGAGCCGATTCATCGGCCCACAAATCCGTTGAGAGAATTTTGAACATGCCCGCTGCAAACGCCGCAAGTCCCTGGTACAAGCACCTCTGGCCGTGGATCATCATCGCGATTCTGGCCTGCTCGGTGGCCTTGACCCTGTCGATGGTGACCATCGCGGTGAACAACCCGGACAATCTGGTCAACGACAACTATTACGAAGCAGGCAAAGGCATCAACCGTTCACTGGATCGCGAGTTGCTGGCGCAAACCCTGAAGCTGCGTGCAGCGGTGCATCTGGATGATGTGACCGGGGAAGTCGACTTGCGCTTGAACGGTGACAGCCAGCCGCAAACTCTGGAACTGAACCTGATCTCGCCAACCCAGCCGGAGAAGGATCGCAAGATCGTGCTGACCCGCAGTGGCAGCGAGAGCGGGCGCTACATCGGCCAGCTAAGCGACAAGGTCGAAGGGCGACGGTTTGTCGAGTTGCTTGGCAGCCAGGATGAGCACGTGTGGCGCATGTTTGAAGAAGAGCTGGTCAGCCATGACAAGGAGCTGCTGCTGGGTGATGAGCCATTGCAGGGTGCCGAAGACCTGAAAAACTAAGCCTTAATCTGATCGTTCCCATGCCTTGCGTGGGAACGCAGCCAGGGACGCTCCGCGTCCCGGCCGAAGCGGACGCGGAGCGTCCGGGGAGGCATTCCCACGCGGAGCGTGGGAACGATCATCGGAACGCGCACCATGACTACCCCAATTCCCTGCTACCACTGCGCCCTGCCCGTCCCGTCCGGCAGCCGCTTCACCGCCGTCGTCCTCGGGCAGGCCCGCGAGTTCTGCTGCCCGGGCTGTCAGGCGGTGGCCGAAGCCATTGTCGCCGGGGGGCTGGAAAGTTATTACCAGCATCGCAGCGAAGCGTCGGCCAATCCCGAAGCGCTGCCGGTGCAACTGACTGATGAACTGGCGCTGTACGACCGCGCCGACGTGCAGCAGCCCTTCGTGCGCCACGAAGGCGATCTGGCTGAAACCACGCTGTTGATGGAAGGCATCAGTTGCGCCGCCTGCGGCTGGCTCATCGAGAAACACCTGCGCACCCTGCCCGCCGTCGCCGAAGCGCGATTGAACCTGTCCAACCATCGCTTGCACGTGCGTTGGGCCGACGCACAATTGCCGCTGAGCCAGATCCTCGCCGAGCTGCGCCACATCGGTTACGCCGCCCACCCGTACCAGGCCGACCGCGCCAGCGAACAGCTGGCCAGTGAGAATCGCCTGGCCCTGCGCCAGCTCGGCGTCGCCGGGTTGCTGTGGTTTCAGGCGATGATGGCGACCATGGCTACCTGGCCGGAATTCAACATCGACCTCAGTCCCGAGCTGCACACGATCCTGCGCTGGGTCGCGCTGTTTCTGACCACACCCATCGTGTTCTACAGCTGCGCGCCGTTCTTCAAAGGCGCGATGCGCGATTTGCGTACGCGCCACCTGACCATGGACGTTTCTGTTTCACTGGCGATCGGCAGCGCTTATATCGCCGGGATCTGGACATCGATCACCGGGGTCGGCGAGCTGTACTTCGATGCGGTCGGCATGTTCGCGCTGTTTTTGCTCGCCGGGCGTTATCTGGAACGCCGCGCCCGCGAACGCACCGCTGCTGCCACCGCACAGCTGGTCAACCTGTTGCCCGCCTCGTGCCTGCGCCTGGATAGCGATGGCCAGAGCGAACGCATCCTGCTCAGCGAGTTGCGTGTGGGCGAGCGGATTCTGGTGCAGCCGGGCTCGATTCTGCCGGCTGACGGCAAGATCATCGACGGTCAGTCGAGCATCGACGAATCGCTGCTGACTGGCGAATACCTGCCGCAGCCACGCACGCTGGGCGATGCGGTAACAGCGGGGACACTTAACGTCGAAGGCGCATTGACCGTCGAAGTGCAGGCGCTGGGACAGGACACGCGTCTCTCCGCGATCGTGCGCCTGCTCGACCGCGCTCAGGCGGAGAAACCGCGTCTGGCCGAAATCGCCGACCGCGCCGCGCAATGGTTCCTGCTGCTGTCGCTGATTGCGGCGGCAGTGATCGGCGTGCTGTGGTGGCAGCTGGACTCAGCGCGGGCGTTCTGGATCGTCCTCGCCATGCTGGTGGCGACCTGCCCGTGCGCGCTGTCGCTGGCGACGCCGACCGCCCTCACCGCCGCCACCGGCACCCTGCACAAACTCGGCCTGCTGCTGACACGCGGCCATGTGCTGGAGGGCTTGAACCAGATCGACACGGTGATTTTCGACAAGACCGGCACGCTCACCGAAGGCCGCTTGGTGCTGCGCTCGATTCGCCCGCTCGGCGCGCTCGACAGCGAGCAATGCCTGAGCCTCGCCGCTGCGCTGGAAAACCGCTCGGAACACCCGATCGCCCGCGCTTTCGGGCGTGCGCCGCTGGCCGCCGAGGACGTACACAGCACACCGGGGCTGGGCCTGGAAGGCGTGGTCGGTGAGCAACGCTTGCGCATCGGTCAGGCGCCGTTCGCCTGTGCCCTGAGCGGCGCGGCGCTGCCGTCAATGCCTGATGAAGCCGGACAATGGTTGCTGCTCGCCGACACTCAGGGGCCGCTGGCATGGTTCGTCCTCGACGATCGCCTGCGTGACGACGCCCCCGCCCTGCTCGCGGCCTGCAAAGCCCGGGGCTGGCGCACCTTGCTGTTGTCCGGCGACAGTTCGCCGATGGTCGCCAGTGTCGCCGCCGAACTGGGCATCGACGAGGCCCGTGGCGGCTTGCGCCCCGATGACAAACTGCAAGTGCTGCAACAACTGCACAAGGAAGGGCGCAAGGTGCTGATGCTCGGCGACGGCGTCAATGACGTGCCGGTGCTGGCTGCGGCCGATATCAGCGTGGCCATGGGCTCGGCCACCGATCTGGCGAAAACCAGCGCCGATGCAGTGTTGCTGTCCAATCGCCTTGACGCTCTGGTGCAAGCCTTCACGCTGGCGCGACGCACGCGCCGGGTAATCATCGAAAACCTGCTGTGGGCGGCGCTGTACAATGGCCTCATGTTGCCGTTCGCCGCCCTCGGCTGGATCACTCCGGTGTGGGCGGCGGTCGGCATGTCGATCAGTTCCCTGACCGTGGTGCTCAACGCCCTGCGCCTGACTCGCCTGCCGAGCGCGCCGGCCGCCGGCAGCCCGACACAAACCCGCCCGCTGCCGGCCTGAGCCGCGCGGGCCTGGAGTTACCGATGCCAGCTCTCTATGTGATGATTCCCGCTGCCTTGCTCATCGTCGCCATCGCCGTGTACATCTTCTTCTGGGCGGTGGACAGCGGTCAGTACGACGACCTCGACGGCCCGGCACACAGCATCCTTTTTGACGATCAGGACCCCAACCACACCGCTGGGGTGGACGAAGCCAACGCCGGCAAACCGGACGACAAGGCGCCACCCCATGCTTGAACTGGCGCCCCTGCTGGTCTCGGCGCTGATCCTCGGCCTGCTCGGTGGCGGCCACTGTCTGGGCATGTGCGGCGGCCTGATGGGCGCGCTGACCCTGGCGATCCCCAAGGAGCAGCGCAGCCGGCGCTTTCGCCTGTTACTGGCGTACAACCTCGGGCGGATTCTCAGTTATGCCACGGCGGGACTGCTCATCGGTCTGGCCGGCTGGGCCGTCGCCAACAGCCCGGCGGCGCTGTTCATGCGCGTGCTGGCCGGTTTGCTGCTGATCGCCATGGGTTTGTACCTGGCCGGCTGGTGGAGCGGGCTCACCCGTATCGAAGCGCTCGGGCGTGGCTTGTGGCGTTTTATTCAACCAGTGGCGAATCGCTTGCTGCCGGTTTCCAGCCTGCCGCGTGCCTTGCTGCTCGGTGCGCTGTGGGGGTGGCTGCCGTGCGGACTGGTTTACAGCACCTTGCTGTGGAGCGCGAGTCAGGGCAATGCGCTGGACAGTGCGTTGCTGATGCTCGCTTTCGGCCTCGGCACCTGGCCGGTGCTGCTCGCCACCGGGCTGGCGGCTGAACGGGTGACCGCGATCTTGCGCAAACGCAGCGTGCGCATGGCCGGCGGTTTGTTGGTGATTCTGTTTGGCTTATGGACCCTTCCCGGCCCGCATCAGCATTGGCTCATGGGCCATTAAAAACAAAAGATCGCAGCCTTCGCCAGCTCCTACAGGAGGTCGCATTCCAAGGTAGGAGCTGCCGAAGGCTGCGATCTTTTGACCTTGTGCTGTTGATGCAAATCAACAGCCCCATCGCCGCCCCCCGATAGACTCGCCACACTGCCAGCCTATCCGGGAGAATGCCCGCATGCTCGACGCCATTCGTTGGGACTCTGATCTGATCCGCCGCTACGATCTGGCGGGGCCACGCTACACCTCATATCCGACCGCCGTGCAATTTCACGGTCAGGTCGGCACTTTCGACCTGTTCCACGCCCTGCGCGACAGCCGTAAGGCCCAGCGGCCGTTGTCGCTGTACGTGCATGTGCCGTTCTGCGCGAACATTTGCTACTACTGCGCCTGCAACAAGGTCATCACCAAGGATCGCGGTCGCGCGCAGCCGTATCTGCAACGGCTCGAGCAGGAAATCCAGTTGATTGCCTGCCACCTCGACCCGGCGCAAACCGTCGAGCAGCTGCATTTCGGTGGCGGCACGCCGACCTTTCTCAGCCACGACGAATTGCGCCAGCTGATGGCGCACCTGCGCAAGCATTTCAATTTGCTCAACGATGACTCGGGCGATTACGGCATTGAAATCGACCCGCGCGAGGCTGACTGGTCGACCATGGGCCTGCTGCGGGAACTGGGTTTCAACCGGGTCAGCATTGGCCTGCAGGATCTTGACCCGGCGGTGCAGCGCGCGGTCAATCGCCTGCAAAGCCTGGAAGAAACCCGCGCGGTGATCGATGCGGCGCGAACCCTGCAATTCCGCTCGATCAACATCGATCTGATTTATGGCCTGCCCAAGCAGACACCCGACAATTTCGCCCGCACCGTCGAGGAAGTGATCAGCCTGCAACCGGATCGCCTCTCGGTATTCAACTACGCGCACCTGCCAGAACGCTTCATGCCCCAGCGGCGAATCAACAGCAGCGAACTGCCGAGCCCGGCGCACAAGCTGGAAATGCTCCAGCGCACCATCGAGCAACTGACCGCTGCCGGCTACCGCTACATCGGCATGGACCACTTCGCCCTGCCCGATGACGAACTGGCGATTGCCCAGGAAGAGCACACCCTGCAACGCAACTTCCAGGGTTACACCACCCACGGCCATTGCGACCTGATTGGCCTGGGCGTGTCGGCGATCAGCCAGATCGGCGATCTGTACTGCCAGAACAGCAGCGACCTCACTGCCTATCAGAACAGCCTGGCCAGCGCGCAGCTGGCGACCAGTCGCGGTCTGGTGTGCAACGCCGACGACCGCTTGCGCCGCGCAGTGATTCAGCAGTTGATCTGCAATTTCAAACTCGAGTTCGCCGAGATCGAGCAGCAGTTCAACATCGATTTTCAAGGCTACTTCGGCGCGCTCTGGCCGCAGTTGCAAGGTATGGCCGAGGATGGCCTGATCAGACTCGAGTGCGAGCGCATCGAGGTGTTGCCAGCGGGCCGATTGCTGGTGCGCTCGGTGTGCATGGTTTTCGATGCGTACCTGGAGCAGCAGAACCGCCAGCGTTTCTCGCGGGTGATTTAAGGCTTGGTCAGCAACGAGCCGACTTTGAGGTTCTGGTCAGGATTGAGCGCCGACTGGTTCATGACTTTCGACAGGGCGAGGTTGGCGGTGATCAGGCCACTGTTGAGGGCGGCAATGGCGCCCCGCAGTGCGGCGAGCTTGTTGATCTTTTCCTCGGTGGAGAGGGTTCTGTCTGACATGACCGCCGCCATGCGCGCTTTTTTCTCGATGATTTCTTTTTGAATCTTGCGAATCATCTTCAGCAACTGTTGGATGTTCTCCGGTAAGCCACTGTTGTCGATGTCACTGTTTTCGCCACCGACAGCGGCGGATTTGGCGATGGCCGCGCCGGACAGCGACACTTTGACGCCCTCGACCAAGGTCGGGGTTGCCGTGTGCGACAAGTCTTCATCGCGATCGATTGCAGCGTCGGGAGCGGTTACCTCCGGCGAAGCAGCAATGCCGCTGCTGCCGGGGCTTAGCGTACCAATGGCGTTCATCGGGGCCTTCCTTGGTTGAGTGCTGATAGCGGGTTATCGGCCGCCGGTGCTGCGGCTTTATGTCTGTAGGACAACGCCGCCACGTGCTGGCCTGAATGTCCTCCCGTGGGTTACCCTTACGGCTTATGTGTGTTTTCCCACAAGGATTGAAGAAATGTCCGAGCCAGTCAAACTGCGCGCTCACAACCAGGCCCATTGCAAGGATTGCAGCCTGGCCCCGCTCTGCCTGCCACTTTCTCTGAATCTGGAAGACATGGATGCGCTCGACGAAATCGTTAAACGCGGCCGCCCGCTGAAGAAGGGCGAATTCCTGTTCCGCCAGGGCGACACCTTTGATTCCGTTTATGCAGTCCGCTCTGGTGCCCTGAAGACTTTCAGCCTGAGCGATGCCGGCGAAGAACAGCTGACCGGCTTCCACCTGCCGAGCGAACTGGTCGGCCTGTCGGGCATGGACACCGAAAAACACCCGGTCTCGGCCCAGGCGCTGGAAACCACTTCGGTCTGCGAAATCCCCTTCGAGCGCCTCGACGAACTGGCCCTGCAATTGCCGCAACTGCGCCGCCAGTTGATGCGGGTGATGAGTCGCGAGATTCGTGACGACCAGCAAATGATGCTGCTGCTGTCGAAGAAAACCGCTGACGAGCGCATCGCTACTTTCCTGGTCAACCTGTCGGCACGCTTCCGCGCTCGCGGCTTCTCGGCCAACCAGTTCCGCCTGAGCATGTCGCGCAATGAAATCGGTAACTACCTGGGCCTGGCGGTGGAAACCGTGTCGCGGGTGTTCACCCGTTTCCAGCAGAACGAGCTGATTGCCGCCGAGGGCAAGGAGATCCATATCCTCGACCCGATCCAGCTGTGCGCGTTGGCCGGCGGTTCGATCGAAGGCTGATCACGACCCGCGGTTGAGCGAATCGTTTCAGCCGCGGGTATACTGCGCCGTTTGCAGCCCTGCCAGGACACCCCGATGGTCTTCGACTCCTTCGACATCAAATCCCTGATCCGCCCCGTGATCGACTTCCCGAAACCGGGCGTGATCTTTCGCGACATCACCCCGCTGTTCCAGTCGCCGACGGCCCTTCGCCTGGTGATGGACAGCTTCGCCCATCGCTACGTCGAAGCCGACTTCACCCACATCGGCGCCATGGATGCCCGTGGTTTTCTGATCGGTTCGGTACTGGCCTATCAGTTGAACAAGCCGCTGGTGCTGTTCCGCAAGCAAGGCAAACTGCCGGCGGACGTACTGGCCGAAGGTTACGCCACCGAGTACGGCGAAGCGTTTCTGGAAGTGCACGCCGACAGCCTGTGTGAAGGCGATTCGGTGGTGATGTTCGATGACCTGATCGCTACCGGCGGCACGCTGATCGCAGCAGCCAACCTGATTCGCCGCATGGGCGCGCGGGTGCATGAAGCGGCGGCGATCATTGATCTGCCGGAGCTGCAAGGCTCGCAGCGCTTGCAGGACATGGGCATTCCGACGTTTTGCCTGACGCAGTTTGCGTTGACCGATAAATAAACAGCGTCTGACAGGCCGCTTTCGCGAGCAGGCTCGCTCCCACAGGGGAATGCATTTCAACTGTGGGAGCGAGCCTGCTCGCGAAGGGGCCGGCAGCTACACCGCAGGACTTAGAGCCCCATCTGCTTGCTGATGATTTCGTTCATCACTTCCCGCGTTCCGCCGCCAATCGACAGAATGCGGTTATCCCGATACAGCCGCTCCACCAGGCTTTCACGCATGTAACCGAGCCCGCCGAGAATCTGCACGGCTTCGGTGGTGATCCGGTCCGAGGTGTCGGTGGCGAAGTTCTTCGCCATGGAAATCTCCTTGATCACGCTCTGCCCCGCCGCCATTTTTGCCGCTTGCCGGTAAGTGAACTCCCGCGACACTTCCAGCGCTGTGGCCATTTCGGCGAGGCGATGTTTGATCACCTGAAACTTGCCGATGGGTTTGCCAAATGCCTCACGCTCGCGCGCCCACTTCAGGCTCTCCTCCAGCGCCAATTGCGCCGTCATGTTGGCCATCAGCGCCAGCGCCAGGCGTTCGCTCTGAAAATTGCCCATAATGCAGGCGAAGCCCATGTTCTCCGCGCCGATCAGGTTGCCTGCCGGCACGCGGCAATCGTCGAAGAACAATTCAGCCGTGTCCGACGCCCACCAGCCCATTTTCTTCAACTGCCTACCGACACTGAACCCCGGCGCGCCCTTCTCGATCAGCAACAAACTGATGCCGCCAAACCCCGGCGCACCGGTACGCACCGCGACCGTGTAGAAGTCCGCGCGAACGCCGCTGGTGACAAAGGTCTTGCTGCCGCTGACCCGGTAGAAGTCGCCGTCACGCACGGCGCGGGTTTGCAGGTTGGCGACGTCGGAGCCGCCGCCGGGCTCGGTCACCGCCAGGGCGCTGATTTTCTCACCGCTGAGCACTTGGGGGACGACCCGCTCTCGCACTTCAGGCCGCGCCCATTTGACGATCGGCGGCAAACCGATATCCAGCGACCCCAGCCCCGCCACCAGCCCGCCTGAGCCACAGCGCATCAACTCTTCACTGGCAGCAACCTTGGCGAACAGATCGCCTTCATGGCTGCCGCCGAGCGCCTCGGGATAGCCGATACCGAGAATGCCCGCCGCACCGGCCTTGAGGTACAGCTCACGGGGAAAGCTTTCGGCTTCTTCCCACTGATCGATGTCCGGCAGGATCTCGCGTTCGACAAAACGTCTGACGCTGTCGCGGACCAATTGGTGGCTGGGGTCGAAGTATTCCTGAAAGGCAGGCATGGGCGAGCTCCACGGAAGGGTTCGCCGACGTTAACCGAGCGCTTGCTTGGTATTCAAGATGCAGAAGATCAAAAGATCGCAGCCTTCGGCAGCTCCTACATTGGAATGCGTTCCCTGTAGGAGCTGCCGAAGGCTGCGATCTTTTGATTTTTAGAGGGAAATCGGTTTACGCCCGGCAAACGAATGCGCCAGCGTGCCGCCGTCGACCAGCTCCAGCTCACCGCCCAACGGTACGCCGTGGGCAATCCGCGAGGCGACCAGGCCTTTGTTGTTGAGCAACTGCGCGATGTAGTGCGCCGTCGCCTCGCCTTCCACTGTCGGGTTGGTGGCGAGGATGACTTCGGTAAAGGTCCCCGCCTCTTCAATCCGCGCCATCAATTGCGGAATACCGATCGCTTCCGGCCCCAGGCCATCCAGCGGCGACAAATGCCCCTTGAGCACGAAATAGCGGCCACGGAAGCCGGTCTGCTCCACCGCATAAACGTCCATCGGCCCTTCGACCACGCAGAGCAGCGTGTCATCGCGGCGTGGGTCGGCGCATTGCGGGCACAGATCGTCCTCGGTCAGCGTGCGGCACTGGCGACAATGGCCGACGCCTTCCATGGCCTGGCTCAAGGCCTGGGCCAGACGGGTACCACCGCTGCGATCACGTTCGAGCAACTGCAACGCCATGCGCTGAGCGGTTTTCTGACCCACGCCTGGCAAGGTGCGCAGAGCGTCGATCAGTTGGCGAATCAAAGGGCTGAAGCTCATGGGTAAACAGTCCGACTAAACAACGAGACGCGGTTTATACCCGCGCCTCTGGCCAGCGTCAAATCCTCAGTCCTGGGCGACCCGGACCACCAGTTTGCCGAAGTTGCGCCCTTCCAGCAGACCGATGAACGCCTCGGGCGCCTGCTCCAGGCCTTCGACCACGTCCTCGCGGAACTTCACCTTGCCGTCGCGTACCCACGGCACCATGTGGCTGATGAATTCCGGCTGACGATCACCGTAATCGTCGAAGACGATGAAGCCCTGAATCCGTACACGCTTGGTGAGCAAAGTGCGTTGCAGCATCGGCAAACGATCCGGGCCGGTCGGCGCCTCGGCGGCGTTGTAGCCGGCGATCAGGCCGCACAACGGGATGCGCGCCTTGGGGTTGAGCAACGGCAAGACCGCGTCGAAGACATGGCCGCCGACGTTCTCGTAGTAAATGTCGATGCCGTTGGGACAGGCCTTGGCCAGTTGTTCGGCGAAGTCATCGGCCTTGTGGTCGATGCAGGCATCAAAACCCAGCTCCTCGACCACGTATTTGCACTTCTCGGCACCACCAGCCACGCCGACCGCGCGCAGGCCTTTGATCTTCGCCACTTGCCCGACCACCGAGCCGACGGCACCGGACGCCGCAGCCACTACCAGGGTTTCGCCCTCTTTCGGCTGGCCGATGTCCATCAGGCCCATGTACGCGGTCATGCCCGGCATGCCCAGTACGCCGAGGGCCATCGACGGGCTCGGCAGGCCGGCCGGGATCGGCATGATGTTGCGGCCGTCGCTGATGCTGTGGCTCTGCCAACCGGTGGCGCCAACCACCAGATCACCTACGTGGAATTTCGGATGATTGGACTGCTCGACCCGGCTGACCGCACCACCGGTCATGACTTCGCCGATTTGCACTGGCGCAGCGTAGGACGGTGCGTCGCTCATGCGCCCGCGCATGTACGGGTCGAGAGAGAGGTACAGGGTTTTCAGCAGGACTTGACCGTCCTGCAGATCGGGCAATGCCTCGCGCTCCAGACGGAAGTTCTCCGGGGTCGGCGCGCCGCTCGGGCGCGAGGCGAGGACGAAGCGTTGATTGAGGGTGAGAGGGTCGGACATGTCAGCGTCTCCTGTGAATGGGGAATTCGGTGTATAGGGAGCAGACCTTGGTAGCGGTGGTGTGTTCGATGTTTCTTCAGATGGACCGAGGCGCGCCCTTCGCGAGCAGGCTCGCTCCCACACTTGGAAATGCAATCCCTGTGGGAGCGAGCCTGCTCGCGAAAGCGTCAGTCTGCGGCACATGCCCATCAGGCAGAAACAAAAATGCCAAGCGCTATGCCTGGCATTTTGTGTAGCTCATCTGCCGCGCAATGGCGAATCAGAACGGCAGTTTCATACCCGCCGGCAGGTTCATGCCGGCGGTCATGCTGCCCATTTTTTCCTGGCTGTTGGCTTCGATCTTGCGCACGGCGTCGTTGACGGCGGCGGCGACCACGGCTTCGAGCATTTCCTTGTCGTCTTCGCTCAGGCCTTCGACCAGGCTTGGGTCGATGCTCACGCTTTTAACGTCGTGACGACCGGTCATCACCACGGTGACCATGTCGCCGCCGGCCTTGCCGGTGACTTCGGCGTTGGCCAGTTCTTCCTGCATCTTGGCCATTTTTTCCTGCATCTGCTGCGCCTGCTTCATCAGGCCGGCCATGCCACCTTTCATCATGGGAATCACCTCAAACGTACTTGGATAAAACAGCGCCCGGCCATCTTGGCCGAGCACCTTCAGTTATTAGCCTTGGGTGACCAAGGCGTCGACAGGTTCAATAGTATCGCTTCGCACCACCGCGCCGAACTGCTGAACCATCTGCTGGATGAACGGATCACCGTGGATCGATTCCTCGGCCTCGCGCTGGCGATTGGCGCGGCGGCGGGAGGCGGCCTGGGCCGGGGTTTCCTGCTCGGGCTTGATCAGCTCGATGGTCAGCGTCAGCGTGCGCCCGTGGAACTGGTTCAACGCGTCGTTGAGACGACGCTGTTGCGTGGCGTTGAACAGCGCGCTGTGGGCCGGATCGAGGTGCATCAACCAATGATCGCCGTCGACCGCAATCAACGTGCAGTTGGCGGCGATGCTGCCGGTCATGCCGGAAATCGGCAGCTTCGGGAACAGCTCCAGCCATTGCAGGGCCAGGCCGGTGGCCGGCGCGGCGGCAGGTTCCGGCTCGGGCTCAGGCTCGGGATCGGCGGCGTGTTCGCTGGCCAGTTCGTCGAGGTAGCTGTAGGCCGAATCCATGTCCGGCTCGATGTAGTCTTCATCCAGCGGCGGTTCGTCGTCCATGTCCATGCCCGGCGTAGCGGCATCGACCTCGGCGACGGAAGGCTCGGGAATCGGCGCAGCGGCCCACTCCGGCGCATCCGGGACCACGCTGTCCGGGGTCGGCAGCGGCATCGGCGGCAATTCAGGCTGCTCGCCGGCGGTTTCCAGCACCGGTTCGACGGCGGGTTGCTGAACTGGCGCCGGCTCGGCCTCGGCTTCCACCGGGTCGTTCCATGGCAGATCGACCACGGTTTCGACGGCGACTGGCTCAGGCTCCGGGTGCGCTTCGACAACCGGCACAACCGGTTCTGGCTCGGCAGCCGGCGCTGCTACTGGTGCGGGCGCGGGTGCTGGCGCAGCAGCCGCAGCCGCAGCCGCAGCGACCACCGGCGCAGGCTTGGGCGCGGCAGCCACTGAGTTTGCGGAATCAACTGTGGCCTGGCTGATCCCCACTGGCTTTAGCGGTTGCCTCGGCGCGTCCGCCGTATCCGCCGGGCGGAACGCGAGCATCCGCAGCAAGACCATCTCGAAACCGCCGCGCGGGTCCGGCGCCAGCGGCAAATCGCGACGACCGATCAGGCCCATCTGGTAATAGAACTGCACGTCTTCGGCCGGCAACGCCTGGGCCAGGGCCAATACGCGATCACGGTCGCCGTGGCCATTGTCGACGCCTTCCGGCAGCGCCTGAGCGATGGCCACGCGGTGCAGCACGTTGAGAATTTCCGAGAGCACGCCGTTCCAGTCCGGGCCTTGCTCGGCCAGATGCCGCACGGCTTCGAGCAGCGCCTTGGCATCGCCTTCGATCAGCGCATGCAGCACGTCATAGACCTGACCGTGATCCAGCGTGCCGAGCATCGCGCGCACGTCGGTCGCGAGGACCTTGCCTTCACCGAACGCGATGGCCTGATCGGTCAGGCTCATGGCGTCGCGCATCGAGCCGTCAGCAGCGCGGCCGAGCAGCCACAGTGCGTCGTCTTCGAAAGGTACGTTTTCTGCGGTCAGGACGTGGGTCAAATGCTCGACCACACGCTCGGGCGTCATGTTCTTCAGGGAAAACTGCAGGCAGCGCGAAAGAATCGTTGCCGGAAGTTTCTGCGGATCGGTGGTCGCCAGGATGAACTTGACGTAGGGCGGCGGCTCTTCGAGGGTTTTCAACAGCGCATTGAAGGAATGGCTGGAAAGCATGTGCACTTCGTCGATCAGGTAGACCTTGAAGCGCCCACGGCTTGGCGCGTACTGCACGTTATCGAGCAGTTCGCGGGTGTCTTCGACCTTGGTGCGGCTGGCAGCGTCGATCTCGATCAGGTCGACAAAACGGCCTTCATCGATCTCGCGGCACACCGAACACTCGCCGCAGGGGCTGGAAGTGATACCTGTCTCGCAGTTCAGGCACTTGGCAATGATCCGCGCGATGGTGGTCTTGCCGACCCCGCGCGTCCCGGTGAACAGGTAAGCGTGGTGCAGCCGTTGGCTGTCCAAGGCATTGATCAGAGCCTTGAGCACATGGGTCTGGCCGACCATTTCGCGGAACGAGCGCGGACGCCATTTACGTGCAAGAACCTGATAACTCATCGAAAACCGTCGCAGCGAAGGAAGCAGAAGCGGCTAATGCTAGCGGAGCAAGGGCAAAATTGCATCCGGTGTCCTCGTCTAATATGGCTAAGCTGCACCAGCAGAGGCTTTTATCGGCTCGGGACGAGGAATTACCGGAGCGTTTATGCGGTGGGCCGTGGCGGCATTGCTGGGAATCAGCCTCAACGCGATGGCAGCGCAGGCGCCGTTGCGTTTCGCCGTGCCGGACAGTTGGGCGATGCCGATGGTGCAACTGCAAGGCGGCAGACCGACGCAAGGCATCCTGCACGACGTCCTGCTCAGCCTGGCGACCCAGGTTGGCGCGCCGGCACAGTTCGTCGTCCTGCCGCGCGCGCGGGTACAGAGCGCCATGGAACACGGCGACATCGATGTGCGCTGCTATGCCGCGCAGTCGTGGCTGCCGAATCAGTCCGGCGATTACATCTGGAGCGTGCCGTTGTGGTTCCAGCGCGACCTGCTGATCAGCCGCAAGGAACAACCGGCGCAGATCGATCCCGCCCGGCTGCCGCGCCAGGCCATCGGCACCGTCCTCGGTTACAGCTACCCTACCCTGCAACCGCTGTTCGACGCTGACCAGTTGCAACGCGAAGACGCGCGCAATCAGGAACAGGTACTGGAAAAGCTGCTGGCCGGGCGATACCGCTATGCGGTGAGCAATCAGTGGACACTGGACTGGATCAATCAACGCCTGCTGCCGGAGCAGCAGTTGCAGGGGGTCGCGGTGCTGCAGGAACAGAATATCGGCTGCTATGTGAGGAACGACCCGAACGTGCCGGTGCAGCTGATCTTGCGCACGCTGCTGCGCATGAAAATGTCCGGCGAGATTGACGACATTATCCGGTTGTACACCGGCGCCTCTTCAACCACACCCTAGCTCCCACAGGGTTGGCCGGGTCAATAACCGTGCGACTCGCGGAATTTTGGCTCGCGGCTGTGGTGATAATCGATCCACTCCACCACGTCGTAAGGCAGATAAAGCTGCTGCCGGGCACGGGACACGGCGATGTACACGGCACAGATGCGCTGATCGAACTCGTAGGCATCCTTGAATTTCTCGTTACTGAGCAACGTCCGGGTCAACAGCACGCGCTTGAACTCCATGCCGCCAGCCCGCTCGGCCATCATCAACAGGCAGGCTTTGCCTGGCTCGATGATCTTTTGGCTCAGGCGAGTCAGGTCGGCAATCATGAAGCCGTTTTGCAACTGCGCCTCGATCCACAAGAAAGCCTCATCGAACTGGTTGGCGGCGCGCACCTGCTGCCAATCAGCCATGTCGCTGAAATACGGGTGCGGTCCTTTCTCGCTGGACCCGGCGTTGTAGAAATCGCGGCGGAACAGTTCGATGGCGGTGGTCATGAAATGCTTGATGTCGTCCTGCGCTTCCCGGTCGGGGAAACTGAAGGCGCAATTGCAATCGTGCAGGTGGATGGCCCACATCATCGTGTCCCACGGTGAAGCGGTCAGCACCACGCAACCTTCGGGCGGCACGAAGGCTTGCGGGTAGTACTCGATATCGACGTCGGCGTGACGAGCGCCTTCGAACGGCACTTTGCTCTTGTGCGTGTGGCGCGAGATCAGCGGATTGACCAGGCGCTCGACATTGCGCCCCGAACGCACCGAATAGCAGATATCGCTCTGACGAACTTCACGCTTGCGCTTGGGCGCCTCGCCCGTGGCCTGCTGATATTCATCGCCGAGGGTGATCAGCACCTGCTGCCCGCGCTCGATGATTTGCAGCAGCGACGCCGGCACGTCCTGGCTTTCGTCGATGATCACATGGGTATAGCGCGGCGGGACGCGGCAACCGGCCAGACTGGCGCGCTTGATCATGAGCAACGTCGGAAAGCCAGTCTGGCTGGCCCAGGCCGGATTGGCCTCGAGATACACCCACAGGCGACTGGAATATTCCAGCAGCGCCTGTGAGTCTGCGCCGCTCAAGGGCTGCTGAAAATGCGGCAGGTGCCTGGCGGATAGCGTGTGATCTCTTGAGGCGCAATACAGCTCCAGCACGCGCAGACAAACCTCCAGAGTGCCCTGCCCATCGTGGTGGCGAAAGCCGAACATATTCAGTTCCTGCGCCAGCGCCTGCCTGCTCGGGATCCGCGCTGGCGTCCTGGCCATGTGCGATCGGGGGCCATGCAACTGGGCCTGGGCAAAATCGTAGAAGGTCTGGCCAATTTCCGTGTCGTGCACTTGCACGATGTGCTTGCGCAACGTCGCCAGTTTCGCCGGGGTGCGCGCCAGTACCAGGGTGCGTTTCGAGCGCAGGCATTCGATCAGCGCGCTGAGCATGTAGCTCTTGCCGATGCCCGCATAACCCTGCACGTGCAGGTCTTCGTCGAGGTTGGCTCGGAAGGTTCGCAGCAGCTTGTCCTGCGCCGCGCTTAACCAGTGCTCGCGCTCGCGTGGCGTGACCATTTGCTGGCTGAACGGATTGTTCTGTTGCTGATGGCGAATTTTGTAGTCCACATCCCACTGCCCGCCGGGCAACAGGTATTCCTGCGCTGTGACTTCATCGGCCATGAGAAAGCGCAGGTTCAGGCCTTTGAGCGCATTGAGGCCGAAATACAATTTGCGCGAATCGAATAGACGCCGCGCCTCTGCAAGCAGTCCCGCCGATCCGGAGCGCCGGGAGGTGACAGACCAGTCAATGAGTCTGGCGAGAATTTTCTCCGCTGCGCTGGCACTCAGGTCCTTTTCCGTGGCCTGGGCAAGGTTCTGGATGACCAGCACCGCCGCCAGTTCCGGGTCGCTCAGGTTGGCGAGTGCCGCGTCACCGTTGGGCTGCAACAGCGCCGTACACGCATCATGGGTGATGGGCAGAAATACCGGGGTGGCCAAATCAAAATGTTCCGGGTGCATACAACCTCGCCGCCTGGGCTTTGACACTCACCAGATCAGTCCTGGTCATTCTCGTCGTGCATTTCATGGGACTGCGGCAAGTTTCCTTCACTGCCGGCCTCGGGGCTGATGCGCAGCTCGAAGGAGTAACTGCCGAGCGTGCCGGACATGCCGCGTCGTTCAGTGCCGCTGGCCACCGCCGCCGCATCGATCTGCGCCTGCACTTCGTAGAGCGCCATTTCGAGCAGTTTGCGCAGGTGTTCAGGGTTTTGCGCGGTGGCTTGCAGCTGCAGGTCGTACTTTGCGGTCAGCGAGTCTGATGCGTGCTCGACGATCGCCGATTGTGCCTCCACCGGGACCGACTGTTCAGGCTCTTCTGCCGCGTTGAAAACAGCAGATGCCGCCAGAATCGCAGCGTGTTCTTCATCCATCAGGTCGAGCACTCGCGACAGTTCCAGCGTGCGCTCGGGCTGATCCTGCATCTGCGTTTTGACTTCCAGACGCCGCATCTGCCATTCGCGCAGTTTTTCACGAGTCAGATCGTCGATTTCACCCACTTGCCTTACCTCTCAATGCCAGGCGAGGGAGTATGCCACTGTTCGCCGTCCACGGCCGCACGGGCACCGGGACGCTGCGCTGCTGATCCGCGCGTTTCTGATGTCGGAGCAACGCCACTAGCCAAATCGCAGGCATAAAAAAACCGCAGTGGGCGAAACCCATGCAGTTCTGTCTGAAGCCTTGGCTGGTTCGTTAAGGTGGTGCCCCCACCAGCCACACCCCGGCACACAATGTTCCCGCTGTGGCTGCTTCCTTCCGGATCTGACCAGGTTCACGGGTAATCGTTGCGGGGGGACCGATGGGGTCACCATAACGACGCTTGCCTGTCGGCGAGCCGCGCCATTGTACCTGTCTGAGATGAAGTTACAACCGTTGGTTGCAGATAAAAAATACCAACAGGTTCAAGGACATGCGGTGACGCCAAAAGATCGCAGCCTGCGCCAGCTTCTACAGGGCCAGGACTTCGTCTGCGCGACCGCCCGCATCCTGGATCACAAGATGAATGAAGTGCAGCTTGGCGATCGCCGCTGCCGGCAGTACGAACGGATAGAAATCCGGCTGGCCCATGCTGCGCGACAGTTCGTTGAGCATGCCCGCCAGCTCGATCCACGCATTGACGAATGACAGGAAAGCGCCACCGCCGGGGTGCTCCGGGTCGTACAGGGTGCTGGTCGGAAACGGCTGATAGTCGAAGTCCATTTCCCGCGCGCTCATGCCAAAGCCCAGCGCCGTGTCGACCGCATCCATCATGTGCAGGTAATGCGCCCAGGTTTCCGCCCAGTCTTCCCACGGATGCATGGTCGCGTAGGCACTGACGTAGTGCTGCGGCCAGTCCAGCGGCGCGCCTTGCTGGTAATGCCGGTCCAGCGCCTCGGCGTAACTGGCGCGCTCGTCGCCGAACAGATTGCGGAACGCCTCCAGCCAAGGGCCGTTGGCGATGAGGCGATCCCAATAGTAGTGGCCGACCTCATGGCGAAAATGCCCGAGCAGCGTGCGGTAAGGTTCGTGCATCGCCGCCCTGACCTGCTCACGGTGAGCGTCGTCGGCCTCTTTGATGTCGAGGGTGATCAGGCCGTTGGCATGGCCGGTCATCGGCGCGTTGCCTTCGAGGTCGACACCGATGAAGTCAAACGCCAGCCCGATTTCTTCATCCGTGGTTTTCGGGATGACCGGCAAGCCGAGGGTGATCAGTTGCGCGACCAGTCGACGCTTGGCGATTTCGACCTTGCGCCAGCGTTCGGGATTTTCCGCGACGGACAGGTCGGGAATGGTGCGGTTGAGGCTGCAAGCGATGCACAAGGTGTCGTGATCGTTGGCCGGCAGCAGCCAGTTGCACGCGGCGGGCATGTCGAGGTTGGCGCAGCGGCGGAACAGTCCGGCGTCGGGATCGGCGTCGAGCGTCCAGGTGCCCTCTTCCGGCCCCGGCTGCAGCGAGGTCAGGCGACTTTGTTCAGGTTGATAGCCAAGCAAGGCGTTACAGGCCAGGCACTGACTGTTGCGAAAGAACAGCGACTGGCCGCAACGGCACGGCCAGACTTTGCTGTTGCGCGAGGATCCGGCCACGAACGGCGCGATGATGCGGGAACTGAGCTGCTCGAAAAAGCGGTGCATGGCGATCTCTCCCTGGGACTGGCCAAGACTAGATCATCCGGAAGACAACATCGTTCCCGAATATAGCCCGCTCCTGAGTGACACCGCCGTTGTGGTGAGGGGATTTATCCCCGCTCGACTGCGCAGCAGTCGCAAAACACCGTACACGCGATACAGATAAAATGATCGGCCGCAGGGTTTTGGGGTCGCTGCGCAACCCAGCGGGGATAAATCCCCTCACCACAGGGGTTCATCCGGACAGGGATAAATCCCCTCACCACAGGGGTTCATCCGGTCAGACGGCGACGCCGTGGGTTTTGAGGAAGGCGATAAACGCTTCCTCGTCCATGACCTTCACACCAAGCTCGTTGGCCTTGGTCAGTTTCGAGCCGGCACCCGGGCCTGCGACCACGCAATGGGTTTTCGCCGACACCGAACCGGCGACCTTGGCACCCAGGCTTTCCAGATGATCCTTGGCCACATCCCGGCTCATCAGTTCGACCTTGCCGGTCAGCACCCAGGTTTCCCCGGACAGCGGCAGACCTTCGACGACTTTCTTCTCGCTCTGCCAATGCATGCCGAAATCGCGCAACTGCTGCTCGGCTTGCTCGGCCAGTTGCCGATGCTCAGGCGAGGCGAAGAACTCGCGCACCGAGTTGGCCTGCTTCTCCGGCAATGCCTGACGCATGTCCAGCCAGTCAGCGTTCATCACTGCTTCCAGCGAGCCAAAGCGGTCGGCGAGTTTCTGCGCACCACCGGGGCCGACGAAAGGAATGTGCAGTTTGTCGAGCAAGCCACCCAGCGTGGTACTGGCGGCGAATTCGGCGCCCAACTCGCCTTGATCCTGAATCTGCAAACCATGGCCGAGCAATTCGCTGATGACCTGCTGGTTGTGCGCATCCTCAAAGAAACTGTGAATCTCGTGCGCCACTTCCAGGCCGACATCCGGCAGGTAGGTCAGCACATGGGGCAAGGCCTGTTGCACGCGCTCCAGCGAACCCAGCGAACGCGCCAGCACTTTCGCCGTTTCTTCACCGACATCGGGAATGCCGAGGGCGTAGATGAAACGTGCCAGGCTCGGTTGCTTGCTGTCTTCGATGGCTTTGAGAAGCTTGTTGCTCGATACCTCGGCGAAGCCTTCCAGATCGACGATGTCGTCGAACTTCAGCGCATACAGATCGGCCGGCGAACTGACCAGACCTTCGTCGACCAGTTGCTCGACGCTCTTGTCGCCCAAGCCTTCGATGTCCATGGCCCGGCGCGAGACGAAGTGAATGATCGCCTGTTTCAGTTGCGCACCGCAGGCCAGTCGGCCGACGCAGCGATACACCGCGCCTTCGCTGAAGGTTTCCTTGCCCTTGCTGCGCTTGACCAGTTGCGTGCGTTCAACGTGGGAGCCGCACACCGGGCAACTTTCAGGAATGGCCACCGGGCGCGCGTCATCGGGGCGACGCTCGGTGATCACTTGCACCACTTGCGGAATCACATCGCCGGCGCGGCGAATGATCACCGTGTCGCCGATCATCAGGCCCAGACGCGCGACTTCGTCCATGTTGTGCAATGTGGCGTTGGCCACGGTGACGCCGGCGACTTTCACCGGTTTCAGGCGCGCCACGGGAGTTACCGCACCAGTGCGGCCGACCTGGAATTCCACGTCGAGCAGCTCGGTGAGTTCTTCCATCGCCGGGAATTTGTGCGCGATCGCCCAGCGCGGCTCGCGGGCGCGGAAGCCCAGTTCCCGCTGGTCGGCAATGCTGTTGACCTTGAACACCACGCCATCGATTTCATAGGCCAGCGAGTTACGGCGCTCGCCGATGTCGCGGTAATACTCCAGGCACTCGTCGATGCCCTTGGCCAGCTTCAGTTCGTGACTGATCGGCATGCCCCACTTCTGCAACTGCTTGAGGTTACCGATGTGGGTGTCGGCGATATCGTGAGACACCTGGCCGATGCCATAGCAGCAGAATTCCAGCGGCCGATTGGCGGTGATCTTCGAGTCGAGCTGGCGCAGGCTGCCTGCTGCCGCGTTGCGCGGGTTGGCGAAGGTCTTGCCGCCGATTTCCAGTTGCGAAGCATTGAGGCGCTCGAAACCGGCCTTGGACATGAACACTTCACCGCGCACTTCCAGCGTCGCCGGCCAGCCTTCGCCATGCAGCTTCAGCGGAATATTGCGCACGGTGCGCACGTTGACGCTGATGTCTTCGCCGGTGGTGCCATCGCCACGGGTGGCGCCGCGCACCAGCAGACCATCCTGATACAGCAGGCTGACCGCCAGGCCATCAAGCTTCGGCTCGCAGCTGTATTCCACCGCCGCGCCGCCACCAAACAGATCGCCGGCCGGCACGTCGAGGCCTTCGTTGACGCGGCGATCGAACTCGCGCATGTCGGATTCTTCGAAGGCGTTGCCGAGGCTGAGCATCGGGATTTCGTGACGCACCTGAGTGAACGCAGTCAACGCCATGCTACCGACGCGCTGGGTCGGCGAATCGCTGGTGATCAGTTCCGGGTTGGCCGCTTCCAGTGCCTTGAGCTCGTGAAACAAGCGGTCGTATTCGGCATCGGGAATGCTCGGCTCGTCGAGAACGTGATAGCGATAGTTGTGCTGATCCAGCTCAGCGCGCAGCTCTAGAATGCGGGTTTTGGCGGCGGTCATGGGTGTTCTCTCATAAAGCAAAAGAGCAGCCGAGGCTGCTCCAGTTTTATTCCATTATCGGCGGTGTGGCCAGAAGATCGCAGCCTCGTTGCACTCGTCAGCTCCTACAGTATCGCGATCCTCTGTAGGAGCTGCCGAAGGCTGCGATCTTTTGATCTGGCCTTAGCGCTTCTGGGTCAATGCGCGGCGTTCGAATTCGACGATGCGCTGACGGTAATGCTCAATCGTCTGCGCGGTCAGTACGCTGCGCTGATCGTCTTTCAATTCGCCGTTCAATTCCTGGGACAGCTTGCGGGCTGCCGCAACCATCACGTCGAAGGCCTGCTTTGGATGACGCGGGCCTGGCAGACCGAGGAAGAAGCTCACCGCCGGAGTGCTGAAGTGGTCGATGTCGTCCAGATCGAAGATACCCGGCTTGACCGCGTTGGCCATGGAGAACAGCACTTCACCGTTGCCGGCCATGCTTTCGTGGCGGTGGAAAATGTCCATCTCGCCGAAACGCAGGCCGCTTTCGAGAATGTTCTGCAACAGCGCCGGGCCTTTGAAGCCGGCCGGGTCGCGGCAGATCACGCTGATCACCAGGACTTCTTCGGCTTGCGGCTGATCTTTTTCCGCCACGGCAGGTGCAGGCTTGCTGTCTTCGGCGAAATCGTCGTCACGGCTGCTGAAGCTCGGACCGCCGTCCAGATCGAGGTCGAGGTTGAGGTCGCCCTGCGCCGGGCCGTTGCTGCCGCGCTTGCCACGTTTCGAACCGGATTCACGCGGCTCGCGGGCTTCGCGGTTGGGCATGCTCACCGACGGCAGATCGTGCTCGTCCAGTTGCGGCTCTTTGTGCGTGTCCAAGACGCGGGCCGGGCCCAACAGCTCGGCGCTGGTGTCCTCGTCCGGCAGATTGGACAGGCTCCGGTCGAGACGGAATTTCAGCTTTCCCTTGCCGCCACGCATACGGCGCCAGCCATCGAAAAGAATACCGGCTATCACAATGATGCCGATGACGATCAGCCACTCGCGCAGACCGATTTCCATGTAATCCCGTGCCTCTATAAAAAATGCTGAAAAATAAGGGGTTTACACTGCGTAAACCGCTTTAAAACGTGGCGCCAACTCTATGTTCTGACAGGCGTTTTGCCCACGTATACGAAAAATTGACATTAAACTAGCACGATCAAAGGCTTCGCAGCTACAAGCTTTAAGCTCCAAGCCACAAGCCGTCCACTTGCAGCTTGGAGCTTGTAACTCGCAGCCGCGCCGCTAGGCGTCCACCATCGCCATCGCCTCCTCGACATCCACCGCCACCAGTCGCGAGCAGCCCGGCTCATGCATCGTCACGCCCATCAACTGTTCGGCCATTTCCATGGCGATCTTGTTGTGGGTGATGTAGATGAACTGCACGGTCTGCGACATCTCTTTGACCAGGCGTGCGTAGCGTCCAACGTTAGCGTCATCCAGTGGCGCGTCAACCTCATCGAGCATGCAGAACGGCGCCGGGTTCAACTTGAAGATGGCAAAAACCAGGGCCAGTGCAGTCAAGGCTTTCTCGCCGCCAGAGAGCAAATGGATGGTGCTGTTCTTCTTCCCGGGCGGCTGCGCCATGATCGTCACCCCTGTATCGAGTAGATCTTCGCCCGTCAGTTCCAAATACGCGCGCCCGCCACCGAAAACTTTCGGGAAAAGTGCCTGCAAACCGCCGTTGATCTGATCAAAGGTATCTTTGAAACGGTTGCGGGTTTCCTTGTCGATCTTGCGGATGACGTTTTCCAGGGTCTCCAGCGCCTCGACCAGATCGGCGTCCTGCGCATCCAGATAACGTTTACGCTCCGATTGTTGCGTGTATTCATCGATGGCCGCGAGGTTGATCGCACCCAGGCGCTGAATCCGCGCGTTGATGCGTTCGAGTTCTTCTTCGGCCTCGCGTTCACTGGCTTGCGCCGTCAATGTGGCGAGCACGCCGTTGAGATCGTAGCCATCTTCGAGCAATTGATCCTGCAAAGCCTTGCGCCGTACGGTCAGCGCCTGCCATTCCATGCGCTGTTGTTCGAGCTGGCCGCGAATCAACTGCGATTGCTGCTCGGCCTGGGTGCGGCGTTTTTCCGCGTCGCGCAATTCACGATCGGCGTCTTCCAGGGCGATCTGCGCAGTCTTGAGTTCTTCATCGACGGTCATGCGCTTGTCGAGCAGTTCTTCGAGTTTCAGACGCAGCTCTTCCAGCGGTGCCTCGCCCTCCTCCAGATTCAGACTCAACTGTTCGCGCTTTTCAGTCAGACGCTCGGCCTGCATTTCCAGACGCTCCAGCGCCTGCCGGGTGGAATCGTGCTGGGCACGCAGCGAGCCGAGACGCACGGCCAATTGATGGGCGTGATCCTTGTGCTGCCGCGCTTCCTGACGCACGCGATCGAGGCGTTCGCGCAGGCTGTCGCGCTGGGCCAGCAGCAACTCGCGCTGCTCGGTATCCAGCGCCATGGCGTCCAGCGCTTCCTGCAAATTCATGCGCGCTTCGCCGACCTGCTCGTGCTCAAGCTCGCGCTGTTCGGCGAGTTCGACCAGCTCTTCATCGAGACGGGTGCGGCGCAATGTCAGCTGTTCGGCTTTGGCCTTACCGGCGGACAACTGCGCTTTCAGTTCGCCTTGCTGGCGCGCTTCGTCCTGCAGCAAGCGGCGCAGATGTTCGCGGCCGTTTTCCTGCTGGCGCTGTTGCGCGCGCAAGGTTTGCAGACGGGTTTCCATGGCCTCGACGGTGGCTTCGCGCTCTTCGCGTTCAAGCTGCAAGTCTTCGATTTCCTGGCCACGGGCGAGCATGCCGCTTTCCGCTTCGCTGGCGCGACGTACGCGTAAAAAGTGTCGTCCGACCCAATAGCCGTCGCGGCTGATCAGGCTTTGCCCGGCGCTCAACTGACCGCGCAACGCCAGCGCCTGTTCAAGGCTGTCGACCGGTTTGACCTGGCCGAGCCACGGCGACAGATCGATCTGCGCCTCGACCTTGTCCAGCAGGCTGCCAGCCACCCGCACGCCATCACTGGCCGGGCTGAGCAGGCGCAAATCGCCTTGGGTGAAACCGGACAGATCAAAACCGCTGAAATCGTCGACCAGCACCGCTTGCAGATCGGCGCCGAGCACGGTTTCCACCGCCAGCTCCCAACCGGCCTCGACCTTCAGGCCTTCGGCCAGACGCGGACGCTCGGCGAGATTGTGTTCTTTCAACCATTCGGCGGTGCCGGTGCCCGGGTCGAGCGCGGCCTGTTGCAAGGCTTCCAGCGACGCCAAACGACCGTTGAGCCGCTGTAGATCGCCCTGCGCCTGCTGCTGCGCGGTCAACGCCTGCTGCAACTCCTGACGCAGTTGTTCGAGCTTTTCGACCTGCGCTTCTTCGCTGGTCTGTAAATCTTCCAGGGTCGCTTCGGACTCGGCGAGCTGCTCGTTGAGCGCCATGATCGCCGCGTCTTCCGGGTCGGCGGACAGCAACGCGCGATCTTCAGCGAGGCGCTTCTGTCGGTCAGCCAGACGCTCCATGCTGTTTTCCAACTGCTGGATCCGCGATTGCTGGACTTCAGCCTGACGGCGCGGTTCGGCAGCGGTCAGGTTGAAAGCGTCCCACTGCTCCTGCCAGCCGTGCATGGTGGTTTCGGCTTCTTCTAGGGCCGCAGCGGCTTCCTCGGCGGCGGCGCTGGTGACTTCCTGCTCGGGGGTGAGCATGTCCAGTTCTTCGCCGAGGGTCAGCAGCAACGTGCGGTCGTGGCCCAGGTGCGATTCGGTTTCCAGACGCGCGCGCTCGGCTTCTTTCAGATCGTCCTGCAACTGACGCAAACGCTGCTGGCCGTGCTGGATGCTCTGCTCGACCCGGGCGATGTCGCCGCCGACCGAATAGAAGCGGCCCTGCACCAGATTGAAGCGTTCGGACAGGTCGTGGTGACCGTCACGCAGGCGTTCGATGGCGGCGTCAGCGTTACGCTGTTCAGCGACCAGCGCTTCGAAGCTGACTTCCTGGTTGCCGATGATCGACTCGCGCTGGCCGACCTGCTCGTTGAGGTCCTGCCAGCGCAGCGCCGACAGTTGCGCCTTGAGCTGACGCTCTTCGGCCTTGAGTTCCTGATACTTTTTCGCCGCCTCGGCCTGACGGTGCAGACGTTCGAGCTGGCGCTCCAGTTCTTCGCGCAGGTCGGTGAGGCGGGCGAGGTTTTCGTGGGTGCGGCGGATGCGGTTCTCGGTCTCGCGGCGGCGCTCTTTATATTTCGAGATGCCGGCGGCTTCTTCGATGAAGTTACGCAGGTCTTCGGGCTTGGATTCGATCAGCTTGGAGATCATCCCCTGTTCGATGATCGAGTAGCTGCGCGGACCGAGGCCGGTGCCGAGGAAAATATCGGTGATGTCGCGCCGACGGCATTTGGTGCCGTTGAGGTAATACGTGGTCTGGCTGTCGCGGGTGACTTTGCGGCGGATGGAAATTTCCGCGTAGGCGGCGTATTCGCCGAGCAGCGTGCCGTCGGAGTTGTCGAACACCAGCTCGATACTGGCCTGGCTCACCGGTTTGCGGCTGGTCGAGCCGTTGAAGATGACATCGGTCATCGACTCGCCACGGAGGTTCTTCGCCGAACTTTCGCCCATCACCCAGCGCACGGCGTCGATGATGTTCGACTTGCCGCAACCGTTCGGCCCGACGACCGCCGCCATGTTACTGGGGAAGTTCACCGTGGTCGGGTCGACGAAGGATTTGAACCCCGCCAGTTTGATGCACTTCAGCCGCACGCTCAGGCAACCGTCAGCGCAGACACCACCAGATCGCAGCTGCGCTGGGCATACGCCGTGAGCACGATGCGGATCTGCGGCAAATCACGGGCGAGTACGGCGGCGAGCAAGCGTTCGAACAGTTCGAGGAATTCGCTCATTTCCGCCTTGCGCTGTTCGAGGGCGAGGAAATACGCGCGGCTCATCGCCGGCTGGAGGTTCTCGACGGTTTCTTGCAGGTACGGATTGTTGGCAAACGGATAGGCGGCGCGCATCACCGCGAAGCTGTCATCGACGAAGCTGCGGATGTCGCCGCGTTCGTAATTGGCGGTCAGGCGCTGCTGGATCTGCACGAACGGCGCCATGTCCGACTGCACTTGCCAGCCATTGGCCACGGAATTGCCGAGCAGGATGTACAACTCGCTCATCAGCGTGCACAGGCTCTGCACCTTGTGCGGCGTCAGCTCGGTAACGTGGGCGCCACGACGCGGCAGGATCGCGATCAGGTGACGGCGCTCGAGGATCAGCAAGGCTTCGCGGACCGAACCGCGGCTGACGTTGAGCGCCAGCGTGACCTTCTGTTCCTGGATGCGCTCTCCTGGCTTCATTTCGCCACGAATGATGCGTTCGGCGAGGTGGTGAGCGATTTGCTCGGCGAGGCTGTCCGGCGCCTTGAACGTCATGGTTGTCCTTCAAACTCTATCGATCTGCACAAGCGGCGCAGTGTAGCGCAAATGCGCGGTCATGGCGGAGTGCCCACTCAGCGGTTTTTGGCACGAATCCCGCAAAAAAGCGCGGTGACCGATGAAGGTCAATACTGAATAGACACGCTGTTGATCGACGAAACGGATTTTCCTGACCTTTAAGTCAGAAAACCATTGACCGAAAAGTCAGACCTGCTAAATTCGGTTCACGTCGGTTAACAACAATAATGAGTCTGCGAGGCCTTCCGTGATCCAGTTTTTACTTAACCAGGAACTCCGTAGCGAGCACGCCCTGGACCCGAATCTGACTGTGCTCAATTACCTGCGCGAACACGTGGGCAAGCCCGGCACCAAAGAAGGTTGCGCCAGCGGTGACTGCGGCGCCTGCACCGTGGTGGTTGGCGAGTTGCAGACCGATGACACGGGGCGTGAACATATTCGCTATCGCAGCCTCAACTCGTGCCTGACTTTCGTCTCGTCCTTGCACGGCAAACAACTGATCAGCGTTGAAGACCTCAAGCACAAGGGCGAACTGCACAGCGTGCAGAAAGCCATGGTCGAGTGCCACGGTTCGCAGTGCGGTTTCTGCACCCCCGGTTTTGTGATGTCGTTGTTCGCCCTGCAAAAGAACAGCGATGCGCCGGATCAGGCCAAGGCCCACGAAGCGCTGGCCGGCAACCTCTGCCGCTGCACCGGCTACCGGCCGATTCTCGCCGCTGCCGAACAATCCTGCTGCGGCAAACCAGCGGATCAGTTCGACGCCCGCGAAGCCGAAACCATTGCCCGCCTCAAGGCCATCGCGCCGACCGATATCGGTGAACTCAACAGCGGTGACAAACGCTGCCTGGTGCCGCTGACCGTCGCTGACCTGGCCGACCTCTACGACGCTTATCCGCAAGCGCGGCTGCTCGCCGGCGGCACCGATCTGGCACTGGAAGTCACCCAGTTCCACCGCACTCTGCCGGTAATGATCTACGTCGGCAACGTCGCCGAAATGAAGCGCATCGAAACCTTCGATGACCGCATCGAAATCGGCGCCGCCACCGCTCTCTCCGACTGCTACGAGGCGTTGAATGCCGAGTACCCGGACTTCGGCGAATTGCTGCATCGCTTCGCTTCGCTGCAGATCCGCAATCAAGGAACCCTCGGCGGCAACATCGGCAACGCCTCGCCGATCGGTGACTCGCCACCGCTGCTGATCGCCCTCGGCGCGCAGATCGTGCTGTGCAAAGGCGAAACCCGCCGCACCTTGAACCTGGAAGATTACTTCATCGACTATCGCGTCACGGCGCGGCAGGAAAGCGAGTTCATCGAAAAAATCATCGTCCCGCGCGCCAGCGCCGAGCAGTTGTTCCGCGCCTATAAAGTGTCGAAGCGACTGGACGACGACATCTCCGCCGTCTGTGCCGCGTTCAATCTGCGCGTGGAAAATGGCGTGATCAGCGACGCCCGGGTGGCCTTCGGCGGCATGGCGGCGATTCCGAAACGCGCTGCGCACTGCGAAGCCGTGCTGCAAGGCGCGCCGTTCAACAACGCGGTGATCGAGCGCGCCTGCGCCGCGCTGGCCGAAGATTTCACACCGCTCTCGGACTTCCGCGCCAGCAAGGAATATCGCCTGCTCAGCGCGCAGAACCTGCTGCGCAAATACTTCATCGAACTGCAAACACCGCACATCGAGACTCGGGTGACCGCTTATGTCTAATCATCACGCCGTAGAGAAGACCCAGGCTGAATTGGCCGAATTGTTCGCCAAGGATCTGACCACCGGTGTCGGTCGCAGCGTCAAGCACGACAGCGCCGCCAAGCATGTGTCCGGTGAAGCGCAGTACATCGATGATCGGCTGGAATTTCCCAACCAATTGCACCTGTATGCGCGCCTGTCGGACCGTGCCCACGCGAAAATCCTCAGCATCGACACGTCGCCGTGCTACGCCTTCGAAGGCGTGCGCATTGTCATCACCCACGAAGACGTGCCGGGCCTGAAGGACATCGGCCCGCTGATGCCGGGTGACCCGCTGCTGGCCATCGATGACGTGCAGTTCGTCGGCCAGCCAGTGCTGGCAGTCGCGGCGAAAGATCTGGAAACCGCGCGCAAGGCAGCGATGGCGGCGATCATCGAATACGAAGATCTGGAACCGGTGCTCGACGTCGTCGATGCCCTGCGCAAGCGCCATTTCGTGCTCGACAGCCACACCCATCAGCGCGGCGACTCGGCTTCGGCGCTGGCCACGGCTGAACACCGCATTCAGGGCACGCTGCACATCGGCGGCCAGGAGCACTTCTATCTGGAGACGCAGATCTCCTCGGTGATGCCTACTGAAGACGGCGGCATGATCGTCTACTGCTCGACGCAGAACCCGACCGAAGTGCAGAAACTGGTCGCCGAAGTGCTCGACGTGTCGATGAACAAGATCGTTGTCGACATGCGCCGCATGGGCGGTGGTTTCGGCGGCAAGGAAACCCAGGCCGCGAGTCCGGCGTGCCTGTGCGCAGTGGTCGCGCACCTCACCGGCCAACCGACCAAGATGCGCCTGCCGCGTGTCGAAGACATGCTGATGACCGGCAAGCGCCACCCGTTCTACGTTGAATACGACGTCGGCTTCGACAGCAGCGGCCGTCTGCACGGGATCAACATGGAGCTGGCCGGCAACTGCGGCTGCTCGCCGGACTTGTCCGCCTCGATCGTTGACCGCGCGATGTTCCACTCGGACAACTCCTACTATCTCGGCGATGCGACCATCAACGGTCACCGCTGCAAGACCAACACCGCCTCGAACACCGCTTATCGTGGCTTCGGTGGCCCGCAAGGCATGGTCGCCATCGAGGAAGTGATGGACGCGATTGCCCGGCACTTGAAGCTCGATCCGCTGGCGGTGCGCAAGGCCAACTACTACGGCAAGACCGAGCGCAACGTCACCCACTACTACCAGACCGTCGAGCACAACATGCTCGAAGAGATGACCGCCGAACTGGAAGAAAGCAGCCAGTACGCCGAGCGCCGCGAAGCGATCCGTCGCTACAACGCCAACAGCCCGATCCTGAAAAAAGGCCTGGCGCTGACCCCGGTGAAATTCGGCATTTCCTTCACCGCGAGCTTCTTGAACCAGGCCGGTGCGCTGATCCACATCTACACCGACGGCAGCATCCACCTGAACCACGGCGGTACGGAAATGGGCCAGGGCCTGAACACCAAAGTCGCTCAGGTCGTGGCGGAAGTTTTTCAGGTCGAAATCGATCGTGTGCAGATCACCGCGACCAACACCGACAAAGTGCCGAACACCTCGCCGACCGCTGCTTCCAGCGGTGCTGACCTGAACGGCAAAGCCGCGCAGAACGCAGCACAGACCATCAAGCAACGCCTGGTCGAATTCGCCGCGCGGCACTACAAGGTCAGCGAAGAAGACGTCGAATTCCGCAACGGCCACGTGCGGGTGCGCGAGCAGATCCTGACGTTCGAAGCGCTGATCCAGCAGGCGTATTTCAATCAGGTTTCGCTGTCGAGCACTGGCTTCTACAAGACCCCGAAAATCTACTACGACCGCAGTCAGGCGCGGGGCCGTCCGTTCTATTACTTCGCCTTTGGCGCAGCCTGCTGCGAAGTGATCGTCGACACCCTGACCGGCGAGTACAAGATGCTGCGCACCGACATCCTGCATGACGTCGGCGCCTCGCTGAACCCGTCGATCGACATCGGTCAGGTCGAGGGTGGTTTCGTGCAAGGTATGGGCTGGCTGACCATGGAAGAGCTGGTCTGGAACAACAAAGGCAAGCTGATGACCAACGGCCCGGCCAGCTACAAGATCCCGGCGGTGGCGGACATGCCGCTGGATCTGCGAGTGAAGCTGGTGGAAAACCGCAAGAACCCGGAAGACACGGTGTTCCATTCCAAAGCTGTCGGTGAACCGCCGTTCATGCTCGGCATCGCCGCGTGGTGTGCGATCAAGGATGCGGTGGCGAGCCTCGGTGATTATCAGCATCAGCCGAAAATCGACGCGCCAGCCACGCCGGAGCGGGTGTTGTGGGGTTGCGAGCAGATGCGTCAGCTCAAAGCGGTGAAAGCCGTCGAAGCTGAAACCGAGCTGGCTCCGCTCTAGGACCGAGGCGCGGCCATTCGCGAGCAGGCTCGCTCCCACATTTGGAATGCATTGCCAATGTGGGAGCGAGCCTGCTCGCGAAGAGGCCGGCACAGACAACGAAGATGTCGAGGTGAACATGTACAACTGGATCGACGCCCTCGCCGACCTGCAGAATCAGGGCGAGCCCTGTGTGCTGGTGACGATCATCGAAGAACTCGGTTCGACGCCACGCAACGCCGGCTCGAAAATGGTCGTCAGTGCCGACCGCCTGTTCGACACTATTGGTGGCGGGCATCTGGAATTCAAAGCCATGCAGATCGCCCGCGAGATGCTCGCCAGCGGTAAGCAGGACACCCATCTGGAGCGCTTCAGCCTCGGCGCCAGTCTCGGCCAGTGCTGCGGTGGCGCTACGGTGTTGCTGTTCGAACCGATGGGCCAGGTGCAGGCGCAGATTGCCGTGTTCGGTGCCGGCCATGTCGGTCGCGCCCTCGTGCCGCTGCTGGCCAGCCTGCCCTGCCGGGTGCGCTGGATCGATTCGCGCGAGGCGGAGTTCCCCGAACACATTCCCCACGGCGTGCGTAAAATCGTCAGCGAAGAGCCGGTGGACGAAGTCGATGATCTGCCTGCCGGCAGCTACTGCATCGTCATGACCCACAACCATCAGCTCGATCTGGAGCTGACCGCGGCGATTCTCAAGCGTAACGATTTCACTTGGTTCGGCCTGGTCGGCTCGAAAACCAAACGCGCCAAATTCGAACACCGTCTGCGTGATCGTGGTTTCGACCCGAGCGTGGTGCAGCGCATGCGCTGCCCGATGGGCATCGGCGAAGTCAAAGGCAAACTGCCTGTGGAAATCGCCATCTCCATCGCCGGCGAAATCATCGCCACTTACAACGCCAATTTCGGCCAGCACAGCGCCCGCGCCGAACCGATTGCCCGACTGCTGCCCGCCTCGCGCCGCAGTCAGGCCGCCAAACTCAAAGCCTCAAACTGATTAGAGAACCCTCATGCCTCTGACTCGCAAAGCCTACCGCGCCGCCATCCTGCACAGCATCGCCGACCCTGCCGAAGTCGGCATCGAAGCCTCCTATGAATATTTCGAGGATGGCCTGCTGGTGATCGACGACGGCAAGATCAGCGCCCTCGGCCACGCCAGCGAACTGCTGCCGACCCTGCCGGCGGATATCGAGATCAACCATTATCAGGATGCGCTGATCACCCCGGGCTTTATCGACACGCACATTCACCTGCCGCAGACCGGCATGGTCGGCTCCTATGGCGAGCAACTGCTCGACTGGCTGAACACCTACACCTTTCCCTGCGAAAGCGAGTTTGGCGACAAGGCCCACGCCGACGAAGTGGCGGACATCTTTATCAAGGAACTGCTGCGCAACGGCACCACCACGGCGCTGGTGTTCGGCAGCGTGCATCCGCAGTCAGTCAATTCGTTTTTCGAAGCCGCTGAAAAGCTCGACCTGCGCATGATCGCCGGCAAGGTGATGATGGACCGCAATGCCCCGGACTATCTGGTCGATACCGCCGAATCCAGCTACGTCGACAGCAAGGCGCTGATCGAGCGCTGGCACGGCAAGGGCCGCTTGCACTATGCGGTCACGCCGCGCTTCGCCCCCACCAGCACCCCGGAACAACTGACCCTCGCCGGGCAATTGCTGACGGAATACCCGGATCTGTACATGCAGACCCACATCAGCGAAAACCTCAAGGAAATCGAGTGGGTCAAAGAGCTGTTCCCGGAGCGCAAGGGTTACCTCGACGTCTACGATCATTACCAGTTGCTCGGCGAGCGCTCGGTATTCGCCCACGGCGTGCACCTGTGTGACGAAGAATGCGCGCGACTGGCGGAAACCGGCTCGGCGATCTCGTTCTGCCCGACCTCGAACCTGTTCCTCGGCAGCGGCCTGTTCAATTTGCCGATGGCCGAGAAGCACAAGCTCAATGTCGGCCTCGGTACCGACGTCGGCGGCGGTACCAGTTTCTCCCTGCTGCAAACCCTCAACGAAGCCTACAAGGTCATGCAACTGCAGGGCGCGCGGTTGAGCCCGTTCAAGTCGCTGTACCTGGCAACCCTGGGTGGGGCGCGGGCGCTGCGTCTGGAAGACAGGATCGGCAATCTGCAACCGGGCTCCGATGCCGACTTCCTGGTACTGGATTACAACGCCACGCCGCTGCTGAGTTATCGCTTGAAGCAGTCGAATAACATTGCCGAGACGTTGTTTGTACTGATGACACTGGGGGATGACCGCACGGTGGCGCAGACGTATGCGGCGGGGGCGCTGGTGCATCAGCGCTAACCTCTTCGCACTGATCGTTCCCACGCTCTGCGTGGGAACGATCATCCCCGGAGGTGTGTACCCCGGGGGATTTTTGTTGCGGTCAGGGGGCTATCGCTGGCAAGCCAGCTCCCACAGGGTTTTGTGGGGTTCACCAAATCTGCGATACACCGAGAAACCTGTGGGAGCTGGCTTGCCAGCGATTGGGGCAACTCGGTTTCAGATCAGAGCTTGGCCGCTGGACGCCCCGGCTTCTTGGTCTGCAACAAATGCGAGAACACCGCATGCAGATCATCCGACGCGCCTTCCTCGTCGAGGTTGAGCTTGCTGTCGATGTGATCCATGTGATGCATCATCAGATTCACCGCCAGTTCGCCGTCGCGCTTTTCAATGGCGTCGATCAACTGCGTGTGTTCGTCGTACGAGCAGTGCGAGCGGTTGCCGCTTTCATACTGGGCGATGATCAGCGAGGTCTGCGAAACCAGGCTGCGCTGGAAGCTGATCAACGGTGCGTTCATCGCCGCTTCCGCCAGTTTCAGGTGGAATTCGCCCGACAGACGAATACCGGCACCGCGATCGCCGCGCGAGAAACTGTCGCGCTCATCGTTGACCATCTGCCGCAGTTCGGCGATCTGCTCGGCCGTGGCGTGCTGAACGGCCAATTCAGTGATCGCACGCTCGACCAGACGGCGGGCGAGGAACACTTGACGCGCCTCTTCAACGCTCGGGCTGGCGACGACGGCGCCACGATTCGGCCGCAACAGCACCACGCCTTCATGGGCCAGACGCGACAGCGCGCGGCGAATGATGGTGCGGCTGACCCCGAAGATTTCCCCCAGCGCTTCTTCGCTCAACTTGGTGCCGGGCGCCAGGCGCTGTTCGAGGATGGCCTCGAAGATATGCGCGTAGACAATATCGTCCTGGGTTCCGCTGCGGCCGGCTTTGCCTGCTCGCGGTTGTTTCTTGAGGGGTTGCAACTGTTCGTTCATGGGCACTCGAGTCGGGAAAACTGCGGCGAATAGACCGTGACTGTAATACGGCACAGTAGGTCGCTGGCAAGTATCGCGTAAAAAACAGCGCGATTGTACACAATGAATGGTGGCAACACGACTGTACGGCTGTTTGCGCCTGCGGCTGTATTGCAACGGTTTGTCAGGTTTGAGTTTAGGCTTGATCGCAGAATCCGCCTTCTACGCACAATCCCTTATGTAGGAGCTGCCGAAGGCTGCGATCTTTTGATCTTGCTTCTTAGAATCAAAGTCAAAAGATCGCGGCCTTCGGCAGCTCCTACAGGGATTCGTGTTGTGGCGGACATCTCCATTGCTATAAGGAACACCGCCGTCATGACCGACGCCACCCACGCCCGCCTGCGCCCTCTGGCCGACACTTCGCCTTCCGCCATCGTCGCCGGTTTCATCGCGATGATGACCGGTTACACCAGTTCGCTGGTGCTGATGTTCCAGGCCGGGCAAGCGGCCGGCCTGAGCAGCGGGCAGATTTCCTCGTGGATCTGGGCGATTTCGATCGGCATGGCGGTGTGTTCGATTGGCCTGTCGCTGCGCTATCGCACGCCGATCACCATCGCCTGGTCGACCCCCGGCGCAGCGTTGCTGATCACCAGCCTGGGCGGCGTCAGTTACGGCGAGGCGATCGGCGCCTACATCACGTGTGCGGTACTGGTGACGATCTGCGGCCTGACCGGCAGCTTCGAACGGCTGGTGAAAAAGATCCCGGCCTCTTTGGCGGCAGCTCTGCTGGCAGGGATTCTGTTCAAGATCGGCAGCGAAATCTTCGTTGCCGCGCAACACCGTACCGGGCTGGTGCTGGGGATGTTCTTCACTTATCTGCTGGTCAAACGCCTGTCGCCACGCTATGCCGTGCTCGCGGCGCTGCTGATCGGCACCGCGCTGTCGGGCTTCATGGGGCTGCTGGATTTCAGCGGCTTTCACCTGGAAGTGGCCACCCCGGTGTGGACCACGCCGCACTTCTCCCTGGCCGCTACCATCAGCATCGGCATTCCCCTGTTCGTGGTGGCGATGACCTCGCAGAACATGCCCGGCATCGCCGTGCTGCGCGCCGATGGCTATAACGTTCCGGCCTCGCCACTGATCACCACCACCGGCATCGCCTCGCTGTTGCTGGCGCCGTTCGGCTCCCACGGTATTAACCTCGCGGCGATCAGCGCGGCGATCTGCACCGGCCCGCATGCCCATGAAGATCGCAACAAGCGCTACACCGCAGCGGTCTGGTGCGGGGTGTTCTACGGGATTGCCGGGGTGTTCGGCGCGACGTTGGCGGCATTGTTTGCGGCGTTGCCGAAAGAACTGGTGCTGTCGATTGCCGCGCTGGCGCTGTTCGGCTCGATCATCAATGGCTTGAGCATTGCCATGAACGAGGTGAAGGAACGGGAAGCGGCGTTGATCACCTTTATGGTCACGGCGTCCGGGCTGACGCTATTTTCCATTGGTTCGGCGTTCTGGGGGATCGTGGCGGGGGTTTTGACGCTGGTGATTTTGAATTGGCGTAAAGCCTAGAAGCAAAGATCGCAGCCTCGCTGCACTCGACAGCTCCTACAGGGGATCGCGAACACAGGTAGGAGCTGACGAGTGCAACGAGGCTGCGATCTTTTGATCCACGAAAAAAAACGGCGACCCTCAGGTCGCCGTTTTTTTCAGTATCACTTGGCCGCGTTGATCGGCTTTTCCGGATACCACACGTCCAGCAGCGGGCTGACTTCGTACTTGGTCAGCTCGGAGCGGTTTTTCAGCCAGGCTTCAACGGCAGCGCGCTGCTCTTCGTTGACCGAGCCACGCTTCTGCAGGCACACCAGACCGAAGTCGTCGCCGCCAACATAACCCAGACCGTTGGCTTCCATGGCTTCTTTGATGAATGCTTCGAGGAAAGCGTCAATGGCTTCTTCGGACAAGTCTTCTTTGAAGTCCAGGTTCAGTTCGAAACCCAGCTCTTGAAATTCATCTACGCACAGTTTTTTGCGCAGACGCTGGGAACGGTTAGTCGCCATTGGAACAATCCTCTTAAGTAATAACGGCCGGCACTTTACCAGTTTAAGCCGGCGATTGCCCGACTCTCTGGTCGCTGCGGCCGACCGCCTGCAAAAAAATAAGCGATTGGCCGGTCGCGACACGGCACAAGCTGTTACAGCTTGGGGCATAATGCCGACACTTTCATGACCACTGAGGGCCTTTTCATCCATGTCCTCGTCTTTTTTCCCCTCTTTTGCAGGGTTTTATTGCATATGATCAAATCGTTGCGTCCACTGTTTCTCGCCGGCCTTCTTCTGCCTCTGGCCCTGCCTGTCTCCGCTGCCACCATCAACACTTCCCTCACCCCGAACGTCGAAAAAGCCCTCAAAGCCAGCAAGCTGCAGCCCACTGCGCTGTCGCTGGTGATGGTGCCGCTCGACGGTCCGGGCACGCCGACGGTGTTCAACGCCGACGTCTCGGTCAATCCGGCCTCGACGATGAAACTGGTCACCACTTACGCGGCGCTGGAAATGCTCGGCCCCAACCATCAGTGGAAAACCGAGTTCTACACCGATGGCACCCTGAGCGGCGGCATTCTCAACGGCAACCTTTACCTCAAGGGCGGCGGTGACCCGAAGCTGAACATGGAGAAACTCTGGCTGTTGATGCGCGACCTGCGCGCCAACGGCGTGACCCAGATTACCGGCGACCTGATTCTCGACCGCAACTTCTTCGTGCAGCCGCAATTGCCGGAATTCAACGATGACGGCAACGACGACAACAAGCCGTTCCTGGTCAAGCCCGACTCGCTGCTGGTCAACCTCAAGGCCCTGCGCTTCGTCGCACGTAATGACGGTGGCCGCGTGTTGATTTCGGTTGAGCCGCCGATCGCGAACATCCGCATCGAAAACACCGTCAAAGCCCTGCCGTCCAAGCAATGCACCGGCGGCGTGCGCTATAACCCGGTGCCGCAGGCCGATGGCAGCGTGACCGTAACCGTCGGCGGCCAGTTGGGCGAAGGCTGCAGCTCGCAGACTTACCTGTCGCTGCTCGACCACGCGACCTACACCGCCGGCGCTGTGCGGGCGATCTGGAAGGAACTGGGTGGCAGCATTCAGGGCAAGGATCGTCTGGCGCCGACGCCGAGCAGCGCCAAACTGCTTGCCCGCGCGTACTCGCCGGATCTGGCCGAGATCATCCGCGACATCAACAAATACAGTAACAACACCATGGCCCAGCAGCTGTTCCTCAGCCTTGGCCAGCGTTTCCGCAACGATGCCGACGGTGATGACGCGCGGGCTGCGCAGCGCGTGGTGCGTCAGTGGCTGGCGAAGAAAGGCATCACCGCGCCGCATCTGGTCATGGAGAACGGCTCCGGTCTGTCCCGTGCCGAGCGGGTCAGTGCACGTGAGATGGCCAACATGCTGCAAGCCGCCTGGCACAGCCCGTACGCCGCCGAATACATCAGCTCGCTGCCGATTGCCGGCACCGACGGCACCATGCGCAAACGCCTGAAAACCACGGCGATGCGCGGCGAAGCCCACGTCAAGACCGGCACCCTGAACACCGTGCGCGCGATCGCCGGTTTCAGTCGCGATGTGAATGGCAATACCTGGGCGGTGGTGGCGATCCTCAACGACAAGGCCCCGTTCGGCGCCTCGTCGGTGCTCGATCAGGTGCTGCTGGATCTGTACAAACAGCCGAAACTGCCGCAGACCGCTTCGGTGCTGTAAGCGCAGCAGATGCAATTGTGGGAGCGAGCCTGCTCGCGAAGACGTCGGTTCAGTCAGCTTGTTCAGTGACTGTCACACCGCTTTCGCGAGCAGGCTCGCTCCCACAGAAAATCAGCGCCAGGTCCCCTCTGCCCCACAGGGTCAGGTGTCAGGTTCGAATCAGCTCATCTCCCGCTCAACCCGATCCCGGCCATTCTGCTTCGCTGCATAAACCCCTGAGTCAGCGCGCAGCAACAGCGCATCCGCGCCCTCCCCCGGGCGCCAACTGGCGATGCCGAAACTGGCGGTGACTACGCCGACCACGTCCACCGGCGCGCCGCGCAAACCTTCCCACAATTCCCTCGCCAGCATGTAGGCGTGTTCGCCGTCGATGTCCGGGCACAGCACCATGAACTCTTCACCGCCCAAACGGCAGAACACGTCGGTGCGGCGCAGGCGATGGCCGATCCGTTCGCAAACTGCTTGCAGCACGCGGTCGCCGACGGCGTGGCCGAACTGATCGTTGATGCGTTTGAAGTGGTCGATGTCGAGCATGATCACCGACAACTCACCGCCGCCACGCTCAACCCGGGCCATTTCGGTGGTCAGGCGTTCCTGGAAATAGCGGCGATTGTGAATGCCGGTCAGCGAATCGGTGATCGACAACGCGCGCAATTCTTCTTCCACGCGCTTGAGGTCAGAAATATCCGAGATATAACCGTGCCACAGCACCCCGCCGCCCGGCAGCTCTTCCGGTGTCGCCTCGCCGCGCACCCAGCGCAGGCCGCGTTCAGGCAGTTGCACGCGGTATTCCTCGCGCCACGGGCTGAGGTTTTCCGCCGATTCGCGGATCGAGCTGCGCACGCGAATCGCGTCCTGCGGGTGAATGCGGCTGAAAATCGCCTCGGAGTCGAGCAGCAGCACATCCGGCTCCAACTCGTAGATTTCGCGGATGCCATCGCTGGCGTAGATCACGCTGAAGCGTCCGTCGAATTCCATCTTGAATTGGTAGATGCCACCGGGAACATGGGCGCTGAGCTTCTTCAGCAACGTGTCGCGTGCTGCCAGCACTTCGTGCACGCGTTTGCGCTCGGTGATGTCGATGCAGATCGCCAGATGACCGACCCACAGGCCTTGCTCGTCAAGCACCGGGGTGGCGAGCATGTTCACCGGCAGATGACTGCCATCGCTGCGTACCAGGGTCCATTCGCGTGCTTCATGACCGCCGACTTCGCCGCCCTCGACCAGCATCGCGTGGCAGGTCGGAATGCTTTTGCCGTAGCGCGCGCTCAGCTCCGCCGAACGCGCCGCCAGCTCCCGGGGTAAATGCAGGTTCTCCAGGGTCATGCGCCCGACCACTTCGGCGCTGCTGTAGCCGAGCATTTGCTCGGCGCCGGGGTTGAAGGTGTTGATCACGCCGCGCAGGTCGGTGGCGATGATCGCGACCTGGGTGGCGGCATTCAGCACGCCGCGCAACTGACCGTGGGTGCCGCGCAGTTCCTGCTCGCGCTCGTGCAATTCCTGGGTGCGCACCTCGACCAGCCGCACCGCGCGCTGGCGCTGGCTGACCAGCACGTAAAGCAAGGCGCTGAGCAATGCGCTGAGCAAGCCGCCAAGAATGATCACGCTGCCCACCGACGAATGGTTGGCCTGCATGAACGCCTCGCTCGGAAGGATATCGACCTGATAGTCGTGGTCGGCCATGCGCAGCAAGCGCGTCGCCGCCAGATCGCCGGGCACCGCCTCGTTGCTCGATTCGAACAGCGCCTCGTGCTGATCCTGGGTCGACAGGTCGAGAATGCGCACCGACAGGTAATCGTGCAGGGCATCGGGCAAACCGTCGGCGAGCAACTGGCGCATGCTGATCACCGCCATCACATAGCCGAACGGCTGCGACTCTCCAGCGCGACTGACCGGCGCCAGTAGCAACACCCCACGCGCGTAGGACGGCTCAATCCCGACCAGGTGCATCGGTTGCGACACCGCCATGCTGCCGAGCTGGTCGGCGCGTTGCAGGGTTTCGCGGCGCAAGGGTTGGGCGAGCAAGTCATAACCCAGTGGTGGCGCCAATCGGCTTTGGGTCTGGGTGTACAGCACCGGCACATATGCGTCGCGCGCTGCCGCCAGTTGCAGCTCGCCATTGGCGTCCAGTTCGCGAATGGTGAAATTGCTCAGGCCCTCATCACGCACCTGCTGTTCGAACGCGGCTCGCTCAGCACCGGGGACTCTCGGCGCGAAGGTATAGGCCTGGGTGCGCAGCAATAAAGGACGGGAGTAGCCGTCGAATTCGGCGCGGGACACAGATTCGGAGTTGGCGAAGAACCGGCGCAGACCATCGAGACGTTGCTCCTGATCCTGAAAACGTTCGGCGATGCGGCTGTAGCGTTCGTTGGCCAGCAGTTGAAAGCGCTGACGCGATTGTTGCTGAAACTGGTTGAAGGTGCCCCATGCGAGCAGCCCGGTGAGAATCCCGCCGGCAAGCAACACCAGCAAAGCGACCAGCCAGGCTGAGACGTCTTCACTGATGAAACCGAGGATTTTCGGGCGCACGGGGTGTAACGGCATAAGCACGACTCACTCCGCCAGATTTGCGGGAAAACCCCATTGGCGGTGTGTGAGTTATAGCTATTAGCCACTAATTTAGCCAGCACCGCTGGATCCACCGAGCCGTTAAAAATCAAGGCTCTGTGGATCCAACCAGTGAAAGCGTCAACGAGCCGTGATTTTCCAGGCGCGGTGGATCTTGGTATTGCGGGCGAAATCCGGATCAATGGTCTGCGCACTGATTTCCTCGACCGCATAACGCTCGGCGAGGTTTTCCTCCAACTGGAACTTGCGGAAGTTGTTGGAGAAATACAGCACGCCACCCGGTGCCAGCCGCGCCATCGCCAGATCGATCAACTGCACCTGGTCGCGCTGTACGTCGAAGATGCCTTCCATGCGCTTGGAGTTGGAGAACGTCGGCGGGTCGATGAAGATCAGGTCGTATTCGTCGCGGCTGCTTTCCAGCCACGCCATCACATCGCCCTGCTCCAGACGGTTCTTGTCCGAGAAGCCGTTCAGCGACAGGTTGCGTCGCGCCCAGTCCAGATAGGTTTTCGACAGGTCGACGCTGGTGGTGCTGCGCGCGCCGCCCTTGGCCGCGTGCACGCTGGCGGTCGCGGTGTAGCAGAACAGATTGAGGAAGCGCTTGCCGGCCGCCTCTTTCTGGATACGCATGCGCATCGGCCGGTGGTCGAGGAACAACCCGGTATCGAGGTAATCGGTGAGGTTGACCAGCAGCTTCACGCCACCTTCATTGACTTCGACGAACTTGCCCTGCGCAGCCTGACGCTCGTACTGCTTGGTGCCGCTCTGCCGCTCGCGGCGCTTGACCACCACGCGGTTCTTGTCGACGTTCAACGCCTGCGGGATTGCCGCCAAAGCGTCGAACATGCGCGCCGAGGCTTTTTCCGGGTCGATGGATTTCGGCGCGGCGTATTCCTGAACGTGCACCCAGTCGTGGTACAGGTCGATGGCCATCGCGTATTCAGGCATGTCGGCATCATAGACGCGGTAGCAATCGATGCCTTCGCGCTTGACCCACTTGCCCATCGCCTTGAGATTTTTCTGCAAGCGATTGGCAAACATCTGCCCGCCTTCACTCAGGCGCGGCTGTTCGATCACTGGCGCCGGGGCTGGCGTCGGCTTGATCGGGTTGCCGTTCTTGTTGAACTTGCGCTCTTGCGGCTCGTCCGGGGTCTGGTCGTAAGCCGCTTGCTCGCGCTCGGCCTGGCGCTGTTCCGGAGTGCGGCGTTCGCCAGTGACGAACTGATCGGGCAGAACCTTGATCAGCAGCAGCTTGCACGGCAGCGCGCCGTTCCAGAACGAATATTGTTTATGGCTGCGGATACCCATGCGCTTGCCCAGATCCGGGGCGCCGGTGAACACCGCCGCTTCCCAGTTCAGGCAGGCCTGACGCAGACGCTCGCCGAGGTTCTGATAGAGATACAGCAGGCTGGCTTCGTCACCGAGACGCTCGCCGTACGGCGGGTTGCAGATGACCAGACCTTTCTGGTTCTGATCCGGGCGAGGCTCGAAGGTCGCCACTTCGCCCTGGTAAATCTTGATCCACTCGCTGAGGCCGGCGCGCTCAACGTTATTGCGGCCTGGCTGAATCAGTCGTGGATCGGCTTCGTAACCGCGAATCCACAGCGGCGGTTTGGCCAGACCGGCGGCGGCACGCTCGACGGCTTCTTCGTGGAGTTTTTTCCACAGTGCCGGCACATGACCGAGCCACGCGGTAAAGCCCCACTGCTCGCGACGCAGGTTCGGCGCCATGTCGGCGGCAATCATCCCCGCTTCGACGAGAAACGTACCGACACCGCACATCGGGTCAGCCAGCGCGCCGCCCTCGGCAGCAATACGCGGCCAACCGGAACGAATGAGGATTGCCGCCGCGAGGTTTTCCTTCAGCGGCGCCGCGCCCTGCTGCAAGCGATAGCCGCGCTGGTGCAGGCTGTGGCCGGAGAGGTCGAGGGAGAGAATCGCTTCGCCGCGATCCAGACGCAGGTGAATGCGCAGGTCCGGGTTGAGCTTGTCGATGGATGGACGATCACCCTGTGGCGTGCGCAGTTTGTCGACGATGGCATCTTTGACTTTCAGCGCGCCGAAGTGGGTGTTGTCGATGCCCGAGCCGTGGCCGCTGAATTCGACGGCGAGGGTGCCGTCGCTGAGCATGTGATCCTGCCAGTCGATGTCGAGCACGCCGTGATAGAGGTCTTCGGCGTCCTTCATCGGGAAACGCTTGAGCACCAGCAACACCCGGTTGGCCAGACGCGACCAGAGGCACAGGCGATAGGCGGTTTCCATGGTCGCCATGCCACGCACGGCGGAGGTGTGCTCGCGCGCTTCTTCAAGGCCAAGCCCGACGGCTTCCTCGATGAGCAGGCCTTCAAGGCCTTTGGGGCAAGTGAGGAAGAGTTCGAAACGATCGGACATGGTAATTCCAGAGCCTTTGGCTAGTGGGCCGGCAACGCATTGCCGACCCGGTTTTCAATCAGGCGCTTTTCTGAAAGAGCGCCCGCGTGGCACGAAGGTGTGCCGTTCCATCCCCGCTGCTCGGGTTAAAAGAGCTTAGATGCCGGGACAGATAAAAAAGTTGGTGCAACAAAAAGACTGAAAGCGACCCTTCGTCGAATATTACCCAAGCGCAAACGTGGGTCATTCTCACTAAAGGATTAACCCCCTGAGCCAGCGGGGCGCCGATCATACCGGGGTTTGCGCAATGAACGTTGAATAAATACGCGGTTACTTATCGCCATAGCATCCTTTACGTTACGTGCTTATGACAAAACGATCATTCCCTCGGTGTGACTCATTGGTTAGAACTGAACACAGGTTGACGTCGCAACGGCGTCAACACCTTGGCTCGCCACGCCGGCAGCGAGCCGCACGATGGCAGGTTTTTTCTGCCAGACCTCAATTGAGGTCAACGCGACACTACAGTCAACAAGTGAGGGAAACACCCTATGAGAAGACTTAAGCGTGATCCGTTGGAAAGAGCATTTTTGCGCGGATATCAATATGGCGTTGGTGGCAAATCCCGTGAGCTTTGCCCATTTACTCTACCGTCGGTACGTCAAGCCTGGATCAACGGCTGGCGAGAAGGACGCGGCGACAACTGGGACGGTATGACCGGCACTGCGGGAATCCACAGACTCAACGAACTTCACGCCGTCGGCTGACACAGGGCATTTATTCCGACACGACAATCTGAATCTGCACTGAATTAACCACGCACGTCCCTCCCGGACGGCGGGCTACGGCCCAGGGGCTCCTTCGAGGAGCCCTTTTTTATGCCTGGATTTTTTTGTGCCGAGCACATAACCCGGTGTTATTTTCGCAACGCGGCGATGGCGTCTACCGATTCACGAATCAGCGCCGGGCCTTTGTAGATGAAGCCCGAATAGATCTGCACCAGGCTTGCACCGGCGGTGATTTTCTCCGCCGCGTGCTTGCCTTCGGTAATCCCGCCCGCAGCAATGATCGGCAAACGCCCGGCCAATTCGCCCGCCAGCACCTTCACGGTATGGGTGCTCTTTTCACGCACCGGCGCACCCGACAGACCGCCCGCCTCGTCACCATGCTCCATGCCTTCGACGCCGACACGGCTCAAAGTCGTATTGGTGGCGATCACCGCATCCATGCCGGTTTCGATCAAGGCTTGGGCAACCTGCGCAGTTTCTTCGTCGGTCATGTCCGGCGCGATCTTGATCGCCAGAGGCACATGCTTGCCGTGACGCAGGGCCAGTTCGGCGCGGCGCGTGGCCAGGTCCGCGAGCAATTGCTTGAGCGAGTCACCGAACTGCAGGCTGCGCAGGCCCGGGGTATTCGGCGAGCTGACGTTGACGGTGACGTAGCTGGCGTGGGCGTAGACCTTGTCCAGGCAGATCAGGTAATCATCCACCGCGCGCTCGACCGGGGTATCGAAGTTCTTGCCGATGTTGATGCCCAGCACGCCTTTGTATTTCGCCGCAGCGACCCGCGCCAGCAGGTTATCCACGCCAAGGTTGTTGAAGCCCATGCGGTTGATGATCGCCTCGGCTTCCGGCAGGCGGAAGATCCGTGGTTTCGGGTTACCCGGCTGCGGACGCGGGGTCACGGTGCCGATTTCGACAAAGCCGAAACCCAGTTGCGCAAAGCCGTCGATGGCCGCGCCGTTCTTGTCCAGACCTGCCGCCAGCCCTACCGGGTTCGGGAACTCCAGGCCCATGACGGTCACCGGCATTTTCGCCGGAGCCTTGCACAGCAAGCCGTTGAGGCCCAAACGTCCACCCGCGCCGATCAGATCCAGCGACAGATCGTGGGAGGTTTCCGGGGAAAGTTTGAACAACAGCTGACGGGCCAGGGTGTACATGGGCGGCAATGACTCGGGCGGCGAAAAGAGGCGGCGATTATAGCCGGGCATCGTCCCCCGGCGCGAGGCGCCTGCGCGAATCAGGCGACTGGCATATGCCTTGCACCACCCCGCTCATCAGTCTGCCGACCAATGACGGCGCGCAGGCCAGGACAATGGCGTCGTCCCCGGGTTTTGCCTGCGCAGAATCCGGGACGACGTTTTTTTTGAGGTAGCGTATGAACGAAACGTCCTTGGGGCCTCTGGCCTGGGTCAATGGCAGCGATGCGCCGGAAAAGAGCGCGATCAATCTCGGCTTCATGGCGCTGAGCGACTGCGCCTCGGTGGTGGTCGCCGCCACTCAGGGCTTCGCCCAGCCCTACGGCCTGACCCTGAACCTCAAACGTCAGGCCTCATGGGCCAACCTGCGCGACAAACTGGTCAGCGGCGAACTGGATGCCGCGCACAGTCTGTACGGGCTGATTTATGCGGTGCACCTGGGCATCGGCGGCGTCGCCCCGACCGACATGGCGGTGCTGATGGGCCTGAACCAGAATGGCCAGAGCCTGAACCTGTCCCATGGTTTGCAACAGGCTGGCGTGAACAGTCCTGAAGCGCTCGATCGGCACGTGCACCAAAGCCGCGCAAAACTGACCTTCGCCCAGACCTTCCCCACCGGCACCCATGCGATGTGGCTTTATTACTGGCTGGCGAGCCAGGGCATTCATCCGTTGCAGGACGTCGACAGCGTGGTAGTGCCGCCGCCGCAAATGGTCGCGCACCTGCAAGCCGGGCGCATCGACGGCTTTTGCGTCGGCGAACCGTGGGCGGCCAGCGCCGTGCAGCAGAATCTCGGTTTCACCCTGGCGACCAGCCAGAGCATCTGGCCCGACCATCCGGAAAAAGTCCTCGGCTGCACCCGGGAATTTGTCGAGCAATACCCCAACACCGCGCGGGCGCTGGTCATGGCCATTCTTGAGGCCAGCCGCTTCATAGAAGAAAGCCCGGAGAACCGCCGCAGCACCGCGCAATTGCTCAGCGCCGCCGAATACCTCGACACCCCCGCCGCCTGCATCGAGCCGCGTTTCATGGGGGATTACGCCGACGGCCTCGGCAATCGCTGGCAGGATCCGCATGCGCTGCGTTTTCATGGCGATGGCGAGGTCAATCTGCCGTACCTCTCCGACGGCATGTGGTTCATGACCCAGTTTCGTCGCTGGGGTCTGTTGCGCGAGGATCCGGATTATCTGGCCGTCGCCCGTCAGGTTCAGCGTCTGGATCTGTATCGCGAGGCCGCCAGCGCGGTCGGCGTTGCGACTTCGTACGCAGACCTGCGCAGCAGCCAGTTGCTCGACGGCAAGGTCTGGGACGGCAGCGACCCGGCGGGCTATGCGCGCAGTTTCAAACTGCACGCCCTGAGCAACACCGCCCCCCTTCTCGCCCAGCGCTGACAGGAGACCGCGAACATGTTGCGCATTCTGCTGATCAACGACACCGCGAAAAAAGTCGGACGCCTGAAAGCGGCGCTGACCGAGGCCGGCTTCGAGGTAATCGACGAGTCCGGCCTGACCATCGACCTGCCGGCGCGCGTCGAAACGGTGCGCCCGGACGTGATCCTGATCGATACCGAGTCACCGAGCCGCGATGTCATGGAGCAAGTGGTGCTGGTCAGCCGCGACCAGCCCCGGCCGATCGTGATGTTTACCGACGAACATGACCCGGGGGTGATGCGTCAGGCGATCAAGTCCGGGGTCAGTGCCTACATCGTCGAAGGCATTCACGCACAACGGTTGCAGCCGATTCTCGACGTGGCGATGGCGCGCTTCGAGAGTGACCAGGCTTTGCGCGCGCAATTGCAGGCCCGTGACCAGCAACTGGCCGAGCGCAAGCGCATCGAACTGGCCAAGGGTTTGCTGATGAAGATGAAGGACTGCAACGAGGAAGAGGCCTACACGCTGATGCGCCGCCAGGCGATGAGCCGCCAGCAGAAGCTGATTCAGGTGGCGGAGCAGATCATTGCCATGAGCGAGTTGCTGGGCTGAAATTTTGTGTTGTCAGTGCGGGCCTCTTCGCGAGCAGGCTCGCTCCCACAGGTGGCATACATTCCAATGTGGGAGCGAGCCTGCTCGCGAATGGCCGCACCTAGGTCACGAACTCTTGGCACAAATCTCGCTAAGTAAACCGCACAGGTAACCAACGGCGGTTGCCCCACCTACGACAAAGACGTCGCTCACCCCGTTCGCCCCTCGGCGAATCAGGTAGCGGCGTTTTTGCGTTTTGGCCCCACAGAACGGGGCCGGTGGTGCGGCCGTGAGGCGCTCCACCTGCTGTGCATGACTCCTTTCGAGACTCTTTTCAGCCGAGGTGCGCGATGAATTCAAGCTTCTGGAAATCCGGCCATACCCCGACCCTGTTCGCGGCCTTCCTGTATTTCGACCTGAGCTTCATGGTCTGGTACCTGCTCGGCCCGCTGGCGGTGCAGATTGCCGCCGACCTGCACCTGACCACCCAGCAACGCGGACTTGTCGTCGCCACGCCGATTCTGGCCGGCGCGGTGTTGCGCTTCGCCATGGGCATGCTCGCTGATCGCTTGTCGCCCAAGACCGCCGGGCTGATCGGCCAGGTCATCGTCATCTGCGCGCTGTTCGGCGCCTGGAAACTGGGCATCCACAGTTATGAACAGGCGCTGATCCTCGGCCTGTTCCTCGGCATGGCCGGCGCGTCATTTGCCGTGGCCCTGCCGCTGGCCTCGCAGTGGTATCCACCAGAACATCAAGGCAAAGCCATGGGCATCGCCGGTGCGGGCAACTCCGGCACCGTATTCGCCGCGCTGCTGGCGCCAGTGATTGCCGCCGCGTTCGGCTGGAGCAATGTCTTCGGGTTTGCCCTGATCCCGCTGGTCCTGACTTTGGTGCTGTTCGCCTGGTTGGCAAAAAACGCTCCCCAGCGGCCAAAACCGAAAGCCATGGCCGATTACTTCAAGGCCCTCGGTGATCGCGACAGCTGGTGGTTCATGTTTTTCTACAGCGTCACCTTCGGCGGCTTCATCGGCCTGGCCAGCGCCCTGCCCGGTTACTTCAACGATCAATACGGTCTGAGCCCGGTGACCGCCGGCTACTACACCGCTGCCTGCGTGTTCGGCGGTAGCCTGATGCGGCCATTGGGTGGCGCGCTGGCCGATCGCTTCGGCGGCATTCGTACCTTGCTGGCGATGTACACCGTCGCTGCCATCTGCATCGCAGCGGTGGGCTTCAATCTGCCAAGTTCCTACGCGGCGCTGGCGCTTTTCGTCTGCACCATGCTCGGCTTGGGCGCCGGCAACGGTGCGGTTTTCCAATTGGTGCCGCAGCGTTTTCGTCTGGAGATCGGCGTGATGACCGGGCTGATCGGCATGGCCGGCGGAATTGGCGGTTTCGCCCTCGCCGCCGGTATGGGCGCGATCAAGCAGAGCACCGGCAGTTATCAATTGGCGCTGTGGTTGTTCGCCAGCCTCGGCGTGCTGGCATGGTTTGGCCTGCACGGCGTCAAGCGTCGCTGGAGAACCACCTGGGGTTCGGCGGCGGTGACAGCGGCGCGGGTCTGAGGCTCGAATGGCCCTGCAACTGAGTTTCGCCGAAGCCAGCGCCACCGGCCCGCGCGCGGAGAATCAGGACGCCCTGCGCTCGGTGACACCGGCGCCGGCACTGGCGGTGAGCAAAGGTTATCTGTTCGCCATCGCCGACGGCGTCAGCCAGTGCGCCGATGGCGGCCTCGCCGCGCGTTCGACCTTGCAGGCCCTGGCGCTGGACTACTTTGCCACGCCGGAAACCTGGAGCGTGGCCCAGGCGCTGGATCGCCTGCTGCTCGCGCAAAATCGCTGGCTGCAGGCCAACGGCGGCGGGCAACCGCTGCTGACCACGGTCAGCGCGCTGGTGATGCGCGGTCGGCGCTTCACCCTCGCCCACGTCGGCGATTGCCGGGTCTATCGCTGGCACGCCGAGCGCTTGCAGCGCATCAGCGAGGATCACGTCTGGGAGCAACCGGGCATGCAACACGTGCTCAAGCGTGCGCTCGGGCTCGATCAGCATCTGGTCCTGGATTTCCTCGACGGCGAACTGCGTGAGGGCGAAAGCTTCGTGCTGCTCAGCGACGGCGTCTGGTCGACCTTGGGCGATACCGCGATCGCGGCGATTCTGCGTGATCAAGCGGATCTGCACAGCGCGGCGCAAACCTTGGTCAACGCCGCGCATCTGGCCGGCAGTCAGGACAACGCCAGTGCCCTGCTGGTGCGCGTCGATGCGCTGGGCGAAGCGAGCATTGGCGATGCGCTGGTGCAATTGCAGCAATGGCCACTGCCGCCGGCGCTGAAACCCGGGCAAGCGTTTGAAGGCTGGCAGGTGCAAGGCATCATCGGCCAGAGCCAGCAATCATTGCTGTATCGCGTGCTCGATAGTCAGGGCCAGCCTTGGCTGTTGAAGACCTTACCGGCGCGCCTGGCCGACGATCCGCAAGCCGGGCAGGCGCTGCTGTCGGAAGAATGGTTCCTCAAGCGCGTGGCCGGCCGGCATTTTCCGCAAATCCATGCCTGCACTCAGCGTCAGCATTTGTACTACGTGATGCGCGAATACGCCGGGACGACGCTGGCCGACGTGTTTCAACACAGCGGCCCGTTGCCTTTGGCGCAGTGGCAGGACATCGCCGAGCGGCTGTTGCGCGCGGTCGGGCTGTTGCATCGACGGCAGATTCTGCATCGCGACATCAAACCGGAAAATCTGTTGCTGGGGGATGACGGCGAGCTGCGCCTGCTGGATTTCGGCTTGGCTTATTGCCCTGGGCTGTCGGAAGACGCGCCGTCGACCCTGCCGGGAACGCCTAGTTTCATCGCCCCGGAAGCGTTTCGCGGCGAGTCGCCAAGTGCGCAGCAGGATTTGTATTCGGTGGGCGTCACCCTGTATTTCCTCCTCACCGGGCATTTTCCCTACGGCGAAATCGAAGCGTTCCAACGGCCCCGATTTGGCGTGCCGGTGAGTGCCAGTCGCTATCGCCCGGACCTGCCGGACTGGCTGGCGCAAAGTCTGGAACGCGGCGTCGCCGCCGATCCGCAGCAACGCTTCGAAACCGCTGAAGAGTGGCTGCTGGTGCTGGAACAGGGTGAGCGGCAAAGTTTGAGTGTGCGGCCCCGGCCTTTGTTGGAGCGGGAGCCGTTGAAGGTCTGGCGGACGATGGCGCTTCTGGCATTGATGGGTAATGTGGTGCTGCTGGTTTTGTTGTTTCATCAGCCCTGAAAAGATCGCAGCCTTCGGCAGCTCCTACAGTTGGTTGCGTACACCTGTAGGAGCTGCCGAAGGCTGCGATCTTTTGATCCTGCGCTCCAAAAAAGCGCAACACGCCTCGAGAAAGTGCATCGAGCCAGCTCCAATCGGGCAAAAAAACCAGCAATTGCGGCGCCATAACAAGTTGGCACAACCACTGCATTACCCTTTTCACCATACATAAAGCCCAACCTTCAACGACGAAGGCTGCGCTTCCCGAGAGAACGGGACCAGGACAAAGGCGTCCTCGCTAGGCAACTAGCGGGACGCCTTTTTTTGTTTGCGCGAAATTTGTCGAGCAAGGCCCGACGGCCCACCAGAGGCCAGCCGCAGCTCCCGGAGAACCTGATGAAAAAACTCAAACTGGTGATGATCGGCAATGGCATGGCCGGGGTCCGTACCCTGGAAGAACTGCTCAAGCTGAGCGACGAGCTCTACGACATCACCGTCTTCGGCGCCGAACCGCACACCAACTACAACCGCATCCTGTTGTCGCCGGTGCTGGCCGGTGAGCAGACCTTCGAAGAGATCGTCCTCAACGACCTCGACTGGTATCTGGAAAACAACATCAAGTTGCTACTCAACCGCAAAGTGGTGGAGATCGACCGGGTCAAACGCCGAGTGATCGCCGAGGACGGCACCGAAGCCGAGTACGACCGTCTGCTGATCGCCACCGGCTCGACTCCGTTCATCCTGCCAATCCCCGGCAACACCTTGCAGGGTGTGATCGGCTATCGCGACATCGCCGACACCCAGGCCATGATCGACACCGCCAGGACTCACAAGCACGCCGTGGTCATCGGCGGCGGTCTGCTCGGCCTCGAAGCGGCCAACGGCCTGATGCTGCGCGGCATGCACGTGACCGTGGTGCACCTCGGCGAATGGCTGCTGGAGCGGCAACTGGACAAGACCAGCGGCCAGCTTCTGCAATCGGCGCTGGAATCCCGTGGCCTGCATTTCCGCCTGTGCGAACAGACCCAAGCCCTGCACGACGCCGGCAATGGCCGGGTCGGCTCGGTGCAGTTCAAGAACGGCGACATCATCCCTGCCGACCTGGTGGTGATGGCCGCCGGCATTCGCCCCAACACTGAGCTGGCGGAAAAGGCCGGCATCCCCTGCAATCGCGGGATTCTGGTCAATGACACCCTGCAAACCTACGACCCGCGCATCTACGCAATCGGCGAATGCGCCAGCCATCGCGGCATTGCCTACGGTCTGGTTGCACCGCTGTTCGAACAGGCCAAGGTCTGCGCCAATCACCTCGCGCAACTGGGTTTCGCTCGCTATCAGGGTTCAGTGACCTCGACCAAATTGAAAGTCACCGGCATCGACCTGTTCTCCGCCGGCGACTTCATGGGCGGCGAAGGCACCGAAACCATCACCCTCTCCGACCCGATCGGCGGTGTGTACAAAAAACTGGTGATCAAGGATGACGTGCTGGTTGGCGCCTGTCTGTACGGCGATACGGCAGATGGCGGTTGGTATTTCCGGCAGATTCGTGAGAATCACGCCATCGGCGAAATCCGCGATCACCTCATGTTCGGCGAAAACGCCTTAGGCGACGTAGGACATCAGGGCCAGGACAAAGCCATGCTCATGGCCGACAGCGCCGAAGTCTGCGGCTGCAATGGTGTGTGCAAGGGCACCATCGTCAAGGCGATTCAGGAACACGGCCTGTTCAGCGTCGATGAAGTGAAGAAACACACCAAGGCTGCCAGCTCCTGCGGCTCCTGCGCCGGGCTGGTCGAGCAGATCCTGATTAACACCGTCGGTGGCGCGGCGGACGTCAAACCGAAAAGCGAAAAAGCCATCTGCGGTTGCAGCGACCTCAACCACGGGCAGATTCGTCAGGCGATCCGCCAGGAACACCTGCTGACCATCGCCGAGACCATGAGTTACCTGAACTGGCGCACACCCAATGGCTGCGCGACCTGTCGCCCAGCGCTCAACTACTACCTGATTTCCACCTGGCCGGGCGAAGCCAAGGACGATCCGCAATCGCGCCTGATCAACGAACGCGCCCACGCCAACATCCAGAAGGACGGCACCTATTCGGTGGTGCCGCGCATGTGGGGCGGCGTGACCAATCCATCGGAACTGCGGCGGATCGCCGATGTGGCCGACAAGTACAACGTGCCGATGGTCAAGGTCACCGGCGGTCAGCGCATCGACTTGCTGGGGATCAAGAAACAGGATCTGCCCGGCGTCTGGAAAGACCTCGACATGCCGTCCGGCCACGCCTACGGCAAATCCATCCGCACGGTGAAAACCTGCGTTGGCAGCGAGTTCTGCCGCTTCGGCACGCAGAACTCGACGCAACTGGGCATCGAGCTCGAACACGACCTGTTCAATATGTGGTCGCCGCACAAGGTGAAGCTGGCAGTGTCCGGTTGCCCACGCAACTGCTCGGAAGCGGGCATCAAGGACGTAGGAATTATCGGCGTCGACTCCGGCTGGGAGATGTACATCGGTGGCAACGGCGGGATCAAGACCGAAGTCGCCGAGTTCTTCGTCAAGCTCAAGACTGCCGAAGAAGTCCGCGAATACAACGGCGCGTTCCTGCAGCTCTACCGCGAAGAAGCCTTCTACCTCGAACGCACCGTGCATTACCTGCAACGGGTCGGCATGGAGCACATCAAGAAAAACGTGCTCGAAGACGCCGAGCGGCGCAAGGCCCTCAATGAGCGCCTGCAATTCTCCCTGTCGTTCGAACAGGACCCATGGAAAGAGCGCCTGGCGCAGCCGCAACTGAAGAAAGAATTCGACGTGATCCCCGTGAAAAACCTGGAGGTGCCGGCATGAACTGGCTCGACATCTGTGCGCTGGAAGAGATCAACGCCCTCGGTTCGCGGATCATTGCCGGGCCGAAAGGAGACATCGCGATTTTTCGTACAAGCGACGACGAGGTTTTCGCCCTCGATGATCGCTGCCCGCACAAGGGTGGGCCATTGTCGCAAGGCCTGATCTACGGCAAGCGCGTGGCCTGCCCGCTGCACAACTGGCAGATCGACCTTGCAACCGGCGAAGCCCAGGCGCCGGACATCGGCTGTGCGCACCATCATCCGGCGCGAGTCGAGAATGGCCGGGTGCAACTGGCCCTGCGGGACGCCATCTGATGAACCGCCAGACGACCGCCTCGACCTGCTGTTACTGCGGGGTCGGCTGCGGCGTACTGATCGAGCATGACGGCGAGCGCATCCTCGGCGTCAGCGGCGATCCGGCGCACCCGGCCAACTTCGGCAAACTGTGCAGCAAAGGCTCGACGCTGCACCTGACCGGCGACCTCGCCGCCCGCGCCTTGTACCCGGAACTGCGCCTGGGCAAAGGCCTGGCGCGCAGCCGTACTGACTGGGATACCGCCCTCGACCACGCGACCAACGTGTTTGCCGAAACCATCGCCGAACACGGCCCGGACAGCGTGGCGTTCTACATCTCCGGACAGTTGCTCACCGAGGACTACTACGCCTTCAACAAAGTGGCGCGGGCGCTGGTCGGCACCAACAACATCGACAGCAATTCGCGGCTGTGCATGTCCTCGGCGGTGGTCGGCTACAAACGCAGCCTCGGCGCCGACGCACCGCCGTGCAGTTACGAAGACCTGGAGCTGAGCGACTGCGTGATGATCGTCGGCAGTAACATGGCCTACGCCCATCCGGTACTTTTCCGTCGGCTGGAGGAAGCCAAATCCCGTCGCCCGCAGATGAAAGTCATCGTGATCGACCCGCGTCGCACCGATACCTGCGATTTGGCTGACCTGCACCTGGCGATTCTTCCGGGCACCGATGTCGCTTTGTTCCATGGCATTTTGCATCTGCTGTTGTGGGAAGACTGGATTGATCGCGATTTCATCAAGGCGCACACCGAAGGCCTCGCCGAACTCAAAACCCTGTTGCGCGATTACACCCCGCAAATGGTTTCGCAGCTGTGCGGCATCAGCATTGAGCAGCTGCAGCAATGCGCAGAATGGGTCGGCACTGCGCCGAGCTTCCTGTCGCTGTGGTGCATGGGCCTGAATCAGTCCACCGCCGGCAGCGCAAAAAACAGTGCGCTGATCAATCTGCACCTGGCCACCGGGCAAATCGGCCGGCCCGGTGCAGGACCTTTCTCCCTGACGGGTCAGCCAAATGCGATGGGCGGGCGGGAAACCGGCAGTCTGTCCAATCTGCTACCGGGCCATCGCGATGCCGGCAATGCGGAACATCGCGCCGAGGTGGCGGCGTACTGGGGCGTCGAGAGCTTGCCCGAGGCGTCGGGCCTGAGCGCCATCGAACTGTTCGAAAACCTGCGCAGCGGCAAAATCAAAGCACTGTGGATCGCCTGTACCAACCCGGCGCAATCGATGCCTGATCAGAGCGCAGTCCGCGCAGCGCTTGAGGCCTGCCCTTTTGTGGTGTTGCAGGAAGCCTTTCGCACCACCGAAACCGCTGCGTTTGCCGACTTGTTGTTGCCCGCCGCCAGTTGGGGCGAGAAAGAAGGTTCGGTGACCAACTCCGAACGGCGCATTTCCCACGTGCGCAAAGCGGTTGTCGCACCGGGCGAAGCGCGGCCGGACTGGGCAATCACGGTGGATTTCGCACAGCGTCTGGAGAAACGTCTGCGCCCCAGGCAGCCGAGCCTGTTCGCTTTCGATCAACCTTCGCAGTTGTTTGATGAATTCAAAGCGCTGACCCGTGGGCGAGACCTGGATCTGTGCGGAATCAGTCACGCCCTGATCGACGAAATCGGTCCGCAGCAATGGCCCTTCCCTGCCGGCGCCCGCCAAGGCACGCCACGACTCTACGAAGACGGCGTCTTTCCTACGGCTAGCGGCCGCGCGCAGTTCATTGCCGATCCGTACCGCGCCGCCAAGGAACAACGCGACGCGCGCTTCCCGCTGACTTTGATCACCGGTCGCCTGCGTGACCAGTGGCACGGCATGAGCCGCACCGGCACCGCCGCGCAATTGTTCGGCCACGTCAGCGAAGCCGTGCTGAGCCTGCACCCTGACGAAATGCGTCGGCACCGCTTGCAGCCCGGTGATCTGGTTAATCTGAAAAGCCGCCGTGGCGCGGTGATTGTTGCGGTCGGCAGCGACGACAGCGTGCGTCCGGGCCAGGCGTTTCTGCCGATGCACTGGGGCGATCGCTATCTCAAGGGCGGCGTCAACACGCTGACCTTGCCGGCGTTTGATCCACTGTCCAAACAACCGGAGCTCAAGCACAGCGGCGTGCGTCTGGAGGCAGTCAACGTGCCGTGGCAACTGTTCGCCTTGATCGAGGGTGATGTTCAACGGCATTTCGAGACGCTACGGCCGCTGTGTGAGGCGTTTTCCTACGTCAGCCTCAGCCTTGTCGGGCGTGAGCGGCCAGCGTTGCTGATACGTGCTGCACACGCTGAGGCGCCCGATCCACAGCTGCTGGGCGAGATCGACCAATGCCTCTCGCTGCTGGATGGCCCGGTTCTGGCCTACGACGACCCTCGCCGAGCCATCGGCAAGCGGGTGCGTATCGAAAACGGCCGTATCACTGCGATTCGCCTCGCCGGCGAAACCCTTGCGCAACACTGGTTGCAGAGCCTGTGGCTGGAGGGCCGCGCCGACCAACAACTGCGGCGCTGGCTGCTCGCGCCGATGAGCGCGCCGCCGGGCACTGTCGGAGCGATCGCCACCGACAAGACCTTGTGCAATTGCGAAAACGTCAGCCTCAACGCAGTCTGCGCCGGCATTCGCCAGGGCCTGGATCTGCAAGGCCTGAAAAACAATCTCCGATGCGGCACGCAATGCGGTTCCTGCGTGCCGGAAATCAAGCGTCTGCTGGCTGCCGAAGCGCGGCCGGTCGCGGTCATTTAACGAGGACAACACCATGAATGCGAAAGTCTGGCTGGTGGGCGCAGGCCCTGGCGATCCGGAGTTGCTGACGCTCAAAGCGGTGCGTGCATTGCGCGAGGCCGATGTGGTGATGATCGATGATCTGGTCAACGACGCCGTGCTGGAACACTGCCCGACTGCGCGGGTTATCCCCGTCGGCAAACGCGGCGGCTGCCGTTCGACGCCACAGGCATTCATTCATCGGCTGATGCTGCGTTATGCGCGCCAGGGCAAATGCGTGGTGCGCCTGAAGGGCGGCGATCCGTGCATTTTCGGCCGCGGTGGCGAAGAAGCGCAGTGGTTGCGCGAGCGCGGGGTTGAAGTGGAACTGGTCAATGGCATTACCGCCGGGCTGGCCGGGGCGACGCAGTGCGATATTCCGCTGACGTTGCGTGGCGTCGCGCGCGGGGTAACGCTGGTGACTGCGCACACGCAGGATGACAGCCAGTTGAACTGGCAGGCGTTGGCGCAAGGCGGGACGACGCTGGTGATTTACATGGGCGTGGCCAAACTGGGCGAGATTCGTGATCAGCTGCTCGCCGGAGGGATGGCGGCGCATACGCCAGTGGCGATGATCGAAAACGCCTCGTTGGCGCATCAGCGTGAATGTCGCAGTGACCTGAGTGCGATGGCTGAGGATGCCTCGGCGTTTGAATTGAAGAGCCCGGCGATTCTGGTGATTGGTGCGGTGGCCGGTGTCGTGGAAGAGCAAAAGATCGCAGCCTTCGGCAGCTCCTGCACGGCGTAACGCGCGCACGCGCTTTTAAGCGGCGAAACCAAATCGCAGACAAAGAAAAGCCCGGCCTGAGCCGGGCTTTTCCATCAGCGGCAGCTAATTACTTAGCTTGAGCTTCAACCTGCGCTTCTACGCGACGGTTTACAGCGCGGCCAGCTTCAGTTTTGTTGTCAGCAACTGGGCGGGATTCGCCGTAGCCAACAGACTGAACGCGGGACGATTCAACACCGTACTGGTTGGTCAGAACTTGCTTAACGGCGTTTGCACGACGCTCGGACAGTTTCTGGTTGTAAGCGTCAGGACCGACGGAGTCAGTGTGACCTTCAACAGTAGTGGTGGTGGATGGGTACTGCTTCATGAAGTCAGCCAGGTTTTTGATGTCGCCGTAGCTGTTAGGCTTGACTACCGACTTGTCGAAGTCGAATTTCACGTCCAGCTCAACACGAACAACTTCAGCAACTGCTGGGCAGCCATCAGCGTCAACGGTTACGTTGGCTGGGGTGTCCGGGCACTTGTCAACGTTGTCGCAAACGCCATCGTTGTCGCTGTCGGAGCAGACTTCAGCAGGTGCTGGAACTGGAGCAGCAGCTGGCTTGGAGCCGCCACCGAAGTTCACACCGATACCGACGCTAGGAGCCCACTCGGTGTCGCCCTGGTCGATGTTGTACTGAGCTTCAACGCCGGCACGGGCGTAGAAGTTCTCGGTGAAGTACAGCTTGGCACCGCCGCCAACGTTGGCGAAGGTGGAACGGTTACGACCGTTCGAACCGTTCTGGTCGATGCTCTGGTCAGAGAAACCGGCCGAAACGTATGGACGAATCATGTCGCCTGGGTTGTTGAAGTGGTACAGAGCGTCCAGAGCGGTGTTAGCGCCTTTGACGTTCTTGCCATCGTCGGCACGTACGTTGTGCACTTCGTCGTAGCCCAGACGCAGTTCAACGTCGTCGGTCAGGAAGTAACCGATCGAACCGCCGAACAGGTTGCCGTTGTTCTTGAAGTTACGAGCGCTGTCGAATTGTTCTTTCTTAGCGAAGCCTTCGATTTCAACTGCGCCTTGGCCTTGTGCCAGAGCGCCGAACGAAGTGGCGGCAATCAGAGAACCAATGGCCAAGCCCAAGGTGTTTTTCAGTTTCATCCGTTAAATCCCCATCTGGTGATTGTGAAGCAGTCCCGCAAACCGGGGGACAACTCGGCGGCAAGTCTATCAGAACTTGCCTACACGTAAGAGATATTTGCGCTGAACTAAGTTTCAGCAATGCCTGCAAATTTCTCACGCAATTTATCTAGAGCGCGTTTGTAACGCATTTTTGTCGCACTCAAACCCATGTGCATGATGTCTGCGATCTCCTGAAACTCCAGCTCTGCGACAAATCGTAGCACCAGAATTTCGCGGTCAATCGGATTCACATACACCAGCCAGCGATCAAGCCCACCCTTCTCCTCCGGCTTCGGCGCCTTTTCTTCAGACGCTTCTTCAAGAGGGTCCAGACTGAGAGCGTCCATCAAGCGACGCTTACGCCGTTCCTTCCGATACTGCGTGATGCATTCGTTGTAAGTGATGCTGTAAAGCCAGGTTTTGAACTTCGATTTCCCCTCGAAGTTCTTCAGGCCGTACAGCACCTTCAGCATCACTTCCTGACAGACATCGTCTGCGTCGCGATCGTTCCCAAGATATCTCGCGCAGACGTTAAATAATGTTCGCTGGTAACGCCGCATCAACTCTTCGTAGGCGCGCGTTACGTGAAACAGCTCGGTATGCGAGCGCGCGACCAACTCCTCATCAGAGAGCTCGCGGGGGTCGTAGCGCGTGGATAGCGGTTGGGCTTTATTCAAAACAAGTCGTGCCGACAGTCAGGTCAATGTCCGCCACAACCAGCCTCGGCTGGCATTTTGCGGCGGCATACATTAGCAGGGTTTGCCGGTTTAGCGGCTACTCACATGCTGTTCCAGCAGGATCCGATTGGAGAGAGAGACTAGCTCACCCTCATCGGTCAGCAATGTGGTTTTAACCGTGCCGATCTCTTCGATCTGGCCTTCGACCTCGCCAACACGCACTTGTTGCCCAACCTCATACAGCTCACGCACATAGATTCCCGCAAGAATCTGACCGGCGATTTCCCGGCTTCCCAAACCCATGGCCAGCGCAACTGCCAGACCAACGGTAATCAAAACGATGACAATTACATGGTTCAGCAGGTCGGTCTTGACCTCGAGCTGGCTGATCGCAACCGAGATGCTGATGATGATCACCAGCCCCTGCGCGATCCGTCCCAACCCGGAAGCGTAGTCCAGGCCTACGCCTTCTGCTGCGCCGCGCACCAGCCCGTTGGCCAGTTGCGCCAGCAGGACACCGACCAGCAATACCAGCGCGGCGCCGAATACTTTCGGCAGATACAACGCCAGCATGTCCAGCGTAGCTGAAACTCGCTCAAGGCCAAGGGATTCTGCCGCGGAAACCAGAAAAATCAGCAGAACGAACCAGTAGACGATTTTACCGATCAGCGTCGAGATCGGCACCTGCAGCCCGGCCCGCGACATCAGCTTGGTCAGCCCGGTGCCGCCCATCAGGCGATCAAGGCCCAGTTTGGCCAGCAGTTTGGAGAGCAAGGTGTCGAGCAGTTTGGCCACGACGAAACCCAACAGCAGCACAACCAGTGCGCCGAACAGGTTCGGAATGAAATTAGCGACTTTGGTCCACAACGCAGTCATTGCAGTGACGAGGCTCTGAGTCCAGAGATCAAGTTCCATATTCAATCAGCCTTATCAGCAGTGCGAGCAGTGGTTTTACGAAGACGGGAAACCGGCGAGACATGCGCCGAGCCATTGTTCAGGGCGATCATCAGCGCGGGCAGCCAGCGGCCCAGCAGGCTGAACAGATCGCCGGCGCCGACCTGGCGGTTGGCGGTTTTGAGTACGCGGCCCAGGCAGGCATCGTCGTCGCGGCTGGACGGCGAAGCGTTGAGCATGTCGCGCAAAGACTGTTCAAACGGATCGTGCATACGCACCTCTCGTGATGTCTGTGAAAGACGCGGGCAGATTTACTCGGGTCACATGCGCCATGTTCACACCCAGCGCAATCGACGGAACAACCACCACTGGCCGAACGCCAGGGCGAGTACCGTCAGGCAGGCAATCAGGAAACCATACGGGCTTTCGGCAAACGGAATACCGCCGACATTGATGCCCAGCAGACCGGTGATGAAACTCATCGGCAAGAAGATGCAGGTAATGATGCCGAAGCGGTACATGGTCCGATTCATGTGCACGCTCAAACGCCGGTCTTCGGCTTCCAGCACAAGCCCCACGCGCTCTCGGGTCAATTCGAGCTCTTCCAGATAGCGGGTCAGGCTGTTGTTCAATTCGTTCCAGTAGTCGGCATCGTCTTCGACGAACCACGGCAATTTTATCCGCGTCAGCTGTCCGAAAATATCCCGCTGTGGCGCAAGAAAACGCTTCAGCCCGGCCGCTCTGCGGCGGATGTGCAAAATCGCCCCGTGCTCGGGCGTATACCGTTCGTCGGCGTCGAGTTTTTCTTCCTCTTCATCGACCACTTCCGACAGGCACGTGACCAGATCCTGCACTTTATTGGTGAGGAACTGCGCCAGATACAGCATCAATTCCGAAGAAGTTTTCGGCCCTTTGCCCTCAATCAGCAGCGCCAGCAACTCATCCGTAGCCCGCAACGGGCGCAAACGCAGGGAAATCACGCGCTGAGCGGAGGCAAAAATCCGCACCGAGACCATGTCTTCCGGCTCGGCGCCCGGATTGAGATTGACCCCGCGCAGAAACAGCAGCAGCTCGGAGTCGGGCAATGGCAACAAACGCGGGCGGGTGTTCTCTTCCAGCAGCAGATCGCAGGTGAATTCGTTGAGCCCGCTGGATTTGCGCAGCCAGGTTTGGGTCTGCGGATGGCTGCGATCCCAGTGCAGCCACAGGCTTTCATGGGCCTGCAGCAGCAAATCGTCGAGCTCAGTCCTGGCTATCGAACGCGCACCGCCCTTGCCGTCCAGTACCAGGGCATGTACCAGCCCCCATTGCGCGTTTTCTTCCTCGAACATCCGCATCCCTTGTCGAAAACCTTATTCAGGCATTTTCAGCGAAGTCGGCGAAACGATCACGCCGTTGTTGTCCGCATAAATGTACTGGCCCGGGTGAAACGTCACGCCGGCGAAAGTCACCGGGACGTTGAGGTCGCCAATGCCGCGCTTGTCGGTTTTCATCGGGTGGCTGGCCAGCGCCTGCACGCCGAGATCGGTCTGGGCAATGACGTCGACGTCACGGATGCAACCGTAGATCACCAGCCCTTCCCAGCCGTTCTGCGCGGCCTTGGCGGCGATCATGTCGCCCAGCAGGGCGCGGCGCAGCGAACCGCCGCCATCGACCACCAGCACTTTGCCTTTGCCGTTGAGTTCGGCCTGCTCCTTGACCAGCGAATTGTCTTCGAAGCACTTGATGGTCACGATTTCGCCGCCGAAGGAATCCCGGCCGCCGAAATTGCTGAACATCGGTTCCAGCACCTGCACCAGCTCCGGATAGGCGTCGCACAGGTCAGGCGTAAGGTAATGTTCCATCGAAAAACTCCTGTAACAAGGAAGACGATCAAGGATGCCGCATTCTGATAAGACGAGTTCCGGCGGTCGCTGTTTACCTTAGTCCATGCCATGGTCGCTGACGCAACCTGAACAAACCCTGAAACGTAATAGCTAAACAGTCACGAAATATGACCAGAACCGCACAATGCGTCATATCTTAGCCGCAAGCCAGGCTGAACGGAACGACCCTCACACTGCGGCGGCCAGATTCGCTGGCTGCGCAAGCAACGGTGTCTGCTGATCCTTCAACCAGCGCGCCACCAGCGGCCACACTTCAGCCTGCGCTGCTTTGCTCACCAACATTTCGACATGACCGAAATTATCCGAGAAGCCCTGCTCGCGGCCCAGGTTGATGAACTGCTTGTGCTCGGCGCCGATCTGCTCGAACAGCTTGCGGCAGGCCCACGCCGGATCCTGATGATCGCCCGCTGCCGTCACCGCAAGTACCGGTACCTGAACCTCGGCAAGTCCGGCCCACCAGTCCTTGTCCTTGTCGCCGAAGCGACCGAACAAGCCGTACCAGCGCATGCTTTCGATGGCCAGGCCGATCGGTTCGTCTTCCGGGCCGCGTTTGAGGCGTGAGCCGGACAACTGCGCGAAACGCTTGAGAATAAAGCGCCCGCCCCACTCCACCGGTGGGATTTTCAACGGCCAGTAGGTGCGGCTGACCTGAGTACCGAAAAACGCCGCCGAGGCCACGGCCGGTTCGCCGAGATACTCGCCACCGAGCGCCGCCGCCAGGGTGATGCCGCCCAGCGAATGGCCGATCCAGTGCGGAATCTGTCCGCTCTGCTCACGCACGAACGCGGCAATCGCCGGCAGATCGTAGCGGGCGTAATCGGCCACGCGGTTGCGCCGGTAGTCTTCGTTGCGCTGGGACAGGCCGTGACCGCGCATTTCCGGAATCCACACGTCGAAGCCCAGCCGCGTCAGATACGCGCCGAGCCCGAGGCCTTTGGGGGAAAACCAGAAGCGCCGATTGGAAAAGCTGCCGTGTAACAGAATCACCGGCACGCCGCGTGGCGCCGTGTCATCGGCCATGCCCAGGCGGGTGACGGCGATCTCCACGGACCAGTCCGGGCTGTTGCCGGGTTTCAATCGATAGACGTCTTCGCTCAGATCGCCGCGCCGCTCGGCGCTGATCAGCGCGACAGGAAACAGGTTGCTGCTGCTTTGCATAATGCTCTTGCACAAAAAAGGGCGGCATCCGCTGGAGCCCGCCCTACTTCAATCTCAAGGCCCGGCCCATGTGGGAGCGGGCCTGCTCGCGAAAGCGGTGTATCAATCAACATCCATGGTGAATGTTGCTCCGTCTTCGCGAGCAGGCTCGCTCCTACAGGGGGCGCGGCCCGTTCACATGTTGATCAAGCCTGCGCCTGACCTTCGGCGAGGAAGAACCAGGTTTCCAGCACGGTGTCCGGGTTCAGCGACACGCTCTCGATGCCCTGTTCCATCAGCCACTTGGCCAGATCCGGGTGGTCCGAAGGACCCTGACCGCAGATGCCGATGTACTTGCCAGCCTTGTTGCAGGCCTGAATGGCGTTGGCCAACAGCTTCTTGACCGCTGGATTACGTTCGTCGAACAGGTGCGCGATGATCCCCGAGTCACGGTCCAGACCCAGCGTCAGTTGGGTCAGGTCGTTGGAGCCGATCGAGAAGCCATCGAAGAATTCGAGGAATTCCTCAGCCAGAATCGCGTTGGATGGCAGTTCGCACATCATGATTACGCGCAGACCGTTCTCGCCGCGCTTCAAGCCGTTCTCGGCGAGCAGATCGACCACCTGGCTGGCTTCGCCCAAAGTACGGACGAACGGCACCATGATTTCCACGTTGGTCAGGCCCATCTCGTTGCGCACGCGTTTCAGCGCGCGACATTCGAGCTCGAAGCAGTCGCGGAAAGATTCGCTGATGTAACGCGAAGCGCCACGGAAGCCCAGCATCGGGTTTTCTTCTTCCGGCTCGTAGAGCTTGCCGCCGATCAGGTTGGCGTATTCGTTGGACTTGAAGTCCGACAGACGCACGATGACTTTTTTCGGCGTGAACGCTGCAGCCAGGGTACTGATGCCTTCCACCAGTTTGTCGACGTAGAAGTCGACGGGGTCGCTGTAACCGGCAATTCGCTTGTCGACGCTGTCCTTGATTTCCTGCGGCAGACCGTCGTAGTTCAACAGCGCTTTCGGGTGCACGCCGATCATGCGGTTGATGATGAATTCCAGACGCGCCAAACCAACGCCGGCGTTCGGCAATTGGGCGAAGTCGAAGGCACGGTCCGGGTTGCCGACGTTCATCATGATCTTGAACGGCAGCTCCGGCATGGCGTCGACGGAGTTCTTCTTGATGTCGAAGCCCAGTTCGCCTTCGAAAATGTAGCCGGTGTCGCCTTCGGCGCAGGATACGGTCACGCCCTGGCCATCCTTCAGCAACTGGGTGGCGTTGCCGCAACCGACCACCGCCGGAATGCCCAGCTCACGGGCGATGATCGCCGCGTGGCAGGTACGCCCGCCACGGTTGGTGACGATGGCGCTGGCGCGCTTCATCACTGGTTCCCAGTCCGGGTCGGTCATGTCGGATACCAGAACGTCGCCCGGCTGGACCTTGTCCATTTCCGAGACGTCTTTGATGATGCGTACTTTGCCGGCGCCGATGCGCTGGCCGATCGCCCGGCCTTCCACCAGCACGGTGCCGGTCTCTTTCAGCAGGTAACGTTCCATGACGTTGGCCTGGGTGCGGCTTTTCACGGTTTCCGGACGCGCCTGGACGATGTACAGCTTGCCGTCGTCACCGTCCTTGGCCCACTCGATGTCCATCGGGCAGCCGTAGTGCTTCTCGATGATCATCGCCTGCTTGGCCAGCTCGCTGACTTCGGCGTCGGTCAGGCAGAAACGCGCGCGTTCGGCCTTGTCGACATCGACGGTCTTGACCGAACGACCGGCCTTGGCCTCGTCGCCGTAGATCATCTTGATGGCTTTGCTGCCCAGATTGCGACGCAGGATCGCCGGACGACCGGCCTCCAGCGTGCCTTTGTGTACGTAGAACTCATCCGGGTTGACCGCGCCTTGTACGACGGTTTCGCCCAGGCCGTAAGCGCCGGTGATGAACACCACGTCACGGAAACCCGATTCGGTATCGAGGGTGAACATCACGCCGGCGGTGCCGGTTTCCGAACGCACCATGCGCTGCACGCCAGCCGACAGGGCGACCAGCTTGTGGTCGAAGCCCTGGTGCACGCGGTAGGAAATCGCACGGTCGTTGAACAGCGAAGCGAACACCTCTTTGGCGGCGCGGATTACGTTTTCCACACCACGGATGTTCAGGAAGGTTTCCTGCTGACCGGCGAACGAGGCGTCCGGCAGGTCTTCGGCGGTGGCGGAAGAACGCACGGCAACGGCCACATCAGGGTTGCCCGCCGACAGCGCGGCGAACGCGGTGCGGATCTCGGCATTCAGTTTTTCGGGGAATTCGGCGTCCATGATCCATTGGCGGATCTGCGCGCCGGTCTTGGCCAGGGCATTGACGTCGTCGACGTCAAGCGCGTCGAGGGCCTTGTGGATCTGCTCGTTCAGGCCGCTCAGTTCGAGGAAGTCACGATAGGCCTGAGCCGTCGTGGCGAAGCCGCCGGGGACCGAAACACCGGCGCCTGCCAGGTTACTGATCATCTCGCCCAGGGATGCGTTCTTGCCCCCCACATGCTCAACATCGTGTTTGCCGAGCTTATCGAGGGAAACTACGTACTCTACCAAGGTGATCTCTCCACTAACTGTGTTGGAAAAGCTCAGAAACCGGCGGCCCGGGGGAGCCTTGGCCGGTTGTATGGCCTGGACCTGGAAAATAAGTGAGAATGCGGGCCAATGGCGGCCGGCAAATCGCGCCTATCATATCCAAGATTCGTTACTAGCTTAAGGCCCAAGGTGCAAATGAAACGATCTGCTTTCTTCATCTCCGATGGCACCGGCATTACCGCCGAAACCCTGGGTCAAAGCCTGTTGGCGCAGTTCGAAAACATTACCTTCAGCAAATTCACGCGGCCCTACATCGACAGCGTGGAAAAAGCGCGGGCCATGGTACAACAAATCAACAAAGCCGCTGAAACCGACGGCTTTCGGCCGATCATCTTCGACACCATCGTCAATCAGGACATTCGTGAGATTCTCGCAACGTCCAATGGTTTCATGATCGACATTTTCTCGACTTTCCTCGCGCCGCTCGAACAGGAGCTCACCGAGCACTCTTCCTACACCGTCGGCAAGTCCCATTCCATCGGGCACAACTCCAATTACATGGAGCGCATCGAGGCGGTGAACTTCGCTCTCGACAACGATGACGGCGCGCGCACCCACTATTACGACAAAGCCGATCTGATACTAGTGGGCGTGTCGCGATGCGGCAAAACGCCGACGTGTCTGTACATGGCCATGCAGTTCGGTATCCGCGCGGCCAACTATCCGCTGACCGAAGACGACATGGAGCGCCTGACCCTGCCGACGGCCCTGCGCGCCCATCAGCACAAGCTGTTCGGCCTGACCATCGACCCGGACCGCCTCACTGCGATTCGCAACGAGCGCAAGCCCAACAGCCGTTATTCAAGCTACGCCCAGTGCGAATTCGAAGTGCGCGAAGTGGAGAACCTGTTCCGCCGCGAGAACATTCCGCATATCAATTCCACGCATTTCTCGGTGGAAGAGATTTCGGCGAAGATTCTCGTGGAAAAAGGCGTTGAGCGGCGGTTCAAGTAGGTTTGCGGTGCCTGATCTGACGCTATCGCGGGCAAGCCCGCTCCCACAGGTTCTGAAGGCGTTCACAATTTCTGTGTTCATCACAATTCCCTGTGGGAGCGGGCTTGCCCGCGAAGAACGATAACGCGGTCTGTCAGAGCACAAACAGATCGATGAATCGATTCACCGGCGTGGCTTCAAGCCGCGCCTGATCCTCGCACAGCGCAAAAATCTCCGCGCAACGCTGCCCGGCAAACCGCGTGGCCAGATTGGCCTTGAACTTGTCCTCCAGCAACGGAATGCCCTCGGCGCGGCGGCGGCGATGGCCGATCGGGTACTCCACCACGACGTTGTCGGTGCGGCTGCCGTCCTTGAAAAACACCTGCACGGCGTTGGCAATCGAGCGTTTGTCGGGCTCAAGGTATTCGCGAGTGAAACGCGGTTCTTCGACGATGAGCATTTTTTCGCGCAGCACATCGATGATCGGATGCGCCTTGTGGAAGTCGTCTTCGTAGTGCTCCGCCACCAGATTGCCGAATGCCAGCGGCACGGCGGTCATGTATTGCAGGCAGTGGTCGCGGTCGGCGGCATTGGCCAGCGGGCCGACCTTGGAAATGATGCGGATCGCCGATTCATGGGTGGTGATGACGATGCGGTCGATCTCATGCAGGCGATTGCGCACCTGCGGATGCAAGGTCACCGCCGCCTCGCACGCCGTCTGCGCATGGAATTCGGCGGGAAAACTGATCTTGAACAGCACGTTTTCCATCACGTAGCTGCCGAACGGCCGGGAAAAGCTGAAAGTGCGTTTGTCCGCGGGTTTCAGCGCCAGATCGTTGTTGGTGTGGCTGAACGAAACGTCATAGAAGCCCCACTGCTTCGCGCTCAACATGCCGGGAATGCCCATCTCACCGCGCATGGCGATGTCGGCCAGACGCACGCCGCGACTCGCCGCATCCCCCGCCGCCCAGGATTTGCGCGAGCCGGCATTGGGTGCGTGGCGATAGGTGCGCAGCGCCTGACCGTCGGCGAAGGCATGGGACAGCGCCGACAGCATCTGCTCGCGATTGGCACCCATCAGTCTGGCGCTGACGGCGGTCGAGGCGACTTTCACCAGAATGACGTGGTCGAGTCCAACCCGGTTGAAGGAGTTTTCCAGAGCGATCACGCCTTGAATCTCGTGGGCCATGATCATCGCTTCCAGCACATCACGAACCGTCAGCGGCGCCTCACCGTGGGCGACGCGTTTCTGCGACAGGTGATCAGCAACGGCGAGGATGGCGCCGAGGTTGTCCGATGGATGCCCCCACTCAGCGGCAAGCCAAGTGTCGTTGTAATCGAGCCAGCGGACGATGCAGCCGATATCCCAGGCGGCCTTGACCGGATCGAGGCGATAGCTGGTGCCCGGCACTCGTGCGCCGAACGGCACCACCGTGCCCTCGACTATCGGGCCGAGGTGTTTCGTGCATTCGGGGAAACGCAGGGCCAGCAGACCGCAGCCCAGCGTGTCGATCAGGCAGTTGCGCGCGGTGTTCAGCGCTTCGGCGGATTCGGGCTTGAAGGTGAGGACGTAGTCGGCGATGTCCTGCAGGACTGCGTCGTAATCGGGACGGTTGTTCAGGTCGACGTTGGCGCTCATGTTCGATTCACTCGTAAAGTGGTTCGTTGATGGGACCTCGGTTCAGGGCTAACGATTTCTTATGATTGAAATGCAATCCACTGTGGGAGCGAGCCTGCTCGCGAAGGCTGAGTGTCAGTCAACCTTTGCATGTCTGATGCATCGCTTTCGCGAGCAGGCTCGCTCCCACAAGGATATTGCTGTCGCTTAAAAGGAATCTCCGGGCACGCGGACGTAACCTTCCATGAGCACCCGCGCACTGCGGCTCATGATGGCTTTCTTCACCACCCACTCGCCATTCTCCAGCGTCGCCTCGGCGCCCACGCGCAATGTCCCCGACGGATGGCCGAAACGCACTGCGTTGCGTTCAATGCCACCCGCAGCGAGATTCACCAACGTGCCGGAAATCGCCGCCGCCGTGCCGATCGCCACCGCTGCCGTGCCCATCATCGCGTGGTGCAGTTTGCCCATCGACAACGCGCGCACCAACAGATCGACGTCACTGGCGGCAATCGCTTTACCGCTCGACGCCACGTAATCCGCTGGCTTGGCGACGAACGCAACTTTCGGCGTGTGCTGCCGCTTGGCGGCTTCTTCCAGATTGGCGATCAGCCCCATGCGCAACGCACCGTAGGCGCGAATGGTCTCGAACATCAGCAGCGCTTGCGGATCGCCGTTGATCGCGCCTTGCAGTTCGGTGCCGGTGTAGCCGATGTCTTCGGCGTTGACGAATATCGTCGGGATCCCGGCATTGATCATGGTCGCCTTGAACGTGCCGACACCCGGGACCTCAAGCTCATCGACCAGATTGCCGGTGGGGAACATCGAGCCACCGCCGCCCTCTTCTTCCGCCGCCGGATCCATGAATTCAATCTGCACTTCGGCCGCCGGAAAGGTCACGCCGTCGAGTTCGAAATCACCGGTTTCCTGCACTTCGCCGTTGGTGATCGGGACGTGGGCAATGATGGTCTTGCCGATGTTGGCCTGCCACACGCGCACCACCGCCACACCGTTGTGCGGAATGCGGCTGGCGTCGACCAGACCGTTGCTGATGGCGAACGAACCGACCGCCGCCGAGAGGTTGCCGCAGTTGCCGCTCCAGTCGACGAACGGCTTGTCGATCGACACTTGGCCGAACAGGTAATCGACGTCGTGATCGGCGCGGGTGCTTTTCGACAGGATCACGGTTTTGCTGGTGCTCGACGTCGCGCCGCCCATGCCGTCGATTTGCTTGTCGTAGGGATCGGGGCTGCCGATCACTCGCAGCAACAAAGCGTCGCGCGCCGGTCCTGGGACCTGCGCTGCTTCGGGCAGATCCTTGAGGCTGAAGAACACGCCTTTGCTGGTGCCGCCGCGCATGTAAGTCGCAGGGATTTTTATTTGTGGTGCGTGAGCCATGGTGCTCCTTACCGAAGGCATGGGACTTGAAAATCCCATGCCCACAAGTTGATTTAAACGGCGACCGCCGAGCCTTCGAGGAAGTCCTGCGCGAAGCGCTGCAACACGCCGCCGGCCTCGTAGATCGACACTTCTTCAGCGGTATCGAGACGGCAGGTCACCGGCACTTCGACACGCTCGCCATTCTTGCGATTGATCACCAGCGTAAGATCCGCACGCGGCTTGCGCTCGCCGATCACGTCGTAGGTTTCGCTGCCATCGATGGCCAGAGTGTGGCGGTTGGTGCCAGGTTTGAATTCCAGCGGCAACACGCCCATGCCCACCAGGTTGGTGCGGTGAATGCGCTCGAAACCTTCAGCGGCAATCGCCTCGACACCGGCCAGGCGCACGCCTTTAGCCGCCCAGTCGCGGGACGAACCCTGACCGTAGTCGGCACCGGCAATGATGATCAGCGGCTGCTTGCGCTGCATGTAGGTTTCGATGGCTTCCCACATGCGCATGACCTGGCCTTCCGGCTCGACACGCGCCAGCGAACCCTGCTTGACCTTGCCGTTTTCCACGACCATTTCGTTGAACAGCTTCGGATTGGCGAACGTCGCGCGCTGTGCGGTCAGGTGGTCGCCACGGTGGGTGGCGTAGGAGTTGAAGTCCTCTTCCGGCAGGCCCATTTTCGCCAGGTATTCGCCGGCGGCGCTGTCGAGCATGATCGCGTTCGATGGCGACAGGTGATCAGTGGTGATGTTGTCCGGCAGCACCGCCAGCGGGCGCATGCCCTTCAACGGACGGGCGCCGGCCAGTGCGCCTTCCCAGTACGGCGGACGGCGAATGTAGGTGCTCATTTCGCGCCAGTCGTACAACGGCGCGACTTTCGGCCCGGTGTCTTCATGCACGGCGAACATAGGAATGTAGACCTGCCGGAACTGCTCGGGCTTGACCGACGACTTCACCACCGCATCGATTTCTTCGTCGCTCGGCCAGATGTCCTTGAGGCGGATTTCCCGGCCATCGACCACGCCCAGCACATCCTTCTCGATATCGAAACGGATGGTCCCGGCGATCGCGTAGGCAACCACCAGCGGCGGCGAGGCGAGGAATGCCTGTTTGGCGTACGGGTGAATGCGGCCGTCGAAGTTGCGGTTGCCGGAAAGCACCGCGGTCGCGTACAGATCGCGGTCGATGATCTCTTGCTGGATCAGCGGATCGAGGGCGCCGGACATGCCGTTGCAAGTGGTGCAGGCAAATGCCACAACGCCGAAACCGAGCTGTTCCAGCTCAGTGGTCAGCCCCGCTTCATCGAGGTACAGCGCCACGGTTTTCGAACCGGGCGCCAGCGAGGATTTGACCCACGGCTTGCGGGTCAGGCCGAGCTTGTTGGCATTGCGCGCCAACAGGCCGGCGGCGATGACGTTGCGTGGGTTGCTGGTGTTGGTGCAACTGGTGATGGCGGCGATGATCACGGCGCCGTCGGGCATTTGCCCCGGCACGTCATCCCACTGGCCGGAGATGCCTTTGGCCGCCAGATCCGATACCGCAACGCGGGCGTGCGGGTTGCTCGGGCCGGCCATGTTGCGCACCACCGAGGACAGATCAAAAGTCAGGCCGCGCTCGTATTGCGCGCCTTTCAGGCTGTCAGCCCACAGACCGGTCAACTTGGCGTATTGCTCGACCAGTTGCACTTGCTGGTCTTCACGACCCGTCAGTTTCAGGTAATCGATGGTCTGCTGATCGATGTAGAACATCGCTGCCGTGGCGCCGTATTCCGGGGCCATGTTGGAAATGGTGGCGCGGTCGCCGAGGGTCAGCGCCGCCGCGCCTTCGCCGAAGAACTCCAGCCAGGCACCGACGACTTTCTGCTTGCGCAGGTATTCGGTCAGGGCCAGGACCATGTCGGTGGCGGTGATGCCCGGTTGCAACTTGCCGGTCAGTTCGACGCCAACGCTTTCCGGCAGGCGCATCCACGACGCGCGACCGAGCATCACGCTCTCGGCTTCGAGGCCGCCGACGCCGATGGCAATCACACCCAGCGCATCGACGTGCGGCGTGTGGCTGTCGGTGCCGACGCAAGTGTCGGGGAACGCCACGCCTTCGCGCACCTGAATCACCGGCGACATTTTCTCCAGGTTGATCTGGTGCATGATGCCGTTGCCCGGCGGGATCACATCGACGTTCTTGAAGGCCTTTTTGGTCCAGTTGATGAAGTGGAAACGGTCTTCGTTGCGGCGATCTTCGATGGCGCGGTTCTTCTCGAAGGCCTGGGCATCGAAACCGCCCGCCTCGACGGCCAGCGAGTGGTCGACGATCAGTTGCGTCGGCACCACCGGGTTGACCTGCGCCGGGTCACCGCCCTGCAAAGCGATGGCATCGCGCAGGCCAGCGAGGTCGACCAGCGCGGTCTGGCCGAGGATGTCATGGCAGACCACCCGCGCCGGGAACCACGGAAAATCGAGGTCGCGCTTGCGTTCGATCAGTTGCTTGAGCGAATCGGTAAGCGTGGCCGGGTCGCAGCGACGCACAAGGTTTTCCGCCAGCACGCGGGAGGTGTACGGCAGGGTGTCGTAGCTGCCAGGCGCAATCGCCTCGACCGCCGCGCGGGTGTCGAAGTAATCCAGCGGCGTGCCGGGCAGGTTCTTGCGGAATTCTGTGTTCATCGGGTCAGGACTCGGGTCACGGTGATTTCAAGTGATGGGCGATACACCGACCTCAAGGGTCACACCGCCCCCTGTAGGAGCTGCCGAAGGCTGCGATCTTTTGACTTTGATTTTCCAGAAGCAAGATCAAAAGATCGCAGCCTTCGGCAGCTCCTACAGGGGTCTGCGGTGTACTCGGGTCAGCCCACCATTCAGCGACGTTCGATTGGCACGAACTTGCGCTGTTCGACGCCGGTGTACTCGGCGCTCGGGCGGATGATGCGGTTGTTGGCGCGTTGTTCGAACACGTGCGCGGCCCAGCCGGTCAGGCGCGAGCAGACGAAGATCGGCGTGAACAGCTTGGTCGGGATGCCCATGAAGTGGTACGCCGAGGCATGGTAGAAGTCGGCATTCGGGAACAATTTCTTCTGCTCCCACATGGTCTTGTCGATGGCTTCCGATACCGGGAACAGCACCTTGTCACCGACCTCGTCCGCGAGTTTTTTCGCCCAGCCCTTGATCACCTCGTTGCGCGGGTCGCTGTCCTTATAGATCGCGTGGCCGAAGCCCATGATCTTGTCCTTGCGCTCGAGCATGCCGAGGGTGCCTTTGATCGCCTCTTCCGGCGACGAGAAGCGCTCGATCATTTCCATCGCCGCTTCGTTGGCGCCGCCGTGCAATGGACCGCGCAGCGAACCGATGGCCGCTGTTACGCAGGAATACAGATCGGAAAGGGTCGAGGCGCAAACCCGTGCGGTGAAGGTCGAGGCATTGAATTCGTGTTCGGCGTAGAGGATCAGCGACACGTTCATGACTTTGACGTGCAATTCGCTCGGTTTCTTGCCGTGCAGCAAGTGCAGGAAGTGGCCACCGATGGTCGGTTCGTCGCTGACGCAGTCGATGCGCTTGCCGTCGTGGCTGAAGCGATACCAGTAGCACATGATCGCCGGGAAAGCAGCGAGCAGACGGTCGGTCTTGTCGCGCTGTTCGGCGAAGTCCTTCTCCGGTTCGATGTTGCCGAGGAATGAGCAACCGGTACGCATGACGTCCATCGGATGCGCGTCAGCCGGAATTCGCTCAAGCACTTCCTTGAGCGCCTGCGGCAGGTCGCGCAGTTTGCTCAGTTTGCTTTGATAGTCGGCCAGTTGCGCTGTTGTCGGCAGTTCGCCGTACAGCAGCAGGTAGGCGACTTCTTCAAATTGCGCGTCGGCGGCCAGTTCACGCACGTCGTAGCCGCGATAGGTCAGCCCGGCACCGGCCTGGCCCACGGTGGACAGTGCGGTTTGCCCGGCAACCTGGCCACGGAGCCCGGCGCCACTGAGTACTTTTGCTTCGGCCATTGCTATCTCCAATTTTTGAATTTGTTAGGGAATCTGCAATTACGGTGTTGTTCGCAAAAGATCGCAGCCTTCGGCAGCTCCTACATCGACCGCGTTCCTGTAGGAGCTGTCGAGTGAAACGAGGCTGCGATCTTTTGATCTTTCAATCATTTTTTCGCAGCAAACAACGCATCGAGCTTCTGCTCGAACGTGTGGTAATCGATACGATCGTAGAGCTCCATGCGAGTCTGCATGGTGTCGATGACATTCTGTTGCGTGCCATCGCGGCGGATCGCCGTGTAGACGTTTTCCGCCGCTTTGTTCATCGCACGGAATGCCGACAGCGGATACAGCACCAGAGAAACGTCGGCGCCGGCCAGTTGTTCGGTGGTGTACAGCGGCGTTGCGCCGAACTCGGTGATGTTGGCCAGGATCGGCGCTTTCACGCGGTTGGCGAACAGCTTGTACATGTCCAGCTCGGTAATCGCCTCAGGGAAAATCATGTCAGCGCCGGCCTCGATGCACGCCGCCGCACGATCGAGTGCCGACTCCAGACCTTCCACCGCCAGCGCATCGGTGCGCGCCATGATCACGAAGCTGTCGTCGGTGCGCGCATCGACGGCGGCTTTGATGCGATCGACCATTTCCTGCTGGCTGACAATTTCTTTATTCGGGCGATGGCCGCAGCGCTTGGCGCCAACCTGGTCCTCGATGTGAATCGCCGCCGCGCCGAACTTGATCATCGACTTGACCGTACGCGCGACGTTGAACGCCGACGAGCCGAAACCGGTGTCGACATCCACCAGCAGCGGCAGGTCGCAGACATCAGTGATGCGGCGCACGTCGGTGAGCACGTCGTCCAGCCCGGTGATGCCCAGGTCCGGCACGCCCAGAGAACCTGCGGCTACACCGCCACCGGACAGGTAGATCGCCTTGAAACCGGCGCGTTTGGCCAGCAGCGCGTGGTTGGCGTTGATCGCGCCGACCACTTGCAAAGGATGCTCGCTGGCGACCGCATCGCGGAAGCGCTGGCCCGGCGTGTTCAGGTTGGAAGTCATGCATCACCTCGTTCAGTGGCTGTCTTGTTGTGGGCGCCGTCCTCGTAGTGACGGGCGATGTTGCGTTTCGAGGCGCCGATGTGGCGGCGCATCAACAATTCCGCGAGTTCGCCGTCACGGTCGGCGATGGCATCGAGAATGCGGTGGTGTTCGGCGAAGGCCTGATGCGGGCGATTCGGCGTGGTGGAAAACTGGATGCGGTACATGCGCACCAGTTGATACAGCTCGCCGCAGAGCATCTGCGTCAGCGTGCGATTGCCGCTGCCCTGGATGATCCGGTAATGAAAGTCGAAATCGCCTTCCTGCTGGTAATAACCGACGCCGGCCTGAAACGCCGCATCGCGCTCGTGGGTTTCCAGGACCCGGCGCAGTTCGTCGATTTCCTCGACGCTCATGCGCTCGGCGGCGAGGCGGCAGGCCATGCCTTCGAGGGATTCACGGATTTCGTAGAGCTCGATCAATTCGGCATGACTGAGCGAGACCACCCGCGCACCGACGTGCGGCACGCGCACCAGCAGGCGCTGGCCTTCCAGACGATGGATCGCCTCACGCAGCGGACCTCGGCTGATGCCATAGGTGCGCGCCAGCTCCGGCTCGGAGATCTTGCTGCCCGGGGCGATTTCGCCTTTGACGATTGCGGCCTGGATACGCCGGAAGACGTTTTCCGACAGCGTCTCGGAATCGTCGCCACTGATGACCGGGGGATCGAGTTGATCCAGCATGATTGTCGACACCTTTAAATCCAATGCGGCAAAAACTAGCCAATCCGGCCCGATGAGTCAAAGGATAAATAGGTATTGTCGACAATCGTCTAATAACCGCTGCCAATCGATCATCTATTACTGTGGGAGCGAGCCTGCTCGCGAAGGCGGCAGGTCAGTCCGCTTCTGCATCGAATGACACAGCGCATTCGCGAGCAGGCTCGCTCCCACAAGGGTGGCACCCCTTGCAGGTTTTGGGTCGGCGCAAGCGCTGGCGCCATAAAACCACCGTGCTAGAATGCCGCCCGCATTTGCGGGTCTTTGTACGGCTTGCCATAAAAAGCTGCCAGGCACACGCGGGGGCTTGCGCACGGTTGTGCGGGCACCTGAACCGATAACGGAACGCTGCGCACCAGGATTTATGAGACTCAAGCCTTTCCCCACCTTTTTTGCTCTGTTTTGCCTGCCCGGCCTCGCCGCCGCGGGGGAAAAAACCGTGTACGGCCTCAACGAATACGCTTCGCTTGACGGCATCAATCTCGAAGTTGCGGCCAAACTCGATACCGGGGCGAAAACCGCCTCGCTGAGTGCCCGCGACATCAAACGCTTCAAACGCAACGGTGAATCCTGGGTACGCTTCTACCTGGCCATCGACACCGCGCATTCGCACCCCATCGAACGGCCACTGGCGCGAGTCAGCAAGATCAAGCGCCGCGCCGGCGATTACGATCCGGAAGAAGGCAAGCAGTACACCGCCCGTCCGGTTATCGAGCTGGATATCTGCATGGGTTCGGCATTGCGCAGCATCGAAGTGAACCTGACCGACCGAAGTGCGTTCCAATACCCGCTTTTGATCGGCTCCGAGGCGCTGAAACGCTTCGACGCGCTGGTCGACCCCAGTCTTAAATACGCTGCAGGCAAACCTGCCTGCACCATCGCCGCTCACACCGCCGAGTAATTTCCATGCGTTCTCTAACCTTCCACCTGAAAATCCTGATCGCCGTGCTGGTGCTGCTGGGCGTTTCGGTTACGGCCTATCAGATTTTCGTGCTCGGCATCCCGGTGACCGAAGACGCCACCGACGACCTGTGGAACATCGACGCCAAGGTCGAGTTCGTCGCCAGCACCAAGGATCCGGTGAAGATCCAGATGTTCGTGCCGCCGTTGAGCCGCGACTACGTCAGTCTCAACGAAAGCTTCATCTCCAATAACTACGGCGTAGCGGTGAACCGCATCGACGGCAACCGCAAGGTGACCTGGTCGGCCCGTCGCGCCAAGGGCAACCAGACGCTGTATTACCGTCTGGTGCTGACCAAGCGCTACACCGCGGAAAAATCCAAGGTCAAAGGCCCGACCTTCCGTGACAGCATGGTCATCGAAGGCCCGGAAAAAATCGCCGCCGAAGCTCTGCTCGCGCCGATCCGCCAACATTCGGCCGACGTCGAAACCTTTATTGGCGAGGCGATCAAGCGCGTCAACAACGTGAATGACGACAACGTCAAGTTGCTGCTGGCCGGCGATCCGTCGACCTCGCACAAAGCCAAGATCGTCGAACTGCTGCTGTCGATTGCCCACGTTCCGGTAGAAAAAGTCCACACCATCCGCCTCGTCGCCGATCAGCCACAGACACCCGAACTTTGGCTGCGCAGCTTCAACGGCAACGACTGGCTGTACTTCAACCCGGAAACCGGTGAGCAAGGCCTGCCAACCGACCGCCTGCTGTGGTGGACCGGTGACGAAAACCTGATCACCGTCGACGGCGGCAAGAAAGCCAACGTGACCTTCAGCCTGAACAACAGCGAGATGAACGCGATTCGTCTGGCCAAGCTGACCGACGAAAACACTGACGCCAACTTCCTCGATTACTCGCTGTACGGCTTGCCGCTGCAGACCCAGCAGACCTTCATGATCATGGTGATGATCCCGATCGGTGTGCTGGTGATCCTGATCCTGCGCAACCTGGTCGGCCTGCAGACCCTCGGCACATTCACCCCGGTGCTGATCGCCCTCGCCTTCCGCGAAACGCAGCTGGGCTTCGGCATCCTGCTGTTCACAGTGATCACGGCGCTGGGCCTGTCATTGCGCTCGTATCTCGAACATCTGAAGTTGCAAATGCTGCCGCGCCTGTCGGTGGTGCTGACGTTCGTGGTGGTGTTGATTGCGGCGATCAGTCTGTTCAGCCACAAGCTGGGGCTTGAGCGTGGCTTGTCGGTGGCGCTGTTCCCGATGGTGATTCTGACCATGACCATCGAACGTCTGTCGATCACCTGGGAAGAACGCGGCGCCAACCATGCGCTGAAAGTCGCCATCGGCACACTGTTCGCCGCCTCCCTGGCGCACCTGATCATGACCGTGCCGGAGCTGGTGTACTTCGTATTTACCTTCCCGGCGATCCTGCTGATTCTGGTCGGTTTCATGCTGGCGATGGGTCGCTATCGCGGCTACCGCCTGACCGAACTGGTACGTTTCAAGGCCTTCCTGAAGAAGGCTGACGCCTGATGTTCGGTTTCTGGAAGACCTGGAAGGCCCTCGAGGCGCGCGGCATCATGGGCATCAACCGCCGAAACGCGGACTACGTGCTCAAGTACAACAAGCGCAGCCTGTACCCGATCGTCGATGACAAGATCCTCACCAAGGAACGCGCCATCGCCGCCGGTATCCACGTGCCGGAGCTGTACGGGGTGATCTCCACCGAGAAGGAAATCGACAAGCTCGACGAGATCATCGGCGGGCGCAGCGACTTCGTGATCAAACCGGCGCAGGGCGCGGGTGGCGACGGCATCATCGTCATCGCCGACCGCTTCGAAGGCCGTTATCGCACGGTGTCGGGCAAGATCCTCGCCCACGAGGAGCTTGAGCATCACATCTCCAGCATCCTCACCGGCCTGTACTCGCTGGGCGGCCACCGCGACCGCGCGCTGATCGAATACCGTGTGACCCCGGACCAGATCTTCAAAAGCATCAGCTACGAAGGCGTGCCGGACATCCGCATCATCGTGCTGATGGGTTACCCGGTGATGGCGATGTTGCGTCTGCCGACCCGCCAGTCCGGCGGCAAGGCCAACCTGCACCAGGGCGCCATTGGCGTCGGCGTCGATCTGGCCACCGGCCTTACGCTGCGCGGCACCTGGCTGAACAACATCATCACCAAACACCCCGACACCACCAACGCGGTGGATGGCGTGCAACTGCCCTACTGGGACGGTTTCATGAAACTCGCCGCCGGCTGCTATGAGCTGTGTGGGCTGGGTTATATCGGCGTGGACATGGTGCTCGATCAGGAAAAAGGCCCGCTGATCCTCGAGCTGAATGCGCGGCCGGGGCTGAACATCCAGATCGCCAACGATTGCGGGCTGACCTTGCGTACCCACGCGGTTGAAGCGCGGCTGGACGAGTTGAAGGCGCGAGGCGTGACGGAGTCGGTTGAAGAGCGGGTGGCGTTTACCCAGGAAATGTTTGGGCATATTCCTGCGGTCGAGGGCTGATCCTCCACATTGATCGTTCCCACGCTCTGCGTGGGAATGCAGCCCGTGACGCTCCGCGTCACAGTGGACGCAGAGCGTCCATGGCGGCGTTACCACGCGGAGCGTGGGAACGATCAAAGAACCCGAGCTTCAACTCTGCCGCCCATCTGCCAATCGCCGACATCCCCTCTAGGAGCAATTCCCGCAGAGGACTACAATCCCCACCCCGCTTCAACGGCCGATCTGCCCCGCCCATGCTGACCTGCTCCGTACACCCACTGCCCTACCGCGCCAATCCCGCCGACTACTTCGCGGCCATTCGCAATGCCCCCGGCGCCGTGCTGCTCGACAGCGGCCGGCCGAGCGCCGAACGCGGCCGTTATGACTTGCTCAGCGCCTGGCCGCTGGAACAACTGGCGGTGTTGCCGGAGGAAAGCGGTGCGCATTTCCTCCAGCGCCTGCGCGACAACCTCAGCCGCTTGGGCGAAGCTCAGTTGCCTGCCGGGTATGAATTACCATTCGCCGGCGGACTGATCGGTTATTTGAGCTACGACTTCGGCCGGCATCTGGAAAATTTGCCGAGTCAGGCGCTGGATGACCTGCAACTGCCCGATGCGCGTTTTGGCCTGTACGACTGGTCGCTGATCAGCGACCACCACGCGCAAACCAGCCAACTGGTCTTTCATCCTTCGCTTGTCGACAGTGAACGGCAGCGATTGGTCGCGCTGTTCACCCAGCCTCAAGTTGACGCGCTGGTGCCCTTCAAACTGAGCGCCCCGATGGCCGCTGATATTTCGGCCGACGATTACCGTCAGGCGTTCGAACGCATTCAGGACTATATCCAGGCCGGCGACTGCTATCAGGTCAACTTTGCGCAACGTTTTCGTGCTGAGTGCCAGGGCGATCCGTGGCTGGCTTACTGCGCATTGCGTCAGGCCTGCCCGACGCCGTTCTCCGGGTTCCAGAGCCTGCCCGACGGCGGCGCGGTGCTGAGTCTGTCACCGGAACGTTTCGTCAGAGTCAGCCAGCGTCAGGTCGAAACCCGTCCGATCAAGGGCACCCGCCCTCGCGGCGTGACTCCAGCCGAAGACGCCGCCAATGCCGCCGAACTGTTGGCCAGCCCCAAGGATCGCGCGGAAAACCTGATGATCGTCGACCTGCTGCGCAACGACCTCGGGCGCACCTGCCGCATCGGCTCAGTACGGGTGCCGGAGTTGTTCAGTCTGGAAAGCTATCCGAATGTGCATCATCTGGTGAGCAGCGTGACCGGTGAACTGGCGGCGGATCGTGACGCGCTCGACCTGATCGCCGGCAGCTTCCCCGGCGGCTCGATCACCGGCGCACCGAAGATTCGGGCGATGCAGATCATCGACGAGCTGGAGCCGACCCGGCGCGGTTTGTATTGCGGATCGTTGCTGTACCTGGACGTGCGCGGCGAGATGGACAGCTCCATCGCTATTCGCAGTCTGTTGGTCAAAGATGGCCAGGTGTGCTGCTGGGGCGGCGGCGGGATCGTCGCCGATTCGGACTGGCAGGCGGAGTATCAGGAGTCGATGACCAAAGTCAGAATTCTCTTGGAAACCCTGCAAAACCTCTGAGGAATGATCGTTCCCACGCTCCGCGTGGGAATGCAGCCAGGGACGCTCCGCGTCCCATCCAAAGCCGAACGCGGAGCGTCCGTTGAGGCATTCCCACGCAGAGCGTGGGAACGATCATCAATGCATTTTCTTGTGGGAGCGAGCCTGCTCGCGAAGACGTCCTTCCAGACGACTACAAACTCAACTCTCTATTAGAGGCCTTGAGAAATTCCTGCTTCAGCTCTTCAAACGTATGCACCGCCGGAAACTGCGGAAACTCGCGAATCACGTTGTCCGGCGCATGAAACAGAATCCCCGCGTCCGCCTCGCCGAGCATGGTCGTGTCGTTGTATGAATCCCCCGCCGCGATCACCCGGTAGTACAGGCTCTTGAACGCCAGCACCGACTGACGCTTGGGATCTTTCTGACGCAACTGATAGCTGGTCACCCGCCCGCTTTCGTCAGTGATCAACCGATGGCAAAGCAAGGTCGGGAAGCCCAGTTGACGCATCAGTGGCTGTGAAAACTCATAAAAGGTGTCCGAGAGAACCACCACCTGGAAACGCTCGCGCAGCCAGTTGACGAACTCCACCGCGCCGTCTAGCGGTTTCAGCGTAGCGATGACTTCCTGAATATCCGAGAGCTTGAGGCCGTGCTCATCGAGGATGCGCAAACGCTGCTTCATCAATACGTCGTAATCGGGAATGTCCCGGGTGGTGGCCTTGAGGGAGTCGATTCCGGTTTTTTCGGCGAAGGCGATCCAGATTTCCGGTACCAGTACCCCTTCAAGATCCAGGCAAGCAATTTCCACAAGACACTCCCGTTTATAGTGATTATTTGAGTCAAGCGAGGCCGAACTCTAGCGTCTGCACCCGAGGCGCGCAACGCAGAGGACGCCCCGGCCGCGGCAGCTTTTTGTTACCATCGGCCCCCTATAGAGCGCCCGAGCGCCACTGACCTGTAGGAAGCCGACCTGATGAGCCCAACGTTCGACGTCGTGGAACTCGCCACGACCTATGCCAACAAATCCGCCCAGGACATCCTCAAGCTCGCCTTCGCCGAGTTCGGCGATGACTTGTGGATATCTTTCAGCGGCGCCGAGGACGTGGTGCTGGTGGACATGGCTTGGAAGCTGAACAAGAACGTCAAAGTGTTCAGCCTCGACACCGGCCGCCTGCATCCGGAGACCTACCGTTTCATCGAGCAGGTGCGCGAGCACTACAAGATCGATATTGAAATCGTCTCGCCGGACTACACGAAACTCGAACCGTTCGTGAAGGAAAAAGGCCTGTTCAGTTTCTACAAGGACGGCCACGGCGAATGCTGCGGTATCCGCAAGATCGAGCCGCTGCGCCGTAAGCTGTCCGACGTCAAAGCCTGGGCCACCGGCCAGCGCCGCGATCAGAGCCCGGGCACCCGCAGCGCTGTGGCGGTGCTGGAAATCGACACGGCGTTCTCGACACCGGAACGCACCCTGTACAAGTTCAACCCGTTGGCGCAGATGACCAGCGAGGAGATCTGGGGTTACATCCGCATGCTCGAACTGCCCTACAACAGCCTGCACGAGCGCGGTTTCATCAGCATCGGCTGCGAACCCTGCACCCGCCCGGTGCTGCCGAACCAGCACGAGCGCGAAGGCCGCTGGTGGTGGGAAGAAGCCACGCAGAAAGAATGCGGACTGCATGCGGGGAATATCATCAGCAAGAGCAAGGTTTGATCCCCCATTTATAGAAAGACCTGTGGGAGCGAGCCTGCTCGCGAAAGCGCAGTTCCAGTCAACGTTTCAGTTGCCTGATACACCGCATTCGCGAGCAGGCTCGCTCCCACATTGATATGTGCCAGGCACGCAAAAGGTGTACACAAGGTTGTCACCATCGGTGCCATTTATGTGTGCACTTTCTGTTTTTACGCCCTGAAAAGTTACATCCCCCAACAGAATCCGCTCTGCGTGCGCCCTCTGCAAAATCCCTCCTCCAAAAAAAATACCTGTCCAATCGATCAATTTATATCGCCGGTTTTTCAGTCACTTATGCCGCATTGATAACTATTCGAAATGAGCCCTGGCGCTTATAGATTGGCAACTGGCACAAATCTGGCTTTGTCGCATACATGTTTTGTATACAAAACCGCAAAACATGCACACTTTCGATCCGCAAGCCTGAAGCGCCCTATCCCGTACAGGCTGCAGATGCCCCGTAACTAGTGATGCCTTCACCGTCGCGACGAAGATTTGTCGAGCCTGAGCGCTCATGCACAGTCATCGCGGGAGTGAACGTCAGGAGCCTGCCGGAATGCGTACAAGTCTTTCGAATAACATCGCGCTGAATCTGCCCTCCTCCACGCTCGATCAACCGTTGCCCGATGACGGACTGAGCGAGCCGCTGCAACTGAGCCCGCGTCTGCACAACAGCGATCTGGCGCCGACCAAAGCCGAAGGGCGACGCTGGGGCCGGTACAGCATCTTCGCCCTGTGGACGAATGACGTGCACAACATCGCCAACTACTCGTTCGCCATCGGCTTGTATGCACTGGGTCTGGGCGGCTGGCAGATTCTGTTGTCGCTGGGGATCGGCGCGGCGCTGGTGTACTTCTTCATGAACCTGTCCGGGTACATGGGACAGAAAACCGGGGTGCCGTTCCCGGTGATCAGCCGGATCAGTTTCGGCATCCACGGTGCGCAAATTCCTGCATTGATCAGGGCGGTTATCGCCATCGCCTGGTTCGGTATTCAGACGTACCTCGCCTCGGTGGTATTCCGCGTCCTGCTGACCGCCGTGCATCCGGGCTTTGCCGAATACGATCACAACTCGATTCTCGGTCTGTCGAGTCTGGGCTGGGTGTGCTTTGTAGCAATCTGGCTGGTGCAACTGGCGATCCTCGCCTACGGCATGGAGATGGTGCGCCGTTACGAGGCATTTGCCGGGCCGGTGATTCTGCTGACCGTTGCTGCCCTCGCCGGGTGGATGTACTTCCAGGCCAACGCGACCATTGCCTGGTCGATCCGCGAGCCGCTGACCGGTGGCGAGATGTGGCGCAATATCTTTGCCGGCGGCGCGTTGTGGCTGGCGATCTACGGCACGCTGATCCTCAATTTCTGCGACTTCGCCCGTTCTTCGCCGTGCCGCAAAACCATCAAGGTAGGAAATTTCTGGGGTTTGCCGGTGAACATTCTGGTGTTCGCTGCGATAACCGTACTGCTGTGTGGCGCGCAGTTCCAGATCAACGGGCGAATCATCGAAAGCCCGACCGAGATCATCGCTTCAATCCCCAACACGTTCTTTCTGGTGCTCGGCTGCCTGGCTTTTCTGATTGTCACCGTTGCGGTGAACATCATGGCCAACTTCGTCGCCCCGGCGTTCGTCCTCAGCAACCTGGCGCCGAAGTACCTGACCTTCCGCCGCGCCGGGTTGATCAGCGCGACCATCGCCGTGCTGATCCTGCCGTGGAACCTCTACAACAGCCCGCTGGTGATCGTGTATTTCCTGTCGGGCCTCGGCGCCCTGCTCGGCCCGTTGTACGGGGTGATCATGGTCGACTACTGGCTGATCCGCAAAGGCCGGATCAACGTGCCGCAGCTCTACAGCGAAGACCCCAACGGCGCTTATTACTACAGCCGCGGCATCAATTTCCGCGCGGTGGCGGCGTTTATTCCTGCAGCGCTGATCGCCATCATCCTGGCGCTGGTGCCCGGTTTCCACAGCGTCTCACCGTTCTCCTGGCTGATCGGTGCCGGTATCGCCGGCATGCTTTACCTGATCGTCGCCAAACGCCACACGCATTACGCCGACGTCAGCGGCGAGTGCATCGCTGTGGATAACGTCAGCCACTGATCCCTTCGCGGCCCGGTTTCGGGCCGCACCACTGCCCGCAATAAGGATTTTCCATGCGTATTCTCGTGGTCAACGTCAACACCACCGAATCCATCACCGACGCCATCGCCCGCTCGGCGCAGGCCGTCGCTTCGCCCGGTACCGAAATCGTCGGCCTGACGCCGTACTTCGGCGCCGAATCGATTGAAGGCAATTTCGAAAGTTACCTGGCCGCCATCGCCGTGATGGATCGAGTGATGTCTTACGATCAACCCTTCGATGCGGTGATCCAGGCCGGCTACGGCGAACATGGCCGCGAAGGTTTGCAGGAACTGCTCAACGTGCCAGTGGTAGATATCACTGACGCGGCGGCCAGCACCGCGATGTTTCTCGGCCATGCCTACTCGGTGGTGACCACGCTGGATCGCACCGTGCCGCTGATCGAGGATCGGCTGAAATTGTCCGGCCTGTGGGATCGCTGTGCCTCGGTGCGCGCCAGTGGTCTGGCGGTTTTGGAGCTTGAACACGAACCGCAGCGCGCGCTGGAAGCGATCGTGCAGCAGGCCGAACTGGCGGTGACCCAGGACAAGGCCGAGGTGATTTGCCTGGGCTGCGGCGGCATGGCCGGGCTGGACGAGCAGATCCGCCGGCGCACCGGCGTGCCGGTGGTGGATGGCGTGACAGCGGCGGTAACGATTGCCGAGTCGCTGGTGCGTTTGAAGTTGTCGACGTCCAAGGTGCGCACTTATGCGACGCCACGGCCGAAGAACATTGTTGGTTGGGCGGAGCGCTTTGCTCGCTGAGTTACCCGTCCGAAACCGAGTTGCCCTTTTCGCGAGCAGGCTCGCTCCCACATTTGCACCGCGTCTCCCTGTGGGAGCGAGCCTGCTCGCGAATGAAAACGACTCGGTCCCAAGCCCTACTCAAATAGCACTAAACCGCCGCGCCAACCCCTGCTCAACAAACTGCTCAATCACAAAATCCACAAACGCCCGGGTCTTGCCCGGCAACAATTTGTGCTCGGCGTAATAGATCGAAATGTTGCCGTCATCGACAAACCAGTCAGGCAGCACTCGCTGCAACGTCCCTGCGTGAAGATACGCGACCGCAAACGGCATGCTCACCAGCGCAATGCCCAAACCTTGCATCGCCGTTGCACAGGCAGCCTCGGAATCACTCATGGTCATCCGCGCCCGCAATGTCAGCGGACTGTGTTGCTGATCGCGGTGAGTCAGTTGCCAGGAGCGCACGCGCCCGGTCTGCGGTGAGCGAATCAGAATGCCGTCGTGTTGCTTGAGGTCATCGGGATGGCTGATCGGCGCATGTTTTTGCAGATAGTCCTCCGATGCCACCAACACCCGATGCGCCGGTGTCAGCCTGCGCGCAACCACGCCTTGTGGCAGTTCAAAGCCGCCGCCAATCGCCGCGTCGAAGCCCTGCCCGATCAGGTCGACCTGACGGTTATCGAAATGCCAGTCCGGGTTGATCGCCGGATAGCGCCGCAAGAACTCACCGAGCAGCGGCACGATATACAGACGACCGAACACCGTGCCCATGCTGACTTTCAGCGTGCCGGCCGGTTGCCCGCCGGCACTGGCCAGATTGGCTACGGCATTCTGGATGGTGGTCAGGCTGGCGCCGACTTCATTCAAAAACAGCTGCCCCGCTTCGGTCAACGTCAGGCTGCGGGTACTACGCTGGAACAGCCGCACGCCAAGCCGCGCCTCCAGTTTCGCCACGCTCTTGCCCACCGCCGCCGGGGTCAGGCTCAAGCGTCGCGCGGCTTCTGCAAAGCTGCCGACTTCGGCGCTGCGCACAAAGCATTCGATACTGCTGAACGTTTCCATGATCGCCACTATAAACTTCTGGTTTACACAGACTATAGCAATCAGGGTCTACACGGTTGTCGATGCCAGGCCGATACTCGGCACCAACACCAAGGCATTCCGCCTTGAACACTTGGAGATCGAACATGACCACTCAACACCTCAGCGGCAAGGTCGCTCTGATTCAAGGCGGTTCGCGCGGCATCGGCGCGGCCATCGTCAAACGTCTGGCCGCTGAAGGCGCCGCTGTCGCTTTCACCTACGTCAGCTCCGCCGCCAAAGCTGAAGAACTGCAGAACAGCATCACTGGCAACGGCGGCAAAGCCTTGGCGATCAAGGCAGACAGCGCCGATGCCAGCGCGATTCGCCACGCAGTCAGCGCCACCGTCGAAGCGTTTGGACGCCTGGACATTCTGGTCAACAACGCCGGCGTACTGGCCATCGCGCCGCTGGAAGACTTCAAACTCGAAGACTTCGATCAGACCCTGGCCATCAACGTGCGCAGCGTGTTCATTGCTTCGCAGGAAGCAGCGAAACACATGGGCGGAGGCTCGCGGATCATCAACATCGGCAGCACCAACGCCGACCGCATGCCCTTCGGCGGTGGCGGCGTGTACGCGATGAGCAAATCGGCACTGGTCGGCCTGACCAAAGGCCTTGCCCGCGATCTCGGACCTCGCGGCATCACCATCAACAACGTGCAACCTGGCCCGGTCGACACCGACATGAACCCGGCCCATGGCGAATTCGCCGACAGCCTGATCCCGCTGATGGCCGTCGGTCGTTACGGCACCGCCGATGAAATCGCCAGCTTCGTCGCCTACCTGGCCGGGCCTGAAGCCGGCTACATCACCGGTGCCAGCCTGACCATCGACGGTGGTTTCGGCGCCTGACAGACCGGCAAGAAAAAACGCCGCCCTTCTTTATAGCAAGGGCGGCGTTTTCGTGTGAACGGTCAAGCCAGCTCCAGCATCGGTAAGCCAAAGGCGCTGGGCCTGAAGTCTTTCAGCGAGCGGATAATGCCGTCAGCGTGAGCATATTTCTCATCAGCCATCGCTGCGTCGGGGATGGCGATTGCGGTCATGCCTGCCGCTTTCGCGGCGGTGACGCCGAACGGCGAATCCTCGAATACCAGACAATCCCCGGGCGCGATGCCCAGACGCCTGGCAGCGGTGAGGAAGATATCCGGCGCCGGTTTGGCCGCGCCGACTTCCGGATCGTCCGCCGTGACGATGAAATCGAACAGCGCAAACCACTCACGGTGCAAGGTGGTTTTCTGCCCGAACGACTGGCGCGACGAACTGGTGCCGACTGCGATCGGGATGTTGTGCGCCTTGAGGTGACGCACCAGCGCTTCGGCCCCCGGCATCGCTTGCGCTTTGGGGAAACGCTCGCGCATCAGCGGCTCGCGAATCTGCAGGAATTCTTCCGGGCTGATCGGTAGTTCCAGCGCCTGCACCACGTAATTGGCCAGATCATTGGCACCGCGACCAATGATGTTTTGTTTGACGCTCCAGTCGAAGGTTTTCCCGTAGCGCCCGGCAATCAGCGAGGTGACCTCGGTGTAAATGCCCTCGGTGTCGAGCAGCAAACCGTCCATATCGAAAATCACGGCCTTGATCGGGCCGAACGTCTTCAGCGGTGCATTCATCATCGGATCCGTTAACAAAGACATCCCGGGCGACAGGCAACGTGCCGCAACGCGGATCTGATTAATGGGTTCAGCAGCATAGCGAGGCCGATGGACATTGAGCAACGGGCAATGCCATCGCCGCCCTTTCGCATTTAGCGAAAACTCCTACAGACACTGCCTACTTCCCCGACTTCTTTCCTTTTTGATCCCCCGCAAAGTCCGTGCTCCCGTTTCTTCATATGCGCGAGCGACTGCGAATGTTTCAACCCGATCAGCTCCTGGCCCTGAACAACAGCATCGGACTGCTGGTGGTGGCCGCCCTGAATCCGAAGCAGCCAGATTTTGAAGCGCTGATCGACGAGTTCCGCCTGTGCCTGAACAACTACGACGCCTGGGCCGAGCAGTTCTGGACCGGGACGGCGCTGGACATCGAGCAGGTGTTCAAGGTTGGCAATGACGTACAACTGAGCGCGCCGATCACCTCGCGCGCACCTGTCAGCTCATCGGTGGTCATGTGTCCGGCCAGCGGGCCGCTGACCCTGGTGCATTTGTTCGAAACCGCGCGCTTCGTGCCGATCGGCGACACCCCGGTGACCCTCGAGCCACTGCTGAGCGACGTCGACGGTGCGCTGACCTTCGGCGAACCACTGCGCTACACCATCGGCCCGAGCGGGATCCTCGAGGTGACCGATTGCGCGCGGAGCCAGCGCTACCGCGTCACCTTCTTTCCCGATGTTTCTACCGACCATGTCCGCACCCTGTATGCCTCATATGAAGGGGTCATTGCCGGTCTTGAAGGCTGGCTGCGCAGCGAATGGACAGGCTTCCAACCGCAATGGACGGAGTTTTCCAGCGCCGGCTTTCTTGATCGTTACGGACAGTTGCAACGGGCCGATTGGCGCGGTCTGGAAAAAGCCCTGAATGGCGTCTGGGATGACATTCAACAACTGTTCGCCCTACTTGCCGATCTGCAGGAGCACAGCGCAAAGCTCCTCGAATACCTGAGCGAAGTCGAACTTGAGGCGCTGCTGGCGGCTTCCAGCGAGGCAATTGCCAACGCCTTGTTGATGCTCAGCGACGAGCCGTTGTTGTTCATTCATCTGGCCGCGTTCACCAGTTGGCTGAAGATGCTGCCGCCGCAATACCTCGCCGAGGTGGTGGCCGAAGTTCGCACCGAGTTGCTCATCAGTTTCCTGTTGATGCGCGTGGCGGGCGGTGCCGGCGTATCGCTGCGTTTGAGCAGCAAGGTCCTGGCGAAAGTCAAGTCGCCACGGGCGCGAGAGTGGCTGGCCGCCTCAGCCTTGCGTCTGGCTGAGCTGACTTCGACACCGGAACTCAAGCAGCACGCGAGCACGCTGAAGCCGCTGATGTTTCATGCGCGCGAAGTGGAGCTGAAGCCGACGCCATCGATTCCGCTGAACATTCGTCAGGCCGACGCGGTGGTGCTCCGCGTGCCGAATCCGGCGCCGCTCGCGCGGGAAAAATCCCAGGGCATGGCGCGCCTTGAGCGCCACGAGCCCCACGACGACGCGCCCGACCAAGCAAAGAACCCCAACGGCGACGCCGCCGATTGCGTGCCCAAAACCTGTACCAATGGCTGCCCGGTGTCGATGGTCACCGGCGAAGAACTGCTGACCCTGACCGACGCAGTGCTTGATGGCGTGCTGCCCTTCGAGTTCACCCGCTTGTACCGCAGCAGCGCGGTCGAGATCGACATCGGCCTGGGTTTCGGCTGGAGCCACACGCTGGCCCATCGCCTGGCCTTCGACGGCGATGGCGTGATCTGGATCGATCACGAAAACCGCCGCACCCGTTTTCCCTTGCCCAATGTCGCGCGTCCGGCGATTCACAACAGCCTGTCGCGGGCGGCGATCTTTCTCGGCGATGAGCCGGAAGAACTGATTCTGGCTCTGGCCGGGGAAAACGCGCGCTTCTACCACTTTCGCGCCGGCCGGCTGACCGCAATCAGCGATGTCTACGGCAATCGCCTGACCCTGCAACGGGATCGCTCCGACCGCATTCAGCGCCTGGACAATGGCGCCGGCCGTGCGCTGCTGTTGCGTTATGACCGCGCACAGTTGGTGGCGATCGATTACCAAATCTTTGTCCAGGGCGAGTGGATCACCGAGCAAAATCTCGCCACCTACAGCTTCGATGCCCGGCAACGGCTGCTGGTCGCGACCAACGCGGCCGGCGACAGCGAACGCTACGACTACGACGACCATCACGTCATCCTCCAGCGCCAGTTGACCGGCGGCGCGAGCTTTTTCTGGGAGTGGCAGCGCGAGGGCAAAGCGGCGCGCTGCGTGAGGCACTGGGCTTCGTTCTCGCAGATGAACACCCGTTACGTCTGGAACGATGACGACGCCAGCGTGACCGTGCATTACGTCGATGGCACCGAAGAAGTCTACGTCCACGACGAACGTGCGCGGCTGGTGCGCCAGGTTGCGGCCGATGGCGGCGAGCAGCTCAAGGCTTATGACCAGCAGGGCCGCTTGATCGCCGAGCAGGATGCATTGGGCGCGGTTACCGAATACCGCTACGACGAGGTCGGACGGCTGATCGCGCTGATTCCGCCGGACGATGCACCAACGTCCTACGGGTATCGCAACGGTTTTCTCTACAAGCGTTGCCGTGGTGATGCGGTGTGGATCTACCGGCGCAACGCTGAAGGCGCCGTTACCGAAGCGGTCGATCCCGACGGCCAGGTCACCCATTACTACTACAACCTGCGCGGGCAATTGCTGTCGCTGCGTTATCCGGACAGCAGCCGCCACCGCTGGGTGTGGAACGAGCTCGGCCAGCTCATCGAAGAAACCCTGCCCGATGGCGGCGTGCGGCGCTTTTCCTACGATGCGCTGGGACGGCGGATTACCACCCAGGACGAATTTGGTGTTGTCAGTCGTCAGCAGTGGGACGCGGCCGGCCGACTGATCCTGACGACTTCTCCTACGGGCAGCACGCGCGCCTACAGCTACGGCGCCTACGGCCAGATCACCGCTGAGCGCGATGAACTCGGGCGCATCACCCGCTACGAATATGACGACGACCTGCACCTGGTCTCGCGGCGGATCAATCCTGACGGCACCCGCGTGCAGTATCGCTATGACCATGCGCGGCTGTTGCTGACCGAGATCGAAAACGAGTCAGGGGAAAAATATTGCCTGGATTACACGCCGACCGGATTGATCCGACAGGAAACCGGGTTTGATGGGCGGCGCACAGCTTATGCCTACGACCTCAACGGGCACCTGCTGGAGAAGACCGAGTTTGGTGATTTCGGCCCCAGTCTGGTCACCCACTATGAGCGCGACAAGGCCGGGCGTTTGCTGGTCAAAACCCTGCCCGATGGCGCCAAGATCCGCTACGACTACGACCGCCTCGGCCGATTAATCGGCGTCGATGACGGGCAAAACCATCCGCTGGCCTTCGAGTACGACCGTCAGGATCGGCTGATCACCGAGCATCAGGGCTGGGGCACCTTGCGCTACGCCTATGACGCCTGCGGCCAGCTCAAACGCCTGCGCCTGCCGGACAACAGCAAGCTCGATTATCACTACGCTAAGGGCGGTGCGCTGAGCGCCATCGACCTTAACGGCACGCCGCTCACGCGCCACGTCTACCAGTCCGGTCGCGAACAGCAACGCCAGCAAGGTTTGCTGTTCAGCGAATACTCCTACGACGATCAGGGCCGCTTGCTCGCCCATGCTGTAGGCCATCGCCACGCCTCGCTGTACCGCCGCGATTATGCCTACAGCGCCAATGGCAATCTTGAGCACATTGCTGACAGCCGCCACGGCCAGCGCACCTACGGCTACGACGCCCTCGACCGGTTGATCCGCGTACGTCACTCGCGCGACGAACTGCCCGAATCCTTCGCCCACGACCCGGCGGGCAACCTGCTGATGCAGGACCGCCCCGGTCCCGCGCAGATCAAAGGCAATCGTCTGCTGATGCAGGGCGACCGTCATTACGACTACGACGCCTTCGGCAACCTGATCCGCGAACGCCGAGGCCACGGCCAGACCCTGGTCACTGAATACCGCTACGACTGCCAGCACCGCCTGATCGGCCTGACCCGCCCCGACGGCCAGACCGCCACGTATCACTACGACGCCTTCGGCCGCCGTATCCGCAAAACCGTCGATGGCGCCGTCACTGAATTCTTCTGGCAAGGCGAACACCTCGTCGCCGAAAGCAGCGCCACGCAATACCGCAGCTTCCTCTACGAACCCGGCACCTTCCGCCCGTTGGCGATGCTCGATGGCAAAGGCCCGAAAAAAGCCTGCCCGTTCTACTACCAACTCGACCACCTCGGCACCCCGCAGGAACTCACCGACTACAGCGGCGAAATCGTCTGGTCCGCGCAATACGACGCCTACGGCAAAGTCGCCGCCGTCACCCTCGCTGGCGAAGACTACCTCGACCAACCGCTGCGTTTTCAGGGGCAGTACTTCGATGTTGAAAGTGGCCTGCATTACAACCGCCATCGGTATTACGACCCGAGGCTTGGGCGGTATCTGACCCCGGACCCGGTGAAGCTCGCGGGTGGGTTGAATCAGTACCAGTACGTGCCGGATCCGACGGGGTGGGTTGATCCGTTGGGGTTGACGTCCAATTGTCCGCCGCCGAAGAAGCCTGGGTGTGAGGTGCCGGGGGCGAGTGATGGGGTTAAGGTTGATGAGGGGGAGCCTGATGCACCAGCGCCTAAGAAAAAGCAGGAATATCTGTACCGAGGAGATTCAAGAGACCCGTCCGATGTTTTTGTGAACGGATTCAAAAGCAAGGGAGACAGTGAGGACTTATTCCTCCACTCCATTGATAGCGATTTTCCTCCAAGCGGCTTTATCAGCACCTCCCCCTCTCGAGACGTGGGAAAAGAGTTTGCTACCAGCTTTTTTACAAAAACCGGGTTTCTTTATACTTTGAAGAGAGTCAATGGCTATGATTTGAAGCAAGAATTAGGAAACCGATACAAATTTTCCCGAGAACAGGAATTCGCCGTCCCAAAAATCATCAAAAACGAAGATATTCTAGGCGCCACGATAATTATTGATGATGGGCGTGACTTTGGTTACTCCATCCCGAATCCATATAGGAAAATTGACAAATGATTTCGGAATTCAAAATTATCGTAGAAAAAGAATATGCAATCAAAGATGTAGTTCTGATTTGCGACAGCGAGAAAATAAGCATAACTCTAAACCTGGACGGTTTATCGCCAAAAACATACGCCGGCAAAAATTTTTATCATTGTTTCGGTTTGGTCCGAAAGGACAACCCTCTAGTAACTTTCTTTTGCAAAGGCTCAAAGCTAAATGTTCACCCCTCGAGCTTATCATCACAAATGTCTCTTGGATTAAAAGCTTATGAATTGACAAATGGAGCAGAACCATCACTAAAAGACGTAGTGTCGATATTTGACTACGAAAATGAAAACCTAACAAACTCGCCAGAATTACAGAGGGAATTTTTCTTACAGTGGATAGGGACTTAGGGGAAGAAAGACATATCTCGCGACGACAGACTGGACAAATGGCGCCCATGTGAATATTTAGAAAAACGCAGGCCGAGCATTAACCAACACTACATGAAGACGCTTTCTAGAAATAGATCGACAGAGTAAAAGAAACACATGAAATACTGGAATGAGATAAATGGCAGAAAATTCTTCAATATGGTCTTCAGCCGAAATATACCTATCGGAGAGATTAAGCTCTTCACTCTAAACATAGACAATAATCTTTCAACACTGACTCTGGTATTTGACATCAGAGAAATTCCAGACACGCCTCCGAAGAAGTGGGAATCCATAGAATACAATGCTTGCCGCATAGGGATAACGTGCAGTGAAGTTACAAGCTTCGGGAAAAATTTCAATTATCCATTCAAACTATTGAGAGCAGGCACTTAGTTTGCGTTGCATCAGAGAATTTCGAGATAAAATTCATTACATCATCATTGAGATTAAGAGAACCTAGCATCTACTTAACAGAGTCACTTTTCTAAACATCACGCATCAAACACTCCTCGCGCAGCGCCTGCAAGACCAAAAGCAATATCACCAAGGCTGAAAATCACTACCACCCCAAAGAGCACTCAGCAATTTTTAAACAATAAAAATGCAATCCAGCCAGCCAGCCAAATCATTGGACTAAATATTTCGCAAAACCGGAGAAAAAAATGAGTGACCAAGATCAAACTTTGGATACCCTGATACATGACTTTATTTCTATGGTAGAGACAAGCACGCTTATATTTGAAAAAAAATTTGGCACTCGGGACATTCGAAGACTTTGGCATACCAAGGCGATAAAGCGTCGCGGGAGAGTCACTCGAGGCGTTAAATATGAACTGCACGGCATTGGCTGCCGCATTAATCTATCGACAGGAACTGTAGATTTTGACTATGGGCCTAATGGTGAAATCAATGGGTTTGATATTTGCCGCTTATACTTCTTTGCTTGTGAAAGACCATCTAAATATAGAAAATACTGCGACAAAAAAATAATCGAAAAAGAATTCGCCGAATACATAGATCTAAAAAAAATCAAGAAAATTTCCTTAATTAGCAACTTGTATATATGGTCCAACTGAAAAAAACGAATAGACCAAAACACATAAAATCAACCTGACTTCCGCACCTGCTTGTGAGACAAACACCAAAATTCACAACGTAAAAATCATTAGAAATATTGGGAAACCATTTTTGAGACAAGAGTGAATGAAACATGTCAGCCTAAAAAGACTCGATATCGATCGACTGGATGACAATAGAAAAACATGAGTAACAATATGATACATCTCGAAGACTTGATCAAAGACTTCCTCAGCAAAGTTGAAGAAGGAACAACGCTATTACAAGAAAAATTTGGTACTCGAAACATCCTAAGACTTTGGGGAGCGGCAAAATAGAAAGTTGCGGAGAAGTCATCGATGGTATTGAATATGAACTACACGGCATAGGCTGTGCTATTCATTTTCCCACTGAATCAGTGGATTTCGATTACGGTTCGAATAACAGGATCGATGGTTTTGATGAGTGGCGCCTTTAAATGTGCGCCACCGACAGACCTGAAGAGTACAAAAAATACACTGACATAAATTTTCTTGAGAGCGAGTTCAAGTCTTATATAGACTCAGGCAGAATCAAAAAATATCGCCCTCCGATGACCTCTTTGAATTAATCGACCCGCCGGAAAACCTCTGAAAACGAGACTTAAGCGCCTGCTGACTCAGGCCATTATGGCAAAGTCCAACTCATAAAAAACTTCACTGATCACCTCAATCCTCTGAAAGAAAACGAGAGCATGGCTCGCAGATGACTAAGAAATATCCCGCGCATATGGTAGAGATCGACCCAATCATCGAAGAAATGGTCCTACTCAGCATCAACGGTGTGACTGTGAGATGTTTCGCAGGCCGCTGCCCGTCAGTAATCGAAGTAGGTGAGACCTACTCAGCCGAGTTCGAAATGGTGCTGCCGGACGAGATAGACATTTCAAAATGTGATGGCAGCGAAACACGTGTCGAGATGCTTGACAATGGTTTCTCATGCGATATCTACGGGCGCTTAGAAGGCGATACGCTCAAGTCGTTCGTCGAATTTGCGGATCAAGATATCCACTTCGATTTTCCGCACCTCAATGGTCAGTTTGTAAAAATCAGAGCACAAAGAATCGACGTCTCGTTCTGAGGAACAGATTTTCTGTAGGGCCTGCGGAGTCAGGCCCTTAAACCATCATTCAAAACCTCAACCCCACCTCACTGCTCATCCCCATCCTCCTCATACTCCATATCCGCCTCATCCGCATCATTCAACGGCACCGTCGCATCATCCATCAGCGACCCGGGATCTTCATTCCCCGGATCATTGATAAACGGCAAACCACTCGGGCCCTTCTCTTCTTTGCCTTCGGTTTCGGGAGTCATGGCGCACCTCTTGAGCGTGTGGGATGTATCTCTTTCGAAAAGCCCTGCCGCCAATCGTTCCTCTGCCTGACAGCCAGACACAAAAAACCCGGCACCAGACCGGGTTTCCGTTGATCAATCAGCGATGTTTATTTTTGTGCTTGTTCTTGTGCTTGTGGCCGCCGGAATGAAATCCGCCGTCGTCGTCGCCAAGATTGTTACCTACCGCGCCGCCTGCTGCACCGCCCAGGCCTGCGCCAATGGCGGAGCCGGTGGAGCCGCCAAGGCTGTTGCCGACGACCGAGCCGCCTGCGGCGCCAAGACCGCCGCCGATCGCGGCTTCGGTGCGGTTGCGTTTGTTCGCGCCGACGGCACTGCCCGCCGCGCCGCCAACACCTGCGCCGACCGCTGCGCCCGTGCTGCCGCCAAGTTGTCCGCCAACCACATTACCCAGCGCACCGCCGAGACCACCGCCTACGGCAGCGGTGCCATCTCCGGCCGCCATCGCGCCCTGCGCCACGACCAAGCCAAAAAACAGTGCAGATAATGACAATCGCATATGAACCTCGCAGTTCCCGAATCGGGACAGTCCGCCCAAGCGGGGCGTATGCAGATTGGAGATGATTTCGGACGAAACGTTCAGCCATGAAAAAGCCCGACATCGAGCCGGGCTTTTTCTGACAGGCAGTCAGTCTCAGTGGCGCTTGTGACCTTTGCCCAGGTTGCTGCCGACTGCGCCGCCGGCCGCGCCGCCCAGACCCGCGCCGATGGTGGCGCCGTTGCGGCCGCCCAGGCTGTTGCCGATCACCGAACCACCGGCCGCACCGACACCGCCGCCGATCGCCGCTTTGGTGCGGCTGCCCTTGCGTGCTGCGACTGCGCTGCCCGCTGCGCCCGCAACGCCAGCGCCAATGGCGGCACCGGTACTGCCGCCCATTTTCTGACCGACCACGTTACCCAGCGCGCCACCCAGGCCACCGCCCAGCGCAGCGGTGCCATCACCGGCAGCCATCGCACCTTGAGCAACCAGAAGGCCAAGAACCAGAGCAGGCAGTGTTAAACGCATGACGAAAACCTCAAATAAACGGGATGACGAAAAGGAGCGGGATTTAATGCGCTCGGCCCAGGAAAGTCCAGACGCGGGCGGCAGCGTCGATTGGACCGCAATCGTGGAAAAGGTTTTATGCCGGGCAAAAAAAAGCCCGCTGGGGAGACGGGCTGGAGACTTGCTTTCTAACGGATGGCTTCACACTACGTTGGCCAACGTGAAAAGTTTGTGAAAAAAAACCGACATTAATGTCAATGCCCGTCAGGGATTTCAAACCCCTATTCCTGCGCACATAAAAAACCCCGTTCAATGACGGGGTGCAGGATGAAATCACTTTCTGGTCCTTGCCGTGACCTTGGGCAGGAATTTCGCTTTCGGCCCTTTTGGGGCCGTGGATTTGATTTTGCCGATGCTGACCGGATCCTCGCCAAACCCCGACTGATACTCCGACTGACCGCAGCGCACACAGTTGTTGAATGAAAACTCAGCGCCATCATCTTCGATAAATGGACCTGACATAGACTCTCCCCTACGCAACCGGGCCGACACCGGCAAAACAGTTTTGCCTGAAAAATATCGTCCCTCAGCGCTTTTGAGACTAGCCGGTCACTACTGGACTTGCCGTCCAGAAAGGCTGATCACCGACGAATGGAAAAAAGTGTCGCGAGCGATCATTCGCTAAAGATTTCCATCGAACGGCCGCTGCCCTTATTCCTACAAATGAATCTCAAGGAGAGATCATGCAGATCAATGGATTCCCGAACATGCCAGTCGTAAAACTCACGGACGAGCAGATCGCTGCCGGCAAGGCCGGTGCGGAGAAATTCAAGGAAAAGATCGCCTCGGGTGAAATCACCATCAAATACCCGGACAAACCGCTTCTGCAGCCGGGCGTCATCTACCATCCCAGCGAGCCAGCGCCATCGGCGCAGACTGACGGGACACCGGCTCTCGCCGCCATCGATACACCGCTGACCTATGACGCAAAAGGTGCTGTGTTGCTCAAACCTCAAGGCTGATTGACGCGAAAAAGCCCATTCGTTGTGCGAGTGGGCTTTGCCTTGAACACAATGATCAGCGCAGCTTCACCGCCGTTCCGGTGACAAACACCACGACCATGCCGCCCTTGCCTGCCGGCATGCTGATCTCAAAATCCACGCCAACCACAGCATCAGCCTGCAATGCCCGCGCTCGATCCTTCAGTTCGTCGGTGGCCTGAATGCGTGCTTCTTTAAGAGCCCGCTCCAACGTCTGCGACCGCCCGCCAAAAAAGTCGCGCATGCCCGCAAACATATCGCGGATCACGTTGACGCCCTGCACAGACTCGGCGCTGACGATGTCCAGATAGGCCGTGATCTGCCGCCCCTCGACGGAATGAGTGGTGGAAATGATCATGAAAGTCGTCCTTTTACTGCATAAGTGAAGGCAGCGATTGTAACGCGGCACCAGATCTGGCCCGTGCCTCAATTGGATTTAACCACCCACAATTGATCCAGCTTCGTCGTAAAACTCGAACTCATCATCTCCCGCCGCATGCCCCAGGCCGGATCCGCCGGCACACTCCCCGCTCGCAACGTTCCATGCCCCCAGCGCTGATTGATCTGGTCGAGCACCCCCATCACCTTCTCCGCCGTCTGCGGTTGCGACTGGGCAAACAAGTCTTCGGTAAACTCTCCGGGCTGCCGAAGATCCATCAATAACACTTCAGCCTTGCTGTACTTGAAGCCCGGCCGGAACAATCGATCAACCGCCTCGCTCGCCACCTTGCTCAGCAATCGCACATCACTGGTCGGATAAGGCAACTCGATCAGCGCGCCATTGGCGTACTTCGCCTCTTCCGGATTGAACATGCCGGTGCGGATACTCACGCGGATCTTTTTGCACAGCGAACTCTGCGCACGCAGCTTTTCCGCCGCTCGATGCACATAAGTAGCAACGGCTTCCTTGATCGGCTCGATGGTAGTCAAACGGTTGCCAAACATGCGGCTGCTGCAAATTTCCTGCTTCGGCGGTTCTGTTTCCGACAGTTCCAGACAGGATGTGCCACCCAGTTCGCGCGCGGTCTTCTCGATCACCACGCTGAACTTGCGCCGAAGTGTCCACGGATCGGCCTTCGCCAGGTCCATCGCACTTCTGATCTGCATGCTTTCCAGATGAGCTTTCATCCGCCGACCGACGCCCCACACGTCACCGACATCGGTATTGCGCAGCACCCAGTCGCGTTTGGACGGATCGCAGATGTCGACCACGCCGCCGGTATGCGCTTGCAGGCGTTTCGCGGTGTGGTTGGCGAGCTTGGCCAGCGTTTTCGTGGGGGCGATGCCGATGCCGACCGGGATGCCGGTGCGCTTATAAACAGCAGAGCGAATGGTTCGGCCAAAACCTGTCAGGTCCCCAGGAATACCGCTGAGATCGGCGAACGCCTCATCAATGCTGTAAACCTCGACCGCCGGCACCATGGATTCGATGATCGTCATCACCCGTTCGCTCATGTCGCCGTACAACGCGTAATTACTGCTGAACACCTGAATACCGTGGCGGCGCAGATCATCACGAATCTGAAAGTACGGCGCGCCCATTTTCACAAAAGGTTTGGCATCGTAGCTGCGCGCGATCACGCAGCCATCGTTATTGCTCAGCACGACAATCGGCGTCTTCGCCAGATCGGGCCGGAACACTCGCTCACAGCTGGCATAGAAGCTGTTGCAATCGATCAGCGCGAAGACCTGCTCACGATTTGCCATGGTCGCGCACGCTGTAAGTCACCACACCCCAGATCACCAGCTCATCCCCTTCCATCACGTAGCGAGGCGGGTATTTGCTGTTGGCCGAAAGAAGAATGATCGTGTTATCGCGCATGTGCAGGCGCTTACAGACAGGTTCGGAGTTGAGACCGGCGATGACGATATCGCCGTGCTCGGCATTCAGGCTGCGATCAACAATCACCAGATCACCGCAAAATATCCCGGCGTCCTGCATGCTCTCGCCTTCGATCTTCGCCAGATAAACGTGCGGTGCACGAATATCAAAAACCTCGTCCAGAGAGATGTGCTTTTCAATGTGATCAGCCGCCGGCGAAGGAAAACCGGCGGGAATCCGAAACGAATACAGCGCAAGCTGTTCGCCCGCGCCTGACAAAGGGCCGAGGATGGTGACGCTCATGATACGAACCTGATAGTGAATTTACTGTATGCGCATACAGTAAACTCGGGACGGTTCGGGGGGTCAATGAGGCGTGTAGGAGATTTCGACGGGTGACAGGGTTTTGTACAACTTCTGCCGAAAATTGGATTTCGCGGCTACGCGTGGACTTCACGATCGAGCACGTCTGCAACCCATTGATTGATGCTCTTGTGAGCAAGCTGCGCCTTTACAGCGACAGTTGCATGCAGCGCTGGTGCCAAACGCAGGCTCAGATGCTCGTCTGTGCCTTCGGGGACCTTCTACGGTTCACTTGAAAGTACCATGCATATTTGATGCGAGCCACTTCAAATCAAACCACTGAAGGCTCGAACCTAACACTGGACTACCGCTAGCATAAAAAACATCGATATCCTACTCACTAGTGACGACCATCTAACTCCGCAGGACAATCATACATATCATTCATCCTACGAGGATAGGCTGAATTTTTCAGCGCGACATCATAGTCATCTTCCGAAATCTGCACTAGAGAAAAAGACGCCGGAATTATTTCGGCCCCCACCAACAGAAATTCTTCTTTTGGTACAGACTCAGAAAATTCACTTTTGACAGATTCAAAGAGGACATCCCACTCTTTATCCCTATTTTTGCGCTTTAGCTCTTTTAAAGTAATGAGCTGCTGTTTGAATCGAGTATCAGAACCTACGACAGCCGTATGCCATGCTCGAAGAGTTTCTATATGAGAATGGCTAGCAAGCACACGAAAAGCTTGAACCAAACGGAAGTGAGCCCCCACGACGTTTTTAAAATGAATAACTACAAGTATCGCTGGAAGCTGCCTTGGATCATTCTGCCGCAAAGAGTCAAATAGTCGCCCGGTAGTATCTCCATTAAACAAAAAATCTTGCATTTCAGACGGATCATTCAGAGCAGCACCCGGCGCAAGTATCGACATGTAACTATCCGACCATCCTAAAGCCTTCCGCGGCACCCCAACTTGAACCGAACAGCTTAGACTTAAACCCACCGCTGGGTATTGCGTAGGATTACTCAGATCCGCATGGACAAAATACCGAGACTGAACACTATGCTCATCTTCAGGAGGCGAATAATAAAATCGCGGGCGCTCGATTTTTAAGGCAGTGATTTTAGGTATTGGAAGCGGCTGCGCAAGTAGCTCCCTGGATATTTTCATTTCGGCTAATTGAGCCTCAGATACCGCCCGGGTCGCTAGCATCTCTTCGCGCTGATAAGTAAGCTCCCTGCGCTGCAAATTCAACGCATAAATTACCCCAGCGAATGCGAGCCCTGAAAACAGCGCATTAACTGCACCAAAAGAATCTCCTACTGTTCCACGTGCTTGCCAATCAGGAAGCAACAGATAGATCACCAATGTGCAACATGCCCATAGGGCCGCGACCCCTGTACATAGCCATACAAAACCGATGTATACAGATTTTTCTGATTCCGCCTTCTGCGTATCAGGCTTTTTCTCATTATTCATGCTTGCATCCTGCAGTAAGGCGCGTCAGATGATTGGATAAATCGACACCAAAAACCACAAACCCCCGACTTTCTCTAAGAAAATCAGGGGTTTGTGTTTACAGAATGTGGCGGTGAAGGAGAGATTCGAACTCTCGATACAGTTTCCTGTATACACACTTTCCAGGCGTGCTCCTTAAGCCACTCGGACACTTCACCGTATCTCTGCAGACATGTTCTGTCTGTCGAGGCGCGCTAATGTAGTCGAAAGCTTTTCCGATGGCAAACTTTTTTTCAGAATTTTCATGCGCTTAAGAGAGCGCGATGCTTTCATCCGAGAGGAGCGATGGCAAACCCGCCAATCTCAGGTTATCGACGCGCTTCCTTTATAGGGGGCAACACGCGTGGCGCGCTGGCCGAAGCGCAAAACGGTGACTGGCAGGTCAGTCACGGCGCTTTACCTGGCTTGCGGCGGTGGGTAACGTCTGCCCATCTTTCTAATAAGGAATAGCGTCATGAGCGAGTTGATTGCCTACCACCTCGAAGACGGTATCGCGACCCTGACCCTGAACAATGGCAAGGTCAACGCGATTTCTCCGGATGTGATTGCGGCGTTTAATGCGGCGCTGGATCAGGCGATGGCGGATCGCGCCGTGGTGATCATTACCGGGCAGCCGGGGATTCTTTCGGGTGGTTATGACCTCAAGGTGATGACCGCAGGCCCCAAAGAAGCAGTTGCGCTGGTGACGGCCGGTTCGACCCTGGCGCGCCGCCTGCTCTCTCACCCGTTCCCGGTGATCGTTGCTTGCCCGGGGCACGCCGTGGCCAAGGGTGCTTTCCTGCTGTTGTCCGCCGATTACCGCATCGGTGTCGACGGCCCGTTCAGCATCGGTCTCAACGAAGTGCAAATCGGCATGACCATGCACCACGCCGGTATTGAGCTGGCACGCGACCGCTTGCGGCGTTCGGCTTTCCATCGCTCGGTAATCAATGGCGAGATGTTCGATCCGCAAAGTGCCGTTGATGCGGGCTTCCTCGACAAAGTCGTCACTGCCGAAGAATTGCAGGGCGCCGCGCTGGCTGCCGCGCGTCAGTTGAAGAAGATCAACATGCTGGCGCACAAGAACACCAAGCTCAAAGTGCGCAAGCAACTGCTGGAAACCCTCGACGACGCGATCCTGCAGGATCAGCAACATCTGGGCTGACTCGTCCAAAATCTGCCGGTAAGAGAATAGCCCGACCTTGGTCGGGCTTTTTCTTACGTTCAGCGTTGAAGATTCGCTGAAAGCTCTAGGACGCGCCTGACAGGCAATGCTGAAACATGCGCTTAAACATCGGCCATCTCCGGACTCTATAGCGGCAATTGCCGAAAACAGTGCACATCCGTACACTGCGCCACCTTTTGTCCCGGTGGGCCTGCAAAAATGCTGTTTGTGTTTCGTATGTTGTTGATGGGCCTGCACTTTATTCTGGCCGGCGTGCTGGGCGTGATCCTTGGATTGTGCCGCCCGTTCAACCCGGACAACAGCCGACTCTGCGCCCGCCTCTACGCTTTGCCGGCGATGTGTATCTTGCGTTTGCGGGTCAGGTCCGAGGTCAACGGCTTGATGAACAAGCCCGACAGTTGCGTAATCATTGCCAACCATCAGTCCAACTACGATCTGTTCGTGTTCGGCAATGTCGTCCCCCGCCGCACCGTGTGTATCGGCAAGAAAAGCCTGAAGTGGGTGCCGTTGTTCGGCCAGTTGTTCTGGCTGGCCGGCAATGTGTTGATCGACCGTGGCAATGCGCACAAGGCGCGGCAGTCGATGCTGACGACGACCCACACCTTGCAGAACGAAGACACCTCGATCTGGGTGTTTCCGGAAGGCACCCGCAACCTCGGTGAAGATCTGTTGCCGTTCAAGAAAGGCGCGTTCCAGATGGCGATTGCTGCCGGCGTACCGATCGTTCCGGTGTGCGTGAGCAGCTATATAAAGCACATGCGCCTGAATCGCTGGCGCAGCGGCAACGTTCTCATACGTTCCTTGCCGGCGATTCCCACAGTCGGATTGACCATGGACGACATGCCCATGCTGATCGAGCGATGCCGCGAGCAGATGCGCGAGTGCATCGAATCGATGGATCGGCAACTGCAAGCCGCGTGAAACCAAACCCGCCCCGTGCGGGTTTTCTTTTGCCGGGTGAACTGTAGAAGTTTCACTGACTCTCAAGCAGCGACACGGCTAAGCTGAAGCCTAGTTTCCCTGCCATCTGCCAAGAAGAAGTGAATCACCACCATGGGTCGAGTTGTTGCTGCTGCGGTGTACAGCGAGGGTAAGAAAGTCTCCAATATTTCGCTGGACGAAGGTGCTGCCTGGGCCGCCAAACCCGGCCACTTCGTCTGGATCGGTCTGGAAGAACCGGACGCACAGGAATTATCCAACCTGCAACGACAGTTCAACCTGCATGAACTGGCCATCGAAGACGCGCTGGAAAAACACAGCCGACCAAAACTGGAAACCTTTGGTGACGCTCTGTTTATCGTCACCTACTCACCGGTTCGCGAAAACGGCGTTTTGCAATTCATCGAAACGCATATCTTCGCCGGCAGGGGTTACATCATTACCGCACGCAACGGCCATTCCGCGTCGTACGCCTATGTGCGTCAACGCTGTGAAGCGCGTCCGCTGTTGCTCGAGCACGGAGAGGATTTCGTCCTGTACGCGCTGCTCGATTTCGTCATCGAGAACTATCAGCCGGTGGGCGAAGCGATCCACGCCGAGATCGATGAGCTGGAGCGCAACGTCTTGTGTAGCGCCCTCAACGAGCGTGACATTCAAAAGCTGCACGGTCTGCGCCGAGATGTGGTGCGCTTGCGTCGGTACGCGGCACCGATGGTGGAGATCGGCGAAGAGCTGCAAAAGCTCAGTTTCCCGTTCATCGACAAGAACATGCGCCCGTACTTTCGCGATGTGCAGATTCACGTAACGCGGCAGATGGAAGACCTGACCACGCTGGCGGACATTGCCAGCCAGACCATCGAGATTGGCGTGCTGCTTGAGGCATCACGGCAGAGCGTGGTGCAGCGCAAGTTTGCAGCGTGGGCGGCGATTCTGGCGTTCCCGACTGCGGTAGCAGGGATCTACGGGATGAATTTCCAGAACATGCCCGAGTTGACCTGGCACTACGGTTATTTTGCAGTGCTGGGGTTTATTGCGGTGGGGTGTGTGAGTTTGTGGGCGAGTTTCAAGCGGTCCGGGTGGCTGTAGCCGGGACCGCGTTGCCCCGGAGATTCGCGAGCAGGCTCGCTCCCACAGGGATTGTGGGAGCAGGCCCCTTTAGCGTTGAGCTGTTTCTGGCTTGTGCGCCACGAAGCGCATCATCCACTCCGCAACTGTAGCGCCATGATGTTCCTGCTCAAGGCTGGCCATGCCTTTGCTGTAAATCTGCGAGCCCAGCGCTTCCTGGCGCAGATCAAGGAGCGCGCGGGAGTAATCGTGAATGAATTCCGGGTGACCCTGGAAGCACAGCACTTGATCGTTGATGTGATACGCCGCGAACGGGCAGAAATCGCTGGAGGCGATGACCGTGGCGTTTTCCGGAAGCTCGGTTACCTGATCCTGATGACTGATCAGCAGTGTCAGCTCTTCGCGCACCGGGCTCATCCAAGGTGCCTTGGCTGCCAGCTTGTAATTGTGAGTACCGACGCCCCAACCCTGGGAGGCCCGCTCGCTCTTGCCGCCAAGCAGCAACGCCAGCAATTGGTGGCCGAAGCACACGCCGAGCAGTTTGTCGCCGCGTTCGTAGCGATTCAAAAGGTACGTCTTGAGGGTCTGGATCCACGGATCCGTACCGAACGAATCGGCTTTGCTGCCGGTGACCAGGTACGCATCGAAAATCTCGTCGTCGCTGGGATACTCACCCTTCACCACGTTATAGACAGTGAACTCAGCGGCGATCGGTTGCTGCGAGAACAGGCGCTGGAACATCTGCCCATAGCCCTGATATTGGTCAATCAATTCGGGCCGCAGGATGTCGGTTTCGAGAATGCAGATGCGCAGCGACATAAAAAATACCTGACACGTGATGGGAATAATGAACACCCCAGAGCCTGCCTTGAAACACGTGGCCAAGGCAAGCCCCGAAATGCTCGCTGGCCCTAGAACATTTCACCTTTCGCCGCTTTGTCCAGCAGCAGCGCTGGCGGGGTAAAGCGCTCGCCGTATTGCTCGGCCAGATACTGCGCGCGGGCGATGAAGTCCTCCAGGCCATACTGGTTGATGAACTGCAGCGCACCGCCGGTCCACGCGGCGAAACCGATGCCGAAGATCGAACCGACGTTGGCATCCGCCGTCGAGGTGAGCACGCCCTCCTCCACGCAACGCACGGTTTCGATGGCCTGCACAAACAACAGCCGATCACGCACATCCTTCGCAGAGATCTGTCCGTCGGCCTTCTCGAAGCGCGTTTTCAGCTCCGGCCACAAATGCTTCTGCGAGCCCGCTGGATACTCATAAAAACCGCCTCCGGCAGCTTTGCCCGGTCGCTTGAATTCATTGAGCATCAAATCGATCACGGCGAAGGCCGGGTGCTCAATCAGCAGTTTGCCTTCTGCCTGCAAGCCCTTGGCCGTCTGCTGACGGATATGGCTCATCAGGCTGAGGGAAACTTCGTCGGAGATGGCCAGCGGCCCGACCGGCATCCCGGCCTTGCGCGCTTCGGTCTCGATCATCGGCGCACTGACACCCTCGCCGAGCATGGCGATGCCCTCGTTGGTGAATGTGCCGAAAACCCGCGAGGTAAAGAAGCCGCGACTGTCATTGACCACGATCGGAGTTTTCTTGATTTGCAGAACGAAGTCGAAACCGCGAGCGAGAGTTTCGTCGCTGGTCTGCGCGCCCTTGATGATTTCCACCAGCGGCATTTTTTCCACCGGACTGAAGAAATGCAGGCCGATGAATTTGCTTTGATCGGGCACCGCCGTCGCCAGGCCGGTGATCGGCAGGGTCGATGTGTTGGAGGCGATGACAGCGTCGCCACCCACCACCTGTTGCGCGGCGGCCGATACCTTGGCTTTGAGCTGGCGATCCTCGAACACCGCTTCGATGATCAGATCGCAACCGGCCAGATCGCCATCGCTTTCGCTCGCAACGATTCGCGCCAGCACCGCTTCGCGCTGTTCGGCAGTCATTTGGCCACGGGCAACTTTCTTGTCCAGCAGCGCTGCGGAATGCGCTTTGCCCTTCTCGGCAGCGGCAAGGTTGATGTCCTTGAGGACGACGTCGATACCGGCCGAGGCGCTGACGAACGCGATGCCTGCGCCCATCATTCCGGCGCCGAGCACACCGACTTTGCGGGTTTTATAGGGCGCAAAACCTTGCGGTCTGGAACCGCCGGCGTTGATCTCGTTCAACTGGAACCAGAACGTACCGATCAGGTTTTTCGAAATCTGCCCGGTCGTCAGCTCGGTGAAGTAGCGGGTTTCGATCAGGTGCGCCGTATCGAAATCGACCTGAGCGCCCTCCACCGCCGCGCATAGAATCTTCTCCGGCGCCGGCAGGGTGCCGTGGGTTTTCGCGCGCAGGATCGACGGCGCAATCGCCAGCATCTGCGCCACTTTCGGGTTCGATGGCGTGCCGCCAGGAATCTGATAACCCTTGACGTCCCAGCGCTGCACTGGCGCCGGATTGTCGAAAATCCAGGCGCGCGCCTTGGCCAACAGCTCATCGCGATCCGCTGCCAGGTCATCAATCAGCCCGGCCTGCAACGCCTGTTGCGGGCGCACCTTCTTGCCTTCAAGCAAGTACGGCAGGGCTTTTTCGATACCGAGCATGCGCACCATGCGCACCACCCCGCCGCCGCCCGGCAACAGGCCCAGCGTCACCTCCGGCAAACCGAGTTGCACCGAGGCATCATCCACAGCGATGCGATGGTGGCAGGACAGACAGATCTCCCAGCCGCCGCCCAACGCAGCGCCGTTGATCGCCGCGACCACCGGTTTGCCGAGGGTTTCCAGGCTGCGCAATTGCGCCTTGAGGGTCAGCACCATGTCGTAGAAAGCTTTGGCTTCGGGTTTGCCGACCTTGATCAATTCATTGAGGTCGCCGCCGGCAAAAAAGGTTTTCTTCGCGGAGGTGATGATCACTCCGGCGATGCTGTCCTTCTCCGCTGACAAACGAGCAACGCAAGCGGCCATGGCCTCGCGATACACGGCGTTCATGGTGTTGGCGCTCTGGCCCGGCATGTCCATGGTCAGCACGACGATACCGTCCTGGCCTTTTTCGTAACGAATGGCTTCGCTCATAACAGGGTTCCTTGAAGTCGGGGCTCAGAGGCGTTCGATGATGGTGGCAATGCCCATGCCGCCGCCGACACACAGCGTCGCCAGGCCGTAGCGCAAGTTGCGCGCTTCCAGTTCATCAAGCAGGGTGCCGAGGATCGCGCAACCGGTGGCGCCCAGCGGGTGGCCCATGGCGATCGAGCCGCCGTTGACGTTGACCTTGCCCGGGTCGACGGCCATGTCCTTGATGAATTTCAACACCACCGAAGCAAACGCTTCGTTGACCTCGAACAGGTCGATGTCCTCCACGCGCAGTCCGGCCTTGGCCAAGGCTTTGCGGGTCGCCGGCGCTGGGCCGGTGAGCATGATGGTCGGATCTGTGCTAGTGACGGCCGTGGCGACGATACGCGCGCGTGGCTGCAGCCCCAGCGCGCGGCCCTTGGCTTCGGAGCCGATGAGCATCAGCGCCGCACCGTCGACAATTCCGGAACTGTTGCCCGGCGTGTGCACGTGGTTGATCCGCTCGACATGGCTGTAGACCCGCAACGCCGTGGCGTCGAAGCCCATTTGCCCGATCATTTCGAAACTCGGCTTGAGCTTGCCCAGGCCCTCGAGGGTAGACTCGGCGCGGATGAACTCATCGTGGTCAAGCAGGATGATGCCGTTCTGATCCTGCACCGGCACCAGCGACTTGTTGAACGAGCCGTCGGCCCGCGCTCGTGCGGCTTTTTGCTGGGAGTGCAGTGCGTAGGCATCGACATCCTGCCGGCTGAAGCCTTCGAGGGTGGCGATCAGATCGGCGCCGACGCCTTGCGGAGTGAAATGGCTGTGCAGGTTGGTCTGCGGGTCCAGTGCCCAGGCGCCGCCATCGCTGCCCATTGGCACCCGCGACATCGACTCGACGCCGCCAACCACCACCAGATCCTCGAAACCCGAGCGCACTTTCATCGCGCCAAGATTCACCGCTTCCAGACCCGAAGCGCAGAAACGGTTGATCTGCACACCGGCGACGCTGACGTCCCAGTCGGCCACTTGCACCGCCGTCTTGGCGATGTCCGAACCTTGATCGCCGATCGGCGTGACGCAGCCGAGGACGACGTCATCGACCTGACTGGTATCCAGCGCGGTGCGCGCCTGCAAAGCGCTCAGCAAACCCGCCACCAGGTTGACCGGCTTCACGCTGTGCAGCGCGCCATCGGCCTTGCCTTTGCCACGCGGAGTGCGTAACGCATCGAAAATCAAAGCTTCAGTCATGACGTCCTCGAACCTGATTCATTGTCGCTTCACTTTCGCCCTGCGCAGCCTGGCAAGCAATGACCACATTGCTCAAAGCGCTTGACGCACACGCTCAGACGGACGGTCATGCGGCATGAGGTGAACCGGTTCAGGTCGTCGAGTTGTCTAGCCAGCGGGCGGCAAAGAAGCTGGCAATACGCCTCATGCTTTTTTAAAAGCTTTATTCAAGATCACCATATGAAATGGATCTAAGCGAAGGCTGACGTGGGCTCTAAGGTGAACATGTACGCCATCGTCGTCGGGTTTTGCCGAGACGGGCGTGCTTCAACAGGAAGTGCAACGCGTGCCGTCAGGGAAATGCAGTCAGGCACGCATCAGGAAATAACAATAAAGGCGGTCAAGCCATGTTCAAACAACCGAAAGTACGTCAAGCAGGACTCATTCTTTTCGCCACGACGCTGTTGTTGATCTTGCCGAATCTGACCAAGGTCATCGGCTGATTCAAACGTCGCGTGCTGTATGTCGCCATTGAAAATGTGACTGGCCCGCTACCCGGGCCAGCGCGGTTGTGCCAACCTTTGCGCACTACCACGACATGGACGGCGATCATTTGAAAACCCTCATTGCGCTCGGTGCCTTGCTACTGAGCTTGCCCTTGGCTGCCGCACAACTGGATCTGCAGTTGGGCGCAAACAGCCGCACCTGGAAGACCGAAGAGCTGCTCAAACATCCTCAGCTGCAAACTCTCACGATCAACAATGATGTTTCCTACAAGAAGGACATGACTTATCAGGCTGTGCCTCTGGCCGCATTGCTGAAGGGGGTCAAGCCGGAGGATCACTTGCAAGCGGTGGCGCTGGACGGCTTTGCCGCAGAGCTGGCCGCTGCGCCCTTGCTGAACAAGGACGGCGCGCGGGCATGGCTGGCGATCGAGGATCCGGCGCAGCCGTGGCCACCGCTGTCAGCCGGCAAGCACAGCGCCGGGCCGTTCTATCTGGTCTGGACCGATCCGCAGGCGGGCAATATCAGCCCCGAGCAGTGGCCGTTCGAAGTCGCCAGTATCAAGCTGATGGCCCCGGTGGCCCAACGCTTTCCTGCCCTGCTGCCCGATCCTGCCTTGAAGGCCGATGATCCGGTGAACCAGGGTTTTGCCCTGTTTCAGAAAAATTGCCTGGCCTGTCACCGGTTGAATGGTGCCGGAGACGCGCAGTTCGGTCCGGATCTGAATATTCCGTATAGCCCGACCGAGTATTTCGGGGCGGATTTCTTGAAGCGCTACATCCGCGATCCGCAGAGTTTGCGTCAGTGGCCGCAGGCGAAGATGCCGGGGTTTTCTGCTGAGGTATTGCCGGATACAGATCTTGAAATGCTGGTGGGCTATCTCAAGCATATGGCCGGGCGCAAAGCCAAGCCGTAAGCCTTAGGGTGTTATTACTGGCCTCTTCGCTGGCTTGCCAGCGATAGCGGTATCCCGAATCTATTCTTGCTGCACGGAAATCACCGGCGTCGGCGAGACGAACACCTTCGCATGCATCTGCTCGCAGCCACCGCCCCGGCGCATGCCACGGACCGGGCAGGCATCGAGATAATCCAGGCCCACCGCCAGCTTCAGGTGTCGCTCCGGGCGCGCCAGTTGGTTGGTCACGTCGAAGCTGTACCACGCGTCATCCAGCCACGCTTCCGCCCAGGCATGACTGGCCAGATGCTCGCAATCTTCGCTGTACAGATAACCCGACACGTAACGCGACGGCACCCCGAGGCTGCGCGCGCAGGCTAGAAAGGCGTGGGCATGATCCTGACAGACCCCGGCCCGACCGGCGAAAGCTTCGGCGGCGCTGGTGTCGACTTCGGTGGAGCCCGGCGTGTAGGTCATGTGCTGATTCAGACCGTGCATCAAGTCGATCAGCGCGGTGCGGTCTCGCCGCTGCTTGCAGTTCTTCGCGGCAAAGTCGCGCAAGGCTTCGTCGGCTTCGGTCAGGCGCGTGAAGCGCAGGAACGGCAGCGCCGACTGGCTCTCATGTTCGGCCTCGCGCAATTCGTCGATATCGACCTGCCCCCGGGCGCCAATGATGATCGCTTCGTGGGGCTCGTCCATGGTCAGCACATGCAGGATGTTGCCGAACGGATCGAGCTGCGCACGCACCGGACGCGGCAGGTCGAGTTGCCAACTGAGGACATGCTGACGCTCGCTGTCGTGGGGTGTCAGGCGCAGGTACTGGATGCTCGCGCGCACCTGATCTTCGTAGTGATAGGTGGTCTCGTGGCTTATGGAAAGTCTCATGCAGCCTCCAGATAGGAACTGTGAATGGCGTTGCCCAACTGGCGCACCAGCGGGATGAATTCGGTCAGCCAGGCGTGCAGGCCTTCTTCGAGAATTTCGTTGATGCCGGTGTAACGCAGGCGCGCATCCATTTCCGCCGCCAGGCGTTGTGCCGGACGGCCGTTGGCGCCGGGCAGTTGCGCGAGGATCTGGTCAATCTCTTCGGTACAGGCACGCAGCGAACGCGGCACATCGGCGCGCAACAGCAGCAATTCGGCGACATGCCGGGCGCCGGGCGCGTCGCGGTAGATTTCGGTGTAGGCCTCGAACGACGACAACGCCCGCAGCAGCGCACTCCACTGGTAATAAGCGTGCGCCGTGCCATCGCTGACCGCTTCGGCCTGATCGCCGGCCATTTCGTAACGGGCATCGAGCAGGCGCAGCGTGTTGTCCGCGCGCTCGATAAACGTGCCCAGACGAATGAAGCGAAACGCGTCGTTGCGCATGATCGTGCCGTATGAGGCGCCACGAAACAGGTGCGAACGCTCCTTGATCCATTCGCAGAAACGGCTCATGCCATAACGACTCAGGCCCTGCTCGGCGATGCCACGAATTTCCAGCCAGGTCGCATTGATGTTTTCCCACATGTCGGCAGTGATTCGCCCGCGCACGGCATGGGCACTGGCCCGCGCTGCACCAAGGCAGCTGTAGATACTGGCCGGGTTGGCCGCATCCAGTGCGAAGAAATGCAGCAGGCGCTCTGCGTGCAGGTCGCCGTGGCGTTCAAGGTAATCGTCCAAGGTGCCGGTGATCAGCAACGGCATGGCGAGTTCGTGCAGACCGTCGCCGCGCCCGTCCTGCGGCATCAGCGACAGCGAATAACTGATGTCGAGCATGCGCGCGAGATTCTCCGCACGCTCCAGGTAACGCGACATCCAGTACAGATCCGAGGCAGTTCTACTTAACATGGCAAGCTTCCTTCAATCCTCGACTACCCAGGTGTCCTTGGTCCCGCCGCCCTGGGAGGAGTTCACCACCAGGGAGCCTTCACGCAACGCGACACGGGTCAAACCGCCAGGCACCACACGGGTTTCGCGGCCGGACAACACAAACGGACGCAAATCGATATGGCGCGGTGCAATGCCGTTTTCGACAAAGGTCGGACAGGTCGACAGCGACAGCGTCGGCTGCGCGATGTAGGCGTGGGGTTTGGCTTTGATGCGCTCGCGAAAGGCATCGATTTCCGCCGTCGTCGCGGCCGGTCCGACCAGCATCCCGTAACCGCCGGAGCCCTGGGTTTCCTTGACGACCAAATCCGCAAGATTGGCCAGCACATGGGACAGCTCGGACGGGTTGCGGCATTGCCAGGTCGGCACGTTTTTCAGAATCGGTTCTTCGTCGAGGTAGAAACGGATCATGTCGGTGACAAACGGGTACACCGATTTATCGTCGGCCACACCGGTGCCGATGGCGTTGGCCAGCACCACGTTGCCGGAGCGATAGGACGACAGCAGCCCCGGCACACCGAGCATCGAGTCCGGGTTGAACGCCAGCGGATCAAGGAATGCGTCGTCGAGGCGGCGATAGATCACGTCGACCGCTTTCGGGCCATCGGTGGTGCGCATGAACACCTTGTCGTCACGCACGAACAGATCCGCGCCTTCCACCAGTTCAACGCCCATCTCCCGCGCCAGAAACGCATGTTCGAAGAACGCGCTATTGAAGCGTCCTGGCGTCAACACCACCACGCTCGGGTTGTCGATCGGACTTGAGCTTTTCAGGGTGTCAAGCAGCAGATTGGGGTAGTGATCGATCGGGGCGATGCGCTGGGCGGCGAACAGTTCAGGGAACAGGCGCATCATCATCTTGCGGTCCTCGAGCATGTAGCTGACGCCGCTGGGTGTGCGCAGGTTGTCTTCGAGAACGTAATAAGTGCCATCGCCGTCGCGTACCAGATCGACGCCGGAGATATGCGAGTAGATGTCGCGGTGCAGATCCAGGCCCTGCATTGCCAACTGGTATTGCTCGTTGGCCAGCACCTGTTCGGCGGGAATGATCCCGGCCTTGATGATGCGCTGCTCGTGGTAGAGGTCGGCGAGAAACATGTTCAACGCCTTGACCCGCTGGATGCAGCCGCGCTCGACAATCCGCCATTCACTGGCGGGAATGCTGCGGGGAATGGTGTCGAACGGAATCAGGCGCTCGGTGCCCTGCTCGTCGCCATAGAGCGTGAAGGTGATCCCGGCCCGGTGAAACAACAGATCGGCCTCGCGACGGCGCTGCGCGAGCAACTCGTCGGGCGTCTCGGCCAGCCAGCGGGCAAATTCCCGGTAATGCGGGCGGACCAGGCCGCCGGCATCGTACATCTCGTCAAAATAGGTGCGGATCATGCCGTACTCCTTGTCACTCCGGACATACAGGCCTTCGCAAGGCCCGTGCCATCGGCATAAACGCTTTGATTTCAATCGGTTGTAGATCCACGCCGAAGGCTGCGCACCATTCCTGTGCGGCAAATGCCCCGGCCCGATTGCCCCCGCTTCATTGCGACGCACTGCATCGCCTATCACCAGCATAGTCAGAGTTGATTTCACTGCCCGGCCGCGACTGCGGATAATCCGCGCATTCGCTGTAAAACTTCCCCGGCAAGCCGCCGCGAAGTAGACAGCTCAACTGATCTGAACTGCCTTGGCAGCCCCGTCCCGACAGGACTTTATTGCATACCCGCCTTCCCTTTTAGCCACCCTCTCCGGTGGCTTTTTTTTGCCCTGGATTCTTGTTTCAGGGTTTTGCCAGTGCGATGTGCAGAAGCCAGAAACGACAACGGCCGACCCGAAGGTCAGCCGTTGCCCGACAAACAATGCGCAATATCAATTCAATCGGTAACGATTGCGCACCTCCTGCTTCACGCCCCAACCCTCGATAATGCCGCCCAGCGGTTCGACCACGGCAGAAAAGCCTTGCTCGAAATCGCCGATGTCGTCATAGGTTGCGTACATCACTTTGCTCAATTCCAGCGACCAGGCGCCGTCGTCGCGCGCACTGACCTGGGCATTGATGGATTCACCGCGAAATTTGCCTGCTGCCCTGCGCGCCCGCTCCTCGTCCGGGAAAATCGCGTAGAACTCGATGGGATGGAACCGGGAAAAATCGAAGCCGCCTTCTTTCATGCGGCGCAGAACGTTGCTGCTGATGTCTTCTTGATAGGCTGTGCTCATGAATCGTCCCCCTCGATTGATGGATAGACTTTCCGTATTCCCGCCCCGGGCCTTTTGGCCTAAGTACTACGGCAACGTGGTTGCACGCGGGAAACAAGCATGTAGCTGACAAGACCAGACCTTAGCGATCCATTCGCTGATCTCGCTTGCAGAGTAGCCCCAAGAGAGCGCCGCTGCCAAGGCCTGGTTTACGAGATGACAGGAAGTGTTCAGACAGGGGTGATGCTGCGGATTTCGATGCCGTTCTGGGTCTTGAGGTTTTTCACCCCGGCATCGGCCGTGCGCCCTTCCAGATCGTTGAGATCCAGCTGGGCGGCGACCGGAAGAAGCCGCTCCTTGATCAGCCGCGCGGCTTCATCATCGGACGGGCATTCCTCACGTTCGAAGACTTCATCAACAATTTCGCCGTGATCATCCACGAAAGTGACTTTCCACTTTTGCATCAGTGCCTCCTCGATCAACCCGTAAATGGGCTTACCTCTATCTCGACTTTTTTCCGCGATAGTTGGTTCAAAAGGATTACAGCCGACAACGGTGAAAATAACCATCCGATCGATAGGGCGGACTCTGTGGCGAGGGGATTTATCCCCGTTCGGCTGCGCAGCAGTCGTAATGCCGTCCATTGCGGTTTAACGGAGACACCGCGCAGGCCGGTTCACGGATGCTGCGCATCCCAACGGGGATAGATCCCCTCGCCACAAAAGCTCCCTTGCAGAGCGACTTCAGCGTGATCAGTCGTTGCTTGGCTTGTTGACCGCTTGCAGCACGTATTGCGGCAAGGCGAACGCGCCGATGTGGATTTCCGGATTGTAGTAACGGGTGACGATGCCGCTGCCGATGAAGCGCTGTTGCAGGGTTTCACGGCTGAGCTTGCGGTAGGCCGGGTTGGTCGAGCCCCAGGCGAAGGTCATCGAGCCGCCGATGTAGGTCGGCACGGCGGCCTGGTAGAAGTGCCAGTCCGGGAACAGGCTGCGCAGGCGACCGGCGGTGGTTTTGACTTCGTCGATTTGCATGAACGGCGTGCCGTTCTGAGTCACCAGGATGCCGCCTTCGTTCAGGCAGCGGTGGCACGCCTGGTAGAAGTTCTCCGAGAACAGCACTTCGCCCGGGCCGATCGGGTCGGTGGAGTCGGAGATGATCACGTCGAATTTTTCAGTGGTGGTGGCGACGAAACGCATGCCGTCATCGATCACCAGGTTCAGGCGCGGATCGTCGTAGGCACCGGCAGAATGGTTCGGCAGGAATTCCTTGCACATGTCGACCACAGTGCCGTCGATTTCGACCATGGTGATGTGCTCGACGCCGGCGTGTTTGGTCACTTCGCGCAACATGCCGCCGTCACCGCCGCCAATGATCAGCACGCGCTTGGCGGTGCCGTGGGCAAGGATCGGCACGTGGGTGAGCATTTCGTGGTAGATGAATTCGTCGGCTTCGGTGGTCTGGATCACGCCGTCCAGCGCCATCACCCGGCCCATGCGCGGGTTCTGGAAGATCACCAGATGCTGGTGTTCGGTGCGCACTTCGTGCAGCAGTTTTTCCATGCGAAAACGCTGGCCGTAGCCTTCGTAGAGGGTTTCCAGGTACTCGCTGGTCTTGGTGACGGTCATGGTCAAGTGCTCCGATAAATGCGCGGGCGCCATCGTGGGGACGATTGCCCGGGAAAGTCGCGCATTCTACGTTGCCGAAGATGACAGGTCGAACCTCACTTGATGGCGTAAACACAATCCTTGTAGGAGCTGCCGAAGGCTGCGATCTTTTGATCCTGGTTTTCAAGTTCAAGATCAAAAGATCGCAGCCTTCGGCAGCTCCTACAAGGGAGATCGCTGTGTTGTCAGATCCGGACGTTACCCCGTGGCCCGGCAATCGCCCAGATGATCAGGCCCAGCACCGGCAGGAGGATAATCAGCAACACCCAGACGATTTTCATCCCGGTGGAGGCGCCGCTTTTGAGCACATTGATGATGGCCCAGATGTCGAGGGCAAGGATGATCAGGCCGATCAGACCGTTGAACGTGGAACCCATGGTGTCGCTCCAGAATAGTGGCATGCACTTTTAGGATAGACGGTCGCGCGCAGGGTTCCCTTTTATTGCGATCTCGCTCAGACGTGAACGGCAATCTTCAGCGCTTCGAGCGATGGCGCAGCGGCGATGCCGACTTCGGCGCACAGTTCCAGCACCCGTGGCACGTCGTTGCCGTAGACCAGCACCACCTGCAGTTCGTCGTCGAGCAACTGGCTGAAGTTCATCAACGTGTAACCTCCGTTTTCCTTGTTCAGGCTGCTCATCTGCACCTGGATGCGGTTGAGTGCGGTCAGTGCTTCGGTCTTGGCCAGTTGCTTGGGCTTGAGGTTGAAATCCACACCGCGGCCAAACGAAGCAACGATTTGTGCGAACAGATCGACATAGGTATCGGCCTGGAACAGCACAGTTTCCGGCAGACTGCCGACCACCACCCATTCACCCAACGGTATCGGGAATGTGTCGTCGTAGTTGATGTCCGGATTGGCGGCCAGAAAAGCATTGGCATCGGCGTAGGCCTGCGCGGCTTCGTCGGCCACTTTCAGGATCTCGTCCTCGCCCATGCAGCCGGAGCTGATTTTGCTGATGAGTTCGACGAGTGCGGCTTTCATGAGGGCGGATCCTGTGATGGAGGTAGATTTTGCGGGCGCGAAGAATAGCGCAGAAAAGCAAAAGATCGCAGCCTTCGGCAGCTCCTACAGGTCCTGCGTTCACTTGGCGAACGCATCAAGTGTAGGAGCTGCCGCAGGCTGCGATCTTTTGACGTTTATCAGGCCAGCAACTTTTCCAGCTGCGCAGTGGTATCGACTGCGCCCATGGTCCGCGCCGCATCCAGCGCGGTCACGCCATTGGCGTCCTTGGCTTTCGGGTCAGCGCCCTGGCCGATCAGGTAATCGACGATTTCAACGCGGTTGAACATCGCCGCCATCATCAGCGCCGTGCGGCCGTCGAAGGAAGAACCTTCAATCTCGGCGCCCGCCTCGACCAGCGCCTTGACCACCGCCAGATCGCCTTTGAACGCAGCGCCGGCAATCGGGCTCTGGCCGTTGCCATTGCGCATTTCCGGATCGGCTTTGTGTTTAAGCAGAACCTTCACCGCATCAACATGGCCGTAGTAGCTGGCGAGCATCAACAGGGTGTCGCCCTTGCTGTTTTTCAGGTTCACCGGCAGCCCGGCGGTGACCAGGCGATCAAGCATCTCGGCATCACCGTCGCGCGCCTTGTTGAAAACCTGCTCGGTGAATTCGGCAGCTTCTTCAGGGGTCATCTGGCGGCTTTGGTCAGACATGTGGCACTCCATTTCGGTCTATCGGAAAGCCGACAGTTTCCCGAGCGCGACGGTGCCTGTCACTCGGTATTTTCCGAGCGTCCCGATAGCCACACTCAATATCGATGTTTGCCCTGTTGAATTTCAGCGAGGATTTGCTCACTGACATACACGTAAGTTTCGCTGCCGGGCAACCAGGCGAAGATCGGGTCATCGCCTGTGAGCCCGGGGTCAAAGCCTTCCGTTTTCAGGCGAGTCTTCTGGTATTTGAAGGTGCCGGTGGTTTCCATTTTTACCTTGACCCGCAGGAACAACGGCACGGCATAAGCCGGCATACGTTGCCGGACGAAACTCAGCAGTTCAGCGAAATCCAGCGTGGCCAAGGATTCCGCAGGAGTGATGGCGGCCATTCCGGCGCGCCCGTTGGTGTTGGGGATTTCGACACCGTAGGCCACGGCTTCAGCAATCAATGGATGTTGCAGCAACAGGTTCTCGACTTCGGTGGTCGACACGTTTTCACCCTTCCAGCGATAGGTATCGCCGAGGCGATCAACAAATTGCGCGTGGCCGAAACCGATGTTGCGCAGCAGGTCGCCGGTGTTGAAAAAGCGATCGCCCTTGTTGAACACATCGTGGAGGACGACGCGGGCGGTTTTCTGCGGATCGGTGTAACCGTCCAGCGGCGCTTTTTCGTCGATCCGCGCCAGCAGCAGGCCTTGCTCGCCCTTGCCGACCTTGCGCATGAAACCATCTTCGCCGCGCAACGGTTCGCCACTGTCGTGATCGTAGGCAACCAACTCCCACGCCATCAGGGAAAACCCGACGGTGTTGTCGAAATTGAGGATGTTGGTGAAACCGATGTTGCCGTCGCTCGCGGCATACAACTCGCAGATGTGCTCGACGGCAAAACGCGTCTTGAACTCGGCCCAGGCACCAGGACGCAAACCATTGCCGATCATCTTGCGCACGTCGTGGCGGCTGTCATCGGCGCTGACCGGTTGCTCCACCAGGTAGCGACAAAGCTCACCGACATAGCCGATGGTGGTTGCGCGATAGCGGCGCACGTCACCCCAGAACTGGCTGGCGCTGAACTTGCGGCGGATGGCGAAACCCGAGGCGCCGTTGATCGCCGATCCCCAGCACACGCAAAGGCCCGTGGCGTGATACAGCGGCAAGGTGCAGTAGACGACGTCATCCGGGCGCATATCGAGGGCGATCATGCCGAAGCTCGCCGAACTGCGCATCCAGCGTCCATGCTTGAACACCCCGGCCTTGGGCAGGCCGGTGGTACCGGAGGTATAGATGTAGAAACATGGATCATCGAAGAATACTTGCGCGCTGCTCGGCGGGTTATCGCTGCCGGCGTCGGCACTGGCGCTGATCAGATTGACGTAACCCTCGGGCGCGATGCCCGGGTGGCTGTATGTGTCCTGATCTGCGACAAACCAGGTGCGGGGCGCTGCGATCGCTACCTGATCACGCACGCCGGCATAGGCAGCGGTCAGTTCTTCGCCAACCACAATAGCCACCGGCGCAACCAGATTGATGCTGTGAACAAGCGTGTCGCGCATCAACGAGGTATTGAGCAGCGCACTCACCGCGCCGAGCTTGGCCAGCGCCAGGATTGTCACCAGTAGTTCCGCACGGTTCTCGATGAACACCGCGACCACATCGCCTTTGCCGATGCCCTGCTCGCTCAGGTAGTGCGCAATGCGATTGGCCCACTGGTTGACCTGCGTGTAGGTCAACGCAACATCGCCCTGCAACAACGCCACACCATCGGGATTGCGCAGCGTCGCCTGCTCGAACGTCCAGCCCAGGCCACACGTTTGGGTCGGATCCGTGACATTGGCCACCTTCATGCCCTTGACCACCCGTGGAATGGCTTTGGCAATCATCGGCAGTTTGCGGAGCATCATGCCCCAGGTAATCGTGTCGCTTGGTGCGTGACGCATGAAAGCTCCCCGTTCGATCTTGACGTGCAGACCGCTGTTCTTGTTATCGGGTAATGACTGCGACCGACGCGTTTACATCGTGGGTCGAGAAGGAAAGTACGTCAGTGCTCGCGGGGCTGTACACGCGGTTTTTGCAATGATTTGTATCCCGTTGCGCATACGGGGAAGAGCGGATTCTGGTACGGACGTTTGGTTCCGTTGTACGGAGAAAAATCACGCAAAATGCAGGATGCACGATGGCCATTCATGCAGATTGCACGACGCCTGCAAAATGCAATGCCTTCAACTTGTTGATTTTAAAGGGATTTTATTCGCATCAATACTGGCATAAACGCTGCAACTACCTCCGCATGCTTGCCATTCAAGTACATACGGAGCTGATGACATGAGCCTGATTCAAGAAAAATTTACATCGCTGTTCTCCAACTACGAAGTCAGCACTGCCCCACGTCCTGACGGTGGCATCCTGCTCACTCTGCGTAGCAGCGAAGGCAAAGTCTTCAAACGCGCACTCTCGTATCAGCAACTGCATGCCGGTGACCAACTGTCGTGGGCGATCAGCGCGATCCGCCGTGACCTGGCCGAACAAGCCAGCGAGCTGCCGCAAATTGCGATGCTGCAGAGCCAGCAGCGTTTTGCTCTGCCGACCTATCACTCGCTGTAATTGGCTTTAAACAAAAACAGGCCGTGGAGCATGCGCTTCACGGCCTGTTTTTTGTGCGCATGATTTTTGTAGGAGCTGCGGTACGCTGCGATCTTTTGATCTTGATTTCATGCGTAAATCGAAAGATCGCAGCCTCGTTTCACTCGACAGCTCCTACAGGCATGCGTGCAATGGTCAGAACGCTTCCGGTTCGATCCCGGTAAAGCTGTCCACCGTCACGTGTCCTGCCAATTCCCCGCTTTCACGCGCCAGGCCACAGGTTTTCATGCCGGCTGACTGGGCAGCTTCGAGCTCTTCGACGATGTCCGACAAGAACAGGATTTCATCTGCTTCAACACCCACCGCCTGCTGAATGTTGCGGTAGGACTGCGCCTCACGCTTCGGCCCCGATGTGGTGTCGAAATAGCCGCTGAACAGCGGTGTCAGATCTCCCGCCTCCGAGCAACCGAAGATCAGCTTCTGCGCCTGGATCGAGCCGGACGAGTAAACAAACAGTTGATAACCGGCCGCATGCCAACGTTGCAGCGCTTCAACGGCATCCGGATAGACATGCCCCTTCAACTGCCCGGCCTGATAGCCCTGCGCCCAGACCATGCCCTGCAACGCCTTGAGCGGCGTCGCTTTGCGGTCTTCAGCGATCCAGCTCAAGAGGATTTCAACAACCCGCTCGACATCGGCCTGCGCCTCGTTGCTGTCGCGGCGCACGGCGTCGAGCTGTTCGGCGACATCAGCACGCGAAGCGTTCTGGCGCACAAAGTCGGGCAAATGTTCGGCGGCGTAGGGAAACAGCACGTCGAAGACGAAACTCACCGCGCTGGTGGTGCCTTCAATGTCGGTGAGGATGGCTTTGATCGACACGGTTTCAGTCCTCCAGACGCGGGAAACGACCGGCGATGTCTTCGCCGGTGAAATTGGCAACCCAGCCTTCAGGGTTGTTGAACAGACGAATCGCCACGAAATGCGGATGCTCGCCCATGTCGAACCAGTGCTTGGTGCCGGCCGGAACCGAGATCAGGTCGTTCTTTTCACAGAGCACGGCGTAGACGTAATCGTCGATATGCAGGGTAAACAAGCCACGACCGGCGACGAAAAATCGCACTTCGTCTTCGCCATGGCGGTGCTCTTCGAGGAACTTGGCGCGCAGCTCGGCTTTTTGCGGATGATCACTGTTGAGGCTGATCACATCGACCGTAATGTAACCGCGCTCGGTCATCAGTTTGTCGATCTGCTCTTTATAAGCGCTGATGACCTCTTCCTGACTGGCGCCGGGCTGAATCTTCGCGGCGGCCTGCCAGCGGTCGAAACGCACGCCCTGCTCGGCCAGCGTCGAGGCGATATCTTCGAAATGGGTCAGCACCTTATTGGGAATCTCAGGGCTGGAAACGTGATAAACGGACAGGCTGCTCATGGGCAATTCCTCGGTAGCGGCGGCGCCGTCCGGCTCTTGAAGACCGGTCGGGCGCCGCATGGCATCAGGCAAACAGGCTGTTTCAGATGAACTCAGCCTTGGCGGTTCATGACGCTGCGGGTTTTCAACTCGCATTCAAACAGGAATTCAAAAGCCTCGATCTGCCGCAGCGCGTCGCTCATCTGCGTGCCCCAGGTATAGAGACCATGGCCGCGGATCAGATAACCGACGCAATCAGGATGGGCGTCGAGCCAAGGCTGCACCTTGGCAGCGAGGCGCGCAATGTCCTGATCGTTGTCGAAAATCGGCACACGCACCCGTGATTCATGGGTGGAAATACCGCTGAAGGCTTTTTGCAGTTCGTAGTCTTCGAACTCGATGAAATCTTCCGGGGTCAGCCGCGACAGCACCGTGGCGTTCACCGAGTGGGTGTGCAACACCGCGCCGATTTCCGCGCGCCAGCGGTAGAGCTGGGTGTGCAACAAGGTTTCGGCGGAGGGTTTCTTACCCGGCTCCAGGCTATTGCCGGACAGATCGGTAGCGAGCACGTCATCCACACCCAACTGGCCCTTGTGCTTGCCCGATACGGTCAACAGCGCTTCGCTCGGCGACAGGCGTGTCGAATAGTTGCTGCTGGTGGCTGGCGACCAGCCACGGCCATATAGAAAACGCCCGGCGTCAACGATCTGCTGGGCGAGCTGTTCACGGCTAAGGCTCATGGCCTGTCCTCTTGCATACATGTGGCAATGATAACGGCAGCGGCAAGCGCTGCGAGACTGGCAATACTAAAGGTCAATGTTGCGCCGAGGGCATTCCAGCTGTAGCCGGAATACAGCGCGCCGAGCGCCCCGCCGGTGCCGGCCAGTGCCGCATACAGCGCCTGGCCCTGGCCTTGCTGGCGGGCGCCGAAACTACGTTGCACGAAAGCGATGGCAGCCGCATGAAAGCTGCCGAATGTCGCTGCATGCAACACCTGGGCAAACAACAACACCCAGAGAAACTCCGCAAACGAACCGAGCAGCACCCAACGCAACGCCGCCAGCAGGAAGCTCGCCAGCAGCACCCGGCGCAGGGAAAAGCGCGCCAGAATGCGGCTCATGGCCATGAACATCAGCACTTCCGCAACCACACCCACGGCCCAGAGCATGCCGATGACGCCACGGCTGTAACCGAGGCGTTCAAGGTGCAGAGTCAGAAAGGTGTAATACGGCCCGTGGCTGACCTGCATCAGCGCGACGCAAGCATAAAACGCCAGCACGCCGGGATGACGCAATTGCTTGAGGAAGCCCTCACCCGTCGGCCGATTGCCTTGCGCGGGCTGCGCATTCGGCACCCACAGGCTGCTGAGAACGATACCGGCCATGATCAGCACCAGTGCCGCCGGGTAGATGTCCAGACTCAGCCATTCGAACAGCCGTCCCAGCACCACCACAGTGATGATGAAGCCGATGGAGCCCCACAGGCGAATCTGGCTGTAACGCGAGGTCTGCCCCTGCAGATGCGCGAGGGTGATGACTTCGAACTGCGGCAGCACCGCATGCCAGAAGAACGCATGCAGGGCCATGACCATCGCCAGCCAGGCGTAGGTCTGGCTGACGAAAATCAGCGAAAAGGTCAGCAACGTACAGACCGCACCAAAGCGCACGATGGCCAAACGCCTGCCCGTGTAATCGCCGAGCCAGCCCCAGATGTTCGGCGCTACACAGCGCATCAGCATCGGAATCGCCACCAGCTCGCCGATGCGTGCGGCGCTGAAGCCGAGGTGATCGAAGTACAGCGCCAGAAACGGCGCTGTCGATCCGAGCAAGGCGAAATAGAACAGATAGAAACTGGACAGCCGCCAGTAAGGAAGCGCCGCCACGCCGGTTATGCCGCGACGGCTTTGAGCGCAGCCATCAGAGCTGGCCCAGCACCGGCGTGCTCACGCGCACATCGGCGTTCTGCCCACGGTGGCGCAGCAGATGATCCATCAGCACGATGGCCATCATCGCTTCGGCGATCGGCGTCGCGCGGATGCCGACGCATGGGTCGTGACGCCCCTTGGTGATCACATCGACCGGGTTGCCATTCACGTCGATCGAGCGGCCCGGGGTGGTGATGCTCGAGGTCGGTTTCAATGCCAGATGCGCAACGATTGGCTGACCGGACGAGATGCCACCGAGGATGCCGCCGGCGTTGTTGCTGAGAAAACCCTCCGGCGTCAGTTCATCGCGGTGTTCGGTGCCGCGCTGGGCGACGCAGGCGAAACCGGCGCCGATCTCGACGCCCTTGACCGCGTTGATGCTCATCAGCGCGTGGGCGAGTTCGGCGTCGAGGCGATCAAAAATCGGCTCGCCAAGACCCGGCATCACGCCTTCGGCGACCACGGTGATCTTCGCTCCGACCGAGTCCTGATCGCGGCGCAACTGGTCCATGTACGCTTCCAGCTCCGGGACCTTGTCCGGGTCAGGACTGAAAAAGGCGTTTTCTTCGACCGAATCCCAGGTCTTGAACGGAATTTCGATCGGGCCGAGCTGGCTCATGTAACCGCGAATCACGATGCCCTGACTGGCCAGATACTTCTTGGCGATCGCACCGGCCGCCACGCGCATGGCGGTTTCCCGCGCCGAACTGCGGCCACCGCCGCGATAATCGCGTTCGCCGTATTTGTGGTGATAGGTGTAGTCGGCGTGAGCCGGGCGGAACAGGTCCTTGATCGCCGAGTAGTCCTTGGACTTCTGGTCGGTGTTGCGAATCAGCAGGCCGATCGAGCAACCGGTGGTGCGACCCTCGAACACGCCGGAGAGGATTTCGACTTCATCGGCTTCCTGGCGCTGGGTGGTGTGGCGGCTGGTGCCAGGCTTGCGGCGATCGAGGTCGCGCTGCAGATCTTCCAGGGAAATCTCCAGGCCCGGCGGGCAGCCGTCGACAATGGCGACCAACGCCGGACCATGGCTTTCGCCAGCGGTGGTGACAGTGAACAACTTGCCGTAGGTATTGCCGGACATGCAGGACGCTCCGTGAAATCAAACCCGAATTCTTGATGCGCGCCAGTATACGCAGGCTAACCGAGTAGTTCATCCTCGAACCTTAGTGGTGCTGGCGAGTCCAACCGGCACCTTGACCAATGATGGCGTGATGATGCTGCGAGTTCTGATCTTGAGTCTTACCCTCTTTACCGGCTTTGCCCAAGCGACAGTCCTACAGCGCCCGGTCACTCTGGACACCGGCAGCGGCGAACTTTTCGGTTCGCTGTTGCTGCCCAAGTCCGACAGCCCGGTGCCGATTGTTCTGATGATTTCTGGCTCAGGTCCTACAGATCGCGATGGAAACAACCCCGACGGCGGGCGTAACGACAGCCTCAAGCGCTTGGCCTGGGTGCTGGCCAAACACAACATCGCCAGCGTGCGCTACGACAAGCGTGGCGTTGCGGCAAGCCTGGCGGCCGCTCCCGATGAACGTGATTTGTCTGTAGAAGGTTATGCGGCGGACGCCGTGGCGTGGGGGCAGAAGCTCAAGGCCGATCCGCGTTTCGGCAAACTGATTCTGCTCGGCCACAGCGAAGGCGCGCTGATTGCCAGCCTCGCCGCGCCGAAGCTGGACGCAGCGGCGGTGATCTCGCTGTCCGGCAGCGCGCGCCCGGTCGATCAGGTAATCCGCGAACAGTTGGCGCGCAGCCTGCCGCCGCCACTGATGCTGCGCAGCAACGAACTGCTCGACAGCCTCAAGGCCGGCCATACCGATGACAATGTGCCGCAGCCGTTGCAGGTGATCTTTCGCCCGAGCGTGCAGCCGTACCTGATTTCGCTGTTCCGTCAGGACCCGGCGCAAGCCTTTGCCCAGCTGAAAATGCCGGCACTGATTGTCCAGGGCAGCAACGACATTCAGGTCGGCACCGAGGACGCGAAGCTGCTGAAGGCGGCGAAACCGGACGCGCAACTGACGGTGATCGACGGTATGAATCACGTGCTGCGCATCGTCCACAACGATATGAAGCGGCAATTGGCCTCCTATAAGGACCCGAATTTGCCCCTGGCCGCCGAACTGGGCGCCGCCGTCATCGAATTTATTGACGGAATTCGCGCAAGTTAACTGCGTTTTACCCTCCAGCCTCACAGAAAACGGCCGATAAGCCTTTGTCGCCAGCGCAACGTCTGGCGGCAAGCAGGGCTTGGACAGGATCTCGCCGTTATGACTGAAACCCAGACTTCACCCGACACCAGCGCTGAAAAAGACGCACCGCCAGCGGTCGAACTGCCGTGGGCGGACGTTCAGGCCGAGCACCACAAGATGCTCCGCCTGGCGCCGCTGCAGACCGACCGCAATACCGGCGGCCGGCCGTTGCGCTTTGTCGAATTCGGTTACGCCGAGCGCAACAGCAAAGAACGCAGCCTGATGCGCATGGCGATCAAGCTGCCCAACCAGCGCGTGCGCAAAGAGCAGAATCATCTGGATGTGTGGGTCGATCACGCGAGCAAACGCGTGAGCTTCGGTCCCGACAGCGGCTTGCAGATCGAACCGCTGAATCGCGGTATCGGCCGCTTCATGGCTGCGCAAGGCATCAATTGGGCGAAAAAACGCTGGCCCGGCTACACCTTCGACGGCATGGACCTGAACAACAAGGACGCGCTCAACGAAGACACTCGCTTGCGTCGCGACCATTTCCTGCGCGTGCACGGTTTCGATGTGGCTTACGCCGATGCCCAGCATTTGAAAGGCAGCATCAAGGCGGTGCAGGTCGGTGATCTGCTCGGTGACTGGAACAGCGAAAAGCTGCAGATCGTCGAAATTCTTGAAGCCGCGCAGATGCTGCAGCAGGCCGAACAGAATCTCGCGGAGCAGGAAGTGAAGCTGAAGAAGCAGGAAGAAAAAGTCAGCAAGTTCAAGCGCGAAGATGCCGGGCTGCGTTTCACCATTACGTGTCTGGTGGCGTTTGCGGTGTTTCAGGCGGGGTTGTTGATCTGGATTGCTACGCACCGCTGAGGGCTTGAGCGCGTACTGATCGTTCCCATGCTCTGCGTGGGAACGATCTGTCACAACCTTAGACGCGGGAGGCGAAAAGTGCCTGATGCGCGCGGCACTGCTCGGCTGTCAGCATGAACACGCCATGCCCACCACGCTGGAACTCCAGCCAGGCGAAATCGACTTCCGGGTACAACGCCTCGACGTGCACCTGGCTGTTGCCCACCTCGACAATCAACAAACCTTTCTCGGTCAGGTGATCCGCCGCTTCGGCGAGCATGCGCCGGACCAGATTCAGACCATCATCACCGCAGGCCAGACCGAGTTCCGGCTCGTGCTGATATTCGTCCGGCATGTCGGCGAAATCTTCCGCATCGACGTAGGGCGGGTTCGACACGATCAGGTCGAAACGCTGACCCGGCAAGCCATCGAAGCCATCACCCTGCACCGTGTAGACGCGCTCATCGACGCCATGGCGCTCGATGTTCTGATTGGCCACTTCCAGCGCTTCGAACGACAGATCCGCGAGCACCACTTCGGCATTCTGGAATTCGTAAGCGCAAGCAATGCCGATGCAGCCGGAGCCAGTGCACAGGTCGAGAATTCGCGCCGGTTCGTTGCCGATCCATGGCGCAAAGCGGTTTTCGATCAGTTCACCAATCGGCGAACGCGGGATCAACACGCGCGGGTCGACGATGAACGACATGCCGCAGAACCACGCCTCGCCGAGCAGATAGGCGGTGGGAACGCGATCTTCGATGCGGCGCTTGAGCAAGCGCTGCAGATTGACCAGTTCGTCATCTTCCAGCGCGCAATCAAGATAGCTGTCGGCGATTTCCCAAGGCAGGTGCAAAGCGCCCAGCACCAGCTGACGCGCCTCGTCCCAGGCGTTGTCGGTGCCATGACCGAAAAACAGATCCTCCCCATGGAAGCGGCTGACGGCCCAACGGATGTGGTCGCGCAGGGTACGAAGTCGGGAAGTGATCACGGCGTAGAACTCCAGAAAAAACGACTGGCGATTCTAGCAGCCAAAACGCGCGACGACGACGCAGGAAAAACCACGCGGTTCCGGTAGGAGTTTTCTTTTTTTTGCATCAGGCATTGAACGGAACGTGTAACTTGACAAGGCTGCAGGCCAAGAACGACGGCGCCTACGATGGTAGCGATTCACAGAACCGCTCAGCCAGAGGACAATGTCGCAAAAGCCCCACCCCGAGGAGCCCCAGAATGTCCGTTCCAAAAACGATGTTTCAACTCAGCGGCCGCGGTTACGCAGCGGCCACACTGAGCCATGCCACCGTGGTCATCATCGATGCCCAGAAGGAATACCTCAGTGGCCCGCTGGCCCTGAGCGGCATGGACGCGGCCGTCGCGAACATCAAACAAGTGGTTGCCGCAGCCCGTGCCGCCGGTCGGCCGATCGTGCACGTGCGTCATCTCGGCACCGTGGGTGGCCTGTTCGACCCGCAGGGCGAACGTGGCGAGTTCATCCCTGGTCTGGAACCACAGGGTGATGAAACCATTATCGGCAAACTGCTGCCGAGCGCGTTCCATGGCACCGAACTGCTCGAGCGCCTGCAGAACCTCGGCTCGCTGGACCTGATCGTTTGCGGTTTCATGAGTCACTCCAGCGTCAGCACCACCGTGCGCGCGGCGAAAAACCTCGGTTTCCGCTGCACCTTGGTCGAAGACGCCTGCGCGACTCGCGATCTGCCGTTCAAGGGCGGCGTGCTCAGCGCCGAACGCGTGCAGGAAGCGGAAATGGCAATCATGGCTGACAACTTCGCCACGCTGGCCAAGACTCAGGACCTGATCTGATCCTGCCCTTGTGAGCGGTGCATTGGCGCCGCTCATCCGCTATATCCGCTGATTTGCCGCAAATGCCATAGCCTCAGGAACAACCCGGTCAACTCCCGGTCGAAGGGCCGATACCATTGAGGAAGGTCGGAATGAAGTTATCCGATGGGTTTGACGCACGCCGTTTGCGGCCCAAAGGCCAAAGCAACTGGCGTTTTCGATTTGGCGCGGCGATCTCGGCCATTCTGGCGACGTTCGGCGTGCTGCTGGCGATGGCCGGGGCAGCCAGCCTGCTCGGCCGTCCGCCGGCGCTGGGTGACCTGAACGCGTCACCGCTGGGCTCGGCAATCATGCTCGCCGTCGGCTTGCTGTTTCTGTATTTCGGCGTTGCCCTGTGGCGCCGCTGCCGCCGTCGCGCACGGCAATCGCGGGAACTGAACATGGCCCCGCATCTGATGAAAAAACACGACTGACCCAACGGCCTGGCTTTTTGCCGGGCCGTTTTCTGTCGACTTGGGTAAACTGGCCGCCCTTCGCGGAGGCTGACATGCAAGACGACGATTTTTCTCTGTTCAAAAGTGCGATCCGGGGCGTCAAGCCGATCAAGCACGACCGCGCCGACACCGGCAAACCCAAGGCTGACCGCGCGCAGATTGCCAAGCTGCGTCAGTCCGCCACCGTGCGCAGCGACACCACTATCATTGATGGCTTGTCCGACCAGTTCGTGATCGACGTCGGCCCGGAAGACGAACTGATGTGGTCCCGCGACGGCGTGCAGGAAAGCCAGATGCGCAAGCTCAAGGTCGGGCAGATCCCGTTCGAAGGCAGCCTCGACCTGCACGGCATGAGCGTGGAAAAGGCCCGGGAAACGCTTTGGGCCTTTCTCGCCGAAGCGACCAAGTTCGAAATCCGCTGCGTGCGCGTGACTCACGGCAAGGCCGTGCGCCTCGATGGCAAGCGGCCAATGATCAAAAGCCATGTCAACACCTGGCTGCGCCAGCACGCCCAAGTCCTCGGCTTCTGCTCCTGCCAGGCCCGTCACGGCGGCGCCGGCGCGGTTTATGTGATGCTGAAACGGACGATGATGGAAGGCCGCGACGAATAAAGCCATCACACCGAACTTGCAGGGTTGTGTCCGCCACCGTACCCTTGCCCTTTGCGAAAATCCCCACAGGTAGTTTCATGTCCCTGGAACAGAATTACACCGCGATTCTCGGCCAATTGGGCGAGGACGTGTCCCGCGAGGGCCTGCTCGACACGCCAAAGCGTGCCGCCAAAGCCATGCAGTACCTCTGCCGCGGTTATGCACAGACGCTCGAAGAGGTCACCAATGGTGCCCTGTTCAGCTCCGACAACAGCGAAATGGTGCTGGTCAAGGACATCGAGCTGTATTCGTTGTGCGAACACCACTTGCTGCCGTTCATCGGCAAGGCGCATGTCGCCTATATCCCGAGCGGCAAAGTGCTGGGCCTGTCGAAGGTTGCGCGGATCGTCGATATGTACGCCCGTCGTCTGCAGATTCAGGAAAACCTCAGCCGCCAGATCGCCGATGCGGTGCAGCAAGTCACCGGCGCACTGGGCGTGGCCGTGGTGATCGAAGCCAAGCACATGTGCATGATGATGCGCGGCGTCGAAAAGCAGAATTCGTCGATGATCACTTCGGTGATGCTCGGTGAATTCCGTGAAAACGCGGCAACCCGTAGCGAATTCCTCAGCCTCATCAAGTAATTCGCAACAGAAAAGAACCGGCGTTGATCGCCGGTTTTTTTTCGCCCGTGAAAAATCGGGTAAGCTGCGCGCCTTTCTTCATTTGCACCGTGAGGCTTTCAACGTGTTCGTCAAAGCGCTTCGTGTCGGCCTCGGCCAACTGGTTATCTTCATCGATTTCATCACCCGCCCGGGCAAGACCAAACGCCCCGCTGCCGCTCAGGCACAAGTCGACGCTGCCGCGAAAGATCTGACCCTGTATCAATTTCACGCCTGCCCGTTCTGCGTGAAAACCCGCCGCGCCCTGCATCGCCTGAATGTGCCGGTGGCGCTGAAAGACGCGAAGAACAACGAGCAGGATCGCCAGACCCTGCTGGAACAGGGTGGCCGAATCAAAGTGCCTTGCCTGCGAATTGAAGAGAACGGGCAGACAACCTGGATGTATGAATCCAAGGTGATTATTGATTATCTGGATAAGCGGTTTGCGGCAGTCTGACATTGGTGTGCTGTGGCTGATGGCGCCATCGCTGGCAAGCCAGCTCCCACATTGATCTCAGGTTGTAGACAAGAATTGTGGGAGCTGGCTTGCCAGCGATGAGGCCCGTCAAATCATCACAAAACTCAGACAATGATAAATCGGCCCTCCAGCCGGTTTATTGCTTATCAGGCCGCCCTCTCCATCTGCGCCCGCCGCACCACCGCCGCCAACCGCTTCAACCCTTCATCCAGCCGCGCCGGATCGATGTGGCTGAAATTCAGGCGCAAATGCCCATGATGCTTGTCCGGCTCGGGAAAGAACGGTTCACCGGGCATGAATGCCACATCATTGGCCAACGCCTCGTTGAGCAAAGTGCGCGTATCCAGCGGTTGCTTCAGCGTCAGCCAGAAGAACAGCCCGCCCTGGGGCATGTTCCACTCAGCCAGATCGGCAAAATGCTCTTCCAGCGCCAACTGAAACGCATCTCGCCGCTGCCGGTAGAAATCCCGCAACTCACTTAAATGCTGGTGATACTTCTCTGAGCCGATCCATTGCAGCGCCTGCCACTGACCGATGCGATTGGTGTGCAGATCCGCCGATTGCTTGAGCTTGAGCAGGTGCGGGAACAGATCCGGACTGGCGATCAAGTAACCGACACGCAAACCCGGGAGCAAGGTTTTCGAGACGGTGCCGGTGTAGATCCAGCTGGCTTTTTTCAGGCGCGCCGCAATCGGTTTTGCGCTGCCACCATCGAAAGTCAGTTCGCGGTATGGCTCGTCTTCGATCAGGGTGACGCCAAATTCATCGAGCAATGCCGCAACCGCTGCGCGCTTGGCCTCGCTGTAGCGCACGGCGGATGGATTCTGGAACGTCGGGATCAGGTAGATAAACGCCGGGCGATGCTGTTCTAAACGATTACGCAATTGCGCGAGGTTGGGGCCGTCGGCTTCTTGCGGCACGGTCAGGCAATCGGCGCCGAAAAGCTGGAAGATTTGCAGCGCGGCCAGATAAGTCGGCGCCTCCAGCAAAATTTCCGTGCCCTTGTCGATATACAGTTTTGCCGCCAGATCCAGAGTTTGCTGGGAACCACTGACCACCAGCATCTGACTCGCATCGCACTCGAGGCCCAGCGCCCTCGCCTCTGCCGCCAAAGCTTCGCGCAAGGCCGGCTCGCCTTCGCTCATGCCGTACTGACCCAGCGATAACGGCATCTCGGCCCATTCCACTTTTGGCAACATCGCCTCAGCGGGCAAGCCGCCAGCGAACGACATGACCTCCGGACGCTGGGCCGCCGCGAGGATTTCTCGGATCAAAGAACCTTTAAGGCGCGAGACACGTTCGGAAAAAGCCATGGAGGTCACCGTAGCAAGGCATGCAGGAAATGAGTCAAACTTGTTGACTGAAATTACGACAGCTTGAGCGAGTACGTCAACATGCTTGACCTTAAGAACCCCTCCACTCAGCAACAGGCCATGGAAGCGTTTTTCTTCGGCTATCAGGCGTTCACTGCCAAGGCGGATGAAATGCTCGAGCGCCGCGGCCTCTCGCGGGTGCATCAGCGCATCGTGTTTTTCATCGCGCGCTATCCGAACCTCAGCGTGAAAGAGTTGCTCGCTTTACTCGGCGTGAGCAAACAGGCGCTGAACATGCCACTGCGCCAGTTGCAGGAGATGCACCTGGTCGACAGTGTCGCTTCGCAGACGGACAAGCGTAAGCGCCTGCTTGAGTTGACGGCCGAAGGTGCGAAGTTCGAGCAAGCGCTGCGCCGTGAGCAGGTGAAATTGCTCGAGAGGGTATTTGCCGAGGCTGGGGAAGCGGCGGTGAATGGGTGGTTGGCGGTGAATCTGGCGCTTGGGGGGAATCAGCCGCATCTGGATTGACAGGACCGCCCTCTTCGCGAGCAGGCTCGCTCCCACATTGGAACGCATTCTCCTGTGTGAGCGAGCCTGCTCGCGAAGCCATCCTGATAGCCATATATCCCTATCGGCAAAAAAATCGGCGACAAAAACCAAAACAATATTTGCTTTATTTGTACACAAAAGCATAATCCACTGCGTGCGAGTTCCTGACTATACGGTCAACAAATTCGCGTATGCCTCAAAGGGCCGCTGCCACCCCTCATGGGTCCGGCCCTGGAAATAACAATAAAACTCTTGAGGAGTACTCGCTGTGGAAAGCCGCAAATCCGAAGCACCGCCGCTCGAGCTCACGCCGCCATTACGCAATGGCCTGCTGGAGCGTCTGTTCAAACTCAGCTTGCATGGCACCACGGTGAAGACCGAGCTGATTGCCGGTCTGACAACCTTCATCACCATGGCTTACATCATTTTCGTCAACCCGAACATCATGGCCGATGCCGGCATCGACCACGGTGCGGCCTTCGTCGCCACCTGCATCGCCGCCGCGCTCGGTTGCCTGTTGATGGGGCTCTATGCCAATTGGCCGGTAGGGCTTGCACCGGGCATGGGCCTCAACGCCTTCTTCACCTACACCGTGGTCGGCACCATGGGCTACAACTGGGAAACCGCCCTCGGCGCGGTGTTTGTCTCGGGCGTGCTGTTCATGTTCCTGACCTTTTCGCGGATCCGCGAGTGGCTGCTCAACAGTATCCCGGTCAGCCTGCGGTTCGCGATGGGCGCCGGTGTCGGTCTGTTTCTGGGCCTGATCGGTCTGAAGACGGCCGGTATCGTCGTCGACAGCCCGGCGACGCTGATCAAGCTGGGTTCGCTGCGTGAACCTGGCCCGCTGCTCGCCGCGATCTGCTTCCTGATGATCGCGATCCTCAGTTACCACCGCGTGTTCGGTGCGATCCTGATCAGCATCATCACCGTCACCCTCGCCGGCTGGGGCCTGGGTCTGGTGCACTACGAGGGCATCATGTCCGCGCCGCCGAGCCTGGCGCCGACCTGGATGGCAATGAACGTCGCCGGCGTGTTCAACGTCAGCATGATCAGCGTGGTGCTCGCCTTCCTCTTCGTGCACATGTTCGACACCGCCGGTACGCTGATGGGCGTGGCCCAGCGCGCCAACCTTGTCGCCGCTGACGGTCGCATCGAGAATCTTTCCCGAGCCATGAAGGCTGACAGCGCATCCAGCGTATTTGGCGCCGTGGTGGGAGTTCCACCCGTGACAAGTTACGTGGAAAGTGCCGCCGGCGTAGCCGCTGGTGGTCGGACTGGTCTTACCGCCGTCACCGTGGGTGTGCTATTTATAGCGGCCATGTTTTTCGCACCGCTGGCTGGCATGATTCCCGCTTATGCCACAGCAGGTGCACTGATCTACGTGGCGATGTTGATGATGGGCGGTATGGCCCACATCGAATGGGACGAAGCAACCGACGCCATTCCGGCGATCGTCACGGCGATCATGATGCCGCTGACCTTTTCGGTCGCCGACGGTATCGCCCTGGGCTTCATCACTTACGTCGCGTTGAAGGCCGGCACCGGCAAGTACAAGGAAATTTCCGTCAGCCTGTGGGTGCTCTGCGCGATCTTCATCGCCAAGTTCATCTTCCTGTAAACGCTGCGCGGTTCAGGCTTCAAACCAGCCTCACCCTCACCGGTGGGGCTTTTGCACATCTCGATAACAACAAAGGAGCAATACGATGAGTCTGGAAACCTGGCTGCTGTTCAGTGGCGCTGCGCTGGTGGTGATCCTGATCCCGGGACCGCTGTCATTGCTGATGATCAGCAACAGTCTGAATTACGGTTTGCGCCGGTCGTACCCCGCGTTCCTGGGTGGCGTGATCGCCTCGATCTGCCTGCTCAGCGCGTCGGCACTTGGCCTCGGCGCATTGCTAATGGCTTCGGAGCAGTTGTTCAGCGCATTGAAAATCGTCGGCGCGCTGTACCTGTTCTACCTCGCCTGGCAGAGCTGGCAGCAGTCGCGGCAGCCATCGACGGGCGCCGAAGTACCTGAGGCTGCACCGGTGCCACGTTTTCGCACATTGTTCGGACGCGCTTTTGTACTGGGTGCGAGCAATCCGAAGGACATCCTGTTTTTCGCCGCGTTTCTGCCGCAGTTCCTCCGCGCTGAGCAACCTTTTCTGCCGCAATTGCTGATCATGATCGCGACCTGGGTAGTGCTCGATCTGTGCTGCAAGCTAGCCTATGGCCTGGGCGCCCATGGCGCCGCACGTTATCTGCGCAGCGGCAAGGGCCAGAGTTGGTTCAATCGGGTCAGTGCCGGACTATTTGGTGGTGCTGGCGCCGCGTCGTTGCTTGGCAGCCACTGAAAAGCGCCACTATTGATCATCCTGCCGGAACGGATCTCGGGCGGGATGATGTGTTGTTTTGAATCAATTCAACTCGAACAACATTCAATCTTTGATATGCAATAGATAGCAACAACCCCCCGATATACAGCTCTGGAAAAGCCAACGTAATATTCTTCGCCTTAACGACAATTGCCGGAACAAGGAAGTTCTAATGGCCACACTGATAAGCGAAGCAACAGCACAAACCGACCCTTCAATACATGCGGACCTGCAACCTGTTTCCGATACCGTAATAATCATGGATGTGGGCTATGAAGCCAACGAATACAAGCCCTCAACCATTGATCAGAGCCGAACTAACGAAAAATCGAGTCAGTTGCAAATGGTGGACGAAGTGTTCGGCCCCTTGGAAATTGGCGACATTTCGATTACCCGTACCGCACTCGACGGATTAGGCGCGACCATTGATGGTCAGCCGTTGAATGGCGAGAACAGTTTCTTTCGCCGCCCCAAACGCTCTTTTATCAATAGCCTGCAGTTCGACGCCAATAAAGTTGAACACTACCTGAAAACTTCAACGGGCAGCGATAGCTACTTGTTGCCCACGCTCCTGTTTGAAATGGCCAGCCAGCGCCCGCTCACCGCTCCCCGGCTCTTGAGGGAGAATGCTGCAGATACTGTATCCGGCAATTACCGCGACAAACTTGTCAAACTTCTGAGTGCCGCACAGTCGCTTGATCTGCAACACGTGCACGTCCCCAAACATCATCCCCGCTGGGCCGCATTGACCAAAAGTTACGCGACGCTGGGCTCCAGCGTGGGCATCCAGGGCTTCGGCATCTTCATGGGAATTCGCGGCGTTGTCGATGCGATCAAAGCCGAAAACACTGCTGAAATAGCGATAAACAGCGCAGGCATTGTATCGGAGCTGGGCTCCATCGCGGCCGATGTCGCGGTGAGCAAGATAGCCACGCAGATGCTCACAGCCGGGCAAAGTGCTTATCGGGACTTCGCCAAAACCCGCTTTGCACTCAGATTGGGTCGATCGGGAGGGTTGGTCGGCGGCATGCTGACGCTGCCCTTCGACATCTTTACCGCCGTGAGGTCGATGAACGCCGCTCAGAATGCCACCGGCAAAGAAGCGATGGATCATTACGTCAGCGCTGGCCTGAGCATTACCAGTGCAGCCATGACAGTCATCCTCGGGTCCGCCGCGATGGCCGGGTTCTCGTTTGCCGGCCCTGTCGGGCTTGCAGCCGGCGCGATCCTCGCCATTGGCTCACAGGTCTACGGCGCAGTACGTATCGTTGACGATATAGATGACTACATTGAATTGACTGTCGATGAACGGTGGCGTAGCGGTTGGTTTTCGTTCTGCATGATGGAGGTCGATCAAAGCGTTCAAAACCGCTATATCAAGGCAAAGACGCTGTTGCAGCACTCTCTGCAACTGAAAAAGTCCGCCAGAACGCTGCTCGATGGCCCCTTGAAAGAGACCACCGAAGCCATCGTCAACGGCAAGTTCGATGTGCGTCTGAAACCAACTCGGGTCTGGAAACGAAACTGGTGGACCAAACAGGATGCGTGGGAATCGGTCAATGTCCCTGAAGTGGTAGGCACTGATGACATCATTGATGCACGGGCGGGGGTAACAAAAGATACACCCGGCGCGGAGTTGGGGGTCGCCGCAGAGGGCAAGAACGTTCTCTGGTTCATCAGCGAGGGCAACGACTCGATCAGAGGGGTAGAAAAAAAACCCAACACCTTCCATTACAAGTCAGGAAAAAAACAACTTTCGGGCGGCGAAGAAAATGACCAGTTCCTGTTTGAGAACGCAGCGGACTTCCTTGAAAGGGGTCGCCATGTCGCAGATCATTCGACGCTGAGCGGCGGCGCAGGAAATGACACACTGGTACTCGGCGGCAGCTACTCCTCCCGTAATACCAACAGAACTGGCTATGACGTAGATCTGCTGGCTGGAACATTGCAGATCATCACGAGCGATGTCGATGCCGACAATAACCGGATATTTATCCTGCACAGTTTGCTGGACAGCATCGAAAACGTTGAGACAGTCCATCGCGCGGCAAGCGTGGTAACGGGCTCCGCGCAAAACAACATCATCAAATCCCGGGGCAGCGACAGCATTGAAGCTGGCGCTGGGGACGACCAGATATTTCTCTCCCACGAAAAAGCAAAAGCGTCGGGAGGCGCCGGCACCGATCAATATTACATAGCGCATGTGGCGGGCCGTTTTTCCATTGTCGATGATGGTGAACAGACCAGCTACATCGTCATGAACTGGCGCAAGGATTTGATTGAATCCTGGGATATCGAGGGTAACGACCTGGTCATCCGCTCAGGTTTCGAAACGTCTGACCACCTCAAAAACGTGTTGACCATTCATGACGTTTATACGAACACCGAACACACTAGAAAGCTGAGCAACAAAAACCTGGTTTTCGTAACCAGCGATGATTTCCATTTCAGACTTGATCTGCCAGACACAATCCCGAACGGCCACACCGTAGAAATAACCGAAATTTTCCTCAAACGTGGAAAACCGGTAAACCCGATCATTATTTATGCAGCGGAATGCTGGATCCGCCACCGCAAACCCGCTGCCTATTACGTCCCGAGAACCGGCAAGACAACCACTTTTTACGCAGTTTTACGTTCAGATGTCATTACCCGGATATATCTGGATTTCCGCAGCGATGAGCTGACAAAAGCGGAGGCGCATTTTTTCTCGGACAAACCCAAGTCATATCACCTGACTGTTGGTTGCCATCTCGTCTATCACTTCGGCGCGAAAAGCATCAAGCTCAATTATTACTCCGCTGCGCGTAACGAAGAAGATCACGACAATATTACGAAGATCCTGCGCACCATGGCTGTTCGTCCGTTCAGCCGTTACGTATTGATCTTCAAGGATGGCGTTGTTGCAGATGCCGAGCTTACAGCGCAAACCGAAATCGCACCTGCCTTTACGGATTTCACTGTATCGCGGGATTGGGTGACCCAGATGAAACTGCCGCTCGAGGTTCGCTCTCAGCGCTACTTTCACAATCTGGCTGAAAAAGCAGCTGAACCGATGGGCCGTACAAGAGTTTGCGCAACGCCGATTCGACTGGCCGTGCAAACCGACATGGACAACTACGAAGGAGAAGGTTCGAGTTATCTCATCCACGTACTCCCGGACATGACCATCAAACTCTCGACTCCCGGCGCACTTGCCGATGCCAAAGTTCGCTTGCCCTATTCATCCACTTGGGAACTTGATGCAACGCAGCTCGGCAAGGTCGAAATAAGGCTGGAAGAAAACCGGCTCTCCATCGGCACAACCACTTTTTATCTGCCGGTCTATGGAAGCGAAGATCTGATAGATCAAATCCGCGTTATTACAACCGGTGGAGTTGTGCACACGGTCGATCTGGTCTTTGATCGCATTTATCTGGATGGGCTTGATGCACGTTTTTTCGAAGAGCCCGACGCCTCAAAAGCGCTCCCGCCATATCTTGCCGCATTGGCCAACGACGAAGTCAAAGTCTGGAACGTTATCTGCGTCAACGACGAAACCGCGCGCGTGGGCTACAACCTGGCCGCCCATGGCTGGGTATTGCGTGCCGACAAATCCCGCATCGAAAAGTCTGCTTTGAGAGTAGTGAATCGCTGCAGTCACCAGACCAACATTTTCCGCCCTGTTTCGCTGATGAAAGTGCCTCCCGCGTAATTCGCGGTAACCCGTCGCCAAACACCCCTTTTTTATCAGCGTACTGTCTACGCGGCACCCGCACGCGTCTGCGCGCTCTTTTTCCGAGTATTTCCCATGGCCAAATCACCCAAAAAAATCCCGACCATAAAATCGCCCGATTCGCCCGATGCCACACATCCCGTATCACCGCCCCTCGTCAAAAATGTGGGCCTGGACATGCCTGACGCCCTGCTCCTGGGCATCGATTCGCCGGCTATCAGCCAAGCGGCGAGCACGTCTGCTGCTGCCAACACAATGCCCACGGTCAGCCTTCATGCCTTGCCAGATGCAGCGCATGATTTCAGCGCCACTCGTAACGCAATCGCCTGGCCGCAAGAGCGTTTCCACGAATTAGTGCCGGTGACGCAGAACGATGGCTTGTTCACTGGACCGGATCAGCGCACCTACGCTCAAATCGCCAATGAAGGCCAGTTTGTCGTCGAGCAGGACGGGCAAGGCAACTTCCATGTGCCACTGACCTTCGCGCCCGGCGTGCCCGGCCTTCCTCTGACGCGAACCGAGGGTCAGGCGATCTGGCAAATCCAGCGGCCCGCGAGGCCCTCCAACCGGCCTGCGTCCTCCACGCCACACTTGCCCTCATACATCTCGCCGGCCGACGCCATGACGTTGACCAAGCCGGAAATGGCGACAGAAGGCCTTCGTTACAACAGACTCAGGCAGACCTTCGTAACCACGGTAGACGGCACCGTCATGGTGCGCAAAAACCAGGACGGTGAATATCAACAAGCGTTTGCCTCAACGACCAATGCACCCGATGTTTTCTTCGAGCAAATCCCCGGCACCGTTTTCTGGCGGCGAAAAACACCCGGGGCGAAGCCATCAGGTACCAAGCCCGAAGCCAGCCAGTCCGACAACGCATTACCCGGCCCGAGCAAGCGTCCACGACTTGCCGAGGCCACAGAAACACTTACCGCGTCGAAAGCCACGACTCCGCCTGAGGAGCTGACCCCGTATTTCTGGCTGCCCTGGGGGCACCTGAACAAACCTGTGCACATCGAATCGGTACAGCTTGGCTGGCTGCATTATCCAATCGTCCCTGTCGGCTCGAACACGACACCCAAAGTGTATTTCGTATGTCATCCCGAGTTTGTCCCGACAGATTTCAATACTTTCGAAAGCATGCTGATAAACATGCCCGAGCGACAGCCGGTAGCGACTTTTCGCATCGGCAGTGATCCGGGTGAGGTCCATCCGGGCAAACGCTTTTTTGAAGAGCCGATATCAACGTCCGTCGCTCGCGCGTTCCCCGATTTCTCTGAAGCAACAGCAAGGACCGTCGCCCGCAGGTTGTTCGAACTCGCCGATCACTCCGAGACGATTACCGGCACCGGATTGATCAATGTCCAGGCCGTTCTGCATCAGTGGAAACAACTGCCGTTTTCCACTGCTCCCGATTTTGCCGACCCGCTGAACATGCTGGCCGTTGCGCCGGACATCGACCTGGGAAGCAAACGGCTTATTCCGATGCCTTCCCAGACCGACAGCGAATTGCAACGCCTGAGCTTCGATCCGCAGCATTTCCCCTCTGCCTGGAATCATTACAAGACCTATCCCTCGGATCTGAATCTGCGGCGATTGCTCGGCGCGTTGCTGGTCGGCTGTGGTTACGAGCTGTTTCCACTGACTTATGAGCACAGAATGCCGACGCTGGTCTTCAAACGAGCCGGTCACGATCAGATCTTCTTTTTGAAACTGGGAGCGATCAGTCAGGCCGGCCTGACTCATGTGCCTGGCAACGAACTGGCGGAACCGGGCTTGCCCGCCAGAATCGGTCAGGACGCCTTCAAGGCACTGACCGATGCAGCCGCGCAGAACAAAGTGGTATGGCTGATCGGGGGCGTATTGAAGGTCGCGTCCACGCCAGATTCGGTATTCATTATCCGCGAGCGCTGAGCCGCTACCCGCCTGCACCGGCAGTTGAGCTGTAAACAGGCATAAAAAAAGCCCGCAGTGTGAGCGGGCGAAAGACCAAAGAAGCTATATGCGCAGTCGCTTCCCGGTGGGGGCAGCTGCTTGGGGGTCAGCTGCCCCGATACGTGGAATAGCTGTAAGGCGAAATCAGCAGGGGCACGTGATAGTGCTCCTGCTCGGCGGAGATGCCGAAACGCAGCACCACCACGTCCAGGAAGGCCGGCTCGGGCAGTTGCACGCCCCGGGCGCGGTAGTAATCGCCGGCATGGAACTGCACCTGATAAACCCCGGTGCGGTAATCATCGCCTTGCAGCAACGGCGCATCGACCCGGCCATCGCTGTTGGTTGTCGCACTGGCGACCAATTCCAGGTGCGACCCTTCAACGCGGTACAGCTCGACCTTGATCGAGCTGCCCGGGCAACCGTGTGCAGCGTCCAAAACGTGTGTTGTCAAACGTCCCATTGATTCTGCGCGCCTGGCCGCAACAAGCGGTCAGACCTCGCGCCTCCCGAAGTCAGTTGAAAAGGAGACCGCACCGTTTCGGAGCACGAAACGCTGCGGCGAGCGACTGATTAAGACACTTTTCAAAAAAATTGTACACAATAAAAACGACATTTTTCGCTTCCCCCCGCCATCCGGGCCTTAATCGCCAATTCGCAGGCAAAGCGCCTGATCATTGAACCTTCTATTCATTAGCTGACTGGTCAGGCAGGTTTCTTGCAGGCCGGAACCATTAACAGCAAAAGATGACAGCCGGTGAAAAATGCGAAAATTCAGGCTTACAAAATGTAAATAAAGTTGTATACAATCAGCCCATCGCTGTGACGCCAGCCTGCCAGGCCGCCACACCAATCTGTCAACGTACAAGAAGGAAGACTGCAGTGAGCGCTGACTACCCACGCGACCTGATCGGTTACGGCAGTAACCCTCCTCACCCACACTGGCCGGGTAATGCCCGGATCGCCCTGTCCTTCGTGCTCAATTACGAAGAAGGTGGCGAGCGCAATGTTCTGCACGGCGACAAGGAATCCGAAGCCTTCTTGTCTGAAATGGTCGCCGCTCAGCCGCTGCAAGGCGCGCGCAACATGAGCATGGAATCGCTTTACGAGTATGGCAGCCGTGCCGGCGTCTGGCGCATTTTGAAGCTGTTCAAGGAATTCGATATTCCACTGACCATCTTCGCCGTGGCCATGGCCGCCCAGCGTCACCCGGACGTGATCCGTGCGATGGTCGAGGCCGGCCACGAAATCTGCAGCCACGGCTACCGCTGGATCGACTACCAGTACATGGACGAAGCGCAGGAACGCGAGCACATGCTCGAAGCGATCCGCATCCTCACCGAACTGACTGGCGAGCGTCCGCTGGGCTGGTACACCGGCCGTACCGGGCCGAATACCCGTCGCCTGGTCGTGGAAGAAGGCGGTTTCCTCTACGACTGCGATACCTACGACGATGACCTGCCCTACTGGGAACCGAACAACCCGACCGGCAAACCGCATCTGGTGATCCCCTACACCCTCGACACCAACGACATGCGCTTCACGCAAGTGCAGGGTTTCAACAAGGGTGACGATTTCTTCGAATACCTCAAAGACGCCTTCGACGTGCTTTACGCCGAAGGTGCCGAGGCGCCGAAAATGCTCTCGATCGGTCTGCACTGCCGCCTGATCGGCCGTCCTGGTCGCCTCGCTTCGCTCAAACGCTTTATCGAATACGCCAAAAGTCATGAACAGGTGTGGTTCAGCCGTCGCGTCGACATCGCGCGTCACTGGCACGCAACCCACCCGTACCAAGGGACTGCAAAATGAGCCGCTTTCAAACCCTGCAACCGTCGACCCTGAGCCGCGACGCTTTCGTCAAAGCCTTCGCCGACATCTACGAACATTCGCCATGGGTGGCCGAAAAGGCCTACGACCTCGGTGCGGACGCTTCGATCGACGAGATCGAAACCCTGCACCAGCGCATGAGCGATATCCTGTTGAGCGCCGATCATGCCAGCCAACTGGCCCTGATCAACGCTCACCCGGACCTGGCCGGCAAAGCTGCCGTCCAGGGCCAACTGACCGAAGCCAGCACCAATGAACAGGCTGGCGCCGGTATTCACCAATGCACGGCCGAAGAGTTCCAGCGCTTCACCGAGCTGAACGACGCCTACAAAGCCAAGTTCAAGTTTCCCTTCATCATGGCGGTAAAAGGCAGCAACCGGCATCAGATCCTCGCGGCGTTCGAAACGCGCATCAACAATTCGGTGGAAGCCGAGTTCAAATGCGCGCTGGCGGAGATCAACAAGATTGCCCTGTTCCGTTTACTGACTCTTTAGCAAGCCTGGCCCGAGCGTGAATGAACGCGCAAACGCCCAGGGCCCTGCGAGCATCCCCAGCCAACTTATCAAAGGCAGACAAGAAGAATGAAAGCTTACGCCGTACCTTTCGAAAAATACGTCAACCTGGCCGACGCCCGTCTGGGCACCAAAATCATCTCGGTCACCGATGACTGGTTCGCAGACGCCAATCGTCTGTTCCAACCGACCCCGGCCGTATGGAAGGAGGGCGTGTTCGACGACAACGGCAAGTGGATGGACGGCTGGGAGTCTCGCCGCAAGCGCTTCGAAGGTTTCGACAGCGCGGTGATCCGTCTGGGCGTACCGGGCTCGATCAAAGGCGTGGACATCGACACTTCATTCTTCACCGGCAACTACCCGCCATCGGCCTCGCTGGAAGCGTGCTTCCTGGCCTCGGGCGAGCCGGATGAAAACACCCAGTGGACCGAAGTGCTGTCGGCCGTCGAGCTGCAGGGCAACAGCCACCACTACCATGAAATCAGCAACGACAAAGCGTTCAGCCACCTGCGCTTCAACATCTACCCGGACGGCGGTGTTGCCCGTCTGCGCGTGTACGGCATTCCGTTCCGCGACTGGTCCGCTGTGGGCGACAACGAGCAAGTGGACTTGGCAGCAGCCCTCAACGGTGGCCGCGCCCTCGCCTGCTCCGACGAACACTTCGGCCGCATGAGCAACATCCTCAACCCGGGCCGTGGCATCAACATGGGCGACGGCTGGGAAACCGCGCGTCGTCGCACGCCGGGCAATGACTGGGTGATCGTCGCCCTGGGTCATCCGGGCGAGATCGAGAAGATCGTCGTCGACACCCTGCACTTCAAAGGCAACTACCCGGACACCTGCTCGATCCAGGGCGCCTTCGTCAAGGGCGGCACCGACAGCCAGATCGAAACCCAGTCGCTGTTCTGGCGCGAACTGCTGCCAAGCCAGAAGCTGGAAATGCACGCCGAACACACCTTCGTCGAGCAGATCAAGGCACTCGGCCCGATCACCCACATCCGCCTGAACGTGTTCCCGGATGGTGGCGTGAGTCGCCTGCGTGTATTGGGCAAGGTCGCTAAATAACACTGCAATGATCGTTCCCACGCTCTGCGTGGGAATGCATCACTGGACGCTCTGCGTCCGCTTTGGATGTGACGCGGAGCGTCACGGGCTGCATTCCCACGCAGAGCGTGGGAACGATCACTCAACGAAAAGAAGAACAGCATGCGCACATTGACGATTGAACCGCTGACCAAAGAAGCCTTCGCCCCTTTCGGTGACGTGATCGAAACCGACGGCAGCGATCACTTCATGATCAACAACGGTTCGACCATGCGCTTCCACAAACTGGCGACGGTCGAAACCGCGACGCCTGAGGACAACGCAATCATCAGCATTTTCCGCGCCGATGCGCAGGACATGCCGCTGACCGTTTGCATGCTGGAACGCCATCCGCTGGGCAGCCAGGCTTTCATTCCGCTGCTCGGCAACCCCTTTCTGATCGTGGTCGCGCCAGTTGGCGATGAACCTGTATCAGGCTTGGTCCGCGCCTTCGTCACCAACGGCAGGCAGGGCATCAATTACCATCGCGGCGTCTGGCACCACCCGGTGCTGACGATCGAAAAGCGGGATGACTTCCTGGTGGTTGATCGCAGTGGCACAGGCAATAACTGCGATGAGCATTTTTTCAAAGAGGATGAGCGGTTGATCCTCGCCCCCCACCAATAAGAGAAGGTCTGATCACTCGACAACAAGAGTGACAGGCGAGAGGTAAAGACTGTGGAAGCACATCTGTTGGAATGGCTGAACCTGAGCGTGCGCTGGGTTCACATGATCACTGGCGTGGCCTGGATCGGCGCGTCGTTCTACTTCGTCTGGCTGGAGAACAACCTCAACCGCGTCAACCCGAAAACCGGTCTGGCCGGTGATCTGTGGGCGATCCACGGCGGCGGCATCTACCACCTGGAAAAATACAAACTGGCCCCACCGTCCATGCCGGACAACCTGCACTGGTTCAAGTGGGAAGCCTACTTCACCTGGATGTCGGGGATCGCGCTGCTGTGCGTGGTGTTCTACTCCAATCCGGTGCTCTACCTCGTGGCACCCGGCAGTGGCCTCAGCGGTCCTGAAGGCGTGGCCATCGGTATCGGCTCGCTGATCGTCGGCTGGTTTGTCTACGACTTCCTCTGCGATTCGGCCCTGGGCAAGAAACCCGCCCTGCTCGGCTTCATCCTGTTCGTGCTGATCATTGCCGCCGCCTATGGCTTCAGCAAAGTGTTCAGCGGTCGGGGTGCGTACCTGCACGTCGGCGCGATCATCGGCACCATCATGGTCGGCAACGTGTTCCGCATCATCATGCCGGCGCAACGGGCACTGGTCGCGGCGATCGCCGAGAACCGCACGCCGGATCCGGCCCTGCCGGCCAAGGGTCTGCTGCGTTCGCGTCACAACAACTACTTCACCCTGCCAGTGCTGTTCATCATGATCAGCAACCACTTCCCGAGCACTTACGGCAGCCAGTACAACTGGTTGATCCTCGCCGGGATCGCGGTGTTGGCGGTATTGGTGCGTCACTACTTCAACACCCGTCACGACAGCCACAAGTTTGCCTGGACCCTGCCGGTGGCAGCGGTGGGCATGATCTGCCTGGCCTACGTCACTGGTCCGACGCCGATGTCGACTGCACCTGAAGTGGCCAAGGCGCCAGCGAAAATCGAGTACCAACCGCTGCCGGAAACGGCACTGGGCGGTGGCGCGAAGCCGGCCGAAGCGGCGCAACCTGCGGCACCCGCAGCTCCTGCGGCGGCACCCGCGCAAGCCTCGAATGCCGGCCCCGGTTTCGACAAGGTGCACAACGTGATTCAAGAGCGTTGCACGGTGTGCCATTCGTCCAAGCCGACCAGCCCGTTGTTCAGCGCAGCCCCGGCCGGTGTGATGTTCGACACTCCCGAGCAGATCCGCCAGAACGCCGCGCGCATTCAGGCGCAAGCCATCACCACGCAGATCATGCCACTGGGCAACATCACTCAGATGACCCAGCAGGAACGTGACCTGATCGGTGCCTGGATTGCCCAGGGAGCGCAAACCAATTAATCGTTAAAAGCATCGCGAGCAGGCTCACGCCTACAGAGATCCTGTGGGAGCGAGCCTGCTCGCGAATAGCCGCCGAAACGCGGTCCTCCTGATGCAAAGAAACAGCTGCAAGCAACCCGGCAGCTGTTAATCACAAGAATAAAAAAGATCCGAGGTGTTGCATGTCCGAGCTGTCCAAAGCGCGCATCCCCGACGCACCCGCCATTCAGCGTTTGCCCCTTTTGCAACTGATCCTGGTCGGTCTGCAACATGTTCTGCTGATGTACGGCGGTGCCATCGCGGTGCCGCTGATCATTGGACAGGCCGCTGGCCTGAGTCGTGAAGAAATCGCCTTCCTGATCAACGCCGACCTGCTCGTCGCCGGCATCGCCACTATCGTGCAGTCGCTCGGCATCGGCCCGATGGGCATTCGCATGCCGGTGATGATGGGCGCCAGTTTCGCTGCGGTCGGCAGCATGGTGGCCATGGCCGGCATGCCCGGCATCGGTCTGCAAGGGATCTTCGGTGCGACGATAGCTGCCGGTTTCTTCGGCATGCTGATCGCGCCGTTCATGTCCAAGGTCGTGCGTTTCTTCCCGCCACTGGTGACCGGCACGGTCATCACCTCGATCGGTTTATCGCTGTTCCCCGTGGCCGTGAACTGGGCCGGTGGCGGTGTCGACGCCGCGCAATTCGGTTCGCCGATTTATCTGGCCATCGCTGCGCTGGTGCTGGCGACCATTCTGTTGGTTCACCGCTTCATGCGCGGATTCTGGGTCAATATTTCGGTGCTGATCGGCATGTGCCTGGGCTACGTACTGTGCGGCGTGATCGGCATGGTCGACCTCAGCGGCATGGCCAGCGCACCGTGGGTTCAGTTCGTCACCCCGATGCATTTCGGCATGCCCAAGTTCGAGCTGGCACCGATTCTGTCGATGTGTCTGGTGGTGGTGATCATCTTCGTCGAGTCCACCGGGATGTTTCTCGCGCTGGGCAAGATCACCGGCCAGGAAGTCTGCCCGCGCATGCTCCGTCGTGGCTTGTTGTGCGATGCCGGCGCGTCGTTTTTCGCCGGTTTCTTCAACACCTTCACCCACTCCTCGTTCGCGCAGAACATCGGCCTGGTGCAGATGACCGGCGTGCGCTGCCGTTCGGTGACCATCGTTGCCGGCGGCCTGCTGATCGTCCTCAGCCTGTTGCCGAAAGCGGCGTTTCTGGTGGCATCGATTCCACCGGCGGTGTTGGGCGGCGCGGCGATTGCGATGTTCGGCATGGTCGCGGCCACTGGCATCAAGATCCTGCAAGAGGCCGACATCGGTGACCGCCGCAATCAGTTGCTGGTCGCGGTAAGCATCGGCATGGGCCTGATCCCGGTGGTACGTCCGGAATTCTTCGCCCACTTGCCCATGTGGATGAGCCCGATCACCCACAGCGGCATCGCCATGGCCACCCTCAGCGCGCTGACCCTGAACCTGCTGTTCAACATCCTCGGCGGCAAGGAGCGTGCGGCGATCAATGATTGCCATGCGCACTGATTGAAACCACCACACCACCTGTGGGAGCGAGCCTGCTCGCGAAAGCGCTGTGTCATTCAACATTGATGGCGACCGACACAACCGCTTCGCGAGCAGGCTCGCTCCCACAGGGACTACGCAACTGCTTGTGCCTCAAACAATAAAAACAACAGGGAGCAACAGATGATCCGCACGCAAAGCAACGTTCTGTTGAGTGGCGGCCTGCTGGCCGCGAGTCAGGCCATGGCCGGCGATCTGCTGCTGTGGCAGAGCAACAGCCTCAGCTATCTGTACGGCAAGAATTTCGCGATCAACCCCTCGTATCAGCAGACGGTCACCTTCGAGCACGCCGACAAGTGGAAGTACGGCGACAATTTTCTGTTCGTCGACAAGATCTTCTACAACGGCAAGGAAGACCCGAACAAAGGGCCGCATACTTTCTACGGCGAGTTCACCCCGCGTCTGTCCTTCGGCAAGATCCTCGACCGCAAGATCGAGTTCGGCCCGATCAAGGATGTGCTGTTGGCGATGACCTACGAGTACGGCGAAGGCGAAACGGAGGCCTATCTGATCGGCCCCGGCTTCGACCTGAAAGTGCCCGGCTTCAACTACGTCACCCTGAACATTTTCCGCCGCCAGACCGAAGGCCCGCGGCCCGGCGATGGTGTCTGGCAGATCACCCCCGCATGGTCCTACAGCTTTGCGCTGGGCAATTCCGATGTGCTGATCGACGGCTACCTCGACTGGGTCGTCGACAACGACGAAAACTCGCGCGGCACCTACCACGCCAACCTGCACATCAATCCGCAGATCAAATACGACCTCGGCAAAGCCATGGGCTGGAGCCAGAAACAGGTATACGTCGGCACCGAGTACAGCTACTGGAAGAACAAATACGGCATTGAAAACAGCCACGCGTTCGATACCAACCAGAACACCGCCAGCCTGCTGCTAAAGGTGCACTTCTGAGATGGCCCGCAACCGTGCGCCATGCTTGCCGTCGGTGCTCTGTTGCAGGGCACTTGAGCGTTGGCCGAGGAGTCAGTATTCTCCGCGGCCTTCCGAATTCGCTCTAAAAAAAAGCCTGAATTCAATTTCTGACCGAAAAGCCAACTTATCCCGGCTGCGGTCAGTCCTGAGGCATCCCGAAAACACGCTCGTCGACTGTTTTTCAGCAGCCGAACGGGCGTTTTTTGGTTTTTCAAAAGCCTTGGCGCAGCTTTTGCTACCAGCATTCAAAGCTGACCGATCGGATGAAATTTGCGGTACGAAAAAAGGCGCCACATCAGAGCGCCGATCTTAAAAAAATAACGTGGAACACCTACTTTGGGAGCAACCGAATGAAACGTATGTGCACCAGCCTGATGCTGGCCGGATCGATGTTCGCCGGCGGCCAGGCGATGGCCGAAGGCCTGCTGCAGTGGCAGAACAACAGCCTGACCTACCTGTATGGCAAGGACTTCCAGGTCAACCCGCGCATTCAGCAGACCGTGACCTTCGAGCACGCCGATGCGTGGAAGTATGGGGACAACTTCCTGTTCATCGACAAGATCTTCTACAACGGCAAGGATGATGGCGGCGTCGGCTCCAACACCTACTACGGCGAGCTCAGCCCGCGCCTGTCGTTCGGCAAGATCTTCGATCAGAAATTGGCCTTTGGTCCGGTGACTGACGTGTTGCTGGCCATGACCTACGAGTTCGGTGAAGGCGATACCGAGTCGTACCTGATCGGTCCGGGCTTCGACCTGGCGGTTCCTGGCTTCGACTACTTCCAGCTGAACTTCTATCAGCGTCACACCCAGGGCGCACGCGCCGGTGACAATGTCTGGCAGATCACCCCGGTGTGGTCCTACACCATTCCGGTGGGCAAATCGAACATCCTCATCGACGGCTTCATGGACTGGGTGGTCGACAACGACTCCAATTCCAAGGGCGACTACCACGCCAATCTGCACTTCAACCCGCAGGTCAAATACGACCTGGGCAAGGCGCTGAATTTCGGCGAGAAGCAGTTGTATGTCGGTGTCGAGTACGACTACTGGTCGGACAAGTACGGGATCAAGGACAGCCAGTACTTCAAGACCGATCAGAGCACCACAAGCTTCCTGGTCAAGTTCCACTTCTGACCCTGAAAGCTTCGCGAGCAGGCTCGCTCCCACATTCAGACCGAGTTCCAATGTGGGAGCGAGCCTGCTCGCGAAGGCCTCACCGCAGATTTCAGGCAGGAGCCACCGCTTCAGATATCCGCAAAAACCGGCACAGCTCCTCGCGCTTGGCCAACGCATCCCGCCGTCCCAACTCGATCAACTCGCTGCAATACCCGGCCTCGAACAGCAGGTAACTGAGCACCCCCGCCCCGCTCGTCTTCGTTGCCCCCGGCCCGCGCAGAAACAGGCGCAACGCCGCCGGTAACTCCTGGCGATGCCGCGCGGCGATTTCGTCGATCGGCTGACTCGGCGCAATCACCAGCACTTCCACGGGCGCCACACCCAGCGCGCGAGTGGGTGTGCCGGCCGGGAGCAAATGACTGAACTGATTCAGACGCTGCAGCAACTCGATATCGCTCTCCAGACTGTCGATGAACGTGCTGTTGAGCATGTGCCCGCCAATCTGCGCCAGCGTCGGTTGCTGGCCGCTGTAGGCGCGCTCCAGCGGCTGCTGCGGATCGACGCCGCGCGGGTTGCCGCTGACGCCCACCACCAGCACGCGACTGGCACCCAGATGCAGCGCCGGGCTGATCGGCGCCGACTGGCGCACTGCGCCGTCACCGAAATATTCCTCACCGATTTTCACCGGCGCGAACAGCAGTGGAATCGCCGAACTGGCCAACAGGTGATCGACCGACAACTGCGTCGGCACGCCAATGCGTCGATGCCGCAGCCAGGCGTCGATGGTGCCGCCGCCCTGATAGAACGTCACCGCTTGCCCCGATTCGTAGCCAAAAGCGGTCACCGCTACCGCGTGCAATTGCTTGCGCGCGATGGATTCGGCGATGCCGGGCAGGTGCAGTTTTTCCTCGAGCAGCTCGCGCAGCGGCGAACTGTTGAGCAACGCCACCGGCATCTGCCGACCGAGGCCGAGCAGGCTGTGGCTGACAAAACGGCTGGCCTGATGGATGACCCCGGGCCAGTCGCTGCGCAACACGCGGTGGCTGCGAAAGCCCTGCCAGAACTGGGTCAGGCGTTCGATGGCAGCGCGAAAATCCATGGCACCGCTGGCCAGGCTGACCGCATTGATCGCCCCGGCCGAGGTGCCGACGATCACCGGAAACGGATTGTCCGCACCGACCGGCAGCAACTCGGCAATCGCCGCCAGCACCCCGACCTGATAAGCCGCCCGAGCCCCGCCGCCGGAAAGAATCAAACCTGTGACCGGTTCAGCAGGACTCATCGCAACACTCCACAGTGCTTGTCAGTACGGGTGAATCAACGACGCTTGGGATAAAGCTTCGGCTCGCCCGGTGGGCGACTCTTGAAGCGCCGATGCGCCCACAGATACTGCTCGGGGCAGGCACGCAAAGCACTCTCGACCCACTGATTGATGCGGATGCAATCGGCCTCCTCGCTCTCGCCGGGGAAATCTTCCAGCGGCGGATGAATCACCAGACGATAACCACTGCCGTCGGCCAGACGTTCCTGAGTGAACGGCACCACCAGCGCTTTGCCCAGCCGTGCAAACTTGGTCGTCGCAGTGACGGTGGCGGCCTGAATGCCGAACAGCGGCACGAAGATGCTCTGCTTGGCGCCGTAATCCTGATCCGGCGCATACCAGATCGCCCGTCCCGAGCGCAGCAGTTTGAGCATGCCGCGCACGTCATCGCGCTCCACCGCCAGCGAATCGAGATTGTGCCGCTCGCGGCCACGGCGCTGGACGAAGTCGAACAAGGGGTTTTTGTGTTCGCGGTACATTCCGTCGATGGTGTGCTGCTGGCCGAGCAGCGCCGCGCCGATTTCCAGGGTGGTGAAATGCGCGGCCATGAGAATCACGCCTTTGCCTTCGCGCTGGGCCTTCTGCAGATGTTCAAGGCCTTCGACGTGGGCCAGTTTCGCCAGACGCTCGCGCGACCACCACCAGCTCATCGCCATCTCGAAGAAGGCGATGCCGGTGGAGGCGAAGTTTTCCTTGAGCAGGCGTTTGCGCTCAGCGGCGGATTTTTCCGGAAAGCACAATTCCAGATTGCGCCGGGCGATGGTTCGCCGGTCGCTGGCGACGCGATACATCAACGCGCCCAAAACTCGACCGATGGTCAGCAACGCCGGATACGGCAACTGCACGATCAGCCACAAAAGCCCCAGGCCGCACCAGAGCGGCCAGAAGCGCGGAGCAAGATATGCTTTTCGAAAACGCGGGCGATCCATTAAAGCTTCCGTAAATACAGTGGCCGCGCATTCTACATCGTTCGACCCGGCTTGCGGCTCGCGGGCGTTCTCGTTATAAGTCTCGGCACTTTTAGTGACAAGCCGTTGTATGCCGACATGAGCCAAACCGACCCGTTAGACCAAGATCCCGTATTCCAGCTCAAGGGCAGCATGCTGGCCATCACTGTGCTGGAACTGGCCCGTAACGACCTCGAAAGCCTCGATCGGCAATTGGCCGCCAAAGTCGCCCAGGCGCCGAATTTTTTCAGCAATGCACCGCTGGTTCTGGCGCTGGACAAACTGCCGCCGAACCAGGGCGCGGTTGACCTGCCGGGGCTGATGCGCGTCTGCCGTCAGCACGGTCTGCGTACCCTGGCCATTCGCGCCAGCCGCATCGAAGACATCGCCGCCGCCATCGCCATCGACATCCCCGTGCTACCGCCCTCCGGCGCCCGCGAGCGTCCGCTGGAGACGCCGGAAGCCGAAGTCAAAAAGAAGCCGGAAAAGCCGCCTGAGCCGACCGTCAAACCGACCCGCGTAATCACCACGCCAGTACGTGGTGGCCAGCAGATATATGCCCAGGGTGGCGATCTGGTCGTGGTCTCTTCGGTCAGTCCGGGGGCGGAACTTCTCGCCGATGGCAACATCCATGTATACGGCCCGATGCGCGGCCGTGCGCTGGCCGGCGTCAAAGGTGACACCAAGGCACGGATTTTCTGTCAGCAATTGAGCGCTGAACTGATCTCCATCGCCGGTCATTACAAGGTCTCCGAGGATTTGCGTCGCGATCCGATGTGGGGCTCGGGCGTCCAGGTCAGCCTGTCAGGCGACGTGTTGAACATCATTCGGCTTTAACGGATACTGCCGCATTTTCCAAGCATCTCTAAAACGTAGCGAAAACGGCTCAAACGAAGTAGGAAAAAGGCTCAAAGCCAAATTCCAGCCAAGGCTGTCCGACTGCAGTAGTTTTCAAGAGATGTTTTTCAGGGGCTGAACAGTCCTTCTTCCTTAGGGGTGAAACACCTTGGCCAAGATTCTCGTGGTTACATCCGGCAAGGGTGGTGTGGGTAAGACCACCACCAGCGCCGCTATCGGTACCGGTCTCGCTCTGCGCGGCCACAAAACAGTGATCGTCGACTTCGACGTGGGCTTGCGTAACCTCGACCTGATCATGGGTTGCGAGCGCCGCGTGGTGTATGACTTCGTCAACGTGGTAAACGGCGAAGCCAACCTGCAACAGGCACTGATCAAAGACAAGCGCCTGGAAAACCTCTACGTACTGGCGGCCAGCCAGACCCGCGACAAAGACGCGCTGACCGTCGAAGGCGTGGAAAAAGTCCTGATGGAGCTCAAGGAACAATTCGAGTTCGTCGTCTGCGATTCCCCGGCGGGCATCGAGAAAGGTGCGCACCTGGCCATGTATTTCGCCGATGAAGCGATCGTCGTGACCAACCCGGAAGTCTCCTCGGTACGTGACTCGGACCGCATGCTCGGCCTGCTGGCGAGCAAATCGCGCCGCGCCGAACGTGGCGAAGACCCGATCAAGGAACACCTGCTGATCACCCGCTACCACCCGGAGCGTGTCGAGAAGGGCGAGATGCTTGGCGTTGAAGACGTCAAGGAGATCCTCTCGGTGACCCTGCTCGGCGTCATCCCGGAATCCCAGGCGGTACTCAAGGCTTCCAACCAGGGCGTGCCAGTGATTCTCGACGACCAGAGCGATGCCGGTCAGGCTTACAGCGATACCGTCGACCGCCTGCTGGGCAAAGAAAAAGCCCACCGATTCCTCGATGTCGAGAAGAAGGGATTCTTCGAGCGCCTGTTTGGAGGTAGGTAATGAACCTTTTTGACTTCTTTCGTGCCAACAAAAAGCCAAGTACCGCCTCGGTAGCGAAAGAGCGTCTACAGATCATCGTGGCGCATGAGCGCGGCCAGCGCAGCACGCCGGATTACCTGCCAGCCTTGCAGAAGGAACTGGTCGACGTGATCCGCAAGTACGTCAACATCGGCAACGACGACGTACATGTTGCACTGGAAAGCCAGGGCAGTTGCTCGATTCTGGAACTCAACATCACCCTGCCCGATCGCTGAGTCGATTTGGCAGTCGCTACGGCGGCTCGGGCTGTTGATGCTCGTGTAGGAGCTGCCGAAGGCTGCGATCTTTTGATCTTCAAAGTCAAAAGATCGCAGCCTTCGGCAGCTCCTACAGAGTTATCGGCAGTCCCGAGCCGCCGTTGGCATTTGTTACGAGGCTGTTTTAATGCCGCTGTCCAACATCTGCATCATTCATGAGGACGCCGCCGTACTGGTGGTCGACAAACCGACCCTGCTGCTCTCGGTGCCCGGTCGCGCTGACGACAACAAGGACTGCCTGATTACCCGCCTGCAGGAAAACGGCTACCCGGAAGCGCGCATCGTTCATCGCCTGGACTGGGAAACCTCCGGGATCATCCTGCTGGCCCGTGACGCCGACACTCATCGCGAACTGTCGCGGCAGTTTCACGATCGCGAAACCGAAAAGGCCTACACCGCTTTGGCCTGGGGTCAGCCGGAACTGGACAGCGGCAGCATCGATCTGCCCCTGCGCTACGATCCGCCGACCAAGCCGCGACACGTGGTCGATCACGAATTCGGCAAGCATGCGCTGACCTTCTGGAAGGTGCTGGAACGTTGCGGCGACTGGTGCCGTGTCGAACTGACACCGATTACCGGCCGCTCGCATCAACTGCGCGTGCACATGTTGTCGATCGGCCATCCGTTGCTCGGTGACGGACTCTACGCCCACGAGCAAGCGCTGGCGGCCTGGCCGCGTCTGTGCCTGCACGCGAGCATGCTCAGCTTCACTCATCCGCAGACCGGCGAGCGCCTGCGCTTCGAGTGCCCGGCTCCGTTCTGAACTGCGTGAATACTTTAAAAGCCCTTCGCAATGAAGGGCTTTTTTTGTGCTGCCAGAATTCCACCGGCAATAGATTGACGTAAAGAACTGTCATAAAATTGTAATCAAATATAAAATCATGGCACTTCGATATCAGGCAGGAGGCCTTTCCCGTGTTCTGCAGCAAAACACTTCAATCCGAATACCCGATCGTCTACGCATTCGGTAACACGACCCTGCACTTGAGCGAAGCACCCAGCATCCAGGCACGCCAGGCCCTGGAGCAGCTCATTAAAAAACGCCGCGCGCACAAACTGACCCGGGCCAGCGCACCGTTGTCGTCCTGTGAAACACCACTTTTTGCCAAGGTCCAGCCATTGGACACGTTCAAGGCAAAGGTGCGGGTGAGCCTGAACAAACCGCAACGCAACGGGCGCTTCGACTGGCCGCTCGAAGAACTGATGAATTCCCTCGAAGCTCAGCGCCGGGGCGTGGAGATGCCTCCACTGAAGGGCTATGGCTATACCCGCAGCAGACTCGGCCTGACCGAGGAGTTCTTCCTGCTGACTCACCTGCTCGAAGGCCATATTGATGGGGCCGAGTGCATCAGACGCAATCCCGAAAACATCGAAGCCTTTATCCTCGACGCTTTTCAACTGCTCAGCTCGCTCGCCAGCAAGAACATCACCCACATGGATTTCTGGGTGGGCAACATCATGGTGCCCGAGCAAACGCACAGGCCACTCAAAGCCATCGACTTTGAAAACTGCTTCGCAGGCCCGACCGCGCACGCAAGTGAAACCCTCGGTTTTCAACTCGGCTTCTTCTATCGTCGGGATATCTACAAATTCATCACCGAAGCCGCCTACGATCGCCTGGTAGGTCAATACCTCAGTGCACTGCCTGGCTTATCGAGAGACAGGTTCGAGGCTGTCTATCAGTTGAGCAAACATGAATACGTCGGTCGCAAGCAACGCCGTGAAGTCTTCCTCTCTGGCAGATTGATCACCGGTTGACGCCCTCCCTGGCAACACTTTGAAGCAAGTGTCCGGCCTGCAAATCAGCGGAGCAATACGGTAAACTCGCGCCCCCCGCCGTATGGAGCCGCTTATGCGCGAAGCCTTCCCCCCTGGAAAAAGTACCGCACCAGCTGCTCTACCTGATCTATGGCGACAAAGACGTTTATCGGCGCGAGGCGAAATTCAGCATCCTCACCGCCCTTGCACAACTGCAGCCAGATGAATCGTTGTTCATCCGAGTGCTGACCGATCGTCCGCAGGACTATGCCGGCTGGCCGGTCGATACCGTCCCTTTGAGCGAGCAGACCCTGATCCAGTGGCAGGGCGAGAACGGCTACCACCACCGCCGCAAAGCGTGCGCCATTGCACTGGGCCTGACGCTTGCCGAAAAAACCCTGTTTGTCGACACCGACACGCTGTTTCTCGGTTCGCCGCACCGGCTGTTCAGCATGATCACGCCCGGCCGTTACGTGATGGACCGCTTCGAATATGACTGGAGTTACGTCTGTAACCGTGCGGACTACGAAAAACTCGCGCGCTGCCTGCAAGTCCACGGCATCTCGTCGACGAACAGCTTCAAGCTCTACAACAGCGGCTTGTGCGGCGTCACCGATGGCGATGCAGCGCTGCTGGAGAAATCGATCCGGCTGATCGATGAGTGGACGCAGGACCCGTTCGACATCCATACGATCGAACAGATTGCACTGTCGTTTGCCATGCGCGACCAGCCGATCCAGGAAGCGAAGAAATTCATCTATCACTACTTCGCCGACAAGAACTTCTTCCACGCCATGCAGAAACATTTTTTCGCCCGTTACGGCGAGGCCTTCCACCCCGAACTGCCAGAGCTGTGCAACGAGGTTCCGCGCAGCAAACCCGTTCCCTCAACCTGGGAGCGCCTGCGCATCAAGTGGAAGCTGCGCAAAAAGCGCGGCGGCATGAAGAAAGTCGGCCGGGCGTTGTTGTTCGGCAGTGCTGCACCTGCCCACCCGTATTACGAGATCTGCCGTCACGAATGGTGGGAATCGGCGTCGCGGGAAATCCTGCGCTGGGACAGCGTCACGCAAAAGGCCTTCTTCGGCAGCGGCAAGGGCTGGCCGAAGCACCTGCCGAAACCCGCCAGAAAGGATGATCAACAAGCCATCATTGCCTACCTGCGCAAGCGCATCGATCAGCACTCCTGAGCGTGCTTGCGCAAACCACTTGCCCAATGGCGCTGAGTGATGCGTTAAACTGCCGCCCATTGCTGTCTGGAGTTTCTTATGCGCGCAGAGTTGAACCAGGGCCTGATCGACTTTCTCAAGGCCTCCCCTACCCCGTTCCACGCCACCGCCAGCCTCGTTCAGCGTCTGGAGGCCGCCGGTTATGTGCGCCTCGACGAGCGCGAGCCATGGTCCACCGAGGCCAACGGCCGCTATTACGTCACCCGTAACGACTCCTCGATCGTCGCGATCAAAATGGGCCGCAACTCGCCACTGCACGACGGTATCCGTCTGGTCGGCGCTCACACCGACAGCCCGTGTCTGCGGGTCAAGCCGCAACCGGAACTGCAACGTCAGGGCTTCTGGCAACTGGGCGTCGAAGTCTACGGCGGCGCGCTGCTGGCGCCATGGTTCGACCGCGATCTGTCGCTGGCCGGCCGCGTGACCTTCCGCCGTGACGGCAGGGTCGAGAGCCAGTTGATCGACTTCAAGGCGCCGATCGCGATCATTCCCAACCTGGCCATTCACCTCAACCGTGAAGCCAACCAGGGCTGGGCGATCAACGCGCAGACCGAACTGCCGCCGATCCTCGCCCAGTTCGCCGGTGACGAGCGCGTCGATTTCCGCGCCGTGCTCACCGACCAACTGGCCCGCGAACACGGTTTGAACGCCGACGTGGTCCTGGATTACGAGCTGAGTTTTTACGACACGCAAAGCGCTGCGGTGATCGGCCTGAACGGCGATTTCATTGCCGGTGCGCGTCTGGACAACCTGCTGTCGTGCTACGCCGGCCTGCAAGCGTTGCTCACCGCCGAAACCGACGAGACCTGCGTGCTGGTCTGTAACGACCACGAAGAAGTCGGCTCGTGCTCGGCGTGCGGTGCCGACGGCCCGATGCTCGAACAGACTCTGCGCCGCCTGCTGCCAGAAGGCGACGAGTTCGTGCGCACTATTCAGAAATCCCTGCTGGTCTCCGCCGACAACGCCCACGGCGTGCATCCCAACTACGCGGACAAGCACGACGCCAACCACGGCCCGAAACTCAACGCCGGCCCGGTGATCAAGGTCAACAGCAACCAGCGCTACGCCACCAACAGCGAAACCGCCGGTTTCTTCCGCCACCTGTGCATGGCCGAAGAAGTCCCGGTGCAAAGCTTCGTGGTGCGCAGCGACATGGGCTGCGGCTCGACCATCGGCCCGATCACCGCCAGCCATCTGGGCGTGCGCACCGTCGACATCGGCCTGCCGACCTTCGCCATGCATTCGATTCGCGAGCTGTGCGGCAGCCATGACCTGGCGCATCTGGTGAAAGTGCTCAGTGCGTTCTATGCCAGCCGTGAATTGCCGTAACGGCTGACAAGCTTCGCGAGCAGGCTCGCTCCCACAATGGAATGCCATTCACCTGTGGGAGCGAGCCTGCTCGCGAAATCGCCTGTGCAGACAGCAGAATCCTCCCGGCCTGATGCATTCCTGAGCCACATCACACCCCGCCTCGAAAACCCGCCTAGACTGCAAACATCCCCCACAGACAAGGCAGTCTTCATGATCTCGATGTCCTCCTTCCACGCCATGCTCATTCCCATCCTCAGCGGAATGATCCTGCTGGCCATCGGCTTCAACTTCCGCGACAAGAACGCCGGGGTGTTCGCCATGTGGATCGGCATGCTGATGATCCTCGCCACGGTGGTCTACAAGATCCTCGCCAAACTCAACGAATGACCGCGCCCGGCTCGCATTGAGCCAAAGGGCCTCGTACACTCCAGCGCATCCGCCTATCGCGAGGTTGTCTTCTGGTGTTCGCTCGTCTTTTTGCTTTGCCCGGTCTGCTGCTTGTCTGCCTGATGACGCTGCTGCCGCTGGCGCCCGCCCAAGCGGTCGGTCTGCCCGGCCTGCTCAACACTTCCAAGCCGCAGCCTGAAGCCGTAGAACCCCTTGGCCAGTCGCTGGACGAAGTGATCAAGTCGCTGGAAAACGACAAGCAACGCGCGCAGTTGCTCAGCGATCTGAAGAAGCTGCGCGACGCTACGAAGAAAGCTCAAGCCACCCCCGAAGAAGGCGTGCTGGGCCTGATCGGCGGCACCCTCGCCAGCTTCGAAAAACAGTTTTCCGGCGCCGACAGCCCGCTCACCCGCTGGTCCAACGAATTCGATCTGGCCAAGGACGAACTGACCAGCAAGCTGTTGCCGGCCAATGAATGGCTGCCGATCATCTTCGGTTTCGCAGTGATCCTGATGGTCTGGAGCCTGCTCGCCGCCGCGCTGATCTGGCTCAGCCACCGCGTGCGTCTGCGCTTCGGCCTCACCGAAGAACTGCCGCAACACCCCAAGGCCCTCGACATGCTGCGCTTTGCCCTGCGCAAGCTCGGGCCGTGGCTGATCGCATTGGTGATGACGGTGTACATGAGCTACGTGCTGCCGTCTTCGCTGGGCAAAAGCCTGGCGATGGTGCTGGCCTATGCCTTGGTCGTCGGCACCTGTTTCTCGGCGATCTGCGTGATCGCCTTCTCCCTGCTCGACGGCCCGCATCGCCATCGCGCGCTGTACATCCTGCGTCATCAAGCGTTTCGGCCGCTGTGGCTGATCGGCAGCTTCGCCGCGTTCGGTGAAGCGCTGAGTGATCCGCGCTTGGTCGAGAGCCTGGGCGTACATCTGGCGCACACCGCCGCGACCACTGCCAATGTACTTGCGGCGCTGTCGACCGGCCTGTTCATCCTGCGATTCCGCCGACCGATCGCGCACCTGATCCGCAACCAACCGCTGTCACGCCGCCTGACCCGCCGCGCCCTCAGCGATACCATCGAAATCCTCGGCACTTTCTGGTACGTGCCGGCACTGGTGTTGGTCGGCATCTCGCTGTTCGCCACGTTTGTCTCCGCCGGCGACACCAGCACCGCGCTGCGCCAGTCGCTGATCTGCACGGTGCTGCTGGTGTTGTGCATGGTGATCAACGGCCTCGTGCGCCGCCATTCGCTGAAACCGCAGCGCGGGCCGAAACGCCATGCGCTGTATTCGGAGCGACTGAAAAACTTCTTCTACACCCTGACGCATTTGCTGGTGTGGCTGATCTTCATCGAACTGGGCCTGCGCGTCTGGGGCCATTCGCTGATCGCGTTCGCCGAAGGCGATGGCCATGACATCAGCGTCAAACTGTTCAGCCTGATCGGCACGCTGATTTTCTCCTGGCTGATCTGGATCCTCGCCGACACCGCCGTGCACCACGCCCTCACCCGCTCGCGCAAAGGCCTGGCGAATGCACGGGCGCAGACGATGATGCCGCTGATCCGCAACGTGCTGTTCGTGGCGATTTTCATCATCGCGCTGATCGTCGCGTTGGCGAACATGGGCATGAACGTCACACCGCTGCTGGCCGGTGCCGGCGTGATCGGTCTGGCCATCGGCTTCGGCGCGCAGTCGCTCGTCGCTGACCTGATCACCGGCCTGTTCATCATCATCGAAGACTCGCTGGCCATCGACGACTACGTCGACGTTGGCGGCCACCTCGGCACCGTCGAAGGTCTGACCATCCGTACCGTACGCCTGCGCGACATCGACGGCATCGTCCACACCATCCCGTTCAGCGAAATCAAAAGCATCAAGAACTACTCGCGGGAATTCGGCTACGCCATCTTCCGCGTCGCCGTGCCATACAACATGGAAATCGACGACGCGATCAAACTGATGCGCGACGTCGGCCAGAAGATGCGCAGCGACCCGCTGCAGCGCCGCAATATTTGGTCGCCGCTGGAGATTCAGGGTGTGGAAAGTTTCGAGTCCGGCAGCGCGATTTTGCGCGCACGGTTCAAGACTGCGCCGATCAAGCAGTGGGAAGTTTCCCGGGCGTTCAATTTGTCGCTGAAAAGGCAACTGGATGAGGCGGGGCTGGATCTGGCGACGCCAAGGATGAGTGTGCAGGTGATTACGCCTGGGGTGGAAATCAAAAAGGAAAGCTGAACAGAGATGGCCCCCTATTGGCAGGTAATACCAATAGGGGGTAGCTTTTATTTATCTTTGAAACCGGGTTTACCATTAGCGGAACGCCAGTTTTTTACCTCCAAGACAACATTTTCAGGCCCATCCTTACCTTCCTCCGGGTAGTAAATCAAATCGTAACCAGATGGATGTTCAACTAGCCGAGAGAACTCAAGAATGGCAGCAATTTGTTGCTTCTCTGTTGTAAACCCGGAATCATATATTTTCCTGACAAACTCAAGAAAATCTTCCTCTCTCATATCCTGTATCGACCTCATATCAAAGCCCTTTATGAATTTCAACATGCGCTTTCGGGGTAACGATATTTATGTTGTCAGCATTATATAAATCCCCTCCCTCGGCCAAGCCGACCTTATGATGCAGTTCGTATTTCACTCTTGCTCCTGCTGAGTCGTTCATTCTAACTATTGGGGCTTTGCCCTTTTTCATTTCGTTCAAACTTGTTTCATTAAATAAGCCAGCCAGTTTTTCGTCATTGAAAACAGCTTTCCAGAATGTTTCTCTGAATGCTCTGAAACTGTTGAACTGACGACCCCGTAACTGATCAGCAATGTGCGATGGGATTGGCGCCCCATCACCCTGCGCAGCAGCCCCTAGCCATCCACCCGCAACCGGCGCTCCATGACCACTCGCCACCCCTGGATCATTGCGTCGATCCCGGAACATGACGTACTGCGGTGGCAGGCCCGATTCCGACGGGAAGACCAGAATGAAGTCGTCGAAACGAATGCTGCCCCGCCCTGGGTGAGCGTCGATCCGTCCTTCAATCGGCACGAGGTTGCCGCCGATATATCGCGGTGGGGACGGATTCTCGATGGGGAATAGCGTTGAACTGTCTGCCGGCGTTACTGTGGGTGTCCAGACCGCGGTTGTCGGCGGGATGTCAGTGAGCGTCGCGCTGTAAGTGTTGTTCCCTGCGTTGAAACCAGCTGCAACCACGCGAACGCCGGAAGGCCGTTTTGTCCCCGCTACCGGAACGACAAGCAACTCGGCGAGAGATCCCGTCAGTGGCCGGGCGCTCAAACGTACCGGCAGATTCAGTCGTGCTCTTTCGCTTGCCAGCCTGTCCAGATCAGGCAGTTGACCGGGCAGCAGATCTGCCAGTGGGAGGCTGAGCAGAAAGCGTTCAGGCAATTCCCCATTGCCCAACACCGGGGAGTAGACAAACGCACTTACCCCTACCATCAGACCGGACGCCGCGCCGGCAGCCACCTCCGATAAACCGGCCACCGCCGCGCGAATCGAAGCGGCAAAACCCGCCATCAGGTTGTCGGCAATCGCGACCGCACCCGCGGACGTCGCAAATACCAGTTGGGCGTGGCTGGTATTGCCCTGAAAGCGCAACAGGCTACTGTGCCCACCGGAGGTGTCCTGCCGGCGCTTTTCCTCAGCAACCCTGCGTGCTTCGGCTTCAGCCTCAAGCGCTGCCTGTTCCTCGGCACGCTTGCGCTCTAGTGCCTCAGCCGCCAAACGGGCCTGTTCCTCTTCGAGCCGCCTGATTTCATCGGCCGCGGCCTGCCGCGCCAGCTCCTCCGCCTGCCGCCGCGCCTGCTCCTGAGCGACGCGGGCCTGTTCCTGTGCAACCTGCCTGGCGTATTCCGCCGCCAACCGCGCCTGCTCCTGAGCGATCCGCTCGGCTTCCTGCGCTTGCACCACGGCAATCATGCCCTTGACCGTGGCCGACTGGCTGTTCAACACGCCAATGCCTTCAACCAGTAACTTGGCGTTGAACAGAGCGCTATAAGCCTGCCGTACGCTGACGCTGGCGCTTCGCCGATTGACTTGCGGTAAGCGGCCTCCGTTGAAAAAGGTTTCAACCTGGGCGTGGCCGAAACGTTCGATGGCCACGTCCTTGGCCACCAAAAGCGCACCAAACTTCCTGGCGATCAGGGAATCCCTGAATTGCATCTCCCGCGCCAGCGCATCCAAAGGCGGCAAGACACTTTGATCACCTGCTGCCCGCGCTTCTGCCAGTTCATTTTCAATGACCTGAGCAATATTCCTGGAAGTATCTTTATAGATACTTTCCATATCGAGTATTTCACCCAACGGCGCAAAGTTAATGCCTGGTCCCGAGCCGTCCCCTGCACCTAAATAATGTAAATATTCATCTTGTTTATCCGGACGCACAACAATCGGCGGAAGCGTTATTCCATTACGCTGCATTTATAAGTCCTCCATGGACAATAGTTTTGTCGCACTGACCCGTTACCCTCAAACAGCCAATAACGTGACCGGCACCTGGAGAAATTTATGGAAATAGATGTTGTGCGGTGCGGTACATGGTTATCGCCCGCGTTTTATCTGTCACGCCGGACGGAACTGATAAAGCGGTAGGAGTTTTCGCTGATAAATTATGCTCAAACGTAAATCTGTCGGAGCGCATAGCGCTTTCCGGACCCGATCGCACTTGCGTGCAAAGCCTTTGTCACAGGCAAGGAAGCCAACAACAATAATCAAGGAGAAGCCCATGCAACTGACGCGCATTGCCCAGACCCTTTTGCTCACCCTGGTCGCCAGCCACGCCAGTGCCGCGACGATGGACAGCGCCCGCACGCGCATCGCCGAGCAGGCGCAGAAGCTCGAGCCGGAGCTGCTGGAAACCCGCCGCGACCTTCACGCTCATCCAGAACTTGGCAACACTGAAAAACGCACCGCTGAACTGGTCGCCAAACAGCTGCAAGCCATGGGCCTGGAAGTGAAAACCGGCGTCGCCCGCACCGGCGTTGTCGCCATTCTCAAAGGCGCCCTGCCCGGCCCGACCGTCGCCCTGCGCGCCGACATGGACGCGCTGCCGGTCAAGGAAGTCTCCGACTTGCCGTTCGCTTCGAAAGCCAAAGGCACGTATCTCGACAAGGAAGTCGACGTCATGCACGCCTGCGGCCACGACGCCCACACCGCAATCCTGCTCAGCGCAGCGAAAATTCTGACGGGCATGCGCGACACCCTGCCCGGCACCGTGGTGTTCTACTTCCAGCCCGCCGAAGAAGGCCCGAGCGACTTCATTCCCGACGGCAAAAACACCTGGGGCGCGAAGATGATGGTCGAGGAAGGCGTAATGAAATCGCCGAAACCAGACGCAGTGTTCGGGCTGCACGTCTGGGCCGGCGTCCCCGCCGGCCAGATCGCCTACCGCCCCGGCCCGACCCTGGCCAGCTCCGACGACCTGCGCATCAAGATCCACGGCAAACAAACCCACGCCGGCCGCCCCTGGGACGGCATCGATCCGATCACCGTCGGCGCGCAAACCATCGTCGGCCTGCAAACCGTGGTGAGCCGCCGCACCGACATTTCCTCTTACCCGTCGGTGGTCAGCATCGGCACCATCAACGGCGGCACCCGCTACAACATCATCCCCGAATCACTCGACATGACCGGCACCATCCGCTCCTACGACTACGGCATCCGCCAGAAACTGCACAGCGACGTACGCCAGACCATCGAGAAAATCGCCGAAAGCGGCGGCGCGAAAGCCGACGTCACCATCATCGAAAAATACGACCCGACCATTAACAACCCGGCACTGACCGAGAAAATGCTGCCGACGTTGAAGTGGGCGGCCAAGGATGACGTGGTGCAGGGACCGCTGGTGGGTGGGGCGGAAGATTTCTCGTTCTTCGCCAAGGAAGCGCCGGGATTGTTTGTGTTTCTTGGAGTGACCCCGAGGGACCAGGACATGAGCAAAGCCGCGCCGAATCACAATCCGGGGTTCTTTGTGGATGAGTCGGCGCTGGTGGTTGGGGTGAGAACATTGGCGTCGTTGGCGACGGATTATCTGTATGGGAATGCGGCGGTGGGCAAGTAGAGAGGGGTTGACTGTGGGGGCGCTTTCGCGAGCAGGCTCGCTCCCACAGGGATCAAGTACATCCGACAGAGATTGGTCGGCTGACAGGCCGCCTTCGCGAGCAGGCTCGCTTCCCACAGAAAAGCGAAAGCAAAAACAAAAGATCGCAGCCTTCGGCAGCTCCTACACACGATGAGCGTTAGCTCGAGCACCGCTTTTGATCTTGATCTCGGAGCCCGTCGGCAGGCTGAGTGGAGGGATTGATCCGGGCGTGGGAGCGCAGCGACCGTACGACGCAGTCGTACACAGCGAGTGTAGGTGCAGCGAAGCAAACCGGAGCCGCTGCGCCAGGATCGATCCCGCAGCGAAGGAACCCCGAGCCCCAGCGAGCGGGCCGAACGTCAGGGCGCAGCCTTTTGGTTACTTTTTGGCGTTTGAAAAAGTGACCCGCCGTAAGGGCGGAACCATAAGAAGCCGTTACCGCAGCAACGGATATTCACCCAAACCCCCAAAACCTGGTCGGCCCAAAGGCCGCCAAGGTCAAAAAAGATCAAACCACATCAACCCCTACGTGAATCGCATCATGCCGCCAAAACTCCAGATCACAATCAATCAGCCGCCCATGCTGATCATAATTGACCCGAGCAATCCTCAATCCCGGACTCCCCACCGACACCCGCAAAGCCGCCGCCGCATCGACAGATAAAGACGTAGGCACAATCTCAAACCGCACCCGCCCATAGTGCAAATCGAAATGCCGCGCATACAACTCAGTGATCGACTGATTCAGATCAAACTCAAGAATCCCCGGAAAAAACTGCGGATTCAGGTAGTGCTCGACATACAACACCAGTCGCCCATCAATGCGCCGCGAGCGGCAAATCTGGATCACGCTCGACAACGCCGGCAGCTGCAACCACGCACACACCGCCGCCGAAGCCGGCTGCAACCGCGCCGAAATCACCTCGGTCGACGGCTCACGCCCCTGCGCACTGACCATCGCGTGAAAATGACTGCGCTGCATCAGGTTGTACGCCAGACGCGGCGGCGACACGAACCAGCCGCGCCGCTCCTCACGATAAATCTGCCCTTGCGCCTCCAATTGCAACAGCGCTTCACGCACAGTGATCCGCGTCGTCCCGAACAACTCGCTGAGCTTGCGTTCAGCGGGCAACTTGCTCCCGGCCGCCAGCAAACCATGATCGATCTGCTCCTGCAGCACCTGGCCAATCGCTGTCACCGCTTTCGTTGCCTCATCGCGCATCAACGTTACCTATCTGGACTAGACCAGCACTGTTTCAGGGCAAATCCGGGCGCTGCTCAGAGCGCTTTCGTGTGTTGCAAGCCTAGGCAGTGCAGATGACCGACAGATGACAAAACTACCCAACGGTCGTTTTCACGGCTTGCAATACATCGGCCAAGTCCCTTGCGTATCGGGCCTGCGTCATGGTCTACGCTTGTTTGGCAACGGCCAATCCCGGGCGGAGAAAAGATCAGCCACAAGGCCATCGACATCAAAATGTCATCCAGCCCGCCTAAATTGGCTCAGGTATTGCTGACCTAGACCAACCCAACCGCAATCGCAGCGTTGAACACGACCAAGGAGCTTCGGAATGAAACAGCTTTTCCTGGCAACACTGTTAGGCTCGACCATTGCAATGTGCAGCGCCGCCATGGCGGCCGACACCGATCTGAAAACCCTCGAAGCCGCTGCGAAAGCGGAAGGCGCCGTCAATAGCGTCGGCATGCCCGACAACTGGGCCAACTGGAAAGGCACCTGGGATGATCTGGCTGCGAATTACGGCTTGAAACACATCGACACCGACATGAGTTCGGCTCAGGAAATCGCCAAGTTCGCCGCTGAAAAAGACAACGCCACCGCCGACATCGGCGACGTCGGTGCTGCCTTCGGCCCGATCGCGGTCAAGCAAGGCGTGGTGCAACCGTACAAGCCAAGCACCTGGGATCAGATTCCGGACTGGGCCAAGGACAAGGACGGCAACTGGGCACTGGCCTACACCGGCACCATCGCCTTCATCGTCAACAAGAAGCTGCTGAACGGCTCCGACGTGCCGACCAAATGGGCTGACCTGAAAACCGGCAAATACAAGGTTTCCATCGGTGACGTGAGCACCGCTGCCCAGGCCGCCAACGGTGTTCTCGCCGCAGCACTGGCCAACGGCGGTGACGAGAAGAACATCAAGCCTGCCTTGCTGCTGTTCGCCGACCTCGCCAAACAGGGCCGTCTGTCGATGGCCAATCCGACCATCGCCACCATGGAGAAAGGCGAGATTGAAGTCGGCGTGGTCTGGGACTTCAATGGCCTGAGCTACAAAGCCAAGATGGCCAACCCGGATGATTACGTAGTGCTGATTCCATCCGACGGCTCGGTGATTTCCGGCTACACCACGATCATCAACAAGTACGCGAAAAACCCCAATGCCGCCAAGCTGACGCGCGAATACATCTTCAGCGACGCCGGCCAGACCAACCTCGCCCGCGGCAACGCCCGGCCGATCCGCGCCGAACACCTGCAATTGCCGGAAGACGTGAAAGCCAAACTGCTGCCGAACGAGCAGTACAAGAACGTCACGCCGGTCAAGGATGCCGACGCGTGGGAGAAGACCTCCAAAGCCCTGCCGCAGCAGTGGAACGAGGAAGTCATCGTAGAGATGAAGTAATCCTTCATCTGTAGGAGCTGCCGAAGGCTGCGATCTTTTGATCTTGCCCTTTAAAAGCAACATCGAAAGATCGCAGCCTCCGGCAGCTCCTACACAGATTGGTTCCAGATTTGTTTTCGGAGTTCTTGCCCCTATGAAGCACAACGTCATCCTTGTCGTGCTCGACGGCCTCAACTACGAGGTTGCGTGTCACGCCATGGGGCATCTGCAGGCTTATGTTGGCGCAGGACGCGCCGCGCTCTATCAACTGGAGTGCGAACTGCCCGCCCTGTCCCGACCGCTTTACGAATGTATCCTCACCGGCGTGCCGCCGATCGACAGCGGCATCGTCCACAACAATGTCTCGCGCTTGTCCAACCAGCGCAGCATCTATCACTACGCCCGTGATGCCGGATTGAAAACCGCCGCTGCGGCGTATCACTGGGTCAGCGAGTTGTATAACCGCTCACCGTTCGTGGCTGCGCGCGACCGCCACACCGACGATCCGACATTGCCGATCCAGCACGGGCATTTCTACTGGAACGACCATTATCCGGATTCGCACCTGTTCGCCGACGCGGAGAACCTGCGCCTGCGTCATGCACCGGATTTCCTCCTGATCCACCCGATGAATATCGACGACGCCGGGCACAAGCACGGCCTCGACAGCTCGCAATACCGCAACAGCGCGCGCTCGGCTGACGTCATCCTCGCCGACTATCTGCAGAGCTGGCTCGACGCTGGTTACCAGGTGCTGGTGACCGCCGACCACGGCATGAACAACGATCGTTCGCACAACGGCCTGCTGGCGGAAGAACGTCAGGTGCCGCTGTTCGTCCTCGGCGAGGCGTTCAGCCTCAACCCTGACGCCACGCCGACGCAGACCGAGATCTGCGGCACAATTTGCGAACTGCTCGGCGTACCCCACGACAAACCTGTGTGCCGGGAGCTGCTCAAGTGAATGCCATGACTCGCGGCAAATGGCTCGCGGCGCTGTGTCTGGTGCCTTTCGCGCTGTTCTTTATCGTTTTCGAAATCGCCCCGCTGGTCTGGGTGATGATCAACAGCCTGCAATCGGAAGAGTCCGGCTGGGGCCTGGCCAATTTCAGCAAGATCTTCGGTTCGAAGTTCTATCGGCAGGCAATCCAGTACAGCCTGGAGATCAGTTTCTGGTCGAGCGTATTCGGCATCATCATCGCCGTGCTCGGTGCGTACTCTTTGCGTCGAGTGGATTCGAAGCTGCGCAACTTCGTGAATGCCTTCGCCAACATGACCAGCAATTTTGCCGGCGTGCCGCTGGCGTTCGCGTTCATCATCCTGCTCGGTTTCAACGGCAGCATCACCATCATGCTCAAGCAGTCGGGGATCATTCAGGACTTCAACCTGTATTCGAAAACCGGCCTGATCATCCTCTACACCTACTTCCAGATCCCCCTCGGCGTGCTCCTGCTCTATCCGGCGTTCGACGCTCTGCGTGAAGACTGGCGCGAGTCCGCCGCACTGCTCGGCGCCAACGGCTGGCAGTTCTGGCGGCACATCGGCCTGCCGGTATTGACCCCGGCGTTGCTCGGCACGTTCGTGATCCTGTTGGCCAACGCCCTCGGCGCCTACGCCACGGTTTATGCGCTGACCACCGGCAATTTCAACGTTCTGCCGATCCGTATTGCGGCGATGGTCTCCGGGGACATTTCCCTTGACCCGAACCTGGCCAGCGCCCTGGCCGTGGTGCTCGTGGCGCTGATGACCATTGTCACCGTCGTGCATCAATTGCTGTTGAAGAGGAGCTACCATGTCTCGCGCTGAATCCGGCCCGGCCGGCCTCTACCACCGCGTCGTGGTTTATCTGCTGTTCGCCATTCTGCTGTTGCCGCTGCTGGGCACGTTGGTCTATTCGATCGCCAGCAGTTGGTCGGCAACGATTCTGCCCAGCGGCTTCACCTTCAAGTGGTACATCCAACTGTGGAGCGATCCGCGCTTTCTACATGCATTCGGCCAGTCGCTGATTGTCTGTATCGGCGCGCTGGTGCTGTCGGTGGTGCTGATCCTGCCGCTGCTGTTCGTCGTGCATTACTACTTCCCGAAACTCGATGCACTGATGAACATATTGATCCTGCTGCCCTTCGCGGTGCCGCCGGTGGTGTCCTCGGTGGGGCTGTTGCAGCTCTACGGTTCCGGGCCGATGGCGATGGTCGGCACACCGTGGATTCTGATCGGCTGCTACTTCACCGTGGCGCTGCCGTTCATGTACCGCGCGATCACCAATAACCTGCAAGCGATCAACCTGCGCGACCTGATGGACGCCGCGCAACTGCTCGGCGCAAGCACTTTTCAAGCGGCGTTTCTGGTGGTGCTGCCGAACTTGCGCAAAGGCATGATGGTGGCGCTGCTACTGTCTTTCTCGTTCCTCTTCGGTGAGTTCGTGTTCGCCAACATCCTCGTCGGCACGCGCTACGAAACCTTGCAGGTATACCTGAACAACATGCGCAACAGCAGCGGCCACTTCACCAGTGCGCTGGTCATTTCGTATTTCTTTTTCGTGCTGGTCCTGACCTGGATCGCCAACATCTTGAACAAGGACAAAAGCGAATGAGCTACGTCAGCGTCCAACACCTGCAGAAAAGTTACGCCGGCACCACGGTGTTCAGCGACATCGATTGCGAAATCAACAAAGGCGAGTTCGTCACCCTGCTCGGCCCGTCCGGGTGCGGCAAGTCGACTTTGCTGCGTTGCATCGCCGGGCTGACCCCGGTGGATGGCGGCAAGATTTTGCTCGATGGCGTCGACATCGTGCCGTTGAGTCCGCAGAAACGCGGTATCGGCATGGTCTTTCAAAGCTACGCGCTGTTCCCCAACATGACCGTCGAACAGAACGTCGCCTTCGGCCTGCGCATGCAAAAGGTCAACGCCGATGACAGCCACAAGCGCGTGGCAGAAGTGTTGAAACTGGTTGAACTGCACGACTTCGCCAGCCGCTATCCGCATCAACTGTCCGGTGGTCAGTGCCAACGCGTCGCCCTCGCCCGTTCGCTGGTGACCCGCCCGCGCTTGTTGCTGCTCGATGAGCCGCTGTCGGCGCTCGATGCTCGGATTCGCAAGCACTTGCGCGAACAGATCCGTCAGATCCAGCGCGAGCTCGGCCTGACCACGATCTTCGTCACCCACGATCAGGAAGAAGCGCTGACCATGTCGGACCGGATTTTCCTGATGAATCAGGGCAAGATCGTCCAGAGCGGCGACGCCGAAACCCTCTACACCGCGCCGGTCGATGTATTCGCCGCCGGCTTCATCGGCAACTACAACCTGCTCGACGCCGATGCCGCCTCAAAGCTGTTGCAACGGCCGATCAACCACCGCATCGCCATCCGCCCGGAGGCCATCGAACTGAGCCTTGACGGCGAACTCGACGCGCAGATCCGCAGCCACAGCCTGCTCGGCAACGTCATTCGCTATCGCGTCGAAGCACGCGGCGTGGAACTGGTGGTCGACGTACTCAACCGCTCCGCCGCCGATCTGCATCCCGACGGACAACGCCTGGCACTTTCCATCGATCCGACGGCGTTGTGCGAAGTTGCTTAAAAGCAGCTGCAAGCTGCGAGCTACAAGCTTCAAGTTGTAGACTGCGGCGTACTTGATTCCAATTCTTACAGCTTGAAGCTTATGGCTTGAAGCTGTTCTCGGAGAGAACCGATGGCTTTGGCAATTTTTGATCTGGACGAAACGTTGATCCACGGCGACTGTTCCTCGCTATGGAGTGAGCAGATGGCCCGCCTCGGCTGGGTCGATGGCGAGTCGTTCATGCAGCGCGACAAAGAACTGATGGATGCCTACGGCCGCGGACATCTGGCGATGGAAGACTATATGGCCTTCAGTCTCGAACCGCTGATTGGCCGCACCCCTGCGGAAATCGAGCACTTGGTTGGCCCGTGGGTGGAGGATTTCATTGAACCGATCATCTTCAGCGACGCGACCAAAACCATCGCCGCCCACCGCAAGGCCGGCGACCGGATTCTGGTGATTTCGGCGTCGGGTAGCCATCTGGTCAGGCCGATCGCCGAACGATTGGGCATTGATGAGCTTCTCGCCATCGAACTGGAAGTCGCCCACGGCGTATACAGCGGTAAAACCGTCGGCACCCTGACTTACCGCGAAGGCAAGATCACTCGCCTGCTGGAATGGCTGGACGCCGAAGAAGAAAACCTCGAGGGCGCGAGCTTCTATTCCGATTCGCGCAACGATCTGCCGTTGTTGCTTAAGGTGGACTTCCCGCATGTGGTCAATCCGGATCCTGTGCTGCTAGAGCACGCAGAAAAATCCGGCTGGCCGATCCACCTCTGGAAATAAAAGCAAAAGATCGCAGCCTTCGGCAGCTCCTACTTTTGTAATGCGTGACTCTGTAGGAGCTGCCGAAGGCTGCGATCTTTTGACCTTGCTTTGCTGTCAGCTCAAACCCTCATTGATCACCAACACCAACTTGCCCGCCACCGTATTGCTCGCCAGTTCGGCAAACGCTGCTTCGGCATCCTTCACCGCAAAGGCTCTGGCCAATTGCGGACGCAAGCGGCCCTCGGCAAACAGCGGCCAGACATGCTGGCCCAAGTCACTGAGCAGATCCGCCTTGAACTGATCGCCACGACTGCGCAACGTTGAACCGAGCAGCTGCACACGCTTGGCCAACACCTGCGCCAGATCCAGCTTCGCCTCGCGCCCGCCCATCAAACCGATCAGCACCCAACGCCCGTCCAGCGCCATCAGCTTGAGGTTCAGCGCCGCATAATTGCCGCCCACCGGGTCGAGAATCACATCGAACGGCCCGAAGTCGCGCAGGCTTTCAATTTCATCGGTGCGGACCACGCCGCCCTGCGCACCCAATGCTTCGCAGTAAGCCAGGCGTTCGGCGGAACCGACGCTGACCCAACAAGGGTTACCGAAGGCTTTGCACAGCTGAATGGCGGCTGAACCGATTCCACTTGCGCCAGCGTGCAGGAGAATTTTCTCACCGGGTTTCAGCGCTGCAAGTTGAAACACATTCAGCCAGACGGTGGCGTACACCTCGGGCAATGCCGCCGCCTCGATCAGCGAAACACCTTCGGGCACCGGCAGCACATGCCGTCCGTCGACGACCACCTCTTCAGCCATGCCGCCCCCGGCCAATAAGGCGCAAACCCGGTCACCGACTTGCCAGGACGAGCCCGCGCCGACCTCGCTGATCACCCCGGAGCACTCAAGACCAAGCACTTGGCTGGCCCCGGGTGGTGGCGGATAAAGCCCTGCTTTCTGTAATAAATCGGCGCGATTGAGGCCGGCTGCCGCCACCCGGATGCGGACTTGTCCTACATCGCACGTCGGACTAGGCTCTTCAACCCATGCCACTTGACCTTCAACGCCTTGCAATGCCTTCACACTGCCTCCATAGTGAGTCTGGACTGAGCCCGAAGCTGTAGCGCCGGGCTTTTTGCATTATGCGACCGGCTCTCAAAGAACCGGCGACTTCAAAGACGGCCTAATATGCGTTATCAATTGTCCCCGCGTCGAATCAGCATGAAGCATCTGCTCCCCAGCACCGCCCTCGCTCTTTTCATCGGTATCGGTCTGTTGCCGGTGTCGGGCACCACATTCGCAGCCAACAGCTGGGACAAGTTGCAGCCTGATCGCGATGAAGTCATCGCCAGCCTGAACGTCGTCGAGTTGCTCAAGCGTCACCACTACAGCAAGCCGCCGCTCGACGATGCGCGCTCGGTGATCATCTACGACAGCTACATCAAGCTGCTCGACCCGTCGCGCAGCTATTTCATGGCCAGCGATATCGCCGAATTCGACAAGTGGAAGACCCAGTTCGACGACTTCCTCAAAAGCGGCGACCTCAACGCCGGGTTCACCATCTACAAGCGCTATCTGGACCGCGTCAAAGCGCGTCTGGACTTCGCCCTTGCCGAGCTGAACAAAGGCGTCGACAAGATGGACTTCAACACCAAGGAGACCTTGCTGATCGATCGCAAGGACGCGCCTTGGCTCAAGTCCACCGCGGAACTCGACGACCTGTGGCGCAAACGAGTCAAGGACGAAGTGCTGCGCCAGAAGATCGCCGGCAAAGAGCCGAAGCAGATCCAGGAAACCCTGACCAAGCGCTACAAGAATCAGCTGGCGCGTCTCGACCAGACCCGCGCCGAGGACATCTTCCAGGCGTACATCAACACCTTCGCCATGTCCTACGACCCGCATACCAACTATCTGTCGCCGGATAACGCGGAAAACTTCGACATCAACATGAGCCTGTCCCTCGAGGGCATCGGTGCCGTGTTGCAGAGCGACAACGATCAAGTGAAAGTCGTGCGTCTGGTGCCGGCAGGCCCGGCGGACAAGACCAAGCAGGTCGCTCCGGCCGACAAGATCATCGGCGTTGCCCAGGGCAACAAGGAAATGGTCGACGTGGTCGGCTGGCGTCTGGACGAAGTGGTCAAATTGATTCGCGGTCCTAAAGGCACCGTGGTGCGCCTGGAAGTGATTCCAGCGAGCAATGCGCCGAATGACCAGACCACCAAGATCGTGCCGATCACTCGTGAAGCAGTGAAGCTCGAAGACCAGGCCGTGAAGAAGTCGATCCTCAGCCTGAAACAGGACGGCAAGGACTACAAACTTGGCGTGATCGAGATCCCGGCCTTCTACCTCGACTTCAAGGCATTCCGTGCCGGCGATCCGGACTACAAGAGCACCACTCGCGACGTCAAGAAGCTGCTCACCGAGCTGCAGAAGGACAAAGTCGACGGCGTGGTCATCGACCTGCGCAACAACGGCGGCGGCTCCCTGCAGGAAGCCACCGAGCTGACCAGCCTGTTCATCGACAAAGGTCCGACCGTACTCGTGCGTAACGCCGACGGCCGTGTCGACGTGCTCGAAGATGAAAACCCGGGCGCGTTCTACAAAGGCCCGATGGCGCTGTTGGTCAACCGCCTGTCCGCCTCGGCGTCGGAGATTTTCGCCGGTGCCATGCAGGACTACCACCGCGCGCTGATCATCGGTGGTCAGACCTTCGGCAAAGGCACCGTGCAGACTATTCAACCGCTGAACCATGGCGAACTGAAACTGACCCTGGCCAAGTTCTACCGCGTCTCCGGGCAGAGCACCCAGCATCAGGGCGTGCTGCCGGACATCGACTACCCGTCGCTGATCGACACCAAGGAAATTGGCGAAAGCGCCCTGCCGGAAGCCATGCCGTGGGACACCATCCGCGCGGCGATCAAACCGGCGGCCGATCCGTTCAAGCCGTTCCTCGCCCAGTTGAAGTCCGAACATGACTCACGCACCAACAAGGATGCCGAGTTCGTGTTCATCCGCGACAAGCTGGCCCTGGCGCAGAAACTGATGGAAGAAAAAACCGTCAGCCTCAACGAAGCCGATCGTCGTGCCCAGCACGCCGACATCGACGCCAAGCAACTGGCGATGGAGAACATCCGTCGCAAGGCCAAAGGCGAAGAACCGCTCAAAGAGCTGAAGAAAGAAGACGAAGACGCACTGGCCGCTGCCGAGCCGGACAAGGTCAAACCAGAAGACGATGCCTACCTGAGCGAAACCGGGCGCGTGCTGCTGGATTACCTGAAACTGAGCAATCAGGTGGCCAAGAAGTAAGTGATGGCAATTTAGTGCTGACGATCCCCGGATCGTCATCAAACAGTCATCATTCTGTCGTGCAATAAAGGACCGGGAGCAGGCGCTCCCGGTCCTTTTTTTTTGCCAGAGACTGCCATGACCACGACCGAACAGCTGAGCGCCTTGAGCTCGATCCTGACTCAAAGCGGTTTACACAGTCTGTTCCAGCCGATCATCTGTCTTTCCGAACGCCGCATTCTCGGTTACGAAGCCCTGACCCGTGGCCCGTCCAACAGCCCTCTTCACTCGCCGATTGCCCTGTTCGCCGTGGCGCGACAGGCTGGTCGATTGAGTGAACTGGAAATCGCCTGCCGACAAAGCGCCTGCCGACGGTTCAATGAGCAGCAACTGCCGGGCAAGCTGTTCCTTAACGTGTCTCCAGAATCCTTGCTCGAAGCCGCGCACCAACCCGGGCGTACGTTGCAACTGCTGCAGGACTTGGGCATTGCACCGAGTCAAGTGGTCATCGAGCTCACCGAGCAGACCCCGATCGATGACTTCCAGTTGCTGCAAACCGCCCTGCATCACTACCGGGCGATGGGTTTTTCCATTGCGCTGGACGACTTGGGCGCAGGGTATTCGAGCCTGCGCCTGTGGTCGGAATTGCGTCCGGACTACGTGAAGATCGACCGACACTTCATTGATGGCATTCATCAGGACGCCTTGAAAAGAGAGTTTGTCGGTTCGATTCTGCAAATCGCCAAAGCGTCCCGCGCGCAGGTCATTGCTGAAGGCATCGAGCTACCGGAAGAACTCGCGGTGCTGACTGAAATGGGCGTCGACCTGGTGCAGGGCTACCTGCTCGGCCGCCCTCAGGAACATCCATCCCGCGACGCTCGCGCGATGATGCCCAAACACGATAGCAGCGCCGTCGCGCTGAATGACGAAGGCAGCGACCTCAGCGCCCTGCTCAACGACCAGCCCGCCGTGCAACGCGATACGCCCACCGCGACGGTACTGGAAGCCTTCCGCCGCCAGGCCAACCTCAATTCGCTCGCGGTGCTCGACGAACAAGGCCAGCCCTGCGGCATCGTCCATCGCCACTCGCTGTCGGACGCACTGCTCAAACCGTTTGCCACCGATCTGTTCGCGCGCAAACCGATCAGCCGCCTGATGAACGATGATTTTCTTGCCGTGGAAATCAGCCAGTCGCTGCAGCAAGTCAGCCGCCTGATCACCAGCCGCGCCCGCCAGCGCATCGAAGAAGACTTCATCATCACCCTCAACGGCAGTTACCTCGGCCTCGGCCGGGTGATCGACGTGCTGAAACTGATCACCGAACTGAAAATCCAGCAAGCACGCTACGCCAATCCCCTCACCCTGCTGCCGGGCAACGTACCGATCCAGCAATGCCTCACCCGCCTGCTGCAACAGGCCCGCGAATCGATCATCTGCTACGTCGACATTGACAGCTTCAAACCCTTCAACGACATCTACGGCTACGGTCGCGGCGACGAAGTCCTGCTCTGCCTCGCCCAATGCCTCAACGAACGCATCGACCCCACCCGCGACTTTGTCGGTCACATCGGCGGCGACGACTTCCTCCTCGTCCTCGGCCCCGAAGACTGGCGCAAACGCCTCAACCAACTGCTCGACGATTTCCAAAGCCAATGCCGCCGCTTCTATCGGCCTGAACACCTTGAGGCGGGATGTTTTATTGCGCCGAATCGCCAGGGTGTGCGGCAGGAGTTTGCGTTGTTGTCGTTATCGATCGGGGTGGTGCATCTGCGGCCTGAGGCTTGTGCAGCGCTTGATGCCAGCCAGCTTGCGGAGATGGCTTCGCAGGCTAAGCATCATGCGAAGGGGGTTGTGGGGTTTAGTGTGTACGTGATTGATAGTTTCGTCGCTGCCGAGCTACTTCCGTCATAGCTTACGGACCAACGTCAACTTGGCTTTTAGTTTACCAAGTTGATCTATCCTCATTAGTTGCCATCAATAGATCCTCTTTCCAAATTTCCTGCGCCAGTCGAAAGACATCTTGAAAAAAGCAACGGGGATTTTCTAATGAGTACCATTCCTCACGCGGCCAACTGTTTGCCTCGCATTCATCAATTTCGAATACAGCTTGAAAATCGAAGCTTGAATCCTTAAGCACTGCTTCCAGATTTTCAATGAGAACCAGTTTATGCCTAAAGGAGAGATAGGGCTGATTTAAGCAATATTTCGTTATTAGCACGCTTCTATCAGCTCGATCATTCGGATCATATATCTCGAGCTCCACACCCTTGGTTTCCTCTCTATCATAAACATCAAATACACCAACGAACCACATCAAATCAGGTTCAAAAGGCTCATTTAAAAATGGGTCTTTAAGCATCATTTGCCCTCCGACGGGAAGCCCGTAAAAGGCTTCTGTGTATTGTCTTTGTCGAACTTAACCTCAAACCAATTCATATCCTCATTCAGCCGAGGATTTTGTGCATCTTTTTTATTAGGCCTGTAGCCGCGCCCAGCTCCAGGCAGTTCCAATCGAACTATAGGATTTTTCTTTTGATCCTTCCCTGTATGCTTAATCAATCCGTTTTCATCCTTCGTCATCGCTTTATTCAAGGCCCCCAGATGCATACGCCAACTATGAAACTGAGAGCTTGGATTACCTTTGGCATTTTTAGGAACCTCGCCAGTATGAGGATCCGCGCCATTTATCGCTCGCTGCTTGAGAGCCGGGCCAGTAATTTCCGAACTATGTTTTTTCACGGTGTGCATGTCATAAAGTTCTTCATACTCACTCACACGCCGCTTTGCATTCTCCTCAGCCACTTCATCAATCCTCGCCCGTCGCTCCTGCGCCGTCATCTTTGGCAGCGGGGGCGCGCCCTCTTCGACGACCACGCGACCAGCCTCGTATCGCATCGGACGTCGTGGCGCTGACGGTGGACAAATGCAACTCAACCCCAACGGATCCACCCACCCCGTCGGATTCGGCACGTACTGGTACTGATTCAACCCACCCGCGAGCTTCACCGGATCCGGTGTCAGATACCGCCCTAACCTAGGGTCGTAATACCGATGCCGGTTGTAATGCAGCCCGCTCTCCGCATCGAAATACTGCCCCTGAAAGCGCAGCGGTTGGTCGAGGTAGTCTTCGCCAGCGAGGGTGACGGCGGCGACTTTGCCGTAGGCGTCGTATTGCGCGGACCAGACGATTTCGCCGCTGTAGTCGGTGAGTTCCTGCGGGGTGCCGAGGTGGTCGAGTTGGTAGTAGAACGGGCAGGCTTTTTTCGGGCCTTTGCCATCGAGCATCGCCAACGGGCGGAAGGTGCCGGGTTCGTAGAGGAAGCTGCGGTATTGCGTGGCGCTGCTTTCGGCGACGAGGTGTTCGCCTTGCCAGAAGAATTCAGTGACGGCGCCATCGACGGTTTTGCGGATACGGCGGCCGAAGGCGTCGTAGTGATACGTGGCGGTCTGGCCGTCGGGGCGGGTCAGGCCGATCAGGCGGTGCTGGCAGTCGTAGCGGTATTCAGTGACCAGGGTCTGGCCGTGGCCTCGGCGTTCGCGGATCAGGTTGCCGAAGGCGTCGTAGTCGTAATGACGGTCGCCCTGCATCAGCAGACGATTGCCTTTGATCTGCGCGGGACCGGGGCGGTCCTGCATCAGCAGGTTGCCCGCCGGGTCGTGGGCGAAGGATTCGGGCAGTTCGTCGCGCGAGTGACGTACGCGGATCAACCGGTCGAGGGCGTCGTAGCCGTAGGTGCGCTGGCCGTGGCGGCTGTCAGCAATGTGCTCAAGATTGCCATTGGCGCTGTAGGCATAATCGCGGCGGTACAGCGAGGCGTGGCGATGGCCTACAGCATGGGCGAGCAAGCGGCCCTGATCGTCGTAGGAGTATTCGCTGAACAGCAAACCTTGCTGGCGTTGCTGTTCGCGACCGGACTGGTAGACGTGGCGCGTGAGCGGCGTGCCGTTAAGGTCGATGGCGCTCAGCGCACCGCCCTTAGCGTAGTGATAATCGAGCTTGCTGTTGTCCGGCAGGCGCAGGCGTTTGAGCTGGCCGCAGGCGTCATAGGCGTAGCGCAAGGTGCCCCAGCCCTGATGCTCGGTGATCAGCCGATCCTGACGGTCGTACTCGAAGGCCAGCGGATGGTTTTGCCCGTCATCGACGCCGATTAATCGGCCGAGGCGGTCGTAGTCGTAGCGGATCTTGGCGCCATCGGGCAGGGTTTTGACCAGCAAACGCCCGGCCTTGTCGCGCTCATAGTGGGTGACCAGACTGGGGCCGAAATCACCAAACTCGGTCTTCTCCAGCAGGTGCCCGTTGAGGTCGTAGGCATAAGCTGTGCGCCGCCCATCAAACCCGGTTTCCTGTCGGATCAATCCGGTCGGCGTGTAATCCAGGCAATATTTTTCCCCTGACTCGTTTTCGATCTCGGTCAGCAACAGCCGCGCATGGTCATAGCGATACTGCACGCGGGTGCCGTCAGGATTGATCCGCCGCGAGACCAGGTGCAGGTCGTCGTCATATTCGTAGCGGGTGATGCGCCCGAGTTCATCGCGCTCAGCGGTGATCTGGCCGTAGGCGCCGTAGCTGTAGGCGCGCGTGCTGCCCGTAGGAGAAGTCGTCAGGATCAGTCGGCCGGCCGCGTCCCACTGCTGACGACTGACAACACCAAATTCGTCCTGGGTGGTAATCCGCCGTCCCAGCGCATCGTAGGAAAAGCGCCGCACGCCGCCATCGGGCAGGGTTTCTTCGATGAGCTGGCCGAGCTCGTTCCACACCCAGCGGTGGCGGCTGCTGTCCGGATAACGCAGCGACAGCAATTGCCCGCGCAGGTTGTAGTAGTAATGGGTGACCTGGCCGTCGGGATCGACCGCTTCGGTAACGGCGCCTTCAGCGTTGCGCCGGTAGATCCACACCGCATCACCACGGCAACGCTTGTAGAGAAAACCGTTGCGATACCCGTAGGACGTTGGTGCATCGTCCGGCGGAATCAGCGCGATCAGCCGTCCGACCTCGTCGTAGCGGTATTCGGTAACCGCGCCCAATGCATCCTGCTCGGCGATCAAGCGGCCCTGCTGGTCATAAGCCTTGAGCTGCTCGCCGCCATCGGCCGCGACCTGGCGCACCAGCCGTGCGCGCTCGTCGTGGACGTAGACTTCTTCGGTGCCGTCGACGTAATGCACGGTCACGCTGGCGTCGTCATCGTTCCAGACGTAACGGGTGTTCATCTGCGAGAACGACGCCCAGTGCCTCACGCAGCGCGCCGCTTTGCCCTCGCGCTGCCACTCCCAGAAGAAGCTCGCGCCGCCGGTCAGCTGGCGCTGGAGGATGACGTGATGGTCGTCGTAGTCGTAGCGTTCGCTGTCGCCGACCGCGTTGGTCGCGGTCAGCAGGCGTTGCCGGGCATCGAAGCTGTAGGTGGCGAGGTTTTGCTCGGTGGTCCACTCGCCCTGGACGAACACCTGATAATCGATCGCCACCAGTTGCGCGCGGTCATAACGCAACAGCAATGAGCGGCCGGCGCCGTTGTCCAGACGCTGAATGCGGTCGGAGCGATCGCGTTGCAGGGTCAGACGATTGCCGTAGACATCGCTGATTGCCGTCAGCCGGCCGGCGCGAAAGTGGTAGAAGCGCGCACTGTCGCCGGCCAACGCCAGAATCAGTTCTTCCGGCTCATCGCCGAGAAAGATCGCCGCCCGCGACAGGCTGTTGTGAATCGCCCGGCGCGCGACGTTGGGCAAGGGAAAACGGGTGCGGCGGTTTTCGTGGTCGATCCAGATCACGCCATCGCCGTCGAAGGCCAGGCGATGGGCCAGCGTGTGGCTCCAGCCGAAACCCAGGCCGATGTCGATCTCGACCGCGCTGCTGCGGTACAAACGGGTGAACTCGAAGGGCAGCACGCCATCGAGCACCGCATCGGTCAGGGTCAGCAGTTCTTCGCCGGTGACCATCGACACCGGGCAGCCATTGGTACAGGTTTTGGGCACGCAGTCGGCGGCGTCGCCGTTGGGGTTTTTCGCTTGATCGGGGACGTCGTCGTGCTGTTCGTCTTTCTTCAACATGGCGTTGCGCTTGGCATCCCAGCGCAATTGCATCCGGCCCTTTTTCACCCCGGCGGCGATACCGCGCGCGGCAACGGCTTTGTAGCGGTCGACGTATTCAATGAAGGCGCTGACGATGCTGAACAGCGCCTTGACCAGACGCTTGGCGACGTTGAACAGCTGCGTTGCGCGGTCAGCCAGACGCAGCGTCAGATAAGCGATCCCCGCCCCCGCTCCGACAAACGTCAGCACCACGCTGATCAGCACATCGATGATCAGTTGCACGATCATCATCGACGCCACTTCAGCAGATTTGCCGGCAATCTCGCTGGGCGGCAGCATGTCCAGCCACAGGCTTGCCGACCGCAGCAGCAAGCACATCGCCGCTTCGTCACTGACCAGCAACTGCAGCTCTTCCATGAGATTTGGCGCGGTCTGTGCCAGCTCGATCAGCTCAGCCGCGCCACTGCCCAAACGCTCGGCAAACTTGCCGGGGTCCTGGAGAATTTCCGACAACAGGCCGAGGCTGTCCCATACCCCCTCGATGGCCGCCCAACTGCCGGCGAGCATGCCGTTGCTGGCTGCGGTCGCCACCGAGTGTGACCACTGCGGCTTGAAACCTTGCCACTCGCTACGCAGCCAGCGTTCCAGTTCGCCGGTCAAGCCGTCATAGGATTCGAACAGCTTCGCGACTTGATTGGAGGTGACAGCGCTGTGCACAAGAACGCGGTAGAACTTGCCCTCTTCACCTCTGAATTCGCCCTTGCCCTGCTGATCAAGGGCGACCGGCGCGGTCTTGCCGCTATCCACGTCGACCACATCGACGGAAATATTGCCCAGCGGGATGTCGTAGACCGATTCGAACTTGCTCTCGATCTGCATGAGCCCGCCCTGCGGGCACTGGACAACGCTGGAGGAAAATTCGTCGTCGCTGCTGCTGACCGCCGTACTGCTATCGCCGAAGCGGATGATCCGCTCCATACCCACCAGCGATGGCAAGTCTGCTGCCTCGCTGATCTGGTCCGCCCTGCGACTGAGCCAGTGATCAAGCTGTTTGCGGTAGAGGCTGAGCGTTTGCGGAAAGCTGTCGAGTTCCTGCTCGATGCGCGCGATGGCTTCCATCAACACACGCAGGCAGACAAGGTGGGCTGAAAAACGGGCTGAAGCATGAGCGGTCCCTCGCGCAAGAAATTAGTCGCGGGAACTGTGCGTGGGATCAGAAAGGAAAGAAGTCAGGCGAGTAGGCAAAGGATGTAGGACTAATCTGCAATCCAACATCCAGCGAAAAACGTGCAGGCAAAAACGTAAACGCGGCGTGAGGAAAACCTCACGCCGCGTTTACTTAGAAGACATACATGGAATTACTGCGTTGAATCACCAGCCATCAGCTGTTGCAGCTTAAGCTCGGCCAACGGGTGGCCGGCTTTGGCAGCCATGCTCCACCAACGAGCGGCTTCAGCGGGATCCGGTGCTTTGCTCGGGGTACCGGCGAGGCTGATCACGCCGACTTGATACGCCGCTTTACCATCACCAGCCAACGCCGCCAGACGCAGTAAACGCACGCCTTCTTCACGCGCGCCCAACCCGACGCCGCGAAAAGTCAGAATGTGCCCATAAAAGCTCTGCGCACCGACATCGCCGAGGTTGGCCATGCGCGCGAACTGGCCTTCAAGCCAGCGCCAGCCACGAGGCTGGCGAACGAACCACGACCAATGAAACAGCCGGCGGGCCAGCCAGTAACCGGCCCGCGCCTTGAGCCGCAGAAACACTCAGGCCTCCGCCGATTCCGGGTATTCGTATTCGAAGACCCGCACCACTTCCGACGCATGCCAGGACGCCGCTGCAACGCCATCCGAAGGCCCGGAAAAGCGCCCCAGACGCTCGACACATTCAAAAAAACCGGTACGCGGCAAACGACTGGCGCCCTGACTGATGACCAGCGAACTGCGCAACGGCTGCTCGGCTTTCGCATCCAGTGCCGCCAGATGCTCCAGTGCAGCCGTCAACGTCTGCATCGCCGGAGTCGGTAGCTGCAAACGCTCAAGCAAGGCTCGATAAGTCAGAAGATGGCGCTGACGACGCGCCTGGTCCAGCTCCCCCAGCAATCCGTCCCAATGTTGACGGCTGATGCGTACGCTCACGATTCATCCCTCCAACCTGGCACCGTCAGTTCCCAGGCCAGGCTGCGGCGAATCGCGGCGTCGGGCTGACGCTCACCACTTTCGATCATGGCCAAGTAAGACGGGCTGATGCCTACCGTGCGGGCCAGCGCCTCGATGGCGATGCCCTTCCCTTCGCGCAAACTGCGTAATTGATCCAGACCCGGAAGAATCGGCTCCGGCGAGGTGGCGAGCGGCGCTGCTGGCTGCGGCGCCGGCGTTGCGTTGATCCCTGCTGCTTTCAGTAAAGCCTGATATTGAGCCCACGGCAGAACCGCGTATTCGGGTTCGCCATCGCGTGCAATTATCTGAATATCCATGACTACCCCGTAGGACAACACCACTTAGCGAGTCGGCACTTTTCCCTAGAAGTGTAATCCTAACAGCGGCCAAGGTCGCGAGTGGTATCTATCTGTAGGCAGTCTTCGTCAGTCAGGGCTTTTTCGGGCCTTGCAGCTGCAATTGTTCAGGGGTATCAGGAAGGCGCTCAACCACCGCCAGCTTCTCGGGTTGCTGGCGCTTGCGCCACAGGCGGAAGGCGTTGAGCTCGTCATCGAGGGTTTTCATCAGCCAGGCGAGGACAGCGATGTCATCGAGCATGCCGAACATGGGAATGAAATCCGGAATGGCATCGACCGGGCTGAGGAAATACATCAGGCCCGCCACCACCGAAATCAGCGACTTGGCACTGATCGCGCGATACTCGCCACGCCAGTAGGCCAGGCATAACGACTGCAGCAAGCGCAGATCATCCTTGAGTTTGCCCAAGCGATTGCCTTGCGCGGCGCCTTTGCTGGCCACGGCAAACAATAGGGTCGGCAGGCGTCCACGGGCCAGCAGGCGACCGGCTAACGGCAGGAATCGAGCGAAATTCCACGGAGCTTTCATCTATTCTTCCCGTTGAAATGTTATCCACACAAATTGTGGATAACCTTGTGAACAGAGCTGCATTTCAGCGCTGAGAGCCCCGTTTCATAAGGGCTGCGCTCAGATCGGGCGTTTTTTACTCACATAAAAAAGCCCAATATTTCATTGACTTGGCAGCTCAGGGCGTCTAGCGCGGGCAGCCTCAAAGCTATGACTGTGTTGAACGGCGTCAGTTCGCTCTGTTTAACTTTCCTGACCTGCAGATGCAACAACGCCCCGCATAAGCGAGGCGTTGTTGGCGATGCCGTTGCGTGTTACTTGGCAGCGGCGTCTTCTTTGGCTGGATCCTTGATGGCCAGCAGTTCCAGGTCGAAAACCAGAACCGAGTTGGCCGGGATTGCCGGGCTTGGCGACTGAGCGCCGTAAGCCAGATCGCTAGGGATGTACAGTTTGTACTTCTCGCCAACGTGCATCAGTTGCAGACCTTCAACCCAACCCGGGATCACGCCACTGACTGGCAGATCGATCGGGCTACCGCGCTCTACGGAGCTGTCGAACACGGTGCCGTTGGTCAGCTTGCCGGTGTAGTGAACAGTGACGACGTCGGTCGGCTTAGGCTGTGGGCCATCGGCTTTCTTCACTACTTCGTACTGCAGGCCGGAAGCGGTGGTGGTCACACCGGCTTTCTTGCCGTTTTCTTCGAGGAATTTCTTGCCGGCGGCTGCCGACTCTTCACTCATCTTGGCCATACGCTCTTCAGCACGCTTTTGCAGCGAGGCGAAGGCTTCGACCAGTTCTTCATCTTTCAGCTTCTGTTCTTTCTTGCCAACGGCATCTTCGATGCCCTGGGCTACCGCTTTGGAGTCCAGATCATCCATGCCTTCCTGGGCAAGGCTTTTGCCCATGTTCAGGCCGATGCCGTAGGAAGCTTTTTGCGCCGGGGTTTTCAGCTCTACGCTGGTCTGCGAGTCACAACCCGCAAGTACCAGGCTAACCAGGGCTACCGCCGCCGCCAACCGATGCTGTTTCATGCTATTTCCTTGTTCATGCGCCGAATGGGCAATCGAGTAAAGCCGCGAGCTTATCAGGCCGCCACGACCAATGGCTACCGGCATGAGAGCAGGAATCTTCCGATAAGTTCAGGGATTAAAACGCATTTGGGCAACGGCTGGATGAAGCTTCTGTCATCCACGGACGACAAGCGTCATCGGAGCTTGCCTCAGCGTCTGGCGTGATGGCCACTTGCCCAGCAGTCATGGCTCAGGCATAACAGCGCAACAATTCGACAAGGATGTTTAACTTGCGCCTTCTATTCCGCGTTCTCACTCTGGTGATCGTGCTGGCGATAATCGCCGTTGCGGTGATTGTCTATTACGTCGCCAACCCGAAATTGCCCTTCTACACCCCGCCGCAACAGGTACGTTACCTGGATCAATGGAGCGAAGAGCAACGGCAGACCTACTACTTCACGCCCCAAGGTACGCAAGTCAAAGGCCTGCGTTACGAGTGGTTCCAGGCACTCGAATTGCCCTTCTCCGAGCAGCGCTTCGCCTCCCCTGAATATCTCGCCCGTTTCGGCTTCCTGGTCGACCCGCAGCAGAAAGCGAGCGCGAACAACCCCGGCAACCTTCCCGTCGGTTTTGCCCGGCACCAGAATCCCGGCAACGCCTCGGAGCATTATCTGGACATCACCTGCGCCGCTTGCCACACCGGCGAGTTGCGCGTCAAAGGCCAGGCCGTACGTATCGATGGCGGCAGCGCACAGCACGTGCTGTCTTCCAGCGTTCCTACGTTGCGCGGTGGCAGTTTCGGACAGGCCCTGGTCGCCAGTCTCGCCTCGACTTACTACAACCCGTGGAAGTTCGAGCGCTTCGCCCGCCAGGTGCTCGGAGATGATTACGAAGCGCGCCGCGAACAATTGCGCAGCGAGTTCAAGACCTCGCTGAACACCTTCGTCAAAGTGGCCTGGAACGACACCCATCGCGGCCTGTACCCCACCGAGGAAGGCCCGGGGCGCACCGATGCGTTCGGCCGGATTGCCAACGCGACGTTTGGCGATGCGATTTCCCCTGCCAACTACCGTGTGGCCGATGCCCCGGTGGATTACCCGCAGCTGTGGGACATGTGGACGTTCGACTGGGTGCAGTGGAACGGCTCGGCTCAACAGCCAATGGCGCGCAATATCGGCGAGGCGCTCGGCGTCGGTGCCACGCTGAATTTCTTCGACGCCAACGGTCAGCCGCTGCAAGGCGCTGAGCGCTATCCCTCCAGCGTGCGCGTGCGCGATCTGCACGCTATCGAAGAAACCTTGCAGCAGTTGAAGCCGCCGACCTGGCCGGAAGATCTGTTCGGAGCGATCGACAAGCCGCTGGCCGCCAGAGGCCGCGCGCTGTTCGCGGAAAACTGCGCCGGCTGCCATGTCCCGCGCCAATCGCAGGAAGGCGAACGCTGGGTGCAGCACTTGCACATGCTGCCGGTAGACGTGATCGGTACCGATCCGAATGCGGCCAACAACGTTGCCAGTCACCGTTTCGACTTGAGCGCACTGCAATGGGATGTCAATGAGCTGAAAAAGATGGACGTCAAACTGCACCCCGAACCCAAGGAGCCGCTTGATCTGAGCCAATTGTCGGTGGCCAAGGGCTTGGCTTACGTCACCGCATTCGTGGAAAACCGTGCCTATCGCGACGCGCAGATCACGCCGGGAGAAAAACCGCGCATGGATGGTTTCGGCCTGCCGATCGGCGTGCGCGAGAAAGTCGCTTACAAGGCCCGGCCGCTGGCTGGCGTGTGGGCGACTGCGCCGTTTCTGCACAACGGCTCGGTGCCGAGCCTTTATCAGTTGCTGTCACCGCAGGATGAGCGCGCCACCACCTTCTATAAAGGCACGCTCGAATACGACCCGCGCCACCTCGGCTATCGCACCGAACCTTTCACCAACGGTTTTCTGTTCGACACGCGCATCAGCGGCAACCATAACAGCGGCCACGAATTCCGCGCCGGCGCTCGCGGCAACGGGGTGATCGGCCGCCTCCTGCAACCCGAGGAGCGCTGGGCGCTGCTCGAATATCTGAAAGTACTGGGCGGACCACTGGAGGCGCAGTTGCCATGATCATGCCGACATTCAAAAAAGAACTGCCGCCACTGGCTCGCTTCTGGCTCTGGTTGGGGCGTTTGCTTGGCAAGACGCTGCTGATCCTGCTGGTCATCGCCCTGCTCGGCTGGGCCATCGCCGCCGCGTGGTTCGCTTGGCAGCATCGTGGGCCGGTGTCGGCGCAGGAACAGATTCCAGCGGGCGAAGCGGCGATGACCCAGGACATCATTCAAACCGCAGTGCGCATCGTCGACCAGCACCGCGAACCCACACGTTATCTGCGCGATGCCCACGCCAAGGCGCATGGCTGCGTGAAGGCGCAAGTGCAGGTGTTACCGGAACTGGCGCAATCGCTGCGACGGGGTGTGTTCAGCGAGCCGGGCAAGACCTGGCAGGCGCTGATCCGGTTGTCCAACGGCAATGCCTATCCGCAATTCGACAGCATTCGCGACGCGCGCGGAATGGCGATCAAGTTGCTTGAGGTTCCTGGCACGCAACTGCTCGGCAACCGCCAGGACCAGCATGAACAGGATTTCGTGATGTTCAGCCATCCGAATTTCTTTGTCAGCGATGTCGCCGAGTATCGTCAGAATGTGGCGGCGCAGGCTGACGGCAAGAAGGTAATGGCGTTTTTTCCGACGTGGGATCCGCGCACCTGGCAGGTCCGCCATCTGTTTATCGCCTTGGCCACGCTGTCAGCGCCGCCGGACAGTCCGACCGAGACTACATATTTCTCGGTATCGCCCTACAAGTTCGGTGAGGCCAATGCGAAATTCCGCGTCGTGCCGGATCCGGACAGTTGCCCGGCGTATACCTTGCCCAAACAGAATCACGACTTGCCGAATTTTCTGCGCAGTGCACTGAATCAACAGTTATCCACGGATCGGGTACCGGCGTGTTTTGCCCTGCAGATCCAGCGCCAGGACGCGAACAAGTACATGCCGATCGAGGACACCAGCATTGAGTGGCGTGAGCAAGATGCACCGTTTGAAACCGTGGCGCGGATCACTCTGCCTGCGCAGGACTTCGATACGCCGGCGCTGAATCTGCAATGCGACAATCTGTCGTTCAACCCGTGGTTCGGCATCGAGGCGCATCGGCCGATTGGCGGGATCAATCGCTTGCGCAAGGCAGTGTACGAGGCGGTGAGCGATTATCGGCATGCCCGCAATGCGGCGCAGTAGCGCGGCGATTTCATAAATCGCAGACAGCAAAAAGCCCGCACAAGGCGGGCTTTTTGTGGTGTCTGGCGTTCAGTTCCAGATACCGAATATGGCGCAGCGGACGGGACTCGAACCCGCGACCCCCGGCGTGACAGGCCGGTATTCTAACCGACTGAACTACCGCTGCGCGAAACGCTTGAAACGAATGGTGGGTGATGACGGGATCGAACCGCCGACATTCTGCTTGTAAGGCAGACGCTCTCCCAGCTGAGCTAATCACCCTTCGCTTCGTTACGGGGCGCATTATGCCACAAGTTTTCGTAAAGTGTTGATTTAATTGAATATTTTTCAAAAAAATCTGAAAACCGGTGAAACGATACATCCCGCGGGTACAACCTTGAGACAGAAAAAAACCCGCATCAGCGGGTTTTTCCGTGGTGACCTGGCGTTCAGTGGTCCAGGTTACCGAATATGGCGCAGCGGACGGGACTCGAACCCGCGACCCCCGGCGTGACAGGCCGGTATTCTAACCGACTGAACTACCGCTGCGCTAAACACTTGAAACGAATGGTGGGTGATGACGGGATCGAACCGCCGACATTCTGCTTGTAAGGCAGACGCTCTCCCAGCTGAGCTAATCACCCTTCGCTTCGGTGTGGCGCGCATTCTACGGAGCACCCCAACCTCTGGCAAGCACTTTTTTAAATAATTTTCCGAGGCCTTCCAAAGGCTTAGAGAAGGGTTGGCCTATGCCCCGGCGAAGACAATAATGCCCCCCTTTGTATAAAGGAGTGACTCGCCCCATGTGGTTCAAGAACCTGCTGATCTATCGCCTGACCCAAGACCTGCCTGTCGACGCCGAGGCGCTGGAAACTGCACTGGCGACCAAACTGGCGCGGCCGTGTGCAAGCCAGGAGCTGACCACTTACGGTTTCGTCGCACCATTCGGCAAGGGCGAAGATGCGCCGCTGGTACACGTCAGCGGCGATTTCCTGCTGATCTCTGCGCGCAAGGAAGAACGTATTCTGCCGGGCAGCGTCGTGCGTGACGCGGTCAAGGAAAAGGTCGAAGAGATCGAAGCCGAGCAGATGCGCAAGGTCTATAAGAAGGAACGCGACCAGATCAAGGATGAAATTATCCAGGCGTTTCTGCCGCGCGCGTTCATCCGTCGTTCGTCGACCTTCGCCGCGATCGCGCCGAAACAGGGCCTGATCCTGGTCAACTCGGCCAGCCCGAAACGCGCCGAAGACCTGCTGTCGACCCTGCGCGAAGTGATCGGCACCCTGCCCGTGCGTCCGCTGACCGTGAAAATGGCACCGACTGCGGTGATGACCGAGTGGGTCACCACGCAGAAAGCCGCCGACGATTTCTATGTGCTGGACGAGTGCGAACTGCGCGACACCCACGAAGACGGCGGCATCGTCCGTTGCAAGCGTCAGGACCTGACCAGCGAAGAAATCCAGCTGCACCTGAGCACCGGCAAAGTCGTCACTCAGCTGTCGCTGGCCTGGCAGGACAAACTGTCGTTCATGCTCGACGACAAGATGACCGTCAAACGCCTGAAATTCGAGGATCTGTTGCAGGATCAGGCGGAACAGGACGGTGGCGACGAAGCCTTGGGCCAACTGGATGCCAGCTTCACCCTGATGATGCTGACCTTCGGCGACTTCCTGCCGGCACTGGTTGAAGCGTTGGGTGGGGAAGAGATGCCGCAGGGGATCTGACCCGTCATTCGTGTGAAAGATTAAAAGATTGCAGCCTTCGGCAGCTCCTACATGAGACGGGTTTTCCTGTAGGAGCTGCCGAAGGCTGCGATCTTTTTGTTGGCGACGTATGCTTAGCTTCCTAACGCTTTCACATAACAAGGATCAAGCCATGCGCGCACTGGCTGCACTCAGCCGCTTTGTCGGCAATACCTTCGCTTACTGGGTTCTGATTTTTGCCGTCGTGGCCTTTCTGCAACCGGCGTGGTTCATCGGCCTGAAAAGCGCGATCGTACCGCTGCTGGGTCTGGTGATGTTCGGCATGGGCCTGACCCTCAAACTCGACGACTTCGCTGCCGTCGCTCGCCATCCGTGGCGGGTGGCGCTGGGCGTGGTTGCGCATTTCGTGATCATGCCCGGTGTGGCGTGGTTGCTCTGCCAGGTGTTTCACCTGCCTCCGGAAATCGCCGTCGGGGTGATTCTGGTCGGCTGCTGCCCGAGCGGCACCTCTTCGAACGTGATGACCTGGCTGGCACGCGGTGATCTGGCGCTTTCAGTGGCGATTGCCGCGGTCACTACCCTCCTCGCCCCACTGTTGACCCCGGCGCTGATCTGGCTGCTGGCCTCGGCGTGGTTGCCGGTATCGTTCATGGAGCTGTTCTGGTCGATCCTGCAAGTGGTGCTGTTGCCGATCGTTCTCGGCGTGGTCGCGCAGCGGCTGCTCGGCGACAAGGTGCGGCATGCGGTGGATGTGTTGCCGCTGGTGTCGGTGGTCAGCATCGTGATTATCGTCACCGCCGTGGTCGCGGCGAGTCAGGCGAAAATCGCCGAGTCCGGCCTGTTGATCATGGCGGTGGTGATGCTGCACAACAGCTTCGGCTATCTGCTCGGCTACTTCACCGGGCGCCTGTTCGGCTTGCCGCTGGCTCAGCGCAAGTCGCTGGCACTGGAGGTCGGCATGCAGAATTCGGGACTGGGCGCGGCATTGGCCAGTGCGCACTTCTCGCCACTGGCGGCGGTGCCGAGCGCGCTGTTCAGCGTCTGGCACAATATTTCCGGGGCGCTGCTGTCGACGTACTTCCGGCGCATGAGCGAGAAGGAAGACCGCGACAACCTCGCGCAACGGGCTGCCGACTGAGCTGAAAACTTGATCCCCGGGTTAATGCTCGTCAGTATATTGCGCAACGCGGGGACGACCCTGCGGCTCGCTCGAGTCATTCATCTGGGGACGACCCCGTCAATCGATGGAGGTCCTGCATGTCCTGGATCATTCTGTTTTGCGCCGGCCTGTTCGAAGTCGGCTGGGCCGTCGGGCTGAAATACACCGACGGCTTCACCCGCCCGCTTCCCACCGCCCTGACCGTTGCCGCCATGGCCATCAGTCTGGGTCTATTGGGCTTGGCGATGAAGGAATTGCCATTGGGTACGGCGTATGCGATCTGGACCGGCGTAGGTGCGGTGGGCACGGTGATCGCCGGGATCATTTTGTTCGGCGAGTCGATGGCATTGATTCGGCTGGCCAGTGTGGCGTTGATCGTCACCGGTTTGATAGGCCTTAAAGTCAGCGCTTAAGCAACTACCGTCTTCGCGAGCAGGCTCGCTCCCACATTCAACCGCGCTCCGTCATTGGAACAGGGTCCACTGTGGGAGCGAGCCTGCTCGCGAAGGGGCCTTTTGATACACCGACTATCTGACAGATCCGCGCAATTCCCCCACCAACACCTGCAACTTCGCCGGCTCGGTCCCTTCGGTAATCGCCGGCCCCGCCACCAGCGTCACCCGCGACCACAAGCGATGGAACAAGCCCTTGTTCGGATCGCGACTGAAGAAACTCCCCCACAATCCTTGCAACGCCAGCGGAATCACCGGCACCGGCGTCTCCTCCAGAATGCGCGTCACGCCGCCGCGAAACTCGTTGATCTCGCCATCGGCGGTCAATTTGCCTTCCGGGAAAATGCACACCAGCTCACCGTCCTTCAGATACTGAGCGATGCGTGTGAAGGCTTTTTCGTAGATCTGGATATCTTCCTGGCGTCCGGCGATAGGAATCGCGCCCGCCGTGCGGAAAATAAAGTTCAGCACCGGCAAGTTGTAGATCTTGTAGTACATGACAAAGCGAATCGGCCTACGCACGGCGCCGCCGATCAGCAAGGCGTCGACGAACGACACGTGGTTGCACACCAACAGCGCCGCGCCCTCGTCCGGGATCGCTTCAAGGTTGCGGTGCTCGACGCGGTACATGGAATGGCTGAGCAGCCAGATCATGAAGCGCATGCTGAATTCCGGAACGATCTTGAAGATGTAGGCGTTGACGCCGATGTTCAGCAGCGACACCACCAGGAACAGTTGCGGGATCGACAGCTTGGCGACGCTCAACAAGACGATCGAAACAATCGCCGACACCACCATAAACAACGCGTTGAGAATATTGTTGGCGGCAATCACCCGCGCGCGTTCGTTTTCAGCCGTGCGCGACTGGATCAGCGCGTACAGCGGGACAATATAGAAGCCACCGAAAATGCCGAGGCCAAGGATGTCGATCAACACCGCCCAGGTGTGCACGAAGCCCAGCACCGCAATCCAGCTATGGCCGCTGACGCTGTCCGGGATCCCACCGGAATGCCACCACAGCAACAGGCCGAATACGGTCAGGCCAAACGAGCCAAACGGCACCAGACCGATCTCGACTTTGCGCCCGGAGAGCTTTTCGCAGAGCATCGAACCCAGCGCGATGCCCACCGAGAACACGGTCAGGATCAGCGTGACCACGGTTTCGTCACCGTGCATCCATTCCTTGGCGTAGGCCGGGATCTGCGTCAGGTAGATCGCCCCGACGAACCAGAACCACGAGTTGCCGACAATCGAGCGTGACACCGCTGGCGTCTGGCCCAAGCCGAGTTTCAGCGTCGCCCAGGACTGGCTGAAGATGTTCCAGTTCAGGCGCATTTCCGGCGACGATGCCGCCGCACGCGGAATGCTGCGGCTGGCCAGGTAACCCAGCACGGCAATGCCGACGATCGCTGCGGAGACTACCGGCGCGTAGTGCTCGGTCGACATCATGATCCCGGCGCCGATGGTCCCGGCGAGAATCGCCAGAAACGTGCCCATTTCCACCAGACCGTTGCCGCCGACCAGTTCGTCATCGCGCAAGGCCTGCGGCAGGATCGAATACTTCACCGGGCCGAACAGCGCCGAGTGCGTGCCCATGGCGAACAGCGCCACCAGCATCAGCGACAGATGATCGAAGAGAAAACCGATCGATCCTACGGCCATGATGGCTATTTCCGCGAGTTTGATCAGACGGATCAACGCGTCCTTGGCGAATTTTTCCCCGAACTGCCCGGCCAGCGCCGAGAACAGGAAAAACGGCAGGATAAACAGCAGCGCGCAGAGGTTGACCCAGATCGAGCGATCGCCCTCGATGGTCAACCGATAGAGGATGGCGAGGATCAACGACTGCTTGAACACGTTGTCGTTAAACGCGCCGAGCGACTGGGTAATAAAGAAGGGCAAAAAGCGTCGGGTGCGCAACAGGTTGAACTGTGAGGGGTGACTCATCTTCCGTGTTTCCTGATGTTAGGTAGTGAGGCCTGGGTGCTTGTTATTGGAATCCCGCACCACGATCCAGGCCACACCTTACCTAAACTTTTCGGATTATTTCTTCAAACCTGCGATACACGGCGAGACAAACAGCTCGCCACGCCACGCGCCCTGCACGGTGCGCTTGCCGACGATCAGCCACATTGCCGCCAACAAAATCACCAGCGCCGTACCGAACACACTGAAAAATGTCAGGTTGAGGATACTTGCCAGTTTCAGCGTCGCCAGCGAATACACGCCCAATGGGAAGGTGAAGCCCCACCAGCCGAGGTTGAACGGAATGCCGTCACGCAGATAACGCACGGTGATCAGCAGCGCCATCAACATCCACCACAGACCAAAACCCCACAGGGTGATCCCTGCCACCAGCCCTAATCCTGAGGCGATTTCACCAACGCCGGGCAGACCATTCGCGGCAAAAATCGCTGGCGCCTCACCGCCCAACAGCAACATGCCCAGGGCACCGGTGCCGATCGGACCGAGGGCGAGCCAGCTCGACGCGGCCATGTTTTCGTGGGGCAGTTTGTGCAAGGCCATGCGCAACAACAGGATGGTCAGAATGCTGAACGCCACCGGCAGGGAGAAAGCCCAGAGCACATAGCTGGTGGTCAGTACGAAGAGTTGCCCATGGGCGTCGGTCAGATGCGGGGCGAGCAAGCCGCCGCTGGCCGCGGCTACTTCCGCCGCCACCACCGGCAGCAACCAGACCGCAGTCATCTGATCGATGCTGTGTTCCTGACGGGTAAACATCATGTACGGAATCAACACACCGCAGCCCAGCGACATCGCTACATCGATCCACCACAACACTTCAACGAGCTGAATGACACCGTCGCCCCAGCGCGGCAGCCCGAACAACAGAAAGCCGTTGATGATCGTCGCCAGGCCCATGGGAATGGTGCCGAAGAACATCGATACAGTCGAATGACCGAAAATCCGCTGCGCCTCGTCAAAGAACAAAATCCAGCGCGCGGCGTAGGCAACGGTAAACAGCGTAAATAACAGAATGTTGAACAACCACAGCCCTTCGGCCACAGCGCGCAATCCGGGAATGGCCAGCGGCAACTGGGCCAGCGCTAATGCCAACACACCGGTGCCCATGGTCGCGGCGAACCAGTTCGGCGTGAACTGGCGGATCACTTCGCGCGGATGCTGAAGCTGGCTGAAAGGTTTGTAGCCGGGGGTGACACTGTTAGGGCAAATCATCATGAACTCCTGTCCTCTGGTGAGGTTGAGTTCATGGTAGATCCGAATCGAATATCGATATAACGGGTAATATCTCTAACTGTTATCTGTTTTGCAGATAAGTATCTACACGCGCTTAAGGAGCGCTGCAAACTCTGCCTGTCTGTGGACGCAGACTGAGCAGCAGCGCAGCCACGGCCAGCACGATCAATACAACGCCGTAACCATCAGTGGTCGCCAGCAACCCGAAACTGCGAGCGAGATGCCCGGCCAGCAGCGCCGGCAGACAGAACGCCAGATAACTGAGCACGTAATACGCCGACATCAACCCGGCTCGCTCGTGTGGCGAGGCCAGCGACACCAGACTGCGTACCGCACCGAGGAAACCCGAACCGAAGCCGCAACCGGCGACCAGGGTGCCAAAGAAAAACAGCGACAGACTGGCGCCATGCACACCGAGCAGAATCAGCACTAGCCCGATCGGCAGCAAGCTCGCGCCCAGCCGCAGCGCCTGAGCGGCTGGACGATTGCGCATCAGGAAAATCATCAACGCACCGGTCACGGTGAGCGCCGCGACCGTAGCGCCGCCGATCAGATTGGAGGTAGAGCCAGTGGCCGTGCGCACCAACGACGGTGCCAGCGAGGCATAAAAACCTCCGAGCGCCCAGGTTGCGGTGTTCAGTGGCAGCACTCGCCATAACGTTGAACGCGCTTGCACCGGCACGTGCAGGGTCGGTCGCAACGATGCCAGCGCCCCACCTTGCCGCGAGACACTCTCCGGCAGGCGCCAGACATAAACGCCCTGCAACACGAACAACGCCAACAGCAACCAATAGGTCAGCTGCAACGGCGCCGGTGCGAATTCTGCCAGCAAGCCACAGCCCAAACCGCCCAAAGCCATCCCGAGTAACGGCGCGACACTGTTGATCAGCGGCCCCTGCTGACGGTCGGTGTCGAGCAGCGTTGCACTCAATACGGCAGTGGCCATGCCGGTGGCGAAACCTTGCAGCACCCGTGCGCTGATCAACCACGACACGCTGTCGGCATAAATGAACAGCAGCATCGCCAGCGCATTGAGCAGCACGGCACTGAAGATCACCGGTTTGCGTCCGAGATGGTCGGAAAGCGAACCAACCGTCAGCAACGCCGCCAACAGACTGAAAGCGTAAACGGCGAAGATCAGCGTCAACATCGCTGCCGAGAAATGCAGCTGATCCTGATACAAGTGATACAACGGCGTCGGCGCGGTGGAAGCGGCGAGAAAACTGAGTAAGGTAATCGCCAGAAACCACAAGCTGGACCGGTGGGAAGCGAAATTATTCAAGAGGCTGGTCATGGGCACACTCCACAAAAGCTAATTTTTTGCTTTTGCGCAGTGTGCTACCGCCCAGCGCTTAAAGCAAATTCTTTGTGTTAAGGTCTGCCGCATGGCTATTAAAGAAGGTTTACGCCCCGGTGGCCGCAGTGCCCGGGTGCAGGAGTCGATTCATTCGGCGGTCAATGCGCTGCTGCAAGAGCAGGAACGTTCCACCGTGACCGTCCCGCAGATTGCCGCCCGCGCGGGGGTTACGCCGTCGACGATCTACCGCCGCTGGGGTGATCTGGCGGCGTTGCTGGCGGACGTCGCCCTCGCCCGCATGCGCCCGGACAGCGAGCCGGCGAACACTGGCAGCCTGCGCGGCGATATCCGCGCCTGGGCCGAGCAATATCTCGACGAGATGAGCTCGGAGGTCGGGCGCAACATGATGCGCGACGTGCAGGCCAGCGCTACGCCCGGCTATTGCGTGGCGATCATCGGTGCGCAGTTGCAGACCATTGTCGATCGCTATCCGGATGAAAACACACCGAGTGTCGACCGCTTGATCAATCTGGTGGTGGCGCCGGTGGTGTTCCGGATTCTGTTTTCGGCCACGGCGCTGGAGGTGGATGAGTTGCATCGGTTGATCGATATTGCGCTGCATCTGGACTGACGCAAGCTTTGATGTAGGAGCTGACGAGTGCAACGAGGCTGCGATCCTTTGATCTTCACATCAAGATCAAAAGATCGCCGCGTGCCGCAGCTCCTACAGGATTGCGCGTCGGGCAGGATCAACGCACAAACGCAACGATCCATGCCTGCGACACCCCGCCACGCCACGACCTTGGTCGACACTGACTAACCGTCGCGCGCGTGCGAGACTGTCCGCCCGGGCAGGAGTGCCGGGGAGTCTTTTGTCGGGAGTGCTGCATGTCGTTGTCCACCGGGCTGATTGCCGTCGTTGCCCTGGCCTACATGGCCATCATGTTCGCCATCGCCTTCTACGGCGACCGTCGCAGCACGCCGTTGCCGCCGCGGGTGCGCGCCTGGGTGTACAGCCTGTCGCTGGCGGTCTACTGCACCAGCTGGACGTTTTTCGGCGCGGTCGGTCAGGCGGCGGAACAACTGTGGTCATTCCTGCCGATTTACCTCGGGCCGATCCTGCTGCTGGTCGGCGCGCCGTGGGTCCTGCAGAAAATGGTGATGATCAGCAAACAGGAGAACATCACCTCCATCGCCGACTTCATCGCCGCGCGCTACGGTAAGTCGCAATCGCTGGCGGTGGTGGTGGCGCTGATCTGTCTGGTCGGCGTGTTGCCCTATATTGCCCTGCAACTCAAAGGCATTGTCCTCGGCGTGAACCTGTTGATCGGCGCCGGCGCCGATGCCATGGGCACCCGCGCCCAGGACACGGCGCTGATCGTGTCGCTGGTGCTGGCGTTGTTCACCATCGTTTTCGGTACGCGCAACCTCGACGCCACCGAACACCACCGTGGCATGGTGCTGGCGATCGCGTTCGAGTCGCTGGTCAAGCTGTTCGCCTTTCTCGCCGTCGGCGCCTTCGTCACGTACGGGCTGTATGACGGTTTCGACGACCTGTTCAATCAGGCGATGCTCGCCCCGCGCCTTGAGGCGTACTGGAAGGAAACGATTAATTGGCCGTCGATGGTGGTGCAGACCGGCGTGGCGATGATGGCGATCATCTGCCTGCCCCGGCAATTTCACGTCACCGTGGTGGAGAACATCGACCCGCAGGATCTGCGCCTGGCGAAATGGGTGTTCCCGGCTTATCTGGCTTTGGCCGCATTGTTTGTAGTCCCGATCGCCCTTGCCGGTCAGATGATGCTGCCCAGCGATGTGCTGCCCGACTCGTTCGTGATCAGCCTGCCGCTGGCCCAGGCCCATCCGGCGCTGGCGATGCTGGCGTTTATCGGTGGTGCATCGGCAGCGACCGGCATGGTGATTGTCGCCAGCGTCGCACTGTCGACCATGGTCTCCAACGACATGCTGTTGCCGTGGCTGTTGCGCCGCAACAACGCCGAGCGCCCGTTCGAAGTGTTCCGCCAGTGGATGCTCTCGGTGCGCCGCGTGAGCATCGTGGTGATTCTCCTGCTGGCCTACGTCAGTTATCGCTTGCTCGGCTCGACCGCGAGCCTGGCGACCATCGGCCAGATCGCCTTCGCCGCGGTGACGCAACTGGCGCCGGCCATGCTCGGCGCGCTGTACTGGAAACAGGCCAACCGCCGGGGCGTGTTCGCCGGCCTCGCCACCGGCACGTTTCTGTGGTTTTACACGCTGGTGCTGCCGATTGCCGCGCACAGTCTCGGCTGGTCGCTGGCGAGTTTCCCCGGCTTGGCGTGGCTGCACAGCAATCCGCTGAACCTGCCGATTACGCCGCTGACTCAAGGCGTGGTGCTGTCGCTGGCGGGTAACTTCACCCTGTTCGCCTGGGTCTCGGTGCTGTCGCGCACGCGGGTTTCCGAGCACTGGCAGGCCGGGCGTTTCATCGGTCAGGAAATCAGCGCGCGGCCTAATGCTCGTTCAATGCTGGCGGTGCAGATCGACGATCTGCTGCAACTGGCGGCGCGTTTCGTCGGCGAAGAACGCGCGCGGCAGAGCTTCATTCGCTTCGCCTACCGTCAGGGCAAGGGTTTCAACCCCAACCAGAACGCCGACAGCGAATGGATTGCCCACACCGAACGCTTGCTCGCCGGTGTCCTCGGCGCTTCTTCGACGCGCGCTGTAGTAAAAGCCGCCATCGAAGGTCGGGAAATGCAGCTGGAGGACGTAGTCCGAATCGCTGACGAAGCCTCGGAGGTGCTGCAGTTCAACCGCGCCCTGCTGCAAGGCGCGATCGAGAACATCACCCAGGGCATCAGCGTGGTCGACCAGTCGCTGAAACTGGTGGCGTGGAACCGCCGTTATCTGGAGCTGTTCAACTACCCCGACGGCCTGATCAGCGTCGGCCGGCCGATTGCCGACATCATTCGCTACAACGCCGAACGCGGTTTGTGCGGCCCCGGCGAAGCGGAAGTGCACGTCGCGCGACGCTTGCACTGGATGCGTCAAGGCCGCGCGCACACTTCCGAACGGCTGTTCCCCAATGGCCGGGTGATCGAGCTGATCGGCAACCCGATGCCCGGCGGCGGATTTGTCATGAGCTTCACCGACATTACCGCGTTCCGCGAAGCCGAACAGGCGCTGACCGAGGCGAACGAAGGGCTGGAACAACGGGTCAGCGAGCGCACCCAGGAACTGTCGCAACTCAACGTCGCGCTCACTGAAGCCAAGGGCAATGCCGAGGCGGCCAACCAGTCGAAAACCCGTTTCCTCGCCGCCGTCAGCCACGACTTGATGCAACCGCTGAACGCCGCACGGCTGTTCTCCGCCGCCCTCTCTCACCAGAACGAAGGCTTGAGCGCAGAGGCGCAGCAGTTGGTGCAACACCTCGACAGCTCGTTGCGTTCGGCGGAAGACCTGATCAGCGATCTACTGGACATCTCCCGCCTGGAAAACGGCAAGATCAACCCGGATCGCAAAGCCTTCGCCGTCAACGAACTGTTCGACACCCTCGGCGCGGAATTCAAGGCACTGGCCCAAGAGCAAAAACTCACGTTCCGGGTGCGTGGCAGTCAATTGCGCATCGACAGCGACATCAAACTGCTGCGGCGGATTCTGCAGAACTTCCTCACCAACGCGTTCCGCTACGCCAAAGGCCCGGTGCTGCTGGGCGTGCGTCGGCGCGGTGGTGAGTTATGTTTGGAAGTCTGGGATCGCGGCCCGGGGATTCCGGAAGACAAACAACAAGTGATTTTCGAAGAATTCAAACGCCTCGACAGCCACCAGACCCGCGCCGAAAAAGGTCTGGGCCTGGGTCTGGCGATCGCCGACGGCTTGTGCCGCGTGCTCGGGCATACCTTGCGCGTTCGCTCCTGGTCGGGGCGCGGCAGTGTGTTCAGCGTCACGGTACCGCTGGCGCGCACGCAAACGCCTGCGGCGAGCGCCTCGGTCGAACCGAACAGCAAAATGCTCAGCGGCGCGCAGGTGCTGTGCATCGATAACGAAGACAGCATCCTGATCGGCATGAACAGCCTGTTGAGCCGCTGGGGCTGCCAGGTATGGACGGCGCGCAATCGCGAAGAATGCGCAGCGATATTGAATGAAGGTGTGCGGCCGCAACTGGCGCTGGTCGACTATCACCTCGACCACGGCGATACCGGCACAGAGCTGATGGCGTGGTTGCGCACGCGCCTGGGCGAGCCGGTACCCGGCGTGGTAATCAGCGCGGATGGACGCCCGGAGACCGTAGCGCAAGTGCATGCTGCGGGCCTGGATTACCTGGCCAAACCGGTGAAGCCGGCAGCGTTGCGGGCACTGTTGAGTCGGTATTTGCCGTTGTAGAAGGTGACCTTGCAGACGCCTTCGCGAGCAGGCTCGCTCCCACAGAAAAGCAAGAGCAAGAGCAAGAGCAAGAGCAAGAGCAAGAGCAAAAGATCGCAGCCTTCGGCAGCTCCTACAGTTGGACCGTCGATATCTGAGTGAAATGGTTGGTCGGCAGATTGCCTTCGCGAGCAGGCTCGCTCCCACAAAAGCAAAAGCAAGGCAGCGCAGCTGCCCGCGGCGCAGCCGCCCCACTCAACAATGAGCGCAAGCTCGAGTGCTTTTGATCTTGATCCACCGGCGACGTCGGAAGGCTGAGTGGAGGGATTGATCCGGGCGTGGGAGCGCAGCGACCGTCTGGCGCAGCCAGACACAGCGGAAGGAGGTGCAGCGAAGCAAACCGGAGCCGCTGCGCCCGGATCGATCCCGGAGCGAAGGAACCCGAGCCTGCGAGGGCCGAACGCAGGAGCAAGCCTTTTGGGTTACCTTTTTGGCGTTTGAAAAAGGTGACTCGCCGTAAGGGCGAAACCGCCAGCCGCCATCACCGCAGCAACGGATATGCCCCCAAAATCAGCCCCAAAAAAAGACCTCTTACTCAGGCAACTCAACCAACCCATCAACATCCGTCATCGCCCGCTCCAGCAAATCCGCCGGCAAGCTCTTGCTCGCCCGCGCACCGAGCAACTTCAACTGCTCACTGCGGCTGACCAGATTACCGCGCCCCTCTGTCAGCTTGTTACGCGCTGAGCTGTAAGCCTTGTCCAGTTGCTGCAGACGATTGCCCACTTCGTCCAGATCCTGAATAAACAACACGAACTTGTCGTACAGCCAACCCGCGCGCTCGGCGATTTCCCGGGCGTTCTGGCTCTGCCGTTCCTGCTTCCACAGACTGTCGATCACCCGCAGCGTGGCCAACAGCGTAGTCGGGCTGACGATCACGATATTGCGGTCGAAAGCGTCCTGAAACAGCGAAGGCTCAGCCTGCAACGCAGCGGAAAATGCCGCTTCGATCGGTACGAACAACAAAACGAAATCGAGGCTGTGCAGGCCTTCCAGACGCTTGTAATCCTTGCCGGCCAAACCTTTGACATGATTGCGCAGCGACAATACATGCTGCTTGATCGCGATCTGTCCGAGGGTGTCGTCATCGGCCGCAACATATTGTTGATAGGCCGTGAGGCTGACTTTCGAGTCGACCACGACTTGCTTGTCGCCGGGCAGATAAATGATCACATCGGGCTGGAAGCGTTCCCCGTCCGGGCCTTTGAGATTGACCTGGGTCTGGTACTCGCGGCCCTTCTCCAGACCTGCATGCTCAAGAACGCGCTCGAGGATCAGTTCGCCCCAATTGCCTTGGGTTTTCTGGCCCTTGAGCGCGCGGGTCAGATTGGTCGCTTCGTCGCTCAGGCGCAGGTTCAACGCCTGCAAACGCTCCAGCTCCTTGGCCAGCGAGAAGCGCTCGCGGGCTTCGGCCTGATAGCTTTCTTCCACGCGTTTTTCAAAGGACTGAATGCGCTCTTTCAACGGATCAAGCAACTGCCCGAGCCGCTGCTGGCTGGTTTCGGCAAAGCGCTGCTCACGCTCATCGAAGATCTTGCCGGCCAGCTCGGCGAATTGCGCGCGCAGTTCATCGCGTGAGCCTTGCAGGTCGTTGAGACGTTGTTGATGGCTTTCCTGTTGCTCTCGCAGTTCGGCACTCAGCGAGGCAGCGTGGGCGTCGAGGCGGCGCAACTCAGCGTCCTTGTTGGCGCGTTCGAGGTTCCAGGCGTGGGAGGCGTCGCGGGCGTCATCGCGCTCGATCTGCAGCAATTCGACTTCACGGCGCAGGGCGGCGAGGTCTGCCTGTTTGGCGGCATTGGCCTGGCCGAGATCGGCGATTTCATCGCGGCTCGCTTCAAGCTGCGCGGTGAGGCCGTCCTGGGCCAGTTGCGCCATGGCCAGGCGCTCCTCGAGCAAGGCCAGATCGGCCTGGGCATTGCTGGCCCGGCGTTGCAGTTGCCAGGCCAGCGCCAGCAGCGGCACCCCTGCTGCCGCAAGACCAAGCAATATGCTGGTCAAGTCCATAGCCATAGCGACTCCTGCCAATCGGATAAAGCCTGAAGGTTAACCAAGGTGTCTGGGCTTGGACAGCTCAGTCTTCGATCAGACCGAGTTCCTGTTGCGCGCGACGGTCACCGGCGCGGGCGGCCTGACGCAGCAGCTCCTGGCCGATACGCCGGTCACGGGCATTGCCGCACTCACGGCAGATCAATTGGCCGAGACGGCTTTGTGCGGCGACCACGCCTTCGCGGGCCGGTTGCTTGAGCAGGCGGCCCGCGAGGTGTTTGGCGCTGGGGCTGTCGCTCAGGCGCGGCGCATCGAGCAGCCATTCAGCCACACGCACGGAAAAACGCTTGGGAGCGGTAACAGAGGTCGGATTGGAGGTAACAGAGTCTGATACTGAGCGAAACTTCATAAAGCACTGCGGGACAGATCGGAAGGCGCGCCACTTTACTCTCTTTTTCTTACAGGTAAAGTCGAAAAAAACCCGGCACGCCCGTGCTAGAGCAAGCGCTAGGGACAATCCACAGAAGCTGTGGATAAGTCAGTGGACAACCGCTCTGTGATCCTCGCAAAGCCTTATAGAATGGGGCTCGCAGTCAAACTGACGATTTTTTCACCAACAAAAAAAGACGATATTTTTCATTGACTTAAACTTTTGATACAGGCAGCGACTGGAGTCAGGATCGATGTGACAGTCGCGTTACGCTCTGCGCAACTAATGTGCACAAGTACCTGTGCGCCGGTTATATACGTGCGCTTTTTCGGGTCATTTTGCGCAGCTGCGAACGCCCGAAAGGCTCTGCGAAAAGCATGCACGCCGACGGGCGGTGTGACACGAACCTTCCGTGCGAAGCTTTTTTCGTCATGTGGTTTGCTTCGCCCGAACGAATCCGTTACTATCCGCGGCGTTAGTACCAAGCTGAAAGTCAATTCCGGTCGAACATCTCCCACGGTCAACTTCCAACAGGAAGACACTGCCGAAAAAAGCGGGAACGACCCCTCGATGGTTTCCAGGTAACTCTTGCGACGACGCTGCCTTTGAACGAAAGCAAAGGGCGTTGCGAAGAACACTTACTCTGACCGAACCAACCTGCAAATTGATCAGGATCTTCACCCCGGGCCCAGAACCTTTGCCCTCGCTGTGATGCCTGTCCTCCTAAGTACCTACCTGCCAGCCCAAGCGCGCTCACTTATCAGCGCTTCAAACTGGCTGCTTTGTTCCAGTCGGGTTCTTCGTTCGATCAATGGTGATCAACGTTACTGGAACGTTTTAACGTTGCACGGTTCTTATCCGTGTCATTTGTAGGAACACCTAATAACTATGTCTACTCAAATCCAGACTCAGGATGCCATTCGCACCCTAACCAACGCTTTTGCTCCAATGAACTGCCTGATCATGGCCGCTCGCAAAGGCTGCTTCAGCTTCACCGTGGTCAATGAACACGGTATCGCTCGTCACAGCGAGCGTCTGTACCCCGATCAATACTCCAGCGCCGAACCGCTGCAGGCCGTGATCGAGCGTACCCGTCAGGCACTGGTTGCCTGAAAGCCGGACAGGCTGCAAAAGCAAAGCCCTGCTGAAAAGCGGGGCTTTTTATTGCCTGATATTTCACTTTTAGCGCAACGCTTCTAAGCATGTTCCGATCTAACGCCCGGGATGCGATGGCGGAAATATTTTAAAAACAGGCCTTTACACGCTGAATATGACACTACACTTCAACTCAAGCGGCTTGACCCGCTTGCGGCGAGCCTGAGTCGATCCACTGCTGCCAAGGCCTCTTCAGGACTCGCCCTCAACAACAAGAACCGAGGGTGTTATGGGTATCGCTGCCAGCGAACTGTGCCGCTATGTGATTCGTCCCACGTTAATCTATCTGGGACGCCACTGCGCAACCGCCGAATCCCTGCTGCTGGGTATCGCTGCCAGCCAATCCGCCCTCGGCTCTGCCCTGCACGACCGCCGTGGCCACGGCCTCTACCGGATTGCCGAGCATCGCCATCAGGCGCTCTGGGACGATTATCTGGCGCTCGATCCGGAGCGCGCCAGCCTGGTGCGCGGCCTCGCCAGTCAGCATGCATTCCTCAGCGGTCCGCATCTGGAACTGACCGTCAACCTGCGTTACGCCACGGCCATCGCCTGGCTGCTGGTAGAAGAACAAAACCCCACCCTCCCCGCTCCGACCGACCTGCTCGGCATGGCACGTATCTGGCGCCAGACCTTTCAACCGCAAGGCCGTTTGCGCGACTTCACCTGCGCTTGGCAAACCTGTGTTTCACCGCTGAATCAGGTCGCTTGCTGACCGGGCGGTTTCACAAGTTCTCGCAACAAGTCGCCATTTTGGTCGGATTGTCCTACAAAACCGCTCTAACTCAAGGCATACAGGCTATAGCGCTGGGACGAAAATGTTGGTAATTTTCGCCCCGGTGATCATCAGGAGTTCTAATAATGAAAAAAGTCATGCTCAAAACCACCCTTAGCCTCGCCGTTACCCTTGCCTCCACACAAATCTTCGCGGCAGGTTTTGCCCTCAACGAACAAAGCATCAGTGGGATGGGGACTGGTTTTGCCGGGCGATCTTCTTCTGCCGACGACGCAAGCACTGTTTATGGCAACCCGGCCGGCATGGCGCGCATCAAGCGCGAACAAGTCACCGGCGGCGTCGCCCTGGTCGACGCGCATACCGATATCAGCGATACCAGCTCCAGCCCGAACGGCGGCAGCAACAAAGGCGACATGGTGCCCCTCACTGCCGTACCGATGGGCTTCTATGTAAAACCGATCGATGATCACTGGGCATTCGGCCTCGGTGTGTACGTGCCGTTCGGCCTGATCACGGATTATGAAAGCGGCTTCGCCGGTCGTTATTTCGGCAGCAAGTCGGAAGTACAAGTCATCACCTTCCAGCCAACCGTCAGCTACGCCTTCAACGACAAGGTGTCGATCGGTTTCGGCCCGACCATCAACCGCATCGATGGCTCGCTGGAATCCAACCTATCGATCTCTCAGGCTTTCCCGGATGGCAAGGTCAAGATCAAGGGTGACGACACCGCGCTGGGTTACAACGTCGGCTTGCTGGTCCAGGCCACCGACACTACCCGTGTGGGCCTGACCTATCACTCCAAGGTCGATTACAAGCTCGAAGGCAACACCAAGGTCAACTACAACGTGCTGGGCCTGACGGGTCTGGGCGCCAATCAGAAATACGACGCTTCGCTGAAGATCACCACGCCGGAATCCGTGGACCTGTCGGTCACCCAGGCGATCAACGATCGCTGGAACGTCTACGCCGGCACCACCTGGACCCGCTGGAGCCAACTGGAAAAGATCACCGTAAAGAACTCCGGCGTGCAGCCTCTGCTGGCCGGTCAGTTCGGTTCGATCAACGAAGACCAGAACTGGCATGACTCCTGGGCCTATGCCGTGGGTACCTCGTACCAGTTGAACAAGGAATGGGTCCTGCGTACCGGTCTGACCTTCGACCAGTCGCCAACCAATAACGAAGACCGCTCGCCGCGTATCCCGACTGGCGACCGCACCATCTTCAGTATCGGTGCCGGCTGGAGCCCGACCGACGACCTGACCATCGACGTCGCGTACTCGTACCTGAAAGAAGAGTCGGTCAACATCCGCAACGAAAACGCGCGTGGCCAGACTTACGATGCCAAGTATGAAAACTCGGCAAACGGCTTCGGTGTCGGCGCGACATACCGCTTCTGATGCACTGTGGCGAGGCTAAACCCTCGCCCACGAAAAAGCCCCGCTCTCTTTACAGAGGCGGGGCTTTTTCATGCCTGGGCATCGAACAAACCGGTAGGAGCTGACGAGTGCAACGAGGCTGCGATCTTTTGTTCTTGAAATTCCAGGATCAAAAGATCGCAGCCTCGTTGCACTCGTCAGCTCCTACAGGACCATCAAAAGGCTTCAGGGCTTCAGCGGTTTGGAGGCAATGGCCTTTTCGATCGCGGCAATAAACTCGGGGTCATCCGGTTTGGTCAAACTGGAAAAACTCGCCACGACCTTGCCCTGCCGGTCGACCACGTACTTGTAGAAATTCCACTTCGGCGCATTGCTCTGCGCGGCCAGCACCTGGAACAGATGCGTGGCGTCATCGCCGCGAACCTTCTGCGGCTCGGTCATGTTGAAGGTCACGCCATAATTGGCGTAGCAGACCTTGGCAGTTTCCGCGCTGTCCTTGGACTCCTGCTTGAAGTCATTCGACGGCACGCCGAGCATTTCCAGCCCCTGATCCTTATAGCGCTTGTTCAGCGCCTCGAGGCCTTCGAACTGCGGGGCGAAACCGCAGAAGCTGGCGGTATTGACCACCACCAGCGGCTTGTCGGCGTACTGCTTGCACAGATCGATGGATTCCTTGGCGCGCAGCTTTGGCAACGAGCCTTGCAGCAGCTCAGGACAGTCGGCGGCCTGGGCCAGGCCAGTCAACGCCATCAGCAACGCGGGAACAGCACACCAGCGCATCAACATGTCGAATTTCCTTGGGCAGTCATCAGGCTTCGACGTTACTCGCCACGCTGCCATCTAGCAAATGCTCATGCCCAACTGCATCAGCGCCAGACCGCCGCGTTGCCAGCCCCACCACACCAGCGCCAACAGCGCTGCAGCCAGTGCGGTCAGCGCGAATCGCGCGCAGATCCGGCTCATGCTGCGCTCGCCGCAGCTTGCAGGCGCGCCACCGGACGCTCGCGCACCGGCCAGTTCAGCGCCGCCGCGAGCAGGCTCAAGAGAACCGCCACTTGCCAGATCAAGTCATAACTCCCGGTTCGGTCGTACACCACCCCGCCCAGCCAGCCACCAAGGAACGAACCGAGCTGATGGAACAGAAAGACAATGCCACCGAGCATGGACAAATTGCGCACGCCGAACAAGGTCGCCACCGTACCGTTGGTCAACGGCACCGTCGACAGCCACAGGAAGCCCATGGCCATGCCGAACAGATACGCTGTGGTGGTGGTCGCCGGCAACCACAGGAACAGCACGATCACCACTGCGCGCAGTAGATACAACGCCGTCAACAGTCGCGGTTTGGACATGCGGCCACCGAGCCAACCAGCGGTGTAAGTGCCGAAAATGTTGAACAGCCCAATCAATGCCAGCACCGTGGTGCCGACACTGGCGGGCAGATGCTGATCCACCAGATACGCTGGCAAGTGCACGCCAATGAACACCACCTGAAAACCGCAGACAAAAAAGCCGAACGCCAGCAGCCAGAAACCGGAGTGCGAACAGGCCTCACGCAGCGCTTCGGAAAGAGTCTGTTCATGGCCAAGCACCGGCAGGGGTTTATCCTTGAGCATGCTCACCAGCGGCACAATCATCGCCACCAGCAGGCCCAGCACCAACAGCGCGGCCGACCAGCCGAGCCAGCCGATCAAGCCGAGGGTGCCCGGCAACATGGCGAACTGGCCGAACGAACCGGCAGCACTGGCAATACCCATGCCCATGCTGCGTTTCTCTGGCGGCACAGCACGACCCACAACACCAAGAATGACCGAAAACGAAGTGCCCGAAAGACCGATACCGATCAGCAGACCGGCACTGAGTGACAGAGTCACTGCCGAATCAGACAGGCCCATGCACACCAGGCCCGCCGCGTAGAGGATCCCACCGACCAGCACCACTTTCGCCGCGCCGAAGCGGTCAGCCAGCGCGCCGGTGAACGGCTGCGCCAGGCCCCAGATCAGGTTTTGCAGGGCGATGGCGAAGGCAAACACTTCGCGACCCCAGCCGAACTGCGCGCTCATAGGCGACAGGAACAGACCGAACCCGTGGCGCACGCCCAATGACAACGCCAGGATCAGCGCACTCCCCAGCAACACCCAACCGCACGTACGCCACATCGATGTCATTGTTATTCTCCAGTCACGGGTATATACCCGCTTGAGCGCGAAAAAACCGGCGTCAGGCCAGTTCGTCGAGCAGTTTGAGCAAGGTTTCGCGCTTCTCGGCACCGAGACGGTCGATCAGTCGCTGTTGCGCCGCTTCCCACGCCGGCAGTGCCGCTGCCAGCCGCTGCACGCCGGTTTCAGTGAGGCGCACGATGCGGTTGCGCATGTCCTCGCCTTCGGCCAGCGCCACCAGACCTTCGCCCTCCAGCACACGCAAATTGCGCCCGAGGGTGCTGCGATCCAGGCCCATGGCCTCAGCCAGTTCGGAAATGCTCGGTTGCTCCAGCCGCTGCAGATTGCACAGCAGAGAATACTGGGCAACGTTGATCCCGAAGCCATCGAGAGCGCCGTCGTAATGCCTGCTGACGCCACGCGCGGCGCGACGCAGGTTGGTGCATAAACACTGAGAAGGAAGCATGATGCGTGTATATACCCGCGAGTGTGTTAAATCAAGTTACAGATGAGTTTACTCTGAACATCATTTTTGCCGGAGAGGCCGTCTTCGCGAGCAGGCTCGCTCCCACAGGGGATTGCATTTCGAAGGTGGGAGCGAGCCTGCTCGCGAAGGAGCCGGCATCATCTACGCAAATCCTTCAGACCAAAGCGAGCCCCACCAACACCCCCATCTCCAGCAATTCCAGCAACGCCCCTGCCGTATCCCCGGTAGCCCCGCCCAACCGCCGCATCATCAATCGCCGCAGCCAGACAAACCCAACCAGCGAAATCAGCACCGCGCCGATACCCGCGATCAACACGCAGCCCAGCGCACTCAACCCCAGCACCCACCACCCCGCTTTACGCGGCAGATGATCGGCCAGCGCCTGACCCAAGCCACCCGCACGCACATACGGCGTAGTCAGAAACAACCCCAACAGCGCCGCTCGCCCGAGCACCGGGACGATGATCAGCGTCAGGGTATGCCCTTGCTCGATCAGCGCCAGCAGCGCGGCGAATTTCAGCAACAACACCAGCACCAGCGTGACCACCGCGATCGGCCCGCTGCGCGGATCTTTCATGATCGTCAGCGTACGTTCACGATCACCAAAACCGCCGAGCCAGGCATCAGCACTGTCGGCCAGGCCATCGAGATGCAGCGCGCCGCTGAGCAATACCCACACGGTCAGCAACAGCGCCGCATGGAGCAACATCGGCGCGCTGGCCAACAACAGATTCAACGCATAGAGGATCAACCCGAACAGCAATCCCACCAGCGGATAAAACAGCAGCGAACGGCCAAGCTGTTGCGGCTCAGGCATGCCCGGCAGGCGAATCGGCAGGCTGCTGAGAAACTGCAAGGCGATCCACAGCGGTAACATCTCAGTGACCTTCCTTGAGCGCGCCGTCAGCCTCGATAGTCAGCGCAAACAGCGCGCCGTGGCCGACTTCGACATTGAGCAACTGTTCGCGCGGCAGACCACGTGCCTGCGCGAGCAACAAGCGCATCACGCCGCCGTGGCTGACCAGCAGAATCCGTTCGCCGGCGTAAGCCGCCTGCAACCGCGCGACCGCCGCCAACACCCGCGCGGAAAACGCGCTGACCGGCTCCCCCTGCGGTGGCGTGAAGCCATAGGGATCAGCCCAGAACAGCCCCAGCGCTTCGGCGTCCGTTTCCATCAACGCCGCCGCGCTCTGCCCTTCCCACGCGCCGAAATGCAGCTCTTGCAGATCCTTGTCCAGATGCACGGACAGGTTCAATTGCTCACCGAGTTCGGCGGCGAAGCGCGCGCAACGCTGCAATGGCGAACTGACAATTCGATCCCACGGCCCGCCGTCGACCACCGCTGCACGCATCTGCGTCCAGCCGTTTGCGGTCAGCGCATCGTCGAGACTGCCGCGCAAGCCGCCGCCGAGTTCCGTTTCGCCGTGACGCAGCAGATCCAGGCGCAGGCTCATGCCGGGCGATCCGCCACGGCCGCTTCGGCGAACGTCGCCATTTGCCCGTGCAGGTCACAGGCCAGACGCAACAACGGCACCGCCAACGCTGCGCCACTGCCCTCGCCCAGACGCAGGCCGAGCTCGAGCAGCGGCTCGGCGCTCAAGGTTTCCAGCACATGACGATGGCCCGGCTCGGCACCGCGATGGCCGAACAACAGCCACTGGCGACAGGCCGGATTCAAGCGCACCGCGACCAGCGCGGCGACCGTGCAGATAAAGCCGTCGACCAGCACCGCAATGCCTTCCTGCGCGCAGGCCAGAAAAGCGCCGACCAACGCGGCAACCTCGAACCCGCCGAGATTGAACAACGTATGCAAGGCATCGCCACGCTGTGCGGCATGCAGCGCCAGCGCGCGTTCGATGACGTGCGCCTTGTGGCTGACGCCAGCGGCATTCAGCCCGGTACCGGGGCCGGTCAGGTGCGCCACCGGGCAATCGAGCAAGGCACAGGCCAGCGCACTGGCCGCCGTGGTATTGCCGATGCCCATCTCGCCGCCGATGAACAACTGCGTGCCGGCGGCTTTCGCGCGCAAGACGCTGTCGCGACCGGCCTGCAAAGCCAATTCGCCCTGCGCCTGAGTCATCGCTGCGCCCTGGACGAAATTCGCCGTTCCCGCGCCGATGTTCAGATGGCGCACGCCGGGCAAATTCAGCGTCGGATTCACCGTGCCCAGATCGACCACTTCCAGTTGCGCGCCGAGCTGACGTGCCAGCACGCTGATCGCCGCGCCGCCGCTGACAAAGTTGAGCAGCATCTGCCCGGTGACTTCCTGCGGATAAGCCGATACGCCTTCGGCTACCACGCCATGGTCGCCAGCGAAAATCGCGATCCAGACTTGATCCAGCGTTGGCTTGAGCTGACCTTGCAGACCGGCCAGTTGCACGGCCACCGATTCAAGGCGCCCCAACGAACCGGCCGGTTTGGTCAGTTGCTGCTGGCGCTCGGTCGCTTGCGCGATGATGTCCGAGTTCACGGTTTTGCACGGGTTCAGCCACCAGGTCGGGCTCATAACGCAGGTCCTTTCAAAGTCAGGGGCAGGCCGGCGACGGTCAGGACAACTCGCTGACAACGCTCGGCCAGAGCTTGATGCAGCCAACCGGCTTCATCGACATAGCGGCGAGTCAATTCGCCCAGCGGCACGACACCCATTCCGGTCTCGTTGCTGACAAAGATGATTTCACCCGGCAACGACGCCAGGCAGTCGAGCAAGGCTTCACGCTCGGCGGCGAGACGTTCGGCGTCGTCGAGCATGAGCAGATTGGTCAGCCACAGGGTCAGGCAATCGACCAGCAGGCAGCGCTCGGCGCCGGCGGATTCGCGCAGCACGCGGGCCAGTTCCAGTGGCTCTTCGATCAACGCCCATTCGACCGGGCGGCGCGCGCGGTGATGGGCGACGCGCTGGTTCATTTCGCCGTCGAGCGGTTGGCTGGTGGCGATGTAGGTGACCGCCAGATGGCTGTCGCTGGCGAGTTTTTCCGCCAGACGACTCTTGCCGGAGCGGGCGCCGCCGAGGATCAGTTGGAGCATGGGTTCATCCAAAAAAGTGTGGTAAGGCAGCCGGCCCCTTCGCGAGCAGGCTCGCTCCCACCGTTGATCGCAGTTCCCTGTGGGAGCGAGCCTGCTCGCGAAGAGGCCAGTCCAGACAACTCAAATCCCGCAGAGCTGCCGCAACAGCCCGGTATCCAGATGCTTCTCCACCAGATCCGCCAGCCGCTCGATGTCGCGTTCGCGCAAGCCGTGGTAATCGACTTCCTGCACATCACTCAACCCGGCCCAGCGCAGCAACGCCGCGCTCGCCTCGGGGGATTCGAACAAGCCATGCAGATAGGTGCCGAACACCTGACCATCGGCACTTTGCGCACCATCGCAACGACCGTCGTCCAAATGTACCGCCGGGTTTTCCAGTGCCGGTCCGCTGGTTACGCCAGCATGAATTTCGTAACCGCTGACTGCGGCGCTTTCCAACGCCAGCCGCCCGCGCACGTTGCGCAATTGCTTCTCGGCTTCGAGTTGCGTTTCGAACGCCAGCAGCCCCAGACCGGCGCTGGAGCCGGCAGCGCCTTCCAGCCCAAGCGGATCGTGTACTTGCTCACCGAGCATCTGCAGACCGCCGCAAATCCCCAGCACCTTGCCGCCGTAGCGCAGATGCCGATTGATCGCAGCGTCCCAGCCGTTGGCGCGTAGATAAGTCAAATCACTGCGCACGCTTTTCGAGCCCGGCAGGATGATCAGGTCGGCGGCGGGAATCGCCTGCCCCGGGCCGACAAATTGCAGATCCACCTGCGGATGCAGACGCAGCGGGTCGAAATCGGTGTGATTGCTGATGCGCGGCAGCACCGGCACCACTACTTTCAAGACCTGTTCGGCCTTGTCGGTCTGGCGTTGGTCGATGCCGTCCTCGGCTTCAAGGTGCAGGTCCATCACGTAGGGCAACACGCCGACCACCGGTTTGCCGGTGCGCTGCTCCAGCCAGTCGAGACCCGGTTGCAACAAGGCGATATCGCCGCGAAAGCGGTTGATGATGAAGCCTTTGACCCTCGCCTGTTCGCTCGGCGAGAGCAATTCCAGCGTGCCGACCAAATGCGCAAACACGCCGCCGCGATTGATGTCGGCGATCAGCAAAACCGGGCAATCCACCGCCTCGGCAAAGCCCATGTTGGCAATATCGCCAGCGCGCAGATTGATCTCCGCCGGCGAACCGGCGCCTTCGACCATCACCAACGGATACGCCGCGCTGAGCCGCGCATGGGAAGCGAGCACCGCTTGCATCGCGATGGCCTTGTAATCGTGATAGGCAACGGCGTTCATCGTCGTCACCGCACGGCCGTGAATGATCACTTGCGCGCCGGTGTCGCTGTTGGGCTTGAGCAATACCGGATTCATATCGGTATGCGGTTCAAGACCGGCCGCTTGCGCCTGCACTGCCTGCGCGCGGCCGATCTCGCCGCCGTCAGCGGTGACTGCGCTGTTGAGCGCCATGTTCTGCGGCTTGAACGGCACCACCGCCACGCCCTGGCGGGTGGCCCAGCGGCACAACGCCGTCACCAAAGTGCTTTTGCCGGCATCAGACGTGGTGCCTTGCACCATCAGAGTGGTCATGGGTGGTCCTTGGCGAATGCTTGCAAAGCCTGTTCGAGACGCAGCGCTTGCGCGGCATCCGCTGGCAGGCCGAAACGCACACTGCTGTTGTGGCTGAACAGGCGCAGGAGGATGCCGCGCCGGGCGAGGAATTCGTGCAGCGCTTCGGCGTGCTCGGTGATCAGCCACTGAAACAGCGCGCAGCCACCCTGCGGTGCAAAACCGCAACGGGTCAGCAGGGCCACCAGCCGTTCGCTCGCTTCATCGCTACGAATCCGCTGACGGGTGTGACCCTCGGTGTCTTGCAGGCACGCCGTACCGAGTACCCGCGTCGGCCCGCTCACCGCCCACGGCCCGACCTGTTCGGCGAGCAGTTTGAGCAACTTGCGCTCGGCCAGAACGAAACCGAGGCGCACCCCGGCCAGACCGAAAAACTTGCCGAACGAACGCAACACCACCAGCCCGACCTGATGCGCATAGGGCGCCAGGCTCAGCTGCGGCGTGTTGTCCATGAACGCTTCGTCGACCACCAGCCAGCCGCCGCGTTGCGCCAGCCGCGCATGCCAGTCGAGCAGGCGTGCCGGGGTCAGGCTGAGGCCGGTCGGATTGTTCGGATTGACCACCACCAGCACATCGAGACTGTCGAGAAAGAACTCGACTTCCTGCTCGAGCACTTCACGGACGATGTAACCGCTGCGCCGCCAGGCTTCGGCATGCTCGGCATAGCACGGCGACAACACGCCGACCTTGCCGGCCCGGCGCAGACGCGGCAGCAACTGGATAGCCATTTGCGAGCCGGCCACCGGCAGCACCTGCGCGGCGCCGTAGTAATCGCAGGCGGCCTGTTCCAGACCGTCGTCGGTTTCCGGCAAGCGCGCCCAGGCGCGCAGCGGGATCTCCGGGATCGGGAACGGCCACGGCGCGAGGCCGCTGGACAGGTCGAGCCAGTCGGCTTCGGCAATCCCGTAATCGAGTGCAGCCTTGCGCAACCGGCCACCGTGCTCAAGCATAAAATTCCGCCCCCAGGCAAAGCATCAGCAGCCATAACCATACGCCGCGCTGGACCAATTGCCAGCCACGGTCAATGGAATCGGCATCCGCCGGCGCACCTTCGCCCAGTTGTGGGCGCTCATGCAGTTCGCCGTGATAGATCGCCGGTCCACCCAACTCGACGCCGAGCGCACCGGCACCGGCCGCCATCACCGGGCCGGCGTTAGGGCTGTCCCACTGCGGCGCTTGGGTGCGCCAGCACTTCAGCGCGAGGCGGGTCTTGCCCAGTAGCGCGTAGGTCAACGCCACCAGACGCGCAGGAATGTAGTTCAACACGTCGTCGATTTTCGCCGCCGCCCAGCCGAAACGTTCGAAGCGTTCGTTGCGATAACCCCACATCGCATCGAGGGTATTGCTCAAGCGATACAGAACCACGCCCGGGGCGCCGGCGACGACAAACCAGAACAGCGCAGCGAACACCGCATCGCTGCCGTTCTCCAGCACCGATTCAGTGGCGGCACGGGCCACGGCAGTGCTGTCGAGTTCATCGGTCTGGCGGCTGACCAGATAACCGACACGCTTGCGCGCCTCGTCCAGATCATCGGCGCGCAACGCAGCCGCGACCGGCGCGACATGTTCGCCGAGGCTGCGCATGCCGAGGGCGCAATACAGCGCGAGAATCTCGACAATCCAGCCCACATAGGGCGCCCAGGAAAATGCGGTGGCGAGCAGAGTCAGCGGCAGCACCGCGAGCACCCACGCGGTCACACCATGGCTGCGCCAGCCACGGCCGCCGGCGTTGAAGCGTTGCTCGATGCGCCCGGCAAAATTGCCGAACGCCACCAGCGGATGCCAGCGTTTCGGTTCACCAAGCAGCGCATCCAGCGCTACTGCGGCGACACTCAGCAACGCCACACTCATTGACTCACTCCCCAATAATTTTCGTACAGCAACTCGTTGAGCGGCCGCGCCTGCGCCCAGCCTTCAAGTACCAGCATCGGCGCCGGATAGAATTCCTTGACCGGGCCGAGACACAACACCGCCAGCGGCTTGGCACCGGCCGGCAACTTGAGCAAATCCGCCAGTGCCTGCGGTTCGAACAGCGAGACCCAGCCCATGCCCAGGCCTTCAGCGCGGGAGGCCAGCCACAGATTCTGGATCGCGCAGGACAACGAGGCCATGTCCATTTCCGGCAACGTGCGCCGACCGAAGATGTGTTTTTCGCGATCGTCCATCAGCGCTGCGACCAGCACTTCGGCGCAGTCGTTGATGCCTTCGACCTTGAGTTGCATGAACTCATCGCTGCGCTCGCCAAGGGCTTCGGCGGTGCGGATGCGCTCTTCTTCCACCAGATCGCGGATCTGCCCGCGCAGAGCACGATCGCTGATACGAATGAAGCGCCAGGGCTGCATCAGACCGACGCTCGGCGCTTGATGAGCGGCTTCGAGCAGACGACGCAGCAGTTGCGGCTCGACGCTGCCGCCGGTGAAGTGGCGCATGTCGCGGCGTTCGGCGATGGCCTTGTAGACCGCCGCGCGTTCGGCTTCGGAGAATGTGTTGTCGGTCATGGCCCTTTCGCGAGCAGGCTCGCTCCCACAGGGTTCAGGTCATCCATTGTGGGAGCGAGCCTGCTCGCGAAGGCGGCCTCACTATCTGGCGCAAACAATGCCGCAATCGCAGTCGGATTCGACGGGAAATAAAAATGCACATAAGAAGCCGTCATCCGCCCCTCGCGATAAACCGCCTCGGCCCCACGCCCGCCATTAGGACTCACCCCCCGGGCAATCGGCGTCAGCTCGGTGGTGGTCAGCGAATGATGATAGGTATGCCCACGCAACTCCCCTTCCGGCAATTCAACCGCCTGCAACGCCAGCGCCGCGAGACGCTTCTGCATCACCGCATCGCCCTTGAGCAAACCGACCAGCTCAGCACGGGTGCCTTCCACGTCAGTCAGAGAATCAAGCAGATAAAGCATGCCGCCACATTCAGCGAGCAACGGCTTGCCCGCCGCATGGTGCGCGCGGATCGCCGCCAGCATTGAAGCGTTTTGCGCCAGCGCGACGTGATGCAACTCTGGATAGCCGCCCGGCAGATACAGGCTGTCCGCCTCGGGCAATTGCGTGTCGCGGATCGGCGAGAAGAAGCGCAATTCAGCGCCCATCGCCCGCAGCAGATCGAGACTGGCGCCATAGGTGAAGGCAAAGGCTTCATCGCGGGCAACGGCGATGCGCACACCTTTTAATAGAGGCTCTGCGGCGATGAGGTCAGGCGCGGCGAATTCTACGGCCGGTGGCAGCGCGACCTCGCAACTGCTGGCCAGCGCATCGGCGGCCGCGTCGAGGCGCAGATCCAGATCATTCAATTCGCTGGCCTGAACCAGGCCGAGGTGGCGGCTCGGCAATTCGATACCGGTTTCGCGGGACAGCGCACCGTACCAGCGCAGACCTTCGGTGAGGCTGCCTTCGAGTAATTGCGCATGGCGCAAGGTGCCGACGCGGTTGGCCAGCACGCCAGCGAACGGCAAGTCCGGCTGATACTTCGCCAGGCCCAGCGCCAAGGCGCCAAAGGTCTGCGCCATGGCGGTGCCGTCGATCACGCCGAGCACCGGCACACCGAAGTGGCGCGCCAGATCAGCGCTGGATGGCGTGCCGTCGAAAAGGCCCATCACGCCCTCGATCAGAATCAGGTCAGCCTCGGCGGCGGCTTCCCACAACAGCCGGCGACTTTCCTGCTCGCCGACCATCCACATGTCCAGTTGATACACCGGCGCACCGCTGGCGCGCTCGAGGATCATCGGGTCGAGAAAGTCCGGGCCGCATTTGAACACGCGCACCTTGCGCCCCTGATTGCGATGCAAACGGGCGAGTGCGGCGGTGACGGTGGTCTTGCCCTGACCGGAGGCCGGCGCGGCGATCAACACCGCGGGGCAGTGACGTGGTGGCTTCAAAGTTCGACGCCTTTCTGCGCTTTGATCCCGGCCTGGAAGGCGTGCTTGAGCATGCCCATCTCGGTAACCGTGTCGCCCATCTCGATCATTTCCGGCTTGGCGCCGCGACCGGTGACCACCACGTGCTGCATCGGCGGGCGCGCTTGCAAATCGCTGAGCACCTGATCGAGATCGAGGTAGCCGTGCTTGAGGGCGATGTTCAATTCATCGAGCACCACCAGACCGATCGAAGGGTCGCGCAACAATTCACGCGAGACTTCCCAAGCGGCGGTCGCAGCGGCGATGTCACGCTGGCGATCCTGGGTTTCCCAGGTGAAGCCTTCGCCCATGACGTGGAAACGCACTTGCTCGGGGAAGCGGCGGAAAAACAATTCCTCGCCAGTGCTGTTGCGGCCCTTGATGAACTGCACCACGCCGCACTGCATGCCGTGGCCCATCGCGCGGGCGAGCATGCCGAACGCCGAGCTGCTCTTGCCTTTGCCGTTGCCGGTCAGCACCAGCACCAGGCCACATTCGTCGGGCGAGTTGGCAATGCGTTCGTCGATCACGGCTTTCTTGCGCTGCATGCGCGCCAGATGGCGTTCGTCACGCTCGGGGGAATCAGTCATGGGGGGAGCTCTCCGTTGAGGCTGGATAACGGCGGGCAGGCACAAGAATAGACGGCAAAAAGCCTGGCATCGCCCACCGTGATGCCGCTGAGATGGATCAGGCCGGTCTCCGGGCTCATGAGCGGCGTTTCGCCTGACTGCGCGCCTTCCCGCTTCTTTCGAGGCAGTGGCTCAAGGCGCAGTTTTCACTCATTTACCGTTGCGGGGGCAGCGCCGGGATCGTCGTGGCTTCGCTCGAAGACCACCCTCACCGGCTTCCCTGTTTCACTCTGTCGACGCGGGGCCACAGAGCACCTGAAACAAGCGGCGAAGGTTAGAGGGTTGGGGGTGGAGCGTCAATTGAAGAGGCGCTTTGCGCGCGAATAACTGCCGTTGATCCATTGTGCAGCGGCAATCTTGTGCCAGACTGCGACAAGTGATATCAAAGAGCCATGCTTTTCCCGAAAAGCCCACTACAACAATAAGGATGACGACGATGCAAGGCATGATCATCAGCAACCCGCGCCTGGAATTTCTGCGCCCGGTGCTGGAACGCTGGTTTGACTGTATCGATCGCTACAACACCGTACGCGGCGACAACGACACGCCATATTGGCACGACGAGAAAGCCAATCTCGGCCTGCTCGCGGCAGCGGCGTGGATGGCTGAAATGGTCACGCTGAACGACACGGCCACGCGCAAACAGAACGAAGAAGGCGAACGCAATGCTCGCGCAGATCTGCTGATTGCCGGCGCCGAAGACCGCGCGTTCATTCAGGCCACGCAACGCTGGCCACGAGTCAACAACCTCAACCTGACCCAGGCACTGCTCGACGTCACCGCTGATGCCAAGCGCATCAGTTACGCCAGCGATCTCAAGCTCGGCTGCCTCTTTGTTGCTCCGCAAAAAGCCCAGCACAGCGCCAGCCCTGAAGAACTGCAGGACATGGTCGACGACCTGCAAAAGGAACACACCTGCGCCGTGGCCTGGTATTTCCCCTACGCCTATCGCAAATTGCACAGCGACGCGGGCAACTATCATCCGGGCATCGCCGTGCTGTTCAAGGAAGCCCGCGGTTGAGCAGTTGAACCATCGGGCCTGCGCCCTCCTCTATGTTTAGGAATGCATTCATAGGGAAGATCAGCAATGCGCAAGGCCCAACTCGCTCTTATCATCGCCGTCGCTGGCGGGCTCGCCGCCTGCGGTGAAACCTCCAGCCTGCAAGTCTCCGACGGCACCGGCCCGTCGCCGAAACTGCCCGAACCGAACAAGACGCTGATCCCGACAGTCAACATCGCCCCGGCGGTGGGCTGGCCGGACGGCGCTAAACCCACCGCAGCGGCCGGCACCCAGGTCGCCGCGTTTGCCGAAGGCCTCGATCACCCGCGCTGGCTCTACGTGCTGCCCAACGGCGATGTGCTGGTGGCGGAGACCAATGCGCCGCCCAAGCCCGATGACAGCAAAGGCATTCGTGGCTGGGTGATGAAGAAAGTCATGGGCAAGGCCGGCGCCGGCGTGCCCAGCCCGAACCGCATCACCCTGCTGCGTGACGCCGACCACGATGGCGTCGCGGAAACCCGCACGGTGTTCCTGCAGAACCTCAACTCGCCATTTGGCATGACGCTGGTTGGCAACGATTTGTACGTAGCCGACACCGACCGCCTGCTGCGCTTCAACTACGAGCCGGGCGCCACCGAGATCAAGACCCAACCGATCAAAGTCGTCGACTTGCCCGGCGGCACGCTGAATCACCACTGGACCAAAAACGTCATCGCCAGCAAGGACGGCAACAAGCTCTACGTCACCGTCGGCTCGAACAGTAACGTCGGCGAAAACGGTCTGGATCAGGAAGAAGGCCGCGCGGCGATCTGGGAAGTGGATCGTGCGACCGGCAATCACCGGATCTTCGCCTCGGGCATCCGCAACCCTAACGGCCTTGCCTGGGAACCCACCAGCGGCGCCTTGTGGACAGCGGTCAACGAGCGTGACGAAATCGGCAGCGATCTGGTGCCGGACTACATCACCTCGGTCAAGGACGGCGGCTTCTATGGCTGGCCGTTCAGCTACTACGGGCAACACGTCGATGTGCGGGTCAAACCGCAGAATCCTGATCTGGTGGCCAAGGCCATCGCTCCGGATTACGCGGTCGGTCCGCACACCGCTTCGCTGGGCCTGACCTTCGCCGAGGGCAACCGGTTGCCGGCGCAATTCAAGGAAGGCGCATTCATTGGCCAACACGGCTCGTGGAACCGCAAACCGCACAGTGGCTACAAGGTGATTTTCGTGCCGTTCAGTGGTGGCAAACCGACCGGGCAGCCGGTGGATGTGCTGACCGGCTTCCTCGACAAGGACGAGAACGCGCTGGGCCGCCCGGTGGGCGTGGTGATCGATCAGCAAGGTGGCTTGCTGGTGGCGGATGATGTCGGGAACAAAATTTGGCGCGTTTCGGCCACGAAGTGATGTTGAATGTGACCTGAAACAACTGTGGGAGCGAGCCTGCTCGCGAATGCGTAGTGTCAGCCTCCATTGAATTGGCTGATACACCGCTTTCGCGAGCAGGCTCGCTCCCACATTAGAATGTCTGCGATTTTTTACTAGGGGTTATGCGCCAGCTGCCCCGGCTGCAACACCCGCTTGGCGCTCAGATACGCCTTCTGCCAATAGGCCTTCGACAGGCTATCGAGCTTGACCGTGCCACCCGTGGCCGGTGCGTGCACGAAGCGCCCCTCACCGACGTAAATCCCCGCGTGACTGACCTGCGAGCCGCCATTGGTGGCGAAGAAAATCAGGTCGCCGGTCTGCAAGCCTTCCTTGCCGACATTCGGCGCCTGCATGACGATCATCTCGCGGGTCGAGCGTGGCAGCGAAATTCCCGCCGCGTCGCGGTAGACGAAACCGATCAGACCACTGCAATCGAAACCGGAATCTGGCGTGTTGCCGCCCCAGCGATACGGCGTACCGACCAGGCCGAGGGCACGGAACAGTACGTCTTCAGCAACGGGGGAAAAAGCCTGGGAGGGAGCGAACACGATCGGCGCGCGAACCACGGGGGCTGGCGGCGGTGTGCGGCTGGCGCAGGCGCTGAGCAGCGCGGCGCAAAGAATCAAGGTGAGGCGGGCCGACATCGTCATAAGCAGAACATCCTGATCTGGCTGCGGCTTTCTCTGCCGAATGGACAGAAACAAAACCGCCTGCGTCATCACGCAGGCGGTTTGCCATCAATATAGATTCAGGATTCTAGCGGCTACGCGGCAAACTTCAAGTAAGACTTTAACTTCACCTTGTAAAGTTTACGTCTACTCCATTGCCGTGCCGTTTTGTCGCCGCGAACGCAGCGACATGCAGGTTACTTGCGAGCGGTGACAACGGTCGGCGCCATGGCGAGTGCACGCTTGGCTTCGATGAAAGTCTTGCTCCAGTAGCTGTCACCCAGGCTGTCGATGCGAACACCGCCGCTGCGACGACTGCTGGAGTGAATGAACTGGTTGTCACCCAGGTAGATCCCGGCGTGACTGACACGACCGCGACGACCATTGGTGGCGAAGAACAGCAGATCACCCGGCTCAAGGTTGCTGCGCGAAACCAGTGGCGCATCAACGTTGATCATTTCGCGAGTGGAGCGCGGCAGGTTCATGCCCGCCTCTTCGCGGAACAGGTAACCGATGAAACCGCTGCAATCGAAACCGGCTTCAGAAGTACCGCCGAAACGGTAACGGGTACCGATCAGGGACATGCCGCGTTCGAGGATGCTGTCAGCCAGTACAGGAAGCTGATAAGGCTTGCTGCCGTTGAACTGGTTGAGTTCTTTTTCGGTGTCCAGCTCTTCCTGGTAAATAACGGAAGACTGGGCGGTAGCAGAATTCTTGACCTGTTGCGGCGGCTCTTGAACCGGAGAATGAGCAGCACAACCGAATAACAGGGTAACGAGTGCGAGAGGCACGAGGGGTGCGAAGCGCTTTAGCATGGGCACGACCGTGGCTGGTAGTTGTAAAGAAGCCGAGACTATGCCCGCTATCGTCCTCATTTGCAAATTCAATCGAACTTTATGTGACTTCCCGGTTTCGCGTTTACATCTAAGCGCGTAACTCGTCTGGCCGGTGAGTCGGCGCAGGGGCGCGGGTTTTCTGGCGCCTGAAAGCTGGCAAAAGCCCACTACTACCAGCCCAGAGTTTCCTTGAGGAAGGGAATGGTCAGCTTGCGTTGCGCTTGCAGGGACGCCTGATCAAGCTGCTCGAGGAGATCGAACAGCGCGCTCATGCTGCGCGTGCCGCGAGTGAGAATGAAGTGCCCGACTTCATCGGTCAGGTGCAGACCGCGACGGGATGCGCGCAATTGCAGCGCACGCAATTTGTCTTCATCGGAGAGTGGGCGCATCTGGAAGATCAGCGCCAGGGTCAGGCGCGATTTCAGGTCGGCCAGCTTCACTGGCAATTCGCGCGGCGAAGTGGACGCGGCGATCAGCAGGCGCCGGCCGCTGTCACGCAGACGATTGAACAGATGAAACATCGCCTCTTCCCAGTCGGCCTTGCCGGCAATCACCTGCAAGTCATCCAGGCAGACCAGTTCGTACTGCTCAAGGTTGTCGAGGATTTCCACGCCGCGATCCATCAACTCGGCCAGCGGCAGATATACCGCCGGTTCGCCCATCTGCTCGAAGCGCAGGCACGCGGCCTGCAACAGATGCGTGCGCCCGACGCCGTGTTTGCCCCACAGGTAGATCAGGCTCTCCGTCCACCCGGCGTCGGCTTCGCAGAGACGCTCGACATAGCCGAGTGCAGCGGCATTGGCGCCTGGGTAGTAGTTGATGAAGGTGGCGTCGTCACGCAGACGCACACCTAGGGGCAGCTGAATCGGTTTCATGCTGACTGAACAGTTCTCAAAGGAACCGTTAGTGGCCTCTGTGTAAAGTTGGCGAAGTTTATACCCGTGAGGCTGAGCGCACAATGCGACAGACCCCAAGCAAAATCAAAGGTTTGCGTTGACGCAGCGGTTTGATGACAGATTCTCTGGCGCCCTCGCTCGCACGAAACCGGCCAGCCCGGCCAAGCGCCGGGCGGCCCGCGCCATCACAGCTCAGGTTCGTCAACGCCGCTGTAGATCCCGGAATCCTTATACAAGTCGTGGACATGACGCACCAGCACCATGATCACCGCCGCCACTGGCAACGCCAGCAGCACGCCGGTAAAACCGAACAGCTCGCCACCCGCGAGAATCGCGAAGATCACCGCCACCGGGTGCAGGCCGATCCGATCCCCGACCAGCAGCGGCGTCAGCACCATGCCTTCCAGCGCCTGACCGACCATGAACACTGCGACGATCCCGACCATCGGGTACAGATCGCCACCGAACTGGAACAACCCGGCGATCAATGCCGCGCCGATGCCGATGACAAAACCCATGTACGGCACAATCGCCGCGAGCCCGGCAATCAAGCCGATCAACAGCCCCAGCTCCAGACCGACGATCATCAGGCCAGCCGCGTAAATCACCCCCAACGCAACCATCACCAGCAACTGCCCGCGCACAAACGCGCCGAGCACTTCGTGGCACTCACCCGCCAGCGAAACCACGCGCTCTTCGCGATCACGGGGCAACAGGCTGCGGATCTTGCCCATCATCACGTCCCAGTCGCGCAACAGATAGAAGCTCACCACCGGAATCAGCACCAGATTCGCCAACCAGCCGATCAGCGCCAGGCTCGACGCCGTCGCCTGACTCAGCACCACGCCGACGATGTCGGTGGTCTGGCCCATGTGCTCGCTGATCGCGGCTTTGACTTTATCGAACTTCCAGAAGCCGTCCGACAGCCCCAGTTTCGCTTGCGCCCACGGCACAGCGGTGTGCTGCAACCAGTCGAGCATCTGCGGCGCCAGCTCGTACAGACGCAGCAACTGCTTGGCGAGCATCGGTACCAGCACCAGCATCAACGCCGTGACGATCAAGGTGAACAAGGCAAACACGGCAATCACGCCCCAAGTTCGCGACAGCCCGAGCCGTTCCAGACGATCCACCAGCGGATCGAACAGATAAGCCAGCAACAACGCGACCAGAAACGGCGTGAGGATCGGATGCAGCAACCATACAAACGCGCAAAGCAGGACTACCCCACCGAGCCAGAACCAACGCCGCGTATCGGCCATTTACCACTCCTGATGCTTCTATATAAGGAAAGACTTACCAGCGAAACCGCAACGACGGTGCCGCCGCTGCCGGGGCTGGCGCTGCAACCGCAGGCGTACCATCCGCCGCTGGCTGGGCAGGCGCCACCGGGGCCGGCGCTTCGGCCGGCAGCTCCTGCAACTTCGCCAGCGACAGTTGCGCGCGTAACTGATCGGTGCTGCCATTGACCCGATAGACGATCCGATCGCCCTGCACGCTTTGCAGACGCACGCCGAACGGTTCGAGTAACCGCAGCAGCGCCGCATAATGCTCCAGATTCATGCCCTGCACTTCCAGCGTCTGCTGACCCGATGCGCCGGGCTTGGCGACAAATCGCGGCGCCAGACGCTCGGCCACCGCCAGCATCACCGCATCGGCAACAGCTGCCTGATCAGCGCCCTGCACACTGCCGGCCTCTTTCTGGTCACCGAGCCACAAACGCCACTTCGCCTGCCACTGCCCGCCCTCTTCGCGCGCGTGCACCGTCAGCAAGGCGTCGGCGCTGTAGCGTTCCGAAGCACTGCGCAGGGGCGCCGGATCAGCGCTTTCCAGCGCGGGTGCGGTGGCAACCAATTGCTCGCTGAGATCAGCCAGCGGCAAGCGCAGTGGCAAACCGCGATGTTGTGCGGCCGTGCGCAACGCTGAGGCTGCGGCCTGACCGTCACCGACCAGGCTCGCACCTTCAGTTGAATCGTTCAGCCACCAGCCGAGGATCGACGGTCGACTGGCGCCCCACACCGGCAACCCGGCCCGGCGCAAGGCCTGCTCGGTGGTTGCCGGATCGAAATCGACTTTCAGCACTTCCGGTGGCCCGGCATCGAAACCGAACTGGCTGATGATCTGCTGCGGATCCTTGCGGATCGGCGCCAGCCCCGGGCTCTGCGCGGCTTTCGGGTCGCCGGTCAGGCGCAGCACCAAGGTATCGAGCGCCGCCTGCGTGGCGCGATCGCGCTCTTCCGGCGCCTGGCCGTTGACCGGCTGACGCACCTGATACAGACCTTTGAGGTTTTCGGCATGGCTCGCCAGGCTGACCAGCGTCAGGCAGCCTACAAATAACAATTTACAAAAACGCATGGAAAATTCCCGTCGACAGGAGCGGCTGGAACACGCCGCGTGAACCGGTTGAGCAAGGCTGTGACCCCCACCTCTTGCAAAACATTCACACGGTGGCGGTAAGTTTTTGCACAGTCCTAACGATAGACGGTTAATCGCCACACCTTATACAGGCAGTCATACCCTGCGATTGCAAAAAATTTCCGCCGATATGGCCCTGCCCGTCGGTGCGAGGATGGCCGCTGCCCCTCAAGCCTGATAAAATCGCGCGCCTTCGCAGACCGGCAACAGCCGGGCCCCTCGAAACTCGCGTGAGGCGATCGCCCATCGAGTTCGATGTTCCCGCTGAACTCGGTCGTTACCCCCTGAATCCCCTCCCCTAAAGGCCTGGATCATGAGCAAGCAACCCTCCCTGAGCTACAAGGACGCCGGTGTAGACATCGACGCCGGTGAAGCATTGGTCGAACGCATCAAGAGCGTCGCCAAGCGCACTGCGCGCCCGGAAGTCATGGGCGGCCTGGGCGGTTTCGGCGCCCTCTGCGAAATCCCGGCCGGCTACAAGCAGCCGGTGCTGGTCTCCGGCACCGACGGCGTCGGCACCAAGCTGCGTCTGGCGCTGAACCTGAACAAGCACGACAGCATCGGCATCGACCTGGTCGCCATGTGCGTCAACGATCTGGTGGTGTGCGGCGCCGAGCCGCTGTTCTTCCTCGACTACTACGCCACCGGCAAACTGAATGTCGACACCGCTGCCCAGGTTGTCACCGGCATCGGCGCTGGCTGCGAACTGTCGGGTTGCTCGCTGGTTGGCGGCGAAACCGCTGAAATGCCAGGCATGTACGAAGGCGAAGACTACGACCTGGCCGGCTTCTGCGTCGGCGTCGTGGAAAAAGCGGAAATCATCGACGGCTCGAAAGTCGCCACCGGTGACGCCCTGATCGCCCTGCCATCGTCCGGCCCGCACTCCAACGGCTACTCGCTGATCCGCAAGATCATCGAAGTCTCCGGCGCCGACATCGAAAACACCCAGCTCGACGGCAAACCGCTGACCGACCTGCTGATGGCCCCGACCCGCATCTACGTCAAGCCACTGCTCAAGCTGATCAAGGACACTGGCGCGGTCAAGGCCATGGCCCACATCACCGGTGGCGGCCTGCTCGACAACATTCCGCGCGTACTGCCAAAAGGCGCGCAAGCAGTGGTTGACGTGGCCAGCTGGACTCGCCCGGCCGTATTCGACTGGCTGCAGGAGAAAGGCAACGTTGATGAAACCGAGATGCACCGCGTGCTCAACTGCGGCGTCGGCATGGTCATCTGCGTGGCTCAGGAGCACGTCGAAGTGGCCCTGAACACCCTGCGTGACGCCGGCGAGCAGCCTTGGGTCATCGGTCAGATCGCCGTGGCCGCCGAAGGCGCTGCGCAGGTCGAGCTGAAGAACCTCAAGGCTCACTGATGCCAAAGTCCTGTGATGTCGTGGTGCTGTTGTCCGGCACCGGCAGTAACTTGCAGGCTCTGATCGACAGCACGCGGACCGGCGACAGCCCGGTCCGCATCGCTGCGGTGATTTCCAACCGCGCCGACGCCTACGGCCTGCAACGCGCCCGCGACGCGGGTATCGCCACACGCTCGCTGGATCACAAGGCATTCGAGGGCCGCGAGGCCTTCGATGCCGCGCTGATCGAACTGATCGACCAATTCAACCCCGAACTCGTGGTGCTGGCCGGCTTCATGCGCATTCTCAGCGCTGATTTCGTGCGTCACTACCAGGGTCGCCTGCTCAACATCCACCCGTCGCTGCTGCCCAAATACAAAGGGTTACACACTCATCAGCGCGCGCTGGAGGCCGGCGATACGGAACATGGCTGCTCCGTGCACTTCGTCACCGAGGAACTCGATGGCGGACCACTGGTCGTACAAGCAGTATTACCGGTAGAGTTGCACGACACGCCGCAAAGTCTGGCGCAACGAGTCCACGCCCAGGAACACCTGATCTATCCGATGGCAGTACGCTGGTTTGCCGAAGGCAGGCTGACACTCGGTGACCAGGGTGCTTTACTCGACGGTCAGCCACTCGCCGCCAGCGGCCACTTGATTCGACACTAGGAGATATTATGCGTCGCGCCCTGCTCTTCGCTTGCGCTCTGCTCGCCCTGCCCTTCGCGCAGGCAGCGGACCTTCAACCGTTCTCCGCCAGCTACACCGCCGACTGGAAGCAGCTGCCCATGAGCGGCACCGCCGAACGCAGCCTGACCAAGGAAGCCGACGGCGTCTGGAAGCTCAGCTTCAAGGCCTCGATGATGATCGCCAGCCTGACTGAAGAAAGCACCCTGAAGCTGGACAAGGACACCTTGCTGCCGCAGTCCTACCACTTTGAACGTGGTGGTCTGGGCAAAGCGAAAAAAGCTGATCTGGACTTCGACTGGACCAATAAACTGGTGACCGGCACCGACCGTGGCGACGCGGTGAAGATCCCGCTGAACCGCGGCATGGTCGACAAGTCGACCTATCAACTGGCGCTGCAGCACGACGTTGCCGCCGGCAAGAAAAGCATGAGCTATCAGGTGGTTGATGATGGCGAAGTCGATACCTACGACTTCCGCGTGCTGGGTTCGGAAAAGGTCGACACCAAGGCCGGCCAGATCGACGCGATCAAGGTCGAGCGCGTGCGCGACCCGACGCAAAGCAAACGCATCACCGTGCTGTGGTTCGCCAAGGATTGGGATTACCTGCTGGTGCGCCTGCAACAGGTCGAGACTGACGGCAAGGAGTACAACATCATGCTCCAGGACGGTACGGTCAACGGTAAGACTGTCAAAGGCAGCTGATCCGTCGCAAGAACAGAGAGCCCCGCGAATGCGGGGCTTTTTAATGTCCAGAGTTTTCGCAAACACATCATTTCCTGTAGGAGCTGACGAGTGAAACGAGGCTGCGATCTTTTGACCTTGATCTTGAGTCAACATCAAAAGATCGCAGCGTGCCGCAGCTCCTACGGGGATTTCGTCGCCTGCTGATTCAGACAGAAAACCGCGCCACCATCCCGTTCAGATCCACCGCCAACTTCGACAACTCCTGACTCGCCGCACTGGTCTGATTGGCCCCCGCCGATGTCTGCATCGCCAGATCACGAATATTCATCAGATTGCGATCCACTTCGCGCGCCACCGCCGCCTGCTGTTCCGAGGCGCTGGCGATGACCAGATTGCGCTCGTTGATCAAGGTAAACGCCGAGGCGATTTCCTCCAGGGCCGAGCCTGCGCTCTTGGCCAATTCCAGAGTCGAGCGCGCCCGAGAATTGCTTTGCTGCATCGAACTGACCGCCGAATCGGTGCCCTGCTGGATCCCGCCGATCATCTGCTCGATTTCCTGGGTCGACTGCTGGGTGCGATGAGCCAGCGCCCGCACTTCATCTGCCACTACTGCAAAGCCACGCCCGGCATCGCCGGCGCGCGCCGCTTCGATCGCGGCGTTGAGGGCGAGCAGATTGGTCTGTTCGGCGATGGAGCGAATCACATCCAGCACTTTGCTGATGCCATGTACCTTTTGCGCCAGCGCCTCGACCTGCGCCGCATTATTGGTGACGTCGCCAGCGAGAAACTCGATCGACGTCACCGTCTGCTGCACTTGCTCGCGCCCTTGCCGGGCGATGCGGTCGGACTCGCGGGAAGCTTCGGACGTGGCCACGGCGTTGTTCGCCACCTCTTCCACCGCTGCTGTCATCTGGTTGACCGCAGTGGCGGCCTGTTCGATTTCCTGGCTCTGCTGATGCAGGCCGCGAGTGGCGTCTTCGGTGACACTGCTGAGTTCTTCGGCTGCCGAGGCCAACTGCGTTGACGACTCGGAGATGCGCCGGATCGTGTCGCGCAGATTGTGCTGCATGCTTTTCAACGCTTGCAGCAGACGCGCCGGCTCGTCTTTGCCAGTGATGTGAATGTCACCGGTCAAATCCCCACCGGCCACCACTTCAGCCACGCTGAGTGATTGCGACAATGGCACGACAATGCTGCGCGTCAGCAGCAACGCCAGGCCGACAGTAATCAGCGCAGCCATGGCGATCATTACTGCGACCCATAGCCGCGATTGCTTGAACACCAGCCGCGCGGCCTCAGTGGCCAGACCGGCATTCTGTTTATTCAACTCGACCAGCTCACGCAGAGTAGCGGCGATTTCATCGGCCAGCGGGCTCATCTGATCATTGAGAATCGTCGAAGCCTCAGCGACCCGATTCTGCGCCGACAGCTGTAGGACTTGTGCCTGAAGCTCAAGGTATTTGTGCTCGGTGCCCTTGAAGCGCTCGAACAATACGCGCTCTTCAGGCAGCACGATCAGACCGTCATAACGCTGCTGCGCTTCGCTCAAGCCACTGCGCAGCTCGTCGAGCTTGGCGACATTCTGCTCCAGTGCCTTGGGGTCACGGTTGAGCAACAGGCGCATGGTCAAGGCACGCAGGCGCAGCATGTCCTGACTCATTTCACCGACCGCCATCACGCTTGGCAGCCAGTTGTTGTCGACTTCATCGGACTGCGCACGCATGTTCGACATTTGCAGCAAGGCGAACGCCCCGAGGGCAAACACCATCAGGGCCAGCAGGCCAAAACCGAGACCGGCGCGCGGGGCAATATTGAGACTACGGATATTCATCACTCTGGCTCCTTCCAAAAGCGCTGCATCAGCCTGCAGCGGGTTGCTTTAGAAGGTATCGGCATTGCTGTGAAATTGCGTAAGACGAAAAAGCGATAGGCAGACGAGCGGCTAGTCCGAACTCATGGCTTTGCCGTTTCAGCGCGGACCGGCGGGTTTACCAGTGTTGCGCGGCAATATCGCCAGGAAGTTATCCCGCGCGACTTTGCGCGCTACCCCTTCCGGCAGCGCATCGAGAAACGGCTTGTAGCTGTGCATTTCCTTACCGAGCTTGTTGAACCGTCCTACTACGTCGGAGCCGAGCATGAAGCGCTCGGGATACTTCTCCACCAGCGCCAACCATTCGGCGCGCGGCTTGCCCTGATCGTCCAGCAAGTACGGCGTGAGCATGCTCCACGACAGGTCGATAAACAGATTCGGATACGCCTCAAGCATGCGCGTCAGGGTTGGCAGGAGAAACGGCAACTGGGTCTGATGCCGATGGATCTCGGCGCTGGTGCCGGCATGCGCCCAGATGAATCGCGTGTGCGGATGATTGCGCAGCGGCTCTTCGACTTCCTTCAGGTACAGCGGATTTTTCTCACGCTTGGAAGTGATGTTGGAATGCAGCATCACCGGCAGATCGTTTTCCGCAGCGAGGTGATAGATCTTGGTCATTGCCTCGTTGTTCGCTCGAGGCGTGTCGCCGGAGGTCAGCGCCGTCAGATCATCGTGCCGGGTGAACACCTCGCCAATGCCCTGCCAAAGTCCCGGATACAGGTCGAGCATGCGCTGAATGTGCGCGGCGGAATTCTTGTCATTGGGATTGAAGCCGGACAGGAACGGATGAAAGTACTGGCGCTGCTCCGGCGCAAGTTTTTCCACCGCGTCGGCAATGATCACATCGGTGGCGCTGTACCAATAGGCATCGGCGTCATCACCGGCGTAATAACGCGGGCGCTTGGGTTCGTCTTCGTGCCATTTCTTCGCCACGGGAATGCCGGAAATCATCACGTGCTCGATGGAATTGTCCTTCATGGCCGTGAGCAATTTCTGCATGCCGGCGCTTTCCTGGAAAAAATCCACGTAATGCAGGTGCGCATCGCTGTAGGTGTATTCGCGGGCACTGGCGCTGCCAGCGAACAGCAGCAGACAGGCAAGACTCAGACGAGACAAGGACACAAGTAATCTCCGGCAGATGGGCATAGCCTAGACCGCGCCCGAACGACAAGGGTTCATCCCTGCCGAAAAGCGGAACGCCCACTGCCGCGAATGCTCTATAACTGCAAGGTCTGTTTTGATCGAACGATTTTTCCTGCCGCCTGTGAGGTTTCCATGACTGTTACCGTCAATACCGTCTCTGCCGAAGGTTTTCGTCACACCGTCCAGATCGACGACCACGAATTGTTTGCCGATGTACCGAAAACCGCTGGGGGTGAAGGCACCGCGCCAGAGCCACACGACTACTTCGACGCAGCCCTTGGCGCCTGTAAAGCGCTGACCCTGAAGATGTACGCGAAGAAAAAAGACATCCCGCTGACCGGCGTGGGAGTCGAAGTGAAGCGCGACAACAGCCAAGAGCAGAAAGGCAAATACGCCCTGCATGTCACCCTCACCCTCAAAGGTGTACTGACCGACGCTCAGCGCGAGGAACTGCTGCGTGTGGCCGATCGCTGCCCGATTCACAAATTGATGACCACCAGCGAAGTCAGTATCGAAACCCACGCACCACAAGGCTTTGACAGCCAATAATCCTCTCAATGCCAGCGGCGGGTTATGCTTCTGGCATCACCCGCTCAGCCTGGAATGCACCATGGACACGCCACTCCTGATCATCCGCCCGCGCGCCGAAGACGTCGAAGGCCAGCCGATTCTGCGCCCGCTGCCGTCAGCCAAATGCCGCAATGTCGGACCTTTCGTGTTTTTCGACCACATGCTCGAGACGATTTATCCGACGGGTAAAGGCATGGATATCCGACAGCATCCGCATATCGGTCTGTCGACGCTTACCTACTTGTTCGAAGGGCAATTGCAGCACAAGGACAGTCTGGGCTCCGATCAAGTGGTCGGCGCCGGCGATGTCAGCTGGATGACCGCTGGCAGCGCCATCGCCCACGTCGAGCGTACGCCTGCGCCACTGCTTGCCGAGACCTTCACCCTGCACGGCCTGCAAGTCTGGCTGGCCTCGCCCAAGGCACACGAAGAAGGCCCGGGGCATTACAGTCATCATCCGGCAGCGACGTTGCCGGTCAGCGATAACCTCGGCGTGCAGATTCGCATGATTGCCGGGTCAGGCTTTTGCCTGGAATCGCCGGTCCCGGTGCTTTCTCCTACGCTGTATGCCGAAGTGAAGATGCAGACCGCGACCACATTGCTGATTCCGGCCGAGCATGAAGAACGCGCGGTGTATGTGTTGAGCGGGGATGCGCAGTTGAATGGCGAGGCGATCGAGCCGCATGCGCTGGTGGTGTTGCCGGTTGGCGAAGAGATGAGCCTGTTTGCCGAAACCGATGTACACGCCGTGGTGTTCGGCGGCGCGGCGCTGGACGGGCCGAGACGGATCAACTGGAATTTTGTTGCCAGTGATCCGGCGGCGATTGATGAGGCACGGCGCAAGTGGGCAGCCAAGGATTGGCCGACGGTGCCGGGGGAAGTCGAGCGGATCGAACTACCGGCAAGCCGTTAAAAGCAAAAGATCGCAGCCTTCGGCAGCTCCTACACCGGATTCATGCAGGAGCTGCCGAAGGCTGCGATCTTTTGATCTGAGGGCAATCAGCCCTTGAACACTTCATCCAGCAGATCATGCATCGACTTGAACGCGCGCTTGGCGGTCTTTTCGTCGTACATCATCTTGCCCGGCACATTGGCGTGCGGATCGGTAAACGAGTGCACCGCACCGCCGTAGCTGAGCAGTTGCCAGTCGACTTTCGCCGCGTTCATCTCATCTTCGAATGCCGGCAGTTGCTCTTTCGGCACCAATGGATCGGACGCGCCGTGCAGCACCAGCACCGAGCCCTTGATGTTCTGCGCATCCGCCGGGTTCGGCGAATCCAGCGTGCCGTGGAACGACACCGCCGCTTTTACCGGCGCGCCGGTGCGGGCCAGGTCCAGCGCACAGCAACCACCGAAGCAGAAACCGAACACCGCCAGTTTTGACGTATCCACAGCGGCTTCGCCCTGGCTTTGCAATTGTTCAAAGGCCACTTGCAGACGTTTGCGCAACAGCGCGCGGTCGTCCTTGAGCGGCATCATCGCTGCCAGCGCCTCATCAGCGTTCTGCGGACGTACGCTCTGGCCATAGACATCCGCAATCAACACCACGTAGCCCTTGGCCGCCACCGCTTTGGCGATGTCTTCAGCACCGGCGCTGACGCCCATCCAGTTAGGCGCCATCAGCAAACCCGGGCGCGCAGCCTTGTGCTCGGCGTCGAACGCCAGGCGACCTTCATAGGCCTGGCCGTCAATCTGATAGATCACGGAACGTACAGTGACTTGGCTCATTTCTGACTCCTGATTGAGTAAACACCAGAACGAAAAAACCCGCCGAAGCGGGTTTTTCCTACAACGTGATCAAACCGACAGTTCAACCAGCAGCTTGTTCAGACGGCGCACATAAGCGGCCGGATCCTTCAAGCTGTCGCCCGCCGCCAGGGCGGCCTGATCGAAGAGGATGTGCGACAGATCGCCAAAACGCTCTTCGCTCTGCTCGCCATCGAGTTTCTCGATCAGCGGGTGGCTCGGGTTGAACTCGAAGATCGGCTTCGAATCCGGGACTTTCTGCCCGCTGGCCTCGAGGATCTGGCGCATTTGCAGACCCAGGTCCTGTTCGCCGATGGCCAGAATGGCCGGCGAATCGGTCAGACGGTGGGATACGCGGACTTCAGCCACGGAATCACCCAGCGCAGTTTTCAGACGCTCGACCAGGCCTTCTTTGGACTTGGCGACTTCTTCTGCGGCTTTCTTGTCCTCTTCCGAGTCCAGGTTGCCCAGATCGAGGTCACCGCGCGCCACGTCGACAAAAGTCTTGCCGTCGAATTCGCTGAGGTAGCTCATCAGCCACTCGTCGATGCGATCGGTCAGCAGCAGCACTTCGATGCCTTTCTTGCGGAAGACTTCCAGGTGCGGGCTGTTCTTGACCTGCGCGTAGGTTTCGCCGGTGAGGTAGTAGATCTTGTCCTGACCTTCCTTGGCGCGGGCCAGGTAGTCGGCCAGACCGACAACCTGCTCGCCGTCGTCGCCCTGGGTCGATGCAAAACGCAGCAGACCGGCAATTTTCTCTTTGTTGGCAAAATCTTCTGCCGGGCCTTCTTTCATGACCTGACCGAAGTTTTTCCAAAAGCCCTTGTATTGCTCAGGTTCGTTCTTCGCCAGTTTTTCCAGCATGTCGAGCACACGCTTGGTCAGCGCGGTTTTCATCGAATCGATGATCGGGTCTTTCTGCAGGATTTCACGCGACACGTTCAGCGACAGGTCGTTGGAATCGACCACGCCTTTGATGAAGCGCAGGTACAGCGGCAGGAACGACTCGGCCTGATCCATTACAAACACACGCTGCACGTACAGCTTCAGGCCCTTCGGCGCTTCACGCTGGTACAGGTCGAACGGCGCGCGGGCCGGCACGTACAGCAGCGAGCTGTATTCGAGCTTGCCTTCAACCTTGTTGTGGCTCCACGACAGCGGATTCTCGAAGTCGTGAGCGATGTGTTTGTAGAACTCCTGGTATTCCTCGTCTTTGACTTCAGTGCGCGGACGGGTCCACAGGGCGCTGGCGCGGTTGACGGTTTCCCATTCAACGGCCGGAGCCTCTTCGCCTTCGGCCGGAGTGACTTCCTTCGGCAGTTCGATCGGCAAAGCGATGTGGTCGGAGTACTTCTTGATGATGTTGCGCAGACGCCAGCCATCCGCGAATTCGTCTTCGCCGGATTTCAGGTGCAGGACGATGCGGGTGCCGCGCTCTGGCTTGTCGATCGTGGCGACTTCGAACTCGCCCTCGCCTTTCGACGACCAGTGCACGCCTTCGCTGACGGCAGTGCCGGCGCGACGGCTGTATACATCAACCTTGTCGGCGACGATGAAGGCCGAATAGAAGCCGACACCGAACTGGCCGATGAGGTGCGAATCTTTCTTCTGATCGCCGGACAGGTTTTTCATGAAATCGGCGGTGCCGGATTTGGCGATGGTACCCAGGTGGGTGATCACATCGTCACGGTTCATGCCGATACCGTTGTCTTCGAGAGTGACGGTCTTGGCGTCCTTGTCGAAGCTCACACGGATTTTCAGGTCAGCGCCACCTTCGAGCAACTCAGGCTTGGCCAGGGCTTCGAAGCGCAGCTTGTCGACAGCGTCAGAGGCGTTCGAGATCAATTCGCGAAGGAAAATTTCCTTATTCGAATACAGCGAATGGATCATGAGGTGCAGCAGCTGCTTTACCTCGGTCTGGAAGCCCAGGGTTTCCTTTTGAGTTTCCACACTCATGGTCATCAAACTCCAATCAGATGGCATTGGCCGCGACCCGAATGGTCTGCGGCGGGTTGTCATCTGAGTTGGGGGCGCTGCTCAGGATTTCAAGGGCTCATCAATTTTGAAGTGCGCGCGGGCGGTGGCGATCGGTTCGCCCTCGGTACTCTGCCACGCAGTGACCGCAACGTTGGCCACGCGACGGCCCTGGCGACAGACCTGACACCTGGCCCAAGTGTCGCGAAACTGCCCGGCGCGCAGGTAATCGAGGGAAAAATCGATGATCTTCGGCACGCCCGGCGTGCCGGTAAAAATCAGCAGATGCAGGGCCGCGGCCAGCTCCATGAAGCCGGCAATCACCCCGCCATGGATCGCCGGCAATAAAGGGTTACCAATGTTGTCCTTGTTCGCCGGCAGCTTGAACAGCAACTCATCGCCGACTCGCGAGCACTCGATACCAATCAGCCCGGCATAGGGAATCAATGCCAGCAGCGGCGTGTAATCGCCCTGCGCGTGGGCCTGTTGCAGCTGCTCCCTGAGATCGTTGCTCATTGGCTCGCTCCCTTGATCGCGCCCGCGAAACCCTTGCTGCCCTTCAGGCCGATGCCCATGCGCATGAATGTGCCGACGACGTGGGCAATCGGTTGCTCGGGATCGTCCTGGTAAGCAAAACCACGGGCAAAGATCACGTCGGTGGTGACGCGATAGCACTGGGCAAAGCCGTACACCGCTTTGTTCGGTTCAGCGGCGTGCATGTAGTCGATGCGCAGATCGAGGGTCGGACAGACTTCGAACTCTGGCAGCACGCACAGGGTCGACATGCCGCATGCAGTGTCCATCAATGAAGTGATCGCACCGCCGTGGATGACTCCGGTTTCGGGATTGCCGACGATTTTTTCGCTGTACGGCAGGATCACCGTCAGCCCTTCGCTGGAAGCACTGTGCACTTGCAGACCCAAGACCTGACAGTGGCGCAATGCCGATAAAAAGCGCGTCGCGCGCTCAAAAACGGGGTTTTCGGCCATGTGATAATTACTCGCGTTTGGGCCTTGTGCCAGTAGTGAGAAAAGCGGCAAAAGTTCCGTGATAAAACAAACTTATATATCTGAAACAATTGAGGAACTTAACCCGCAGCGCCGAGTTCTTAAGGCCAGTAGTTATTTTCCATAAGGAGATACACCCCATGCGTAAGACTTTAGCTATTGCCTTGATGTTGACCGCTTCCCTCGGTCTCGCTGCCTGCGATAAAAAATCCGAGGACAAAGCTCAAGATGCAAACCAACATGCTGAGCAAGCTCAGCAAGACATGAACAAAGCTCAGGATAAAGTGAACGACGCAGCAAAAGAAAACGCCGAAGCTGCCAAAGCTCAGGCTGAATCGAACGCCGCTGCTCAAGAAGAAGCCGCCAAAAAGCAATAAGCTTTGTGGTGTGAAAGGAAAACCCGCCAAGTGCGGGTTTTCTTTTGCCTGCGATTTACCGGTTAGAGCAACATTGTTCTAAAAGTCGGACTAATCATCAGCAACAACGAACAGATGAAGCCAACTAGCCACATCAGGCTGCGCAACTTCGCCAGATCGGCCATATAGAACCACAGATAGAAAATCCGCGAGATCACGAAGATGATCGCCAGCGCATCGATCAGCCAACCCGCGGTTTGCGTGGTATGCGCCATCAGCACGCCGACGGCGAAGAGGATGAAGGCTTCGATGCTGTTCTGATGGGCCGCCAGCGCCCTCGCACCGAAGCCGGTCAACTGCGCCTGCTGCTGCCGCGGCAAGTGATTGTCATACCCGCCCTGCTCTTTCATGGCCTTGGCCACCGGCATACGCGCCACATAGATCAATAAAGCACTGATAAACACACACCAGAACGGAATACTCATCAAACAGCCTCTTTGTTCGCCTCAGGGACGGGCGCCTCTGTAGGGGTATAGACCATGACATCGAGAACGTCGGAATGAAACTCGCGGCGATACAAAACCACCACGACTCCCGCGCTCATGATCATGAACAGCCACGGGCTGACGAACCACGCCAGCATGCTCATGCCGAAGTAATAAGAACGCAGGCCGAAGTTGAACTGGTTGGCCGCCATCGAAATCACCCGCGCCGCCCGTGAAGCGAAGGCCTTGCGTTCCTGCTCGGTCACTTGGCGCTCACCGATCATCGGCGCCGACCCGACCAGAATCGCCGCGAAATTGTACTGCCGCATGCACCAGCTGAAAGTAAAGAACGCATAGACGAACACCAGTGCCAGACACAGCAACTTGATCTCCGACATGCCCTGCGACGCCTGCTGCACCATCGGAATATCCGCCAACAACGATACGGCTCGGTCGGACGCACCGAGCACGGTGAGGATACCGGCGAGGATGATCAGCGTGCTGGACGCGAAGAACGAGGCGTTGCGCTCCAGATTGCCGATCACGCTGGCATCGGCGATGCGGTTGTCACGCAGCAGCATGCGGCGCATCCAGTCTTCGCGGTAAAGGTGCAACACACTGGCCAGACACGCCGTATCACGGGCCTTCCAGGTGGCATAACGGGTGTAACCGCCCCAGCAGACGACAAACCAGACGGCGGCGAGCAAGTGGATCAGATTGGCTTGGATGAACGACATGCAATTCCTTGTGAAATGTGATCACGGTATGAATGACCTGTGGGAGCGAGCCTGCTCGCGAAAGCGGCGTACCACGCAATATTCATGGCGGCTGACACAACGCATTCGCGAGCAGGCTCGCTCCCACGTAACGATTTCGGCAACCCTTCGACGTTAGTTCAGGGAAAAAGACACTGCCTCACGCGCATAAAAAATGCCCCGTATCGATTGATACGGGGCATTTCTGTTTAACCGTGCCTGACCCGCTTGTGGCGGGTCACATCACGTCAGGCAGTGACTTCGCTGCGCTTGCCCAGCAGGCGATCGCAGACCACGGCGACCACCAGGGTCATCACGCATGGCACCAGCCATGCCAGCCCTTGCTCGCTCAGTGGCAGATGGGTCAGCTGAGTTGGCATCCAGTCGGCCAGACCAGCGCCTTTCAAGGCGTCGATGGTGCCGAACAGGAACGACACCAGCATCACCGGGCCAAGAATGCGCCCGTGCTCATGCCAGAAATCCTTACAGAAGCTCAGCGCGACCAGAACGATGCACGGCGGGTAGATCGCAGTGAGTACCGGAATCGAGAAAGCAATGAGCTTGGTCAGACCAAGGTTGGAGACCAGCAGGGAAAACGCTGCGAGGATAATCACCAGAGTCTTGTAGGACAGTGGCAGCACACGGCTGAAGTATTCAGCACAGGCACAGGTCAGACCAACCGCCGTGACCAGACACGCCAGCGAGATCAGTACCGCAAGGAAACCGCTGCCCAGCGAACCGAAGGTATGTTGCACGTAGGCATGCAACACCGCCGCGCCGTTGGTGGCGCCGACAGCGACTTCATGGCTGCCGGAACCAAGGCGGAACAGGCTGACGTAGACCAGTGCCAGCCCCACGCCGGCAATCAGCCCGGCGATGATCGCATAACGGGTGATGAGCGCCGGCGACTCGACGCCACGCGAGCGGATCGCGTTGACGATAACGATGCCGAACACCAGTGCCCCAAGGGTATCCATGGTCAGATAACCATTGATGAACCCTTGCGAAAATGGCGCGGCGACGTATTCCGGTGTGCCGTGACCGATGTCACCCGCCGGCAAGGCGAACGCGGCGATGCCCAGTACTGCCAGCGCAATGATTTTCAGCGGTGCGAGGAAGCGGCCAACGGTATCCAGCAACCGCCCAGGATAGAGCGAAATGAAGAACACCAGCAGGAAGTACACCGAGCTGTAGAGGAACAACGCCAGCGGGCTTTCGCCGGTCAATGGCGCCAGACCTACCTCGAAGGATACGGTCGCGGTACGCGGGGTGGCGAACAGCGGACCCACGGCCAGGTAGCATGCCGCCGCGAGGATACCGCCAGCGATCTTGCCGATAGGGCTGCTCAACGCATCCATCGCACCGCCGACCTTGGCCAGCGCCACTACGGTGACCACCGGTAAACCAACGGCGGTAATCAGGAAGCCCAGCGCAGCCATCCAGACATGAGGCCCGGCCTGCAAGCCGACGATCGGCGGGAAAATGATGTTACCGGCCCCGACAAACAGGGCAAACGTCATAAAACCAAGTGCCAGGATGTCCTGACCTTTCAAAACTTTCATTAAGGTAATACCACACTACTGAAATCGGAATTTAGAGGGGGATTGCCCTGTTGGATTAGGGAAATGCTGTCGATCCGTATGGGACTGACCCTTAAAGCGCGTAGCTGCCTTGTGGGCGGCGGACGCAAAAATGGCGGCCAGCCTAACGAATTTGGCTGACAAACGCACTGTTAGAGGGCGAACTATCCGATACGCGACGTTTCAGTGTCGCGTTTATGTATGAAAAGTAGCTGCAAGCTACAAGTTTCAAGCTGCAAGCTTTTATCTTGCAGCTAGCCGCTTGAAGCTTGAAGCTGCCCTTAAACGACAAAGGCCACCCGAAGGTGGCCTTTGTTGCTGGAGCTAAAAAGTCAGCCGAAGCTTACTTCTTCACTTCCCAGCCAGTCAGCTCGGCCAGGGCCTTGCCGATGTCTGCCAGCGAACGCACGGTTTTAACGCCTGCGTCTTGCAGCGCAGCGAATTTCTCGTCTGCAGTGCCTTTGCCGCCAGAGATGATTGCGCCAGCATGGCCCATGCGCTTGCCCGGAGGAGCAGTCACACCAGCGATGTAGGAAACAACCGGCTTGGTCACGTTAGCCTTGATGTAGGCAGCCGCTTCTTCTTCAGCCGAACCGCCGATCTCGCCGATCATCACGATCGCCTCGGTCTTCGGGTCTTCCTGGAACAGCTTCAGGATGTCGATGAAGTTCGAACCCGGGATCGGGTCACCACCGATGCCGACGCAAGTCGACTGACCGAAACCGGCGTCAGTGGTCTGCTTCACAGCTTCGTAGGTCAGGGTGCCGGAACGCGAAACGATACCGACCTTGCCTGGCAAGTGAATGTGACCTGGCATGATGCCGATCTTGCATTCGCCTGGGGTGATCACGCCTGGGCAGTTAGGGCCGATCAGGACTACGCCCAGCTCGTCGCACTTAACTTTGGCGTCCAGCATGTCCAGGGTAGGAATGCCTTCGGTGATGCAGACGATCAGCTTGATGCCGCCGAATGCCGCTTCCAGGATCGAGTCCTTGCAGAACGGAGCCGGAACGTAGATCACGCTGGCGGTAGCGCCAGTGGCTGCTACTGCATCTTTGACGGTGTTGAACACTGGCAGACCCAGGTGCTCGGTGCCGCCTTTGCCCGGAGTTACGCCGCCAACCATCTTGGTGCCGTATTCGATGGCTTGCTGGGTGTGGAAACTACCTTGCGAACCGGTAATACCCTGGCAGATAACTTTGGTGTCTTTATTGATCAGGACGCTCATTATTTGCCCTCCGCAGCTTTGACAACTTGTTGAGCAGCGTCGGTCAGGCTGGTAGCAGCGATGATGTTCAAACCGCTTTCTGCCAGTACTTTAGCGCCCAGCTCAGCGTTGTTGCCTTCAAGGCGAACAACAACCGGGATTTTCACGCCGACTTCTTTCACGGCGCCGATGATGCCTTCGGCAATCATGTCGCAGCGAACGATGCCGCCGAAGATGTTGACCAGTACTGCCGCGACGTTCTGGTCGGACAGGATGATCTTGAACGCTTCAGTAACGCGTTCCTTGGTAGCGCCACCACCTACGTCGAGGAAGTTGGCTGGCTTGCCGCCATGCAGGTTGACGATGTCCATGGTGCCCATGGCCAGACCGGCACCGTTGACCATGCAGCCGATGTTGCCTTCCAGCGCTACGTAGTTCAGTTCGAACTTGGCAGCGTGCGCTTCGCGCGGATCGTCCTGCGACGGATCGTGGAAAGCCTTCAGCTTAGGCTGACGGTACATGGCGTTGGCGTCGATGTTGATCTTCGCGTCGAGGCAGTGCAGATCGCCGTCGGCCTTGATCACCAGCGGGTTTACTTCCAGCAGAGCCAGGTCGTGATCTTTGAACAGCTTGGCCAGACCTACGAAGATCTTGGCGAACTGAGTGACCTGCTTGCCTTCCAGACCCAGCTGGAATGCCAGCTCGCGACCCTGGGATGGCTGAGCGCCAACCAGTGGATCGATAGTGGCCTTGAGAATTTTTTCTGGAGTGTCGTGAGCGATTTTCTCGATGTCCACGCCACCTTCGGTGGAAGCCATGAACACGATGCGACGGCTCGAACGGTCAACGACAGCGCCCAGGTACAGCTCTTTAGCGATATCAGTGCACGATTCAACCAGGATCTTGGTGACTGGCTGGCCATTGGCGTCAGTCTGGTAAGTCACCAGACGCTTGCCCAGCCACTGCTGTGCGAAGGCTTTGGCGTCTTCTTTGCTGCGAACCAGCTTTACGCCGCCCGCTTTACCGCGACCACCGGCGTGAACCTGGGCTTTGACGACCCACTCGTTGCCGCCGATTTTGTCGCAAGCTTCTGCTGCTGCTTCCGGGGTGTCTACTGCGTAACCAGTGGAAACTGGCAGGCCGTATTCAGCGAACAGCTGCTTACCCTGATACTCGTGAAGATTCATGCTTTTTACCGTCTTCGTTAGGTACTGCGCATTCGGCGCTGCGCTCGTTTGAGTGCCGCGCCACCTGTGACTGCTGCTTGCGTAGCTGGGCTACGCAAGACTGCGTCCGGCGGACATTCCGCGGTGAGTCTTGCTCGCAAGGCTCACGACGGGCCGTTGCCGCCGTGGTTTCTTATTATGTCTTAACGCTTCTTGCGGTTGGCAATGTGAATGGCGCCGCCATTCACTGCCAGAGCAGCTTCGTGCAAGGCTTCGGACAGGGTCGGATGGGAGAAAACCATCATGCCCAGGTCTTCAGCGCTGGTGCCGAATTCCATACCGATCGCGCCCTGCTGAACCAGTTCTGCAGCGCTCGGGCCAATCACGTGCACGCCCAATACGCGGTCGGTCTTGGCATCGGCGATGACCTTGACGAAACCACCGGTATCGTTGGCAGCCATGGCACGGCCGGAAGCGGCGAACGGGAAGGTGCCGACGTTGACTTCAACGCCTTCGGCCTTCAGCGCCTGCTCGGTTTTGCCAACCCACGCGATTTCCGGGTGAGTATAAATAACCGAAGGGATCAAATCATAGTTCATCTGAGCCTTGTGGCCCTTGATGCGCTCGACAACCATGATGCCTTCTTCCGAAGCCTTGTGGGCCAGCATCATGCCGCGAACCACGTCACCGATGGCGAAGACGCCCGGTACAGCTGTGACGCAATGGTCATCGACCGCGATGAAACCGCGCTCGTCGATTTCCACGCCGCAGTCGGCAGACAGCAGATCAGTGGTCACCGGACGGCGACCAACGGCTACGATCAGCTTGTCGAAAGTGATGGTCTGCTCGCCGTTGGCATCGGTGTAGTTGACGACGACTTCTTCGCCGTTGACTTTCGAACCGGTAACGCGAGCGCCCAGCTTGATGTCCAGACCCTGTTTGGTCAGGGTTTTCAGCGCTTCCTTGGAAACAGCGGTGTCCGCTGCCATCAGGAAAGTGTCCAGTGCTTCGAGAACAGTCACTTCTGCCCCCAGACGCGACCATACCGAACCCAGTTCCAGACCGATCACGCCAGCGCCGATCACGCCCAGACGTTTAGGTACGGACTGGAACTCCAGAGCGCCAGTCGAATCGACGATGACTTTCTGGTCAACCGGAGCCGGTGGAATGTCGATCGGACGCGAACCTGGCGCGAGAATGACGTTTTCCGCTTCGATGACTTCAACCGAACCATCCGGCTTGGTGACTTCGACTTTCTTGCCGGCCAGCAGCTTGCCGTGGCCCTGGATCGAAGTAACGCCGTTGGCCTTGAACAGGGTGGCAACGCCGCCGGTCAGGTTCTTGACGATGCCAGCCTTGCGGCCAACCATCGCAGCGACGTCCATTTTGACTTCGCCGGTCGAGATACCGTGAACGTTGAAGCTCTCTTTGGCTTCCTTGTATTTCCACGAGCTGTCGAGCAGCGCCTTGGAAGGAATGCAACCCACGTTCAGGCAGGTACCGCCCAGGGCTTGCTTGCCCTCTGCGTCGGTGTACTTCTCGATGCAGGCAGTGGTCAGGCCCAACTGAGCAGCCTTGATGGCCGCTACATAGCCACCAGGGCCGGCACCGATCACTACTACGTCAAATTTCTGCGACATTCAAAAAATCCTCTTTAGCAATAAAGCTACAAGCCGCAAGCTTCAAGCTGCAAGCCCACCCGCTCGCCTTGAGCTTGAGGCTTGTAGCTGAAAGCTTGCAGCTGCTTTTTAGATATCCAGCAACAGACGAGCCGGATCTTCCAGCAGGTTCTTGATGGTCACCAGGAAGGTCACAGCTTCTTTGCCATCGATCAGGCGGTGATCGTAGGACAGAGCCAGGTACATCATCGGACGGATCACGACCTGACCGTTGATGGCCATCGGACGCTGGATGATGTTGTGCATGCCCAGAATCGCTGCCTGCGGCGGGTTGACGATCGGCGTCGACATCATCGAACCGAAGGTACCACCGTTGGTGATGGTGAAGGTACCACCGGTCATCTCGTCCATCGACAGTTTGCCGTCACGGGCTTTCTTGCCAAATGTTGCGATGCCGCCTTCGATTTCAGCCAGGCTCATCAGCTCGGCGTTACGCAGAACCGGTACCACCAGGCCACGGTCGCTGGAAACGGCAACGCCGATGTCTGCGTAGCCGTGATAAACGATGTCGCCGCCGTCGATCGACGCGTTGACAGCCGGGAAGCGTTTCAGCGCTTCGGTGGCCGCTTTCACGAAGAACGACATGAAGCCCAGGCGTACGCCGTTGTGGGACTTCTCGAACAGGTCCTTGTACTTCGAACGCAGCGCCATGACTTCGGTCATGTCGACTTCGTTGAACGTGGTCAGCATCGCCATGTTCGACTGGGCTTCAACCAGACGCTTGGCCACGGTGGCACGAACGCGAGTCATCGGTACGCGCTTCTCGATGCGGTCGCCGGCAGCGAACACAGGCGCAGCAGCCGAAGGAGCAGCAGCCTTGACAGGTGCGGCAGCCGGTGCGGCTTTCTTGGCAGCAACTGCTGCTACCACGTCTTCCTTGGTCACACGACCGCCCTTGCCGGTGCCGGCAACGGAAGCGATGTTGATGCCGTTTTCTTCAGCCAGCTTGCGCGCGGCAGGAGCTGCGATCGGGTCATCTTCGCCATCGGCAGCAGCTGGTGCGGCAGCGGCAGTAGCGGCCGGAGCAGCAGCGGCGGCAGGAGCGGCAGCAGCAGCGCCGCCCTCTTCGATCGAGCCCAGGACCTGGTTCGACAGAACGGTAGCGCCCTCTTCGGCAACGATTGCGCCCAGCACGCCGTCTGCTTCAGCCAACACTTCGAGCACGACTTTGTCGGTTTCGATGTCGACGATCAGGTCGTCACGCTTGACGGCCTCACCTGGTTTCTTGTGCCAGGTGGCAACGGTGCCATCGGCAACCGATTCCGGGAATGACGGGGCTTTGATTTCGATAGCCATTATCTGTGGGTCCTTAAAATTCGGTTTCAGTCAGCGCGAAGGCGTTAAACAGTGAAAGCATCTTGCAGCAGTTTTTCCTGCTGCTCGGCGTGCATCGATGCGTAACCACAAGCTGGCGCAGCCGAAGCCTCACGGCCCGCGTACTCAAGTACGAGAGTCTTGTCGAGGTTGGCGATGCTGCGACGCAAGTGATGCTGGCTGCAGTACCAGGCACCCTGGTTCATCGGCTCTTCCTGACACCAAACGGCGTGTTTGACGTTGGTGTATGGAGCCAGGACTTCTTTCAAGTCGTCCTCAGGGAACGGATACAGCTGCTCGATACGCACGATGGCGATATCTTCGCGGCCTTCGGCACGGCGTTTTTCCAGCAGGTCGTAGTAGACCTTGCCGCTGCACAGAACCACGCGCTCGACCTTTTTCGGGTCCAGTGCATCGATTTCCGGGATCACGGTCTGGAACGAACCTTCGGCCAGATCTTCCAGCGTCGAGATGGCCAGCTTGTGGCGCAGCAGCGACTTCGGCGTCAGCACGACCAGCGGCTTGCGCAGCGGACGAATCACCTGACGACGCAGCAAGTGGTAGATCTGCGCTGGCGTGGTCGGCATGCACACCTGAATGTTGTGCTCGGCGCACAGCTGCAGGTAACGCTCAAGACGAGCCGAGCTGTGCTCAGGGCCTTGGCCTTCGTAACCGTGTGGCAGCAGCATGGTCAGACCGCAGAGACGGCCCCACTTGTGCTCGCCGCTGGTGATGAACTGGTCGATCACGACCTGAGCACCGTTGGCGAAGTCGCCGAACTGGGCTTCCCAGATCACCAGCGCGTTTGGCGTGGTGGTCGAGTAACCGTATTCGAATGCCAATACCGCTTCTTCCGAGAGGAACGAGTCGTACAGGTCGAAACGTGGCTGACCGTCGTACAGGTTCTGCAGCGGAATGTAGGTACCCGCGTCTTTCTGGTTGTGCAACACAGCGTGACGGTGCGAGAACGTACCGCGGCCGATGTCCTGACCAGTCATGCGAATCGGGTGACCTTCGAACGCCAGGGTCGCGTACGCCATGGTTTCGGCGTAACCCCAGTTGATCGGCAGGCCGCCGGCTTGCATCTTCTGACGGTCTTCGTAGATCTTCGCGACCTGGCGCTGAACGACGAAGCCTTCCGGAATTTCCAGCAGCTTGGCGGACAGCTCTTGCAGGGTCTTGAGATCGAAACGCGTGTCGTGACGCGCAGTCCAGGCGTGGCCCAGGTACGGACGCCAGTCGACGAACAGCTCTTTGTTCGGCTCTTTGACCAGCGATTTCACTACGTGCAGACCGTTGTCCAGCGCGTTGCGGTATTCGTCGACCTTGGCCTGAACGCGTTCAGCGTCAAGCACACCGGCCTGAGTCAGGCGATCAGCGTACAGCTCACGGGTGGTGCGCTGCTTGGTGATCTGCTGATACATCAGTGGCTGGGTGCCGCTTGGTTCGTCGGCCTCGTTGTGGCCGCGACGACGGTAGCAGACCAGATCGATCACCACGTCACGCTTGAACTGCATGCGGTAGTCGATGGCCAGCTGGGTCACGAACAGCACGGCTTCCGGATCATCGCCATTCACATGGAGGATCGGCGCCTGGATCATCTTGGCAACGTCGGTGGCGTACTCGGTGGAGCGCGAGTCCAGCGGGTTGCTGATGGTGAAACCGACCTGGTTGTTGATCACGATGTGCACGGTACCGCCGGTCTTGAAACCGCGGGTCTGCGACATCTGGAAGGTTTCCATGACCACGCCCTGACCGGCGAATGCCGCGTCACCGTGGATGGAGATCGGCAGAACTTTCTCACCGGTCAGGTCGTTGCGACGGTCCTGACGGGCGCGCACCGAACCTTCGACCACCGGGGAAACGATTTCCAGGTGGGACGGGTTGAACGCCATGGCCAGGTGAACTTCACCGCCGGTTGTCATCACGTTGGACGAGAAGCCCTGGTGGTATTTCACGTCACCGGAACCGAGCTCGACCTTCTTCTTGCCTTCGAACTCGTCGAACAGCTCGCGCGGGTTCTTGCCGAAGGTATTGACCAGAACGTTCAGACGGCCACGGTGGGCCATGCCGATGACGACTTCCTTGGTGCCGTACGAGCCGGAACGCTGGATCAGTTCGTCGAGCATCGGAATCAGGCTTTCGCCGCCTTCCAGACCGAAACGCTTGGTGCCCGGGTATTTGGTGCCGAGGTATTTTTCCAGGCCTTCACCGGCAGTCACGCGCTCAAGCAGGTGGCTCTTGATGTCGGCGGAGTACGTCGGACGACCACGCACGCTTTCCAGACGCTGCTGGAACCACTGGCGCTGCTCGGAATCGGTGATGTGCGTGAATTCAGCGCCGATGGTGCGGCAATATGTCTGCTGCAACGCTTCGTGAATTTCGCGTAGGCTCGCTTCCTCTTTGCCGATGAACAGGTCGCCGGCACGGAAGGTCGTATCAAGATCGGCATTGGTCAAGCCGTAATGATTGATCGACAGGTCTGCAGGTGCAGGACGCTGCCACAGCCCCAGCGGGTCAAGCTGGGCTGCCTGGTGGCCACGCATACGGTAGGCCTGGATCAATCGCAGCACTTCAACTTGCTTCTTCTCGTGCTCACTGCTCACGCTGCCGGCGGAAACCGGTTGGGCGCGGCGCTGGTTCTTTGCCAGCAGCACGAAATGATCGCGAATCGTCGAGTGCGAAACATCAGTGGCAGAGTTGCCGTCGGCTGGCAACTTCTGAAAGTAGGTGCGCCACTCTTCTGGCACAGCGTTAGGGTCGTGCAGGTAGAGCTCATAAAGCTCTTCCACATAGGCAGCGTTTCCACCTGAAAGGTAGGCGCTGTTCCACATGCGCTGCATCACGCTTTCTTGCATGCTTGGTCACCCTCGGTTAGGGGAACACCATCGGTGTCGACACCGAGCAAACTTGCAGAAGTCCGAATGCAGCGACTAAAACAAGCCACCTAGGATCACACTGATAGTCCGGGTACCAGCCCGGATGCCCCTGCTTGTCTCATTTCTTCAAAAGAAGAGCTGCAGCTTATGGCTACTGCTCTGGTTATAGCCATGACGCGGGTTGAAGCCCGCGCCACAGCCTCTACGGTGCAACGGTTACAGCAGCTGAATCACACGCCGCTCGAAAGCAGCATGTTACGGATGTGACCGATGGCCTTAGTCGGGTTCAGGCCTTTCGGACATACGTTGACGCAGTTCATGATGCCCCGGCAGCGGAAAACGCTGAACGGGTCGTCAAGTGAAGCCAGACGCTCGCTGGTCTTGGTGTCTCGGCTGTCTGCCAGGAAGCGGTAGGCTTGCAGCAGCGCAGCAGGACCCAGGAACTTGTCCGGGTTCCACCAGAAGGACGGGCAAGAGGTCGAGCAGCAGGCGCACAGGATGCACTCGTACAGACCGTCGAGCTTTTCGCGCTCTTCTGGCGACTGCAGACGCTCGATGGCCGGAGCCGGCGTGTCGTTCTGCAGGTAAGGCTTCACCTTCTCGTATTGCTTGTAGAAGATGCTCATATCGACGACCAGGTCACGGATAACCGGCAAACCTGGCAGCGGACGAACGATCAGCTTGTTGCCTTTTACAACGGCAGACAGCGGCGTGATGCAGGCCAGACCGTTCTTGCCGTTGATGTTCATGCCGTCGGAGCCGCAGACGCCTTCACGGCAGGAGCGACGATAGGAGAAACCTTCGTCCTGCTCTTTGATCAGGGCCAGCACGTCCAGCACCATCAGGTCTTTACCACCGGTATCGACCTGGAAATCCTGCATGAACGGCGCGGCGTCCTGATCAGGGTTGTAGCGATAAACACTGACTTGCAACATGGCGGTCACCCTTAATAAGTCCGGACTTTAGGTTCGAAAGTCGGAACAGTCTTCGGCGAGAAGTTCACGGCACGCTTGGTGACGCGCTTGTCACCCGGGAAGTACAGGGTGTGGCACAGCCAGTTTTCGTCATCACGGTCTTCGAAGTCTTCACGGGCGTGAGCGCCGCGGGACTCTTTACGTACTTCGGCCGCGATGGCGGTAGCTTCAGCCACTTCCAGCAGGTTCTGCAGTTCCAGCGCTTCGATACGTGCAGTGTTGAACGCTTGCGACTTGTCGTTGATCTTCACGTTGGCGATACGCTTGCGCAGATCGGCCAGCTGAGCGATGCCCTTCTGCATGTATTCGCCGGTACGGAATACACCGAAGTAGTTCTGCATGCAGCTTTGCAGCTCGCGACGCAGGGTGGCAACGTCTTCACCGTCGGTACGGTTGTTCAGCGCGTTCAGACGCGACAGTGCAGCTTCGATGTCGGACTCGGTAGCGTCGTCGTATTCGATGCCATCGGTCAACGCCTTTTCCAGGTGCAGGCCGGCAGCGCGACCGAAGACCACCAGGTCGAGCAGCGAGTTGCCGCCCAGACGGTTCGCACCGTGTACCGATACGCAAGCCACTTCGCCTACCGCAAACAGGCCAGGAATGATCTGGTCCTGACCTTCGGCGTTCTGGGTGATCGCCTGGCCATGAATGTTGGTGGCAACGCCGCCCATCATGTAGTGGCAGGTCGGCACAACCGGAACCGGAGCCACTACCGGGTCAACGTGGGCGAAAGTCTTCGACAGTTCGCAGATGCCTGGCAGACGGCTGTGCAGCACTTCCTCGCCCAGGTGGTCGAGCTTGAGCATTACGTGGTCGCCATTCGGACCGCAACCGTTGCCGGCGATGATTTCCTTAACCATCGAACGGGCAACCACGTCACGACCTGCAAGGTCTTTCGCGTTCGGAGCATAACGCTCCATGAAACGCTCGCCGTGCTTGTTGATCAGGTAACCACCTTCACCACGGCAACCTTCGGTAACCAGTACACCGGCGCCGGCGATGCCGGTCGGGTGGAACTGCCACATTTCGATGTCCTGTACCGGCACGCCAGCACGCAGAGCCATGCCGACGCCGTCACCGGTGTTGATCAGGGCGTTGGTGGTGGACGCGTAGATACGGCCTGCACCGCCAGTGGCCAGAACCGTGGCCTTGGCACGAATGTAGGAGGTTTCGCCGGTTTCGATGCAGATCGCGATCACACCAACGAATTCGCCTTCCTGGTTTTTCACCAGATCAACAGCGTAGTACTCGTTGAGGAACGTAGTGCCGGCTTTCAGGTTGCCCTGATAAAGGGTGTGCAGCAGCGCGTGACCGGTACGGTCGGATGCAGCGCAGGTACGTGCAGCCTGACCGCCCTTGCCGTAATCCTTGGACTGGCCACCGAATGGACGCTGGTAGATGCGGCCTTGCTCGGTACGCGAGAACGGCAGACCCATGTGGTCCAGCTCGAAAACAGCGGCCGGGCCTTCCTGACACATGTATTCGATAGCGTCCTGGTCACCGATGTAGTCGGAACCCTTGACGGTATCGTACATGTGCCAGCGCCAGTCATCGTTCGGGTCGGCGGAAGCGATGGCGCACGTGATGCCGCCCTGTGCGGACACAGTGTGCGAACGGGTCGGGAAAACCTTGGTGATCACCGCAGTCTTGTGGCCGCCCTGTGCCAGCTGCAGCGCAGCGCGCATGCCGGCACCGCCACCACCAATAATGATGGCGTCGAAAGAAATCGTTGGAATGTTAGCCATGAATCAGATACCCCAGAGAATCTGCACACCCCAGACGAAGTAAGCGAACATCGCAACGCCGCATACTGCCTGGAAAAGGAAACGTATCGCCGTTGCGGACTTGCCGAACGCCATTGGCGTCAGGTAGTCAGTCGCGATGGTCCACATGCCGACCCAGGCGTGAGCGCCCAGAGCAACAAGGGCCAGCAGGCTGAAAATACGCATTCCGTTGTGAGCGAACAGTTCATGCCACTGGGCATACTCGAGGCCAGGGTTGGCGACGATGTATCCGATCAGAAAGATGAAGTAAGCCGCGAGAACGACCGCAGACACACGCTGTGCCATCCAGTCATAGAGGCCCGAACGCGACAGGTTAGTGACGTTAGTTACCATATCCAGACTCCTGCCAGAACGATTACCACCACGGAAACGGCGATAACGATTTTCGAGCCCAGTTTGCCGCCTTCCAGCGTCTCACCGATGCCCATGTCCATGATCAAGTGGCGCACACCGGCTACCAGGTGATACAGCAGAGCGGACAGGATGCCCCAAATCACTAGCTTGGCTAGCGGACTGGTCAGACACGCTTTCACCTGACCGAAGCCTTCCTCGGAGCTCAGCGACTTGTCCAATGCGTAAAGCATGATGGCAAGGCACACGAAGAGGATGACACCGGAGATACGGTGAAGAATGGACGTGTAAGCAGTGACTGGGAGTTTGATGGTCCTTAGGTCTAGGTTTACAGGTCGTTGGCTTTTCACGGCTTTTTTTTCACACTGAAGAGCCCCTAACAATCAGGGCAAAGTTGTTGGGGAGTGCACTGGTCAGGTAACCACCACCCAGGGATGCGACCCCCAATGAAAGCAAGCCCAAAAGCCCTTGGCGGTCGGTGGCCGAGTATAGACAGTTAGGCTACTAATGACAACGCGTTCACCTACCCCCAATAGCGGATTGCACAAGTTGCATAAAAGGCGTAAATGGCAGGCAATTTCGAGGAAAAAGTCGGCTTAAAGCCTTCTGGAGCAAGACTTTAGGCAAATTGACATTCGAATTTATCTCACTATAGTGGTGCGGGCCCTGCGTGGGGGGTCTGTCTGATGGTTCAAGCATAAATAGGAGGCCACATGGCTGACAAAAAAGCGCAGTTGATCATCGAGGGCGCAGCCCCCGTCGAGCTGCCCATTTTAACCGGCACCGTTGGTCCCGATGTAATCGATGTTCGGGGCCTGACGGCCACGGGCCGCTTCACTTTCGACCCGGGTTTCATGTCGACCGCTTCGTGCGAATCGAAAATTACCTATATCGACGGCGACAACGGCATTTTGTTGCACCGCGGCTACCCGATCGAACAGCTGGCTGAAAAGTCGGACTACCTGGAAACCTGCTACCTGCTGCTCAACGGCGAATTGCCGACCGCAGAACAGAAGGCCCAGTTCGTCAGCACCGTGAAGAACCACACCATGGTTCACGAGCAGCTGAAAACCTTCTTCAACGGTTTCCGTCGCGACGCCCACCCGATGGCCGTCATGTGCGGTGTAGTCGGCGCCCTCTCGGCCTTCTACCACGACTCCCTGGACATCAATAACCCGCAGCATCGCGAAATTTCCGCGATCCGTCTGGTTGCGAAGATGCCGACCCTGGCAGCGATGGTTTACAAGTACTCCATGGGCCAACCCATGATGTACCCGCGCAACGATCTGACTTACGCGGAAAACTTCCTGCACATGATGTTCAACACCCCGTGCGAGATCAAACCGATCAGCCCGGTACTCGCCAAGGCCATGGACCGGATCTTCATCCTCCACGCCGACCACGAGCAGAACGCTTCGACCTCCACCGTGCGTCTGGCCGGCTCTTCGGGTGCCAACCCGTTCGCCTGCATCGCCGCCGGTATCGCCGCACTGTGGGGTCCTGCCCACGGCGGTGCGAACGAAGCCGTGCTGACCATGCTCGACGAGATTGGCGATGTGTCGAACATCGACAAGTTCATCGCCAAGGCCAAGGACAAGAACGATCCGTTCAAGTTGATGGGCTTCGGTCACCGCGTCTACAAGAACCGCGACCCTCGCGCGACTGTCATGAAGCAGACCTGCGACGAAGTGCTGAAGGAACTGGGCATCAACAACGATCCGCAACTCGAACTGGCCATGCGCCTGGAAGAGATCGCGTTGACCGACCCGTACTTCATCGAGCGCTCGCTGTACCCGAACGTCGACTTCTACTCGGGGATCATCCTCAAGGCGATCGGCATTCCGACCAGCATGTTCACGGTGATTTTCGCCCTGGCGCGTACTGTGGGCTGGATTTCGCACTGGAAAGAAATGCTTTCGAGCCCGTACAAGATTGGCCGTCCGCGCCAGCTGTACACCGGTTACGAGTCGCGTGACATTACCAAGCTGGAAGATCGCAAATAAGGGTTTTTCTTTTTTGTGATGGTTTAGTGGTGTGTCAGGAACGGCCTCTTATATAGAGGCCGTTTTTGTTTGGTTTGCCCTCCAGAATTCTGAGCATATCCGTTGCTGCGGTAACGGCTTCTTATGGTTTCGCTCTTACAGCGAGTCACCTTTTCCAAACGCCGAAAAGGTAACCCAAAAGGCTTTGCCCCGGCGTACGGCCCGCTCGCTAAAGCTCGGGGTTCCTTCGTTACGGGACCGATCCGGGCGCAGCGGCTCCGGTTGGCTTCGCTGCACCTACACTCGCTGTGTACGACTGCGTCGTACGGTCGCTGCGCTCCCACACCCGGATCGATCCCGTAACGAAGCCTGCCGAAGGGGCAAAAGATCAAAAGCCGGATCAAAAGCCACAGCAAAAGCAAAAGCCAGATCAAGAGCCAGAGCCGAAGCAAGAGCAAAAGCCAGATCAAAAGATCGCAGCCTTCGGCAGCTCCTACAGTTGGGTCGCGTACCACTCAAGAACAGGTCGGCTGTCAGGCCGCCTTCGCGAGCAGGCTCGCTCCCACAAAAAGGCAAAGCAGCGCAGCTGCCCGCGGCGAAGCCGCCCCACTCAACAATGAGCGTTAGCTCGAGTGCTTTTGATCTTGCTTTTGATCCACCGGCGACGTCGGAAGGCTGAGTGGAGGGATTGATCCGGGGGTGGGAGCGCAGCGACCGTTCGACGAAGTCGAACACAGCGAGTGTAGGTGCAGCGAAGCAAACCGGAGCCGCTGCGCCCGGATCGATCCCGCAGCGAAGGAACCCGAGCCTGCGAGGGCCGAACGCAGGAGCTAGCGTTTTTTGCTTACTTTTTTTGGCGCTTGTAAAAAAGTAAGTCGCCGTAAGGGCGAAACCGCCAGCCGCAGCACTGCAAAAAACGGATATACACCCAAAACCAACCGATAACCGCCCACAAAAAAAAACGCCCCAATCTCTCAATCAGGGCGTTTTCTTGAAGCTTGCAGCTTGCAGCTTGCAGCTGATCTCTTAGTGCGAAACCGCCCCACTCGCCCCCAACCCGGTCTGCGAACGCACAAACTGCGGGAAGAACAGCGCCCGCTCGTTATCCGCAGCCGCCGACTTGTCGGTAATCGAGAAGAACCAGATCCCGATGAACGCAATCATCATCGAGAACAGCGCCGGATATTCGTAAGGGAAGATCGCCTTCTCGTGATGCAGAATCTGCACCCAGATGGTCGGGCCGAGGATCATCAGACCAACAGCACTGACCAGACCCAGCCAGCCACCAATCATCGCGCCACGAGTGGTCAGCTTCTTCCAGTACATCGAAAGCAGCAGCACAGGGAAGTTGCAGCTCGCCGCGATGGAGAACGCCAGGCCGACCATGAACGCAATGTTCTGGCTCTCGAACAGAATGCCCAGACCAATCGCCAGCACCGCCAGGGCGATGGTGGTGATCTTCGACACGCGAATCTCATCTTTCTCGTTGGCCTTGCCCTTCTTGATCACACTGGCGTACAGGTCGTGAGAAACCGCCGAAGCACCCGCCAGCGTCAGACCGGCTACCACAGCCAGAATGGTTGCGAACGCCACTGCCGAGATGAAACCAAGGAAGATACTGCCGCCCACCGCGTTGGCCAGGTGCACCGCCGCCATGTTGTTGCCGCCGAGCAATGCGCCCGCTGCATCTTTGAAGGCCGGGTTGGTGCTGACCAGCAGGATCGCGCCGAAGCCGATGATGAAGGTCAGGATGTAGAAGTAGCCAATGAAACCGGTAGCGTACAGCACGCTCTTGCGCGCTTCTTTTGCGTCACTCACGGTGAAGAAGCGCATCAGAATATGCGGCAGGCCAGCGGTGCCGAACATCAGCGCCAGACCCAGCGAGAATGCCGAGATCGGATCCTTCACCAGACCGCCGGGGCTCATGATCGCTTCGCCCTTGGCGTGAACCTTGATCGCTTCGGAGAACAGTGTGTTGAAGTCGAAGCCCACATGCTTCATCACCATCAGCGCCATGAACGAGGCACCGGACAGCAGCAACACTGCCTTGATGATCTGCACCCAAGTGGTCGCAAGCATGCCGCCGAACAGCACGTACATGCACATCAGCACGCCGACCAGAATCACCGCTACGTGGTAATCGAGGCCGAACAGCAGCTGGATCAGCTTGCCGGCACCGACCATTTGCGCGATCAGGTAGAACGCCACCACCACCAGCGAGCCGCAGGCGGACAGGGTGCGGATCTGGGTTTGCCCGAGGCGGTACGACGCCACGTCGGCAAAGGTGTATTTACCCAGGTTGCGCAGGCGTTCGGCGATCAGGAACAGGATGATCGGCCAGCCCACCAGGAAGCCGATCGAGTAGATCAGGCCGTCATAACCGGAGGTGAACACCAGCGCGGAAATCCCCAGGAAAGACGCCGCCGACATGTAGTCGCCGGCAATCGCCAGGCCGTTCTGGAAACCGGTGATCTTGCCGCCCGCCGCATAGTAGTCGGCGGCCGAGTTGTTTTTCTTTGAAGCCCAGTAGGTGATGTATAAAGTCGCGCCGACGAAGGCCACGAACATCAGGATCGCCGGGATGTTCAGCGGCTGTTTGGCCACCTCCCCCGTCAATGCGTCAGCCGCCCAGACACTCGGCGCGAAAGCCGCAACACTCAATAAAGCCAGTAGACGCCGGATCATTGCTGAGCCTCCTTGAGAATCGCATTGTTCAGGTCGTCGAACTCGCCATTGGCGCGGCGCACGTAGATGCCGGTCAGGACGAAGGCTGAAATGATCAGGCCGACACCGATCGGGATGCCCCAGGTGATCGAGGATTCAGGACTGAGTTTCGCCCCGAGCACGTGCGGCCCGTATGCGATCAGCAGGATGAATGCGGAGTAGAGCCCAAGCATGATTGCCGAGAGAATCCAGGCGAATCGTTCCCGTTTCTGAACCAGCTCCTTGAATCGGGGACTGTTCTGAATCGAGAGGTAAATGCTGTCGTTCATTGTTTTTATCCTCGCAGCACAAATTATTGTTGGAACGTAGCTAATGTATGCGGCTGCGGGAGAGGTTCCAGACGACCTTAGTAGTAGATGGCCATGATGTTTTTGCCATTTTCCGGTACACAGAAAAAAACTGTGGGAGCGAGCCTGCTCGCGAAGGCGTCGTATCAGTCGATATTGCATCAACTGACAGATTGCATTCGCGAGCAGGCTCGCTCCCACAGGGGTGTGGCGGGATTTAAATCATTTGGTCCAGTCAGCTACACGATCCGGGTGTTTGGCCACCCAGTCCTTGGCCGCTGCATCAGGCTTGGCACCGTCCTGAATCGCCAGCATGACCTCGCCGATTTCGTCTTTCGACGCCCACTGGAAGTTTTTCAGGAATTTGGCCACTTCCGGCGCCTTGGCGTCCAGGCCTTTGCTGCCGATGCTGTTCACGGTTTCAGCCTGGCCATACACGCCTTTCGGGTCGTCGAGGAAGCGCAGTTTCCACTTGGCGAACATCCAGTGCGGCACCCAACCGGTGACGGCGATGGATTCGTTCTTCTTCTCGGCGCGGGTCAGCTCGGCAATCATGCCGGCGCCGGAACTGGCCTTGAGGCTGTATTTGTCCAGGCCGTAATCCTTGATCGCCTGATCGGTCTTGAGCATTACGCCTGAACCGGCGTCGATGCCGACAATGCGGTTTTTGAAGGTATCGTCGGTTTTCAGGTCTTCGATCGATTTGGCTTTGACGTACTCCGGCACGATCAGGCCGATCTTCGCGTCCTTGAAGTTCGGGCCGTAATCGACGACCTGATCCTTGTTTTTCGTCCAATAGTCACCGTGGGTCACGGGTAGCCAGGCCGAGAGCATCGCATCGAGTTTGCCGGTGGCCACGCCCTGCCACATGATCCCGGTGGCGACGGCTTGCAGCTTCACGTCATAACCGAGCTTCTGTTTGATCACTTCGGCCGCCACGTGGGTGGTCGCGACGCTGTCGGACCAGCCGTCAACGTAACCGATGTTCAGGGTCTGTTTTTCAGCGTTGGCGAAAGTGGAACTCATCGCAAGCGCCAAAGCGGCACCTGCGCCTAAAAGTCGTCGCATCTTCATCGTTTACTTCCCCGAAATGCTGCGCCCGACGGATGCCGGGCATCGTCAACGTATTGTTATGGTGCACAGCGCCCCCATCACGCCGGACCTCACACACCGAACATCAGCCGATTTTTCAAAAAGGGTACTGATGGTTTGATCATCAACCTCAAGCGGCCGGCGACCTGCTCTGTCAGCGACCTCAAGGCAGCGAGAAACGACATCAGAAAGCCATTAATCAAGCGAGATTAATTGACGCCAGACAATCCGCCCGAACTTTGCATGTACAACGCCAGCAAGCCACCAGCCCTTCTATAAATGCAGGTAACATGCGTCGCTTTGCAGCCACTCGGCCTGACCATGTCCGCAACGTACCGATTTCCTTTTCTGCCTTATCTGTTCACCTGCCTGCTCGGGCTCCTGGCCCTTGGCGGTTTCTGGTATGGCCTCGGCCAACCGGTGATCCTGCCGGACGCCGCGACGCCGACGCACAAGTTACAATGCGCCTCCTACACACCGTTCGACAAAGACCAATCGCCGTTCGACATACCGTTCAAATTGCGTCCCGAGCGCATGGACGCCGACCTCGCGCTGCTGGCGACGCGCTTTGAATGCATCCGCACCTACTCCATGACCGGCCTCGACGCCCTGCCCGATCTGGCGCGCAAGCACGGTCTGAAGTTGATGATCGGCGCCTGGGTCAATAGCAACCCCGTCGATACCGAGCAGGAAGTCGACCTGCTGATCAAATCGGCCAATGCAAACCCCGACGTGGTCACCGCCGTAATCGTCGGCAACGAAGCGCTGCTGCGCAAAGAGGTCACTGGCGCGCAACTGGCCCGGCTGATCAACAAGGTAAAAAGCCAGGTCAAGCAACCGGTGACTTACGCCGATGTTTGGGAATTCTGGCTCAAGCACCCGGAAGTCGCCCCGGCTGTGGATTTTCTGACCATCCACTTGCTGCCGTACTGGGAAGACGATCCGTCGAATATCGACGTGGCGCTGCGGCATGTGGCGGATGTGCGTCAGGTGTTCGGCAACAAGTTCGCGCCCAAGGACGTGATGATCGGCGAAACCGGTTGGCCCAGCGAAGGCCGCCAGCGCGAAACCGCCGTGCCGAGCCGGGTCAACGAGGCGAAATTCATTCGTGGATTCGTGGCGATGGCCGAGCAGGAAGGCTGGCGTTACAACCTGATCGAAGCCTTTGATCAACCGTGGAAGCGCGGCAGTGAAGGCGCGGTCGGCGGCTACTGGGGGCTGTTCGATGCGGATCGGCAGGACAAAGGCGTGCTCGCCGGACCGGTGAGCAACGTGCCGTACTGGAAAGAATGGCTGGCAGTCGGTGCTTTGATTTTCCTCGGCACGCTGATCCTTGGTGGACGCGTGCGCACCACTCGTTCGGCGTTGCTGCTACCGCTGCTGGGCGCTGTCGCTGCTTGCTCGATTGGCGCTTGGGGCGATCTGGCTCGATTGACCACACGGTTTGCCGGTGAATGGCTGTGGGTCGGCTTGCTGACCGGGTTGAATCTGTTGGTGCTCGCGCATGCCGCGCTGACGTTGAGCGCACGCAGCGGTTGGCGCGCGCGAGCATTCGATTTGCTCGAGCGTCGCGCCGGCTGGCTGGTCGCGGTGGCCGGTTTTGCCGCGGCGGTGATGATGCTGGAAATGGTCTTCGACCCGCGCTATCGCAGTTTCGCCAGCATGGCGTTCGTCCTCCCGGCGCTGGTCTACCTGTGCCGCCCGGTAAGCGTGCCGCGTCGGGAGGTTGCTCTGCTGACCTTTATCGTCGGCGCGGGGATTGCACCGCAGTTGTATCAGGAAGGGATGCTGAATCAGCAGGCGTGGGGCTGGGCGCTGGTCAGTGGATTGATGGTGGTGGCGTTGTGGCGCTGTCTGCGGGTTCGCAGAGGCTGAGCAAGAGCAAGATCAAAAGATCGCAGCCTTCGGCAGCTCCTACAGGTGTACGGCATGCAACTGTAGGAGCTGCCGAAGGCTGCGATCTCTTCTGTCACGCGCTGCGTGAGGATCTGACCAGGCGCAACCCGGCAATCACCACCGCAAATACCGCTAATGTGGTGTTGTACAACGCCAGCGCAGGCAGGCCGAACACCAGCGCCAGCACCGCCAGCCACCACCCTGTCCGTCCCGGCAATACAAACGCCAATACCGCCGCGCCCACCGCCGCCCAGCCCAGCACCTTGAAATGAATCATCAGCCCCAGGTTCGACCGCACCACGCATTCCCAACGGCCGGCCTCGTCGACACAGATGCCAACCCACTGCCCGTCTTCCATGAAGCCATAGCGCGCGGCATAACTGCCGGCCAGCCACAGCGGCAACAAAACGAGCAGCACAATAACGGGCAAGCGGCGGGACATGGAGCACTCCAATCTGCGGAAATCGGCGGCCAGCTTAATCTGCCGACCGGCATTCGCAAGCACTAACAACTGTTAACTGTTCAGCGAGCCCTTGCAACGTGTATCGTCCAGCTACTATTACCCCGAATTCCGCCTGTTTGGTGCCGCAGCATGGCACTTTGGCGCACGGCCGGTGGTCATAGCCTGCGAACTTCAATCGGCACCTTCCTCTAAGGGATCTAGTCATGCTCCGTTCCTTGCGCTTCGCCGCGCTGTTCAGCGGCCTTATCTTGAGTGCGTCCGCGCTGGCGGTGGATATCGACGCCGCCAGCTATGGCTACCCGCTGACCAACCCGTTCGAGGCGACGATCGCCACGACACCGCCGGATCTGCGTCCGGAGTTGCCGCTGGACGACGACATCAATCAAACGGACCGCAGCCTCACCCTGCGCCCGGAGCGTGAATTCCAACTGCCGGACAATTTCTGGGCAGTGAAGAAACTCACTTACCGCATCGCCACGCAAGACAAACCGGCGCCGCTTATCTTCCTGATTGCCGGCACCGGCGCGCGCTTTGACAGCACGCTCAACGAATACCTGAAAAAGCTTTACTACAAGGCCGGTTACCACGTCGTGCAACTGTCGTCGCCGACCAGCTTCGACTTCATCAGCGCCGCCTCGCGTTTCGCCACGCCGGGCGTGACCAAGGAAGATGCCGAAGACATGTACCGGGTGATGCAGGCCGTGCGGGCGCAGAACCCGAAACTGCCGGTCACCGAGTACTACCTGACCGGCTACAGCCTCGGCGCCCTCGATGCCGCGTTCGTCGCACATCTGGACGAAACGCGCCGTAGCTTCAACTTCAAGAAAGTCCTGCTGCTGAACCCGCCGGTCAACCTATACACCTCGGTGACCAACCTCGACAAGCTGGTACAAACCGAGGTCAAGGGCATCAACAACAGCACCACGTTCTACGAACTGGTACTGACCAAGCTGACCCGCTACTTCCAGCAGAAAGGCTACATCGATCTCAACGATGCGCTGCTGTATGACTTTCAACAATCCAAGCAACATTTGACCAACGAACAGATGGCCATGCTCATCGGCACGTCTTTCCGCTTTTCGGCAGCCGACATTGCCTACACCTCGGACCTGGTCAACCGTCGCGGTCTGATTACCCCGCCGAAATTCCCGATCACCGAAGGCACCAGCCTCACGCCGTTCCTCAAGCGTGCGCTGCAATGCGATTTCGACTGCTACATCACCGAACAGGTCATTCCGATGTGGCGCGCGCGCACCGACGGCGGCAGCCTGCTGCAACTGATCGACCAGGTCAGCCTGTATGCGCTCAAGGATTACCTGCACGACAGCCCGAAAATCGCCGTCATGCACAACGCCGACGACGTCATCCTCGGCCCTGGCGACCTGGGCTTCCTGCGGAAAACCTTCGGTGATCGCCTGACCGTTTATCCACTGGGCGGCCACTGCGGCAACCTTAACTATCGCGTCAACAGCGACGCCATGCTGGAGTTCTTCCGTGGCTAAATATCTCCTGCTGATTGCAGCGTTCCTCTGTGCAGGCGTGGCCCAGGCCGACAACAGTAAAGCCGATGCACCGGTGGTGGTCGACAGCGACGGCTTCAAGCAGCCGCTGACCAAACTCAAGTTCAACCCGGGCCTGGATCAGCGCGAATTCGAACGCTCCACGCTCAATGCGCTGAACGTCTATGACCCGCTGGAATCGTGGAACCGCCGGGTCTATCACTTCAACTACCGCTTCGACCAGTGGGTGTTCTTGCCAGTGGTCGATGGCTATCGCTACATCACCCCAAGCTTCGTGCGTACCGGGGTGAGCAACTTCTTCAACAACATTGGCGACGTGCCGAACCTGGTCAACAGCCTGCTGCAGTTCAAGGGCCAGCGCTCGATGGAAACCACTGCGCGCCTGCTGCTCAACACCACGATCGGCATCGCCGGCCTGTGGGACCCGGCGACCGCCATGGGCCTGCCGCGCCAGAACGAGGACTTCGGGCAGACTCTGGGCTTCTACGGCGTACCGGGCGGCGCCTACTTCGTACTGCCGATCTTCGGTCCGTCGAACATCCGCGACACCGCAGGTCTGGCCGTGGATTACACCGCCGACACTGCGATCAACTTCCTCAATGTCGCGGAAGTCAGCTCGAATCATCCGGAAGTCTGGGCTTTGCGTGCGATCGACAAGCGCTACCAGACCAGCTTCCGCTACGGCCAGATGAACTCGCCGTTCGAGTACGAGAAAGTGCGGTACGTGTACACCGAAGCGCGCAAGTTGCAGATCGCCGAGTAAATCGGCTGCCGCAAAACACTGTGGGAGCGAGCCTGCTCGCGAACGCGGAGTATCAGTCTTTATCAATATTGACTGGACTACCGCATTCGCGAGCAGGCTCGCTCCCACATTTGTTATGTGTTGCTGATTAACCCTTCAGCGCTTTCCAGAGCTTGCCTACGACCGAAACCACCGCCAACACCGCTGCGCCAGCAATAATCCCCGCAACACCATTAAGCAGCATCGGCACGGCGAACCCGGCGCTCCCTGCCGCTGCGCCGACGCCTTCAATCCAGTGATGCAGCACCGGCACGCCATGGGTGAGGATGCCGCCGCCGACCAGGAACATCGCCGCCGTGCCGACCACCGACAGGGTTTTCATCATGTACGGCGCGGCGCTGAGAATGCCGCCGCCGATCTTTTTCGCCATCTGCCCGGGCTTCTGTGTCAGCCACAGCCCCAGATCGTCGAGCTTGACGATGCCCGCCACCAAACCGTAAACGCCCACGGTCATGACAATGGCGATGCCGGACATGACCACCACTTGCTGCGTCAGCGAGGCATCTGCCACGGTGCCGAGGGTGATCGCAATGATTTCTGCCGAGAGAATGAAGTCAGTGCGGATCGCGCCTTTGATCTTGTCCTTCTCGAACGCCACCAGATCGGTCGCCGGATCGGCCACTGCTTCGGTCAACTGTGCGTGTTCTGCCTCGTCTTCCTCTTTGCTGTGCAGAAACTTGTGCGCGAGTTTTTCAAAACCCTCGAAACACAGGTACGCGCCGCCGACCATCAACAGCGGCGTCACCAGCCAAGGCACAAAGGCGCTGATTGCCAGCGCCGACGGCACGAGGATCAGTTTGTTGACGAACGAGCCCTTGGCCACCGCCCAGACCACGGGAATTTCCCGCTCGGCGCGCACGCCCGAAACCTGCTGGGCATTGAGCGCCAGATCATCACCGAGCACCCCGGCGGTCTTCTTCGCGGCCATCTTGGTCATCAACGCAACGTCATCCAGAACGGTGGCGATGTCATCGATCAGCACCAGCAAACTGCTTCCTGCCATGAATCCTGTTTCCTTCTGTGTATGAATGTTGCCAAGCATAACGCGACCGCCGGCCACAGGCTGCATTGTTGAGCGCCGCTCAAGGCCGGTGCTACCATGCGCCACCGCCAGAACAGGCAAGGAACCACCGGGTTTATGAGCACAATCCGCGAGCGTAACAAAGAACTGATCCTGCGCGCCGCCAGCGAAGAGTTTGCCGACAAGGGCTTCGCGGCGACCAAAACCAGCGACATCGCCGCCAAGGCGGGATTGCCCAAGCCCAACGTCTATTACTACTTCAAATCCAAGGAAAACCTCTATCGCGAGGTGCTGGAAAGCATCATCGAGCCGATTCTGCAGGCCTCGACCCCGTTCAACCCGGACGGCGTGCCGAGCGAGGTGCTGAGCGGCTACATCCGTTCGAAGATCCGCATCTCCCGCGACCTGCCCTACGCCTCCAAGGTGTTCGCCAGCGAAATCATGCACGGCGCCCCACACCTGAGCGCCGACCTGGTCGAGCAGCTCAACGCCCAGGCCAAACACAACATCGCCTGCATCCAGAGCTGGATCGACCGCGGCCAGATCGCCCCGATCGACCCCAACCACCTGATGTTCAGCATCTGGGCCGCGACCCAGACCTACGCCGACTTCGACTGGCAGATTTCCGCGGTGACCGGGAAAGACAAGCTTGATGAAGCCGATTATGAAGCGGCGGCGCAGACGATTATCCGGTTGGTGTTGAAGGGGTGTGAGCCGGATCGGTGAGATCGGGGGAACCGCTTCGCGAGCAGGCTCGCTCCCACAGGGGTTGTGGTGTCCAGACATTTTGTGTCCAATCCAAATCCACTGTGGGAGCGAGCCTGCTCGCGAATGGCCGCACCGCAGATCTCAACTCATAACCAGATCGAATCCCACAACGGATAGTCGCCAAGGCTTTTGACCAGCCCTGCCCGCAATGGGTTGGCAATGACATACCGAGCCATCTTCACCAGATTCTCCTCTTTACGCAGTGCCCGGTCATGGAAGCCAGGTTGCCAAAGGCTGGACTTTCTACCGGTCGAAAGCTTTACCGCTTTGGTGCTGAGGGATTTAGTTCGCTGCATCAATTCGCCGAGCGAGCCACTCTTCAATTCAATCAGCCAGTGAAAATGATCTGGCATTACGACCCAAGCCAGAGAATTGGCCAATCCCGTTTCCTCAGCTGCCCGAAATTGGTTTACAAGCAATCTGCCGAGGAAGAAATCGCTGAATACAGGTTCTCTCCCGGCGGTATTGGCGGTCAGAAGGTAAATGCGGTTGTGTTCTGAATAGCGTCCGATGCGCAAGCGATGTGAAGCAGATAAACCCGGCATTCCGTTGCCTTCTCATATGTTGATCATGAGAAGGCTAGCCGTGGAGATGGCGAAGAGAGCGTCAGACTTTTAGCAAGATGTGTAGCGCAGATCGTATTCGCGAGCAGGCTCGCTCCCACAGTGGGCTTCAGGTGTTCAGACATTTTGTGTCCAACCCTGATCCAATGGGGGAGCGAGCCTGCTGGCGAAAGCGGTTATTCAGACACTGACATTCAACCAACCACCCCGCCATCCGCCCTCAAATCCAGCGCTTCCACCGCTCTGATCGCCACCTGCTCATCCACATCCGACAAATCCCCACTGATCCCGATCGCGCCCAGCACTTCACCCGCCTGATTTCGAATCAACACCCCACCCGGTGCCGGCACTACGCTGCCCTGCCCCATGCTGTTCAACGAAGAAAAAAACGCCGGGCGCTGTTGGGCGTCCTGGGCGAGCAGGCGGGAGCCTTTACCCAGGGCGATGGCGCCCCAGGCTTTGCCGATGGCGATGTCGGGGCGCAGCAGGCTGGCGCCGTCTTCGCGTTGCAGGGCGATCAGGTGGCCGCCGTTATCGAGTACCGCAATGGTCAGCGGTGCGGCGTTGATGCCGCGTCCTGCGTTGATGGCTTCGCTGACCAGGTTGACTGCGACTTTCAAGGTTAAAGCGCTCATGGTGCCGTCCTCATTTTGTTATAGGGAAAGTCGTGGGACTGCGCGTTTGTGCCGCAGTCCGATGCCACAAATAGAACACAATGAGTTATTTTTTTGTATACAATAATTCTCGAAAAGCGCCACATGCGACGAAAAGCCACAGCACAGCGGGCTTCCGACGAATGAAACAGGCGCTTGAGAAAATGGATTGACCTGCGCCGTCCGCCGTGAATACACTCTGCGCAAAGCCACTTGTATACAATTACAAAACGTAAAGAGGCACAAAACCATGAGCAAAATGAGAGCAATCGAAGCCGCCGTTCTGGTGATGCGCCGTGAAGGGGTTGATACCGCTTTTGGCATCCCGGGCGCTGCCATCAACCCGCTGTACTCCGCCTTGCAGAAAGTCGGTGGCATCGATCACGTCCTTGCTCGCCACGTTGAAGGCGCCTCGCACATGGCCGAGGGCTACACCCGCACCAAGGCCGGCAATATCGGCGTGTGCATCGGCACGTCCGGCCCGGCCGGCACCGATATGGTCACCGGGCTCTACAGCGCCTCGGCTGACTCGATTCCAATCCTCTGCATTACCGGTCAGGCACCCCGCGCCCGTATGCACAAGGAAGATTTCCAGGCTGTCGACATCACCAGCATCGTCAAGCCAGTCACCAAGTGGGCAACCACCGTTCTCGAACCGGGCCAGGTGCCTTACGCGTTCCAGAAAGCTTTCTATGAAATGCGCTCCGGCCGTCCAGGCCCTGTACTGATCGACCTGCCGTTCGACGTGCAGATGGCCGAAATCGAATTCGACATCGACGCTTACCAACCGCTGCCATTGGCCAAACCGACCGCAACCCGCGTTCAGGTTGAAAAAGCTTTGGCTTTGCTGGATCAGGCTGAGCGTCCATTGCTGGTCGCCGGTGGTGGCATCATCAATGCCGACGCCAGCGATCTGCTGGTCGAGTTCGCCGAGCTGACCGGCATCCCGGTTATTCCAACCCTGATGGGCTGGGGCACCATCCCTGACGATCACCCGCTGATGGTCGGCATGGTCGGTCTGCAGACGTCGCACCGTTACGGCAACGCCACCATGCTCAAATCCGACGTGGTGCTGGGCATTGGTAACCGTTGGGCCAACCGTCACACCGGTTCGGTTGACGTGTACACCGAAGGCCGCAAGTTCATTCACGTCGACATCGAGGGCACGCAGATCGGACGCGTGTTCACCCCGGATCTGGGCATCGTTTCCGACGCCGCTGCCGCGCTGACCGTGTTCATCGAAGTCGCCCGTGAATGGCAAGCCGCCGGCAAGCTGAAGAACCGCAGCGCCTGGCTGCAGGATTGCCAGCAGCGCAAGGCCAGCCTGCATCGCAAGACCCACTTCGACAACGTGCCGGTCAAGCCGCAGCGCGTTTATGAAGAAATGAACCAGGTGTTCGGCAAGGACACCTGCTACGTCAGCACCATTGGTCTGTCGCAGATTGCCGGCGCGCAGTTCCTGCACGTCTACAAACCGCGTCACTGGATCAACTGTGGTCAGGCCGGCCCGTTGGGCTGGACCATTCCGGCGGCGCTGGGCGTGGTGAAGGCCGATCCGAGCCGGAAAGTCGTGGCCCTGTCGGGGGACTATGATTTCCAGTTCATGATCGAAGAACTGGCGGTCGGCGCTCAGTTCAAACTGCCGTACATCCACGTCGTGGTGAACAACTCGTACCTGGGCCTGATCCGTCAGGCCCAGCGCGGGTTCGAAATGGACTACTGCGTGCAGCTGTCCTTCGATAACCTGAATGCGCCGGAACTCAACGGTTACGGGGTTGACCACATCGCAGTCGCCGAAGGCCTCGGCTGCAAGGCACTGCGTGTGTTCGAACCGTCGGAAATCGCCCCTGCCCTGCGCAAGGCCGAACAGATGATCGAAGAGTTCAAGGTGCCGGTGATCGTCGAGATCATTCTGGAGCGTGTGACCAACATCTCCATGGGTACCGAGATCAACGCGGTCAACGAGTTCGAAGACCTGGCACTGGTCGGCAACGATGCGCCAACGGCGATTTCGTTGCTTGACTAACTGCTGACCGCTCTCCCTGCGGGAGCGAGCCTGTGTGGTGAGGGGATTTATCCCCGTTAGGGCGCGAAGCGGCCTCAAAACCTGAAACCGCGGCGTATCAGGTACACCGCATACAATGGTTTACGACTGCTTCGCAGCCGAACGGGGATAAATCCCCTCGCCACAGCTCGCTCCCCCAGGGGATCCTCACAAGATTTACGGGAGACCACCATGCCGCGTTTCGCAGCCAACCTGTCCATGCTGTTCACCGAACAGGATTTCCTTGCCCGTTTCGACGCCGCCGCCAAGGCCGGTTTCAGTGGCGTGGAATACCTGTTCCCGTACGACTTCAGCTCGGCTGAAATCAAGGCAAAACTCGAGGCCAACGGGCTGACCCAAGTGCTGTTCAACCTGCCGGCCGGTGACTGGGCCAAGGGCGAGCGTGGCATCGCCTGCCTGCCGGATCGGGTCGAAGAGTTCCGCGCCGGGGTCGATCTGGCGATCGCCTACGCACAAGTGCTGGGCAACACCCAGATCAACTGCCTGGCCGGTATCCGCCCGCAAGGCGTTGACGATGCCACGGTGGAAAAGACCTTTGTCGCCAACCTCAAATACGCCGCCGACAAGCTGCAAGCGGTGGGCATCAAACTGGTGATGGAAGCGATCAACACCCGCGACATTCCCGGTTTCTACCTGAACAACACGGCGCAGGCCCTGTCGATTCGCGAGCAGGTCGGCAGCGCCAATCTGTTCCTGCAATACGACATCTATCACATGCAAATCATGGAAGGCGATCTGGCCCGCACCCTGCAATCGCATCTGGGCGAGATCAACCATGTGCAGCTCGCGGACAACCCGGGGCGCAACGAGCCGGGCACCGGTGAGATCAACTACCGCTTCCTGTTCGAACACCTTGATCGCATCGGTTATCAGGGTTGGGTGGGTTGCGAGTACAAACCGCTGACCACCACCGAAGCGGGCCTGGGTTGGTTGAAATCACACAACGCAATCTGACGAACACATGACCCTGTAGGAGCTGCCGAAGGCTGCGATCTTTTGATCTTGGCCTTCAAAAGCAAAGTCAAAAGATCGCAGCCTGCGGCAGCTCCTACGGCTGTTTATAAAAACAAGAGGATTTTCTCATGGCTAAAATCGGATTCATCGGCACCGGCATCATGGGCCACCCAATGGCGGCGAACCTGCAGAAAGCCGGTCACAGCCTGTTCCTGTCGCAACACCACGACGCGGCCCCGGCCGATCTGCTCGCCGCTGGCGCTGTCGCCCTGGCCAACCCGCGCGAAGTGGCGCAGGAAGCCGAATTCATCATCGTCATGGTTCCGGACACCCCGCAAGTCGACGACGTGCTGTTCCGCGCCGACGGTGTTGCCGCCGGTATCGGCAAAGGCAAAGTGGTCATCGACATGAGCTCGATTTCGCCGACCGCGACCAAAGCCTTCGCCGCCAAAATCAACGAGAAAGGCGCGCAGTACCTAGACGCTCCGGTTTCCGGCGGTGAAGTCGGCGCCAAGGCCGCAACCCTGAGCATCATGGTCGGTGGCGACGCCGATGCCTTCGAACGCGCCCTGCCGCTGTTCCAGGCCATGGGCAAGAACATCACCCTGGTCGGCGGCAATGGCGACGGCCAGACCGCCAAAGTGGCGAACCAGATCATCGTTGCGCTGAACATCCAGGCCGTTGCCGAAGCCCTGCTGTTCGCCTCGAAAAACGGTGCCGATCCAGCCAAGGTGCGTGAAGCGCTGATGGGCGGTTTCGCTTCTTCGAAGATTCTCGAAGTGCACGGCGAGCGCATGATCAAAGGCACCTTCGACCCGGGCTTCCGCATCAGCCTGCACCAGAAGGACCTGAACCTGGCCCTGCAAGGCGCCAAGGAGCTGAACATCAACCTGCCGAACACCGCCAATGCCCAGCAGGTATTCAGCACCTGCGCGGCCATCGGCGGCAGCAACTGGGACCACTCGGCGCTGATCAAGGGCCTGGAGCACATGGCCAATTTCTCGATTCGCGACAATAAATAAAGCCTGCACAAAACCCTGTGGGAGCGAGCCTGCTCGCGAAAGCGGCTTCACATTCAACATCCATGTTGGCTGACATACCGCGTTCGCGAGCAGGCTCGCTCCCACAAGGGACCTGAGTCGCCCTTTCGAATAACAAGAATTCCGGGAGCCCGCCATGTCGGTCGATCCGCAACAACTGCTGCGCGAGCTGTTTGCCACAGCCATCGACGCGGCCCATCCGAACCAAGTCCTCGAAGCCCATTTGCCTGCCGATCGCACGGGTCGGGTTATTGTCATCGGTGCCGGCAAAGCCGCTGCCGCCATGGCGCAAGTGGTCGAGCGCTGCTGGGAGGGTGAAGTCACCGGCCTGGTGGTGACCCGCTACGGCCACGGCGCTCCATGCGAAAAAATCGAAGTGGTCGAAGCCGCGCACCCGGTGCCGGATGCGGCCGGGCTGGTCGTGGCCAAACGCGTGCTGGAGCTGGTCAGCAACCTGACTGAAGACGACCGCGTGATCTTCCTGCTCTCCGGCGGCGGCTCTGCCCTGCTCGCCCTGCCGGCCGAAGGCATCACCCTCGCTGACAAGCAGTCGATCAACAAAGCCCTGCTCAAATCCGGCGCGACCATCGGCGAGATGAACTGCGTGCGCAAGCACCTCTCGGCGATCAAGGGCGGCCGCCTCGGCAAGGCCTGCTGGCCGGCGACGGTTTACACCTACGCGATTTCCGATGTGCCGGGCGACCTCGCCACCGTCATTGCCTCCGGCCCGACCGTGGCCGACCCGAGCACTTCGGCCGAGGCGCTGGCGATCATCAAACGCTACGGCATCGACATTCCCGCCTCCGTGCGTACCTGGCTGCAAAGTCCGGAATCGGAAACCGTCAAACCCGGCGATCCGAGTCTGGCGCGCAGTCATTTCCAGTTGATCGCCCGCCCGCAGCAGTCGCTGGACGCGGCGGCGGTGAAATGCCGTCAGGCCGGTTTCAGCACCTTGATTCTCGGCGACCTCGAAGGCGAATCCCGTGAAGTGGCGAAAGTTCACGCCGGCATCGCCCGACAGATCATCCACCACGGCCAGCCACTGGCGGCGCCCTGCGTGATTCTCTCCGGCGGTGAAACCACGGTGACCGTGCGCGGCAATGGCCGTGGCGGACGCAATGCCGAATTCCTCCTCAGCCTGACCGACAGCCTCAAGGGCCAGCCCGGCGTCTACGCGCTGGCCGGCGACACCGATGGCATCGACGGTTCGGAAGACAATGCCGGCGCGATCATGACCCCGGACAGCTACGCCCGCGCAGCCGCCCTCGGTCTGAGCGCCAGCGACGAGCTGGATAACAACAACGGCTACGGCTACTTCCAGGCGCTCGATGCGCTGATCGTCACCGAGCCGACCCGCACCAATGTCAACGACTTCCGCGCCATTCTGATCCTTGAGAACTGCAAATCATGACGCCTGATAAAAAGGTCAAAATCCTCGCCACCCTCGGCCCTGCCGTCGACGGCATCGACGACATCCGCGAGCTGGTCGAGGCCGGGGTCAACATCTTCCGCCTGAATTTCAGCCATGGCGATCACGCCGACCACGCCAAGCGCTATCAATGGATCCGCGAAGTCGAGCGCCAGCTCAACTATCCGCTGGGCATTCTGATGGACCTGCAAGGGCCGAAACTGCGTGTGGGCAAGTTCGCTGACGGCAAGGTGCAGTTGCATCGCGGTCAGGCGTTCCGCTTGGATCTCGATGCGACACCGGGCGATGAGCGCCGGGTCAACCTGCCGCATCCGGAAATCATTGCCGCGCTGGAAGCGGGCATGGATCTGCTGCTCGACGACGGCAAGCTGCGTCTGCGCGTGGTCACCAAGTACAACGATGCAATCGACACCAGCGTGCTCAACGGCGGCGAACTGTCTGATCGCAAAGGTGTGAACGTGCCGCAAGCGGTGCTGGACCTGAGCCCGCTGACCGCCAAGGATCGCCGCGATCTGAGCTTCGGCCTGGAATTGGGTGTGGACTGGGTCGCGCTGTCGTTCGTACAGCGTCCGCAGGACATCATCGAAGCCCGCGCATTGATCGGCGACAAGGCGTTTCTGATGGCGAAAATCGAGAAGCCTTCGGCGGTCGAGCAACTACGTGAGATTGCTGAGTTGAGCGACGCGATCATGGTCGCGCGCGGCGATCTTGGTGTGGAAGTGCCGGCGGAAAGCGTGCCGCAGATTCAGAAAAACATCATCACCACCTGCCGCGCGCTGGGCAAACCGGTGGTGGTGGCGACACAGATGCTCGAGTCGATGCGCTTCTCCCCTGCCCCGACCCGCGCCGAAGTCACCGACGTCGCCAACGCCGTCGCCGAAGGCGCCGATGCGGTGATGCTCTCGGCGGAAACCGCGTCCGGCGAATACCCGCTGGAAGCCGTGCAGATGATGAGCAAGATCATCCGTCAGGTGGAGAACGGCCCGGATTATCAGACCCAGCTCGACGTCAGTCGACCGAAAGCCGAGGCGACGGTTTCCGATGCAATCAGTTGCGCGATCCGCCGGATCAGCAACGTGCTGCCGGTGGCGGTGCTGGTCAATTACAGCGAGTCCGGCGCCTCGACGTTGCGCGCATCCCGGGAACGGCCGAAAGCGCCGATCCTCAATCTGACGCCGAACCTGCAAACGGCGCGGCGCTTGAGCGTGGCGTGGGGCATTCATTCGGTAGTCAACGATCGCCTGCGTCAGGTCGACGAAGTCTGCTCGACCGCACTGGAGATTGCTCAGGCGCAAGGCATGGCCGAGCGTGGCGACACGCTGCTGATCACCGCCGGCGTGCCGTTCGGGCAGCCGGGATCGACCAATTCGCTGCGCATCGAGACGTTGATTTAACCCCCCATAAAAGTGGGTGCATAAACTTGTGGCGAGGGGATTTATCCCCGTTGGGCTGCGAAGCGGCCCCCCATCGGAGAATGCGGTTTCTCTGTGGAAACCGTCACACCCTTAAAAGCGACGACTGCTGCGCAGCCGAACGGGGCGGTGCGACGTTTCGCTAAATCCCCTCGCCACAGTGACTTGCAAGACCTTTTGATGTTCCAACTGCCCAGATTTTCTCAACATGCCTGCCAATCACTTCAACACCCACTGCCCCGACTGGGCCGAGGCTTTGCTCAACGGTTTCAGTCAGATTTTCTTCCAGCGCCATCCGCTGTGCGGGCTGCTGTGTCTGTTGGCGATTCTGCTGACGGCGCCGGTGCTGTTCGCCGGGGCGCTGCTCGGTGGCGTTGCCGGTCTGCTCACCGCGCAGCGGCGCAACTACGCCAAGGCCGATCGCCAGGCCGGACTGTTCAGCTACAACGGCGTGCTGCTTGGCCTGCTGCTGAGCTTGTATTTCCCTTGGTCGCCACTGCTGCCGCCGTTGATTCTTGCAGCGGGCGGCTTGAGCGCGATGCTCACTCAGCAATGGCTCAAACACGTGTACCGCAGTCGCGCCATACCGGCGTATACCTCGCCGTTCGTGGCACTCAGCTGGGTGCTGCTGATGTTCGCCGAGCCGTCCGCGCCAGCGGCATCGGTCGACCTGAGCACGACAAATCTGCTGGCCGCTGAACTGCGCGGATTCGGCCAGGTGATGTTTCTCGACCATCCATTGGCCGGGGCGTTGATCGCCAGCGGTTTGCTGCTCGCCGATCGCCGCGCTTTCTGCTGGGCGCTGCTGGCGTCGGCGATCGGCCTCGGCTCGAGTCTGCTGCACCACGAAACGTCCGCCGCACTGCTCGGCCTCGGTGGCTACAACGCCGTACTCGCCGCCCTTGCCTTCAGCGCTCAGCGACAAAATCCGTGGCTGCCGCTGCTCGCCATTGTCCTGGCCTTGCTGGTGACGCCGCTGTTTGCCGCCCTCGGGCTGGCCACGCTGACCGCGCCGTTCATCCTCGCCTGCTGGTTGATTCGTGCCGGCATTCAAATGCTTGGCAAAGCGTCGCTCGCGCATGAGTCTTGCGCTCACGAGGAGAATCACCCTAGGCTGCGCTGATCTTCGATTCAGGCGTTATCCATGGACAGCAGCAACAATTGGCGCGAACGGCTTTACGTCATGATTTTCCAGAGCGACACCCCGGCCGGGCGTCGCTTCGACGGCATTCTGCTGTTGATCATCCTCGCCAGTCTGGTGATCGTGATGCTCGACAGTATCGACAGCATTCACCGTAATTACGCCGACGTTCTGGCCTATATCGAGTGGGGCTTCACGGCGATCTTCCTCGGCGAATACATCCTGCGTCTGTACTGCTCGCCCAAGCCGCTGCGCTATGCCTTCAGCTTTTATGGCCTGGTGGATCTGCTGGCGATCGTGCCGGGCATCCTCGCGCTGTACTACAGCGATGCGCAGTATCTGCTGATCATCCGCATCATTCGGATGCTGCGGATTTTCCGCGTGCTCAAGCTCAGCCCGTATCTCAAGCAAGCCAACTATCTGATGTCGGCACTGCGTGGCAGCAAGCAGAAAATCGTCGTGTTTCTGGTCAGCGTGTGCACGCTGGTGACGGTGTTCGGCACGCTGATGTACGTGATCGAAGGCCCGGAACATGGCTTCACCAGCATTCCCAAGGGCATCTATTGGGCCATCGTGACGTTGACCACTGTGGGCTTCGGCGACATCGTGCCGAAGACGCCGCTGGGTCAGGTGATCTCCTCGCTGGTGATGATCACCGGTTATTCGATCATCGCTGTGCCCACGGGGATTTTTACCGCAGAACTGGCCAATGCCATGCGCGGCGAACAGCTGCAACATGACTGCCCGGGCTGTCAGAAAAAGAGCCATGAACAGAGCGCAGCGTTCTGTTCGCGCTGCGGCAGTCAGCTGTTCAAGAAAGTGGAATAAGCACAGAGCTTTTTAATCTTTAAGCGACTATGTCTGCGCCGTTATAGTCAGTGGCAATTAAACATCACCCCCTGTAGGAGCTGCCGAAGGCTGCGATCTTTTGACTTTGTTTTTAAGATCAAATGATCGTCCGAACGCGGCCCGAGCCTTCGGCAGCTCCTACACATACGCAATCAATAAGGAATGCGCAGTGAAAAAACTCTTTGGCGCCTCACTTCTCGCCGCCGGCCTGGCCTTGGCCAACATCGCCGAGGCAGCACCGACGCTGCTTAACGTTTCCTACGACGTGATGCGCGATTTCTACAAGGACTACAACACTGCGTTCCAGAAGCACTGGCAAGCCGAGCACAAGGAGAACATCACCGTGCAGATGTCCTTCGGCGGCTCGAGCAAGCAGGCGCGTTCGGTGATCGACGGCCTGCCGGCTGACGTCATCACCATGAACATGGCCACCGACATCAATGCCCTCGCCGACAACGGCAAACTGGTCCCGGACAATTGGGTCACGCGCCTGCCGAACAACAGCGCACCGTTTACCTCGGCCACGGTGTTCATCGTCCGCAAGGGCAACCCGAAAGCCTTGAAAGACTGGCCGGACCTGCTCAAGGACGGCGTTCAGGTCATCGTGCCGAACCCGAAAACTTCCGGTAACGGCCGCTACACCTACCTGTCGGCCTGGGGCTATGTGCTGAAAAACGGTGGCGACGAGAACAAGGCCAAGGATTTCGTCGGCAAGCTGTTCAAGCAGGCGCCGGTGCTCGATACCGGTGGCCGCGCCGCCACCACCACGTTCATGACCAACCAGATCGGCGACGTGCTGGTGACCTTCGAAAACGAAGCGGAAATGATCGCTCGCGAGTTCGGTCGCGATCAGTTCGAAGTGATCTACCCAAGCGTCTCCGCAGAAGCCGAGCCACCGGTTTCGGTGGTCGATAAAGTGGTCGACAAGAAAGGCTCGCGCGCTGCGGCTGATGAGTATCTGAAGTACCTGTGGTCGCCGGAAGGTCAGGAAATTGCGGCGGCCAACTATCTGCGTCCGCGTGACCCGGCGGTGCTGGCGAAGTACACCGACCGTTTCCCGAAAGTCGACTTCCTTTCGGTGGAGAAGACCTTTGGTGACTGGCGCACGGTGCAGAAAACCCACTTCAATGATGGTGGCGTGTTCGATCAGATTTACAGCGGGCAGTAAGGCTTGGTCTGAAAAATCAAAAGGCGACCCACCGGGTCGCCTTTTTGTTGCGCGGCAATACCGCTCATTACACTGCGTAATAACAGTTATCATCCGAAAACGTCTTCTGCCAGTCCACGTTGTCCATTAGCCTCAGCCCTTTCCTGTGCCTGACCCGAGATCCCCTATGACCACCACTCCTCACGCAATGACCCGAGGCATGGTCCTGCTGTTCGCGTTCTGCTGCGGCGCCATCGTTGCCAACATCTACTACGCACAGCCGATCATCGGCCTGATCGCGCCGGACATCGGCCTCTCCGACACCATGGCCAGTTTCATCGTCTCGCTGACGCAGATCGGTTACGCGTTGGGCCTGTTCTTTCTGGTGCCGCTGGGGGATCTGCTGGAGAACCGTCGGCTGATGATCATCACCACGGTCGTGGCGATCGCCAGTCTGCTTGGCGCCGCGTTCACTGAACAGCCGAACGTATTTCTGCTGATCTCACTGCTGGTCGGGTTCAGCTCGGTGTCGGTGCAGATCCTGATTCCGCTGGCCGCGCATCTGGCGCCGGAAGAGTCCCGTGGTCGCGTGGTGGGCGGGATCATGGGCGGTTTGCTGCTGGGTATTCTGTTGGCGCGACCGGTATCGAGTGTGGTCGCCGATCACCTCGGCTGGCGCGCCATGTTCATGATCGCCGCAGCGTTGATGGCGGCAATCAGCGTGGTGCTGGCGCTGACCGTGCCCAAGCGCCAGCCGGATCACAGCGCTACTTATGGCCAGTTGATCGGTTCGCTATGGACACTGCTGCGCCAGCAACCGGTGCTGCGTCAGCGGGCGTTTTACCAGGGCTGCATGTTTGCCACGTTCAGCCTGTTCTGGACCGCCGTGCCGCTGGAGCTGGCACGCAACCATGGCCTGTCGCAAAGCGAAATCGCGATCTTCGCTCTGGTGGGCGCGATCGGTGCCATCGCCGCGCCAATCAGCGGCCGCCTCGCTGATGCCGGTCACACACGCATCGCCTCGCTGCTGGCCATGCTCTTCGCCAGCCTGAGCTTCCTGCCCGCCTTCATTCACCCGGCCTACAGCGTCATCGGCCTGGCCGTGACCGGCGTGGTGCTGGACTTCTGCGTGCAGATGAACATGGTCCTCGGCCAACGCGCGGTGTACTCGCTGGACGCGAAAAGTCGTGGCCGTTTGAACGCGCTGTACATGACCAGCATCTTCATCGGCGGCGCGTTCGGCTCGTCGGTGGCCAGCGCGGTGTACGAGCATGGCGGCTGGTTGTGGATCGTGATTGTCGGCAGCGTGTTTCCGTTGTTGGCGTTGGTGCGGTTTTTGAGTGCATCGCAAAACGATGCGCTGGCGCAGCGAAAAGTCGCGTCCTGACGCGATGTCATAGTGGGAGCGAGCCTGCTCGCGAAGGCCGGTGTGTCAGCCATAGATCAGTGCCTGACCTGACGCCTTCGCGAGCAGGCTCGCTCCCACAATTGCGCAGACCCTCAATACCGAACCAGTTTCTCCATCGCCGCATCCGCCAGAAACGAGGAGCGGCTTTTGACGTTGTGCTCGCGTACATAGCGATCAATACGCTGAATCACATAGCCGGGCAGCGTAACGTTGACCTTTTCGGTCTTGCCAAGGTACGGCGAGATATCCAGCTCCAGCATGCCCCAGCCCATCTCGGCAAAATCCGGATGATTGCGATGCGCCGCTGCCGAGGTCGGCATCGGAATCGCCTGACCGGCCGCCGCGATCTCCTGCAGCATGAGGTGAGCCACTTCCACGGCCGCGTTGTAGGCCTCCTCAAAGCTGTCACCGGCCGTGACTGCGCCGGGAATATCGGGGATCTGAATACCGATGGCAGTGTTCTCGTCACCCCACTCGATGCAGATGGGATATTGCATTACGGATCTCCTTCATGACGGGTTGGCGGGCTGAATAACCCCGCGCGCCGCCGAATGCTTTTGACTGTCCCCAGCGGTAAATCCTTTTTCGGATGCGGGACGGCAATCGTGTTCGGGTTGTAACGATGAGTGAAGATGTAATGACTGCCCGCAACCCGATCCAGCGTCCAGCCCGCCTCCTCCAGCTCCTTCATCAATAGCCTGCTCTGCACCAACCGCCTCCTTGGCCTGGCCCATTAAAAGTAACTCTAGAGTTATCTTTACTCAAGCACAGAATGGGACGGGGTGATGGTTGGTAGTTTTACAAAGTATTCCTGCACCAGTTTCGTTTATTGCGAATTTCGTTTAATTCGAATAACGTCGACACATCCTTCCATAGAATGCTGGAACAGTCTTATGACCACCGCTACTCCATCTGCCATCAATCTGCCTGTCGAACGAGAGGTCAAAGCCGCGATTGCAGGCCAGCGCGCCCTGAGCGCCTTCCTCACAACCGCTTTTGAAACTCAGCGAATCCAGATTTTTGATGAACAGAACGAAGCCCACAGCGTCGAGCTGCCAACATCGGCGTTGCGCTTGCTGAGCGATATCCTCGCGGCGCTGGCGCAGGGCAACGCTGTGAAGGTGGTACCGATCCACGCGGAGCTGACCACGCAGGAAGCTGCCGATCTGCTCAACGTCTCACGTCCGCACATGATCAAACTGCTGGAGAGCGGTGAGGTTTCCTACCACAAAACAGGCAAGCACCGACGTGTGCGTTTTGCTGATCTGATGGAATATAAAACCCGGCGAGACACCGCCAGCGAGCAGGCAATGACGCTTCTCGCGGAGCAGGCACAGGCGCTAAGGACAGGATACGAGTGAGGCATTCCTCTTTCACTGCTGTATACGATGCATGCGTTTTATATCCGGCCCCTTTAAGAGATTTCCTGATGTGGCTCGCGTTGTCAGGGCTGTATCGGGCTCGCTGGACTCAGGAAGTACACCACGAATGGAAGCGTAACTTATTGAAGAACAGGTCCGACCTGACCCTCGAACAACTCGATCGCACATCGCAATTGATGGACCTGGCCATTCCAGACGCGTGTATTGATGGCTATGAAGACTTGGTGTCAGGCCTGACGCTGCCTGATGAGAACGACCGCCATGTTCTGGCGGCCGCTATCCGATGCGGTGCCGATGTAATAGTGACGTTCAACCTGAAAGATTTCCCCTCCTGCCACCTCGCGCCATATGGCATCGAAGCTCAGCACCCGGATGAGTTTGTGGAAAACCTTTTTCATCTTGATTCGGCTGCCGTCGTCGCTGCGGCTCAAAGCCAGCGACGGCAATTGAAAACGCCCACTGTGGAGGTGGACAAATATCTCGGCTTTCTCCAGCGGCAAGGCTTGGTCGAATCGGTCAAGGCGTTAGGTCACTATCGTGCGATTCTCTGAGAATCAGACGCAAAAAAACGGCGATCCCAGGATCGCCGTTTCTCTTACTGCCCGAATTTCTTGCCCAACCCCGGCGGGACGCCGTGGATGTTGGTGTCTTCCCACGGGCCGTTGGGGCTGACCGAGCGGCTCCAGCCGTTGTTCCAGCGGTAGTAGGTGCGCTGGCGGTAGAAGGTGTTGGTCTGGTCGTCGAGCACGTAGACGCCGAGCTTCTGGTCCCAGTGGCTGTTGCCGCCCGGTGGCGGGGCGAAGCTGGCCGAGGTGCGGGGCACGGGCTTGGCGGGTTTGGCCGGGATGCTCTTGCCGGGGCTCGGCGAGGTCGACGGGGTCGGGCTCGGTTGCGAGGGCGAGATTGGCGGCAGGCTGGTGGTCGGTTCCGGGCGTTGTACCGCACATGCACTCAAGCCCAGGGCCAGTGTGAGGACTGTGATGCGGGCGATGGTGTGCATGGCGGTGCTTTCCTGTTGGGTCCGGTTACTTGTCCGGGCTGTCGATAGTCAGTTTTTGTGGCGCGGTGGTGCTGCTGGCCACTGGGCCGCTGCGACCGATCCACTCACCGGCAGTCGGTTGACCGGCTCGTGAGATGCGCGCAACCAGTTGGACTTCAGGGAAGTTGGACAGTTTCAACTGCGGCATCATTGCATCGGCATCGCCCAGTTCGACGGTTACCGGCAGGTCGGCGACGGTCAGGCGTTTGGCCGCCAGCGGCGCCGGTGGGCCAGAAGTGGCGCGGGCAAAGATGAACACGCTGTCGCCCGGTTGCACCTTGCCTTTGAGTTCGCTGGCCAGATCAACGCTGACTGTCAGCAATGCCGCTTTCGGCGCCGGTGCCTCGGCAACCTTGCCACCGCTGGCTTTCAGGCGTTCGGCGGCACGCTCGATGCCGCCTTGCAGCGCAACGCGAGAGTTGTCATCCGGCGGCAGTTGCGCGAGCAGGCGATTCCAGTAGTCGATGGCCTCCTGATAACGCTCGCCTTCGAACGCGGCGATGCCGAGCAGGCCGAGGCTGGTAACTTCCTTCGGATCGGCCTTCAGCGCTTCGTCGGTCAATTTCTGAATCTGCTCCGACCACTTTTTACCGTCAGCAAAATACTGCGCCTGCGCCCACTGGCCGAGCAGTTCCGGCTGGCGACCGGCGAGGTTGGCGGCGCGTTCGAACATCTTCGCCGCGTCTGCCGGACGGTCTTGAGCCATGTAGGTACGGCCGAGGAAATACAGACCTTCGGCGGAATCCGGTTGTGCGGCGACCGCACGTTCCAGACGCTGGGTCATCTCTTCCATCGACTGCGGTGCCTGAGCGAATTCGCGGGTCAGTTCGACCTTGTCGGCGGCGCCGAAATGCAGGTACAGACCGAGACCCAGCACCGGTACCAACACGGCGGCCAGCAGCGGCAACGGCTTGCCCAGGCGCGAGACACGCGGTGCGGTGACGCCTTCGGTGTCAGCGAGCAATTCACGCGCGGCTTCTGCGCGGCCGCTGTCCAGTTGCGCGGCGTCGAGCACGCCTTCGGCCTGCTGCGCTTGCAGCTCGGCAACCCGTTCCTGGTACAGCGCGACGTTCAACGCGGTGCGATCTTCTTCCCGCTGAGCGCGGCGTTCGCGCAGTACCGGGATCAGCAAAAAACTCAGGGCGACCAGAAGCAACAGCCCTGCGGCAAGCCAGAAATCAATCATTCTTGGTTTTTATCCAACAGTTGGTCGAGGCGCTGACGTTCTTCGGCAGACAGCGATGACGGCGTTTCGGCGCGTTGCCCGCGACGCCTGCGCACGATCAGCACGATCACCACAAAACCGCCGAGCAGCAGAGCGGCCGGGCCGAACCATAACAGCGCGGTCTTGGCATTGAGCGCCGGTTTGTAGCGGACGAAATCACCGTAGCGATCGACCATGAAGTCGATGATCTGCTGATTGTCCTTGCCCTCGCCGAGCATGCGGAAAATCTCTTTGCGCAGGTCGGCGGCGATCGGCGCGTTGGAGTCGGCAATGTCCTGGTTCTGGCATTTGGGGCAGCGCAGTTCCTTGGTCAGTTCGCGGAAACGCTCGCGGTCGCCCTCTTTGGCAAATTCGTAGGTGTCGATGGCCGCGTGGGCGACACCGGCCAGGCTCAAGCCCAACACCACTGCTGCGAGAAAACGTTTCATGGCTTGGCCTCATCGACCAGCGCCTGATACTTGGCCGCGAGTTTTTCGCGCCAGACCTGCTCGTCGATCACCCCGACGAACTTGTCGCGGATGATGCCTTTGGCGTCGATGAAGAAGGTTTCCGGCGCGCCGTAGACACCGAGGTTGAGGCCCAGCGAGCCTTCGTCATCACGGATATCCAGCGCATACGGATTGTGGAACTCGGCCAGCCACTTCAAGGCATCAGCGTTGGTGTCCTTGTAGTTGATGCCGTAGATCACCACGCCGCGCTCGGCGAGTTTGTTCAGCACCGGGTGTTCGACGCGGCAGGAGATGCACCAGGTGCCCCAGACATTGACCAGCGCCGGTTTGCCGAGGATGTCGGCCTTGGTCAGCGTCTTGTCACCCTGCACACTCGGCAGGGAAAACTCCGGGAATGGCTTGTTGATCATCGCCGACGGCAGCTCCGCCGGATCCAGGTACAAGCCGCGATAGAGAAACACCGCCACCAGCAGAAAAATCGCCAACGGCAACAACATCAACCAACGCCTCATGCCGCCGCTCCCGTCATGCCCAGCGCTTCGCGCACTTTGCTTTTCACCTTGACCCGATAACGCCGATCCAGCGCCGCCAGCAAACCACCCAATCCGGTGAGCAAGCCGCCGAACCAGATCCAGCGCACGAACGGTTTGACGTGTACGCGCACGGCCCAGGCGCCGTTATCCAGCGGCTCGCCGAGGGCGACGTAGAGATCGCGAGTGAAACCGGCATCGATCCCGGCTTCGGTCATCACCGAGTTCTGCACGGTGTACAGACGTTTTTCCGGGTGCAGCACGCTGATTTCCTTGCCATCGCGAATGACGCGGATGGTGCCTTTGTCCGAGGTGAAATTCGGCCCTTCGAAATGCTTCGCGCCTTCGAAGACGAACTGATAGCCCGCCAGGTCCATCGACTCGCCCGGCGCCAGACGCAGGTCGCGCTCGGCACTGTTCTGGCTCGACAACACCACGCCCAGCGCGCACACGGCGATGCCGAGGTGGGCGATCTGCATGCCCCAATAACTGCGGGTCAGCGTCGGCAAACCTTTGATCAGACCTTTGTGCCGCGTCTTGTCGAACAAATCGCGCACACCGGCAAGCAACACCCACGCCGCCAGCAGGAACGTCGCGATCACTGCCCAGTTGAAATCGCCATAAGCCACGCCGGCCACCACGGCCAATGCGACGCTGCCGAGCAGCACCGGAGTGAGCATGCTCGCCAGCCATTTCACTGGCGTGTCCTTCCAGCGCACGATCACGCCGATCGCCATGACCAGCATCAGCAACGCCATCAACGGAATGAACAACGCATTGAAGTATGGCGGGCCGACCGACAGTTTGGCGCCGCTGATGGCATCAAGAATCAGCGGATACAACGTGCCAAGCAGGATCATCGATGCAGCGACTACCAACACCAGGTTGTTGCCCAATAGCAAAGTCTCGCGTGACCACAGATTGAACCCGACCTGACTTTTCACCACCGGCGCACGCAGCGCAAACAGCGTCAGCGAACCGCCCACCACGAACAGCAGGAAAATCAGGATGAACACACCGCGCTCGGGGTCCGAGGCAAACGCGTGCACTGAGGTCAGCACGCCCGAGCGGACGAGGAAGGTGCCGAGCAGGCTCAACGAAAAAGCGGCAATCGCCAGCAATACCGTCCAGCTCTTGAACACGCCGCGTTTCTCGGTGACCGCCAGCGAGTGAATCAACGCGGTGCCGACCAGCCACGGCATGAACGAGGCGTTTTCCACCGGGTCCCAGAACCACCAGCCGCCCCAGCCGAGTTCGTAATACGCCCACCACGAACCGAGGGTGATGCCGATGCCGAGGAAGGCCCAGGCGACGATGGTCCATGGCCGCGACCAGCGCGCCCATGCCGCATCGAGACGCCCGCCGAGCAGCGCGGCGATGGCAAATGCGAACGCCACAGAGAAACCGACGTAACCCATGTACAGCATCGGCGGATGCACAATCAGGCCGATGTCCTGCAGCAACGGGTTGAGGTCGCGACCGTCGGCGGGAATCTGCGGCAGGATCCGCGAAAACGGGTTCGAGGTAAGAATCAGGAACAGCAGGAAACCGGTGCTGATCATGCCCATCACCGCCAGGACGCGGGCGAGCATGACTTGCGGCAACTGCCGGGAGAACACCGACACGGCGAAGGTCCAGCCGCCGAGGATCAACGCCCACAGCAGCAGCGAACCTTCGTGGGCGCCCCACACCGCGCTGAATTTGTAGTACCACGGCAGCGCGCTGTTGGAGTTCATCGCCACGTAGCCGACCGAGAAATCGTCGGTCATGAACGCATAGGTCAGGCAGCCAAAGGCAAACAGCAGAAAGGCAAACTGGCCCCACGCAGCCGGTTGCGCCAGGCTCATCCACAAGCGGTCGCCGCGCCACGCACCGAGCATCGGCACCAGCGCTTGGACCAGTGCAAAACACAGCGCGAGGATCATCGCCAAATGGCCCAGCTCGGGAATAAACAGTGCAGCAGCCATCGATCAACCCTCCTTCACAGGCGTCGGTGCGGATTGACCGCTGTCCTTCAGCGCTTTGGTCACTTCCGGCGGCATGTACTTCTCGTCGTGCTTGGCCAGCACTTCATCGGCGACCACCACGCCATCGGCGTTGAGCTTGCCGAGAGCGACGATGCCCTGCCCTTCGCGGAACAGATCCGGGAGGATGCCGCGATAGGCGATGGTCACGGATTTGTTGAAATCGGTGACGACGAATTTGACGTCCAGCGAATCCTTGGAGCGTTGCAGCGAACCGGCCTCGACCATGCCGCCGGCGCGGATGCGCGTGTCCTGCGGCGCTTCGCCGTTGGCGATCTGCGTCGGTGTGTAAAACAGATTGATGTTTTCCTGCAACGCGCTCAGGGCCAGGCCGACAGCAGCGCCCACTCCGACCAGAATCGCCAGAATGATGATCAGACGTTTTTTGCGCAGCGCATTCACTTGCCGTTCTCCCGGCGCAGACGACGCGCCTCTTGTTGCAGATAACGCTTGCGCGCCGCAATCGGCGCCACTACGTTGAGGGCCAGCACCGCCAGGCAGATGCCGTAGGCCGACCAGACATACAGGCCGTGATGGCCCATGGCGAGAAAATCGCCGAATGAAGCAAAACTCATCGCACTGCCTCCAGACTCTGCTGCACTTCGGCCTTCACCCAACTGGCGCGGGCCTCGCGCTTGAGCACTTCCAGCCGCATGCGCAGCAACAGCACAGCGCCGAAGAAGCAGTAGAAACCCAGCACTGTCAGCAGCAGCGGCAGCCACATTTCCGCGGGCATCGCCGGTTTTTCCGTGAGGGTGAACGTCGCGCCCTGGTGCAGGGTGTTCCACCACTCCACCGAGTATTTGATGATCGGAATGTTGATCACACCAACAATTGCCAGCACCGCGCAGGCCTTGGCGGCGCTGTCGCGGTTGCTGATGGCATTGCCCAGCGCGATCACACCGAAATACAGAAACAGCAGAATCAGCATCGAGGTCAGGCGCGCATCCCACACCCACCACGAGCCCCAGGTCGGCTTGCCCCAGATGGCCCCGGTGACCAGCGCCACGGCGGTCATCCACGCACCGATTGGTGCGGCGCATTGCAGGGCGACGTCGGCCAGTTTCATCTTCCACACCAGCCCGACCACGCCGCAGACAGCGAGCATCACGTAGATCGACTGGGCGAGCATCGCCGCTGGCACGTGAATATAGATGATGCGAAAGCTGTTGCCTTGCTGGTAATCCGGCGGCGCGAACGCCAGGCCCCAGATCACGCCAACGCCGATCAGCAGCAACGCTGCAATGCTCAACCACGGCAGGAACTTGCCGCTGATGCCGTAGAACCACTTGGGCGAGCCGAGCTTGTGAAACCAGGTCCAGTTCATACTGTTTCCATCACGGTTGCCGCTCATCATCGCGAGCTGGCAGAGGGTCATGCCTTTCTTCTGGAAGAAGTGGTCAATTTTTGACCAGGCCTCATTATTATTCGCCGACGCTGATCTTCAGGCCAGCGGCTATTGCAAAGGGTGTCAGGGTGATCGCCAGCGCTGTGAGGCTGGCCATCCACAACAGGTATCCGGTCGCCGGCATGCCCTGCAACGCCGCTTGCAACGCGCCACTGCCAAGGATCAACACCGGGATGTACAACGGCAGAATCAGCAGCGCCAGCAACAGCCCGCCGCGCTTCAGGCCGACCGTCAGCGCCGCGCCGACTGCACCGAGCAGGCTCAACACCGGCGTGCCCAACAGCAACGACAGCAGCAGCACCGGCAGGCACGCAGCCGGCAAACCGAGCATCAGCGCCAGCAACGGCGACAGCAGCACCAGTGCCAGACCGGAAAACAGCCAGTGTGCCAGCACCTTGGCCAGGACCAGAAGCGGCAGCGGGTGCGACGAAAGGACCCACTGTTCGAGCGAGCCGTCTTCGAAATCACTGCGGAACAATCCGTCCAGCGACAGCAGGACCGACAACAACGCCGCCACCCAGACTAACCCCGGGGACAGGTTTTGCAAGACTTGAGTTTCCGGGCCGACGGCCAGCGGGAAAAGGGCAATGACGATGGCAAAGAAAATCAGCGGATTGGCCAGCTCCGCCGGGCGGCGGAACAGCAGTCGCGATTCGCGGGCAAGCAGCAGGCCGAAGACACTCATACCGCCCATTTCCCCAGATCGATGTCGCGATAACCGGCCGGCATGCGGCTCAGGGTGTGGTGGGTGGTCAGCACCACCAGGCCGCCGCGTTCGCAGTGGCCGGCCAGATGCTCTTCCAGTTGCGCAACGCCCTGCTTGTCCAGCGCGGTGAACGGTTCGTCGAGAATCCACAACGGCGGGCTGTCCAGATACAACCGCGCCAGCGCCACACGGCGCTGTTGGCCGGCGGAAAGACTGTGGCAGGGAACGTCTTCGAAACCGCGCAATCCTACTGCTGCCAGCGCCTGCCAGATCGCCTCGCGTTCGGCGGGATGATGCAGGGCGCACAGCCACGACAGGTTTTCTTCGGGAGTGAGCAGATCCTTGATCCCGGCAGCGTGGCCGATCCACAACAGGTTTCGCGCCAGTTCGCTGCGTTGCTCGGCCAGCGGCTGACCGTTGAGCAGCACCTGGCCGTCGGTGGGTTGCATCAAACCGGCGAGCAGACGTAAAAGACTGGTCTTGCCGCTGCCGTTGGGGCCGCTGATCTGCACCATGTCACCACTGGCCAGGCGCAATTCGAGGTTTTCGAAAAGCAGCCTGAGGTCGCGTTCACACGCCAGGGCAACGGTTTGCAGGACAGGACTGGTCAAGGGATCACGGGCCTTATACGGTTCAAGTCGGCTCTGGAGCGGCCGTTAAAGAGATGCAGCATAGATGCTTTGATCGCTCGATCTGGCGAGCTGGATCAAACAATTGCCAGGTTTTTTGAACGAAGCGCACGACGCGCGGCATTATACATGCCGTGCCTTACTCTCAAGAGCGCAATTTCCTCAGGTTGTGTCCGCGTATGACAGGCGAAATGAACATCCTCCCGCTGCCGCCCACCGTGCCGGCGAGCGCTCGCCCGCAGATGGGTGAACTGCTCAAACTGCTGACACCGGTCGAAGGCTTGATCGGCGCGGGACAAAGCGCCAAGGCTGAGGTGTTGTCGCTCAAGCAGGCCGATCAGACCTTTGAATTGCTCTTGAAAGTGACCCTCGACAGCGGCCGTCAGACCACCGTGCAGGCCAGCAGCAACCTGCCGTTGCCACAGGGCACCAACCTGGCGATCACTCAGCCATCGGCCGGTAATCTGGCAATCACCGTACAACAAGCGATCGCCAGCAGCGTCGCCACCCTGACCCGCATCGATACCGCGCAATTGCCCGCCGGCACCTTGCTGCAAGGCAAAGTCGTGACCTCGCAGGCCCTGCCGCAGACGCCGGGGCAAGCGGCGGTATTTCGCTCGATGGTCACCCTGCTCAACACCGCATTGAGCGGCAGCACCTTGACCGTCGACAGCCCGCAACCGCTGCGCATCGGCACCTTGTTGTCGGCGCAGGTGCAGGATGCGCAAACCCTCAAATTCGTGCCGCTGAGCAGCCGCCAGGAACAACTGGCGGTGAGTCAGCAATTGCTCGGTCAGCAAAGTCGTCAGGGCTCGCTCGATGGCTTGCTGAAGATGTTGCAGAACCTGCCGCCATCCAGCGATCAGACTTCGGCCGATCTGCGCGCGGTGGTCGACAAGCTGCTTGCCAGCCTGCCGGACCTGCCGCAAATGAGCACCGCCAAAGGCGTGGCGCTGGCATTGGCCAACAGCGGCGCGTTCCTCGAAGCGAAATTGCTCAGCGGACAAAACCCGACTCTCGCCCCGGACATGAAAGCCGACCTGCTCAAGCTGATCGCGCAACTGACCCCGGGCCTGCCGAGCAACACCAATTTCAATGCGATCATCGCCGCCAATACCCTGGCGCAGGCGCTGCCGAGTTTCGTCCGGAACGCCCTCGGCACCCTCGGCCAGGTCAGCGCCAAACCGGTGCCGAGCAGCTTCCCGTTGCCCGAACGACTGCTGGCGAAACTGGAAGGCGAAGGTGATCTCGAACAACTGCTGCGCCTCGCCGCCGCAGCGGTGTCGCGTCTGCAAAGCCATCAGTTGTCGAGCCTGGAACAGACCGGCGTCACCGACGATGGCCGCCTGCTCAGCACCTGGCAACTGGAAATCCCCATGCGCAATTTGCAAGACATCGTGCCGTTGCAGGTCAAATTCCAGCGTGAAGAAGCGCCGGAGCGCGAACCGCAGCCGCATGAACGCCGCGATGAACGCGAAGCCAAACAGCAATTGTGGCGCGTCGATCTGGCCTTCGATCTGGAACCGCTCGGGCCAATGCAGATTCAGGCGCAATTGATCGCTGGCAGCCTGTCCAGTCAGCTGTGGGCCGAGCGGCCGTACACCGCGGACCTGATCGAGAACAACCTGTTCGCCCTGCGCCAGCGCTTGCTCGATTCCGGGCTCAACGTCGGCGACCTCGACTGCCACCATGGCACCCCGCCGCAAGGCAACCAAACCCGCCTCGAACACCGCTGGGTCGACGAAACCGCATGAACGATTCCACCGCCCCACGCCAGGCCATCGCCCTCAAATATGACGGCAACCACGCCCCGACCCTCACCGCCAAGGGCGACGAAGAACTGGCCGAAGAAATCCTGCGTATCGCTCGCGATTACGAAGTGCCGATCTACGAGAACGCCGAACTGGTGCGCCTGCTGGCGCGGATGGAACTGGGCGACAGCATTCCCGAAGAGCTCTATCGCACCATCGCCGAGATCATCGCGTTTGCCTGGAACCTGAAGGGCAAATTCCCCGAAGGACAAGACCCGAACGCGCCGATGGTCGAGAAGGACATCACCGCACGCGGGGATGACTACTGAGCCGCAGTCGCAGTCTCTTGTGCGCCCTGCCATATACCGTTTGTCGCTACTGTCAGGTCTGACAGTAGCGCATGCCCGATCCCGCAGCGCTTGATTACGGACCAGACCTGACCAGGTTGCCCGCAGGTCCACAATCTCGAGGGATTGATTCCATGCCAAACGAGAAAGATGAATTGCCCCTGAACATAAACGCTGAAGGCGGACTGCTGGTCATGGGCGCACGCGGCAATCGGGGTGGTCTTGGCAACTTCTACACGCGCAGCTGGCGACTTGTAGCGCTGGACGCCTCAACGCTCAAACCGTTGAACGTCACGTGGCAGTATGTTGGAGACAAGCAGTCCGCCACTGCTAGCGAATTTTTCGATGTCCGGCCTTATGAGGAACTGATCGTCTGGTCGGGCAAGAAACGGATAACCCTGAACCCGTCAAACATTATCGGTACATCATTCGCCCTGTGCGCTGTTTTGGACAGCCGGGCAGTCCATGCATGGGGTCACGTCGATGGCGGCGGCACTTTGCCGGAACCGGTAAGAGAAGCGCACGACGTCGTAGAGTTGTCGGCGGGGATGAGAGCCTTTGCGATTCGGCGCGCGCAAGGCAATGTCCTCGCTTGGGGACTTCAGCCCAGCGGGACCGTCCCCGAAGATATCGCACAGCTGAATACGGTTGTCGCGGTGTCGGGAAGCACTTATGTTTTCGTAGCCCTTCTTGAATCGCGCAAGCTTGTCGCATGGGGCATGCCCGAGATGGGAGGCGCACTTCCGCCCGAAATCGCCGATTTGACCGATATCATGCAAGCGTCGGGTGGCCAGTATGGTTTCGCCGCGCTGCGCAGCACTGGCAACGTCGTCTGTTGGGGCTATCATGACCATTCAGCGCAGTTGCCGGACGATATCGCGTTGCTCACCGACATAACCAGACTGGCTTGCTCGACTCATGCTTTCGCAGTACTGAGCGACAATGGCCAAGTGCGCGCATGGGGGCATGAATCGCTTGGAGGCCAAGTGCCGTCGGACATCGCAGCGCTGAGAGATATCGTCGACCTGGCCAGTAACAGCTCAGCCTTTGCAGCACGCAGAAGCAATGGCGCACTGGTCGTATGGGGACATATGCCGCCCATGCCAGAAGAGATTGCCAGTCGCAACGACATCGTCCACGTCATAGGCTCCGGATCCGGATTTGTCGTGCTGTGCGGGGATGGCTCAGTGCACGCTTGGGCTACCCTCCCCAGCGATATCGTTAACATTCCGCCAGACATTCGCCAGTTGAGAGACATTGTCGCCATTAATGCCAACCAAGACGCGGTCGTAGCATTGCGCAGCAACGGCGTGGCAGTTGCGTGGGGAAGAGAGAACGGCGGCGGCGATACCAGCGCAGTTGCCCATTTGCTCACTGACGTTCGTGCTGTGTACGGAGGAGGCGATACCTTCGTGGCACTCAGGGCAGATCGTCGGGTAGTGGCTTGGGGCAACGCCGACTTCGGCGGTAACGGTGAGCAGAAAGCCCTGTATCAACTGATCAGTTACACAAAAACTCCGGCGAGCTGATCCGGACAACTGCGAATCGCTATGCCTGAGATGCAATCGAGAAAAAAGATCGCAGCCTTCGACAGCGCTTACACGAGATTTATGCAGGCGCTGCCTCCGATGCGATCTTTTGATCTTGCTTGCCGCTTGAAGCTTGAAGCCCCTAGCTGCCCTTGTGCAACTTGCGCATCAACTCCGCCTCAGCCTGGGTCAAGCCGCACGACTGAGTCAGTTCATCGACGCTGGCGCCCATGCCCACCAGTTTCGCCGCTTGGGCGAATGACAGGCTCGACGGGTCGCGTTGTTCCAGTGCAACGATCTTGTCCGGCAACGGGCTTACCACCGCGCGCAACTCGTGCAGGGCCTCGCCCATGCGCACGTTGCCGTTCTGGTAATCGTCGACGCGTTTGGCCAGTTCCTTGATGCGCTGATCACGCAGCGCATCACCCTGGGCCTGCTGTGCAGCGATCACTCGCTGCGCCTTGATGTACGAGACGAACATCGCCAGCGTGCCGGCCCAGAACAGGAACAGAACAATTACCGCAACCTCGAGAATCAAATCAGATGCTCTCCAGTTCCGACCATTCTTCTTCGCTCATCATCTTGTCCAGCTCGACCAGAATCAGCAGCTCATTGTTCTTGTTGCACACGCCCTGAATGAACTTGGCCGATTCTTCGTTACCGACATTCGGCGCGGTTTCGATTTCCGACTGACGCAGGTAAACCACTTCGGCGACGCTGTCGACCATGATGCCAACGACTTGCTTGTCGGCTTCGATGATGACGATACGGGTGTTGTCGCTGATCTCGCCGCTGTGCAGGCCGAAGCGCTGACGGGTGTCGATCACGGTGACCACGTTACCGCGCAGGTTGATGATGCCCAGCACGTAGCTCGGTGCACCCGGCACCGGCGCGATCTCGGTGTAGCGCAGCACTTCCTGCACGCGCATCACGTTGATGCCGTAGGTTTCGTTATCCAGTTTGAAGGTCACCCATTGCAGGATCGGATCTTCAGAACCTTTTGCATTCGACGCCTGACTACTCATACCCTGACCCCTCGAAAAAACCGCCCCGGGCGGTGTGTGTTCTGTGTGGTGGCATTGGAAAATGCCATCGCCTGATTGTTATGTCGGCTGCTATGTCGGTTTATGTAGCGGCTTGTTGCCACTCAAGTGCTTTGCCCCGCCGCTGGCGATCAACTCGGCCAGCGCGGATACGTCAAGCAATGCACACATGTGCTCGATCACGGTGCCGGCGAGCCATGGCCGCTGACCCCGGTGACTTCTCCATTTGATTTCATTCGGGTCCAGGCGCAACGAGCGGCTGACCTGATGCACTGCCAGCCCCCACTCGTAACCTTGTACCGAAATCACGTATTGCAGGCCCTGCCGGAAGTCATCGCGGTAACGATCCGGCATGACCCAGCGCGCGGTGTCCAGAACTTTCAGGTTGCCAGCCTGGCTCGGCAGAATCCCGAGGAACCATTCCGGCTGACCGAACAGCGGCGTCAGCTCGTGACCGGCCAGCGAGTAGATCGAACCGAGGCACACCAGTGGCACCGCCAGGGTCAGCCCGGCAACATCGAACAGCAAGCATTCGAAGGCTTCGGCAGCCCAGGCCGGACGGCCATCGGGTTCGACCGGTGGCGGCGGGTTGTTCGGTGGCAGGTGCACTTCGACCAGCGGCGGGACCAGCACCTTCGGCTCCGCAATCTGCGGCGCGGGTTCTGGCTCCGGCTCGGGTTCCGGCACGGTCAATAATTGCGTTTGCAGCAGCGGCGCCAAGGTCGACAGCGGCGCGCGCGGTTCGTCGATCAGCGCGACTGGCGCTTTGGCCACGGGGGCAGCAGCGGGCGCGGCAATTGGAGCGACGGATTTCTGCGCGTCGCGGGCCTGTTCTTCCAGCACCGCGGCCTGGAACTCGTCCATGGCCTCGGTGCTTTCCACCACTTCAGGCTGCGCCTGTTCGACGACTGGCGGCGGCGCTTCGACCGGCGCAGGCAAGTCCTCGGGCAGGTCGAGCAACAGGTCTTCCAGATAGGACTGCAAGGCCTGTTGCGGACGAGAAGTCAGCTTCACCGGCCGGTTCATGCGCGACTCCCGGTAGGAGCTGCCGCAGGCTGCGATCTTTTGATCTTTTCAGGAACACTCACAGGCAAGATCAAAAGATCGCAGCCTGCGGCAGCTCCTAGACGAATAAAGATCATGCTCAGGCCACCTGCGGAACAAGTTGCTGCGCGAGCAGGTGCTTGAGCAGCGCGCGGTAGGCCAGCACGCCACGGCTCTTGCCGTCGAATTGCGAAGGCGTGACGCCCGCCCGGCTGGCGTCGCGCAGACGAGTATCGACCGGGATGTAGCCGTGCCAGATGTCGTCGGGAAATTTGTCACGCAGCACGCGCAAGGTGCCCATCGACGCCTGCGTGCGGCGGTCGAACAGGGTCGGCACGATGCTGAACGGCAACGGCTGTTTGCGCGAACGATTGATCATCGCCAGGGTGTTGACCATGCGCTCCAGACCTTTCACGGCCAGGTGCTCGGTCTGTACCGGGATCACCAGTTGCTGGCTCGCCGCGAGGGCGTTGACCATCAGCACACCGAGCAACGGCGGGCTGTCGATGATCGCGTAATCGAAGTCCTGCCACAATTGCGCCAGACTCTTGGCGATCACCAGGCCCAAGCCACTCTGCCCCGGCGACTGTCGCTCAAGGGTGGCCAGTGCGGTGCTCGATGGCAGCAGGGAAATGCGTTCGTCGCTGGTCGACAACAGCAACTGCCCCGGCAGGCCTTGCGGCACGCTGCCCTTGTGCAGAAACAGGTCGTAGTTACTGTGCTCCAGGCTGTCGGGGTCGTAGCCGAAATAGCTGGTCATCGAGCCGTGCGGGTCGAGATCGACCACAACCACGCGCTTGCCCGCCTCGGCCAGCAATCCGGCTAAAGCGATGGAGGATGTGGTTTTACCGACACCACCCTTTTGATTGGCGACTGCCCAGACTCTCATTCAGTTCGTTCCTCCCGGCCAGATCGGCTGGCCGAGACATGCTTCAGCGTGTTAATGCGGGCGACGGAGAATTGACGGCACTCTCGCGTCCCGGCGTCTTGACCGGGGTCGGTGCAGTTTGTGTGCCAGCGCGCTTCAACGCCGCGTCCGGTTGCGCATTGGCGGTTCCGGTGCCCGTCAGGCTGCGGCGCACATCAAGATTGCGCGACACCACCAGCACCACGCGACGGTTCTTCGCCCGGCCTTCGACCGTGGCGTTGTTGGCCACCGGCTGGAATTCGCCGTAGCCCACCGACGCCAGTCGCCCAGGGTTTACGCCCTGCATGGCGAGCATCCGCACGATGCTCGCCGAGCGCGCCGAGGACAGTTCCCAGTTGGTCGGGTACTGCGCGGTGCGGATCGGTTGATCGTCGGTGAAGCCTTCGACGTGGATCGGGTTATCGAACGGTTTGAGGATCGCCGCGACCTTGTCGATGATGTTGAACGCGATGTCGCTCGGCATGGCATCGCCGCTGCCAAACAACAGGCTGGAATTGAGCTCGATCTCGACCCACAACTCGTTGCCGCGCACGGTCATCTGGTTGGAGCTGATCAAGTCACCGAAGGCGGCGCTGATGTCATCGGCAATGCTTTTCAGTGGATCGCTGGACCCGGAAATACCGGCGTCGACCTGTTCGGCATCCTTGACCAGCGGCTTGGCCGGGGTCACGGTTTTCGGTCGTTCGTCGCCGATCGGGATCGGTTTGAGCGAGCGGTCGGAATCGGTAAACACGCCGATCAGCGCTTCGGAAATGACTTTGTATTTGCCTTCGTTGATCGACGAGATCGAGTACATCACCACGAAAAACGCGAACAGCAAAGTGATGAAATCCGCGTAGGACACGAGCCAGCGCTCGTGATTGACGTGTTCTTCCTGGTGGCGACGACGAGCCATGAGGTTATTCCCTTAGTCCATGAAGCCTTGCAGCTTCAACTCAATGGAACGAGGGTTTTCACCTTCGGCGATCGACAGAATTCCTTCCAGCAACATTTCGCGATAACGCGACTGCCGCAACGCGATGGACTTGAGCTTGGCCGCGACCGGCAAGAGGATCAGGTTGGCACTGGCCACGCCATAGATGGTCGCGACGAACGCCACGGCAATGCCGTTACCCAGTTGCGACGGATCAGCGAGGTTGCCCATCACGTGAATCAGGCCCATCACCGCACCGATGATGCCGATGGTCGGCGCGTAGCCACCCATGCTCTCAAAGACCTTGGCCGCTTCGATGTCGCGGGATTCCTGGGTGTAGAAATCCACTTCGAGAATGCTGCGAATGGCTTCCGGCTCGGCGCCGTCGACCAGCAATTGCAGGCCCTTGCGCGAATAGCTGTCAGGCTCGGCGTCGGCCACGCCTTCGAGGCCGAGCAAGCCTTCCTTGCGCGCCGTCAGGCTCCAATTGACCACGCGGTCGATGCCGCCGGCCAGGTCGACACGCGGCGGAAAGAAGATCCAGCCGAGAATCTGCATGGCGCGCTTGAACGCACTCATCGGCGATTGCAGCAGCGCAGCACCGACCGTGCCGCCCAGCACGATCAGCGCTGCCGGGCCGTTGGCCAGCGCGCCGAGGTGACCGCCTTCAAGGTAGTTGCCGCCGATGATGGCGACGAACGCCATGATGAGGCCGATTAGGCTGAGAACATCCATCAGATACACGCCTCGACGATGTGCTTGCCGATGTCGTCCAGACCATACACGGCATCAGCCAGATCGGCTTTGACGATGGCCATCGGCATGCCGTAGATCACGCAGCTAGCTTCGTCCTGCGCCCACACCGAACTGCCGCCCTGCTTGAGCAGACGCGCGCCTTCGCGGCCGTCGGCGCCCATGCCGGTCAGCACCACTGCCAGAACTTTGTCGCCGTAAGACTTGGCTGCAGAACCGAAGGTAATGTCCACGCACGGCTTGTAATTCAGACGTTCGTCACCCGGCAAAATCTTCACCGCGCCACGGCCGTCGATCATCATCTGCTTGCCACCCGGTGCCAGCAGCGCCAGGCCCGGACGCAGGATGTCGCCATCCTCGGCTTCCTTGACGCTGATGCGGCAGAGCTTGTCGAGACGCTCGGCAAACGCCTTGGTGAACGCCGCCGGCATGTGCTGGATCAGCACGATCGGCGCCGGGAAGTTCGCCGGCAACTGCGTCAGTACGCGTTGCAGCGCGACCGGGCCACCCGTCGAGGTGCCGATGGCAACCAGTTTGTAGGCTTTGCGTTTCGGTGCCGGCGACGAAGCACTTGCAGCGGATGCACGGGCAGGCGCAGGTGCAGGACGTGCCGGGACAGGGCTGCTGTGGCTCGTGTGGCTGCCGTAGCTCGACGCTGCCGGAGCAGGCGTCGGCGCTGGCGCAGCGGCGGGAGCCGGCGCGCTGTAGGCACTGAAACGACGATTGCTGCGCGAGATGCTGTGGACTTTCTCGCAAAGCAGTTGCTTGACCTTCTCGGGGTTGCGCGAGATGTCTTCGAAATTCTTCGGCAGGAAATCCACCGCGCCGGCGTCCAGCGCATCGAGGGTTACCCGCGCGCCTTCATGCGTCAGAGAGGAGAACATCAACACCGGGGTCGGGCAGCGCTGCATGATGTGCCGCACTGCCGTGATGCCGTCCATCATCGGCATCTCGTAGTCCATGGTGATCACGTCAGGCTTGAGGGCCATGGCCTGATCGATCGCCTCTTTACCGTTGGTGGCCGTACCGACCACCTGGATGCTCGGATCCGCCGAAAGAATTTCCGAGACGCGGCGGCGGAAAAAACCCGAATCGTCCACCACCAGGACTTTGACTGCCATAAACACTCCATTAGGTGCAGCGGCGCGTCATCGCGCCGCCACCCCGGATTCAAATACGCTTTGTGGCGTAACGCTTGAGCATGCTTGGAACATCGAGAATCAGCGCAATGCGGCCGTCACCGGTGATGGTGGCGCCGGACATGCCCGGAGTTCCCTGGAGCATTTTGCCCAATGGCTTGATGACCACTTCTTCCTGGCCGACCAGTTGATCGACGACGAAGCCGATGCGCTGAGTGCCCACCGAAAGAATCACCACATGGCCTTCGCGCTGCTCTTCGTGAGCGGCGGAGCTGACCAGCCAGCGCTTGAGGTAGAACAATGGCAGCGCCTTGTCGCGCACGATCACCACTTCCTGACCGTCGACGACGTTGGTGGTCGACAGGTCGAGGTGGAAGATTTCGTTGACGTTGACCAGCGGGAACGCAAACGCCTGATTGCCCAGCATGACCATCAGCGTCGGCATGATCGCCAGGGTCAGCGGCACCTTGATGACGATCTTCGAACCCTGGCCCTTGGTCGAGTAGATGTTGATCGAACCGTTGAGCTGGGAAATCTTGGTCTTCACCACGTCCATGCCGACACCACGGCCGGACACGTCGGAGATCTCGGTCTTGGTCGAGAAACCCGGGGCGAAAATCAGGTTGTAGCACTCGGTATCGCTCAGGCGATCGGCGGCGTCCTTGTCCATCACACCGCGTTTTACCGCGATCGAACGCAGGACGTTCGGGTCCATGCCTTTGCCGTCGTCGGAGATCGACAGCAGGATATGGTCGCCTTCCTGCTCGGCCGCCAGCACCACGCGACCGCCACGGGCCTTGCCCGATGCTTCGCGTTCTTCCGGCGACTCGATGCCGTGGTCGACAGCGTTGCGCACCAAGTGGACCAGCGGGTCGGCCAGAGCCTCGACAAGGTTTTTGTCGAGGTCGGTTTCTTCACCCACCAGTTCCAGGTTGATTTCTTTCTTGAGCTGACGTGCGAGGTCGCGAACCAGACGCGGGAAGCGCCCGAAGACCTTCTTGATCGGCTGCATCCGCGTTTTCATCACGGCGGTCTGCAGGTCAGCGGTGACCACGTCGAGGTTCGACACAGCCTTGGACATGGCTTCGTCGCCGCTGTTTAGGCCCAGACGCACCAGACGGTTACGCACCAGCACCAGCTCACCGACCATGTTCATGATCTCGTCGAGCCGCGCGGTGTCGACGCGCACGGTGGTTTCCGCTTCGCTGGCCGGTTTTTCTGCCGGTGCAGCGGCTGGCGCACGGGCCGGAGCCGGTGCAGCAGCGGCGGCCGGTTTCGGCGCCTCGGCTTTCGGTTCAGGCTTGGCGGCAGGCTTCGGCGCAGCAGCGGCAGCCGGAGCTTTCGCCGTTGGCGTGGCGACGCTCGACGCAGAGCCGGCAGTCGCAGCGCTGGCGTCAAACTTGCCTTTGCCGTGCAATTCGTCGAGCAGCGATTCGAATTCGTGATCGCTGATCAGGTCACTGCCGGCCGCAGCGGCTGCCGGTGCAGCAGGTGCTGACGGGGCCGAAGCGATGGCCGATTCCAGCGCGTCAACGGCGAAGTTGCCCTTGCCGTGCAACTGATCGAGCAAGGCTTCGAATTCGTCGTCGGTAATGTCCGAGCTGTCACCCGCAGCAGGCGCGGCCGGAGCAGCCGGCGCTGCTGGTGCCGCCAGAGCGACCGCATCGACAGCAAACTGGCCTTTGCCGTGCAGTTGATCAAGCAGCGATTCAAACTCGGCGTCGGTGATTTCATCGCTGGCCGCCGTGTCGGCAACCGGCGCGGGCGCCACAGCAGCGGCCGGAGCCTCGGCCTGGGCCTTGACGGCGTTCAGCGAGTCCAGCAGTTGTTCGAATTCGTTATCGGTGATGTCGTCCGAGGAGTCGCTTTCAACGACCAGTTCTTCGATCATCTCGGCAACCGGCGAAGCCGGGGCTTCATCCGCCGATTGCGGTTCGGCCAGACGCGCCAGCGCGGCCAACAGTTCCGGCGTGGCAGCGGTGATCGGTGCACGCTCACGGACTTCGCTGAACATGCTGTTCACCGCGTCCAGTGCTTCGAGCACAACGTCCATCAGTTCTGCATCAACGCGACGCTCACCCTTGCGCAGGATGTCGAACACGTTTTCGGCGATGTGACAGCACTCCACCAGCTCATTGAGCTGAAGGAAGCCGGCGCCCCCTTTTACAGTGTGGAAACCGCGAAAAATTGCATTGAGCAGATCTGCATCATCCGGACGGCTTTCCAGCTCGACCAGTTGTTCGGACAGTTGCTCAAGAATCTCGCCGGCCTCAACCAGGAAATCCTGAAGGATCTCTTCATCGGCGCCGAAGCTCATTAATGGGGTGCTCCTACAGGTCTAAAAACCCAAAAAACCCGAATTCCGAAACTCTAGAATCCAAGGCTGGATAACAAATCGTCCACATCGTCCTGACCGGACACAACGTCTTCTCGTTTATCGGCATGAATCTGCGGACCTTCACCCTGCGAGAGATGTTTTTGTGGATCTTTTTCAGCAAGCATTGCGGCGCGGTCATGTTCGATGCCCGCAAAGCGGTCGACCTGACTGGCCATGAGCACGAGTTTGAGCAGATTGCTTTCGACTTCGGTGACCAGTTGGGTCACACGCTTGATCACTTGACCTGTGAGGTCCTGGTAATCCTGAGCCAGCAGGATGTCGTTGAGGTTGCTCGACACCGCACGGTTGTCCGTGCTGCTGCGTGACAGAAAACCGTCGACCCGGCGCGCCAGTTCACGGAACTCTTCAGCCCCGACCTCGCGACGCATGAAGCGGCCCCAATCGGCGCTCAACGTCTGCGCTTCATCAGCCAGACTATTGACCACCGGGGTGGCGCTTTCCACCAGATCCATGGTGCGGTTGGCCGCGGCTTCCGTCAGCTTGACCACATAGCCCAGGCGTTCGGTGGCGTCGGTGATTTGCGACACTTCCTCGGCCTGCGGCATGTGCGGATCGATCTGGAAATTGACGATCGCACTGTGCAGTTCACGTGTGAGCTTGCCCACTTCCTGATACAGGCCGCGGTCACGGGTCTGATTGAGCTCATGGATCAGTTGCACCGCGTCGCCGAACTTGCCTTTTTCAAGGCTCTCGACCAGTTCGACCGCGTGTTTTTTCAGGGTCGATTCGAAATCGCCCTGTGATGATTCGTTATGCTCCATAGCTCCCCCGCGCATTCATCAGCCGATGCGTTCGAAAATCTTCTCGATTTTGTCTTTCAACGCTTGAGCCGTGAAAGGTTTGACTACGTAACCGTTCACACCGGCCTGAGCGGCCTCGATGATCTGCTCGCGCTTGGCTTCAGCAGTCACCATCAACACCGGGAGGTGCTTGAGTTTTTCATCGGCGCGCACGTGACGCAGCAGGTCGATACCGGTCATGCCCGGCATGTTCCAGTCCGTTACCAGAAAGTCGATGCTGCCGCTGTTGAGCACCGGAATGGCAGTGGTGCCATCGTCGGCCTCGACGGTGTTGGTGAACCCAAGATCGCGCAGCAGGTTCTTGATGATCCGCCGCATCGTTGAGAAGTCATCAACGATGAGGATTTTCATGTCTTTGTTCAATTCGACCTCCAAGCAGTCTTAAACGCGCCCAGCACCTGGACGCGCCACTTCAATCAATCGGCGCAGCACTTAAAGTTTGTCTGGAGCACAACGGATCGAGACCGGCGCCGTTCATCACCGCACCAGCCTCGTTTCGCAGTGTCCCCACACTGCCTTCAGCGCGCTCGCCACTCCCCCAAACGCCCCCGCAGACGGGCCGCGCACTGGCTGTGTAACTGGCTGACCCGCGATTCACTGACGCCAAGGACTTCACCGATTTCCTTGAGGTTCAGCTCTTCGTCGTAGTACAGCGCCAACACCAGTCGCTCACGCTCCGGCAAATTGGCAATCGCGTCCGCCAGCGCCGCCTGGAAGCGTTCATCTTCCAGATCGCGTGACGGCTCCATATGAGCACTGGCGCCATCCTCGTGCAGCCCTTCGTGTTCGCCGTCCTGCAAGAGGTCGTCGAAACTGAACAGGCGACTGCCCAAGGTGTCATTCAGAATCCCGTAGTAATCGTCGAGACTCAATTGGAGTTCGGCCGCAACCTCGTGATCTTTAGCGTCACGGCCGGTTTTAGCTTCAATCGAGCGAATCGCGTCGCTGACCATCCTGGTATTACGGTGAACCGAGCGTGGCGCCCAGTCCCCTTTGCGCACTTCATCGAGCATCGCGCCGCGGATTCGAATGCCCGCGTACGTTTCGAAACTGGCGCCTTTGCTGGCGTCGTATTTGGTCGAGACTTCCAGCAAACCGATCATCCCGGCCTGGATCAGGTCTTCGACCTGCACACTGGCCGGCAGGCGCGCCAGCAAGTGATAGGCAATGCGCTTGACCAGTGGCGCGTAGCGCTCGATCAATTCGTATTGCGCGTCACGCGCCGACTTTTTGTAAAGATTCATGCCACTGGCGGTCATATCACAGGCCCTGCGGTTTGCTGCACGAGACGCTCGACGAAAAATTCCAGATGCCCGCGCGGGTTGGCGGGCAGCGGCCAGGTATCGACCTTCTGGGCGATGGCCTTGAAGGCCAGTGCGCACTTGGAACGGGGAAAGGCTTCGTAGACGGCGCGCTGCTTCTGCACTGCCTTGCGCACGCTTTCGTCGTATGGCACGGCGCCGACGTATTGTAGGGCGACGTCGAGGAAGCGATCCGTGACCTTGGTCAACTTGGCGAACAGGTTGCGCCCTTCCTGCGGGCTCTGCGCCATATTGGCCAGCACGCGGAAGCGGTTCATGCCGTAATCGCGGTTGAGCAACTTGATCAGCGCGTAAGCATCGGTGATCGAAGTCGGCTCGTCGCAGACCACCAGCAACACTTCCTGGGCGGCGCGTACGAAACTGACTACCGAGTCACCAATACCCGCAGCGGTGTCGATCACCAGCACGTCGAGATTGTCGCCGATGTCGCTGAACGCCTGGATCAGGCCGGCGTGTTGCGCCGGGCTCAAGTGCACCATGCTCTGCGTGCCGGAGGCCGCCGGCACGATGCGAATCCCGCCCGGGCCTTGCAACAGCACGTCGCGCAGTTCGCAACGGCCTTCGATAACGTCGGCCAGTGTGCGCTTGGGTGTCAGCCCCAGCAGAACGTCGACGTTCGCCAGGCCCAGGTCGGCGTCCAGCAGCATGACCCGACGGCCAAGCTCTGCCAGCGCCAGCGACAAGTTCACTGACACGTTAGTCTTGCCGACGCCACCTTTGCCGCCGGTCACCGCGATCACCTGTACGGGATGCATGCTGCCCATGTTATTTCTTTACCTTGTCTTGCATAGACGGAGGCCACATTACTGGCTGCGCGTTCCTGATCGGAACAATGCGTGGCAGACCATCGATGTAGGTACAAAAACTGTTCATGATTACCTCAGCCAACCTGCTTGGTCGGGCTGTGATAGATATCAGCGAACATGTCAGCCATGGCTTCTTCGCTGGGTTCTTCCTGCATTTGCACGCTGACGGCGCGGCTGACCAATTGATGACGACGCGGCAGATGCAGATCATCCGGAATCCGTGGGCCATCGGTCAGGTACGCGACCGGCAATTCATGACTGATCGCCAGGCTCAACACTTCGCCGAGACTGGCCGTTTCATCCAGTTTAGTCAGGATGCAGCCGGCCAGCCCGCAACGCTTGTAACTGTGATAAGCGGCGGTTAGAACCTGTTTCTGGCTGGTGGTTGCCAGGACCAGATAATTTTTTGAGCGAATGCCACGCCCGGCCAGGCTCTCAAGCTGCATGCGCAACGCCGGATCACTGGCTTGCAGGCCGGCAGTATCGATCAAAACCACGCGTTTGCGTAGCAGTGGATCCAATGCCTGCACCAGCGACTGACCCGGATCGACGTGCGTTACCGGCACGTTGAGGATGCGCCCGAGGGTTTTCAATTGTTCCTGCGCGCCGATGCGGAAGCTGTCCATGCTTACCAGTGCAACGTTCTGCGCGCCGTACTTGAGCACGTAACGCGCGGCGAGCTTGGCCAGCGTGGTGGTCTTGCCCATGCCGGCGGGGCCGACCATGGCAATCACACCGCCCTCTTCCAGCGGCTCGACTTCCGGTACGGCAATCATCCGCGCCAGGTGCGCGAGCAGCATGCGCCAGGCCTGACGCGGCTCTTCGATATCGGTGATCATCGCCAACAGATCGCGCGACAGCGGGCCGGACAGGCCGATGCGCTGCAGACGGCGATACAGATTGGCCTGGGCCGGACGGCTGCCTTGCAGCTGATTCCAGGCCAGGGTGCCGAGCTGCACTTCCATCAGCTCGCGCAGGCTGTTCAATTCAAAACGCATCGAATCCAGTGCACGCGGATCGACACCCGCCGAGGCCTGCGCAGGCGCTGCGGCCGGACGCGCCGGGGCAGCGTAGGTCGGCTCGCTCAGCGGCTCGGCAGCAGTCAGCGGCAGGCCTGCGGTCAACGGCAGCCCGGCGAACAACTGCTGATTGGTGTTGCCGTCGGCTTCGCCACGCAGGCTCAGCTCGGCCTGGGCGGTGACGATGCGCGACTGGGTCTTGCGCAGCTCGTCTTCGAGCTCCATGTTCGGAACCCGTGGCGCCAGCGCCGACAACTTGTAATCCAGAGCCGCCGTCAACTCGACGCCGCCGGCAATGCGGCGGTTGCCGATGATGGCGGCATCAGCGCCCAGCTCATCGCGAACCAGCTTCATGGCCTGACGCATATCGGCGGCGAAAAAACGCTTAACTTGCATAAACCACTACCTCAGCCGTTGGGCCCTACTGTCGCAACGATGGTCACTTGCTTGTTGTCCGGTACTTCCTGGTAGGCCAGTACATGCAGCCCTGGCACTGCGAGGCGGCCGAAACGCGAGAGCATCGCGCGAATCGGGCCTGCTACCAGCAGGATCACCGGTTGGCCTTGCATTTCCTGACGCTGGGCCGCTTCGATCAACGAACGCTGCAGCTTCTCGGCCATGCTCGGCTCCAGCAGAACGCCCTCTTCCGAGCCTTGTCCTGCCTTCTGCAGACTATTGAGCAATATCTGTTCCAACCTTGGTTCCAATGTGATTACAGGCAGCTCGGACTCAGTGCCTACAATGCTTTGGACGATTGCACGGGATACGCCGACCCGCACAGCGGCGACCAGCGCGGCGGTATCTTGACTCTTCGCAGCGTTGTTCGCGATCGCCTCGGCGATGCTGCGGATGTCGCGCACCGGCACGTGCTCGGCGAGCAGCGCTTGCAGAACCTTGAGCAACTGCGACAGCGAAACCACGCCCGGCACCAGCTCTTCCGCCAGTTTCGGTGAGCTCTTGGCCAGCAATTGCATGAGTTGCTGCACTTCCTCGTGGCCGATCAGCTCACTGGAGTGCTTGTACAGAATCTGGTTCAAGTGGGTGGCGACCACGGTGCTGGCGTCGACCACGGTGTAGCCGAGCGATTGCGCCTGGGCGCGCTGGCTGATTTCGATCCACACCGCCTCCAGGCCGAAAGCCGGATCTTTGGCGTTGATACCGTTGAGCGAGCCATACACCTGGCCGGGGTTGATCGCCAGTTCGCGGTCCGGGTAGATCTCGGCCTCGGCCAGAATCACCCCCATCAGGGTCAGGCGATACGCGCTCGGCGCCAGATCCAGGTTGTCGCGGATGTGCACGGTCGGCATAAGGAAGCCCAGATCCTGCGAGAGCTTCTTGCGCACACCCTTGATCCGCGCGAGCAATTGCCCACCCTGATTGCGGTCTACCAGCGGAATCAGGCGATAGCCGACTTCCAGGCCGATCATGTCGATCGGCGTCACGTCGTCCCAGCCCAGTTCTTTGGTTTCCATGGCGCGGGCCGGCGACGGCAGCAGTTCCTGCTGACGCTTGACCTCTTCCAGCGCCACGACCTTGGCGACGTTCTGCTTCTTCCAGAACAGGTAAGCGCCGCCTGCGGCCAGCGCGGCCATGCTCAGGAAGGAGAAGTGCGGCATGCCCGGCACCAGCCCCATCACCGCCATCAAACCAGCGGCCACCGCCAGTGCTTTCGGCGAGGCGAACATCTGGCGGTTGATCTGCTTGCCCATGTCTTCCGAGCCGGAAGCGCGGGTCACCATGATCGCCGCCGCTGTAGATAACAACAGTGATGGCAATTGCGCCACTAAACCGTCACCGATGGTCAGCAAGGCGTAAACCTTGCCCGCATCGCCGAAGCTCATGCCGTGCTGGAAGATACCCACGGCCATGCCGCCAATGAGGTTGATGAACAGAATCAGCAGGCCGGCGATGGCGTCACCACGGACGAACTTGCTGGCACCGTCCATCGAACCGTAGAACTCCGCCTCCTGGGCGACTTCCTGACGGCGCGATTTGGCTTGGTTCTGGTCAATCAAACCGGCGTTGAGGTCGGCGTCGATCGCCATTTGTTTGCCGGGCATCGCATCGAGGGTGAAACGCGCGCTCACCTCGGAAATCCGCCCGGCACCCTTGGTCACCACGACGAAGTTGATGATCATGAGGATAGCGAAGACCACGATACCGACCACGTAGTTACCGCCGATCACCACCTCACCGAAGGCCTGAATCACCTTACCGGCAGCGGCGTGGCCGTCCTGACCGTGGAGCATCACCACCCGCGTCGAGGCCACGTTCAAGGCCAGTCGCAGCAGCGTCGCCACCAGCAGAATCGTCGGGAACACGGCGAAATCCAGCGGCCGCAGCGCATACACGCAGACCAGCAGGACGACGATGGACAGGGCAATGTTGAAGGTAAAGAAGACGTCGAGCAGGAACGGCGGCACCGGCAACATCATCATCGCCAGCATGACCAGCAGCAACAACGGCACGCCCAGATTGCCTCGACTGAGGTCGGCAACGTTGGTGCGTGCTGTATTGAATAACTGAGTGCGATCCACCGGTTTTCCCCGTTCCTTTAAAGCAAACTTTTGACGCCCCGAACGGGCGCAGGGCGGCTACTGCAAGAAGCTTTCCAACTTTTGCCCAAGCAAAAAAGATCGCAGCCTTCGGCAGCTCCTACATGGATTTACGTCTCCTGTAGGAGCTGCCGAAGGCTGCGATCTTTGTTTTTAAACGACGAGTTTAAAAGACACCTGCCGACACGGTCTCAAGGCTACAAATCCTTGCGCCATTGCCTACAGCCAAGCCAGAATCCGCCGGCTTGTGCGCCTTGGGGTCGAGTTCTATCGTGGTCCGGTCGCTGACGAATCAGCGATCGGGTTTAGCGACTCGAACTCAAGTCAAAGGTGCATCAGCGTTCCAGGCTTCGTTGCGAATCTGTATTTTCGCGATTTCGTCATGGTGGCTGTATGCGGGAGACCTTCGGGTCTGCCGGGTGCCTTTGACCGGTTCGCTAACCCGCGTACAGCCGCCACCCTTCACCCCCCGCGCCATGTACGCCGTCACCGCCGACACAAAAAACGAAGACCTGCTGGCCAACGCCTGCGAAACCCTCGCCTCGGCCAAAACCATCGCCCAGGAATTCGCCGGGCTGGTCAAGCCATCGCAACGCCGGACGCTGATGGGGATTGCGCAGCTGATCATGCTCGGGGAATTGGCAGTGAATCGGGTGCTGGATAATCTGGAGTTGCCAGGATGATGCGGTTCGGCTGAGTGATTCGGGTGAGAGTGCCGGCCTTTCGCGAGCAAGCTCGCTCCCACATTTTGATCTTCTTGGATGCAAATCTTGCAGCGGCTGAAGATCCTGTCGAGTGCAGCTTGCGCGAGCTAGGCCTCTCGGCGGCGCAGGAGCGCCCACCCCTTCAGCGATACCATTAGTCGGAAAACCGTCCCCACCTGTCAGATCTGACAGGTGACGGACGCCTCTTTCTGCGTTGTGATGAACCTTGCCTGCCATTGTTCCTGGAGAACAGAATGAGCGTTCAAGTCCATTCAACCGAAGCCAACGCAGCCCTGGCCTTGTATCCCGTGTACCCCCCGCAATGGATAACACCGGTGCTGCCTCCAGGTACTGCTGATGGCGGCCTTCCTCTCTCGGCATTCACTCCATCTGGGGTAGAACTTGTCATCGACCCCATAACCGGCTTACGGAATTGGGTCATGGCGGCTTATGACGTCGTGACTATTTTTGTCAACGGAGTCAACACCGGCATCAGCAAAACCATCTATCCCGGTGAGGAGCAGGAACGCATTCTTTTGCGCGTGCCGGCGAGTTGGTTCACAAACGGTGTCAACGATGTCCGCTACAGAGTGACCCGAGCCAGCGGTAATGACGCTGACTCACCCACACTCAAGCTGCTCTACAACAACCCGGCGCCTACCGTCACCGTCAGCCATCCACCCAGCGTCGTACCGGGGCAGACGGCGGTCATCACGATCACCGTCGGTTACCCACGGCCTCACGACACGGTGACGCTCACCATAGGCACCTGGAGCATCACATTTGCCAACCCCACAAGCCCGATCAACCACACCCTGACGGCTGCAGAATTGCAGTTGATAGGCGACGGCACCCATTCGGTCTTCGCCAGGGTGCGCGATCAATTGACCAACAACAATGAGTCGGCGACGACCCCGATCACTATCACCGCCAATCAGAAGGTGTACAACTCGCCGATAATCGCTGAGGCCGTGGACGGCATGCTCGACGTGGCCGCACTGAGGGGCCAGGACGCCACGCTACGAGCACGCAACTGGACGGGAATCCAGGTCGGTCAGCAGGTGTGGCTGAAGGTCACTGGCCAGAAACCCGACGGCTCGGCGCACGTCCTGCAATTCTGGAATGGTGACACCCACAAGGTGAATGCGACCTGGGTCAGTCAGGGGTTCTGGGATAAACCGCTGCTCATAGCTTTTCTGAAAGAATTGAAAGAAGGATCGCTGTTGAAACTGGAATTCTGGGTATCGGAGGACAAGAGCAATGACTTCGCCAGCGCCACGCAGTTTCCTTATCAGGTGTATACCGTCATTGGCCTGCAACTTGACCTGCCACCCCCGACCTTGAACCCGCCCACAGTGCCGATTGACGTTTTGGCTAATCCGGATGGAGTGAAGCTTCAGATAACAGGTTTCGCAGCAGAGAAAGACGATAAGGCTCAATTCGTCCAGGTGAACGCGCCGGCAGGTGCGCCGCCGTTTCCGGTGGTGGATTTTGTTGGTGGAATTGCAGAGATTTTATTGAGCGCTGCGCTTCTGGCGGCTTGGCATGGCAAGGCGATTGAGTTTCGGTGGGATTTGATTCGCGCTGGACAGCCGGCCGGAGCATCAGCAATAGCCGGCTTTGATGTCAGGATTATCGCTGATGCAGATCCCCGCTTGCCAACGCCGAACGTGACCCAGGCACAGGATAATAAAACGTTAAACTTAAACAGCTTCACGGGCGATGCGGAAGTGACATTAGATCACTGGACTGGCATTTCGACGGATCAGATTATTAATCTACAGTGCATTGGAATCGACAACTCAGGCACCCCCCATACAATCGAGCTTCTGACCAACCATCAAATCACTGCGGAAAATATCGAACACGGTTTTATAGAGAGCCTATCAAGAAGCGAGCTCAATAAACTTAAGGACAACGAAGAGATTCAAATTAAAGCATGGGTAGAATTTGCCTCAAGCAACGGCGCTCCGACCATAATACTTCCGACGTTAATCCTCACTCTCATTATAATTCCAAACGAGATAATCATAAACTTTGATAATGAGCCGTCTCGAGCACTGTACACCGGGGAGTCACTCGAAACGCAGTATGTCACTATAACCAATATATCTTCGTCGCACCCCATATCAATATCGCCGGCAAGTGGCAGCGGTGACCCCCCATTACAAAACATTGAGAGGCAAGTAGTTTTTACATCATTGGGAACCTGCCAAATACACTTTAACTTTAAACATGCATTCACATACATCAGCTTTTATCAAGCCTGGGGAAACGTAACAAACAGGGCAAATTATTATGATTCAAAAGGATCTTTCCTAGGATATCAACTTCTGAGCCCCACAGTAAAAGGTCCCGCGCAACTTATCGAATTCAGAGGCACTGATGTTGCTCGAGTGGAAATAATCACAAATAATGACGCGATCGCCATCGACAATTTTAGATGTGTACGATAAACCGCCCCGCACCTGAATCAATAAAAAAGGTTAATCCAAGCTCCGGAGTTCGCAAAAAAAACACACACAAAGCGATACCATTGGTCGGAAAACCGTCCCCACCTGTCAGATCTGACAGGTGACGGACGCCTCGTTCTGCGTTGTGATGAACCTTGCCTGCCATCGTTCATCACCAGTGTTCGAGGAGAACAGAATGAGCGTTCAAGTCTATTCAACCGAAGCCAACGCAGCCCTGGCCTTGTATCCCGTGTACCCCCCGCAATGGATAACACCGGTGCTGCCTCCAGGTACTGCTGATGGTGGCCTTCCTCTCTCGGCATTCACTCCATCTGGGGTAGAACTTGTCATCGACCCCTTAACCGGCTTGCGGAATTGGGTCATGGCGGCTTATGACGTCGTGACTATTTTTGTCAACGGAGTCAACACCGGCATCAGCAAAACCATCTATCCCGGCTGCTCTACAACAACCCGGCGCCTACCGTCACCGTCAGCCATCCACCCAGCGTCGTACCGGGGCAGACGGCGGTCATCACGATCACCGTCGGTTACCCACGGCCTCACGACACGGTGACGCTCACCATAGGCACTTGGAGCATCACATTTGCCAACCCCACAAGCCCGATCAACCACACCCTGACGGCTGCAGAATTGCAGTTGATAGGCGACGGCACCCATTCGGTCTTCGCCAGGGTGCGCGATCAATTGACCAACAACAATGAGTCGGCGACGACCCCGATCACTATCACCGCCAATCAGAAGGTGTACAACTCGCCGATAATCGCTGAGGCCGTGGACGGCATGCTCGACGTGGCCGCACTGAGGGGCCAGGACGCTACGCTACGAGCACGCAACTGGACGGGAATCCAGGTCGGTCAGCAGGTGTGGCTGAAGGTCACTGGCCAGAAACCCGACGGCTCGGCGCACGTCCTGCAATTCTGGAATGGTGACACCCACAAGGTGAATGCGACCTGGGTCAGTCAGGGGTTCTGGGATAAACCGCTGCTCATAGCTTTTCTGAAAGAATTGAAAGAAGGATCGCTGTTGAAACTGGAATTCTGGGTATCGGAGGACAAGAGCAATGACTTCGCCAGCGCCACGCGGTTTCCGGATCAGGTGTATACCGTCATTGGCCTGCAACTTGACCTGCCACCCCCGACCTTGAACCCGCCCACAGTGCCGATTGACGTTTTGGCTAATCCGGATGGAGTGAAGCTTCAGATAACAGGTTTCGCAGCAGAGAAAGACGATAAGGCTCAATTCGTCCAGGTGAACGCGCCGGCAGGTGCGCCGCCGTTTCCGGTGGTGGATTTTGTTGGTGGGATTGCAGAGATTTCATTGAGCGCTGCGTTTCTGGCGGCTTGGCATGGCAAGGCGATTGAGTTGCGGTGGGATTTGATTCGTACCGGAGTTCCAGCTGGAGAATCACCAACAGTCAGGTTTGATGTCATGACAATTGCTGATGGAGACCCGCGTTTGCCGACACCCGTAATTCTCCAAGCAATTGGGCCGGACGGAGGAAAAGTACTTGATTTATCGACTTTTGATGGCGATGCGACTGTGACAGTCGATACCTGGACAGCCATGGCAAAGGGACAAAAGTTCTGGCTGCTTTGCGTAGGAAAAAAAGATGATGGATCGGACTACGAAATTTCGTTGGCTAATGGAATTGAAATTGAAATGCCAGGTAAATTGAGCAGAACGCTTTTGCGTTCGGAACTAGACCGCCTTGTTGATGGATCTCTTCGCGTGGACATTAGTGTTGGATTCAGCACCAACGGGGACAGAAACGACGCTACTCTGTTCCCTAGTCTAAATGTAGGCCTCAAGGTACGTGCAAAACTCATCATAGATGATTCACCTTTAGAGTTGTCAGGCAGGACAGTGTCAATCGTGAATACCAGTGGTCAGTACATCGATAGATGGCGCCTTACGGGTGTTCATCCGTCTGGAGCCTCAGCAAATCGTCAAGCGTCAGGAGGAGTGGGTCAAATTACTTATCAATCGGATAATCCAAAAATCGCAAACGTCAATGACGTCGGGTTAATCTGGAGTGAAGGTAATGGCAGCACCACCATCAATGTAAGAGATAGCTCAGGACAACATGCCTCAATTTCTGTTTCTGTAAGCAACGTCGAACAATGCATTGTCTCACCATCACTTATAGCTGATTCAAAGATTGATCAGTGGGTCAATGCGAATGGCCGTGCTGTAAAAACGTCAGACCTGGTTTTGTTCCGGACTAAATTTTTTGTGACTCAGCCCGCTGCCTATGGAATTCGCTCAGACGTTAGTTGGTATTGGGGGTTGTACAACGAAGGGCAAGGGTGGAGGGAGCATTCTTATCAATCTAGCCCTGGACACACTGTCTTGTGTTTGCGGTAGTGAGTCGACGCTTCGCCTAATCAGAATTGAGAGAAAAGGGGACAGGAGTAAAGGGAACGGATTTATTTAACCAGTGATCTAGAACAGCGGGGCTTGAACTTGGTTGTTTTCCTGACCGGGATGCCCCCTTAGCAAGCAGGCTCACTTTCGACGGTTGATCGCATTACAAGTGGAATCAAGTTTGCTCGCGAAGGCTGACTGACAGGCAATAATCGCCAAAAAAAACCGCCGCTGCGCATCAATCGGGACGGCGGTTTTCTTTTCAGGTGTTTGGCGATGAGGGCAAACTGCCGGTCAATACCGAAGGATTTTCACTTTCCCATTTTTGGTTCTGGGCAATTCGAACTCGACTTCGCCGCCCACTTTGATCTTCGCCTGCAAGGCCTCAGCCAATGGAACGCTGAATCGGTACTCTTTGGCAGTCAGAAAAAAACCCGTGGCTTCGGCAAAGGAAAGGGATCGTCCCGATTGCTTTGGTTTAATGGTGCCCCTTCCGGTTTTTTCATCGTAGCTGCTGAAAATACCTTTCATTGACTTGCTCCCTTGCACTCGCACACACGCCAGCGCCCGGTACGCGGCTGCACCTTGCATCAAACTGCAAAATCACGAGGAGCGCACCTGTCAGAGTTGACAGTAAAGGGAGGTCTCAGACCAATGGCTGCCCAGCAGCATCAAGAATCCCGACGCAAATCCGGCATCTCAAGCAGCATGACATGCTTGGCCAAAGCGATTTCGCGGACTTTCAAGGCGATGAATTCGCTGCCCTTGCGCCAGCAGTCCGAGACGCTTCGTGTCTCATCCGGCGACGAAGCTCCAACCGTTTGTCTGAAACATGCATTTACCTGTCAGATATGACAGTGGCCAAAATTCACAGACGAGTATGTGATAGCGCTTCACCCATTTGCCTGCCTCTCAAGGGCCAGGAGCGCGTCATGGACAATGAATCAACTATCGACATCCAATCCGACGAGTTGATTGAAGTTTTAAAACTGGTCCCGGTATTCATACCTGGCTGGGTGACCCCGGTGAAACCCTCAGGCCTTGCTCATGGCGGCATTCCGAGACGTCTATTCTCCGGGACACCGGAAAATGTGCGGTGCGTGGTCGATCCGTGGACTTTATTGCTAAACCGAGGCGTGGCGACGCTAGCTGAATATGAATCAGTCGAATTATTTATTAATGCTGGGAAAACCCCCGTATGCAGCGCCGTTATCGAGCCCGGCGAGGAAAATAAGCGAGTCGCGCTGTACGCTCCGAAAGCCAAGTTCATAAACGGCATTAACAAACTGCATTACGTAGTTAAACGGTTAAGCGGCAATGAGGAGTCATCGGATATCTTGCACGTGCTCTACCATCTGCACCCCCACGCCAACTTCAAGCTGATTATTCCATCGGAGGTAATCGCTTATGGTGTTACCGCTGAGCTGGCCAAGAGGGGCGTAACGTTCGAAATGAGCTACACCACTAAAGAACCCTTCGATCAAGTGCAATTACAGCTAGGCAATGCAACATTCATGATGGAGGTCACAGATCCCTCGGCACCAGTGAGCGTAACGCTATATACCGATGACTTTGAAAATTTTATTGACGGCGAGATCAATGCCAATTTCGAGGTGACGGACCAATTGGGGAACTTTGGCGAATCGCCGAATGAGACGCTGAACATTCGTCTTAAGGAGGAAAATCTGCCGCCCCCTACCCTCACCAACGTATTGGATTCGAACAATAACGAAGTGCCTGAAGGTGCCAGCACTATCAGCACCAAGTTAATCCTCAAGGGCACCGCCAGCAAAGGCAGGGAAGTCGAGATTTTCGATGGTAGCGGTCCGAGCGCAGTGTCGAAAGGCAAAGTAACCGCTAGTTCAATCGATGGAGTTTGGCAGCACACCATCACCATCACAGTCGGCGGTCACCGCTTGTATGCTAAATCGCTTTACCACCCTACCCCGGTTTATTCAAACGTCCGCAATCTGACAGCGGTAACAGCCCCTGCGCCCACACTGACCTCCGCTAGAGGCTTCCCAAGCGGGACTGCAATTGCCAACAATGGGTCTACTTTCGAGACTTCCGTAACGTTGAGCGGTACAGCAGCAGCTGGCCAAAAAGTTGAAATACTGGATGGTATTACGCCCAAAGGCCAACCCACCGCCGATGAGACGACCGGCGTCTGGCAGGGGCTTTTATCCGGGCTGGGCCAGGGTCCACATGTCTTCAAAGCCAAGGCTTTATATGGGCAGGAAGCTGAATCAGCCACATGGACTGTGACTGTAGCTGTTGATACCTGGAGAGATTCGATTACCGATTTCAATGGCAATGCCGGAAACTGGGCGCTTGGATCAGCCTCAAGAACAGCCAGAATTCTCAACGGTTATTATGAAAACTACACTTATGACGTCGCGGGCAACTCAGGGATTTTACTGAGCCAGACGTTTCAATTCGATGCAGCAAGAACCTACAGCTTTAGCTATCGAATAGCCAATGTCAGCCCGCAGCCCGATAACCAACCACCGAGGATCAGCGTCAGTACCTCCAGCGGCCTGGCGATTTTGGGACTGTTTGTTGTTCCCCGCAATGGCGCCTATTACGAGCAAACCGCTTCTTTCAGAGTACCGGTAAGCGGGCCATACACGATTTATATATCCAATCATGAAGATCGTGGAGGATACGGCGGAGCAAACGGTGGAAATGACTTCCACATCGACTACATCCATGTACGGCGGATATAAACAGAGACAATGCATCTTCAGGCAAAAAATCCGCCGCCCCATACAATCGGGACGGCTTTTTTTTGTTTCGTACAGTTCGGTCAGGAATCCCGACGCAAGTCCGGTGGAATCGGCAGATCATCCTTGAGCGGGTCCGGCCGCTTGCCCTTGCCTGCCTGGTGTTGGCGGATCTGGTAGACGTAGGCTAATACCTGCGCCACCGCCAGATACAGTCCCCCAGGAATTTCCTGCTCAAGCTCAGTTGAGTAATAGATCGAGCGCGCCAGCGCAGGCGACTCGAGCAGCATGACGTTGTTGGCCACTGCGATTTCGCGGATTTTCAGGGCGATGAAGTCGCTGCCCTTGGCCAGCAGCACCGGTGCGCCGCCCTTCTCCGAGTCGTACTTGAGCGCGACCGCGTAGTGGGTCGGGTTGGTGATGACCACGTCGGCTTCGGGAATCGCCGCCATCATCCGTCGCTGGGACATTTCGCGCTGGGTCTGGCGAATGCGTTGCTTGACCTCGGGGCGGCCTTCCTGGTCCTTGTGTTCGTCGCGCACTTCCTGCTTGGTCATCTTGAGCTTCTTCATGCTCTCCCAGATCTGCACCGGCACGTCGACGGCGGCGATGATGATCAGACCGCAGGCCAGCCACAGCGTGCTCCAGCCCACCAGCAAGACGCTGTGAATGATCGCCATATCCAGTGGTTCGTGGGCGATGCGCAGCAAGTCGTCGACGTCGGCGGACAACACCAACAGCGCCACGCCCAAGGTGATCAGAAACTTCGCCAATGCCTTGAGCAGTTCAACCACAGCCTTGAACGAGAACATCCGTTTGAGGCCGGCGGCCGGGTTCATCCGGCTGAATTTGGGTGCCAGCGAACTTGCCGCGAACAGCCAGCCACCAAGGGAGATTGGCCCGATGATGGCGGCGAGCAACAGGGTTATCATCACCGGCTGAATCGCCAGCAAGGCGATCAACCCTGACTCCAACAGAAAACGGCCCATGGCGCCCTGATCCATGACCACTTCGCGGGACAGGGTGAAGTTCAGGCGCATCACGTCCATCATTTCTTGCGCAAGCATGCCGCCGAAAATCAGCAGCGCAGAGGCGCCGGCCATCATCACGGCCAGGGTGTTGAGCTCTTTGGAACGGGCGATTTCACCCTTCTCACGGGAGTCCTTTTTGCGTTTCTCCGTGGGGTCTTCCGTTTTGTCCTGACCGCTTTCGCTCTCTGCCATGACTCAGCGCGCCCGTGCCAGTTCGCGTAGCAACTGCAAGGCCTCGCTGGCCAGCGGTTGATACTGGTTGAGAATGTCCGCAAGACCGACCCAGACGATGAACAGGCCGAGCACCAGGGTCAGCGGAAAACCGATCGAGAAGATGTTCAGTTGCGGCGCGGCGCGGGTCATCACGCCGAAGGCGATGTTGACCACCAACAGTGCGGTGACGGCCGGCAACACCAGCAGCAATGCGGCGCCGAGGACCCAGCCGAGTTTGCCGGCCAGTTCCCAGTAATGCGCAACCATCAAACCGCCGCCGACCGGCAGCGTGGTGAAACTTTCAGTGAGGACTTCGAACACCACCAGATGGCCGTTCATCGACAGGAACAGCAACGTCACCAGCATGGTGAAGAACTGCCCGATCACCGCCACCGAAACGCCGTTGGTAGGGTCGATCATCGAGGCGAAGCCCATACCCATCTGGATCGCGACGATCTGTCCAGCCACGGCAAACGCCTGAAAGAACAGTTGCAGGGAAAAGCCGAGCACGGCGCCAACCAGAATCTGCTCGCCGATCAGCAACAGGCCGCTGAGATCCAGCGGGCTGACGGCGGGCATCGGCGGCAGCGCCGGGGTGATGACCACGGTGATCGCCACGGCGAAATACAGGCGCACGCGACGCGGAATCAGGGTGGTGCCGAACACCGGCATGACCATCAGCATCGACGCCACGCGAAACAGCGGCAACATGAACGACGCCACCCAGGTGCTGATCTGGGTGTCGGTCAGCTGAAGCAACGATTGCATGGCTTAGCCGATGACCATCGGAATGTTTTTGTACAGCTGGATGATGTATTCCATGAACGTCTGCACGATCCACGGACCGCCGATGATCAGGGTCACCAGCATCACCAGAAGACGCGGCAGGAAGCTCAGGGTCTGTTCGTTGATCTGCGTGGCAGCCTGGAACATCGACACCAGCAGGCCGACCAGAAGGCTCGGCACCACCAGGATGGCAACCATCATGGTGGTCAGCCACAGGGCTTCACGAAAGATATCGACCGCGACTTCCGGCGTCATGGCGAAACACCTCCAAAACTGCTGGCCAGAGTACCGATGATCAGCGCCCAGCCATCGACCAGCACGAACAGCATGATCTTGAACGGCAGCGAGATGATCAGCGGCGAGAGCATCATCATACCCATGGCCATCAGCACGCTCGCCACGACGAGGTCGATGATCAGGAACGGAATGAAGATCATGAAGCCGATCTGGAAGGCGGTTTTAAGCTCGGAAGTCACGAACGCCGGCACCAGAATGGTCAGCGGCGCCTGATCCGGGCTGGCAATGTCGGTGCGCTTGGACAAGCGCATGAACAGCTCCAGATCGCTGGTGCGAGTCTGCGCGAGCATGAAGTCCTTGATCGGCACCTGGGCCTTTTCCACCGCTTGCTGGGCGGTGAGGGTTTCAGCCAGATACGGTTGCAGCGCGTCGTTGTTCACCCGGTCGAACACCGGCGCCATGATGAACAGCGTCAGGAACAGCGCCATGCCGGTGAGGATCTGGTTCGACGGCGTCTGTTGCAGGCCGAGGGCCTGACGCAGGATCGAGAAGACGATGATGATCCGCGTGAAGCTGGTCATCAGGATGACCGCCGCTGGAATAAAGCTCAGCGCGGTCATGATCAGCAGGATCTGCAGACTGACCGAATATTCCTGCGCGCCGTCGGCATTGGTGCCCAGCGTGATCGCCGGGATAGACAACGGATCGGCGGCGAACGCCAGCGGCGCGGCCAGCAACAGGACCAGCGTCAAGACGATGCGGAGCGCACCCATTACTTCGTATCCTTTTGGTCCTTGCCAAGAATCTTCAGCAGATGCTGAGCAAATTCCGGCGTCGCTTTTTCACTGGCGGTGGGGACTTCGACCGGCTCTTTGAGCACGTGCAGCGCGGTGATGGTGCCGGGGCTGAGGCCGAGCAGAATCTGCTCGTTGCCGACCTGCACCAGCATCAAGCGGTCACGCGGACCAAGCGCGCGTGAGCCGATCAGCTCGATTACCTGGCCCTTGCCCGCTGGCCCCGCCTGCTGCACGCGGCGCAACAGCCAGGCGAGGAAGAAGATCAAACCCAGCACCAGCAGCAAACCGAACACCAGTTGCGTCAACTGACCGGCCACGCCGCTGTTGACCATTGGCGCAGTGGCGGCAGGCGCGGCATTGGTTGCGCTCGGCTCGGCAGCCAGCACGCTCAACGGCCATGCCAGCAGCACCCAGAGAAACCTTTTCACTCAGCGCAGCTTCTTGATGCGTTCGCTTGGGCTGATCACGTCAGTCAGGCGGATGCCGAATTTCTCGTTGACCACCACTACTTCGCCGTGGGCGATCAAGGTGCCGTTGACCAGCACGTCGAGCGGCTCACCGGCCAGACGATCAAGCTCGATCACCGAACCCTGGTTGAGTTGCAGCAGGTTGCGGATGTTGATGTCGGTACTGCCGACTTCCATCGAGATCGACACCGGGATGTCGAGGATCACGTCCAGGTTCGGACCGTTGAGGGTCACCGGATCATTGTTCTTCGGCACGCTGCCGAACTCTTCCATCGGCAGACGGTTGGAGCTGGAAGTGCCGGCGTCGGCGGCCAGCAGTGCATCGATGTCAGCCTGGCCGGCGTCACCGGTTTCTTCCAGGGCCGCAGCCCATTCATCGGCCAGTGCCTGGTCGTCCTGCGCGTTCATATCGTCGTTCATCATGTGTCCTCGGCGGGCAACAATTCGGTTAAATACGGGGGTGAAAAGCGCCGCCTCAGCGACGCTCGATCGGCTCGATCACCTGCAACGCGAGGTTGCCTTTGTGCGAGCCCATCTTGACCTTGAAGGCCGGCACGCCGTTGGCGCGCATGATCATGTCTTCCGGCATCTCGACCGGGATCACATCCCCCGGTTGCATGTGCAGGATGTCGCGCAGCTTCAACTGGCGGCGGGCCACGGTGGCGCCGATCGGCACGTCGACATCGAGTACGTCCTGGCGCAGCGCGTTGACCCAGCGCTCGTCCTGATCGTCGAGGTCGGACTGGAAACCGGCGTCGAGCATCTCGCGCACTGGCTCGATCATCGAGTACGGCATGGTCACGTGCAGATCGCCGCCACCGCCATCGAGTTCAATGTGGAAGGTGGAGACTACAATCGCTTCGCTCGGGCCGACGATGTTGGCCATGGCCGGGTTTACTTCCGAGTTGATGTACTCGAAATTGACTTCCATGATCGCCTGCCAGGCTTCTTTCAGATCGACGAAAGCCTGCTCGAGCACCATGCGCACTACGCGCAACTCGGTCGGGGTGAACTCACGCCCTTCGATCTTGGCGTGACGGCCGTCACCACCGAAGAAGTTGTCCACCAGCTTGAACACCAGTTTGGCGTCGAGGATGAACAGCGCGGTGCCGCGCAGCGGTTTGATCTTGACCAGGTTGAGGCTGGTCGGCACGTACAGCGAGTGCACGTATTCGCCGAACTTCATCACCTGCACGCCACCGACAGCCACGTCCGCCGAGCGGCGCAGCATGTTGAACATGCTGATGCGGGTGTAGCGGGCAAAGCGCTCGTTGATCATTTCCAGCGTCGGCATGCGTCCACGGACGATGCGATCCTGACTGGTCAGGTCGTAGCTTTTGACACTGCCGGGTTCGGCAGCATTATCGGTCTGTACCAGACCATCATCGACGCCATGCAGCAGCGCATCGATTTCATCCTGGGACAGCAGATCCTGCACGGCCATGTCGTGTTCCTACTGCAGTACGAAATTAGTGAAAAGCAACTGTTCGATGACCACTTTGCCCAGTTCTTTCTGCGCCACTTCCTGAACGCTGGCGGTGGCCTTCTGGCGCAACATCTCCTGGCCGACCGGGGTCGCCAGTGTGGCGAAATCCTGACCGGAGAAGAGCATTACCAGGTTGTTGCGGATAACCGGCATGTGCACTTTGAGCGCGTCCAGATCGGCCTGATTACGCGCCAGCATGGTGATGCTCACCTGCATGTAGCGCTGACGGCCGTTCTGGTTGTAATTGGCAACGAAGGCCGGCGCCATCGGCTCGAAAATCGCCGCCTGCTTGCCGACCGGCGCTGCTTCAGCGGCCTCGGCAGGCTTGCTTTGCGCGCCGTGCATGAAGAACCAGGTCGCCCCGACGGATGCACCAATGGCCACCAGCAACGCCAGCACGATCACGATGATCAGCTTGAGTTTGCCTTTGGTTGCGGGGTCTTTTACTGCTGCAGCTTCGCTCTTCGCCATGCCAATAATCCGTCACTAATCGGGGGTTTCACAGTCGCACGGCAAGGCAAGAGCAAGTGTTATGCCAGAAGTGTCGGAGTACCTGATTGAGGAAATTGCCACAAACACAAAAGCAAAAGATCGCAGCCTTCGGCAGCTCCTACAGTGGCCGGTGTACACCCTGTAGGAGTTGCCGAAGGCTGCGATCTTTTTGGGTCACCGCAACCGTCAGGCGTAGTAGTCGACCGCGCTGGTGCCAATCACGCTGGTAGTCTGCGCCGCCACTTCAGCGACAGTAGCTGGTGCCAATTCCTCATCCGCCGAATCCAAGCGGCCACCCGCAGCGCTGGTCCGGCCACTCTGGCCCTGCTGCGCCTGTTCCTGACCTTGCTGACCCTGCCAGCCACGGTTCTGGTCGGCGACATTGACATCCACCTGGCCCATGCCCTGCTGGTTGAACATGTCGCGCAGGCGGTGCATCTGGCTGTCGAGCGCTTCACGCACGCTCGGGTGCGCGCTCATGAAGGTGACCTGGGTCTGCTGATCGGGAACCATGTTCACGCGGATATCCAGACGCCCAAGCTCCGCCGGCTGCAACTGAATGTCGGCAGCTTTGAGGTTGACGCTGGACAGGTACATGACGCGGTTGACCACTTCTTCGGTCCAGCCGCTCTGGTGCATGGCGATCGGCTGATTCACCGGCAGCGCATTGGCGGTTTTCGGCGTAGCGGCCTGGGTCAGTGCCGCCAGACGGTTGGCGAAGTCATCGACGCGGGTGTCGCTGGTAGCCGATTTCAGATCCTTCAGACCATCGTCGATCAGCCCGCTGAAAGCTTGTTCGCCGCCCTGACTGGTGCTGTCCTTGTCGGCCTGCACGTCGAGCATGCTGGCCATGCCGGCGGCAAAGTTCTGCGCGGCGGTCAATTCACCGTCAGCCTGAGCTTGAGCAGGCGTGGCTTTCGGTTGCGCCTGGCTGGCGGCGGAAATATGCCCGCCCTGCTCCATCGCCATGCGCACGGCCGGCATCGAGTCGAGCGGGTCGGCCGATGGATCGAAATCGCTGTCGGTGGCCGCCGGATCTTTGACCATGCCCGACACGACCGCCAGTGCAGGCGTTTCGGTTTCCGGCTGGGCTGGCGTGGTGACTGTTGGTGCTTGCACCACAGGCGCTGCCACCAACGGCTGAACGACTTGCGCCAAGGCCGGATCAAGGGCCGGGTCTACTGGCGCGGCATCGGCCACAGGGGGATTTACAGTTTCTTTGCTGGCGTCGTCAGTGGCAGTCGGGTCGTCGCTCGCCGCCGCTTTGTCGGCAGGCAACGCTTTGCCGCTATCGGCAACTGCTGGCTGGGGCGCGGCAGATTGATCTTTGCCGATATCCTTTTTGCCGCTGCTGTCAGCGACCTTGTCGCGTGCCGGTTTGACTGCATTGTCAGCGCTCACGGCGGGCTTGACCGGCGCCTGATCGGCGAACACTTTGGCGAAGCTGGAGGCCTTGTCCCCGGCGTCTGCGGCCATTGCCGACGATTTGGCAGCGGCGGCTTGCGCCTTGGCCTGAGCGGCGGTCTGAAGAAGAATGTTGGGGGTCGCAGGCATGACACGGTCTCCGCTGCACTGGGATCGTAGGTACAGTTGAGCAAGTTGACTGCAAGTGCCGGGCCAGTTTGGCCAGACACTTGCGAAAAGCGCCGGACGGCAGCTTCAGTGGATGTGGGCGTGGTGCTTTTCGCTTTCGTACACCGGACGTACTTCGGCGAATTCAGAATGGATATCGGCGACTAGCTGAGCGAGCGCTTCCGGGCTTTTGTCCTTCGCGTTCGACTCCAGGTCCTGGCACAACTCGGCCAGTCGAACCGCGCCCATGTTGCTGGCGCTGCCCTTGAAGCTATGCGCTACATCGGAAAGCGCTTTGGCGCTGGTGCTGTCCTGCAACTCGTGCAGGCGGCTTTGCGAATCTGCCAGAAAAGTCTCCAGCAATTCCGTATAGCCGTCCTCCATCACCTCGCGCAAAGTATCGAGGACTTCGCGATTTACATGTGGGTCTGTCACTTGCTCACTCCTTGATCAAGAATGGGCGGATTATGCCTCAATCTCCCAGAAAAACTCCACGCTGGCACTACGACCTTGGTCCGACCAACTGGCGTTGCGCCCCAGTTGCCGGACCAGACCGATGCCGCGTCCCGACAAGCGGACGTTATCCACGGGCCTTTCCATGACCCGCGCCACATCAAACCCCTTGCCGCTATCCTCGACGCGGATGACCAGCCGCCCACCCTCGCCTTGCGGCTGGACCTGCAAATGCACTCGCACGAAACCGTCTTGCAGCGCCTCCAGCCGCGCCGCGCGCATTTCATAGTAGCGGGCGAAACCTGCCGCATCGCGTTTGAGGCTCGAGTCCAGCCCGAGCACACCATGCTCCAGCCCATTGGAATACAACTCGGCGAGCACGCTGTACAGCGCCCCGCTTTGCGCGCGCAGGCCGTGCACCTCAAGCAGCAACTGCAAGAGGAACGGCAATGGATTGAAGCGCCTGAGCGTGGCGCCGCGAAACTCGAAACTGGCCGACCAGTCCAGCGGGCACGACTGGCCGCTGTCGGAATACACCGGCGCTGCGCCGTGGGCCTGCGCCGACTCGAGCAGACTGACTTCGACCATGCTCACATCATCACGGGCCTGCCCACGAAAATCGCGCAACGCTTGCTCGATATCCTCGAATAACCGATCCGGCTCACGGTTCGCCGCAAACACCTGCTGCAAGCGTTCGACGCCGAACAACTGGTCATTGGCATCGCAGGTATCGATAACCCCGTCCGATAACAGAAACACTCGATCATCGACGGCCATCGGATACACATCCGTACGGTCATCGAAGGCTTGCGCGCTGAGAATCCCCAGGGGCAAATGCCGCGCCGGCAAGGGCACGCGCTCGCCACTGGCCATGCGATGCAAGTAACCGTCGGGCATGCCGCCGTTCCACACCTCCACCGAACGGCTCTGGAAACTCAGACTGAGCAAGGTAGCGCAGCAGAACATGTCCACCGGCAGGATGCGCTTGAGCTTGGCGTTCATCTCGCGCAGGGTTTCGGCCAGGCCATAGCCCTTGGCGGTCATCCCATAAAACACTTCGGCCAGCGGCATCGCCCCCACCGCTGCCGGCAAGCCATGCCCGGTGAAATCGCCGAGCATGACGTGCATGTCACCAGCCGGCGTGTACGCCGCCAGCAACAAGTCACCGTTGAACAGCGCATACGGCGATTGCAGGTAACGGATGTTCGGCGCACTCAGGCACCCGGAATGCGCGACCTTGTCGAACACCGCTTTGGCCACGCGTTGTTCGTTCAGTAGATAGTCATGATGTTTCGCGATCAGATCGCGCTGCTGCAGGACCGTGGCCTGAAGGCGACGCAAGCGATCCATCGCCTTGATTTTGGCGGCAAGGATCACCTGGTTGTACGGCTTCGCCAGAAAATCGTCACCGCCAGCCTCCAGACAACGGGCCAGCGCTTCACTCTCGGTCAGCGAGGTGAGGAAGATGATCGGCACCAACGCTTCACCCGCCAGCGCCTTGATCTGCCGCGCCGCTTCGAAGCCGTCCATCACCGGCATCAGCGCGTCCATCAATACCAGATCAGGCTGCTGTTCTTTGAACGTTTCGACCGCCTCGGCACCATTGGCCGCCGTCAGCACCTGATGACCTTGACGGCGGACAATGGTCGACAGCAGCAGCCGGTCGGCGGCACTGTCTTCGGCGATAAGAATAGTCAGCGGCTCTTGCGCCTGCATGGGCGTCAACTGATGTCGAAGAGTTTGTCGAAGTTGGAAATCGCGAGGATTTTCTTCACATCGGAGCTGCTGTTGACGACGCGGATATCCGACTCGTCGCCACCGGCGTGATCACGCAGCAGAAGCAGCATGCCCAGCGCGGAGCTGTCGAGGTAAGTAGCCTCTTTGAGATCGACCACGATGGATTCGGGTTTGTGTGGGAGCCGCTCATACGACTCGCGAAACTCCTGATGGCGACCGAAATCGAACCGGCCTTTGACGGCGATCGTGAGCTTTTTCTGGTCTGGAGAGACTTCTGTAACGACTGACATTGACTGGCTTCCTTGTCATTGACGAACCTGTACAAGGTTTAGCACCTGGATAGGGTTGGGGCAAGGCTGGAAAAGCAGATCAAAAGATCCCAGCCTTCGGCAGCGCCTACATTTGAAACGCATTCCCCTGTAGGAGCTGCCGAAGGCTGCGATCTTTTGATCTTTAAAAGGCATCACGCCGTGGCAGACGCTGCGACAGTTCATCGAGCAGCTTCTGCTCGCGTTTGTCTTCCAGGCGTTGCGCTTCATCACGATAGCGCTGCACCAGTTTGCGCAGGCCCTCGACGCGGGCGAATGCCTGTTGCCATTCCTCCCGCGCCTTGTCGAGCTTGTTCTGGTGCCAGACCAGGCTCTGCCGCTGCTGGTCGACGGCGGTGTCGAGTTGCGCCAGAAACCCCTGAAAACCCAGCAGCCATTGCCCGGTCACGCCGGTGCTGCCGCGCACGATCCACTGCTGCGAGTAATCCAGACGAAAGGCATTGAGGTCGGCCAGTTTGCTTTCGGCAACTTTGACCTGGCCCTGAAAGTAGGCGAGGCGCTGCACGGCGGCTTTCTCGGCCTTCTCGGCCATGTCCACCACCGGTGCCAGGCGCGCGGCGCGACTGACGGCCATGGCCGGTTACCCGCCCGCCGCAGGGGCGAACAGGGTTTCCAGATAGGCCTGGCTTTCACCCAGATTGATTTTGTCGTTGAGGCCCTGGCGCTGATACCTGACCAACTGCGGTTGCAGGGAAATCGCCAGATCGGTCTCGCGATCGCCACCGGCCACATAGGCACCGACGCTGATCAGATCACGGCTCTGCTGATAGCGCGACCAAAGCTGCTTGAAATACTGCGCGCGCTGCATGTGATCCGGCGAAACCACTGCTGGCATTACCCGGCTGATCGAGGCTTCGATGTCGATCGCCGGATAGTGGCCTTCCTCGGCCAGGCGCCGCGACAGGACGATGTGGCCGTCGAGCACGCCACGCGCCGAGTCGGCAATCGGGTCCTGCTGGTCATCGCCTTCGGACAGTACGGTGTAGAACGCCGTGATCGAACCGCCGCCCTTCTCCGCGTTACCGGCGCGCTCCACCAGTTTCGGCAGTTTGGCGAACACCGAGGGCGGATAGCCCTTGGTTGCTGGCGGTTCGCCGATGGCCAGCGCGATTTCGCGCTGGGCCTGGGCGAAACGGGTCAGCGAGTCCATCAGCAGCAGAACGTTCTTGCCCTTGTCGCGGAAATACTCGGCGATGCGCGTGCAATACATCGCGGCACGCATACGCATCAGCGGTGCATCGTCCGCTGGCGAGGCAACCACTACCGAGCGTTTGAGGCCCTCTTCACCGAGGATGTGCTCGATGAATTCCTTAACTTCGCGGCCACGCTCACCGATCAGGCCGACGACGATGATGTCGGCCTCGGTGAAGCGGGTCATCATGCCCAACAGCACCGATTTACCGACCCCGGTACCGGCGAACAGACCCAGACGCTGGCCACGGCCGACCGTCAGCAAACCGTTGATGCAACGGATGCCGACATCCAGCGGTACGCTGATCGGATCACGGTTGAGCGGGTTGATGGTCGGGCCGTCCATCGGCACCCAGTCTTCGGCCTTCATCCCACCCTTGCCGTCCAGCGCGCGACCGGCGCCGTCGAGGACACGGCCGAGCATGCTCATGCCCATCGGCAAACGGCCGGTATCGGCCAGCGGCACCACGCGCGCGCCCGGGGCAATGCCGGCGACGCTGCCGACCGGCATCAGAAAGACTTTGCTGCCGGAAAAACCCATGACTTCCGCTTCCACCTGAGACGGATGGTAGCTGTCGTCATTGATCACCATGCAGCGGGTGCCCATGGCGGCGCGCAGGCCTTCGGCTTCGAGGGTCAGGCCAACCATGCGCAGCAGCCGACCTTCAAGGATCGGCGCGCCGGCAATCTCGGTGGCCTCGGCGTAGGTGCTCAGGCGCTTGGCGAAGCTGGTGCGTTCAAGGCGCATCGCTGGCGTCCGCGCGCGGCTCGTCAGAGTCGACAGCCGCTGGGGTGTCTTCGGGAATGTCCAGACTCAAGTCAGGCGCTGCCGGATGCAGAGCCTGCTCATGCAATTGGTCGAACAGTTTGGCCATGACCTGGGTCACCCGCGATTCGACGCTGGCGTCGATGCGGCTGTGCTCGGTTTCAACCCGGCAGCCGCCCGGCAACAGCGACTCGTCTTCAACGATGCGCCAGGTTTCTTCGTGGCGTTCGCGCAGGGCTTTGACCTGGGCGAAATCCTGCGGATTAACGTACAGGCGCACGTTTTCCACGCCCAGCGGCAACAGCTTGAGGGCATCGCGCATGACGTGTTCGATCTGTGTCGAGTCGATGGCCAGTTCGCGCTTGATCACTTGTTTGGTGATGTGCTGCACGAGGTCGACCAGCGACTTTTCAATCTGGGTGTCTTGCTCGGCGATCGGTTCGAACAGGTTGGCCATCAGCAGCTCAAGGCTGGCGATTTTCGCCGCCAGCGCTGTTTCAGCCTCCTGACGCACCTTCAGCGTGGTGCTGTGAAAACCTTCCTTTTCACCAATGGCGAAGCCCTCGTTGTAAGCCTCCTGACGGATGCTTTCGAGTTCTTCCAGGGTCAGTGGCTGGACTTCTTCCAGCGGCACTTCTTCCATTTCGGGCGGTTCGGGCTCCGGCTCCGGCTCGGGTTCCGGTTTCGGCGGGTCGAAGCTGGGCAGCGCCCAGGATTCGAAACCACGAACATCGCGGGCGCGGATCAGATCTGTCACAGACTCGTCAGGCTTATCCATGGGCTTAGATCATTTCCTCGCCGCCCTTGCCACCCAGCACGATCTCGCCGGCTTCGGCCATGCGACGGGCAATGGTGAGGATTTCCTTCTGCGCGGTTTCGACATCGCTGACGCGCACCGGGCCTTTCGCCTCGAGGTCGTCGCGCAACAGTTCGGCGGCACGCTTGGACATGTTCTTGAAGATCTTTTCCTTGACGCCCTCGTCCGAGCCTTTGAGGGCCAGCACCAGCACATCGGAAGAGACTTCGCGCAACAGCGCCTGAATGCCACGGTCGTCGACGTCGGCAAGGTTGTTGAACACGAACATGAGGTCTTCGATCTGACCAGACAGGTCTTCGTCGACTTCGCGGATCGAGTCCATGAGCTGGCCTTCGATCGAGCTGTCGAGGAAGTTCATGATGTCGGCCGCACGCTTGATGCCACCCAGGGTGGTGCGCGAGGCGTTCGAGTTGCCGGAGAACTGTTTCTCGAGAATCTGGTTGAGTTCTTTCAAGGCGGCCGGTTGCACGGTGTTCAACGACGAGACGCGCAGGATGATGTCCAGACGCACTTTGTGGTCGAAGTTGCCGAGCACTTCACCGGCCTGATCCGGGTCGAGGTACGCGACCACGATCGCCTGAATCTGCGGGTGTTCGTAACGGATGACGTCAGCGACTGCGCGCGGCTCCATCCATTTCAGGCTGTCGAGGCCACTGGTGTTGCCACCGAGCAGGATGCGGTCGATCAGGCCGTTGGCCTTGTCTTCGCCCAGGGCCTGGGTGAGCATCTTGCGTACGTAGTCGTCGGAACCGACGCCGAGGCTGGTCTGATCGCCGACGATGTCGACGAACTCGCTCATCACCTGCTCGACCTGTTCGCGATGGACGTTGCCCATCTGCGCCATGGCCACGCCGACGCGCTGAACCTCTTTGGGTCCCATATGGCGCAACACTTGCGCAGCATCGGTCGAACCCAGGGACAGCAGCAGAATCGCGGCTTTGTCGACCTTGGTCAGTTTGACGGTGGCGGCTCGGTTATCACTCATCTGCGTTAATCCACTCTTTCACGACCTGAGCCACGCGACCCGGGTCTTCAGCTACCAGACTCTTGATTGCATTCAGTTGTGCGTCATAACCCTCGCTCGGGCTCGGCAACAGAATGCTCTGCGGACCACCGAGGCTCACGCGGTCGTTGGCCAGTTCGCCGTCCAGGCCGCCCATGCCACCGAGTTCCACGTCGCTGCCCAGACCGGCCAGCTCCTTGCCTTTGCCACCGCCGGTGATGTTGTTGAGCACCGGACGCAGCACACCAAACACCAGTACGAGGATGAACAGCACACCCAGCACTTGTTTGACGATGTCCCAGAACCATGGCTGGGAGTAGAACGGAATATCGGCAATCACTTCGCCGCGCTCGGCGGAGAACGGCATGTTGATCACGCTGACGCTGTCGCCACGGCTGGCGTCGAAACCGACCGCGTCCTGCACCAGACGGGTGAAGCGCGCCAATTCGTCGGCGCTCCACGGCGCACGGCTGGTTTCGCCGTTGGCCGGGTTGATCTTGACCTGATCGTCGACCACCACCGACACCGACAGGCGATTGAGACGGCCCTGCTGCTGCTTGGTGTGGCTGATCGAACGGTCGAGTTCGAAGTTCTTGGTCGATTGTTGACGCTTGTCGGCCGGGTACGGCGCGAGCATCGGCTGGCCGGTGGCCGGGTCCATGATCTGCTGGCCGTTGGCATCAACCAGTGGCTGACCTGGCTGAATCATTCCGGCCGGTGCGGCGGTGCCACCGGTGGTCTGCGGCGCCGAGGCAGGCGACGGCGGCTGGTTGCTCAGGGCACCCGGCACACCTTGCGGACCATTGCTGGCGGTGCGTTGTTCATTGACCGACTGCTCGCTGCGCAACGCCGGTTGGTCCGGGTTGAACTGCTCGGCGGTCGATTCGACGGCACTGAAATCGACGTCGGCGGAGACTTCAGCCTTGTAGCGATCGTTGCCCAGTACCGGTTGCAGAATGTTGTGCACGCGCTGGGTGAGCATGCTTTCCATGCGGCGGCTGTAATCGAACTGCTTGCCGGCCATGGTCATTTCCGAGTTCTCCGCCTGATCGGAGAGCAGGTTGCCCTTCTGATCGACGACGGTGATCTGCGATTTGCTCAACTCGGGCACGGAAGTCGCCACCAGGTTGATGATCGCCACCACCTGACCCGGCTCCAGCGAACGCCCGCTGTACAGCTCGACCAGTACCGAAGCGCTCGGCTTGCGCTCGTCACGGACGAACACCGAGCTCTTCGGAATGGCCAGGTGCACGCGAGCACCCTTTACGTTGTTCAAACTGGAGATGGTCCGCGCCAGTTCGCCTTCGAGGCCGCGACGATAACGGGTCGCTTCCATGAACTGGCTGGTGCCCAGACCCTGTTCCTTGTCGAGGATTTCGAAACCGATGTTGCCGTCGCTGGGAGTGACACCAGCGGCAGCGAGTTTCATCCGCGCACGGGACAGGTCGTCGGCCTTGACCAGCAAGGCGCCGGAATTGGGTTCTACGTTGTAGGGAATGTCAGCGGCGGCCAGGGTTTCCATGACCTGCTTGGCGTCCATGCCGGCAAGGCTGCCGTACAGTGGACGGTAATCCGGCTGCTGCGACCACAGCACCACGGCAAAGCCAATCGCCACGCTCGCCGCCAGACCGACCAACAGGCCGACCTGACGCAGCACGGTCATCTGGGAAAGGTTTTCCAGAAAGGACAGGCCGAACAGCGGCGGTTTGCCGTCGATCGGGGTGGCCTTGGCCGGAACGTTATCAGCGACTGCTTCTGCCATGACTTATTTCGCCCTTAAACCGGCATCTGCATGATGTCTTGGTAAGCCTGGACCAGCTTGTTGCGCACCTGGGTCAGAGCCTGGAACGACACGCTGGCTTTCTGCGACGCGATCATCACGTCGGTCAGGTCGACACCGCTCTTGCCGATCTCGAAAGCATTGGCCAGTTGAGTCGACGCCTGCTGGGTATCGCTGACTTTATTGATCGCCTGACCGAGCATGTCGGAAAAGCTGCTGCCCGCGATTTCAGGGACAGCGGCAGTCGATTTACGCGCAGACATGGCATCCACTTTCATGGCCTGCATGTCCATCATCAACCGATTAAATTCAATACCTTGGCTCATGGTCTACTCTCTTGGGCGGCCCGCAATTTTTTGACACTCACTCGGCGGGTACACAGGTATTAGCAACAAGGGTGCCAGCTCATGGGCACCCTCGCGAGAAATGCATCTGGAATGTTTTGCCGCATTCGTCAGGTGGCGAACAGATAACCTTCGACGTCCATCCCGGCATCGCGCATTTGCGCCAGCTTGTAGCGCAAGGTGCGCGGGCTGATGCCGAGTTTTTCGGCGGCTTCCTTGCGGCGGCCACGCTCGGCGCGCAGGGTATCGATGATCATTTGAAACTCCCGGCGGCGCAGGTCATCGCCCAGGGCGCCGGAGGAATCCGCCTCGATTTCCACCTCGCGGTTTACCGATGCCGCGACCGGCAATGGCGCAAATGTCACCGCACCGTTCAGGCAGAAATCCTGCGGCTGAATCAAACCGCCCTGCTGCAGAATCAACGCGCGCTGAATGGCGTTGTCCAGCTCCCGCACGTTGCCCGGCCACGGGTACGCGGTCAGGCAAGCTTGAGCTTCGGGGGACAGCTTGGCTGCTGCGTGCTTCATTTTATTGACGTGTTTGGCCAACAATTTTTCCGCCAGCGGCAGGATATCGGCAGTGCGCTCGCGAAGTGGACGCCAGGCCAGGGGAAAAACCGACAAGCGGTAAAAAAGGTCTTCGCGAAAACGCCCCGCCGCCACTTCGCCGGCCAGATCACGGTTGGTCGTGGCGACCACGCGAATGTCCAGACTGATTGGCTTGCGCGCGCCCACTCGCTCCACTTCCCGCTCTTGCAGGACGCGCAGCAACTTGGCTTGCAGGCCCAGGGGCATTTCGGAAATTTCATCGAGCAGAATGGTGCCGCCGTCCGCCTGCTCGAACTTGCCGGCCTGCGAGGCTATAGCGCCGGTGAACGAGCCCTTCTCATGGCCGAACAGTGTTGCTTCGAGCATGTTGTCGGGAATCGCCGCGCAGTTGATTGCGATAAATGGCTGGCTCGCCCGCCGCGATTGCTGGTGAATGTAGCGCGCCAGCACTTCTTTACCGGTGCCGGACTCGCCGGAGATGAGGACAGTCGAATCACTGCGCGCAACCCGTGCGGCCAACTCAAGCAACTGCGCACTGGCCGGTTCAACGGCGACGGGGCCTTCCGCTTCGCCAGCATCAATGCAGCCCAGCGCATGCCGCGCCACCAGATCGAGCAATGCCTTGGGCTCAAACGGCTTGACCAGATAATCCGCCGCGCCTTGGCGCATCGCATCGACCGCACGCTCGACGGCGCCGTGGGCGGTCATCAATAGCACCGGCAATTGCGGCTGGCGTGCGCGCAGCAACGCGAGCAATTGGTGGCCGTCCATGCCCGGCATGTTGACGTCGCTGACCACCAGGCTGAAAGCTTGCTGCGCGACGGCCGTCAGCGCTTCTTCGGCGCTACCGACGGCTTGATAGTCGTGGCCGGCGAGCAGCAGCGTATCGGCCAGCGCCTCGCGCAACGAACGGTCATCCTCGACCAGCAACACCTTGATGCCCATGACGTTTATTCAACTCCTTGTGCAGCGGAAAACAGCGGCAGACTGACCTGCGCGCAAGTGCCGCGCCCGGCTCGCGAACGCAGGGTCAATTCTCCCTGATGCGCACGGGCCACCGCTTTGACCACGGTCAGGCCGAGGCCGGTGCCGGTGGCTTTGGTAGTAAAAAAAGGCTCGCCGAGGCGCGCCAAAACTGTCGGCTCAATGCCGCTGCCGCTGTCGCTGACACACAGACGCAGGGTGTTGCCTCTGGTGTAGCAATGCACTTTCAGGCGCGCTTCGCCAGCGCTGGCCTGAATGGCGTTTTCAATCAGATTCAGCAGCGCGCCGACCAGCGTGTCGCGGTTGCACAGCAGCTCACCGGCATGGCTGTCGCACTGCCAGCGGATCGGCAGATCCTGCACATGGGTCAACGCCGCTGCCTGCAGCGATTGCATCAAGGCATTGGGCGTAATGCGGTCGGTCAGCGGCAATTCACCGCGAGCGAACACCAGCATGTCGCGCACTTGATGTTCGAGTTCGTGCAGACGCTCTTTCAGGCGGCCGGCAAAGCGTTGCTGGGTTTCCACTGGCAGTTGCTGTTCAGTCAAATGACTGGCGTAGAGCAAAGCGGCGGACAGCGGCGTGCGAATCTGATGAGCCAAGGACGCGACCATCCGACCCAGCGAGGACAAACGCTCGTGCCGTGCCAGTTGATCCTGCAAGCGCCGGGTTTCTGTCAAGTCGTTGAGCAGCACCAACTGCCCCGGCTCGGCATCCAGCGAGCGGGTGGAAATCGACAGGCGTCGACCGTTTTTCAAGGAGATTTCATGACCGTCGTCTTCACGCGGGGCGAAGCAGCGTGCAATCACATGGCGCCAGAGTTCGCCTTCGAGTGGCGAGCCGAGCAGATCGATGGCGGCCGGGTTGGCTTCGCGCACAAGACCGTGGCCGTCAATGACGATCACACCGCCGGGCAACAGGTCGAGGAGGTTTTGCAGGCGATTGGCCAAGCGTTCTTTTTCCGCCAGTTCCTGCATGCGCTGGGCGCTGACCACGGCCAGCTCACCCTTGAGCTCGGTGACCCGCGCTTCGAGCAGGCTGTAGGAGTCGGTCAGCTGGCTCGACATCTGGTTGAACAGCTGGAAGGCCTGCTCAAGTCCCTGACGACTTGCCTGCTCTACGGACGAGGGTTGCCCCACGATATTGGAGGCAGAAGAGATCTGGGCGGCTTGGGGCATTGGGCTCTCTCGCTTGGCTGACCGTCAGTGAAACGGAACGTTGCGAGGGCTATAGCAATACCCGTGCCTAAAAAAAACCGCTTATAATTGAAGCGCTTGAAAAACAGGCGTCAATCATCCGCCTGTTCATCTCCTCCAGCACGGCTCATGCCGTACTTGCGCATCTTCTCGACCAGGGTGGTGCGACGGATGCGCAGCCGCTCAGCGGCGCGGGCAACAATGCCATTGGCGTCGTCCAGCGCTTGCTGAATCAGGCCCTGCTCCAGGCCCCCGAGGTAGTCTTTGAGGTCGAGACCTTCCGGCGGCAGCAGTGCATTGGCGCTGAAGTCCGGCGTATGGCCGTTGATGGCCACGCGTTCTTCCAGATCGCTGCGCAGGCTGTCGACCATCTGCTCGTCTTCGTCGTCGACGTAGCGGAATTTCTTCGGCAACTCGACCACGCCAATCACCCCGTACGGGTGCATGATCGCCATGCGCTCGACCAGGTTGGCGAGTTCGCGGACGTTGCCCGGCCAGCCGTGACGGCACAGCGACATGATCGCCGCCGAGTTGAAACGGATCGAACCGCGCTTCTCGTGCTCCATGCGCGAGATCAGTTCGTTCATCAGCAGCGGGATGTCTTCGACGCGCTCACGCAGCGGCGCCATCTCGATCGGGAACACGTTCAGGCGATAGTAGAGATCTTCGCGGAACGAGCCGATCTCGATCATGCTTTCGAGATTCTTGTGCGTTGCGGCAATGATGCGCACGTCGACGCTCTGGGTCTTGTTGCTGCCCACGCGTTCGAAGGTGCGCTCTTGCAATACGCGCAGCAGCTTGACCTGCATCGGCAGCGGCATGTCGCCGATTTCGTCGAGGAACAGCGTGCCGCCGTTGGCCAGCTCAAAGCGCCCGGCACGGCTGGTGATCGCGCCAGTGAAAGCGCCCTTCTCGTGGCCGAACAGTTCGCTTTCGAGCAGCTCTGCAGGGATCGCCCCGCAATTGACCGGAACGAACGGCGCGTCGCGGCGTTTGGAGTGGTAGTGCAGGTTGCGCGCGACCACTTCCTTGCCGGTGCCGGACTCGCCGAGGATCAGCACGCTGGCGTCGGTGTCGGCCACTTGCTGCATCATCTGCCGGACGTGCTGAATCGCACGGCTGGTGCCGACAAGACTGCGGAAAAGATTGGGTTCGCGATGACGGCCGCGCTCGCGGGCTTGGTCGTACATTTCGCGATAGACCTGGGCGCGATGCAGCGAATCGAGCAATTTGCTGTAGCTGGGCGGCATTTCCAGGGTCGACAGCACGCGGCGACGCTGGTCTTCAGGCAGGTCAACGGAAGAATTATCGCCCATTAACAAAACCGGAAGGAACTCATCCCAGGTTGCGAGTGTCTTTAGCAAGCCCAAAAGCGCGCCAGGAGCATTAACGGTCCCGATCAGTACGCAAATGACTTCACGACTAGACGACAAAGAGCCGACTGCCTGCTGCCAGTCATGGCTGCCGCAGGGTAAATTTTCTTCGCCAAGAAAATTTAGAATCACCGCCAGGTCGCGGCGGCGGACGCTATCGTCATCGATCAGCAGAATTTTGGTTTCACGCCACATGCAATAGCAACTTCCCTAGTCAACTCAATGCCCGAAAAATGGGGCAAGCGAGACGCTTGCAGGACACCTTGTGCCTGTAGACGCCCTAAACCTGATAATAGCCACTAGTTAAGTCAAAAAACCGTGCACAGTCAAATTTATGGCGCACATCTCTGGTTCAACTGACGGTTAATCAACCAAACAGATGGTAAACCTTTGCAGCCTTTTGCGCTTGGGTGATCTGCGACATCTCGTTGGCTATCGCCTGCCGCTCGCCCATTGCCACCTCGAGAAGCTCTTTGTAGACGAATAGCAGCTCTTCAAGGTTATCGCGTAACGCAACTTCATCCAGCGAAGCTTCCGCCATGACGTCTTCCATGCAGGAACGGCAAGCCAGATCCAGCTCGCCGATGGCTTCCCAGTTTCGTTCGGCCAATGCTCCGACCAACGCTTCACGGGTATCGGCAATTCGCTGCAATACAAGACTCATGGTGATCTCCTTCAGAACTGCGGAGCCGGCACGGGCGCGATGGCGTCCCAACCTTCTTTGACCGTGGTCAGCAGGCCGGCGACTTCGTCGAGTACACGGGGATCGCTGCTGATGTTCGCCTCGGCGAGGCGCTTCATCATGTAGATGTACAGGCCATCCAGATCGGCCAGTGCCTCTGCATTGTTTTCAAGGTCGAGACCTTCACGCAGGCCACTGACAATGCCGATGGCCTTGCTGATCGCCGTGCACTTGCCGGGAATATCCTTGCGCTCAATGGCGCCCTTGGCCTGCGCAATCCGGGCCAGGCCACCTTCCATCAACATTTGCACCAGGCGGTGCGGGCTCGCTTCGGACGTCTGCGCATGGGCGCCGACTTTCTGGTACTGCCGAAGGGCTAACATCGGGTTCATGTTCTACCTCATTGCCACGTTGACTCGTATAACCAGTGTATCGCCAACCGGCCCGAAAACTTTAGATCAAAAGACAAAAACCCGGCGCACGCCGATAAAGCGTAGCCGGGTTTTTGTCGTTACTGACTGTTACTTCGCTGACTGCTGAGCGTTCAGCGAGCTGAAGAACGACGTGATGTTGCTCGCCGTTGCCTTCATCTGCCCTACCAGCAAGTCCATGGCGTTGTACTTGGCGGTCAATGTCGACGTCAGGTTGGCAACCCGCAGATCCAGCGCCGCCTGCTGCTTCTGCAAGCCGCTCGTCAGACTCGCCAGGTTGGAGCTGCGCTGATCCAGCAGCCCACCGGTCTTGACGTACGGATCAACCGCCGCAGTCATACGCGCCAACAGACCATTCTTGGCATCGGTGCCGCTGAAGAGCTGCTGAACCTGGCCAGCCATGCCCGGGATTTCCATACGCTTGTTGAACACTGCAGTATCGAGCGTCAGCAAACCGGTTTTACTGTCAGTCAACACACCCATCTGTGAAAGCACGGACAATTGGCCTGCTCCGCCCGCCCCTGGATCTGTCAACTGAGCGCGCACGTCCGCCATCAACGAACGCGGCAGAGCGTCACCAGTGAACGCCGCCGAAACGGTCAGATTGCCATCGGCATCCGGCGTTGCCTTGGACAAGGTGTCGATGGTTTTCTTCAGGGTGTTATAGGAATCGATGAACGATTGCAGCGATGTCTGGATGCCGGCGGTATTGGTCGCAACCGATACAGTAGCCGGCGTTGGCACGCCGCCCACGACGGGACTCGCAGTGACCAGATTCAGCGTCATGCCGCTGATCGCACCGGTAACGGTGTTGGTCTTGCTGGTAACGGCCAGTCCGTCGATGGTCAGGCTAGCGTCCTTGGCCACATCACCGACCGCACCGGATGCCCCTGCCGCAGGACTGTCACCCATCTTCTGGGTGCCATCGATCTCGAGACCGGCGATACCGCTGACCTGCAGGTCCATGCCGGCGCCCGTCTTGTTGGAGCTCAGTACCAGACGCGAGGCGCCGGTACTGTCAGTCACGATGTTCGCGGAAATGCCATTGCTGGACTGCGCGGTGTTGATCGCATCGCGCGTGGACTGCAAGGTGGCATTGGCCGGAATCGCGACATTGTAATCAATGCCATTCTGACTGATTTTCAGAGTACCACTCGGAATGGCACTGGCGGCCCCGCCGGCAAAGGCGGCACTGGCAACTTTCGAGCCGGTGGCCAGGTTTTTCACGACTACGCTGTAAGTACCCGGCACGGCGGTTTTATCCGAAGTGGCACCGACGACAGTTGGCGCATCCGAGGTTGCAGTAAAACCGGCAAACGCCGGGCTTGTTGCCTTGTTCAGATCACCCATCGCTTTCTGATAGGCCGCCAATGCACTTTTCAGCGAACCAACGCCGGAAATCTTCAGGCTGTTGCTTTTGGTCGCGGTATCGATCTGCGTCTGCTTGGCAGACTTGTCGGCGTTGACCAGCGCGGTCACGATCGCGCCGATGTCCAGGCCGGAACCCAGTCCGGAACCCGGTAAAATTGGACTTGCCATGTGCATCTCCCTTCAGATTGCTGCCATTCTTTTGACCGTTACACGCGTCCTGAGAACGAACAAACACTATTCATGCCATTTATCAGACCTTGGCGTCGAACAATACATGACTTGCATTGGCGAGGCTGTCGGCCAGTTTGAGGGCTTCGGCGGAAGGAATCTGTCGAACGACTTCACCCGTCTCGCTCGCGATCACCTTGACGATGACCTTGCCGGAATGCTCGTCAATCGAGAACTCCAGATTACGCTTGATCGACTGGACGAACTTTTCGATCTCTTGCACCGCCAGCTTCAACTTGGCGCCGTCCGAATCCTGATCCTTGGCAGCGACCGGTGCTTCAGTCTTTTGGACTTTAGGCAGCTCTGACGGTTTGTCAGCAACCGGTGTCACTGGCTTGGGAGCCGGATAAGACACGTTAAGCTTTACGCTCATGTCCATGCCCATCACCTCTTAACGTAAAAAAGCGAGAGAGCACGACAAGCGCACTCCCCCGCTTAAACTTGTTCCGGATTACTGAAGCAGCTTCAGTACAGCGGAAGGCAGTTGGTTGGCTTGAGCCAGTACGGAGGTCGAAGCTTGCTGCAGAGTCTGCTGCTTGGTCAGGTTAGCAGTTTCTGCGGCGAAGTCGGTGTCCTGTACACGACCCTGAGCAGCGGTGGTGTTTTCAGTGATGTTCTGCAGGTTGGAGATGGTGCTGGTCAGACGGTTTTGCGAAGCACCCAGGCTGGCACGGGTTGCACCGATTGCAGCGATAGCGGCGTCGATTGCAGTGATCGCGTTGTCGATGTTCTGCGAAGCAGAACCAGCACCAGTACCCGAAGTACCGGTCAGAACTACAGTACCGCTACCTACCGACAGGCTGACGGCGTCGAACTTGGAGCTCAGTACCAGGTCGATGTGGTTAGCCGAACCGGTGTTTGCGCCAACTTGCAGGGTCACAGTACCAGCCGAACCGTCCAGCAGGTTTTTGCCGTTCAGGTTGGTAGCAGCCGAGATACGGGTGATTTCGTCAGACATCTGAGCGAATTCAGCGTTGGTAGCGGTCTGGTCAGCGGTGCCGTTGGTACCGTTACGAGCTTTAACAGCCAGTTCACGCATACGCTGCAGGATATCGGTCGAAGCTTGCAGAGCGCCTTCAGCGGTCTGGGCAACGGAGATACCGTCGTTGGCGTTCTGGATGGCCTGGGTGTTACCGCGGATCTGCGAGGACATACGGTTGGAGATCTGCAGGCCAGCGGCGTCGTCTTTGGCGCTGTTGATTTTCAGGCCGGAAGACAGGCGCTGCATCGAGGTGGACAGAGCGTCGGAAGCGCGGTTCAGGTTTTTCTGAACGTTCAACGATGTGGTGTTGGTGTTTACTGTTAAAGCCATGACGAATTCCTCGTTGGTTGGGTACTGCGGCTTCCGGCCCTGGCAACCGCCGGGTATGGCCTAGAGAACCTTCGTAATAGTTATCGTCGGGTTTGCAGGTTGCTTGAGGGCTTTTTGAAAAAATTTTGCCATCACCACGCCACCCCCGAGAAAACAAAGACTTAGCAGCACATCCAGCGCGAAAAAATGACGTCATAAAACCGCCTGTAACGCAAAGCCGCGGGCCAGCGCGGCGCAGCGGTTCAGCGCCTGGCACTTTCCAGCAATTCGACCAGTTCGTATTCCATATAGTCAGCCAGGCCCAACCAGTCCTGGCGCTCCTGACAGTCGAGCATTTGCGTGAGCACCTGTGCCCACGCTTGCTGGATATCCACTGAGGCAGACGAGAGAGATTGCTGGGCCTGTTCGAACACATCGACCATCGTCAGCGCCGCTTCAACATCGCGCCCAAGGCGAAACAAAGTGGCACACTGGCGGCACTGATCCTGACACTGACTCAGCGCACTCATTGCACGAACTCCGGATTGAAAGCGGTCCCGGCAATCGATGCACCGGCGCGGCTGCTGTTGAGAAACTCGACCTGCGGATGCGCGGCGATATAACGCTCAAGCACACATAGATAGCCGCGAAAATTCAGCTGAGTGCTGACGCGCTGACCATGACCATCGCGCACCCAGTGCCGTGCCTGGGCCAGCGGCGGGCCTAAATCGCCGTCGTCCCAACCGGCGTGGGTCTTGTTCATCGGGAAGGCGAAGTCGGCGCCAAACAGAGTGATTCGACTCGCGCCCATTTTTACCGCGAGATCCACCGCCGGATGAATCACGCTACCGCCGACGTGCAGCTCACCGCGTGGATACTGTTCTTTCAGCTCGGCATAGATCGGGCTGGCCGAATAGCCGCCATAGCGCTTGCCCTTCCATGCCTTCAATACCTGCGGGTCGCTCATCGGCAGGTACACCAGCGTAATGCCGTCAGACGTCTCAAAGGGCAGATGCCGAAAGCCGATGCGCTGATCGATGCTCACCACCAGATCAGGCACGATGCCATGTTCGCGCAACGGTCGATAGGCCGTATCAACACAGATGAACAACGGCCGCTCAGCAAGCTGACGAATCGCCGCCAGACGATCGAAATGCTGCTCCAGCGTCGGTCCGGTGGCGATTACGTAGATTTCACGTCCAGCGCAACTGCCGAACAGCTGCGCGACATCGTCATCGCCAAGCAACACCGGCAGACATTCCTGCAAGCGCTGCTGGATTTCCGGTGACTGCGGATCGAAATCGCGATTGTTGAACGTCAGGTGCACTTCATTGATCAGACGATCGCGGACCTTTGCATTGAAGTCATCGGCCAGCAGCATCTCGGCGGGCAAGGCAAAGAATGGCGTGAAGAAGTCAGGGTGATCACCGGCGTAAAACAGTTCGACCCGAGGATCCTCCAGCCACTGGCGCTGATCGAGCAGTTGCAGTACCAGCGCGAACAGTGCGCCGTTGAGGATGTGTAAGTACAGTTTTTCCAGGCCTGCGCGCTCGAGCAGCACGCCGGGCAAGTCGCCCAGGCCAGTGCCATAAACGTGAAGATGCGGTTTTTCCGGCAGGCTCGCCGCCTGGATTTGCGCCTCATGCAGACGATCATGGCGACTGGTGAGCTGAATGCCATCGACGCTCAGCGTCGAGCCCAGTCCTTGCACGAGTTCGGCCTGCACGGACGCGCTGTCTTCAGCCATCAATCGCTCGAACAGCGCCGGCCAGCGCCGTTGCAACACCTCGGCATTGGCTTGGAAAAACTCGCTCATGGCGCCTCGCGCTCCTTCTCGGGCAAAAAAATAGCGTTCAAGGTTAACCTTGAACGCTATTTTTGTATCAGTGGTTTTTGCTGCAGCTTACGGACGATAGATGATCGCCGAGCCCCACGACAGGCCGACGCCAAAGCCGCTTAGCGCGACACGCTGCCAGTCGGAATCGAGCACATGTTTTTCCAGCAGCAGCGGAATGCTCGACGACACGGTGTTGCCGGTCTCGACCATGTCCTTGATGAACTTCTCCGGTTCGCCTTCGAAGCGTCGCGCCACGGCGTCGACAATCGCCGCGCTGCCCTGGTGAATGCAGAATGCGTCGATGTCATCGGCCTTGAGATTGGAATCGTCGAGCAACTCGTGCAGGTGCGCCGGGACTTTCAGCAGAGCGAAGTTGAACACCTGACGACCATTCATGAAGAACACGCCGTTGCTGACTTTCAAATGCGGTGCGCCGGAACCGTCGGTGCCGAACTTGGCCTTGCCCAGCGCCCAGGTCGGGTTTTCGCCCATCCAGGTGGCGGTGGCGGCATCGCCAAACAGCATGGTGGTGTTGCGGTCTTCCGGGTCAACGATTTTCGAGTACGGGTCAGCGGTGATCAGCAGGCCATTCTTCAGGCCGGCGGCTTCCATGAAGCCCTTGATCGCGTAGATGCCGTATACATAACCGGAGCAGCCCAACGAGATATCGAACGCTGCGACATTGGTCGGCAGGCCGAGCTTGTCCTGGACGATTGCTGCTGTGTGCGGCAGGCCTTCTTCATCACCGTTCTGGGTGACGACAATCAACGCGTCGATCGATTCACGCTTCAGTTCAGGATTGCTGGCAAACAGCGCATTGGCCGCTTCCACGCACAGGTCAGAAGTTTCCTGCTCAGCGTCTTTGCGCGGCAGGAACGCCGAACCGATCTTGCCCAGGATGAATTCTTCATCCTTCTCGAATTTTGCACCTTGTGCGTAATTGTCCACGCCGGCTACAGGAACGTAGCTCGCAATGCTTTTTATGCCAATCATTACGGCTTCCCAATAAAAAACAGCCCAAAACCACCGCTCGCAAGCATTCGAGGGGCGCCGACAAACAGAAAACGGCCGCCACAATGGGCAGCCACGGGAAGCGCAAAGGGCTATCACTGGAACCGCAAAACGGGCCAGGCGCCATCTCCCCGGTCAATACAATACAGTGAAGATGCGCGTTATGACTCGCAGGTCACGCTATTTTGCCGAATCGATGGCAGATTGGCCTATTCGACCAGCGACCAGTCCAGCGGCGTACCGCGCTTGATCGCGGTGCGCGCGCGGCGTCCGAGGACGGCATCGGTGTGCTTGGGCGGCAGGCCGAGGCCGGGACGAATGGCACGCAGATTGTCGCCGGAAAAGGCTTCACCGGCGGCCATGTCAGCGGTGACATACAGCGAGCGGCGATAGACCAGCGACTTGCGCTCGGCCTCGGTCACGCCGTAATGCACCTGGCCCATGGCTTGCCAGGCGCGCTCTGTTTCAACGACCAGACTGGCCAGCTCCGCAGGCTCAAGGGAAAAACTTGCGTCGACACCACCGGCCGAACGATCCAGGGTGAAGTGTTTCTCCACCACCGTCGCTCCCAGCGCCACCGCCGCCACCGACACGCCAACGCCCATCGAGTGGTCCGACAGTCCGACCTCGCATCCAAACAACTCACGCAGATGCGGGATCGTGCGCACATTGCTGTTGAGTGGCGTGGCCGGATAGGTGCTGGTGCACTTGAGCAACACCAGATCCTTGCAGCCGGCCTCGCGCGCGGCACGCACGGTTTCATCCAGTTCGGCGATGCTGGCCATGCCGGTGGAGATGATCAGCGGTTTGCCGGTCGCTGCCACTCGACGGATCAACGGCAGATCGGTGTTTTCAAAACTGGCAATCTTGTACGCAGGCACTTCAAGGCCTTCGAGAAAATCCACCGCGCTGTCATCGAACGGTGTCGAGAACGCGAGCATCCCCAACTCCTTGGCCCGAGCAAAAATCGGCGCGTGCCACTCCCACGGTGTATGGGCTTTTTCGTAGAGATCGTAGAGCGACGTGCCGGCCCACAGACTGCCCGGATCCTTGATGAAGAATTCGCCTTCAGCCAAATCCAGGGTCATGGTTTCGGCGGTGTAGGTTTGCAGCTTCAAGGCATGCGCCCCGGCCTTGGCTGCCGCCTCGACGATTTGCAAAGCGACGTCGAGAGACTGGTTATGGTTGCCACTCATCTCGGCAATGATGAACGGCGGCGCATCGGCACCGATGGTGTGGTGGCCAATCTTGAAACTAGACATGCGGGTGATCCTTCAAAACACGGCTGAACGCACAGGTTTCCTGGATGAACCCGGCGTCGCGGAAGACTTTCAATGAGGACTGATTGGCGGGCATGACTCGCGCAGTAATGCGCGTCAATTGCGGCCAGTGCGCAGCGACAAACGCTTCGCCACGGCTGAGCACTGCCCTGCCCCAACCGAGGCCGAAGCGCCCCTCCAGCAGATAAATCGAGACTTCGGCTTCAAACCCGCGCAAGTCGTAACGCAGCACCCCGACCGGGCCGTCGTCCGCCTCGGCAATCAGCAGCAGTCGCTGCGGATTGCGCAGACTCGCCGTCAGCCAGTGCAGATGCTGCACCCAATCGATAACGCCGGTTTCCAGCGACCAGCGCCGCACTGCTTCGGCATTGCGTCCATCGAACAGCAACTGCGCATCGTCCTGGGTCGCCGGGCGCAGTTTCAGCACCGCACCGGCCAGCGCCGCCGCCACACGCTCGGCACCGCGCCCGTCGACCAGTTGCCGCGAGCGCTCGGCGAGGCTGCGGCGTAGAAAATGATTGTTCACGACGAAGCCGACCGCATCACGCAACTGCTCGACGCTGACCTGCTCGCGGGCGCCCATGAACACATGCGCACCGGCAGCGGCCATGACTTCGCCGTTGGCCTGCTGATTGTTCGCCACGGCGATGCAGATGGTCGGCAAACCCAGCGCCGCGCGCTCCCAACTGGTGCCACCGCCAGCGCCGATAAACAGATCCGCTTCAGTCATGCGCTGATGGAAATCGCTGACGAAACTGTGCAGGCGCCAGTTCGGCCGCGTCTCGGCCAACGCTTGCATCTGCGTCCACGCCGGGTTGTCGGCGCCAGCGACGAAGTCCACCTGCAACTGAGTGAAATCAGCCAGCGCCAGCATCGCATGATGAGTCTGCCTCGCCGCGTCGAAACCGCCGAAATTCACCAGCACGCGCCGGGCCTTCGGTTTGATCTCGATGGCATCGCAGTTGAATTCTTCGCGCAGCATGGCGTAGCGCGGGCCGAGCAAGGTGCGACAGCCTGGCGGCAGCAGCGCCGCGTAGTTTTCACTCAAGCCCGAGAGGTTCTGATTGAGCAGCAGATCGACGCTGTAACGCCGCGTGGCCAGATCATCCACGGCGGCGATTCGATGCGCCCAGCGCCGGGCAGCGGTTTGCCAGTGATGATCGAGGCCGTAATGGTCGACGATGATCCAGTCGAACGGCGCCTGTGCGTCCAGCAGCTGGCCCAGTGCATCAATATCGAACTGCCACGGCAACATCGATTCGATGGCCTGCAGCGGGTCTTCATCACGATAGCGCTCGGGCAGTGCAAAGGTCTCGAAGCCCTCGGCATTCAGGGCATCCAGTCGATGCCCCGGCAAACGCCGACAGGCGAATGCGACATGACTGCCCTGCCCGCGCAGCACCCGCGCCAGGGTCAGGCAGCGGGCAATGTGGCCGCTGCCAATGGTCGGCGAAGCGTCGGCGCGGATCAGCACTCTCATTGCAGTTCTCCGCCGGCTCTGAGTGCGGCGTACAGATATTCGGCGCGTTGCCAGTCTTCGGGCGTGTCGATGTCCTGGACCAAATGACGCGGCAGGATCACCGGCAGGCTCGCTGGCGAGAACAGCGTCTCGCCACGCAACCACGCTTCGCTGCGCCCCCAGTAAAATTGCCCGGCATCCTGAAACGCTTCGGGCAGATCCTGCGAACGGGTGGTACGAAATTCGGGGTACATGGACATCAAAGCGCCCTCCTCGTCGAGGGTCAGTGCGCGCTGCACCGGGAAACCGAAACCGCACACCGAAAAGGCAAACGACTTGTGCGGATGCTGCTTGAGCAAATCCAGACCCTGACGCAGATAACGCGCCTGCAACAACGGCGCGGTCGCGTACACGCAGCAGGCGTAATCGAACGTCGGCAATTGCTGCAAGGCATGCAGGATCACCGCAGCGGTACCGGTGAAATCATCGGCCAGATCGGCCGGTCGCATGAACGGCACTTCAGCGCCATGTGCTCGTGCGACGTCGGCGATTTCGTCATCGTCGGTGCTGACCACAACGCTCTCGAACAGCACTGACTCCAGCGCCGTGCGAATCGAGCGGACGATCATCGGTACGCCGTCGAACGGTTTGAGATTCTTGCGCGGAATGCGCTTGCTGCCACCACGGGCGGGGATGATCGCGACGCAGCTCACGGTGCCTTACTCCTCAAGCAGCAGCCGACGCAGTTGCTCGACCACCTGATCTTGTTGTGCCTCACTGAGCAAAGGGAACAGCGGCAAACTGATCGCTTCGGCGTAATAGCGCTCGGCCTCGGGGAAATCGCCCTCGGCAAAGCCCAGCTCGCGATAGTAAGGCTGCAAGTGCACGGGAATGTAGTGCAGATTGACGCCGATGCCAGCGTTGCGCAAACCTTCGAACACTTGGCGATGACTGAGGTTGCAGCGCTCGGTCTGCACGCGCACCACATACAGGTGCCACGCCGAATCGGCTTCCGGCTGCGCGCTCGGCAAGGTTAGCGGCAGGTAAGCGAGCAACTGATCGTAACGCGCGGCCAGTTCCCGGCGACGTGCGACAAACTCATCAAGTTTGCGTAGTTGCGAGAGTCCCAGCGCCGCTTGCAGATCGGTGATCCGGTAATTGAAGCCCAGCTCGACTTGCTGGTAATACCACGCCCCGTGGCTCGGCTCGGTCATGTGCTCGGGATCGCGGGTCATGCCGTGGCTGCGCAGGCGTCGCAGACGTTCGGCCAGCGCCGGGCGATTGGTCAGGACCATGCCGCCCTCGGCGCTGGTGATGATCTTCACCGGATGAAAACTGAACACCGTCATCGCCGCGAAGTCGCCACAACCGACTGGACGCCCGGCGTAGCTGGCGCCCACGGCGTGCGAGGCGTCTTCGATCACGGTGAAGTTGTAGCGCACCGCCAGGTCGGCAATCTTGCGCATATCGCAGCTCTGCCCGGAGAACGCGACGGCGACCAGGACTTTCGGCAGCGTGCCGTCGCGTTCGGCCTGTTCCAGCTTCGCTTCAAGGGCGAAGGCATCGAGGTTCCAGGTCAGCGGATCGATGTCGACGAAATCAACGTCAGCACCGCAATAACGCCCGCAATTGGCCGAGGCAAGAAAGGTGTTTGGCGAAGTCCACAAGCGATCGCCCGGCCCCAGGTCAGCGGCCAGACAAGCAATGTGCAGCGCCGCCGTGGCATTGCACACCGCCACGGCGAAATCCGCCTGACAGCGCGCGGCCATGGCCTGCTCGAAGCGCTCGATGGTCGGCCCCTGGGTCAGCCAGTCCGATTGCAGCACCTCGACCACCGCATCGATGTCCGCCTGATCAAGGCTCTGCCGACCGTAAGGAATCATACCGACAGCTTCGCGTGCAGATCGGCGATCTGCCCCACTGAAAGGAAATGCGGGTTGGTGTCCGAGCGATACTCGAAATCCTCGCCCACCGCACGGCCACGTTCACCGAGTTTATCGACGGCGAAATCGACGTCGACGCTGGTAAAACGAATCGACGGCTGAATCGTGTAATGGTCTTCAAACTCAAGGGTCATGCGCGCATCGTCCAGCGGCACCATCAGTTCATGCAGCTTTTCGCCGGGACGGATGCCGACGTTCTTGTGCGGCAGATGTTCAGCCATGCCGCGCGCCAGATCGACGATGCGGATCGACGGAATCTTCGGCACGAACACTTCGCCGCCGTGCATCCGCGCAAAGCTGTCGAGCACGAACTGCACGCCGTGGTCGAGGGTGATCCAGAACCGCGTCATGCGCTCGTCGGTGATCGGCAATTCTTGCGCGCCGTCAGCGATCAGCTTGCTGAAGAACGGCACTACCGAGCCGCGCGAACCGGCGACATTGCCGTAGCGCACTACGGCGAATCGGGTCTGCTGCTCGCCGGCAATGTTGTTGGCGGCGACGAACAATTTGTCCGAAAGCAACTTGGTCGCGCCGTACAGATTGATCGGGCTGGCCGCCTTGTCGGTGGACAGCGCGACGACTTTCTTTACGCCGTTATCGATCGCCGCAGCGATGATGTTTTCCGCGCCGTTGACGTTGGTACGGATGCATTCGGTCGGATTGTATTCCGCCGCCGGCACCTGCTTTAGCGCGGCGGCATGCACCACATAATCGATGCCGCGCATCGCCTGACGCAAGCGGTCGGCGTCACGCACGTCACCGATGAAATAACGCATGCACGGCGCATTGAAGGTCTGCTGCATTTCGTACTGCTTCAACTCGTCGCGGGAGAACACCACCACGCGCTTGGGCTGGTACTGCTCGAGCAGGCGACGGATGAAGTTGCGCCCGAACGAGCCGGTGCCGCCGGAGATGAAGATCGATTTACCGTTGAACATTTTTTCAATTCCGTCCCTGTCGCCAGGCTTAAGCGAGCAACTGTGCCCAGTCCAGTGAAGCATTGTCATCGAGCACGAAGCCTTTGCCCTTCAGGCTCAGGTTCGCGTTGTAGGCCTGATCCTGAACGAATGCCGCCGGCCATTTTTCGCGCAGGGCCAGCAGCGCTTGCGGGGCGTCAGGCATACCGCCCTGATGGATGACTTGCACCGCCGGAGTCCATACCGTCAGATAACCGGCCTGCCCGGCGCTCAGGCACAGATCGACATCGCTGAAGCCTTCGGCAAATGTGCTTTCGTCCAGACCGCCGAGCGCCTCGTACAGCTCTTTGCGGACCATCAGGCACACGCTCGATACCGCCGAGTAGTTCTGTTCCACCGCCAAGCGGTGCAGGTAACCGTCGGCATCGTGATCTTCACCGACGAAGGGCGAATCGACCCCGCCATTCATGCCCAGGATCAATCCCGCCTGACTGATCTTGCGATCACGGTCGATCAGTTTTGGCCCGACCACGCCGACCTCTGGACGCAGAGCATGGTTGAGCAAAGAGTCGAGCCAGTTCGGATTGACCACTTCCGCATCGGCGGCGAGCAGCACCAGGTACTCGCCACGCGCCTGACGACTGCCCGCGTTGAATAATCCTGCTGCGCTCAACGTCCGATCAGTACGCAGCACCTGCACTCTGGAGTGCTTGTAAGTCCCGAGCCAGTCATTGATCTCAGCCGTCTGATCCGCAGTGGCGGCGATCAGCACTTCATAGTGATGGTAACGGGTACGCAGCAACACACCTTCAAGGCAACGTTGCAGCACCGCCAGATCGCTGCCCGCCGGAATAATGATCGACACCAGCGGACGATCACTGTGGTGGTAGTCGATCTGGTAAACCCCCGGGACCGCTGACGTCACTTTGCCCTTGTAACCGCGATTGCCCAAATGGCGCAGCAGCGCCAGGCGCTCGTCAGCATTCTCGACCAGCTCTGGTGCCTGGCTGATCAATAGCGGCTCGTCGAGGTGAGCCAGACTGTTGAGGCCGTGTTCTTCGATAAGACGCAGCAGCACATCGAGCTCCAGTGCCTGACTGAAATCAGCGCGATAGCCGCCGATTTCGACCAGCGCATCGCGCCGTACCAGCCAGTGCCGCGCCATCAGCGTTGGCAGGCTCAGCAGCAGATCAAGGTTGAAGCCCGGCCGGAACACGTCGGTCAGTGCACCGTTTTCCTGGCGCTGGATTTCGTCGGTGGATACCGCGCGGCAATCGCCGGCGTTCATCAACTCCAGGCTGGCGCGCAACAATCCGCTGGCAGTGAACTCATCACCGGCTTCAGCCAACAGCAGCCAGTCACACGGCGATTGACGAGCGCTTTGATTGAGCTTGTCGATCAGATTGCCCGCGGTCACTCGGACAAAATGCAGGGTGTTCTGTGCCGTGGTCGCGGCGGGCGCTTCGCCGGTGGTGAACACGACAATGCGGAAGGCCTTGCACTGCCCTTCCAGCAAGCTGTCGAGAGACACCTGAAGCTTGTCGATGTCGTCGTCCAGATCCAGCAGAAAAATGCCGAACTGCGGCCCGCCGCCATTCACCGCCAGCTGTTGGCCGATTGCCTCAAGGTGAGCGCCGGGCGCACGTGCGGCCAGCCAGTTGAGCAGGCGGCCGGACTGCATCTTGTCCATGACCGCATGATGGTCATCGACGGTCAACGCTTCGAGACGCTCGATCCAGGCCTGCATCGCTTGCGCCTCTTCGGCTTGGCCCATCGAAGTCAGTTGAGCCGCCAGCCGCTTGACCACGGTGCGATTGAACGCATTGAGATCGTGAGCCTGCCACAAACGGTCGAGAACGCTTTCCGGCGTGTCGTTGTTGCGTGCTTGCAGCAAGTGCGCCTGACGGGTCCAGACGCCCTCCAGGCCTTCAAGTTGGATGCGCCCCGCCGGCATGGCGTGCAGCATGAATTCGAACTGCGCCAGGCGGTCGAAAAATGCCTCGTTGTAGAACGGCATTTCCACGTACTGCAAAGGCCCGAAACGACGATCCGGGTACTTGAGCTCCTGATTCCAGGTGGACTGGATGATCAGTTCCGCGGTCAGCGCTCGATTCGATTGCAGGCTGTCGACCATTGCCTCGAAGCTTTGCAGGGCAAGCGCTTTGCCCTGCTCGGCGTTCAGCCCTTTGATCTGGGTTGGCAGCGCGGCAAGGAACTCGGCAAAGGCTTCACGCTCGGCGACCGATTTGGCATCGACGTAGGTCAGCGAGTGATACACCTCGGTGCTGTGCTCGGAGGCACCGTAGTTGATTTCCCGAACCACATAAGGGATCGGCAGAATCCGTGCTTTGGCACTGGCCAGCAGGAAATAGACATGGCCGATTTCCTGCCACTGGAAGCTGGTGCCGGGTGGCAATGCCGAGTGCCAGGTCTTCATCAGATCAGTACGGGTCACCGCATAGAACGGCGGGATGTACTGGCTCATGTAATCGATGACCCGCTCCTGAGCCTGTTCGGAGCAGTAGTCTTCCTGGACCTTTTTGTCGCGGCGGTAGTAGCTGACGCCACCGGCCAGCGTCAGGTACATCAGGCAGTAGCCGTGGCACATGCCGTAATCCGGATTGGCCTGCAGGAAACCCACGGATTCGGCCAATGAATCATGCAGGATGAAGTCGTCATCGGCCGCCAGCACCATGTACGGCGTGGTCAGTTGCTCGACACCATAGGCCAGTTTGGCCTGCATCCCCCAGTACGCGAATTGCGGCACATGATGGTAATCAACGGCGGAAAAATCGCCTTCCGGACGTTCCGGCGAGGAGTCAAGCACCATGATCTTGCAGGGCAAGTCGCTGTAATACTTCACAGCCCGACGCAGGAACGCCGGTCGGTTGTGGGTAATCAGCACCACCGTCAACAGCTCATCAAGCGGTAGCGTCAGTTCAGAACGGTACTTGCCTTGCATAACTTCTCTCCACAACCGGCGACTCGCCGAAACAACTCTGGGTAAATGTTGCGAATTAACGAACGCGACGCAGGTAGCCGTCCGGCGCCACGGTGATCAGCAGTTTGTTCTGCAATTGCTGGTCGATTTCGAAGTCCTGGTTCTCTTCCAGGTACTTCCACACGGCGGTTTTCGGGTTGTCGCCCGGGCCCCATGGACGATCCGGGAAGAAATCGGCCGGCATGTCTTCAACCACGGTGTCCATGACCACGCAATAGCTGTCGACCGATACCAGCGGCGCGTAGAGGCGCAGTTCTTCGAGCACGTGATCGTGAGTGTGATTGGAGTCGAGGACCAGAATGACTTTCTTGCCTTTGGCGGCGGCCTGCACCTGAGCGGCAATGGCCGGGTCGATGCTCGAACCTTCGATCATCTTGATGCGCTTGGCCATCGAATGGCTTTCGATGGCTTCACGGTTGTGCGGACGAATGTCGAGGTCGATGCCGAGCACTTCGCCGTGGCCTTGCAGCTCGAGCAGCGAGGCGTAGTAGATGATCGAACCGCCGTGGGCAATGCCGCACTCGATAACCAGGTCCGGCTTGACCTGCCAGATGATCTCCTGCATGGCCATCATGTCTTGCGGCAGCTGGATGATCGGGCGGCCCATCCACGAGAAGTGGTAGCTGTATTTGTGCTTGGCCGATTCGTTGAAGAAATCCCGGGCCAGGCCGGTCAGTTTGGGGTCGTCACCTTGCTGGGCGATCTGCTCGCGGCACTCGGCTTCGAAGGCTTGGTTGATGCTGTTGTCAGTCATGTTGGTCATCTCAAGGGTCACTGAAACGAAGCGCTGTCGACGGCGTGATAGACGTAGCGTCCACCGGTCATCCGCTTGATCTCTTCGAGGTAATTGGAATTCATCACAAACAGGTGCGCGCCTTCCGGCAGCGCATCCATGGCCTCTTGCGGCGAGGACACGCGCGCGCCGCTCAGCGGCAGATAACGCCCCTGCTTGGCCGGGTTGATATCGACTACGCGATCGACCGCAACGCCGGCGCGTTGCAGGTACAGCGAATAGATCACGCCTTTGGACGAAGCGCCCCAGATCGCTGAACCCTGCGCAGGCGCCGAGCGGATGATCTGCACGGCACGGTCGAGACTGGCGCTGAAATCTTCCGGCAGAGTCAGGCGCGGCACCGGTTGTTCGGGTATCAGGCGCAACGTCGACAGATCAGCGACGATGTACAGATATTGACCGCCGAACAGATGCCCGGCCTCGTGCACCGTGCCGAACATCCGGCGCAGGTCATCGAGGCGGAAATAATTGACGTGTTCGTAGAACAGGTCGAACCAGGCCTTGTGCTCGAGGATCCAGTCCAGGCACGGCACTTCGATATAGATCTGCCCGCCCTGATTGGCCTCGGCGATCACGGCCAGAAAGCTCACCGGGTCTTCGATGTGCTCCAGCACATGTCGCAACACGATGGCATCTGCCGCCAGGCCGAGGCCGCGCGTAAACGGCGCCTTGATCACCTCGGGGTTTTCGCCTTCATAAGCCGGGTCGATGCCGGTAATCGAATAGCCAAGGCTTTTGAGCAGCTCGAGAAAGTAGCCCTTGCCGCAGCCGACCTCGATCAGCTCCTGGCCCTTGAAGTGCTTGCCGATGATGCCTTCGACGTCACTTAAATGCTTCTGGAACTGACCGGAGTGCGCCTGCTCGTTCTGATAGTCGGCGTCATAACTGAGCTTGTCGGCATCGAACGCGGCGTTGAAGACCAGACCGCTGCGCTCGTCCTGAACCAGCAGCATGTCGGCGCTGGCCGAGGCACGCGCCGATTCGGCATCGGCGAAAGTGCGGTTCTGCAATACCGGCAGCCCGGTGGCCCGGTACAACTCGTGCCTCATGGCGACTCTCCCAATAACTGTTGCAAGCGCTCGGTGACGGCCCAGAACGCCAGCGGTTCGTGGGTCGGATACGGGTAATGGCCGAGGTTCAAAGCCAGGGTTGCGCCACCCTCACGCAAGCGCTGTTCGACCAGCGCACGCACCGACACCGGATGGCCGCTGGCGCAGTTGATCACGCCGTCGAACTCGCGCTGATGGAGGATCGCGGCGAGATGACTCGCGGCGGTTTCAATCGCGAGGAAATCGCGCAACTGCTCACCGGCCGACATGTTGAACGACGCCTCGCCGCTATCGATTGCCCGGTCCAGCGCGGCCAACAGGCTGTTGGGGTTCTGCCCTTGACCATGCAGATAGAACAACCGCGCCCACTGCAAAGTGAACGGCCGCTCCTGCTGCAAATTCTGCAGAAACAGGTGCAGCGTATGTTTGGCCAGACCGTAGGGATTGCTCGGCCGTGGCTCGGTCGACTCGCTGAGCGGACCGCTCTGCATGCCGTATTCGAAGCAGGTGCCGGTCACCAGCACCTGCGACACGCCCGCCTCTATCGCGCTTTTGATAAAGCGGTAATCGGCCATCAGGTTGTGCTCGAAATGAAACAGCGCCCGATAGTTCGGCAACCCCGGCCAGGCCAGATGCGCCAGCGCGTCGATGCCTTCGGTCAGCGCGACGACATTCAGGTCGGCAGCGTGAATGTCTGCCGCGACGAATTCGACGTGGTTGATCCATGGCATGCCATGCGCCTTTTCTGCGTTGCGCGCCACCGCGCGGACTTCGCAGCCGCGCTCAAGCAATGCAGCAATCAGATGCCGACCGACAAAGCCCGTGGCGCCAGTGACCAGAACTTTCACAGCACTTTCAACTCAGGCACGGCAATGACGAAGCGCCCGTCCCACTGACGCACCTGCGCCAGTTGCTGACTGACTTCGTGCAGCAGGTTCCAGGGCAGCACCAGCACGTAGTCCGGTTGCTCAATGTCGATCTGCGCTGGCGCAACAATCGGGATGCGACTGCCCGGCAAGAACTTGCCCTGTTTGTGCGGGTTGGCATCGGCCACCCAGGACAGCAGATCCGCTTTGACTCCGGCGTAGTTGAGCAAGGTATTGCCCTTGGCCGCCGCGCCGTAACCGACCACACGTTTGCCGTCGGCTTTGGCCTGCAACAGGAAGCGCAGCAGGTCATGTTTGATGCGTTCGGCAGCAGGCGCGAGGGTCGCGTAGTACTCAGGGGTTTTTACCCCGGCAGCGAGTTCGGCCTGCAATTGTTGCTGAACTGCCGGGAGAACAGCGCGGCGCTGGCCGTCCTTGCGCTGCACGAATACGCGCAGCGAGCCGCCGTGAGTGCTCAACTGGCTGACGTCGAACACTTCCAGGCCATTGCGCTCGCACAGAGTCTGCACGGAGGTCAGCGACAGGTAGGAATAATGTTCGTGGTACAGCGTGTCGAACTGCGCGCCAGCCATCAGCGTCAGCAGTTGCGGAAACTCGAAAGTGGCGACGCCGGTCGGCTTGAGCAACGTCGCGAAGCCGGCGAGGAAATCGTTGATGTCCGGCACATGGGCGAGCACGTTGTTGGCCGCCATCAGGTCGGCGCTCCAGCCTTCGTTGCGCAATTGCGTGGCGGTGTCGCAGCCGAAGAACAGCTCGCGAATTTCCAGGCCTTTGTCCCGTGCAGCCTGTGCGGTGCTGCGAGTCGGCTCGACGCCCAGGCACGGGATCCCGCGCGCGGCGACGTATTGCAGCAGGTAACCATCGTTGGCGGCGACTTCGACCACACGACTGTCGGCGTTTAGCCCGAAGCGCTCACTCATCTCGGCGACATAGCGCTCGGCGTGATTGAGCCAAGTGCTGGAGAACGAACTGAAGTAGGCGTACTCGGCATCGAACAGGCTGTCGGCACTGGTGTAGTCCTCAGTCTGCACCAGCCAGCATTGCTGGCACACCGCGACTTTGAGCGGGACCCATTGCTCGGCCTGTTCCAGGCGATCGGCGTGCACGTAGGCGTTGGACGGCGGCGAAGTGCCGAGGTCGATCAGCGGCAGATTCAGCGGTGCGGCGCACCCACGGCAATTCATAGACGCACTCCAGCAAAGTGTTGATCGAGCGCAGGATGGCTGGAATCGCGCGCTGACAAATTATTGACAGGCAACGGCCAGGCAATCGCCAGCCGAGGATCGTTCACCGACAAGCCGCCCTCGTGCTCCGGCGCGTAATCGGCGCTGTGCAGATAGAGCAATTCGGCGTCTGCGGTAAGCGTCTGAAAGCCATGAGCGAAACCGGCCGGAATCAACAGGCTGCGGCCATCGCCCGCCTTCAAGTGCTCGGCGTGCCAGTGCAAAAACGTCTCCGAGTTCGGGCGCAGATCCACCGCCACATCCCAGACCTCACCGCGCAGGCACGTGATCAGTTTGGCTTCCGGGGCGTTGGCATTCTGATAATGCAGGCCACGCACACTGCCCTTCTCGCGAGTGCAGGAGTGGTTGATCTGGCGGATATGAAATTCATTGCCGAACGCAATCAGGCTGCCCTCGCAGAACAACCGGGCGAAGTGCCCGCGCTGATCTTCGAAACGTTTGTGCTGAACGCTGAACAGACCGGCCAATGGCAACGCTTGCAGGGAAAACTCGCTCACAGCGCGCCTCGGTACAGATTCAATTGGCCCAGAGTTACAGCGCGCATGTCATCGCCGTTCTGCCACGCCAGATGCCAGTCGAGGGTCTGGGCCAGGCATTGCTGCAAGGTCCAGCGCGCTTGCCAACCCAGCAATTGCCGCGCACGGCTGCTGTCCAGGCGCAGCAGGCCGGCTTCATGCAGTTCGCTTTTTTCGATACGCAAACCAGGTGCCTGCGGCCAGCGGCTGGCGAGCAATTCGACGACTTCGCCGACGCTGCACATGTCTACCTCACCCGGGCCGAAGTTCCACGCGCCAGCATATTCCGGGCCGTATTCGTAGAGCGCAGCAGCCAATTGCAGATAACCGGCCAGCGGCTCCAGCGCGTGCTGCCACGGGCGCACGGCTTGCGGGTAACGCAGGGTCACCGGCTCGTCGGCACTCCAGGCTTTGAGCACGTCGGGAATCAGTCGCTCCGGGGCAAAGTCACCACCGCCCAGCACATTGCCGGCGCGTGCGGTCGCCAGGGCCAAACCATGTTCGGCATGTTTGTCCGCCGGGAAGAACGACGCGGCATACGACTGCGCGAGCAACTCGCAGCAGGCCTTGCTGCTGCTGTAAGGATCGTGTCCACCAAGGGCTTCGTCTTCGCGGTACGGCCACAGCCATTCCTTGTTGGCGTAGACCTTGTCGGTAGTGACCAGCACGCAGGCCCGCACGCCGCCGATCTGACGAATCGCTTCGAGCAGGTTCAGCGTACCCATGACATTGCTTGAATAGGTGCCGAGCGGATCGCGATAGCCCTCGCGCACCAGGGCTGCGCCGCCAGATGCAGGACGATTTCAGGTTCGGTCTCGGCGATGATTTCCAGTAAGGCGCCGAGGTCACGCAAATCGCCGCGCTGGTCGTTGATGCCTTCGTGTACGCGCGCCAGTTCGAACAGGCTTGGCTCAGTCGACGGATCCAGCGAAAAACCGCTGACCTGCGCGCCGAGGCTTTGCAGCCAAAGGGTCAGCCAACTGCCTTTGAATCCAGTGTGTCCGGTGACCAGGACGCGTTTGCCACGCCAGAACTCCGCACTCAGGCCCATTGCTTCCATGGGGCCTCCCCGCTCTGCCACAGCGCTTCGAGATGATTCTTGTCGCGCAGGGTGTCCATCGGATGCCAGAAACCTTCGTGCTCGAAGGCTTTCAGTTGTTCGTCCTGAGCCAGACGGGCCAACGGCTCGGCTTCCCAGGTGGTGCTGTCATCGCTGATGTAGGGCAGCACTTTTGGCGAAAGCACGAAGAAACCGCCATTGATCCAGCCACCGTCACCACGGGGTTTTTCAGTGAAACCCAGCACCTGGTCACCTTGGCGTTCAAGCGCGCCGTAACGACCTGGCGGCTGCACCGCAGTGACGGTCGCCAAGCGGCCGTGAGCCTTGTGATAGTCGACCAGCTCAGCAATATTGATGTCGGAAACGCCATCGCCATAGGTGAAGCAGAACGCCTCTTCATCCTTGAGATAACGCGCGGCACGCAACAGGCGGCCACCGGTCATGGTTTCCTCGCCGGTGTCGATGAGGGTCACACTCCACGGCTCGCTGTAGTTCTGATGGACGTCCATGCGGTTGTTGCGCATGTCGAAAGTGACGTCGGATGTATGCAGGAAGTAGTTGGCGAAGAAGTCCTTGATCGCGTAGCCCTTGTAGCCCAGGCAAATGACGAAGTCGTGGATCCCGTGGGCGGAATACTGCTTCATGATGTGCCAGAGAATTGGCTTGCCGCCAATCTCGATCATCGGCTTGGGCTTGAGGTGCGACTCTTCACTGATGCGCGTGCCGAGGCCACCCGCCAAAATTACTGCCTTCATCGTCTCCCCTCTCGTACGTCACCGGGCTGCGCACTGCTTTTTTGAGCGTCGCAGGCCTTCTGGCCAAACCTTCTGCCGCTACGGGCGCAGGAGGAAAGACCGCGAGCGCTCGTTTTATGGCGATTTGCGGGGCACTTGCAGGAAACGCGCCAGCTCGTAGCCGGGTTTTGGGAGATAGCTGATAGAGGCTTCGGTGGAAGTGGCAACAGAATGACGGACGGGCTGAGTGCGTAGAGGGGCAAGAGATCAAAAGCCAAAGCAAAAGATCTTCCTATCGCGGCCCGAGCCTTCGCCAATTCCAACAGTTGGATCGCGTGCGTCCAGCAAGAAATGGGTCGGCGGTCAGGCCGCCTTCGCGAGCAGGCTCGCTCCCACAGAACAGCAAGAGCAAGAGCAAGAGCAAGAGCAAGAGCAAAAGATCGCAGCCTTCGGCAGCTCCTACAGTTGGATCGTGGGCATTTGGGAGAAATGGGTTGCTCGGCAGGCCGCCTTCGCGAGCAGGCTCGCTCCCACAAAAGCAAGAGCAAAAGTAAAGCAAAGCAAAGCAAAGCAAAGCAAAGCAAAGCAAAGCAAAGCAGCGCAGCTGCCCGCGGCAAAGCCGCCCCACTCAACAATGAGCGCAAGCTCGAGTGCTCTTGATCTTGATCCACCGGCGACGTCGGAAGGCTGAGCGGAGGGATTGATCCGGGCGTGGGAGCGCAGCGACCGTTCGACGAAGTCGAACACAGCGGAAGGAGGTGCAGCGAAGCAAACCGGAGCCGCTGCGCCCGGATCAGTCCCGCAGCGAAGGAACCCGAGCCTGCGAGGGCCGAACGCAGGAGCAAGCCTTTTGGGTTACCTTTTTGGCGTTTGAAAAAGGTGACCCGCCGTAAGGGCGGAACCGTAATCAGCAACACCCGCAGAAACGGATCTACACCCAAAACCCCCAACAGCCTGGTCGGCCCAAAGGCCGCCAAGGCCCCAAAGAAAAGGCAACCCCAAAAAGCCGCCTATATAAACGATCAATCCGCCAGCCAGCCATTCTCCCAATACCGCAGATTGTCACCACGCAACACATAATCGCGCATGACCACCTCGTGCAGCTCGTCACCCATGCGATAACTGGCGTCAGGGTCGGCCAGATGCATGCGAATCGCCTGCAGCCACTCATCAGTGCTGTTGGTCTTCACCCGCGTGCACGGCAGATAGCCCTGATAGGCTTCGGTGTCAGTGCAGATGACCGGGTAACCGCAGGCGCCGTATTCCAGCAAACGCAGATTGCTCTTGCAGTCATTGAAAATGTGAAACTCCAGCGGTGCCAGAGCCAGGTCGAGGTTCAGACTGGCCAGCTTGGCCGGATAGACGTCCAGAGGAATCACACCGTGGAACTCGTGCATGTACGGACGCAGGTCATCCGGGCACATGCCAAAGAATACCCAGTCGACTTCGTTGGCCAGCTCACGCACGACATCAGCAATCACCGCCAGATCGCCATGGTGGCTGGTGCCTCCGCCCCAACCCACGCGAGGTTTTTTCGAGGTGCGGCGCTGACCCCGCAAACCGGTCCAGAGGTTTTGCGCGAGCATGTTGGGGACTACGCGAATGTCGTGGTGCATGTCCGACAGCGCATTGGCCAGTGGTTGAGTCGACACCACCACGCGGTCGCACAGGCTGATCGCCTGGCGCACCATCCGCTCCATTTCCTGCTTGCTGGGCATGTTGCGGATATGCGCATTGCGATGCGGAACATCAATCACATAGTCATCCAGCTCGAAGATGCGCCGGGCATGGCAGAATTTTTTCAGCGGCGGGATTTCATCGATCGCGCCCTGGGAATAGCGCCCTTGCAGGACGATGACATCCGGCGACTGACGCTCGATTTCAATGATCGACGGCAAGCCGTAACGAATACACCCTTCGGCCCGGTTCGCCGCTTCCAGCTCTATCAGCGGCTGACTCATGCGGTAATGGCCAATGGCTGAGGCATTGATCGGCACAGCGAGTACGTTGGGCAATTGCGGCCTGGAAAAAGCAGTCCACCCCGTACGCAGGCCCGGCTCAAGGCTGAAACTCGTCGCGCCGACGCCCTGCAAGGACAGGTTGACATTGAAGGCCGGATCGCGGGCAATGCGCGGCAGCCAGCGCTTGTAGAAGATCTCCTGCTCGTGCAAATGTTGCTCGCCTTGCTCAGCTGTCGACTCGACAGTCGGGCGCACGCCCTGAGCCAGCAAGGCATAAGGCGTCCACACTACCAGGTAGCCTTCCTGGCCGATGCGCAGGCACAGATCCACCACGTTCAGCGCCTGCTTCAAATCCTCTTCATCAAGCCCTGCCACCGCCTCGAAAACCGCCTTGCGCACCATCAGGCAATCACCGCCGACTGCACTCAGATCGTGGGCGGCCTGCAGCCGGAACATATAACCGTCCGACTGCAGCGACTGTCCATAAAATGGCAACCCGACCGCGCCCTGCATCCCCAGAATCATGCCGGCATGCAGCACATAACCATCCGGGTTGAACAACTTGGCGCCGACCACGCCGACTTCCGGGCGCTGCGCATGATTGAGCAGCTCGTCCAGCCAGTCGGCGTGGGTAATCACCGCAAAGGTATTGAGCAGCAGCACATATTCGCCACGAGCCTTGGTCACGGCAAAATTGTGCAGGGCAGCCATGTTGTCCGGCTGCGGGTACGTCAGCACGCGGATTCGGTCACCACCCAATTGCGCGATGCCGTCCAGCCATGCTCTGGCCTCAGCGGTTTCGCTGCCGTTGTCGACCAGCAGCAGTTCGTATTCGGCGTAGGCGGTTTTTTCCAGCACGGTCTCGACACACCGCTGCAAGGCAGCGGTCTGATCCCGGGTCACGATGATGATCGACACAAGCGGACGGCGCGCGTGCCGATAGTCGACACGATTGAGCAAGTGGCAACTGCCACGGCGGATTTCATGGGCAACGCCAATGCGTTGCAGATGCGCTTCGAGCACACGAGGATTCTGTTCGATGACGCCTGGCTCGGCCAACCACCGCGACAGATCGAATGGCGACTCCAGCAGAACTTCGGCGACATGCCCGATCACCTGGGTGCCGTCGCTTTCGACCATGCGCCACAGCATGTCGTGAGGAGCCAGTTCGGTGAACGTCGTGTCAAAACCACCCAGCGCCAGAAAGCGTTCGCGCTTGAACGCCAAGGCGCGCCCGACATACGGGTAGCTGCGCATCAGATCAAGGTTGAAATCGGGTTTGAAGGCGGGTTCCACGGACTCACCATCGCGCAGACCGCCTTCATCGCTGTACACGCAACCGAGCGACGGCGAGTGCGCAATCCGGTCAGCCATGACCAGCAAGGCCGGCACCATCAACCGGTCACCGGCCTGCAACAGGTAAAACCAGTCGGCGCCCTCCAGTTGGGGCAACAACGCGTTGATCTGACCCAGCCCGTCACCTTCCAGTGGCATGTGGAACACGCGGCCATCCAGCGTCGCCTCGTTACAGGAAGCGGACAGCACCAGAATCAGTTCAGGGGCATAGTCCTGCCGAGCAAGCGCCTCAAGCGTGCGCTCGACTCCATCGCGACTGCCCTGGGCATCAATGACGATCGGCACTATTCGCGGCTGTTGTGGCCAGGCGGCCAGAGTTTCCGGCAGTAACTTGCGCTGCCCTTCAGTGAGACTGCGGCACTGCAGCCAGTGCGCGTAGAGTTCGGCGAAGCTCCAGCTATCGATGCCGACGCACCACTCCTGGCGACTCTGCTTGGTACCCAGCGTACGGCTCAGGGGCAGCTCTTCCCAGACGCGCGGCATTACGTCAGCCTTGGTCAGCGGGACATAGCGCACCCAACCCGGCGCTGGCGCCGACTCGCCGCTGCGCGCCTTGAGCATTTGCAGAATCCACTCGCGCTCAACCTCGACCGCGTCTTTCATCGGCTGCTGAGCACTCAAGCGCTCCGGATACAGCCGCTCGGCACTGAGCACGGTGTTCGACATCGCCAGATTGCCGCGCCGCAGCAAGCATACGTACAAGGCGAAATCCAGGGTGGCGACAAAGCAGTGGCCGTCCTGAGTCAGCGCCGGCAACAAGTCGACGAGGTCCGAACGACGAAACAAGGCGCTGGAGAAACCGCCCAGCACATTGACCGGAAATTTTTCGAAGATGCCCAGCAGGTCGTCACCCTTGAACAGACCGCTGGCCGGTGACAACGAAGTGTTTTCAAGGCGCGCCGGCAGAATGATGTCGTCGGCGTCCCAGAACAGCCGCTGAGCCAGCACCAGGCTGACTTCCTCACGCAACATCTCGTGCGCCTGCTGCTCGATGCAGGCGGCATAGAGATGGTCGTCGTCACACATGAACTTGACGAATTCACCCTGCGCCTGATCAAGGCACGCCTTGAGATTGCCGACCATGCCCAATGTGCGCGGGTTGCGCACATAGCGCACGGCAACACCCGAGCGCTCGGCCACAGCACTGACAATCCCTTCGATCTCATGACCACGACTGTCGTCGCAGACAATGATCTCAAGAGGCGCGTATGTCTGGCTGACGGCGCTGTTCAATGCCCGCTCGAAAAAGCGCGGATTGAACGCAGGGATGGCAATGCTGACGAGAGGAAGTGAATTCACGGCGGGCTCACAGGCGGTACGAGCCCGCTCGCAAAAACGAGCCCTTGATACCGCAAAAAATCATTAACAGAGGGACAACGTTGGCGGGCGCGCACGCGCCCGCCAACCATCAGATCTTGTTGAACAGACCCAACTGACTGATCTTGCTGAACGCCAGTTGCGCGGCTTGCAGCATGGTCTGTTGCAGGGTCAGACGGGTCATGACTTCAGCCGGATCGGAATCACGAATCGAACCCTGGGTCGTGCTGTTCGCCGTGGTCAGGCTGTCGTTGGTGATGGTCTGCATGTCCAGCGCCTGGCCGCGCGCACCAATGGTGGTCACCGCCGTGCCGATCTGGTTGGAAGCGGCATCGATGTTGCCGAGGCCTGCCTCCATCGCGCCCTGCAATTTCTGCTTGGCAACCGGGTCACCGTCGACTGGCGTATTCAGCGCGGTGATCATCTGGCCCAGAGTGTCGAGCACGTTCTGGGTCTGATGATTGTTCGGCTGGATCGAGAACTGATCACCAGCGGCCGGCGCGCTGCCCAGGGCGAAAGTCACACCGGCAGCGGTGGCGTTACCGCCGGCAACCGTGCCCGAGGAAACCGGCTTGCTGTCGGCCGTCACCGGCGCGGCATACAGATCGAAATCGGTGGCGCTGGTGAACTTGAGCACCGCGCCGCCCTGCGGGAACGCTGCGGTGTAGGCTGTCTGATCGGTGATGGTCGAACCGGTGATCACGCTGGTCGACGGGTTACCCGGATTACGCGTGGTGGTGAACGAGTCCGGCGAGGCCGACAGCTGAAAACTGTGCCCTGCGATAACGGCGTCCGGATTGGTATCGCCAGCCTTCAGGTTGACGTTCAGCTTGAGGTCGACACCACGGAAGCTGACAGTCTGGTTGGCGCCGGTGCTGTTGCTGATCAGGCCATTCTGGCTGGCCTCGGCAGTCACATCGTTACCCAAGGCATCGGTGATTTTCAGCTGGGTGCTGCTGACGAAATCGATGGTATACGGCTGCCCGGCGGTGAACTTGGCGTCGTAAGTGGCGGCGGTGCCGACGGTGCCGTTGGACAGCACGACACGGCCGTCATCGACGGCTGGCGCAGTCATTTTGGTGTTGGTGCGGCCGGTGTTGATGGTCTGCTGGAACGCGTCCCAACCGGTGGTGTTGGTACCCACGGTCATGCCGTCGCCGATGCCCAGATCGATGGTGGTCTGGTCGCCGTTGTAGCTGAATGTGCCGTCAGAATTCTTCGAATACGGCGCGGTATCGGTTTTCGAACCGGAGAACAGGTAGTTGCCGTTGGCATCCTTGGCGTTCATCAGGCCCAGCACTTGCTGCTGGATCTCACCCAGTTCCGAGGCGTACGCCTGGCGATCCTTGTCGGTGATGGTGCCGTTGTTCGCGGCCAAGGCCAGCTCTTTGGCTCGCGCCAACGCCGTGGTGATCGAATCCAGAGTGGACTCCTGCACGGTCAAGGCACTTTTGGTGGTGTTGACGTTGGTCTTGTACTGATCGAGCATCGCCGCCTGCTGACCCAGCTGCAGCAAGCGCCCGGCACCGATCGGATCATCGGCGGCGGTGTTGATGCGCTGCAGGCTGCTCGCCTCGCTCGCGGTAGCGACAGCCTTGTTGAAGTTACGCTGATAATCCGAAGCTTGCGTTCCGTAATACTGGGCGGTGGAAATGCGCATGAATTACGACTCCTTAAAGGCTGTTGATCAGCGTGGCGAAAGTTTCCTGCGCAGCTTTGATGATCTGCGAAGACGCTGTGTAGTACTGCTGGTACTTGACCAGGTTGCCGGTTTCTTCGTCCAGGTTGACCCCGGACAACGAATCGCGGGCACCCTTGGCGTTCTCCAGAATCGCCGTGGTTGCGGCGCTGTCGGACTTGCCTTGGGCGGTCTTGGTACCGACGTTGGTCACCAGGGTGTTGTAGGCGTCGGTCAGGCTGATGCCCTTGCTCGCCGAACCGGTGTCCACGGTCTGTTTGGTTTGCAACGCGACCAGTGCCTGGGCGTTGCGGTTGTCCGAAGACGCCGCACCGGTCAGGTTCATGGTGAAGGTCTCGCCGGTTTTCGGCGTGCCGCCCACGGTGGTCTGCACGGTGAAAGTCTTCTGCACGTTCGGCGTGACGGTAGTGTCCATCACCGGGTTGCCGCTGGCATCGACGATGCCGACCTTCAAGTTCAGCGTGTTCGACTGGCCGGGCACGATGGTGCCGGTGCCGATGGTCGCGCCCTTGGCGTCGACCAGGTTGTACGACTGGCTGCCACCGCTGGCTGCACCGAATACCAGTTTGACCGGTGTCGAATTCTTCAGCGCCGCCTGCATGTCAGCCTGGGCGGTCGGGTTGTAGATGTCGATCTTATTGCTGAGCGTCGGCTGGGTGTACGTGCCCAGACCGTTGGCGCTGGCGACGCCGGTCAGCGGACCTGCCGCAGCGATTTTCTTCGGATCACTGAGCACGGTCTGAATGCTCGCCGCCGCGTTGCGGGTCGGCGTGATTTTGAACGAGTCACCCGCGCTCAGCGCGCCGCCATTCAAGGCCAGGGTGAAACCGTCGATCACTGGCGGCGGATTGGTCGTTGTGCTGAATGCGCCCAGATCGGTGCCGTCGGAACGTTTGACGGTGTAATCGGTAGCGCTGGTGAAGGTCACCTGATAATCGCTGGTGGTCAGCTTGCCGGTGTCCTTGATGGTCACATCGAGGTTGCCCGAACCGGCGCTGTTGCCATCCTTCGCAATGCTGCGCTGACTGATCAGGGCGGCACTGTTGATGTTGTTGAAAATCGCCGCGCCGAAGTCACCGTTCTTGTCGATGCCCTGGGCTTGCTGGCTGTTGATCTGATCGGCAATCACCAGGGCCACGCGACCGAGCTCGTTGAGCGACGGGTCGAGGACTTCCTTGCGATAGGTCAGCAGACCGCCGATTTCGCCGCCGCTGATCACCGAAGTGATGTCGATGGTGCTCGAACCGCGATCCATCTGGATCGACATACGCGACGGGTCGGTCTTGCTCGCGACCATGCTCAGGCTGTTGGTGGTGTTGCCGATGACCAGCGGCTGGCCGCTGCCGACATAAATGTCGAAGCTGGTGCCGCGCTCGACGACTTGCGCACCGGTCAGCTCGGAGAGTTGACGCACGGCTTCGTTACGGCTGTCGAGCAGGTCGTTCGGCGCCCCGCCGCTGGTGGAGATTTCGCCGATCTTCTGATTGAGATTGGCGATCGCCGTGGCGAGCTTGTTCACTTGGGCAGTCATGTCGCCGAGGCTGCCGTTGATCGTGGTGTTCTGATCGTTGAGCTGCTTGGCCAGGGTATTGAAACGGCTGGTCAGCGCCTGTGCACCGGTCAGCACCGACTGACGCGAAGTGTCATCGGTGGCCGACGTCGATACGCCCTGCATCGAGGTGAAGAATTTCTGCAGTACACCGGTCAGGCCAGTGTTGGTGTCCGACAGCATCGCGTCCAGCGGCGTCGCCTGCTTGAGAAACGCGGCCGATTCGCTGTCCAGCGACGTCGCGGTGTGCAGCTGCGATTCCAGGTACGAGTTGTACACCCGGCGCACGTCGGCCAGGGTCGTGCCCGTGCCGATGAAAACGCTGCCGTACTGCTGCGAGGACTTGGTGCCCTGCACGGTTTGCTGACGTGAATAACCGGCGGTGTCGACGTTGGCAATGTTGTTGCCTGTCGTAGCCAGAGAGGACTGGCTGGCCGACAGTCCCGACATCCCGATATTGAGCAAACTCATGGTTCAGACCTTATTACCTGGTGCCTTATAAAGGCGTGGTGGAGACACCCGCCGCAGCGTAGTTTTCAAAACTGTTCATCTGCTTGGCAATTTGCGAAATCTTCGTCGCGTAGTTCGGGTCGGTGGCGTAACCGGCCTTCTGCAACTCGCGTACAAACTGTTCTGGGTTATCGGCCGACTTCAGCACTTCTTGATAGCGATTGTTGCTCTGCAGCAACGTCACCAGATCGTGGAAGCTGTCCTTGTACGAGGCATAGGAACGGAACTCGGCCGTCTCCTTGACCATCGCGCCATTGCGGAACTCGCTGGTGATCGCGCGGGCCGAATCGCCCTTCCAGTTGCTGCTCGCCTTGATGCCGAACAGGTTGTGGCTGCTGCTGCCATCCTGGGCGCGCATGACCGATTTGCCCCAACCGGTTTCCAGTGCCGCTTGCGCCACCAGATAACGCGGATCGACGCCAATGCGATCGGCGGCTTCCTTGGCCATCGGCAGCATGGTATTGACGAATTCGTCGGCGGAAGTGAAGGCCTTCTTCGCCGGTGCCAGCGGAATCTGCGCCATGGCGCGGCCGTAAACCTGCATCTGCCCGCCGGCAGCTTTCTGCTCTTCGGCACGGGCCAGCCAGTCACCGTTGTACAACGCGCCGGAGCCTGTGACGGCGGTGGTCGCAGCCCGTTGCGGCAAGGCGTTGGTCGCTGCCGCCGCAGTGCTGGCAGTGGCCACGCTCGGCGCCGACGGCACCAGACCGGCGAGCAACCGGTCGGCCAGTTTCGGCGGCAGCGCCAGACGCCGCTGGTTGATCAGCGCCATGTCGTTGCGATGGGAAATATCGGTGTTGTTCGGAGCATGCACCGAGCGCGATGCCCACAACGGACGCTCGCCGTTGACGCGGGACAGCGGACCGGTGGCGACGGTGCCGGCGGCAATCGGCGTCGGTACGGCGGCGGCCTTGGCCAGCGCTTCCTGCTGCTTGGCGGCGGACGCGGCGGCAGCCTCGCCCGGCGCCATCGGTTTGTTCTTCGACATCTGGCGGATCAGCACGTCGGCCAGGCCGATACCCCCGCCCTCGCGGGACATGGAAACCGCCAGTTGCTGGTCGTACATTTCCTGATACTGCTTGGCCGCCGGCGTGTTCAGCGGGTTGTCCTGACCAAGCGCTTCGGTGGCCGAGCGCATCGACTTGAGCATTTCGCCGAGGAACAGCGACTCGAATTCCTGCGCAACCTTGCGCATGTTTTCGTCGCTGTTCTTGTCGCCGACCTTGAGCTGGTTCAGACGATTGAGGTCGGAGTAGGAACCCGAATCGCTGCTGCTGACCAGACCGCTTTTGCGCATATCCATGGTGGCCGGCCTCAGATCACGATCAGGTCGGCTTGCAATGCGCCAGCCTGCTTCAGAGCTTCGAGAATTGCCATCAGGTCACCCGGTGCTGCGCCGACCTGGTTTACCGCACGGACGATCTCGTCGAGGGTGGTGCCCGGGCCGAACTTGAACATCGGTTTGGCTTCCTGTTCGGCATTTACTCGCGAGCGCGGCACGACGGCGGTCTGGCCGTTGGACAGCGGGCCAGGCTGGCTGACGATCGGGTCTTCGGTGATGGTCACGGTCAGGCTGCCGTGGGTCACGGCGGCTGGCGACACTTTCACGTTCTGGCCGATGACGATAGTGCCGGTGCGCGAGTTGATGATGACTTTTGCCACCGCCTGACCCGGATCGATTTCAAGGTTTTCGAGGATCGACAGGTAGTCGACGCGCTGGCTCGGATCCAGTGGCGCAGTGACCCGCACCGATCCGCCGTCGATGGCTTGGGCGACGCCAGGGCCGAGCATGTCGTTGACCTTGTCGACGATGCGCTTGGCGGTGGTGAAGTCGGAGCGGTTGAGGTTCAGCGTCAGGCTGTTGCCCTGGTTGAAACCGCTCGGCACCGCACGCTCCACCGAGGCACCGCCAGGGATGCGACCGGCCGACGGAACGTTGACGGTAATCTTCGAACCATCGCGACCTTCAGCGTCGAAACCGCCGACCACGAGATTGCCCTGAGCGATCGCATAGACGTTGCCGTCGATACCCTTGAGCGGCGTCAACAGCAAGGTGCCGCCGCGCAGGCTCTTGGAGTTACCGATCGAGGACACGGTGATGTCGACCTGCTGACCTGGCTTGGCAAACGCTGGCAGATCGGCGCTCACCGATACCGCCGCGACGTTCTTCAACTGCACGTTGCCCGATCCCGGCGGCACCTTGATGCCGAACTGCGAGAGCATGTTGTTGAAGGTCTGCAGGGTGAACGGGGTCTGCGTCGTCTGGTCACCGGTGCCGTTAAGCCCGACCACCAGGCCGTAACCGATCAACTGGTTGGAGCGCACGCCGGAAATGCTGGCGATGTCTTTCAGCCGCTCGGCGTGTGCGGTGAACGCCGCAGACATCAACAATGCGGCCACCATAAGGCTTTTCAGATTCAACGTAGCCACCTAGAAAGGGAACAGCGGGCTGAGGAAGAAACGGTCGAACCAGCCTGGCTGACTCGTATCGGCAAACGCGCCGGTACCCGAGTAGGTGATGCGCGCATCGGCGACACGGGTCGACGACACGGTGTTGTCGGTCGCGATGTCATCGGCGCGGACCATACCGGCGATGCGCACCAGTTCGTCACCAGTGTTGAGCGTCAGCCACTTCTCGCCACGCACGGCGATGATGCCGTTGGGCAGCACGTCGGCCACGGTCACGGTGATCGAACCGGTCAGGCTGTTGCTCTGCCCGGACTTGGCGTCGCCCTTGGTCGAACGGTCGGCGCTGTAGCCAGCGTTCAGGCTCAGGTCACCGCCACCAATCGGGTTGTTGGTGGTCAGGCTGGAGCCGAACAACGAGGTCAGACCGATCGAGTTATCGCTGTTCTTGTCCATCTGCGAGTTGGCGTTCTTGCTCGCCTGGGTGCGCTCGTTCAGGGTGATGGTGATGATGTCACCAACCCGGAACGCCTTGCGGTCGCTGTACAGGTTCTGCTCGAAGCCGGCCTGATAGATCGAGCCGTTATTGGCAGCCGCCGGCAACGGTGTGCGCGGCAACACCGGGGCGTAGTAAGGGTCATTGGGCTTGGGCGTCGGGGCGACGCAGCCCGCGAGCGAGACGACCCCACTCAATGCCAGAACAGATACAAAGCGCTTCATGACCCTACCTCACGGTGTTGCTGGCGACCTCAGGCCGCCCCAAAGACTGGATTACAGATTCTGCGTTACGAACGAGAGCATCTGGTCGGCGGTGGAGATCACCTTGGAGTTCATCTCGTAGGCGCGTTGAGTGGTGATCATGTTGACCATCTCTTCAACGGTGCTGACGTTCGAGGTTTCCAGGGTGTTCTGCAGCGTGGTACCGAAACCGTTCAGGCCCGGGGTGCCGATCTGCGGCGCGCCGGAAGCAGCGGTTTCCAGGAACAGGTTGTTGCCCACGGCTTGCAGACCGGCCGGGTTGATGAAGTCGGCGGTCTGCAGGTTGCCGATCACTTGCGAGGCCGGGTTGCCGGCGATGGTGATCGACACGGTGCCGTCACGGCCGACAGTGAAGGTCTGCGCATCGTTCGGAATGATGATCGCCGGTTCCAGGGCGAAACCGCTGGCGTTGACGATCTGGCCATTGGAGTCGAGGTGGAAAGTACCGTCACGGGTGTAGGACGTGGTGCCGTCCGGCTGCAGGATCTGGAAGAAACCGCGACCGTCGATGGCCATGTCCAGCGGCTGCTCGGTGGTTTGCAGGCTGCCGGCGGTGAAGTTTTTCTGGGTGCCGACAATGCGCACACCGGTACCCACTTGCAGACCCGACGGCAGTTCGCTGTCCTGGGTCGACTGGGCGCCTGGCTGACGCTTGATCTGATAGAGCAAGTCCTGGAACTCGGCACGGTCACGTTTGAAACCCGTGGTCGAAACGTTCGCCAGGTTGTTGGAAATGGTGGTCAGGTTGGTGTCCTGGGCGGACAGACCGGTTTTGGCAACCCATAGAGCCGGAAGCATTCGATTCTCCTCGTGCGCCTGTTTTACGGCGCGACGTTCTGATAATTAGCTGATCTGCAAGACCCGAGCCATGGCCTGGTCGTCGTCTTTGGCGGTGTTCATCATCTTGACGTGCAACTCGAACTGCTTGGCCAGGGCCAGCACCGAAGTCATTTCTTCCACGGCATTGACGTTGCTCGACTCAAGGAAACCCGAGACCAGTTTGACGTTGGCGTCGGCTTGCGCCGGCTGGCCGTCCTTGGTGTAAATCGAACCGTCGAGGCCTTTGTTCATGTTCTTGATGTCCGGGTTGACCAGCTTGATCCGGTCGACTTCGGCCATGACGCGCGGACCTTCGCCCATTGCGCGAATACTGATAGTGCCGTCTTCGCCGACTTCCACCTGCTGCTCGGGCGGCACGGCGATCGGGCCGCCGTTACCGATCACCGGCATGCCGTTGCCGGCGCGCAGTACGCCGAGGGCGTCGATGTTGAGGCTGCCGGTACGCACGTAGCTTTCACCACCGCTGGGGTTTTGCACGGCGATGAAACCGTTGCCGGATACCGCGACGTCGAGTTCACGACCGGTCTGCACCAGCGAGCCCGGCGTGAAGTCGGTGGCAGGACGTTCGCTCATGGCAAACGCGCGCGCCGGAAAGCTGTCACCGAATACCGGCATCGAACGCGCCTGCTCAAGGTCGCGCTGAAAGCCGTTGGTGGAAATGTTCGCCAGGTTGTTGGCATGCGCCCGTTGCGCCAGTGCGTTCTGGCTGGCGCCGGTCATTGCCACATAAAGGTACTTGTCCACAGTGTTTCCTCTGCATGCCGGACGTTTGCCGCCCACCGCTGTACTGCTCAGCCATAAGCAATTTGCAGACCAACTTTTTATTGGCGGGCGAAGGCCCGGTAAACAGGGGACTTGAGGGGATCAGAGGGGGAATCGGAAATGGGTCGAAGACGAAAAACCGGCGGTGTCATGCCGCTTCGCGGCAAGAGATCAAAAGATCGCAGCGTTCCGCAGCTCCTACAGGAAATCGCGTTCCAAATGTAGGAGCTGCCGAAGGCTGCGATCCTTTGATCTTAAGCTCCGCTGTCTTTACCCACCTCATACTCACGCAGCTTGTTGGCAATGGTGGTGTGCGAAACACCGAGTCGCTTGCCCAACTGCCGACTGCTTGGATGCTCGGAATAAAGCCGTTCCAGCACCGCTTTTTCGAAACGCCCGACGATCTCGTCCAGACTGCCGCCGAGGGAAAAATCGCCAAGCGGCTGACGCACGCCGTAATCCGGCAGGCGAATATGTTCGGCCTTGACCGTGCCGCCGTCGCACAGGGAAACCGCCTGGAACAGCACGTTCTCCAGCTGCCGCACATTGCCCGGCCAGTGGTAATGGCTGAGGCGATCCATCGCCGCCGGGGCCAGTTTCGGCAGCGGACAACCGATCTGCCGACTGGCCTGGTCGAGAAAGTGTTCAACCAGCGGCGTCAGACCGTCGAGGCACTCGCGCAGCGGCGGGATGTGCAGCGACAGCACGTTCAAGCGGTGATAGAGATCCTGGCGAAACTCGCCGCGCGCGCACAATTCGGACAAGTCCACCTGCGTCGCGCAGATCACCCGCACGTCCAGATACACCTCTTCATCACTGCCGACGCGACGGAAGCAACCGTCCTGAAGAAAGCGCAGCAATTTGACCTGCAAACGCGGGCTCATCTCGCCGACGCCATCGAGAAACAGCGTGCCGCCAGCGGTCAATTCGAGCAGGCCAAGCTTGCCTTCGGCCCGCGCACCTTCGAAGGCGCCGGGGCCGTAGCCGAACAACTCGGTCTCGGCCATCGACTCCGGCAGTCCGGCGCAGTTGAGCGCCATCAACGGTGACTGTCCGCGCGGGCTGGCGAGGTGGCAGGCGCGCGCCAGCAATTCCTTGCCAGTGCCGGTTTCGCCTTCTATTAATAGCGGCGCATCCAGCGGCGCCATGCGCCGCGCTTCGCGGACCACCGCCGCCATGACTTTCGAGCTTTGAAAGATGCTGTCGAACCCGCGCAGTTCCTGCTTGCGCACATTGTAGATTCGCTCGCCGACCCGATCGGCGCGGTGCAGGGTCAGTACGGCGCCGGCCATGGCCTCGCTGTCGTCGTGTTCCGATTGCAGCGGCGCGATGTCGGCGAGAAAGATGTCGCCCTTGACCTTGACCCGCATGCCGTTGATCCGCGATTTGTTGGCGCGCACCAATTCCGGCAAATCGAAATCCTCGGCGTAGCGCGACAGCGGAATCCCCGGCACCTCATCGACGCGCACCCCGAGCAACTGCGCCGCCGCGCGGTTGGCCGCAACGATCGAACCGCCCATGTCGATCGACAGCACCGGAAATTCCAGCGCGCCGAGCAACGCATTCAGTTCCATGTGCCGGCGCTCGCTGGGCATCAGCCCGACGCGCTTGACCCCGAACACCCCGCCGATTGCCTCGAACTTGGGGCGCAACGCCTGGAACTGGATGTTGATCAGGTTCGGGCAGTGCAGGTAGATCGCATTGCCATGCTCACCACCCACCTCGCCGCGAGCGACGTTGATCCCGTACGCCACCAGCAGATTGAGGATGTCACGCAGGATGCCGATGCGATTCTGGCAGTGGACTTTGATGCGCATAGAAAAAGGCCCGACAGGTTTGAAAGATAAACACATGTCCTTGTGGGAGCGAGCCTGCTCGCGAAGGCGCCAGCACATCCAGTATCGATGTGTCAGACAGACCGCTTTCGCGAGCAGGCTCGCCCCCACAGGGTTCTGTGGCGCGCCCGGGGCAGATGTTTCTGTCGAGGCACGCAGATAGTTGTCAAGATTATGTGACAGCCCCGACCCTTTTCAAACCCGCCAATCACCGTAAATGCGCATTACCCGACAAAGCGTAACGATAACTTTACGAAATACGCAGAATTTTCCTACGCACACACCGGTCAACATGCTGCACGCCCTGTCACTCTCGGGTATTCCTTTAGCCATCGCTGGACATAACAAAAACGAATTTCCTAGCAGGAGAGCAGCATGAAGCAGACGCAATACGTGGCTCGCGAGCCCGATGCGCAAGGTTTTATCGACTACCCCGCCGAAGAACATGCGGTGTGGAACACGCTGATCACTCGCCAGTTGAAGGTGATTGAAGGTCGCGCGTGCCAGGAATATCTGGACGGTATCGAAAAACTCGGTCTGCCCCACGACCGCATCCCGCAACTGGCCGAGATCAACAAAGTCCTCGGCGAGACCACCGGCTGGCAGGTTGCCCGGGTGCCGGCGCTGATTCCCTTCCAGACGTTTTTCGAGTTGCTTGCCAGCAAGCAATTCCCCGTCGCCACCTTCATACGTACCCGCGAAGAACTCGACTATCTGCAAGAGCCCGACATCTTTCACGAGATCTTCGGCCACTGCCCGCTACTGACCAACCCCTACTTCGCTGAATTCACCCACACCTACGGCAAGCTCGGCCTGCAGGCGACCAAGGAAGAGCGCGTGTATCTGGCCCGGTTGTACTGGATGACCATCGAATTCGGCCTGGTCGACACCCCGCACGGCAAGCGCATCTACGGCGGCGGGATTCTGTCTTCGCCGAAAGAAACCGTTTACTGCCTGTCGGACGAGCCCGAGCATCAGCTCTTCGATCCGCTGGAAGCCATGCGCACGCCGTATCGCATCGACATCCTGCAACCGCTGTACTTCGTCCTGCCCAATCTCAAGCGCCTGTTCGATGTGGCCCATGAAGACATCATGGCCATGGTCCGTCAGGGCATGCAGCTGGGCTTGCACGCGCCGAAATTTCCGCCGAAACCCAAAGCCGCCTGAACCGCGACTTTTGCTGACAATTGCGTCTGTCCGTCGCCGCCACTTTGCTTTAGCGTGACGGCATTGGCGGCACACGCGCTTTAATAAAAAACACACTCGTTTTCAGGAATACACCATGTCGACTTTGAACCAAGCCCACTGCGAAGCCTGCCGCGCCGATGCGCCACAAGTCAGCGACGAGGAACTGCCGATCCTGATCAAGCAGATCCCTGACTGGAACATCGAAGTACGCGACGGCATCATGCAGCTGGAAAAAGTTTTCCTGTTCAAGAACTTCAAACACGCGCTGGCGTTCACCAACGCCGTCGGCGAGATCTCCGAGGCCGAAGGTCACCACCCGGGCCTGCTGACCGAGTGGGGCAAAGTCACCGTGACCTGGTGGAGCCATTCGATCAAAGGCCTGCACCGCAACGACTTCATCATGGCTGCGCGCACTGACGAAGTGGCCAAGACCGCAGAAGGACGCAAGTAATGCACTTCGACGCCATCGGCCGGGTCCCCGGCGACCCGATTCTCGGTTTGATGGAGGCCTATGCGCAGGATGCCAATCCGCGCAAGTTCGACCTTGGCGTTGGCGTCTACAAGGATGCCCAGGGCCTGACGCCGATTCCCGAAGCGGTGAAAATCGCCGAAGCGCGACTGGTCGAAAGCCAGGGCACCAAAACCTACATCGGTGGCCACGGCAACCCGTTGTTCGGCAAGGGCATCAATGAGCTGGTGCTTGGTGCCGACTCACAACTGATCACCGAACAACGCGCCGGCGCCACCCAGACCCCGGGCGGCACCGGCGCCCTGCGTCTGGCTGCCGACTTCATCGCCCAATGCCTGCCGGGCAAAGGCGTGTGGTTGAGCAACCCGACCTGGCCGATCCACGAAACCATTTTCGCCGCCGCCAAGGTCAAGGTCAGCCACTACCCCTATGTGGGCAGTGACAATCGCCTCGACGTCGAAGCGATGCTCGCCGTGCTCAAGGAAGTGCCGAAGGGCGACGTGGTGCTGCTGCATGCGTGCTGCCACAACCCGACCGGTTTCGACCTGAGCCATGACGACTGGCAGCGCGTGCTTGAAGTGGTGCGCAGCCGCGATCTGCTGCCGCTGATCGACTTCGCTTATCAGGGTTTTGGCGATGGCCTGGAGCAGGACGCCTGGTCGACCCGATTGTTCGCGGCGCAAGTGCCGGAGCTGCTGATCACCAGTTCCTGCTCGAAGAACTTCGGCCTGTATCGCGACCGTACCGGTGCGCTGATCGTCTGCGCGACCAGCGCCGACAAGCTCATCGACATCCGCAGCCAACTGGCCAATATCGCCCGCAACCTGTGGTCGACGCCGCCGGATCACGGCGCGGCGGTGGTCGCGACCATCCTCGCCGATCCAGAGCTGAAAGCGCGCTGGGCCGATGAAGTGGAAGCGATGCGTCTGCGGATCGCCCAGCTGCGCAGCGGTCTGGTCGAAGCGCTGGAACCCCACGGTTTGCGCGAGCGCTTCGCGCACATCGGTGTGCAACGCGGGATGTTCTCCTACACCGGCCTGTCGCCGGAACAGGTGAAAACCCTGCGCGAGCGGCACAGCGTGTACATGGTCAGCTCCGGCCGCGCGAACGTCGCCGGCATCGACGCCACCCGCCTCGCATCGCTCGCCGACGCCATCGCCGACGCCTGCAAATAATCCCCCCGCCCGACTGATCGTTCCCACGCTCTGCGTGGGAATGCCTCTTTGGACGCTCTGCGTCCGCTTTGGGACGCAGAGCGTCCCCGGCTGCATTCCCACGCGGAGCGTGGGAACGATCGAAGATCAAAAGATCGCAGCCTTCGGCAGCTCCTACATTTGTATCTGCGGTGACCTTCTGGCTTCCTTCCTGCGGCCATCTGTCGCATTAATTTGAATTAAAAGTCTGATTGTCATTTTTCCTGCTGTATCCTGCGCAGGCTTTGTAAAGCGCGGAGCACCTGATCTATCAACAGACTTAGCGAGGAGCGCACCCATGCACGAGATTCCCAATCTCCCCTTCCCAAGCCTGCACGTACCTGAGCAGACGACCCCGCAACACACCGGCGCTGAAAAGCCCGAGCCGCAAGAAGCCGCTGACAGCCGCAAAGCCGACAGCGAAGAGTAAGACCCTCCGTACAGACCGTGTGGAAAGCGCTAACATGCGCTTTCCACACTGCCTGAAACCCGAGCCCGCCATGACCGACGAATTCTCCGAAAGCCAAGCTGCCGTGCTGATCGGCGCCACCGAGAAAATGATCGAGATCTGGAATCGCCTCTCGCCCGAGAAGCAAGCTGCCCTGCTCGAACGTTTCGGCAGCGAAGAAAACGCCCTCGCCGCCCTCGTCACCACGCAACTGGTCGCCCCGGCGAAATCCTGAAAGCGCCGCCCGGCAAATAGTTTCACTTTTCCCCGCCCCTGAACGGTTCACGCCGGTATCATGAGCAGCCTATCTAATCTGCTGCTCCCGTGGATCGTTACCCATGTCGTCTATATCCGAGCCCCAGCGTCCGCTGGCGGTTACGCTGCAAGTAGTCTCCATCGTCCTCTTCACCTTTATCGGTTACCTGAACATCGGCATCCCGCTCGCCGTGTTGCCGGGCTATGTCCACAGTGACCTTGGTTTCGGCGCCGTGATCGCCGGGCTGGTGATCAGCGTGCAATACCTCGCCACCCTGCTCAGCCGTCCATATGCCGGCAAGATCATCGACAACCAGGGCAGTAAACGCGCAGTGATGATTGGCCTCGCTGGTTGCGGCTTGAGCGGTGTGTTCATGCTGATTTCCGCGTGGACGCCGAACCTGCCGCTGCTCAGTCTGATCAGCCTCTTAATTGGCCGTCTGGTGCTGGGCAGCGCGGAAAGCCTGGTCGGTTCCGGTTCGATTGGCTGGGGCATCGGCCGGGTCGGCGCGGCGAATACGGCGAAAGTGATTTCCTGGAACGGCATCGCCAGTTACGGCGCCCTGGCGATCGGCGCGCCGTTCGGTGTGTGGCTGGTAAGCAGGTTGGGGCTGTGGAGCATGGGCGTGAGCATCATCCTCCTCGCCCTGCTCGGTCTGGCGCTGGCATGGCCGAAGACCGCCGCGCCGATCGTCGCCGGTGAACGCCTGCCGTTCATGCATGTGCTGGGCAAAGTCTTCCCCCACGGCTGCGGGCTCGCGCTGGGTTCGATCGGCTTCGGCACCATCGCCACTTTCATCACCCTGTACTACGCGACCCAGCACTGGGACAACGCGGTGCTGTGCCTGAGCCTGTTCGGCGCCAGCTTCATCGGCGCGCGGCTGCTGTTCGGCAACCTGATCAACCGCCTCGGCGGATTCCGCGTGGCGATTGCCTGCCTGTCGGTGGAAACGTTGGGTTTGTTGTTGCTGTGGATCGCGCCGGATGCGCATTGGGCACTGGCGGGCGCGGCGCTGAGCGGTTTCGGCTTCTCGCTGGTGTTCCCGGCGCTGGGCGTGGAGGCGGTGAATCTGGTGCCGGCCTCGAGCCGTGGCGCGGCGGTCGGTGCCTATTCACTGTTCATTGATTTGTCGCTGGGGATCACCGGGCCGCTGGCCGGGGCGATCGCAGCAGGATTCGGTTTTGCTTCGATCTTCCTGTTCGCCGCATTTGCAGCGTTGAGCGGCCTTGGCTTGAGTGTCTATCTGTACAAGCACACGGCGAAGTATCGCGAGGTTTAGAAGTCCACCTTGCCGCGCCCGGCCTTGATACTGCCGCGCTTGGTTTTCGACTCCAGCCGACGCTTCTTCGAGCCGAGGGTCGGCTTGGTCGGGCGGCGTTTCTTTTCCACTTTGGTGGCGCTGAGAATCAGCTCGACCAGCCGCTCCAGCGCATCGGCGCGGTTGGCTTCCTGGGTGCGGTATTGCTGCGCCTTGATGATCAGCACGCCGTCGCTGGTGATGCGGCTGTCACGCAGCGCCAGCAGGCGTTCCTTGTAGAACTCCGGCAATGACGAGTTGGGAATGTCGAAGCGCAAGTGCATGGCGCTGGAGACCTTGTTGACATTCTGCCCACCGGCGCCTTGCGCGCGGATGGCGGTCAATTCGATCTCGGCATCCGGCAGATGCACGTTGTTGGAAATCACCAGCATGGAAAAGCGTCCGTAATCAGAGCGTGCAGGATAACCCGATTCACTCAACCTCTGTGGGAGCGAGCCTGCTCGCGAAGGCGGTGTGTCAGTCGATGCAGATGTTTCTGATGGACCGCTTTCGCGAGCAGGCTCGCTCCCACAGGGTTCGGTGTGATGCCAGATTTTTCCATTGCAAAACAACAAACCCGGCACTCTGGCCGGGTTTGTCGTTTCTGCCTGCGAGGTTATTTCGCGGTCGCAGCCACCACCGGCTGCACACTGCGCTTGTTCTTGATCAGGTAGCAGACCCACATGAACACCACCCACACCGGAATCGCGTATACCGATATCTGAATCCCCGGGATCAGCAGCATCACGCCGAGGATGAACACCACGAACGCCAGGCAGACGAAGTTGCCGTACGGGTACCACAGCGCCTTGAACAGTGGCGTCTGTCTGGTCTGGTTCATGTGCTGGCGGAATTTGAAGTGCGAGTAGCTGATCATCGCCCAGTTGATCACCAGCGTCGCAACCACCAGCGACATCAGCAGTTCCAGCGCATGCTGCGGGATCAGGTAGTTGAGCAACACGGCAACCAGCGTCACTGCCGCCGAAGCCAGAATCGAACGCACCGGCACGCCGCGTTTATCGATCTTCGCCAGACCTTTCGGCGCATCACCCTGCTCGGCCATGCCCAGCAGCATACGGCTGTTGCAGTAGGTGCCGCTGTTGTACACCGACAGTGCGGCGGTCAGCACAACGAAGTTGAGGATGTGCGCGGCGGTGTTGCTGCCGAGCATCGAGAACACTTGTACGAACGGGCTGCCGCTGTAGGAATCGCCCGACGCATTGAGGGTTTCCAGCAGGCTATCCCACGGGGTCAGCGACAGCAGGATCACCAGCGCGCCAATGTAGAAAATCAGGATGCGGTAGATCACCTGGTTGATCGCTTTCGGGATCACGGTTTTTGGCTTGTCGGCTTCAGCGGCGGTGAAACCGAGCATTTCCAGACCGCCGAAGGAGAACATGATGATCGCCATGGCCATCACCAGACCGCTCACCCCATTGGGGAAGAAACCGCCGTGGGACCACAGGTTGCTCACCGAGGCTTGCGGGCCGCCATGGCCGCTGACCAACAGGTAGCTGCCCAGCGCGATCATGCCGACAATCGCCACAACCTTGATGATCGCAAACCAGAATTCGGCTTCACCGAAGACTTTGACGTTGGCCAGGTTGATCGCGTTGATCAGCACGAAGAATGCTGCCGCGGAGACCCAGGTCGGGATGTCCGGCGCCCAGTAATGGATGTACTTGCCGACCGCTGTCAGCTCGGACATGCCCACCAGAATATAAAGAATCCAGCAGTTCCAGCCCGAGAGGAAACCGGCGAAACCGCCCCAGTATTTGTGCGCGAAGTGGCTGAAGGAACCGGCCACCGGCTCTTCGACGATCATTTCGCCGAGCTGGCGCATGATCATGAAGGCGATGAAGCCGCAGATGGCGTAGCCGAGGATCATCGACGGGCCGGCGGATTTCAGCACCCCGGCAGAACCGAGGAACAATCCGGTACCGATCGCGCCACCGAGGGCGATCAGTTGAATATGGCGATTTTTCAGGCCGCGTTTAAGCTCGCCTGTTTGCGAGGGTTGTCCACTCATGAAAAAGGTCTCACGCAAGGTTTGATGATGTTCAGTAGACGTTGCTGCAAGGTTGCGATTTCAGGCAGCCCCGATCAAACCCCAGCGCAGGCACCAGGAGTTCAGCTCATTTACAACGGTCATGCGTCACCTGTTTGTTTTTATCTGTGACGAAATCGAACCCGGCACGCTTGTGGCGCGGCGGAGTGAACAAGGCGGATAGCCTCGAGATTTTTGCGATTACGCAGAGGGTCACAGTTAAAACGCGGCGCATTGTACACCGCTAACCCCCTGCTGCCAGACCCGCCTGATCAGCGTGTCGGTTGCCGGGATTGCGCGTGTCCGCCTCGACAGTGCCGAGCGGCTGCAAAATATGAGTCAGGCCTTTGCAGGCCATCGACGGGGACGAGGAAAAAACCGTCCCACGGGGAGAAGTGGAAATCAGTCGCGGCGTTCATTGCGCCTCCTTCTTGTTATTCGCCTGCACGACAGGCATGGGGCGCATCACACCCTGCCTGAACACTGGAAACAAGCGCGCCAGAGCCTTGCGCGGCAGCTGTTCCCCCGGCTTACGGAAGCTTTTCCTTACAACCGATGCGGAGGCGGGAAATCACCGCTCCGGCGGGGTCTATTCGTCACGTTTTGTTTACAGCGCGTAACGAATATTTTCCGAATCAGAATTTTCCGAAGGATGTCTGCATATTGACGGTAGCTAGCTTGCTATCAATTTCGCCTGCCTAGTTTTTTGTTTTCAAATAAGAAAATCGATCCTGAAAAACAGAACAAAAAGTCTATTTAAAAATTAAATGGATAAAATTTTGCATTACGAAAAAGCCTCAACTAGGTTTTTCACGTCTCACCGGCCACCTCGACCGGTCAGTCATAAACCGTGAAATTCTCTAGGAGATCGACCATGCAAGCACTGGAAAAAGACTTGGATACCGAACTGCAACTGGACGAATGGTTTGAAGCGCCAACCCATGAGGCCGCTGTGGAAATGATGCAAGCCGATGCGGTGGTTCCGTTCGGCACGGCGATGTGGCCTCTGTAAGACATCCCGGGCAGGCACGGTCCGGCCGGTCGTGCCTGCCGCTTCATTCCCCGGTCAGTCAGGGAGGATTCATGGACAAGCCCCGCGCCATCTCGCATTTCCTTTACTACCTCGAACATCACCCTGCCCTCGCCGGCCTCGACTCGGCGAAGGTCATGCTTGGCCACACCGCAGATTACGAAGCCCTGACCGGCGCCATTGCCGAACAGGCCGGCGAACATCCGCGCTTTCAGTTCAGCGCCCGGCGTCTGGACCTGGAAAGTACCGCAGCGCTGTCCGAGGCAATTGCCGACAGCGATCTGTACATTTTCTTCTACGACTCTTCCACCCTGCCCAACCCGCGCCCAGACGGCCCGGAGTTCGTCCGCGCACTGCAAGCGGTGATGGCGGAAAACTGGAAGAAGTCGCTGCTGTTCAAGGATTACGGCGACTATTTCTACGACACCTTCAGCATCACCCCGCAACGTATCGCCGGGCTCAACAGTCACCTGATCCAGCGCATGTCCCAAGCGACCACGCTGAGTTTCAAGGATGACCACGGCTCATGGTTCGAAACGCCGATGAGCAGCATCAAGAAGTGGACCGACATCAACGGCGTCGGCAACTTCGACCTCGCCCCCGGCGAAATCGCCACCCATAGCGAAGCCATCAATGGCCATGTGAAGTTCAAGGGCACCTTCCTCAGCACCATCCCCTTCGCGCGCAAGTACGGCGTGCTGGAATCACCGCTGGAGCTGTGGATCGAGAACTCGACCATCAGCCGCATCGCCACCGACGTGCCGGGGCTGGAACATGATTTCAACAAGTACCTGGATGCCAACCCGTCGAACCGGCGGATTGAGGAGTTGGGGATTGGCACAAACGAAGGCGTGAAGGATCTGTATGCGCGCAATGCCGGGTTTGAGGAGCGGCATTGTGGGCTGCATCTCGGATTGGGCGGTGGTGCCAAGGGCAGCCATCACCTGGATCTGATCTTTTCTGGCGGGGTATTGGCGCTGGATGACAAGCCGGTGTTTGACGGGCGCTTTGTGTTTTAGGCGACTGACGCCTTCGCGAGCAGGCTCGCTCCCACAGGGGATTTATGTAAGCCGCAGATGATCGTTCCCACGCTCCGCGTGGGAATGCAGCCCGGACGCTCCGCGTCCCTTCCAAAGCCGAACGCGGAGCGTCCGTTGAGGCATCCCAACGCAGAGCGTGGGAACGATCGGTGTCAGCACAGACTTTCGTCCAGACAAAAAAAACGCCAACCCTGAGGTTGGCGTTTTTGCTTCAACTTGCAGCTTGCAGCTAGAAACTCACAGCTGCCTCACTCAGGCTTCTTGCGTCCAAAACCCGGGCGCTGACCGGAACCAGCCGGTGCGCCGCGACGCTTGCCCGAGGGCTTGTCGCCGTCGACCAGTTTGATCCCCGGACGCTTCGGCGCCGGTTTGGCCGGGCGCTTGTTGGTGGTGTCGGCTGGACGATCCGCTACCGGCGTACCGCGACCGGCAGGAGCGCCGCGTTCGCCACGCTCAGTACGGCCATTGGCCGGACGCGGTGCGCGCTCGCCGTCACGGGCAACCGGCTTGCGACCTGGACGCTCGCCTTCGATCTGCGGCTCACGGCTCGGGCGCGGCGCGGTCGGTGCGCCGGCGGCTGGACGCAGGGTGCGTACACGCTCGGTCTTGGCCATCGGCCGCGACGATTTGCGCTGCATGCGTTCGAGTTTGTCCTTGCTCTTGGCGTTCAGCTGCGGCATTGCCACCGGCGTCAGGCCGACTTCGGCGCTGAGCACGTCGACTTCGTACTGGCTCATTTCGCGCCAGCGACCCATCGGCAGGTCGGAGTTGAGGAACACCGGACCGAAACGCACGCGCTTCAGACGGCTGACCACCAGACCTTGGGATTCCCACAGACGACGCACTTCACGGTTGCGCCCTTCCATGACCACGCAGTGGTACCAGTGGTTGAAACCCTCACCGCCCGGCGCCTGTTGAATGTCGGTGAAACGCGCCGGACCGTCTTCCAGCACCACGCCGGCCTTCAGGCGTTCGATCATCTCGTCGTCGACTTCACCGCGTACACGCACGGCGTACTCGCGGTCCATCTCGTAGGACGGGTGCATCAGACGGTTGGCCAGCTCACCGTCAGTGGTGAACATCAGCAGACCGGTGGTGTTGATGTCGAGACGGCCGATGTTGATCCAGCGGCCTTCTTTCGGACGCGGCAGCTTGTCGAACACGGTCGGACGGCCTTCCGGGTCGTCACGGGTGCAGATCTCGCCGTCAGGCTTGTTGTACATGATCACGCGGCGCACCGATTCGGCGGCCTCTTCGCGTTTGATCACCTTGCCATCGATGGTAATGGCGTCGTGCATGTCGACGCGCAGGCCGAGGGTGGCGTCTTTGCCATTGACCTTGATCCGGCCCTGGCTGATCCAGGATTCCACGTCACGGCGCGAGCCGACGCCGATACGGGCGAGGACTTTCTGCAGCTTTTCGCCTGCTGGGCCGATTTCCTGGTCGTCTTTCTGATTGATGTCACTCATCTGGGCACCTCCCGGTGTGGTCTGTTCAGGCGGCGCCTGAAGTATTGAAAACTGGGTCCAGGCCGAAGGGATCGGCGAAGGGTCGCGAATCATACGCGGATGTGCGTCGTCGCGCATCAGAGACTAGCTGATCGATTGCCGGTTATTTCTTTTTCCGCCGACCGGCACCACCCAGTTTGATCAGGCGCAGCGCGGCTTCGGCCAGCACGGTGCGCTTGTCGTCCTTGTCGAGCTTCTTCCAGGCCTTGATCTCGCGCTTGCTGCGGCCACAGCCCAGGCAGATGTCGTCGGAAAATTTGCAGAGGCTGATACAGGGGTCTTTGGTTGAGCTCATCGCAATCTCCAGAACGACATTTCACCCTGTGGGAGCGAGCCTGCTCGCGAAGGCCCGTTGTCATTCAGCATTAATGTATCTGACACACCGCCTTCGCGAGCAGGCTCGCTCCCACAGCGTCTTCACTGGTTTCTCGATAGGCGTCAGTCTTCGAACTCGCGCCGTTCGGCTTCGATCGCCTCGGCCAGTGCGCGGGCTTCGGCTTCTTCTTCGCTGAGTTCCGGCTCCGGCTGTTCGAGGGCGGCAACGGCGGCCAGGAGTTTCTCGCGGGCCTCGGCGACACCGAGAATGTCTTCTTCCGGTTCGGCGTCAGGCGCCGCTTCAAGTTCAACTTCAGCTTCAACAACCGGCTCGATGATCTCAGGCTCAGCCACCGGCGCTTCGCCATCCACCGCATCGCGCAGCAAATCGTCGAAATCGGTTTTGATGCCCTCTTCCATGCTGTCCAGCTCCAGCAGCAGGGAATGGAAACTGGTTTCTTCCTTCTCCTCCTCCGGTTCGGCGCTGGCGTCGGCCAGTTCCTGCAGGCTCTGCGGCACCGGCGCGTCGTCGAAGTCGAGCACCGGTTCGGCTTCCATCTCGCGCAGTTCAGCCAGCGGCGGCAGGTCTTCAAGGTTTTTCAGGTTGAAGTGGTCGAGAAACGCTTTGGTCGTGGCGAACATCGCCGGTTTGCCCGGCACGTCGCGATAGCCGACGACGCGAATCCACTCACGCTCAAGCAAGGTTTTGACGATGTTGCTGTTGACCGCCACGCCACGCACGTCTTCGATTTCGCCACGGGTGATCGGCTGGCGATAGGCGATCAGCGCGATGGTCTCCAGCAACGCACGGGAATAGCGCTGCGGGCGCTCTTCCCAGAGACGGCCGACCCACGGTGAAAACTTCTCGCGGATCTGCAAGCGATAGCCCGACGAGACTTCCTTGAGCTCAAAGGCGCGACCCTCGCAGGACTTGCCGAGCAGGGTCAGGGCTTTCTTGAAGACCGCCGGCTCCGGCCGCTCGCCTTCTTCAAACAGTTCATACAGGCGCTCGAGGGATTGCGGCTTTCCCGAGGCCAACAGAAAGGCTTCAAGCAGGGACGCCAGCTCGCGGGGTTCAGTCAGGTTCATACAGGGACTCGTTATTCGGCTCGGGCTCGCACGTGGATCGCGGCGAACGGCTCATTCTGCACCAGCTCGACCAAGGATTCCTTGACCAGTTCAAGGATCGCCATGAAGGTCACCACCACACCCAGGCGGCCTTCTTCGGCGGTGAACAGCTCGACAAACGGCACGAAGCCGCCGCCCTTGAGCCGTTCCAGCACATCGCTCATGCGTTCGCGGGTGGACAGCGCTTCACGGCTGACCTGGTGGCTTTCGAACATGTCGCCACGGCGCAGCACTTCGGCCATGCACATCAGAATCTCTTCCAGCGCGACGTCGGGCAACAGCTTGCGCGCCCGCGCTTCCGGGGCGTCGAGCTTGGGCACGATCACATCGCGGCCGACCCGGCTCAACCCATCGATACCTTCGGCAGCGGCCTTGAAGCGCTCGTATTCCTGCAAGCGGCGGATCAGTTCAGCGCGCGGGTCGTCTTCTTCATCTTCGACGGTTTCGGCGCGCGGCAGAAGCATGCGCGATTTGATCTCGGCGAGCATCGCCGCCATCACCAGGTATTCGGCGGCCAGCTCCAGACGCACCGATTGCATCAACTCGACGTAGCCCATGTACTGGCGGGTGATTTCCGCCACCGGGATGTCGAGGATGTTGATGTTCTGTTTGCGGATCAGATACAGCAGCAGGTCGAGCGGGCCTTCGAAGGCTTCAAGAAAGACTTCCAGCGCATCCGGCGGGATGTACAGGTCCAGCGGCATTTCCATGACCGCCTGACCATAGACCATCGCGAACGGCAGTTCCTGCTGGGCGCCGGCCTGAGGATCGACCACGGTTTCCACTGCGGACATTCAGGCCTCGACCATGAACGGCGTCGGATCGCCGCAACCGACGCGGACCACTTCCGGGTCGTCGCCGGTCAGGTCAATCACCGTCGAGGCCTTGATGCCGCCAAAGCCGCCGTCGATGATCAGATCGACCTGGTGCTCGAGCAACTGGCGCATTTCGTAGGGATCGGTAAGTGGGTCTTCATCGCCGGGCATGATCAGCGTCACGCTCATCAGCGGCTCGCCGAGTTCGGCCAGCAGCGCCAGCGCGATCGGATGGCTTGGCACGCGCAGGCCGATGGTGCGTTTTTTCGGATGCAGCAACAGGCGCGGCACTTCGCGGGTGGCGTTGAGAATAAAGGTGTAAGGCCCCGGCAGGTGCGCCTTGAGAATGCGGAAGGTGCCGGTGTCGATCTTGGCGTAATTGCCCAGTTGCGACAGGTCGCTGCAGATCAGCGCGAAGTTGTGCTTTTCATCGAGCTGACGCAGACGTCGCACACGCTCGATGGCGGTCTTGTCGCCGATCTGGCAACCGATGGCGTAGGACGAGTCCGTGGGATAAATCACCACCCCGCCCTTGCGGATGATCTCGACCGCCTGTTTGATCAGGCGCGCTTGCGGGTTTTCCGGATGTATCTGGAAAAATTGACTCACATTCTCTACCTGTTCAGACGGCGGCAATATCTGTGTCATGTTTGAACCGACACCACAGGGGTGGAAGGTCCTCGGGAACCGGCCGGTACTGGCCGATCTCGGACCAGCCGCCAGGGCCATGGAAGTCACTGCCGGCGCTGACCAGCAGACCGAACTCACGGGCAAGGATCGCCAGGCTGCCCACCTGTTCTGCGGGCTGATGGCCATTGACCACCTCGATAGCATGCCCGCCTGCTTGAATATAGTCGGCAATCAGCTTTCGGCGCTTGCTACGGGTGAAATCGTAGTGCCAGGGATGCGCCAGGCTGACCCAGGCACCGGCGGCGCGCAGGGTGGCGACGGTGTCTTCCAGGGTCGGCCAGTGCAGCTTGACGTCGCCGAGCTTGCCGGCGCCGAGCCATTTGCGAAACGCCTCGGCGCGATCCTTTACATAACCTTCACGCACCATCCAGTCGGCGAAATGCGGCCGGGCCGGCGCGTTGCCGCTGTCGCCCAGCTCCTGCTGGATCTGCCGGGCGCCGTCGAGGGCACCGGGCATGCCCTTCAGAGCGAGCTTGCGGCTTATTTCTTCCGACCGCAGCCAGCGGCCATCGTGCAATTTCGCGATTGCTTCAACCAACGGCGCAGCGTTGACGTCGAAACCGTAGCCCAGCACATGAATGGTCGCCCCGCCCCAAGTGCAGGACAATTCGACGCCGTTGACCAGTTGCATGCCCAACTCGGTCGCCGCCGTACGCGCTTCGGCAAGGCCTTCGAGGGTGTCGTGGTCGGTCAACGCCAGGACTCGCACGCCGTTTTCGAACGCTCGCGCAACCAGAACCGCAGGCGCCAGGGCGCCATCGGAGGCCGTGCTGTGGCAGTGCAAATCAACATTCACGGGGAGTTGTAACCTCAAATCAGCTGGCGCTATCGCGCGCCCATATGTTTGTTATTATGCCGCCACATCCAGCTTCTGGCTCTCACTGTGAAACAATTCATCGATTTCATCCCGCTTCTGCTGTTCTTCATCGTTTACAAACTTGATCCACGGGTCGTCGACATTGCCGGCCAGCAAGTGACCGTAGGCGGTATCTACAGCGCCACGGCGATGCTGATCATCAGTTCCCTGGTGGTGTACGGCGCGCTGTTCATCAAGCAGCGCAAGCTGGAAAAGAGCCAGTGGCTGACGCTGATCGCCTGTCTGGTATTCGGCAGCCTGACGCTGGCCTTCCACAGCGAAACCTTCCTGAAATGGAAAGCGCCGGTGGTCAACTGGCTGTTCGCTGCGGCGTTCATCGGTAGCCACTTCATCGGCGATCGCTTGCTGATCAAACGCATCATGGGTCACGCGCTGACCCTGCCGGACCCGGTCTGGACCCGCCTGAACATCGCCTGGATCGCGTTCTTCCTGTTCTGCGGCGCCGCCAACCTGTTCGTTGCTTTCACGTTCCAGAGCATCTGGGTCGACTTCAAGGTGTTCGGCAGCCTGGGCATGACCGTGCTGTTCCTGGTCGCACAGGGCGTTTACCTGTCGCGCCATCTGCATGACACCGATACCACAACGCCAAAAACCGAGGACTGACATGCTCTACGCCATCATTGCCACCGACGTTGCCAACTCGCTCGAAGCTCGCCTGTCCGCGCGCCCGGCGCATCTGGAACGCCTGCAAGCGCTCAAGGGCGAAGGCCGCATCGTGCTGGCGGGCCCGCACCCGGCGGTCGACAGCAATGATCCGGGCGCAGCGGGTTTCACCGGCAGCCTGATCGTCGCCGAGTTCGAGTCCCTCAGCGCCGCACAGGCCTGGGCCGATGCCGATCCGTACATTGCCGCCGGCGTCTACGCCAATGTAATCGTCAAACCGTTCAAGCAAGTCCTGCCTTAAGTCCTGCCACGCGATGAACCTTCTCGGTTCATCGCGCTCTCAATCGCTCATTATTCTCGTTTGCCTGCCGACAACCTGCCCAATATCCATTTGGAAACAGGTGTCGCGATGCGCAAGGGTCCGTTGTGTCTGATGTTGCTCACGTTGTCGATCATGGCCCCCGCCCATGGTGAGGAAACCACCGAAAGCGGCAGCTCCACGCCATTGTCATTGAGCGCCGGCAGCCAGATCACCGAGCTGCAACAGCGGCTCAAGGCCAGTGAGCAGCAGCGCGAAGAACTGAACAAACAACTGCAAAATGCCGACAACACCCGCGAAAGCGCCCAGCTCGCCCGGCTGCGCCAGGAGAACCAGCGTCTGAAGCTGCAACTCAAGGAAGCCCAGGCCAGCCCGCTGCCGCGTTTGCTGACCGATCAACAGCAGTGGTTCGTCACTGGCGCCGGAGTAGCGCTATTGGCGCTGCTCTGCGGTATCTTTGCCAGCGGTGCAAGCCGAAAACGTCGGCAATGGCTAAATTGAGTGAGTCATGAGCGAGCTGTTATTGATTGATGATGACCAGGAGTTGTGCGAACTCCTGAGTAGCTGGTTGAGCCAGGAAGGCTTCCAGGTGCGCGCCTGCCACGACGGCCAGAGCGCCCGCAAGGCGTTGGCCGAAACCGCCCCGGCGGCGGTGGTGCTGGACGTGATGCTGCCCGACGGCAGCGGTCTGGAACTGCTCAAACAACTGCGCAACGACCACGCGGACTTGCCGGTGCTGATGCTGTCAGCGCGGGGCGAACCGCTGGACCGCATCCTCGGCCTCGAACTGGGCGCCGACGATTATCTGGCCAAACCCTGCGACCCCCGCGAACTGACCGCGCGCCTGCGTGCCGTGTTGCGGCGCAGTCATCCGGCCGCCGTATCGACGCAACTTGAGCTGGGCGACCTGAGTTTCAGCCCGGTGCGCGGCGTGGTCAGCATCGACGAAAAAGAACTGACCCTGACCGTCTCCGAAAGCCGCCTGCTCGAAGCCCTGCTCAAACAGCCGGGCGAGCCGCTGGACAAACAGGAACTGGCGCAACTGGCCCTCGGCCGCAAGCTGACCCTGTACGACCGCAGCCTCGACATGCACGTCAGCAACCTGCGCAAAAAAATCGGCCCCCACCCCGACGGCCGCCCGCGCATCGTCGCGCTGCGTAGCCGTGGTTACTACTACAGCCTATAAAACCATCTTGTTCCGTGTACGAGCTGCCCAAGGCGGCGATCTTCAGGCTGCAGGACGCAGAGCGTCCTCGGCTGCATTCCCACGCAGAGCGTGGGAACGATCAGATCGCAGCCTTCAGCACCTCCTGCACTGGATATGTGTAAGGCCGGGCACGAAACGTCTTTACCGAAGCTTTACGCTGCGCTGACCGCCGCTGACCTTGATCTGCGTAATCTGCACTCATCCGGAACGTACCGGGAACGAGACAAGGAGATACACCATGCGCAAGACTCTTATCGCTCTGATGTTCGCTGCCGCTCTGCCAACCGTGGCCATGGCCATGCCGCAGGATGGCGGTCCGCTGGGTGGTCCGCTGGATGGCCCGCGCCACGGCGGTCAGATGCACGGCGGCATGCACGGCAAAGGTCCGTACAGCCAGCTCGACCTGACCGGCGAACAGCGCGAGCAGATTCGCAAGATCATGGGCGAGCAGATGCACGAGCGTAAGCAGGTGGTCGACAAGTACCTGGAAAAACTCTCGCCGGCCGACCAGAAAGCCATGAAGGACGAGATCGCGGCCAACCACAAGAAAGCCGAGTCCGATGTCCGCGCACTGCTCAAACCCGAGCAACAGAAGCAGTTCGACGAAATCCAGAAGAAACGCGCCGAACGCCGCGCCGAGTGGGCCGAGTTCAAGGCCTGGAAAGCGCAGCAGGCACAAAAGGCGCAATAATGGCTTGACCCCGGGCCCGACGACTTACCTCGTCGGGCCTGTTCCATTCAAATCGAATGTGGGAGCGAGCCTGCTCGCGAAGGCGGTGTATCAGCCAGCGATGGATTGACTGACACTGCCTTCGCGAGCAGGCTCGCTCCCACATTTGAACGTTGTAATTTTCGAGGAGTTTCTGTGCGTTCACTGTTCTGGCGGATTCTTGCGAGCTTCTGGCTGGCCATCGCTCTGGTAGCCGGGCTGTCGATCCTGCTCGGGCACATGCTCAATCAGGACGCATGGATTCTCAGCCGCCATCCCGGCCTCAACACGCTGGCGGCGGAATGGACGCAGACTTACGAAACCCAAGGCGAAGAAGCCGCGCAGGATATCCTCGAACAACGCAAACGCCAGTATCACATCGACGTTCAAGTGCTCAACGAAACCGGCGATCCGGTGGTGCGTGGCACCTTCCCGCGTCGCGCCGCCGCGTTCGAAGCGCGGCAGAACAACGACGATCGCCGTCTGCCGTGGCGGCGCCTGACCGACGAAATCACCAGCGAAAAAACCGGTGACACCTACCTGTTCATCTACCGCATCCCGCACCCGGAACTCGACGCCTGGCACCGCGAAAGCCTGCTCTGGCCGCTGAGTGCGCTGGGTATTGCGCTGGTGGTGCTGACCCTGTTCAGTTTGCTCGTGACTTTCTCCATCACCCGCCCGCTCAGTCGCTTGCGCGGCGCGGTGCATGATCTGGGGCAGACCACATATCAGCAGAACAGCTTGGCGAAGCTGGCCAACCGCCGTGACGAATTCGGCGTGCTGGCCACCGATTTCAACCGGATGGGCGCGCGCCTGCAAAGCCTCATCGGCAGTCAGCGCCAGTTGCTGCGCGATGTCTCCCACGAACTGCGCTCACCACTGGCGCGCCTGCGCATCGCGTTGGCTTTGGCCGAGCGTGCCAACCCGCAAGAGCGCGAGAAACTGTGGCCACGCCTGACCCGCGAATGCGACCGGCTGGAGGCCTTGATCAGTGAAATTCTGGTGCTGGCGCGAGTCGATGCCGACAACGCCAGCGCTGAAGAAGTGGACCTGAATGCGTTGCTCGCCACGCTGCAAAAGGATGCGCAGCTCAGCTCCCCCGAGCAGACCGTGCGCCTGCAAGCTGAGCCACAACTGAATCTCAAAGGCTGGCCGACGATGATCGAGCGCGCCGTGGATAATCTGCTGCGCAACGCCCAGCGCTTCAACCCGAGCGATCAGCCGATCGAATTGCAGGCTGCGCGGCAGGGAGAGCGGATTGTCATCAGCGTGCGCGACCACGGGCCGGGGGTGCAGACCGAACATCTGAATCAGTTGGGCGAGCCGTTCTACCGGGCACCGGGGCAGACCGCTGCCGGGCATGGCCTGGGACTGGCGATTGCCAAGCGCGCGGCGGAACGGCATGGCGGCACGCTGACGCTGGCCAATCATCCGCAGGGCGGCTTTGTGGCGAGTCTGGAATTGCCGTTGGTGCCGGGAGTCGTGGTCCAGCCCTGAAGCAAAAAATGTGGGAGCGAGCCTGCTCGCGAAAGCGGTGTGTCAGTCAACCAATATGACCACTGACACTCCGTCTTCGCGAGCAGGCTCGCTCCCACAGTTTGAAATCGGGTCAGGCTTTACCGGGCCAGGCGCTGACGAACTCAGCCAGATCAACCTTCTCCGCCACCCGCGGCTCTTTCTGCGGCGTGCCGAGATAGAGAAACGCGATCACTTCCTCGCCTTCCGCCAGTCCCAAACCTTCGGCCACATGCTTCGAGTACGCCAGATCCCCGGTGCGCCACACCGCGCCAATCCCCTGCGCATACGCCGCGAGCAAAATCCCGTGGGCCGCACAGCCGGCCGTGAGCAGTTGCTCGGCCTTCGGGTATTTCACGTGTTCCTGCAGCTTCGCGATCACCACAACCACCAGCGGCGCGCGCAGTGGGCCGTTGCGCGCCTTGTCGATCATCGCGTCGGTGACTTCACCGCCCTGCTGGCGGGCCGCCTCGGCCAGCAACTCGCCCATTTGCTCACGCGCTGCGCCTTCGACGGTCAAAAAGCGGTACGGCTGCAAGTGCCCGTGATCCGGGGCACGCAAGGCCGCGCCGAACAGGGCTTCGCGCTGCTCGGCAGTAGGGGCCGGTTCGACCAGGCGGGGAACGGAAACACGGTTGAGCAACGCGTCGAGAGCCTGCATCGGCCACCTCCTTTGAAAAATGTGCAGCTATTCTAGCTGCAACTGCGCAGCGCCTGCCGGTTTACATGCCTTGCCCCGCAGGTAGAATGGCGCCCTTGTTCAATCAGCCCGAGCGGATTTCATGGCGTTGCCGACCTTACGGATCATTGGTTTTATCATCGGCATCTTCCTGATCACGCTGGCTGTGGCCATGGTCGTGCCGATGGCCACGCTGGTGATTTTCGAGCGCACCAGCGATCTGCCGTCGTTCCTCTGGGCGAGCATGATCACCTTTGTCGCCGGCCTCGCCCTGGTGATACCCGGCAGACCCGAACACATTCACCTGCGCCCGCGCGACATGTATCTGCTGACGGTCAGCAGCTGGCTGGTGGTGTGCATTTTCGCTGCGCTGCCGTTTCTACTGACCCAGCACATCAGTTACACCGACTCGTTTTTCGAAAGCATGTCCGGCATCACCGCCACCGGTTCCACCGTGCTCAACGGCCTGGACAACATGTCACCGGGGATTCTGATGTGGCGGTCGCTGCTGCACTGGATCGGCGGCATCGGCTTTATCGGCATGGCGGTGGCGATTCTGCCGCTGCTGCGCATCGGTGGCATGCGCCTGTTCCAGACCGAATCCTCGGACCGCTCGGAAAAGGTCATGCCGCGCTCGCACATGGTGGCGCGGCTGATCGTTGCGGCCTACGTCGGCATCACCATTCTCGGCAGTCTGGCGTTCTGGTGGGCCGGGATGAGCCCGTTCGATGCGATCAACCACGCGATGTCGGCGATTTCCACCGGTGGTTTCTCGACTTCCGACCAGTCGCTGGCGAAGTGGACGCAACCGGCAGTTCATTGGGTGGCGATTGTCATCATGATCCTCGGCAGCCTGCCGTTCACCCTGTACGTGGCGACGCTACGCGGCAACCGCCGGGCGTTGATCCGCGATCAACAGGTGCAGGGTTTGCTGGCGATGTTGCTGGTGACCTGGCTGGTGCTCGGCACCTGGTATTGGTGGACCACCAAGCTGCATTGGCTGGAAGCGCTGCGGCATGTGGCGCTGAACGTGACCTCGGTAGTCACCACCACCGGTTTTGCCCTCGGTGATTACAGCCTGTGGGGCAACTTCTCGCTGATGCTGTTTTTCTATCTGGGCTTTGTCGGCGGCTGCTCAGGTTCGACGGCGGGCGGGATCAAGATTTTCCGTTTTCAGGTCGCCTACATCCTGCTCAAGGCCAACCTCAATCAGCTGATCCACCCGCGCGCGGTGATCAAGCAGAAGTACAACGGTCACCGCCTCGACGAAGAGATCGTCCGTTCGATCCTGACTTTCTCGTTCTTCTTCGCCATCACCATCTGCGTGATCGCGCTGCTGCTGTCGCTGCTCGGGGTCGACTGGATGACCGCGCTGACCGGCGCCGCCAGCACCGTGTCCGGCGTCGGCCCGGGCTTGGGCGAAACCATCGGCCCGGCCGGCAACTTCGCGACGCTGCCGGATGCGGCGAAGTGGATTCTGTCGTTCGGCATGCTGCTCGGCCGACTGGAGATCATTACGGTGTTTGTGCTGTGTATTCCGGCGTTCTGGCGTCACTGACTGCGTCCGGCACCTGCGTCAGGCGCAAGCGGTATTCGCCGGGTGTGGTGTCGAACCAGCGGCGAAACGCGCGGAAGAAGTTGCTCGGGTCGGCAAAGCCCAGCAGGTAGGCGATTTCCAGCAAGGTCATGCTCGGTTGCGCCAGATATTGTTCGGCCAGTTCACGGCGGGTGTCGTCGAGCAATTGCTGGAAACTGGTGCCCTCCTCCTGCAAGCGCCGCTGCAAGGTGCGTTGCGACAGGTGCAGCGTCTGCGCCACGGTGTCGCGCTTGGGTTCGCCCTGGGGCAACAAACGGCACAGCACCTGGCGTGCCCGGTGCGTCACGCGGCTCTCGGAGAACCGCGCCAGATATTCCCCGGCAAAGCGATCATGCAACAGCGCCATGGCTTCATTGGCGGTCGGCAGCGGCGCCTCCATATCGGCCCGTTCGAAGATCAACGCGTCGTATGGCGCGTTGAACACCAGCGGTGCGTGAAAGGCTTCTTTATAAGGTTGCAGATTTGTCGGCTGATCGCCCTGGACCAACACTTTGACCGGGTGCAGCGGACGCCCCGTCAGCCAGCCGCACAGCGCCAACGCGCAGGCCAGTGACGCTTCGGCACTCTGCCGGGTCGGCGGCAGATGATCGCCGTGCACGGTGAGAATCAGCGCGTAACCTTCGTCGAGCAGGCGAAAGCTCAGGTCAGCGCTTTCGGCAATGATGCGTTGATAGCGCACCAGACGCTGGAAGCCTTCAGCCAGGGTATTGCTCGACATCAGCGCATAGCCGGCGACATGAAACGAGGCCGGGCGCACCACTTTGCCCATGTTCAGGCCGATCGCCGGGTTGCCGGAAACCTCGACCGCGCGCTGCCAGAGCCGGGTCATGGAGTCTTGCGGGAAGCGTGCATCCGGATCTTCAAGGGCGCTGAAATCCAGCCCCAGCTGCCTGAACAGTACCCGGCAATCCAGGCCGTCCATCTCCAGTGCTTTGACAATCCCCATCGCCCAGCTTGCAGAAGTCGTTCGTTCGCTCATGGTTGTTATTCTTTTACATGACGGGCTGCAGATAACCGCCCTATTTGCGAAGGATACTAAAGTGGCGCCGATTGTCACTGGCCCACGCCAATGATCACTCTAGACTCAAATAAGCTCCCCGCCGAACAACTTGTCACCAGAACAATCACCACAGAGAGCGCGGTCGTGGAAAACATCAAGCAGTTCAACAGCTTCGCCGAGTTCTACCCGTATTACCTCGCCGAACACAGCAACAGCACCTGCCGTCGTCTGCATTTCATCGGCACTTCTCTGGTCATCTTCATTCTCGCCCTGAGCATCGCCAAGAGCGCCTGGTTGTTGTTGCTGGCATTGCCTGTGGCCGGTTACAGCTTTGCCTGGATCGGCCATTTCTTTTTCGAGAAAAACCGCCCGGCGACGTTCCAGCATCCGCTGTACAGCCTGCTCGGCGATTTCGTCATGTACCGCGACATGATTCTCGGTCGCGTGGCGTTCTGAATGAGGGTCTGCCGATGAGTGCCCATGCTCGCTTCACCCATATGAAGGACGGCACCGAGGAAGACTGGGCGATTATCGCCGCTGATTTCAGTGCCTATGCCAGACAGCTGCCATCGCGGATTCTCGCGCATTTGAAGCTGCTTGAGGGCGACTTCGGTGGTTTCCCGGTGGATCGCCTGACCCACTCGTTGCAAACCGCGACCCGCGCCTTTCGCGACGGGCGTGACGAGGAATACGTGGTCTGCGCACTGTTGCACGATATTGGCGACACCCTCGGTTCCTACAACCATCCGGACATCGCCGCAGCGATTCTCAAGCCGTTCGTGAGTGCGGAGAACCTGTGGATGGTGGAGAAGCATGGCATCTTTCAGGGCTATTACTTCTTTCATCACCTGGGCATGGATCGGCACTTGCGCGAGCAGTTCAAGGACCATCCGCAGTTCCACGCCACGGCCGAATTCTGCGCCAAATACGACGCGGCGGCGTTTGACCCGGCGTATGACACGCTGCCGCTGAGTTTCTTCGAGCCGATGATGGAACGGCTGTTTGCGCAGCCGAAGAACTCGATCTACAAAGCCGCGATGCAAGAACACAGCCCGGCCTGAGACCACATGTGGGAGCGAGCCTGCTCGCGAAAGCGCTGTATCAGGCACATAAGCTTTGTCTGACACTACGCCTTCGCGAGCAGGCTCGCTCCCACAGGGTGATCTTTCGTTCAGGCGATCTCGGCAACTTTGGCAGCTTTCAACTCCGCCTCCCGCGCCTGCGCATCCGCCAGCCGATACAACTCGATCGTGCCGTCCCAATGCTCGATCAGCGCCGTGCACGACTCGACCCAATCGCCGCAGTTGAGATAGTCCACCCCGCCGACCTTGCGAATCTCGGCATGGTGGATATGCCCGCAAACCACGCCATGCAGTTCGCGCTTCACACATTCGTGGGCGATGGCTTCTTCAAAGTCGCTGATGAAACTGACGGCGGTCTTGACCTTGTGTTTCAGATACGCCGACAGCGACCAGTAACCGTAGCCATAACGGGCACGCCAGTGATTGAGCCAGCGGTTGAGGGTCAGGGTGAATTCGTAGGCCGAGTCGCCGAGAAACGCCAGCCAGCGGTGATAGCGGGTGATCACATCAAACTGATCGCCGTGAATCACCAGCAAATGCCGACCGTCCGCCGTAACGTGCACCGCTTCGTCGACCAACTGGATATTGCCCAGAATCAGTTTCGAATAGCGCCGCAGGAATTCGTCGTGGTTGCCGGTGACGTAAATCACCTCAGTGCCGCGCTTGCTCATGGTCAGCAGGCGGCGGATGACGTTGGTGTGCGCTTGCGGCCAGTACATGCCGCTGCGCAGTTTCCAGCCATCGATGATGTCGCCGACCAGATAGACCTTGTCGGCGTGGTAGCCCTTGAGAAATTGCGACAAGTGCTCAGCCTGGCAATCCCGGGTGCCCAGGTGCACATCGGAGATCCACAGGGTTCGCACCCGTTGTTTGCGACTGGGTCGGGCGAGCTCGGCGCTGGTCATGGGCAACCCTCTGCGATGTTTTCGCCAGCTTGCGCGCGCCGGGTTAATCGACCGTGACAGGCGTGAGTCAGTCGTGTGACAGCGCATCCGGCGTACGGCGGTGTAGACTGACGGCCACTTCGGAGACAACCTGCCATGCGACCGATCCTCACCCTGCGTCAGTACACCCACGATTTGATTGTGCATAGCCACGAGCACGCGCAATTGGTGTTCGGGCTGTCCGGTGCGCTGGATTTCGAGGTCGAGGGCTGTGGCAGCCAAGTGCGTCAGCAGAGTGTTGTGGTGGTTCCGTCCGGCGCTCATCATGCCTGCGACAGTCCCCAAGGCAGCAGCTGCCTGGTGCTCGACATCCCTGAAGGGCAATGGGTGCAGGACTCGCTGGGCGCGCATGCCGAGGCCAGTCGGCGCTTGCTCGATCATCCGGGGCGGCTGTCGCTGGACTCGGGGCAGAGTCAATTGGTCAGCTGGCTGGCGAACAGTCCGGTCAGCGATCCGTTGATCGCGCAGCAAGGCGCAGTGTTGCTGCTGGCCAGTCTCAATCACGCGCAACCTGCCGAACTCCGCGCGCGTCGCTTGCCCTACGCCGCGCTGGATGCGCACATCGAGCAATACGCCGGCTATCCGCTGCAAGTGGCCGACCTGGCGCGCGTGGCCGGGTTGTCCAGTGCGCGCCTGCACGCTCGGTTCATGGCCGAATGCGGACAGACGCCGATGGATTACATCCGCAGTCGACGCCTGCATCTCGCGGTGCAACTGCTGCGCGACACTGCATTGCCGATTGGTGAAGTAGCCAGTCGCGTCGGTTACAGCTCGCAGAGTGCGTTCTCGGCCGCAGTCCTGCGAGAGTTCGGCTCCTCGCCCGGACATCTTCGGCGCGATTCCTGCGACAAAAGACGATAGCCTGCCGACAGACTTGCAGGCCGAGACGCGGTTCAATGGCCCCATGAAGTTGAACCTGAAAAAAGGAATGCAATGACTCCGCGTACCGCCCTCGGCGCCCTGCATATCGGCGCTTTGATGTTTGGCCTGACTGGTGTGTTCGGCAAACTCGCTGCCGCATCCCCTGCTGTGATCGTATTTGGACGTGCGGCTTTCGCCGTGCTCGCCCTGGCATTTTTCGCCCGTTTCTTCAGCCAGCATGGTTGGCAGAAACTTCAGGCCGTGGACTGGCGGCGCCTCGCCCTCAGCGGCGTGTTGCTGGCCGGGCACTGGGTGAGTTTTTTCGTATCGGTGAAGATCGCAGGGGTAGCCATCGCCACGTTGGGTTTTGCCAGTTTCCCGGCGTTCACGGTGATTCTCGAAGGACTGATCTTCCGCGAACGCATCCGTGCCAATGAAATCGTCCTGGTGGTATTGGTCAGCATCGGTCTGGTGCTGGTGACGCCCGCATTCGATCTGGGCAGTGGCGCGACCGTCGGCTTGCTATGGGCAGTGTTGTCCGGCCTGCTGTTTTCCCTGCTGTCGCTGACCAACCGCGCCAGTTCCGGGCGCATCCCGGCGGTGCAGGCAGCGTTGTGCCAGAACGTCGTCGTGGCGTTGTGTCTGTTGCCGGTCGCGGCGCCGCAGTTGAGTCAGGTCCGAGCGCTGGACTGGTTGTGGATCGCGCTGCTCGGAGTGTTCTGCACGGGCGTGGCGCACAGCCTGTTCGTCGCCAGTCTGGCGGTGATCAAGGCACGCACGGCGGCAGTGGTGTTCGCCATGGAGCCGGTCTACGGCATCACCCTCGCCTGGCTGCTGTTCAGTGAAACCCCGACCCTGCGGATGCTCATCGGTGGCGCGTTGATCATCGTCGCGATTGTGGTGTCGGCGCGGATGTCAGGCGGCAGCGACAAGACAACCGTCGCCGCCGAGGCCGCCTCTCACTGAGTGCGGTCGTTGTGGCCGAGGTCGCGGTCAGGATCGATCTGATCGCGCACTCGCTGCTTCAATACCTTGGCCTCGGGAAAACCACCGTCGGCCTTACGCTCCCAGATCTGCACACCCGCACAAGTGATGTGAAACACCCCACCGGTGCCCGGCACCAACGACACTTTGCCCAGGTCGTCAGCGAAGGTGCTGAGCAGTTCCTGAGCCAGCCACGCCGCGCGCAGCAGCCACTGGCATTGGGTGCAATAAGTGATGACAACTTCGGCTTTGGCGACGGTCATGATCGCTGAAACTCCTGAGACAGAGGGCGCCGCTATAATAGCCGGCTTTACCGCTTGCCCCGAGACTCACAATGCGCCGTTTGCTGTTTTGCCTGCTGCTTGGTTTCCTTCCCCTGCTGGTTCACGCCAGTGAAGCGCCACGACCGAAAGTCGGCCTGGTGCTGTCCGGCGGTGCTGCGCGCGGGCTGGCGCACATCGGCGTGCTCAAGGCGCTGGAAGAACAAGGCATCAGGATCGACGCCATTGCTGGCACCAGCATGGGCGCGGTAGTCGGCGGCCTGTACGCCTCGGGCTACAAGATCGACGAACTGGAAAAACTCGCCCTGAGCATCGACTGGCAAGCGGCGCTGTCCGACGCGCCGCCGCGTGAGGACGTGCCATTTCGACGCAAGCAGGACGACCGCGATTTTCTGGTGAAGCAGAAACTCAGCTTCCGCGACGACGGCAGTCTCGGCCTGCCATTGGGGGTGATTCAGGGCCAGAACCTCGCGCTGCTGCTGGAAAGCCTGTTGGCGCACACCAGCGACACCCGCGACTTCGACAAACTGCCGATCCCGTTTCGCGCCGTAACCACCGACATCGCCAATGGCGAAAAAGTGGTGTTTCGCAAAGGCCACCTGCCGCAAGTGATCCGCGCGAGCATGTCGATCCCGGCGGTGTTCGCCCCGGTTGAGCTCGATGGGCGCCTGCTGGTGGACGGTGGCATGACCGACAACATCCCGCTGGATGTCGCGCGGGAAATGGGCGTCGACATCGCCATCGTCGTCGACATCGGCACGCCGCTGCGCAATCGCAAGCAACTGACCACGGTGGTCGATGTGCTCAATCAGTCGATCACCTTGATGACCCGGCGCAACTCCGAAGAACAACTGGCGACTCTGCATGCCAATGACGTGTTGATCCAGCCTGCGCTGGCCGCATTCGGCGTGACCGATTTCGGCAAGGCTCAGGAGATGATCGATGCTGGTTACCGCGCCACGCGGATCCTCGATGCGCGGCTGGCGCAGCTGAAGCCGACTGAAACCCAGGACGCGGAATTGAACGCCGCCCGTCAGCCGGGCCAGCGCACGCCGATCATCACCGCGATCCGCGTCGAAAATGACTCGAAGGTCGACGATGACGTGATTCGCTATTACATCCGCCAACCGATCGGCGCGCCGCTGGACCTGGGCCGCCTGCATTCGGACATGGGCACGCTGTACGGCCTCGATTACTTCGATCAAGTGCGTTACCGCGTGGTGCACAAAGGCCAGGATCACACCTTGGTCATCAGTGCCAGCGGCAAGCGCAGCGGCACCGATTACTTGCGGGTCGGCCTGAATCTGTCGGACGACATGCGCGGCGACAGTGCTTTCAACCTCGGCGCCAGTTACCGCGTAAACGGCATCAACCGCCTCGGTGCGGAATGGCTGACCCGGGCGCAGATCGGCGACAAACAGGAGCTGTACAGCGAGTTCTATCAGCCGCTGGACGTCGGCTCTCGCTACTTCGTCGCGCCCTACGGGTCGTTCGAGGCACAGAACGTTGACTCGGTGCTGGATAACGATCCGATCGCGCAGTATCGGGTCGAGCGTTACGGCTTCGGCCTCAACCTCGGCCGGCAGATCGGCAACAACGGTGAAGTGCGACTCGGCGTCGGCCAGGCCTGGGGCAAGGCTGACGTACGCATCGGCGATCAGGATCTGCCGAGTGAAAGCTTCAACGAAGGCTTCTATACCGTGAAGTATTCCTACGACTCGCTGGACAACGTCTACTTTCCGCACGAGGGCAAGGACGTCAGCCTGACGTTTGCCCAGTTCGAACCGGGCCTGGGTTCAGACAATCGCTATCGCCAGTGGGAATTGAATTTCGACAAGGCCATGAGCCACGGGCCGGATACGCTGATTCTCGGCGGACGGTACGGCCGGACGCTGGACGATGCCAATGTGGTCACCTCAAGCTTCCTGCTCGGCGGCGCGCGGCAGTTATCGGGGTTCCGTGAGGACGCGCTGTCCGGGCAGAACGTCAGCCTGATGCGCGCCGTGTACTACCGCCGCCTGACGCCGCGCTCTTATCTGCCGCTGGACTTCCCGCTGTACGCCGGCGCCTCGCTGGAACGCGGTCGGGCGTGGAACAACGACAATGAATTCGACAGCGGCTACATCAATGCCGCGAGTGTGTTTATCGGCTTCGACACGCCGCTGGGGCCGTTGAACTTCACGTATGGGTTGAATGATGCGGATGAGCAGGCGGTTTATCTGAATCTGGGGCAGACGTTCTGACGCCTTCGCGAGCAGGCTCGCTCCCACAATGGAATGCGCTCTATCCTGTGGGAGCGAGCCTGCTCGCGAAGGCGGTCTCGGGTGAACCCAAAAATCCGTTGGCGCTCAGCGAATCCCCGCCAACAACGTCCTTGCGGTTTGCTTCAACGGCTCATCCCCTTCCCTGAGCAATTCATTGAGCAGCGCGATCGCGCTGTCGATGTCGCCATCGTCGATGCAGGTTTGTGCCTGTTCGAGCTTGCCGGCGGACTCGATGTCGGTGGACTCGGGTGGTTGCAGATCCAAAGGTTCCAGCACCAGCGACGGCTCGGGATCGCCGAACTCATTGAGAAAGTCATCGTCGAGGGGTTGGGCGTCGGGTTCGGGGATCCATTCGAGTTCGGCTTCTTCGGCAGATGCAGCCTGTGGCAGTTCGAAATCGACAGGTAACACCGACAGGCTGGTGCCCAGCTCCGGATCATCGATCGGCGGTGCGGCGGCATCGGTGCGGCTGTCGTTCAAATCCCAATTTGAATCCATCGACAGTTCGCCCAGATTCAATTCGAAATCATCCTCCGCAGGGCTGAGCGTCGATGCGAGCGGCGCAGCTGCGGTCGCTGCCGTGGCCACGGGCAGCTCAGGCGCGATTGGCGTTGCTGCAAATGCCGCCGGTGCGGCGCCTGCCAGTTTGGGATGGCGAGCGCGGGTTTCAATCAGTTCGCGCTCATCGACGCCAAGCGCACGCAGGCGGTTTTCCTGCTGTTCGTAAGCGGCGCTGTCACCCTGGCGCCCAAGAACCTCCAGCAACTGCAAACCGAGATCGGTGCGTTCAGGTTCCTTGTGCAAGGCATCGCGCAGCAGCCCGGCCGCTTCGCTGAGTCGGCCGTAGGCCAGATAGATGCCCACAGCCTCCAGCACGTCGCCAGCACCGGGTTCGTCGCGATGATCGGTGGCCGCGTGCGCACCGACAGATTGTTGAAGCTCGGGCTCGTCGACTTCTTCTTCGGCGCTCACGGGCAATAGCGGCAGCGGCGTGCCGTCTGCTGTCGAACGTTGCTGACGGCGACGTATGAGCAACGCAGCCAGCACGCCCAGCAGCAATAGAAGTCCGCCGAGCAGCGGCCAGTTCACGCCATCGTCTGCCGCCTCGACCGGGGCTGAAACAGCGGCCGGAACCGGAGCGACCACGGGCGGTGGCGGTGCTTTCTGCACTTCGGCCAGACGGGTTTGCAACTCTTCGATCTGCTTCCTGCCGTCGGCTATCTGCACTTGCTGCTCTTGCAGCCTCAGGTTCTGTTCGTCGAGAGTCTTTTGCAGTTGCTGGGTGAGCAGCACGCTGGCGGCCAGTTGCTCGGCCTGCGCATCGTTGGCAGGCTGCGCCGGCGTTGGCGGCACAGGCGCCGCAGGGCGCTTGCCTTGGGCCGCCTGGGGCGGCGCGGTAGCCGGTTCGACAGCTGGAAATTCGGAGGATTGCGGGCGCGGATCCGGCTCGTCAGTAGCGGGCACGATGCCCGGCGAACCCGGTGGGTCGATCAACACCGTGTACTCGCGCAGCAGACGGCCGTTGGGTTGATCCAGCTGCACGAGGAAATTCAGGAAAGGTTCGTTGACCGGTTTGCCGGACGTCACCCGGATCATCTGGCGGCTGCCGCGCAGGATCGGAGTGAACTTGAGATCGTTGAGAAAGAACACCCGCTCGACGCCGGCCCGGCCGAATTCATCCGCCGAAGCCAGGCTGGCCGAGAGATCGTTTTGCGTCAACGTACCGACATCAACCAGCGCGATGTCGGCCTTGAACGGCTGATTGAGGGCTGAGTGAACAGTGATTTCGCCCAACCCCAACGCCATCGACCAGGTCGAATAGCTGAAAACGCCAGCGAGCAGCAGCCATTTGGCGCCCCCGCGCAGCACGTGCCGACTTGCGAGCATGAGCATCCCTTAAATAAGCAAAACCGGTTTCTATGCGTTCGCACATCCGGTACGAACACGATATTGCCCAGTAGTTCTTATAGTCCGCTCAGCGCGATCTCTCAAAAAATCACTGCCGGGATGTGCCTCAAGATTTTTCCAGGTTGGCCAGAATGTGCCCGTGCACGCGCATGCACACCTTCAGATCTGCCTCGTCGACACCTTCAAACAGTTCGTGGCGCAGTTGCGTGGCAATGGTTTCGATTTGTTCGATCAGGGGCAAGGCAGGTGCGCAGAGCACGATTTTTTTCGCCCGGCGGTCTTCCATCACGGACTGGCGTTGCACCAGTCCCTGGTTCTCCAGACTGTCGAGCAAGCGCGCCAGGGTCGGGCCTTCGACGCCGACACTCTGCGCCAGTTCGCGTTGGGTCGGTGCCTCTTCAAAACGCGCCAGATGCAGCAGCACCAGCCAGCGCGCCTGCGACAGGCCCAGCCCGGCGAGGCGACGATCCAGTTCGGCACGCCAGCCACGGGACATCTGGGCCAGTTGCATACCAAAGCGATGTTGATCGGTTAACGGCATAAAACACTCACGGTTAGACTGAAAATACGGAAAATCTAATTATTAGTCAGCTAAGCATGGGCGGCAGTTATAGGCAAGAGTGGCTCTGTACTGAATCGTTACAACTGCACAGGGCTTGGCGCATACGTCGTTTCACATCTCGAATTCAGACTGCAACGCCGCCCGCACACAATAAAGCACGCCCTCAGGAACACGTCCGGCGAACAACTCGGCGACTTCGGCGACGGACGGCAACTCGCCCTCGCCATCGAGAAACGCGTCCTGCACTTCACCCATCAGCTCTTCTGGCAAATCCAGCGCCTGCTCCAGCGACAACTGCTGCTTGCCGATGGCTTCGGCGAGCATGGCGTAGACGTTCTTCTCCGAGCACTGCAACTGCCCGGCGATCTGCAGCGGGGTCATGCCGGCGCGGGCCAGGGTGATCAGCTCGTGACGGACATCGGCGACCACCTTCGGCGCCTCCGCCTCGCCGCCGAGCACTTCGAGGAAGGCTTCGCCATAGCGCTCCAGCTTGCGTGCGCCGACGCCGCTGACCCGGGCCATTTCCGCCAGCGAGGTCGGCTGGCTGCGGAGCATTTCCAACAACGTCGAGTCGGGGAAGATGACGTACGGCGGCACGCCGTGTTCTTCGGCCAATTTGCGCCGCAGTGCGCGCAAGGCTTCCCACTGTTCGCGTTCCTCGCCGCGCACCAGTTGGCTGGCCTGGCTCTTGCTGCCCGCTTTCGCGGTGACTTGCGGTTTCAGGTCGCGGCGCAGTTCCAGCTTCACTTCGCCTTTGAGCAGCGGCCGGCAACTGTCATTAAGACGCAGACCGCCATAGCCCTCGTGATCGACATCGGCCAACCCACGCGCCACCAACTGGCGGAACAGCGAGCGCCACTCGCTCTCGCTTAATGCCTTGCCAACACCGAACACCGACAAATGCTGATGGCCGAAGCTGCGCACCTTTTCGTTGTCCTTGCCCAGCAACACGTCGACCAGATGACCGACGCCATAGCGCTGGCCGGTGCGGAAAATCGCCGACAAGGCCTGACGAGCAGGTTCGGTGGCGTCCCAGGTCTGCACGCCGTCGACACAGTTGTCGCAGTGCCCGCACGGTTCTGGCATGTCTTCATCGAAATAGGCCAGCAACGCCTGCCGGCGGCAGCGGGTTTCTTCGCACAGCGACAGCATGACGTCGAGCTTGTGCTGCTCCAGACGCTTGTGCCGCTCGTCGCCTTCGGAGTTCTGCAGCATCTGCTTGAGCATCACCACGTCTTGCAGACCGTAGGCCATCCACGCATCCGCTGGCAGCCCGTCACGGCCGCCGCGTCCGGTTTCCTGGTAATACGCCTCAAGGGATTTCGGCAGATCGAGGTGCGCGACAAAGCGTACGTTGGGCTTGTCGATGCCCATGCCGAACGCCACGGTCGCGACCATGATCAGGCCTTCCTCGTTGAGGAAGCGCTTCTGGTGATAAGCGCGCAGATCGTTGGGCAGACCGGCGTGATACGGGAGCGCCGGGAAGCCCTGCTCGCTGAGGAACGCCGCAACTTCTTCGACCTTCTTGCGCGACAGGCAGTAAACGATGCCGGCATCGCTGCGCCGTTCGGCGAGGAACGCCAGCAACTGTTTGCGCGGCTGCTCCTTGGGCACGATGCGATAGAAGATGTTCGGGCGGTCGAAACTCGACAGAAAGCGCTCGGCGTTCTGCAGGTGCAGGCGATCGACAATTTCTTCGCGGGTGCGCTTGTCGGCGGTCGCGGTGAGGGCAATGCGCGGAACGTGGGGGAACAGTTCTGCCAACTGGCCCAGTTGCAGGTATTCGCGGCGGAAGTCGTGGCCCCATTGCGAAACGCAATGCGCTTCGTCGATGGCGAACAGGGCGATTTCCAGGCTTTGCAGGAACGCCAGCATGCGAGGCTGCACCAGACGCTCGGGCGCGAGATAGAGCATTTTCACTTCGCCGCGCTTGATCCGCAGGGCGAGATCACGCTGCTGCTCGGCACTCAGCGTGGAGTTCAGCGCAGCGGCGGCGACGCCCAGTTCTTCAAGGGTGGCGACCTGATCGTCCATCAGCGCGATCAACGGCGAAACGACCACCGCCAGGCCCTCGCGCAACAGTGCCGGCACCTGGAAGCACAACGACTTGCCGCCACCGGTAGGCATCAGCACCAGCGCATCACCGCCGCTGGCCACGCGCTCAATGATCGCACCCTGACGGCCACGGAAACTGTCGTAGCCGAAGATGTCCTTGAGGACGCGTTGAGCCTGTTCGAGCATAAAAACTCCAAAAATCTACCGATACATCCCTGCTCAGGCTGGTTCAGAGCAGCTTCGGCTGCTTAAACAAAACGTAAGAACACATTGCATGACCAGCGCAGCGCCAGCAGGGATCGCAAAACGCGGCAGTATACCCGAGGCCTTCGCCGCACAGGGTGCCGCTGAGAAGACACCTGATAAACCTGCCACACACAAAACCCTGTGGGAGCGAGCCTGCTCGCGAAAGCGACCTGTCAGTCGATGCAAAAGTGCCTGATACACCGCCTTCGCGAGCAGGCTCGCTCCCACAGGGTTATTCATCTTTCCAGTGAGGCCGGTAATTCGGGCAAATCTGCCAAGCGGCTGGCTAGAGCGCGCAAGAAAGCCTAGAATTCCCGCATTGTTTATTCCCCAAGGTAGCCCCGTAATGTCCTTCGCTGAGCAACTGACCCGCCTGCAAGTCTTCCTCGATGCCGACGAGCTGCACGACGAGGCGCTGGATTACGTCGCCGCCCACGGTTACCTGACCGCGCTGTCTATCTGCTCCGAAGACGTTCCGGAGCGCGAGTGGATCGACGCGCTGTTCGCCGAAGAGCCGCATTACGCCAACGAAGCCCAGCGTGCCGAAATCGAAGCCACACTGATCGGCCTCAAAGCGCACATCGCTCGCCAACTGGCCTCGGATGAAGAATTCGAATTGCCGTGCGAACTGGATCTGGGCGAAGAGCCGGACGATTCCGAACTGCGCGGCTGGTGCATCGGTTTCATGGAAGGCGTGTTCCTGCGCGAAGCGGCCTGGTTCGAAACCGCCGAAGAAGAAGTCAGCGAAATGCTCCTGCCGATCATGGTCGGTTCCGGCCTGTTCGACGAGCAGCCTGAGTTCGAAGACATCGCCAAGGACGCCAACCTGATGGACGACATGATCGTTCAGATCCCGGAAGCCCTGACCGCGCTGTATCTGCTGTGCCAGGCCCCCGACGAAAAACCGGCGATCCTCAAGCCTCGTCATCACTAAGACCCGGCCTATGGACAACCCCATAGGCAACCGCCCCCTGATGTTGCGCTACGTCCTGCTGGCCATCGGCTGGCTCAGCGTCGCATTGGGGGTGATCGGTATCTTCCTGCCGGTCCTGCCCACCACCCCCTTCCTCCTGCTCGCCGCGGCCTGCTTCGCGCGCAGCTCTCCGCGCTTCTATCGCTGGCTGGTCGAACACCCACGGCTGGGGCCATGGATTCGCGGCTACCTCGAAGGCAACGGCATCCCGCTAAAAGGCAAGGTCTACGCGATCGGCCTGATGTGGGTAAGCATTCTGTTCTCGTGTTATCTGGTGCCGTTGGTTTGGGCGCGTGGGTTCATGCTGACCAGTGCGGTGTTGGTGACGGTTTATATTGTGCGGCAGAAGACCTTGAAAAAAAGCTGATTGCCCCACCGTCGGCGGCACAACCGTTCATCCGATATCCGTCCGCACCTGTCAGAGTTGACAGGTGCGCGCTTTAACGTCGCATGCTTAATTCTTCCGTATCGGCGCTGACAGCCCAGGTAAGCGCCCCGTGTGGAAGGCGAAAATTCACGACCAGCTCACAATACCTGATATTCCCTCCTGCGCCGCGTTCCGGTATCGGTGTGCTGGCCCTCTATCCGCCGCAACCACTCCTGCACAAGCTGCAAACTGACAAGAGCTACGGTATCAACATCGCCATGATTGCTCAGAACATTAACGGATTGGGCTTTAGTCTCCCGGAGTATCTGTCTCAAGCCCTCGGTGACCGTATCGAAGTCTTCCTCGATAGACCCGATGTCACCAACCCTTCGTCCGTGATTGATTTCGCCCTTACAGAGGACGATTTTGAGGCCGATGGAAAGACCCCTAAAACCGTACTTTTTTACATTACAGCCGAAACCCTCGAGGAGAAATTCCTGCCGTTTACCGACGTCAGGCTGGATTGCTGGATGAAAGTCACGAGACTGAGCGGCAACCCGGGGGAATCGCCACACTCACAACTCAGGTTCAAACATCCCGCTCCGGGCGAAGCGGACATTGACGGCGGCAAGCCTTCCAATCAGGGCCTCAAGCTGCCGATCGCATCGGAAAGTATCGTCGATCAGAACGTCATCAAAGAGGGCATGGAAGTCACGGTCAAGCATTACTTCAATCAGCAGATCGGCGATACGGTCGTGCTGACATTTGGTTCGCTGCGGCTGGACTTCGTCGTGACCGACGACTCGGCCGACATCGTTTTCAATCTGACGCCTGACCTGCTCGACAAATTGCAACAAACCAGCAATCTGGTGGTGCGCTGGAGCGTTTATGACGTTGTCGAGAACTCCAGCGGTTTTTCGGAACCGCTCATTCTGCCGTTCAAGCCCGGAATAACTCTGCTGACCGCGCCGATTTTCGAGCAGTCCGATGGCGACGACGTAATACACCATGACTGGCTTGCAGGCGGCCCGACGAACATTCTCCTGACGGGCAGTTTTGCGACCAACGATGTGATCGCCCTGACACTGGAAGGATTCACCCGAAACAACGTGCCAGTCACTCATACCTATTCTTTAACGGTGACCGTAGACAGCAAGACACTGAACTTTCCCGTGGAAAATTTCCGCATTCAAAATGTGATAGGTGGAAGTTTACGGGCAACTTATATCCAGACCAGAGCAGGTCAGCCCAAACTCTCCAAGCCTGCTGACGTCACCGTTGCGGGTAAATCCTTGCCACTGGGAGCACCGGAGGTCACCCCACTGGTGGAAGGTGAGCTGGCGGTCGACACTGCCAAAGCCTTTATAAATGTCGCCAGTTTCTGGCCCTTGAAACAAGGGGCAGAGGTCAAGCTGCATTGGCAGACCACAGACATCAACGGCAAGTTGGTGCGGTTTACTTGGGGACAGCTTGTAACCGATCCTTCGAAGCCCATTGTTTTCGAGGCCGAGAACGAGTACATCAAGCCCTACGCCAGCGCGAGACTGGCCGTGCAGGCCACCATCACCAATCCCGGCGAAAGTGAAGTCTTTTCCGATATCGCGCAGTTGAAGATCGGCGATCCCAAGGAGCTTGTCCTCACGCCGCCCTCACTGGTATCGCCTTTCACTAATCCGCTTGATCCCTTGGCAGCGCTGCCGAGCATGCTGGTGGAATATCTCGATGCCAAGACCGAGAAGGTTCGCCTGGTGTGCACACCACTGCCCTTGGGATTTGATCGCTTCCCGCTGGTAGATCTGGATTCGGCCAAACAAGCCCGCTTTCCGTTCGACAGGCGCCTCATTGTGGCGCTTCACGGTGAAACCGTGCGATTCAAATTCAACCTGAATCAAGACGGCAAGAAAATCGGATCTTCTCCGGAAACTGAGGTTTCTTTCAAACTGATCGCTGATCAGGATCCCAGGTTTCCGAGACCGCGAATCATTGGCATTGATAACGCAATACTGGACGTAAAAAAACTGACCAGCGCAGACAAATTGGCGGTCAACCTCTGGCACGGACAACGGCCGGGCCAGAGCATGACGCTGGTGCTGATCGGCATCGACAGCAAAGACAACCCTGTTCGCCACGTCATCATGAACGCGGAGGCGAGCGTCACCAGCGCCGGGCTGATACGGGAACTGTCAACGCCGACGCTGGAAGTGTTGAGAAATCTCAAAAGCGGCAGTACGGCGACATTGATATTTTCCGTGCGCCTGGGGTTGCGCGGCAATCCAGTGGAATTTCCCCACCAGACCTATCAGATCGAATCTCTGGTTGAGCTGCAGCCGGTCATCACACTGATTAAGGACTCGCAGAACAGGGAGATTCCGCATAGCGACCTGACGGTTGATCCGAATGTCACGGTCGAGGGAACTGCGAGCGTAGAACAGCAGGTTGAAGTTCTGGTGAATGGCAAGTCGATAGAGACATTGACCACAGACAAGGACGGGAAATTTTCAACGCTATTGAAGGGGCTCGTTGTCGATGTACTGACAGTCGTGCAAGTTCGAGCGCTATACGGCGATCGCCTCCTTTCTCCTTTACGCTCGTTCACGCTGCGCCGAGCGCTGCAAGTCAACAACAGCGCTATGGCCCTGCATGGAGCGAGAGTCTATGCATGGACTCACAGCGGGGACTTTCCCGGCAATACTCAAATCCGCGCCGCCACCCCGTCCACAGGAGTGCCCCCAATCAGCTATAGAAGCAGTAATCCGAACGTGGCCAGTGTTGACGGCAACGGAAAAGTCACGGGCACACGTAACGGCAATACGTACATTACCGTACAGGACCGATTCAGCTCATTTTCATACAATGTTGACGTTCGGAATTTGTATCAGCTGAATGTGTCTGGATATCCGATGACGCATTACCAGGCAGTAAACTGGATGAACAGTATTTATGGTTCGGTCCCTTTGAATAATTTCTTCGGTGCCATGCAAGCGGTATATAACAATGACTATTACTGGCCGCTATCTTCTGGCTGGATAACCTGGATGTGCGACACCTCGGCATGTCGGGGACAAGCAGGATATTACGTCTGGAGGGCTGGCGGGCATCTCTGCCGTAACGACTTCAACGCCGGATATTGGGCATGGTGCCTCAGACCGGTGAATTGAGGGGGAATGCAGCCTGGGACGATCCAAGTCAAAAGATCGCAGCCGTCAGCAACTCCTACAGAGGTATCTCTGCAGAAAGACAAAACCCGCCGTCCCGAATCAACCGGGGCGGCGGGTTTTGTCATTTCAGACCTCAGCTCAAACCGTATCCACCTTCAACGAATGATCATTGAGCATGCCGCTGATGATCGTCGCCGTGTCGTGACCGCTGGCAATCATGCCGCCCGCGCCCGGGGTCACGCCGTAGTGGCTGGCGAGGTTGACGCCGGCCAGGTCGATGGTCTGGCTCGGCGCGGCGCCGGCCATGGCGCTGACGTCGATGCTGGTCATCACCGAGGCGCCGCTGCCGCTGACGGTGAAGTGCAGATAGTCGTCCAGCGACGCGGTACTGGCGTTTTCGCCTTGCAGCAGTTGCGACAGATCGAGCCTGTCGGTACCGGGGGTGAAATCGGTAATCAGGTCATGGCCGCTGTTGCCCTTGAGCCACTGGAAGGTGTCGGCCCCTGCCCCGCCCGTCAGCGTATTGTTGCCCATGCCACCGATCAGCAGGTCATCGCCAGCGCCGCCATTGAGGAAGTCGTTGCCGAGGCCACCGTTGATCACGTTGTTGTTGCCGTCGCCGGTGAGGCTGTCGTTGAAGTTCGAGCCGAGCAGGTTTTCGATGCCGGTCAGCGTATCGGTACCGGCGCCGAGGGTGTTCTGCGCACCGAGCAGGCCGAGATTGACGGTGACGGCGGCTGTGGCGTGGGCGTAGCTGGCGGTGTCGCTGCCAGTGCCGCCGTCGAGCAGATCGTTGCCCGCGCCGCTGTAGAGCAAGTCGTTGCCAGCGTCGCCGTGCATTTCGTTATTGCCGGAGCCTGCCGTGAGTACGTCGTTGCCGTCGCCGGCATTGATCACGTTGTTGCCGCTGCCCGCCACCAACACATCGTCGCCAGCAGTGCCGGTCAGGGTGTGGCCGTCCTGATAGCTGATGCTGACGTTGGCCGTGTCGCTGCCGCCGTGGTTGTCGTTGGCGGTGTAGGTGCCGTGGTAGTCCGGCGTGATGTCATGGGCCGCGGCGTAGTTGAGGGTCATGGTCAGTTGGTAGTTCTCCGCCGCATTCGGGTTGCCGCCACCATTACCAATGTTGGTGATGTGGATCTGGTAGACGCCGTCCGCCGAGGCGCTGAGGGTCTGGCCGTCCGCCAGCGCCATCCAGGCACCGCCATTGAGCGAATACTCCATGCTGATCTTACCGGCCCCCAGATTGTGATCCAGATTGAGGGTTTCGCCCTGGCGCAGGTGGACGGTGATGCGATCTTCGTCATTGGCATTGCTGTTGCTCACCATGCCCAGATAACCGCTGACTACCAGCACGGCGGTCATGGTCGCGGCATTGGCGCTGAAGGCGCTGCGCACATTGGCCAGGTTCTGGTTGGCTGCGTTATTGGTCTGCCCAGTGAAACCGATCAGGCCGGTACCGGTGAAGTCCGCCGCTTTCGACACCCAACCGGTATTGAAACTGGTGGGTGTGGCGTTGAGGGTGTCGCCGTTCGGATCGGTGTCATTGGCCAGCAACAGCTCGCCCGGCACCACGATGTTGCCTGACAGCACGTTGGTGATGACGTGGTCGTCCATCGCTACCGGTGGCGCGTTGGGAATCACTTTTACCGTCAGGGTGGAGCTGGCCAGATCGCCGTCGTTGTCGCTGACGGTGAAACCGATGTTTTCGGTGATCACCACGGCGGTGGTTTTCTGCGAGGTGTAGCTGTATTCGCCGGTATCAAGATTGACCACCAGCGTGCCGCTGTTGTTGGTGGCAATGCTGACGGTGTTGTTGGCGGTATTGAAGGTGCCGTGATTGGCGCCGCCGCTCGCGGTCAACGAACCCTGGCCACTGAGGGCTTTCGGATCGTAGGTGTAGGTGGTGCCGTCGACCACGATCGACTTGATGAAACCGCCATCGGCGCCGAACGAACCGCCCTCGCCCAGCAGCGAACCGGTGACCGGCGCGCCCTGCACAGTGCCGGACAATACCGAGTTGAGCTGATTGAGATCGGTGACCACCACCGCATTGGTATTGGTGTGGTTGATGCCGTCGTAGGCCAGCGGATCGAGGTTGGCGTTGCTCACGCCACTGCCCAGACCGATTGCATAGTTCTTGATGTTGTTGGCGTCGAGGAAGTTTTTCAGCGCGGCTTCGTCGGCCGTGCCGATGTCGCCCTCGTTGGGCTTGCCGTCAGAGAAGAAGTAGCCCACGTTCTGCGCCCCGGTGAGTTTGCCCGAGGTGTTGAACGCGGTCTGCATCACTGCTACGGCAGCATCGTAGTTGGTGCCGCCGCCAGCGTTGAGACCGGCGAGGAGTGTCTTGGCGGTGGCGACATCCACCCACACGGTGGTGCGGTCGGCGGCATTGCTGCTGAACGTCACCAACTGCACTTTCACATCGCCCAGATCATCGTACTTGTCGAGCAAGGCACCAATGGCCTGCTTGGCCAGTGCCAGCCGCGACAGGCCCGGCACGCCAGAGGCATCAGCCATGCTGCCGGAGATGTCGAGGACGATGAGGATGTTGGAATCAATCTCCACTGCGGTTACCGAGCGATCCGAGGCAACGGCTTTCGGTATGTCGTCGACGATGTTGACCACGAGGGTGCTGGTGGTGCTGTTGCCCAGTGCATCGGTGGCTTTGTAGGTGAACGTTTCGCTGAGGGTGTTCGGCCCGTCGTTGGCGTTCGGCGCGGTTTTCGGCGCCGAGGTCAGCGTGTAGGTGTAGGTGCCGTCAGCGTTGAGCAGCAGTTGCCCGTAGCTACCGGTGGCGTTGCCGACCAAGGTGTACGTGATCGCGCCGCTGCCGCCACTGACCGAACCGACCAGCGTGCCGCTGGCGGTTTCACCGGTATTGCCCGGTTCGCTGCCGGTGACTGTGCCGGGGGCGAGATCCTGGCCATCCTTGTTCAGGTCGAGGGCTTTTTCATAGACCGTGACATCCTGATCCACCGAGGCGACCAGTTTGCTGTCGGCGACGTTGATGCTCAGCGTCGTGGTGCTTTCATCGCCATCGCTGTCACGGATGGTGTAGGTGAACGTGTCGGTCGCGCCCGGCGGGCTCACCGAGTTCGGGTTGCTGTGGTAAACCGCATTGCCCGCCGCGTCGAGGGTCAGGTAGCCGTAGTTACCGTTGATGTTGCTGTTGAGCCCGCCGCTGGCTGATGTCGCGGTGTTGCTGCCGGCGCGCACGCCGACCACCGTGGCGGCACCATCGGCGCCGCTGCTGTCATTGCCGAGCACACTGACATTGACCGTGCCGCCCTCCGCCACCGAGCCGGTATCGGCGTTGGCAGTCGGCAAATCGTCGACGATATTGACGTTGATCTGACCGCTAGCCGAACTGCCATCGGTATCAGTGGCGACCACATCGAAGCTCTCGCTGAGGCTGTTGGCGCCGTTGGCGTTCGGATGAGCTTCGTTGTCGACCAGGGTGTAGCTGTAACTGACCACGCCGGTGGCCGGATCGTAACCGGTGATGGTGAAGGTGCTGCCCAGTGGCGAGACCACCGATTGCGGCAAACCGGCGGCGACGCCATTGCTGATCACCGCAATGCCGCCGACCGTGAGGGTTTGCAGGCCATCGAGGGCGGTCACGGTGAAGCTGCCGCTCTGGGTCAGCGCCGAGGTGTCGGGGTTGCTGCCGTCGCTGAGGTTTTTCTCGTAAACAGTGATTTCGCCGCCCTTCACGTTGAGGCCGTCGAGGCACACCGGATCGTCATTGTTGTGGATGTTCAGCACCAGGTTGGCGGTGCTGGTGTCGCCGTCGGCATCGGTGATGGTGTAGGCGAAGGTTTCCGTGCCGTTGCCGCCGCCCTGGAGGTTTTTGAAGTCGGCGTCGTTGGCGTCCAGCGTGTAGGTGTAAGTGCCATTGGCGTTGAGCACTAGGGTGCCGTAAGTGCCGGTGAAAGTACCGGCGGTCACCGGGCCGCTGGCGACGCGGTCGGCGCCCTGCACGTCGTTGTCGAGGACGTTGCCGGTCAGGGTCAACTGGGCTTCGGTCGCGTTGTCGGCATTGCTGTCATTCAGCGCCTTCGGCACGTCATCGACGATGCTCACAACGATCGTGCTGGTGACGACATTGCCCAGCGAATCGGTGGCCTGATAGGTGAATGTTTCGCTCAGGCTGTTGGCGCCATCGTCGGCGTGCGGCGTGGTGGTCGCTGGCGAAGTCAGGGTGTAGGTGTAAGTGCCATTGGCATTGAGGACGATCTGCCCGTAATTACCGGTGGCGCTGCCGACCAGTGCATAGCTGATCGCGCCGACCGCACCGGTGACCGAGCCGACCAGGGTGCCGGAAGCGGTTTCGCCAGTGCTGTTCGGATCGCTGCCGACCACACTGCCCGCCGCCAGATCCTGGCCATCCTTGTTCAGGTCGAGGGCTTTTTCGTAGACGGTGACGTCAGTGTCGCTGACCGCTTTCAGGCAGCTGTTATAGACGTCGATGGTGATCGTCGTGGTGCTTTCATCACCATCGGAATCGCGCACGGTGTAAGTGAACACATCCACCGCACCCGGACCGTTCACCGCGTTGGGATTGCTGTGATAAACGGCGTTACCGTTGGCATCAAGCGTGAGGTAGCCGTAGGTGCCGTTGATCTGCGAATTGAGTCCGCCGATGGCCGAAGTCGAGGTGTCGGCACCGGCGCGCACGCCGACGACTGCGCCGGTAATCGCCGGGCCATCCGCGCCGCCGACATCGTTATCCAGCACATTGCCGCTGACGGTGCCGCCCTCCGCCACCGAAGCCGCGTCCGCATGCGCGGTCGGCAAATCATCGACGATATTGACGTTGATCTGGCCGCTGGCGGTGCTGCCATCGGTGTCAGTCGCCACCACGTCGAAGTTCTCGGTGAGGCTATTGGCGCCGTTGGCGGTTGGATGCGCTTCGTTGTCGGCCAGGCTGTAGCTGTAACTGACTACGCCGGTCGCCGGGTCATAACCGGTGATGGTCAAGGTGCTGCCCAAGGGTGTGATCACCGATTGCGGGAAACCTGCGGCCACGCCGTTGGTGATCACCGCGATGCCGCCAACCGTGAGGGTCTGCAGACCATCGAGAGCACTGACGGTGAAAGTGCCGTTCTGGGTCAGCGCTGGGGTGTTGGGGCTGGTGCCGTCGCTGAGGTTTTTTTCGTAGACGGTGAGTTCGCCACCGTTGACGTCGAGGCCGTTGAGCAGCACCGGGTCGTCGTTGTTGTGGATCTGCAGAACCAGATTGGCGCTGCTGCTATCGCCGTCGGCGTCAGTGATGGTGTATGCGAAGGTCTCTGTGCCGTTACCGCCGCCGGTCAAGGCTTTGAAATCGGCATCGCTGGTGTTCAGGGTGTAGGTGTAAGTGCCGTCGGCGTTCAGAACCAAGGTGCCGTAGGTACCGGTGAATATACCGGGCGTGACTGGACCGGTGGGTACGCGGTCGGCACCTTGCACGTCGTTGGTCAGGACGTTGCCGGTCAGGGTCAGTTGGCTTTCCGAGGCGGTACCATTGCTGTCATCGTTGGCTTTCGGCAGGTCGTCGACGATGTTCACATCCAGCGTGCCGTTGGCTGTCGTGCCGTTGTCATCGACTACCGTAACCGCGAACTGCTCAGGCAAATTATTCGCGCCGTTGGCGTTCGGATGCGCTTCATTGTCGGCCAGGGAATAGCTGTAACTGACCACGCCGGTTGCAGCGTTGAAACCGGTGATGGTCAGCGTGCTGCCCAATGGCGTGGTGATCGATTGCGGGAAGCCTGCGGCGACGCCGTTGGTCACCACGGCGATGCCGCCGACGGTCAGCGTGGTGACGCCGTCCAGTGCAGTGATGGTGAACGTGCCGTTTTGCGTCAGCGCACCAGCATCCGGGGCGCTGCCGTCGCCAAGGTTCTTCTCGTAAACCGTCAGCTCGCCGCCGGCGACGTTCAGGCCATCGATGGTGACTGGGTCGTCGTTGTTGTGAATCTGCAGAACGAGGTTGGCAGTGCTGTTATCGCCGTCGGCGTCAGTGATGGTGTATGCGAAGGTCTCTGTGCCGTTACCGCCGCCGGTCAAGGCTTTGAAATCGGCATCGCTGGTGTTCAGGGTGTAGGTGTAAGTGCCGTCGGCGTTCAGAACCAAGGTGCCGTAGGTACCGGTGAATATACCGGGCGTGACTGGACCGGTGGGTACGCGGTCGGCACCTTGCACGTCGTTGGTCAGGACGTTGCCGGTCAGGGTCAGCAAGGTTTCCGAGGCAATACCGTTGGCGTCGTCAAACGCTTTGGGCACGTCGTCGGTGATATTCACGTCCAGCGTGCCAGTGGCGCTGTCGCCATTGCTGTCGGTGGCGATTACGGTGAACTGTTCGCTGAGATTGTTCACGCCATCGCCGGCCGCGTGGGTTTCGTTGCCGTTGAGGGTGTAGCTGTAGCTGACCGTGCCAGTGGCCGCGTTGTAACCGGTGATGGTCAGGGTGTTGCCCAGTTGCGTGGTGATCGACTGGGGAAAGCCGATCGGCACGCCGCCAACAATCAAGTTGATGCCGCCGATGCTCAGGCTGTTCAAACCATCCGCTGCCGAGACCGTGAAGCTGCCACTTTGCGTCAGCGCGCCTGGATTGGCCGCTGTACCGTCAGGCAGATTGGCTTCATTGAGGTTGAGTTCACCATCCGCCCCATTGAGGCCGTTGAGGATGACCGGATTGTTCACCGGAGGCGATGGCACCACGACCGGCGCTGGCGTGTCGTCGCCATTGTCGATGTCCGCGTCGCGACGATACTCGGGAAATTCGGGAATGCCGTTGAAGCCGGCGGTGGGGAAACCGATGATCGGATCGACCCGGCCACCGACTTCGGTCAGCAGAACGAAGCTGTGCCCGCCGCCCAGTTCACCGGTATTGCCGGTGGGTGCGTTGGGGCCGGCCGCAGTGGCTTCGGCAGTTTTGCTTGGGTCTTCACCGGCGGCAATGGCTTTCTGGATCTGCTCGACATCGGTCAGTTGCGCCTGGCTCGGGGTCTGCGCTTCGTCGACGTTCACCGGCACAGCCTGGTCGGCCAGCAATTGCCCGGTCATGGTGATGCTGCTGCCCCGACCGAGGGTCAATTCCTCGCCGTTTTGCAGTTTCACTGCCACCGCGCCTTCCGCGCCGGTGATCAGTTGATCGCCAGCGTACAAACGATCGCCTTCGAACAACGGACGCTTGATGCCGTCGCTCGCTTGAGCGAACACCTGACCAATGACTTTTGTGACCGTACCGATGAGCGTTGCCATGTGAAATCCTCCGCTGCCGACCACCGTCGGCACAGGTTCGCGAAGCAGCCCATGGCTCAATCGGGTTGCCGGGGGCGACGCTCGCACCCTCGACAGTTCGTTTCGCAGGCCCGGTTTGAGGTGAATTGTCAGCGCTATCAAGCACTTGCCAACCCTGTTCAATCCGCCGACCCACTAGCGCTACGTAACGGTGGTGAATCACCCGAGTGACAAAAATCTGTCGCTCATTCGCCGTTACGCGTCCCTCCCCTTCAGCAGTACTTCGCAGTGTCTCGCAAAGTGAATGGAACTTTCCTCAAGCCTTTTCGAGCTCCCTAAAGCGCATAAAACAAAGGCTTTCGAGCTGAACAATGTGCTGCTTTTGAAAAACCGCATAAGTTTTTTTTGGAATAAACCTTATGAAAATTTTTTCTTAGCTACGCTCTAGGATGTTCTTAGCTCTGTTGTTACAAGAGTGAAACGCTTATACCCAAAATTTACGTCAAATATTTGGCGACGGTAACACAACATTGAGATCCAGGGAGATGCACCCATGCGCGTTTTAACCCCCCTCTGCAGCGCGGTTTTGCTGGCCATGGCTTGCACTTCCCAAGCCCAGGCGATGAACCTCACCGAGGCGATTCAAAGCACCATCGCCACTCACCCGGAACTGGCTTCGCGCGTGGACGCCCGCCTGTCAGCGGATGAACAGGTGAAAGTGGCCAAGGGCGGGTTTTATCCGTCGGTCGATCTGAACGCTGCCTACGGTCGCGGTTACAGCGACAACACCAATACCCGCGCTTTCGGTAACCACAACACCGAAATCCTCAATTACACCCAGTCGGAGCTGCGCTTGCGGCAGATGATTTTTGACGGTTTCAACACCGCCAACGAGGTCGAGCGCACCAAGGGCGTGTCCAACTCGCGCGCCTACTACGCGCAAGGCACCGCGCAGGATCTGGCCCTGCGCACCATCGAGGTCTACCTCGAAGTGCTCAAGCGTCGGGAACTGGTGACGCTGGCCAAGAACAATTTGCAGGCGCACTTGCGCGTCAACGATCAGATCGGCCTGCGCACCGAGCGCGGCATCGGCAGCACTGCAGACTCGGATCAATCGGTTGCCCGTCGTGCACTGGCGCAGAACAACCTCGACACCGCCGAAGTCGATCTGGCCGACGCCGAATCGAATTTCTACAGCGTGGTCGGACGCATGCCCGATGAACTGGAAACCCCGGCCTCGACTCGCGGTGAGATGCCACCGGACCTGCGTGAAGCGCAGCAAAGCATGGTCGACAACAACCCGTACCTGAAATCGGCCCAGGCTGACGTGCAGTCCGCCGAGAGCCAGTACGAAGTGGCCAAGTCGCCGTTCTACCCGCGCTTCGACGCGGAAGCGGCAGTGGGCGCGAACAACAACGTGCAGGGCGACGAAGGCCACGACAACGAATGGCGTGTCGGTGTGGTGATGAACTACAACCTGTTCCGTGGCGGCAGCGACAAGGCACGTCTGGCCGCGAATGCCCACGACATCAACCAGGCGATGGACATCCGCAACAACGCCCTGCGTCAGCTCAACGAGAACATTCGCCTGGCCTGGAACGCCATGGAGAACGCCAAGAAGCAGACGCCGACCGCCCGCGAATACGCCGAAACCACCAAACGCGTGCGCGCCGCTTATCAGGACCAGTTCGGGCTCGGCCAACGCACCCTGCTCGACCTGCTCGACAGCGAAAACGAGCTGTACAACGCCAACCGTCGCTACACCGAAATCCGCTACACCGAGGAATACTCGATGTATCGCGTGCTGGCGAACATGGGCCAGTTGCTGAGCAAGCAACGCGTGGTGCTGCCGGCTGATGCGATTGCCACGACCGAAGTAAAAAACCAGGCGCGCCTGCCCGAACTGAAATAAACGGTGCAGGAACTGACTTTGCCCTGATCGTTCCCACGCTCTGCGTGGGAATGCCTCAAGGGACGCTCCGCGTCCAGTGACGCGGAGCGTCACGGGCTGCATTCCCACGCAGAGCGTGGGAACGATCCGATAACCGAGCCCGTTCAACAGAGGCAATCACTATGACCAGCATGGAACCCGGCGCCACCGGGGTCGATCCGCGCCTGAGCTTCGACGATCCGTTACTCGACGGTCTGCTGATCCTCTGCAAACTGCATGGCGCCACGGTCAGTCGTGCCAGCCTGAGTGCCGGGCTGCCCCTGAACAAACAACGCCTGAGCCTCGATCTGCTGCCCCGTGCAGCAGCACGGGCCGGATTGCAGGCGCGCTTGTTGCGCCGTGACCTGAAAGACATTTCACCGCTGAACCTGCCGATTCTGCTGCTGCTCAACGACGGCCGCACCGCTGTGCTGCGGCGGTTTGGCGAGGATGGCAAAGCCCTGCTGCTGCCCAGCGAAGCCGACGGCGGCGAGCAATGGGTGAGCCGCGAAGAGCTTGGCGAACACTACAGCGGCCAGGCCTTGTTCGCCCGTCCGCGCCACGAACTCGAAGACCTGCGCGCGCCGCTGGTGCCACGGGTAAATGCGTGGTTTCGCGACACTCTCAAACTGTCGAAATGGCTGTACAGCGATGCGATTCTCGCCAGTTTCCTGATCAACCTGCTGGGCCTGATGGTGCCGCTGTTCGTCATGCAGACCTACGATCGCGTGGTGCCCAATCAGGCGACCTCGACGCTGTGGGTGCTGTCGATCGGCCTGTTGATCGGCACCGGTTTTGAACTGGTGCTGCGCGTGGTCCGTGCGCATCTGCTCGACACCGCCGGGAAGAAAACCGATGTGATCCTCTCGGCAACGTTGTTCGAGCGCATCACCGGCATGTCGATGAAGGCGCGGCCGGCGACCATTGGCGGCTTTGCCCAGAGCATTCACGACTTCCAGGGCCTGCGTGAATTTCTCACTGCCGTGACCCTGACCAGCCTGATCGACTTGCCCTTTGTGGTGTTGATGCTGGTGGTGATCGGCCTGCTCGGCGGCTGGCTGGTGGTGATTCCACTGTTGGCGTTTCCGATCACGATCATTTTCGCCATGGTGATTCAGGTGCGCCTGCGTGACACCGTGCAGAAAAGCCTGAGCCTCGGCGCCGAGCGTCAGGCGGTGCTGATCGAAACCCTCGGCGGCCTGGAAACCCTCAAGGCCTGCGGCGCCGAAAGCGAGCGTCAGCACAAATGGGAAAGCACCCACGGCGCCCTCACCCGCCTCGACAGCCATGCGCGCAACCTGTCGGCGCTGGCCACTAACGGCACGCTGTTCATCCAGCAGTTTTCCGGGATGGCGACGATTGTTGCCGGGGTCTACAGCATCATTGCCGGCAACCTCAGTGTCGGCGCGCTGGTCGCCACCTATATGCTCGGCAGCCGCGTGCTTGCTCCGCTCGGCCAGATCGCCGGGCTGATCACCCGTTACCAGCAAGCGCAACTGACGATGAAAAGCACCGATGCGCTGATGGCCCTGCCGCAAGAGCGCGACGGCAAACAACGGCCACTGGAACGCACGCAGCTGCAAGGCGCCCTCGACGTCAGCGGCGTGACGTTTCACTACAACGGCCAGAATGCGCCGGCGCTGAGCGAGGTCAGCTTCAGCCTGAAAGCCGGTGAGCGGGTCGGCATCATCGGCCGCAGCGGTTCGGGCAAAAGCACGTTGGCGCGGCTGGTCATGGGCTTTTATGAAGCGGAGCAAGGCCAACTGCTGCTCGACGGCCTCGACCTGCGCCAACTGGACGTGGCTGACCTGCGCCAGCAGATAGGTTATGTCGCCCACGACCTGCCGCTGCTGGCTGGCAGCCTGCGCGACAACCTGACCCTGGGCGCGCGCTACATCAGCGATTCACGCATGCTCGAAGTCGCCGAACTGACTGGCGTCACCGAACTGGCCCGGCAACACCCGCAAGGCTTCGACCGACCGGTGGGCGAACGCGGGCAACTGTTATCCGGCGGCCAACGCCAGGCGGTGTTGCTGGCGCGCGCGTTACTGCTCGATCCACCGATCATGCTGCTCGACGAACCCACCAGCGCCATGGACAACAGCAGCGAAGATGCGCTGCGGCAGAAACTGCATGGCTGGGTGCAAGGCAAAACCCTGCTGCTGGTCACCCACCGCACCTCAATGCTGAGCCTGGTGGACCGGTTGCTGGTGCTGGACAACGGCCGGGTCGTCGCTGACGGTCCGAAAGAAGCAGTCATCGAAGCGCTGCGCAAGGGCCGTGTCGGCTCGGCGGCGGTCTAGGAGTTACGCCATGCCTGCTTCTTCCGATAGCAACAAGCGCGGCTACTTCGACAGCTTCGGCAAAAGCGCCGAAGCCGAGTTCATGCCGGAAACCGCCGGCGCGGCGTTGCAGGATTCGCCGCGCAAATCGCGGATCACCGTGTGGCTGGCGGCAGCGCTGCTGATCGCCGCCCTGGTCTGGGCCAAATTCGCCGTGCTCGAAGAAGTGACCATGGGCGAAGGCAAGGCGATCCCGTCGAGCAAGGTCCAGGTGATCCAGAATCTGGAGGGCGGCATTGTCACCGAGATATTCGTTCGCGAAGGTCAAATCGTCAGCAAGGGCGACACCCTGCTGCGTCTGGATGACACGCGCTTTCGCTCGAACAAGGGCGAGAGCGAGGCCGACCGTTACGCGCTGACCGCGCAGGTTGAACGGCTGTCAGCCGAGGCCGAGGGACGCCCCTTCAAACTCTCCGCTGAAGTCATCGCCAAAGCGCCGCAAGTTGCCGAGGATGAACGCTCACTGTACGAGCAACGCCAACGCCGCTTGGCCAGCGAACAGCGCACCCTCAGTGAACAATTGCGGCAGAAAACCCAGGAACTGGCCGAGTTTCGTTCCAAGCAAGGCCAGTTCAGCTCGAGCCTGGCGCTGCTGCAACAAGAGATGAACATGTCCGAACCGCTGGTGAAAACCGGCGCCGTGTCACCAGTGGAAATCCTCCGGCTCAGGCGCAGCGCTGTGGAGATCCGTGGTTCGCTGAACGCCACCACGCTGGCGATTCCCCGGGCCGAATCGGCCATCGCCGAGATCCGCAGCAAGATCGACGAATCCGAGCAGACCTTCCGTTCCGAGGCTGCCAAAGAGCTGAATGAGAAACGCACCGACCTGTCGAAAATCACCGCCTCGAGCATCGCCATCGACGATCGCGTCAGCCGTACCACGGTGACATCACCGGTACGCGGGGTGATCAAGCAGATGAAGGTCAACACCATCGGCGGCGTGGTCCAGCCGGGCAGCGACATGGTCGAAATCGTGCCGCTGGAAGACAACCTGCTGATCGAAGCCAAGGTCCGCCCGCAAGACGTCGCGTTCCTGCATCCGGGCCAGAAAGCCATGGTCAAGTTCAGCGCCTACGACTACACGATTTACGGCGGGCTGAGCGCCAAACTCGAGCTGATCGGCGCCGATACGATCACCGATGACAAGGGCAACAGCTTCTATCTGATTCAGGTGCGCACCGACAGGAATCACCTGGGCGGCGATGTCAAACCGCTGCTGATCATCCCGGGGATGGTGGCGACGGTGGACATCATTACCGGCGAGAAAAGCGTCTTGGATTACTTGCTCAAACCGGTGCTGAAAGCGCGGACCGAGGCGATGCGCGAGCGCTAGTGATCTTTGAATTGCGGTGATTGATCTGGCGCTTTCGCGAGCAGGCTCGCTCCCACAATTGGAATGCGTTCCCCTGTGGGAGCGAGCCTGCTCGCGAAGAGGCCCGCACAGACAATGATCATCTGTCGCCATGGTTACGCTGAAAAACCTCCTCCCCCATCGCCGCAATCTGCCCTTCGATCAGCGCTTCAAACGGTTTCAGTAACGGCGCAAACGTCGTCGGTGCTTCGAGGGTTTCCAGCGCCTGGACGATCGCCTCGATAGTCGATAACGCCCCCGGCCCCGGTGCCTTGCGCAAGCGATAGCGCGACACGCCGCCCTCGGTCAGGGTCACCCGTGGCAGTGCTGCCAGCAGCGGGTTGAGGTGCAGCATCTTGCGCGCTTTGCGCCAGGTGCCGTCCGGGACGACCAGCAACATTGGCTGATCATTTGGCGCGTAAACCTGCAACGACTGCGCATCGTCAGCCGGGAACAGCAAGCGCGCCTGATAACCCGGCTGGTTCAACAGTTTCGGCAAATCTTCGAATACCTCGCCGACAATCAGCTCGGCATTGCTCAGTCCCAGCGCCGCCAGCCGCGCGGTATTCAGGGCGTGACTGACCTCGCTCGGATGCTGCAGCAGCAATACTCGGGTGCGGCTATCGAGGTGCGGAATCAATGGGCACAGGCAATGGGTCTGGGGGCGCAGGCAGCGCGGGCATTGTGGTCGGGACATTTTTTTCTCAAGCCTGATTGAGCTGCGCTTTGAGCAAATCGCGGAAGGTCTGGATCAGCGGCTCGCGGCTGCGGCCCCTGCGCATGATCATCGAAAACGGCGCCTGATAACCGAAGGTCGCCGGCAGTAATACACGCAGATCGCCCTTGTCGGCCCAGGCCTGCGCGTAGTGCTCCGGCAGATAACCGATGTAGGCGCCGGAGAGCACTAGAATCAGCTGCGCTTCCATACTTTCCACGGTCGCGGCGCTGTGTTTGAAACCGTGCCGGGCCAGTTCCGCCTGACTCCAGTAACCGCGCCCGACCATTCGTTGCTGAGTGATGACCTGCTCGGGGATGCGCCGCTCGTTGAACAACGGGTGACGACTGCTGCAATACAGCCAGTGCTGCTCGCGGTACAGCGGCATGTAGACCAGACCGCTCATGCGCGTGGAAAACGCACCGATGGCCAGATCGAGGCGATTGTCCTGCACGCCGAGCTGCAATTCGTAAGGGCTCATCACCGACAGGTGCAGATGCACCGCCGGGTGTTCCTGACTGTAGGCACCAATGGCTTCGGCAAACGGCAGGGCCTTGTCGCTGACGGTGGAATCGATCACGCCAAGGTTGAGAGTGCCGCGCAGTTCGCCCTTCAGCGCGGCGGCGTATTGCTCGAAGCCTTCAAGCTCGGCGAGCAGGCGCAGGGTTTCCTGATGGAACAGCTCGCCCTTGCTGGTCAGGCTGAAGCCACCGCGCCCGCGATGGCACAGCACCAGACCAAGCGCGGCTTCGAGCTGGCTCATGTAGGTGCTGATCGCCGAGGTCGACAGGTTGAGTTCCTGCTGCGCATTGGCAAAACCCTGATGACGCACGACGCTGACGAAGATGCGCAGGAGTTTCAGGTCGGGTAAGGCGTTGGCCATTTCTGCTCCGGTCACGAGGTAACGCGCGAATACACAGTTCGATGGAGATCATTGTGGGAGCGAGCCTGCTCGCGAAGGCGTCGGGTCAGTCGCCATCGAAGTTGACTGTCATGCCCTCTTCGCGAGCAGGCTCGCTCCCACAGAGTGAGATCTTCAGAGATTCCAGTGGTGCGAAGTCTAAGTCGCTGGCTGGCATTAGTTTAGAAAAATCTGAACTAAGTTTTTGCCCGTAGCGATTCTTCCCCGTCACTACATTTCGCATGATCGGCCCCACAGCGGCGTCCGAACCTGTGCTCAACGGCGCGCCGGCATAAATAAAACAAAGACGATGAGGCCCTACCCGTGGACAAGATTCTTCACCAACCACTGGGCGGCAACGAAATGCCGCGCTTCGGCGGCATCGCCACCATGCTCCGACTTCCCCATCTAACGACCGCTGCCGGCCTTGACGCTGCCTTCGTTGGCGTGCCGCTGGACATCGGCACTTCGCTGCGCCCCGGCACCCGCTTCGGGCCGCGCGATATCCGCACCGAATCGGTGATGATCCGCCCGTACAACATGGCCACCGGCGCCGCGCCGTTCGACTCGCTGTCGGTGGCCGACATCGGTGACGTGGCGATCAACACCTTCAACCTGCTCGACGCCGTGCGCATCATCGAAGAAGCCTACGACAACATCCTCGAGCACAACGTCATCCCGATGACCCTGGGTGGCGACCACACCATCACCCTGCCGATCCTGCGTGCGATTCATAAGAAGCACGGCAAGGTTGGCCTGGTGCACATCGATGCCCACGCTGACGTCAACGATCACATGTTCGGCGAGAAGATCGCCCATGGCACCACGTTCCGTCGTGCCGTCGAAGAAGGTCTGCTCGATTGCGATCGCGTGGTGCAGATCGGTTTGCGTGCCCAGGGTTACACCGCCGACGACTTCAACTGGAGCCGCGATCAGGGCTTCCGCGTCGTTCAAGCCGAAGAGTGCTGGCACAAGTCGCTGGCGCCGCTGATGGCGGAAGTGCGCGAGAAAGTCGGTGGCGGTCCGGTGTATCTGAGCTTCGACATCGACGGCATCGACCCGGCCTGGGCGCCCGGCACCGGCACCCCGGAAATCGGCGGCCTGACCACCATTCAAGCGATTGAAATCGTCCGTGGCTGTCAGGGCCTCGACCTGATCGGCTGCGATCTGGTAGAAGTCTCGCCCGCTTACGACACCACCGGCAACACCTCGCTGCTGGCCGCCAACCTGCTGTACGAAATGCTCTGCGTACTGCCTGGCGTGGTTCATCGCTGAGGGTCGGGTCATGCACGCACGTGATCAGGTTTTGCACGCGGCCGCCGAGTTGGTCGCCGCGTTTGCGCGTAACGATCGCGAAGCTTACTTCGGCGCATTCAGCACCGATGCCTGCTTCGTCTTCTACACCCTCGACCAGCCATTGCTGTCGCGCGATGCCTATCAGGCGTTGTGGGACCGCTGGCGTGCCGAGGAGGGTTTCGAGGTGCTGTCGTGCACCTCGAGCAACGCCTTTGTCAGCCTGCAGGGTGACGTGGCGGTTTTCATCCATGACGTGGCCACCGAGCTGCGCATGCAAGGGGAGCAACATTTCAGCCAGGAGCGCGAGACGATTGTTTTCAGAAAACAAGCGTCGAGCCTAGAACAACAAGGCCTATGGCTGGCCTGTCACGAACATTTGTCCGCAATGCCGGAAGGGCTGCCACCCCCTTAGCCAATGGTGACGCTCACGCACGATGAGCGCGCCTGATGATCGGAGCAGATCATGAATAACAACAACAACGAAAAAAGCCTTAGCAGCATCGAAACAAACGGGGTCGAACAGATCCCGGATCATGAGCGCGACGCCCGACCCAGCGACCTGTTTCGGTTGATCTTCGGCGGCGCCAATACGTTTGCCACCGCTGTGCTCGGCAGCTTCCCGGTGCTCTTCGGCCTGTCGTTTCAGGCCGGTGTCTGGGCGATTGTCCTGGGTGTGGTGGTCGGTGCGCTGATCCTCGCGCCGATGGGCCTGTTCGGCCCGCTCAACGGTACCAACAACGCCGTGTCTTCCGGTGCGCACTTCGGCGTGCACGGGCGGATTGTCGGGTCGTTCCTGTCGTTGCTGACGGCGATCGCGTTCTTCTCGCTGTCAGTGTGGAGCTCGGGTGATGCGCTGGTCGGCGGCGCCAAACGCCTCGTCGATTTGCCGGAAACCGACCTGACCCTGGGCCTGGCCTACGGTCTGTTCGCGCTGCTGGTGCTGACCGTGTGCATCTACGGTTTCCGCATCATGCTGTGGGTCAACCGCATCGCCGTGTGGGCCGCGAGCCTGTTGTTCCTGCTCGGCATCTTCGCCTTCGCCCCTGCTTTCGACAGCCAGTACGCCGGCAGCGTGGCACTGGGTCAGGCCGGGTTCTGGGCGGCATTCATCGGCGCGGCGCTGGTGGCGATGAGCAACCCGATTTCCTTCGGTGCGTTCCTCGGCGACTGGTCGCGCTATATCCCGCGTGAGACGCCGAAGGGCCGGATCATGCTGGCGGTGATCGCCGCGCAACTGGCAACGTTGATCCCATTCCTGTTCGGCCTCGCCACCGCCACCATCGTCGCGATCAAGGCACCGGACTACATCGCCGCGAACAACTATGTCGGCGGCTTGCTGGCCGTGTCGCCGAGCTGGTTCTTCCTGCCGGTGTGCCTGATTGCGGTGATCGGCGGCATGTCCACCGGCACCACGTCGCTGTATGGCACCGGGCTGGACATGTCCAGCGTGTTCCCGCGCGTGCTCTCCCGGGTCAAGGCGACCTTGCTGATCGGCGTGCTGTCGATCGCCTTCATCTTCATCGGCCGTTTTGCGGCGAACCTGGTGCAGAGCGTGTCGACCTTCGCCGTGCTGATCATCACCTGCACCACCCCATGGATGGTGATCATGATCATCGGTCTGGTGGTACGGCGCGGCTTCTACTGCCCGGATGATCTGCAAGTGTTCACCCGCGGTGAACAGGGCGGACGCTACTGGTTCAACCACGGCTGGAACTGGCGCGGTCTGGGGGCGTGGATCCCCAGCGCACTGGTCGGCCTGTGCTTCGTCAACCTGCCGGGGCAGTTCGTCGGCCCGCTGGGCGAATTGGCCGGTGGCATCGACATCAGTTTGCCGGTGACGTTGGGCCTGGCGTCGGTGGTGTATCTGACGCTGCTGCGCCTGTTCCCCGAACCTAGGGAAGTGTTTGGGCCAACGGATGTGCGCAGTGAAGCCGCCATAAAACCTCAACTGCGTCAGGCCGCCTGACACGAATCCCCTGTGGGAGCGAGCCTGCTCGCGAAGACTTCAGCACATCCAACAATGGTGTGACTGACAGACCGCCTTCGCGAGCAGGCTCGCTCCCACAGGAAGCCTTGCAGACCCCATTTGCTTGACCATAAAAAAGACAATCGGAGACACGCCATCATGGCTTTGGATTTATTCGTCGTACTCATTTATGCCGCTGCGATGCTGATTCTCGGCTACTACGGCATGCGCAAGGCCAAGACCCACGAAGACTATCTGGTTGCCGGGCGCAATCTGGGGCCGTCGCTGTACATGGGCACCATGGCAGCAACCGTACTCGGCGGCGCGTCCACCGTCGGCACGGTCCGTCTGGGCTACGTGCATGGCATTTCCGGTTTCTGGCTGTGCGCGGCACTGGGCTGCGGCATCGTCGCGCTGAACCTGTTCCTCGCCAAACCCTTACTGAAACTCAAGGTATTCACCGTCACCCAGGTCCTGGAGAAGCGCTACAACCCGATGGCGCGCACCGCCAGTGCGACGATCATGCTCGCTTACGCGCTGATGATCGGCGTGACCTCGATTCTGGCGATCGGCACCGTGCTGCAAGTGTTGTTCGGTCTGCCCTTCTGGATTTCCGTACTGCTGGGCGGCGGTATCGTGGTGACTTATTCAACGATCGGCGGCATGTGGTCGCTGACCCTGACGGACATCGTCCAGTTCGGCATCCAGACGGTGGGCCTGATGTTCCTGCTGCTGCCGATCTGCCTGTACCGCGTAGGCGGCTGGGATCAACTGGTCGCGCAACTGCCGGCGGCCAGCTTCAACTTCACCAGCATCGGCTGGGACACGATCATTACCTACTTCATGATCTACTTCTTCGGCATCCTGATCGGCCAGGACATCTGGCAGCGGGTGTTCACCGCCAAAAGCGAAAAGGTCGCCAAGTACGCAGGCACCTCGGCCGGGATCTACTGCATCATTTACGGTCTGGTCTGCGCCTTGATCGGCATGGCTGCGCATGTGCTGATTCCGGATCTGGACAACGTCAACAACGCGTTCGCCGCCATCGTCAAAGTCTCGCTGCCCGACGGCATCCGTGGCCTGGTGATCGCTGCCGCACTGGCGGCGATGATGTCCACCGCCAGCGCCGGCCTGCTCGCCGCGTCCACCACCCTGACCGAAGACCTGCTGCCGAAACTGCGCGGTGGCAAACAGTCCAATGTCGCGGTCAGCCGTCTGTTTACTCTGCTGACGGGGATCGCGGTGTTGGGCATTGCTCTGGTCGTCAATGACGTGATCAGCGCGTTGACCTTGGCTTACAACCTCTTGGTCGGTGGCATGCTGATTCCGCTGATGGGCGCGATTTTCTGGAAGCGTGCGACTACTGCCGGGGCGATCAGCGCCATGACGCTGGGCTTTGTCACTGCGCTGGTGTTCATGGTCAAGGACGGCATGGACGCGAACACGCCGATCTATTACAGCCTGGGTGTCAGCCTGGTGAGCTTCGTACTGGTCAGCCTGTTCTCGCCGCGCCCGGCGACCGTGGCCACTGCGGTGTGAATCGACAGTAACGAGGTGATGTTTTCTTCAGCGGGTGTGGCGTCGGTGACCACACCCGTTTTTTTCGCTTGGCGAAAAGCAAAAGATCGCAGCCTTCGGCAGCTCCTACCATTTGTAGAAACTGCCGACGGCTGCGATCTTGAAATCTCTGATCGGAGGTATTAACGGCGACGTGGCTGGCGCCGACGCTGTTCGTCGTCCGTGCGAATCGGTACCGGTTGCAGAGGCGGTTCGATCAAACCGAGGGCAACTCCCAAATCGTGCAGCCAGTTCTGGATTTTCTCTTTCATCGTCATGCCCCCTTCAGGGTGGTGCTGAGCGGCCGGAATTCTGAGGCCGCTTCGCACTGATAATAGTCCGAAGTCCTACGCAATGCTCGGCCAAATCCGCAATGATCTGTTACTGAATTGAACAGAATCTGTTGCGATTGGTTCACGCGGTTTCCCGCACTTCATGCAAAGCCACGGGATAGACCGCTTGCTGCACGTCAATCCAGGCATTCAGGTTGGCCCCGGCCATACCCTTGCGCCACATGAGCCACGTTGTCGCACCCGCGAACGGCTCGGCCAACGGATGCACCGCGACGCTTTCGCGACCCGGCAGGCTGGCGAGCATCGACTCGGCCATCAACGCCACACCACTGCCGGCAATCACACAGGCGAGCATGCCCTGATAAGACTCGATCTCCATCGGCCGGCCCATCGCCGCGTGGTAATGAGAGAACCACGCTTCCAGACGCATGCGATATGAACAGCCCTGACGGAAGGTGAATACCGAGCGTCCCTCGACATCCCGCGCGCTGTGCACCGGTGGATGGTCGATTTCGGTGATCAGCACAAGGCGTTCCTCGCACAGCGGCACGCCATCGAGCCCGGCCAGTTGCAGCGGTCCGTCGACCAATGCCGCGTCGAGGCGGCCGGTGAGCAAACCTTCGAGCAGTTCGCCGGTCGGCGCCGATTGCACCTGCAAATTCACTGTCGGGTATTGCTTGTGATATCGCGCCAGCAACGCCGGCAGATGAATCGCCGCCGTGCTGTACATGGTGCCCAGCACGAAATCCCCGGCCGGTTGCCCGCCCATCACCGCCGCACTGGCCTGATCGCGCAGAGCGAAGAGTTTGCCGGTGTAGTCGAGCAGCACCTTGCCCGCCGGCGACAACTGCAAACGCTGCCGTTCGCGCACGAACAATTCGACACCCAGTTGCTCCTCGAGCTGTTTCAGGCGCGTCGACAGATTCGACGGCACACGATGCAGGCGCTCGGCGGCGCGGGTGATCGAGCCTTCCTCGGCGACCGCCTGGAATATCCGCAGTTGGCTGAATTCCACAATCTTCTCCTGAACAGAACAAGTTACTCACTATTATTCAATTTTAAAGAAAGTCAATCGATCCTAGCCTGACGGTCATCGCTCCGCTGAAGGAAGCCCGACCATGTCGCCGCTGATACGTTTATCCGCCTGTTTCGTTGCCCTGATGATGGCCATGGGCATTGGCCGTTTCGCCCTGACGCCACAGATGCCGCACCTGCTCAGCGAAGGGCAGATCGACCTCACCGCCGCCGGGCTGATCGCGGCGGCCAACTACCTCGGCTATCTGCTTGGTGCTGTGGATGCGATGTTCGCGCAGCGGCCGCAGCAGGTGCAGCGACGGCTGCATGGCGGGCTGTGGCTGTGCGTGCTGCTGACACTGGCGTCGTTCTGGGCCAACGGTTTCTGGTCGCACCTGCTGTTGCGCTTTGGCACCGGGGTAGCGAGTGCCTGGGTGCTGGTGATGATTACTTCGCTCAGCCAGCCGCTGGCGGCGGCAGCGGGTCGCCCGCGTTGGGGTGCCCTGGTCTTTGCCGGACCGGGTCTGGGGATTTTTCTCACAGGCTTGCTGGCGCTGGTCTCACATCGATTGCAGCAGACATCGGCAACCCTGTGGCTGATTTACGCGGCAGCTGCGCTGCTGATGATGCTCGGCGTCTGGCGGTTGTTACCGCAGCCCACGGTGGTAGCGAGGCCAGCAACAACCCATGTGAACCCAGCGAATCGCGGCATTGCCCGGCTGGCGCTGATATATGCGCTGTACGGCATCGGCTACATCATTCCGGCAACGTTCCTGTCACAGATGGCCAACGCGCAGTTTCACGGCCAGTGGCAGGCGGATCTGTTCTGGCCGTGCTTTGGCCTCGGCGCGGCGATCGGTGTGTGGCTGGTGAGCTTGCGTCGACATGATCCCGAGACCACGCGGCACTGGCTGATGGCGACGTTGTGGCTGCAAGCGGCCGGAGTGTTCGCCTGTCTGCTGGGCAGCGGCGTCGGCCTGGCGTTGGGGGTGATCCTTTGCGGCACGCCGTTTCTGGCGTGCATGCAACTGGTCATGCAGCGTTCGCGAGAGCTGGCGCCCCACGCCACTCAACGCAACGCCGGGATGCTCACGGCGTGCTTCGCTGTCGGCCAGCTCAGCGGCCCGCTGCTGGCGGCGCTGAGCAGCCATTTCAGCGGCGGTTTGCAGCCGGCGCTGCTGATCGCCGGCGCCGGCCTGTTGCTGGCCGGCGCGCTGGCGATGCAGGCCAAGGCTACTGGCCCAGCGCCTTGCGCAAACGCCGACGCAGCCACTGCTCGGCGCTGACGAAGGTGATGCCGAGCAGCACCAGCACGGCGCCGATGACGAAGTTCAGGCTCAACTGTTCGCCGAGCAGCAGCACGCCGAAGGTCACGCCGAACAACGGCGTCATGAACGAAAACACCGCAAGGTTGGCCGCCAGATAACGGCGCAGCAGCCAGAACCACACCAGGTAGCTGAAGAACGACACCACCAGGCCCTGGAACAGCACACTGGCCACCGCCACGGTGGTCAGGCTGACGTGGGTGATCTGGCCGCTGAACAGCGCGATCAACAGCAGGCCGATGAAACCGACCAGCAACTGATAAAACAGGGTCAATGTCACCGGCGCTTCCGACAGTCGCGAGGCCCGCACCACCACGGTGGTCGCGCCCCAACAAGCGCCGGCCAATACGCCGAAGGCATCGCCCAGCAGCATGCGCCGATCAAGGTTGTCCCACGACACACCGCCGGCGAAGGCAATCGCGATGCCGATGAACGCCAGCAGAATCCCCAGCCATTGCAACGGGCGCAACCGCTCGCTGGCCAGCAGGAAATGCACGCCGAGTGCGGTGAAGATCGGCGCGGTATACAAGAACACCGACATGTGCGCGGCGGTGGTCAATTGCAGGCCTTCGGCGATGAACAGGAATTCCAGACCAAACAGCGCACCGGCCAGCAAACCGCCGCGCCAGGTGCTGCCGACCTGATCCCAACCGCCCTTCCAGCAGATCAGCAAACCGACCAGCAACGCAGAAATTCCCGAGCGCCCCGCCGCTTGCATCACCGGCGCGATGTCAGTCGCCGCCCATTTGATCAGGACTTGCTGCACACCCCAGATCAGGCACAGGCCGATCATCACTTGCAGGGCAAAACCGTCGGCATTGCGCCGCTCGGCACTCACCGCAACACCTCGAACACACACAACATGGCAGGCCATCCATTGGTCAGGAAACAGTGTCGGGGATTATCAATCAGTCGCGCGGAAAAAGCCGTCTGGAAAAGACATTAAGTTGGTCAGTGGCGTCAGCGCTGAATGGTTGCCGGCTGCGACGTCATTCGCGAGCAGGCTCGCTCCCACAGAGGGTTCGGTGAACACGTGGGAGCGAGCCTGCTCGCGAAGAGGCCAGCATTGCCAACACAACTGCCGAATCAGCTCACGTGAATCGCTTCGCCATCAAATAACCCACCATGCAAGCAACCGCCGTCGCCACTGTCCCCCACGCCCAGTCCATCAAACTCACCTGCACCGACCAGTCGCGCAAGGTTGCCCAATTGGTCAGGTCATAAGTGCCGTACGCCACCAGCCCCAACAGCGCACCCAGCTTCGCCGCTCGCTGCCAGCTCAGCGCCGGCAAGACCACGAATACCACGCAGCCAATGACGTACAGGCAATAAAAAACCGCTGCGGGCAACAGCAGCGGTTTATCCAGCATCAGCGAACCGAGCAGTTCGCGATAGGTCGGCGCCATCAGCAGCCCGAGCCAGATCCCGTCGAGCAGCAGAAACGTCAGTAGCGTCGAGACGTATGCGATCAGCGCCTTTTTCATTGGCTCACCCCTTTAGATGTGGGAGCCGCCGATTTTCAAGATCAAGATCAAAAGATCGCAGCCTTCGGCAGCTCCTACCATGGGCCTGCGGTGAGTCAGGTTAGTTCAATGCGATCGGCGTGGATGACGATCTTGCCTTCCTTGTACAGCGAGCCGATGGCTTTCTTGAAGTTGCCCTTGCTGACGCCGAACAGGCTGCTGATCAACGCCGGATCACTCTTGTCACTGACCGCCAGGGTGCCGTCGTTTTCGCGCAACTTGCCGAGGATCTTCGAACTCAGGCTGCTCGCCGCTTCCTGGCCGACCGGTTGCAGGCTCAGGCTGATCTTGCCGTCGGCGCGCACTTCCTTGATGAAGCCTTTCTCGCGCATGCCCGAACGCATGAACTTGAAGATCTCGTTCTTGTGGATCAGGCCCCAGTGCTTGTTGTTGATGATCGCCTTGAAGCCCATGTCGGTGGCTTCGGCAACCAGCAGATCAACTTCCTGGCCCGGGCTGTAGGTGGCCGGGGTCTTGTCCAGGTAACGATCGAGGCGCGCGGTGGCGGTGATGCGGCGCGTGTGTTTGTCGAGGTAGACGTGCACCACGCAGTATTCGCCAGCAGTCATCTGGCGCTTTTCTTCCGAGTACGGCAGCAACAGATCTTTCGGCAGCCCCCAGTCGAGGAACACGCCGATGCTGTTGACTTCAACCACTTTCAGGCTGGCAAATTCGCCGACCTGAACTTTGGGTTTTTCCGTAGTGGCGAGAAGTTTGTCTTCGCTGTCCAGATAGATGAATACGTTGAGCCAGTCTTCATCTTCGCTGGGAATATCTTTGGGGATATAACGGTTGGGCAAAAGAATTTCGCCATCGGCACCGCCGTCCAGATATAAACCGAAGTTAGTGTGTTTAACCACTTGCAAACTGTTGTAACGCCCGACTAAAGCCATTTCCGAAACCCTCAATACGTGGGCGGCATTCTACCCGTTTTTGCCGCAGACGTCGGGCGACAGATCCACGCAGCGGAAAATCTGCATCAACCTGTTGATTTTGCTTGATCACCGCCGGGTGAGGTGCCGCTCGTCAGTCCGGCCGGGCGGCTTGCGGCTGTGCGCAATCGCCTCACACTGATGCGATGTTCTTATTTAAAACAGGGAGTTAGCGAAACATTAATAGTGTCGAACCGGCAATATTGCAGCGCTGCGGTTGGTTATTCCGGGGGATATTTACCAAGCTATTGTCAAGTTATTCCTGTACGATGCCTGGCCGAGTTACTTTTCTAAAGGTTAATGGCCGCCATGCGTGTAAAAGCATCCACCAGCAAAGCAAAGCCAGCTCCAGCCGTTGAAACCAGCGAATCGATCAACGATCAGATCGCAGCATTCCTCAAGTCCGGCGGCGAGATCCAGCAAATTGCCAAAGGCGTCAGTGGCCAGACATTCGGCCCGTCCAAGCAGATCAGCCTGGGCAAGAAGTAACACCGGTTTTACCCCGTCCAGAGGCGCTTTGAGCTTCGAAGCGCTTGGACTGGCACCGCGCAATCCCCCTCGCTTTAAACATAAATCCTCAAAAATCGACGAACGGCCATCAATGCCGGGCATTCGCCGGTATCCTTGCACGCGTCTAGATCAAGCGTTTCAGCAGGCCTTCGCCCTGCGCTCGCGGTTCATGGAGTGACGCATGCGCCCATTTCCCTGTTTATTGTTCGTCAGCCTGCTGTCAGGCGCGACCGCGCACGCGCAGGTTTTTCAGGGTGAACTTGGCGACTTCGATCTCAAGCTCGGCACCACGCCCAGCCGCAGCATGGCCCAGGGCCTGGTCAAGCCGGCGGCGGTCGGCTCGTTTCACGGCGGCCTCGACCTGAGCCACGACAGCGGCGTGTATTTCGGCCAGTACGCGCCGAGCATGGGCATCAGCCCGGGCAAGAACCTCGAGATCGATTCCTACGTCGGCTTCAAGCAACCTTTCGATCAGGTGCTCGGCTATGAAGTCGGGATGATCCATTACAGCTATCCCCGCGTGGACACCCTCGACAGCCAGGAGCTGTTTGGTGGCCTGACTCTGCTCGGCAGTCGCTTCGGCATCGCATTGAGCAACGACCCGGATAAACAGAACAACACCTTGTTTGCCGACCTCAGCGGCAATCAGCCGTTCGGCATCGGCGTGAGCATGAAATACACCACCCATCAACTGAACACACCGGTGGCGGTGGACGGTGGTTATGTCAGCAGTTTCACCGATTGGTCGGTGAAACTGTCGCGACCATTCATGGGCGTCGATCTCGATCTGATCTACAGCAATTCCAGCCTCAGTGGCAGCGATTGCTCGGCCTATTCCGGGCACAACAGCGAGTGCGACGGCCTCGTCACCCTCAAGGCTGTACGCACGTTCTATTGATCGGCTGAACTGCCGCGCGCATCCTGCATCACATAAGAATCAGATTTCCGACGCCAGGCTCTCGCAAGGATTTGCCCATGTCTCGCTGGTTCAAACAGATTGCCGCCCTGCTGATCTTCACCCTCGCCCTCGGCGCTTGCAGCCGCGTGGGCCTTGCCTACCGCAACCTCGACGTGATTATTCCATGGTCGCTGAGTGACTACGTGGACATGAACGGCGAGCAGAAAGACTGGTTCAACGACCGGCTCAGAGAACACCTGACCTGGCACTGCACCACGCAGCTCCCGGGTTACCTCGACTGGCTGGACCGATTGCAGGCCATGGTCGAAAGCAATCAGGTCAGCGACGCCGCCCTGCAGGAGCGCACCGCCGAAGCCAAGCAGGCCATTGCCGAAACCGCCCGGGAAATCACCCCTTCGGCCATTGAGTTGCTGCAAGGCCTGGACGATAAACAGGTCGCAGAAATGAACGACGCGTTTGCCAAGGATTTGCGCAAACGTCAGCAGGAATATGTGAAACCGCCGTTGGCCCAACAGATCAAGGAACGCGGCGAGCGCATGGAAAAACGCCTGAACGATTGGCTAGGACCGCTCAGTGATTCACAGAAACAACGCGTCGTTGCCTGGACCAATGCCTTGGGCGACCAGAACACTCAATGGATCGCCAACCGCGCGCACTGGCAGCAACAGTTCAGTGCCGCCGTTGCGCAACGCCAAAGCCCCGAATTCCCACAACGCATCGAGACGCTTCTGGTCAACCGCGAGCGCTTATGGACAGCAGATTACCGCAAGGCCTACGCCAACACCGAAGTTCAGGCACGCTCGCTGTTTGTCGATCTGATGGCGCAGAGCACACCGCAACAGCGTGAGCGGTTGTTGAAGAAAATCGAGAGCGTGCGCAAAGACTTCAATGACCTCAAGTGCCTGAAGGCCGCGCAGAAACCTTGAAATCACTGGAATCCAATGTGGGAGCGAGCCTGCTCGCGAAAGCGGAAGATCAGACAGATCAAATGTCACTGACAGACCGTTTTCGCGAGCAGGCTCGCTCCCACAGGGGGATTTCGCTGGCTCAGGCGATTTGAGCCTTTGAAGCGACTTCATCAAACGTCACCTCATCCAGCGCATCCTCCTGCTCATCCAGCACCTGACGCGGGTGGTCGTTTCCGGGGATGCTGCTGTCGATCAGGCTCAGCAGGCTGGAACCGCGCTGCGTCAGAATGAAATTGTTGCCGGTACTGCCTTCATGATCCGGACGCGGCTCGATATAACCACGGTCAAGCAGCAGACTTTCATACTCACAGGCCAGCGTTTTCAAATGGTCGAGATTCTCGATCGGCTCGCCGGCGCTGGCTTTCTCGGCCGCATAGTCTTCGGCATAAGCGCGGGGAGCGAAGCTCTGTCCAGCGCTGTTCTGCACTTCATGCAGCAAACGTTCAATCAAATCCCAGTTATAAGTCGTCATCCTGATCCAACCTCCGGTGCGGGTAATTTGTGCCGCTTTCAAAGATTGTGACCGAAGCGCTGCGCAGCCGTTCAGCCGCATATCTTCGCGGCGACCGACCGGCGGTCTGTCGATTCTCTCCCTGGTTAAACGACTAGTCTGAAACAGCCGGTTCAACCCGCAGGAGACATGGTCATGAACGTTGCAAACCATCCGGTGGTATCACGCGAAGAATGGCTCGCCGCCCGTCAGCAGCATCTGGCCCGCGAAAAAGCCTTCACCCGAGAACGCGATCGCCTCAGCGCCGAGCGCCGCGCCCTGCCGTGGGTGAAAGTCGACAAGGACTATCACTTCCAAGGTCCGAACGGCGAACTGAAGCTCAACGATTTGTTTGGCAACAACAGTCAGTTGATCATCTACCACTTCATGTTTGCTGAAGGCTGGGAAGAAGGCTGCCAGGGCTGCTCGTTCCTCAGTGACCACATTGATGGCGCCAACCAGCACCTGGCCCATCACGACGTCGCGGTGGTCGCCGTTTCCCACGCGCCGTTGCGCGAGTTTCAGGCGTTCAAACAACGCATGGGCTGGAAATTCGACTGGGTCTCGTCAGAAGGTTGCGATTTCAATTACGACTTCGGCGTCTGCGCCCGGGCTGAAGATGTCGCCGAGGGCAAGGCTACCTACAATTACGAAAAAACCGAAAGCGCCGAGGAAGAAATGCCGGGGCTGAGCGTGTTTTATCGCAACGACGAAGGCGAGATTTTTCACACCTATTCAACGTACGCACGCGGTCTGGACATGCTGGTCGGCGCTTACCACTACCTTGATCTGACGCCCAAGGGCAGGAATGAAGACGAGATCATGGAATGGGTGCGACATCATGATCGGTATGACGGTGCGCCGAAGTCGGGTTGCTGTCATGGTGAGCAGCGATCTTGAGCGCAATCCGTGCATGGACTCGTCCGGAGCACTTCTACCCAGAGAGGCCCGACGAGCGGATTCTACAGCACCTGCGAATGTGCGATGCTAAGTCATCGGGGCCCTTCGGACATTCCTCCGCTACAATAGGCGCACCTGACATTGAGGGGGCAAGATGGAAAAGCTGAGTTTAGAAACCAAGAAAATCTGGTTCGCCAAGCATCGCAGAGCCAACTTCGCAGCCAGCTTGCGCCTGGAAGGCTTCGCTCCTTCACCTTGCGATGGGGAAATCAAACTCCCTACTCGGGAGGCTGCCCTGAAAGCCGTCCGGCACGTAAAAGTTTGAGTAATGACAAATACGGTGCTGACCAAGCCCCGGATTGCTATCCGGGCTCAGACGTACTCATCAATCTGCTCGATTTGCGCACCGCAGAGGATTTGGACGAAGCGGAACGCTATATCAACGAATTAGCTGCTGCGAAACTGGAATTCATTCCACCCCCATACAGTCTTGCTACGTTGAAAGACGTTCACCGCACCTTGTTCGACAAAGTCTATTCTTGGGCGGGTGAAATCCGCACGCTGGCAATCAGCAAGGGCAACACCCGTTTTTGCAGCCCGGAATTCATTGAGCGCGAGGTCGCAAAAGAGTTTTCGAAAATGGCCAATGCAGGCTGGTTCGAGGACTACTCACGTGATCACCTCATCCACTCAGTGGCCGAAATGTATGGAAATATCAACGTTGCCCCACCCGTTCAGAGAGGGTAACGGACGAACCCAGCGTATTGTCTTTGAATACATCATTTACAACGCAGGTTATTCGATCGATTGGCATTCGGTGGATCGCCAAGGGTGGATTGACGCATGCATTCACTCCTTCTACGGAGTTGAGCAACCTCTTGTCGATATCTTTGATCACTGCATCGGCACGTCGATAGCTGAAGCGAACTTTTGATCCGCATTCCTCCTGCGAAGCTTACTGAACTTTTGCCACGCTTCAGCCCTCAACCGGTTAACCCGCCTTAACCGGAACTGAGGCCTGCCCATGAAAATCCTGATCAAGCTCTCCCTCGCCGCCACTCTCGCCTGCGCCCTGCCCGTCTGGGCTTGCACGCCGGAAGAGGCGACGATCAAACGCGAACAACTGGCCAAGGAAGTCTCAAAGCTCACCGAGCAGAATCCGGAAAAAGCCAAGGAGATTAACGCCGAGTTGCAGAAAATGGATCTGGGCACGGCCAGCGCCGATCTGCCGGACAAGTGCCAGTTGATCGATCAGCGTTTGAAGGAACTGGGATCGGCGGAGAAAAAAGCCGACAGTTGAGGACGAAAAAAAACCGGACATTGTCCGGTTTTTTTATGCGCGCTCTAAAGCTTACTCAGCCGCAGGTTCTGCTGGCTTGCGACGCTTGAGCGGGGCCATGCCGTCGCTGCTCACCAGAGAATTCGGCTTCGGCCGGTTCACGCTCTTGCGCTTGGTCGGCGTCTTGGCGGCGGTTTTCTTCTTGTCGCCCTTGGCGTCGGTCTTTTTCTTCTTCACGCCGACGGCTTTGCCCGAGGCCTTGACCTTTTTCGGCCCGCCGTAGGTGCCTTTGACTTCCTTGATCGTGCGGCGCTCGAAGCTTTGCTTCAGGTAGCGCTCGATGCTCGACATCAGGTTCCAGTCGCCGTGGCAGATCAGCGAGATCGCCAGGCCATCGTTGCCGGCACGGCCGGTACGACCGATGCGGTGCACGTACTCGTCGCCGCTGCGTGGCATGTCGAAGTTGATCACCAGATCCAGACCGTCGACGTCCAGACCACGGGCCGCAACGTCAGTCGCGACGAGGATCTTTACGCCGCCCTGTTTCAGTCGATCGATCGCCAGTTTGCGATCCTTCTGGTCTTTCTCGCCGTGCAGCACGAACGCCTTGTATTCCTGAGCCACGAGGCGGCCGTAGATACGGTCGGCCATGGCGCGAGTGTTGGTGAAGACGATGGCCTTCTGGTAGGTCTCGTTGGCCAGCAGCCAGTTCACAATCTGCTCTTTGTGCTGATTGTGGTCGGCGGTGATGATTTGCTGACGAGTCGTCGAGTTGAGCTGGCTGACCGCGTTGAGCTGCAGGTGCTCAGGGTTGTTCAGGACCTTGGCGATCATTTCGCGCAGGCCGGAACCGCCGGTGGTGGCGGAGAACAGCATGGTCTGCTGACGGTTCGGGCACTCATCGACCAGACGCTGCACGTCTTCAGCGAAACCCATGTCGAGCATGCGGTCGGCTTCGTCGAGCACCAGCACTTCGACTTCTTTCAGGTCGAGGTTGCCGGCGTTGAGCTGCTCGATCATCCGCCCCGGGGTGCCGATGAGGATGTCCGGCACTTTGCGCAGCATTGCCGCCTGCACCTTGAAGTCTTCGCCGCCGGTGATCAGGCCGGACTTGATGAAGGTGAACTGCGAGAAGCGTTCGACTTCCTTCAAAGTCTGCTGGGCCAGCTCACGGGTTGGCAGCAAAATCAGCGTCTTGATGCTGACGCGGATCTTCGCCGGGCCGATCAGGCGATTGAGGATCGGCAGGACGAAAGCGGCGGTTTTGCCGCTACCGGTTTGCGCCGTCACCCGCAGATCACGCCCCTGGAGCGCCAGCGGGATGGCCGCGGCTTGCACAGGCGTTGGCTCGACAAATTTCAGCTCGGCCACGGCTTTGAGAAGGCGTTCGTGCAGGGCGAATTGGGAAAACACGGGTGCTACCTCGAAGATATGCAAAAAAACAGCTGCATAGGTTACCGGTTTCGAGCGCTCAGGCCGAGTTTCTTTGTGCAAACGCCGACAATCAGTGGTTTTTTTGTTGCCCGATTTGTCACTCGCTGCAATACACAGCGTCTTAAATGCTCTAATCTGCCCTCGCGTCTTACAGAAGAAACGTTTCGCTCATGGATATCAAACAGCTCTGGCTCAAAGCCCAGGACCTATGGGGCACGCTCGAAGAGCACCCACTTCTGCAATCGGGACTGGCGCTGCTGGTGCTGCTGGTCATCGCGCTGGTGCTCGGACGAGTGGCGCGCTACCTGATCCTGCACGCCAGCCGCATGCTCGGCCGCCAACCGGCGCTGCACTGGATCAACGATTTTCGCCACAACAAGGTGTTTCAACGACTGGCGCAGATGACGCCGTCGCTGGTGATCCAGTTCGGCCTGCACCTGGTGCCGGAGCTGAGCAAAACCGCGATGAATTTCCTCGGCAACGTCGCGCTGGCCTTCACCATTCTGTTCCTGCTGCTGGCGGTCAGCGCCCTGCTCAACGCCCTGCTCGACATCTACGCGCGCACCGAGCATGCGCGTACACGCTCGATCAAAGGCTACGTGCAACTGGCGAAAATGGTTTTGTACGTGTTCGGCGCGATCATCATCGTCGCCACTCTGATCGACCGCTCGCCGCTGTTGCTATTGTCCGGTCTGGGTGCGATGTCGGCAGTGATTCTGTTGGTCTACAAGGACACGCTGCTGTCGTTCGTTGCCAGCGTGCAACTGACCAGCAACGACATGCTGCGGGTCGGCGACTGGATCGAAATGCCGCAAGTCGGCGCCGATGGCGACGTGGTCGACATCACGTTGCACACGGTCAAAGTGCAGAACTACGCGTGAGTTGAATTCAACTTCGACGTATCGTGAGTTCGCGGCAATCCGGACAGCAACAGGCCTGTATGCTGTGATGCAGCTTTAGCCAACCTGAGCACCACCATCTGCTCTACCAATCGTGCAGAACACATCCCTCTGCGGCCTAGTGTACCGCCTTCGCTGACACTCTTGATCGCACCCCGCGAAGGGTAGGTAAATAGAGCCAGATTTTCTTGAGCAAGAGCTCAGAGGATGGGGCACTCCGTGAGCGAGTTGGTCATTCCACTTTTTTGAACACGTCCACTTCAGGCAGCTTCAATTGGTTCTGGCGGTGCTCGACAGGAGCGCGGGTGTGTTGCTTCTTATTAGATATCCAAAGCCAAAAATGCAGACCACCTTTCTAAGAGTTAGAAGTCGATAGCCTCCTTAAAGACGTTAGATATCGAAGGCCACCAACACTCATCGTCGTGCAGAAGCACCCTTATCAACGCAAGGTCATTCAGGTGCAGCGCACTCAGAGTTATTTGCCTAAGGGCAGCTTGGGGCTTCGCCTAGATGGGTGAAAGTTTGGTCGACGCTTGCTACAGCCCCTTGTTGGACAGTTACGCCACTAGCCTTCCACATTGATTAGGTCAGCTTGAACGCAGCGCCCGTCGACGCCTTGGTGCCCCTACGAGCGGGGCTAGTAGTCTCCTTCATGAGCGAGTTCGCCGTGCTGCTCACCATCTTCGTCATAGCTTGGGTCAGAGCTTGGGCCCGGATACCATCTTCGCCGCGCATGTCAACATAATGAAGGCCGATGATTAAATAAGCACCACCAGCACCAGCACCAGCACCATCCAGGGTAGGCTCCTCATTTGGCGAGAGTCGCACTACTTTCCTGAGCTTCGAGCCCATGTCACTAAGGCCCAAGCGAGCCATGTCACCTGGAAGTTTCAGGCTAGTCTAGCCGTCTCCCAGGATGACCACACAGTAGTTGCCCCCACAACTCGATGCTCTGAGGCGTCGAGGCATGCGCCGAGAGGCGTGGATGAATGGCCAAAGAGCGAAAAATGTAAAAAAAATTTCGCCCGTCGAATTTTCTCTAGCGATATAAATTCTATTTGGCAATTAACCTTAAACATCGACTCAGAAGAAGGCTTGGCAATTGACGTAATTAATTCGTTTACAGCCAAGAGTAATGCCCAGCCCTTCAATCACGTTGCTTGAAAGGCATTGCGAGCTTAGACATGCATCAGCCACCTCCCATAACCTCCTAGAATCGACGTATACAAGGGACTCACAAACCGGATTAACTCATTATTTACAGACATGTCGATATATTCCAGAGTCAATTGATTAAAAATAAAAAAACCTCCCTCTAGGTATTACGCGGCCTCCAGCAGAGCCAGCGCCCACAACCCTAATAAAAAACTAGCGCAACAAACAAAAAAGACCATGACAATATATTAAAATTAAAATGCACCATCGCAACCAGCAATAAAAATACATGTTGCAAAAGTTTTAAACGCCGCTAATCTTTTGGCTTACCTAAATCGAGCCAGAGCGGAAACTCAGGCTTCCCCCTGAAATCTAACTTGCAAGCTCGCTATGTACACAACAGTGGAACTTAAAGCTCTTACTCCTTTCACCAAGTGCTACGAAGACCCAATTGAATCGATGATCTCACTCCCAACAGAGCCTCCTTTTTTTACCCGGTGCGGTACCAAGACGAAAACTACATCCAAGGAATGAAGATCATTCTTCAACCAGATGGCACTCCCTGGGTGGAGGGGAACCTTTTTCTATTATGGCGGGCCGGACAGTACCCTAAACTTTCTGACCAGACTTTAGGCGCTGAGGCTGTCAACCTCAGAGAATTCATGAATGTGATGCACGCTCACAATCAAGATCATCTCGATTTCAAAGGAAGGGAATTTGAAAGGCCGACGTACGTCTTTAAAGCCCACTTCAAGTTAGCTATTGCACGAAACGAGATAGATGCGGAAGGCGTTAACAACAAGATCCGCTCAATGATCCGCTACTATCGATGGAGAATGACGTATCGAAATTACATTCCGACGAAACCACCTTGGAAAGAAAAGATTTCCCATATCACCCGCACCGATAGATACGGCGTAACGCGATTCCGAGAGGTCATCACTACAGACCTAACCTTCCCAAAAAACAAGGAAGAGACGAGTGACTTCATTTACGACGGAGGAAAGCTACGGCCCTTGAACAAGTTTGAGCAGGATGCAGTCATTGAAGGACTGATTATGGTAGGCAATACAGAAATGCTGCTCGCGTTTCTGTTGGCGCTCTTCTCAGGAATGCGAATCCAAACAGTACTAACAATACGTATCGGCAATGTGATCGACGCCTATGCAAATGACATCGCCACATACCCAATCAAAGCGGGGGAAGGCTCACTCGTAGATACAAAATATGGTAAGCGACAGAATATTCAAGTACCTGGCTGGGTGCATCATCGACTTTTTACCTATCTCCAATCCGAACGCTACCAGGGCCGTAAAAAGCAAGCACTGGAAAGAGATGAAACTGAACAATACATTTTTTTGAGTAGGAGCGGAAAGCCTTTGTATGTGAGCCAGCTTGACAAACACAAATACAAGAACCATGAAAAGGGTTCTGCTGTACGAAAATTTATGAGAGACACGTTATTGCCGCTAATCAAAGCACGCGGCCATAACTTTAAATTTAGTTTCCACGACTTAAGGGCTTCTTTCGGAATGAATTTGGTAGAAGAGCGCAGAGAGCTCCTGACACAAGGCAAGATTGGCTACCTAGAATTGATCGATTACGTTGCCAAGCGTCTGCACCATTCGAGCCGCAAAACCACCATGAGTTACTTGGACTACAGGAGGATTAACCAATTGGTGCACGAGGCTGATACAGATTATCAAAAGCACATCCTGAGCCTTATAGAAAATCAATAATGGACGACAGATCTTATTGCGAAATTCGTCTGGACGTCCAGGTTAACTACGCAGAATTACTTACCGAAGCCCAAAATATGCTGGAAAAAAATCCTATCGAATCAATTCTTGTCCGGTTCAGCCATCGACATGCTTTTGATTTTGGAGCTTTTTGCTTTGGCGAACGTTCGGGTAGCAGAGCAAGGAGAAAAGTTAAGTTATCAACTCGCCTACCCAAGCGACTAGCGAGGATAAAAAACCTCGCTAGCCACATCATCAGCATGAGCCTCACCAAAACAGCTCTAAGCTCTGCCTATTCCGCAATTGCGGATTGGGTAATCATGGCAAAATGGTGCGAGGCTAACGGACTTGAAAATTTTCTTAACACGCCTGAGTTATATCACGATGCCTTGGTTGCCTTCACTCAACACCTAAATGGCGATCATAGAGAATACGACACGCGCAGGCGTATGCAGACAGTATGCAAGACTTGCGGAGAACAAATGTTCCCGGAGGAAAACTATCTGTTCACGAAACTACCTCTAATTGTACGACCTCACAACAAAGCTACGAAGGAAATCGAGCCCCCGAGTCTAGAATCGGTAAAATATCTCCTCCAGACATACGAACCCCTATTCATCGGGCTTACGGATTTCTTAACAAAAGAAGAGCAAATCCCATACAAGTTAAAAATCAAAGACGATTATGCCTGGATAGTAGCGGACGATAAATACACGCTAATCACCAGCAAAATTCTCGGTAAAGGCGGAGCGCGGACTGCTGGGTCTTTGTCTTTTGACTACAGCAAAGCTTGCATGAGGACTTTCGAAGAATATAAAGCCCGCCGCAGTGGAAACTATGACAATTATTATTTTCAGGCAAAAAAATCATATGAGTCGAGATTAGAACTAGCCAACTCATCCAAAAACAACAAATATCGAGCATCTTTGGCAAGATTTGCCCACGACTGTTTTGTCGCGATGTTTGTTGCAGCAACCGCAATTAATGAATCCCCCTTGCGCGAACTACCGTGGGATGCCAAATATATAGTAACTCAAGATGAAGAAATCGGCATGAGATCCATAAAATTTCGGGCTAACAACAAAGAAATTTCAGTTCGCGTCAAAGCTGACTTCATCAAACACTTCAAAAAATATGTCCAACTGAGAGACTACTTATGCATGGGTAATGACCACCCCTACCTCTTCGTAGGCTTTGACGGCAACAGTATGTCAAATTACAGAATACTTGATACTAACATACTCCGCCGTCTATATGATCGCGTATGCAGATTCATTGACCCAACTGTGCCATGTCTTAGCTATCAAAGTTTTAGAAACTACAAAGATAGCTATGTGGCAAAAAATCACGGCCACGAAGCCTCTCGAATTCTCCTCGGGCACAGCGAGCGCACGCAAAGATCCAACTATTTAAAGGCGGGTGAGAAGAATGCGGTGGATCAGATTGGTAAGTTTCACGCAGCGGTTAATGAGTTCTTTGGTAGCCCACACCCCTGTTTGACCCCCGTTGGGGGGTGTTCAAGTGAGGGTGCACCGCAGAAAATCAACATTGCGCAAATCACCACTGAACCGGACTGTAAAAGCGAAGTTGGCTGTTTAAATTGCGCTCACCACAAGGTGCATGCAAACCGTGACGATGCTTGGAAACTGATAAGTCTAGAATTTGTCACCAAACAAATGATCCAATCGAGCGCCAGCCTCACACACTTCGAGTTAATCCACGGGCCCACACTGAAAAAAATTGATCAACTCCTGCATGAAATGCTAGTCGTGAATCCTTCACTGGGCCAAACCCTAAAAGACTTGCGAGAAGATGTATATCTGAACAACACGTTAACCGACTATTGGGAACGACATTTAGAGCGGCTCATCCGCTTGAAGGTAATAGTATGAATAGTAACGCACATAGTACCGAAAGCTTAATAAATGAGCAAATTCCGAACGATAAAATAAATGTTGCTCATATCGGGATGGATTTGAATAATCTTTGCGACTCCAGCATCATCAGCTATCGCCTAAACGGGCAACCAGTTTTACTTCGGGAATTGTATTGGGATTTCCCCCAGCTGCGTCTCGTGCCCACTGACTCGACCTCACTTGACTTTCAGTCATATAGATCCCAGGCAATCTTCAACACAAACAATATCAAAACCTCGCAGTTGCTGCTAGCTACAAACATTTTCTCACTAAACTTTCAGGGTAAAGCGTTAAGAATTTCCAGTATTAGATTGTCATTTAACGCTCTGCGTACTCTGACAAAATGCGCGGACGAAAAAAACATTACGCTTCAGGAAATTATATCTTCACCTGCGCACATTGACTTCGTAAACAAAATACAAGTCAACCACGCATCCAACATAACAAAAATGTTAAGAGACTATATAAAATTAACTTCAAATAAACTAATACTAAAACCACACAAACATTTGTTTCAAGCGTTACATCAACGAGGTAGCGCCAGATATGACAACGAAAAACAGACACCCGTTATTCCAAGTCGCATCCTCCATGCTCGCTACCATCACTACAACGACATTACACTAGACTTTCTTAAGCACGGCGATAGTATTAAATTGCTCGCAGCAAAATTAGCCGAAAACCCACTGTACGGTCGAGACATAAGTAAAGCCAGCAGATATCACACGACTGCCGAAAAACTATCAGAACAGAAACAAAAAAGTAAAAATTTTTCCAAAGCACTGAGCGATCACAACCTCACGAATTTCTGCGAAAAATATAAAATTCGACACTCCGATAACTTAGTACGGCATATTTCCCTTGTACAGCACTGCGCCAAATGCCTGATTCACATTTACACTTTAGTGAGAGATCACGAGGCCAAACTACTGGAAGACGAGTGCATTAAACCAGCCGAGGGTTGGAGTTCAAAGGAAATCTATCTGATGGGTATTTCAACAAAGCTATCGGGAACTATTAAGGATACTGCTTGGATTGCCAATGAGCTAATTTCTGAACCAATTAAGAGCCTGCAGTTAATTAAATCTATCATCGCCCCTCATGTACCTCGAGATACAGCTGGTAGCGACTGCTTACTTCTGACGCCGAGTTTTTTACCGTTTTGTAAGACCGACCCTGGGAAAACGGTGATTATCAAAGATTTTACGCGATATGAAAAGTACCTTCCGCCCATCTTTATTGAAGAAGCAGACATCCTTCAGCTTGAGACAATCGACCCGCTTGCAGACTGGCGCTCAGATCCAAAATACAAGGTAGGTAAACCATGGAAAATCGCATCACATCAGTTCCGCAGGACTATGGCTGTTTTCGGCGCTCAAAGCCAAGTCCTCGATATTCCTGAGCTCAAAAGACTCTTGACCCACCTTACCGAGTCCATGAGCATTTACTATCAACGCGGTTGCTCTGCGGGCGGGTACAACATGAAGTTGAAAAGTCCCGAGCTTGCGAAAGAATTCCAAAATGCCATGAATGACGCGCAGTGGATTTCATATCTACATGATGTTTTGTATTCGAGCGAGAAGCTGCATGGTGGCCATGGTGAGCGTGTAACAACGATGAGCAAAGCGAATGACCCCGATAGAATTATTTACCGACAAACTGCTGAAGAAACCATGCAAAAGGCCAAAAAAGGCCTGATTTCTTACCAACGAACCCCACTGGGTGGGTGTGCAAGTAGCAAACCTTGTAACGAACGAGCTCATGGCAATTTCACGAACTGCTTCGGGTGCGCCAGTTCCGTGCTCAAAGCAAGCAATGTCAAGTCCGTCATTGAGCACGCCCAGATTGATCTCATGGATCTTGATCCAAAATCCTTCGAGTACAGGATGGAGCAACGCAACATCAAAGACTACGAAGTAATACTCAGCCATTTGAACTAAGCAGACTTATGAATACCAATATTAAAGGCACAGGCTTACAAGAACTTTACGACGCCCTACTCCGCCTAGCTAACAACAAGCCGGAGCGGGTCGAAAAAGGCACCCGCATTTCGTTCCGCACTGTAGCGCTCGAGGCCGGCAAGGATCCAAGTCTAATCAGGAAAGATCGTGAAATTTACGCGCAGCTTATCGCAGATATCGAGCATTACGCCGCCGTTCAGAAAGAAAAGAGCGCCAAAAAAAATGGTCAAGTGACCCAACTGAAGGCTCGACTCGCACAGCTCCGTAATGAATCCGAGCGTTTTGAAGAGTTGTGGAAAGCCGCCCTAGCCCGCGAGCTGTTCCTCCTCGATCAGATTGACGATTATGAGCAGCGGTGGAAAAAGCACACGAACGTCATCGATTTTGTTCCTAACGGATCGCCTGTCAACCATTAAATAATTAGTAAATTTCTTATCACATTGTTTATTGACTGCGGTGATTTCGATTACTGCGACAACTGCATTTCCCCTGACAGTAAAAAGTATGAGCTCAGCTCAAAAGATGCGCTTGATCCAGTGGGGTTTTTATCCTCAAACGAGCATCGACAGCTCGAAGAACTGCTTCGTCAAATTTTAACATTTTGCAATCGCTCGACCACAAAGTGAAGCTAGGAGATCGACATGAACAATAACTACGTTAACCAAGCCAAAGGACTTCTGTCTGAGATTGGCGTCCATCAGCCCTCGGCAGGTGTATGGGCATTCACGAATGTTCAAACCGTCAGCCACTCCTACATCCATCACTCGCGAGAACCAGTAGCCTTGGCGGCCTACGCAGCAGTTAACGCCACGTTTGCTGCTGGCCGTTTCCCTGACTGGGCGCTGGTCGACATGGTAGACAAAGTGCCCTGCATGGATGGTATCGAGCACACGGCGTTGGCGATGGTTTGCGGTGCTTGTATCCCTACGTTTCCCAGTGCATCAGAACGTGGAAATATTTTTGGACAAGCAGTTTGGGGCATCGTAGAGGCCTATTCGCTTGAAGGTTGTTTTGAGCGTGTCGAGCGGGCTTGGGGCAGTCCAGGCTGGCATTACAACTTGCGGCCTCGAGGTTTCAACTGGTCAGGCGATCAAGAGCTTAACTCAGAATCCATGAAGGAAATGCGGAAGAGCTATCGCGCCATGTCGCCCCTGCAACAAATCATGGTTTTAACGATCATGCACTTGTACTGCCAGGGCAAAGATAAGACATATTTGACTGGGGGCTGTCCAACCAAAATCCCTGCCGCCGAGGCAATGAACATCCTTCGCAGCGATGGGGTGGCGCTCTCGGACTGGGGACACATGGTTACTCATTATACGGGCTGGTGACAGGCCATGGTCTTGGGCGTGCCCTCGTCGGGGACGGCTGTCGTAAACCAAGCCCACGCGCTGCGCTGGTCTTGGCCCTGGCGGGCTTCCATCCTCACGCCTGCGCGCTCCGCTTGCCTTCGCCCCTCGCCCTCTGAGGTCTGTAACGTAATTTTGTGCGCTGTAACGTAAGCAGAGTTACAAAGCACAAAACTACGTTACAGACCATTTATTGCTGGCCGCTGGAACCGTTCACCGGTCAGATGCGGCCATACTGCTCAATAAAGATGGCTAGTTAAAATCGGCCATCACAGATCATATGGTGGCGCATGAAATCAGTCACATCGATCGCAGAAAACGCTGTGCTTAGCAAAGCCTTTATCCGAGCCGGAGAAAGCTTAGGTCTTGATGACACTGATCTGTCAGCTGTTCTGGGCGAGCAGGTTTCCACTGTGCTGCGTCTACGTAACGGTCATGAGCAACTCAAACCTAGCACCGAAGCGTGGAGCCAGGCCATGCTCATGGTTGAGTTGTATCAGTCACTGCTCGCCGTCGCAGGAAACGAGCAAAATGCAAAGGTCTGGCTAACCAGCATGAATCGAGGTCTGAGTGGTCGACCACGCGATCTCATCGCATGCCGAGCGGGGCTGGAGCAGGTCGTCCAATATCTCGCTTCTACTCGCTCTCTCATTTAACCTCTCATGCGCATCGCTGAAATGCTGTCATGGAACACGAAATAAGGAGTGCGGCATGAAGTGGTTCGGTCGATTGATAGGACTCGTTTGTCGAGACAACAGATCAGGCCAAGAGCAAGCCAGAGATCGGGCGTTCATAACTGCCCTCAACAACCTGAAATCTCTGCGCGTGACCCCAGACGGCGGAATGTCGATTGATCCTGATGAGATACGAGAGCAGGTGATTTCGAGTCGCCGGTCACTCAAGCGTTTCGTGCGATGACCATTACGGTTTATTCAGTGTCCACGCAGCCGAGCCTATGGCTCGAAGGAGCGATGGCAAGACAGCAATGGCATCGTGCTCAGCGACCCTATAGTGCATTGCGCAAGGGCTGCGCCAACTTCACTCGAATTTCAGACAAAAAAAGCCCCGGTTAAGGGACTTTCTCTCCATGCCTCACGATCCGTGCTGGCGTCCCCAACGCTGCGACCAGGATTGGCACCGTATATTTACGCAATTGAGAAATCTGTATATCCATACATGGTTAACGTCAAGCGCATATTTTCGGATCGAGGGCAGCACCTTCTAGCGTCCAGAAGGTTCTGCCGTGTCACTCATTGCGTCGGGTTAGGCTCAGGATCCATATTGACTGCCACAGGGCTGCCTGCTGCGGGATCTTCAGCTCTTGGCCGCTTGCCCCCGAGGGAGAACTTCTCGGTAGGGAAGATGGAAGAAATTTTCCGGATCGCATTCGCCAGGTATACCTCAGGCGTACTGTAGTCACGGCTGTAGCGACCGGATTCAGAATTCACGAACCACATGTGCTTCTTGCCATCGAACTCACACCACATTTCACCGGCTATCCGTGCTGGCTGAAGACCCGTCATGCTTGGGTGGCCAAGAATTACTGGCTTGGTGATGTCCTCGGCGACGTAGAGAATTCCGTCCTTACCGATTGCCCAGATAAGGTTCCGGTACTTGTCCTTCGATATCGCACCGAAAAGCGTCCTGAGGCGCTTTTCAGAGGGATCGTAGAAGCTTTTCGTCGTACGGTTCTTACCCTCGCCAGTCTCAGAGACCTCGTCAGCCTTCAAGTAGTTGGGTGCCCGGAGAGCCCCATACTTTTTCTGCAAATTACCGGCGTAGTCATCCGCGCGTCGTTTGAGGCTTTTCAGGAAAGCGTTGTAGAAATGTGGCTGTTCAGGTGGATCCAGTTTGGCCAAGATTTCATTGAACGCCCCCAGCGCGATCTGGCCGTAGAGCAGATCAAAGATGAATACACCCGCAACCGCATTCCCCGCCGGGATATCTGTAGCGTCGAGCAAGATCCGAAAGGTCTGGTGATCGCCCCAACGGAAATCGATCTGCCATTGCCACCGGGCAATATGGCTGGTCAGGAACTTGATTTTCTCCTGCGCCCATCTCTCCACCGTTGACTCAGTGACTATGAGATGGTGTTTCTCTGTAAGCAGCGAGTTACCAAGCTGGTTCGTAGCATCGAACTCGAGCACCCCTTGGCGCGCTTCCGAAACTGTGACCAGCCTAATGGTATGGCTTGTAGCCTGCCTCTCAATGTCGAGTTCACGGCAGAGGTAGGTCATCCATTTGTCCACCTCCATATTGATCCGCTGGGCCGTCTGGTAAGCATAGGTGTATGCCAGGCGAGCCTTCTTCGCAGCCAATGCAATCGAAGCCTCGGGCAGTAGAAACTCATGAGGCTTTTTCGCCCACACTCCTGTTTCACTACGCTTGGAAATGGCTATCACCCAGGTGTCTGCCATACCAGGAGGGGTGTCGGGGCCTAGCAGTTTTTTGAGCGTAATAATTTGTGCTCTGGCATACGGGCCCAGTCGGTCATCATGCATGTAGATCGACCGAACCCCGTCACGGAAGTCATAACCAAGCAAGGTAATAGCATGGCCGCCCCGCGCCACGACCTCCCACTTCCTCTCGGGAGTACGTTCAAGACCGTAAACCATACCTGTCAGGATGACAGGCAAGTTGCTGTCGACGTGCGAAGCGACGTAGTGAGCGAACCAGTCGGACGAACGCTCCCGCAACTGAGTCGCATGGTAGCGGAGTCCTTCAGCGTCTAGTGCACGCTGAATCTGCTCATTGCTCAGCTCGTGATTGGGGAAGCCATTGCCAGAGCTATCGGCGAGATCGAGTGCAGTCGTAGTGATTTGGCTGCAGGACGTGACGCTTCTGACATCTCGTCCTGGGAAGCCATGGAGCGCCGTCCAGACGGCGGTTGTTGCGCAGGCAGCAACTACCTTGTCTTGCTCCTGGAAAGCAATCGAGTCGACGTAGAGGTCGATGCCAAAGAGACTGACGTCATATCGGCGGGCGATTTTTTTGCGAACCCCCGCCCCCATATTCGGCTCACCGATTACTTGCAGGCATGTCTTGCCAACAAAGGTCTTGGTCAGCGGCTTCACCACCATGAAGCCTAGGTAGTTTTCTTGGAGGTACTCAGCAGTCAGCGCAGTTCCGGGCCGCCCTAGCAGGAGATCGTCCATGTCCTTATGGCTGATGGGACATTTGAAAAAATGAAGGCGTGAGCAGATATAGCCGTCGTTGCCAAAGCGCTTGACGTAGTAGTTGGAGAAGTCCTCCAGGAACTCACGGTCGATGTACTCGGGTTCCAGCAGTACCCCTTCTGCATTCAACTCCTCCAGGTACTTGAACAGGTACGAGACCTGAGGTTTGGCGAAAATGTCCGCAAAATCGGCGTCGAAACACTCGCGGATCAAGGCACTCAACGTTGCCTTTTGGAATTTGGAAACCAGGTATGGAGTCATTGTGATCGCGCAAAAAAAAAGCAGCCTATAAGGCTGCTCTATTGAATGAATGTAGGGGTAGCTTACAAACTGCAGGTACGGGCTAGTAGGTCACGATCCATTCGCTGGGCAGCAAAATCTTCTGCCGCGCGGCGATTGAACGCTTCAGAACGGTCACGGGCAGCCTTCAGTCGATCTTCACGACTGGCTCCCATACGTTTACGAGTTTCCTCGAACAGACGCTCCAGGCCCATATTTTCCTTCCCCAGGTCAGTATTTTTCACTGTAGATACAGCCTCTCACCAATGCTCGACCTTGATTCAACTGGACTGCAATGTGGTACTCGACATGCTTGCGGCGGCGCGGATTATCGATTCCAACACCTAGCTCGACAAGCGACACCTGTCTGCAGCCGACTAACGGCACCACGACTGTAGTTCAGACCGAGAGAAAGCTCCAAGGTTCAGGGGCAAACAGTCTCAGAATCAGCCAAACGGTAACTCCGGAACACTTGGTGCATTTTCATGCAAACAAAGGCCGGCCCTCTCCTGCTAGCGGCGCTGAAACGCCAAAAACCTCCAAGCAAGGAGGTGCCCGAACAGGGCAAGAATCATTGGATAGATCCAGTATGGCATATGGCTGTCATACACTTAAAGTGTAATTTGCCACTTTTTGAGCACCGTAATGGTGCAAAGGCAGGGGGTATTCAGCCCAGGTTAGGCCGGTTCAATCGCAGGAATTCGGGCCCCCTCCTTCCACGGCCCGATTGTCTGTCCCCATAAACAGTGGGACGTAAGTGACCAAGGTGGCCATTACAACCCCAACCATTTTCTCAGCCTTCCAAACAGCGAAGTCTCTTGGATCTCTGGCTGAACTGCCGGTACCGGTTGATTACGCCCGGCACTTGGTTTAGCACCCTGAGCTCGTGCCTTTGCTTCAGCGTCCCGTTTACGCCCAGCGTTGACCGCTTCTTGAGACATGTCCCCTGCCCACTCAATGCGACCTGAGCGTACCCAATAGTGCGAGCGGCACTTGAATGTCCAGTTACCGATTGAGGGCTTGAGCGACACCGTTTTACCATCGAATGACATCTGCCAGTCGGTTGGAGAGAACGGTGTGATCACTTTGACTCCGCAACCGCAGGCACACAGGTGTGCTGCAGTTGCGAACTCCATGGCCAAATAGAGCTCACCGGGTATCAAAGTCTCCGGGAAGTGCTCAACGAATTGCGGTGCGAGACGTTTGATGGTCATGGGCGCTCCTCGCTGTTGCCCATCTCATTGAGGTTGGTCGCGTAAGTTACGTGGCCAGCCTGGCACTGATCGACGTAGAAACCACAGAGCCTTTTCCACATGCCCACCGCGAGTACTGCGTTGAGCGCATTCAAATCAGCAATCTGAATGTTCGAGCGGTAAGCATCCTCTGCCTCATTCTCGGTCAGCGGCAAGGTACGGTCGGCGTGGTCAAATTGGGTGGGTGTTACGGCGGTGACCCGGCAGGTTCCCCAGACTTCCTGAGTATCGTTGACCAGATGCACCCCCATCCCGACGTCCAGCAATGAGGCACGAGTTCCGATGAGCTCCCGGACGACCAGTGCCCGTGCAGAGGTGTTGTCCACGCAAAGAAACACGTAGTCGAATCGCCGGAGCTCGCCCACATTCTCAGGAGTGATCATGCACGGGTGCTGAGTGATCCCACGATGCATCTGGCTATACACCTCTTGGAGATACTCCACCTTTTTCAGGCCCCGCTCCAATGTGGCGAACGGCACAGCGCTCGGATAGCGAAACGCGTTGTGCTGCTGGAGCAGATCGCCATCGTAGAGATGGATCTCCGCCACCGGAGTTTTCGCGACTTGATCCAGGATATAGGCACCAGTACCGCCCAATCCTACAATTGCAATCTTTAGCCCTTTGAACTTATGAGTGGGCATCCCGATCCCTGCACGTGGTGACGCCGTGTCCGTATAGGCAAACACTGTGTCTTCAGTCTCCGACCGAATAGGGGCGAAGGTTTTGGCAGTGACGCTTGGGTCGATGGCCTGGGCCTGGCCACTAAGGATCGATACGTAGATCGAGACTTTCTGGTAGTAATCAGGGTAATTGCCACTACGGGGCTTGGCTGAGAAGTAGTGGTTCACAACCAAATCCGGCAACAGCGGATTCAGATTGCTGTTGTTGATGATCTCTTCGAGGGGACGCCCTTGCGAATCGCAAGGGCGGTCACCAATGAAATGTGCTGTATGGTCGCTCGGTTGGCCCGCAACATCAGCCACCAAATTGAGCGCCATAACCAACACACCTTTGCCCACCTGACGCTCAGCGTTCACGTAGGGCACGTCCCGAACCAAGAGATAACCTTCCTTGGTGTCCAGGTTATACCCTTCGTTGCGAAGGCTCAGGAGGTGAGGACTACGACTTATCAGTTGGTGTGACATTGAAGTGCATCCCCTTCTTGATACGGACGTGTTGGCCATCAACCAGGTTGGTCAGCGAGTTGCCTTCGTGGCCCTTGGCGTAGGTCACGGTGAAGTAGGAGTTAGGGCCAGGCTGTGCATCCGGGTAGGCCAAATGCACCACCTCCCAGTACGACAAAGTGCGGGAGTGAACAACCACTGGCTGCGTGTTGACGAAGACTTTGATGTTGATCTGAACCGCAGCGAAGTGCTCCACACCAGGGCGACCCAGGTCAAACAGATCACGGTCTTCGATCAGTTCATCGTCATCACCCGGGATGACCAGAAAGATGTCGTATTTCTGCGCATCGACGCCGGCGAGTAGCTTGAGGGTGCGCCCAGAGATGCGCTGTGCACCCCAGTCTTGAGCCTCACCATCGATGAAAAAGCGAAATGTGCGATCATTTTTGAATGCCAAGAACTTCTCGACGCCAGCCTGGCGCAAGTCAGTCGTCTCACTGGGGCTGAGCAGCTCCAAGTGGCCATTGGCGAGAACCTGAAACAGCAGGTATTCGTCCACCGGGCGGAGTTCTGCAGCCTCCAACACCTGCTGCCCAGTTGGTACGGGGTCAGCAATCACCAGTGGCCGGTACTCGAGCGCATCATTTCCGAGCTGGATTTTGTACGGGCCGTGGTCACGCACCTCGCGGCCTGCAGCAAGTGCGGTGGCAACGTCTTCAATCTCTAAATCGTTCAACTGTGTCATGGATGAATCCTCGCATTTGAACTAGATGAGCCGTTGCCTGCCCAGACAACACCATAGCTCTTAAAAAACGACCGCAGGGTCGTTGCCTAGCCAGACAACAGTGGACTTCAAAAAAAAGCCGCTTATCATGGATCATGAATCATGAATCATGAATCATGAATCATGAATCATGAATCGCGAGCTGTTGTCTTGCTAGACAACAGACTACTCCCGCCCGTTTGGGCAATGCAAGAGGTTGGAGAAAAAAATGGATTTGGCCGGGTTCATCGCAACCATGCGTGAACGAAAAGAGCTGAGCTTTCGGGACTTAGAGAGGCGTGCAGGCGACCTGGATCACGCATATATCTGGAGATTGGAGAAGGGAGACCGGGCAGCACCGTCCGATGATGTTGTCATGCGGCTGAGCCAAGCGCTTGAGCTCGACGACAGAGAAAGCGATGTATTTCGATTGCTGGCCAAGTCAGTGACCGTCGAGAACGCGCTTTACCAGCTCATGATTTCCCGGATGGATATACCGTGGGAAGATTTTGAGGACGTCGCCACGATGAGCTTCCGAGGTGAGCGTCCAGACACCGAAGAGGCTTGGCTCAAGCGGATCGAACTTATTCAGCAGATGTAGCGACGAGGAGCTTCATGGACGAGAACGTTGTGATCTCACGAGCCAGGAAACTGTTGAAGGACGCTGGCATCAATACAGCACCTGTTGATGTAGAGGCGCTTGCTCTTCATCTGGGCTTCAAGGTTTCGTGCGTTGAACTCCCCGATGGTGAAGCGGGCAGCACTTTTGAAAGGCGCGGCCAGAAACACATCTGGGTCAACAAAAAGGATAGTTTGGTTCGACAGCGCTTCACCATCCTCCATGAAATTGCACACCATGTCCTTGAGCTGCCGTCTAGGCATGGTGAGATGGTGCCAGCTGAAGAGCTTGAACGCTTCACGGGGCGTCACCAAGAAGAGATTTCGTGCGACATCTTTGCTGCCGAGTGCCTGGTGCCCTGGTCAATGATCCAACCCATGGCGGAGGAAAGGAATTTCACCTTGGAGCATCTTGCCGAATTGGCTGATCACTTTCAGGCCTCCCGCTCGTGTATCGCTTCCAGGTTCGCTCAGGCTGCAGATGGTCACGTGGCGTTCGTCGTCGCGGAGGATGGCGTGGTCAAGTATTCGATTGGTTCGAAGGCGCTGCGCGATGCCAGGGTGTGGATCACCAAAGGAATTCCCCTTCCTCAAAACTCCGCCGCAGCCAAAGCGCACCGGGATGGAATAAGCGGCCTTCATGAGGTAGACATTGAGGGAACAGATTGGAGCACCAGCGATGATGCTCGGCGGTTCGCCTGCTACGAACAAGCCACTTATCACGCGCCGACCAGGCAGACTCAATCGATCCTGAATTTCGAAGAGCTCGATCCTCGCCCGGTGCCGAACGGCATTCGGGCGAAACACGATGACGATGATCTTCTGGAAGAACTAGATGGCCGCCCAGGTTGGTCTAAGTATAGATAACTGCATAAGCTCTAAGAGAGATGACCCCTAAAAACCCAGTAAATGATATTTCGCAGAGACTGCTTATTGGGATTTCTTTGCAAGCTTAACCTTACGCCTTACCGCCTGGTTAATTTTGTTCATCATGTCAGTTTGAGATTTCTGATCCGTCTCATCGCATTCAAGCACATCACTGGCATTGAACAAACCGACAAGCTCACTATCTTTTTTTCCGATAAACGCTAAAATTGTATCCCTACCATCAGTCATCCCTCTTATCGCACACATATGTATTCGAAAAAGAGAAACATCCCTGATCAGGACAATACAGAAAGGCAGCGCATCCAAAAGCTCCGACCGATAAAACTCATTTACCGGGTCATATAGATTAGCTTTCACCAGCGAAGAATGCATCAAAGACAATAATCTCTCAAGGAACTGCATCGTAGAGTGATGAACTGTTTCTGCAGTAATTACATCTAGCGCCCCACCAACCCATGACGTTTCACCTATCGCCTCAGGCATAAGCTGATCGCGCCTGAAGCACGATTCAGCCAATTGATTTCCCAGCTTCGTCAGTTCTCCTTCTTTTACAAGCTTTCTTACAGAAAGAGACTCATAGTCCATCTCATCCATAATTTCATTTTCATCCCCCAACAAAACGCTTTTTGGAGAAATACTACCATTGGCACTACGGTGCACTAAGGTGTAATTGGTTGCAACCCAGCCACGCCTTAGTTTTTCCAGTTGTTGATGACTAAGCTGACCTAGAATAATGATCAAGTATCTCTTATATTTTTCATTTACCAGCAGCAATAGCTCTGGCAAACTGACCATAGATACCCGACTTATCGTCCTCAACGTCGTCCAAACATATTTTCAGTAGCGCGTGATAATCCTCTACGTCCAGCAGATCGCCTATCAGAGTCGAATTACCACCCAATAACCCGCGATGAAAATCCTTCACTCTTTTTTCATTTCTTCTTTCCTGATACTTGCCGACATTATCGCCAACCACCTTCATCAGTTCATAAACAGCTTTAGCCTGGCTAGCGCCCGGAATCAAATCCAGCGAAAACTTAGTAAGTGCATCAACAGTTGATATTATTAAACTGTCACTCTCACTCTTCGACATTAAGAATCGCCCCTAGAATCTTTAAATCTATCAAATCACAAACTTACGGACTACATTCTTCCCATGACGACGCCCCACCTAGAGGTCATCATCTTGGGCATTTAGATGTGCTGCCAAGACGTCTCCATGGCACGCAGCAGGCTTGCAATGGCAAGCGATGACCTTACCCCTGATGCTGCTGAGGTTATGCTCAAAGTTTTCAGATGCCTTGAGGAAGCCACGACCGAAGTCGTAGGCAAATTTCCGAATGACCTCATCACGGTCTCCGTCCTGGCCTATCTGGTAAGGGTTGCCCCAGATAGTGCCTCGACCGATGTAGAAGTCGTAGAGGTCTCCCCGATCCTTGTTCACCACCAAGGTGAGCTGCAACGGGATTACCCGGGTTGGGATGGCAGCTAGGCGCAAGGCGTATCTCAAACCAGCAAAGCACTCGCGATCCTCAAAGAGAATCGCGTGCGTTGCTTTTTCGACGGCGCCGGCCTGATCTTCCACCAGCTCGAACGGTAAACCCTGCTCTTCCGCATAAGCGCTCACGTAGCCATTGGGATCGACCATGGCCAGGAGCTGAACCTCGGCAGACTGGCTGGTGTAGAATTGCACCTTCCTCTGCAGCTTCGAGAAGCAAAGGAATTCCTTCGGGTAGGCAATGAAGATGGTTTTGATATCACTCATACCAGATGCTTGACATCGATGGACGTATCGCCCCAATGCTCCTTCAGGTATTCAGTCACCAGTCGGCGATGGCATTGATGAGGTTGGTGCTCGCTGCAAAGCAAGCACCCCCCTCCATCAAATCCTGGCGCACGTGCTTCTCTATATTGCGCTTCGCCAATAGGTTCATGAACTTCTCCTCGTACTGCTGCCAGGTGATGTCCTTTTTCTGGTAGGGCGAGAGGATCTCTTTGGTCGGAGCAAGGTCGGGCAGGTGCACGTAGTCGACGTCACAGATTTCCTTCAGGAAATACTTCAGATCGTCCCGCTTGGCGAAGCCAGAAAGCTGAGAGATGTTGTTCAGTCGGACGTCCACGACCCGCTTGGCCCCTGAAAGCTTGATCAATGAAAAGAAGCGTTCAGCCTTTTTTTCGGTGAAGCCGATAGTCAGAATTTTCATGATTATCCGTCAAAGAATGGCTGCCACGAGTTTGTAGGCGTAGCCAGTGTTGGGGTCGATATCACCTAGGCTCACCGTAAAATAAGTGATCCCTTCAGGTTGGTGAGTACCTGCACCAAGACCTATGAAATGACTCTCGGCAAGCTCGTCTGTGACGCTGAATGCATACTGAATCCTGTTGTACGAGAACGATGCACGAGCCTTGAGTCTGTGATTACCCCATTGGGCGCTTTCTGCTGAAACCCTAACAGAAACTCTGTCTGGCCGAATTAGGAAGAGCGATTGCCGACGAACGTTCAAGGATTCCGGGGGAACACGATCATTCACACCGCACCGACTGTGATGACCAGATTCCCAGAGTGTCTCGGGATGGTCTTCAAGTTGTGCGATATCGTTCAGACTCAATTGGCCCTGCGACGCCCACAAAGGTGGATGGCAGATAAGATGGTTTTCATGCTGGTAAGGATGATTCTGTAACCCGGAGAACGTCACTGTGGTCAGATCCCGAACCTGTGCTGTCCGACCATTAGCGTACGTACGTTCCGCATCCGAGATTGAGTCATGCTCACGATTGCTCACCGGGCGGATCCACGCCCCATGGTTCTCTCCTCCCCACAGCTTGCCAGCGATACAGCGGCCATATGGCTTTTTCGAGCTGGCCAAGCACACGAACTGGTGTGAGTACGGCATTTCGAAGCTCCTTCCTTGGTATCAATGCGCTATCACCATCCTGCTTGTATCTAGCGTCCTTAGCAAGAGCCTTCCCGTGGGCCTCCCGCCGATTTGCAGCCTCGTCCACGCACTTATTAATTTTAGTGGTAAAGCTCCGGCGCGCCATCTCCCCCCACACTCTTCAGCCAAGCCATGTTCGCTAAATCTCAGACGATCAGGCTAGGGTTGAGTGCTTTCCTTTGAATTCGCATATGAACGAGCCCCGTGGCCTAGGAATGCTCCAAACTTCCCCCTGTGACGCAACGACGCTCGATGCCAATAACGACGAAACTTACCTATCCCACAACGCATTACTGAACGCTCGGGTCATCGCCAGCATGTTTAAGTCGTGATCCGACAAGCCCATTTGGAGTTGCCGCTACGAGCTGTGTGTCACCGCAAATGTGACCCAATGAAAAAATTCGGGATCTTGATTCGTGTAGGTGATGCTATGTGGATAACCCCGAGACCGATCACCAGGCTCACTTATTAGCAACTTAACTTGGCCTGCGCGCCAGTTGTAGCTAACGCCGTTTAGCAGACGATCTTTGGAGTGATTCAGCTCATTCAGCTCTATGTCGTCAGGCTGGCGTACAGACCACCTATCAGTTGCACTCAAAAACAGATAAGTGACATCCGTGAAGATTTCCACTATCTCTCTCGACGGGACGGTGAAGTCATGTTCAATGCTGTTTCTTGTACTGTTGAATTTCTCAAGAACGTCCGGAGCCGGTAGGCCGCACTTCTTCAGGTACTTAGAGAGGCGGTGAAACCCTCTCATATTATCAAGACTACCCGCACCGAAGCCAAGGCAGGCATCCTCCATACGCATGTGAAGAGCCCTTTTTGCGTTCGCTAGTGCGTTTATGAGGTGTCTTGGAGTGTCTCCATCCTTCAGGTCTGCTCGGGCATAGCTCAGGTAGTCTTCAGCCGAGGGAGATTCACGGCAAGCGAAACCAGACCACGTATAGGCCCCGACGTCATCTTCATGGATTTTTTGCGGATCAAACATCGAAAGCTCCATCAATGAACTCGGCCTAAAATCACGCCCTGGGTAGTGTTCAGGCTGGATAGGTCGTGTTCTTTCGCAATCGCGACAGCCCACCATCTAAAAGCCATGATGTCATGGCAGCATCAAACGTTCAAAACCACAGGACTTTCCTTACGGCACCGGCGCCAAGCGCGAACCAAGCGCTATCTGGACAAAATGCAGCCTGCATTCTTCCGTGATGCGGATTGATGACCGTGGTCGTGACTGCCCTATCAGCGAGGAATTCATTATGATAGCCATTGAATTCGGCTCGTTCGGTCAGAAATGCACCGGCTAGGATCGCAAACGAGGGGGCTAAGAAGGATATGGCAGAGACACAGATTGAGTGGACAGACTCTACCTGGAATCCGGTAGCAGGCTGCTCCATCATTAGTGCCGGGTGCAAAAACTGCTATGCCATGGAAATGGCACGTCGGCTTGAAGCCATGGGCACCCCGAAGTACATGGGTTTGACCCGCAAAAAGAACAAGCGCATCGTCTGGAACGGCTCTATTGTCGAAGACCATGACTCCTTGGCGATTCCGTATCGCTGGAAGAAACCCCGCAAAGTTTTTGTGAACTCAATGAGCGACCTCTTCCATGAGAAGGTCAGTGACGAGTTCATTATTGCCGTGTGGAAGGTGATGCGAGAAACCCCGCATCACAACTATCAAATTCTGACCAAGCGCCCAGAGCGGATGAAACAGATCCTCAACGAAGTCATCACGGAGGTTCTACCCAACGTCTGGCTGGGCACGTCCATTGAAGATAAAGATGCCGCTGGACGTGTTCAGTTCCTGAAAGACACCCCTGCCCAGATCAGGTTCATCTCCTTCGAACCACTCATAGGGCCAGTAGGCAAAATCGATCTCACGCAGATTGACTGGGCGATTGTCGGCGGCGAGAGCGGGAATAAAGCGCGACCGGTGAAAGAAGGGTGGATTGATGAGATCTACACACAATGCCTAGAAAGTGGCACGGCGTTTTTCTTTAAACAATGGGGGACGTGGGGTAAAGATAATGTCCGCCGTTCGAAAAAAGCTAACGGTCGCGAATACCGTGGCAAAACCTGGGATGAGATGCCAGTAAAGCTGGTGGGCATGTCCTAGTGGAACTACCGTAGCCTGACAAGGAATATCCATGGCTAAGAAGAAGTATGATTGGGAAGAAGGTGCAGTTCTTGAAGAGCACTCAAGGAAGAAGCATCAAATACTTCGCGATTATTTTTATCAGTACGTGATCACACGGTGCAAGCACCCGCAGGTCAGAAAATTTCGCCTGGCTGTAGTAGACGGCTTCAGTGGCGCAGGCCGATATCAATGCGGCACTGCCGGTTCACCCATAATTTTTGTGGAAGAGCTGAATCGAGCGTTAACTGACATCAACACCTACAGGGCAGTTAACAATCTACCCCTCGTGGATATCGAGTGTAGCCTTTTCCTGAATGACGCCGAGCGGATGGCAATCGGCATTCTGGAAGGAGTCTTGAATCCAATTATCCTTCACCATAGCATCTCGAATAGCCGGCTCAAAATCCAAACCCGCTACTCGACCGAGTTGTTCGAACATGCTTATCCAAGAATCAAAGCTCAGATCAAATCAGAAAAATACCCGAACATAATCTTCAACCTAGATCAATGTGGGCACAGTCATGTTGACACTGCGACCTTGATAGACATGATGAATCTGAATGAATCGGTGGAGGTTTTCTACACTTTCGTCATCTCATCTCTACTGGCCTTCCTGAAGCAGCACGATCCAAAAACGCTGTCGAACCAATTGGCATACTTGCAGCTGAGCAGCCGGGACTTCGAGATTCTTGAAGAGAAGCAATCGAAGACAGCATGGCTCGGAGTGGCGGAAAACATCGTCTTCGAAAACTTCAAGAAATGTGCAAAATTTGTCAGCCCTTTTTCAATCAACAACCCTAGTGGTTGGCGATATTGGCTGATACACCTCGCCAATTCGTATCGTGCTCGCCAGGTTTACAATGACCGGCTGCACCAAAATAGCGAGACTCAGGCTCATTTCGGCAGATCTGGCCTTGGCATGCTCGCGCATGACCCTAGCGAAGGTAAGACGCTTTACCTCTTCAATGAGTCGGCGAGAGAACAAGCAAAAGACCAGCTGAAGGAGGACATTCCAAAATTCCTCCACGACTCGGTACCATCTTTATCCGTGAAGGATTTTTTCGAAAGGATTTATAACAATACTCCAGCCCATAGCGATGATATCAATACTGCGCTACTAGGTAGCACCGAGATCGAGATTCACACCGCTACCGGTGGAACGAGACGAAAGGCCAGCCAAATCCATACTTCAGATATCATCGCTTTCAAGAAGCAACGAAGCTTCTTCTTTACCAAATGAAGTCGAGTCGGACATGGAACAGCCTAATGGGGTCGACGACCATCGAGTCGTCCGTCACATCACCTAGCCAAATCCAAGGCAAATGCCAATCCACATAAGATGGCCCCGCCGGCCCCTGTGACAGCTTGATCGTCTATCTTCACCACATATCTACACTTCACATCGCCCAAGAGTTCTTAAAAGATCCTGATGGATTAGGCTGATTGATCTTGTAACTCGAATATCGGCCCGGTACTAACGAGCGTAGCCCTCATGGCCCAACCGCTTTTCGACTTTGACCTCAAACGCGTCTCGCACAAGCACTACATAACAGGGAAAGCCGCCATCAACTTCCCTCATCCTGGAAGCACCACAGGTGGGTGGCATTTCCTTTCCTATTTTGATCGGGAATCCGGGGAGGCCAAGGTGTCGTTGGCAGGTATCCATTATCCTGACACCACAGCCTACTTTGGTGACCTTGGCATCATTGACGTGACCGATGAACTAGCAAAGCGTGGATGGTCTATGGATGGCCATCGCCTGTTCATGGCGAATCACTACAGAGCCGCTGCGGACATGATCGTGAGATGGGCATTGAGCGAGTCCAACCACTGCAGCGTCGAGATTGATGACTGGTTCTCCTCACCTGCTGAGAGACAGCGACTGCTTGAGATTCTAGATACAGGCAGGTCAAAGCTTTCCGAGGTGGGCCGATGGCAAAAAGTGGAAGCGTGGCTGCGTACGCAAACCTTCAGCTAGGGTTGTCGTTGGTCTGGATGGAGCGCGGCGTCGATGCGAAGAGGTGCATCCGCCCCAAGGGCCCTAGATCGGTGGATTTTCGAAAGTATCAATCGATGTGCTGAGCTCGGACTGCATGCGATCGAAAACCCGATCTAGAGTCGGATGCGCTTTCGACTCTCTCAATGTGCTCACCAATTGGAGCAGTTCGCGGCACTACTCTAATGCTAGGGCGTGCCCCTTCGGGGAGGGGCTGTCGTCAACCGAGCCTTGGCGCAAGCGCCGGCATCTCGGCCCTTCGGGCTTCCATCCGTAAGCGTCCGGCGAACTCACCTTCCGAACTCCAGCATTAGGGGCGATGGTGTCCGCGTATTTTTAAGCGGACGCGATCCCCCTTATCGCCAGGATTTCCATGCGCCAACGAAGCTCTTATCCGAAACCGTTCAAAGCCCAGATCGTTCAGGAATGCCTGCAACCTGGCGCATCCATTTCCAGTGTCGCCATCAGCCACGGCATCGTATGCGTACGGCCAAGTCATCTACCCAGCCCTGCAAAGCCAAGACATGGTGTGCACTTACATTTAAGTGGGCACCAGTTCTAGCCTTTTAAGCGGGTATTTCATGCAGCCAACACGCCGTTCCTATTCCAAATCCTTCAAAGCTCAGGTCATTCAAGAGTGTGCCCAGCCCGGTGCTTCGATTGCCAGCATCGCACTCAGCCATAACCTCAACGCAAACCTCGTCCACAAATGGATTCGCCTGCAAGCGCAGAAAAGCACGGCGCTGCAACCTGCATTTATTCCGTTACCCGTGCCGCTGGCAGGGGCGAAATCCCACACATCATCATCGAATATTTGCGTTGAAATACAGCACCCGCGTGGCACCGTCACAGTGAACTGGCCCACTGAAAATGCTGCTGCCTGCGCGACCTTTCTTCGAGACCTTCTGCGATGATTCGCATCGACTCCATCTGGCTCGCCACCGAGCCGATGGACATGCGCGCTGGTACCGAAACGGCATTAGCCAAGGTGATTGCGGTGTTCGGTGCGGCGCAGCCGCACTGTGCTTATCTTTTCGCCAACCGCCGCGCCAATCGCATGAAAGTGCTGGTGCATGACGGCTTCGGCATATGGCTGGCGGCGCGCCGGTTGAGCCAGGGCAAGTTCCACTGGCCAAGCATTCGTCATGGCTCTGAAATGCAGTTGGACACCGAGCAACTCCAAGCCTTGGTATTGGGCCTGCCATGGCAACGAGCAGGTTCCGGCGGCTCGATCACACTGCTTTAACGGCTGCCATTAGCCTATCGGTCTATCGCCGCGAAGCGCCTGCTCTGGCAAAATTCGGCGCATGACTTCTTCTCCCAATCTCGACCAAATGACTCCCGACCAACTGCGTGCCTTAGCTGCGCAATTGCTCTCGCAAGTCGAAACAATGGGTAAGACGGTCGAAACCATGGGCAAGAAGATCAACCGCGATCAGACGGTGATCGAGAAGCTGACCTTCGAAATTGCGCAGCTCAAGCGCTTGAAATTTGCCAAGCGCAGCGAGCAGATGAATCCTGAGCAGGCCAGTTTGCTCGATGACCTGATCGATACAGATATCGCAGCGATTGAAGCAGAGCTTCAGGCCTTGCAAACAGTGCCAGCGGCGACCGAGAAAAAGCAGAAGCCCAAGCGCACTGCATTGCCGGCTGAGTTTCCACGCACACTGATCCATCACGAACCTGACAACACTCACTGCCCATGCGGCTGCGCGCTGAAACGCATCGGTGAAGATGTCAGTGAGAAGTTGGATTACACACCGGGCGTGTTCACCGTCGAGCGTCATGTACGTGGCAAATGGGTCTGCGATGACTGCGAAACGCTTATCCAGGCACCGGTTCCGGCTCAGATCATCGACAAGGGCATCCCAACCGCTGGGCTGCTGGCCCACGTCATGATTGCCAAGTTTGCTGACCATTTACCGCTTTACCGTCAGGAATCGATCTTCGGTCGAGCGGGCCTGGCGATTCCACGCTCAACCTTGGCCGAATGGGTTGGCGTGACTGGGGTTCAGTTGCAGCCGCTGGTCGATGCGCTGCGCGAAGTGGTACTCGGGCAGCAGATTATTCATGCCGATGAAACACCCGTGCAAATGCTCATGCCGGGAACAAAGAAAACCCACCGTTCCTATGTTTGGGCCTACGCCACCAGCCAGTTCTCGGATGTGGCAGCGGTGGTTTATGACTTCAGCCCCAGCCGTGCCGGAGAGCATGCTCGCAACTTCCTGCAAGGCTGGAGGGGCAAGCTGGTCTGTGACGATTTTGGCGGTTACAAAGCCAGCTTCGAACTCGGCGTGACCGAAATCGGCTGCATGGCCCATGCACGGCGCAAATTCTTCGAGCTGCACGCTACGAATAAAAGCACGCTTGCTGAGCAAGCCCTGCGCTATATCCAGTTGTTGTACGAAATCGAGAGCGAAGTCCGCGATCTGGAGCCGGATTTACGGCGGCGAATACGGAAAGAAAAAGCCGTCCCGGTAATGGACATGCTACATGTCTGGATGAGCGCCCAGCGCGACCTTGTGCCCGAAGGCTCAGCCATCAGCAAAGCACTCGATTACAGCCTGAAACGCTGGGCAGCGCTGTCGCGCTACCTCGATGACGGGGCTGTACCCATAGACAACAATTGGGCAGAGAACCAGATCCGACCATGGGCTCTTGGACGCAAGAACTGGCTCTTCGCAGGGTCGCTACGCAGCGGAAAACGGGCGGCGGCGATCATGAGTTTGATCCAGTCTGCGCGGCTCAACGGTCATGATCCGTATGCCTATTTGAAGGACGTGCTCACACGCCTGCCGACGCAGCGGGCGAGTGAAATCGATCATTTGCTGCCGCATATTTGGCAACCGGTCTAATTGCGTAAGACGTGATGCTCGGATGCAAACGTTCAGTTGCGCCCAGTAAGCAGCGATGATGTCATATTGGACAAGCACGCTTATCGTGAGAAATTGGAACAGCCTTACGAGGTTGTGCCCGATACAGTTACATCAGAGCTCTTCCTTTGCCTCGGCGAACTGGCGCACGGCGTCGACTACTTGCCGTGCTCCGCTCTGAATTTCCTCTATCACAAAGCCGGCTTGGCTGACCAAATCGACGCCTTGATCGACCTTTTGGCGACTAGCCTGCATGCTCTCCACAGCATCCTGCGCTAGTTCATGGTTGCGCTTCACAACATCGACGATTTCCACGGTGGCCTGCGCCGTGCGGGCTGCAAGGTTTCGTACTTCATCGGCGACCACCGCAAAACCTCGGCCTTGTTCACCCGCCCTTGCAGCTTCGATAGCAGCATTTAGAGCAAGTAGGTTGGTCTGCTCGGCGATACCTCGGATGGTCTGCACGATGCTGCGGATCATCTCTGACTGCTGATTGACTGCAGTGATGCCTTCAGCCGCTCGTGAGAGCTCGGCTGCTATGCCTTGTACCACCTCGACCGTTTCACTAATGACCTCGGCACCATGGCGAGCGCTTCTGTCCGTCTGCTGGGATATATTGTAGGCGAGCGTGGCTGCATCGGATTCTGCCTGCTGCTGGCGCACTTGGGACGTAATATCACGGGCAAACTTAACTACTTTGTAAAGCCGGCCACTGGCATCGAATACCGGGTTGTAGGTTGCGCTCAGCCAGACGGTATCGCCATGCCGGTTGAGTCGCTGGAAGCGTCCAGAGAAGAACTCACCACGGTTCAGTCGCTCCCAGAAATCGCGGTATTCAGGAGAGTCCGCTTCACCTCGTGTGCAGAACATGCGGTGGTGCTTTCCCCGAATCTCATCCAGGCGATAGCCCATGGCCTGCTCGAAGTTTTCGTTGGCGTCGAGAACCTCACCTTTCAAGTTAAAGGAAATCGCAGCCATCGAGCGACTGATGGCCTGAACCATGCTGCTCTGCTCCTGCTCACGGATCACCTGAGTAGTAATGTCGGTGGCCAGCTTCAGCACGCCTTCGACGCGACCATCGGCGCCTCGGATAGGGTTGTAGCTGGCTTCGAGCCAGACCTCCAGGCCTTGCTTATTACGCCTCAGGAAACGTTCACGTATGTACTCGCCACCAGCCAGGCGCTGCCAGAACTTACGATAGTCGGCACTCGCCTGGTAATCAGGAAAACAGAAAATACGATGGTGCTGTCCGACGATCTCCTCCAGTCGGTAGCCCATGGTGGTAAGAAGGTTCTCATTGGCACCTATGATGGTGCCATCGGGTTTAAATTCAATTGTTGCCGTCGAACGGTCAACGGCCACGGCCCTTGCTTCTGCGGCCTGAAGCTTTTGCAGAGCCTCAGCCAAGGTCTGCTTGATTGCCTTGTTGAACATTGATTAGCCTTAGAGTGAATTTTACTATCGGACGAATGAGGAGAAGCCGTAAATCCCAATTCGAATGTTTAACTGATGCTTAAATCAGGTGATGTAGCGGGTCTGCAAATTGCACCAGCAAGCACCAACTTGAATCTATGGCTTGTGCAGTATCACGCTAGAGTCTTGGTCGCGCTTAAGCTTTCCAGCATCCTCTCTGCGCTCATCGGCTTGCCCAGCAGGTAACCTTGCAAAATGTCGCAACCCAACTCGGTAAGCATCTGTTGTTGTTCAGCGGTTTCCACACCCTCTGCAACGATCCTCAGCCCCAGCGTTTTACCGAGCGCTACTATGGCCGAAACGATAGCCGCGTCATCGTTACACTTAGCCAGCTCGGTGATAAAACCTCGGTCGATCTTCAGTTCGTTGGCTGGTAGGCGCTTAAGATAAAGCAGGCTGGAATAACCGGTACCAAAGTCGTCGATGGAGATATTCACGCCCAATGCTGCCAATTGATCAAGAACAATCAAAGCAGCTTCAGCGTCCCGCATCGCCGTAGATTCGGTAACTTCCAGTGTCAGGAAACGGGGGGGCAGGCCACTGCTTTGCAGGGCATTGCGCACGACATCAACGAGCTTTGCATGGGCCAGTTGTACCGTCGAAATGTTGACCGCAATACTCCATTCGTCTTTACCTTCGCCTAACGCTTGCCATTCGGCCATCTGCCGGCACGCCTCATGGATTACCCAGCTACCGATTGGCACGATCAATCCAGTACGCTCTGCCAAGGGCAGGAAACGGACGGGCGGCACCAAGCCCAAACCTGGCTTGTTCCAACGCAGTAAAGCTTCAACGCCGATCATAGGGCCATTTGGGGCGAGCATCTTCGGCTGGAAGTGCAGGATAAATTCATTCCGATCCAGTGCGCACCGCAGATCCTGTTGCATTTCCAACTGCAGGTGAGCGTTAACGTTCATAGCTTTTTCAAAGAAGCAGTAGCCATCGCGGCCCTGCTCCTTGGCGTGGTACATAGCCGCATCGGCATTGACCATCAGCTCATGCTCGGTTAGGCCATTTTCTGGGAATATAGCGATACCGATGCTAGCGGACACATGCACTGTCTGCCGCCCAAGTACGTAAGGTAATCGAATATTTTCCACCAAGCGTTGCGCCAACATCGCAGCGTCTTCAGGTTCGCCGGGATCGATAAGCAGAACGAACTCGTCGCCTCCGAGGCGAGCCACCGTATCTTCGCCGCGTTTGGCGTCGTTGATTCGCTTTGCTACTTGCAGAAGCAACTGGTCGCCAGTGTGATGACCGTAAGTATCGTTAACAGCTTTGAAACCATCCAGATCCATGAAGAGTACGGCAAAGTGGCTCTTCTGCCTGATGGCTTTATGAATCGCTTGCTGAAGACGGTCGTTTAGGAGGATACGGTTAGGGAGGCGAGTAAGATTGTCGTGAAGAGCTAGCTGCACCAGTTCACTGTTTGCGAGGTCAAGGGAGCTGGCAAGTATGCTGGTGCGGACGTCAAGCATTGATACGATCAAGGCAATAGCGCAGACAGCCAGCGTGATCAGAATCACCAAAACCATTAGCAAGTTGCTATCAATGCCTGCATTGACCGCTCCGCACACGCTCCCGATAGGAAATTGGGCAGCCGCCATTCCGGTATAGTGCATTCCAACAATGGCACACCCCATAATTAACGAGGCGCCGATGCGTGTACGATTGATGTACTGACCTTCGCCACGCAGGCGGAAAGCGATCCACAAAGCCACGCCCGAAGCAAGGATAGCAATCAGCACCGATAGCGCGAACAACGACGGAACGTATTCCACTACAGGATTCATCAGCAGCGCCGCCATTCCAACGTAGTGCATGGATGCAATTCCGATACCCATGAGCACCGCACCAAGCAGCAAACGCGGCAGTGGCATTTCCGTCTGGCATGCTAGCCACAAAGCAAAGGCGGAGGAGGCGATGGCGATCAACAACGATAAGCCAGTCAGCGTCAGGTCGTAACCCAGCTCGATGGGCAGTTGGAAGGCCAACATGCCAATAAAATGCATCGACCAGAGGCCCGTGCCCATGGCGGAAGATCCACCGGCAAGCCAAAGTGCCGATGCTTTGCCTTCGGTACGGGTGACTCGACCAGTCATGTCCAGCGCGGTATAAGACGCCAGGATCGCTACGGCGAAGGAAAACAGCACATACACGCTGTTATAGCTGCTTACTAGCATTGAAACCTTGAAGGTTGAATTTGGCTCCTCTGGGCCATCGGCGGCACGAGCAGTTTCTGAAGAGTACGCTTCATCCTATCGTCAAAAATTTTACAAAAAAAAGCGTCATGCCAGCCTTGCGACTTCCACGGGCACGCTTACGGCTGAATGCGATGCTGGCAATTGTAGTGCCGTGCTGGGCACCCATATTGAATGACCTGGGCTTTGAAGGCCTTGGAATAGGAACCGAGTGTTGGCTGCATGAAATACCCGTTTAAAAGGCTAGATCTGGTGCTCACTTAAATTTGAGTGCACACGATGTCTTGGCTTTGCGGGGCTGGGTAGATGACATGGCCGGACGGTTACTTCCATCCCGCACGCCTGCGCGCTCCGCTTGCCGAAGGCTTGTGCGCGTTAATCGGTCGCACGGCCGTGCTGAATGCGCTGGGATGTCAACAGCTGGCTAGGCGCCACACCTAAACACCCCCACTAGAGCCTTGGGAACTGAATGGATTAGGGAGGAAAAGTGCTGCTGGTAAATCTAAGCGTCACGATTTGAGCCCAATCGCATTCTTCCATGCTCGCATTTAACTGCACGCGCATCCCCTTTTAACTACGAACGAATACCACATGGCGCGTGCTTGGCCGCTCCTACCAAGCCGCTCGTGATCCTGAGCGCTTGCTCATTGAAGAGCGAGCGAAGGCTCTTTCAGCAACAGGCTATCCGACTCCGAATGATGATTCGGCCATGTACGCCGAACAACTGCTGCAGGAGGCTAAGACGGCTGTAAGCCTATCTTCCGCAACCCCCCCTTGTAGAAAACTCTAGCTGGGGTACGAGGGGGGATGACATTAGCAAAAGGTGTCACTTGGCTGGAGAAACCCTTACACTTTCAACGACGGAAAATTCGGCGAAACGGAGGCTATTCTTTCGATTCGCCTTTTTTCGGATAGGTAAGTTTGCTTCCCACTAGCTCGGCAGAAGGAGTAGGTATCGCCTTCGTAGACTTGCCAATGTCCATAATGTGAAAGACCTCCGCCCCTCGGTTCAGCAGGTAGTCAGCGACTATACGACGATGGCATCGCCACCAGACCGCTTCCGCGCACATGATGGCGCAACGCTTGGTGTCGCTCAGCTTCAACAGTTGACGCAAACCTTCTTCAAACTCATCCGATAAAGCGTAGTCAGCGTAGTTGTGGAAGCTTCTATTTTCCCAAAATGCATTGATGTCATCCGGGACGTTTTTGGATTTTTTTCGCAATCCGCCTAAGCTCTCGATCTGGTAATGCAAGATTTCAGATTTGGCTAATAACTCTGGCAGCACATCCAAGTTGTACTGAGGATTCGTCCTGGAGCGAGGCACAGTCCGGATGTCTATCACGGCGTCAACATCGAAGCTCTGGAGCATCTGGACGAAGACATTGATAGGCTTTGTCGAATGACCCACAGTAAAAACTGCTTTGTTCATAACCTCCTCCTATGTGCGTCTTCAGGAATAGTTTCGAAGTCAAGGATCGAAAAAAAAAGAGATGCTGAGCTACGCCTCGCAACGGTTGCGACACACCTCATGCCCAACCCGAACTCGCTGCTACGCTCAGACAATTTCAAGGATAAAGGAAGCTTATGGCAAGCGAATATTCGTTATCGAAAGTGCTGGAAAGGATATCAAATCAGCTCGCCCTGGAGGCTGCACTGATGGAATTAACGCTCCATGTCGAAGCCCAAGGTAGCGGTGAAGTTGGAGATAACGTTCGAGGCGTTTTGTAGGCCATCGGTGTTCAGCTTCCTACTCGATTCCGTCCTTGAGCCTTAGCGCTGTAAAGCAAACGGTCAGCTTTGATCAGAAACTCTTTATGATTCTCCTCTCCTGTTTTAGCAGTCGAGACCACACCTGAGCTTATGGTGACTATGCCGAATGGGCTCGCTGAATGTTGAATTTTTGCATTCAACAAGGAAAGCCTAATGTTCTCTGCAACCATAACCGCACCTGCGAGTTCAGTGTCCGGAAGCAGAACTACAAATTCTTCCCCACCGTAGCGAGCAGCGATATCACCTGGTCTATTGACGTTAGCTGCAATAAGGTTCGCTACGCGCACAAGGCAATCATCACCACTTAAATGACCGTATTGGTCATTATATTGCTTGAACACATCTATATCCAAAAGGATTACGGATATGCTTGTTTGATTTCTCGTGGCACGCTTCCATTCTTTATCCATAGCCAAGTCAAAATTTCTTCTATTGGCTAGAGAAGTGAGACCATCTGTATGGGCTATCACCTCTAGCTCTTTTCGGATTGCTTTGAGCTCACGCTCTGCGACAAGCAGCTGTTGGATCTGCCGATATAGCAAGCTACCTAAAAACGCCAAAGCCAATATGATGGAGCCTACCAGTGCAACCGATTGGTAAACATATGACCACCAAGGAGCGAATACATGTTCGTACGACACTCCGGCTGCTGCGACGATAGGCAGACCAGCTAAGCGACGATAGGCGTAGATCCGCTCAATGCCATCTACAATGGATTTGATAATTGCAGTACCGCTATCGCTCTGGGGTAAGTAGCGGCTAAAAATCTCACCTTTGGAAAGATTGGTCGTCATCAACGCTGCTACTGTCGGGCGTCGGGCAAGAAGTTCTCCATTATCGAGTGCTAGGAAAATTACTCCTGCGTCGTCAACGTCCATGCGCTTGAAAAAGCTTTGGAAATATGAAACCGGAACCGTGGCTAACGCAACTCCTGCAAATGCTCCATCGGCTGTTTCGATACGCCGACTGATAGGGATCACCATCTCACCAGTCGTTCGACTTTCGACTATGGAGCCGATGTGGATGGACTGATCATCGTGCTCGCGGTGATAAACGAAGTATGCTCGGTCGCTGTTGTTTTTGGTGTGCAGGCCTTCCGAAAACGAATTCGCCATCCAGTTGCCGTGAGCATCGAAGATGAAAAGCCCTTGAACACCTTCAATATTACTCACCTGTCGGGCCAACAGCTTCGCCAATCGCTCTTGTTGGTCAGGGCCGCTTCCATCGTGCGCTACACGCTCAGCAAGATCTCGCAAAGTATTGTCGGCCTGCAGCATCGTGTCACGGGCCTGCTGTTCAGCGGCAAGTACGATGTTCGAAACAGTTATTTTGGCCGCGTCTACTCGCTCACCGGACGACTGCGCCATCTGCCAAGCAGTAGCAAGGATCAACGAAAAACAGACCAGAAGAATGAAACCTATCAGCGAAAGGGACAATGCTTTAGGTGTCAGCCTTGTGTAGATCGGTAAGGAGAGCGTCATGTGCGCGTCGTCAAATTGGCGGTGGGCTTAACAGAGCAATCTTCATACCGTACATCTAAAGAAAGATCAAAGCATTCACCGGTTGCTTCTGAGCACCCCGGGACGCAGCGAACATCGCCAGAGCGTAGAAAATTCGATGGCTCCTGCACTTTGTGAAACGCCGGACAAAACCCAAACGGTCTATCCTGATGCTTGCGAAGATCGACCAACTCACCTCCTTTGTCTGGTGAAGATATTTCAGCCAGTTTCGCAGGGCCGCCAATGTGCAATGGTGGTGGGGATGTTCGTTTGGGGCTCTACGCCAATCACTGCCACCCAAGGCTTGTCATTATCTCGCGTCGGCAGGGTGTGTCGATCTGAGCCGGCACTTTTTTGATGTAGACGCGCGCATGCTCACGTTCTTCTCCGCTTAAGCCTCCAAGATAGGCAATAGCGTCTTCGGCTGCGGGAACTAAACCTTCAATGCCTCCGAACCTTGGTGGCAATCCAGTCCAGATTACCGCGTCCAATTGGCGGGAGATCGCCCATTCAGCAATGACCCCCGCTACGGTCTTCCCAACCACGAAACTACCGATGCCATCCTCCCGATCTCGAGGTACCCCCTCCCGAATTCTAAGGGCCTCGCGTGCCTCATCAAGGTTGTCCAGATCCAGTATCGCCCAAAGCACTGTGCACCCAGGCGCATTCGCGCATATGGCCGTCGTAAGATCTCCGTTGTCACTGACTCGCGCGAACTCGATGGGCAACACGGGGCCGTCCATAAACCACTCGCTCGCGAGCGGTAAGGTGTCCGGCTTCCAAATCAAAGATCCCCATCCTAGACATGCTATGACCATCATCAGCACCTGTAGTTGAAGCGAAATCCATTTGGGATGACCGAGACTTCAGGTCGGTTGCTTGCATCGCAGCGCCAGCGAAATGCGCGCCGCAACCATTTCAAGTGCCCGGTTCAGCCTTTTGTTTTTCTAGGATCTGCTGATCGAGGAAATGTACGCTCCTCTTGGATCGTGCCGTCCTCTTTGTGGATTTTGAGAGAGGCAGTCTTGCCCTGAAGAAATTCGCTCGCTATCTCGGTAATTTCTGCTTTGGTGGATGCGGTCTTGGAGGCGCGTTGGGCGCCCTCCTTGACGAGCTCCCAAAGTTTTTCCGTTTTTTTGATGTGATAGTTATCCATTGGCTCACCTCTGACATGACAGATCAATGCTTGTCAGGTTGACCATAGGGGAACCGAAGAGTTTGAACGGATTGGCGGCATTCTGGATGCTTACGGAGATTCCCTTAAGTTTCTAGGGACGTGGGGAAAACCCGAAGCATGGGGCAGTTGCCGCTACACACCAGGAAGAGCTTTGGCATGGCAGAGGTTAAGCAGTCTTGGTTCGCTGCAAACGTTGCTTACCAGCGCGGTTAGCGATCTCCGGCGCCGGGCCTTCACCGTTCTGCTGCCGAGAAAGAAATTCGCGTATCAAACCAGCAGTTCGCCTAGCACTGGTCACTACGAAAAAATGCCCCTCGCCCTTAAGAACGCGCAGTTCGGCTTGTGGAATTGAGCGTCGCAGGACATACGCATTGTATGGCTGCACGAGGGTGTCACGATCGCCGATGAGGATGAGCGTGCGTATACGCAAACGGGATAACCGCAGCAGACTTGTCCAGCCTACCAAAGCGGCTAACTGGTGATGATACGTTCGCAGGCGTACGGTTAGCATTCGCTTTACAACACCGAAGCGCAGCAGTGCCTGTGTCGAATTGACTGAAGCATCTCGTTCGGGCTGTTTGGTGCCTGCGCTCCCTCTAAAGAATTCCAGGATGTCGGCGGGCTTTACCAGTAGAACTGGGCCCGCAGAGGTCGCCGCCAAGATAAGCCGTCGCACCATGGTGGGATGACGAAGAGCGAACTCTTGCGCCAATGCACCGCCCCAACTCACGCCGAATACATCAACATGGTCGATGCTCAGTTGCTTGAGCATTTCGGCGATCAGATCGGCATGACTTGGCAATCGCATCGGCCAGCGGGGCATTTGCGATTTGCCGACACCAGGCACGTCCAACGTGATCGTTGTGTAGTCACCTAGTTCGTTGCGCAGAGCATCGAAGGTTTTAATCAAACCTCCCAGACCGTTAAGTAGGAGTAACGGAGGGCCTTGGCCGGCGATGGAGACATACACCTGTAAATCTTTAACGGTCATCATTCGGCTCGGCATGAACTCCACCTCCGTCATCCGTGAAGCAGTGTAGCCGAGCAGTTATGAGGCGCTCGAACCACCGCCTTTCCTCCTAACATCTCGATATTTGTCTAGGCCCAACACATTCTGATAAAGGTTCAAGCGCTTGGTGATCAGGCAATCAGGGCCACGATCTTAGGTAGAGGAACCCTCACCCGGGACGGGCGCCTAACAGATGAACTCATCAGCTTGAGAAAGACAAAATGCATATGTCCGAGGCAGAGCAAATCATGGAAGCGCTTTCGACCAATGAAGTAAACGTCAAGCTCGCTGGGGGTGGTCACTAATATCTGTTGTTGTAACAACACATCTCAATGGTCAGCTTCACCCCTGCTACGTTCTCGCCAAATCGAACCCCCTATCCGACGATGAGAAGCCTGACTGATCAGCCTGGTATCCAAGCAGCACTCCGGCTCACGATAATGTATTGAGAGGATAATTTGTCTTATTGGGATTGGATTCAGTGGCCAGCAATGGTCGTCACCGTTCTGGCCGCATGGCTCATCGGATCGCAGCGACCAAAAAGGCGAATGACAGGGTTTGTGTGCTTCAGCGTGAGCAACGTCTTGTGGGTCATCTGGGGCGCCTACGCAGGCGCATATGCATTGATCGTATTGCAGGTTTGCCTTTTTCTGATGAACCTTCGTGGATTAAGAAAAATTCGAAGACATAAGAACGGAAGACTCAAGAATGACGGTACCCGTCGTAGTTTTTTTTGAATCCTCGGGCATTCATGCCCAACAGTACGCATTCAAGAACAATTAGCGCATAGGCCTCGGCATGAAGTCCCCAGGCCACCCAAAGCGCATTGCTTAGGATGAACCCCCAAAAAGCGAGCATCCGGCGCCACGCTCGTTGTGAGCCTATGAACCAGGCTGAGATGACTGTTACAGCCATCGCTGGCCACTGAATCAAATCGATGTAATCCAACGTGCTCTCCGCATTTGAAAGGGCATCCGTGCATCAGCACGTTCTGCGATAAACTACCAGACCATTACGGAACGGCTGACGTTCTAAAACGGGTACGTCGGGTTGTTTAGATTTCGTATCTTCCATGCTCAGCGCTGAAATCAACTGTATTCAGCTTTCTATGAAAATCACCGAGGCGTTTACTCATGTCTAGCGCTCCCTGCCTCCGAAACCTACCTGAACCGTATTTCTCTCGATCACTCTCGCATTTGAATGCGATTCAAAATTCGTCTAATAGGCACAGATTGTTTGAAGCGTTGGACTTAGGCCTCGAATTCCTTCGTGAGCTCAGCGCTCGAGGTCTCTTAAGTCTAGAAGATACGGTGGAAGCCGGCCGTTTATGGGGTGACACGGCGGATAAACGTCTGCGTGCTTTGCCGGAGCTTGGTTCCTCAGCCTCCGTCCATCTGTTCGCAAAAAATACGACTTCTGAGCCTGTTATGGATACGGCCACACAGTCGGCGTTGGAACACTTGCTGGCGTTGGCTGAGCGTGAGACCACGCAATCGAGCAAGGTGGCAAACTTTCTTTTAGCATGGTGGAACGCGACCGAGAACGGCGGTTTTGACTTTGCTGACCTTTATGGTCTAAATCAAAAAACGGCCTCTTCTTGTAGCTTAGTTTTTACTTGGATCGCTCAAAACGGAGCAACCCCGGAAGCAATAGGATATGCGTCACGTTTCCAGACGCTGGCTATGAAATGGCACGCGGTGAGGTAGCTCACCATCACGGTTCAGTCATCGTAACTAAGGATTCAGCCACTACCCACCTCACCGGAGCCGCTGTCTCTCCTACACGCCTCGTCTGTATCATCTCTGTATTCAGCGGAGCCGACGGGTAATGGGTGGACAGATAATTGGCGGAACGCTAAATTGGTCTCCATTGCGCACCGTGACGGAGACTGCCGCATTTACATCGGACGGCACTTCCCGCTAGAGACCTACCTAATGCAAGCGAGCCCGCCGCTGGAAATATCTATGAGGGTCATTTGGCGATAGATTCAGGGACTATCTCGGGTCGGGTCGGCCGGAAATGCAGGACACCGAACGCTTCTTCGCTACGCTGCTAGTAATCTTTACGGAACATGACTCAAGCCGGCTATACGCTTGCGGTAGCCGTATATTAGTTAAGCGTGAAATTTCGCTTACACTCCAAGTAGCCATCCGCTGCTTGAACGGTTTTTCGCTAAGGAAATCATCTTGAACGTCAACTGGAAGGCACTGCTGCCGATTCACGGCGAGATCATCATCATTGAGGACGATCCAACCGTGCTGTCGCTCATGGTCGATATCATTGCTGATATCGGTGCGAAAACTGTCCCATTCACAAAGGCAGATGATGCGTTGACCTACCTGCTCGAAGCAAACCAAGAATGCGCCTTGGTAATCGCAGATCATGGCGTCCCTGGCCGGGTTCAGGGCATCGAGTTCATAGAAATGGTCAAAGGCAGGTGGCCTCACATCGCTGCGATCCTTACCTCGGGTTATCTGATCGAGAGCACCGCAGTGCCAGCCCACACTATTTACCTACACAAACCTTGGTCACTGGATGACATGGTGATTGCCGTGGCGGAGCTTCTTCAGCCCGAAAATCCCATTGGCAAGTATTAAACCGTTGCTCATCTTGGTTCCGCCATAGCGCAAGCGTCTTCAATGCTTGCGCCTTTTTGTCCCAAGGCCGCAAGGACGGCCAGAAAGGCTTGTTCAAGTTGTAGCTCACGTTCTTGGGACATGGTCTTAATCAATCTCTAAGGTAGACAAACCCTACCCTAATGTCGCTGTGCCATTAATATGAAATTGACAATCGATCATATTTTCAAGACGAGGATTTCAGCGCAGTCTCCCGAAACGATGATTGGCAGGTCGCGATCTCACTGCGTAGCTCCGCAATCAGATTCGCCAAGGCCCGACTGGAGTTCAGTTCCGAAACCGAAACGCCAGTGGCTAAGAGATCTACGCGCCCCGTGGAGGGTTCGTAAACCTTAATTGTCAGTGAGCCATCTGGGCTGAAGGTGCAGGTACAGGATAGCGGGAGAAAGCCACATTCAATTATGCGTCTCAGTTCAAGCGCAGAAAGCATAGGTTTTCCCCCGAAGCATTTACAATTTCCTGGCGCAGAGTCTCTTCCAAAGTATAAGCATAACTTCATGAACCACTGTTGACTCAATGCAACACGTAAAGTTGTGAGGTTGATCAGGAAATCTATCGATAGCTAGAGGTTTCAAAGCACAGCGACTACAAGACTTCGCACAATGACTTTGCTGCAGCGAACATAATGATTGATGGATATCCAAGTAAGGGATAAGCGCATAAAGCTTTCAGCTTCTGGCTGGCCGCCGGCACGAGACGAAAAGCCCCAGCATCTACGCTAGGCTCTGTACGTAAAGTATTGTCGCAAGCACCGCATAGCGCAGGCCAATGAGACCATCGCCGCAAAACTTGTTGCGAGCTTGTCGAAGCGCGTCACGATGCGACGGTTCTCCTTCAGCCAGCCAAACATGCGTTCGATAATGTTGCGCTGCCGATATTTGGGGCGATCAAAAAGTCGAGGCAATCCTGGCTTGGTTTTGCGCTTCATGCTTCGCAACGGAATGACTGGCTGCATGCGATAACGATCACAATACTGGCGCAGCGCTTCAGCGTCGTAACCCTTGTCAGCCAGCAACCAGCGGCAACGCTTGCGTGGGCGACCGCGCAGGCTGGGTATGCAAGCCTGATCGAGTAGCGGTTGGGCATAGGCTATATCGCTGGCTTGTCCGCCTGACAACAGGAAACGCAGAGGCACACCATTGGCGTCGCACAGCATGTGAATCTTGGTCGTCAGGCCACCCCGGCTGCGCCCGAGCGCGTGGTCTTGCGGTTCTTCAAATCCCCTTTTTTCCCGGCACCTGATGAGCCCGGGTTGCTCGTACGGCAGTGGAGTCGATCATCCATGTTTCCAAGTCAATCAAACCCTGCTCATTCAATCGGATATGAAGACGCTTGAGCATCTGATCAAAAGCTCCGCAATCACGCCATCCCCGGAACCGTTGATAGATCGTTGACCAAGGGCCGAATCGTTCGGGCATGTCTCGCCAGGCTGCGCCAGAGCAAAGCACCCAGAGAATACCGTTTAGCATCAGGCGATCATCGGCCCGAGGGCGCCCGGTGCGCTGATTTTTGGTGAAGATATCTGCAACCAGATCCCAGGCTGCGTCGGGGAGTTCATACCGCTTTGCCATCTTGGCCTCCTGGCTTTAATGGCGGTGTATTTTACAGAAAATCGTATTTCTTGGGTTTACGTACAGAGCCTAAAGTTCTTTTTACAACCGCGCAAGTTCATCAAACAGAGGCAGATCTGCAGTACGATCAATGCATAGGCCCCGGCGTAAGCACCCCAAATGACCCACAGAACATTACTCAAAATGAAACAGAAGAACCCCGCCATTCTTCTCGCGGGACGTTGAGAGCCAATAAGCCACGCGGCGATAACCGTCACTGCCATAGCTGGCCACTGCACCCAATCCAGATAACTCAAGTCAACCCCTCAATCTTTTATCGATTTAAAAGAGAGAGATTCAATGGCGAATAATTCAGATTTTTTGGGCGACATTTGGAATGTACCGTTCGTCAGACATGGATCGAATTTCTTGAACATACGTGCTCCCTCGGACAGATTAAACATGTGCTGACGAAAATTCCCTTTCGTCTTGCTTCTGGGAGAATGCAATGAAAGCCATCGTTTACAACGGCCCTCGTGACGTTAGTGTGCAAAATGTGCCGGACGCCAAAATCGAAAAACCTACCGACGCTCTGGTGCGAGTGACTGCCACAAACATCTGCGGATCTGATCTGCACATGTACGAAGGCCGTACTTCTTTTGAAACGGGCAGAGTGTTTGGCCATGAGAATCTGGGCGAGGTCATCGAAGTAGGCTCCGGCGTAGATCGGGTCAAGGTAGGAGATCTGGTATGCTTGCCATTCAACATCGGCTGCGGCTTTTGCGAAAACTGTGAAAAAGGCCTGACGGGGTTTTGCCTGACCGCTAACCCCGGCAGCGTGGGTGCGGCCTATGGGTTCGCTGACATGGGCCCGTATCAGGGGGGGCAGGCTGAACTACTTCGAGTGCCTTATGCAGACTTCAACTGCCTGGTGTTGCCCGAGGACGCGCAAGAACGTGAAGAAGATTACGTCATGCTCTCCGACATCTTCCCGACTGGTTGGCATGCAACCGAGTTGGCAGGCCTCCTTCCCGGGGAAAGTATTGCCATCTACGGCGCCGGCCCAGTTGGTTTGATGGCTGCCCACTCGGCCATGATCAAGGGTGCCTCTCAGGTGTTCGTAGTCGATAATCATCCTGACCGCTTGAAGCTTGCTGCTCAAATGGGCGCTACGCCCATCAACTCGCTTGAGAAAGAGGCGGTGGATCAGATCTTGAACTTGACCCATGGCAAGGGCACTGATCGCGGTTGCGAGTGCGTGGGTTATCAGTGCTGCGACCGCCATGGTCATGAAGCTAATCACCTGACCATGAACAACCTTGTCGCTTCGACCAAAGCGACCGGAGGCATCGGCGTCGTAGGTGTGTTCGTACCGCAAGACCCAGGAGCCAAAAATGAGCTGGCTAAGGAAGGCAAGATGGCTTTCGATTTCGGCGCTTTCTGGTTCAAGGGGCAGCAGATTCGAACGGGCCAAGCCAACGTCAAAGTCTACAACCGTCGCCTGGCTGAGCTAATCCACCATGGCCGAGCAAAACCTTCTCAGATCATCTCCCACCGTCTCAAGCTTGCCGAGGGCCCAGATGCCTATAAGCACTTCGACGCACGTGACGATGGCTGGACGAAGGTTGTACTCAAGCCAGCAGCTTAAACGCCAACCTCCGGTTTCGCCGGCTCCCTTTGGGCCGGCCTCTTCAGTAGAAAAGATTCAACAGCTAGCAGGAGAATGATCATGAAAAAGCTATCTATGTGCTTATGTCTATGCAGTGTATTCATGCTTCATGGATGCTTTGACAACGCGGATAACGCCACGAAAGACAATTCCAGTGGCACCAAGTCTTCTGTCCAAATGCAGGAAGGAAAGTCTGACGAGAATAAGTAGGGCAGCTAGGCGGCCCAGGTAGGAGTGAACATCCTGGGCCAGAGATAACTACAACAATAAATGGTGATCGAGATGAATTGCCTGATTTGTGTGGGAGCTGCACAACGCGTCATGTGCGACGGCCCGTGGGAAGAGCGTGACTGTCCGGTGTGCGGTCGGTATCGAATATCAGACGAGCTGATTCTCGCGTTGATGGATCAAGGGCAGATTTTCGATGTGCTTAAAGTCAGGGGCTGGCTAGATACGCGGCGAACTGAAGGTTTCCTGCCCTGCATCCAAAGTTCTGAAGGGCTACTGGTTACCGTTGTCGAGCCTACTTTAACGCCTGCGCAAGTGAAGTGAGTTTCAGTACGGCGCTGGGGGCTGCACTCTCCCAAAGCATCGAAATGTTATCGGCGAAACGCATGAATCTGCTGATAAAAAGCCCTGACGGTGATTATCGAAAATCAAGGTCGGGATGCTATTTCCTCAAAATGCTGCAATAGGTCTTGAGGATCCTCGTACACCCTCAGGGCTCCCGCTCTTTCTAGCTCGCTAATATCGTAGCCGCCGGAGAGCAAGCCCACACCTGTCGCTTTGCACCGCCTTGCTGCAAGCATGTCCCATATGGCGTCTCCAACCACTAAGCAGTCCTCAATGGGTCTCTTGAGCTTTTGCGCTGCGGCAAGGAAAAGATCTGGATCAGGCTTTCCATATTTGACATCGTCGCGGGTGATTATATTAATGTCGTTGATGTCTAAACCCAGCGCCTTTAAATTGATCTTGGCTGTAGAAACACCACCACTGGTTGCGATGCACCACTGTATATTTTCGTGGGTGAGCGTATTTAGTAGCTCGACTGAACCTGGGAGTGCCGTTATTTGGCTTTTGAGGGCCTCATACGCAGCCGCATGCTTTTTACTTAAGATTCTTCCTTGCTCGTCAGTAATTTCTACACCCGTTTCACGGGACAAGGTTTTTAACATCAGCACTCCGCTCATACCAATCTTCCGATGAATACGCCGTGTGTGTGTGTGTGTGTGTCATGGCCAGCGGGATATTCTCGGAATCGAGTGCCTCTTTCCATGCGGCTACGTTCTGGTACACGCTGTCGGTCAGCGTGCCATCAAGGTCGAATATAAAGATGTTTGGGGTCGCATGAGTATCCTCCAAGTTAATTAGAGCGGGCGCTATGGGTATATTGTTCGGGGCATGCGAGTAAATCGTCACCTAGGCTCTGTACGTAAAGTATTGTCGCAAGCACCGCATAGCGCAGGCCAATGAGACCATCGCCGCAAAACTTGTTGCGAGCTTGTCGAAGCGCGTCACGATGCGACGGTTCTCCTTCAGCCAGCCAAACATGCGTTCGATGATGTTGCGCTGCCGATATTTGGGGCGATCAAAAAGTCGAGGCAATCCTGGCTTGGTTTTGCGCTTCATGCTTCGCAACGGAATGACTGGCTGCATGCGATAACGATCACAATACTGGCGCAGCGCTTCAGCGTCGTAACCCTTGTCAGCCAGCAACCAGCGGCAACGCTTGCGTGGGCGACCGCGCAGGCTGGGTATGCAAGCCTGATCGAGTAGCGGTTGGGCATAGGCTATATCGCTGGCTTGTCCGCCTGACAACAGGAAACGCAGAGGCACACCATTGGCGTCGCACAGCATGTGAATCTTGGTCGTCAGGCCACCCCGGCTGCGCCCGAGCGCGTGGTCTTGCGGTTCTTCAAATCCCCTTTTTTCCCGGCACCTGATGAGCCCGGGTTGCTCGTACGGCAGTGGAGTCGATCATCCATGTTTCCAAGTCAATCAAACCCTGCTCATTCAATCGGATATGAAGACGCTTGAGCATCTGATCAAAAGCTCCGCAATCACGCCATCCCCGGAACCGTTGATAGATCGTTGACCAAGGGCCGAATCGTTCGGGCATGTCTCGCCAGGCTGCGCCAGAGCAAAGCACCCAGAGAATACCGTTTAGCATCAGGCGATCATCGGCCCGAGGGCGCCCGGTGCGCTGATTTTTGGTGAAGATATCTGCAACCAGATCCGAGGCTGCGTCGGGGAGTTCATACCGCTTTGCCATCTTGGCCTCCTGGCTTTAATGGCGGTGTATTTTACAGAAAATCGTATTTCTTGGGTTTACGTACAGAGCCTAGTAGTGGAGCTTCTGCCGCTGCCAATCCTGTTCATGATGGCTTTCTCGGTTGCTCTGGTGATCAACTACCCCAGCATTGATGACCAACGTCGACGTATTGCCGCTCATGCGCCGACCGCACTTAATCAGATAGCCATCTTCCTAGCAGCAGGTATTTTTGCGGGCATCTTGTCCGGGACGGGAATGGTAAAAGCCATGTCCGACACGCTTCTGTGGGCTTTACCTGAGTCGTGGGGTGCTTATCTCGCACCGATCACCGCCTTGATCAGCATTCCCGGCACCTTCTTCATGTCTAACGATGCGTTCTATTACGGCGTACTCCCAGTGCTGGCTCATGCTGCAGAGGCATACGGTATCTCCGCCGCAGAAATAGGACGCGCGTCTATGGCGGGTCAGCCGGTGCACCTACTCAGCCCACTGGTAGCCTCCACTTACTTACTCGTGGGTCTCGCCGGCGTGGAATTCAGCGACCATCAGAAATACACGTTCAAATGGTCACTCGCGCTATCCCTACTCATCATGATGTCTTCGATGTTATTGGGTTTGTTTCCCCTCTACTCAGTCGCAACGTAAAAAATGAACTCGGCTGGTGCTTCGTGCCAGCCAAGGAGCTAAGGCTATGCGTTTATTAGTGCTGTCGGGTGATGGTATTGGGCCCGAAATTGTGGATTCTTCCCTGTCTGTACTCTCGGCGGCAAACGAGAGATTCAGATTAGGACTGAGCTTTGATCATGACGATGTCGGCTTCACCAGCCTTGAAAAGTACGGCACTACTTTGCGCGATGAGGTGTTGGAAAAAGCGAAGAGGTACGCTGGCATTATCCTAGGTACTCAGTCTCATGCAGACTATCCTCCACCGGAAAAGGGAGGTCGCAATATCTCCGCAGCCTTCCGCACAGGCCTGGATCTATATGCGAACATCCGACCCGCCAGAACGCGCCCCTTCTTGCAGTCGAATTTGCGTGAAGGGAGAACCATGGACTTGGTGATCATGCGTGAGGCGACCGAAGGTTTTTATCCTGATCGCAATATGAGTCGGGGTTGGGGTGAGGTGATGCCGACGCAAGATATGGCACTCTCTACTCGCAAGATCACGCGTCAGTGCTGCGAAAGGATCGCACGCCGCGCCTTCGAACTTGCGTCAGTTAGAAGAAATAAGGTTACCGCTGTCCACAAGGTCAACAGTTTCCACATGACCGATGGCTTGTTCATGAACTGTGTACGCAGCGTCAGCCAAGACTTCCCTGATGTGCAGCTTGATGACTTGTTGGTAGATGCGTGTACTGCGCACCTCGTACGCAACCCGGAACGTTTCGATGTGTTGGTAACTACCAACTTCTACGGCGACATTCTTAGCGACCTGGCCAGTGAATTGTCAGGCAGTCTTGGCCTTGCCGGGTCGATTATGGCCAGTGAAAAATACTGCTGCGCGCAGGCCCAACATGGATCTGCCCCAGATATTGCCGGCCAAGATAAAGCCAATCCAGTGTCGATGATTCTCTCTGTGGCCATGCTGCTTGAATGGATGGGCAACCGTCATCAGCATAGCGGATGCGTTAGTGCATCAAACGCCATAACCGCAGCAGTAGATGCGGTATTAGAGGTGCCTGAGTTGCGCACTGGCGATATCGGAGGAACACTAGGCTGTAAATCGTTCGGGGAACATGTGGCTAAGCGGATTACTCAGACTGAGCATGAATACAAAACTGTTGATTTATCATTATGTCAGATGAAAAAAGGCCCTCGCGGGCCTTTTTTCAATTCAAGCCAAGATCATTTTGTCAGCCAAGACTCAACAGTCGCTGCGCCGTGCTTTGTTTTCCATTCCTTGAGCGTTTTGTGATTACCGCCCTTGGTTTCTACGACTTCGCCCGTGTGTGGATTTTTATAAACCTTCAACTGACGGGGCTTGCGACTGCCAACTTTGGACTCGACAGCTGTAGCGCGCCGACTCGGCTGTGGATCAAGCAGATTGATGACGTCCTTGAGGCTGTAGCCGTATTTTGCGAGCAAATCACGCAGCTTGGTTTCGAACTCAATTTCTTTTTTGAGCCCTGCGTCGCCCTTGAGGGCTTCCAGTGCCTGAAGCTGTTCGGCGAGGTGTTTTTCAAGCTGGCGGAATTCTGCGAGTTTGGACATGACAGGTCTCGATTAGATAGGTAACTAAGAGTGTATTGCAGTTCTGCATTTTATGCCCGCATCGTAACCGGGCTAGGGAAATTATAAATTAGCGATAATTATGGCTCGGCCATAATCCCAAATAATTGTGAGAGCTCGTCGTTCCGCCGACGAATACTGTCGGCTCTCGGTTTTAGTCAGTCGTCAACATCCGAAGCCAGAGATAGCGGCTGAATCAGGTGTGAGCCCTGATTACGAACATTCCCCACATCTTTGGCAACCTTGTACCAATGAAAATCCGTAGCAGGCCTGCAGTGCTCCATTGCGAGTTCGCGTGCTCGTTCAGGTGAAGTGTCGGGATCGATCCATTCACGGGCTTGCTCAGGCGATAAGACCAGGGGTTTGCGATCGTGGATATCGACCATGCCCTCATCACTCGCGGCGGTGATGATGACAAAGCCGTCGTGATCATTCGGCTCCATACCTTCGTGCACCTCGGCCAACCCTGCGAAGAACACGGGAATTTGCTCTTTCAGAGTGATGAAATACGGCTGCTTTTTCTTCGGATCTTCTTCGTCCTTGACCCACTCGAACCAGCCATTCGCTGGCGCGAGTACGCGTCCGTTTGGCCAGAGCTGATTGAAGAACTTGCCGGTGATGACGGTCTCGACTCTCGCGTTGATCGGGTCAGGACGCTTTCCTTTCGCCCAGAATGGCGCCCAGCCCCATCTGACCTTATCAATGCTCAAGCCATCCCGAACCGGCCGGATAATTTCCACCCGCGTCGACGGGGCGACGTTGTATCGCTCGACTGGCCAGAGGTCATAGCCATTGATCACCAATTGCCTTGGCGCAAGCTCCTTGAGGTAGTGATCCATCGATTCGTAGATCGAGTAGCGTCCGCACATGCTGTCACCCGTCGAATTGTCGTGCCTATGAGATTGACCGCAAGCGAACCAAATCGTTAACTGTATACTTGTACAGTTAATCTCCTAAGGCTTGCATCATGAGCATCACCCTCCTCGGCCCACTTGCTACTGGCGGTAAGCAGCTGCCCCTTTATTCATCCAAGGTACCGGCGGGCTTCCCTTCCCCTGCGGCTGACCACATCGAAAAGCACATTTCCCTGGATGAGCTGTTCGATATCAGGGCGCCGCACGTGTATCTGGTGAGGATTGATGGGGATAGCATGCAGGGCGCGGGCATCTATTCCGGGGATGTGGTGATCGTCGATCGAAGCATCGAAGCGGTCAGTGGCGATATCGTTATTGCCGCGTTGAATTCGGAGCCCTTCTGCAAGCGCCTGCTTCTGCGCGAGAACGCCGTGTTGCTTGTGTCAGAGAACCCAAAATATCCGGCTAGACATGTCATGGAAGGCGATGAGCTTGTGATCTGGGGCGTTGTGAAATACAGCGTGCGCGATCATGACAATACGTGAACCTGTCTTCGCCCTGATCGACTGCAACTCGTTTTACGCGAGCTGCGAGCGCGTCTTTAGACCCGACCTCGCCAAGACACCTATCGTGGTGCTGTCCAACAATGACGGCTGTGTGATCGCACGTAGCTACGACGCCAAGCCGTTCGTAAAAATGGGCAGCCGTACTTCCAGATCAAAGACCATCTACGCCGGCATGGAATCGTGGCCTTCAGCAGCAATTACGCTCTGTACGGCGACATGAGTGAGCGCGTCATGACGATCATCGAATCGGTGGTGCCGGCACTTGAGGTCTACAGCATTGATGAAGCATTTGCTGATTTGACTGGCATGCCTGGAGATCTGTCCGCGTTCGGCAGGCACATGCGCTCCACCCTTCTCAAACGCACAGGCATTCCAGTCGGGGTGGGTATTGCCGGCACCAAGACGCTGGCCAAGCTCGCCAACCACACAGCCAAACGGTTGCTCGATATCACCGGCGGCGTAGTGGATTTGTGCGATCCGTTCAAACGCGACTGGACGCTGCGCAACACCGACGTCGGCGAAGTCTGGGGCATTGGCAAGCGCATGAAGGCTCATCTGGAAACAATGGGCATCAAGATTGCGATGAACTTGGCAAAAGCCGATCCGTGGATGCTTCGTCAGAAATTCAGCGTGGTGATCGAGAAGACTGCTCGCGAGCTGGCCGGTACACCATGTCTAGAACTAGGGGAAGCTGACCCACCCAAGCAAGAGATTTGCTGCAGCAGAATGTTCGGTATGCGGCTGACAAAAATTGAGCCGATAAAGGAGGCCGTCGCCACCTACACTCAACGCGCAGCGGAAAAGCTCCGAGCGCAAAACTCGCTGTGCAAGAAGATCCGCGTCAGCATTCGCACCGGCATGTTCAATCCCGAGGAAGCGAAATATGCGAATGGAGCGCTGGTCGAGTTACCGTACCCGACCAATGACGTGCGGCTGATGACGAAGGCTGCGACCGAAGCAGTCAACCGTCTCTTCCGTCCCGGCTACAAGTACAGCAAGGCGGAAGTGCTGCTGATGGATCTGCGACAGCCTGGCGAATTCACTGATGACCTGTTCGCGCAATCCCAGCCGGCGATTTCAGACAAGGTGATGGGAGTGCTGGATGAGATTAATGGCCGCTGGGGAAAGGGAGTGCTGCGTTTAGCCAGCGTGCCGGCAACGCCTGGATGGGCGATGCGTCGGGAGCTTATGAGCCAGAGTTATACGACGAAGCTGGATCAGTTGTGGACGGTGAGCGCCAGGTAGCGACCACGAGATGGGCATCTACCGCCGCAGAAACGATCAGCCTTGAACGGCTGCACAATAGCTGCCGTTCATGCCTATCAGCAAGCAGCCATTACGAGTCGGGCAGCTGCGAGTACACCATCAAAACCAAGGCGTTTTCCAAAAAAGGCTTTATTAATCTAACGTCTCAGCGTTACTGCAATTTTCAACCGAAGATCGGTTTCCGAAAACGGCTTGTGCAGGACTGGACAGTCGGCAAACTCTCCCAGCAGGCCGCTGGCGCCGTAGCCGGTACTGAATAAAAAGGGATGTTGCGTGCGCGCAGAATCTGGGCTACCGGAAAGACGCGCTCTCCAGCCAAGTTCACGTCCAGAATCGCCAAGTCTACATCCACCACATTTGCTACGTGCAGGGCCTTCGCTAATTGGGCCTCGGAGGCAACCACCGTGCACCCTAAATCTTCGAGCATTTCCTCGATTAGCATGGCGATGGCGCCCTCGTCTTCAACCAGAAGCACCCTGATTCCTATAAACGAGGTCACGCTTTGTTCCCGACGATCATAAACGAGAAGCGACAGTGAACGCCCTCAGTGGCGAAGTCGAGTTCAAAAGAACCGCCTAGATCACGCTCGATGCAGCGTTTCATCAACCGCGAACCCAATCCTTCGCGCTCTGGCGTGGACACTAAGGGGCCGCGCTGTTCGCGCCAGTTCACGGTGAGTAGCGCGCCCCTCGGTTGGGGTTGAAGACTCCACCTAACGGAAAGTGTCCCCCTCTCGCTGGACATCGCCCCGTATTTAAGGGCGTTGATTGCCAGCTCATTGAGCGTCATGGTGAGATTCAGTGCGACGCGGGTGTCAACGTTGATCTCATCACCGGTGATCTCGATGCGGCCTGGCTCATGGCCAAATACCGGCATTAACACTTCATGGGCCAGCTGATCCAGCGGAGTAAGGCCCCAATGCCGCTTCGTCAGCAGGTCGTGGGCACGAGACAATGCAAGCAGCCGGGCTTCGAACCGGGTGTACCCATCCTTGGCATCCTGTGCATTGCGCGCTGTCTGGGCCGCCAAGGACTGAACCGTTGCCAGCGTGTTTTTGACTCGATGATTCAGTTCGTCAATGAGGTTTTTTTGTCGGTCTTCTGCCTGCTTTCGCTCGGTGATGTCCACCAGCATGTTGATGGCACCGATCAGGCTTCCATCCGCATCATGCAGGGGGGTCGGATAAGGCGCAAATGGCACGCGGGTGCCATCCGGACGCTCCGCAATGGCCTCGACGCCCCGAATGGGCCGATTTTCCTTGAGGGCCACGGCCATCGGGCATTGGTCGTGAGGAAGATAGGTGCCATCGGTGTTAAACAATTTCCAGGTTACGCACCACAGGTCGCCCAATTGCGGCGTTCGCCCCGACAACTCGACTGCCGCACGGTTATAGAATGTGATGCGCCCCTCAGCGTCAGTGGTGTACGTGGCCGCCGGCAGCGCTTCTAGTAGATTGCGCATGTGACGCTCGCTTTCTCGCAACCGGTTCTCCATCTCTCGGGCCAGCGTCACATCCTGGATGATGCGCACACCATAGCGGAACCTGCCGTCAGGAGCCCTTACCGATGAGCTATGAATATCGAGATAAAGCGGCTGGCCATCGAGCTTCATGGCCCTTTTGCGCAACACATAGTTGTCCAGGTTACCTGCCACCTGCCGTGCATATAACTCTGTGTCCTGCTCAAGGCTATCCGGATGGGTATAATCAAAAAAGGTCATCGATAGCAGCTGTTCGCGAGAGCGACCTAGCATGGTACAAAGGGCATCGTTCACCCGGAGTAGCCGGCCATCCTCTCCCGCCTCGGCAATTCCGATGGTCGCCGCCTCGTAGGTAGCCGCGAGCCGATCATCACTCTCTTGGCGCTCAACTTCAGCTTCATGCGCGCGCGTCACATCAACAGTAAAGCAACGTGTGTTGAAGAACTTGCCGTCTTCAAATCGCCCGTTAGAGGTAATCGCGACATGTTTGATGGTGCCGTCCCGAGCCCTCAGACGCGCCGGATAATTTTTCAGGCAGTCACCGCTACCGAGTTTATTGAGGATGTCCCCGATTATCGGCTCATCAACATGAAATTCTGTGATGTGGCGACCAATGTACTCGTTCGCTGAATAGCCTAGCAGCGACAACTCCGCTTTGTTGGCCCGAAGGATAATGCCCTCGCCGCTGACAATGTGGAGGCCTACGGCGCTGTTTTCGAAAAAATCTTCAAGATCGGAGCTTTTACGTCGCAATTCTTCGGCCATTGCATGGTGCATCGAGACGTCTTGAAAACAATTGATCGCGCCTTGGATTTCCCCACGCCGGTCTCTAAGGGTGCGGATATTCATGAGTGCTACGAAACGCGAACCATCCGGTCGCTCAATCAAGACTTCCTGGTTACGCGCACACAGGCCTGCGTTGAGCGTGGAGGCCATCGGACATTCGTCAACCGCTAATGGCGTGTTGTTTGTCGTATAAAGTCGGTATGAGCCGCAATAGCGGTCGCCGTCGACACCCAAAGCAGGCGCTCTTCCCCACAGATTGACCGCTTCGCTATTAAATCTGACCAGCCACCCGTCGCGGTCACAGAGGTAAATTGCCCCTGGAATGACATCGAGCGAATGGGCCCCCATGGCGACCAGACTCTCATACTCACTGGGTTCCCAAGTGTCCTTGGGGAACTCGTCAACATTCAACATGCTTCATCCTCAATACCTGTGCTTAAACGCGCTTGCTATCGGCGTCTTGGCTCTCCCTGAGAGTATCTCCTTAGACGGCATCCACCTCGAAAAAACTTCGTTTAATACAGCAAGACATTCGTGGGGCCCCAAGGCAGTAGATTAACGCGGGACGTTGTCAACGCCACTTATTGCGTTTCACTATCCTGAGACGTCTATCATTCATGCCGGTACGTGTGTGGAAGTGATACAGCGCTTCGAAGCGCTGATGAGCTGCTATGGGGTCGAAAACAGTCACTCCTACCCGAAACGTCCACGGAGAGTTGGCCCATGAAAACCGCCGTAATATCCGATACTCATAATCTCCTCCGCTCCGAAGCCATCGGCGCGCTTCAAGGCTGTGACCTGATCATCCACGCCGGCGACATCGGCAACCCGGACATCCTTGTCCAATTGTCCGAAATTGCTCCCGTCCACGCCGTGCGCGGCAACAATGATCTCAGCAGCCCGTGGGCCAAAGACCTCCCCGACCTTCTGACCTTCACTCTCAACGGCTGGCACACCCTCCTTATCCACGACATCGCCGACGTCCCCGCCGACCTAGATCCAGACATAAAGCTCATCATCACCGGCCATTCCCACAAACCGCGCATCGAATGGCGCGGCGATCGTCTCTACGTGAACCCTGGTAGCGCTGGCCCTCGGCGTTTCAAATTGCCGCTCACCCTGGCAATTCTCGAGATACAACCCGACAGCATCGAGCCGCGCCTAATTTCCCTGCTAGATCCCCCCGCCTGAAATTTCTACGTTTACCGCGATCCAGAACAGGGAATACACGCATGATCTGCAGCGACAACAGTTGCCGCAACGTTTTGTAGGAGGCGGAGTTCAAGCGCTTCGCGGCAGCCGGTTTCGAAACGGTCAGGGGAAAACTGTCCGGTAGTCACGTCTTGTCCAATTCACATTGGGCGGCGCGAAATAGGTGCCCATGCTGAGGATGTTGTGGCGGTTCCAATCCATGCAATCCCGCAGTCGGGATGACGCAGTTCTGTCTCGCGACCGATGTGAGATCCCACGCCCTTCCCGAGCTCCAGCGAGCGATTCACCTCAATCGAACCGATGCAGCCAGAACATCCCAATAAAAATGTACCTAACGAATGTTAGATAGGTGTTGACGCGCACTGAGTCGCTCGCTAAGGTTTGTCTACCTAACGACAGATAGATAACCCAACCTCCACTATGTAGGATCGACCATGACTAATAAACTTCAGCTCTTCACTTCGCCTTCGGCATTTCCAAACCCACAGCGTCTGCGTCTGTTCATGCACGAAAAGGGCATCGCCGACCAATTTACCGAAACCATCTACGACATGTCCCCTGTAGGCGAACAGCGTGGCTGGCGTCATTTGAATTTGAATCCGTGGGGCGAAACGCCCACCCTGCAACTGGCAGACGGCAGCTACATTTCCGAAACGGCTGCCATCGTTCGTTATCTTGACCAAGAGTATCCCGGTCGCAAATTAATGGGAGCGACCGCACTAGAACAGGGTCTGGATAACATGTGGGACAATCGGGTGTGGGTGCACATCCTGTACCGCATCGTTACAGCGTTCCACGTGTTGCATACCGGGCTGGGCTTCAAGCTGGAACTGACCAAGAATGAGGCTTGGGGCGAACATTGCCGTAAGGAAGCTTTGGCTCACGCGGCACTGGTTAATCGTCATCTGTCAGATGGTCGCGAGTGGCTGCTCGGCGGCGATGCCCCGACCTTCTCGGACATTACCTTGGCAACCGCGATCGCCTTCTCGAAATTCCCGGTCAATGCCACTCCACTGGACGAGCGTTTTGAGTTCCTGGATGCGTACTGGCAGCGCTGGACAAAACGTCCAAGCTTCCAGGCTGCCTACGCTGATCGGAACAGCGGCATTCCTGAACTGGATTCGCCAGCCCAGTAACAGCGTCTCAATGGAAACTACGTCCGCCGAGATCGCCACAGCCCTGGCCTTCTCGGTGACCGTAATGATCTGACTCGTGTCGGTTCGCGATGCCGTTTACTGGCCATGATGGAACGGCCCCTACTTAAGCACCTAAGTCACGTTGAGCTCACGGCTCGCCGCCAACACTCTACCTGTCACACGGTAGGTCTTTGCTGTAAATTAGCTTTCCCAATTTTGAGAGATCGTCCCAAGACGAAAGGCACCAAGATGAGCGTCAACTCCAAAGAAGCCATTCTGCTGGCGGCCAAAAAAATTGCCCAATCGCAGGGCTACAATGGTTTGAATTTCCGCGACCTTGCGCAAGAAGTTGGCATCAAAGCGGCGAGCATTTACTACCATTTTCCAAGCAAAGCCGATCTAGGAATTGCGGTTGCCAAACGATATTGGGAGGACGGTGCGCTCGCACTCCAGACGATCGAATCTGAAAGCCCGTCTCCGATTGACGCACTGCGCCGCTTTCCTGAAATCTTCAGAAGATCGCTTGAGGCCGACAATCGCCTTTGTCTGGGTAGTTTCATGGGCGCTGAAACCGATACTTTGCCCATTGAGATGACAAAAGAAATTCAGACCTTTGCTGAGGTTAATACTGCATGGCTTAGCAAGCTTCTATTGGCTGCGAAGGTGTGTGAAGAAAATGAAAGTGAAGCTAGAGCACGTGCAATTTTCGCAGCTATTGTCGGTGCCCAGCTTTTGGCCAGAAGTCGCTCAGATATCTCGCTATTTGATTCTTTGGTCGACTCATACCGAGCGTTCGGGCCTCTGCCGGCTTAGCAACTGACAGCGATTCGCTGTGCCTTATCCTCTCCTAGCACGATCTCTGGTTCAATATCTGGGGGCCATTATCCAGGGCGATAGACACCGGGAGCGTCTCTTAGTCGGCGCGAGATCCGATGACCGCCTTGCAGACAATTTCAATCAGCTGTGAACGTTGAGCCAACCTGGATACACCGATGATATTGCTCGCGCACTGGGGGCGCTCAGTGCGATATGCGGCTTTGCGCACATCACCTACGACGGAGAATGCCGCGTCCATATCCAATACGTACAGCGTTTCTTCGACGACATCATCAAGGGTTGCTCCATAGAGCGCGAGCAGCTTGGCGATGTTGTCGTAGGAGGCGCGCATTTGCTCTCCTATCGACGAAAAATCGCTGGGTTTACCCTCGCTATTCAGGGGCGCGGGAGCAACGAGATTACCCTCCTCATCGTGGTTGAACTGACCCGAGATATAGATCTCGTTTCCGACTTTTCTGGCCTGGGGATAGCCGTAGCCCTCCTCCCATGAAACTCCCCAGTAAGCGGTGTTTTTGCCGTGCGGGTGTGAGGCAGCCATTGCTTTCTCCTTGCAGATGACGAATCGAATGATGTCGATTCGAGTTGTCGGGAGGCAAAGGCTAGCACCGGAAACGCTATTGAAAATGCGCATTTTTGCGCCTCTCGCAGCGCAAAAATGCGCCCCCATCACGACACGCATTCCGTTAAATTTTTTCCATCGACTGACCGCTGGATTGAGCTGATCAACCGGCTACTGGGAAAAAGGAATCAGGATGAAAAAGGAAACATGCGCGTCCTCACTTAAGGATTTGGCTAAACAAACCGGACACTTGAAACCTTGGCAGATCCAGCGCGCCAAGCAGGTGATGCTCGATAACCTGGACGCAGATATCTCCGTGGCAGCTATCGCACAGGCGTGTGCGCTATCGCGCAGCCATTTCACCCGTCAGTTTAAAAACAGCACTCCCGTCTCGCCCAAAGAACGGATGCGAGAGCAGCGGATTTAGAGGGGCAAGCAGCTGCTTCAGACGTCGAGATTGCTACTTGCGGACATTGCACTGGAGTGTGGCTTCTCTGACCAGTCTCACTTCTGTCGAACATTCGTGCGAACCGAAGGTGTGACTCCTAGGGCTTGGAAACAGAACAATCAATCGCCTGCGCTGTGATTTGATGAGCTGCATAACGGGGCGAGCGCACACGTGAGCTCGTCGGTAAGCTGCGTAAGCGACTAGGTTTTTCAGGATGCGTTGTCATGTTTGAATGTAAAGTCAGCGCTAAGATTTTAGATGAGTACACCAGTGCCAGGACTAGGAAAATGGCGAGTTTGTTTAAGGGTTACTCTTATGATCGCGGCCGAACGGGAGACGACACCATGCGCACTCAAGAAAAAATCCTCTTGGAACAGGCTTTGGCCGAGGCCCTAAAGAAGCAACAGGCCGAGCAATGGCTGGCAGAGAACAGCGAAGCCGTAAATGCCTACAACAGAGAAGTGGAAGCCCACGGCGTGTTCAGCGATCAAGTACGGAGTTTCTGATACCTGAGCGAGTTTGAAACTCCCTAGAAACGACAGTGAACGAGACTTAGTAGGGCCAGAGCAGCGAGGTCGTAAATTAAGGCGCACTCACCCAAGCCCGGGAAAAGTTGATCTAAATCGAGCGTAAGCGCTTTCTTATCCAATTACACACTCAATCACACCCATTAAGCCTGTCTGCGTAGCTCTCGTTACCTACGAATATGCGCTCATGACACGCTTAGTATCGTGAGGAGAGCCTTGCTGACTCTCAGCCAAGGTTCCTCCAGCATTCAAATCGATACTTTTGCCGATCAAACTTTTAAACGATATGTTTGTATGATTTCAGGTAATCAAATAGTGCACTATTCGCCAGATCAAAAGAGGCTCTGTCTGATGTTGCGTGCCCGGTACTCCACTCGATGCGCCTGTCCCATATACTCCAGACACGCGTGTCGAGTGAATTGGCAGAATCAGCAAGCTCCAAGCAGAGCTGAGCGACGTGCCTTGGGCTCAAAAGAAATTCATCTTTTCCCTTTTTGAATCCGACAACACCATCTCGCCTAGTTTTAAGAAACACCATGTTTGCGGGGTAATCCAAATCTTCCCCAGTTCCCTCGTAAAGCCAACCCGTCGCGAAAAATTTGTCTGACTCCGGGAGTGTGGCGTCATGGAACCCCATCCCCATTGCCACTCCCCTCTGGAAAGTTTTTTTGGGTATCGCACTTACATTATGGATCTGTCCATTAAGCCATGGCATATCGAAACGTCCAAGACCAGTGCGTAGAGCTGCCATTAGAAATCCTTGAGCCAGCAAATCAGCTTGAGTTGGGCTCAAGTGGTAGGCGTACTCATCAATTCTGAGCACGACTTGGTCTCCGTCCCTGAAGGCGCCTATAAGACTAGAAGTCTCACAGGCTATTCGGCCTCGGAGATAATCATATGGGTGTGTTGATTCATGCGTGGTGACGGTAGCCATATATCTTTAGCCTCTCAGCGCGTTTATTTGTTTGTTTATTTGTTAAACGGCTCAAAACCGAGAATACTTTAGCTCCAATCAAAAAATATTTTTGCGTTTGGTTCTGCGTTGTGAAAAACAGTACGCACGACACAACTCAATATTGACCAACGGCCAAAAATCGATATTATTGACCCTGTGCACGATGCCCACTTTTTCTATATTCAGGAATAGATCTTTAAGGGCGTCGCATGAAATTCCTTATCAGCTTCATTCGCATCGACACGACTATACCCGACGACTTATGGGCCAATCGCTCTGCATTGAGTTGCGTGTGCCACGAATACGTGACGACTGACACGTCTGATTTTCAGGACTGCAGCAACTTGCGCGACATCGAAGCAGCCTTCGAAGCCAATAAGAATTATGCAGAGGATGGTGATAGCTTGCTCTGCCCTCAAGCTATGATCAAAGTTATTCGGATCGAGCCTGTACCTGATACAGCCTGATCTTTCCAGTACGTTCCTTGTTCGACTAACGCGGAAGAGGCTGCCGGTTTAATCATCGGTCTCTTCCTTGATATGCTATTCGCCGAATGCACCTAAGTGAATACTCCTACGGGGGATCGTTGAAAAAATGCCCTGAGCAAGAAACATCCGGAGATTTCGTGCATTAACTCCGCAATTTCCCAATTTTCTTTTTGAGAGTAATTAAAGTTGGTTACGAATTCGTTGAGATCAAAGCCCATCTCAACCAAGGTGGCCCGAATCTGTGGTGGCTCTCAAAAAATCCCTGCAATTCAAATAACTTCGCGCTTTCTGATAAGTTTGATTGTCATGAAGCCTCGTGGGCGCTCAATCAGTTTGCTAGAGCGCGAGTGAGAAGCTCACTGAATCGAAGGGGGGTCTTGGATTGCCTGGCTCGAAACCATCAGAAAGTTACGCAGGGTTTGTCGGCCGATATCACGTTGAAACGTCGCGATGACGTATCGCGAGTTGAGCGTGTTGAGAACCCAGAATCGGCCTTCACGGCGGGCGCAAATGATGTCAGAGGTACGCATGTAGTGACCGTCATCGAAACGTCCGAACGGGCCTTTACGCGTGTGGCCAAAGACGACTCCTACGGCAACATTGTTGCTGATGGCAACGCCGCAAAGATAGGCCGTGATGGGGCCATCGAAATTTTCGTTTTGGGCTTTTGCGATTCTTCTAAGATCAAAGTCAGAAAGGCGTTTACTGTGAAATTCCAGAATGATAGGACTTTTCATTTGGCTGCCTTTTTACTGACCGCCACTCAAATACATCTGCGTAAGATTTGAGAGAGAGCGGTGGTTGAATTTTTTCTGAAATGAGTCGTGATATACAGAACCGTTTTCCAAGTGCATCAAACACACAGGAATGTCATTGACATCATTACCTACAGACACGCTCGACAACCTATCCATCTTCCAATCATTCCCACCATTAATCCTCGGCGGTGTGATCGCCCGGACAGATTTGACCACAATTCCCTTGTCTTGGGACTTGATTACTTCTCGCAGTCTGTATTCATCATTGATCATGAGTTCAAGCTCAAAAACTCTACCGCCTTCCTGCGCCTCGACTACAACGTGGTACCAATGCGTTCGGAGTACGCGCGACACAGCGTTCCAGTGTGCTAGGCCTTCGCCAAACATCGTTAGTCTTCCCTCAAGATCATCTTTATATGTTCGGAACATCAAAGGTCTCGCGTATATCTCTGGCAGGGCCTAAGAGAATTAAAAAATTGAGAAAATAGCTTGGATAGATGCTGACTTGCGGTGCCCGGGGCCAAGCAAAACATAGACAGAATTCCGAGTGACGAACAAAAAACCGTCAGTGAACGCAGTCCCCATGCTCGATCTTACCCAGTGACCTGGTTCGAAGCGTTGCTGTTCATCGTCGACCACTTTGTGGGCAAACATAAACATTGGCTGACAACCAGCGGCGGCCACTTTGGCTCGTTCATCCTCGGTGACGATGGCATCCATAATTACCCATTCTTCAACGGCGCAGAGGGGCATCCATTTGTAGATCTTCTTGGCCAATGCGAGGGCTTCGTCGAGGGAGAGATCAGACCCCTGTAATTCAACGCCTGAATCACCTAAGAGGCCGACGTCAAAAGCGCTATCCACACCCCACCCCCTCTTTTTGTCAATATTCAATAAATTCGAGCGGGGGCGAAGAGCCGCCACACCTACAAATATATATGTTTGTGTGGCGGCAGGCAAATGCGACATACCGTCTCCTTTTATCGGGATACTGAAATGTCGCTGCGCAAATCATATGCAGCAGTAGTTCAACTGCTTCGCGTGCAGAAAGGCCTGTCCCAGACGGAGCTTTCTGGTTCTGTAACACAAGCGCACATCAGCGCCCTTGAGCTTGGAAAAAGCTCCGCAACTGTCGACACGAGTGTCCAGATTGCCGCCGCGCTGAAGGTTGAGCCAATCACCCTACTCGCACTCGCTATCGCATCTCATGAGAAACGGACAATACGTGAAGTCCTCCTGGCTTCACTGGCGGAGGCAGAAGCTTTAGGGCTGGCAGATAATCCCCTACCTACAAAAACGCAAGCAACGGTTCCTCCAGGCGTGCTGGAGGCGCGGAAGAAGTGGCTGGATGTTCAGGAGTTAAAAGCCCGAGGTTTCAGTCAATCTCAAGCGTCGAAGGAGTTGGGCATACCTGAAAGCACGCTGCGGAGGCTGTGGCATAAAGCATTCCAGAGCTAAATGGTCGGAATAGAAGTTCTGGACATTGACGCCGAGGTGGTACCAGGGAGAGCTCGGGACACGCCATGCTAATGCAGCACCCCATCACCAAACATTCCGGGAATGCCTGGCATAGCAGCTTTGTGCCAACGGAAGATATTTTGGTCTCTGAAACAGTCGAGTCGTCAGGAGTGAGGCGGTGACACCTGACAGATGGAGGAGATGCCTTCCAGCGAAGACGACTTCCGTTGTCCTAGCCCCTTGAGCACATAGACGGTGTTCCTGGTTTCGAAGAGATAGCTGTCATCAAAGGTTCGAGCGATTGTTGACCTAACCCAGTCGCAAGGTCGAACCGCCGCTGTTCCGTGAACGATTTTGTAGGCAAACACAAACATAGGCTGGCATCCAGCCGCAGCCAACTTGGACTGCTTTCATCTGTGAGGATGGCATCCAGGTTCACCCAGTTTCAGCGACGCAAAACGGCATGCATTTGTACCGTTTTCGAGCCGCGAGAATTAAGTCCTCTAGGAGGGGGAGCCATCAGTTCAAAACCACCCTCCCCAAGCAGTCATCGTTGCTAGGACTAACCATCAAGCACTACCCGTCGTGCAGGACGGCACATTGTCTTTGGGGTCTACCGTGACGTACAGCACTTGGGTGCATTTCTCGGTAAATCGCTACTAGGGCGTGGAGGCCAGGATCTGAGTCGCGGAGGCCCATCTTGCCTCAATGATTTACTGGATCTTTAGAGGTTCCGATGGCGGACATTGGTCAGAGTGTGAGACTGCACCGGACATGCTGCGCTTCGCCAGCATCGGCGACTGTCCATTTCCGCATCCAAAATTCCGGACAGCTCCATTTTTGCATTAAGCCCGGTTTTACTGGGCTGAATGCTGTCCATATTTTTAGAAGCTCACTATTACGGGGATTCGACAAGACGATCGTCTCGATCCCCACCTGGCGGCTGATGTCCGAGTCATTCAAGAACTGGCGCGGCATGCAGCAGTCCGGCGGTCGGCGGATCAAGCGCAGCCTGTTCATTGATGCCAGCGGCGTGCGCTTCATTCGCGACGACGAGGAAGAAAAGCTCTCGCAGGTGCACCTGCTGACCGACTACATGGGCCGCAAGAAAGCCGAGCTCAAGGCCTGGAATGAGGCGCAGGGCAATGTCGCGGCGATGTCGGCCAACCGCCGCCGCATGACCAATATCGGCACCTTCCGCGCCTATGCACTGGCGTATCTGAAGAGTCATCCGGAGATTCAGCCGAACATGACCTGCATGGTCCGGCAGATGCAAACCACCGCGCAGGGCATTCCGCTGGAAATCTACTGCTTCACCCGCACCACGGTGTGGGCCGATTACGAGCGGATTCAGGGGGATATTTTCGATTACCTGCTGGCGGTGTTGCCGGAGTTCGGGCTGAGTCTGTATCAACAGCCGAGTGGCGGGGATTTGCGCGCCGGGTTGCTGCCGGCGGTGTTGGGCTCGGCGAGTATTCCCGAGCCGGAAAAACACCTGATGTAACTTACTGATCACATGTAGGAGCTGCCGAAGGCAGCGATCTTCTGATGTTCAAGATCAAAAGATCGCAGCCTTCGGCAGCTCCTGCACGGGTTACGCAGTGCGTTTAATGCCCAACCGACTGATCCACACCGCTGCCAGAATCACACCCCCGCCAAGGAACAACCGCCCCAGTTCCTCATGCTGATTCCAGATCAGCAGATTCAACAGCAACCCCACCGGCACGTGCAGGTTGTTCATCACCGCCAGTGTTCCGCCGTTGACCATGCATGCGCCCTTGTTCCACCAGTACAGACCCAATGCAGTCGAGACCAGACCGAGAAACAGCAACACGCCCCATTGCAGCGGCGCTTCCGGGAGAAAGTTCGACTTGCCGAACAACAGGAACGCTGGCAGCACAACCGCCAATGCACCGAGGTAGAAATAACCGAAACGGCGGTAATGCGGCAGATCGCTCGGATGCTTCGCCACCAGATGCTTGTACAGGACCTGCCCGGCGGCATAAGTGAAGTTGGCCAGTTGCAGCAGCAGAAAGCCCATGAAGAAGTCGGGACTGATGCTGTCGAAGCGAATCACCGCCGCACCGCCGACTGCTACCAGCGCAGCAATCAACGCCCACGGGTTGAAGCGACGGTTCAGCGCGTCTTCGATCAATGTCACGTGCAGCGGCGTGAGAATGGTGAACAGCAACACCTCCGGCACCGTCAGCACGCGGAAGCTCAGGTACAGGCAGACGTAAGTCACACCAAACTGCAACGCACCGATCAGCAACATGCCACGCATGAACGCCGGCTCCACCGAACGCCAGCGCGTCAACGGAATGAACACCAGCCCCGCCAGCACCACACGCACCAGCACCGCAAAGTAACTGTCGACATGCCCTGCCAGGTACTCGCCGATCAGACTGAAGGAAAACGCCTGGATCAGCGTGACAAAAAGTAGATAGCCCATGCTCGCCTCGAAAATCGAATGGCGGCGACGATAGCGGTTTTTACTTTCTGGAACCAACACAAATCCCCATGTAGGAGCTGACGCAGGCTGCGATCTTTTGATCTTGTTTTTTAAAGTCAAAAGATCGCAGCCTGCGGCAGCTCCTACAGAGGGATTGCTTGAAGCAGAAAATATCGCAGGCAAAAAAAAGCCCGATCTCGCTAAAGCGTTCAATCGGGCTACAGCACTCAGGAGCAAAAGTGCAAAGGGAGGTTCGATGCGCGTGGAACCTTGAAGGGGTTGCGCCAGGTCACTTAAACAATCGGCGATTATCTGGCGATTAACCGATCAAGCGACCTGAGACAATTTGGCGTTGGCCTGATTCAGGCCCTTCTCCTGGAAGTCACCGCCCAGGTTCATGCCCTCAGCATGGATAAAAGTCACGTCGTTGATCCCGATGAAACCCATCACCTGCCGCAAGTACGGTTCCTGATGATCCGCCGGGCCACCGGCATACACGCCACCGCGAGCGGTCAGGACAAAGGCGCGCTTGCCGCTGAGCAGACCTTGCGGGCCGGTTTCGGTGTACTTGAAGGTCACCCCCGCACGCAGCACATGGTCAAGCCAGGCCTTGAGCGTGCTCGGGATCGCAAAGTTGTACATCGGTGCAGCCATCACCAGCACGTCGGCGGCGAGCAGCTCATCAGTCAATTGGTTGGAACGGTCCAGCGACGCCTGTTCGCTGTCGTTGCGCTGTTCGGCGGGCTTCATCCAGCCGCCCAGCAAGTTGGCGTCCAGGTGCGGCACCGGGTTGGCGGCGAGGTCACGCACGGTGATCTGATCGGCAGGGTGCGCGGCTTTCCACTGAGCGATGAAGGTCTGGGTCAGTTGACGGGAAACCGAATCTTGCTGGCGGGCACTGCTTTCGATGATCAGAACGCGGGACATGGTGTGTAGCCTCCATCCGAAAATGTTGTAAGTCGATGGAGTGAAGGTTAAACAGAGTCGAATCGATGAAAAAGCGCAAATATCCGCTGTAATCCATCGATAAATTCGTTTATAAGCTAGACCCATATCCCCTGTGGGAGCGAGCCTGCTCGCGAAAGCGGAATGTCAGTCACATCATCTCTGGATGACACTCCGTCTTCGCGAGCAGGCTCGCTCCCACAGGGAAATAGCGTTATTTCGGGGTGCAGGTCAGTTTGATGCGCAGCTTGATGATCTCGCGGGTGAACTTGGCCGTGGCGTTTTTATGCTTGCCGGCCGGGACATCGATGCTGCGCGTGCGCGGTGCTTCCGGGCCGTTGCTGAACACCGCACGGCAGGTCGCGTCGACATCACCGTAGTTGGCCACACGGATCGAGCCGATGTCGTTGTCCGTGTCGTAAGTCTCGTAGTCGATCTTCATGCCGTTGAGATCCTTTTGCACATCGATCGGATAGGCAAACGCGGTCAACGGCAGCAGCGCCAGCACCACACAACAGAATTTTTTCATTCGGCAGTCTCCATGAGGGACGGCCAGCTTAGGACAAGAGGAGCTATTGATGAAAGCGCCCCGCGTGACCCTTGATCAATGGCGAACGTTGCAGGCCGTGGTCGACCACGGCGGATTCGCCCAGGCCGCCGAGGCCCTGCACCGTTCGCAATCGTCGGTGAGCTACACCGTCGCCCGCATGCAGGATCAGCTCGGCGTGCCGTTGCTGCGCATCGACGGGCGCAAAGCTGTGCTCACCGAGGCCGGCGGCGTATTGCTGCGCCGTTCGCGGCAATTGGTCAAACAGGCCAGCCAACTCGAAGACCTCGCCCATCACATGGAGCAAGGCTGGGAAGCGGAAGTGCGGCTGGTGGTGGATGCGGCCTACCCGAGCGCGCGGATCGTCCGCGCCCTGACCGCGTTCATGCCGCAGAGTCGCGGCTGCCGCGTGCGTTTGCGCGAGGAAGTGTTGTCGGGGGTCGAGGAAGTGCTGCTCGAAGGCGTGGCGGACCTGGCGATCACCGGCCTGAGCATTCCGGGCTACCTGGGTGCGGAGTTGAGCGATGTCGAGTTCGTCGCCGTTGCCCATCCTGATCACCCGCTGCATCGGCTCAACCGCGAGCTGAGCTTTCAGGATCTGGAAACCCAGATGCAAGTGGTGATCCGCGACTCCGGGCGCCAACAGCCGCGTGATGTCGGCTGGCTCGGCGCCGAACAGCGCTGGACCGTCGGCAGCCTCGCCACCGCCGCGACCTTTGTCAGCAGCGGCCTGGGTTTTGCCTGGCTACCGCGGCACATGATCGACCGTGAATTGAAGGATGGTTCGCTCAAGCTGCTACCGTTGGATCGAGGCGGCAGCCGCAATTCGAGCTTCTATCTGTATTCGAACAAGGACAAACCCCTGGGCCCGGCCACGCAAATCCTCATCGAACTGCTGCGCACCTTCGACACCTTGCCGCTGGACGCACCGTTCGCCGCACCTGAACAAGCCTGACAAGGAGTTCACCGATGGCGTATTTCGAGCACGAAGGTTGCAACCTGCACTACGAGGAATATGGCCACGGTGCGCCGTTGCTGCTGGTTCACGGGCTCGGCTCGAGCACCCTGGACTGGGAAATGCAGATCCCGGCGCTGGCCGTGCACTACCGGGTGATCGTCCCGGACATACGCGGCCACGGGCGCTCGGACAAACCCCGCGAGCGCTACAGCATCGCCGCATTCAGCGCTGACCTGCTGGCCTTGATCGAGCACCTGCGCCTTGGCCCGGTGCACTACGTCGGGCTGTCGATGGGCGGGATGATCGGTTTTCAACTGGCTGTCGATCAGCCGCAGGTGCTCAAGAGCCTGACCATCGTCAACAGCGCGCCACAAGTCAAATTGCGCACCCGCGACGACTACTGGCAGTGGTTCAAACGCTGGAGCCTGATGCGCCTGCTCAGCCTGGAAACCATCGGCAAAGCCCTCGGCAGCAAACTTTTCCCCAAGCCGGAACAGGCCGATCTGCGACGGAAAATGGCCGAACGCTGGGCAAAAAACGACAAACGTGCTTATCTCGCCAGCTTCGATGCGATCGTGGGCTGGGGCGTTCAGGAACGACTTTCCCGGGTGTCCTGTCCAACGCTCGTCATCAGCGCCGACCGTGATTACACGCCGGTGGCGTTAAAAGAAACCTATGTAAAACTGTTGCCGGATGCGCGGCTGGTGGTCATCGCCGACTCGCGCCATGCCACCCCGCTCGATCAACCCGAACGCTTCAATCAAACGCTGCTGGATTTTCTCGCCACAGCCGACCTTCACTCTCAGGATCACTGACACATGCTGAAAAAACTCGCCCTCGCCGCCGGCTCCGTACTGTTTGCCGCCAACCTGATGGCTGCTACCCCGGCCAAGGCGCCCCACGTGCTGCTGGACACCACCAACGGCCAGATCGAAATCGAACTGGACCCGGTCAAGGCACCGATCAGCACGAAGAACTTCCTTGAATACGTCGACAGCGGTTTCTACAACAACACCATTTTCCACCGCGTGATCCCGGGCTTCATGGCTCAGGGCGGCGGCTTCACTCAGCAGATGCAACAGAAAGAAACCAAGGCGCCGATCAAGAACGAAGCCAGCAATGGCCTGCACAACGTTCGTGGCACCCTGTCGATGGCGCGTACTTCCAACCCTGATTCGGCGACCAGCCAGTTCTTCATCAACGTTGCCGACAACGCATTCCTCGATCCGGGCCGTGACGCCGGTTACGCGGTGTTCGCCAAAGTGGTCAAGGGCATGGATGTCGTGGACATCATCGTCAACTCGCAGACCACCACCAAAAGCGGCATGCAAAACGTGCCTGTCGACCCTGTGATCATCAAGTCGGCCAAGCGCATCGACTGAGTTTCGCCGGGCATATCGAGCGGCGTGGGGCTGAGCCTGCGCCGCTCGCACTGATAAAAGGAGAGCCCGGATTCCGGGCGGTTATCTGATGCTCTATCGCCGTTTCGAACAACTGATCGATATCTTCCGCGACGCCCCGACGGCGTCCCCGCCGGACCGCGTCTGGCCCTTCTATACCTATTACCTGAAGCAGGTCTGGCCGAGCTTCGCCGCCCTGCTCGTGGTTGGCCTGTTCGCCGCGTTGATCGAAGTGGCGCTGTTCAGTTACCTGAGCCGCATCATCGATCTGGCCCAAGGCACGCCCAACCCGGATTTCTTCAGCGACCACGCCCTCGAATTGACCTGGATGCTGGTGGTCGCCCTGGTGTTGCGACCGATCTTCTTCGGCCTGCACGACCTGTTGGTGCATCAGACCCTGAGCCCGGGCATGACCAGCATGATCCGCTGGCAGAACCACAGTTACGTGCTCAAGCAGAGCCTGAATTTCTTCCAGAACGACTTCGCCGGGCGCATCGCCCAGCGCATCATGCAGACCGGCAACTCGCTGCGCGATTCCGCCGTGCAAGCGGTGGACGCGCTGTGGCACGTGGTGATCTATGCGATCAGCTCGCTGGTGCTGTTCGCCGAGGCCGACTGGCGCCTGATGATCCCTTTGCTGACCTGGATCGTCGCCTACATCGGCGCACTGTATTACTTCGTGCCGCGCGTGAAAGAGCGTTCGGTGGAAGCCTCTGACGCGCGCTCGAAATTGATGGGCCGTATCGTCGACGGCTACACCAACATCGCCACGCTGAAACTGTTCGCTCACACCAACTTCGAACAGCACTACGCCAAGGAAGCGATCGAGGAACAGACCGTCAAAGCGCAGATGGCCGGTCGCGTGGTGACCAGCATGGACGTGGCGATTACCACCATGAACGGCCTGCTGATCGTCGGCACCACGGCGCTGGCATTGTGGCTGTGGACGCAGTCGCTGATCACCGTCGGCGCGATTGCCCTGGCCACCGGCCTGGTGATTCGCATCGTCAACATGTCCGGCTGGATCATGTGGGTTGTCACCGGCATTTTCGAAAACATCGGCATGGTCCAGGACGGTCTGCGCACCATTTCGCAACCGGTCAGCGTCACCGACCGCGAGCAGGCCAAACCGCTGGCCGTGGCCTCGGGCGAAGTGCGTTTCGAGCACGTGGATTTTCACTACGGCAAGAAGAAAGGCATCATCGGCGACCTCAACCTGAACATCAAACCGGGGGAAAAAATCGGCTTGATCGGCCCGTCCGGCGCCGGCAAATCAACCTTGGTCAACCTGTTGCTGCGCCTGTACGACGTCGAGGGCGGGCGCATCCTGATCGATGGGCAGAACATTGCCGAAGTCGGCCAGGAAAGCCTGCGTGCGCGGATCGGCATGATCACCCAGGACACCTCGCTGTTGCACCGCTCGATCCGCGACAACTTGCTTTACGGCAAACCCGACGCCACCGACGCCGAACTGTGGGAGGCGGTGCACAAGGCTCGCGCCGATGAGTTCATTCCACTGCTGTCCGACGCTGAAGGCCGCACCGGTTTCGACGCGCATGTCGGCGAGCGCGGGGTGAAACTCTCGGGCGGTCAGCGCCAGCGCATCGCGATTGCGCGGGTACTGCTCAAGGACGCGCCGATCCTGATCATGGACGAAGCCACCTCTGCACTGGATTCGGAAGTCGAAGCGGCGATTCAGGAAAGCCTCGAGACCTTGATGCAGGGCAAAACCGTGATCGCCATCGCCCACCGCCTCTCGACCATCGCGCGCATGGACCGTCTGGTGGTGCTGGAAAACGGCAAGATCGCCGAAAGCGGCACCCACGCCGAACTGCTCGCCCATCGCGGTTTGTATGCGCGCTTGTGGGCGCACCAGACCGGAGGCTTTGTCGGCATCGATTGATCGCGCGATATGATCGTTCCCACGCTCCGCGTGGGAACGCCTCAAGGGACGCTCCGCGTCCAGTGACGCGGAGCGTCACGGCCCGCATTCCCACGCAGAGCGTGGGAACGATCATGGTCAGATTTGGCGATAGGGCAAGGCTGCTCTTGCTTCTTCGGCATAGGCCAGAACCCCGGCGCGCTCCTGCTGAAGAAAATCCTTCACCGCCGCTTTCAACCCCGGATGGCGCAGGTAATGCCAGGAATGGGTGATTACCGGTTCGAAGCCGCGAATCAACTTGTGCTCGCCCTGCGCCCCGGCATCGAAACGCTGGATGCCATGGGCAATCGCGTAATCCATGCCCTGATAAAAACACGTCTCGAAATGCAGCCGATCAAACTCGGCCAGGCAGCCCCAATAACGCCCGTAGAAACTGTCGCCACCGACCAGGCTGAACGCCATCGCCACCGGCCGTGAGCCCTGTTTGGCAAGAACCACCCGAATCGCTTCGGGCATACGTTCGGCCAGCAGGCTGAAGAACTCCCGCGTCAGATACGGCGCCTGACGCCGCACCGCGTAGGTGTTGGCATAGCAGGCGTACACGAAATCCCACTGTGCCTCGCCCAGCTCACGCCCCTCCAGCCACTCGAACTCGAAGCCCTGCCCCGCCACCTGCTCGCGTTCCTTGCGCATCTGCTTGCGCTTGCGCGAACTGAGGGCGTCGAGAAAATCCTGAAAGTCGCGGTAACCACGGTTCTGCCAGTGATATTGACAGCCGATGCGCTGCAGCCAGCCCGGTTGCTCGGCCATCGCCGCATCGGTAAACGGATCAGTGAAATTGATGTGCGCGCTGGACAGTTCTTCGATCTGCAGATAGCCCGGCAGGCTTTTCAGCAGTTCGAAACCGTCCTCGACCTTCGCCGCCAGCAAGCGCGGACCGCTGACCGGGCTGAAGGGCACGGCAGTCAGTAGTTTGGGGTAGTAATCAATACCGGCACGCGCGCAGGCGTCAGCCCAACCGTGATCGAAGACGTACTCGCCGTAGGAGTGCCACTTGCGATAACTGGGCAGTGCGGCGATCAGTCGATCATCTTCGATGTGCAGTAAATGTTCGGGCTGCCAGCCTGAATGCGGGCCGACACTGCCACTGTCTTCCAGCGCACTGAGGAAGGCGTGACGCAGGAACGGCTGGTTGTCCGGCACCAGCGCATCCCAGCTTTCCGGGGCGATTTCTGACAGGTCTTGCAGGCGTTGCAACGGCATTCACTGGCACTCCACAGCTTGGCGACAAAGCCCGGCGAGTATCGCTGATCGCGACCCCGTTGCACACGCTCAATCGGCCGACAGCGCTCTAACTCGATAGTTCACGCCTGATACGCATCGTCATCAACCTGCCATCACTGTGCCACCGCTCTGTCATAAACCATCGCGATACTGGCGCCTGTTTTTAGAGCGCCGGGTTCTAACCCGGACACAGTTTTCCGGCCTTCAGCCGGTTGTGCCCAGGATGGTTCAGCCATCCCCTTCATCTTCGGAGATTGCTATGCGTCTTGCTTCCACGAAAACTGCAGCGGCCCTGTGCGGCGGCTTGTTGCTGGCCATGAGCGTTCCGGCCAGTGCTGCAGTCGACGCCAAACTGCTCGACATGCTCAAGGCCAACGGGTCGATTTCCCAGGCGCAGTACATCGAGCTGCAAACAGAACTGGCCAAGGATCAGAAGGCTCAGCAAATCGCCCAACAGGCGCAGCAGGAAACCAACGAACAAGTGGCGGCGGTCGCGAAGAAGACCAACGAACAGAGCCTGTTCGACCAGAAACTGGCCTGGGCGGCGAAGACCCAGTTCAAGGGCGACGTACGTATTCGTCAGGAAACCATCAAGATCGACGGCGAGCCGAACAACGGCGGCCGCGACAAGGATCGCCAGCGCATCCGTGCGCGTCTGGGCGCCTACACCGAGATCAACCCGCAAGTCGACACCGGTATCCGCATCGCCACTGGCGGCGGTGACGACGCGCGCTCGACCAACCAGGATCAGGACAACTACTTCGACAAGAAGCAGATCTGGCTGGACCTCGGCTACATCGACTACCACCCGGATCAGATCAAGAACCTGCACGTGATCGGCGGCAAGATGCTGCAACCGTGGGTGAGCATGGGCGACGTGATCTGGGACAGCGATATCAACCCGGAAGGTCTGGCCGTTACCTACAAGTATCCATTGGGCGGCAGCGCCGAATTGTTCGGCAGCCTGGGTAACTACAACCTCAAGGACAACGTTGACGGCGACGGCGTGCAATTCCGCCACGACCTGCGCCTGACCGCTGGCCAGTTGGGCAGCCGCTTCAACATCACCGACAACCTGAAAATGACAGTCGGCGGCAGTGTCTACGCCTACCAGAACGACGAAGACAGCCGCTGCACCGGCACCTCGACGCCGTGCGCCCTGGCGGTCAACGGCAACTCGGCGAACAACGAATTCCGTCTGTATGAAGGGTTCAGCCAGATCGACATCGGCGGCCTGCCAATGCCACTGTCGTTCTACGGCCAGTACGTGAAGAACAACGATGCCGTGACCGATCAGGACACCGCATGGTTGCTCGGCGCCAAGTCGAAAGTGTTCGGCTTCAACCTCGACTACAACTATCGCGACGTGCAGCGCAACGCCGTGGTCGGCGCCTTCACCGACTCCGACTTCGCCAACGGCACCACCGGTTCGCGCGGGCACAAGTTCAAGGTCGGTTACGACATCGACAAGAACTTCGCCGTCGGCGCTACGTACTTCCTGACCAAGGCCGACTTCGCCAGCCGCAGCCAGCGCGATGCAGACGCCAACACCCTGCAGCTGGATGCTGAAGCGAAGTTCTAAAACGGCAGCTGCAAGCTACAAGCTACAAGCCAAGAGCTGCGAGTGAATGCCTTTACTTGCAGCTTGAGGCTTGAAGCTGCCTCACTCCGGTGCGGGCGGGACGATCCCCATCATCCGTTCGTTTCACCCGCACCGGGTTATTTCTGCAGGATGCAAAAACCCCTGTAGGAGCTGCCGAAGGCTGCGATCTTTTGATCTTGATCCTGAAAACAAGATCAAAAGATCGCAGCCTCGTTTCACTCGACAGCTCCTACAGGGGGTTGTCTTTTCGTCGTTGCTCGGCCAGGCGTTCGGCCAAGGCATCGACGTTCTCGTCCGGTTTGTCCGGCAGCGCCTTCAGGGTTGCCTGCATCACGCGCATCTGCCGCATGAAACGCCGGCAGTGGGGGCAGAACAACAGGTGATGACGCACCATCAGCGTCTCGCGAAAGCTCAGTTGGCCGTCGAGATAATCGCTGGATCGTGCCACTTGCTCCTTGCAGGTCAACATTCTCCTGTCTCCTCAAAATGTTCCACGGTCGCAAAGACCTTCAAACGTGCCCGATGCAGCAGCACGCGGACATTGGAGAGCGAAATCTCCAGAAGATTACAGATCTCTTCCAGCTCCAGGCCCTGGCGTTCGCGCAACAGCAGGACACTGCTCTGCAACTCGGACAGACTCAGCAACGTATGTTCGAGGCATTCGCGCAGTTCGTTTTCGGTGAGTAGCGCTTCGGGGGTGTCCTGGTGCCAGGCGAACGGCGCGACCAGCCAGTGGCCATCGCTGGAAGAGAAGCGATCGTCACCGATGGTGCCGTGGGGCGATGGCAGGTCGTCGAGCAGGACCTCCCGGCGATTGAGCTTGTAGCGACTCTTGGCCGAATTGGCGGTGATGGTCAGCAACCAGGTCTTGAGGCTGGAACGGCCTTCGAAGCTGGCCAGATGACGCACCACCGACAGCCAGGCATCCTGCACCACTTCCTCGACATGACGCTGGCCGACAATCGCGTAAGCCACAGCGCGCATGGCGCTCTGATACGTGGTGACCAATTCCTTGAAAGCCTTTTGCTCCCCCGCCAGCAGGCGCGTGAGCAGTTGGGTGTCGTCAGCCGCCATCCATCAATCCCCTTGTCCGGACTTCGAAAATGAACGCGGCAGGTGTGCACCTGCCGCGACGTCCGAAAAATTACAGCGTTTCAATCGCTTCGGATGTAGGAAAGATCGACGCGATTAAGGGGAAATTAACCTGTTTCAGCGCTTGCGCAGCAACACGCTACCGATCGAATAACCGGCACCGAACGAACTGAGCACCGCCAGCGAACCCGAGGCCAGATCATCCTGGTATTTGTGGAAGGCAATGACCGAACCGGCCGAGCTGGTGTTGGCGTAGCTGTCGAGAATCACCGGGGCTTCTTCTTCGGTAGCTTCGCGGCCGAGCAGCTTGCGCACGATCAGGTGGTTCATGCTCAGATTGGCCTGGTGCAGCCAGAAGCGTTTCACGTCGCCAACGTTGAGCTGGTTCTCTTGCAGATGCTCGCCGATCAGTTCGGCGACCATCGGGCAGACATCCTTGAACACCTTGCGGCCTTCCTGCACGAACAGCTTGTCGCGGGCACCGATGCCCTCTTCCGCCGCGCGGTTGAGGAAGCCGAAGTTGTTGCGGATGTTGTTGGAGAACTTGGTCAGCAATTTGGTGCTGACCACGTCGAACTGGTACGCGGAGGTCGCCAGATCCGCGCGTTCGATGATCACCGCAGTCGCGGCATCGCCGAAGATGAAATGGCTGTCGCGATCACGGAAGTTCAGGTGCCCGGTGCAGACCTCCGGGTTGACCATCAGGATCGCCCGCGCCTGGCCCAGTTGCACGCTGTTGGCGGCGGCCTGGATGCCGAAGGTGGCGGAAGAACACGCCACGTTCATGTCGAAACCAAAACCTTCGATGCCCAACGCTTCCTGGACTTCGATGGCGATGGCCGGGTAAGCGCGTTGCAGGTTGGAGCAGGCGACGATCACGCCGTCGATGTCGGCTGCGGTTTTGCCGGCTCGTTGCAGGGCTTGTTCAGCCGCGCCAACGGCCATCTGGCAGAGCACCGACCATTCATCGTTGGAACGCTCGGGCAAGCGCGGGGCCATGCGTTGCGGATCGAGGATGCCGTCCTTGTCCATGACAAAGCGGCTCTTGATGCCCGAGGCTTTTTCGATGAACGCGGCGCTGGATTCGGTCAGGGCCTGGACTTCACCGCTGGCAATGGCCCCGGCGTTATCGGCGTTGAACTGGGCGACGTAGGTATTGAAAGACTGCACCAGCTCTTCGTTGGAGATGCTGTTGGCCGGTGTGTACAGGCCGGTGCCGCTGATGACGACATTATGCATGGTCGTTTCTCTAATCTGTTCAGGCAGAAAGTGCTGGAACCGTCGTACCAACACGCAAAGGGTCTATTCCCATCCGGGGGACGCAAACCTGGCATCGTTTTATTCCGCAGCGCGACACGGCCGAAGGCTCTGGGTCGCGAAACGGCGGGTTATGGTGGCGAAGTTTGCCATAAACCCAGAATTTTGGCGCCTTTCTCCTGCTCAACTCGATCCCTGCAGGAGCTGCCGAAGGCTGCGATCTTTTGATGATCGTTCCCGCGCTCCGCGTGGGAATGCAGCCCGTGACGCTCCGCGTCACTGGACGCGGAGCGTCCCCAGAGGCATTCCCACGCAGAGCATGGGAACGATCGATGAACCGAGGTTGCAGGTTTTGGGGCGGCTTCGCCACCCAACGGGGATAAATCCCCTCGCCACAAAGCCCGCTTTCACAGGGGGATTGTGTATGGCTGCAGGTCAGGGCTCGACCTGACTCCACTGTTTGCTCAGGCGCTTGTCCGAGATCGGCACTTTCGTCCCCAACTGCTGAGCAAACAGCGACACGCGGTATTCCTCCAGCCACCAGCGGTACAACTCCAGCTGCGGATCACGCTTGCCTTCCTGCGCATGCTTGGCCGCGCGGGTCTGGTATTGCGCCCACAGGCCAGCGAGTTCGCCACTCCAGACGCGATCCTTCTGCACCTGTGCGCCGAGTTTCTCGAAACGCTGCTCGACCGCTTTCAGGTAACGCGGCAACTCTTTGAGCCACTGCATCGGCGTTTCGCGGACGAAACCCGGATAGACCAGATTGCCGATCTGCTGCTTGATGTCGTTCAACGCCACCGCTTGCGCCAGATCGATCTTGCCCTTGAAGCGTTTTTGCAGACCGTGCCAGATCTTGAGGATTTCCAGCGTCAGCCGCGCGACCCGCTCGGCGTGCTCCGTCCAGTTGCCGCGCTTGCGCTCGGCCAGTGCCGCCAATCCGGCGCCATCCCGGGGCAAAGGATCTTCGCCTTCGAGAATGCAGCTGTCGAGGCTGGCCAGCAGAATGTCTTCGACCAGCGCATCGACCCGGCCCAGCTCACGATAAAGCAAGCCCAGTTCAGTCTGCCCGGGCAACTTGCCGCGCAGGAACTTGGCCGGCTCGGCCAGTTGCTGCATCAACAAACGCTGCAAGGCCCGACGATGCTGGAACTCAGCTTCGGCCGGAGTCGAGAAGCGTCCCTCCTTGACCGTGCCGCCCTCTTCCACCAGCGCCGGGTACACCGTCATCGACAGCCCGGCGATCTTCTGCTGGGTCTTTTCCGCCACCGGGGCAAAGACTTTCGCCTCCACCGGCTGCTGACTTTTCGCACTCTGCGGCACCGCCAGCGCGGCCTGGCTGGCTTCGGCGAAGCGTGCGGTCAGCTCAGCCAGATCGCGGCCTTCGCCAAGGAACTTGCCCTCGCCGTCGACGATTTCCAGGTTCATGCGCAGATGGCTTTCAACCTGCTGCGCCGCTTCCGCCCACGCTTCATCGCTGACCCGCGCGCCGGTCATGCGCAGTAGCTCGCGACCGAGCGCTTGCGGCAGCGAACCTTCGGCGAAAGTCATGCGCTGCAACGCGGCCTTGATGAAGTCCGGCACTGGCACGAAGTTCTTGCGCAGGGCTTTCGGCAGGTTGCGCACCAGGGCAATGCACTTGGCCTCGATCAGGCCCGGCACCAGCCATTCCAGACGCTCCGGCGGCAACATCGGCAGCAACGGCGCCGGCACGCGCAAGGTCACGCCGTCGCGCGGGTGATTGGGTTCGAAATGGTAGGTCAGCGCCAGTTCCAGATCGCCGATGTGCAGGGTGTCCGGGTAATCACGGGCGGTGACTTCACTGGCCTCGCGGGCCAGCACGTCTTCTTCGCGCATGATCAGCAGCTGCGGGTCTTTCTGGCTGTTGACCTTGTACCAACTGTCGAAGGTCGCGGTCTGGTGGATCTCCGCCGGCAGACGCGCATCGTAGAAGGCGTACAAGGTTTCTTCGTCGGCGAGAATGTCGCGACGGCGAGCCTTGGCTTCCAGTTCGTCGAGCTGTTCGAGCAGCTTCTGATTGGCGCTCAGGCACTTGGCCCGCGACTGAATCTCGCCGCGCACCAGGCCTTCGCGGATAAACAGCTCACGGGATACCACCGGATCGACCGGGCCGTAATGCACCGGGCGGCGACCGACCACGATCAGGCCGAACAGGGTGATCTGCTCATAGGCTACGACCTGGCCGCGCTTCTTCTCCCAATGCGGCTCGAAGTGATTCTTCTTGATCAGGTGCCCGGCCAGCGGCTCGATCCAGTCGGCATCGATCTTGGCGACCATGCGCGCGTACAGCTTGGTGGTTTCCACCAGTTCGGCGGTCATCAGCCACTGCGGACGCTTCTTGCCGATGCCCGACGACGGATGAATCCAGAAGCGCCGCTGCCGCGCCCCGAGGTAATCGCCGTCTTCGGTTTTCTGGCCAATCTGGCTGAGCAAGCCGACCAGTACCGCTTTGTGCAGCTTCGGATAATCCGCCGGCTCTTTGTTCAGGCTCAGCTGCATGTCGCGGCAGATCAGGCTCAATTGACGGTGAGAATCACGCCACTCGCGCAAGCGCAGGTAATTGAGGAAATTCTTCCGGCACCAGTTGCGCAGCGGGTTGGCGGTCAGCGCCTGACGCTGCTCTTCAAAACCGCGCCACAGATTGACCAGTCCGGCGAAGTCGGAATCAGGATCTTTCCATTGCGCGTGGGCCTGATCCGCCGCTTGCTGACGCTCCGGCGGACGCTCGCGAGGGTCCTGAATCGACATGGCGCTGGCGACGATCAGCACTTCCTGCAAACTGCCGAGCCTGGCCGCTTCCAGGAGCATGCGGCCCATGCGCGGGTCGACCGGCAAGCGCGCCAATTGTCGACCGAGTGGCGTCAGCTGGCTGTTGCGATCCACCGCCGACAGTTCTTGCAGCAGGTTGAAACCGTCGCTGATCGCCTTGCCGTCCGGGGGTTCGATAAACGGGAACGCGGTGATTTCGCCGAGGCGCAGATGGAGCATCTGCAAAATAACGGCGGCGAGGTTGGTGCGCAGAATTTCCGGATCGGTAAATTCCGGGCGGCCGAGGAAATCCTCTTCGCTGTACAAACGCACGCAGATACCCGGCTCGACCCGGCCGCAACGACCTTTACGCTGATTGGCGCTGGCCTGGGAAATCGCTTCGATCGGCAAGCGCTGCACCTTGGCCCGATAGCTGTAGCGACTGATGCGCGCGGTGCCGCTGTCGATCACATAGCGAATGCCCGGTACGGTCAACGAGGTTTCGGCGACGTTGGTCGCCAGCACCACACGACGGCCCGGGTGCGACTGGAAGATGCGCTGCTGTTCAGCCGGCGACAGGCGCGCGTACAGCGGCAGGATTTCAGTGTGCTTGAGCTGGGCCTTGCGCAGCATGTCGGCAGCATCGCGAATCTCGCGCTCGCCGGGCAAAAACACCAGTACGTCACCGGGACTGCGCCGTTCGCTGCGCTCGTAGGCGGCGATTTCGTCGAGGGTGGCGAGAATCGCCTGATCGACGGTCAGGTCATCCTCGACCCGGTTGCCCTCCTCGTCCTGCTCCAGGGTCAGCGGCCGGTACCAGGTTTCCACCGGGAAAGTACGCCCCGACACTTCGACGATCGGCGCGTCATCGAAGTGCTTGGAGAAGCGCTCCAGATCGATGGTCGCCGACGTGATGATGACCTTCAGGTCGGGACGGCGTGGCAGCAGGGTTTTCAAGTAACCGAGGAGGAAATCGATGTTGAGGCTGCGTTCGTGGGCTTCGTCGACGATGATCGTGTCGTAGCGTTCCAGATAACGGTCGTTCTGGGTTTCCGCCAGCAGAATGCCGTCGGTCATCAGTTTGATCAGGGTGTTGGCATCGCTTTGATCTTCGAAACGCACCTGATAGCCGACCAGCGCTCCAAGCGGCGTGCCGAGTTCTTCGGCGACACGGCTGGCGACGCTGCGCGCGGCGATCCGACGCGGCTGGGTATGGCCGATCAGACCGTGCTGGCCGCGACCGATTTCCAGGCAGATTTTCGGCAACTGGGTGGTTTTACCCGAACCGGTTTCGCCAGCGATGATCAGCACCTGATGTTGCTCCAGGGCCTTCTTGATCTCGTCGCGCTTGGCCGCAATCGGCAAACTGTCGTCGTAACGAATCACCGGCAGGCTCGCGCGACGCGCCAGTACCTGATCACAGGACGCCTGCATGCGCGTCACCCACTGGGCCAGTTTGGCCTCGTCGGGTTTCTTGCGCAGCTCAAGCAACTGCCGCCGCAGCCGGTGACGGTCGGCGAGCATGGCGTGATCGAGGTTTTTCAGCAGTTTGTCGATGGAGGGCGATTCGTCGGTCATCGGGTAGGCAATTCGGTCGTCTATTTATGCAGGGGCGGATTGTGGCAGAAAAGCAGCTGCAAGCGCCAAGCTACAAGCCGCAAGTCACTGCGGCTTTCAACTTGCAGCTTGAAGCTTGCCGCTTGCAGCTGCGTCTTGTTATTCGTTATCGAGGCCCTTGCGCCGGTATGGGAAGACGTCGATGACCTTCCCCGCCCGAATCGCCTCCTGCAAGCCCTTCCAGTAATCCGCGTTGTACAACTCGCCATGCAACTGGTCGAACAGCTTGCGCTGCCCGGCATCGGCAAACAGGAACGGTGGAAACTCTTCGGGAAACACGTCCAGCGGGCCGATCGAGTACCACGGCTCAGAGGCCATTTCGTCCTCCGGCGTGCGCGGTTGCGGGATGTGGCGGAAGTTGGCTTCGGTCAGGAAACAGATTTCGTCGTAATCGTAAAACACCACGCGCCCGTGACGGGTGACGCCGAAGTTTTTCAGCAGCATATCCCCGGGAAAAATATTCGCCGCCGCCAGCTGCTTGATTGCCAGGCCATAATCCTCAAGCGCTTCACGTACCTGGGCGTCGTTGGCATTTTCCAGATACAGGTTGAGCGGCGTCATCCGGCGTTCGGTCCAGCAGTGGCGGATCAGCACGGTTTCGCCTTCGACCGAAACCGTCGACGGCGCCACCTCAAGCAGTTCTTCTAGGCACGCCGGATCGAACTTGCTCAGCGGAAAGCGAAAATCGGCAAACTCCTGGGTATCGGCCATACGCCCGACCCGATCGACGCTTTTCACCAGCCGATACTTTTCGATCACCGTGGCGCGATCGACGTTCTTCGACGGTGAGAAACGGTCCTTGATTATTTTGAATACGGTGTTGAAACCCGGCAGGGTGAACACGCTCATGACCATGCCGCGCACGCCAGGGGCCATGATGAACTGATCGTCAGTGTTGGCCAGATGATTGATCAGCGCGCGGTAAAACTCCGATTTGCCGTGCTTGTAGAAGCCGATCGAGGTGTACAGCTCGGCGATGTGCTTGCCCGGCAGGATGCGCCGCAGAAAACCGATGAACTCTGCCGGCACCGGGACATCGACCATGAAATACGAACGGGTAAAAGAAAAGATGATCGACACATCGGCTTCGTCGGTGATCAACGCGTCGATCTGAATGCCCCGGCCTTCGCGGTGCAACAGCGGAATCACCAGCGGCCATTGCTCGTCGCGGGTGTAGATGCGTCCGACCAGATACGCGCCCTTGTTGCGGTAGAGCACCGAGGAAAACAGCTCGACACTCAGCTCCGGGTCCTTGCACACCCAGTCCGGCAGGTTCTCGCGCAATTGCGCTTCGAGCCGCAGCAAGTCGCCGGGCAAATCAGCGTAATCCTCGCTGAAGCGGTAATCGGCGAAGATGCTGGCGAGCATCCCGGACAACTGGCCCTGCGGCTTGTACGTACGGGTTTGCGCGGCGCGGGCACGGCGCAGGCTTGGGCGCGTGGTGTGGATGAACATGCAGCCGTCGCTGATCAGGTCGTGGCTGAACAGCCCGCAGAAAATCGAGTTGTACCAGGTTTCGGACAGCTCATCGTCGAAGCGCAGGTCGATCACACTGATATAGGCGCTTTTCACCAGCGGCCAGCAGCTGACGTTCATCAGGGTCTCTTCGTCGAAATACTCGCGCAGGCGAACGACGGTTTCGCCAACCTTTTCCTCATACAGACTGATCCGCGCCGCCGAGGCGGCCTGGGCTTCTTGCCAGCGCGCCTGTTCGAAACGCTCCCGCGCGCCATCGGTGATGCGGTGGAAATGCTCGCGGTAATCGTCGAAGCCGGCGAGGATCATCCGGGCGATCTCGGTGGCTGGCCATTGCTGCGACATATATGAAACCTCGGCGGGAATTCGGTTGGTCTGAGCTTAGTCACGGAAGCGCTCGCAGGAAAAGCGCAATTTCTGCCAAAACCGATACAGCGCTGACCGTTGACGGTGTTTCTCGCGCAGGTTAATCCCAAGGCAGAATTAAAAGCCCGAATAGCGGTTGCCATGATCCGGACGCTCGGCAACACTCTCGTCCCGATCAAGCAAGGAGCCCGCCGTGAGCCCTGTCGATATTTTCCGCATGTTGTCGCTGGCCGCTATCTGGGGCGCGAGTTTTCTGTTCATGCGCATCATTGCTCCGGTGATCGGCACGATCCCGACCGGGTTCTTTCGCGTGTCGATCGCGGCTGCCGGGCTGCTGGTGATCCTTGGGCTGATGCGCATCAGCTGGGACTTCAAGGGCAAGCTGAAAACCATGATGCTGCTTGGCGTGATCAACTCGGGGATTCCGGCGACGCTGTATTCGGTTGCCGCCCAGGTATTGCCGGCCGGCTATTCGGCGATCTTCAATGCAACCACGCCGCTGATGGGCGTGTTGATTGGCGGTTTGTTCTTCAGCGAGAAACTGACGATTGCCAAGCTGGGCGGTGTGTTCCTCGGCCTGTTCGGCGTCGGCGTGCTGACACGCGCCGGTCCCGTGGCCTTCGACCTGCAACTGCTGATGGGCGCGGTCGCCTGCCTGCTGGCGACCACTTGTTATGGCTTTGCCGGTTTCCTCGCGCGGCGCTGGCTGGATCAGGCCGGTGGGCTGGACAGCCGTTTGTCGGCATTGGGCAGCATGCTCGGGGCGACGTTGTTTTTGCTGCCGCTGTTCGCCTACAGCGTGATCACTGCGCCGCCGGTCAGTTGGGGTGGCTGGCATGTCTGGCTGTCGCTGCTCGGCCTGGGCCTGGGTTGCACGGCGTTTGCCTACATCATCTATTTCCGCCTGCTCAGCTCGATCGGCCCGGTGAAATCGATGACCGTGACCTTCATGATCCCGCCGTTCGGCGTGTTGTGGGGGGCGTTGTTGCTGGATGAGCCGTTGTCGATGGCGCACATTTATGGCGGGGTGCTGATTGCGGCGGCGTTGTGGCTGGTGTTGAAGCCGGCGGTGGTGAGGCCTGCAAAGGTGTCAGTCCGTTAGATTTTCTGCCGCAGATATTCGCGAGCAGGCTCGCTCCCACAGAAAAATACATTCCAATGTGGGAGCGAGCCTGCTCGCGAAAGGCGGCGCAACAAGCGCCACCTGCCTATCGGCTATCCGGTTTTACGGAACACAAATACCAATCCAACAATAATCAGCAGCATTCCCAACACGCTCAACGCCGCCAGCCGGTTACCGAAAATCAGGTAATCCATCACTGCCGTCACCGCCGGCACCAGATAGAACAGGCTGGTGACATTCACCAGATTGCCCCGCGCGATCAGTCGATACAGCAACAGCGTCGCCAGCACCGACACCACCAGGCCCATCCATAACACCGGGACAATAAAGCCTGCGCTGTACTCGAAGTGAAACGGCTGGAACGGTACGAACACCGCGCACAGCAACAGGCCGGCCAGGTACTGCACTGGCAGCGTACCGAGCGGATTGTCGGTGATGCGTTTTTGCATGATCGAGCCGAGCGTCATGCTCGCCAGCGCCAGCAAACCGAACAGCATGCCGGCCCAGGACATTCCGGCCAGACCGATCCCCTGAAAAACCACCATGACCAGCCCGGCCAGGCCCAGCGCCAGGCCGAACAGGCGGCTCGCCGAACGCTGGCGCTCCATCAGCACCACGGTGAGAATCGGCTGAACGCCCATCAGAGTGGCCATCACCCCCGGCGTAACTTTGCAGTCCAGCGCCAGCAGATAAAAGATCTGATAGGCGCCCAACAGCACCACGCCGGTGGCGATCGCGAACAGCATCGGTTTGCCACCCTTGGGCAGCTTCAATTTCAGCAGCGGCGCCAGCAAGACCAGCCCGCACAGGGCGATGGCAAAGCGAATCAGCAGAAAGGCAAAGGGCGAAGCATGGGCCAAGCCCCATTTGGAGAAAATTGCCCCGCTGCTCCACAGCAGAACGAACAGGCTCGTGGACGTCGCCGCGAGCGCGGATTGTTTCGAAAGGACAAACATGAATACCACCTGTAGTCAGGCAAGAAGCCAACTCAGCCGAAGCTGAAATTCAGTAGGTTTTTCTGGCGGGCGCGGGGTTCAGCAGAAACTGCCGATCAGCCCCGAACACCAACGCCCGGCGGCGAAACGACTGCGCACACCGGCGTGCTACTGACAGGTGGAGGGTAATGACTGATCTGCACAGGCTGCCGATTCCCGCACGGCACGACGCCAGCGTTGACCGCTGAATCGACTACCGCGTTGATGAGGGATGCAGGCATGGATGCTGATCTTTATTGAGGAAATGAAGGCGTGAGCATGGCGCTCAAGCGGGCTGACTATAACCAGCCCGGGACACAGATTGCAATGACTTGGGCAATGGGCCGGTAGCGACAGTCTGGCGCCGGGTGGTTAGGGTTATTGGCATGGCAACGGATTGTCAGGAGACATGGAATGCAAGAGATCATATGCCAAGGGAACGGACGTATTTGCGGTATCAGGTTTATCGGTCGGAGGCGAGGAAGCGGGCGGGTGTTGCGACTGCGCAGATGCGATGCATTTCGGGAGCCGACATGTCAGAAGTCCGCTTTGAGCCTATTGATGCTGAAGCACTCGCAGTTTATCAGTCTTGGGACGACCCGATTTTCTCGTGGGAAGACGTCGTCGTCTGGAAAGCTCGAGAACCTCTGTCTCTGGATATCGCAATCTGGTTTGAACAAGAACTCTGCGGGCTATGCTTCGCAAATCCCAACAATAGCCGCCAGCGGATTCGCATCGTGCGACTGGAGGGCAAACCCGGAAAGGTTCACCCGCTGAAAAACCGAATAGCCGCTTTGGCATTGCTCGCCATCGACGAATTCGCCCGAATTATTGGCAGCCAAGTCATCGAAGTTCAGGAACCTATGCCGGGAGCCATTCCGGTTTATCAACAACTCGGCTTCACATTTGATGTGCAAGGTCGCCTTGTTCTACCAGTGGAGAGTGAAGTATCGTGACATCTGTTCATTTATTGACCAGCGAGGGAGGGAGTATGCGCAAAGTCGTTAGAAAATCCCCAAGCAAAAAGGAATTGCGCGAGCCGGTGGAAAAGCTTGATCGACTGGAGTTATCCGCGAATCAGCGCCGTTTTCTGCAGGTCCTTGAAAACGGAACCGACGTGACCGAGCCCAACCTGCTCGCCGGCCGTCCTTGAACCCATCAATAAAAAACCGCTCCCAAAGAGCGGTTTTCTATTGTCTGATCCAGCCTCAACCAAACAACCAGTACCCCAGCAACGTCAGCACCAGCACCGCCAGCACCGGGCGCATTACGCGGTAGGCCTTGGGATGGCGGCGCTTCCACTGCTTGACCACGCCGCTGAAACGGTCGCTGAAGTTCTTGCTCCAGGCATAAGCCTGGTTGATGCCGCCAACGCGTTCGTCATCAAGATTCTGCGGCGCGGTGGCGCGGCCGAGCCAGCCGCTGATGAAGCGGTTGATCCGGGTCATCAAGCGGTTGCTCAGCGGACGTTCGATGTCACAGAACAGAATCACTCGAGTCTGAGCGGTTTCATTCTTGACCCAGTGCACGTAGGTCTCGTCGAACATCACGTCATCGCCGTCGCGCCAGGCATAGACCTGACCGTCAACGAAGATCCGGCAATCATCGGAGTTGGGCGTCGACAAACCGAGGTGATAGCGCAGCGAGCCGGCGAACGGATCGCGGTGCGGGTTGAGGTGACTGCCGCCCGGCAGCAGCGCAAACATCGCGCCCTTGACGTTGGGAATGGCGCTGACCAGCGCCACGGTTTTCGGGCACAGGGCTTCGGCCGATGGCAACGGTTTGTCGTACCACTTCAGATAGAAACGCTTCCAGCCTTTCTTGAAAAACGAACCGAAACCGGCATCGTTATTCTTTTCGGCAGCGCGAATGTAGCCCTCGTCAAACAGGTGCATGGCTTCGTCGCGGATGGTTTCCCAGTTGTCGCGCAGAACATCCAGTTCCGGAAACTTGCTGCGATCCAGATACGGTCTGGATGGCACTGCAGAAAACAGGTACATCAACGCGTTGTAGGGCGCGAACAGCGCGGAGTGGTTGACGAACTGGCGCAATACCGGCAAACGCGCCTTGCCGCGCAAATGCACATAGAGCGTGCTGCCCAGAAACAGCAACAGCACAAACGCCTTGGCGGCAAACGAAACGGTCATCAACAACTCCTTGAATAAAGACAACGCTGCGCAATGCCCTTTACCCGGCATGGCAGCCGGCCATGATAAACACTACCGGCCTGCGGAAAAACCCGCCTGACACAAGATTCAGTGTTAAGCATTACGCAACAAAGCCTTTATTAACATGCAGCACCTGAACCTCGGCTGACCTGAATCAACCGGATTACTGCTGGTTCTCCTGCTCGGTGAACAGGTCACTGAACAGCATGCTCGACAGATAACGCTCGCCCGAATCCGGCAGCACCACGACGATGGTTTTGCCCTGCATCTCTGGTTTCTCCGCCAGACGCACCGCCACCGCCATGGCAGCACCGCAGGAGATGCCGCACAAAATCCCTTCTTCCTGCATCAGTCGCAAAGCCATGGCCTTGGATTCTTCATCGGTCACCTGTTCGACACGATCGACCATCGACAGATCAAGATTCTTCGGCACAAAACCGGCACCGATGCCTTGAATCTTGTGCGGGCTCGGCTTGATTTCGGCACCGGCCAACGCCTGCGTAATCACCGGCGAAGAAGCGGGCTCGACAGCCACGGACAGAATCGGTTTCCCGGCGGTGTTCTTGATATACCGCGAGACACCGGTAATGGTTCCGCCGGTGCCGACGCCAGCCACCAGCACATCCACGGCGCCGTCGGTGTCGTTCCAGATTTCCGGGCCGGTGGTCTTTTCGTGAATCGCCGGGTTGGCCGGATTATCGAATTGCGCCGGCATGAAATATTTATCGGTATCGCTGGCGACGATTTCCGCAGCTTTCTCGATGGCGCCTTTCATGCCCTTGGCCGGCTCGGTCAACACCAGTTCCGCGCCCAAGGCTTTAAGAACCTTGCGGCGCTCGATGCTCATCGATGCCGGCATGGTCAGCATCAACTTGTAGCCCCGCGCAGCGGCGACAAAGGCCAGACCGATACCGGTGTTACCGGAAGTCGGCTCGACAATGGTCATGCCCGGCTTGAGTTTGCCGCTGCCTTCGGCGTCCCAGATCATGTTGGCGCCGATTCGGCATTTGACCGAGTAACCGGGATTGCGCCCCTCGATCTTGGCCAGAATCGTAACCCCGCGCGGCGCGATGCGGTTGATCTGGACCAGCGGCGTATTACCGATGGAATGGGCGTTGTCAGCGTAAATACGGCTCATGGCTGGGTCCTTATGCAGCGTTGAATTCAGCCTTCCAAGGTAAGCCCGTTGCCGATCACAGTCCAGTCGGGTCGAACGTCTGCAAACGCGCGGAGTCAATCGCTTTGAATCGTCAAGCCACACTCTTGAAGGAACAATGGCATGAAACGTCGTTACAGCTGGCCGCTCTGGACCCTGGCGGGTGTCGTGGTGCTGCTGGTCGCCCTGCATTTCGCCCTGCCCTATCTGGTACGCGACTACCTCAATGACAAGCTCGCGGACATGGGCGATTACCGTGGCCAGATCACCGATGTCGACCTCGCGCTGTGGCGCGGCGCATACAAAATCAATGGCCTGAAAATCGTCAAGGTCGATGGCAAGGTGCCGGTGCCGTTCGTCGATGCGCCGTTGATCGATCTGTCGGTGAGCTGGCATTCGTTGTGGTACGACCATGCCGTGGTCGCGCAGGTGCAATTTCTCAACCCCGAAATCAACTTCGTCGACGGTGGCCCCAACAAGCAGAACTCGCAAACCGGTCAGGGCACCGACTGGCGTGAACAATTGGGCAAGCTGCTGCCGATCACCCTCGATGAAGTGCAGATCAACGACGGCCGTATCACCTTCCGCAACTTCAATTCCAAGCCGCCGGTGAACATGAATGCCAGCAACGTCAACGCCAGCATCTACAACCTGACCAATGTGGTCGACAAGGGAGGCAAACGCGACGCGCGCTTTGAAGGCAAGGCGTTGCTGCTGGGCCACGCGCCGCTGGAAACCACCGCCACCTTCGATCCGCTGAGCAACTTCGAAGACTTTGAATTCCGTCTGCGCGCTCGCGACATCGAGCTCAAACGCATGAACGACTTCGCCGCCGCCTACGGCAAGTTCGACTTCAACGCCGGCCACGGCGACGTGGTTATTGAAGCGAAGGCAGAGAAAGCCCGACTCACCGGCTACATCAAACCCCTGCTGCGCGACGTCGACGTATTCAACTGGCAGCAAGACGTCGAAAACAAGAACAAAGGCCTGTTCCGCTCAATCTGGGAAGCGCTGGTCGGCGGCACCGAGACCGTGCTGAAAAACCAGAACAAAAACCAGTTCGCCACTCGCGTCGAACTCAGCGGCAATGTTCACCAGCAGAACGTCAACGCCTTCGAAGCGTTTCTGCAGATTTTGCGCAATGGCTTCATCCAGGCATTCAATGCGCGGTACGAACGGCCGAAGCCGGATGAGGGTTAAGTTTTGCGGTTGACGACATATCGACCTGTGTCTTCGGCCGCTATCGATGAACGCTGTTGCAGCGAATCCCAGCCCAGACAGGCCAACGCCAAAGAACGTGGCACTGCTTCACGCCCATTGCTGTAACGGCTGATGCTGCGAGCGCTCACACCGAGCGCTTCGGCCGCATCATTGAGAGAAAGTCCGGTACGGGCGCGCCAATCGATAAAAATGCGCGTGTTCTCATCCTGGGCATTTTGCGCTAGCGCATCCATATACAAGGTGTCTGCACCGATCTGTACGTCGGGATCAACCCATTCAACGATCCACCCCTCGTCCCCGACTACGGCAGTCGCAAAGACTTCGCGATCAAGCAGTGGCCGCAGACCTGGATAAGTATGAATATCCATCCCCAAATCAACTGTCAGTTCCTGACCATTGATAAATGTCAGCGCCAACCTGAAATCCGACAGGACGTGCGCAGATCGCAGACGCGGCCGTTTCATGGGTAACATCGATTTTCTGCCCTTTTTACTAACCGAGTAAGAAAGGCTATCGCCAAATCGGCGATACCGGAATACTGGCCATCCGCCGAGACTGAGTCAACATGTGACGCTCCATTCAGAGACTGAATAAGCCGTCTGCGTTCACAGTCGACCGGCGTGCGCGTTATAGTCGGGCATCCGATTATTCGCCCCGCCCTGCCCGTAAGGTCAGCGTTACCGTTCGAGGATTTGCAGATGAAGTTCGAAGGCACCCAGGCCTACGTCGCCACCGATGACCTGAAGCTGGCGGTCAACGCCGCCATCACCCTGGAACGGCCGCTGCTGGTCAAGGGTGAACCGGGCACCGGCAAGACCATGCTCGCCGAGCAACTGGCCGAATCGTTCGGTGCCAAGCTGATCACCTGGCACATCAAGTCCACCACCAAGGCCCATCAGGGTCTGTACGAGTACGACGCGGTCAGCCGTTTGCGCGACTCGCAGCTGGGCAATGAAAAAGTCCACGACGTGCGCAACTACTTGAAGAAAGGCAAGCTCTGGGAAGCCTTCGAGTCCGAAGAGCGGGTGATTCTGCTGATCGACGAAATCGACAAGGCCGACATCGAGTTCCCCAACGACCTGTTGCAAGAACTCGACAAGATGGAGTTCTACGTTTACGAAATCGACGAGACCATCAAGGCCAAGAAACGCCCGATCATCATCATTACCTCCAACAACGAGAAAGAGCTGCCGGACGCCTTCCTGCGCCGCTGCTTCTTCCACTACATCGCCTTCCCCGACCGCACTACCCTGCAGAAAATCGTCGACGTGCACTACCCGGACATCAAAAAGGACCTGGTCAGCGAAGCGCTCGACGTGTTCTTTGACGTGCGCAAGGTACCGGGCCTGAAGAAAAAGCCTTCGACGTCCGAGCTGGTCGACTGGCTGAAACTGCTGATGGCCGACAACATCGGCGAAGCGGTGCTGCGCGAGCGCGATCCGACCAAGGCCATTCCGCCGCTGGCAGGCGCACTGGTGAAAAACGAACAGGACGTGCAACTGCTTGAGCGCCTGGCGTTCATGAGCCGGCGCGGCACCCGCTAAGAGGCTGCTGCCATGTTGCTCAACCTGTTCAACGAAATGCGTGCAGCCAAGGTACCGGTGTCGGTACGCGAGCTGCTCGACCTGATCAACGCGCTGAAACAGCGCGTGACCTTCGCCGACATGGACGAGTTCTATTACTTGTCGCGGGCGATTCTGGTGAAGGACGAGCGCCATTTCGACAAGTTCGACCGCGCGTTCGGTGCCTACTTCAATGGCCTGGAGAAACTCGACGATCACTTGCAGGCGCTGATTCCCGAAGACTGGCTGCGCAAGGAATTCGAGCGTTCGCTGAGCGACGAAGAACGCGCGCAGATCCAGTCCCTTGGCGGGCTGGACAAGCTCATCGAGGAATTCAAGAAGCGTCTGGAAGAACAGAAGGAACGTCACGCCGGCGGCAACAAATGGATCGGCACCGGCGGCACCAGCCCGTTCGGTTCCGGCGGTTTCAACCCGGAAGGCATCCGCGTTGGCGATGCCGGCAAGCGTCAGGGCAAAGCGGTCAAGGTCTGGGATCAGCGCGAGTACAAGAACCTCGACGATTCGGTGGAACTGGGCACGCGCAACATCAAGGTCGCCCTGCGTCGTCTGCGCAAGTTCGCCCGTCAGGGTGCGGCGGAAGAACTCGACATCGACGGCACCATCGACCACACCGCCAAGGATGCCGGCCTGCTGAACATCCAGATGCGCCCGGAACGGCGCAACACGGTGAAGCTGCTGCTATTGTTCGACATCGGCGGCTCGATGGACGCGCACGTAAAGATCTGCGAGGAATTGTTCTCGGCCTGCAAGACCGAGTTCAAGCATCTTGAGTATTTCTACTTCCACAACTTCATTTATGAATCGGTGTGGAAGAACAACATGCGCCGCACTTCCGAACGCACCTCGACCCAGGATCTGCTGCACAAATACGGCGCCGACTACAAAGTGATCTTCATCGGTGACGCCGCCATGGCGCCTTACGAAATCACCCAGGCCGGTGGCAGCGTCGAGCACTGGAACGAAGAGCCGGGTTACGTGTGGATGCAGCGCTTCATGGAAAAATACAAGAAGCTCATCTGGATCAACCCGTATCCAAAGGACACCTGGGGCTATACCTCGTCGACCAACATCGTCCGCGATCTGATCGAGGATCAGATGTATCCGCTGACGCTGCGCGGGCTTGAAGAAGGGATGCGGTTTCTTTCCAAGTAATCGTTAACACGACGACGCCTTCGCGAGCAGGCTCGCTCCCACATTGGAATGCTTTGACCTGTGGGAGCGAGCCTGCTCGCGAAGCTTTTAGCGATCTTTAAAGCGCTGCAAATACTCAACATGCTCGCGGTGCGCGACGTCCTGCACTACCGGCCTCAATCTCACCTTCGCTCCCGGCAGGCATTGCGCCAATCGTGCCAACGCCAGCGGCGTCAACGCGCCCAGGCGCGGGTATCCGCCAATGGTCTGGCGATCGTTGAGCAACACGATCGGCTGGCCATCGGGCGGCACCTGCACCGCGCCCAACGGAATCCCCTCGGAGATCATCGGCGCGCCCTGATATTGCAACGCCGAGCCGAGCAGGCGGATGCCCATGCGGTCGGCGCGACTGTCGAGTGTCCAGCGACTATTGAATACCTCAAACAGGCTTTGCCCGCTGAACAGGCCGATCTGCGCGCCGATCACCAGATCCAGCGGTTTGTCGGAGCGCAGGTCCGGTTGATGCGACTGCGGTACTTCACGCACCTGCCGGGGTTCGCCGCGATAACTCAAGGTTGCCCCTCTTGTCAGCGGCACGCCCAGGCCATCAAGCCCTCCGAGCTCTTCGCGCACCACCGTGGCACTGCTGCCCAGCACCTGCGGCGCGGCAAAACCGCCGGGGGCCGCCAGATAAGCTCTAGCGCCAAGCAACGGCTGGGTAAATCGCAATGTCTGGCCTTTCGCCAATTTGAAACTGCGCCACGGCGCCAGCGGCTGGCCGTCGATCTGCGCGCCGAGATCCGCTCCCGCCAGCGCCAGCAGGCAATCCTCTTCAGCCACCACGGCAAACCCGCCGAGGGTGATTTCAACCACTGCTGCATCCAGCTCATTGCCGAGCAGCCAATTGGCCCAGCTCATCGAACACCAATCCGCCGCGCCGCCCTGGGTCACGCCCAGATGCCGCACGCCAAACCGCCCGGCGTCCTGCAACAGGCACAGCGGTGTGCTGGCTTCGATCGTCAATCGACTCATGCCAACGCCTCCAGTGGGGTGTCATCGCCGCCCAAGCGTATGAATTCGGCGTGATCGACCGCTTCGAAGCGCACCGTGTCGCCCGGTTGCATCAGGCTGTAGCCGTCGCGATGGCGATCAAACAGTTGCGCCGGGGTGCGCCCGATCAGGTTCCAGCCACCGGGTGAAACTACCGGATAAGCCGCCGTCTGCCGCTCAGCGATGCCCACGCTGCCGGCGGCAACTTTCTTGCGCGGCGTGCTCAAGCGCGGCGCGGCGAGCATCTCTTCGACCAGGCCCATGAAGGCAAAACCCGGCGCAAAGCCAAGGGCGAACACCTGATATTCCCGTGAGCTGTGGCGACGAATCACCTCCTCCACCGCGAGGCCGCTGCGTTCGGCCAACAGGCTCAATTCCGGGCCGACACTCAAGTCGTACCAGACCGGCAAGACGTGACACTGCCCGGCACTGCGCGCATTCGGCGCCAGATCGATCAGCGCTTCGGCGATCAATTCGCGCGCCTGCGCCGGACTCAACAGCGTCAGATCGTAATGCACCATCAACGTCGTATAGGACGGCACCAGATCGATCAGCCGGGCGCCAAACACCGTGCGCAAACGCTCGCTGGCGGCGAGCAGCCACGGCATGTTGGCTTCGGCGATTTCATCGAACAGACGCAGCATCAGGCAGTCGAGCGCCACCACTTCAATCCGTGGGTTCATGACGCACTCGACTGTTGCAAGGCTTGGCGAATGCGCTGCACCGCGGCCACGGAACTGGCGTTGTCGCCGTGGACGCACAAGGTATTGGCGCGCAGGATCAAGGCGCTGCCATCGCTGGCGGTGAGCGCGCCGCCATCGGCAATGGTCAGCGCTTGCTCGATGATTTTTTCGGCATCGTGATGCACGGCGCCCGGCAGTTGCCGGGAGACCAGCCGGCCGGCGCTGTCGTAGGCACGGTCGGCGAACGCTTCAAACCACAGCGTTACGCCGTATTCATCGCCAATTTGCTGCGCCGCAGCGTTGTCTCGGGTCGCCATCAACATCAGCGGCAAGCTGCGGTCATACGCGGCCACGGCCTGCACCACCGCGCGCAACTGCGCCGGGTTGGCCATCATGTCGTTGTACATCGCGCCGTGGGGTTTGACGTAGCTCACGCGTCCGCCCTGCGCCTTGCAGATGCCGTCCAGGGCGCCGATCTGGTAATGCAGGATGTCTTGCAACTCTTGCGCGGAATAGGCCATGGAACGTCGGCCGAATCCGACCAGATCCTGATAGGCCGGGTGCGCGCCAATCTGCACGCCGTGCTCGAGCGCCAGCGCCACGGTTTTGCGCATGATGCTCGGGTCGCCAGCATGGAAACCGCAGGCGATGTTGGCGCAATCGATGAAGGGCATGACTTCGGCGTCCAGACCCATGGTCCAGCTGCCGAAGCTCTCGCCAATGTCGCAATTCAATAGCAGGCGGCTCACGGTGAACACTCCTGTAGCTGCTGGTCTTTTTATCTGTAGGAGACTTCTGCGCAGGGTATCAGTTACTGCGCGTCGAGTTGCTTGCCACGGGTTTCCGGCAGGCTCAGCGCCGCCAGAATCACCACGCCATAGGAGACCGCCGCGAAGGCGCCGATGCCCATGCTCAATGGCACTTTCTGGCTGAGCAGGCCGATCAACAGCGGGAACAACGCCGCCAGCGCGCGGCCGATGTTGTAGCAGAAACCCTGGCCCGAGCCGCGAATCCGCGTAGGGAACAATTCGGTGAGAAACGCGCCCATGCCGCTGAAAATCCCCGAGGCGAAGAAGCCCAGCGGAAAGCCCAGCCAGAGCATCACGCCATTGCTGACCGGCATCTGCGTGTAGAGCAGAACGATGGTGAACGAGCCGACGGCAAACAAAATGAAGTTCTTTTTCCGCCCCAGCAGGTCGGTCAGATACGCGCTGATCACATAACCGACATAGGAACCGACGATCACCATCGCCAGATAACCACCGGTGCCGAGCACGCTCAAACCGCGCTCGTTCTTGAGGAAAGTCGGCAGCCAGGAGGTGATCGCGTAGTAGCCGCCCAGCGCACCGGTGGTCAGCAAGGAAGCGCGAAACGTGGTGAAGAGCATTCCCGGCGCGAAGATCTCGTAGAACTTCGCCGGGTTTTCCGGAGTTTGCGCGGCTTTGGCTTCGCGATATATCTCCGGATCTTTCACCAGTCGACGGACAAAAATCACGAATATCGCCGGCACGATGCCAAGGATGAACAGCGCGCGCCACGCATCTTCCGCTGGCAACACCGAAAACAGCAGCGCGTACAGAATCGCCGTCAGGCCCCAACCCAGCGCCCAGCCGGATTGCACCATGCCCACCGCTTTGCCGCGATCCTTGGCGCGGATCACTTCACCGATCAACACTGCGCCAGCGGTCCATTCACCGCCGAAACCGAAGCCCATCAGGGTGCGGGCGATCAACAATTGTTCGTAGTTTTGCGCGAAGCCGCAGAGGAAGGTGAAGAAGGCGAACCACAGCACCGTCAGTTGCAGGGTGCGCACGCGGCCGATGCGGTCGGAGAGAATCCCGGCGACCCAACCGCCGATGGCCGAGGCGATCAGGGTGCTGGTGTGAATCAGTCCCGCTTCGCCCGTGGTGATGCCCCACATCGCGATCAGCGTCGGCACAACGAAGCTGAGCATCTGCGTGTCCATGCCATCCAGGCCGTAACCGATCTTGCAGCTCCAGAACGTGCGGCGCTCCTGCTGGTTGATGTTGCGATACCAGTCGAAAGGCCCGGGGCGCGCCGCAGGCTTGGATAAAGGAAGGGTGTCGGGAGCACTCATGGCAAATCTCCGCAGGGCTTTTATTGGTCTTGTTCGAAGCTCCGACGACGCCTATCGTGGGAACCGGATGCGCCGATTTTTCGTCGCCCTGCCCTGCGCCGTCCAACGAATAAAAACCCGCCTTAGGCATAAGAAAAATTTGTCACTCGAGCCTTGTCCATGAATCTGAAGTTTCTCGAGACCTTTGTCTGGGTCGCGCGCCTGAAGAGTTTTCGCCTGACCGCTGACAAGCTGTTCACCACCCAGGCATCGATTTCCAGCCGCATTGCGGTGCTCGAAGGCGAGCTGGGCGTAAAGCTGTTTTTGCGCGACTCACGCGGCGTCAGCCTGACCCCGGAAGGCCTGAAAGTGCTCGACTATGCCGAGCAGATGCTCGACACCATGGCGGCGCTGAAGCAGTCGATCGAGACCCGTTCGAGCAAGGTCGGGCGGGTGCGTATCGGCGTGATGGACACAGTAATCCATACCTGGCTGAGCCCGCTGGTGGCGCAGATGACCGATCTGTACCCACGCGTGGAAATCGAATTGGTCGCGGATACCGCGCTGAACCTCTGCGATCAACTGCAAAAAGGCTTCCTTGATCTGGTTCTGCAAACCGATCTGGTCCGTCACGAAAGCGTGCGCAGCCTCGAGCTGGCGAGCCATCCGCTGGGCTGGATTGTCGCGAGCAATTCGATCTACAACCGCGACTACGCCGACCTCGCCGAACTGGCGCAGGAGCGGATCATCACCTATTCGAAAAACTCACGACCGCATCAGGATATCGTCGCGCTGATGCAGGCCAGCGGCGTCATGGCGCCACGCTTGAATTGCGTGAACTCGGTGTCGGCGATCACCCGGTTGTTGCGCGATGGCTTCGGTATCGGCGCGCTGCCGCCGGTGCTGGTGACCGAGGAGCTGGCACGGGGCGAATTGATCTTGCTCGACATCGAGCAGCGGCCGGCGAATCTGCCGGTGGTGGTGTCGTGGCGGGTCGGGGTTGAGTGGGTCGAGGAGATTGTGACGTTGTGTCAGCAGGTCTTGGCGGGGTATGCGCAAAAGGTGGGCGAGGACTGCATCACCCTCACTGAATGATTAGTGGCGAGGGGATTTATCCCCGCTCGGCTGCGCAGCAGTCGTGATTGCGGCCAACGCGGTCTTTCAGTGCAGGTTTTGGGGCTGCTGCGCAGCCCAACGGGGATAAATCCCCTCGCCACAGAATTCATTCGCCACAGAACCCACTCCCCCCATAGCCCATTCACCACAGAGCCCACTCAACTCAGTACCCACCCACCACAGAGCCCACTCACCACAGAATCCCCAATGCCATAAAGCCTCTGTTGCCAGAGGGGATTGTGCAAGTCTTACAAACCGCGCACGTCGCGATCTTCGATCGGTCGGCTCTGGCGCAGGCGGCGGCCGCCGAGGACGACCCAGTCGATCAGGCGAAACAGGCATTCGATGCCGAACGACAGCAGCAACGCGCCGCTCATGCCCCAGATCATCGCCTCTGGCGTCAGCAGGATCTGGTAGCTGTAGCCGTTCCAGGTTTCCTTGCGAATATCCGGATCGGCGGCCAGGACCACTTGCAGGAAGCGCACATACCACGGCCCTTGCATCGCCTGGAACTGCTTGTCCAGCGCGACCTGGCGGGTGAGCAAGGTGTTCAGGCTGTCAGCATCGCTGCGGAAAATCGGGTCTTCGCTGGCACGGTAATGCGCGACCAGCGCCTGCATATCGCCTTTGAAAAACTGATCCGCCGTGCCCTGGAAACCACGCAGACCGGTCTGCGCTTCGATCAGGTGCGCTTCGACACGTTGCGCGTAATCGTTGATGAACCCCGGCACCTGGACACCGATCAACAGGCCCGCCGCAAACAACACCAGCCGTAGATAACTGAGCAACATGGATGCAAATCCTTATTCGGTCTTGCCCTGGCTGACGCATTCGCCGCGTCGCCACAGGCTCCATTGGCCCGGTTCGTAACGGGTCCAGGTTTCGTTTTCGGTCAAAGGCTCGGTGGCAATCACCGTGACCACGTCGTTGGGCGTGGTTTCGGCCTGGAAATCGACGATCACATCGACATCCTTGAGCCGCGCCGGGCCGAACGGGGCGCGGCGGGTGATCTGGGCGAGTTTGGTCGAGCAATAACAGAACAGCCAGTCGCCGTCGCTGAGCAGGCAATTGAACACGCCTTTGCTGCGATATTCGGCGCAAGCGGCGACCAGATCCGGCAGCAGCACTTCGATATCGACCGGTTCCGGAAACGCCGCGCGCACACGGTTGAGCAGGTCGCAGAATGCCGCTTCGCTGTCGGTATCGCCGACCGGTCGGTAGAAACTCTTGATCGCAGTGAAGTCGGCGAGCTGGCCGTTGTGCGCAAAACACCAGTTGCGCCCCCACAGTTCGCGGACGAACGGGTGAGTGTTGGACAGGCAGACCTTGCCGACGTTGGCCTGGCGAATATGGCCGATGACCACTTCGCTCTTGATCGGATAACGTTGCACCAGGTTGGCCACTTCCGACTCGCTGCTCGCTGCCGGGTCCTGAAACAGACGCAGGCCCCGCCCTTCGTAGAAGGCAATGCCCCAGCCGTCGCGGTGCGGGCCGGTGCGTCCGCCACGCTGCATCAGGCCGGTGAAGCTGAACACGATGTCGGTCGGCACGTTGGCACTCATGCCCAGTAATTCACACATGTGCGGACTCTCGGGTTACAGACGCGGCTCGACCCGCATGCGCTGCGGATTGTTCGGCACCGGCGGGCGACCGTAGCGGTCGTCACCGGCGCCGCCGAACGGTTGATCATCGTCGCGCTCTTCGGCACGGGCCGCAGCCTTGGCGGCCTCGGCGCGTTCACGCCGTGCTGCCGAGGCACGCTCGATCGGCAGGCGGATCAAGACGAAAACCAGATACACCCCGAAGGCGATCATGCCGTACATGAACAGATCGGAAACCGCGCGCCAGGCGTTGTTGCCGACCTTGAACAGCATGTCCAGGGCGGTGATGGCGATAGCCGGTGCAACTTTGGCTTTCACCGGATCGACGATGGTCGGGCTGAACAGCAACACCGCCATCAGCACACGCAGCGGCTCGCGCAGCCAGCGCCACATCCAGGTGGTCAGGCGCATCCATACCAGCAGGCAGCCCACGGCGGCAAAGGCGTAAAGGCCCCAGGCGATCAGATAGTCGTTCTCGGTCATGGTGTCCATGGCAAGGCAGGCAAATAGGCGCTTATAGTAACGACTTTTCGCCCATGCGGCTTGTCCCAATACCAGACGGCCAGCAGCCGCCCCTGTGGGAGCGAGCCTGCTCGCGAATACGGACTGTCAGTTGCAACAGCGTTGCCTGACACACCGCTTTCGCGAGCAGGCTCGCTCCCACACGGGCTGCGGCGCTTTCAAGACCTGCGAAAAACCCAATTCCGAATATTGTCCGAGAGCCTTCCATGCCCCAATCCGCCAATGTCATGACTGCCCCGATTGCCCAGCGGGCGCCCGGCGCCGACCCGTATGCCTGGCTGCAGGAACGCGATACCGACGCGGTGCTCGACTACCTCAAGGCTGAAAACGCTTATCAGGAAGCGCAAATCGCCGATCAGGCCGAGCTGCGCGAAAGCCTGTTCAACGAAATCAAGGGGCGGATTCTCGAGACTGATCTGTCCCTGCCCTCGCCCTGGGGCCCGTATCTGTATTACACGCGCACCACCGCTGGTGATGAATACGCCCGGCACTATCGCTGCCCGCGTCCTGCGGACGACAGCCTGACCCTCGATGAAAGCCGCGAACAATTGCTGCTCGACCCGAATGCGCTGGCCAATGGCGGCTTCTTCTCGCTCGGCGCTTTCAGCATCAGCCCCGATCACCAGCGCCTGGCCTACAGCGTTGATGCCTCGGGCGATGAGATCTACACGCTGTTCGTCAAGGAGCTGTCCAACGACAAGGTCAGCGAACTGGAATTCGAGGACTGCGACGGCAGCATGACCTGGGCCAACGACAGCCTGACCGTGTTTTTCGGTGTGCTCGACGACACCCATCGCCCGCATAAACTGTTTCGCTATCGTCTCGATGGCACCGCCGCTGAAGAAGTCTTCCACGAGCCGGATGGGCGTTTCTTCCTGCATTGCTACCGCGCCAGCTCCGAACAGCAATTGCTGCTGTCGCTGGGCAGCAAGACCACCAGTGAAGTCTGGGCGCTGGACGCCAACCAACCGCACCTGCCGTTCAGCTGCCTGGCGCCACGGGTCGAAGATCACGAATACGACGTCGACCACGGCCTGCTCGATGGCGTCTGGACATGGTTTATCCGTACCAACCGCGACGGCATCAACTTCGCCCTGTATCAGGCCCCGGACACTGGCGTGCCGCCGAGCGAGGCCGACTGGCAGAACCTGATCCCGCACAACGAAGAAGTGATGCTCGACGGTGTCAGCCTCAACACCGAGGCGATGACTTTGAGTCTGCGCGAAGGTGGCCTGCCGATCATCGAGGTTCACCCGCAGGGCTCGGCGCCGTATCGCGTGCAATTGCCCGATGCGGCCTACAGCCTCCACGTGCAAAACAGCCTGGAATTCGAGAGCGACCGCATTCGCCTGCGCTACGAAGCGTTGAATCGCCCGGCCCAGGTGCGCCAGTTGATTCTTGCCAGCGGCGAACAAACGGTGCTCAAGGAAACCCCGGTACTCGGCCAATTTGATGCCGACGCCTATGTCAGCCAACGCCTGTGGGCGACCGCCCCGGACGGTACGCAGGTGCCGATCAGTCTGGTGATGAAACGCGAGATGGTCGGTAAACCGGTGCCGCTGTATCTGTATGGTTATGGCGCTTACGGCTCCAGCCTCGATCCGTGGTTTTCTCACGCCCGCCTGAGCCTGCTCGATCGCGGCATGGCCTTCGCCATTGCCCACGTACGCGGCGGCGGCGAGCTAGGCGAAGCCTGGTATCGCGCCGGCAAGCAGGAACACAAACACAACACCTTCAGCGACTTCATCGCCTGCGCCGAATTCCTGATTCTCAACGGCATCACCACGGCGGAGAAACTGGCGATCAGCGGCGGCAGCGCCGGTGGCCTGCTGATCGGCGCGGTGCTCAACCAGCGCCCGGACCTGTTCGGCGTGGCGATTGCCGAAGTGCCGTTCGTCGACGTGCTCAATACCATGCTCGACCCCGATCTGCCGCTGACCGTCACCGAATACGACGAATGGGGCAACCCGGAAGAACCGGACGTCTATGATCGGATCAAGGCTTACGCACCGTACGAAAACGTCACCGCGCAGGCTTATCCGCCACTGCTGGTGATCGCCGGCTACAACGACAGCCGCGTGCAGTACTGGGAAGCGGCCAAGTGGGTAGCAAAATTGCGCGCAACCAAGACCGACGACAATGTGCTGCTGCTCAAGACCGAACTGGGCGCCGGGCATGGCGGCATGAGCGGGCGCTATCAGGGATTACGTGACGTAGCGCTCGAATATGCATTTGTGTTCAAGGTTTTGCAGATTGCCTGAGGAACTCTGTGGGTGGCTTGGGTCTTAACAGCAGACCAAAAGCCTCCACCGATTCCCTGTGTAGGAGCTGTCGAAGGCTGCGATCTTTTGATCCTGGTTTTGAACGACAAGATCAAAAGATCGCAGCCTTCGGCAGCTCCTACATGGGGACCGTGTGCTCCTTGGAAACAGTGATAACAAAAAGACCGCATCGACATGTCTGAACCGACCTTTCTGAACAACGAAATCCGCGACTGGCTGATGGACTGTGGCCTGTTCGATCAATTGCAGCTGGCCGACTTCGCGGCCGCTTCCGGCTATTTCAGCATCAGCACCGTGGCTGAAGGCGAGGCGATTTTTCGCGAGGGCGATGCCGGCAGTTTCATGTGCATCATCCACACCGGCCAGGTCGCCGTGCAGAAAACCGGCGCTGATGGCCAGGTCATCACCATGGCCACCCTGCGCAGCGGCCGGGCCTTCGGTGAAATGGCCGTGCTTGATGGCGAGCGCCGCTCGGCTACCTGCATCGCGGCGAGCAATTGTCAGTTGCTCAATCTGGGCAAGGACTCGCTGGAGAAAATGCTCAACGACGCACCGAAAATCGCCGCGAAGATCATCCGCGCCCTCGCCGTCTCGCTGTCCAAACGCCTGCGCATGGCCGATGGCCAGCTCGCCGCGCAACAGGTTTAGCCGCCCGGGGATTTGATCTTGTTGCCGTTCGGCTCGATGCCCGGCATAGGTTGATCCTTGCTCGGCGGGCTGGGCATTTCAATCGGCACCAGTGGCGGGCTGCCGCTACCGGCGCCCGACTTGGGCAGGGTGATCGGGGTGATCTGCGGATACGGTGTCGGCGTCGCGGTGCCGGGCGAGCCGGGTTGCGGCGTTGGGCTGACCGGAACGCTCTGCTGGGCCTGCACTGCAGTAATCGCGAGCGCGGCCAGGGTAATGACCGTTAGAATGGTGCGCTTCATCAAGGGCTCCGTTTGGCCTTTAGTCTGTGCTCAGGCTACTCCCAACGCGCCTGCTTGCCTTCCCCCCTTTAGAGATTTCCATGAAACGTTTCGTTCTGCTCGACACCACCCCGATCCCTGAAAACGGCGGTGCCCTGTGCCTGTTCGAGTATGGCGAGGATTTCGTCATCAAGATCCAGGGCGGCGACGGCGGACAGTTGATGAACACGCGCATGCACGGTTCCGAGGACGCACTGGCAGAAATCCCCTGCCGCAAGGTCGCCGGCCGGCCGAATTCGCGGGTGTTGATCGGCGGCCTGGGCATGGGTTTCACCCTCGCCTCGGCACTCAAGCACCTGGGCAAGTCCGCCGAAGTGGTGGTCGCTGAGCTGGTGCCCGGCGTGGTCGAGTGGAATCGCGGCCCGCTCGGGGAGAAGTCCGGTCGGCCATTGCTCGATCCGCGCACGGTGATCCGCATGGAAGATGTGGCCAACGTGCTGCAAAGCGAGCCGAACGGTTTCGATGCGATCATGCTCGACGTCGACAACGGCCCCGAAGGCCTGACTCAAAAGGCCAACAGCTGGCTGTATTCCGCTGCTGGCCTGAATGCCTGCGCCAAGGCGCTGCGCCCCAAAGGTGTGCTCGCGGTATGGTCGGCCAGCGCCGACCGACAGTTTTCCGACAAATTGAAGAAGGCCGGTTTCAAGGCCGAAGAAGTCCAGGTCTTCGCCCACGGCAACAAGGGCACCCGTCACACGATCTGGATTGCCGAGAAGCTCAAGGGCTGAGCTAAACTGCGCATAACCGTCATCAGTCTTTCTGCAAAGGTGAACCCATGAGTTCGTCCACCCCCACCAACACGTCGAAGCTGGACCGCATCCTCGCCGACAACCAGCGCGACAAGGAAATGGGCTACCGCGACAAGGCCCTGAAGATGTACCCGCACGTCTGCGGCCGCTGCGCCCGTGAGTTTTCCGGCAAGCGCCTGAGCGAACTGACCGTGCACCACCGCGACCACAACCACGACAACAACCCACAGGACGGCTCGAACTGGGAGCTGTTGTGCCTGTATTGCCACGACAACGAACACTCGCGTTACACCGATCAGCAGTATTTCGGCGAGGGCTCGCTGAGCACACCGAAGATCGCCAAGGCCACGCATAACCCGTTTGCGGCCCTGGCTGGCCTGATGAAAAAGAAGATTGAAGATCTTCATCGCCTGAGCTGGCCCTTTCGCGAGCAGGCTCGCTCCCACAGTTGAAATGCGTTCCCCTGTGGGAGCGAGCCTGCTCGCGAAGGCGGCCGGCCAGGCACCACAAATCTCGAATCTGCCCGCCCTCCCCCAATCCCCGTATAATCGCCCTCTTTTTCCCGAAGGCACCCCGCTCGTGGCAGACAAACGGTACAGCTGCATTGGTTTGTATAACCCCAAATCACCGGAGAACGTCGGTTCGGTGATGCGCGCCGCAGGCTGTTACGGCGTGGCGTCGGTGTTCTACACCGGCAAGCGTTATGAACGCGCCGCCGACTTCGTCACCGACACCAAGCGCGTGCACTACGACATCCCGTTGATCGGCATCGACGACCTGAAAAAAATCCTTCCGCTCAACTGCGTTCCCGTCGCGGTAGAGCTGGTCGAAGGCGCAAGGCCGCTGCCGGAATACACCCACCCCGACCGCGCCCTGTATATCTTCGGGCCGGAAGACGGCTCGCTGGATAAAGAGATTCGCGACTGGTGCGAAGACGTCGTGTACATCCCGACCACCGGCTGCATGAATCTCGCCGCCACGGTCAACGTCGTGCTCTACGACCGCATGGCCAAGGGCCTGAACACGCGCTCCGGGCCGAAATTCCGCTGAAGCGTCGCACATTCGATGGAACAAGCTGACGGCCCCGGCAGTCAGCTTATCTATCAATCGCACCCTGCCTGGAGATAGATCATGAGCGAGCTCAAACGCGTAGAACGCATCGAATCCACCCCGTTCCAGTCGCCTTCGCACAAGAATGTGCATGGCTGGGAGCGCGTCGGCTCGTTGACCGGCGGCGTGCTGATGGTCGGCAAGGGCCTGCGCCGTGGCGGCGTATTCGGCCTGCTGCAAGTGGCGCTCGGCGGCGTGGCCGTAGCCCGTGGCATCACCGGACACTGCTCGGCAAAAAGCCTGTTGGAAAAAGGCCGTCAGGACATGAACAACGTGCGGACGAAGATCGAACGCGCCGGGGAAGAACTGAGCAAGTTGAAGACTAATGCCGAAGTGGCTACTGAAACAGCCACCGTCACCGGCAATGATTCGCTGACCTCGCCGAAGGCCGGCGTCTGAGGCTTTAAAGCAAAAGATCGCAGCCTGCGGCAGCTCCTACACGGAATCACGTTTTCCATTGTAGGAGCTGCCGAAGGCTGCGATCTTTTGATTTTACGGGTTCAACAACTCACCACCTCATCAACCCGCGCGAAAAATCAGATGATCTTCCCAGTCATCCTCCGGCACGCTGCCTTCGGCGAGCATGCGCCCGGACTGGGAAATCCGCTCATGGTGCACCGCGTCGCGGTCGCCACACACCAGGTGATGCCATAACGGCAGATCCTTGCCCTCGCTGACCAGACGATAACCACAGGTCGGCGGCAGCCACTTGAATTCTTCCGCCTGACCCGGCGTGAGCTGAATGCAGTCCGGGACAAACTTGATCCGGTTCGGATAATCGCTGCACTGGCAGGTTTTCAGATCCAGCAGTTTGCAGGCGATGCGCGTGTAATAGACGCTGTTGTCTTCTTCATCCTCGAGCTTTTGCAGGCAGCACAGACCGCAGCCGTCGCACAGCGATTCCCATTCCTCGTGATCGAGTTGATCGAGGGTTTTGCGTTTCCAGAACGGTTCGACTATGGCGGCCATGGCTCAAGCATCAACATCAAGGTGGTGAAAAGGCCGCCAGTCTAGTGCCAGCGGGCGCGGGGGCCAAGCGCTGGCGACTGCCGGTAAATCCGCTTGTCCGCACCAGCGCCGCCCGCTGAGCAAACTGGTGGCTACACTTTGAAACCAATGTGGGAGCGAGCCTGCTCGCGAAAGCGCTGTGTCAGACACGCTGTTGTCGACTGACACGCCCTCTTCGCGAGCAGGCTCGCTCCCACAGTGAAATCGGTGGAGAGTCAGTAACCGCGGGTGAAATCCACCTCGCCGCGCAAAGCTTCACCTGCCTCATACGCTTTCAGGTTCTGCACAAACAAATCCACCATCAGCGCCGGCGAGGTCGGTGCCGAACTGTGCCCGGTCAGCAACAAGCCCCATGCGGTCCAGAATGGATGGCGTTGCGGCAATGGCTCCTGACGGCAAACGTCGATCACCGCGCCGGCCAGATGCCCTTCCTTCAAGGCTTCTACCAGATCGGCATCGACCACTGCGACACCACGCCCGGCGTTGATGAACAATCCGGTCGGCTTGAATTGCTTGAACAGCGCCGCGTCGTAGATATCGTGGGTGTGTTCGGTGTTCGGCAGCAGATTGACCACGTAATCCACTTCGCCCACCAGACGCGGAAGATCGGCCAGCGCGCCGACTTCGACAAATGGTGCCTGTTCGCGGGCACTGCTGGCGATACCGTACAGCTCGACGCCGAACGGCCGCAGAAACTGCGCAACGCTCTGGCCGATGTCACCGGTGCCGACGATCAGCACCTTGCGCCCTACCAGACTCTGGCCGCTGCGGTTGTCCCACTTGCGCTCGACCTGGCTGACCAGCCGCGCCAGCACTTCGCGTTCGTGGCCGAGGATGTAGGTCAGCACGTATTCAGCCATGACCTGACCGAAAATCCCCACGGCGCGGGTCAGACGATAGTCGCGGCGCAGGCCGTCGGCGAGCAGCGGCGTGATGCCGGCCCAGGTCGATTGCAGCCATTGCGGTTGATGGCCCTGGCGCAGCAAGGTCGCCAGCAGATCCGGCTGGCCCAGCCACACCGGGCAATCGGCGGCCTGACGCGCCAGTTCGGCGGAGTCGCCGCTGGTCAGGATTTCAAGCTCGGGCAGCGCCTGACGCAGCAGGCGGGCGTATATCGCGTAGTCGTGTTCGGCAATCAGAACGCGCATCTTCAAACCTTTCGCAAACCGTGCAGACAGCCGCCGGGGTCGGGCCGGCCATCGCGGTAAAAACAGTTCCAGGGTTAACCGAGGCCCAGAACAGGGCCTCGCGGGTCAGACCGGGTCGTTGCGTCGCAGCAACTCTTCGGGCAAATGCTCGATGTACTCGTCCTCGGCCGGTGGCATCTGCAGGTGATAGCCCTGCTTGTCGAGGTTTTCCAGAACCACGGTGATGTCTTCGCTGGCCAGCTTGCGCTCGGGCGACAGCACCAGATCGAAGGAATGCTTCGCTTTGCCGAAAGCCGTCATCAGCGCCTCTGGCACGCGCTCGAGCGCATCGCTCTTGAGCACGTAGAGATACATGCCGCTGCGCTTGGAGCTTTGGTAGATGGAGCAAATACGTTTCAAGGCTGTTCTCCGGCGGTGGCCAGGCTGTCGAGCAGCTTCTGGCCGAGCAATTCGCGGCGCCAGCCACGCAGCGAATCGGGCAATTGGTAAGGCCCCTCGGGGAAGCCGCTTTTGACCAGGGCTTCGAGGGTTTTCTTGCGCAGCATCAGTTCCGGGGCAATACCCAGGCGTTCGGCCTCGGCCTGACCCAGCGCGCGCAGTTGCTTGATCAGCGCAGCGGCTTCGATCGGCAACGGCTCCGGCACTGCCGGCGGCCATTGATCTGGCCCCACACTGCCAGAGCGCTTGATCAGATCAAGTAGAAACTGACCGTCCTGACGTACGGTACGCGGGTGCATGTCTTCGATCTTGCCCAGCGCCGCGAGGTTATCCGGCTGGGTGCGGGCCAAGGGCCACAGCGAGTGTTCACGGACGATGCGGTTGCGCGGCAGGTCGCGGGCGCGGGCTTCTTTTTCGCGCCAGGCGCACAGCTCACGCAGCACGGCGAGTTGTGCACGGGACAACTTCCACGCCAGTTTCGCCTCGCGATACACCTCGTAAGGATCAGTTTCGCGGCGCAGGTTGGCGACCAGTTCGGCGCCATCCTCCAGCACCCAGGCGAACTTGTCGTCGGACAGCTTGGGCCGCAACTCGACGAACACCTCGGCCAGATGCACGGCATCTTCGGCGGCATAGCTGATCTGGGTTTCGGACAGCGGACGCTGCAACCAGTCGGAACGGGTCTCGCCCTTGGGCAGGTCGATGCCGAGCACTTCCTGCACCAGTCGCGAATAGCCCATCGAAAAACCGAGGTTCAGGTAAGCGGCGGCCAGTTGCGTGTCGAACAACGGCGACGGCAGGCTGCCGGTCAGGCGCAGAAGCACTTCGAGGTCTTCGCTGCAGGCGTGCAGGACTTTCAGCACCGCCGGGTTTTCCAGCAACGCTGCCAGCGGTTGCCAGGCGTTGATGGTCAGCGGGTCGATCAGGTAGGCGCGTTTGCCGTCGCCGATCTGCAACAGGCCGGCAATCGGATAGAAGGTGTCGACCCGCATGAATTCGGTGTCGAGGGCAACGAACGGCAGCTGCTGCCACTCGGCGCAAAACTGCGCGAGGCTTTCGTTGTCGCGAATCCAGTGAATATCGATAGCCACACGGCTCTCCCTTGAAGAATGGCGCGCAGTATATATCGCCACCGACGATTTACGCGCCTTTGAAGGGCAAGAGCTGTAAGGAAATGTCTTGCCTGTCAGCAAGAATAGTCTGACAGCAGAAACAGAAAGGCCCGTCGCATTGGCGCGACGGGCAGGAAACGCTTCACTGCTTGGCCAACACGCCGTCGATCACCGCGCCACGACAGCCGGCAAACATGTCCAAGGCAGGTTGATAGACGCTGCTGCGCACTTCGAGCAGGCCGAGCATCGGGTGGAACAGATTGTCCTGGCTCAGCGGCTTGTCCCGGCTCAGTTGCAGGCAATGGGTGTCGACCGAATAGGCCTTCTGATAGCTGTCAGAGAACCACGCCAGCATCGCTACATGCTTCTGTTGCTCGGGCGCCAGCATATAAGGCGTGCCGTGCAGAAACAGGTTGTACTCGCCCAGCGATTCGCCGTGGTCCGACAGATAGAGCATGGCGGTGTCGACTTTGTCCTGATTGCTGCGCAGCACATCGATCAGGCTCGCCAGCACATGGTCGGTGTAGACCAAGGTGTTGTCGTAACCGTTGACGATACTTTCGCGGCTGCAATTGTTCAGCGCGTTACTTTCACAGACCGGAGTGAAGTGTTCGTACTCCTTGGGATACCGCTTGAAGTAGTCCGGGCCGTGACTGCCCATCTGGTGCAGAACCAGCACGGTGTCCTTGTCCAAGTGATCGATAAAACTTTGCAGCCCTTGCAGGAGGATTTCATCGCGACATTCGCTGTTGGCGCACAACGCCGGGTCTTGCAACTTGCTGACATCCTGCACCGTGACGCGGTCGCAAGTGCCTTTGCAGCCGGACTGGTTATCGCGCCAGATCACATCAATGCCGGCACGCTTGAGCACATCGAGCAAGCCCTCTTCATTCCTGGCCTTGCTGGCGTTGTAATCCTTGCGACCCATGTTGGAGAACATGCACGGTACCGAAACGGCGGTTTCCGTGCCGCAGGAATGCACGTCAGTGAAAGCGATCAGCCCGGCCTCTTTGTCCAGTTGCGGGGTGGTGTCTCGGTCGTAACCGAGAATGCCGAAGTTCTGCGCTCGCGCACTTTCCCCTACCACCAGCACGGTGAGGGATTTGCGTGGCTGTAGCTGCAAGTCGGGGTTGCGCTGGGCATCTTCGCCGATCTTGATGAACGGCTGCTGCGCCGAGACCACTTGCTCTTGCAGATAACCAATGGATGCGCCGATGTAATTGCTCGGCACCAGCATCAGGCGAATTTCGTGGTGATTGCGAAACAGCGACGACAAACCTTGATAGTTGGCCAATGCGACAACACCGATTACCGCCGCCGAGGCAACACTGACAATAACTTTGCTGAACAACTCGCGATGCCAGCGCCGATAATTGACCGGTACTTTCCACAACAACAAACACGGCAAAACACCCAGCAAGAGAATATAAGCGAACAACTTCAACGAAAGCAGATCACGCACTTCCGTCGCGTTGGTCTCGGCAAAGTTGCGCAACATGCCCGCATCAATCATGACGCCATATTGGCTCATGAAATAAGCCACGCCGGCGCTGACTAAAAACAAAAGAGTCAAAAGTGGTTTAAGCAGTGGCCGGAACGCGAATATCGTCAGCACGATATTGAACGCGGCAAGGATCATCACGCCGAACGCCACGCGCATGGCGATGCCCTTGCCATCGGCGGCGGTGATCTCGAACAGGTGTTGCCAAAGCACCAGATTGAAACCGAGCAACAAAAAGGCGCTGGCAAACAACGTCACCCATTCCGGGCGCACGGCTTTTAACTTCAGCATGATGAGTGACTGTTCCTGAAAGAAGAGCCCCGTCAAGTGTGAAAACTTCATTCACCGAGGCATGACAAACTTTAGGCAGGCATGGATCAATTTTTCGTGAAAAAGATGCTAATGATTAGTTGCCTCGGAGTACGAACGTGAAAATTTGCGAGTATTTGAGAATGGTTCAGGGTTTATTCAGTTTCAGGCACTTCGCAATGTCCTCTGTGGGAGCGAGCCTGCTCGCGAAAGCGCAGTGTCAGCAAATAATTGTTTGTCTGGAGGAACGCATTCGCGAGCAGGCTCGCTCCCACGTCGGGACAGGGGGTGTTATCGAGTTTTTAGGTCTGGCCCGGGGTTTTCTGATTTGCCGACGCCGGCGACGCCGCGCCTAATCATCAGCCTCTGCACTCAAAGGCCCGCTGATGAATCACTCTCGCCCCGCCGCTTGGCTGATACTCGCGATCATTCTTGTCGCACTTAATCTGCGCCCCTCAATGGCAGCCATCGGGCCGCTGCTGTCGGCGATCCGTAGCGATATCCCATTGAGCTTCACGCTTGCCTCTTTGCTGACGATGCTGCCGGTCATGGCCATGGGGCTGGCGATGTTCTTCGGCCTGGGCATCAGCCAGCGTCTGGGCGAACAACGCACGGTGCTGCTGTCGCTGTTGGTCATCGGGCTGGCGAGCGTGTCACGGCTGTTTATCGATTCCGCGGTCGAACTGATCGTCAGCGCGATACTGGCCGGCATTGGCATAGCGCTGATTCAGGCATTGATGCCGGCGCTGATCAAATCGCGCTTTGCTGACAACGTGGCGTTGTGCATGGGCGTCTACGTGACTTCGATCATGGGCGGCGCCGCGATTGCGGCATCGTTCGCGCCGCTGGTGATGGTGCAGACCGGCAGTTGGCGCGTCGGGCTGGCCATCTGGGCGGCGTTGGCATTGGTCGCGTTGCTGGTCTGGTGCTTGCAGCCCGCGCCAGCCTTACCAAGGGTGACCCAGCGGGAGTCTTTCATCACGCGCCGTCGCGCCTGGTTGCTGGCGATTTTCTTTGGCCTCGGTACGGCGTCCTACACCTGTGTCCTCGCCTGGCTCGCCCCGTACTACATGGAAAAGGGCTGGAGTGAACAAAACGCCGGGCTGATGTTGGGTTTTCTTACAGCGATGGAGGTCATTTCCGGGCTGGTAGTGCCGGCGATCGCCAATCGCAGTCGTGATAGGCGTGGGATATTGGCGGTTCTGCTGTTGCTGATCATCGGCGGTTTCTGCGGGCTGATTCTTGCCCCGCCATCTCTGGCCCTGTTATGGCCCTGTCTGTTGGGGCTGGGGATTGGCGGTCTGTTTCCGATGAGCCTGATCATTGCGCTGGATCACTGCGACGAGCCGCAGCGCGCCGGTGGCCTGACCGCGTTTGTACAGGGGATCGGTTATCTGATCGCAGGCCTGTCGCCGCTGTTGGCAGGGATGATTCGCGATCGGCTGGGCAGTTTCGAAGGTGCGTGGTGGGCGCTGACTGCAGTGATGGTGACCATGCTGCTGATGGTTGTGCGCTTCAACCCTCGCGACTACACACGTCACTTGCCCTGCCCGGGCTAGAGGCCTCTGGCCATCTTTTGCGCACGAGATTGCCAACGTCGTGTTGCTAAAAGTTTCTGTCCCACATGTGTCCGTGAAATGTCCTACAAGGGTTTCTCCTGGCACCATCGTTCCGTTAGGATCGTACGCACACGTTTGCGCGAATTCTGCGCAAGGGGCACAGCGAGACGGAACTCATGCTGAACAGTAATTTGCTTCGCAAGCTCGATATGCAGGACTTGATGGTATTCGTCGCCGTGTACGAGCAGAGCAGTGTCACCGATGTCTCGGAAACCCTGTTCGTCAGCCAGTCCACCGTCAGTTATTGCCTGAAGAAATTGCGCACCAGTTTCGAAGACGAACTGTTCATCAACACCCGCACCGGCATGCGCCCGACCTACAAGGCCTGCAGCATGTACGGCCATGTGCAGAAAATCCTCGAAAGCATCAACCTCTGCCACGCCGGTGCCCCGGCTTTCGACCCGAGCCGGCAGGCGGTGACTTTCAACATCTGCGCCCCGGAATACTTCGAGCAATTGATTCTGCCGCGACTGTTGAAGCGCTTCGACTTCGATGACTTACCGGTGATGGTCAACATGCACAAGTTTGAAACCGACGTTCCGGCCGAAGAGTTGCGCGACGGCAGCCTCGATCTGGTGATCAGTTTCGGCCCGCACTTTCACCGCCAGCATGCGGATCTGAAATCACGGATGTTGCTGGAAGATGACCTGGTCTGCGTCTTCGACAAACGCGCCACGCCACTGGAGCCGCGCCTGAGCCTGCAAGCATTCACCGAACGTCGGCATGTGTTTCCAACGCCGTGGACTTCAAGCACCAACATGGTCGACGGCTGGCTGGCGCGGCAAGCGCAAAAGCGCCAGATAGTGGCCCGATCGAACAGCTACAGCGCCGCGTTGAAGATGATCACCGGCACCGATTTCATCCTCACCCTGCCCCGGCGTATCCAGCGTCTGCTGACCAACGACGCAGTGTTCAACCACTGCGAAGCGCCCAACGGCCTGCCGGGTTTCACCCTAGACATGCAGTGGAGCCAGAACGCCGATCAGGACAGCGCCAACGTCTGGCTGCGCGAGCAGGTGATTGAGGTGTGCAGCGAGCTGGAAAACGCCTGAACGTCAGATGCCGATGGCGGCTTTGCTGTAGGACTCGCGATCGATGTCGAGCAGTTCCACGCACAGTTGCACTTCGAGCCCGGCCGGCCATTCGCAGAGTTCCTGCAACACTGCCAGCAGACTTTGCGAGAGCTGCTTCTTGATCTCCGCCGAGCGCCCGCTGAGCAAGGCCAGTTTCACATGGACGAAGGCACGCTCGCCCTGCGCCGTGCCGACCTTGAAGTTGTCGATCTTGATCGCGCGGCTCTTGATATCGAACTCCGCGCCGAACTGACCGGAACCGACCAGCGTGTTGTTGAGCCGGATCAGGGCGATGTCAGCGTTCAACTGCGTCAGGTTGGCGGTGTATTCCATGTGCAGGTGTGGCATTGCGGATCTCCAGTCGGCGGATGCGGGGGGCGTACGTATAACACAGTCGGCTCAACGCATTCCCTGTAGGAGCTGTGGAGTGAAACGAGGCTGCGAGCTTTTGATTTTGTGTTTTTCACAATCAAGATCAAAAGATCGCAGCCTTCGGCGGCTCCTACAAGGGATCGTGGTGCTCAGTTGGCCGTTCACTCATGAACGCTTCCAGCCGCGAACGCAGCCAGCGTTCGGCCGGGTCGCTGTCGACGTGGCTGAGCCAGACCATCGACAGGTCCAGTGTCGGCGTCTTGAACGGGAACGGTTCCTGGAACAGCGCCCCGGACGCCGCCATCGCCGCTGCGGTGTAATCCGGCAGGCTGGCGATCAGGTCGGTGCCGGCCAGCAAAGCCGGCAGTGCGCTGTACTGCGGCACCGACAACACCACCTGCCGCGTGCGCCCCAGTTCCGCCAGCCACTCATCGGCGTAACCGCTGACATTGGCCGTGTGCGACACCAGCACATGCGGGCGAGCGCAATATTCGTCGAGGGTCAGCGGCGTATCAGAGGCATCGGCGCGCAGGATGCTTGGCTGGATATGCCGCAGCAGTTTGCGTTTGGCGTTGGCCGGCAGGCCACGGGTCTGGCTGATGCCGACGGTGATATCGCCGGCGGCGAGCAGGTCGGGAATGCGCCAGTAATCGACATGCTGCACCACGAACACCACACTCGGCGCCTCTTGGCGCAGCGCGCGCAACAGCGGCGGCAGCAGGCCGAATTCGACGTCGTCGGAGAGGCCGATGCGAAAGGTCATGGTGCTGGTGGCGGGATCGAAATCGCGGGTCAGGCTCAGCGCCGCCGAGAGTGAATCCAGTGCCGGTTTGAGATGGCGGTAAATATCTTCGGCACGGGCCGTCGGCTCCATGCGATGGCCGACGCGGATGAACAGCGGATCGTTGAGCATCGTGCGCAAACGGTTGAGTGCCGAACTGATGGTCGGCTGGCCGAGAAACAGTTTCTCCGCCGCGCGGGTTACGTTGCGTTCGAGCATCAGGGTCTCGAACACCACCATCAGGTTGATGTCGGCCTTGCGTAGTTCATTGCGGTTCATCCATTGCCCCTGCTCCCGGAATAGCGGCAGTGTAGAAAGGCCTTGGGGATGCCGTCCATAAACGTTTCTGCGGCGGCCTTTGCAGAAACATCCACGAACGATTGGAAACAAATCCCCGATAGCCAAAAAAAACCGCTGCGCTAGGCTTGCGTCGATGCGCCACACAGGTGGGCGCGCCTATCGATCGCAGGGAGCGAACCGTATGTATTTCGAAATCTACCGACAAACCCGAGGCACCCCGAGCACTGGCAAAGGCCAATGGCGCTGGCGCCTGCGTGCGCGCAACCACGAGACGGTGGCCAGTGGCGAATCGTATGTGAACAAGGCTGATTGCCTGCACGTGATCAACCTGATCAAAGCCGTACAGGGCGAGACGCCGATCAAAGAGATCTGAACGAAACCACAGTCATCAAAGGTGCATGTGCTGCATTTGTTGCTTCCATGCACCCCGGCGCCTCTAGCAGCGCGCGCAGAGATGCGTCGACAGTGGAGCGAACCGGGAAAGCATCAGAGCTGTAATAGAACCACGCCGACCAATATGGCAATCACTGCCGATATCGCCAGCACTTGCGTCGAGGTCAAGGCCAGCGCTGCATCCCTGGAACGGCCGACGAAGCGGCCGCGAATCTGATGCCGATCCGGCTGCGCTTCGAACAGGTTGTCCGGGTGCTCGTTGTCTTCAGGCTCATTGGTCTGCTGACCGGACCATGCACTTCGCGCCATCAAACGGTCGAGCAGACCGGGCATGACCGACTGCCCAATAATCGCTTTGATCGTCGACCACCCTAGCCACAACTCTCGCGGAGGATGCTTTACCACACTGAAAATCGCCCGTGCCGCTACGTCGGGGTCGTGAATCGGTGGCACCGGTTGGGGACGCTTGGGCAATTTGTTGCGCGCCCAGTCGAACTGCGGGGTATTGATCGCGGGCAATTGCACCATGCACACGCGAATATGGCTGCGCTCATGCAGCAACTCACAGCGCAACGAATCGGTAAAACCGCGCACGGCAAATTTTGCCCCGCAGTAAGCGGCCTGCAACGGAATGGCGCGATAGGCCAGCGCCGAGCCGACCTGAATGATCAGTCCCTTGTTGCGTGGGCGCATCAACGACAGCGCTGCCAACGTGCCGTGGACAGTGCCGAGATAGGTTACCTGGGTGACGCGCTCAATCTCGGCGGCGGACAATTGCTCTATGGGCGAAAGCACCGTGACCATCGCCGCGTTAACCCAGACCGCCAGCGGCCCGAGCGCGGTTTCCAGTTGCTGGGCGGCCTGCTGCACGGCGAGCGCATCGGCGACGTCGACGCTGACGGTTTCAACCTGAACGCCATACGCTTGCAGCTCCTCTTGCGTGGCGGCCAGTCCCGCCGGATCACGCGCCAACAGTCCGATGCGGTAGCCCCCAGCGGCAAACCGATGAGCCACCGCGCGCCCGACGCCAGCACTGGCGCCGCTAATCACCACCAAAGATTGCTCCTGCATGAACCGTCCTCGTTGACGCTCAGTCGATCGGCACGTTATTGATCATCAAGTCATCGCTCACTGCCAACATCTCCTCGGGGATCGGGTCCCTCACTGGTTGTTCAATGCAGTCTTTAGGATGGACGCCGAACGTGCGCCGTCAGTTCGTTTTTTCAGCCGAGCATCGAGCGCAGCTTGCGCAAAAGTTCCACCGGCGCGTAGGGCTTGGCGATCAATTCGAACTCATTGTCAGCCAGCTCATTGGGCGTCGACTCGTCCGCGCAGTACCCGGTCGTCAGCAGGATCTTCATGGCCGGATAGCGCTGGCTGATTTCCCGCGCCAGTGCCAGCCCGTTCATCTCGCCCGGCATGACCAAATCGGTGAATACCAGGTCGTATTCGCTACTCTGCAGCACGGCCAGTGCCTCGCTGGCATCCGCAGCGAGGTCGGTGTGGTAACCCTGTTCGGACAATACAAAGCGCGCCAGTTCAGCGACTTCGGCGCGATCCTCGACGATCAGGATGCGCTCCGTACCCTTGAGATTTTCTACGGTCTCAGCGGAGCCAGATGCCGATAGCTGACTGTCATCCGCCGGGAAGAACAGGCGCACCGTGGTGCCGAGTCCCGGCGTCGATTCGATTTTGACCACACCGCCGGATTGCTTGACGAAGCCGTAAACCATCGACAAACCGAGGCCGGCACCATTGCCTTCCTCTTTGGTGGTGAAGAAAGGTTCCATCACTTTGTCGAGATCGTCAGCGGCAATGCCCACGCCGTTATCGGCGATCGCAATGCAGACGTAACGCCCCGCCGCCAATCCGCCCTGATGCGGATCGGTCGCGTCCGGGACCACGACGTTGCGGGTCAGCACGGTAATCGCTGGCTGTTGCCGGTCAACTAATGCGTCGCAAGCGTTGGAAAGCAAATGGTTCAGCGCCATCTCCGCCTGCGCCGGGTCGAGCCGGCAGTTCCACAAGTCCTCGGCCAACTCGAATTGCGGCTCCAGATCGCAGGATTCCGGTGCCGGCAGCGTTGACCGCTCGAGCAAGGCATTGAGATTGATCACCCGGCCTTCGAGCCGTTGTCGGCGGGAGAATGCCAGCAGATGCTGGGTCAGCAAACGTGCTTTTTCCGCCGCCGCGCGAGCGTGGCCGGCGCCGACCACGATGCGTTGCGGATCGATGCTCGGCCGCTTGGCGGTATGCTGGATCAGCTCGATGTAGCCGATCATCACTTGCAGCAGGTTGTTGAAATCGTGGGCGATACCACCGGTCAACTGTCCCAGTGCTTCCATGTTCTCGCTGTAACGCAAACCGTCCTCGGCGTCACGGCGGCGGCTGACGTCCATTTGCGAGGCGAAGAAATACACCAGTTGCCCGCGCTCGTTGAACAACGGCGCTATGAACAGCTCGTTCCAGAACGACGAGCCGTCCTTGCGATAGTTGAGCACCTCCACGCAGGTTTCGTGGTGATGTTTCAGCGCTTGCTTGACCCGTTGCAACACCGCACGATCAGTCTGCTCGCCTTGCAGAAACCTGCAGTTGCGCCCGAGCACTTCTTCCAGCTCGTAGCCGCTGAGTTCAAGAAACGCATTGTTGGCAAAAATGATGGGATCGTCGGGCTGCGCTGGATCGGTGACAATCATGGCCATGCGGCTGACCTGCACCGCCGCGAAAAACACATCTTTGCGTTCTTGCGAAAGGGTCGCCGCATCGGCGCGGTCGACGATCGGCCTGGATTTTCTGGGCAAGTTGACCTCCGCTAAGTGACTCCGTTTCGCTGTGACCATCATCAGCGAGCGAAGTGCCAAGGCCAGAAGCCGACAGCGCGAGTGTCCGATGAATTGTCGCAGTCCATCGATGGATCCGAATCGCCTCGCTGATTGTCGAAAGCACACGGAAAACTGCACGCAATATCTGAGATCCGATCCGCCAGGGAGAACCACCGTGGATTTGTTGTTTCTGGGCACGTCTGCCGGCGTGCCGACCCGCCAGCGCAACGTCAGCGCGACGGCACTGATCGCGTCTGCCGGCAAGGGCTGGTACCTGATCGATTGCGGTGAAGGCACTCAGCATCAGGTGCTGCGCACGCCGCTGTCACTGAGTGAATTGCGGGCGATTTTCATCACTCATGTGCACGCCGATCACTGCCTGGGCTTGCCGGGTCTGCTGGCGAGCACCGGCATGTCCGGACGCACGCGGCCACTGGACATTATCCTGCCGACAGCGCTGCATCCCTGGCTGAAAATGAGTCTGGAGGTGACGCAATCGTATCTGCCATTTGAAATCAACCTGCACGCTGTGGAAACGCTCACGGAGTGGCGCAACGTTAACGTTCAGGTGCGGACCGTTGAGTTGTCGCACCGCGTGCCGTGTCATGGTTATGTGTTCACCGAGTCCGACCCGGAACCGCGTCTGGACGTGCAGCGCCTGGATGCCGAAGGCATCGAACGCGGCCCGCTCTGGGGTCAGTTGGCCCACGGTCAGGACGTGGAGGTTGACGGGCGGGTGCTGCACGCTCGCGACTATCTGCTGAGTTCACGACCTGATCGACGCATCATTGTCTGCGGCGATAACGATCGGCCGGCACTGCTGGCCGAAGTGGCGCAATCGGCGGATGTGCTCGTGCATGAAGCGACATTCGTGCAGGCAGCAATCGACCGCGCTCGTGCCAGTTACGGCCACAGCAGCGCCGCCGCTGTCGCTGGATTTGCCGAATCAGCCGGGGTGCGCAATCTGGTATTGACGCATTTCAGCGCGCGCTATCAGGCCAATCCGGCGGTGAGCCCGTCGATCGAGGATGTGCGCAACGAAGCGGCAGCGCTGTATCACGGCCAACTGATTCTGGCGCGGGATCTGCAGCGCTATCACCTCGACCGTTTGGGGCATTTGCAGCCCGTAGCGATCGAGCGCAAATCTTTGGAAGTCACGAACATTTCCCAGTGATCAACCGGGGCGCGCCGCCTGATGTCAGGCGCGAGCCTCATCAAGCGCTCATAGACGATCTTCGCCCGTGCTTCAGCTGCGATGCTGGAGCGCATGTCGGCGCCCTTGTTGAGCATGACGATGATCGAGCCAATGATCTCCAGGTGACTGAGTTCTTCAGGCCTCCAGCGCGCGATTCGATTTCCGGCGCCGCGACCACTAACGCAGCAAATGCACCACCAACCCAACCAACGCACAGGCCAGCAACACCTGAATCACTCCGCGCTTGAAGCGAAACAGCGCAATGGCCGCCGCAAGCGCAATCAACGCCGACGGCCAGTCCAGGCTACCGCTGAAGCCCTGCGGCCAGAGCACGTGATAGCCGAAGAAACACGCCAGATTGAGAATCACGCCGACCACCGCAGCAGTGATCGCGGTCAGTGGGGCGGTGAATTTGAGTTCGTCGTGCGTCGACTCCACCAGCGGGCCGCCGGCGAGGATGAACAGGAATGAGGGCAGAAAGGTAAACCACGTCACCAGCGCGGCGGCGACCGCTCCGGCGAGGAATACCTGATCGGCGCCGAACACCTGCGACACATAAGCCCCGACAAAACCGACAAACGCCACCACCATGATCAGCGGCCCCGGTGTGGTTTCGCCCAGCGCCAGGCCGTCGATCATCTGGGTCGGGGTCAGCCAGCCGTAGTGACCGACCGCACCTTGATAGACATAGGGCAGCACCGCATAAGCTCCACCGAAGGTGAGCAGCGCTGCCTTGGTGAAGAACCAGCTCATTTGCGTCAACGTGCCCTGCCAGCCGAATAGCGCGGTCAATACACCCATCGGCAATGCCCACAGCGCGGCACCGATCACGGCGATCAAGGTCAGTTTCTTCCAGCTGAAACGGGCATGGGCCGGGGTTGGCGTGTCGTCATCGATCAACGCCGCGCCGAAAGACTTCTTCGCCGCACTATGCCCGCCTGGCCTGAATTTCTCCGGCGCCATTCGACCGCCGAAATAGCCAATCACCGCCGCGCCCAGCACGATCAGCGGAAACGGCACATTGAACGCAAAGATCGCCGTAAACGACGCCGCCGCAATCGCCCACAGCCAATTGTTCTTCAGCGCCCGCGAACCGATGCGATGCGCCGCCTGCACGACGATGGCCGTCACCGCAGGCTTGATCCCGTAAAACAGCCCGGCCACTACCGGCACTTCACCTAAGGCGATATAGAGCCACGACAGGAGAATCAGGATGAACAGCGAAGGCAACACAAACAACGCCCCGGCCACAATCCCGCCCCAGCTTCGATGCATCAGCCAGCCAATGTAGGTCGCCAGCTGCTGCGCTTCCGGCCCGGGCAGCAACATGCAATAGTTCAAGGCATGCAGAAAACGCCGCTCGGAAATCCAGCGCCGGCGCTCGACCAGTTCCTGGTGCATGATCGAAATCTGCCCGGCCGGCCCGCCGAAACTGATAAAGCCCAGCTTCAACCAGAACCAGAACGCCTCGCGCAGACTCACGCTCTGCGGCTTCACCTCGTCATCACCCGCCAACGGCTGAACTTCACTCATCGAGCTGTTCCTTTTATGCAGTCGGCAGGTTGTACCCGAAAAGCATTGCGAACAAAACGCCAGAAACGAAAAAGCCCCCGCAATCAGCAATGATTACGGGGGCTTTGTCTTGTTCAATAATGGCGGAGAGATAGGGATTCGAACCCTAGGTACCGGTGAAGGTACAACGGATTTCGAATCCGTCCCATTCGGCCACTCTGGCATCTCTCCAACGGCGCGCATCATAACAACACTTTCGTCGGTTGCGAACCCCCCAAACGAAATTTTTTCCGTGCTATCAGATGCTTGCGTCGATTAAAGCGGTACGCCCAGACGAGCGGCGACTTCTTCGTAGGCTTCGATGACATCACCGAGGCCCTGGCGGAAGCGGTCCTTGTCCATCTTCTTCTTGGTGTCCTTGTCCCACAGACGGCAGCCGTCCGGGCTGAACTCGTCGCCGAGGACGATGGAGCCGTCGCTGAACACGCCGAATTCAAGCTTGAAGTCGACCAGCAGCAGGCCGGCGTCGTCGAACAGTTTGCTCAGGACTTCGTTGACCTTGAGCGACAGTTCCTTCATGCGCGCCAGTTGCTCGGCGGTGCCCCAGCCGAATGCAACAACGTGGGATTCGTTGATGAACGGGTCGCCTTTGGCGTCGTCCTTCAAGAACAGTTCGAAGGTGTACGGGTTGAGCTTCATGCCCTCCTCGACGCCCAGACGCTTGACCAGGCTGCCGGCGGCGTAGTTACGCACGACGCATTCCACCGGGATCATGTCGAGCTTCTTCACCAGGCATTCGTTGTCGCCCAGCAGTTTGTCGAACTGGGTCGGCACGCCGGCCGCTTCGAGTTTCTGCATGATGAAGGCGTTGAACTTGTTGTTCACCATACCTTTGCGATCAAGCTGTTCGATGCGCTTGCCGTCGAACGCCGAAGTGTCGTTGCGAAACAGCAGGATCAAGCGGTCAGCGTCGTCGGTCTTGTAAACCGATTTGGCTTTGCCGCGGTAGAGTTCTTCACGTTTTTCCATGATGGGCTCCGCTTGCTAAGTAGGTGGGCTAGGCGATGTGGCGCCAGTCGAGCCCTGAATCTTGATCGGCCAGTTGCAGCCAGTCCGGGTCGCACCCGAGGGTGTCGACAAAACATTGCCGGGCCAGCTGCGGCAGGTTGTTCTTGCTGCTCAGATGGGCCAGCACCAGGTGTTGCAAACCCTGCCAGCCCAACTCGGCCACCAGGAATGCCGCCTGATGGTTGTTCAGATGTCCGCGTTCGCCGCCCACCCGCTGCTTGAGAAAGTACGGGTAGTGACCACGGGCCAGCATGTCGCGGCAATGGTTGGACTCGATCATCAACGCATCGAGATCCCGATAGCCATCCAGCACCCGCTCGCAGAACGACCCCAGGTCGGTCAGCAGGCCGAAGCGCCGCTGTTCCTGATCGCTGAAGACGTACTGGGTCGGCTCCTGCGCGTCATGGGCCACGGCAATGACCCCGACGTTCAGTGCGCCGATCTGCAGTTGCTCGCCGCCGGCCAGAAAGCCTGCCGGTTCCAGCGGTTTGCGCATCCCGCGCAGTGTGCCGCGACTGAGGTAGACCGGCAGATTGTAGCGCCGAGACAGCAAACCCACGCCATGCACGTGGTCGGCATGTTCGTGGGTCACGAGTATCGCGCTCAGTTGCGCCGGGTGCACACCCAGGCGCAACAGACGTCTTTCGGTTTCCCGCAGGGAAAAACCACAATCAACCAGCACGTACGTATCAGCACTGGCGATCAGCGTGCCGTTCCCTTGGCTACCGCTGCCGAGAACGGCAAAACGCATATCGGATCAGCCCAGGTTGTCCTGAATCACGCTCAACACTTTACGCGCGACATCGGCCGGCGCGACGGTGTTGATGTTCTTTTCGACGGTGACCTGGATGTTCTCGCCCACCTTGCTCAGGCGAACCTGATAACGCTCGGCGCGGGCTTCGACTTCTTCCTTGCTCGGCGCACTGCCGAACAGGCTGCTGAAGAAGCCAGGCTTGTCGTCTTTCTTCTCGGCTTTTTCGGCCAGGTTGATGTAGTACAAGCCCAGGCTGCGGTTGATGTCTTCAACGCGCCATTCGCCCTGTTCCAGCGCACGGCCGACGCTCGACCAGGCGCGGTCCAGATCGGTACCGACGTTCAACACCGGGTTGCCGCTGCCGTCTTCGTTCAGGCTGACACGGCTCGGGGCGTCGAAATCACGCGAGGCCAGCATCGACACCGAGCCGCCCTTCTCGGACGTTCGGCTCATGCTCGCGAGCATGTCGTCGACCAGCGCAGCGTCCAGGCCAGTATTGACCGAACGGTTGGTGAAGGCCACGTCGGCCGTGCTGCCGGCAGGACGCTCGGCGCTGACTACGTAGATTTCACTGGTGTTGCGCTGCACGCCCGGCTCGATGCGCACACGCACGCGGGTTTCGCTGTCGCTGGCGATACCGGCCGCACTCAGGCGCTTGGCCATCGATGCGGACAACTCGTCGGAGTGCTGCCAGGTAGTGGTGAACTCGCCGGTCTGCGGACGCTGTTCATCCAGACGGAAACCGTTGTCCTGGAAGAACTGCAGCGCCACTGGCCAGACTTCGGCCGGTGGGTGCTGGGCCACGACCCAACGCGAATCACCGCTCTTCTGCAGCGAGTAATCCGTGGCATCGGCAACCGTCGAAAGCGGCTGAGGACGCGGCACGACGTATTCGCCCGTCGCGGTGTCATCGGCCACGTTGCGCGGGATCGGCAACAGCGGGTCGAGGCGCTTGGCAGTGCTCACATCCGGTGGCAATTGCATCGGTGCAGTCTGTTGCGCTTGCAGGTAATCGCTTCCACGGTCGCGGAAATAACCTTCCGGCCCCCAGACCCATCCGCAGCCACTGGTGCTGGAGATAATCAAGGCAAGTGCGGAAAGTCCGGCCATTCGCTTCATGCGTTGTACTTCCTCAATTAAACCAGGACGTTGCACTGGCGCAGGGCCGAGCGCAGCGTTTCATGACAAGGGGTGCTCAGCCAGGTCAGTGGCAGGCGGATGCCTTCGTGCATCAGGCCCATTTCGACCAAAGCCCACTTCACCGGAATCGGGTTGGCTTCGATGAACAGGTCCTTGTGCAGCGGCATCAGTTTTTCGTTGATTGCGCGTGCGGTATCGGCGTCGCCCTTCAGCGCGGCCTCGCACAGGTCAGCCATTTCGCGCGGGGCGACGTTGGCGGTGACCGAGATGTTGCCTTTGCCGCCCAGCAGGATCAGCTCGACAGCGGTCGGATCATCGCCGGACAGCACGATGAAATCCTTGCTCACGCCATCGATGATCGCTTTGGCGCGCTTGAGGTCGCCGGTGGCTTCCTTGATGCCGATGATGTTCGGCACGGTGGACAGGCGAATCACCGTCTCGGCCTGCATGTCGCAGGAGGTGCGGCCGGGAACGTTGTAGAGAATCTGCGGAATGTCGACCGCTTCAGCGATGTGCTTGAAGTGCTGGTACAGACCTTCCTGGGTCGGCTTGTTGTAATAAGGAACCACCAGCAGGCAGGCATCGGCGCCGGCAGCCTTGGCGTTGCGGGTCAGCTCGACGGCTTCGCGGGTCGAATTGGCGCCGGTGCCGGCGATGACCGGAATGCGCCCGGCAACCTGTTTGACCACGGCTTTGATGACGGCGATGTGCTCTTCTACATCAAGGGTGGCCGACTCGCCGGTAGTACCGACGGCGACGATGGCATGGGTGCCGTTCTTGAGGTGGAAGTCCACGAGTTTGCTGAGGCTGTCCCAGTCAAGACGCCCTTGTGCATCCATGGGAGTGACCAGTGCCACCATACTGCCCGCAATCATGAAACCGCTCCTGCCGGAAAAAGAGAGCGGTAATGGTACTGGCGCCAAGATGCTTGCACAAGCGAAGTACTGCGCCGCCGCCATTCCCCTTGGCGCCGCTTTTCGCTACCCTTCAGACTTTGATCGGTACAGATCAGCTTGTACGCCGGGTTTCAGCCTCCCTTTTCGGCCTCCCAGGCCCCGTTCCTGCGTCGCATCGACGCGCTCCCGCACAGTGGAGCGAGCCGCGAACGCTGGCCGGGGCTCTTTATACGGACCGCCAGAACAGGCACGCCCGGCCATCAATGCCCGTCAACCTACCGACCGCTCATCGCTTTAGGAATGCTGCATGTCCACCCCCACAGTTCGCGAACAATTCCTTGTCATCAGTGCCCTCGGCGCCAACCCCATGGAGCTGACCAACGTCCTGTGCCGCGCCAGCCATGAAAACCGCTGCGCTGTCGTCACCTCTCGCCTGACCCGCCACGGCGAGTGCAGCGCTCTGGTGCTGGAAGTTTCCGGTAGCTGGGACGCCCTCGCGCGCCTCGAAGGCAGCCTGCCATTGCTGGCCAAGCGTCACGCTTTCACCGTCAACGTGGTGCGCAGCGCCGCTCTGGAAAATCGTCCGCAAGCGCTGCCTTACGTGGCTTACGTCAGCTCGGCGTATCGCCCGGACATTATCAATGAGCTGTGCCAGTTCTTCATGGACCACAACGTCGAGCTGGAAAACCTCACCTGCGACACCTATCAGGCGCCACAGACCGGCGGCACCATGCTTAACGCCACGTTCACCGTGACCCTGCCGGCCAACACCCAGATCAGTTGGCTGCGCGATCAGTTCCTCGATTTCGCCGACGCGATGAACCTGGATGCCCTGATCGAGCCTTGGCGCCCACAAAACCCAATGTAAGGAAGCTTTCATGGCCGTTGTCATCGACCAACCGGTTGCGGATTTCACCGCGCCTGCGACCAGCGGGCAGACCGTCAGCCTGTCCGAACTCAAGGGCAAGCAAGTGGTGATCTACTTCTACCCAAAGGACAGCACCCCGGGCTGCACCACTCAAGGCCAGGGCTTTCGCGATCAATATGCGGCATTCAAGGCTGCCAACACCGAAGTCTTCGGCATTTCCCGCGACAGCTTGAAGTCGCACGAAAACTTCAAAGGCAAACAGGAATTCCCCTTCGAGCTGATCAGCGATAAGGACGAGGCGGTTTGCCAGCTGTTCGACGTGATCAAGCTGAAAAAGCTGTATGGCAAGGAATACCTGGGCGTTGATCGCAGCACTTTCCTGATTGATAAGGACGGTGTGCTGCGTCAGGAATGGCGTGGCGTGAAAGTGCCGGGGCATGTTGATGCCGTGCTGGCGGCGGCTGAGGCTCTGAATAAAGCCTGATGTTTTTGCTGCGTCGTCACCGACGCCATCGCAGGCAAGCCAGCTCCCACCGGGTTCAGCACATACAAAACCTGTGGGAGCTGGCTTGCCAGCGATGAGGCCAAAAGCCTCACCCCGATTTAAAGCAACGGCGCCACCACCGGCTCCTTGCGCGGCCACGCATCCAGCACTGCCTTGAACAGCGTCGCCAGCGGGATCGCAAAGAACACACCCCAGAATCCCCACAATCCGCCAAACAACAATACCGCGCAGATGATCGCCACCGGATGCAGGTTCACTGCTTCCGAAAACAGCAACGGCACCAGCACGTTGCCGTCCAGCGTCTGAATGATTCCGTAGACCGCCATCAGGTAGATGAACTGATCGCTCCAGCCCCACTGGAACAGCGCAATCAGCAGCACCGGCACGGTCACCACTACCGCACCGACATATGGCACCACCACCGACAAGCCGACCAGCAAAGCCAGCAGCGCCGCGTAGTTCAGGCCCAGCGCGATGAAGGCGATGTAGGTCACGCCGCCGCAAATCACTATCTCGATGCCTTTGCCACGTATGTAATTGGCGATCTGCCGGTTCATTTCCTGCGCGACGCGGGTGATCAGCGCGCGCTCGCGAGGCAGATAGCCACGCACCCACTCGCCAATCATCGCCCGATCCTTGAGGAAGAAAAACACCAGAATCGGCACCAGCACCAGGTAGATCATGATGTTCACCAGCAGCGGCAAACTCGACAACGAGAAAGTCAGAGCCCACTGACCGAACTTGCCAATCTCGCCTCGCGCCGCTTCGATCGCTTGCAAGACTTGCTCGTCAGACACCAGATGCGGATAGCGCTCTGGCAATAGAAGCAGCAGCGACTGCCACTTGGCGAGCATGCCCGGCAACTCGTTGAACAGCGTGATCAACTGATGCCACAGCAGCGGCAGCACCACGACAATAAACAGCATCAGCGCGCCCATGAACAGCGCAAACACCAGTCCCACCGCCACGCCGCCCGGCACGCGCAGTCGCTCGAGCGTCACCACCAGGCCTTGCATCAGATACGCCAGCACCATCCCCGCCAATACCGGCGCAAGCATGCCGCCGAGGGTGAGCACGGCGGTGAAGGCGAGAACCAGCAGCACCGCCAGCACCACGGCTTCTTCATCGGAGAAGTAGCGCTGAATCCAGTCGCGTAACACTTTGAACATCAATAATCCCTTCGATCGTTAACGCGCTCGCGTCAGGCTTTTTTCAACCAGTAACGGTAGACGCCAGCCTCGTCTTCTTCGCGCAACAGCGCATGACCGGCCAGTTTGGCAAAGGTACGGAAGTCGCGTTGCGAGCCGGCATCGGTAGCGATCACCTTGAGCACAGCGCCGCTGTGCAGTTTGTTGAGTTCCATTTTTGCCTTGAGCAACGGCAACGGACAGTTCAGGCCACTGGCGTCCAGTTCCACGTCATGGGCTACAGCGTCAGTCATTGCGTCACTCCGGTTCGTTGTCGAGCTGCCTAGAATATCTGGTCGCGGCTTCGGTGTCCGGCTACAGTAAGGTCTTTGTCCTCCAAGGCTTTGTGCATGACTTTTCTGCGCCCTACCCTGCTGACGCTCGCTTGCCTGCTCGCCTCACCAGGCTTTGCCGACGATCTGCCGTCACTCGGCGACGCCAGCTCTGCCATTGTCTCGCCGCAACAGGAATACCAGCTCGGCCGCGCCTGGCTGGCCATGCTGCGCAGTCAGGTTTCCCAGCTCAACGATCCGCAGCTCAAGGACTACGTCGAATCCAGCGTGTACAAGCTGGTCGAGACCAGCCAGGTTTCCGACCGACGCCTGGAATTCATCCTGATCAACAGCCCACAACTCAACGCCTTTGCAGCGCCGGGCGGCGTGGTCGGGGTCAACGGCGGCCTGTTCCTCAACGCCCAGACCGAAGGTGAATACGCCTCGGTGCTCGCTCACGAATTGGCGCACTTGTCGCAACGCCACTTTGCTCGCGGGGTGGAAGCTTCACAAAGAATGCAGGTGCCGATGATGGCCGCGTTGCTGGCCGGCATTGTCATTGCGGCGGCCGGCGGCGGTGATGCCGGCATCGCCACCATCGCTGGCACCCAGGCTGCGGCGTTGCAGGAACAACGGCGCTTCTCGCGACAAAACGAACAGGAGGCAGATCGCATCGGCATCCTCAACCTGGAAAAGGCCGGTTACGATCCGCGCTCGATGCCGACCATGTTCGAACGCCTGATGCGCCAGTACCGCTTTGACGCCAAACCGCCGGAATTCCTCCTGACTCACCCGGTCACCGAATCGCGTATCGCCGATACCCGCAACCGCGCCGAGCAGGCGAAACCGGGCGGCATCGAAGACAGCATGCGCTACCAGTTGATCCGCGCGCGGGTGCAGTTGATCTACGAAGAAACCCCGGGACTGGGCGCCAAGCGTTTCCGCGCCCTGCTCGATGAGAACCCGAAAAACGATGTCGCGCGTTACGGCCTCGCCATCGCCCAGATCAAGGGCGGCCAGCTCAACGAAGCCCGCGAGAACCTCAAGCAATTGTTGGCCAAGTCGCCGAACGAGATCATCTACAACCTCGCTCAGGTCGATCTGGACATCACCAACAATCGCCTGCCCGATGCGCAGTCACGGGTCGACCGCATGCTCACGCAGTTCCCGGGCAACTATCCGCTGAATCAGGTGCGCGTCGATCTGCTGCTGAAACAGAATCGCGCCGCCGATGCCGAGAAGGCGCTGGACAGCCTGCTCAAGTCGCGCCCGGATGATCCGGACGTCTGGTATCAGGTTGCTGAAACCCGTGGCTTGTCGGGCAACATCATCGGCCTGCATCAGGCGCGAGCCGAGTATTTTGCGCTGGTCGGCGATTACCGCCAGGCCATTCAGCAGTTGGACTTCGCCAAGCGCAAGGCTGGCAACAACTTCCCGCTGTCCTCGCGCATCGATGCCCGCCAGCGTGAGCTGATGGAACAGGAGCGTATGGTCAAGGACATGATGGGCTGAGTCTTTCCAGACAAGACAAAAACTTCAGACACAAAAAAACCGCCTCTTTCGAGGCGGTTTCTTTTTTACCTTGTTGCTGGCTTATTCAGCCAGTTTGAAGGTGATGAAGCTGGCACGGCCCTGACGCAGCACGCGCATCGACACCGAACGGTTCTTCGGCAACGCCTTGGCGATGTCGGTGAACTCCTTGGCCGAGCCGATGGCCTGGTTGTTCAGGTGGGTGATCACGTCACCCGGCTGCAGACCGATCAGGGCCGCAGGACCGTCCTGCACTTCCTTGATCACCACACCACCTTTGAGGTCGTAGGTTTTCTTCTGCTCGGCGGTCAATTCGCCGACCGCAACGCCGAGGCGGTTGCTGCTGCTTTCAGCGCCGGATTTCGGCAGACCTGCCAGCTCCTTGTCCTCGTCCGGGATTGCGCCGACGGTCAGCTCGACGTTCTTGCGCTTGCCTTCACGAATCACTTCCAGATTGGCTTTGGCGCCAGCCTTCAGCGCGCCGACCAGATGCGGCAGATCGGCGGACATGACGATCGGCTGACCGTTCATGCTCAGGATCACGTCGCCAACTTGCAGGCCGCCCTTGGCCGCAGGGCCGTCATCCTGGATCTGTGCAACGAGAGCGCCGGCCGGCTTGTCGAGACCGAACGACTCGGCCAGATCCTTGTTCACTTCCTGGATGACTACGCCCAGCCAGCCGCGGCTGACTTTACCACCGCTCTTGAGCTGGTTGGAAACATCCATCGCCACGTCGATCGGAATGGCAAACGACACGCCCATGAAGCCACCGGAGCGGGTGTAGATCTGCGAGTTGATGCCGACCACTTCACCGTTCAGGTTGAACAGCGGGCCACCGGAGTTGCCCGGATTGATCGGCACGTCGGTTTGAATGAACGGCACATAGTTTTCGTTTGGCAGGCTACGACCGACGGCGCTGACGATGCCTTGGGTCACGGTGTGGTCAAAGCCGAATGGCGAACCGATCGCGACGACCCACTGGCCAGCCTTCAGATCCTGGGATTTGCCGAGCTTGAGCACCGGCAGATCCTTGCCTTCGATTTTCAGCAACGCCACGTCGGAACGTGGATCGGTGCCGACCAGCTTGGCTTTCATCTCACTGCGGTCAGCCAGACGGACGAGGATTTCGTCAGCATCGGCGATCACGTGGTTGTTGGTGAGGATGTAGCCATCCGGCGAAATGATGAACCCCGAACCCAGCGATTGCGCTTCACGCTGACGCCCGTCGCCACGCGGCGAGCGCTGTTGAGGCGGCATGCCGCGCTCGAAGAATTCGCGCAGCATCGGTGGCAGGCCTTCCAGATCCGGCATCTGCTGATTCACGCGACGGTCCGGCAGTTTCTGCGTGGTACTGATGTTCACTACCGCTGGCGACGCTTGTTCGACCAACTGGGTGAAATCAGGCAGATCGGCCGCTTGCGCAGCAGGGACCGCCTGACCGAGCAACAGCACGGTGGCGAAGATGGAAAGGTAAGACTTCAAACTTGGTATCGACATACAGCTCCCGTTACGACGAGCAGGGTTAAGCGATATGGAGCAAAGGAACACCGGAAACCACAGACCGGCATTTTTGTTCCGGGAACAACAAACAAGGCCAGAGCCGTGAGGCTCTGACCTATAAAAAATTTTCAGGGGTTTTGCAAATGAAAATGCTCAGCAAACATTTCGACGTCTCGACGACGAGGTGGAAATGACTGAAATCAGCTCACTGCTTGCTGGTCGCAGCGCCATCGTTGTTACGCATCGATAGAGCGATTCGTTCGGCGGTGCCAATCGGGATTTCGCCAACCACCGTGACCATCATTTCACCTTGCGGTGTAGTCAAACGACGGGATACCGCGACGGTAGGGCCCAACTGGGTACGAGTATCGGTGACGGTTGCACCGTTCAACGGCTCAAGGAACACGGAGAAACGCGCCAGGCCATCGTCATACATCAGGCTGCTGACCTGGGTCTTGGTTTGCGCATCCTTGTGCGAACTGCTGCTGGTCAGCTCGAAGCCTGGCGGCAGCCAGTCCGAACGCCACTCCTGAACGGTTTTCGCTGCAGAAACCTTGTCGCTTGCGATGTTGATCGGCTTGCAATCGGCGTCTGCCAGCAAATCCTTGTCCGACGGGATTTCATCCGTGTCGAGGCTGGTGAACTGGAAACGTTCGAGCAGCTGTCCCTTGTCGTTCAACAGCAACGACTTGAGCGGCAGGCCGGTTTTCTTGTCCAGATGCAGCTCGAAACCGTATCGGTGCTGATCACGAGGGGTCAGCGACACGATCACTGCGTCACGGCCGGCCACGCGCGACTTGCCAATGACGGCAAGGTCATACCAATTCTTCAGCTTTTTGGGATCCAGCGCACGGGCGGCAGCGTTGGGTGAATCACCCAATCCCGCAATCAGGGTGCCGCTGACGCATTGAGTACGTCCATCAATGCGCACGACTTCCTGAGCCGAGCCGTCGAGCTGCAATAACCGCTCGCGGACCTGGCCATTCTGGACACGATGCCAGATGTTGTGCGTGGAAAAACTGCCGTTGCGCTCGTAAACGAAAGTACCGTGGAAGCTTTGCTGCTGCTCGGCCTGGCCCAGACGGGTCAACCAGTCCTGGGCCTCGTCAGCGTGGGCTGGAACGATGAACCAGCCGCTGAGCAGAAGCGAAAGTAGAGGGATGGCGCGCATGATCCTCCTTAACGGTTTTCCAGACTTGCGGCACGTGCGTATGGCAGCGCGCTTTCAGTTCCTTTGAGTGCAGCCTGCTGAGCGTGCTGACGCAGATAGCCTGGCAGACGCTGATCATGCCAGCCTGGCTGTCCTTGCAGAACGCCGTTAGCCATAGGACCAGTCGCTTCCGAGCTTTCGCTGTAACCAGCCAGAACTGCCGGACCTTTGACCTGTGGAGTGGCCAGAGTAGGCTGATTCGACTGCTGGGCCAGTTCAACACCAGCGATTTCGTCCTGGTTGTACAGGCGAACACCGGCCAGAACGGCCACGGTTACCGAAGCGGCAACAGCGAGGCGACCCAGGTTACGCCAAGGGCTGCGGGATACTTTGGCCGGAGCCGTTTCGTCTTCCAGCGCAGCGGACACTGCCGCAGCGATATCCAGACGCGGAAGCAGCAGATCCTTGTGCATGGCTGCCCGAGCGATCTGGTAACGAGCCCAGGTCTCACGGGTATCAACATCATCCAGTGCGCTAAGCACTCGACGCAATTCCAGTTCGTCCGCTTCGTTATCCATCACTGCGGACAGCGATTCCTGCAGGGCTTCACGACTCATGGCGTTCCTCTCTTGGCTGTCGCCGCTGTCTCAGTTTTCCTGCAACAACGGTTGCAGGGCTTTGTCGATGGCCTCCCGAGCGCGGAAAATCCGGGAGCGCACGGTACCCACCGGACACTGCATGACGCTCGCAATGTCCTCGTAACTCAGACCATCGAATTCACGTAAAGTTAAAGCCGTACGCAAATCCTCTGGCAGTTGCTGGATGGTCCGATGGACGGTGCCTTCGATCTCATCCCGCAGCAATGCACGTTCTGGTGATTCGAGATCCTTGAGGCCGTGATCGCCATCATAGAACTCCGCATCCTCCGAACTTACATCGCTATCCGGCGGCCGACGGCCGCGGGAAACCAGGTAGTTCTTTGCCGTGTTAATGGCAATACGGTACAGCCACGTATAAAACGCACTGTCACCGCGGAAATTTCCAAGTGCCCGATACGCCTTGATAAAGGCTTCCTGAGCAACGTCCTGGGCTTCATGGGTGTCGTGCACAAAACGCACGATCAACCCGAGAATTTTGTGCTGATATTTCAGCACCAGCAGATCGAAAGCTCGCTTGTCGCCACGCTGTACGCGTTCGACCAGCTGCTGATCCTCTTCCTGGGTTAGCATGAACACTCCTCGATAAGCCCGGAGGAGACTTGCATTACTAAACGACCAGACTTGCAAACATAGACTCGGGCTTTTCGCAAAAGTTCTCCCCCTCCAAGCAAGTTTCCTGCGGGCTCTGATTTGGCACGCACGAAAAACGCAGCGCGGGATAAACCGGCTGCGCGAATAATCTTGTTATCGGTTTCGCCGGCAGGAATCCAAACGCAGATTCCGCACTGAAGCCGACACTGTCCCTGGTTTCTGGCACCGTCTATTGATCTTGGGCCTTTGGCAAAAGTTCCAATTATTTATAGCCGTACCCACCTGACATTGCGCAACCCTGCTCGGAAAAGTCTGTTTCAGCGCCGATACAGGTGTCTTTTTCCCAAACCGGCAAAAAAACTTCCGACGAAGCACAGCACTTTTTACCGCGCAGTAGTCTCACAATGCCATCTGGGCCTGGCTATTGTGCCGCCCAACCCCTCTATATACTAGTGGGCTGTGTGGCTGTCTTGACTCGCCGATCCAGCTGTCTTGCGCCAACCCCGACCCGGGTCGCTTTGAGCGGAATCCTGAAATGAGCCAACAGTTCCAACACGATGTTCTGGTGATTGGCAGCGGTGCTGCCGGTTTGACTCTCGCTTTGACCTTGCCCGGTCATCTGCGCATTGCCGTATTGAGCAAAGGCGATCTCGCCAACGGTTCGACCTTCTGGGCCCAAGGCGGCGTGGCCGCGGTGCTCGACGATACCGATACTGTCGAATCCCACGTCGACGACACCCTCAACGCTGGCGGCGGCTTGTGTCACGAAGACGCGGTGCGTTTCACCGTCGAGCACAGCCGCGAAGCCATCCAATGGCTGATTGACCAGGGTGTGCCGTTCACCCGCGACGAACAGTCCGGCACTGAAGATGGTGGTTTCGAATTTCACCTGACCCGCGAAGGCGGCCACAGTCATCGGCGCATCATCCATGCTGCAGACGCCACCGGTGCCGCGATCTTCAAAACCTTGCTGGCCCGGGCCAAAGAGCGCGAGAACATCGAACTGCTGGAACAGCGGGTGGCCGTTGATCTGATCACCGAGCGCCGCTTGGGCATGGAAGGCGATCGCTGCCTCGGCGCCTACGTGCTGAACCGCGCCACGGGCGAAGTCGACACCTACGGCGCACGTTTCGTGATTCTGGCTTCGGGCGGCGCGGCCAAGGTCTACCTTTATACCAGCAACCCCGACGGCGCCTGCGGTGACGGCATCGCCATGGCCTGGCGCTCCGGTTGCCGGGTGGCGAACCTGGAATTCAACCAGTTCCACCCGACCTGCCTGTATCACCCGCAAGCCAAGAGTTTCCTGATTACTGAAGCGCTGCGCGGCGAAGGCGCGCATTTGAAGCTGCCCAATGGCGAGCGCTTCATGTACCGCTTCGACAAACGCGCGGAGCTGGCGCCTCGTGACATCGTCGCGCGGGCCATCGACCATGAGATGAAGCGTCTGGGTGTCGACTGCGTATATCTCGACATCAGCCACAAGCCTGAATCGTTCGTAAAAACTCACTTCCCGACTGTTTATGAACGCTGCCTGGGCTTCGGCATCGACATCACCAAACAACCGATCCCGGTGGTTCCCGCCGCGCACTACACCTGTGGCGGAGTGATGGTCGATCAGCACGGTCGCACCGACGTGCCCGGCCTCTACGCCATCGGCGAAACCAGCTTCACCGGCCTGCACGGCGCCAACCGCATGGCCAGCAATTCGCTTCTGGAATGCTTCGTTTATGCCCGTTCGGCAGCAGCGGACATTCTCGCGCAACTTGATGAGGTCGCGGCACCAAAAGCCCTGCCCGCTTGGGACGCCAGCCAGGTCACCGACTCGGATGAAGACGTGATCATCGCGCACAACTGGGACGAATTGCGCCGATTCATGTGGGACTACGTCGGCATCGTGCGCACCAACAAGCGCCTGCAACGGGCGCAGCACCGGGTGCGTCTCCTGCTGGATGAGATCGATGAGTTTTACAGCAACTATAAAGTCAGCCGCGACCTGATCGAGCTGCGCAATCTGGCACAGGTTGCCGAATTGATGATCAGCTCAGCCATGGAACGCAAGGAAAGTCGTGGCCTGCATTACACCCTCGACTACCCGGACCTGCTGCCCGAAGCGCTCGACACTATTCTGGTGCCGCCCACCTACGCCGGCTGAACTTGAGCCGCACTCGCAGGCGTCGGTGCAGATCCGCTGCCTGCGAGTCACGTGGCACGCAGATCGACCTGACCCGCCACTCTCCGCGAAGGCGAAAGCGCAGCACCACGATCAACGGCAGCGCCAGACTGTCCGGGCGCAGTTGCACCGCTTGCCAGCCATCAGCCTGATTCCAGACCTGCCAGCCATCGCCGTCGCGCCGTAACCCGCAAAATGCTTGCGGATGACTCAGCAGAATCTGCCGTGGCAGCACCCAAAGACCGTGCAGCGCACAGACGCAAGCGCCGAGCAGACTGGCCCAGAGTGGAATCGACAGAAGAAACAACGAGCCCATGGCGAAGCCCTGGGCCAACAGATACGCCGCCAGCAACTGCCGTGAGGCATGCCAGCGGCATTCGAACGTATTACTTGGGCTGGACACGATCCAGAATCATCCGGACCATGCGTTGCAGCTCGGGATCTTCCGACTCGCTGCGCTCCATGAACCAGCCGAACATGTCCTGATCCTCACAGGTCAGCAAACGCACGTACAGATCGCGATCCACTTGATTCAACGTCGCGTAAACCTCCTGCACGAACGGCACCAGCAGCACGTCAAGCTCAAGCATGCCGCGACGGCTGTGCCAAAAGAGGCGATTCAGTTCAACTTGTTCGACCATGGAGCCCTCCTCGAATTTGCCGGGCAGTATACAGCCCCGGCGCGGACCGCACAGTCGGCTTTGGTCGGGGACCCCTGATCCTTTATCAACTACCCATTTCAACCCTGCCCCCTTATGATGTGCCCCAGTCTATTTACCCTGCGATGACCCATGGCCGATTCTGCTTTTTTCTGCACCCTGTCTCATGAAGGCGTACTCGCGGTTCGCGGTGCGGACGCCGGAAAATTCCTGCAAGGCCAGTTGACCTGCAATATCAATTACCTGAGCGACACCCGCGCCAGCCTTGGCGCCCGCTGCACGCAGAAAGGCCGGATGCAGTCGAGCTTCCGCATCCTGCTTGAAGGTGACGGCGTGGTGATGGCGATGGCCAGCGAGCTGCTCGAACCGCAACTGGCCGACCTGAAAAAGTACGCAGTGTTCTCCAAATCGAAACTGACCGATGAAAGCGCCGCCTGGGTGCGCTTCGGTCTGGCACATGGCGATGCAGCCCTGACCAGCCTCGGTCTGGCACTGCCCGCCGAAACCGACAGCGTTGTGCGCAACGAAGGCCTGATCGCAATTCGCGTTTCGCCCGAGCGCGCCGAACTCTGGGTGCCTGCCGCTCAGGCGCCAAACATTCAAAGCCGACTGTCCGCCACGCTGCCTGAGGCCGAACTGAATCAATGGCTGCTGGGCCAGATCCGCGCCGGCATCGGCCAGGTCATGCCTTCCACTCGCGAACTGTTCATCCCGCAGATGCTCAATTTGCAGGCGGTCGGCGGCGTGAGTTTCAAGAAAGGTTGCTACACCGGCCAGGAAATCGTCGCGCGCATGCAGTATCTGGGCAAGCTCAAGCGGCGCCTGTACCGCCTGCACCTCGACGCAGCCGAGTTGCCGGAGCCCGGCACTCAGTTGTTCGCGCCCAGCCACAACAGCTCGATCGGCGAAGTGGTGCTGGCGGCCAATGCCGAGGGAAACATTGAACTCCTGGCCGTGTTGCAGGCCGAAGCTGCCGAAGCCGGTGATTTGCGTCTGGGCGCCCTCGAAGGCCCCGCGTTGCACGTGCTCGACCTGCCTTACGAACTGGATCGCGACCGCGAAATCCAGCGTTGATCGCAGCATTGTTGCAACACCCTAGAGAGTCCAAATGAGCGAACTGGCGGAAAAGGTCCAACAGGATTTGGTTGCGGCCATCGATAACGATGACCTGGTTCTGCCAACGTTGCCGGAAGTGGCCCTGCAAATTCGCAAGGCCGCCGAGGATCCGGAAATCAGCGTCAGCGATCTGAGCAAAGTCATCGGCCGCGACACCGCGCTGTCGGCGCGCCTGATCAAAGTGGTCAACAGTCCGCTGCTGCGCGCTGCGCAGGAAGTCACCGACCTGCACACCGCCATCACCCGTTTGGGCATCAACTACAGCAGCAACCTGGCGATCGGTCTGGTGATGGAGCAGATCTTCAATGCCCGCTCCGAGGTGGTCGAACAGAAGATGCGCGAAGTCTGGCGCAGCAGTCTGGAAATCGCTGGCGTCAGCTATGCGCTGTGTCGTCGCCACACCCAGCTCAAGCCCGATCAGGCGGCACTCGGCGGGCTGGTGCATCAGATTGGCGTGCTGCCGATTCTGACTTACGCCGAAGACCACAATGAACTGCTCTCCGATGCGGTCAGCCTGACCCATGTGATCGAGCAGATTCACCCATTGCTCGGCGAGAAATTGCTGCGGGTCTGGGAGTTTCCCGAGCGCCTGGTGCATTTGCCATTGCTGTATCAAGACTTCAGCCGCGACTCGACGCGCATCGATTACGTCGATGTCGTGCAGGTGGCCAATTTGTATTGCCGCAAGGACACCGATCATCCGTTTGCGCGGATTGATCCGCTCAGTGTGCCGGCGTTCAGGAAGCTGGGGATTGACCCGGAGAACAAGCAGTTCTGCGCGGATCTGGAAGAATCGCGGTCGATGTTCTACTGACCTGTAGTGAGGGGATTTATCCCCGTTGGGTTGCGAAGCGACCCTAGACTCTGCGATGCGAACCGCGACTGCTGCGCAGCCGAGCGGGGATAAATCCCCTCGTCACAAAAAACCCTCGCCACAAAAGTATTACCCGGCTATAAAACTGACCCGCACCTTCAATCCCGCCTGCTCGCCATCATGCAGGGTGATCTGCGCCAGATGCGCGCGACAGATCTCGCCGACAATCGCCAAGCCCAGACCTGAGCCGGCGACCTGCTGATTACGCCGGTAAAACCGCTCGAACACCCGATCGCGCTCATGCAGCGGGATCCCGGGCCCGTCGTCCTCAACCTCAAGCACCGCCGGCGCCGTCACCCGCAAAATCACATTGCCGCCTGGTGGCGTATGCGCCAGCGCGTTGTCGACCAGATTGCTCAACAGTTCATTGAGCAGCGTCGGCTCACCGCGCAGCCACACCGGTTCATCCGCCTCCAGCGCCAACGCCACGCCGCGCTTGTGCGCCAACGGCGCCATGGCCATGCCCAGCTCTCGGGCCAACTGGCTCAGATCGAGCAACTGCGCGCCGCCCTCGGCAATCGCCCGCGCACCGTTTTCGACCCGGGCCAGCGACAGCAGCTGATTGGCCAGATGGGTCAGGCGATCGGTGCTTTGTGCGGATGACTCAAGGGTGGTGCGCCAGGTTTCCGGTTGGTTTGAACGCAGGCCCAACTCCAGGCGTGCCTTGAGTGCCGCCAACGGCGTGCGCAACTCGTGAGCGGCATCGGCGATGAACTGCGCCTGCCGCTCGAACTGGCCGCGTAACCTTTCGGTGAAATGATTGAGCGCGCGTACCAGGGGTCCCAGTTCATGCTGCACTTCCACCAGCGGCAGCGGCCGCAAGTCGTCGGGCTGGCGTTCCTCAACAGCGGTTCTTAACCGCTCCAGCGGGCGCAACGCCGCACTCACCGCGAACCACACCAGCAGCAATGCACCCACGGCCAGCATGCCCAGGCGCAGCAACGTATCGGCCGCCAGACTGCGCGCCATGCTGACCCGCGCTTCGTCGGTTTCAGCCACGCGGATTTCCGCCATGCCGTTCATATTCGGCTCGCTTACGGCCTTGAGCAGGCTGACCACGCGCACGTTCTGGCCGTTGTACTTCGCATTGTAAAAGCGCGCCAGCGCCGGATAGCTGTCGGTGCGCGGCGTGCCGGGCGGTGGCCCGGGAAGATTTTCGTAGCCGGAAATCAGCTTCTGGTGAATGTCGTTGACCTGGTAATAGATGCGCCCGGCGCTGTCGTAGGCGAAGGTGTCCAGCGCCACGTAAGGTACATCGGCGCTGAGGCTGCCATCGCGCTGCGACAACCCGGCAGCGATGGTGCGTGCCGAGGCCAGCAGCGTGCGGTCATACGCGGTGTCGGCGGCTTCGCGACCGTTCCAGTAAGCGCTCAAGCCGCTGGCGAGCATCAGCACCACCAGCAACCATCCAAGGTTCCACAGCAACCGCCAGCGCAGGCTGCTGGGCTTATGCATCGCGGCTTTCCAGCAGATAGCCGAGGCCACGGAAGGTGACGATGGCCACGGGCTGGCCATCGAGCTTCTTGCGCAAGCGGTGCACGTAGATTTCGATGGCGTCGGGGCTGGCCTCTTCGTCGAGGCCGAACACCTGCGCGGCCAGTTGCTCCTTGCTCATCACTCGCCCCGGCCGCGCGATCAACGCTTCGAGAACGGCTTGCTCGCGCGAGGTGAGGGTCAGCAGTTCGTCGCCGAGGGTGAAGCGCCGCGTATCGAGGTCGTAAGCCAGCACGCCACAGCGCTGCTGACGCTCGCCGCCCAGCACACTGCGGCGCAGCAAGGCTTTGACCCGCGCTTCCAGTTCCGTCAGTTCGAACGGCTTGGCCAGGTAGTCGTCAGCACCGAGATTGAGGCCATGCACGCGATCCTTGACGTCACTGCGCGCGGTCAGCATCAACACCGGCAGGTTTTTGCCGCGTGCACGCAGCCGCGCCAGCACCTCGAAACCGTCCATGCGCGGCAGGCCTACGTCGAGGATCGCTACGGCGTATTCCTCGCTGCCCAACGCCAGGTCGGCAGCTACGCCATCGTGCAACACATCCACCGTCAGACCGGTGCTCTTGAGCGCCTGAGCCACGCTTTCGGCCAGTTGCAAATGGTCTTCGACGAGCAGGACACGCATGGATTTTTACCTCGTTCAGGGTTGGCCGACGCCACGCTTTGTCGCGGAGTTTACAGCCGCAACCGCCGCTGTGAAGCCCGAAAAACCGTGAAAGACAATTGAAAGGTTGTTGAAAGGTTAGCCGGTTAGAGTCGGCCCACGGACAGTTTCGACTGTCGCCGCTGCCGCCACACAGCGCAACGCAAAACGCCATGAAGCGTTTTCGACTCATAAGAACAATAACGGAGTACCCCAGCATGCCCTCCATGCGCACCGAGGCTGTAATGCCTGCTCGCCTTGCTCGATTCCACCGTTGCACCGTCGGCTTCTCGCCGCAGTCCTGTTTCCCCTCCGTTGTTTCAGTCGTTGCGCGCGCGCCGCGAGAAAACTGCGCCTGCCGCTAGGTTTTCGCGTTGCCCTTTGGTCATTCGGTCCATCCATAACAACAACTCCTCTGGAGACTCAAATGAACGTATCACTGCGTAAAGTTGCTCTCGCCGCTGGCGCGATGCTGTTTGCCGGCCAACTCATGGCCGAGCCGAAACGTCCGGAATGCATCGCCCCCGCCTCCCCCGGCGGTGGTTTCGACCTGACCTGCAAACTGGTGCAGAGCGCACTGGTCAACCAGAAGTTGCTGAGCAAGCCGATGCGCGTCACCTACATGCCCGGCGGTGTCGGCGCGGTGGCGTACAACGCGGTGGTCGCGCAACGTCCGGCGGATGCCGGCACGCTGGTCGCGTGGTCGAGCGGTTCGCTGTTGAACCTGGCCCAGGGCAAGTTCGGCCGCTTCGATGAAACCAACGTGCGCTGGCTCGCGGCCGTCGGCACCAGCTACGGTGCCATCGCAGTGAAAAGCGATTCGCCCTACAAGACCCTCGACGATCTCGTTCAGGCGTTGAAGAAAGATCCAGGCTCAGTGGTTATCGGCTCCGGCGGCACCGTCGGCAGCCAGGACTGGATGCAGACCGCACTGATCGCCAAGGCTGCCGGGATCAACCCGCGCGAGCTGCGTTACGTGGCACTCGAAGGCGGCGGTGAAATCGCCACGGCCCTGCTCGGTGGTCACATCCAGGTCGGCAGTACCGACATCTCCGACTCCATGCCGCACATCCAGAGCGGTGACATGCGCCTGCTCGCGGTGTTCTCGGACAAGCGTCTCGACGAACCGGAAATGAAGGACATCCCGACCGCTCGCGAGCAAGGCTACGACATCGTCTGGCCGGTGGTGCGCGGCTTCTACCTCGGGCCAAAAGTCAGCGACGAAGACTACGCCTGGTGGAAAGACTCCTTCGACAAACTGCTGGCTTCCGACGAGTTCGCCAAGCTGCGCGATCAGCGTGAGCTGTTCCCGTTCGCCATGACCGGCCCGGAACTGGACACCTACGTGAAGAAGCAGGTCGCCGACTACAAAGTGCTGGCCAAAGAGTTCGGCCTGATCCAGTGATCGTCTCTGTCTAGTGGCTGCGTCTCCTACGCGGGGACGCAGCACAGGAGCTCCCATGCTTATTCAACGCATTTTCGCCTCGGTGTTGCTGCTGGTGTGTGCCGGCCTGGCACTGATGGCGTGGCCGTACCAAGCGGCTTTTTCCTATGAACCGGTCGGCCCACGCGCCTTTCCGCTGCTGATGCTCGGCCTGATGGGCCTGGCGCTGCTGTACATGGTGTTTCGCCCGGCGCCGATCAAACACAACCCGGATGAGCCGCCGCTGGATCGCGAAACCCTGACCAAGATCGGTCTGTGCGTGGTGTTGTTGCTGGTGTTTGCCGGCACCTTCGAACCCCTTGGCTTCATCGTGGCCAGCATCATTACCGGCGTACCGATGGCCCGTCTCTATGGCGGCCGCTGGCTGCCTAGCGTGGTGATCATCAGCCTGATGGCGGTTGGTCTCTATCTGCTGTTCGATCGCTTGATGGATGTTCCGCTGCCCCTCGGCCTGCTCAGCGTCCTGGAGAACTGATATGGATACCCTTGGCTATTTGGGTCAGGGCTTCGGCGTCGCGCTGAGCCCGTACAACCTGGTGACCGCACTGTGCGGCACCCTGATCGGCACTGTCGTCGGTCTGCTGCCGGGCCTTGGTCCGATCAATGGCGTGGCGTTGCTGATTCCGATCGCGTTCGCACTCGGCCTGCCGCCGGAGTCGGCGCTGATCCTGCTCGCGGCGGTGTATCTGGGCTGCGAATACGGCGGCCGGATCAGCTCGATCCTGCTGAACATTCCGGGTGAAGCCTCGACTGTAATGACCACCCTCGACGGCTACCCGATGGCCCGCAAAGGCATGGCCGGTGTCGCGCTGTCACTGTCGGCGTGGAGTTCGTTCATCGGCGCGTTCATCGCCACGTGTGGCATGGTGCTGTTTGCGCCGCTGCTGGCGAAATGGGCGATTGCCTTCGGACCGGCGGAATACTTCGTGTTGATGGTGTTCGCGATTGTCTGTCTCGGCGGCATGGCTGGTGATCGACCGCTGAAGACCTTTATTGCGGCGCTGATCGGTCTGTTCCTTTCCACCGTCGGCATCGACGCCAACAGTGGCGTGTACCGTTTCACCGGCGACAACATTCACCTGACCGACGGCATCCAGTTCGTCGTGCTGGTGCTGGGTCTGTTCTCGATCAGCGAAATCCTTCTGCTGCTGGAAAAGACCCACCACGGCCAGGAAGCGGTGAAAGCCACCGGCCGGATGATGTTCAACTTCAAGGAAGCGGCGTCGGTTTTCGTCGTCAACGTGCGCTGCGGCGTGCTCGGTTTCATCATGGGCGTGCTGCCCGGTGCCGGCGCAACGCTCGCCAGTGCCGTGGCCTACATGACCGAGAAGCGCATCGCTGGCACCAGCGGCAAATTCGGTGAAGGTGATCCGCGTGGTCTGGCCGCGCCAGAGACCGCAATCGGCGGCGCGGCGTGCGGCGCTCTCGTTCCGATGCTGACCCTCGGCGTTCCGGGTTCGGGCACCACTGCGGTGATGATCGGCGCGCTGTCGCTGTACAACATCACCCCGGGTCCACTGCTGTTCCAACAGCAACCGGACATCGTCTGGGGCCTGATCGCGTCGTTGTTCATCGCCAACGTGATGCTGGTGATCCTCAACATCCCAATGATCCGCGTATTCACTCGCATCCTCGCCGTGCCGAACTGGGCGCTGGTGCCGATCATCGCGATCATCACCGGGATCGGCGTTTACGCGGTGCACGCGACCACCTTCGATCTGTTCCTGATGATCGGTATCGGCATCTTCGGTTACATCCTGCGCAAGCTGGATTTCCCGCTGTCGCCGCTGCTGCTGGGCTTCATCCTCGGTGGCCTGATGGAGCAGAACCTGCGTCGCGCGCTGTCGATCTCCAATGGCGCGTTGGAGATTCTCTGGTCGAGTCCGATCACCTTCGGTTGCTGGATCCTCACCGCGATCATGCTGCTGATGCCGCTGATTCGCATCTGGCGTAAACGTTCGGCGGCACGGCGCGTCATTGCCGATGTTTGATCGCTTGTCCCTGAAAGCCTGGTGGGGCACCCCGCTGGTCGGTCTGCTTGGCGGTTTCATCGCCAGTCAGATCGGCTGGCCGCTACCGTGGATGGTCGGCTCGTTGCTGGCGATCATCCTGGTGCGCTGCCTGACGCCGTGGCAACTGGCGGAAATCCCTGGCGGGCGCAAGTGCGGCCAGTGGATCGTCGGCATCGGTATCGGCCTGCACTTCACCCCGCTGGTGATGGAACAGGTGCTCAGTCATTTCGGTTTGATCTTCTTCGGTGCATTGGTCACCAGCCTGTCGGCGGTGGTCGGCGTGTGGCTGATGCGCCGCACCGGCGAGGATCGCGCCACGGCTTTTTTCTCAAGCATGCCCGGTGGTTCCGGGGAGATGGTCAACCTCGGCGCTCGTAACGGTGCACTGCTCAGCCATGTCGCGGCCGGGCAGAGTCTGCGGGTGTTGGTGGTGGTGTTGTGCGTGCCGGCGGCGTTCAAGTATCTGCTCGGTGACGGCACGCCGATTTCTCACGCCGGCAGTGTCGATTGGCGCTGGCTGGCGATTCTGTGTCCGGCGGGCGCCCTGCTCGCCTGGCTCTGGCAGCGTTTGCGCCAACCCAATCCATGGCTGTTCGGGCCGTTACTGGTCAGTGCGGCGGTCAGCATCACCTGGGATCTGCACATCGGTTTGCCCAATGGCGGCAGTCAGATCGGCCAATGGCTGATTGGCAGCGGTCTGGGCTGTCACTTCAATCGGCAGTTCTTCCGCCGCGCGCCGTCGTTCATGGGCCGGACGTTGATCGGCACGGCGCTGACCATGTTGATCGCGTCGCTGGCGGCGCTGGGCTTGAGTGCATTGACCCATCTGGATCTGCGTTCACTGACTCTGGGCATGATGCCGGGCGGGATTGCCGAGATGAGCCTGACGGCGGAGACCCTGCAACTGTCGGTGCCGCTGGTGACGGCGATGCAGGTGATGCGGCTGTTGTTTGTGCTGTTTCTGGCGGAGCCGTTGTTCAAATACTGGAATCGTCATCCCGCCTAAGTCTGCGAGATGGGGTCGCTCTTTTCGCGAGCAGGCTCGCTCCCACAGGGGGTTTGTGGCTTGCACACAATTCCTGTGGGAGCGAGCCTGCTCGCGAAGGGGCCAACCCGGTCGACACATCAAATCGGTGGCAAGCGCCAGTCGATAGGCGTTTCGCCATTCTGTTCGAGAAACTTGTTGGTCCGGCTGAAATGCCCACAGCCCAAAAACCCGCGATACGCCGACAACGGCGACGGATGCACCGAGGTCAGCACCAGGTGCTTGGTCGCGTCGATCAGCTTCTGCTTGCTCTGCGCATGGGCGCCCCAAAGCATGAACACCAGATGCGGCTGCCGCTCGCTGACCACCTCAATGATGCGGTCGGTGAAGTGCTGCCAGCCCTTGTCCTTGTGCGCGTTGGCGTTGGCGCGCTCAACCGTCATGGTGGTGTTGAGCAGCAGCACGCCCTGTTCGGCCCAGCTCTGCAGGTAGCCGTGGTTGGGAATGTCGATATTGAGGTCGCGCTTCAGCTCTTTATAGATATTGACCAGCGACGGCGGCGCCGGCACGCCCGGTTGCACCGAGAAGCACAGACCGTGGGCCTGGCCCGGGCCGTGGTACGGGTCCTGGCCGAGGATCACCACTTTCACCTTGTCCAGCGGCGTTGAGTTCAGTGCGTTGAAAATCATCGGTCCCGGCGGGTAGATCTCCTTGCCGGCGGCCCGCTCCTGCTGCAGAAAGCTGCGCAACTCTGCCATGTAAGGCTGGTCGAACTCAGCACGCAGTGCCTCCTTCCAGCTCGGTTCGAGTTTGATACGGTCGTCAGCAGTCATGGTCATTTCCGGCAAAAACAATGGGGCGAACCCTAGGAAAGCCGACCACGCTTGTCAATTGATCTGACGCAGATCCGGCACTTTCCCCCATAGCGATCATACTGATCGCTCAAATTCCCGATCGAGGTCACGATGAATCTGCACTTCGAAGAACTTACCGGCACCGACGGCGCCCGCATCGGCATCGCCAGCCTGGATGCCGAAAAATCGCTGAACGCACTGTCCCTGCCGATGATCAACGCGCTCAGCGACAAATTGAACGCCTGGGCCAATGACCCGCAAATCGTCTGCGTACTGCTGCGCGGCAACGGCGCCAAAGCCTTCTGCGCCGGCGGAGAGGTGCGCAGCCTGGTCGAAGCCTGCCGCGCTCACCCCGGCGAAGTCCCGCCGTTGGCCGCGCAGTTTTTCAGCGCGGAATATCGCCTCGATTACAGCCTGCATACCTATCCCAAGCCGCTGATCTGCTGGGGTCACGGTTATGTGCTCGGTGGCGGCATGGGTCTGCTGCAGGGCGCCAGCACGCGGATCGTCACGCCGAGCAGCCGTCTGGCGATGCCGGAAATCACTATTGGACTGTATCCGGACGTCGGCGCCAGTTGGTTTCTTGCGCGGTTGCCGGGCAAGCTCGGCTTGTTTCTCGGCCTGACCGGCGCGCACATCAACGGCCGTGATGCGCTGGATCTGGACCTGGCCGATCGCTTCCTGCTCGACGAACAGCAACCGCAATTGATCGAAGGCCTGCTGCAATTGAACTGGCAGGAACAGACCGCCATGCAGCTCAACAGCCTGCTCAAGGCTCTGCAGCAGGAAGCACTTGAGCAAATGCCCGAAGCGCAGTGGCTGCCGCGTCGTCAGCAGATCGACGAACTGCTCGATGTCAGCGACGTTGCCTGTGCGTGGAAAGCCATCAGCCTGCACCGCGACAGCAGCGATCCATTGATCGCCCGTGCGGCGAAAACCATGACCGAGGGCTCGCCGCTGACCGCGCATCTGGTCTGGGAACAGATCAGCCGCGCGCGGCACATGTCGCTCGCCGAAGTATTCCAGATGGAATACACCCTGAGCCTCAATTGCTGCCGTCACCCGGAATTCAGCGAAGGCGTGCGTGCGCGGTTGATCGACAAGGATCAGAAGCCGCACTGGCACTGGCCGGATATCAGTAGCGTGCCGGATGCGGTGGTCGAGGCACACTTTCATAAAGTCTGGGAGGGACGGCATCCCTTGGCGGATCTGACCCAGTATTGAGGTGACGCGAGGCCCGCTATGGCGACTGGATTGCCATCGCGGGCCGGCTCAATCGGTCGTCTTGTCAGACATTCAGTTCGTAGAACTCGATGATTTCCTTCATGGCCCGCTGCGCTTCATCGTCGCCCTTTATCAAAATGTCTTCGACATCCCTCAGTGGCGGAAGCGGGTGCAGACGTTCAGCAATTTGCCTTGCGCTGTAGTCTTGAATCGCTGTTCCTTCGCTGACTCTTATGAAGCCAATAGCGCTTTCACCTGCGGCAAAGTGCCCGGAAAACCGGATTTTCGGTGCCATGCCGTAGTCGACCACGATCACCAGATCATCGCGCTCACGGTGAAATTTCAGGTTGTCGATCGTCAGCCTGCGTTCGGAAAAATCGATCCCGTCCAGGCCGCCTCCGTTGTTGATGATTACGTCCCTGCCGAGGCCATCGTATCGGTAGATATCATTTCCAGCACCGCCAGTCAGCGTGTCATTGCCCGGCCCACCCAGCAGCAGATCATCACCGAGGCTGCCCGTGAGCACGTCATCCCCGTGCATGCCTCGGATCTCCCCCGCGCCGCTTATCGTGTCGTTGCCCCGACCGCCCACGAGTGGCAGCGCTCGTTCGTCTCGCAAGGAAGTTGAACGGATGGGATGGTTGACGATGACACCCGTATGAAAAGTTTCGGGCGCAGAGCCGAGCTGACTTGATTCCAGGAGCTGCTTCAAACTTGCGACCGACCCATCGGCGAACTTCAAGAGCTCAATACCGGCGCCCTCAAGTTCACCGCTGTGGGGCCAGACGATGCGGACTTTCTGTGTCCCGCCCCATTGGATATCGAGTGTCGGATGAAGCATTTTCGCTCTCGGCGGGTTGCGGTAAGCCCCACGACCCGGGTTGGGTTCCAGCTCGACATGAGTGGTCTCTATCAGCGCAGCACCCCAGCTCAATTGCAGTGCATCGCGCTGCGCATCTGCTGGAAGAACGACCGTGTCCTCATCGAGAGGTCCGTACTCGTCTTTCCACTCCGCTGCGCCAACTTCTGCGCGGTGGAAAACAGGGTTCGGCACATCCGCAATCGTGGTGGTCGCTGCGGCGTGCGCTTGCACGATGTAGGTGTCGGCACCGCCTTCGCCGTAAAGCCAGTCATCCCCTGCCCCGCTGACCAGATAGTCGGCGCCCTCAGAGCCCAGCAAGGTATCGTCACCTGCACCTGCGGATAAAAACGCGCCCGGTGTTCTGTCGCCGACAGTGCCGTAGTCAAGCGGGGAGCCTGCATAAGCGACGATCAGATCTTCACCCGCGCCGCCGTGGAAAACGTTTTCCACTTCGACGTTGACTCGCCCGCCGGCATCGTCGCCATGGACGATTTTGCGTTTGATCGTTTCAGTTGTGACATCCCAGCGAAACGCCCTGGGCACTGTTGCGCCCGAACTGAAGCTTGCCGCCGGATAGACGTACCAGCCTTCAAGCGCGCCGGATTGCTTTCGGTCCTCAACCAATACGTCGCCCGTATTGAATGAAAACCCGCTGGCCGAACCGGATCGATAATAGCGAGGCGCCTGAGCTGAGGAAGGCATTGCTCCCTCGGCTTTCACCGGTTTATGTTCGACACGGGTTGTGGTTGTCGACTGCCTTTCACTGACCACGGCGTGCCCTGCATCAACCTTCATCCATGGCGGCGTTTCAGACAGTGATCCCGCTCCGACGCTGCCATCGATCAGCTCGGTGTGAGTGGTGTAACCGGTGTCGGTGGTAGTGATATGGCTGCGAACCCAGACGCCTTGCTCATTCAAGGTAAAACCTGTGGCGTGTCTGCGGGCGGAGCGTTTTGACTTGATTTGCGCGAGGAACTCATCGGTCCAGTTGACCGCTTGAACAGACGCCACCAGGCCTTGCGCCGCAGCGGTGACATCGTCTGGCTGAACCGGATCCTCAACGTTGCTTTCATGGGTTGCCGGGGCGGTGACAGGTTCCGGTACGGGTGGCTCGGCCGTCTCTATCGGTGGCAATGTTTTGCGCAGGACATCTGCGTAATCAAGTACCACGCCGTCGCTGAAATTGAATGTGGAATCCTTCCACCGCTCGTGATTCTTGATGAGTATCGCGTCGCCCGTGCCATTGGCCAGTCGCAACACCGTGCCGACGGTAGCGTCGATAACGTCGGCCTTCAGGCTTTGCGCGCAAAACCCTGCACCGAACCTGATGATGTTGCGGCCGCCGGCATCGGTGACGATATCCAGGCCGTCGCCAGCGCCGAAATAGTAGATGTCAGCGCCATCCATGCCATCCAGCACGTCAGCACCGGGACCGCCATCAAACACGTTGTCGCCAGAATCGCCGCGAAGGTAGTCCGTCCCTTCCCCGCCCAGCAAGGTGTCGTTGCCAGCGCCTCCGAGCAGCGTGTCGTTGCCTGAGCCACCGTGCAGATAATCGGCATTCTGCTCGGCCTCAGCGCTGTTTTCGTAATCGCCGGCAAGGATGTCGTCACCCGCGCCGCCGTACAGCGTGTCGGCACCGAAACCACCCTGTAACGTATCGTTTCCTTCTCCGCCCTGAAGCACGTCGTTGTTGCTTCCGCCCGGTTGCAGGTCAGATACGTCGCCATCGAGGAAATCAGCCCCTGCGCCACCCGCCAGCGTATCTGCGCCGCCCATGCCGCGCAGGGTGTCGTCCCCCGCACCGCCATCGAGAAAGTCGTTGCCGTGATAGCGAACCCGATGCTCAGGGCTATCGCCGATCAGATCGTCATTACCTTCGCCGCCGAAGAGCAAATCATCGCCACCGCCGCCCCAGAGCCGATCATCGCCGGCACCACCGTCCAACAGATCATCGCCGAAAAAGTGCGCGGCATTACCGTCGACGCCGTCCACTACGTCGTCATCGCCCTGCAAAGTGTCGTTGCCAAGGCCGCCATACAGCGCATCGCTGCCACCGTTGCCGGCGAGCCAGTCATCACCCTTACCACCGTCAAGCACATCGTTGCCATGGTGTCTGCTGGGCAGGCCACCGCCCCAATCGAGGTTGTCACCAAGCATCACATCGTTGCCGCTGCCACCGGCCAGGGTGTCGTTACCTTGATCGCCTTTGAGAAAATCGTCGTCAGCTCCGCCGTCAAGCAGGTCCTCCCCCCAGCCGCCATCGATAAAGTCCTTGCCACCCTGACCGTACAGCACGTCGTCACCGCCCTCGGAGGCACTGTTTATCAAAGCCTTTGAAAAGACCGTTCGGTGACTGGTCACACCGCCAGCAATAGTGACGGTAGCGCGTTTGACCGCCCAACCCTGCTCCAGCGCACCGGTGGTTTCGTCTCCGGATAACACATCGTCGCCAGCACCGCCGATCAAGGTATCCCGGTCATTGCCACCGAGCAGAACATCTCGGGATGCCGTACCGATAAGCAAATCGTCACCTTGCCCGCCGTCGAGCCAGTCTCCGCGATTCGCCTTGCCCTTGGCGTCACCGTCGGCCATAGCTTTTTCGAGCGTCGTCTGCTTGTCGCCGAATAACAGATCGTCTCCAGCCTTGCCAAACAATCGATCAGAACCGCCCAGGCCGAGAATGACGTCGTCTGCGGCGGAACCGTAAAGTACGTCGGCCTTGTTGCGCTGTTTGACCTTGGGCAGCAGCACCACGTTGCCCAGCTCATCAAAGGAGGGCTGATCGCCGGGGACAGTGGGATCGGCGTCTTTGGCTTTCCAGTCGCCCTGAAGCGTCAGATCCGCAGCAGTGAGCGGCTGCCCCTCGTATTCAGGGAGGCGGATGCCAAGCATCCCGGGCTGGAAGTTTTTGATCACCACCAGATCGCCCTGGCCGTATTTGATGTTGAGGGTGTTTTCAACAAGCGCCAGGGTGATGGACCGATCCTCGGTAGACCAGATATTGCTTAGAGGCGCGCGGCGTTTGAGTGCGGGAATCGGTGCGCCGTTGATCCACAGCTGCCCATCGGCGTTGGCATCAAGAATCTCGTCGAGGCCATCGCCGCTGGCGAATTCATAACGGTCGTTGCCTTCGCCCCCGATCAAGGCGTCGTTACCCTTTCCTCCGATCAGAACATCATCACCGGCCATCCCGTACAACACATCATTGCCGTCACCTCCGGTTAGCGAGTCATTGCCGCGACCACCTTCAATGACATCGTGACCGGCCATCCCATCGATGGAGTCATTGCCCTCGCCGCCATACAGATGATCGGCATTGGCGCCACCGGCGAAAGATCGCCCTCCGTCGTCACCGAACATGGCCAGCGGGTTCAACACGCCGGTGGTCATCGGCGCCTGTTTGCCCGAGGCGAGATCGGAGTAGGAAAACTGCTGCAGCGAGTGTTCGCCAAACGAGCCTTGGGTTCGGGCAATCAAACGGGCGAGCATCTGCGCACGGTCCGCCAGCCACTGCGCGGTGATAAAGCCTTCGCCAGTGTGCGGATCGTAAAGCTCGAGGTTGCGGTCGGGATAACCGTCGGCTCGCTCTATGACGACTTCACTCAGTTGCTGCAAAGAGTTGCGCAACGCCAGACCGAGCGGCGTCGCCTCGGCTGCCAGTTTCGCCCATGCATTGGCATTGCCGAACTCGCCTATTGTCCGGGTGACGATGCTTTGCGACTGCTCTGGGGAGAATGCCGAGAAGAAGGCGTAAGCGTTGCTGGCGAAGGTGTCGTTGGTAGTGGGTATGGCAGCAGAATCGCCGTCGTAAGTGCGCTTGAACATGTCGAGAAATTCGTTCTGGCCGTAGCGCAAGATCAGCTCGACCACGGCGGCAACAGGCGTGCCTTTGACTACATGCTGAATCAGCGGATTCACACTGCCACTGGCCAGCGCGATATTGATTTGCTCGGGTACGACCGAGAGCAGACTTTGCAGTGGATTGACGCCGAAATTACTGATCGCCGCTCGCAGGCCGACGCTGTAGGCGTCGATTGCGAAGATAATGTTTTTATAGTCGTCGAGCCGGTTGGGTTTTGCCTGAGTGGGTGGGCCGTCATCTTCCGCATTCGGGTCGCCAGCAGAGATCAGTCTCCACGTTTCATAGGGAGGTTTACCGCCCAGCAGGCTGAATCCGACTGTTCCAGACCAACCGGAGTTACTTTTCACGGCGGTGTCGTCCTCCCCGCAAACCTCCTTGAACAGAGCCTCGCCAATCGCGCTGGCGTCGATTTCAGCGATCTGGCTGATTGACGGAACCGTCCACGGCGCCAGTTGACCGGCAAGGGATCCGTTGATCAGGGTATTGATGAAGTTGACGGCAACCTGGTTGGATGAAAGCTGCATCAGGTCTTCACTGAAAATAGTATTCAGTCTGAGTTCACCCTGGCGGGAGGTGTAACCACGAATCAGGGCAGAGTAGGCACCGTTTCCACCGTTGGCATCAATGGCCACGGCAAGCCAGAGTCTGGCGCTTTTCAGCACCTCTCCAGCCTCTTTATCGGCGGCTACAACGTCAGAAATTTTTTCACCAATAATGTCGAATAGCTTTTGGTACAGGGGGGCGCAGCTTGCCCCTGCTATTTTCAGCGCATCGTACTGAATTTGTTTTGAGCTCAGCCTCATTCCTTTGCAAATATTAGCCGCGTTGAAAATCTCTGATTTTTCCATATCGCTGAATACATAACTCATTGTTACTTCCTTGTAATAACAGCCCGTGAAAGATAACCACTGAGATACTTGAGCATCTCAGGTGCTTCGCGTAATGACGCTAATCCGAGTTTTACGCCACCGTGCCCACCAGCGAAGTCGAAGTTATCCAGATTGATAGCGCAGAAAAAATTCAGTTTGCCGAAATCAAGATTTTCCAAGTCAGTTCTGCTGAACCTTGCCAGTTTCTCGTCAGTCAGCTTTTCCTCCGAAGCCGGGCGAATCAAGCCGTCACAGTTGATCAATCGAGGGGTTCCATCTCGCCGCGGCCAGCCAGTAATGACAAACGTTCTAACCGAATCTTCATTCTTGAAATGCGGTGGAGGTGCATCGAGCCAAATCTCCAGCCCCGGATAATTCTTTAGTTTCACAATCAACTCATCCGGCCAGTTGACGTGCCGATAACCCCGCTCATGGGGTTCGGTGGTTTCTTTCCTGGTAAAAAGTCCGGCGTTCAATTTATAGAGCCGCCAACTTTTGGGGATCGACTCTGCGCGCTGATCCTGGTACCGGTGCAGCCCCGTCCCGGTCCACCAGAAAAGCCCCTTCATAGCAATCGCCAGACACGCTTTCTTGTTCACCATTTCAGGCATGCCTACATAAAACTCAGGGACTAGCGTCTTATCTATATAGGCGCCGCCTAATATCGGCACTTGCTGCATGCTCGCCAGTTTGTTCTGACAAGCTTTCTCGTTTGCCTGGTGAATAGCCGCCGACTCGGCAGATTGTTCTTTGCGAATATAAAATTCCGCTACGCAGTAACAGACATAAAAGAACAATCCATACTTCAACAACCTTTTAAACCACTTGATCGCCTGCTTACGCGACTTCCTGGACATTTCAAACCTCCCGCTCAAACTGCGGAACGGTTGGTATGTCGCTATGCCCGGATATCGCGCTTGCAAAAACCTCAAAATATTGGCTCACGCCCGATTCCACACTGAACCGACCTGCCGTCAACTTCGCGGCGCTGGCAAGACCACCGTACCCACCTGCCGACTTCAAAACCTTGCTTACACTTCTGGCAATTTCTTGATGGTCAAAGAAATCCACCAATATTCCATTAGCCCCCTCGACAATGACTTCCCTTACCGGAGCCGTATCCGACGCAACAACCACACAACCGGACGCCATCGCCTCCAGTAACGACCAGGACAAGACAAACGGATACGTCAAATAGACATGAACTTTCGAACACTGCAGAACCGCTCGATAAGTCTGGTAAGGAAGTTTCCCTGTGAAATGCACTCTGGAGTGATCGAAACTGACCTCCGCCTCCATCCTGCTGCGCCAATCCGGGTACCCGACCGGCTTACTCCCATAACTGACACCGTCACCGCCAACCACGATGATCTGTGCATCTGGACACTCGGCCTGAATAAGCGGGATCGCTCGCATGAAACTGTGAAAGCCGCGATAAGGCTCAAGGTTTCTGGCGACATAGGTAACGATCGGCTGTCCGGCTTTGAGCTCGATTCCATTGGGCAGTCTGACTGCCCCGACTTTCGCCAAGTCAGCACGTTGAATCACACCTTCGTGAATGACCCGAATCGCCGGCCGGTAAGCGGCCGGAAACAGGCTGCGCTGCCACTGCGTAGGCGCGATTGCGATATCGCATTGTTGAATATTCAACAGATGCAGCGAGTTGAGCACTCGCAGCCGTGACGACTCCCTTGCGGCTCGCCGGAATTCAGGGTCGAACCCGCAATCGGCGCCCTGCGCTCGATAGTAATACTCGCAATAGTGAATCAGCGGCGTATCGGCATAGACGTCCTTGGCAAACAGCGTCTCTCCCCATCCGGGATGAGCAAGAATCACGTCTGGCAGATAGCCCGAACGTTTCAGCCTGCCCAGGATTTCAAAAACTTTCTGCCCGTCGATCACCGCTTGTTCGTAGCGGATCAGATACGGGTGAATATTGCCGGGCGCTCGGCTGGTCGCTCGATATCGATGGATTTCCACACCGGCGACGCCCGGTGCAGTGTCCCGACCTATCGCCACAACCTCATCACCGCGCTCCAGCGCCGCCAGCACCACATGACGGAACTGACCGGGAAAATTTTGATGAATAACCAGTAGCTTCATAGTGCTGAACGTCCATTTTTCGCCGCTATCGAGCTGAGGATTGCTCGCCTCGTTCGGCATCCACGAACGCTAACAAACGCCACGAAATGAAACTGTAGGACGCTTCCGGGAATCTCCTAGGAGATGGCCAACGGAACAACTTTTCGCCGGGCAAAAAAAAGCGGCGCTTGATGCGCCGCTTGTTCATTGCAGAGATTTACCAGCGGTTGCCACGGCCGTTGTAGTCACGCCGACCGCTGTGGCGATCATAGTTGCCGCGACCGCGGTGGTCGTTGTCCCAACCGCCGCGACGGTGGCCGTCCCAGCGTCCGCGATCATTGCCGTGCCAGCGACGGCTTTCGTAGTAACGCGGGGCCGGTTGGTAGTGCCGCGGCGCCTGGTAATAACGCGGTTGCTGGTAGTAACGCGGCGCTGGCTGGTAGTAGCGCGGCTGGGTGTAATAGGTGCCGCCGCTGCGGTAATAGGAGCCGCCACCGCTGTAATAGGCCGGTGCGGGTGATGTGTAGACCTCTGACCTGTAGTAGCTGTCTCCATAGGAATAAGGAACGCATCCGCCAAGGGAAAAAAGCATCACGGCAAGCAGTACGATTCGGCGATACATGGCGGCCTCCTGGACCGCGGGTTGGCCACACCAGCGACGCTGGCAGGCGACCGTCAGCAATTGCGTGACTGTCGAAGAATCAGACAGCGATTTCAGAATCTGGTGCGTTCCTGCAACAAGTTGAAACAAGTGATCATGAAATCTTGTTAATCCGCAAATCAACCACCCGTGCCCCCTGAACACGCTGCATGACGGTGCAACCGCGCACCACCACGATGCGCTATCGCGCGCCCCGCTCCCCCGGCAATCCAGCAGATCCCCGCCGCAGAGGCCTCGGCGCGACTTGGCACGTCTCTCGCTTTAGCAAACCCGTGCAGGAGTCATCACAGGTTCGCGGCACCACAATTTGCAATGGCTGACTAGGGTTCCGGCTCGCAATCGCGAGTGGCTGGTCCGAGAGTTGGCGACCTCCAGTTGAGGTTACACGGCGGGACAAAAGCCCGGGAGACAAGCCACCGTTCGCGGTGCCGCGTTGCCTTCCTGTCCGCCCTCGATCAACTGGAGAATCCGCAATGATCCGACTACGTTTCCCCGCCCTGCTCGCCGCCGCCTTCGCCACGCTCATCAGCACGCAATCTTCCGCCGCCCAGAAAGACCACTTCAGCGTGTGCTGGACGATCTACGCCGGCTGGATGCCATGGGAATACGCCGGCAGCCAGGGCATCGTCGACAAATGGGCGAAGAAATACGGGATCAAGATCGACGTCGTGCAACTCAACGACTACGTCGAATCGATCAACCAGTACACCGCCGGCCAGTTCGACGGCTGCACCATGACCAACATGGATGCGCTGACCATTCCGGCTGCCGGCGGCGTTGACAGTACCGCGCTGATCGTCAGCGATTTCTCCAACGGCAACGACGGCATCGTGCTCAAGGGTGAAGGCAAGAAAGTCGCCGACCTCAAGGGCATGGACGTCAATCTGGTCGAGCTGTCGGTCTCCCATTATCTGCTGGCCCGGGCGCTGGACTCGGTGGACCTGACCGAGAAAGACCTGAAAGTGGTCAACACCTCCGACGCCGACATTGCCGCCGCGTTCAACACCGACGACGTCAACGCCGTGACCACCTGGAACCCGATGCTCTCGGATATCAAAGCCAAACCCGGCGTCACCGAAGTGTTCAATTCCAGCCAGATCCCCGGCGAGATCATGGACATGATGGTGGTCAACAGCGCCACCCTCAAAGACAACCCGGCGCTGGGCAAAGCGCTGACCGGGGCGTGGTTCGAAGTGGTCGCTTTGATGAACGCAAAAAATGCCGCGAGCAAAGCTGCGCTGGAACACATGGCCAAGGCCTCTGGCACCGATCTCGCCGGATTCCAGGCGCAACTGGACACCACAAAACTGTTCGCCACGCCGAGCGAAGCACTGAATTTCGCCACCAGCAAACAACTGCCGGACACCATGCGCAAGGTCGCCGAATTCTCCTTCGAGCACGGCCTGCTCGGCGAAGGCGCGAAGGACCCGAGCGCGGTCGGCATGTCCTTCGCCAACGGCGTGACCAGCGGCGACACCGCCAATCTCAAGCTGCGTTTCGATCCGACTTACGTGCAGATGGCCGCCGACGCCAAGCTGTAAGCCACGGAGGATTTGGCCATGCGCCTGATCAATCGCCACCCCGATCGCCCGAGCCGCCTGTTGCTGGTGATCCTGCCGTTCGCGCTGGTGCTGTTCGCCTACTTCACAGGCTCGGCCGAGCGCCTGGCGGACAACCCCAACGACAAACTGCTGCCCAGCGCCGTGCAGATGAGCGATGCGGTAAAACGCCTGGCCTTCAACGCCGACAGCCGCACCGGTGAATACCTGTTGTGGCAAGACACTGCGGCGAGTCTGCGGCGCTTGGCCATCGGCCTCGGCATCGCGGCGCTGGCAGGTCTTTGCCTCGGTATTGCGGCGGGCACCCTGCCGCTGTTCGGCGCGCCGTTGTCGCCGTTGCTGACGGTGCTGTCGATGGTGCCGCCGCTGGCGATCCTGCCGATTCTGTTCATCGTCTTCGGCCTGGGCGAGTTATCGAAAGTCATGCTGATAGTCATCGGCATCACCCCGGCGCTGGCCCGGGATCTGGAACAGCGTGCCCGCGACATTCCGGTCGAACTGCTGATCAAGGCGCAGACCCTGGGCGCCTCGACCTGGACGCTGATGCTGCGCGTGGTCTTGCCGCAGCTGTTGCCGCGCTTGCTGATCTCGCTGCGCTTGATGCTCGGTTCGGCGTGGCTGTTCCTGATTGCTGCCGAAGCGATCGCTTCCACCGATGGCCTCGGCTACCGGATCTTTCTGGTGCGGCGCTACCTGGCGATGGATGTGATCCTGCCCTACGTGGTGTGGATCACCCTGCTCGCCTGGCTGATGGACTGGGGCTTGAAGCAGCTGACCCAGCGCGCTTTCCCTTGGTACGAGGGAGCGGCGAAATGAGCTTCATCACAGTAAAAAACGTCTGGCAGCAGTACGCCGATCAAGTGGTGCTGGAAGGCTTGAACCTGAACGTCAACGAGGGCGAGTTCTGCACCTTGGTCGGCGCCTCCGGTTGCGGCAAATCGACCTTCCTGCGCCTGCTGCTCGGCCAGGAAAGCGCCAGTCGCGGGGAGATTCTGCTCGACGGCCAGCCGCTGGCCGGCGAACCGGATGCCAGCCGTGGCGTGGTCTTTCAGCGCTACTCGGTGTTCCCGCATCTGAGCGTGCTCGACAACGTCGCCCTCGGTCTCGAATTGCCGCGTGCGCCCTTGCTTGGTCGGCTGTTCGGCAACGCCAAACGCGAGGCCCGCGAACAGGCGGCAGCACTGCTGAGCAAAGTCGGCCTCGGCCATGCGCTGGACAAATACCCGGCACAGCTGTCCGGCGGCATGCAGCAACGCTTGGCCATCGCTCAGGCGCTGATCATGAAGCCGCGCGTGTTGTTGCTCGACGAGCCGTTCGGCGCGCTCGATCCGGGCATCCGCAAAGACATGCACGCGCTGCTGCTGGAGCTGTGGCGCGAGACGCAACTGACGGTGTTCATGGTCACCCACGACCTGTCGGAAGGCTTCAGCCTGGGCACGCGCCTGCTGGTGTTCGACAAGGTGCGCCTCGACCCGCACGCCCCCGGCGCCTATGGCGCCCGCATCACCTACGACATCCCGTTGAACAGCGACCGCCGCGCCCAACGCGCCGCCGTCGAGGCCCTGCCGCTGCCGCTGGCGGGCACCCTTCGCACTGCTTGAGAGGACTGCTGCAATGACTGATTCAATCCAACTTTTCCCACCCTTCGCTGAGGAAATGCTGCCGGGCGGCGGCCACCGTTCGTTCGTGCTCAAGCGCGGCCAATTGCTGCGCCTGACCGACCTGCGCGGCGGCGCCAATGTCAGCCTGACCTTGCTCAATGCCAATGAAAAAACGGAGCGGCTGAACCTGCCCGACAGCCTCAAATGCCAACACACCGCCAAGCTCACTGCCGGCCACTGCCTGTACTCGGACATGGGTCGCGTACTCGCCGCGATCACCGCCGACACCTGCGGTTGGAGCGACAGCCTCGGCGGCGTGCTGTGCGCACAGGAAGTCGCCGAAAAGTACGGTCAGGGCCGCTACCAGGAACTGCGCAACGGCTTCTTTCGCAACGGCACCGACAACCTGCTGGTGGAACTCGGCAAGTGGGGCCTGGGCCTGTCCGACCTGCTGATGACCCTGAATCTGTTCAGCCGTGTGAACGTCGATGAGGCCGGGCGTTTCCACTTCGTCGAGGGCAATTCGAAGGCCGGCGACTACATCGAGTTGTATGCGCCGATGGACACCCTGGTGGTGCTCACCGCCCTGCAACATCCGATGGACCCGTCACCCGAATACGCTCCGAAACCCTTGAAGCTGAGCTGGATGAACGCCGACGCCAGCGTCGCCGAACACTGCCGCACTTCGCGCCCGGAAAACGAGCGCGGCTTCATCAACACCGACCGTTTGTTCGCCTGAGGATCGCAGCCATGTCACTCGCAATCGCCACTTCGCACAAGCAAGCCGACAGCGCGATCTACCGCGCCACCATTCCCGCCGGCGAGCCCTGGCTGATGGAGGTCAAGGCCGGGCAGACCTTGCGCATCCTGGATCTGGAAGGCAATCAGGCCGTCGACACCTTGTTCTACAGCCTCGCCAACCCCAAGGAGCGCTACGACGTGCAACGCACCTTGCGCCGGCAGAACAGCGTCTACTTGAGCACCGGCAGCGTGCTGTATTCCAACCTCGGCCAGCCGATGCTGACCATCGTTGCCGACACCTGCGGGCGCCATGACACCCTCGGCGGCGCCTGCGCGCAAGAGAGCAACACCGTGCGCTACGCCCTGGAAAAACGCTACATGCACAGCTGCCGCGACAACTACCTGCGCGCCTGCGTCCACGACGGCCGATTGAGCAAAGGTGACATCGGGCCGAACATCAATTTCTTCATGAACGTGCCAGTGACGGCGGATGGCGGGCTGACTTTCGAGGACGGTATTTCCGCGCCGGGCAAGTATGTCGACTTGCGCGCCGAGATGGACGTGATCGTGCTGATTTCCAACTGCCCGCAGTTGAACAACCCGTGCAATGCCTACAACCCGACCCCGGCGGAGTTGCTGGTATGGAACTGACCATCAGCCGTTTACGCCGTTGGCTCTTTGCCCTGTGCCAGGCGCGTTCCGGGCAGTGCCTGAAACGTTCAAGGCACTGATAGTCCTGTGGGAGCTGGCTTGCCAGCGATTGCGGTGTTTCAGTCACCAACAATGTTGGATGTGCCGACCTCATCGCTGGCAAGCCGGCTCCCACAGGAGTTTGCGGTGAGTTTGAGTGATGTTTTTTCCATCCGGGACGGCCCGGATGTCTGTCGAAAAACAGCGGGACGGCCCGCTCCCCCTTCAGGGGTTATGCCATGTTCGAAAAAATCCTCATCGCCAACCGTGGCGCGATTGCCTGTCGCATCCTGCGCACGATCAACGTGCTGAAGGCCCAAGGCGTCGCCGTGTACTCAGAAGCCGATGCTGCCAGCCTGCACATCTCCCAGGCCGCCGAAGCGTACAGCCTCGGCGAAGGCGCGGCGTCCGCGACGTATCTGGCCGTCGATAAAATCCTCGCTATCGCCAAACAAAGCGGCGCCACGGCGATTCATCCCGGCTACGGATTTCTCTCGGAAAACGCAGCGTTCGCCGAAGCCTGCGAAGCGCAGGGCATCGCCTTCATCGGCCCGACGCCGGAGCAATTGCGGGTGTTCGGCCTCAAGCACACTGCTCGCGCATTGGCCAGACAGCACGGCGTACCGATGCTCGAAGGCACCGACCTGCTCGACAGCCTCGATTGCGCGCTGAGCGCCGCCGAACAGGTCGGCTACCCGGTGATGCTGAAAAGCACCGCTGGCGGCGGTGGCATCGGCATGCGCGTGTGCCGCAGCGCCAGTGAATTGAGCGAATCATTCGAAGCGGTGAAACGCCTCGGTCAGAACAACTTCAGCGACGCCGGGGTGTTCATCGAGAAGTACATCGAACGCGCGCGGCATCTGGAAGTGCAAGTGTTCGGCGACGGCTGCGGTGAAGTCATCGCTCTCGGTGTGCGCGACTGTTCGGTGCAGCGGCGCAACCAGAAAGTCCTCGAAGAAACCCCGGCGCCGAACCTGCCCGAAGGCATGGCCGATGAGCTGTGCGCGGCAGCGATCAAACTGGCGCAAGCGGTGAATTATCGCAGCGCCGGCACCGTCGAATTCGTCTTCGACAGCGAGGCCCAGCGCTTCTATTTTCTCGAAGTGAACACGCGCTTGCAGGTCGAGCACGGCGTCACCGAGCAGGTGTGGAACGTAGATCTGGTGCGCTGGATGATCGAACTGGCCGCCGGTGATCTGCCGCCGCTGAACGAGTTGTATCAAGGCCTGGAACCGCAGGGCCATGCGATTCAGGCACGTCTGTACGCGGAAGATCCGGGGCGTGATTTCCAGCCGAGCCCGGGCCTGCTGACCGCTGTGCAGTTTCCGCCAGCCAACGGCGTTGAGTTGCGCATCGATACCTGGGTCGAGGCCGGTGTGGAAATTCCGCCGTATTTCGACCCGATGATTGCCAAGCTCATCGCTTGGGCGCCGAGCCGCGAACAGGCTCGCGCCGAACTCCATCAGGCACTGGGCGATAGCCTGCTGTATGGCGTGGAAACCAACCGCGATTACCTGCGGCAGATTCTCCTCGATACTCCATTCGCCAGCGGCCAGCCGTGGACCCGTTGCCTGGAAAATCTGCTCTATCACGCCAACACCTTCGAAGTGCTCAGCGCCGGCACGCAGACCAGCGTGCAGGACTATCCCGGCCGCCTCGGCTATTGGGCCGTCGGCGTGCCTCCGTCGGGGCCGATGGACAGCCGAGCACTGCGTCTGGGTAATCGCCTGCTCGGCAATGAACAAGGCGCAGCCGCGCTGGAAATCACCATGAGCGGGCCGATCCTGCGCTTCAATTGTGACGCGGTGGTCGCGGTGACCGGCGCGCCGATTGCCTTGACCCTTGACGCTGAACCGGTGCCGATGAACACCGCGCTGCTGATCCCGGCCGGCGCGACATTGCAACTGGGCAGCATCAGCGGCGCCGGCGCGCGCAGTTATCTGTGCCTGCGCGGCGGCGTGCAGGTGCCGGATTATCTGGGCAGCAAAAGTACCTTTACCCTCGGCCAGTTCGGTGGGCATGGCGGGCGCGCGTTGAGGGCCGGTGATGTCTTGCATGTGCCGGCATTGGCCGACCACAGCGCCGGCCAGCAACTGGCCGAACAGCACATCACTGCGCTGCCGAGCGTGCGCCAGATCCGGGTGATCTACGGTCCGCACGGCGCGCCGGAATACTTCAGCGAAAACTACATCGCCACGTTCTTCGCGACCCAGTGGGAAGTACACTTCAACTCCAGCCGCACCGGCGTGCGCCTGATCGGGCCGAAGCCTGAGTGGGTGCGTGAGGATGGCGGTGAAGCGGGTCTGCACCCGTCAAACATCCATGACAATCCGTATGCGATTGGTGCGGTGGATTTCACCGGGGACATGCCGGTGATTCTCGGCCCGGATGGCCCGAGCCTGGGTGGGTTCGTCTGCCCGGTGACGGTGATTGAGGCCGATCTGTGGCAGCTGGGGCAGCTCAAGGCGGGCGATAAAATTCAGTTCATCCCCGTCGACCTCGGCACCGCCCGCGATCTCGCCCTGAAATGGGATGCCCCCTGTGGGAGCTGGCTTGCCAGCGATGGTGCCCGATCTGACACCGCATCAACTTCATCGCTGGCAAGCCAGCTCCCACAAGGGATTGTGTCGCCTGTGGTTCTTGAGTTGGGTCAGGGGGATCGGCGGCTTGTCGGGAGGGTTTCTGGCGACACTCATTTACTGCTGGAGATCGGCGCGCCGGAGCTTGATCTGGTCCTGCGCTTTCGCGCCCACGCGCTGATGCAGGCGCTGGAAAGCCAGGCCCTGCATGGGGTGATCGACCTCACCCCGGGCATTCGCTCGCTGCAAGTGCACTACCAGCCCGAGCAACTGCCGCTGGCCGATCTGCTCGGCATCGTCGCTGGCGAATGGGACGCGGTGTGCGCCGCCAAGGACTTGCAGGTGCCTTCGCGCATCGTGCACTTGCCGCTGTCGTGGGACGACCCGGCCTGTCAGTTGGCGATCGACAAATACATGACCACCGTGCGCAAGGACGCGCCGTGGTGCCCGAGCAATCTGGAGTTCATCCGGCGCATCAACGACCTGCCCAACCTCGACGAAGTGCAGCGCACGGTGTTCGATGCGAGCTATCTGGTGATGGGCCTTGGCGACGTCTATCTCGGCGCTCCGGTGGCCACGCCGCTCGACCCGCGTCATCGTCTGGTGACCACCAAGTACAACCCGGCACGCACCTGGACCGCCGAAAATTCGGTCGGCATCGGCGGGGCCTACATGTGTGTGTACGGCATGGAAGGCCCGGGCGGTTATCAGTTTGTCGGGCGCACCCTGCAGATGTGGAATCGCTATCGCGAAGTCGCCGCGTTCGACGGCAAACCGTGGCTGCTGCGCTTCTTCGATCAGATCCGTTTCTACCCGGTCAGCGCCGAAGAACTGCTGCGCATTCGCCGCGATTTCCCGTTGGGGCGCTTCGATCTGAACATCGAACACAGCCAACTCAAGCTCGCCGACTATCAGGCATTTCTCAGTCAGCAAGCCGCGGGCATCAGCGCCTTCCGCGCGCAGCAACAGGGCGCGTTCAAGGCTGAACGCGAACGCTGGATCGCCAGCGGCCAAGCGCATTTCGACAGTGAAGAAGCCGTGCCTGACGCCAGCGAAGAAGCACCGCTGGAAAGCGGTGAACACAGCGTCGACAGCCACATCGCCGGCAATCTCTGGCAGGTGCAGGTCGAGGCCGGCCAGCGTGTCGCGGCGGGCGACGTGCTGGTGATTCTCGAGTCGATGAAGATGGAAATCCCTGTGCTCGCGCCGCTGGCCGGTGTGGTGCGAGAGATCCGCGTGCAACCCGGTTCGGCGGTGCGCGCCGGACAACGGGTGGTGGTGCTGGAACTCGACTGAAGCCATTTTTTATAAGGATCAACCGATGAATCTGCAACTCGATGCACTGCGCCAGGCCTATCGCAATGGCGACACCACACCGCGCCAGCTGCTGCTGCAACTGCGCGAAAAAGCCGCTGCGCTGAATCCCGACTATCACCTGTTCATTCACTTGCTCAGCGTCGATGAACTGGAGACGTATCTGGCCGCCCTCGACGGTCGTGACCTCGACAGTCTGCCGCTGTATGGCGTGCCGTTCGCGATCAAGGACAACATCGATCTGGCCGGCATTCCCACCACCGCTGCATGCCCGGCGTTTGCCTATGTGCCGCAGCAGTCGGCCACCATCGTCGAGCAACTGTTGGCGCTGGGGGCGATTCCGCTGGGCAAGACCAATCTCGATCAGTTCGCCACCGGCCTCAATGGCAGCCGCTCGCCTTATGGTGCGTGCCCGAACAGCGTGCTGGCGGAGTATCCGTCCGGCGGTTCCAGTGCGGGTTCATCGCTGGCGGTAGCGCTGGGTGTGGCGAGTTTTGCCTTGGGCACTGACACCGCCGGTTCCGGGCGGGTGCCGGCGGCGCTGAATAATCTGGTGGGATTGAAGGCGAGCAAAGGCCTGATTTCCACCGCTGGCGTGCTGCCGGCGTGCCGCACGCTGGACTGCGTAACCACTTTCACCGCCACTGCTCGCGAGGCCAGTCAGTTGCTGGCGTTGACGGCCAGACACGATCCTCGCGATGAGTACAGTCGAGGCAACCCGGCATGGAATGACGGCTCGGCATTTGGCGCGCCACGGCCGTTTCGCTTCGGCGTGCCACGGGCGCAGGACCTTGAATTTTTCGGCTGCAACGAGGGGCCACAGTTGTTCGCAGCGGCCATCGAACGGCTCAAGGCTTTGGGCGGCGAGGCAGTCGAATTCGATCTGTCGCCGTTTCTCGAAGCAGCGCGTCTGCTCTACGACGGGCCGTGGGTCGCCGAGCGTTACAGCGTCGCCGGTGAGCTGCTGGAGCAGAATCCCGAAGCGGTGCTGCCGGTGATCCGAGCGGTGCTGGCCAAAGCTCCGGCAGTGACCGGCGTGCAAACCTTCCGCGCGCAATATCGATTGCAGGCACTGAAGGCCCTCTGCGACGAGGCCCTGGAAAATCTTGACTGCGTGTTGACACCGACTATCGGCCGTCCGGTGACCCTGGCCGAGCTTGAGGCCGAGCCGGTGCTGCGCAATTCCGAACTCGGCTATTACACCAACTTCATGAACCTGCTCGACTACGCCGCCGTCGCCGTGCCGACCGCGTTCATGGACAATGGTTTGCCGTGGGGCGTGACGTTGTTCGGACGGGTATTTACCGACCAGTATCTGTTGAGCGTGGCCGATGCCTTGCAGCGCCAGCAGGACAGCGCCCTGCCAGCTCCGGCGAACGCTGCGCGCAACGACCGCGCTCGATTGGTGGTGTGTGGCGCGCATCTGCAAGGGCTGGCGCTGAACTGGCAACTGACCCAGCGTGGCGGGCGTTTGCTGGAAACCACGTTCAGTTCGCCGGACTATCGACTGCACGCCCTGGCCGGTGGACCACCGCTGCGTCCGGGGATGGTACGAGTCAAGGACGGCGGCGTGGCGATTGCCGTGGAGGTCTGGGAGTTGCCGAGCAGCGAGCTGGGCTCGTTTCTCACCGGGATTCCGGCGCCGCTCGGGTTGGGCAAGGTGCAACTGGCGGATGGGCGCTGGGAGAGCGGGTTTATCTGCGAGCCGTATGGCCTGGAGGGTGCGGTGGATATCAGTCATTTGGGGGGATGGCGGGCATACCTCAAAACCCTGGCCTGAATCTGTCGACCTGTGGGAGCGAGCCTGCTCGCGAATGCGGTATGTCATTCAACATGGATGTGGCTGACCCACCGCCTTCGCGAGCAGGCTCGCTCCCACAGGTTCTGGCGCACCACCTCCGAATAAAAGAACGACCATTCACGCCGCACAGGGAGCAGTTATTTGCGCGCAGTGCCACTAGAATGCATCCCATCGGGCCACTGCCAACGGATCTGCCATGCCGCTTCGTTCTCCCTTGTACTCGCAACGTTCACTGGTGCTCACGTTGGTCGCCCTGCTCGGCGCCGGGTTTCTCGCCACCTCGCTGTTGAGCTATTTCGCTTCCCGCGAGTCGATCCGCGACAACATCGTCAACACTGAACTGCCACTGACCTCCGACACGGTCTATTCGGAAATCCAGAAAGATCTGGTCCGGCCGATCCTGATTTCCTCGATGATGTCCCGTGACACGTTCATGCGCGACTGGGTGGTCAACGGCGAGCAGAATCCCGAGCAGATGACCCGCTATCTCGACGAGGTCATGACCCATTACGGCGCCTACACGGCGTTCTTCGTTTCCAATGCCACGCTCACCTACTACCACGCCAAAGGCGTGCTCAAGCAGGTCAAAGTCGATGAGCCGCGCGACACCTGGTACTTCCGCGTGCGCGACATGCAGGACCCGTACGAGATCAACGTCGACCCGGATCTGGCCAACAAGGACAACCTGACGTTCTTCATCAACTACAAGGTCTACGACTACCACAACCGCTTCATCGGCGCCGCGGGCGTGGGCCTGACCGTGGACGCGGTGATCAAGCTGATCGACAAGTATCAACAGCGCTATCAACGCAGCGTGTACTTCGTCGACACCTTCGGCCGTCTTGTCCTGACCGGTGCCGAGGGTGGTCCGGAAGGCGCGCACATCGGCCAGAGTCTTGGCGAACTGGAGAGCATGAAAAGTCTGGTCAGCCAGTTGCCCAAGCCGCACAGCGGCAGCTACGAATACTCCACCCACGGCCAGGGGCATTTTCTCAACGTGCGGTTTATCCCCGAGTTGAACTGGTATCTGTTTGTCGATAAACGCGAAGACGGCGCGCTGAGCGAGATCCGCCAGTCGCTGTATCTCAATCTGCTGATCTGCCTGCTGGTGACGTTGATCGTGCTGGCCTTGCTCAATCGAGTGATCAAGCGCTTCCAGGCGAAGATTCAGGCGCACGCCACCCTCGACAGTCTCACCGAATTGCCGAACCGACGCGGCTTCGACATCCTCGCTGCGCAAGCGCTGCACGAGGCCCAGCGGGAAACCAAGCCGCTGACCGCGTTGCTGCTCGACCTCGACCACTTCAAAGCCTTGAACGACACCTACGGGCACATGGCTGGCGACCAGGTATTGATCGGTTTCGCCCGCGACCTGCAAAGTTGCCTGCGTCACGCCGATATCGTCTGCCGCTGGGGCGGTGAAGAGTTCATCGTTCTGTTGAAAGACACCGACGGCGAGACCGGGCAGAAAATCGCCGAGAAAATCCGTCAACACGTCGAGCAACACGAATATGCCTACGATGGCCACAGCCTGCATCTGACCGTGAGCATCGGCGCCACCACCGTGCAACGCGATGACACTTTGCACACCCTGCTGTCGCGGGCCGATCATGCGATGTACCGCGCCAAGCAAACCGGGCGCAACCGCACCTGCATGGAAATGCCGCACTCGACCTATGCCTGATAACGACGTCAAACCCGACCACTGCCCGGCCTGCGGCGCCCGCAACGATTGCAGCCTCGCCGACCCGCGCACCGCCGACCGCGAATGCTGGTGCTATGGCGTAACCATCGACCCGGCGGTGCTCGAAGCGCTGCCGGCCGCGCTGCGCAATCAAGCCTGCCTGTGCCCGCGTTGCGCCCAGGTCGAAGCGCAGTTGCAAGCAGACCGGCGGCCGATCCCGTAAGATGCGCGGCCCTTTGTCCGTTGAATCCTGACCATGCGCGTCGACCGCTTCCTCAGCAATCTGCCCCGCTACAACCGTCAGCAGGTTCGCCTGTTGCTGGTGGAAAAGCGCGTGCGGATTGACGGAAAGATCGTCAGCGACCCGCACAGTGATGTGCTGGAATTCAGCCGGGTCGAAGTTGACGATGAGGTGCTGCAAAGCGGTAAGCCGGCGCGCTATTTCATGCTGCACAAACCGCCGGGCTGCGTCAGCGCTACCCGCGATCCGCAGCATGCGACCGTGCTCGACCTGCTCGATGAACCGCACAAGGACGATCTGCACATCGCCGGGCGTCTGGATTTCAACACCACCGGGCTGATGCTGATCACCAATGACGGCGCCTGGTCGCGGCGCCTGACGCAGCCGCAAACCAAACTGGCGAAGGTCTATTACGTCGAAACCGAACAGGACATCGACCCGAGCTACGCGCTGAAATTTGCCGAGGGCATCTACTTCGCTTTCGAAGATCTGACCACGCAACCGGCGCAGCTTGAGCTGCTCGGCCCACGCTCGGCACGGCTGAGCATCGTTGAAGGCCGCTACCATCAGGTCAAGCGCATGTTTGGGTTCTTCAACAACAAAGTCCTGCGCCTGCACCGCGAATCCATGGGCAAACTGACCCTCGATCACGCGCTAAAACCGGGCGAGTACCGCGCTTTGCGCACCGAAGAGATTCATTTGTTCTAAGCCGGCGACCGCTCAGCCGAAGTTGTCGAACAATTCGCCGACGGCACTTGCGTGATCCTGAGTCCCCTGCTTGAATCAGGACGTCGGCCGAAATGTGACCGATGAGTCACCACATACTTCCAAGAAACTTTTTGTCGGTCGTCTGCCCTCAAGGGCTGCGCCTCAGCCGGCAATCTGCCCGCCAATAACAACACCCGTCGACCTGCCGTACCGGATCGACATGGGCCAGCAAATTTCAGGCGTATGCCTACCTGTCACAAAGCTCGTGCAATCTCGATTGCGCGCATACCCGCTTGCTTGCCAGGAGTCTTATGACATGAGGCCAGAAATCGCTGTGCTGGATATACAGGGTCAGTATCGGGTTTACACGGAGTTCTATCGCGCAGACGCCGCAGAAAAGACCATCATTCTGGTCAACGGCTCGATGGCCACGACTGCGTCGTTTGCACAGACCGTGAAAAACCTGCACCCGCAATTCAACGTGGTCTGCTACGACCAGCCCTACGCGGGTCGGTCAAAAGCCCACAACCGGCATGAGAAACATCTGACGAAGGAAGTCGAAGGGCAGATTCTGCTGGAGCTGATCGACCACTTCGCCGCCGAACACGTGCTGTCGTTCTCCTGGGGTGGCGCCGCCACTCTGGTCGCCCTCGCCCAGCAGCCCCGGCGCATCGAAAAAGCCGTGATCAGCTCGTTCTCCCCGGTGATCAATGCGCACATGCTCGATTACCTTGAGCGCGGCGTCGATTACCTCGGCAGCCGCGACGGCGATCGGGTCGGCCATCTGGTCAACAACACCATCGGCAAACACCTGCCGTCGCTGTTCAAGCGCTTCAACTATCGCCACGTCAGCAGCCTCGCCGAGCATGAATACGGACAGATGCATTTTCATATCAACGACGTGCTGCACAGCGATCGCCAGTGCTATCTGAATGCGGCGAAAAAGATCAACGTGCCGGTGCTGTTTCTCAACGGCGAATGGGACGAATACACCGCCGCCGAGGATGCGCGACTGTTCGGCAACCACGTTGCCCACAGCAGCTTCACCACCCTGCAAGCCACCGGACACTTTCTCGACATGGAGCACAAGGCCGCCTGCCGCGACAGCCAGAACGCCCTGCTCGGCTTTCTGAAACCTGCGCCGCAAGCCAGCCGAACGCGCTACTCGTTTGTGCAGGATCAACATGCCCTGGCCATTTGAAACAGCGTCATCGCGGGCAAGGCTGCAAGCTTGAAGTGCCTGCTGCACCGGCGCAGCCCTTGCTCGCGATCGACCGATTTCTGCGTGGCAAAGCCCTCGCAGAGAAAAGAAAACTTCAAATCCGTGGCCGAGTCTGGTACAAAGTCAGCCGCTCTGAGCGGGTATAGTTTAGTGGTAGAACGAAAGCTTCCCAAGCTTTAGATGAGGGTTCGATTCCCTCTACCCGCTCCACCGAATATTGATCTCGCGTTGTGTTGTCTGACGGGGGATGCAGAAATGAAAAACCGGCCTTGATGGCCGGTTTTTTTGTGTCTGGAAGTTGAAGCGTGTTGGCGGTGAAGACTTCCAGAAGATCGCTGAGCCCCTCCTCCCCGGATTACTTCTCGAAATCCTGATGCAGCCTCGCCAGTACATTGAAGATCGGCTTCCCGGCTTTGTGCGGGACATTCAATCGAGTGAATACCTTCTTCCAGTCGGCGAGCGCAGCGAGAGTCTGCTCGATGTATTCCTCGGCCTTGAGGTATTTGTAATCCTTGCAGATCTCAATGATTCGCTTGCGCGTAGGCGTGCCGGGAGTGCGGCCACCGAAGTCAGTGGTGTGCTCGCCCATGGCGTTTGCGAAAGTCAGGTCGTATGCCGGGGACAGCGTCCAGGTTTCTTTCTCGCCTTTTTTTTCAGGATTGTGGCAGAGAAAGGCAAAGTTCTTCGCATGGTCGTCATGGTTGTGAGACAGCGCATTGAAGATCATTAACCTGGCCATCTTTTCCACTTCGACGGAGCTTCTGGTCAACACCTGAGTGAGCTTGAGCAGGTTCGGGTAGTCGATGGATGACAATGCGCGGTAGTCCGCGTACATGAGCGCCGAGACGGTCATCATGTGAATCTTGCGCTCGCCGTCGCGGTCGAAGCGCTTGGTTGCGAAGAAACGCTCAACCTCGCCGCCAGGCATCTGCACATCCAGAAGATCCGATTCAGCCATGGTCACTCCGGCGGCACGAGCCATCTCGGCATAGGCGAGTTCAATGCCGCCGGTTTCAATCGGTTCGTACAATGCCCTGAACTTCACGATCCAATGTGCATAGCCCTCGGGCAGGGCATCAAAGGCCGAAATTGCGTGTTTTTTGTCGGCAGACAGCGCCACGATTGCCTTCGGTCGTGCGCCCCCCGGTGAGCCACCGGCCAGTCGCAATTTGGTAAGCACAGCAGGGGTCTCACCCTCTTGAACTTCGATTGAAGCTTCGTAGAGTAGGCAAATATCCAAAGGGCCTGTGAGCTCTGTTTTTTCCGCCTTCGGCTGATATTCAAACGCCCCCATACTGCGCTCGCCCATATAAGCAAGGCGATCAAGCGCTGTGAGGGTAAGGTGGGTGCCGTCACCGAAGGTGCTGTCGAAATATCGATCCATCAGCAGCATGCCCCAGCCGTCAGGCAGTGAATCGGCGAACGGTCCGTGTAGCCCTTCGAAGAGGCTGGTGTTCCTGGCCAACTGGGGCTTTTCGTCCCAAGCCATTGTCAGCGGCGAAAGATTGTAGCCAGTGGCAAGCCAACCCGGATCGTAAGCGAAGTAAATCCCCCGGCCCGCGACTCTGACCAGCTCACCAACCTTGGCGCCCTCTTTCAAAACATCCAGCGCTTCTGTGTGTTTGAAAGGCTTGATCATCAGCGCATCCCTCTCTTGCGCCTGGCATTCTTCAGCTCATCCAGCGAGCTCGGTTGCTCTGGTTTGAACAGCTTGGTCACAGCGTTGACTTCATCAAGCGCAGTGGCTATCAGGATCAAAGCCTCCAACGTCACGAGGCCGGTCGCTTCGAATCGCTTGATGGTGGATTCGGAAACCCCCGCCTTTTCTGCGAGCGTCTTGCGGGAAAGGTTTTTGGAGAGCCGCAGGATTTTGGCGTTTTCTCCGACATTTCTAGCGATCTCAGCCGGCGAGTGAAGCAAATGCATGAATGACATGGCAAACCCTTCCAATTCTTAAGGATCTTAATAGAGCCATTGTAGCCATCTAACCTCCCTTAAGGATCAGATATGACCATTTTTGAAAAATTTCACTAATTTCGTAAAGCAATAGAGATCTTCTGATTGCTACACAGCTGACATTGAGGATTACGCGGTTGGGTCACGCGTGGCCGCTTTTGTCACCGCGAATCTGACTCTCCGCAATGCAGTCATATTTGGCAACGTAATGATGAACACAGCGTTTGTTGTGCCGTTCAAGATCGCCGCTCATGTGGTTACCAAAGCGGACATCATTTATGGACATCAAACCCATTCGGAGCACTGAAGACTTGTCCGCAGCATTGCTGCGTATCGAGCAGATTTGGGGCGCTGAGATGAACTCGCCGGAAGGCGATGAATTGGAAATTCTCGCTCGGCGGGTGGGCGAGTATGAGGAGCAGCAATTCCCGATTCCCCCTTCCGAGCCCTTTCAAGAGGACAAACCTGGTATTGATCAGCGGTTTTGACGCTGCACTAGCCGAAAAACCGGTCGCAACGACCGGTTACTTTTTACTCGGAAATCAGCGCCGGCTAACCCACCGGCACCACATGATCCAGCACCTGATTCACCGCCAGCTCGCCCAGCATGACGACCTGGGCTATACCGAGCAGGGTTTTGCGCTGGCTGCCGTCGAGCAAGGCGGCGAAGTCGCCGAGCATGACGCTGGCCGAGCCGAGGAACTCGCTGGCGTTGACCAATAGCGACTCGGTGTCGGTGCCTGGATTAACCATGAACATGCTGCTGGCCTGGTACGGCGGTGAGCTGGTTTTTGGTGGGATGAGATAGTGGTCGAGGGCGCGTTCGGCGGCTTCGTGGAGTTTTTTCGAATCGAGGGACTCGTACGGAGAAGCCGGATCGGTTTCCGGCGGATTTGGCGTTACTTTGAACACGGGGCGGTACCTTTCATTTGAGCCGCATCCACCACGCTACTAAACGGGAGGGTGGCGGCTGTACGCAAGTTAGTAGACCGGACCCATCCCCCATCCGGCGCACCCGAAGGCGCCATGCGCACAGCCACCATAAAATACAGGCACGCGCCTGATTCAACGGAACTCGTGCAACCGTTACGAGGAGGACATTACCGGGCTACTAAACCCGATCACTGGAAATCAGTGACGCGAACCAAGTTACCGACCGCCCTCCAGGCGCACAAGCCGGCGGATTCTGGCGTACCAGTAGGCAGCGGCGCAAGGATTTGTAGGCATCGGGACGCAACGTGATTCAACTTTAAACAGCCATAGCGCACCACGTGTAAAAGCCTGGAAAACAGAAGGAAATTTCCGACGAGCTCAGCGTGAACGAGTTGAAAGGATGCCAGAGGACGATGATGTTGGCGGTGCAGCGGTGATCGGGTTTCTGCGCCAATAAGCCCCTCACCCTAACCCTCTCCCGAGGGAGAGGGGACCGACCGTGTTGCGTTCAATAGATGCGCCGACCAGAGATAACGTGGCGAACCCAAGGAACCCGGAGGCGTAACTCAGCGGGTCGCAACAATGAACAAACGTGGAAACGGCAACAGCACCGAGCTGTCAGCCAAGGCCGGATAAGCCTTGGCAACTTCCGCCAGATACCGCTGCAGATACTGCGCCCGCTCCTCCTCGGTCAATGGGCTCAGGAATGGAATCAACCCGCTACCCTTGAACCACTTCACCACCCCCGCTGCACCATCGCGAAGTTGATGGTGATAGGTGGTGCGCCACACATCGACCCGCGCGCAGTGCGGCCGCAGCATTGAAAAATACTCACTGGCACTGGCCATGTCGGTGCGCTGCCCGGCAGCGTCTGCGAGCTTGCTCGCCCACGGCCCATTGGCGGCGACTTCACGCATCAAGCGGTGGGACGGTTCGTTGAGGTTGTCCGGCATCTGGATCGCCAGGCTGCCACCATCTGAAAGTTTGCTCGCCAGGGCTGGCAGCAACGATGCGTGATCAGGCACCCATTGCAGCACCGCATTGGCGAAGATCACATCGAACGGACCTTCGTCAGCCCATTTATCGACCTCGGCCACCTGAAACTGCACGTCAGGCAAGCGCTTGCGCGCGGCGGCAATCATGTCCGCCGAACTGTCGAGGCCACTGACGCTCGCCTCGGGAAAACGCTGCACCAGCAATTCGGTGGAATTGCCCGGTCCGCAACCAATGTCCACCACCGCTCGGGCCTGCGCCGTGGGTATCGCCGCCAACAGATCACGGGCCGGGCGGGTGCGTTCATCTTCGAAAGCGACGTATTGCTTGGCAGACCAACTCATTGCGTTCTCCTGTCGGGGCATGGCTTGAAACCGGGAAGTGCAGCTGCCCATACCATACAGCGATAAGGCCGATGAGCTCGCCTCGCCTCCGGCGTCCCGCCCGGTTATTTGTAATTAGAATTTTCAGCACAACGCCGATGTCTGAATTTCAAGCTCCCAAAACAAGGACTTCCATCATGAAATTCGCAAAGATTGCCCAGAAACTTGCCCTGTGGGCCGGTAGCCCGAAGACGTTCATGGGGGCGTTGATTCTGATCGGGCTGTGGGGGTTGAGCGGGCCGATTTTTGGTTACAACGACACGTGGCAGCTGATCATCAATACCTCGACGACGATCATCACGTTCCTGATGGTGTTCCTGATTCAGAACACGCAGAACCGCGATACCGACATTCTGCATTTGAAACTCGATGAGCTGTTGCGAGTGAACAAGGAAGCGCAGAACGCGATGCTCGGGCTGGAAGCGCTGGACTTGAAGCAACTTGAAGCGCTGCGCCGGCATTACCGCGCGTTGGGTGAAAATCAGGTGTTTGATCTTGAGGGGCTGGGCGACAAGAGCAAGCCAAAGCAGGATTTGAATGAGTGCTGAGCAAGTAAACACACCCTGTGGGAGCGAGCCTGCTCGCGAAGATGGCGGGTCAGTCAAAACATCATTGACTGACACACCGCTTTGGCGAGCAGGCTAGCTCCCACAGGGGAAGCATCGCATTTCAACTGAAGGTTTCGCTCGCGCTGCAACAACAAGGCGAAGTTAGCGACTGGCCTGCAACGCTCGAGCTTTCTCCAGATGGCTTTGCAGTTTCGGCAAAGTCTCATCGGCAAACGCTTTGATTTCCGGCACGTCGGTGGTCTGTGCCTGTTGCTCGATCTGGGTAATGGCCTCTTCGGTCGCCTTGACCTGACTGGCAGCGTAGGCCTGATCGAATGTGGTGCCGTCCTTCACTTCCGGCATCAGCTCCTTGGCCTTGTCAGCAAGTTCTTCGCGGGGGGCAACCGGCAGGTCGAGTTTCTTGGCGATTTTCGCCAGATGCTGGTTGGCTGTAGTGCGGTCGTTGATCACAACGATGGTGTAATCCTTGACCTCTTTCGATTCGGTCTTGCCGTGGGCCTGACGGCTGGCTTCGATGTCAGCCATGCCTTTGGCAGAGGCATCGTTGATGAATTCGGCAGGCGACTGGGCGAACGCACTGCTGGCGCACAGGCCCAGCAGGGTTGCAAAACTGACGTTACGTAAACGGGTGGCCATCCGGCTCATGGTCGCGCCCTCCTTTGTTGAAAATTCAAACGGGCCGTGATTCGCCCGCTGCTCAAATGTCGCGGCGGACAATTGTCCGCCTCAGTTAGGAATGCTTTAGCGGTCAAAGGTTTAGAAAATCTGCCTGAACCGCGACGAACGGCGCGCTCGCTTCAGCTGCCCAAGGCCCGATGATTCAGGCGTTTGGCCGCATACATGGCTTGATCGGCATGCCGAAACAGCTGCTGTTCTTCTTCGCCGTGTTCAGGAAAGCGCGCCACGCCGATGCTCGATTCGATCCGCAGGTCATGCCCGTCGAGGCGCATGGGCTGCGCCAGCACCTGTCGGATTTTTCCGGCGACGCTGTCGGGATCGCCGGCGGCATGCACGCTGTGCAGCAGCACGACGAATTCATCGCCACCGATACGCGCCACCGTGTCGGTTTCACGCACGCAGCCTTTCAGCCGGTTGGCCACGGTTTGCAGGAGCATGTCACCGACGGCATGGCCATGGGTGTCGTTGACCTGTTTGAAGCGATCCAGATCGACATACAGCAGCGCCATGTGTCCGTGCAGGGTTCGCGCATCGGCCAGCGCAGCCCTGAGCCGATCACGCAGCAGTTCGCGATTGGGCAGTTGCGTCAGTTGATCGTATTGCGCCATGCGCTTGAGCCGCGCGTGCAGTTGCTGGCGCTCGATGGCCGTGGCGACTTGTGCGCAGACGTATTGCAGCAGTTCCTTGTCCTGCTCGGTGTAGCGTTCGCCGCCAGCGAGGCTTTTGACGATCAAGGCGCCGATGGTGCCGTTTTTTGAATTCAGTGGTACGCCGAGCCAGCAAGGCGCGTTTTGTTCCGCCACCAGCTCAGCAAAATCGGGCGTGGCATCGGCGCTGTCCGGCGTCAGCAACATTGGCTGGCCGCTGCGGATCACTTGCGCGCAGAGCCGTCCGATGACGGTGCCGGGCTGCTCGGGCTGCAATTCGTGATCGTCGACGTGATAGGGAAAATTCAGCTGCGCGCAGTGTTCGTCGTACAGCGCCACGGAAAAATTCAGCGCCGGCAGCCACTCGCCAATCAGCAGATGGATGCGTTTGAACAGCGCCAGCAAATCTTCCGCCGCATGCGCCGCCTCGGAAATCGCGTACAACGCCGCTTGCCGCGACTCGGCCTGCTTGCGCTCGGTGATATCGCGGGCGACGGCGATGCGCAGTTGATCGACTTCCGACCAGCGCGCCGACCAGGAAATGTGCGCGACGCTGCCGTCCTTGCGCAGGTAGCGGTTCTCGAAATTGTGCTTCGGGTCGCCGCCCATGATTTCGCCCGCGGCCGCGAGGGTGCGCTGGCGATCAGCCGGGTGCACCAGCTCGATCATCGAGCGGCCGATCAGTTCGTCAGGCGTGTAGCCGAAAATCCGCTCGCAGGCAGCGCTGACAAAAACGAAACGGCCCTGTTTGTCGACCGCGCAAACGGCGTCCAGCAACAGGTCAATGTAGCTCGCCAGCGGCGCAGGGTTGGGGCTTTGCATGGTTCTACGGGGTGTCCGCGCAATGCAGCGATTTCAATCATCCATGATCGTGATTGCGCGTCCCTGCCCATTCCATCAAGTCTTGTTCGGCAGCAGCCCCGGCAGCGCGTGCATCAACGCGTTGATGGCGAAGCCGATAAACATCACGCCGCATAAACGCGTGATGAGCAGCTCATGCCGCTGATACACCATGCGCACTCGCTGTGCGCCGACCACGCCGATGAGGATAGCGTAGGCCAGGGCGCCGCCGATGAAACTCAGGGCGATCAGTGCAGGTAGCATCGACCAGTTGAGCAGTTCGGCGCGGCTCGACAACAGCGCCGTAAAGGTCGCCACCGCCACCGGATAGGCCTTGGGATTGGTCAGGCCGAAGACGATGCCGTGCCAGAACGGCTGCCGCGCCGCCCCTTGCGCCTCGTCGCCATTGCGGCGTTGGGCACGCACCGCACGCCAGCCGAGCCAGAACAGGTACAACGCGCTGAGCACGCCGAGCACATCGAACGCGGTGCTGCCGATTTCCCGCGCACCGACAATCGCCACCAGCGCGGTGCTGCACCAGATCACATCGCCGAGCAGATGCCCGCAGAGAAAACCCGCCCCGGCGCGCCGGCCATGGGCCGCGCCAATCCCGAACACCGCCAGCACGCCCGGCCCGGGCGTGATCCCGTAGATGAAACCCGAAGCCAGAACGGCCAACAGCAATGATGGAGTCATGAGAAACCTGCAAGCGCCAGAATACTTGGCGGCCAGTCTATATCAGAGGGTCACGGCGGATCACTGCGCGTCGTGAAAACGCATGCCGGGGTACGGTTTCTGGCGACATGCGTCCAGCCGCGATTGCAAATCGCCGACGTGGACTTCCAGCTTGTGCCCGTCGGGATCGAGGAAGTAGAACGACGCGCCTTCAATAGCCTCTCAGATTTTCGGGAACGAAATATTGCTGTCCGTCATAGCGCAACGTGGTCAGCACCGGCTTTTCGTGAGTGGTCTTCGACTCGCAGGTGTCGGGTGAACCCTCGCCGACCAGACCCATGGTGACTGAGCGGACAATGATATCGGCGTAACCATGGGAACTGGTTTTGCCCATCTCAAGCGTACGCACCGTCTCCGAGCGCTCTCCGGCGCAATTGCCATCCCACTCGCCACTGAAGCTGTAGACGACCAAGCGATCCAGCACCGGGCGCACCTTGTCGCCCTCTTTCACGTAGAGCGACAGCAGGGTTTCATCCAGCGGATTGACGCGCGACGAGCCTTTGAAATGGGCGCGGACGCCGAATGCACGAAGGTCGGGCGTGAGTTTATAACGCGCCGTGTCGAGTTCCAGACTCTCCAGCGCGATGGCATCGGAGAGAAACGCCGACGGCTGATGATAGGTTGCCAGCGGTTTGGGGCTGCCGGCCGTGATGACAGCCAGATCCAGATCGTACGAGCCCACGCTGCCGTCATGGCCATATACCGGATCGGGCACGAACGTCGATAGCGCGGTAATCGTCAGCGACGGATAAGCCGGCCAGTCCTTGCACAGCGAGAAATCCGCTTCCGCGCTGACCGCCGGCGGCGTGCAATCGGCCCACGCCTGCCCAGCCATGAACCATCCGCAGAGCGCTACTGCGCTGATCCAATTGGACTTCATTGTCAATTCCCGCTCCTTGATGACATTTGCAGCCGCGCACTATCCCTTTCTGCATCGGAGGATTCAACAGATCTGGCCAGCGAATCTTCTCATGTGTCTGAAGTCGGAATTCGCGAGCAGGCTCGCTCGCACAGGAAAGCGCATTCCAAAGTGGGAGCGAGCCTGCTCGCGAAGGCGTCATCACAGACGCCGCGAGTCTCAGAACTTATCCAGCGTGCGCAACTTCTGCGGCAAGCCGGGGTGGTGCTGCCGGTGAGGTCCTTGATGCGCGCCGACCAAAACCTGGCTGACGATCCCGCCGAACTGGACAGGGTTCATCCGAGCCGGCAGGACAGTTCGGTTTACCTCTGGCGCTCAAAGGCCGATGCGGTCTCGCCGTGTTGTGACAGGCGCAGTCAGCAAGCGGACCAATTGCGCACTATCGTCCTTGCGTCCCAACACCAGAATTGAAGAGCCTTGCAGGCAGGCATCAATGGCTGACCATGAAATGTCTCTCGCGCCCTCGACATCAAACGAATCATCCACAGCGCCATCGACCAGAAAGCCTGCCGTCAACAAGCCTCGTGCGCTGCCCGAGGTCTGTCCGACCGCAACGATCCGTTTACCGGCGATATCATCCAGCGCAAACCCTGCCTTCCAACCTCTCAGATCCCGCTCCTGCGCCGTCGGGGTGAGGACAGGATTGTTGAACGCGTCATCCATTTGGCCGGAGTAGGTAATACCACTGATGAACCCGTGTTGCAGTTTCGTGCCTTGCGTTGACTCGACCGCCGAACCGAGCAGAAGCAGGCGCTGCGCCGTTTGCACAGCAATGTCCATCACGCTGCTTTCGAGCGGCTGGCCATCGCGCTGAATATTCAACAGCAGTACACCCTTGTCGCCGAACGCTTGTGCAACTTTCCCGTTGTGGTCGAACGCCATGACCAATCCCTGATTGGTTACTTCCGTTTTGCCATGCAGCAGAATCAGCCCATCGTCGAGCTGGATGATCCCGGACAGCGAAATGGCCACCCCTGGCAGCGACAGGGGCAGCCAACCGTTGCTGGCGAACGATAAATCGTCCGAGCCATCGAGATGGAATCGCGTCAACAGGCCACTGCCCTTTTGCGCGGTCACGAACAGCAGCCGGTCCGGCTGCGCAAGCTGCGGATCGGATTTCGCCAGCAGCAGTTGCCCATGCGTGGCCCCAAAGAGTGCCGGAATCCGCATGGGCACAATCCGGTAGCCATTCCTGTCGCCGCCGAACTCGATGTCCGGCGAACCGTCGGGCAGAAACCGGGCGATGACTTGCTGGTATTCAAGAGTCTGGTCTTTGACGACGCCAATCACACCGCACATCCAGATCCGTCCCAGCGCATCAACGATCAATGGCCCGCCTTGCGTGAGCGAGCCTGTGCCGAACTGGCCGCTGAGATATCCGCCGGTGCCGAAATCCGGATCCGGATTGCCATCGGCATCCAGGCGCGCAAGGCCGTAGTACGAATGGCCCGATTGCTCGACGGTAGCGCTGACCATGATCTGCTCCGAAGGCGTGATCGCCACGCCTTTGGCAATGGTCTTGCCCGCTCCGGGGAATTTCAGCGTTCGCAGACCAAAGAGCGCATCCAGCTCCCCGGCTGACTGCAAGTTTGGGGACAATGGCGCGATAGATTCCGACATGTTCGTATGCTCCTCAAGAGATCGACGTCGATCCCCTCGTAGCGAGCATTCGACCCCAGGCCACCACACCGGACAACTGACAGAAATGACAGTTTTTTAGAAGAAAAAGAAATTACCTACTGTGTAAAAAAGACTGAATGACTGGTAGTTCTTACAGGTTCGAATTCAGGCACGTCATGCCAACCTCAGCGTTCAAATCAGCCATGGACGAGAAGCATGATGAGCACTCGCGACGAGCAAACTTCACAACCGGCCCCGACCATCACCTATCCCGAAGAGGCCAGCACGACGGGACCTGCGACATTGTTGCTCGGCAGCGGTATACCCAATGCTCTTGTGCAGGTCTGGAACATTGAAAACACCCATTCGCTTGGCGAAGGGCTGGTCAGCGCAAATGGACGATGGGCGTTCAGCATCACCGGCGTTCAGGCCCAGGGTCAGCAGAGGATTCACGCCCACCAGACCTATGCAGGCATCACGTCCGAATGGAGCGAAGAGCGCGGATATGAGGTGCGACTGCGGCCCGAGATCGACGTCCCGGTCGTTGTCGAACCGATTGAGGGCGCGCAGGTCGATACGCCTCTGATCTTTTCGGGAGATGTCACGCGAGCCGAGGGTTTCGTCAGTATTTTCGATCTGGACACTGGCCTGGAGATTGCCAGAGCAGCGGTCGAAAGCGACCGGAAATGGCAAACCCCGGCAGCACCCTCCCTGGCGGTCGGACAGTACCGTATCTCCGCCGTCCACAACATCGCCGGCCAGGTTTCAGATTGGGGCCGTGTGCGGACATTTGCCGTGGTCGCAGAAGCAAGCGAAGGACTTTTCGACTTCGCTCGCCTGCGCGCCTTCATTCAAAACGCATTGCGGAAAATTTCCTCGATCTGGCGCTGATCCGCCGCCCGTGGATTGGTCAGTCCACAGGCGTCCTTCAAGGCGTTGGTGGCGAGCACCGGGATATCGCTGAGTTTCGCGCCCAGCTCACGCAGTCCGCCGGGAATCTCGACGTCCTTGGCAAGGTTGCGAATGGCATTGATCGCCGCCTGTGCGCCCTCCTCCGCGCTGAAACCACGAATATCCGCGCCCATGGCGTGGGCGACATCCCTGAGTCGATCAGCACAGACCAGCGCATTGAAACTCTGTACATGCGGTAACAGCACGGCGTTACAGACGCCGTGGGGCAAGTCGTAGTAGCCGCCGAGTTGATGCGCCATGGCGTGGACAAATCCAAGTGAGGCGTTGTTGAACGCCATGCCTGCGAGGAACTGCGCGTAAGCCATGTTCTCCCGCGCCGCCAGGTCGCTGCCGTCGCGCACGGCCAGACGCAGATTGCTGCTGATCAGGCTCATGGCCTTCAAAGCGCAGGCGTCGGTGATCGGGTTGGCGGCGGTCGAGACGTAGGCTTCGATAGCGTGGGTCAGTGCATCCATGCCAGTGGCGGCGGTCAGGCCTTTGGGCATCGCGACCATCAGTTCCGGATCGTTGACTGACAGCAGTGGCGTGACGTTGCGGTCGACGATGGCCATTTTCACGTGGCGCGATTCGTCGGTGATGATGCAGAAGCGGGTCATTTCGCTGGCAGTGCCGGCGGTGGTGTTGATGGCGATCAGCGGCAATTGCGGCTTGCTGGAGCGGTCGACGCCTTCGTAATCGCCAATCTGCCCGCCATTGGTTGCGCACAGGGCGATGCCCTTGGCGCAATCGTGCGGCGAGCCGCCACCCAGCGACACGACGAAATCGCAACGGCTTTCCTTCAGCAGCCCCAGACCGGATTCGACATTGGCCGTAGTCGGGTTCGGTCTGGCGCCATCGAAGATCACCGAATCGATGTCCTGCATCGCCAGTTTCTCGGCGATCATTGCGGCGACGCCAGCCTTGGCCAGCCCGGTGTCGGTGACAATCAGCGCCTTGCGAAAGCCATAATTGCGAATCGCGACCATGGCTTCGTCGAGGCAGCCGCTGCCCATGATGTTGACCGCCGGAATGAAGAAGGTGCTGCTCATCGTGTGTCTCCTGACTGAAGCCGGATCGACTGCCTCGATTCGGCGGGTGCGCACAGAATCGACCGATCGGTCACGAGCGATGTTGATCTGGCTCAATGTCCGCTCGTGATAAAGTCGCCGTCCATCTGCCCTTTGTTTTGAGACCGCCCACGCAATGACCGATTTTCTCAATGTCGACGCCACCCTCGAAGACTGGAGCGCCTTGCGCGCCGCGAACGATTTCCAGGGTTTGCTGGTGGGCAATGGCGCCAGCCGTGCGGTATGGGATGACTTCGGCTACGACTCGCTGTTCGAAAACGCCCGTACGGTCGAAGAGAAACCGCTGAGCCCATCGGAACTGGCGGTGTTCGACGCGCTGCAAACCCGCAGCTTCGAGCAAGTGCTGGGCGCCCTGAAAACTACCAGCCGGGTCAACAAGGCCCTGGCGGTCAGCTCGGCGGCGCCGCGCAATCGCTATTACGCGATCAAGGAAGCGCTGATCAACACCGTGCATGCGGTGCACATCCCGTGGCGGCTGGTGCAGCCTTCGACACTGACGGTGCTCAATGCTGAACTGGCGCGCTATCGCACGGTGTTCACCACCAATTACGACCTGCTCAATTACTGGGCGCTGCAACACCCGGGCAAGGCCATCGACGACCTGTTCAACGGCGCCGACGCGAGCTTCGATCTGAGCCAGAGCGCCACCGACAAACCGCGCCTGCTGTATCTGCACGGCGGTCTGCATCTGGTGCGCAATCAGGACGGCACCGCGCGCAAACTGACCTCGACCGAGGGCACCCTGCTCGGCAGTTTCGCCATCAACAATACGATCAAGACCCTGGACGACGTGCCGCTGTTCGTCACCGAAGGGCCGAGCGCTGACAAGCTCAAGACCATCCGCAGCTCGGATTATCTGTCGTTCTGCTACGAGCAGTTACTGGCCCATGGCGACAGCCTGTGCATCTTCGGCCACGCGCTGGGCGAGCAGGATGCGCATCTGGTGCGCGCGTTGCGCCTGGCCCGACCGAAGTGCGTGGCGGTCTCGATTTACCCGCGCAGCGCCGCATTCATTCAGCATCAGAAACGTCACTACGCCAAGGTGTTTGAAGGTACCGGGGTTGAGTTGCGGTTCTTTGATGCCAAGAGCCATGCGTTGGGCGATCCGAAATTGTCGGTACCGGTTGAGGTTTGATATTGGCCGGGCTGACGCCTTCGCGAGCAGGCTCGCTCCCACAATGGAATGCGGTCACCTGTGGGAGCGAGCCCGCTCGCGAAGACGGCATATCAGCCAACCCAAAAGGTGACTGGAACACCGCTTTCGCGAGCAGGCTCGCTCCCACAGGTTGATGTCGGATTTCAGAGCACCGGCTGGGTCTTGTCCTTGATGGTTTTCGTCGGGCCGTTGGCCTTCACGCTGGCAATGCCCTTGTCACACGCGCCGTCCGATGAATACGACTCGCTGCTGCCGATGATCTGGTGATTGGCCGCCTTCAGGTTGAAGTACGGGTGGCCATCCCTGGTCGACTTTTTCTCGTAGCGCTCATCCAGCGGGCTGTTGGCCTGCACCGAGGCAATCCCGCCGTCGGCGCCGGCGCGGGTGCTGTAGAGTTCGCTGGTCAGAATCGTTTCGGCGTTCGCCGCTTTCAACACGAACCTGAATTGGCCGTTGCTGCTTTTGCTCACTTCGTACCATCCGGACATGTCTGTTTCTCCTGGGGGCGATTGAGAGATCTCGCGCTTCAGAGTAAAGACCAGCACCTGCGATCTGTCGCTTGCCTCGACTACAAGGTGATTTTCGTACCGAGCAGACCGAGGAAACCGGCCAGCCATTTAGGATGCGCCGGCCACGCCGGAGCGGTGGCGAAATTTCCCTGAACATGGCCGTCGGTCACCGGAATGTCGATATAGGTGCCACCGGCCAGACGCACTTCCGGGGCGCAGGCCGGATACGCGCTGCACTCACGCCCCTCGAGCACACCCGCCGCCGCGAGCAGTTGCGCGCCATGGCAGACCGCTGCGATAGGCTTGCCAGCGTTGTCGAAGGCGCGCACCAGTTCGAGGACTTTGTCGTTCAGCCGCAGGTACTCCGGAGCGCGACCGCCGGGAATCAGCAGCGCGTCGTAATCGGCTTCGCGGGCCTTGGCGAAGTCGAAATTGAGCGCGAACAGATGACCGGGTTTTTCGCTGTAGGTCTGATCACCTTCAAAATCATGAATCGCCGTGCGCACGGTGCTGCCGGCGGACTTGTCCGGGCACACGGCGTGGACCGTGTGGCCGACCATCTGCAGGGCCTGGAACGGCACCATCACTTCGTAGTCTTCGACGTAATCGCCGACCAGCATCAGGATCTTTTTCGCGGCCATGGGAAAACTCCTCGGGGAAAGGTCTGGGGAGTATTCAAGGTAGACCTAAATTGAGCTGCAAGCTGCAAGCTGCAAGAAAAAGCAGGATCACCCAAATCAGGGACACCAGCGTCATGCTTCAACTTGCAGCTTGCCGCTTGAAGCTTGCAGCTGCCTGTTAAGGCATATAGCCGTCAGCGCGCAGCAGTGTTTCCAGGCAGTGTTCGCTGATGTGATAGAACGCTTTCAGCTCTGCGATCTTTGCCAACAATTGCGCTGGATTAACCGGCTCGGCGCGTTTCACCGCGAGAATCATCTTGTTCTTGTTGGTGTGTTCCAGCGAAATGAATTCGAAGACCTTGGTCTCGTAACCGCAGGCTTCGAGGAATAACGCGCGCAAGCTGTCGGTGACCATTTCCGCCTGCTGGCCGAGGTGCAAGCCGTATTGCAGCATCGGCTTGAGCAGCGCCGGGCTCTGGATCTGCAGGCGGATCTGTTTGTGACAGCACGGTGAGCACATGATGATCGACGCACCCGAGCGGATGCCGGTGTGGATCGCGTAATCGGTAGCGATGTCGCACGCATGCAGGGCGATCATCACGTCCAGTTCGCTCGGCGCCACCGTGCGCACGTCACCGCACTTGAACACCAGCCCCGGATGCTCGAGCTTCGCCGCTGCGGCGTTGCACAGGTTGACCATTTCTTCGCGCAGCTCGACGCCAGTGACTTCGCCCTCGGCCTTGAGCGTGTTGCGCAGGTAGTCGTGAATGGCGAACGTCAGGTAGCCCTTGCCCGAACCGAAATCGGCGACCCGCACCGGTTTGTCCAGCGCCAGCGGCGACGAGGTCAGGGCATGGCTGAACACTTCGATGAACTTGTTGATCTGCTTCCACTTGCGCGACATCGCCGGGATCAGCTCCTGTTGCGCATTGGTCACGCCCAGGTCCTTGAGGAACGGACGGCTCAATTCGAGGAAGCGGCTTTTCTCGCGGTTGTGCTCGGCCGAAGGCGCTTCACGCAATTGCTGAGGTTTGCTCTTGAACAGCGAACTCTTGCCCTTTTTGCTGTATTCCAGCTGCGCTTCGTCGGTCAGCGCCAGTAAATGAGCATTTTTGAACGAGGCCGGCAGCAGCCCGGCGATCAGCGCCACGCCTTCGCTCAGCGGCAGATTTTTGGTGATGTCGCGGGTCTTGTAGCGATAAACGAATGACAGGCACGGCTGCGCCTTGACCGTCACCGGTTTGATGATGACCCGTTGCAGATCCGCCTCTTCACCGACGTACTTGGCCAGCACCAGCTTGATGAAACCGCTGTCGTCGAGGCTGGCTTGCAGCAGCTCGATGAACTGGGCGTGGTGATCGGCGGCCGGTTTGGCGGACGGCGCGGAAGCAGCGGAAACGGACATGGACAAGCGGCCTCGGACGGGCGGAATCGGGAATGGCGGGTATTTTAGGGGGGATGGGGGTTGGGGACACCTTCTTATTTACCCAACGGCGAAAATCAAAAGATCGCAGCCTTCGGCAGCTCCTACAATTGGAATGCATTCTCCTGCAGGAGCTGCCGAAGGCTGCGAGCTTTTGATCTACCCCAACACCACCAACCGATTCGGCAACTCGTTCCGCACCTGCGTCACCGGCACGTGCACCTTCAACAACTCACCACACGCCTCCACGCACGTGACAAACCCTTCCAGCGTGCGGCCCTGGCGGACCTGTTCGGTGAACGCTGCGACAATCGCGTCCCAGTTGCTGTTATCCAGCCGTCTGGAAATACCCTCGTCCACCAGAATCTCCACATAGCGCTCAGCCTCGCAGACAAAAATCAGCATGCCGGTGCTGCCCACGGTGTGGTGCAGGTTCTGTTCGAGAAACTGCCGCCGCGCCAGGTTGGAGGCGCGCCAGTGGCGCACGCGGCGCGGGACCAGATGCGTGGTGATTTTCGGCAGGCGGAACAACAGGCAGAGGACGATGAACATGCCCCATTGCACCAGCAGCAGACTGTGCAGGGTCAGCCAGCCGGTGAAGTAGTGGACGATGCCCGGCAACACCAGGGCCAGCAGACTGGCCCAGAGCAGCGGGATGTACGCGTAATCGTCGGCACGGGCAGCGAGCACCGTGACCAGCTCGGCGTCGGTATTGCGCTCGACCCGGGCAATGGCCTCGGCGACTTTGCGTTGTTCGTGTTCAGTCAGTAATGCCATGTCGAAAAATGCCTGCTCATTATTCTTTTGATCTCACCAGCCGCCGGACGAACCGCCGCCGCCGAAACTGCCCCCGCCACCGCTGAAGCCGCCACCGCCACCGCCGCCGAATCCGCCGCCTCCGCCAAAGCCGCCCCCTCCTCCGGAGCCACCCCGGCCGGCAGGCAGGATACCGAGCATCTGGCAGACAAACACCGTCAGGATGAACAACATCACCAGGAACATGAACAGCGCAGGGTGCCGCGAGATGAAATCATCCGCCGGGTCGCCGCTGGATTCGTACACGGTCGACGGTTCGTCCAGCGGATTGCCACCCAGCACCACCAGCATCGCCGCAACGCCATCGCTGATGCCTTTGCTGAAATTGCCGGCCTTGAACGCTGGCGTGATGACCTGATGAATGATCACCGACGACTGCGCATCGGTCAGGCGATCCTCCAGGCCATAGCCGACTTCGATGCGCAGTTTGCGCTCGTCACGCGCGACGATCAGCAAGGCGCCGTTGTTCTTGTCTTTCTGACCGATGCCCCAGTGCCGACCGAGCTGAACGCCGAAATCCTCGATGGTGGTGCCCTGCAGATCGGGCAACGTGACCACCACCAATTGCTCGCCGGTGGCCTGCTCGTGCGCCTGCAATTGCTGGCTCAGTTGCGCGCGAATCGATGGCTCGAGCATTTGCGCCTGATCGACCACGCGCCCGCTCAGCGGCGGAAACGTCAATTCGGCCCGGGCGCTGACGGCGAACAGCCACAGCATCAGCACCAGGCTTAGTTTCAACACACGCATGGACGACCTCGAATCAGAATTTCACTTCCGGGGCCTTCTCCGCGCCGGGCGTGGTGGCTTCGAAGGTCTCGCGCATCGGCAGATCGCTGTACATCACGCTGTGCCACAAGCGACCGGGGAAGGTGCGGATCTCGGTGTTGTACTTCTGCACCGCCAGAATGAAGTCGCGACGCGCCACGGCAATCCGGTTTTCCGTGCCTTCAAGTTGCGACTGCAAGGCGAGGAAGTTCTGGTTGGCCTTCAGATCCGGATAGCGCTCGGAGACCACCATCAAACGGCTCAATGCGCCGGTCAGTTGATCCTGCGCCTGCTGGAACTGCTTGAGCTTCTCGGGGTTGTCGAGGGTGCTGGCATCGACCTGAATCGACGTCGCCTTGGCCCGCGCTTCAATCACGGCGGTCAGGGTTTCCTGCTCATGGGCGGCATAGCCCTTCACGGTTTCCACCAGATTGGGGATCAGGTCGGCACGGCGCTGGTACTGGTTCTGCACCTGGCCCCACGCGGCTTTGGCCTGTTCGTCGAGGGTCGGGATATTGTTGATGCCGCACGCGGTCAACAGCGTGGCGAACACCAGCAACGTGGCGATCTGTAGCCGTGAACGGGAGGTTGAGCTGATATTCATTGCAGTGATGCTCCATGACACATTTGATTTAAAAACCGAGCGCTGGGCATTCCCGGCCAGCGGTTGGGGCATAATCGGCGCCGCCACTGGCATGCGACGGGTTAATCGGCTAAAAAGTGCCCTTCACGTTCACGTTGCCGCTGTCGGCTGCGGTTTTCCGGCTCAGGATTTTGCGCCGGCACCCGAACAACAATAGTCGCTCCCTACATTTTGGCTGGCCGGTGTTACATCACCGTTTGGGCTCTAGAGAAAAAATTCATGAAGAAGCTGTGTTTGCTGGGTCTGTTCGTCAGCCTGGCCAGTCATCAGGTACTGGCCGCCACGACCCCGGTACCTTTGGAAAACAAGGACGCTTTCATCAGCAACCTGATGAAACAAATGACCCTCGACGAGAAGATCGGCCAGTTGCGCCTGATCAGCATCGGCCCGGAAATGCCCCGCGAACTGATCCGCAAGGAAATTGCCGGCGGCAACATCGGTGGCACGTTCAACTCGATCACCCGCGCGGAAAACCGTCCGATGCAGGACGCGGCCATGCGCAGTCGCCTGAAGATTCCGATGTTTTTCGCGTACGACGTGATCCACGGTCACCGTACGATTTTCCCGATTCCGCTGGCCCTTGCGTCGAGTTGGGACATGGACGCCATCGGCCAGTCCGGTCGCGTTGCGGCTAAAGAGGCCGCCGCTGACAGCCTCGACATCACCTTCGCGCCGATGGTGGATATCTCCCGCGATCCACGCTGGGGCCGCAGTTCCGAAGGTTTCGGCGAAGACACCTACCTGACCTCGCGCATCGCCAAAGTCATGGTCAAGGCCTATCAGGGCGAGACCCCGAGCGCCGCCGACAGCATCATGGCCAGCGTCAAGCACTTCGCCCTTTACGGCGCGGTCGAGGGCGGTCGCGACTACAACACCGTCGACATGAGCCCGGTGAAGATGTACCAGGATTACCTGCCGCCCTACCGCGCCGCGATCGATGCCGGTGCTGGCGGTGTGATGGTGGCGTTGAACTCGATCAACGGCATTCCGGCCACGGCCAACACCTGGCTGATGAACGACCTGCTGCGCAAGGACTGGGGCTTCAAAGGCCTGGCGGTCAGCGATCACGGCGCGATCTTCGAACTGATCAAGCACGGCGTCGCCCGCGACGGTCGCGAAGCGGCGAAGCTAGCGATCAAGGCCGGCATCGACATGAGCATGAACGACACCCTCTACGGCAAAGAGCTGCCGGGGCTGCTCAAGTCCGGCGAGATCGAACAGAAAGACATCGACAACGCTGTGCGCGAAGTGCTCGCGGCCAAGTACGACATGGGCCTGTTCAAGGACCCGTACCTGCGCATCGGCAAAGCTGAAGATGACCCGGCCGACACCTACGCCGAAAGCCGCCTGCATCGCGCCGAGGCCCGCGAAGTGGCACGTCGCAGTCTGGTGCTGCTGAAGAACCACAACGAAACCCTGCCGCTGAAGAAAGACGCGAAAATCGCGCTGGTCGGCCCATTGGCGAAAGCGCCGATCGACATGATGGGCAGCTGGGCCGCCGCCGGACGTCCGGCGCAATCGGTCACGCTGTTCGATGGCATGAGTTCGGTGATCGGCGACAAGGCCAACCTGATCTACGCCCGTGGCGCCAACATCACGGGCGACAAGAAGGTCCTCGACTACCTGAACTTCCTCAACTTCGATGCCCCGGAAGTGGTCGATGACCCGCGCCCGGCCAACGTGCTGATCGACGAAGCGGTGAAAGCGGCGAAGGATGCTGACGTGATCGTTGCAGCAGTGGGCGAATCCCGTGGCATGTCCCACGAATCCTCGAGCCGCACTGACCTGAACATCCCGGAAACCCAGCGCGAATTGATCCGAGCGCTGAAAGCCACCGGCAAGCCGTTGGTGCTGGTGTTGATGAACGGCCGTCCGCTGACGATTCTCGAAGAAAACCAGTCGGCCGATGCGATTCTGGAAACCTGGTTCAGCGGCACCGAGGGCGGCAACGCCATCGCCGACGTGCTGTTCGGCGACTACAACCCGTCGGGCAAATTGCCGGTGACCTTCCCGCGTTCCGTGGGCCAGATCCCGACCTACTACAACCACCTGAGTATCGGCCGGCCGTTCACCCCGGGCAAACCGGGCAACTACACCTCGCAGTATTTCGATGACACCACCGGCCCGCTGTTTCCGTTCGGTTATGGCTTGAGCTACACCACCTTCGCCCTGAGCGATATGGCGCTGTCATCGACCACCCTGAACGCCAGCGGCAAGCTCGACGCCAGCGTCATGGTCAAGAACACCGGCAAGCGTGACGGCGAAACCGTGGTGCAGTTGTACATCCAGGACGTCACCGGTTCGATGATCCGCCCGGTGAAAGAACTGAAGAACTTCCAGAAGATCATGCTCAAGGCCGGCGAACAGAAGGTCGTGCACTTCACCATTACCGAGGAAGACCTGAAGTTCTACAACGCCCAGCTCAAATACGCGGCCGAGCCTGGCAAGTTCAACGTACAGATCGGCCTGGATTCGCAGGCGGTGACGCAGCAGAGCTTTGAACTGCTGTAACAGCAAGCACACCGCCCCCCTGCACTGATCGTTCCCACGCGGAGCGTGGGAACGATCAAAAGCAAAAGATCGCAGCCTTCGGCAGCTCCTACAGGGTGTACACCCTGCCATTGTAGGAGCTGCCGAAGGCTGCGATCTTTTGATCTTGCTTCAACCGCGTCTATCGAGAATATTCACCACCAACCGATCCACCCAGCCCCACACCCGCTGCTTGATCCGCCGCCACAACGGTCGGCGCTGCCATTCCTCCAGGCTCACCAGCTGACTCAAGCCGAAGTCCTTCACAAAGCTCGCCTCCACCGCTGCCGTCAACGCCGGGTCCAGTGCTTCCAGATTCGCCTCCAGATTGAAGCGCAGATTCCAGTGATCGAAGTTGCACGAACCGATGCTTACCCATTCGTCGACCAGAACCATTTTCAGGTGCAGGAAACACGGCTGGTATTCGAAGATCTGCACGCCGGCCTTGAGCAGGCGCGGGTAGTAGCGATGCCCGGCGTAGCGCACGGACGGGTGATCGGTGCGCGGCCCGGTCAGCAGCAACCGCACATCGACGCCGCGCGCGGCAGCCTTGCGCAGGGAGCGGCGGATTTTCCAGGTCGGCAGAAAGTACGGCGTGGCCATCCAGATACGTTTTTGCCCGCTGTTCAGCGCGCGAAACAGCGATTGCAGAATGTCGCGGTGCTGGCGGGCGTCGGCGTAGGCCACGCGGCCCATGCCTTCGCCCTTGTCCGGTACGCGCGGCAAACGCGGCAGACCAAAATGCGCAGCCGGACGCCAGGCGCGGCGGTAACGGTTGGCGATCCACTGGCGATCAAACAGCAATTGCCAATCGATCACCAACGGGCCGCTGATCTCGACCATCACCTCGTGCCACTCGCTGACATCATGGCCCGGCGTCCAGAATTCATCGGTCACGCCGGTGCCGCCGACCACTGCCAGGCATTGGTCGACCAGCAGCAATTTACGGTGGTCGCGATAGAAGTTGCCGACCCAGCGCCGCCAGCTCAGGCGATTGTAAAAACGCAGTTCGACCCCGGCCTGGGTCAGACGCTGACGCAGATGCAGCGTGAACGCGAGGCTGCCGTAATCATCGAACAGGCAACGCACGCGCACGCCGCGCTCGGCCGCCGCGACCAGTGCCTGGACGATGGCTTCGGCGCAGGCGCCGGCCTCGACCAGGTACAGCTCCAGTTCGATCTGTTCTGAAGCTCCAGCGATGTGCTCGAGCATGCGCGGAAAGAACTGCGGGCCGTCGATCAACAGTTCGAAACGGTTGCCGTCACGCCAGGGGAACACCGCACCGCGCATGTCAGCGCGCCGTGAAAATCAGCACCGCACCCACCGGCACCGACAGACTGATCGCCGACAGATCGGCGAGTTTGCGCAGGTTTTCCAGGCCAGGCGCCAGATCGAAATCCTCGGCATTGATCACCAGCGGCTCCAGCGTGACCACCTGAAAGCGCCGATCATCCAGACGCGTGGCGAGCAACTCGGCCGGGTATTCGTGCTGCTTGCCGTGCAGGCTGACGGTCAGCGGCAGTCGCAACTCCAGCTGCGCGCCGGGGGCCAGATCGTTGATCGGGCGCAGGTCGATTTGGGTGGTGATGGTGGCTGCGGGAAACTGCTCGATCTGGAACAGCTCCTTGCGCATGCGCTCATCACGCAGGGGGATGCCGCTGTTGATCGATTCGAGCTCGACTTCGACCTCGGCGCGACCATTGGGGTCGACCTTGCCGTGCAGCACCAGAAAGCGCTGCACCTCCGACACGCTGGCATTTTTGGTGCTGACGAACGACAGCCGCGACGACTCGCCGTCCAGATACCAATTGGCCTGGGCCGGCAGCGCAGCGGCGGTCAACAGCAGACTGGCGAAGGTTGTATAGAGGGAGCGGTTGAACATTGAACACTCGTGGGGGCGATAAACCTGCACGAACCTTAACCGCCCTTGGGTTTATTGCAACATCAAGATCAAAAGATCGCAGCCTTCGGCAGCTCCTACAGGGGAACGCATTCCAAAGTAGGTGCTGCCGAAGGCTGCGATCTTTCAAGGCTGTAAGCGACAGCCCTGGCGTTCGCTCAGCCACTGCGCGCTGTTGCTGCGGCCCATGCCGCTGACGGTGATGGTTTTGCTCGAAGCGTCATCGGTAAAACCGCTGGTTGGCAGCCATTGCTTCACATAGCCACGGCAATACCCGGCGTCGTTGTTCATCACATAACGACACGAGCAATATTCCTTGGCGGTGTAGGCGCTGATGATGTCCGGGAAAGCCCAGAGGTTTTCCCGTTCATACCAACCCCAGCCGAGCAGCACGACCAACAGCAACAATAGAAAGCGCTTCATCGCCGCACCGCCTGCAACACGCGTTTGAGCAGTTCGTTGTGCCGGTAGCTGCCATCGCGGTCATCGCCGTAACGCACGATCACCAGTTTCTCGCTGGGCATCACGTACAGCGCCTGGCCCCAGTGGCCGAGGGCGGCGAAGGTGTCGGGTGGGGCGTCGGGCCATGGTGATGTGGCGCCGCCGACAGGACGATTGAGCCACCAATGGCCGCCGGGTACGGCTTCGTCCTGATGCGCCTTGTAGCCGGCAAACGGTGTGAGGTTGAACGCGAGCCAATCCTCGGGCAGCAACTGCCGATCGTTCCAGCGCCCGCCGCGCGCCATCAACAGACCGACCCGCGCCAGATCCCGCGCGGTGAGATAGGCATAGGACGAGGCGACAAAGGTGCCGCTGGCATCGCTTTCCCACACGGCGTGGCGAATGCCCAACGGCTCGAACAATGCTGTCCACGGATAGTCGGCGTAACGTGCTGGGCCGACCATGGTTTTCAGGGCAGCGGCGAGCAGATTGCTGTCACCGCTGGAATAACGGAAAGCCTGACCCGCTGCGGCATAACTGTCGTGTGCGGCGGTGAACGCGGCCATGTCGCGATGGCCGCGGGTGTAGAGCATTGCCACCACCGAGGATTTCAGCGGGGCGTATTCGTAGTCCTCCTGCCAATCCAGACCGGAGGCCCAGTTCAGCAGATGGCCGAGGGTGATCGCCGGGTGTTTTTCCAGCGCCGGGTAGAACTTCAGCGCTGGATCGTCGAGCTTGAACCGGCCTTCGCCGTAGGCCACGCCGAGGACCGTTGCCAGCAGGCTTTTGCTGATCGACCAGGTCAGATGCGGTGTCTGTGCAGTGGTCGGAGCGGCGTAGCGTTCGTAGATGATCTGGCCGTCGTGGATGATCAGCAAGGCGTCGGTGCGGATGCCTTCGCGGGTGACGTCGTTGCGGGGCGCGAAGGCGTAGTTTTCCAGCGCCTCGACGGCCGGGCCGGTGATCTGCGGGGCGATGGGCCATTGCTCATTCGGCCATTGTTCGGCCCGGACGGTGAGGCTGATCAGCAGCAGGAACAGGGACAGGCCTTTGAACATGGTGGGCGCTCAGGGAATGAACCTGTCGAGACTAGTCGGGGTTTATGACAAATTTTAGATGTTGGTCGTCCATGAAATTGCCATCGCTGGCAAGCCAGCTCCCACAGGGGTCCCAAGTGAACACACATTTCATGAACACCTTTGAAACCTGTGGGAGCGGGCTTGCCCGCGATGAGGCCAGTCAGGCCAACGCAAGAGCCTTGGCCAAGCGCTTGGCCCGGGCCCCTGCAGCCAATTGCATCACGCCTTGATCACGCTGCCACATCGCCGCCCACGCAGGATCACCCTGCACCAACGCCTGATCTACCTCGGTCTTGAGTGATTCAAACTGCGCAAACAACCCGCCCAGCAGCACATGCCCGGGCGGATTGTTCGGCGCTTGCCGACTGGCCTCGGCGCACCCGGCCAGCAGCGCCAGCAAACGCAGTTGCAGGGCCTGCGGCCAGTCGCTGTCCTGGCCGACGCCGTACAACCACGCGGTCATGGCGCTGAGCACGTAGACATCTTCAAGGGTGCGAAACGGTTTGACGTAGGCGTCCCAGCCATCGCCAGCGAGCAATTCGCACAGGACGCCGTCGAGGTACAGGCGGCCGTGGCTGATGTCCGGCATTAATGGCAAGGCGGGCAGTTTTTCCACCCTCACGCCGGGCTCGCCGGGATACACCACCGCCAGACTCAGGCGCGGTGTTTCGCCAGGCTCCTCATTGCGCGCAGCCACCAGTAACCAATCGGCGGCGTCGCCTGCGGTGACGAAATCCTTGCGCCCGCTCAGGCGCAAATCTTTCAGCCGCGTTTGCATATCGGCCGGACGCAGGCTGCGTTGTTCGGTCGCGCACAAGGCGCCGAGGCTCAGCGGCGCGCTCGGCCACAACATGCGCAGCGCCGCCTGATAACCCACCAGAAACGCCAGCCCCGGCGTCGCCATCCGCCGCCCGCCGGCCACCGCCAATTCGAACGGCGTGACGTTGCCCAGCGCCTGCAACAACGTTGCAAAGCCCTCGGCCAGATCAGCAGCGGCGGGCAAGCGTTCACGGCGGTGCAGCAGATCTGGCCAGGGCATGGGCGCCTCCTTGTGGGCTGTCATATAAGCATCACCGAACGTTCATGGCGATGACACCGGGGCTACATAGCCTGACTTTGCACAACACGGCTGCATAAAGAAAGTCGATCGGCTGCAACCCACGACGGGTTAAAGGCCCGTACGGAGATTCACATGACGCAAATCGCCCGCATCAGCGACACCGGCAATGAACGCCGCCTGCAAGCCGAACGCCTGATCGGCGCCGAAGCCTTGCAGCAAGCCCAGGCCCTGCGCTTCGCCGTCTTCAGCGGCGAGTTCAACGCCAAACTGAAAGGCGCCGAACTGGGTCTGGACATGGATGATTATGATGTTCACTGCAGCCACATCGGCGTGCGTGATCTGAACACCGGGCGCCTGGTGGCGACCACGCGTCTGCTCGATCACACCGCCGCCAGCAGCCTCGGCAAGTTCTATAGCGAAGAAGAATTCAGCCTGCACGGCCTCGCCCATCTGCAAGGCCCGATCCTGGAAATCGGCCGCACCTGCGTCGATCCGGCGTACCGCAACGGCGGCACCATCGCCGTGCTCTGGGGCGAATTGGCCGAAGTGCTCAATCAGGGCGGCTACAGCTACCTGATGGGTTGCGCGAGCATCCCGATGCAGGACGGCGGCATTCAGGCCCACGCGATCATGCAGCGTCTGCGCGAACGTTATCTGTGCACCGAACACCTGCGCGCCGAGCCGAAAAATCCGCTGCCGACGCTGGATATCCCGTCCAACGTCATCGCCGAAATGCCGCCGCTGCTCAAGGCTTACATGCGCCTCGGTGCGAAGATCTGCGGCGAGCCGTGCTGGGACGAAGACTTCCAGGTGGCCGACGTGTTCATCCTGCTCAAGCGCGACGAACTCTGCCCGCGCTACGCCAAACACTTCAAGGCGGCGGTGTGATGAGCCGGTTGCGGGTGTACGCGCGAATCGCGCGAGTGCTGCTGGTGGTGACGCTGGGGCTGACCATGGCCAGCGTATTCGGCGTGTTCGAGCGCATTGGTCTGGCGCACTCGATGGAGCGGCGTCAGCGCTGGTCGCGCTTCTTCATGGCGCGGCTGAGCAACGCCCTGCCGTTTCGCGTGAGCGTGCATGGCGAGCTGCCGAAACAGCCGATGCTGTGGGTCAGCAATCACGTGTCGTGGACCGATATTCCGCTGCTGGGCATGCTCACGCCGCTGTCGTTTCTGTCCAAAGCCGAGGTGCGCACCTGGCCGGTGGCCGGCTGGCTCGCGGCCAAGGCCGGCAGCCTGTTCATCCGCCGGGGCTCGGGCGACAGCCAGTTGATCCGCAAGCAGATGACCCGCCATCTGCAGACCGAACATGCACTGCTGATGTTCCCCGAAGGCACCACCACCGATGGCCGTTCGCTGCGCACCTTTCACGGTCGCCTGCTGTCGGCGGCGATCGATTCCGAGGTGATGCTGCAACCGGTGGCGATTCGTTATCTGCGTGACGGCGAAATCGATACGCTGGCGCCGTTCATTGGTGACGATGATTTGCTCTCGCATCTGATGCGCCTGTTCAGCCATGACTGCGGCGATGTCCAGGTGCATCTGCTCAAGCCGATTGCCTGTCAGGGCCGCGAGCGCGCGGCGCTGGCGTTCGAAGCGCAGCAGGCGGTGCAGAAGGTGTTGTTTGGTGAGGTGGCGAAACCTGCCGAACCGCGTCGCGCAGGCGATTTGATCGCCGCCTGAAAATACAAATCCCCTGTGGGAGCGAGCCTGCTCGCGAAGGCGTCGTGCCATTCAGCATCTATATTGGCTGAGACACCGCATTCGCGAGCAGGCTCGCTCCCACATTCAGATCTTCAGTGGATCAGAGTTTTGTGCGAAATCCTGCAATTGCGGATAAAACAAGCTGAAGTCCTCACTCAGCGGCTCATACAACCGCCGCAACTCCGCCATTGCCCCGGCCAATTCCTCCGGCCTGGTCAGGCGTCGCGAGATCCCGCGCAGCACCTGTTCCAGCACCTCAAATTCGCGATACGAGCCCAGCCAGTCGTTGGCGACCATGTGCGGGGCGATCTTTGCCAGCCGCTCCGGCAATTGCCGTTCGCGAGACAGCACCTGATAGACGTCTGCGGTGAACTGCTCCAGCGGCCGGTCGGCATACAGCGTCCAGTCCCGCGCAAGACAATGATCGAAAAACACATCGAGGACGATTCCGGCATAGCGTCGGCGCGTTTCGGTAAAGCGGCCCAGGGCAGTGTCCACCAGTGGATGCCGATCGGTGAACACGTCAATGCGCCGATGCAGCGCAATCGCCGCCTCTACCTCCGGGTCGAACTGGCCTTGCAGACGACCTTTGACGAAGTCGCCATAGAGACTGCCGAGTAACTGACCGGGGCGCTGGCCGCCGAGATGCAAATGCGCGAGATAATTCATGAGCGCAGCTTAGCACTGCGGTCGCTCCTCCAGCATCCTCGTATCGTTATAACCCGATATAGCGATTTATGCGTTCGTCAGACCGAATTCATATTGGTATATCGTGATCCAACGATTTAAAGTTCGCTCCATCGCGATATATCGCCACTGCCACCACGAGCCCAAGCCATGAACCTCGACCTCGACGAAATAATAAAAGCCCTGGCGCACCCAGTACGGCGAGACATCCTCAACTGGCTGAAAGACCCGAAAGGCGAATTCCCCGAGCAGTTGCACAACCACGAATACGGTATTTGCGCCGGGCAGATAGATCAGCGTTGCGGCCTGTCGCAATCGACCGTGTCGGCCCATCTGGCGACGTTGCAACGGGCCGGGCTGATCAGCAGCCAGAAGGCCGGGCAGTGGCATTTCTTCAAACGTAACGAGGACGTCATCCAGGCGTTTCTCAGCACTCTCAGTAAAGAGCTCTGACCCTTAACGTCAGTCAGCCGACAAGGAAACCTGCATGCCCCTTTCGCTTCTCATCCTCGCCCTGAGCGCCTTCGCCATTGGCACCACCGAGTTCGTCATCATGGGCCTGCTGCCCGACGTGGCGGCGGATCTCGGTGTGTCGATTCCCGGCGCCGGCTGGCTGGTCACCGGTTACGCCTTGGGCGTGGCCATCGGTGCGCCGTTCATGGCGCTGGCCACCGCGAAGCTGCCGCGCAAGGCCGCGCTGGTGGCGTTGATGGGCATCTTCATTGTCGGCAACCTGCTCTGCGCCATCGCCAGCGACTACAACGTGCTGATGTTTGCCCGGGTAGTCACGGCGCTGTGCCACGGTGCGTTCTTCGGCATCGGCTCGGTGGTGGCGGCCAATCTGGTCGCGCCCAACAAACGTGCCTCGGCAGTAGCCTTGATGTTCACCGGTCTGACCCTGGCCAACGTGCTTGGCGTACCACTGGGCACCGCATTGGGTCAGGAAGCCGGCTGGCGTTCGACCTTCTGGGCAGTGACCGTCATCGGTGTGATCGCGCTGATCGGCCTGATCCGCTTTCTGCCGGCCAAGCGTGACGAAGAGAAACTCGACATGCGCGCCGAACTCGCCGCGCTCAAAGGCGCCGGCATCTGGCTGTCACTGAGCATGACCGCGCTGTTCGCCGCCTCGGTCTTCACCCTGTTCACCTACGTCGCCCCACTGCTTGGCGAAGTCACCGGTGTGTCGCCGCGTGGCGTGACCTGGACGCTGATGCTCATCGGTCTGGGCCTGACGGTCGGCAACATCATCGGCGGCAAACTCGCCGACAAAGGCATGGCCGCCACGCTGATCGGCGTGTTCATCGCCATGGCCGTGGTGTCCACGGTGTTGAGCTGGACCAGCGTTGCGCTGATCCCGACCGAGATCACCCTGTTCCTCTGGGCCACCGCGTGTTTCGCCGCTGTGCCGGCGCTGCAAGTCAACGTGGTGACCTTCGGCAAGGCTGCCCCGAACCTGGTTTCGACCCTGAACATCGGCGCTTTCAACGTCGGCAACGCCCTTGGCGCCTGGGTCGGCGGCAGCGTCATCGCCCACGGCTACGGCCTGACCAGCGTGCCACTGGCTGCCGCCGCGCTGGCTGTACTGGCCCTGCTGGTAACCCTGATTACCTTCCGCCAGAACGGCAATGCCGAGCTGGCCCCTGCTTCCAACTGATCAACTTCCTTTATTAAAGAGAGGCTTTTAGACATGGCGACTATTTTCGACCCGATCAAACTCGGCGACATCGAGCTGAACAACCGCATCATCATGGCCCCGCTGACCCGCTGCCGCGCCGACGAAGGCCGTGTGCCGAACGCGCTGATGGCCGAATACTACGTACAACGCGCCTCGGCCGGCCTGATCCTCAGTGAAGCCACTTCGGTAACGCCGATGGGCGTCGGCTACCCGGACACCCCGGGCATCTGGTCCAACGATCAAGTGCGTGGCTGGGCCAACGTGACCAAGGCGATTCACGGCGCCGGCGGCAAGATCTTCCTGCAACTGTGGCACGTTGGCCGCATTTCTCACCCTTCCTACCTGAACGGTGAAGCACCGGTTGCGCCTAGCGCCATCCAGCCAAAGGGCCATGTCAGCCTGGTGCGTCCGCTGGCCGACTACCCAACGCCGCGCGCTCTGGAAACCGCTGAAATCGCCGACATCGTCGACGCCTACCGCACCGGTGCCGAGAACGCCAAGGCCGCCGGTTTCGACGGCGTGGAAATCCACGGCGCCAACGGCTACCTGCTCGACCAGTTCCTGCAAAGCAGCACCAACCAGCGCACCGACCAGTACGGCGGCTCGCTGGAAAACCGTGCGCGCCTGCTGCTGGAAGTGACCGACGCCGCGATCGAAGTCTGGGGCGCTGGCCGCGTTGGTGTGCACCTGGCACCGCGTGCCGATTCCCACGACATGGGCGATGACAATCTTGCCGAGACCTTCACCTACGTCGCCCGTGAACTGGGCAAGCGTGGCATCGCGTTCATCTGCTCGCGTGAAAAAGAAGGCGCCGACAGCCTCGGCCCGCAACTGAAAGAAGCTTTCGGTGGCCCGTACATCGCCAACGAGAAATTCACCAAGGAAAGCGCCAACGCGTGGCTGGCCAGCGGTAAGGCTGACGCGGTGGCGTTCGGCGTGCCGTTCATTGCCAACCCGGACCTGCCGGCACGTTTGCAGGCTGATGCGCCGCTGAACGAGCCGCATCCAGAGACTTTCTACGGTAAAGGTCCGGTCGGTTACATCGACTATCCGACCTTGTAATCAGGCTGTAGCGCAGAAATAAGAAAGCCCCTGACTTGTGAGAGTCAGGGGCTTTTTGCTATTGGCGCAGGACAAGCGCAAGCAAACACCGTTTAACAACAGCGACACAATTTCCCTACAAAATCTGCGACTCGCTACGATTAAACTCCCCGCCGCGATCATCAGCCATGGCGGCTGATTGACATCCTGCCGGGCCATTGCGCATTTTGTTTCATTTGCGCAGGCTTGGGCTCAGGCGCAGCATGTCCAGCCCGGTGTCGACCCAGCGTTCAGCCTCGGCATGCAGTTCGAAGCTGTCCGGGGCCAGCAGCCAGCCGTACAGCAGGCCGTCGATGTAGGCATGAATGCTGATGGCCGCGCGGGCAGTGTCGAGATCTTCCGGCAACTGGCCGCGATTCACCGCATTACGCAGGGTCAGGCCGATGCGCAGATTGCAATCGAGACTGGCCGTCCGGCGCTGCTGGCGCAGATCGCACATTTCATCGGTGAACTCGCACTTATGAAACAGAATTTCGTTGATGCGCCGGGTTTTCGGGTCCAGTGCAACTTGATGAAACAAATGAATCAGCAACTGTCGCATGCAGCCCAGCGGGTCCGGTTCGTCCTCGCTTTCGCTGGCCTTGGCCAGTTCATCCAGCGGTTCGTGCAGGCTGTCGAGCATCGCCTGGACCAGATCGGCCTTGTTGCTGAAATGCCAGTAGATGGCGCCACGCGTCACGCCGGCGAGGGTCGCGATGTCCGCCAGGGTGGTGCGGGCAACCCCCCTTTCATAGAAGGCTTTCTCGGCCGCTTCCAGAATCTGGCTGCGGGTTTCCTGAGCTTCCTCTTTGGTACGACGGACCATGGCAGTAAAACCTCAAACAGGATGTTTCAGGGATGGCTGAATATCCGCTGAATAAAGAGGGGGCGATCTCTCGTGAATCGACTCCCCGGCCTACAATTTCAAACCTTGCGACGACTTTTGTATCAGGGTGGGTACGCGGCGCAGGTGTTTACAAACAACCATGAACGTAAGTATATTACTTAGCAAGCTACTTATCCACCCGGTGCCCGATTTTTACTCTTTCACACTTCTTGTGCGCTTCATGCGCGCCTGACCCGAGGATCTTCATGCAATTCAAGCCAGCTGTTACCGCTCTGGTCACTGCCGTCGCCCTGGCATCGCTGCTCAGCGGATGTAAAAAGGAAGAAGCGGCCCCTGCCGCTCCGCCCCCTCAGGTCGGCGTCGTCACCCTGCAACCACAAGCCTTTACCCTGACCTCGGAACTTCCGGGCCGCACCAGTGCGTTCCGCATCGCTGAAGTTCGCCCACAGGTCAACGGCATCATTCTCAAACGTCTGTTCAAGGAAGGCGCCGACGTCAAAGCCGGTCAGCAGCTTTATCAGATCGATCCGTCGGTCTATGAAGCGACGCTGAAAAGTGCCGAAGCCAACCTGCGTTCGACCAAGTCCATCTCCGACCGCTACAAGCAACTGGTCGACGAACAAGCCGTAAGCCGTCAGGAATACGACACCGCATTGGCCAACCGCCTGCAATCGGAAGCGTCGCTTCAGACTGCGCAGATCAACGTGCGTTACACCAAGGTCTATGCGCCGATCTCCGGCCGTATCGGCCGTTCTTCGGTGACCGAAGGCGCACTGGTCAGCAATGGCCAGGCCGATGCAATGGCAGTGATTCAGCAGCTCGATCCGATCTATGTCGACGTGACCCAGTCGTCGGTGGAACTGCTGGAACTGCGCCGCGAACTGGAAAGCGGCCGTCTGCAGAAGGCTGGCGACAACGCCGCCGCAGTCAAGCTGACCCTGGAAGACGGCAGCCAGTACAAGCTCGACGGCAAGCTGGAATTCTCCGAAGTCTCGGTTGACCAGACCACCGGCTCGGTGACCCTGCGCGCCGTGTTCCCCAACCCCGATCACACCCTGCTGCCAGGCATGTTCGTCCACGCCCAGTTGCAGGCCGGCGTCAACAGCGCAGCGATCCTCGCGCCACAGCAAGGCGTGACCCGCGACCTCAAAGGCACCCCGACCGCACTGGTCGTCGGCGCCGACAACAAGGTCGAGCTGCGTCAGCTCAAGGCCAGCCGCACCGTCGGCAGCCAGTGGCTGATCGAAGACGGCCTGAAAGCCGGCGATCGTCTGATCACCGAAGGGCTGCAGTACGTCAAACCGGGCGTCGAGGTCAAAGCGACCGAAGCGACTAACGTCGGCACCAAGAACCCGGCCCCCGCACAGGCAGCTGACAAAGCCGCCGGCGGCAAAGGGGAGTAACCCATGTCAAAATTCTTCATCGACCGTCCGATTTTCGCCTGGGTAATTGCCCTGGTGATCATGCTGGTCGGGGCACTTTCGATCCTGAAATTGCCAATCAACCAATACCCGAGCATCGCGCCGCCGGCCATTGCGATCCAGGTAACCTACCCAGGTGCTTCCGCACAAACCGTGCAGGACACCGTGGTACAGGTCATCGAGCAACAGCTCAACGGTATCGACAACCTGCGTTATGTGTCGTCGGAAAGTAACTCCGACGGCAGCATGACCATCACCGCGACCTTCGAGCAAGGCACCAACTCCGACACGGCGCAGGTCCAGGTCCAGAACAAGCTGAACCTGGCCACCCCGCTGCTGCCGCAGGAAGTGCAGCAACAAGGTATCCGCGTGACCAAGGCAGTGAAAAACTTCCTGCTGGTGATCGGCGTGGTGTCGCGTGATGGCAGCATGAGCAAGGACGACCTGTCCAACTACATCGTGTCGAACATGCAGGACCCGATCTCTCGGACCGCCGGTGTCGGTGACTTCCAGGTCTTCGGTGCGCAGTACGCGATGCGTATCTGGCTCGACCCGGCCAAGTTGAACAACTTCAACCTGACCCCGGTCGACGTGAAAAACGCGATTGCCGCGCAGAACGTCCAGGTGTCGTCCGGTCAGCTCGGTGGCTTGCCTGCCGTGCAGGGCCAGCAACTGAACGCGACGATCATCGGCAAGACCCGTCTGCAGACCGCTGAGCAGTTCAAGGAAATCCTGCTCAAGGTCAACAAGGACGGCTCGCAGGTTCGCCTCAAAGACGTGGCTGAAGTCGGCCTCGGCGGCGAGAACTACGCGATCAGCGCCCAGTTCAACGGCAGCCCGGCGTCCGGTCTGGCGGTGAAACTGGCCAACGGCGCCAACGCCCTCGATACCGCCAAAGCGCTGCGCAACACCATCGACAGCCTCAAGCCGTTCTTCCCGCAAGGCATGGAAGTGGTGTTCCCGTACGACACCACCCCGGTGGTGACCGAGTCGATCAAAGGCGTGGTGCACACCCTGGTCGAAGCGATCGCGCTGGTGTTCCTGGTGATGTTCCTGTTCCTGCAGAACTTCCGCGCCACCGTCATCACCACGATGACCGTGCCGGTGGTACTGCTCGGTACGTTCGGCATCCTCGCCGCCGCCGGTTTCAGCATCAACACCCTGACCATGTTCGGCATGGTGCTGGCCATCGGTCTGCTGGTGGACGACGCCATCGTCGTGGTGGAAAACGTCGAGCGGGTGATGAGCGAAGAAGGCTTGTCACCGAAGGAAGCGACGAAGAAATCCATGGGCCAGATCCAGGGCGCGCTGGTCGGTATCGCCCTTGTGCTCTCGGCGGTACTGCTGCCGATGGCATTCTTCAGCGGCTCCACTGGTGTGATCTACAAGCAGTTCTCGATCACCATCGTTTCGGCGATGGCCCTGTCGGTGCTGGTTGCCCTGATCTTCACCCCGGCGCTGTGCGCGACCATGCTCAAGCCGATTCCGAAAGGCGAGCACGGTACTCCGAAGAAAGGTTTCTTCGGCTGGTTCAACCGTAACTTTGACCGTGGCGTACGCAGCTACGAGCGCGGCGTCGGCAACATGCTGACCCGCAAGGCGCCGTACCTGCTGGCGTATCTGCTGATCGTCGTGGGCATGATCTGGCTGTTCACCCGCATCCCGACCGCGTTCCTGCCGGAAGAAGACCAGGGCGTACTGTTCGCCCAGGTGCAGACCCCGGCCGGTTCCAGTGCCCAGCGCACGCAGGTGGTCGTGGATGAAATGCGTGAGTATCTGCTGCGTCCGAACAAGGACGGCGGTGAAGCGGACGCGGTGGCTTCGGTGTTCACCGTGACCGGCTTCAACTTCGCCGGCCGTGGGCAGAGCTCGGGTATGGCGTTCATCATGCTCAAACCGTGGGGCGAACGTAACGCCGACAACAGCGTGTTCAAGCTCGCCGCGCGTGCCCAGCAACACTTCTTCAGTTTCCGTGACGCGATGGTGTTTGCCTTCGCCCCGCCAGCGGTTCTGGAATTGGGTAACGCCACCGGTTTCGACGTGTTCCTGCAAGACCGCGCCGGTATCGGTCACGAAAAACTGATGGAAGCGCGTAACCAGTTCCTCGGCATGGCGGCGCAAAGCAAGGTGCTGACCCAGGTGCGTCCGAACGGCCTGAACGATGAGCCGCAGTTCCAGCTGGAAATCGACGACGAGAAGGCCAGTGCCCTCGGCATCACCATCAGCGACATCAACAACACCCTGTCGATCGCGCTGGGCAGTAGCTACGTCAACGACTTCATCGACCGTGGTCGGGTGAAGAAAGTCTACGTGCAGGGCCAGCCGGATTCGCGCATGAGCCCCGAAGACCTGAAGAAGTGGTACGTGCGCAACGCCGAAGGCACCATGGTTCCGTTCTCGGCGTTCGCCAAGGGTGAGTGGGTCTACGGTTCGCCGAAACTGGCGCGTTACAACGGTGTGGAAGCGGTCGAAGTCCTCGGGGCTCCGGCGCCGGGCTACTCCACCGGTGAAGCGATGGCTGAAGTCGAAGCGATTGCCAAGAAGCTGCCGGCCGGTGTCGGTATCTCCTGGACCGGTCTGTCCTACGAGGAACGTCTGTCCGGCTCGCAAGCGCCAGCGCTGTACGCCCTGTCGCTGCTGATGGTGTTCCTGTGTCTGGCGGCGCTGTATGAGAGCTGGTCGATTCCGATCGCGGTCATGCTCGTGGTACCGCTGGGGATCATCGGTGCACTGATGGCTACCAGCCTGCGCGGTCTGTCCAACGACGTGTACTTCCAGGTGGGCTTGTTGACGACCATCGGTCTGGCGGCTAAAAACGCCATTCTGATCGTCGAATTCGCCAAGGAACTGCATGAACAGGGACGCAGCCTGCGCGAGGCGGCAATCGAAGCCTGCCGCATGCGTCTGCGCCCGATCATCATGACCTCGCTGGCCTTCGTTCTCGGTGTTGTGCCGCTGGCGATTTCCACCGGCGCCGGTTCAGGCAGTCAGCACGCGATCGGTACCGGCGTGATTGGCGGTATGCTCACGGCCACGATCCTGGCGATCTTCTGGGTCCCACTGTTCTTCGTTACTGTGTCGTCCATCGGTCAGCGTAAAAAGACCGACGCGGATGAGACTACTGAAACTCCTAAAGAGGCTGGCCAATGAGCAAGTCGCTACTCTCCATCGCAGTCGCTGCCTTCGTGCTGAGCGGTTGCTCGCTGATACCTGACTATCAGCAGCCTGAGGCTCCGGTCGCAGGCCAGTACCCGCAGGGGCCGGCATATTCGCCGGCCCAGGCTCCGGCGCAAGCCGCTGCCGAACAGGGCTGGAAGCAGTTTTTCCATGACCCGGCCCTGCAACAGCTGATCCAGGTCGCCCTGGAAAACAACCGCGACCTGCGTGTCGCGGCGCTGAACATCGACGCTTACGCGGCGCAGTACCGCATCCAGCGCGCCGACCTGTTCCCGGCAGTGTCAGCCAATGCCGCCGGCAGCCGCCAGCGTCTGCCGGCCCGTGCCTCGCAGACCGGCGAGTCGATGATCAGCAGCTCCTACTCGGCTACCGTCGGCGTCAGCGCCTACGAACTCGACCTGTTCGGTCGGGTGCGCAGCCTGAGCGAGCAAGCGCTGCAACAGTACTTCGCTACCGAAGAAGCACGCCGCAGTACGCAGATCAGTCTGGTCGCCAACGTCGCCAATGCCTACCTGACCTGGCAGGCGGACAAGGAACTGCTCAAGCTGACGCAGGACACCCTCGGTGCCTTCGAAGAAAGCTACAAGCTGACCAGCCGCAGCAACGAAGTCGGTGTGGCCTCGGCGCTGGATCTGGCACAGTCGCGCACTTCCGTGGAAAACGCCCGGGCACAATTGGCGCGTTATACCCGCCAGGTCGCGCAGGACGAAAACAGCCTGACCCTGCTGCTCGGCACCGGTATCCCGGCCAATCTGCAAGCCGCCAAACCGCTGTCTGATGACCTGCTCAGCGACGTACCGGCCGGTCTGCCTTCGGACCTGCTGCAACGTCGTCCGGACATCCTCCAGGCCGAGTACAACCTGAAGGCGGCCAACGCCAACATCGGTGCGGCCCGTGCAGCGTTCTTCCCGAGCATCAGCCTGACCGCCAACGCGGGCAGCCTGAGCCCGGACCTGTCCGGCCTGTTCAAGGGCGGTTCGGGGACGTGGCTGTTCCAGCCGCAGATCAACCTGCCGATCTTCAACGCCGGCAGCCTGCGCGCCAGCCTCGACTACGCCAAGATCCAGAAGGACATTGGCGTGGCGAACTACGAGAAGTCCATCCAGACCGCCTTCCAGGAAGTCGCCGACGGCCTCGCCGCCCGCCAGACCTACACCGAGCAGTTGCAAGCGCAGCGTGACTTCGTGCAGGCCAACCAGGATTACTACCGCTTGGCCGAACGTCGCTATCGCATCGGCGTCGACAGCAACCTGACCTTCCTCGATGCCCAGCGTCAGTTGTTCAGCGCACAACAAGCGCTGATCACCGACCGCCTCGCGCAGTTGACCAGTGCGGTCAACCTGTACAAGGCCCTGGGCGGTGGCTGGAATGCGCAGACCGCGCAGAACGAAGCGCTGAAAGAAGAAGCGCCGAAGATGAAGCTGTTCTGATCCTCGGCTGAATACATCAAGCCCACCATATTGGTGGGCTTTTTGTTTTTTGAAGATCAAAAGATCGCAGCCTTCGGCAGCTCCGACATTTGAAATGCGTTGCCCTGTAGGAGCTGCCGGAGGCTGCGATCTTTTGATCTTCAATGCTGTTCGATAATCGCCCAAAACCCGCTTTTCCCAATTGAATCCAAACATCCGCCCCCCGCACCATTCGCTCCACAAAACCAATAACAACAGGTTCGACACCATGCTCCCGCGCCCTGCCCCGTCCGGCTGATTGCCATCGTTTCACCCCTGAATACTTTCCAGGTCTGCACCCCGAAAACCGGCCGCAGCGCACCCGTTCGCCCTAAAAAAACAAGAGAGACCCAAGTCCATGACAGTTTTCCCTGTGCCCTACGCATTGCCCGCTGTGATCGCCCTGGCCATCGCCGGTCTGGCCCTGCCGGCAAGCGCCGAAGAAGGCGGCTTCGTTGAAGGCGCCAAGGTCAACCTGAACCTGCGCAACTTCTATATCAACCGCAACTTCACCAACCCGACCAAAACCCAGGGCAAGGCTGAAGAATGGACGCAGAGTTTCATCCTCGACGCCAAATCCGGCTTTACCCAAGGCACCGTCGGTTTCGGCATGGACGTACTCGGGCTGTATTCGATCAAGCTCGATGGCGGTAAAGGCACGGGCGGTACGCAGTTGTTGCCGCTGGACCATGACGGGCGCCCGGCGGACAACTTCGGTCGCACCAACGTCGCCTTCAAGGCCAGACTTTCGCAGACCGAGGTCAAGGTCGGCGAGTGGATGCCGGTATTGCCGATTCTGCGTTCGGACGACGGTCGCTCGCTGCCGCAAACCTTCCGTGGCGGCCAGATCACCTCCAAGGAAGTCGCCGGCCTGACCCTCTATGGCGGCCAGTTCCGCGCCAACAGCCCGCGCGACGACAGCAGCATGAGCGACATGTCGATGACCGGCAAAGCCGCGTTCACCTCTGATCGCTTCAACTTCCAGGGCGGCGAATACCTGTTCAACGACAAGCGCACACAGATCGGCTTATGGAATGCGCAACTCAAGGACATCTACAGCCAGCAGTACCTCAATGTGCTGCACAGTCAGCCGCTCGGCGACTGGACGCTGGGCGCCAACCTCGGCTTTTTCTATGGCAAGGAAGATGGCAGCGCGCTTGCCGGCGATCTGGACAACAAGACCTGGTACGGCATGTTTTCGGCCAAGTACGGCGGCAACACGTTCTACCTCGGCCTGCAGAAACTGGCCGGCGACAGCGCCTGGATGCGCGTCAACGGCACCAGCGGCGGCACCTTGGCCAACGACAGCTACAACGCCAGTTATGACAACGCTCAGGAACGCTCCTGGCAGTTGCGCCACGACTACAACTTCGCCGCCATGGGCATCCCTGGCCTGACCCTGATGAACCGCTACATCAGCGGCGACAACGTGCACACCGGGACGATCACCGACGGCAAGGAATGGGGTCGCGAATCGGAACTCGGTTACACGGTGCAGAGCGGCACGTTGAAGGATTTGAACGTCAGATGGCGCAATTCGACCATGCGCCGCGACTTCAGCAACAACGAGTTCGATGAAAATCGCCTGATCGTCAGCTACCCGATCAGCCTTCTCTAACCACACATGCCCCACTGTGGGAGCGAGCCTGCTCGCGAAAGCGCAGCTTCAGTCGACATCTCTGTCGAATATGAAATGGCCTTCGCGAGCAGGCTCGCTCCCACATTTGATTCCCATCACAGATGCATGCCATTGGTCAGGCCATGTAGCGCTTTTGCGGGCGACAGTTACAGTGAGCAAACCTGAAGGACTCAGGTGCTCCAACCCTTCACGCTTCCGTTTCGTAGTCGGTCTCCAGCTGTGCACCAGGTTGTCATCGGAAGACACCATTTGATCACCGGAGGATCACCTCATGATCACGCGCCGCACCACTGCACCCGATTGGGACGCCAAGGCGTACCAACAGTTTTCCCGTCTCAGACAACGTCCGGTCAACGAATTGCTCGACCGTATCGAACTGCAAAACCCCCAACGCATTTACGATCTGGGCTGCGGCACCGGCATCGCTACGCAGTTGCTGGCCAAGCGTTGGCCGCGTGCGCATTTGCAGGGCGTCGACAGCTCCGCGCAGATGCTCGATGAGGCACGCTGCCTGCCGATCCGGGCGTTGTGGAAACATTGCGACCTGCTTGATTGGCAACCTGAGCAGCCGGCGGATCTGCTGTTCGCGGCCGCCGTGCTGCACTTTATCGAAGGCCATGAAAAACTGCTGCCGCGCCTGCTCGGTTATCTGAATCCCGGCGGCTGTCTGGCGGCGCACATGCCGGACTGGCGCGATGCGCTGTGGTATCGGTTGATGCTCGACACCCTCGAAAACGGCGGCCCCGGTGGCACACCACTGGGCACACCTGAACTACGCCAGCGCATGGCGGCGCGGCCGTTATTGGCACTGGAGGATTACTATCGGTTGCTCGCGCCCATGACTACGTCGCTGGATATCTGGGAGACCGAGCAGTTGCAGGTGGTTGACGGCAAGTCGCCGGTGTATGACTGGGTGAAGGTCTCGGCGCTGCGGCCGGTGATGCAGGCGTTGAGTTCAGCGGAACAGGCGCGGTTTATCTATCACTACCTGATGCGGGTGCATGAGCATTATCCGCAAGAGGGGGATGGGCATACGTTGTTTGCATTCAAGCGAATATTTATTGTCGCCAGGGTGTGATTCGTTACGGCCGCTACCGCTTTCGCGAGCAGGCTCGCTCCCACAGGGAAATGCATTCCAATGTGGGAGCGAGCCTGCTCGCGAAGGCGTCAGTGCAACAACCTCACTCGCGGGATTCAACCCCGAGTTCATCCCACACCGATTCGGCCAGATGAAACGTCGCGTTCGCCGCCGGGATGCCGCAGTAGATTGCGCTCTGCATGATCACTTCCTTGATCTCGCCACGGCTGACGCCGTTGTTGGCTGCCGCGCGCAGGTGCAGTTTCAGTTCGCCCTCGCGGTTCATGCCGATCAGCATGGCGATGGTGATCAGGCTGCGGGTATGGCGGGGCAGGCCCGGGCGGGTCCAGATGTCGCCCCAGGCGTGGCGGGTGATCATCTCCTGGAATTCCGAGTTGAACTCGGTCAGCGTGGTCAGGCTGCGATCGACGTGGGCATCGCCCAGCACCGCGCGGCGTACTTGCATGCCTTCGTCGTAACGTTGTTTCTCGTCCACAAATTCTTCCTCACTGAGCCTGCAAAAACGCCAGCACACGGTCGCTGAAAGCGGCGCCGGCCTGCACGTTGGACAAATGCGCCGCATGGAACTCGGCGTACTCGGCGTCGCGCACTCGGTCGCGAATGAAGTGCCCGCCGGACGGCGGCGTCACCGCATCTTCGCTGCCGGCAATCACCAGCAACGGCACGTTGATCGAAGCCAGTTGTTCACGGAAATCGGCATCGCGCACGGCCGCGCAGTTGGCCGCATAGCCTTGTGGATTGGTCGCGGCGAGCATCTCGGTAATCTTCTTCGCAGCCTCGGGATGGGCCGCCGAGAAGTCCGGGGTGAACCAGCGCGCAATCGAGGCATCACGCAGTGCGACCATCGCCGCCGGGCCGTCGCGCAACACGGTTTCGATGCGTGGATTCCATACCGACGGATCGCCGATTTTCGCCGCCGTGTTGCACACGATCAGTTTGTGCAGACGATGGCCTGCGTTGATCCCCAGCCACTGACCGATCAGCCCGCCCATCGACAGCCCGCAGAAATGCGCGCGCTCGATATGCAGCGCATCGAGCAGACCGAGCACATCGCGACCGAGTTGTTCGATGCTGTACGGCCCTTCGGTAACCAGCGATTGCCCATGGCCGCGCGTGTCGAAACGCAGCACGCGGAAATGCTCGGTGAACGCCGGCATCTGCGCGTCCCACATGTGCAGGTCGGTGCCCAGCGAGTTGGACAGCACCAGCACCGGCGCCTCCGCCGGGCCCTCAATTTCATAGTGCAGTTCGCCATCGGCGAGTTGAACGAAAGCCACAGCCCTCTCCTTCAGACAGTCAAAGCGTTGTGTTCAGCCACCGCACGCTCGACCCAGACTTGCGCCTGGCCGAGGTAATGCGCGGGGTTCAGAAGATCATCGAGTTCAGCGCCACTGAGTTCGGCGGTGACTTGCGGCTCGTCAGCGAGCACCGCACGCAAATGGCGTTGCTCGGCCACTGCACGTTTGCAGCATTGTTCGAGCAGGTGATGCGCGGTGTCGCGGCCGACGCGCTGGGCAAGGACGATGCTCACCGCTTCGGCCAGCACCAGGCCTTGGGTCAATTCGAGGTTGCGGGCCATGCGCGCCGCGTCGACTTCCAGACCGTCGGCCAGCAAGCGCGCCTGTTGCAGCGAACCGGACACCAGGCAGCAGATTTCCGGCAGGGTTTCCCATTCGGCGTGCCACAAACCGAGGCTGCGTTCGTGTTCCTGCGGCATCGCGCTGAACAGCGTCGACACCAGCCCCGGCACCCGCGTGGCCGCGCCGATCAGCACCGCTGCGCCAACCGGGTTGCGCTTGTGCGGCATGGTCGACGACCCGCCCTTGCCCGGTGCCGCAGGCTCAAAAACCTCCGCTGCTTCGGTCTGCATCAACAGGCTGATGTCGCGGCCGAATTTGCCGAGGCTGCCGGCGATCAGGCCAAGCACAGCGCCGAATTCGACGATGCGATCACGCTGGGTGTGCCACGGTTGCTCGGGCAGCGTCAGTTGCAGCTCTTCGGCCAATGCTTTGGCGATCGGCAACGCCTGTTCACCCAGCGCCGCGAGGGTGCCGGAGGCGCCACCGAATTGCAGCACCAGCAGACGCGGTTTCAGTTGTTGCAGACGCTGACGGCTGCGCGTGACGGCGCCCAGCCATCCGGCGATTTTCATACCGAGGGTCACTGGCGTGGCATGTTGCAGCCAGGTGCGCCCGGCCAGTGGCGTGGTAGCGAAACGTTGTGCCTGAGCTGCGAGCGAGTCGGCCAGTTGCGCCAGTTGGTCTTCGATCAGCGCCAGCGCCTGGCGCAATTGCAGGACCAGCCCGGAATCCATCACGTCCTGACTGGTCGCGCCCAGATGCACATAGCGCTCGGCTTCGGCATCGCTCGAGGCGATCTGCTTGCCCAAGGCCTTGACCAGTGGAATCGCCGAATTGCCGGCCGTAGCAATCGCCTCGCCCAGCGCCGCAAAGTCATACAGGCCCGCCTCGCACGCTGCGGCAATAGGTGCCACGGCCGATGAAGGAATCAGCCCGACCCGCGCCTCGGCCCGGGCCAGCGCCGCTTCGAAATCGAGCATCGCCTGCACCCGGCCCTGATCGCAGAACACTTCGCGCATATCGCGGGCGGTGAAGTAGGCATCGAACAATTGATTGCCCGGTCGCTGAGTCATAAACAGTCCTTGCCGGCGCGGGCCTCGCAGCCCGCGCACATGGGTTTACAGATCGTGGTGCAAATACTTCGCCTGCTTGGGCAAACGCAGACTGAACAGGAAGGCCACCGCCATCATCGCCGTAACGTACCAGTAGAAGGCGTTTTCCATGCCGCCGGCCTTGAGGCTCAGGGCCACAAACTCTGCCGAACCACCGAAGATCGCATTCGCCACCGCGTAAGCCAGGCCGACACCAAGCGCGCGGACTTCCGGCGGGAACATCTCGGCTTTCACCAGACCGCTGATCGAGGTGTAGAAACTGACGATTGCCAGCGCCAGGGTGATCAGCACGAAGGCGAGGAACGGGCTGCTGATGCTTTTCAGGCTGAGCAGAATCGGCACGGTGAACAGCGTGCCAAGCGCGCCGAACCAGAGCATCGAATTACGCCGGCCGATCTTGTCGGCGAGCATGCCGAACAGCGGCTGCATGCACATATACAGGAACAGCGCGCCGGTCATGATGTAGCTGGCGGTCTTGGCATGCATCCCGGCGGTGTTCACCAGGTATTTCTGCATGTAGGTGGTGAAGGTGTAGAAAATCAGCGAGCCGCCGGCGGTGTAGCCGAGCACGGTGATGAACGCCGCTTTGTGATCGCGGAACAATGCAGTGATGCTGCCGGCGTCTTTGTGCGCGCGGGTTTCCTTGTTGGTGGTTTCCTTCAGCGAACGACGCAGGAACAGCGAAATCAGCGCCGCCACCGCACCGACCACGAACGGAATCCGCCAACCGTAGGCACGCAGGTCTTCTTCAGTGAGGAACTGTTGCAGCACCACCACCAGCGACACCGCCAGCAATTGGCCGCCAATCAGCGTCACGTACTGGAACGAGGCGAAGAATCCGCGCTGACCCTTGAGCGCGACTTCGCTCATGTAAGTCGCGGTGGTGCCGTACTCGCCGCCGACCGACAGACCTTGCAGCAAACGCGCGAACAGCAACAGCACCGGTGCCCAGACGCCGATGTCCTTGTAGGTCGGCAGGCAGGCAATCAGCAGCGAGCCGAAGCACATCATCAGAATCGAGATGAGCATCGAGTTCTTGCGCCCGTGCTTGTCAGCGACCCGACCGAAGATCCAGCCACCAATCGGCCGCATCAGGAACCCGGCGGCAAATACGCCAGCGGTGTTGACCAGTTGCACGGTGGGGTTATCGGAAGGGAAGAACGCCGGGGCAAAATAGATCGCGCAGAAGGCGTAGACGTAGAAGTCGAACCATTCGACGAGGTTGCCGGAGGAAGCGCCGACGATGGCGAAGATGCGCTTGCTGCGCTCTTCGCCGGTGTAGTGAGAGGTGGTAGTTGTCATTGTTTTTTCACTCGATAGGGACAGTCACAGTCTAGACACACTTTGCAACAGTCCCGTTCCACATCGGATCATCACCCAAGTCTGGATCAGCCTTTGTGGCGAGGGGATTTATCCCCGCTCGAGTGCGAAGCACTCGCAAATCAGATACACGCGGTTCATCTGAATACCGCGCCGACTGGTTTTAGGGGCTGCTTCGCAGCCCAGCGGGGATAAATCCCCTCACCACAGGGACTCTGTCCTGCAGGGGATTTGGGGTGTTCTCTCAATAATCGAAGAACACCGTCTCGGCATCGGTGCCCTGCAGAACCACATTCCACTGGTAAACACCCGAGGCATCCTGTTTGGCCAGCAACGTTGCGCGACGCTCCGCCGGCACACATTCCAGCAACGGATCAGCCACGTTCGCCGGTTCGCCTTCAAAATAAATCCGCGTCAGCAAATGCTTGACCAGACCACGGGCAAACACCAGCACCACCAGATGCGGCGCTTGGGTCGAGCCTTTCAACCCTGGCACGGTGCCCGGTTTGATCGTGGTGAAACGGAAGCGCCCTTCGGCGTCCACCGGTACCCGGCCAAAGCCTTCGAAATTCGGGTCGAGCGGTTTGTCCTGCTGATCTTCCGGGTGATCGTACTTGCCGGCGGCGTTGGCCTGCCAGACTTCGAGCATGGCGTCGTTGACGACATCGCCGTTGCCGTCGACCACCTGGCCGGTGATCGCCACGCGCTCGCCGAGGGTCAGCTCGTTGGCCAGGGTTTCGCGGTTCAGCCAGGTCAGGCCGATGTGGTAATACGGCCCGACGGTGTGGGACGTGGTCGCATAGAGCGTCATCTTATTTCTCCATCGGCGTGGCTTCACGGCCGCGCAGCACGATGTCCCAGCGGTAACCGAGGGCGTAGGACGGAATGGTTTTTTCCAGATCGAAACTGGCGATCAGGCGTTCCTTGGCCGAAGTGTCCGGCACGCAGTTGTAGATCGGGTCATACGCCAGCAGCGGGTCGCCGGGGAAGTACATCTGCGTAACCAGACGCGTAAGAATGCTCGGCCCAAACAGGGAAAAGTGGATGTGCGCCGGGCGCCAGGCGTTGTGGTGGTTGCCCCACGGATAGGCGCCGGGCTTGATGGTCTGGAACTGGTACCAGCCATCGGCATCGGTGACGGTGCGACCGGTGCCGGTGAAGTTCGGGTCCAGCGGCGCGTCGTGCAGGTCGCGGGCATGGTTGTAGCGGCCGGCGGCATTGGCCTGCCAGATCTCCACCAGAATCCCCGGCACCGGCAGACCGTCCTCGTCGAGCACGCGGCCGTGAATGATGATGCGCTCGCCCAATGGCTCGCCGTCGTGCTGAGCGGTGAGGTCATTGTCCTTCTCGGCAACGTGTTCGGCGCCGATGGTCGGCCCGGTGATTTCCGAGAGTGAATGGGGCAGGTGCACCAACGGCTTGGACGGCGAGCGCAGGTTGGTGGATTGATACGTCGGGTGCAGGTAGTCAGGCTGAGTGCCTGCCTGTGGGCGACGGTAACCAGGCTTGTCAGTCATTTCGCTTTCCTCAGTTCTTGTAAGTGCCGCAGCGCGTCAGACACGTTCGATGGCCAGGGCTAGACCCTGGCCAACACCGACGCACATGGTCGCCAGACCTTTCTTGCCGCCAGTCTTTTCCAGATGATGCAGGGCCGTCAGCACCAGCCGCGCACCGCTCATACCCAACGGATGACCGAGGGCAATCGCGCCGCCATTCGGGTTGACCTGCGGCGCGTCATCCGCCAGCCCCAGTTCACGCAGTACCGCCAGACCTTGGCTGGCAAACGCTTCGTTGAGTTCGATCACGTCGAAATCGCTGACCGCCACGCCGAGGCGCTCGGTCAGTTTGCGCACCGCCGGCACCGGGCCGATGCCCATCACCCGTGGTGCGACGCCGGCGCTGGCCATGCCGAGCACTTTTGCGCGAGCAGTCAGGCCGTGTTTTTTCACCGCTTCGGCTGACGCCAGAATCAGCGCAGCAGCACCATCATTGACCCCGGAGGCATTGCCGGCGGTGACGGTTTTGTCCGCGCCATTGACTGGCTTCAGTTTGGCCAGCGCTTCAATCGTAGTGTCGGCGCGCGGATGTTCGTCCTCGCTGACCACGGTTTCGCCCTTCTTCTGGGCAATCCGTACCTCAACAATTTCTTCGGCGAAGTAACCGGTGGCCTGCGCGGCGGCGGTACGTTGCTGACTGCGTAAGGCAAAGGCGTCCTGATCTGCGCGCGAGACCTTATAGTCGTCGGCGACGTTGTCAGCGGTTTGCGGCATTGCATCGACGCCGTACTGCGCCTTCATCAGCGGGTTGATGAAACGCCAGCCGATGGTGGTGTCTTCCAGTTTCATGTTGCGCGAAAACGCCGCGTCGGCCTTGCCCATCACGAATGGCGCGCGGGACATCGACTCGACGCCACCGGCAATCGCCAGCTCCATCTCGCCACTGGCAATGGCGCGGAATGCCGTACCGATCGCGTCCATGCCCGAAGCGCAGAGGCGATTGAGCGTAACGCCGGGCACGCTGTCCGGCAGACCCGCCAGCAGCAGCGCCATGCGCGCAACGTTGCGGTTGTCTTCGCCGGCCTGGTTGGCGCAGCCGAGGAACACCTCATCGACGGCATTCCAGTCCACCGATGGATTGCGCTCCATCAGGGCCTTGATCGGCACGGCGGCGAGGTCATCGGCGCGCACGGCGGACAGTGCGCCGCCGAAACGGCCGATGGGGGTGCGAATCGCGTCGCAGATATACACGTCACGCATCATGCTTCTCCCGGTGCCTGGCCGTGGGCGGCAGCGGTGCGCGCTTCCAGATCACGCAGCGCCGTCAGCTCGACTTCGGTCGGCTCAGCGGTGGTTTCAACAGAGGCGGCAAAACGGATCGCCCAACCGGTGGCGGCGACCACTTGCTCGCGGGTCACGCCCGGATGCAGCGCGGTGACCACGAACTCGTGGGTGCCCTCCTCCGGTTCCATGATGCACAGGTCGGTGATGATGCCCACCGGCCCGGCGCCCGGCAGGCCCAGACGTTTACGCGAATCGCCGCCCTCGCCGTGACCGACCGAGGTGATGAAATCGAGCTTGTCGACAAACGACCGCGCCGACTGTTTAAGGATGATCAACACGCTTTTCGCCGAACCGGCAATCTCCGGCGCGCCACCGGCACCCGGCAGACGCACTTTCGGCGCGTGGTAGTCGCCGACCACGGTGGTGTTGATGTTGCCGAAACGGTCGACCTGCGCGGCGCCGAGGAAGCCAACGTCGATGCGCCCGCCCTGCAACCAATAGCGAAAAATCTCACCGGTCGGCACCACGGTGTCGGCGGTCTCGGCCAGCTCACCGTCACCGATGGACAGCGGCAGTACGCTCGGCTTGGCGCCAATCGGGCCGGATTCGTAGATCAGCACCACGTCCGGCGATGAAGTCAGGCGCGCGAGGTTGGCGGCTTTCGATGGCAGGCCGATGCCGACGAAGCATACCGAGCCGTTCTTCAGGCGCCGGGCCGCCGCGACGGTCATCATTTCATTGGTGGTGTAAGTCATTACTTGGCCTCCGAAGCAGCGGCCAATTTGGCCTGGAATTCGCTGAAGTCAGCGCAGCCATGGATGTATTCGTTGATCCACGCGGTAAACGTCTCACGGTCGCGAGCGATCGGGTCCCACGCCTGATAGAAACGATTGTCACGCTCGGTGTAACCGTGGGCGTAGGACGGATGCGCGCCGCCCGGCACGTGACAGACCGCACTCAAGGCCCAGGTCGGCAGTACGCAAGCGTTCATCGGTGCGTTGAGGTCATCGACGATCTCTTCCACCGTGACGATGCAGCGCTTGGCCGCCAGCGCGGCTTCTTTCTGCACACCGAGAATGCCCCAGAGCAGCACGTTGCCTTTGCGGTCGGCTTTCTGCGCGTGAATCACGGTGACGTCTGGGCGCACCGATGGCACTGCCGCCAGCACTTCGCCGGTGAACGGACAGGTCACGGTTTTGATCAGCGGATTGACCTTCGGCAGGTCGGAGCCGGCGTAGGCACGCAGCACCGCGAACGGCAGGCCGGACGCGCCGGCAACGTAGGCGTTGGCGAGGTCGGCGTGGCTGTGTTCTTCAATTTCCAGCGCGTGCGGCCACTGCTTTTCGACCGCGTCACGCAGACGGTGCAGCGAACCCACACCCGGGTTGCCGCCCCAGGAGAAAATCAGTTTGCGCGCGCAACCGGCGCCGATCAGTTGGTCGTAGATCAAGTCAGGCGTCATCCGCACCAGCGTCAGATCTTTCTTGCCTTGACGAATGATTTCATGACCCGCTGCCGTAGGGATCAGGTGAGTGAAGCCTTCGAGGGCGACGGTATCGCCGTCGTTGACGAATTGCTTCACCGCGTCGTGCAGCGAAAGGATCTCAGCCATGGAGCGGGCTCCTGTTCTTGTAAGGAATCGCCAGTGATAAAAAGGCGCGAGGTTCAGCGCCGGAGTCACTGAAGATTAAGCTCGGGAAAATCGCCAAACAATCCGATAATCGACTGAGTGTTCGTTTATCGAACGGATTGTTGTTCAGCTAACAATCAGATCAAAAGCTTCGCGAGCAGGCTCGCTCCCACCTTGGAATGCATTCCAGAATGTGGGAGCGAGCCTGCTCGCGAAGGGGCCAGCCTGTTCAATAACGATCTGCGCCCGACTCAGGTCGCATCCGCATGACTGACCATGCCTTTGATCAGCACCGCCGCCGTCGCCAACCCCGCCGGGATCACCAACGCGGTCAGCACCTGCTCGAAATTCCAGCCCAGGCCGAGCAAGGTTGCGCCCATCCACGCGCCGAGGATCGCGCCAAAGCGGCCGATGCCGAGCATCCACGACACCCCGGTCGCGCGGCCTTGTGTCGGGTAGAAGCGTGCTGCCAATGACGGCATCGCCGATTGCGCGCCGTTGACGCACATGCCTGCCACCAGCACCAGTGTCGCCAACAAGGTGATGTTGCCCAGGCTTTGCCCTACCGCGTAGGCAAACACCCCGGCCAGCAGGTAGAAAATGCCGATGACCTTGTGCGGATTGAAGCGGTCCATCGCCCAGCCCACCCCGACCGCGCTCAACACGCCGCCAAACTGGAACAACGCGCCGATGAACGCGGCCTGTTCCATGCTCGCACCGCTGTCGCGCATCAGCGTCGGCAGCCAACTGGTCAGCAGGTAGACGATCACCAGGCCCATGAAATAAGTCAGCCACAACAGCAGCGTGCCGGTGCTGTAAGTGCCGGAGAAGATCACCGCGAAGACATTACGCGCCTTGACGGTCTTCTGTTCCGGCACGCTGAAGCTCGCAGCCTGGGCGACGGTAATTGGATCGATCGGTGCCAAGGTCTTGCGAACTTTGTCGGTGCCGCGGTTGCGTACCACCAGGTAGCGCGCCGACTCCGGCAGCCAGAACACCAATACCACCGCGAGGATCAGCGGCAGGATCCCGCCGATCATCAACAGCGCGTGCCAGCCGAACGCCGGGATCAGTTTTGCCGAGATGAAACCACCGCCAGCCATGCCGAGGTTGAAGCCGCAGAACATGCTGGTCACCAGCAGCGACTTCTTGCGCTCCGGGGTGTATTCCGAGAGCAGCGTCGTGGCGTTGGGCATGCCCGCACCGAGACCGAGGCCGGTCAGGAAGCGCAACACCAGCAGTTGTTCGACGTTGGTGCTGTAGGCCGAGGCCAGGCTGAAGCCGCCGAACAGAATCACCGCACCGACGAGGACGACTTTTCGCCCGAAGCGGTCAGCCAAAGGGCCGGAGCCGAGCGCGCCGAAGACCATGCCGATCAGCGCGGCACTCATCACCGGGCCGAGGCTGGCGCGGTCGATGCCCCAGTCTTGCGACAGCGCCGGGGCGATGAAGCCCATGGCGGCGGTGTCGAGGCCGTCGAGAAATACGATCAGGAAACACAGGATCACCACTCGCCACTGGTAGCGCGAGATCGGTTGGGCGTTGATAAAGGTCTGCACATCGAGGCAGTTACCCACAGCGGACTGAGGCTGGTTCATTATTTTTATTCCACGCAAAAAACGCAGTCGAACGGCGGCCGGCCAAAGGAAGGCACGGTCACAAGAATAGAAGGTTGTTATCAGGCGTTGCGGTGAACCCGGCAACAACGGGTGGGATACAGACAGTCGGGGAGCGAGCGCATGGTGAATTGCCTCTTGTCATTATTATGGGGTCGACAGTCCGGCGAGCTCATTCACATCAGCGCCGGATGACGCTGCCGCGACATTAATGATCCGAGGGTTTTAGCGTCAATTCGATAAACGCAACACTGTGCGTTTATCGAACAGCTTCCTCAGGCGAACAGCTGCGCGCTGAGGTCGCGGCTGGCGCTGAGCAGTCCGGGCAAGAAGCGCTGCTCCAGCTCGGCGCGGCTGACTCGCCCGGCGTGGGTGCTGACATTCAGCGCCGCGACCACTTGCCCGGAGGCGTCGTACACCGGAACGGCGATCGAGCGCAGGCCCTGTTCCAGTTCCTGATCGACAATGCACCAGCCCTGCTGACGCACCTGCTGCAAACATTCGAGCAACGCGTCGGAGGTATGAATGGTGCGGCTGGTCTTGGCCACCAGTTCGGCGTGGTCGAGGTATTCGCCCAGTGAAGTGTCATCCAGTGCCGCTAGCAGAATCCGCCCCATCGACGTGCAATACGCCGGCAACCGCCCACCGACGGAAAGGTCGACCGAGATCAATCGCTGAGTGGTCGCCGAACGCGCGATATAGAGAATGTCATCGCCCTCCAGCGTCGCCATGTTGCAGGCTTCGTGCAGTTGCTCGCTCATACGGTCCAGATACGGCTGGGCCGAGACCGCCAGCGGCGTCGAGGACAGATAGGCGTGGCCGAGGGTCAGCACTTTCGGCAGCAGCGAATAGGTGCGCCCGTCGGTGGTGGCGTAGCCGAGTTTGATCAGCGTGTGCAGGCAACGGCGCACGGCGGCGCGGGGAATTTCCGTGCGATGACTGATCTGCGCGATGGTCAGGTGGCGTTTACGCTCCTGAAACGCCTGCACCACCGCCAGACCACGGGCCAGGGACGTCATGAAATCCGGATCACCGGTCAGCGCCTGAATGCGCTTGGCCGGCGAGGCGACGATGGGCGGCGCCACCGACGTGAAGGAGTTGCGCATTTGATCGTTCATTTCTTGTCCTTGTCCGGCACGCATCGATGCCTAGTCAAACGGCTCGCCGCGCGATGCACAAGCATCGCGGCGCCAACATTGGGCGATTATCGAACCGCCGACCGATAATCGCAATCCAGTCACCCGCCCTCCTCTTCATCCTTGAGGCAGCTTTAGCGATTCTGCTCGCAACTTAGTTGTTCCAGTTAATGGCGCCAAAAACAGAACGCCTGTTCTATAACGCGGTCTTTACACTTAACTAGCGGTAAAAGTTGCCGGTAACAAAACCCTCACACATTCAGAACCGTTTTTAACTTGGCAAAGATAGTCATTCCCGAATCGGCCGCTATAATGCACCCTAGTCGCGGCGCTTTAATCAAAAGCCCGCGACTTGCTGAAACGAGGTCCTTCGTCTCAGCTCCGGCCAGCGCCCGGCGCCCATCACACATGCAACGCCAGCGCTCGCTGAAACAGGAAACTGATGCTGCGTCAGTTTTTATCTGGTGCCGTAGCCGCCTGTAACACGGAAGTCTTGATCGCCTCTGCAATGTCTCCGCGCCTGATCGGGCTGTGGATGACTGGCGGGTTCGCTCAATTGACTCGTTGCAGTGTGTTTCACCGGATATTCAATTCAACTCATACAGGTAGCACCGTGACGAAAGACGAACTGCGCGCGGAACTAGAGCGCCAGGAACAACGTTACAAGGAAGTTTACGGCGGGGAAGTCACCACCTACGCCGCTCAGCCGGAACCGGAACGCAAGGCATGGCGCAAGCGCCCTACTGTTCAGGATCAGGTGTTCAAGCAGGAAATCGAAAAGATCGAAAAGGAACTCAAAGCCGAAGAGCCATGAGCCACGGCGGTTGAGCATTCGAAAGTCGGCGTCCGCCTGAGCCACAGCGCGGTGGAAGACGACACCTCGCGCGCCCGCTATCGGCGGGCAGCGGCTGCATCGCTGTTCTGGGGCTGATGAACGAGCGTCCCACAGGTTTCAGAGATATTTCAGACAAGCGTTTGAGCCTTTGCGATGTCTGAAAAAACGGCTCGAAAATATAGTTTATTCAATAAAATCAAGTAGTTGAAAAACCCTGCGTGCTGCTTGGTTTTCACGCCCTGCAACAAATTAAATCGAAGAAGGGTGTGACCAGTGAGCAGACGGGGCATCGATTTCCTGTCTTTTCTGGCATAATCGCGCCCCCTTACGACCGGGTCAGAAAACCTTCATGATCGATTTATTCAGCGGACTGGATGCTTGGGTGCTTGTGAGCCTCTTGCTCGCCCTGACGTTTGTCCTCGCCTTCGAGTTCATCAATGGATTTCATGACACCGCTAACGCGGTAGCCACTGTTATCTACACCAAAGCCATGCCGCCACACCTGGCGGTGTTCTTTTCCGGTGTGTTCAATTTCCTCGGCGTGCTGCTGGGCGGCGTGGGTGTGGCGTATGCCATCGTCCACTTGCTGCCGGTTGAACTGCTGATCAATGTGAACACCGGCCATGGCCTGGCGATGGTGTTCTCGTTGCTCGCCGCGGCAATCGCCTGGAATTTGGGCACCTGGTACTTCGGTATCCCGGCTTCCAGCTCGCACACCCTGATCGGCTCGATCCTCGGCGTCGGCCTGGCCAACGCACTGATCAACGACATTCCGTTGAGAGATGGCGTGAACTGGCAGAAAGCGATCGACATCGGCGCCTCGCTGGTGTTCTCGCCGATGGCGGGCTTCCTCATCGCCGCGCTGGTGCTGATCGGCCTGAAATGGTGGCGCCCGCTGTCGAAGATGCACAAGACGCCGGAACAGCGCCGCAAGATCGACGACAAAAAGCACCCGCCGTTCTGGAACCGTCTGGTCCTGGTGATCTCGGCCATGGCCGTGAGCTTCGTGCACGGTTCCAACGACGGCCAGAAAGGCATCGGCCTGATCATGCTGGTGCTGATCGGTATCGTCCCGGCGCAGTTCGTACTCGATCTGAACAGCACCACCTACCAGATCGAACGCACCCGCGACGCGACCCTGCACCTGAGCCAGTTCTACCAGCGCAACGCCGATTCGCTGGGTGAGTTCCTGGCCCTGGGCAAGAGCGTGGAAGGCGACCTGCCGGAGAAATTCCGCTGCAACCCGCAGCAGACCGAACCGACCATCACCGCCCTGCTGCATACCCTTAAAGGTGTAGCGGACTACCATTCGCTGTCGTCGGACAGCCGCATCGAAGTGCGTCGCTACCTGCTCTGCCTGGACGACACGGCCAAGAAAGTCGGCAAGCTGCCAGGCCTGGAAGCCCGTGAAAAGGCTGACCTCGACAAGCTGCGCAAAGACCTGACCACCACCACTGAATACGCCCCGTTCTGGGTGATCCTGGCGGTCGCCCTGGCACTGGGCCTGGGCACCATGGTCGGCTGGAAGCGTGTGGTGCTGACCATTGGCGAGAAGATCGGCAAGCAGGGCATGACCTATTCCCAGGGCATGTCGGCGCAGATCACCACCGCCAGTCTGATCGGCATGGCCAACATTTTCAGCCTGCCGGTGTCGACCACTCATGTGTTGTCTTCGGGTGTGGCCGGGACCATGGTTGCCAACAAGAGCGGCCTGCAGGGTGGCACGGTCAAGACTATTCTGCTGGCCTGGGTGTTGACCTTGCCAGCGACCGTGGCGCTGTCGGCCGGGTTGTTCTGGTTGGCTTCGAAGGCTTTGGGTAGTTGATCTTTAGCTGTTGATTGGAAAAGGCGTGATTCGTGAGGATCACGCCTTTTTTGTTATAGGGATTGGGGGCATATCCGTTGCTGCGGGTGCTGCCGCTGGCGGTTTCGCTCTTACAGCGAGTCACCTTTTCCAAACGCCGAAAAGGTAACCCAAAAGGCTTTGCCCCGGCGTACGGCCCGCTCGCTGGGGCTCGGGGTACCTTCGTTACGGGATCGATCCGGGCGCAGCGGCTCCGGTTGGCTTCGCTGCACCTACACTCGCTGTGTACGACTGCGTCGTACGGTCGCTGCGCTCCCACCCCCGGATCGATCCCGTAACGAAGCCTGCCGAAGGGGCAAAAGATCAAGAGCCGGATCAAAAGCCGGATCAAAAGCAAAAGCAAAAGCAAAAGCAAAAGCCAAAGCAGAAGCCAGATCAAAAGATCGCAGCCTTCGGCAGCTCCTACAGTTGGATCGAGTTACCTCAAGACCAGGCCGCCTTCGCGAGCAGGCTCGCTCCCACAAAAAGGCAAAAGCAGCGCAGCTGCCCGCGGCAAAGCCGCCCCACTCAACAATGAGCGCAAGCTCGAGTGCTTTTGATCTACGGGCGACGTCGGAAGGCTGAGTGGAGGGATTGATCCGGGCGTGGGAGCGCAGCGACCGTCTGGCGCAGCCAGACACAGCGGAAGGAGGTGCAGCGAAGCAAACCGTAGCCGCTGCGCCCGGATCAGTCCCGGAGCGAAGGGACCCGAGCCTGCGAGGGCCGAACGCAGGAGCTAGCGTTTTTTGCTTACTTTTTTAGGCGCTTGTAAAAAAGTAAGTCGCCGTCAGGCGAAACCGCCAGCAGCCGCTACCGAAGCAACGGATATTCACCCAAAACCCCAACAGCCTGGTCGGCCCAAAGGCCGCCACGGCCAAAAAAAAAGGGCAACCGAAGTCGCCCCAAAATGCCTTGCGTGCCCATCAATCCAGAAGAACTCACTTGCGCCGCTTATGCGCATCCTTCCAGATAAAAAATCCAAACCCTGCAAAAAACAGCACCATGAGCCCCACCGTGAGAACCCCGGCAAACACCACGTTATCGAAAAACATGACTGACCTCCCGGCCCTGCTTTGCTTTGCTTTGCTGCGATGGATTCAAATTAACAAACACACAGGCGCACATATTGACCAGGATCAATATCCGCAACGAAGGGAAATAAAGGAGGGGAAATAACTGATCTGCATCAACCAATGCAGCGGGAGATCAACGCTTTTTAGGCTTGTTCTTCGACTTTTTCTTGGCTTTTCCCAACGGCATCGCCTGTTCGAAAGCCTGGCGCACTTCGTTCAGGCGCTTCTCGTTGAGGTCATGCACTCGCTTGGCGCGTTCAGTGCTGAGGTCGATCAGTTTGTCGTCTTGGCTCATGGCGTCCGGCACATCGCAGAAGAGATCACAGCTGCCGTCACCGACAGGATTGCGCCAATCATGCCGCTTGGCGCAGGCGCTGACCAGTCACCGCTCAAATCTCGATATCGACCCACAAGCCCTGACGCGGCTGATCGTCTATCAGCGGCACCACCGGCACGGTGTTATCGGCATTCAACTCGGTACCCGGCACGGCCAGATGCTCTTCGGGATCTTCATCGGCCTCGCGGCGTCGGCGGTCACGTTCCTGTTGGCGGCGCTGTTCTTCGCGCGCCAGCAGACGATCCTCTTCCGGATCACGCTTCTGCAGATCGATCGTGCTTTCGTTGGAGCTTTCCTGCACCGGCACCACCGGCGGGATGTCCGGCCGCTGGCGGATCGGATCCTGCTGGGAAGTGATCGGCACGGCGCTCAAGGGGAGCATCGGTGGCAACATATAAAGGTCTCCTGTCTGCAGGCTATCGGCTGGGGTGCAGGCGCCTTGAGCCGCCTGTCGCAAACTTGTGACCCGGTAGACACTGACAGGTGCCCTGCCGCTTGAAAAAAGCGACACATGACGCCTCGGCTTCAGCTTGCAGCTCGAAGCTAAAAGCTTGCCGCTGCTCCTATTCCTTTGGCCCTGAAGCCCTCATTCCGTTAAGATAGCCCGCTTTTTCAAGGTGGGAGTCAGGCAGCATGGCGCAGCAGTATCAACCGGGGCAACGCTGGATCAGTGACAGCGAAGCAGAGCTTGGTTTAGGCACCGTTCTGGCACAGGACGGCCGCTTGCTGACCGTGCTTTACCCGGCCACTGGCGAAACCCGCCAGTACGCGCTACGGAATGCGCCCCTGACCCGCGTGCGGTTCTCGCCGGGCGACTCCATCACCCATTTCGAAGGCTGGAAGATGACCGTGCAGCAGGTCGACGATGTCGACGGGCTGATGGTCTATCACGGCCTCAACGGGCAGAACGAAGTCGTCACGCTGCCGGAAACCCAGCTGTCGAACTTCATTCAGTTCCGCCTCGCCAGCGACCGCCTGTTCGCCGGACAGATCGACCCGCTGCCGTGGTTCTCCCTGCGCTACAACACTCTTGAACACACCAGCCGCCAGTTGCAGTCCTCGCTGTGGGGTCTGGGTGGCGTGCGTGCGCAACCGATCGCGCACCAGTTGCACATCGCCCGCGAAGTCGCCGACCGTATCGCCCCGCGCGTATTGCTGGCGGACGAAGTGGGTCTGGGTAAAACCATCGAAGCCGGTCTGGTCATCCATCGCCAACTGCTTTCGGGCCGCGCCAACCGCGTGCTGATCCTTGTCCCGGAAAACCTCCAGCATCAGTGGCTGGTGGAGATGCGCCGCCGCTTCAATCTGCAGGTCGCGCTGTTCGACGAAGAACGCTTTATCGAAAGCGATGCCACCAACCCGTTCGAAGACACGCAACTGGCGCTGGTCGCGCTGGAGTGGCTGGTCGACGACGAGAAGGCGCAGGACGCCTTGTTCGCTGCCGGTTGGGACCTGATGGTGGTCGACGAAGCGCACCACCTGGTCTGGCATGAAGACAAGGCCAGCGCGGAATATTCGCTGGTCGAGCAACTGGCCGAAGTGATTCCCGGCGTGCTGCTGCTCACCGCCACCCCGGAACAACTCGGTCAGGACAGCCACTTCGCCCGTCTGCGCCTGCTCGACCCGAATCGTTTCCACGACCTGGCCGCGTTCCGCGCCGAGAGCGACAACTATCGCCCGGTCGCCGAAGCGGTGCAGGAACTGCTCGACAAGGGCCGTCTCTCCGCCGAAGCGCACAAGACCATTCACGGCTTCCTCGGCAACGAAGGTGAAGCCCTGCTCACCGCCGTCAACGATGGCGATACTGAAGCCAGCGCCCGCCTCGTCCGTGAGCTGCTTGATCGCCACGGCACCGGTCGCGTGCTGTTCCGTAATACCCGCGCGGCTGTGCAGGGTTTCCCGGAGCGCAAACTGCACCCGTACCCGTTGCCGTGCCCGGACGAATACCTCGAACTGCCGCTGGGCGAACACGCCGAGCTGTACCCGGAAGTCAGCTTCCAGGCCCAGCCGGAAGCCAGTGAAGAAGAGCGCTGGTGGAAATTCGATCCGCGCGTCGAGTGGCTGATCGATCAGCTGAAAATGCTCAAGCGCACCAAGGTGCTGGTGATCTGCGCCCACGCCGAAACCGCGATGGACCTGGAAGACGCGTTGCGCGTGCGCTCCGGCATCCCGGCCACGGTGTTCCACGAAGGCATGAACATCCTTGAGCGTGACCGCGCCGCCGCCTACTTCGCTGATGAAGAGTTCGGCGCGCAAGTGCTGATCTGCTCGGAAATCGGCAGTGAGGGTCGCAACTTCCAGTTCGCTCATCATCTGGTGCTGTTCGATCTGCCATCGCACCCGGACCTGCTCGAGCAGCGCATCGGCCGTCTCGACCGGATCGGCCAGAAGCACATCATCGAACTGCACGTGCCGTACCTGGAAACCAGCCCGCAAGAGCGCCTGTTCCAGTGGTACCACGAAGCGCTCAACGCCTTCCTCAACACCTGCCCGACCGGCAACGCGTTGCAGCATCAGTTCGGCCCACGCCTGCTGCCGCTGCTCGAAGAAGCCGATGACGGCGAGTGGCAAGCGCTGATCGACGAAGCACGCGCCGAGCGTGAGCGTCTCGAAGCCGAGCTGCACACCGGTCGCGACCGTCTGCTGGAATTGAATTCCGGCGGCGCTGGCGAAGGTGAAGCGCTGGTCGAGGCGATTCTCGAGCAGGACGATCAGTTCGCCCTGCCGATCTACATGGAAACCCTGTTCGACGCGTTCGGCATCGACAGCGAAGACCATTCGGAAAACGCCCTGATCCTCAAGCCGAGCGAGAAGATGCTCGACGCCAGTTTCCCGCTGGGCGACGACGAAGGCGTGACCATCACCTACGACCGCAACCAGGCGCTGTCGCGCGAAGACATGCAGTTCATCACGTGGGAACACCCGATGGTGCAGGGCGGCATGGATCTGGTGCTGTCCGGTTCGATGGGCAACACCGCCGTCGCGCTGATCAAGAACAAGGCGTTGAAGCCGGGCACTGTGTTGCTGGAATTGCTCTACGTCAGCGAAGTGGTCGCACCGCGCTCGCTGCAACTGGGTCGCTACCTGCCACCGGCGGCGCTGCGTTGCCTGCTCGATGCCAATGGCAACGACTTGTCGCCACGGGTGTCGTTCGAAACCCTCAACGATCAGCTGGAAAGCGTGCCCCGCGCCAGCGCCAACAAGTTCATCCAGGCTCAGCGCGATCAGTTGACGCCACGGATCAACGCCGGCGAAGAAAAGATCGCCCCACGTCACGCCGAGCGTGTGGCCGAAGCGCGCCGCCGCCTGGCCGCCGACACCGACGAAGAACTGGCGCGCCTGACCGCGTTGCAAGCGGTCAACCCGACCGTGCGCGACAGCGAACTGGAGGCGTTGCGCACTCAGCGTGAGCAAGGTCTGGCGATGCTCGACAAAGCGGCGCTGCGCCTGGAAGCGATTCGGGTGCTGGTGGCGGGTTAACCGCCCCGCTCCACCGCTGAAAACCAAGAGGCCCGCAGTGATGCGGGCCGATCGTTCCCACGCTCTGCGTGGGAATGCAGCCCGGGACGCTCCGCGTCCCTACCGAGGCTGGAACGCAGAGCGTCCCTTGAGGCATTCCCACGCAGAGCGTGGGAACGATCATGTGGGAGCGAGCCTGCTCGCGAAAACGGTCAGGCAGTCGCCGCAGAAATTTCAGGCTCAACCACCGCCACCAACCCCTCCTTCATCCGCTGTGCATCGCGAACAAAACACCGCGATGCCAAAAACAGAAAGACCATGGTCAGGAACAGCGCTACCGGGATCAGGTACATCGCGTCGTGCAGGCCGACAGCCTTGAACGCTTCGGTCATCTGCTCAGCCCCTGCGGCCAGCATCGCCGTGTGCGCGAAGTGATCCGACAGACCACCCACGACCACCGGCCCCAACCCGCCGCCGAGCAGATACAGACCGGCGAAGAACAACGCCATCGCCGTCGCCCGCAGGCGCGGTTCGACGACGTCCTGAATCGCCGTGTACACGCAGGTATAGAAGTTGTAAGCGAACAGCCAGCCGACGCTGAACACCGCGACGAACACGCCGATCTCAATGCGCCCGGCATGCAGCGCCCAGGCTGTGCACAACGTTGAAATGATCAGGCTGAACGCGGCAAACAGCAGCCGCCCACTGGCGAAGCGCTGGTGGATCTTGTCGGCGATCCAGCCGCCAAGGGTCAGCCCGACCAGTCCGGTGACGCCGACGATCACGCCCGTGGCCACCGCTGCCTCCTGCAACGGCATGAGGAAATAGCGTTGCAGCATCGGCACCAGAAACGAGTTGCAGGCATAGGTCGCGAAGTTGAAGCACAGCCCGGCCATCACCAGCCACAGGAAGGTCGGCACAGCGAGAACGCGGCGGATAGGCCTGTCGACTTTCTCTTGCGAGACCTGCACGGTTTCAGCCGCGCCGCGTTTCGGCTCTTTGATGAAGAACATGAACACCGCGAGGATCAGCCCCGGCACAGCAGCGATGAAGAACGGCGCGCGCCAGCTGTCGAAGGCCTTGACCATCGCGCCGATGGTGAAGAACGCCAGCAGCAGCCCCAGCGGCAGGCCAAGCATGAAAATACCCATCGCCCGCGCCCGACGGTGCGCCGGAAACAGATCGCCGATCAGCGAGTTGGCCGCTGGTGCATAACTGGCTTCGCCGATGCCGATGCCCATGCGCACGATCAAAAAGCTCCAGAAACTGCCGACCATACCGTTGACCGCAGTCAGCGCACTCCAGGTGGCCAGGCCCCAGCCCATCAGTTTGCTGCGTGAACCGGTGTCGGCCATGCGCCCGAGTGGCAGGCCGGCAATGGCGTAAACGATGGTGAACGCAGTGCCGATGATGCCCAGCTGAAAGTCGCTGAGGTGCCACTCCATGCGGATCGGTTCGATGATGATCGCCGGGATGGTGCGGTCGAAGAAATTGAACAGGTTGGCGAGGAACAGCAGGAACAGAATGCGCCAGGCATTCGCCGCTTGGGTCGAGTTCTGCATGGGTCCGTCTCTTTATTGTTATGAGGGCTTCACTGCCAGCGCGTCGAGCCCGGAACCTGCAATCTAGTCAGCCGCGCGGGGGCTGTCTGTCATCATTCGTCAGCCTGATATCGACCCATCGCACTGTAACGAAACGTAAGCCCTTGATAACTCTGGAATCCCCCGCCATACGGGGCTTTCGCGGCAAAATCCGGCGACAAAAAAATAGTTTCGCGCCCCCCTTCCCAACGCCATGGCAAAGCCTAGAATGGCCACCGGATCCGTCCGGATCTTCCGATCAATCCCTTTGATACCCCCGCCCATGTCCGAAGCCAGTCCGTGTCTGAATTGCGGTGCCTGCTGTTCCCATTTTCGCGTGTCTTTTTTCTGGGGTGAGTGCTCATCCTCTGGCGGGACGGTGCCCGATGAACTTGTCGCGCAGATCACCCCGAGCCGGGTGGCAATGATCGGCACCGATCGCAAACCGGCGCGTTGCATGTCCCTGGCGGGTGAGGTCGGCAGTGCCGTGGCCTGCACGATCTATGAGAAGCGCTCGAGTACGTGTCGTGAGTTCGAGGCGTCGTGGGAGAACGGCGAACACAATCCGGACTGCGACAAGGCCCGCGCTGCCCACGGCCTGCCGCCCTTGCCGCCACACTGGAATGATCTGCCGCTGGAGCGCATTGCCTGAGCCTTAGCGCAAATCGCTATGAGGCTAATGGCAAAATCATTACCACCAATGTGCCACTACGCCTTGCAGCGTGAAAACCGCCTCTATACTCCATCCATTCGCCTGCGTTGATTGACGCACGGGCCAGATGAATCCGAGACGGGGCATGCTATGGAGTGGCTTGGTTTGCAGTTTGTTGCCGAGCTGCCGGCGAGCGGGCAGATTCTCCTCGATTGCAGCCACAACCCTTTGTTGGTGATGGTGGCCTACCTGGTCGCCTGCGCGGCGAGTTTCGCCACCCTGGACATGGCAGAGCGCCTGGTGCATGCCGAAGATCCGGGGTCGCGGCGAATCTGGCGCTGGATCGGCGCGACCTGCCTGGCCGGCGGCATCTGGGCCATGCACTTCATCGGCATGCTGGCCTTCCAGACCCCCATCGATATTCAGTACGACCTCGGCATCACCCTCTTGTCGTTACTGATCGCTCTGCTCGCCTCGTGGCTGGCCATGCATACCCTCAGTGAGGTGCAGCCGAGCGCATTGCATTGCCTGAAGACCGCGTGTGTCATCGGCTTGGGCATCGCTGGCATGCATTACGTCGGCATGGCCGCGATGAAGTCGAGCGCCACCGCCTACTATCAGCCAGGGCTGTTCGCGCTGTCGGTGCTGATTGCCATCGGCGCCAGCTTCACCGCGCTCTGGGTGGCGCGCTATCTCAGCGAAGGCAGCGGCGTCGCGCATCAATTGCTCAAGTACAGCGCGGCGCTGATTCTCGGCGCCGGCATCATCAGCATGCACTTCACCGGCATGGCTGCGCTGGATCTGGTGCTTCCCGAAGGTGCCCTGGCAGCGAGCGGCAGTGAAACCGGGCATTTGCAACTTGGCCTGACCGTGGCGCTGATCATCCTGTTGATTCTCGGCAGTGCGATCAGCGCTGCCCTCGCCGACAAAAAGCTGCAGAACAAGGAAAACGACCTGCGCCGGGTCAACGCCCTGCTCAGCCAACTCGATCAGGCGCGCATGTCTTTGCAGCAAGCGGCCAATTACGACGCGCTGACCAACCTGATCAACCGCCGTGGTTTCAACCAGATGTTTGCCGAAAAACTCAACCAGAAAGCCAGCGAGGGCGGCATGCTCGCGGTGATGTTTCTCGACATCGACCACTTCAAGCGCATCAACGATAGCCTCGGCCATGATGCCGGTGACGCGCTGCTCAAAGTCATCGCCCAGCACATCAAAAGCTCGGTGCGCAGCCACGAAGACGTGGTCGCGCGGTTCGGCGGCGACGAGTTTTGCATCCTTATCAGCCTGCGCGACCGCGAAGAGGCGCGCGGTATGGCGCAGCGCATCATGCACAAGATGAAAGAGCCGATCGAACTGGCCGGCCGGCGCATGGTGATGACCACCAGCATCGGCATCAGCCTGTTTCCCGAAGACGGCACTACCTGCGAAGAGCTGCTCAAACACGCCGACCTGGCCCTGTACCAATCCAAAGGCGCCGGGCGCAACGGTCTGCACTTCTTCAATTCCAGCCTGAAGACCCGCGCCAGTTTCGAGCTGCAACTGGAAGAGGAACTGCGCAGTGCGCTACGGCAAGACAACGCGCTGATGCTCTACTACCAGCCGATCTTCGAGGTGAAAACCGGACGCGTGACCAAGCTCGAGGCGCTGATTCGCTGGCAACATCCGGTTCACGGCTTGCTTACACCGGATCGCTTCATAGGTATCGCCGAGAACAACGGTTTGATCGCCGAACTGGACAATTGGGTGCTGCGCCGCGCCTGCAAGGATCTTGGCGAGCTGTCGCGGCATGGTTGTGCCGAATTGAAAATCGCCTGGAACTGCTCGCCGCTGAATCTGGCGCGCGAAGAGCTGGCCGAGGAGATCGAGCACGCCTTGCACACGGCGGGCGTTGCCCCGGAACGCCTGGAACTGGAGGTCACCGAAAACGCCTTGATGGGCAATATCGCCGACACTCTGGTGCTGCTGCGGCAGATCCGCGCCCTCGGTGTGTCGCTGTCGATCGATGATTTCGGCACCGGCTATTCGTCGCTGGCCTACCTCAAGCGCCTGCCGCTGAACACCCTGAAAATCGACCGCTCGTTCATCCTCGACATTCCCACCGCTACGGCGGACATGGAGATCGTCCAGGCGATCATCGTCATGGCCCACACCCTGCATCTGCAGGTGGTCACCGAGGGCGTCGAGAGCCTGGAGCAATATGAGTTTCTCGAGCGTTCGGGCTGCGACTTCATTCAGGGTTATCTGCTCAGCCGCCCGGTGCCGCTGGACGAATTACGCGCGGTGCTCGATGAAATCAACCAGCGCAAACCCGTGCTCGGGGTCAATCCGTTGAGTCTGGCGCGCGATACATTTGCACCAGCGTCGCTGGATCCTTCGCTAAAAAGCCTTGCGCCCCATGCAGGCGCATCAATTGTGCGGCCAATCCGCTGATTGGCGTCGCCGAACCCTGCTCGCGGGAAAATTTCACTGCTGTGTCGAGATCCTTGAGCAGCGTGCGCACGTGCCACTTGATCGGTTCGAAACGGCTCTCGGCCATTTGCGGAGCAAGGATCTGCAAGGGCTTGGAATCGGCAAACCCACCGGCCAGCGCCTCGGCGATCAGACTGGCATCGACCCCGGCCTGCTCGGCCAACGCCACCACTTCGGCAATCACCAGCGCATTGCACGCGACGATCATCTGGTTGCAGGCCTTGGTCACCTGGCCGGCACCGATGCCGCCCATGTGCGTGACGCGCTGACCGAGGTTGAGCAGCACCGGGCGCACGCGCTCAAGATCTGCCGCTGCACCACCGACCATGATTGCCAGACTGCCGGCCTCGGCGCCGACCACGCCGCCGGACACTGGTGAATCGAGCCAGCCCATGGCGGTTTTCTCGGCCAGCGCTGCGGCCATCTCGCGAGTCGCGGTCGGTTCAAGACTGGAGAAATCCACCAATAGCTGGCCGTTTTTCGCACCCTCGGCAACACCGCCAGTGCCAAACACCACTTCACGCACCACGGCGGTATCGGCCAGACACAGCATGACGATGTCGGCGTGCGCGCACAGTTCGGCGGGGCTCGATACCTGGCGGGCGCCGGCCGCAACCAGCGGTGCGCACTTGTCCGGGTTGCGGTTCCACACCGTCAACGGGTAACCCGCCGCCAGCAGACGCCGGCACATGGGCAGGCCCATCAGGCCGATTCCGGCAAACCCCAACGAAGGTAGCGTTGACATCATTTCGCCTCTTTTCGATTAAAGATCACCGAATCATGGCCGATTCATCAACGATCAGGAAAGGATTCCGCCCGGCGATCAGACCAGCCAGCACTACGACGCCCGGGCCGTATTCGCGCACACAAGACGCGAGATCTTATTCCGTGAGGTTCGCCGGCACTGTTCGGCGGGCCAACCCAGTCCAGGTAAATGGCGCACCATGACCTCTAAAAACAACCCCGCCAGTGCAACAGCCGATCTGACCCTGAGCCCCGCCGCGAACAGCGCGTCATTATCCAGACCGACGCCGCCTTCGCGTCCGCTGTCGACCCAGCAATACCTGTACTTCACCGAAACCAACACTGATCGCATCCTCGATAACCTCGACGGCCTGCGCGATTCGGTGTTCCCGCGCCCGGCGCATCAGGAAGGCGACAACGAGCAGCACAACGACCAGGAATTTCCCTCGGTGTGCCTGATCGGCCTCGGTCGCTGCGGCTCCAACATCGCCCTCGACGTGGCGGAGCTGGTGTACAACGCGCGCAAGTTCTACCTCAACGAATTCAACAACGAAGACCGCCCGAGCGACCGACGCCTGGCCGACAAGGGCTACAGCCCGGCGCAGTGGATCAAGAACAATCTGCGCATCGGCACCAGCAAATCGACCAAACCGGTGTTTCTGGTCGAACCGCTGGTGATGCTTGGCGACCTCGACAAGGACATCGCCGGGCGCATCCGTTTCTCGCGCAAGGGCGAGAAAAGCGGCTTCCTGCGCGACTACAGCAAAATGAAGATCATGGACTTGTCCGAAGTCCACGCCGGTGGCGCCGGTAACGCGCCGATCCTCGGCCAGTACCTGGCGAAGATCATCCTCAACAAGGACACCCAGCGCTTCTCCAGCCCCGACTGGAAAATGATCCACTCGTACCTGATCGACAGCTGCGGGATCAAGGCCAACCAGTCGCGCCTGTATTTCTCGATCTTCAGTGCCGGCGGCGGTACCGGTTCCGGCATGGCTTCTGAGTTCGGTCTGGCCCAACAGCACTCGTACATGAACAAGACCTTCGACACCAAGCCGATGGACGAGCATGACGGCAAGAGCGGCCATTCGTTTGTCTTTGAGCCGATCTTTACCAGCGGCATCTGCGTGCTGCCGAACATTTCCGACCACCGCAGCGAAATGTCCGAGGCGCTGCATATCAACGCCGGGCGCCTGCTCTGCAAGTACCTGTCGGAGGAATGGGATTTCTCCTACAACTTCGCCAACGAAGACAGCAGCGAAGCCAGCGTGATGGGGCGTATCCGCCCGTGGAACGCGATGATGCTGATCTCCAACGACATCATGCGTTACGCCGAAGAAAGCGATGACGGCAACATCCAGAACATTGATGTCAATGCCATGGAGAAACACGCCAACCAGTACATCTCGCAGCAGATCTTCAACATTCTGACGGCGCAGGCAGTCACCACTGACTACGACCAGAACTACTTCCGCCGCGCCGGCATCGACATCGGCGAAACCATCCGCCTGGATGCCAACGACCTGTTCATGAGTCTGGCCGGCCCGGTGGCGATTGCCTACGCCGAATCGGTGGTACCGGAAACCCCGCCGCCGAGCAGCGACAAATTCAAGGTCTTCGATAAAGAGCCGCAGCGCCTGAACATCGACGACCTGTTCTTCCGTTCGATCGACCTGCCGCACTTCAACAAGGTCACTCAGGCCATCGAAGGCATCAGCCTGCTGCCGATCGAATCCAAGCGTTATCGCGCTTCGCTTGAGCAGTACAAGAATTCCGGCTACGACGCCGCCGCGTTGCACGATTTGCACTTCTTCAAGAATTGCTCGTCGGTGGTCTCGATCGTCTCGCTGCCGAAAGACTACAAACTGTCGTACATGGATCTGAACCGGTTGAAGACCCATCTCAACAGCCTGTTCCCCAACACCACGCTCAAGCGCTACGCGCTGGTGATCGGCGCTTCGGCCAACCTGTCGCTGACCACCCTGATCGCCAAGAGCCCGTGCCTGTCGGACGACTTCCTCACGCTGATCGTGGCGTTCATCAAGCGCTGCTTCGCGAAGAATCCGTACCGTTTCGACGAGACGCTGGATAACTCGATTCTCGACTTCATCATTCAGGAAGACTTCGACGAGGAGCGGATCGACGACCTGCTCAACGAATTCGAAAACCCGGCGAAGATCCTCGATACCAACTGGTACGCGATCAAACCGATGTACGAAAAGAAATACCGCGAGTTGATCAACGACAAGGACAAGTTCGTCTCGATCAATGACATTCGCCTGTCACGCGATTGCGTGAAGAAGTCGATCAAGTACCTGCGCGAGATCTACCGCCACCGGATTGGCAAGACCAAGGTGATTTCGCTGAATAACCATACTGGGAAGACGTTCTCGGTCTGATCCAGCACCGAGTTGCCCCATTCGCGAGCAGGCTCGCTCCCACAGGGAAATGCATTCCAGTGTGGGAGCGAGCCTGCTCGCGAAGGCGCCCTCGACTTCACCGACAAATTCCCGCTTTGCGAACCTCCAGAAACAATTAAGCGACCCTCAGGCCGCTCCATAAACTGTTCCCGTTACGTTTACGTCACCGTGAGGCGTGGCATTTCTCCACGGCAAGGTGCCATCACGCTACTCCGCTACACACTTGCGGCGCGGCAATCGAGGCACCAAAAGGATGCAGGCAATTAAACGGCCGCCCTTTCCTGGATCAGAATCCACGGCGAAACCACCACGGCCCACAGCTGCGGATCACGTTCGAAAATATCCAGCGCCCGCGTTTCAGACAGCTTGGCGACCTTGTCGTCGGCCAGCCAGGCCGCGACTTTCTCGCCCTCATCCGAGGCCACGGCCTCAGCGGCGGCGATCAAATCCAGGTCAGGGTCGACCCACAATAGGGCACCCTTGGCGAAGAACGGCTCCAGCTCTTTCCAGGTAATAGATGCCGTTTCACCAAGCAGCTTGGCATAGAGGGTGCTAGGTTCTTGATTCATGGGAGCTGTCCGGAAAAGAAATCGACGCGAATGATAACGTCGGTGGTCCGTCAGAAAAACCCGGTTGCAAATCGCTGCACCGAACGAAAAGAGCAGGAACGCCAGGGAATGCTGCCTTTTGGGATATATGCCCCCGATTGCCCCGCCGCAATTCTGTCTCTTTCATTCAAAAATGCGACACCCCCAAGTTTTGCCCCGTGGCGCCCGCTTCCCAGTTGATCAAGCGGCGCTCTACACTGTACCGGTACAGTTGCCGGGGCATTTTCCGGAGGGTATCGCAAAGATATCTGACCCGGTTCTGCTGCTACGGCGCCAGAACTCTAAAAAATACAACAGTAAGAGTGGAGCACTATGACTAAGGCTACTAAGCAGATTTCCAAACTGTTTGCCGCTATGGTTCTGGCCGGGGTTGCCAGCCATTCGTTCGCAGCTGACACCATCAAAATCGGTATCGCCGGTCCTAAAACCGGTCCAGTAGCCCAGTACGGCGACATGCAGTTCAGTGGCGCGAAGATGGCCATCGAGCAGATCAACGCCAAGGGCGGCGTCGACGGCAAGAAACTCGAAGCCGTTGAATACGACGATGCCTGCGATCCGAAACAAGCGGTAGCGGTAGCGAACAAGGTCGTCAACGACGGCGTCAAGTTCGTGGTCGGTCACCTGTGCTCCAGCTCCACTCAGCCCGCTTCGGACATCTACGAAGACGAAGGCGTGATCATGATCACCCCGGCTGCCACCAGCCCGGACATCACCGCCCGTGGCTACAAAATGATCTTCCGTACCATCGGTCTCGACAGCGCCCAAGGCCCTGCCGCCGGCAACTACATCGCCGATCACGTGAAACCGAAAGTCGTTGGCGTATTGCACGACAAACAGCAGTACGGTGAAGGCATTGCCACCGCCGTCAAATCGACCCTCGAGAAGAAAGGCACCAAGGTTGCCGTCTTCGAAGGCGTCAACGCTGGCGACAAGGACTTCTCCGCCATCATCGCCAAGCTCAAGCAAGCCGGCGTCGACTTCGTCTACTACGGCGGCTACCACCCGGAGCTGGGTCTGATTCTGCGTCAGGCTCAGGAAAAAGGCCTGAAAGCCCGCTTCATGGGTCCGGAAGGCGTGGGTAACGACTCGATCACCCAGATCGCCAAGGACGCGTCCGAAGGCCTGCTGGTGACCCTGCCGAAATCCTTCGACCAGGATCCGGCCAACGTTGCCCTGGCTGACGCGTTCAAGGCCAAGAAGGAAGATCCGAGCGGTCCGTTCGTGTTCCCGTCCTACTCGGCAGTGACCGTGATTGCCGAAGGCATCAAGGCGGCCAAGTCCGAAGACGCGACCAAAGTGGCTGAAGCCATCCACGCCGGTTCGTTCAAGACCCCGACCGGCGACCTGAGCTTCGACGACAAAGGCGACCTGAAGGACTTCAAATTTGTCGTGTACGAGTGGCACAACGGCAAACCTAAAACCGAAGTTTCGCCTCAGTAAGGCCTTGCCCGACTGACTGCCAATAAAGCCCACGGCGTGCCGTGGGCTTTGTTTTGCGAATGTATGGGCCGCGCTGGCGTGATCCGCCAGTCGACCCACCTGAAAATCTCAAAACCGTCATCAGCGGTTCGCTGGCAAAACCCGGATTCGAAGTGGATAGAGATCCACGGGGCCGGGCGGGAAAATGACTCCACCAGTGAAATGCGTACAGGTTTTTAGGAGCGCTGTAATGCCTGACCTCTATCACTTCTTCCAACAGCTGGTTAACGGCCTCAACGTTGGCAGCATGTATGCCCTGATCGCCATCGGCTACACGATGGTCTACGGCATCATTGGAATGATCAACTTCGCCCACGGCGAGGTGTACATGATCGGTTCCTACGTGGCCTTCATCGCCATCGCCGGGCTGACCATGATGGGACTCGACAGTGTCCCGCTGTTGATGACCGCGGCGTTCATCGCCAGCATCGTCGTCACCAGTTCCTACGGTTACAGCATCGAACGGATCGCCTACCGCCCCCTGCGCGGCAGCAACCGTCTGATCCCGCTGATTTCTGCCATCGGTATGTCGATCTTCCTGCAGAACACCGTTCTGCTGGCGCAAGACTCCAAGGACAAAGCTATCCCCAACCTGATCCCGGGCAACTTCGCCTTCGGTCCGGGTGGCGCACAAGAAGTGCTGATTTCCTACATGCAGATCGTGGTGTTCGTGGTGACCCTGATCGCCATGCTCGGCCTGACCCTGTTCATCTCCCGTTCCCGCTTGGGCCGCGCCTGCCGCGCCTGTGCCGAGGACATCAAGATGGCCAACCTGCTCGGCATCAACACCAACAACATCATCGCCCTGACCTTCGTCATCGGTGCTGCGCTGGCGGCGGTCGCTGCGGTGCTGCTGAGCATGCAATACGGCGTGATCAACCCCAACGCCGGTTTCCTCGTCGGCCTCAAGGCCTTCACCGCTGCGGTACTGGGCGGCATCGGCAGCATCCCCGGGGCAATGCTCGGCGGCTTGGTGCTCGGTGTAGCGGAAGCGTTCGGTGCCGATATCTTCGGCGACCAGTACAAGGACGTCGTTGCGTTCGGCCTGCTGGTTCTGGTGCTGTTGTTCCGTCCGACCGGCATTCTGGGCCGTCCGGAGGTTGAGAAAGTATGACTAGGAATCTTAAACAGGCACTGTTCAGTGCCTTGCTGGTGTGGGCGGTGGCCTACCCGGTACTGGGTCTGAAACTGACCATCGTCGGCATCAATCTGGAAGTGCACAACACCAGCCCTGCGGTACTCGCGACCATCGCGATCTGCTCGGTGCTGATGTTCCTGCGCGTGCTGTTCAACCAGCAGATCAGCAAGGCCTGGCGCTCCTCGCCGGGCATGCCGTTGATCCCGGCCAAGGCCAGCAACTTCCTGACCCTGCCAACCACCCAGCGCTATTTCATCATTGCGCTGATTCTGATCGCCCTGGTCTGGCCGTTCTTCGGCTCCCGTGGCGCGGTGGATATCGCAACGCTGATCCTGATCTACGTGATGCTCGGCCTGGGCCTGAACATCGTCGTCGGTCTGGCCGGTCTGCTTGACCTGGGCTACGTCGGTTTCTACGCCGTCGGCGCCTACAGCTACGCGCTGCTGTCGCATTACTACGGCTTGAGCTTCTGGATCTGCCTGCCGATTGCCGGCCTGATGGCGGCGACGTTCGGCTTCCTGCTGGGCTTCCCGGTGTTGCGTCTGCGTGGCGACTATCTGGCGATCGTGACCTTGGGTTTCGGCGAAATCATCCGTCTGTTCCTGCGTAACCTGACCGACATCACCGGTGGCCCGAACGGCATCAGCAACATCGAAAAACCGACGTTCTTCGGCCTGACCTTCGAGCGCAAAGCCGCCGAAGGCCTGCAGACGTTCCACGAGTATTTCGGCCTGCAATACAACTCGATCAACAAGGTGATCTTCCTTTACCTGGTTGCGCTGTTGCTCGCACTGGCCGCGCTGTTCGTGATCAACCGTCTGCTGCGCATGCCGATCGGCCGTGCGTGGGAAGCGCTGCGTGAAGACGAAATCGCCTGCCGCGCGCTGGGCCTGAACCCGACCGTGATCAAGCTCTCCGCCTTCACCCTGGGCGCTGCGTTCGCCGGTTTCGCCGGCAGTTTCTTCGCCGCGCGTCAGGGTCTGGTGACGCCCGAGTCGTTCACCTTCATCGAGTCGGCGATCATCCTCGCCATCGTCGTGTTGGGTGGCATGGGCTCGCAACTGGGCGTGATTCTGGCGGCGATCGTGATGATCCTGTTGCCGGAAATGATGCGTGAGTTCAGCGAGTACCGCATGTTGATGTTCGGTGCGCTGATGGTGCTGATGATGATCTGGCGTCCACAAGGTCTGCTGCCGATGCAACGCCCACACATGGAGTTGCGCAAATGAGCCGCGAGATCCTTAAAGTCGAAAATCTGAGCATGCGCTTCGGCGGCTTGCTGGCGGTCAACGGCGTGGCGCTGACCGTCAAGGAAAAACAGGTGGTTGCCCTGATCGGCCCGAACGGCGCCGGCAAGACCACCGTGTTCAACTGCCTGACCGGTTTCTATCAGCCTACCGGCGGCAGCATCCTGCTCGACGGCGAGCCGATCCAGGGCCTGCCGGGCCACAAGATCGCGCTCAAAGGCGTGGTGCGGACCTTCCAGAACGTGCGTTTGTTCAAGGACATGACTGCGGTCGAAAACCTGTTGATCGCCCAGCACCGTCATCTGAACACCAACTTCCTGGCCGGCCTGTTCAAGACCCCGGCGTTCCGCAAAAGCGAGCGCGAGGCGATGGAGTTTGCCGAGTACTGGCTGGAAAAGGTCAACCTCAAAGAGTTCGCCAACCGCACCGCCGGCACCCTCGCCTACGGCCAGCAACGGCGTCTGGAAATCGCCCGCTGCATGATGACCCGCCCGCGGATCCTCATGCTCGACGAACCGGCCGCCGGCCTGAACCCGAAGGAAACCGAAGACCTCAAGGCGCTGATCGGTGTGTTGCGCGAAGAGCACAACGTCACCGTGCTGCTGATCGAACACGACATGAAACTGGTCATGAGCATTTCCGACCACATCGTCGTGATCAACCAGGGCACACCGCTGGCCGACGGCACGCCGGAACAGATCCGCGACAATCCTGAAGTGATCAAAGCCTACCTGGGGGAAGCGTAAATGCTGCAGTTCGAAAACGTTTCCACCTTCTACGGCAAGATCCAGGCCCTGCACAGCGTCAACGTCGAAGTCCGTCAGGGCGAGATCGTGACGCTGATCGGCGCCAACGGTGCCGGCAAATCCACGCTGCTGATGACGCTGTGCGGTTCGCCGCAGGCGCACAGCGGCAGCATCCGCTACATGGGTGAGGAACTGGTCGGCCAGGACTCGTCGCAGATCATGCGCAAGAGCATCGCCGTGGTCCCGGAAGGTCGTCGGGTGTTTGCCCGTCTGACCGTGGAAGAAAACCTGTCGATGGGCGGATTTTTCACCGACAAGGGCGACTATCAGGAACAGATGGACAAGGTCCTCGGACTTTTCCCACGCCTGAAAGAGCGTTTCAACCAGCGCGGCGGCACCATGTCCGGCGGCGAACAGCAGATGCTCGCCATCGGCCGTGCACTGATGAGCAAGCCCAAGCTGCTGCTGCTCGACGAGCCGTCGCTGGGTCTGGCGCCGATCATCATCCAGCAGATCTTCGACATCATCGAACAGCTGCGCAAGGACGGTGTGACGGTGTTCCTGGTCGAGCAGAACGCCAACCAGGCGCTGAAAATCGCCGACCGCGCCTACGTGCTGGAGAACGGCCGCGTGGTCATGCAAGGCACCGGTGAAGCGCTGCTGACCGACCCGAAAGTACGCGAGGCGTACCTCGGCGGTTGAGTGTTATCGCTGCACAAAAAAACGGCCTTCGGGCCGTTTTTTGTTTCCTGAGCACCACCAAGGTAACCCTGTGGGAGCGAGCCTGCTCGCGAAAGCGCTCTGTCATTCAACATTATGGGTGCCTGACACACCGCCTTCGCGAGCAGGCTCGCTCCCACAGGGATACTGCTGAATCCGAAATTTTTTATAAATTTCTCGCCCCACCTGTAACGCATCCCGCCACCCGTTCTCTAGAGGGACAAGCAAGCGCAACAGCACTTGCAGAAACCCTGATAAACCTGGAGAAACATCATGACTGCGACTACCCGTACCCTGTCCGCAACCGCTCTGGTTCTGGCTCTCGGTTCCGCTCTGAGCATCGCCACTGTCTCCACCGCTCAGGCCGCTGATGCCAACATGGAAAAATGCTTCGGCGTAGCCCTGAAAGGCAAGAACGATTGCGCCGCAGGTGCCGGCACCACCTGCGCCGGCACGGCGAAAATGGACTATCAGGCCAACGCCTGGAAGCTCGTTCCGAAGGGCACCTGCGCCACCACCGAGAGCAAAACCTCGCCGACCGGTTTCGGTCAGCTCGAAGCCTTCAAAGCCAAGTCCTGATCCACGGCCTGCCTGAGTGACGCCCATGTTCAGTCATCACGAACCGTCCCTGCCGCGCACTCAGGCAGCTCGCACCGAGCTCCCTGCCCGCGCCGGGCTGGGGCTCAAGACCGGGCACTTCCTTGATGTGCTCGGCTCCGTACCGGACCTCGGTTTCTTCGAGGTCCACGCCGAAAACTACATGGTGGCCGGCGGCCCGTTTCATCATTTTCTCGGTCTGATTCGCGAACAGTACCCGCTGTCACTGCATGGCGTGGGACTGTCGATCGGTGGCGAAGGCCCGCTGGACAGCCAGCACCTCAAACGCCTCGCCGAGCTGATCGAGCGCTATCAACCGCAAGCCTTTTCCGAACATCTGGCATGGTCGAGCCACGGCCCGGTGTTCCTCAATGACCTGCTGCCACTGGCTTACGACACGCCGACGCTGAACCGCGTCTGTGCGCACATCGACCAGGTGCAGAACACTCTGAAGCGACCGATGCTGCTGGAGAACCCGGCGACGTATCTGGCGTTTGAGCATTCGACAATCGACGAGGCCGAGTTCATCGCCGAAGTAATCCGCCGCAGCGGCTGCGGCTTGTTGCTTGACGTCAACAATGTCTACGTGTCGTGCATCAATCATCTGCGCGATCCTTTGGCCTACCTTGATGCGTTACCGCTGCACGCAGTCGGCGAGATTCATCTGGCCGGCTTCGCTGAAGATTGCGACAACCTCGGCGACCGCTTGCTGATCGACGATCACGGCGCGCCGATTGATCCGGCCGTCTGGGATCTGTACCGGCAAGTGCTGCAACGTATCGGCCCGGTGGCGACACTCATCGAACGCGATAATCACGTCCCGACTTTCAACGCATTGCTCGCCGAAGCGCAGCAAGCCGAGACGCTGTTGCGCCGCGCGGAGCGTGCGGCATGAGCACGCAAGCGGACTTCGCCGCCGCCCTGCTCAATGCGCAACTGCCGCATCCCAAGGGCCTGTGCAGCCGCAATGGCGCTGATCCGTCGCGGCGTTTCGCGGTCTATCGCAACAACGTGCAAAGCTCGCTGATCAATGCCCTGGCCGACAGTTATCCGGTGGTGCTGCAATTGGTCGGCGAGGAATTCTTCCGCGCCATGGCGGCGATTTTCGTACGCAGTCAGCCGCCAAAAAGTCCGTTGATGAGCCGCTATGGCGAGGACTTCGCCGACTTCATCGCAGAGTTTGAACCCATCGCCGGCGTGCCTTATGTCGCTGATGTCGCGCGACTCGAGCATTTGCGCACTGTTGCCTACCACGCCGCCGATGCGCAGCCGATCCGGCCTGAACAAGTCAGTGCCGCGCTGGCCGATCCGCAGTCGCTGAGTGAACTGTGTTTCGAACTGCATCCCTCGCTGCACCTGCTCGACTCTGCTTTTGCGGTCGTGGCGATCTGGGCCGCGCATCAGCAGGAGCCAAGTCTGGCGGGCATTGGCCTCCATCAAGGCGAGCATGCCCTGGTGCTGCGCAACGGTCTCGACGTTGAGGTGTTTGCACTTGAGGCGGGTGCGAGCGTGTTCATTGGTCATCTGCTCCAGGGCTCGCCACTGCTCGCGGCGGCAGAAAACAGCCCGCCGTTCGATCTCGCGCAAACCCTCGCCTTACTGATTGCGCATAACGCGATCACCCAGCTGAATTACAAGGAGTTGCCATGAACGCCTTTATCCTGCGCGTCATCGCGCTGTTGGAAAAAATCCCGCACAGCCTGATTGCCCTCATCGCGCGTTTTTCCATCGCTGCGGTGTTCTGGAAATCCGGGCAAACCAAGGTCGAAGGACTGGCCGTCGATTTTATTGACGGCACTTTTGAACTGGGCTGGCCACGTTTGGCCGATTCGACGATTCCGCTGTTTCAGAGCGAGTACAACCTGCCGCTGCTGTCGCCGGAAATTGCCGCGCATCTGGCGGCGTTTGTCGAGCATGTGTTTCCGCTACTGATCCTGCTCGGCTTCGCCACACGGTTTTCGGCGCTGGCATTGCTCGGTATGACCCTGACCATTCAACTGTTTGTCTACCCGGATGCCTACCCGACCCACGGCACCTGGGCGGCGGTGTTGCTGTACCTGATGGCGACCGGGCCGGGCAAATTGTCGATCGATCACCTGATTGCCCGCCGATGCCAAGGCTGACTTGAAACAGTAGGAGCTGCCGAAGGCTGCGATCTTTTGATCTTGCTTCTAAAAATCCAAAGATCGCAGCCTTCGGCAGCTCCTACACAGGTTCGGTGTCAGCGCTGGAGTCGATCCAGCGCCTCGCCACTGCGCTTGAACCAGCCCATCAAATAATCCGCCAACACCTGCGTGCGCTTGGGCAATCCACCCTGATACGGGTGCACCAGATACATCGGCATCCGTCGGGTCTGGTAATCGCGCAGCAACCAGCGCAAGCGGCCGTCAGCCAGTTCCGCTTGCAGTAGATACGACGGCAAACGGGCGATGCCGGCGCCGGACAGCGCTGCTTTCTTCAACAGGCTGTAGTGATTGCTGGCAAACGGACCCGAAACCCGCACCCGCAACAACTCGTGCTGCTGGTGATACAGCCATTCTTCGCGACCGCTGTAATGGCTGTTGAGCAGACAACGATGCTCGGCCAAGGCATGGGGCGTCGCCGGCTCGCCGAAGCGCTCGAGGTAGGCCGGGCTGGCGCAGGTCATTTCGTGCCACGCCAACAGCGGCTTGGCCACCAGCCGATCGTCATTGGCCACTTCGGCGCGAATCGCCAGATCAAAGCCATCGCGCGACAGATCGCGATAACTGTTGTTCAGCTCCAGCTCGATTTGCACCTCCGGGTATTGCCCGGAAAACTCTAGCAGCAAGCCATCGAAGAAGGTCTCGCCGAGCGACACCGGAACCGTCATGCGCACGGGGCCGGCCATGTCGTCCTTCAACCGTGCCAAAGCCTGCCGTGCGCGTTCGACCTGGATCACCAGCGCCTGGGCCTGCGGCAGCAGCGCCGCCCCCGCCGCCGTCAGACTCAAGCGCCGGGTGGTGCGTTGCAGCAATACCACACTGAACTGCGCTTCGAGCTGGCTGATGCGCTTGGACAACTGGCCTTTGCTGCAGCCCAACTGCTGCGCCGCAAGGGTGAAACTGCCGGCCTCGATCAGCACAGCGAACGCGGCGAGATCATCCATTTCGCTCATGGATTGTTTCCAATTGAAAACCAAAGGTTGCCTATTAGTGCGCTTATCCGCTGAAAAAACCACCCTAGACTGAAACCTCATTCACACACATGGGGTACAGCACGATGAAAATTCTGTTGATAGGCGCAGGCGGCACCATCGGTTCCGCGGTGGACAAAGAGTTGTCGCAACGCCACGAGGTCATTCGTATCGGTCGTAACAGCGGTGACTTGCAAGTGGATATCAGCGACAGCGCCTCGATCCGCAAGCTGTTCGAACAGACCGGCAAGTTCGATGCGCTGATCTGCGCGGCGGGCAACGTGACGTTCGCAGCGCTGGACGACATGACCGAAGACAGCTTCGCCCTCGGCCTGAAAGACAAACTGATGGGTCAGGTCAATCTGCTGCTGATCGGCCGCGAGTACGCCAACGATGGCGCTTCGTTCACGTTTACCACCGGCGTGCTCAGCCACGACCCGATTCGCAGCGGTGCCTCGGCAGCGCTGGTCAACGGCGCCATCGACAGCTTCGTCCGCGCCGCCGCCATCGAACTGCCGCGTGGCCTGCGGGTGAACTCGGTAAGCCCGACCGTACTCACCGAAGCCCTCGGCAAATACGCGCCCTACTTCCGTGGCTTCAAGCCGGTTCCTGCAGCGGAAGTGGCATTGGCCTACGCGAAAAATGTCGAAGGATTGCAAACAGGGCAGACGTTTCACGTGGCCTGAATGATTAATCGATCAAGGTAGGTAAAAGCCGTTTGGCGACAGACCGCGACATAGAGATCCTGAACTCCCCGCCCAGCTCGGATCGCACTGTCGCCGTGGAAATGTGCTGGCCGTTGATCGAAAGACTCAATGGCTGGCCCATCGCCTCATGACTGATTGCCTTAGCCCTCGCAGTGGCTACGGGTGTCAACACCAGGGATAGTTCGACAAGATCCGGATTAGGCCCGTGATCATCCTTGAGCAGCATTACCATCTTTGTGAAATCAACCCCTGAAGAGAAAGCCAGATCGGCTGCCTGGACGCTGACAGCGCTTGCAGATGCCAACAGCAACAGCGCAATTTTCCATCTCATTCAACACTCCCTGATCTATCAAAAAACGTGCAAGAGACTATGCGATGCTCCCACGCCCGACTCAATAGTGGCAGACCAGACCTTGTGATAGGCACTCAGCCTCAGTAACGTGGCAGCACTTGTCTGGAGAGCCAAAGATGCGTGTTGCCCGTTCGTTCGTCCTCGTTGCCCTGCTGCCGATGTTTGCCGCCTGCCAGTTGTTCGACGGCCAGCGTGAAAGTGTGTCCCATGCCGGGCAAACGCGAATGCAGGGGCAACTGACCGCCGCCGACGGCAAACTGGTGTTCCAGCCGTGCCAGGATCAGCGGCAACTGGTGGTCAACGACATCGGCGGCACCAGCGTCCTGCAAGAGGCCGCCACCCTTGCCGACGAGCAGGGCAAGCTGTTTGCCGATGTGCGCGGCAAGGTCTCCGGCGACCGTCTCGACCTCGGCCAGTTGTATCGCGTCGAGCGCTCGGGCACGGCCTGCGACGATCCGAATTTCAAACTGCTGATCCTGCGCGCCGCCGGCCATGGCCCGGAATGGAACGTCAAGGTCAGCGGCAAAGGCATGGTCATCGAGCGCGCCGGCCAGCCCCCGCTGGCCGTGCCGTATGTGGAAGAGCAGCTGGGCGACGGCCGCTTCAATCTCAGCAGCGAAGCCAACAACCAGCGCATCGAATTGTGGGTTGCGCCACAGCGCTGCGTCGACAGCAGCACCGGCAGCGTGCAGCACATGAGCGCCGAGCTGCGTATCGACGGTCAGGTCCAGCGCGGCTGCGGCTATTTCGGCGGCGCACGCAACGACTGATCGTTTTTCCCCCACGGATCCGCTCGCGGCGGCTTATAATCGCCGCCTTCAAACGCCCTGGCGCAGTTGTGCGCCCCGCGAATCCGGATCCCCGCCATGTTACGAATCACTGAACTCAAGCTGCCAATCGACCATCCCGAAGAAGACCTGCGCGCCGCCATCGTGCAGCGTCTGGGCATCGCCAGCGATGATCTGCTCGATTTCACCTTGTTCAAGCGCAGCTATGACGCGCGCAAAAAGTCCTCCGAACTGTGCTTCATCTACACCATCGACCTCAACGTACGCGACGAGGCCAGAGTGTTGGGCAAGTTCGCCGACGACCGTAACGTCAACGTGGCGCCGGATGTCAGCTACAAATTCGTCGGCCAGGCACCGAGCGATCTCGGCCAGCGGCCGATCGTCGTCGGTTTCGGCCCGTGCGGCATCTTCGCCGGTCTGCTGCTGGCACAAATGGGCTTCAAACCAATCATTCTCGAACGCGGCACCGAAGTCCGTCAGCGCACCAAGGACACTTGGGGACTGTGGCGCAAAAGCGTGCTCAATCCCGAGTCCAACGTGCAGTTCGGCGAAGGCGGCGCGGGCACGTTCTCCGACGGCAAGCTGTATAGCCAGATCAAGGACCCGAAATTCCTCGGCCGCAAAGTCCTGCACGAGTTCGTCAAGGCCGGCGCGCCGGAAGAAATCCTCTACGTCAGCAAGCCGCACATCGGTACGTTCCGCCTGACCGGTATGGTCGAAAACATGCGCGAGCAGATCCGCGAACTGGGCGGTGAAGTGCGCTTCCAGGAGCGCGTCAGCGACGTGCTGATCGAAGACGGCCAACTGGTCGGCGTGCAACTGGCCAGCGGCGAAACCCTGCATTCGAAGCATGTGGTTCTGGCCCTCGGCCACAGCGCCCGCGACACCTTCCGCATGCTCCATAGCCGTGGCGTGTTCATGGAAGCCAAGCCGTTCTCGGTGGGTTTCCGCATCGAGCACCCGCAGTCACTGATCGACCGCGCGCGCCTGGGCAAGTACGCCGGCCACCCGAAACTTGGCGCGGCCGATTACAAGCTGGTGCACCACGCCAAGAACGGGCGTTCGGTCTACAGCTTCTGCATGTGCCCGGGCGGCACCGTGGTCGCTGCGACGTCTGAGCCCAATCGCGTGGTCACCAATGGCATGAGCCAGTACTCGCGTAACGAGCGCAATGCCAACTCCGGCATCGTCGTCGGCATTACTCCGGAAGTCGATTATCCGGGCGGCCCGCTCGCCGGTATCGAGTTGCAGGAGCGCCTGGAATCCCACGCGTTCATCCTTGGCGGCAGCGACTACAAGGCTCCGGCGCAACTGGTTGGCGACTTCATCAACGACATTCCATCGACCGAACTGGGCGAAGTCGAGCCGTCGTACAAACCGGGCGTGGCCTTGGGCGATCTGGCCTTGGCGCTGCCGGACTTTGCCATTGAGGCGATCCGTGAAGCCTTGCCGGCGTTCGAGAAGCAGATTCGCGGTTATTCCCTGCATGACGCCGTGTTGACCGGAATCGAGACCCGCACTTCATCGCCGCTGCGCATCACCCGCAACGAGTCGCTGCAGAGCATGAACGTCAAGGGCCTGTTCCCGGCCGGTGAAGGCGCGGGCTATGCCGGCGGGATTCTCTCGGCGGGTGTTGACGGGATTCGCATTGCCGAGGCAGTGGCTCGCGATATCCTCGGACTGGAAGCCTGATCAGCATCAGCTGACCCAACACAAAACCCTGTGGGAGCGAGCCTGCTCGCGAAAGCGGTCTGTCACTCAACGAAGTTGTTGAATGTGATTCCGCCTTCGCGAGCAGGCTCGCTCCCACAGTGGTTTCTGCGTTGAGCTTTAGATATTCGCGCGCAGTACCGAGGTCGGCAGCGCCTCCCCGCGCTCGGCACTCGCCGCCACCGCTGCAATCAAATCACCCAGTTCATAGCCCTGCGCCTTCAGCCATTGCTGATCGTAATACGTGTCGGCATAACGCTCTCCGCCATCGCACAGGATCGCCACGATCGACCCCGACTGCCCCGCCGCTTTCATCTGTTGCGCCGCCATCAGCGCACCGATCAGATTGGTCCCGCTCGACCCGCCGACATGCCGCCCCAAACGCTGCGCCAGATAATGCATGGCCGCCAGCGACAGGGCGTCCGGCACCTTGACCATCGCATCGATGACCTTGGGCAGGAACGACGCTTCCACCCGAGGCCGGCCAATGCCTTCGATGCGTGAACCGCAATCCAGACGCAGGCTGGCATCTCCCGTCTGATAAAAATCGAAGAACACCGAACGCTCGGCATCGGCACACAACACGCGGGTGCAGTGCTGGCGATAGCGCACGTAACGGCCGAGGGTCGCGGTGGTGCCGCCGGTGCCGGGGCTGGAAATCAGCCAGGTCGGTTCAGGGTGCTTTTCGTAGCGCATCTGCTGGAAGATCGACTCGGCGATGTTGTTGTTCGCCCGCCAGTCGGTGGCACGTTCGGCGTAGGTGAACTGATCGATAAAGTGACCGCCATGCTCGCGGGCCAGGCGCTCGGATTCGGCGTAGATCTGCGTCGGGTCCTGCACCAGATGGCTCTGGCCACCGTAGAAGGCAATCTGGGCAATCTTCTCTTTCGAGGTGGTCGCCGGCATTACTGCGATAAACGGCAAACCGAGCATGCGCGCGAAATACGCTTCGGAAATCGCCGTCGAGCCGCTGGATGCCTCGATCACCGGCGCGCCGGGCTTGAGCCAGCCGTTGCACAGCGCGTAAAGGAACAGCGAACGTGCCAGGCGATGCTTGAGGCTGCCGGTCGGGTGGCTGGATTCGTCCTTGAAATACAACTCGATGCCGGCAAAACCGGGCAGCGGCAAAGGGATCAGGTGGGTGTCGGCGCTGCGCTGGAAGTCCGCCTCGATGATGCGGATGGCTTCGCGTGCCCACTGTCGGTTGTCGCTCATGGTCTCGGTTCTCATTGAATCAGCCAGGAGATCGGTCTCCTGAAAAAGGTCTGCCGCAAGCTTAGGAAAAATCCCGCAGACGGCAAAGATACAGCTGAGTCTCAATGTGTCGGGCAACTGCTAGGCTCAGTGCTGCCCGCGCCAGACAGTCTGTAACGACATATAACAAAAAAGAATATAACTTTTGTTTTAACAACTAACGGTACGGGTTAGGGTGTTTCACCTTTTTCTTGATTCGATGGAGAGCGACCTTGCCTCTGCGTAGCACTTTCACGCGTTTCTTTCAGTTGGAAGCCGCCAGCGGTCTGCTATTGATCGCCGCAGCCGTTCTCGCGCTGATCATCAACAACTCACCGCTGTCGTGGCTGTACACCGGCCTGCTCGACACCCCGGTGGTGGCGCAGATCGGCGCGTTGAAAATCGCCAAACCCCTGCTGCTGTGGATCAATGACGGCCTGATGGCGATGTTCTTCCTGCTGATCGGTCTGGAAGTCAAACGCGAAGTGCTCGATGGCCAATTGTCCAAGCCTTCGCAGATCGTCCTGCCCGGCGCAGCGGCGATCGGCGGCATGCTGGTGCCGGCGCTGATCTACTGGTTCCTCAACCGCGACAACCCCGCCGCCCTGAGCGGCTGGGCCATTCCGACCGCCACCGACATCGCCTTCGCCCTCGGCGTATTGGCCCTGCTTGGCAAACGCGTGCCGGTGTCGCTGAAACTGTTCCTGATGACCCTGGCGATCATCGATGACCTCGGCGCCATCGTCATCATCGCAATCTTCTATTCCGGCGAACTCTCGACCCTGTCCCTTGGCCTGGCGGCTGCGTGCATTGCCGCGCTGGTGGCAATGAACCGGCTCGGCGTGGTCAAACTCGGCCCGTACATGATCATCGGCCTGATCCTCTGGGTCTGCGTGCTCAAGAGCGGTGTCCACGCGACACTGGCCGGCGTGACCCTGGCTTTCTGCATTCCCCTGCGCACGAAAAACGCCGAGTCGTCGCCGCTGCTGACCCTCGAACACGCGCTGCACCCCTGGGTCGCCTACGGCATCCTGCCGCTGTTCGCCTTCGCCAACGCTGGCCTGTCGCTGAGCGGCGTCACCGTCGAAAGCTTCACCCACGACGTACCGATGGGCATCGCCATCGGCCTGCTGCTGGGCAAGACCATCGGCGTGTTCGGCCTGACCTGGCTGGCGGTCAAGATCGGCATCGCCGCCCTGCCCCAAGGCGCCAACTGGGGCCAGGTCCTCGGCGTGGCAATCCTCTGCGGCATCGGCTTCACCATGAGCCTGTTCGTCGGCTCGCTGGCCTTCGAACCCGGCGTGAGTGATTACGCCGGCATGGATCGCATGGGCATCCTCACCGGCTCGATTCTCGCGGCGGTGATTGGTTATGCGGTGACGGCGGCGGCGAGTCGCAAGAATTCACAACTGCAATGACCCCTGTGGCGAGGGAGCTTGGCCCTCGCCACAGATTCCTCGCCTGACAGTTACGCAGCGAACAATCCCCACGTCATTAGCGACCCGTCCTACAGCCACACTTTCCCCGCTTCGATAACGTCGTGCAGCCCCTTTCCGAGGGGCTGTCGATGATGAACGAAGGGACGATCAGTGGCGCGGAACAAGGACATTCCCCGGGTGCAAAACCCACCGCAGGGCGACGGTCATCACGTTACTTGGCGGTATATGACGGCCGCAGAACTGGCCGAGCGCGAAGCCGGGCAAAACGCTTACGACGCGATGCTGGCGCGGCAGGAGGCGTTCGAGCGCAGCCGTGAAGTGGCTGCGAAAAAACCTGAAGCCGTGCGTGCCGGCTGTGTATTCGCCAAGTCCTGCAAGCTGCCGGATGCGATTATCGATTACAGCAATCCTTCCGGCATGGTGCCGACCGACAGCCTGAAGGATTACGGCGAGCTGATCCTGCTCGGCGCTCGCGAAGCCGACGCAAGCGGCGGCATTCCTCTCAAGAAAATCAGCGCCAACACCATCCCGGTCGGGTTCGGCAGTCTGGCCTTGGCAGGCTCGGCTTTTGAAGTGCTACCGGCGCTCGCCTCCCCTGCGGCGGCTGCGACTTTGGTGGGGCTGGTTGCGCTTTTGATGCCATCCAGCCTGGGCGACAGCGCGCTCTACACCGATGAGCAACTGAGCACACTCAAACAAGCCCGAACCCGCGTGCGCCTGCGCGTCGAGCAACAGGCCGATGGCAGCCTCAAGGGTTACGGTTTCTACACCGGTAAGAACCGCGATTGGGAAATGGTCGATGTCGTGCAGTTCACTGCACGCGGCGACCGGTTCGTTGCCGATCTGGGTGAAGGCGTCGAACTGCTCTGGACCCCGGCGGTGGATGGCTCGGACATTCTCGGCATTCCAGCACTGGAGGCCGCACCGCAGGCACCGCATATCTGGGTGTATCCACCGACGAAGGCGGCGGACGGGATACTGGTGAATCCGGTTTATCCGCCGGAGTACAACGACTTTATTTTGGTGTTTCCGGCCGGATCTAGTATTAAACCGGTCTACATCGTCATCAGTACTCGCGCTGGTGATCACGAATATCATCCGCCGCCTGACATACTGCCGGCTTTTCCCGATGCCAGAATCGTCGGCCGTAAAACAGTAGTCCAGGGCGGTGGTTCAAAACGCAAAAGATGGAAAACCGCCAAAGGGCATATTCTTGAATGGGACTCCATGCACGGAACGATTGAAAAATATGATCCTCGGGGAAACCACATCGGGGAATTCGATCCAGCGACTGGTGAGCCCACGTCTACAAAAAAGAATAAAAACTCGAAGAAAGGAAAAAAACGGAGCGTTGAGCCTTGAGATTTTTGATAGAAGCTTTTGATAAGCAGACTGATTACCAAGTATCGATAACCGAAATACCCACAGAGTATGCAGAGCACATTAAGTCGATTATGGGTTGGACGACCAAGCAGCAAGGGTGGGAAGGCTACGATCTGAATCAGAATCAAGTTCAAGCCTTTGAAAAACTGATGCAGATATCAATCGCAGATTCACGCTATTACTTTCAACTGACATGTAACGGCCCCTATTAGCCGTAAGCGAGCAATGTGAAGAACAAAAAATAAAAGCAACATCAAAGTATCTGCGAGGAAGAAATGGGTCTGGTATTGAGGCTGGAGTGGTACGACACAGCAACCCTAGAAATTCAGAGCGAGGAATCGTCAAAAGATCTGGGGGACGATGAATCAGTTTTGAATGCTCTGAGTATTCCGGTGGAAGGCAGCATCAATAATGGCGGCTTCAACGTTATCGAAAAGTGGGTAGCTAGCATTCAGCCGTACTTTCAACATCAAATCACTCTGAATACCTGCGACTACCAGATTTCGTTTGATTACAGTTAAATAACCGGGATGAGTTCTTCATGCGCTTTCTTTCGATTACCGGATTCTTCCCTGACGAAGCCCAAGACGACTCCTTGCAATTCGAGCTGGATATCACCGGCAGCGAGATGAATGAAAAAGTGGCTCAGCTCATTGAATCAAAGCCCTTGGATGAGGTGGAACCCGGCGAGCTGTTGTTGACTCAGGATCAGGTAAACGCATTGGAAAACCTGCTCAACGCCAGTTTTCCAAAGGGCCTCGAATACTTCATGGGCACCTGCGCCACATACTGAATGAGCAATTCACAAACAAAGAAAAACCCCGACCAGTCACCTGATCGGGGTTTTCTTTTACCCGGTTTCCCGCTTAGTGCGAAACGCGGCTGGTTCCGCCAACGGTGGAAATCCGTACCCGCTCGCCAACGCGGAATACTTCATTTTCCTGAACCTGCTGCACATAGGCGCGCATGCTGCCGTCGTCTTCGCGGACGGTGATTTCCACGCCCTGGGTGCGGGTCAGGCCTTCTTCGGTGGCCGAGCCAAGCAGGCCGCCGGCCACTGCGCCGATGACCGCAGCCACAATGCTGCCCTTGCCGCCGCCGATAGCGCTACCGCCGACGCCGCCGACTACTGCGCCTGCTGCGCCGCCGATCGGGGTCTTGGTGCCTTCGATTTTTACCGGTCGCAGGGATTCGATGGTGCCCATGCGAATCGTCTGCACACGACGCGCTTCGTCACGGGAGTAGGAGTCGCCAGTGAGGCTCGATTGGCAGCCGGTCAGCAACATCGCCATCGTCGAAAAGGAAGCAACCAGCAGAACAGACTTACGCATAGCATCAACTCCAAAAGAACATGTGTTCATTAAACCCCGTGGCCTGGCGCCTGTCACGACACCATCCGGATAAAATTGGCTTCCATTCAGGCCTGGTACAGATGCCCGCGAGCGTCCACTCAAGGTAGCGTCAAATCACCGATCCCGCGCCATTCGCGTTTATCTCGCTCGGTAGACTGCTCAGGGTGCCAGACGTTCCAGAATCCACTCGGCGCCCTGGAGGCGGTAGTTGAGGCGATCGTGCAGGCGGCTCGGACGGCCCTGCCAGAACTCGATGCGCTCAGGCAACAAGCGGTAACCGCCCCAATGTTCCGGGCAGTGCGGCTGGCTGTCGCTGAAGCGTTGCTCGGTGGCCTTGAGCAAATCCTCCAGTTCGCCACGACCGTTGATGACCCGGCTCTGCGGCGAGGCCCAGGCGCCGAGGCGGCTACCCAGCGGACGCACCTGATAATACGCGTCGGACTCTTGCGGCGTGACCTTGACCACCCGCCCTTCGATGCGCACCTGGCGCTCCAGGGTGGGCCAGAAGAAGGTCATGGCGGCAAACGGGTTGGCCGCCAGATGCTGGCCCTTGGCGCTGTCGTAGTTGGTGAAGAAGGTGAAGCCCTGCTCGTCCAGGCCCTTGAGCAACAGAATGCGGCAATGCGGACGACCGTCGGCATCGACCGTGGCCAGGGTCATGGCATTGGCTTCCACCGGCGCCTGCTCGGTTTTCACCGCATCGGCGAACCACTGGTGAAACAGCGCAAACGGCTCGGCCGGGGCTTGCGCCTCGGTCAAACCGTCACGGGTGTAGTCGCGACGCATATCGGCCAGAGCCTGGGTCATGGCGGATTCCTTTTCGTTAGCGGATCACTTCTTGGCAGCGTCGGCTGCGGCGACTTTCTTGTCGGTCGCGGCGGCTTTGGCTGGTGCAGTTTTTTTCGCTGGAGCCTTGGCCGGGGCCTTCTTCGCAGGAGCCTTGGCGGCAGTTTTCTTGGCTGGCGCCTTTTTCGCCGCCGGCACAGCGGCTTTTTTCGCCGCAGGCGCCGGGGTAACCGGTTTGGCCACTGGCTTGACGTCTTGCGCAGCAACCATCGTCACCGGCTTCGGCGCTGGCATGTTGTATTTGCTCAGCAGTGCAACCATGGTGTTTTGCGGAGTCACCAGCAGCTCGACACGACGGTTCAAGGCACGGCCTTCAACGCTGTCGTTGGCCGCACGCGGCGCTTCGGAACCCATGCCACGCAGCATCAGGCGATCACGTTGCAAGCCGCTGAGGCGGAAGATCGCTGCCACCGATTGCGCACGTTCCTGACTCAGCTTGACGTTGGCCGGTGCGGCACCGCTGGTGTCACTGTGACCGAGCACCAGCACTGCGGTTTTCGGGTCGGCTTCAAGGATTTTCGCTACGCGAGTGAACGGGCCAAGAGTGACCGGCAGCAGCATCGCCGGGCGGTCCGGGTTGAACGAGCCTTCGACCGGCGCCGTCACCACCAGTACGTTGTCGCGACGCTCGAGTTGCAGATTGCTGTCCTTCACCGCTTCACGCAGACGCGGTTCGTAGTCATCCAGCCAGGCCTGAGTGACCTTCGGATCCGGCATCGGAACGGCTTTGGCGGTTGGCTGGTCCTTGCCGCCGAACGGCCACCACCATTTGCCATTGGACTGCGCCTCGGCTTTGGCCACCTCGACCGGTTTGGCTTCAGGTTTGACCTCGGCTTTCAGATCAGCCTTGACCGCTTCATCGCTGGAACCGAACGGCCAGTACCACGGGTTGCTGCTCTCGGCCTTGGCCACTGGCGCGGTTGCCGCCGGTTTCAACGGGGCCGGGGCCGGGGCCGAATCTTTGGCCGCGACTTTGTCGGAAGAACCGAACGGCCACCAACTGCCGCCGTCTGCATCGTTTTTCGGAGTCTGTGCGCAACCGGTGATCGCTACACACAGGGCCAGGGCGAGGGTCTTTTTAGATGACATTGAAAATCCACAAAATGAAGTAATGAAAAATCAGAGCACTTTCGCCCGGATAAACAGCCGTTTTGAAACGAAAATCCCTTCGAGGTTCCGACCCTGGAACCTCTGTTGAAGCTTTACAGACAAGTGGCAAGCACCCGCGCCAGCTTTTGTGCACGCGGATCCATCAAAACGTAAGGCCCCAGGGTATTTGTCACGAAACCGAAAGCCACATCGTGCTCCGGATCAGCAAAACCGATCGAGCCGCCCGCTCCCGGATGGCCGAACGCGCGTGGGCCGAGGCCGTAGGTGGCGTTGGGCACGTCCGGTTGATCGAGCATGCAGCCGAGGCCGAAACGGGTACGGGTGAGCAAGGTCTTGTCATCGCCGAGGCTGTGCTCGCGGGTCAGCTCTTCGAGCATCTCGCTCTCGAGCAGGCTGCCATCAAGCAGGCCGGCATAGAACCCGGCGAGACTGCGCGCGTTGCCGTGGCCGTTGGCCGCCGGTTGCTGCATGCGGCGCCATTCCGGCTTGTTGGTGCTGGTCAGCACTGACGGCGGATTGGTGAAGGCGCGGGTAGTCATGGCCGTCGGTTCGCGCATGGTCACTTGCAGCAGACGCTGAGCCGCAGCGTCGCCGGCGTTGCCCTTGCCACGGGCGATGTGCGCCACGCGATGAAACTCTTCGTCGGCCAGGCCCACATGGAAATCCAGGCCCAACGGTTTGGCGACCCGAGCGACGATCGACTCGCCCGGCCCACGACCGTCGGCGCGGCGCAGCAATTCGCCGACCAGCCAGCCGTAGGTGATCGCGGCATAACCGTGACCGGTGCCCGGCGTCCACCATGGCGCTTCGGCGGCGAGGGAGTCGACCATGGTTTGCCAGTCGTAAAGGGCTTCAGGGGCGAGCAGTTCGCGCAGCGCCGGCAAGCCGGCCTGATGGCAAAGCAATTGGCGCAGGGTGACGGATTCTTTGCCGGCAGCGGCGAATTCCGGCCAGTAGCGGGCAACCGGGGCATCGAGTTGCAACTTGCCTTCAGCCACCAGTTGCAGCGCGGTAACGGCGGTGAAGATCTTGGTGCAGGAGAACAGGTTGGCGATGGTGTCGCTGTGCCAGGCTTCGCTGCCGTCCTTGTCGGCGGTACCGGACCAGAGGTCGAGGACGGTTTCTCCACCGACCTTGATGCACAGGGCTGCGCCGCGTTCCTGGGGATCGTCGAACAGTGCTGCGAAAGCCTCGCGCACCGCTTCGAATTGAAGCTCGTAATGTCCCTGAATCTGCACCCGCAACTCCCCCGCGAAAACGCTCTACAAAGTGGTCCGCATTGTTCCAGCCCTTGAGGGATTTGGGAACAGGCGCGGGCCAGACGGTTGATCGGCAATTTGTGGCGATCCCTTCGCGAGCAGGCTCGCTCCCACAGGGGATCTCCGCTGCTGTTGATATCCAGTGTGGGAGCGAGCCTGCTCGCGAAGAACGATAACGCGGTCTGAAACCTAGTGACCATTCCCCGAATGCCCACCCGCCTGTGCAGCCTCCGCAGCTTTGCCAGCCTCGGCCTTGCGCCCGCCTTCAACTTCCGCAGCCGGGGTTTTCTGCGCCTCCTTGCCCAGTTGCTCAAGCGCCTGCAGATTGCTTTTGCGCACCGCCTCGACAAATCCCTGATACGGCAGATCGGTCACACCGACCAGACCGAAATGGCCATTCTCGCCGTCGAGCAAACGTCCGGTCACCGGTTGGTCGAGATACTGGAACCAGTGCACGCCGACAATCGACGGTTCGCTCAGCGCCTGTTTGAGGAAGTTGGCATAGGCCGGGCCGCGATCTTCCTCTTTGGCCAACTGCGTCACGCCGCCCCAGAACGGGCCTCGGTCAGCCGAGCCGAAGTTGAATTCGGTGATCAGCACCGGTTTGTCCAGCGCCGCCAACGCGGCGAAGTCGTAACCCTCCTGCGGCTTGAGCGTGTACATGTTGAAGCTCAACACATCGCAATATTGTGCGCAGGACGCCACGGCTTCAGGCGTACTGGTGGCGAAGCGACCGCCCAGGAGCATCTGGTTCGGCGCGTGCCATTTCAGCGAATCGGAAATGGTCTTGAAATAGGTATCGGCGAAGACCTTCTGGAAGTATTTGAAATCCGCTTCGATCTCCGGATGCTCCGGGTTCGGCAGTGGCGGCACGAAGCCAGGGTCTTCCATCAATTCCCACGCCGGCAACTCGATGCCCCAGGCCTTGGACAGTCCGGCCTGATTGCGGTACTTGTCACGCAATTGCTTGAGAAAGGCGCGTTTGGCCGGCACGTCGGTGGTCATTTTCAACGTGCCGTAGGCCAGCGCGTAGCGAGCCTTCGGATCGTCGCCAGGGCCAGCCCAGGCCAGTTCGTTGTCGGCGTAATAACCGATCAGCCACGGATCGTCACGGTGATCGCGGGCGGCAATGGCCACGGCGCGCTCGGTGGCCATGGCGAAACGCGGATCGAACGGGTCCGGCATGCCGCCCCACCAATCGCTGCCGGTGCTGATGCTGGTGTAATCGCCGACGATCGACAGCGGCAAGGTGTACGGTACGCGCTCAGCATCCGCCAGCGACGGCGCGCTCCAGTTGCCCACTGTGTTGAAGCCCCAGGCTTGCAGCCGATCGAGGGTATGCCGGGTCCAGCGTTCTTCATCAATAGTGGCTTTGCACGGAGCGGTTTCCTCGCTGGACGCTTGCACCGCATCGGTCTGCGCCGCTTCGGCAATTCCGGATTTTGGCTCGGCAGGCACCGCTGCGGTTTCAGCGGCCTGCACCGAACCGGCCTCAGCCGCCCCAGCCTTCGCCGCTTCGGCAATCCCGGCCTTGTTGTCGCTGTCTGCCTTGCACGGTTCGCCGTACAGGCGTTGCAGATTGGCGCCATAGAAGTCGTACCAGCGGCCGTTGCCGTAGCCACGGCCCTGATCGGCACCGTTGCCGCCACGGTTGTCGCCCTCACCGAAATGCGCGGCCAGCGGGTCGTCGTTCTTAGGCAACGATTCAAACATGGATTCACGGCCGGCGACGTAGGTCTGGTTGACCTGCGCGCTGACGGTGTTGACGCCCAACGAATAGAACGGGTGGCCTTCAGGAGTCACCAGATACCAGCGGCCATCGCGTTTTTCCGTGCGGAAGAATCCGCTGGCCTTGAACGCCGGTCCTTTGTTCCAGCCGCCGAACTTGTCCAGCGAAGCCTTTTCACGCTCGGCCAGCCACGTATTCAGCTGTTGCTGCTCTTTGCTGGCGGCGCTTTTCAGTTGTTCGTCGCTGCTGACTTTTTCCGGCCATTTACTGCGGGTTGACTGACCGTAGGCGTCGACCAGATTGCCGTACACCGCCCGCGTCACCGATTCGCCGTCCTGCACGCCGAACCGCTCGAGCAACAGGCTCTGCGCAACTTTCGGCTGATCCAGCGACAGACTCACTGAAACCACCTGACTGCGATCGATCTCGCCGGTGCTACTGGCCAGCAGGATGCGTTGGCCATCGACGGTCATCGGCATCGGCGGCCCGGCCTTCATGCCCTGACTCAGCGGCGTCGACGCCACCAGCGGCACCAGCAAGGTCTGCGCGGGGCCGGCCGGCAGATCGACGCGGCTGACCAGAGTGCGGCCATCGTTGCTCTGGATCTGCACATAAACCGTCACCGCCCAGTTCATCGCACTCTGCAGACGCAGAGTCATCATGTCGGACTGCGACCAGTCCCAAGCGCCGGTCTGCGGGGTCAGGCGCAAGGTCGGCCGGGCCACCGGGTTGAACGTCACCCGGCGCAGCACTTCACCTTCGGCGGTCTGTTCAGCGTTGGCCTGCGGCAGGTCGGCGTTTTCCGTGACGACCTTGACCACGTCGGCCGGGCGTACGAAGTTGAACAGCGTCTGCTGACCGGCGGGCGCAGCCAGCAACGGCGCGGCAAAGATCAAGGCGAAAACAGCGGGCAACGAACGGCGGATCATAAGAACGGAGTTCTCCCTAACGACCAGTCAAGGCCAGTGGAAAAGCGGTGGCAGAGAGATAGACAACGCGGCGGGCCAATCGGCCCACCCGTGTCTCAGGATATTTCACGACGGAAAGGCGGCAACGCATTGAGGATCGCCTTGCCGTAGCGCTGAGTGACCAGACGCCGGTCGAGCAAGGTGATGGTGCCGCGGTCTTCTTCGGTGCGCAGCAGACGGCCGCAGGCCTGAACCAGTTTCAGCGAGGCATCGGGCACGGAGATTTCCATGAACGGATTGCCACCGCGCGCCTCGATCCACTCCGATAACGCGGCCTCAACCGGATCATCGGGCACCGAGAACGGAATCTTGGCGATCACCACGTGCTCGCAGTAGGCCCCCGGCAAATCGACACCTTCGGCAAAACTGGCCAGCCCGAACAGAACGCTGGAATCACCGCCATCGACCCGCGCCTTGTGCTTGTTCAGGGTTTCCTGTTTCGACAGGTTGCCCTGAATGAACACTTGCTTGCGCCAGTCGCGGTCGAGACCGTCGAATACGTCCTGCATTTGCTTGCGCGAGGAGAACAGCACCAGTGTGCCTCGTGAACCTTCCACCAGATCGGGCAGCTCGCGAATGATCGCCGCCGTGTGGGCGGCGGCATCGCGCGGGTCGGCCTTCAGGTCCGGCACGCGCAACACGCCGGCATCGGCATGATGGAACGGGCTCGGCACTACGGCGGTGACGGCTTTTTTCGGCAGACCGGCGCGCATGCGGAAACGGTCGAAAGTGCCCAGCGCCGTCAGCGTCGCCGACGTCACCAGGCAACCGTAAGCGACGTTCCACAAACTGCGACGCAAGGTTTCTGCTGCCAGAATCGGGCTGGCGTTGACCTCGATATCGAACAGCGACCCGCTTTCGGCCAGGGTCAGCCAGCGCGCCATGGGCGGGCTGTCTTCCGGGTCTTCGGCGGTGAACGCGGTCCACAATTCCCAGTTGCCGGAAGCGCGGGACAGCAGGCTGCCGAACAGCGGATACCACTCTTCGGCCTGATTGCTGGCGATGCCGATATTGACCTCACCGTCCATGCCTTCCTTGAGCAGGTCGGTCAGGCGCTGGAACAGGTCGTTAAGGCGCGAATAGCCTTTTTTCAGCTCGATGCCCATCTCGCGCATGTCCTCGGGAATCACCCCGCCGACAAAGCGATGACGCGGGCGCTCGCGGCCTTCGACGTCTTCGCCGGGCTTGAAATCGGCGATCTGTTCGCAGGCGGTGAACATGAACTGCTGCTGGGTCTTGATCTCCCGCGCCAGCTCCGGCACCTGCTCGATCAGCTTGCCGAGATCGCCCGGCAACGGATGCTGGGCCAGCAGCTTGGTCAGGTTCTTGGCGGTGGTTTCCAACCAGTCGGCGGTGGAACGCAGGCGCGTGTAGTGAGCGAAGTGGCCGATGGCCTTGTCCGGCAGGTGGTGACCTTCGTCGAACACGTAAATTGTGTCGCGCGGGTCCGGCAGCACGGCGCCGCCGCCTAGCGCGAGATCCGCCAGGACCATGTCGTGGTTGGTGACGATCACGTCAACCTTGCCCATGCCTTCGCGGGCCTTGTAGAAGGCGCACTGGCCGAAGTTCGGGCAATGACGGTTGGTGCACTGGCTGTGATCGGTGGTGAGGCGCGCCCAGTCGGCGTCTTCCAGCGCGTTCGGCCAGCTGTCGCGGTCGCCGTCCCATTTATTGCCGGCGAGCTTTTCGATCATGCTGGTGAACAGCTTCTGACTGGCCTCGTCGACTTCGATCTTGAAGCCTTCTTCTTCGAACAACTGCGCGGTGGCGGTTTGTGCGTGGCCTTCCTGCAACAGCATGTCGAGCTTGGACAGGCACATGTAGCGACCACGGCCCTTGGCCAGGGCGAAACTGAAATTCAGCCCGCTGTTGCGCATCAGGTCGGGCAGATCCTTGTAGACGATCTGCTCTTGCAGGGCGACGGTCGCGGTGGCAATCACCAGACGCTTGCCGGCCAGTTTCGCCGTAGGGATCGCCGCCAGGCTGTAGGCCACCGTCTTGCCGGTACCGGTGCCGGCTTCCACCGCGACAATCGCGGGGTCGCCACTGCGCCGGCCTTCGTCGTCGGTGTCGATATCTCCGAGGACTTTGGCGATTTCAGCGATCATCAGGCGCTGGCCGTAACGCGGCTTGAGGCTCTTGGCCTCTAGAAAACGCGAATAGGCGCCCTGGATCGTGGTTTTGAGTTCAGTGCTGATCATTGAGTGTCGGGCGCTGGAAACGCTGGATAAATTTTCAGTAGTTTGGTTCGGCGGCTATCATACCTGCCTAATCGATCCTGCGCAGAACGGAGTGCCCGAATGACACCTTTTAGCCTCGTTTATCCCCTGCATGTCCTTGCCGCTTTGGTGTGGGTCGGCGGTATGTTTTTCGCCTGGATGGTCTTGCGCCCTGCGGCTGTGAAGGCCCTGGACGGCCCCGCTCGCCTGACCCTGTGGGTGGAAGTGTTTCAAGGTTTTTTCCGTTGGGTCTGGGTCGCGGTGATCCTGTTGCCGATCAGCGGCGTGGGCATGTTGCATCTGCAGCAGGTCGGATTTGAAACCGCGCCGAAGTACGTGCAGGTGATGATCGGTTTGTATGTGGTGATGACGGCACTGTTCATCCGCATTCAAGGGCTGATGCTGCCGGAGTTGCGCAAGGCGGTCGAGGCGAAGGATTGGCCGGCGGGTGCGGCGGTGCTGGGGCGGATTCGCCGGGTGGTGGGGCTTAATCTGCTTGTCGGGTTGGTGCTGGTGGCGGTAGCTGCGGCGAGACCGATGCTCTGAATCGCACTCTTGTTCTGCTGTGAACACAGTTGTGGCAAGGGGATTTATCCCCGCTGGGCTGCGTAGCGGCCCCGCTCTTCAATTTAAAAGCGGGACTGCTGCGCAGCCCAACGGGACGGTGCGACGTTTCGCTAAATCCCCTCGCCACAGAATTTCACTCACCAAAGCACTTTATTGATCAGAGAGTGGGTCGCAGTTTTAGAGCCGTTGCACGGTAACCGAACCCGCCGCCCCTACCGGCCCAGGCTGGCCATCCGCACCGGCCTTGCCGTTCTTGCCGCCATCAGCGCGATAGACCAGGCAGCCCTTGGATTTGCCGCCCTTCCCTGCTTTACCACCGACACCCGCCGGTCCGCCGGCACCGCCAGCCACGTTGACCTTGATCAGCTCGGCCGGGAAATCCCGTGGTACGGCGAGTCGCACCAGCGCACCCGGCGCGCCTGGCTGGCCATCGCTGCCGTCACTGCCATCGGCGCCGTGGCCGGCTGATCCATAGGTGCAGCCCGGATCTTCACCGTTGCCGCCGTCGAGGCCGACGAAACCCGCCGCGCCCCTGCCGCCACGGGCATCGACCGTCAGTTGCGGCGCGCTCAGGGCCTGAAATTGCAGGTTCAGATTGCGCCCGGCCCGGGCTGCTTTCTCATAAGTGCCGGGGGCGCCGCGCGCGGTGATCTGGCTGCCATCGCTCAATTCAGCGCGCTTGACCTTAACTTCCAGCGCTTGTTCAGCCGGAACGATAGCAATACGTGCTTCGTGGCCCAGGCGCAGTTCATCGATGTTCAATTCAGTCACGTTGGACGGGATCAGCAAGGTGCCGTAATCGGCGACTTCCAGTTTCTCGAGTTGCAGCGTGCTGGTGGTGTTGGGCAAGCGCATCAAAGAATTGCTTTGCACGTTGACCACTTGGGCGCAGGCCAGTGGACTGATGAATGCAGCGAGCAGGCAGAGTTTACGCATGGGAAGAAGCCTCCGGAGCGGCCGGGGCCGGGATGGTTTGCAGGTGGAAAACGCCGAACAACAGGATGCGGCCTCGGTCACGCCAAGGGTGCGGACGGCCCTTGAGGCTGCGGTTGCACAGCAGCACTTCGAGTAGATGAATCAGCAACAACAGAGCGCCGGCCAGATTCACCAGCAGATGCAGCGGATGAACAAACGGCACCAGCTGATTGGCCAGCACCACGCAGCAGAACAGCAGGGTCAGCAAACGCCCCAGCCCCCAGAACACCTTCATACGCTACCCCGTGTTGCGAATTATTCTTTGCACGCACAGTACCGGCTTCTGCGGGGGATAAGCCAGAGGGAAAAATGAAATTTGTGCACACGCGGATGAAATGGCTGCCGGGGCGACGATCTCGACCCGGCAGCTCTAGCCAGCGTACTACAGACGGTTGCTAACGATTGATGTGCAGCTCGACCCGGCGATTTTCCGCGCGGCCTTCATCGCTGGCGTTATCGGCGACCGGCTCACTTTCGCCTCGGCCCTCGCTGGTGAGCTTGTTCGGCGCCAGCCCCTGACTCAACAGATACGCGGCGACACTGCTCGCGCGCCGCTCGGACAAAGCCTGGTTATAGGCGTCGGAGCCTTTACTGTCGGTGTGCCCGATGACCTTGATGCTGACCACATCGGCATTGCGCAGCTTGTCCATCAAGGTGTCGAGCTGGGCTTTGGCCGCCGGGGTCAGATCGGACTTGTCGAAATCGAACAGCACGTTGCCGGCATCGCTCAAGGTGATCACTTCAGATTGCGGCGCCGGTTCGACCGGTTTGACTGCCACCGGATATTGCGGCAGCGGGCAGCCACGGTGATCGACTTCGGTGTTTTCCGGAGTGTCCGGGCAGCGGTCGCGGCGGTCGAAGACGCCGTCGCTGTCTTCGTCGCCATCCTGGGCGTAACAGATCAGCCCGCCGGTGACGATACCCAATGCCGCGCCGCCGCCGGCCCAGCCGGCGCTTTCAATGGCGCCAAGACCGCCGCCGACCAGACCGCCAAGCAGGCTGCAGATCGGCCACGTACGTTGATTGAGGAGGGCGGTGCCATCGCTGTGAGTGGCACAACCGGTGAGCAAGCTGCCAAGCAGCAGCACCGGCAAGACGGACCTTGAGAAAAGACGCATTTGTGAACGCTCCTGTGTACCGGCCCATACCGGTTACACAGGAGTAAAGACCCGCATCCGCGACTGCACAAGCCGCGGATGCGAGAGGGGCTAGCGGACGATTTTGATTTCGGTGCGACGGTTCTGTGCACGACCATCAGCCGACTTGTTGTCAGCCACAGGCTGGCTTTCACCAAGGCCCGACACCGAAACGAAGCTGGCACGCGGCACGCCCTGCTGGATCAGGTATTCCACCACCGAGTGCGCACGACGATCCGACAGTTTCTTGTTGTAGGCATCGCTGCCGACACTGTCGGTGTGACCGGTAACGGTCAGTTGCGCGGTAGAGGATTCCTGTTTCAAGCGATCGGCGACCTTGTCCAGTACTTGCTTGTCAGGGCCGGTCAGCGTGGCTTTGTCGAACTCGAAGTGGACATCACGAATGACGATGGTTTCTTCCTTGACCACAACCGCTTCTTCGACCACTGGCGCAGGCGTCGGTGGCGGGCAACCGTCAGCATCGACCTGCACGCCTTTTGGCGTGCCCGGGCACTTGTCGCGACTGTCCGGCACGCCATCGCCGTCTTCATCGCCATCACCGTGCACCCAGCAATAGGCCGCCGCCATACCACCGACGATCAGTGCGCCGCCGCCCGCCCACGAGGCGCTCTCGGTCGCGCCGAGACCGGCACCGACCACACCGCCGACCGCCGCACAGGTCGGCCAGTCGGTTTTCTGCAAACCTGCACAACCAGTCAACACACTGGTTAGCAGAACCAAGGGTAATGCTGTCCGAACTATGCTCATCTAGTTTTCTCCTGAGGGATCGGCTTAAAACCGATTCAGGGAGTAAAGACCGGAGTTTTAATCTCCGCCAGCAATAGGCCACCGCTGTTTGCGACCGTGTTCACAGGGGTTTGCCTCTTTTGGCGAAAACCGCCGCCACCGGGCGCTTTGCCGACGCGATCTGGCAGGCTAGTCTTGGCGGTCTGACTGAGGAGCTTCGATGAACGCCGCCATTTCTTCGCGCACGCCACAACAGGCGTTGGCCGCTTTGCTGGATCGCTACGCCCCGGCCCGACTGCTGCTGATCGGCGCCAGCGAGTTTCCCGCCTTGAGCGCTTTCAAGGACGCGCATCCAGACACCGTGGTCGCTCATGCCGCGCCCGGCGCGTTGCCCGCCGAATTGGCTGCGCAACGCTTCGATCTGGCGCTGGTAGTCGATTGCCTGGAACATTTGCCCAAACGCGATGGCCTGAACCTGTTGGGCGGCATCCGCAATCTCAACGCCAGTCGCATCGCGGTGCTGGCGGATCTGGCCGCCAGTGGCTGGCAGGAAACCGATTTCTATTCGCTGGCACTGCAGGCCAGCGAGCGTTTTCAGCGCGACGCGCAGGTGCTGACCCTGTTCACCTACGATCTGCTTGACTACAAACAAGTCCCCGACTGGCTCAATTCACGCTTCTGGGCCAACCCGGAAATGTTCGGGAAGTACTGGTGGTAAACCCATGAATATCAAGGGCTTACCTCACCATGACCACCAGCATTGCTATGCCCGAGCAGGGCCAAGTGTCACCAGCCTGTCACCAGCCTTGTCACCAAAGACCAGATCAGCACCTATCTGTCTGGCATTACAGGCGCTCAGGGATCTACTACCTGAGGGTCCGTCCACGGGGCTGTTCCGCCCGTAGTCTCACCATCTCTCTCAGATCTACCGATAGGCCGACCGCTATGCAGTTCTCCAAGGACATCCTCAAGACACTGGCTGTCTTCCACCTCGACCGCCCTGAGGCTTCGTGGGAGGACCTCAAGGAACGTCTCAAGGAGATCGCTGAGGACGCGCTACAGGGCCATAGCGAGGACTCACGGGGCCTCTACATGGAAATCTATGACCAGATGAGCAACCACCTCGCAGAGGCAGCCTCAACCGGTCGGTTCAATGCGAGTCAACAACGAGCCATAGGCACCGGTCAACGTATGCTCAGGGCTGCTCAAGACCGCCTTGATGGTCGCCCGCAGGACCTCACGGAGATCATTGGGGAGCTATCTTGTGGCACGTCTGTAGCCCCTTCTGTGTCCCTATCTGTATTACCGTCTGGCGAGCCGACAACCTTTGAGACCCTCTCAGGGCTCTATCTGGCTGAGCGCAAAGGCAACGTCACCGCCACCACTCACAAATCAGTTACGTCAGCTTGCCGAACCCTCAGCGGGCTCCTTGGAGACTTGAACCTCAAGACCCACACTCGGGCCGATATGGTGGCGCTCAAGGAGAAAATCATTGATGGTCGCAAACCTCTGACATCTAACAAGCTACTAACTCAGCTATCAACGGTGATGAGCTGGGCGGTAAATAACGGTTTCCTTGAGCGCTCCTTTGATAAGGGCTTGAAGATTGAGCGAGGCGCTGAGAGCACTCGCAAGCCCCTGACTCAGGATCAGGTGATCACAATCATGGATCACGCGAATGGTCTGGCTATTGACGACTGGAAGCGCTGGGCGTTGTCCCTTGGGGTTCTTACAGGTGCCCGTATTGGCGAGATCTACCAGTTGAACAAAGAGGACATCAAGCAGGTGGACGGAATCACCGTTATCGACATCAACAAAGATGAGAACGGTGGCAAGACCCTGAAGAATAGCTTCTCTGTGAGACAAGTCCCTCTGGTTGATGGGGCCTATGGGTTCTCCCTTCAGACCTTCCTTGAGTGGGTCAATGCCAACGAAGGCCGTCTGTTCAAGGCAAAGGAACATTATTTCAACAAGCCGCTCAATGAGGCTCTAAGGGAACCTCTGGGGCTGGCCTCTGGGGGCGACCAATCGTTTCACTCCCTGAGACACTCGTTGTCGGGTCTTCTGAAGGCCGCTGCGACCCCTGAGGTAATCGCGCAGGGCATCACTGGACACAGTGCAGGGAACATCACATATGACCTGTATGCGGGGTCTCAGAGGCTTCCTGTGGGGACACTCCATGAGGCGCTCGTTAAGGCGTTTAGTGGCTGGATAATATGAACAAAATGATCGGTATCACCACATCCACAAACTCTGTAAGGGATTAGAAATGGGACAAGTCACGGAGCTACACAAGGCATATCTCGATGCGTCATCCAAATCGGACCATTTCTTATTGGGTGCAATAGCAGCAGCATGCGCGTATCTCGCGCAAAGCAACCCATATGGAAAGATCGGTCTCAATCCAGAAACCCTTTTCCTAATCGACCTTATCGTGCTTGGCTTGGCTGCGTTTTTCGCTCATAAGCGCATTGAAAATACGATCCAAGTCCTGAAATTCAATACCACGTTTCTACAAGGACGTAATGATGGTGATCCAGTCTCCTACCTCGGAGGCAAGCAGCTTGCGGAAAAGTATGCGAACCGTACTGTGTCTAATTACACGTTCAGGAATCTATTCATGGCCTTAGGGTTCATCCTTTATGTTGTGGCGAAGGTCTGGCGAGCCTATTGAGGCAACCTGAAGGCTGCTATAAAGCGCTGTGTTTGCTGGTCATTGGATCGGTGTCGTTAAAACCCCTCACTGTTGCGACCAACAACATGAGGACCGATCCAATGACCCTACTTACCCAACCGGGACCGCTGCACCGCCACGTCGATCACGAGACGGGCCACATCCTTCATATCGACCCAATCACTGGCGAGGCCGTTACTCGCAAAGAGATGGTCCGACTCAAAAATCCTGAAGCGCAGTATCAAGCATGGGCAGCCGAACGCCGAGCCGATGAGTCCCTCTCTAAGGACCACCAAACGGCAGCCGAAAAGGCAGCCCGAGCCAAGCCCAGCGATCCCCCTATCGAAGCCCCCAAGCGAGGCCGTGGGCGTCCCAAGACCAGCTATGTGAATCCGGTCGCTGCCTACATGCACCTCCTTGCGATTCCCGATCCTCTGCCATGGATAGACGACATCGTTACTGGGTCGATCATCACCAGTGCCGGAGTCACCAACGGGAAGATAAACGTCAAGGCCCGAGCGGTCATCGGTGCGCTGTTCCTTTCGGAGATCACAGCGGAAGCCTGTAAGACCAGTGAGATCAGCTTGAGGACCGCCCAGCGCATTGCCAAGGCTGCCCGACATGCTGCCCATGGGATCGCTTTGTATGTGGATAGACATCCTGGGATCAAGGCAGAGATTGGTGCTGAGATTGGCTTGGAGGCCCTATTCCGGGCTTCTTCGACTTAACGCCGGATAATATAAAGATAAATCTTAACGACCCTTTCAGCTTATCGACACCTGATCGACCAGCCTCAGAGTGAGAGGGGTAGTGATAATAATCACCCCTCCCTTTCATCCATCTCATAGACATCATTAAGGAGAACCTACATGACCTGCTATCAAGCCACCGATACGCTCACTGAAGACGACCTGATTGCCCTGTCTCGTGTCTTCCCCACGCCTTCACGTCCCCAGTTGGTCATCGTTAAGAACCTGCTCAATGATCGACACGCCACCTACAGAACCTATGAGAATGGAATGGTCTGCTTTGACGTTGACGCTTTGATCAAAGAGGTGTCCTTTCGAGGCTCCCCAAGGACGGCCTCAAGGGTCTCCGAACTGGTCTCGCTTGGGGTCAGCCTTCAAGCTCTCGCCAAGACGCCTTTGAGCATCCCAATGGCCGGAAAAGAACCAATTTCGATCAGGCTTTAGCTCCATCGTCAAGGTGACGTTAAAACCCCTCACTATTGGGACCACACCGAATCACCTGCAAAAGATTCCCTCCCAGCTACAAACGACCGTCGCCACGGTTGTCCTTAAAGATGCCCTCTCAGGCTTGCCATGTCCTGTGATCCAGCATCACCAATACCCAAACCCCAGAACCTTTTGATCGACCTTGGAAGATGCCCATGAGGCTCCCTCCTTGGCCGTCTGGTCGTGCGCGTCTATGGCGCCAAGGTCGAATCAAAGGGTCGCCTATAGGAGATCCAAACCCATGAACATCACCATCACCAAAGTCCTGAAGAACGAAGTAACTGTGTCGGGCCAGACCCTCAGCCGTGAGTACGTCGAGAACGTAATGCTGCCCTTGCTGATGGCCCAATGTGGCCGGAACAACGGCGCTAAGTTCGGAGTGATCAAGGCTTTCGACGAAGCCGGTCTGTCCCTCAAGGCCATCCAAGAGGACGCTCTGACTTACTTCGAGACCAAGCGGGCCCAAAAGGCTGAGCGTGAAAAGCTCCAGCGTGAGGCCGATGAGCGCGCTGAGCGACTCCGTGAGCCAACCCCTCGCGAACTGGCCCAAGCGAAAGCCGACAAGGAAGAACGAGCTGCTGCCCATCGTGCGCACGCTCAGAAGATCTTAGCGGCCCGCTCTCGCAACAACGGCTGATAACTTGCCACCTTCATTCAATCTAATTCAGGAGACCAATCCCCATGAAACCTAATCAATATGTCAAGCCGTCCACCTACACCACTGCCGTTTTCAACGACACTCCGGGTCATGAGGCTGGGTCTATCCGTTTCAATACTGCCGATGTCCGTAGCGAGACCGAAGTGGCTACTGATCCTTCTGTCTATGTGCAGGCCCTTGTGGAGGCCGCTGAGGACCATTTGAACGGCGATGAGTGGCGTGAAGCTGCCATGGAGGCGACTCCTTGTGAGTTCCGCCCGGCTGGCTCTGAGGCCACTGGTCAACAGATCATCACCATGGCAGACCGTACCGTTAAGTTCGACCCACGTAAGAACTGGGACAACCAGACCGTCGAGAAAGGCGAAGTGCTGGCCGGGTCGATCATCTTCACTGAGGCGACCGATACCGCTCTGGTAATCAGCCATCGTGCAACCATCCTCGATCACAACATCATGGCGGGCTTCACTGAGGGCTCCCTTGCGCAGACCGCTGACAAGATCCTGCGCGATATCGAACTGAGTGCTGCGGGCAAGATCGCTGGCATCCTCTCGACTGCCCCAAGCACCGAAGTGTTCTCTGAGGCTAAGCCAACCGGCAAGCCTGTAGAGATCGCTGAGGACCTCATTGACCTCTTGACGACCCACATCAACCAGACCGTAGGCACCTCGCTGTCTGACTTTGTGGTCCTGCTGCCTGTGTCTCTGGTGGCGGTGCTTGAGCGTGCTGCTCAGCGTGCTGGCGTGGGTGACATTGAGGACCTCATCGGCGCCTCTGTGCAGCCTTACAGCGGTACTGACTTCGGCCTGTTCCTGTTGCCCAAGATGTTTACCTCGCTGAGCTACCGCGAAGGCCGCGACGGTAACGTCTGGAAGATCCAAGCGACCCGCAATGGCGCCCATCAGGCATGGGACATTGAGATCATGACAGTCGTGGACATCGTGGCTAACGGCAAGGTCAAGGTGAAGCTGACCGCCGATGGTCTCCAGACCGAGATGGTGGCGTTCCCGATGATCACCAACATCAAGCTGACCTAAGGAGGACTCCTCAGATCTGAGGGCACCTCTGTGAGCCCCGTAAGGCCGATCCAAGAGGGACCGGCAGGGGCACTATCAGACGATGTGCAGATTTGCATATCGCTCCACCTTCCCGAAATTTCGTGAAGCTTCTCCTTAAAGAGGACGCCCCAAATCTGGGGAGACCTATTCGCCCGTCGCTGGGCATCACCCAATCCAGTCTTTCTGATAGTGCCTTTCATGCCACGCCGGGTCCCTTTGTCGGGGTCTGGATGCTCGGCTGTGGGTGCGACCTGAAGGGCACTACCAAAAGGAAATCGACACTATGAACATGATCAACAGCACCGCAACCATCTTCGAGAAAATCTCCAAGACTGGAGCGGTCTCCCCAACGACCCTCAACGGCTTACCCGGTATGTCGTCCTTGGAGATCGCGGAGATCACCGGGAAGAACCACAAGCACGTCCTTCGGGACATCCGAAAGATGCTCAACGAGATCGGCCCAGATTTGGACCAATGTCAGTATGTCGAGACCAAGGCACCAGATGGCTATGGTCGTTTCCAGCCGCTGACCATCCTCGACAAGGAGCTGACCTTTACGCTGCTCTCCCGGTATTCCTTCAAGCTGTCCAATATGATCGTCAAGCGCTGGCTTGAACTGGAAGGCTCAGGCTTTGAACGTGTGTCGGTACAGGCCGCTGTGGTCCACCTGATCGAGCGTGAGAAGGACAACTATCGAATCGCAATGAGGGACATCAGGACCGCTGCAAGGCGTCTCAAGGCCCGCTGAGAGTTGAATGACACTTCCTCAAACGAAGCGTGACGGGCTATGCTGAATGACTAACTTGTCCTGACGAGACGCCTCCATGAGTGTCACGCTGTGTTACACCTACAAGGGTAAACGGGTAGTAACCAAAGTGCCTGTCGAGTCTCTGACTCCACATGCGGCGCTATGCTATGCCTTGCTTCAATCAGGCGCCTCTGACGACCAATCCCAAGGGAGCTGGCCGCATTCATATGAGCGCCTCCTTGAGGTAGCCCTGCAACACGAACTCACAGACGTTCGCTTTCACAAGTCACTCTAATCCCTCAAGGAGAACCCCATGGACCACCTACAGGCCCTCTACTGGGTCTGTCTGGCCGTGCAACTGGGGTTCTGGTTGTGGTCGCATAGACCACCCTAAGGCCCTTTGAGAATCTGACAGAAAAATCTGAAAGGTCACCATTACAAGACTTCCCGCGCTGGCTCCCCCGTAGGCCCTCGCATGGGTGCCGGTGGGCGCGTTAAGGACCCCGGTTAATTCACCCTTGCGGTCTTGCTGTCTGTCACCAACACTGTCACCAGCTTTGTCACCAAACTCCTTGAGGTCCTCTATGAAGCCCGCTACGCTTGGCCTGCCGCCATACCCCACTCAGTTCTGGGCCAATCCGGAAAACTTCGGGAAATACTGGTGGTAATGCAATGAGTACAGCCATTTGCCCTTGCGGCAGCGGCAATCTGCTGGATGCCTGCTGCGGCCCTTATCACGACGGCCACCCGGCACCGTGTGCCGAAGCCCTGATGCGTTCGCGCTACAGCGCTTATGTGCTGGGGCTGATCGACTATCTGGTGGCGACCACCCTGCCCGCGCAGCAGGCGGGGCTGAACCGACAATCGATCAGCGACTGGAGCGCGCAAAGCACCTGGCTTGGTCTTGAGGTGGAAAGCTCGGAAGTGTTCGGCGGCCAGCCGGAACACGCTTTTGTGACCTTCACCGCGCGCTGGCATGACAGCCAGGGCGAGCACAGCCATCGCGAGCGCTCCTCGTTTGTGCAGAACGGCGGGCGCTGGTACTTCATCGATCCCACGGTGCAGCTGAAGCTGGGGCGCAATGACGGCTGCCCTTGCGGCAGCGGGCAGAAGTTCAAGAAGTGTTGTTCGGGTTATTTCGGCGCTTGAGCTGAAGATCAAAAGATCGCAGCCTTCGGCAGCTCCTACACAGGATTTGCGTTCATTCTGCAGGAGCTGCCGAAGGCTGCGATCTTTTAGCGTCTAGACTGGCAACAAAGGGAGTACAACCATGCTCGGTCGTCGGCGCACATTACATTTCCTGCTGTTGATGCTGATCGTAAACCTCGGCGGCTGTGCCTCGTGGTTCAGCGATGACAGCGTCGAGCCTGCCGTGCATCTGGTGAAAGTCGAGGTGGTGCGGGCCAAACTGCTCGAACAGAAATTCATCCTGCACTTTCGCGTCGACAATCCCAACGACAGCGACCTGACCGTGCGCGGCCTCGAATACCGGATTCACCTGGCCGACATGCTGCTCACCGAAGGCGAGCATGAGCACTGGTTTACCGTGGGTCCCAAGCGCAGCGCTTACTTCAAAGTGCCGATCCGCACCAACCTGTGGCCGAAGGTCAAACAGGTGGTGAAACTGCTGAAAAATCCGAACCAGCAGATTCCCTATCGATTGCAGGGGGAAATGGAAACCGGTTTATTCATCGCCCACTACGTGCACCTTGAGCGCAATGGCGTGATAATCCCCGCCGATCTAACTCCGGAGTGACCTCGATGACCCAGCAACCCCATGTCCATGGCCCTGACTGCAACCACGATCATGACCACCATCATGATCACGACCATGGCCATGTCCACGGCCCGAACTGCGGCCACGCCCACCAGGAACCGGTGCGCAACGCCCTGAAAGACGTCGGCCGCAACGACCCTTGCCCATGCGGCAACGGCAAGAAATTCAAGAAGTGCCACGGCGCTTGATGTCACGGGCGAAGATCTTCTTCGCCTGACACACCGCTTTCGCGAGCAGGCTCGCTCCCACAGTTGATCTGCACTCAACACATTTTTGTGAACCTGCGCAGCCCCTGTGGGAGCTGGCTTGCCAGCGATAGGGCGGCACATCCCTGCATTGATGTCGCCTGATTCACCGCAATCGCTGGCAAGCCAGCTCCCACAGGTCTATCAGTTGACTGTCAGAATCAGGGCAGCACTGACCACCGTCGCATACTCCCCATGCAGATTGCCCAGCGACATCCCGTGCACCTCTTCAGCGGTACGCGGTTTGCCGAAATAATCGGCCTTGTCGAAGGTAAAGCACGCATCCTCCGCCACAAACGTATCGAATCCCAAATTGCCCGCAGTGCGCGCCGTCGACTCAACAGAGTTGTTGGTCGCCACACCAACGATGATCAGTTGCCCGATCCCGGCCTCACGCAACTGCGCCTCCAGCCCACTGGCACAAAACGCGTCCGGCACCTGTTTCTGGATCAGCCATTCCCCGCCCTGAGGGACAAAACGCTCTTGAAACTCCACTCCGTCCTGCTCCGGCCAGAACACCGAATCAGGTGAGCGCGACAAGTGCTGCACGTGAATCACCGGGCGCCCGCGCAGGCGCCACAGCGCCAATAACTCAAGCATTCGCTCTTCGGCCTGAGGATTATTCCGCCGCCCCAGACGCGGATGCAGAATGCCTTTCTGCTGGTCGATGATGATCAGCGCAGCGTTGCTTTGAAGCTCCATAGCGATCTTTCTCCTGACAGGTCTGGGGACTCATTCCGCAGTTCAACATCAGCGCTTTCCCACAAGCAACTGTCACGCCTCTGACCGATCAGCCGACAACTGCATAAATAACCACTCGCCCCGCTTGCGCGGCCCTCGCGCCGTCACTAACGTAGCGGCTTTATTGCGCCCCCAGCCTTATACCCCCGCAGGAGCTTCGCCATGGCCTCGCCAGCCCTTACACATTTTCTTCCCCGGTTCGGCGTTGCCGCAGCAGTGGCCGGTGTCCTCGGCCTGTCCGGTTGCCAGACCTGGAACGCCCAGGACAGCCTGCCGCCGACCTCCGGCGTGCAACCGCTCAAGGGCCTGGCGCAGAACGTGTCGGTGCGGCGCAATGCGATGGGCATGCCGTTGATCGAGAGCAACAGCTTCCATGACGCGCTGTTCAGCCTCGGCTATGTCCACGCCAGCGACCGCATCAACCAGATGGTCACCCTGCGCCTGTTGGCCCAGGGCCGGTTGGCGGAAATGTCCGGCGCGTCGATGCTTGATGCCGACCGCTACATGCGCGCGGTCAATCTGAAGAAGAGCGCCGACGAGTTGTACAAGGCCTCGTCGCCACGGCTCAAGCGCTTCTTCGAAGTCTACGCACGAGGCGTCAACGCTTATCTGTTCCGCTACGCCGACAAGTTGCCGGGCGACCTCGCCGCCAGCGGTTACAAGCCCGAATACTGGAAACCGGAAGATTCGGCGCTGATTTTTGCCCTGCTGAATTTCAGCCAGTCGGCCAACCTGCCGGAGGAAATCCAGTCACTGGTGCTCGCGCAAACCGTGACCACTGACAAACTCGCCTGGCTGAGCCCGTCGGCGCCTGATGAAAACCTGCCAGTGGCTGAAGCCGACAAACTGCAAGGCCTCAAGCTCAACGGGCAGATTCCGGGGCTGACGGAATTGAGCAACGCCAGCCAGCAACTGTCGGCGCTGAACCTGCTCGCCACACCGACTGCGAACAATTGGGCGATCGCCCCGCAACGCAGCCGCAGCGGCAAGAGCCTGCTGGCCAGCGATGCGCACGGGCCGCTGGCAGCGCCGTCGTTGTGGAGTTTCGTGCAGATCCGCGCGCCGAAATATCAGGCAGCCGGCGTCACGGTTGCCGGTCTGCCGATGGTGCTCGGCGGCTTCAACGGCAAAGTGGCGTGGAGCATGACCAGCGTGCTCGGCGACAATCAGGACCTGTTCCTCGAGAAAATCCGCCGTCAGGGCAGCAGCCTCACTTATGAAGTCAACGGCAAATGGCAGCCGTTGGGCGTGCGCAATGAAACCTATTTCGTCAAAGGCCAGCGGCCGATTCGTGAAGCCGTTTACGAAACCCGCCACGGCGCGCTGCTCAACAGTGCCCACGCAGCGGCGCAGGGCAGCGGTTTCGGTCTCGCTTTACAGACGCCAAGCTTCACCGACGACAAAACCCTGGATGCCTTCTTCGACCTGACCCGCGCGCAGAACGTCGAGCGCGCCTCAGACGCCAGCCGTGAAATCCGCGCCATTACCCTGAATCTGGTCTTTGCCGATGCAAGCAATATCGGCTGGCAAGTCACCGGGCGCTTCCCCAACCGTCGCGAAGGTGAAGGCCTGCTGCCCTCGCCGGGTTGGGACGGTCGCTACGACTGGGACGGTTACGCCGACCCGATGCTGCACCCCTACGATCAGGACCCGGCACAAGGCTGGCTCGGTACCGCCAACCAGCGCGTAATTCCCGACGGCTACGGCATGCAGCTGTCGAAATCCTGGGCGGCACCGGAGCGTGGCGAACGCCTGGCGGAAATGGCTGGCAGCGGCAAGCACGACAGCCGCAGCGTGATCGCCATGCAGTACGACCAGACCACCACGTTCGCCGCCAAGCTGAAAAAAGTCTTCGAAGCACCGGGCATGAAGCAACCGCTGAAACAGGCGATCGACGCCCTGCCGGAAGCGGAGCGCAGCAAGGCCCGCGAAGCCTTCACGCGCTTGATGGCGTTCGACGGCAAGCTCAGCCCGACCTCGGCGGATGCAGCGATTTATGAACTGTTTCTGCAGCAAAGCATGAAGCAGATCTTCCTCGATGAACTGGGTCCTGAGTCGAGCCCGGCGTGGAAGGCTTTTGTCGCCAATGGCGATCTGTCCTACGCGGCGCAGGCCGATCATCTGCTGGGGCGTGAGGACAGTCCGTTCTGGGATGACCTGCGCACGCCGCAGAAGGAAGACAAAGCGGTGATTCTCGCCCGCAGCCTCGCTGCGGCGATTACTGCCGGTGACAGCCAGTTGGGCGGCGATCATCGCGCCTGGCAGTGGGGCAAATTGCACAGCTATGCGTGGAAAAACAGCAACGGCCAGACCGTGCGCGGACCACTGGCAGCCGGAGGCGATCACACCACGCTGAACAACTCGGCGTTTGCCTGGGGCCAGGACTTCGCCACCACGCGCGCGCCGTCGATGCGTTTTATCGTCGACTTCGGCCAGAGCGAGCCACTGATGGCGCAGAACGGTACGGGGCAGTCGGGCAACCCGCTGAGTCCGAACTACCTGAACGGGATCGATGCGTGGCTGAAAGGTCAGTACATCGGCCTGCCGATGCAGCCGCAGAACTTTGATCGGGTGTATGGCAAGACCCGCTTGACCCTCACCCCCGGCAAGTAAACGCAGTTCCCCCTGTGGGAGCGAGCTTGCTCGCGAAGACGGAGTCACAGTCAGAATTGATGTGTCAGGTAAACCGCTTTCGCGAGCAGGCTCGCTCCCACATTGGCTTTGCATCGCCCTTGAAAGTCGATAGAACTTCCAGCTTCACGCCCGCCTCATAGTTAACAAGCCCCCCATTCCGGTCACGACATGGATCTTGTTATTGCCCGACCTGAAGGTCTCTACTGCCCCGCCGGAGATTTCTATATCGATCCGTGGCGGCCGGTCGAGCGTTCGGTGATCACCCATGCCCATGGCGATCACGCGCGCACCGGTAATCAGCACTACCTGTCGAGCAGCGCCAGCGCCGGGATTCTGCGCGCGCGTCTGGGTCAGGACATCCAGTTGCAAACCCTTGATTACGGCCAACGCCTGACCCATCACGGCGTGACCCTGAGCTTTCACCCCGCCGGGCATGTCCTCGGTTCAGCGCAAGTGCGCCTGGAATACGGCGGCGAAGTCTGGGTCGCGTCGGGGGATTACAAGGTCGAGCCGGATGGCACGTGCGCCCCATTCGAACCGGTGCGCTGCCACACGTTCATCACCGAATCGACCTTCGGCCTGCCGATCTATCGCTGGCAGCCGCAGGCGCAGATCTTCGCCGAGATCAATCAGTGGTGGGCGGCCAATATCGCCGCCGGCAAGGCCAGCGTGCTGTTCTGCTACTCCTTCGGCAAGGCCCAACGCATCCTCCACGGCATCGACGAAACCCTCGGGCCGATCCTCAGCCACGGCGCAGTCGAACCGTTGAACCGCGTCTACCGCGATGCCGGCGTATACCTGCCGCCGACGATTTACGCAGGCGACGTGAAAAAAAGCGATCCGATCATGCGCCAGGCGCTGGTCATTGCTCCGCCATCGGCGGGCGGCAGCACGTGGATGCGCCGTTTTGGCGACTTCAGCGATGCCTTCGCCAGCGGCTGGATGCGCTTGCGCGGGACCCGGCGGCGGCGCGGCGTCGATCGCGGCTTCGTCCTCTCCGACCACGCCGACTGGCCCGGCCTGCTCTGGGCGATCAACCAGACCGGCGCGGAGCGGGTGATGGTCACTCATGGCTCGATCGGCGTGCTCGTACGTCATCTGCGCGAACAGGGTCTTGATGCACAAGGCTTCACCACTGAATACGGCGATGACGAAGACGACAACATCGCCACCGAACCCACCGTTGCCGAGACGTCCCCATGAAAGCGTTCGCCGAGTTATATGCCGAACTCGACGCCACCACGTCGAGCAACGCCAAGCTGGCGGCGATGCAGGTGTACTTCGCACAGGCCGCGCCAGCAGATGCCGCGTGGGCGGTGTATTTCCTCTCCGGTGGTCGGCCTCGGCAACTGGTACCGGTGCGCATACTCCGAGAGCTGGCGGTCGAAGTTTCGGGACTGGAGCCATGGCTGTTCGAAGAAAGCTATCAGGCCGTCGGCGATCTGGCCGAGACCATTTCTCTGGTGCTGCCGGAAAATTCCCACAGCTCCGAGGCCGGTCTAGCCGAATGGATCGAAGACAAGCTGCTGCCACTTCGCGGTGAAACCCCGGAATATCTGGCGCGCCAACTGCCGATGTTGTGGGCGCAACTGGACCGGCCGAGCCTGATGCTGTGCATCAAGCTGATCACCGGCAGTTTCCGCGTCGGCGTGTCGAAGTTGCTGGTCACGCGCGCCCTGGCGTCGATGGCCGGCCTCGACAGCAAACGCGTGGCTCAGCGTCTGGTCGGTTACACCGATCTGTCGAACCGGCCCAACGCCGCGAGTTACCTGAAACTCATCGCCCCGGAATCCGCAGACGAACATGCCCAGCGCGGCGGCCAGCCCTACCCGTTCTTTCTTGCCCACGCCTTGGCGCAACCGGTCGAGGAATTCGAAGCGCTGCTCGGCCCGGCCAGCGACTGGCAGGTGGAATGGAAGTGGGATGGTATTCGCGCGCAAGTGGTCAAGCGCGACGGCAAGCTGTGGGTGTGGTCGCGCGGCGAGGAACTGGTGACCGAGCGCTTCCCCGAGTTCGATGTGCTGGTCCACGGCTTGCCGGACGGCACGGTGATCGACGGCGAAATCGTCGTGTGGAAGAGCACCCATCCGACCACCGAAGATGCCTTCGATCCGCAATCCGATGAGCCGCCGGCCGTGCAACCGTTCGCCCTGCTGCAACAACGCATCGGTCGCAAGACGCTCGACAAGAAGATTCTCGAAGAAGTGCCGGTGGTGGTGCTGGCCTACGACCTGCTGGAATGGCAGGGCGAAGACTGGCGCAACCAGCCGCAGGTCAAGCGGCGGGCGCAACTCGAGGAAGTCATCGCGCGCTGCAACAGCCCGGTACTGCTGCCCTCCCCCGTATTGACCGGCGAAGACTGGCTCGACCTCGGCCGCCAGCGCGAAGCGTCACGCAAACTCGGCGTCGAAGGCATGATGCTCAAGGCGCGCGAATCGCTTTATGGCGTCGGCCGGACCAAGGACATGGGCGTGTGGTGGAAGTGGAAGGTCGACCCGTTCAGCGTCGACGCGGTACTGATTTATGCCCAGCGCGGACACGGTCGTCGCGCCAGTCTGTACAGCGATTACACCTTCGCGGTGTGGGACGGCCCGCCGGAATCCAGTCAACGCTCGCTGGTACCGTTCGCCAAGGCTTATTCGGGGCTGACCGATGAAGAGATGCGCCAGGTCGACAGCATCGTGCGCAAGACTACCGTGGAGAAATTCGGCCCGGTCAGCAGCGTCAAGCCGAGCCTGGTGTTCGAACTCGGCTTCGAAGGCATCGCCCTGTCGCGCCGGCACAAGAGCGGCATCGCCGTGCGTTTCCCGCGCATGCTGCGCTGGCGCAAGGACAAGACCGTCGAAGAAGCGGACAGCCTCGCGACTTTGCAAGACTTATTGGCCTGATTCATTCTCGACACATCGCAGAACCCTGTGGCGAGGGGATTTATCCCCGCTGGGCTGCGCAGCGGCCCCCAGCAATTCCCACCTGAAATCGTGCACTCAAGTTTTTGCGACTGCTGCGCAGCCGATCGGGGACAAATCCCTCGCCACAGTTTTTCCCTGCTCTGAGCTACGCGTTTGAACCGGAACAGTGCATGCAAACAGCAATGCCCGTTTCCGTGCATTCAACTACCCTTGCCTCTCTCCGCTCAACCTTTTAAAACACCTGTTCGGCACTCTGGTTCGGAAATTGCTACTTTCTATAGGTCGTAAGCGTTGCAGTAACAATAATTCTGCGCCACAAGCGCTCATATTGGTTCTTAGGGATTGAATAATGAAAAAAGCATTGCTGACCCTTTCTGCACTGGCGTTGTGCATGGCCGCCGGCTCCGCGCTGGCCAAGGAATACAAAGAGCTGCGCTTTGGCGTTGACCCTTCGTACGCACCGTTCGAGTCGAAAGCGGCCGATGGCAGCCTGGTCGGGTTCGATATCGATCTGGGCAACGCGATCTGCGCCGAACTGAAGGTCAAGTGCAAATGGGTCGAAAGCGATTTCGACGGCATGATTCCGGGCCTCAAGGCCAACAAGTTCGATGGCGTGATCTCGTCGATGACCGTGACTCCGGCGCGCGAGAAGGTCATCGACTTCTCCAGCGAACTGTTTTCCGGCCCGACCGCTTACGTGTTCAAGAAAGGCTCCGGCATCACCGCCGACGTCACTTCGCTCAAGGGCAAAACCGTCGGTTACGAGCAAGGCACTATTCAGGAAGCCTACGCCAAAGCCGTGCTGGACAAGGCTGGCGTGAAAACCCAGGCCTATCAGAACCAGGATCAGGTGTATTCCGACCTGACCTCCGGTCGTCTCGACGCCGGTATCCAGGACATGCTGCAAGCCGAACTGGGCTTTCTGAAGTCGCCAAAAGGCGCTGATTATGAAATCAGCCAGCCGGTCGACAGCGAATTGCTGCCAGCCAAAACCGCTGTCGGTATCAAGAAAGGTAACACTGAGCTGAAAGCACTTTTGGATAAAGGTATCAAAGCGTTACACGACGACGGCAAATACGCCGAGATTCAAAAGAAACACTTTGGTGACCTGAATCTGTACAGCGGCAAATAATGCCCCGGCGCCCATCCTCGATGGGCGCCTTTTCCATCCGCTCAGGTTGCTGATTTATGTTTGAAACCCTCCTGCAAAATCTGGGGCTGGCCTCGTTCAGTCTGCAGGGCTTCGGCCCGTTGCTGCTGCAAGGCACCTGGATGACCATCAAATTATCGGCAATGTCGCTGCTGGTGGCCGTGTTGCTCGGCCTGCTCGGCGCCAGTGCCAAACTGTCGAAAGTCAAACTGGTGCGCCTGCCCGCGCAGCTCTACACCACGCTGATTCGCGGCGTGCCGGATCTGGTGCTGATGCTGTTGATCTTCTACAGCCTGCAAACCTGGTTGACGTCGCTGACCGACTACATGGAATGGGAATATATTGAAATCGACCCGTTCAGCGCCGGCGTGCTGACGCTGGGCTTCATTTATGGCGCCTATTTCACCGAGACCTTCCGTGGCGCCATTCTCGCGGTGCCGCGTGGTCAGGTCGAAGCCGCCACCGCGTATGGCCTCAAACGTGGCCAGCGTTTTCGCTTCGTGGTGTTTCCGCAAATGATGCGCTTCGCGTTGCCGGGCATCGGTAACAATTGGATGGTCATGCTCAAGGCCACCGCGCTGGTGTCGATCATTGGCCTCGCCGATCTGGTCAAGGCTGCCCAGGACGCCGGTAAAAGCACCTATCAACTGTTCTACTTTCTGGTCCTCGCCGCCTTGATTTATCTGCTGATCACCAGTGCTTCGAACTTCATCCTGCGCTGGCTCGAACGCCGCTACGCCGCCGGTGCCCGGGAGGCCGTACGATGATCGAACTTCTCCAGGAATATTGGCGCGCCTTCCTTTATACCGACGGCCAGAACATCACCGGGCTGGCGATGACGATGTGGCTGCTGACCGCCTCGATCTGCATCGGCTTCATCGTCTCGATTCCGCTGTCGATTGCCCGCGTCTCGCCGCACTTCTACGTCCGCTGGCCGGTGCAGTTCTACACCTACCTGTTCCGTGGCACGCCGCTGTATATCCAGCTGCTGATCTGCTACACCGGCATTTACAGCCTCGCCGCCGTGCGCGAGCAGCCGATCCTCGACAGTTTCTTTCGCGACGCGATGAACTGCACGATCCTCGCTTTCGCCCTCAACACCTGCGCGTACACCACGGAGATTTTTGCCGGGGCGATTCGCAGCATGAACCACGGCGAAGTCGAAGCGGCCAAGGCTTATGGCCTGACCGGCTGGAAGCTGTATGCCTACGTGATCATGCCGTCGGCATTGCGCCGCTCGTTGCCTTACTACAGCAACGAAGTGATCCTGATGCTGCACTCGACGACCGTGGCGTTCACCGCGACCATTCCCGATATTCTGAAAGTCGCGCGGGATGCCAACTCGGCGACCTTCCTGACCTTCCAGTCATTCGGCATCGCCGCGCTGATCTACCTCACCATTACTTTTGCGCTGGTCGGTCTGTTCCGCCTCGCCGAACGCCGCTGGCTGGCCTTCCTCGGGCCGACTCACTAGCACTGGTTTCAAAAATAAAGAGAAAACAATGCGCCACCAGATCCATGACTTGCTGGCCCCGCTGCCGGGGACCGCACGGCAGATTCACAGCTTCCACTTCGGCCCACCGCAGGCCAAGGGCAAGGTTTACATCCAGGCGTCGCTGCACGCTGACGAACTGCCGGGCATGCTGGTCGCCTGGCACCTGAAACAGCGTCTGGCCGAACTGGAAGCTGCCGGCCGCCTGCGCAGCGAAATCGTCCTGGTGCCGGTGGCCAACCCGGTCGGCCTCGAACAAGTGCTGATGGACGTGCCGCTGGGCCGTTACGACCTGGAGAGCGGGCAGAACTTCAATCGCTGGTTCGTCGACCTCAGCGAAGAAATCGGCAACGCCATCGAAGGCCAACTCAACGACGACGCGCAGCACAACCTCGAACTGATCCGCGCCAGCCTGCGCAACGCCCTCGACCGTCAGAAGCCGACCACACAACTGCAATCCCAGCGTCTGACCCTGCAACGCCTGGCCTGCGATGCCGACATGGTGCTGGACTTGCACTGCGACTTCGAATCGGTGGTGCACCTGTACACCACGCCCGAGGCGTGGCCGCAGGTCGAGCCCTTGGCGCGCTACATGGAAGCGCAGGCCAGCCTGCTTGCTACAGACTCTGGCGGGCAGTCGTTCGACGAGTGCTTCACCCTGCTCTGGTGGCAACTACGCGAACGCTTCGGCGAACAGTTCGAGATTCCGCTGGGCAGCTTCTCGGTGACCGTCGAATTGCGCGGCCAGGGCGACGTCAATCACCCGCTGGCCAGCCGCGATTGTCAGGCGCTGATCGACTATCTGATCCAGTTCGATGCCATCGTCGGCGAGACCAAGCCGCAACCGCCACTGCCGTACCCGGCCACGCCGCTGGCCGGGGTCGAACCGGTGACCACACCAGTCGGCGGCCTGCTGGTGTACTGCGCCACGCCCGGCCAATACCTGGAAGCCGGCCAGCAGATCGCCGAAATCATCGACCCGGTCCACGACAAGGTCACCCCCATTCATTGCACCGCCGCCGGCCTGCTGTATGCGCGCTCGCTGCGGCGCATGGCCACTGCCGGCATGGTCATCGCCCACGTCGCGGGCGCCCAGGCCTATCGCAGCGGCTACCTACTTTCGCCTTGAGGATGCTCGTCCATGTACAAACTGACCGTTGAAGGCCTGCACAAAAGCTATGGCGATCATCAGGTGCTCAAAGGCGTTTCGCTCAAGGCCAAAACCGGCGACGTGATCAGCCTGATCGGCGCCAGCGGCTCGGGCAAAAGCACCTTTTTGCGCTGCATCAATTTCCTTGAACAACCGAATGACGGCGCCATGAGCCTCGATGGCCAGGCGATCCGCATGGTCACCGACCGCCACGGCATGCACGTTGCCGACGCCGATGAACTGCAACGCCTGCGCACGCGGCTGGCGATGGTGTTCCAGCATTTCAACCTGTGGAGCCACATGACCGTGCTGGAAAACATCACCATGGCCCCGCGCCGGGTGCTGGGCTGCAGCAAACAGGAAGCCGAGGATCGCGCCCGACGTTATCTGGACAAAGTCGGCTTGCCGGCGCGGGTCGCCGATCAATACCCGGCGTTTCTGTCCGGCGGCCAGCAACAGCGCGTGGCGATCGCCCGGGCACTGGCGATGGAGCCGGAAGTGATGCTGTTCGACGAACCGACCTCGGCACTCGACCCGGAACTGGTCGGCGAAGTGCTGAAAGTGATTCAGGGTCTGGCCGAGGAAGGCCGGACGATGATCATGGTCACCCACGAAATGAGTTTTGCGCGCAAGGTGTCGAATCAGGTGCTGTTTCTGCATCAGGGTCTGGTGGAGGAAGAAGGTGCACCTGAAGACGTGCTGGGCAATCCGAAAAGCGAACGGCTGAAGCAATTCCTCAGCGGCAATCTTAAATAACACCGTACACAATTCTCCTGTAGGAGCTGCCGAAGGCTGCGATCTTTTGACTCTGCTTCAAAGATCAAAAGATCGCAGCCTCGTATCACTCGTCAGCTCCTACAAGGGAATCGCGTTGTTTTAAACCTTTGGTCTGTTGCTGTGGTCTCTGAAACAACACCTCCAGAGCGCACGCAGCCGGCATGGCGAAATCCCCCGACTTTGCAAAAACCTGGTTCAGCGCCCGCGACTGGAAGCCGTTCGCCTTTCAGACACAGGTGTGGGCGGCGGTGAAAAACGGCGAATCCGGGTTGCTCCACGCCAGCACCGGCGCCGGCAAAACTTATGCGGTATGGTTTGCTGCGCTCAACCGCTTCGCCCGCCAGCAACCGCCCGTGGCTACACCGCGCAAACGCAAACCGCCGGCCGAACCGCTGACGGTGCTGTGGATCACGCCGATGCGCGCCCTCGCCGCCGATACCGCCCGCGCGTTGCAGATTCCGGTGGATGATTTACAGATTCCGTGGTCGATCGGCCTGCGCACCGGCGACACCAGCAGCAGCGAACGCGCTCGTCAGGGCAGGCGTTTGCCAACGACGCTGATCACCACCCCGGAAAGCCTCACTCTGCTACTCGCCCGCGCCGATGCGCGCACGGCGTTGTCGACCCTGCGCATGATCGTCGTGGATGAATGGCACGAATTGCTCGGCAACAAACGCGGCGTGCAATTGCAACTGGCCCTCGCCCGCCTGCGTCATTGGCAGCCGGAACTGATTGTCTGGGGGGTATCCGCCACCCTCGGTAATCAATCCCACGCCGAGCAAGTGCTGATCCCACAGGGCGGCGGCGTCAGTGTCCAAGGCAAAAGCGAAAAAACCCTGCAAGTCGACACCCTGCTGCCACCGGCCATCGAGCGTTTTCCCTGGGCCGGCCACATCGGTCTGAAGATGCTGCCGCAAGTGGTCGCCGAACTTGATGCCTGCGCCAGCAGCCTGGTGTTCACCAACACCCGCGCGCAATCGGAGATCTGGTATCAGGCGCTGCTGGAAGCGCGGCCGGACTGGGCCGGGTTGATCGCGCTGCATCACAGCTCACTGTCACGCGATACCCGCGACTGGGTCGAGCAGGCGTTGAAGAATGGCCAGTTGAAAGCGGTGGTGTGCACCTCGAGCCTGGATCTGGGCGTAGATTTCCTGCCGGTCGAACGCGTGCTGCAGATCGGCTCGGCCAAAGGCGTTGCGCGCTTGATGCAACGTGCCGGGCGCTCCGGCCACGCACCGGGGCGCACCTCGCGGGTGACGCTGGTGCCGACCCACAGCCTGGAACTGATCGAAGCGGTTGCCACACGCGATGCCGTCGAGCAACGGCGCATCGAGCCGCGCCTGTCACCGCTCAAGCCGCTGGATGTGCTGGTCCAGCATTTGGTCAGCATGGCCCTTGGCGGTGGCTTTATTCCTGGAGACTTGTACGAAGAAGTCCGAGGCGCCTGGGCCTATCGCGACCTGACAGCGGCAGACTGGGCCTGGGCGCTGGCGTTCGTACGCCATGGCGGGATGTCTCTTACAGCGTATCCGGATTACCGCCGGGTCGAGCCGGACGAACACGGCGTCTGGCGTGTGCCGGATGCGCGTCTGGCGCGGCGCCATCGCATGAGCATCGGCACCATCGTCAGCGACGCGAGCATCAACCTGAAATTCTGGAGCAAGGGCGGCGGCGGCAAACAGCTGGGCAGCGTCGAGGAAGGTTTTATCGCGCGCCTGAAACCCGGCGATGGTTTCCTCTTCGCCGGCCGCTTGCTGGAACTGGTGAGGGTGGAAAACATGACCGCCTACGTCAAACGCAGTACCGCGAAAAAGGCTGCCGTGCCGCGCTGGAATGGCGGACGCATGCAATTATCCAACGAACTGGCCGAAGCGGTGGTCACGCGCTTCAGCGCCGCTGCTCAAGGTCAGTTCAAAGGCCCGGAAATGCACGCGCTGCGTCCGCTGCTGGAGACGCAGATACGCTGGTCCGGTTTGCCCACCACGGAGAATCTGCTGGCCGAGGTGCTGAAATCCCGCGAAGGCTGGCACCTTTTCCTTTATCCGTTTGCCGGGCGGCAGGTGCATCTGGGACTGGCGAGCCTGCTGGCATGGCGTGTCAGTCAGCGCCAGCCGGTGACCTTCTCGATTGCCGTGAATGATTACGGCCTGGAACTGCTCAGCGCCACGCCGGTGGATTGGGCCACGCATCTCGACGCTCACCTGTTCAATGCCGATGACTTGTTGCTGGACGTGCTCGCCAGTCTCAATGCCGGTGAACTGGCGTTGCGCCGCTTCCGCGAAATCGCGCGGATCGCCGGGCTGGTGTTCGCCGGGTATCCGGGCGCACCAAAAAGCACCCGCCAGGTGCAGGCGTCGAGTGGCTTGTTTTTCCAAGTGTTCAAACAATATGACGCCGACAACCTGCTGCTAGCCCAGGCTGGGGAAGAAGTCCTACGCGAAGAGCTGGATATTCGCCGCCTGGAACAGACACTGGAGCGCATCAATCAGATGAAACTGGACGTGCATCAGGTTAAACGTCCTACACCGTTGGGCTTTCCGCTGCTGGTGGAGCGGATGCGCGAGAGCATGAGTTCGGAAAAACTGGCTGACAGGATTAGAAGAATGGTCGGTGACCTGGAAAAAACCGCTGATAACGGGAAATCGTCGTGAGTGCGTACCCGGTGCGTTTGGCCGGTGAGGAGTTGTGGCTGCTGCCGGAGAAAGCGCTGTACTGGCCAGCGCAGGAAGCATTGCTGATCGCCGATGTGCATTTCGGTAAAGCGGCGGCCTATCGCAGCCTCGGCCAGCCGGTGCCGCATGGCACGACAGCGAGCAACATCGAGGTAATCGACGCGTTGCTGGCGCGGTTGCCGTGTCGCCAGTTGATTTTCCTTGGGGACTTCCTGCATGGGCCTGGCTCCCATGTCCCCACCACACTTAATGCGCTGGCAGAGTGGCGTGCACGGCACGCTGACCTGCCGATGACACTGATTCGCGGCAACCACGATAAACGCGCAGGCGACCCACCAGCCTCGCTGAATATTCGCGTGGTACCAGAGCCGCTGTTACTAGGACCATTCGCCCTGCAGCATGAGCCCGATCCGCATCCGGAACGGCACGTGCTCGCGGGCCATGTGCATCCGGTTTATCGATTGCACGGCAAAGGTCGGCAGAGCCTGCGCCTGGCCTGTTTCAGACTCGGTGAGCGCATCAGCCTGATGCCGGCATTCGGTGCGTTCACCGGCGGCTATCAGGTCGAGCGCGACGACAGCTGCAAAGTCTTCGTGATCGGCGACAACGAAATATGGCCCATCAGCTAGATCGCAAATCGATCAGACTGACGGGCCATATTCATGACAGTGGATCAGGCCACAGGCGCCGGAGGCGGCTCGTCCGGCAGCGTCGGTTCGCCTGGTTCGGTCGGTTGTTCGTTGGGAGTATCGGGATCGGGCTGGCCGGGCACGCCGCCGGACAGGCTCAAAGACGGATTCGCCAGTAACGACCAGGCCAGAACGCCTATCTGATTGGGCTCAAGCCTTGCCAGTTCAGCGCTGATTCGCGGGTCGATCTTCATAGGGCACTCCTCAGTGAAGGCCCGAATCTGTGTGTAACAAAAACGGGCAGTACACCCCATAGAGTGTCTGCCCGCCAAAGAATTCCCGACATCCGTCGGATGGTCGATCAGGTACGCGGCAAGGTCACGCCACGCTGGCCCTGGTATTTGCCGCCGCGATCCTTGTAGGAAACTTCACATTCTTCATCGGATTCGAGGAAGAGCATCTGCGCCACACCTTCGTTGGCGTAGATTTTCGCCGGCAGGTTGGTGGTATTGGAGAATTCCAGGGTCACGTGACCTTCCCACTCAGGCTCGAGTGGAGTGACGTTGACGATGATGCCGCAACGCGCGTAGGTGCTTTTACCCAGGCAGATGGTCAGCACGTTGCGCGGAATGCGGAAGTATTCGACGGTGCTGGCCAGGGCGAAGGAGTTCGGCGGAATGATGCAGACGTCGCTGTGGATGTCGACGAAGCTGCCGGCGTCGAAGTTCTTCGGGTCGACAATGGCCGAGTTGATGTTGGTGAACACCTTGAAGTGGTTAGTGCAACGCACGTCGTAGCCGTAGCTCGACACGCCGTAGGAAATCACCCGGCTGTCGTCGCTGCCGCGCATCTGGCGCTCGACGAACGGTTCGATCATGCCGTGTTCCTGCGCCATGCGGCGAATCCACTTGTCCGATTTGATGCTCATGGCGGGTTTGTCCTGAATAGCGAGGTGGAAAAATTCTGTCCGGCATCTTACCGGGCGCGTCGCCGCGATCAAAGTGCGCAACGCAATTCTCGGCGAACACCCCGTATTTACGCGATGTGGCGACGAACCGTCGCACCGCCGATCCCTAAAACACAGAATCCTTTGCAAGAAACATTGGCACGTTCCGGAAAAAGGGTTAAGGTGGCGTCACTGTGTTGCTTGTGTCACTGAGAATCTCTACACGATATGTTGAATTTCGATCCAACCATCTACAAGAATTTTTCCTGCTCTTTGCACTCAGTCTCGGCCAGGGTTCTTCCTGAGTCGCAGTTATCTTTGTTCAAGGAGTTACACCATGTCTAATCGCCAAACCGGTACCGTTAAGTGGTTCAACGATGAAAAAGGCTTCGGCTTCATCACTCCACAATCCGGTGACGACCTGTTCGTTCACTTCAAAGCTATCCAATCCGACGGCTTCAAAAGCCTGAAAGAAGGCCAACAGGTTTCTTTCATCGCTACCCGCGGTCAGAAAGGCATGCAAGCTGAAGAAGTACAAGTTATCTAACTTGTAGCTTCTTTAGAAAAGAGCCCCGCCCTTAAAAGCGGGGCTTTTTTGTGGGCGCCTGTTTTGCGCTGGCAAAAAAAATCGCGACCCTTGAGGCCGCGATTTTTTGTTTCTGCCCTTACCAGGCGACGCCAAACCCTGCGGTATAACGGGTCTTGTTCAGATCCGCATCGTTGGTGCCACTGATGATGTCGCGCTCGGCCTTGAGGTTGAGCGAGGCCCAGTCGGTGACCTTGTAGCGCAGGCCCAGCTCGGCATCCAGTGCGTAATCGGCAACACCCGACAGCGGCTTGCCTACTTCGCCATTGGTGAAGAACTCGACCTTCTTTCCGATCAGGTAGCGGTTGTAGTCCCACTTCATCGCGACGGAGTAGAAGTTGTCCTTGCTGCCATCGCGATATTCGTAATCGGTACGGTTGAGCAACGAGCCCAGCGAGAACGCACCCAGTTCATCGTCCCAGAACTGGTAACCCGGACCGGTACCGACCACACGCTGACGCGCCAGCTCTTCGATGTGATCACGCTTGTAGTTGATGCGCCCTTGCCAGAACCACTGATCGGTAAGGAAGCGGTCGAGGGAATATTCGGCGCGCCAGTTGTTGGTGGTGGTTTCCGTATCCTGCACTTCGCGGTTGTACTCGCCCTCGCCGGTATGGCGCCAGCGACCATGGCGAGCCGAGGTCTTGAAGGCGACGTCGTAATCGTCGGTGTCCTTTTCGGCGCGCTGATAGTCCAGCGCCAGATCGACGTTGCCCTTCCACACCAGATCGGTGACGATCGGCTTGGGCTTGAGGATCTGCTGAATGCTCGCCAATTCGACAGTCTTCGGCGCTTCGCCGTTGGCCAGGGTGACCTTGCCATCGTCGGCCGCGGTGAGCGACTTCGACACTTCGCCGGCATAGGCGTCCTGCTTCACCAACAGGTGCTGATCGCTGTCGAGGGTCTTGACCTCTTTCCAGTCAATCGCCACTGCGCCGGCGTATTTGGTCTGGATCAACAGCTTGCCGCCGTCGAAAACCGTGATAGTGCCACTCAGCTTGTCGCCGTTTTTCAACCAGACGGTGTCGGCAAGCAGGGGCGTGGACGCGCTGAAAACAGCAAGGCACAACAGGGTTCTGGGGAACATAAGCAGATCGGGGGCTCAGAGTTGGCGAAAAGGGTCGGCATTATCCGTAGGATTTTGCCCATGACAAGGACTGACCGGACTATTTCAATTGAGTTCATTTCTCAACTGCGCCACGAGCGATTACCCTTGTCGCCATCATCACGCCAATGCTCAGGAGCCGCGTACGTGAAAGACCCGCTCGACAGCGTCGAAAACGATGCGCAAATCCGACGCACGGCACTCTACTCGACGCTCGCGCAAGTGCCCGAAGGCAAAGTCGTCAGTTATGGCCAGTTGGCCGAACTTGCGGGGCTGGGCCGCGCCGCGCGCTGGGTCGGGCGGACATTGAGCCAGTTGCCCGGCGACACCAAGCTGCCCTGGCACCGCGTACTCGGCGCCGGCGGGCGCATCAGTCTGCCGGTCGGCAGCCCTTCCGGTGACGAGCAGCGCGCGCGATTGCGCATGGAAGGCATCACCGTCCAGAACAATCGTGTGGATATTCGGCGCCATGGCTGGCGTCCGGTAGAGCACAGCGGTTAGAGTGCGCGCTTTGTTTTCGCAATTTTGAGGCAGACTTCAGCCCATGCCCCGTAAAACCTGGCGCGCCGCGCTCGCCGCCTATGCCAGTCCTTCGACGCTCGTGCTGTTGTTGCTCGGTTTTGCCGCCGGCCTGCCGTACATGCTGGTGTTCTCGACGCTCTCCGTATGGCTGCGTGAAGCAGGCGTGGCCCGTGAAACCATCGGCTATGCCAGCCTGATCGGCCTGGCGTACGCGTTCAAATGGGTCTGGTCACCTCTGCTCGACCAATGGCGCCTGCCCTTGCTGGGCAAACTCGGCCGTCGCCGCTCCTGGCTGGTGCTCTCCCAGGCACTGGTGATTCTCGGGCTGATCGGCATGGGTTTCTGTGATCCGCAGAAGCATTTGTCCTGGCTGATCGCCATTGCTGTCGTGGTTGCCTTCGCCTCCGCCACGCAAGATATTGCGGTCGACGCCTATCGCCTGGAAATCGCCGATGACAGCCGCCAGGCCGCTCTCGCCGCCAGCTACATGTCCGGTTACCGCGTTGCCGCCCTGCTCGCCACCGCCGGTGCGCTGTTCTTCGCCGAAGGTTTCGGCTCCACCGGCTTCAACTATAAGCACGCAGCTTGGACCGGCACCTATGTGCTGTTCGGCGCATTGATGGTGCCCGCGCTGCTGACCACGCTGTTCATGCGCGAACCACCCGTACCGCTGCGCACGCAGTTGCAGGCCGGGCGCTACACGTTCATGCATCAATTGATGTCGGTGTTCGTGCTGATCGTGCTGCTGGTTTCCGTACCGGCGATGTTCACCCAGCTATACAACACCGATTTCGCCGGCGTGCTGTTCGGCGACATGAGCCCACTCGATTTGCTGCTCGAAGACCGCGCCTTCCTGCGTGCCATCCTCTATACGTTGCTGACGGGGATGTGTCTGTCGGCCATGGGCCGGCGCGGACTGGCGCCGGTACTGACGCCGATCAATGACTTCATCCTGCGTTATCGCTGGCAGGCGCTGCTGCTGCTGGGCCTGATCGCCACTTACCGGATGTCCGACACGGTAATGGGCGTGATGGCCAACGTGTTCTACATCGACCAGGGTTTCACCAAGGATCAGATCGCCAGCGTCAGCAAGATTTTCGGCCTGATCATGACCCTCGTCGGCGCCGGCATGGGCGGCCTGTTGATCGTGCGTTTCGGCATTCTGCCGATTCTGTTTATCGGTGGTGTGTCTTCGGCAGCGACCAACCTGCTGTTCGTCATGCTCGCGGACATGGGCCCGAACCTGCAGATGCTGGTGGTGACCATTTCCCTCGACAACTTCAGCTCGGGCCTGGCGACATCGGCGTTCGTTGCCTACCTGTCGAGCCTGACCAACCTGAAGTTTTCCGCTACGCAATATGCCCTGCTCAGCTCGATCATGTTGCTGCTGCCGCGCCTGATGGGCGGCTATTCCGGCGTGCTGGTCGAGAAGTTCGGTTATCACAGCTTCTTCCTCATTACCGCCCTGCTCGGCGTACCGACGCTGCTACTGATCGCGCTGCACTGGTTCCAGGAGCGCCGCCGCGAAGGACAAACACCGACGCCCGAGCCTGCACCGACGCCCGTCACCGAAGAATCGTAGGACGCTTCGCCAATGGCGGGAGGAATCCCGCCGCTGGCGCCTTCCGCCGGCCACACTTCTGTACGTCAGCAAAACTCGCCGGTACACTGCTCCGTCATTTCCAGTCATAGCAACCGACAACGGCCAACCATGCGCACCAGTCAATTTTTGCTCGCCACACAGAAAGAAACGCCTTCCGACGCGGTCGTGATCAGCCACCAGCTGATGCTGCGCGCCGGCATGATCCGCAAGCTTGCCTCGGGCCTGTACACCTGGCTGCCGATGGGCCTGCGAGTCATGCGCAAGGTCGAAGCCATCGTTCGCGAAGAGATGAACGCTGCCGGTTCTCTGGAAGTGTTGATGCCGAGCACCCAACCGGCCGAGCTGTGGCAGGAATCGGGGCGCTGGGAAGAATACGGCCCTGAGCTGCTGCGCATCAAAGACCGCCACGGTCGTGATTTCTGCGCGGGCCCGACCCACGAAGAAGTGATCACCGATCTGATGCGCAACGAGTTGAGCAGCTACAAGCAGCTGCCAATCAACCTGTACCAGATCCAGACCAAATTCCGCGACGAAATCCGCCCACGCTTCGGTTTGATGCGCGGCCGCGAATTCATCATGAAGGACGCCTACTCCTTCCACGCCGATCAGGCGTCGCTGCAGGTCACCTACGACCGCATGCATGAAGCCTACTGCAACATCTTCACGCGTCTGGGCCTGAAATTCCGCCCGGTAGAAGCCGACAACGGTTCGATCGGTGGTGCCGGTTCCCACGAATTCCACGTGCTGGCCGAGTCCGGCGAAGACGATATCGTCTTCAGCAACGGTTCCGACTACGCGGCAAACATCGAAAAAGCCGAAGCGGTGCCACGGGAAACCTCGCGCCCTGCGCCAACCGAAGAACTGCGCTTGGTCGATACGCCAGACACCAAGACCATCGCGGCGCTGGTGGAAAAATTCAATCTGCCGATTGAAAAGACCATCAAGACCCTGATCGTCCACGCCGAAGAAGAAGGCAAGCTGATCGCGCTGGTGATTCGTGGCGACCACGAACTGAACGAGATCAAGGCTGCCAACCAGCCTGGCGTGGCCAGCCCGCTGGTGATGGCCTCCGATGCCGAACTGCGTGACGCGATTGGCGCCGGCGCCGGCTCGCTCGGCCCGCTGAACCTGCCGCTGCCGATCATCATCGACCGCTCGGTCGCGATGATGAGCGACTTCGGCATTGGCGCGAACATCGATGACAAGCACTACTTCGGCGTGAACTGGGAGCGTGATCTGCCGGTTCCGACCGTTGCCGACCTGCGCAACGTCGTCGCCGGCGACCCAAGCCCGGACGGCAAAGGCACGCTGGAAATCAAGCGCGGCATCGAAGTCGGCCACATCTTCCAGCTGGGCAACAAGTACAGCAAGGCGATGAAGTGCGAAGTGCTGGGCGAAAACGGCAAGCCGGTGACTCTGGAAATGGGTTGCTACGGCATTGGCGTTTCCCGCGTGGTCGCTGCGGCTATCGAGCAGAACAACGACGCCAACGGCATCATCTGGAGCGACACCCTGGCGCCGTTCCAGATCGCGCTGGTACCGCTGCGCTATGAAACCGAGCAGGTGCGCGAAGCCACCGACAAGCTGTACGCCGAACTGACGGCGGCCGGCTTCGAAGTGCTGCTGGACGATCGCGACAAGAAAACCAGCCCGGGCATCAAGTTCGCGGACATGGAGCTGATCGGCATTCCACACCGGATCGTAGTCAGCGACCGCGGCCTCGCCGAAGGCAACCTGGAATACAAGAGTCGTTCCGAAGCAGAGGCGCAAGCGCTGCCGGTGGCCGATGTTGTGTCCTTCCTTCAGGCCCGTATCCGCCGCTGAAACCAGATAGAGACGTCATGTTCAAGCGAAACACCTTAGGCCTCGGTGGCGCCGCCCTGTGCGGCGCCCTGCTGGTCAGCGGCTGCGCCAATCACATGTCGCAACGCAGCGAGCACGAAGAGCGGGTCGAGCGAAAGTTGCTCGATCACAGCCTGCAGATCGATGTCGGCGAGCCCAAGGTGCTCGAGCTGCCGCAGCGACGCGTGAAGATCAACGAGCAGAAGACTTTCGAAGTCACCGAGTTCGAGGTCACTCGTCGTTACGACCGCTACACGCCTTACCAACCCTGGCGCGAAGTCTACGAGATTCCGCTGGGCGCGGTGGCCGTGGTCGGTGGTGTCGGTGCCAACGTGGTCAACGTGTTCGCACTCGGCAATCTGCCGGACAGCGTCACCCGGGATTGGCTGAGCTATGGTTTCGCCGGGCTCAACCCGTTCATGAACGTGCAGTCCAATGGTCGTGCGCAGCAGAACCTCGCAGGCATCGATGAAGTCCAGCGCGACAAGCGCACGGAGTATTCGAGCCTGCCGTGGAGCGAACGACCGGTGCAGGTCAAGGCCGGCAAGCAGACGTTCGACATGACCACCGACCGCAACGGTGTGCTGCGCTTGAACCTGCTCGACAGTCCGTTCGCCGAACATGACCTCAACCATGTCGGCCGCTTGCAGATCAGTGTCGAAGACGCCAAGGACGATGTGCATTCCGACTCGACCCTGATGCTCAGCGGCCACCTGCGCGGCAAGTTGATTGAGGCGCATGGGCTAATTTATGACGATCTGGAAGATGACGAGGTGAGCCAGTGGGTACACCGGGTCAAACGCCTGTCGGAGCTGGGTCTGGAAGAAGAAGCCAGTGAGTTGGAACAGAGCCTGATCGAACTGACCCGCAATGATCCTGAGTTGCAGACTGAGTTTCTCAAGTCTCTGGCCAAGGATGCAGGGCGCCTGGTTGCAGATCCGGGACCGAATTAAAAGCTAAAGGCATCGCGGGCAAGCCCGCTCCCACAGGGTTTATGGGTGTTCACACAATATGTGTTTCACCATCGATCAATGTGGGAGCGGGCTTGCCCGCGATGATTATCTGAATACGCCGCAAATCTACCGCTCAAACAACTCCATCTGCTCAAACCCGCCGCGCAAATCCTCCAGCCTCACTCCCACCCCCAACAGCCGCACCGGCTTGCCGCCGCGGTTGAACGCCTGCGTCAGCATCAACTGATAACTGCCCAGGTCGCGCCCTGCCCCAGCCTGCTCCAGCGTGGTCTGGGTGAAATCATGAAATTTGACTTTGACGAACGGCTTGCCCGGTCGATAACTGCTGTCGATTCGGGCCATGCGGGTTTTCAGGGTATCGAGCAGCTCGGGCAATTTGTCCAGGCAGCTGCGCAAGTCCGGCAGATCAACGTCGTAGGTATTTTCCACGCTGATCGACTGACGGCGGCTGTCGTTGTGCACCAGACGGTCATCGATCCCACGAGCCAGATTCCACAAGCGCTCGCCGAAGCTGCCGAATTCGCGCACCAGCGCCAGCCTGCCCCACTCGCGCAGGTGCTGGCAGTCAACGATGCCGAGCTTGCCGAGCTTGTCGGCGGTGACCTTGCCGACGCCGTGCAGCTTGCTCACCGGCAGACCACTGACGAACTCCTCGACCTGATCCGGGGTGATCACGAACAAACCGTTGGGTTTTTTCCAGTCGCTGGCGATCTTCGCCAGAAATTTGTTTGGCGCAACGCCAGCCGAGACGGTGATGTGCAATTGGTTGGAGACCCGGCGGCGAATGTCTTGGGCGATGCGCGTGGCGCTGCCGCCGAAGTGCGCGCTGTCGGACACATCCAGATAGGCCTCGTCGAGCGACAGCGGCTCGATCAGGTCGGTGTAATCGGCGAAGATCGTATGAATTTCCTTCGACGCTTCCCGATAAGCGTCCATGCGCGGCTTGACGATGGTCAGGTCCGGACACAGCTTTAATGCATGCCCGGAAGCCATGGCCGAGCGCACACCATAGGCGCGCGCTTCATAGTTGCAGGTGGCGATCACCCCGCGCCGATCCGCCGAACCACCCACCGCCAGTGGCTTGCCGGCCAGACGCGGGTCATCGCGCATCTCGATGGCGGCATAGAAACAGTCACAGTCGATGTGGATGATTTTTCGCTGGGTCATGTCGGAAAAAGACAACGTGGCAAGCCGGAGCGGCAGTATCTCATTGGTACCTGTATATAGCACCAGTGGTTGAATGTTCTTTTCCGACCGTAGGAGATTTCCGATGAATTTATTTTTTCAATCACAGATCAGCGCGCAATAGAGCTGAAAGCCTTGCGCCGCTTGCCCTGCGCGCCGGCCGCCCGCCGTGAAAATACGCTAAGCGCTTGAACCTCAACAGATTTATCCGGATCGACGGTTGACACACTCGCGAACCTCTGTAGAATGCCGCCACACAGACGCGGGATGGAGCAGTCTGGTAGCTCGTCGGGCTCATAACCCGAAGGTCGTCGGTTCAAATCCGGCTCCCGCAACCAAACATCAGAAAAGGCTACTCGAAAGAGTGGCCTTTTTTGTGCGCGTCTGTTTTGCAAACGGGCGCCCCGCTCAATCGCCAGCGAAACGGCAATTTGTTGCATTTCCGAAACTTACGCATTACCTGCGACCGTTCGCCGCGATTTCGCAGTTATTTGGCCCATTCCGGGATTAGCGGTTGACACCTCGTCGTTCGCCTGTAGAATGCCGCCACACAGACGCGGGATGGAGCAGTCTGGTAGCTCGTCGGGCTCATAACCCGAAGGTCGTCGGTTCAAATCCGGCTCCCGCAACCAAACATCAAAAAAGGCTACTCGAAAGAGTGGCCTTTTTTGTATCTGTCGAAAAAGTCCTTTCGCAACAATGATCTGTCACTGTGCAGTGAACCGCTGGGGATCATCAGAACCACTGACTTGCGACTATGCTTGAGTCGCGGACAAGGTATCTGCAATCCAGGAACTGCCCTCGCCGATGCCCGACGAGAGGCGTAGTATTTTGTGATTATTTTTTTCTACAGGGATTGGTAACTTGGCTGGATACCTCCATCCTGTCGCGCACAATCCAAGAGGTGATTGATGCGCGCCAACTCGTCTGATCCACAAGACACCGTTACAGCAGAACAACCGATCAAACCCGAGCGTTTGCGCTGGCTGGATCGATTAAGCAAATACCGTCAGCCGATCGGTCTGGCCGTCACGTTGCTGCTGTTTGCCATTGCCCTGATTGCCTGCCGCCATCTGCTCGCCGAGCTCGATCTAGACGCGCTGCATGACTCGATTCTCGACGTGCCCAAACCTGCCCTGCTCGGCGCCATCGGTGCGACCGTGGTCGGTTTCATCATTCTGCTCGGCTATGAATGGTCGGCCAGCCGCTACGCTGGGGTGAAACTGCCGCCGCGCACGCTCGCGCTCGGCGGCTTCACCGCATTTGCGATTGGCAATGCGATCGGCCTGTCGCTGCTGTCCGGCGGCTCGGTTCGTTATCGTTTATATGCGCGACTGGGCGTCGGTGCGTCGGAAGTTGCGCACATGACGCTATTTGCCAGCCTCTCGCTGGGCTGCGCCTTGCCGCCACTGGCAGCGCTGGCCACCCTGAGCAACCTGCCCGCCGCCTCGCAAGCGTTGGGGCTGTCCGAATTCTTGCTGGGCTCGGTCGCCGCTGCCGTATTGATCCTTGGTACGGTGCTGGCGATCGGCATCTATCGTCGTCGCCTGCCGGAACAACCCTACCCCGACAATCTGCTGGTCCGTGCCGGGCGGCGCACCCTGCGCCTGCCGGGTCGGCGCCTGACCTTTCTGCAACTGGTGATCACCGCCCTCGATGTCGCGGCTGCCGCCACCGTTCTCTACTTGTTGCTGCCGGAAGCGCCGCCGTTTGCGCCGTTCCTGCTGGTGTATCTGCTGGCCCTGGCCGCCGGTGTGCTCAGTCATGTACCTGGCGGCGTCGGTGTGTTCGAAGCGATTCTGCTCGCCGCGTTTGCCGACAAGCTTGGCGCCGCGCCGCTGGCCGCTGCACTGCTGCTGTATCGCCTGATCTACGTGGTGCTGCCGCTGCTGGTCGCTTGCGTATTGCTGCTGATCAACGAAGGCCAGCGCCTGTTTCAATCCCAGACCATGCGCGCGGCGTCCGGTCTGGCCGCGCCGGTTCTGGCGGTGTTGGTGTTCCTGTCTGGCGTGGTGCTGCTGTTTTCCGGCGCGACCCCGGAAATCGACACGCGCCTGGAGCACATCGGTTTTCTGATCCCGCATCGCCTGGTCGACGCCTCGCACTTCGGCGCCAGCCTGATCGGCGTCCTCTGTCTGTTGCTCGCACAAGGTCTGCGCCGACGCCTGTCGGCGGCGTGGATGCTGACCACCATTCTGCTGCTGGTTGGCGCCCTGCTCTCGCTGCTCAAAGGCTTCGACTGGGAAGAAGCCACGCTGATGACGTTGACGGCCGCGCTGCTCGGCGTGTTCCGCCGCTCCTTCTACCGTCCGAGCCGTTTGACCGAACTGCCGTTTTCGCCGCTGTATCTGGTCGCCAGCCTGTGCGTACTGGGCGCTTCGGCCTGGTTGCTGCTGTTTGCCTATCAGGACGTACCCTACAGCCATCAGCTGTGGTGGCAGTTCACCCTCGACGCTGACGCGCCGCGCGGTCTGCGCTCGCTGCTCGGTGCGGCGGTGTTGCTGGTGATCATCTCGCTGACCTGGCTGCTGCGCACGGCGCGCCCGGTGATTCATTTGCCGACGCCGGACGAACTGGATCGCGCGGCGAAAATCCTCATGGCCTCGTCACAACCCGACGGCGGCCTCGCGCTGACCGGTGACAAGGCGCTGCTGTTTCACCCCAACGATGAGGCGTTCCTGATGTACGCCCGTCGTGGCCGCAGTCTGGTGGCGCTGTACGACCCGATCGGGCCGAGCCAGCAACGTGCGGAAATGATCTGGCAGTTCCGCGACCTCTGCGACATCCATCACACCCGCCCGGTGTTCTATCAGGTGCGCGCGGAGAACCTGCCGTACTACATGGACATCGGCCTGACGGCGATCAAGCTCGGCGAAGAAGCCCGGGTCGATCTGCTGCGCTTCGATCTGGAAGCCAAGGGCAAGGAGATGAAGGATCTGCGCTACACCTGGAACCGTGGCACCCGCGATGGTCTCTCGCTGGAAATCCATGAGCCGGGGCAGGCGCCGATGGACGAGCTGAAAGTGATTTCCGATGCCTGGCTGACCGGCAAGAACGTGCGCGAGAAAGGCTTCTCCCTCGGCCGTTTCAGCGACGATTACCTGAAGCATTTCCGCATTGCGGTGATTCGCTTCGAAGGCCGCCCGGTAGCGTTCGCCAATCTGCTCGAGACCTACAGCCACGATCTGGCCAGTCTCGACCTGATGCGCGCGCACCCGGAAGCGCCGAAGCTGACCATGGAATTCATGATGGTCGGCCTGATTCAACACTATAAGAGTCACGGATACGCGCGCTTCAGCCTGGGCATGGTGCCGTTGTCGGGGCTGCAACCCCGGCGCGGCGCACCGCTGACCCAGCGCCTGGGCTCGATGGTCTTCCGCCGTGGTGAGCAGCTGTACAACTTCCAAGGCTTGCGCCGCTTCAAAGACAAGTTCCAGCCTGACTGGGAACCCCGTTATATGGCCGTGCCCGCCGGACTCGATCCGCTCGTGGCGCTGGCCGACACTGCTGCCCTGATCGCGGGCGGCTTGACTGGATTGGTGAAACGCTGATGATTCAACGCTCCCTGAAGTACATCCTGGCCGCCCTGCTGGTGCTGGCCGTGATTGCCGGCGGCGGTTACTGGTACCTCAAACGTCCGGCACCGGAACCGACCGTCGAACAACTGAAACCCGCCGATGGCACGGCCATGACCCGCGTGATCCCCGGCAACAAGCCGAAGGCTCAGGTGCTGGTGGCCGTCACCGACGAGCAGAAGCTCTCCGAGAAACAACTGACCACCCTCAGCCGCAGCGCCTCGGCGCAGATCGTTCAGGTGATTCTGCCCAAGGACTGCCTGCTGCAAAGCCGCGCTCTGCAATCGGGCCTGCGTGAACTGAATGGCCCGGCCACCCTGGTCAGCGGCATCGGCCCGGGCGCTGTACTGGCGTGGCGCTGGCTGGCGGAACAGAAAGACGACAAGGCCCAGGCCGTCTCCGTCGATCTGGCCCTGGAAAAACCCGGCTGCACTCACCTGCTGCCGAAATCCGCCGCCCACGGCCACTGGCTGGTGGCGTGGAACGACAACCCGGACGACGCCAGCGCAGGCTTTGTGCGCGATCAGCCGAACGCCGAGACCAGCATCAGCGACTACGACATCAACCTGCCGCAAGTGCTGAACAACGAACTGCGCAAAATCCTCGTCGGCGGCGACAAGGCCAACGGCGGCCTGGCGATCCCGGTCGTGGAAGTGCCGGCCGGTCAGGCCAACGACACCGTGACCCTGTTCCTTTCCGGCGACGGCGGCTGGCGTGACCTCGACCGCGACGTGGCCGGCGAAATGGCCAAGATCGGCTACCCGGTGGTCGGCATCGACACCCTGCGCTACTACTGGCAACACAAGAGCCCGGAACAAAGCGCGCTCGACCTCACCGAACTGATGCAGCACTACCGGCAGAAATGGGGCACCAAACGCTTCATCCTCACCGGTTATTCGTTCGGCGCTGACGTACTCCCGGCGATCTACAACCGCCTGCCAGAGAACGAACAGCAACGCGTCGACGCCATCATTCTGCTCGCCTTCGCCCGCACCGGCAGCTTCGAAATCGAAGTCGAAGGCTGGCTGGGCAACGCCGGCAAAGAAGCCGCGACCAGCCCGGAAATGGCCAAGCTGCCAGCGGCCAAGGTTGTGTGCATCTATGGTGAAGAAGAGACCGATGAAAGCGGCTGCACGGACAAGACTGCTGTTGGCGAAGCGGTGAAACTGCCCGGCGGCCACCACTTCGACGAGAACTACCCGGCCCTGGCCAAGCGCTTGGTGGATTTGATCCAGAAGCGTCAGAGCAAGGATTCGGTCGCCGAAGAGTGATCTGAAGCGCATCCACAAAAAGCCCCCGCAACTTCACGGTTGCGGGGGCTTTTTACATCCTAACAGCCACCAAAATCCCTGTGGGAGCGAGCCTGCTCGCGAATGCGGTGGGTCAGTTTACAGATTCGTCGACTGACACTACGCCTTCGCGAGCAGGCTCGCTCCCACAGAGAAAAAAGTGCCAGGTGTTTACTTTCGTTTACTTCCAGTCTCGCAATATCAGATGACGCCCACAGACCTTGTAGGCAAACTCCGAAACTCTTGTTGGGGCGCTGTGCCGCTCTATTGCGCTGTTTTTCGACGGGATACTCTCCGGACGTCGCTGACCCATTCAGCGATCGGGTGTGGTAACCCGGAGAAACCATCGCAACAGCGCGCTCGTCGAGTTATGGCGGCTGTGCGTGGGACGCTTTCGGGCGTGCCGGTTTCCTTGGTTCCCGGTTTACCACCCTGCGTACAGTTGCCTCCCTTTCGCGTGGTAACGAAAGTCGCGGCACTTCGAACTAAGGAGTAACACGATGACCGAAACTGATCTGCACGGACTTGCAAACGCTAAAACCATCGGCTTCACCCCTTTCCTCTACAACGCGGATCAAGCGTTCTTCAACGTCCGCTCCGGCATCCCGATCATCGATGCCTTGTCCCAATCCTCCGACCTGCTATCCCTCGCCAAATCCTTCGCCGAGGACGCTGCTTTCATCAAAGATACCGACCGCCATGCCTGGGCCGCGCATTACCTGACGGTGATGGGCAAAGCCTTGATTGATGACGTGATTCAGGCGTTGATGCCACGACCTGCGCGGACGAAGACCGAGTCTGAAGCAGAGATACCTGAAGGCTTGTAAAAGTTTGAAGATCAAAAGATCGCAGCCTTCGCCAGCTCCTGCATGGAATGCGGAACCTGTAGGAGCTGCCGAAGGCTGCGATCTTTTGATCTGAAGTTGCCGCCCACAAAAAAGCCCCCGCCAGCAACTAGGCTGACGGGGGCTTTTCAGTTGAGGTCAGGCTTACATCTCCACCTGCGTCCCCAACTCAATCACCCGGTTCAACGGCAGATTAAAGAACCGCAAATTGCCATTGGCATTCTTCAACATGAACGCAAACAACGCCTCACGCCAACGCGCCATCCCCTCAAGTTTCGAGGCAATCACCGTTTCACGGCTGAGGAAGTAGGTCGTGCGCATCGGGCTGAAATCAAGATCATCCAGATGACACAGCTTCAACGCCTGCGGCACGTCGGGCTCGTCGGTGAAGCCGAAGTGCAGGATCACCCGGAAGAAGCCTTCACCGTGCGCTTCCACTTCAAAACGCCGCGATGGCGGTACGCGCGGGATGTCTTCGTAAACCACCGTCAGCAACACCACTTGCTCATGCAGCACCTGGTTATGCAGCAGGTTGTGCAACAACGCATGGGGCACGGCGTCGGAGCGCGCGGTGAGAAACACGGCAGTGCCCTGCACCCGGTGCGGCGGTTGTACGCGGATGCTGCTGATGAAAATCGGCAGCGGCAGCGCGCCTTCGTCGAGGCGTTCGACCAGCAGCTGTTTGCCGCGCTTCCAGGTGGTCATCAACACGAACAGCGCGATACCGGCGATCACCGGGAAAGCGCCGCCCTGAACGATCTTCGGCACGTTGGCGGCGAAATACAGGCCATCCACCAACAGGAAGCCAAGCAGCACCGGGACCGCAAGGATCGGTGGCCATTTCCACAGCAGCAGCATGACCGCCGACACCAGAATGGTGGTCATCAGCATAGTGCCGGTCACTGCGACGCCGTAGGCCGAGGCCAGTGCACCGGAGGATTCGAAGCCCAGCACCAACAGGACCACGCCGACCATCAGCGCCCAGTTCACCGCGCCGATGTAGATCTGGCCTTGTTCGTCGCTGGAGGTGTGCTGGATGTACATGCGCGGGATATAACCGAGCTGGATCGCCTGACGGGTCAGGGAGAACGCGCCGGAAATCACCGCTTGCGAAGCGATCACCGTGGCCAGGGTCGACAGGCCGACCAGCGGAATCAGCGCCCAGCTCGGCGCCAGCAGATAAAACGGGTTACGCGCCGCGTCCGGGTTTTCCAGCAGCAATGCGCCCTGGCCGAAGTAGTTGAGCACCAGGGCCGGCAGCACCAGCAGAAACCAGGCGCGGGCGATCGGCTTGCGACCGAAGTGGCCCATGTCGGCGTATAGCGCTTCCGCGCCGGTCAGCGCCAGCACCACGGCGCCGAGAATCGCCACGCCCATGCCCGGGTGCACGACGAAAAAATTCACCGCCCACATCGGGTTCAGCGCGTGCAGCACTTCCGGGGTGTGGCTGATGCCGTACACACCGAGGGCGCCGAGGACGAGGAACCAGGTGACCATGATCGGCCCGAACAGAATGCCGATCCGCGCGGTACCGTGGCGCTGGATCAGAAACAGCGCGACCAGCACCACCAGCGACAGCGGCACCACCCAGTGATCGATGCCTTCAAACGCCAGGCCGAGGCCTTCGATCGCCGACAGCACCGAAATGGCCGGGGTGATCATGCTGTCGCCATAGAACAGCGCCGCGCCGATCAGCCCGCACACCACCAGAAGCGTGCGCAGGCGCTTGCGCCCCGCCGCTGCCCGCCGAGCCAGTGCGGTCAGCGCCATGATGCCGCCCTCGCCCTGGTTGTCGGCGCGCAGGACGAACATCATGTACTTGATCGAGACCACCCAGATCAGCGACCAGAAGATCAACGACAGAATGCCCAGCACGCCGTCGTGATTGACCGCCACGCCGTAACCGCCGGAAAACACTTCCTTGAGGGTGTACAACGGGCTCGTACCGATGTCGCCATAAACCACCCCGACCGCCGCGACCAGCATGCTCAGCGGTCTGCTTGCCGAACCCTCGGCGCCCGCCGCATGACTACTTGCCTGACCCATCCAACACTCCTGATCTCGATACCGGCTTCTTTGAAGGAAGCACTATGCTTTGAGTTGCAGCATGCGCTGTTTTACCTGTTGTTACAGACCAATGATTGACTGCAAGAAATCGGTAAAGCTCAACGGCGCGAAGCATAGCGCAGCACTCGTCGTATTTCCCCGTATAAAGCTGGTCAAGTGCGTTGCCCGCCGCTAGAATTGCGCACTTTTTGATCAGAGGCGCGCCCTAAGCGCCCATCCGTCGGCTTGCGCATCAAGCAAGCGACGTCACAAAACACCGAGGTTAGACATGTCCACCACTCCTGCGCCGGCCAATCCAAAGGTTGGCTTTGTATCTCTGGGTTGCCCGAAAGCACTGGTCGACTCCGAGCGCATCCTGACCCAGCTGCGCATGGAAGGCTATGACGTGGTGTCCACCTATCAGGACGCCGACGTCGTGGTGGTCAACACCTGCGGTTTCATCGATTCGGCCAAGGCCGAGTCGCTGGAAGTGATTGGCGAAGCGATCAAGGAAAACGGCAAGGTCATCGTTACCGGCTGCATGGGCGTGGAAGAAGGCAACATCCGCAACGTGCACCCGAGCGTGCTGGCCGTGACCGGCCCGCAGCAGTACGAGCAAGTGGTCAACGCCGTGCACGAAGTGGTGCCGCCGCGTCAGGATCACAACCCGCTGATCGACCTGGTGCCGCCGCAAGGCATCAAGCTGACCCCGCGCCACTACGCGTACCTGAAGATTTCCGAAGGCTGCAACCACAGCTGCTCGTTCTGCATCATCCCGTCGATGCGCGGCAAACTGGTCAGCCGTCCGGTTGGCGATGTGCTCGACGAGGCGCAGCGCCTGGTCAAATCCGGCGTCAAAGAATTGCTGGTGATCTCGCAAGACACCAGCGCCTACGGCGTCGACGTGAAATACCGCACCGGTTTCTGGAACGGCGCGCCGGTGAAAACCCGCATGACCGAACTGTGCGAAGCGCTGAGCACGCTGGGCGTCTGGGTGCGCCTGCACTACGTTTACCCGTACCCGCACGTCGACGAGCTGATCCCGCTGATGGCCGCCGGCAAGATCCTGCCGTACCTGGATATCCCGTTCCAGCACGCCAGCCCGAAAGTCCTGAAGTCGATGAAACGCCCGGCGTTCGAAGACAAGACCCTGGCACGCATCAAGAACTGGCGCGAAATCTGCCCGGACCTGATCATCCGTTCGACCTTCATCGTCGGCTTCCCGGGCGAAACCGAGGAAGACTTTCAGTACCTGCTGAACTGGCTGACCGAAGCCCAGCTCGACCGCGTCGGCTGCTTCCAGTACTCGCCGGTGGATGGCGCACCGGCCAACGATCTGGATCTGGAAGTGGTCCCGGACGACGTCAAGCAGGATCGTTGGGAGCGCTTCATGGCGCACCAGCAGGCGATCAGCTCGGCACGCCTGCAAATGCGCATCGGTCGTGAGATTGAGGTGCTGGTGGATGAGGTGGACGAGCAAGGCGCGGTCGGCCGTTGCTTCTTCGACGCCCCGGAAATCGATGGCAACGTGTTTATCGACAACGGCAGCAACCTGAAGCCGGGCGACAAGGTCTGGTGCAAGGTGACTGATGCCGACGAATATGATTTGTGGGCTGAGCAGATCTAAAGCCGAGCACCCTGCAGGAGCTGCCGAAGGCTCGGGCCGCGATCGGACGATCTCTTGATCTTGAAAGTCAAAAGATCGCAGCCTCGTTTCACTCGTCAGCTCCTACAGGGATCGCTGTATTGAAAGCCTCGCTCGATGCGGGGCTTTTTTGCGGCTATCGTTTAGCGGGGGACGGACTCCCTTGAACGGCACAAGAGGCACACGCACATGCGTCAGCATTCGGTCATCCACACACCGAAAATCAGCGATTACGAAGAACTGACCCGGGTCTGGGAGGCCTCGGTCCGTGCAACTCATCGGTTCCTGCCGGACAGCTATATCGAGCTGCTGCGCAATCTGGTGCTCACCCGCTATCTCGACGCGGTAATGCTGATCTGCACCAAGGACCGCCAGCAGCGCATCACCGGGTTTGCCGGTGTGGCGGCGGGCAAGATTGAAATGCTGTTCATCGATCCCGACCATCGTGGTCAAGGCTTGGGCAAGCAGTTGCTGCGCTATGCGATCGAACGGCTGAACGCCGATGAACTCGACGTCAACGAACAAAATCCGCAAGCCTTGGGTTTTTACGAGAAACAGGGCTTCGAGGTGATCGGCCGCTCCGAGGTCGATGGCATGGGCCAGCCGTATCCGCTGCTGCATATGCGCTTGCGGCAGTCCCAGCAGCGCTCAGGCAACGGCTGACACACCATGAAACCCCTGTGGGAGCGAGCCTGCTCGCGAATGCGGTGTACCCGTCAATGCAAACATTGACTGGCAGAACGCCTTCGCGAGCAGGCTCGCTCCCACATTGAATACAGCGCCTGCAAATGGAACCGGGCTTAACCGCTTCCACACAGGTACAATGCCCACCCCTTTTTTGTTACGGCCCCGTCATGACTGACCCGATTCGCCTCTCCAAACGCCTCATCGAACTGGTCGGTTGCTCCCGCCGGGAGGCCGAGCTGTTCATCGAAGGCGGCTGGGTCACCGTGGACGGCGAAGTCATCGATGAGCCGCAATTCAAGGTCGGCGAGCAAAAGGTCGAGCTCGACAAGGACGCCAAGGCCACCGCGCCGGAGCCGGTGACTATCCTGCTTAACGCGCCCGCCGGCATGGATGTCGACAGCGCCATGCAATCGCTCAGCGCCGAAACCCTCAGCGAAGACCATCGCTACGGCAAGCGTCCGTTGCGCGGGCATTTCCTGCGCCTGACCGCCAGCGCCGACCTGCAGCCCAAGGCCAGCGGCCTGCTGGTGTTCACCCAGGACTGGAAAATCCTGCGCAAACTCACCGCCGACGCTGCGAAGATCGAGCAGGAATACATCGTCGAAGTCGAAGGTGAGATGGCTGCCCACGGCCTCAACCGTTTGCAGCATGGCCTGACGCACAAGGGCAAGGAGTTGCCGCCGGTGAAGGCCAGCTGGCAGAACGAAAACCGCCTGCGCTTCGCCATGAAAAACCCTCAGCCGGGAATCATCGCGCAGTTCTGCGAAGCGGTCGGCCTGAAGGTCATCGGCATCCGCCGCATCCGCATCGGCGGCGTGTCGATCGGCAAGGTCCCGCTCGGCCAGTGGCGCTACCTGTCCGGCAAAGAGAAGTTCTAGAACTTCCACTGCCGCCACACATTTCGGCAGTGCTTACGAGCGCTGCCCACAACGCATCAGGAATACCGACATGGTTCATAACGACGTACTGCGCAGCGTGCGCTACATGCTCGACATCAGCGACAAGAAAGTTGTCGAGATCATCAAACTGGGCGGCATGGACGTCACGCTCGCCGATGTAATCACCTGGCTCGACAAGAAAGAAGAAGACGAAGAAGGCTTCGTACGCTGCCCGGACGAAGTCATCGCGCACTTCCTCGACGGTCTGGTGATCTTCAAACGCGGCAAGGACGAAAGCCGTCCGCCGCAGCCGATCGAAGTGCCGGTGACCAACAACATCATCCTGAAAAAACTGCGTGTGGCGTTCGAGCTGAAAGAAGACGACATGCACGCGATCCTCAAAGCCGCCGAGTTTCCGGTGTCCAAGCCCGAACTGAGCGCGCTGTTCCGCAAGGTCGGCCACACCAACTACCGTCCGTGTGGTGACCAGTTGCTGCGTAACTTCCTCAAAGGGCTCACGCTGCGCGTGAGAGCCTGAAAACAGCTGCAAGCTACAAGCTACAAGCTACAAGCTACAAGCTACAAGCTACAAGCTACAAGCGGCAAGGCGAGGCACGGTGTTTGACTTGCCGCTTGTAGCTTGCAGCTCGAAGCTGGCCGCATGGCCTAGAGTGTACTGATCCCTAATCTTCAGGACTCGTCATGCATCCCTACTTTTCCCTGCAAGGCCGCACCGCTCTGGTGACCGGCGGCACCCGTGGTATCGGCAAGATGATCGCCAAGGCGTTCGTCGAGGCCGGCGCCCATGTCTACGTGTGCTCGCGCGACGTCGAAGCCTGCCATCAAACCGCCGAAGAACTTGGCGCCATGGGCACTTGCCACGGCGTGGCGGCGAATCTGGCGACCGAAGAAGGCGTGCGGGAATTGGCCGCGCGTCTGGGTGAGCAGATCACTCATCTGGACATTCTGGTGAACAATGCCGGCACCACCTGGGGCGCGCCGCTGGAGAGCTATCCGGTCAAGGGCTGGGAGAAGGTCATGCAGCTCAACGTGACGTCGGTGTTCAGTTGCATCCAGCAGTTTCTGCCGTTGCTGCGCAAGGCTGGTTCGGCGGCGAATCCGGCGCGGATCATCAATATCGGTTCGGTGGCGGGGATTTCTTCGTTTGGCGAGCAGGCTTACGCCTATGGGCCGAGCAAGGCCGCTCTGCATCAGTTGTCGCGCATTCTGGCGCGAGAACTGGTGAGCCAGCACATCAATGTCAACGTGATTGCGCCGGGTCGCTTTCCGAGCAAGATGACCCAGCATATTGGTAATGATGAACAGGCGTTGGCTGAGGATACGGCGCTGATTCCAATGAAGCGCTGGGGGCGTGAGGAGGAGATGGCGGCGCTGGCGATCAGCCTGGCGAGTACGGCGGGGGCTTATATGACCGGGAATATCATTCCTCTTGATGGTGGGTTCAGCCTCTGACATCGGCGGTGTGACTATCGCTGGCAAGCCAGCTCCCACAGGGTTCTTTGGTGTTTGAACAATCCAGGTTCACTCAAAAACCTGTGGGAGCTGGCTTGCCAGCGATGGCGTCCGCCCTGTCACCACCAGACTTGAAGCGAGCCGGGTTATCATGCCCGCCCTACCCGCTTCGATCCCAGACCATGACTTACAGCGTCTCCCCCATCGGCTTCGTGCGCTCCTGCTTCAAGGAGAAGTTCGCCATCCCCCGCCAGCCACAACTGGCCCCGGCCGCCCGTGGCGTGCTGGAACTGGTCGCGCCGTTCGACCAGGGTGACGCCGTGCAGGGGCTGGAGCAGGTCAGCCATGTGTGGCTGTTGTTTCTGTTCCACCAAGCCCTGGAAGACAAACCGCGCCTGAAAGTGCGCCCGCCACGCCTGGGCGGCAACAAGTCGATGGGCGTGTTCGCCACCCGCGCCACGCACCGGCCGAACGGCATTGGCCAGTCGGTGGTGAAGCTGGACAGGGTCGAAGGTAATCGGCTGTTTATCTCCGGGATCGATCTTCTCGACGGCACACCGGTGCTGGATATCAAACCGTATGTGCCGTATGCCGACATCATCCCTGGGGCGACCAATGACATCGCCAGCGCCGCGCCGCAGTTGATCGACGTGCAGTGGGCGGATTCAGCCTTGAAACAAGCGCACACCCACGCTCAGCGGCTTGAAGAGCCATTGGTTGAGCTGATTGAACAATGTCTGGCTCAGGATCCGCGCCCGGCGTATCAGACACCGGCGCCGGAACGTGAATATGGTGCGCAGTTCTGGGATCTGGACGTGCGCTGGCATTACCCGACGCCCGAACAGATCCGCGTGCTGGAAGTCATCCCGGCCACAGCCTGAAACCGCGCCCAGTGTAGGAGCTGCCGAAGGCTGCGATCTTTTGATCTTGATTTTAAAAAGCAAGATCAAGATCGCAGCCTTCGGCAGCTCCTGGATCGTGGCAGGCATGAAGGAAATGCTTCGGGCATAAAAAAGCCCCCATTGCCTGCCAAGGCAATGGGGGCTCTCCGTGGCGCTTACTTCTCGACGAACGCACGCTCGATCAGGTAATCACCCGGCTCGCGCATCCGCGCCGAGATTTTCAGGCCGAAGCTGTCGAGCACTTCGCTGGTCTCGTCGAGCATGCTCGGGCTGCCGCAGATCATCGCGCGGTCGTCCTGCGGGTTGATCGGTGGCAGGCCGATGTCGCTGAACAGCTTGCCGCTGCGCATCAGGTCAGTCAGGCGGCCCTGATTCTCGAACGGCTCGCGGGTCACGGTCGGATAGTAGATCAACTTGTCACGCAGCGCTTCGCCGAAGAACTCGTTCTGTGGCAGGTGCTCGGTGATGAACTCGCGGTAGGCCACTTCGTTGACGTAACGCACACCGTGAACCAGGATCACTTTCTCAAAGCGCTCGTAGGTTTCCGGGTCCTGAATGACGCTCATGAACGGCGCCAGACCGGTGCCGGTGCTCAGCAGGTAAAGGTGCTTGCCCGGGTTCAGGTCATCAAGAACCAGCGTACCGGTAGGCTTCTTCGAGATGATGATCTCGTCGCCTTCCTTCAAGTGCTGCAGCTGGGAGGTCAGCGGACCGTCCTGCACTTTGATGCTGAAGAACTCGAGATGCTCTTCCCAGTTCGGGCTGGCGATCGAGTAAGCGCGCATAAGCGGGCGGCCGTTGGGCTGTTGCAGGCCGATCATCACGAACTGACCGTTCTCGAAGCGCAGGCCCGGATCGCGGGTGCACTTGAAGCTGAACAGAGTGTCGTTCCAGTGATGAACACTGAGGACACGCTCGTGGTTCATGTTGCTCATGTACGTTTGACTCCTGGAGATTGGTCTGCGCGGCTCAATGAGGCTCAACGTGCGCAATTGCATCGCATTCTAATAGCGACGACAATATCTGTTAACTGGATTATTAAGATAAGGGTTATCGGTTATATCGATATGCGATTTACTCTCCGTCAACTGCAAGTCTTCGTCGCCGTCGCCCAGCAGGAAAGCGTATCCCGTGCTGCGGGTCTGCTCAACCTCTCGCAATCGGCGGCGAGTACTTCGATCACCGAGCTTGAGCGCCAGTCCAGTTGCCAGCTGTTCGACCGCGCCGGCAAACGCCTGAGCCTCAACGCCCTCGGCAAACAACTGTTGCCGCAAGCGGTGGCCCTGCTCGACCAGGCCAAGGAAATCGAAGACCTGCTCAATGGCAAATCCGGTTTCGGCTCTTTATCAGTGGGGGCGACGCTGACCATTGGCAACTATCTGGCCACCCTGCTGATCGGCAGCTTCATGCAGCGCCACCCCGAAAGTCAGGTCAAGCTGCACGTGCAGAACACTGCCAATATCGTGCAGCAGGTCGCCCACTACGAAATTGATCTGGGTCTAATCGAAGGCGATTGCAGCCACCCGGACATCGAAGTGCAGAGCTGGGTCGAGGATGAGCTGGTGGTGTTCTGCGCGCCGCAACATCCGCTGGCCAAACGCGGCAGCGCGACGATGGAAGAGCTGACCCATGAAGCGTGGATTTTGCGTGAACAGGGTTCTGGCACGCGGCTGACCTTCGATCAGGCCATGCGTCACCATCGCAGCGCGCTGAACATTCGTCTCGAGCTGGAACACACCGAAGCGATCAAGCGCGCAGTGGAATCAGGGCTGGGGATTGGCTGCATTTCGCGGCTGGCGCTGCGCGATGCCTTCCGGCGCGGCAGTCTGGTGCCGGTGGAGACGCCGGATCTGGACCTGGCGCGGCAGTTCTATTTCATCTGGCACAAACAGAAGTACCAGACTTCAGCGATGCGCGAGTTTCTCGAGCTGTGCCGAGCATTCACCGCCGGGGTGCAGCGCAGCGACGAGATCGTCTTGCCGACCATCGCTTAAAGCAGAATCACCGCCCACACCAGCCCGATCATGCTCAGCGCCACGAACTGCGCGGCGCTGCCCATGTCCTTGGCGTTCTTCGACAGCGGATGCAATTCCAGCGAGATGCGGTCAATGGCCGCTTCCACCGCCGAATTGAGCAGCTCGACAATCAGCGCCAGCAAGCAAACCGCGATCAACACCGCCTGCTCGACCCGGCTGACATTGAGGAAGAATGTCAGCGGAATCAGCAGCACGTTGAGCAGCACCAGTTGGCGGAATGCCGCTTCGCCAGTGAAGGCGGCGCGCAGGCCATCAAGCGAATAGCCGGACGCGTTGAGGATGCGTTTCAGGCCGGTCTGGCCCTTGAAAGGTGACATAAGAAAGAAACCAGCCAAAAAGGTGTGGGGAAGCTAGATCAACGAAAGTCAAAAAAGCGTGAAACCGCCAGCCATCACTGGCTCGGAATTGACTCAAGTTGTTGCAGCAGTAAAGCCGCTTGCGTGCGAGTGCGCACGTTCAATTTGCGAAAGATCGCCGTGACGTGGGCCTTGATGGTCGCTTCCGACACGCTCAGCTCATAAGCGATCTGCTTGTTCAGCAGACCTTCGCAGACCATGGTCAGCACGCGGAACTGTTGCGGCGTCAGGCTGGCGAGGCCATCACTGGCAGCTTTCGCCTCATCCGACACGCTGACTGCTTCAAACGCTTGCGGCGGCCAGAACACGTCGCCATCGAGCACCTTGCGCACCGCTTCCTGAATCACGCTCAGATCGCTGGACTTGGGAATGAAACCACTGGCGCCGAATTCGCGGGATTTGACCATCACCGAAGCTTCTTCCTGGGCAGAGACCATCACCACCGGAATCTGCGGATACTGCCCGCGCAGCAGCACCAGCCCGGAAAAACCATAGGCGCCGGGCATGTTCAGGTCCAGCAAGACCAGATCCCAGTCAGCCTTTTCAGTCAGGCGAGCTTCCAGTTCGGCAATGCTCGCCACCTCCACCAGTCGCACGTCCGGGCCAAGGCCCAGCGTCACCGCTTGGTGCAGGGCGCTACGAAACAGGGGGTGATCATCGGCAATCAGGATGTCGTATGTGGCCATTTTTCAAATGATCCTGTTTTTGATGGCAGACGCGGTAGATTCCGGTCTGGCCAAAGCAACTCGAGACAACGCTTGGAAGCGATATCCACAGGGGCACGTTCGACGCCAATCAACAGCAAACACGGCGTCTCAAACCTTGGCCGCACCCTAATCGGCGCCAAGCATGCCCAGCGCAGCCGGGGTGGTCAAGCAAGATGGCCAGCGCTGTCGACAGTATGGGCCACTATCGGGCCAACGCCGGCTGCGGCTTTCGTATATAGGGCAGCAGCTCGGCGTGAGCGGGCGTTGATTCATTCATGTCCAGTTGCTGCTTGGCACCGAGGTAATGCTGGCTGAACACATCGAAATATGCATCCAGCGCCGAAGCGGCTTCGCTGTCACCGGCCAGTTCCAGGCACAACGCCGCGACTTCGGCGGTGCACAGGTGCTCGCTGCGGGTCGAACGGCGCAAGCGATAGCGCGAGAGTTTGTCGGGCAGCAGACTGAGGATCGGCAAGCGGTCGAAATACGGACTCTTGCGAAAGATCTTGCGCGCCTCGGTCCAGGTCGCATCGAGCAGAATGAACAGCGGGCGCTTGCTGCTATCGACTGTCACCGTGTTGGTCACCCGCGACGGTTCGACGTATTCACCCGGAAACACCAGGTACGGCTGCCATTGCGGATCGTTGAGCAGTGCAAGCATCTGCGGGTCGGGCTCGGTGCGTGACCAGATGAACGCATGGTTGTCGCGCACCACATCGGCAATCAGCCAACCGGTGTTGCTTGGCTTGAACACTTCCTTGCCGGTCATGATCAGGCACACGCCGGAGCGGGTGTCGACGCTTGGCCGCCACGCGCACAGGCAATGACTGATGATGACCCGGCAATCGCGGCAACGCTCGGAGCGAAAGCCGCGCGCCTGAATCGGCTTGATGCCTTCGTCTTCGCGCTGATCGCGCAGGCGGGCCACGGCGTTGGGGGCATGGTTCATCGCAGGCAACACCGGCTGACAGGGAAACTCGACACGAAAAACACTCGGCAGGGCAATAAAGGCCGGCAGTTTACCAGAGCGTCGGCCACAAGCCTGTACCGTCCAGACCGGCTCCCCTATAATTCGCCGCCACTGAACGCACCGCCCCGTGACGGGTCGAACCACCAGTCACCGAATCAGGAGAGTTTCATGCTGCGCCTTATCGTTCCCACCGCTGCCATTCTGCTGGCGTCGTCCTTTACCGCTCAGGCTGCGTCCCTGAGTGAGCAGAATCTGAACCGAGAGCTGCGCAACGTCGCCGCCCAAAGCAGCGTCGGCACGCCACGGGCGATCAATGAAGACATTCTTGATCAAGGCTACACCGTCGAAGGCACGCAGCTGATCAACCATCTGAGCGTGCAAAAGAGCCACGCCGACAAGATGCGCGCCGATCCCAAGGCTGTGTATTTCCAGTTGGGCGCGTCGGTGTGCAACAACCCGTCGTACCGCAAGCTGATGGCCAAGGGCGCGATCATGCGTTACGACTTCACCGAAGTGAAAACCAACAAAGCGATCGGCTCGGCCAGTTACCAGGAATCCGATTGCCCGAAAGCCGCGCCAGCGAAGAAGAAGTAATCAGCGCGAAGCCTTGGCGCGCCGCTGCTCATCCTCGGCGCGCAATTCCGCCACTAGCGCCTGCAGATAGCGCGAGCGACGCTCGCCGCCGGCCAATCGTCGGCAGCACTCTTCTTCGAGACTCAATTGATGCGTCTCGGCCGACTCCTGCAACATTCGATACAACTGCGTATCGATCTCCAGAACCACTCTGACCATGCATCCCGCCTCCTTGCCACCCACGAATCCTTGAATTGCTTTGCCTTGCGCAAACGCAAGGTTGTCTTGCGACGTCTGTATTTGAGTAAATCAGAGTGATGGCCCTTTGCGATACGTTCAGACGAGCGGCGGGGCTTTGGCGCAAATCAGTAAGCGGTTGCCAGACAAAACGTTACAGCGCACTGTTCAAGTCAGCGCGAATGCGTGCGAGGGTCTAGATTGAGAGTATTCCCGATCATTCGTTAACGGCAGAAATGGAACTGCCGGCCCTGTGTGTTTTTGCAGTGCGACCCGGACGCTGGTTGTCCGGGCTACCCGCCCTGTACAGAAGGAGACGTTGAATGCCTTATCAACCGAACGACCTCTTGAGCCGTCATTTTCAGGAAAGCGGCGACCTCATCAGCCAGGTCGAAGCCCAACTCAGTCATATTTCCACCAACAGCCCGAACATCCCCATCTACCGTGACATGATCCTGACCGTGCTGCGCATGGCTCAGGAAGACCACAACCGCTGGAACGCCAAGATCACCCTGCAAGCCCTGCGTGAACTGGAGCAAGCATTTCGTGTACTCGAGCAATTCAAGGGGCGGCGCAAAGTTACCGTGTTCGGCTCGGCACGTACGCCAGTGGAGCATCCGCTGTATGCAATGGCCCGCGAACTCGGCGCAGCACTGACACGCGCAGAGATGATGGTCATCACCGGCGCCGGCGGCGGCATCATGGCCGCCGCCCACGAAGGAGCCGGACGTGACCACAGCCTGGGTTTCAATATCACCCTGCCCTTCGAGCAACATGCCAATCCCACCGTCGACGGCACCGACAATCTGTTGCCCTTCCACTTTTTCTTCACCCGAAAACTGTTCTTCGTCAAAGAGGCTGACGCGCTGGTGCTGTGCCCGGGCGGGTTTGGCACCCTTGATGAAGCGCTGGAAGTGCTGACGCTGATTCAGACCGGCAAAAGCCCATTGGTGCCGGTGGTGTTGCTGGATGTTCCGGGCGGGACGTTCTGGCAAGGCGCGCTGGACTTCATCCGCAATCAGCTGGAAGAAAACCGCTACATCCTGCCGACCGATATGAAGCTGATGCGACTGGTCTACAGCGTTGAAGAAGCGGTGGAAGAGATCAATCAGTTCTACAGCAACTTCCACTCCAGCCGCTGGCTCAAGCGGCAATTTGTGATTCGCATGAACCACAAGCTCAGCGACCAGGCACTGGCGCGGATGCAGGAGGAGTTTGCTGATCTGTGCCTGAGCGACCAGTTCCACCAACATGCCTACAGCGGCGAAGAACACGACGATGCGCAGTTCAGCCATCTGGCACGGCTGGCCTTTGCCTTCAATGGCCGTACCCATGGTCGTCTGAGGGAGTTGGTGGACTTTATCAATCTGCCGGAAAACTGGGCCGATTCAAAACCGCCCACTGCACAACGCTCACTCGAGCCTTTCAACGTGATTTGAAGGCAAAAAAAAGGCCCGCTATTTTTTTAAAAAATAGCGGGCCTTTTTTGTTGAATCGGTCTAATCGTCCATCCCTCGACCGCTGAACAAGCGGTTGATCATCTCCATCGAGAACCCCCGATACGCCAGAAACCGGCCTTGCCTGGCCCGTTCTTTCGCATCAATCGGTAAATGTCCGGAGAACTTGCGTTGCCACGTATCCTGAAGCTGCGCCTGCCAATTGATACCACTTTCGCGCAGGGCGATTTCGATATCGGTACGTTGCAAACCCCGCTGGCTGAGCTCCTCGCGAATTCGCAGAGGGCCATAGCCGGAACGGGCGCGGTAGGAGACAAAACTTTCAAGGTAACGGGCTTCGGAAAGCAGCCCCTCTTCCGTCAAACGGTCGAGGGCTGTTTCGATCAGCTCCGCCTCGGCGCCGCGCTGACGCAGCTTACGCGTCAACTCGACTCGACCATGCTCGCGACGTGCGAGCAGGTCCATGGCGGTTCGCCGCACCGCGACGAGGGTATCCAGTACGGCGGTGGTCATCGCTGGTATCAGAGATCAGCGTCGGCCAGGTCGTCTTCGGTCTCTTTGACCGCCGAGGCCTTGGAATCCGCGATCACCGCTGGCGACAGCAGCTTGTCACGCAGCTGCTTCTCGAGCTTCGCGGCGATTTCCGGGTTGTCCGCCAGGAACTTGGCCGAGTTGGCCTTGCCCTGACCGATCTTGGTGCCTTCGTAGGCGTACCAGGCGCCGGACTTCTCGACAAAACCGTGCAGCACACCCAGATCGATCATCTCGCCGTTGAGGTAGATGCCTTTGCCGTAAAGAATCTGGAACTCGGCCTGACGGAACGGCGAAGCCACCTTATTCTTCACAACCTTGACGCGGGTTTCGCTGCCGACCACTTCGTCGCCTTCCTTCACCGCGCCGGTACGGCGGATGTCGAGACGAACCGAGGCGTAGAACTTCAGCGCGTTACCACCGGTGGTGGTTTCCGGGCTGCCGAACATCACGCCGATTTTCATACGGATCTGGTTGATGAAAATGACCAGGCAGTTGGCGTTCTTGATGTTACCGGTGATTTTACGCAGCGCCTGAGACATCAGACGTGCTTGCAGGCCGACGTGCATGTCGCCCATTTCACCTTCGATTTCAGCCTTCGGTACCAGTGCCGCCACGGAGTCGACGATGATCACGTCAACGGCATTGGAGCGCACCAGCATGTCGGTGATTTCGAGGGCCTGTTCGCCGGTGTCCGGCTGGGAAACCAGCAGGTCGTCAACGTTGACGCCCAGCTTGCCGGCGTACTCTGGATCGAGGGCGTGCTCGGCGTCGACGAATGCGCAGGTCGCGCCGGCTTTTTGCGCCTGGGCGATCACGGACAAGGTCAGTGTGGTTTTACCGGAGGATTCAGGACCGTAGATTTCAACAATACGGCCTTTTGGCAGACCGCCGATGCCGAGTGCGATGTCCAGACCCAGAGAGCCAGTAGAGATGGCCGGGATCGCCTGACGGTCCTGATCGCCCATACGCATTACGGCACCCTTGCCGAATTGACGTTCGATCTGACCCAGGGCCGCAGCCAAGGCTTTCTTCTTGTTGTCGTCCATTAAAGTCCTCACGTAATCAATAAGGCCTGACGGCCAACACCTGTATAAGTAGCCAGTATTATTCCACAGCGTTCGAAGATCGCCTACCCCTGATTTTCGATTTCTCGTGCCGCTAGTCGCACAAGCCCCTCTAGCGCGGCCTTCACCGTTTGTCGGCGGACTTCATCACGACCGCCGGGGAAGTGCTGAACTTCAGTGTAAACCTCATCGCCCACACCCCAGGCCAGCCACACTGTGCCCACCGGTTTGTTCGGCGTGCCACCGTCGGGACCGGCGACACCGCTGACCGCCACGGCAAAATGCGCCAGGCTGTGATGCTGCGCACCGCGCACCATGGCCTCGACCACTTCACGACTGACCGCCCCTACCGTCTCGAACAAATCGCCTGGCACATCCAGCTGCCGGGTTTTCTGCCGATTGGAGTACGTCACATAACCCGCTTCAAACCAGGCCGAACTGCCCGGAATCCGCGTAATCGCTTCGGCGATACCGCCACCGGTACAGGACTCGGCGGTAGTGACATGAGCATTGAGCACTTGCAGACGTCGGCCCAGTTCTGCGGCCAGTTGAGTGGTCTCTTTCACGGCGAGCTCCGAATCGTGTGGAATGCCTTCACCGTACACGAGCCGGCCATGCTTTCAATACACAAGATCATTCAAGATGTTCGGGCGCCAGCGCTCTGACATAGGCCTGACAGGCCTGCAACGCAATCAATCCACGGTCGCCGGTGTCGGTGATGGCGATAATTCGTTGAGCATGCGCCGGGTCAAGTCGGGCGCGTACGGTTGCAGGATCCACGCCGCCGGTACCGGCGGCGGCTGGCACCGCACAGCCGTGGGCAACGTCGCCGGCATCGAGAAGGACTGACAGCCGCACATCGGCAGTAGCAAGGCGATCGCGCAAGCGATCCTGATCACGTTGGGCATCGCTCAGCGCTCGATAATGGGTTTGTTCACTGGCCGCGAGCCGCTGCTCCAGCGTCAGGCGTCTATCCTGCTCGGCCTGTTGCTCGGTGGCGGCGGTCTGCTTCAGTTGATTGAGGGTTTCGGTGTTTAACCACGCCTGCTCGGCCAATTGCCGCCCGTAGCGCCAGTCCTGAAACTGCCATGCCGCTGCAAACGCCCCGGTCACCAGCAGCAACAGACCCATCACGCGCCAGGAGCCGGACATAGCACCGCCCTCGCCCGTGCCCAGATCTCGAGTCGATCCTGCAAGCCATTCAACCCGCCGTTGATCCGGCGGGTGATGGTGTTGAACTGGTCCGCGTCGGCCAGTTCATTCAGGCCCTTCTGCGCCCAGAACCACGCCGCCGACTCGGCCGCCCACTGCGATTGCTCGAGCAATTCGGGCAACGCCAACAGACGCTCATCGCCAAACAAGCCGAGGCTGCACTGACGATAATTTGCCCGGCCGGTGATCTGAATCAGTCCACGCCCGCGATACTTTTGCCCGTCGCCATCCGCCTCGGGCGTATTGCCCAGACGCAGCGCCAGGGTGCCGGTGTCGTATTTGCTCAGGTACTGGTTGTTGCCCAGTTCGCGCACGTAACGCAATTGGCCCGACTCGTGACCGACCTGTGCCAGAAAAGCCGCGATACGTTTTGGCGTATCGATGCGATGCCTGGCCATCGCGGTGTTGAGTGGCGAAACAAAAACGCCCGCTTGGGAGCGGGCGTTGGGCATGATGTCGATAAGGTGTTTTTCAGTTAATTGCATGATGCTTGATCCTCCCTGGATGTTGTCCCGATTGAATCACGGCTGGCGGCTGATGCTTGCCAGCCATTTATTTGCCAGAGTTTTCAGGGGACTGTTCAGGGCTGTTCCAAACGAATCGTTTGCCGGCATTACCTCGCCGCCAGATAAAAGCCAGTCTTGATAATCAAGCCAGTCGCGATTGGTTGGATCTTGCGGGATATAAGCTGCATCGCTCAGCCTCAGTACGCCACATGTAGTCAATTGATAACTCATTGTTTACTCCTAGAGCTCGGCATCCGCAGTCCATTCAATCTGCAGTATCTGTCCCGGAATACTGTCGACCGGTGTCATTGTGCCAAACGCAAAACTTCGCTCGGTCACACTTTGCACGAATGATCCGTTACATGCCTTCACAAGTGAAAAATTCCAGATTTCACCGCTGGCCTCGCCGGGACAATACATCTTGATCGTAGGCTGAACGCGCTTCTGAACCAGCATGGTTACTGCCATCCCGGATTGGGGTGACTTCGCCGCGGCGGCTTGGGTGAATGTGGCTATACAGGTACTTGGGCCGTTGTTTGCCCGGATAGGCAAGCGGTCTGCGAAAGACTTTTCAAAATAGCGCTGACACAGCATCAGTTCTTCCGCAGCTGGTCGATTTTCGAACGGGGTGGAAACTGGTCCTTCTTCCAATTGAATTCTCGCCAGGTCAACCGTTTGCACTAAGTTCAGCGGAAGATCAAAAGCCAGCCTCAGACAATCATTGGCACCGAGCATTTTCCCGGCGATCACAGGTACCTGAAAGGTGGCCGTGTACCTGGTCCAAGCCGTGGTCAACTGAAAGACCTCGACCGCTTTCATCACCGGCTCCGAGCCACCCGTTCCGAAGTACTGGGTGATGAATACCTTCAGCGGCCGCGCAGCATCGGAGCGCGCCCAAAAGGTCACGGTGGCGGTTTTACCGGCCAGGGTTCTGACCGACTCGATATATTGGGAAATTTTGTGCTCAGTGGAACCGACACCGGCTGTTGTCTGCTGCCAACGCAAAAAACAAGCGGGCTCGCCCGACACTTCGGATTGGCCTGGCGCGAAATCCTGGCGAGAGATATTCACCGCAGCATTGCCGTTCCAGTCGCAACGGAAACGATCAGCGACGTAGCCGCCGACATTCGGTGCCTGATTGGTCGTACCGCGTTGCCAGATATCGAATCCGCCGTTGATCAGCAGATTCCTGCGGTAAACCTGCACCGGAAACTGTTGCATTGGATCTGGTTTGGACAATTGCCGGATCGCTTGAGCTAACTGATCAGTTTGCTGTTCGTCCGGGCTCAGCCCCGCTGCGGTAATCGCGCTGAGTATTTCCTGCGTGACACTGTTGCCCCAACTCGCTGGAATCAGCGAGCCGGGTGTACCGGCGATCGCGTCCTCGTCAACGAACTTGCCGTTGACCAGGCCAGCGCCGGGAATGCTTTTTGGGTAATCCACTTTCAGCTCCTTTGAGGTCGCATAAAACGCCAACGCCCGCATAGGCGGGCGTTGGCAAAAATTGCTGTAACACTCTGTTTAACTCGCGTCATCAAGCCACAGCGAGCATTCGCATCAGCCAGTCCGGCGGTAAGGGTCGACTCCCGTTTGCGGGAAAACCCGTGCTCGACGGCCAGTCCCGCAGCTCTTGGCGATAGTCCAGAAGCTCCTGATGGTCCTCAATGCTCAGGCTCATCGGTCTGCCCGCGGTCTCCTCATCCCGATCACGATCAACCAGCCATTGGCTGGCCAACAGCTGCCCGTCGCGCCACTTGCGCGCCAGCATCGAAAGTTCGGCATCCGACAGCGGCGCGGCATCGATCAACACCGGCAAACCATCGGCATCATGGCTGCGGATTTTGCCGGGCGCAGGGTTGCCGATCACAGCGATGAAACGCTCCTCAGTGATCGGTACTGCATCGCTCGGCATGCTTGGATTGATGCCGGACAGGTACACACAGCCTGTGGACTGACTATAAAAACGGTTCATGGTTACTCCTCAGCGTCCGAACGCGATTGCACAAAAGCCGCAAGGCAACAGTTCCGAGTACAACGTGAAACCGTTCTGATTTTTCGCACCCAGCGAAACACTGCCCGGAGCCGATCCATTCAAAGTGGATGGAAATACCGCAAGACAAACGTTGGGAAACGCCAAGGTAAAACTCGAATATGCCCCTTGAATTCCTAAGGTCGAAAGCCCGATCCACTGAATGATGAAACCACCCAGCCAGGAAGGAAAAACAATGTAGCCGTTGGTGGTCAGACTGGCAGAAAAGCCAAAGCGGAGCGTTTTCGGCGTCACGATCGTGGTGGTATCCGCGCCACTGTCGGTCTGCACCTGAGTAGCTATCTTCGCCACTCCGGCAATGCTTTCGCTCGCCTGCACCACGCGCTTGGCGATGGCTTGAAAAACCCGCAACGGAGTCATGCGTTTAACGTTGTCGGTTCCCTGCTCCGCGTCTTGGACACTGGCCACAGGCAACACACTCTGGGTGATTTTCTGCTCGATGGCAGACTTCAATTGAGCGTTGTCCTGCTCATCCGCTGCGAGGCCAGCCGACTGAATCACATTCAGCACTTCCTCAGTGACAGCATTGCCCCACTGCGCAGGAATCAAAGACCCAATGGCGCCGGTCAACGGGTTTTCGTCGACAAACTTGCCGTTGACCAGGCCGGCGCCGGGCAAACTTTTTGGATAATCCATTTCACTTCTCCTTGTGCAAAAAAAACAGCCGTTCACCGGGGCGCCGGAATCAGCGATCCCACTGTCCCGATCATCGGGTTTTCATCAACAAGTTCCCTTTCACCATTCCGGCGCTGGGCACACTGCTTGGATAGTCCATGCGGGGGTCTCCCGTGGTATTGGGTGACTGTTCACGAAGCAGTTTGTGATGGTTTCACGTCAGAAAGGGCGTCAAACCGGCAACACAGGCCAGTCCACGTTTTGCGGATAACCGGGCTGCCTGTCGATCTTGTTTAGCGCCAGTTTGTAGGTAGCAAAAGCCCTGAACCACTGCATGTCATCGGCCTCCAACAACCCTGCGATGTAGGCGTCGGCCATACCGACGGTTTGCTGATCAGCTTCGGCCAACAACTCGTCACGCCGCGCCAGCGCCGATGCTCGCTGTTCGCTTTCAACCAACTGCGATGCGTTCGGCAATGCATGTTTGGTGACCTTGCCGTCGGTCCACTTCCAGATGCCGTCGCGCTCCTCGATCGTGCGCAGGAACAGCTCATCGGAGATCTCTACGGCAGTGGCAGGCATCTGCGTGTGAATCGCCGAGTCATAGCGCCCAAGCAGTTCGCCCTGGGCATCAAAGTCAATGTATTTCATTTCATTCACCGTTGATTTCAAAAGCCGATGGCGAACCAGTTCCAGCCGCCAGGGTCAGCATTGGAGAAGCGCTGAAACTGGCTTTGCGAGAGTCGGTAAAGGGAAAAACGCAGGTCGGAGAATGCCGGTGAAAGATCGCCGCCCGAGAGAAAGAGCACGCTTTTGGGAAAGGCAATCGGATAGGTGACGGTTTCGCTGAGTGCGCCGCCCGTGGCCAGTCCCCATTGCAGAATCAGGCCACTGGGCAACCGCTGATAGCCGCCTGCAGTGTTCAAGGAAGCGGTAAACGCTGGCGAGTACTTGAGCGCACCGTCACCAGAATCCAGGCCCCAGCCACCACCGAGCAGAAGCCGGCGAAAAGTAACGTAGCTGCCACCGACAAATGACAATGTGTTATCCGGTGCAGCAGCGCTGGCGGTGCCCAGACTCTCGCCACTCCTGACTTTCACGTTCAAAGCACCGGAACCTGCCACCAGCGACACCAAGCCTCCCGCAGGCACAGTCGACCATTGCGGCAGTGTCACCGTGCCTGGGCTAGTGAAGATCGAAAGTTTGCCGACGTCCGCGACCGTCAACGAAACATCGCCGACGTAGTTGGTTTGCCCGGCCAGACTACCGAGTGCGCGTTGGACGAATTCAGTCGTCGCGACTTTCTGGCTGACATCGAACTGGACCGGGGTCTCAAACAGGTTTTTTCCGCGAATCGCTTCCAGCAACTGCGTGTTCAAGCCTTCGGTCGGTTCGATCCCGGCAGCTTTGATAACCGCCAACACCTCTTCGGTGAGCGCATTGCCCCACTCAGCTGGAATCAACGATCCGGGTGTTCCGGTGACGGGATTTTCATCGACGAAACGACTGTTGACCAAACCGACACCGGGCATGCTTTTCGGATAATCCATCCCTCATCCCTCCCTAGTCATAATTGATGTGCACCTTGGTATGCGCCGGCGCGCTGCGGTGGATCAGGCATTCCAGCGCCGAGCCCGGGTTGACGCCGAAGCGCTCGCCCCAGTAGCTCGCGCCGTAACGGCGGCCGAGCAGCAGGCGGCCGCCGGTGTTGAGCGTCCACATGAACTGCGCTTCCCAAGTGCCCCAATGCGCCGAACCAAACCGGGCGCGGCCCATGCGTGGGGCTTCGTGTTCGGTGATGCTGGCGTTGGGGTAACCCTGGCTTTTGGCGATGTCGAGGTAGTAGCCGACAGCCTGGCTGCCGACCGCGAGCAAGCGGCGGCGGACGGCGAGGCGGCGGTCGTCGAACAGTGGCGTGGCGCCCAGGCACGGGTCGGGCAGGTTCATCACCCGCTCCCAGTCCGGCACCAGTTCGCTGACGCCGGCCGGGTCCATTTCGTTGAGCAGATCGGCGGCGCGCGCATCCAGACGGGCCAGTTCGACGGCGACGCCTTGCAGCACTTCCTCAAGCTCGGGCACCCGCTCCGGATCCCATGCCGGGCCACTGGGCAGCAAGGCGCGCAACTGCGCCTGGTATTGCGCGGCGGTTCTTATGCCCCCCATACGCAGCCTCCGAAGGTGAGCAGTTCGCTCTGCCCGGCCGGCACGTCAGCGGCCGGAGCAGTGAGCGTGTGATCGTATTCGCCGCCGGCGCTGCTGATCGCTTCGCGGATATGGCTGATCAGCAGCGGCACACCGAGATCGGCCTCGCGGTTGTGCAGATCGCGCAACTGCGCTTCAACGGCGGCGCGCACGGCGGTGGTGTCCGGATTGACGCTCTTGAAGCGATACACTACCGGCACCTGAACCGGTCGCTGCACGTGCACTTCCGCGGTCACCGGACGCAGCGGTTCGATGTACTCCTGAACCTCCGCCAACTGCTCATCGTTCGGCACCGGTTGCGGGTCTTCATCACGCATGATGAACACCGTCACCGTGCCCGGCCCGAGCAGGCCGCCCCGGCACCACGCCCGCGTCACACCCGGCACTTCCAGCGCCCAGGTTTCGTAGTCGCTGGCCGCGCCACCATGGGGAATCACGCGGTAGGAACGGATGACCCGCGAGCGCAGCGATTCGAGGCTTTCCCGCGCCACACCGCCGCTGAGGCCCGGCGCCAGCACCACGAAGCTGTTGCCGACAATCCCGGCAATCGGCTGCACCGGGGTCAGCGTCAGACCCGCATCAGCGTTGCCCAGACTGCCGGCCTCCAGCGCCGCAATCGTGGTGCTGTTGCTGCCATTGACCGTGGTGCGCGCCATGGTGACTTTGTAGGTGCGGCCATCGTTCGCTTGCAGCAGAGTGTCGACGTCGAGCACGGCGCCGGGAGTGGCGGTAAAACTGACGCTGCCGGTAGCCACTTGCGCGGCTTTGCGCGGTTGATTCAGGCGCAGCGCGGCGATGCGTTCCAGGGTTGACTCATCGGCTTTGTCGGGCAGGATCTGCTCGGCAATCCAGTCGAGATAACCGTACAAGCCATAAGCGGCGCCGCCGAGGGTGCGGGCGAGCACTTGCGCATCGGACTGGCGCAGCGAATCGCCGGCCAGGTCGCTTTGGGTGCGTTTGATCAGCACCGGCAGCGAAGGAGTTTCAAACGGCATAGATCACCTGCCAACTGTTATCGGGGTTGATGTCCAGACGTTCGCCGTCGGCCAGCGTGAGGATCGTGCGCAGGTTGAGGCGCTGGGCGTCGAGGCGTTCGCTGATGATGTCGATGGCGCTGCAGTGGCCGTCGTCGAGCAGCCATTGCAGGGCTTCGCGGGCATAAAATTCGGCGTCCATTTGCGTCTGCCGGGTCAGCTTGACCCGGCGCAGCAGCCACAGCCGCGAGCCGATGCGATCGTCGGCAACCGTGGGAAAACTGTCGCCCCACCAGCCGAAGCGTTCTTCATCATCGAGGGCGTCGTCATCAGCGGCGCGGCGCCAGGTGAACAGACTGATGAGCACGGCGCGGGTCAGCGCGGCGTGGAGGTTCTGGCTGATGAACATCACTGGCCTCCTGCCGGCGCGCCGGTCTGACCGTTACCGGCCTGCACGCCAACATGCACGTGTTTGATCTGGCTGATGCCGCCAGCCAGTTGATCACCGGTGGAAACGATCTTGCCGGTCTGGTTTATCACCGGCGTGTCGAAGTTCACCGCGCTGCTGGCGCGGATGTTCAGCGTGGCGGTTTCGATGTCGATGATCCGCCCGCGCTTGAAATGAATTTTGTCGCCCTCGTCGGTGTAGATCGCCACTTCACCGGCAGCGAGCGCTTGCAGGCGATAGCGACGGTCGGCGATGACCAGGGCGATGGCGTGGGAACGGTCGCCGCCGATGAAGGTGACGACCCCTTCAGCGCCAGCCAACGGATGGCTGGTGAAACCGTAGGGTTCGAAGTGTTCGAGGTCGTCGTTGACTTCACCGGCGGTGAGGCGCATTTGCAGCGATTGCAGTTTCGAAGCCGAATTGGCGAGCACGACAGTGCCGCGCGCCAGCAGGCGTGTCAGTAGGCTCATGGGGTGTCCTTGAAAAGAGTCGCCCGAATGGGATCAGTGTGGGAGCGAGCCTGCTCGCGAACGCGGCGGGTCAGGCGCTGTGATGTTGAGGCTGGCGACGCTTTCGCGAGCAGGCTCGCTCCCACAGGGTTCGGGGTCAGGCTCAGGTTTTTTTCGGGGGCGTCGGATCAGGATCAAAGGTATGCGGCGGGGCAACTTGCAGCGTGGTCACCGAACCTTGCGCCGACAACGAATAAGTGACCTTGGAAATCAGCATGTCACCATCGAAATCCAGCACCGGGTCCTTGACCTTGACCAGCGTGTTATGGCGCCACAAATCGCCATTGCTCTGCCGCCAGCCCTGCACCTGATAGGTGGTGGTCTGCGCGCGGCCCATGCGAGTCGCGCTTTCCCATAGAGCACGCTGCTGCGCCAACTCAAAGGTCAGTTGCGTGCCTTCATTGATCACCGTGGTGCGTCGCCGTTTGAAACTCAGGTCGGCCGCCGTCGACTCGACTTCGCTGACCGCCGCGCCGCTTTTCGCATCCGAGCCTTTCTGCTGGCCGATCACCCGATACTCGGAGAACACCTGGCTGAAATCCATTGGCGCACTGGCCGACAGGATGTTCTTGCCCAGCTCCAGCGCATCGCTGGCGCGTCCGCCGCTGCCGGGTTTGGCCAGCACCAACTGGCCCAGCTCGTTGTCGGTGGAAAACACCCGCAGGAGCGACAGCAATCGGTCGATCGACTGGAATGCCGTTTCACCCGGCACGATGGTGTGTTTGGTCAGGCGTGTGGTGTCGCTGATTTCATTGACGACCCACAGTCCATATTCGCTCGCCAGATCGCGGACGATAGTCAGCAAGGGTTGTTGCTGCCATTGGCTGGGCAGGTTACGGGCGGCGCAATCGACCAGATCCTGGGTCTTCGAACTGCCTTCGATGGTCAGGCTGATCTGCCGCCCGTCATAGCGGATCGGCGCCTTGAACACGTAACCGGTGAGCACCAGGTCCTTGCCGATTTTCACTTCACAGGGGTCACCGGGTTTAATCGGTTTGCTCACCGCCTGCCCCGGCCATTGCCAGGTAATGTCGAGCTTGAAGGTGCGGAACTGACGCTCGAGATCGGCGGTGATTTCGACGCTTTTCCAGCCGCCGTATTCCATGCCGTTAACCGTCAGTGTGACGTGGTTATCCAACTCGTCCATGGTTCACTCCCTGGAGACTTTCACATCGCTTTGCGGGAGGTACAACGGATTGGTCACGCCGTTGCGCTGCACGACTTCGGTGACTCGCGTGGCGTCGCCAAACTGTTTGTACGCTATGACCAGTGCCGGAAGGCTTTCCTGAAAGGATTTGCTGACCAGTCGCACGCCCGAGGATGCCACGGCCTTGAGGTGCGCAACCAAGGCATCCTGCACGTCACTGATGGCTTGATAGTGATCAGGATCGGCCTTGTTTTTCGCCCCTTGCAGCGCCTCCACCAAATCCTTTTGCAGCGCCTGCAAATCATCCGTGGCCGGAACTTCCGGGCGGGTGACTTGCTGATGGGCCTGCTGAGCAACGGTGGGCGTCGAAGGCAGTTGCAGCGCTCGGGTGGCCACTGGCATCGATGCGACCCACTGCGCCACTTTGACGATCAGCGTGTCCTGCACCAGATCGGCCATCGCTTGCGCTGCGGCATTGGTGTCCTTGCCGGTGGTGATCTTCGGCGCATCGGCCTTGCGAATCGCTTCGAGTTGCTGCGACACGTCGGCAATCACGCCACGGTAACCTTCCTTGGCGAACGCTTTCAGTTCCTGGATATCGCCGAGCAAACCGTTGAATTCCGCCGCCACTTCCTTGGGCAACTCCTTCACGGCCTTGACCAGTTCAGTGATCTGGCGGTACTGCTCGATCAAAGGTTTCAATTGCTCCTTGATCACTTCATAGACGCCGGTAAGGCTGTTGCGCAGGTTGGTGATGCCGATCCGCGCGGCCTTGATCAGCGTCATCGCTTGTTCGAAACGCGCCACCGCCGAACCCAGCAGCCCGTCGGCCTTGGCCAGCAGCACTTTCTGCGTGCTGACCGTAGCGGTCGGAAACGGCAGGGGTTGGTCGGGATAGAACTTCAATGCAAACGTCACCAGCCCACCGTCCTGGCGGGTGTGGGTCATGTCGCATTCGCCGACCTTGACTTGCAGGCGTCCAAGCCACGGATGCACCAGCTCGCCACGGCCCTGCTCCAGCGCCTTGAGCAGCTTGTCGCGCTGCTCAAGGCAATCGGGGCCGATGATGAACGCGGTCAGATCGTGAGTCTTGGCCTGCTGGCCGAGGTCCTCGAAAAACGGCAGGTCGCGTTGCGGGTACTCATGCAACTGCCCTTTGCGCCCGACCGGGGTTTTCGCCTGGTCGATCCAGAAACCGACACCGCGAAAGGATGCCGGCAATAAACGGTCACGCCAGTTCATTGGGAACCTCCCATCGACAGCGAGCGATAGCCGATGCGTGAAGACACGGCCAGGCCCGGTTGATTGGTTTGCGGTTGTTCGGTGCGCAGGCCGGCCGGCGCATTTTCGAAGCGCACGGTCAGGCCGCCTTCGAGTTGCGTACGGTTGTTGGCGGCACTTTGCTGGATCAGCGCGCTGGAGGTTTGTGGCAACGAACCGCTTTGCAGTGCGCCGTTGCCAGCAGGCGCCGGACTGGCAGCGAAGAACGCCGGTGCCAGTTCGCCTTTGCCTTCGGCATTGGTCTCGCGTTGCGCTTGGGTCAGCGTTTCGACCTTGCCGGTGACCTTGGCGATCAGTCCGGCGAAGCCACCGTCGAACAACTCCTTGATCGGCGCAATGACGGTTTGCAGCTTTTGCCACAACTCGCCGAACCACTCGGTGATCGGTCCCCAACTCTCGATGATCTGATCCAGCGGTTTCCATTCGAACAGGCTGTGCAGAAAATCCACGACCGGCGCGGAAAGCGCCAACACGACGCCCCAGATCGCCGAAAAGACCTCACCGATCGGCTGCCAATACTGAGTAATCTGCTCCAGCGGCGACCACTCGAACAGGCTGGTGAAAAAGCCTCTGACCCGCTGCACAGACGTTTGCAGCGCCATCCAGATCGGTTCGAAGAACCCGACAATCCCACCCCAGGCGCTGGTGAGCATTTGCATCGGGAAAAAATCGAACAGTGCCCGCAAAGTATCCCGGGTGCTTTGCACAGCCGATTGCAGCGTCGTCAATATCGGCTGGAAATACGCAACAATGCCTCCCCAGGCGCTGGTGATCATCTGCATTGGCGAGAAGTCGAACAGCGACACGAGGAATTCTTTAGCCGGTAGCGCGACTTCTAGCAGGCCGCTGAACATCGGTTCGAAGAACGCGACAACACCACCCCACGCATCGGTAAGCATCTGCATCGGCGAGAAATCGAACAGGTTTCTAAGAAATGCCATCACCGGCACACTCAAGGCCTTGAGCAATTCCCAGATCGCCGAGAACAGGCCGGTCAGCGGCCCCCAGTTTTCAATGATCATCCCCGCAGGCGACCACGAGAAAACCGACTTGAAGAAGTCGATCACTGGCGCCGTCACGACCGTGACCTTGTCCCAGATAGCCGAGAAATATCCCGTGACCGGTTCCCACAACGCCGCCAGTGCCGCCAGCGGTCGCCAGTCGAGTATCGAGCGCAACGTCGCCATCGCACTCGCCCCGGCGTTTTTCACGCCTTCCCACATCCCTGTGAAAAACGCGCTGATCGGTGTCCAGTTGGCCACGATCAAACCGGCCGCCACGGCAATGCCCATGGCGATCAGCATGATCGGGTTGGTCTTGAGCACCATGCTCATGAGGTCCATCACCTGAGTCATACCGGTGACGGCGGTTTGCATGGCGGAGAAGGCAATCGCCCCCGCCGCCAGGCCTTCAACCAGTTTCGGGTTGTCGGCGAGCAGGCTGCCGACCTGCGTCAGCATCGGTTCCAGCCCGACCACCAAGGCCCCCACCGCCGGCACCAGCGCGGCGTCCAACGCCGCCGAAACCTTCTGCATCGACGCACTGAACACGTTCATGTTCTGCGTCGCTGCTGTCGGCGCGGCGGGCAGATCGACGGTTTTCGCCGTGTCGCTGACTTCGCTCAATTTGCCCTGGAACGCTGCGGCCGATTTGATGCCGTCTACAAACGGCGTGATCACGCTGCCGCCGTTGAACAGACCACTGATGTCCAGTTTGCCGAGGCCGGTCTGCTCGAGATTGTTTTTAAAACTCTCAACCTTCATGCGCAGGGCGCCCAGTTTGGGCGAGAGTTCATCGATGCCAGTGATCAGCACCGGTTTCGGGGTTTTCTTCTCTTCGTCTGCCATCACTGCACCTGCTGCATCGCATTGATCCGTTGCGCGTGCTCCAGCGATTCGCGGAGCACATCCAGTGGCCTGGCCATCATCTGTTCGGGGTCAACCTTCCAGAACCAGGCCAGGTCATAGGCGACGGCGATCAGGTCGGTGATGGCGCCGACGCCGCACTCATGAAAAAACTCGCGACGGCCCAGCTCAGCGCGTTGAGGTCAGCCAGATCCAACTGGTTGACCGACGACGGCGGGATGCCCGCGCACACAGCGATGTATTTGGCCGCCACGTCCATGTCGAGGCTGACTTCTTCGCTCTTGTCGATCTTGTACGGCAGCGCCTTGATCGCTCGCACTTCCTGCACCGTCGGACGACGCAGAACGAGTTCGGTCAGTGGCTCGCCGTGGGCTTCGATTGCTACTTGAAGCTTCACGGCGGCGCTCATTGCCAGGTCCCCTTGATGCCTTCGAATTTCAGTTCGATGGTGGCGTCGTCGCCCTTGGAAACTGGCTCCTCGACCAGATAGGCGCCGGCCAGCACGTAGACTTTGCCGTTGCTGAATTCGCAGGTGACGGTGATATCAGTGCCTTCGATCAGCTTCTTCAGCGGGAAGTCGGCGGTGTGCAGCGCGGTCACTTTGAACGACGGTGCGATGTCGGTTTCCTTGTAGAAACCGGGCACGACGGTTTCACGTTTGACGGCCATCAGCGGGGCTTCGCAGCCGCCATTGATGGTCAGTTGTGCGCCGTCGACCTTGACGTAGCAGGTGCCTGCAATCAGTTGACCCATGGTGTTTCTCCCTTCAAATAAAAAGCCCACGCGAGGTGGGCTGAATGCTTAGCGCCGACTGCGCGGATCAGGCCGCGTCGTCGTACTGCAGACGGAACTGGTTGAGCAGTGCGAACACGCGCAGGCCGTTGATGTAATCCGGCGGGAACAGCACGTTCACGCGGCTCGGGTCCTGCACGTCGCGCTCGACGATCAGGTGCTCGGCGAACAGCTCGGCGTTTTCCACGTGGCCTTCCAGTTCAAGTTTGGCGTACTGCGCGATCAGCTCGCCGCGAATGGTCGCCGGGGTGACGATAGGCTGGCCGGCACCGAAACGCGTGCCGTCGGAGGCCAGTTTGTGGCGGCCGTATTTGCTGGTGATCACGCTTTGCAGACGACGCACGATGAACGCCGACTGGTGCATGGTTTCGCTGTCCAGATAGGAGTTGTCGGCCTGGCCGTAGGCGTTCTTCTGGTAGGTGGTGATCGAGCGCTGGATGCGCACGTAACCGCCTTCGTAGTACGCAGTAGCGATGCCGTAGTTGAGCAGCGACTGACGCTCGGTCAGGGTGAAGCGCTCGCTGGCCGGCGCCGGGTCAACACCCGGCAGGCTGCCGCTTTGCGTCGGACGGCTGGCATCGGCGGAGATGAACACCGCCGTGCGCGCAGCCAGTGCCGCCGCTTGTACCCAGAACGGTTGTGGTACGCCCGGCTCCAGCGCCTGGATGGTCATGTGCTGATCGTTGCGCGCCTGGCCGGCAGCGACCAGCGTACCGACCGTGCCGCGCTTGGCGCTGTAGACGTGACCAAACAATTGCTTGGCCCACGACCAGCGCCCGGTGCTGTCGTCCATGACCGCTTGCCATGTGTTGAGGGTGGCCAAGTCGGACCACGGCAAGGCGATGAATTCGAATGGCTCATCGCCTAGAGCCGCGACGGCGGCGATCTGATCCGGCACACCGGCGCCGCCGGTCATGGCGGTGATTGCGCTGGTCAGACCGGCCGGAGTTTCTTCGCCGTTGCTCTTGCCCAGGCGATTGAATTGCAGGCTGATGTCGTTGCCGCTGTCGCCGGTCCATTTGGCGGTCAGGGTGACCACGCCTTCGGCAGTGGCTGCGCTGACTGGCAGGTCGGCAGTGGCGTTGATTTTCTGCGCCAGTGCCGTGGCCGCTTGAGCGGCGGTGGCGCCATTGACCACGGTGGCCTGCACGCGCACGCCGCTGACATATAGATTGAGCATGCCCGCTTGAGTCGCGGTACCGGTCAGGGTCAACACACCCTTGGCGATGGCGCCTTCGGTGTTGTGCAGCGGCAGGCACCAGATCTCGCCGATCGGGTCAGCCTTGCGGAAGGTCTCGTACATCGAAGCGAGCATCGAGCCCTGGCCGCCGATGCTTTTCGCCAGCGCCACGCTGGAAACCAGCACCAGTTTGCCGACCTCAGTCGGGGCAATATTGTCGTTGACCTGCGCGACGATCAAACGGCGCATGGCCGAGGTCGCGCTGTTGGCGGCCGAGTTGTCCATTTCGGCATAGAACAGCGGAACACGAATGTCCGCCGGGATGTTGCTGAATCCGATCGCCATTATTTGGCTCCCTGTGGTTTAGCCGCTTTTGCGGTTTTGAGTGTGATATCGCCGTCGGCCAGACGCCGGCGCCACCAGGCGCTGTCCAGCACTTCTCGGCCTGCGGCCGGCAGCAAGTCGCCCGCCTCCGGGTCAGGTACGACACGGCCAGCGGCCGGCACTACGGTGATGCGGTTGCTCATGGGGTTACGTCTCCAGAGAAAGTCATTTCCACCCGGCCATCCGGACCCGGGCGTTGCAGATTGGGGTCGGCCGGATCGATCGCATCGACCCGCACCGTCATCCCGGTAAAGGACGACAAAGCGTCCAGTTCGCGCTCGTGCCAACTCTCCGCAGGCTGACTTGGCAGATTGCGGCCGAGCTGGAACTCGGCATAAAAACGCAGCCGATAGAAGGCGCGGCTGCTGTTGATCGAGACCATCTCGCCGCCGTCGTAGACGATGGCACTGTAGTCGGAATCGGGTTTGAACCCCACCAGCGCGCGCCACAGTTCGGCGCGCAGGTCGTGCAACCCATCCAGCGCTTTTGTCGCGTCGGTAGCGTCAAGCACCAGAACGATTTCGAAGCGCTCGCGGATCGGTTGGGTGGTGAGGTTTTGGGTGGTGCCAGGACTGGCCAGATCGGCCAGCGGCAGTACGTGAGCCGAGGGCGTCGGTAGATCGGGGTTGCCTTGCAGCAACGCCAGATCGACACCCACCGAAATATGATTGGCAAGGCCAGGGCATTGCCCACGCAGTTGCGTGAGGATCGGGGTGATCTTCATGGGGGTGTTCCGAAGTAAGAGAAATTACAGTGAACGCCGCAGTCCCTGTGGGAGCGAGCCTGCTCGCGAAAGCGGTCGATCAGTCACATCGATACTGAAGCTGACGTCCCTTTCGCGAGCAGGCTCGCTCCCACAGGAATATGCACTCGGTTCAGGATTACTGTTCCGCCTTGGGATCCAGGCACGACGCATCAATCAGGCAGCGATAGCTGTTCTCGCGACTGCCGCTGGCGGTGACCTTGTCGATCGACCAGCGTCCGCGCATGAAGTCCGGCCAGCTCTCATCGAGCAATACCAGCCCTTCGGCCGCGAGCCGTGGATCCCCCGGGCAGGTGATTTGCACCTTGTACTTCTGCCGCAGCATCTTGCGCACTTCGCCCTCGCCTACTGCGATGGCATCAGCTTCGCTGGGCTGCTTCTGGCGCAGCGTCTTGAACGGCGCAACACCGGTTTCAACCCAGCGCAGCACCCCGGCCGCCGCATCCCAGAAACAGGTCTTGCAGCCCTTGGCCTGCTCGCGGGCAGATTCTTCCAGCGTGGCGCTGATGAAGGCGTGATCGCCGGGGCGATTGTTGTGGGTAACCGACAGCGTCACGTCCGGCAGAATCTGCCCCGACAACGACTTGGTCTGCCCGGGCCGCGCCAGCACATAAACATCGCCGTAAGGCTTGGCGACGACGTTGTATTTTTTCGCCAGACGCGTGACAAACCCCATGTCGGTCTCGTTGGACTGGTCGATGTGCTCGATGCGTATCAACGAAATCTCCGGCGCGACCCGTGGCGAAAAGCCGTGCAGCTCCACCAGCTTGCGAAATAATCCACCCAGCGTCGTTGGCCCATGACTGGCGGTGCGGCGCTGCTTGAAGCCGGTTTCATCATCCTTGCTGAATGGCGCCGCAGTGGCCACCAGGGTGAGGCGAAACGGAAACAGTGTCGGCGTCAGACGCGTCACTTTGAACTGGCCCTTGTCGACCATTGCGGTTTCTCGATAACCAACTTGCAGGCCAATTTTTCCACCCAGACTCGGCAGCCCTTCAAGGCCCTCCAGATCGATGGTCAGCGTCAGCTGATCGGACTCGAAACCGGCGGCATCGATGTGCTCCCAACTGATCAGGCGCTGATTGAGCAGGGCCGCGTTGGCCCCGTAGATATTCACTGCCGGCGTAAATCCCAGTGCCATTCAACCTCCTTAATCCCACGCCGTCGCTGCTTTGACCACGGCGGGTTTCACATCCAGTTCCGGTAGCACGATCCAGACGCCGGCGGGCAGAATCGGCCCTTGTTCGGCCAGGGTCGGGTTGAGCTTCCACAGCACTTCTTCGGCAGCGTCATCACTGCGCCCGGTTTCGCGGTAGAGCAGCAGATTCACCGAATCACCGGCCACGCTTCGTGCTTTACGCATTGTTGAACTCCGCTAGTTCGATGACCCAATCGACTACCATCGCCGTACCGTCATCGATGATCTGGGTCTGGGTTTCCTGAACGCTGCTGATCCGCCACAGGCCCCAGTTTCGACCAATCCCGTCGATCAACGGCAGCGGGATACGCAGCGCCTGCAAAGCTCGCAATTCATCGAGCCGATCCATGGCTACGGCGTACATCGACTTGCCGGTAATGGTCAGGGTTTCCGGTTTCTGTCCGGTCTGGCTGGACTTGGGTTTGCTGGTGAGGATCTGTATCTCGGTCCAGCCGCCGTCAGACTTGCGCAGCAACTGGTGGTACGCAAAGTTGCGCGACAGGCCGAAGATGAAACTGCCCAATGCCATTTGTTGTTTCATCAGGCGACTCCATCGGTCAGGGCCGCGTCGCGGCGGGTGGCGAGGGGGTTGTTGGTGAGCAGCGGGGTCATTTGCATGAACTGGTTTTGCAGATGCTGCGCGACCAACATACCGATCTTGTCCGAGCTGCCGGGGTCGCTGCAGTAGACCTGGACCGAAGGTGCGTAGGTCACGTGCTGGTTAGACGCATGGGCGCTCGCCAGATCCTTGCTCACTTGGGCGGGCGCAGAAAGCGTGTCAGGCGCGGTGATAGCAAGTCTTTCACTCAAAGCAGTTTGCGCGTTTCTGCTCGATGCCGGAATCGCCTGCGAAATCGCCTCCAGAGAAACCGTCGATGGCCCGAGGTGCGGCGTATCGACCAATGATGCTCGTTCGCCAATTGCCATTTCCGCACCGGCCGCAGGAGCCAGACTGGCAATCTCTGTCACCGGCTTGTCCGCTGCGAGCCTCGATGCAGAATCTGCTGTTGACGAAAGATCGGGGGGATTCGCCAGGGCGCTTCCAGGTATCCGTTTGCGCAACCGGTCTTTCGCCTCATCGACACCGGCGTCCAACACAAGATCGAATAGCTTTTTCAGGGCTGAACCCAAAACAATGACCCCCGCCGTGATCGTCGGATGGTCCTCAGCGAATTCACTCATCCTGTCGATGCCGGCACCAGCAACGCTCAGCCCTTCAGGAGAAGGCGCCACCGCTTGGGCGCTGGCGATAGCCAAGCGCTCGTTTCGAGCAGTCTGAGCATTCCACTGTCCTTGCGGGGAATTGGAGCGTGCCAGTGCAGACTGGCGCACCGAACTCCGCTCACCGATCACCGAAGTCGCGTACTGACTTTTGTCCTTTACTTGCGAAAAGGCCTCGTTGACATCGCCCGGATTCTGCGCCAACAACTGCACCGCATTGGCGCTGTCAGCAAACAGGGTTCGCGCCAGCGTGGCGCGTTGTTCGACAGGTTTTGCGTGCAGCGCGGCAAGCACCGAGAGCAGCGCACCCTGGGCATTCTGCTTGTCGGGGTCATGCATTGCAGCGGTCACGGCAGCAGGATCAAGTCCCAACTGCTTCCAGGCGCCACGTTCGGCGGCGGAGACGCTGTCACCTTTGCCCAAGGCAGCTGAAAGGCTCTTCAACGCCTGCCCGGCATCGTCTTTGCCCGTTCCGCTGCGGAGCAAGGCTGCCGACAGCGCTGCGGCCTGCTCGGGCTGCAAGCCTGCAGTGAGCGCCGCCTCGCCTGATTGCTTGAGTACGGCGCCGATGTCGGCGGACTTGACGCCACCCGGCATTTTGCCGAGCAGGTGTGTCGCATCCGCGAGGTCAAACGCCTGATCGCGAGTGAGCTTCATCGAGGTGCGCCACACCGTCATCATCTCGGCGACTTCCATCGCTGGGATTTTGAGTGCCGACGCTACGACCGCAGCGTCGCTGGCGAAGTTGAGCAGCTCAAAAGACTTGTCCGACGCGTTGGTCAGCTCATTGCCAATTCCTGAGTCGGCGGCCAGCGTTGCAACCTTGATCAGTTCGATACCGCTGGTGCCTCCCGCCGCCACCATCGGCTTACTGGCCATGATCAAGCTCGACAGTGCGATTTCGTTGGCCTGCACTGGCGTCAATTGTGCCGCGCTACCCAGATCGGCCGCCGCCGAATAAAAGTCAATCGCCGGCCTCACACTTTCTGGTGCCTTGGTCCGCTCGGCGGCCTCATCCGGCGCTGCCGACGCGCTGGTGGCTTCACCGTTTGCGGTGGAACTCAACGAGAGCATCCGCAAGTTGGACAATGCCAATCGCAATGAATCGATCGCTGTCGTCAACGCATCGATCCTGATACTTGCGGTGACGAGCGCCTGACTCAGCTGGGGATATTGATCGCCGATGATCGGTCCGGGGCCGGGGTTTGCCGCAGCCATGTTCAAGCGGATATCACCGGTTGCTGCGCCCCCCGCTCATCGGCATTCATTGGCGCAAATTTGCTTTCTGCCATGCCGCTCTACTCCTGTTTCACGCCAAGGCGAGTGATCGCTATGTCGTAGCGGCGCAACGCCTTTTCGGCGTCCCATTCCAGAATCTCCGCTTCACTTACCGGGTAAATGAGCGGGACGATATCGAGGATTACTTCGATGTCGCGTTCCGAAAGTAGGCCGCCGGCTGGTTTAAAAAATCGTCGATGCGCACCTGCAATTGCGTCCAGTCCGGGACGGTCAGGTGGGCCAGATCGGGGATCATCAGGCCGGTGCAGTGGGCGGTGATGAATTCGGCGCGTTCCTTGGCCGTTTTCAGTTTCTTCATCACTTTGGTGGCGCGCAGCACGGGCATTTCCAGGCTCAGCGAAGTCACGGTGCGACCGGTCACGGCGAGCGTTTGCAGCAATTGCACCTGATCGGGATCGTCGGATTTCTCCGCGTCCTCGACCTGGTCGAGAAAGTACGCACTCGGCCGGGTCGACATCTCATGGACGTACTGAGCGATGCTCACGTAGTCCGGACGTTTGAGTTGATCGAGCTCTTTCACCGACAGGCCGGTGGCGAGCAGCGCCAGCTCGAAGAACTGATCGTCTTCGTCATCGCCGGCGCGTTCCAGCGCTTCTTTCTGTGCGGCGTAGAACAGCGGTTTGAGCTGGATCGATTCGATCTGCGAGCCATCGTCGCCGGTGATCGGCGACAGCAGTTCGTGTTGGGGGGGCATCCACGGCATGTATGAATTCCTTGGTGATTCGTTTAGATCCACTGTGGGAGCGAGCCTGCTCGCGAAGGCTTTGGCACATTCGAAATTGATGTAACTGAACGACCGCTTTCGCGAGCAGGCTCGCTCCCACAGGGTTTTGTGATTTGCCGGTAAACCGGGGTTTACGGCATCAACACCGCACGCCGTGCATCACCGAGGATGTCGACGCCGTTGAGCACGAACTTCTGCGTGCGCACGTCGATGTCGATCACCGGCACGCCGTTTTCAAGGCGGTTGTAGGTGCGGCAGGACAGTTCCAGATTGGTCTTGGGCTTCTCGCCCATTTTCACTGCGGTTTCCTCAAGGGATTTCAACTGGCCGCCGACGGTGTGGTAGGTGAACCAGGTATTGCCGTCCTGATCCTGACCGGCTTCACGCACGTTCAGCAGAATGTCGTCGCCGAGCTTCACGCCCAGCGCCAGCAGAACCTCGGCGCCGAGGCCTTGCAGGGTCAGCTTGGCGCCGAGCGCTTTGCCGCCCTTGGCCATTTCTTCGACGATAAAGCGCCCGCCGCGCATCTCTTCCATGTCGAATTCGATTTTCGGCGGGGTGAATTCCTCAACGGTCGCCGACAACGGCAGGCCTTGCAGGGTGGCCGCGATGGCCTGTCTTACGCGGTTGGTAAACATTAGAGAACGTCCTCCAGGAACTGCTCGATGATTTCATCGCGGGCGTTGAGTTGATAAACCATGTGTTCGTTCGGCGCGTAGCGGCCGTAGTCGATGACCACGTACCAGGTGCCGTTCTTGTACTTCTCGACGCTGTTGAGTTCCGGGTGCAGATACACGCTGCCGCCAGGAATGGTTTCGTCGGCGACCAGGGTCTGCAGCCAGTCGTTGATGCGCTTGACCTCCTGATCCATGAAGGATTTGGTGAGGTTCTTGGCCATGGCTTTCTGACCGGCCTTGACCAGCTTGCGGCTGATCGCATCTTCGAGGCCGACGTAGCTGATGAACTTGCCGGTGATCGAGCGGTTACCCAGCAGCGAGAAGCCGCCAAGCACGGTGCGGGCGTAGTAGCTGACGCCGTAACGGTTGAGCAGATCGCCTTCGGTGGACGTGTCGAGGATGTTGTACTCGACGACCCGCGAAACGTCTTCGGCGAAGGTCACCTGGTTGCCCGGGCTCTCCCACTGCTTGACCTTGGCCAGCGCGGCAATCGCCAGACTGGAAGGCGACAGGAAGACGTTTTTCTTCGCCGCTTTCGAATACACGGCGGGCATGTTGTGCACCACCAGGCAACGGTCGAAACCGAGCTCGGCGCCACCGAGTTCCTGGCTGTACAGCACCTGATCGGCCACCGAGACATCCTTGCCGTCCAGCACCACACGGGCCTTGATGCGCTTGCCGAACGCGGCGAACTCACCGGCCACCGCTTTGCTGCCGGTGAAGCCCGGCGCGCCGATGATGGTCAGGTCTTCCGGGACACTGCCCAGCGCCGCCAGACCCAGCTTGCGACCGGTCGCTGGTTCGACACCGCCGATCACATTGTTGACCGTGTCGGCCGGCGTCGCGCCTGCTTCGACGATGACTACGTACACCGGCACCTTGACCACTTTGAGGATCTGGTAAACCGCGTGATACAGCGTGCCCTCTTCCGACCCAGTCGGATCGAGCAGCGAATGGGTGGTGAAGCTGTTGATGCGAAACGGCGCGTTTCGCGGAATCAGCGGATCGGCTTTCGGCGCGGTGCCGACCAGACCGATGACGTTGTCACCCAGGCCACCCATGGCCTCGGGGGATTCGGTGGCATTGACGGTAATGCCGTTGTGCTCGAAGTTCAGAACCTCAGCCATGTTCAGTCAGCCTTCTTGGCAGCGGCCTTTTTGGCCTGGGTGATAGGGGTTTTCGGCTCAAGTCGACCGGCAAAGTGCAAGGCACTGGCCTCAACGTCGAGCAGATCAAGGTCTTGACCGACGCTCGACCAATGCCCACCGCCGGTGGGGAATGGGACGAGCACGGTGTAGGTTTGGCGGGTTGCCATTTTTCGTTTCTCCATAAACGGGAAAGCCCCTCGTGGGGAGGGGCTTGGCGGGTGTTGAATGTTTTGGCCGTCAAATTAAACGCCCCGATAGGCGGGGCGTTTCATGAGGTGCCGGTTGAGGCCGAGTGGGCTGGTACCTGCAGTACCAGGATCCGTCTGGGTAATGAGTTCACGGATCCAGGCCCCTCGGACTATTCGCTATGCGGAACTGAAAACGTACGACGCGCACCTTTAACCCTGCGCACGCTCAATGCCAGCAACAGTCGCTTGAATAGCCTTGATTGCTTTGTCGACGATCTGTCGTGCTTCATCGATTGCACCAACTGCAATATTGGCCTTGACCAGTTCTTTCGCCTCCAGACGTCTTTCGCGGATCAAGTAAAGGACCTCCGCGTACCTGGTGGCCTCGATCAGGATACCGTCGGCCGCCTCCTGAGGCGTGCGGCCCGAGATTGCCCAGGCAGCAACGCTGCGTGGTACCACATCTTCGGGATAGCCAGCGTCTTTGAATGCTTGCGCTTCGGCCGCCGCTTGTTCATGTTCGACCGCCCGGAATGGATCGCCGGCAGCAATCCGCCGCGCTTGGTCGGCGAAGTTATCAATCCTCGCGCACAGGTCAGCGGCGGTAGGCAAAGGCTCACCGTCATGCTCCCATTGGCCTTTCCACTCGCCGGTATCACTGATTCGCTCACCTTTGAATCGTGGATTCCAGCAAGGTTGAGGCAATTGGACAGCCGTCCAATTTACGGCCCCGCCCGGGGTATCTGTGGCATAGAGAAATCGCCCGGTTTGATCAATGACAAAAATCATGTTGCCCCCTTAAGCCGCTTGGACACAGAAACTGAATTGGCAGCGATAACCACCCACACCCGACGTGGATCCAATCGAGTAATCCAGGACGACCTCGCCCGTGGTTTCCACGCGCCATGACAACAAACCGAACCCAAGCTGAGCACTGGTCGCCCAACCGCCTGCGCCGCTCATTCTGCTGAGGGGGCGAAAGCCTGGTGGAAGCGTGAACATGACCAATGCATCGCTACCGCTACTGACCCAGCGAGCAACATCGAGGCTCACATAGATATTGCCATTGGCTCTCCAGTATCGAGAGGAATGATTGTCGGTGAAGCCGTTGATAAATGCTGGAACCTGGAGGTTAGGCGCAGAGAAGTTCGCAAAAGCACTGCTGACAACGCTGTTGGTCTGGCCTTGAGTATAGCTATCGACAATTCCGTAGCCCGCCAACGTATTGGGTTTTCCTGAGCTGATTTTGCTCCAGTCCAGAGCGGGAACATCCGATGCGATCAGGTTCCCGCCGCTGGTAGCCAACCCTTTGGCATTAACGGCAATTTTTGTGTAAGTGCCGGCAGAAACGCCCGAGTCGGCCAACGCTAGTGAAATGTTGGCGTTTGCCGAGCCGTCAAACGAAGTGCTACCGCTAGCCGCGCCGGAAATGGCAATGCTGCGCGCCGATTCAAGCTTGCGAGCGGCAACCGCTGTGCTATTGATCCCGAGGGCGTCGGTGATGCCGAACCCAGCCAACGTTTGCGGATTCGCACCTGCTGTCGCCCGACCGTATTCATCAACGGTCAAACTCTTGTAAGTCCCCGCAGCAATCCCGGTTCGCCCGGCGAGCATCTTGAATTGCAGCGCGGTGGTGCCGAGGGTGATCGGCGCATTGGTGGTCAGGTGCCACAGCGAATCACCGTTCGCCGTGCCCTCCTCCACCATGACCGTCAGACCCGGGGTGACCTTGGCGCTGGTGTTGGCATCGGTGGCCCGCACCCAGTCGCCATTGGCAACGATCCACAAGCCGTTGTCCTTGGCCAGCGTCTGGCTCGGCAGCAGCACACGATCGCCGGCAATTACGGCAACACCATCAATCTGCTGTGCGCTGTTCATCACGACATTGCCAGTCGCCGCAACGCGCACCGACTGCTTGCCATCGAGCTTGCCGAGTTCTTCGGCGAGGTAACTCATGACCCACGCACGAGTAGCCTTGACCACCGTGTCATCAATCAACAAGGTCACCAGCGAGGCATTGCTGGTCTCGAAAATCGAGCGGATATAAAACTCTTTACCTGAACCCGACGTCGCCAGCACCGGTTTGAACGACTCCGGGTATTTGACGATAGCGTAGAGAATGCCGGTGTCGGTCCACAGCCCGGCTTCACGCACATACCAGCCGCCGACGTCCGGCGGGATAGTGACTTCGGCGAGCAGCCAGCTCGGGTTTTTCTCATCCTGGAACAGTGCGTTGAGCGGTCCGCGCCAGACTTCGCGTTTCAGAGCGGTCGCGGTGGCAGCCGGGTTGTAGACCGCGCCGCCGCCGTCGCCGACCGAAATCTGCGTCAACTTGATCGGCACACCCGCAGCCTTGCACGCCGTTTCGTGGGCAATCCCTGCGTTGGTGAGCAGGGTGTAATAGTCAGCCATTCAGGCCCCCTGAGGATAAATAGTGGATGTTTCGACGGTGTACATGCCGGCAGCCATGAACGCCTCGCCAGAGGTTTCAAGACCTTCGATGAACACCGGATAAACCGTGGTCAGTTCGCCGCATAACGTCGCGGCGCCGATGACGTGATTGCCGAACGCGCTCAACCCCACCGACACCGAAAGAACGTCCCTCTCGCTTTTCGCATCGGCCAGACGGCGGTCGAGACGGGCGTCGATTTCTTCGCTGTAGGGTTGGTCGCTGAAGGCACGCACGGAAAAGCTGTACGGCGCGCCGGGCGGTGTCTGTTCGTACCAGGCGCGGATCTCGGGTCTTAATTGCAAACCCTTGGCGGCGTTTTCCAGCGCCTTGCGTGTGCCGGCCTGGCGCGCGGTGGGCCAGGCCAGTTCGACGGTTACGCGCTTCTCCGCCACCGGCGCATCGGTGCTCCATTCGGCGACACCGCGATCGGCAGCCAGATAAGGCAGGAAGGCCACTGGCGTTTCGCTGGGGTTCATCAGTTCCGGGAACGGCGGTGCGATGCGATCGAGCAAGGCGCCGAAACCCAGATCCAGTCCGCGTTCGAGGGCCGAGCTGTTGGCCGGCAGTAAGGTCGGGCGCTGAGTTTTTTCACTCATAGCGTCAGCACCTCAACCTCGACCGCCGTACAGTACGGCGCCTGAAATGCGCTGGTCACGATCGGCGCCAGCGGTTCGACAATCTGCAGTTGCACGGCGCCGGCGCTGTGCAGCGTGTAGTCGATCCAGCTCGGATCGACCCGGCCTTCGAGGCGATGGCAACTGTCGGCATACGCTTGCAATTGTGCTTGCGCCGCGACCTTGGTCAGGCCCGAGTCGGGGCCGGAATTGATCTTGGCGACGACGCGGATTTTGTAGCGCTGGATCTCGGCAGCCTTGACGGTAACGAGGTCAGTTTCCGGGCGCACGTCTGGACGAGCAAAGTGCTGACGGACGCCCTCGAGCAATGCTTCGGAAGGCGTGCCATCGCCATCTCGAGAAAGCACGGTGACTTGCACTTCGCCCGGCGCAATGCGCCGCCCGTTGCCGTCCTTGACCTGCGCGGCGAGGCCGTCGGGATCGAAGGTGTAGGTGACGTTTACCACGCCGGAATCAGTGGACTCAACCTGCACAGTGGGCCGCTCGCCGAGGGTGAACACCTCGCGGCGATACTGCATCCGCGAACCCGCCGCCGGCGCATGAGGTGCCAGGTAATAACGCAACCGAGCGTCGTCATCACTTTCATAAATCGCCGGCACTGGCGGGAATGCCGCCGGGTCGCCGGGATCGAGCAGTTGCCGCTCAAGCCCCATGTCGGCCAGCCGCGCATCGAGATTGCTGCCGGTCGCCCACCACGCCAGCATCTGTTTGATGCGTGCGTTGTATTTGCGCTCATGGGTTTGCAGACGCACGCAGAACGCTTCCAGCGCGAGGGTCAGCAATTCGCTTTCGTTTTCCAGACTCGCCTTGAGTTTCACGGCGCTGGCCGGCGAGCGAGCACCCACGTATTCGACGACGAAGGCTTTGAACTCGTTGAGTAAATCTTCGAACGCTTCAACCGTGATCAGCGCGGGTTCGGCCAGTTGATTCTGGCCGGGGATCAGCATGCTCATGTCACCACCTTGAAGGTTTGTTGGCGGTTTTTCCAGGTGCCGGCAAAACGCAGCAGCAGGCCGTCACCGTGGCGACTGGCAACAATCACTTGCGGCTGAAAATCATCGATACCGTTATGCGGGTTGTAGAACGCTTGCGCGGCGTGGCTCTGGGCCAGAAGCAGAATGTCGTCACCGAGGTTCTGTCCCAACAGCGAGGGGATCAGCGATCCGTACAAGGGCCGTTTTTGCCGAGTGCTCAGCGGTGTGGTCAGGGCTCGGGTCGCGCGCTGCACGAATTGCAGCCAGTCGTCGACCGTGGCCCCGCTGTCTCTATCGATTCCGATCATGGGAGGCTCTTGAATCAGGGGCTGATGACGCGGCCCTGGTGATCGACCAAGGGGCCGCTGAAATGCACGCCCGAGGCGTCGATACTCAGGCCGACGGCGCCCAGTTGCAGGATGATCAGTTGTGGCGTCATGGCCAGACGTGCAGGGCCGATGCTCAGTTCGAGCGACTCGCGAGACCCGTGGAATTGCGTTGGTCCGTTGAGCCAGTGCAAGGCGTGGCTGGCGTCGTCGTAACCGCTTTCACTGCCGTCCTGATGTACCCGACGGGTCAGCGTCGGCACAGTCGAGGCCGGGGGGAAACGGTCACTGTTCAAGCCGAACAACGCGACACTCTGCGCACCGCTTTCACCGCTGCCATAGTTGAACAGCAGGCACTGCTCGCCCACCGTCGGGATGCGCGATTCACTTTGCGCACCAGCGCTGGGGTTGAAGAACTTGATCGCTGGGGTGAGCAATCCACCATGGCTGACTTGGCAGGTATTGCTCGCCGCATCAACTGACTGGCAGATGCCAATGCGACAGAAACTCTCGGCGCGGCGGTGCAAGTCTTCGATTTCCGCTTCCATTTCCGCCAGACGCTCAATGATCGGGCCGAGTTGCATGCGCAGTAATGCATCGAACATCGGTCAGCCCTCCAGCGCGGTGTACTGGTCTGGATCGTCGATGTTGCTGACTTCCCAGGTGCGAGCGAATTTCGGCATGCCCAGTGGATCGTCGAGCAGGGTCGAGCCGAGGTAGAGCGTCTGCTCGAAGGTCAGGGTCCAGGCTCTATATTGTTGATCAGCACTGATAAGCAACGATGGCAAGCCATCGATATTCAGGGGCAGATCGCATTGATCGCCGGGCAATCCCCAGCGGTTGTCGGTGATCAGGTTTTTCAGCACGGCGATCAGATCGCACGCTGCAAATGCACTGGCGGCAAGGGCCGGGATGACTTGCAGAGAAACCGTCATGACATGAGCAATTCGCCCGTCAGCGGCGCGCACCCCGGGTCCATTGCGGTCGAAGTCGATCAGCACCCAGGCCTGATCGCCCGGTGCAGTGAAATCATCATGGTTGCCGACGGTGAGGTTGAAGCCGGCGGTGTTGCGCAGTGACGTCGCGATGGCTGTAAAAAGTTGCGACGGCTGCTGGATCGGTGTGGGCATACATGACCTCCTTTTCAATCGTCCACGCGCAGCCCTGCCGCCAACATGGCGACAGGGAAAAATATTCAGGGTTAAGGGAGGTCGCGCGGCGGCACTTCGCAGACGCCGATACGCTTGGCCGCCCAGCGTTCGTAAAGGCCTATGGCGACATCAGCGCCGGCCATCGCCGTCAGGCAGCCAAAAGCGCCAGCGGCCCAGATCGACATGCCGGCGGCATACAGCAGCATGATTGCCGACACCCCGCAGATCATGCAGGCGCCGGAACGCAAGGCCAGACGCCGCACAAGTGACCAGCCGCGGGCGCCCTCCTTGTCGGCGCGCCACATTTCGCCGGACACCCCGCCAACGACGGCAAGGAGGATGACCAGCCAGATCGGCATGTCCGCCAACGCTTGTTGCTCGTTTGTCATGTCACGCCTCCGTGGGTGATTGATGAGTATGGGTTGGGTTCAAACGGTTTCTCTTGAGGCAGGCATTCCAAAAAGCCCGGCGGGGCCAGGCTTTTCAGCAATGCTCTTTCGCGATCAAGCGTTGCAAAGCGCAGCGATCAGAATGGCGCGATCGGCCAGATGACTTCGGGAAAGGTGTTCTGCTCTGTCGTGGCGCAGACGTCGAGGTAATACTGTTTGATGGCACGCAATTGCGACCACTCTTCTGGAGTGGCGACTGCCAGGTCCACTTTGTACTGCAGTGGGTTGAACTTCAGGAACTGCTCGACTTTGTCAAAGCGTTGTTGCAGGCGGCCTTGGACGACACGGTCGATTTCATCGGGTTCGAGAGGCAAAAAAGTCTCGCCGTAAGGGCCTGGTTGCAATTTGTATCCCGGCTGTGCGGTGGTGTCACCGGTGACATTACGCCACACTGAGAAAGGTTCATTGGCAGGGATTGCAGGCGGCTCTCCCTCAGTGTCCAGCACCTGAAGAACGACAATGGTGTTACTAGGCGAAATAGTCAGGACATAACGGTTCATCTCAATTTCCTTTTTGACGGGTTTCAGCCAGTGCTGCTGATTTAGCTTCACACTTGGCCAGACAATGCTTGCCGCAACCGAGGCAGGCATTCCAAAAAGCCCGGCGCTTGTACACCGGGCTTTTCAGTAATGCGCTCCTTCGCCTTCCTTCAAATCCTGTGTTCGAGAAGGAAGCTGACTTTTCGGCGCTACTGGCGCGGTACGAGTCCATTCAGATTGTTTTTCCGACCGCGGTCCCTGCCCGCCGGATAACTGCTTCTGGTGCTTTACGCTGCACACCCGGGTCAGTTGCCAACCCTCTGAACCGTTGAGGCCGGTTCATCGCTGCCTGTTCTTGTGGAACTAAAGAGCTTGTCTTGCCAGCCGCTTTGTCGAGCGGCTTGGTGGCAAGAATATGCATGGATGCATATACAGTCAATGCGTAAATGCATTTATTTATGCATTAAATTTGCGCATATGCATGAAACCCAAGCGGCCAAGGGGTGGGGAGATTTCTGCAGGCGAAAAAAAACCTGCCGAGGGGCAGGTTTCAGTTGAATCGAAAGGGGCTAGCGGGCGTACATGCCCCACCAGAAGACGTGACCAAGGATAACGATCTGCTCTTCCTGGATTTCCTGGAAGCTGTAGTCCTCATCCGGATGCTCGTCGCGATTGAAGCTGCGCAGACGGATACCGGTGGGCAAACGATAGAGTTGCTTCACGCGCAGCTGACCATTGTGATTGATCGCATACAGGTCGCCATCGATGATGTCGCCGATGCCGCACTTGCCGGCATTGACGCCGACGGTGGCGCCATCGCGCAGAACCGGCAACATGCTGTTGCCGCGTACTGTCACACACTTGGCCTGGTCGAACTGCACACCGTTGTGGCGCAGGCTGCGCTTGCCGAAGCGCAGGCTTGAGCGCTCGCTCTCTTCGATGACGAATCTTCCTGATCCAGCAGCCAATTCAACCTCACGTAGAAAGGGCACCGACACCTCGTCGTCATCGACAGGCGTGTCATCGTCCCACAGGCTTATGTCCTTGAGTTCCGCATGCACGTCAGCGCGCGTACCGCCGGTCGTTGGCGGGACATCCGCACGCCCGCGCAACTGATCGGTGCTGACGTTGAAATATTCAGCGATCTTCGAGATGTGTTTATCCGAAGGATCGACAATCTTCCCGCTGAGAATCCGCGAGAGCGTTGATTGAGGCACGCCGGTGCGACGGTGGAGCTCCGTGGGGGAGATCCCGTGCTGGTCGAGCAGTGCTCTTAAGACGGAGGAAACGTTGCGTTTTTGCATAACGCGCATAGTGCTTGAAGTTTTTCGCGAAGACAAATGCTGATTTGCATAAATCGTGCATAGATCAACTTTTCCCTGTCAATAAATGCTCACCCGACCGCAGCGCCTGCGTCGGGCAGACTGGCCATGGTAACCTTGCGCCCATCGCGGAAAAGCCCGGCCACTGCCCGCGCTTTGCCCTACATCTTTTAAAGAGTTGCCCGACAATCCGATGAATAAAGCCGTCTCCGACCTGTCCTCCCACACTCCGATGATGCAGCAATACTGGCGCCTGAAGAATCAGCACCCGGACCAGCTGATGTTCTATCGCATGGGCGATTTCTACGAAATCTTCTACGAAGATGCGAAGAAAGCCGCCAAGTTGCTGGACATCACCCTGACCGCGCGCGGGCAGTCGGCGGGCCAGGCGATTCCGATGTGTGGGATTCCTTACCATGCGGCGGAAGGTTACCTGGCGAAACTGGTCAAGCTCGGCGAATCGGTAGTGATTTGCGAGCAGGTCGGCGACCCGGCCACCAGCAAAGGCCCGGTGGAGCGCCAGGTCGTACGGATCATCACGCCGGGGACAGTCAGTGACGAGGCGCTGCTGGACGAACGCCGCGATAACCTGATCGCAGCGGTGTTGGGCGACGAGCGTCTATTCGGTCTGGCGGTGCTGGACATCACCAGCGGCAACTTCACCGTGCTCGAGATCAAAGGCTGGGAAAACCTGCTCGCCGAACTGGAGCGGGTCAACCCGGTGGAATTGCTGATTCCTGATGACTGGCCGAAAGACTTGCCGGCGGAAAAACGCCGTGGCGTACGCCGTCGCGCGCCGTGGGATTTCGAGCGTGACTCGGCGCTGAAAAGTCTCTGTCAGCAATTTTCCACTCAAGACCTGAAAGGCTTCGGCTGCGAGAACCTGACCCTGGCCATTGGCGCTGCCGGTTGCCTGTTGGCCTACGCCAAGGAAACCCAGCGCACCGCCCTGCCCCATTTGCGTAGCCTGCGTCACGAGCGTCTCGACGACACCGTGGTGCTCGACGGCGCCAGCCGGCGCAATCTGGAACTCGACACCAACCTCGCCGGTGGCCGCGACAACACACTGCAATCGGTGGTCGATCGCTGCCAGACCGCCATGGGCAGCCGTTTACTGACCCGCTGGCTGAACCGGCCGTTGCGCGACCTCACCGTGCTGCTGGCACGCCAGACGTCGATCCGCTGCCTGCTCGACGGCTACCGCTTCGAAAAGCTGCAACCGCAGCTCAAGGAAATCGGCGATATCGAGCGGATCCTGGCGCGTATCGGTCTGCGCAATGCGCGACCACGTGACCTTGCGCGTCTGCGCGATGCACTCGGCGCACTGCCCGAACTGCAAGTGGCGATGACCGATCTGGAAGCGCCGCACCTGCAGCATCTGGCGGCCACCACCAGCACTTACCCGGAACTGGCGGCGCTGCTGGCAAAAGCCATTATCGACAACCCGCCTGCGGTGATCCGCGACGGCGGTGTGCTGAAAACTGGTTACGACAGTGAGCTCGATGAACTGCAATCACTGAGCGAAAACGCCGGCCAGTTCCTCATCGATCTCGAAGCCCGGGAGAAAGCCCGTACTGGTCTGGCCAACCTCAAAGTCGGCTACAACCGTATCCACGGCTACTTCATCGAACTGCCGAGCAAGCAGGCCGAATCGGCGCCGGCTGACTATATCCGCCGGCAGACGCTCAAAGGCGCCGAGCGCTTCATCACACCTGAGCTGAAAGAATTCGAAGACAAGGCACTTTCCGCCAAGAGCCGCGCGCTGGCCCGGGAAAAAATGCTTTACGAGGCGCTGCTCGAAGACTTGATCAGCCAGCTGCCACCGCTGCAGGACACCGCCGGCGCATTGGCCGAACTGGATGTGCTGAGCAACCTTGCCGAGCGTGCGCTGAATCTCGACCTCAATTGCCCGCGTTTCGTCAGCGAGCCGTGCATGCGCATCACCCAGGGTCGTCACCCTGTGGTCGAGCAAGTGCTGACCACGCCGTTCGTGGCCAACGATCTGAGCCTGGATGACAATACGCGCATGCTGGTCATCACCGGTCCGAACATGGGCGGTAAATCCACTTACATGCGGCAAACCGCGTTGATCGTGTTGCTAGCGCATATTGGCAGTTTCGTGCCGGCCGCCAGTTGCGAGTTGTCGCTGGTCGACCGCATCTTCACCCGTATCGGCTCAAGCGATGATCTGGCCGGCGGTCGCTCGACCTTCATGGTCGAGATGAGCGAAACCGCCAACATCCTGCATAACGCCACCGAGCGCAGTCTGGTCCTGATGGACGAAGTCGGGCGCGGTACCAGCACCTTTGACGGTCTGTCGCTGGCGTGGGCAGCGGCCGAGCGCTTGGCTCATCTGCGTGCCTACACCCTGTTCGCCACGCACTATTTTGAACTGACCGTGCTGCCGGAAGCCGAACCTCTTGTAGCTAACGTGCACCTCAACGCTACCGAGCACAACGAACGGATCGTGTTCCTGCACCACGTTCTGCCTGGGCCTGCCAGCCAGAGTTATGGCTTGGCGGTGGCACAACTGGCCGGCGTGCCGAGCGAGGTGATTCTGCGAGCGCGAGAGCATCTGAGTCGCCTGGAAGACACCGCCCTGCCCCACGAAGCGCCGAAACCGGCGGCCAAGGGCAAGCCGTCGACACCGCAGCAAAGCGACATGTTCGCCTCACTGCCACATCCGGTGCTGGACGAATTGGCGAAAGTGGATCTGGACGACATGACGCCACGTCGAGCGCTGGAAATGCTCTATGCACTGAAGAACCGGATATAAGCACTGAAGAAGCGGATATAACGCAATTCGCTTCAAGCTGTTAGAATCTCGCGCGGTTCGGGATGCTGCTGGCTCATAGCCTGGTCAGCAGGTATCGCTCCCGAACCTGGCGACCCCAACCGTGAAGGGGCAACGCTGCCGCCGCCTGAGGAGAAAATTAGAAATGACCTTCGTCGTCACCGACAACTGCATCAAGTGCAAGTACACCGACTGCGTAGAAGTCTGTCCGGTGGACTGCTTTTACGAAGGCCCGAACTTCCTGGTGATTCACCCGGACGAGTGCATCGACTGCGCGCTGTGTGAACCAGAATGCCCGGCTGTGGCGATCTTCTCGGAAGACGAGATCCCAAGCGGCATGGAAAACTTCATCGAGCTCAATGCCGAGCTGGCGGATATCTGGCCGAACATCACCGAAAAGAAAGAATCGCTGCCTGATGCTGAAGAGTGGGATGGCAAGCCGAACAAGATCGAACAACTCGAACGCTGATCTGCCCCGCGCTCGACTGAAAGGCCCCTTACGGGCCTTTTTGCTTTTGCAGATTCTGCTTTTCTGCAGACGAAAAAAGGGGCGGTATGACCCGCCCACATTTTTTCCCTATTCCCTGTATTCCTTTTCATCGTCCTGATGAATCGCCTCCTGCGATGTCCGTTCCCCTCTTCCGTGAAGGGCGTGTCTGTCCGTCGACACAGTTGAGATATTAGAGAGTTTCTGGAGACGAGCAATTGGCCCTCGGCGTACGCGCGCTCTGTCACAAGGGCATAACAATTAAGAAATAATCAACAAAATCAAAAGGTTGCTCAGTGGAAGTGAGCGCGATCGCCATCTACCGAAGTGTAAAAATAACGAACACTTACGACACAGTAAGCAAAGGCTTACAGCGCGAGACTACAAATTCAGAAATTGACGACCGCTTGTCTGGTGGCTGCCGAAAGCCCGATTTGCTGCACGCGAAAAACAAAAAAGCCCCGACTGATCGAATCAGCCGGGGCTTTTTGCGGGCGGACGATCAGGCGCTTATTGAAACAGCGACTCGCTCGACAGGCCGTTCTTTTCAAGGATCTCGCGAAGGCGCTTGAGCCCTTCCACCTGGATCTGCCGTACCCGCTCGCGGGTCAGACCGATCTCCAGGCCGACATCTTCCAGCGTGCTGCTTTCGTGACCACGCAGCCCGAAGCGGCGAATCACCACCTCGCGCTGCTTGTCGGTCAGCTCCGACAGCCATTGATCGATGCTCTGCGACAGGTCATCGTCCTGCAGCAGTTCGCACGGATCGGTCGGACGATCGTCAGTGAGTGTGTCCAGCAGGGTTTTATCCGAATCCGGACCCAGCGAGACGTCGACCGAAGAAACCCTTTCGTTGAGGCCCAGCATGCGCTTGACCTCCCCCACCGGTTTCTCCAGCAGGTTGGCGATTTCTTCGGGTGAAGGTTCGTGGTCGAGTTTTTGCGTCAGCTCACGTGCGGCGCGCAGGTAGACGTTGAGCTCCTTGACCACATGTATCGGCAGCCGGATGGTCCGGGTCTGATTCATGATCGCGCGTTCGATGGTCTGACGGATCCACCAGGTCGCGTAGGTCGAGAAGCGGAAGCCGCGCTCGGGATCGAACTTTTCCACCGCGCGGATCAGGCCGAGGTTGCCCTCTTCGATCAGATCCAGCAGCGACAGCCCCCGATTGACGTAACGCCGGGCGATCTTGACGACCAGCCGCAGGTTACTTTCGATCATGCGCTTGCGCCCGGCAGGATCGCCACTTTGCGACAAGCGCGCAAAATGAACTTCTTCTTCCGGGGAGAGCAGAGGGGAAAAGCCGATTTCGTTGAGATACAGCTGCGTGGCATCAAGTGCCCGAGTGTAGTCGATGTATTTATGTTGTTTGAGTGTGGCGGAGTGTCTGGATTTGGAACGAACGGAAGGTGGAGCAGCCCCTTCATCATTCAACATCGAATCCGAATCGATGCCGGTCTCCATAAGGAGAACCTCATCGTCGATGTCAAACTCCGGCACTTCTTTACTGAGAGCCATTGTTATAGTCCTTTGGTGAGTTCGACCCCAAGCTCAAGCGACGCCTTTATCCTTGGCAACGCTGGAGCCTGTCCCCTCTACGCGACGGAACAGGCTGGCCTACAAATCAACGTCTTGGCAGGAACTGCAGCGGATCCACTGGTTTACCTTGGCGGCGAATCTCAAAATGCAGTTTCACCCGGTCTGTACCCGTTGACCCCATTTCGGCAATTGTCTGTCCGACCTTGACCTGCTGCCCCTCCCGAACCAACAGCCTGCGGTTATGTCCGTAAGCACTGACGTAGGTTTCGCTGTGTTTGATGATGACCAATTCGCCGTAGCCCCTTAAGCCACTCCCGGCGTATACGACCGTCCCATCAGACGCAGCTAAAACAGGCTGTCCCAAATCTCCGGCGATATCAATTCCTTTATTCAAACTACCGTTTGAAGAGAATTTTCCAATCAGAACGCCATTAGATGGCCATCCCCAGCCGGTCGGGGCCGGGCCTGCCGGAGGCAGTGGAGCGGGTGCAGGTTTGCTCGCGACGGACGGTACAACCCCTTTGGAACCGGTGGTTGTAGTGGTTGTGGTGCCATTCGCCTGGCGCCGGATTACTGTGGTTTTACTCGACGAAGAAGGTGAGGAACTGGAGTTGCTCACCACCGCTGTCGGCGTTGAACCGCTGCGCCCGTCGAAGCGAATTGTCTGACCCGGATGGATCGTATACGGCGTAGGAATATTGTTCCGGGCGGCGAGGGTTTTGTAGTCCCAGCCGTAACGAAAGGCGATCGAAAACAAGGTATCGCCGGGACGGACTACATACTGCCCGGTGGTAACGGTAGGACGTTGCGCCACCGCATTGTTGCGATCAACAACGCGCACGTTGCTCGATTTGGTGCTGGAGCAACCGACCAGCAAGGTGCTCAAGACAAGGCCAGTCACCAGGCGCTGAAAGCTCGTGTTACCCATACGCTGCGCAATGACTGTGAGACTCACCCGCCGCTCCCTTTGTGGTGGCTGAAAAATTCTGAATGCCGCATTACGGCATGAGGTGTCGCAAGTATAACGGGCCGAACCGGCTTTACCTTTAATGAAGCGAAATCACCGGACGCACACGTTTGCCAGGGGCAAGTACGCTGCGTTTAAACTCTGGCTGCCGGTGTAAGACCGGCGCCGTTGAAAGGAATTCAGCCCTGTTTGCAAATGCTCAGGCCAGTGGCCCGTTGAGCAACGGCACGAAACGCACAGCGCCCAGAACGTGTCGGGAAAAGCCATGTTCCTCGCGCACGATCAGCATCAGTTGTTGCACTTCACCCGAGCCAACCGGAATTACCATGCGCCCACCGGGGGCCAGTTGATCCAGCAAAGCCTGCGGTACATCGGTGGCAACGGCGGTGACGATGATGCCGTTGTATGGTGCCAGCGCCGGCCAGCCTTCCCAGCCATCGCCCCAGCGAAACACCACGTTGCGCAGGTTCAGCTCGACCAGGCGCTCCTTGGCGCGGTCCTGCAGCACCTTGATGCGTTCGACCGAAAACACCCGTTCGACCAGTTGCGACAACACCGCCGTCTGGTAGCCGGAACCGGTGCCGATCTCCAACACCTTATCCAGCGGGCCGGCCTCCAGCAGCAGCTCGCTCATGCGCGCCACCATATAAGGCTGGGAAATGGTCTGGTTGTTGCCGATCGGCAGCGCGGTGTCTTCATAAGCGCGATGTGCCAGCGCCTCGTCGACAAACAGATGACGCGGCGTGCGGCGGATCACTTCCAGCACCTTGGCGTTCGACACGCCTTCTTCATATAGACGCTGGATCAGGCGCTCGCGCGTACGTTGGGAGGTCATGCCTATGCCGCTGCGCAGGCGGTCGTCATGTTCACGCATCAGCTCAGCCCCCCAGCCAGCCATCAAGACTTCTGAAGGCATCATTGAAAGTGCGATCGAGCTGCAACGGCGTGATGGACACATAACCCTGCATCACGGCATGAAAATCGGTGCCCGGGCCGCCGTCTTCAGCGTCGCCGGCAGCGGCGATCCAGTAACCGGCCTTGCCGCGCGGATCGACCACTTTCATCGGCGCCGCCGCGCGGGCGCGATGACCGAGGCGGGTCAACTGAATGCCACGGATGTGATCGATGGGCAGATTGGGAATGTTCACGTTGAGCACCGTGCGCGGCGGCAGATCCAGCCCGGCGTGGGCCTCGACCAGTTTGCGCGCAAAGTAGGCCGCAGTCGGCAGATTGTCCACCTGACGCGAAACCAGTGAGAAGGCAAACGATGGGCGCTCGAGAAATCGTCCTTCCAGCGCTGCCGCCACGGTTCCGGAATACAGCACGTCGTCACCAAGATTGGCGCCCAGATTAATGCCGGATACCACCATGTCCGCTTCGCGCTCAAGCAAGCCGTTAAGGCCCAGGTGAATGCAATCGGTCGGTGTGCCGTTGAGGCTGATAAAGCCGTTCGCCAGGTATTGCGGGTGCAGCGGACGGTCGAGCGTCAGCGAACTGCTGGCGCCGCTTTTGTCCTGCTCCGGGGCGATAACCACGCATTCGGTGTAATCCGCCAGCGCAGCATAAAGCGCGGCGAGACCGGGCGCGGTTACCCCATCGTCGTTAGAAATCAGAATACGCATGGGCTGTCCGTCTGCCCCACCGGCACCAGATCAACGAGCTCGCGCACCAATACGGTGGCAAAGCATCCGGCCGGGAGGACGAATTCCAGTTGCAGAATGTCAGGTTGGGGATAATGCCACGTCAACCCGCCAATGGGCAGCCGCAGGATGCGACGTTCATGGCTCATGCCGGCGTGGATCAACCAGTCGCGCAGATCCGCTTCGCGGGCGGCGATCGCCTGCTCCAGTTCATGGACTGCGCCAGCGGTGGGCGAGTCACCTTCGCCCCACTGCGGACCGGTCGGGTGCAGGTCGAGAATCGCCAGACGCGGGTCGCTGCATTCGGCTTCGCCGGCCGGGAAAAAGCTGCGGCTGTCAGTAAAGGCCAACAGATCGCCCACCAGTGCGGTGTTCCAGGTGCCATCGGCGACGCGCGCCGCCAGCACCTGGTTGAACAGAAAGCTGCGCGCCGTCGATAGCAACCGCGAACGCACATTGCGCTGTTCCGGCAAAGCCTTGCGCGCCGCCCACGCCCGGGCATCGACAACGTTGCCGCCGTCATGGCCGAAGCGCTGGGCGCCGAAATAATTGGGGATGCCTTGTTTGGCGATCAGTTGCAGCCGCTGTTCAATCGCATCTTTGTCGCCATTGAATTGCGTCAGGCGCAGGGTGAAGCCATTGGCCGAATGCGCACCGCGTTGCAGCTTGCGCTTGTGGCGCGTGGTCTTGAGGATCTTCAGCGTGTCGTTTTCCGCCGCCGACAGATCCGGATCGGCCTTGCCCGGCAACTGCACGCTGAACCACTGTCGGGTCAGGGCCTGACGGTCCTTCAGCCCGGCATAGCTGACGATACGCAACGGCACGCCGGCTGCCTTGGCGATACGCCGCGCCGCTTCTTCGGTATTGAGGCCGCGCTTTTCCACCCAGATCCACAGGTGTTCGCCGTCACCGCTGAACGGAATATCCAGCACTTCATCGACCTGGAAATCTTCGGCGATGGCTTTCAGTACCGCTGTGCCGAGGGGTTCGCCATAGGCCCGTGGGCCGAGTAATTGCAGTTCATTCATGCGCGCAGCAACAAGGCAACGGAGTGCACGGCGATGCCTTCTTCGCGACCGACAAAGCCAAGCTTTTCGGTGGTGGTAGCTTTGACGTTCACTTGATCCAACTCAACTTGAAGATCCGCCGCGATCAGCGCGCGCATCGATTCGATATGCGGCGCCATTTTTGGCGCCTGGGCAACAATGGTGTTGTCGACGTTGCCGACTTTCCAGCCCTTGGCGTGAATCAGACTGACCACATGACGCAACAGCACACGGCTGTCGGCGCCCTTGAATTGCGGATCGGTGTCCGGGAAGTGTTTGCCGATATCACCCAGCGCCGCCGCGCCGAGCAAGGCATCGCTCAAGGCGTGCAGCAGGACGTCACCGTCGGAATGAGCGAGCAGCCCGAAGCTGTGTGCAATCTGCACGCCGCCCAGAGTAATGAAATCGCCTTCAGCGAAACGGTGCACATCGTAGCCGTGGCCAATACGCATAAAAAAACGCCCCGATTTTTGTCAGGGCGTGATTCTACCTGCATTAACCGCGCAGAGCGCGTGCGTGATGCTGCAAGTGGTCGTCAATGAAGCTTGAGATGAAGAAATAGCTGTGGTCGTAGCCCGGTTGCAGGCGCAGCTCCAGCGGATGCGCCGCTTGTTTTGCTGCGTGTTGCAAGGCCTCGGGTTTCAATTGCGTGGCGAGGAAATCGTCACGATCACCTTGATCGACCAGCAACGGCAACTTCTCCGTCGCCTCTGCGATCAGCACACAGGCGTCCCACTCCTTCCACTTCGAACGGTCTTCGCCCAAATAGTTGGAAAAGGCCTTCTGACCCCACGGGCAATCGATTGGATGGGTAATCGGCGAGAACGCCGACACTGACTGATAACGCCCGGGATTGCGCAGCGCGCAGACCAATGCGCCGTGGCCGCCCATGGAGTGACCGCTGATACTGCGTTTGTCGGAAGCGGGGAAATGCGCTTCGACCAAAGCAGGCAGTTCCTGCACGACATAATCATGCATCCGGTAATGACGTGCCCACGGCTCCTGCGTGGCGTTCAGATAAAACCCTGCGCCGAGACCGAAATCCCAAGCCTTGTCTGCATCGTCCGGTACATCCGCGCCACGTGGGCTGGTATCCGGGGCAACGATGATCAAACCAAGCTCGGCGGCCATGCGCATCGCACCGGCCTTCTGCATGAAGTTCTCATCGGTGCAGGTCAGGCCTGACAACCAGTACAACACCGGCAGCTTGCCGCCCTGCTCCGCTTGTGGCGGCAGGTACACGGCAAAGACCATGTCGCAATCAAGCACTTCGGAGCGATGGCGATAACGCTTGTGCCAGCCACCGAAACTCTTCTGACAGGAAATGTTTTCCAGATTCATAGCACTTCAGCCGCAAGATGCGAGCTTCAAGCTGCAAGAGGGAATTGCGCCTGCTTGCAGCTTGTGGCTTGTAGCTTGCCGCTGCTCCTCAGAAATGAATGACGGTGCGGATGCTCTTGCCTTCGTGCATCAGGTCGAACGCCTTGTTGATATCTTCCAGGCCCATGGTGTGGGTGATGAAGGTATCCAGCGGGATCTCGCCGCTCTGAGCCATGTCGACATAGCTTGGCAATTCGCTGCGGCCACGCACGCCGCCGAACGCCGAACCGCGCCAGACGCGACCGGTGACTAACTGGAACGGACGGGTAGCGATTTCCTGGCCGGCACCGGCGACACCGATGATGACCGACTCGCCCCAGCCTTTGTGGCAGCACTCAAGCGCGGCGCGCATCAGTTGCACATTGCCGATGCACTCGAAGGAGAAGTCGACGCCGCCATCGGTCATGTCGACGATTACTTCCTGGATCGGACGATCAAAGTCTTTCGGGTTCACGCAATCGGTGGCACCGAGTTGCTTGGCGATTTCGAACTTGGCTGGATTGATGTCGATGGCGATGATCCGCGCAGCCTTGGCTTTCACCGCGCCGATCACGGCGGACAAGCCAATACCACCGAGACCGAAGATGGCCACGGTGTCACCCGGTTTGACCTTGGCGGTGTTGAGCACGGCGCCGATACCAGTGGTTACGCCGCAACCGAGCAGGCAGACCTTCTCCAGCGGCGCGTCTTTGGAGATCTTCGCTACGGAAATTTCCGGCAGTACCGTGTACTCCGAAAACGTCGATGTGCCCATGTAGTGGAAAATCGTTTCGCCCTTGTAGGAAAAGCGCGAAGTGCCATCCGGCATCAGGCCCTTGCCTTGGGTGGCGCGAATCGCCTGGCAGAGGTTGGTCTTGCCCGACTTGCAGAATTTGCACTGGCCGCATTCCGGGGTGTAGAGCGGAATGACGTGGTCGCCGACGGCAACCGAGGTCACGCCCTCGCCGATCGCTTCAACGATGGCGCCACCTTCGTGGCCGAGGATCGACGGGAAGATGCCTTCCGGGTCTGCGCCGGACAAGGTGTAGGCATCGGTGTGGCACACCCCGGAAGCGACAACGCGCAGCAACACTTCACCAGCCTTGGGCATGGCGACATCGACTTCTACGATTTCCAGCGGCTTCTTGGCCTCGAAGGCAACGGCGGCGCGCGACTTGATCATGCTGACTCTCCAGTGAACCCAATAAATAAAAAAAGCAGACATATAGTGTAGTTCAGCGCGTCCTGAGGAATAATCCGGACGAAAGCAAAACATTATTGCCACACAGGGATAATCCAAGTGTCGGAGAACCGCTGGGAAGGCATCGACGAGTTCGTTGCCGTCGCCGAATGCAACCAATTCACCGCCGCTGCCGAGCGCCTTGGGGTTTCTTCCTCCCACGTCAGTCGACAAATCGTACGGCTTGAAGAGCGTTTGCAGACGCGCCTGCTCTACCGCAGTACCCGTCGCGTAACGCTGACCGAAGCCGGGCAGACTTTTTTGCAGCATTGCCAGCGCCTGCAGGACGGTCGCGAAGAAGCCTTGCGCGCGGTAGGCGATCTGACCAGCGAACCGAAAGGCATGCTGCGCATGACCTGCGCGGTGGCCTATGGCGAACGCTTTATCGTGCCGCTGGTGACTCGTTTCATGGGGCTTTACCCGCAGCTGCGTATCGATATCGAGCTGAGCAATCGCCAGCTGGATCTGGTGCATGAAGGGCTGGACCTGGCGATCCGTCTGGGTCGGTTACAGGATTCGCGCTTGGTCGCCACACGTCTGGCACCACGGAGAATGTACCTGTGCGGATCGCCGTCCTACCTGGAACGGTACGGGCGCCCACACAGCTTGTCGGAATTGAGTCGGCACAATTGCCTGATTGGCAGTTCGGATATCTGGCAACTGGAACAGAACGGGCGGGAATTTTCCCAACGGGTGCAGGGCAACTGGCGTTGCAACAGTGGGCAGGCGGTGCTGGACGCGGCGCTTCAGGGTGTCGGGTTGTGTCAGTTGCCGGACTATTACGTGCTCGAGCATCTGCACAGCGGCGCGCTGATTTCCTTGCTGGAGGCACATCAGCCGCCGAATACGGCGGTGTGGGCGCTGTATCCGCAGCAGCGGCATCTGTCGCCGAAGGTGCGCAAGTTGGTGGATTTTTTGAAGGTGGGACTGGCTGAAAGGCCGGAGTACAAACTTTGAGTTATTGGTCGCCTGTGCGACCGCTTTCGCGAGCAGGCTCGCTCCCACAATTGACCGAGCTCGACAGCTGAATGCATTCCCTCTGCGGGAGCGGGCCTGCTCGCGAAGGTAATGCCACAGCGACCCCAAATCTCAGCGGCGATTCGCCCATCGCTGGCGCAACCACTCCAGATCTTCCGGCCGGGTCACCTTGAGGTTATCCGCCCGCCCTTCGATCAGACGCGGTGCCAGACCGGCCCATTCCATCGCCGAAGCTTCATCGGTGATCACGGCATCCGCAACCAGGCTATCGGCCAACGCTCGATGCAACGCGCCGAGGCGAAACATCTGCGGCGTATACGCCTGCCAGATCACACTGCGGTCCACCGTTTCAACCACACGACCGTTTTTATCAACGCGTTTGAGCGTGTCGCGAGCGGGCACTGCCAATAGACCGCCGACCGGGTCATCCGCCAGTTCGGCAAGCAACTTGTCGAGATCATCGCGACTCAGATTCGGCCGGGCCGCATCGTGCACCAGCACCCAGTCGTCATCGTCGGCACCTTGCGCATGCAGATGCAGCAAGGCGTTTAGCACCGAAGCAGAACGCTCCGCCCCGCCATCAACCCGCTGAATGCGCGGATCGTTGACGCATGCCAGATTCGGCCAATAGGGATCGTCAACAGCAAGACTGACCACCAGGCCCTTAAGGCTAGGGTGATCGAGGAAACAGCCGAGGCTGTGTTCGAGAATTGTGCGCCCGCCCAGTTGCAGATATTGCTTGGGACGGTCCGCGGCCATTCGGGCACCGACGCCCGCGGCAGGAATCACGGCCCAGAAGGCCGGCAGGGAATCGATCATTGGGCCAACTGGTAAAGGGTTTCGCCGTCCTTGACCATGCCCAGTTCGTGACGAGCACGCTCTTCAACGGTCTCCATGCCTTTCTTCAGCTCGCTGACTTCAGCGTCCATCACCCGGTTGCGCTCCAGCAGGCCTTCGTTCTCGGCATGTTGCTCGGCGATCTGCTGTTTCAGCTCGGCGACCTGCGCCAGACTGCCATTGCCCACCCACAGGCGGTACTGCAGACCGGCCAGCAGCAAGAGCAAAACAAGAAACAACCAGTAAGGACTGCGCATCGAATATCAGGTATCCAGTGAAAAAAGACAGCCACGCATAATGTTGCAGCATCTGATAGCACGAAGCCTGGAAAGATCCAGGCTTGTGCTTAAGGCATCAGATTAGTGGCAAATCCATCGCTGTCACGACTTTTCCGACACAATCCGGTGTCCTTTGATCAGGTTGCGCTTAACCGCGGAACTCGGCACGGCCGTTGTACTTGGCCTTGCCGTTCAACTGCTCTTCGATACGCAGCAGTTGGTTGTACTTGGAAACGCGGTCGGAGCGGCACAGCGAACCGGTCTTGATCTGGCCAGCCGAGGTGCCCACAGCCAGGTCGGCAATGGTCGAATCTTCGGTTTCGCCGGAGCGGTGCGAGATCACGGCGGTGTAGCCGGCAGCCTTGGCCATCTGGATGGCTTCCAGGGTTTCGGTCAGGGTGCCGATCTGGTTGAACTTGATCAGGATCGAGTTGGCGATCTTTTTATCGATGCCTTCTTTCAGGATCTTGGTATTGGTCACGAACAGGTCGTCGCCCACCAGCTGGGTTTTCTCGCCGATCTTGTCGGTGAGGATTTTCCAGCCGGCCCAGTCGGACTCGTCCAGACCGTCTTCGATGGAGATGATCGGATAACGCTCGGTCAGACCTTTGAGGTAGTCGGCGAAACCTTCAGCAGTGAACACCTGGCCTTCGCCGGACAGGTTGTATTTGCCGTCTTCGTAGAACTCGCTCGCGGCGCAGTCCAGCGCCAGGGTCACGTCGGTGCCCAGCTTGTAACCGGCATTGGCCACGGCTTCGGAGATTACTTTCAGCGCGTCTTCGTTGGACGCCAGATTCGGCGCGAAACCGCCTTCGTCACCAACGGCGGTGCTCAGGCCACGGGCCTTCAGCACAGCTTTCAAGTGATGGAAAATCTCGGTGCCCATGCGCAGACCTTCCGAGAACGACTTGGCGCCGACCGGCTGCACCATGAATTCCTGGATGTCGACGTTGTTATCGGCGTGCTCGCCACCATTGATGATGTTCATCATCGGCACCGGCATCGAGTACACACCCGGGGTGCCGTTGAGGTTGGCGATGTGTGCGTACAGCGGCAGATCCTGATCCTGCGCAGCCGCCTTGGCCGCAGCCAGGGACACGGCGAGGATGGCGTTGGCGCCCAGGGTCGCTTTGTTTTCGGTACCGTCGAGCTTGATCATCGCCTGATCCAGCGCTTTCTGGTCGCTCGGGTCGGTGCCCAGCAGCAGATCGCGGATCGGACCGTTGATGTTGGCTACCGCCTTGAGCACGCCCTTGCCCAGGTAACGGCTCTTGTCGCCATCACGCAGCTCGAGCGCTTCACGCGAGCCAGTGGATGCACCGGACGGCGCGCAGGCGCTGCCGATGATGCCGTTGTCGAGAAGCACGTCCGCTTCCACGGTGGGATTGCCACGGGAGTCGAGAACTTCACGACCTTTGATGTCGACGATTTTTGCCATTGTTGTAAACACTCCAAAGTTGACGAAAACGACGCAGCTAGAGGAAATCTTTATCGTCGGCAAGCGAAGTACAGCGGGCAGACTTGCAGACGACAACGCTCACGCCCGAGGGCATGAGCGACAAATCGTGCGGTACTTTACCGGAGAATCGAGCGTTACGCGGTTTCTACCGTCGGAAAACTCTTCACCAGTTCGTCCAGAGCCTTGAGCTGGGCCAGGAATGGCTCCAGTTTGTCCAGACGCAAGGCGCAAGGGCCGTCGCATTTGGCGTTGTCCGGATCCGGATGCGCTTCGAGGAACAGACCCGCCAGCGACTGGCTCATGCCGGCCTTGGCCAGATCGGTGACCTGCGCGCGGCGACCGCCGGCGGAGTCGGAACGACCGCCAGGCATTTGCAGCGAGTGAGTCACGTCGAAGAACACCGGGTATTCGAACTGCTTCATGATGCCGAAGCCGAGCATGTCGACCACGAGGTTGTTGTAGCCGAAGCTCGAACCACGCTCGCAGAGGATCAACTGATCGTTACCGGCTTCCACGCACTTGTTCAGGATGTGTTTCATTTCCTGAGGCGCGAGGAACTGGGCTTTCTTGATGTTGATCACGGCATTGGTCTTGGCCATCGCGACAACCAGATCGGTCTGGCGCGACAGGAAGGCCGGCAGTTGAATGATGTCGCAGACCTCAGCGACGACCGCGGCCTGATGCGGCTCGTGGACGTCGGTGATGATCGGCACGCCGAAGGCTTGTTTGATGTCCTGGAAGATGCGCATGCCCTCTTCCAGGCCAGGACCGCGATACGAGGTCACAGAAGAACGGTTGGCCTTGTCGAAGCTGGCCTTGAACACGTAAGGGATACCGAGTTTTTCGGTGACCTTCACGTACTCTTCGCAAACCTGCATGGCCATGTCACGGCTTTCCAGCACGTTCATGCCGCCGAACAGCACCATGGGTTTGTCGTTGGCAATCTCGATGTCGCCGACGCGGATGATCTTCTGTGCCATCGGGTTACGCCTTCTTCTGGTGTTGAGCCAACGCGGCTTTGACAAAACCGCTGAACAGCGGATGGCCGTCGCGTGGCGTCGAGGTGAACTCAGGGTGGAACTGGCAGGCGACGAACCATGGATGATCCGGCGCTTCAACCACTTCGACCAGCGCAGCATCGGCGGAACGACCGGAGATTTTCAGGCCGGCTTCGATGATCTGCGGCAGCAGGTTGTTGTTCACTTCGTAACGGTGACGATGACGCTCGACAATCACGTCCTTGCCGTAGCAATCATGGACTTTGGAGCCCGGCTCAAGCAGGCAATCCTGTGCGCCGAGACGCATGGTGCCGCCCAGATCGGACGCTTCGGTACGTACTTCGACAGCGCCGGTGGCGTCTTCCCACTCGGTAATCAGACCGACCACCGGATGGCCGCTGGCACGATCGAACTCGGTGGAGTTGGCGTCTTTCCAGCCCAGCACGTTACGGGCGAACTCGATGACCGCCACTTGCATGCCCAGGCAGATGCCGAGGTACGGAACCTTGTTTTCGCGAGCGTACTGAACGGCAGTGATCTTGCCTTCAACGCCACGCAGACCGAAGCCGCCCGGCACCAGAATCGCGTCAACACCTTCGAGCAGCGCAGTGCCCTGGTTCTCGATGTCTTCGGAATCGATGTAGCGCAGGTTGACCTTGGTGCGGTTGCTGATGCCGGCATGGCTCATCGCTTCGATCAGCGACTTGTACGCGTCGAGCAGCTCCATGTACTTGCCGACCATGGCGATGGTCACTTCGTGTTCCGGGTTCAGCTTGGCATCGACCACTGCGTCCCACTCGGACAGATCGGCGCTGCCGCACTGCAGACCGAACCGCTCGACGACGAAATCGTCCAGGCCCTGCGAGTGCAGGATGCCCGGGATCTTGTAGATGGTATCGGCGTCTTCCAGCGCGATTACCGCACGCTCTTCAACGTTGGTGAATTGCGCGATCTTGCGACGCGAGGACACATCGATCGGGTGATCGGAGCGGCACACCAGCACGTCTGGCTGCAGACCGATCGAGCGCAGTTCCTTGACGGAGTGCTGAGTCGGTTTGGTCTTGGTTTCGCCAGCGGTGGCGATGTACGGCACCAGCGTCAGGTGCATCAGCATCGCGCGCTTGGCGCCGACTTCGAAACGCAACTGGCGGATGGCTTCGAGGAATGGTTGCGACTCGATGTCACCGACGGTGCCACCGATTTCAACCATCGCCACGTCAGCGTCACCGGCACCTTTGATGATGCGACGCTTGATTTCGTCGGTGATGTGCGGGATCACCTGGATGGTTGCACCCAGGTAGTCGCCACGGCGCTCTTTGCGCAGCACGTGCTCGTAGACACGGCCGGTGGTGAAGTTGTTGTTCTGGGTCATGGTCGTGCGGATGAACCGCTCGTAGTGCCCCAGATCCAGATCGGTCTCGGCGCCGTCGTGGGTGACGAACACTTCACCGTGCTGGAACGGACTCATGGTGCCTGGATCGACGTTGATGTACGGATCCAGCTTCAGCATGGTGACCTTAAGCCCCCGCGCCTCCAGGATAGCCGCCAATGAAGCCGAGGCAATGCCTTTCCCCAATGAAGAAACAACACCGCCCGTGACGAATATGTAGCGCGTCATGAAAAACCCTAGAAGTCTGCGTTAAAGCGGAACGAGCCGCCGGGGAAAGCGAAGGAAGGCCGAAGCCCCCGATCACCTGCATTAATCACAGTGCACCTTTCGAAAAAACCGCCGCGTTGTGACAGACCGGCAGATGAAACACCGGTACGTTGCTCGCTACACATTTTTTGGAATCGCCCAGCAAAGACTGCTTGGTAATCGGCAACTCCTGCAATTCAGGCGAATCCACAGAAGTTGTATCAAGAAGGGAGCGTAGTCTACCGGAATGCTCCTTTCAGCTCAAACCTTGATCTTCGTCTGTTGGCTGCCAGTGCAATGTCCAGCCTTCGTCCATCTGACCAGAAAGACCCGGCAGGTTTGCCACGGCGAGCAATTCTTCGCCACGAAACAGCAGCGGCAATCTGCCACGCACGAAGGCCGGGACCGCGCGCTCGTTGAGCAGACGCTTGAGATCACGGCTGCCGCGCTCAGCCAATTGCATGACCTCACCGCCCTGCCGATAGGCAATACGCAAAGGCCCGGATGGAGCTTGCCCGTGGAGCATGACGCGTCCGTTATCCGGCAAGCGTAGCGCTGAAGTCGGGGTCTGCCAGTCGGCGCCGATCACTGGCGTGCGCAACCAACTGTCGCTCAGCCACCAGACGCGACCGCCGCTGCGGTGCAGCTCTCCGTCGGCCAGACGCCAGATCGGTGAAGCGTCGGCGCCGGCATTGCACAGCGTTGTCCAACCCGACCAATGGTCAGCATCCGGCAGCCGGGTCAACGGTTCGAGCCAGTGGCTGAGGACATTTCGCTGGCGCGCGTCAGACAACTCCGTCAATGGTGTCAGCTCCAGCGATGGCACACCCAGCCAAGCGAATTCATTGGGCGTTTCGGCTTGTGCGAGATCAATCTGCGCCAGCTCATCAAGCAAGCCCTGCGCCTCACGCAGATGCGCAGCCGTGCGCGCCATGCTGGCCTGCGCTTGCGGCCAGCGTTCGGTGAGGACCGGCATGACTTGATGGCGCAGATAGTTGCGCGAAAACTGCCGGTCCTGGTTCGACGGGTCTTCGATCCAGCGCAACTGATGCGCCTGTGCATAACCTTCCAGCTCAGCACGGCTGACATCGAGCAACGGTCGAACCAGCATGCCCTGCCCCACTGGGCGCTGCTGCGGCATCGCCCCGAGCCCGCGTACACCGGCACCGCGCAACAGCCGAAACAGCAGCGTTTCCGCTTGGTCATCGCGGTGCTGACCAGTCAGCAACACGTCATTGGTCTGCGTCAGCGAACTGAACGCGGCATAACGCGCATCCCGCGCCGCCCGCTCCAGGCTCGCCCCGCCCTTTACGGTCACCCGCTCCACTTGCAAAGGAATGTCCAGCGCATCGCAAACGGCCTGGCAATGTTGCGGCCATGCACCGGCCGCAGCCTGAAGGCCGTGGTGGATATGAATGGCGCTGAGCGCAGGGAGGGATTCAGTGTTCGCCAGAGTGGCGAGCAGATGCAGGAGGACGGTGGAATCGAGGCCACCGGAGAAGGCGATGCGCCAGTGAGCGGCGTGGCGCCAGGGCTCAAGGCTCAGCGATAGCCGGGATGGCAAATCAGTTGGGGACTGGCCCATTTCTGCACCTTTGCCTAAAAACCCCTGTGGGAGCGAGCCTGCTCGCGAATGCGGCTTAACATTCAACAGATTCGTCGACTGTCATACCGGCTTCGCGAGCAGGCTCGCTCCCACAGTGATAGCACGCGTCTGATTAGAGACCGTAGCTCATCAGGCGATCGTAACGGCGCTTGAGCAGCGCTTCGTTATCGAACTGCTTGAGCATCGCCAGTTGCGAGCTCAGTTCGGCGCGGATCGAAGCGGCGGCAGCAGCCGGATCACGGTGGGCGCCGCCCAGTGGCTCGCTGATCACCTTGTCGACGATACCCAGGCCTTTCAAACGCTCAGCGGTGATGCCCATTGCCTCAGCGGCATCCGGTGCTTTCTCGGCGGTCTTCCACAGGATCGATGCGCAACCTTCCGGCGAGATCACCGCGTAGGTCGAATATTGCAGCATGTTCAATTGATCGCAGACGCCGATGGCCAGTGCGCCGCCGGAACCACCTTCACCAATTACAGTGGCGATGATCGGAGTCTTCAGACGCGCCATCACACGCAGGTTCCAGGCAATCGCTTCGCTCTGGTTGCGCTCTTCAGCGTCGATGCCAGGATAAGCGCCCGGGGTATCGATGAAGGTCAGGATCGGCATCTTGAAGCGCTCGGCCATCTCCATCAGACGGCAGGCCTTGCGGTAGCCTTCCGGACGCGGCATACCGAAGTTGCGGCGAACTTTCTCACGCACTTCACGGCCCTTCTGGTGGCCGATGATCATCACCGGCTGGTCTTCCAGACGGGCGATACCGCCAACGATGGCAGCGTCGTCGGAGAAGTGACGGTCGCCGTGCAGCTCGTCGAACTCGGTGAAGATGTGCTCGATGTAATCGAGGGTGTAAGGGCGTTTCGGGTGACGCGCCAGGCGTGCGATCTGCCAGCTGGTCAGCTTGCCGAAGATGTCTTCGGTCAGCGTCTTGCTCTTGTCCTGCAGGCGGGAGATCTCATCGCCGATATTCAGCGAATTGTCATTACCGACCAAGCGCAACTCTTCGATCTTGGCTTGCAGGTCGGCGATCGGCTGTTCGAAATCTAGAAAATTCGGGTTCATAGGCGTCCGTCTTGGGTCGTGTCCCAAGTGAGCTTGGGCCGGCCGGTTGTCTATTCGCGCCCTACCTTAAGGGAGAGGCGCGCTGAGGTCGAGATTAAAAATTCAGGTTGCGGGCAAGCGCCATGATGGCACTTGCCGGTCAACGGTATTGGAGGAAGACGTTGTCTCGCCCGAACTGGTCACGCAGGGCTTGAATCAAGGTATCCGCCGGGTCGATCCGCCAGGTCTCGCCGAACTGCAGCAAGGTCTTCGCATCCGGGCTGGTGTACTCCATGGTCACCGGGCACGCGCCGCGATGACGCTTGAGCAGTTCGCCCAACCAGCGTAGCTGATCGCCTTTGAGATCCTGGGTGTGCAGCTTCAGGCGCAGGCTCTCGGCCAGATTGGTTCGCGCATCCTCCATGCTCATCACCCGCTTGACCCGCAGGCGCAGGCCGCCGGAGAAGTCGTCGTTGCTGACCTCGCCTTCGACCACCACCATCGCGTCGGTCTGCAGCAGCGACTGCGCCGAATGGAACGCATCGGCAAACAGCGACGCCTCGATCCGTCCGGAGCGGTCGTCGAGGGTGATGAAGCCCATCTTGTCGCCCTTCTTGTTCTTCATCACCCGCAGGGCAATGATCATCCCCGCCACCGTCTGCGTGTCGCGCGCCGGTTTCAGGTCGATGATGCGCTGACGGGCGAAACGGCGGATTTCGCCTTCGTATTCGTCGATCGGGTGACCGGTCAGGTACAGGCCCAGGGTGTCTTTTTCACCCTTGAGGCGTTCCTTGAGGGTCAGTTCCTTGGCTTTGCGATGAGACGCGTAAACGTCAGCGTCTTCTTCGACGAACAAGCCGCCAAACAGGTCGGCGTGGCCACTGTCGTGGGTCCGCGCAGTCTGCTCGGCCGCCTTGATCGCCTCTTCCATCGCCGCCAGCAGTACCGCGCGGTTACGGTCGATGTTGGCTTGATAGGCCTTTTGTTCGTCGTGGAAATACGGGCCGAGGCGATCCAGCGCGCCGCTGCGAATCAAGCCATCAAGAGTTCGTTTGTTGATGCGCTTGAGGTCGACCCGCGCGCAGAAATCGAACAGATCCTTGAACGGACCGGCCTGACGCGCTTCGGTGATCGCTTCCACCGGACCTTCACCGACGCCTTTGATCGCGCCGAGGCCGTAAACGATGCGGCCATCGTCGTTCACCGTGAACTTGAACTCCGAAGTGTTCACGTCCGGCGCGTCGAGGCGCAGCTTCATCGTCCGCACTTCCTCGATCAAGGTCACGACCTTGTCGGTGTTGTGCATATCCGCCGAAAGTACCGCGGCCATGAACGGCGCCGGGTAGTGAGCTTTCAGCCAAGCGGTCTGGTACGACACCAGGCCGTAAGCGGCGGAGTGGGACTTGTTGAAGCCGTAACCGGCGAATTTCTCCACCAGGTCGAAAATGTTACCGGCAAGATCCGCGTCGATCCCGTTGGTCGCGCAACCCTCAATGAAACCGCCGCGCTGCTTGGCCATTTCCTCGGGCTTTTTCTTACCCATCGCCCGACGCAGCATGTCCGCACCGCCGAGGGTGTAACCGGCCATGACCTGGGCAATCTGCATCACCTGTTCCTGATACAGGATGATGCCGTAAGTCGGCGCCAGTACCGGCTTGAGACCGTCGTACTGGTAGTCCGAGTGCGGATAGGCCAGTTCGGCGCGACCGTGCTTGCGGTTGATGAAGTCGTCCACCATGCCCGATTGCAGCGGACCGGGACGAAACAGTGCCACCAGTGCGATCAAGTCTTCCAGGCAGTCGGGCTTGAGCTTTTTGATCAGCTCTTTCATGCCCCGGGATTCAAGCTGGAACACCGCCGTGGTTTCGGCTTTTTGCAGCAACTGATAGGTCGGCTTGTCGTCGAGCGGGATAAAGGCGATATCCAGCGGCGGCTCGCTGACCTTGGCGCGGTCGCGGTTGATGGTTTTCAACGCCCAGTCGATGATCGTCAGGGTACGCAGGCCGAGGAAGTCGAACTTCACCAGACCGGCGGCCTCAACGTCGTCCTTGTCGAACTGGGTCACCAGACCGTCACCGGCCTCGTCGCAATAGATCGGCGAGAAGTCGGTCAATTTGGTCGGCGCGATCACCACACCACCGGCGTGCTTGCCGACGTTACGCACCACGCCCTCAAGCTTGCGCGCCATCTCCCAGATTTCCGCTGCTTCTTCATCGACCTTGATGAAGTCGCGCAGGATTTCTTCCTGCTCGTAGGCTTTTTCCAGGGTCATGCCGACTTCGAACGGAATCATCTTCGACAGACGATCCGCCAGGCCATAGGACTTGCCCTGCACCCGCGCCACGTCACGGACCACAGCCTTGGCGGCCATGGAACCGAAGGTGATGATCTGGCTCACCGCGTTGCGGCCGTACTTTTCGGCCACGTAATCGATCACCCGGTCACGACCGTCCATGCAGAAGTCGACGTCGAAGTCGGGCATGGAAACCCGTTCCGGGTTGAGGAAACGTTCGAACAGCAGGTCATATTCCAGCGGGTCGAGGTCAGTGATCTTCTGTACGTAAGCCACCAGCGAACCGGCACCCGACCCACGGCCCGGACCTACCGGCACACCGTTGTTCTTGGCCCACTGGATAAAGTCCATCACGATCAGGAAGTAACCGGGGAAGCCCATCTGGATGATGATATCCAGCTCGAAATTCAAGCGGTCCACATAGACCTGGCGCTTGGCTTCGTAGTCTTCGGTGGTGTCCTTGGGCAGCAGCACCGCCAAGCGTTCTTCGAGCCCTTCGAAGGAGACCTTGCGGAAATATTCGTCGATGGTCATGCCATCGGGGATCGGGAAGTTGGGCAGGAAGTGTGTGCCCAGCTTGACTTCGATGTTGCAGCGCTTGGCGATCTCGACGGTGTTTTCGATGGCGTCGGGAATATCGCTGAACAGCTCGAGCATTTCCTCGGCGCTTTTCAGGTACTGCTGATCGCTGTAATTCTTCGAACGACGCGGGTCATCGAGGGCGCGGCCCTCACCGATGCACACGCGGGTTTCGTGGGCGGCGAAGTCTTCCTGCTTGATGAAGCGCACATCGTTGGTCGCCACCAGCGGCGCGCCAAGCTTGTCGGCCAGCGCCACGGCGCCGTGCAGTTGCTCTTCATCGTTGGGGCGGTTGGTGCGCTGGATTTCCAGATAGAAACGATCCGGGAACACCGCCATCCACTCGCGCGCCAGCGCTTCGGCTTCCGCCGGATTGCCGCCGATCATGGCCATGCCGATCTCGCCTTCTTTGGCGGCGGACAGCATGATCAAACCTTCGTTGGCCTCGGCCACCCACTCGCGCTCGACGATGACCATGCCGTTGCGCTGGCCTTCGATGAAGCCACGCGAGATCAGTTCGGTGAGATTGCGATAACCCTGAGCGTTCATCACCAGCAGGCTGAGGCGGCTCAGCGGTGCATCCGGGTCCTTGTTCGCCAGCCACAGGTCGGCGCCGCAGATCGGCTTGATGCCGGCGCCCATGGCGTTTTTATAGAACTTGACCAGGGAACACATGTTGTTCTGGTCGGTGACCGCGACCGCCGGCATGTTCATGGCGGTCAGCGCCTTGACCAGCGGCTTGATCCGCACCAGCCCGTCGACCAGGGAGTATTCAGTGTGCAGGCGTAGATGAACGAATGAAGCCGGCATAGTGATCCTGTCCAGTTACATAGAGACAACGAGGCCCGGATTGTACCGGGCCTCGAATAAAACATCAGCCTTGCGCCTAAACCTGCGTCAGGCTTTCCCGCGCCTCGTAAGCCAGGCGTACCGGGGCGAACGAGCGGCGGTGAATCGGCGTCGGGCCGAGCCGCGCCAGCGCTTCCAGATGAACGGGCGTCGGATAGCCTTTATGGCCACCGATGCCGTAGCCCGGGTAGATCAATTCGAATGCCGCCATTTCGCGGTCACGGCTGACCTTGGCCAGAATCGACGCCGCCGCGATGGCCGGTACCTTGCCGTCGCCCTGGATCACAGCCTCGGCACGCATCGGCAAATGCGGGCAGCGGTTGCCATCGATCATCGCCAGCTTCGGCTGAATATGCAGACCGGCGACCGCGCGCTGCATGGCCAGCATGGTTGCGTGGAGGATATTCAGATCGTCGATTTCTTCGACTTCGGCGCGGGCGATGCACCAGCTCAGCGCCTTTTCGCAGATCTCGTCGTAGAGCTTTTCGCGCTTGGCTTCGGTGAGTTTTTTCGAATCGTCGAGGCCGAGGATCGGCCGGTTCGGATCGAGAATCACTGCCGCCGTCACCACCGCACCGCACAACGGACCACGACCGACTTCATCAACACCGGCGACCAGCTCTTCGACTTCGGCGACCAGGGTGAAATCCAGGCCCATTTGCATGCTTGTCTTGCTCATTGTGGTTTGCCGATCAGGTCAAGGACGGCTTGCGCCGCCTGATTGGAAGCATCGCGCCGCAGCGTGCGGTGGATCTCGTCGAAACCGCGGGTCTGTTCATCACCGCCATCGATCAAGGGCGACAGCGTCTGCGCCAAGGCTTCGACAGTCGCATCATCCTGCAACAACTCCGGCACCAGCAAGCGCTGAGCGAGCAAGTTGGGCAGCGACACGTACGGGCTTTTGACCATGCGTTTGAGAATCCAGAATGTCAGCGGCGCCAACCGATATGCCACCACCATCGGTCGCTTGTACAGCAGCGCTTCAAGGGTAGCAGTGCCGGAGGCGATCAACACGGCGTTGCACGCGGCGAGCGCCAGATGAGATTTACCGTCGAGCAAGGTTACCGGCAAATCCCGGCCAGCAAGCAAGGCCTCGAGTTGCACCCGGCGTTCCGGGTTTGCACAAGGAATGACAAAGCGCACGCCCGGACGCATGGCGCGCAGACGTTCGGCGGTGTCGAGGAACAGCGCACCGAGGCGACTGACTTCCCCGCCACGGCTGCCCGGCATCAGCGCTACCAGCGGACCGTCGGCCAAGCCTAGTTCGGTGCGTGCAGCGGCGCGGTCGGCTTGCAGCGGAATGGTATCGGCCAAGGTGTGACCGACGAAACGCACCGGCACGCCTTTCTCTTCGTAGAATTTCGCCTCGAACGGCAACAGGGTCAGCATCAGATCGCAGCCTTCGCGGATCTTCAGCACCCGCTTCTGCCGCCACGCCCATACCGACGGGCTGACATAATGCACGGTCTTGATCCCGGCCTGACGCAGCTTGAGTTCGATATTGAGGTTGAAATCCGGCGCATCGATGCCGATGAACACGTCCGGCTTCGCGGCGATCAGTGTGGCAATCAGCTCTTTGCGGCGTTTGAGTAACTCACGCAGCCGACCGAGGACCTCCACCAGCCCCATGACCGACAAGCGCTCCATGGGAAAGTACGAGGTCAGGCCTTCAGCCTGCATCAGCGGACCGCCGACGCCGATGAACTCGACTGTCGGGTGCTGAGTCTTGAGCGCGCGCATGAGGCCGGCGCCGAGAATGTCACCGGAAGCCTCACCCGCCACCAGCGCGATACGCAGACTGGCCATGATCAGCGGGTGATGCCGCGAGTCGACGCCTGGATCGAATCGCGGAACACGGCGACTTCAGGGAACTGCGCAGACGGCTCGGCCAGCTCGGCCAGCGCCTGCTCGACCGTCAGGCCCTGCCGATAGACCGTCTTGTAAGCACGACGCAAGGCGTGGATCGCGTCTTCGCTGAAACCGCGACGGCGCATGCCTTCGAAGTTCATGCTGCGCGCTTCGGCCGGGTTGCCGAATACGGTGACGAACGCCGGAACGTCCTTGCCGATCGCCGTGCCCATGCCGGAAAAACTGTGGGCGCCGATGTGGCAGTACTGGTGCACCAGGGTAAAACCGGAGAGGATCGCCCAGTCGTCAACGTGTACATGCCCGGCCAACGCAGTGTTGTTGACCAGAATGCAGTGGTTGCCGATGACGCTGTCATGGCCGATGTGGGCATAGGCCATGATCAGGTTGTGATCACCCAGGGTGGTTTCCGAACGGTCCTGCACGGTGCCACGGTGAATGGTCACGCCTTCACGGATGACGTTGTGGTCGCCGATCACCAGGCGGGTTTCCTCGCCTTTGTACTTCAGATCCGGGGTGTCTTCGCCTACCGAAGAAAACTGGTAGATGCGATTGTGTTTACCAATGCGGGTCGGCCCCTTGAGGATCACATGCGGCCCGATCACGGTACCCTCGCCGATTTCCACACCTGCGCCGATGATCGACCACGGGCCGACCTCGACGCCGTCAGCCAGAACGGCGGACGGATCGATGATTGCGCGAGGGTCAATCAAACTCATACTTTTTGTTCCGCGCAGATGATCTCTGCCGAGCACACCGGCTTGCCGTCTACCGAAGCCTGGCACTCGAACTTCCAGATCTTGCGCTTGCAACTGATGAAGGTCGCTTCAAGGATCAACTGGTCGCCCGGCTTGACTGGCTGGCGGAAGCGCAGCTTGTCGGAACCGACGAAGTAATACAGGGTGCCGTCGGCCGGTTTGACGTCGAGCATCTTGAAACCGAGGATCCCGGCAGCCTGAGCCATCGCTTCGATGATCAGCACGCCCGGCATGATTGGATGCGCAGGGAAGTGACCATTGAAGAACGGTTCATTGATGCTGACATTCTTGTAGGCGCGAATTCGCTTGCCTTCAGTGTCCAGTTCCACCACCCGGTCCACCAGCAGGAACGGGTAACGGTGAGGCAGGTATTCGCGAATCTCGTTGATGTCCATCATTTCAGGGGAAAGCCTATGTAAAGATTGGGAGCGCGACTGACGCGCACTCCTCTAGCAAATCAAGGAGGCAGTCCAGAGGCTGTGCACACTTGATATGGAAATGGTATCAGCCATCAGATGAAGCATTGCCGTCAGGGGTCACTTCCCCAACGCGCTTTTCCAGCTGTTTCAACCGTCGCGCGATGTCATCGAGCTGACGGATGCGGGCCGCGCTTTTGCGCCATTCGGCCGCCGGTTGCATGGCTGTGCCGGAAGAATAGGCGCCCGGCTCGGTAATCGAGTGAGTCACCATGGTCATCCCGGTCAGGAAAACGTTGTCGCAAATATCAATGTGGCCGACCAGACCAACACCGCCGGCGAGCATGCAGTGCTTGCCGATTTTGGTGCTGCCGGAAATGCCGACGCACGCGGCCATGGCGGTGTGATCACCGACCTGGACGTTGTGCGCGATCTGGATCTGGTTGTCGAGCTTCACGCCGTTGCCGATCACCGTATCGGCCAGAGCGCCGCGGTCGATGGCGGTGTTCACGCCGATCTCGACATCGTCGCCGATGGTCACGCCACCGATCTGGGCGATTTTCTGCCAGACACCTTTCTCGTTGGCGAAGCCGAAGCCCTCACCGCCGATGACTGCGCCGGACTGAATAACCACACGCTTACCGATGCGCACATCGTGATAGAGCGTGACGCGCGGAGCCAGCCAGCCGCCTTCACCGATTTCGCTGCGCGCGCCGACTACGCAATGCGCGCCCAGCGTGACCTGTGCAGCGATGCGTGCACCGGCTTCGATCACCACGAACGGACCGATGCTGGCACTTGGATCAACCACTGCGTCCTCCGCGATCACCGCTGTCGGATGAATTCCCGTCGCGGCTCTTGGCTTAGGATCGAACAGATGCGAGATGCGTGCATAGGCCAGGTAAGGATCCGGCACCACCAAGGCATTACCGGCGAAACCTTCGGCGTCGGCTTCCTTGAGCAGCAGTGCAGCTGCCTGAGAACCGGCCAGGTATTTGCGGTATTGGGGATTTGCCAGAAAGCTCAACTGAGCTGGGCCAGCCTCTTGCAAAGTGGCTAGCCCAGTAATTTGCGTCTCGGGGTCGCCACGCAGGGTGGCGCCGAGGTGCTCGGCCAACTGGCCGAGCCTGATAGTCACGGTCATGGGTTACTTCAGCTGATTCATGCGCTCGATAACCTGGCGCGTGATGTCGTACTGAGGTTTGACATCGATGACTGCGCCACGCTCGAACACGAGGTCAAAACCACCTTTCTTGATGACTTCTTCCACGGCACTGTCCAGTTTCGGCTTCAGCTGCTTGAGCATTTCGCGGTCGGCAACAGCTTTGGCTTCGTTCAGCTCCTTGGACTGGAACTGGAAGTCACGAGCCTTTTGCTTGAATTCCAGCTCCAGACGCTCACGCTCGCCCTGCTGCATTTTGTCGCCACCGGCCATCAGACGGTCCTGAATGCCTTTGGCGCTGCTTTCCAGGGTTTTCAGCTTGGTCAGTTGCGGACCGAACTTCTTCTCTGCATCCACCGCGTACTTCTTCGCCGCGTCGGATTCCAGCAGAGCCATCTGATAGTTCAGCACGGCAATTTTCATGTCGGCGAACGCCGGGCCTGCCACCAGTACGGAGGCCAGGAGAACCAATTGAGTCAACTTACGCACGATGCACTCCTACAAAATCCATTGTCGTTATCTTGGGTCAGACGCTTAGAACGTCTGGCCGAGGGAGAATTGGAACACTTGAGTTTCAGCGTCATCCGGTTTCTTGATCGGCATCGCCAGGGCGAAGCTCAACGGACCCAGTGCGGTGACCCAGGTCACGCCGACACCTACGGAACTGGCCATGTTGCTCAGGCTGATGTCGTTGCACTTGGTGTTGGACGAAGAACCGTTCGCGTTCGTAGTGTCCTTGCACTGCGAGTCAAACACGTTACCGACATCCCAGAAGACCGAAGTACGCAGGGAACGCTGATCCTTGACGAATGGCAGCGGGAACAGAACTTCTACACCGCCCTGGATCAGGACGTTACCACCGAACGGCAGTGGATCCTGGTCCGGGTCTGCAATAGTGCCCGGGTTGTTACCACGGCTCGGCGTACTACGCGGGCCGAGGGTGCTGTCCTTGAAGCCACGAACCGAGTTGAAACCACCGGCATAGTAGTTTTCATAGAACGGCAGACCATCGGTCGAACCGTAACCATCGCCATAACCGAGTTCGGAGTGCAGGCGCAGTGTGTAGTTTTCGGTGATCGGCTGGAACAGCTGACCACGGTAGTCAAGTTTGAAGAACGACAGGTCGCTGCCAGGAATGGTGGTTTCCAGGGTCAGGCTCTGGGAACGACCACGGGTCGGCAACACGCCTTTGTTCAGGGTCGACTCGGACCAACCGGCCGAGGCCTTGAAGTTCAGGTAGTTGTCGCCTTCCTTCTCGACGAAATCGAAAATCTCGTCAACGGTATAGCGACCGGTGTTGATCTTGTCCTGCTGAGCAGACAGACCGAAGGTCAGACGCGATGTTTCGCTGATCGGGTAGCCAACGTTGACGCCAGCGCCCAGGCTGTCGACGGCGTAGCTCGAGATATCGGCATCGAGTTCATCGTAGTCGGTGGTGCGATAGAACGCGTTGTAACCCAGGCTCACGCCGTCGGCGGTCCAGTAGGGGTCAACGTAGCCGAAGTTGTAGCGGCTCTGGTATTCGCTGCGGGTCAGACCGATGCTGACGCGGTTACCGGTACCGAGGAAGTTGTTCTGGGTAATCGAACCACCAAGGATCAGACCGGCGCTCTGGGCGAAACCAACGCTGGCGGTGATCGAACCGGAAGCCTGTTCTTCAACGGCGTAGTTCACATCAACCTGGTCGTCGACACCTGGCACGGCCGGGGTTTCAACGTTGACTTCCTTGAAGAAGCCCAGACGCTCAAGACGGGTCTTGGACTGGTCGATCAGGTAGGTCGAAGCCCAGCCACCTTCCATCTGACGCATTTCACGACGCAGCACTTCGTCCTCGGACTTGGTGTTGCCACGGAAATTGATGCGGTTTACGTAGGCACGCTTGCCCGGATCGACAGCGAAGAGGATGTCCACAGTGTGGTCATCATCGTGCGGCTGAGGCACGCCGTTGACGTTGGCGAAGGTGTAGCCCTCGTTACCCAGACGACGGGTGATCAGCTCGGAGGTGGTGGTCATCAGCTTGCGCGAGAACACCTGGCCCTTCTGCACGAGCAACAGCGACTTGATCTGGTCTTCAGGGACTTTCAGGTCACCGCTGAGCTTGACGTCACGAACGGTGTACTTCTCGCCTTCGGTGACGTTGACAGTAATGTAGACGTGCTTCTTGTCCGGGGTAATCGATACCTGGGTCGAAGCGATGTCCATGTTGATATAGCCGCGGTCCAGATAGTAGGAACGCAGACGCTCCAGGTCACCGGAAAGTTTTTCACGGGCATATTTGTCATCGTTCTTGAAGAACGACAGCCAGTTGGTGGTTTTCAGTTCGAACAGGTCGGTCAGGTCTTCCTCAGGGAAAACCGTATTGCCTACCACGTTGATGTGCTGAATGGCGGCAACGGTACCTTCGTTGATCTTCACCTTCAGACCCACGCGGTTACGCGGCTGCGAAACCACTTCGGTGTCAACGGTTGCCGAGTAGCGACCCTGGGCGACGTACTGACGTTGCAGTTCGTTACGCACACCCTCGAGGGTGGCGCGCTGGAAGATTTCGCCTTCGGCCAGACCGGATTGCTTGAGGCCTTTCATCAGGTCTTCAGTAGAGATCGCCTTGTTGCCTTCGATCTCGATACTGGCGACCGATGGACGCTCGACCACGGTGATGACCAGAACGTTGCCTTCGCGGCCCAGCTGGATATCTTGAAAGAAACCGGTTTTGAACAACGCACGAGTGGATTCCACCAGGCGACGATCATCCGCCTGCTCGCCGACGTTCAACGGCAAGGCACCAAAGACGCTACCCGCGGAGACCCGCTGGAGGCCATTGACGCGAATATCAGAGATAGTGAAGGACTCGGCGTGAACTTCGGCGATCATCAATACGGTGAGAACCGCAGTTAGCAGCAGACGTTTCATGAAGTCCTTTCTTATTCCAACTGGCAATAAACAAACTGCCGCAAAATGCGGCAGATTCGCAATTCAGCGAAGCGTTACAGTCGACCCAGATCGTTGACCAGAGCAAGCAACATCACCCCGACCACCAAACTGATACCGATCTGTATCCCCCAACCTTGCACCCGATCCGACAAGGGGCGACCACGCACCCACTCGATCAGATAAAACAACAAATGCCCCCCATCCAGTACAGGAATGGGCAGCAAATTCAGAACGCCCAGGCTAATACTCAGATAAGCAAGGAAATTCAGGAAATCAGCGACGCCCGACTGGGCAGAAGCGCCCGCCACTTTAGCAATGGTTATCGGTCCACTCAAGTTTTTTACCGAGAGCTCGCCGAACAGCATTTTCTTCAGTGAATCCAGCGTCAGAATGCTCATGGTCCAAGTGCGACGGGCACCCTCGCCAATCGCGGCCAGCGGACCATAACTGACCTCGCGGATCATTTCCGGTGGCCAGTCGATGGCTTTGACGCCAGCGCCCAGATAACCGCTTGGCGATTTGTTTTCACCGCGAGCCGCCAGGGTCACAGGGACGTCGATTTGAGCATTGTCGCGCTCGATGCGCAGCATGATTTTGGTATCAGGACGCGTACGAACGGTATCAACCACCTGCTGCCAGTCACTCAGCGGCTGACCATCAAGCGCCAGCAAGCGATCGCCGGTTTTCAGCCCGGCGGCCTGGGCCGGACCTTTCGGGTCCAGCTCGGCAAGCACCGGCGGCAAGGCCGGACGCCAAGGACGAATGCCCAGCGAGCGGATAGGATCCGGCTCGTCGGCACCTTTTAGCCAGTTATCCAGTGCCAGCGTGCGGGGCGACTCAGCGGTCGAGCCCTGCTCGCGCACCAGCAATTGAATGGCACCGCTTTCACCGAGACGACGCACCAGTTGCAGATTGACCGCAGCCCAACCGGACGTTGGCTCGCCATCAATCGAGACGATCTCCTGACCCGCGTTCAGACCAGCCCTGGCGGCAATGCTGCCAGACTCGACCGCGCCGATGACCGGACGCACCTGCTCGCTGCCGAGCATCGCCAGCACCCAGAAAAACACCAGCGCCAGCAGGAAGTTGGCAATCGGGCCGGCGGCAACAATAGCAATGCGCTGACGCACCGATTTGCGATTGAACGACTGATCAAGCTGATCGACCGGCACTTCGCCTTCGCGCTCGTCGAGCATCTTGACGTAGCCGCCCAGCGGAATCGCGGCGACCACGAACTCGGTGCCTTGCTTGTCATGCCAGCGCAGCAACGGCATGCCAAAGCCCACGGAGAAACGCAGAACCTTGACGCCACAGCGACGCGCGACCCAGAAGTGGCCGAATTCGTGGAAGGTGACCAGCACACCCAGGGCGATCAGGGTGCCGGCAATCATATAGAGCGCGCTCATCTACTTTCTCCGCAATCCTGTTCAGTGTCGCGTGTCGCCGTTGTGTTGCAAAAACTATCGGCCGTGCCGACTCAACCATTGCTCGGCCAGCACTCGCGCTTTCGCGTCCGCCGTAAATACGGCATCCAGATCGTTCAGCGCCACCACCGGCTCCAGATTCAAGACTTCCTCGATGATACTCGCGATTTCCAGGTAGCGAACCCGTCCGTCGAGAAACGCTGCAACTGCCACTTCATTGGCCGCGTTAAGCATCGCCGGCGCGCTATCGCCAGCTTCGGCCGCCTGACGGGCCAAACGCAGACAGGGGAAACGGCTTTCATCGGGCGCTTCGAAATCCAGTCGTGCAATGGCGAACAGATCCAGTGGCGGTACGCCGGAATCGATACGCTCCGGCCAGGCCAATGCGTTAGCGATCGGTGTGCGCATGTCGGGGTTGCCCAATTGCGCCAGCACCGAGCCATCGACGTAATCCACCAGAGAATGGATCACGCTCTGCGGATGAATCACCACTTCGACCTGAGCCGGCCTGGCATCGAACAACCAGCAGGCTTCGATCAGTTCCAGGCCCTTGTTCATCATGCTCGCAGAATCCACGGAGATCTTGCGCCCCATGGACCAGTTCGGATGTGCACACGCCTGCTCAGGCGAAACATTCGCCAGCTCGGACATCGGTGTCTGCCGGAAAGGCCCGCCAGAGGCTGTCAGCAAAATCCGCCGCACACCCACCGAGCTCAAGCCGCGGGCGAAATCCGCTGGCATGCATTGAAAAATCGCATTGTGTTCGCTGTCGATCGGCAGCAGTACCGAACCGCTTTTGCGCACGGCCTGCATGAACAGAGCGCCGGACATCACCAGCGCTTCTTTATTGGCCAGCAGAATCTTCTTGCCCGCCTCGACCGCCGCCAGTGTCGGACGCAGCCCGGCCGCACCGACGATGGCCGCCATTACTGCATCGACTTCGGGCGCGGAGGCAACCTGACACAGGCCCTCCTCGCCTACCAGGACGCGAGTCGGCAAACCGGCTGCACGCAAATCGTCCTGCAACCCACGCGCTGTGGCCACTTCAGGCACCACGGCAAACTGCGGCACATGACGCACGCACAACGCGAACAACTCACTGAGGCGTGTGAAACCACTCAATGCAAAAACCTGATAACGCTCAGGATGACGCGCAATCACATCCAGGGTGCTCAGACCGATCGAACCGGTCGCACCCAACACCGTAATCTGCTGGGGACGACTCACGGTGCGGCCATCCAGAGCAATACGGCGAACACCGGAATGGCCGCGGTCAGGCTGTCGATGCGATCCAGCACGCCACCATGCCCGGGCAGCAGATTACTGCTGTCCTTGATGCCGGATTGGCGCTTGAACATGCTTTCGGTAAGGTCACCGACCACGGAAATAAAGACGATCACTGCAGCGCCGATCAGGCCTTTGAGCAGCTCGGCCACGGTCCAGTCGCGCACCAGCCCGACGATCGCAGTGATCACCAGACTCAGTGCCAGACCACCGTACACGCCTTCCCAGCTCTTGCCCGGGCTGACCTGCGGCGCGAGCTTGCGCTTGCCGAACTTGCGCCCGGAAAAGTAAGCGCCGATGTCCGCGCCCCAGACCAACACCATCACCGCCATGATCAACCAGTTACCCAGCGGGTACTGCTTGATCTGCACCAGACCCTGCCACGCAGGCAGCAGGATCAGCAGACCAATCAGCAGTTTGGTCGCCGCTGTGGACCAGTGCGCGCTGGAGCGTGGATACGTCAGCACCAGATAAGTCGCAATCGCCCACCAGATTACCGATGCACCGAGCACCCAAGGCGCAAGCCCGGGCAGCACGTACATGACAAACAGCATCAAGGCGACCACGGCGGCAAAGCCGACGCGGAACGATTGTGCGGTGAAGCCGGCCAGACGCGCCCATTCCCACGCACCGAGACTGACTACCAGACCGATGAACAGCGCGAAGCCTGCACCTTTGAGCAGGAAAAACCCGCACAAGGCGATCGGCAGCAGGATCAGTGCAGTGATGATTCGTTGTTTAAGCATTAAACCCGGGCTCCAGCTTCGACCTGTTCGCTCGTTTTACCGAAACGACGCTGGCGCGAAGCGAAATCGGCCAGCGCAGTGCGCATGGCGTCGTGTTTGAAGTCCGGCCAGAACAGGTCGGAGAAGTACAGCTCGGCGTAGGCCAGCTGCCACAGCAGGAAGTTGCTGATGCGATGCTCGCCACCGGTACGGATGCACAGGTCAGGCAACGGCAGATCGCCGGTAGCCAGACAGGTCTGCAGCAGATCCGGGGTAATGTCCTCCGGGCGCAAGTGCCCGGCCTGGACTTCACGCGCCAGACGCTGCGCGGCCTGAGCGATATCCCACTGACCGCCGTAGTTGGCGGCGATCTGCAGGACAAAGCGGTTGGCACCGACCGTCATGGCCTCGGCCTCGCGCATCGCCGCCTGAAGCTCAGGGTGGAAGCGCGAGCGATCGCCAATGATGCGCAGGCTGATGTTGTTGTCGTTGAGACGCTTGGCCTCACGACGCAGCGCCTTGAAGAACAGATCCATCAAGGCACTGACTTCATCGGCCGGGCGCTGCCAGTTTTCACTGGAGAAGGCGAACAGGGTCAGGACTTCGACCTTGGCCTCAGCGCACACCTCGATCACCGCCCGCACAGCATCCACGCCCGCTTTATGCCCGGCGACACCCGGCATAAAGCGTTTTTTCGCCCAGCGATTATTGCCATCCATGATGATCGCGACATGGCGCGGCACCGCGGACGGCGCAGTCTGCTTGGTCTTGTCCATTTAAAGCTCGACCCTTATACGGCCATCAGGTCTTTTTCTTTCTCGTCCGTGGCCTTGGTGATCTGGGCCTCGGATTCCTTGGTCAGCTTGTCGATATCAGCGATGGCACGACGTTCTTCGTCTTCGCTGATTTCCTTGTCCTTGACCAGTTTTTTCAGCTCGCCCAAGGCATCGCGACGGATGTTGCGCACAGCAACGCGCGCGTCTTCGGCTGCACTGCGGGCCTGCTTGGTGAAGCCTTTGCGCGTCTCTTCGGTAAGGGCAGGCATCGGGATAAGCAGCAACTCGCCCAGGTTGGTCGGGTTGAGGTTCAGACCGGCGCTCTGGATTGCCTTGTCGACAGCAGCGAGCATGTTGCGCTCGAAGGCCACAACCTGCAGGGTGCGCGAATCTTTCACGGTGACGTTGGCAACGCCGCTCAGCGGAGTGTCAGTGCCGTAGTAAGGCACCATGACGCTGCCGAGGATGCTCGGGTGAGCCTTGCCGGTACGAATCTGGCCGAACGCGTGGTTCAGAGATTCCAGGGATTTCTGCATACGCGCTTGGGCGTCTTTCTTGATTTCGTTGATCATTGTTGGCCTTCCTCGATCAAAGTCCCTTCAGCGCCGCCGTGCACGATGTTCAGCAGGGCGCCGGGCTTGTTCATGTTGAATACGCGCAGCGGCATCTTGTGATCGCGGCACAGACAGATGGCAGTCAGATCCATTACGCCCAGCTTGCGATCCAGTACTTCATCATAAGTCAGATGATCGAACTTCTCGGCATGCGGGTCTTTGAACGGGTCTGCGGTGTACACGCCATCAACCTTGGTGGCCTTGAGCACAACGTCGGCGTCGATTTCGATTGCACGCAGGCAGGCTGCCGAATCCGTGGTGAAGAACGGATTGCCGGTACCGGCCGCGAAGATCACGACGTCTTTGGAGTTCAGGTGACGCATGGCTTTGCGGCGATCGTAGTGATCGGTCACACCGACCATGGAAATGGCCGACATGACGATGGCCGAGATATTGGCACGTTCCAGCGCATCGCGCATGGCCAGGGCGTTCATCACAGTGGCCAGCATGCCCATGTGGTCGCCCGTGACCCGATCCATCCCGGCCTTGCTCAGGGCTTCGCCACGGAACAGGTTGCCACCGCCGATGACCAGACCGACCTGCACGCCGATGCCGACCAGCTGGCCGACTTCCAGCGCCATGCGATCCAGTACCTTAGGATCGATCCCGAACTCTTCCGAGCCCATCAGGGCCTCGCCGCTAAGCTTGAGTAGAATGCGTTTATAGCGAGCCTGATAACCACTGCCCTGCTGAGCCATTGCGAATCTCTCCTGCGGCGTATTTAAAATTCTTTGCGAGCTGTTTACAGCTGGCGTTCACTCTAGCTTGGCGCTGCTGCAGCGCCATCGGAACATGGCTTTGTAAGTCAGTTCCGGGTGGAAACCAAATAAAAAATTGGTACCCCATCTGAAAAGAGGCTGCGCGCGTTAGCGGGCAGCCTCTTTCGGGCGACAGTTGAAAAACTGTCTTATTGCTTGGCGGCAGCCAGCTGGGCAGCAACTTCTTCAGCGAAGTTGTCGACCGGCTTCTCGATGCCTTCGCCTACTTTGAAGTAAGTGAAGGAAACGATTTCTGCGCCGGCTTTCTTGGCCAGCTCGCCAACCTTGACTTCAGGGTTCTTGACGAACGCCTGCTCGACCAGGCTCGCTTCTGCCAGGAACTTGCTGATACGGCCTTTGACCATGTTCTCAACAATGTTTTCTGGCTTGCCTTTGATCTTTTCTTCGTTCAGCTGCAGGAATACAGCTTTCTCACGCTCGATCGCTTCGTCAGAGACTTGCGAAGGCAGCAGGAACTCAGGGTTGCTTGCAGCAACGTGCATAGCGATGTCTTTGGCCAGCTCGACGTCACCGCCTTTCAGGACAACAGCAACACCGATCTTGTTACCGTGCAGGTAGGTGCCGACAACGTCACCTTCTACGCGTACCAGACGACGGATGTTGACGTTCTCGCCGACTTTGGCAACCAGCGCTTCACGAGCCGCTTCCTGAGCGGCGATCAGCGGAGCTGCGTCGGTCAGTTTTTCGTCGAAAGCTTTTTCTACGCTGGCAGCAACGAAGTTCTTGAAATCGTCTTGCAGGGCCAGGAAGTCGGTCTGCGAGTTGACTTCCAGCAGCACGGCTGCCTTGTCATTCGATTTGATGGCGATTGCGCCTTCAGCGGCAACGTTGCCAGCTTTTTTCGCAGCCTTGATGGCGCCCGAAGCACGCATGTCATCAATGGCTTTTTCGATGTCGCCGTCAGCCTTTTCCAGGGCTTTCTTGCAATCCATCATGCCTTCGCCGGTACGCTCGCGCAGTTCTTTGACCAACGCTGCAGTAATTGCTGCCATTTTCAAATTCCTCTTGGATAGGTTTTCAACCATTCCACCCGATCGAACGGGCGTTCAATTCTTCCCGAACCACCCATGTTGGCTGCCGCACATGACAAATACAGACGTGGGCGCCGACAAATGGTTTTCGAGGTGGCAAAAAGGGGGCCAAGCCCCCTTTTTGCTTACTGAGTCAACGCCAGGGGCGTCGATTACTCAGCTGCAGCCTGAGTTTCTTCAGCTGCGAATTCAACAGTACCGCCAGCAACGTTGTTGCGACCGCGGATAACTGCGTCAGCCATCGAACCCATGTACAGCTGGATAGCGCGGATGGCGTCATCGTTGCCTGGGATGATGTAGTCAACGCCTTCCGGGCTGCTGTTGGTATCGACAACGCCGATGACCGGGATGCCCAGCTTGTTGGCTTCGGTGATCGCGATGCGCTCGTGGTCAACGTCGATCACGAACAGTGCGTCTGGCAGACCGCCCATGTCCTTGATACCGCCCAGCGAACGATCCAGCTTCTCAAGATCACGGGAGCGCATCAGCGCTTCTTTCTTGGTCAGCTTGGCGAAAGTACCGTCTTCGGCTTGAACTTCAAGGTCACGCAGACGCTTGATGGAAGCACGAATGGTCTTGAAGTTGGTCAGCATGCCGCCCAACCAGCGGTGATCGACGTACGGCGAACCGCAACGTGCTGCTTCTTCAGCAACGATCTTGCCAGCGGAACGCTTGGTGCCGACGAACAGAATCTTGTTTTTGCCCTGGGCCAGACGCTCTACGAAAGTCAGAGCTTCGTTGAACATTGGCAGGGTTTTTTCAAGGTTGATGATGTGAATCTTGTTACGCGCGCCGAAAATGTACTTGCCCATTTTCGGATTCCAGTAACGGGTTTGGTGACCGAAGTGCACACCGGCCTTCAGCATATCGCGCATGTTGACTTGGGACATGATAGTTCCTTGATAAGTCGGGTTTGGCCTCCACGTATCCCAATGACCAACCAGAGGCATAAAGCCCAAGGCACCCAGGTCATCGTGTCGACACGTGTGTGGATTTAAGCTTTTCGGGGCATCCCCGGAAAGCGGCGCATTTTATACCACAGGGTGCGCAGAAACGGAACCCGGAATCTGTATTCGCACCAGTGACATGGGCGCAGCCCCCTTGGAATCGGCTCGACGGGCACCATTGTATAGACACAAGCCAGACATGCAGGCGCGGATTTGCGCCTCTCGTCTGTTAGAATCGCGTTTTTCAGGGTCGCAAAAATACACCTGCCACCCAATTCGTATCCGTAAGCGCCGCCGAGCGCAGAGAGAGCCTGTATGACCGTCAACCTCAAAACCCCCGAGGACATCGCTGGCATGCGTGTCGCCGGCAAACTGGCCGCCGATGTGCTGGAAATGATTGCCGAACATGTCAAACCGGGCGTGACCACTGATCAGCTCAACCAGATTTGCCACGACTACATCGTCAATGTGCAGCAGGCCATCCCCGCCCCGCTCAACTACAAGGGCTACCCGAAGTCAATCTGCACTTCGATCAACCATGTGGTCTGTCACGGCATCCCGAATGACAAGCCGCTGAAAAACGGCGACACCCTGAACATCGACGTCACGGTGATCAAGGACGGCTACCACGGCGACACCAGCCGCATGTTCCACGTCGGCGAAGTGCCGGTCTGGGCCGAGCGCCTGTCGCAGGTCACCCAGGAATGCATGTACAAGGCCATCGAGATCGTCAAGCCCGGCTGCCGCCTCGGCGACATCGGTGAAGTGATCCAGAAGCACGCGGAAAAGAACGGTTTCTCGGTGGTGCGCGAGTTCTGCGGCCACGGTATCGGCAAGGTCTTCCACGAAGAGCCGCAGATCCTGCACTACGGTCGCGCCGGCACTGGCATGGAACTGAAGGCCGGCATGACCTTCACCATCGAGCCGATGATCAACCAGGGCAAGGCCGACACCAAGGTGCTCGGCGACGGCTGGACCGCAATCACCAAGGACCGCAAGCTCTCGGCACAGTGGGAACACACCCTGCTGGTCACCGACACCGGCTACGAGATTTTCACTTTGCGCAGCGATGACACCATCCCGCGTATCTCGGCCTGACACCCAGAACGCTCCCAGCCTATAGAAGGAAAGCCAATCGATGCCGCAGGTGGATCCCGAACTCTTCGACCGCGGCCAGTTCCAGGCTGAACTGGCCCTCAAAGCGAGTCCCATCGCGGCGTTCAAGAAGGCGATCCGCCAGGCTCGCGAGGTCCTTGACACGCGTTTTCGCAAGGGCCGCGACATCCGCCGCCTGATCGAAGACCGCGCCTGGTTTGTCGACAACATCCTGCAAAAGGCCTGGGAGCAGTTCAACTGGAGCGAAGACGCCGACATCGCCCTGGTGGCGGTAGGCGGCTACGGCCGCGGCGAGCTGCATCCCTATTCCGACATTGATCTGCTGATCCTGCTCGACAGCGCTGACCACGAAGTTTTCCGCGACTCCATCGAGCGTTTTCTGACGCTGTTGTGGGACATCGGTCTGGAAGTCGGCCAGAGCGTGCGCTCGGTCGATGAGTGTGCCGAAGAAGCCCGCGCCGACCTGACCGTGGTCACCAATCTGATGGAAAGCCGGACTATCTGCGGCCCCGAGCGTCTGCGCCAGCGCATGCTCGACGTCACCAGCACCGCGCACATGTGGCCGGCCAAGGAGTTCTTCCTGGCCAAGCGAGCCGAGCAGAAGGCTCGTCATCACAAATACAACGACACCGAATACAACCTCGAACCGAACGTCAAAGGCTCGCCCGGCGGTCTGCGTGACATTCAGACAATCCTCTGGGTCGCCCGCAGACAGTACGGCACCCTGAACCTGCGCGCCCTCGCCGGCGAAGGTTTTCTGGTCGAAAGCGAAAATGCCCTGCTCGCCTCCTCCCAGGAATTTCTGTGGAAAGTGCGATATGCCCTGCACATGCTCGCCGGCCGCTCCGAAGACCGCTTGCTGTTCGATCATCAACGCACCATTGCCGGCCTGCTTGGTTTTGAAGGAGACGACGCCAAACAGGCGGTCGAAAACTTCATGCAGCAGTACTTCCGCACCGTGATGAGCATCGCCCAACTGAGCGATCTGATCATCCAGCACTTCGAGGAAGTCATCCTCGCCCCGGAAGACGAAGCGCCGCCGCAACCGATCAACTCGCGCTTCCAGTTGCATGACGGTTACATCGAGGCGCGCAATGACAATGTGTTCCGCCGCACGCCGTTCGCCATGCTGGAAATTTTCGTGCTGATGGCCCAGCAGCCGGAAATCAAAGGCGTGCGCGCCGACACCATTCGTCTGCTGCGCGAACATCGTCATCTGATCGATGACAACTTCCGTAACGATATCCGCAACACCAGCCTGTTCATCGAGCTGTTCAAGTGCAAGATCGGTATCCACCGCAATCTGCGGCGGATGAACCGTTACGGCATTCTCGGCCGTTATCTGCCGGAGTTCGGCTTTATCGTCGGACAGATGCAGCACGACCTGTTCCACATCTATACGGTCGATGCGCACACGCTGAACCTGATCAAGCACCTGCGCAAACTGCAGTACACCCAGGTCTCGGAGAAATTTCCGCTGGCCGCCAAGCTCATGGCCAAGCTACCCAAACCTGAGCTGATCTACATGGCCGGTCTGTATCACGACATCGGCAAGGGCCGGCATGGCGATCACTCGGAGATTGGCGCGGTCGATGCCGAGGCGTTCTGCCAGCGCCATCAGTTGCCGGTGTGGGACAGCCGCCTGATCGTCTGGCTGGTGCAGAACCACCTGGTGATGTCCACCACTGCGCAGCGCAAGGATCTGTCCGACCCGCAGGTGATCCACGATTTCGCCCAGGCGGTCGGCGACGAAACACGCCTCGACTATCTCTATGTGCTGACCGTGGCCGACATCAACGCGACCAATCCGACGCTGTGGAATTCATGGCGCGCCAGCCTGTTGCGCCAGCTCTACACCGAGACCAAACGAGCCCTGCGCCGGGGTCTGGAAAATCCGGTGGATCGCGAAGAGCAGATCCGCCAGACACAAAGCGCGGCGCTGGACATTCTGGTGCGCGGCGGCACCGACCCGGACGACGTCGAGCAGCTGTGGGCGCAATTGGGCGATGACTATTTCCTGCGCCACACCGCCGGCGACGTGGCCTGGCACAGCGATGCGATCCTGCAGCAACCGGTGGATGGCGGGCCGCTGGTGCTGATCAAGGAAACCACCCAGCGCGAGTTCGAGGGCGGCACGCAGATCTTCATTTATGCACCGGACCAGCACGACTTCTTCGCCGTGACCGTGGCGGCGATGGACCAGCTCAACCTGAACATTCACGATGCCCGGGTCATCACCTCGAGCAGCCAGTTCACCCTCGACACCTACATCGTGCTCGACAACGAAGGCGAATCGATCGGCGACAACCCGGCGCGGATCAAGCAGATCCGTGAAGGCCTCACCGAAGCCCTGCGCAACCCGGACGACTACCCGACGATCATCCAGCGCCGGGTGCCGCGTCAGCTCAAACACTTCGCCTTTGCGCCGCAAGTGACCATTCACAACGACGCCCAGCGTCCGGTGACCGTGCTGGAACTGACGGCGCCTGACCGGCCGGGCCTGCTGGCGCGGGTCGGGGGGATCTTCCTCGAGTTCGACCTGTCGCTGCAGAACGCCAAGATTGCGACCCTGGGCGAGCGTGTGGAAGACGTGTTCTTCATCACCGACGCGCACAACCAACCGCTGTCCGATCCGCTGCTGTGCAGCCGTTTGCAGGATGCGATCGTCGAACAACTGAGCGTCAATCAGGAACCGGATATCAAACTTTCGCGGATCAGTATCTGAATCACCCGTTTATCCCTGTGAATGCAGCCCATGCTTTCCTCCGGTACATACAATCCCCTGTGGCGAGGGGATTTATCCCCGTTCGGCTGCGAAGCAGTCGTAAACCCTGTGCATGCGGACATTCAGTTGAACCGCAGTGATGGTTTTGGGGCCGCTGCGCAGCCCAACGGGGATAAAGCCCCTCGCCACAGAAAGCTCTTGAGCATTTAAAAGAGGCCCCAATGAACAACGCTCTGAACCAGCTCCAGCCGTACCCGTTCGAAAAACTCCGCGCCCTGCTCGGCAGCGTTACGCCGAACCCGGACAAGCGCCCGATCGCCCTGTCGATCGGCGAGCCGAAACACCGTTCGCCGAGTTTTGTCGCCGAAGCGCTGGCGAACAATCTGGATCAGATGGCGGTGTACCCGACTACCCTCGGCATTCCGGCCCTGCGCGAAGCCATCGCCGGCTGGTGCGAGCGTCGTTTTGGCGTGCCGAACGGCTGGATCGATCCGGCGCGCAATGTGCTGCCGGTCAACGGCACCCGTGAAGCGCTGTTCGCCTTCACCCAGACCGTGGTCAATCGTGGCGACGATGCGCTGGTGGTCAGCCCGAACCCGTTCTATCAGATCTACGAAGGCGCGGCGTTTCTCGCCGGGGCCAAGCCGCATTACCTGCCGTGCCTGGATGAAAACGGCTTCAACCCGGACTTCGACGCCGTTTCGCCAGACATCTGGCAGCGCTGCCAGATCCTGTTCCTGTGCTCGCCGGGCAACCCGACCGGCGCGCTGATTCCGGTTGAGACCCTGAAGAAGCTGATCGCCCTGGCTGATCAGTACGACTTCGTCATTGCCGCCGACGAGTGCTACAGCGAACTGTACTTCGACGAACAGACGCCGCCGCCGGGCCTGCTGAGTGCTTGCGTCGAACTCGGCCGCAATGACTTCAAGCGCTGCGTGGTCTTTCACAGCCTGTCCAAGCGCTCCAACCTGCCAGGCCTGCGTTCAGGCTTCGTTGCCGGCGATGCCGACATCCTCAAGGGCTTCCTGCTCTATCGCACTTACCACGGCTGCGCGATGCCGGTACAGACTCAACTGGCCAGCGTTGCCGCGTGGAATGACGAAGTGCATGTGCGCGCCAACCGTGCGCTGTACCGGGAGAAATTCGATGCGGTGCTGGAGATCCTCGGCCCGGTGATGGACGTACAGCGCCCGGATGGCAGCTTCTATCTGTGGCCGAATGTGCAGGGCGATGATGCGGCGTTCTGCCGCGATCTGTTCGAGCAGGAACACGTGACCGTGGTGCCGGGCTCGTATCTGTCTCGCGATGTCGATGGCGTCAATCCTGGCGCCGGCCGTGTGCGTATGGCACTGGTTGCGCCGCTGGCGGAATGCGTCGAAGCCGCCGAACGGATTCGTGACTTCATCACCCGCCAGAAGTGATCACGGAGCGCTTGCGGCAGTCCCCTGCTGCAAGCGCTCAACCGGTTATTTGACCTGGCCCAGATTGGCCTCGCTCAAATCCAGTTCCCCGAGCACTTCTCGCAACACGTCATCACCGATCTGGTGCTGACGACTGAGGCTGTAGAGTTCCAGGCGTTGCGCGCGCAGCGCTTTCAAACGCAGGCGACGCTCAAGCAGATCCATCTGGAATGCCAGCGCCTGAGCCTCGGCAGAATCATTGAACACATCAAGTTGATGGCGATATTCGGACATGATCCGCGCCTTGAGCTCCGCCGCCAGCGCCGCTTGAGCGGCATCCTGCGGGACGACTTCTTCGGTTTCCAGCGAGTGAATCGCCGCTTCGGCCGTCTTGCGCCAGGCGTCGCGCACTTCCTGACGACGCTTGTCGTCGGGACTTTTGTCGATGCCGCGCAGCAGCAAGGGCAGCGCGATACAGGCCGAGACCAGCGACAGCAGAATCACCCCGGCAGCAATGAAGATCAGCAAGTCGCGCTCAGGAAAAGCCTCGGCGCCGATCAGCATCGGCACCGACATCACGCCTGCCAGCGTCACCGCCCCGCGCACACCGCCCACCGTCAGCAACCAGCATGAACGCGCCGTCGGCACTTGGGTCAGCTCGCCCTTGCCGCGCAGTCGGCGCAGCAACACCGACAAGCGCCAGATGCTTTGCACCCAGATGAACCGCAGCAGCACCAGCGCCACGAAAATCGCCAATACATCGAGGCAGCGATAGAACAACGTCGGCCACAGCGTCGGCTCATGGCTGACCACGGCCTTGATGATGTCTGGCAATTGCAGGCCAAGCAGCAGGAAGATCAAGCCATTGAACGCAAATTCGAGCAGCGCCCAAACGCTGCGGTTGAGCAGCCGCGTGCTGGTCTGGCGCGGCAGCAGGTCGAGCCAGCTTTGCATCATCCCCGCCGCCACCGCCGAAAGAATGCCCGAAGCGCCCAGACGTTCAGCCAGTACGTAAGCGGCGAACGGCAGCAGCAACATGAACACCACATGCGTGGCCGGATCGTCCCAGCCCCGGGCGATCATCCACGCGCGCAGGCGCCCGACCAGCCAGCTCAACGCCACACCGACCGCCAGCCCACCGAGCGCCACCGCGACGAAGGTCAGACTGGCATTGGTCAGCGAAAACACGCCCGTGACCGCTGCAGCGAGGGCGAATTTGAAGGTCACCAGGCCTGAGGCGTCATTCATCAGCGCCTCGCCCTGAAGGATGTGCATCAGCGGCGTGGGGAGACGGTTTTGCGAAATCGCTGAAACCGCCACGGCGTCCGTCGGTGACAAAACCGCTGCAAGGGCGAAGGCCACCGGCAGCGGAATCGTCGGCAACAGCCAATGAATGAAATAGCCGGCACCGACCACGGTGAACAAAACAAGGCCGACGGCCAGGGTCAGGATCGGTCCGCGCAATTGCCAGAAGGCGCGTTTGGGCATGCGCCAGCCATCGGAAAACAACAACGGCGGCAGGAACAGAAACAGGAACAATTCCGGGTCGAGGGCGACGTGCAGCCCCAGGGTCGGCCAGGCGAGCAAGGCACCGGCGGCGATTTGCACCAGCGGCAATGGCAGCGGGATAACGCGCCCAACCAAGCGCGAGACGCTGACCAGCATCAGCAGGATCAGGACGGTGTAAGCAGTTTGCATAAAACGAAAATCTCAGGCGATCGACAGCGTTGAACTGCCATATTAGCGCCTTAGGCTGTGGCTGACCGTTGCACCTATGTCGCACGACCGGAACGCGACCCCCTTGTGGGAGCGAGCCTGCTCGCGAAAGCGGTCGTTCAGCACACAGAGATATTGATTGATATGGCCTCTTCGCGAGCAGGCTCGCTCCCACAGGTTTTACAGCGTTACGACAACCGTGGCCGACGAAACCGTCCGGTCATGGCATAATCCGTCACCATTTTTTTCCAGCACCTGTAAAGGGGGCGATTCCTTGGCCGTTTCAAGTAAAACGTTGCACCTTTTCGGCATCAAAGCCTGCGACACCATGAAAAAGGCGCGCACCTGGCTCGATGAACACGCTGTCAGTTATGACTTTCACGATTACAAGACCGCCGGCATTGACCGTGAGCACCTGACCCAATGGTGCGACGAGCACGGCTGGCAAACCGTGCTGAACCGCGCCGGCACGACCTTTCGCAAACTCGACGACGAACGCAAAGCCGATCTCGACCAAGCGAAAGCCATCGAACTGATGCTCGCGCAACCCTCGATGATCAAGCGCCCGGTGCTCGATCTCGGTGACCGAACCCTGATTGGCTTCAAGCCAGATATCTACGCGGCCGCTCTGAAGTAAGCAGCCCGTCACTCTTTGTAGAGGTATTCACATGTCCAATTCCCTGTTCAGCATCGCCTTTGGTGTCGGCACCCAGAACCGTCAAGGCGCATGGCTGGAAGTGTTCTACGCCCAGCCACTGCTCAATCCTTCGGCCGAACTGGTCGCGGCTGTTGCGCCGATCCTCGGTTACACCGAAGGCAACCAGGCCATCACCTTCACCACCGCCCAGGCCGCGCAACTGGCTGAAGCCGTGAAAGGCATCGACGCCGTGCAAGGCAAGCTGCTGACCCGCCTGGCTGAAAGCCACAAGCCGTTGGTTGCCACGCTGCTGGCCGAAGACGCGCAACTGACCTCCACGCCTGAGGCCTACCTCAAGCTGCATCTGCTCTCGCACCGTCTGGTCAAGCCGCACGGCGTGAGCCTGGCCGGTATCTTCCCGCTGCTGCCGAACGTGGCGTGGACCAGCCAGGGCGCGATCGACCTGAGCGAACTGGCGGAAATGCAACTCGAAGCGCGTCTGCGCGGCGAACTGCTGGAAGTGTTCTCTGTGGACAAGTTCCCGAAGATGACCGACTACGTGGTACCGGCCGGCGTGCGTATCGCTGATGCCGCACGTCTGCGTCTGGGCGCTTACGTCGGCGAAGGCACCACCGTCATGCACGAAGGTTTCATCAACTTCAACGCCGGCACCGAAGGCCCGGGCATGATCGAAGGCCGCGTTTCCGCTGGCGTATTCGTCGGCAAGGGTTCGGACCTGGGCGGCGGTTGCTCGACCATGGGTACCCTGTCGGGCGGCGGCAACATCGTGATCAAGGTCGGTGAAGGCTGCCTGATCGGCGCCAACGCTGGTATCGGTATCCCGTTGGGCGACCGCAACACTGTGGAGTCGGGCCTGTACGTGACCGCCGGCACCAAGGTTGCGCTACTCGACGAAAACAACAATCTGGTCAAGGTTGTGAAAGCACGTGAGCTGGCCGGTCAGACTGATCTGCTGTTCCGGCGCAATTCGGAAACCGGTGCAGTGGAATGCAAGACCCACAAATCGGCGATCGAACTGAACGAAGCGCTGCACGCTCACAACTAAGCAGCACATCGACCTCCTGTGGGAGCGAGCCTGCTCGCGAAGCTTCTGGCGTCCTCAAGGACGCTGTCGCGAGCAGGCTCGCTCCCACAAGGTTTGGCGTACACCCCGCCCAATTTCACAGGGCTGAACCCATGATGATCCCCTCCCCGTGGCGCGCCGATTTCCCGGCCATCGCCGCGCTGCAACGGCAAGACCAGACCTATCTGGACAACGCCGCCACCACGCAAAAACCCCAGGCCCTGCTCGACGCACTGACGCATTACTACGCCAACGGCGCGGCCAATGTGCATCGTGCGCAACACCTGCCCGGTGCCCACGCGACACAAGCGTTCGAAGACAGCCGGCGCAAGGTTGGCCAGTGGCTGAATGCCGGTGACAGCGGGCAGATAATTTTCACGCACGGCGCCACCAGTGCCTTGAATCTGCTGGCTTACGGTCTTGAACATTTGTTCGAGCCGGGCGATGAGATTGTCATCAGCGCTCTGGAGCATCACGCCAACCTTTTGCCGTGGCAGCAACTGGCGCAACGCGGCAACCTGAAACTGGTGATCCTGCCGCTGGATGCCGACGGCCTGATCGACCTCGCCGCTGCCGTGCATCTGATCGGCCCGCGCACGCGTTTGCTGGCAGTCAGTCAGCTGTCCAACGTCCTTGGTGCCTGGCAACCGCTGACCGCTTTGCTCGGCATGGCCAAGGCGCAGAACGCGCTGACGGTAGTCGATGGCGCGCAAGGCGTGGTGCACGGCCGGCATGATGTGCAGGCGCTGGGTTGCGACTTCTATGTGTTTTCCAGCCACAAACTCTACGGCCCTGAGGGACTGGGCGTGCTGTTCGGACGCAACGCTGCGCTGGAGCAATTGCAGCCATGGCAGTTCGGCGGCGAGATGGTGCTGGACGCCAACTATCAGGATTCGCGCTTCCGCCCGGCGCCGTTGGGGTTCGAGGCTGGCACACCGCCAATCGCCAGTGTCATCGGCCTCGGAGCGACCCTCGACTACTTGGCCGGTTTGGATCAGGACGCCGTATCTGCCCATGAAGCGGCACTGCACGACTATCTGTTGCGCGGCCTCGCCGCCCGCAATGGCATTCGCCTGCTGGGCAAGCCGCAACTGGCGCTGGCCAGTTTTGTCGTCGAAGGCGTGCACAACGCTGATCTGGCGCATCTGCTCACCGAACAAGGCATCGCCGTACGCGCCGGGCATCACTGCGCCATGCCGTTGATGAAAAGCTTCGAACTGGCCGGCGCGATTCGCGTGTCGTTGGCGCTGTATAACAACTCGGAAGATCTGGAGCGCTTTTTCGAGGCGCTGGATCAGGCGCTGGAGTTGTTGCGATGAGCTTGCCGGTTGAAGCGGCCGAAGCCCTGCAGACGTTTCACAATGCGGCGGGCTGGGAACAGCGCGCACGACTGCTGATGCAGTTTGGCGATCGCTTGCCGGCGCTGGATGACGCGCAAAAGTGCGAGGCCAATCGGGTGCATGGCTGCGAGAGCCAGGTGTGGCTGGTCGGGGATTTACACGACGGGCACTGGCAGTTCAAGGCGAGCAGCGATGCGCGGATGATTCGCGGGTTGGTGGCGTTGCTGCTGTTGCGGGTCAACGGATTGTCGGCGGTGGAGTTGCAGCAGGTGGATCTGCCGGAGTGGTTCAATCAGCTGGGACTGTCGCGGCAGTTGTCGCCTTCGCGCAGTAATGGCCTGAATGCCGTGCTCCAGCGGATGAATGAGTTGGCGCGCTAATCGCCTTCGCGAGCAGGCTCGCTCCCACAATGGAAATGCATTTCCCTGTGGGAGCGAGCCTGCTCGCGAAGAGGCCCTCATTAATACCTTCAGGCTTGAGGCTTGACCCGGTCCGCCGGGCGCCGAACACCAGCGACAATCTTGTCCACAGCCTTGGTCGCCGCGACCATGCCAAATGTCGCGGTAACCATCATCACCGCGCCAAATCCGCCGGCGCAGTCGAGCTTCACGCCGTCGCCGACAAAACTCTTCTGCAGACAAATGCTGCCATCCGGTTTCGGGTAGCGCAGCTGTTCGGTGGAAAACACACACGGCACGCTGTAGTGACGGGTCACGGTGCGGGAGAAGCCGTAGTCCCGGCGCAACGTCGAACGGACTTTCGAGGCCAGCGGATCGTTGAAGGTGCGGTTCAAGTCGCAAACCTGAATCAGCGTCGGGTCGATCTGCCCGCCCGCGCCGCCGGTGGTAATGATCTGGATCTTGCGGCGTTTGCACCAGGCGATCAGCGCCGCTTTGGCGTTCACCGCATCGATGCAGTCGATCACGCAGTCGATGTTCGGCGTGATGTATTCGGCCATGGTGTCGCGGGTGACGAAATCGGCCACGGCGTGCACCGTGCAATCGGGGTTGATCCCGCGCAGGCGCTCGGCCATCACCTCGACCTTGGGTTTGCCGACAGTGCTGTCCAAGGCGTGCAACTGACGGTTGGCATTACTGACGCAGACGTCATCAAGGTCGAACAGCGAGATCTCGCCCACCCCGCAACGGGCCATGGCTTCCGCCGCCCAGGAACCGACGCCACCAACGCCGACGATCGCCACATGGGCGGCGCGCAAGCGTTCCAGGCCCTCGATGCCATACAACCGGGCGATGCCTGCAAACCGCGGATCTTCTGTACTCATGACCATTACCCCAAAAACCGGCGCGCATTATAGGGCTACGCAGCGACAAGTTTTAAGCTGCAAGCGACAAGTGTAAGAACTTAAGTCAGAGACGGCTGCCCAATGTCAGGCATTTTCCCGTCAGTTGTACGACTGGTTAACCGCCGGTGTAGGATGCGCGCCCCTCGGGCGTCTATCCGACCGATCCTTCGTTCCACAGCCTTTGGAACCCGAAACAGCTATGTCATCGCGTAAATTTGGACTCAACCTGGTGGTGGTGCTGGCCATCGCTGCCTTGTTCACCGGTTTCTGGGCGCTGGTCAATCGCCCGGTCACGGCGCCGAACTGGCCGCAGCAAATCTCCGGCTTCTCGTATTCGCCATTCCAGCAAGGCCAATTCCCACAGAAGGATCAGTATCCGTCTGACGATGAAATGCGCCGTGACCTGGAAATCATGAGCAAGCTGACCGACAACATCCGTATCTATTCAGTCGACGGTTCGCTGGGAGACATCCCGAAACTGGCGGAGGAATTCGGCCTGCGCGTCACCCTCGGTATCTGGATCAGCCCGGACCAGGAACGCAACGAACGGGAAATCACCAAAGCCATCGAACTGGCCAACACCTCGCGCAGCGTCGTGCGCGTGGTGGTCGGCAACGAAGCGCTGTTTCGTGAAGAAATCACCCCGGAAGCCCTGATCGTTCTGCTGGATCGGGTGCGCGCTGCGGTCAAAGTACCGGTGACCACTTCCGAGCAATGGCACATCTGGGAGAAATACCCGCAACTGGCCAAACACGTTGACCTGATCGCCGCCCACGTCTTGCCCTACTGGGAATTCATTCCGGTGGACAAGGCCGGCCAGTTCGTCTTCGACCGCGCCCGCGATCTGAAAAAACTCTTTCCGAAAAAACCGCTGCTGCTGTCCGAAGTCGGCTGGCCGAGCAACGGTCGCATGCGCGGTGGCGCCGATGCATCGCCGGCAGATCAGGCAATTTATCTGCGCACGCTGGTCAACAAGCTCAATCGCCAAGGCTTCAACTACTTCGTGATCGAAGCGTTCGATCAGCCGTGGAAGGCCAGCGACGAAGGTTCGGTCGGCGCCTACTGGGGCGTGTTCAACGCCGCGCGCCAGCAGAAATTCAATTTCGAAGGCCCGGTGGTGGCGATTCCACAATGGCGCGTACTGGCGATCGGCTCAGTGGTGCTGGCGCTGCTGTCGCTGACCCTGCTGATGATCGACGGCTCGGCCCTGCGCCAGCGCGGTCGTACGTTCCTGACGTTTATCGCGTTCCTCTGCGGCTCGGTGCTGGTGTACATCGGTTACGACTACAGCCAGCAATACAGCACGTGGTTCAGCCTCACGGTCGGATTCCTCCTGGCGCTCGGTGCGCTCGGGGTATTCATCGTCCTGCTCACCGAGGCCCATGAACTGGCCGAAGCGGTGTGGATTCACAAGCGCCGGCGGGAATTCCTGCCGGTGCTGGGCGATTCCGACTACCGGCCGAAAGTGTCGATCCACGTGCCCTGCTACAACGAGCCGCCAGAGATGGTCAAACAGACCCTCGATGCCCTGGCCGCGCTCGACTATCCGGATTTCGAAGTCCTGATCATCGACAACAACACCAAGGATCCGGCGGTGTGGGAACCGGTGCGTGACTACTGCGCAACCCTCGGCCCGCGCTTCAAGTTCTTCCACGTTTCGCCGCTGGCCGGTTTCAAGGGCGGCGCGCTGAATTATCTGATCCCGCACACCGCCAAGGACGCCGAAGTCATTGCGGTGATCGACTCCGATTACTGCGTGCACCCGAACTGGCTCAAGCACATGGTGCCGCACTTCGCCGACCCGAAAATCGCCGTGGTGCAGTCTCCGCAGGATTATCGCGACCAGAACGAAAGCACCTTCAAGAAGCTCTGCTACGCCGAATACAAAGGCTTCTTCCATATCGGCATGGTCACCCGCAACGACCGTGACGCGATCATTCAGCACGGCACCATGACCATGACCCGCCGCTCGGTGCTGGAAGAATTGGGCTGGGCTGACTGGTGCATCTGTGAAGACGCCGAACTCGGTTTGCGCGTGTTCGAGAAAGGCCTGTCGGCGGCGTATTACCACGACAGCTACGGCAAGGGCCTGATGCCGGATACCTTCATCGACTTCAAGAAACAGCGTTTCCGCTGGGCCTATGGCGCGATCCAGATCATCAAGCGCCACACCCGCAGCCTGCTGCGCGGCAAGGACACCGAACTGACCCGTGGTCAGCGCTATCACTTCCTCGCCGGCTGGCTGCCGTGGGTTGCCGATGGCATGAACATCTTCTTCACCGTTGGCGCGCTGTTGTGGTCGGCGGCGATGATCATCGTGCCGCAACGGGTCGATCCACCGTTGCTGATTTTCGCGATCCCGCCGCTGGCGCTGTTCGTGTTCAAGGTCGGCAAGATCATCTTCCTCTACCGTCGCGCCGTCGGCGTGAATCTGAAAGATGCGTTCTGCGCGGCGCTGGCCGGGTTGGCGTTGTCGCACACCATCGCCAAAGCGGTGCTGTACGGTTTCTTCACCACCAGCATTCCGTTCTTCCGCACGCCGAAAAACGCTGACAACCACGGTTTCTGGGTGGCGATCAGCGAGGCTCGCGAGGAGCTGTTCATCATGCTGTTGCTGTGGGGCGCGGCGCTGGGGATTTTCCTGGTGCAGGGCATTCCGAGCAATGACATGCGCTTCTGGGTGACCATGCTGCTGGTGCAGTCGCTGCCGTATCTGGCCGCGCTGATCATGGCGTTCCTGTCGTCGCTGCCCAAACCTGCGGCCAAGGCTGAGCCGGCACCGGTCGTCTAAATCCGCAACGCAGCACTAAACGGCGGCCAATGGTCGCCGTTTTGCTTTAAGATAACCGCCATTTTGCGGGGCTTGGCGTGATAACCGGTCTGACTGACCACCCCTGTCCCTTGTGGGAGCGAGCCTGCTCGCGAAGGCGTTGTAACATTCAACCTTTAAGGTGCCTGGTAGACCGCTTTCGCGAGCAGGCTCGCTCCCACATTAGAAGCCCAAGCTCACACCCCATGATCCCGGAGTTTTCCATGACGGCCCACGCCGACCTATCGCCGACCCTTCAACTGGCCATCGACCTGATCCGCCGTCCCTCCGTAACCCCGGTCGATGCCGACTGCCAGAAGCAGATGATGCAGCGCCTGGGCGATGCCGGTTTCACCCTGGAGCCGATGCGCATCGAAGATGTGGATAACTTCTGGGCCACCCACGGCAACAACGACGGCCCGGTGCTGTGCTTCGCCGGCCACACCGACGTGGTGCCGACCGGTCCGGTTACCGCATGGCAGATCGATCCGTTCAATGCCGTGATCGACGAACATGGCATGCTCTGCGGCCGTGGCGCGGCAGACATGAAAGGCAGCCTGGCGTCGATGACCGTCGCCGCTGAACGCTTTGTCGCCGATTACCCGAACCACAAAGGCAAGGTCGCTTTCCTGATCACCAGCGATGAAGAAGGCCCGGCGCATCACGGCACCAAGGCTGTGGTCGAACGTCTGGTCGCGCGCAACGAGCGTCTGGACTGGTGCATCGTTGGCGAACCGTCGAGCACTACGCTGGTCGGCGATGTGGTGAAAAACGGCCGTCGCGGTTCCCTCGGCGCCAAGCTCACGGTCAAAGGTGTGCAGGGTCACGTGGCCTACCCGCACCTGGCGAAGAACCCGATCCATCTCGCCGCTCCGGCGCTGGCAGAGCTGGCCGCCGAGCACTGGGACCACGGCAACGACTTCTTCCCGCCGACCAGTTTCCAGATTTCCAACGTCAATTCCGGCACCGGCGCGACCAACGTGATCCCGGGTGATCTGGTGGCGGTGTTCAACTTCCGTTTCTCCACCGAATCGACCGTCGAAGGCCTGCAGAAACGCGTTGCCGATATTCTCGACAAGCATGGTCTGGACTGGCACATCGACTGGGCGCTGTCCGGCCTGCCGTTCCTCACCGAACCGGGCGCGCTGCTCGATGCGGTATCGTCGAGCATCAAGGACATCACCGGTCGCGAGACCAAGGCGTCGACCAGCGGCGGCACCTCCGATGGCCGTTTCATCGCGACCATGGGCACGCAAGTGGTTGAACTGGGCCCGGTCAACGCGACCATCCATCAGGTCAACGAGCGCGTGCTGGCGGCGGATCTCGATGTGCTGACGGAAATCTATTACCAGACCCTGATCAAGTTGCTCGCCTGATGCTCGCGTGCCCGATCTGCAGTGAACCGCTCAACGCGGTAGAGAACGGCGTGGTCTGCCCCGCCGGGCATCGGTTCGACCGTGCGCGCCAGGGTTATCTGAACCTGTTGCCGGTGCAGCACAAGAACAGCCGCGACCCGGGCGACAATCAAGCGATGGTCGAGGCACGGCGTGATTTCCTCAACGCCGGGCATTACGCGCCAGTGGCCAAACGTCTGGCTGAATTGGCGGCGAGTTACGCGCCGGAGCGCTGGGTCGATATCGGTTGTGGCGAGGGTTACTACACCGCGCAAATCGCCGAAGCTTTGCCGAACGCTGATGGCTACGCGCTGGACATCTCCCGCGAAGCTGTCAAACGCGCCTGCAAACGCAACCCGGCGATCACCTGGTTGATCGCCAGCATGGCCCGCGTGCCATTGGCTTCAGGCAGTTGCCAGTTTCTCGCCAGCGTCTTCAGTCCGTTGGATTGGGAGGAAGCCAAGCGTCTGCTCAGCGTCGGCGGTGGGCTGATGAAAGTCGGCCCGACCCGTGGCCATCTGATGGAATTGCGCGAACGCCTGTACGACGAAGTGCGCGAGTACACCGACGACAAGCACCTGGCCCTGGTGCCGGAAGGCATGGTTTTGGCGCACAGCGAAACCCTGGAATTCAAGCTGACCCTGGACAAGCCCGAGGACCGCGCCAACCTGTTGGCGATGACGCCTCACGGCTGGCGTGCCAGTGCCGAGCGTCGTGCGGCGGTGATCGAACAGGCCGAGCCGTTCGAGACCACCGTGTCGATGCGCTACGATTATTTCGTTCTTCAATAACTTTTGGTCTCGGGCACAGGCCCGGGGCCGGCTAAATCCGCGAATGGATTTTTCAGACCCGCAGTGAGGACATCCATGCGCCAACCGGACATCGAGATTTACCTGAAAGACGCCGACGTCGACCACAAGGCCATCGCCGCCTGGCTCGGCCAAGCGCTAGGCCCGTGCAGCGACTGGGTACAGAAAGGCCAGACGTACAAGTGCAAGGCCGGCAACGTGCCGGTGACCTGGCTGCCGAAAGCCGTGGGCAAGTGGAACAGCCTGTTCCTGGAAAGCGACCAGACCCCCTGGGACGACGACATCGCCTGCGCCCGCGCAGCCTTTGCCGCACTGAACGTCGAAGTGCGTTGTGCACCGGGGACGTGGGTCGAAGAAGAAGGTGAAGAAACCGCCGATCGCTGGATTCGCATCAGCGAAGACGGAGAAGAAGAGATCACCTGGAAGACCGCTTAGCGGCAGCTAAAAGCTTCAAGCTTCAAGCTTCAAGCTTCAAGCTGAACTGCTTGCAGCTTGAGGCTTGAGGCTTGAGGCTGCTTTTACAGGCCTACAACGTCTTCCGCCTGCAACCCTTCTCGCCGGTGATCACCGCATACTCGACCTGCTGACCTTCGGTCAGCGAGCGGTGCCCTTCGCCGCGTATCGCGCGGTAGTGCACGAACACGTCCACGCCGTCGTCGCGCTGGATAAAGCCGTAGCCTTTGGCGTCGTTGAACCACTTCACGTTGCCGGTTTCGCGTGTTGCCATCTGTTCATACTCCTTTTTTATTATTGAACGGGCTTTTCGCAGGAAAGCCTTAGAGGAACGTCAGCCTGCGTCCGACGTCCATGACAGGGCACCGGCAACAGAGCGCCGAGTATATGACAGGTGAAGAAACTCTCAACAGGAGATTACTTCGGCGCTTTTTTGCCGATTTTCGCCTAATACGGCAAACTGTCCGCCCCGAGCGCCTGCTCGGTTTTATCCACTCACGCAGAAGCCGTATGACCCGTTCCCCGTTCCGCCGTCTTGTGTTTGGCACCCTGCGCCGCCTGTTGTATCTCTGGGTTCGCTCCGAGACCATCAATCAGTCGTCGTTCACTCTTAACCTCGACCGCAGTCGTCCGGTGTTCTACGTCCTGCAAAACCCTTCGCTGACCGATCTGGCGGTGGTCGACACCGAGTGCACCAAGGCCGGCCTGCCCCGCCCGGTGCTGGCGGTGTCGGTCGGTACGCTGATCGAACCTGCGGCGTTTTTTTATCTGACACCGGACCCGGACTGGCTCGGCCGCCAGGACAAACGTGGTGCGCCGCCGACCCTCACCCGTCTGGTCAGCGCGCTGACGCAGAACGCTGCCGAAGACGCGCAGATCATTCCGGTCAGCGTGTTCTGGGGCCAGTCCCCGGACAGCGAAAACAGTCCGTGGAAACTGTTGTTCGCCGACAGCTGGGCAGTCACCGGACGCCTGCGCCGGCTGCTGAGCATCATCGTCCTCGGGCGTAAAACCCGCGTGCAATTTTCCGCGCCGATCCACCTGCGCGAATTGATCGATCACAACAAGGGCCACGAGCGCACCGTGCGCATGGCCCAGCGCATCCTGCGCGTGCACTTCCGCAATCTCAAAGCTGCGGTGATCGGCCCGGACATTTCTCACCGGCGCAATCTGGTCAAAGGCCTGCTCAATCAGCCGTTGGTCAAACAGGCGATCCTCGACGAAGCCGAGCGCGAGAAAATCTCCCCGGAGAAAGCCAAGGCCCAGGCCCTGCGCTATGGCAACGAGATTGCTTCGGACTACACCTACACCGCGATCCGTTTTCTCGAAGTGGTGCTGAGCTGGTTCTGGAACAAGATCTACGACGGCATCAAGGTCAATCACATCGAGGGCGTGCAGAACGTTGCGCAGGGTCACGAAGTGATTTACGTGCCGTGCCATCGCAGCCACATCGATTACCTGCTGCTTTCCTATCTGCTGTTCCGCAATGGTCTGACCCCGCCGCACATCGCCGCCGGGATCAACCTGAACATGCCGGTGATCGGTAGCCTGCTGCGTCGCGGCGGTGCGTTCTTCATGCGCCGCACCTTCAAGGGCAATCCGCTGTACACCTCGGTGTTCAACGAATACCTGCACACGCTGTTCACCAAAGGTTTCCCGGTGGAGTATTTCGTCGAGGGCGGGCGCTCGCGCACCGGGCGCATGCTGCAACCGAAAACCGGAATGCTCGCAATCACCCTGCGCAGTTTCCTGCGTTCGTCGCGGATGCCGATCGTGTTCGTGCCGGTGTACATCGGATACGAGCGCGTGCTCGAAGGCCGCACCTACCTCGGTGAGCTGCGCGGCGCGAGCAAAAAGAAAGAGTCGATCTTCGATATTTTCAAAGTGATCGGCGCGCTCAAGCAGCGCTTCGGTCAGGTCGCGGTCAACTTCGGCGAGCCGATCAAACTGGCGGAATTTCTCGACGCCGAGCAACCGGACTGGCGCCGGCAGGAGCTCGGCCCGCAATTCAAACCGGCGTGGCTCAACGAAACCACCAACCGCCTCGGCGAGAAAGTCGCCCGGCACCTCAACGAAGCGGCGGCGATCAATCCAGTGAATCTGGTAGCGCTGGCCCTGCTGTCGACCACGCGTCTGGCCCTGGATGATCGCGCCATGGCGCGGGTGCTGGATCTGTATCTGGCGCTGCTGCGCAAGGTGCCGTATTCGCCACACACCACCTTGCCTGAAGGCGATGGCCGCGCGCTGATCGAGCATGTGAAAGACATGGATCTGCTCGCCGAGCAGAACGATGCGCTGGGCAAGATTCTGTATCTGGACGAGCAGAACGCGGTCCTGATGACTTACTACCGCAACAACGTCCTGCACATTTTCGCCCTGCCCTCGTTGCTGGCGAGTTTCTTCCAGAGCACCTCGCGCATGAGCCGCGAGCAGATCCTGCGCTACACCCGCGCGCTGTATCCGTACCTGCAATCGGAGCTGTTCATCCGCTGGAGCCTGGACGAACTCGACGCGGTGATCGATCAGTGGCTGGAAGCGTTCGTCGAGCAGGGCCTGCTACGTTTCGAGAAAGACCTGTACCTGCGCCCGGCGCCGAGTTCGCGGCATTTCGTGCTGCTGACGCTGCTGTCGAAAAGCATCGCGCAGACCCTGCAGCGGTTCTACATGACCGTGTCCCTGCTACTCAACAGCGGCCAGAACAGCATCAGCGCCGAAGAGCTGGAAGACCTCTGCACGGTCATGGCCCAGCGTCTGTCGATCCTCCATGGCCTGAATGCGCCGGAGTTCTTCGACAAGAGTCTGTTCCGCCACTTCATCCAGACCCTGCTCGACCTCGACGTCCTGCGCCGCGACGAAGCCGGCAAGCTCAGCTACCACGAACTGCTCGGCGAGCTGGCCGAAGGCGCGGCCAAACGCGTGCTGCCGGCGGAGATTCGCCTGTCGATCCGCCAGGTCGCGCTGCACCGCAGTGAAGATGCGGCGGATCAGATCACGCCACAGCCTGAGGCTTGAAGCCTTACCCCTGTGGGAGCGAGCCTGCTCGCGAAGACGGAGTGTCAGTTGCCATTTATTTTGACCGATCCACCGCTTTCGCGAGCAGGCTCGCTCCCACATTGAAAGGAGATTCACCCATGAAAAAACTGTTGACCCTCGCCGCCGCCACCCTGCTCAGCGCCTGCCAATCAACCACACCCGCCGGCAAGGCCAGCCTCGACGGCGAAGTCTTCTACCTGCAACGCATCGCCCTGCCCCCGAGCGCGACTCTGAGCGTCAGCCTGCAAGACGTGTCGCTGGCCGATGCACCCGCCATCGTCCTCGCCGAACAGAAAGGCCCGATCAAAGGCCAGGTGCCGCTGCCATTCCATTTGAGCTACGATCCGGCGCAGGTCAAATCCGGCCATCGTTATTCGATCAGCGCACGCATTGAAGTCAACGGCGAGCTGATGTTCATCACCACCGAAAACCACGCCGTGCAACTCGACGGCAACGACCCGCAGCCGCTGAAAATCCGCGTCGACGCCGTTCGTTAATCCATTTTTCGCCACAAGGAAGCCGCCATGCGCCGCCCTACCCTTCGCTTCGCCGCCGCCTGCGCCGGCTTGCTGATCTCCGCCAACGCCCTGGCCCTGTCGCTCAGCGACCTGTCGCAGCAAGACGCCACCGGCGGCCTCAAGGACGCCCTGACCCAAGGCGCCCAGATCGCCGTGAAACAACTCGGCACCCCGGGCGGCTTCAGCAATAACCCCGAAGTGAAAATCGAACTGCCGGGCAAACTCGGCAAAGCCGCGAGCAAGATGAAAGCCTTCGGCATGGGCGCCCAGGTCGAAGAACTGGAAACCGCGATGAACAAAGCCGCCGAATCCGCCGTGACCCAGGCCCAGCCAATCCTCGTCGATGCAGTGAAGAAGATGAGCGTGGCCGACGCCAAAGGCATCCTCAGCGGCGGCAATGATTCGGCGACCCAATACCTGGACAAATCCAGCCGCGAACAGATCCGCGCGAAATTCCTGCCCATCGTCAAGCAAGCCACCGACAAGGTCGGCGTCGCACAGAAGTACAACTCGTTTGCGGGCCAGGCCGCTGCGTTTGGCGTGGTGGACGCGAAGAGCGCAAATGTCGAGAACTACGTCACCGAGCAAGCACTGAATGGCCTGTTCGAGATGATCGGCAAACAGGAAGAAACCATCCGCCAGAACCCGGCCGCTGCGGCGACGAGTCTGGCGAAGAAAGTGTTTGGTACGCTTTAAGTCGTTACAACATGGGGGCGATTCAATTCGCTCCCATGCTTGCCTCCACGTAAAGAACTACGTAAAAAAAACACCCACTCCCGCCCCATCTTCCTTCTCTCAAAAAGCTGCAATTGGTCCAGCCCTTCCAGGATCGACGCCGCCTCGCTACCCGAGCAGGAAAAATTTTCCGCGACATTGCTCGCCGTAAACTCCTTCGCCTCCCCGCTTTTAGCCACCTGATACACCGCGCGCTGCCGTTCCGTCAGTTGAGCAATTACGCCAGAGCTCGTCAGCCAGCGCTGAAAGTCCTGAGTGTCTGCCAGACTCTTGCGGTACACAGTTGTAAAACCGACCACGGCTCGCAAAACAACCGCGCATTGAAACTCGATGAAATAAGTCAGATCCAGCTCATCCGCCTCGGTGTGCAGGTAGGAGCGTCCGTATTTCACCGGTGCATTGCGCAGCAGCAGACTGATCGCAATGTAGCGAAACGCCGCGAACTCATGTTTGAACATGAACCAGTAAAACAAGGCTCTCGCGACCCGCCCGTTACCGTCGCGAAATGGATGTTCATAACCCATGGCGAAATGCAGCGTCACGGCCTTGATCAGTGGATGCAGATAATTTTGGTCCAGAATCGAGGCAGCGGGCCGGTTGATCCAGGCGGACAGCCTCGCCAACCGCGCAACCAATCCTGCAGCAGGAGGTGGTCGGTGCACGGTGTTGCCTGAACCATCCTGAACAACCACCTCATCATTGGTCCGGAACAATCCTGGGGAATACTGCTCGTCATCGATCCCCTCCACACCCACTCGATGGATCTCTGCAATCAGCTCAATGCTCAGAGGTTCATAACGCTTTTCCCAAGCGAAATTCATCATTCGATAATTCCCCATGACCATGCGCTCATCTGGCGTCCGCGGCTGGCGCTGATGCTTGAGCATGTCCCTGGCTACGCGCGTGGTAGTCGCCGCGCCCTCCAACTGGCTACTGGCGATGGCTTCGTCTTCGATCAGGTCATTGAGCAGACAGGAGAAATGCGCCCGCTCGCCGATCTGACTTGTCATGTAATCCAGCGCGGCCGTACTGGCGTAACGATCCACCACAGCCAAGGTTTTCTGCGCCAACGGCGTTGGCACGTATTTGCCCCACTGCACCGGCTCGCCCAACGGCAACAAATGAATGTACTGGGCCGCCCGCGCCTTCTTCACCAACGCCCAACAAAGATTCGCGTCCAACCCAGCCGCCCAGCGATAGCGCAACGCCTCGAATGGCAGATAGCGCCCCTGATCATCGAGCGGCTTGAGCAGCGCCAGATAATCCGCAAGTCGTTGCTTGTGGGGCGAGCGGGCCAACAGGTCGAAAACAGGATCCGTTCTGCCAGCTAATGTCGGTGGTTTCTTCATCAGACAGACTCAAGGACTCGGAAAAGCAGAACCCGGAGTACAGCATTGGACGGCCAGCGCCTCAAGATCGGAGGACTCTGAAGAAGCTGTAGGAAAGCAGCGTGAATTGGCGATTCGAAATGAATTGGCTGTCAGACCGCCTTCGCGAGCAGGCTCGCTCCCACAAAAGCAAAGCAGCGCAGCTGCCCGCGGCAAAGCCGCCCCACTCAACAATGAGCGCAAGCTCGAGTGCTCTTGATCTTGATCCACCGGCGACGTCGGAAGGCTGAGTGGAGGGATTGATCCGGGCGTGGGAGCGCAGCGACCGTCTGGCGCAGCCAGACACAGCGGAAGGAGGTGCAGCGAAGCAAACCGTAGCCGCTGCGCCCGGATCGATCCCGCAGCGAAGGAACCCGAGCCTGCGAGGGCCGAACGCAGGAGCAAGCGTTTTGGGTTACCTTTTTGGCGTTTGAAAAAGGTGACCCGCCGTAAGGGCGGAACCGTAATCAGCAACACCCACAGCAACGGATATACACCCAAAACCCCACGTCATGGTCGGCCCGAAGGCCGCCACGACACAAAAACCTCAAGCCTCCTTACGCACCCGAAACCAGGCCGCATACAACGCCGGCAAAAACAACAGCGTCAGCGCCGTAGCCACAATCAGCCCGCCCATGATCGCCACCGCCATCGGCCCGAAAAACACACTGCGCGACAGCGGAATCATCGCCAGCACCGCCGCCAGCGCCGTCAACACAATCGGCCTGAAGCGCCGCACCGTCGCCTCGATAATCGCCTGCCAAGGCTTAAGCCCCGAAGCGATATCCTGCTCGATCTGATCGACCAGAATCACCGAATTGCGCATGATCATCCCGGACAACGCGATGGTCCCCAGCATCGCCACAAACCCGAACGGCTGCCGGAACACCATCAGAAACAACGTCACCCCGATCAACCCCAACGGCGCCGTCAGAAACACCATCGCCGTGCGCGAGAAACTGCGCAACTGCACCATCAGCAAGGTCAACACCACGACAATGAACATCGGCACCCCGGCATTCACCGACTTCTGCCCGCGCTCGGAATCCTCCACAGTGCCGCCCACATCCAGCAGATAACCATCGGGCAATTCGGCGCGAATCGGGTCCAGCGTCGGCATGATCTGCTTGACCAGCGTCGCCGGTTGCTCCTTGCCGTAAATGTCGGCGCGCACCGTCACGTTCGGCAGCCGATTGCGGTGCCAGATGATGCCTTCCTCGAAGCCGTATTCCAGCGTGGCAATCTGCGACAACGCCACACTGCGACCGTTATCCGTCGGCACCGCGAGGCTCGGCAACAACGACAATTCAGTGCGCTCGTGCACGGTGCCGCGCAGCAGAATCTCGATCAATTCGTTGTCTTCGCGGTACTGGCTGACCGTCGAGCCGACCAGCGAACTCTGCAGGAATTTCGCCAGATTGGCCGTGCTCACACCGAGGGCGCGGGCGCGATCCTGGTCGATATTCAGGTAGACAACTTTGCTCGGCTCCTCCCAGTCCAGATGCACGTTGACCACGTGCGGATTCTCGCGAACCTTTGCCGCCACTTTGCGCGCCAACGCACGGACTTCTTCGATGTGCTCGCCAGTGACGCGGAACTGCACCGGATAGCCAACCGGCGGTCCGTTTTCCAAACGGGTGACCCGCGAACGCAGGGCCGGGAACTGTTCGTTGAGGGTTTCGATCAACCAGCTGCGCAGCGCTTCACGCTCTTCGATGGTTTTTGCCAACACCACGAACTGGGCAAAACTCGCCGCCGGCAGTTGCTGATCCAGCGGCAGATAAAAGCGCGGCGAACCGGTGCCGACGTAGGCCACGTAATTGTCGATGCCGGCGTGCTCCTTGAGCAGCGCTTCGAGGCGTTTGACTTCGCTGGTGGTATTGGCCAGAGAAACGCCTTCGGCCAGTTTCAGATCGACCATCAACTCCAGTCGATTTGAGGCCGGGAAGAATTGCTGCGGGACAAAGCGGAACAACATCACCGAGGCAATAAACAGCCCCACCGTCAGCACGATCACGGTCTTGCGATGGGCCACGCACCACTCCACCAGACGCCGCACGCGCTGATAGAACGGCGTCGCATAGGGGTCCGGCTGACCATCGCCTGTGCCGTGTTTCGCCGCATGAATTTTCGCCAGATCCGGCAGGAGTTTTTCCCCCAGATACGGCACGAACATGACCGCCGCGACCCATGAGGCGAGCAAGGCAATGGTCACCACCTGGAAAATCGAACGGGTGTATTCGCCGGTGCCGGACTGCGCAGTGGCAATCGGCAGGAAGCCGGCGGCGGTGATCAGCGTGCCGGTGAGCATCGGGAATGCGGTGCTGGTCCAGGCATAACTCGCCGCGCGAATGCGGTCGAAACCCTGCTCCATTTTGATCGCCATCATTTCCACGGCGATGATCGCATCGTCCACCAGCAGACCCAGCGCCAGCACCAGCGCACCGAGGGAAATCTTGTGCAGGCCGATGCCGAGGTAATACATGCAGGCGAAGGTCATCGCCAGCACCAGCGGAATGGTCAGCGCTACGACCATGCCAGTGCGCACGCCGAGGGAGAAGAAGCTCACCAGCAAGACGATCGCCAGTGCCTCGACCAACACCTGGACGAACTCGCCGACGCCGGTTTTTACCGCTGCCGGCTGATCGGACACCTTGCGCAGTTGCATGCCGGCCGGGAGGTTTTTCTGGATCCGCGAGAACTCGCCCTCCAGCGCCTTGCCCAGGACCAGAATGTCGCCGCCGTCCTTCATCGCCACGGCCAGACCGATCGCATCGTCGCCCATGAAACGCATGCGCGGCGCCGGTGGGTCGCTGAAACCGCGACGCACATCGGCGATATCGGAGATACGGAACGTACGATCGGCGACGCGGATCGGAAAGTTCTTTATCTCATCGACTGTCTGAAAATTCCCCGAGACGCGTAGCTGCAAGCGCTCGCTGCCGGTTTCAAAGAACCCCGCCGTGGACACCGCGTTTTGTTCCTCCAGCGCCTGCTGCACTGCCGCCAGCGGCAAGCCGAGGGTGGCGAGTTTGACGTTGGACAGCTCGACCCAGATTTTCTCGTCCTGTAACCCAAGCAGTTCGACCTTGCCGACGTCCTTGACCCGTTGCAACTGAATCTGGATGCGGTCGGCGTAATCCTTGAGCACGGCGTAGTCGAAACCGTCACCGGTCAATGCGTAGATATTGCCGAAGGTGGTGCCGAACTCATCGTTGAAGAACGGCCCCTGAATTCCCGGCGGCAAGGTCTGGCGGATATCGCCGACCTTCTTGCGCAACTGATACCAGAGATCGGGGATTTGCTTGGAGTGCATCGAGTCGCGGGCGATGAAGGTCACCTGGGATTCACCGGGGCGGGAGAACGACATGATGCGTTCGTACTCGCCGGTTTCCATCAGTTTCTTTTCGATCCGTTCAGTAACCTGGCGCGAGACTTCCTGCGCGGTCGCACCGGGCCAGCGGGTCTGAATGACCATCGCCTTGAAAGTGAACGGCGGGTCTTCGCTCTGGCCGAGTTTGGTGTAGGACAACGCGCCGACAACGGCGAGCAAAAGCATCAGGAACAGTACGATCTGGCGATTACGCAACGCCCATTCGGAGAGGTTGAAGCGCATTGGGGCTTACTCCTTGTTCGCCAGATTGACCACACGGTTGGAGCGATCCACCGGCCGCACCTGCTGGCCGTCGAGCAGCACATGAACGCCGGCAGCCACTACCCAGTCGCTGGCATTGAGCCCCTCGAGCACCGCCACGCTTTTCTCGCCGAACGGACCGACCCGCACCGGGGTTTTCTTCAACGTGTTGTTGCCGTTGACCACCCAGACGTAGGTCGCGCCGTTTTCAGCGGTCAGCGCGGAAAGCGGTATGGACAGCGAGACACTGTCAGCCGATTGCACGAACACCCGGGCGCTCTGCCCCAGTTCAGCCGGGACTTTGCCGCTGGTGAACGAGATACGCGCAGCAAAAGTGCGTGAGCGCGGATCGGCGGACGGCGACAACTCGCGGATCTGCCCGGCGAAGCGTTGATTCTGCTGTGCCCACAATTCCACGGTAACCGGCTGACCAACCTTGAAGCGGCCAAAGCTTTGCTCCGGCAGGCTGATCAACACTTCGCGCTCACCATCGGTGGCGAGGGTGAACACGGTTTGCCCGGCGGCGACCACCTGGCCGACTTCCACCGAACGCTTGGCCACCACGCCATCCTGTGGCGCACGCAGTACCGCGTAACTGGCCTGGTTGGTCGAAACGTTGAATTCAGCTTTGATTTGTTTAAGGCGGGCTTCGCCGGAGCGATATAGGTTTTCGGCATTGTCGTAGGCCGAGCGGCTGACCATCTGCCGATCCATCAGGGTTTTATAGCGATCCCGTTCGGCGCGGACCAGGTTCAGATTGGCCTCGGCGGCGGCGACCTGCGCGCGGGTAGCTTCCAGTTGCAGGCGCACATCCTGCGGATCGAGTTCGGCCAGAGGCTGATCGGCTTTGACGCGCTGGCCTTCGTCGACCAGTCGTCGGCTGACTTTGCCGCCGATGCGGAACGCCAGATCAGGCTCATAGCGGGCTCGCACCTCGCCCGGATAACTTTCCATCGCCTGCGCCGAAGGCTCGGGTTGCACCACCATGGCCGGGCGCACGGTGACTTTCGTCACCTCCTCCTGACCGCACGCCGATAACAGGAACGCCAGACTGACTGGCACGGCAAAGGACAACGCATGGCGGAACATGGTGACGGACCTTTCGCGAATGAGGCTTGGAATATTTATACTGGCGGGTATGGTATTAATAGCAAACTCACCAGTCCAGTATTAAAAGCGAAGAATGTCGAACAATCTTTCAGCTCCAAACGGCCCGGGCCGCCCCAAGGATCTGGCCAAACGCCAGGCGATCCTGGATGCGGCGAAAACATTGTTTCTCTGTCATGGCTACGCCAACACCAGCATGGACGCGGTTGCCAGCGAGGCCGGCGTGTCGAAGCTGACGGTCTACAGCCATTTCAACGACAAGGAGACGCTGTTCTCCGCTGCCGTCGTCGCCAAATGCGAGGAACAATTGCCGCCGCTGTTCTTCGAATTGCCGGACGGCATCGCGGTGGAAAATGTATTGCTGAACATTGCCCGGGGCTTTCACCAACTGATCAACAGCGATGAATCAGTGAACCTGCACCGCCTGATCATGGCGCTGGGCAGTCAGGACCCGAAGCTGTCGCTGATCTTCTTCGAGGCCGGCCCAGAGCGCGTGGTCAACGGCATGGAAGGTCTGCTGGCGAAAATCCATGCAACCGGCGCGCTGAGCATCGACCAGCCACGCAATGCCGCCGAGCATTTCTTCTGCCTGATCAAAGGCGCGGGAAATTTTCGTTTGTTGTACGGCTGCGGCGAGCCGCTGACCGGAGAGGCAGCGGAACGGCATGTGCAGGAGGTGGTGGGGTTGTTTATGAGGGCCTATGGGGGAGGAGCAGCTGCGAGCTTCTAGCTACAAGCTGCAAGAAAAAGCAAAAGCAGTGACTTGGCTCTGGCTCTGGCTTGCAGCTTGCAGATTGCAGCTGCTTCTAAGGCTTCAGCGCTTTCTTCGGATAAATGTCATACCGGCTCGATTTGCCATCCAGCGCATGGCTCGGTTTCGGCCCTTCGATGCACGGCGCCTTGCGCGGGCGTTTGACTACCACCCGATGCGTGGCCAAGGCCAGCGCCGCTTCAAGCAGGGCCGGTGCATCCGGATCATCACCGACCAGCGGGCGGAACAGGCGCATTTCCTTTTTCACCAGCGCGGTTTTCTCGCGATGCGGGAACATCGGGTCGAGATAGATCACCTGCGGCGGCTCCCCTTCCCAACTGCGCATCACTTCGATGGAGTTGCCCTTGAGCAATTTCATCCGCGCCACGATCGGCGCCACGTCGAAATCTTCCGCCGCCCGCGCCAAGCCGTCCTCAAGCAGTGCGCCGATCAGCGGCTGACGCTCGATCAGGCTCATTTCACAACCGAGACTGGCCAGCACAAATGCATCCTTGCCCAAGCCCGCCGTGGCATCCAGCACACGCGGGCGCACGCCTTGGGCGATGCCGACAGCCTTGGCAATCATCTGGCCGCTACCGCCGCCATACAAACGACGATGCGCCGCGCCGCCTTCGACGAAGTCGACCCGCACCGGTCCAGGCGCATCCGGGCCAAGCTGCTGCAACTGCAAACCCTGCTCGCCGACCTGCAAGACGAACTCGCCGTCCGCCTCGCCGAGCGGCAGGCCGAGACGTTCGGCCCAGTGTGCGGCTTGTGCTTGAAACGTCGGGGCGAGGGCCTGGACATGGATGCGGCAGGCCGCAGGTGACTCGATCATGAAAAAACGCTCAAAAAAGTTAAGGATCGACAAAAACCGCCGATAAACCATTCAACGCGCATTTTGCCAGAGCTGAGCGTCAACCGAAAAAAATGTCAGGCATTCTTCCCACATCGATTGGCTACGTTTCGCCCCATGGCGACTTCAGCCGTCATAACACTCAAGCACTGAGCGGCGTCAGTCACCTGTGGCAGGATTTCTTTGCCCAGGCCCTGGCCGAACAGACGAGTGAAGTGGTGCCTGCCTGTGGCACGTTTCCACCGGTTGACCTGAACAGCCCGGAAGAACCGACCGTTGGCAGCGAGCTGCACGCGCACATCGTCAGCCAGCGTGAGTGCGACGTGGTCGAAACCCAGGTTCGCCCGCCGGAGCCACTGTTCCTGCCGATCGCCGAGTTCGAAATGGAGCTGCTGGACAAGCCGTTCCCACCGTTCCCGCCGGAAGAGCTCAAAGCCCAGCAAGAGCAACAGGATTTCGACAGCAGCTGGGTACGCCCGATTGTGATCAACAATGGCCAGCCAGTGCCGGAGCCAGGCCCTGCGCCGCAGAAACGTCCGCTGTACCTTCCGATTGCCGAGTTCGATCTGGACTTGCTGCAGAAGCCTTGCCCGCCGTTCCCGCCGGAAGAAATCGTCGAGCAGCAGAAAGCTCTGGACTTCGATAATGGCTGGGCTCGCCCGATCGTTCTGCAGAACCTGCGCCTCGCCGCCTGATCCTCAGCGACACACGCTCCAGCGCCCGACATCGACATGAAAGTGATTGCGATGGGCGGCGTTGTAATCCGGGCTCAACACCACACTGAATGACTCGCAGGCGCCGTCGCGCACTTGGCGGAGAAACTCTGCGTCCTGGTTTTGCTTGGGCCAATCCCTGAGCACGCTGATCGTGCGTCCGCCAGCCAGACGGAAACCGGCAATGTCCAGCGCGTCGGCACTGGCATGTCGACTGAGGGCACCGCTCTCACGGTTGTAGACATTGCGACAGGCAAAGCTGCCGAGGTGATCGACCCGCGCAATCTTCTGGCCATAAGCCGATTGCGCGGCCGGTTGCAGGGTGTGGTGTTCGAACATCGCGTAGGCCACCGCGAGCGGGCAACTGGCGATGAAACTGCTGCTCAGCGCCACTCCACCGCCCTGCACCCGCAGAGCACCGACCAGCGGACACTTGGCGCCGGGGCTGTCGGCCTGGGGGCTGACGCGCAGATCCGAGCTGCTCAGCGCCTGTGCGCAAAGCTCAGGATCGCTGCGCAGGCGCATGAGTTTGTAACCGGTGAGCCAGTTGGGCGCGGCTTTAATGTCCAATGGCGCCCACGGGTTCCACTGCGGCGGCACGTCCAGCCAGCCACGCCAGACACTCACCGCGCCACCAGCGATCGCGAGCAACACCCCCCAGAACAGCCAACGTCCCATGCTCAGCCCTTGAAGAATTGGTTGGCCCGGGCGTACGGCATCGACTGTGACGTGAAGCCAAAGGTGCCGGATTGCTGGATTTCCTCAGCCGCGCGGAAGAACTCGCCGAACGCCGCCAGCGCCAGTGCCGAGCCGGTGCTGATCCGCCGGACGCCCAGTTCCTCGAGCTGTTGCACGGTCAGTTTCAAACCGCCAGACATCAACACATTGACCGGTTTCGGCGCCACCGCTTGCACCACTGCGCGCACTTCTTCGGCGCTGCGCAAACCCGGCGCATAGAGCACGTCGGCTCCGGCTTCGGCAAATGCCTGCAAACGGCGAATGGTGTCGTCGAGATCAGGATTACCGTGCAGGTAATTTTCCGCGCGAGCAGTGAGGATGAAGGGAAACGGCAGCGTGCGCACCGCCGCGACAGCGGCTTCAATCCGTGCAACGGCGTGTTCGAAGCAATAGATCGGCGCGTCCGGACGTCCCGTAGCGTCTTCGATCGACCCGCCCACCGCGCCCGCTTCGGCGGCGCGCAACAGACTCTGCGCAGACTCGACCGGATCATCGGCAAAGCCGTTTTCCAGATCCACCGCAACCGGCAGATCCGTCGCCGCGACAATCGCCCGGACATTGGCCAGGGTCTCGTCGAGACTCAACGCGCCATCAGCCTTGCCTTGGGAAAACGCGTAACCGGCACTGGTGGTTGCCAAGGCCTGATAGCCAAGACCGGCGAGCATCTTCGCCGAGCCGGCATCCCACGGATTAGGGATGACGAAGATCCCCTGGCGATCATGCAGGGCCTTGAAGGCTTGGGCTTTGAGGCGTTGCTGTTGACTGACTTGGACGTTCATCGACGGCCTCCCGGGCAGAAAAAACCCGCCTCAGAGCAAGCCAAGCTGCTCGGCGGCGGGTTCTCTGTATAGCTCAGGCAGCGCGGGCAAGCCAGGCAAACGTTGCATCAGTTGTGCATGAAAACGTTGCGCCAGTTTCGCTGCCAACAGGTTGTCAGCGGTGTGCAGAAAAACGTAGGGCGTGCGCCCCTCTTCGATCCATTCAGCAATCTTCGCCACCCACGGCACGAGAAACGCATCGTTGGCCTCAAGCTCGGGATGGCCGATGAAGCGCACCTGCGGAAACTGCGTGAACGCCGCCGGACGGGTCGGCACTCGCGGCTTTTTCGACTGCGCGTGGATCACCGAGGACTCGGTCGACAAGCAACTGAACAGCGCGCGCGGGTCGAGACAGATGCGCTCGACACCGCGATCCAGCAACAGACGATTGAGCAGACGCTCGCTCTCGCCCTTGGCGAAGAACTGTTCATTGCGCACCTCGACCGCAAGCGGGCAATCCAGTGCATCGATAAACGCCGCGAGCTCCGGCAGACGCTGCGGCGTGAAGCTTTTCGACAGTTGCAGCCACAGCGGCGAAACACGTTCGCCTAACGGCTTGAGTAATTGCAGGAAGGTTTCGGCAGCGGTCAGTTGCTCGCGCAAGTCGCCGCTGTGGCTGATGTCGCCGGGGAATTTGGCAGTGAAGCGAAAGTGCGCCGGCATGATCTCGGCCCAGCGTTGCACAGTGGCTGGCGACGGGCTGGCGTAGAAGGTGGTGTTGCCTTCAACGGCGTTGAACACCTGGCAGTAGAGAGCGAGAAAGTCGGAGGTTTTTGCGTCTACCGGATACAGATACTCGCGCCAGGCATTTTCGCTCCAGGACGGGCAACCGAGGTAGTAAGGCAGATCCATCAGATATACAGATCGAGGCCCAGCACGTCTGCGTCCCAATCGACAAAACCGGCGGTGCTCAGGTAGCTGGCCAGAGCCATGGCTACGCTTTTCTTCATCGCGCGGTGGTAGATCATGTCTTGTTGACGGGCAGGCAGGTTGCTCAGGCGTTGCGCGGTAGCTTGGGCAGCACGGGCGGCCAACTGCTCTTCGCTCGGGAATTCCAGCTCGCCGTCGATGATCTCGACGGACTCATCCAGCGCCGCATTGCCTTTACGCGGCTTGCGCTTGATGGGGTAGGACTGAGTGGAAACGCCGTCTATACGCATAATGTCATGCTCGGTATCAATGATGGCAATTTAGCGGCACTTGACCGACTTAGCAAACCGCCGAGTGATAACTAGAACACATAAAGCGCAAAAGGTTTTAAGCGAGGGGGCAGAAACTGACGATTGGCGATATTTGTATGTGACCGCGAACCTGTGGGAACGAGCCTGCTCGCGAAGGGTTCAGCACATTCAACACATGCATTGACTGACCAGAAGCCTTCGCGAGCAGGCTCGCTCCCACAGGAGAAAGTGTCGTATCAGCGGGCTTTGGGGGTGGCAACTTTATCGCGCAAGTAAACCGGCTGCGCGTCATCTGCCGGGATCGCCTCACCGCGCTCCCAGGCGAAACGCGCCAGGGTCAGCAGGTCTTCGGCGTGGGGCAGCATGCCGGCGTCGGAGCCGCTCAGATTGACCGCGATGCGCTCGCCGTAACCCCAACCGGTACCGGCACCGAACCAGTCACCTGTGGCATCGCCCGGTAGCGCAGCCACCTCCGGCGGCAACACCGCTTCGGCGCCAACCAGACGCATCTCCCCCGCCGTCTCGCGGTAGCAGCCCCAATACACCTCATCCATCCGCGCATCGATCGCAGCCGCGACCTGGCTTACACCATGCTCACGAAAGGCACGCTGGGCCAGCACGGCAAGGTTGGATACCGGCAACACCGGACGATCCAGAGCAAAGGCCAAACCCTGCACCACACCAATGGCAATGCGCACACCGGTAAACGCGCCCGGGCCACGGCCGAAAGCAATCGCGTCGACCGCTTGCAGCGTGGTGCCGGCATCCGCGAGCAATTGCTGAATCATCGGCAGCAGCTTCTGCGCATGCAGGCGCGGGATCACCTCGTAATGGCTCGTGACCTTGCCGTCATGCAGCAAGGCAACGGAGCAAGCTTCAGTCGCGGTGTCCAGGGCCAGCAAGGTGCTCATCGATGTTTCCAAAACAGGGGTGGGAAAAAAGTGCGTCAGTATAAACAACTACGGCCCGCAAGCGGGCCGTGGATTGATGCTGCGGTTCAGACTTTTCAGCTCAGCGCGGCCAACACCTTGGCGGTGATCGCATCGACCGAACCTACGCCTGGAATGTGGCTGTACTTTGGCTTGCCGCCGTTCTTGGCGGAAAGGTTCTGGTAGAACTCCACCAGCGGTTTGGTCTGCGAGTGGTAGACCGACAGGCGATGACGCACGGTTTCTTCAGTGTCGTCCTTGCGCTGTACCAGCTCTTCGCCGGTGATGTCGTCCTTGCCAGCCAGTTTCGGCGGGTTGTAGACGATGTGGTAAACGCGGCCGCTGGCTTCGTGAACACGGCGACCGGCGATGCGCTGAACGATTTCTTCGTCTTCTACAGCGATCTCGACCACGGCATCCAGCTCGACACCGGCAGTGACCAGCGCTTCAGCCTGCGGAATGGTGCGCGGGAAGCCGTCGAACAGGAAACCGTTGGCGCAATCAGGTTGAGCGATGCGGTCCTTGACCAGCGCGATGATCAGGTCATCCGACACCAGGCCGCCGGCATCCATGATGCTCTTGGCTTGCACGCCCAGTGGAGTGCCAGCCTTGACCGCAGCACGCAGCATGTCGCCGGTGGAGATTTGCGGAATGCCGAATTTCTCGGTGATGAACTTTGCCTGAGTACCTTTACCGGCCCCGGGAGCTCCCAGCAGAATGACGCGCATCGATGTGCTCCTCAATTTTTTATATAAAAGCTTTACAAAACAAAGGATTCGCTCGTAACCGGCGGATCCTGAAAATACGGGTCGTGGCCGCACAAACGGCCAAAGGCTGATCAAGATACACAGCAGGCTGCGCCCACACAAGACGCCAAAAGTCGGAGAAACCGACGCCCGCCGTGACCTCGCGACGCGGTAACCCAAGTCGCAACCCCTACATTAACTGTCGCCTCGCGGCACTTTCCTACAGCAGGAGAAGCGGCATCCGACCCTTGTCGCGAATGCCGCCTGAGGTGATCAGCAACCTTAGCCGGTATTGCGCAATCCGGCGGCAATCCCCGCCACAGACACCAGCAGCGCCTGTTCCACCGGGCTGCCCTGCTCGACATCCTGCTGCCGCGAACGCGCCAACAGTTCCGCCTGCAATAGATGCAGCGGGTCGAGGTAGGTGTTGCGCAAGCGGATGAATTCGAGGGTGTCCGGGCTGTGCGCCAGCAGCTGCGACTGCCCGGTCAGACCGAGCACGACGGTGCATGCCTGCGACAATAGGTCGCGTAACTGCGCGCCCAACGGCAGCAGATCAGCTTCAACCAGACGCTCGTCGTAGGACTGCGCAATATCCGCATCAGCCTTGGCCAGAACCATTTCCAGCATATCGATGCGAGTGCGAAAGAACGGCCATTGTTCGCGCATTTGCCCCAGCAACTCACCTTCGCCGCGCTCCAGCGCCTTGCTCAACGCAGTCTCCCAACCCAGCCAGGCCGGCAACATCAATCGGGTTTGGGTCCAACCGAAAATCCACGGGATCGCCCGCAGGCTTTCGATACCGCCGGCGCGACGTTTGGCCGGGCGACTGCCCAGAGGCAAACGTCCCAATTCCTGCTCCGGGGTCGACTGCCGGAAATACTCGACGAATTGCGGATTTTCCCGCACCACCTGGCGGTAAGCGCTGACACCGTCCGCCGCCAATTCGTCCATCAGATGGCGCCATTCAGGCGTCGGCGGCGGCGGTGGCAGCAAGGTCGCTTCGAGCACGGCGGCCAGATACAGATTGAGGTTTTGCTCGGCGATGTCCGGCAGGCCGAATTTGAAACGAATCATTTCTCCCTGCTCGGTGGTGCGGAAACGTCCCGCCACCGAACCCGGTGGTTGCGACAGAATCGCCGCGTGCGCCGGACCGCCGCCACGGCCAACGGTGCCGCCGCGACCGTGGAACAGCAGCAGCTCGACTTGCTGCTCACGGCAGATTTCCACCAGTCGTTCCTGCGCCCGATATTGCGCCCACGCCGCAGCGGTGGTGCCGGCATCCTTGGCCGAGTCGGAATAGCCGATCATCACTTCCTGCGGACCGTGCAAACGCGCGCGATAGCCCGGCAACAGCAGCAGACGTTCCATCACCGGCCCGGCGTTGTCGAGGTCGGCGAGGGTCTCGAACAGCGGCACCACGCGCATCGGCCGCAGTACGCCGGATTCCTTGAGCAGCAGTTGCACCGCGAGCACATCGGAAGCCGCGCCAGCCATGGAGATCACGTAGGAGCCCAGCGAAGCAGCAGGCGCGGCAGCGATTTCCTTGCAGGTGTTGAGCACTTCAGCGGTGTCCGCCGACGGTTTGAAATGCGCGGGCAGCAACGGACGACGGTTGCTCAGCTCCTCGGTAAGGAAGTCGATGCGCTGTTCTTCGTCCCATTCCTCATAGCGGCCGAGGCCGAGGTAATCGGTGATTTCTGTCATCGCCGAGCTGTGCCGCGTCGAATCCTGACGCACATCGAGGCGCACCAGGAACAGGCCGAACGTCACCGCCCGACGCAGGCAATCGAGCAACGGCCCGTCGGCGATGACGCCCATGCCGCATTCGTGCAGCGAGTTGAAACACAACTGCAAAGGCTCGAGCAGATCGCGATTATCGTGCAGCACATCGGCGGTTGCCGGGGTCGGCGCGGTCAACGCGGCATGCGCCCAGTTGCGTGTGGCGCGCAGGCGTTCGCGCAGTTGCTTGAGCACCGCGCGATACGGTTCGGCACTGTCGCCAGCCTTGGCCTTCAGCGCATCGCTGGCCTGCTGCATCGACAGCTCGGCAGCAAGATGATCGACATCGCGCAGGTACAAATCAGCGGCCATCCAGCGCGCCAGCAGCAAGACTTCGCGAGTGACGGCGGCGGTGACATTGGGGTTGCCGTCACGGTCGCCGCCCATCCACGAAGCGAAGCGGATCGGCGCGGCTTCCAGCGGCAAGCGCAGGCCCGTAGCGGCGAACAGCGCCTGATCGGCTTTGCGCATATGGTTGGGGATCGCCTGCCACAACGAATGCTCGATCACCGCGAAGCCCCACTTGGCTTCATCGACCGGCGTCGGGCGGATGCGGCGGATTTCTTCGGTGTGCCAGGCTTCGGCGATCAGCCGTTGCAGTTTGCTCTGGATCTGCTCGCGCTCGGCGCTGGTCAGGTCGCGATGATCCTGCGCGGCCAGTTGCGCGGCGATCGCGTCGTACTTCTGGATCAACGTGCGTCGCGCCACTTCTGTCGGATGCGCGGTCAGCACCAGTTCGATTTCCAGCCGCGCCAGTTGCCGGGCCAGAGATTCGGCGCTGTGCCCTTCGCTGCGCAGGCGCGCGAGCAGTTCCGGCAACACCCGCGACTCGAACGGCGCCGGTTGCGACTCCTCGCGGCGATGGATCAGCTGGTACTGCTCGGCAATGTTCGCCAGGTTGAGAAACTGATTGAAGGCCCGCGCGACCGGGAGCAATTCGTCTTCACTCAATTGATTGAGGCTGGCGCTCAGTTCAGCGTCCATCGAGCCGCGCCGGTCGGCCTTGGCGCCTTTGCGAATCTGCTCGATCTTGTCGAGGAACGCCTCGCCGTACTGGTCTCGAATGGTGTTGCCCAACAGCTCTCCGAGCAGGTGAACATCTTCGCGCAAGCGTGCATCAATATCGGTCATCAGCAGTTCTCCAGCGGTAATCGGGGACAGCGCAGAAACGAATGCTTTGCCAGAGAGTGCCGCTCTGCGCCGCTTCTTACAAGCAGGCGACGAATCGACTTAAACCTTGCGCGCGAAAGCCAGTCTCAACAGTAAGCCGTACGACGGCCCGCCGCCGGCGCTGCCGGACACTCACCCAGGCCTGCCATCAGCAGGCGCTAAATGAGGTCATCATGAAAATTCGTGAACTCGCCCAGCATTGGGAAGAAAACGCCAAAGGTCGCCTGACCGACACCGGCTACACGATTCATCTGGACGTCGAAGCCGCCGCAAGGCTGGCGGCGATTGCCGAAATGTACCCCAAGCGTCACCCCGAGGAACTGCTCGGCGAGCTGATCGGCGCCGCGCTTGAGGAGTTCGAAGCGAGCCTGCCGTATGTGAAGGGTTCAACAGTGGTGGCGACGGATGAGGAAGGTGATCCGCTGTATGAAGATGTTGGCCCGACGCCGCGTTTTCTGGCGTTATCGCGGCGGCATTTGCATGATCTGTCCTCGGCTGAGAACAAGCAGAAGCACTGATTCCTGACACCGAGAAAAATGTGGGAGCGGGCTTGCCCGCGATAGCGGCAGTTCAGTCAAAGATGTGCTGAGCACGATGGCCTCATCGCTGGCAAGCCAGCTCCCACAGGGTATTGATCATCCCTGATATCACCTTAAAACTCACCCGCGCGTACCGCTCCAAAGCCCCAAAGTTCCCGCCCCAGAGCCTTGTCCAAACGGTCAATTAAATTTTTGGCGATAGGCCATCTTTTCTGAACTTTTCAAAAATGCCGCCGGTCGGAACAGGTAACCACGCCTGGAACGAGCGTTTCAATTCGCGTCTACAAGCGATGCTTTCGCTTCCTCTGCCAGGATGGATTCAGTTGTATTTTCAGGAGATGCCTAATGGAGTTGAAGACCATGAAAACCCAAACCTCGTTTTCCCACCTGCGCGGTCTGAAACTGGCCGCTCTGGCCATCGGCACCAGCTTCGTACTGGCCGGTTGCGCCGGTAACCCACCGACCGAGCAGTACGCCGTGACCCAATCGGCTGTGAACAGCGCCGTCAGCGCTGGCGGTACCGAATTCGCTGCGGTGGAAATGAAGCAGGCTCAGGACAAACTGAAACAAGCTGAAATCGCCATGCACGACAAGAAGTATGACGAAGCCCGTCGCCTGTCCGAACAGGCTGAATGGGACGCTCGCGTCGCTGAACGCAAGGCTCAGGCCGCCAAGGCCGAACAGGCTGTGAAGGATTCCCAGAAAGGTGTTCAGGAACTGCGTCAGGAAAGCCAGCGCACTGTGCAGTAAGCGCGCATCCCGACCGCAAAGCTGAAACTCTTACCGATAGAAAGGACGAAAAATTATGCGTAAGCAACTGATGATTCCCGCTCTTCTGGCCGCAAGCGTTGCACTGGCAGCCTGCTCCACCCCGCCTAACCCGAACCTGGAGCAGGCGCGCACCAACTACGCCGGCCTGCAGGCCAACCCACAGGCGAGCAAAGTCGCGGCACTGGAAACCAAAGACGCCAGCGATTACCTGGACAAGGCCGACAAGGCTTATCTGGACAAAGAAGATGCAGCCAAGGTTGACCAACTGGCTTACCTGACCAACCAGCGCGTGGAAGTGGCCAAGCAGACCATCGCTCTGCGCACCGCTGAAAACAACCTGAAAAACGCTGCTGCGCAACGTGCCCAGGCTCGTCTGGATGCCCGTGACCAGCAGATCAAACAGCTGCAGGACAGCCTCAACGCCAAGCAGACTGATCGCGGTACGCTGGTGACTTTCGGTGACGTGCTGTTCGCCACCAACAAGGCTGATCTGAAATCCAGCGGCCTGGTGAACATCAACAAACTGGCGCAATTCCTCCAGGAAAACCCGGATCGCAAAGTGATCGTCGAGGGTTACACCGACAGCACCGGCACCGCGAGCTACAACCAGTCGCTGTCCGAGCGTCGCGCGACTTCCGTGCAGATGGCCCTGATCAAGATGGGCGTCGACCCTTCGCGCATCGTCGCTCAGGGTTATGGCAAGGAATATCCGGTAGCGGATAACGGCAGCGTCTCGGGCCGGGCGATGAACCGTCGTGTGGAAGTGACCATTTCCAACGACAACCAGCCAGTAGCACCGCGTTCTTCGGTGAGCTCGAACTAAGCTTCACCCGGTAACGCAAAAGCCCCGCCTGACTTGATCAGGCGGGGCTTTTTTTGTGGAAGTGTGAAAGTCGGTTGACTCAATTCCCATGACCGTTTCGTCTTCCGAAAGCGAAGTCCACTGTCAACTATGACAGTGGACGAGGATCGGTACTTGGAAGAGGCTGTTACCTGTCAGCCTGATCCTCACAAGGATTCCCCGATGAAACGATCAATCATCGCAGTCGGATTTTTGTCGACACTACTCCATGCAGCGATGAGCTGGAGCAACGCGGCAATCCCACCAGAGCCTTTGTATGATCCCGATGACATGGTCATCAGCACCGATCCCGAACTACTGACTCCCTCGATAAAACGCCCCATCACAGGCGTTCAAAAGGTATTGCTGGTGGTCGGGCACTGGTCAGGCGAACCGGGCCTGGACTCCGGAAAAATTGCTGAGCAAACTTTCTCAACGCACTGGAATTCATTGCGCTCCTACATCCTCGCTGCCTCCGGCAATAAACTGAAACTGGAAGGCACACAGATCGAGGCAGATTTCGGTCCAAAACCTGCAACATGCTCCGCTTCAGGCAGTCTCGACGCAGGACGCAAAGCGGCCCGTGCACAAAACATTGATCCCGCAGGTTTTCCATTCCTCTTTGTGGCGGTCCCCTGTGGCGGCGGCGCAATCGCTACGGTGCCGGGAAACTGGATTTGGGTTAAAGGTATGCCGGGCTCACCGCATACATGGAAGCACGAATTCGGCCACAATCTGGGATACCCACATGGCGGCACTTATACCAAATGTCCGGTGAGTAACGACGTTGTTCAGGCTCCTGAAGAGTGCAGCCCGGTCGGGTATGGTGATACTGGAGACTCGGTATCGGGTGGCGGAACACTCTATCCGGCAATCAACCGGTGGTTTTCCGGCTGGCTAGATGACTCGCAAGCCGCCGTGATCAGTAAGACAGGTCTGTACCGCCTGGGGGTATTGGGTAAGGAAGGGCCTCAACTTTACATGATCAATCGGCCCACAGAACCTCAGTTGATAGCGCTTGAGTACCGCCAGCCCACACCATTCGACGAATTTTCTCCCACCGATAATCGCGTGACCGGCGTCTGGATCAGGTACTCGTCACTGAACGGGACGGTGCGCAACGTGCAATTGGATGCCTCGCCAGAAACTGCCACAACGAACGATCCTACCCTGCAGCCAGGACGGACGCTGGAAGACGCGACGGCAAAAATCAAAATCAAAGTCTGTGCGACGGATAAGGCTGGTGCATCGCTCGCAATTGCAATAAACGGACAAGGCCTCCCATATTGCACAACGACAGTCGTGCCACCGCTGGTCATGACACCCGAGCAGAACGCTACAACAACGCTGAAACCTTTGATCACTGGAACGGCGCGACCGGGAGCAACGATCAAGGTAGCAGAAGCCGCAACCCCGGAGACTTTCTTCGCAACAGCTATCGCGGATGTACAAGGCAGGTGGTCAATAACCCCTCCTACCGATAGGCCATCAGGCCCCAATGCACTTGTGCTTCGGCAGTACTTTGGCGACAGAGTCTCGGGGCCGTCCGAGCAGCGTTTATTCAACGTTGTTGATATCGTGAATGTGCCTCCCCCGGTTATCTCCAGGCCAGTGGAAAACGCTGACTCCGGTTACAACCCTTTGCTTTCAGGCACAGCATTGCCTGGCGCCCATATTCGCGTAACCCGCGTTTACGGCCCTTACGAAATACTGGCGGAAACAGACGCTGATGCCTATGGCAAATGGTCAGTGCGAAGTGTCTGGACATTACCCTCAGGGCCTTTTTCCATGACAGCCTGGCAAAGCATTGATGGTAAGCGCTCGCCGTGGAGTGCCAATAGAACAATCAAGGTAATTGATACGCTCGAGGCGCCAGTCATAGAAACCCCACTAGAGGGTAGTGACAGTGGTCAAAACCCTCTGCTCTCCGGCAAAGCTGTTCCGCGCGCACATATCCGTGTGTCCAAGGTCTACGGCCCTTACGAGGTACTGGCGGAAACAGACGCCGATGACTATGGCAACTGGTCGGTGCAAAGTGTCTGGACTTTACCCGTCGGCCCGTTTTCCATGACTGCATGGCAAAGTATCGATGGCCATCGCTCACCCTGGAGCGCCAATCGAAAAATCACGGTAACTGACGCACCCGCAGCGCCTGTTATCGACACACCGGTGGAGGGCAGTAAAAGCGGCCAAAATCCGCTGCTCTCGGGAAAAGCGCTACCGGGTGCCCATATCCGGGTCACCAAGGTTAACGGCCCTTACAACATACTGGCGGAAACAGATGCCGATGCTTACGGCAACTGGTCGGTGCAAAGTGTCTGGAGCTTACCCGTCGGCCCGTTTTCCATGACTGCATGGCAAAGCATTGACGGTAAGCGCTCACCGTGGAGTGCCAATCGAAAAATCACGGTGACAGCCAGCCCTTAGCTGTAAAAGCTCCTTCGTTCAAATGGAGGGGCTCTTTGTTAAGTTTCGTACTGTAGCCCCTCACCCCAACCCTCCCCCGAGGGAGAGGGAGCCGATTGGGGGATGCCCTAGAGTTACATCGATCTGAAAGTGCTTTATTGAATCCACAATCGACACGGTCTCTCAGGTCGATGTATGGCGGAATACACCTCGGTCAGTCCCCTCTCCCAATGGGAGAGGGGGAAAGTGATCCAGCAGAATCACTGCTCCAGCTTCTGCGGCGTCTCCTCCCCCATGCAGCGCACAGCCTTTTTCTGGCCATTGATCAACACACCGGTCAACCCTTTCTGCTCGGTATCAAACAACACCAGCACGCCATCAATGCACTGCGCCACTTGCGGCGCGGGGGTCAGCGAGACTTTGTAGTCCTCGCCCGGTACGGTCTTGAGCATGGTGAATTCGCTGAGCAGCAACGCATCCTCCGGCTTGGCAAAATGCAGGTAGCCGTAGTACCACAGCGCCCCGACGGTGCCGAGGATGCTGCAGATACCGGTGATGATCAGCGGGATGGCATTACGTTCTTCAGTCATTGCGGGCTCTCGTCTTCAGAATTCGGGGGCGGCGGATAGTTGGGGATTTCGCCGAGGCGGCGCAGGCCGTCGAAGTGCTCGGGATCGTCGAGATAGCGCAGCATGACCTGACGCCACACCGGGTCGCCGAACGTTTGCACGTGACCGCCACGGGTCAGCTGCAACACCCGCGGCGGCGGCGCGGCCTGATACAGACGAATGCCGTTGGCCATCGGCACCAGCGGATCGTCGATGCTGTGGAAGATCAGCTTGGGCACGCCGGTCAGCTGCGCCATCGAGTTGATCGCGCTGTCGCCATCCGGCACCAGCCACGACAGCGGCACCTGCAACGGCCAGGTCAGCCACGAAGTGCTGAGGGCGAATTGGCCGACACTGCGATAGCTGGCGGGCACACCGTCTAGCACCAGCGCTTTCAGCTGTTTTTGCCGCTCCGGGTGCTGCGCCAGCCAATGCACCGACATCGCGCCGCCGAGGCTCTGCCCGAGCAGCACCAGCGGCTTGCCTTTGACTTCGGGCGCGTTGTCGAGCCAGGCAAACGCGGCGTCGATGTCCTGATAGATCGCCGGCAGGCTCGGCTTGCCTTCGGACAAACCGTAACCGCGATAGTCGACCAGCAGTACCTGATAGCCATTCTTCGGCAACCACCAGCTGCCACCCAGATGCATCGGCAGATTGCCGCCGTTGCCGTGCAGATGCAGGACCGTGCCTTTGACCTCAACACCAGGTTTGGCCGGCAGCCACCACGCGTTGAGCTTCAAGCCATCAGCGGTGTTCAGAGTGACAGTGCGGTATTCGAGTTTGGCTTTGTCCGGAGTAAATATCTGGCCCGGTTCAGGGTAGAACAGCAGCGAACTGCAACCGCTGAGGGTCAAGAGCAGGCAAAGGATGCCGAGGATTCTCATCCGGTGAAACCTCGCAAGAAATGGGCAAACAATCGATTCAGAGAAAAACAAACAACCCTGTGGGAGCTGGCTTGCCAGCGATGGCGGTGGGTCAGCTAACATCAATATTGACTGACAGAATGCAATCGCTGGCAAGCCAGCTCCCACAGGGGATTGTGTTTGGGTTAGAGGATATTGGAGTAGTCAGCCTCAATCCGGTCCAGACTCAAATGGTTGAGGAAGTTGGAGAAACACATCCACGCAGACAACGCATTCAAGTCACGGAACTGATCCGGTAGATATTTCGGCGGCACCACGAGTCCTTCATCCACCAGTTGCCGCAAGGTCCGCATGTCTTCCAGTGTGGTCTTGCCACAGAACAACAGCGGAATCTGCTCGAGCTTGCCCTTGCGCACGGCCAACTGAATGTAGTTGTAAACCATGATGAAGCCCTTGAGGTAGGACAAGTCTTTGGTGAATGGCAGACCGGTGGGCGTCGAGCCACGGAACACCCGGCTGGCATTGCCGTAGCTTTCGGCCATCTCGAAACCCTGCTCGCGGAAGAATTCGTAAATCTGCAAAAAGTCGGCGCCCTCCTCGACCATATGAATCGCACGGGTGCGGTTGGTCAGTTTGCGCAGGCGACTCGGGTAAGAAGCGAAGGTGATGATTTCCATCAGGATCGCCAGCCCTTCCTGGGTGACCGTTGACGAGGGCGGGCCTTTGGACAGGAAAGTGCAGATAGGCTGGTTCAAGCCATTGAGCGTAGTGCCGACGTGCACCAGACCTTCGTGGACTTCCAGTGCGCGCACGTCGCGGTCGTTGAACAGCGCATCCGTGCGGATCTTGATGTAGTCGGCGCCCGCCGCGGCGTCGGCGACGATGCCGTCGGACTCGAACACGCGAATGGTTTCTTCGGCCTCACCGAATACCTTGTTCAGTCGGGTTTGCAGCAGGTGCACCGCGTCTTTGGCGGTGAGGATTTTCGGTTCGTCCTTCAGATCGCCGCGTCCGTCGATGTTGTTCAGGTAGTCGGACATCATCAGGCCGAGGTCGGCCAATGTCGGGTCACCGGCGTGAAAGGCATCGGACGCCGCGCCGTACAGCTCCTGCGAGATCAGGCCGAAGTCCTCGGTGCCGCGCGCCTCGAGCATGCGCACCACCATGCGGTATTCCTTGCACATGCGCCGCATGATCTGCCCGACCGGGTTGAACTGGCCGAGCTGGCGGGTGATGTCGCGCTCGATGTTCTGAAATTCCAGTTTGACCTGGCTCGAATCGAACGACAGCGGGCGGTTGAGGTAGTAGTCGCGATCCACCGCCGGCATTTCCTTGCCTTTGGCCTTGAGGAAGCCCTTGCGCACGTTGTCGTCCCACTTGACCGCATCGAGCACGCGGATCGGCGTCTGCGCCAGCACAATGCGATCGGACAACATGCGTATCGTCTGCTGGTAATCGTCCACCCGAAACTCCTGTAGAAAACGTGACGCTTTGAATGACTGGGCGCGGGCTCCCTGTAGGAGCTGCCGAAGGCTGCGATCTTTTGACCTTGGTCTTCTAAAAGCAGATCAAAAGATCGCAGCCTTCGGCAGCTCCTACAGGGGGATCGGCGTCAGACGGACGACATTGTGTTACACCGACGCCAATACAAGGTGCATATACCGCGTCAGAATCCCGAGCATGTCCTCTTCGGCCAGAGGCTCGGCGTCGTTGAGCAGGCCCTGATATTCCATCCGGCCGATAATCGCCGTCAACACCTTGGCATCCTGCTGCGGTTCGCGCGAGCCCAGTACCTGGAACAACTGGCAGGTGCCCTGCAACAGAATCTGCTGGTGGGAGCGCACCAGAATGGCCAGACGCGGGTTGAGCAGCGCTTCCTGGCGGAACGCCTGCTCGGCCATCAGATGCTCGCGGCGGTTGATCAGTTGCCGGTGCACGTAATCGGCCATCAGCCGCGCGATGTCATCGGCCAGTTGCGAGCGCGACTCCGGGCTGCCGTCGGCGCTGACCACCATTTCGCGCAGCAGACCTTCGTTATTGATCCACAACTTGGCCATGTACGCCGCGCTGCGTTCAACGTATTGGGCGAAGGTATCGGTGAGCAGGTCATCGATGTCCTTGAAATAATACGTGGTCGCCGACAGCGGCACACCGGCCTCCGCCGCGACCGCACGATGGCGCACGGCTCGCACGCCGTCGCGCACGACAATGCGCATCGCTGCGTCGAGAATGTCCTGGCGACGCTGCTCACTGCCCTGTCGGCTGGCCTTGCGGCCCTGGTACTGAACACTTTCAGCGACCGCAGTGGCGATACCCGCTGCACCTTCTTGAGCTAATGCACCCATCACGACAGCACTTCCTCTACTAATGCCAAATTAACCAATTGATACATTTGTACCAGACAGGCAATAAAAAGCCGCCTGTTTTAGGCGGCTTTTCAACTGAAACGTTTACGCTTGCGGTCGCATGTGCGGGAACAGGATCACATCGCGGATCGACGGCGAGTTGGTCAGCAACATCACCAGACGATCGATGCCGATACCTTCGCCGGCGGTTGGCGGCATGCCGTACTCCAGCGCACGGACGAAGTCGGCGTCGTAATGCATGGCTTCGTCGTCGCCGGCGTCCTTGTCGGCCACCTGCGCCATGAAGCGCTCGGCCTGGTCTTCGGCGTCGTTCAACTCGGAGTAGGCGTTGGCGATTTCACGACCACCGATGAACAGCTCGAAGCGGTCGGTGACGTTCGGGTTTTCGTCGTTGCGACGGGCCAGCGGCGACACTTCGAACGGGTACTGAGTGATGAAGTGCGGCTGCTCCAGCTTGTGCTCGACCAGCTCTTCGAAAATCATCACCTGCAGTTTGCCCAGACCTTCGAAACCCAGCACCTTGGCGCCGGCCTTCTTGGCGATGGCGCGAGCCTTGTCGATGTCGTTCAGATCATCGGCAGTCAGCTCAGGGTTGTACTTGAGGATCGAGTCGAACACCGACAGACGCACGAACGGCTCGCCGAAGTGGAACACCTTGTCGCCGTATGGCACGTCGGTGCTGCCCAGCACCAGCTGCGCCAGCTCGCGGAACAGTTCTTCGGTCAGGTCCATGTTGTCTTCGTAATCGGCATAAGCCTGATAGAACTCCAACATGGTGAATTCAGGGTTGTGACGAGTCGAAACGCCTTCGTTACGGAAGTTACGGTTGATCTCGAAGACTTTCTCGAAACCACCGACCACCAGACGCTTCAGATACAGCTCAGGAGCGATACGCAGGAACATTTCCATGTCCAGCGCGTTGTGGTGAGTTTCGAACGGCTTGGCTGCGGCGCCGCCGGGAATGGTCTGCAGCATCGGCGTTTCGACTTCGAGGAAGTCGCGCTTCATCAGGAAGCTGCGGATGTGTGCGATCACTTGCGAACGCACGCGGAAGGTCTGGCGCACGTCTTCGTTGACGATCAGGTCGACGTAACGCTGGCGGTAGCGCTGCTCGGTGTCGGTCAGGCCGTGGTGCTTGTCCGGCAGCGGGCGCAGCGACTTGGTCAGCAAGCGCACGTTGGTCATTTCAACGTACAGGTCGCCCTTGCCGGAACGCGCCAGGGTGCCTTCGGCAGCAATGATGTCACCCATGTCCCAGGTTTTCACCGCGGCCAGGGTTTCTTCGGACAGCGTCTTACGGTTGACGTAGACCTGGATGCGCCCGGTCATGTCCTGGATCACCATGAACGAGCCACGGTTGAGCATGATGCGACCGGCAACCTTGACCGGGATTGCAGCCTCTGCCAGCTCTTCCTTGGTCTTGTCCGCGTACTGTTTCTGCAAGGCATCGCAGTAGTTGTCGCGGCGGAAGTCGTTCGGGAAGGCATTGCCCTTGGCGCGCTCGGCAGCAAGCTTTTCCTTGCGCAGGGCGATCAGGGAGTTTTCTTCCTGTTGCAGGGCTTGCGGGTCGAGTTGTAGGTCGCTCATGTCTTTAAGTATTCCATCAGGTTCGTTGCCCCCAGCCTTCGGCTGGGGATCGCGGGCGAGCCCGCTCCCACAGAGGGTGTTACAGGCCGGATTTCAGGCTGGCTTCCAGGTACTCATCGATGTCGCCATCGAGCACCTTGTCGCAATCGCTGCGTTCGATGTTGGTACGCAGATCCTTGATCCGCGAGGCATCGAGCACGTAAGAGCGGATCTGGTGACCCCAGCCGATATCGGACTTGGTGTCTTCCAGCGCCTGCGAGGCCGCATTGCGCTTCTGCATTTCCTGCTCGTACAACTTGGCCCGCAGCATTTTCATGGCGGTGTCCTTGTTGGCGTGCTGGGAACGTTCGTTCTGGCAGCTGACCACGGTGTTGGTCGGTACGTGGGTGATACGTACGGCCGAGTCGGTGGTGTTTACGTGCTGACCACCGGCACCGGAGGAACGATAGGTGTCGATCCGCAGGTCTGCCGGGTTGATTTCGATTTCCACCTTGTCATCGATCTCTGGCGAGACGAAAACAGCGGAGAACGAGGTGTGGCGACGGTTGCCGGAGTCGAACGGGCTCTTGCGCACCAGACGGTGCACGCCGATCTCGGTACGCAGCCAGCCAAAGGCGTATTCGCCCTTGATGTGCACGGTCGCGCCCTTGATCCCGGCGACTTCACCGGCGGACAGTTCCATGATGGTTGCGTCGAAACCGCGTTTGTCAGCCCAGCGCAGGTACATGCGCAGCAGGATGTTGGCCCAGTCCTGCGCTTCGGTGCCGCCGGAACCGGCCTGGATGTCCAGGTAGGCGTTGTTCGGGTCCATTTCATGGCTGAACATGCGGCGGAATTCCAGCTTGGCCAGATTTTCCTCGAGACGGGCCAGCTCGGCGACGACATCGCCCACTGCGCCTTCGTCGTTCTCTTCGACGGCCATGTCCAGCAGGTCGCGGCAATCGGCCAGACCGCCGTTCAGTTCGTCGAGAGTGTCGACGATCTGCGCCAGCGCGGCACGCTCGCGGCCCAGCTCCTGGGCGTATTCAGGTTTGTTCCAGACACTCGGATCTTCAAGCTCGCGATTGACCTCGGTCAGACGCTCATGCTTTTGATCGTAGTCAAAGATACCCCCGAATAGTTTCGGAGCGCTCGGACAGGTCCTTGATGGTGTTCAGGATCGGGTTGATTTCCATGACGGGCAGCACTCGTTGGCGAACTTTTGAAAGCCGGCGAGTATAACGTAAACAGCCTGTCGCGGCAGCCCGTCTGGCGGGTGTGGAGGTGATTCACTTGACACAGTCTCACTGTAGGAGCTGCCGAAGGCTGCGATCTTTTGATTTTGCTTTCAAGATCAAAAGATCGCAGCCTTCGGCAGCTCCTACCAGGATCGCGGGCCTATTCGATCCCGACCTGATTGCGCCCGTTGTTCTTGGCCAGATACAAGCCGCGATCCGCCGCCGAAATCAGCAGCCGGCAATCACTGCCCGCCTGCGGCACCATAGTCGCCAGACCAATGCTGATGGTCAGACTGGAGCCCTCGGCCGGCGTGTTATGCGGAATTTTCAGCGCCGCCACGGTCTGGCGCAGTTTCTCGGCCAACAGCCGCGCGCCGCCCGGTGAAGTGTTCGGCAGGACCAGCACAAACTCCTCGCCGCCATAACGCGCCGGCAGATCCGACGGTCGCGCACTGGCCTCGCGGATCGCCGTGGCGACCTTGCGCAAGGCTTCGTCGCCTTCAACGTGGCCAAAACTGTCGTTGTACGACTTGAAGTAATCGACGTCGATCATCAGTAATGACAGCTGCGTCTGATCACGCAGCGAACGGCGCCACTCCAGTTCCAGGTACTCGTCGAAGTGACGGCGGTTGGACAGCCCGGTCAGGCCATCGGAGTTCATCAGCCGTTGCAGCACCAGATTGGTGTCGAGCAATTGCTGCTGGCTGACCCGCAACGCTCGGTACGCGGCGTCGCGTTGCAGCAATGTCATGTAGGAACGTGAGTGATAACGAATGCGCGCGACCAGTTCGATGGTGTCCGGCAGTTTCACCAGATAGTCGTTGGCGCCAGCGGAGAACGCCGCGCTTTTGATCAGCGGGTCTTCCTTGGTCGAGAGAACGATGATCGGGATGTCCTTGGTCGCCGGATGATTGCGGTATTCGCGCACCAGGCTCAGGCCATCGAGGCCGGGCATCACCAGGTCCTGGAGAATCACCGTCGGTTTGATCCGCACCGCCTGGGCGATGGCCTGCTGCGGGTCGGAGCAGAAGTGGAAGTCGATGTTTTCCTGATTCGACAGCCCACGGCGCACCGCTTCGCCGATCATCGCCTGATCATCCACCAACAACACCATGGCGGCGTTCTCGTCGGTTTTAATGTCGTCGATCTGTAAATCATTCATGAGCGGTCACCTGAGTACTGCGGGGGCCTGGATTGCGGATCAACCTGTTCATTTGGGGAAAATCTCCAGCAATCGTGGCGCTATCTTTTCCAGCGGACGGATTTCCACCGCGGCATCGATTGCCGCGGCAGCCTTGGGCATGCCGTACACCGCACTGCTGTGCTGATCCTGGGCGATGGTCAAATAACCCTGCTGGCGCATGAGCTTAAGCCCTTGCGCGCCATCGCGCCCCATCCCGGTCAATAAAACCCCGACCGCGTCACCGTTCCAGTAACTGGCGACGCTCTCGAAAAACACGTCGATCGAGGGGCGATAGATCTCGTTGACCGGTTCGGCGGTGTAGGCCAGCGTGCCGTTTTTCAACAAGCGAATATGGTGATTGGTTCCAGCCAGCAGCACCGCGCCACTTTGCGGCGGCTCGCCTTCACGGGCCAGACGCACATCGAGGCCGCTGGCGCTGGCCAGCCATTCGGCCATGCCGGCTGCGAACACCTGATCGACATGCTGCACCAGCACGATCGCGGCGGAAAAATCCTTCGGCAGGCCTTTGAGCAACACTTCCAGCGCCGCCGGCCCACCGGCAGACGAACCGATCGCCACCAGCCGCTGACGTGACGGCGAACTGCGCGGCGTACTCGGCGCCGGGCGCGAACGTGGCGCCTTGTCGCCGATCAGCCAGCCGATGTTGAGGATCTTGCGCAACAACGGCGCCGCCGCTTCCTGGGCATTGCCGGCGCCGATCGCCGGCGTGTCGACCACGTCCAGCGCGCCGTGGCCCATGGCCTCGAACACGCGGTGCACGTTCTGCTGGCGGTCGACGGTGACGATGACGATCGCGCATGGGGTCTCGGCCATGATCCGCCGCGTGGCTTCGACGCCGTCCATGATCGGCATGATCAGGTCCATCAAAATCAGGTCCGGCGTTTGTTCGGCGCAGCGTTGCACCGCCTCGGCGCCGTTGCTGGCGACCCAGATCACCTGATGCGCCGGCTCGAACGCCAGCGCTCGGCGCAGGGCCTCCACCGCCAGGGGCATGTCATTGACGATTGCGATCCTCATGCCCGCGCTCCCCCGATGAGCTCGACCACTGCATCGAGCAGGGCGTCGTCATGAAAACTGGCTTTGGCCAGATAATAGTCGGCGCCGGCGTCCAGTCCACGGCGGCGGTCTTCTTCGCGATCCTTGTACGACACGACCATCACCGGCAACGATTGCAGACGGTTGTCGCGGCGCAGCAGCGTGACCAGCTCGATGCCGTCCATGCGCGGCATGTCGATGTCGGTGATCAGCAGATCGAAGTTCTCCGAACGCAGCGCATTCCAGCCATCCATGCCGTCCACCGCCACCGCGACGTCATAGCCGCGATTGAGCAGCAGTTTGCGTTGCAGCTCGCGCACGGTCAGCGAATCGTCGACCACCAAGACTCGTTTGCGCGCCGCTTCGGCAGCTTGATTGCCGTGGCGGGCAATGCGCTCCAAACGCCCGGTGTTGAGCAGCTTGTCTACCGAACGCAGCATGTCTTCGACATCGACGATCAGCACCACCGAACCATCATCGAGCAAGGCCCCGGCGGAGATGTCCTGAACCTTGCCCAGACGCTCGTCCAGCGGCAACCCCACCAGCGTGCGCTCACCCACGAAGCGCTCGACCGCCACCCCGTAAATCGCCTCGCGCTCACGGATCACCACGACTTTCAGGGTAGCGCCATCGTTCTGACTGGCCGGGCGATTGAGCAACTGGCTGGCCGCAACCAGCCCGACATGCTGGCCTTCGTGCCAGAAATGCTGACGTCCTTCGACCTGCACGATGTCTTCGGGGGCCAGATCGCACATGCGTTCGATGTGCGCCAAGGGGAATGCGTAAGCCTCTTCGCCGACTTCCACCACGAGGCTGCGCACCACCGAAAGCGTCAACGGCACCTCCAGATGGAAACGGCTGCCCTCGCCCGCCGTCTGCTCCAGCACCACGGCCCCGCGCAACTGGCGAACCATGTGTTGAACAGCATCCAGACCGACGCCACGCCCGGACACCTCGGTAACCTTGTCGCGCAGGCTGAAGCCCGGCAGAAACAGGAAGGTCAGCAGTTCTTCTTCGCTCAGTTGCGCTGCGGTTTCGGCTGGGGATAACTGCCTTTCGACGATGCTGCGGCGGACTTTCTCCAGATCGACGCCACCGCCGTCATCGCTGAGTTCCAGCACCAGCAAACCGGCCTGGTGGGAGGCGCGCAGGCGAATCAGGCCTTCTTCGGGCTTGCCCTTGAGCAGGCGCTGCTCCGGGGATTCGATGCCGTGATCGACGGCGTTGCGCAGCAAATGAGTCAGCGGCGCTTCGAGCTTTTCCAGCACATCGCGATCGACCTGGGTTTTCTCGCCTTCGATCTCCAGGCGCACTTGTTTGCCAAGGCTGCGCCCGAGATCGCGAACCATGCGCGCCTGCCCGCTGAGCACGTCGGCAAACGGGCGCATACGACAGGCCAGCGCGGTGTCATAGAGCACTTGCGCACGCTGGCTGGCCTGCCAGGCGAATTCGTCGAGTTCGGCGTTTTTCTCGCTGAGCAATTGCTGCGACTCGGCGAGCAAACGTCGCGCATCTTCCAGCGACTCGAGCGCTTCCAGGCTCAGCGCATGCTCCTTCAGGTGCACATTGAGATTTTCCAGTGCGCGCAGGCCGTTGTTCTGCATGCGTTTGAGGCGCTGCATGGTCGCCAGATGCGGCTTGAGACGCTGGGTTTCCACGAGCGATTTGCTCGATAGATCGAGCAGGCTGTTCAGGCGTTCGGCAGTGACGCGCAAAACGCGCTCGCCGCCTTCGGTGGTGCGTTTGTTTTTGCGCGGGGTCGGTTCGGCGGGCTCGTCGACAATCGGCGCCGACACTATCGGCACTGGCTCGATCTGCAACTCGGCCATTGGCGGCGTGGCAACCACAGCGGCTGGCGCCGAAGGATCGAGCAGACGCCCCATCAACGCGACGTAGGCTTCAATGTCCGCAGGTTGCGGCGCATTGGCCGGCGTGGCGATGCGCATCAGCAGGTCGGTGCCCTGCAACAACGCGTCGATGTGTTCGGGACGCAGCAACAAACGGCCTTCCTGCGCACTGACCAGGCAATCCTCCATGACGTGGGCGACGCTGACGCCGCTGTCGATGCCAACAATGCGCGCCGCACCTTTGAGCGAGTGCGCCGCGCGCATGCACGACTCCAGCTGATCGGCCTGGGTCGGATTGCGCTCCAGCGCCAGCAACCCGGCGCTGAGCACTTGGGTCTGGGCTTCTGCTTCGAGACTGAACAGCTCGAGCAGGGAGGCGTCGCGCATTTGCTCGGGGGTCATGTCAGGCTCCGGGTCACGGCGGACAACAGCTGTTCTTCATCCAGCCAGCGCAGGCTGCGACCGCGATATTGCAGAACGCCACGGGTGTACCTGGCACTGTTCTGCGCACCGGACTGCGACGCGGCGTCGAGGATGCGCTCGTCGATGGCATGAATGCCGTCGACCTCGTCTACCGGCACCACCACCGGCCCGCCGTGCGCGGCGATGATCAGCATGCGCGGCATGATTCGCCCGCCGCTGACCGGCGCAACGCTGGCGCTGAGGTCGAGCAGTTCCACCAGCGACAGGCACGCGACCAGTGCGCCACGGACATTGGCCACGCCGAGCAAGGCCCGCGAGCGCTGGTGCGGCAGCGAGTGAATCGCCTGCAACGGCGCGACTTCGACGAGGCTGCGCGTCGCCAGTCCGAGCCATTCCTCGCCGAGGCGGAACATCAGCAGCGAGCGGGTCTTGACGTCGGTTTCGACCTTGCTGACCACCGCTTCGCGCTGGTCCTGCTGCAACGAATAACGGTCGAGCAGGCGCGTGGCGGCGGCGGAGTACACCGAACAGTTGCGGCAGTGAATATGCTCTTCCAGCAACGGGCAGGACTTGTCGCCATGAATGCCGATGCGGTTCCAGCAATCGTCGATGGCGCGGGCGTCTTCGTGGGTAACGTTCAAAGTGTCGGGCGCGCTCATCGTTTACGCTCACTGTCGGCGGTGCGCCCGCTGCGGGCTGCGCGCTCCTGCAATCGTCGGGCACCCGCCGTATCGCCCTGAGCCTGCAGCAACGCGGCCAGGTGCATCAGCGCTTCGGGATGTTGCGGTTCGAGGTACAAGGCCTTGCGATAAAAACCCTGGGCCTCAAGGCTCAGGCCGGCGACATCGCTGAGCAGGCCCAGCCAATAGAACACCTGCGCCACGGGTTCATGCCTGCGCAGATAGTGTTCGCACGCGGCACGGGCCTCGGCGCTTTTGCCTTCGTTGGCCAGTGCAGCAATCTGCGCCAGCAGTGTTGCGGCGTCCGGGTCGGCAGTTTTTTCGTCACCGGCAAAGCCGTCACGGCAGCGAACGGCCGATTGCGCACTGGCGCTGGCGGCGGCGCGCTGCGCAGTGGTTGACTGACCGGCACGGCGACCGGTTTGGGCGTCGGCAGCGGTTCGGGGTGCGGCTCGCTATGGCGGCTGAAAGCGAACGACTGCGGGATGCCGATCGAGCGCATGCCCAAACGCCCGAGCAGACTGCCCTCCGCCGGGCCGATAAACAGCACACCGTCGACGTGGGTCAGGCGCTTGAGCACTTCGAACACCTGCTTTTGCGTCGGCTGGTCGAAGTAGATCAGCAGGTTGCGGCAGAACACGAAATCGAAGGCCGGCTCGGTCGCCAACAGCGTCGGATCGAGCACATTGCCGACTTGCCAGCGCACTTGTTCGCGAACGTATTCGTTGACCCGGTGGCCGTCCTGCTCGGCAAAAAAATGTCGCTCGCGGTATTCCAGATCCTGACCGCGAAAGGAGTTCTTGCCATACACCGCACGCCGCGCCTTTTCCACCGAGAGCGGGCTGATGTCCATGCCGTCGACCTTGAATTGATGCGGCTGCAATCCGGCATCAAGCAAGGCCATGGCAATCGAGTAGGGTTCTTCGCCGGTCGAGCACGGCAGGCTCAGAATTCGCAGCGCGCGCATATTATTGAGTTCTTTAAGCCGACCTCGCGCCAGTTTGCCCAGCGTCGCGAAAGATTCCGGATAACGGAAAAACCACGTTTCCGGAACGATCACCGCTTCGATCAGCGCCTGCTGTTCATCCCGCGAGCCTTGCAACAGCTGCCAGTATTCGTCGGCGTGGGCAGCCTGGGACAGCGTCGTGCGCTGGCGTACGGCACGCTCGATGATCGCCGCGCCCACCGACGCGACATCAAGGCCGATGCGTTCCTTGAGGAAATCGAAAAAGCGCTGCTCACTGCTCATGGCTGCGCCTCAAGCTGCGCCGGATCACGCGGCGGATCGGGGAACAGCAAACCGCGCACGGCATCATCGAGCAAGTCATCGACCCGCACCCATTGCAGCAATCCCTGCGCATCTTCGCGCACCGGACCGAGGTACGGCGCCTCGCGGTTGTCGAGGCCGTAGGGCTGGAAATCTTGCGGATGACAGCGCAGCGTGTCGGTGGCCTGCTCGAGAATCAGCCCGAGCCATTGTGCTGATTGCGATTGATCCGGCTGATAATTGACCAGCACCAGCCGCGTGCTGGTACGCGCCTCGGCGGGTCGGCCGAAAGTCAGCGCACTGAGGTCGATCACTGGCACCACCGCCCCGCGATAGGCGAACACCCCGGCCACCCAGTGCGGTGCCCGGGCAATCGGTTTCAATGGCAGGCGCGGCAGCACTTCGGCCACTTCGGTGGCGCGCAAGGCATAGCGCTCTTTGCCGATGCGAAACAGCAGAAACAGCGCCTGCTTCGCCACTGGCGCGGCGCCACGTTTGGCGATGATTTCGCTCATCAGACTTTGAATCGCGAAACGCCGCTGCGCAGGCCGACGGCCACCTGGCTCAGTTCGTCGATAGCGAAACTGGCCTGACGCAGCGATTCGACGGTCTGGCTGCTGGCATCGCCCAACTGCACCAGCGCATGGTTGATCTGCTCGGCGCCAGTGGCCTGGGCCTGCATGCCTTCGTTGACCATCAGCACGCGCGGCGCCAGCGCCTGCACCTGATGGATGATCTGCGACAGCTGCTCGCCGACCTGCTGCACTTCCGACATGCCCCGGCGCACTTCTTCGGAAAACTTGTCCATGCCCATCACCCCGGCCGACACCGCCGACTGGATCTCGCGAACCATCTGTTCGATGTCGTAGGTGGCCACGGCGGTCTGATCGGCCAAGCGCCGGACTTCGGTGGCGACTACGGCAAAACCGCGGCCGTACTCGCCGGCCTTCTCGGCTTCGATCGCTGCGTTGAGCGACAGCAGGTTGGTCTGGTCAGCCACTTTGACGATGGTCACCACCACCTGATTGATGTTGCCGGCCTTCTCGTTGAGGATCGCCAGTTTGGCGTTGACCAGATCCGCCGCGCCCATGACCGAGTGCATGGTGTCTTCCATGCGCGCCAGGCCTTGCTGGCCGGAGCCGGCGAGCACCGAGGCCTGATCGGCAGCGGTGGACACTTCGGTCATGGTGCGCACCAGATCCCGCGAGGTCGCAGCAATCTCGCGGGAGGTTGCGCCGATTTCGGTGGTGGTCGCTGCGGTTTCGGTGGCGGTGGCCTGTTGCTGCTTGGACGTGGCGGCGATTTCGGTCACCGAGGTGGTCACCTGCACCGAGGAGCGCTGGGCCTGGGATACTAGCGACGTCAGCTCGGTCATCATGTCGTTGAAGCCGGTTTCGACCGCGCCGAACTCGTCCTTGCGATCAAGGTTCAGGCGCGAACTCAGATCGCCGGTGCGCATGATGTCGAGGATGGTCACGATGCGGTTCATCGGCGCCATGATCGCGCGCATCAGCAGCAGACCACAGAGGCCGGCGGCCAGCACCGCGACCAGCAGAGAAATGACCATGCTGACTTTGGCCGTTGCCACCGCGTCGTCGATGTTGGCCATGGCGTTATCAGCGACGACTTTGTTCTCGCCAATGATGTCGTTGAGTTTCATCCGCCCGGTGTACCACGCCGGGGTCAGTTTCTCGTTGAACAGCTTGATGGCATCGGCTTCCAGATTGCGCTTGTGCAGGTCCAGCACGGCATCCTGAATCTGCATGTAGGTATCGTGGTACTTCTCAAACAGGGCGAATTCGGAACGGTCTTCATCGGTGGCCATGGTCTTGCGATAGCTGGCCATATGTTCTTGCAGACGCGCCTCGAACGCCTTGTAGTCCGCTTCGTCTTCACTGGAAACGCCCTGGCCTTCCTTGAGGCCGAGCAGTTTTTGGGTCTGCAAATAACTGTCGACCCATGCGCCGCGAATCATCGAGCTGTAATAGACGCCGGGGATGGCATCGTCGCGCACGCTGTTTTCACTGGCCTCGATCTTCAACAACCGCGAGTAGGACAGCACCACCATCAACAGCATGATGGCGATAATCACCGCAAAGCTCGCCAAAATGCGTTGGCGCAACGTCCAGTTCTTCACAGTGAATCCTCGTGCCTGATCGAAATGCGGGGAGTATAGCCGAGGGCGGTGTTTCATTTATAAGACGCTTTCACTGGCAGCACTGTCCTTGTGGGAGCGAGCCTGCTCGCGAAGGCAACACCGCAGTCCCGGCAAATACCCTACTGCGCAAGAAGTTGCGCAGTTGCCCGTAATATTTCAGGGCCTGAATCCCCTGCAGCCCAAGCGGCGCAAGCCCTGCAGCCAAGTGCGCAAGAAGTTGCGCAGTACTGCGCAACTTCTTGCGCACTTTCTCCCGACTTTCCCGCTGAAAATCGCCCCGAATGATCACCGACTACCGTGGCGCCCCCGCCATCCGGGCACCGCGCAAAACCTGGCACGCTCCTTGATAACTCTCAGCCACCCACCGGGCGATTTCGCCTCCGGGCACCCTAACTTTATCCGCAAGGAGAGCACCCCATGGCAACACCAGCGTACATGTCGGTTACCGGCGAAAAACAAGGCCTGATCACTGCCGGCGCTTTCACCGCCGACTCCGTTGGCAACACCTATCAGGAAGGCCACGAAGACCAGGTCATGGTTCAGGCTTTCACCCACGACGTGATCATCCCGCGTGACCCGCAATCCGGTCAGCCAACCGGTCAACGCGTACACAAGCCAGTTGTGATCACCAAGGTCTACGACAAGGCTTCGCCACTGCTGCAAGCAGCACTGACTTCCGGCGAGCGCATGAGCGAAATCGTTATCCAGTGGTACCGCACTTCGGCCCAAGGCACCCAAGAGCACTACTACACCACCAAACTGGAAGACGCGATCATCGTCGCCATCAACAACAAAATGCACAACTGCCAGGATCCAGGCAACGCGCACTTCACCCACCTGGAAGAAGTGCAGTTCACCTACCGCAAAATCACCTGGACCCACGAAGTATCCGGTACTTCGGGTTCCGATGACTGGCGTGCTCCAGTCGTTTAATTACGGCTGACCGTTACACGCATCGGCCAGCTCTGCTGGTCGATGTTGTTTACGCCCCTCCAGAATTTCGCGTACGTTGAGCCGCTTTTTTGCGGCCGTCGACGAGCGCCGCTGTACAGCACGAGGAACAAGGGATGTTCGCGCCGGCCAATGAAACCCACTTTGCCCTGACCATCGAAGGGCTTTCCGCCGACTTTCAGGTGTTTACCCTCACCGGCCGGGAAGCCATCAGCCAGCCTTTTGTCTTTGAGGTGGAGCTGGTCAGTGAGCAGCCGTCGCTGGACCTCGAAACCCTGCTGCACAAACCGGCCTTCCTGCAGCTGTCGCCTGACGGCAGCGGCATCCATGGCCAGATCTACCGCGCCGCGCAAGGTGACTCGGGCAAACGCCTGACCCGTTATTCGGTGACGCTGCGTCCGCAACTGGCTTATCTCGCGCACCGCATCAACCAGCGCATCTTCCAGAACCTCAGCGTGCCGAAAATCATCGGCATGGTGCTGGAAGAGCACGGCATTCAAGGCAACGCCTACGAATTCAAGACCGGCTCGATCTATCCTGAACGCATCTACTGCGTGCAATACGACGAGTCGGATCTGCATTTCATCCAGCGCCTGTGCGAAGAAGAAGGCATTCACTTCCACTTCCAGCACAGCGCCAACGCGCACAAGCTCGTTTTCGGCGATGACCAGACGGTGTTTCCAAAACTCGCCCCCGTGCCCTATCAGCAAGACTCCGGCATGGTCGCCAGCAACCCGGTGATCAAGCGTTTCGACCTGCGCCTGGAAACCCGCACCAGCCGCACCACCCGCCGCGACTACGACTTCGAAAAACCGCGCCTGACCCTGGAAAGCGAAAACCGTGGCGACGCCCTGCCCGACCTCGAAGACTACGATTACCCGGGCCGCTTCATCGACCGCGAGCGCGGCAAACATTTGGCCAAACGCGCCCTCGAACGTCATCGCAGCGACTTCCAATTGGCCGAAGGCAAGAGTGATCAGCCACTGCTGGTCAGCGGCCATTTCCTCGCCCTGACCGAACACCCGAAAGCCAAGTGGAACGACCTGTGGCTGCTCACCGAAGTCCTGCATGAAGGCAAACAGCCGCAAGTCCTCGAAGAGTCGGTGACCAGCGACACCACGGCGCTGAAAGACGATTTCCACCAGGGCTACCGCAACCACTTCCAGGCCACGCCGTGGGACGTGCCCAATCGCCCGCCGCTACGCCATCCGAAACCACGCATCCTCGGCAGCCAGAGCGCCGTGGTCACTGGCCCGAAAGGTGAAGAAATCCACTGCGACGAGTACGGCCGGGTCAAAGTCCAGTTTCACTGGGACCGCGAAGGTCAGGCCGACGACAAGACCAGCTGCTGGCTGCGCGTCTCCAGCGCCTGGGCCGGCGCCCAGTACGGCGGCATCGCCATCCCGCGCATCGGCATGGAAGTGCTGGTGACCTTCCTTGAAGGCGACCCCGATCAACCGCTGATCAGCGGCTGCCTGTACCACAAGGAAAACACCGTCCCCTATCCACTGCCGGCGAACAAGACCCGCAGTACTTTCAAGACCCTGAGCTCAATGGGTGGCGGCGGCTATAACGAACTGCGCATCGAAGACAAAAAAGGTCAGGAACAGATTTACCTGCACGCCCAGCGCGACTGGGACGAGAACATCGAGCACGACCAGAAAATCCGCGTCGGCAACGAACGCCACGACACCGTCGAACAGAACAGCTACAGCGAATTCAAGGCCGAAGAACACCACACCGTCTACGCCGACCGCAAAGTCGAAACCCGCGCCAACGACCACCTCACCGTCGGCGTGAATCAGCACATCAAGATCGGCACCGGCCAGTTCATCGACGCCGGCCAGGAAATCCACCTGAGCAGCGGCATGAAAGTGGTGATGGAGGCTGGTGCAGAGCTGACCCTGGTCGGCGGCGGCAGCTTTATCAAGATTGATGCTGGTGGCGTGACCATGAGCGGGCCGGTGATCAACATGAATTCTGGTGGTAGTCCGGGCAGTGGGACTGGTGCTGCGCCGTTGATGCCCGGCGTGCTGAAACAGGCGGATGCCGACAAGGCTGGCCAAGTCCTGACCCCGGCGCAGATCAACACCCTAAAACGTAACGCGCCGTTCTGTGAAGAATGCGAAAAATGCAAGGCAGGTGCCTGTGCCATCTGAACCAATCACCCCCAAGGACTGGCTGGCGCAACAGCCGCTGCAAAGCGGCGAGCGCTTGTACCTGATCATCAGCGCGGCCAGCGATGCCGACGCCCTGAAAACCCTGTACCTCACCGAACCCACCGCCCAACTCATCCCGATCTGGGGCGGCACGCCCTACTCCACCTGGCAACCGGTGATGCCCTACCTCACCGAACTCAAAGCCAACTCCGCCTTCCTGCCATGGATCGCCGAAACCGACGCCCTCGACTGGGGCTGGCTGGCGGTGTCGCGTTCAGAACCGAACGAAGTGTTCGAACACCTGCGCAGCCTGACGCAGGTGAAAATGCCGGATGGCACCGAGGTGTTTTTCCGGTTTTGGGATGGGCGGCATATTTATCCGATTCTGCGGGGGCTTGGGGAAAAGGCTGGAGAGGTGCTGCCGGTGTTTGAGCGGTATCTGATCAATGGGCAGGCGCTGGAAGTGGGCACGCGGGTGGTGCCGAAGGTCAAGGACTGGCCGTGGTGGGAGGTGCCGAAGGGGTTGTTGGAAGGGTTGAGCAAGGACAATCCGGCGACGCTGGTCAGCAACCTGATGCAGTGGCTGGAAGAAGACCGCCCGGACCTCTACACCGCATGGCCCGAGAACAATCTGAAGCTGAAAATCACCCGCTTCGTGCGCCGCCCGGATGCGCCGCAAAATCTTAAAGAAGCATTGATAAACCACCTGATTCTGGAGCAAGGCTGATGGATCGCGTTGCCTTTGTTGACAACCAACTGAACACCTTCAAGGACAGTCTGAAGCTGTATCAGGAACAAACCAAAACCTGGTATGCACAGGCCCTCGACAAGGGTAGCCGTGCCGCTGACATGCCGTCTTTGCTGGGTATGGAGCGTGTCATCAAGGTGGGCAACACCAGTAAAGCGGTGAGCATGACCGACGGTAACTTCACCTCGAACGTGGCTCAATGTCCGCTCAAGGGTCCGTTGCTGATCGAGAGCAAATTCGAATCGGTTTACGACATTCCCGTCGGCGATATCGAAGTCGAAATCGTGGCCGTGGACGGTGGTGCTGTCAGCAAGGTCAAACTCGACGCCCAAGGCAAAGCCGCATGGACCGGCGGTGTGCCCGGCAAGTTCTACACGATTCGCGTCCATAACGAAGTGACCCCGGCGCAGATCGACGCCCTCTTCAGTTCTTACAGCGGCGTGACTGCGGACCTTGAAGGTTTCCTGCGCAAGGAATGGGCCGGCTTCAAACCGCAATGGTCGAATCTTTCGACCTCCGGCACAGCCATGGCCATCGGCAACGGCATTCTTGAAGGTGGCTGGGAAGCGATCAAGGGCGTATGGGACGGCATCAGTCTCGTGCTCGACATCCTTCAGGACCCAGGAAAGTTTGCGAAGGATCTCGGCGCTGGCGCAGACGAGCTGATCAAAGTCGCCAAGAGCTCGCCGGACATCATGAAAAAGGCCATGTTGCTGGCCAGCGACGAGGCGGCTTTGTTTTTGCTGGTGCGCAGTGCGGTGATCTGGCTCGCGGGCTTGCCGCCGATGAAGATGGCGGGCGACGTAGCGAAGATGACCACGGCCATTGTCGTAGGCATTGCGATCGACATCGTGATCGGCGTGGTATTGACCATCGCGGCCGAAGGTACCGGCGTAATCTACCTTGCGGCCCGACTGAAGAAGTACGGAGAGCTTGTCATCAAGGCTGTGATCGGCTTCGTGAAGTCGGTGTTCAAGATCATCAACGGTTTTATGGAGTATGTCGCCAAGTACACCGCTGTGGCGGCCCGAGGGATAACGGCAAAGGTCAGAAACGGGATTTCCGAGTTGCGTTTTGATGGGAAGCGTGTGACCACCGTCGAAACCCCGAAAACCCGGCACGATGCCCCTGCACAATCCAAGACCCCAGATGAAAAAAGCGCAACTTGCGCAAAGAACACTTGCACTAACGGCTGCCCGGTCTCCATGGTCACTGGCGAAGAGCTACTGACGCTGACCGATGGAGAGCTCGGAGGGGCTGTACCATTTAGCTGGACTCGTCTCTATAGAACCAGCGCAGCGGAAATCGATTGTGGGCTGGGTTTTGGCTGGAGCCACGCGCTAGCACAGCGGTTAGAAATCAACGTCGATGAAGTGGTATGGACCGATCATGAAAACCGGGTGATCACCTTCCCACTTCCAAGCATCCAACGCCCGGCGATAACCAATAGCCTCTCGGAAGCAGCCATCTTCATCGGGGACGATCCATCAGAACTTATTCTCACTCAGGCTGGTGAGCATGCTCAGTTCTATCACTTCCGCTACGATCGCAAAGGCGCAACACTGATAGCCATCAGTGACAAATACGACAACCGCCTTCATGTCACGCGCGATATTCACAGTCGGATCAAACGTATCGACAATGGTGCCGGTCGTGCCTTGCTGTTGCGCTACGATCGCACGCATATTGTGGCGGTCGACTATCAACAGTTCACACCAGCAGACAATCTGGAAGACGGATGGACCACTGTCCAGACGATAATCAGTTATGCCTACGACTCGCAACACCGCTTGATTGAAGCGAAAAACGCCGCTGGAGAAGCCGAGCGTTACGCCTATAACGATCAAAACGTCATTCTCGAGCGCCGTCTAGCCGGAGGTGCCAGCTTCTACTGGGAATGGGAAAGAGAGGGCAAATCTGCACGCTGTATTCATCACTGGGCGAACTTCTCGCAGATGGATACTCGCTACGTTTGGGATGATAAGGGAAGTGTCACTGTCACGAACGCAGACGGTAGCGAAGAGATATACACCCACGACGACCAAGCCCGACTGGTTGCTCAAATTGATCCGGACGGAGCCGAAAATCTCAAGGCATATGACGAAAAGGGACGCCTGATCGCAGAGCAAAATCCGCTCGGAGCTATCACCGAATACCGATACAGCGAATCAGGGCACCTGGTCGCAGTCATACCTCCAGAAGACGAACCAACCGGCTACGAGTACAGCCGTGGGTTCGTAAGTAAGGTTGTTCGCGGTAAAGCAGTCTGGAAATATCAGCGCAACAATCAAGGCGATATCACCCAACAGACAGATCCAGAAGGCAACACCACCTACTACAGCTATGACCGTCGGGGCCGCCTGCAGGAAATCGGCCTGCCCGATGGCAGCCGGCACCAGTTGGGCTGGAATAGTCTCGGCCAGCTTCTGGAAGAGCGCCTGCCCGATGGTAGTCAGCGCAAATACCGTTACGACGCACTCGGCCGGCAGATCACACGTCAGGACGAAAACGGTGCCATCACGCACTTCCAATGGGATGCCGCGAATCGCCTGGCACAAATTACTTTGCCCGGTGGAGCAACACGGGCATTTACATACAACGCATACGGTCGAGTCACCGCCGAACGCGACGAGCTCGGCCGTATCACCCGCTACGAATACGCTGACAACCTGCACCTCGTCAGCCGCCGCATCAATCCCGACGGCAGCCAACTGCGCTATCGCTACGACAACTCGCGCCTGCTGCTCACTGAAATTGAAAACGAGCGCGGCGAGCATTACCACCTCGATTACTACGCCAACGGCCTGATCCAACAGGAAACAGGCTTCGATGGTCGTCGGACTGCCTACGAGTACGACCTGAACGGCCAACTACTGAAGAAAACCGAGTTCGGTGACGACGGTAGTGAACTGGTGACCGAATACCAGCGTGATGCCGCAGGCCGCTTGCTGGTCAAGACGCTGCCCGATGGTGACGAGATTCATTACAGCTACGATGCGCTCGGTCGCCTTGTCAATGTCGATGACGGTCATTGGCCGCTCGCCTATAAATACGATTTGCAAGACCGACTCATCGAAGAACACCAGGGCTGGGGCACTCTGCGCTACGAATACGACAGCGTCGGCCAGCTCAAGCACTGCCGCTTGCCCGATGGCAGCAAACTCGATTACCGCCACCAGCCTGGCGGGCAACTCAGCAGCATCGACCTCAACGGCTCGCGCCTGACCAGCCACCAGTTCAGTGCCGGCCGCGAACAACAGCGCCAACAAGGCTTGCTGCTCAGCCAGTACCAATACGACGAACAGGGCCGTCTGCAAGCGCACAGCGTTAGCCAACGGGACAAGCACCTGTTCCAGCGTCGCTACAACTACGACGCCAACGGCAACCTCGCCGGAATCGACGACAGCCGCAAAGGCAACCGCAGCTATCACTACGACCCGCTGGATCGCCTGATCAGCGTGCGCGGCGCCATACCAGAGAGCTTCGCCCATGACCCGGCAGGCAACCTCCTCGGACAAAATGACCTGCCCGTTGCGAATCTCGCCAACGTCAAAGGCAATCGCCTGCTCATGCAAGGCGACCGCCACTACGATTACGACGCCTATGGCAACCTGACCCGTGAAAGTCGCGGCACCGGACAAAAACTCGTCACCGAATACCGCTACGATTGCCAACACCGCTTAATCGGCGTCAGCCTGCCGGGAGGCAGCACCGCATCTTACAAATACGACGCCTTCGGCCGCCGCATCGAGAAAACCGTCGACGGCCATACCACTGAATTCCTCTGGCAAGGCGAACGATTGATCGCCGAAAGCGCAGAAAATCGTTATCGCAGCTACATCTACGAACCGGGCAGCTTCCGCCCATTGGCAATGCTCGACGGCGAAGGCCCGCTAAAAGCGGCCCCGTTCTATTACCAACTCGACCACCTCGGCACACCGCAGGAACTCACCGACTACAGCGGCGAAATCATGTGGTCGGCAAAATACCGCGCCTACGGCAACCTCGCTGCGCTGGACATCAGCGAGATCGATAATCCGCTGCGTTTTCAAGGGCAGTATTTCGACGCCGAGACAGGGTTACATTACAACCGCCACCGCTATTACAATCCTGGGACTGGACGGTTTTTGACCCCGGATCCGATCAAGCTTGCGGGTGGGTTGAATAGCTACCAGTACGTGCCTAACCCTACGGGGTGGGTGGATCCCCTAGGGTTGAATACTTGTCCAGGCGGAGATAAATGCGTTCCGGGGCAAAGCGCTGAAATACCTGAAGGAAAAGCCAGGGTAAGCGATGGAGCCCCGCCTCCTCCCGACGTTCAATGGACAAATCATGGCAATAAACATGTGGCGCCTAAGGCTCCTTGGCCATCTGTTGTAAAATCGACCGCTAATGGAGGTGCAGCTAAATATCTACCCGGCACGGACATTGAAGCGTTAGAGCGGCACGCGTTTGCAAATGGTCAAGATGTTAACAACGGAAAACCATGGAAAGTAATTGACATGGGAAAAACCATAGGCGCCAATGACGGAAAAGAAACTCAGTACATGAGAGTGGAGTTAAGTGCAAACACAATACATGGACATCCAATATCAGAAGAATCGTTTAGAAAACTAACGAAAAAGAAGAAATGATTTATGAATCTTGAAAACATAAAAAAACTTGGTGGCAAGATAACTTTTGACGAAATATCCAGCCTAGTCGGATCGGATATTTCGCTCATTACAGATGAATTAAGGGAGGATCTTTTGCAAGCGCTACTCCCGCACGAGCAAACAATAGACATTGGTTGGTATCCCGAATTCAGTGAACACGGCGCCTTCAGAATCTCATTAATAGCAAATCAAAATTGGGCATCGCCTATATACACCGAAACGGCCAAAACCTGGGCCGATCTTGAAAAAGCGTTAGACCATACATTGAATAAAGTAAAAATTTAATGGATCGACGAGCTCGCGTTGACTAGCCAGCGTCGACGACGGTCGTTAGCCTTTCGCCTATAAATATGACTTGCAGACCAACTCATCGAGGAACACCAAGTCTGGGGCTCCTTGCGCTACGAATACGACAGCGTCGGCCAACTTAGCCACTGCCGTCTGCCGGATGGCTGCACGCTCGATTACCGTCATTTGTCCGGTGGACGCCTGAGCAGCATCGACCTCAATGGCTCACGCCTGACCAGCCACCAGTTCAACGCCGGTCGCGAACAACAGCGCCAGCAAGGTCTGTTACTCAGCCAATACCAATACGATGAACAGGGCCGCCTGCAAGCGCACAGCGTGAGCCAGCGGGACAAACACCTGTTCCAGCGCCGCTACCAATACGACGCCAATGGCAACCTCGCCGGCATCGACGACAGCCGCAAAGTCAATCGCAGCTATCACTACGACCCGCTGGATCGCCTGATCAGCGTCCGCGGCGCCATGCCTGAGAGATTCGCCCATGACCCGGCAGGCAACCTCCTCGGACAAAATGAACTGCCCGCAGCCAACCTTGCCAACGTCAAAGGCAATCGCCTGCTGATGCAAGGCGACCGCCACTACGATTATGACGCCCACGGAAATCTGATCCGCGAAAGTCGCGGCACCGGCCAGAAGCTCGTCACTGAGTACCGCTACGACTGCCAACACCGCCTGATCGGGGTCAGCCTGCCGGGAGGCAGCACCGCATCTTACAAATACGACGCCTTCGGCCGCCGCATCGAGAAAACCGTCGACGGCCATACCACTGAATTCCTCTGGCAAGGCGAACGATTGATCGCCGAAAGCGCAGAAAATCGTTATCGCAGCTACATCTACGAACCGGGCAGCTTCCGCCCATTGGCAATGCTCGACGGCGAAGGCCCGCTAAAAGCGGCCCCGTTCTATTACCAACTCGACCACCTCGGCACACCGCAGGAACTCACCGACTACAGCGGCGAAACCATGTGGTCGGCAAAATACCGCGCCTACGGCAACCTCGCTGCGCTGGACGTCAGCGAGATCGATAATCCGCTGCGTTTTCAAGGGCAGTATTTCGACGCCGAGACAGGGTTACATTACAACCGCCACCGCTACTACAATCCGGGGACTGGACGGTTTTTGACGCCGGATCCGATCAAGCTTGCGGGTGGGTTGAATAGCTACCAGTACGTGCCTAACCCTACGGGGTGGGTGGATCCTTTGGGATTGAGCGGATGCCCCGGAGGCAAAGATGGCTCCTCCGGCTCAAGCACCGAAAACCCTGCAAGTAAAGCAGTTGTAAAGGAAGGATCGCCCCCTCCTCCTGAACCACCAAAACATGACAAATGGAGTCGTGAACCTAAAAGCATTCAGGATCAGATGACATTGCAGGCGGCGAAAGAAGGACACGGGGTCAGGATCATTGAGGGCTTAAATGATCCAAACTTCAAAGGAATGGACAAATGGGAGCTTAAAGTAAAATCCAAAAACGGTAACGACTCGGTGGTGCACTATGTTCGTGATCCGTAGACTGGCAAATTAATGGACTTTAAATTCAAAAAGCATAGCACCGACGATATAAAACCGTGGGGAAACGACCCATCCGTACCACCCGGGGATTCTGAAAAAAAATGAAAGTTAAATGTAAAACAAACAAAATAGACCAAAGCTTCACGCAGGATACTTCAATAAGGCTTAAGCGCTATATCTCGATCGGCGACAGTGAGCTAGACATCGAAGTCGGAAAAGAATATACCGTATACGGCGTTGAATTTTGGGACAACTGCCCATGGGTTTATATATGCCCAGAGCCTTATGACGAATACCCTAAACCATTCGCATTGGACTTTTTTGAAGTCACCGAAAAAAAAATGTCGTCTCACTGGGTTCTTAACTCACAGTGCACGCACAACAAAAAAGTCAAGACCCAGCTCGTATTTTGCGAGTGGGCTGACGATGAGAGCTTCTATGAAAGGTTGATTAACGAAGACGAAGAATGCGTTAATACATTCGACAGCTATAGGAAAATGATGAACGCCGAATAGAAAACAACCAAGGACCAAAATCGCTACTGTTATTTTCAACGTACAAAACCACCATCCTTGATGGTTAGTATAAATGCAAATGGGGACAGATTTACTTCCTACTGAAATAAATCTGTCCCCATTTGTCCCTAGTGATAAAAACATTGCGACACGTAGAGCTGCGTTTAGAGAGGCTAAGCGCGACGCCAAATTCCCTAACACAGCTGTTCTAATTAGGGTGAAACGTGTTTCGCTTACGAAAGAAGCTGAAAATGGTAGGGGTACGGAGTTTGTTCGAGACGCGGAAGGTAATATGGTGATGATTAAAGAGTATCGCTACAAAAATATTGATAAAGAACGCGTTGTCATTCAGGAACATTCGTACGGACATTAGGACTATCCAGCCTCCCATGCTTCTCATAAATACACACCTTAATATTAGAGAATACGACTCTGTATCAGGCAATGCTCATCGAAACAGAACACTCCACTTATGAAGTGTGGCACGCCATTACGTATTTGAGCAATAAAGAAAATGCTGACAAATTCAACTTCAAAAAAAAGAATGAACATCGATCATTGGAGAGTTTTATTCCCCAGAGCATTCGTTCACTAGCTACGCACTATTAGACGAAAACTCGTCACAATTAAAACTACATAGTAGGGTAAAAGAAAAAACAGCACCTGCGAAATGGTTGAAAAATACTACAACGAATATGAATTTGATCTTTACATAGAATTTATCGAATCACTCAAAATAGAAAACTTCAACTTCGCCAGACCTACAATTCTATCGATCATGAATGAGAACCAGATGCTTGCCGTAAAAATTGAAATCAATAACTCATGCATTGTCACATGTAGCGCAAGAAACATTACTACTTCCAACTTAAAAGCTTATTACAACGACGGATCCGTTTGAGCATATCCGAGACTTTAAAACAGAAGAGTCGAAAATCTACTATTGATCTAGTACATTCATATGGATCTGCTCTCTTCACCACGACCTGACGTGGCCGGTTCTTAGCCAGAGTCGGGCCCGGTTTCCCTGGAACGATCGCAAGCACATCATCGCCGTCGACTATCAACAGTTCCTGCCAGCGGACAATCTTGAGGCCGCATGGAACACAGTGCAGACGCTGGTCACTTACAGCTACGACACGCAGCATCGCCTGATCGAGGCGAAGAATGCCGCAGACGAAGCCGAACGCTATCGCTACAACGACCAGCACGTCATTCTCGAGCGGCAATTGGCAGGCGGCGCGGCGTTCTATTGGGAGTGGGAAAACGAAGGCAAACTGTCTCGCTGCACTCGTCACTGGGCCAACTTTTCGCAGATGGAAGCGCAGTACGTCTGGGACGACAAAGGCAGCGTCACCGTAACCAACGCCGATGGCAGCGAAGAACGAATACGACAGCGTCGGCCAGCTCAAGCACTGCCGCTTGCCCGATGGCAGCAAACTCGATTATCGTCACCAGCCTGGCGGGCAACTCAGCAGCATCGACCTCAACGGCTCACGCCTGACCAGCCATCAGTTCAACGCCGGTCGCGAACAACAGCGCCAACAAGGCTTGCTGCTCAGCCAGTACCAATACGACGAACAGGGCCGACTTCAAGCACACAGCGTCAGCCAGCGGGACATACACCTGTTCCAGCGCCGCTACCAATACGACGCCAATGGCAACCTCGCCGGCATCGACGACAGCCGCAAAGACAACCGCAGCTATCACTACGATCCACTGGATCGCCTGGATCGCCTGGATCGCCTGGATCGCCTGGATCAGCGTACGCGGCGCCATACCAGAGAGCTTCGCCCATGACCCGGCAGGCAACCTCCTCGGCCAGAATGACCTGCCCGCAGCCAACCTCGCCAATGTCAAAGGCAATCGCCTGCTGATGCAAGGCGACCGCCACTACGACTCCGACACTTACGGCAACCTGATCCGAGAGCGTCGCGGCACCGGCCAAAAGCTCGTCACCGAATACCGCTACGACTGCCAGCATCGCCTGATCGGCGTCAGCCTGCCGGGTGGCAGCACCGCATCCTACAAATACGACGCCTTCGGCCGCCGCATCGAGAAAACCGTCGACGGCCATACCACTGAATTCCTCTGGCAAGGCGAACGCCTGATCGCCGAAAGCGCACAAAATCGTTATCGCAGCTACATCTACGAACCGGGCACCTTCCGCCCGTTGGCAATGCTCGACGGCGAAAGCCCGCTAAAAGCGGCCCCGTTTTACTACCAACTCGACCACCTCGGCACGCCGCAGGAACTGACCGACTACAGCGGCGAAATCATGTGGTCGGCGAAGTATCGCGCGTACGGCAACCTCGCAGCGCTGGATGTCAGCGAAATCGATAACCCGTTGCGCTTCCAGGGTCAGTATTTCGACGCCGAGACAGGGTTACATTACAACCGCCACCGCTACTACAATCCGGGAACTGGACGGTTCTTGACGCCGGATCCGATCAAGCTTGCAGGTGGGTTGAATAGCTACCAATACGTGCCTAACCCTACGGGGTGGGTGGATCCGTTGGGGCTGAACAGCACTAATTGCCCGAAAAAGATTGATACAAGCGAGTACCAAACGCGTAAAGATCTACGAACAGATATTTATGATGCGAAACGTCCAGAAGGTAGGCATGCGACAAAGCACACAAATGCACAATCGGCAGAACAAGCGAAATCGCTAAGTCTAGGCCAAGGCACCAGAGACGGAAAACCTGAGGCCTCCTATCTTCCCGATATCGCTAATAATGTGAGCGGATTTGAGAAACAAGCAGCGTACTCAGCAGTGCGCGATGGAAATGTGTTTGATCACGGCGGCTCAAGATATATGTTCTATAGATCAGAAACTCCAGTCGGCTACAACAATGGAGAACTGACAAACTGGGTCAGGATAGAGCTATCCAAAGCCGGCGAGCCTGTCATCCATAGTTTTCCAGCCGCCCCTGAACAGGTAAAAAAATATATGGGCAATGTGAAATGAGACCAAAACTAGAGCACAAGCTTCACCCTATACGCGTGCCAAGCGGTTGGACGATAACAATCAACAACCTATTTGAAGTTGAGCTTACACCTGATACAAGTGAATGGTTCTCCAGCTCCGTTTTGATTGGTGGAGTCCGCCGAAGCACTGGGCACTGTTTTGATTCTAGAGTGGAGCCGGAAGGTGATCCCGAAGGGTATTTTGTAATTGACTTTCTAACAATTGAATATGACCACAAAGGGAAACCGATAAAAAACTCAGAAATTTTCCTTGGAGAATTCAGAACCAAGAGCAAACTTGAATTTATCGAGAAAATCGAATCCTTTATGTTGGAAGTGTAAAAAATTTAGAAAATGGAGGCAGATTTATTTTTTAAGCACTGAAATAATTCTGTCCCCATTTGTCGTCCCAGTAAACAATGCCGATGGCAGCGAAGAAGTCTACACCCACGATGACAAGGCTCGACTCGTTGCCAAGGTCGATCCGGATGGATCCCTCCTGAGGGTGTTCCGGCGCGTTACAACTACTTCAACGGTCAACTTATTGATGTCCAGCGCGGCAAGGCCCGCTGGAAATACGAACGCAACCGTCAGGGCGATATCACCCAACAAACCGATCCTGACGGCAACGAGACCTTCTACAGCTATGACCGTCAGGGACGCTTGCTGGAGATCCGTCACTCCGACGGCAGTCGTCATCAACTGGGCTGGAACAACCTCGGCCAGTTGTTGGAAAAACGCCTGCCGGACGGCGGTCAACGAAAATACCGCTACGATGCCCTCGGCCGGCAAATCACTCGCCAGGACGAATTCGGAGCGATCACCCAATACCAATGGGATGCCGTCGACCGCCTCACTCAGGTCACCCTGCCCGGCGGCGCCACACGTGCGTTTACCTACAACCCGTATGGCCGCGTCACCGCCGAACGCGACGAGCTCGGGCGGATCACCCGCTACGAATACGCCGACAACCTGCACCTCGTCAGCCGCGGGATCAATCCCGACGGCAGCCAACTGCGCTACCGCTACGACAACTCGCAACTCAACCTCACCGAGATCGAAAACGAGCGCGGCGAACGCTATCAACTCGATTATTACTCGAACGGCCTGATCCAGCAGGAAACCGGTTTCGATGGTCGACGCACCGCGTACGAGTACGACCTCAACGGCCAACTGCTGAAGAAAACCGAGTTCGGTGACGACGGTAGTGAACTGGTTACCGAATACCAGCGCGATGCCGCAGGCCGTTTGCTGGTCAAGACGCTGCCCGATGGCGAAGAGATTCATTACAGCTACGACGCACTCGGTCGCCTGGTAAACGTCGACGACGGCCATTGGCCGCTCGCTTATGAATACGACGTGCAAGATCGCTTGATCATCGAACATCAGGGCTGGGGCACCACGCGTTACGCTTACGACAAAGTCGGTCAGCTCAGCCACTGCCGTCTGCCCGATGGCTGCACGCTCGATTACCGTCATTTGTCCGGTGGACGGCTGAGCAGCATCGACCTCAACGGCTCTCGCCTGACCAGCCACCAGTTCAACGCCGGTCGCGAGCAACAACGCCAACAAGGCTTGCTGCTTAGCCAATACCAATACGATGAACAGGGCCGACTACAGGCCCACAGCGTCAGCCAACGGGACAAGCACCTGTTCCAGCGTCGCTACAACTACGATGCCAACGGCAACCTCGCCGGTATTAACGACAGCCGCAAAGGCAACCGCAGCTATCACTACGATCCACTCGACCGATTGATCAGCGTACGCGGCGCCATGCCAGAGAGCTTCGCTCACGACCCGGCGGGCAACCTCCTCGGACAAAATGACCTGCCCGTTGCGAACCTCGCAAACGTCAAAGGCAACCGCTTGCTGATGCAAGGCGACCGCCATTACGATTACGACGCCTACGGCAACTTGATCCGCGAGCGTCGCGGAACCGGCCAAAAGCTCGTCACCGAATACCGCTACGACTGCCAACACCGCCTGATCGGCGTCAGCCTGCCGGGTGGCAGCACCGCAAGCTACAAATACGACACCTTCGGCCGCCGCATCGAGAAAACCGTCGACGGCCACACCACTGAATTCCTCTGGCAAGGCGAACGTCTGATCGCCGAAAGCGCCGAAAACCGTTACCGCAGCTACATCTACGAACCGGGCACCTTCCGCCCGTTGGCAATGCTCGAAGGCGAAGGCCCGCTAAAAGCGGCCCCGTTCTACTATCAACTCGACCACCTCGGCACACCGCAGGAACTCACCGACTACAGCGGCGAGATCATGTGGTCAGCGAAGTACCAGGCCTACGGCAACCTCGCGGCGCTGGATGTGAGCGAAATCGATAATCCGCTGCGTTTTCAGGGTCAGTATTTCGACGTCGAGACAGGGTTACATTACAACCGCCACCGCTACTACAATCCGAGCACTGGGCGGTTCTTGACGCCGGACCCGATCAAGCTTGCGGGTGGGTTGAACAGCTACCAGTACGTGCCTAACCCTACGGGGTGGGTGGATCCTTTGGGGTTGAGTAGCGAATGTCCACAGAAGAAAGCTAAATCTAAGGGCGATATCGGTAACCCTTCCGAAAAAGCCAAGGTCAACGAAGGCGAACCAGCGGCACCTTCCCCCGTCCCTCGCGGAGAAAGTACTACTCGTGTCCGGCACTACACCAACAGAAAAGGCTCTACTGGTATCGAAAGCGATGGTGTAATCCAAGCTCAGGATAACAATCGTGTTTACGTCGAACCCGCCAACAAGAAGCCGCTGAGCCAGCTTGATGCTGAAGAAAAATACCAAATTGGCAGAGGCCGCGGCCGGGATTACATTGAGACAGACGTACCTGACTCGCAGCTCGAATGGGTTAAAAACCCTAGGTATGGAACTATGGAGCTGACCATTAAAGGAAACTTGAAATTAGAGAACCCAACTTTTACTCGGAGAAAATAATGTTAGAAAAAAACAAGAAAATCATACTGACTGGCGAAGATGCTCTGGAAGCACTCGCAAATATTGAATTCATCATGATTTCTCTACATAAAATGGGAAGTTACTATAGCGACAAACCGGTTGAAGAATATCGAAAAGCTACAACCGAGTTCATTGACAATGAAAACGTAACTCAGCGACTAGCAAAAATCAGAACAATTATCAGCAAAAACTTTGACTCAACTCTTGGCGAGGATGACATGGATGACATAGAGCGTCATGTGGAGGGAATTGAATTCTGGAAGCCTTGAATGATTGGCTGTACGAAGAAATCTCCTGGGCCGCCTGATACGCGTGAAAAACACGTCACTGAAACCTTCAAGGCGACTGTCAACTTAAACTCCCCATTAAAGAATAATGAAAAACAGAAAACTTATGCTCAACGCATAATCACCAGATCAAATCTCTGCGACCACTCTCACGGATTAAATATCAAAGGACTGTTATCTTGAAACACTTGAGCCGCACTCTCTCCTTGCTTCTAGTCTTTACCTTCTCCCTAAGCGCAAGCGCGCTGTCACTACGATCCGAACAACGTCCCGACGGCACAACTGTCTTGTTGCTTACAAACGAAGCCAGTCCAGAACGGGCTCACAAGCTCAACCAAGACCCGGCGGTTCGCTCTGCACTCGTTGATTTTTTTGGCTACCAAACCGGAAGTTACACCAATGACAATACGATGATCGTGCAGCAGGTTCTTGAAGCGCTCGAGTCAGAAATGTCGACTTTTGTTGATGGTGTGCCTCCCGGCAGAAAAATGATCACTGCCATGGACGACGGTAACAACGGGTTCGAGCGCGCCGCATTGCTGCTGGACGACAAGGGGCAGTTGCTCGCCGTAGGACTGGTCAATGGCCACTGCACCGTCAAGTCTCGCGAGGAACCATTGACTTGTAACGATGCGCCGGAAACCGTGCTGACTATTTTCCAGCCAGAAGGCGCCGGCAAGTCTGACGCCGATGCTTTGATCCCCTGGAGTAAGCAACTGCCTCCTATGATGGCGCTGTGGGCGGAGAGTGACGATCCAGAACGCCGAGCCGCTGCGCAGAAGATTGCCCACGTTGAGTACATCGTGACTCAGCCGAAACAGGGAGCCTGGACTGCGGCTCAATTACCTTCCGATTTTCCAAAAGCGATGCTGCCGTTGCTTCCGCAGCGAGCTCACTTGATTGGCGCCGGCGCTCACGGTGTCTTTACGACACCGGGTATGGAGGGCACGTCAATTGACGGTGACTGGGACAAAATAGCCGGACGCCCTCAGCATGAATATGAGGTCATTCTCAGGACTTTTACCGAATACGCGGATGTTATCGACTTCTATCAGCAACATGCAAAGGACGCCGAAGTCAGCGGCAACGAGCGCAAAGCGCTCGTTGAAGGCCGCATCAATGGTGCTACCTATAAAGTAGAAATCACCAATAGAAAAGAAGCCGGCACAGTGATCACGTTTTCCGCTTGGCGGCAGGAGGTCTAATTCATCTCTGAAGACAGAGCGATCATGTGGTCGCTTTGTCTTCTGAGCAAAAGGGACTGAGTAAAAGAGGACAGATTTCTTTCTTCAAACTGAATATAAATCTGTCCCCTTTTCTTACTCGCAATCAAAAGCAAAAAAAACATGAAATTTGAAAAAATAATACGTCTCGGCGGAAAAGTAATTTTCGACGAACTATCCAACCTAATCGATTACGACATAGCACTCATCTCAGAGAACCTGAAAGAGGATCTCTTACAGGCAGCATTCTCAAACGAACAAATATTAGACATCGGATGGTATCCAGAATTTGACAAAAATGGTGCCTTTAGAATTTCATTAATTGCAAATCGAAATTGGGAATCTCCGATATACACCGACACCGCCAAAACCTGGAGCGACCTTGGCAAAATCTTAGATCACACGCTGCATAAAGTTAAACAAATCTGATGCAGGCTTCACATATTAGGAGTATATGGGGAAAGCAGTGGACCTGACATTGGCTAAGCCATAGGGTGTAGCGGCGCTGCCAATCGATGACAAAATTTGTTAGAGCAACCCACTACGCTAAAGCAGTGCGCAGTCGCTGCCTAATGCCTAATGCCTATGCCTATGCCTATGCCTATGCCTATGCCTATGCCTATGCCTATGCCTATACAATTAATTTGGGAAAAGCCTCAGACCTGTAGTACAAGGGAGTTTTTTTCGGTTAAAAAAATCTCGACAACCAAACTTATAACAGCGAAAGCAAAACCATGATATTTAAGTGCTCGGGCAACGCAGTCAATCCAAGTACCGTATCTTATAGAAGCTTGGGATTCGGAGAGGCGGTTACGATCAAGACTCAGCCCTACATACTGCAAATCAAACCCGGCGACTTTCCAAGAGAGTTTAAAATCATTGCAGACACGTTTATTTCGGAATGCAGGATTGATGATACCGAGCAAGGCTGTGTGGACATCCCAGAGCTTGCGACAGTTGATTACCCGACTTTTAACGAACTTCTGAACAACCATCCAAATCTAGCAGCAAGTTTGATCGAAGATTATCTTTACTTCGAACTCTTCTATCATCTTTTTCAAAACCCAACCAACCTACAGCTGGTTATCAACAATATCAACAGCGTATATACAGAAAAAGATTCAATAATAATCACGGGAGACACATACCCATTCAAATACTTCTAGCAGAAGGAAACTTGCTCGACGGCAGGCCCGCCGACTCAGACCTCAATGGTCGACTGTTAAATAACACTGATCTGGCGACGACGTCAGTGCGCTAATCACCGATTGCTAGTGATCTATTTGCCAGCTCTATTACCCGGTCAGTGCCAAAAGTATGTACAGAGCCAGCGGCATGCGCAGTGTCCGCTATCGGGACAAAGATCGATTCAACGCCGTTACGGAAACTACTGAAACGCAGGAAGTCTAGCTAACGTAAAAGGGCAACCGCCTGCTGATGCAAGGCGATCGCCACTACGATTACACGCTATCCGCCCCCACCAACCGCACCTGCCTCTCCAACTCCACCTTCAACCCCGGCTCCAGCTTCAACTGCCGTGCCAGTTCATCCAGATAACTCTTCTCCATAAAATTCTCCTCATCCACCAGCATCACACTGGCGATGTACATCTCCGCCGCCATTTCCGGCGTGCTTGCCGCGCGGGCGACGTCGGTGGGGTCGAGTGGTTTGTTGAGTTCGGCGTGGAGCCAGTGTTGCAGCTCCTGGTCGTTGTCGAGTTTGGTGAATTCGCCTTCGATCAGTTCGCGCTCGCGCTCGTCGATGTGGCCGTCGGCTTTGGCGGCGGCGACCAGGGCTTTGAGGATCGCCTGACTGTGTTCTTCGACTTGCGCGGGTGGCAGGCGGTCGAGCGTTTGTGGTTCGCGTTGTGGTGCGCTGCCTTTCTGAGCGTTGTAGTTGCCGTAGGCCTTGTAGGCCAGCACGCCCAGCGCGGCGAGGCCGCCGTAGATGGCGACTTTGCCGCCGACCTTGCGGACCTTTTTATTGCCGAGCAGCAGGCCCATCGCGCCCGCGGCCAATGCGCCGCCGCCCGCGCCGGACAGCAGGCCGCCGAGGCCGCTGGAGCCAGACGAGCCACCGAGCAAACCGCCCAGTCCGCTGGCAGCCGACTTGTTGGAAGCGCCACCAGTCTTGTTCTGCAGCATTTCCTGCCCGGACTTGAGCAGTTGATCGAGCAATCCACGGGTGTTCATGTTCCGTCTCCAAACAAGGGTTATCCGGATCTAAGGCCCTCAGCCTAGTTCGAAAGTGCCCCAACCCGCCCCGTGAGTGTGCTTCGAGATGTTGCTCGCGACTCAGAAGGGCATGTTTCGAGCGTTACGCAATTGAAAAGGGGGCAGGCCTCTCGGCCTGCCCCCTTCTCCCCCTCCCCCTTAGAATCGCGAAACACTCCGCATCGCATCCACCAGATAGCGCATGGCGATCCGGTCGCTTTCCGATAGTTCTCGATAACGCTCCACAAGTTTTAATTCTTCGGAATTGAGGCGGCGTCTTCTGCGCCCGCCGCCCAAGCAAGGGAAGATGCCCAACATTTCGGTGATGCTCTGTATTTTTGCCATGGACGATGTCCTTCTCTATTGAGTCAAGAAACTGCTGAACCTCACATCGCCCTGCCTCTTCGAGCAGCGTCGTGTGCCCCGCCGGCACGAAGGCTTGTATCCGGTCTTGTCCATAGAATAGGAATTAAATCGGCGTTGAAAAGCGGTTTTTAGAGTAATTAATCGAAAAAAGCAGATATGCCCTCTAAATCAGAGAGCCCTGTCAGAAAAATTACAGACATGTCTTGTTTCATTGCCAGGTGACGCAACGCAAACAAGCCTTTTTGCCCGACAATCGAACCGATTAAGCTAGCGGGCATCTGTTTATAGTCCGTTGCGTTTGGCCGAAGGCATGACCGAACCGTAATTTCCGATCCGACAGGTGCCAGGAACGGCGCCGGATTGCACACGACAGGTTGTATTTATGCACCGCAGGAATTTGCTCAAAGCGTCCATGGCCATTGCGGCCTATACCGGTCTTTCCGCGTCGGGCCTGTTGGCCGCCCGCGCTTGGGCAGCCAATGGCGGCGCCGCCGATGGCGAGGCTCAGGCCTTCGATTTCGAGGCGTTGAAGCGTCAGGCCAAGCAGCTCGCCGGCAATGCCTATCAGGATACGAAACAGGTGTTGCCGCCAACCCTGGCGACCATGACTCCGCAAAATTTCAACGCGATCCGCTACGATGGCGAGCATTCCTTGTGGAAGGAAAACAAAGGTCAGCTGGACGTGCAGTTTTTCCACGTCGGCATGGGTTTCCGTCAGCCGGTGCGCATGTACAGCGTTGATCCGAAGACGCGCATGGCGCGCGAGGTGCATTTCCGCCCGGCGCTGTTCAATTACGAGAACACTTCGGTCGACACCCAGCAGCTCAAGGGCGACCTGGGTTTTGCCGGCTTCAAACTGTTCAAGGCGCCGGAGCTGGATCGGCATGACGTGGTGTCGTTTCTGGGCGCCAGCTATTTCCGTGCGGTCGATGCTACTGGCCAATATGGCCTTTCCGCGCGCGGCCTGGCCATCGACACTTACGCGAAGAAACGCGAAGAGTTTCCCGACTTCACCAAGTTCTGGTTCGAGACGCCTGACAAGAACGCCACGCGTTTTGTGGTCTACGCCCTGCTCGACTCGCCGAGCGCGACCGGCGCCTATCGCTTTGACATCGATTGCCAGGCCGAGCGCGTGGTCATGGAAATCGACGCGCACATCAATGCTCGTACCATCATCGAACAACTCGGCGCGGCGCCAATGACGAGCATGTTCAGCTGCGGCACCCACGAACGGCGCATGTGCGACACCATTCACCCGCAGATCCACGACTCCGACCGTCTGGCCATGTGGCGCGGCAATGGCGAGTGGATCTGCCGGCCGTTGAACAACCCGGCGACGCTGCAATTCAATGCATTTGCCGACAAGGACCCGAAGGGTTTCGGCCTGGTGCAGACCGACCACGAATTTGCCAACTATCAGGACACTGTCGACTGGTACAGCAAGCGCCCGAGCCTGTGGGTAGAACCGACAACCGCATGGGGCGAAGGCTCTATTGATCTGCTGGAAATTCCCACGACCGGCGAGACGCTGGATAACATCGTCGCGTTCTGGACGCCGAAGAAACCCGTGGCTGCCGGTGATTCGCTGAACTACGGGTATAAGCTGTACTGGAGCGCCCTGCCACCGGTCGGCACGCCACTGGCGCGGGTGCACGCGACGCGTTCGGGCATGGGCGGCTTCACCGAGGGCTGGGCGCCGGGTGAGCACTACCCGCCGGTCTGGGCGCGGCGCTTTGCCGTGGACTTCACCGGTGGCGGCCTTGAGCGCCTGCCACAGGGCACCGGGATCGAGCCGGTGATTACCTGTTCCAACGGCAAGGTGCAGGACTTCAGCGTGTTGGTGCTGGATGACATCAAGGGTTACCGGATCCTGTTCGACTGGTACCCGACCAATGACAGCGTCGAGCCAGTGGAACTGCGCTTGTTCATTCGCACCAATGACCGCACGTTGAGCGAGACCTGGCTGTACCAGTATTTCCCGCCGGCGCCGGACAAGCGTAAATACCCTTGAGGTTATAAGGCGGCTGTTCTGGCGTCATTCGCGAGCAGGCTCGCTCCCACAGGGGTCCGCATTCCTATTGTGGGAGCGAGCCTGCTCGCGAAGAGGCCCGCCTGACAACGCAAACTTGTGCCGAATAGAAAAGCCCCGACCCTCACCGGCTCGGGGCTTTTGCTTTCCAGCCTTCAATCAATCACGCAAATCCGACTCATGAATCGGCTGGTCGCGATGGGTCGCGCGCTGATACTGCGCCGGCCACACCGCTTTGCGCCCACCCAGATCATCGTCGGCATGCAGCGGCCAGTACGGATCGCGCAGCAGCTCTCGGGCGAGGAAAATGATATCGGCCTGACAGGTACGCAGAATGTGCTCGGCCTGGGCCGGCTCGGTAATCATTCCGACAGTACCGGTGGCGATGCCTGACTCTTTGCGTACACGCTCGGCGAAGCGCGTCTGATATCCGGGTCCAACCGGGATTTCCGCGTTTGCAGCAGTCCCTCCTGAAGACACGTCAATGAGATCGGCGCCCAGCGTATGAAGGCGGCGCGCAAGCTCCACGGTCTCATCCGGATTCCAGCCATCTTCGACCCAATCGGTCGCCGAGACGCGGACAAACACCGGCAACTCCTCCGGCCATACCGCCCTCACCGCTTCAGTGACTTGCAGCACCAGACGGATACGATTCTCGAACGAACCACCGTACTGATCGCGGCGTTGATTGCTCAGCGGCGAGAGAAACTGATGCAGCAGATAGCCATGCGCAGCATGCACCTCGACCACGCTGAAACCCGCCGTCAGCGCGCGTTTGGCCGCGTCGACAAAGGCCTGGATCACTTCGGCGATCTGCCCTTCATCCAGCTGCTTCGGTTGGGTGTGCTGCGGGTCGAAAGCAATCGGCGATGGCCCGACCGGGGTCCAGCCGCCATCTTCGGGTTTGACGCTGCCATGCTTGCCGATCCACGGCCGGTGAGTGCTGGCCTTGCGCCCGGCATGGGCCAGTTGAATACCGGCGACCGCGCCCTGGGCGGTGATGAAGCGGGTGATGCGTTGCAGCGGAGCGATCTGTTCGTCATTCCACAGGCCGAGGTCTTCGGCGGTAATGCGCCCGTCGGCAGTGACCGCCGTGGCTTCGGTGAAAACCAGGCCGGCACCGCCCACCGCGCGGCTGCCCAAGTGCACCAGATGCCAGTCGTTGGCCAAGCCGTCGACGCTGGAGTACTGGCACATCGGCGACACGGCGATGCGGTTGGGCAGGGTCAGTTGGCGAAGAGTAAAGGGTTCAAGCAGCAGACTCATGGGGCACCTCTCGAATCAGTGGGCAGGCTCCAGGGTTCTGTTTGAAAAGTCGACGAGTGACAGAAAAAGGGTGCAGCACCCGCCCCCGCGGGCAAAAATTCGACAAGACGTCACAAGGCCAATCAAGCAGTGCTTAGAGCCTAGTCGACAACCGGGAATGACGGAGGGTTCAGAGTAATTCAGTGTGTGAAAGGATGCTTTCGCGAGCAGGCTCGCTCCCACAAGACTGCACCGTACCTGTGGGAGCGAGCCTGCTCGCGAATGGCTTAACGCGGTTCGATATGAGCAATCATCAGCTGCACAGTCTCGTTGCCACGAAACTCGTTAACGTCGAGCTTGTAAGCCAGTTCAACCCATTGAATCGTCGGGTTCGGCCACACATCGCGATCAATGCCAAACGCGATGCCATCGAGCTTCACCGAACCGCATTCGCTTTTCAGCACCACTTTCAAATGCCGTTCGCCGACCACGCGCTGCTCGACCAGTTGAAACACACCGTGAAACAGCGGCTCGGGAAAATGCTGCCCCCACGGCCCGGCGTGGCGCAAGGCGCGAGCCAGTTCGAGATGAAACTCTTCAACGGCCAGCGTGCCGTCCGACAACATGCGCCCAGTGAGGTCTTCTTCGCGAAGTTGCCTACGTACTTCAGCGTCAAATGCCTCGGCGAACAGCGGAAAATTCTCCTGCGGCAAGGTCAGACCAGCGGCCATCGCGTGGCCACCGTACTTGGCGATCAGGTTCGGATGCTGCGCCGCCACCACACTCAGCGCATCGCGAATATGGAAGCCCTGCACCGAGCGACCGGAGCCCTTGAGCAGACCATCACCGGCATCGGCGAAAGCAATGGTCGGGCGGAAATGGCGCTCTTTCATGCGCGAGGCGAGGATGCCGATCACGCCCTGATGCCACTCCGGATCGAACAGGCACAGACCAAACGGCATCGACTCGACCGGCAGATCCTTGAGCTGCGCCAGCGCTTCACGCTGCATGCCCTGCTCGATGGATTTGCGATCCTGGTTCATGCCGTCCAGTTGCGCAGCCATCTCCCGCGCCAGATTGGCGTCGGCCGTGAGCAGGCATTCGATGCCCAGGCTCATGTCGTCCAGACGTCCGGCGGCGTTCAGGCGCGGGCCGACGATGAAACCCAGGTCGGTGGAAGTGATCCGCGCAGCCTCTCGCTTGGCGACTTCGAGAATCGCCTTGATCCCCGGCCGCGCCCGGCCGGCACGAATCCGCTCCAGCCCTTGATGCACGAGAATGCGGTTGTTGGCATCCAGCGGCACCACGTCGGCGACGCTGCCCAGCGCCACCAGATCGAGCAGTTCGCCGATGTTCGGTTGTGGCTTGCTCTCGTACCAGCCGAGGCTGCGCAGACGCGCGCGCAACGCCATGAGTACGTAGAAGATCACCCCGACGCCGGCCAGCGCTTTGCTCGGAAATTCGCAGCCCGGCTGATTCGGATTGACCAGCGCATCAGCCTGCGGCAGTTCATCGCCGGGCAAGTGGTGGTCGGTGATTAACACCTTCAGTCCGGCGCGCTTGGCCGCCGCGACGCCTTCGACACTGGAGATACCATTGTCGACGGTGATCAATAATTGCGGTTCACGGGTCAGCGCGACTTCGACGATTTCCGGCGTCAGGCCGTAGCCGTATTCGAAGCGGTTCGGCACCAGGTAATCGACATGCGCCGCGCCCAACAGGCGAAGACCGAGCACACCGACAGTGCTGGCGGTGGCGCCGTCCGCATCGAAGTCGCCAACAATGAGAATGCGCTGACGCTGCTCCAGAGCCGTCACCAGCAGGTCGACCGCCGCATCGATGCCTTTGAGCTGCTGGAACGGGATCAAGCGCGCCAGACTTTTGTCCAGCTCCGCCTCCGACTGCACGCCCCGCGCCGCGTACAGGCGGGTCAGCAGTGGCGGCAGATCACCGAGGAAAGGCAACGTGGCAGGCAATTGACGAGGTTCGATACGCATGGGGCGACGGAGGCTTCTCTTTGATTCGTGGGAAATATCAGCGGTGTCGCGACCTCAGCCGCGCTCACCTTGCAGCCATTGCAACTGGACTTCGTGCTGACCGCGATCGTCGGTGACGAAGATCGTGCCTTCGCTGATCATCACGTCCCACTTGATGACGCGCGGCATGTCCTTGGCCAGGGTCTCCAGCACTTCCTGCGGGACGGCGGCGATGTTGACGTTTTTCAGGTTCTTGATCGCCGGGATCACCTTGGTTTCCCACACACGCAGGCTGCCGTAGGCCAGCAGGCTGGTGCGTTCGGTACGGCGCGAGCACCAAGTCAGGCGATCGGCATCCGGCTGGCCGACTTCGATCCAGTGCAGGACACGGTCGTCCAGGCTCTTTTCCCACAAGGCCGGTTCATCCACGTCTGACAGACCACGGCCGAACGACAGCTGCTCGTTGTACCAGAGCGCGTAGGCCAGCAGCCGCACAGTCATGCGTTCTTCGGTCTCCGAAGGATGACGGGCGATGGTCTGCTTGACGCTTTCGTAGACGCTGCGGTCGAGGTCGGTGAGGTTCAGTTCGAATTTGTAGGTTGTGGACGGCTGGGCCATGAACGGGCTTCTTGATACGAGGAAAGTCGGCAAGTCTAACCGATGCCACAGGCAATCATCGAATTGATGGCAATCCAGCTGCGGCGTCTGACAGCCGGCTATGTTAAAACCCTGTATCCGTTCAGCCTTGTCCTACAGGATTTCGCATGCCGTTCACCAGCAAACCGCTCTCGGGTCTGAAAGTCATTGAATTGGGTACGTTGATTGCCGGGCCGTTTGCCTCGCGCATTTGCGGCGAATTCGGCGCCGAAGTGATCAAGATCGAATCGCCGGACGGCGGCGATCCCCTGCGCAAATGGCGCAAGTTGTACGAAGGCACCTCGTTGTGGTGGTTTGTCCAGGCGCGCAACAAGAAGTCGCTGACCCTCAATCTGAAACACCCCGACGGCTTGGCGATCCTGAAACAGCTGCTGGGCGAGGCCGACATCCTCATCGAGAATTTCCGCCCCGGCGTACTGGAAAAACTCGGTCTGAGCTGGGAAACCCTGCACGCCCTGAACCCGAAACTGGTGATGGTGCGCCTGTCCGGTTTCGGTCAGACCGGGCCGATGAAAGATCAGCCCGGCTTCGGCGCTGTCGGCGAATCCATGGGCGGTTTGCGTTACATCACCGGTTTCGAAGACCGGCCGCCAGTGCGCACCGGGATTTCCATCGGCGATTCGATTGCCGCGCTGTGGGGCGTGATCGGTGCACTGATGGCGCTGCGTCATCGCGAGGTCAATGGCGGACTGGGCCAAGTGGTCGACGTTGCGCTATACGAAGCTATCTTCGCGATGATGGAAAGCATGGTGCCGGAGTTCGACGTCTTCGGTTTCATCCGCGAGCGCAGCGGTAACATCATGCCGGGCATCACGCCCTCTTCGATCCACACCAGTGCCGACGGCAAACATGTGCAGATCGGCGCCAATGGTGATGCGATCTTCAAACGCTTCATGCTCGTGATTGGCCGCGCAGATCTTGCCAACGACCCGGTGCTGGCCAGTAACGACGGGCGTGACAGTCGCCGGGACGAGTTGTATGGCGTGATTGATCGCTGGGTCAATTCCTTACCGCTGCAGACCGTTCTCGACTTGCTCAATCAGGCCGACGTACCGGTCAGCCGGATCTTCAGCGCCGAGGACATGTTCAACGATCCGCAATACCTGGCGCGGGAAATGTTCCTGCATGCCAAGCTGCCGGACGGCAAGGACTTCAAGATGCCCGGCATCGTGCCGAAGCTGTCGGAAACGCCGGGCTCGTCCGAATGGGTCGGACCGCAGCTTGGCGAACACAATGCGCAGGTGCTTGGCGATCTGGGCTACGACGCGGCGCAAATCGCTCGGCTGCGCGAAGACGGGGCCATTTGAGCAACGCTGGAGGTTTGGTTTTCGAGCAGAAAGCTGCGCACAGGGCAAACGCCGGGCAAAAGAAACCCCGAGAAGTGGGGAGACAACTCGGGGTTAAACGGGGTCTGCTTCGAGACCCGTAGCAGCAAGCGACAAGCACCGGAGCACAATGCTTGATCCTGCTGTTATGGGGTCTGACTGACAGGGATGCAGGAAGGTTCCCACAAAAAATATTTCATCTTTACAGGGCCGGACGCTTGTCCAGAGCTGCATTGCGCAACGCCGCAATGACGCAGGGTTCCAGCCGCCCTTCGGCGATCATCACGTCACGGTGCAGGCCGTCCACCACGTCGGTCAGCAAGCGCTTGTCGCTCAACTGGGCCTGATTGAATTCGCGTTCCACCACAATGGCGCCGCTGCTGTTCTTCAGCGTCACCAGACATTCACCATGGCTGCCGCGAGGGGTCAGCGTCACCTGATACGGGCTCAGAGCCTCACCGAGCAATAGACTGATACTTTCCATCTCGATCTCCACTCAATAGTCCGAAAACACAGTGCCTGGGGCGTGTTCACATTAAATGACCACCGGCCCGAGAAGAAAGTTCTGCCTGTCACGTTCCGACCTTGCAGGACCGTGTCTGACAGAGCATGCATGGCGAAGATGACAGAAAAATATTCGCCGGTATCAGGCCTCGATGAGTGCCTGCGCAGTGATCAGATAACTGTCCAGCAGACCTCGCATCAACACCGCCGAAACCGGTGTCTGCAGACGCCCCAGCAGGCGCAGGCGTTGTTGACGAAGCACCGGCTCCAGGTCACTCAACAAACTCTGCGCGACCGAGCCCAGCAGAATCAGGGCACGCGCCTCATGGTGCGCCGCCAGGTGATGAATCAATGCCAACCCATCGCCACCTTTGAGCTGCGGATCGCAAATGGCGATATCGACCGCACCGCGATGCCCCAGTGAAGACAGGGCTGACGCCAGCGAAGGCGCGGTCAATACGTCGTAGATGCCGATGGCATTGAGCATTTGATGCAATGCCATCAGCTGGAACGGGTTGGGTTCAAGAATCAGGACTTTAAGCGAGCGCATGGGCGACCTCTGGAGCGATCATCGCGGACTCTCACCGCAGGTGTCGTTCACTCTAGGGCAGGCGTCTTAAGCCTCCCATCAGAAAAGTAGCCGCGTCTTGCAGGACATTTCCCTTCTTTACTGCAGACAGCGGCACCCGCTCTCGGTCCGACGCTGGGTGATGTCGGTCCAGCCGCCCAACAAGCCGCGCAATTTGCCGTCGCCGCTGTAAAACGGCACGGTCCACTGATAAACCTCGCGAGGCCCGCCCTTGAACAGCAGTTGGCGTTTGCTGAAGCGCGACTTGCGGGTTTGCAACTGGGCGATGAATTCGTCGTGGAGCATCCGCGCGGTGGTTTCCGGAAACGCATCGACTTCGATCAGCAAGCGTCCCTGCATCTGGTCCTGGCGCACCGACAGCGCCTCTTCGTAACTGCGATTGCAGATGATCAAACGCCCGTGCAGATCACGGACAAACACCGGATCCGGCATCGAATCGATCAGGGCGTGCTGAAAGGCCAGTTGATCGCCCAACTCCTTTTCCGCCGCGCAGCGCAGCTTGATCACGGCCGCCAGGCGCCGGTTCCACACCAGCGACAGCATTCCGAAAACGCCGATTCCCCCCATCGCCCAGCATGCCCACTCGACCAGGCGCTTCCACACGGAGGGCACGGGCGGCGGCGAAACGCCTGCCAGCCACTTGAGACGAATCGCCCGCAACTCCGCAGCAGGGAAAGCTTCCAGCGCCTTGTTAAGAATACTCAGTAGTTGCGGCATGCCTTTTCGTACAGCCAGATGATCGGCTTCCCACTTGCCCTCTACCAGGGCACCGACCTTGAGCATGCCCAACGGATAGAGCTGCGCGCCGATTTCGTTTTCGATGGTTGCGTAGGCTTCCCCACTCTCGACCAGCGCCCGCGCTTCGGCGTAGGTTTTCACCGAGCGTATTTCAATCGACGGATAATCGCGCCGAATCGCATCCTCCAGGGCATGACGGGCGGGCAGCACCAGAACGCGCTTCGCCAGTTGCTCGAAAGACTCCACCCTCGGGGCATTGGCATGTCCGACAAACACCCAGCCAGCCCCTCCGAAAGCATGACTGAAATCGAGAAAGGCCTTGCGTTCATCGCTCATGGCCAACGTCGTACTGATGTCCGCGACCCCGCTTTGCAGGCGATCGAGCATATGGTCGGTCGAGAACGATTCCTGGTGCTCGAATTGCAGTCCGGTCATAGCGCTGACCCGCTTGAGCACATCGTTGTTCAGACCGCTCCACTGGCCGTGTTCGTCCTGAAACAGGTACAGCGGATATTGCACCGATGCCACCGTTACTCTGGGGTTGTCACGGATCCATTGCCGCTCGTGCGCATCCAGTTCGACAGCCGGCACAGTGCCCGACGCATTGGCCTGATCGAGTGCCATCTGCGCTGCCACGCCGCTGTGCATCCATCCCAGCACCGCCAACAAAAACAACCAGCCCAGTGCCGGTTTCAAACCTCTGTAAAACAGCATTGCCATTTCCTTCGTGATCGACTCACCCGTCCTTCGTGGGTGAAAACCCGAGCAGTGTGGCAGCAGAAACAAAAAAGCCCGTCAGGAGACGGGCTTCAAAATGTGACAGCTTTTACTGGCTTAGAGTGGCTTGCCGCGGTTGCCATGCTGGCTGACAAAGGCTTGCACGGCTTTCAGGTCGTTTGGCAGAACCGTGCAACGCTCGTTTCGCTCAAACAAATCAGAAAGATGTGCAGGTAGTTCGAGCGCTTTTCCTACACCCGCTTTCTCCACTGCCTCAGGAAACTTGACCGGATGGGCAGTACCCAGAATTACCATCGGGATATCCAGACTGCGACGGCATTCGCGCGCAGCTTTCACACCGATGGCAGTGTGCGGGTCGAGGACTTCACCGGTTTGCTCGTAGACGTCGGCGATGGTTTCGCAGGTCTGCGCATCGTCCACCGCCAGCGAATCGAACAGCTTGCGTGCTTCGGTCCAGCGTTCTTGTTCGACGCTGAAACTGCCGTCCTTTTTGAACGAGTCCATCAGGCCGGCAATCGCCGCACCGTTACGCCCGTGCAGGTCGAACAGCAGGCGCTCGAAGTTCGACGACACCATGATGTCCATCGACGGCGACAGCGTTGCGTGCAGGGTTTCCTTGACGTACTGGTTGCCGCTCATGAAGCGGTGCAGGATGTCGTTGCGGTTGGTCGCCACGATCAACTGATTGATCGGCAGGCCCATGTTGCGTGCCAGGTAGCCGGCGAAGATGTCGCCGAAGTTACCGGTCGGTACCGAGAACGACACCGAACGCGCCGGACCGCCCAACTGCAGGGACGCATGGAAGTAGTAAACGATCTGGGCCATGATCCGCGCCCAGTTGATCGAGTTCACCGCCACCAGACGCGTGCCTTTGAGGAAGCTCTGGTCGGCGAAGCTGTTCTTGACCATTTCCTGGCAGTCATCGAAGTTGCCTTCGATGGCGATGTTGTGGATGTTCTCGCCGAAGATTGTCGTCATCTGCCGACGCTGCACTTCAGACACTCGTTGGTGCGGATGCAGGATGAAGATGTCGACGTTTTCGCAGTGCTTGCAGCCTTCGATGGCCGCAGAACCGGTATCACCGGAGGTGGCACCGACGATCACTACGCGCTCACCGCGCTTTTCCAGCACGTAATCAAGCAGACGACCGAGCAGTTGCAGAGCGAAGTCCTTGAACGCCAGGGTCGGGCCATGGAACAGCTCAAGCACCCATTCATTACCGTTCAACTGACGCAGTGGCGCAACGGCGCTGTGGGCGAACACACCGTAGGTTTCTTCGAGGATCTTCTTGAAATCGGCATCCGGGATGCTGCCGGTGACAAACGGGCGCATCACCCGGAAGGCCAGTTCGTGATACGGCAGGCCAGCCCAGGAAGCGATCTCTTCCTGAGTAAAACGTGGCAGGTTTTCCGGGACGTACAGACCGCCATCGGTCGCCAGACCGGCCAGCAGGACCTCTTCGAAATTCAGGGCCGGGGCCTGGCCGCGAGTACTGATATATCGCATTTTTTTCAAACCTTCGGTTTGAGCTGCAAGCTGCAAGCTGCAAGTCGCAAGTAAAAGCCAGACTGCTTCTCTCTTGCCGCTTGCAGCTCGAAGCTTGCCGCTGCTTTTAGTTCAAATGTTCGACACGGATCCGTACAACCGGGCCGTCGACGCCAGCCAGTGCTTCCAGCGCGGTGATCGCATCGTTGATGCGCTGCTCGACCACGCGGTGGGTCAGCAGGATCATCGGCACCAGGCCGTCATGCTCTTCGACTTCCTTCTGCATGATCGATTCGATATTGATGCCGCGCTCCGACAGGATGCTCGCCACCTGAGCCAGTACGCCCGGGTGGTCCTTGGCGTGAATGCGCAGGTAGTAAGCGCTTTCGCAGGCTTCGATCGGCAGGATCGGATGCGCCGACAGCGAGTCCGGCTGGAAGGCCAGGTGCGGCACACGGTTTTCCGGGTCGGAAGTCATCGCGCGAACAACGTCGACCAGATCGGCGATCACCGACGAAGCGGTCGGCTCCATGCCAGCGCCGGCGCCATAGAACAGCGTCGAACCGGCGGCGTCACCGTTGACCATCACTGCGTTCATCACGCCGTTGACGTTGGCAATCAGGCGATCGGCCGGAATCAGCGTCGGGTGCACGCGCAACTCGATGCCGGCGTCAGTGCTGCGCGCCACGCCGAGGTGCTTGATGCGATAGCCCAGCGCTTCGGCGTAGTTGACGTCGGCAGTGGTCAGTTTGGTGATGCCTTCGGTGTACGCCTTGTCGAATTGCAGCGGAATACCGAAGGCGATAGACGCCAGAATGGTCAGCTTGTGCGCCGCATCGATGCCTTCGACGTCGAAGGTCGGGTCGGCTTCGGCGTAACCCAACGCTTGCGCTTCGGCGAGCACGTCTTCGAACGTACGACCTTTTTCGCGCATTTCGGTGAGGATGAAGTTGCCGGTGCCGTTGATGATCCCGGCAACCCAGTTGATGCGGTTGGCGGACAGGCCTTCGCGGATCGCCTTGATCACCGGAATGCCACCGGCCACGGCAGCTTCGAATGCCACGATCACGCCTTTCTCGCGTGCCTTGGCGAAAATCTCATTACCGTGAACGGCTATCAGCGCCTTGTTCGCGGTGACCACATGCTTGCCATTCTCGATGGCCTTGAGTACCAGCTCGCGGGCAACGGTGTAGCCGCCCATCAGCTCTATGACGATGTCGATCTCAGGGTTCGTGGCCACTTCGAAGACATCGTTGGTAATCGCAATACCGGTCGTCTGGAACTGAGGCTTTGGCGTGCGCGTGGCAATTTGTGCCACTTCGATTCCACGCCCGGCACGACGAGCAATTTCCTCGGCGTTGCGCTGAAGTACGTTGAAGGTACCGCCACCGACGGTCCCTAACCCACAGATGCCTACTTTGACCGGATTCACTGTGAACTCCCCATGAAACGGCCGACACAGGGTCGGCCGGAAAACAACCGCGTGCTCGCGGCTCTCTGTTGATGGCCCGGCGCTGCTGCTGCCGGACCACGATCGTCAACGGTTGCCCGTGACGATGCGAATTACTTCGCGCCCAGTGCCAGTTTGGCGACTTGTGGCGCCGGCTGGTAGCCCGGAATGACCTGGCCGTCGGCCAAAACGATGGCCGGTGTACCGTTCACGCCGATCGACTGACCTAGCGCGAATTGCTTGGAAACCGGGTTATCGCACTTGGCGGCTTTGATTTCCTTGCCATCGACCATTTTGTCCATGGCGGCTTTCTTGTCTTTCGAACACCACACTGCTTGCAGCTGCTCGTCACCCGGCGAATTCAGGCCCTGGCGCGGGAACGCCACGTAGCGCACTTCGATGCCGCGCTTGTTCAGCTCGGGCACTTCGGCATGCAGTTTGTGGCAGTACGGACAGGTGGTGTCGGTGAACACGGTGATGTGCGATTTGGTCTCGCCCACGGCCGGGTAGACCACGGTTTCGGCCACCGGGATGGCATTGATCAGTTTGGAAATGCCCAGGCGTTCGGTCTTCTCGGTCAGGTTGACCGGTTTGCCATTCGCGAGCTGGTACAGGTTGCCCTGCACGATGTACTGGCCATCGGCACTGGCGTACAGCACGCGGCTGCCTTTGAGTTTGACTTCGTACATGCCAGGCAACGGGCTGGCATTGATGCTTTCGACCGGAACCTCGAGTTCGAGTTTTTCCAGGCTTTGACGAATGGCTTTGTCGGCCGCGTCGTCGGCGACGGCAAAGGTGCTCACCAGCGCAATAGCGGCGGCGGCGAAAATCTGGGTCAGACGCATGAGTACTCCTGAGGGCGGGCCAATGAAACGATCAGAACGCCCGTGCGAAACACCGGGTCATAACCGTCCATCGTGCAAACCGGCAAAGCCTAACACATAAGGCCGCGAGGGCCGAATGCGCCTGTCGCCACACACTCATGTGCAACTGACACATCTTCATGCTTGTACAGTTGATCCACAACCACATGTGGCTGACACACATTATTGTGGCGAAGGGATTTATCCCCGCCGGGTTGCGAAGAAGCCCTAAACCATCCACCGCGATCTTTCAGTCAAAATCGAGCCAGCCGGGTTTGCGACTGCTGCGCAGCCGAACGGGGATAAATCCCCTCACCACAGGTAATTCTCTCAACATGGAAGCCTGCCTTAGCCCCGGGGGTGGTGTTTGGCGTGCAGATCCTGCAAGCGGGCGCGGGCGACATGGGTATAGATCTGCGTCGTAGAGAGGTCGCTGTGCCCGAGCAGCATCTGCACCACGCGCAAGTCCGCGCCGTGGTTGAGCAGGTGCGTGGCGAACGCGTGACGCAATGTGTGCGGCGACAGCGATTTGCTGATCCCGGCGACCTTGGCCTGATGCTTGATCCGATGCCAGAACGTCTGCCGGGTCATCTGCTCGCCGCGCTGGCTGGGGAACAGCACATCGCTGGGGCGGCCACCGAGCAACTCGCCACGAGCATCACGCATATAGCGCTCGACCCACACAATCGCCTCCTCGCCCATCGGCACCAGACGCTCCTTGCTGCCCTTGCCCATCACCCGCAATACGCCCTGGCGCAGGTTGACCTGTTCCAGCGTCAGGCTGATCAGTTCGGTTACGCGCAGGCCACAGGCATACAGCACTTCCAGCATCGCGCGGTCGCGCTGGCCGATGGCGTCACTCAGGTCCGGAGCCTTGAGCAGTGCTTCGACATCTGCTTCCGACAGCGATTTGGGCAACGGCCGGCCCAGTTGCGGCATGTCGACGCGCAACGTCGGGTCGACGCTGATCAGCTTTTCCCGCAGCAGATAGCGATAAAAGCCACGCACCCCGGAGAGAAATCTCGCGGTGGAGCGCGGCTTGTAGTTCTGCTCCAGCCGCCACGCCAGGTGATCGAGGATCAACTCGCGACCGGCATTGATCAGCTCGAGATTTTTCTCCTGCAACCAGCCGTTGAACAGCGCGAGGTCGCTGCGATAGGCGTCGCGGGTGTTGTCGGACAGGCCTTTCTCCAGCCATAAAGCGTCGAGGAATTGATCAATCAGCGGATGGTCGATGGCAGGCATGGGTGCTCAGGGCAGGGCTTTTTCAAGCTGCGTGCAAATAGAGAATAAAGGCGCGCTAGTCTTTCATAGCCGGCCAGATCAAGAAACAGGCAGCTTCATTGAATGAGGCGTGTCAGATTGATCCGGTAAATCGCAGGCAACAAAAAAGCAGCCCGTAGGCTGCTTTTTTCTGCATCGGAAGCTGGGCTTAAGCCAGTTTTTCCTTGATGCGGGCTGCTTTACCCGACAGGTCGCGCAGGTAGTACAGCTTGGCTTTACGTACGTCACCGCGACGTTTAACAGCCATGCTGTCGATCTGCGGGGAGTAGGTCTGGAAAGTACGTTCTACGCCAACACCGTTGGAGATTTTACGAACGGTGAACGCACTGTTCACGCCGCGGTTACGCTTGGCGATTACAACGCCTTCGAACGCTTGCAGACGGGAACGATCGCCTTCCTTCACTTTCACCTGAACGACAATAGTGTCGCCTGGGGCGAAGGTAGGGATTTCTTTGCTCATCTGCTCTGCTTCGAGTGCAAGGATGATTTTGTTGGTCATGCTGTGCTCCTAAGGTAAATCGTTCGATCTACCATCGATACGTTGTTAACTATCGTCCCGCTCGCGGATGTATTCCTCGAGCAGCTTCTTCTCTTCTCCAGAAAGCGAGCGGCTTTCCAGAAGATCGGCGCGTCGTTCATAGGTCCGACCAAGGGACTGCTGTAAACGCCAACGCCGGATATGCGCGTGATTGCCACTCAGCAACACGTCGGGAACACGCTGATCCGCATACACCTCCGGTCGGGTGTAGTGCGGGCAATCCAGCAGACCATCCGTAAAGGAATCTTCCTCAGCGGAATCCGCATGCCCTAAAGCTCCAGGCAGCAGTCGTGTAACCGCATCGATCAGGACCATGGCCGGCAGCTCGCCGCCAGACAGTACATAGTCGCCAATCGACCACTCTTCATCGACATGAGCCTCAATAAAGCGCTCGTCAATGCCTTCGTAGCGGCCGGCAATCAGGATCAATGCATCCGATTGTGCCAGCTCGCGTACCGCCGACTGAGTCAGTTGACGGCCTTGGGGGGACAGGTAAATCACCTTCGCCGCCTCCCCGGCTGCTGCCTTGGCCTGAGCCAGCGCATCTTCCAGGGGCTTGATCTTCATCACCATGCCCGGACCACCGCCAAACGGGCGATCGTCCACAGTGTGATGCCGATCCGTCGTGTAATCTCGCGGATTCCAACAGGTCAGCTGCAAGAGCCCCTGTTTGACCGCACGACTGGTGATGCCGTAATCGCCAATGGCGGAAAACATCTCGGGAAACAAACTGATCACTTCTACGCGCAAGTTAGCCACGTTCAGAAGTCCGCGTCCCAATCCACCTTCATCTCGCCCGCTTCCAGGTCGACGGCCAACACGCATTGCTCCGTATAGGGCAACAGGCGTTCGCGATCATCCAGGCTGCCAGCGCAAGGCTTGACGACCATTACATCATTGGCGCCGGTTTCCAGAAGATGATCGATTTTCCCGAGCAGTTGCCCGAGGGTGTCGATGACCTTCAGACCTTCCAGCTGGTACCAGTAGTACTCGCCTTCGGTCAATTCAGCGAACAGGTTGCGCGGCACGCAGATCTCATAACCGGCCAGAAGACGAGCTTCTTCACGATCATCGAGACCCTTGAGCTTGGCGACCAGGAACTTGTCGCTCCCGCGTCCACTGACCAGCTCGACCTGTTTGACATTGCCTTCGCGCTTGAGCGTCCAGGTTTTGTACTGCAACAGGTTTTCAGTCGGATCAGTAAAGGAATAAACCTTCACTTCGCCGCGAACGCCATGAACAGAATAAATTTTGCCAATAACGATCAAATCATCGGCAGGGGCTGGCGTCGCGTTCATATTGCTCAGGCCGCAGCCTTGGCAGATTCCTTCAACAACTGAGCAACGCGCTCAGAAGGTTGTGCACCAACGCTCAGCCAGTAGGCAACGCGCTCTTGGTTCACGGACAGACGGATTTCCTGACCACGGGCAACAGGGTTGAAGAAACCAACCTGTTCTTTGTGGGAGCCGTCACGCGGGTTACGCGAGTCGGTTACGGTCAGGTGGTAAAACGGGCGCTTTTTGGAGCCGCCAAGGGCAAGACGGATTGTTAGCATGTGAACATCGTTCCTGTAGTCGGTGCTGCAAATCTAAATGCACAGCGGGCATGGGTGCCCGAAAGGCCGCATATTCTAAGGAATATCCGGACTTTTGCAAATGACTTTTTCCGGCGCCCATGGCATGCCGTGCAGATTTGCATAGAGAGCCGTCGATAAAAACGGCCAGTCAGCTCCCGCCGAGTGCGGGTTTGCTGTTGATCCTGCGTCCTTGCAGGGTCTGCGCCGGTGCGACGACCGGCGAAGTCTTTACATTTTCGGCATGCCGCCGCCGGGCAACATACCGCCCATGCCGCGCATCATTTTTGCCATACCGCCCTTGGCGGTGAATTTCTTCATCATCTTCTGCATCTGCTTGTGCTGCTTGATCAAGCGGCCGATGTCCTGCACCTGCGTGCCGGAACCCATGGCGATCCGACGCTTGCGCGAACCGCTGATCAGCTCAGGGTCGCGGCGCTCGGCCGGGGTCATGGAATTGATGATGGCTTCCATCTGTTTGAATTGCTTCTCTGCGGCGTTCTGGGCATTGCCCATCTGCGACAGGTTGACGCCGCCGATGCTCGGCAGTTTGTCCATGAGGCCGCCGAGGCCGCCCATGTTCTTCATCTGTTGCAGCTGATCGCGGAAGTCTTCGAGGTCGAAGCCCTTGCCCTTTTTCAGCTTCTTGGCCAGTTTGTCGGCCTTGTCCTTGTCCAGCGTCGCTTCAGCTTGTTCGATCAGGCTGAGCACGTCGCCCATGCCGAGGATTCGCGAGGCGATACGCTCAGGGTGGAACGGATCGAGCGCTTCGCTCTTCTCGCCCATACCGATGAACTTGATCGGCTTGCCGGTGATGGCGCGCACCGACAGCGCGGCACCGCCACGGGCGTCGCCGTCGACCTTGGTCAGGATCACACCGGTCAGCGGCAGCGCATCGCCGAAGGCCTTGGCCGTGTTGGCGGCGTCCTGACCGGTCATGGCGTCGACCACGAACAGGGTTTCGACCGGGTTGATCGCGGCGTGCAGCGCCTTGATCTCGCCCATCATTTCTTCGTCGATGTGCAGACGACCCGCGGTGTCGACGATGACCACGTCGATGAATTTCAGTTTGGCTTCTTTAATAGCCGCGTTGGCGATGTCGACCGGCTTCTGGCTCAGGTCGGACGGGAAGAACGTCACGCCGATGTCGTTGGCCAGGGTTTCCAGCTGCTTGATCGCGGCCGGACGGTAAATGTCCGCAGACACGACCATGACCGACTTCTTCTTGCGCTCTTTAAGGAAGCGCGCCAGCTTACCGGCAGTGGTGGTTTTACCCGCGCCCTGCAGACCGGCCATCAGAATCACGGCTGGCGGAACGGCGCTCAGGTTGAGGTCTTCGTTGGCCGCGCCCATCAGGCTTTCGAGTTCGGCCTGGACGATCTTCACGAACGCCTGGCCCGGCGTCAGGCTGCGCGACACCTCGGTGCCGACAGCGCGCTCCTTGACCGAATTGACGAAGTCCTTGACCACCGGCAATGCGACGTCAGCTTCGAGCAACGCCATGCGCACTTCACGCAGGGTGTCTTTGATATTGTCCTCGGTCAGCTTCGCCTTGCCGGTGACATGGCGCAGCGTCTGCGAGAGACGGTCGGTTAAGTTTTCAAACATTGCGCGATCCTTTCAGGCCCTGTACGAACCGGGATAATGGCGGCCCAGACCGGAATCAACATGTGCTCGGCGAGCCTGCGGCGTGGGCAGGTCGCGGATTATAGCGAAGACTGCGGCCGGCGGACACCTCGCCGTCAGCTTGCGGAGTCTTTCGTGCCGTGGCGGTTCTATGCCAAACTCAGCGCCTTTCGGGCTCGCCTAACAGGATTTATGCTCCCCTTGTCACCCAGTTTGCTGACCACCCTCGCCGCCGCCCTGCTCTATGCCGCTGCGACCGTCTATCAAAGTACCCGCCTGGCCACCGGCGCCAAGGCGAACAAGCGCCTGCTGGTCAGCCTCGGCGTATTCGCCGTGCTCGCCCACGGCGCCAGCCTGCTTACACATCTATTGACCCCGATCGGCCTCGGTCTGGACTTCTTCAGCGCGTCCAGCCTGATTGCCGCTGCGGTGATTGCCCTGACTCTGCTGGCCTGTTCGCGGATCCCGGTGGAAAACCTGCTGGTGCTGCTGTTCCCGCTCGGTGCGATCACGGTATTGCTGGCGCAGTTCGCGCCGACCGGCACAGTGCAGATCATCGACGAAGAGCCGGGCATTCTCGCGCACATTCTATTGTCGATCCTCGCCTACGGCATGTTCACCATCGCCGTGTTCCAGGCGTTGCTGCTGCTGGTTCAGGACCATCAGCTCAAGCACAAGCACCCGTCCGGACTGATCAAGAACTTCCCGCCCCTGCAAACCATGGAAAGCCTGCTGTTCGGCTTTCTCTGGGCCGGCTGGACGCTGCTGTCGCTGTCGCTGATTTCCGGCTGGCTGTTCGTCGAGAACCTGTTTGCCCAGCATCTGGTGCACAAGACCCTGCTGGCCTGTCTGGCATGGATCGTCTTCAGCGTGCTGCTGTGGGGTCGCAACCGACTGGGCTGGCGCGGCCACAAGGCGATTCGCTGGACCCTCGCCGGTTTCTGCCTGCTGATGCTGGCGTACTTCGGCAGCAAACTGGTTCGTGAATACATACTGCACATCTGACGGGCGGCATAAATGGACGGTTTGCCCATAGGGCCGATGCTCGCGGTATTTGTCCTGCTGATCTTATGGTCAGGGCTGTTTACCGCCGTCGAAATCGCGCAGCAGCACCTGCTCGCGCAACGGATCGCCTCGCGCGCCAGCGACAAGCCGCTGGCGAAGCTGAGCTTCCCGCTCGACAGCCTGATCCTCTGCAACACCCTGTGCCGCGCCCTCGCGGTGATCCTCGCGACGCTGCTGGCGATTTTTCTCTGCGAAGAAAATGGCCCGTGGGCGGCCTGCCTGGGCGCCGGTGCCATCCTGCTGGTGTTCGCCGATTATTTCCCGCGCACGGTGGCCCGGCGCTATCCCGACGCCGTGCTGGCGTTCGGCAATGCCCTGCTGGCGGTGCCGATGAAAATCGTCTACCCGTTCGCGTGGCTGTTCAGCCGGGTCAGCGCTTTGCTGCTGACCCCGTTCACGCGCAAGGCTCAGGTGGTGCAACAGAGCGAGGACGAGTTGCCGGCCGATCACGATGATGATCCCGAACATCCGGTCCGCGCCCACCCGGTGTCGGGCATTCATGCGCTGGACAACATCACGGTCAACGACATTCTGGTGCCGCGCAGCGATGTCGATGGCATCAACCTCGACGATTCGATCGAAGAGATCATCGAGCAACTGCGCGAGAACAAGCGCACGCGTCTGCCGGTGTTTCACAGTGACATCAATCAGGTCGAAGCGGTGCTCAACACCCGCCAGATCGGCCATTTGCTGAGCAACGGCGGATTGACCCGCGAGGCGCTGCTGGCCGCCAGCTACGAGCCCTACTTCGTCCCGGAAAGCACGCCGCTGCAACTGCAACTGCTGAACTTCCACAAGCAGCAACGCCGTCTCGGCATGGTCGTGGACGAGTACGGTGAAGTGCTGGGCATCGTCACCCTTGAAGACATTCTCGAAGAAATCGTCGGCGAATTCGAAAGCGAGCACAGCCTCGACAATCCGCACATTCATCCCCAGGCCGACGGTCGCATGGTGATCGATGGCGCCGCGTCAATCCGCGACCTGAACAAGTGCCTGGGCTGGCACCTGCCGAGCGACGGGCCGAAGACCCTGAACGGCCTGGTCACCGAAGCGCTGGAAACCATTCCGGAAAGCGCGGTGTGCCTGAAGATCGGGCGTTATCGACTGGAAATCCTCGAGACCGAAGAGAACCGGGTGAGCAAGGTGCTGATCTGGCATACATCTTCTGCTCCTGCTTTGGTGCCCGCCAGATAAAAGATCAAAAGATCAAAAGATCGCAGCCTTCGGCAGCTCCCACCCTGCGATCTTTTGCGCTTGTTTGATCGTTAGCCCCCTTCCTATAATCGAAGCGCTTACCCAAGCGCCGTCGATCCCTGTGCCTACCCGGCACTGCCCGGATCCTGACTGTTTCCGCTGCAAACCGACGACTGTTCCTACTCGAAACAGCGCTCGCGCCCTACCCCACATCCCTGGGTGTTCGACCATAATAATTCGCTCCACTTGAGCTCATGACTGTCAGGGATCACCGCATGACGACCCATACCGCTTACAGCGAAACCGCGCCTGCCCAGCCGACCAATTCCGCCACCCGCGTGGCCACGGCAAGCTTCATCGGCACCGCCATCGAGTTCTACGACTTCTACGTTTATGCCACTGCTGCGGCGCTGGTGATCGGGCCGGTGTTCTTTCCGCAGACCTCCGGCACGGCGCAGATGCTTTCGGCGTTTCTCACTTTCGGCATTGCCTTCCTCGCCCGACCACTGGGTTCAGCACTGTTTGGCCACTTCGGCGACCGCATCGGGCGCAAGTCGACGCTGGTCGCCTCGCTGCTGTTGATGGGCGTGTGCACCACCTTGATTGGCGTGCTACCGGGCTACGACAGCATTGGTGCCTGGGCGCCGATTCTGCTGTGCGTGCTGCGTTTCGGTCAGGGCCTGGGCCTTGGCGGCGAATGGGGCGGTGCGGCGCTGCTGGCCACGGAAAACGCGCCGAAGGGCAAACGCGCCTGGTTCGGCATGTTCCCGCAGCTCGGGCCATCGATTGGTTTTCTTGCGGCCAACGGCCTGTTTCTGACCCTGGCGATGACCCTGGATGATGAACAGTTCCGCAGCTGGGGCTGGCGCATTCCGTTTCTGCTCAGCGCGGCGCTGGTGATGGTCGGCCTGTATGTGCGCCTCAAATTGCATGAAACGCCAGTGTTCGCCAATGCGATCGCCCGTCAGGAGCGAGTGAAAGTGCCGCTGGTCGAGTTGTTCAGCCAATACTGGGCGCCGACCCTGCTCGGTGCGGCGGCGATGGTGGTGTGCTATGCGCTGTTCTATATCTCGACGGTGTTTTCCCTGAGCTACGGCGTGGCCACGCTGGGTTATAGCCGCGAAACGTTCCTCGGCCTGCTGTGCTTTGCCGTGTTGTTCATGGCTGCAGCGACACCATTATCCGCTTGGGCCAGCGACCGTTACGGGCGCAAACCGGTGCTGATTATCGGTGGCGTGCTGGCGATTCTGTCCGGGTTCCTGATGGAGCCATTGCTGACGCAGGGCTCGACCTGGGGCGTGGCGCTGTTTCTGTGCATCGAGTTGTTTTTGATGGGCGTGACATTCGCACCGATGGGCGCGCTGTTGCCTGAGCTGTTTCCGACCCACGTGCGTTATACCGGCGCTTCAGCGGCGTACAACCTGGGCGGCATCGTCGGGGCCTCGGCGGCGCCGTTCTTTGCGCAGAAACTGGTGGCGATGGGCGGGTTGAGCTATGTCGGCGGGTATGTGTCGGCGGCGGCGGTGTTGAGCCTGATTGCGGTGTTGTGTTTGAAGGAGACGCGCAATAACGATCTGAATCAGGTTGCCTGACAGAAGATCAAGAGCTTCGCGAGCAGGCTCGCTCCCACAGGGAAATGCATTCCAAATGTGGGAGTGAGCCTGCTCGCGATCGGCGCTACTCGGTTACAGCTCTACAACTACAGCCTTGGACGCACGGGTCGCCTTGGCGCGAGCAGCCTCGATCGACTCATCCCGTGCCAGCGCCACGCCCATGCGGCGCTGACCGTTCACTTCCGGCTTGCCGAACAGACGCAGCGCGGTATCCGGCTCGCTCAACGCAGCGCCCAGATTGGCGAATGCGGTCTGGGTCGACTGGCCTTCCACCAGAATCACTGCCGACGCCGACGGGCCAAACTGACGGATCAGCGGTACCGGCAGGCCGAGAATGGCGCGGGCATGCAGGGCAAACTGCGACAGGTCCTGAGAGATCAGCGTCACCAGCCCGGTGTCATGCGGACGTGGCGAAACTTCGCTGAACCACACCTGGTCGCCCTTGATGAACAGCTCGACGCCGAACAGACCACGGCCACCCAGCGCTTCCGTCACAGCTTTGGCAACACGCTCGGATTCAGCCAGAGCAATCGGGCTCATGGCCTGCGGCTGCCAGGATTCCTGATAGTCGCCCTTCTCCTGACGGTGACCGACCGGTGCGCAGAACGTGGTGCCGCCAATGTGGCGCACGGTCAGCAGGGTGATTTCGTAATCGAAATCGATGAAGCCTTCGATGATCACCCGACCTTTGCCGGCGCGACCGCCCTCTTGCGCGTAATCCCAGGCTTTTTGCACATCATCGGCGCTGCGCAGCAGGCTCTGACCCTTGCCCGACGAACTCATTACCGGCTTGACCACGCAGGGGAAACCCAGGTCCTGAACGGCTTTGCTGTAGTCCTCGAAGGTGTCGGCAAAGTGGTACGGCGAAGTCGGCAGATCCAGCTCTTCGGCAGCCAGACGACGAATACCTTCCCGGTTCATGGTCAGCTGCGCCGCACGCGCGGTCGGAATCACGGTGAAACCTTCGGCTTCCAGCTCGACCAGCGTGGCGGTAGCGATGGCTTCGATTTCCGGCACGATGAAGTGCGGCTTCTCGGCTTCGATCACTGCACGCAAAGCAGCGCCGTCGAGCATGTTGATCACGTGGCTGCGATGGGCGACTTGCATGGCCGGCGCGTTGGCGTAGCGGTCGACGGCAATCACTTCAACGCCCAGGCGCTGCAGTTCGATTACCACTTCCTTGCCCAACTCACCACAGCCACACAGCAATACGCGGGTCGCGGTTGGCGACAATGGAGTTCCGATACGGGTCATCTCAGGTCCTCAAAGGAAGCGGATCATCGAGGAAAGCCACGCAGGTGCGCTTTCCATGGGGAGAAAGCGCGGCATTTTACATGAACCCGAGGGTTTGGCTTCAGCTGGCGACAGCCTGTTTGCGATCACGCCAGGCCATGATCAGCCAGACGGCGGTAACGCCGGCGAACTTCGAGGCCAGCGCGGTGATGATCACCGGCGGCGTCAAGGCGTCGATCATGCCGAAGAAGATGAAGGTATCCAGCGGAATGCTCAGCGCCGAACTGATCCATAGACGGTCGCGCAATGGCCGCTTGGTGATGCTGAACACCAGCCAGTCGATGCACTCGGAGACCGCGAACGCCGTGGCGCTGGCCAGCGCGATGGAAGGGTCGGAGGTGATGTAGGAAAGCACCAGCGCCGCCAGCATCGCCACGATCGCGCCGTGACCGAAGCGCGTTTGCACCATGTCGCGCAGCACGAACACCAGCCCGCCCCAGGCCGACCAGATGATGTCCAGGTGCGGTGCGGTGGAAAAGGCGAAGTTGATCAGCACGACGCTGCTGATGTAGGCGATGAGAAAGATCATGGGGGCGGCCTGTCGATTTGGCGCACAGGTTACTTGAGCGCCGGTATTGCGCCAATAGGTGCGGTGACAGGACCGACGTCTTCGCGGGCAGGCTCGCTCCCACAGTGGAATGCATTTTCAAGGTGGGAGCGAGCCTGCTCGCGAAAGCGGTGGTTCAGACGCCTGACTTCGCGGGAATCATCCAGACCAATCCACTCGCCTTCGCCCGTTCATGACACAACCCCAGCACCACCCGGCGCTCGTCATTGTTCATGCGGCCCCAGCAGGTGATCTCTGCGACTGTGCGCTGGCACCCGGTACAAACGTCATCTTCGTCCAGCGCGCAGATATTCACACACGGCGAGGCAACGGGTCGTTCAACAGTCGTCATTGTTCCTGCTCGACCAGATCGCGGGCGTAACGCTGCGAGTTATGCACATAGTGCGCGGCGCTGGCTTCGAGCATCTTCTTTTGCGCCTCGGTCAGTTCCCGCACGACCTTGCCCGGCGAGCCCATCACCAGCGAGCCGTCGGGAATTTCCTTGCCTTCGCCGATCAGCGAATTGGCGCCGATGATGCAGTTCTTGCCGATCTTCGCGCCATTGAGAATCACCGCGTTGATGCCGATCAGACTGTAATCGCCGACCGTGCAGCCGTGGAGCATCGCGTTGTGGCCGATGGTCACGCCGGTACCGATGGTCAGTGGATAGCCCATGTCGGTGTGCATCACCGTGCCATCCTGCACGTTGCTGTTCTTGCCGATGAGGATCAGTTCGTTGTCGCCGCGCAATACGGCGTTGAACCAGACGTTGGCGCCCTCTTCCAGGCGGACCTTGCCCACCAGTACGGCATTGGGCGCGACCCAGCTCTGCGGATGGGTTTCGACACGGGCGTCGCCCAGGCGGTATTTCATTTTTTTTCCTCGGGCTCACGGCCGTTCGAACGACGGCTCAGGTATCGATAAAACTTTTCGGCGGTCGGTGCAGGCTGATTTTGGCGTCATAGAGCAGGTTGATCAACTCGACGATCATGATCGCCGTCAGGCCCCAGATCTTGTACTCGCCGAAGCGATAGCTCGGCACGTACCAGCTGCGGCCCTGATAGTCGATGCGATGGGTATGCTCACGCGGGTCCTTGCGGAAGAATTCCAGCGGTACGCTGAAGACGGCGGCGATCTCGGCATCGTTGGGCTGGTATTCGACGAAGTCGGGAATCACGCCGACATACGGCGTTACCTTGATGCCGTGCAGGGAGATCAGCGGGCTTAGCGGGCCGATGACTTCGACCAGACCCGGCGGCAGGCCGATTTCTTCTTCGGCTTCGCGCAGCGCGGTGAATATGAGGTCCGGATCTTCCGGGTCGCGGCGCCCTCCGGGGAAGGCGACCTCGCCGCCGTGGGTCGAAAGCCCGCTGGCGCGCAGGGTCAGGACCAGTTCCGGTTCGTCACTGCGGGTGATCGGCACCAGCACGGCGGCTTCGGGAAAACGTGCGTCGGTCTCCAGCGTGCGCGGTGTGTGGTTGCTTACCCTATGCAGTAGCTCGTCCAGCATGAGTGTTCTCGATCGGTGCCTTGCTCCGCATCATGCACCAATCAAAGCGAGCGCCCAAGCCCCCGAAACCCGTCGTGTCGCGAAACGACAACTTGCCGACCGGCCCCGCTGCACGCCAAGATAGGCGCAGCATTCAGGAACCCGAGCATGAATTTTTGCAGCCACTGCGGTAACCCGGTCACCCAGCGCATTCCCGAAGGCGACTCGCGGCTGCGATTTGTCTGCGACAGCTGTCAGACCATTCACTACCAGAACCCCAACATCGTCGCCGGGTGCGTACCGACCTGGGGGACGAAAGTGCTGCTCTGCCGCCGCGCCATCGAGCCGCGTCTCGGTTACTGGACGCTGCCTGCCGGTTTCATGGAAAACGGCGAGACCATCGAGCAGGCCGCCATCCGCGAAACCGCCGAAGAAGCCTGCGCCCGGGTGCGCAACCTGAGCATTTACACGCTGATCGATGTGCCGCACATCAGCCAGGTGCATGTGTTCTTTCGCGCCGAACTGGCCGATCTGCAGTATGCGGCCGGGCCGGAAAGCCTTGAAGTGCAGCTGTTCGAAGAAGCCGACATTCCCTGGGACGAGCTGGCTTTCCGCACGGTCGGTCGTACCTTAGAATGCTTCTTCGCTGATCGGCGCGTCGAGAAGTATCCGGTTCGTTCGGAATCGATTCCGCCATTGGTTCAGCCGGTGATTGTTGGCTAGAAGATCAAAAGATCGCAGCCTTCGGCAGCTCCTACCTAAAACCTGATTGCGTCACTCCCTGGGGAATCGTTTCAATGCGCTGGTTGCTTGCCCTGCTGTGCCTGTCGTTCGTCAGCGTTTCACAAGCGTCATTCGTGACCACCGTGACGCCCTCGAACACTCCACTGATCGAAAAAGTCCTGGTACTCAAATCAGCCCATCAACTGCAGCTGATTGCCGACGGCAAGCCGCTGAAGACCTATCGCATTTCCTTGGGCAAGGGCGCGAAGAAAGGCCCGAAACTGATCGAGGGCGACAAACGCACTCCCGAAGGTTTCTATTGGATCGACTGGCGCAAGACCAGCGAGAAATTCAACCTGTCGATGCACATTTCCTACCCGAACATCAGCGATGCCGCCCGCGCACGTCGCGAAGGTGTCGAACCCGGCGGCATGATCATGATTCACGGCACCCCGGACTCGGCAGACAACCCGGAACAGCTGTTCCATACCCTCGACTGGACCGACGGCTGCATCGCCATGCGCAACGTCGACATGCGTGAAGTGTGGAATCTGGTACCGGACGGCACGATGATCGAGATTCGTCCGTAACCTCGACCGCTGGTCACCGCAAAAAAATAAATCAAAAGATCGCAGCCTGCGACGGCGCCTACAGGGGTGATACCACTCTTAACTGTAGAAGCTGTCGCAGGCTGCGATCTTTTGCTTTTTATAGGCCATCACTAATACCACTTTAAACACTGCCCCCTGAAAACCGCCAATCCATCGGGTTAGATGCCATTTCATCGCGTTGACATGGTATTCAAGTGGTATTAGTTTCCGTCGCACAAGCGAGCCACAACAATCCTATACTCGCGACGGAAACGACCTACATGAACGACCTCCAGACCTTACGTCCCGACGATTCCCAGCCGACGCCGCTGTACTTGCAACTGGCGCGCAATCTGGAAGCGGCGATTCATGCCGGGCAGTGGAAGGCCGAACAGGCGATGCCGTCCGAGCGCAGCCTCAGCGACCAGCTCGGCATCTCCCGAGTCACCGCACGCAAGGCGCTGGAAGTCTTGCTTGAGCAAGGCCTGATCCGCCGCCTGCAAGGCTCGGGCACGTTCATCACCCCACGCCTGGAACAACCGCTGTCGCGCCTGTCCGGCTTCAGCGAAATGCTGCGCCTGAAAGGTTTCGTGCCGAGTTCGAAATGGCTGGAGCGGGAGATCACCCTGCCAACCCACGAAGAACTGATCCGCCTCAGCCTGTCGCCGAACGACAAGGTGGCACGCATGAAGCGTCTGCGCAAAGCCGATGACACGGTCATGGCGATCGAGATGAGCACCCTGCCCGCGTCGATCATGCCCAGGCCGCAAGCGGTGGGCGATTCGCTTTACGAATACCTCGACGGCATCGGCAAACCGATCGTCCGCGCCCTTCAGCACATCCAGGCAATCAACGCCTCTGACGAATTCGCCGCACTGGTTGGCATCGCCCCTGGCACCGCCATGCTGCTGATGACCCGGGTCGGCTATCTGGAAGACAACACGCCGATCGAAGTCACCGACACCTATTGCCGCAACGACTACTACGACTTTGTGGCAGAGCTGCGCCGCTGAGAGCGGCCCCAAGCGAGAACGAAAATGTCCGAAGACAACATCCTCACCGCCAGCGGCTGGGTTCGCGGCCGGCTGATTCACGAACACGGCAAGATCGTGTCGATCGAGGGCGTGCCCTGCGATCCGGCGGCTAACGATCTGCCCTATCTGCTGCCGGGCTTCATCGACCTGCATGTGCATGGCGGCGGTGGCAAAGACATTATGGAAGGCGCCGAAGCCTTCGAAACCATCAGCAAAACCCATGTGCGTTTCGGCACCACCTCGCTGTTGGCCACCACCATGACTGCGCCTAGCGCGGAGATCTCCAGCGTCTTGAAAGAGGTAGGAGAATTCTGTGAACAGCGTCCGAAAGGCGCCGCGCGAGTCCTCGGCGTACACCTTGAAGGCCCTTACATCAACCCGGGAAAACTCGGCGCTCAACCGAACTTCGCCCACACCGCGTTGATGGCCGAAGTTGAAGAATATCTGGCGCTGGCGCCGATCCGCGTCATCACCATCGCCCCGGAAATCGCTGGCCACGATGCGTTGATCCGTGAGCTGAGCAGTCGGGGCATCCGCATACAGATCGGCCACACCCTCGGCAGCTACGAGGAAGGCGTCGCCGCATTGGCTGCCGGTGCCAGCAGTTTCACTCACCTCTATAACGCCATGAGCCCGCTGCATCACCGCGAGCCGGGCATCGTCGGCGCAGCACTGGCGCACGCCAAATACGCCGAGCTGATTCCCGATCTGCTGCACGTACACCCCGGCGCCATTCGCGTGGCCCTGCGTTCGATCCCGTGCCTGTATTGCGTCACCGATTCGACCGCCGCCGCCGGCATGCCCGACGGTGAATACAAGCTCGGCAGCCACACTGTGACCAAATGCCTGGGCGGCGTGCGTCTGCCCGACGGCACGCTGGCCGGCAGCACCCTGACCATGGATCAGGCCCTGCGCAATCTGGTGAAAATCGGTCTGCCGATCGCCGAAGCCTCGCAGCGTCTGTCGCAATTTCCCGCCGACTACCTCGGCATTACCGAACGCGGGCGCCTTGCCCCCGGCGCCTGGGCCGACTGCGTGCGGCTCGATCGCTCACTCACACTGACCGCCGTCATGGTCGAAGGAGAAGACATTGACTTCAAAAATGCTTGAAGAGGCGCTGTCCTCGTTCGAGGCCGTGCAAGCCCAACTGCAACAGCTCGACGCGCCGATGATCGAGATCGCCGGGCGCCTGCGCCGGCAGCCGCCGCAAGTGGCGATGACCGTCGCCCGTGGCAGCTCCGACCACGCGGCGAGCTACTTCGCCTACCTGACCATGCAGCAACTGGGCGTGCCGGTGGCCTCATTGCCGATGTCGGTGGTGACCATGCAGCAGGCGCCGCTGAAAGTCAGCGGTCAGGTCGCCTTTGCGTTCTCGCAGTCGGGGCAGAGCCCGGATCTGGTCAACAGCCTGCGTCTGTTGCGCAAGCGTGGCGCGCTGAGCGTGTCGATGGTCAATGCCGCCGATTCCCCCCTGGAGGCAGCTTGTGAATTCAGCCTGCCGCTGCTTGCCGGGACTGAAAGCAGCGTCGCTGCGACCAAAAGCTTTATCGCCACCCTCAGCGCCAGCGCGCGTTTGATCGCGCACTGGAAAGAGGACAGCGAATTGCTGCAAGCCCACGATGCGCTGCCAGAAGGCCTGCGCGAAGCGGCGAAACAGGACTGGAGCTTGGCCATCGAAGCGTTGCGCGATTGCGAGCGCCTGATGGTGATCGGCCGTGGCGCCGGTTTCGCGATTGCTCAGGAAGCGGCGCTGAAGTTCAAGGAAACCTCGGCGATTCAGGCCGAAGCGTTCAGCAGTGCCGAAGTCCGTCATGGCCCGATGGCACTGATCGACGAACACTATCCGCTGCTGGTTTTCGCCCCGCGCGGCGCCGAGCAGGCCGGCCTGCTGAGCCTGGCGGCGGAAATGCGCCAGCGCGGCGCCCGGGTCTTGCTCGCCGCGCCGGATGACGTCAGCGAACGCGACCTGACCCTGAGCCGCGCCGAACACCCGGCCGTCGACCCGATTCTGGCGATCCAGAGTTTCTACGTAATGGCCGCTGGCCTGGCCGTGGCGCGGGGCATGGACCCGGATCAGCCGCGCCATTTGAGCAAAGTGACCCGCACGCACTGATAGCCGTTGACGGATGTACTCCCTGTAGGAGCTGCCGAAGGCTGCGATCTTTTGTTTTTTTCACGTAGCGAAAAAACAAGATCAAAAGATCGCAGCCTTCGGCAGCTCCTACAGGGGGCATCGAACCGAGATTCAACTGATGAGACCCAGCCATGCCCGACAACAATAAAGAGCTGACCCTCAGCGCCCCGCTCAGCGGCCCGGTACTGACGCTCGCCAACGTCCCGGACGCGGTGTTCGCCAGTGGCGCGATGGGCGACGGCATCGCCATCGACCCGCTCAACGACACGCTGTATTCGCCCTGCGCCGGCGTGGTCATCCACGTCGCGCGCAGCAGTCACGCGGTGACCGTGCGTGCCGACAACGGTGCGGAAATCCTCCTGCATCTGGGCCTCGATACCGTTGAGCTGAACGGCGAAGGTTTCGCCATGCTGGTCAAGGAAAGCGATCGCGTCAGCCTCGGTCAGCCGCTGCTGCGTTATGACCTGGACAAGGTCGGCCAGCACTGCAAAAGCCTGGTCAGCCTGTTGATCCTGACCAACAGCGCGGATTTTCAGGTACGGCCGATCACCCTCAAAACAGTGAAAGTCGGCGAGCCGTTGCTGCACATCATCGCGCGCAATGTAGTGGCGGCGAATGCCGATACAAGCGGCGGGCCTGAGGTTCGTGGCCAAGCGCGGGTCGCTCATCGCGGCGGCTTGCATGCGCGCCCGGCTGCGCTGATCCGCCAGACCGCCCAAGGTTTCAGCAGCCACTCACAGCTGCACTTCAACGGCAAATCGGCGCCGTGCAACAGCCTGATCGGTTTGATGGGTCTGGCCATTGGCGAGCAGGATGAGGTGCAGGTCAGTTGTCAGGGGCCGGACGCCGATGCCGCGCTGCACGCCCTGCTTGGCGCATTGGCCACGGCGCTGCCAGACGATCATCACGCGCAAGCGCCGGTCAGCACTGCGGCGCCGAAACGCCCGGCCGAGGCAGGTGTGCTGCACGGTGTCTGCGCGGCGCCGGGGCTGGTCGCCGGGCCGTTGTTTCGCTTGAACGCGATCACCTTGCCGGCGGATACGGGCCATCACGATCCGGTGCAACAGCAGCAGACGCTTGAAACGGCATTGAACGCGGTGCGCAGCGAAATCGCCGCCACCCTCGCCCAGGCGAAAAAGCACAAGAACGCCGACGAAGAAGCGATCTTCGCCGCACACATGGCGCTGCTCGAAGACCCGGCCCTGCTCGACGCCGCGCAGCAATTCATCGCGCAAGGCACCGCTGCGACGCACGCCTGGAGTCAGTCGATCGACACCCAGTGCGACATGCTCCAAGGCACCGGCAGTCCGCTGCTGGCCGAACGTGCCAACGATTTGCGCGACCTCAAGCAACGCGTCCTGCGCGCTCTGCTTGGCGAGGCCTGGGGATACCAGGTTCCGGCCGGCGCCATCGTCGCCGCACAAGAACTGACGCCGTCGGATCTGCTGCAACTCAGCGCGCAAGGCGTCGCCGGGTTGTGCATGGCCGAGGGCGGCGCGACTTCCCACGTAGCGATTCTGGCGCGCGGCAAAGGTCTGCCGTGCCTCGTCGCTTTGGGCGCGCAATTTCTTGAGCAGCCGCAAGATCAGGCCGTGGTGCTCGATGCTGACGGCGGGCGCCTCGAATTGACGCCAAACGCCGAGCGCCTGAGCGAAGTGCAACAGGCGCAGATCGAGCGTCAGCAGCGTCGCGAAAGCCAACAGGCCAAAGCCCATTTGCCCGCTGAAACGCGCAATGGCGTGCACATCGAAGTGGTCGCCAACGTCGCCTCAAGCAACGAAGCGGCAGACGCTTTTGCCAACGGTGCTGATGGTGTAGGCCTGTTGCGCACCGAGTTTCTCTTCGTCGATCGCCAGACGGCACCCGACGTCGAAGAACAGCGCAGCGCCTATCAAGCGGTGATTGATGCCATGGGCGACAAGTCGGTGATCATCCGCACCATCGACGTCGGAGGCGACAAGCAACTCGACTACCTGCCACTGCCCGCCGAGGCCAACCCGGTGCTCGGATTGCGCGGCATTCGTCTGGCGCAGGCGCGCCCGGAAATTCTCGATCAGCAACTGCGCGCGCTGTTGCAGGTCAAGCCGTTGCCGCGTTGCCGGATTCTGTTGCCGATGGTCACCGAGGTCGACGAGCTGCTGCACATCCGCCAGCGCGTCGATGCCTTGTGTCTTGAGCTGGGGATTACCGAGCGCCCGGAAATCGGCGTGATGATCGAAGTCCCCGCCGCCGCGCTGCAAGCCGAGCAATTGGCCGAACACGCCGACTTCCTCTCGATCGGCACCAACGATCTGTCGCAATACACCCTGGCCATGGACCGCGACCACGCCGGGCTGGCGGCGCGGGTCGATGCCCTGCACCCGGCGTTGCTGCGCCTGATCGCCATGACCTGCGAGGGTGCGGCGGTACACAAGCGCTGGGTCGGCGTCTGCGGCGCCCTCGCCTCCGACCCTTTGGCGACGCCGGTGCTGATCGGCCTGGGCGTCACCGAACTGTCGGTGAGCCCGGTGCAGATCGGTGAAATCAAGGACCGCGTGCGTCAGCTGCATGAAGCCGAATGTCAGCGCCTGAGCCGCGACCTGCTCAAGCTGGCCAGCGCCGCTGCCGTTCGCCACGCCTGTCATCAACATTGGCCTCTGCGCTAACAAAAACAAAAAGGACAAACGCCATGTACCAACTCTTCATCGAAGGCCTGCAACGCCTGGGCCGCGCGCTGATGCTGCCGATCGCGATCCTGCCGATTGCCGGCCTGCTGCTGCGCCTGGGCGATACGGACCTGTTGAACATCGCGATCATTCACGATGCCGGGCAAGTGATCTTCGCCAACCTGGCGATGATCTTTGCCATCGGCATCGCCGTCGGTTTCGCCAAAGACAACAACGGCACCGCCGGTCTGGCCGGGGTGATCGGTTATCTGGTGATGATCTCCACGCTCAAGGTGCTCGATTCGACCATCAACATGGGCATGCTCGCCGGGATCGTCAGCGGCCTGATGGCCGGTGCGCTGTACAACCGCTTCAAGGACATCAAGCTGCCGGAGTATCTGGCGTTCTTCGGTGGCCGGCGTTTCGTGCCGATTGTCACCGGTTTTGCAGCGGTGGGGCTGGGCGTGCTGTTCGGCTATATCTGGCCTCCGATCCAGCAGGGCATCAATGCGTTCGGCGCGCTGATGATGGAAAGCGGCAGCATCGGCGCCTTCGTCTTCGGCGTGTTCAACCGCCTGCTGATCGTCACTGGCCTGCACCACATCCTCAACAACATGGCGTGGTTCGTCTTCGGCAACTTCACCGACCCGACCACTGGGGCATTGGTGACCGGCGATCTGTCGCGTTATTTCGCCGGCGATCCGAAGGGTGGGCAGTTCATGACCGGCATGTTCCCGATGATGATCTTCGGCCTGCCCGCCGCGTGCCTGGCGATGTACCGCAACGCTTTGCCAGAGCGGCGCAAGGTGATGGGCGGGATCTTCCTGTCGATGGCACTGACCTCGTTTCTCACCGGTGTGACCGAGCCGATCGAATTCGCCTTCATGTTTCTCGCGCCGCTGCTGTTCCTCCTGCATGCGCTGCTGACCGGGCTGTCGATGGCGATCACCAACGGCCTGAACATTCATCTGGGCTTCACCTTTTCCGGTGGTTTCATCGACATGATTCTCGGCTGGGGCAAGTCGACCAATGGTTGGCTGGTGGTGCCGGTCGGGCTGGCTTATGCGGCCATCTATTACCTGGTTTTCGACTTCTGTATCCGCCGCTTCAACCTGAAGACGCCGGGACGTGAAGACGTCGCCAGCGCCGAAAAAGCCGTGCTTTCGGAAACCGAACGCGCCAGCGCGTATATCAAAGCCTTGGGCGGCGCCGAGAATCTGCTCACCGTCGGCGCGTGCACGACCCGACTGCGCCTGGAGATGGTCGACCGCAACAAGGCCTCGGATGCCGATCTGAAAGCGCTGGGCGCAATGGCGGTGGTGCGCCCGGGCAAGGGCGGCAGCTTGCAGGTCGTGGTCGGGCCGTTGGCTGACAGCATTGCCGATGAGATTCGCTTGGCCATGCCTGCGCTGGGCCGTACAACTTTGGCAGAAACCGTAGTAGTTGCCGATGAGCCGACGACTGTTGCGCTTACCCGCAACGAGGCGCAGCAATGGCTGAATGCACTGGGCGGTCGCGACAATGTGCTGCAACTCGATTGCATCGCCATGACCCGTATTCGCCTGCAACTGGCCGATGCCAAGGCGCCGTCCGAGGCGCAGCTCAAAGCGCTCGGCTGCCTGGGTGTCAGCCGGTTGGACGGTGGCGTCTGGCATTTGCTGGTGGGGGACAAGGCCGCGAGTTTGAGTGGCGCGATCGAGGCGTTGCTGAGTCGCGGGGAGATCCGCGCGCAGGTTTGATCTGCGCGGGTGGCGGGAGGACTGGAGCGGGCGCCGAAAATACGGCACGCGCACGATACATGAATACCACCCTCCTCCACGCCCTGCTCGCCATGCTGGCCCTTCATCCCCAGCATGGAAATCGTGCCCATGAGCACCCCCAACGCACCCACACCCGATGAGCTCAAAAACGATCTCAACCAGATCGGTCGTCTTCTCTTCAACACCGAAACCCCGCTGTTGCCCGAGCACAAACCGAGCACCGAGCAGGCTCATCTCAAACGCCTCGAAGAGCAGCTGAAAACCTATCGCGACGGCTATCTGCAACGCAGCCGCGCGCTCTATCAGGCGCTGGCAACCACCGACCTGCAGAGCGAGGCAGGCAAGCAACTGATCGCCACGCTGAAGGTGCGCCTCAACACGCAACTGATCAACATGGATCTGCGTGACGAGATCGACGGCAAATCGGCAAAAACCTTCCTCAAATATGACGCCGGCTTCACTGCGCTTGAGTACGAAGCGCAACAGGCCGTCACCGATCGCCTGCTGCACCCACAGGCCGGCGAGCTGATACAGAAACTGGCACTCGGCCCGCTGTTGCGTCCGGCGATGTATACGTTGCAGTTCACTTATCAGCAAACCACTGTCGAGCTGGCCGGGGCTTTTCTTGTGACGCAAAACGACACCCCGAAAGTCAGCGATCTGCTGACCGACCAGAGCGCGGGCTTCGTCGTGTTGTTCACACCGGCCAGGGGCCTGGAGTTGTTCAATTCCCTGGCTGATCTCGATGCCCATCTGCTCAAGACCATGCAGCACAGCATCAGCCGTGGCGAATTGATGCAGCTGCTGCCCAGCCGCTACCACGATGTCGGTACAGCGGGAATCTGGCCATTGCAGCTGGCGCCCATCGACAGCAAACCGCTGTTCGAACACATCTACGATGCCCTGATCGAAAAGCGCACCCAGGATATCGAACATGCATTGAGTTTTGCCGCCAATCCGCAGCAGGATGGCGCTGTATTGATCGCCGAGCTGGAGCGCGCCATCGGCGCTGCGCTGCCGGATCTCACCCCGCGCCTGGCACTTCAGGCACAAACCCTGTTCGAGCGGCATTTGCGCAACAGCGCCCCGGACTGGTACCGCAGCGCCGACGCCGCCAAGCGGGCCGAACTGGCGTTGCACCTGGGCAATTACAATCAGGCCCGGCAAAACCTGCTTGACCTGATGGGTCCGGCGGTCAGCCTGATGGCCGTGGCCCGCCACCAATGGCTGGAACGGCTGAGTGATGATCTGCAAATCGACGACCTGGAACCGGACAAGCTGCAGATCATTACGGATCGACAGGTCCCCGGATTCGGCGCTTATGTGCACAAGAGCAATCTGCTCGAGCTGACCTTGCGCGGCCCGCACACCGGCGATGAGTTACCAGGCTCGGCGTTTCTCAGCCACACCCGGCTGACTTACAACGACCTGCCGTTATCCGACGAGTACGCGGACGTAACGCCCGCCTGGGTGATCAAGCAGGCACTGGAGCTGGAACCGCGCGTCGACTTCGCACGCTTGCAAACGCAGATGCAGGCGAGATCCGCGATCAAACCTGCGATCGAGCAGATGCTCGATCAGCGCATCGTCGCGCTCGCCCATGCCGCAGCGCTGCAAGGGCACCTGCTCGACGGCGATCTGCAAATGCTCCAGCGCCTGCGTAACGGCAGCGATCCACAGCTGCGCGCCGCCACCCTGTCTTTGCACGGTGCCCAACTGCAGGATCTGTGGGTGCTGCGTCAGACCGACGAATCCGGTGCGATCCGCCGCCTGCTGCTCTGCACACCGCAGGCGCCCCGTGAACGCCAGTTCGAGGCGTTCGACAGCGAGCGCCAATTGCAGACCCATCTCTTGGGTTGGGCCAAGCAGAATGACGCCGCCGAAAGCATGGCCGGCTATCTGATCAGCCGCGCACCGATGCGCTTTCGTTCGACCCTGCGCAAGGTATTGTCGGGGCTGAGCCTCAAGCCGGAAGCAGCAGAGCACCAGAAAGTCACGTTCGACCACCTGGGCAACCATCTCGATTGCCTCAAAGCGATGGCTGAACACATGCTCGCCACACGCATCGACGACTACGATTTCAGCACCCCGGTGTGGTATCGCTCGACCACTGCGGCCAATCGCCGAAAACTCTCGACCCTGAGCGACGACGCCGAGGGGGCTTTGCGCGCGTTCAATCAGCATCCGCTGTCGGGCGGACGTTTTCAGGCGTTTGACGATTACGTGCATGCGCAAGCGAAGATCAGCCTGAACCGCTTGCTCAAGCGCCCTGCCAATGACGTCGATCCCGACACCGTCTGGGCCTATTCGCCAAAGTCGATCGTGCCCTCATGGACGCCGAAACCGCTGACCTATACCCGGCTGTATCGAGACGGCTATGCCGACGGCGTCGGTTTTCTCGACCAGAAATTCTCACGCTCGGCGCGCTTCAAAGGTCCGCAAGGCGTCGATATCAGTAGCCTGACCGCGCAGAACGTAGCCCGCTCGGTCACGGGGGTCTGGATTGGCAAACGCTATACCGACAAAGTCAAAAACGAGCTGCAGGATTCGAAAAGCGAAGGCTACGCGTTCCGACGCAACGCGACACTGGCCATCACTCAGCGCCAGATGCAGAGCGCCGCGCTGGAATGCCAGCTGCAAGGACATATCGCCAGCAGCGACCTGCAATGGCTGCAGCAAAGCATCAGCAGCATGGATCAAACGTCGGGGCAGACCCGGACGAAATACCCGATCCACCGGTTGATGATCGACGGCGAATGGGTGATCGATGCCTGGTTGTTCAGCCATGGCGGCGATCCGGTCCTGCTGTATACGCCGGACGCACCGGACGGCGTGCGTTTTCGCGAAGCGCGCCTGTTCAATTACCTGCTGCTGCAGTCCGGCATGATCGAGTACCTGACCCAGCGGGTGGGTGTCAGTGCCCAGACCCGGGTTCGTACGTACCTGGAAAACATCCGCAATAAACTGCCCAAAGACCTCAACAGAACCAGCCCCAGCCCCGCCCGTTATGACTCGATGCGCCCGGCCGACGCCGTCAGCGACCTGAGTACCGCGCTCTACGACATGAAGTTGCAACGGCGGATCGACAACGTCCATGCCACGACCACCAGTCGCGCCGAAATGATTGCCGGCCTGATCTGGACGAGCGTCGAATGGGTCGCTGCCATCGCCACCGCGCCGTTCCCGCTGTTGAGCCTGAGCACCGGCCTGTTGCTGGCCTTCAAGGACGCGATGCTCGCCCTGCATGCCTATCGTCAGGGTAATAACAACGAAGCGTTCCGGCACTTGCTCGGTTATCTGTTCAACAGTGCTGGCGCGGTGCTGACGGATCTGCGTCCGGCGCTGCGTTCACTCAAGCCCGTCCGGCGCCCGTTGCGTCGGGCTGTCACCACCGTTGGCGACGAGCAAGAGGATCTTCTGCCATTGATCGATCAAATGGCGACCGAACCGGTCCGCGACGATATGCATGCCGTCGTTTTCAGAGGGCAGTCGTATTACGCCAGCACGACCCCGGACGCACTCGGCCGTTATTTGCTCTACCGCCCGGATCCGAATGGCTCCGGACTGCTTTCGACCGGCATTCTGACCGTGCGCAACTCCGACGGAGTGATGGTGCGCAGCGGCCTGTCCGGCGGTGCACCAAAATACGAAGCCGTGCCCGAAACACCCGGCCCGCATAAAGACTATGGAGTCGCGATCAAGTACCGGGAGCGCGTCGAAACATTGCTGGATCCGCAGTCGCGAAGACGAATGCTCCAGCTGGGCGAGCACTACATGGGCGTCTCACCACAGGTCATCCTGGTCAACGTGGTCGACAAAATGGCCAACATGCGCCAAGCCTATCTGCAACAGGTGGAAAAACTCACCACGGACGCCACGCGCCATTTTGCCCAACTCGCACCGCTGCCCGCTCGCGCCGAAGTGCCGGCGGTTGCCGCCAATACCTCATTCGCACAGTTGATCGCCAGTGATGCATTCGCCGCAAAGAATCTGGTCATCGGTGCACAGCCCGGCTCCCTCGCCAGCAAACAGGCACTGATCGAAAATCTCGACGTACTCTTGGAGAACGGCTACAAGCACCTTTTCCTCGAATACCTGCCGGGAGACGTGTTTCATCTCAAACTGGAAAAGTTCAACAAGGGCGAATCCTGGTACCACATCAAGAAACATCTGAAGGCGCTCGATAAAGCCATGGGCCATGAGCCTGACGCGCCTTTCTCTTACCTGGCGCTGGTGCGCAAGGCGCGGGAAAAAGGCATGAGCATTCATGCGCTGGACGGCTCGACCAGTTATCAACTCGAAGGGATCATGGTGATGTCCGAGGTCTCGCCTTTGACCCCGCGAAACAATCGCATCAGAAACTTCTATTCGCACAAGGCGCTTGCCACCGACATGGCCGAGATCGGCGAAGAGCGCTGGATTGCCCTGACCGAGCAGTCGCGCATGACCACGTTCGACAACACCCCGGGCCTGGCCGACCTCCACGAGGCCGTTGCCGTGCGTATTGAAGACATCGACTTGTACCAACCCGCACGCATAAGCAGGGACGCGCCCGGTGCCATCGCGGGAGACGCGACAGCGCAAGGTGATTACCTCCTACAGATGCCGAGTGCCTACAAGGCACCTCTACCTGTCTCCAAGCCGCCCGCCGCAGCTAGCGCCCTTGAACATTTCAGCGAGTTCGATATTGCTTTGCCACTGCGCGACGATATTGCTGAAATGTTGCATAAGCCCTACTCCATGGATTCCCATTACACCCCGACAGTACCCAGTGAAAGAACGGCCTACGAGGCTTTCCTTGCCCAACGCAAACGTCTGGAAAAAACCGCCAGGGACGCTTTTACCGACTACGTCCCACCCGATGCGCCGATCCTGCCGGTGCTCACCGCCGACTGCACATTCGAAGCTTTTTTACGGCAATTGACCGACGGACATCTGAATCTGCTGATCGGCGAAGCCCACGTCGATGCAGCGAGCAAAGCGCTGCTGAAAAAGCACATGAAAGCCCTCAAGGAAGCAGGCTATGACACGTTGTATGTCGAGCACCTGTTCACCGACCTGCACCAGGCCGATCTCGACACTTTTCTGCGTACCCAGCGCATGCCGGACAGGCTCAAGGCTTATCTGCATCGTCAGGATCAAGGGCAGATGCCGAATTACACAGGGAACGATACGTACACGGCGGTCTGTCAGGCGGCGGCCAAATACAACATTCGCATCAGAGCCCTCGATTGCACGGCGTCCTATCACCTCAAGGGCGTGTATGACGAACACGTCTCGCGAAACGAGATGTTCAGCTATTTTGCAACCCAAGTGATCGAGGCTGATCAATTGGCCAACGGGCCGCATAAATGGGTGGCCTTCATCGGCAGTGCGCATACCAATTACAACCTCGGTGTGCCAGGTCTGGCCGATACACTGTCCGCCGTCAGCCTGCACGTGCGCGATACCGCCCCTGAACTGGCCCGGGATATTCACCGTGGGTCGTGGGAATTTGTCAGCGGCAAGCACGAGGCCAACGTCAGGGCTTTGAGCAGCGATTTTGTGATGGAGGTGGCCGTCCCCGGAACGAAAAAGCCTGCTGCGACGCCTTCTGTCAGTCGCAGCAAACTGACCGAACCCGGAAACTTCCTTATAGAAAATGCAGACACCCGCAACGCCAGCGTGGTGCATAAATCCAGGTCCGGCGAGATCGTTGAGACGCCGATTCAGATCAATGACAAGGGTCTGTTCTTCGTTGATCGCTGGGAGAAAAAAGATCAGACCTTCACCTACCTGCGCACGTTGATCGACATGCTCGTCACAGACGTGAAGCTGACACAGGTGACGTGACGCCCGGGCAATTGAACGTTGTGGAAAACCACTGGGCTTGACGGCCCAGTGGTTTTTTCATGCCTGAGGATCCACCCGATCCAGCGCACGGTTCACCGCCAGCTCAGCGAGCATGATGATCTGCTGAATCGCCAGCGCCGTATTGCGCTGCGGTCGCCCCAACTGATCAGCGAAATCACTGGCCAGAGTGTTGGCTGAAGCGAGCGATTCACAGGCATGGGCGAGCAGGGTTTCGGTGTCGATTTCCGGCTGGATGAGGAACATGGTGCTGGGCGGGTGCGCCTTGCCAGGTTGCGGGCACAGGTAAAAATCCAGAGCCCGCTTGATCGCTTCGCGGTTTTTCGCGAGGTCGTCGGCGCGGATGGTTTGTTCGAGGGGGGTGGGTTCGTATGGTGGATCGGGCACAGGTTTTGACATTGATACGTTCCTAATCAATAGCCAATCACTTGCCGTTTCTCACGCGGCGGAGTGGTGGCAGCAGTGTGCGGGGTGAGAAACCGGTAGGAACAAGCCCGGCCGGACCGAAGTCCGCCCGCACACAGCCGCCATAACAATGCAGACAGCAGGAATGCCGGCGGCGATTATGGTGGTACTGATTGTGGATTAACAGTTCCTAAGGGTTCTCACACCCGATCGCCGAAGTTTCGGCGACACCAAAAGACTAGAGATCGCGCGTCCGACGGACAACCTGAAAACCTTGTGGGAAGGTTCTGGTCATCGGGTACCGGATTTAAACAATCTCAAGTTCTCGGGCGCCTGGATGGGCCTCATCGCGAGCAGGCTCACTCCTACAATTGGATCGAGCACAACCTCAAGAAACAGGTCGGCTGTCAGGCCGCCTTCGCGAGCAGGCTCGCTCCCACAAAAGCAAAAGCAAAGCAGCGCAGCTGCCCGCGGCGAAGCCGCCCCACTCAACAATGAGCGCAAGCTCGAGTGCTCTTGATCTTGATCCACCGGCGACGTCGGAAGGCTGAGTGGAGGGATTGATCCGGGCGTGGGAGCGCAGCGACCGTCTGGCGCAGCCAGACACAGCGGAAGGAGGTGCAGCGAAGCAAACCGGAGCCGCTGCGCCCGGATCAGTCCCGGAGCGAAGGAACCCGAGCCTGCGAGGGCCGAACGCAGGAGCAAGCGTTTTTTTGCTTACTTTTTTTAGGCGTTTGTAAAAAAAGTGAGTCGCCGTAAGGGCTAAACCGCCAGCCGCCACACCCGAAGCAACGGATATTCACCCAATCAGCCAGAACATGGTCGCCTATAAAGGCGCCATCGCGAGCAGGCTCACTCCCACAGAAAAGCAAATCGCAGGCAACAAAAAACCCGCAGACAATCCCTCATCTGCGGGTTTCCCGTTCCAGCAGCAAAGAAGATCAGAAATCCTCCAGCCGCCACACCTCATAAGCCGGCGTCTCATACGGATGACTGAGCTTCAACGCCGCCACAACAGCCACAATCAACTCATCCGCAACGACAAGCTCAACCTTCCATTCCTCAACCCGCTCAACCTGCCCCGCCTGACCGACAAACGGCTGACTGCCGTCCAACGGTCGAAACTGACCAGAGCCAAGCACCTGCCACGCACAGTGGTCATAGTCACCGATCCGCCCACCACCGGCAGCGAACACAGCCCCTTTGACCACCTCGACATGACTGTCAGGAACAAAAAACGCCAGCTTGTACACAGGCCTTAGTTAACCCAGACGCGCGCATTTCGGAACATGCGCATCCAAGGAGCATCTTCGGTCCAGTCTTCCGAACGCCACGAGTTCTGCACCGCGCGGAACACACGCTCCGGGTGCGGCATCATGATCGTCACGCGACCGTCACGGCTGGTCAGACCGGTGATCCCGCGCGGCGAGCCGTTCGGGTTGGCCGGGTAGGCTTCGGTGACCTTGCCGTGGTTGTCGACAAAACGCATCGCCACGCAACCGGACAGATCGGCTTCCAGCAGTGCTTCTTCGCTGGCGAACTCGGCATGACCTTCACCGTGGGCGATAGCGATCGGCATGCGCGAACCGGCCATGCCCTGCAGGAAGATCGAGTTCGACTCCTGGATCTGCACCATCGCCACCCGCGCTTCGAACTGCTCGGAGCGGTTGCGCACGAAGTGCGGCCAGAACTCGCTGCCCGGGATCAGCTCGTGCAGGTTGGACATCATCTGGCAACCGTTGCACACGCCCAGCGTGAAGCTGTCGTTACGTTCGAAGAAGCCCTGGAACGCATCGCGGGCGCGGCTGTTGAACAGCGCCGACTTGGCCCAGCCTTCACCGGCGCCGAGCACGTCGCCGTAGGAGAAACCGCCGCAGGCCACCAGGCCTTTGAACTCGTTGAGGTCGACACGACCGGCGAGGATATCGCTCATGTGCACGTCAATCGCGCTGAAACCGGCGCGGTCGAATGCGGCGGCCATTTCCACCTGACCGTTGACGCCCTGCTCACGCAGCACGGCAACCTGTGGGCGGATGCCTTTCTTGATGTAAGGCGCGGCGATGTCCTGATTGACGTCGTAGCTGAGCTTGACGCTCAGGCCCGGGTTGTCTTCTTCCAGCAGCGCGTCGAATTCCTGCTCGGCGCAGTCGGCGTTGTCGCGCAGACGCTGGATCTGGTAGCTGGTCTCGGCCCACTGACGCTGCAGCAGACGACGCTGGCCTTCGAACACGGTGTCACCGTTGAAGGTGATGTTGATCTGGCCATTGTTGATCGGCTGACCGATCACCGACACGCAGTCGCCCAGACCGGCGGCGCTGAACTGCGCGAGGATGTCCGGGGTGGCGTCCTGGCGAACCTGGATCACTGCGCCGAGCTCTTCGTTGAACAGGATCGCGGCGATCTCTGCCGAGGACTCGGCAACGCTGTCGAGGTTCAGGCTCAGACCGCAGTGGCCGGCAAAGGCCATTTCCACCACGGAGGTCAGCAGACCACCGTCGGAACGGTCGTGGTAGGCCAGCAGATGACCGTCGGCGTTGAGGCCCTGGATCACTGCGAAGAAGGCTTTCAGGTCTTCAGCGTCATCGACGTCCGGCGCATGCTTGCCGAGTTTGCCGTGGACCTGCGCGAGGATCGATGCACCCATGCGGTTCTGGCCGCGACCGAGGTCGATCAGGATCAGGTCGGTGGTGCCCTTGTCCATGCGCAGTTCCGGGGTCAGGGTCTGACGGATGTCAGCCACTGGCGCGAAACCGGTGACGATCAGCGACATCGGCGAAGTGACGGTCTTGTCTTCGCCATTGTCGTTCCAGCGCGTGGCCATGGACATCGAGTCCTTGCCCACCGGAATGGTGATGCCCAGCTCAGGGCACAGCTCCATGCCGACCGCTTTCACGGTGTCATACAAACGCGCGTCTTCGCCCGGGTGACCGGCCGCCGACATCCAGTTCGCCGACAGTTTGATGTCGGAAAGTTTGTTGATGCGCGAGGCGGCAATGTTGGTGATGGTTTCGCCGATGGCCATGCGGCCCGAGGCCGGCGCGTCCAGCAGAGCCAGCGGAGTACGCTCGCCCATCGCCATCGCTTCACCGGTGTAGACGTCGAAACTGGTGGCGGTGACGGCAACGTCAGCCACCGGCACCTGCCATGGGCCGACCATCTGGTCACGGGCGACGAGGCCGGTGATGGTGCGGTCGCCGATGGTGATCAAAAAGCTTTTGCTGGCTACGGCCGGGTGATGCAGAACGCGTTCGATGGACTCGCTGATGTCGAGGTTCGACGGATCGAAGTCATCGCCCAGCTCGGCTTCGCGAACCACCGAACGGTGCATGCGCGGCGCCTTGCCCAACAACACTTCCAGCGGCATGTCCACCGGGTTGTTGCCGAAGTGGCTGTCGGTGACGGTCAATTGCGGTTCGGCAGTGGCTTCCCCGACCACGGCAAACGGGCAACGCTCGCGTTCGCAGATCGCCTGGAAGCGCTCGAAGTCTTCCGGGCCGACTGCCAGCACGTAACGTTCCTGGGATTCGTTCGACCAGATTTCGTGCGGGGCCATACCCGGCTCGTCATTCGGGATGTTGCGCAGTTCGAAACGGCCACCACGGTCGCCGTCGTTGACCAGTTCCGGGAAGGCGTTGGACAGACCGCCCGCGCCGACGTCGTGAATGAAGCTGATCGGGTTCTTGTCGCCGAGCTGCCAGCAACGGTCGATGACTTCCTGGCAGCGACGTTCCATTTCAGGGTTTTCACGCTGCACGGAAGCAAAATCCAGATCCGCCGAGCTGGTGCCGGTGGCCATCGACGAAGCCGCGCCGCCACCGAGACCGATCAACATCGCCGGGCCGCCGAGCACGATCAGCTTGGAGCCGACGACGATCTCGCCTTTCTTGACGTGCTCTTCACGGATGTTGCCCATGCCGCCAGCGAGCATGATCGGCTTGTGGTAACCGCGCACTTCGTCGCCGTGCGGGGTGGTGATCGACTGCTCGAAGGTACGGAAGTAGCCGGTCAGCGCCGGACGGCCGAATTCGTTGTTGAACGCAGCGCCGCCGAGCGGGCCTTCGATCATGATGTCCAGCGCGGTGACGATGCGCTCAGGCTTGCCGTACGGCACTTCCCACGGCTGTTCGAAGCCCGGGATCTGCAGGTTCGATACGGTGAAACCGGTGAGGCCGGCCTTGGGCTTGGCGCCACGACCGGTTGCACCTTCGTCACGGATCTCGCCACCGGAGCCGGTGGATGCGCCCGGGAACGGAGCAATCGCGGTCGGGTGGTTATGGGTTTCAACCTTCATCAGGATGTGCACCGGCTCCTGCACCGCGCCGTACTGGCGGGTTTCAGGGTTCGGGAAGAAGCGGCCGGCAACGTTGCCGACAATCACCGAAGCGTTGTCCTTGTAAGCGGACAGCACGCCTTCGCTGTGCATCTGATAGGTGTTCTTGATCATGCCGAACAGGCTTTTTTCCTGGCTCTGGCCGTCAATGTCCCAACTGGCGTTGAAGATCTTGTGGCGGCAGTGCTCGGAGTTGGCCTGGGCAAACATCATCAGTTCGATGTCGTGCGGGTTGCGCTTCAGACCGTTGAAGGCGTTGACCAGATAGTCGATCTCGTCTTCGGCCAGGGCCAGGCCCAGCTCGGTGTTGGCCTTTTCCAGCGCGGCGCGGCCGCCACCGAGGATGTCGATGGCGGTCAGCGGCTTCGGCTCGGCGTGGCTGAAAAGACCGGCGGCCTGCTCAAGGTTGGCCAGCACGATCTGGGTCATGCGGTCATGCAGCGCGTCCGAAATCAGCTGGGCTTCGGCTTCGCTGAACTGCCCTGCAACATAGAAGGCGATACCGCGTTCCAGGCGCTGGATCTTGCTCAGGCCGCAGTTGCGGGCGATGTCACTGGCCTTGCTCGACCACGGCGAAATGGTGCCGAAACGCGGCAACACCAGAAACAGACGGCCGGTCGGCTCTTGAACCGGAACACTTGGGCCGTACTTCAGAAGGCGCGCTAGCACCTGCTGTTCGTCGCCGGTCAGGACGCCGGTGACTTCGGCGAAGTGAGCGAATTCAGCATACAGGCCACTGACAGCTGGAACCTTCTGGTTCAGTTGCTCAAGGAGTTTGCTGTGGCGAAAGGCAGAAAGGGCAGGAGCGCCGCGCAGGATCAACATCTTCGGGACAGCCTCGGGAAGGGGTGTGCTTTGAGGCCGTGCATTCTAGCCTAAACCGACCTCAACATCACCCGAAACGCTACGCACGGTTGCACTCGGGTAGCAATCTGTGTTTCTGCCTTCGGGGTCAGGTAAATCGAGCGTTTCAGCATGGCTTATTTTTACTGTAACAAAATGCCCTGAAGGCCCGTATTCAAGGGATTTCGCTCGGATTTGTGATCGCTAGCAGACTAGTCCTACGCTGTCGAGATATGGCGCCCGTGGCCGTTTGCGTATACTGCGCAGATGTTTTTCCCAACGGCTTTGCGTCCGCGATACGCCAAATGGCTGATCGCAACCGGACTCTTCCTGATGCTCGGTGGCTGTGTTGATAAACCCAACACACTCGAGCGCGTAAAGGAGGACGGTGTGCTGCGCGTGGTTACCCGCAACAGCCCCGCCACCTACTTTCAGGATCGCAGCGGTGAAACCGGCTTCGAATACGAGCTGGTGAAGCGCTTCGCCGACGATTTGGGCGTCGAGCTGAAGATCGAGACTGCCGACAATCTCGATGACCTGTTCAACCAGGTCGGCAAGCCGAACGGCCCGGTACTCGCGGCCGCCGGTCTGGTCAGCAGCGATGAACGCAAGAAGCAGGTGCGGTTCTCCCACTCCTACCTCGAAGTCACCCCGCAGATCATCTACCGCAACGGCCAGTCGCGCCCCACCGATCCGGCGGATCTGGTCGGCAAGAAGATCACCGTGCTCAAGGGCAGCACCCACGCCGAACAACTGGCCGCGCTGAAACAGAAATATCCCGGCATCGAATACGAAGAATCCGACGCGGTTGAAGTGGTCGATCTGCTGCGCATGGTCGATGAAGGCCAGATTGACCTGACCCTGGTCGACTCCAACGAAGTTGCGATGAATCAGGTGTACTTCACCAACATCCGCGTGGCCTTCGACCTCGGCGACGCGCGCAGCCAGAGCTGGGCGGTGGGCCCGGGCGAAGACAACAGCCTGCTCAATGAAATCAATGCGTATCTGGACAAGGTGCAGAAAAACGGCACCCTGCAACGCCTGAAGGACCGCTACTACGGCCACGTTGATGTCCTCGGCTACATGGGCGCCACCACCTTCGCCCAGCACTTGCAGCAGCGCCTGCCGAAATACGAACAGCACTTCAAGAATTACGCGAAGAAAGAGAAAGTCGACTGGCGCCTGCTGGCCGCCATCGGCTATCAGGAATCCCTGTGGCAGCCGACGGTGACCTCGAAAACCGGCGTGCGCGGTCTGATGATGCTGACCCAGAACACCGCGCAGGCGATGGGCGTGTCGAACCGCCTCGATCCCAAGCAGAGCATTATGGGCGGTGCCAAGTACCTGGCTTATATGAAAGATCAGCTCGACGATTCGATCCAGGAACCGGATCGCACCTGGTTCGCCCTGGCGGCGTACAACGTCGGCAGCGGCCATCTGGATGACGCGCGCAAACTGGCGGCGAAGGAAGGCTTGAATCCGGACAAATGGCTGGACGTGAAAAAGATCCTGCCGCGCCTCTCGCAGAAGCAGTGGTACAGCAAGACCCGCTACGGTTACGCCCGCGGTGGCGAGCCGGTGCATTTCGTGGCGAACATCCGTCGCTACTACGACATCCTGACCTGGGTGACCCAGCCGCAGCTTGAAGGCGATCAGGTGGCCGAGGGCAACCTGCATGTGCCGGCGATCGACAAGTCGAAACCGGCGCAAGAGCCCGCCCTCTTTAAAGCAAAAGATCGCAACCTCCGGCAGCTGCTACAGGGCTATGTGTACACCTGTAGGAGCTGCCGAAGGCTGCGATCTTTTGCTCTTAGCCCTTTAGAGCAGCAGCCAGGATCAGCGTTTTCATTTCCGACACAGCAGATTTGAAGCCCACGAACAACGCATGCGCCACCAGCGCGTGGCCGATGTTCAGTTCGTTGATGCCTTTGATCGCCGCCACGGCCTCGACGTTGTGGTAATGCAGGCCATGCCCGGCATTGACGATCAGGCCCTGCGCCAGTCCAAACGCCACGCCATCAGCGACGCGCTTGAGCTCTTCTGCCACTTCAGTCGGGGTTTCGGCATCGGCGTAACGCCCGGTGTGCAGCTCGATAGCCGGCGCACCGACGCGCTTGGAGGCGGCGATCTGGCGCTCGTCGGCGTCGATGAACAGCGACACTTCGCTGCCGATCTTCGACAAGCGCTCGACCGCAGCCCTGATGCGCTCCTCCTGCCCCGCTACATCCAGACCGCCTTCGGTGGTCAGCTCCTGACGGGTTTCCGGGACCAGGCAGATATGCGCCGGGCGAATGCGCTCGGCGAACGCCATCATTTCTTCGGTGACACCCATTTCGAAGTTCATGCGGGTTTGCAGCACATCCTTGAGCAGCAACACGTCGCGCTCCTGGATGTGACGGCGATCTTCGCGCAGGTGCACGGTGATGCCATCGGCGCCCGCCTCTTCTGCATCCAGCGCCGCTTTGACCGGATCCGGGTAGCGCGTGCCACGGGCCTGACGCAGGGTGGCGACGTGGTCGATGTTCACGCCGAGAAGAATGCGATTGCTGCTGGTCACGGATGCGCTCCTGAATTGAGAGATTCGGCGCACAGCATATCAGGGCTTGCGAAACAGCTCGCGACTGACAAGCGGGCGCCCGCCCAAATGCACCGCCAGCGCCTGGCGCATCAGACGCTTGGCCGCCGACAGCGCACCGGGCGCCGACCAGTCGGCTTCGGCCATGGCCAGCAGTTCAGTGCCGTTGAACAGGCCTGGCTGCAGCAGATACACCCTTTCGAGCCCGGCATCGACTTGCAGGCGATAGAGACCGTCAGCAGCGACGGGCTCACCGTGGATGTCAGTGTTCATCGAGAAGCCGTAGCCGAGATCATCCAGCAATCGCCATTCGAAGGAGCGCAGCAACGGTTCCAGTGGTCGACCTTCGGCCAGCGCCAGCAAGGTCGCGGCGTAATGATCGAACACCGCCGGATGCGGATCTTCGGCAGGCAACAGCCGAATCAACAGCTCGTTGAGATAGAGGCCGCTGAACAGCGCCTCGCCGTTGAGCCACGCAGAGGTGCCAGAACTCTCCATGCGCCCGACATTCTTCAGCTCGCCCTTGCCACGAAACTCGACCTCCAGCGCCACGAACGGCCGCGCCAGCGTCCCGGCCTTGCCCCGCGCACTGCGCAACACCGCCCGCAGCCGACCTTGCGGCGTGAGGAAATCGACCAGTGCGCTGGTTTCGCGATAGGCGCGCGAATGCAGGACATAGGCGGGTTGGGCGGGAGGCGGGTTTTGCGACATTGAGTTCTCGATGAAGAAACGCGGTTTTACATACAACCCAAAACCACTGTGGGAGCGAGCCTGCTCGCGAAAGCGGAGTGACAGTCAACATCAATGCTGAGTGTTACATCCTCTTCGCGAGCAGGCTCGCTCCCACAGTGAGTAGCGGTGTTTTCGAGATCGCTACTTACAGATCGCCATAACCCAGCGAACGCAGCGCGCGCTCGTCATCGGACCAGCCGCCCTTCACCTTGACCCACAGGTTGAGCATGATCTTGGAGTCGAACAGCAGCTCCATGTCCTTGCGCGCTTCGGTGCCAATGCGCTTGATGCGCTCGCCCTTGTCGCCAATGATGATTTTCTTCTGGCCGTCACGCTCGACGAGAATCAGCGCGTGGATGTGCAGGGTCTTGCCCTGCTGCTTGAATTCTTCGATTTCGACGGTGATCTGGTACGGCAGCTCGGCACCCATCTGGCGCATGATTTTCTCGCGCACCAGTTCGGCGGCAAGGAAACGGCTGCTGCGGTCGGTGATCTGGTCTTCCGGGAAGAAGTGATCATTCTCCGGCAAGTGATCGGCGATGACCTTTTCCAGCGCTTCGAGGTTGTGCCCGTGCTGCGCGGAAATCGGGATGATCTGGGCGTTTGGCAGCTGTTCCTGCAACCAGCTCAGGTGCGGCATCAGCTCGGCTTTGTCTTCGATGCGATCGGTCTTGTTCAGCGCGACGATCAGCGGGCCCGTCACGTATTGCACACGTTCGAGCACCATCTGGTCTTCGTCGGTCCACTTGGTGCGGTCGACGACGAAGATCACCACGTCGACGTCTTTCAACGCCGCCGAAGCGGTTTTGTTCATGTAACGGTTCAGGGCCTTTTCGCCACCCTTGTGCATGCCCGGGGTGTCGACGTAGATCGCCTGCACGTCGCCCTCGGTCTTGATGCCGAGCATGTTGTGGCGAGTAGTCTGCGGCTTGCGCGAGGTGATCGCGAGCTTCTGCCCGAGGATGTGGTTGAGCAGCGTCGACTTGCCGACGTTGGGACGGCCGACGATGGCAACGTAGCCACAGCGAGTTGCGTTTGTATCAGTCATTGCCATTCTCCACGCCCAGGGCAATCAGTGCTGCGGCGGCCGCTACCTGTTCGGCAATACGACGGCTCACACCCTGACCTCGGCTTTTTTCATTCAATAAGACCACTTCGCACTCGACGAAGAAGGTACGGCAGTGCGGTTCGCCCTGAATATCCACCACTTCGTAGCGTGGCAGTTCGCAACCGCGCGATTGCAGGTGTTCCTGCAAGCGGGTTTTCGGATCCTTATTGGTGTCGACCAGCGTCAGGCCTTCGAATTCGCCGGCCAGCCACGCCAGTACGCGCTCGCGGGCGACGTCCATGCCGGCATCGAGGTAGATCGCACCGATCAGAGCTTCGAGGGCATCGGCGAGAATCGATTCACGGCGGAAACCACCGCTCTTCAGTTCACCTGAACCCAGGCGCAGATAATCACCGAGGTCGAAACCGCGAGCCAGTACGGCCAGCGTCTCACCTTTTACCAGCCGTGCGCGCAAACGCGACAACTGACCTTCGCGGGCCAGCGGGAAGCGATCGAACAGCGCCTCGCCAGCGACGAAGTTGAGGATGGCATCACCGAGGAATTCCAGACGCTCGTTGTTGCGCCCGGCAAAACTGCGGTGCGTGAGGGCCAGCAGCATCAGCTCCTGATCCTTGAAGGTGTAACCGAGCTGGCGCTCGAGACGGCTTAGAGAAACGCTCACGGTTTACCCACGCTGAGTTCGTGGCTGGTTTCCACTGCCATCGCCGGGGTACGGCGCAGGCCTGGGACAATTAACGCTGTGTTCAAAAATTAGATCCTGGCGATTGCGAAGCCGATTGTGCCGGCTCCAGAAATGCATTCGGCGCTGTGGTCAACAGCGCCGTGTTTGATTACTTGATCAGGCCGACCCGCGAGAAATTCGGCAGGTGGCTGAGTTTCGGCTCTGGCCAGCTCATCCAGACCGCGAAGGCCTTGCCGACAATATTCTTGTCGGGAACCATGCCCAGCAGATCCTTGGGAATGTTCGGATCATCCCAGTAGCGGCTGTCGTTCGAATTGTCGCGGTTGTCGCCCATCATGAAGTAGTGCCCGGCAGGCACCGTCCACGAACGATCCAGAGTGGCGCGGTAACGGCTCATTTCCTTGCGGATCAGGTGCTCGGCTGCGCCGAGTTTTTCCTGATAGAGCTCCGCGCTGCCCAGCGAACCTGCTTCGGCGCCGGCCATCTTCTCGGCGATCGACTCACCGTTGACGAACAGACGCTTGTCGGCGGTGTAACGCACCGTGTCACCCGGCAGGCCCACCACACGCTTGATGTAGTTGACGTTCGGGTCGCTCGGGTAGCGGAACACCATCACATCGCCGCGCTGCGGGTCACCGACTTCGATGATCTTCTTGTCGATCACCGGCAGACGGATGCCGTAGGAAAACTTGTTCACCAGAATGAAGTCGCCGACATCCAGGGTCGGTTTCATCGAGCCGGACGGAATCTGGAACGGCTCCACCAGGAACGAACGCAGCACCAGCACGATGAACAGCACCGGAAAGAACGACTTGCCGTATTCAACCAGCAGCGGCTCTTTGTTCAGCTTCTCGACCACCACAGGCTCGGGTTGGCTGACACTGCCTTGATAAGAGGCAATGGCAGCCCGCCGACGCGGTGCCAGGAACAGCAGATCAATCAACGCCAACAGGCCGCAGACGAACACGGCGATGACCAGCAACAGCGGGAAATTTAGCGACATAGGACCTGATTATTCCAACCTGAGCACGGCGAGGAAGGCTTCCTGTGGAATTTCCACGTTGCCGACCTGTTTCATGCGTTTCTTACCGGCCTTCTGCTTCTCGAGCAGCTTCTTCTTACGACTGACGTCACCGCCGTAGCATTTGGCCAATACGTTCTTTCTGAGCGCCTTGACGGTTGTCCGGGCCACGATCTGACCACCGATGGCGGCCTGAATCGCCACGTCGAACATCTGACGAGGAATCAGTTCTTTCATCTTCTCGGTCAACTGGCGACCTTTGAAGTGCGAATTGTCACGGTGCACGATCAATGCCAGGGCATCGACCTTGTCGCCGTTGATCAGCACGTCCAGTTTCACCAGATTAGCCGATTGGTAACGATCGAAATGGTAGTCCAGCGAAGCATAGCCGCGGCTGGTGGATTTGAGACGGTCGAAGAAGTCCAGGACCACTTCGTTCATCGGCAGGTCGTAGGTCACTTGCACCTGATTGCCGAGGAACAGCATGTCGACCTGAACGCCGCGTTTCTCGATGCACAGGGTGATGACGTTGCCCAGGTGTTCCTGCGGCACGAGGATATTGGCGCGCACGATTGGCTCGCGCATGTCCTCGATCGCCGACACATCCGGAAGCTTCGACGGGTTGTCGACGTAAATCGTTTCACCGGTTTTCAGCACCAGCTCGAAAATTACTGTCGGCGCGGTGGTGATCAGGTCCAGGTCGTATTCGCGCTCGAGGCGCTCCTGGATGATTTCCATGTGCAGCATGCCGAGGAAGCCGCAACGGAAGCCAAAGCCGAGGGCGTCGGAGCTTTCCGGGGTGTACTGCAGCGACGAGTCGTTCAGGGTCAGCTTCTGCAGCGCTTCGCGGAAATCCTCGAAGTCGTCGGAACTGACCGGGAACAGACCGGCGTAAACCTGTGGCTGAATGCGTTTGAAGCCCGGCAGCACCGGCACATCAGGGGTGGAGCTCAGGGTCAGGGTGTCACCGACCGGCGCACCGTGAATGTCCTTGATGCTGGCGATGATGAAGCCCACTTCGCCGGCCTTCAGATCAACGGTGGCGGTGTGTTTCGGGTTGAACACGCCGACGCTGTCGACCAGGTGCACCTTGCCGGTGGACTTGACCAGAATCTTGTCGCCCTTCTTCACACGGCCGTGGCGCACGCGTACCAGGGAAACAACGCCCAGGTAGTTGTCGAACCAGGAGTCGATGATCAACGCTTGCAGCGGATCTTCGATGTTGCCGGTCGGCGCAGGGATGGTGTGCACCAGACGCTCGAGCACTTCGTCGACACCCAGGCCGGTCTTGGCGCTGCAGGTGACAGCGTCGGTAGCGTCGATGCCGATGATTTTCTCGATCTCGTCCTTGACGCGATCCGGCTCGGCCTGTGGCAGGTCGATCTTGTTCAGTACCGGCATGACCTCCAGGCCCTGCTCGATGGCGGTGTAGCAGTTGGCCACGGACTGGGCTTCTACGCCCTGCCCCGCATCGACCACCAGCAAGGCACCTTCGCACGCGGCCAGGGAACGGCTGACTTCGTAGGTGAAGTCGACGTGGCCCGGGGTGTCAATGAAGTTCAGCTGGTAGGTGATGCCGTCTTTGGCTTTGTAATAGAGGGTAACGCTGTGGGCCTTGATGGTGATCCCGCGTTCACGCTCAAGATCCATGGAATCCAGTACCTGGGCTTCCATTTCACGCTCGGCCAGGCCGCCGCACATCTGGATGAAACGGTCAGCCAGCGTCGACTTGCCATGGTCAATGTGGGCGATGATGGAGAAATTGCGGATATGACTCAAATCACTCACGGATCAACACTCAAAAAGGCTGCAGGCTTGGCCCGCCGAAAAATAGCCGGGAATTGTACCTGATACACGGCGCAAGCGTCACGTTCGCCTGTCACCCGGATCGCATGCAAAAACGCCCCGGTCTGGCGACCGAGGCGTTTTCAGGGGTCAAGCGCTGAATGAAAGCTTGTTCATCAGCCCGCGCGTCTAAGCAGCCAGACACCCGCCAGCGCACACACGCCGGCCGGCACCAGCACCGCAAATAGCGGCGAGAAACCGAACACCAGACTCGATGGCCCCAGCAGATCCTGGACGATGCGGAAGGTGAAGCCCACCAGCACACCGGTGAAGACCCGCTGACCAAGGGTCACCGAACGCAGCGGGCCGAAGATGAACGAGATCGCCATCAGCACCAGCGCGGCAGTCACCAGCGGCTGCAACACCTTGACCCAAAATGCCAGCCAGTAACGGCCGTTGCTCAGGCCCTGCTCGGCCAGATAGTGGATGTAGCCCCACAGACCGCTGATCGACAGCGATTCCGGCGCCATGACTACGGTGCTGAGCAGTTGCGGGCTCAACGCCACGTCCCACTCCTCGCTCGGGGCATTGACGACCTCAGTGCTGCGCTCGTGGAAGAGCGTGGTGGCAACGTCAGTGAGCTGCCACTTGCTGCCGTCAAACTCGGCCTTCTTGGCGAAGCTGGAGCTGAGCAGATGGCGCTCCTTGTCGAAGTGATAACGCGTCACGCCGTACAACAGACCGTTCGGTTGAACCGCGTTGATGTGGATGAATTCTTCACCCTGACGGTGCCACATACCGTGCTTGGCGCTTTGCGCATCGCCGCTGCCCTGGGCCAGCGAGCGATTGGCCTGGGCCATGCTTTCGGTGGCCGGGGCGACGTATTCGCCGATCAGCACGCCGGCGAGCATCAGCACCAGCATCGGCTTCATGACAGCCCAGACGATACGGCCGACCGACACGCCAGCAGCGCGCATGACCGTCAGCTCACTGCTGCTGGCCAGACTGCCGAGACCGATCAGGCAGCCGATCAATGCGGCCATCGGCAACATTTCATACAGCCGGCGCGGTGCGGTCAGCAATACAAAACCGAGCACGTCGACCAGGGTGTAGGTGTCGCTGACGTCGCCCATTTCATCGATGAAGGCAAACAGCGTCGCCAGGCCGAGGATGATCGCCAGCACGGCGATGATCGCCATGAACACGCTGCTGCCGATGTAGCGGTCGAGTTTAACCACGGGCCACCTCCAGCGCGGCGCTGCGACGGCTGGCCAGTTTCAGGCGCAGCGGCTCCCAATACAGCAGGCCAAGGCCGATCACCAGGAAGATCGCGTGCACCCACCACAAGCCGAGGGCCGGCGGGATCTTGCCTTTTTCAAGGGCGCCGCGAGCGGCAATCAGGATGGTCAGGTAAGCCATATAAAGAAGAATCGCCGGCAGCAGCTTGAGAAAACGCCCTTGGCGCGGATTCACCCGCGACAGCGGCACCGCCATCAGGGTCACGATGAACACCAGCAACGGCAGCGACATACGCCATTGCAGCTCGGTTTTCGAACGAATGTCGTCGCTGCCCCACAGGGACGAGGTCGGCATCGCGTCACGGTCGGTGACTTCTTCGCTGACGTCCGGCTTGGGCAGCAGCACGCCGTAGGTTTCGTAATGAATGGCGCGGTAATCGGCCTGTCCGGGGCTGCCGTCATAACGATAGCCGTTGTCGAGAATCAGGTAGCGATTGCCGTCGGGGCGGATTTCCTGACGGCCCGACTCGGCCACCAGCACGGAAATCCCGCGGTCCTTTTTATCGGCGCCGAGGTTCTTCTGCGAGATGAACACGCTGCCGAGATTGACGCGATCGTCGCTCAGGGTTTCGGTGTAGGTCACCCGAGTGCCATCACGCAGGGCCTGGAAGCGGCCCGGCTCGAGGGTATCGAACTCGGTCAGCGCGTCCTGCTTGTTCAGCAGCAGCTGAAACTGGTTGGCGCCCTGCGGAGCCAGACCGAGGCTCAGCCACGCCACCACCAGTGCCACCAGCGTCGCCGGAAACAGGGTCATGCGAAACAGCTTCTGCTGGCTCATGCCGGTAGCCGAGAGCACGGTCATTTCGCTTTCCAGGTACAGGCGACCGTAGGCCAGCAGGATCCCGAGGAACAGGCCCAGCGGCAGAATCAGTTGCAGGAAGCCCGGCAGACGAAAGCCCATGATCAGGAACAGCGAGCCCGGATCGAGCTGACCGGCCGCAGCCTGCGCCAGGTATTTGATGAAGCGACCGCTCATGATGATGACCAGCAGCACGGCACTTACGGCGCTAAGGGTCAACAGGACTTCGCGGGACAGATAACGGAAGACGATCAAACCAGACACTCCAGGGTTGTCAGGCTAAGGCGGCCAAACAAGCAAACACATCGACCGGCCCGCCATGCAGAGCGGTCGAAAAAAGATGCGGCATTATCCTGTGATTGGGTGCGCCTGTCACTGCGCACACTCATCCATCGCTGTAATCCTTTGCTGAGGGTTGTCAGGCGCGGGGAGCGAGGTTCAAACTGCGGCCCTTGTCGCAGGCTTTGGCCTGCGCCTCTTCTATCTATAAGCAGGCGACTGCGAACAGCGTCGAACGCCTGCGTGTTGACCATTCATTCAGGGATCCGGACATGGAACTGGTTGTAAAAAGCGTTAGCCCAGAAACGTTGAAAACCGCCACCCTGGTGGTTGCCGTCGGCGAAGGCCGCAAACTCGGTGTCGCCGCCAGACTGGTCGACGAGTCGAGCGGTGGCGCGATCAGCGCCGTGCTCAAGCGTGGCGACCTGGCCGGCAAGGTCGGTCAAAGCCTGCTGCTGCACAGCCTGCCGAACCTGAAAGCCGAGCGCGTGTTGCTGGTCGGCGTGGGCAAGGACGAGGAACTGGGCGACCGTCCGTTCCGCAAAATCGTTGCCGGCATCCTCAACACCCTCAAAGGTCTGGGCGGCGGCGATGCCGTGCTGGCGCTGGATGAAGTCATCGTCAAAGGTCGCGACAGCTACGGCAAGACCCGTCTGCTCGCAGAAACCCTGGTCGATGGCGGCTACAGCTTCGACCAGTTCAAGAGCCAGAAAGCCGAACCGCGCGCGCTGAAGAAAATCACCCTGCTGACCATCAAGGCTGCGCAAGCTGAAGTGCAGCGCGCCGTGAACCACGCCACCGCCATCGCCAACGGCATGGCCTTCACCCGCGATCTGGGCAACCTGCCACCGAACATCTGCCACCCGACCTTCATGGGCGAACAGGCCAAGAACCTGGGCAAAGAGTTCAAGGATCTGAAAGTCGAAGTGCTCGACGAGAAGAAGATCAAATCCCTCGGCATGGGCTCGTTCTACGCTGTGGGCCAGGGCAGCGCCCAGCCACCGCGCCTGATCGTCATGCAATACAACGGCGGCAAGAAATCCGAGAAGCCATACGCGCTGGTCGGCAAGGGCATCACCTTCGACACCGGCGGCATCAGCCTGAAGCCGGGCGCCGGCATGGACGAGATGAAGTACGACATGGGCGGCGCTGCCTCCGTGTTCGGGACCTTGCGTGCAGTGCTTGAGCTGAAACTGCCGATCAATCTGGTGTGCATCCTCGCCTGCGCCGAAAACATGCCGAGCGGCAACGCGACCCGTCCGGGCGACATCGTCACCACCATGAGCGGCCAGACCGTGGAAATCCTCAACACCGACGCCGAAGGCCGTCTGGTGCTGTGCGATGCGCTGACCTACGCCGAGCGCTTCAAGCCACAAGCGGTGATCGACATCGCCACCCTGACCGGTGCTTGCGTAGTGGCCCTGGGCGCACACACGTCCGGCCTGCTGGGCAACAACGACGAACTGATCGAGCAATTGCTCAGCGCCGGCAAGGCTGCCGACGACCGCGCCTGGCAACTGCCGCTGTTCGACGAGTATCAAGAGCAGCTGGACAGCCCGTTCGCCGACATCGCCAACATCGGCGGGCCGAAGGCCGGCACCATCACTGCAGCCTGCTTCCTGTCGCGCTTCACCAAGAACCTCAACTGGGCGCACCTGGACATCGCCGGCACGGCATGGACCAGCGGCGGCAAGGACAAAGGCGCCACTGGCCGTCCGGTTCCACTGCTGACCCAGTACCTGCTGGATCGCGCCAAGGCCTGAAACCGCTGAAAGGTGGCGTCACTCTCGGGTGACGCCACTTGCCGCTCTGGAACCGCAATGACCAAAGTCGACTTCTATATCCTGCCCAGCGCCGATCCTTCGGCGCGCCTGGATTTCGCCTGCAAGCTCACCGAGAAAGCCTGGCGCATGGGCCATCGCATCTACCTGCATTGCAGCGATGCGGCCCAACGTGAGGATCTCGATGCGCGGCTGTGGGCATTCAAGGGCGAAAGTTTCGTGCCTCACGGCCCTGCCGACAGCGAACCGGACGGTTTGATCGTGCTGGGACTGGGCGAAGACTGCGGGGAACATCAGGATCTGCTGGTCAATCTCGACCTGAAAGTCCCGGCCTTCGCCAGCAAATTTGCCCGCGTGGCGGAAGTGGTGGTGGAAGATCCGACCATCCGAGCGGCGGCGCGGGAGAGTTTCCGTTTCTACCGCGAACAGGGCTATTCTCTGCAAGACCACCGTTTACAGCGACTCTGAGCATTCCAATGGACACTCCGAAACCGCAACAGAAGTCCGCTCACCTGCTGGACGATCTTGAATCGATCCGCCAGTTGCTCGGCGATGACAACCTGCAACCGCCGCTCTTGACCGATACGGTCGATGACGGCGAACAGGAACAGATTCCGATGCTGTTCGATTCCGTCGGCAATCAGCCGGCGGCCGTCGAGCCGCCACCAGCGCCGCCGGCTGCCCCGGCTGCCGCACCGGTCGATAAAGGCCCGGATGCCTTGCTGCACCTGGACAGCGAACTGCGCGCCGCCGCGCAATTGATCATGCAAGACGTGATCGACGACTTCGCCCCGCACATCGAAACCGAAATCAAACGTCGCCTGGATGCGCGGATGGAGCGGCTGCTCGCCGCAGCTGCAAGCGGCAAGCTTTAAGCTGCAAGCCAAAGCCAAAGCAAATCCGCCGCGCTCCTCTTGAAGCTTGCAGCTTGTGGCTTGTGGCTGCCCCCACGGCTATACTTCCCGGCTTTTCCTGAATAAATGCCAATAGGGTCCCGCCGCGCATGGATAAGACCTACCAGCCGCACGCCATTGAAACTTCCTGGTACAAGACCTGGGAGTCCGAGAACTACTTCGCCCCGCAAGGCGCGGGCGAGTCCTACACCATCATGATCCCGCCGCCGAACGTCACCGGCAGCCTGCACATGGGTCACGGCTTCAACAACGCGATCATGGACGCCTTGATCCGTTTCCGCCGCATGCAGGGTCGCGACACCCTGTGGCAGCCGGGCACCGACCACGCCGGTATCGCCACGCAGATGCTGGTGGAGCGCCAACTCGAAGCCCAGGGCCAGAATCGTCACGATCTGGGCCGGGAAAAATTCCTCGAAAAAGTCTGGGAATGGAAAGATCAGTCCGGCGGCAACATCAGCCGGCAGATCCGTCGCCTCGGCTCGTCCGTCGACTGGAGCCGCGAGCGCTTCACCATGGACGATGGCCTCTCGGAAGCGGTCAAGGAAGCCTTCGTGCGTCTGCATGAAGACGGCCTGATCTATCGCGGCAAGCGTCTGGTCAACTGGGACACCAAACTGCACACGGCGATTTCCGACCTCGAAGTGGAAAACCACGAAGAGAAAGGTTTCCTGTGGAACCTGAAATACCCATTGGCCGACGGTGTAAAAACCGCCGAGGGCGATGACTTCCTGATCGTCGCCACCACCCGTCCGGAAACCATGCTCGGCGACTCCGCCGTCGCGGTTAACCCCAACGACGAGCGCTACAAAGCGCTGATCGGCAAATTCGTCGAGCTGCCACTGGTTGGCCGCCGCATCCCGATCATCGCCGACGATTACTGCGATCCTGAATTCGGCACCGGCTGCGTGAAAATCACCCCGGCCCACGATTTCAACGACTACGAAGTCGGCAAGCGCCACAACCTGCCGCTGCTGAACATCTTCGACAAGAACGCCAACGTGCTGCCTGCCGCTCAGGTGTTCAACCTCGACGGCACGCTGAACGAGAGCATCGACGGCAAGATTCCGGCCGAGTTCGCTGGCCTTGAGCGTTTCGAAGCGCGCAAGCAGATCGTCGCCGCGTTCGACGCCGCCGGCCTGCTGGTGAGTGTCAACGATCACAACCTGAAAACGCCGAAAGGCGATCGCTCCGGCACGGTCATCGAGCCGTGGCTGACCGACCAGTGGTACGTATCGACCAAGCCGCTGGCCGAGCCGGCGATTGCTGCCGTTGAAGACGGTCGCATCCAGTTCGTGCCCAAGCAGTACGAAAACATGTACTTCTCGTGGATGCGCGACATCCAGGACTGGTGCATCAGCCGTCAGCTGTGGTGGGGCCACCGGATTCCGGCCTGGTACGACGAGTCGGGCAAGGTCTACGTCGGTCGCGACGAAGCCGAAGTGCGTGCCAAGCACAACCTCGGCCCGGACGTTGCGCTGCAACAGGACAATGACGTACTCGACACCTGGTTCAGTTCCGGCCTGTGGACCTTCTCCACGCTGGGCTGGCCTGAGCAGACCGAGTTCCTGAAGAAATTCCACTCCACCGACGTGCTGGTCACCGGTTTCGACATCATTTTCTTCTGGGTTGCCCGGATGATCATGATGACCATGCACCTGATGAAGAACGAAGACGGCACGCCGCAGGTTCCGTTCAAGACTGTGTACGTACACGGTCTGGTACGCGACGGCCAAGGCCAGAAGATGTCCAAGTCCAAGGGCAACGTCCTTGACCCGCTGGACATCATCGACGGCATCGACCTGGAAACCCTGGTGCAGAAGCGCACTTCGGGCCTGATGCAACCGAAACTGGCGAAGAAGATCGAGAAAGCCACCCGCGAAGAATTCGCCAATGGCATCGAAAGCTACGGCACCGACGCCCTGCGCTTCACCTTCTGCTCGCTGGCCTCGACCGGTCGCGACATCAAGTTCGACATGGGTCGCGTCGAAGGCTATCGCAACTTCTGCAACAAGATCTGGAACGCCGCGCGTTACGTTCTGGACAAGGGCGAAGACTGCGGCCAGAACGGCGAAGCCTACGAGCTGTCGCTGGCTGATCGCTGGATCATCTCGCAGCTGCAACGCACCGAAGCCGAAGTGACCCGCCAACTGGATCAGTTCCGTTTCGACCTCGCCGCGCAAGCGCTGTACGAGTTCATCTGGAACCAATACTGCGACTGGTATCTGGAGCTGTCCAAGCCTGTGCTGTGGGACGAGAACGCGCCGGTCGAACGCCAGCGCGGCACTCGCCGGACGCTGGTGCGCGTGCTGGAAGTGGCGCTGCGTCTGGCGCATCCGTTCATGCCGTTCATCACTGAAGAAATCTGGCAGCGCATCGCGCCGCTGGCCGGTATTCAGGGCAAGACGATCATGCTGCAGCCTTGGCCGGTGGCCAACGAGGAGCGCATCGATCCGGCGGCAGAAAACGACATCGAATGGCTCAAGGAACTGATGCTCGGCACGCGCAACATTCGTGGCGAGATGAACATCGGCCCGGGCAAGCCACTGCCGATCTTCCTGAAGAACGTCAGCGCTGACGACCAGCGCCGCCTGACCGAGAACGAAGCGCTGCTGAAGAAGCTGGCGCGCCTGGAATCGATCACCGTACTCGCCGCTGGCGAAGAAGCACCGCTGTCCGCTACCGCACTGGTCGGCGAAATGGAAGTGCTGGTGCCGATGGCCGGTCTGATCGACAAGGGCGCCGAACTGGCGCGTCTGGACAAGGAAATCCTGCGTTTGCAGGGCGAAGTCCAGCGGGTTGGCGGCAAGCTGTCCAACGCCGGTTTCGTCGACAAGGCCCCGGCCGAAGTCATCGAGAAGGAACGCGCCAAACTGGCCGAGGCCGAACAGGCCCTGGGCAAACTGGCCGAGCAGCACGCGCGGATTGCCAGTCTGTAACGGCAAATCGCACTGAAAAAGGGAGGCCCAAGTGGCCTCCCTTTTTTATGCCCACCACACTCCCCTGTAGGAGCTGCCGAAGGCTGCGATCTTTTGATCTTGCTTCTAAAATCAACATCAAAAGATCGCAGCCTTCGGCAGCTCCTACATGGGTTCGGCGCATGGCCCATCAATGTGGGACAATGCCCGCCACTTTCAGCCATACCCGAATCGACCACGCCCATGACTGCCCCCCGCACACCCAAACCTGCGCGCAAGAAGCCTGACGCCGCGTCCCCGAGCAAAGCCGTCGAGCCGCGCGAGAAGGCCAGCCTGCATCCGCGCAATCGCCATCAGGGTCGTTACGACTTTCCGGCGCTGATCAAGACCACGCCGGAACTGGCCAAGTACGTGATCACCAACCCGTACGGCAAGGAAAGCATCGACTTCGCCAGCCCCGACGCGGTGCGTGTGTTCAATCGGGCGCTGCTCAAGGCGTTCTACGGCATCCAGCACTGGGACATCCCGGCGGACTATCTTTGCCCTCCGGTTCCGGGGCGTGCCGACTATGTGCACTTTCTCGCCGACCTGCTGGCGAGCATGAACGACGGCAAGGTCCCGCGCGGCGCGATCGTCAATGTGCTGGATATCGGTATGGGCGCCAACTGCGTTTATCCGCTGATCGGCAACAGCGAATACCGTTGGCACTTCCTCGGCTCGGAGATCGACCCGACAGCCGTGGCGGCGGCGCGAGCCATCGTGCAGTCCAACGATCTGAGCAAGGTGATCCAGCTGCGCCAGCAGGAAAACCGCAAACACATCCTCATCGGCTTGCTGGAGCCGGGCGAGCGCTTCGACCTGACCATGTGCAACCCGCCGTTCCACGCTTCGATGGAAGAAGCGACCAAGGGCAGCGAGCGCAAATGGCGCGCCTTGGGCAAGGCCGACCCGAAACGCAAGCTGCCGGTGCTGAACTTCGGTGGGCAATCGGCGGAGCTGTGGTGTGAAGGCGGTGAAGCGCGCTTCGTGACGCAGTTGATTGCCGAGAGCGCGAACTTCCAGCACAAAGTGTTGTGGTTCAGCACCCTGGTGTCGAAGGCCTCGAACCTGCCGGCCATCGAGACCGCACTGAAGAAGGCTGGCGTGCTGGAGAGCCAGGTCGTGGAGATGTCGCAGGGCCAGAAGCAGAGCCGCTTTGTCGCCTGGACCTTCCAGACCAAGTCCGAGCAGCAGATCTGGCGACGCGAGCGCTGGGTTCGCTAACACACAGCAGATCCCCTGTGGGAGCGAGCCTGCTCGCGAAGGCGGCGTGTCAGTCAGCTTCAATATCGACTGACCTACCGCTTTCGCGAGCAGGCTCGCTCCCACATTGGCACTGCGATTCAGTCGCTAAATCACAGACACAAAAAAACCGTGCCCCGGATCACTCCGAAGCACGGTTTTTTTATCGCTGCGTCTTACTTGTTCACAGCGTCGGTCAGGCCTTTGGCCACAACCAGCTTGATCACTTTCTTTTGCAGGGATTTCGATGGCAGCGCCAGTCGAAGGGTTACGGCCGGTGCGGGCAGGACGCTCGGTCACTTTCAGCTTGCCGATACCTGGCAAGGTGATTTCGCCGCCGTTTTCCAGCTGATCGGCAACGATTTGGCCCAGTTGGTCCAGAGCGTTACGCGCGGTGGTTTTCGGCGCGTCGATAGCTTCAGCGATGTCGGCGATCAGTTGGTCTTTAGTAAGAGCCATGTAGTGTTCCTTCCCTATCAAATTCATATGGATTGCAGAGTGCAGTGTCAGCCATCGAGCCCGATCTTCTGGATCTGGCACCCTCGGCGATAACCACGACGAGTCGGGTTATAGATGCCGAAATCAGGGTTTGGTTCGACCTGACAAATGCTGAATGCACGCTTAACGCAGTGACTTCGCGTAAGACCGGGCAAAACTAGCACAGCGACAAGGAAATATCCGCCTCTAGCTACCCATTTGGTCAGCTTTATTGCGCTAAATCGGTAAAAAACCGCTTAAGGCCGGCCGCTTGCGCCGATTTAAGCCTTGGACCCCCTGTAGGAGCTGCCGAAGGCTGCGATCTTTGGACTTTGCTTTTTCAAAAACAAGATCAAAAGATCGCAGCCTTCGGCAGCTCCTACGCAGAGCCTCGGCCGGAGATTCGGTTACACTGAGCGCTTTTTCGGGGGAGCCTGCCCTCCTCCCTTCCAACAGCCGAGAAGCCCATGCCGATCCGTCATTGCATCGTCCACCTGATCGACAAAAAACCCGACGGCACGCCCGCAGTTCTGCACGCCCGTGACTCTGAACTGGCCGAGTCCGCAGCCATCGAAAACATGCTCGCCGACCTCAACGAAAGCTACAACGCCAAACAGGGCAAAGCCTGGGGCCTGTTCCATCCGGAATCCGGCGCATTCCCCTTCAGCGGCTGGCTGAAGGAGTATATGGAAGGCGGCCGTGACTTCACCGCGTTCAGTAAAGTGGCGGTCGAGCATCTGCAGAAGCTGATGGAAGAATCCAACCTGTCGGTGGGTGGCCACGTGCTGTTCGCCCACTATCAGCAAGGCATGACCGACTATCTGGCGATCGCCCTGCTGCATCACAGCGAAGGTGTAGCGGTGACCGACGAGCTCGACGTGACGCCCTCGCGCCATCTCGACCTTGGCCAGTTGCATCTGGCAGCGCGGATCAATGTCTCGGAGTGGCAGAACAACAAGCAGTCGAAACAGTACATCTCGTTCATCAAGGGCAAGAATGGCAAGAAGGTCTCGGAGTATTTCCGCGACTTCATCGGCTGCCAGGAAGGTGTCGACGGCCCCGGCGAGACGCGCACGCTGCTTAAGGCCTTCAGCGACTTTGTCGAGAGCGAAGACCTGCCGGAAGACTCGGCCCGCGAGAAAACCAAGACCCTGGTCGACTATGCCAGCAGCCAGGCCAAGCTCGGCGAACCGATGGGCCTTGAGGAGCTGTCGGAGCTGATCGACGAAGAACGCCCGAAAGCCTTCTACGATCACATCCGCAACAAGGACTATGGCCTGTCGCCAGAGATTCCGGCAGACAAGCGCACCCTCAATCAATTCCGTCGTTTCACCGGCCGCGCCGAAGGCCTGTCGATCAGCTTCGAAGCGCACCTGCTGGGCTCGAAAATCGAGTACGACGAAGAGAACGGCACCCTGATCATCAAAGGCCTGCCGACTTCGCTGACCGATCAGTTGAAGCGGCGTAACTGATGCTCGGCAATGTGCTGAAAAAGGTCGCCCTGGTGCTGCTGGTGGTCGTGGTCTATCAGAACTGGGGCAAGATCGAGCGGGTATTCAATCCCGCGCAAATGGTCTCGCAGCAGACCCGGGCGCAAGCCAATGTCGTGCTCTATGCCACCGACTGGTGCGGCTACTGCAAACAGACCAAACGCTTTCTCGACAGCAAGGGCATACCGTTCAAGGAGTTCGATATCGAGAAAGATGCTGATGCGCGCAAGGCGTATGAAGCATTGGGTGGACGCGGGATTCCGCTGATCGATGTGAACGGCACCTTGATTCGCGGGTTCGATCCGGACGAAATCCTCGCAGCCCTGAAATAACCAATGTGGGAGCGAGCCTGCTCGCGAAAGCGCTGCATCAGCCAACAACCATGTTGAATGATCCATCGTCTTCGCGAGCAGGCTCGCTCCCACAGGTTTTGCAGCTGCTTGATAAATCAGCGCGCTTCGATACGGAAACCAAAACGCGGAAAGTGCACATGCACCACGCCGCCACGTTCGTCTTCACGGCGAATGATCAGCTCTTCACTGCCAGCAAACAGCAGCTCGCCCACCACCGGATCAACGCCGTAATCGACAGCGGCAATTGCCACTTGCTGTCCCGTCTTGAAGCCGTTCGGATCAACGAACCGCTCATCCGGCAATGCCGCTGGCGTCGCGTTACGCGCGACCTCCAATGCCTCGGCAGAGGACATCTCGCTCGCTGCGCCATGGCCGAACCCCAGCACCCGACCCAGCCACGCCGCAACCGCCGGATATTCATCCACCAGCGGCGCCGTGACGTGGGTCGCCTTGAGGAACCACAGCGGATGCGCCAGGGCGAAGTCGGCAATCGATGGCTCGCCGAAGAGGAAGTCGCCCTGCTCGCGCTGCAACTGTTGCTCCAGCCGCGCCATGATCGTCGGCCACTGATGTTTGGCCTGCTCGGCGGACAGACGCGTGGCGCTGCCACCGCTGAACAACCCGGCGCGGTCGGCCAGGAAGGCCTTGACCGCTTCCGGCGGCAATTTGCCAAAACGCACGGCTACCGATTCTGGCTGGAACACCAGGCTCACCGCGTGCTGGAACACCACCGAATCGGCCCACGCCGCGAAACTGGCGCTGGTCATTTCCTGGCCTTCGGGAAAGAACGCCGGCAGGGCTTTTTCCTGCTCCAGGCGTCGAGCGATCAGTGCGGTGTCGCAATAGATGTCGGCACCGATCTGCAACACTGGGGTCTTGCGGTAGCCACCGGTCAACGCCGTCAGATCCGGCTTGGGCATCACCGGGGAAATATGCACCGAACGCCAGGACAGGCCTTTGAAGCCCAGCAGCAGGCGCGCCTTCTCGGCAAATGGAGAGGTCGGGTAATGGTGCAGAATCAACTCGGACATGCTCGGCTCCGCCGCTGGAAAAGTGAATCCGCAGCTTAGCGCGCATTGCCTGACAGGCCTACCGATCTGCCTGATGGGAACCAATCAGTCAGATTGATAAGACGCGACCAGGCATTCCTTGGCGCTCTTCTTGAGTTTCTTGATCAGCCGTTCCTGTCGCAGGGCATCGCTTTTGTCGCGGCACAGTTCGGTGTAGACCAGGGCCATCGCCGGGCTGGAAAGAAAGAACCGCGCGCCCTTGCCGCTCTGGTGCTTGGCGAAACGCCGCACAGGGTCGTCGCTGATTCCGCAATACAACGAGCCATTAGCGGCACGCACGAGGTAGACGAACCAGGATTTGCTCACTGGCTCGGCAGCATCGACGGATTGTTCGCTAAGGCTGGTCACTTCGGGATCTGAACATGTAGGAAAACAGGCGGCGATCTTATCAGCGCCCGGCCTGAAATGCCTTCAGTCCCTTGCGCGCCTGGGCACGTACCGCGTTGCGCACCAGCGGCGTCCAGCCCAGCAGCAGGCCTTTGAAACCGAGCGCCTGCCGCGACCAGCGCCACAGATCGAAGTGGTCGTGGTGCTCACAGATCTTGCCGTCCCGGAAGACGAAGCGCGCCTGGATGTCGTTGACCACGACGTTGCCGGTCTGACTGAACAGGTAAGTCGCCACCCAATGCGCGCCGCCGGTGCGCTCATCGGCGCGGACATTGTCAAAAGTCAGGGAAAAATCCTTGGCGCGGGTAGTCAGCATGCGCCACATGTCGCCGGCATCGCGCCCGCGCAACTCGCCGAAGGCCGGATCGCTGAAGACCACATCATCGGTGTAGCAGGCGGCCATGGCTTCTGCGTCAAGGCGCTGAAAGGCTTGGTAGAAGCGGGTGATCAGGGCGCTATGGGCTTCGCTCAAGGCAGTCTCCAAAGAAATAGGTACAGATTGCCAGCACCATAATCTGCCGCGCGCAGAAACACTATCGGCAATACGCAAAACCCTTGTGGGAGCGGGCCTGCTCGCGAAGGCAATTCAACATTCAACATCCATGTTGACCGAAACACCGCTTTCGCGAGCAGGCTCGCTCCCACATTTGCACCCAGTGCATTCAGATCTTTTCGCTTTGCACCTGCACATACAGCGCCCGCCCGGCACCCAGCCCGGCCAGGATCGCACCAGCGCCGATAACGCCGAAGATCCAGCCCAGGGCATTCCAGCCGCCGGTCCAGTCATGCACCACGCCCACGGCAAACGGCCCCATGGACGCCAGCGTGTAGCCAAAACCCTGGGACATGCTCGACAGGTTCGCCGCGACATGGGAATCGCGCGAGCGCAGCACGATCAGGGTCAGGGCCAGACTGAACGTGCCGCCCTGCCCCAGTCCGAGCAGAATCGCCCAGCCCCACAGACCTTCGATCGGTGCGTACAGGCAGCCGAACAGGCCGGCCAGGGTCAGCGCCATGACCACGACGATCGCCAGGCGCTGATCCTTGCCCCGGGTCGCCAGCCACGGCGCGGCCAGCGAACTGGCCAGCTGAATGATCACCGAACCGGACAGCACCAATCCGGCCTGAGTCGGTGTCAGCCCGCGCCCGATGAGGATCGACGGCAACCAGCCAAACACGATGTAGGCCAGCGACGATTGCAGGCCCATGTACAAGGTCACCTGCCAGGCCAGCGGATCACGCAGCAACCCGCGCACGCGATAAGCGACGTTGTGCGCGCCATGCTTCGAGCCAACTTGCGGCAACCAGAAAACCGCCGCCACCAATGCCGGAATCACCCAGAAGCCCAGGCCCATCGCCCAGCTGTTGCCGAAGTGTTCACTCAGCGGCACGGTCGAACCCGCCGCCATCGCCGCACCCAGGCACAGCGCCATGGTGTAGACGCCGGTCATGGTCCCGGCATGTTTGGCGAAATCGCGTTTGACAATGCCCGGCAGCAGCACGCCGACGATGCCGATGCTGGCGCCCCCAAGCACGCTGCCGGCGAACAGGCCGATCTCGCCGAAATTACTGCGCAGGATAATCCCGCCGGCCAGCGTCAGCAGAATCCCCAACACCACCCGCTCAGCACCGAAACGCCGCGCCAGAATCGGCGCTAGCGGTGCGAACAAGCCCAGGCACAGCACTGGCAACGTGGTCAGCAATCCCGCCTGCGCCGCAGACAGTCCGAGACTGCTGGAGACTTCGCTGAGCAACGGCGCCATGCTCGACAACGCCGGGCGCAGGTTCAGCGCCACCAGAATCAAGCCGAGCAGCAACAGCCACGGGCGTTTTACCAATGGGTGGCTTTGCTGGACCTGCTCGTCATCAGCCTCGGCATCGATCAGCAGCTCTTCAAGTTCGGGGGTGCGTTTCGACGCTGTGGATAACTCACTGCGGGGCATGGATTTCTCGGTTTCAAGGTTCATTGATCAACTGCCTCGACAAGGCTTTGGCCCGTTCCGGGTCGCGTTGCTCGACCGCATCGAGCAAGTCGATGTGCAGATCGAACACTTCCTGACGGCGCGGGGAAATATTCAAGGTCTGACGCAATTGCGCGCCGACGATGCTGGAGAAATAGCGATACAGCTCGCTGAGAGTCGGGTTGTGTGCGGCATCGACCAGGCGGCGATGGAACACCAGATCGCAGGCGATATAGGTGTCGAGATCGCCGTGGTAGTGGCTGCCGCTGGTGCCGAGCGCTTCGCGCAAAGCCGCCAGATCCTCATCGGTACGACGCAACGCCGCCAGGCCGATGGCCTCGACTTCAAGGATGTGTCGGGTCTCCCGAGCCTGCTGCAGGGAACAGCGGGACAACGCCTTCAGCGTATCCAGCGGATCGACCACGGCGCGCAGATAACTGCCGTCGCCTTGGCGAATTTCGATCAATCCCGAGAACGCCAGAACACGCATCGCCTCACGCACCGTGTTGCGGCTGATGCCCAGCTCGGCGCACAGCTCAGGTTCGGTCGGCAGACGCTCGCCGACCTGCCACGCACCGCTGTTGATGCGCTGACGCAGTTGATCCAAAGCCTGATCGACCAGGGATCGCTTGATCAAAGGGGAAATGTCGGACATGAACCTCACCTTTTCATCCAATCATAGGATGAATTTTCCGACATGTTAGTCAGACCCATGTAGGACGGCAACCACCTAGGGTCAATCGGAGACACATGGAGCGGCATTTTCGATTGGTCAAAATTACCCTTTAAGGGTAATTTCAGGGACAGGGTTTTGGCTTCTTATGGAAAAGAACACACCCCATTACGACTTGGCGGTGATCAAGGCGGATGTCAGAAGATTAGGCTGGAGAGCATTTACGCACACAGCAAGAAGAACCGGTTCCGACATGGAGTTGACGCTTGCAGACATGCAGGAAGTGGTATGCATGCTGCAGCGCAACATGCTGTACAAATCGATGAAGACCTATGACAACCACCGTATCTGGCAGGACGTCTATCACATCAATTCACATGGTATGGAGATTTACATAAAGGTGTCATATCACAGTGACAGACGCCCGCCCGTGATCTCCTTCAAGGAGAACAAATCATGAATACGCAACAGTGCTTCAGTTGCGGTGCATCTGAAGGAATGGTGCATTTCGAAGGTCGAGGCGAAACGGTGAGCGTAAAGGGAATGGAGCGCCGAGTTGAGGACCTGTCGGGTTGGGAGTGCCAGAAGTGCGGAGAAGTCGAACTCGATGAAGTGTGCGGGCAGCGCTACTCGGACGCATGCGATGAGCTCGTTATCGCCAGCAGAAGAATGATCGGCAACGAAATGAAAAAAATTCGCCGGAAATTGCATCTGACACAAAAGGAAACGGTGCAATTGCTGTCCGGCGGTGGACACAATGCCTTTTCACGCTACGAACGCGGCGAGGTACTGCCGCCGAAGGCGTTAATTCTGCTCATGCGTTTGCTGGATCGCTACCCACACTTGCTGGCGGATGCCCGAGTCTTGGCAGAAGGCGCTGACTTGAGAGGAGCATTTACGTTCATCGAGCACGTAAAGCGCCAATCTCTCACTGCTTCCTGACCGCCCAAAAAAAACAACCCGGCAAATCGCCGGGTTGTTTTTTACTCACCCACCATCAATGCAAAATCTGACTCAAGAACAACTTGGTCCGATCATTCTGCGGATTGTCGAAGAAGTCGTTCGGCGCGGCCTGCTCAACGATTTCGCCCTTGTCCATGAAGATCACGCGGTTGGCCACGGTGCGGGCGAAGCCCATTTCGTGGGTCACGCAGAGCATGGTCATGCCGTCTTCGGCCAGACCGATCATAGTGTCGAGAACCTCTTTCACCATTTCCGGATCGAGCGCTGAAGTCGGTTCGTCGAACAGCATGATTTTCGGCTTCATGCACAGGGCGCGGGCGATCGCCACACGCTGCTGCTGACCGCCGGACAGTTGCCCCGGATATTTGTGCGCCTGCTCCGGAATGCGTACGCGCTCCAGGTAATGCATGGCGATTTCTTCGGCCTTGCGCTTGGGCATCTTGCGTACCCACATCGGCGCCAGGGTGCAGTTCTGCAGGATGGTCAGGTGCGGGAACAGGTTGAAGTGCTGGAACACCATGCCGACTTCGCGGCGGATCGCTTCGATCTGCTTGAGGTCGTTGGTCAGTTCCACGCCATCGACGACGATGCGGCCCTGCTGGTGTTCTTCCAGACGATTGAGGCAACGGATCGTCGTGGATTTACCGGAGCCCGACGGACCACACAGGACGATGCGCTCGCCCTGTTTGACGTTGAGGTTGATGTCTTTGAGTACGTGAAACTGGCCGTACCACTTGTTCACGCCCTGCATCTGGATGATGCCTTCCGGACCCACAGGCTTTTTGATTGCTTCGCTCATTTACAGAGAACTCCTAACGCTTGTGGCCAGTGTCGAGCTTGCGTTCCAGATGCATGGAATAGCGCGACATACCAAAACAGAAAATCCAGAACACCAGGGCGGCGAACACGTAGCCTTCGGTGGCCATGCCCAGCCATTTCGGGTCGGCAGCGGCTTGCTTGACGCTGTTGAGCAGGTCGAACAGGCCGATGATGATCACCAGGCTGGTGTCCTTGAACAGCGCAATGAACGTGTTGACGATGCCCGGGATCACCAGCTTCAGGGCTTGCGGCAGAATCACCAGGCCCATCGAACGCCAGTAACCGAGGCCCATCGCTGCAGCCGCTTCGTACTGCCCTTTGGGAATCGCTTGCAGACCACCGCGCACCACTTCGGCGACGTAGGCTGACTGGAACAGGATCACGCCGATCAGCGCCCGCAGCAGCTTGTCGAAGTTCATGCCTTCAGGCAGGAACAGCGGCAGCATTACCGAGGACATGAACAGCACCGTGATCAACGGCACGCCGCGCCAGAACTCGATGAAGGTCACGCAGACCACACGAATCGCCGGCATGTTCGAACGTCGTCCCAGCGCCAGCACGATACCCAGCGGCAATGCTCCGGCGATGCCGACGGTGGCGATCACCAGGGTCAGCATCAGGCCGCCCCACTGGCTGGTCGGCACGGTGGTCAGACCGAAACCGCCGTGCAACAAGATGAAGGCGATGATCGGGTACAGCACCAGGAAGCTCAGGCCGTACACCGCTTTACGCGGCACGCGCGAGATGAACAGCGGTGCTGCGCCAATGACCGCCAGCCACACGGTCAGGTCGACGCGCCAGCGCAGCTCGGTCGGGTAGTAGCCGTACATGAACTGGCCGAAACGCTGCTGAATGAACACCCAGCAGGCGCCTTCCTTGGTGCAGTCGGCGCGGGTGGTGCCGACCCAGTTGGCGTCAACGATCGCCCAGCTGAGGATCGGTGGCACGACCAGGTAGATCAGGTAGAACGCAAACAGCGTCAGCAGGGTGTTGAGCCAGCTGGAGAACATGTTTGCGCGCATCCACGCCACCACGCCGATACTGCTGTTCGGTGGAGGCATGTCGGGTTTGAAAGTATGAGTACTCATGCGCTTTTCCTTACCGCTCGATCAGCGCAATGCGCTTGTTGTACCAGTTCATCAGCAGGGAAATGCTGATACTGATCGCCAGGTACACGCTCATGGTGATGGCAATCACTTCGATGGCCTGCCCGGTCTGGTTGAGCACGGTGCCAGCGAACAGCGAAACCATTTCCGGATAACCGATACCGGCTGCCAGCGAAGAGTTTTTCGCCAGGTTGAGGTATTGGCTGGTCAGCGGCGGAATGATCACGCGCAGGGCTTGCGGGATGATCACCTTGCGCAGGGTCGGGCCGTTGCGCAGGCCAAGCGAACGCGCCGCTTCGGTCTGACCGTGGCTGACCGACTTGATCCCGGAACGCACGATCTCGGCGATGAACGCTGCGGTGTACACAGTGAGCGCCAGGGTCAACGCCAGCAGTTCCGGGATCAGCACCCAGCCACCGACAAAGTTGAAGCCCTTGAGCTCGGGCATTTCCCAGTGCAGCGGAGCGCCGAAGATCAGCGCGCACAAGGTCGGGATCACCAGCGCAATTGCCAGGCCGGTCCAGAACTTGTGGAACGGTACGCCGGTTTCTTCGAAACGCTTGTTGGCCCAGCGGCACATCAGCACGATGCCGACGATGGCCAGCACGATGCTGATCACGAACGCCCAGAAGCCGTCAGCGGCGAGTGCGGCCGGCATGTTCAGGCCACGGCTGCTGACGAAGAAGGTGTCGCCGAAGTTGTGGCTGTTGCGCGGCCCTGGCATGGTCAGGAACACCGCGAAGTACCAGAACAGGATCTGCAGCAGTGGCGGAATGTTGCGGAACACTTCCACATACACCGTCGCCAGTTTGGCGATGATCCAGTTCTGCGACAGCCGCGCCACGCCGACGATGAAACCGAGGATCGTCGCCAGGATCACGCCGATAAAGGTCACCAACAGGGTGTTGAGCAGGCCGATGACAAACACCCGCGCGTAACTGTCCGCTTCGGTGTAGTCGATCAGGGTTTGAGCGATGCCGAACCCGGCACTGCGCTCCAGAAAGCTGAAACCGGAAGTGATACCCCGGTGCTGAAGGTTGGTTTGCGTATTGTCGAACAGGTACCAGCCAAGCGAGATCACCGCCACAACGGTGATGATCTGGAATAGCCACGCACGCACTCGTGGATCGCTGAGGCTGAGCCTCTGCTTTGGTGCGCCGATAGAATTTTGCATGAAGTGCCCCGGAAGAAATGGAACAAGAACATCACCCGGCGGTTGGCCCGCCGGGCGATAGAACCATTAGCGCACTGGTGGTGCGTACTGAATGCCGCCGTTGTTCCACAGGGCGTTCAGGCCACGGTCGATTTCCAGCGGAGTGCTCTTGCCGAGGTTTTTCTCGAAGATTTCGCCGTAGTTGCCGACCTGCTTGACGATCTGCACAACCCAGTCTTTGGGCAGCTTCAGGTCTTTGCCGTATTCGCCGTCAGCACCGAGCATACGGGCCACGTCCGGGTTCTTGGTGGACTTGGCTTCAGCTTCGACGTTCTTCGAAGTGATGCCGGCTTCTTCGGCATTGAGCAGCGCGTAGCCGACCCAACGCACGATGGCCAGCCACTCGTCGTCGCCGTTACGTACGACCGGGCCCAATGGTTCTTTGGAAATGGTTTCCGGCAGAACCACGTAGTCCTTCGGCGAGGCCAGCTTGCTGCGCTGGGCGAACAGCTGGGACTTGTCGGAGGTCAGCACGTCGCAACGACCGGATTCCAGCGACTTGGCGCTTTCATCGGAGGTGTCGAAGGTGATCGGGGTGTATTTCAGACCGTTGCCACGGAAGTAGTCGGAAACGTTCAGCTCGGTGGTGGTACCGGCCTGGATGCAGATGGTCGCGCCGTCGAGCTCTTTGGCACTTTTCACGCCCAGCTTGTTGTTCACCAAAAAGCCGATGCCGTCGTAGTAGGTGATGAAGCCCGGGAATTTCAGGCCCATGCCCGCGTCACGGGAACTGGTCATGGTGGTGTTGCGCGACAGGATGTCGATCTCGCCGGACTGCAGCGCGGTGAAGCGCTCCTTGGCGTTCAACTGGCTGAACTTGACCTTGTTGGCGTCGCCGAAAACGGCTGCGGCCACAGCGCGGCAGACGTCGGCGTCGATGCCGAGGATCTTGCCGGTCGCATCCGGTACCGAGAAGCCCGGCAGACCGTCGCTCACGCCACACTGCACGAAACCTTTTTTCTGTACCGCATCCAGGGTTGCACCCGCCTGAGCGAACCCGCTGACGCCGAGTACTGCTGCAGCAGTCACGACCGCCAGAGTGGATTTCAACATCTTCATTCAAACCTCCAGTTTTGCTCTTGTTGTGTCGGAGCTTGAGTCCAGTCGCACCCTTTTGAGGCGTTGTTGACCCGTGTTGGCTTTTTTTAGGGTCAACCGACGTAAGACCTTCGCTATGAGTCTAGTAGGAGAAAATCCACATCATGGATCACTCACTTCTCACCAATCGGCCGAACGGGCTGTAGCCCTTTCACGTTCGCTAAGCCCGTAGCGGCCATTGGCGAACATCCATCACCGGATTCGTTGCTATCCCATCGCGCGACTGACACTGATAGTGTTACCGCCGCGCAACGGATGCTTCGTACGCAAAGCTTCATAGCAAACGCCGTACCACACCGCTTGCGAAAGTGATTGCGCGACACGTCAATAGCTAAACTTGTAACCTTGCGACATCTTGTTAACGGATCAACCGGGCGCGCACTTCAATCACGCACTCAATGAGAGCGCCCGCACATTTTTGGAGCAGACATGACCGAGCCCTTGATTCTTCAGCCTGTTAAGCCCGCAGACGCCTGCGTGATCTGGCTGCACGGCCTCGGCGCCGACCGTTACGACTTCCTGCCGGTGGCCGAGGCGTTGCAGGAAAGCCTGCTGAGCACGCGCTTTGTGCTGCCGCAGGCGCCGACGTGTCCAGTGACGATAAATGGCGGATATGCCATGCCCAGCTGGTACGACATCAAGGCCATGAGCCCGGCCAGAGCGATCGACCGTGACCAGCTGGAAGCCTCGGCAGAGCGGATCATCGAACTGATCGAAAACGAGCGCGCCAGCGGAATAGACGCCTCGCGGATTTTTCTCGCCGGTTTTTCCCAGGGCGGCGCAGTGGTACTGCACACCGCATTTCTGAAATGGCAGGGACCATTGGGTGGGGTGCTGGCGTTGTCGACTTACGCGCCGACGTTCAGCGACGAACTGGAGTTATCCGCCAGTCAGCAGCGTATTCCGGTGCTCTCGCTGCACGGCCAGTTCGATAACGTGGTGCAGAACTCGATGGGCCGCAGTGCTTACGAGCATTTGAAGAAGCATGGTGTCACCGTGACATGGCAGGAATACCCAATGGAGCACGAAGTGTTACCTGAAGAGATTCGCGACATTGGTGTCTGGTTGAGCGAACGACTGCGCTGATTGTCGACCAATCCCTGCCCATTGATCCCTCCTACTACGCCGCGCCCGATTCTTGCATTACACTGGCCGGCGTACATTCCTTAACCAATTGATGAGATGACCGTGCTCAAAGCACTCAAGAAAATGTTCGGTAAAAGCGAGGCTGAGCAGCTCGCGCCAGTTCCCAGTGCGCCGTCGCACGCCCTCGGTCATCGCACCGATGCCCCGCAGGCCGACCGCCCCGCTCCCGCAGCCGCACCGAAGCCCGAAGAAAAACCCGCTGCGGCCGCGCCAATGGCCGTAGAGCCTGCACCCGGCGAAGCGCCGAAACCGGCCAGACCGCGTCGAGAACCGAAGCCCAAGGCACCGGTCATCCCATGGAAGCTCGAAGACTTCGTCGTCGAACCCCAGGAAGGCAAAACCCGCTTTCACGATTTCAAGCTTGCTCCGGAACTGATGCACGCCATCCAGGACCTGGGCTTTCCTTACTGCACGCCGATCCAGGCGCAGGTGCTGGGCTTCACCCTCGCCGGCAAAGACGCCATCGGCCGCGCGCAGACCGGCACCGGCAAGACCGCCGCGTTCCTGATCTCGATCATCACCCAGTTGCTGCAGACGCCGCCGCCGAAAGAGCGCTACATGGGCGAACCGCGCGCGCTGATCATCGCGCCGACCCGCGAGCTGGTGGTGCAGATCGCCAAGGACGCCGCTGACCTGACCAAGTACACCGGCCTCAACGTCATGACGTTCGTCGGTGGTATGGATTTCGACAAACAGCTCAAGCACCTCGAAGCGCGGCATTGCGACATCCTCGTCGCCACGCCGGGCCGCTTGCTCGACTTCAACCAGCGCGGCGATGTGCACCTGGACATGGTCGAAGTGATGGTTCTGGACGAAGCCGACCGCATGCTCGACATGGGTTTCATCCCGCAGGTACGGCAGATCATTCGCCAGACCCCGCCGAAGTCCGAGCGCCAGACTTTGCTGTTCTCCGCGACCTTCACCGAAGACGTGATGAATCTGGCCAAGCAATGGACCACAGACCCGGCGATTGTCGAAATCGAAATCACCAACGTCGCCAACGAGAACGTCGAGCAGCACATCTACGCCGTGGCCGCTGCCGACAAATACAAGCTGCTCTACAACCTGGTCAACGATAACGGTTGGGAGCGAGTCATCGTGTTTGCCAACCGCAAGGACGAAGTACGCCGCATCGAAGAGCGTCTGGTGCGTGACGGCATCAACGCCGCGCAACTCTCCGGTGATGTGCCGCAGCACAAGCGCATCAAGACTCTGGAAGGCTTCCGCGAAGGCAAGATCCGCGTGCTGGTGGCCACCGATGTCGCCGGTCGCGGCATCCACATCGACGGCATCAGCCACGTGATCAACTTCACCCTGCCGGAAGTCCCGGACGATTACGTGCACCGCATTGGCCGTACCGGTCGTGCTGGCGCCGATGGCGTGTCGATCAGCTTTGCCGGCGAGGACGACTCTTACCAGTTGCCGTCGATCGAAGAAAAGCTAGGTCGCAAGATCAGCTGTGAAACCCCGCCGACGCATCTGCTGCGTGCGGTTGAGCGCAAGCGTCCGCAGTAAGTCCCGCCATATGAAAAAGCGCAGCCGGATACGGACTGCGCTTTTTTTATGCCCGATGGTTGCTCGCCAGAACTAAAAGTCCATAATGGAAAAATAAGTTTAGTTTCGGAGCGCGAAATGTCCAGTACGCCCTATGTGATCGATCAGGCCCAGGCCCATGAGCTATTGGCGCGTATCGATGTTCCGCAAATCCTGCGCAAGCTGTTCCGCGATCTGGCGGCCGGGAACGCCGTGCAGCCGGCGCAGCAATGGGTCGAGTTTCCGCAGGGTGCCGGCGACTTCATCAATTATCTGGGCGTGCTGGCCGAGGACGGCGTGTACGGAGTGAAGACTTCGCCGTACATCGTCCGTGAGCAGGGTGCGCTGGTGACGGCGTGGACCCTGCTGATGTCGACGAAAACCGGTCAGCCGCTGCTGCTCTGTGATGCCGGCGAACTGACCACCGCGCGCACCGCCGCGACCACGGCCGTGGCGGTCGACGCCCTCGCCCCGTTGAATGCCCAGCGACTGGCGATCATCGGCAGCGGCAAGGTTGCTCAAGCGCATCTGCATTACGCCAAAGCGCTGCGCGACTGGCAGAGCATCAGCCTGTATTCGCCATCGCTGCTGGAAGATGCGCAAACACAGGCTGTGTTGAAGTCCATCGCGCCGTCACTGAAGATTGCCGACAGCCGCGAGACCGCCATTGCCGATGCGGATGTGATCATGCTCTGCACCTCGTCGGCCGGGCCGGTAATCGATCCTGCCGGGTTAAGCAAACCGGCGCTGATCACCTCGATCAGCACCAACGCCCCGCGCGCCCATGAAGTACCGCCGCAAAGCCTCAACGACATGCAGGTGTTCTGCGACTATCGTCTGACCACGCCGGGTTCGGCAGGTGAGATGCTGATTGCCGCCGAACAGCATGGCTGGAACAAGGATTCGATTGTCGGCGACCTCGCCGACTTGCTCAGCGAAAAAGTGCAGCGCCCGGGTTACGACCGTCACGTGTTCTTCCGTTCAATCGGCTTGGGCCTGGAAGACATTGCCCTCGCCAATGCGGTTTATCACCTTCGCCGCTGACACCACACATCTCCTGTCGGAGCTGCCGAAGGCTGCGATCTTTTGATCCTGTTTTTCAAGGACAAGATCAAGATCAAAAGATCGCAGCCTCGTTTCACTCGGCAGCTCCTACAGGGTTCTCGATAACTTGGGAGTTTTCATGAACCACGCAGATTTCATCATCATCGGCGGCGGGATTGCCGGCGCTTCCACCGGGTTCTGGCTGGCGCCGCACGGCAAAGTGATCGTGCTCGAGCGTGAAACCCATCCCGGCTATCACTCCACCGGACGCTCCGCCGCGCTGTACACCGCCGCCTACGGCACCGCACAGGTCCGCGCACTGACTCAGGCGAGCCGCGCGTTTTTCGACAGTCCTCCGAGCGGCTTTTGCGAGCACCCGCTGCTGACTCCGCGCGGCGAAATGACCGTCGACTTCATCGGTGATCCCGCCGAACTGAACAATCAATACCTCAGCGCCAAAGCCACCGTGCCGCAGATGCAACTGCTCAGCGCCGACGAAGCCTGCGCACGCCTGCCGATCCTGCGCCGGGAAAAAGTCCACGGCGCGATCTACGATCCATCGGCCTGCGACATCGACACCGACGCGCTACATCAAGGCTACCTGCGTGGCATCCGGCGCAACCACGGCGAAGTGCGCACCGATTGCGAAGTGCTCGGCTTGAGCCGCGATGCCGATGGCCTGTGGATCGTGCAGACCAATGGCGAGACGTTCAGCGCACCGGTGATCATCAACGCCGCCGGTGCATGGGCCGACAAGATCGCTGCCCTGGCCGGTGCGCAGCCGCTGGGTCTGCAACCGAAACGCCGCGCTGCGTTTATCTTTGCCGGCCCGGAAGGCGTGGATATTCATCACTGGCCAATGCTGGTCAGCCTCGACGAATCCTTCTACATGAAGCCCGACGCCGGCATGTTCCTCGGCTCGCCCGCCAACGCCGATCCGGTCGAACCGCACGATGTGCAGCCGGAAGAACTCGACATCGCCATGGGCATTTATGAGATCGAAGAGGCCACCACGCTGACCATCCGCCGTCCGACCCGCACCTGGGCCGGTCTGCGCAGTTTCGTTGCCGACGGTGATTTGCTCAGCGGCTTTGATCCGCAGGTGCCAGGGCTGTTCTGGGTCGCCGCGCAGGGCGGTTACGGCATTCAGACGTCGCCGGCTATGGGGCAGGCCAGTGCGGCGCTGGTGCGCGACGAGCCGCTTCCCGAGCACCTGCATGAATTCGGTCTGGACAGCGCCATGCTCTCCCCGGCCCGACTGGCTTGATCGCATCGACTCGTCCAAAAGATTGCGGCACACTCGCAGCGCCCCGGCACAAGGGGCGCTGACGCTGCCTGGAGCTCCACTGTCATGACTGCCCCTGAATTCGACCCGGCGCTGGATAACTTCCGCGCCATCGCCGACGCCATCGCCACGCTGTTCTTTCCACATGCCGAGGTGGTGCTGCACGACCTGCGCACGCAGAAGGTCGACTACATCGCCAACAACCTGTCCAAGCGCGAGATCGGCGACGACTCGTCACTGGAAGACATGCTCAGCGAGGATGTCAGCGACAGGAACATCGGCCCGTACGAAAAGCTCAACTGGGACGGTCAGAAAATTCGCAGCCTGAGCACCGTGCTGCGTGACAGCGAAAGTCGGCCGCTGGCGGTGCTGTGCATCAATCTGAATATTTCCCTGTTCGAGAACGCCAAAGCGGCGCTGGACCTGTTTCTCTCGCCGAGCAAACTGATTCCGCAGCCGGACTCACTGTTCCGTGATGACTGGCAGGAACGCATCAACACCTTCCTCCACGCCTGGTTGCGCGAGCGGCAGTTGAGCCTGAACCTGCTGACCCGCGATCACAAACGCGAACTGGTGCTGGCGCTGCACGCCGAGGGCGCGTTCAAGGGCAAGAGCGCCTCGAACTACGTGGCCAATGTGCTGAACATGGGCCGGGCGACGGTGTACAAACATTTGAAGGAATTGAAGGGCTGAAGATTTGCATCGCTAGCGCTGGCCTCTTCGCGAGCAGGCTCGCTCCCACATTTGGAATGCGTTACCCCTGTGGGAGCGAGCCTGCTCGCGAAAGCGCTTGATCAATCGCCGTAGATATCGGACTTGAAATACTTCTCGGAAATCTTCTGATACTCGCCATTCGCGCGAATCCCGTCGATGGCGCGATTCAACTGGCTGACCAGTTCACCGTTGCCCTTGCGCACGGCAATCCCGGCACCCTCGCCGACGTACTTCGGATCCTTCAGCTCCGGCCCGACAAACGCATAACCCTTGCCACGCGGCATCGACAGAAAGTCATTGAGCGGGATGGTGTCGGCGAAAATCGCGTCGAGGCGCCCCGCCGCCAGGTCCATGTAGATTTCTTCGTTGTTGCTGTAGCGCTTGACGTTGATGCCCTTGGGTTCGAACACCTCGGTGGCATAACGATCGGTGGTGGTCGCGCGCTGCACGCCGACGTTCTTGCCTTTGAGGCTGGCGTACTGATCATCGACCGTAGCGCCTTCCTTCATGACCAGACGCGAAGAAGTGAAATAGTACTTGTGGCTGAAATCCACCGACTTCTTGCGATCTTCGTTGATGGTCATCGACGACAGCGCCATGTCGATCTTCTTCACTTTCAGCGAAGGAATCAGCCCGTCGAACTCACCTTCGACCCACACGCACTTGACCTTCATCTGCGCACAAAGGGCATTGCCGATATCGTAGTCGAAACCGACGATTTCACCTTTGTCGGTTTTCGACGCGAATGGCGGATAGGCCGCTTCGATGCCGATACGCAGGGTTTTCTCGGCGGCGAAGACGCTGGAGCAGGCCAGCAGACTGAGAGCCAGACCGGTGATGAGGGGAAGTTTCTTCATGTTCGTTCTCTCGCGGGTTGTTGTTGGTTTGGCGAAGAAGAGCAGCTACAAGCGGCAACCTGATAGCGGCAAGACAGAAGCTTTTTTGTACTTATAAATCCATACTGGACTCATAGGTACAAGCCGTCAATCAGGGAGAAGAGAGTGTCTGCGAGGTTTTTGGGTGTTGCAGATGGCCTCATCGCTGGCAAGCCAGCTCCCACAGTTTCAGTGGTGCACAAAAAATATGTGCACGACGCAAAACCCTGTGGGAGCTGGCTTGCCAGCGATGGCGGATTGGAGGGCGCTACAGGAGTTATTTATTCCAGCGATCGGCGGCGGCATGATCACTGTCGCGCCCTTCGACCCACCGCGGGCCGTTACTGGTGTTCTCTTTTTTCCAGAACGGCGCGCGGGTTTTCAGGTAGTCCATGACGAAGGCGCAGGCATCGAACGCGGCCTGGCGGTGGGCGCTGGCGGCGCCGACGAAGACGATCGGCTCGCCCGGCTCCAGCGCGCCGATGCGGTGCAGCACTTCCAGTTTCAACAGCGGCCAGCGCTGCTCGGCTTCGACAGCGATCTTGCCCAGAGCCTTTTCGGTCATGCCCGGATAGTGTTCGAGGAACATCCCGGCCACGTCGAGACCGTCGTTGAAGTCGCGCACATAACCGACAAAACTCACCACTGCGCCAACGCCGATATTGGCCGCGTGCATCGCATTGACTTCAGCGCCCGGATCAAACGGCTTGGCCTGCACGCGAATCGCCATGTTCAACCTCCGGTGACGGTGGGAAAAAACGCCACTTCGTCGCCATCGACCACCGGCTCGTCGAGCTGGCAGAGATCTTCGTTGCGTGCGCACATCAGGTTCTGCTCGCTCAATACTTCGGCGCCATCACGTTGCGCCTGCATTTCAAGCACATGCGCCCGAACGTCATCGACGGTGGCGAAATCGCCTTCAACCGCAACCGAATCCACGCCCAGCGCTTCACGGTAACGGGCAAAAAACTTCACGGTCAGTTTCATGGCTGCTCCGCCTGGAAGTGGCCGCTCTTGCCGCCGACTTTCTCCAGCAGACGCACGCTTTCGATGGTCATGCCACGGTCGACGGCTTTGCACATGTCGTAAATGGTCAGGGCGGCGACGCTGGCGGCGGTCAGCGCTTCCATCTCGACACCGGTCTGCCCGGACAACTTGCAGCGGGCGACGATACGCACGCTGTCATCACCTTCGGCGCTGAGTTCGACTTTGACGCCGGTGAGCATCAGCGGGTGGCACAGGGGAATCAGATCACTGGTCTTCTTCGCCGCCTGAATCCCGGCAATGCGCGCCACGGCGAACACATCACCCTTGGGATGACCGCCGCTGACGATCATCTGCAAGGTTGCGGGGAGCATGCGCACCAGCGCTTGAGCGGTCGCTTCACGGAACGTCACGGCTTTTTCAGTGACGTCGACCATGTTGGCGCGACCTTGGGAATCGAGATGAGTCAGCACGAGGGCCTCCTTGAGGCAGCTGCGAGCGGCAAGCTACAAGCGGCAAGTTAAAGCGCGGTAGGCAGGCGTCAGGAAAGCTCGCATTTAAACAGCCGAAAGCCGCAAGCTTCAAGCGCCAAGTGAATTTCACTCGGACCACTTGTAGCTTGCGGCTTGAAGCTTGTAGCTGCTCCTCTTAGAGATGCGATTCGGCGTATTCGGCCAGGATCGAGCGAGGCACCCCTTGCAGGGTGATGTGCACACCGTTGGGGAAATCCTTGAAGCGTTCGGTCAGGTAGGTCAGCCCGGAGCTGGTCGCGGACAGGTATGGGGTGTCGATCTGCGCCAGGTTGCCCAGGCACACCACTTTGGAACCGGCGCCGGCACGGGTGATGATGGTTTTCATCTGATGCGGCGTGAGGTTCTGGCATTCGTCGATCAGGATCAGGCTCTGCTGGAAGCTGCGACCACGAATATAGTTGAGCGATTTGAACTGCAAAGGCACTTTGCTGAGGATGTAGTCGACGCTGCCATGGGTGTTTTCGTCATCCATGTGCAAGGCTTCGAGGTTATCGGTGATGGCGCCCAGCCAAGGCTCCATTTTTTCCGCTTCGGTGCCAGGCAGGAAGCCGATTTCCTGGTCCAGACCCTGCACGCTGCGGGTGGCGATGATGCGGCGATAACGTTTGCTGACCATGGTCTGCTCGATCGCAGCGGCCAGCGCCAGAATGGTTTTACCGGACCCGGCGGCGCCGGACAGGTTGACCAGATGAATGTCCGGATCGAGCAACGCGTACAGCGCCAGACTCTGATAGATGTCGCGCGGTTTCAGGCCCCACGCCTCCTGATGCAACAGCGGTTCCTGGTGCAGGTCGAGGATCAGCAGGCGGTCTTCCTGGATTTCCTTGATCCAGCCGACAAAGCCCTGTTCGTCGATGATGAACTCGTTGATGTGCACGGCCGGCAGGTTGTCGATCAGTTGTACCTGATGCCAGGTGCGGCCGTGGTCCTGACGGGTTTCGACCTTGCTCACGCGGTCCCAGAAGGAGCCGGTCATGTTGTGGTAGCCGTTGGGCAGCAGGGACACGTCATCGACCAATTGGTCGGTGCTGTAGTCCTCGGCGTCGATCCCACAGGCGCGCGCCTTGAGGCGCATGTTGATGTCTTTGGTGACCAGCACCACCGGTTTTTGCGGATCGCGGGTATGCAGATCAATCAGTTGGTTGATGATTTTGTTGTCGTTCAGATGCTCGGGCAGAATCAGGTTCGACTCGGCCTGCTTGCTCATCAGAATTGACAGCAAGCCCTTCGGCCCGCCCTTGCCGCGCTGGATCGGCACGCCCAGCTCAACGTCTTCAGGGGACGCATCGCCCAGGGTCTTGTCGATCAGGCGGATCGCCTGGCGGCATTCGGCGGCCACGCTGTGATGGCCGCTCTTGAGCTTGTCCAGCTCTTCCAGCACGGTCATCGGGATGGCGACGTGGTGTTCTTCGAAATTCAGCAGGGCATTTGGATCGTGAATCAATACGTTGGTATCGAGTACATACAGGATTGGCTGGTTGGAGGAAGGGCTGCGTCCGTGATCATCCATACTCGGTCACCTTTGTGGGAGCCATTCGACGCAATACCGTGACAGTGCTGCGCCTCGAGGTGACTGCCGAATTCATCCACGAAGGCCTGGATGAACTGCACACAATAGGAGTCTGGGAAGACGCCACCTGTGTTGCAGGTTTCGGCGGTCTGTCTTCGTAATACTCCAAAACCGATGACATAAAAAAGCTCTTTGACGGTTTTTTTAAGTTTATTTTGCAGAGTGACGAAAAGCCCTTGGCGGACTCCCCGTACCCCGCTAAAGTCGGAAGTCCGCCTGCATCGAATTCCTCCTGAAAATCACCCCAAGTCCAATGTTTACGGGCTTTTTCTCATTTCTCAACGAAACGCGTCCTGACAGTCTTCCCAGCCGATGCCGCTCTGCGCAGTCTGGGTGATCAGCCACGGCAGGGACGTCTTCACCGCATCCTGTTTAATGTTGAAATTGATCACCCCGTGGCGCCACAGCAGCATCAGGGTCAGCACCCGCTGCGCGCTCGCCGGGCCTTTGAGTTTGCCGGCACCGTCCTGGGCATCGATGTCCCACAGCGCCACTTGCAGGCCCTGACTATTGAAGAAACCTTGTGCGTCACTGCGGCGCTGGCCATCCGGCGGACGGAACAGCGGCACGTAGTTTTCCGGCAGTTTGTTCTTCACCAGATCGGCGCTGCGCCGCACCGAATCCTGCCAGTCCTGCCAATGGCTGTGGGAGCGGAACTCCCAGCCCTGCACGCCAACGCACTGCCGGGAGAAACTCGCCTGCAGGCTGCTGACCGAGCTGCCGGTGAGTCGCGCCTGAATATCCTTGCCCAAGACAAAGAATGTCCCGCTCAGATTGGACTTGCGCAGGTATTCGGTCAGCCAGTCGGTGTTGTCCGGTTGCACGTTGGCGGCGCTGTCGAACGTCAGCAGAAACAGCCGGTCGTGCATGTCGTCGCCGTTGCGCTCGTAGTCGCCGAAACGATCGAATTCGCTACTGGTTTGTGGCGACAGCGCGGCCTTGCGCATCAGCTCGTCGAGGTACTGCAAATGGAAGATCCGGCTCGGCTCGGCCCACTTGGTGTAATAGCTGTCGTCGCTGACGACGAACTTGGCCGCCTGCTCGCGCAGGGTCGGCAGGTCCTCAACGAGGAAGCAGAACGAGGCGTCCTGATCGCAGCTTTGCTGGGCGTGGTTGTAGTTGGCGAGCAAGCGCTGCCAGAGGCGCTGGCGCAGCTGATTGACCGCATCGATATTGACCGTGCGCAGGCCCAGGCGCTGGGCCAGTGCCGCCTCGTCGATGGACTCGGTGCCGAGCAGGCCACGAGCGAACATGAGGATTTCCGCCCGCGACGCGACGTCGAACAGGGTCGGATTGCTGAGCTGCTCCGGCCAGGTCGTGCGATCCAGCGTCGCCGCATCACCGGGCGCCGCCATGGCGCCGAAGCTCAGCAGCCACGCGGTGAATAAAAGAACAATGCGCAAAGGGATGTCTCCATAACAAAACCCGCGCGGCACTATAGCTGATCCCGTCCTATTCCCCTCAGCCACGGATGATCGTTCCCACGCTCTGCGTGGTAACGCCTCCCCGGACGCTCCGCGTCCGACGACTGTGACGCAGAGCGTCACGGGCTGCATTCCCACGTGGAGCGTGGGAACGATCATGTGAATCCGCTTTCGCGAGCAGGCTCGCTCCCACAAGGGGTTTGAGTTAAGCCGTCGATCACCTATGGGCTTGATAGCTGGAGTCAACAAGGACAACCCCCTAGAATCGCCCCCACGATTAAAGGAGACGACTTCATGCTGATGGTGATTTCCCCCGCCAAGACCCTCGACTACGAAACACCGCCGGCGACCCAGCGCTTCACCCAGCCGCAGTACCTCGACCATTCCCAGGAACTGATCCAGCAATTGCGCGAGCTGAGTCCGGCGCAGATCAGCGAGTTGATGCACGTGTCCGACAAGATCGGTGGCCTCAACGCCGCGCGTTTCGGCAGTTGGACACCCGCCTTCACCCCGGAAAACGCCAAGCAGGCCCTGCTCGCCTTCAAGGGTGACGTGTACACCGGCCTGGATGCGCAGTCCTTCAGCGAAGCGCAATTCGATTACGCGCAAAAGCACTTGCGCATGCTCTCCGGCCTTTATGGCCTGCTGCGCCCGCTGGACCTGATGCAACCCTATCGCTTGGAAATGGGCACCAAACTGGCCAACGGCCGTGGCAAGGATCTGTATGCGTTCTGGGGTACGCGCATCAGCGAGTGGCTGAATGAAGCGCTGGCCGATCAGGGCGATGACGTACTGCTCAACCTTGCATCCAACGAATACTTTTCTGCGGTCAAGCGCAGCGCGTTGAAGGCGCGGATCATCAGTACCGAGTTCAAGGATCAGAAGAACGGCCAGTACAAGATCATCAGTTTCTACGCGAAGAAAGCGCGCGGCCTGATGAGCCGTTTTGTGATCCAGGAACGCATCAACGACCCGGCTCAGCTCAAGCAATTCGATGTGCAGGGTTATCGCTACAGCGCCGAACAATCGAAACCTGACAATCTGGTGTTTTTGCGCGACCACGCCCCGGAATAAAGCATGCCCTTTGCACGACTCTTTTCCTCCAGAGTCGTGCAGTCCGCCCGAAGTCAAAATTCCCCCGCCGCATATCGCCAAATTCATGGCGCCAATAAAACCACACACTCTTTTCTAATTTTAGTTTCACTCGACACTGAAGTTTTTTTTCAGTAGTGGCACTTAAATTTTTTACCCGTAGTGGCACAAAACTATCGACCCCGGTTTCGGCCCGATAACTAAAGGGCGAAATCGTTAGTGCTATCAGTTTGCACCCAGTGCCATCTTCATCAATATTTCAAAAAATTTCGGCTGGCACGATGAGCGGGCTGGAACTATGTCCAAATGCGTTGCTCATACCACCGGTAACGATTCTCGCCGAGTTTGTACGAGATAACTTACGCAGAGCTGATAGCCATGTAACCAAGTTGTCACAGCAACTTGCCTAAGTGACTAACTAGTCTCAAAACAATCGAAGGACAGGAGATACGCACCATTAATATCCCCTACAAAGGCCAAGGCCGCGCCCCTATAAACGTGCTCGCCTGAGCACCTAACTGCTTGATTTACCGGCTCCCTACCGGACGTCGAGCAGGCTACACGACTGCACTAGAGTCTTCCCGCACGGAAGATCGGCTGCATAACAGGGCAAGTCATAACAACAAGGCCTAGTTGCGCACATCTTGAGTGCACTTATTAGACACTCGGAACTTTGTATGCCTGCACACGGCATTGTGGCGCCTGTAAGCCGCACTTCCGAGTGCACTAGTGACCGCTGAACACCATTAACTCCGGCCTTCTAAGGCCTGATATATACAGAGGTAATTGCGATGCGCATCAGCATATTTGGTTTGGGTTACGTTGGCGCAGTATGTGCCGGTTGCCTGTCTGCACGGGGCCATGACGTAGTTGGCGTCGATGTTGCCAAAGACAAGATCGACATGATTAACGCCGGCAAATCGCCAATTGTAGAACCAGGCCTGGGCGAACTGCTGCAGCAGGGTATCCAGACCGGTCGTCTGCGCGGCACGACCAACTTCGCCGAGGCGATTCGTGATACCGACCTGTCGATGATCTGCGTCGGCACGCCAAGCAAAAAGAACGGCGACCTGGAACTGAACTACATCGAGGCCGTGTGCCGCGAGATCGGTTTTGTCCTGCGTGAAAAAACCACCCGCCACACCATCGTCGTGCGCAGCACCGTGTTGCCAGGCACCGTGGCCAACGTGGTCATCCCGATTCTGGAAGACTGCTCGGGCAAGAAAGCCGGCGTCGATTTCGGCGTTGCGGTCAACCCGGAATTCCTCCGCGAATCCACCGCCATCGCTGACTACGATCAGCCACCGATGACCGTTATCGGCGAGTTCGATACCGCCTCGGGCGACGTTCTGCAATCGCTGTACGAAGAACTCGACGCCCCGATCATCCGCAAGGACATCGCCGTTGCCGAGATGATCAAGTACACCTGCAACGTCTGGCACGCGACCAAAGTGACCTTCGCCAACGAGATCGGCAACATCGCCAAAGCCGTCGGCGTCGATGGTCGTGAAGTGATGGAAGTGGTTTGCCAGGACAAGACTCTGAACCTGTCCCAGTACTACATGCGTCCGGGCTTCGCCTTCGGCGGTTCGTGCTTGCCGAAAGACGTACGTGCGCTGACCTACCGCGCCGGTTCCCTGGACGTCGAAGCACCGCTGCTCAACTCGCTGATGCGCAGTAACGAATCGCAAGTGCAGAACGCTTTCGACATCGTTGAAAGCCATGAAAAACGCAAAGTCGCCCTGCTCGGTCTGAGCTTCAAGGCCGGCACCGACGACCTGCGCGAAAGCCCGCTGGTCGAACTGGCGGAAATGCTGATCGGCAAGGGTTACGACCTGAGCATCTACGACAGCAACGTCGAATACGCCCGTGTCCACGGTGCGAACAAGGACTACATCGAATCGAAGATTCCGCACGTATCGTCCCTGCTCAACTCCGACTTCGACTCGGTGATCGATAACTCCGACGTGATCATCCTCGGCAACCGCGACGAGAAATTCCGTTCGCTGGCCCAGGAAGCGCCGCAGGGCAAGCAAGTCATCGACCTGGTGGGCTTCATGTCCAAGGCCACCAGCGCCGGTAGCCGCACCGAAGGGATCTGCTGGTAAGCAGACATTGCGCGGCACCGCATACCGCGTCGCCGCGCACTGACTGTGTGAACCCTTGGTAGGAGCTGACGAGTGAAACGAGGCTGCGATCTTTACCGGCTCACTTGAGTCCCGAGTGAACACTCGGAAGATCAAAAGATCGCAGCCTTCGGCAGCTCCTACAGGGATCGCCCGAATTGCGCATGACATCGCAATTTTCGTAAGCCTGCCTTAACCCCATTCGGGCCCAGCCCGAGATAGAGACGGATGCAGATTATGCACAGGCTAAAACACGGCCTACTTCAGGCCGCCGGTTGGCTGTTTTACCTAAGTTTGTTGATGGGCCTGGCCTTGATGCTGCCCACGTCCACATTCGACTCCGAGTCGAAGGACTTCATTTTCCTGATTGGCGCCGTGGGTATCTGGCGCTACTCGATGGGTGCAACGCACTTTGTGCGCGGCATGATTTTTCTCTACATCGTTTACCCGCACCTGCGTCGCAAAGTACGCAAGCTGGGTAAAGCGGCCGATCCGTCGCATGTGTTTCTGATGGTCACCAGCTTTCGTATTGACGCGCTGACAACCGCGCAGGTCTACAGCTCGGTGATCCGCGAAGCCATCGACTGCGAACTGCCGACCACCATTGTCTGCTCGATCGTGGAAATGTCCGACGAGCTGCTGGTCAAGGCGCTGTGGGCACGGATGAATCCGCCGGAGCGGGTCAAGCTCGACTTCGTGCGCATTCCCGGCACCGGCAAGCGCGATGGTCTGGCCTTCGGTTTCCGTGCGATCTCCCGTCACCTGCCGGACGACCGTGCCGTGGTGGCCGTGATCGACGGCGACACCGTGCTCGGCGAAGGCGTCGTGCGCAAGACCGTGCCGTGGTTCCAGTTGTTCGGCAATGTCGGCGGCCTGACCACCAACGAGTTCTGCGAAGTGCGCGGCGGCTACATCATGAGCGAATGGCACAAGCTGCGTTTCGCCCAGCGCCACATCAACATGTGCTCGATGGCCCTGTCCAAGCGCGTACTGACCATGACCGGTCGGATGTCGGTGTTCAAAGCCTCCGTGGTGACCAATCCGGAGTTCATCGCCGACGTTGAAAGCGACTCGCTGCAACACTGGCGTCTGGGCCGCTTCAAGTTCCTGACCGGCGACGACAAGTCGAGCTGGTTCAGCCTGATGCGCCTGGGTTACGACACCTTCTACGTGCCGGATGCCGCGATCAACACCGTTGAACATCCGCCGGAAAAGAGCTTCATCAAGGCCAGCCGCAAGCTGATGTTCCGCTGGTACGGCAACAACCTGCGCCAGAACTCGCGTGCACTGGGCCTGGGTATCCGCCGCCTCGGCGCGTTCACCTCGGTGGTGCTGTTCGACCAGCGCGTGTCGATGTGGACCTCGCTGCTCGGCCTGACCGTCGCACTGATCGCCAGCTTCAAGTACGGCACCGCGTTCATCCTCGTGTACCTGCTGTGGATCGGTATCACCCGCCTGATCCTGACGCTGTTGCTGTCGTGTTCCGGTCACCGCATCGGCCCTGCTTACCCGGCGATTCTGTATTACAACCAGATCGTTGGCGCCCTGGTGAAGATCTACGTGTTCTTCCGCCTCGACCAACAATCCTGGACTCGCCAGCCCACATCCCTGACCCGTGATCTCGCCAGCTTTCAACGTTGGTTCAACACCTGGTCGTCTCGGACCATGACCTTCTCCGCCGGCAGCATTTTTGTCGCCGTGCTGCTGATGATGGTCTGACCCGCTCCTATTGAATTAACAAGGAAATCGCCCCTATGAATACCGCCGTCAACGTCAACGTAGTGCATGAATCCGAAGCCCAGCGCCAGCACGCTCGCGTGAAAATCCCGGCCAAGCTGCGTTTCTTCGGCCCTGACCGGACTCCGCTCGAAGCGCGGGTCCTCGATCTGTCGGCTGGCGGTCTGGCGTTCAACGCCGGGCAGATGCCACTGACCATCGGCGAGGTGTACAAGGCGCGTCTGCAATTTGTCATCGACAACCTCGGCCTGGCCATGGACGTTGAACTGCAGGTGCGTTCCTTTGACCGCGCCACCGGCCGCGCCGGCTGCCAGTTCCAGAACCTCGAGCCGCAGGACATTTCCACCCTGCGCCACCTGATCACTTCGCACCTGGCCGGCGACATCGTCAGCATCGGCGAAGTGCTGGCAACCCTGCAGCGCGACAATTTCACCAAGGCGCGCAAGAACAAGACCAACGACACCGGCATGACCCCGTTCGGCCGCCTGAAAGCCGTGACCTTCAGCGCCGGTATTTTCGCTGTTGGTCTGGTCGCCGCCGGTTTCATCTTCAAGTCGGTGTACGGCATGTACTTCGTCAGCCACGCCCAGGCCGGTCTGGTCAGCGTGCCGGGGATGAACATCACCATGCCGCGTGACGGCACCGTACAGAGCCTGGTCAAGTCCGACGGCGTTGCCGCCAAAGGCGCACCGCTGGCGACCTTCAGCACCAGCATGCTCGACGTGCTCAAGGGCCATCTGGCCGAAGACCAACTGGCCCCGGCCAAGGTTGAAGAACTGTTCGGCAAGCAAATGACCGGCACCCTGACTTCGCCGTGCGACTGCACCGTGGCCCAGCAACTGGTGGCTGACGGGCAGTACGCGAGCAAGGGCGACGTGATCTTCCAGTTGGTGCCGCGCAACACCCAGGCCAACGTTGAAGCACGCTTCTCCTATCGCCAGTTCGGCGACGTGCGCCCGGGCACCCCGGTGAGCTTCCAGATCGCCGGCGAAGACAAGACCCGCACCGGCAAGATCGTCAGCAGCACGAGCCTGAAGAGCGCCGACCTGTCCTCCGACATCCGCGTGCAGATCCAGCCTGACGAGCCGCTCGACAGCAGCCTGGCCGGCCGCCCGGTTGAAGTGAACAGCGACCGTGGCCCGAACCTGAACTGGCTGATCGACAAAGCCATGGCTGCCGGTCTTTAAGTCGAGGACATGCCTGTGACTACGCATAACTTGAACACACCGCCGACCCTGTGGGAGCGAGCCTGCTCGCGAAAGGGCCAGCGCGGTTTGTCTGAAGTACCGAGTCGACTGCTTCGCGAGCAGGCTCGCTCCCACATGGGATTGATGGTGTGCTCGCTGGCACTGGCAGTTTCTATGGCCGGTTGCGCCGGGCTGCCCGATCAGCGTCTGGCCAACGAAGCGCTCAAGCGTGGCGACACCGCCACCGCTGCGCAGAATTACCAGCAACTGGCCGATCTGGGTTACAGCGAGGCGCAAGTCGGCCTGGCCGATATCCAGGTCGACAGCCGCGACCCGGCGCAGATGAAACAGGCCGAGGCGACTTACCGCGCAGCGGCCAGCGTGTCGCCGCGTGCCCAGGCACGTCTCGGTCGTTTGCTGGTGGCCAAGCCGGGCTCCACCGAAGCCGAGCACCACGAAGCCGAAACCCTGCTGAAAAAAGCCGCCGCCAATGGCGAAGGCAACACGTTGATCCCGCTGGCGATGCTATACCTGCAATACCCGCACAGCTTCCCCAACATCAACGCGCAGCAGCAGATCGATCAGTGGCGCAAGTCGGGCTACCCGGAAGCGGGTCTGGCGCAGGTGCTGCTGTATCGCACCCAGGGCACTTACGACCAGCATCTGGATGACGTGGAAAAGATCTGCAAGGCCGCGCTCAACACCACCGACATCTGCTACGTCGAACTGGCCACCGTTTACCAGAAACGCGGCCAGCCGGAGCAACAGGCCGAGCTGATCAAGCAGATGCAGGCCGGTTACAGCCGTGGCACCGTCACCGCGCAGCGTGTCGACTCCGTAGCCCGCGTGCTGGCCGATTCGACCCTGGGCAAGACTGACGAAAAAACCGCGCAGGCGCTGCTCGAGCCGATCGCTCCGGGCTACCCGGCATCGTGGGTCACCCTCGCCCAACTGCTTTACGACTTCCCCGAACTGGGCGACGTCGACCAGATGATGAAGTACCTGGACAACGGTCGCGCTGCCGACCAGCCGCGCGCCGAACTGCTGCTGGGCAAGGTCTACTACGAAGGCAAAATGGTCCCGGCCGACGCGAAAGTCGCCGAGGAACACTTCCAGAAAGCCGTTGGCCGCGAAGTGGCCGCCGATTACTACCTCGGCCAGATCTACCGTCGAGGCTACTTGGGCAAGGTCTATCCGCAGAAGGCTCTGGACCACCTGCTGACCGCTGCGCGCAACGGCCAGAACAGTGCCGACTTCGCCATCGCCCAGTTGTTTTCCCAAGGCAAGGGCACCAAGCCCGACCCGCTGAACGCTTACGTGTTCAGCCAACTGGCCAAGGCCCAGAACACCCCGCAAGCCGATGAACTGGCAGCGACCCTCGAGGCGCAATTGCCGCCCGAGCGCTTGCCCGAAGCCCGCCGCCTGTTGCAACAGGAACAGGCCAGCCGTGGCGCCCTGAACTCGAACACGCTGCAACTGCACGCCCTGCAAGAAGAAGACGGCGAGGAAAAACTATGAAGCTGAACCCATTCGTGAAGGCCGGTATTGGCCTCACCTTCGCGCTGATCTGGTCTTGCCCGACACTGGCTGCGATGACTGAAACCAAGAATTTCGGTCTGGAAGTGAAACTCACCGGCCAGTCCGAAGACGACCGTGACCTCGGCACTGCCGGCGGCGGTGACGTCAATGGCGTGGGCCTCGACCTGCGTCCGTGGATCTACGGCGAAAGCGGCGCGTGGAGCGCCTACGCGATGGGTCAGGCGGTGACCTCGACCGACATCATCGAGACCGACACCCTGCAACAATCCGACGGTGAACAAGCCACCGACAACAGTGATCGCAAAACCAAGAAGAACTACCTGGCGATGCGCGAGTTCTGGGTCGGCTACAGCGGCCTCACCCCGTACCCGGGCGAGATGCTCAAGTTCGGTCGCCAGCGTCTGCGCAATGACGACGGCCAATGGCGTGACACCAACATCGAAGCGCTGAACTGGACCTTCGACACCACCCTGCTGCGGGCCAATGCCGGTGTTGCCGAGCGTTTCAGCGAATACCGCACCGACTTGAAAGAGCTGGCGCCGAAAGACAAGGATCGCCTGCACGCCTACGCCGATGCCGCTTACCAGTGGACACCGGGCCAGTGGGTCGGCATTCGCGGCCACCACACTCACGATGACGGCAAACTCGATTACGCCGAGCCGGGCGTCCCGCGCGACTCGCTGGACAAGACCGAGAACGGCGACATCAGCTGGATCGGCCTGACCGCTGACAGCGACGCCTACAACTGGCGCAACACCAACACCGTCAACTACTGGGGCAGCATCACCGGCATGAGCGGCGACCGCGACACGGTCAACGCGCTGAACGCCGACGGCACGCGCCCGACACAAGCCAAGCGCAGCGATGACATCAGCGGCTGGGCAGCCGACGTCGGCGTACGTCTGCGCCTCGATCCGCAGTGGCAAGTCGGCGGTGCATACGCCCGCGCCAGCGCTGATTACGAACAGAACGGTCTGGAGAGCAACCGCTCCAACTACACCGGTACCCGCTCGCGCGTGCACCGTTTCGGCGAAGCGTTCCGTGGCGAAATGAACAACATGCAGACCGCCACCCTGTTCGGTTCGTGGATGGTCAACGACGAGTACGACGCCAGCCTGATCTACCACAAGTTCTGGCGTGTCGACGGCAACAAGCCGGTCGGCAGCAACGGCATCAATGCGGTGGAAAACAACACCGACGACGTCACCGGCGCGATCCTCTCCAGCACATCCTTGCCGCTTGAAGATGGCAACAAGGACCTGGGTCAGGAAATGGACCTGGTCGTCACCAAGTACTTCAAGCAAGGCCTGTTGCCGGCGGCGTTGAGCCAGTCGATCGACGAGCCTTCGGCACTGGTGCGTTTCCGTGGCGGTGTGTTCAAACCGGGCGACGCCTATGGCAGCCAGGTTGATTCCTACATGCACCGCGCATTCATTGACGTGATCTGGCGCTTCTGATGCAAACCGCCAAGGGAGTGCCCGACATGATCAGCACCAGAACAGGCTCACTCAGCCTGCTGGCCGGCGCGATGCTGCTGGCCAGCGCCAGCGCCTTCGCCAATGTTGAACCGGCGAAACCTGCGACCGTGGCCAAAGAACTGCAACAGGCCAAGACCTACACCGTCAGCAGCGCGCCTACCGACGCGCTGAAACTGGCCAAGCCGACACTGCCCGACCTGTCCGGCTTCACCGCCGAAGCCGCTGCCGCGAAGATCGTGCGCAGCAAACCGGGCAAGATCAGCGTGCGCCGGATGATGCAGGAAAACGCCCTGAAGGACTTCATCGGCGGCGATAACAAGATGGCCGAATGGGTCGTGCGTCAGCACGGCATTCCGCAGGCGATCTTCATCGACGACGGCTACATGAACCTCAAGGATCTGGCGAAAAAACTGCCCAAGCAGTATTTCAGCGAGACGTCCCCGGGCGTGTACCTGGCCAAATTGCCGATCGTCGTCGGCGAGAAAGGCATCCTCGAAATCGACGGTCAGACCCAGGAACTGCGCCTGTCCCAAGAGGCCGGTTCGTTCCTGGTCAACGACGGCAAACTGTTCGTGCGTGACACCAAAGTCACCGGCTGGCGCGAGAAGGACAACGGCCCGGCGACCTTCCGTTCGCCGAAGGAATTCCGTCCGTTCCTGCTCTCCTGGGGCGGCACCGAGACCTACATCGTCAACAGCAAGATGGCCAGTTTCGGTTACGCCAACAGTAAGTCGTACGGGGTGAGTATTTCCCAGTACACGCCGAACATGGCCAAAGTCCTCAAGCGCCCGGAACCGACCGGCTGGATCGTCGGCTCCGAGTTCTCGGACATGTGGTACGGCTTCTACTGCTACGAAACCAGCGACTTTGTGGTCAAGGGCAACACCTACAAAGACAACATCGTCTACGGCATCGACCCGCATGACCGCTCGCACCGTCTGATCATTGCCGAGAACACCGTTCACGGCACGAAGAAGAAGCACGGGATCATCATTTCCCGTGAGGTCAACGACAGCTTCATCTTCAACAACAAGAGTTTCGACAACAAGTTGTCGGGCCTGGTGATCGACCGTAACAGCGTCAACAACATCATTGCCTACAACGAGATCTACAAGAACCACACCGACGGCATCACGCTCTACGAGTCCGCCGACAACCTGCTGTGGGGCAACAAGGTCATCAGCAATACCCGTCACGGCATTCGTATTCGTAACAGCGTGAACATCCGCCTCTACGAAAACGTCGCCATGACCAACGGCCTGACCGGTATCTACGGCCACATCAAGGACCTGACCGACACCGACCGTGACATCAAGCTCGACCCGTTCGACGCGCAGGTCTCGCTGATCGTCGTCGGCGGCGAGCTGGCGGCCAATGGCAGCGGCCCGCTGTCGATCGACTCGCCGCTGAGTGTCGAGCTGTATCGCGTGTCGATGCTGGCGCCGACCAAGTCCAGCGGGATCAGCTTCAACGGCATCCTCGGCGAGCGCCAGGATGAGATTCTCGATCTGTTGGTGCGCCAGCAGAAAGCCGTGCTGATCGACCCTGTCGAACGCCAGACCGAATTGCAGGACTGAGGATAATTTTATGCACCCACACATGATCAAACTGCTCAGCCTCTCGGCCCTGACCCTCGGCATTCTCGCTGCCGGCAACACCCGCGCCGACGCTGACGGCGCAAGCGTGACGCCACCGAAGTTCACCGCCGAGCCGTGCTGCAACCTGTGCCCGGCGGCCCATGACGCGAAGAACTACACCACGCGTTATCAGCAGAACTTCACCACCCTGGTACAGGCTCAGGGCGACTGGCTGTTCCGTACCCAGGAAGACCTGCGCACCGAGTTCAACACCACGCCGGCCGGCTACAAGCGCCTGCAGCAGTTGCACGATGCGTTCAAGAGCAAAGGCGTCGAGCTGGTGATCGTTTACCAGCCGACCCGTGGCCTGGTGAACCGCAACAAGCTCAACCCGCAGGAAAAAGCCGCGTTCGATTACGAGAAAGCGCTGGGCAACTACAAAACCATGCTCGGCCGTTTCGCCAAGATGGGCTACGTGGTGCCGGACCTGTCGCCACTGACCAACGAATCGCTGCCGGACACCCTGCCCGCCCACGATTTCTACTTCCGTGGCGACCAGCACTGGACACCTTACGGTGCCCAGCGCACGGCAAAAATCGTCGCCGAAAAGGTCAAGCAGATCCCGGCCTTCGCCGACATTCCCAAGCGTGAATTCGAGACCAAGCGCTCCGGGCGCATGGGCAAGACCGGCACTCTGCACAACATGGCCGGGCAACTGTGCGGCACCAGCTATGCGATCCAGTACATGGACCAGTTCACCACCGAGCCGAAAGGCGAGGCAGGCGACGGCGATCTGTTCGGCGATTCCGGCAATCCGCAGATCACCCTGGTCGGTACGTCGCACAGCGGCAAGAACTACAACTTCGCCGGTTTCCTCGAAGAAGCCATCGGCGCCGACATCCTTAACGTGGCCTTCCCCGGCGGCGGTTTCGAAGGTTCGATGCTGCAGTACCTGGGCAGCGAAGAATTCCAGAAGACCCCGCCGAAGATTCTCATCTGGGAATTCTCGCCGCTGTATCGCCTCGACCAGGAAACCATCTATCGCCAGATGATGGCGCTGCTCGACAACGGTTGCGAAGGCAAGGACGCGCAGATGTCCGCCAGCGCCACGCTGAAGCCGGGCAGCAAGCAAGAACTGCTGGTCAACAGCAAGAACCTGAACCTGCAGAATGCCAACCATCAGGTCGACATCCGCTTCGCCGACACCTCGGTGAAAACCCTGCAAGCCACCCTCTGGTACATGAACGGTCGCCACGAGGACATCAAGATCGAGAAACCGGAAACCTCCGACACCGACGGTCGTTTCGCCTTTGAGCTGCGCACGGACGAAGACTGGGCCTCGCAAAACCTGCTGGCAGTCGAAGTCCAGGGTCCTGAAGCCGGACCTGGCGCCGCGCCACAAAAAGTCGAAGCGAAAATCTGCAAACGCAACGTATTCCCGGGCGTCGGTCAACAGACCGCGCAGCTCGGGCAATGAGGTCTGCTATGCGAAATCCGAAACTGAAAAATCTGTTGGCACCGACACTCCTGAGCCTGGCGATGTTCGCCGGGGCGACTCAGGCCGCCGCGCCATTGCGTCCACCGCAGGGCTACTTCGCCCCGGTGGATAAATTCAAGACCGGCGACAAGAGCGACGGCTGCGACGCGATGCCGGCGCCATACACCGGTCCGCTGCAATTTCGCAGCAAATACGAAGGTTCGGACAAGGCCCGCGCGACGCTGAACGTGCAGTCGGAAAAAGCCTTTCGCGACACCACCAAAGACATCACCACGCTGGAGCGCGGCACCGCCAAGCGCGTCATGCAGTTCATGCGCGACGGTCGCCCGGAGCAGCTCGAATGCACGCTCGACTGGCTGACCGCATGGGCCAAGGCTGACGCGTTGATGTCCAAAGACTTCAACCACACCGGCAAGTCGATGCGCAAATGGGCGCTGGGCAGCATGGCCTCGTCGTACATTCGCCTGAAGTTCTCCGACTCGCACCCACTGGCCCAGCACCAGCAGGAAGCGCAGTTGATCGAAGCCTGGTTCAGCAAAATGGCCGATCAGGTGGTCAGCGACTGGGACAACCTGCCGCTGGAAAAAACCAACAACCACTCGTACTGGGCCGCCTGGTCGGTGATGGCCACCGCCGTCGCCACCAACCGCCGCGACCTGTTCGACTGGGCGGTGAAGGAATACAAGGTCGGCGTCAACCAGGTCGACGCCGACGGCTTCCTGCCCAACGAACTCAAGCGCCAGCAACGCGCCCTCGCCTATCACAATTACGCCCTGCCGCCGCTGGCAATGATCGCCAGTTTCGCCCAGGTCAACGGTGTCGATCTGCGTCAGGAAAACAATGGCGCACTGAAGCGTCTGGGTGACCGTGTGTTGGCCGGCGTCAAGGACCCTGACGAGTTCGAAGAAAAGAACGGCAAAAAGCAGGACATGACCGACCTGAAAGAGGACATGAAATTCGCCTGGCTCGAACCGTTCTGCACGCTCTACACCTGTGCGCCGGATGTGATCGAGAAGAAGCGCGACATGCAACCGTTCAAGACTTTCCGTCTTGGCGGCGACCTGACCAAGGTCTACGACCCGTCGCATGAAAAGGGCAACAAAGGCAGTTAGTCGCTGATCGTTCCCACGCTCTGCGTGGGAATGCAGCACGGGACGCTCTGCGTCCCAAAGCGTGACGCAGAGCGTCACAAGAAGCATTCCCACGCAGAGCGTGGGAACGATCATACAACCGCCCGTTTTACGTGGGGGGTTTGGGGGGGCTTTGGCCCTTGACTGTTGGTTCAAACATGGAGAGATCGGGATGGTATTTTCATCCAACGTGTTCCTGTTTCTGTTCTTGCCGATCTTTCTCGGCTTGTACTACCTGAGCGGGCAACGCTATCGCAACCTGCTGCTGCTGATCGCCAGCTACGTGTTCTACGCCTGGTGGCGGGTGGACTTCCTCGCGCTGTTCGCAGCGGTCACGCTGTGGAACTACTGGATCGGCCTGAAAGTCGGTGCCGCTGGCGTCAGAACCAAACCGGCGCAGCGCTGGCTGCTGCTCGGCGTGGCCGTCGACCTGTGCATTCTTGGCTACTTCAAGTACGCCAACTTCGGTGTCGACAGCATCAACGAGATCATGACTTCGTTCGGTCTCGAGCCGTTCATCCTGACCCACGTGCTGCTGCCGATCGGTATTTCGTTCTACATCTTCGAATCGATCAGCTACATCATCGACGTGTACCGTGGCGACACTCCGGCGACGCGCAACCTGATCGACTTCGCAGCATTCGTGGCGATCTTCCCGCACCTGATTGCCGGCCCGGTTCTGCGTTTCCGCGACCTCGCCGATCAGTTCAACAACCGCACGCACACCCTCGACAAGTTCTCCGAGGGCTGCACGCGGTTCATGCAGGGTTTCATCAAGAAGGTCTTCATCGCCGACACCCTCGCCGTGGTCGCCGACCATTGCTTCGCCTTGCAGAACCCGACCACGGGTGACGCCTGGCTCGGTGCGCTGGCGTACACCGCGCAGCTGTATTTCGATTTCTCCGGTTACAGCGATATGGCCATCGGTCTGGGCTTGATGATGGGTTTCCGCTTCATGGAAAACTTCAAGCAGCCGTATATCAGCCAGTCGATCACCGAGTTCTGGCGCCGCTGGCACATCAGCCTCTCCACCTGGCTGCGTGACTACCTGTACATCACCCTCGGCGGTAACCGTAAAGGCACGCTGATGACCTATCGCAACCTGTTCCTGACCATGCTCCTGGGTGGTCTGTGGCACGGCGCGAACATCACTTACATCATCTGGGGCGCCTGGCACGGCATGTGGCTGGCGATCGAAAAAATGCTCGGCCTGAACACTTCGCCGCGCAGCCTCAACCCGATCCGCTGGGCACTGACCTTCCTGCTGGTGGTGATGGGCTGGGTGATCTTCCGTGCCGAGAATCTGCACGTTGCCGGTCGCATGTACGGTGCAATGTTCAGCTTCGGCGACTGGTCGCTGTCGGAACTCAATCAGGCCAGCCTCACCGGTCTGCAAGTAGCGACTCTGGTGGTGGCTTACGTAACCCTGGCGTTCTTCGGCCTGCGTGATCTGTACACCAATCAGCCGCCAGCCAAGACCAAACCGGAAGTCAACGTCGAGGCCAATGGCCCTGCCACGGCGACGCCGGGAATGATCAAGGCAGCGCCTGGGGAAAATCCGGCGAGCATCCACGAACCTGGCTACACCGTTGGCGTCGAAGCCCAGGTGCAACCGGCTTACTGGACCGCTGACTGGTCGCGCTACGTGATGCGCGGGCTGATCCTGCTGCTGTTCATCGCCTCGATTCTCAAACTCTCGGCGCAAAGCTTCTCGCCGTTCCTTTACTTCCAGTTCTGAGGGATCTGACATGACCCGCTCATTACGCATCTTCTACATCGCCCTGTTCCTGGTGACGCTGTTGGTCCTCGGTCTGTGGTCGGTTCGCAGCTTCTTCGGCTTCAGCACCAACGCCGATGCGACGGTGCTCAACGGCCGCTGGACGAAGGCGGTGGAAACCCACTACGACGATGAATTCCCAATCAAGCGTCTGGGCACCAACCTCTGGGCCGCGCTGGATTTCAAGCTGTTCAACGAAGGTCGTCCGGGCGTCGTGCTCGGCCGCGACCAGTGGTTGTACAGCGATGAGGAATTCAACCCGATCGTCAACGAACAGCAGAACCTGCAAGGCAACTACGCGCTGGTCGAAGGCGTGCGTCAGACCCTGAAAGAGAAAGGCGTGAAACTGGTGATGGCGATCGTTCCAGCCAAGGTGCGTCTGTACCCGGAGCATCTGGGTGAAGTGAAGCCTTCGAGCATTCACCAGAACCTGTATCAGGATTTCCACGCCCGTGTCGCGGCCGACAAGATCCTCGCCCCTGACCTGCTCGGCCCCCTGCAACAGGCCAAGCAGAACGGTGAGCAAGTGTTCCTGCGCACCGACACCCACTGGACGCCGGAAGGCGCCGAGATCGCCGCCAACACGCTGGCGAAAACCATTGCCGAGAAATTCCCGCTGAGCGGCGAGCCACAGCGCTTCGTCACCACGCCAGCGGAGAAGGTCACGCACAAGGGCGATCTGCGTCTGTTCCTGCCACTCGATCCGCTGTTCGAAAACATGATGCCGGCGCCTGAGCCACTGCTCAAACGCAACACCGTTGCCGCCGAACAGCCTGCCGGTGACGACGCCCTGTTCGCCAACAGCGAAGTTCCGGTCGCGCTGATCGGCACCAGCTACAGCGCCAACCCCAACTGGAACTTCGTCGGTGCGCTCAAACAAGCGCTACACAGCGACGTCGTCAACTACGCCGAAGACGGCCACGGCCCGATTCTGCCAATGCTCAGCTACCTGAAAAGCGATGACTTCAAGAACAGCCCGCCACAAGTGCTGATCTGGGAGTTTCCTGAACGATATCTGCCTGTGAACAACGAAATCGGCGACGCCGACCCGCAGTGGGTCGCAGAGCTCAAACAAGCCGGCGCCCGCCAACAAAACGTAGCCATCAACACTAAATCCGAGACGCCCGATCGGGCGCAAAACTGAAAGAGAGGTACACCATGACTTTCACTACTACTCCTCGTCGTCTCGCTAAAAGCTTCGCACTGGTTGCTGGCCTCAGCGTACTTTCCGTCCCAGCCTTCGCCGGTGGCGACGCCGCGCTGTACGGCCCGACCGCTCCGAAAGGCTCGAGCTTCGTGCGTGTCTACAACGCCAGCAACGCCGAAGTCAGCGCGACTGTCGGCAGCACCAACCTGAGCGATATCGCGCCACTGGCCAGCAGCGACTTCAGCTTCATGCCGGGCGGCGATTACAGCGCCAAGGTCGGTAGCCAGACCCTGCCGGTGAAACTCGCCGGTGACCACTACTACACCCTGGTCAACAACGCTTCCGGCGCGCCACAACTGATCGAAGAGCCGCCATTCAAGAACAAGCAGAAATCCCTGGTGCGTGTACAGAACCTCAGCGACAAATCGCTGACCCTGAAAACCGCCGACGGCAAGACCGAAGTGGTGCCGAACGTGGCAGCCAAGGGCCGTGGCGAACGTGAAATCAACCCGGTGAAAGTCAGCCTGGCACTGTACGAAGGCGACAAGAAAGTCGGCGACGTGAAACCGGTCGCCCTGGAGCGCGGTGAGGCAGCGGTGCTGTACGTCACCGGCAACGGCAGCAACCTGTCGCCAGTCTGGGTGAAACGCCCGGTGTCGACTCGCTAACCAATTTCCCGCAGAGACGCTGATCCCTGTAGGAGCTGTCGAGTAAAACGAGGCTGCGATCTTTTGATTTTGAAGATCAAGATCAACAGATCGCAGCCTTCGGCAGCTCCTACAAGGGATGCGGCGTCTTCGGACACGAGACAAAAACAAGAGTGAAACGACACAACGTTCGTTGCTCTAACCAAATTGATTTTATGGAGTAAACATTATGATTCCGGTGATCTTGTCAGGTGGTAGCGGTTCGCGTCTGTGGCCTCTTTCGCGCAAGCAATTCCCCAAGCAATTCCTCGCCCTGACCGGCGAACACACACTGTTCCAGCAAACCCTCGAGCGTCTGGTGTTCGAAGGCATGGACACGCCAATCGTGGTCTGCAACAAAGAGCACCGTTTCATCGTCAACGAGCAACTGGCCGCGCGCAATCTGGAATGTCAGCGCATCCTGATGGAACCGTTCGGCCGCAACACGTCGCCGGCCGTGGCCCTGACCGCGATGATGCTGGTCAATGAAGGTCGTGACGAACTGATGCTGGTGCTGCCGGCCGACCACGTGCTGGAAGACCAGAAAGCCCTGCAACGTGCGCTGGCCCTGGCCACCGTCGCTGCCGAGAACGGCGAGATGGTCCTGTTCGGCGTACCGGCAACCAAACCGGAAACCGGCTACGGCTACATCAAATCCACTGCTGATTCGCTGCTGCCCGAAGGCGTCAGCCGCGTCTCGCACTTCGTCGAAAAACCGGATGTGAAGCGCGCCACCGAGTACGTCGAATCCGGCGGTTACTATTGGAACAGCGGCATGTTCCTGTTCCGCGCCAGCCGCTTCCTCGAAGAACTGAAAAAGCACGATCCGGACATCTACGACACCTGCCTGCTGACCCTTGAGCGCAGCCAGCAGGACGCTGACACCATCACCTTCGACGAAGCCACCTTCGCCTGCTGCCCGGACAACTCCATCGACTACTCGGTGATGGAAAAAACCCAGCGCGCCTGCGTGGTGCCGCTGACCGCCGGCTGGAGCGATGTCGGCTGCTGGTCGTCGCTGTGGGAAGTCAACGAGAAAGACGCCAACGGCAACGTCAGCAAAGGCGATGTGGTCATCCAGGACAGCAAGAACTGCATGATCCACGGCAACGGCAAACTGGTCTCGGTGATCGGTCTGGAAAACATCGTCGTGGTCGAAACCAAGGACGCGATGATGATTGCCCACAAGGACAAGGTCCAGGGCGTCAAGCAGATGGTCAACACCCTCAACGCCCAGGGCCGCAGCGAAACCCAGAACCACTGCGAAGTCTATCGTCCGTGGGGCTCGTACGACTCGGTGGACATGGGCGGGCGTTTCCAGGTCAAGCACATCTCGGTCAAGCCGGGCGCGTGCCTGTCGCTGCAGATGCACCACCACCGCGCCGAACACTGGATCGTGGTCAGCGGCACCGCCGAAGTGACCTGCGACGAAAACGTGTTCCTGCTCACCGAAAACCAGTCGACCTACATCCCGATCGCCTCGGTGCACCGCCTGCGCAACCCGGGCAAGATCCCGCTGGAAATCATCGAAGTGCAGTCGGGTTCGTACCTGGGTGAAGACGATATCGAGCGTTTCGAAGATATCTACGGCCGCTCCACCCCGATCGAACGCGGCGTGTCGGTGAAAACCATCGCGCAGTAATCGCCTGCTGAAACAAGAAGCCCTCGTCCAGCCCGTTGCGTTCCCTATCCGCAGCGGGCTGGGCGGGGGCTTTTTTTGTCTAGCCGAAGACTGAATTGCGGCGTCTCGCCAGTGGTGAATCTTCATCGACCGACTCGCCTTCCGTCGCCTGCGCCAACCCCGCGGGACCTTGTGTAAACGCGGCTGCAAACAGTTGCTGCGCCAACGGTGTGGACGTTGATTCCGGTTCTGCGAACAACGGCTGCCGCCGGGTCGATCGATTGAAGGACTGCAAGTCGACCGCCGGACTGTTCGAGGAGATGGCAAGAGGCACGGCAACGGGTGTGCTGAGCAGTTTGTACTGGATCCGCGTCTGAGCCTCGGAAACCTGCATGGCATTGCCCATTGCCACACTCAGTGAGCCCACCAACTGAGCTGCGGGGTTAGCGGCGTGCATCAGCAGATTTCCGCCGATCTGGAAGCCTTTGGCCACGGCACCGCGCCTGGCTGCAAGCACTTGCGGTTCTTCGACAGGGCTGTTGAACGCAACGGACATGGGTCCCATGATCCGGCTGGTGGTCTCCTCCCCCAACACCCGATTCATTGTCGAAGAAACGAATTCACCGGAGTGGTACAGCACGGCCCCCGAAGGTGGCGCGGTGTGCGTCCGGACGGCGGCAATGACATGCGCCTGATGTGTGTTGAGCACGGAGTTGTCCCGGGCTCCCAGCTCTGCCAGCGCTACCGGTATTTCGCGGCGGTAGGCCTGGACGTCGGGATTTGGGTCATTCTCGAAGTAACGGCGCACGGGCTGCATGCCGGCGGCTTGCACGGGATTGACCAGTTTCTTGTCGGCAAGATCGTGATACACCCGGTCGCCAGCACGCTTGTCGGGCTTGTCGGGCTTGCGCCCGTCGCTGTCCCTGTAAGTCATTGGGTTGTTGCGCAGCGCGCGATAGCGATTATGGCCGTCGATCGCTCCACCAGGATCGCTGTTCAGCCAGCGTTGCAGCCACGGCACGTAATAGCGAAACCCGTAATAGTAAAGTCCCGTGGCGTCACGTTCCTTTGCCGAATACCGCGCGGTCTTGTAGCTGACGTCGGGTTCTTCGGCCCACGCCGTTGCACCGAATGGATAAAAATGCTCGCGGCTGATCAACTGCGCATCCGCGTCCAGCTCAAGACTGATTGAGCCCAGATGATCATTGAAACTGTATCGGTAGAGATAATTGACGCCGGTCGGCGATGGGCTCTGCCAATGCAGGACTCGTACGATATTGAGTCCGGTCCGCACGATGATCACCTGCAGGCTCTCACCGGTGCCGGTATCGGTGCGTAATTCCAGCGCTGGCAGATAACGCACCTGTGCAAGAAGACTGCGTGCAGAGGCCCGTGACGAACGCGTCTTGCATACCCGCTGACCGGCGCCGTCATAGAGATAGCTTTCACGATCATCGGCATCTGTTCGGCGTGAGACGACCACGACCGAGTCCAGCTGGCAACGCAGATTCCACTGCAACCGGCGTCCCTGATCCAGCAACAGCAAATTACCCCGCGAATCGAAAGCTGCAGCGATCTCTGCTTCAGAGGGCGGCTTACCGTCATGCCACGGCAAACACCGATTGCTAAAGCGTGCGGCCTGCAGTTGATGACCTGGACTTTGTTGGCCGACGTGAGTCAGCCCGCGCAAATTGCCGCCGACGTCGTAATGATAACGCTGGCTGTAGTTGGCGACAGCGGTCGGCCCGCCACCGCCAACGCCGGCCTCCCAGCCAGTGGCATGGGACAACTGATAAAGACTGTCATAGCGGTAACGACTGACCGGCTCGATACGCTGGTTGGCGAACCAGCGCACGGGCAATGCCTGGTCTTCGATACTCGTTACATTGCCCATCGGGTCGTAGGCGTAGATCAGATGCTGCAGCACATTGCCTAGATTGTCCTGAGCATGGCGCGTGAGCAGGCGGCCGTCTTCGGGACGGTAGCTCAGCGTAGTCAGCACGCCGTTGCCTGCCAGTTCATGAGTGACTTGTCCGTAAGCGTCGTAGCGAATATCACTGACGACCGAATGGTTCTGAGTCTGAAGTTTGAGCCGTATTTCAACTGCGCGTAACTGGCCGTGGAGAGTCAGTGCGAAGGCCTGCCGATTGCCACCGGCATCGAACTGTTCGAGCACAGGTCCCAGCGGGGCATAGCGCCATTGTGTGGTTGCCCCTTGAGGTTCGAGCAACTTCTGTCGATCGGCGATAGCCTCTGGCCAATCCGCGGCAACCGGCTCAAGCGTGAAGTGACGGATGTTTTCACTGCACTGCCCGGTGATCGCAAACTGCGAGAACAGAACACTGCCACCGGGATCGTCATGACGAATCACTTGACCGAGCTGATTGCGCAGCGGATCGCCCGCGCCGGGGCGGCCATAGGCAAGGCGCTCGGAACAACGGCGAGGTACGCCGGTGCCTTCCTCGAACACCGCGACAGGTCGCAACAAGTCATCGTATGCAATTTCGCGGCATGTGCCACGGCTGTCCCAGTTGCACAACGTCTGGCCGGCCAAACCGGGCAACTGGACCTGGACTCCCGCATCGGTACTGTCCGAGCGCAGCGCGATATCGTTCAAGGCATGGACAGTGGTGAGGCTGGCGGGCGCTTGTGGATCATTCGCCTGCAACGCCCACAATCGCGCATCCCATTGTTTGACTGCACGGCCGGCGTTGTCGCGCAACGTCCGCTCGATCCGGGGCTCGCTTGCCAACGCCGCATCGGCGCGCCAGTAGTTGACGCTGAGGATGGCCAACCCGCGCGGATCGTTCACGGCAAGCGTTGGCGTATTGCTGTGGATGCCCATAGTGCGTCAACGTCCCAGTGTGCCCTTGGCTCATGAGAGCAAGCGCGGAACCGCATTCCTACTGTCAGAAATTACAGTCCCGACCAACGGTGCGCACAAACTCGTCCCGAATACCCATTGCGCCAAGCCTTCGGTAGGATGGGGCTCACTCACCCACGGAGCGCTCACGCATGTTCATCGGCATCCTGCTGGTCATTACCTGGTTGATCCTGCTGCTGCGCTACCCGGCCAAGGCCTTGCCGGTTTCGGTATCCGCTGCGATTGGCTTGGGTTTCGTGGCCATGTGGGTGGTGTGGCTGGACAACCGCGAGATCAAGCAACTGGCGCGCCTGGAACTGCGCATTGCCTACGCTCCCGAGCAATGCCCGGCCGACCGTCCGCTGCAATTGAAAATGAACAATGGCAACAATGTGCCGCTGACCGAGCTGCGCTGGCGCATCGCCGCTTATGCGCCGGGCGATACGGTCAACCTGGCCGACAATCAATACACTGCCCCACGCTATCGTGGCCCCGGCGAGTTGCAGGCCGGTGCAACCTGGGAAGACTGCTTGCCACTGCCGCCGCTGCGCCCCGGCTATCGTCCGCAAACCCTGGAGTTTCGCGCCGAGCATTTGCAAGGTAGTTTCTCCGACTGATCCCCTCCCCCGACTGTTTGCACAAGGAATGCGCCATGCCCGTTGCGTTGATTACCGGTTGTTCCAGCGGCATCGGCCGCGCCCTTGCCGACGCGTTCAAAGCCGCCGGCTACGAAGTCTGGGCCAGTGCGCGCAAGGCTGAAGATGTCAGCGCGCTGAGCGCTGCCGGTTTCACCGCTGTCGAGCTGGACGTCAACGATGGCGCCGCGCTGGAACAACTCGCCGAGCGTCTGAGCCAGCAACATGGCGGCCTTGATGTACTGATCAACAACGCCGGTTACGGCGCGATGGGGCCGCTGCTCGACGGCGGCGTGCAGGCGATGCAGCGCCAGTTCGAGACCAACGTGTTTTCGATTGTTGGCGTCACCCGCGCGTTGTTTCCGCTGCTGCGTCCGGCCAAGGGGTTGGTGGTGAATATCGGCAGTGTGTCGGGTGTGCTGGTCACACCGTTTGCCGGCGCCTACTGCGCGTCGAAAGCGGCGGTGCATGCGCTTAGCGACGCGTTGCGCATGGAGCTGGCACCGTTTGGCATCCGTGTGATGGAAGTCCAGCCTGGTGCGATTGAATCGAGTTTTGCGAAGAATGCCGGACATGAAGCCGAGCAGTTGATCAACGAGCAATCGCCGTGGTTTCCCCTGCGTGAAGGCATTCGGGCACGGGCCAAGGCATCGCAGGACAAGCCAACGCCGGCCAGTGAGTTTGCGGCTGAGCTGTTGAAAGCGGTGCGGCAGAGCAAGCCGCCACGGCTGGTTCGCATCGGCAACGGCAGCCGGGCGTTGCCGTTATTGGCGGCGTTGTTGCCGCAAGGGTTACTCGAATCGACGTTGATGAAGCGGTTCGGGTTGCGCGCCAGGCTCTGATCCCCAGTCGTTGCGACCAGCGGTAGCCAGACCTGTCAGAGTTGACAGTAGGCGCCCTCTAAGCGAAGGCCTATCGTGAGTTCAAGCCAGGTGAATAGTGTTAAGACAGCGTTAGCGCCCGGCGAGTAAACCGACCTCACGACAACCGCGCAGGGACGTATATGGCAATTGCAAAGAAGGCCGCGAACATCAGGGCGACAATCGACGCCACATGGGGAAGCGGCCAAGGCAAACTTCAACTTGACGATATATTCCAAGACGACCCGACGAAGTCCCGGCCCCTCACGGGGTCGACGCTGCTGCGCGATAAATCGTTGCTGGTCACCAGTACCTTCGACAACGGCGTCTTCTTCATTTCCAAGCTGAACCACTTGGGTGCCGTAGACCTGGCGTTTGGGGCCGCAGGGCGTGTCACGGGTTCGTTCCTGGCCAATGAGCAAGCCTCTGGCGGGCCGATTGCAGAAGGTGCCGACGGGCGGCTGTTCATGGCAGGCAGCACAGCCAATGAGCAATCGAACGAGGTTAGCGCTGCGATTCTCTGCCTTGACAGCAAAGGCAATCGAGTGAGCAGCTTTGGCGAGAATGGCCAAGTCATCATCGATCCCCCAAACACACAACGGCTTACGAAAAAAGGCCCGGCATTCGTCTTCGCGCTACCCGATGGCAGCGTTATTGTCGGCGTTGATTACCACACGCCTGACGTGCTCAAGGCGCACCTTTACAAATTCGATGCGCAAGGCGCACCCGTGAAGGCATTCGGCACAGATGGCCGAGTTGAAATTAATCACGGGATGCCGCATGCATCGACTTCACTCAGCGACGGTTGCGTGCTCGACAATGGACTCTTGTTATTTGCAGGCTACGAAAAATACGAGCCGGACGTGAACACGGACGGTCTCCTCGTGATGTTGAATTCAGACAGTGGCGCGCCCCATGAGAATTTCGGCCTCCCGGAAAGACCCGGGGTTGTGGTAGTCCGGTACAACTCCATGGGTGCCGAACTCAATACTGTGAGACAGCGAGCCCCTGATAGATTTACGGCATCTGGCTACACCAACATGGGCAGCGGTGTCAGTGAGCGATACGGCATGTTGTTCGCCTTCGATGAAAAAGGTAAGCCCGATTTTGACGTTTTCGGCAGTCCGAATGCCATGCCACTCCCACCAGCTCTCGGCAGCGACAGGCGAGTCAACTGGGCGGACCATGTTCCTTTCGCTGATAACATCGTAGTTTCTGGTGGAGACGAGAAGGGCAATTATATTGCCTGTGTGAAAACCCGGAGCGGCGGCTACAACTCCGATTTTTCAGACGCGGGTGGCGTCATCCATCGCGACGAGACCACCGACTCGCTCTCCAGGCTTCATTATCAGCAGGCCCCAGGCAAATTGATTGTTGCCCTCAACATCAATCCAGAAAACCCTCTGGGTTGTCTGTATCGCTACAACATTTCCCAGTAGCTGGAAGCATCACCGCGTCGCCCGGTTCAGGGGCGACGCCGTCGATCACTTGTCTGCCAGGTCCTGCTTCACCACTACCGTGCAAGTAATCCCCGCCGCCAGCAACACGCCCTCTGGCACCTCATCAATGTGAATCCGCACCGGCACACGCTGCGCCAGGCGGACCCAGTTGAACGTCGGGTTCACGTCGGCAATCAGTTCGCGGCTTTCCGGGTTGTCGCGGTCGTAGATCCCGCGCGAAATGCTCTCGACATGGCCCTTGAGCACTTCGCCGCTCATCAATTGCATGTCGGCTTGGTCACCGACTTTGACGTGCGGCAACTTGGTTTCTTCGAAAAAGCCGTAAATCCAAAATGAATTCATGTCGACCACGGCCATCTTCGCCTCGCCGATGCGCGCGTAGTCGCCGCGATGCACATTGAGGTTGGTCACGTAACCGTCCACCGCCGCACGCACTTCGGTGCGTTTGAGGTTGAGTTCGGCGGCTTCCAGTTGCGCCTGGGCATGTTGGTAATCGGCCAGCGCGGCGTCGGCGATGTTGCTGGCGTCGTCGCGGTTTTCCTTGGAGATCACCAGATTGTCGAGGTCGGCGCGGCGATGGGCGTTGACCTTGCGCATTTCCCAGGTCGACTTGCGCGAAGCCACCAGCGACTGCGCCTGCTTGACCGCAATGCGGTAGTGCTCGGGGTCGATGCGCATCAGCAGATCGCCCTTTTTCACCAGTTGGTTGTCACGCACCGGCACTTCGACCACTTCGCCGGTGACGTCGGCGGCAACGTTGATGATGTCGGCACGCACGCGACCATCGCGGGTCCACGGCGTGTTCATGTAGTGCTCCCACAACGTGCGGCCGATCCACAGCGCCAGGGCCAGCACCAGCAGGGTCGCGAGCAGGCTGAAAAACTTTTTCATCAAGATGTTCTCAACGGTAGACAGTCAGCGCCATGGCGCCGAACAGACAGGTAAACAGGCTCAGGCGCAGCAGCGCCGGGTGCCAGAAAAAACGGTACAGGTCGAACCCCGAGAGGAAGCGGTCCAGCGCCCAGGCCAACCCCGCAGCGACAAAAAACATCAGGGTCATGGTCGGCATGTACACGCCGTGGAAGGCGATTTCACGAGGCATGGGCAAGTCCTTCGGGCCTGGCGGGAGCGAATTCGGCCAGGGGTGATTGCGGGTCGAGCAACGAGGTGCGGATGAAGTGCAGATAGCTCTTCACCCGCCGCAACGCGGAGGTATCGAAGTGCGGCGCGAACGGCTCATCGGTGGCGGCGACGCGGCTGATCGCGTGATCGACCGCCACCAGTGCGCGCTCAAGATTGCTCGCGTTCGGCTGCAAGAACAGCCGCACCAACGCACGCCCCATCACGCGGATTGCCTGACGCCACGGCTGCGATTCGGCATACGCCGGGTGCACCGGCAGGATCGCCTGCTCCTTGCGCAATTCGATGATCGCGTGGCCGACTTCCAGCACCACGAACATCCAGCGCAGCAGACTCTTCTGCACCTTCGGTTGCCCCGCCGCGAGGCCATAGGCCTGATGCAGCAGATCGCGGGTGCGGCTCTCGAAACGCGAGGCCAGGCCTTTGAGTTTTCCACTGATCGCATAGACCACTTGCCCGCGCAGATCCTGCTCCAGGCGCTGCCACAGCCAGCGACTGTTCGGCGGCAGAATAATCGCCCCCGCCGCAGCACACACGAGCATGCCCATGACCATGGCGATGTAGTCGTTGATGAAGGTGTAGGGGTTGTAGATCGTGAGATTGTCCGGCACTGAACCGGTGCTGAAAAAAATCAGCAGGCCCAGTCCGACCCCGGCGTATTGCGGCCGCGAGGCGAGGAACGAGCCGAGCACGATCACCGGCGCGAGCATCACGCAGAGCAAGGGGAAACCGTCGATCCACGGGAAGATGAAAAACATCTCGACGAAGCCGATCAGTGCGCCGAGAAAAGTCCCGCAGGCCATTTGAAAGGCCATGCGTTTCGGATTCGGTGTAGCCGCAGACAAACCGACGGTGGCGGCGGCGATCAGGGTCATGGTCGCCCCGCTCGGCCACGCGGTGGCGACCCAATAACTGCCCAGCACAATCAGAATGAACGAGGCGCGGATCCCCGAAGCGGCCGCCGCCCACCAGTTGGTTTGCGGGGTGAACGGCTCGTCCCAGCGTTCGCGTTCGTGACGATGCTCGCCCAGCGACGCGTGGGTCTGCGCATAGCTGTGCAGGTCATCGACGAAGCGGTAGAGCAATTCGTAGGCGGTGTGAAAATCCAGTTGTTCGGCCTCGCTCGGAGCAGTGTCCTGAAAGATCCCGCGCAGGGTTCGGACACGTGCCGGCAGACCTTCCTTGTAGGTGGCCAACGCGGTCGCCAAACGTGCCGCATCCGGGCTGGTCAGCGCGCGACCGCTGAAGCCGTCGAGCACTTCGGCGAGGTCCTGCAAGCCCGGTTTGATCGCCGCAACAACATGTTCTTCGCCATTGCCGCGCAGGCGTTCAAGCAATTGATGCAAGGCGTTGAAGCGCGTGGTGATGCCCATGAACTCGCTGTTCAAACGACTCAGACGACCGTTGCGCCGGCGCATGTGCGGGTCTTCGAACACGGTCACGCTGCGCAGCCCTTCCAGGCCGACGGCTTCAGCAATGAAGCGCACGTTGCTGGCTTCGAACGCCTCGGCTTTGCTGCGCCCGCGCAAGCCGTCGGTGACGAACAGCGCGAACACACCGAAGCGCTGATACAGGGCGTTGCGCATCGCCGCGCTGGCGGTCTGCGGCAGAATCGCCGCGCTGATCAGCGTCGAACAGAGAATCCCCAGCGAGATCTCCAAGACCCGCCACACTGCCGCCATAAAGGCGCCGTCCGGGTGCGCCAGCGCCGGCAGACCGACCATCGCTGCGGTGTAACCGGCGAGAACAAAACCATACGCGCGAAAATTGCGGCAACGCGCGGCACCGGCCGAGCAGATGCCGACCCAGATCGCCAGCGAGCCGAGAAACAGCTCCGTGTTCTGCGCGAACAAAGCGATCAGCGTGACCATCATCGCCGACCCGGCCAGCGTGCCGAGCAAGCGATAGAAACTCTTGGCGAACACCTGGCCGCTCTGCGGCTGCATGACGATAAAAACCGTGATCATCGCCGTGCGCGGTTGCGGCAATTCCAGACGCATCGCCAGCCATAGCGTGAGAAACGCGGCGAGCAACACCTTGAAGATATACACCCAGGTCACGCCATCGCTGCGTGCCCAGTCGAAAAAACCGCGACGCCATTCCAGGGAATGGAGCCAGCGCAGGGGGGCGGGCAAGGAGGTCATTGAAAATACTCAGGCATGCAATGCGGACTCGAAACCTGTGGGAGCGAGCCTGCTCGCGAAAGCGCAGTCCCAGGCAACATGTTCATTGACTGATACGCCCCCTTCGCGAGCAGGCTCGCTCCCACAATGGATGCTGTGTTCAACGCAGCAGCGCCGGGGTTTTCGGGGCTTGGGTCTGCTCGGCTGTCGGCACGTCATTACCCGCACCGAGGCCGCCACCCAAGGCAGTCACCAGCTCGGCATGCGCACTCAATCGCGCGGCCTGCACTTGCTGCTGAACCTGCTGTTGCTTGAACAGCAAGGTCTGCGCATTGAGCACATTGAGGTAATCGGTGAGGCCGCGTTGATAGGCGATCATCGCAATGTCGTAGGTCTTCTGCGCTGCGGCCACGGATTCGGCAGCGAAGTTCTGCTGCTTGTCCATCGACTCGCGGCGGATCAACTGATCGGATATGTTCTTCAGCGCGTTGATCAGAGTCTGGTTGTAGTGCGCCACGGCGATGTCATAACCGGCCGCCGCTTCGCCCAATTCACCACGCAGTCGGCCGCCGTCGAAGATCGGCAACGAGATCGCCGGGCCGACGTTGTAGTTGAGTTTCTTGCCGGTCAGAAACTCCAGCGCGCCGCCGCCCGTGGCCATGTAGCCGAGGCTGCCGACCAGATCGACGTTGGGGTAGAAACCGCCGTGGGCAACATCAATGCCACGCGCCTGCGCCGCCACTTGCCAGCGACTGGCGACCACGTCCGGACGCTGGCCGAGCAGTTCGGCGGGCAATGCCGAGGGCAACTTCAACGGCGCCGCGAGGGACAGCGTCGGCCGTTGCAGTTGCGCCGCAGCGCCCGGTCCTTTGCCGGCCAGCGCAGCAATCTGGTTGCGGCTCAGGGCGATTTCCTCGTCCAGCGCATCGAGTTGGCGATGGGTTTCGGGCAGCGGCGCTTCGGCCTGGCTGACTTCGAAATGCGTGCCGATACCGCCGCTGAGGCGTTTCTGCGCCAGGTCGAGAATCTGCTGTTGCTGTTTGAGCATTGCGGCAACGATGTCGCGCTGGGCGTAATGCAGCGACAGCTCGATGTAGGCGCGCACGATGTTGCTCTGCAGTTCCAGCTGCGCCAGGCGCGCCTCGGCCACGCTCACATGGGCCAGATCCACCGCGCGTTCACTGGCATTGCGCTCGCGGCCCCAGAGGTCGAGGGCGTAGCTGAAGCCGAGCGCGGCGTTGTTGTCCCATGTGGTGGTATTGGCCAGTTCGCCGGGGCCGTAGAACTGATCGGTCGGCCAGTTGTGGCGCTTGAGGGTCGACTCGCCATTGATCTGCAACGCCTCGGCCGCTTCGGCAACACCGGCCATCGCCTTGGCCTGACGCACACGCGCCGCGGCCATGGCCATGCTCGGGCTGCCTTGCACGGCGAGGTCGATCCAGCGATTAAGTTGCGCATCACCAAACGCCTGCCACCATTGGGCGCTGGGCCAGTGGGCGTCTTTGGCGGCCTCGGCAATGGCCGCGTCGGTGGCCAGTGAATCGGCCGCGAGTGCCTCGCCGTGAGGGGCAATGCCTTGGGTAGAGATGCAGCCGCCGAGAGCCAGGGTTAAAGCCAGAACACTGAGCGGCAAAAGCGCTCTGTTGATGCGACGCGGCACAGCTGCGAATTCCTGAGAGAGGGATAGATCGAGGACCGTGTAGGAGCTGCCGCAGGCTGAGATCTTTTGATCTTGATTCCCTTAAAACAAAATCAAAAGATCGCAGCCTTCGGCAGCTCCTACAGGGATCGGCGCAATTCTATGGAGCTGCCTCTGCGGCGATAAGCTGGGATTTCTGTGAATCTTTGTTACGGTTAACGAGATAATCCCTTGGTCGGGGGTCTCAGCCCCTGAAACTTCGTGTCACAATTTGCCATCTCCCTTGAGAGCACCCCATGGACACTTTGCAAAACATGCGCGCCTTCAGTTGTGTTGCCGAAGCGGGCAGCTTCACCGCCGCCGCCGTGCAACTGGACACCACCACCGCCAACGTCTCGCGCGCGGTCTCCAACCTCGAAGCCCATCTGCAAACCCGTCTGCTCAATCGCACAACCCGGCGCATCGCCCTGACCGAGGCCGGCAAGCGCTACCTGCTGCGCTGCGAACAGATCCTCGCCTACGTCGAAGAAGCCGAAGCGGAAGCCAGCGACGCCCACGCGCGCCCGGCCGGCCAACTGAAAGTGCACACCATGACCGGCATCGGTCAGCACTTCGTCATCGACGCCATCGCCCGCTACCGCAAGACCCACCCCGACGTGACCTTCGACCTGACCCTGGCCAACCGCGTGCCGGACCTGCTCGACGAGGGCTACGACGTGTCCATCGTGCTGGCCAGCGAACTGCCCGACTCGGGCTTCGTTTCGCAGCGCCTGGGCATCACCTACAGCATCGTCTGCGCCTCGCCGGCGTACGTGAAAGCCAACGGCGCCGCACAGAAACCCAGCGACCTGCTCAACCATGCCTGCCTGCGCCTGGTCAGCCCGGTGATCCCCCTGGAGAAATGGGCCTTCGACGGCCCGGACGGCCAGGAAACGGTCACCATCAACAGCTCACCATTCCTGGTGAACTCCGCCGACGCCATGAAAACCGCCATCACCAGCGGCATGGGCGTCGGCGTGCTGCCGGTCTACGCCGCCATCGAAGGCTTGCGCAACGGCACCCTGGTGCGCGTGATGCCGAACTACCGCTCGCAGGAACTCAACCTCTACGCGATCTACCCGTCGCGGCAGTACCTGGATGCCAAGATCAAAACCTGGGTGGAGTACTTGCGTGGGTCGTTGCCGGAGATTTTGGCGGCGCATCAGGCGGAATTGGTCGCGTATGAGTTGAGCGGGAGTCTGGCTGGCGCGCGCGTCGCCACCTGACTTTAAACACCGCTGACTTCTTGTAGGAGTGACGAGTGCAACGAGGCTGCGATCTTTTGATCTTGCTGTTTAAAAATCAACGGATCGCAGCCTACGGCAGCTCCTACATCGCGGTGTTTTCAAGGAAGTTTCCGACAGGTTTTGCAGGTTGTCCGTCGGAAGAGCGCTGGCTAGGATTTGGCGGTTGCTGACGAATCAGCGACCGGGTCTGGAAAACCCGCAGGATCACAGCGCATGACATAATGCCGCGCTCTTTCAGCGCCGGTATTCAGTTATGGCGGCTGTACGTGGGAGACCTTCGGGTCTGCCGGGTTTGATCCTTTGCCGGTTTTTCCAGTCCGCGTACAGCTGCCACCCCTTTCGCCTGGAAAACGAAAAATGGCAGCTCCATAAATCCAAAAGGATCTTTGCCATGTTCAAACCCACACCCAATCCCCCCGAATCCGCAAGCACCTCACCCTACCAATCCCCCGACTCAACGAAACTCCACGACGCCGCCGAGCGTGCGCTGGATCACTCCCTCAAACCGTCCGCCAGCGCGCAGCAAAACCACAAACCCAGCACCATGTTCCAGGTCGCCCCGGACCAGGACAACGAAAGCCTGCTGGCCCACGCCTGCGAATCCCTCGCCTCGGCCAGCATCATGAGCAGCGACATCGCCGCCCACGTCGACAGCCCACAACGGCACACCATACTGGCCATCCAGCAGGTGATCATGCTGGCGGAACTGGCGGTGAACCGGGTGCTGGATAACTACGAAATCCATCAGCTCCCGTCACGCAGCTGACCTCCGGGGAGCGAGCCCGACCGCGAGGGCTTCGGCACATTCAACATTCGAGGTGTCAGTTAAACCGCTTTCGCGAGCAGGCTCGCTCCCAAAGTTTGAATCGTGTACATCAGCGAGATATGAGTCGGCTGTCAGGCCGCCTTCGCTGGCAAGCCAGCTCCCACAGGGACGGAGTGAATCTGGCAGAGATGGGTTGACAGTGGAGACGCCTTCGCGAGCAGGCTCGCTCCCACAATTCTGGATCGTATACGTCAGCAAGATATGAGTCGGCTGTCAGGCCGCCTTCGCTGGCAAGCCAGCTCCCACAGGGACAGGGTGAATCTGGCAGAGAGAGGTTGGCTGTGGAGACGCTTTCGCGAGCAGGCTCGCTCCCACATTCTGGATCGTGTACATCAGCGAGATATGAGTCGGCTGTCAGGCCGCCTTCGCTGGCAAGCCAGCTCCCACAGGGACGGGGTGAATCTGGCAGAGATGGGTTGGCAGTGGAGACGCTTTCGCGAGCAGGCTCGCTCCCACATTCTGGATCGTGTACATCAGCGAGATATGAGTCGGCTGTCAGGCCGCCTTCGCTGGCAAGCCAGCTCCCACAGGGACGGGGTGAATCTGGCAGAGATGGGTTGGCAGTGGAGACGCTTTCGCGAGCAGGCTCGCTCCCACAATTCTGGATCGTATACGTCAGCAAGATATGAGTCGGCTGTCAGGCCGCCTTCGCTGGCAAGCCAGCTCCCACAGGGACGGGGTGAATCTGGCAGAGATGGGTTGGCAGTGGAGACGCCTTCGCGAGCAGGCTCGCTCCCACAATTCTGGATCTTATACATCAGCAAGATATGAGTCGGCTGTCAGGCCGCCTTCGCTGGCAAGCCAGCTCCCACAGGGACGGGGTGAATCTGGCAGAGATGGGTTGGCAGTGGAGACGCCTTCGCGAGCAGGCTCGCTCCCACAATTCTGGATCGTATACATCAGCAAGATATGAGTCGGCTGTCAGGCCGCCTTCGCTGGCAAGCCAGCTCCCACAGGGACGGGGTGAACCTGGCAGAGATGGGTTGGCAGTGGAGACGCCTTCGCGAGCAGGCTCGCTCCCACAATTCTGGATCGTGTACATCAGCGAGATATGAGTCGGCTGTCAGGCCGCCTTCGCTGGCAAGCCAGCTCCCACAGTTTGAATCGAGTACATCAGCGAGAAACAGGTCGGCTGTCAGGCCGCCATCGCGAGCAGGCTCACTCCTACAAAAGCAAAAGCAAAGCAGCGCAGCTGCCCGCGGCGAAGCCGCCCCACTCAACAATGAGCGCAAGCTCGAGTGCTTTTGATCTTGATCCACCGGCGACGTCGGAAGGCTGAGCGGAGGGATTGATCCGGGCGTGGGAGCGCAGCGACCGTACGACGCAGTCGTACACAGCGAGTGTAGGTGCAGCGAAGCAAACCGGAGCCGCTGCGCCCGGATCGATCCCGCAGCGAAGGAACCCGAGCCTGCGAGGGCCGAACGCAGGAGCAAGCCTTTTGGGTTACCTTTTTGGCGTTTGAAAAAGGTGACCCGCCGTAAGGGCGGAACCGTAATCAGCAACACCCGAAGAAACGGATATTCACCCAAAACCCCAAGAACCTGGTCGGCCCAGAGGCCGCCAAGACAACCCGAGCGAGAAAATGTTAGCGTGCTTGCAATCAAGCCCCGACGAGCCCAAGCCCAATGAAAAAAACAGTCCTGGCCTTCAGCCGCATCACCCCGCCCATGATCGAACGCCTGCAAGAAGAATTCGACGTCATCGTCCCCAACCCCAAGACCGGTGACATCAACGCCCAGTTCAACGAAGCCCTGCCCCACGCCCACGGCCTCATCGGCGTCGGCCGCAAACTCGGCCGCGCACAACTCCAAAGCGCAACAAAACTCGAAGTGGTCTCGAGCGTCTCGGTCGGCTACGACAACTACGACCTCGACTACTTCAACGAACGCGGGATCATGCTCACCAACACCCCCGACGTGCTCACCGAAAGCACCGCCGACCTCGCCTTCGCCCTGATCATGAGCAGCGCCCGCCGCGTCGCCGAACTCGACGCCTGGACCAAGGCCGGGCTATGGCAGGCCAGCGTCGGCGCCCCGCTGTTCGGCACTGATGTGCACGGCAAGACCCTCGGTATCGTCGGCATGGGCAACATCGGCGCCGCTGTCGCCCGGCGCGGGCGCTTCGGCTTCAACATGCCGATCATCTACAGCGGCAACAGCCGCAAGACCGAACTGGAAGAGGAACTCGGCGCGCAGTTCCGCAGCTTGGATGAACTGCTGGCCGAAGCCGATTTCGTCTGCCTGGTAGTGCCGTTGAGCGACAAGACCCGCCACCTGATCAGCCATCGCGAACTGGCGCTGATGAAGCCGAGCGCTATCCTGGTCAACATCTCGCGCGGCCCCGTGGTCGACGAGCCGGCACTGATAGAAGCCCTGCAAAACAACCGCATCCGTGGCGCCGGCCTGGACGTCTACGAGAAAGAACCGCTGGCCGAATCGCCGCTGTTCCAGTTGAAAAACGCCGTGACCCTGCCGCACATCGGCTCGGCCACCACCGAGACCCGCGAAGCCATGGCCAACCGCGCCCTGGCCAACCTGCGCAGCGCCCTGCTCGGCGAACGGCCGCAGGATCTGGTCAACCCGCAAGTCTGGCGCGGCTGAAAAAAAGGGCCGGCGCAATATTACGCCGGCCTTCACCTTACATAACTTGCAACCGAACAAAAACGCCAGACCAAGTAACAGCAATATAAGCTCTCGCAACTTATCAACTTATTGATTAATTGCCATGGAGAGCCAACCCCGTGAACACCCTGACCACCGACAAACTCATTCGTTTCAGCAAAGTCATCTTGATGGCTTATATAAGTTTCTTTGGCCTGCTGGTGATGATCCATAACTTCACTGACTATGAGTCCAACTACACTTACGTTGCACATATCCTGAGCATGGACACCACCAACGCCAGCGAAAACATCATGTACCGCGCGATCGATTCGCCGATGATCCATCACCGGATCTACTGGTTCATCATCACTATGGAAGTCACCTATACCGTGCTCTGCCTGATCGGTACTTACCAGTTGTATCGCTACATCGATGCCTCGCCAGCGGCATTTCATGAAGCCAAGAAATTTTCGATCATGGGCATATTGGTTGCCATCTTCATTTATTACGTGTGTCTGCAAACTGTAGGTGTCGAATGGTTCGACATGGACACTTCGCAATCCTGGAATGCCAAGGACTGGGCGCGACATATTGTCGACTTCATCTTCCCGGTAATGATCTACATCACTTTGAAAGTTGAGCGCTGAGTATCAGCGCTCGCTTTATCAAGCCAACTTCCCTTGACCTGCAGACAACAGCACTTTCGGTTTACGAAACACCAGCACGTTGCCCAACATTACCAACACCAGCCCGACCAGCGCTGGCGCGGTCCATTGATAACCTTCGGCAAACGCCGACACGTTCAACGCCACCACCGGGAACAGCACCGTGCAGTAAGCCGCCCGCTCCGGGCCCATGCGCCCGACCAGCGTCAGGTACGCGGTGAAGCCGATCACCGAGCCGGGAATCACTAGATACAACAGCGCACCGACATATCGCGGCGACCAGTCCATGGTGAAGGGGATGCCGTTGAACAGACACCACACCGTCAGCATCGCCGCGCCGTAGGCCATGCCCCAGGCGTTGGTGGTCAGCGGTCGCAATCCCGCTTTCTGTTGCAGACTCGAGAGCATATTGCCGGCGGAAAAACACAAGGTGCCGCATAACGCCAATCCAAGGCCGAGCATGGTTTGCGGACTGGCCTGATGCCCGGCCAGTTCCGGCCAGAACAACAGCCCCAGACCGAACAGCCCCAGCGCACCGCCCATCAACACATTGCGCGCAATGCGCTGGCCGAAAAACACCCGCGCATTCAGCGCGTTCCACAACGTCGCCGTAGAAAACACCACAGCCACCAGACCGCTGGGAATCCACTGACTGGCGGTCAGAAAACACATGAAGTTCACGCAGAACAGACATAACCCTTGAGCCACACAAATCAAATGCCCACGGCGGTTCATCGGTTGCAGACGCCGGCTGAGCAGCAAGAGGGCAAACAACACCAGCGCAGCCAGGCCGAAGCGATAGACAATCGACAACGGAATTTCGACCACGCCCAATTGCCATTTCAAGGCAATCCAGGTGGTGCCCCAGATCAGTACGGTCAGCAGGTACAACGACAGGTTCATGGCCAACACTCCTTAAACAGGCCTTGAGTGTCTGCCTCGGGCAGCCTTCGGCGCTTGCACATTCTTGCGCTTTTGTCTGGCGGCAGGCTGGCAGCGCGGCGTCTACGGAGTAGGATGCAAAGCGTTGGAGAGAACCGAACATGGCCGCAATCGACACCCTGCAAGTCTTTCAAGCCCTCAACCGCTCGCCGAATGCACGCCTTGTGCACAGCGCCGAGCTCGGTGACGGCATGTCTGCGGCTTTGTGGACCAACCACCACGATGCCCAGGAATACGAAGCGCCAAGTCATCACACGCTTTCGTGCTACGTCGCCGGCGGCACCGGCACATTCCGTCGTGGCCAGCCGGGCCGCAAGGGCGGGCCGGACAAGCTGTGCATCCTGCCGGCCGAGCATGAATCGGGCTGGGTGATCAATGGCGATATTCGTCTGGCGCACCTGTATTTCAGCGCCGAACAATTCGCCCTCGGTTGCGTCACTTTGCTCGATCGCGAACCGCGCGAGATGCAGTTACGCGAACAGACTTTTCTTGAAGATCCGCAGCAGGCGCAGCGCTTTCGGCAGTTGCTGAACCTGAACTGGCAAGAGCCGGCCGAGCGCTTGCTGACCAGCAGCCTCGCCCATGAATTGATCAGCCACACGCTGCTCAGCCAGGTGGGTGCGCGACAGGGCTTGCGCTTGAAGGGCGGGCTGGCACCGCATCAGCGCCGACAACTGGTGGAGTTCATCGACAACCAATTGGCTGAGCCGATCAGCCTCGGGCAACTGGCCGGGTTGTGTGCGCTGTCGGAATATCACTTCGCGCGGATGTTTCGCCTGAGCTTCGGCCTGCCGCCGCATCAATATGTGCTGGCGCGGCGCTTGAGCCGGGCGCGGGAATTGTTGCGCGGCACGGCGCTGCCATTGGGGGAGATTGCGCTGGCGTGCGGGTTTGCCAGTGCGAGCCATTTTACTAATCGGTTCAGGCAGGTTTTGGGTGGGACGCCGGGCGAGTATCGGCAGGCGTTTTTGCGGTAGAAGGTCAAAAGATCGCAGCCTTCGGCAGCTCCTACATTTGGAATGCGTTACCCCTGTAGAAGCTGCCGAAGGCTGCGATCTTTTGACGTTGACTCAAAATTCCAGAGTGCTCGACAAGGAAACCTGCCGCGAATCCCCCATCGACACAAAGAAGCGGCTCGCCGAAGAGGTGTAATAAGTGCGATCAAACAGATTCTTCACGTTCAACTGAAACTTGACCTTCTGCCCCTCAACCGTGGTGTCGTAAGTGGCAAACGCATCCGCCACGGTATAGCTCGGCAGGTCAAAATCATTCACCGCGTTGCCGGCACGCTCGCCGACATATCGCGCCCCCGCCCCGACACGCAGTTGGTCGCCGCCAAACACATTTCCGAAGTCATACACCGCCGACAGCGAGCCGGAATTCTTCGCTACGTTTTGCAGGCGCTTGCCTTTGTATTCCGGGTCTTCGGTGACTTCGGCATCGGTGTAGGCATAGCTGCCGATCAGGTTCCAGCGCTCGCTGAGTTGCCCGCTCAGGTCGATTTCCAACCCACGGGAACGCACCTCGCCAGCGGCGCTGTAGATCGTCGTCGGACCTTCGGAGTTGGCCACCAGCACGTTGCGTTTCTTGATGTCGAACAACGCGATATTGCCGGTGATGCTGCCCGGCATATCCAGCCGCGCACCCAGCTCCCACGACTTGGCTTCTTCCGGCGCGATGCTGCCGTCGAGCACGGTGCTGCTGCCGCTCAGCGGGGCGATGGTCGAGTTGGGTTTGAACGATTCGGTGTAGCTGCCGTAGAACGACAGCGCGTCGGTGTAGCGATACACCAGCCCTGCGCGCGGTACCCACTTCTGCCCATTGCTGTCGGTATTGGCCTTGAACTGCACGCCTTTGCCGGCGTACTGGTCGTACTCCTGAAAACGGCCGCCGGCGACCAGAATCCACTGCTCGTTGAGGTGAATCGAATCCTGCAGGAACAGCGAATCGCTGCGCAGCTTATCGGTCTGCGCACTGTCGGGCGCACTCACCGTAGTGCCCATCACTTCGCGACCATACACCGGGTTGAGATAGCTGAAGGTGGTCAGGCTTTTCTGCCGGATCAGATCTTCGCGGTAGATCTTGCGGTACTCGTCGTCGACGCCGAACACCAGATCATGCTGCATGCCCAGCACATTCACTTTGCCTTCGAGGCTGGCGGTGGTGAAACGATCGGTGCTGATCGCATTCTGGGTGCCGTCCATGCTGCGGGTCAGTGTGCCTTTGTTGGTGTCGATCGCCGTCACGCGCACTTGGCTGGCGTCGTAGGTTTCGCGGTTCCAGCTGTAGCCGAAGTGGGCTTTCCAGTCGTCGTTGAGTTCGTGGTCGGCTTCGAAATGGTACAGATCCGAGCGCCCTTCCATGTCGTTGAACGGCTCATCGAGACGCTGCTTGCGCGAGATATCCAGCGGATGGTTGGTGCGCGGATCGATCAGCGTGCCACGGTCGAAGGGGGTGAGAAACTCGCGGTGCTCGTAGGCGAACAACAGCTTGGTGCGCTCGCCGTACCAGGCCAGCGACGGTGCGATCAGCGTCTCGCGGTGGGTGCCGAAGTTGCGCCAGTAATCTTCGTCTTCATGATCGACGACCATGCGATAGGCGAAGCCGGAGTCGCCCAGCGCACCGGTGCTGTCAAAGGCGCCACCGCTGCCATTCTTGCCGTCACCGTAGCTTGAACCGCGCACGGTCACGGCATTGTACTGGGTCAGTTCCGGCTTCTTGCTGACCAGATTGACCACGCCACCCGGGTCCTGAATCCCATAGAGCAACGAGGCCGGGCCTTTGAGCACTTCGACGCGATCCACGGTCGCGTTCATGCCACGGCCCTGCACCAGCGGCATGCCGTCGCGCATGATCGAGCCGTTGCGGTTGTCGCCGAAACCGCGAGTCATCACCGAATCCTGCGTACTGCCCAAGGTGTTGCCCTGGGTGATGCCGCTGACATTGGCCAGCGCGTCATCGAGATTGCGCGGCGCCTGATCGCGAATGACCTGCGCCGGGATGACATTGACCGTCTGTGGAATTTCTTGCAGCGACGCCGATGAGCGCATCACCGAACTGGTTTCCGGCGGCTGATAGCTCATCGATTCGTCGCGCGTGGACGTGATGGTGGTGGCGCCGAGATTGAGCGCCCCTTCGGTCGGCATCGGCTCCAGCGCCAGGGTATGACTGTCGGTGCGGCGAAAGCTCAGGCCGGAATTGCCGAGCAGACGTTGCAGTGCCTGTTCGGCGCTCATCTGGCCGTTGACCGCCGGAGCATTGAGGCCGTACGGCGCTTCGTCGGTGTAGACCACGCTCTGCCCAGTCACGCGGCTGAAGTCGCTCAGGGCTTGCGGCAACGGTTTCGCGGCGAGGGCAAAATTGAATTGCTGTTGCGCCTGATTGCTCACCGCTTCTGCCGCCAGCGCCATACTCATCGGCAGCAATGCCAATGATGAAAAACTCAACGCCGACACGCTTAACCACTGTTTGACCGAACCGGATTTTGCCCTGGACTTCATTGCTCAATGACCTGTGTAGAACCGCAACGGATGCGAATGGCTCGCAGTTTCAGTCACTACACGGATGGGGCTCGGGGTTACCTCACCACAAATCGAAAATAATTTTGAAGATCAAAAGATCGCAGCCTTCGGCAGCTCCTACAGGGGAACGCATTCCAATGTGGAGCTGCCGAAGGCTGCGATCTTTTGCTGCCTCAACGCAGAATGATCAACTGTCCCATCACCCGATGCTGCTCAAATCCCAGTACCCCTTGCAGCGAATTGAGCACCGCTTGCGGATCCTTGCTCGGGAAACTGCCGCTGACCTTGCGCGCCGCCAGCTCATCGTTGAGCAGCACAATCCGCCCCGGGTAATAGCGGCGCAGATCCTCGACGACATCGGCCAGCGTGGTCTTGTAGTAAGTCAGCCAACCCTGACGCCAGGCCAGTTGCGCTTCACTGTCCACACCATGCAGTTTTTCCGCAGTGCCGTCGGCGTAGGCAACTTGCTGACCGGCCGTAAGAATCTGCTGTTGGCCATGCTCGTCTGCCGTCACCGCGACACGCCCGGACAACACCGTCACTTGTGCGCCGTGAGGTTGCCGACGTACTTCGAACTGGGTGCCGAGCACCCGCGCTTCGCCCTGCTCCGCCGCCACCACAAAAGGGTCGCCGGTGTGGGTGACGCTGAAGAAAGCAGCACCTCTGATCAATTTCACGCGGCGCTGGCCATGACTGAAATCCACAGCAATCGCACTGTCGGCATCCAGTGTCACTTGCGACTGATCGGCCAGTGTCACCGTGCGAATTTCCCCCGGTGCCGAGACATGATCAGCGCGCAGATCGTCGAGCCAGCGCTGCGCCTGCCACCCCGTGCCGAGGCTGACCATCAACAGCAGACACGCGGCCAGCGCCAGCGCTCCAGACCAACGCAACATCGGCGAACGACGCGGGGCGTCCATCGCCTGCAGATAACCTTGCAGCGCAAGCGTATCTTCCTCGGCCAGCGTGCGCGCGGGGCTTTCGCTGAGTTCCCAGATCACCTGCGCCTGCGCGTACGCTTCGGCATGGGCCGGATCGGCGCGCAGCCATTGGCTGAAGGTCAGTTGATCGGCAGTGCTCGGACGATCGTGCAACAGGCTCAGCCAGGCCAGCGCGGCCTGTTCCTGGGCCGGTGTCGGCGTGATCGGGTTTGATGGCTTCACGGTGCTTTCCCTGGCAGGCGTGGCGCGGGGTCGCGCAGGCTGGCCTTGCAGGCCTCGAGGGCGCGCATCATATGTTTTTCCACGGCACTTTGGGACAGGCCCATGGCCTTGGCGATCTCGGCGTACTTGCGCCCGTGAATGCGATTGAGCAGAAAGATCTGCCGCGTGCGTTCGGGCAAGGCGCGCAACGCGGCTTCGACATGGCGCAGATCGTTGCCGGCTTCGAGGGCAGCCTGGGGTTCGCTGCCGTAGCTGTCGGATTCGTCCGGCTGCCAGCCTTCGTTGACCCGCGTGCGCGTGCCTTCGCTGCGTAAATGATCGATGGCGATGTTGCCGGCGCAGCGCAGCAGATAGGTGCTGAGTTCTTCGACCTGCACCAGCGGCCGCCGCCAGAAGCGCAAAAACAGATCCTGGACCAGATCCGCCGCCGTCGCCCGACAACCGACGCGGCGGTTCACCAGTGCTTCCATTTGCGCACGCTGTGACAGAAACACCTGAAGAAAATGCGCACGCGCGCCACGCGCTTCATCGTCACGCGATTCTGGCGGCAGACCGATCAGCACTTCAGCACTGCGCCCAGGCGGCGACCGGGCTCGCCAGCAGGCTCAACCCGGCCAGTGCCATGGCCAGACGCGGGCGATACGGCAGCAACAGCACCAATGCCAAAGCGCTGAGCATCAGCACTGCAAACCAGTCGACCAGACCGAAACTCCAGCCACCGGCCGCCACCGCCGCCCACAGCGAAAGCGCCAGCAACAACCATCCCGCCAACGCCAGACCCTGACGGCGGCGCGTCGACGGTTTGGCGCCGAGCAATTCGGCATGATGGCGTGGCATCGACAGGCACAACGCGGTGAAGCCGGCATAGGTGAGCATCAGGGCCAGCAGCATCAGTTGGCCCCCTGTTCGACTGTGATCGAGCGAGCCGAAGAACTTGCTTTGCGAACGCTGACGCGCTCGCCCGTACGCTGCATCTTGCGCGCAGCCCAGCCGAGAAAAAGCCCCGTCGCCAGACAAGTCAGATCAAATCCGGCCAGTGCCCAGTCGCGCTGCATCAGGGTCGCGCCAAGATTCCACGGTGTGGTCAGCGCATTGATCAGCGGCACCGCGATAAACAGCGCGGCGCCGAGCGTCAGCTGTTCGATCCAGGCCTTGCGCCCCGGACGCAACACCGCGTGCACCACGCTCAGGCCCCAGACTATGAAGAACGCGTTCACTTCCCAATCGGCCCGCCCTGCCAGACTCACCGGCAGCAGTCGATTGGCCAGAAAGAACACCGCCACCGCCGATACCAGGCCGGCCATGCTGGCGATATTCAGCACCTCGACCAAACGCAATTCGAACGGCATCGCCGCGCTTTTTAGGTGCTTGAGCTGACGCTTGCCGAGCCAGATCACCAGCCCGGTGCCGATCATTGCCGTGCCGGCCAGCCCGCAGATGAAATACAGCCAGCGCAACAGCGGCCCGGCGAAATGGCCCATGTGCAAACCGTAGAACGCGCCACCCACCGCCATCGCCATGGGTTGATCGGGGGTACTGCTCAGAAGCTGCCCGGTGACGCCATTGAACGTCACCGCCCGGCCGAAATCATGCACCACCCGATCGCCCGCGCGGGACAGCACCACCGTAGCGCTGGCATCGCCCGGATTGCTCACCGACAGACGCGCGGTGTGGCCGCCCGCCCACTGCTCGCTGGCTTTAGCCAGCAACGGCGCCATGGCGGTCAGCGGTGCGGCGATATCAGCGCGCTCGGGCGTCTTCGAGGCGGGAAAGACTTCGTCGTAGAACTTGCGCACGTCGCTGCCGTAAGAGGCGACGATGCTCGCCGGCATGACCATCGACATGAAAATCACCAGGCTGCTGTAAGTGATCATCAAATGAAACGGCAGCACCAGCACACCCACGGCGTTATGCCCGTCGAGCCAGGAACGCTGGCCCTTGCGCGGGCGGAAAGTGAAGAGGTCCTTGAAGATTTTCTTGTGGGTGATGATGCCGCTGATCAACGCAACGAACATCACCATCGCGGCGAGGGTCGCCAGCCAGCGCCCCCACGGGTAAGGCATCTGCAACTGGAAGTGAAAGCGGTAAAAGAACTCGCCGCCCATGCTTTCGCGGCCCTGTACTTCGACCCCGGTCCGGGCGTCGAGGGTTCGGGATTCGAAGCGGCCGCGCTCGCCGGGTTTGCCCGGCGCCTGTTGCCAGCGCACGGTCAGACCGGGATCGCGGGCATCGGGCAGATCGATCAGCCAGCGCGAGGCACCGGCGGCGTGTTGTTGCAGATAGTTTTGCGCCTGCGTCAGGCTCGCTTCGCTATCGAGCGAATGCGCAGCAATTTCCGGCTGCATCCAGTGGCTGATTTCGTCTTTGAAGTAAGCAAGCGTTCCCGTGAGGAAAATCGCGAACAGCAGCCAGCCGAACACCAGCCCGGCCCAGGTGTGCAGCCAGGCCATCGCCTGCCGGAACCCTTCCTTCATGCCAGCCCCAGACCGCGCGCGGCACCGGAAACGGTGGCGAGAATCACGCTCGGCACCAACAGGCCGACCCACGCCGACCACGCGCTGCGGCAGGCAAAACACCAGAGCACGGCAACCAGATAGACCAGAAAGGACACGGTCATGCCGGTGACCACGGCTTCGGCGCGGTTCAGCGGCAGCCACAACGTCAGGGTGACGCTGGCCAGCGCCGCGACCAGATAGCCGCCGAAAATCGCCGCCAATACCCGCGAAGTGACGGCCAGACGATAGGACATGGGAAGGGTGGCGAGTTTGCCTTTCATGTTTCGACCCTGAAACGGAAACGTTCGGCCGACAAGCCGAATCTACAGGCGAGCAATATTAATGATAAATATTCTCATACGCAAAAGCATCTGATTGCCGGACACTGTCGCCAGCCTCTACAATGCGAACCGTTCTTGTTCTCTAATGCACGTTCTCTACGCAAGTTTTGCGTCCGGAGTCATTTCGTTGCCGCCCGCCCATCCCGTCGAATCGCTCTACCATGCCCATCACAGTTGGCTCACCGGCTGGTTGCGGCGCAAGCTCGGCTGCCCGGACAGTGCGGCGGATCTGGCCCAGGACACGTTCATCAAAGTGCTGACCGCCCGCGAGCCACCAGTGATCATCGAGCCGCGCGCCTTTCTCACTACGCTGGCCAAGCGCGTACTGTTCAACCATTACCGGCGGCAGGATGTGGAACGCGCCTACCTCGAGACACTGGCGCAGATGCCGGAAATGGTCGCGCCGTCGGAAGAGCACAAAGCGATCATCCTGCAGACACTGGTCGAACTCGATGAGCTGCTCGACGGTTTGCCGCGCCAGGTCAAACGCGCCTTCCTGCTCGCGCAGGTCGATGGTCTGACTTATCCACAGATCGCCGCAGAACTGGGCATCTCGGTGGCCACGGTCAAACGCCATTTGAACAAAGCGGCCATGCGCTGCTATTTCGCCCTGTGAATCGCACGCCGGATTTCTCCGCGCAAGTCGCCGAACAGGCGGTGCACTGGTTGCTGGAAATGCAGCAGGGCACCCTGACCCCGCGCCAGCAGCAGGCTTGGCAACACTGGCTGGATGCGCACAGCGAACATCGCCGAGCGTGGGAACACATGCAACGGGTCAACCAGCGCTTGCGCGGCGTGTCGTCGCCGTTGGCCCACGCCGCGTTGAACGGACCGAAGTCCGGCAGCCGCCGTCAGGCGCTGAAAATGTTGCTGATTCTCGGTGCCGGCTCAGCGGCGACCTGGGGCATGCGCGAGCACACGCCGTTGCCGTCGCTGCTCGCCGATTACCGCACACCGATCGGCCAGCGGCGCAAGATCGGCCTGGGCGGTGCCGATTCGTTACAGCTCAATACCGCCAGCTCGGTTGATGTTGATGGTGCGCAGCGGTTGATTCGTCTGCTTGAGGGCGAAATGCTGTTGAGCGCCGCACACTCGTTTGAAGTCCGCACGGCACACGGCGTGCTGAAAACCCAAGGTGCGCGCCTCAATGTGCGGCAGTTTGTTGATCGCACGCAGATCGCCCTGTTCGAAGGACGAGTCGAACTCGTCGCCAACCAGCGCGCGCCCCTGCTGCTGCCGATCGCGCAGCAGTTGAGTTTTACTGCCAGCTCGGTCAGCGCCCCCAAACCGCTGGACGCCAACAGCGGTGCATGGACCGACGGCATGCTGGTCGCCGCCCATATGCGCCTCGGCGATTTCCTCGAAGAGCTTGGCCGCTACCGGCGCGGGCAGCTGCGGTGCGACAGTCAGGTTGCCGATCTGCTGATTTCCGGGACGTATCCACTGGATGACAGCGAGCGGATTCTCGACCTGTTGCAGATCAGTCTGCCGGTCAGAGTGAAGCGCTTTACCCGTTATTGGGTGAGCGTCGAAGCGCGGGTTTAGAAAGCAAGATCAAAAGATCGCAGCCTTCGGCAGCTCCTACATTTGGAATGCATTTTTTCTGTAGGAGCTGCCGAAGGCTGCGATCTTTTGATTCTGAAAAAATAAATGAGCCGTTTTTCAGATCTGGCGTGACAGAGAAGGAAAGCCCCCTTGATTCCACCTTCTCAGGATCGTCCACATGCAGCCCACCCGCCTTACGCCACTGGCCCGCAGCCTGCGCAATCTTCTGCTCGGCGCCAGCCTGAGTTTCACCGCCCTGCCCGCTGCGCTGGGCGCCGAGACCAAGGTTTATCACATCGCCCCGGCGTCGCTGGAAACCGCGCTGAACCAGTTTGGCCGTGAAGCAGGCGTGCTGATTTCCTTCGGTTCGCAAGTCACCAGCGGTGTGCAGAGCCGTGGTCTGGAAGGCAACTACACCGCGCAACAAGGCCTTGACGCCTTACTCGAAGGCACCGGCCTGCAAGCCCGCGCCGAAGGCGACAATGCCTTCAGCCTGCAACCGCTGGCTGACGCGGCGCTGGAGCTGGGCACTTCGACCGTGGTCGGCGACTGGCTCGGCGATGCAGCGCAGATCAACGTCTTCGAACACCCCGGGGCGCGTGATGTGATCCGCCGCGAAGAATTCGAACGCCAGGGCGCGACCCAGGCCCGCGATGTACTCAATCGCATCCCCGGTGTGAATGCGCCGGAGAACAACGGCACGGGCAGCCACGACATGGCACTGAATTTCGGCATTCGCGGTTTGAATCCACGCCTGGCCGCACGCTCGACAGTATTGATGGATGGCATCCCGGTGCCGTTCGCGCCGTATGGCCAGCCGCAGCTTTCGTTCGCGCCGATCAGCATGGGCAACATGGATGCCGTGGACGTGGTGCGTGGCGGCGGCGCGGTGCGTTACGGCCCGCAGAACGTCGGCGGCGTGGTCAACTTCGTGACCCGGGCGATTCCTGACGAGCCAACGGTCAAGGGTGGGTTCCAGACTGAAACCAGCCCATCGTCGAGCCACGACGGTTTCAAGACCAGCGCCAATCTGCTGGCCGGCGGCACCAACGCCAACGGCCTCGGTGGCGCCTTGCTGTACTCCGGCACCCGTGGTGGTGACTGGCGTGAACACAGCGATACCGAGATCGACGACCTGATCCTCAAGGGCAAGTACCAGCTCGACGACGCCAACAGCTTCAACGCCATGGCCCAGTATTACGAGGGCAAGGCCGACATGCCCGGCGGTCTCAATGTCGCCGATTACGATGCCGATCCGTATCAGTCGACGCGACCGAAAGACCAGTTCTGGGGGCGCCGCACGATGTTCAACTTCGGCTATCGCTATCAGCAAGATCGCCGCGAATTCACCGCCAACACCTTCTTCACCAAAACCCTGCGCAGCGGTTATCTGGATCAGGGCACGTTTCTTTCGCTGTCGCCTCGCGAGTATTGGGTGCGTGGTCTGGAAACCCGTTTCGCCCAAGGCTTCGACCTGGGTCCGAGCAGCCACGAAGTCGGCGTCGGCTACCGCTACATCAATGAGGCCGGCCACGAACTGCGCTATCGCACGCCGATCAGCGCCAACGAATACCCGACCACCAGCAGCCGCAACGACCGTGACACTCGCGGTGGCACCGAGGCCAATGCGTTCTTCGTCGATGACCGCATCGACATCGGCAAATGGACCATCACCCCGGGCGTGCGCTACGAGATGATCGAGTCGCAGCAGACCAACAACCTGACCAACGTCAAATACAAGGGCGACTACAACACCGCGCTGCCGGCGCTGAACGTGCTCTATCACCTCACCGACAGCTGGAATCTGTACGCCAACACCGAAGGCTCGTTCGGCAGCGTGCAATACAGCCAGATGCCCAATCGCGTGAGCAGCGGCGAGGTGAAACCGGAAAAGGCCCGCACCTGGGAACTCGGCACGCGCTATGACAACGGTGCTCTGCGCGCGGAAATCGGCGCATTCCTGATCAACTTCGACAACCAGTACGAAAGCAACCAGACCAACGACTCGGTGATCGCTCGCGGCGAAACCCGCCATCAGGGCATCGAGACCAGCGTCAATTACGCGCTCGACGACTTGAGCCCGGCGCTGGCCGGTTTCGATGTCTACGCCAGTTATGCCTATGTCGATGCGACCATTCGCGAAGACGGGCCGAACAGAGGCAACCGCGTGCCTTTTTCCTCCAAGCACAAAGGCACGATTGGCGTCGGTTATACCGAAGGGCCATGGAAGCTGAATCTGGACAGCAGCTTCCAGAGCGACCAGTTTGCCGACAACGCCAACACCTCGAAAGAAAGCGCCGATGGCAGCACCGGCAAGATCCCCGGTTACATGCTGTTCAGCAGCCGCGCCGGGTATGACTTCGGACCGCAACTGTCGGATTTGAATGTGGCGGTGGGCGTGAAGAACATCTTCAACACGCAGTACTTCACACGCTCGTTCGATGACAACAACAAGGGCAAGTACGTGGGAGAGCCGCGGACGGTTTATGTGCAGACGTCGGTGGCGTTCTGAACACACTCTGAAGCCTTGCCGCCATGCGAAAAAAAACGGGCCTGCATCAGCAGGCCCGTTCTCCTTGTGTGACTTGTGAAATCAGCGCATCAACTGTTGATCGCTGCCTGTTCGTTCTCGTCAAATTCTTCCGCCAAGAGCTTGTCGTTGGCTTTGCCGGTAAATGGCACTACAGCGGCGCGTGGTTTACCTCGCAGTTTGCCGAACAGATGATCCAGTTTGTGCTCGAGTTTCTCGGCAGCACCGTCGATCGCCTGTTCCAGCGAATCGGCTTTATGGGTCACGGAAATCGGTTGGTGGCCTTTTGGCCGCGCTTCCAGTTGGCAGCGCAAGTCATGGGGACCTGGTTTTTCGCCGTTCTCGTCGCTCAGATGGACTTCGACACGGGTCAGGTCTTCTTCATAACGGTCGAGCGTGCTCTCAATAGTTGTACGTACCCACTCCTCCAGTCGCTTACTGCTTTGAATATGGTTATCGCTGTTGACTTGGATTTGCATAGTTCATCCCTTATTTCAGCTAGCTCGCTGGAGGCCTTGAGTTGAATTTCCTGACCTCCTGGTTACAACAATCGGCCCGAGCGACGAACATTTCAACCCCTGAAAAAAGAAAAATATTCATTCGCAAAAAAAGCCGGACAACCGAGCGAGGCGCTGTTAATGTCGGGAGTTGGGTCGACCCGCTCCGCAGAAAAATCTGCTCACATCTGTTGCTCATTCAGCGGGTGCAGGCTGCGAAAAATCCCCGCCTCTTCCACCAGCCAGTCATGCACAGCGCGCACGCCCGGATGGCTCAACGCCCCCGGCGCATATAGCAGCACGTAGCGTTTATGGTTGGGCACCGACAAGCCGAACGGCACGATCAAAGTGCCGCGCTCCAGCTCATCATTGAGCAACGTGCGCCGGGCAATCGCCACGCCCATACCGGCAATCGCCGCTTCAATGGTCAGGTGATTGCGATTGAACGTGTGCCCGCGCCGCACATCGGCGCCTTCGAAGCCGATCGCGTTCAAGTAGAACTCCCATTCCGCATACTCGTAACTGCCACGCCAGGCGGTAATGTCGTGCAGCAGCGGGAAATGCACCAGATCCGCCGGCCCGTGCAACGGCGGTCGCCCGCGCAGCAGGCTCGGCGCGCACACCGGAAATATCTGCTCGTCGAGCAAGGCTGTGGATAACAATCCGGGGTAGCTGCCATCGTTGAGGTCGATCGCCAGATCGAAATCGCCTTCGTGCAACGGCACGCTGCTGTCCTCGGCCACCAGGCGCAACTGGATGTCCGGAAAGCGTTGCTGCAAGCGCGGCAGGCGCGGAGTCAGCCACTTGCCGAGAAACGACGGGATCGAACGCAACCGCAGAGTCCCGCTGATCATCCCGGCGTCCAGCCGGCGCAGTTCCGCATCGATGCTGCCATAGGCTTCATTGACAGTAATCGCCAGCCGCTGCCCCTGCGCGCTCAACTCAACGCCCCGCGCGCGCCGATGAAACAGGCGAAAGCCCAGGCGCTCTTCCAATTGGCGGATCTGCTGGCTGACCGCGCCCGGGGTGATGTGCAGCTCTTCGGCACAACGGGTGAACGACAGGTGCCGCGCGGCACAGGCAAACACCTGCAGCCAGACGTAGGTCTGGGCATGCAATTGACGACTCATTGTTTAGTCCTGCTAAAGGCTGTCTTAGGAGGTTTCGTTGGTCACCTCGAAGCGAGGCAGGCAGTATCGCCGACATTGCGCTTGTCCGACAAAAAATGGCAGCGATTCCTACTCCATTGCTTGTAAGGGTTTAGCATGGCTATCAGTGTTTTCGATCTATTCAAAGTGGGCATCGGCCCGTCCAGTTCCCATACCGTCGGCCCGATGCGCGCAGCGGCGACCTTTGCCCAGGCTCTGGTCGATCAGCATCTGCTCAATGATGTGCGACGTGTGCAGGTCCGCCTGTACGGTTCGCTCTCGGCCACCGGCGTTGGCCATGCCACCGATCGCGCGACGGTCATGGGCCTGATGGGCGAGTGGCCGGACAGCATCGATCCTTCGACCATCGATCCACGCATCCAGCAACTGCGCGAAACCGGACAACTGTCCCTCGCCGGTCAGCGCTCAATTGCGTTCGACTGGCAGAGCGACCTGCTGCTGCTCGACGAGAGCCTGCCCTACCACCCCAACGCCATGTCGCTGAGCGCCTTTGGCGAAAGCGCCGAGCTGTTCACGCAAACCTATTACTCGGTCGGCGGCGGCTTCATCGTCGAAGCGGCTGAAGTCGAATCTGGCGTGGCGCCAACCAGCGACGTGGTGTTGCCCTATGATTTTTCCAGCGCCGCCGAACTGCTCGCCCTGTGCAAAAAGCACAATCTGCGCGTGTCCGAACTGATGATGGCCAACGAGCGCGCCTGGCGCAGCGATGCCGAGATTCGCAAAGGCCTGCTGCACATCTGGTCAGTGATGCGCGAGTGCGTCGAACAAGGTTTGCGCCACGAAGGCATCCTGCCCGGCGGTCTGAAAGTACCGCGCCGCGCGGCGAAACTGCATCGCAGCCTGTTGGAAATCGGCAAACCGAATGTGATCAGCTCGACCCTGTCGGCAATGGAATGGGTCAACCTGTTCGCCCTTGCCGTCAACGAAGAAAATGCCGCCGGCGGGCGCATGGTCACCGCGCCGACCAATGGCGCCGCCGGGATCATTCCGGCCGTTCTGCACTACTACATGAAATTCAATCCGGATGCGTCTGACGATGACGTCGTCGCGTTCTTTCTCGGTGCAGCCGCCGTGGGCATTTTGTGCAAGAAAAACGCCTCCATCTCCGGTGCCGAGGTCGGCTGTCAGGGCGAAGTCGGTTCGGCTTGCGCAATGGCCGCCGCCGGCCTCGCCGACGTCCTCGGCGCGACACCGGAGCAATTGGAAAACGCTGCCGAAATCGGCCTGGAACACAACCTCGGCCTGACCTGCGATCCGGTCGGTGGCCTGGTGCAAGTGCCGTGCATCGAGCGCAATGCCATCGCGGCGGTGAAGGCGATCAACGCCACGCAAATGGCCCTGCGCGGCGACGGCAATCACTTTATTTCCCTCGACCGGGTGATTCGCACCATGCGCGACACCGGCGCCGACATGCACGACAAGTACAAGGAAACCTCGCGGGGCGGGCTGGCGGTGAACTGGGTGGAGTGCTGATCGGCCTGACTGCACTGTCAGCGATCATCCGCTCATTCCTGCCCTGAAAATGCGCCACAAAAAACGGCGAGCCCCGAGGCTCGCCGTTTTTTTCGCCGTGTTTATTGTTCGACAATTTTTCCGGCATGCCCCTTGCTACATCACCCTTGAGGCAAACGGACATTGCAAACCTCAGCGAACGAGATGCCAGTGGTCTGGTGTTGCGAACCAAATCAGATCATGGCCGGTCAACAACTGCACGTTCAATCAGGCGGTGACGCATCATGGACAACCCATTTCAAATCATTACCGATGCATTCGCGCCGGACTATCAGATCAATCTGAGCATTCAGGGCCTGGACGGCAGCATCATGCTGACCCTGTCCAACGCCGGCCGCATTGTGGCCAAGCGCATGATCAGCGCCGAACAGCGCAACGATCCCGAGCGTTTGAAGAGGCTGGTGCAAAGCATCCGGTTCGGCATCGCCATCGAACAGGGCCACAGCGCCATGTCGATCCTCGAAGCCATGACCAGCGGCGCCGGGCTGACCCCGCCACCGCCACGGGTCAAAGGCCAGCCGGGTCAGGCGGCGGGCCTTTAAAGCTCGCCCTTCTCCACTTCAGGATGTTCGCTGGAGCCCGTGCCGAGCTTGCGCTGCGGGTTCTCGATCTTCACTGAGGGGAATTGCGACGAAGCGTAACGCACCACCAGGATCGCAAACGCCAGCAGCAGAATGCCGCCGCACAGGTAGATAATGCCCATGTCCGGCGGGTTGTGGTGCGAGACGTTGGAGATCAGCAGGCGCGTCAGTGCAGTGATCGCCACGTAGATCAGGAAGCGCACCGGCATGTGGTTGGTCTTGAAATAAATCCCGACCATCGCGCCCAGTTCCAGATAGATGAACAGCAACAGAATGTCATCGATCTTGATGTGCCCGACTTCGAGCATCCCGAGAAACTCCATCACCGCCGCCCACGCTGTCACCGCACCGATGGCGAACAGCGCCAGATAGTGAAAGGTTTCGACGAACAGGTTGCCCAGGGACTCGGCCAGTTGATGCACGTTACGCCGCAGTTTCTCGGCCCAATTTATTTTCACGATGAGTTTCCTTAGCCCGTTTCGGGCGGATGATGCGTATCGCACGTGACGGTTTTGCGCGCGCGCCTTGTAGCAACGGTTTTCATGCAGGTTCAGGGCCACGCATCATGGCGATCCGCCGCAAATCCCGCGCCGTGGCGTTTGGTCGCAGGCTCGCGGCTTTGCACAATCCCCGTGGGAGCGAGCCTGCTCGCGAATAGCAGCCACACCGTACCCCTGACAAACGCCAAATCCGGTCTACATTGAAAAGCCACTACCCATGGCGCAGGGATTCGCTTATCCTTTTCGCTGTATATGGATACAGTAGTCGTCAAGACAACTTAATGTGAAGGCATGTGAGGTGGTGAATGGCCGTCGAAGTGGTATACCGCAGCAGCCGAGATCTGGAGCGCTTGTTCATGGATAAAGCCGAAGCTGATCGTCATGACAAAATGCTCGAACTGGCCGAATATCTGGCCGATGTGCTGCAAAAAGCCGTTCCGTCTCTGACCGAACAGCAAGTGGAAGAAGCCGGGATCTACATGGCGAAGAATCGTGATGTGTTCGCCCGGGCGTTCAAGAGCCAGCCCGATGCGCTGTCGGAGCTGATCAATGCGCCGGCCGAGCCTGTCGAAAAAGCTGAAGCGGCAGAACCTGATGAGGCGCCGGCGAAGCCAGCCAAAGCAGCGAAAGCGCCGAAGTAATTAGAAAGATCGCAGCCTTCGGCAGCTCCTACACTCGGAATGTAGGAGCTGCCGAAGGCTGCGATCTTTTGCTTTCAGCGATACAAAACCTTTTCGGCCAACTCATCCGCCACCCGCGCCGGCGAACGTTTTTCCGCCTGAGCATGGGCGAAGACTTCGGTCAGCCGCGAACTGATTTTCGACAGATGCGCCGTAATCGTCGGCAGCTCCTCACCGCGATGTTTCAGTGAAACGTAAATCAGCCCGCCGGCATTGATCACATAATCCGGCGCATAAAGAATCCCGCGCCGTTCCAGTTGATCCGCCACATCCAGATGGGAAAGTTGATTGTTCGCCGAACCGGCCACCGCCGAGCAGCGCAGCTGTGAAACGCTGTGACTATTAAGCACCCCGCCCAACCCGCACGGCGCGAGAATGTCGCACGGCGTGCTGAGCAATGCGTCGTTGGCGATCGGGTGGGCATTGAGCTGTTCCATTGCCAGTTGCACCTTGCCGTGGTCGATGTCACTGACCAGCAACTCGGCGCCGGCAGCGTGCAGTTGCTCGGCCAGCGCAAAACCGACATTGCCAAGCCCCTGGATGGCAACGCGCAGACCTTCGAGGTTGTCGCTGCCCAGGCGCGCCATCGCCGTGGCGCGAATGCCGGCGAACACGCCCATGGCCGCATGCGGCGCCGGGTCGCCTGCCGAAGTGGTGCTGGTAACGTGGCGGGTCTGCTGGGCAATGCAGTCCATGTCCGCCACTGACGTACCGCTGTCGATGGCGGTGATATAGCGGCCGTCGAGTTGCTCGATGCAACGTCCGAAAGCCTCGAACAACGCAGCGCGATTCTCGACATGGGCCGGGCGCACGATCACCGCCACCCCGCCACCTTGCGCGAGGCCGGCGAGCGCCGCTTTGTAGCTCATGTTTTGCGCCAGGCGAATGGCGTCCTCGACCGCAGATTCGTCGTTGGGATAGGCAAGGTAACGGCACCCGCCCAGGGCTGGCCCCAGATGGCTGTTATGAATGGCAATGACCGCCTTCAACCCGGTGGCCGGGTCCACGCTCAGGTGCAGCGATTCCAGGCGAGTGCTTTGCATGAGAGCGAACATCGACAGGCTCCCGAATCACTTCTTGTAGAACGCCAGTATAGGCTTGCCCCTGAAAATTGCTGGCGCGCACTGGCATGAGCCGCCGAGCGGACAATGCTGCGCCGCTATAACTCGCGCTCAATGAGCCCAGCACTGGACGAACCATCCGGACGGGGCTAAAACGAGGCATTGGAGGGAGATTCAGATGAGTGCGCGCCAACGCTTTTTCGAATGCCTGCATCGTTCACCGCCAGCCCTGCTGGAAGCTGCGCTGTGGATAAGTGCCGAGCACGACAAAACCCTCGAGCCCGAGGCATGGTTGCGCACCTTCAAGGATCTGCAACTACGCGTCAGCTATGGGCTGCCGATGCTGCCGGTCAGCGAACTGGCGCAACCGCTGTTGCGGCGCATGGTCGATCTCGGTTTCGCGCAGGATGATTTCCTGCCGCTGCGCCCACAGGCGGCGCTGTTGCATCGCGTGTTGCACACCCAACGCGGTCAGCCGTTGGCATTGGCGTTGATCGCACTGGAACTGGCGCGTGGGCTGGAGATTCCTCTGGTCGGGGTCAACTTCCCCGGACATTTTCTGCTGCGGGTACCCGGCGCCGACCACTTGCTCGACCCTTGCGGCGGGCGGCGACTGTATCCCAATGACTGCCGAGAACTGTTGCAACGCCAATACGGGCCGAACATGCAGCTCAGCGCCGAACATTTGCTGAGCGCAACGCCGGTGCAGATGCTGCAACGTCTGTCACGCAACCTGCGCCAATTGCACCTGACCCACGACGATCACATCGCCGCGCTGATCGACGCAGAACGAGTGCTCGAACTGGGCGATGCGAAGGCCTCCGATTACATGGCCCGGGCCAGTCTGTATCAACGGCTGGATTGCCCGAACGCTGAACGCTTCGATCTGGAGCATGCATTATTGCTCAGCGAAGACCCGATCCAGCGCCTGCGCCTGACCGAACGCCTCGGCCATCTGTCGCCCAACTCCGTCGTGCATTGACCAGATTTTGTAGGAGTGAGCCTGCTCGCGATTGCGGTGTATCAGGCGAAATTGTTTTTGATCGTTCCCACGCTCCGCGTGGGAACGATCAGTCAGGCGTGTCTGGTTGATTGGCAGGATGCGCCTTGATAAACGCCGGATGATCAGCCGCCAAGGCAGCCACACGGCAAATCTTCGGATATGCCTCCAGGCTGACGTTGAACCGCTCAGCCGCATACAACTGCGGAATCAGATACACATCTGCCACGCACGGCCATTCGCCAAAACAGAAACCGCTGTCGCCGATCAACTGCTCCACCGTCGCCAGCCCTTGGCTGATCCAATGGCTGATCCACTCCACCACTTGCGCCTCATTCTGCCCCGCCTGGCGCAGGCGATTGAGCACGCTGACGTTGTGCAGCGGGTGCACGTCGCAGCCGATCACCGCCGCCACACCGCGCACCTGCGCGCGCGCCAGCAGATCATCCGGCAGCAACGGCACCTGCGGGTAACGCTCTTCCAGATACTCGATGATCGCTGGCGACTGAATCAGCAGCGCACCATCATCGGTGCGCAAGGTTGGCACCCGGCCCTGCGGATTGAGCGCCAGATACGCCGGTTGCCGATGCTCACCGCCCGACGGTGCGATCAGGTTGACCGGCAACGCCTGGTAATCGAGGCCCTTCAACGCCAGCGCAATGCGCACCCGATACGACGAAGTGGAACGGTAATAGCCATAGAGATCCATAAGCCGCTCCCGTCAGCGCGCAGCGATCACGGTGCCGCGACATTCGCCGAAGCCGATCGAGGCAAAACCGTCGCGGGCGCAGCGGGCACGCAGGATGATTTCGTCACCGTCCTCAAGGAATTTGCGCACTTCGCCGGAAGCCAGTTCGATCGGTTTCTTACCGCCCTCGGTAATCTCCAGCAGGCTGCCGAACTGGCCGTTTTCCGGGCCGGACAAAGTGCCCGAACCGAACAGGTCACCGGCCTGCAACTGGCAGCCGTTGACGCTGTGGTGCGCGACCATTTGCGCCACGGTCCAGTACATGTAACGAGTGTTGCTCAGGGTCAAACGATGGGCGGGCAGGTTCTGCTCGCGCATGGTTTCGGTACGCAACAGCACTTCCAGCTCGATGTCGAAGGCGCCGCCATCCTGATCGCGCTTGTCGAGCAGATACGGCAGCGGCTGCGGATCACCTTCAGGGCGCGCCGGTTGTGCAGTACGGAAAGGCTCCAGCGCTTCGGCCGTTACCACCCAGGGCGAGACGCTGGTGATGAAACTCTTCGACAGGAATGGGCCGAGTGGCTGGTATTCCCAAGCCTGGATATCCCGCGCCGACCAGTCGTTGAGCAGGCAGAACCCGGCGATGTGCTCGGCGGCGTCACCGATGGCAATCGGCTCGCCCATCTCATTGCCCTGACCGATCCAGATGCCCAGTTCCAGTTCGTAATCCAGACGCGCGCATGGACCGAATACCGGTTCGGTCTGCCCGGCCGGCAGCGTCTGGCCTTTCGGCCGGCGCACGTCGGTGCCGGACGCTCGCACCGTCGAAGCGCGACCGTGGTAACCGATCGGCACGTGCTTGTAGTTCGGCAGCAGCGGGTTATCCGGGCGGAACAGTTTGCCGACGTTCTGCGCGTGCTCGATGCCGACGTAGAAGTCGGTGTAATCGCTGATCCGTGCCGGCAGGTGCATCTGGCAATCGGCAGCCAACGGCAAGAGTTTCGCGCCTTGCGCTTCGATGTTGCCGCGCAGGGTACTGCCTTCACTGAACAGTTCGATCAGGCGTTCGCGCAGGGCCACCCGCGCCTCACGGCCAAGTTCAAAGAACGCGTTCAACTGCCCGCCGTGCATGGCTTCCACCGCACTGCGTGCGACACCGTCGAACAGACCGGCCTCAAGCGCCACCTGCAAATCGAAAATGTGCTCGCCGATCGCTACGCCCGCGCGAGGCGCCGAACCGTCCAGGCTGAACACGCCCAGCGGCAGATTCTGCAAGGGGAAATCGCTGTGACCGTTGGCCGAAGCGACCCAGCTGCGGGGGATGGAATTCTGTGTCATGGGTTATCTCCGGGTCGGGTCGAACGTGGCGGGCAGCGTCGCCCAGCAAGCGTCGTAACTGGGTTGCAACTGTGGGCATTCGAGGGCGAAACGACTTGGACGAAGCACTTGGCTGGTCTCGAACATGAAGGCCATGGTGTTATCGATTTTTGCAGGTGCAAGCTCGGCGTTGATCGCCCTGGTGCAGGTTTCGCCGTCCGGGCCGTGGGCGCTCATGCAGCTGTGCAGCGAAGCGCCACCGGGCACGAAGCCTTCGGCCTTGGCGTCGTATTCGCCCTGGATCAGGCCCATGAATTCGTTCATCAGGTTGCGGTGGAACCACGGTGGCCGGAAGGTCTTTTCGGCGACCATCCAGCGCGGCGGGAAGATCACGAAATCGAGGTTGGCCAGACCGTGCACGCTGGTCGGCGAGGTCAATACGGTGAAGATCGAAGGATCGGGATGATCGAAACTCACCGTGCCAATGGTGTTGAAACGGCGCAGGTCGTATTTGTACGGCACGTTGTTGCCGTGCCAGGCGACCACATTGAGCGGTGAGTGATTGAGTTCGGTGGCCCACAACTGGCCAAGGAATTTCTGTACCAGAGTAGTCGGTTGCTGCAAGTTTTCGTAGGCAGCGACCGGGGTCAGGAAATCCCGTGGATTGGCCAGACCGTTGCTGCCGATCGGCCCCAGATCCGGCAGGCGCAGCGGCGCGCCGTGGTTCTCGGCGAGGTAGCCGCGTGCCTGTGGATCGAGCAGTTCGACGCGAAATTTCAGGCCACGCGGCAGAACGACGATTTCCAGCGGTGCCACTTCGAGTACGCCCAGTTCGGTGGCGATACGCAGGCGACCGAGTTGCGGCACCAGCAGCATTTCCCCATCGGCGTTGAAGAACACCCGCTCCATCGAACGATTGGTGGCGTAGTTATAAATGCTGATGCCAGACGGTTTCTCGGCACCGGCGTTGGCCGCCATGCTGACCAGACCATCGATGAAATCCGTTGGCTCGGTCGGCAGCTCCAGTGGATTCCAGCGCAGACGATTGGGGGTTACTTCACCCAACGGTCCGCCGGCCAGTTGCCGTTCCAGTTTGACGAACGCCGGGTGATTGGCTGATGGCTGGATCCGGTACATCCAGGTACGCCGCGCTTCGCTGCGCGGCATGGTGAAGGCGGTGCCGGAGAACAGCTCGGTATACAGGCCGTACGGGGCTTTCTGCGGAGAGTTCTGGCCAACGGGCAGCGCGCCGGGCAACGCTTCAGTGCTGAATTCGTTGCCGAAACCGGACTGGTAAACCAGGTCCTGCGCGGTTGAATCGGGGTTCATGGAGCCTCCTGAACAGGGAGTCGGCAGTGGCCCATCGCTCTGGCTCAGAGGTCTCGGCACGCCGGGGTTGTTATTATCGTAATCTGATTACGCATAACGTAATTTGCTCGCTATCCAGCGTCAAGCTATAAAGACGCCCATTCGAACCGGAACCGCCAGCCCCATGGAAAAAACCAGCGACAGCAACGGCAAACAGAAAGTCCGCTCCGCCGAAGTCGGCACCGACATCCTCAAGGCTTTGGCCGAGTTGTCACCGTCGACTTCGCTGTCGCGTCTGGCCGAACATGTGCAGATGCCGGCAAGCAAGGTGCATCGCTATTTGCAGGCGTTGATAGCTTCTGGATTTGCCGAACAGAACACCGCCACCAACCATTACGGCCTCGGTCGCGAAGCACTGCGCGTGGGCCTGGCCGCGCTCAACAGCATGGACGTGCTGAAAGTTTCCGCCCTGCCGCTGTCCGAGCTGCGCGATGAACTCAACGAAACCTGCTTTCTCGCGGTGTGGGGCAATCAGGGCGCAACCGTGGTGCATATCGAACCGGCGGTGCGCGCGGTGACGGTGGTGACGCAATTGGGTTCGGTGCTGCCGCTGCTCAGCTCGTCCACCGGGCTGGTGTTCAGCGCTTACCTGCCGCACCGGGAAACCGATGAATTGCGCGAGCAGGAGATCGCTGTCGCGGAGCATCCGCTCAAGGATGAAACAGCCTATGCAGCGCTGTGTGAACAGATCCGCGAACGCGGTCTGCATCACGTGCATGGTTTGTTGATGCCGGGTGTGGATGCGCTTTCTGCGCCAGTGTTCAACGCGGTCGGGCAGATCGCTGCGGTGCTGACCATCGTCGGCCCGACCTCACTGTTCCACGCCGACGAAAACGGCCCGGCGGCGCAGCGTTTGTTGGCTGCGACCCGGGCCGTGAGTTGGCGCATGGGTTACGAAAGATAAATCAGACTATGAGCGCTCGAAACGGCTCAGCGAACCGTGGTCTTGCTTAATGCAGACTCAGCCTCTTGCATCAGTGCCTTGAAGAACCCGATCAGTTCATCGGCGGGGTCTTCATGGCCGGTGTAATACGTAACCAGCTCCGCGACCGTGCGGGCGTCTTCAAACAAACTCAGAAACGAGCGTTGCGCACGGGTAAGTTCTTTAGCCGGCGCCCCCGCCGCTGCAGCCTGACCCAATGTCAGCAGTCCGCTCAATACATCCTGCACATGCCCCAGCGCGGCGGAATAATCACCACGTCGGTGCGACTGCGACGCGTCGTAGATGCTTTTCATCACCTGCACAGCCACCACCACAGTGCCTACGGGTGGCACCAGCAGGCTGACAATGTTTGCGGCCTTCAACAGATTTTCATAAACCACACCGGCGATTATTTCGTTGAGACTGGTGGTCCGTTCGTCGATGTCACTCAATACACGGCGCACTCGCTCGTCATGGAAAGTGAACAGATCGGGCAGTAACGAACGCTGCTGTGTGCGAATGACCGGTCGGGTATCAACCGTTGCGACCAGATTATCGAAGTAGTCATTGGTCACTTTCTGGTCAACCAGCAGTATCCGCTCGCTGTAATAGTTCCTGAACGGGCCTTTTCGAAAACGAATCGAAGGAACGAACTCAGCGATCGGCCGGAAGTTGACTTGATCCGGTGCGTCAGGCGTATAGAGCAAGTCGAAGAAACCTGACGACAACTTCAGTCGAAAAATATAAACGCCGCCAACCGCGCGGTCCCCAGGAGTCGTCAGACCCAGCGCGCCAATATTGAATTTGTACAGCCCGATATCACCTTCGGCGGTGCTGGTCCCTACCGACTGATAACCGCCACTCTCTTTGAGGTTATCGATAACCCCTTGGACAGCAGAGAAAGACTCTGTCGATAATCTGCCGTTGGTGAAATCGGCAAACGCATTGCGATACATCTCACAGCGGATTTTCCGGGCATGTACCGCGCGCTTGAAAGCGTAATCAGGATGAGCCTTGTTCAGATATTGCTCTTCCAGCATCGCGCTGTATCGGTCACCAGGGCGGAAGGTTTTCGATAGCGAAGACAAATCCCGGATATCCAGTTTTTCAACGAGGGGATGTCCATTCACCAAGTAATATTTGGGGCTGTACTTGGTTTCATAGGCCGGATGCACCGCTTCGAAAGCGAGTCCCTCAAGCAAGACGTCGGTAACGCTCTTACGAAACTCTTCGGTCTGAATAATGATCTGGTCGGGATTGACCGAAATGTTGCTGCCGCGCGAACGCAATAGGTCTTCTATCTGGGCCTTCACCGCGTCATAGGTGAACTGCTCGAATGTCGGAAAACCATTGTCTCGTGCATCAACCGTGGACAGCGCCTTGAGTTCGGTTGTCAGACGCGAATAGCGCTTGCGCCCCTCAATGCCAAGCGCCCGATAAGCTGCCGGTGCAATGGCCTTGTGCAGCGCAACTTCGGCTCGGTAGGCGACATTTACGTAGTCCGCCAAAGGTGCCTTGGCGTTCAGATAAAGATCGACCGGCCGGCTATCAAGCGTGTAGCGGTAGCTCAGTTGAGTACCAGCGCTGCCAAGCAACTCACCCGCCTCGTGCAGGTAGTCGGGATGAATCATCAATGCGGCGTATTCACGATCCGCCGACAATGCCGACTCCAGCCAGCGGTTCGCCGCGTAGATATCGGAAAATTTCTGCAGTTCGAATTGCCCGTCAGCTGTTTTGACCAACATCAGCGACGGTGCGTATTCTTTGGCCGAAATCATCAGAACATCTTTCAATGCTGGGACTTGCAGCCTTATTTTCAAGCCCTGAATAGTCACCGCAGGGTCGTTGGCCATGGCTCGCGCGATGATGTTCGCATCGGTGGAATCCAGCTTCCCGGACTGGCGAGCTACAAAAACTGCAAACTCCATCTGGCTGAAGAGATAGTTGCGATAGGCCTCCTGCCAAGCAACCGACGTCGAGTATGCAAGACTGCCGGTAAACTCCAGGCGCAGGTTACGATTTTCCAGCCACTGCTCGAGCGCTACTGCCGTCAGCCGACTTCCGTCGGGAGCGCCGATGATGGTCAGAGTCGCTTTGTAACCATTGTCGTGCAGACCGAAAACAAGAAACTCCGTCAGCGTCCGGGTTTCTTCTTGCTCGATGGTCCGTCCGGCAATCTGCAAAGTGTACGAGCTATGGACACTGATCGCTTCTGGATCCAGACGTTCGTCAAAGGCCCTCTGCGCCCATGCGGCGAACGTGCGCACCACATAGTCCTTGAAAGAAAAACACGTATCGAACGCGCTCGAATATGCAGCCTCATACTGGTCTTTGGATTCTTCAAGCTCGCTATAACGTTGTTGAACATCGCTACCAGCGGCATGCAGCCAAAGCGGCCAGTCGGTGCGCTTCAGTGCTGCCCAAAGCAGATAAAAGCGGGTGTCGATGCCGTAACGCAGCACATGCAGGCGTTGATTCTCCTGAAGCATGGAGGTCAGCGGTTTTTCCAGTTGTGCCCGGCCACTGATCAAGGTTGCCACGCTTTCAAGCTGACCTTTGAGGTGAGCCTCTGCACAAAACGCATGAGGATTTTGCGTGGCTTTCGGATAACTGATCTGCTCGCTACGCAGGGAAAGTCTCTGCTGAAGTTTGCTGTGCAAATCGGTATTTTTTTCAAAGAACTCAAAGCCGTTTTCCGGCGTGTGCAGCAAATAGGAAGTCGACTCGTTGACCAGTTGCATCTCTGCGACCGCACGCTCGGCGTTGTCCAGAACGAAACAGGGCTGGCGCACCAGAAGATAATCCTGTGCCGGTTGCAGGTTGACTTCAAACGCTGCGCGACCGGCATCTGCTTCCAGCAGATGAGCGAATCGCTCGCCCAATCGGGCATCGAAATTGTTGGCCATGACCGACAGCGACAGCTCTGCACCGGTGACCACGGCATAGGCCTTGATGAAAGCCTGTTTGTTCGACAGCGGTGCATTGTCGGCATGGACGGGTTTCGCTGGCGCAGCCCAGAACTTTGCGATCTCGGCTCGCAATGTTTTTTCCAGTCCGGCAGTTACAGCAGCGATCAGATCTTCAACAACAATGGTATTGAGCACGTTGACTTTGAATTGCTCACTGAACGTATCCGGCAGAACAAAAACCCCATCGCCACCCATAATATAGGCAGGACTTATATGGTTATTCAGACAATGAACCGTTACCTCCCAAAGAGTGCCTGATGGCCGATTTTCATCGGCAGGGAAAGCAGGATCCGTATTGATATAGACCTTGTCGATATCAACTGTTTTGCCCAGACGCTTCAGTTCACCCTCAAGCATGCTGCGCAGAATATCCAGCACGCTCGGCATGGCGTCGATGATCTTGAACAGATCTGTTTTAGCCTGTGTTGCCTTTTCCCACTCTTCCGGCCAGGTAACCTGCTCACCGAAAGAACCACGCATCAAACTTTTATATAACTTGGCCACAAACTTTCCTTACTTGATTATCCAGAGCTGCAAGTGCAGCCACCGCCGATAATTGCAAGGTAGTTTCTTTTTCAGCCGACATGAAGCTCGAACAAATTACAAAACATGCCACCCAACAACGAGCACCATGTTGTGCTACTGAATTTACAAAACTAAACCAGTATCCCCATCAACTTGGCTTTCGCCACAGCCTGAGTTCTGCGTTCTACACCCAACTTACCGTTAATCCTCCTCGCATGGGTTTTTACTGTATGTAATGAAATAAACAGTTGCTCGGCAACTTGCTGATTAGAAGCCCCTTGAGCAATCAACATCAGCACTTCGCGTTCGCGCCGACTGAGGCCAGGCGCCTGTTCATCGTTATCCCGTGGCCAGGCAGAAACCTCCTTGCCAGACCCAGTGAGGCTACCTCGGCGTAATTCCCACTCACGCACGGCTTGCTGCAATCGGCAACGCTCCGCCAGCGTTGCGGCTCGCTGGAACGCTTGCTGCGCCGCCACCGTGTCACCGTGCGCTTCGGCCAACTGGGCGAAGGCCAGCAACAATTCCGTTTCCGCCGCCAACATGCCTTTGGCCTGAGCGCGCTTCAACAATCGCTCAATGGTTGGCAGAGCGCTTTCGTCCGGCTCCGATTGCGCATTCGCGCAGGCCAGCAGGTATTCGATGCGAATAATCAGTTCGAACGTCGCGGGTGGCGCCTGCAACGCCGAAGGTCCCCGGTAATGCCGTAACAGTCGGCTCAACGCTTCTTGCGCAAGATGCGGTCGGCCCTGTTGCAACCAGAACTGGCTGCTCACCTGCAACACAACACCGCGATAGACCGTATCGGGAATCTGCCGTTGCTGCATGACCCTTTCGGCCTCGCGCAGGCGTTCGAAAGCGCAGGCATAATCGCCGCGATTGCCGGCCAGTTGCGCCTGCCCCAGATAACCATACAAGACCCGCTTGTCGTGGCTGCGCAAGCAATCTTCAAGGCCTTCGCTGAACAACTGCGCAGCCTGCTCTTCAAGGCCCATGCACAGCGCCAGTCGTCCGCGCCGCAGGGCAATCCGGCCGAGCAGTGGCACGGGTAGCGTGGCGCGCTGGCGCAGCAAGTGCTCGATCTCCACCAGCAGGCTTTCGGCACGCAAAGGCGCGCCCCGCTGCTCGAGCCATTGCGCATGGTCAAGCTCAAGCAAGCCTTCGAACAGCAAGGAGCCGTGAGCACGCGCCAGGCATAGCGCCTCGCGGTTGAGGGCATGTGCCTGATCCAGCTCGCCGCACAGTAACGCCTGCTGGGTCAGTCCCGACAGGCACATCAGACGAGCCTGCCAGGCCTCGTCAGCCAGCGCAGACAAAGCCTCCTGAAAGCAGGCGCGTGCCGGCTCCATTTGCCCTTGCAGGTGAAACAGCCATCCCTGTTGCGCCTGCCAGCGGGCCAGCAGTTGCTGCTCCAGTTGCGCTGTCGGCTGCGGCATGAAGCGGCCGAGATGAGCCAGGCATTGCCCGGCCTGTTCGAACCGGCCGGCAAACAATAAGGCGCCCGTGACCAGCACGATCAGCTGTGGTGTCATCAGGGTCAGCTGCTGGCTTTGCTGCTCGTGCAAGCGCAACAGCAGGACGACGGTCTGGTCTTCGAACAAGTCTTCGAAGCCGAAATGCTGCAACAGGCTGACGGCAGTTTCGTATTCCTCGGCCAACAACGCTTGCTCGAACGCCGCTCGCCAATCCTGCGTCGCGCTGAACCACTGACAGGCGCGCCGGTGCCAGGAACGCGCACACGGCCAGTGCGACTCCTGGATGATTCGCGACAGCGGGCGGAACACCTGGAGCCAGTCAGCGGATTGCTGCCATGGCTCGATAAAGCAGCCCAACACCTGCAGATCGTGCAGCAGCCGCGCGCCTTCGCCGGCGCCGAACAAATGCTCGCATAACGGCGCATTGAACCGTGGCAGGTGAGCCAGCACACGCCATGCCTCGTCCTGCTCCGGCGTCAGGTTGCTGAACAGTTCGTGCTGCAGATAATCGAGCAGAGTGTCGACACGCTGCTGCGGTTGCAGGTTTTGCGACCAGTCGCATTTCTGCAGGAGCGCCATGCGCGACCCCGCGCACCAACCGCCAGTACGCTGGATGATACGGGTGGCGACGCGGTCCGCCTGGTCAGGCGGCAAATGGTGCAACACCGATACAACTTCATCGTGAGTCAGCGCCAGGCTGGCACTCTCGAATTCGTAGAGTTCGTCATCGAGCAACAGGCGCGGCCAGTTGCACTGCGGCCGGCGGCGAGTGCTGATCCACCAGGTGAGCGCCGGGCTGCTGACCGCCAGCAAGCGATCCAGCAGAGCATCCACAGCCGGATCCGGCAGCCGACTGTAATCGTCGATAAACAGCGACGTCGGCCTCGACCAATGGGCCAGTTCCGCCATCAGCTGCGTATCATCAAGGCCTTCGACCAGCCCGAGCGCCCGCGTCAGACGCAGGCAAAATTCTTCGCTGCTGAGCGCCGCTCCCGCCAGCGGCAGCCAGATTGCCTCGCACTCCGCGCGCACCTGAAGAAGACATTCGGTGAGCAGTGCGGTTTTGCCGCTGCCTGCCGGCGCGCACAACAGCCTGACCCGTGCGTTCGATGTCAGCAAAGGCGCAGTCAAGCGACTGCGAGGCTGATGATGTGAAGACAGCCTCGGCAAAAATCCGGGTCGATCCAGGCACGGGGTCATGGCGGTCATCGGGTGAGCCTTCTTATCGTTGTGCGCTCACCCTAGCCCTCTCCCGCGCCCTTGTTGACGAGTATTCAGCACGCTGATTGATGGCCATAAAAAAGGCGACCGTGCGGTCGCCTTTTGTCCAGCGGTACAGCAGAGCCGTTAGCGCACGCCCTCGGCGCGCAGGGCCGAAGGTGTGTAATCGGCAGCCTTGGCTTCAAAACCGAATTCGAAGCTGTGCTTCTCTTCGTTCTTCATGCCAACGCAATGTAGCGGCCGGCAATGATGTCGTAGAGCGCTTCCAGCGTGTAAGCCTGAGCCTGATGATCGTAGTAGTACTGGGCGTGACCTTCGGCAACGCGCCACAGTTGCCCGCGACCGTCGTAGTGATCGGCCAGTGCCACTTGCCAGCTGTCCTCGTCGATGTACATGTGGCGCTTGGCGTAGATGTGCCGCTCGTTCGGTTTCACCGTGCCGATCACTTCCCAGACGCGGTGCAGTTCGTAACGGGTCAGGTCCTGATTGATGTGCCCGGCCTTGACGATGTCGTCGTACTTGAGCTTCGGCGAGTCAAGCTTGTAGCTGTTGTAGGGAATGTACATTTCCTTCTTGCCGACCAGTTTCCAGTCATAGCGATCCGGAGCACCGGAGAACATGTCGAAGTTGTCGGAAGTCCTCAGGCCATCGGCCGCTGTACCCGGGCCGTCATAGGCCACTTGCGGCGCGCGACGTACGCGGCGCTGACCGGCGTTGTAGATCCACGCCAGACGCGGTTCCTTCACCTGATCGAGAGTTTCGTGCACCAGCAGCACGTTACCGGCCAGCCGCGCCGGAGCGGTCACCGATTGCTTGAAGAACGTCAGCACGTTGGCGGCTTTATCCGGGTCGATGTCTTTCATCAGTTGCGGCACGGCGATCTCTTCTTCGAAGCGGATCGGCGTGTAACTGCCGTTGGTCTGCGGTGTGACCTGGGTGATGATGCGCCGCAGATTGCCACCGTGGTAGCGGGTGATGTGGTTCCACAGCACTTCGACGCCATTCTTCGGAATCGGAAAGGCGTAGTAGCGGTTGCCGGTGAAATTGGCCAGGCCGTTGCCGTCGTTGATTGCGTTGACGTTCAGCGCGCTGCGCTTGGCCGACTCATAGATTTCCGCCGGCGCGCCCACAGTGCGGTGGGTGGGGTAGACCGGAATCTTGTAGGTTTCCGGGTAGCGTTTGAACATCGCCACCTGGCCATCGGAGAGCTTGCTTTTGTACTGCTCGACGTTCGCGGCGGTGATGGTGAACAGCGGTTTTTCGTTGGCAAACGGGTCGGCGAGGAAGCCCTTGCTGTCCACCGCACCGGCGTTTTTCGGGATGCCGCCGGTCCAGGCCGGAATCGATCCGTCCGCATTGCCGGCCTTCTCGGCGCCGAGCGGGGTCAGGCTGGTGCCGAGCTTGTTCGCTTCATCCGGCGACACCGCCGCCATCACGTTGGCCGCCAGCAGACTCAAGGCCAGCACGCCACATTGCAGAATCGTTTTGCGCATTGCGGTCATCCTTCTCGGGCAGATCAGAAGTTCACGCCGAAGCTCAGGGCCACGAAGTCACGGTCTTCGAGGACGTTGTAGTCGCCACCGAAAAAGTCGGTGTAACTCAGGCTCGCGGTGTAGGTGTTGCGGTAGTCGGCATCGACGCCGAAGCTGATGGCTTTCGCACCTTCGTTGAACAGTCCGTTGGGGCCGTAACCGGCGACGTCGTGCGACCACGACAGGTTGGGCTTGAGGTTGATCCCGCCGATGACGTTGGCGTAATCGAGAATCGCCCGGGCGCGATAGCCCCACGAGGTCGAGGTGACGAAACCGTCGGTGTCGCCGCCGAAACCGTACTGGCCGTAGACCGAATCACGGCCATAACGCAGCTCACTGCGTGACTCCAGACCACCGACATGCACCACCGCTGCTTCGCCGACCACGGTCAGGCGTTCGGCGCCGAGCACCTGATCGAAGAAGTGCGTGAGGGTGCTCTGGATTTGCGTGACTTCCTTGCGCCGGTAGCCTTTGTTGTCGGCACCCGGCGAAGTGGCGAGTGGCGATGCGGTGCCGCCGGCAATCGGGTTGACCAGTGCCAGGGTCAGGTCGTTGGTGTTGACCTGCACCGGCGCGTTCGGCCGGTAGCTGATCTCGCCGGTCCATGCGGTGCCCGTCGGAAGAGTGGTGGAGAAGCTGGCGCCGTACAGACGAATGTCTTCCGGGTATTCGAGGTAATACTGCCCGCGCCCGAGCATCACGCTTTGCGCCAGCCCCGCACCACTGCCGGGCGCGAGTCCGTTGGCAATGCCGACCATGCCTGGCAACGCCGCCAGTGTCGACAGCCCTGCCGTGGTGGTGCCGACCGTCGGCGTACGGCTGTGGTAGTTCATGAAGTAGAGGCCGTACTCGGTGTCGTCGCCGAGCCAGCGCAGCGCCGTGCCCCACTGCCCGGAATCGCGCGCATCACGATCGCCGCCACGGGGGATCACCACGCCCTCGCGGGTGACCTGGATGCCTTGGCCGAACGCGGTGGTCAGCGGCACCAGTGGCGCCACCGCTGGGCTGCCGACGGTGTAGCCGTTGTTGCAACCGTCCGCCGCCACGTCGACGCCGAAGAACGTGCCGCAGTTGTCGAGAACGGTCTGGTCCCACTCCAGTTGGTAGAAGCCTTCGACCGAGAGTTTGTCGGTCAGGCTCTGCGAGCCAAACAGCATGTTCACCGGAATCAGGCCTTCCTTGATCTCGGCACCGGGACGGCGGAACGCCGAGACGTCGACCGGGTTGATGCTGTTGATCGAGTTGCCGATGAAGGTACTTTCACCCCAGCTCACCACCTGCTTGCCGGCCCGCACGGTGCCCGGCAAATCGGCGATGGCGTAGTTGTGATAGACGAAGGCATCGAGGATCTGCGCGCCGGAAGACTTGGCGCCTTCCTTGCGGCCGCTGTCGCTGATCTGTTTGAACTCGCGGTCTTCGTCCTTGAGTTCGAAGTCGTACCAGTATTTGCCCCGCACGAACACGCCGGTATCGCCGTACTTCAGTTCGAGGTCATGGATGCCCTTGAAGATCTTCGAAAAGGTTTCGCCCTTCTTGAAATTCAGGCGCCCGTCATCACCGGTGGACGATTGTCCGCTGCCGCCATTGACCGTGCCGACCAGCGAGTTGTCGGCATCGCGCAGGCCCCAGCTCGCGCCGACCGAAAGTGACGAGTCGAAGGTGCCTTCGATTTCGCCGATGTTGAAGGCGACCGCGTGCGCCTGGGCGCAGCAACCCAGAGCCACCGCAGCGGCCAGCGCCTGCGGTGTGAAGATGGCGCGCATTGTTGTTTTTGTCATGCGTCTTCCCCGGTGAGTGACAGAAGGCCCCACCCTACTGCCGGGTGAAGCGGTCGATAAGCGCACCAAGGAGGTATTTGCGTTGTCGCTCGAAAGGATGAATGGCCATGTACGGCGGGGCCTGGGGCGGTTCATGGACTGGCTGGATAGCGCGTCATCAGCGCCATCCATGCGCACGCCACTGTTGCGCGCCCCGTAACAGTGCATGTCTGGAATCGGTATTTTTCCTACAGGCTTGAGACTTTATTCTGAGCGCGCTTTCCTCGGCACACGCCGCAAAGCGCCAAGCTCGCCACGCTGAATCGCGAGCGACTGGCTACAGATTCTGGATAAATCGATGTTTTCGGTTTACCGCCCCGGTGTTCACTGACGTTGATTTGTAGCTCCTTGATCCAACGTCTTACCTTGGCCGCTGCGTTTGCAGCGGCCTTTTTTATGGGCGGCTTGCGCGCGATGCACTTGGAGGTGGGAATCAGGGCCCAATTGCAGCCCTGTCGCCTGGAGGGAGGGCCTAAATCGAATACTTCTGCAAATTCGCCATCATTTCCTTCAACGCTTCAATATTGTCCTTCGGATGCGCCGCCCCTTCGAAATCACAAATCTGCTGCCAGTGCGCCGCGACGTCTTCCGGCGAGAACCCCTCGCGCGGATCGAAGCCGGCACCGAGGCTGCGTTCCCAGCGCACCTTGCCCATCCAGCCGCCGCCGACTTCGAACAGGCCGGACGTTTCCTGGCATTGCTCGCTGGCCAGATACACCACCAGCGGGCTGACCAGTTCCGGCTTCAGTTGCTCGAATACTTGCGGCGGGATCAGGCCCTCGGTCATGCGCGTGCCGCCGGTCGGGGCGATGGCGTTGACCAGAATGTTGTTCTTGCGCCCTTCGATCGCCAGCGTTCGGGTCAACCCGTACAGCCCGAGTTTGGCCATGCCGTAGTTGGACTGGCCGAAATTGCCATAGATGCCTGAAGTCGATGCAGTGAAAATCACGCGACCGTAGTTTTGCTCGCGCAGATGCGGCCAGGCGGCACGGGTAACCTTGTAGGCGCCTTCGACGTGGACGCGATAGACCAGATCCCAGTCGGCGTCGTCCATCTTGTGAAATGACTTGTCGCGCAGGATCCCGGCATTGTTGACTACGACGTCGACGCGGCCGAAGGCATCAAGGGCGTTCTGTACCAGTTTGTCGCCGTCAGTCACCGAGTCGTGGTTGGCTTCGGCAATACCGCCGGCCTCGCGGATTTGCGCCACTACGCGGTCGGCAGCCGAAGCGTTGGCGCCCTCGCCCTGCGTCGAGCCACCGAGATCGTTGACCAGCACTTTGGCGCCCTGTCTGGCGAACAGCAGAGCATGCGCACGACCGAGGCCGCCACCGGCGCCGGTGACAATCACGACTTTATCTTCGAAACGCACAGGTTCATTCATCGCGGCAACTCCAGCAGGCCAAGGGATATTGCCCCGAGTGTCAGGCACGGCGCTTTGGGTCACAACGAACACGGCTGCGGCTGAATGGTGCGCGATAAGGCTGAGGGATGATCGAGTGTCAGGACGCCGAGAGCCCGTGCTCTCGGCGAGAATCAGGAGTACGCCACTTTGCGCGGAGGCAATACCAGACGATCGCGGAACGCCAGATAGTGCTTGAGTACCAGCACCGGCGCCTCGGTTTGCGGATAGTGGCCGATGCCGGGTAAGAGCACGGTGTCTGCATCAGGGATCAGTTCGCGATATCGCTCGACCATGTGCACGCCGGAGATCGGGTCAAATGCGCCATCGATCACCCGCAAGGGAATGTCACCCTGCTGCATGGCCGTCACCCAGCGCTCACGTTGCATCCGGCGCTCGGGGATATAAGTGATCAATTTATGCAGGATGCGCGGGCCATGGTTGCTGTCGACCAGACTCCAGTAATCATCCAGTTCGCTTTCAGTCGGCTGGGTCTGCGGGCCGAAGATCTGCCGGAAACCTTTGACCAACGCCTCACGACTGAATGCGCGACCAAGCAGCCAGCCAATCGGGCTGAGCAGCAGTTTCTGCATCAGCAGCGGACGATGGGTTTCCGGAAACAGCCCGCCGTTGAGGAACACGCAACTGGCGACTTCGATGCGCTTTTCGTAGTGCCGCGCGAGCAGTTCCTGAGCGACGCTGTCGCCATAGTCGTGGGCAAGAATATGCACCGCTTGTTCAACCTGCAGATGGGCGAGCAGCGCCTGTTGCAGATCGGCCTGTTCCAGCAGGCTATAGGTGTGATTGCGCGGTTTCGCAGAATCGCCGAAACCGAGCATATCGCAGGCGATCACCTGATAACGCTGGGCCAGTGGCTGCCACAAGTAATGCCAATCCCAACTGGCGGTGGGGAAACCGTGAATCAACAGCAACGGTTCACCCTGCCCGACTGTCCAGTAGCGGATCGACTGGCCACGAAAAACAAAGGTCCGGCTGCGCTTGCGCCAGACACACAAAGGAATCTCGGCAAGTGGCATTAGAATTTATACCCCGGATCCTGCAGGTCGAGTTTGCGCAGCAGCGCCGGCCACGCCAGCGCGCCGCCCATGCCCTGCGCGCTCTTGGTAACGCCGGCAATCATCGCTTTGGCGCCGGCGAGAATCTGCGGCTCGATGGCGATCAGTTCGGTCCCTCCAGTCTGCGCCATGACCTGAATGTCGCAGGCACGCTGGAAGGTGAACATCATCAGAAAAGTGTCGGCGATAGTCCCGCCGCAGGTGAGCAGACCGTGGTTGTGCAGCATGAGGAAACTGTTGTCACCAAGATCGGCTTGCAGGCGCGCCTTTTCTTCATGATTCAGGGCCACGCCCTCGTAAGCGTGATAGGCCAGGCTCGACAACACGAACAACGACTGTTGACTGATCGGCAACACCCCCTGCCTTTGCGCCGACACCGCAACGCCTGACGCGGTGTGCGTATGCAGCACACAAACCACATCGTGGCGCACCTCGTGGACGGCGCTGTGAATGGTGTAGCCGGCGGGGTTGATTTCGTAGGGGCTGTCCATGAGTTTGTTGCCGGCCTGATCAACCTTCACCAGGCTTGAGGCGGTAATCTCGTGGAACATCAGGCCAAACGGATTGATCAGGAAATCTTCGGTGCCGGGCACCTTGGCCGAGATATGCGTGAAGATCAGATCGTCCCAGCCGTGCAGCGCCACCAGACGGTAACAGGCGGCAAGATCAACGCGGGTCTGCCACTCGGCAGCGCTGACCTGATCTTTGACATTCGGCGACGATTGGACGGGGGCTACGCTCACTGTATGCACCTCTGCGTTCTTCTTGTTCTGCTCGTGTCAGCAGTCTAGTCAGGCGCAGGGCATCGCGTAGTTGCATTGGCAGCCAGCTTGATGACTGAACGAGTCAGCCGGGCAAACAGCCTGGATCCATTGCAATGCAACAACGCTTATAAGGTGCAGCGATTATTGCCCGCAATCAGCCCTTGAGCGCTTCGATCAACTGCGCCAGCCACGGCTCGGCATCGGTTTCCGGCGTGACGCTTTCGCTGGCGTCGATGCGCAACATTTCCTGAACCTCGTTTACGCCCAGTTCGGCAAACAGTTCGCGCATCTGCTCGCCACCGCCGCAGAAGGTGTCGCCATAGCTGGCATCACCGAGGGCGATCACCGCGCCGGGCAGGCCCCGCAACGAAGCAGGCAACTGATCGCGCAGCATCGAATACAACGGTTGCAGGTTGTCCGGCAGCTCGCCCATGCCAGTGGTCGAAGTGACGGCCAAAAGAGCCTCAGGAGCGAACGCCTGAATATCGGCCAGCGCGGCGCGCGAGTTGTAGAAGGTTTCAAAGCCGGCGGCTTTCAGCAGGTTCTGGGCGTGGCGGGCGACTTCTTCGGCGGTGCCGTAGACTGAACCTGAGAGGATGGCGACTTTCATCAATCTGATCCTGGAACTGAAAAAAAAGAGCCGCGATAGTAACAGCCCATGCTGCGAAGTTGCGATTGGCTCTCAATGGAAGCTGATGGCCTATAGACAGTCCGCGGCTTTCTTCTAGAATGCCTGCCACTGACACAACGGAAGGGATTCTCGGATGATCAACGCCCGTCTGCTGCAAATGGTGATCAATGCTTCAAACGAAGGAATCGTCGTCGCCGAAAAGGAAGGTGATCGAGATAATATTCTTATCTACGTCAACCCCGCCTTTGAGCGCATGACCGGTTATACCAGCGAAGAGATCCTTTATCAGGACTGTCGTTTCCTCCAGGCTGGGGACCGTGATCAACTCAGTCTGCAACCGATTCGCGACACATTGCGCGAAGGCGGCTCGTGTCGTGAGGTTCTGCGCAACTACCGCAAGGATGGCACGCCGTTCTGGAACGAATTGTCATTGTCGACGGTAAAGAATGCCGAGGACGGGCAGACTTATTTCATCGGCGTGCAGAAGGATGTGACGGTTCAGGTCAAGGCGCAGCAGCGGGTTGCACAGCTGGAAGCTCAAGTGGCGGCGCTGCAAAGCGAGCTGGCGGCACTCAAAGCGACGAACGGCGCAAACAAAACCGCGAACTGACGGTCATTAACTACAATCACCAATGACTTTGTAACTATTCACTTCGAGTTAGCCATGCAGCGCGACGCCCTCCTCACCCAGGACGAGCTGGATTTCATCCAGACAATGCAGCACAACCCGCAACTGAACGTGCGGGATGCGACGTCGAGTCTGCTGGTTAATGGTGGTTCGCAGATCCGTGACCTGCTGACACGTCTGGCTGCTCACGAGCAGGTGACGATCCAGGCCAACTTCGAAAATCAACAGATGACTTTCCCGCTGCATCTGGTGGAAGACGAGTTCCACGCGCTGCATCTGCGTCTCGGGGTGCCGAGCATCTACGAAGACGGGCCGATGGTGCGCCCATGGCGTCTCGTACTCGAGGAGCCGGTGGCATTGGAAAACGCCAAAGGCCAGCCCGGCACGCTGTGGGTGCACGAGGTGTCGCACAAAGGTGTGTTGCTGGAAGTGCGCAACAAGACCAAACCACCGAAACATTTCGCCCTGTGGTTCAGCCCTTCCGGTTATGAGCGCATCTCGTTGCGCGGCCATTTCGAGCGTGAAACCGAGCAAGGTTTCTTCGCTTACGAACTGAGCCAGACCGATGCCGACGAAACCGAGCGCCTGCGCCAGTTCATCCTTCAACAGCATCGCCTGACCCATCCCGCCCTGCACGCCTGAGTCTCAGGTATCCAGCTTGCCTGCCATGAATTGCTTCATGCGTTGACGCATTGTTGCGCCCTCATTCCCCAGACATGCCACCGATGAACCGGCGAGACTGTCTTCGGCCAGTTCCGAGGCATCGCCAGCCAGCATCAATTGGCAATCGAGGCTCATTGCCAGCCGATTCAGGCGCCGGGGCAGCTCTGGGGCGGGGGCATGATTGGAAAACAACACAAGTGCGTCAGGCTTGACCTTTTCGCAGACCAGCGTCAATTCATCGAAAGGCTGGCCCGTGGTCAGCACCCGCACGCCAGAATCGTTGCCGCTGAGAAACAGCGCCGCGACCAGCAACTCAAGCTCTCTGCACTGCCCCGCGAGCGCGCTGACAATCACCCGACGCGGTTGCGCACCACGCAACATGACAATGCGCTGCAACACACGCACCCTGAGAAATCCGTCGAGAAACAACCATTCGCTGGTTTGCCCGAAAGCGTCCTGGCGCTGCAGCAGTTGACGCCACAACGGCATCAGAATGGCTTCGAACACCACCGGCAGCGCGTACGACGAGAAAATCTGCCCGTAGACGCGATCCAGCTGCTGATCGTCGAACGCACTGACCGCCTGCTGAACCTGCTCCTGCCATTGCTTGTAATCGGCCTGCACATGGTCATCGGGGATGAAGTTTGCCAGCACCTTCAGAGGCTCTGTTTTCGCCAGGATCTTGCCGACTTTGCTCACGGCCACGCCGCGATCGATCCAGTCGACAATGCTGCGCACGCGCTCGATATCGTTCATGGAATACAAACGATGCCCGCTTTCGGTGCGGGTCGGCTGGATGAGTCCGTAACGGCGCTCCCAGGCCCGCAGGGTCACCGGGTTGACGCCAGTCAGGCGCGCCACTTCGCGGATGGGAAACAGCTCTTCGCGCTCGATCGTGCCGAGTGCTGTCGAAGCCGGGCGAGGGTCCGTGATTACAGGCATCTGGCGGTCAACTTCCATGTCGGTTCATTGGATCCCATTTTAAACATGATGGACTGGAAACCTTCAAGTAGTGATCTACGACGAATGTGGCTGGTTTAATCGACAAAATCAGGAATAATCCTTGCTTGCTGCAAAGCGCAGGTCTCTACCCCGGCCTGCGTCAGGCGAAGCTCTTACCCGGAGCGACGCACTCGAAATACGGAGATACAAAATGTCTACTTCCCCCGTCACGCTAATGGTAGCGCGTCGCGTCGCTGATGGCCGTTATCACGATCTTATCGCCTGGTTGCGCGAAGGCGAGCAACTGGCCACCGACTTCCCCGGCTACCTCGGCTCCGGCGTCCTCGCGCCACCGCCCGGTGACAACGAATTCCAGATTATCTTCCGCTTTGTCGATGAGCAGACCCTGCACGCGTGGGAATACTCGGCGTCGCGTACCGCCTGGCTTAACCGCGGCAGCGATTTGTTCGAACATCCTAAAGAGCACCGGGTCAGCGGCATTGAAGGCTGGTTTGGTGCTGCCGGCCAACGCCCGCCGCGCTGGAAACAGGCCGTGGCGATCTGGCTGGCGTTTTTTCCGGTGTCGCTGATATTCAACTTTGCCCTCGGCCCGCTGCTCGCTGAGCTGAGCCTGTTGCCGCGCATCTTGATCGGCACGGCGTGCCTGACGCCGCTGATGGTGTATTTCTTCATCCCGTTGTCGACGCGTCTGCTGGCGAACTGGTTGAACAGCACGCCGACGAGGCCATTGGCTGGCGCACCGTCGGCGCAGAATCGCTGATCTGCAGCGGGCGGCGAGCCTGTTATAGTTTTCGCTTCAACCGCGATGCGAGCCGCCCATGCCAGATTCCGCAGCCCCGATCCTCATCACCGGCGCCGGCCAGCGTGTCGGCTTGCACTGCGCGCAGCGCTTGATCGAGGATGGCCACCCGCTGATTTTCACTTACCGCACCGAGCGACCGGGCGTGCAGGCCCTTCGCGATCTTGGCGCGACAGCGTTGTTCGCGGACTTTTCCAGCGAGGCCGGGATTCTTGCCTTCATCGATGCGCTGAAAGCCCACACCGACAGCTTGCGCGCCGTCGTGCATAACGCCTCCGAATGGCTGGCAGAAACCCAGGGCAGCGAAGCACAAGCCTTCAATCGCATGTTCAACATTCACATGCTCGCGCCTTACCTGATCAACCTGCACTGCGCCGAGTTGCTGCAGCGCTCGACGCCTGCCGACATCATCCACATCAGCGACGATGTCACCCGCAAAGGCAGCAGCAAGCACATCGGTTATTGCGCCAGCAAGGCCGGGCTCGACAGTCTGACCCTGTCGTTTGCCGCGCGCTTTGCGCCGGCCATCAAGGTTAACGGCATCGCCCCGGCGCTGCTATTGTTCAACCCCGACGATGACGCCGCCTACCGCAGCAAGGCGTTGGCCAAGTCCGCGCTGGGTATCGAGCCGGGCAGCGAGGTGATCTATCAGAGCCTGCGCTATCTGCTCGACAATCCCTATGTCACCGGCACGACCCTCACCGTCAACGGCGGACGGCACGTCAAATAGGCCGTCCCGCTTCGGCCGCGAGTCGAGTAAGATCCACCAGAACGCCTGCAATAGACTGGACGGAGCAAATCAATGCCACAACTTCAACCGGGAATGGCGCGCATCCGGGTCAAGGATCTGCGCCTGCGCACCTTTATCGGCATCAACGAGGACGAAATCCTCAACAAGCAGGATGTGCTGATCAACCTGACCATTCTGTACGCGGCTCAGGAAGCGGTGCGCGACAACGATATCGACCATGCGCTGAATTACCGCACCATCACCAAGGCAATCATCGCCCACGTCGAAGGCAACCGCTTCGCGCTGCTCGAACGCCTGACCCAGGAATTGCTCGATCTGGTGATGACCAATGCATCGGTGCTGTATGCCGAAGTCGAAGTCGACAAGCCCCACGCGCTGCGCTTCGCCGAATCGGTATCGATTACGCTCGCGGCGAGTCGCTAGCCTCAAGCCGCAAGCTGTAAACTTTGCTCACAGACACCCATCTTGCAGCTTGAAGCTTGCCGCTCAAAGCTGTCTCGAAGAGACCCCCCATGACTGATCAACAACGCCTGGAACTCGAAGCCGCCGCCTTTCGCCGACTGGTCGCTCACCTCGACAGCCGCAAGGACGTGCAGAACATCGACCTGATGAACCTCGCCGGGTTCTGCCGCAACTGCCTGTCGAAATGGTACAAGGCCGAAGCCGACCAACGTCAGATCGAGGTCAGCCTCGATGACGCCCGCGAAGTGGTGTACGGCATGCCCTACGCCGAGTGGAAAGCCCAATACCAGCAAGAAGCCAGCGCCGAGCAGCAAGCAGCGTTTGCCAAAGGAAAACTCAATGACTGATCTGAATACCCTGCGCGCCAGCCTCAAGAGTGGCGAGCATGCTTTCGCCGACACCCTGGCGTTCATCGCCGCCGGTTACGACTACCAGCCGCAAGCATTCAACAACGGCGGCGTGGAAAATGCTGCCGGGCAGAACGAAGGCTCCTGCAAGACCCTGGGTCTGGCACTGCTGGAAGGTTTGAGCGATGAAGAAGCGCTGCTGGCGTTCGGCGAGCATTACCGTTCGGTCCTGGCGACGCCCGAGGGCAGCGATCACGGCAACATTCGCGCGTTGATCAAACACGGCCTGGCCGGGGTCAAGTTCAGCGCAGAACCACTGACCCGCCGCTGATCCCAACAGCCACACATACCCCCTGTGGGAGCGAGCCTGCTCGCGAAGACGGACTGACATTCATCGTTGATGTCGACTGATACACCGCTTTCGCGAGCAGGCTCGCTCCCACACTGGATGCGTGGCGACTGCGAATCTCGGGCACAAAAAAACCGGCCAATCTGGCCGGTTTTTTTATGCCCTGCGGTCTTAGAACGTGGCGTTCTGCAAGCCGTCCAGGTAACGCTCGGTGTCCAGTGCCGCCATGCAACCGGCGCCGGCCGAGGTGATGGCCTGACGGTAAACGTGGTCAGCCACGTCACCGGCAGCGAAGATGCCTTCGACGCTAGTGGCCGTCGCATTGCCTTCACGGCCGCCCTGCACAACCAGGTAACCGTCTTTCAGCGTCAACTGGCCTTCGAACAGCGAAGTGTTCGGAGTGTGGCCAATGGCGATGAACACGCCGTCGACTTTGATTTCGTCGAAGCTGCCATCGTTGTTGCGCAGACGCGCACCGGTCACGCCCATGTTGTCGCCGAGGACTTCGTCCAGGTTGGCGTTCAACTTGAGAATGATCTTGCCTTCAGCCACACGAGCGTTGAGCTTGTCGATCAGGATCTTCTCGGCGCGGAAGGTTTCGCGACGGTGGATCAAAGTCACGGTGCTGGCGATGTTGGCCAGGTACAGCGCTTCTTCGACAGCGGTGTTGCCACCGCCAACCACGGCGACCGGCTTGTTGCGGTAGAAGAAACCGTCGCAGGTCGCGCAGGCCGACACGCCTTTGCCCATGAACGCTTCTTCCGACGGCAGGCCCAGGTAACGGGCGCTGGCGCCAGTGGCGATGATCAGCGCATCACAGGTGTAAACCGCGCTGTCGCCGGTCAGGGTGTACGGCTTGGCAGCGAAGTCCACGGCGTTGATGTGATCGAACACGATCTCGGTTTCAAAACGCTCGGCGTGCTCGCGCATGCGCTCCATCAGCACCGGACCGGTCAGGCCGTGGACATCGCCCGGCCAGTTGTCGACTTCGGTGGTGGTGGTCAGTTGACCGCCGGCCTGCATGCCGGTAATCAGCAGTGGCTTGAGGTTGGCGCGGGCCGCGTAGACCGCAGCGCTGTAACCGGCGGGGCCGGAACCGAGAATGATCACTCGCGAATGACGGACTTCAGACATGAATCTGCTCCTGTTGGCCGGCCATGAAAAAATCTGGCGCGGACGCCGGACGGCCGGCGGAATAAAAAAGGACCGTGGACACCTTGGGGAAGGCTTGAACTCGACAGTCCTGTAAAAAGTTGGGTGCAGCGTATCGAGGGGGGCAAGATTAAGGAAATACGGTTTAACAATCCAGCTCATAGGTGGTCTCTATGCCGAGACGCTGACGAGATAGACCTCTTTGTTACAGTGAATGTCGATTGCTCTGCCGCGCTTTCGCCGCTGTGGCAAAGCCGGTAACGTCGGCGCGTTTTCCCTTGCTTCGGAGCACCTTATGCCCGCCCCTGTTCTGTCAGGCCCGCAATACCTGCGCGAAGGCCTCAAACTGGTCCTGAGCCCTGGCCTGCGCCTGTTCGTGTTGTTGCCGCTGGCTATCAACCTGGTGCTGTTCGTCGGATTGATCTATCTGGCCGGCCACCAGTTCAGCCTGTGGGTCGACACGCTGATGCCCTCGTTGCCTGAATGGCTGAGTTTCCTCAGCTATATCCTGTGGCCGCTGTTCGTGGTCCTCGTGGCCTTGATGGTGTTTTTCACCTTCACCATGCTCGCCAACATCATTGCCGCACCGTTCAACGGTTTCCTCGCGGAAAAAGTTGAAGTGGTGGTGCGCGGCACCGATGATTTCCCGGCGTTCAGTTGGGGCGAACTGATCGCGATGATCCCGCGCACCCTCTCCCGGGAAATGCGCAAGCTCGGCTACTTCCTGCCGCGCGCCATTGGCCTGTTCATCCTTTCGTTCATCCCGGTGGTAAATATCGTCGCCGCGCCGTTATGGCTGCTGTTCGGCGTGTGGATGATGGCCATCCAGTACATCGACTACCCGGCGGATAACCACAAACTCGGCTGGAACGAGATGCTCGCCTGGCTGCGGCAGAAGCGCTGGCAGAGCATGAGTTTTGGCGGGATCGTCTATCTGGTGTTGCTGATTCCGGTGGTCAACATCCTGATGATGCCGGCGGCGGTAGCCGGGGCGACATTGTTCTGGGTGCGCGAACGTGGCGCCGAAAACCTGGTGATACAGCACTGACCGCGTCACAAATCCATCATCCGACCGTAACAAGCTCGACATGGCCTCAGCCGACACTGAGGTCATGACGACAGCTCTACATATCACCCTCATCAGCGAAACCTTCCCACCGGAAATCAACGGCGTGGCCAATACCCTTGGCCGCTTGTGCGAGGGTTTGCGCGCACGAGGGCATCAGGTGGAGCTGGTGCGCCCGCGCCAGGCCGGTGATCCACAACGCAGCGAAGACGATGCACTGTTGCTGTGTCGCGGATGGCCGCTGCCGGGCTATCCGGGGCTGCAATGGGGCCAGTCGTCGATGCATAAACTGCTGCGGCGCTGGAAACGCCAGCGCCCCGATGTGCTGTACATCGCCACGGAAGGCCCGCTGGGATTGTCAGCACTGCGCGCCGCACGGCGCCTGGGGATTGCGGTGGTGAGCGGCTTTCACACCAACTTCCAGCAGTACACCAGCCAGTACGGCCTCGGTCTGCTGACGCGGATGCTTACCCACTACCTGCGCTGGTTTCACAATCGTTCGGCAATGACTTTGGTGCCGAGCGCCAGTCAGCGCCTGGAGTTGGAGCGGCGGCATTTCGAGCGGCTGGCGTTGTTGTCGCGGGGTGTGGACAGCCAGTTGTTTCATCCGAGCAAACGTCAGAGCGCGTTGCGTGAGCAATGGGGGCTCTCTGACACGGATATCGCGGTCATCCACGTAGGAAGGCTCGCCCCGGAGAAAAATCTGGGCCTGCTCAAACGCTGCTTTGAAACCCTGTCTGCGACTTATCCACAGCGCCATCTGAAGCTGATCGTGGTCGGTGACGGCCCGCAGCGTTCGGCGCTGGAAAAAGAATTGCCGGAAGCGATCTTCTGCGGCGCGCAGCGGGGTGAAGTACTGGCGGCGCACTATGCCTCAGGGGATCTGTTTGTATTTCCCAGCCTCACCGAAACCTTCGGCAATGTGGTGCTGGAAGCCCTGGCTTCTGGACTTGGCGTGGTGGCATATGACCAGGCAGCGGCGGCGCAGCATATTCGCCATGGCTACAACGGCGTTTCGGCAATGCCCGGCGATGAGCAGGCGTTTTGCGAAGCGGCGGCGTGGTTGCTGGAGGAAGATGAACGGTTGCGTTGTGTGCGGCTGAATGCGCGGCAGCATGGCAGTCGCCAGGGCTGGGCGGCGATTATCGAGCAGTTCGAGGGGTATTTGCGGGGGGCTTGTGCGGGGGAGCTGGTGGTGCCTGGGGCGCAGACACAACCATAGATTTGCGTCGACATAGAAACAGCGTTCGCGAGCAGGCTCGCTCCCACATGGGCACCGCATTCCGTCATATGAAATGCAGTAGAGGGTGGGAGCGAGCCTGCTCGCGAAAAGGTCGAACTGGCGCTGCTTAAACCAGGGTCATCAACGCCTCACGACTGAACGGCAGAATATCCTGCTCACGTCCTTCACGGACTTTCTGCGCCCAGTCCGGATCAACCAGCAGCGCGCGGCCCACTGCTACCAGGTCGAACTCTTCTTTGTTCAGACGCTCCAGCAGATTTTCCAGGCTGGCCGGTTGCGCGACCTTGTCGGTGTTGACCATGAACTGCAGGAACTCGCCGTCCAGGCCGACGCTGCCCACGGTGATGGTCGGTTTGCCGGTCAGCTTGCGGGTCCAGCCAGCGAGGTTCAGATCCGAGCCGTCGAACTCCGGCTCCCAGAAGCGTCGGGTCGAGCAGTGGAAAATGTCCACGCCAGCGTCAGACAGCGGCTTGAGAAACTCACCCAGCGCTTCGGGGCTTTGCACCAGACGCGCGGTGTAATCCTGCTGCTTCCATTGCGAGAAGCGGAAGATGATCGGGAAACCCTCACCGACAGCCTCGCGTACTGCTTGAATCAATTCGATGGCAAAACGCGAACGGTTGGCCAGGCTGCCACCGTATTCATCGCTGCGCTGATTGCTGCCTTCCCAGAAGAACTGGTCGATCAGATAACCGTGAGCGCCATGGATTTCCACACCGTCCATGCCGATGCTTTGCGCATCTTTGGCCGCCTGGGCAAACGCGGCGATCACGTCCTGGATGTCCTGTTTGGTCATGCCGTGAACCACGACCTGACCGTCCTTGAGTTTTTCCGACGGACCGTAGCCCGGCACGCTGGCATCCGGCTCGGTGCCGAGGCGGCGTACGCTGCCGACATGCCACAGTTGCGGGACGATCTTGCCGCCCTCGGCGTGCACGGCGTCGACAACTTTTTTCCAGCCGGCCAGCGGCGCTTCATCGAAAAACTGCGGCACGTTTGGATAGCCATTGGACGCGATGTGGCCGACCGTGGTGCCTTCGGTGATGATCAAGCCAACCCCAGCGGCCGCACGACGACGGTAGTACTCGATGACTTTGGAATTCGGCACGCCGCCCGGGGAGAACGAGCGGGTCATTGGCGCCATGACGACGCGGGTCGGCAGTTCGAGGGCACCGAGATGGAACGGTTTGAACAGGGCTTGAACAGGCATCGAGAGGCTCCACGAAAACGTTGGCGACAGGCATGAATCGATATGACGGCGATAATATTGAGACTCGAGAGCTCTGAACAGCATTATTGATTTTGGTGATTAAGGATCAAAAGATTGAAAAGCAAAAGATCGCAGCCTTCGGCAGCTCCTACACGGGATTTGTGGTCCCCCTGTAGGAGCTGCCGAAGGCTGCGATCTTTTGATGCTGCTTTTCAGCCCAGCGCTTTTTCAATCGCATGCACGATGGTCGGATCATCCGGCGCCGTGCGCGGCGAGAACCGCGCCAGCACCCGGCCGTCCTTGCCGAGCAGAAACTTCTCGAAATTCCAGGTGATGTCGCCGGGAAACTCGGCGCCCTCGCCCGCCAGCAGGCGATACAACTGATGCCGTTCGTGGCCGTTGACTTCGAGCTTGCTCGCCAACGGGAACGTCACGCCATAGTTGAGGCTGCAGAATTCCTGGATTTCCTTTTCCGAGCCTGGCTCTTGACCGGCAAACTGGTTGCACGGCAGGCCCAGCACAGTGAAGCCTTTGGCCTTGTATTGCTGGTAGAGGTTTTCCAGTGCCGCGTACTGGGGGGTCAAGCCGCATTTGGAGGCCACGTTGACCACCAGCACGACTTGGCCCTTGAACGGCGCCAGCGGTAGCTCCTGACCATCCAGGGCGGTCAACTTAAGGTCGTGAAAAGCACTCATGCCGAACTCCAGGATTCTCGTGTTCTACTCGAAACAGCCACTTGGCGAGGCCACCAAGGACAGCCGCGGACTAAAAAGGCGCCCACAGGCGCCTCTCCAGTACTCGAAGCTTAGCGCAGAAAATCAGTGGTGATGGCCACCTTCGCCATGGACGTGACCATGAGCGATTTCTTCCTGGCTGGCGTCACGGATATCAACGATCTTCACTTCGAAGTTCAGGCGCTGACCGGCCAGAGGGTGGTTGCCATCAACGGTGACGTCGTCGCCGTCCAGGTCACGAATGGTGACGATCTGCATCTGGCCGTCCGGCGCCGAAGCGTGGAACTGCATGCCGACTTCCAGCTCGTCAACGCCTTCGAACATGCTGCGGCTCAGGGTGCTGACCAGCTCGGCGGCGTATTCGCCGTAAGCGTCTTCAGGCTCAACGGCTACTTTCAGCTCGTCGCCGACAGCTTTGCCTTCAAGGGCTTTTTCCAGGCCCGGGATGATGTTGCCTGCACCTTGCAGGTAAACCAGCGGAGCGCCGCCGGCGGAGCTGTCGATGACCTCACCAGCGTCGTTGGTCAGGGTATAGTCGATGGAGACAGCCTTATTGGCGGCGATCAGCATGGGGCGAGACCTTTTGCATAAGAATATAGAAAGGCCAAGTTTAGCGAAGCAATCGCGTGAAAGCGACCACAACCCGGACAAACGGGTTTCGACCGTCACCGGCTTTCATCAGGACGAAGATGGCCATTGGGTGGTCGAGCTTTCCTGTGGCCACACCCAGCACCTGCGCCACGAGCCGCCGTGGCAAACCCGCGCCTGGGTCCTGGATCCGGCGCAACGTATTGAAAAAACAGGTCAACCCTTTGCCTGCGGTTGGTGTGCACAAGGCTCGGTTAGCGCTAACCTTGGCGACTGAATTTCGGTAGTCGGCCAGACATAGGCTGACACCCTTGCATAGAGAATTCCCATGCAAACTTTTTTTATCGCCCCCACCGATTTTGGCGTGGGTCTGACCTCCATCAGCCTCGGGCTGGTGCGCACGCTTGAACGCGCCGGGCTGAAAGTCGGCTTCTTCAAACCGATCGCCCAGCCGCACCCCGGCGACACCGGCCCTGAGCGATCCACCGAACTGGTGGCGCGCACCCATGGCCTGAAACCGCCACAACCGTTGGGGCTGGCGCACGTCGAACGCATGCTCGGCGACGGTCAGCTCGACGAACTGCTCGAAGAAATCATCGCCCTGTATCAGCAAGCGGCGGTCGGCAAAGACGTGCTGGTGGTAGAAGGCATGGTGCCGACCCGCAGCGCCAGTTACGCCGCACGGGTCAATTTGCATCTGGCGAAAAGTCTGGACGCCGAGGTGATTCTGGTCTCGGCGCCGGAAAACGAAGTGCTCGCCGAGCTTTCTGGCCGTGTCGAGCTTCAAGCGCAATTGTTCGGTGGCCCGAAAGATCCGAAAGTCCTCGGGGTGATCCTCAACAAGGTCAAGACCGACGAGAGCATGGACGCCTTCGCCACGCGTCTGAAGGAGCATTCACCGTTGCTGCGCAGCGGTGATTTCCGCTTGCTTGGCTGCATCCCGTTTCAGCCGGAACTCAATGCGCCACGCACCCGCGACGTCGCCGACCTGATGGGCGCGCAAGTGCTCAACGCGGGCGACTACGAAACCCGGCGCATGAGCAAAATCATCATTTGCGCACGAACCATGCGCAACACCGTCGAGCTGCTCAAACCCGGCGTGCTGGTGGTGACACCGGGCGATCGCGACGACATCATCCTCGCCGTCAGTCTTGCGGCGATCAACGGCGTGCCGCTGGCCGGCCTGCTGCTGACCAGCGACACGCTGCCCGACCCGCGCATCATGGACCTGTGCCGGGGCGCGTTGCAGGCCGGTCTGCCGGTGTTGTCGGTGAGCACCGGCTCTTACGACACCGCCAATCTGCTCAATGGCCTGAACAAGGAAATCCCGATCGATGACCGCGAGCGCGCGGAGATCATCACCGATTTCGTCGCCAGCCACCTCGACGCCAACTGGCTGCATCAGCGCTGCGGTACGCCTCGGGAGATGCGCCTGTCGCCGGCAGTGTTCCGCTATCAATTGATCCAGCGCGCGCAAGCGGCGAACAAGCGCATCGTCTTGCCCGAAGGCAGCGAGCCGTTCACCGTGCAAGCGGCGGCGATCTGTCAGGAACGCGGGATCGCCCGCTGCGTGCTGTTGGCCAAGCCCGAAGACGTCGAAGCGGTCGCCCGCGCGCAAGGTATCGTGCTGCCGCCGGGTCTGGAAATCCTTGACCCGGACCACATCCGCGAGCGTTACGTCGAGCCGATGGTCGCCCTGCGCAAGAGCAAAAGCCTCAACGCACCGATGGCCGAGCAACAACTGGAAGACACCGTGGTGATCGGCACCATGATGCTTGCGCTGGATGAGGTCGACGGCCTGGTTTCGGGTGTGATCAACACCACCGCCAACACCATCCGCCCCGCCCTGCAACTGATCAAGACCGCACCGGGCTGCACGCTGGTGTCGTCGGTGTTCTTCATGCTGTTCCCCGAAGAAGTGCTGGTCTACGGCGACTGCGTGATGAACCCGCACCCGAGCGCCGCAGAACTGGCCGAGATCGCCCTGCAAAGCGCTGACTCGGCGGCCGCATTCGGTATCACTCCACGGGTGGCGATGATCAGCTATTCCAGCGGCGAATCGGCCCGCGGTGAAGAAGTCGAGAAAGTCCGCGAGGCGACTCTGCTGGCTCATGAGCAACAAAACTCGCTGCTGATCGACGGCCCGTTGCAGTACGACGCCGCCGCCAACGCCGACGTCGCGCGGCAACTGGCGCCGAACAGTCAGGTCGCCGGGCGCGCCACGGTGTTTGTGTTCCCCGATCTGAACACCGGCAACACTACGCACAAAGCCGTGCAGCGCAGCGCCGATTGCGTCAGCCTCGGGCCGATGCTGCAAGGCCTGCGCAAACCGGTGAACGACCTGCCGCGCGGCGCGCAAGTCGATGACATCGTCTACACCATCGCGCTCACCGCGATTCAAGCCGCCAACCGACCTATGGATGTGTAAATGCTGGATTTTCTACCCGCCCCCGTGCGTGGCGTGATCGCCTCGCTGCTGTTGGCGCTCAACACGATTCTGCTCTGCTCGTTCCTGTTCTGTGTGGCGCTGGTCAAGGCCCTGCCGTTTGCTTTTACCCAGCGCATTGCCGGTTGGCTGATGAGCCACACTCACGAGGCGTGGATCAGCAATAACAAAGGCTGGATGAATCTGGTACGGCGCACCCGCTGGCACGTCAGCGGCCTGCAAGGCCTCGACTATCAGCACTCGTACCTGATCACCAGCAACCACCAGAGCTGGGTGGATATTCTGGTGCTGCAATACGTGCTCAACCGCAAGATTCAACCGCTGAAGTTTTTCCTCAAGCAGGAGCTGATCTGGGTGCCGGTGATTGGCCTGGCCTGGTGGGCGCTGGGCTTTCCGTTCATGAAGCGCTACTCCAAAGCGTATCTGGAAAAACACCCGGAAAAGAAAGGCAAGGACCTGGAAACCACGCGCAAGACCTGCGCGAAATTCCGCCATAACCCGGTGGGGATTTTCAACTTCGTCGAAGGCACACGCTTCACCGAAGGCAAGCATGCGCAGCAGCAGTCACCGTTCAAGTACCTGCTCAAGCCCAAGGCCGGCGGGATCGCCTTTGTGCTGGATGCGATGGGCGAACAGCTGGAGTCGATCGTCAACGTGACGATTCATTATCCAGCGGGGCGTCCAGGGTTCTGGGATTTGCTCTGCGGCAATGTGCGCGATGTGGTGGTGCATTTTGAGGAGATCAAAATCCCGCCGGCCTTCATCGGCAAGAACTACGACCAGGACGGCGAGTATCGATTGCAGTTTCAGGGCTGGATCAATCAGCTGTGGCTGGACAAGGACGCGTTGCTGGAGCAGATGCACCGCGAATATCCAGCCAAACACTGACCCCTGTGGGAGCGAGCCTGCTCGCTCCCACAGTTGATCGTTTGATCGTTCCCACGCTCCGCGTGGGAATGCAGCCCGGGACGCTCCGCGTCCCTGCCGAAGCGGACGCGGAGCGTCCAATGAGGCATTCCCACGCGGAGCGTGGGAACGATCACCCGGCACAAAAAAAGCCCGCCGATGATCACTCACCGGCGGGCTTTTTCTTGCCGCTTGCAGCTAGAAGCTTGTCGCTGCTTCCACCTTAGATCGCACCACGCTGCCGCAACAGCTCCAGCACTTGCTTGACGCTTTCTTCCAGACTCAGCGACTGCGTGTCGATCACCAGATCGGCATTGAGCGGCACGTCGTACGGGAAGGATTCGCCCGGGATGTTGTCGCCGCCAGCGGCGTACAGCCCTTGCGGATCACGCTCGGCGCACACGGTCGGCGAGGCCTGCACGTAGACCGTCAGCAAGCGATCCTTGCCGATCAGTTCCTTGGCCTGCTCGCGACCTTCGGCACTTGGCGCGACGAACGCGGCCAGGGTCAGCAGCCCCGCTTCGTTGAACTGACGCGCCACGTGGGCGGCACGACGCCAGTTCTCGGTACGCCCGGCGCGATCCTGTGGCAGACCTTTGTTCAAGTCATGACGCAGGTTCTGGCCATCGAGTACAAACACCGCGCGGCCCATGTCGAACAGCTTGCGCTCGACCGCATACGCCAGGGTGCTTTTACCCGCGCCGGACAGGCCGCTGAACAGCACGGTGGCCGGTTGCTGGCCGAAGCGCTGGGCACGTTCTTCGGTCGCCACGTGCGCCAGTTTGCCGTGGTGGGTGGCGGTGCCATGGGCCACTGGCTGAGCGACGATCATGCCGGCGCCAACAGTGCCGTTGGTCAGGCGGTCGATGACGATGAACGCGCCGGTGGTGCGGTTGCTTTCGTAACCGTCGAGGGCGATCGGCGCGTCGAGCGCGATCTTCACCTTGCCGATTTCGTTGAGCTGCAACGCGCTCGCCGGGCCTTCTTCCAATGTGTTCACGTCGACCTTGTTGACGATGCTGGCGATCGAGCCCGGCACGTAACTGGTGGCGCGTTTGATGTCGTATTTCTTGCCCGGCAGCATCGGCTCTTCAGCCATCCACACCAGCATCGCTTCGAAGCTGTCGGTGACCGGCGGCACGTTGTCGGCATGCACCAACAGGTCGCCACGGGAGATATCGATTTCGTCTTCCATGGTCAGGGTTACCGCCTGACCGGGACCTGCGTGCTCCAGTTCACCTTCGAAGGTGACGATGGATTTCACCCGGCTGCTCTTGCCCGACGGCAGCACCACGACTTCGTCGCCCTTGTGCACGATGCCGCTGGCCAGGGTGCCGGCGAAACCACGGAAATTCAGGTTCGGACGGTTGACGTACTGCACCGGGAAACGCAGATCGGTGAAGTTGCGATCGCCCGCCACTTCCACTGTCTCGAGAATTTCCATCAGCGACTGGCCGGTGTACCACGGCGAGCGCTCGGACTTGTTCACCACGTTGTCGCCCTTGAGGGCAGACATCGGCACGAAGTGCATGCTGGTCGGCTTCATCTTCAAGCCTTCGGCGAACTTCAGGTAGTCGGCCTTGATCGACTCGAATACGCCTTCGTCGAAATCCTTCAAGTCCATCTTGTTGATGGCAACGACGATGTGTTTGATGCCCAGCAACGAAGCGATGAAGCTGTGGCGACGGGTCTGGGTCTGCACGCCGTAACGGGCGTCGACCAGAATGATCGCCAGGTCGCAGGTGGACGCACCGGTGGCCATGTTGCGGGTGTACTGCTCATGGCCGGGGGTGTCGGCGATGATGAATTTGCGCTTGGCGGTGGAGAAATAGCGGTAAGCGACATCAATGGTGATGCCCTGCTCACGCTCGGCCTGCAGGCCGTCGACCAGCAATGCCAGGTCGATGTCGTCACCGGTGGTGCCGACTTTCTTCGAATCGCGGGTGATCGCTTCGAGGTGATCTTCGTAGATCATCTTCGAGTCGTGCAGCAGGCGCCCGATCAGGGTGCTCTTGCCGTCATCGACGTTACCGCAGGTCAAAAAGCGCAGCAGCTCTTTACGTTCGTGCTGGCCCAGGTAGGCGAGGATGTCCTCGCTGATCAAATCAGAAGCATGGCTCATTGCATTCAAGCTCCAAGCTGTAAGCTTCAAGCGGCAAGCTTGTCGGCGTACAGCTAGTCAGAAATTTTGTTGATCAACCCAACCAGCATCCTAGAAAGCTCTCGGGTCTCCATAATCCAATTTTCAGCCAGTGGTTCTGCGATGTAAGCGATATCTCGGCCTATCAGGATCTGGGTGCGCAGCTCTCCACAAGAAGCTTTCGCAATCCAAAGAAAATGAACCTTTTCTTTGCAACTCCGACGCTCCATGCCTTCAGCGATATTGGAAGGCACTGAAAGTGCAGAACGGGTGATCTGATCCTTGAATCCAAAATCCCCGCACCGCGCAAACTCTTTGAAAATCCTCACCGCCAGACATTTGCTTCGCTGCCATACAACCAGTCTCTCGAAATCCATTACGAGTCATCCGATTCCGGCCCGCAGCAACCGGCTGCAAGCGCCAAACTGCAAAGCTACTCATACCGCCTTTAACTTGCAGCTTGCCGCTTGTAACTCGAAGCTTAAAAGTAACCTTGACGTTTTTTGTCTTCCATCGAGCCTGCGCCATCGTGGTCGATGACCCGGCCCTGGCGCTCGGAAGTTCGCGTCAGGAGCATTTCCTGAATGATGTCCGTAAGGCTTTCGGCCTCGGACTCCACCGCGCCCGTCAACGGGTAGCAGCCAAGGGTGCGGAACCGCACTTTCTTTTTCACGATGCGCGCTTTGTCTTCATCGGACAGGTGCTCGAGAATGCGCTCGTCGTCGATCATGATCAGCGTGCCGTTCTTCTCGATCACTTCGCGTTCGGCGGCGAAGTACAGCGGCACAATCGGGATGCCTTCGAGGTAGATGTACTGCCAGATATCCAGTTCGGTCCAGTTCGACAACGGGAACACACGGATGGATTCGCCCTTGTTGACCTTGCCGTTGTAGACGTTCCACAGCTCCGGACGCTGGTTTTTCGGGTCCCAGCGGTGCTTGCTGTCACGGAACGAGTACACGCGCTCTTTGGCGCGGGATTTCTCTTCATCGCGACGGGCGCCGCCGAACGCTGCGTCGAAACCATGCTTGTCGAGTGCCTGTTTCAGGCCTTCGGTTTTCATGATGTCGGTGTGCTTGGCGCTGCCGTGGGTGAACGGGTTGATGTTCTGCGCCACGCCATCGGGGTTGATGTGGGTAATCAGGTCCAGGCCCAAGTCTTCGACCATCTTGTCGCGGAACTTGTACATTTCCTGGAATTTCCAGCGGGTGTCGACGTGCATCACCGGAAACGGCAGTTTGCCCGGGAAGAACGCCTTGCGTGCCAGGTGCAGCATCACGGCGGAGTCTTTACCGATGGAGTACAGCATCACCGGGTTATCGAACTCGGCGGCCACCTCGCGGATGATGTGGATGCTTTCCGCCTCCAGCTGTTTCAGATGCGTCAGTTTGTCGACCATGGCTACTCACGAAAGCTTTCTTATGAACGGCCAGCGGGCCGTGTTCGAGCGAGGAATCCTAGCACAGCGACCTCTTCTAATCAGGACGCCAACTAGATCGAAAGGGTATATGAATATGCCCACTCGTTTGGGCGCGCCGGCCCATGTAGGAGCTGCCGAAGGCTGCGATCTTTTGATTTTGTTTTTAAAGATCAAGATCAAAAGATCGCAGCCTTCGGCAGCTCCTACACAGCGAACGATGTGTCAGATAGGGTTTGGGCAATCGATGAAGATATGCTCAAGGGCAAAGCGCTTCGCCAGATACTCGCCCAACGCCTGCACGCCATAGCGTTCGGTGGCGTGATGGCCGGCGGCGATGAAGCTGATGTCGTTTTCCCTGGCGCTGTGGAAAGTCTGCTCGGAGGCCTCGCCACTGATGAACAGATCGACCCCCGCCGCCACGCCCTGATCGATATAACCCTGGCCACCGCCGGTGCACCAACCGACGCGGCGGATCATGCCGCTGCCTTCGATCAGCAGCGGCTCGCGGCCCATGCCTTCCTGAACCTTGCGCGCGAAATCCCGTGCGGTCATGGGCTCATTCAGCGAACCGACCAGCCCGACGACTTTCGGGTTGCTCGGGTCCAACGGCCCTTCAACAGTGATGTCGAGCTGACGCGCCAGTTGCACGTTGTTGCCAACGTCCGGGTGCAGATCCAGCGGCAGGTGATAAGCGAGCAGACTGATGTCGTGCTTGAGCAAGGTTTTCAAGCGGCGCTGTTTCATGCCGGTGACGCAGGGGTTTTCGCCTTTCCAGAAATACCCGTGGTGGACCAGGATCAGGTCGGCCTCGGCCTCGACGGCGGCATCGAGCAACGCCTGGCTGGCGGTGACGCCACTGACGATGCGCATCACCTGCGGGCGGCCTTCGACCTGTAATCCGTTAGGGCAATAATCGGCAATTTTCGCACTGCCCAGGTAACGGTCGGCTTCTTCGACGAGGGTGCTGAGGGCAACGGCCATGAAAGACTCCTAAATATCCCGTTCAGAGGCGCGCGCGGCCTCGTATAATGCGCGACATTATGGGCGGTCTGACCTCGCCTGCAACCTTTCCAGGAACGTGCTTAATGCTCAAGGCGCTGCGTTTTTTTGGCTGGCCGCTGTTGGCCGGTGTGCTTATCGCTCTGTTGATTATTCAGCGTTACCCCGAGTGGGTCGGGCTGCCGAGCCTCGACGTCAATCTGCAACAGGCGCCACAGACCACCATCGTGCAACAGGGGCCGGTGTCCTATGCGGATGCGGTGGGCATCGCCGCGCCGTCGGTGGTCAACCTGTACACCACCAAGGTCATCAACAAACCGGCGCATCCCTTGTTCGAGGATCCGCAGTTCCGCCGTTTCTTCGGTGACAACTCGCCGAAACAGAAGCGCATGGAATCGAGCCTCGGTTCCGGGGTGATCATGAGCCCGGAAGGCTACATCCTCACCAACAACCACGTCACCAGCGGCGCCGACCAGATTGTCGTGGCATTGAAGGACGGTCGCGAAACACTCGCACGGGTGATTGGCAGCGATCCTGAGACTGACCTGGCTGTCCTGAAAATCGACCTGAAAAACCTCCCGGCAATCACCGTCGGCCGCTCCGACAGCATTCGCATCGGTGACGTCGCGCTCGCCATCGGCAACCCGTTCGGCGTCGGTCAGACCGTGACCATGGGCATCATCAGCGCCACCGGCCGCAATCAGCTGGGCCTGAACAACTACGAAGACTTCATCCAGACCGATGCGGCGATCAACCCGGGCAACTCCGGCGGTGCGCTGGTCGATGCCAACGGCAACCTCACCGGAATCAACACGGCGATTTTTTCCAAGTCCGGCGGCTCGCAAGGGATCGGATTTGCCATTCCGGTGAAACTGGCGATGGAAGTGATGAAGTCGATCATCGAGCACGGCCAAGTGATTCGTGGCTGGCTGGGCATCGAAGTACAACCGCTGACTCAGGAACTGGCGGAGTCGTTTGGCTTGTCCGGGCGTCCGGGGATTGTCGTCGCGGGGATCTTCCGTGACGGCCCGGCGCAGAAAGCCGGCCTGCAACTGGGCGATGTGATCCTGAGTATCGACGGCGAACCGGCCGGCGATGGCCGCCGCTCGATGAACCAGGTGGCGCGGATCAAGCCGACCGACAAGGTGACGATTCAGGTCATGCGTAACGGCAAGGAGCTGAAGCTGACGGCTGAAATCGGCCTGCGCCCACCGCCGGCGCCAGTCAAAGAAAAAGAAGAATAAAAATGTTTTCGCGCCAGCGGCGCGAATAACAGACATTCTCAACAGGCATGTTATATTGTTTCAATTCTAACAATTGGAACAACATAACATGTCGTCTCGCAAAAAGGCCTCGCTGTTGGGCCTGACTCTGGGTTTGCTCTGCGATCCCGCCTTCGCCGATGAGCCGCAGCCCGTTGAGCTGGAAGCCATCAGCGTTACCTCCGACTACGAATCACCCTCCGGCCCGGTCAGCGGTTATCGCGCGACCCGCTCGGCCAGTGCGACCAAAACCGACACGGCGATTCGCGATATCCCGCAAGCCATCAGCGTGGTCCCGGCCAGTGTGCTCTCGGATTTGGGCAGCAGCAGCGTCGAACGTGCGCTGGATTTTGCCGGCGGCGTGTCGAAGCAGAACAATTTCGGCGGCCTGACCTTGTACGAATACAGCGTGCGCGGCTTCACCACGTCCGAGTTCTACAAGGACGGTTTCAGCGCCAATCGCGGTTACCCGAGCACGCCGGATGCGGCCAATATCGAGCGCATCGAAGTGCTCAAAGGCCCGGCCGCCAGCCTTTACGGTCGGGGCGATCCTGGCGGCACGGTAAACATCGTCACCAAGAAACCGCAGCCAGAAGCGTTCACCACTCTGCAGACCAGCGCCGGCAGTTGGGACCGCTATCGCACCGCGCTGGACGTCAACACGCCCCTCGATGATCAGGGCAATGTGCTCTCGCGCATCAACTTCGCCGTAGAAGACAACAAAAGCTTTCGCGACCACGTCGACAGCCAGCGGGTGTTCGTCGCGCCTTCGATCAGTTGGCAGTTGAACCCGGACACCTCGCTGCTGGTGGAGAGCGAAATCGTCCGTCACAACTCGACGTTCGATCGTGGCGTCGTGGCGCCGAACAACAAATGGAGCGGCGTATCGCGCTCGACGTTCTTGGGCGAGCCCAACGACGGCAACATCGACAATCACAACAACCTGCTCCAGGCCACTCTTGAACACCATCTGAACGACAGCTGGAAACTGCGTCTGGCCAGCCACTACAAGGAAGGCAAGCTCTGGGGCGACGCCACGGAACAACGCGCGCTGAACGCCGACGGCCACACGGTCAACCGCCGCTTGCGCGAACGCGATACGAATTGGCACGACAGCATCACCCAACTGGAACTGCGCGGTCTCTTCGACCTCGGCCCGTGGCAGCATGAATTGCTGATCGGCACCGAGTACGAGAATTACCGCAAGGACGAACGCGTCACCACCGTCGCCGGCGGCCCCTACGCCATCGACATCTATAAGCCGGTTTACGGCCAGCCGAAACCCAACGGCGCACGCTCGGGCACCGACTTCTTCGAACACGTTGAAAGTCATGCGCTGAATCTGCAGGACCAGATCATCTTCACCGACAAGCTGCGCGGCATGGTCGGCGCGCGCTTCGAGCACTTCGATCAGCGCATCGACGATCACAGCCGCAACGCCAAAAGCCAGCAGCGCCACGACGCGCTGACTCAACGCGCCGGCCTGCTCTATCAGCTCACGCCGAACACCGGCCTGTTCGCCAACGCCTCCACCTCGTTCAAACCGAACAACGGCCTGGATGCTTCCGGCAAATCCTTCGATCCGGAAGAAGGTGTCGGTTACGAAGTGGGGATCAAGAACGAGCTGTTCGATGAGCGGGTGAGCAGCACCCTCGCCTTCTTCCACATCGACAAGGAAAACGTCCTCGCCCTTGATCCGGGCACTGACACCAGCCGCGCGATGGGCAAGGCGCGCAGTCAGGGTTTCGATTGGCAAGTGAGCGGCCAGGTGACCGACGCGATACGGGTCATCGGCGCCTTCGCCTACATCGACGCCGAGGTGACCAAGGGCGACGCGACCATTCCTACCGGCAGCCGCATCCTCGGCGTGGCCAAACGCAGCGGCAGTCTGCTGGGTGTGTATGCATTTCAGGATGGCCGTCTGCGCGGTTCAGACGTCGGCGCAGCGTTCACTTACGTCGGCGATCGCTCGGGCGAATCCGGCAGCGACTTCGAATTGCCGGCCTACCAGACCGTGGATTTGCTCGCACATTACAAGGCCAGCGACAACGTAACGGTCGGCCTGAACCTGAACAACGTCTTCGACGAGAAATATTACGAGCGCTCCTACAGCAACTACTGGGTCAACCCCGGCGAGCCACGCAATTTCACCGTCAGCCTGACACTCAACCTGTAAAAGGACGTCACCATGCAATACGGCAAATCCCTTCTGCTCATCGCTGCGCTCTTCACCGGGGAAGTGTCGGCCCACGGCCTGTGGACAGAGGAACGACGCGGCAACATCGAAGTGATCTACGGCCACGGCGCCGAAGACAACGCCTTCAAGGCACAAAAAGTCAGCGGTGCCTGGGCTTATGACGCAAGCGGCAAAATGATCCCGGTCAGCGTCGAGCGCCTGGCCGATCATGCCCGTTTGAAACCATTGAAGCCGCCGGCGGTGATGGCCGTGGCGCTGAATAATGGCATGTGGTCGCAGACGGCGGACAAGAAGTGGATCAACGAAGGACGCAGCAAAGTGCCCGGCGCCACCGAGGCCACGCAGACCTTCAAGTACAGCCTGGCGATCTATCAGCCGGGGGCAAGGTTGCCGAAACTGGACCAGATCAAACTGCTGATCCTGCCGGAGGTCGATCCGCTGACGGTCGGGCCGGGCAAATCGTTACCGGTGCGGGTGCTGCTCGATGGCAAACCGGCGGCAGGGGTGAAGTTGATTGGCGACTATCGCAGCGCGCCCAACACCCTGAGCACCGAGACCGACAAGGATGGGCGTGCGCAGGTGCTGGTGCGTAATGAAGGGTTGAATGTGATTGCGGCGCAGGTTGAAGTGCCGGTGAAGAACAACGCGGATGTGGACAGTCGTGGGTTGTTCACGTCGCTGACATTCCTTGGGGAACCACATCACGACTAAACACAATGAGCAAATGTGGGAGCGAGCCTGCTCGCGAATGGGTACAACATTCAGCACTGCATTGAATGAAAGACCGCTTTCGCGAGCAGGCTCGCTCCCACAAGTTCAGTGTCGCTTAGAGGTCGCCAAGGCCGTCAATCAACGCCTGATTCTGCTCCGGCGTACCCACCGATATCCGCAAGAACTGCGCAATCCGTTCCTGCTTGAAGTGCCGCACGATCACGCCCTGCTCGCGCAGCTTGGCCGCCAGGCCCGCCGCGTCATGCTGCGGGTGGCGAGCGAAGATGAAGTTGGCCGCCGACGGCAGCACTTCAAAGCCTTTAGCCTGCAACTGCGCCACCACCCACTCGCGGCTCTCGATCACCTGACGACAGGTCTTGTCGAAATACTCGCGATCGGCAAACGCCGCCGCCGCGCCGACAATCGCCAGACGATCCAGTGGATAGGAGTTGAAGCTGTTCTTGATCCGCTCCAGCGCTTCGATCAGGTCCGGATGCCCTACCGCCAGACCGACACGCAGGCCGGCCAGCGAGCGTGACTTGGACAGCGTCTGCGTCACCAGCAGGTTCGGATAGCGGTCCACCAGACTGATCGCCGTCTCGCCACCGAAGTCAATGTACGCCTCGTCGACGACTACGACCGAATCAGGACTGGCCTTGAGGATTTGCTCCACCGCGTCCAGCGCCAGCAGGCATCCGGTCGGGGCGTTCGGGTTGGGGAAAATGATCCCGCCATTCGGTTTGGCGTAGTCGGCCGGGTTGATCTGGAATTGCGCATCCAGTGGCACCGCATCGAATTCAATGCCGTACAGACCGCAGTAGACCGGATAGAAGCTGTAGCTGATGTCCGGGAACAGCAGCGGCTGATCGTGTTGCAGCAGACCGTGGAAGATGTGCGCGAGCACTTCGTCCGAACCGTTGCCAAGGAACACCTGACTGGTTTGCACGCCGTAGTAATCAGCCACGGCGTTTTTCAGCAGGTCACTGTTCGGGTCCGGGTACAGGCGCAGGTTGTCGTTGAGCTCGGCTTGCATCGCCGCCAGTGCCTTTGGCGACGGGCCATACGGATTTTCGTTGGTATTGAGCTTGACCAGTTTGGTCAGCTTCGGCTGTTCGCCCGGCACGTAGGGCACCAGATCCTTGACGAACGGGCTCCAGAATTTACTCATCGCTCAGTTCCCCTGCCCTTTCAGAAAGTCTTGGTCTTTGATGCGGTATTCGGCGCTGCGTGCGTGGGCGCTCAGCGATTCACCACGGGCCAGTACCGATGCTGTTTTGCCCAGCTCGGAAGCGCCGGCCTCGGAGCAGAAGATGATCGACGAGCGCTTCTGGAAGTCGTAGACGCCCAGCGGCGAGGAGAACCGCGCGGTGCCGGAAGTCGGCAACACGTGGTTCGGACCGGCGCAGTAATCGCCCAACGCTTCGGAAGTGTGGCGGCCCATGAAGATCGCACCGGCGTGACGAATCTGCGGCAACCAGGCTTGTGGATCGGCGACCGACAACTCCAGGTGTTCCGGGGCGATACGATTGGCGACTTCGATGGCCTGGGCCATGTCAGTGACCTGGATCAGCGCACCACGGCCATTGATCGAAGTTTCGATGATGGTCGCGCGGTCCATGGTCGGCAGCAGTTTGTCGATGCTTGCGGCTACCTTGTCGAGGAACTCGGCGTCCGGGCTGACCAGAATCGCTTGCGCGTCTTCGTCGTGCTCGGCCTGGGAGAACAGGTCCATGGCGATCCAGTCCGGATCGGTCTGGCCATCGCAGACCACGAGGATTTCCGAAGGGCCGGCGATCATGTCGATGCCCACCTGGCCGAACACATGGCGCTTGGCCGTGGCCACATAGATATTGCCCGGGCCGACAACCTTGTCGACACGCGGCACGCTTTCGGTGCCATAAGCCAGTGCGGCAACCGCTTGCGCGCCGCCGATGGTGAACACGCGGTCGACACCGGCGATGCAGGCAGCGGCCAGCACCAGCTCGTTGATTTCACCGCGCGGGGTCGGCACGACCATGACCACTTCGGTCACGCCGGCGACCTTGGCCGGAATCGCGTTCATCAATACCGACGACGGATACGAGGCCTTGCCGCCCGGCACGTAAAGGCCTGCGCGATCCAGTGGCGTGACTTTCTGGCCGAGCACCGTGCCGTCAGCCTCGGTGTAGCTCCAGGAATCCTGCTTCTGTTTTTCGTGATAACTGCGCACGCGAGCGGCGGCTTTTTCCAAGGCCTCGCGTTGCGGCACGGTGATGCGGGTCAGGGCCAGTTCGAGACGCTCGCGCGGCAGGATCAGGTCGGCCATCGAGGCGACTTCGAGGCCGTCGAACTTCTGGGTGAACTCGACCAGCGCCGCGTCACCGCGCTCGCGCACAGCCTTGATGATGTCCAGCACGCGCTGATTGACCGAGTCGTCAGACACACTTTCCCAGCTCAGCAGATGATCCAGATGATGCGCGAAATCCGGGTCAGCAGCGTTGAGTCGGCGAATTGCAGTCGGTGCGGTCATAGCGAGAGCCTCATAGGAATTGGCAAAAAACTCAGGCGCCCGAAACTAGCATTCGATCCGCTTGGGCACCTGAGAATTCTGGCTATGAGGCGGATAGACGGCGCGGCCTCGGGCCGCGCTGGTAGATCAGCCGCGGTGTCGCGATTCCACTGCGTTGCGCAGGGTGTCGATCAACGCCTGGATTCGGGCGTGCTGCATTTTCATTGAAGCCTTGTTGACCACCAGACGCGAGCTGATCGTGGCGATCAGTTCCTGTGGCTCCAGGCCGTTGGCGCGCAGGGTGTTGCCGGTGTCGACCACGTCGATGATCTTGTCGGCCAGCCCGATCAGCGGCGCCAGTTCCATCGAGCCGTACAGCTTGATGATGTCGACCTGACGGCCCTGCTCGGCGTAATAACGCTTGGCAACGTTGACGAACTTGGTCGCCACGCGCAAACGGCCTTTGGGCTCGGCCGCGCCGATCTTGCCGGCGGTCATCAGCTTGCACTGGGCGATCTGCAGGTCCAGCGGCTCGTACAGGCCCTGGCCGCTGTATTCCATCAGCACGTCCTTACCGGCGACGCCGAGGTCGGCCGCGCCATGCTCGACATAGGTCGGCACGTCGGTGGCACGCACGATCAGCAGACGCACGTCGTCCTGGGTCGTGGGAATGATCAGCTTGCGGCTCTTGTCCGGATTCTCGGTCGGCACGATGCCCGCTTCAGCGAGAAGCGGCAGAGTGTCGTCAAGGATGCGGCCCTTGGACAGTGCGATGGTCAACATGGGAAACGTCAGTCCTTATCAAGGTACTCATGCCCGGTCGCAATCGGCGCCGGACACACATCGAGGGTGCGTACACCCTCGACTCGAAACGAATTCAGTGGACACGTCCCTGTGTCCCGATGCAGCGATCAGCCCGGAACGCGACGGATCTTGGCACCCAGCATTTGCAGTTTTTCTTCGATGCACTCGTAACCACGGTCTATGTGGTAGATGCGGTCGATCAGCGTGTCGCCTTCGGCAACCAGCGCCGAGATCACCAGACTGGCCGATGCGCGCAGGTCGGTGGCCATGACTGGCGCGCCCTTGAGCTTCTCGATACCGGTGACGATGGCAGTGTTGCCTTCAACCTGGATATGCGCGCCCATGCGGTGCAGCTCGTACACGTGCATGAAACGGTTTTCGAAGATTGTCTCGATCACCGCACCAGTACCTTCGGCAATGGCGTTGAGCGAGATGAACTGGGCCTGCATGTCGGTCGGGAACGCCGGGTACGGCGCGGTGCGCACGTTGACCGCCTTCGGGCGCTTGCCGTGCATGTTCAGCTCGATCCAGTCTTCACCGCAGGTGATTTCCGCACCGGCTTCACGCAGCTTTTCCAGTACCGCTTCGAGAATGGTCGGATCGGTGTCCTTGACCTTGACGCGGCCACCGGTCACGGCAGCAGCGACCAGATAGGTGCCGGTTTCGATACGGTCAGGCATGACCTTGTAGAACGCCGAACCCAGACGCTCGACGCCATCAATTGTGATGGTGTCGGTGCCAGCGCCGGAAACCTTGGCGCCCATGGCATTGAGGAAGTTCGCCAGGTCGACCACTTCAGGTTCGCGCGCGGCGTTCTGCAACACGCTGCGGCCTTTGGCCAGAGCAGCGGCCATCATGATGTTCTCGGTACCGGTCACGCTGACGGTGTCGAAGAAGAAGTGCGCGCCGCGCAGGCCGCCTTCAGGCGCCTTGGCCTTGATGTAGCCGCCTTCGACGTCGATGACCGCGCCCATGGCTTCCAGACCGCGGATGTGCAGATCGACCGGACGCGAACCGATGGCGCAACCGCCAGGCAGTGCGACTTCGGCTTCACCGAAACGCGCGACCATCGGGCCGAGCACAAGGATCGACGCACGCATGGTTTTCACCAGTTCGTACGGCGCGATCAGGGTCTTGATGGTGCGCGGGTCGATTTCGACGCTGAGCTTCTCGTCGATTACCGGCTCAATGCCCATGCGCCCGAACAGCTCGATCATGGTGGTGATGTCGTGCAGGTGCGGCAGGTTGCCAACGGTGACCGGGCCATCGCACAGCAAGGTCGCGGCCAGAATCGGCAGGGCGGAGTTCTTCGCGCCGGAAATGCGGATCTCGCCATCAAGACGAGCGCCACCGGTAATAATCAATTTATCCATTAGTATCTCGACGCCCTAGGGCTCAGGTGCGCTCGGCCCAGGCCGCGCGGCTGAAAAATTTCATAGTGACCGCATGGATGCTGCCATCGGTGATCCATGGGCTCAAATGGGCATAGACCTGCTGCTGACGCTTCACCGGGCTCAACGCCGCCAGTTCTTCGCTAATCACGTTCAGCTTGAAGTTGCAGCCTTCGCCTTCAACTTCTACCAGCGTTCCTGGCAGCTTTCCTTCAAGGAAGCTCTTCACTTCTACGGCCTGCATGCTCAACCTCAATCGGCGCCCTGTGCGCACGGGTCGGACATCATACAAAAAAGCCCCGCGCCTGCGAACCCCGCAACGCAGGACTCTGACGGGGGGCTTCTTTATAGATGATGGTTCAGGGTTGCGCCAACAGCTCGGTCAGTTCACTGACCTGAGCGATTTGGCGCATGTCTTCAGGCATCGCACGGATGCTGACGGCCTTGCCGGCCGCCTGCGCATCGCGCATGAAGCACAGCAGCAACGACAGGCCGACGCTGCTGGACTTCTGCACCGCCGAACAATCGATGACCAGCGCGGACGCCTTGCTCGACTTGATCAGCGCCTGCCCTTCCTTGCGCAGCTCAGGCCCGGTGCGGTAATCCAGCACGCCGCTGAGCACCAGCTCGTCGACATCACTCATACGAACTGCCGCCTCACTCATTGCGCTGGCTTCGCGGCGGCTTTGTCGGTTTCCTGCTTGGCCTTGGCCACTTCACCGGCCCAGCCATCGATGGTCTTGTCCAGATTGTTGCCATTGCGTTGCATGGCGTCGGCGAACTGGTCACGGAACAGCTTGCCGATGTTGATGCCGTTGATGATCACGTTGCGCAGTTTCCACTCGCCGCTGATCTTCTCAAGCGTGTACTGCACCGGATAGATCGCGCCATTGCTGCCCTTGACGGTCATGTTGACGCTGGTGCGGTCGCCAGATTCGTCTTTGGCCGGGTCAACCGTGATGCCCTGGTTGTTGTATTCCAGCAGAGCGTTGCCATAGAACTGGAACAGACCGCGCTTGAAGTTTTCCTGAAAGCGCTGCATCTGCTCAGGCGTGGCCTTGCGCGAATACTTCACGGTCATGATGCTTTTGGAGATGCCCTCGGCATCCACCACCGGCCCCACAATGTTGTTGAGCGCCGCATAGAAATCCTGCGGATCCTGCTTGTACTTCTCTTTGTTTGCCTGCAAGTCGGCAAGCATCCGGTTCGTGGTGTCCTGAATCAGGTCATGAGCCGATTGCCCCGGTGCAGCGTTAGCCATCAACGGCAGGGCCGCGAGCAACACCAACAGGCCACGTCGCAAGATAGAGATCATTCAAAAGCTCCTCATTTGGCGTCTTTGCTAACGGTATTGAGCAGGAATTTACCGATCAGGTCTTCCAGTACCAGTGACGACTGCGTGTCGTGGATGGTTCCACCGTCTTTCAACTGGGTGTCTTCACCGCCGACGCTGATACCGATGTATTTCTCGCCCAGCAGACCTGCGGTGAGGATAGATGCAGTCGAATCGACCGGCAGGTTGTCGACCTTTTTATCCACTTGCAGCGTGACCCGACCGGTGAAGCTGTCGCGATCCAGATCGATAGCGGTGACCTTGCCGATGGTCACACCGGCCATGGTCACTTTGGCTCTGACCGTCAGACCGGCGATATTGTCGAAATACGCATACAGCTTGTAAGTGTCGGTGGACGAAGTCGGAGACAGGCCGCTGACGCGCAAGGCGAGCAGCAGCAAAGCCAGGATCCCTGCCAGCAGGAACAGGCCGACACCGATTTCCAGGGTGCGGTTTTGCATCAGAAATCTCCAAACATCAAAGCGGTCAGAATAAAGTCCAGGCCGAGCACTGCCAGCGAGGCAAACACCACGGTCTTGGTGGTGGCACGACTGATTCCCTCGGAAGTGGGTTCACAGTCATAGCCTTGGAATACGGCGATCCAGGTCACGACAAAGGCGAAAACGACACTCTTGATCACGCCATTTAGCACATCACTGGTGAAGTTCACGCTGTTCTGCATGTTCGCCCAGTACGAGCCTTCGTAGACGCCCAGCCAGTCGACCGCCACCCACGAACCGCCCCAGATGCCGACGACGCTGAAAATCATCGCCAGCACCGGCAGGGAAATGAAGCCAGCCCACAGGCGCGGGGCAATGATGTACTTGAGCGGATCGACACCGATCATTTCCAGGCTGGACAACTGCTCGGTGGATTTCATGTTGCCGATTTCGGCGGTCAACGCCGAACCGGCCCGCCCGGCAAACAGCAACGCCGTGACCACCGGCCCCAGTTCACGCAGCAGCGTCAGGGCGACCATCTGCCCTACAGCCTGCTCTGAACCATAGCTGGAAAGAATGCTGAAGCCCTGCAGCGCCAGGACCATGCCGATGAAAATGCCGGAGACCACGATGATCACCAGCGACATGACGCCGACCGAATGCAGCTGCTTGACCAACAGGCCGAAACCACCGCTGATACCGCCACGGCCCAGCAGGGCGTGAAACAGGAACAGGGTCGCCCGACCAAACACCGCGACCGCGTCGATCGCCGATTCGCCGAACCGACGCACGCGTTCCATCAATGAAATTCTGCGCATCAACGCTTCCCCAGAAGATCTGCGCGGTAATCCGTCGCTGGAAAGTGATACGGCACCGGGCCATCGGGATCACCGGTCATGAACTGACGGATACGCGGTTCATCCGAATTCATCAGCTCATCCGGCGTGCCCTGCCCCAGCACCTGACCATCGCCCACGACATAGATGTAGTCGGCAATGCTCGCCGTTTCCGCCAGGTCGTGCGAGACCACGATGCTGGTGATTCCCAGTGCATCGTTGAGCAGGCGGATCAGGCGCACCAGCACGCCCATGGCGATCGGGTCCTGGCCCACGAAGGGCTCGTCGTACATGAGAATCTGCGGATCGAGGGCAATCGCCCGGGCCAGCGCCACGCGGCGTTTCATGCCGCCGGACAGTTCGTCCGGCATCAGGTCGATGGCGCCACGCAGCCCCACGGCCTGCAATTTCAGCAGGACGATGTCGCGAATCATGTCTTCCGGCAGTTGCGTGTGCACCCGCAGCGGAAAGGCCACGTTCTCGAACACATCGAGGTCGGTAAACAGCGCACCGCTCTGAAACAGCACGCCCATGTGCTTGCGCGCATCGAACAGATCACTGCGCGACAGCGTCGGCAGGTTCTGCCCGTTGACCCAGACTTCGCCGCCGGACGGCCGCAACTGCGCGCCCATCAGGCGCAGCAGCGTGGTCTTGCCGCAGCCGGAAGGCCCCATGATGCCGGTGACCTTGCCGCGCGGGATGCGGATATCGACGTTATTGAAAATGCTCCGCGCACCGCGCTTGAAGGAGACTCCCTTCAGCTCGACCGCGTAGGCGTTATCGGCACTCATCTAAACTCCTTGCGATGCAGCCTCTCACTGGGATGCCAGACTTTCCTCGGAAACACCTGCATCCCGGGCAGGCCGAACTGGCGGCGAACTATATCACTGCAAAGGCTGAGCGCCCAAGCGAGAACCCGGCCAAGATCGCCGACTGAAGAGGGCCTGAGCGAGTTTCAGAGGGTTTTGGTAACCAGTAATGACAAAGCACGTCGAACTTGCGTGAGGCTTTGCCACATACCCGCTATAATCGCCGCCTTTTCATCGGCCCATACGATTCTGACATGAGCAAAACCCGCGACCTGATTCAATCGGCACAACGCACCATCCGCCTCGAAGTGGAAGCCGTCCAAGGCTTGATGGCCCATATCGACGCCGATTTCGTACGCGCTTGCGAGATGATTCTGGCCAGCAAGGGCCGCGTGGTCGTAGTCGGCATGGGCAAATCCGGGCACGTCGGCAACAAGATCGCCGCCACCCTGGCCAGCACCGGTACTCCTGCGTTTTTCGTGCATCCGGCCGAAGCCAGCCACGGCGACATGGGCATGATCACCCGCGACGATGTGATTCTGGCCCTGTCGAACTCCGGCTCGACCAACGAAATCGTAACGCTGCTGCCATTGATCAAACGCCTGGGTATCCAGCTGATCAGCGTCACCGGCAATCCACAGTCGCCATTGGCGAAGGCTGCCGAGGTCAATCTCAATGTGCATGTAGAGCACGAAGCCTGCCCGCTGAATCTGGCACCGACCTCTTCGACCACGGCCGCACTGGTCATGGGCGATGCCCTGGCCGTGGCGCTGCTGGAAGCTCGTGGTTTCACCGCTGAAGATTTCGCGTTCTCGCATCCTGGCGGTGCCCTTGGCCGTCGCCTGCTGCTGAAAGTCGAAAACGTCATGCACGCCGGACAGGAGCTGCCGCAGGTACAACGCGGCACCCTGCTCAAGGACGCGCTGATGGAAATGACCCGCAAGGGTCTGGGCATGACCGCTATTATTGAGGCCGATGGCAAGCTCGCCGGGATCTTCACCGACGGTGATTTGCGCCGCACGCTGGATCGCGCCATCGACATCCGCAGCGCCACCATCGACCAGGTGATGACTGCACACGGCAAGACCGCCCGGCCCGACATGCTCGCCGCCGAAGCCCTGAAAATCATGGAAGACCATCGAATCAACGCCCTGGTAGTCGTCGACGAGGAGGATCGCCCGATCGGCGCATTCAACCTCTCCGATCTGCTGCGCGCAGGAGTCATGTAATGAGCAACGATCTGCTGCAACGCGGCAAAGCGATCAAACTGGCAGTGTTCGACGTCGACGGGGTGCTCACCGACGGGCGCCTGTACTTCCTCGAAGACGGCAGCGAGTTCAAGACCTTCAACACGCTCGACGGCCAGGGCATCAAGATGTTGATGAATGCCGGCGTACAAACCGCGATCATCAGTGGTCGCAAGACCCCGGTGGTCGAGCGACGCGCTAAGAACCTCGGCATCCCGCACCTGTTTCAGGGACGCGAGGACAAACTGGTGGTGCTCGACGGCCTGCTCGCGCAACTGGGCCTAAGCTATGAGGAAGTCGCCTATCTGGGCGACGATCTGCCAGACTTGCCGGTGATCCGCCGTGTAGGGCTGGGCATGGCGGTGGCCAACGCTGCCGATTTCGTCCGCGAACATGCCCACGGTGTTACCCGCGCCCGTGGCGGCGAAGGTGCCGCCCGCGAATTCTGCGAATTGATCCTGCGCGCCCAGGGCCGCCTCGAAGCGGCCAACGCCGCGTACCTGTGAGCCTGACCATGTTTAGCAAAAAGTTTCGCAATTTCCTGCTGTTCGGCTGCATCGCGGCGATTTTCGCTGCGGTGGGCTACTGGAACATAAGCCCCGAGCGCTTCCTCGACAAGCCGCCGGTCTCGGCCGCCGAGAATCCGATCGACTGGTACGCGACCAACACGCACACCATTCAATACCTGCCCGACGGCAAGGTGCAGTATGAGATGACCTCCGACAAGGCCGAGCACGTCAAGGCCACTGATATCACGCTGGTAACCAAGCCTGATTTGAACATGTACCGCGGCACCGACTTCCCGTGGCACGTGACCAGCGAGCGCGGCGAAGTGAATTCGGGCGGCACCGAAGTGGAATTGATCGATTCGGTCCGCGTACAGCGCACCGACGAGAAACAGCGCGGCACCCTGATCACCAGCACTCGCATGACCGTGTTCCCGCAGCAAGAATATGCGCAGACCGCGCAACCCGTTAGAATCGAGGGCGCTGGCGGCGTATCGACTGGCGTCGGAATGAAAGCGTACCTGAAGGACAGCAGGATACACCTGCAATCGAACGTAAGAGGACAGTATGAGGCTCGTTAAAACCCTCCCTATTTTGCTCAGTCTGGGCGCAGCACTGGGAAGCGCGAGCGCCTGGTCCCTGCCGAACGATCAGCAGCAGCCTATCCGCATTCAGGCCGACGACGCCCAACTGGACGACAAGAATGGCATCGCCACCTATAAAGGTGACGTGATCATTACCCAGGGCTCGATGATCGTTAAAGGCAACACCGTGACCATGACTCGCGCGCCCAATGGCGACATCGACGTGGTGACCTCGGTGGGCAACCTGGCTTACTTCGAGCAGTTGCAGACACAGGGCGACGCCAACCCGGTCAAGGGCTACGGCGTGACGATTCAATACCACGCCCAGCAGAACCGGGTGGTGCTGATCGACAAGGCCAAGGTTATCGACAAGGATAACAACGTCACCCAGGGCGAAAAAATCGTCTACGACACCGTGAAGAAGCTGGCCAGCGCCGGTCGCGCCACGGGCAGCAAGGTCACCGAATCGCGTCCGCGCATCGACATGGTGATCCAGCCGAAGAAGAAAACCGAAGAGAAATCCCAGTAATGGCAACTCTGAAAGCTCAGCACCTGGCCAAGGCCTATAAAAGCCGCCAGGTCGTGCGTGACGTCAGCCTGTCGATCGACAGCGGGCAGATCGTCGGCTTGCTCGGTCCGAACGGCGCCGGCAAGACTACGTGCTTCTACATGATCGTTGGCCTGGTGCAGGCAGATCAGGGCCGCGTACTGATCGACGATCTGGACGTCAGCCACCAGCCGATGCACGGCCGCGCCAAGGCCGGTATCGGCTATCTGCCGCAAGAAGCGTCGATCTTCCGCAAACTGTCGGTCGCCGACAACATCATGGCGATCCTCGAGACCCGCCCGGAGCTGGACAAGGCCGGTCGGCGCAAGGAGCTGGAAAGCCTGCTGCAGGAATTCCACATCAGCCACATCCGCGACAACCTCGGCATGAGCCTGTCCGGCGGTGAGCGTCGCCGGGTGGAAATCGCTCGCGCCCTGGCCACTGCACCCAAGTTCATCCTGCTCGACGAACCGTTCGCCGGTGTCGACCCGATCTCGGTCGGCGACATCAAGCAGATCATCCATCACCTCAAGGCCAAGGGCATCGGTGTGCTGATCACCGACCACAACGTGCGTGAGACGCTGGATATCTGCGAAACCGCTTACATCGTCAACGACGGTCAACTGATCGCTGAAGGCGATGCCGAGACCATCCTGGCCAACGATCTGGTCAAGGAAGTGTATCTGGGTCACGAGTTCCGCCTGTAAGCGCGACAGCGCTGTATCGATTCAAGGCGCATTTATCCGCTTTAATTGTTACAGCGCTCTAGGCAAACACTTCAGTTTCAGGCATATAATTTGCTTAAGTTTGGCGCTTCGGCGCCCTGTAGTGGATGGCGCAAAGCGCCGGCGAATAAGGTGTTAAGCCCCTGCCATGAAACCATCGCTAGTCTTGAGAATGGGCCAGCAGCTGACGATGACACCGCAGCTGCAACAGGCCATCCGCCTGCTCCAATTGTCGACCCTGGACCTGCAACAGGAGATCCAGGAGGCTCTGGAATCCAATCCGATGCTCGAGCGCCAGGAAGAAGGCGACGACTTCGACAACGCCGATCCGCTGGCCGACAACGCCGAACAGAAGCCCGCCGAAATCCAGGAACCCTCCTACCAGGAAACCGCCCCGACGGTGGATAACCTCGAGGATGGCGATTGGAACGAGCGCATCCCCAACGAACTGCCGGTGGATACTGCCTGGGAAGACGTCTACCAGACCAGCGCCAGCAGCCTGCCCAGCAGCGATGACGATGAGTGGGATTTCACCACCCGCACGTCGGCCGGCGAGAGCCTGCAAAGCCATCTGCTCTGGCAACTGAACCTGGCACCGATGTCCGACACCGATCGCCTGATCGCCGTGACCCTGATCGACTGCATCAACAATCAGGGCTATCTGGACGAAACACTCGAAGAAATTCTTGAAGCGTTCGACCCTGAACTGGACATCGAGCTCGATGAGATCGAAGCCGTCCTGCATCGCATACAGCAATTCGAGCCCGCCGGTATCGGCGCACGCAACCTCAGCGAATGCCTGCTGCTGCAATTGCGCCAGCTGCCCGCGAAGACGCCGTGGCTGACCGAGGCCAAGCGTCTGGTCGCCGATTACATCGACCTGCTCGGCAGCCGCGATTACAGCCAGTTGATGCGGCGCATGAAGCTCAAGGAAGACGAGCTGCGCCAGGTCATCGAACTGGTGCAGAGCCTCAATCCGCGTCCCGGCTCACAGATCGAGTCGACCGAAGCCGAATACGTCATTCCCGACGTGATCGTGCGCAAGGACAACGAGCGCTGGCTGGTCGAGCTGAACCAGGAATCGGTGCCTCGCCTGCGCGTCAACGCCCAGTACGCCGGTTTCGTGAAGCGTGCCGACACCAGCGCCGACAACACTTTCATGCGCAACCAGTTGCAGGAGGCCCGCTGGTTCATCAAGAGCCTGCAGAGCCGCAACGAAACCCTGATGAAAGTGGCCACGCAGATCGTCGAACATCAGCGCGGCTTCCTCGAATACGGCGACGAAGCAATGAAGCCGTTGGTATTGCATGACATCGCCGAAGCGGTCGGCATGCACGAATCGACGATTTCCCGGGTGACCACACAAAAATTCATGCATACCCCACGCGGTATTTATGAGCTGAAATACTTTTTCTCCAGCCACGTCAGCACCTCCGAAGGCGGCGAATGCTCGTCCACGGCGATCCGCGCGATCATCAAGAAACTGGTCGCTGCGGAAAATCAGAAAAAGCCGTTGAGTGACAGCAAGATCGCTGGTTTACTGGAGGCACAAGGCATTCAGGTGGCTCGCCGCACCGTCGCCAAGTACCGCGAATCCCTCGGAATCGCGCCTTCGAGCGAACGCAAGCGGTTGATGTAAGCCACGTTACAGCGTTCCAGTGGCAGGCTTTTCGGCCTGCCGCTTTATGCACTGGCAACGAAGGAGAAGCTGTATGCAAGTCAACATCAGTGGACACCAACTGGAAGTGACCCAACCTCTGCGTTCCTACATCGAGGAAAAACTCCAGCGACTGGAGCGACATTTCGACAAGATCACCAACGTGCAGGTCACGATGTGCGTCGAAAAGCTGAAACAGAAGATCGAAGCCACCTTGCATATCCCCGGCAGTGAAGTGGTCGCAAACGCAGAAGATACCGACATGTACGCTGCGATCGACTCACTTACCGACAAGCTGGATCGCCAACTCAAAAAGCATAAGGAAAAGACCCAGAGCCTCCTCCAGGGCGCGACCGGTCGTTAACACCCCTATCCATGATCCGACTTGAAACCATCCTGACCCCCGGCCGTTCCCAAGTGAACGCGCCGGGCGGCAGCAAGAAAAAAGCCCTCGAACAGATTGCCAACCTGATCCACCGCGAAGTGCCGGATCTGGCGATGCAGGATGTCTTCGAGGCGCTGATCGCCCGTGAAAAACTCGGCTCCACCGGTTTTGGCAACGGCATCGCCATTCCCCACTGCCGCCTCAAGGGCTGCGCGGGGCCAGTGAGCGCCCTGCTGCACCTCGAAGCCCCGATCGATTTCGACGCCATCGACGGCGCTCCGGTGGACCTGTTGTTCGTGCTGCTGGTCCCGGAAGCCGCAACCGACGCGCATCTGGAGTTGTTGCGCCAGATCGCCAGCATGCTCGACCGCAAGGAAGTGCGCGACAAATTGCGCAGCGCTCCGAGCAATGAAGCCTTGTACCAGGTTGTACTGGACGAGCAGAACGGGCACTAATCATGCGTTTGATCATTGTCAGTGGCCGTTCGGGCTCGGGTAAAAGTACCGCCCTGAATGTCCTTGAGGACAACGGCTACTACTGCATCGACAATCTGCCGGCCGGTTTGCTGCCGGAACTGGCCGAGCGAGCGCTGATTCACACAGAACTGGCGCAGCCGCTGGTCGCCGTGTCGATCGACGCGCGCAACCTGCCCAGCCATCTGTCACGTTTCCCTGAGTTGCTCGAAGACGTGCGTGCCAAGCATATCAAGTGCGATGTGCTGTACCTGGACGCCGATGAAGAAACCCTGCTCAAGCGTTTTTCCGAGACCCGTCGTCGTCACCCGCTGAGCAACGCCAATCGCTCACTGGCCGAGGCGATTCACGACGAAACCGCCCTGCTTGGTCCGATCGCCGATCTGGCCGACCTGAAGATCAACACCACCAGTCTGAATCTGTATCAACTGCGCGACACCATCAAGTTGCGCCTGTTGAATCAACCGGAGCCCGGTACGGCGTTTCTGGTCGAGTCGTTCGGCTTCAAGCGCGGCATGCCGGTCGACGCCGACCTGGTGTTCGACGTGCGCTGCCTGCCCAATCCGTACTGGAAACCGGAGCTGCGCGCGCAATCCGGCCTCGATGCCCCTGTGGCCGAGTACCTGGCGCAGCAGCCGGATGTCGAAGAAATGTATCAGGACATCTACGCCTACCTGAACAAGTGGCTACCACGCTTCGCCGCCAGCAACCGCGCCTACGTCACCATTGCCATTGGCTGCACCGGCGGGCATCACCGCTCCGTCTACCTGACCGAACGACTGGGTCAGGCCCTGCAGAAAACCCTGAAGAACGTCCAGGTTCGCCACCGCGACCTCACCTAAAGGATTTACACCGCGATGCCTGCTCGTGAAATCGAAATCATCAATAAGCTGGGCCTGCATGCCCGGGCATCGGCCAAATTTGTCGGCGTGGCGGGTCAGTATCCAGACTGCACGATCCGAGTGGGACGCACACCTGAAACGACTGTGGACGGCAAGAGCATCATGGCTATGATGATGCTCGCGGCGGGTAAAGGCACCAAGATCCATTTGAGCACCGAAGGCGAACAGGCTCAGGAAGCCATGGACGCATTGGTCGATCTGATCGAAAGGTATTTCGACGAAGGTGAATAATCCTTGAGGCGGGGACACTGTTCCTCGCCTCCATTCACCCCAACGCCGTATCCATCACCATCATCAGACAAAACCCGATCAACAGACCCAGACTCGCCAGCTTGTCATGCCCATGACGGCGCGATTCCGGGATTACTTCGTGGGTCACCACCAGCAACATCGCCCCCGCCGCCAGTGCCAGCCCCAACGGCAACAGCACCTGAGCCAGACTCACGAGCCACGCACACAGCAGCGCAAATATCGGTTCGACCAGCCCCGACGCCGCGCCGATCAGAAACGCTCTGACCCGCGACATTCCCGCCCCGGCGAGCACCAGAGCAATCACCAGTCCTTCCGGCACATCCTGCAACGCAATGCCCATCGCCAGACTGTCGGCGTCCGCCATCCCGCCTCCGGCAGATACGCCAACCGCCATGCCTTCCGGAATGTTGTGCGCGATGATGGCGAACACGAACAGCCAGATTCGCGGTGGAATCACCGGATGCTCCAGCGTGCCGACGAGCATCTCCGGCGAGGCACCGCAAATGCGCCGATCCACCAGATACAGACCGAACGCACCGAGCAGGATGCCAAAGCAGATCAGGCCACTGGCGGCCCACGGCGTCAGGCCAAGGCTCTCAGCTGCAGCTATGCCCGGCACGATCAACGAAAACGCCGTCGCCGCCAGCATCACCCCCGCACCAAATCCCAGCAAGGTGTCGCTGAGTGCCTGCGGCATGCGCCGGATCACCAGCACCGGCACCGCGCCAAGCGCCGTGCCCAAGGCGCAGATGGCACCGCCCTGCAAGGCACGTAACAGCCTCGGTTCCAGATTCAGCCATTGCAAAGCGTGGGCGACCAGTAAAGTCATACCCGCCAACAGCAACAGCGAACCCACCGCGTAACGAAACATGCGCCCGCTGCCAATTGCCAGTGTTTCCGTGCCCATAGTCAGCCCTGATTGTTTTTATTGAAGGCTTAAACCAGTGCGGCCTGATAGCGCGCAGCAACTTCCGGCCAGTTGATCACGTTGTAGAACGCGTTGATGTATTCCGGGCGACGGTTCTGGTAACGCAGGTAGTAAGCGTGCTCCCAGACATCGAGGCCAAGGATCGGGGTGTTGCCGTTCATCAACGGGCTGTCCTGGTTGCCGCTGCTTTCCACGACCAGTTTTTTCTCCGCTGTCACGCTCAGCCACGCCCAGCCGCTGCCAAAACGGGTCAGCGCGGCTTTGGTGAACGCTTCCTTGAAACTGTCGAGTCCGCCCAGTTGCTCGTCGATGGCCTTGGCCAGCGCGCCGCTGGGCTTGCCGCCACCGTTGGGCACCATCACTTCCCAGAACAGCGAATGGTTGGCGTGGCCGCCGCCCTGATTGATCACCGCCGCGCGAAGTTTTTCCGGCAGTTGCTGCACGCTGGCGACGAGTTTCTCCACCGGCCACTCGGCAAACTCGGTGCCTTCCACGGCGGCGTTGAGGTTGTTGATGTAGGTCTGGTGATGCTTGGTGTAATGGATTTCCATGGTCTGCGCATCGATGTGCGGCTCGAGGGCATCGTAGGCGTAAGGCAAGGCAGGCAAGGTAAAAGCCATTTCAATGGACTCCATACTGATGGGGATTTGAGGCGCGGCGGGCATTGCCGGTGTCCGGATGCAGCAGGCGCTGGTTGCGTGGGTATTCGCCGTGCTCGCTAATGAAGTTCAACAGTTCGACATAGGTCTTGCTGCTCTGGCGCAGCGCCGCCTCACGCAGGGCCGGACGCAAGCGCTCGTCCTGCATGGTCTTCAACAAACGTTGATGGATGGCACAGAGATATTCGGCGCTCTCCTCCGGTTGGTTCAGGCGCAGATGCAGGTCAGCCAGGTTGTGATGTGAGACGACGCAGGCCGCCACCGCTTCGTCGGCATCCGCCCAGCGTTCGAACAACACTTGCGCCAGGGCCAGGGCTTGCAGGTAAGCCTCGCGGGCGTCGATCAGTTCGCCCAGCATGAAGCAGCGATTGGCCCGTTCGATCGTGCGTTTCCAGTGCTCCATGATGAGCCTCCAAAGCGGTTGCGGGGTTTACACGCCACCGGCGGTGAGCTGCTCGGAGTTGAGCAACTCTTCCAGCTGGCTGCGCGACAGGTCAGTGTGTTCGAGGGCGACGTCGATCACCGCGCGGCCTTCCTTGCAGGCTTTAGCGCGCAACGGATCTGGCGACTCATCCAGCGCCAGCTTTCGAGGTAGGGCTGCTCGTGCAAGGCAGAACTCATGATCCGTGACTCATTCGGAAATGAGATTTATTATTAGATGATAATGAGAACCAAAACAAGTGTTCGAGTTTGCGCTGTTCATTTGTGGGAGCGAGCCTGCTCGCGAATGCGCCGTGTCAGCCAGCACATTTGCAACTGATCCACCGCTTTCGCGAGCAGGCTCGCTCCCACAAGGGATTTGTAGCGAAGCGAATAAAAAAGGCGCGCCATCCACAACGGATGGCGCGCCTTTTTGGCTTGGCGGATTCGCGGCTTAGCTGCCGGCGACAGTCATCCGCTCGATCAATACTGACCCGGTGCGGATGTTGCTGCGCAGTTCCAGATCATTACCCACCGCAACAATCTGCTTGAACATGTCGCGCATATTGCCGGCGATGGTCACTTCCTGCACGGCGAACTGTATTTCGCCGTTTTCCACCCAGAAGCCCGCCGCGCCGCGCGAATAGTCGCCGGTGACCATGTTCAGGCCGTGGCCCATCAACTCGGTGACCAGCAGTCCTCGGCCCATGCGCTTGAGCAGTGCTGCCTGATCCTCATCACCGTGGGTGACGAACAGGTTGTGCACCCCGCCCGCGTTGGCGGTGCTCGGCATGCCCAGTTTGCGCCCGGAATAGGTGCCGAGGATGTAGGAGACCAACTCGCCCTTTTCGACGAACGGTTTCGCGTAAGTCGCCAGGCCATCACCGTCGTAGGAAGCACTGCCCATGGCACGCATCAGATGCGGACGCTCATCAATGGTCAGCCATTCCGGGAACAGCTTTTGCCCGAGTGTGCCTTCGAGAAACGACGATTTGCGATACAGGCTGCCGCCCGACACGGCCGAGAGGAAACTGCCGAACAGACCGCCCGCCAGTTCGGCGGAAAACAGTACCGGCACCTCGCATGTCGGCACCGGCCGCGCGCCCAGACGGCTCGCCGCCCGTTGCGCGGCACGCTGGCCGATGCTCACCGGATCGGCGAGCAGACTGCCCTGGCGATTGACGTCATACCAGTAATCACGCTGCATCTGGCCATCGGCTTCAGCGATCATCACGCAACTCAGGCTGTGCCGGGTCGACGCATAACCGCCGATGAAACCGTGGCTGTTGCCATAAACCCGGCAGCCCTGATGGGTGCTGAGGGTGGTGCCGTCGGCGTTCTTGATTCGCGCATCGGCATCGAACGCCGCGGCCTCACAGAGCAAAGCCTTCTCGATGGCCTGCTCCGGGGTGATGTCCCATTCGTGGAACAGGTCGAAATCCTGCACATCCCTGGCCATCAGTGCAGCGTCGGCCAGACCCGAGGCTTCGTCCTCGGACGTGTGTTTGGCGATGGCCAGTGCCGCCGCTACGGTTTCACGAATCGCCTCCGGCCCGGTGGCGGAGGTGCTGGCCGAGCCTTTGCGCTGGCCGACGTACAGGGTGATGCCAAAACCCTGATCACGGTTGAATTCAACGGTTTCGACCTCGCGCTGACGCACCGAGGTCGACAGCCCCTGCTCCAGCGACACCGCAACTTCACAGGCGCTGGCGCCCTGGCGCTTGGCTTCGGCGATGATCTGCTCGACCTGTTCTTGCAGTGCCGGCAATGCCTGCGGGCCGACGCTTTGAACTGCACTCATGCTCATCTCCACTCAAATTCTGCTTTCGGCTGGGGTCATCGAGCGACCGGGCCGGACAAGCGGCCCCCGACTGGTTATCATGGCGGCGTTTCTTTGCGGACTGCCCCCATGGTTGATTCTTACGACGACTCCCTCGATACGGGAGAAAAAAGCAAATCTCAGGTCAAACGCGAGTTGCATGCGCTGGTTGACCTCGGCGAGCGCCTGACCACACTCAAGCCTGATCTGGTCGCCAAACTGCCGTTGACCGACGCTTTGCGCCGGGCATTGGCCGATGCGCCCAAGCACACCGCGAATATCGCGCGTAAACGGCATTTGCAGTTCATCGGCAAACTGATGCGCGACCAGGACACTGACGCGATTCTGACTCTGCTCGATCAACTCGATGCCTCCACTCGCCAGTACAACGAGCGTTTCCATAATCTGGAACGCTGGCGTGACCGCCTGATCGCGGGCGATGACGCCGTGCTGGAGAAATTCGTCATCGAGTACCCGGACGCCGATCGCCAGCAATTGCGTTCCCTGATCCGTCAGGCCCAGCATGAGGTTGCGCAAAACAAACCACCTGCTTCGAGCCGCAAGATCTTCAAATACATTCGGGAGCTGGACGAGACTCAACGCGGCCTGCGTTGAAAATCGTCACCGGGTGGCCGCCCTGCGCGCCACCCGAAAGCCCCGCCTCTCTTATGCGCCCGTGCCACCCACGGTAATCGCATCGATTTTCAGCGTTGGCTGGCCGACACCCACCGGCACCGACTGCCCATCCTTGCCGCACGTACCCACACCGCTGTCCAGCGCCAGATCGTTACCGACCATCGACACCCGGCTCATCGCCTCGGGGCCGTTGCCGATCAATGTCGCGCCTTTGACCGGTGCGGTGATTTTGCCGTCCTCGATCAGATAAGCCTCGCTGGTCGAGAACACGAACTTGCCGCTGGTGATATCGACCTGACCGCCGCCGAGGTTGGCGCAGTAGATGCCCTTCTTCACCGAGGCGATGATTTCCGCCGGATCACTTTCGCCACCGAGCATGTAGGTGTTGGTCATCCGTGGCATCGGCAGATGCGCATAGGATTCGCGACGACCGTTACCGGTCCGCGCCACGCCCATCAGGCGCGCATTGAGCTTGTCTTGCATGTAGCCCTTGAGTACGCCGTTTTCGATCAGCGTAGTGCACTCGGTGGGCGTGCCTTCGTCATCGACGCTCAGCGAACCGCGACGGCCGCTCAAGGTGCCGTCATCGACGATGGTGCATAGCTTGGAGGCAACCATTTCACCCATGCGCCCGCTATAGGCCGAGCTGCCCTTGCGGTTGAAATCGCCTTCCAGACCGTGACCGACCGCTTCGTGCAACAGCACCCCGGACCAGCCGGAACCCAGCACCACCGGCAAGGTACCGGCCGGCGCTGGAATTGCTTCAAGGTTGACCAGTGCCTGGCGCAGCGCCTCGCGGGCATAACCCATGGCGCGGTCTTCGGCGAGGAAGTAGCGGTAATCGGTACGCCCGCCGCCGCCATGCCCGCCGCGTTCGCGCCGGCCGTTCTGTTCGACGATGACGCTTACGTTGAAACGCACCAGTGGGCGCACGTCGGCGGCGAGACCGCCATCGGTAGACGCAACAAGGATTCGCTCCCAGACCCCGGCCATGCTCACGCTGACCTGCTGAATGCGTGGGTCGAGTGCGCGGGTGGCGACGTCGATGCGTTTGAGCAACTCGACTTTTTCCGCGCGGCTGAGCACTTCCAGCGGGTTATCGGGCGCGTACAACTGCGCGACGTCCTGGCTGGTGAACGCCTGCACGGTGCCGTTCTGTCCGGCGCGGGAGATCGAACGCGCGGCGCGGGCCGCTGCGCCGAGAGCTTCAAGGGTGATCGCGTTGCTGTAGGCAAAACCGGTTTTCTCACCGGACTGTGCACGCACGCCGACACCCTGATCGAGGTTGAAGCTGCCTTCCTTGACGATGCCGTCTTCCAGCGCCCATGACTCGGAAATCTGGCCCTGGAAATACAGGTCGGCGGCATCGATGCCCGGCCCGGCCAGATCGCCGAGCACGCCTTGCAGGCTCTCGATCGTGACACCGCCGGGTGCCAACAGGTGATCACTGACTGAGGACAACAACTCGCTCATAGGTTTACGCCTTAAATTCGTGTTCTGAAGCAGGCCGCTGGGCGCCCTGCGAGAAAAACCGCCGATGACGCGTCACCGGCATGCGCGCCCGGATGGACGCTTGTTCATCGCTGTCGCGGGCGGCCAGCAACACCGCCTCGCCTTGATCCTGTTGGGCCAGCACGCGCCCCCACGGGTCGACAATCGCCGCATGCCCGAAGGTTTCACGCGGTCCGGGATGGCTGCCGCCCTGCGCGGCCGCGAGGATATAACACTGTGTTTCGATGGCCCGCGCGCGGATCAGTACATCCCAGTGCGCGTCGCCGGTTACGGCCGTAAACGCCGACGGTGCGGTAATCAATTCGGCACCGGCGGCACGCAATTCACTGTACAGCTCCGGGAAACGCAAGTCGTAACACACGCTCAGACCGACTCGCCCCACCGGCGTATCCGCCACCACTACATTACCGCCATAAGCATAGTCATCGGATTCACGGTACCGGCCGCGATTGTCGGCGACATCGACATCGAACAGATGCAGCTTGTCATAGCGCGCGACCACCTCGCCGTGCTCGTTGATCAGCAATGAGCAGGCATTGGCTTTGGCCGTGGGTTGACCCAACGGTGGCAACGGCAACGTGCCGGCGACTATCCATAAGGTGAGGTCGCGGGCGGTCTGTTTCAACCATGGCAGGATCGGCCCTTCGCCCAAGGCCTCGGCGCGGCCGATATCGGCGACGTCGCGACGGCCCATGGCGGCGAAGTTTTCCGGCAGCACCGCGAGTTTCGCCCCGCCGGCGGCGGCCTGTTCGAGCAAGCGTCGGGCCTGGGCCAGATTGACCGGCACGTCGCTCTGGCTGACCATTTGAATCACCGCTAAAGACATGGCCGCTCCTCGGGATTTGCATATGACTGTGTAGGAGCTGCCGAAGGCTGCGATCTGTTGATTTTTTTTAAGAGCCAGATCAAAAGATCGCAGCCTTCGGCAGCTCCTACAGGGGTAGTGTCTGCTAGTTAAAAAGGCTTGTCGAAGGTGATTTTCGGCTCTTTCCATGGGCCTTTGACGGTGTACTTGACGCTGGCGAAGCGCGCGACGCGGTCGCCGATCAGCTTGTCGATGAGGAACAGCGCGCCGCCGACCGCCGGTGCGCCGACGAGCAACGCGGCGATCGGCAGGTTGTTGGTCACTGGCAAGGTCACCAGCAATCTCGCATCGACCTTGTCACCGACCAGATCCAGCGTGCCGTCCAATTCCAGGTTGCTCGAAGGCCCGGTCAGGCGAATCGGCTCACGTGTCACGTAGACACCATTGTTCGCCACCAGCAGGCCTTTGACCCGATCGTAGCTCAGGCCTTTGCCGAACAGGTCGGAGAAGTCCAGACGCAGGCGCCGGCCGATCGAGTTGAAGTTGAGCAGGCCGAACACCCGCAGCGCCTGAGCACCGCCTTCCACTTCAACGAACTGGCCTTTGTTCAGCGAGGCATCGAGGGTGCCGGAGAAGCGCTTGGTCGCCAGCCACGCCGGCGAGCCCGGCCAACGGCCGTCGACATCCATATGGAATTCTTCGCTGGTCACGCTTGGCGCGAAGCCCCAGCCTTTGAGCACGTCGGCCAGATTCTTGCCGCCAATGCGGCCCTTGTACCAACTGCTGGTCGCCCCCGGCGCGCCTTCCCAGCCGCCGTTGCCTTGCAGCAGGATACCCTTGAGGCCCATGTCGAGGTTGTTCAGTGCGATGCCCTTGGCCGTCGGCCGCACTTTCAGCGACCAGCCACCGACCAGATCGGGGCCGAGGAACAACTGATTGAGGGTGATATCCAGCGCCGGGATTTTCGTCGGGTCGACCGACGCCAATGGATCAGGCGCGTTCTCGTCAGCCTGCACCGCCGGGTCCGGCGCCGGCAGTTTCACGTATTGCAGATTCACCGCAATCGGCACGCCGTTGGCATCCGGCAGGCTGGCGCTGCCCTTGGCCTGTTGGCTATCCAGCGCCAGGTTCCACGCGCCTGGCTTGCGATTGATCTGCACCGCAGCCTGATCCAGCGTGGTGCCGAACGCGGTCAATTTGCCGACCTTGATGTCAGCGCTGCTCAGCAGTTGCTTGGCGCTGCCGCCCGGATCCCCGCCAGCGTACTTGCTGGCCAGATCCTGCCACGGCGCGACGTCCAGTTCCGACAGCACCCCGCGAATGCGCAGGCCCTTGGCGCCCGGCAACACCGCTTCGCCAGCACCGAGAAACAGTTCGCCACGGCCATCGGCGAAATTGCTCGGCGGCGCAGCAAAAGTGAAATTGGCCAGTTGATCATAATTGAACCAGTACCGCCGCTCCTGCCCTTGCAAGGTCATGCGGAATACCGTGTCGCGTCCGACATCGGCGGTCATGCCGAACGGCGCCGGCAGATCCACCGCCACGCCTTTGAGGCTGGAGCTGACCAGCAACTGGCTGTCGGCCCCGGAAAGATTCAGCTGCAACTGATAAGGAATCGTCCCGGACACCGGCAACGGCTGGGTCACGCCCAGCCAATCGGTGAGCTTTTTCACTTCAACCTGCCCCGACGCCGCAACCCGGGTCTTGATCTGGTTGGGGCTGCCATCAGCGAAGATCTGCGCAGTGACCGGTTTGTCGAAGGCCCGTGCAGAGATGTTCTGGCCGCTGAGGCCTTTATTGCTGTCGAAGCGGAAATCGCCCTTGAGCTGGCTCAGTTCGAGCTTCGGTTCGGCCAGTTTCAGCCGCGCGTTGGCCGTTTTGAAATCGACGAGGATTTTAGGTTCCTCGCCCTTGGCCAGCGGAATATCGAGCTTGAGCTTGCCATTCAGATCACCCGCACCCTCCCAACCAGCAAAGGTCTCGCCAGTGCCGATCGGCGCATCCTGAAGAATCTTCAAGCCGTCGCCGAGGCCACCGGCAAATGCGCCATCCAGGAACAAATGCGAGTTCTGCCCGGCCGGTACATGAGGAATATTGACGAAGACATCGCTGACTTGCGTATCGAGCAACTGGCCTTTGCTGGCCCAGATGCGCACGCCGCTGTCTTCGATGAACACATCGCCGCTGACCTTGCTCACATGGGGCCAGCCAGGCTGAAAGGCCAGTTCGGCGTCATGGACCTTGAAGAACAGGCTGATGCTGCGATCAGCCTCGCCGGCGTTCTTGCTCAGCGAGCCCTGATACTGGAAGAAACCCTGGTCCACTGCGCCTTTGAGGATCGCTGTGCGCAGCCACTCATCAAGCGCCGGGCTCAACACCGCCGGCAGGTATTTCGCGGTGTAGCGACCGTCGCCATCAACCAGGCCGACGCGCAGGTCCATGTAGTCTTCCTGGCTATGGTCGAAGTGCAGGCGAATGAGGAAATCGCCGGCAATCTTGCCCTCCTCGCCCAATACCTTGAGGTATGGCGCAATCAGGGTGAAGCCATCCTTGTCGAGCTTCCAGGTCAACCGCGCATTGGCCTGCAGGTATTGCCATGGCTTGGCGAAAATCGGATCGAGGTGCAGGACGAAATCCTTGCTGTCGAGGCGCAACTCGCCGCCGTCGAGGTTGACACTCAGGCTGCCACTGACATTGCGCGCCGCCGGAGCGCCGTGGTAGGCATCGAAACCGACGTTGTCGAGGTTGGCGGCAAAGCCGAATTTGTTGCCATCGGTGGCGGTCGGGCGGAAGTCCAGCAGCACATTACGCAGGCCGCCGGTTACCTTCAAACGCTCGACCACTGTGGCGAAGCTTTGTGGCAACGGCCCCAGCGCATTGAGCAGCGGCGTGATCGGGGTCAGATCGAGGCGATCGGCCTGCAGATGCCAGAGCTCTTCAGCCTTGGCGCTGGCGCGGGTCTGCTGCACCTGCACATGGGATTCCCAGCGGGTTTCGCCGAAGCTCATCGCCAGTGAATCAAGAGTGACTTTCACCCCTTCGGCGGTGTTGCGGTAATAGGCGTTGAGCGCCAGATTGTTGATCTGGATCGGCTTGCGCTCGGCGTAGGCACCGGTCACTTGCGGCGCATTCAGGCGCAACGCGGCGCTTTGCAAAGCGCCTTCGGACCAATCGACCCAGAGTTCGCCGCCGGCCTTGATCTCGGAAAAATTCCATTGCTGGGTCAGGCGCTCGGGAAGCCATTTCGACCAGTCGCTCTGCGGCAGGCTGGCATAACCCTCGATGGCGCTGTTCTGCCACTGATCGGGACGAAGCTGGCTGCGCAGACTCAGCGCGACAGGCTGGCCATCGGGCAAGGTCAGACGCGCGTCGAGACGCTGGCGGCTGGCGCCGGTACGCAGATTGAGGCCGACATAGGTGAGCGTCATGGGAGGGTGATCGAGCGGTTGCAGGGTCACCTGGCTGTCGAGCACTGAAAATTGCCTGATCATCTGCGAGCGCTGGAACATTTGCACCGCATCGAACGGTTGATCCTTCTGCACCGGCAGGCCTTCCAGCGCCCAGGTACCGTCTTCGGCTTCCTTGAGGCTGATCTTCAAACCGTTGAGTTCGATATGCGCGAGACGGACTTCGCGGGCGAGCAAGCTGCCCCACATATCCGGCACTACCCGCACGCGGTCGAGGCGCAGCGCGTTGGCGCCGTCGCCGACCATCACGTCATGGGCCAGCAGGATCGGTGCGAAACCGCTCCAGTTGCCTTCCAGCTCACCGATTTGCAAAGGCATGCCGAGGGCGGCGCTGGCCTTGTCTTCGATGTCGGCGCGGTATTCCGCCACCAGAGGGGTCAGCTCGCGGCCGAGGCTGACGTACAAAGCCATCAACACCAGAACCAACGCGCACAGGCCCAGCCCCCAGCGGGTGAGTGCGGCCAGAATGCGTGTCAGACGCTCCATGTCAGTTGGCTCCCATGGCAAAAAAACTGCGAAAAGCTGAGGCCAGCCGCGTTGAATGAAGGGTGATGCAGGGTTTCAGAGCAGCACCACGTCATATTGTTCCTGGGAATACATGGTTTCCACCTGGAAGCGTATGGTGCGACCGATAAAACCTTCAAGTTCGGCGACGTTACCGGACTCTTCGTCGAGCAGACGATCGACCACCTTCTGGTTGGCCAGCACCCGGTAACCCTCGGCCTGATAGGCCCGCGCCTCGCGCAGAATCTCGCGGAAGATCTCGTAACAGATGGTTTCGGCGGTCTTCAGTTTGCCGCGTCCCTGACAACTGCTGCACGGTTCGCACAGCACCTGCTCAAGGCTTTCGCGGGTGCGCTTGCGGGTCATCTGCACCAGGCCCAACTCGGTGATGCCGATGATGTTGGTCTTGGCGTGATCGCGCTCCAGCTGTTTCTCCAGAGTGCGCAGGACCTGACGCTGGTGCTCTTCATCTTCCATGTCGATGAAGTCGATGATGATGATCCCGCCGAGATTGCGCAGGCGCATCTGCCGGGCAATCGCCGTGGCCGCTTCGAGATTGGTCTTGAAAATGGTTTCTTCGAGGTTGCGATGACCGACGAACGCCCCGGTGTTGACGTCGATGGTGGTCATGGCTTCCGCCGGATCGATCACCAGATAGCCGCCAGACTTCAGCGGCACCTTGCGCTCCAGCGCGCGCTGGATTTCGTCTTCGACACCGTACAGATCGAAGATCGGTCGTTCACCCGGATAGTGTTCCAGACGATCGGCGATTTCCGGCATCAGTTCGGCGACAAACTGCGTGGTTTTCTGGAAGGTTTCCCGGGAATCGATGCGGATCTTCTCGATTTTCGGATTGACCAGGTCACGCAGGGTGCGCAGGGCCAGGCCGAGGTCTTCGTAAATCACGCTCGGCGAGGCGATGGTCTTGATCTGCTCGTTGATCTGGTCCCAGAGGCGCCGCAGGTAGCGGATGTCCATGAGGATTTCATCAGCGCCCGCGCCTTCCGCGGCCGTGCGCAGAATGAAACCGCCGGCCTCCTTGATGCCTTCTTTGGCCACGCAATCACTGACCACCTGCTTGAGGCGCTCGCGTTCGGCTTCGTCTTCGATCTTCAGGGAAATGCCGACATGAGCGGTACGCGGCATGTACACCAGATAGCGCGAAGGAATCGACAGTTGTGTGGTCAGGCGTGCGCCTTTGGAGCCGATCGGGTCTTTGGTGACTTGCACCACCAGACTTTGGCCTTCGTGCACCAGCGAACTGATGCTTTCCACCGCCGGGCCTTCACGCAGGGAGATTTCGGCGGCGTGAATGAAAGCCGCACGATCGAGGCCGATGTCGACAAATGCCGCCTGCATGCCCGGCAGGACGCGAACGATCTTGCCTTTATAGATGTTGCCGACGATCCCGCGTTTCTGCGTGCGCTCGACGTGGACTTCTTGCAGCACACCGTTTTCGACCACCGCCACGCGCGACTCCATCGGCGTGATGTTGATCAGAATCTCTTCACTCATGGCAGGATCTCGTTCAGGCATGTTCACGATAGTGGCCGCATCTGGATTCGTACGACGCTCAGGGCGTGTTCAGGTTTTGCCAACAGGGTATGCCGAAATGGCCCAACACCTCGCAGGTTTCGCACAACGGCAAGCCGACCACCGCCGAGTAGCTGCCTTCGAGCCCGGCGACAAACACCGCACCCAGGCCCTGAATGCCATAGCCGCCGGCCTTGTCGCGCGGTTCGCCACTGACCCAGTAGGCGGCGGCCTCATTGCGGCTGATGCTGCGGAAACGTACCCGACTGCGCACCACCCGCGACTCGCAGCGCTCACCTTCAAGCACGGCGATGGCGGTCAGCACTTCGTGTTCGTTGCCGGACAACATCATCAGCATGGCGCATGCATCGGCTTCGTCCACCGGTTTGCCAAGAATTTTGCCGTCGAGCACCACAGCGGTGTCGGCGCCAAGCACGCAGAACGGCTGATCAGAGACGACCGAACGGCGACCGGCCTCAGCCTTGCCACGCGCAAGGCGTTCGACATAGGCCGAAGGGGATTCTTCAGGAAGCGGGGTTTCGTCGATGTCCGCGCTGATGGCGGAGAACTGCACGCCGATCTGCGTGAGCAATTCACGGCGACGCGGTGAGCCGGAGGCGAGGTAAAGCAGTTTCATCAAAACATCTCCCTGTTCAGTGCCCTGCTTCACCGGCTCAATAGATTCTGTAGCGTCGGCACATCCCGCGAAGGGCGAAGCTGACCCACGGCCAGAGCAAGGCACTGACCAGCGCCGGCAAGACCAAGGCCAGGGTTGGCTGACGGTTGCCAGTCAGAGCGCTGAGCCACAGTTGCGCCAATTGTGCGAGGCCGAAGATCACCAGGATCACCAGGCACTGCTGCCACATCGGGAACATGCGCAGACGCTGCTGCAACGACAACACGAGGAAAGTAATCAGGGTCAGGATCAGCGCGTTCTGCCCGAGCAGGTCGCCCTGCAGGACATCTTCGGCCAGTCCCAGACAGAAGGCGGTGACCATGCCGACCGTGTGCGGCATGTACAGCGCCCAGAAGGTCACGAGCAAGGCCAGCCACAGCGGGCGAAGGATTTCCATGAAGATCGGCAACGGTGAAACGCTGAGCAGGATACCGACGAAGAACGTCAGCCAGATCATCCAGCCGTTTCCGGATTTTTTCGCGCCGACCATTATTCTCGTCCCCCGGTAGTCGCTGGCGGTTTCGCCGGTGGTTTGCTCGCGGCGGGCGGTTTGGCAGCGGCCGGAGCGGCAGCGGGCGGTTTGCTCGCGGCAGGCTTGGCAGGCGTGGTGGCAGGCGCCGCTGCTTCAGCGGCCGGCGCTGCGGTAGCGGTCGACGGCGTGGCAGGCATGATCAACGGTTTCGGCACGCTGGCCGGCAACATCGGGCCGCCGCCGTGGGCATCGAGCTGTTCCTGCGCCTGGGCCGCGTCATTGGCGCGTTCCTCGGCAGTGCGGCTGTCGCTGAACACCAGCAGCAGGTAGCGGCTGCGGTTCAGGGCGGCAGTCGGCACGGCGCGGACAATGGCAAACGGCTGGCCGGAATCGTGGATGACTTCCTTGACCGTGGCCACCGGATAACCAGCGGGGAATCGCTGGCCGAGGCCGGAGCTGACCAGCAGATCGCCTTCCTTGATGTCCGCCGTGTCGGCGACATGACGCAATTCCAGGCGCTCAGGGTTGCCGGTGCCACTGGCAATCGCGCGCAGACCGTTACGATTCACCTGCACCGGAATGCTATGGGTGGTGTCGGTCAGCAGCAGAACGCGCGAGGTGTACGGCATCAATTCGACCACCTGGCCCATCAGCCCGCGTGCATCGAGCACCGGTTGGCCGAGCACCACGCCGTCGCGCTCACCTTTGTTGATGATGATGCGATGGGTGAAGGGGTTGGGATCCATGCCGATCAGCTCGGCCACTTCGACCTTTTCATTTACCAGCGCGGAGGAGTTGAGCAACTCGCGCAGCCGAACGTTCTGCTCGGTCAGGGCCGCGAGCTTTTGCATGCGCCCCTGCAACAGCAGATTTTCGGTCTTGAGTTTTTCGTTTTCGGCGACGAGCTCGGTGCGGCTGCCGAACTGACTGGCGACCCCTTCCCACAAGCGGCCGGGCAGGTCAGTGATCCAGTAGGCATCCATGAGCACCAGCGACGCTTGCTTGCGCGCGGGCTTGAGCAGGTCGAAACGTGCATCGACCACCATCAGCGCGACCGCGAGCACGGCCAGCACCAACAGGCGCACGCCCAACGAAGGGCCTTTGGTGAAAAGCGGTTTAATAAGCCGCTCCTCCCAGGCAAATGTTCTGTTTATTCATACGGCATCAAACCGGCCTGGATGAAGACTGACAGAAGATAAACGCCAACAGGCAGCACTGCAAAGTGCTGCCTGTGCGTTCACCCACGTATTGCATTCGAAGCTTATTCGCTCGAAAGCAGATCCATGGTGTGCTTATCCATCATTTCCAGCGCACGGCCACCGCCGCGAGCAACGCAAGTCAGCGGATCTTCGGCAACGATCACCGGCAGACCGGTTTCCTGGGCCAGCAACTTGTCGAGGTCACGCAGCAGCGCGCCACCACCGGTCAGCACCAGGCCACGCTCGGCGATGTCGGAAGCCAGTTCCGGCGGCGATTGCTCCAGCGCGCTTTTCACCGCCTGAACGATGGTGGCCAGCGACTCTTGCAGAGCCTCGAGCACTTCGTTGGAGTTCAGGGTGAATGCGCGTGGAACGCCTTCGGCCAGGTTGCGACCGCGAACATCGACTTCGCGTACTTCGCCGCCCGGGTAGGCCGTACCGATTTCCTGCTTGATGCGCTCAGCGGTGGATTCACCGATCAGGCTGCCGTAGTTGCGGCGCACGTAGGTGATGATCGCTTCGTCGAAACGGTCGCCGCCGACACGTACGGATTCGGCGTAAACCACACCGTTCAGGGAGATCAGGGCGATCTCGGTGGTACCACCACCGATATCCACGACCATCGAACCGCGCGCTTCTTCAACCGGCAGACCGGCACCGATCGCAGCAGCCATCGGCTCTTCGATCAGGAACACTTCACGGGCACCGGCGCCAAGGGCCGATTCACGGATGGCGCGACGCTCGACCTGGGTGGACTTGCATGGAACGCAGATCAGCACACGAGGGCTGGGCTGCAGGAAACTGTTTTCGTGAACCTTGTTGATAAAGTACTGCAGCATCTTTTCGCAGACGCTGAAGTCGGCGATCACGCCATCCTTCATCGGACGAATGGCAGCAATGTTGCCCGGCGTACGGCCGAGCATGCGCTTGGCCTCGGTGCCGACAGCAACGACACTTTTCTGGTTACCGTGTGTCCGAATGGCCACAACCGATGGCTCATTCAGGACGATACCGCGCTCGCGCACGTAAATAAGGGTGTTGGCAGTGCCCAGGTCAATGGAAAGATCGCTGGAAAACATGCCACGCAGTTTCTTGAACATGGGAAAGGGACCCTAGGCAACGCGTGGGTAAAAAAGTGCGGCAAACTCTAACAACGACAGGGATTTTGGGCAAGGCGCCAATATGTTAAATTGGCCGCTTTTCTGTGCACCAAGCCCCACAATCGCGGCCTTATGACCGTAGAAGTGCGGTAGTGTTCCGACAATCTAACACACGGACGCCGTCCGTTCTGTTTTCCACTGGAGAATCCCGATGGCGCTAGAACGCTCCGACGTGGAAAAAATCGCGCATCTGGCCTGCCTTGGCCTCAACGATGCCGATCTTCCGCACATTACTTCCGCCCTCAACAGCATTCTCGGGCTGGTCGACGAAATGCAGGCCGTTGATACCGACGGTATCGAGCCGCTGGCCCACCCCCTGGAAGCCAGTCAGCGCCTGCGCGCCGACGTGGTGACCGAGACGAATAATCGCGAGGCCTACCAGTCCATCGCACCAGCGGTCGAAAACGGCCTGTATCTGGTTCCGAAAGTCATCGACTAAAGGGAAAGAGCCTGCAATGCATCAAATGACTCTGGCCGAGATCGCCCGCGGTCTCGCCGATAAAAAGTTTTCTTCCGAAGAGCTGACCAAAGTCCTGCTGGCGCGTATTACCCAGCTCGACCCACAGCTCAACAGTTTCATCAGCCTCACCGAGGATCTGGCCATCGAGCAGGCGAAAGCCGCCGATGCACGCCGGGCCAACGGTGAGAGCGGCGCCCTGCTCGGCGCGCCGATCGCCCACAAGGACCTGTTCTGCACCCTGGGCATCCGCACCAGCTGCGGCTCGAAGATGCTCGACAACTTCAAAGCTCCGTATGACGCCACCGTAGTCGCGAAACTGGCAGCTGCCGGCGCCGTGACCCTGGGCAAGACCAACATGGACGAATTCGCCATGGGTTCGGCCAACGAGTCGAGCTGGTACGGCGCGGTGAAAAACCCGTGGAACCTGGAACATGTGCCGGGCGGTTCGTCCGGTGGCTCGGCTGCGGCAGTAGCTGCTCGTCTGTTGCCAGCGGCCACGGCCACTGACACCGGCGGCTCGATCCGTCAGCCGGCGGCGTTCACCAACCTCACCGGCCTGAAGCCGACCTACGGTCGCGTTTCGCGCTGGGGCATGATTGCCTACGCTTCCAGCCTCGATCAGGGCGGCCCGTTGGCACGCACGGCCGAAGACTGCGCGATTCTGCTGCAAGGCATGGCCGGCTTCGACCCGAACGACTCCACCAGCATCGATGAGCCGGTTCCGGATTACTCCGCCAGCCTGGGCGATTCGCTGCAAGGCCTGCGCATCGGCGTGCCGAAGGAATACTTCAGCGCCGGTCTAGACCCGCGCATTGCCGAGCTGATCCAGAACAGCATCCAGCAGTTGCAGAAGCTCGGTGCGGTGATCAAGGAAATCAGCCTGCCGAACATGCAGCACGCCATTCCTGCGTACTACGTGATCGCCCCGGCAGAAGCGTCTTCCAACCTGTCGCGTTTCGACGGCGTGCGTTTCGGCCACCGCTGCGAAAACCCGGAAAACCTCATCGACCTGTACAAGCGCTCCCGTGGCGAAGGCTTCGGCGCGGAAGTACAGCGCCGGATCATGGTCGGTGCCTACGCGCTGTCCGCCGGTTACTACGACGCCTACTACCTGAAAGCGCAGAAGATCCGTCGTCTGGTGAAGAACGATTTCATGGCTGCGTTCAATGAAGTCGACATCATCCTCGGCCCGACCACGCCGAACCCGGCCTGGAAGCTTGGCGCGAAGAACAGCGACCCGGTCGCAGCCTATCTGGAAGACGTCTACACCATCACCGCCAACCTCGCCGGCCTGCCGGGCCTGTCGATGCCGGCCGGTTTTGTCGACGGTCTGCCGGTGGGCGTGCAGTTGCTCGCGCCGTACTTCCAGGAAGGCCGCCTGTTGAACGTTGCCCACCAGTATCAGCTCAACACTGACTGGCACACCCGCACCCCAACCGGCTTCTGAGGAGACACACATGCAATGGGAAGTCGTGATCGGGCTGGAGATTCACACTCAGCTCACCACCCGGTCGAAAATCTTTTCCGGTAGTTCCACCACATTCGGTTCCGAGCCGAACACCCAGGCCAGCCTGATCGACCTGGGCATGCCCGGCGTGCTGCCGGTGCTCAACCAGGAAGCGGTGCGCATGGCGGTGATGTTCGGTCTGGCGATTGACGCCGAGATCGGCCAGCACAACGTGTTCGCCCGGAAAAACTATTTCTACCCGGATCTGCCCAAGGGCTACCAGATCAGCCAGATGGAATTGCCGATCGTTGGCAAAGGCCACCTGGACATCGCCCTTGAGGATGGCACGGTCAAACGCGTCGGCATCACCCGCGCGCACCTTGAAGAAGACGCCGGCAAGAGCCTGCACGAAGAATTCAACGGTGCCACCGGCATCGACCTGAACCGTGCCGGCACGCCGCTGCTGGAAATCGTTTCCGAGCCGGACATGCGCAGCGCCAAGGAAGCCGTGGCTTACGTCAAGGCGATCCACGCGCTGGTGCGCTACCTGGGTATCTGCGACGGCAACATGGCCGAAGGCTCGCTGCGTTGCGACTGCAACGTCTCGGTGCGCCCGAAAGGCCAGGTCGAGTTCGGCACTCGCTGCGAGATCAAGAACGTCAACTCGTTCCGCTTCATCGAGAAGGCAATCAACTCCGAGATCCAGCGTCAGATCGAACTGATCGAGGACGGCGGCAAAGTGATCCAGCAGACCCGCCTGTACGATCCGAACAAGGACGAGACCCGTCCGATGCGTTCGAAAGAGGAAGCCAACGACTACCGTTACTTCCCTGATCCGGACCTGCTGCCGGTGGTCATCGAAGAGTCGTTCCTCGGTGAAGTGCGTGCCACTCTGCCGGAACTGCCACCGCAAAAGCGCGAACGCTTCCAGAGCCAGTTCGGTCTGTCGGCCTACGACGCCAACGTGCTGGCCACCAGCCGTGAACAGGCGGATTACTTCGAGAAAGTCGCAGCCATCGGTGGCGACGCGAAACTGGCGGCGAACTGGGTGATGGTCGAGTTGGGCAGCCTGCTCAACAAGCAGGGCCTGGACATCGAGGATTCGCCAGTCTCCGCCGAGCAACTGGGCGGCATGCTGCAGCGCATCAAGGACAACACCATCTCCGGCAAGATCGCCAAGGTGGTGTTCGAAGCGATGGCCAATGGTGAAGGCAGTGCTGACGAGATCATCGAGAAGCGCGGCCTCAAGCAAGTCACCGACACCGGCGCGATCTCGGCCGTGCTCGACGAAATGCTCGCGGCCAACGCCGAACAGGTCGAACAGTACCGCGCGGCAGACGAAGCCAAACGCGGCAAGATGTTCGGCTTCTTCGTCGGCCAGGCCATGAAAGCCTCGAAAGGCAAGGCCAACCCGCAGCAGGTGAACGAACTGCTGAAAAGCAAGCTCGAAGGCTGACCACCAATGGAGCCAGATCCAAAGCCTGGCTCCATCCCCTGTGGAAGGGACCTGTGGCGAGGGGATTTATCCCCGTTGGGCCGCGAAGCGGCCCCAATTGCTGAGCTTGATTTGCACCAGATAAACCGAGTTCTCAGTTTTGGGACTGCTGCGCAGTCCAACGGGGATAAATCCCCTCGCCACAGGTCACTCCTACATTTGATCCGGGATACCTTTGAATGAAGCGTCTGTTGCTGAGCAGCGCCCTGCTCTCTCTGCTGGCCGGTTGCGCCAGTACCGACACCATCGACCCGCACGGTTATGACCAGACCGGCGTCGCCTCCTATTACGGAGCCAAACATCACGGTAAGCGCACCGCCAGCGGCGAAGCGTTCAACCAGCATTCCCTGACCGCCGCCCACCGCCAGTTGCCGTTCGGCACGCGGGTGAAGGTCACCAACCTGAAAAACGATGAATCAGTCGTGGTCCGCATCAATGACCGTGGCCCGCACACCCGTGGCCGGCTGATCGATCTGTCACGCGAGGCCGCCGATGAGATCGGCATGCTGCGCAGCGGCACCGCACGGGTTCGCGTGCAGGCCCTCGACTGATGGAGCGCCGACCATTTTCGGACTAGCCGATCTGCCGCTGATCAACGTCATCGAACTGCTCAGCGGCCTGTGTCTTTTGCTCATCGGCGCCGAGCTGATGGTGCGCGCCGCCGTGCGTCTGGCCGAGCGCCTGCATGTGCGTCCGTTGATCATCGGCCTGACCATCGTCGCCCTCGGCAGCAGCGCGCCGCAGATGACCGTGAGCCTGCAAGCGGCGTTGACCGACAACCCGGACATCGCCGTCGGCAGCGTGGTCGGCAGCGGCATCTTCAATATCCTCGTAACCCTTGGCCTCTCGGCACTGATCATCCCGCTGCGCGTATCGCGGCAACTGGTGCGTCTGGATATCCCGTTGATGATCGGTGCCAGCCTGCTGGTATTCATCCTCGCCTGGAATAAAGACCTCGGGCGTTTCGACGGCGTCCTGCTGCTCGGCGCTCTGGCGCTGTACCTCGGCTTGCTGTTGCGTCAGTCGCGACATTCGACGCGCCCTCATACAGAGCGACCAACCGAGACGCAGCAATCCTGGTTGATCAGTGTGCTGATGATTCTCGCTGGCCTGGCCATGCTGGTGTTCGCCGGGCGTTTGCTGCTCGGCGCCGCCGTGGTCGTGGCCACCGACCTGGGCCTGTCGGAACGGGTCATCGGCCTGACCGTGGTCGCGGTCGGCACCTCGCTGCCGGAACTGGCGACCTCGCTGATCGCTGCGTTGCGCGGGCAGCGTGACATTGCCGTGGGCAACGTGATCGGCGCCAATCTGTTCAACCTGCTCGGGGTACTCGGGCTGACCGCGCTGCTCGCACCGACGCCGCTCTCCGTCTCCCCCAACGCGCTGGATTTTGACTTGCCAGTGATGCTCGGCGTCGCTGCGCTGTGTCTGCCAGTGTTTTACTCGGGCTACCGCGTGACCCGGGCTGAAGGCTTGTTGCTGCTCGGCTTGTATCTGGTCTACGGGCTGCACGTGGTGTCGTTCACCACTGGTATGCCGCTGGCCGGCAAACTCGAGCGCTTGATGCTGTTTTATGTCCTGCCGGCGCTGCTGACGTTTCTGCTGTTCACGTCGATCCGCGCCTGGCGTCGCCAACACCACAAGAGAGATGTGCCATGAGCGAGTCGAAGCAGTCCGGGGTTGAAATCCGTCGTCAGGTCATGGGCGATGCGTTCGTTGATCGCGCCTTGGGCAACGCCACCGAGTTCACCCAGCCGTTGCAGGATTTCGTCAATGAACACGCCTGGGGTGGCGTGTGGAATCGCGAAGGTTTGTCGCTGAAAACCCGCAGCCTGATTACCCTCGCCGCGCTGACCGCGTTGAAGTGTCCGCAGGAGTTGAAGGGCCACGTGCGCGGTGCCCTGAACAACGGCTGCACGGTGGAAGAGATTCGCGAAGCGCTGCTGCATTGCGCGGTGTATGCCGGCGTACCGGCGGCGATCGATGCGTTTCGCGCGGCGCAGGAAGTGATTGATAGCTACCAGAAAAGCTAAAAGATCGCAGCCTTCGGCAGCTCCTACAGGAGACCGCATTTCCATGCAGGAGCTGCCGCAGGCTGCGATCTTTTGATCTTGCCTTCAGATCCACCCACCCCACTGCAACACAAAGATCCCGACATTGGTGGTAATAGCCGCCATCAACGTGGTCATCACGATAATCGCCGCTGCCAGCTCATGATTGCCCTGCGCCGCCCGGGCCATGACGAAACTTGCCGCCGCCGTCGGGCTACCGAAGTAGAGAAACAGAATCCCCAATTCCGCCCCGCGAAAGCCCCACAGCCATGCCCCCAGTGTCGCCAGCACCGGCAGACCGATCATCTTCACCAGGCTGGAACTGAGCGCCATGTTGCCGCTCTTGCGCAGCGCCGCCAGCGACAGCGTGCCGCCGATACAAATCAGCGCCAGTGGCAAAGTAGTCTGCGCCAGATACTGGCCGGAGGTCTCCAGCCAGCCCGGCAGTCCGATCTTGAAATAGGCAAACGGCGCTGCCGAAATCACGCTGATGATCAGCGGGTTGCTGAACACGCTTTTGCAGATGCTCCACGGATCGGACTTGATCACCGGGCTGTACACCGCCAGCACGATGGTCGACAGGGTGTTGTAGAACAGGATCACCAGCGCCGCCAGAATCGCCCCGAGGGAAATGCCGTAATCGCCGTACATGCTCGCGGCGAGTGCAAGACCGATCACGCCGTTGTTGCCGCGAAACGCACCCTGGGTATAGATGCCGCGATCTTCCCGCGGACACTTGAAAATCGCCCAGCCCCAGGCCACGGCGAAACTCACCAGGGTGGCGAGGGAAAAGTAGATGAGTAGCGAGGGTTGCAGTGCGGCGTGCAGGTCAGCGTGGAGGATGCCGAGAAACAGCAGCGCCGGCATGGTCACGTTGAACACCAGCGACGAGGCGGTGTGGATGAAGTTGTCGTTGATCCAGTCGATGCGCTTGAGCAGCACACCGAGAAACAGCATGGCAAACACCGGCGCGGTGATGTTCAGGGTTTCAAGAAAGATTGCCAGCATGCCGGGGAGCCTTGGGTGAGCGTCGATAGGGGGCTAATGATAAGCCACTTTCACCCTGATCGTTCCCACGCTCTGCGTGGGAACGATCACAGGCACCGCAAGTCCTTCGGCGTCTGGCAGATCGCTTTCGCGAGCAGGCTCGCTCCCACATTTGCAATGCATTTCCCTGTGGGAGCGAGCCTTCTCGCGAAGAACGATGACGCGGTCTCAGGTAATCGGCGCCGGGTTGAACAAAGTGATGTCGTTATGCAGCTTGTGCTTCTCCGCCCAGGTCTGTTGCTTGCCACTGGCAACGTCCAGGTAATAGTGAAACAACTCCCAGCCCAGTTCTTCGATGGTCGCGCGCCCGGTGGCAATGCGTCCGGCGTCGATGTCGATCAGGTCCGGCCAGCGCTGCGCCAGTTCAGTCCGCGTCGAAACCTTGACCACCGGCGCCATGGCCAGCCCGTAAGGCGTGCCGCGACCGGTGGTGAACACGTGCAGGTTCATCCCTGCTGCCAGTTGCAACGTACCGCAGACAAAATCGCTGGCCGGCGTCGCGCAGAAAATCAGGCCCTTGTGCTTGAAGCGCTCGCCCGGGCCGAGCACGCCATTGATCGCGCTGCTGCCGGACTTGACGATCGAGCCCAGCGACTTCTCGACAATGTTCGACAACCCGCCCTTCTTGTTGCCCGGCGTGGTGTTGGCACTGCGATCGGCCTCGCCCTTGGCCAGGTAACGGTCGTACCAGTCCATCTCGCGCACCAGCTCTTCGGCGACGGTTTGCGTTTGCGCGCGGGAGGTGAGCAGGTAGATCGCATCGCGCACTTCGGTGACTTCGGAAAACATCACCGTCGCCCCCGCACGCAACAGCAAGTCCGAGGCATAACCCAGCGCCGGGTTGGCGGTGATGCCGGAGAACGCGTCGCTGCCGCCGCACTGCATACCGAGAATCAGCTCGGAGGCCGGCACGGTTTCGCGGCGGCGCTGGTCGAGTTTCTTCAAACGCACTTCGGCCAGGTCCATGATCTGCTCGATCATTTCGGTAAAACCGTGACTGGAATCCTGCAAGCGGTACAGCCACGGATCGCTGAGATCCACCGAGGCATCGTCCTCGTGCATCACCTGCCCGGCCTGCAATTTCTCGCAGCCCAGACCGATCACCAGCGCCTCGCCCCCTAGGTTCGGGTTGCGCGCCAGATTGCGCACGGTACGAATCGGGATGTAGGCGTCGGTCGCGGTAATCGCCACACCGCAGCCATAACTGTGGGTCAGCGCCACCACGTCATCGACGTGCGGGTACTTCGGCAGCAGCTCTTCCTTGATGCGCTTGACCGCATGATCGAGCACGCCGGTGACACACTGCACGGTGGTGGTGATGCCGAGAATGTTGCGCGTGCCGACAGTGCCGTCGGCGTTGCGATAACCCTCGAACGTGAAGCCTTCCAGCGGTGCCTGCGCGTCCGGCACATCGGTGGACAGCGGCAAGCTGTCCAGCGGCGGCGCGGTCGGCATGCGCAGTTGATCCTCCTTGACCCAACTGCCGCGACGGATCGGCTGCAAGGCATAGCCGATAATCTGCCCGTAACGAATCACTGCGCCGCCTTCAGGAATATCCTCCAGGGTGACCTTGTGGCTCTGCGGTACGAAATCCAAGGTGACCAGGCCATCGGCAAACTCGGTACCGGCCGGTACGCCCTGATCGTTGACCACCACTACAACGTTGTCCCGCTCGTGCAGGCGGATGTAGCGCGGCGAGTCGGAATGTTCAATCAACTGCATGACGCCGCTCCTCAGGAATGCGCTTGAGACAAATTGCCGGTGGCTTCATTGCCGCCCTTGGCTGGCGGCTCTTTCAAGACCACACGCTTGATCGGGCCGACGATTACCAGATAGCTGAACACCGCGACCAGTGCGTTGGCACCGACAAACACCAGCGCCCACTTGAACGAGCCGGTGGAGCTGATGATGTAGCCGATGACGATCGGCGTGGTGATCGAAGCGATGTTGCCGAAGGTGTTGAACAAGCCACCGCTCAGACCGGCGATCTGTTTCGGCGAAGTGTCGGAAACCACCGCCCAACCCAGTGCGCCAACGCCTTTGCCGAAGAATGCCAGCGCCATGAAGCCCACCACCATCCATTCCACGTCAACATAGTTGCACGCGACGATGCTGCTCGACACCAGCAGGCCGGCGATGATCGGCGCCTTGCGAGCGAAAGTCAGCGAATGGCCCTTGCGCAGCAGGTAGTCGGAAATCACCCCGCCGAGCACGCCGCCGATAAAGCCGCAAATGGCCGGCAACGAAGCGATGAAACCGGCCTTGAGAATGGTCATGCCACGCTCTTGCACCAGATACACCGGGAACCAGGTCAGGAAGAAATAGGTGATGCCGTTGATGCAGTACTGGCCCAGATACACGCCGAGCATCATGCGGTTGGTCAGCAACTGACGGATGTAATCCCACTTCGGACCGTCGGACTTCTTGCCCTTCTGATCCATGTCGACCATGCCGCCGTTGTCAGCGATGTGCTTGAACTCGGCCTCATTGACGCGTGGGTGTTCGCGCGGGCTGTAGATGACTTTCAGCCACACCAGCGAGAACACGATACCGAGGATACCCATGACGATGAACACGTGCTCCCAGCCGAAGCTGTAGACGATCCAGCCCATCAACGGCGCGAACAGCACGGTGGCAAAGTATTGCGCCGAGTTGAAGATCGCCGAAGCGGTGCCGCGTTCAGCGGTCGGGAACCACGCCGCCACGATGCGCGCGTTGCCAGGGAACGATGGCGCTTCGGCCAGGCCCACGAGGAAACGCAGCATGAACAGCGCAACCACTGCCGTGGACATGCCGAATTCACCGACAAAGCCTTGCAGCACGGTGAACAGCGACCAGGTGAAAATGCTCAGGGCATAGACTTTTTTCGAGCCGAAGCGATCGAGCAGCCAGCCACCGGGAATTTGCCCGGCCACGTAAGCCCAACCGAATGCGGAGAAGATGTAGCCGAGGGTGACGGCGTCAATGCCAAGGTCCTTTTGCAGGCTGGAACCGGCAATGGCGATCGTGGCACGGTCGGCGTAGTTGATCGTGGTCACCAGAAACAGCATGAGCAGGATCAAATAGCGGACGTGAGTCGGCTTGGAGGATTGCATGCAGATGTACTCCCACTGATTATTTTTATGCGGGGTGAAGCTTCTTTGGTCTTGCATTTATTCCCTGTAGGAGCTGCCGAAGGCTGCGATCTTTTGATCTTGATCTTGAAAAAAAAGATCAAAAGATCGCAGCCTTCGGCAGCTCCTACAGGGGTATTGCGTGTGTCAGGAGCCTACATAGGCGGTTTTCACCACGGTGTAGAACTCTTGTGCATAGCGGCCCTGCTCACGGGAGCCGTAGGACGAGCCTTTACGGCCACCGAACGGTACGTGGTAATCCACACCGGCGGTCGGCAGGTTGACCATCACCATCCCGGCCTGGGAGTGGCGCTTGAAGTGGTTGGCGTACTTCAGCGAGGTGGTGGCGATGCCGGCCGACAAGCCGAATTCGGTGTCGTTGGCCATTGCCAGCGCAGCTTCGTAATCGGCCACGCGAACAATGTTGGCCACCGGGCCGAAAATTTCTTCGCGGCTGATGCGCATCGACGCTTCACTGTCGGCAAACAAGGTTGGTGCGAGGAAGTAGCCTTCGGTATCGCAGGTCACCACACCACCGCCGCTGACCAGACGTGCACCTTCGGACTGGCCGATGTCGATGTACTTCATGTCCTGTTCAAGCTGCGCCTGGGAAACCACCGGACCGATGTCGGTGCCGGCCTTCAGCGCGTGGCCGACCTTGATCGACTTCATGCGCTCGGCCATCGCTTCAACGAACTTGTCGTGAATGCCGGCGGTGACGATCAGACGGCTCGACGCTGTGCAGCGCTGGCCGGTGGAGTAGAACGCGCTCTGCACCGACAGCTCGACCGCTTGCTTGAGGTCGGCGTCGTCGAGAATGATCTGCGGGTTCTTGCCGCCCATTTCCAGCTGCACCTTGGCCTGGCGCGAAACGCAGTTGACGGCGATCTGGCGGCCAACGCCCACCGAACCGGTGAAGCTGATGCCGTCGACTTTCGGGCTGTTGACCAACGCCTCGCCAACCACGCGACCGCTGCCCATTACCAGGTTGAACACACCGGCCGGGAAGCCCGCGCGGGAGATGATTTCGGCCAGCGCCCAGGCGCAGCCCGGCACCAGATCGGCAGGTTTGAGCACGACGCAGTTGCCGTAGGCCAGGGCCGGAGCAATTTTCCACGCCGGGATGGCGATCGGGAAGTTCCACGGAGTGATCAGACCGACCACGCCCAGCGCTTCGCGAGTGACTTCGACGTTGACGCCCGGGCGTACCGACGGCACGTAGTCACCGGACAGACGCAGGCATTCACCGGCGAAGAACTTGAAAATGTTGCCGGCGCGGGTCACTTCACCGATCGCCTCCGGCAGGGTCTTGCCTTCTTCACGGGCCAGCAGGGTGCCAAGCTCTCGCGACGGGCGAGAATTTCCGTGCCGACTTTATCCAGCGAATCGTGACGAGCCTGGATGCCCGAAGTGGAGTACGCCGGGAACGCTGCGCGGGCTGCGTCGATAGCGGCGTTGACCTGGGTCAGGTCAGCCTTGGCATAGTCGCCGATGGTGTCGCTGAGTTCGGACGGGTTGATGTTGGCCGAGTAATCGGCACCGGCGACCCATTCGCCATTGATGTAGTTGTCGTAGCGTTTTGCAGTTGTCACAGGGCAGCCCTCAACTCTAAAAGCCTTCACGCAAAAAGCCGCTGATTGCTCAGCGGCCTCGCTTCTCTCGCTTATTGCGCGCCTTGCTTGTCGATCAGCGCGGCGAGCATTTCGTACTCTTCGCCGGTCAGGTCGGTCAGCGGCGCACGCACCGGACCTGCGTCATAGCCGGCGATTTTTGCACCTGCCTTGACGATACTCACCGCGTAACCGGCCTTGCGGTTGCGGATGTCGAGGTACGGCAGGAAGAAGTCGTCGATGATCTTGCCGACGGTGGCGTGATCTTCGCGAGCGATCGCGTGGTAGAAGTCCATCGCGGTTTTCGGGATGAAGTTGAACACCGCCGAGGAGTACACCGGCACGCCCAACGCCTTGTAGGCAGCGGCGTAGACTTCAGCGGTCGGCAGACCACCCAGGTAGCTGAAGCGATCACCGAGGCGGCGACGGATCGAAACCATCAACTCGATATCGCCCAGGCCATCCTTGTAGCCGATCAGGTTCGGGCAGCGCTCGGCCAGACGTTCCAGCAGCGGCGCGGTGAGACGGCAAACGTTGCGGTTGTAGACGACCACGCCGATCTTCACCGATTTGCACACGGCTTCAACGTGGGCGGCAACACCGTCCTGGCTCGCTTCGGTCAGGTAGTGCGGCAGCAGCAGCAGACCTTTGGCGCCCAGACGCTCGGCCTCCTGAGCGTATTCGATGGCCTGGCGGGTCGAACCACCAACGCCGGCGAGGATTGGCACGCTGGTTGCGCAGGTGTCGACGGCAGTCTTGATGATTTCCGAGTATTCGCTGGCGGCCAGGGAGAAGAACTCACCGGTGCCACCGGCGGCGAACAGAGCCGAAGCGCCATACGGAGCCAGCCATTCCAGGCGTTTGATGTAGCCCGCGCGGTTGAAATCGCCCTGCGCGTTGAAATCGGTTACCGGGAAAGACAGCAGGCCGGCAGAGAGGATGGACTTCAGTTCTTGTGGATTCATTATTCGAACACCCTGGTAGCAACGTTTTATTGTGAGTGGACCGTTCAGCCTTCGCCGAAGTTGTAGGTCATCGTACAACTTAAAAAATAACCGTCAACTGCATTTCATCGTTGGCAGAGCTTTTTTGTCGGACAAGATTGGCTTTTGCGCTTTATGAAATGGCTACAAGGCTCGTGCTTGACGCGTTCGAGGGCTGAAATATCTGGTCTGGATTCGTTTAATTCTGTAGCGACCTGCGGCTCGTAAAGTACGTCGACTGCCACGAAGGATCGTGGCGGACCACTCAAAGGAAGCCGCTATGTCGATGCATTTTGCCGCCCCCACCCTCACCCACGTCGCCCCTGCGCAAGACGATTGCGTGACGCTTCAGCTCTCGCAATTGCCGGACATCATCACCGTGCAGGTCCCGGATTCCAGCGATTTCGCCGCGAACTGGAGCGTCTACGCGATTCTCGGCAGCGATGGAGAAGAACCCGAATGGGAAGGTGATGAAGTGGACACTGGCGCCTGGGACGACGCCGAGGATGAAATGGAAAAGCTGCTCGACATCGAGGTGCAGCTGCCCAAAGAGGCGCTGCAACCTTACCTGAACCGTGAGGTGGATCTGCGTTACAAGTTTCGCGATGAGTCGAGCATGGAGCCGTATTCGCTGCCGCTGCGAATGCGCATAGAGGCGTAAGACTCAGCTTCGCTGCGCCTGCGCCTCTTCATGAGCCTGGCGCAGTCTTTCACGGCTATTGGTCAGGTGCAGACGCATCGCCGCACGCGCGGCATCGGAGTCCTGACGGGCAATCGCGTCGTAGATTTCCTCGTGCTCGCGGCTCAGGCGGCTCATGTAGTGCTGTTGATCATCGTGGGCCAGCCGCGCCGAGTTCAGCCGGGTACGCGGAATGATGCTGGTGCCCAGGTGCGTCATGATGTCGGTGAAGTAGCGGTTGCCGGTGGACAGGGCAATTTCCAGGTGGAAAGCGAAGTCCGACGACACCGCATCGCTGGCATGGGAGGCGCTTTCGTTCAAGGCGTCGAGGGCGGCGCGCATGGTTGCCAGTTGTTCGGGGCTGCGGCGTTGCGCGGCAAGGCCGGCGGATTCGACTTCGAGGCTGATGCGCAATTCGAGAATCGCCAGCACGTCACGCAGGGTGACAACGGTGGCCGGATCAATGCGGAAACCGCTCGGGCTCGGCGTATCGAGAACAAAGGTGCCGATGCCATGGCGGGTTTCTACCTGGCCGGCGGCCTGCAGACGGGAAATTGCCTCGCGGACCACGGTGCGGCTGACGCCATGGGCTTCCATGATCGCCGACTCAGTGGGCAACTTGTCGCCACGCTTGAGCAGGCCATCGCGGATCTGCTCGCTCAACACCGTCACCAATTCCTGGGCGAGGCTGCGGCGCTTGCGGGGGAGGCGCGGGGTGTCGATCAGCTTTTCCATGGTCTGCATCTTGTCTCGAAAGTTCGGCTTGGCGCCATCATAGCTCAAGCGGGTTGTACGATCACCGTCAACACGACCTCCATGTAGGAGCTGCCGAAGGCTGCGATCTTTTGATCTAGATCTTAAAAATCAAAAGATCGCAGCCTTCGGCAGCTCCTACAAGGGATCCGTGGGGTCAGGCAGTCACGGGTTGCTCCACCAAATGCCCGCTATCGATCCGCACGTGCCGTGGATGGAATCGTTTCAAACTGCTTCGGTGACCGACGCTGACAATGCTCAGCCCCGGAATCTCATCGATCAACGCCTGATACAAGGTCGCCTCGTCCTCTTCATCCATCGCCGATGTAGCCTCGTCCATGTACAGCCATTGCGGTGCGTAGAGAAGCGCGCGGGCGAAGGCCAGGCGTTGTTGCTCGCCCGGTGAAAGCATGCGCTGCCAGTGATTGGCTTCATCCAGCCGCCCGACCAGGTGTGGCAGACGGCAGGTTTCCAGCACCTGTGCATAACGTTCCGGCGCGTAGGTGTCGCCCGGTTGTGGATAACTCAACGCTTCACGCAATGTGCCGATCGGCAGATAAGGCTTCTGCGGCAGGAACAGATAACGCGCCGCCGGCAAACGAATATTGCCGTGCCCCGCCGGCCACAAATGCCCCATCGCTCGCAGCAGTGTCGACTTGCCGCTGCCGGACCGCCCGCTGAGCATCACGCGCTCACCCGGTTCAACGGTCATGTCAGCGTCGGTCAGCAGGTGACGACCATCGGCCAGATCCAGGCCGAGGTTGTGCACCTGCAACTCACTGCCCTGGTTCTGCACGTCAATGGCCGGGGTGCGTTGTTCGTTGTCGCTCATGGCCTGACGGAAACTCAGCAAACGATCACAGGTGGCGCGCCACGCGGCGAGATCCGAGTAGGCGGTGATGAACCAGCTGAAATTCTCCTGCACGTTGCCAAACGCCGAGTTGATTTGCATCAGCTCGCCCAGTTCGATCTTGCCGGACAGATAGCGCGGTGCGGCGACGACAAACGGGAAAATGATTGCGATCTGACCGTAGCCGGAGGTGAAGAACGTCAGGCGCTTGGACACGCGCATGATGTCCCAGAAATTGTGCCAGACCAGTCCGAAGCGATTACTCAAGCGGCGGTTTTCATTGGGTTCGCCGTTGTACAAAGCGATGCTTTCAGCGTTCTCACGCACGCGGACCATGGAAAAACGCAGGTCTGCTTCGAAGCGTTGTTGCTTGTTGTTCAGACCGATCAGACGGCGACCGATCAAATGCGTCAGCCAACTGCCCACCGCCGCGTACAACAGTGCGCACCAGAACATGTAGCCGGGAATCTCGATGCCGAACACTTCGATACTGCCCGACACGCCCCACAAAATGATCGAGAACGACACCAGACTGACAATCGTGCGCAGCAGTCCGAGGCCCAGGCTCAGGGTATTGGCGGTGTAAGTGTTTAGGTCTTCGGAAATCCGCTGGTCGGGGTTATCGGTATAACCGCCCTGCTCCAGCTGGTAGTAATTCTTGTGGTCCAGCCAGCGCTTGAAGTGTTTTTCGGTCAGCCACGCCCGCCAGCGGATCGTCAGCATCTGCGTCAGATACAACCGATACACCGCGCCGAGAATCGCCACGGTCGCGATGCCGCAGAAATACAGGATCAACTGCCAGAACGCGGCTTCATCCTTTCTCTGCAAAGCGTTGTAGAAATCCTTGTACCAACTGTTGATCCACACCGAAATCGCCACGCTGAACAGCGTCAGCGCTATTACGGCAATCAGCAACGTCCAGGCCTTGCCCTTCTCTTCGCTGCGCCAGTAAGGCGTGGTCATCGCCCAGACTTTGCGAAAAAACTGCCCGCGCACAGCATCGTTGACCGCGGAATATTCAGCGTTCTGATTCATGGATAAGGCTCGATAGTAAAAAGAACGGACACGCGCCGATCATAGATGATCGGCGCGTTTTATCGCGAGGGCTGGCGATAGTCGTTCAGCGCAGGTTCAGCGACGCACCGGGCGCTTCTGCAGTTTGCGCTGCAAGGTGCGGCGGTGCATGCCCAGCGCGCGGGCCGTGGCGGAAATATTGCCTTCGTGCTCGGTGAGCACGCGCTGGATGTGCTCCCATTGCAGACGATCGACCGACATCGGGTTTTCCGGCACCAGACTGTCGAGATCGGCGTGCTCGGACAGCAGCGCGGCCAGCACGTCGTCGGCATCGGCGGGCTTGCACAGGTAGTTGCAGGCGCCACGCTTGATCGCCTCCACTGCGGTGGCAATGCTCGAATAACCGGTGAGGATCACCACGCGCATTTCCGGATCGAGTTCCAGCAGCTTGGGCAGCAGGACCAGACCGGAGTCGCCGTCCATTTTCAGGTCCAGCGCAGCGTAATCAGGCAGATCGGCCTGGGCGATGGTCAGGCCTTCTTCAGCGGAACCGGCAGTGCTGACGCGAAAGCCACGACGGGCCATGGCGCGGGCCATGACGCGGGTGAAGGTCGCGTCGTCGTCGACCAGCAGCAGATGCGGCAGTTCTTCGCCTTCGACTTGGATTTCGTCACTCATGTTGGTCTCCTCGGGCGCCGTGGGGCAGGCGCAGCTCGGTGAGCGTGCCGCCTTCCTCATGACTATAGAGTTTCACTGAGCCGCCGGCGCGTGTCACGCTGGCCTTGCTCAAAAACAGGCCCAGGCCGAAACCTTTGCCCTTGGTGGTAAAAAACGGCTTGCCGATCTGCTCGGCGATGGCCAGCGGCACACCGGCGCCGTGGTCGCGAATGCTGATGGTCAAAGTCTCTGCGTCCCAGTCGAGGGTCACCTGGAGATTTTCCGGGCAGGCGTCGGCTGCATTGTTGAGCAAATTCAGCAAGGCCTGGGTCAGATCCGGCGGCGGCGCCATGCGCGGCACCGCCCCCTGACCGAGACGCTGGAAGCGATAACTGGCTTCCGGGCGCATCAGGTGCCAGCGGTTCAGCGCTTCGTCGAGCCAGTCGGTAACGTCCTGCATCTCGACCGCCAGACGCCGATTGGCCTCGGCGGCGCGAACCAGTTGCTGCAAGGTTTCCTTGCACAGCTTGACCTGATCCTGCAGCACTTTCAGATCGTCCTGCAGCAACGCATCGGGGTGATCCTGCTGCATTTCCTTGAGCAACACGCTCATGGTCGCCAGCGGCGTACCCAACTCATGCGCGGCCCCGGCGGCCTGGGTCGCAACGGCGAGCAGCTGCTGATCACGCAGCCCTTCCTCCCGGCGGATCGCCCGCAGCTCTTCCTGCCGGCGCAGCTCTTCAGCCATACGCGCGGCGAAGAACGTGATGACCGCAGCAGCCAGGGCAAAGCTCAGCCACATGCCGTAGATCTGCAGATTCTCACGGGCGACCGGCAGGGTTTCCAGCGGATAGAAACGCGTCAGCATCAGCGTGTACAGCGCCAGCGCGATACCGGACAGAATCACCGAATAACGCCACGGCAAGGTCACGGCCGCTATGGTCAACGGCACCAGATAATAGGAAACGAAGGGGTTGGTCGAACCGCCGGAGAAATACAGCAGCGCACTGTGAATCACCAGATCGCAGGCCAGTTGCAGCGCGTATTCAAGCTCGGTCACCGGCCACGACGTGCGCAGGCGCACGGCAGTGAACACGCAGAGCAGAATCGAACAGCCCAGGGTCATCGCCAATTGTACCCACGGCAAAGGCAACAATTGCAGCCAGTAGGCAAGGCCCACGGAACCGGCCTGCGCGGCGAGCACCAGGGTGCGGATGAAAGTCAGCCGCCAGAGGTTCTGGCGAGTGGCGGAAGTCAGTTGTACGGGGGCGAGCATGAGCTCTCCTGATGAGCGCTCCAGGCGGATCGCACGGAGTATAACCAAGCCGCGGGGTTCAGAGGCGAAAGTGCGGCAAACGACCACATGTACCAGGCTGTTACAAATCGGAGAGTTGTTCACTGAAGAAAACCGACCGTTCACGCATTGGTCGGTTTCGGATCGGTCACGCTACTTGCGATGAAGGAGCGATCTATGGTTATAAAAAAACCTGATTAATGGTTGTACAGTTCCGCCTGTCGCATGGAGACCGCGTGATTCCAGGCGTCCTCCAGCAACGCGAATTCTCCCTTTTCACTTCCGTGATGGTAAACAACATAGGTGTCATAGGTCCCTTTACCAACAAGCGAAACCGTGTATCCACCAGCTCTAGCATCTTGCTTTTCCTGTTCACTAGCCATGTCGTTATTCCTTTATCGATAATTGGTTTTTGATCAATCATTTTAAACAGCAGGTACTGTGGCACCTGCCCGACTGATGCTTGATCACGCCCAGCAACTTGTCCACTGTCAGAAATTACAGGTCTAGACGTGTTGCCATCGAATGCTCGCGCAGGTATCTGTATAGAAGTTGTAACTGGGCGAACCGGATCATAGAAGTTAGAGTCTGATGATTCACGCAGGCCGCGACCCATCACCTGCGCCTCATTCAAGGAGCCTTCATGCACACATTTCGCCGCAGCGCCGCCCTCCTCGCCCTGACCGTCGGCAGCGCCGCCAGCCTCCCGGCGCTGGCCGCCGAAGAGCTGCACTACAACCAGATTTCCCTGCGCGCCGAAGTCAGCCAGGAAGTGGCCCGCGACCAGATGATCGTGACGCTCTACACCGAAGAGCAGAACACCGACCCGGCCAAACTCGCCGCCGCCATCAGCACCACCATGAACAAGGCCACCGCCCAGGCCAAACAAGTCAAAGACATCACCCTGCGCACGGGCAGCCGCAACAGCTATCCGATCTACGACACCAAAGGCCAGAAGATCACCGTCTGGCGCGAGCGCGCCGAACTGCGCCTGGAAAGCACCGACTTCGCCGCTCTGTCCAAACTCACCGGCGAGTTGCTGACCGACCTGAAAATGGGCGGCATGGACTTCGCCATCGCCGACCCGACACGCAAGACCAGCGAAGACCAGTTACTCAAAGAAGCCGTCACCGCCTTCAAGACCCGCGCCCAACTGGCCACCGATGCACTGGGCGGCAAGGGCTACAAAATCGTCAACCTGAACCTCAACAGCAACGGTTACCCACAACCGTACCTGCGCGCGCCGATGATGATGAAAGCCGCAGCCATGGATTCCGCGCCAGTCACGCCGGAAGTCGAAGCCGGCACCAGCCAGGTCAGCATGACCGCTGATGGCTCGATTGAAGTGTTGATGCAGTGATTTGAGCTTGGCTGAATGAAGGACCGGCAATCAGCAAATGGTTGCCGGTTTTTTTGTGTCCGGGTTTTGTAGTGAATGATCCACCGCTATCGCGAGCAGGCTCGCTCCCACAGGTTGAACGCATTTCCATGTGGGAGCGAGCCTGCTCGCGAAGAACGATGACGCGATCTCAAGCGTGCGGATCAACCCGATCCAGCGCCCGATTCACCGCCAGCTCCGCCAGCATGATGATCTGCTGAATCGCCAGCGCCGTATTGCGCTGCGGCCTACCAAGCTGATCGGCGAAATCGCTGGCCAGCGTATTGGCTGAAGCAAGGGACTCACAGGCGTGAGCCAGCAGGCTTTCGGTGTCGATGTCGGGCCGGATCAGAAACATCGTGCTGGGTGGATGGGGTTTGCCGGGTGGCGGGCAGAGATAGAAATCGAGGGCACGCTTGATGGCTTCGCGGTTCTTCGCGAGATCGTCGGCACGCAGCGCGGCTTCGAGGGGGTTGAGGTTTCTTCGGGTGGGTCCGGGACTGGTTTGCTCATGCGCTTCACCTATGAGGTTGAGCCATCTCGATGCCGTTTCTCACACGACGAAGAGGTGGCAGCTTTGTGCGGGGTGAGAAAACCGGTCATAGGCACCCGGCCGGACATAAGCCCGCCCGCACAGAGCCGCCATAACGCACTTGCAGGCAGCAAACTTGCTGGCGGCAATTATGCGGGATCTGGGCACTGAATGACTATGAATGTCGGGTTCTCACACCCGATCGCTGAACAACCAGCGACGACCCAAGCCTAGAGAGCGCACGTCCGACGGACAACCTGAAAACCTTTTGGGAAGGTTCGGGTTATTTGGCATCGGAATTAAACAAACTCACGCCCTCGGGAGCCAGGAGGTGCCTCATCGCGAGCAGGCTCACTCCTACAATTGGATCGAGCACAACCTCAAGAAACAGGTCGGCTGTCAGGCCGCCTTCGCGAGCAGGCTCGCTCCCACAAAAGCAAAAGCAAAGCAGCGCAGCTGCCCGCGGCAAAGCCGCCCCACTCAACAATGAGCGCAAGCTCGAGTACCGCTTTTGATCTTGATCCACCGGCGACGTCGGAAGGCTGAGTGGAGGGATTGATCCGGGTGTGGGAGCGCAGCGACCGTACGACGCAGTCGTACACAGCGAGTGTAGGTGCAGCGAAGCAAACCGGAGCCGCTGCGCCCGGATCAGTCCCGGAGCGAAGGGACCCCGAGCCTGCGAGGGCCGAACGCAGGAGCTAGCGTTTTGGGTTACCTTTTTGGCGTTTGAAAAAGGTGACTCGCCGTAAGGGCGAAACCGCCAGCCGTCACACCGCAAAAAACGGATATTCACCCAAACCAACCAACGCCTGGTCGGCCCAAAGGCCGCCAAGGTGCCACCAATCGAAACACCCAGTTGCACCAAGTAAAACTCCCCAATCCCTGCCCCAATCCACCCCACCAAAGCCCACCGCGAAAACCCCTCAACCCCGCCCATCCCCAAGGGTATAAATAAGTAACACCAAGCCCCACCCAAGCGCACCCGACACCTCCAGCGCACCATTTCAGTGCCCAGAATGCACCGCAAAAACCACCCGCAAACGGTCAAATGCGTCAAAAGTTATACGGATGCGACATTAAGGTACGTTCGTGCCACCGTTTAACGCCGCCGACCGCTCTGGATTTTGCATTGGGTATGGGGCCTGCATAAGTATCCGCAGGCACGACTCACGAGGTCGTACCTCACAACTAAAAAATGACAACAAATCATGAGGCCAACATGCTTAAACACGCGGTCATTCCGTTTCTAGTCGGCGCAGGCTTGTTAGCCTCCGCACCTTTCGCCACCGCTGCGACTAACCTGGTGTTCTGCTCCGAAGGGAGCCCGGCCGGTTTTGATCCAGGCCAGTACACCACCGGAACCGACTTCGACGCCTCAGCCGAAACCATGTTCAACCGCCTGACCCAGTTCGAGCGCGGCGGCACCGCCGTGATTCCTGGCCTGGCGACCAAGTGGGACATTTCCGACGATGGCCTGACCTACACCTTCCACCTGCGTGAAGGCGTCAAGTTCCACACCACCCCGTATTTCAAGCCGACTCGTGAATTCAACGCCGACGACGTGCTGTTTACCTTCAACCGCATGATCAACAAGGACGACCCGTTCCGTAAGGCGTACCCGACCGAATTCCCGTACTTCACCGACATGGGGATGGACACCAACATCACCAAGATCGATAAAGTCGACGACCACACCGTCAAGTTCACTCTGAAAGAAGTCGACGCTGCGTTCATCCAGAACATGGCCATGAGCTTCGCTTCCGTGCAGTCCGCCGAATACGCAGCGCAACTGTTGAAAGAAGGCAAACCCGCCGACATCAACCAGAAGCCGATCGGCACTGGCCCGTTCGTATTCAAGAGCTACCAGAAAGACTCGAACATCCGTTACACCGGCAACAAGGACTACTGGAAACCTGAAGACGTGAAGATCGACAACCTGATCTTCGCCATCACCACCGACCCGTCAGTGCGTATCCAGAAGCTGAAAAAGAACGAGTGCCAGGTCACCCTGTTCCCGCGTCCGGCCGATCTGAAAGCGCTGAAGGAAGACAAGTCGCTGAAAATGCCGGATCAGGCTGGCTTCAACCTGGGCTACATCGCCTACAACGTGATGGACAAGGTCAAGGGCAGCAACGAGGCCAACCCGCTGGCTGACCTGCGCGTGCGTCAGGCGCTGGACATGGCCGTGAACAAGCCGCAGATCATCGATTCGGTTTACCAGGGCGCGGGCCAACTGGCCGTCAACGCCATGCCGCCGACCCAGTGGTCCTACGACACCACCATCAAGGATGCCAAGTACGACCCTGAGAAAGCCAAACAGCTGCTCAAGGAAGCCGGCGTCAAGGAAGGTACCGAGATCGTCCTGTGGGCGATGCCGGTGCAGCGTCCGTACAACCCGAACGCCAAACTGATGGCTGAAATGCTCCAGTCCGACTGGGCCAAGATCGGCTTGAAAGTGAAGATCACCAGCTACGAATGGGGCGAGTACATCAAGCGCTCCAAAGGTGGCGAGAACCAGGCCATGATCATTGGCTGGAGCGGTGACAATGGTGATCCGGACAACTGGCTCAACGTTCTGTTCGGCTGCGACTCGCTGAGCGGCAACAACTTCTCCAAGTGGTGCGACAAGAAGTTCGACGGCCTGGTGAAAGAAGCCAAACGCACTACCGACCAGGGCAAGCGCACTGAACTGTACAAACAGGCGCAACACGTCCTCAAAGATGCAGTTCCAATGACACCTATCGCTCACTCGACGGTGTATCAACCCATGCGCGCCAACGTGCAGGATTTCAAGATCAGCCCATTTGGCCTGAATTCCTTCTACGGCGTCAGCGTCAGCAAGTAAGACATTGCAACGGCGGCGTTTCTGACGTCGCCGTTGCTTTATCTACCGGGAAAAAAGGAAAAGGCCTACACCCAAATCCGCCGCAGATGATTGCTTCGGTATAGGCGCGTCGACTTTTCCTACGAGCATTAAGGCAATTACGTATTTACTGCCAGAGGCACGGTGCCTACCGTCGCGTACTGACCAGTGTCTGCGTGGGCCACCGGTTTTGCCGTACGTATTTGGATTGAGCTCAATGCGACCAGAAAGTCCCGGGATCGGGATCCAGGTGCATTGCATAACACTAAAAAAAGAGGGAGCGTCATGCGCCATACCTTGGTTTTTTCCGCACTGTTGGGCGCCGGCCTGTTGGCCGCCACGTCTGCAAGCTACGCCGCCAGCGACAGCCTGGTGTTCTGCTCGGAAGGCAGTCCGGCGGGTTTCGATACCGCGCAATACACGACGGCCACCGACAACGACGCCGCCGAGCCGCTGTACAACCGCCTGGTGGAGTTCGAAAAAGGCGCGACCAATGTCGTACCCGGTCTGGCAACCAAGTGGGACATTTCCGAAGATGGCCTGAAATACACCTTTCACCTGCGTGAAGGCGTGAAATTTCACACAACCCCTTACTTCAAGCCGAGCCGCGATTTCAACGCCGACGACGTGCTGTTCACGTTCAATCGCATGCTCGATGCGCAACAGCCGTTCCGCAAGGCCTATCCCACCGAGTTTCCGTACTTCAACGGGATGAGCCTGAACAAGAACATCGCCAAGGTCGAGAAGACCGGACCGCTGACCGTGGAGTTCACGCTCAACAGTGTTGACGCCGCGTTCATCCAGAACATCGCCATGAGCTTCGCCGCCATTCTGTCTGCCGAATACGCCGACAAGCTGCTGGCCGACGGCAAGCCGAGCGACATCAACCAGAAGCCGATCGGCACCGGGCCGTTCGTATTCAAGAGCTACCAGAAAGACTCGAACATCCGCTATACCGGCAACCCGCAGTACTGGGATCCGAGCCGGGTCAAGCTGAAGAACCTGATTTTCGCGATCAACACCGACGCCTCGGTACGCGTGCAGAAGCTCAAGGCCAACGAGTGCCAGATCACCCTGCACCCGCGTCCTGCCGATGTTGAAGCGCTGAAGGCCGACCCGAAACTGCAACTGATTTCCAAGCCGGGCTTCAACCTCGGCTACATCGCCTACAACGTCCGCCACAAGCCGTTCGATCAACTGGAAGTGCGTCAGGCGCTGGACATGGCGGTGAATAAACAGGGAATTCTCAACGCTGTTTATCAAGGCGCCGGCCAACTGGCCGTCAACGCCATGCCACCAACCCAGTGGTCCTACGACGACACCATCAAGGACGCCGCCTACAACCCGGAAAAAGCCAAGGAACTGCTCAAGGCTGCCGGCGTGAAAGAAGGCACCGAGATCACCCTGTGGGCGATGCCGGTGCAGCGTCCGTACAACCCGAACGCCAAACTGATGGCCGAAATGCTCCAGTCTGACTGGGCCAAGATCGGTCTGAAAGTGAAGATCGTCAGTTACGAATGGGGCGAGTACATCAAGCGCACCAAGAACGGCGAGCACGACGTCAGCCTGATCGGCTGGACCGGTGACAATGGGGATCCGGACAACTGGCTGGGCACGCTGTACAGCTGTGACGCCATCGGCGGCAACAACTACTCCATGTGGTGCGATCCGGCTTACGACAAGCTGATCAAACAGGCCAAGGTCGTCACCGACCGCGACCAGCGCACCGTGCTTTATAAACAGGCCCAGCAATTGCTTAAACAGCAAGTGCCGATCACGCCTGTCGCCCACTCGACGGTCAACCAGCCGTTAAGCACCCGGGTCGAAGGATTCAAAGTCAGCCCGTTCGGCCGCAACGTGTTCTCGGGTGTCAGTATCGATTGAACCAACCGATTAGCCGCAATGCTGAGGGGAGCCGTCTACTCCCCTCACGCAAGCGCTTTGCCTAAATTCGCCAATCCGGCTTTTTGCAAACGTTTGCGATGTGTGAACGAGTTCTAAACCAATAACCGGCATACCAAAAAAAGCCGGGATAAAAAGAAAGTAAAGGAGCTTCACCCATGAAACTGAGCAGCACCGCGATACTGGCCCTGGCCATCAGCAGCATCACCGCCACGGCTTATGCGGAAACCCAGAGCCAGGCGTTCACCCCGGTGACCGTCAACACCAAAAGCGCCCAAGCTGAGGCCACCGGCTTTCTGGAAGGTCAGTCGATTACTGGATCGACGCGTAACTGGTACGCCAACGAAGAACTCAAGCGTGGCGCCAAATTCCGCTATAAACATAACGACACGCTGCAAACCACTGATCGCCGCATCAACTGGGTACAGGGGACCATCATCAAGTACAACTCCGGGTTCACCGAAGGTACTGTCGGTATCAGCACCGAAGTTGCGCTGTACAACGCCATTGCGCTGGAGCGTGATCGCAAAAACCTTGCATCCGGCAACGGCGGCGCTCCGGAAGCCGGTCTCGAGCGCCCAGGCAACAACCGTACTCTGACCCGTAACGGCGGTGACGCTGAAGGCCAATGGAGCAAACTGGGCTTGGCTAACGTCAAAGCTCGGGTTTCCAATACCACCCTGACCGCTGGCCGCCAGAACTTCAGCAGCCCGATGGTTGACGTGATCGGCAACCGTCCCCTGCCTTCGAGCTTTCAAGGCGTCAGCCTGCACAGTGAAGAGCTGGAAAACCTGACCTTCGACATCGCGACGTTCGATCAGAACTCGCCGCGTACAGAAGAAAGCCAGCGCAAGTTCCGTTCCGAATACGCTGATTCGATCATTGAAATTGATCACGTCAACACCGCTGGTATTTCCTATCAGCCGTTTGCCAGCCTGAAAACCAGCTTGTGGGCCACCCAAGCTGAAGACATGTGGAAACAGTACTACTTCGGCGCCACCCACGAACTGGGCGACAGCCAGATTCTGAGCCTGACCACCGGCCTGAACTACTACAAGACCGTGGATGAAGGTAAAGCCAAGCTGGGTGACATCGACAACGATACGTACTCGCTGTCCCTGGGTCTGACTCACCAGGCCCATAGCCTGACGTTCTCGTACCAGGAAATTAACGGCAACGAGTACTTCGACTACCTGCACGAAACCAACGGTATCTACCTGGCCAACTCCCTGCTCTCGGACTTCAACGGCCCGAACGAGAAATCCTTCCAAGTCGCTTACGGTCTGAACATGGCTGAATATGGCGTGCCTGGCTTGAAGTTCAACGTCTACAGCGCTCGTGGTTGGGGCATCGACGGTACCCACTATAAAGGCGGCGCTTATGACAGCGTGCTGGCGATGGACGGCGAACACCACTACGAATACGGAATCGGTGCTGCTTACGCGGTTCAAAGTGGTCCGCTCAAAGCCACGGCCATCCGCGCCACCTACACTGCGCACCGTGCCAGTGATAATCAGCTGGATGGCAGCATCAACGAGTTCCGTCTCGTGACCACCATCCCGTTCAACATTCTGTAAAAACGCCAACCGACGGCTGACTCATGATGAGTCGGCCGTTCGGTTTTCTGTCTTCAACCGATTGCAGAGGGTTATCGATGAAAATGCTTCCCCTACGTGCGGCCATCGCGGCTGCGTTGCTGAGTGTCGCTGTCGGCGCCTCGGCCAAACCCTTGGTGGTCTGCACCGAAGCCAGCCCGGAAGGCTTCGATATGGTCCAGTACACAACTGCAGTCACGGCGGACGCTGTGGCCGAAACCATCTTCAATCGCCTGGCCGATTTCAAGCCCGGCACCACCGAGGTGATCCCGGCACTCGCCGAGTCCTGGGACATCAGCGAAGACGGCCTGACCTACACGTTCCACCTGCGCAAAGGCGTCAAGTTTCACACCACCGAATACTTCAAGCCGACCCGCGACATGAACGCCGACGACGTGGTCTGGAGCTTCCAGCGTCAGCTGGACCCGAATCACCCGTGGCACAAACTGTCGAGCGTGGGCTTCCCGTACTTTGAAAGCATGGGCTTCAAGGAACTGCTGAAAAGCGTCGAGAAAGTCGACGACAACACGGTCAAGTTCACCCTGACCCGCCGCGAAGCGCCGTTCCTGGCCGACATCGCCATGGCCTTCTCGTCGATCTACCCGGCCGAATACGCCGACCAGTTGCTCAAGGCCAACAAGACTGGCGATCTGAACAACAAGCCGATCGGCACCGGCCCGTTCATCTTCCAGCGTTACGCCAAGGATGCGCAGGTGCGCTTCAAGGCCAACCCGGATTACTTCCGTGGCAAGCCGCCGGCCGACGCGTTGATCCTGGCGATCGCCACCGACAACAACGTGCGCCTGCAAAAGCTCAAGGCCAACGAGTGCCAGGTTGCGCTGTATCCGAAACCGGATGACATTCCGAGCATCAAGAAAGACAGCAAGCTGAAAGTCGACGAGCTGGACGCGATGACCGTTTCGTACATCGCCATGAACACCCAGCACAAGTACATGAGCGACGTACGCGTGCGCAAAGCCATCGACATCGCGTTCGACAAGGAAGCCTACGTCAACGCGCTGTTCGGCAAGGGTAACGCGTCGGTGGCGGTCAACCCGTACCCGCCGACCCTGCTCGGCTACAACCATGACCTGAAGAACCCGCCACGCGACCTCGACAAGGCACGCGCCCTGCTCAAGGAAGCCGGGGTTCCGGAAGGCACCACCTTCACCCTGTTCACCCGCAACGGCGGCGGTCCGACCAACCCCAACCCGATGCTCGGTGCGCAGATGATGCAGGCTGACCTGGCGAAAGTCGGGATCAAGATCGACATCCGCGTGATGGAATGGGGCGAGATGCTCAAGCGCGCCAAGGCCGGCGAGCACGACATGGTCTCGGCCGGATGGGCGGGCGACAACGGCGACCCGGATAACTTCCTGACGCCTATGCTCAGTTGCGAGGCCGCCAAGAACGGCGAAAACTACGCACGCTGGTGCAACGAGAAATTCCAGGCACTGCTGGATGAAGCGCGGGCTAAAGTAGATCCGGCCGAACGCGCCGCGCTCTACGAACAGGCCCAAGTGCTGTTTAATCAGGACCAGCCATGGATCAGCATGGCCCATACTCGGATGTTCACTGCAATGCGCAACAATGTAGAGGGCTACCACATCAGCCCTCTCACCACTAATAACTTCGCCACCACCCAGGTGAAGTAGATAAGAAACGCCCGGTGCTCCTGACCTATGGAACACCGGGCACGCCTAACCGGCTGATGAGGTACCACACAAGATGTTTAGTTTTATTGCCCGCCGACTGGGGTTGTTGATCCCCACGTTTTTCGGCATCACCTTGCTGACTTTCGCGTTGATTCGCATGATTCCGGGCGACCCCGTGGAAGTGATGATGGGCGAACGTCGGGTCGACCCCGAAATGCACGCTCAGGCAATGGAACGCCTGGGGCTGAACAAGCCGCTGTATGCCCAGTATCTGGACTACATCGGCAAACTGGCCCAGGGCGATCTCGGTGAGTCGTTGCGTACCCGTGAAAGTGTGTGGACCGAGTTCACCTCTCTTTTCCCGGCGACCCTGGAACTGTCCATGGCCGCCCTGCTGTTCGCTGGCATCCTCGGGCTTCTGGCCGGGGTGATCGCGGCACTCAAACGAGGATCGCTGTTCGACCACGGGGTGATGGGCATCTCCCTCGCGGGCTATTCGATGCCGATCTTCTGGTGGGGCCTGATCCTGATCATGTTCTTCTCGGTGAGCCTGGGCTGGACCCCGGTGTCCGGGCGCATCGACCTGCTGTATGACATCGAGCCGAAGACCGGCTTCATGCTGATCGACACGCTGCTGGCCGATGACGTCGGCGCGTTCTTCGACGCCCTCCATCACCTGATCCTGCCGGCCATCGTGCTCGGCACCATTCCACTGGCGGTAATCGCGCGGATGACCCGTTCGTCGATGCTCGAAGTGCTGCGCGAAGACTACATCCGCACCGCCAAGGCCAAAGGCCTGTCGCCGTCGCGCGTGGTGTTCGTGCATGGTCTGCGCAACGCACTGATTCCGGTGCTGACGGTTGTAGGTCTGCAAGTCGGTACTTTGCTGGCCGGTGCGGTCCTGACCGAAACCATCTTCTCTTGGCCCGGCATCGGTAAATGGCTGATCGAAGCCATCGGCGCCCGGGACTATCCGGTGGTGCAAAACGGCATCCTGTTAATCGCCTGCCTGGTGATTCTGGTCAACTTCGTGGTGGACATCCTCTACGGCTTTGCCAACCCACGCATCCGTCATCAGCGCTGAGGTCAATACCCATGAGCACTCCAACATCCTCAGTAGCCACCGCCACGTCCGCCGTGGATCAAAGCCTGCTGTACCCGTCGCCGTACAAAGAATTCTGGCAAGCGTTCTCGAAGAACAAGGGCGCCGTTGCCGGCCTGCTGTTCATGCTGCTGATCATCTTCTGCGCGATCTTCGCGCCGTGGGTCGCGCCGCATAACCCGAGCGAGCAATACCGTGACTTCCTGCTGACGCCGCCGGCGTGGCTCGAAGGCGGGCAGATGCAGTTCCTGCTCGGCACCGACGAACTCGGCCGTGACCTGCTGTCGCGTCTGATCCAGGGTTCGCGCCTGTCGCTGCTGATCGGCTTGTCGTCGGTGGTGATGTCGCTGATTCCGGGGATCCTGCTGGGTCTGTTTGCCGGTTTCTTCCCGAAAGTGGTCGGCCCGACCATCATGCGTCTGATGGACATCATGCTCGCCCTGCCGTCGCTGCTGCTGGCCGTGGCGATTGTCGCCATCCTCGGCCCTGGCCTGATCAACACCGTGATCGCGATTGCCGTGGTTTCCCTGCCGTCCTACGTGCGTCTGACCCGTGCCGCCGTCATGGGCGAACTGAACCGCGACTACGTCACCGCCGCGCGTCTGGCCGGTGCCGGTCTGCCGCGCCTGATGTTCATCACCGTGCTGCCCAACTGCATGGCGCCGCTGATCGTGCAGGCAACCCTGAGCTTCTCTTCGGCGATTCTCGATGCCGCCGCACTGGGCTTCCTCGGCCTCGGCGTACAACCGCCAACCCCTGAGTGGGGCACCATGCTGGCCTCGGCCCGCGACTACATCGAACGCGCCTGGTGGGTGGTGAGCCTGCCTGGTCTGACCATTTTGCTCAGCGTGCTGGCAATCAACTTGATGGGCGACGGCCTGCGCGATGCGCTGGATCCGAAACTCAAGAACGCCGCCTGAGGAGATTCAAATGTCACTGCTAGAAATCAAGAATCTCAACGTCCGCTTCGGCGACAAGACCGCGACCCCGGTGGTCGACGGCCTCGACCTGAAAGTCGACAAAGGCGAAGTGCTGGCCATCGTTGGCGAGTCGGGTTCGGGTAAATCCGTGACCATGATGGCGCTGATGGGCCTGATCGAGCACCCCGGCATCGTCACCGCCGACTCGCTCAGCTTCGACGGCAAGGACATGCTCAAACTGAGCAACCGTCAGCGTCGGCAGATCGTCGGCAAAGACCTGTCGATGGTCTTCCAGGACCCGATGACCGCACTGAACCCGAGCTACACCGTCGGTTTCCAGATCGAGGAAGTGCTGCGCCTGCACCTGAAAATGTCCGGCAAGCAAGCGCGCAAGCGTGCCATCGAACTGCTGGAAAAAGTCGAGATACCGGGCGCCGCCAGCCGCATGGACGCCTATCCGCATCAACTGTCTGGCGGTATGAGCCAGCGTGTCGCGATCGCCATGGCGATTGCCGGCGAGCCGAAACTGTTGATCGCCGACGAACCGACCACGGCGCTGGACGTAACGATTCAGGCGCAGATCATGGATCTGCTGCTGGCGTTGCAGAAAGAGCAGAACATGGGCCTGGTGCTGATCACCCACGACCTCGCCGTCGTGGCGGAAACTGCCCAGCGCGTCTGCGTGATGTATGCCGGCCAGGCCGTGGAAGTCGGTCAGGTGCCGCAACTGTTCGACATCCCGGCGCACCCGTACAGCGAAGCGCTGCTCAAGGCGATTCCCGAGCACAGCCTCGGCGCCTCGCGCCTGTCGACCCTGCCGGGCATCGTTCCGGGCCGCTACGACCGTCCGCAGGGGTGCCTGCTGTCGCCGCGCTGCCCGTACGTGCAGGACAACTGCCGCACCCAGCGTCCGGGCCTTGATCCGAAAGCCAACAGCCTCGCCCGCTGCTTCTACCCGCTGAACCAGGAGGTGGCGTAATGGCCGTCGTACTTACCGCCCGCGACCTGACCCGTCACTACGAAGTCTCCCGTGGCCTGTTCAAGGGCCACGCCACCGTGCGCGCGCTCAACGGCGTGTCGTTCGAACTGGAAGCCGGCAAGACCCTCGCCGTAGTGGGTGAGTCGGGCTGCGGCAAATCCACCCTCGCCCGCGCGCTGACGCTGATCGAAGAGCCGTCGTCGGGTTCGCTGCAGATCGCCGGCCAGGAAGTCGCCGGCGCCGACAAGGCCGAGCGCAAGCAACTGCGCAAAGACGTGCAGATGGTGTTCCAGAGCCCGTACGCGTCGTTGAACCCACGGCAGAAAATCGGTGATCAACTGGCCGAGCCGCTGCTGATCAACACCAAGCTGTCGGCCAGCGAACGTCGCGAGAAAGTCCAGGCGATGATGAAGCAGGTCGGCTTGCGGCCCGAGCATTACCAGCGCTATCCGCACATGTTCTCCGGCGGTCAGCGCCAGCGTATCGCTCTGGCGCGCGCAATGATGCTGCAACCGAAAGTGCTGGTCGCGGACGAACCGACTTCGGCGCTGGACGTATCGATTCAGGCCCAAGTGCTGAACCTGTTCATGGATTTGCAGCAGGAGTTCAACACCGCCTACGTGTTCATCTCGCACAACCTCGCGGTGGTGCAGCACGTGGCCGATGACGTGATGGTGATGTACCTCGGCCGCCCGGTGGAATTGGGTCCGAAAAACGACATCTACGAACGCCCGCTGCACCCGTACACCCAGGCGCTGCTGTCGGCGACCCCGACCATCCACCCGGACCCGAACAAGCCGAAAATCAAGATCGTCGGCGAACTGCCCAACCCGCTGAACCCGCCACCGGGCTGTGCTTTCCACAAGCGCTGCCCGTACGCGACCGAACGCTGCAGCACCGAAGAGCCGCTGTTGCGTGAGCTGGATAATCGGCAGGTGGCTTGCCACTACGCCGAGCAGTTTCTCGACGGCGCGGCGTAAGCCACGGCAAAACCCGTAGGAGCTGACGAGTGCAACGAGGCTGCGATCTTTTGATTTTCAGAAGCAAGATCAAAAGATCGCAGCGTTCCGCAGCTCCTACCGGGAATTGGCGTTGAACCAGAGTTAACCAAACCCCCACCACCTCGATTGCGCATCAGTCGAGGCAGAAGGGGTTTTTCTTTGGCCGGCGATCTATGTCTGGCTATCGCCTTCGTCATCCGGATCATCGGTGTCCGGCTCGTCGGTCGTCGAGTCATCATCTTCGGCGCTGCCGCCCTGATTCATATCCCCCGGCTCCGACTCGGATTTGGCCAGCATCAGCCCGCTATGCCCGGCCTGCCCGTTAAACGCCTGAGATTCGTGATCCTCGCATTCGGCCCAGGCCGTTGCCGTGCCGAGGGACAGCATCACCATCACTTTCAACAACATCAAAACCCGTAGCAATCTGCTTTTCATGGCCGACTCCATCCTGTTGCGCTAAGATATGCTTGCCGGACTGGCTCCGTGTGAAATCTAGTCGCGATCCGCCCGGCTCACCACTTAGGACGCGGCGGTGCGGGGAGAAATGCCATCGATACACAGATTGCTTTCGAATAACCCCGATAACCGAAACAGCTAAGCGCCGCGCGTGGCCTGCCAGGTCAACGGAATAGAGAGCAGCACCAGCAGCGCACTCATCAGCCACACACTGTGCCCGCCAAACTGGCCGTAGAGTTGACCGCTGAGCACCGGCGACAACAACGCGCTGGCGCTCCAGCTCATGAAGAACAGCCCGAAGTACTGACCGCTCTTGCCGCTCTGGGCAAACTGCATCGCCAGTACATTCAATGGCGGCATGAACAGCGCCTCGCCCAGCGTCCAGATCAGCGTCGACAGACAGACAAAGGCCAACCCGGAACCAAACGGCAACATCCCCAATCCACAGGCCAACAGCACACTGCCAACGAGCATCTGCCAACGCGAGCCCCAGCGTTCGACCGAATGCGACAGCGGGATCTGCAGCGCGATCACCAACAGCGCATTGAGCCCGAACTGCCAGCCGATCGCCTCTGTGCTCAGGTGGTAGTAATCACGCAGATAATTGCCCAGCGTGCTGTAGACCGTGTCGAATGCAATGCCGAGCACGGCCGTCGCCGCCAGCAGCCAGAGGAACGGCTTGTCGCGAAGCGGCACGCTCGAGCCATCGGTGGATTCGTCTCCAACCACCAGCACCGGCCGCCGCCACGTTGTGCGCACGAACCACAGCAACGCCAGCATCGTCATCGCTGCACTGGCAAAAAACACCCAACGAAAATCCGCCTGCGCCAACACCCCACCCGCCACCCCGGCAGCGGCCATGCCCAGATTACGCGCGACCCGACTCAGGGCCTGCGCACGCGAGCGTTGCGCGACTTCGCAATACTCCATGATCAGCCGCTGATGCAACGTCCGAATCGCCCCATCGATGACACCGCTAAGCAATAGCAAACCGGCGAGCCAAGGCACCTGCGTCACCAGCCCCAACAGCATCAGCACCCACACCGAAACGAAAAACAGCGCCGCCGTCAGCCGCGCCGTGCGCACGTGATCACTGAGCCAGCCACCGAGCATCGAACCGACCAGCAACCCAGCGCCATAGGCCGACAGCAACCAGCCGACGGTTTCAATCGCCAGCCCCAATTCCTGACGCAGGTACAGCGCCATGAACAACTTGACCATGGCGCTGAGGCGGTTGATGAACAACAGAGCCGCGAGGACCCAGGCCATGGGGGTGAAATAGCCTTCAAGAAGCAACAGGGGATTCAGCCGACTTGTCACTCCATTGACCTCTTCGAACGACTTGCAGGGATTGAAACACTAACGATCAACACGGCGGTTGTCGCACACCTGCACACCAATACCAGGAAAAAAAGGATTCGCCCTACAACTGCTGTAGGACATGCCGCAGGCTGAGAACTTTTGACCTTGCTTTTCAAGCTCGCACTCACCACCAGCAGAGTTGGATTGAGTGCATCAAACAGAAAATCGTCGGCTCGCAGATCGCCTTCGCGAGCAGGCTCGCTCCCACAATTGGATTGGGGACGACCTCAAGAAACGGGCCGACTGTCAGGCCGCCATCGCGAGCAGGCTCGCTCCCACAAAAGCAAAAGCAAAGCAGCGCAGCTGCCCGCGGCAAAGCCGCCCCACTCAACAATGAGCGCAAGCTCGAGTGCTTTTGATCTTGCTGTTGATCCACCGGCGACGTCGGAAGGCTGAGTGGAGGGATTGATCCGGGCGTGGGAGCGCAGCGACCGTTCGACGAAGTCGAACACAGCGGAAGGAGGTGCAGCGAAGCAAACCGGAGCCGCTGCGCCCGGATCGATCCCGGAGCGAAGGAACCCGAGCCTGCGAGGGCCGAACGCAGGAGCAAGCCTTTTCGGTTACCTTTTTGGCGTTTGAAAAAGGTGACTCGCCGTAAGGGCGAAACCGCCAGCCGCAGCAAAGCAAAAAACGGATATTCACCCAAAACCCCAACAGCCTGGTCGGCCCAAAGGCCGCCAAGACCAAAACCGGCAGCCCATAAAAAAGCCCCCAAGGCCTACACCTCAGGGGCTTTCAATGATGCTCACACGTCGCGCGGAATAAACAGTGATCGGCTCATATGAGCACTCGACCTTGTATTCCTCTTTCAAACGGCTGGCGACCACATCGAACTGCAGCACAGACGCGGCGCTGAGCATGATGTCGTTGCTGCGCTCCGGGAAGAACCCCTGCGTCGCGCCCTCTTCCGCCAACTGCTGCAGACCCTGACGCAACTGCCTGGAGACGCAACGATGTTACAAGGCATAGGCCCTGAAGTCGTTGCTGTCGCGAATCAGTAATTGCATCAGCCTGGGATGGATGAACAGCTTTTCCTTACCGACCTGCACTTCTTGCAGAACGCCAATGGCGACCAGCTCTTTGAGGTAGCGGGAGGCGGCTTGACGCTGGGCAATCTGTTTATCAACGACGTTGCTGATGCGGCAGTAGGGTTGCTCGAAAATGACGTCCACCAGCTCGCGGGAATATGTTTTTGGTAGTTGCTCTCGAACAAACTGGGTGGTGTGCTCGGACAGGCTGCGGATGGCGGCGATTTTGGCGCTGGTCCAGCGGGCGGTTTCCTCCACAGCGCTGAGCATGTAAAGCAGCCAGGGTTCCCATGCTTGCTCGCGAGTGACATCGAGCAGCAATCGATAGTACTCGGCGCGGTGCGCGATGATGTAACGGCTGAGGTAAAGGATCGGCAGGTTCAGCAAACCTTCTTGAATGAGGTACAGAGTATTGAGCACTCGTCCGGTACGGCCGTTGCCATCGGTAAACGGGTGAATCGGGCCTGATCCTTGGGATAAACATTAAGGTAAGGACACCTGTATGCGCCCCCTTATGGCGTCAGTGTAAACATGTGCGCTCTACGTGTCGCTTTTTTGAGATTTTGACGACACGTCATGATCTCATGTCGCTGACGACGACATGTGCGCATGTCGTGTCTTCAAAATGGATTTCAAGCGTCGTATTGTTCTCCAACCCAGCGCACGTTATGAAGAAAGACCATGCTCGGCCCAAAAGCCAAGACCAAAACCGGCAGCCCATAAAAAAGCCCCCAAGGCCTACACCTCAGGGGCTTTCAGAAAAACACCTCAAACCTTAATGATGCTCCCGCGTCGCGCGGAATTTCACATCCGGCCAGCGCTCTTCCATCAACGCCAGATTCACCCGCGTCGGCGCCAGGTAAGTCAGGTGACCACCGCCATCCAGCGCGAGGTTCTCCACCGCCTTGTTGGAAAACTCCTCAAGCTTCTTCTTGTCGTCGCACTCGATCCAGCGCGCCGAATACACAGTGATCGGCTCATACGAGCACTCGACCTTGTATTCCTCTTTCAAACGGCTGGCGACCACATCGAACTGCAGCACACCGACGGCGCCGAGAATGATGTCGTTGCTGCGCTCGGGGAAGAACACCTGCGTCGCGCCCTCTTCCGCCAACTGCTGCAGCCCCTGACGCAACTGCTTGGATTTCAGCGGATCGCGCAGACGCACGCGACGGAACAGTTCCGGGGCGAAGTGCGGAATACCGGTGAAACCGAGGACTTCGCCTTCGCTGAAGGTGTCGCCAATCTGGATCGTACCGTGGTTGTGCAGACCGATGATGTCGCCAGCGTAGGCTTCTTCGAGCTGTTCACGCTCGGAGGAGAAGAACGTCAGGGCGTCGCCGATGCGCACGTCCTTGCCGGTGCGCACGTGGCGCATCTTCATGCCTTTTTCGTACTTGCCGGAGCAGATACGCATGAAGGCGATGCGGTCGCGGTGTTTCGGGTCCATGTTCGCCTGGATCTTGAAGATGAAGCCCGAGAACTTCTCTTCCACCGGCTCGACCGTACGCTCGTTGGCCACACGGGCCAGCGGACGCGGCGCCCAATCGACGACAGCATCGAGCACGTGGTCGACACCGAAGTTGCCCAGCGCCGTACCGAAGAACACCGGGGTCAGTTGGCCGTCGAGGAATTCCTGCTGGTTGAATTCGTGACAGGCGCCCTGCACCAGTTCCAGCTGCTCGATGAAACGATCGTACTCGTCGCCCAAGTGCGCGCGCGCCTCGTCGGAGTCGAGTTTTTCGATGATCTTGGTTTCGGTGCGCTCGTGACCATGACCGGCGGTGTAAACGATGATGTAGTCGTCGGCCAGGTGATACACGCCCTTGAAATCGCGGTAGCAACCGATCGGCCAGGTGATCGGCGCAGCCTTGATCTTCAGAACGGCTTCGATCTCGTCGAGCAGTTCGATCGGGTCGCGAATGTCACGGTCGAGTTTGTTGATGAAGCTGACGATCGGCGTGTCACGCAGACGGCAGACGTCCATCAGCGCAATGGTCCGTGGCTCTACGCCCTTACCGCCGTCGAGCACCATCAAGGCCGAGTCCACCGCTGTCAGGGTGCGGTAGGTGTCTTCGGAGAAGTCTTCGTGGCCCGGGGTGTCGAGCAGGTTGATCATGTGTTCGCGATACGGGAACTGCATGACCGACGTGGTAATGGAAATACCCCGTTGCTTCTCCATCTCCATCCAGTCGGATGTCGCATGGCGATCGGATTTACGGGATTTCACCGTACCGGCCACTGCAATCGCCTTGCCCATCAACAGGAGCTTTTCGGTGATTGTGGTTTTACCGGCATCGGGGTGGGAAATAATGGCGAAAGTGCGGCGTTTCGCGACTTCGGCGGCCTGTTGGGTCATGGGAAATCGCCTGGCGGTGATTCAAAAAAGGGCGGCGAGTATAGCTTAAAAAGTGATCGCCAAACCACCGTCCCTCGGCCGCGCAAAACCCCGTAGGAGCTGCCGAAGGCTGCGATCTTTTGATCTTGTTTTCAGCAGCAAAGTCAAAAGATCGCAGCCTTCGGCAGCTCCAACAGGGTGGCCAAATAGTGTCTAACGTGGGAACCTTTTAAAGCACGGAGACGTCCATCCCCTGTTACGAACTTTCGTCAGGGGCTGAAAAATCAGCAAGTTAGCCTGACGAGGCTGCGCTCATGGCTCGCTTTCAGACCGCTTTGCCGGCTCTGAAAAACGGCTACTTTTCGCGAACGACGCTCCCGGCAGCCAAGGCTTGGCATGCCACACGGGACTGCGCTCGCCGACTACAAAAAAAGGAGTCCGCCTGTGGCTATCCGCTATGGCAAAGGGCTGATGGGAGGTGCGGTGGTGATCGCGCTCCTGGCCCTGCTGGTCCACTGGATCGGCATCAACACGATCGAACACTACCGCGACGATTTGTTGTTTTACCTGCAAGCTCATCTGATTCTCGTCCTCGCTTCCATGCTGGCCGCCCTTGTTGTGGGCATTCCCGCCGGTATCTTCCTCAGCCGCCCGACCATGGTCGGCCGCGCCGAACGCTTCATGCAGATCTTCAATATTGGCAATACCGTGCCACCGCTGGCCGTGCTCGCGATTGCGCTGGGCATCCTCGGCATCGGCAGTGGCCCGGCGATCTTCGCCCTGTTCCTCGCCTCGCTGTTGCCGATTGTGCGCAACACCTATGAAGGCCTGAAAAATGTGCAGGGCTCGCTGAAAGAAGCCGCTGTCGGCATCGGCATGACGCCGCGCCAAGTGCTGTGGAAAGTCGAATTGCCCAACGCCGTGCCGATCATCGTCGGTGGCGTGCGTGTCGCACTGGCGATCAATGTCGGCACTGCGCCGCTGGCGTTCCTGATCGGCGCCAACAGCCTCGGCAGCCTGATCTTCCCTGGCATCGCCCTGAACAACCAGCCGCAACTGCTGCTCGGCGCCGCGTGCACCGCGCTGTTGGCGCTGTTGCTCGATGGCGTGGTCACCCTCGCCAGCCGTCTCTGGCTGGAACGCGGTTTGCGCCCGTCTTAAGGCTTTGCGAAGGAATATTTATGAAACGACTTAGCTTGATCTTAGGCTGCGTCCTGCTGTTCGCAGGAATCACGCAAGCCGCTGAAAAACCGGTCATCCGCCTCGGCGCCCGGGTCTTCACCGAGCAGACCCTGCTCGCCGAAATCACCGCGCAATACCTGCGCAGCAAAGGCTATGACGCGCAGATCACCGGCGGTCTGGGCAGCAACCTCGCGCGCAGCGCCCACGAAAGCGGCCAATTGGACCTGCTCTGGGAATACACCGGCGTGTCGCTGGTGGCCTACAACCATGTCACGGAAAAACTCGACAGCGCGCAGTCCTACGCCCGGGTCAAAGAGCTCGACGCGAAAAAAGGCCTGATCTGGCTGACGCCGTCGAAATTCAGCAACACCTACGCCCTCGCTCTGCCGAAAAAAATCGCCGAGCAATATCCGCAGATCGGCAACATCAGCCAGCTCAACAAAGTGCTGCGCGCCGAGGCCAAGACCAACCACCTGGTGGCGCTGGATACCGAGTTCGCCAACCGCTCCGACGGTCTCGACGGCATGGTCAAGCTCTACGACATGAACCTGACCCGCAAGAACATCCGCCAGATGGACGCCGGCCTGGTCTACACCGCGCTGCGTAACGGTCAGGTGTTTGCCGGTCTGGTCTATACCACCGATGGCCGGCTCAATGCCTTCGGCCTGAAATTGCTGGAAGACGAAAAGCATTACTTCCCCGACTACACCGCCGCTCCCGTGGTGCGTCAGGCCACGCTGGACGCCAACCCGAAACTGGCCGAACAACTCAAGCCGCTGGCCGAACTGTTCGACGACGAAACCATGCGCCAACTCAACGCGCGGGTCGATGTCGATCATGAAAGCCCATCGTCCGTTGCCGCCGATTTCCTGCGCCAGCATCCACTGAATTAAGAGAGGAGAAGTCATGGAATTTCTGAACGCCTTTTCCCATCTCGACTGGCAGCAGGTAATGCACCTGACCTGGCAGCACATCACTCTGGTCGGCATCGCCGTGACCCTGGCGATCGTCATCGGCGTGCCGCTGGGCATCCTGATGACACGCTTCCCCACCCTCGCCGGCCCGCTGCAAGCCAGCGCCACGGTGCTGCTGACCGTGCCGTCGATCGCCCTGTTCGGTCTGCTGCTGCCGTTCTATTCCAAGTTCGGCCAGGGCCTGGGGCCGCTGCCGGCGATCACCGCCGTGTTCCTTTATTCGCTGCTGCCGATCATGCGCAACACCTACCTCGCCCTGACCGGCGTTGAACCGGGCATCCGCGAAGCTGCGCGCGGCATCGGCATGACCTTCGGCCAGCGCCTGCGCATGGTCGAACTGCCGATTGCGGTGCCAGTGATCCTCGCTGGCGTGCGCACCGCCGTGGTGATGAACATCGGCGTGATGACCATCGCAGCCACCATCGGCGCCGGCGGCCTCGGTGTGTTGATCCTCGCTTCCATCAGCCGCAGTGACATGTCGATGCTTATCGTCGGCGCGCTGCTGGTCAGTCTTCTGGCGATCTTCGCCGACCTGTTTTTGCAGTGGCTGCAACGCTCTTTGACTCCAAAAGGATTACTCAAATGATCGAACTTCAAAACCTCAGCAAAACTTTCCAAAGCAACGGCAAAGATGTCAAAGCCGTGGACTCGGTGAGCCTGACCGTCAATGAAGGCGAAATCTGTGTGTTCCTCGGGCCATCGGGTTGCGGCAAAAGCACCACGCTGAAAATGATCAACCGCCTGATCAAACCGACTTCGGGCAAGATCCTCATCAACGGCGAAGACACCACCGATCTCGACGAGGTGACCCTGCGCCGTAACATCGGTTACGTGATCCAGCAGATCGGCTTGTTCCCGAACATGACCATCGAAGAGAACATCGTCGTGGTGCCGAAACTGCTCGGCTGGGACAAACAGAAATGCCACGACCGCGCCCGCGAACTGATGAGCATGATCAAGCTTGAGCCCAAGCAGTATCTGCATCGCTACCCGCGTGAACTGTCCGGTGGTCAGCAACAGCGTATCGGCGTGATCCGCGCCTTGGCCGCTGATGCGCCGCTGCTGTTGATGGACGAGCCGTTTGGCGCGGTCGACCCGATCAACCGCGAGATGATCCAGAACGAATTCTTCGAAATGCAGCGCGCGCTGAACAAGACCGTGATCATGGTCAGCCACGACATCGACGAAGCGATCAAGCTGGGCGACAAGATCGCCATTTTCCGCGCCGGCAAACTGCTGCAGATCGACCACCCGGACACCCTGCTCGCGCATCCGGCGGATGATTTCGTCAGCAATTTCGTCGGTCAGGACAGCACGCTCAAACGCCTGCTGTTGGTGAAAGCCGAAGACGCGGCGGACAACGCGCCGTCGGTAAGTCCGGAGACGCCAGTGGCCGATGCGCTGGAATTGATGGACGAGCACGACCGTCGCTACGTGGTGGTCACCTGCGCCGAGAACAAGGCGCTGGGGTACGTGCGCCGTCGCGACCTGCATCGCCAGACCGGCACCTGCGCGCAATTCCTGCGCGAGTTCAACGCCACCGCAGCGTACGACGAGCACCTGCGCATCCTGTTGTCGCGCATGTACGAGTTCAACCGCGCCTGGCTGCCGGTAATGGACGCCGAACGGGTATTCCTCGGTGAGGTGACGCAGGAGTCGATTGCGGCTTATCTGAGTTCGGGGCGTTCGCGGGGGATGAAGACCAGTATCGTCTCGCCGGCTGAGACCGTGGTCGCATAATCCGTCTGCGTGGTTGAAACCCGATCCCTGTGGGAGCGAGCCTGCTCGCGAAAGCGCAATATCAGTCGACGCTGATGGCGGCTGTGAAAATGCCTTCGCGAGCAGGCTCGCTCCCACAGGATCTACTTAATTTTGTTGATCTTCACTGGGTGACAAAGAATCTCAACAGCCTCTCCTGCAAGAGCGTCGTCAATTCAGCTTCTTCAAGGTCCAAATCCCCCTTCGACACTCTCTCTCGACGCCAACGTCGCCGATGTTGCCGCTATCACACTTACCTGTGATCTAGCCGACAAAAGCCACGAACGTGCAGGTATTTTTAACACTCGAAAATTCGCCGGGAACATCTGCCCGTCATCTCGGTCGGGTAGAAGGAGTGATGAACGCGACGCACGTCAGAAGCGTGCAAAAACGCGACATTTTTAGTTGATCTCGCGCCCCTCACGCCCTAAAGTTCGCGCCGAACGTCCATGCTGGAAACGATCCATCCGGCTCAAGTACTGACGACGAGACAGCGAGGCCAAGGGACAGCTGCACATCCCCAGGCCTTTTTGCTTTCGGCGACATGCCTTGGGAAGTAGGCGAACCAAAGTGGGGATACGGAGGGCGTTCATGCACCCATTGATTAACTTAGTTTGCCAGCAGGAGTCCCCAGCATGTCGATCCAGGTCGAAGACTATTTCGCGCGCGCTACATTCGACAAAATGAAGGCGTTCGCCGACAAACAGGAAACCCCGTTCGTGGTGATCGACACCGCGATGATCGCCCAGGCCTACGATGACCTGCGCGCCGGTTTCGAATTCGCCAAGGTCTACTACGCGGTCAAGGCCAACCCGGCCGTCGAGATCATCGACCTGCTCAAAGACAAGGGCTCGAGCTTCGACATCGCCTCGATCTACGAGCTGGACAAAGTCATGGATCGCGGCGTCAGCCCGGACCGTATCAGCTACGGCAACACCATCAAGAAATCCAAGGACATCCGCTACTTCTACGAGAAGGGCGTGCGTCTGTTCTCCACCGACTCGGAAGCCGACCTGCGCAACATCGCCAAGGCTGCACCGGGTTCGAAAGTCTATGTGCGCATCCTCACTGAAGGCTCGACCACTGCTGACTGGCCGCTGTCGCGCAAGTTCGGCTGCCAGACCGACATGGCCATGGACTTGCTGATCCTCGCCCGCGACCTCGGTCTGGTGCCGTACGGCATCTCGTTCCACGTCGGTTCGCAACAGCGCGACATCAGCGTCTGGGACGCGGCGATCGCCAAGGTCAAAGTAATTTTCGAGCGTCTGAAAGAAGAAGACGGCATTCACCTGAAGCTGATCAACATGGGCGGCGGCTTCCCGGCCAACTACATCACCCGCACCAACAGCCTGGAAACCTACGCCGAAGAGATTATTCGCTTCCTCAAGGAAGATTTCGGTGACGACCTGCCGGAAATCATCCTCGAGCCGGGCCGTTCGCTGATCGCCAACGCCGGTATTCTGGTCAGCGAAGTGGTGCTGGTTGCGCGCAAATCGCGCACCGCTGTCGAGCGTTGGGTGTATACCGATGTGGGCAAGTTCTCCGGCCTGATCGAAACCATGGACGAAGCGATCAAGTTCCCGATCTGGACCGAGAAGAAAGGCGAGATGGAAGAAGTCGTCATCGCCGGCCCGACCTGCGACAGCGCCGACATCATGTATGAGAACTACAAGTATGGCCTGCCGCTGAACCTGGCGATTGGTGATCGTTTGTACTGGTTGTCGACCGGTGCGTACACCACCAGCTACAGCGCGGTCGAGTTCAATGGCTTTCCGCCGCTGAAGTCGTTTTACGTTTAAGGAGCAGCTGCAAGTTTTGAGCTGCAAGCTGCAAGCTGCAAGCTGCAAGAGAAAAGCCCATGACGTGTCATGGGCTTTTTTGTGTCCGCAAATCTCATGTAGGAGCTGCCGCAGGCTGCGATCTTTTGATCTGGCTTTCAAAAAATCAAAGGCAAAAGATCGCAGCCTGCGGCAGCTCCTACAGGGATTGCGCGTAGCGTTGGGAATATTGATTGGCCATGGCCTGGATTCTGGGATCCGTAGCGCCCGCCAGCGTCTGGCTCGCCACCCGCAGGAAATTCAGATTGCCGGCGGCCAAGGCTTTCTCAAGCCAATCGACCGCTTCATCAACCTGCCCCTCAGCCGCCAACACCGCTGCATAACTGAACTGCCCACGAAAATCCCCACCCTCGGCCGAACGCCGATACCACTCGCGTGCAGCAATTGGATCCGCCTGACACACCTGCCCTTCCTCCAGATAGCGCCCCAGCAGGTTCATCGATTTCGCATGGCCCAACTCAGCTGCACGCCGGTACAACGCCAGCGCCTGCTGATGATCAACCGTCACCCCGCGCCCGGTGGCCAGTAGATTGGCCAGGTTGTACATCGCCCAGTCCAGCCCCGCCTCGGCAGCGATCCGATAATGCTGCGCCGCGACCGAGGCATCCGCCGCACAACCCCAACCATGCTCATGACAACGCCCGAGCATGTTGCGCGCCATCAGATGCCCGCGCCCGGCGGCGATGCCGAACCAGCGCAATGCAAGCGGTTGATCCTGCGCGATGCCCTGACCGTCCAGCAGGATCTGCCCAAGCAGCGCCTGCGCTTCAACCTCGCCCTCGCCCGCCGCCAGCAAAATTGCCTGCGCAGCGCGGGCCGGGCTTTCTTCAAGCATCGCCGCCAACCCGGCCGCATCGAGGACTTCCTCGCGGCGCAACTGGAAACTCATACCTCGACCCAGCGCCGCAGCAAGTTGTGATAAGTGCCGGTGAGGCGGATCAGCGAAGGGTGATCGGGAACGTCCTGGGTCAGCTGCTGAATCGCCCCGTCCATTTCAAACAGCAATGCGCGCTGGCTGTCTTCGCGCACCAGGCTTTGCGTCCAGAAAAACGACGCATAGCGCGCACCACGTGTGACCGCATTGACCTTGTGCAAACTGGTGCCCGGATACAACACCATGTCGCCGGCCGGCAGCTTCACGCGCTGGGTGCCGTAGGTGTCCTGAATCTCCAGTTCGCCGCCGTCGTAATCTTCCGGCTCGCTGAAGAACAGCGTCGCCGACAAATCGGTGCGCACCCGCTCGATGCTGCCCTTGGGCTGGCGCACGGCGTTGTCGATGTGAAAATCGAAACTGCCGCCGGCCGTGTAGCAGTTCACTAGCGGTGGGAAGACTTTGTGCGGCAGTGCGGCAGACATGAACAGCGGATTCTTCCACAGCCGCTCGAGCATCGCCGCGCCGATTTCCTTGGCCAGCGGGTGGCCTTCGGGCAGTTGCAGATTGTGCTTGGCCTTGGCCGACTGGAAGCCGGCGGTGATCTTGCCGTCGGCCCAATCCGCCTGCTCCAGCGCCTGCCGGATGCGCTGCACTTCGTCTTTTGCGAACAGCCCGGGAATGTGCAGCAGCATGGCGATGTCACCTGATGGCAAGAAGGCGGCAATGGTATTGATTCTTATTGACTGTGTAAAACCCCCGAGACGAACGAACAGGCAGAAACCGTAAGGGCAAATTGTAAAGAATGTAAATTCAATGCGAATAACAATGTTTCGCAATTGATACGAATACCTGTTTACCCTATATTCCGCCGCCTCAAATCCTTGGGGAGGGGAATAAAAATGGCACGTCAACACGCACAATTACCGGTCAGTTCACCACGTCTGCTCGCCTCGGCAATCGGTGTCGCAATCACCGCCGGCTCCGCTGGGCAGATGGTCTTCGCGGCGGAAAAAACCGAGAGCAAAACTTCCGGCAACGCCATTGCCCTGGACGCCACCGCCATCACCGGCGAAGCCCAGGACTCGACCTCCTACCAGGTCGAAAAAGCCTCCTCGCCCAAGTACACCGCACCGCTGGTCGACACGCCGCGCTCGGTCACCGTCATCCCGCAACAAGTGCTCAAGGACACCGGTGCGCTGAATATGCAGGACGCCTTGCGTACCGTGCCGGGCATTACCTTCGGTGCTGGTGAAGGCGGCAACCCGCAGGGCGACCGTCCATTCATTCGCGGCTTCGATGCTCAGGGTGACACTTACCTGGACGGCGTGCGCGACACCGGTTCGCAGAGCCGCGAAATCTTCGCTGTTGAAAACATCGAAGTCAGCAAAGGCCCGAACTCGGCGATTGGCGGTCGTGGCGCCGCCGGCGGCAGCATCAACCTGGTGAGCAAGAAAGCGCATCTGGGCAACTCGTTCGACGGAGGCTTCACCTACGGCTCCGACCAGACCCAGCGCTACACCCTCGACGGCAACTACCAGTTCAGCGACAGCGCTGCCGGCCGTCTCAACCTGATGAGCCACGAAAGCAACGTCGCCGGTCGCGACAAGGTCGATTACGACCGCTGGGGTATCGCGCCGTCGCTGGCCTTCGGCCTGGGCACTGACACCCGCGTCAACCTCGACTACTACCATCTGGAAAGCAACGACACCCCGGACTCGGGCATCCCGTACACCATTCCCACCGGTGGTTCGGCCGCACGCACCAAGTCCAACCCGGACAAGCCGTACGCCGGTGGCGATCACGACAATTTCTACGGTCTGGATCGTGACTTCCGCAAGGGCCGCACCGACACCGCGACCTTCGCCATCGAGCACGACCTCAATGATGCGCTGACCATCAAGAACACCCTGCGCCACGGCAGCAGCATGCAGGATTACATCCTCACCCAGCCGGACGACAGCAAGGGCAACGTCAACAACGGCAGCGTCTGGCGTCGGGCCAACACGCGGGTGAGCAACACCGAAACCACCACCAACCAGACCGATCTGTTCGGCACCTTCTACGTGGGCGGTTTCAAGAACAGCTTCTCCACCGGCGTCGAATACACCCGTGAGCAGAGCGAGAAATCCTCGTACAACGTCAACACCGACACCACCCCGCGCACCAGCGCCGTCACCACCAATTGCAACCCGGGCCTGATCGGCGCCGCCAGCGGTTACAACTGCACCTCGCTGTCGAACCCGAACCCGAACGATCCGTGGAACGGCGCGATCTCGCGTAACTACGCCGGTACCGACACCCAGGCCGACACCTACGCGCTGTACGTGTTCGACACGCTGGAATTGTCCGAGCAATGGCTGGTGAACATGGGCCTGCGCTATGACCACTTCGACACCGATTACAAAACTTACAACGCCGCTGGCCGCACCACCTCCAAGGGCGATGACACCAGCGAATTCGTCACCGGTCAGTTCGGCGTGGTCTACAAGCCGGCGGAAAACGGCAGCATCTACGCCTCTTATGCGACCTCGGCGACACCGCCGGGCAACACCTTGGGCGAAGGTCAGGAAGGCAACCCGCTGGGCGGCACACCGGATCGCAGCGGCAACCTGCTGAGCAGCGACATGGAGCCGGAAACCACCAAGAACTACGAGATCGGCACCAAGTGGGATCTGCTCAATGATCGCCTGTCGCTGACCGCCGACATCTTCCGCACCGAGAAGGAAAACGCTCGCGTGCAAGTCGATACCAGCTCCTACGAGAACGCCGGCAAGACCCGCGTACAAGGCTTCGAACTGTCGGCCAGCGGCAAGATCACCGACAAGTGGCAGGTGTTCGCCGGTTACGCCTTCATGGACAGCGAACAGGTTGATGGCGGCCCGCTGGGTCGTGCCAACGACGGCAACGATCTGCCGAACACACCGAAAAACAGCGCCAGCCTGTGGACCACGTACCAGGTCACGCCAAAGCTGACGATCGGTGGTGGCGCGTTCTACGTCGACGACGTCTACGGCAGTGTCGCCAACACGACGATGGTCGATTCGTACGTGCGTTACGACGCGATGGCGGCCTACAAGCTGACCAAGAACGTCGACCTGCAACTCAACGTGCAGAACCTGACCGACGAAACCTATTACGACAAAGCCTTCTCGACCCACTTCGCCAATCAGGCGGCGGGACGCACGGCGCTGTTGAGCACCAATTTCCACTTCTGACCGATGTGAATACCTGTGGGAGCGAGCCTGCTCGCGAAGGCAATCTTTCAGCAACATCGATGCTGACTGACACACCGCTTTCGCGAGCAGGCTCGCTCCCACAGGGAATGCGCCGCGAGGCTCGGCCCCGTTCATTCAGTTGAACGGGGCTTTCGTGTGTTACGCAAAACGCTTCTTGATAACCCACGGCATAATGCGCGCCGTGATGACAATTTCCGAACGGACGGCGAGTGAAGTGTTGAAGAAAACCCTGTTCCAGTTGCACTGGTTTTTTGGCATCACCGCAGGGCTGGTGCTGGCCCTGATGGGCATCACCGGCGCGGCCTATTCGTTTCAGGACGAGATCCTGCGCGCGCTCAATCCGTCCGTTCTGCAGGTGGAAAAACAGGTCGCCGGCGTGCTGCCGCCAGTGGAACTGGTGGAGCGCATCGAAGCTGCGTCCGGCAAGAAAGTCGCGATGCTCTGGGTCGAGACCGACAGCGGTCACGCCGCACGGGTGTTCTTCACCCCGCCCAAGGGCGAACGACGTGGCGAAATGCGCTACTTCGACCCGTACACCGCCGAGTTCAAGGGCGACGCCACCGGTCAGGACTTCTTCGGCCTGATGCTGCAACTGCACCGCTTCCTCGCCATGGGCGACACCGGGCGCAACATTACAGGCGCCTGTACCTTGATGCTGCTGTTCTTCTGCCTCTCCGGCCTTTATCTGCGCTGGCCACGCCAGTGGAACAGCTGGCGCGTGTGGTTGACCCTGGACTGGAAAAAGAAAGGCCGCGCGTTCAATTGGGATCTGCACTCGGTGGCCGGTACCTGGTGCCTTTTGGTCTATCTGCTGCTGGCGTTGACCGGCTTGTCATGGTCGTACGAGTGGTACAACAAGGGCCTGACCCGACTGCTTTCCGACGCGCCGCAAAACGAACGCGTGCGCGGCGGTCGCGGCCCGGCGCCGGAAGGCCCGGCACCGACCGCCGACTACGCAGCGATGTGGAGCAGCATCTACAGCGCTGCCGGCCCGGGTCTGGCCGCGTACAACATTCGCATGCCGGCGGTGGCCGGCCAGCCGGCGACGGTGTTCTACCTGCTCGACAGCTCGCCCCATGACCGCGCGCTGAATCAGATCACCCTCGATCCGGCCACCGGAGTGGTCAAACGCGTCGACCGCTATGCCGACAAAAGCTTCAAGGCCCAACTGCTGACGAGCATTTATGCGCTGCACGTGGGCAGCTATTTTGGCCTCGTCGGGCGCATCATCGTGACGATTGCGGCGGTGTGCATGCCGCTGTTTTTCATCACTGGCTGGCTGCTGTATGTGGACCGTCGGCGCAAGAAAAAGCAGATCAAGGATGCCCGCCAAGGCCTCGCGCAACCGTCCGCCGAGGCTTCGGCCTGGCTGATCGGTTTCGCCAGTCAAAGTGGTTTCGCCGAACAATTGGCGTGGCAGACCGCCGGGCAATTGCAGGCCGCCGGGCTGCCGGTCAACGTGCAGCCGCTGGCCAATCTCAGCGAACAGGATCTGCGGGATTCCAATAACGCGTTGTTCGTGGTCAGCACCTTCGGCGACGGCGAAGCGCCGGACAGCGCCCGTGGTTTCGAACGCAAAGTGCTGGCCAAAGCCTCGACACTCGATGGGCTCAACTACGCCGTGCTCGGCCTCGGCGATCGGCAGTACGCGCACTTCTGTGGCTTCGCCAAACGCTTGCATCAATGGCTCGGCGAGCACGGCGGCAAGACGCTGTTCGCCCCGGTGGAGGTCGACAGCGCCGATCCCTACGCGCTGCGTCACTGGCAAACGCAACTCGGCCAGCTCACCGGACAGGCGCCGAGCGAAACCTGGCAAGCACCCAGCTACGACAACTGGACGCTGGTGCGGCGCGAACTGATGAACCCCGACAGCAGCGGCGCGCCGGTCTTTCTGCTCGGCCTCAAAGCCCCGGACACCCGCAGCTGGCTGGCTGGTGACCTGGTCGAAGTGTTGCCACGCAATTGCCCGTGGGCCATCGAGCATTTCCTCGACGGCCTCGGCATCCGTGGCGAAACACCGGTGAAGGTCAACGGCATCGACGAACCACTGGAAGTGGCCCTCGCCTCACGCCAACTGCCCGAACACCGCGCGCATCTGGTCGGCCTGCATGCGCAGTCGCTGGTCGACGCGATGGTGCCGCTGGCCATGCGCGAATACTCCATCGCCTCGATTGCCGCTGACGGCGTGCTGGAGCTGATCGTGCGTCAGGAACAGCACAACGACGGCAGCCTCGGCATAGGCTCCGGCTGGCTCACCGAGCATGCGCCTGTGGGCGGCAGCATCAGCCTGCGCGTGCGGCGCAACAGCGGTTTCCACCTGCCGAACGAACCCGTGCCGATGATCCTGCTGGGCAACGGCACAGGTCTCGCCGGCCTGCGCAGCCTGCTCAAGGCACGCATTGCCGATGGTCAGCAACGGCAGTGGCTGCTGTTCGGCGAGCGCAACCGCGAGCACGACTTCCTCTGCCGCGCCGAGCTCGAGGAATGGGTGGTCAATGGTGATCTGGCGCGGCTGGATCTGGCGTTTTCGCGGGATCAGGCTGAGAAGGTTTATGTGCAGGATCGCTTGCGTGAGTCGGCGGATGAACTGAAGAAGTGGTTGGCTGATGGTGCCGTCATTTATATCTGCGGCAGCCTTCAAGGGATGGCCTCAGGCGTAGACCAGGCGCTCAACGATATCCTCGGCAGCGCCGAAGTCGAACGTCTGATCGAACAGGGCCGCTATCGCCGGGATGTTTACTGAAAAACCCGTTGCTTTGTAGGAGCTGCCGAAGGCTGCGATCTGTTGATCTTGTTTTCAAAAAATCAAAGTCAAAAGATCGCGGCCTTCGGCAGCTCCTACAGAGATCAAATCGGCTGCAATTTCTGCTCAAACACTGCTACCCCATCCAGATCCCGCAACACCACGCTCATCTCGCCGCTCTGCCCTTCGATATTCACCTCGCCAAAAAACTGAAACCCGGCGAACGGCGAGGTGTTCTGTGCGGGCGGCGCCTTTTCGAAAACCACCTCCGGGCCAAACGTCTTGTCCAGTGGATTCGGCCCGAAACTGCCGGCGTTCAACGGTCCGGCGACAAATTCCCAGAACGGTTCGAAATCCTGAAACGCCGCGCGGTCCGGATGATAGTGATGCGCCGCGCAGTAGTGCACGTCCGCCGTCAGAAACACGAAATTGCGCACCTGCTGCGCGCGCAGGAATCCGAGCAGCTCGGCGATTTCCAGCTCTCGCCCCTGCGCCGGGCCGGGGTCGCCGTTGGCCACGGCTTCCCAACGCGCAACGCCCGGACTGACCTCGCCGTCCGGCACGCCAAGGCCGATGGGCATGTCGGCGGCGATGACTTTCCACTGTGCCTTCGATGCCTGCAGTTCACGCTTGAGCCAGTCCAGCTGCTCGCGGCCGAGAAACGGTTTTGCCGCGCCCAGGTTGTCGTCGTTGGCTTCGCGATAGCTGCGCATATCCAGCACGAATACGTCGAGCATCGGCCCGTAACTGAGCTTGCGATAAATGCGCCCGCCGCCGTCCGCCGCTTGCAAACGCATCGGCGCATATTCGAGCCAAGCCTGCCGCGCACGGCCGACCAGCTTGTGGATATCTTTCTCCTGATAACGCTCATCCAGTTGCTTGCCCGGCGACCAGTTGTTGACCACTTCGTGGTCGTCCCACTGCCAGATCTGCGGCACTTCGGCGTTGAAGCGGCGGATGTTTTCGTCCACCAGGTTGTAGCGATAGTTGCCGCGATAATCGTCGAGGGTCTGCGCGACTTTGCTTTTAGCTTCGGTGGTGACATTGCGCCAGATGCGCCCGCTTTCCGTGGTCAGTTGCGCGGGCACCGGGCCGTCGGCGTAGATGGTGTCGCCGCTGTGAATAAAGAAGTCCGGCAGGCGCAGGCGCATGGCTTCGTAAATGCGCATGCCGCCGATGTCCGGGTTGATCCCGAAGCCCTGGCCGACGGTGTCACCGCTCCAGACAAAACGGATGTCGCGCCTGGCCGTCGGCACGCTGCGCAGATGGCCGAACCACGGCTCGCTGGCGACCCCGCTCTGGGCATCTTCGAAGTGCACGCGATAAAAGATCGCCTGGTTGGCCGGCAGGCCGGTGAGTTCGACGCGGGCGGTGAAATCGCTGCGCGCATCGGCCAGTGGCGAGACGAATTTGCGCGGGTTGCCGAACAGGCTGCCGGTGTCCCACTCGACCACCATGCGCGCCGGCCGATCGCTGCGACTCCAGATCATCGCGCGGTCGCCGAGCAGGTCGCCGGACTGCACGCCGTCGGTGAGCTGCGGACGATCCTTGACCGAGGCAATCACCGCCGGCGCCAGCCCCGGCAGCAACAGCCCGGCGCCAACCGCTTGCATGACGCGACGCCGACCGAGATTGAAATCGCTCATGGTGTTCTCCCTGCAAAAGGGAAAACTTAAGCACGGGTGTATGAACCGGCTATGACAATGCAGACTCCTGTGGGAGCGAGCCTGCTCGCTCCCACAGGGATTTGGTGTTGTCGGTCAGGCGTTGACGGGTTCGACTGCCAGTTCGACAGCCTCCGGCCGTTTGAGCAGCGCATACACCACCGCCGTGACCAGGCTCCCCGCGACAATCGCCAGCAGATACAGCAGCGCATGGTTGATCGCATTGGGGATCGCCAGCACGAACAAGCCGCCGTGCGGCGCCATCAGTTTGCAGCCGAAGTACATCGACAAGGCGCCGGTCAGCGCACCGCCAGCGATGCTCGCCGGGATCACCCGCAGCGGATCTTTCGCAGCGAACGGAATAGCCCCTTCGGAGATGAAGCACAAACCGAGCACGAACGCTGCTTTGCCGGCCTCGCGCTCGGTCTGGGCGAACTTGCGCCGGGCAATGAAGGTGGCGATGCCCAAGCCAATCGGCGGCACCATGCCGGCGGCCATGGTCGCGGCCATCGGTGCGTAACTCTGCGAGGCCAGCAGCCCCACCGAAAACGCATAGGCAGCCTTGTTGATCGGCCCGCCGAGGTCGACGCACATCATGCCGCCGAGCAATACGCCGAGCAGAATCGCGTTGGTGGTGCCCATGCTGTCGAGGAACTGGGTGAGCGCGGCGAGCATGCCGGCGACCGGTTTGCCGACCACGTAAATCATCACCAGACCGGTGACCAGACTGGCCAGCAACGGAATGATCAGAATCGGCTTCAGCGCTTCCAGACTCTGCGGCAATTTCACATAGCGGGCGATGGCTTTGGCGGCGTAACCGGCAATGAAACCAGCAATGATCCCGCCGATGAATCCGGCGCCCAGAGTGCCCGCCAGCAAACCGCCGATCATCCCCGGCGCAAGGCCCGGGCGGTCGGCAATCGAGTAGGCGATGTAACCGGCCAACAGCGGCACCATCAGCTTGAACGCGGTTTCGCCGCCGATCTGCATCAACGCCGCCGCCAGCGTGCCTTCTTCCTTGTAAGCGGTGATGCCAAACACGAACGACAATGCGATCAGCAAACCACCCGCCACCACCATCGGCAGCATGTACGACACACCCGTGAGCAGGTGCTTGTAGACGCCGGTTTTCTCGGACTTGGCCGGGGCCTTGCCGTCGCTTGCCGCACTTTCGACAGCGCCTTCGGCCAAGGCTTTTTTCAAAGTCGCTTCAGACTGCTTCAGCGCAACGCCCGTGCCGCAGCGATAGATTTTCTTGCCGGCGAAACGCTCGGTGGCGACCTCGATATCCGCCGCCAGCAGCACCACGTCAGCCTCGGCGATGGCCGTTGCGCTGAGCGGGGTTTTCGCGCCGACCGAGCCTTGGGTTTCGACCTGCAATTCATAGCCCAGACGCTTGGCGGTCTGCTGCAACGCTTCGGCGGCCATGAAGGTGTGGGCGACGCCGGTCGGGCAGGCCGTGATGGCGACGATGCGCGGCGCACGTGGCGCATCAATCGCCGGTTCGACTGCGCTGGCCACGTAGACTTCGGCTTCTTCAGCACCGCGACGCAGCACCGCTTCGACATCCTGCAAGGCCTGCGCCGGAGCGATCTGGAACACGCGCTTGCCGACAAACCGGCTCATGTCCACCGCACCAGTGGTGACCAGCAACACCCACTCGGCGGCTTCGATGGTCGCCGCCGACAATTCGCGTTCCGGGTGTGCCGGATCGACCACTTCAACGCTGGTGCTCCAGCCCTGGCGCTGCGCCGCTGCATCGAGCAGGCGCGCGCACAGCACACTGGTGACCATGCCGTTCGGGCAAGCCGTAACAATGGCTAACTTCATCACAAACCCTCTTATTGTTCTGTCAGGGGGCGCACGCGCACGCCCTGTTCGAGCTGCGCCAGTTGCGCAGCGTCGTTGATGCCAAAACCGATCTGGGTCACCGCCATTGCCGCAATCGCGGTGGCGGTGCGCAGGGTTTGCTCCGGCGTATCAGCACTGAGCAGACCGTGGAGCATGCCAGCCAGCAATGAATCGCCGGCACCGACCGTGCTGGCCACGCTGACTTTCGGCGGCGAGGCATGCAGGGCCGAGCCGACACTGAACCAGTTGACCCCGTCAGCGCCGTGAGAGATCACCACGTGCTCGATGCCTTGCGCATGCAAACGTGCGGCGGCTTGTGCTTCGGCGATCGGCGAGACCACTTCGCAGCCGAGTGCGTGGGCCAATTCTTCGGTGTTCGGTTTGATCAGCCAGGGGCTGGCCTGCAACGCGACGCGCAAGGCTTCACCACTGGAATCGAGGGCGACTTTCAAGCCGAGCGCGTTCAGCCGTTCAATCAGCTCGCGCAACCATTGCGCAGTGACGCCACGCGGCAGACTGCCGGCGACCACCACCGCATCGTGCCCCGGTGCGATCTGCAGCAAGCGATCAAGCAAGGCTTGCTGCGCCGTTGCGTCGACCATTGGCCCCGGACCGTTGATGTCGGTGATGCGCCCATCCTGTTCGGCAACCTTGATGTTGCTGCGCGTCTCGCCCGGCACGCGGATGAACGTATCGACAAAACCGCGTTTGGCGAACAGGGTTTCGAACGCTTGCTGATTGTCTTCGCCGAGAAAGCCGCTGACGGTGACCTGATGGCCGAGATCCGCCAGCACCTGGGCGACGTTGACGCCTTTGCCCGCAGCGTGGGTGTGCATCTCCTCACTGCGATTGACCTGACCGGCATCCAGCCGTGACAGCTCGACGGTGAGGTCGAGTGCCGGATTGAGTGTCAGGGTGAGAATTTTGGCCATTACAGGGCCTCCACTAATGCGCGTACTTCATTCGCGCTGCCCACGGCCAGGGCCTGTTGAGCGAGGGTTTGCGCCTGGGGCAGGCTGAGTTCACGGATGCGCGCCTTGACTTCGGCAATGCTGCGCCCGGACACGCTGAGCTCGTCGACACCGAGGCCAACCAGCACCGGCACCGCCAGCGGATCCGCCGCCAGCTCGCCGCAGACACCCACCCATTTGCCATGGGCATGGGCGGCACGCACGGTGATGTCGATCAGTTGCAGGACCGCCGGGTGCAAGCCATCCGCTTGTGCAGACAGGGTCGGGTGACCACGGTCGATGGCCAGGGTGTATTGGGTCAGGTCGTTGGTGCCGACGCTGAAGAAATCCACTTCCTTGGCCAGCACTGGCGCAAGCAATGCGGCGGACGGCACCTCGATCATGATCCCCAGTTGCAGGTCGGCGACTGGAATTTCCAAACGCAAGCGTTCGGTCATGTCGCGGGCCTGGCGCCACTCTTCGACGCTGCCAACCATCGGGAACATGATCCGCAGCGGACGGTTGTCGGCCGAACGCAGCAAGGCGCGCAGTTGCGCTTCCATGATCTGCGGCCGCTGCAGGGTCAGGCGAATGCCGCGCACGCCGAGGAACGGGTTTTCTTCCTTGGCGATCGGCCAATACGGCAGCGGTTTGTCGCCGCCGACGTCGAGCGTGCGCACCACCAGCGGCCGCCCGGCCAGACCATCGAGGACGCGACGGTATTCGGCTTCCTGGGTTGCCTCGTCCGGTGCCTGCGGGTGGGCCATGAAAATCAGTTCGGTGCGCAGCAGGCCAATGCCTTCGGCGCCCTGCTCCACCGCGCTGGTCACCCCAGCGCTTTCGCCGATGTTAGCGAACACTTCAACGGCGTGGCCGTCAGTGGTGTGCGCTGGTTGATGGCGCTGTTCGGCGGCGATCTTCAGGCGTTGCTCGCGGGTGTCTCGTTCTTCGGCGGCACGCTTGAGGGTTGCGGCATCGGCGTCGACATGCAGACGGCCACGCTGACCGTCGAGCAACAGCGGCGTGCCCGGCTCGAGCAACAGCACTGCCGCCCCCGCACCGACCAACGCTGGAATCCCGAGGGCACGGGCAACGATGGCGCTGTGCGCGGTAGCGCCGCCGCGCGCGGTGAGAATCCCCGCAACCCGCGCAGGATCCAGGCGCGCGACATCGGACGGGCCGACTTCGTCCATCACCAGAATGTACGGTTGCTCAGGTTCGCTCGCGGTTTGCACGCCACACAATTGCGCCAGCACTCGACGGCCGATGTCACGCAGATCGGCGGCACGCTCGGCGAGCAACGCGTCCTGCAGCGACTCCTGCTGTTTGGCGGCGGCTTCGATCACTGCCATCCACGCCGCTTCGGCGCTTTCGCCTTGCTTGAGGCGGGTGTCGACTTCGTCGGTCAGATCCGGGTCGTCGAGCATTTCCTGGTGAGTAATGAAAATCTCGCGAATGGCCTTGGCCTTGCTGCGTTCGATCAAGCCTTGGATGTCGCGGCGCACGTCGCTCAGCGCTTGCTTGAGGCGCTCGCGCTCGATTGCCGCCGACTCGCCGCGCAACGGGTAATCGATGGCTTGCAGGACCTGAATGTGCGCCGGGCCGATGGCGATGCCCGGTGCGGCAGGAATCGCCTGCAACAGGCTGCCGGAGGCCGGGGCGATCAGCACTTCGGCGATGTCGGCGATCACTTCGCGCTGCTGACTCACGGCCGGCAGCGGCTCGACTTCCTCACCGAGGCCTTCTTCAATCGCCGCGAGCAAGGCCGGCAAGGCATCGCTGGCGATGCTCGGTTCGGCAATCAGCTCCAGCACCTGACCGCGCCGGGCGCCGAGGCTCAGCAGTTTGCTCAGGCTCTTCACCGATACGGCGCTGTCCTGGCTGTCGACGATGCGCACGCGGATTTCGCCATCAAAACTTTTCGCCAGTTGCGCGAGGATCTTCGCCGGCCGTGCGTGCAGACCGTGGGCATTGGCCAGGGCAATACGTGCACTCGGCCAGTCGGCAGGCAATTCACCGCCGAGCACTTCAAGGACTTTGCGACTGCTGGTGGCGCGGCCCAGTTCGTGGCCACGACCTTCGATCAGCAACGCGCATAAACGCTCGAGCAGCGCCTGATGCGCTTCGCCCAGACTCGCCAGGCAGAACAGTCCGCTAAGCGGCTGGCCGAGGTAGCGCATCGGTTTGTCCGGGGTGACGAACGCCAGTCCCGGACGCTTCACGGTCTGCTCGCTGTGCAGCCACCACAGGCCGTCGCCCAGTGGCAGCGCTTCAACCTGCTGCAACACGCCGGCAAAGCCGTTGCTCACACAATCGGCCTGACGCAGCAGACGTGCGCCGCGCCAGACCAGTTCTTCGAAATCATCGGCCGACACGCCGAGGCCGATCATCTGCGCGTCCAGCGCCAGTTCCTGCGGCGCGCCTTGCAGCAGTTTCAACAGCGCTTCGGGCGAGCTGGCGCGACGTAGGGCCTGGCCCAGATCGGTCTCGCCGAGGGCGCGGGTCAGCAGTTGCAGCAGGCGCAGGTGTTCATCGGATTTCGCCGCGATGCCAATCGCCAGATAAACGATCTGGCCATCGCCCCAATCGACGCCGTCGGGAAACTGCATCAGGCGCACGCCGGTGGCGAATACCTGATCGCGGGTTTCCGGCGTACCGTGGGGAATGGCGATGCCTTGACCGAGAAAGGTCGAGCCCTGGGCTTCCCGGGCCTGCAGGCCGGCGAGGTAGCCGTCGGCTACCAGACCATCGGCGACCAGATGACTGGCCAGCAATTGCAGGGCAGCGGGTTTATCCACGGCCGACTGGCCCATGGATATCTGCTCTATAGTGAGCTCGAGCATGCGATCTCCTTTTTGGCGCAGTTCAACGCCAGGTATTGTTTTGAATGGTTCACAGCTTAGGCGCTCTGCCGCGCTTTTCAGCGGCAGTTTTGGCGGTTTCACGGCAGGACCGGCCAAAGGCGTCTAAAACGTAGAAAATACGCTTGCTGAAACGTTTAATCTAGATTGATCGGCACGTTACTCGATAATGTCTCATCCTTGAAGTCCAACTGGTCGGATCTGCCCAGGCAATAAGTCGGCTGCCCTTATCGGGTAGGATTGGCGAAAATGTCGCGGCATGCTCGAAAAAACAAGGAAATACCGGGTTGAAACTCAGTGATATTGCGCGGTTGGCCGGCGTCTCCGTCACCACCGCCAGCTACGTCATCAACGGCAAGGCCGAACAGCAACGCATCAGCAACGCGACCGTCGAGCGCGTGCGCGCGGTGGTCGATCTGCACGGCTTTACGCCCAATCCGCAAGCGGCCGGCCTGCGCAGTCGGCACACGCGCACCCTGGGCTTTATCCTGCCGGATCTGGAAAACCCCAGTTACGCGCGGATCGCCAAGTTGCTCGAACAAGGCGCGCGGGCTCGCGGCTATCAATTGCTGATCGCCAGCTCCGACGATGCGCCGGACAGCGAGCGCCAGTTGCTGCAACTGTTCCGCGCCCGCCGTTGCGATGCGCTGATCGTCGCCAGTTGCCTGCCGGCCGGTGATGACAGCTATCGCCAGTTGCAGGCCAAGGGTCTGCCGATCATCGCCATCGACCGGGTCATGGAACCGGAGCATTTCTGCTCGGTGATCAGCGACGACCGCGAGGCCAGCCTGCATCTGACCCAGAGCCTGCTCGATCCGCAGCCAAAGCAGATCGTGCTGCTCGGCGCACGGCCGGAGCTGAGCATCAGCCAGGAGCGTGCTGCCGGTTTCCGCGCAGCGCTCAAAGACTTCAAAGGTGAGGTGCTGGTCGAGCACGCCGAGTCATTCAGCCGTGAGTGCGGCAGGCAATTGATGGAAGAACTCCTGCAGCGTCTGGGGCATTTGCCTGACGCGCTGGTGACAACGTCCTACGTGCTGCTGCAAGGCGTGTTCGATGCGCTGCATGATTTCCCGCTGAAATCGCGGCCGCTGCGCTTGGGCACGTTCGGCGACACGCAGTTGCTGGATTTCCTGCCGTTGCCGGTCAACGCCATGTCCCAGCAACACCAGTTGATCGCCGACAAGGCCCTGGAACTGGCCCTGGCCGCCGTCGAGCAGGACGACTACCAACCGGGCGTGCAAGCCATTGCGCGGACCTTCAAGCAGCGTATTCATCGGGACTGAAGCGTGGAGCTGATCGACAGCCACACCCACCTCGACTTCCCCGACTTCGACGCCGATCGCGCAGAGTTGCTGGCCGAAAGCCGCGCCCTCGGCGTGCGGCGCATCGTCGTGCTGGGCGTGCATCAGGGTAACTGGCAACGGGTGTGGGACCTGGTGCAGAGCGATGCCGACCTGTATGCGGCGTTCGGTCTGCATCCGGTGTTCCTCGATCAGCATCGCTCCGAGGATTTGCTCGCACTGGGTGACTGGCTGACACGCCTGCGCGGGCATCGGCAGTTGTGTGCGGTGGGCGAGATAGGCCTGGATTACTTCCTCGAAGACCTCGATCGCGAGCGGCAACAGTCGTTGTTCGAAGCGCAGCTGCAACTGGCGGCGGACTTCGAGCTGCCGGCGCTGATCCACGTACGCCGCAGCCACGCGGCGGTGATCGCCACGCTCAAGCGCTTCAAACTCAAGCGCGCCGGCATCATCCACGCCTTCGCCGGCAGCCGCGAAGAAGCGCGGGAATACATCAAGCTTGGTTTCAAACTGGGCCTCGGCGGCGCACCGACCTGGCCGCAGGCGTTGCGCATGCATCGGGTGCTGCCGGAACTGCCGCTGCAATCGGTGGTGCTGGAAACCGACTCACCGGACATGGCCCCCGCCATGTTCCCCGGCCAGCGCAACAGCCCGGCGCATCTGCCGGCGATTTGCGCGGCGTTGGCCGAGCTGATGAATATCACTGCTGAACAACTCGCCGCTGCCAGCACGGCCAACTGCTGCGAAGTCTTCGGCTGGTAGCACCGCAATCCCCTGTGGGAGCGAGCCTGCTCGCGAAAGCGGTGTGTCAGTTACAGCTATCTTTCAGACAGACCGCTATTACGAACAGGCTCACCCCTACATTCTAGATTGTGCTAAATGATGTAATCACTTAGTGCTTTCAGCCCACTACTGCGAAATCTTCGATATTCCAATAAGTTCAAGGAATTTGACCAAGACCACAAAGCGGAGGGCACAGAGCAGCACATACCACGGCCAAATTTTGATTTAACCTGTCTACTTCTAACAGCAAGTCACTTTCCGGGAAAAGTATAGTAGACGGAATTTTCCCCGCTCTCATCAAAGAAAGGAAGATCAAAATCAAACCTGACATACACTCGAGCTTTTTTATTTGCCCCTACATACCCTCCGACAGCCCACTCGTTCCACTTATCGTCCTGTCGCATACTGTCTGGAGAATCAATACCCCACCATTGAACATCATCAAAACTGAAATGTATGTTGGCCTTATGCCTTCCAAAATAATCTGGATCATTAATTGTGTACTCTGTGGAATAACAGTAAAAAATACTTCCATCGCTACTCCACCAATATCTGTATCTTATTTTTCCACGGTAAGCTCCCTTCACCGCATGAAGCTCCCCGTCATATAAAGTCGCGTTCTTGCTAAGCCTTTCAAAATCCTCTTTGGTGATAGTATTTTTTTCAGAAACGTTCTCTACACCAGGCGCAGGTCTGCCACCGGAAAATCTGTTACTTGCTTTCATGATCGCTCCTTAAAACATAGTAAAGACAAGATGAAAATACGTTGGGTCATTCAGGCCAATTTAGTAAATCCGATTGACCCAACTCGTCCTACTGTAAAACCTGACAGTCCCGACGAGCGGCTTCACTCAGCCGTGCCGAAACCAAGAATCTACGAAGATGCTTGCGCTGAACGCGAAAACGGAAAACTGCGATGGGTTTCTAGATAGCGAGCGAGGAGGCAGGGTAATACATCAAGCGGGACTCAAACTGGGTCTCGGCTGTGCAACGACCTGCCGGAACTGCCGCTGCAATCGGTGGTGCTGGAAACCGACTCACCGGACATGGCCCCCGCCATGTTCCCCGGCCAGCGCAACAGCCCGGCACATCTGCCGGCGATTTGCGCTGCGTTGGCCGAGCTGATGAATATAACGCCTGAACAACTCGCCGCTGCCAGCACCGCCAACTGCTGCGAAGTCTTCGGCCGGTAACACGTACCCGGGTAGGAGCTGACGAGTGCAACGAGGCTGCGATCTTTTGATCTTCAGAGGCAAAGTCAAAAGATCGCAGCCTCGTTGCACTCGTCAGCTCCTACAAGGATTGTTTGGGGCTCAGACGCGAAACGCGCTGATCAGTTGTTTGAGCTCAACCACCTGCGCCGACAGCGCGCGGCTGGCATCTTCGGTCTGGTGCGCGCCTTGCGCTGTGCGTTCGCCAGCGCGGTTGATCTCGACGATGTTCTGATCGATGTCGTGGGCCACGGCGGTCTGCTGTTCGACGGCAGCGGCGATCTGCTGGTTCTGGTCTACGATCATGCCCACCGCGCCAAGGATGTTTTCCAGCGCCTGCTGGACCTTCTCCGACTGGCCCACCGTGCCGTTGGCCATCTGATGGCTGACGCCCATGGCCTTCACCGCCGCGCCGACGCCGCCATGCAGTTTGGCGATCATCTGCTCGATTTCTTCGGTCGATTGCTGGGTACGCTTGGCCAGCGTGCGCACTTCATCAGCGACCACGGCAAAACCGCGCCCCTGCTCGCCGGCTCGCGCCGCTTCGATCGCCGCATTGAGCGCCAGCAGGTTGGTCTGTTCGGCGATGCTCTTGATCACCTCAAGCACACGGCTGATCGACTGGCTGTCGCTGGCCAGTTGATTGATCACCAGCACCGACTGATCAATCTCGCTGGCCAGCGCGGCAATGCTGCCCTGCTGCGATTCCACCAGCCCGCGTCCGCTGAGGGTTTCGTCGTTGACGCTGTGGGCGCTGCTCACCGCGGCCGCAGCACTGCGGGCGACTTCCATTGAGGTCGCCGACATCTGGTTCATCGCCGTCGCCACCTGTTCGATCTGCGAGCGCTGCCCAGCAACAGCCTGATTGCTCTGCGCCGACACGCTCTCCACCTGCCCGGCCTGCCGCTCGACCTCACCCACGGTATGCCCGACACGTTCGATCAAGTCGTGAATCTTCTTCACCGTACCGTTGAACACCTCGCCCAACTCGCCCAGTTCATCACGGCTGCTGGCCTTGAAGTTGACGGTCATGTCACCGGCCGCGACCTTGTCCATCATCGCGCCCAGGCTTTTCAGGGTGGTCCGGGTCGAGGCGTAGAAACCGCCATAAAGATAGAAAATCAGCACAAACACCACCGACAGCGCAGAGGCTTGCAGAATCATGTGCGTGCGGTTCTGCGCCAGACGCTGCTGCAACTGGTTGTCGAGAAATTTCAGCGTGGCCTGATTGAGCTGGTAGGTGTGTTCCATCAGCCCGGTGACCTGATCGTAGAATGCCTGCCACGGCGCATCGAGGGTGTCGGCCATCACCACTTGTTCTTCGAACAGCTCGCTGGCCTGCTTCAGCGAGGCCTTGCTGTTCTCAGCCTGCGCGCTAAGGGATTCGCGCGCGGCGTTGCTGGAGCCGAGGGCGTCTTGCAGTTTCAGGGCGTACTCGGCCTGGAGTTTTTCGATCTGCACCAGCAACTCGTCGAAACGCGTGCTCGAGGAACTGTTGAGAAAGCCCTGGCCCAACGAATACGAACCCATCGCCCGGCCTTCGCCGAGGGTTTGCGTGACGCTGGGGGTGATCAGCGTAACCAGTTCGCTGAGCTGACGAATGTCGCTCTGGTTGTCGCGGCTCAACCCGGCCTGACTGGTGATGATCTGGCTGAAAATCTGCGCACTGGCCAGCAACTTGCCGATCAACGCGCTTTTGCTTTGCAGCGAGCTCTCTGCTTGCTGGGCCTTGAACGCGGCGATCATTTCATCGCGCTTGGCCTCGAATTGCTTGATCTGCTCGGGGTCTTCGGTCATCGCCGTCAGCCCTTCGAGCCGCGCGAGCAAAGCCTGCTCCAGCGTCTGGATCTGCGCTTCGACATTGCCGGCCTTGCCGGACTGGCCGAGGGTGACGTCGATCTGCACCAGATTGTTCAGGGTCTCCAGATCCCCGCGCAGGGTCAGGCTGCTGCCCAGCAGGTCGAGGCTCTGCAATTCGACGCGGGTGCCCTGAAATTCGCGATAGGAATCGCGTACCAGATAGAAATTGGTCACCAGCATCGGCACCAGGAACAGCACGCTGATCAGGCTGAACTTCATGCCGAAGCTCAGACGGTTCATCAGCGAGACGGCGGGATAGAGCAAGCTCTTCACTGGAAGTCTCCCTTGGTTTTTCTTGTTTTTATTGGCGGGCGCGGGACGAGAGCAGATAGCCACTATCGGGCGCTATCTCTGTATAGCGTAAATCGGCGGGAGGTTTTGTAACTTAAGGTTAATGGCAATGCAGTGATCGCCAAATCAAAAGCAAAAAGATCGCAGCCTTCGGCAGCTCCTACAGGGAAATGCGTTCCAAGGTAGGAGCTGCCGAAGGCTGCGATCTTTTGATCTTTCTGTAAATCAGCGAATCAGTGAACCAGAACCGTCCACAAGGCAAACCCGGCATACCACAGCACCGCCGCGCGCAGCAGCAGTTCCCACAGGCAATCGAGGGTGTTGATGCCGTCCGGGCCGACCACTGGCGGTGGAACTTCCCCGGCGGCCAGGCCGACCTTGTTGATCAACTGCGCAGCGCTGATGTTCCAGTTGAGCAGCTCATGCAGCATCACTCGGCTGACCGCGACGAAGTTGCCGACCAACGCAAGACTTGCCGCCAGCAAACGAACCGGCACCCAATCGAAAGCGTGACGCAATTGCGCAGCACGCTCGACCAGCGCCGGATTGCAGCCGTGCTCTTCGGCCAGCGCCAGCAAACGATAGGCCAATGCCGCCACGGGGCCGAGAAGGAAGTACCAGAAGATCACCGCGAAGAAACTCTGATAGGCCTGCCACAGCAGATGCCCTTGCACCCGCTCGAGCAACTGCTCGCCGTTGTCGGCGCAGATGTCCAGGTCGCGCTTGGCCACGTGGGCCGCCGCTTGCAGATCCTCACGGCGCCAGGCATCGCGGAACGGGCCGAGGCCGCCGAGCAGATCGCCGCGTCCGAGGCTGTAGATCACCACCAGCAAATGCACCGGCAGCGCCAGCAAACCGTAAGCCACAGGTTCCAGCACCAGCAGCAACAGCGCCAGCAACGCCACCGGGAACAGCACCAGAATCGTCAGCACCAGCCACGGTTGCCTGGCCAGCCGTTTGCTGTTTTCGAGTTTGTGCAGTTCGCGGATCCATCCGCCGTCGCGTTGAAGCCGATGGCGCAGGGCCGAAAACTTCTCGATCCACAGCGCCAGCAGTAACACCAGAAAACTCATTGTCCTTCCTCTTTTGCCAGGGCGGCGCGGTAGCGTGCCCAGTCGAATGCCGGTCCCGGATCGGTCTTGCGCCCCGGAGCGATATCGCTGTGGCCGCAGATACGCTGATCGGTGATCGCTGGAAAGCGTTTCTGCAACTGCCGGGTCAGCGCAGTCAACGAGCAATATTGTTCGTCGGTGAACGGCAGATCATCGGTGCCTTCCAGCTCGATGCCCACGGAAAAATCGTTGCAGGTTTCACGGCCTTCGAACATTGAAACGCCGGCATGCCACGCCCGCGCAAGACAAGAGACAAACTGGGTGACCTTGCCGTCACGTTCGATCAGAAAGTGCGCCGAGACACGCAGGTCAGCGATGCCTGCAAAGTACGGGTGTTCGGTGACATCCAGACGATTCTGGAAAAATTCCTGCACCTTGCCCGTGGCGAATTGCGCCGGGGGCAGGCTGATGTTGTGGATGACCAACAGGGACACTTCGCCCGCCGGGCGCTCATTGAAGTTGGGCGACGGGCAGATCTGCACGCCATGACACCACCCGCTCGCGGGATCCAACTGCATACCGATTCCTTCAACGCCGACCATGTGGGCGCCCAGTATGCCGCGATCCGCCCTCACCGCGCGATCACTTGCCGCGATTGAGTCGCCGCAGGTCGCCCAGCACCGATTCCAGTGCGCGGTCGAACAGCAAGGTGTCATCCAGTGCGCGCGCGACGCCACGGCTGAAAGCCAAGGCGAGGTCGGTGCGGCTGTGCTCCAGCACTTTCGTCCCGGTGCGGTCGACGAAGACATATTTGCCGGTCTCTTCGATGATCGCGGCAAGCTTGCAACGCAAGCTCTGTTCGTCGTCCTCATCGAACACCACCCAGTTGCCCACTCGCAACTGCTCGACCTGAGACAGAGCGGCATCGTCTTGCGCCAGGCGCGGCGCCGGGGTCGCTGGCGTCTGGCCGGCACTGTGCTGCAAGAGCTCGGGGGTAATTTCGATCAACGGCATGGCGCTGTGATCGGCATCGTCGGAACGCTCCAGCACGCGCACGTGCAGAGCCTCCAGCTCACCGAAAAATTCACTGGTGGCAAAGGGGTCGAACGCGGTGCTGCTCAGGCCATCGCGCAGCGACTTGAGCAAACCCGGCACCAGTGCCAGCAGGCGCAGGCTGGATTCGCCGTCGTCATGGCGTTGCACGCTCCAGACCAACTGTTCCATGGTCTGCACATCGGCATGCCATTCGGCGGACTGATCGCCGTGCTTGAGGCAGGTCAGCAACAGCACTTTGCTCCAGGCCTGCTGGACGAAACTGACCACCGTCGCCGGCAGCACCAGGCCCAGCAGAGCCTGCTGCAACGCCTGTGCAACGCGATGCTGAGCCAGTTCGGCTTTTGCCCGGCCTTCCTCGGCATCACGCAAGCGTTGTTCCAGCAGTTCAGTGCGGCGGCGCTCTTCCTGAGTGAAGGCGAGGAAGTCGGCGAGCAGTTCGGAAAAGATCGCCGGGTCGTCGACAAACTCGCTGAGCAAGCGCTGTACCACTTGCTCGATGCGCACATAGAGGTTGTCGCGCTCAGCGCCGTCGCAATCGCTCCAGCCCATTGCGGCCTCAGCGATTTCGTTGAGCAGGCGCCGCGCCGGGTGCGTGCTGCGGCTGAAGAAACTCTTGTCCAGCACCGCAACCTTGAGCATCGGAATCTGCAATCGGCCGATCAGCGCCTTGAGCGCATCGGGCACATTGCGATCGTCGAGGATGCAGTCGAAAACCATGGCGATCAGGTTGATCACATCTTCGTCGGCAGTCGCGACAACGCGGGAGCGGCCACTTCGGACGCTGACCCGGGTCAGCAACTGTTCGAGCTGATGACGCAGATCGAAATCTTCCTGAGCCTCGAGCGCCGGTACGTATTGCTGCAAGTGCGACAACAACCGCAGCAGGTCGCGGGTGTTGATCGGATGCGCGGGTGCGCCGGGCTCCAGGGTCGGTGTGACGCGGCCGCGGACCTGGGCGAGCAATTGCTGCATCGCGGCGAACACTTCCTCGATGCCTTCGTCCGCTGGCGGCTCATCGAGATCTTCAATCAATGTGTCGCTGTCCGCAGGCTCGACCATGCGACGAGCCACGGCGGGTTTCAGATGTGGCAACACGCCGGTGGCGAGCAACAACTGATTGGCCTCGCCATACAACTGTTCGGTGTCAGCCAGCACATAGCGTTCGAACAGCTTGAGCAGGATCAGCTTGACCTTGATCTCGACGCCGAGGTTACGCCCGGCCTGCAGGAAATATTCGCAGAGCATCGCCGGACTCAGCGGATTGTGCTGATCGTCCAGACGCTTGCCGAGCATCGAGCTGAAGCGTGCGGTCAGTTGATCGAGAGCAAAGCCGTCGCGCTTGAGCACGCGGCTGACCATGGTCTGCACGGCCACGGTACGCTCCATGGCATCGGTGCGCGGCGCCGACTCTTCGACCACCGGCGTGCGTGGCAGGGAGTTGGCGGCGGGGTCGTATTGGGTAAGGCCGGCGAAGGCTTCAAAGAACAGTTCCAGAAAGCCGCGCTCGATATTCTTGCGCTTGAGGCGCAGGTCACGCATGGCTTCGAAAAAGATGTTCTGATCGACGTCGTTGCGCGCCCGGTCGGCCATTTCGAACAGCGTGTCGTCGGCGTTATCGAACAGCTCCTGCAAATCGTGGCGCAGCTGCTGGGCAGCCTTGTCGCGAACCTGCAGCAGAATCACCGGCAAGCGGGCAAGCGGCGAGTGGTCCGCCAGATCGGCAGTCGCCCGGTGCAAAGGCACCACTTTCCCGTCGTTGCGCATCCAAGCCTCCTGGAACGGTGATTCGGTTCGTCGCTTTGACACTGCCCAACTGGACTCGTTCGTCAAAGCCATGACGTCAAATACAAGGCGGATTATCTGGCAAAACAGGCCAGCGATGCTATAGGCCTCAGGGTTTCCCCTATACGCCATACACCTCGCACTCAGCGCAGGAAAATCGACCAGATGCGTCAGGCACGAACGTTCTCGCCTTGGGTTGGCTCGCGCCCTGCCCCTATAATCGAACCACTTTGTTTGTGGAGTCCGTTATGCCGAATCTACGTCTCGCCGATCTGACCGCCGAAATCGAAAACAACGTGCGCCGTGCGTTGCTCGAAGACGTCGGCAGCGGCGACATCACCGCGCAACTGATCCCGGCCGAACGCCTGGCCAAAGCCACCATCATCACCCGTGACGACGCCGTCATCTGCGGCACCGCGTGGGTCGATGCGGTGTTTCGCCAGCTCGATCCGCGCGTGGCGGTGCATTGGCAAGTGGTCGACGGCCAGCGGGTCAAAGCCAATCAGCCGCTGTTTCACCTGGAAGGCCCGGCGCGCTCACTGCTGACCGGTGAACGCAGCGCGTTGAACTTCCTGCAGTTGCTGTCCGGCGTAGCGACGCGCGCGCAGTACCTGGCGGACTTCGTCGGCGAAACGCAGGTCAAGTTGCTCGACACCCGCAAAACCCTGCCCGGCCTGCGCCTGGCACAGAAATATGCGGTGACCTGCGGCGGCTGTCACAACCACCGAATCGGTCTGTACGACGCCTTCCTGATCAAGGAAAACCACATCGCCGCCAGCGGAGGCATCGCCGAAGCCGTGGCCGCCGCACACAAGATCGCCCCGGGCAAACCGGTGGAAATCGAAGTGGAAAGTCTTGAGGAATTGAAGCAAGCGCTGGAAGCCGGCGCCGACATCATCATGCTCGACGAACTGAGCCTGGACGACATGCGTGAAGCCGTACGCCTGACCGCCGGCAAAGCGAAACTGGAAGCCAGCGGCGGCATCAACGAAAGCACGCTGCTACCGATCGCCGAAACGGGCGTGGATTACATCTCGATCGGCGCGATGACCAAGGATGTCAAAGCGGTGGATCTGTCGATGCGACTAAGCCTCTAAACGCAGCGGCAAGCGGCAAGCTGCAAGCTACAAGCTACAAGCTACAAGCTACAAGCTACAAGCTGCAAGCTACAAGCTACAAGCTACAAGCTGCAAGCTGAGCGATTGTGCTTTTACTTGTAGCTTGCAGCTTAAAACTTGTAGCTGCTTTTAAACGACGAGATTGTTCATCTCGCAGTACTCTTCCCACTCGACACCCAATACTTCTGCCGCTTCCTTGTGCAGCACGAGGCGCTGCGCCTCGAACTCTTCCGGCGAGCTCGTGTACTTGAGGGTCAGCTCCCACGGCTGCAAGCCCTGCGCTTCGGCTTCATCTTCGAAGGCCCACTGGATCTGGTCTTTTTGATCATCGGGACTCAGGTCCTTGATCTCATCCTTCAGGTCCGGCACATCCAGAAGGTATTTTTCCAGCGCTTGTTCGTGGCGTTGCTCTTGGGTCAATTCAGTCATGGGGTTCTCGCTGATCTTAGGAATGGAGGATGGATCTGGATCATCAAGGATCTCTCTGACGCGGACTGGCCGGCCTTCGGAACCATTCGGGATCATCTGAAAACTGCTAAGCGATGCTCATGCAGGCACCGAATATAGGACGTTTGCATGACGAATTACACGGCTCTTTACATCTCTTGCACAAAAAGCTGACCTGCGGAACATGAATCGATGTGGCGCGCTGAGGAGTTGGTGCCCGAGACAGGAATCGAACCTGCGACCTTCGCGTTACGAGTGCGCTGCTCTACCGGCTGAGCTACACGGGCGGTGGGCTAAACCTAGCACCGGTCTCGAGCTGCGGCAAATTTGTGGGTTGTCTGATGGTTTTCTTTTGAGAACCACAATTTCTTTATTTCAGATAAAAAAATGCCCCCGCCGTTTGCACGGCGGGGGCATCTTCATTGCGCTAAAGCGTTGGGGTGATTAAACGCCCGAAGCCTTGGCAGCTGCCACGTCTTTGATGGACAGCTTGATACGGCCGCGGTTGTCCACGTCCAATACCAGCACTTCCACTTCCTGGCCTTCTTTCAGGATGTCGGTCACTTTCTCAACGCGAGCGTCGCTCAGCATCGAGATGTGCACCAGACCGTCCTTGCCCGGCAGGATGTTGACGAATGCGCCGAAGTCGACGATGCGCTCAACCTTGCCGACGTAGATCTTGCCGATCTCGGCTTCTGCCGTGATGCTCAGAACGCGCTGACGCGCTGCTTCTGCGGCATCCTTGGTTTCGCCGAAGATCTTGATCGAGCCATCGTCTTCGATGTCGATCGAAGCCTTGGTTTCTTCGCAGATCGCACGGATGGTCGCGCCACCTTTACCGATAACGTCACGGATCTTGTCGGTGTCGATCTTCATCGCGATCATGGTCGGAGCGTTGGCCGACAGTTCGGTACGCGACTGGCCAATGATCTGGTTCATCTGGCCGAGGATGTTCAGGCGCGCTTCAAGGGCCTGGCCCAGAGCGATTTCCATGATCTCTTCGGTGATGCCCTTGATCTTGATGTCCATCTGCAGCGCAGTAACGCCTTTGGCGGTACCGGCTACCTTGAAGTCCATGTCGCCCAGGTGATCTTCGTCGCCGAGGATGTCGGTCAGGACGGCGAACTTCTCGCCTTCTTTAACCAGACCCATGGCGATACCGGCTACCGGTGCCTTCATCGGTACACCAGCGTCCATCAGTGCCAGGGAAGCACCGCACACGGAAGCCATCGAGCTCGAACCGTTGGATTCGGTGATTTCCGATACCACGCGGATGGTGTACGGGAACACGTCAGCGGCTGGCAGCATGGCCGAAACCGAACGACGGGCCAGACGGCCGTGACCGATTTCGCGACGACCGGCGCCACCCATGCGACCACACTCGCCTACCGAGAACGGCGGGAAGTTGTAGTGCAGCATGAACGGGTCTTTCTTTTCGCCTTCCAGGGTGTCCAGCAGTTGCGCATCACGGGCGGTGCCCAGTGTTGCAACAACCAGTGCCTGGGTCTCGCCACGGGTGAACAGAGCCGAACCGTGAGTCTTTGGCAGGACGCCGACTTCGATGTTCAGCGGACGTACAGTCTTGGTGTCGCGACCGTCGATACGTGGCTTGCCGTTAACGATGTTTTCGCGAACGGTGCGGTATTCGATTTCGCCGAAGGCCAGCTTTGACTTCAGCAGCGCTTGGCTGGCCTTCTTCACCGGACAGCTTGGCGACCACTTGGTCCTTCAGCTCACCCAGGCGAGCGTAACGGTCGGCCTTGATGGTGATGGTGTAAGCCTGGGAGATCGCTTCGCCGAACTCGGCACGGATAGCGCCCAGCAGTTCGGTGGCTTCTGGCGCAGGAGCCCAGTTCCAGGTTGGCTTGGCAGCTTCGGCAGCCAGTTCTTTAACAGCGTTGATCACAACCTGGAATTCGTCGTGAGCGAACAGTACCGCGCCTAGCATCTGGTCTTCGGTCAGCTCTTTGGCTTCCGATTCAACCATCAGCACGGCGTCGGAAGTACCGGCAACGACCATGTCCAGGCTCGAAGCGGCCTGCTGCTCGTAAGTCGGGTTCAGCAGGTAGCCGGTGCTTTCGTGGAAAGCCACGCGAGCGGCGCCGATCGGGCCGTCGAATGGAATGCCGGAAATGGCCAGGGCAGCCGAGGTACCGATCATCGCAGCGATGTCCGGATCGGTCTTCTTGCTGGTGGAAACGACGGTGCAGACAACCTGCACTTCGTTCATGAAGCCTTCTGGGAACAGCGGACGGATCGGACGGTCGATCAGTCGGGAAGTCAGGGTTTCTTTCTCGGAAGGACGGCCTTCACGCTTGAAGAAACCGCCAGGGATCTTACCGGCAGCGTAAGTCTTTTCCTGGTAGTGCACGGACAGAGGGAAGAAACCCTTGCCCGGATCGGCTTGCTTTGCACCGACAACAGTCACCAACACGCTGACGTCGTCGTCAACGGTGACCAATACTGCGCCGGAGGCCTGACGGGCGATACGGCCTGTCTCGAGGGTAACGCTCGATTGACCGAACTGGAATTTTTTGATTACCGGGTTCACGGTGTCCTACCTTCTTTGTGGCTCTTGGGGGAAACGGTTTCTTGCGAATTCTTGGGCAATCTCGGGAATCGGCCCGATGGCAATTGTCCGGGTGCTACAGGTAAAGCCATGCTGCAGATAAAACTTGAGGCTGGGAGCCTGCAAGACGCCAGCGGAAAACCGCTGACGCCCGACAGACCACCAACCTCATAGCGCAATCGCTGATTAGCGACGCAGACCCAGGCGAGCGATCAGCGCGGCGTACCGGCTTACGTCCTTGCCTTTCAGGTAGTCCAGCAGCTTGCGACGCTGGTTAACCATGCGGATCAGACCACGACGGGAGTGGTGATCTTTACCGTTGGCCTTGAAGTGACCTTGCAGTTTGTTGATGTTGGCGGTCAGCAGTGCAACCTGCACTTCTGGCGAACCAGTGTCACCAACAGCTTGCTGGTAGTCAGCAACGATTTGAGCTTTTTCTTGAACGTCGAGAGCCATGAGGCAATCCTTCCTTATCAGGAAACTGTTTCAGGGAAACAGCTTCAACAGGCCAGGGACAAATCCCTGTATCTATAAATGAGTAGTGACCATGCCTGTTAACAGCCACACTCGCCGGCCCGCTTAACGCAGACCGGTTCCGGTCATTCTGACCGAATCAAGCGACGCGGCGCGATACGCCCGTCTTCGCTCACTTCACCGATACCGATAAAGCGACCATTGTGATCCTGTACTCGTACCATGCCGAACTTCGGTGCATCCGGGGCACGTACCGGCTGGCCGTTGAGCCAGTAGAACGCACTCGCTTCCGAGAAATGCAGCAGCGGCCAATCCTGCAGGCCGCTGTCCGATGGCATCAGGAAGCGATCGACCGCTTCGTTGCCGCCTTCGGCATGTACCGCTTCCAGCTCTTCGAGGGTCACGGTCTGCGCCAGGGTAAAAGGCCCGGCCTGGGTCCGACGCAATTCTGCGACGTACGCACCACAACCGAGTTGCTCACCGATATCCTCCACCAGGGTCCGAATATAGGTGCCCTTGCTGCAGTCCACCGCAAGCCGCGCAGTATCGCCTTCGAAGGCCAGCAATTCCAAGCGCGCAATAGTAACAGAACGCGGTTCGCGCTCCACTACTTCGCCTGCACGTGCCAGTTTGTACAGCGGCTGGCCATCACGCTTGAGTGCCGAGTACATTGGCGGTATCTGACTGATTTGCCCGCGAAATTTCGGCAGAACCGCTTCGACATCGGCGCGACCAACGGTCACCGGACGCTCCTGCAAAACCTCACCTTCGGCATCGGCCGTGGTGGTGGTCTTGCCCAGTTGCGCCAGAGTCTCATAGCCCTTGTCGGAATCGAGCAGGTATTGCGAGAACTTGGTCGCCTCGCCGAAGCACAGCGGCAACACACCGGTGGCCAAAGGGTCGAGGCTGCCGGTGTGCCCGGCCTTTTCGGCATTGAGCAGCCAGCGCACCTTCTGCAAGGCAGCGTTGGAGGTGAACCCCAATGGCTTGTCGAGCAGGATGATACCGCTGACGTTACGACGGATACGTTTGACCTGAGCCACCGAATTACTCCTTGGTGTCTTCAGGTGCTGGAGCGGCAACGTGCTGATTGTCTTCAGCGACGGCGCGCTCAATCAGCGCCGACAGGTGCGCGCCACGCACGACGGATTCGTCGTAGTGGAAGTGCAGTTGCGGCACGCTGCGCAGCTTCATTTCGCGGGCCAATTGCATGCGCAGGAAGCCTGCGGCGGCATTGAGCACCTTGATGCTTTGCGCGATGTCTTCAGCGTTGTCCTGCCCCATCACGGTGATGAAAATCTTCGCGTGACCGACGTCACGGGACACTTCCACAGCGGTGATGGTGACCAGGCCGACGCGCGGGTCTTTGACTTCGCGACGGATCAGTTGCGCCAGCTCGCGCTGCATCTGATCGCCGATACGTTGGGTACGGCTGTATTCTTTTGCCATGATTTGTTACCTGTTACTGCCCAGCGGTGAAACCCGCAAGGTCTGAAAGCGGCAAACGCCCGGCCTGACAAAAGCCAGACCGGGCGTTGCGTTTAGAGTCCGGACGCTGTGCCGTGCATTTGCATGCTACGGCCCATCGTGGCCCTTGAAGTGCGCGAGTCAGAGGCTGCGAGCAACCTGAACCTTCTCGAAGACTTCGATCTTGTCGCCAACTTTGACGTCGTTGTAGCTCTTCACGCCGATACCGCATTCCATGCCGGCACGCACTTCGGAAGCGTCATCCTTGAAGCGGCGCAGGGATTCCAGCTCGCCTTCGAAGATAACGATGTCTTCACGCAGTACACGGATCGGACGGTTACGGTGCACGACACCTTCGATCACCATGCAACCGGCGATCGCGCCAAACTTCGGCGAACGGAACACGTCACGCACTTCGGCCACACCCAGGATGTTCTCGCGAACATCGCTGCCGAGCATGCCGGTCAGGGCTTTCTTGACGTCTTCGATGATGTCGTAGATCACGTTGTAGTAACGCATATCCAGACCTTCCTGCTCGACGATCTTGCGAGCGCCGGCATCGGCACGCACGTTGAAGCCGAACAGTACAGCGTTGGAAGCCAGTGCCAGGTTGGCGTCGGATTCGGTGATACCACCGACACCGCCACCCACGACGCGCACTTGTACTTCGTCGTTGCCCAGGCCATTCAAGGCACCGTTCAACGCTTCCAGCGAACCACGGACGTCGGATTTGAGGACGATGTTGAGCGTCTTCTTCTCGGCCTGACCCATGTTTTCGAAGATGTTTTCCAGCTTGCCGGCGTGAGCGCGAGCCAGTTTGACTTCGCGGAACTTGCCTTGACGGAACAGAGCCACTTCACGGGCTTTCTTCTCGTCGGCAACCACGCTCATCTCGTCGCCAGCGTCCGGGGTACCGTCCAGGCCGAGGATCTCGACAGGGATGGAAGGACCGGCTTCCTTGATCGGCTTGCCGTTCTCGTCGAGCATGGCACGTACACGGCCGTAGTTCGAACCGACCAGAACCATGTCGCCTTGACGCAGCGTACCGTCCTGAACGAGCACGGTTGCCACCGGGCCGCGACCTTTGTCGAGACGCGATTCAACCACCACACCACGGCCAGGAGCCGACGGAGTAGCTTTCAGTTCGAGAACTTCGGCCTGCAGCAGAACGGCTTCAAGCAGCTCGTCCACGCCAGTACCCATCTTCGCCGAAACCGGTACGAATGGCGTGTCGCCACCCCAGTCTTCGGAAGTCACGCCGTGAACCGACAGCTCGCTGCGGATGCGATCGAGATCGGCGCCCGGCTTGTCGATCTTGTTCACTGCAACCACCAGCGGCACGCCAGCTGCCTGCGCATGCTGAACCGCTTCGATGGTTTGCGGCATCACGCCGTCGTCCGCTGCAACCACGAGGATCACGATGTCGGTCGCCTTGGCACCACGGGCACGCATTGCGGTAAACGCAGCGTGACCCGGGGTGTCGAGGAAAGTGACCATGCCGCGATCAGTCTCAACGTGGTACGCACCGATGTGCTGGGTGATACCGCCGGCTTCGCCAGCAGCTACCTTGGCACGACGGATGTAGTCGAGCAGGGAAGTCTTACCGTGGTCAACGTGGCCCATTACGGTCACGACTGGTGCACGGGAGAACGACTCACCTTCAAACTTCAGGGACTCGGCCAGGGAATCTTCCAGAGCGGTGTCGCTGACCAGGGTCACTTTGTGGCCCAGTTCTTCGGCTACCAGTTGAGCAGTTTCCTGATCAAGCACCTGGTTGATGGTCGCTGGGGTACCCAGTTTGAACATGAACTTGATGATTTCAGCCGCTTTGACCGACATCTGATTGGCCAGATCGCCAACCGTGATGGTCTCGCCGATCTGCACATCACGCACGACAGGGCCGGTCGGGCTCTGGAAACCGTGGGCGTTGCGTTTCTTCAGCTTGGCCTTGCCGCGACCACCACGACGGAAGCCATCGCTTTCTTCGTCGGTAGTGCGTGGCGCCACACGTGGTGCCGGGGCTTTTTCTTTGACCGATGCGCGATGCGGAGCGTTTTTGCGCTCGCCATCACCGCCGCCGCTGCGACGGTTGTTATCGTCGGCACGTGGCTTGTCCGGACGGCGCTGTTCGTTCTGCTTGTTGCGAACGTCAGCCGATGGAGCAGGAGCAGCAGCCACCGGTGCGCTTTCGCGAACAGGTTCGGCAGCAGCCGGTGCCGCAACGGCGTCGCTGGCAGCGGTTTGCGCAGCAGCAGGCTGGCGACGCGCTTCTTCTTCGGCGCGTTGCTTGGCTTCTTCTTCAGCCTTCTGACGGGCAGCATTTTCTACTGCGCGACGCTCATCCAGTTCACGCTTGCGCTCGGCTTCGATTTCTTCCGGGCTGCGCTGTACGAAAACTTTCTTCTTGCGAACTTCAACGCTGATGCTCTTGCTACCAGCCACACGCAGGGTGCTGGTGGTTTTACGCTGCAGCGTGATCTTGCGTGGTTCTTCCACTTTCGCCTTGTGACTGCTCTTCAAGTGAGTCAGCAGGGATTGCTTCTCACTGTCAGTCACATTTTCGTCGGCGGCGGTGTGCGGCAGACCTGCCTCACGCATCTGCTGCAACAGGCGCTCTACCGGTGTTTTGACCTCATCGGCCAGTTGTTTCACCGTGACTTGCGTCATGCACTTCTCTCCTCAGGCCGCGCCTAATTACTCGAACCAGTGGGCTCGGGCGGCCATGATCAACTTGCCGGCACGATCATCGTCAATGCCGTCGATGTCGAGCAGGTCGTCAATAGACTGCTCGGCCAGGTCTTCGCGGGTAATTACGCCGCGCACCGCCAGTTCCATCGCCAAATCCTTGTCCATACCCTCAAGCGAGAGCAGGTCTTCGGCCGGATGGGCGTCTGCCAGCTTTTCCTCAGTAGCGATGGCTTTGGTCAACAAGCGATCCTTGGCGCGAGCACGAAGCTCGTTGACGATGTCCTCGTCAAAGCCGTCGATGTTGAGCATTTCCTCCACCGGTACGTAGGCAATCTCTTCCAGGCTGGTGAAGCCTTCATCTACCAGCACCTGAGCCAGTTCTTCGTCGACTTCCAGCTCGTCGATGAAGTTGCGCAGGATGTCGCCGGTTTCTGCTTGCTGCTTAGCCTGGATGTCCGATTCGGTCATCACGTTCAGGGTCCAGCCAGTCAACTGGCTCGCCAGACGCACGTTCTGACCACCGCGACCGATGGCCTGAGCCAGATTGTCTGCGCCAACGGCGATGTCCATGGCATGGGCATCTTCGTCAACGATAATTGCCGCAACCTCGGCCGGGGACATGGCGTTGATCACGAACTGGGCCGGGTTGTCGTCCCACAGCACGATATCAACACGCTCACCGCCCAACTCACCCGATACCGCCTGAACGCGCGAACCGCGCATACCGATACAGGCACCTTGCGGGTCGATGCGCTTGTCCTTGGAACGGACGGCGATCTTGGCACGCGAACCCGGATCACGGGAGGCAGCCATGACCTCGATGAGGCCTTCGGCGATTTCCGGCACTTCGATACGGAACAGCTCGATCAGCATTTCCGGCGCGGTACGCGACAGGATCAGCTGCGGGCCGCGGTTCTCGGTGCGGATTTCCTTGAGCAGCGCACGCAAACGCACGCCGACACGGAAGGTTTCGCGAGAAATGATGTCTTCACGGGCCAGCAATGCTTCAGCATTGTTGCCCAGATCGACGATCACGTTGTCGCGGGTAACTTTTTTCACGGTGCCAGAGATGATTTCTCCCAGGCGCTCGCGATAGGCGTCAACCACTTGAGCGCGCTCGGCTTCGCGAACTTTCTGCACGATGACCTGCTTGGCAGTCTGTGCAGCGATGCGGCCGAACTCGATGGATTCGATTTTCTCTTCGACGACGTCACCGACCTTGGCACCAGGATGCGTTTCGGCAACCTTGCTTGGCCAGGTCTCGATGGCCGGATCGTCGAGATCATTCTCTTCGACGACCGTCCAGCGACGGAAGGTTTCGTAAGAACCGGTGTGGCGGTTGATTTCCACACGCAGGTCCACTTCGTCTTCAAAACGCTTTTTGGTAGCAGTGGCCAGAGCCAGCTCCAGCGCTTCAAAAATTACGCTTGCCGGTACACCCTTTTCATTGGATACCGACTCAACAACCAGCAGTACTTCTTTGCTCATCGTACGCCTCGCCTTTCGCAAGCCATTGGATCCGCGGGATCCGCGTCTCAGTCAAAACTGGGAATAATGTTGGCCTTGTCGATCATATCGATCGGCAACAGGAACTCGTGGTCTTCTACCTGCACCACGACGTCCTGCTCTTCTACACCGCGCAGAAGGCCCTGAAAGTTGCGTCGACCTTCGAAAGGCGAGCGCAGCTTGATCTTCACTTGTTCACCGGCAAATTTGGCAAACTGCTCAAGAGTGAACAGCGGGCGCTCCATGCCAGGCGAGGAAACTTCAAGGGTGTATTCAACGGAGATCGGATCTTCAACATCCAGAACGCCGCTGATCTGACGGCTGACAATGGCGCAATCGTCCACCAGCACGCCACCCTCTTTATCGATATAAACGCGCAACATCGAGTGACGACCCTGAGCCGAAAACTCGATACCCCAGCATTCATAGCCCAGGGCCACGACCACCGGGGCCAGCAAGGCCTGCAACTCTTCTAGCTTGCTCGACACCTGAACCCCCTAGTGCATGATATGTGCATGCTTTGCAAAATAAAAAAATGGGCATAACGCCCATCCTTGAAACGCCGTCGAACAGCGGCGTTGAAAGTATCCAGCTAACAAAAAGCCCCTTAAAAGGGGCTCCTGAAACTGGTTGCGGGGGCCGGATTTGAACCGACGACCTTCGGGTTATGAGCCCGACGAGCTACCAGACTGCTCCACCCCGCGACAAAGCTGGGGCGGAAGTATACGACCGATCCCTCTTAGGGTCAATGTAACCTTCCACCTGCAAGAAAGCCCGCAACAGCGGGCTCTCCTGACTAATTGGTACCGAGAAGGGGACTCGAACCCCTACACCCTATGGGCACAACCACCTCAAGGTTGCGTGTCTACCAATTCCACCACCTCGGCAATACTACGTTTGAAACCCTTCTTACTTCTGCTCTTGAGCTGGAGGCACGTCAGTCGCTGGAGTAGCCGACTTTTGCTCTTGAAGCACCGGGACATCATCAGAAGCCGGTTGTTGCTTAGGTACTTCCAACACTGCCGGATCTGGAAGACCTGCTTGAGTCAGCTGATGAGCTTTCTCTTTAGCAAAGTAACCTAACCCCAAGCTGGTTATGAAGAAACCGGCGGCAAGTATAGCAGTAAACTTACTAAGAAAGGTAGAGGAACCTTGGCTTCCGAACACAGTATTTGAAGCACCTGCTCCGAAAGACGCGCCAGCGTCCGCACCCTTACCCTGCTGCAGCAAAACCAGAGCAACTACGCCCAATGCACCCAGCAGATGAAAAACGACTACGACTGTTTCCAGCATTTTTTCAGTTTCCCGCGGCGCGACAAATCGCACCGAACTCATCTGCATTCAGGGAAGCTCCACCAATGAGCCCCCCATCGATATCCGGCATGCCGAACAGTTCGACCGCATTGGCCGCCTTCACGCTGCCGCCGTATAGAAGCCGCACACCTCGTGCGACTTCAGAATTCTCTGCCGCCAACTGCTCGCGAATGGCCTTATGCACATCCTGAGCCTGTTGCGGCGTTGCAGTCAGCCCGGTACCAATGGCCCAGACCGGCTCGTAAGCAATAACTGCCTTGGCAAAGGCACCGACACCCAGCTCCTCGATGATGCTGCCCAGCTGACGCCCGACAACTTCAAGAGTCTTTCCGGCTTCGCGCTGCTCGAGGGTCTCCCCTACACACAACACCGGAATCAAGCCACATGCCTGTGCCGCTGCGAACTTGCGATTCAGCATCCCGTCTCGCTCGCCGAGAATCTGGCGGCGTTCGGAGTGCCCGACAAGCACCAGGGAACAACCTGCATCCACCAGTTGGCTGGGAGCAATCTCACCAGTCAACGCACCTTGCATGGCTTCCACCGCAGAATTCTGCGCGCCGACCGAAATCGACTTGCCTTTCAAGCCATCAATCACTTGATTGATATACAAGCAAGGCGGGAACACCGCGACATCAACACCGCTAGGCAAGGCCAGATGACGAAGGCCGTTGATCAGCTCAGCGACGCTGGCGCGGGTACCGTGCATCTTCCAGTTACCAGCTACCATAGGGCGACGCATGCTGTACCTCGTCGGTCAAAGTGGGCGCAGATGTTACCCAACACAATCATGGCTTGCAAGCCGTATCAGGCAGAAACTTCGGTTACCAGTTTTGCCAGCTCTTCGGCATAGCCGCGAACCTGGTTTTCGTCCTCGCCTTCGACCATTACGCGCACCAAAGGCTCTGTGCCGGACTTGCGCAGAAGCACGCGACCGCGCCCCGCCATCGCCTGAGTTACACGGGCACTGGCTTCCTTGACAGCCGGATGCTCCAGGGGGCTTTCACCGCCGCCAAAGCGAACGTTGATCAGCACCTGAGGGCACTTGCGCAACGCCTGCCGGGTTTGTGCCAAGCCTTCGTTGCGGGATTTCAGAGCCATCAACACTTGCAAGGCCGCGATGATCGCATCGCCCGTGGTGGTGTGATTGAAGCAGACCACATGCCCGGAGTTTTCCCCACCAACGAGCCAGTTGCGCTCTTGCAGTTCGGCAATCACGTAGCGGTCACCGACATTGGCGCGAACGAACGGGATCGACAGATCCGCAAGGGCCAGTTCGAGACCAAGATTGCTCATCAACGTACCGACGACGCCACCCTGCAACTTGCCACGCTCATGCAGATCGCGGGCAATGATAAACAGCAGGTCGTCACCATCAACAATGGCGCCGGTGTGATCGACCATCAGTACCCGATCACCATCACCGTCGAAGGCGATACCCAGGTCCGCATGCTCAGCCAGAACGGCGGCCTGCAACGGCCCCATATGCGTGGAACCGCAGTTATCGTTGATGTTCAACCCATTCGGCTGGGCAGATAGCACGACAACTTCGGCACCCAGCTCACGGAAGACGCTCGGTGCAACCTTGTAAGTCGCACCATGCGCGCAGTCGATGACGATCTTCAGGCCGGCGAAATTGGAGCCAGTAGGAACGCTGCTTTTGCAGAACTCGATGTAGCGACCCGATGCGTCATTGATTCGCGACACCTTGCCGATCTTGCTCGACTCGACGACGGTCATTGGCGTATCGAGCAACTCTTCGATCATCAACTCCAACTCATCCGGCAGCTTGGTGCCTTTACCGGAGAAGAACTTGATGCCGTTGTCATCATGCGGGTTGTGCGAGGCACTTATCACGATACCGGCTTCAGCCTGGAACGTACGCGACAGATAAGCGATGGCAGGCGTCGGCATCGGGCCGAGCAGCATCACATCGGCGCCCGCCGAGGTCAGCCCGGCCTCGAGTGCCGATTCGAACATATAACCGGAGATCCGCGTGTCCTTGCCGACCAGCACCTTGCAGGCCCCCATCTTGCGGAAAGCCATGCCAGCCGCCCAGCCGAGCTTGAGCATGAAGTCAGGCGTGATCGGGTATTCACCAACACGACCGCGAATGCCGTCGGTACCAAAATATTTCTTGCTCATAAGTGCTCCATCATTCTTATTCGGCTGATTCAACGGCCGCGATCATTCGCACAACATCGACGGTTTCCGCCACATCGTGGACGCGCAATATACGTGCGCCTTTAACTGACGCCAGCGCCGCCAGCGCCAGTCCGCCGTGCAGGCGCTCGCCCACAGGACGGTTCAACGCGTGGCCAATCATACTCTTGCGCGAAACACCTACCAGCAATGGCCGTCCCAGCGCATGCAGAGCCTCCATGTGTTTGAACAAGCTTAGATTGTGCTGCAAGGTCTTGGCGAAGCCGAAGCCGGGATCAAGAATGATCCGCTCGGCGGGAATACCCGCCTGCGCGCACTGCTCCATGCGCTCGGCGAGAAACTCAGCGACCTCGCGAGTAACATCCTGATACTGCGGATTATCCTGCATATCGCCCGGTTCGCCGAGCATGTGCATGAGGCAGACCGGCAATCCGGTAGCCGCCGCCGCATCCAGCGCGCCATCGCGACGCAACGAACGCACATCGTTGATCAGGCCGGCACCGAGCCGTGCGGTTTCGCGCATGACTGCCGGGGTGGAAGTATCGACCGAGATGATGACATCCAACTCGCGATTGATCAGCTCGACAATCGGCGCGACGCGCTCGAGCTCCTCCAGAGGAGAAACCGCTCGCGCGCCTGGCCGGGTCGATTCGCCGCCGACATCAATCAGCGTCGCGCCAGCCAGCACCATGGCTTCGGCATGGCGCAAAGCCGCATCGAGCTGGCTGTAGCGGCCGCCGTCGGAAAAGGAATCAGGAGTGACATTGAGAATGCCCATGACATGCGTCTGGGCCAAATCAAGAACCCGGTTGCCGCAAGGCAACCGGGTCAGGGACCGTACAGAAGTCATTTCAAGCCTTAAACGTCAGCAGCCGGACCGCCAATCGGTTTTTCCGGACGCTCATCCTGCACGACAGGCGGCGGAGGCGTACCGGTGCCACCCGACCAGTCGCGAGGTTCGCGAGGTGTGCGGCCGGCCATGATGTCGTCAATCTGCTCGGCATCGATGGTTTCGTACTTCATCAGCGCATCAGCCATGGCATCCAGTTTGTCACGGTTATCCGTGAGGATCTGCTTGGCGGTGCCGTAGCACTGATCGATGATGCTGCGCACTTCGGAGTCGATCAGCTTGGCTGTCTCACCGGAGAAGCTGGCAGCCTGACCACCACCGCCGCGACCGAGGAACACTTCACCTTCTTCTTCGGCGTACATCAGCGGACCGAGTTTTTCCGACAGACCCCATTTCGTCACCATGTTCCGGGCAATCTGACTTGCACGCATGATGTCGTTGGAGGCCCCGGTAGTCACACCATCGAAGCCCAGGGTCATTTCTTCAGCGATACGGCCACCATACAACGAGCAGATCTGGCTGATCAGCGCACGTTTGGACAGGCTGTAGCGATCTTCTTCCGGCAGGAACATGGTCACACCCAGCGCACGACCGCGCGGAATGATAGACACCTTGTAGACCGGATCATGCTCAGGAACAACGCGACCGACAATGGCATGGCCAGCTTCGTGGTAGGCCGTGTTCTGCTTTTCTTTCTCGGACATGACCATGGATTTGCGCTCGGCGCCCATCATGATCTTGTCTTTCGCCAGTTCGAACTCTTTCATCTCGACGATACGCTTGCCGCTACGGGCAGCGAACAGCGACGCTTCGTTGACCAGGTTGGCCAGGTCAGCACCCGAGAAGCCCGGAGTACCACGCGCGATCACTGCCGGAGCAACGTCGTCGCCCATTGGCACTTTGCGCATGTGCACTTTCAGAATCTGCTCGCGACCGCGAATGTCTGGCAAGCCAACCACCACCTGACGGTCGAAACGGCCCGGACGCAGCAGCGCAGGGTCGAGTACGTCCGGACGGTTGGTCGCAGCAATCACGATGATGCCGTCATTCATTTCGAAGCCGTCCATCTCCACCAGCAACTGGTTGAGAGTCTGCTCACGTTCGTCGTGACCGCCACCCATGCCGGCGCCACGATGGCGACCTACGGCATCGATTTCGTCGATGAAGATGATGCAAGGTGCATGTTTCTTGGCCTGCTCGAACATGTCACGGACGCGGCTGGCGCCGACACCGACGAACATTTCGACAAAGTCGGAACCGGAAATGGTGAAGAACGGCACTTTCGCTTCGCCGGCAATTGCCTTGGCCAGCAAGGTTTTACCGGTACCCGGTGGGCCGACCATCAATACGCCGCGCGGAATACGACCGCCCAGACGCTGGAATTTGCCCGGATCGCGCAGGAACTCAACCAGCTCGCCGACTTCTTCCTTGGCTTCGTCGCAACCGGCAACGTCAGCCAAAGTCGTTTTCACCTGATCTTCGGAGAGCAGGCGTGCCTTGCTCTTGCCGAAGCTCATCGGCCCGCCCTTGCCACCGGCACCGCCCTGCATCTGGCGCATGAAGAACATGAACACCGCGATGATCACCAGGATCGGGAAGCTGGCTACCAGAAGCTGGGTCCAGATGCTTTGCTGTTCAGGCTGCTTGCCTTCAACCACAACGTGATTGTCGACCAGATCGCCGATCAGGCCATTGTCCTGAATTGCCGGACGAATGGTCTTGAAGCTGTCGCCATCGGTACGCTTGCCGGTAATCACATAGCCGTCAACGGCTACGCGCTCGACCTTGCCATCCTTGACCTGCTGGATGAAGTCGGAATAGTTGAGGGTCTGCGGCTCGTTAGGGCTGGAGAAGTTGTTCATCACCGTCACCAGGACTGCCGCGATGATCAACCACAGGATCAGATTCTTTGCCATATCGTTCAATTAACTACCCTCTGAAGCAAGCTCCGCTACTGGCGCGCGCTTCGCATGATATTCACCGGCCTAACTTACTACATTACCTACAACTCTGGCAGGCGCCGTCTGTAACCCTTTGTGAAACACTTTCTACACAATATTCGCTTATGCCCGCAGAGCGAAATATGAAAAACCTATCGCCCTGCCGAAAAACCTCGTTTTACGCATCACCACCGCGATAACCCCAGGCCAGCATGTACTGCTCACGGGAGCTGCCACGGGAAGAGTCTGGCTTGATCATCTGGATCTTGTCGAATTTCTTCCGAGCATCCTTCAGATAAACGTCGAAGCCCTCGCCCTGGAAAATCTTGATGACGAAGTTGCCACCGGGCTTGAGGATCCGTTCCGCCAGGTCCAGCGCCAGCTCACACAGGAACATGGCCTTGGGCATATCCACTTCGGGCGTACCACTCATATTGGGGGCCATATCGGAAATCACAAGGTCCACCTGCGAATTACCCACGGCCTCAAGGATTTCAGCGAGCACCGAGTCCTCCGTGAAGTCGCCCTGGATAAAATGCACGTCCGGAATGCTGTCCATTTCCAGGATGTCCGAAGCGATCAGACGCCCTTGGCCACCGATGAGCCGACTGGTCACCTGCGACCAGCCACCCGGCGCCGCGCCGAGGTCGACTACGCTCATGCCCGGGCGGATCAATTTGTATTTTTCCTGGATCTCCAGAAGCTTGTAACTTGCACGCGAGCGGTAGCCATCCTTCTGCGCCTGCTTCACATAAGGATCGTTGACATGTCTTTTCAGCCAACCAAGGCTTGTCTTGGAACGCGCCATTGGGCACCTCGATAATTAGGGTCGTGATTAGTTGGGCGGATCCACGAACCCTCGGGTAAAATGGCCGCCATTTTACAGAATCCAGACGAAAGGGTCAGATTATGCCGCTCACTCCAGAGCAGAAGAAACAGTACAAATCCATCGGCCACCACCTCAAACCAGTGTTGACGGTGGCGGACAACGGTTTGACTGAAGGTGTCTTAGCCGAGCTTGAACGCGCCCTGGCGGATCACGAGCTGATCAAGATCAAACTCAACATTCTTGATCGCGAGTCGCGCCTGGCGCACATCGCCGAGCTGTGCAAGGTCGGCAAAGCGGACCTGGTTCAGGTCATCGGCAAGATGGCTCTGGTCTACCGCAAGAACTTCAGCGTCAACAAGCAGCTGTCGAACGTTCATCGCTTCAAGTGATGCGCAGGGTCAAGGGTGTGCTTCGCGCACCCTGCCACCCCATCCCGGCACCGGCTGCATGACCAGCACCAGCCCGGAAAATCCCAGCACCAGATAACTGAATACCTGCCAGCGCTGCGCATCCGGCCAGCCGACACGCACGGCGACATACATCGCGCACGCGTACAACGCCATCAACAACACCTGCCCGCGAAAATCCCGCCATAGACTGGCAAGGCCCTCGGCCTGTACCAGCACCAAAGCCTGAAAGATCACGCACAGAGCGGCGAATCCCACCACCAGCACTTCGAAAGCACTGGCCACTTCGTCGATCAACAGCGGCGCCAGACCGATCCGGCCCAGCGCCGGCTGCAAACCGATATGAATCAACCATAGGCCACCGACCCAAAGCATCTGGGTCAGTTGCCAAAGCATGGCGCCCGCATGCAGCGGGCGCCTTCTTTCAGATGTGACGAACTTCAACAATCTCGTACTCGATCACGCCGCTTGGCGTTTTGACGGCGACAACGTCACCCTCTTCCTTGCCAATCAAGGCGCGGGCCAGCGGCGAACCGACGGAGATCTTGCCGAGTTTGAAGTCAGCCTCATCCTCACCCACGATGTGGTAAGTGACGCTTTCATCAGTCTCGACGTTGGCGATCTCGACGGTGGTACCGAAAATCACTTTACCGGTGTGAGGAATGGTCGTGACGTCGATGATGACCTGATTCTGAATCCGGCCCTCGATATCACGAATACGCGCTTCGACCATGCCCTGCTGTTCGCGGGCAGCATGGTATTCAGCGTTTTCCTTCAAGTCACCCAACTCGCGGGCCGTACCGATGTCCTGGCTGAGCTTCGGACGGACGACCTTGGTCAGGTGAGCATGCTCCTCTTCCAGGGCGCGAGCGCCCTGAACAGTCATTGGGTACTTGGTTATGCTCATGCCTTCAATCCTGCGTGTAGATCCTGCAAGCGGCGCACGGTCTTTTCCGGACCGAACTTCAGCGCTTCGCAGATCGCTTCGCCCGCAGCAATAGTGGTGGTGCAGTAGATCTTGTGCTGCAGGGCGTTGCGACGAATGGAGTACGAATCGGCGATCGACTGACGACCTTCGGTGGTGTTGATGATCAGCGTGACTTCGTCATTCTTGATCATGTCGACCACGTGCGGACGACCCTCGGTCACCTTGTTCACGCGGCGCACTTTCAGGCCTGCGGCTTCGATCAGCTTGGCAGTGCCGGCAGTGGCGACCACTTCGAAGCCCAAGTTGATCAGATCACGGGCCACGCCTGCAACCAGTGGCTTGTCATCATCGCGCACGCTGATGAATGCGGTACCACCGGTCGGCAGCACTTCACTGGCGCCCATCTGCGCCTTGGCGAATGCTTCGCCGAAGGTGTCGCCGACGCCCATCACTTCACCGGTCGACTTCATCTCTGGGCCGAGGATCGGGTCAACGCCAGGGAACTTGGCGAACGGGAACACCGCCTCTTTCACGCTGTAGAAGTTCGGGATGATTTCCTTGGTGAAGCCGATTTCCTTCAGGGTCTTACCGGCCATCACGCGCGCAGCGATCATGGCCAGGGAAACACCGATGCACTTGGAAACGAACGGTACGGTACGCGAGGCGCGCGGGTTGACTTCGATGACGTAGATGTCTTCGCCCTGCAAGGCCAATTGCACGTTCATCAGGCCGACAACGCCCAGCTCCAGGGCCATTTTCTTGACCTGTTCGCGCATCTCGTCCTGGATGTGCGCTGGCAGCGAGTACGGCGGCAGCGAGCACGCAGAGTCACCGGAGTGAACGCCCGCCTGTTCGATGTGCTGCATGATCGCGCCGATCACTACATCTTTGCCGTCGCAGACCGCATCCACGTCCATTTCGATGGCGCAGTTGAGGAAGTGGTCGAGCAGCACCGGGCTGTCGTTGGACACTTGCACCGCGTCACGCAGATAGCGCTTGAGTTCGTCTTCCTTGTAAACGATTTCCATCGCACGGCCGCCCAGCACGTAGGACGGGCGCACCACCAGCGGATAACCGATCTTCGCCGCAGCACGAACGGCTTCGTCTTCGCTGCGCACAGTGGCGTTTGGCGGCTGACGCAGGTTCAGACGCTCGACCATTTGCTGGAAGCGCTCACGGTCTTCGGCGCGGTCGATCGCGTCAGGGCTGGTGCCGATGATCGGCACGCCAGCAGCTTCCAGTGCGCGAGCCAGTTTCAGCGGAGTCTGGCCGCCGTACTGGACGATCACGCCTTTCGGCTTCTCGACGCGGCAGATTTCCAGTACGTCTTCCAGGGTTACCGGCTCGAAGTACAGACGATCGGAAGTGTCGTAGTCGGTGGAAACGGTTTCCGGGTTGCAGTTGACCATGATGGTTTCGTAGCCGTCTTCGCGCAGGGCGAGCGCAGCGTGAACGCAGCAGTAGTCGAACTCGATGCCCTGGCCGATACGGTTCGGACCGCCACCCAGAATCATGATCTTGTCGCGACCCGACGGCGCCGCCTCGCACTCTTCCTCGTAGGTCGAGTAGAGGTAAGCGGTGTCGGTAGCGAATTCGGCGGCGCAGGTGTCAACGCGCTTGTAGACCGGGAACACTTCCAGCTTCTGACGATGCGTACGCAGGTTTTTCTCGGTGACGCCCAGCAGTTTCGCCAGACGCTGATCGGAGAAGCCTTTGCGCTTGAGCTTGAACATCAGGTCGCGGTCGATCGAGGACAGACCGAGGGTCTTGACCTTCTCTTCGTCCTTGATCAGGTCTTCGATCTGCACCAGGAACCACGGGTCGATCATGTTCATGCCGAAGATGTCTTCGACCGACAGACCGGCGCGGAAGGCGTCAGCCACGTACCAGATACGCTCGGCGCCCGGCACGGTCAGTTCGCGCTTGAGCACGCTCATGCTGTCCGGGTTGCTCAGATCGAGCTTCTCGTCCAGACCGCAAACGCCGACTTCCAGACCGCGCAGGGCTTTCTGCAGGGATTCCTGGAAGGTCCGGCCGATGGCCATGACTTCGCCAACCGACTTCATTTGCGTGGTCAGGCGCGCGTCAGCCTTGGCGAATTTCTCGAAGGCGAAGCGTGGCAGCTTGGTGACGACGTAGTCGATCGACGGTTCGAAGGACGCCGGGGTCTTGCCGCCGGTGATGTCGTTCGACAGCTCATCAAGGGTGTAACCCACAGCCAGTTTGGCCGCGACCTTGGCAATCGGGAAACCGGTGGCTTTCGAAGCCAGTGCCGAGGAGCGCGAAACACGCGGGTTCATTTCGATCACGACCATACGGCCAGTGTTCGGGCAGATACCGAACTGCACGTTGGAACCGCCGGTCTCGACGCCGATCTCGCGCAGTACCGCCAACGAGGCGTTACGCAGGATCTGGTATTCCTTGTCGGTCAGCGTCTGGGCTGGAGCTACGGTGATCGAGTCGCCGGTGTGCACGCCCATCGGGTCGAAGTTTTCGATCGAGCAGACGATGATGCAGTTGTCCTTTTTGTCGCGGACAACTTCCATTTCATATTCTTTCCAGCCGATCAGCGATTCGTCGATCAGCAGCTCTTTGGTCGGCGACAGGTCCAGACCACGGGCGCAGATTTCTTCGAACTCTTCACGGTTGTAAGCGATACCGCCACCGGTGCCGCCCATGGTGAAGGACGGACGGATGATGCACGGGAAACCGAGGGTTTCGAGGACCGCGTTGGCTTCTTCCATGCTGTGGGCGATGCCGGAACGCGGGCACGCCAGGCCGATGGATTTCATCGCCTTGTCGAAACGCGAACGGTCTTCAGCCTTGTCGATGGTGTCGGCGTTGGCACCGATCATCTCTACGCCGAACTTCTCGAGAACGCCTTCGCGCTCCAGGTCTAGGGCGCAGTTCAGGGCGGTCTGGCCGCCCATGGTTGGCAGCACGGCGTCCGGACGCTCTTTTTCGATGATCTTGGCCACGGTCTGCCACTTGATCGGTTCGATGTAGGTGGCGTCGGCCATGTCCGGGTCGGTCATGATGGTGGCCGGGTTGGAGTTCACCAGGATGACGCGGTAACCCTCTTCGCGCAGGGCCTTGCAGGCCTGGGCGCCGGAGTAGTCGAATTCGCAGGCCTGGCCGATCACGATCGGGCCAGCGCCGAGAATCAGGATGCTTTTAATGTCTGTACGTTTTGGCATGGTTTGTCACTCAAATCCGCAGGTCAGTCGGCAAGCCGTCTTGATCGATTTCTGAAGTCCCGAAGGGGCCGCCGGAACCGGGGCCGCCCTCGAGGGCTTCTCTCTACAGTCTCAAGGCGAACGCTTAGCGTCGCTTGGCCATCTCGTTGATGAAGCGGTCGAACAGTGGCGCAACATCGTTCGGGCCCGGGCTCGCTTCAGGGTGACCCTGGAAGCTGAACGCGCTCTTGTCGGTGCGCTCTATGCCTTGCAGGGTGCCGTCGAACAGCGATTTGTGGATCGCGCGCACGTTGGCTGGCAGGGTGGCTTCGTCTACCGCAAAACCGTGGTTCTGGCTGGTGATCATCACCACGCCTGTGTCCAGATCCTGCACCGGGTGGTTGGCACCGTGGTGGCCGTGACCCATTTTCAGGGTCTTGGCGCCGGAGGCCAGGGCCAGCAACTGGTGACCGAGGCAGATGCCGAATACCGGCGTCTCGGTTTCCAGCACTTCCTTGATCGCCTGGATCGCGTAGTCGCATGGCTCCGGATCACCAGGGCCGTTGGACAGGAACACGCCGTCCGGCTTCAGCGCCAGCACATCGGCGGCTGGAGTCTGCGCAGGCACTACGGTGACGCGGCAGCCGCGCTCGACCAGCATGCGCAGGATGTTGACCTTGACGCCGTAGTCGTAGGCGACCACGTGGTATGGCAGCTCGGAAGCTTCGATGGTCGCGTGGCAGTCGGTTTTCAGATCCCAGACAGTCGAGCGCCATTCGTATTGGGTCTTGGTGCTGACGACTTTCGCCAGGTCCATGCCCTTCAGGCCTGGGAAGCCTTGCGCAGCGGCGATGGCCGCTTCTTCGGAGATGTTGTCGCCGGCCATGATGCAGCCGTTCTGAGCGCCTTTTTCACGCAGGATGCGGGTCAGGCGACGGGTGTCGATACCGGCGATTGCCACTACATTGTTGGCTTTCAGGTAATCAGACAGGGACATCGTGTTGCGCCAGTTGCTCGCTACCAGCGGCAGGTCACGGATGACCAGGCCAGCGGACCAGACGCGGTCGGACTCGGCGTCTTCCGGCGTGGTGCCGGTGTTGCCGATGTGCGGGTAAGTCAGGGTAACGATCTGCTGGGCGTAGGAAGGATCGGTAAGGATTTCCTGATAGCCGGTCATTGCGGTGTTGAACACCACCTCACCAACGGTCTGACCGTCGGCTCCAATGGCTTCGCCGCGAAAAATGCTGCCATCAGCAAGGGCGAGTATGGCTGGCTTAGTCAAGAAGACCTCCCGTAAATAACGCATGAAAGGGCAATCGCAGGTTGTAAAAAAGCGGAGTGACGTATGGACACGTCACCCCGCTTCTTCACTGAAATTATTCTGCGCGCTTTTAGTGGACACACTAAAGCTGTAGCTTACAGAAAAGGGCGTTTTTGGTCCACCGCTAAAGAGCCTTAAAGGCCGGAGAATGCGACAGGTCGTCGCCAAGCGGTAAAAACCGGCGCAAAACGGGACGTATGCGCCGGGTTCAGCAACGACTCAACGCAGGTCGAGCACGTCTTGCATGTCGTACAGGCCCGGCTCGCGACCATCCAGCCACAGCGCCGCACGCACCGCGCCCTTGGCGAAGGTCATGCGGCTCGATGCCTTGTGGGTGATCTCGACGCGCTCGCCATCGGCAGCGAACAGCACAGTGTGATCACCGACGATATCGCCAGCACGCACGGTGGCGAAACCAATGGTTTCACGCTCACGCGCACCGGTCTGGCCTTCGCGACCGTAGACCGCGACCTTCTTCAGATCACGCCCCAGGGCATCGGCAATCACTTCACCCATGCGCACCGCCGTACCGGACGGAGCATCGACCTTGTGGCGGTGATGGGCTTCCATGATCTCGATATCGACATCGTCGCCCAGCACGCGCGCAGCGGTGTCGAGCAACTTCAGGCACAGGTTGACGCCGACGCTGAAGTTGGCGGCGAAGACGATCGGAATGTCCTTGCCCGCATCGGCCAGCAATTGCTTCTCTTCAACACTGAAACCGGTGGTGCCGATGATCATCGCTTTGCCGTGTTTGCGGCAGAACGCGAGATTCTTCAGGGTCACGGTCGGGTGAGTGAAGTCGATCAACACATCGAACTCTTCAACCACACGATCCAGATCACCGGACAGCGGCACGCCGATACGGCCCAGCGCTGCCAGCTCACCGGCATCCGCGCCGACCAGCGTGCTGTCGGGACGATCGACCGCCGCCGTCAGACCGGCGCCCGGCGTCTGCTGCACCGCTTCAATCAGGGTCTTGCCCATGCGCCCGGCGGCGCCCATCACTGCAATACGTCGCATGCCGACTCCTTACAAATCGCCGAAGAAACGCTTCACACCGTCGAACCAACCGGTGGTTTTCGGCGAGTGGCTGTTGTCGTCGGCCAGGGAGCTGCGGAATTCTTCCAGCAGTTCACGCTGACGACGGTTGAGGTTGACCGGCGTTTCCACAGCGACACGACACATCAGGTCGCCGGCACCGCCGCCACGCACTGGCGCAACGCCTTTGCCGCGTACGCGGAACTGCTTGCCGGTCTGCGTGCCTTCGGGGATTTTCAGTTTGACGCGACCGTCGAGGGTCGGAATCTCCAACTCGCCGCCCAGTGCAGCGTCGACGAAGCTGATCGGCACTTCGCAGAACAGATGCTTGCCGTCACGCTGGAAGATGTCGTGTTCGCGCACATTGATCACAACGTACAGGTCGCCAGTCGGCCCGCCCTGGGTACCCGCCTCGCCTTCGCCGGACAGACGAATGCGGTCGCCAGTATCAACACCGGCAGGCACTTTGACCGACAGGGTTTTGTACTCTTCGACACGACCGTCGCCGTGGCAGGAGTCGCACGGATCGGAAATGATCTTGCCCTGGCCATGGCAGCGCGGGCAGGTCTGCTGCACCGAGAAGAAGCCCTGTTGCATGCGCACCTGGCCGATGCCGCCGCAGGTCGGGCACGTCGTCGGCGAGGAGCCCTTCTTGGCGCCGGAGCCATCGCACGGTTTGCAGTTGACCAGTGTCGGAACGCGGATATTCACCGAGGTGCCGCGCACCGCTTCTTCCAGATTCAGCTCCAGGGTGTAGCGCAGATCGCTGCCACGCTGAGCGCCGCCACGGGCACCGCCGCGACCGCCACCGAAGAAATCACTGAAGACATCGCCGAAGATGTCCGAGAAGTTCTGGCCACCGAAACCGGCACCGCCGCCACCCATGCTCGGATCGACGCCGGCATGACCGTATTGATCGTATGCCGCGCGCTTGCTGGCGTCGGACAACACTTCATAGGCCTCGTTGGCCTCTTTGAATGCTTCTTCGGAAGCTTTGTCGCCGGGATTACGGTCGGGGTGGTGCTTCATGGCCAGACGGCGATAGGCCTTCTTCAGGTCCGCTTCGCTCGTGCCCCGCTCGACACCCAATACTTCGTAATAGTCACGCTTTGCCATAAGTTCTTTGCACTCTTAAGGACGTTCGGCAAACCCCTCCTGAGCCTCGCCAAACTCGTTGAGCCCCCATTAAGGCCCGGACCCAACTCACGTCAATTCAACGATCCTGGTCTTGATTGATGCGGTATCTGCGGCGCGAAAAGCAGGAGCATTTTCAGCCATACCATCAACACGCGAGCGTTGTCGCATGCTGTAAAAATTCGCGTATTCCAGATACGCCAACGCGGGAGGCAAGCTCCCGCGCGGCGACATCCTACCAGTCACCGCCGCAAGGCAGTCAACCGGGCGACCAACAACTTACTTGTGGTCTTTGACTTCTTCGAACTCGGCGTCGACAACGTCGTCAGCCTTCTCAGCCGATTCGCCTTGCGGGGCTGCGCCATCAGCTGGCTGAGCCTGTTCGGCGTACATCTTCTGAGCAACCGGAGCGGAGACTTTCGACAGCTCTTCAACCTTGGCTTCGATGGCAGCTTTGTCGTCGCCTTTGACGGCGGCTTCCAGCGCAACCACTGCAGCTTCGATTGCAGTCTTCTCTTCGGCGGTGACCTTGTCGCCTGCGTCAGCGACCATCTTGCGAGTCGAGTGCACCAGTGCGTCACCTTGGTTACGGGCAGCGGCCAGTTCTTCGAACTTGCGGTCTTCCTCGGCATTCGCCTCGGCGTCACGCACCATGCGCTCGATTTCTTCGTCGGACAGACCGGAGTTGGCCTTGATCACGATCGACTGGGTCTTGCCGGTAGCCTTGTCTTTCGCGCCGACGTGCAGGATGCCGTTGGCGTCGATGTCGAAGGTCACTTCGATCTGCGGCACGCCACGTGGAGCTGGTGGAATGTCGGCCAGGTCGAACTTGCCCAGCGATTTGTTCTGTGCAGCTTGCTTGCGCTCGCCCTGCAGAACGTGAATGGTCACAGCACCCTGGTTGTCGTCGGCAGTCGAGAACACTTGCGATTTCTTGGTAGGAATCGTGGTGTTTTTCTCGATCAGCGCGGTCATCACGCCACCCATGGTTTCGATACCCAGGGTCAGCGGGCTGACGTCGAGCAGCAGCACGTCTTTTACGTCACCGGCCAGAACAGCGCCCTGGATCGCAGCACCCATGGCAACAGCTTCGTCCGGGTTGACGTCTTTACGCGCTTCTTTACCGAAGAAATCGGTCACCAGCTTCTGCACCAGCGGCATACGAGTCTGACCACCGACCAGAATCACGTCGTTGATCGCGCTGACGTCGATACCGGCGTCTTTCATGGCAATGCGGCAAGGTTCGATGGTGCGCTGAACCAGGTCTTCAACCAGTGCTTCGAGCTTGGCACGCGAGATTTTCACGTTCAGGTGCTTAGGACCGGTCGCGTCTGCAGTGATGTACGGCAGGTTGACGTCGGTCGACTGAGCGGACGACAGCTCGATCTTGGCTTTCTCAGCGGCTTCTTTCAGACGCTGCATCGCCAGCGGGTCACCTTTGAGGTTCATGCCGCTTTCTTTCTTGAATTCGTCAACGAGGTAGTCGATCAGACGAATGTCGAAGTCTTCACCGCCGAGGAAAGTGTCACCGTTGGTGGCCAACACTTCGAACTGGTGCTCACCGTCAACCTCAGCGATTTCGATCACGGAAACGTCGAAAGTACCGCCACCCAGGTCATAAACGATCACGGTGTGATCGCCCTTGGCCTTGTCCATACCGTAAGCCAGAGCAGCTGCGGTTGGTTCGTTGATGATACGTTTTACGTCCAGACCAGCGATGCGGCCGGCGTCTTTGGTGGCCTGACGCTGGCTGTCGTTGAAGTAGGCCGGAACGGTGATCACCGCTTCGGTCACTGCCTCGCCGAGGTAGTCTTCGGCGGTCTTCTTCATCTTCTTCAGAATTTCAGCCGAGATTTGTGGCGGTGCCATTTTCTGGCCGTTCACTTCTACCCAGGCGTCATTGTTGTCAGCCTTGACGATCTTGTAAGGGACCATCTGGATGTCTTTCTGCACAACTTCTTCGTCGAAACGACGACCGATCAGACGCTTTACTGCGTACAGGGTGTTGTGCGGGTTGGTTACAGCCTGACGCTTGGCCGACTGACCTACCAGAATTTCGCCATCGTTGGCGTAAGCGATGATCGACGGCGTGGTACGCGCGCCTTCAGCGTTTTCAATAACTTTGGCTTTGCCGTTTTCCAGCACGGAGACGCAGGAGTTGGTAGTCCCCAGGTCGATACCGATAATTTTGCCCATGTTCACTCTCCCGAAACTTTGGATTTTGTTGCCGCAGCAGTGGTGGCTGACTGCGGTAGCACTTAAACGCTTGACTTCTAAATGGGGGCCTTGCGGCTAATTTCAAGCCTGCTCGTCAATCGAAGGCGAAACCGGTGCCGGCGCCTTGCTGACCACGACCATCGCCGGGCGCAGCAGGCGACCATTGAGCTGGTAGCCCTTCTGGAAAACCTTCAACACGCTGTTCGGCTCGACGTCGGCACTTTCCTGCATGGCCATCGCCTGATGGTGAACGGCGTTGAACGGTTCGCCATGCGGATCGATCGCTTCAAGCTGGTAGCGCTTGAGGGTGTCGTGGAACATTTTCAGGGTCAGCTCGATACCTTCGCGCATCGGGCGGATGCTTTCGTCGTCCGGGCTCGACAGCTCGAGGCCGCGCTCCAGGCTGTCGACGATCGGCAGCAGGTCGCTGGCAAATTTTTCCAAGGCAAACTTGTGCGCCTTCTCGACGTCCTGCTCGGCACGGCGGCGAACGTTCTGCAGATCGGCAGCAACACGCAGAGACTGATCCTGCGCGGCGGCCAATTGCTCTTCGAGCACTTGCACACGGGTCGCCAGGTCGTCACCCGAACCTTCGGGCGCCTGATTGGCATCTGGGTTTTGCGTATCTACTGTCTGTTCGTCAGCCATAGAATTCTCCTTTCAATTTCGTCCGCGAGCCTGACTCGCGCTTCTGCCCCGATATATGGGGCCGCAAAATCAGGCTTCAAGGGCTGAAAACAATTGTCCCTACAAAAAAGTGCTGAATACTCATTCTTGAATGCGCTAAGAAAACTTTTCGATCAAGCAAATCGAGCTAAGGGCGGGCATTGTCAGGCCTGAACAAAACACTGTATAAATAACCAGACCTCAAGCCTGGGAGCTGCCTTTATGCTGGTGCACCTGTCCGTACACAACTACGCCATCGTTGAACATCTCGATCTCGAACTTGATCGCGGGATGAGCGTGATCACAGGGGAAACCGGCGCCGGCAAGTCGATCATGCTCGATGCCCTGGGCCTCACCCTGGGTGATCGCGCCGACAGCGGCGTGGTTCGCCCGGGCGCTGATAAAGCCGACATTCTCGCCACCTTCGATCTCGCTGATATCCCTGAAGCCAGCGCCTGGCTGGCCGAGCGCGATCTGGAAAACGACGGGCCGTGCATCCTGCGCCGGGTCATCACCTCGGAAGGTCGTTCGCGCGGTTATATCAACGGCACGCCCTGCCCGCTTGGCGACCTCAAAGCCCTCGGCGAGCTGCTGATCGATATCCACAGCCAGCACGAACATCAGTCGCTGCTGAAAACTGATACTCATCGCCGCCTGCTCGACGAGTACGCCGGCGCCACCGACCTGGCGCGTCAGGTGCAGCTTGCCGCGCAGCGCTGGCGCCAGACCCGCCAGGAACTGGAGCGGCTGTCCAACTCCGGCGACGAACAACGCGCACGTCATCAGTTGCTCAGCTATCAGCTTGAGGAATTGGAGAACCTCGGCCTCGGCGAAAATGAACTGGAGCAACTGGAGCAGGAACACAAGAACCTGACCAACGCCGAAACCTTGCTGGGCATTTGCCGGCAAGTGGTCGAGCAATGCAGCGAAAGCGACTCCGGGAATGTGCTGAATGCGCTGACCGCCAGCCTCAATCGACTTTCCAGCGTAAACAGTTCGGTGGGTGCGCTGGGTGAAGCCAGCAGTCTGCTGACCAGCGCACAGATTCAGGTAGAAGAAGCGGTCGGCGAGCTCAACCGCTTCCTCGACAACTTTGATGCCGACCCGGCTCGCCTGCAATACCTGGAAGAGCGTCTCGACGCGATCTACACCCTGGCGCGCAAACACCGGATTCAACCGACCGAAGTCGGCGAGATGCAGCAGAAGCTGCTCGATGAAATCGAAACCCTGAACGCCAATGATGAATCCGTCGAACGTCTGGGTGAAGAACTGGCGTCCTATGCCCGCCACTATCAGGAGAAAGCCCGCGAGCTGAGCGACCTTCGTCATCAGGCGGCCGGCAGTCTCGCCAGTGCGGTGGAGCAGGAAATCCAGCGCCTGGGCATGCCCGGCGGCCGATTCACCATCGAACTGAAAGCCAACAGCAGCGACGAGTTGCTGCCGAATGGTCTGGAACAGGTCGAACTGCTGGTCAGTGCCAACCCCGGTCAACCTCTCAAGGCGCTGGCAAAAGTCGCCTCCGGCGGTGAGCTGTCGCGGATCAGTCTGGCGATTCAGGTCATTACCGCCCAGACCTCCCGCGTGCCGACGCTGGTGTTCGACGAAGTGGACGTAGGTATTGGCGGTCCGACTGCCGAGATTGTCGGCCAGTTACTGCGCCGTCTCGGTGATCGCGGCCAGGTCCTGACCGTGACGCACTTGCCGCAAGTGGCGGCGCAAGGGCATCAGCATCTGTTCGTGCACAAGGTTCGCGACGAGAAGGCGACTCACACCGCTGTCGCGAAGCTGACGAAGAACGAGCGAATCGAAGAAGTCGCGCGCATGCTCGGCGGCATCGATCTGACCAAGGAATCCCTGGCTCACGCGAAAAAAATGGTGGTGACCGCCAAGGCTTAACAAATAGCAGAAAGCACGAAGGCGACCCTTGGGTCGCCTTCGTTCGTTTCGCGAATGTGAAATTCGCGCGACATGCTTACTTTTTCTTGCGTACGTACAGCACCAGGTTGTGATCAACCATCTCGAAGCCATGCTTCTCGACGATCGATTTCTGAAGTTTTTCGATTTCTTCGTCGAAGAATTCGATCACTTCACCCGATTCCACGTTGACCATATGGTCGTGGTGGCCACCGTCAGCCAGTTCGAAGACCGCGTGGCCGCCGTCGAAGTTGTGGCGGACCACGAGGCCGGCCGCTTCGAACTGGGTCAGTACACGGTAAACCGTGGCCAGACCAACGTCCTCACCAGCTTCCATCAACGCCTTGTAGACGTCCTCGGCACTCATGTGGCGCTGCTCGGTAGAGTCGAGCATTTGCAGGATCTTGACCCGTGGCAGGGTCACTTTGAGGCCGGCTTTGCGTAGTTCGCTATTTTCAACCATGGTCAGCTTTCTCGCGATGCTGCTTCGCAGCTTCTCTTAATGCGGGTATGATCGGCGTTTACGTTGTCCCAGCCAAGATAGTGGAAGTCGCCCACCGATGCAAAACACCAAGCTCTTGCTAACCAGTTTCACCTTTGTGGGACTGCTCGCACTCGCCGGTTGTTCATTCCCCGGGGTTTACAAAATCGACATCCAGCAGGGCAATGTCGTCACGCAGGACATGATAGACCAGTTACGCCCGGGAATGACCCGGCCGCAAGTACGGTTTATCATGGGCAACCCTCTGCTTGCCGACACGTTCCATGCCGATCGCTGGGATTATCTGTACAGCCTGCAACCGGGTGGCGGTGAACGCCAGCAGGAACGAATCAGCGTTATCTTCAATTCCAACGACCAGCTTGTCAGCCTGTCCGGTGACTTCATGCCCGGCGTGAGCCGTGATGAAGCCATTCTCGGCAAGGACAGCGGTACTACCGTGACCGCGCCTGCTGAAAACGCCGACAAGCCAGAAGCTGAAAAACCAGCCAAACCAGGCTCTTTGCTGGATCAGATCCAGAAGGACGTCGATGGCGTGGAAACCGTACCGGTTCCGACACCAGAGCCGCTGGACACCTCGCCGCAGTAATAGGCGAGGCAATAAAAAACCCGGACATTCCGGGTTTTTTATTGCCTGCCGTTTGGCCTGATCAAGAATTGCGTGCTTTGGCCTCGGCAGCCTTGGCCGCACGCAAACGTCGAACCTCTTTGGGATCAGCCAGCAGCGGTCGATAAATTTCGATGCGATCGCCCGCCTGAACAGGGCGAGAATCCGCGTCAGTCACGACCTTGCCAAAAATCCCCAGCGGGCACTGGGCCAGATTCAGCTCAGGAAACTCTGCCGCGATGCCCGATTCGTGCACCGCAGCCCGAACGCTAACGCCTTCAGCCACGCTGATCGCACGCATAACCTGGCGATCAACCGCTGCGTACACGACTTCTATCTCGATCACCGGCTCAACCATGCATCTGCTTGGCGCGCTGGCAGAAAGCATCCACCAACTGATTGGCCGCCTGATTGAACAATGGCCCCAGAGTTGCGCGCACCAGCGGCCCGGCATAATCGAACGACAGATCCAGACTGATCTTGCAGGCCTTCTCGTTCAGCGCCTTGAATACCCAGATGCCGTGCAACTGAGTGAACGGGCCTTCCTCAAGATTCATCTCGATCGACTGCCCCGGCACCAGCGTATTGCGCGTGACGAAATGCTGACTGAGGCCGCCCTTCGCTACGCCGACACTGGCGCGCATGTGTTCCGGCGAGCTTTCCAGCACTTCAGCCTCCGAGCACCACGGCAGAAACTCCGGGTACCGCGCGACATCGTTGACCAGGTCGTAGAGAAATTGCGCCGGGTACGGCAGAAGCGCGGATCGTTGGATATGTGTCGTCATGTAAGCGTTACTTCCAGAGCTGAGCGGCAAAGACTACAAGAATGCCGATAGGCGCCACGTAGCGCATCAAGAACAGGGACAGAGCAAACAGAACCGGGTTACGGATAGACAATTCATCCCGCACCGCTTCACGCCCCATCACCCATCCCGCAAACAGCACGAAACACAAGCCACCGAGGGGCAACATGATCCGCGAGGTGAAGAAATCGATCACGCCGAAGAAGTCGAGACCGCTCTGCGCACCCCATTGATAGAGGCTGAACGCCCCGCCTTCGTTCACGAAAAACTTGGCTTCCTTCCAGATATTGAAAGAAAACACCGTGCCCAGACCAACGAACCAGCACGTGAACGCCAGCCAGAACGTCACCCAGATGCGGCTGATTTTAGTGCGTTCAACCAGGTAAGCCACCATTGGCTCAAGCAGCGAAATCGCCGAACTCCACGCCGCCACCGCGACCAGCACGAAGAACACCACGCCCATCAACTGGCCGAAAAATACATTACCAAAAGCAAATGGCAGGCTGACGAACATCAGTCCCGGACCTTCGCTTGGGTTCAGGCCAGCAGCGAACACAATCGGAAACAGCGCCAGACCGGCGACCAGCGATACAAAAGTATCCAGCAGCGCGACACCGACCACCGTGCCCGACAACGAGGTGTTCTTTGGCATGTAGGCGCCGTAGATCATGATCGAACCGACGCCAACGCTCAGCGAGAAGAACGCGTGCCCCATCGCTGGCAGCAGACCGTCGAGGACTTTTTCCGGGTGGAAGTCGAACATGAAATGCACGCCTTCCATGAAATGCCCGGTGGTCATGCTGTAACCCAGCAGCACCAGAATCATCACGAACAGCAGCGGCATCATGATCCGCAGGCTGCGTTCAAGCCCGGCGACCACGCCTTTGGCGATCACGAAGGCCGACAGCAGCATGAAAATCGTGTGCCAAAGTGTCAGGCGCCATGGATTGGAGATGACATTGCCGAAATAGGCGCCGACCTGATCGGCCGTCGCGCCCTGGAAATCGCCACGGCCCATGTCGACGATGTAATCCAGCGACCAGCCGCCGACCACACTGTAGAAAGACAGGATCAGCAGGGCCGTGATCATCCCGGCAAACGCGCCCCACGACCATTTGGCCGAGTGTCCGGCTTCCAGTGCCAGCACCTTCAGGGCATTCGCCGGACTTTGCCGGGCGCGCCGGCCGATCAGGGTTTCCGCGAGCATGACCGGCACGCCAATGAGTGCGATGCACGCCAGGAACATCAGCACGAAGGCGCCGCCGCCGTAGACCCCGACCATGTAGGGGAACTTCCAGATACTACCCAGTCCCACGGCCGAACCGGTCGCGGCGAGTATGAATACCCAGCGGCTAGCCCAACTGCCGTGGACAGAAACCTTGTCTGTCGACATCGTTTATCACGCCCAAGCGTTAGAAAAAGAGGCCGCATTGTCCGGGATTCACTCAACCTGCTCAAGCACGCAGCAACACCGTAGCCGACAGCCGAACAACTCCATATAATGCCGCCCCTATGGCTAAACAGAAGAAACACCCAACAGGGACCATCGCGCAGAACAAAAAGGCGCGACACGATTACTTCATCGAGCACAAGTTCGAGGCTGGTCTGGTCCTGGCCGGCTGGGAAGTAAAAAGTCTGCGGGCGAGCAAGTTGCAGCTGGTCGACAGCTATGTGCTGCTCAAGGACGGCGAAGCATGGTTGCTCGGCAGCCACATCACGCCGTTGATGACCGCAAGCACTCACGTCATCGCCGACCCGGTGCGCACACGCAAACTGCTGCTCAACCGCCGCGAACTGGACAAGCTCGCCGCCGCCGTGCAGCAAAAGGGTTACGCCTGCGTCTGCCTGTCCTGGTACTGGAGCAAGCACATGGTCAAGTGCGAGATCGCTCTGGGCAAGGGCAAGAAGGAATACGACAAGCGTGACACCGAGCGCGAGCGCGATGCCGGTCGTGAATTGCAGCGTGCGGTGCGCAACAAGGGCAAGGAAGACTGATCTTCCTCCTTTAGCGCCAATTCGCGAGCAGGCTCGCTCCCACCTTGGAATGCATTTCAAAGGTGGGAGCGAGCCTGCTCGCGAAAGCTATTTCAGCATCAACACAAACACACCTGATCACATCCCCTTGCGCCGCTCCGCCCGAGCCATGCGCTGCACCTCCTGACGCACCTCTTCCAGCACCTCCTGCACATACAAAATATGTCGGCTGGACACTTCCCGCGCCTGCTCCGCACGCCCTTCGATAATCGCCAGATACAATTCCCGGTGCTGCGAGATCAGCATGTCGCGGGTTTCCGTGCGCTGTTTGTACATGCCGCCAATGTTGGTCACGACATTGCGCTTGAGCAGATCGAACAGTCCGCGAATTGTATGCAGCAACACCGCGTTGTGGCTGGCTTCGGCAATCGCCAGATGAAACTTGGCATCCGCCGCACCCTCTTCCGCCCGGCTGACTTCTTCATGGCGCGAGTAGCAATCCTGCAGCTCTTCGAACGCAGCGGTCAGGCGCTCACGATCGACATCGGTGGCGCGCAAAGCGGCGTAGTAGGCACACGATGCCTCCAGGGTGTGCCGGAATTCGAGCAAATCACGCTGCGCTTCGGGATTGCTTTCAAGCAATTGCAACAGCGGATCGCTGAACGTCGATCCGAGACCCTCCACCACATAATTGCCGCCGCCCTGGCGACTGACCAACAAACCTTTGGCTGCCAGTTTCTGAATTGCCTCGCGCAACGACGGGCGTGATACGCCAAATTGTTCGGCCAGCGTGCGCTCGGCCGGCAGCCGCTCGCCCGACTTCAGCGTGCCCTCGAGGATCATCCCCTCGAGGCGCTCGACAATATCGTCAGACAAACGGCGCTGACGTATCTGATCAAAGCCCATAACTCATTTCTCCACGATCCCGACCGCTCGCCGGGGTGTCTATTCTGGCCTATCCGCGCGCCGCCGACACCTGCCAGACGCCACTTCGCCAAAGCGGATCAGTTGCCCTCTGCACCGCATCTTCGACGAAAGTTTCAGAGCGGCAAATTGACACACCGACATCAAGGCTTTTACCCTAGCCGACAGCGCTTGTAAATTGGTCTTACCAATTATCCAAGATTGCTCACAGTGCCTGACCAACAACAATTAGGGGCCACCCCACCATGCAAACCTGGCAACAGCTCTACAGTCCGCTCGGCAGTCTTGGCGTCTCCGCTCTCGCGGCCGTCATTCCTATCGTGTTCTTCTTTCTCGCCCTGGCGGTGTTCCGTCTCAAAGGCCATGTGGCCGGCAGCATCACCCTCGCGCTTTCGATTGCCGTGGCGATTTTCGCCTTCCAGATGCCAGTGGACATGGCGTTCGCCGCCGCTGGTTATGGTTTCGCTTATGGTCTGTGGCCGATTGCCTGGATCATTGTCGCGGCGGTGTTCCTCTACAAGCTGACGGTGAAGAGCGGTCAGTTCGAGGTCATCCGCAGCTCGGTCCTGTCGATTACCGATGACCAGCGCTTGCAGGTGTTGCTGATCGGTTTCTGCTTCGGCGCATTTCTGGAAGGTGCCGCCGGATTCGGCGCGCCGGTCGCGATTACCGCCGCACTCCTTGTAGGACTGGGCTTCAATCCGCTGTACGCCGCCGGCCTGTGCCTGATCGCCAACACCGCTCCGGTGGCGTTCGGCGCACTGGGGATTCCGATCATCGTTGCGGGTCAGGTCACTGGCATCGACGCTTTCAAGATCGGCGCCATGACCGGTCGCCAGTTGCCACTGCTGTCGCTGTTCGTGCCGTTCTGGCTGGTGTTCATGATGGACGGCCTGCGCGGTGTGCGCGAAACCTGGCCGGCCGCGCTGGTGGCAGGCTTGAGTTTCGCCATTACCCAATACTTCACCTCCAACTTCATCGGCCCGGAACTGCCGGACATCACCTCGGCACTGGCCAGCCTGATTTCCCTGACCCTGTTCCTCAAGGTCTGGCAACCACGTCGCGCCGCCGGCCAGCACATCGTTGGCGCCGTATCCGCTTCGGTGGTCAGCGCCAGCGTCGGCGGTTTCGGCCAGAAGCGCACTACCGTGGCTTCGCCCTACAGCCTCGGGGAAATTTTCAAGGCGTGGTCGCCGTTCCTGATCCTCACTGTGCTGGTGACGATCTGGACGCTGAAGCCTTTCAAAGCCATGTTCGCTGCCGGCGGCTCGATGTACAGCTGGGTGTTCAACTTCGCGATTCCGCACCTTGATCAACTGGTGATCAAGACTGCGCCAATCGTGGCCAACCCGACCGCCATTCCAGCGGTATTCAAACTCGACCCGATTTCCGCCACCGGCACGGCGATTTTCTTCTCCGCGCTGATTTCGATGCTGGTACTGAAGATCAATTTCAAAACTGGTCTGACCACTTTGAAAGAGACCTTCTACGAACTGCGCTGGCCAATCCTGTCGATCGGCATGGTGCTGGCGTTCGCCTTTGTCACCAACTACTCCGGCATGTCCTCGACCATGGCCCTGGTGCTGGCGGGTACTGGTGCGGCGTTTCCGTTCTTCTCGCCATTCCTCGGTTGGCTGGGCGTGTTCCTCACCGGTTCGGATACGTCGTCGAACGCACTGTTCAGTTCGTTGCAAGCGACCACCGCCCACCAGATCGGCGTCAACGACACCTTGCTGGTGGCGGCCAATACCAGCGGCGGCGTGACCGGCAAAATGATCTCGCCGCAATCGATCGCCGTGGCCTGCGCCGCGACCGGTCTGGTCGGCAAGGAATCGGATCTGTTCCGCTTCACCCTCAAGCACAGCCTATTCTTTGCAACGATTGTCGGTTTGATCACCTTGGCTCAGGCTTACTGGTTCACCGGCATGCTGGTGCACTAAGACTACAAGAAGTATGGAAATAACCGACGCCGGCCCGTGATCCGGCGTCAGCAATTCACCACCGGGTCTGTAAGGCTGCTGAAAGCAATGCGCTTTATATTCGGCAGCCGCAGCAGACGGATAACCGGGCCTACCCGGAGACACGCCTGATGAGCGAGCTTTTTTACAACGCCGTGCCGAACGCGACCCGCGTGGCACCGCCACTGCCCGAACCTCGGCAATACCCCAGCGAGAAACCGTCGCGGGTCTACCTGTTCGGCACGTGTGTGGTCGACCTGTTCTACCCCGAAGCCGGGATGGACGCGATCCATCTGCTGGAGCGCGAAGGGATCCGGGTCGAGTATCCGCAGGGGCAGAGTTGCTGCGGCCAACCGGCCTACACCTCGGGTTACACCGAGCAGGCGCGGACGGTAGCGCGCTCGCAACTGGCGTTGTTTGCCGGGGATTATCCAGTGGTGGTGCCCTCGGGTTCCTGCGCCGGCATGCTGCGTGAGCATTACGCCGACTTGTTCAAGGACGAGCCGGAAACGTTGAAACAGGTGCAGGCCCTTGCAGCTCGCACCTATGAATTGGCCGAGTTTCTGCTGTTCGTCTGCAAGGTGCAGCTCAAGGACAGCGGCGAACCGGTGAAAGTCGCGCTGCACACCTCGTGTTCGGCACGCCGCGAAATGAACACCCACCTGCATGGCCGCGAGTTGTTGGCGCAGTTGAGCAATGTGGAGCGGGTCAATCACGACCACGAAAGCGAATGCTGTGGCTTCGGTGGGACATTCAGCGTCCGTATGCCAGACATTTCCGGCGCGATGGTGGCTGACAAGACCCGTGCGTTGAAAGAGTCCGGCGCACACAAGGTACTGAGTGCCGACTGCGGCTGCTTGATGAACATCAACGGCGCGCTGGAGAAACAGCAGGAAGCGTTGCGCGGGCAACATCTGGCGAGCTTCCTCTGGCAGCGAACCGGAGGTGCGCAATGAGCACCTCGACGATTATTCCTACGGTCGCCGTAGAAGAAGATTTCCGCACCCGGGCACACAACGCCCTGGGTGATCAGCAGCTGCGGAACAACTTCCGCACTGCCATGGATTCACTGATGACCAAGCGGGCAGCGGCTTTCAGCGATGCCCACGAAAGAGAACACTTGCGCGCACTGGGCAATTCGATCAAGGCTCGCGCGCTGTCCAAGTTGCCCGACCTGCTCGAGCAACTGGAACAGAACCTGACCCGCAACGGTGTGACAGTGCACTGGGCGGAAACGGTGGACGAAGCCAATGGCATCGTCCTGTCGATCATCCGCGCTCACGAGGCGCGGCAAGTGATCAAGGGCAAATCGATGGTCAGCGAAGAGATGGAGATGAACCATTTCCTCGAGGCTCGGGACATTGAATGTCTGGAGTCCGACATGGGGGAGTACATCGTCCAGCTCGACCACGAGAAGCCTTCACACATCATTATGCCGGCGATCCACAAGAATGCCGGTCAGGTCGCGTCCTTGTTCCACGACAAACTTGGCGTGGAATACACCAAGGACGTTGACCAACTCATTCAGATCGGTCGCAGGGTCCTACGGCAGAAATTCTTCGAAGCCGACATCGGCGTCTCCGGCGTCAACTTCGCCGTCGCCGAAACCGGCACCCTGCTGCTGGTGGAAAACGAAGGCAACGGGCGCATGACCACCACCGTTCCCCCGGTGCACATCGCCGTCACCGGCATCGAAAAAGTCGTGGAAAACCTGCGCGACGTGGTGCCGCTGCTGTCATTGCTGACGCGCTCGGCGCTGGGCATTCCGATCACCACTTACGTCAACATGATCTCCGGCCCGCGCAAGGAACACGAACTCGATGGCCCGCAGGAAGTGCATCTGGTGCTGCTCGACAACGGTCGCAGCCAGGCCTTCGCCGACAGTGAATTGCGCCAGACCCTGAACTGCATCCGCTGCGGCGCCTGCATGAATCATTGCCCGGTATACACGCGAGTGGGCGGCCACACTTATGGCGAGGTCTATCCGGGGCCGATCGGCAAAATCATCACCCCGCATATGGTCGGCCTGGCCAAGGTCCCGGACCACCCTAGCGCGTCCTCACTGTGCGGCGCCTGCGGTGAAGTCTGCCCGGTGAAGATTCCGATCCCGGCGATCCTGCGCCGTCTGCGTGAGGAAAACGTCAAAGCTCCGGACGCGCCGAATCAGGTGATGCGCGGTCAGGGCAGCAAGTATTCGCGCAAGGAACGCTTCATCTGGAACGCCTGGGCCAGACTCAATAGCTCGCCGACGCTGTACCGCTTGTTCGCTTTTTTCGCCACGCGGCTGCGCGCCCTTACGCCGAGCAATGTCGGCCCATGGACGCAAAACCACAGCGCGCCAAAACCGGCCGCGCGTTCGCTGCATGACATGGCCCGCGAGCATCTGGCCAAACAGGGAGAGCGTCGATGAGCGCCAAGCAAAATATCCTCGGCAAGCTGCGGAAAAGTCTGACCGGCACCACGCCGATCGCCGACACCTTTGATGTCGATCTGGTCACCCAGCCCTACACCTACAGCGCCGAGCAACGCATCCCGCAACTGCGCAAACTGATGGAAGCGGTGCACACCGAAATCCACCTGACCTCGGGCGCCGAGTGGCCGGCATTACTGGCGCAACTGCTGCGCGACCGCCAATTGCCGAGCCTGCTGATCGCTCCGACAACAACCCACGGGCAACGCATCACACAGCACTGGGCGAATAATCCCGAGCTGCCTGCACTGAAATCCTACGACCGGCCGATGGAAGAGTGGAAAGCCGAACTGTTCAACGACACCCCGGCCAGCCTCACCGGCACCCTCGGTGCCATCGCGGCGACCGGCAGCCTGATCATCTGGCCAACCCGTGAAGAACCGCGCTTGATGAGTCTGGTGCCGCCGGTGCATTTCGCCCTGCTCAAGGCCAGCGAAATCCGCGACAACTTCTATCAGGTGCAAGAGGAGTTCGAATGGGCGCAAGGCATGCCGACCAACGCGCTGCTGGTCTCCGGCCCGTCGAAAACCGCCGATATTGAACAGGTCCTGGCGTATGGGGCACATGGCCCAAAAGATCTGGTCGTGCTGATTCTGGAGGATCAATGAGTCTTCCTGCTGCTTTCCTGCGTGATGCCGAGCGATTGATTCCGCCAGAGCGGCGCTTCGACGATCCGCTGTCGACCCTGGCCTTTGGCACCGACGCCAGTTTCTATCGACTGATCCCGAAACTGGTGATCCGCGTCGAGTCCGAAGACGAAGTCGTGGCGCTGCTGCAACTGGCCCAGCGCGACAAGGTGCCGGTGACCTTCCGCGCCGCCGGCACCAGCCTGTCCGGGCAGGCGATCAGCGACTCGGTGCTGATCGTGCTCGGGGATAACTGGAATGCCCGCGAGATTCGCGGCCAGGGCACGCAGATCCGCCTGCAACCGGGCGTGATCGGCGCGCAGGCCAACGCCTGGCTGGCACCGTTCGGACGCAAGATCGGCCCGGATCCGGCGTCGATCAATGCCTGCAAGATCGGCGGCATCGTCGCCAACAACGCCAGCGGCATGTGCTGCGGCACCGCGCAGAATACCTATCACACCCTGGCCGGGATTCGCTTGGTGCTGGCCGACGGCACGCGCCTCGACAGCGAAGACCCTGCCAGCGTCGCGGCATTTCGCTCCAGCCACGGCGACCTGCTCGAACGCTTGGCGACATTAGGCCGCGAGACCCGCGCCAACGCCGAACTGGCCGCAAGAATTCGCCACAAATACCGTCTGAAAAATACCACCGGCCTGTCGCTCAACGCTCTGGTGGATTTCGACGAGCCTGTGGATATCCTGAGCCACCTGCTGGTCGGCTCCGAAGGCACGCTCGGCTTCATCAGCGCGGTGACTTACGACACCGTCATCGATCACCCGAACAAGGCCTCGGCGCTGATCGTGTTCCCCGATGTCGAAACCTGCTGCAACGCGGTCACGGTGCTGAAAAGCCAACCGGTGTCAGCGGTGGAGTTACTTGATCGGCGCAGTCTGCGCTCGGTGCAGGACAAAAAAGGCATGCCCGCTTTCGTACAGCTGCTGTCGGAAAATGCCTGCGCGCTGCTCATCGAATCCCGCGCCGCTTTGTCGACATTGCTGCAAGAACAACTGGCGCAAATCATGGCGTCCCTGCGCGATTTCCCCGTTGAGAAGCAGGTCGACTTCACTGAAGACCCGGTGGAAAACGCCCGCCTCTGGGCCATCCGCAAAGACACCTTCCCCGCCGTCGGCGCCGTGCGCAAAACCGGCACCACAGTAATCATCGAAGACGTGACCTTCCCGGTCGAACAACTGGCGATCGGCGTCAATCGCCTGATCGAGCTGTTCGACAAACATGCCTACGACGAAGCGATCCTTTTCGGACACGCACTGGAAGGCAATCTGCACTTCGTCTTCACCCAAGGCTTCAACAGCCCGGAAGAAATCGCACGTTACCAAGCGTTCATGGACGACGTCGCGCAACTGGTCGCCGTGGAATTCGGCGGCTCGCTGAAGGCCGAACACGGCACCGGCCGCAACATGGCGCCGTTCGTGGAACTGGAATGGGGCAGCGACGCCTATCAACTGATGTGGCAGCTCAAACGCCTGCTCGACCCCAACGGCATTCTCAATCCGGACGTGGTGCTCAGCGAAGATCCGCAGATCCACCTCAAGCACCTGAAACCGCTGCCGGCGGCGGACGAGATTGTGGACAAGTGCATCGAGTGCGGTTTCTGCGAACCGGTCTGCCCTTCGAAAGGCCTGACCCTGAGCCCGCGCCAGCGCATCGTCATCTGGCGCGATATCCAGGCGAAAAAGCGCGCCGGCGTCGACACCACCGAACTGGAAAAAGCCTACGACTACCAAGGCATCGACACCTGCGCCGCGACCGGTCTGTGTGCGCAACGCTGCCCTGTAGGCATCAACACCGGCGAGCTGGTGAAAAAACTCCGTGGCCGCCACGCCACGCATCAGAAAACCGCTGACTGGATCGAAGGAAATTTCGCCAAAACCCTGCAAGGCGCACGCTTCACCCTGCATGTCGCCAACGGCGCGCGGATGATGCTCGGCGCACCGCGTCTGGCGAAGTTGTCGGCGACGCTGACGCGCTTGTCCAAAGGCCAGGTGCCGCTGTGGACCAAGGCCATGCCACAGCCGGAAAAAGCCATTCGCTTCAGCCCGAGCGTTTCGGACGAGCGCCCGCGCGTGGTTTATCTGGCAGCTTGCGTGTCGCGGGTCATGGGCCCGGCGGCGGGCGACAAAGAACAGATGTCGCTGTACGACAAAACCCGTGGCCTGCTGGAAAAGGCCGGTTACCAGGTAGTCTTTCCCGACAATCAGGACAACCTCTGCTGCGGTCAGCCGTTCGCCTCCAAAGGCTACGCCGAGCAGGCCGAGCACAAACGTCAGGAGCTGATCAGCGCACTGCTCCACGCCAGTCGCGGCGGCCTCGACCCGATCTATTGCGACACCAGCCCGTGTACGTTGCGCCTGGTTCAGGACATCGGCGAAACACGACTGGATCTGTACGATCCGGTGCGCTTCATCCGTACGCATCTGCTGGATCGTCTGGACTTCACACCCCAGGAAGCGCCGATTGCCGTCCACGTGACCTGCAGCACTCAGCACTTGGGCGAAAGCCAGGCGCTGATCGATCTGACGCGCAAATGCAGCAACACCGTGGTGATTCCCGAAGGCATACATTGCTGCGGATTTGCCGGCGACAAAGGCTTCACCACACCGGAGCTGAACAGCCATTCGCTGCGTACGCTCAAGGACGCCGTGCAGCACTGCAGCGAGGGCATTTCCACCAGCCGCACCTGCGAAATCGGCCTGACCCAGCACGGTGGCATCGACTACCACGGGCTGGTTTATCTGGTGGATCGGGTGACACAGGCCAAAGTCCGCTGAAGAAAAAATCAGAACCCTTGAGCGAGGCGGTAGTCCACTGCACATGCCCCGGACCATTCGGGGCCTGTTCAACGGTCAGCGAAGTCTGAACCCTCAGTTCAAGGAGATACACATGAACCGCTCTGTAATGTTAGGTCTGTTTGTCACTGCCTCGATGATGGCGTCCACTTCGTTCGCCGCTGAAAAACCTGGCGATTTATGCGATGCCAATCTGCAGAGAATCGATAGCGCAAAATCCCAATACCTGACGTCGACAGACCTGAATGCGCGCGTATCGGCCAGTGTCAGCAAAGCCCGCGCCCTGAAAGCACAAGGCAAGATTGACGACTGCCTCGCTGAAACACAGCAAACCCTGCTGGACATTCAAAACGCTACCGGTGACACCAAAAAATGATTCATGCGCCGACCTTTTACAGGTCGGCTGCATCGGCACCTGGCCGACCGATCTGGCCTTTTGACATTCGTTGCAAATAAAACCGAATTCCTGCGCAGCGAAGCGGTCAACCAGACAGGTCCTATACTGACCTCGCTTGTCTTGACCTCGGCATCGCGGCCAAACCGTCCGGCAGCACCGAGCCCCCATCGTTCAAGGAGATACCCATGAAGCATTCTGCAATTGCTGGATTGTTTATCACTGGTGCACTTCTGGCCTCGCCGGTGTTCGCGGCGGACAAAGACCTCTGCGCCGGGAATCTTCAAAGCATCAAAGATTTCGTCACCAGCCAGCCGTCCCTTCCTGAAAGCTCCATGAATAACATCAAGGAAGCACAGGAAAAAGCCACTGCGGCCCAGGCGTCCGGCAACGACAAGGAATGCATCGAGGTTACCAACGGCATCATCAGCAAGATGCAGATCCGTAACCCGACGCGTAACTGATGTCCCGCAGGCCAACCTTCGGGTTGGCCTGCCAAGCGTTTTGACGTACACTGTGCACGCTTGTTGCCCGAACAGATTCACCGGGCAATGAGTTCGGGGCCGTTTAGGATTCGACGCCGGTTGCGAAACTCTAGGTGCATGCCGACTTGGTAACAGAAGTCGTAAATCCACTGTTGCAACTACTTATAGTTGCCAATGACGACCAATACGGTGTTGCTCTCGCTGCTTAATTGCAGCTGACAATGCTCCTGGTACCTTCGGGTCCAGCAATCATCAGGGGATGTCTGTAAACCCGAAATGATTGTCATATAGAACAGAATCGCCGTGCAGTACGTTGTGGACGAAGCGGCTAAAACTTACACAACTCGCCCAAAGCACCCTGCCCGTCGGGTCGCTGAGGGTTAACTTAATAGACACGGCTACGCATGTAGTACCGACAGCGGAGTACTGGCGGACGGGGGTTCAAATCCCCCCGGCTCCACCACCTTATCATCTAAAGACGTCCACGGACGTCTTTTTTTATGCCTGGAATCCAGTGAATACGCGGGTTTCAGCGCCATCAGCGTCCACGAACGTCCAAGAGCAGCTACCCTTTATGGCATTCCAATTGGCATTCCAAGCCCAACAGTGCTAATTTTTGGAATGCCAACCCCACCCTGGAATGCCAATGTGCGCACAAGCGGTTCGCCTCTCTGAACTCAAAATCAAATCTGCCAAGCCTGCTGAAAAGGACTACGTCCTGTTCGACGGCGGCGGACTTCAAATGCGAGTGAGAAGTAATGGCTCAAAGCTATGGAACTTCAACTATCGACACCCCGTGACGAAGAAGCGAATCAACATGGGCCTCGGGACCTTCCCTGAAGTCTCGCTAGCGCTGGCACGAAAAGGCTCCATTGCAGCTCGGGAAATACTTGCCCAAGGCCTCGATCCCAAAGAACAACGGGATGCAGTGCTGCAAGCAAAGCAAGCTGAAACCGAGCACACATTCCAGAATGTCGCGACGTCCTGGTATGAACTGAAGAAGGATGCGGTGACACCAGCTTATGCCGAGGACATCTGGCGTTCGTTGACGCTGCACGTTTTTCCAGACTTGGCCACCACACAGATTTCAGCAATCAGCGCACCACAAGTCATCAACCTTCTTCGACCACTCGAAACCAAAGGTAGCCTTGAAACCGTTAAACGGCTGTCACAGCGACTCAATGAGATCATGACTTACGGGGTCAACTCAGGACTGATACACGCGAACCCACTCAGCGGGATTCGCTCCGTCTTCAAGAAGCCGAAAAAGAAAAACATGGCGGCACTTGCTCCAGATGAGCTGAAAGAGCTCATGGTGGCAATTGCTAATGCCAGCATAAAAAGAACTACGCGCTGTCTGATTGAATGGCAGCTCAATACCATGACTCGCCCAGCGGAGGCTGCAACCACGCGCTGGGTCGACATCGACTTCGAGAAGAAGATCTGGACGATTCCTGCTGAGCGCATGAAGAAACGCCGCGTACATATCGTGCCGCTCACAGATCAAGCATTGGGACTGCTGGAGGCAATCAAACCCTACAGCGGACACCGAGAGTATGTATTTCCTGCAGACCGGGACCCTCGGACCCATTGCAACAGCCAGACCGCCAACATGGCGCTAAAGCGCATGGGCTTCGAAGGTCGGTTGGTGAGCCATGGCATGCGATCAATGGCAAGCACTACTCTCAACGAACACGGCTGGGATCCTGAGTTGATTGAGGTAGCGCTTGCACACGTCGATAAAGACGAGGTCCGCAGCGCCTATAACCGAGCGGACTACATCGAGCGCAGGCGTCCAATGATGAAGTGGTGGAGCGAACACATCCAAGAAGCAGCTACCGGCAATCTTTCGATCTCGGCCATCCAGAGCAACCGAGACACGAAGGTCGTCTCAATACGCTAACGAAGTAGCTTCAACAGGTGATAAGTAATCACCAAACCATGACCGTCGTCTGCCTGGATTGTGCATCGGGCTTGCTCCCCCACCTCTCAGGGTGCCAAGCAGCCGACTCAAGCGATACAGCCATCTAAAGACACTGTTCATCGAATAGAACTTGCAGCACGTAGCCGTACGAAAAAGAGTAACGTCTATGTCTGCAAACTGCGTTCAACTAGCCTGCGAAGACATGCTTGATCAAAAAGGCTTCCAGCCCGTCTTCCAAGACACGCACAATGCCGCCATTCGGTGTAGCCCAAATCAGAAGTTTTCGTGCCTGGTTGTCGTACAGGTAGTATTGACCATCACCAATCTCCAGCAGTGGCACAGTATTTTTCGGGTAGGTCGGGTCACGGCCCAGGTCCGAGAATGCGGCAAAGACATTCAGGTAATAGTCGTCAGGCACGCCTAGGCCATACGTTTCGTAGGCGTCAAAGACAATGACTCCAAAAGCCGACAGGTAGCGCTTGTATTCGTCAGACAGTGCGAATCCCAGTTTCTCCTCAAGATTCTGGATGCTGGCGGTATCTACTGGCCGGGTGTTGGCCTGATGGAGATCAACGAGTTGTTCAAGTTTTTTCATAAGATTCGCCCTCAGCGCTGATTCTCAATCTGTTCGGCTCGCGCCTTCCAGTAGTCTTTTCGCTCTTTATCGAAGTCCTCGCGATTGATCTCGGACTCCTTCTGTTTGTTGTGCAGCACGTTATCGTTTCCGTTGCCACGGTGCTCAGCGCTGGTCAATTCTGCCAATGGCGAGTCCTGTTTCTGGCCGATGTGATGTAACTCGATCGGCTTTCCGTTGGCATCCAGCGGAGCCCTTCCCGACTTCATCCGGTCCAGGTTGGTGGTACCCATATAATCTTTTTGATCGTAATCGATGTCGGTACGAATCAGTGCATCCTTGCCATTGACCTCGGCCGGTTCAAGATTCGCGCCTTCATAGATTTTCGCTTCGGCTTCACTACCGATAGCATCCAGAACCTCTTTTGGAACGCCCAGCAGTTCAAGCCGCTCACGGGTTTCCGGCGACATTTGCGGTAGCTCCAGGCGGGTTTCCTGGGTGAGCACGATAGGTCGATCAAGCTCGACAACGATCAGGCAGCGGTCCGGCATTTCGCGCGCCAGTAACGCCAGGTTGGACGGAACCTCGGTTTTTCCAGCAAAGAAATTTTCAAAGTTCACAGAACGCTCCCTGTTTCGAGGCGCGCACGCCATGCAGAATAAATATCGATATGGCTCTCGTGCTGGAGGCTGTAATCCTTCATCAAGCATTGCTGGGTCGCCAGGGCCAGCTCAGTGCTCAAGGCTGTCGCTCGCTCGTGGAGCAGCTGGTCCAGTTGATTGCTGAGTTGCCCGTAATCGGTCGCCGTTTGAATGATCTGCTGAACCTGCTGCCGGCAACCGAGCACATCGACCACCAATTGTGCGGCGTAGGCAAATGCCTCGGGCTTGCACAGCGCCGACGGCTTCTCTTCTTTGTGGGCATTGAGCGCCTCGAACAGCGCAATTTTGCTGCGAGCCAGCAACGGCAATTCACACAAGCCATTTTCCAGCAACGCTAAATCCAAGGCGACTGGCGTGCGGATACGGTTGCTCAGCAGCAGGTTGAGTACCTGCAGGTTGAAATCCTGGCTACGCACGGCGCGCTTGTCATTGGCGGTATACACATAAGGGGTTTCATACCCGGCGAATTTCTTCACCTGACACAGCACCGGCTCCAGCCAGTCATTTTGATAAACGATGGCGACGCCTTTGGGTAACTTGGCGATTTCTTCAAGCTGGTCATCACGCAACGCCACCGACTTGCCGATTAAACGACGGTCCATTTCATCCGGCAGGCGCATGATTATTTTGGTGTTGGTGTTGCGAATCGCGGCGATATCCACCGCATGGGGCGACTGGTCGGCAATGATGAAACCTTCACCATAGGTGCGCATTTCGGCGATGGCATTGGTCAGCATCTCCACTGACTTGCCGACCACATTTGCCCCTTCAGCACCGCCTTCGGACGGGCTGCGCTTGAGGATGTTGTGCGCTTCCTCAAGGACTGTGACGTGGCGCAGCGGCTGGTTCATGCCACCACAGGCCATTCGGTGCTCACTCAGGCGCATCACCAGGATCCCCATGATCAGGGCCTTGGTCTCGGACGAGCCGACGCGGCTCAGGTCCACGATTGCGCTCTGATCAAACAGCACTGCGCTGTCGATTTCGTTAGCGGTAAAAATCTGCCCATTCAAGCCATTGGTCAGGGATTTGATCCGCGTGGACAGCGAACCGATGTAGTTACCTTTGAGCTCCTGGGAGTACGCGGAGGCCTCGATCACGCTTTGCAGGGTACTGAGCAGGTCACTGAACGTCGGAAACAATGCATCGCTGTAACGGTTGGTCGACGCGTCCAAGTCCCAACCACATTGCTGATACGCCTGCAGGATTGCCTCTTTGAGTACGGCAGGCATTGCGGCATACATCGGCCAGCAGACGTTGAAGATTTCCACGAGCCGATCAACGTGCTCCAGCACATGAATGGCCAACGGGAAGCGGAACGGGTTGATGCGCAACAATTCAAAGTGGGCCGGATGCGTGCCGAATACATTGACGTCATCGCGATGACCAAAGACGTGTTTGTACTCGCCCTTGGCCGGCTCAATCACCAGGAATGGCACGCCGGCGGCGCTAATTTGGCTGAGCATTTCATACAGCGTGTTGCTTTTACCGGCACCGGTCGAACCACTGACAAACACATGGCTGGCCAATTGATCGAGGCTCAACTCGATCTTTTGCGGCAGGTTTTCCCACAAGTGGCGGATGTTGCCCAAGGTCAGTGTCTTGCCCTTGCCTGGCTCACTGCTGTGACCATCCAGGCGCTGCACCTTGCGGCCGAACGCCTGGGTTTCCAGCACGGCCACCGTGGAGGTGGAGCGTCGGGGCAGGCTCAATTGGATCGCCATCTCCTTACCAGACACCAGCGTGGCGGGCGTGAGGTAACTGATCGGGATCTTTTTCGAAAACCCCGGCTTCAATTGCGGATGGCTGAACGCGCTGAGCCAGTCCAGCACAGCGGACTTGTTGGCAGATTTCCAGGTGGTCAGGGCGAAGTCTTCATGGCTGGACTTGCTGCCGCGTACCAGCCCAAGAAAGATACTCGCCAACGATTCGGACGACGCAGTGCTGTCACCGATGAAATACGCCGCCGAGTTCCAGCCGCCGTATGTCTTGGCTTCGTCGATACGCTCGAGGTGGTGATCGATTTTGCTGAGCAACTGCTCGATGGTCTTGTCCACGGTCTCAATCGAAATCTGCCGATTAGAGCCCAGGGTTTTGTTCAACGAATGAGTGTCGGTGGTGCTGGTGGTGTGTGTGGTCGAGGTGGTCTTCGACGCGGCCTCACTGAAGGACGTGCCGTGGCTTTCATTGCGACCTGTGGACGTCGACTGACTGGTGCCGGTGGTGCGTTGTTCGTTGAGCAGCGCTGCAGCGGCCGAGCCGATCTGACTACCGAGCATCGCGCCGAATGGCCCCAATGTCGCACCACCCACCATACCGAGCACATTGGCACCGATAGCGACCGTTTTCGAGGTCAGGGTCTGCGCACTAAACGATTCGCTGGTACCGGTGGTGTCAGTGGTAGATGTACCCAGCGTTGTCGAAGTACCCTTGGTCTCGGTCAGCCCAAGGCTGTGCCCAAGGGAGTCACTTAAGCCCTGGCTGATGCTCAGCCCAACGGAATCGCTGTCCTGCTCGCCGAACGATAATTGTTGCTTGAGCAAGGGCGAAAGGTGTGTGGCCACTTGCTCATAACCGGCACGAATTAGGTCAAGGTTTTGTGACGAAACCGGCTCAGCAAGGATTATCGCATGATACACACGGCGCTCAGCCGCATCGATAAAGCGCTCGAGCCCTTGCATGAAGTGCTCGCGGTTCTCCGTCGACAACGCAGGAACACCTGTGACCGCCGTGATACTCGCCGAAGGGTTAGCCTTTTCGGCCTGGACCGCCCCCAGCAAGACGTCAGCCTCTTGTTGCTGCAGCGGCACTAATGAGCTGCCCGAGAAGTGTCCCTTGAAAGTCTCCCGCAGCAACTCGCCGGAACTGTGCCCGAGAGTTTTGCCGGGCTCCCCCCGGGTACCGATATATAGGTCGGTTTCAATACCGTTAGAACGCAATATCAAGAAAACCGAGTAACCCGCAGCACCCAGTGCGGTGTAAGCGGCCGTCGTGCTTTCAAGCACGGATTGTTTGTTGTCTTGGACGATGCGCTCGACGCGGAAAATCCGCGCATCACTGGCCGCATTGAACCGCAGCCCCTTCTCCGCGAAGGCATGGACCGGATAACGTTCCAGTTCCGACAGGTAACTGCGATTGATCAGTGCGCGCCCTGCCTCAAGGGTCAGGCCAGCGTTTTCACGTATGTCCTGCAGTGCGGTTCGGGTCAGTATAGAAGTTGTCATACGCTCACCGAACCAATGCCACAAGGAACACGACCACCGCGGCAATCGCACCGCCAATTAGCAGTGCGGTCCTGAAGGCGGGGTTGCGATCCGGTGCGGTGTCGGGAATAGCCTGGCGGGAGCTGCGAGGTGATGCTTGAGCCACCGCAGGAGCGGAATATGCACCGGTAGTTTGTTTTGGCGCTGCCGCCTTAGTCGAAGCAAAGCCCTCGACAGCACTATTGCGCAACAGATCGCGAACTTCGATCAAATGCACAAAGCGCTGTTCTGAAAAGTTAGTTTTCAGGTATGTAACCTGGAGGTCGTAGTAATCCTCGGTCCATTGTTTCTCATCTGCAACAGGTTCGCGCGCAAAAGCCCCCTCTGCGTAGGTCTCGAAAATTCCGGGGACTTTGCCTTTGATCCACACAAGTGCAGCATGCAAATCGGCGCCATCCAGACGACGATCATTGAGTTCCAGATGCAACGCCGTTCGGATCGTCAGCAAGTCGCCTTCGTCGACAAACTGCTTGAGGTTGCTGGAAGGCTGGTAGTCAAGGGAAGCATTGTTCATCGGTGTTTTTCTCGCTGGTGAAACGGAATCTGTGGGTGTGAACCCCTTTTCGTTTCTTTGACGAAACACATCGCGAACCTGGATTAAATGTTCCAGCCGCTCCGCGGAGAAATTGCGGGCGGCGAAAAACTTTTGCCGGCTGAAATAGTCCGGGTTCCAACTCACCGGATCCACATCGATAGCGCGAGTGATGCGATCCACCTCGTGAGCGTCCATCACTCCCGGGCGCTGTCGCGCTGCATCCACCATCTGTTGCAACAGTTCAGTGCCGACCTGTGTGTCATCGAGCGCCGCCAAGAACTGCTCACGGACTTTTCCAATCATTGCGGTGTTAGTCGTCATAGAAGCTCCGAGGTCAAACCGCTAGGGTTTCGTCGAGTTTTTCTTTGAATTGGTTGATCCACGCTTGCAACTCACGAGCCTCTTCAAGGGCTTGTTTACGAACGTCGCGATCGGTCATTTTTTCTTTGAGCGAGTCGATCAATTCATTGAACTTGGTTTCGAACTCACGCCCCATGAAGGCCATGAACTGATCAATCAGGACGGTCTTGCCATTGTCGATTTCTGTGCGAGCGGCCACGACCAGTCGAGCAAACTCAGTATTTATACGGGTGCTGCGGGGATTCCAGAGCTTGGCCAGGTCAACCGACTTCTCTTCGCCATATTTGTAAACCGTACGGGTAGAGCCCCATGAAAAAGGGTTGTACCAACTGCTGTCGCTGACTTCGTAACGGTCAATCACAACCCGCTTGGTTTGCACCTCATCACTCTTGATGGTGAGATTGAAGGAGATATCACCCGCGGCTTTTTGAAGGCTGTCCAAAATCGGCAACTTCAAATGCTGGCAGTCCTTGAACAGATCCACGATATAACGCTGATACTCCGCCTGGAGATCATCACGGATGACTTGTTGGCTCGTGATAAATACGGCCTCGTAGGCATTGATGAGTTTCCGGTACTGGAACTGGAGTTCCTCTTCAACCTCCTTGACCCGCATTTCAGCGATCCGCGGCTCAACCTCCCCGATAAACCGCTCACTGACCGACCGGAGATACTTACCCGAAGCATTTTCCAAGGTCGCGAGTTCATCTTCGGTGGCCCGTGGCAACACCTTGCCTTCACGCGCTATTTTGTCCTTGTAGGCCTGCGTATCGAACCCCTGCTCCTGCCGAAGCTCCAGCGCCAGGATCTCTTCATTGATATGCGCCAGCGTCTTTTCGTCCTGATCCAGTTGCTCGATCAGTTGGGTTTCGTTAAGTCCGACTGCAATGGCCTTGATCATCGCGTCATAGGCGCGCTTGACCCGATGTGGAAAATTGTACTTGTCGATGTACTCGTCAATCATCGCCTCCACCGCCGGCAATCCGCTGCTCAGCACGATCTCGGGAAGTTTCTTTTCTTGCAGGCTACGTTTGACCCGCTCGGTAATCGGCATGTATTGCAGCAGGTTCATGCTCGGCTCTTCGCCAAACATGTCCATCATGGAGTTCAACTCACCGCGTTCCTTGCGTGAGTGCAAGTGCTGAGGCTTGCGCAGCAGCCGCGTCAGGTTGGCCGATACCGGGTAGATCAGCGGATTGAAAATACCGTTTTCAACCAGGTAGTTTTTGACGCGGGCCAGCACGGATGGCAGGTCCTCGCCTTTCTCAGGATCGAACACATCCATCTTGTTGATGACAAAAATGAACCGATCCTTGCTCTGCTTTCCGCCCTTGCGCATGGTTTCGGCGACCAGCCCCAATAGGTTTTTGTCGTCGTTGGTGCCCAATTGGCTGGCATTGAGCACATACAGAATCAGCGGGTTGCGCTGAGAGTCCTGAATGAAACTCATCGTTTTGAGCTGATGCTTTGCATCCTGGCTGTTGTTCGGGCCCGGCGTGTCGGTCAATACCAGGCGTACGCTGTCACGGTCTTGAATCGCGTGAATTTTGCCTTCGATATCGATGCGCATCGTATCGGGCAGGTTGTTCCATGCCTGGAGCACTTCCAGGCTTACGTTGTCGCTGTTTTCCGCAACGCGGTGATCATTCGTCACGCGCTGGGCTGCGAAGCGTTGACCCATTAATGCGTTGTCGGTGATCCGCGCAATGGTTGCGGTAGTGGCTTCGTTGGCCGCCGGTAACAGGTCCTGGCCAAGCATGGCGTTGATCAGCGTCGACTTGCCCGAGGACATAGTCGCCACCACATACACGTCAAAATCCTTATTGAACGCTTCTTCAAAGGACTGGCTGACATCGGCATTCTCGCGAATGAAATGCTCAAATTCAGGATGGAGCTTGGCCTCCTCCATCAGCTCACGAATACGGGTCAGGCGCTCTTCGGCCGGGTCCGCTTCGATAAACTGCAGGGTGACCTGCATGCCTTTGCCCATCGCCACTTTTGCGGCGTCAACCACGTCCAGATAATCCGACTCGACGCCTCTGAAAGTGACCTCAAAGTTATTGTCACCATTGAACAACTGGCTCAACTCATCAAACAGCTTCTCAATCCACACTTGCAGCCGCGATTCTTTATAGCTCGACAGCTTGCAGCCTTCGGCCGGCGGTTGGCCACTGATCAGGAACTGAGTCTCGACGATGAAAGGGTTATGGATAATTTCAATAGTATTCATGGTTGCTCATCTAATCGGCGCTGATGATGGATAAGGGCTTCAACGGTTTTAAGCCCACTGATGGTGACCAGTTGCTGCAATCGGTTTTTATCGTAGGCTCGGGTATCGGATTCCTTGGCCTGCAGTTTGCGTTCGAGGTTATAGAGCGCCTTGCCGACGCGACGCTTGATCAGGTCTGGTGCGACTGTGGCATTGAGCAATGCGCACTTGTTGACATCCAGGTCATCGAGCACTTGGCGCAACTTAGAGCGCTGCGCGCGCGTGAGTGTTTCGGCACTCAGGGCCTTGCGCGCGTACAGCGCTGCACTGGCCATTGTCGGAATGATGATCGGCTGTTCAAAACCGATATCGCGCAAATAACGCTGAGCGTTGTGCACATAGCCCTCAATGCTTTCGCCCTTCTCCGGATCGAGCAAATCCACTTTGTTGAGGATGAAATAGATAGGCTGGGCAGGCTTGGCGGCGAGTTCTTCGCGCAACTGTTCGAGTAGCAACCGATCGTCACGAGTCCCCAGTTGACTAGCGTTGAGCACGTAGCAAAGCGCCTTAAACGACACGTTGCGGATTGCCTCCAGCGTCAACCGGGCATGGTTTTCATCCTGGCTGTTATTTGGCCCTGGCGTGTCGTGAAGCACCAAACCGGGTGCCGGGCGCGGCACCACGTTGAAGGTTCCCGCCAGGCTGATGCGCTTGACCTCGACATTGGCGTTCCAGTCCTGCAGCAGCGCTACTGACGGCGAAGGCTGGGAGGCCAATTCGGTGTCGTTGTAGCAATAGCAGGCACCACTGAATCGCCGCGCGCCCTGACGATGCTCTATACGGGTCACACAGGCAGTGGTGGCCTCATTGGCGGTATGCAGCAGTTCCTGGCCAATCAATGCGTTGATAAACGACGTTTTGCCTGCGCTCATTGTGGCCAACACCAATACATCGAAGGTGGCGTTGCCAGCAGACACCGAGCTTCCGACTTTTCGGGATTTGAGGGGCGTAACGGTGGAGCGCGTCATCAGTTTCTGTCCCTATCGCCCGGCGCCTTGAGCACCTGACAAGCGTTAATCCATTGGCAATCAAACGGCCGCAGTCTTCCATGGCCATGCGACAGTTCATGTCGCGTGGTCAACTGATGTGTAGAGGTTTTGCATACCGTGCAACCTGGCCCCTATCTCATCGACCCACACCTGTGGCCCATGCACGCGGATGTTGTCGTTCAGGCCAAAGATCCACCACAGCGTTTCACGATCCAGCGGCACCTGGGCGCGTAAACGCTTCCAGGTATGCGAGGGGATATCGCTCAAGGTCTGCTCATGACTCAGCGGAGTCTCTCCAAGCAGGAAAGCAATCTGCGGATGAACATCCGCGATCAGCTCTACCTCTATGCCGGTTTGACGATGGCTGAATATGCCGGTCGCGATGTAATCGTCCACATCAAAGGCCGCATGCAAAACGGACGGCTCATCGAGTACACGAACATGCTGAATACGGTGCAGGGCAAACTGGCGCAAGTCGCCGTAGCCATCTACGGAAGCCAGCAAGTAGCTGATGGCATGCCGCGATACCAGGCCTGCCGGATGAAGGCGAAACTGTTTGAGTTCGCCCTTGCTCCGACTCTGATAAGTCACTTGCAGTTGCCGGCGCTCCAGCAAAACGGTAGACACTTGCCCCCAGACGTCGGGATCGATCGCAGCAGGCAGCAAGGTTTTCCCATTGGGAATCGCCCGAACTCGTCGCGCCCAATCGGCCAATCCGTTGTGGCCCAGATCACCCAGGAAGTTACGTGCGCGTCGAAATTGTGGACCGAGCTGGTCCAGAACAGTCTGCGGCAACAAAGTAGTCAGATGGCTCTCCGACAGATACAAGGCCAGTGCGGTGGAGGCATCCATATCCTCCAATCTGAGCGGCGCATCCCGCGTGAAGCTCCAACGAAACGGGATCTCGCTCTCGTCGCATTGCAACGAAAAAGGCGTCGACAACCGGTTCAAATCACGCTGAACCGAGCGAAGTGTTACGGAAAACCCTCTATCGCGAAGCTTTTCAAGCAGGGTCGGAGCTGCAATTCGCTGCGGTTCTGTGGGGATCAGGCGCAGTAATGCGAATAGCCTGAGCAGCGTATCCTTCGCTTGGGACATGATGACTACCTTGTTCTGCGGGTCAACTGATAGCCAGGAGGCTGCCGTCAATTTGGCGTCGATGCTACTGATTAAAGTAGCGTTTTGCCATCAATTGTAATCGACATAAGACATAAGCCTTTCGGCAGTGGTGTGCGGAACTTGAGGTTCTACCCTTAACTCAGGAGGGAGAAAACTGGCGCGCGTTCCTTTCGCGCTTCAGTTCGCTGTACTCGCGATACAGTTCATAGCTTTTCTTTAGCACCACACAAAGTCCTATGACGGCAAACAGGTTTTTCATAATCGTAACCTCCTAGGTCTTTTTGACCATTTACCGGGGCAGAGCGACAAAAGGTGTCGCGACTTTAAACGTCAATCGTTGAGGCTTAGAAATTGTTCCAGGCGGGTTCTGAGGATTTCATGTCGATTGGCCTCCAGCCCCTCCAACGAAGGGGTATGACACTCAGGACAAAGGATGAACGCAGCTGGGCCGAGCGATGCCAAATCGTTGTGAGGCAGAACCGTTTTTCTCCAAGAACAGTGAGCACAGACAAGGGTGAACGGGCGCGGGGAAATTGTCATAGCGATGTCCTACGGCTGTCGAATGGCGCTAGCTTGACTGGTAGGTACGACAATGTGTGTCGCCTCGCTTAGCAGACACAACTCATCATAATTGCGGTCCAATACAGGCGGCTGGATGCGTTCGCTGCCATAGCGACCAAAACACGCGCCCAAAGGCGTATTGATTCGATTCAAAAAAATCTCAACTCTACATAACAGCAATGACACCACTACCAGGAGGGTTCATCCCATGTCATTGCAGTGTCCTCGCTGTCACTCCCCAAAAGTTGCTTCTTTCCATCACGCTATGAAAGTCGGCGCGGCCATCGGCACAGTAGGTGGTGCCGCGCGTGGCGTCAGCGCAGCTCTAGCAGGTGGTCAGGCTGGTGCGCTAATCGGCGCTATTGCCGGGCCCGTCGGCATAACTCTCGGCTCAGTGTCAGGTGCCATCCTCGGCGGACTGGCCGGCGGTGTCGGCGGCTGCGCTCTCGGCGCCCAACTGGGTGAGTCGCTTGATCGCCACGTCCTAGCCCACAACCTCTGCTTGCTCTGCGGTCACCGCTTTAACCTTCCGGCCTGATCTGGCAGGACCACACCTTTTCTATCCATATCGTCCGGACGGTGCTGCGCTGGGCGCGGCGCTTTATGCCGGCCTGCACCCAAAGGAATCTCAACCATGGCCCATCTCGTCGAAACTATGGCCTACGCTGGCGCTGCACCGTGGCATGGCCTAGGTAATCAACTCACCCAGAAACAACCCATCGAAGTCTGGCAACGCGAAGCCGGCATGGACTGGGCGATCCAGGAAAGCCCCGTACTTTTCAAATCAGAGACCGTCGGCCACCTGGGCGCGATCCATTCCTTCTCCGAGCAGAAGGTACTCTTCCGTTCGGACACCAAGGCACCGCTGTCGGTGGTCTCCCAGCGCTATCACACCGTGCAGCCTCGGGAAGTGTTGGAGTTTTATCGTGACCTTACCGAGGTTTCCGGCTATGAGCTGGAAACCGCCGGCGTGCTCAAGGGTGGTCGAAAATTCTGGGCGCTGGCGCGTACCGGGCAAGGCGCAGCGCTCAAGGGTAACGATCAGGTCAACGGCTACTTGCTACTGGCTACATCCTGCGACGGCACCCTGGCCACCACAGCAACACCAACCACCGTGCGAGTGGTGTGCAACAACACCCTGACCATCGCCCTGGACGGCACCAGCCGCGCGATCAAGGTGCCGCACAACACCCGCTTCGATCCGAAAGCAGTGAAGAAGCAGCTCGGCATCGCCGTCTCGCAGTGGGATGAGTTTATGTACCGCATGCGGGCCTTGTCTGAGCGTAAGGTGCAGTGGCATGAGGCGTTGGGGTTCTTCATGTCCGTGTTGTGTGAGACGAGTCCAACCGGCGCACTGCCGGAGGTACTGCCCAACGAACGCGCTCTGCGCAAGGTTCAGGAACTGTACGAGGGTCGTGGTCGGGGCAGTCAGCTCGACTCGGCACGTGGCACTGCATGGGGCCTGCTCAATGCAGTGACCGAGTTTGTCGATCACGAGCGCCGCGCCCGCAGCAACGAATACCGCATGGACTCGGCCTGGTTCGGCCAAGGTGCGCAGATCAAGCAACGCGCCCTGGACACCGCTCTGCAACTGGTGGCCTAACCGCTTACCTCCTCCACTCCATAACGCCCGATCAGCCTGGTTGCTGATCGGGCGTTTCTATTTCCACAAGGTGAACGCTATGAAAGCTACTTCGTTGAGCCGCGCCAGCAAGCCGCGCCCGGCGCTGCGTTTAATCAGTACCAAGGAACTGCCTCGTGAAGATTGGCTGATGGTGCGTAAACAGGGCATCGGCAGCTCGGATGCTGGCGCTGCAGTAGGCCTAAATCCCTACAAGTCGCAGCTAGAGCTGTGGCTGGAGAAAACAGGTCGCGACACCACCTTGCCTAAGGCCGATCCGCACGATGAGGAAAGCCCGATGTACTGGGGCAATGTGCTGGAGCCGATCGTGGCTTGGCATTACAGCAAGCGCACCAGCAAACGCGTACGGCGCATCAACGCCGTACTGCAGCATCCAAACCCTGAGTTGTCCTGGATGCTGGCCAACATCGACCGAGAGGTAATCGGTGCTGACGATGTGCAGATCCTCGAATGCAAGACAGCCGGCATAAACGGCGCACGCCTCTGGAAAGAAGGCGTGCCCGAGTATGTGCAACTGCAGGTAATGCACCAGCTTGCAGTCACCGGCAAGCAAGCTGCGGATGTCGCTGTATTGCTGGGCGGCCAGACCCTAGAGATCCACCGCATCGAACGGGACGAGCAGATGATTGCCCGCCTGATCGAGCTGGAGCGTAAGTTCTGGCACTACGTCGAGACAGACACACCACCGCCTGCTGATGGTTCAGCCTCGGCTGAAATGGCACTGCGTGCGCTCTATCCGAAGGACAACGGCCAGACCGCTGATTTCAGTGGCCGCGCTGGTTTGGCAGCGGCCTACCTAGAGCTCAAAGCTGTGCGCCAGTCCATCAGCGAGAAGGAAACGCGCGAAGCCCAGCTAAAGCAGTTGCTGCAACAGGCCATGGGAGATGCCACCCGCGCGGAGTTCAGCCACGGCTTTATCAGCTGGAAGAAATCCAAAGACAGCAACGTGCTCGATGTTGAACGCATGCTGAAGGACAAACCCTACCTGCAGGTTCGCTACACCAAGCTCAAGGAAGGCAGCAGGCGCTTTCTGGTCGGCTAATCCAATCACGCCTAACCATTCCCTCCCTTTGGCCATCCCATACAGTTAACGCTGCGTGGCTGGCCTTTTCTCTTTTGTAGGAGAACCACCATGCTCAAAGGTCTGGCTATCACCCCGCCGGTACTCGGGCGAATTTCCATAGGCAAGGTCATCGAGAAGAACGGCAAACGCCTGCCGGAGAAAGATGACCAGTTCACCATCACTTCACAGGTGCAAGGCAAGGAAGGCTGGCTGCTGCACCCGTTCAACGATGAGCTGCGCAAAAGCCAGGAGTACAAGCTACGCAGCATCCCGGTACGTCTGCTGTTCAACGAACCTGAACTGAATTTTCGCGCCGACTACACGCTGTTCGACCGGCAATCTGGGCGGCCGCTGTGCGTGGGCAATGGCGAGACATGCAAGCGTGTCACCCGAGACGGCATGCAATCGTTGCCCTGCCCATCGCCTGATGCCTGCCCGCTGGCCAAAGGCGGTGCCTGCAAACCCTACGGCCGGCTGAATGTACTGATCGGCGATGACGATCCGCTCGGAAGCTTTGTGTTCCGCACCACCGGCTTTAACAGCATCCGCACCTTGGCCGCACGCCTGCATTACTTCCAGGCTATGTCGGGTAACCGACTAGCCTGCCTGCCGCTGGAGCTGCGTCTGCGCGGGAAGTCAACTCGGCAGAGCCATGGCACGCCAATCTTCTACGTCGATCTCACCGTACGCACCGGCATGGATATGGCCGAGGCGCTGCTGACTGCCAACGAACTGGACGCACAACGGCAGACTGCTGGCTTCGATCAGATTGCGCTGGATGAGGCAGCACGACGTTGCTTTGGTAACGGTGCGTTCGAGGACAACGAGGAAGACAGTAGCGCCGTGATTGAAGAGTTCTTTTCAGTTGAAGCCAATGCCGATCAACACCCGTCCAAACCTCCACCGCAGCATTCAAGCAAACCAGACCTAGCTGAAAAGCTTGCAACCCAATGCCAGGCGCAATCCGTTACTACCTAAACCGGCCCAAGGAGCAATAGATGAAACTGCAGAAGCTAAAAGCAGGAGAAGCCACCGGCACCTACCTGGTAGATGTCAGGACACTCGACCACATCGTGATCGGGAACGAGGATTGCGTGTCGATGGCCGTGCGGGGGCACTTATGAAACCTTTGCTGTTAGCGGTACTCAAGCTTCTCGCAGCTGTGTTCGCCTTTGTCGGAGTCCTGGCTGGTTGCCTAGCGGTGATGCTTATGCTGCTACGCGTGCCTGTTGTGCTAGTGGCGATATTGCTTGCGTCCTATATTTTCATCATCTTGCAGCACCTCAAACAGAAACGAAGTCGTTGAGCTATCAGTCAATGAGCGGGCAGCCTCAAGGCTGCTCACTCATTAAACGCGTTCTTTTTTGGTCATCCAAGCACACAATCTCAAAACTCCAGGCCTGACTTCAGATCATGAGACGACATGCCCTTGCCTTAGCAACCCCTCCAAAGGGAAGGCGACGCGTTCAGCCGATCCGGCACCTCACCGAGAGCTCAGGATCGGTTGCGGATGAACGCCAAATAACTGTATACATATACAGCTTAAACTCGTAGAGTCTCAAACTGGAGTAATCCACCAGTTCGCGGTAAGCTTGAAATCATGAAGAATACAAACACCAAACCTAACCGAATTGCATCCGTGCACCTCTCCGGACATGAAACGTTTCCTCTTCGCCAAATGTGGCTTAAGAAAGCGTTCGATCAAGCGAGCAATGACGGACTGATTACCAAATCAACCTTCACCGATGAGTCTGCAATCGCAGCCTTCGGTGTTGGTAAAAACATGGTTTCATCGATTCGGCATTGGGCATTGTCATGCGGGATCATGGCCGAAGAAGGCGATGCGTTCCGCGTAAAAAGCCTGGCAATGGAGATACTGCGAAATGGAGGTCTCGACCCCTATGCGGAGAACCCGTCTACAGCATGGCTCGTACATTGGCGCCTCGCCGGGCGGCACCACCGCTCGACCACATGGTATTGGCTCTTCAATCATGTGACAGCTCCAACCTTTACACGCCAAGAACTCGAAGAGCCTTTGGCCCTGTATGCCCGAAGCCTAGATCCCAAGCACCGCCTTTCTACAGCAACTATTTCGCGTGACTTGGAGACCTGTCTACGTAGCTACGCGCCACGGGCAGCAACCGGTTCTCCAGAGGATTTTGCCGAGCCTTTACTCGGGGAGTTGGGGCTGCTGCAAGAAGTACACAAGGGGCAATATGCATTCCGACGCGGCCCCAAGGCTGCACTTCATGATGGTGTCTTCACTTATGCCCTCATGGATTTTTGGCGCAGAACTGCAGACAGCCAAAGTTCGCTAGCTTTCGAGACCATCGCATATGCAGAAGGCTCTCCAGGTCGAGTCTTTAAGCTCGACGAAGAGTCGATAGCCCAGCGCTTGATCTCTTTGGCCGATCTGACCGGAGGCAAGTTAGCGTGGTCCGACTCCGCTGGCCTTCGCCAAGTCCACAAAAAAAACCTCTCTGATGACGATCGACAAGACATGGTTAGGCGCGCATATGACTGAGGTAAGAGAGGCAGTGCTCGCCGACATCGTCCAGATTTCTCATCAGTACCAACGATCAATCCGTATTGATGCGGACATTGGCCGATCCGACGCACTCGACGGGTATATCTTCCATTCGACCGCAGCGACTGTGGTAGAGGGCATGAGTAGGCAGCTTGCCGCAACCAATCAGCGCAGCTTCACTTGGACAGGCCCCTTCGGCGGCGGAAAATCATCTCTGGCCGTAGCTTTGGCGAGCGCCCTCCATACTGATAAGAGCCTTCGCGCAAAAGCCCGATCTACACTAAATTTGGACTCGAAGCCAAACTTTGACAGTGCTTTTCCAGTTCAAGACGGGTGGCTCGTAATCCCAGTGGTTGGCCGGCGCGGTAGTGTCGTCAAGGAACTGGACTTAGCCCTTCGCAAGGCTCAGGACAAGGGTTTTGAACGTCGCAACAAACCCAATGCACAGGACGTCATCAATGAACTGATCGCCGAAGCCAAAGACCGCCCGAACGATGGTGTCTTGGTGTTCATTGATGAGATGGGCAAGTTCCTTGAAGCTTCGGCCTTAGGCGTGGGCGACGATGTCTACTTCTTCCAAGAGCTCGCAGAAGCATCTGCCCGCGCTGAAGGCAGACTGGTTGTGATTGGAGTGCTGCATCAATCTTTCGCACAGTACGCCAACCGTCTTGGTATCGACACTCGTGACGACTGGGGCAAGGTTCAAGGCCGTTACCTTGACCTCCCTTTCGTGGCGGCAAGCGACGAGGTTGTCGAGCTTATCGGCCGTGCAATTGATGCAAAGCGGCGACCCGAGTGGATACGGGGGGCCTCTGACTCTATTGCCGATGCCGTCAGGTCACGTCGCCCAGCCGTCGGCAATGATTTCGCTGTTGCTTTAGAACGCTGCTGGCCGCTGCATCCAACCATGGCTGCATTGTTGGGTCCAATATCGAAGCGGCAGTTCGGTCAAAATGAGCGGAGCACTTTTGGCTTCCTATCTTCAGTCGAGCCTTATGGGTTTCGCGCCTACCTACAATCGACTCCGCTGAACCAATCGAATTGGTATCGCCCTAGCGACTATTGGGAATATCTGCGTGCGAACCTAGAGCCTGCCATCCTAGCTTCTGCAGATGGGCACCGCTGGTCCCAAGCTGTCGAAGCTGTGGAGCGTGCTGAGGCCAAATCTGGTGACTTGCTGCAGGTGTCTCTGATTAAAAACATCGCCGTCATCGACCTCTTCCGCACTGGTTCAGGGCTTGCCGCCGACTTACCAGTCTTGTCGACCCTTTTCCACAGCGTGCCACAGGATGAGATCGAGGCCGCACTGAAGAAACTGGCCTCGCTCAAAGTGGCTCTGTTCAAGAGCTATACCGGAGCTTGGTCAGTTTTTGAAGGTAGCGACTTCGATATCGATGCAGCTATTGCCCAAGCTGTAGCGTCATCTCCTGGCATTGACTACGCCAAATTATCCCAGCTTATGGGAATGCACCCAGTGGTCGCCAAGCGGCACTACCACGAAACGGGCTCAATGCGCTGGATGGAAATTTCTCTGCGAAGCATCGAGCAAGCGGAAAAGATCGCAAGTACTTACAAACCCCAGCGGGGAGAGTTCGGCCAGTTCATCCTTGCGCTTCCCGGCCGAGACATGCCTCTTCGTGAGGCTCGAAAGCGAGCTCAGTCCTGTGCTTACGAAGAACCTTGGCCGGTGTTAGTAGGCATCCCGGATAATCATGCCCGGATCGCGGAACTGTCGACCGAATTGGTTGCATTAGAGCAGGTAAAGGAACGCCACGAGCTCGGAGGAGACCCTGTCGCCCGCCGCGAAGTATTCGCCCGCTTGGCCGCTACTCGCTCCGACCTTGAGGACCAACTTCAAGCTGCTGCCTCACTCTGCAAATGGCATGATGGTAGCGACCAGGTTATTGAGCCTGGTGCAAAGCTATCACCTATTGCTTCAGACCTCGCCGACGATCTCTATGAGCATTGTCCTCGAGTGTGGAGCGAGCTAGTTAATCGCGATAGTGTGTCGAGCAATAGCGTTAAAGCCCGCCGTGATCTGTTACACGCAATGATCAACGCCGAAGGCCAAGAGCGGTTAGGTATTGAAGGCTTCCCTGCCGAGCGCGGCCTTTTCGAAACACTGCTCGTGGCATCACATCTATACCGTAAAGAGGGAGAGGCTTGGCGCGTCTGCGAGCCATGCGAAGCCTCACCCAAAGGCTTTTCCGAGTTATGGGCGTTCACTCAGCAACTCTTTGCCGATACCAGCGCCCGCGTAAGCGTGAGCACCATTTATGACCATTGGAGCATGCCGCCGTACGGCATGAAGCGGGGCATACTGCCAGTTTTTCTGACAGCATTCTTGTTGGTGCATAAAGCCAACATCGCCGTATACAAGGAAGGCATGTTCATCTCTCGACTCAGCGATGCTGACATCGACGAGTGCCTCCAAGATCCGACCCGCTTTACGCTCCGCTGGATCGCGATTGATGAGGATAAGAGCCGAATTCTAGATGGCATCTCTCATCTCCTCGAGGAAGTGGGGGAAATAGGAGGAGTTGCTGATCCTCTAGAGGCGGCGCGTGGCCTTGTGGCGTTGATTTTTAATTTGCCAGAGTGGTCTCGGCGCACACAGCGGCTGGGTGAAACTGCCAAAGCAATTCGTGACATGCTGCTAAAGGCCAGCGACCCGCACAAAGTGCTGTTCGTCGATTTACCAACGCTGCTGGAGGTAGCCGATGGCAAAGCCTACGTGAATGCTCTGCGCGCGCCCCTGAAAGAAATCGCAACAGCTTACGCAATGATGCTCTCCGAAGTAGAAGCCAAGATGCTTGAAGCACTTGATGCACCTCTCGACAACTTGGAATCACTCCGTGAAAGGGCGCGGGCTGTCGCAGGCGTTTCAGGCAACTTCAGGCTCGATGCATTCTCGACAAGACTGGGGTCTTACGATGGCAGCCGCTCCGTCTTGGAAGGTATTCTGAGCCTAGCCGCCGATAAACCACCACGCGACTGGGTGGACCGCCATATCGATGCTGCGGTGCTCGAACTTGTCCAATTCGCAAGACGTTTCCGCGAGGCTGAGGCCTTCGTCGCTGTCAAAGATCGTCCAGCACAAAGTGAAGCAATCGCAGTTGTCATTGGCGTAGGAGCGGAAACAACAACGATTTCTAGATCCTTTTCGATCTCAGAGCGTCATCGTGAAACAGTAGAACAAAAGGCCAATGAAATAGCCAAAATGCTGGAGGATCAAGGCCTTGATACTGACATTTTACTTGCCATCTTAGCCAAAGTCGGAATGAACCTGGTTATCGAAAAGGAACAGATGCATGACTGAACGACACGTACTGGGTTTATCCGGAGGAAAAGATAGCGCAGCTTTGGCAGTGTGGATGCGTGACCACCATCCCGAGCTGGATATCGACTACTTCTTTACTGATACCGGCGAGGAACTTCCCGAGGTCTACGAGTTCCTGGGACGACTCGAAGGCTATTTAGGAAAGCCCATCGAGCGACTTAATCCCCGTCGGGACTTCCGCTTTTGGCTGCGTGAATACAACCATTTCCTCCCCAGCGCACAGACTCGCTGGTGTACGCGTCAACTCAAACTGGCACCGTTCGAACAGTGGGTAAAACCATGGCTGGCAGCTGGTGATAAAGTTTTCTCCTATGTAGCGATCCGGGCTGATGAGGAGTACCGCGAGGGGTACTCAGCAAAAGCCGAAAACATGCATGTGAAATTCCCCTTCCGTGAGGCGGGCGTCGATAAAGCTAGTGTCGTCGATATTCTCGAGTCCTCTGGATTGGGTTATCCAAAGTACTACGAATGGCGCTCTCGCAGTGGCTGCACATTCTGTTTCTTCCAACAAAAGATCGAATGGGTTCGCCTCAAAGAGCGCCACCCCGAGGACTTCGAAAAGGCCAAGGCATTAGAGAAAGATGCACTGGAGCATGGTTCACCTTTCACTTGGACTAAGGGGGAGTCGCTTTGGGATCTAGAGAAGCCTGCGCGTGTTACTGAGATCAAAGCCGAATATGAGATCCGCCGCGCGCGCCTTCGTAAAAACATCCCTGTGAACCCGCTACGCCCAGTGAAAATATGTCCGGAAGATATCGATGACATTTACGGAGACGACGAAGGAAACAGCTCATGCTTGATCTGTCATAAATAAATTTAGAGCATATCCAGAAAACTCTCGAGGTCAGAGATAGAGATACTCTTTACCCTTTTAGTACCGAGCACCGAACTCTCATCCATCGCGATCAAAATGGATATTTTTTTTACTGATCTCGGCATATCCTGACCTGAGTATTTGACGAACAACTCTAAATCATGCCAACCATGAGGCCACTCATCGACCACATAACCCGCTCGCTCAATTGGGGTGAATAGTAGTTCGTAGCGAACCGCGGACTTTGGACAGATAGCAAATTCGCCAAATGCCTTGGCAACTTCTTTCCTATTCAATGTGCCAGCGCAAGTCTCAGGCATAATTGCGACCGGGCGGTATCTCATTTCTCTGCCCTGTGATGACACTCTCAATAGAAACCACTCGACGACGGCAGTTGAAGCCCCGCCATTAATAACAGAGAGCGGAAGCACTATTTCAAATGCTCTTCTTGAGATTTCTGCAGGGCTAGAAAGCTCGACACTACTCCAGAGCACACTGCAATCTACGGACAAACGTTGCTTGATTGCCTCTGGATAAGCAACAGCAATCCAATGCAACAGCCATCCATCAAATTCTTCCCGAGCCAATCGCTTACCATAAGCCGCACCTTCCAAAAGGCGGGCAGAAATTAAGTATACCAATGACTCCCGAACTGCTACGGGCAGCGGATCGATCGCCTTAAGTAACAAATAGCGATCTAACTTTGTGATGGCCTGATCGGTTAGCGCCAATATATCTATTGGCGAAGGCGGGGGAACATCGACGCCATCAAAAGGAGCCTTCTCAAGGACCGCGGCGGCTATAGGACCTGCCAACATAAGTTGGTAACTCTCAGCCTGCCCCGAAGCTTTAAGCTCTTTGCACCAAGAAACGACATCTGCCAGACCAATCTGATTTTTAGAAGATTTAACCTGCTGAAGGCGACTCCCTCCGCCGGAAAACTCCCAAAATATGTCCGCTTTTTCATTAATCGAATCTGGCTCAATAGTGACAGCCACCCAGGTTCCCTCATTCGCCTGTAATGAATCCAACAAACAAATCAAAGTTTGGATAGAAAAACCTCGTATTGCTTCGCGCCCTCCCACCAATTAATCCTCTAGGTCAAAGAAATCCATGGCTATACGCCCCCAATTCAAGCGTGCGTCTTCCATGGCAAGACGTGACTTTTCACTAGGTGCTTCATCTTCCATTCGCGCCCATGCTGCAACTAAGGAAAGGACTTCTTTAGCATATTGCTTATCAGGGCCATCATCATCTCGGAGAGCCTCGAAAAGCCGACCATGAACGGGGTGTCTAGTATTTAAAGTTACGAGAATGATGCCACCAGTTGCGCCCACATCGAAAATCATCTGCCCCGGAGCATCGGCATGCTTAAACCGGAATTTGATTTTCTTACTTACATAATCTACGGCAATCTCATGAGCCTTATCACCTTCAACTCCATCCTGAATTATTTCAGTAGATAAAGCATTAGTACGTTCATCATCCGACAGCGCCTCTTGCTTGTCACTTCGACCTGTATCCCCAACACGATCTCGACGACGATTTACAGAGTCCGTAGCTGCCTGCTCTGCTTTGTTCTCGGCACGGTCCTTCTTCGTCTGAACGCGGTCTCCTTCGCGCATTTTCGCTACCTGAGCGCGCATAACACCCAGCATTTTTTCGATCTCTCGACTGATACGATACATAGGCAGCCTGGGATCGCTATCTAATTCCAGCATTTCGCGATAACTACGCTCTGACAGCCCCTCAGCCTCCGCATCCTCCTCGAAGCTTAAGCGCATAAATCCAGTTGCTGCTTGCTTATTGTTGGTCACGCCAAAAACATCATCCAAACCAGGATCGAACTCAACCTCAATACCCCACCAACGCTCGCGAGAGTCGTAGGAATGAAGGAAACTATGATTCATCTCTAGTTCACGACCGGATCGCACAACAGAAATCCCCTGATTCTTTAGAGTATGCTGCCCAATAGGCTTAGCTCCCCCATCCCGTCTAGCTTCAGGCTTACAGATTGACGCACGAACTATCACTTCGTGCTCCTCTCCATTATGGCCAACCAGAATCTTCAGCTCTCCAAATTTTTCAAACGCGGGCACCTGGTCAAACGGCAAAGGAGCATTAGTGCCACTCATTAGATACAATGGATCATTAGGCCGAACAAAACTTTCATACAGCGCAGGGTAACCGGACCCGTTCTGCTCATAAGCTGCAAGTCTAATCCGTACAGACTTTTTATTAATAAAATGACGGTATACGCGCCCGGCAATAAACTCGGTATGCCTTAGAAGCGTTGTACTTTGCTTCCATGAGACTCGATCCAGATCACTCCAGACCACCAGAGTTCCGCTTTCTCCAATCTCCCCTACGATCAATGACAGCCACATAGCGGGAATCGTCGAAACACTTGGGGCGGGGACATCGGTCATTACTCCTTTTTTGATTTCCTCTACATCTAAATATGCATGGTGTACTATGCCTTTTTGCCAGCTCCACACATCAACACGCTTACATTGAGAGATTGACGAATTCGGAAGCCCCATACCAAACTTGCCAATCCCTTTTTGATTCTTAGGCTCAAGACGAGATCCATTTCCGAATTGAAGCGCTTTACGTAGCAATGCAGGCTCCATACCTCCGGCATTATCATAAACCGCCACATTGGAAAGCCGTCGACGGCCATTACCGTGGACGGTATCGATGCATATAAGCTCGATCTCTGTCCGCTCACCGGACTCCTGGCCAGACTGAACAGAATTATCAATTAACTCGGCTAGCGCATGCGCGGTATCTCGATACCCCGAACTGCGCATTGCAGAAATAGAAAGATCTTGAGGAATAATTGGGAATGACATTACTAGTTTCCTAAATATCTAATTTATTCCAGGTATCAAGGCTTTCCGTCAGCTGCCGTTGCACAGGCAGCGAATCAGAAGCGACTATGACCCGCAGGTAATTATTTTCAGTTCTTTTGGTGCTTGCTAATCGCCCCACTATCCCAAGAAATACGGACGCCGATAATGTAGGGACTGCAACGATACCAACAGCAACAGAGGGAATAGAATCTCCCGAAATGAAGAAACCATGAACGCAAAGTATCTGCTCATCGCGAGAGTTAAATCTTTGTATAATGACCGCTCGTTCGTCTGGGGACTTTTCACTAGTCACCGACATTGCTCTAACACCGCGCAAGGCTAGCAAACCGGCAAACAAACGAGCGTGCTCGGCAGTTGTAGCAAAAAACACAACTTTACCTGCAGCCTTTGACTCAGCCAGAAGCAAGTCTAGCAAGCAACGGTTTCGCTCAAAGTCCTTGCTCAACTCATTTACAAAATCAAGATCAAATTCCAGCGCATTATCGTTTACAAATTTTGCTATACCGCACTTTAGATCCCGAATCTCACTGATGACTTTACCTACATAACCAGCGTCTCGTAGCAGCTTCATGGGATCTTCATCATCAATAGTGATGCATGCCCCTGAAAATTTTGCACGGAACGCTGCTTGGTGAGGTATTTGAGTTATGCCGCAAGAGGATATAGCTGATATCCCCACCAAACTAATGGCACCCTCTTTCGAAAACCGCTCGATGATCTTAACTCCGATCGGATGAGTAACATGCTCGGCATCACTGAAAACTATCACTCGGGTCTTTCGACCTATTTTTTCTAATCCGCCCCCCTCATCGTTGAGTTTTCTAATATCGGCAACGATGATACAATTTTCTAGACTGCCTAGATCTGGAACAGGCCGATCACCATAAACACGATAAATGGTCACATCCCGCGACCCTATTTGCTCCCAAACCTCACGAAGTTCAATAAATGCCTCATCGCAAAGGGCTTCACCTATCCCAAGCCAAACAATAGCTCTTCCATCTGGCTCAGACCGATAAAGATCGAGTACTGCGGTAACCACTAATCGCAACTTACCCGCACCAAATGGCATATTAACTAAAACTGATGTGTCTGGGTTGGCAATGGATTTTCTTAGCTTTCGAAATGCCGTTAACTGGTGAGACCTAAGTTTATGGTTTGCCACAGCTTTCCGTGATCCTTCGACCTCTCTGCCTTTGGAATTATTGGCGTCTACCGCCACATCATACCAACCCATTAAAACTTCTAAATTCAGGAGGTTATTGTCGAAATCAACGCCCTTTAACGTCATCATTGCCGCAGAAGTCGGAAATTGAAGAAGTTCACAGAGCGCCCTTCCCTCATCACCGTCCAAATTTGAAAAAAGTAAATTACGAATGGCACTGTCACGCAACGCACCTTCTTCACCATGCATACTTACAACTAGATAGGCTAAGCCATCCACGTTATATGCATCACTACCAACCGCTTTTAGGAGAGCTACGGTAGTCTCCCCCAACAAAGTGACTAGTGAGTTTTCGTCGCATCGCGCCAAATGATCAACAAGTTTTTTTGTCACTGATACCACCTTCACGCGATACTTAACAGTCGCCTGGAATGCTCGCACACTTAGGAAAACTCTTATGATTGCGACTTATGACTGCACCGGAGCTCTGATTGAGGTATAGCCATGCCCCAATTAGTTTGTTTAAGAACTTCGTGACGATCTCAATCGCATCGTCAATTTTCACGACTACTGGCTCCGTGCATTGAGTTATCAGAGCAGATGGCTAGTACTGCCATTTCAATATCCTGATCTGACAGAAAAGGGGCTTGAGCAAACACTAACCCCTGCTCGCCATTAAGCTTAGCGGCAAGATGCCCCCTCCCTAGCAATAACTCAGCGCCCGGTCGATCTAGCGCAATTTTCGAAGTTGCCTCGCTAGAGACCTTTAATATCAAACGATTGCCTAAATTCTCGCGAAGCTGCATCGGCATTACGTCCTTGTCTGGACGCTGTGCTGCGAAGATCAAATGAATACCTGCTGCACGCGCCTTCACACCCAACCGCTGAACTGCCGCGCCCACTGCCGATTTGTAAGCATCATCAAGCATCCAGTCTGCAAACTCGTCGTGAACCAGAAAGACCATTGGCAAACGCTCTTCGGTCGAAACTTTCGAGTTATAGGTCGGTAAGTCACGGGCCCTCGCTTTTGCAAAGGCGCGGTAACGATCTTCCATCTCCTGAACCAGTGCGTCGAGAACCTCGGCGGCTTTTTCTTTAGTGGTGACGATCTCATCGCGCATATGCGGCAAGTCGGCCAATGGCGCGTAGTCCACTCCCATCTTTGGATCAATCAAGATGATTTGGGCTAACTCCTTGGGGTTGGTTGCAGCGATATCCAATATAAGTGCTTGGATGAGTACCGACTTGCCACTGCCCGTAGCCCCAGCAACCAACGAGTGCGGTTCATGTGATGAAAGCCCACCGAACTCGACCCCCAAATTCAGATATAGCAACGCACCATTAATCTCCTGGAGACCTAACAAGAATGAGGTGTTGATACCCGCAACGTTTCTATTGAGTTCTCGACGCGACCAAAGCTCCCAAAGCGACACAGCCTGCCTCTTTGCACCAGCGACCGTCACCACAATCTCGCCAGGCTTAGGCTGGACAGTCACGAGGTTGATGGCGTGAGTAGTAAGGAGCTGTGTTCGTTTGTTCTCGATATCCTCGACACGCAAGCGATCAGAACCCGCCAGACGAACGAGACAGCCGTTTGGAGTCAAACGAGTGCCGAGTATAGCCGCTTGCAGACCATAGCTATTAAGCGCAAATTTGAGCTTCTTAGTGATGTCTTGAGCCCACTCCTCCCGCTCGGCATCGGCTTGCGCATCACCGGAGAACTTAGACGCGACTAGATCAGACAGCCCGCCTCCGAAGCTGGAATTCGTAGCGGAAAGCTGAGTAGACGCTGAATCCACGATAGCTACAGAGGCAAGGACAGGCTCCTCTGTCAGTACTGGAGGCGCGCCCACTGGGCAAATCGGCGAAGCCGTCTCGGAGTCTTTGCTTATCAAAGCGACTTCTTCAACAAAAGTATCGATCTGCCCACTCGATAGCTGGCCTATTGCGGCCAACCAAGGCACTCGCGGGGCGGGCAATTTAAAACAGTGCCCTTCCCAAGGCTGCTGGGCCCCAATACCTGATCGAACCTCGTGACCTCCAGAGCCTTTAGCATAAGCTTCGGCGAGTTTTCGCAAGTCCGGCCGATCGAAAACCTCCTGCCAAGCCATAACGCCCCCTGTCTCATCAAGAAGCTCTTGCTCAGACGCCGAGGCGGAACCTGCGTCCGAGGTGTGAACGTAAACGTGCGAGTACCCACGCAGGGAAATCTCTACATCGCCATCTCGCAACTTGGCGCGAGCACGCTCCATCAAACCCGTCATACCGGGCGGGATGTCCGCATCTATAAGCATATCGGCCAAGCGGGCCAACCAAATATCCCGATCAAGACGACCAGGATCACCGAAGAGCGCCTCACGGAACATGCCTAATGTTGCCAATAGCTGATCCTTGGAGCCCCGTCGCGCCTGAGCCACCCCATCGGCTCCAACATATTTTGCCTCAACAATTGAAATGACGACGCGAACAGTCTCCTCGTACTCCTCAACGTTGAGCGCCAAAATATCCGCGATACGGCTTTCAGGTTGAGATAGCCAGCTTGCGTAATCGTCGAGTAGGAAATAGGCGGTCAATACCTGCCTACCATTCGCTGAGGCTTGGAACTCCTCTGCAAGCAAGTAACGACTTAGCACAAGGCCTAGCATCTCTCCGGCAGATACACCCCGCTTGGCTGCACGCAGTACGATATCTCCGGAGACTGAAAGTGCGTCGCGCTTCGCCTTGTCGACAGCGATTTGAATCTCGTCGGATCCGAGCTGGAGATTCAACTCATCCAAGCGTCTACGAACCAACACGCTCAACAACCGAAGCTCCGAGGTCGAGCTAACAATCATATTGCGGCCATTAGTCGAGCCTCTACGGTAGCGCACCACCGTGATGTTGTTGTGCTGAAGCTGGCGCTTGTCGAGAAGCTCGTCGTAGGTGGCTACCCATTCGGCCAACTCGTGAGCGTCCTTGATTATTTCAGCCAGAGCTGGGCTTTGAAGGGAAATGCGGCGTGCAGGCAGGAATCGCTCCCCTGGCATAGCGTCCGTCTGCCGGCAAACTGCGGCGACAGCCGACACGTACGCCCAACCTGATGCCGTTTGCCATGGGCAAACTAGGAATGTGGTCGACTTCAGCTCGTTCTCACCTGACACGCTCCGGTAAGACCAGCGGGAAGGCGCATGATCCAAGTTCGGCCGATCGTTGGTCCACTGCACTGGGAGCCATTCTGTTTGGGCCTCGCGCGCGACCACGTCATGCAGGAAAGCCACATCGAAAGCCTTAAAACCCAGCGCACTCTCTCTTGGAGTCGCCGAGAGGGGCATTACAGAAATACGCAGCTTCGAGATGAAGTTTTCGCTGGTTTCGCTGACTACTGGCAGATCAGGATCATCACCAGCCTTGTTGACCAGCTCGCCATAGACTCGCCGCAGCTTTCCTTGATCTGAGTGGCGTACCGAAACACTGCATTGGAGCTTGCCATCCTCTTGTATAGAGGAGAGCTCGCGCACTGTGGCCAGCGGCAACTCAGCTGCATCTGCGTTATAAAGCACAACGCTAAGGTTGCTTGCCTCGTGGGGCTGCAGCCCAACATAACGCTCCAAAAGCTCGCGCGCCTGTTTGGCTGCAGCCGTTGGATCGACATCGGTCATGGCTTCCTCAGCGCCACGCGTCGGTGACTCCAAAAGACTATAACCGTTAACCGTGCTGCTCTCCGAGACAAGCGTCAAAGCGCCGCCCCGATTGAGAACCGCAATCTCTGGATAGAACGGATGAGCGATCTCGTCGGTAAGTTCCCGCATAAAAATCTCGCGGTCACCATAGAGAATGCTAGCGCTGGAGAGCAAGTGTGTAGCGAAACCGGCAACGCGTCGCGTCTTTACCGCTAGAGCCTTCATTCGTTCTGGATGCCAAGGCGGGATGATAACTGCTGGGTTTTCGCCGGCAACACGCACCGTCCCGACCGATAGTATTTCAGCGACCAGCCGCGAGCGACACACATCACCACGAGCATTTACCATCAAGGTGTTCAACAGTTCGGCGTAAGACTCCGCTTGACGCATAACGGCATCGCCATGTAGCCCAGTCGTGACGAAGTCCTCCATCGCCTTGATGTAATCCTCCTCGAACTTATCCCACGATACCTTTACCTCGCTCTGCTGATGAGCCGTCAGCCTACCCCGCTCGGCGAGCTCTTTGATCCGGGTCTTAATCACATGGCGCAGGCTTTGGAGCTTGCTGGCCGAAGAAACCAGCGACCCCGCATCAGTCGAGTAAGTCGCCTCCAGCGTCCCGGTGTCGAGCAACGAGACGTTTTGTACCCCACCCTTCTTGCTTACTAACTTGCGGGGGACTTCGGTACAACCTACCGCGCCCTTCTCCAAGAGGCGGCCCATGTCTGCGACCATCGACAAGCCAATTGACGTGGGCCTGTAGCTCCAAAGGAGCTGCGTTTTAGCTAACACTGTCTCTTTGTCCTTAGCGATCTGGATCAAGGCAACGTCAAACTTGATCTGCAGGGCTAGGCGCGATAGCGACGGGTTCGGACGAACCTTGCTCTTCTTATCATTGCGAAGCTCCTTCTCCTTAGCGAAGAAGGCCTCATAGTCGAAGAGGGGATCGGGTAAGTTTGCATTGCCTAACCGCTCGACCTTCCATTCTACCTTGGAGCCCATGAGCTCCTTTAAGCCGCGGTACATAGCCGAGAAGTAGCTGCCGGCGTCGTAGTTGAATCGCTCGCGCCACTCCTTACGGCCTTTGGTCACAGTGAAACGTAGGATCCGCTCTCCTTCCGAATCACGCAGGCCGGCATGCAAGCTATTAACCACTCGAGCGAAGCCTTCGAAGAAGTCATTGCAGTCAATGGGCTTGCCATAGAGAGCTTTTTCCCAGCGCGAGCAAAGTTTGCTGTCTTGCTCCAAGAGCCTTCGCTGCTTAACGAAAAATTCTTCGTCCTCCTCCGTGAAGTCAGAGCGACGCTCACGCCCCTTCAAGTCCTCCAATAGCTTGCGACCCTCGGCATCGAGTGAGTCCTCCTGATCACACTCATGATCGAAGAAACGGATCGTGGACTCTGCTAAGCCAAGTTGCTTTTCTTTCGGCTTGTCAAAGGCAAGATAAACGCCATCGCTTTCCCACTCGAATTGGGCGAGGGCATCGGATGCCTCTTGATCTCCAGCAGGCGCTGCGACGAATGCATCAAGGGCTTGGCGGGCCCCCTCCGAAATTTCTGCAGTATTAGCCTCGACTCGCTCAGTAATCTCCTCCGAGTCAAGAGGCTGGCCATTCTGGCGGAGTTTTTTAAGCAGCGGCGCACGCTGAGCAAAGAGTTTGGTGAAAGCCTTGTGCCATGGTTTACGCGATGCTGAGAAAGTTTTGGCATTCGAGAAGAAGGCGCTGTCTCTGGGGAGTCCCGCGCATGGTAAGGCGTAACCAACCGCATCACGGATGGGCAGCCCGTGCGTGGCGATAGCCTCGACAATTGCAGAACAAAACTCGCCAAGCTGCACTAACGAAAGTTCCGAGGATGCTAACAATCCGGCTAGGGCTGAATGGAACACCGATCGGTCGTCGAGGACTGGTGCAATACCGCCTGAATGAAGCGTGGCCTCGACCCACGGAGCAGGGTCAGCCCGCATCTCCTTGGCGCCTATGGCCATGACATGACCCAATGTGTCCGCGAGGTTGTGCTCGTTGCCATTGGCAGTCAGGATCGCCGCTTTGGCGGTCAAAGCGTTATTGCGCACATAGCCTGCGTTATGCGGAATCAGAATGTCAGACGGTAGGCCTTGGCCTTCTACCAAGGCCTCCGGGATCATGAGTTCTACCCGGGCAAGCAGGTCCGGATTGGCAAGGATGGCTCGTGCGACTGCCCCGATCTGACTGGATGAAAGCTTGTCTAGCCTGAAGAGCGCAGCCAAATCACCAGACTGGCCAGGATTAGATATGCGTTGGGCGAGAATATTCGCGCCGACACGCCCAATAATGCGATCAGTCAGCATGCCGCTTCTCCCTGAAACGCAAACGGGTTTTCTACAAATGAGCAGGAGTCGGAAAGCCTGCGAACCAAGCCCAAGCTGACGAGACGGGCCTCAAGATTGTTTCGGTTCTCGCTGAGTTCTTCTTGGTCTACTAACTTGGCGCTGACTAAGCGCGCACCCTCTGCGTCACCAATTACCAGGCCATATCGGCACTTGGCTTCGGCGAGAAACTCATCGAACTGCATCCTGTCTTCCACGATGGAAACCACAATCGACTTGAGTAACCTATCGTTCGGCGCATAGCGGGTGCGTCTCGATAGTCTGCGTGAGCTGAGCCCGATAGCACGCGACCATGACGCATGAATTTTGCCGACATGCTGCTGATGGCGTGCCAAAGCATTATCAGCCAGTTTGGTAACCAACTCATCTGGACTCTTATCGGTGGAGTCCTCGTCGTCGCCACCATCAGTCGGCGGCCACTGGAAGCGGTCACGCATGAGTTTTACACGCTCAGCATCCGGAAACTCTGCAGATTCAGCTGCAGCCCATTCAACATTCAACCGGATCGACTCAACATGAGCCCGCACCGCCTTTGCTGGCAGCCCTTGATTTAATTGATAGCTATCGCCAGAAAGCGCTCGCACCTTCGTTCGCTCCTTGGAGACGATTTCGCAGATAATCTCGACCGGATCGTCATCACCTGCAACCCGCTTAGCTCGTTCCAAGAAATAGAGCAGCATGTTCAGGCCAGTGATCGCGATCAAATGCTCCAATGCATCATAGATCGGCATATCCCTGTCCAAGATCGACAACCAGTCGTCGCAGATTTGATCGAAACGATTATTGGCAATTTCGGGTAGATAACCCGAAAGCCGGGGCTCTTCGACACCCTGCGACGTACCTTGCAGAGCCCTAACCAAACGATTCATCGTTGCTTCGTTATCGAATAGGCGCTTGGCAAGGCTGTCACCGAGCTCCGCTCCACGCTTAGCCCGTGTGAGCATGAGATAGAGCAGCTCGCCTGTACGAGCAAAGAAGCGACGATCGTTGCTCATATTTCCTTTTGCATTGATCGCCAAGTCCTCATAAAGAGCGTCTGGGCCGAAAGGAAAGACGAACTTGGAACTCCAGCGCTTGTTACTGCGAGACTCGAATGACGAGGAACGCAGCAGTTCGATAGCCTTTGCGAAGTCATCAAAGCTAGTGAATGAGCGGCGCAGATAGGTCATGTCTTCATCACCATTACCTGTGGCTCCCTGTCTAAAGCGCTCAAACCACTGCTTCCACTTCTCCTCATCAGACGCGGCGTTCTCCGCAATCGATTCGACGTATGGGTTGTTGAACAGTAACCCACGCAAACGGACTTGCCGCTGCGGCTTGAACATAACTGAGCCGCCCTGATCCTGGTGAGGCCTGAGCGGCTGATCCAAGTTCGAGCCGAGTACGCCCAAGAACTCTAGAACAGTCAGGTGAGGAAGCTGCTCGTCATAAAGGCGATGACCCCAAATGTTCTCGTCGACGCAAAAATCGACGCTTTTAATCTCAGGCCTCTTGATGATTCCACTCATTCCGAGATCCTCACCGTCACAGGGCGTGAAAAGCCGCGACCACCTGGCTCAATATCGATGAAGTTGAGTGTCAGCATGGCGGTCTCACTACCTACTTCATCATCATCTCCTGCTAGGCTGGCTTTCTTGACGATCTCTGCCTTCCGCAAGAGCTTCGCCTTGAAAGCCAGCAGATCTTCGAGGCACTCATTGGAGAAGCTCGCTGGCAAAGCCCCCTCAGCCACACGCGAGAGAAACTCATGACGGATAGGGGTCAAGTCGAAAGCAACCGAATTGCCCGGGCCCGCAGCGAGCGAAACGTCGAGTCGAGGGCGGCCCGTATCCTCGACAAGCTTGATCGCCATACCTACGCCGCCCTGCCTGCGGGAGAACGTCTCGTGGTCACAAAGCACGCTGACTCGGCTTTGAGTGAAACCGCCCGAACTAGCGATGAAGATGCGATCTTCGTTTTCGAGAAGGAGACCTGTTAATACGCGGTTAAGACCCTTAGCAAGGCGCCCGCGGACTATCTCGCTAACGGGCTTCTGCGCCTTGAGCGCTTCGATGATTTCCAAGTAGTCCCCAGCAAAGCAGAATGCTGTCATCGACCAATGCGGATAACCTCTTTCCCCATCCGGAAGTGTGAAGAAGAGCCTGCGTCGCTGGTCTTCAAGCATCGTAAGGAACTCGGCCGCCTCTCCTTCCAAGCGTGCCCCCTCATACCCTTCCAAATAGGAATTTTGGGCAGCGCGGAAGGCAGTCGTGGCCCCATAGATAGGATCGATCGCGACCAAACGCTCGAAGTCGGCTTGCAGCCGCAAATCGTCCTTCCCATAAACCAGCAACCCATCAGCAGCATTGGTGGACTCATCGCCCACGCCAAAGCTGGACATCGCCTTGAAGATGGGGCGGTCAGAGGTCCTTCGCTTAAGGAGATTGGCTCCGAAGGCGTTGGCATAGACACTAGCCGTCCCAAGAGTGCCTCCTTCCTGAATCTTCGCGACATCGGCACAGGTCAGCAGGTTGTCCTTGGCCTGCTTGGCATCGGAGCAACCGAGGATCATATTTGAACAAAGCGCAAGTAAGTCGCGTATAGGTAGATGCAGCCCATTGTGCCTGGCGATTTCAACCAAATCGCCCAAGCGACGAGAGAGCTGCCCACCATCCGCCTCACCCAAAAGCCTGCGGCGATTCTCGTCGATGGGACAAACTTTACCGTCGGCCTGAAGTGCACAGCGTTTGCAGTTGTCCCACTCGGGATGCCCCGCCACAGCCATAGCCACCTCATCTAACGTTTTGCGGCTAGTCGAGCGACTAAGATCGAACACAGCCAGGCGCTCAGGAGCTGGCCCGGCCTGTAAGAAGCGCTCTTGCAGCGGCTTGCGAAGTGGGTGATCACGCTCCTGGCGACGGCCTAGATCACGTAGACGATCAAGAATTTGGCCATGGTTTGCGGCAAGAATCACTACCTCAGAATCATCGCCTTCTAGCACCGATCTTTCCAGTCGCCGCAATGGCAGATCGCTCTCCTCGCCATTGAGCTCGGAAAGATCCTTGATAAAGACAGCCAAGCGACCATCCGCCAGATGTAACTCTTTCACGTTGCCCTTGGCGGCCCAAGCCTTGGGATCCCCCCCAATGCGCTCCCACAGGGCACGGCAATGGTACGTCTTACCATCACCAGCTGTTCCAGCTATCAAAATAGATCCTGGCGCCTTGGATTCAATGTGCCCCACCATGTCCTCTAATAGAGGTGTCGACAGGCTAATCGGCTTTACTCCTGCCTGTGCCAACGCCCTCGAAACGTACTCGTCGAACATCGCCAGATTGCTCGATGACGGCCCATAGCTACGTAGGAATTGAACCCAATCACTTGCCGGTGGAACCTCAATGTCAGTACGCCGTACAGAGCCGCCACGACCTTTACCGGCCTGCAACACCCCCTGTCCTATCAGGGCGTCACGCGTCTGCCAATAAAACTCATCTCTTAGCTGTGGAAACTGAATCCTGAGTTGCTCTAGCAACGACTGGTTTCCAATACTGGAGCCATCGGAGGGAACGGCGGCCAGCAAGGCCTCAACCAACTCATTCATGCACCAAACCCCCTCTGGCACCAGTCTTGACAGGTACCATCAAAATCAATCAACGACTGTCGGGGATCAGAGGGGAGGTGTACTGTAAGGCTGCGACAGCAGCACATATTGAAAACCATCCCTGCTGTACCGCGACCTTCCATTTGCGATGTTCGTTACCTTATCTACTGACCAAGCACGGGTAAAGACATGCTCGGTTTTTTTGGCAACATACTCAGGCCGCCGGCATGTAGGAGTAATAAGATGCCTAGTGTAGCGTTAACGCAACGGAGGCCGCTGCCTCGCGTTCGGCTAGCGTCAAGCACGGACGCGATCAGGCCCATCGATTAACAGGCCTTCCCTCCTCCTTGAACGGCGGCCCAACCTTGGCCTGGTTAAGACTATTCAGCCCGGGACATCGCCTGCTAGCACGGGTACGACATTAGGCTCACGCGCACGATGATCAGCAGCCATGCTGCTGACCATCAATAGCCTTGGAAAGGGTGATCGTTCCGCTCCGCACTTGCCAAACCATGTTGAGGTTTCAAGTCGGCCAGGAAACGTCATGGATGGGACTTGCCACGTATACCATTCAGATTTAGCACGCGTAGGGCAGAACGTTAACCGCTGGGCTTGAGCGGCTGGAGTGGCCCGTGCTGAATTCAGCACTGCGCACCGGATTGTGATTGCATAGCGCGTTTTCATGGCTCATACGCCAAATCCAAACCTTCTTCTCACCGATAATTCGTTGGTTATCATGGCAATCTGCTGGCAACTCAAGCCGCCAGGATTTAGCATCTGGGTCAGCCAAAGAACATCACCACCCTGAGCACTGGACACGGACTGTGACACGCCTGGCCGGCCAGGCGATGCCCAATTGAAACAAGGAGAGCTTCAATGAGTTTCAGTGATGCCCACGACGTTGCGACTGAGGCACTGGAAACCTTTCACAAGATTGAGGATGGTGCAGCGCGGCTTCTAGCGGCACGTAGCGGTGAGGCGTCCGACGCCCTGGCAGTGATCAACACGTTCACCAACACTGCAGCTGTAGCCAAAATCGCATCTATTAGTGACGCCACAACCAAATCGTTGCTCAGCCTCGTCCGCGAACCTGCAGTCTCACGTGTGGTTGCCGAGACTGACGAAGGCGAGGTGGTCACCTACTATATCTGCCGCACGACCAACATCACGGTCAAAGGGACAATGCTGGCGGGCTACCGTACACCTATCGGCCGTCTGGCCGTCTTCGATGTTGGAGAAAGTGTCGAGCTTGAGGTTGCTGGGAAGCAGAAAGGCTATCGTATTCTCGAAAAGCTGGAGCTGAAGCCTCTAAAGAGAGACGACGTTTGGGATGCCATCGATAGCATCTGGCGCCGCCAGCGTGCAACTCCACAGACAATCGCGTCCCTTCGAAAGCTCGTTCAGCCCGTCGACGACAATGCATTCCTTGCGATGCTGGACGGCGCATCTGAGGAAGAGAAAATCCGGGAGGGTGTAGTCCATGAAATACGCAGAGCCATGGCTTTGCGAGACCAGGCCATTCTCGACAAAATCCAGGACGAAATTTTCCGGCTGTCGATTGATCATCAGCTGATCATTCTCGGCCCTCCAGGTACCGGCAAAACCACAACATTGATCAAACGCCTTGGGCAGAAACTCGACGTGCAGGCATTAAGCCCAGACGAGCAACGGCTGCTTGGTTCATCGACAAACCGCCAACGCTGGATGATGTTCACACCCTCCGACCTGTTGAAGCACTACGTCAAAGAGGCATTCAACCGGGAGAATGTTCCCGCGTCTGACGATCACATCAAAACCTGGAACAAGCGTCGGCATGATCTGGCCAGGTCAACATTTGGCATTCTGAGAACCGGCAATAGCGGTAGCTGCATTCTCAAGGAGGATCGCCGCTACTCCAGCTTTTCGGTCAGTGATGATCCTCGTCAATGGTTTGCCGACTTTAAGGCGTATCACCAAAACCGTCTGCTCAGCTCACTCAGGGAGGGCGCTGGCCTCCTGAAAGATTCGGCGCCGAACCTCTCGGATCCAGTCGTGGAAGAGCTGCTCACCACGGTAGATGAACTGAGTCCCGAGGGGTTGCTCGGTGCATACGCGATCTGGAACAGAATCGAGGCGAGGATCGAGCCGCTGCTCAAAACCAGCCGCAAGACGACCGACAAGCTTATCCAGCAGCAAGGTAGCCTGCTCTACAACAGGAATAAATCTGTTTTCGTTGAGCTCGCTACCGTCCTCGAAAGCCTGGGGCAAAGCGAGGATGAAATCGAAGAAGGTGAAGAGTTCGACGACGACACTGGCACCGATGGCACGAGCACACCTAACCACACGGCGGAGCGCAGGGCGTTTCAGGCGTATCAGCAGTTCCTGCAGAGCCACGCGCGCACCCTGTATCGAAACGGCAGCCTTGGGAAGTCGAGTCGGGCAGCCCGGATTCGTGACTGGCTCGGAGATAGGGTTCCGCAAGCTGAATGGCTGAAAACGCTGGGTCGCGAAATGTGCTTCCAGAACGCTCTGCGGCGGTTCAGGAATGCGTGGAAACGTTACGTTCTGGAAGTCCCTACGAGCTATCGCGCGTTCCGCCGAGAGTGCCTCGCACTTGAACTCTATGACTACCAGAAGCCTGACACCCCCGCGCACATCGACGAGACCGAGCTGGACGCTATCCTGCTCCTGATGCTCCGGTCAGCGCGCGAACTCATTCGGCAGGAGTTCGTGAGACGATACCTTGATGATCCGCGCTTCACAGAGCTAGCCAAGATTTCTGACCAGTTCCTGCACCAAGTGCTGGTCGATGAAGCGACTGACTTCTCTACCCTTCAGCTTGCCTGTATGGAAAGCCTGACTGACCTGTCGACCGAATCGTTCTTCGCGTGTGGTGACTTCAACCAGCGAATCACCGGACATGGCCTGAAACGCATTGACCAGCTTGAGTGGATTTCCCCGCGCCTCAAGCCTCGGCGAATCAACACTGTCTACCGTCAAAGTCGGCTGCTGAACACCTTTGCTATCAAACTTCTCGATCTCATGCAGGGAGATACAGAAGCTGTCGGCACCCTGCCAGAGCACTCTAACCACGAAGGCGTCCAGCCCGTGCTAGGTGAGCACCTGAGTGAAGACGACGCGTCCACTTGGGTCGCGGATCGCATCATCGAGATCGATGCGCGGATGCGTTCCAAAGGTGAGAACATTCCGACCATCGCGGTACTGGTCACCTCAGAAGATCACGTCCGGCCGATGGCGGATACGCTTACCAAGAAGCTGGAACAGATCAGCCTGCGAGCCACTCCATGCGCGGACGGCCAATCTTTGGGCAATCAGTCAGACATCCGGGTATTCGACGTCCAGCACATCAAGGGCCTCGAATTTGAAGCTGTGTTCTTCGTCGGAGTCGATGGCCTCGCTGAGGCTAACCCGGGGTTGTTCGAACGCTTCTTGTATGTCGGGGCTACCCGGGCCGCCACCTACCTGGGCATGGTATGCCATGGGGAGCTGCCGGCAAGACTGGAAAATATCCGTCCATTCGTAGCCACGCACTGGTGGTGATCGTGGGTTAAGCCTGGCAGCCCATTTCCTGCAGGTGGGCTGAGAGGTCGCATTAACCTTAAGAGATGGAGCTGGGCATCAAAACAAGACGGTCATCGCTCATGGGCCCGGCGCATCGTAATGCCGCAGCCCATCGGCTCACGATCCTTGGGTTGCCTCTCACGTTTCAACCAGGCTTTCCTGCTTCTCCATCCACTCGATCATCAGCTCGCCCCATGCAATGTCAGCCTGCATAGCTGCTTTCGCATCGGTCGAGTCCCGCTTGCCATTTCAGTCCTCCATTGACGTCGAGCTAGATGTTATCCCTCACCGACTGCCGACACAGCGGGCCAGTGAAATCGGGCAGTTGCTACCGCATCAGTGGATGCCGGCCTGACTTACGCAAGGTGAGTTGGGCGGACGCTTACTTTGATCAGCCATCAGCGCTCGTAGTACCGCAACCTGCTAGCGCCGTAACTGGCAGGCAGCCTCCCGTAACGTGTTGATACGATGGAGCCAGACCTCACGGGTAGGCAATTAGCCCCTGCTGCTTCCGAACCCATGATGATTATCCCCGTAGGACTTCGTAGCTCCCTTGCATAGGTAGCTGGACCGCAGAAACAACTCCGGTAGCTCATCCATCTTGCCGTCGGGGACGTCCCGGTAGATTCTATACGTGGCATCGTCAGTGATATTCACCAGCCCACCGACTTGATCGACCGATAGCCGCAAAGCGCTGGCCCAAGCCTCCTGCAGGCGCGCAACGAGATTTCGCCTCGTAGATTGCAGCCGCCCCGGCCTGTGATAAGCATCATGATTCAGCAGGAATACCAGGTGGTAGTGCGGCCTTCCCTTCATTCCAACCTCCCTTGCCCAGGCATAACGGACCCTGCAACTACGAGTGTCCTTCTTTTGCTCACGCAGCTGACTGCGGTGGTGTTCGATCTTGGAGCCAAAGGACTCGATGAATCTGCTGATGACCTTGTTGGTATCTGCGTAGTTGGACAGATCGATATCCTTCGGCAGGTTTAGGTCCACCCTGAATGCCATGACCCTCGGATACTGGGCCAGTGCCAGCTCGATAACACGCAGGAGACGAAATAGGTACTCTTCTACAAATGGCCCCTTGCCGACCATCAAGGACAGACCACGGTAGGTCGGTTGGCGGTACAGGTGGAGGTTTGTGTTACCTGGATGACGAAGCATGGGTATGACTCCTGGGTGAGTTTCATACCGATCTTCATCATGTGGAATTTTTAACCGTTATCTCCTAGTGCTCTTGATCCCTCGCTAGATATGCAGTGGTCAGTGCCTGCAACCCGCATCAGCAACGCGGTGCACCCTACCGGTGGGAATAGCTAGTAAAAGCATAATACTCGTGCCGCAGATGATGCTCTCGACTGCACCGTGATCGCGGAATGCCTTTTCACGGCCACTCCGTGAATTTCTTCAGGGTATCTACTCCGGAAATAAACCATCGCTTTGCTCGGCCTACTGGGGCATCCGACGTGGGACTCCAGCCTACCTAGCATAATCGCCATGACCAGCCATAACTGGTCATGGCGGTTATGCTGGCTTTTAACGGGCCATGCTCAGGTGACCTGTAGACCTCACTGCAGAGCTCTCGGTCAGATCACGCTCCTCAATCCTTGCCAAGATCCAATCGTGCACCTCGCTCTCGACCCAGCCGACGCAGCGGTCGCCCAGAGATACCGGTTTCGGGAAGGTGCCTTCCGCGATGTATTTGTAGATGGTCGACCGGGCAAGACCTGTCGAGTCGATGACTTCCTTCAGACGGATGATTCGCATGAGCAGGCTCCTCTGTGGCTCAGAGGATGTGCAGGGGACGTATAAAAAAACCGCGCAGAGCCGCGATTCAATCCGCGTCCCAATCGAGCTGGGGAAATACATGCCCCACCTCATGCTCGTTAAAACCAGATAAGGAAGTAATTCAAATAGTCTGCTATTTTCGCTATAGGCTAGCGGAAATAGCGGGTAAAAATGATCAATACATATGATGAAGAACTTGAAGCCATTGGCAGTGAACCAATTACCTACCAGAACGGCTGGCCCTGTTTCCGCGAGCACAGCTTGGTAGAGGCCGCTGTAACTGAGGCTGCCCGAGAGCTGCAGGTTTCCCGAGAAATGGCAATGATGTGCGCCTTCGGGGCCATGGCCACCGCTTGCCAGAAACGTATCGATATACGAATGCCAACCGGACACCAAGTGCCAACCTCACTGATGCTGCTGACCATTGCGGACTCCGGTGAACGCAAGACCACCACACAGAACAATTTTTTCGAGGCGATTAACGACCTGAATGATGTAGCGCATCGAGCCTACGAGGTCGCCTTAGTGGAGCATCGGGTCGAACAGCAGCTATGGAGCACGCGCAAGAGACACCTGGAGCGTATGTACAGCAAATACGCAGCCCAAGACGACGACGCCGCCACGCGCGCAGCCCTGGAGACTGTCGCTGAGCATGTAAGAGCTGAACCGCAATCCGCCCGCTCGGGCAAGTTCCTTTATGAAGACACCACCCCGCAGGCCCTTGTGCAGATGCTTTACGAAAACACGCCCAATGGCTGCCTGCTGACTAGCGAAGCCAACAGTATTTTCAGCGGCAAGGCCTTGGGTGAGCTCGACAAACTCAATACTCTCTGGGATGGCAGCAGCGTTATCGTCGATCGCATTTCCAGAGAAGGCTTCATTCTCCAAAATGCCCGCCTCACCTTGTCACTAATGGCACAACCTAGCGTGATCGCGCGCTTCATGGGCAGGCGCGGGGAGGAGGCTCGCGGCACGGGCTTTCTCGCCCGCTTCCTGGTCGCCAAGCCCCGCTCAATGGCTGGCCAACGTACCGATCAAAAACTATCTGAACTGCCTCGCCTACAGGCCTTCAATGCCCGCATCCGCGAATGCTTGGCCCCCTCCGTTTCGCCTGATCGCCAAGTACTACGTTTCTCGGAGCCGGCCGCAAATCTCTGGTACCAGTACAGTCGGCAACTCGAACAACAAATGCAGGAAAACGGCCTATACCACTACGCTAAGGATCACGCTTCCAAGTTGCTGGAAAACACGAGCCGTCTGGCGGCCATCCTACATACGTTCGAGCGCACCTCAGACAGCGATATCGAGATCGACTACCTTACCCTGGAGTTCTGCTGGAAGTTCGCTCAGAACTGCTCAAAGCACTTCATCGAGCACTTGGCCAACGAGCCGCAGCTCGTGACGGATGCGAACCAACTGGCACACTACCTACTGAAAACCGCCCACAAAGAAAGCCCTCTCGCAGACAGACCTACAAACAGGAACAGAAACGACCCCTCACCCAACACGCGCCTCTCATCGACGCCACCTAACGATCTCATGACAGGGCAACGAACCACTTTCACACTAACCCAGGTAAAACAGTACGGCCCCAGTAGTCTCAGGGGACGGGCCAATACTGAGCGTTTGGAGGCAGCCATTGAACTGCTGACCAAGCTGGGACATATCGCCAAGGAAGGAGGCCGCTACCGGTTCCAAGAATCGATCCTGCTCAAAAGAGGAGAACCCGAACTGAAGAACGGCGAAACGCTCACTATCAAGGAGCTTCCTCTGTTCAGCGAACAAGAGTATTGGAAGCCTGAGGTAAGGAGCGGGTTTGGGGCTCAGCCGAGCTACTTCATCAAAATCCGCGATTAGCGGGTAAGCTGTAGCTGGAAAACATCCCCCTCGCTGAGCTAAAGAGAACCAGAACACAGACTGGGAGCTCCATGCGCAAGCCGGCACAGCAATGGGGAATCGCGCGCGATTGTCACGGTTATGCACGAGATTAAAAAATTAGAGTTAAAGGTTACGTTATAACATATACCAATGAGAGGCTTGGCGAAAACGGATCTGACCTCCAGATAGCCTTTGCATCAAATAGGAGCCGCCCCCATGAAAAATGGCTAACAGGTCCGACTCGAGCGGCGGAAAAAGAAAGCACCGACCTCAGCGGAAGCCGTTCACCCTGAGGAAGATATTTACGTGAGAAGAAACGTCTATCTAGTCCATTCAGCCCTCAGCGGTATGACTGGAAGGGATACCGCTGCAAGTCACCGAGAAATGAAAATGACACAATCTCGGAGGGCGACTTTCCTGCTCAGCCTCAGCGCTTCACTTACCAGCTAAAGCCTGATAAGTAGCAGAGAGGCGGTATAGCAATCGCACCCTATCAAGACGCCCCAGGGTACCAAGCAAATGTCATTGGCATTCCAAATGGCATTCCAGGCAAAAAACAAAACCGTCATTTTATTTCAATATCAACAACTTACTCTACCTGTTCAGATTACCCCGGCTCATTTAAAACGTCCATCGAAGTCTTTTCTTGGCTTGGAAGTCAGTAAATTTTGCTTTCAGCGTGACCGTCTCTTTTCACTCAACGGCGCAATCAGCGAAACCAGCTCACCAACAGTCCTAATCTGAACTGTCACGCTGAAACCCACTGTCACCCAACGCCACCGCTCCCAACTAAAGCAAACCGCTTTGTTGCAGAAACGCTTTAGACACCCCCTCAATAGCCTCCCGCCCCACATCCACCCGCGAATTCAGCCCCGCAATCGTCCCGTCATCCAGTTTGGAAGAAAGCGCATTCAGCAACTCCCCAACCTTCGGATTCGCCTCAAGCACCTCTGTCCGAACAACCGGCGTCAACGCATAGCCAGGAAAGAACCCTTTATCATCCTTCAACACCACAAACCCAAAAGCCGGTATCCGCCCATCAGTCGACAGCACCAACGCCAGATCCACCTGACCATCCCTAAGTGCCTGATAGGTCAACCCACCATCCATCCGCACAATATTCTTCCGCTCGAATTCAAACCCGTACTCCTCCTGAAGAGGACGCAGGCCATCGGGCCGGGAGAAGAACTCGGCATTCGACGCAAACTTGTACGATTTGCCCGCTTCAATGTTTTTTGCCAGATCGCTGATCGAGACGACGCCATCCTTTTCGGCGTCGACTTTGCGCATGGCCAGTGCGTAGGTGTTATTGGCCTTGGAAGGATTCAGCCAAGTGATGCCCTTTTGCGCGTCCAGTTCGCTGATCTTCTTGTAGGTTTCCTCTCCGCTGAGTTTGTCGGTGACTTTGTTGTAAGTAATCAGGGAGGTGCCGGTGTATTCCCAGTACACATCAACCTGACCGTTCTCTTGGGCCGCGCGCAGTACAGATGACCCTAGGTCCGCGCGTTTATCAACTTTGTAGCCGTTGGCGCGCAGCAGTTGTGTGGTCATTTCGGCGACCAGTTGCTGTTCGGTAAATTTCTTGCCGCCGACGACAATTGTGGTGTTGGCAGACGCGTTGCCGACAACACCGGCAACGAGACTAAAGCTGAAGATCAGACTGGCCAGCATTCGATTAATCATCGTGCACCTCATGTTATTGATTTAGGTGAAGGGTGTTCGGATTCATTGGCGGCCGGCCATGCGTAAGCCTCGGGAGACTGCAACGGTTTGAATCAAACCGCAGCCCAGATCGACGGCAATCGCCAGGAGCGCGGTCGATAGGGCGCCGGCGAGCATCATGCCGAAGTCGTTCAAGTCGATTCCGGTAAAGATCAGCTCGCCCAGTCCGCCGCCACCAACGAGGAAGGCCAGTGGCGCCGTGCCGACGTTGATCGCCAGTGCGGTGCGGATGCCGGCGAATATCACGTTGAGTGCATTGGGAATTTCGACTTTCCACAGCGTTTCTCGTGGCGTCATGCCCATGGCTTCGGCTGCTTCGACCAGATGCTGCGGCACCGCGCGCAAGCCTTCGTAAGTGTTGACCGCGACGGGAAGCAAGGTCGCGACAAACAAGCCGATGATGGCCGCCCCGCTGCCAACGCCGATCAAGCTCATGGCCAACGCCAACAGTGCGAGTTTGGGGATCGCCTGCCCCACGTTCAGGACCTGCATGCTGGCCATGGCATAACGCTGGTTCGCCGGGCGGCTCATCCACACACCCAACGGAAGCGCAATGGCGATAGCCAACACCCCGCTGACGGCGACGATCTGCAAATGCTGGACGGTCAGGTAGCTGATGTCACCCCAGTAGAACTGCAGCCCCTGCCAGAATCGGTTGAGTAAGTCCGCCATGGTCAGTGCACCGCCGGAGTGATGTTTTCAACCAGTCGCGCGAGGATGTCAGCCTGGTGCACATAGCCGACAAAGCGTCCGTCGCTGTCGTTGCACAGCGCCCAGTCCTGTCCGCGCCCGAGCAGTTGCGAGAGCACCTGGCGCAGGTCATCGCCCGGTTTGACGATCAGGTGCGAGTGCGCGGTGATGGCGCTGTTGCTGCCGACGATCTGCATGTGTTCGCGCGGCGCGATCTTGCTGACGACGTCCGCCGCGCGCAGCAGGCGCAAGCGTTTCATGATCCGATCGCCGCCCATGAAGTTCGCCACGAAGTCGCTGTTGGGTCGGGCGAGCAAATCATCCGAGCTGCCGAATTGCTGGATTTTGCCGTTGTGGAACAGGGCGACGCAGTCGGCCATCTTCACCGCTTCATCAATGTCGTGACTGACGAACAACACGGTCTTGTTGACGAGGCGCTGGATGCGCATGAATTCGTCCTGGATCACTTCGCGGTTGATCGGGTCGATGGCGCCGAAGGGCTCGTCCATCAGCATCACCGGCGGATCCGCAGCCAGCGCCCGCGCTACGCCGATGCGCTGCTGTTGCCCACCGGACAGCTCACAGGGATAGCGCTTGAGAAATTTCGCCGGATCCAGCGCGACCACTTCCAGCAACTCGGCGGCGCGTTTACGGCTTTTGCTCTTGTCCCAGCCCAACAGATTGGGCACCACGCAGATGTTTTCCTCGACGGTCATATTCGGGAACAGGCCGACTTGCTGGATCACATAGCCGATCGAGCGTTTGAGGGTGACGCTGTCCAGTTCGGACGTGTCGCGACCGTTGATTCTGATGGTGCCGGACGTCGGCGTGATCAGTCGGTTGATCATTTTCAGCGTCGTGGTTTTGCCACAGCCCGACGGCCCAAGCAGTACGCAGATCTGTCCCTCTTCGACATTGAATGAGACATCTTCTACCGCCGTGATAGCGCCGAATTGCTTGTTCAGGTTCTCGATCTGGATCACGTCGTCGCTTCCTTCATTCGGCCGGTGGCCAGTTTGTTCTTGTTCAAGCCGTTTGGCGTCAGCAGGCGCTGCAAGCCGTACAGCGCATAATCGGCGGCGATGGCGATGACACTGATGACGATCGCACCGGCCAGAAGCTGTCGGGTATCCGATTGCGCGATGCCGCGAATGATCAGGCTGCCGAGGCCGCCGGCGCCGATGTAAGCGGCGATGGCTGCGATGCCGATGTTGATGACAGTCGCCATCCTCACGCCGGCCATGATCAGCGGCACCGCAATGGGCAGCTCAACCTTGCGCAGTCGTTGCCCGGTCGACATACCCATGCCGATGGCGGCTTCCCGCAACGCAGGGTCGATGTTGGCGATCGCCGTGGTGGTGTTGCGGATGATCGGCAACTGGGAGTAGAGAAACAGCGCAATGACCGCCGGCACCACGCCGATGCCGTAGCCGATCTGCGAGAGCGCCGGAATCATCAGCCCGAACAGCGCGGCGGAGGGAATGGTCATCAGAACCGCGGCGAAGGCCAGGACCCAACGGCGTGTTCTGGGGTGCTGGGAAATGAAGATCCCCACGGGCACGCCGGTCAGAATTGCCAGCCCCACCGCTACCGCCACGATGAACAGGTGCTGGCCGAGTAGCAGACCGATCAGCCCAGGGTTTTCCAGAATGAAACTCAAGGTTTCCATGAGGGTTGTGCCTTCTGTACGTCATTGTTGTTTTTATCGGTCGCGCATCTGGAGTGAACGCCGTGTCTGGACGAAACAGTACCGCGCCCGTGCAAACACTCTGAGCTTGGAGTTCGACGATTTCTATCAAAAAATCGACGTGACGCGACCAGCTTGCATGAAGTGCAGCGCTTTGCAGTGATGGCAGATAGCTGTAGGCGCGGTCGTTAAATGAACAGGCTCGCCGAAGTCTTTGCTTCGCGGGCCGAGTCATTAGCTAGCTAGGGGATTTTGCGGAGTGAGTGGTCCGGAGGTTCTATGGTGGATGTGCCGTGTAACGCGATCAGGAGTGAGCATCATCAAATTTCCGCCGCTCTTCTCCGGGCGTACAGCCCCAGACACGACGGTAAGCAGCGCCCAGATGGGATGCCGAAACGAACCCGCAGCTGTAGGCAATCGACGCAATGGGCTGGGTACTTTCACGCAGCAACCGCCGCGCTTCGTTCAATCGCAGCTCCAGATAGAACTTCTTCGGCGTCATGCCAAAGTGCTGATGCCACAGACGTTCGAGTTGCCGATGGGAGAGATTGCAGCGGTCGGCGATTTCTTCGATGCCGACGATGTTCTCAAGATTGTTTTCCATGAACGCGATGGCGGCGGTCAGCCGGCGATCGTGGATGCCGAACCGCCACTGGATCGACATTCGCTGATGCTCTTCCGGCGCACGTATCCGGGCGTGCAGAAATTGCTCGGCGATACTCGCCGCGAGCTGATTACCGAAATCGAGCGCGATCTGCGCCAGCATCAGGTCGATCGCCGCCGTACCTCCGGCGCAGGTCCAGCGGTTGTCATGGTTGACGTATAGCTCCCGGGTGACTTCGATCGTCGGGAATTCCTCGGAGAACTGACCGATGGATTCCCAGTGCAAGGTACAGCGCTTGCCCTCCAGTAAACCGGCACGGGCGAGGATGAAAGTGCCGGTGCTCAGCGCTCCTACGGTAATCCCGCGCGAGGCGGCACGCTGGAGGAAACGCAGGATTTTCGGTGGTTTCTGATGCTCGATGTCCAGGCTCGCCAGAACGAACACGCGATCCAGTTCCGGCGCCTGATCAACCGGCACGGTGTGGATTTCGATGCCGCTGCTGGAGCTGACCGGGCCGCCTGATTCAGTCAGCAGGGTCCACTCATAAAGGGTTTTGCCGGACAGCCGATTGGCCGCACGCAGCGGCTCACTGGCACCCGCCAGCGCCATCATGGAGAACTGCGGGAGAATGAGCAGCCCGATTCGCTTGGTCGTACAGTTATTCACAGACGTCGCTGAATCGATGGGGGCTGTCATCGCCAGATCCTTTCATAGGGCCAGCCGTTCGAGCGAACGGCTCTCGACCCGCATGTTAGGGGCTGGGCACGCATTCAGCCAGACAGGACAAGCCCCGCGAGGCTGGGGAATCGCTGCGAGACCTCGATATCCGAGGTCTCGCAGGAGAATGGCGAGCGGATCAGGCCCGTGCGCGGATGGCTTCGTCGATGCTCTGGATCATCGATTTGAATACCGGGTGGTCGGCCTGATTCTGCTGACCATGCTGCATTTTCGAAATGATCAACGCGTGCGGGCCGGCATCGCCCGGATAGTTTTGATGCAGACGCACGGACTCCGACGGCATGTGCAACGTGTTGTCAGCGCCGTGAATGATCAGCGCGGGCGGGAAGCCTTTTGCGCCTTCGATGGATTGCTCCGGGTCATATTGCACGTAGGACTTGTAGGATTTCGCCGTCACGTAGGTGCAGCCCGGCCAACGATCAGCGCCGCCTGCTTCGGTGTAGCCGCCCAGTTGCTGGTCGACATAGGCCTGAGTTTCAGGATCCAGTGGGTAGTAACCGAGTCGGGTCTCATCGGTGCCAGTGTCGAACGGCGGGATCGGCGCGTCATCGGCGAGTTGCGCGATGGCCGCATCGGCTGCCGCCGGATCTGCGCGCAAGGCCTGCAATTTGCGGATGTTGGTGTAGCTCATCGGCACCCAGAAGCGGATCTGTTCGGCGCCGGCCGCGGCGAGTTCAGCCACCGCTCCAAGGCTTGCCACCGAGCCCATCGCCCACGATGCGACTACCGGCATCTCACCGAAATTTTCCCGCGCCCACGCAACGGCCCCCAGCACTTCATCTTTCTGGTCTTCGAGAATGACGTTGGTGATGACTTTATCGCCGGACTCGATGGTGTTACGGATGTGCTTGTTGGAAAAGAAGCCTGCCACGTCGTACGTCATGACCCGATAACCAAGGGCCGCGAGGGCGCGACCGAACAGTTGGCCGTACATCGTGACTCCGCCGGTGAAGCCGGAGTTGAAAATTACCGGTGGCAGTTTTTGCGATTCCGCGTCGCGTTGTTCCGGCTGAAATACCGTGCCTTTGAGGCTGAGGGTTTCATCGCCGTAGTTGACGCTGAAGTTGATGTCTCTTGTTGTAATGTTCGTCATTGCGGGTGATCTCGAAGTGAGAGTGTGGGCGTAGATCTATTTGCCAACTGGCCAGACGCTCCTCGCAGAAGTTGGCCAACAGGAATTTCGGTTACTTGGGAAACATGCAGGGCAACGGCATCAACAAAGTTGAACGCCTTGGTCGGATTGAACAGCGCGGAAAACTTCACTCCGTCGTTGTTCGTTCCGACATGCGGGGCATCGGTTGCTTCCAGCAGGATCTTGTCAGCACCGACTGCGCGGACGATTTGCGTCACGAAACGAGCGGTTTCTTCGGGTTGGCTGTTGGTGCGATAGCCGGGCCCCTTGAAGCACACGTTGCCGCGTACGCTGGCTTCGGCAAGCAGCGCGATCCAGGCAGGCTCGGTGATGCCCCGCTCAGGGTGGCAAGTGCCAAGGTGATCGATGATGACCCGCACATCGCGAGGGATTTGGCGCAGTACGCGCAAATTCGTCTCGGCTTCTTTCGCGTAGATGTGCAGATGTTGATGCGGTTGCAAGCGTTGATAAAACGCCAGCCATTGCTCATTACTGAACTGCGTAGGAGAAACGCTTTCCGGCCGTGCATCGTGCAAAACGATGCGGGCGCCAATCACTTGTGGATGCGAGAGCCGTTCTTTTGTGGCGTAAGCCGGATCTGCCTTGATCGTTCCCACCAACCTAACGCCGCCGTAGCGCTGAGGGTCGGCTGCCTGAAGCTTCTGGAGTTCGTCAAACGAGGCAAATACGTTTTCCGAGTCCGGCAGAATACTGAGATGGACGTTATTGATCAGCGTCGGAGCAATACCGGCAGCCATCAGGTTATCCAGATAAGCCGTCAGCGAGTGCGGCTCAGGTAATGCATAGGGCAGCGCAGCGGACACTCGGCGCAGGTCTTGCGAAGTAAAAAAATGAACGTGACTGTCTGTTCTTTCAATCAACGGCAGCATGATTTTTTTTTCCTGCATTTGTGCGAAAACAATAATCGCCGCCAGTCCCTCGTCGCTCCCGCCAACTCGACGTGTAGTATCAAAATTTCGCCATACGCGAATTTGTGAGCAAAGATGTTCTGAAAATCATCGCTTGGTTTTGCAGGTATTGAAGCCGTTAGCGGTTTATGGGTAGCGGCCCGTCAGAAAGCATGGCGAAAAATTGATGCGCCTCTTTCGACATGAATTTTTCTTCACCGCACCCCGCCCCGCGAACCGATAAAATCCCCCCGCTCATTCAAGAAACTACGGTTCGCCCGCGCTCCTAGCGGGCTTTTTTTCGCCTCGGCTTCTCCATATCTTGCCGCTCCCCAGCATATGCGCGACTCTGCCAGCAGATCCCTCGCCAAGGAGCGCTCGATGCCGCTGTTATCCCTGCCCTGCCCGCGCCTGACGCTGGCGATCCTCTCCCCCGATCAGGCCGAGCTCGAAAGCGCGTTCTACCTGCGCAATCAGCGTCACCTGGCGCGCTGGTCGCCCATCCGCACCACCGACTATTTCTCCACCGCCAACATCCGCCGTCGCCTCGAGATCCAGGCCAGTGCCTTCGAAGCAGGCCTGGCGATGCATTTCGCGCTGCTGTCGCCGGACGGTCAGCAGATGATCGGGGCGTGCAATTTCAGCGGGATTATTCGTGGGGCGTTTCAGGCGTGTTATCTGGGTTATCACATCGATGAGGCGCATCAGGGGCAGGGTTTGATGCAGGAGGGGCTGGAGGCGGGGATTGGTTATATGTTCGATGTGCAGAATCTGCATCGGATCATGGCCAATTACATTCCGGGCAATGAGCGCAGTGCGCGTTTACTTGAGCGCTTGGGTTTTGAGCGTGAGGGCTATGCGAAGGCGTATCTGAACATTGCCGGGCGTTGGCAGGATCATGTGCTGACGGCGCTGGTCAATCCGGGGTTCGAGGCGCCGGATCAGCGCTGGTCGCGGCGCCTGGGTTGAGTTGCGCGAAACCTGTCAGACAAAAATCCTTTCAGCTCTCGGGTTTGCGGCCGATACAGACCTGCTAACACCCCTGCTGGCTCAAAAGAACAACAATCTTCCAGCTTAACTGACGACCAAGAAACCCAACGTTTCTGGAGGATTTGCATGAATAGCTGGTTCGGTAACATCAGCGTGAACATGAAACTCGGCCTGGGCTTCGGCCTAGTGCTGGCCCTGACCTGCGTTCTGGCGCTGACCGGCTGGACCAGTCTTGGTGGCCTGATCGACCGCAGCAACTGGATGAGCGACATCACCCAGCTCAACGCTGGCCTGACCAAACTGCGCGTGGTGCGCCTGCAATACATGCTGACCAATGGCGACGAAACCGCCGCGCAGAATGTGCAAACCACCCTGGAAAGCTTCGCCGCACAGCAACAGGCGTTGATCAGCAAATTCAAGAGTCCGGAGAACGTCAAACTGCTCAAGCAGCAGGCCGCGACCATCGCTGAATACCAGACCTCGCTGAACAAAATGCGCAACGCCTATCGCACCGGCAACAGTGCGCGCGACACCATGAGCGTCAACGCCCAGAACGCCTACAACCTGATCGAATCGATCAGCCAGCGTGTGCAGCAGTTGGAGTTGAGCGATCAGCGTTTCGAGCAGTTCCAGGCTGTCACCGCCGCCAAGGAAGCGTTCATCCTCGCGCGCTATGAAGTGCGTGGTTACACCGCGACCAGCAACGCCGAGACCGAGCAGAAAGCCGTCGGCCAGATCGACGCGGCCATCGCCAGCCTCAAGCCGCTGAACGCGCAATTTGCCGCGACACAGCAGGATGCCCTGCGCCAATTGGAAACCGCACTGACCAGTTATCGCAGTGCGTTGATGGCGTACAAGAACGCCAACACCGATGCGGTGCAGGCGCGTAAGGAAATGACCGATCAGGGCACCACCATCGTCGCCCTGAGCGAGCAGCTGTACCAGATCCAGCTTGATCGCCGTGATGCCGAAAGTGCCCAGGCGCGCACCTTCCAGTTGATCAGTACGTTGCTGGCGCTGCTGGTTGGCGTGATTGCGGCGGTAATCATCACCCGTCAGATTACCCGCCCGTTGCAGGACACCCTGGCCGTGGTCGAGCGCATCGCCAGCGGCGATCTGACCCAGAATGTCACCGTCACCCGCCGCGACGAACTCGGCGTGTTGCAGCAAGGCATTGCGCGCATGGGCGTGACCCTGCGTGATTTGATCAGTGGCATCCGCGACGGCGTCACTCAGATCGCCAGCGCCGCCGAGGAGTTGTCGGCTGTAACCGAACAGACCAGCGCCGGTGTGAACAGCCAGAAAGTCGAGACCGATCAGGTCGCCACCGCCATGCACGAAATGACTGCCACCGTGCAGGAAGTTGCGCGTAATGCTGAGGAAGCGTCGCAAGCCGCCGCCGCGGCGGATGGCGAAGCCCGTGAAGGCGACAAGGTTGTGAATGAGGCCATCGCACAGATCGAGCGTCTGGCCAGCGAAGTGGTGCGTTCGACCGAAGCGATGAGCGTGCTGCAACAGGAAAGCGACAAGATTGGTAGCGTCATGGACGTGATCAAGGCTGTTGCCGAACAGACCAACCTGCTCGCGCTCAACGCCGCGATTGAAGCAGCGCGTGCCGGTGAAGCCGGGCGTGGGTTTGCCGTGGTTGCCGATGAGGTGCGCGGTTTGGCTCAACGCACGCAGAAGTCGACTGAGGAAATCGAAGGCCTGGTCGCCGGTCTGCAGAACGGCACCCAGCAGGTTTCTGCAGTGATGAACAACAGCCGCGCGCTGACCGACAGCAGCGTCGCCCTGACGCGCAAGGCCGGCGCCTCGCTGGAAAACATCACCCGCACGGTGTCGAACATCCAGTCGATGAACCAGCAGATCGCCGCCGCTGCCGAACAGCAAAGCGCCGTGGCCGAAGAGATCAGCCGCAGCATCATCAACGTCCGCGACGTGTCCGAACAGACCGCTGCGGCGAGTGATGAGACGGCAGCGTCGAGTGTTGAGCTTGCGCGGTTGGGTGGTCAGTTGCAGCAGATGGTCAGCCACTTCCGCGTATGACGTTTGTTTTGCGCTGAGGCTGAAACCGAATCGCGGGCAAGCCCGCTCCCACAGGTTTTCGTGATCGAGCACTGTTGATGTGTTCACCTCGATAACTGTGGGAGCGGGCTTGCCCGCGATGGCGGTGGGTCAATCAAATCCATGTTGCCTGACACTGCGCCTTCGCGAGCAGGCTCGCTCCCACATTTGGATTTATGTGGGTCACAGGATTTGAGCACACCGCAGATCCCTTGTGGGAGCGGGCTTGCCCGCGAAGGCGGTGGGTCAATCAAATCAAAGTTGCCTGACACTGCGCCTTCGCGAGCAGGCTCGCTCCCACATTGGATTTGTGGGGCTCGCTGGATTTTGATCACACCGCAAAACCTTGTGGGAGCGAGCCTGCTCGCGAAAGCGGTTTATATGGCAGAGCAGATTTTCAGACCTGCCACGGATTGATCACTTCAATCCCGGAAAACTCGAAATCCCGGACATTACGTGTAGCAATCGCGGCTCCACGATTTCGGCAGATCGCTGCGATTTGCGCATCGGCCATTGCAATCCCCCGCCCTTTCGCCTCTGCATCGGCTACCAGCGTCGCGTACTCGACGGCTGCGTGGGCATCGAATGGCAAAATCCGCCCGGCAAAATCCTCTTCAAACATTGCCAAAGCGTGGGCCTGGAGTTTTTGTTTGCGCTTGCCGGAAGGTAATCGAGCGATGCCGTGCAGTATCTCCGCCACGGTGATTGCGCTGATGACCAGGTCCATGGCCGGTTGCGCATCCACCCAAGCCAACACTTGAGCCTCGGGTTCGATGCGCATGAATTCGGATAGAACGTTGGTATCGAGCACTATCATTCAGAAAAATCCACCCCGAGCGGTTTTTCTACCCGCGCAGGCAGATCGAGCTCGGCTCCGCCCTCGGCGCTGAAACGCTGGTGAATCCGACTGCCGAGCCCTCCGGCACGATCAACCGTGGTGAGCGCTCGGCCCAGAATCAGCCGAGCCTCTTCTTCCATGGAATGTCCGTTGTGTGCTGCGGTAATGCGCAACTGCTCCTTGAGCTTCTCGTCAAGGTTTCGAATGGTGATGCTGGCCATGTCGCCCTCCTGCAATCAATGAACTCATTGATTGCAGGCTAGCATATTCAGGTTTGATTGGAGTCAGGCCCGCCGAGCGGCATCGTCGGTAACGGCACACCGCAATACCCCTGTGGGAGCGAGTCTGCTCGCGAAAGCGGTGGGTCAGGCGAATCAACAGTGCCTGACGCTGCGCCTTCGCGAGCAGGCTCGCTCCCACTGGGGTGTATGGTGTGGGGACTATTCGGGATACCCGGTGATTTTGCGGATGCTTTGGTACAGCGGTTTGAGCTGCCGGTACATGCGCAAATACACCTCTTTATACAACTGCTCATAAACCTTCTGCGCCTCAGGCTGCGGTGTAAAAACCGCTCCAACCCGAGTCATCGCCGCAATGGCCGATGGAAAATCCCGATGCAATCCCAACCCCACCGCGCAGCAAATCGCCGCCCCCAACCCGGACGCTTCATACACATGCGGGCGCTCTGCCGGCAGGCCGAAGATGTTGGCGGTCAGTTGCATGGCGGCGTCGCTTTGTGAGCCGCCGCCGGCGACGCGCAGGCGTTTGATCGAGACTTTTGAGCGTCGCTCGATGTTCTCCATGCCCTGGCGCAACGCGTAGGCCAGGCCTTCGAGAATCGCCCGGTAGATATGCGCGCGGGTGTGTACGTCGCCGAAGCCGATCATCGCGCCTTTGGCTTCCACGCCCGGTTCGCGGATGCCCGGTGACCAGTAGGGTTGCAGCATCAAACCCATCGAGCCCGGCGGCACCGCGTCGACCAGTGCGTCGAACAGTTGCTCCGGTTCGATGCCCTGGGCTTTTGCCTGCTGCATTTCGCGCAGGCCGAATTCGTTCTTGAACCAGCTGACCATCCAGTAGCCGCGATAGATCATCACTTCGCAGTTGTACTGATCAGGCACGGCCGAGGGGTACGGCGGGATCAGCGGGACGATTTCCAGGTAGCGCGAGCGGGTGCTGGTGATCGTCGCGGTGGTGCCGTAGGACAGGCACACGGTGCGCGCATCGACCACGCCGGAGCCGATCACTTCGCAGGCCTTGTCCGCGCCCGCCGCGATCAACGGCAGCCCTTCGGGAATGCCGGTGTGCCGGGCGGCTTCGGCGCTGATATAGCCGAGGGTTTCGCCGGGTTTGTGCAGGCTCGGCAACTGCTCCGGGCGCACCGCCAGTGCCTGCCATTTCCAGTCATGCGGCGCCGCCCATCTCAGCCGTTTGAAGTCGAAGGGCAGATAGCCGACGCAGCAGCCGACCGAATCGACGAAGCGCCCGCACAAGCGATGGGTGAGAAAACCCGAGAGCAGCAAAAACTTGTCAGTCGCCGCCCACACATCGGGCTGATGCCGGGCGATCCAGTTGGCCTCGGCCTGGGCGCGAAAATAATCCACCGTCGCTTGGGCGCCGACCAGTTTGAACAGCCAGCCCCACGGCCCTTTGATGCTGCCCTCGACCTCAGCCTGACGTTGATCGAGCCAGACAATTGCCGGGCGCAGCGGTTTGCCCTTGGCGTCCACGTTGATCACGGTGCCGCGCTGGGTGGTCAGGGACACGCCGACAATCTGCGCACGGTCGATGCCGGTCTGCTGCCAGAGTTGCTGGCAGGCCTCGCCGAGTTTCGCCCAGTAATATTCCGGATCCTGTTCGGCCCAACCGGGTTGCGTCGAGTAGTACGCCTGCAAGTCGACTTTGCCTTTGCCGAGCAGATTGCCCTGCAGATCGAAGAGCAGCGCGCGCACGCTCTGGGTGCCGTTGTCGATCGCCAGTAGGTATTTCATGGCGTGATCTCCGGCAAGCCGTGATCGCGCAGCCACAGCAAACGGTAGCGCTGGATTTCCGCCTGCCAGCGCTCATCGTCCCAGGCCAATCGTGGCTGGCACAGCGTGCGGATCGCCGGGAAAAAATCCTCGCCACCGCGCGGCAGCAACAGGCCCAAACGGGTGCGACGCAGCAGCAAATCATCCAGGTACAGAATCATTTCCGCCTCGCAGGCGAACGCCAGCTCTGCCCACAAAGTATCGGTGGCGCCAACCGTTTCCAGACCGAGTTCGCCGAGCAATTGCGCCAGCCTCGGCAGGTCTCGACCGTGACGTCCGGCCAAGCGTCGCCATTGATTGCCGCTCAGTCCCGCAATCGTCAGCGGCGGCACAGCGGCGAACACCGGCGCGCCGTCATCGACAAAAGAACGCCCGAGCATCACCGCACACGCCTTGAGCACTTCGAGCGCTTGCGGGCGAAATGTGGTCAGTTTGCCGCCGGCCAAAGTCACGCAACCCGGCTCCTGCCACAGCACATGTTCGCGGGTTTCGTTGGACGGTTTGCCCTGCTGCGCCCCCGTCGCGCTGCCCACCACCGGACGCACGCCTGACCAGGTCGACAGCACGTCGTCGACGCCCACTTCGGCGCCGGGAAATTGCTGCTGGCACGCGGCGAGCAGATAGTCGAGCTCTTCGCTGGAAATGCGCGCGCTGTAGTCGAGGTCCTCGCGATGATCGAGGTCCGTGGTACCGACCACCGTCGCGCCCTCCCACGGAAACACGAACACCGGGCGCCGATCGCGCTGATGCAGAAAAGTGAACGCCTGCGCCACCGGCAGACGCCAGCCTGGCAGCAACAGATGACTGCCGCGCAACGGGCGCAATTGCTTCGCTGACTCAACGGGACGCAAGCGCTCAGCCCACGCGCCTGTGGCCACGGCCAACACAGCGGAGCGCAATTGCAGCGTCGCGCCGACCTCGCCATCTTCGATCTGAACCCCGCACACGCGCCCGCCTTCACGCAGCAGTTGCGTGACCCGTACACCATTAAGCACCACCGCGCCGTCGGCCCGGGCCTCGCGCAGTACGCGCATCACCAGCCGCGCGTCATCAGTCAGCGCATCGACAAAACAGCTGCCGCCGAGCAGGCCGTTTTCCTTCACCCCCGGGGCGAGAAAACGCAGTTGCTGCGCGTCATGAAAACGATGGTTGCGCCGCCCCGCCAGCGCGTCGTACACCGAGAGCAAGCCGCCCATGACGCGCGGCCCGGGAAAGCCGCCGCGATAGTGCGGCATCATGAAACTCATCGGCTCGACCAGCCCCGGCGCTTCATCAAGCAAACGCTGGCGCTCGCGCACCGAATCGCGGGTCAGGCGCCACTGGCCCTTGGCGATGTAACGCAAACCGCCGTGGACCATTTTCGATGATCGGCTGGAGGTGCCACAGGCAAAATCGCGCTGCTCCAGCAGCAGACAACGCCAGCCCCGGCGCGCGGCTTCGCGGACGATCCCGGCGCCGCTGATGCCGCCGCCGATGACGATCAGGTCCCAGGTTTCATCCGCCAGCGTCGGCAGAATCTGCTCGCGCCACTGCGCGTTCCAGTTCGCCGTCATGGCCGCGACTCTGGCAATAACGTGCCGGGATTGAGGCGCCCTTCTGGGTCGAAATGTGCGCTCAGCGCCTGCAACGTCTGCAGCGCCAGCGGGCCTTTTTCGCGCAGCAGATACGGCGCGTGATCCTTGCCGACACCGTGCTGATGGCTGATGGTGCCGTGGTTGTCGACGATGGTTTGGCTGGCCGCGTGTTTGAGCATGCGCCAGCGCGCCAGCGTCGCGGCATAGTCCGCTGCCGGGCGAAACACGTAAGTGGTGTAAATGCTCGAGCCTTCGCCGTAAACGTGCGAGAGATGAGTGAACACATGCACCCTTTCGCCCTCGGCGGCCAAGGCGTCGCGCAGGCTGTTTTCGATGAGGCTGAGCAAGTGGTCGACGTTGCTCCAGTCGGTGGCCGTTTCGAGGGTGTCGACCACGTAACCGGCGTTCCACAGGTTCTCGCGCAGGTAAGGAAAACGAAAGCGGTTCTGCGCCCACTTCTTGCCCAGCAGGGTGCCGGTGAACACGCCGCCGAAGGCTTTCAGATGCTGGCGCGCGTGTTTCAGCGACAGTGCGTTTTGCTGGCGATTGCCGGTCACACCAAAGGTCAGCAGGCATTTGCCGTCGCCGGCGCCGCGCAGCTTGAGGTACTTCTCCAGCCAGGCGATCTGTTGCGGATGGCCGGCCAGCGCCAGTTGCGTTTCGGTTTCCACCGCGTTGGACAGGCGCAGCATCGACAGCGGTACGCGCGCCTGCGCCAGTTGCCGGATCGCTTGCAGCGCGTGCGGCCAGTCGGGCAGAAACACGCCGTAGAAACGCTCGTCCGCCGGCAACGCACTGACTCGCACTTTGACTTCGGAAATGATCCCGAAACGGCCCTCGCAACCGAGCACCATTTCACGCAGATCGGGACCTGCCGCCGACGCGGGAAAGGTTGGAATCTGCAGAGGCCCGGCGAACGTTTCCAGGGTGCCGCCAGCGAACAATTGCTCGATCCGCCCGTAGCGCAACGACTGCTGGCCGCTGGAACGACTGGCCACCCAACCGCCCAGCGTCGACAGCTCCCACGACTGCGGGAAATGTCCCAGCGTGTAGCCGCGCGCGCGCAACTGGCTTTCGACTTGCGGCCCGCTGGCGCCGGGGCCGAACGTCGCCAGCAGGCTCTGTTCGTCGAGGTCGGTCAGGCGATTCATCCGCGCCAGCGACACCGTCAGCACCGGCCGCGTGGAGTTCGGCGGATTGATGTGCCCGGCCACCGATGTGCCGCCGCCATAGGGAATCAGACAGAGGTCCTGATCATGGGCGAGGGCCAGCAATTGGCGGATCTGCTCGGCGGTTTCGGGAAACGCCACGGCATCGGGATAAGTACCCAGCGCGCCTTCGCGTAATGCCAACCAATCCGGCAGGCTCTGGCCGCGAGCGTGCAGCAGGCGATCGTGAGTATCGACGCTGTACAAGCGATGCGGCACCAGACGCGAGGTCGGCACTTGCGCCAACGCCGCTGCCAGAGTCGCATCGGGCAATGCCCGGCCAGCGCCCAAGCGTTCGTGGAGAAATGTCGCACCCTGGGCCGGCAGTTCGACCACCGTGCCTGCCTCTCCCCAGCCGTTCCAGCGTCGCATGCGTGCGTCCTTTTTCTGCCGTTGGATCAAGCTTGCATACTAGTCAGCGCTGGAGATCTGTCACGGTCGCATCCGGCCAGAACCTGTAGCGAATGGCGCCAAACGTCCGGGCATTTACTTTCTCCGGGCAATCCACTTACCTTGCGGCATTCATTCGCTCACGCGCCGTCGATCAAAGGACCGCGACCATGCCATCGCTCGGCTTCACTTCCGTTCCGCCGCTGCTCAAATACCTGCGCCATGCCGAACAGTTGGGCATGGCCATCGAGCCTGCATTGGCGGCGGCCGGGTTGCAGGCGCAGCAGTTGAGTGACAACACCTTGCGCCTGCCGGGTGAGATTCACGAGCGCTTGCTGGATTATTTCTGCGAGCACTCGGGCGATGGGTTGTTCGGGCTGCATGCGGCGAATTTCGTCCTGCCCAATTCGTGGAGCGTGCTCGGTTACATCACCATGAATTGCGCGACGCTGGGCGATGCGATGAGCCGGATCATGCCGTTCGAAAAACTCGTCGGCGACATGGGCGTCAGCCGCGCCGAGGTGCAGGGCGAGCACGTGCATCTGATCTGGACCTGCCGCTACGAGCGGCCACGGATTCGTCGGCATCTGGTGGAAAACGTGCTCGGTTCGTGGCTGCACTACGCGCGCTGGATCGCCGACACGCAGCTGTCGCCGGCCTGCGTATGGCTGGAGCATGCGCGGCCGGATGCGGTGACGCTGGCCGAGTACGAGGCGTTTTTTGGTTGCCCGGTGCTGTTCGATCAGGCGTATTCGGCGCTGGTGGCGCCGCTGGATTATTTGCAGTTGCCGCTGCGCCAGGCCGATGCGCAATTGCTGCGAACCCTGGAAGAACACGCGATGGGTTTGCTGGCGACGCTGGAAGATGCGTCGCTGGCGCAGCAGGTGAAAAACATCCTGCGCGCCTTGCTCAAGGAAGGCTTGCCGCGCAAGGAGCAAGTGGCGGAGCAGCTCAGCGTCTCGGTGCGCACGTTGCAGCGGCAGTTGCAGCAGGTCGGGACGTCGTATCAGCAGATTCTCGATGAGCTGCGTCAGGAGTTGGCGGAGCATTATTTGCTTAATAGCACGTTGCCGATTCAGGACATTGCGCAGTATCTGGGTTTCACCGAACCGCGCTCGTTTCATCGCACGTTCAAGAGCTGGCGCGGGATGCCGCCGGGGGAGTTTCGGCTGCGGAATCGGCGGTGATGCTGATGGCCTCTTCGCGAGCAGGCTCGCTCCCACAGTAGTTCTCGGTTGTCTGCATTTCCGAGTTCACCGCAGATCCCCTGTGGGAGCGAGCCTGCTCGCGAAGGCGTCATTCGCCACACCGATTAAACACGTCTTGGCACAACCGTTTAAAGCCGCCAGACATTCCGCGAAACCACCCACAATTCCTTGCGCCGCTGCCTACGCCTGCGCCAGAATCCGCCGGCTTGTGCGCCCCAGACCTCATCGCTACTGTGATTGCGTCACTGCCTATCAGTGATCGGGTTTAGTAGCCCGGAGTATTTGGGGTGCATCGTTCATCAGACAGTCAGGCCTCGCCTGAGCTTTATGGTGGCTGTGCGCAGGGCGCTCTCGGGCGCGCCGGTTTCCCAGATCCCCGGTCTACTAACCTGCGCACAGCTGCCTCCACTTCCTTTAGTAGGGAAGCGGTGGCCAGCCAAAATGAGGATCTGGATATGTTCAAAGTAACCCCAAACCCGCCAACCACCGACCCGGCATCCCCCTACGAATCCGCCGACTCGAAGAAATTCCACGAAGCCGCCGACCGCGCCCTCGATCATTATCTCGGCCCGTCCAGCGCTGAATTCATGGCCCCACCCTACAAATCCAACACGCTGTACATGGCCAATCCCGAGGCCGACAACGAATCGCTGTTGGCCGACGCCTGCGAAACGTTGGGGTCGGCGACGGTGATGCTCAACGATCAGGCGGGGCTGGTGAACGGCTCGCAACGCAAGACCCTGCAGGGCATCGCGCAGATTGTGATGGTGGCGGAGATGGCGGTGAATCGGGTGCTGGATCGGTTGGTGCCGACGGAATGAGGTGAGCGCCCGCAAGTGTTACTGATGCCTGCGGGCAATCCCAAGAGGTCAGGTCGCGCTAGGCGTTCAAGTCAAAGACTGATCGCATTGGTAAACACCAACCGATTGCCAAACGGATCGGCGATCGTCATGTCCTGACTCCCCCACGGCATCGCCTGAATCTGCGGATGGGAAAACTTATAGTCCTTGGCCATCAGCTGCTGCTGAAACGCCTCCAGCTCATCGGTCTCGATACGCAGCGCCGAACCCGGGCAGGCATCGCCGTGATGCTCGGACAGATGCAGCACACACTCGCCCCGCGACACCTGCAGATACAGCGGAAAATTCGCTTCGAAGCGATGCTGCCAGTCGATCTTGAAACCAAGAAAATCGACGTAGAACTCGACAGCCTTGGCTTCATCGAAGATCCGCAGGATCGGGGTGGTTTTGCCGAAGCTCATGGGGTGCTCCCTGACTGATTGGCCCCACAGTGTAGATGGGGAGGATGTCAGCAAATCGGCTTGTGGATGGCTTTCTTTAATTGCACAGTGCCACTATGAGACATAGATCAAAAGATCGCAGCCTTCGGCAGCTCCTGCATTGGAATGCGATCTCCGTAGGAGCTGCCGAAGGCTGCGATCTTTTGGCGCCATCATCATCAATAAAATCCTTCGCGCAAATTACCTTCGCGAGCCAGAAACCGCCCTGCCCTGCTGCCATTCGCCTGTCCGTCGCGATAACTCAAAACGCCGTTGACCCACACCCCTTCAATCCCCTGAGCGGCCCGCTGCGGATCGTTGAAATCGGCCACATCGCGCACGGTTTGCGGATCAAACAACACCAGATCCGCCCAATGTCCTTCACGAATCTCGCCCCTTTCCTGCAAGCCAAAACGCGCCGCCGACAGGCCGGTCATCTTGTGCACGGCGGTGTGCAGCGGAAACAGGCCGACGTCGCGACTGAAGTGGCCCAGCACCCGTGGGAAAGCGCCCCACAGGCGCGGATGCGGGAACGGGTCTTCGGGCAGTCCGTCAGAACCGACCATCGAAAGCGGATGGGCGAGGATTCTTCGTACATCCGCCTCGTCCATGCCGTAGTACACCGCGCCCGCCGGTTGTAGCCGTTTCGCGGTTTCTTCCAGCGACAGTTTCCATTCGCCAGCGATGTCGATCAGATCGCGCCCGCTGACTTCCGGGTGCGGCGTCGACCAGGTAATAGTGATGCGATGGGCATCGGTGACTTGCTTCAAATCCAGGGTCGAGGAACTCGCCGCATAGGGATAGCAATCGCAGCCGACCGGATGGGTTTTCGCTGCCTCTTCCAGCGCTGCGAGCAATTGCGGACTGCGCCCCCAGTTACCGACGCCGGCGCATTTGAGATGGGAAATGATCACTGGCGATTGCGCGTGTCGGCCGATCTGAAACGCTTCGTCCATCGCCTCCAAAACCGGGGCGAATTCGCTGCGCAGATGGGTGGTGTACACCGCGCCGAACGCCGTCAGTTCTTCGGTCAGTTGCATTACTTCATCGGGCGACGCGTTGAAGGCGCTGGCGTAGGCCAGACCTGTGGATAAGCCCAACGCGCCGGCCTCGAGGCTGTCACGCAACTGCACGCGCATGGCGGTGATTTCGTCGGGGGTCGCGGTGCGCAACAAGTCGTCGAGGTGATTGCTGCGCAGCGCCGTATGGCCGACTAGTGCCGCAACGTTCAATGTGGTGTTGGCCGCTTCGACGGCGGCGCGGTAGTCGCTGAAACGCGGGTAAACGAATGCCGCTGCGCTGCCGAGCAGGTTCATCGGATCGGGTGGATTGCCCTTCAAGGTGACCGGCGAAGCGCTGATGCCGCAATTGCCGACAATCACCGTGGTCACGCCTTGGCTGAGCTTGGGCAGCATCTCGGGTTGGCGAATGACCACGGTGTCGTCGTGGGTGTGCACGTCGATGAAACCCGGCGCCAGCACCCGGCCGGCGGCGTCGATTTCTTCGCTGGCGCGGGCGTCAGACAGGTCACCAATGCGCTCGATGCGGCCGTTGAGAATCGCCACGTCTGCGCGGTAGCCCGGCGTGTTGCTGCCGTCGATGACCAGCGCGTTGCGGATCAGGGTGTCGTACTGCATGTCAGTCTCCCAGCGGCAGGTGATCGTCGCCGCCACGGTATTCGTCGAGGGCGAGTTTGATTCGCCGCAGACGTTCTTGATTGTCTTCAGGGCTGGCCAGCGCCAGTTCGGTGGCGAGCACGTCGATGGCCAACAGCATGCCGTAGCGCGCCGCCGTCGGTTTGTAGATGAACGAGGTTTCCGCGCCTTGCAGCGGCAGCACGACGTCGGCCAGTTGCGCCAGTGGTGAATCGCCGCGAGTGATGGCGAGAATGCGCGCGCCGTAGTTGCGCGCCAGCTCCACGGTTTCCAAAAGCTCCGGGGTGATGCCGGTCAGCGAGCAGGCAATCAGCACTTGCTCGGCGTTCAAACTGGCGGCGGTGACGCGCATCATCACCGCGTCGTGGCACACCGCGATCGGATAGCCGAGGCGCACCAGGCGCACCTGCAATTCATCGCTGCACAGGGTCGAGCAACCGCCCATGCCGAACGCGTGAATCATCCGCGCCTGGCTGAGCAATTTCACTGCGTCGGCGAAGCGCGATTCATCGAAACCGGCCAGATGCTGGCGCAGGGTGGTTTCGATGTCGCCGACGATCTGCCCGTAGAACGCCGACTGCTCGGGCGTGCCCGCCGGGTCGAGAAAACGGCTGCCAACGCCGCTGGTCTGGGCCAGTTGCAGGCGCAGATCGCGCAGGTCTCGGCAGCCGACCGTGCGGGCAAAGCGCGACAGCGTGGCGGTGCTGACCTCGGCCCGGTGCGCGAGGTCTTCGAGGCTGGCGCTGGCGGCAAAGCCGACATCGTCGAGCATCAACCTCGCAATGCGCCCCTCGCCGGCACTGAAGGAGTCCTGGCGGGCGCGGATCTGGTAGAGGATGTCCATGGGCGGCGAGCTCCGGTTACAGCAGGTAGGAAAGGCCGACGGTCAGCGCGAAAGCGACCAGCGAGATCAACGTCTCAAGCACGGTCCAGGTCTTGAACGTCTGCGCGACCGTCATGTTGAAGTATTCCTTGATCAACCAGAAGCCGCCGTCGTTGACGTGGGAAAAGATAACCGAGCCGGCGCCGGTCGCCAGCACCAAAAGCTCAGGGTGTGGATAACCCAGACCGATGGCCACCGGCGCAACAACGCCTGATGCGGTGGTCATCGCCACGGTGGCCGAGCCAGTGGCAACGCGCATCAGCGCGGCGAACAGCCAGCCCATGATCAGCGGCGACAGGTGGAATTCGTGAGCGAGGCCGACGATCTGATCGGTGACGCCGGCCTCCACCAGAATCCGGTTCAAGCCGCCACCAGCGCCGACCAGCAAGGTGATGCTGGCGGTGGGCGCGAGGCATTCGTTGGTGAATTTGAGGATCGATTCGCGGTTGAAACCTTGGGCAATCCCTAGCGTCCAGAAGCTCAGCAAAGTCGCCAGCAACAACGCGATCACCGAATTGCCGATGAACAACAAAAACTGGTTGAACGCACTGCCGGGGGTGGAAATCAGATTGGCCCAGCCGCCGATCAGCATCAGCACCACCGGCAGCAGAATGGTTGCCATGGTGATGCCGAAACCCGGCAATCTGTCGCGCGGCTCGCGCTCGAGAAATTGCTTTTCCAGCGGGTTGTCCGCCGGCAATTGAATGCGCGGCACGATGAATTTCGCGTACAGCGGGCCGGCGATGATCGCGGTCGGAATGCCGATCGCGATGGCGTACAGCAAGGTCTGCCCGACCGAGGCCTGATAGGCCTGCACCGCGAGCATCGCCGCCGGGTGCGGCGGCACCAGCGCATGCACCACCGAGAGGCCGGCGACCATCGGCAGACCGACCATCAGAATCGACACGCCGACGCGGCGGGCGACGGTGAAAGCGATTGGCACCAGCAAGACGAAACCGACTTCAAAGAACAGCGGCAAGCCGACCAGAAACGCGATGCAGACCATCGCCCAATGCGCGTTCTTCTCACCGAATCGCTCGATCAGCGTCCGCGCCATCTGCTCCGCGCCACCGGACTCGGCCATCATCTTGCCGAGCATCGTCCCCAACGCCACCACCAGCGCAATATGCCCCAGCGTCTTGCCGACGCCGGCCTCATACGCACCGACCACAGCCGACGGCGGCATCCCGGCCACCAGCGCCAGGCCCAGGGAAATCAGGGTGATGACAATGAACGGATTGAGCCGGTAACGGGCGATCAACACGATCAGCGCGATGATGGCCACGGCGGCGTAGACCAGCAGCCAATAGCCGAAGGAAGGCGTCATGCGGTACTCCTCGAAAGGGTCACGTTCGAATGGGTTGTGAAACTCATAAATCATTTCGAGATAGAGATTTCAAACCGCATGAAAGTAATTTTCGTGGAGAGACAAGAGATGTCGCTGGTGGGTATGGGGTGTCGTGTTTAATGAAAATCGGAGGGCGGGATTTTCATGGCTTCCTGGCCACCACAAAGTCCCTGTGGGAGCTGGCTTGCCAGCGATGACGGCGCCACGTTCAACATGGGTGGCGACTGATCCACCGCTATCGCTGGCAAGCCAGCTCCCACAGGAATTACATTTTTCCAGGCAGAACGCGGTCACCTGTGGGAGCGAGCCTGCTCGCGAATGGCTTCACTCGGTGCGCGCTGAACTCACACCATTTCGTTACGAATCCATTCCACCACCGACGTGCGCTTTGGCGTCCAGCCCAGCAGTTCGCGGGCGTGTTTGCCGCGTACGCGGCTGTTGGAGCCGAGGCCGTAGTTGGCCATTTCGTAGCCCCATTCGGCTTCGGCGTCAGGCAATGGCCAGTCTTGCGGTTTGCCCAGATCGAGGGCTTCGGCCATGGCGGTGGTCATGTCGATGAACGAGGCTTCACCGCTTTCGACAAAGTAGAAAGTGCCCGGCACATTCCTGGTCAGCGCCAGCTGATACAGGGCGACGACGTCTTCGATGTGCACGTTGGACCAGATGTTCTGCCCTGTTCCGACGTGGCGAACGACGCCGCTTTTGCGCGCCTGTTTCAGCAGTCGCGGCAATTGCACGCTGTCGCGTTTGACGCCCAGGCTGTGGCCGTAAATCAAGGTGTTGCAGATCACCGCCGAGTTCACTCCATCCTTCGACGCAGCGAGCACCAGGTTGTCGATGGCTACGCGATCGGCCTTATCGACAGTCGGTTCCGGCAGGTTGTCTTCGTAGTAAATGTCATCGCTGGATTTGCCGCCGGAGGCATCGCCAACGATGCTCGAACCGCTGGTGTGCAGAAAGACTTTATTCGAGCCGCGCAAAGCGTCGAGCAATGCTTCAACCGCACCGCGATGATCGCTGCTGGCAGCGTTGATCACCGCATCGGCAGCACGCGCCTGTTGCGCCAGCAACTGGCTGTCATCAAGGGTGCCGATCAGCGCATTCATGCCCAATGCTTTCAGCTCGTCAGCCTGCTCGGCGCTGCGCACCAGACCAGTAACCTTGTGCCCGGCCTGCACCAGAGCGGTTGCGATAGACCCACCGATAAATCCGGCCGCGCCGGTAACGAATACGTTCATGGAGTAACTCCCTGCGTGAATAAGTGATGCAGCGAGTATCGGCCGATGAAACCCGGCGAAAAACCCGCCCTCGGCCAATTCACTCTTGCGCAGGGATCACGAATCAGTCTTTGAATTCGGCGCTGGCGTAGGCGGCGAGTTTGCCCTGGATAAAGTCGAGGAAACACTGAATGCGCAACGCCAGTTGCGAGTTGCGGTAGTACACGGCGTTGATCGGCTGGCGGTAGCCGCTGTTGAATTCGCCGAGCAGGACTTTCAGGCGCCCGGCACGGATGTCGTCGATGGTCATGAAGTGCGACAGGCAGGCGATGCCCTGCCCCTCCAGCGCCAAATGGCGCACGGTCTCACCACTGGAGGCGCTGATTGCCGGGGTGATCGGCCAACGGTCGCCATGCACATAGCGCAGCGGCCACTGGTTGAGGCCTTCGTTCTGGGTAAAGCCGAGCAACGTGTGTTCGCTCAAATCCGCCACTTGTCGTGGCGCACCGTGCTTTTTCAAATAGGCGGGGCTGGCAACAATCATCAACGGACTGCAACCGAGCGAACGCGCATGCAGCGTCGAATCGGCGAGGGTGCCGATGCGGATGGCGACGTCGGTGCTTTGTTCCAGCAGGTCAATGATCAGGTCATTGCTGTTGAGTTCGAGCAGGATGTCCGGGTACAGCTGCCGGAATTCGTCGATGTAGGGAACGATGGCGTGGAGCATGAAAGGCGAGGCAGCGTTGATGCGCAGGCGTCCAGAGGGAGTTTGCTGGCGCGAGGACAGGCGTTCTTCGAGTTGATCCATCTGGTCGAGAATCAGCTTGGCCTGTTCGAAGAAATACTTGCCCTCCTCGGTCAGGTCCATGCGGCGCGTGGTGCGGTTGATCAGCGTGGTGTCGAGCTTGGCTTCGAGCTTCGACAGCGTGCGACTGACGGCCGACGGCGTCTGCCCGACCTGCTCGGCGGCGGCGGAAATCGAACCGCACTCGATCACGCAGACGAAAATCTGCAACTCATCGGATCTGGCTTTCACGGGTGTCCTCTTTGAAATCGCCAAGATCGCAACCAATCGCCATGCCCCCTGTAGGAGCTGCCGAAGGCTGCGATCTTTTGCTGTGACCCCGATATTAGCCTGAAAGCCTCAAGCCTTGAGGCCAAACACCTCAGTCAGATGCTGCTCATAGCGCACCACATCATTGTCGATATTCGGACGCTTCATCACGTCGACGCAGAGGAAGGTCGGCAACGCGGTCATGCCCAGAAACTCGTTGGCCTTGTGGAACGGGAAATACACCGCGTCCACGCCTTTGGCTTCGAAGAAATCCGTCGGGTCATCGAAGGCTTGCTGCGGCGCGTTCCAGGTCAGCGACAGCATGTATTGCTTGCCCTGAATCAGACCGCCACTGCCGTACTTCTGCGAAGCATCGGAACGGGTGCGGCCGTCGCTGGCGTAGAGGCTGCCGTGCCCTTCAGTGAAGACTTCGTCGAGGTACTTTTTCACCGTCCACGGCGCGCCCATCCACCAGCCCGGCATCTGATAAATGATGACGTCGGCCCAGAGGAATTTCGCCACTTCTTCGGCAACGTCATAGCCCTCGTCGATAAACGTGGTCTTGACGTCGACACCGCCGCGATCGAGCACGCTCAGCGCGGTTTCGTGCAGGGTGGTGTTATAGCGGCCATCGGAATGGGCGAATTTTTTACCGCCATTGAGCAACAGCACTTTCTTCATCGGAAAACCTCGGCGCAGCCTTCAAGGCTGGATTGAAACAAGAATTGGAATGGCCGCAGATTAACCATCGATCTCGCGCGGAAACAGCCACATCGACGCAAAATACATTTGATCAAAACGCACGAATCCATCGGCAATTGTTGCCGTAGCATCGCCACTTTCTGCTTTTGAGGAAGTTGTGATGAGTGAACGCCAGGGTTTCATCCTGCACGCCAAGACCCGCCCGGAAAAAGCCGCCGAATTCGAAGCGCTGTTCCGCGCTTACGTCGAGCCAAGCCGCGCCGAACCGGGCTGCATCGAGTACCATATGCTGCGCGACAAGGAAGATCCGACGCTGTTTATCTTCTACGAGATCTGGGCCAGCCAGGCGCATCTGGATGTGCACTCGGCGTTGCCGCACATGAAAGCGTTCTTCGCCAAACGCATGGACTATCTGGAGCGTGATTTTGATATCCGCCCGATCGACATGCTTAGCGAATCGTCGGCTAGCCGCTGATCAGCAAATGGGCGCCGAGCGCGCCCAGTCCGATAAAGCACACCCGCTTGAACAGCACCGCACTGATGCGCTGACGCAGCCACTGACCGAGCCACATGCCAAGCATGGCCGGGATCAGCGCCAGCAGCGAAGCGCTCAATTCGCCACCGCCGAGTGCGCCGTGCCAGAACAGCCCGAGCGCCAGCGCCAGGGTCGAGACGGTGAAGGACAGGCCGAGCGCCTGCACCAGCTCATCGCGGCTCAGCCCCAGCGCTTGCAGGTACGGCACCGCTGGAATCACGAAGACGCCGGTGGCGGAGGTGATGACGCCGGTGATCAGGCCACACAGCGGGCCGAGCCACGATTCATGCCCGGATTTGACGTGTAGCGTGGGCAAGAACAATCCGCTCAATGCATACAGCAACAGCGCCGCGCCAAGTCCGCGCACTACCCAATGTCCGCTGGACATGCCGAGCCAGAGGGTGCCGATGCCGGTGCCGAGGAAGATCATCAGCAGCATGGGCCAGAGGCGTTTGATCAATCCTTGCAGATGACCGCCGAAGGCCAGTTGCCAGAGGTTGGTCAGGGTCGCGGGGACGATCAACATCGCGGCTGCCTGCGCCGGCGCCATAGCCAGACCGAGCAGGCCCATCGCGACAGTGGGCAGGCCGAGGCCGATCACGCCTTTGACCGTGCCGGCGAGGAGGAAGGTGGTGATGACCAGTAGGGACAGGGCCAGGCCGAGGGTTTGGTAGAAGTCGGTCAGTGTGTGCATTGGGGTAATGTGCACTGATCCAGGCTGGGCGAAAATCTGCCATATACTGAGGCAGCCTCTTCCTTTGCAAGAGGCTGACATCGGCGTTGAGGCATCTGACCTCTTCGCGAGCAGGCTCGCTCCCACACGGGATCTGCGCTGTACATAAGTCCCTGTGGGAGCGAGCCTGCTCGCGAAAGGGCCAGCCCAGCCACCGCGAAACCAGAGGCAAACCCCATGCACTTCGACCTCACCGACCTGCGCCTCTACCTGCACATCCTCGACACCGGCAACATCACCGCCGGCGCCGCCCGCAGCCACTTGTCCCTCGCCGCCGCCAGTGCTCGAATCCGCGCGATGGAAGCCTCGCTGGGCGCCGAATTCCTCGAGCGCGGCCGCCGTGGCGTCACCCCGACGCCGGCCGGTAAAGCCCTCGCCCGCCACGCGCGCATTCTTTTGCAACAGGCTGAACGCATGCAGCAGGATCTGGCCGATTACGCGCATGGCGTCAAAGGCCAGGTGCGGCTGTTATGCAACACCACGGCGATTACCGAGTACCTCCCGGAAGTGCTCGCGGACTTTTTGCGCAGCCATCCCAATCTCGACATCGATCTACAGGAACTGCCCAGTGCGCGAATTACCCATGCCTTGCGTGAAGGCGCAGCGGATCTGGGGATTGTGTCCGACGCGGTCGACACCAACGGCCTACAGACTCAAGCGTTTCGCGACGACCCGCTGGTGCTGATTCTGCCGCTTGATCACCCGTTGTCCGACGCCGCCGAGGTCAGTTTCAGCGACGCGTTGCAGCACGACTTTGTCGGATTGAGCGCCGACAGCGCATTGGCGATTTATCTGGAAGAACAGGCGCTGCACAGCGGCGCACGAATGCAGGTGCGCATTCGCGCCGATGGTTTTGATGGCGCGATGCGTATGGTCGCCCGAGGGGCGGGACTGGCCATCGTGCCCTTGGCCGCTGTCGAACGTACGGCGCTCAAACGGTTTCAGTGCTTGCCCCTGAATGAGCCGTGGGCGCGCCGCGCGTTATTGCTCTGCGCGAAAGACTTCGCCGCGCTGCCGGGTTACGCCAACGCATTGTTACAAGCGCTCACCGCTGCGCGCGTTTCTGAGCACTCCGATGTCGACCCCAGACAACTAAGCGACGACCGGGCGCTATAGGGTGCGACTTCAATTCTCAAGTCCACCTGCCCGGAGTCCCCATGACCGCGACCGCCCCTATCACCGTTCTGCGCGACACCCACCCGCTGCCGGTACTCGACGCCTGCAAATGGGAAAAACTCGAAGGCGACCCGCACACCGTCAACCTCAACGCCTACACCAGCGAAGACGGCAGCAAGATCATGGGCACCTGGATCTGCACGCCGGGCAAGTGGCGCGTCGATTATGTGAAGTGGGAATACTGCCATTTCCAGGAAGGCTACTGCGTGATCACCCCGGACGGCATGGCGCCGATTCATCTGCGTGCTGGCGATATCTTCGTGGTTGAGCCGGGCATGAAAGGCACGTGGGAAGTGGTCGAGACCGTACGCAAATACTTCGTCTTCGCCTGATGCAAAAAAGCCGGGAAATCACCCGACGTGATTTCCCGGCAACACCTGCTGCAATTTTTGAACACACCCCAGTGTTACCTGTGGACATAGAGAACCCTGTGGCGAGGGGATTTATCCCCGCTCGACTGCGCAGCAGTCGCAAACCCTGAGCACTCGGTTTACCTGACACAATGTAGGGGTCTGCTGCGCAACCCAACGGGGATAAATCCCCTCGCCACAAAGGGCTGATCGCGTTACTGCGGCTTGCGATAGCTGTTGATGATCGCCGAGAAGTCTTTCCCACCGTCACCGCGCTGACTCATCGCCTGATACAACTGCTGCGCCACCGCGCCGAGCACTACCGGTTGATGCGCCTGCCGCGCCGCTTCAGTCGCCAGCCCAAGATCCTTGAGCATCAGTTCTGCCCCGAACCCGCCGGTATAACCGCGCGAGGCCGGCGCCGTTTCGACGATGCCCGGCCACGGGTTGTACATCTCCGAACTCCAGCAGCGGCCGGTCGAGCTGTTGATGATCCCGGCCAACACGCCGGTGTCGATCCCCAGCGCATCGCCCAACGCCATCGCCTCACTGACGCCAACCATCGAAATCGCCAGCAGCAGGTTGTTGCAGATCTTGGCGATCTGGCCGGTGCCGACTTCACCGCAATGGACGATGTTGCGGCCCATCTGCGCCAGCACCGGTTGCAGGGTGGCGAACAGTTCCGAGGTGGCGCCAACCATAAAGGTCAACGTGCCGGCAGTCGCTCCACCGGTGCCACCGGACACCGGCGCATCGGCCATGGACACGCCTTGTTTGGCCGCCGCCGCTGCCACATCGCGGGCGGTCTGTGGATCGATAGTGCTGCAATCCACCGCCGGCACACCTTTGCCGATACCAGCAAGTACGCCGTCTTCACCCAGCCAGACACTGCGCACATGCACCGCGGCCGGGAGCATGGTGATCACCAGTTCGGCATCCTCCGCCGCCTCGCGGGCTGAAGCGCGGATGGTGCCGCCCAGTTGCTCGAGTTCCGCCAGCACGGTTTTGTTCAGGTCGACCAGGTTCAACGAGTGGCCAGCCTTGATCAGGTTGCGCGCCATCGGCGCGCCCATGTTGCCCAGCCCGATAAATGCGATTTTCATGGTCGAATCCTCAGCGCAGGTTGATGGTGGTGTTCACGCCGTCGTTGACGCTGTCGTCATCGAACCAGCGCGCCGTGACCGTTTTGGTCTGCGTGTAGAACTGCACCACTTGCTTGCCGTACGGGCCGAGGTCGCCGAGTTTCGAACCGCGCGAACCGGTGAAGCTGAAGAACGGTACCGGTACCGGAATCGGGATGTTGATACCGACCTGACCGACGTCGATTTCCGTCTGGAATTTACGCGCCGCCGCACCGCTCTGGGTGAACAGGCCAGTGCCGTTGCCGAACGGATTGGCGTTGACCAGCGCAATCGCCTGATCGAGGGTGTCGACTTCCAGCACCACCAGTACCGGGCCGAAGATTTCCTGGGTGTAGATCTGCATGTCGGTGGTCACCCCGGAGAACAGGGTCGGGCCGACAAAGTTGCCTTGCTCGTAGCCCGGCACGCTGATGTCGCGACCGTCCAGTTCAAGCTTGGCACCTTCCTTGATGCCGCTTTCGATCAGTTCGAGAATCCGCGCCTTGGCCTTTTTCGAAATCACCGGACCGACATCGGTGCCCGGCTCGCTGCCGGCGTTGACCTTGAGCTTCTGCGCCAGCGCTTTCAGGTCTGGCAGCCACTGTTTTGCGGCACCGACCAGCACCACCACCGACGTGGCCATGCAACGTTGCCCGGCCGCACCGAAACCCGCGCCGACCAAGGCATTCAGCGCTTGCTCGCGATTGGCGTCCGGCAGCACCACGGCGTGGTTTTTTGCGCCCATCATCGACTGCACGCGCTTGCCGTGTTTGCCGGCCAGGTCATAAACGTGGGTGCCGACAGCGGTCGAACCGACGAACGACACGGCTTTGATGTCCTTGTGCGTGCACAGACCATCGACCACATCCTTGCCGCCGTGCACGACGTTGAGCACGCCCGCCGGGACGCCAGCCTCAATGGCCAGTTCCACCAGCAGCATGGTCGACAGCGGATCCTGTTCCGACGGTTTGAGCACGAAGGTGTTGCCGCAGGCGATCGCCATCGGGAACATCCACAGCGGAATCATCGCCGGGAAGTTGAACGGCGTGATGCCGGCACAGACGCCGATCGGCTGGCGCAGAGTGTAAGTGTCGACGCCGCCAGCGACGTTCTCGGCGAACTCGCCCATTTGCAGGGTGCCGATCGAGCACGCGTGCTCGACCACTTCCAGGCCACGGAAAATATCGCCCTCGGCGTCAGCAATGGTCTTGCCCTGTTCGGCGCTGAGTACCACGGCGATGCGCTTGGAGTGCTCGCGGATCAGCGCTTGCAGCTTGAGCATGATGCGCATCCGCGCGCCGATCGGGGTCAGTTTCCAGGTCTGGAACGCGCGCTGGGCGGCGCTGACAGCGGCATCGACCTCAGCGGCGGTGGCGAACGGAACCTTGGCCAGCACTTGCTGGGTGGCCGGGTTGACGACGTCGTGCCACTCGGTGGTCTGCGACTCGACCCACTCGCCGTCGATCAGCAGTTTGACCTTTTGCAGCGTGGTGTCGTTGGGCGTAAGCGATGCGTTCATGCTGGTCTCCAGAACTTGTTTTTATCGTAGGAGCCAAGGCGAAAGGTTCGCCTTGAGATGAGGCGTGTGTCACGAATTGGTTGTCGGACTGTTTTTGGAGTATAGATGTGCAAACTTCTAATAAGAACGCACATATAAGCCCGACCATCATGCAAAAAAACATCACCTCGCTAGGCTCGCTGAACTGGGACGACCTGAAGTTTTTCCTCGAAGTCGCCCGCACCCGCAAGGCCAGTACCGCCGCCAAACGCCTGGCTGTCGACTACACCACGGTGTCGCGACGGATCAGTTCGCTGGAAGCGGCGCTCGGCACATTACTGTTCGAAAAGTCCCGCACCAGCGGTTTCGTCCTGACTACCGAAGGCCAGCGCTTGCTCGGTTATGCCGAGTCGATCGAAAGCACGTTGCACATGGCCTGCGAGCAAGTCTCGGGCTCGGGCGTTGCCCTGTCCGGACACGTGCGCATGGGCTGTACTGAAGGCTTCGGCAGCTTCTTCATCACCCCGCAGTTGAGCCACTTCGTCGACGCCTACCCGGCAATCTCAGTGGACATCCTGCCGCTGCCGCACTTCATCAGCCTGTCCAAGCGCGAGGCCGACATCGTCATCGCCCTCGAGCGGCCGGAGCACGGGCCGTACGTCTGCTGCAAACTCTGCGACTACCGCTTGCAGCTGTACGCAACCCAGGACTATCTGGACAAACACCCACCGATCCGCCGCCCGGCCGATTTGAGCAAGCATCAATTCATCAGTTATGTGGATGATCTGGCGTTCAGCTCGGAGCTGCTCTACCTGGCCAACGTGCTGCCCGGCGCCAGCGCACATTTGCGCAGCACCAGCGTGATCGCGCAATACGTCGCCGCGCAGCAGGGCCGCTCGCTGGCGATCCTGCCGTGCTTTCTCGCCGCGCAGGATCCACGATTGCTGCCGGTGCTGCCGGAGGAAATCGACATCACCCGGCAGTTCTGGATGTACTGCCGGGAGGATTTGCGCAAGTTGAAGCGGATTACGTTGTTGTGGGATTACATTCGTGAGGTGACGGAGCTAAACCGCCCGTTATTACTGGGCGAAACGCGAGACCTTCGGTTTACAGACTGAGCGTCTACAAGGAGTAAGGGAGACCTATCGTAGCGAGGTCAGGCATGCCACCGCAACGACTTGTGACAGGGGTTATGACAGGACTTGTGACACTTCGCAGGAACCCGAACGGTTGCCGGAAAGCCCTCATCCGGAGGCGCGCATGGGCACGCGATAAGGACCCACGCAGGCGTGATAAGGACCACGCGAGGGCACCAACGGGGGGGATGCGCGAGTGCGCCCGTATTGAGGTGGTCATTCAGATTTTCCTGTCAGATTCTCAAAGGTTCGTGAGGACGCCCCGGATTCAACCATACTCATTCTTTGCCCAAAGGATGCTGCTATGAGCTGGGAAGATGCCTTGAAGATATTCGCCACGGGACTCGTATCAATTGGGGGCGGAAGTGTCGTTGTATTGGGTTTGTCCACTTGGTTTGGGAAGCTATGGGCCGACAAGATGCTGGCTAAACAGACAAATAAACTTGCCGCTCAGCTTGAGTCAACCAAACGGGAACTCGATGTTGTCATGCAGACAACCCTTCGGTTTCAGAATGACAAAATGGTGATCTATCGGGCGGTTATCGACTCGGTGGCTCGACTGCTTGCCTCGCTTGACTCTCACGAAAGCGGGAGATTAGTAGCCAATGAAGCCGGGGCCCGTTTCGATGAGTTCAACGAGCAACGAATGAGGGTTTATGGCTATCTCGCCATGCTGGCGCCTCAATCAGTAATGGATGCTCAAGATGAGTTGATGGACCATCTTCTGGAAATCTCTCACGGTGAGGCGGCGTATGAATGGACTAACGTCCGGGAAAAGGCTCTCGGCCTCCTCAATGCTGTTCGCGACGACATAGGTATTGATAAAAGCTCTATCTCCTATAACGGTCGGCGCTGAAGCTATTCGCCATTACCCCAGCAAGGTCACTCAGCACAGCCACCGAGTAGAACGCAGAAGACATTCCCGAAGGCTTCGCCCGCAGCACCACCCTGACTAACTCCAAAAGCGACAAGGAGTAAACCAAGAAATCGGTAGGTGACACGGTGGGTAGCCAGAGTGCGGATTACAGCTACACAGGTCTCCCACCGAGTAGTCATCGCTTAGCCCTCCTTTAGGTTAGGTGGTTATTGGTCATTGATATTCATCACCAGAGAGGAAGCGAGTAAGAAGACTTAGAGAGGAAGGGCTTATGGGTAACTTAAGGTCCCTTCTGGTTATGGAGAGGTTTTTTTGATTTCACCAGTGATTGCACAAACGAATACCTAAGGGAAATACCTTTAAGTCTCCCCTCTGCTTATAGTGGGTGTTTTTAAATTGGTGCTGGAATTACCCAGTCACACCCTTAGCGGCGCAGATAGCAGACGTAGTCGTCAGTGTGGCCCCTTCCCCTCAGTTGTCTGCTGTGACTCCGCTCAGTGGGACTGTTCGCAGCGCCCACTGTTCGCGATTGAGGCTTTTCCTACAGACCCTCCTCCATGTTTACGGTAGCCTGCCAAGCACCAGCTTGATGACTGGTGATTGTCTATGGACGAAAGATGCAAGGACGATGCTCAATGATTTCTTCTGCTCGACTGGGCGACAAACACGTCTGCCCAATGCCCGGTCACGGGACTACCCCTATCGCTTCCGCATCCGGTGACGTAAATATCAACTTCATGGGCTCCGCCCGCGTTGGTGATACCTGTGGGTGTGGTGCAGTAATCACTACAGGCTTTCCTTCTATACAAGTGAACGGCCGTCCTATGGCCCACTTAGGGAGCCCAACCAGTCACGGCGGGACAGTCATCACGGGGTCAGGTGATGTCGGTGGTGGCTTCGTCATGGGTGACGCTGGTGGGGCAACCATTATTAATTTCATGGCGCTGGGAGCCTTCCGGCCAGACGGTTCCGTAGACGATGAGAAGATGGCGACCTTGTTGGCCGACCCGAAGCTCAAAGAGAAAGCCTTAGCAGCGAACGCTTTGGTAGATCCTAAGGCAGCCGGTAAGCCCCCGGAGAAGAAGCCAGAGGCAAAAGAAGAACCTGTCGTTTGCAAAGACCCTGACACGATGGAGGAGGTGGCGGAATACATTGCGGACGAGATGAATCGCAATATTCATCACCCTTCTGTCTTGAAGATGAAAGAACTGCTCAGTTATGACGTTGCCACAGAGACCCGCAAGCAAATGGATCTACCTTGGTATGCCCAAGTTGGCGCGACGAGCCCTCAAGCAATCGGGGCTGCAAACGGCGCGGCCGCAATGGCGATTTGGACTGAGCGTGTTGGACAAAATCGGGATTGGGACCACAAGCCTAAAATCTATGCGAGGTTCGGTAGCTATTACCAAAAGCAGGGTGAATACGACTATTTCTATGATATCTGGTCAAATATCCACTACGGCTACGTAGGGCGAGCTGGAGGCCTTTCTGAAAGCGTGTTGGCCGATGGTGCCGGTGTTGAGCAGATTGCCTCGGACTCCATCCGAAAGGTTTTCGATTGGAATAAACGTCGCGGACCTCACGCTACCCCAGGTGTAGACGGGATGAAGGCTTATGACGATGTACCAGATCGGATATCGATTGGCATAGGGATCAAACTATTTGCTGAGCATCCTGACGGAGGCATTACCGCCAAAATGATCATGGAGAAGGTTCTTGCAGTTACACCAGAGGATTGGGGCGATGGCGTTATTGTCCACGTTTGCAAGCAAGTTGAGTAAGGGAAAAGTAGTACTGCTCTGCCTGCTTACCTTGCTTGTATTTTGGTATGTAACTCTGCCGAGAGTAGTCGTGAATTACCCCAACGATGGCAAGGAGGAGCTGCGCTATATCTGGAACACCCAGCATCGTATCGACAAAGGTGGGATGCTCCCCGGTGAAGGGACAGCAGACATTGGCCACATCTTTCCAGATAAGGACTTCTTCATGATGTTCGATTGGTGGTCCGGCAAGAAACTCAGAAGGTGTATCGACATAACGCCAAAATGGGGGACAACGACGGAAATCAACCTTGATGGCGCAGGGAGGATCGACACTGCGAAAACCTCATCTGATGTCATTGCTCGTTTGAAAGCCTGCAAAGGTGAACTTGACCCTTTTCGGCCCTAAGTCAAAATGACCGAGCGCAATCAGGCGTTGTTGATGGGTGAAACGCGGGAGATGCGCTTTGCCGATTAGTCGGCGCTGACCACAATCGACACCCGGCGATTTTCCGTACGCCCCGCTGCGGTGTCGTTGGAAGCCACCGGTTCGCTGCTGCCCAGGCCTTGCAGCTGGATATTTTCCTGCTTCATGCCGACCGTGCTGAGGACGTTGGCGACGCTCTTGGCCCGGCGCAGCGACAGTTGCTGATTGTAGGTTTCCTTGCCCGACGCATCGGTGTGGCCATCTACCCGAACGCGCTCGATCCCCACGCCGAGCAACGCCTTGCCGATGCGTTCGACGATTTCCGTGCTGGCTGCGTTCAGGCTTTCGACATCGCTGCCAAACAACACTTTGCCCGACAGGCCGAACTCCCAGCCGTCGTCGGTCAACTCGAAACCCTGCTGTTTGAGCACGGCGACCTGCGCCGGTGTCAGGCCCTTTTGCGGGGCGGTCTGGCAACCGCTCAGGGTCAGCGCGGCGATCATCAGCAATGCGGAAAAAAGTCGAACGGGAAGAGTGAACACGGACATCAGCTCCTGGTGTGAACGGAATCGACCGGGCGCTCCGACCCGGCGGTGAATTGCGCGCCACGCGACAGGCGCTTGGCCTGGTACATCGCCGCGTCGGCTGCGTTGAGTAAAGTCCCAGGCGTAGCGCCATGATCGGGATAGACGGCGATGCCGATACTGAGCGAGGTCACCACACTGCTGTCGCCGGGCAGGGTGATCGGCATGTCCATGCTGGCGAGAATCTTGTCAGCGATGTGCTCAGCGTCTTCGACCGTGTGCAGCGGCGCGAGCAGCACGGCGAACTCGTCGCCACCCAGCCGCGCGACCAGATCATCCTCGCGCAATTGCGCTCGCACGCGATTGGCGATGGCCACCAGCACTGCGTCGCCCGAGGCGTGGCCGAAGTTATCGTTGATGCCTTTGAAGCGGTCGCTGTCGAGAAACAGCACGGCGACCCGCTCATCGTGTTTTTTGCCGTTGCGCAAGGCGCGGATCAAGCGGCCTTCGAAAAACGCGCGGTTGGGCAAACCGGTGAGGCTGTCGTGGGTCGCTTGGTGAGCGAGAGTTTCGTTTTCGTTTTGCAGATGGGTTTGCCACGACTCGAGTTCGCCGAGCAAGGCATTGAAGTCGTTGCCCAAATTATCCAGTTCAGCGATTTGCGCCGGCGGCACGCGCCGATCCAGCGCTCGCTCACTGCGCGCGGCGTGGGCGACGGCGGCGAGGCTGTGCAACGGGCCGATGATCGCGCGCAACTGCCGCCGCGCCAGATAGAGCGCGACCCAGGCGCTGATCGCGGTGCACAGCACAATCCCGGCGAGGCCGCTAAGCAGGAAGCGCATCAGGCTGCCGCCGTGACCGATGAGCAGGACGCGACCGATTTCGCGGTCCTGATGCTCGATCGGCAGGCTGACCGGTTTTTCCAGAAGAGCGCGGGTGATCTGCATTTCCAGCTCGGAGAACAAGCCGGTCTCGACGCGCTGCCATTGCGCGATCAATTGGCCTTGCGCGTCGAGCACTCGGGCATCTGCCACTTCCTCGGTGGCGGCGATGATCGCCAGCGCCTCGGTTGCCGCCGCTTTGTCATTGAACACGACGGCCGCTTCGACGGTGTAGCTGATCGAACGGGCGATCAAGTGCAGGTTGTGATCGGCATAGACCCGCAGCGCGAGCACGCCCAGCAAGGTCAGCGAAACACTGGCCATCGCCACCGCCACCAGCGCGACAATCAAATGCCCACGGCCAATGACCGAACCAAGGGTGGGGCGAGCCTTCCAACTGAACAGCTTCATGGCGCCGCCGCTTTGCGACGGGACAACTGCAGCACGCTGGGGTGTATGCGCACACCACTGCGAGCCACGGAGTCGAGATTGACCTCGAACGACACTTGTTCATCGCCGACGCGCAGGCAGAACAGACTGCCGACGGTGCATTGATCGTCGGCTTCGCTGATGCTCAGCACCGGATGCCCGATCAATGATGCAAACAGGCGACTGCGTTCATCGGCGGTGAGCTTGCCGATGTACACCGCATCGCATTCGCTGACGATGGCCGGGTTGTCCGCCAGCAGACGCCGCACGGCCACTGGCCGGCCGGTGGCTTGCGTGGTGCCTTTGACCAGGTCATCGGTGTATTCGGTGGGGCCGACGATGCACAGACGCAATTGCGCTGGTTCCACCGGCCAGCGTGCGTAACTGAGGATGCCAAGAACCACTTGCGTGACCGCTTTGGCCCGTTGCTCGGCCGGCCCGGTTTGCGCTTGGGCGATGGCGCTGCCCGTGAACAACCAGAGCAAAACGATCAGCAATGCGTGCTGGCAGGCCACCACACGCTGTGTCGCCCAGACGGCCACCTTCATGGAGGGATTCTCTTGGAGCGTAACGAAATGATGCCGCAACGATAGCACAGCGCCAGAACACCAGCGAGGCGCCTGCCTCTGACCGGTTGGTCAGTATTCGTTGTCGGTCATTCAGCGCTTCATCCCGGAGGCTCGGTGCCCTCTTCCAGTTCCAGCATCAGCCCGCTCAGACGCTTGACCTTGCGCAGCACCGCCTCTTCAAACACGCCGGCACGCGGCTCGATCAAGGTGAACCAGTGCCGGGCGCGAGTAATCCCGGTGTAGATCAGCTCTTTGGTCAGTACCGGATTCAGCGCGTCCGGCAGGATCAGCGCCGTGTGGGCGAACTCCGAACCCTGGGACTTGTGCACCGTCATGGCGTACACGGTTTCGACATCATTGAGTCGACTCGGCAACACGAAGCGCACGCCGCCCTGACCATCGTTACGCGGGAAGGCCACGCGCAGAACCGTTTTGCCGATTTCTGCGCCTTCACGCTCGGGCAGTTTCAGGGCGATACCGATGTCGCCGTTCATCAGGCCCAGACCATAGTCGTTGCGTGTCATCAGCACCGGCCGACCTTCATACCACTGCTGATCGCTCTCGATCAGACGCGCCTTGAGCAACGCAGTGGTAATGCGCTGGTTCAGACCTTCAACGCCCCATGGCCCTTTGCGCACCGCGCACAGCAACTGGAATGTGTCGAACGCCTGCAAGACTTCGCGCGCCCAATCGATCCAGTCCGCATGCTCAAGTGGCCGCGTTGACGGTGGACGCTGAGCGCGCAGTACGCTTAAGTAATGGCGATAACCTTGCGGGCCGTTGCCGTGACCTTCGAGCAACAGGCGTTCGAGCTTGTGATCATGTTCGCCTTTGAGCGGTAGCGAATACACGTCGTCGTAGCCGCCGGCCGCGAGCAACTGTCGCGCCTCATCGGCCAATTGCTGATTGACCCGGCGCGCGAGCTGACCGATACCGCTGCCCTCGCCGAAGCGGCGCGAGTGACGAAGCATCACCACTTGTTGCGCCAACGGATGGGTGCCGTCGCAGTCTTCATGCAAACCGCTACCCTGCAACGACTCGCCACTGACAGACTCCAGCCATTGTCGCGTTTGCGGGCTGTACCAACCGCCCTCGGCGTCACGGCACAGATCGCCCAGTACCGCGCCGGCCTCGACCGAGGCCAACTGATCCTTGTCGCCCAGCAGCACCAGCCGAGCATGGGCCGGCATGGCGTCGAGCAAGTTCGCCATCATTTCCAGGTCGATCATCGACGCTTCATCGACCACCAGCACATCCAGCGGCAGGCGGTTGCCGGCATGGTGACGGAAATGCCGGGTGCCCGGTCGACTGCCGAGAAGACGGTGCACGGTAGTCACATCGCTGGGGATCGCCGCGCGCACCGCTTCGGCGACTTGCAGTGATTGCACTTGCTGACTGATCGACTCGGTCAAACGCGCAGCGGCCTTGCCGGTCGGTGCCGCCAGACGAATGCGCAGCGGATGGCCAGCCTCGACGGCCGGTGCCTGCAGCAATGCGAGCAAGCGCACCACCGTGGTGGTTTTCCCGGTGCCCGGGCCGCCAGTGATGATGCTGAAGGCGCTTCGCGTAGCGAGAGCACAGGCGAGTTTCTGCCAATCGATGACAGCTGCAGATTCCGCGCCGCCGAACAATTCATCCAGACGCTGCGGCAGATCATCCGGCGTCGGCTCCTGCTGCATCAAGCGTTGGCGCAACGCTGCATCGATGCGGCGTTCGTAGGTCCAGTAGCGGCGCAGGTACAGGCGTTTCGAGGACAGCACCAGCGGACGTGTCTGCGCTGTTTCACTCGGGTCAGCGGCCAGGGCCACCAATGGACTACTTGCCAGCACTTTGCACCAATGAGCTCCATCGAGCGTTTCGAGCAATTGCGAGGGCAGCAACAACACACCGCCCTGCACATCGCCTTCGGGCGGCAATGACAGTGCAAAATCCGGCGCCTTGAGGGTTTCAAACAGGTCCAGACACACATGACCATGGCCGAGTTGGTGACTGGTCAACGCCGCCGCCAGCAGCACCAACGGGTCGGTCTCGGGCTCGAGTTCATGCAGGAAAGCGACAAAGGCGCGGTCCAGCGCGCGCAGCCAGCCGCGCTCGACCCAACGGCTCAGCAACAACAGCAAATCATCGGCGCGGGTCAGCGGCGAAAGTTTCGACAGGCTGTCCGCTTCCAGCGGTGTCGGCAGCAGATCGGCGAATGTGCGGCTCATAGCAGGACTCCCTGTTCCCAGGCGGGTTCGGACTTGGGTTCGGGTTTGCCCTGGAACATCCGGTCGAGGCGTTCGATCAATTCCCGTGGCGGACGCACGAAGTACACGCCACGACTTTCCGCACGCGTACCGCGCAGAAACAGATACAGCGCCCCGCCGATGTGACGGTCGTAATCGTAATCCGCCAGCCGCGCCTTCAACTGGCGATGCAGTGCCAGCAGATACAGCACGTATTGCAGGTCATAACGGTTGTCGAGGATCGACTGCTCCATCGCCTGCACCGTGTAGGCCTGATCATCCACGCCGAGCCAATTGGATTTGTAATCGGCGACGTAGTAACGGCCAGCGTGCTCGAAGGTCAGGTCGATAAAGCCCTTGAACATGCCGTTGAGCTGAACCGGTTCTGCCGCAACACGAGCGACGCCATTGTGGGTGTGCTGGCGCACCTGTTCGTCGAGCTTGAGCACGTCGACTTTGTGGCTGGCAAACCAGAACTCCATCTCGACGCGGTATTGCTTCAACTGCTCAAGAACCACCGGCGGTTGCCCGCCAGCGATCGGCAACGGTGACTTGAGCAAATGCGGCAGCCAGTCAGTCAGCGTGGTGATCCAGCCTTGCCAGCCGCGCAGGTTGCAACGCCGGGCAATTGCATCTTCCAGCGCTTCGCGGGTAACCGAAAAACCTTCAGCGCCCGCCCATTCGAGCAAGCCATGCAAAAACGTGCCGGGATTCGGTCCGCGAGGAAAACGGTGGATATCGGCGCCACCGCTGCTGATTTCATGTGGCGCGTCGGGATCGAGGCGCTCGTCGTCGAAGAGCTTTTGCGCCTGCGGACTGTCCGGTGCTTCATCGCTGCCGACGCTCAATATGTCGCTGATGCGCAAAGCGCTATAGGAAGCGATCCACCAGTTTTCACTGGCTTTGCGCTTGGGCCGTAGCGTCGCTCGTAGCACTGCTTCATTGCGCGGCGGTTGGTAATGCTCATCAGTGGGCTGAGGCATTTCGCTGATGCCGATGGCCGGGCAGTCTTGCTGCAGATCCCGCAGCCAGCGATTCAGTTCGCTGGACTCGCCCAAAGCGGCACCGCCACCGAGCAAATAACCCAACGCCGACAGGTGCAGCACCGAGCTGTTGTTATTGCCGCGCTTGAGATCAGTGACGCCCAGCCAACAGGCATGCTGCGCGCGGGTTAACGCGACATACAGAAGACGCAGATCTTCGGCCAGACGCTCATCGTCAGCCAGCGCGATCAACTCGGGGGTAGGCTTGAGGCTGATCTGCGCCTTGCCCGCAGCGTCGTGGTAATGCAGCGGCAAACGGCTGCCATCCACCGGTTTCGCCGAGCAAATGAATGGCAGGAACACCAGCGGATATTCCAGCCCCTTGGATTTGTGGATGGTCACCACTTTAACCAGTTGCTCGTCGCTTTCCAGACGCAGAATCTGCTCTTCACCGGCCTGACCGGACAGTGCCAGCAACTCGGCCAGATGGCGGATCAACGCTTGCTCCCCGTCCAGTTCAGCGGCGGCTTGCTGCATCAGTTCCGAGAGGTGCAAAAGGTTGGTCAGCACGCGTTCGCCGTCACTGCGCTGCATCAGGGTTTGCGGCAGGTGGAAGTCGTGAAGCAGGCGGCGCAACATCGGCAACACGCCCTGTTTGCGCCAGAGCTCTCGATAGCCACGGAACTGCATGACCCGGGCTTCCCAGACCATTTCGTCCTGGTTCAACCGCTCCAGCTCGATCAGCGGCAGGTTCAATGTGGTGCAAGCCAGCGCAGCCTTGAGCGAGCGTTCGACATCGGGTTCGGCGCATGCCTTCAGCCAGGCCAGCAGATCGTGCGCCTCTTGGGCGGCAAACACCGAATCCTTGTCCGAGAGATAAACACTGCGTACACCTCTGGCGGCGAGTTCGGCGCGTACGGCTTGGGCTTCCTTACCGTCGCGGACGAGGATCGCTATGTCCGAAGGGCGTAAACCTTTGAAGTCGTCTGCTTGAAAGAAACCAGCGCTGCCGGTTTGCCCGCCATTGAGCAGTGCGGTGATTTGACTGGCGCAGGCGGCGGCCATTTTCTGGCGATAGACCGCGCCGGACAGCGGCTGATCGCTGGGCAGTAGCCAGACATTCAGTGCTGCGACGTCTTGCCCGGCAATCCGCAGCGTTTCCTTGCGCCCCTGAGACTCGACCGGGAGGAACGGTACCGGGTTTTCGCCGGTTTTCTCGCGAAACAAAAACGCGCCGCGTCCCTGCTCTCGGGACTCGGCGCGTTCGAACACGTGATTGACCGCTGTCACCATGCCGTGGCTGGAGCGGAAGTTGGTGCCTAGTGTATGCAAACGGCCGGTAGTGGCCTGACGTGCGCGCAGATAGGTGTAGATGTCGGCACCACGAAAGGCATAGATCGCCTGCTTCGGGTCGCCGATCAGGAACAGGCCGGTGTCAGGGTGATTGTCTTCGATACGGTAAATGCTCTCGAAGATGCGGTACTGAACCGGGTCGGTATCCTGGAATTCGTCGATCAGCGCGACCGGGAACTGCTCGCGGATCAGCGTTGCCAGACGCTCGCCGCCCTCCGATTGCAGCGCGGCATCCAGACGCAGCAACATGTCGTCGAACCCCATTTCTGCGCGACGGCGCTTCTCTTCTTCAAAACGCGCGCCGACCCACTTGGCAGCGTGTTGCAGAACAGCAGCATCGGGCGTCGGCAAGGCATCAAGGCTCGACTTGAGTCCGGACATGGCGTCCAGTCCCGGATGACTGGGCGCCGGGCCTTTCCAGGCCTCGGCCATGCCATCGGGCGTCAATCGGGTGAAGCCAGTGCCAATGTCCAGTTGCTCAAGCGACTCGTCTTCGGCCCAGGTCTTGAGCTTCTCGAACCACGGCTCGAAATAACGCGCCTGCATTTTGCGGCCATCGACGGTTTTGCTGGCGACGCCTTCATGGCAGAGAGCAAGCAGCTCGTCTGCCCAGTCACGCCAAGGCATTTTCAGTTCGACCAACGCCGCTCGCCGCTCCAGCAAACACTCTTCGATCAGCTCCGCGGGCGCCTTGCCTTCATCGGTGTCACGCTCGCTGGCAAACAAGCCGCGCACCCGAGGCAACAACGCGGCGGGGCCACCCCAATTGCTGCGCACCCAGTTCAGCGCATCGCCCTGCATCGGGTAGCAGAACAGTCGCCAGTAATCGCGCAACACTTCGCCAAGCAGATCGCTGTGATCGGTTTCCAGGGATTGCGTGAACAGGCTGCCGCTGTCGAACGCATGCTCGCGCAGCATGCGCTGACACCAGCTGTGAATGGTCGAGACGGCGGCTTCGTCCATCCACTGCGCGGCGATATCGAGGCGGTTGGCACAGCCCGGCCATTGCAGCGGATCGAACTGATCGCGCAGCTGGGCAATCAGTCCGTCCGGGGCAACAATTTCGTCGCGGAAGAACCGCGCGGCCTCAGCCAAGCGTGTCCGAATGCGTTCACGCAGCTCTTTGGTAGCAGCGTCGGTAAACGTCACTACGAGGATTTGCGGCGGCAGCAGTTCGCGTGCAAAACCGCTTGTCTCGCCGCCATGGCCGAGAATCAGCCGCAGATAAAGTGCCGAAATCGTGAAGGTTTTGCCGGTGCCTGCACTTGCTTCGATCAACTGACTGCCGCGTAGCGGGAAGGCCAGAGCCAACGGTGTTTTGGTACTCATGCGCGCGCACCTTCGCTGGACAAGGAACGCCACGGCGCTTCGAATAATGGGCGGTACAAGGCGTCGCACCAGCCGGTGAAGGTTTCGTCTGCCAACAATGCATCGAAGTCGGGATATTGCCGGAGCAGTGCCGGGCTTTCACGCCGCTCGCCGTTGCTGGTCTGGCCGTCACCGTCATAGGCTTTTCGCGCAGTTGCTTCGGCTTTGACCGGGTCAGTTTGAGACAACCAGGCGAACGCGGTTTTTATCGCAATCGGCAAGGGCTGGCGCATGCCTGATTGCCACGCAAGAAGCAGGTCACCGAGCAAACGCAACGCTCGGTCTCGCTCCATTGGCTCCAGCAACAACGTATCGTCACTGGCGACCAATGCCGTGGTCAGCGCATGCTCGCTGGCGCAGGCGACCAGATGGGTAACCCACGATTTGGTCAGCCGATGCCACTTGCGAGTTTTGATCGAGCCGATGCTGTTGGGAATGGTCGTGACCGACAGCAGGCCGCCATCGGCGCGTCGGTGCAGGCTCGAGAGCCAGCCTTCCAACCGCAGACACTGCAAGTCGAGACTGACCGGGATTGCACTACTCAATGGCGTCGGCCATAACGTCAGCAACTGTTGATAACGCTGCAGAAGATCCGGTAGCGGTTCGATCAGTTCACGCTGTAGGCATTCGCCAAAACCGGCCATAGGCAGCAGACCACTGTTTTGCAGGCGCAGCGCCCGGGCGTGCAGTGCCTGATCGACATCGTCCGGCTGACTGAGTGCGGCTTCCAGCAAACTGTCGCTCAGCGTGTAGCGCTGTAGCGCGTCCAGCACGAAAGGTTCTTCATCGGCCAACGGCGCTTGCGCAGCCTCGAAATAGACCTTGAGACGTTGTGTGAAAAAATGCCGAACCGGATTACGCAGAAAATCCTGCAGCAATGCCAGCGTCAACGGTTCCTCTTGAACATATGGCGCGAGTAACGGTGCTTCACTTTGCTGCGTTTTCTCTTGATGCAACACCTGCCACTCACTGGCGTAGCTGAACAGTTGCTCGCCTTCGTGGAAATAGCGGGCACTGAAAGGTTGCAGGGGGTGTTCTTCGGTCAGCGCTTCCAATAGATCCTGGGTAGGGTCGATTGAACGCCAGCCGCTGGCGAGGTGATCGCGCAACTGGCCGATGAGCACCGAGGCGGGTCGTTCGCTGTTGTCGCGAATGCTGCGACCGACCCAACTGATATAGAGCTGAGTGCGTGCGGATAACAGCGCTTCGAGTAACAGGTAACGGTCGTCTTCACGTCGTGAGCGGTCGCCTGGGCGGTAATCACTACCCATCAGATCGAAGTCCAGCGGCGGCTGCGCGCGGGGATAATCGCCGTCGTTCATGCCCAGCAGACATACCAGTTTGAAAGGAATGGCACGCATCGGCATCAAGGTGCAGAAATTCACCGCACCGGCGAGGAATCGTTGCGACAATCGGCCCTGATCCAGCCCGGCGAGCCAGGCTTCGCGCACGACAGTCAGCGGCAATTCGTCAGTCAGGCCGACCGCCTCGCAAGTCTCCAGCCAAGTCTCGCGAAGCTCTTCGAGCTGGGTCAGCAGGTAGTCGTCGTGCTCGTTGCTCGCCTGAAAGAACACCTGCATCAGCGCCTGCAAGCGCAGCCCCCACTCTTTCGGTTGAGCAGGTTGCGTGAGTTGCTGGTGAGCGATTTCCAAGGCATCCAGCAGAGCCACCAGTGGCCCGATCAGGGCAGCATCCAGCCCACCAATTTCGTCGTAAGGCTCGATACCTGCACATGCATCGGCACTGCCGACGGCGTAGCCCAGCAGCATTCGGCGTAGACCGAAATGCCAGCTGTTCTGCTCCAGTTCCTCAGGCAATCCGAGACCGGCCCGTTGTTCGGCACTCATGCCCCAACGCACGCCGGCACCCTCGATCCAGCGGTGCAGGGTTGGCAGGTCACGTTCCTCTACGCCAAAGCGAGCACGCAGAGCTGGAACATCGAGCAGGTCGAGAATCTCGCTGACCGGGAAACGACTGTCCGGCAATTTGAGCAAATGTTCGACCGCGATCAACAAAGGATCGCGGCCACGCTGGCCCTGGTCCGCCAAAGTGAACGGAATGAAGCGCGGGTCAAATCGATCGAGCTGACCGAAAACCGCGCGGATATGCGGTGCGTAGCTGTCGATATCAGGGACCATCACGATCACGTCCCGTGGGCGTAGAGCCGGGTCGGCGCTAAAGCGCGCCAGGAGTTGATCGTGCAGGATTTCGACTTCACGCTGGGCACTGTGGGCGATGTGAAACCGGATCGATTGGTCCTGCGTCAGGTCGACAGCGGGCCAGAGCTCACGAGTCTCGTTGAGGGGGCGCAATTCGAGGATGTCGTCCTGAAGCTGGTTAAGCATGTTGTGCGGCTGGGCTTCGCTGAACAGGTCGATGCGGCCGTCACGAAAGGCTGCGCGGTAGCTGTTGGGATCGTCGTAGCTGTCGAGCAGGTTGATATAGTCGCGACCTTGCTTGCCCCAAGCGGCCAGCAACGGATGCGCGTGCTGATGCAGGGTTTCGGCATCAAGTACAACGGGCATCCCGCTTTTGCGTTGTTGGCGCTTGTATTGATGTCGCAGCAGATCCTTGTCGGCAACGATATCGGCCCAGTGATGGCGACAGGGGTTGTGTACGCAAAGCAGAACCTGACTGAAGCGCGCCAGACCGGCGAGCGCTTCAAGAACTTGTGCGGGCAATGAAGAAATGCCAAAGACGATCACGCGCGGCGGCAGCGCAGCCGGGGCCTTGTCGAGTATGTTGATGCGTTCCATGAAGCGTTGATGCACGCCGGCACGACTCTGCGCCATGCCCTGTTCGCCGACGTCATCCAGCAGCGCTCGCCACAACTCTGCCTGCCAGCAACTGGTCGCTGGCAGAGGCTTGATTTCACCTCGCACATTGCGCAGTTGGTGGCGGCCTTCCGCCCAATCTTCCAGCCAGTCGGCCCGGTAGACCTGATATTGGTCGAACAGATCGGCCAGACGCTCTGACAATTGATAGCGCTTGCGCAGATCGCTGTCATTGGTGAGGAAGCGTTGCAGCGGCTCGAAATGTGGGCGGTCGATTACCTGTGGCAAGAGGCGCATCAGGCGCCAGGTCAGCGGAGCCTTATCGAGCAGGGATTTCGCCGGAATCTCTTCTCGTCCCAATACCATGCGATAGAGCTGCCACATGAAACTGCCGGGTAGTTGAACGTCAATCGCCGCAGCGATCCCGCAACCGCCAAGGTCATCGTCTTCAGGATCTTCGGCCAATGCCAGTTTGAGCCATTGGGCGATGCCGTTGCTTTGCACCAAAGCGATTTCGTTTTCCAGGGGTGCCAGTGGGTAGCGCCGCATGATGCTGACCACAAGACTGCGCAGCTCATCGAGACTGTTGCTCTGAACCACCATGAATGCAGCGTTGAGGGACTGGGCGTCCGACATATGGATTCCTTGGAAAATCGCTAAAGCCGAGGCAGAACCTTAGCATTGTCGGCCGGCTGTGACAGCCGGACGAGGTCTGCGAAAGCTGTAAGAACTTTCTCGCAGGCAAAACAAAACCCCAACTGCTTTCGCAATTGGGGTTTCGGAATTTAATCTTGACGATGACCTACTCTCACATGGGGAAACCCCACACTACCATCGGCGATGCATCGTTTCACTGCTGAGTTCGGGATGGGATCAGGTGGTTCCAACGCTCTATGGTCGTCAAGAAATTCGGGTACTGACTCGGGACCAGACGGCCTCGCTTCAGCAAATTGGGTATGTGACAGCTGGTGTTTGTGCGTTTCGAACTTTCGGTTCGTTTCGTCTTCACACACCGCAATCTGGCGCCTTTTCAGGTCAGCAAATTGCTTGGGTGTTATATGGTCAAGCCTCACGGGCAATTAGTATTGGTTAGCTCAACGCCTCACAGCGCTTACACACCCAACCTATCAACGTCGTAGTCTTCGACGGCCCTTCAGGGAACTCAAGGTTCCAGTGAGATCTCATCTTGAGGCAAGTTTCCCGCTTAGATGCTTTCAGCGGTTATCTTTCCCGAACATAGCTACCCGGCAATGCCACTGGCGTGACAACCGGAACACCAGAGGTTCGTCCACTCCGGTCCTCTCGTACTAGGAGCAGCCCCTCTCAAATCTCAAACGTCCACGGCAGATAGGGACCGAACTGTCTCACGACGTTCTAAACCCAGCTCGCGTACCACTTTAAATGGCGAACAGCCATACCCTTGGGACCGGCTTCAGCCCCAGGATGTGATGAGCCGACATCGAGGTGCCAAACACCGCCGTCGATATGAACTCTTGGGCGGTATCAGCCTGTTATCCCCGGAGTACCTTTTATCCGTTGAGCGATGGCCCTTCCATACAGAACCACCGGATCACTAAGACCTACTTTCGTACCTGCTCGACGTGTCTGTCTCGCAGTCAAGCGCGCTTTTGCCTTTATACTCTACGACCGATTTCCGACCGGTCTGAGCGCACCTTCGTACTCCTCCGTTACTCTTTAGGAGGAGACCGCCCCAGTCAAACTACCCACCATACACTGTCCTCGATCCGGATAACGGACCTGAGTTAGAACCTCAAAGTTGCCAGGGTGGTATTTCAAGGATGGCTCCACGCGAACTGGCGTCCACGCTTCAAAGCCTCCCACCTATCCTACACAAGCAAATTCAAAGTCCAGTGCAAAGCTATAGTAAAGGTTCACGGGGTCTTTCCGTCTAGCCGCGGATACACTGCATCTTCACAGCGATTTCAATTTCACTGAGTCTCGGGTGGAGACAGCGCCGCCATCGTTACGCCATTCGTGCAGGTCGGAACTTACCCGACAAGGAATTTCGCTACCTTAGGACCGTTATAGTTACGGCCGCCGTTTACCGGGGCTTCGATCAAGAGCTTCGCGTTAGCTAACCCCATCAATTAACCTTCCGGCACCGGGCAGGCGTCACACCCTATACGTCCACTTTCGTGTTTGCAGAGTGCTGTGTTTTTAATAAACAGTCGCAGCGGCCTGGTATCTTCGACCGGCATGAGCTTACGGAGCAAGTCCTTCACCCTCACCGGCGCACCTTCTCCCGAAGTTACGGTGCCATTTTGCCTAGTTCCTTCACCCGAGTTCTCTCAAGCGCCTTGGTATTCTCTACCCAACCACCTGTGTCGGTTTGGGGTACGGTTCCTGGTTACCTGAAGCTTAGAAGCTTTTCTTGGAAGCATGGCATCAACCACTTCGTCACCCAAAGGGTAACTCGTCATCAGCTCTCGGCCTTAAGATCCCGGATTTACCTAAGATCTCAGCCTACCACCTTAAACTTGGACAACCAACGCCAAGCTGGCCTAGCCTTCTCCGTCCCTCCATCGCAATAACCAGAAGTACAGGAATATTAACCTGTTTTCCATCGACTACGCTTTTCAGCCTCGCCTTAGGGACCGACTAACCCTGCGTCGATTAACGTTGCGCAGGAAACCTTGGTCTTTCGGCGTGGGTGTTTTTCACACCCATTGTCGTTACTCATGTCAGCATTCGCACTTCTGATACCTCCAGCAAGCTTCTCAACTCACCTTCACAGGCTTACAGAACGCTCCTCTACCGCATCACCCGAAGGTGATACCCGTAGCTTCGGTGTATGGTTTGAGCCCCGTTACATCTTCCGCGCAGGCCGACTCGACTAGTGAGCTATTACGCTTTCTTTAAAGGGTGGCTGCTTCTAAGCCAACCTCCTAGCTGTCTAAGCCTTCCCACATCGTTTCCCACTTAACCATAACTTTGGGACCTTAGCTGACGGTCTGGGTTGTTTCCCTTTTCACGACGGACGTTAGCACCCGCCGTGTGTCTCCCATGCTCGGCACTTGTAGGTATTCGGAGTTTGCATCGGTTTGGTAAGTCGGGATGACCCCCTAGCCGAAACAGTGCTCTACCCCCTACAGTGATACATGAGGCGCTACCTAAATAGCTTTCGAGGAGAACCAGCTATCTCCGAGCTTGATTAGCCTTTCACTCCGATCCACAGGTCATCCGCTAACTTTTCAACGGTAGTCGGTTCGGTCCTCCAGTCAGTGTTACCTAACCTTCAACCTGCCCATGGATAGATCGCCCGGTTTCGGGTCTATTCCCAGCGACTAGACGCCCTATTAAGACTCGCTTTCGCTACGCCTCCCCTATTCGGTTAAGCTCGCCACTGAAAATAAGTCGCTGACCCATTATACAAAAGGTACGCAGTCACAGAACAAAGTCTGCTCCCACTGCTTGTACGCATACGGTTTCAGGATCTATTTCACTCCCCTCTCCGGGGTTCTTTTCGCCTTTCCCTCACGGTACTAGTTCACTATCGGTCAGTCAGTAGTATTTAGCCTTGGAGGATGGTCCCCCCATATTCAGACAAAGTTTCTCGTGCTCCGTCCTACTCGATTTCATGACTAAGAGATTTTCGCGTACAGGGCTATCACCCACTATGGCCGCACTTTCCAGAGCGTTCCGCTAATCTCAAAGCCACTTAAGGGCTAGTCCCCGTTCGCTCGCCACTACTAAGGGAATCTCGGTTGATTTCTTTTCCTCAGGGTACTTAGATGTTTCAGTTCCCCTGGTTCGCCTCTTGCACCTATGTATTCAGTACAAGATAACCATCTTATGATGGCTGGGTTCCCCCATTCAGACATCTCCGGATCAAAGTCTGTTTGCCGACTCCCCGAAGCTTTTCGCAGGCTACCACGTCTTTCATCGCCTCTGACTGCCAAGGCATCCACCGTATGCGCTTCTTCACTTGACCATATAACCCCAAGCAATCTGGTTATACTGTGAAGACGACATTCGCCGAAAATTCGAATTTCTCAACTAAGAGAACTCACAAATTTTACCTTAGCCTGATCCGTTACCAGTGAAAGTAACGTTCAGTCTATCTTTCTATCACATACCCAAATTTTTAAAGAACGATCTAATCAAAAGACTAGAAATCAATATTCAGTGCGAATATTCATTTCTAAACTCTCAAACTTCGAAGCAGTTTATGGTGGAGCCAAGCGGGATCGAACCGCTGACCTCCTGCGTGCAAGGCAGGCGCTCTCCCAGCTGAGCTATGGCCCCATAACAAAATTGGTGGGTCTGGGCAGATTCGAACTGCCGACCTCACCCTTATCAGGGGTGCGCTCTAACCAACTGAGCTACAGACCCAATTTCGAGCTTGTAACTGTTAGCTCAGAGCTATCAGCTTGGAGCTTAAAGCTGCTTCTATCGTCTTCTTCAATGAATCAAGCAATTCGTGTGGGAGCTCATGCAGCAGCTGATGTCGTCGATTAAGGAGGTGATCCAGCCGCAGGTTCCCCTACGGCTACCTTGTTACGACTTCACCCCAGTCATGAATCACACCGTGGTAACCGTCCCCCCGAAGGTTAGACTAGCTACTTCTGGTGCAACCCACTCCCATGGTGTGACGGGCGGTGTGTACAAGGCCCGGGAACGTATTCACCGCGACATTCTGATTCGCGATTACTAGCGATTCCGACTTCACGCAGTCGAGTTGCAGACTGCGATCCGGACTACGATCGGTTTTATGGGATTAGCTCCACCTCGCGGCTTGGCAACCCTTTGTACCGACCATTGTAGCACGTGTGTAGCCCAGGCCGTAAGGGCCATGATGACTTGACGTCATCCCCACCTTCCTCCGGTTTGTCACCGGCAGTCTCCTTAGAGTGCCCACCATTACGTGCTGGTAACTAAGGACAAGGGTTGCGCTCGTTACGGGACTTAACCCAACATCTCACGACACGAGCTGACGACAGCCATGCAGCACCTGTCTCAATGTTCCCGAAGGCACCAATCCATCTCTGGAAAGTTCATTGGATGTCAAGGCCTGGTAAGGTTCTTCGCGTTGCTTCGAATTAAACCACATGCTCCACCGCTTGTGCGGGCCCCCGTCAATTCATTTGAGTTTTAACCTTGCGGCCGTACTCCCCAGGCGGTCAACTTAATGCGTTAGCTGCGCCACTAAGAGCTCAAGGCTCCCAACGGCTAGTTGACATCGTTTACGGCGTGGACTACCAGGGTATCTAATCCTGTTTGCTCCCCACGCTTTCGCACCTCAGTGTCAGTATCAGTCCAGGTGGTCGCCTTCGCCACTGGTGTTCCTTCCTATATCTACGCATTTCACCGCTACACAGGAAATTCCACCACCCTCTACCATACTCTAGCTTGCCAGTTTTGGATGCAGTTCCCAGGTTGAGCCCGGGGATTTCACATCCAACTTAACAAACCACCTACGCGCGCTTTACGCCCAGTAATTCCGATTAACGCTTGCACCCTCTGTATTACCGCGGCTGCTGGCACAGAGTTAGCCGGTGCTTATTCTGTCGGTAACGTCAAAATTGCAGAGTATTAATCTACAACCCTTCCTCCCAACTTAAAGTGCTTTACAATCCGAAGACCTTCTTCACACACGCGGCATGGCTGGATCAGGCTTTCGCCCATTGTCCAATATTCCCCACTGCTGCCTCCCGTAGGAGTCTGGACCGTGTCTCAGTTCCAGTGTGACTGATCATCCTCTCAGACCAGTTACGGATCGTCGCCTTGGTGAGCCATTACCTCACCAACTAGCTAATCCGACCTAGGCTCATCTGATAGCGCAAGGCCCGAAGGTCCCCTGCTTTCTCCCGTAGGACGTATGCGGTATTAGCGTTCCTTTCGAAACGTTGTCCCCCACTACCAGGCAGATTCCTAGGCATTACTCACCCGTCCGCCGCTGAATCCAGGAGCAAGCTCCTCTCATCCGCTCGACTTGCATGTGTTAGGCCTGCCGCCAGCGTTCAATCTGAGCCATGATCAAACTCTTCAGTTCAAACATCTTTGGGTTTTTAAGAAACCCTAAACTTGGCTCAGCAATCGTTGGTTACATCTTTGATTTCTCGCGGAGTAACTTGTGATGCTGATAATCTTGTTGACTATCAGTCTGACTGCACAAGCACCCACACGAATTGCTTGATTCGGTTGTTAAAGAGCGGTTGGTTAAGATCTTTCATCTCAACCGAGGCGCGCATTCTACAGCAGCCTCATTTGCTGTCAAGTGATTATTTTCAGAAGTTTTCGAAGAATTCTTCAACAACTTCAACCACTTGCGCTTCCGATCTCTCGTTAGCGGGAGGCGAATTCTACAGCGTTAATCGCTGCTGTCAACACCTCTTTTTCTCCGCTTTCGACCGAGAAGATCGAACCGTTAAAAGAGCTACACATCACTGCTCTTTCAACTCCTTCCAGGCTTCGATGATCTGAAGCAAGCCGCTGTCGAAAACCGCGTAACTCTTTGAATCTCAAGGAGTTTTCCGTTTCGACTGCGCCGGAAGTGGGGCGAATTATAGACCTCTGGAATCTGCCGTCAACACCTATTTTCATATTTCTGTCATATCGGGCAAAAAGCCCCGAAAACGCGAAGGCCGACCTGAAAGGTCGGCCTTCTGCACATCCAGCTACTTATAAGCTAGGGAATGCGAACTGCGAAGCTTCATGGCTTGCACGCTGCGGCCAGCGCTGGGTGATCGCCTTGCGACGAGTGTAGAAGCGCACGCCATCCGGACCATAGGCGTGCAGGTCGCCAAACAGCGAACGCTTCCAGCCGCCGAAGCTGTGATAAGCCACTGGCACCGGCAGCGGCACGTTGACGCCGACCATACCGACTTCGATCTCGTCACAGAACAGCCGCGCCGCTTCGCCGTCACGGGTGAAGATGCAGGTGCCGTTGCCGTACTCGTGATCATTGATCAGTTGCATCGCCTCTTCCAGGCTGTTCACGCGAACGACGCACAACACCGGGCCGAAGATCTCTTCTTTATAGATGCGCATCTCAGGGGTGACGTTGTCGAACAGGCAGCCACCGAGGAAGAAGCCGTCTTCATGACCGGCGACGCTCAGACCACGACCATCGACCACCAGGGTCGCGCCCGCCGCCACACCGTCATCCACATAACCGCTGACCTTGTCACGCGCCTGACCGGTAACCAACGGCCCCATGTCCAGACCGCACGAGGTACCCGCGCCGATTTTCAGCGCTTTGATCTGTGGAACCAGTTTCGCCACCAGCGCGTCCGCGACCTGATCGCCAACACACACGGCCACCGAGATGGCCATGCAGCGTTCGCCGCAGGAACCGTAAGCCGCGCCCATCAGTGCACTTACCGCATTGTCCAGATCGGCATCCGGCATCAGTACCGCGTGGTTCTTCGCGCCGCCCAGTGCCTGAACGCGTTTGCCGCGCTTGGTGCCTTCGGCGTAGATGTATTCGGCAATCGGTGTCGAACCGACGAAACTCAGCGCTTTGACTTCCGGCGCTTCGATCAACGCGTCCACCGCTGTCTTGTCACCATGGACCACACTCATCACGCCTTTCGGCAACCCTGCTTCCAGAAGCAACTGAGCGATCAGCAGCGTCGAGCTTGGATCGCGCTCGGATGGCTTGAGGATGAAGCAGTTGCCGCAGACGATCGCCAGCGGGTACATCCACAGCGGGACCATGGCCGGGAAGTTGAACGGAGTGATACCGGCAACAATCCCCAACGGCTGGAAGTCCGACCAGGCATCGATGTTCGGGCCGACGTTGCGGCTGTACTCACCCTTGAGGATTTCCGGGGCGGCGCAGGCGAACTCGACATTCTCGATACCGCGCTTCAATTCACCGGCAGCGTCTTCCAGGGTCTTGCCGTGCTCTTCGCTGATCAGTTGCGAGATGCGCGCTTCGTTCTGCTCCAGCAGTTGCTTGAAACGGAACATCACCTGGGCGCGTTTGGCTGGTGGCGTGTTGCGCCAGGCCGGGAACGCAGCCTTGGCGGCATCGATGGCTTTCTGAATGGTGGCCTGGCTGGCCAATGGCAGTTTATGGATCGCCTGGCCGGTAGACGGGTTGAACACATCCACCGCGCGACCGTTCTCGGTCACCAGTTCGCCATTGATCAAATGCGGGATAACGCTCATCGAACACTCCTGAATTCTGGTCCGCAGGCGCCGTGAGAGACGCCCGCACTTTTGTACATATATAGAGGGAAAAATCAGTCGAGCTTGTTCAGCACTTCGCCGACCGCGTCGAACAGACGATCGAGGTCTTGCGGCTTGCTGTTGAAGGTTGGGCCGAACTGCAGGGTGTCGCCGCCGAAGCGTACGTAGAACCCGGCTTTCCACAAGGCCATGCCCGCTTCGAAAGGACGCACGATGGCATCACCGTCGCGCCCGGCAATCTGGATCGCGCCAGCCAGGCCGTAGTTGCGGATGTCGATGACGTTCTTCGAGCCCTTAAGACCATGCAGCGCGTTTTCGAAATGCGGTGCGACTTCGGCGACGCTCTGCACCAGGTTTTCCTTTTGCAGCAGGTCGAGTGCAGCAAGGCCGGCGGCACAGGCCACCGGGTGCGCCGAATAGGTGTAGCCATGGGGGAATTCCACGGCGTATTCCGGCGTCGGCTGGTTCATGAAGGTCTGGTAAATCTCGGAGCTGGCAATCACCGCGCCCATCGGGATCGCGCCGTTGGTGACTTGCTTGGCGATACACATCAGGTCTGGAGTCACGCCGAAGCTCTCGGCGCCGAACATCGAACCGGTGCGGCCGAAACCGGTGATCACTTCATCGAACACCAGCAGGATGTTGTGCTGATCGCAGATCTCGCGCAGACGCTTGAGGTAACCCTGTGGCGGAACCAGTACCCCGGCAGAGCCGGCCATCGGCTCAACGAACACCGCAGCGATGTTGGAAGCGTCGTGCAGTTCGATCAACTTCAGCAGCTCATCGGCCAAAGCAATACCGCCCTGCTCCGGCATGCCACGGGAAAACGCATTGCTCGCCAGCAGTGTGTGCGGCAGGTGATCGACATCCATCATCGCCTGACCAAACAGTTTGCGGTTGCCGTTGACGCCGCCGAGGCTGGTGCCGGCGATGTTCACACCGTGGTAACCACGGGCGCGGCCGATCATCTTGGTCTTGGTCGCCTGGCCTTTCAGGCGCCAGTAGGCACGGACCATTTTCACCGCGGTGTCAGCGCACTCGGAACCAGAGTCGGTGAAGAACACGTGGTTCAGGTTGCCCGGGGTCAGTTCGGTGATTTTCTCTGCCAACTGGAACGACAACGGATGGCCGTACTGGAAACCCGGTGAGTAATCGAGAGTGCCCAGCTGTTTCGCAACGGCTTCCTGAATTTCCTTGCGAGTGTGCCCGGCGCCGCAGGTCCACAGACCGGACAGCGAGTCGTAGATCTTGCGGCCCTTGTCGTCGAACAGCCAGCTGCCTTCAGCGCCGACGATCAGACGCGGGTCGCGCTGAAAGTTGCGGTTGGCGGTGTACGGCATCCAGTGCGCGTCCAGCTTCAGTTGACTGGCCAGTGGCGACGGCGCGTTTTCAGGCATGTTCATCGGGCAAAACCTCGCAGGGCATAAGCGTCAGGGAGATGGAAAGCGTTGTTGCAGCTAAATTGCCACGGCGATAAAGTCGGTGAAATCCAACTCTTCTAACCTTCAGTTAGATCAATGCTAAACAAAGAGAACAAAAAATGAGCAGCCGCCGCGCCGATCCACTGGCTCAGGTCAGTGACTTTGATATCCGTCTGCTGCGGATTTTTCGCAGTGTCGTGGAATGTGGCGGCTTCTCCGCAGCGGAAACCGTGCTCGGCATCGGCCGTTCGGCGATCAGCCAGCAGATGAGCGATCTGGAGCAGCGCCTCGGCTTGCGCTTGTGTCAGCGTGGCCGGGCCGGATTTTCCCTGACCGAGGAAGGCCGTGAGGTGTACCAGTCGGCACTACAGCTGTTGAGTGCACTGGAGAGTTTTCGCACCGAGGTCAACGGCCTGCACCAACACCTGCGCGGCGAGCTGATCATCGGCCTCACCGACAACCTCGTCACCCTGCCGCACATGCGCATCACCCATGCCCTCGCGCAGTTGAAGGAGCGCGGGCCGGACGTGCAGATCCAGATCCGCATGATTGCGCCGAATGAAGTCGAGCAAGGTGTGCTCGACGGGCGCCTGCACGTTGGCGTGGTGCCGCAGGCCAGCGCCTTGTCAGGACTGGAATATCAGCCGTTATACAGCGAGCGTTCGCTGCTGTATTGCGCGGTGGGTCATCCGCTGTTTTATGTCGACGACAAGCAACTCGATGATCAACGCCTCGACAGTCAGGACGCGATTGCGCCAACCTTTCGTTTGCCGGCGGAGATTCAGGCGCATTATCAAGCGCTCAACTGCACCGCCAGTGCCTCTGACCGCGAGGGCATGGCATTTCTGATTCTGACCGGGCGCTACATCGGTTACCTGCCGGATCACTACGCCAATCTTTGGGTACAGCAGGGGCGTTTGCGTGCGCTCAAGGCCGGCACGCGTTTTTACGATTTGAGTCTGGCATCGGTCACGCGCAAGGGGCGGCGCCCTCATTTGGTGCTGGAAAGTTTCCTGGAGAGTCTGGCCGCGACGCGATAGATAAGCGCGCAGAGCCCAGCCCGGCAGGGCCTCATCGACAGAATCCAGGAATAACCTGAGCAAGTGGACAGGTTTTTGCAGTGAAGGGCTGACTCGTCCTTCAACAAGAAGCCAAAACCATGCAGCCAGATTCCGATTCGTCCAGTGAACTGATCTACGGCCTCAACGATCGCCCCAAACCACTCGCCGCCATTCTCGCCGCACTGCAACACGTGCTCGCCAGTTTCGTCGGCATCATCACCCCGCCACTGGTGATCGGTTCGGCGCTCGGGCTGACCGCGCATCTACCGTACCTGATCAGCATGGCGCTGATGGTCTCGGGCGTCGGCACTTTTATCCAGGCGCGGCGACCGTTCGGCATCGGCGCGGGGATGATCTGTCTGCAAGGCACCAGTTTCGCGTTTCTCGGTGCGGTGCTGTCGGCCGGGTTTCTGGTCAAGCAGCGCGGCGGCAGCCCGGAAGATATTCTGGCGATGATTTTCGGCGTGTGCTTTTTCGGCGCAATCGTGCAGATCGTGCTCAGCCGTTTCATCGGTCAGTTGCGCCGAGTGGTCACACCGCTGGTGACCGGCATTGTCATCACGCTGATCGGCATCAGCCTGATCAAGGTCGGCATCACCGATCTGGGTGGCGGCTTCAATGCCCCGGACTTCGGCGCGCCGGGCAATCTGGCCTTGGGCGTGTTCGTGCTGCTGACGATCATTCTGCTCAACCGTTCGAACACGCCTTGGGTACGACTGTCGGCGATCATCATCGGACTGGTGCTAGGCAGTCTCGCTGCGTGGTTCAGCGGAAAATTAGTGCCACAGCCGTTGCCTGACTTGCCGCTGGTGAGTTTTCCTACGCCGTTCAAGTTCGGATTCAACTTCGACTGGACCGCTTTCCTGCCGGTCGCGCTGATTTACCTGATCAGCACCATCGAAACCGTCGGCGACCTCACCGCCAACTGCATGCTCGCCCGCCAACCGATCAGCGGCCCTTCTTATATAAGCCGCTTGCGCGGTGGCGTGCTCGGTGACGGCGTGAGCTGCATGATCGCGGCGACCTTCAGCGCCTTCCCCAACACAACGTTCGCGCAAAACAATGGCGTGATCCAATTGACCGGTGTTGCCAGCCGCTACGTCGGCCTGTACATCGGCGCGATCCTGTTTTGCCTCGGCCTGTTCCCGATGATCGGTGCGGTGCTGCAACAGATTCCGAAACCGGTGCTCGGCGGCGCAACGCTGGTGATGTTCGGCGCAGTGGCGGCGGCGGGCGTACGCATTCTCGCGCAGTCACCGCTGGACCGGCGCAGCATGTTGATCATCGCCACTTCGTTCGGCGTCGGCCTTGGCATCGCCGCGCAACCGAACCTGCTGCACCTGTTGCCGAAACTGGTGCAGAACCTGTTCGACTCGGCGATCACCAGCGGCGGGCTGACGGCAATCGTCCTGTGTCTGTTGTTGCCGGAAGGCAAAACCGCTGAGACAAAAAGCCCCGCGTCATTGAACAAGATCGAACAGGCGTAACTGTTTTTCCGCGCTAGGACTTGTCGGATGCCTGTGGGTGCGCTATCAACGCAACTGGTTGCACCCACAGACAATCCCGGAAGTGCCTATGACCTTTGAAGTCCCAGCCCACGGCGGCAAACCCGCCAGCCGCATTCGTCAGAAGAACGAAGAGACCATTCTCAAAGCCGCCGAAGACGAGTTCGCCCGTCACGGGTTCAAAGGCACCAGCATGAACACCATCGCGCAGAATGCCGGGCTGCCCAAGGCCAACCTGCATTACTACTTCACCAACAAGCTCGGTTTGTATGTGGCAGTGCTGAGCAACATCATCGAGTTGTGGGACAGCACCTTCAACACCCTCACCGCCGAGGATGACCCGGCCGAAGCGCTGACACGCTACATCCGCGCGAAGATGGAATTCTCGCGGCGCCAGCCGCAGGCTTCGCGGATCTTCGCCATGGAAGTGATCAGCGGCGGCGAATGCCTGAGCGAATATTTCAATCAGGATTACCGCACCTGGTTCACCGGGCGCGCGGCGGTGTTTCAGGCGTGGATCGATGCCGGCAAAATGGATCAGGTCGACCCGGTGCATCTGATTTTCCTGCTGTGGGGCAGCACCCAGCATTACGCCGACTTCGCCACGCAGATCTGCCGCGTCACCGGGCGCAGCAAGTTGACCAAGCAAGACATGGAAGACGCCGGCAACAACCTGATCCGCATCATTCTCAAAGGCTGCGGCCTCACTCCCCTCTCTATAAGACGTTTATGCCTTTCACCCTCAGCGGTTTTTGCGAATACCGCGAAGAGATTCGCAAAAGCCGCTTCATCACTCTGGCGACGCCGATCAGCAGCACCGCCGACGCGCAGGCATTTTTCGAGCAGCACAGCGATTTGAATGCCACGCACAATTGCTGGGCGTGGAAACTCGGCGCGCAATATCGCAGCACTGACGACGGCGAACCTGGCGGCACCGCAGGGCGCCCTATTCTCGCGGCGATCGAAGCGCAGGACTGCGATCAGGTCGCGGTGCTGGTGATCCGCTGGTACGGCGGCATTCAACTGGGCACCGGCGGCCTGGCCCGGGCCTACGGCGGTGGCGCCAACAAGTGCCTGCAAGCGGCGGAAAAAATCGAGCTGATCAGCCGCGTGCCGCTGAGTTGCGCCTGCGGATTTGCCGAGTTGGCGCTGGTGAAGTTGCGCGTGGCGGATCTCGGTGGATTGGTGGTGGAGGAAAACTTCACGGCCAATGGGGTTGAGTTGAAATTGGCGGTAGGAGAAGCGCAGATCGAAGTGCTGCAAAGTCAGTTGGCGGATCTGAGCCGTGGGCGGATTTTGTTGCAGCGCTAATCCAAGATCAAAAGATCGCAGCCTTCGGCAGCTCCTACAGGGAATCGCATTTCAAATGTAGGAGCTGCCGAAGGCTGCGATCTTTTAGGGCATCCCTCGTTTTCCTTATTCCACAGACTTGCCCACATCGGCTGTGCACCCGACTGTGGATAACCTGAGCACACACGGCTGTAACCCTTTTGTCATGCGGCTTTGCGCGATTTGTTCACTTTTCGTTCAATTGTTCCGACGAAACGGAAAAACAGCGTAAAAACAGATAGTTAACGTCGTTTATCACCATTAGAAGAAAGCATCGCAGTGCTTATGCCCGACCTCGGCGCTTGCGCACAATTACTGTGGAACAACCTGTGGATAAGCCGTTCATGACCGTCGCTGTCGCTGGATCTGCCTAGGCCCCAACTGATTGCTCGTTTTTTAACCAGCGTAGCGCGAGCAAAACTGGAGCCTGTTCAATGGCTTTGCGCTGAATTGGTGCTCGATAGAAAGGCAAAACGCCCGCCGATGCGCTGCTGTCGGCACTTGCGGACTGGCTCCGCAAGCGTTCCTGACTCAATGGCCAGGAAATTGCTTTATCCACAGGCACAACTCAAAGTCAGTCGAGCCTGCCATGTCCATCGCCCCTTCCCCACCGCGCCTGCAACTGCGCCAGATCAGCAAACGCTACCCCGGTTGTCTGGCCAACGACGCCATCGACCTGAGCATCGCGCCGGGTGAGATCCATGCCCTGCTCGGTGAAAACGGCGCGGGCAAAAGTACGTTGATGAAGATCATTTACGGGGTCACCCAGTGCGACAGCGGTGAAATGCTCTGGCAGGGGCAGCGCGTGCAGATCCGCAACCCGGCACAGGCGCGGCAGTTGGGCATTGGCATGGTGTTCCAGCATTTCTCGCTGTTCGAAACCCTCAGCGTCGCGCAGAACATTGCCCTGGCGATGGGCGCGGCGGCCGGCACGCCGAAGCAACTGGAGCCGAAGATTCGCGAAGTATCGCGGCGTTACGGCATGGCGCTGGAGCCGGAGCGACTTGTCCACAGCCTGTCGATCGGCGAGCGCCAGCGGGTGGAAATCATCCGTTGCCTGATGCAGGACATCCGCCTGTTGATTCTCGACGAGCCGACCTCGGTGCTGACGCCGCAAGAGGCGGACGAATTGTTCATCACCCTGCGGCGCCTTGCCGACGAGGGCTGCAGCATTCTGTTTATCAGCCACAAGCTCGGTGAAGTGCGGGCCTTGTGCCACAGCGCCACGGTGCTGCGCGGCGGTCGGGTAGCCGGGCATTGCCTGCCGGCGCAATGTACGGATCAGCAACTGGCACAACTGATGGTCGGCGAAGCGGCGGCATTGATTGGCGAGTATCCGAAAGTCAGCGGTGGCGCGGCGTTTCTGCAGGTGCAGGGTTTGAGCTGGCACAACCCGGATCCGTTCGGCTGCTCGCTGACAGACATCGACCTGCAAGTGCGCAGCGGTGAAATCGTCGGCATCGCCGGGGTCGCGGGCAATGGTCAGGATGAATTGCTCGCCCTGCTCAGCGGCGAGCAGCCCTTGCCTCGTGCGCAAGCGGCGACCCTGCGCTTCGCAGAGAAAAACGTTGCCGATCTGCGCCCGGATGCGCGGCGCAAACTCGGTCTGGCCTTCGTGCCGGCCGAACGCCTTGGCCACGGCGCGGTGCCGGAGTTGAGTCTGGCCGATAACGCCCTGCTCAGTGCTTTCCAGCAAGGACTAGTCAGCCACGGGTTGATTCAACGCGGCAAAGTCGAAGCCCTCGCGCAGCAGATCATCCAGCGTTTCGGCGTGAAAACCCGGGACACGCAAACCGCTGCGCGCAGCCTGTCCGGCGGCAACTTGCAGAAATTCATCCTCGGCCGGGAAATTCTTCAGCAACCGAAACTGCTGATCGCCGCGCACCCGACATGGGGCGTCGACGTTGGCGCCGCCGCCACCATCCATCGCGCCTTGATTGCCCTGCGCGATGCCGGCGCGGCGATTCTGGTGATTTCCGAAGACCTCGATGAGCTGTTCCAGATCAGCGATCGCCTCGGCGCGCTATGCGGCGGGCGTCTGTCGGCACTGCAGGACACCGGCCTTACACAACTGAGCGATGTCGGCGCGTGGATGGCCGGCCAGTTCGATCACTCACCTCGCGCTGCTTCGGTTTAACGGAGTTTCAACATGCTGCTTTCTCTCGAACCCCGTGGCCAGCAATCGCGCCTGATGCTGTGGTGCTCGCCGTTATTGGCGGCGGCGCTGACCCTCGGCTGCGGCTCGCTGTTGTTCATCGCGCTGGGCCACGACCCATTGCAAACCTTGCACACACTGCTGATCGCGCCCGTCAGCGATTTGTATGGAGTGTCCGAATTGCTGGTCAAGGCGCTGCCGATTCTGCTCTGCGCACTCGGCCTGGCGGTGGCCTATCAGGCGCGAATCTGGAACATCGGCGCCGAAGGCCAACTTCTACTCGGCGCGTTGGCCGGTAGTGCTCTGGCAGTGAACGTTATCGACATGCAAAGTCGCTGGGCGCTGGTGCTGATTCTGCTGACCGGCACGCTGGCGGGCGCCGCATGGGCCGGGCTCACCGCATGGCTGCGCACGCGCTTCAATGCCAACGAAATCCTCACCAGCATCATGCTCAACTACATCGCGCTGAACCTGCTGCTGTTCTGCGTGCACGGGCCGTTGAAGGATCCGGCGGGCTTCAATTTTCCCGAGTCGGCGATGTTCGGCGACGCCAGTCGTTTGCCGCTGCTGCTGGAGGACGGCCGCGTGCATGCCGGCGTGTATTTCGCCCTGCTCGCGCTGGTTGCGGTGTGGGTGTTGTTGCAGAAAAGCTTCATCGGCTTCCAGATCAAAGTGCTCGGGCTGGACAAACGTGCGGCAGGTTTTGTCGGCTTTCGCGAGAAGCGCCTGATCTGGCTGGCGCTGTTGATCAGCGGTGCTCTGGCCGGACTCGCCGGGGGTTTGCGAAGTGACCGGGCCGATCGGCCAACTGGTGCCGCAGGTGTCGCCGGGCTATGGATACGCAGCGATCACCGTGGCGTTTCTGGGACGGTTGAATCCGCTTGGCATTCTGTTCTCCAGTCTGCTGATGGCGCTGCTGTACATCGGCGGCGAGAGCGCGCAGATGTCGCTCAATCTGCCGCAGGCGATCACCCAATTGTTTCAAGGCATGATGCTGTTTTTCCTGCTCGCCTGTGACGTGCTGATTCTCTATCGGCCACGCCTGAAACTGCGCTGGACCCGGCGCGCCTCGACCCCTGCCGTAACCGCCGGAGCGCTGTGATGGATATCGATCTGTTGAGCAATATTTTCTACGCGATGGTCCGCTGCGGCACGCCGCTGTTGCTGGTGGCATTGGGTGAGTTGATCTGCGAGAAAAGCGGCGTCCTCAACCTCGGCCAGGAAGGCATGATGCTGTTCGGTGCGGTGATCGGTTTTATCGTCGCGCTGAACAGCGGCAACCTGTGGCTGGGTGTGCTGTTGGCGATGTTGGCCGGGATGTTGTTGTCGTCACTGTTTGCCCTGGTCGCGCTGGTGTTCAACGCCAATCAGGTGGCCACCGGGTTGGCGCTGACGATCTTTGGTGTCGGGCTTTCGACGTTTGTCGGCGCGGCCTGGGTGGGTAAGCCGCTGGCGGGTTTCGAGCCTCTGGCGATTCCGTATCTGAGTGAGATCCCGCTGATCGGGCGGATGCTGTTTGCCCAGGATCTGCTGGTGTATCTGTCGTTCGCGCTGTTTGCGCTGGTGGCGTGGGTGATCATCAAAAGCCGTGTCGGCCTGATCATTCAAGCGGTCGGTGAAAACCCGGATGCGGCCAGCGCGATGGGCTTGCCAGTGCTGACCGTGCGTACCTTGGCGGTGTTGTTCGGCGGAGCAATGGCCGGGCTGGCCGGGGCCTATCTGTCGCTGGCCTACACGCCGATGTGGGCGGAAAACATGACCGCCGGGCGCGGCTGGATTGCCCTGGCGCTGGTGGTGTTTGCCAGTTGGCGGGTGTGGCGGTTGTTGCTCGGGGCGTATCTGTTTGGCCTCGCCAGCATCCTGCACTTGGTGGCACAGGGATTGGGACTGGCGATACCTTCGAGCCTGCTGGCGATGCTGCCGTATGTGGCGACGATTTTGGTGCTGGTGTTGCTGTCCCGCGATGCCGTGCGCACTCGGTTGTATGCGCCGGTTTCGTTGGGGCAGCCGTGGCAATCGGGACATTAGTTGATGTCAGAGCGGGCCTCTTCGCGAGCAGGCTCGCTCCCACAGGGGATCTGAGTGAACGCGGGCATATGTGGGAGCGAGCCTGCTCGCGAAAGCGTCCGCACCGGCAACATCTGGAGCACGACCCACAACTATTTCTGATCAAACACCCTCGAGAAACTCAAGACGCCTGGAGTATGCTCCGGGATCAAAGCCTGTTTTCGCCAAGCGCTGCAACTGTGGCGCGGTCAGGCGTGTCCATTGAATCCTGAATGCTGACTTTCAAGGAAACCCATCATGTCTCAGGCAAAAAACGCACTGATCATCGGCGCCTCCCGCGGCTTGGGCCTCGGTCTGGTGAAGACCCTGCTGGGCGATGGCTGGCAAGTGACCGCGACAGTGCGCAATCCGCAGAAGGCCGAGGCGCTGCAAGCGCTGGGTGACGTGCGCATCGAGAAGCTCGACATGGACGATCAGCAAGCGGTGATCGCTCTGAGCCAGAAGCTCAAGGGCGAAACCTTCGATCTGTTGTTCATCAACGCCGGGGTCAAAGGCCCGGACGTGCAGACGCCGGGCGGCGCGACCCTGGCCGAGGTCGGGCAACTGTTTTTCACCAACGCGGTGGCGCCGATCAATCTGGCCCAGCGTTTCGTCGGGCAGATTCGCGACGGCAGCGGCGTGCTGGCGTTCATGAGTTCGGTACTCGGCAGCGTGACCATGCCCGACGCGCCGGAACTGGCGTTGTACAAGGCGAGCAAAGCGGCGCTGAATTCGATGACCAACAGTTTTGTCACGCAACTGGGCGAGCAGAAACTGACCGTACTTTCGCTGCACCCGGGCTGGGTGAAGACCGACATGGGCGGCGAAGGCGCCGATCTCGACGTCGAGACCAGCACCCGCGGGCTGATCGATCAGGTCAATGCGTTTACCGGCAAGGGCGGGCATCACTTCGTCAATTACAAGGGTGAAACCATTTCCTGGTAAGTCTACGAATCTCCTGTGTAGGAGCTGCCGAAGGCTCGGGCCGCGATCGGACGATCTTTTGATTTTCAAGATCAAGATCAAGATCAAAAGATCGCAGCCTTCGGCAGCTCCTACACGGGACCGTGGTGTCCGGTCGGGTTGGGCTTGCCCGATGGGGCGATTTGTTTGAAACTGCGCGCCTCGTCCTTCGCGGCGACCCTGGATCAGCAGACAGGGCAACACTGAGCTGGCAACCCTGAACCCAACTTTCAGAGGAGCCGGCCACAATGCCTGCGACCCGTACCTGGTTAAAAAATCCCCTCGCCATTTTCACTTCCAACGAGCTTGATGCCCGTGGCGGCCTTGTCGTGCAAGACGGTGTCATCGTCGAAGTCCTCGCTGCCGGTCAGCAGCCGTCGGCGCCGTGCAATGAAGTGTTCGATGCCCGCGAGCATGTGATCCTGCCGGGCCTGATCAACACTCACCATCACTTCTATCAAACCCTGACCCGCGCCTGGGCGCCGGTGGTCAATCAGCCGCTGTTCCCGTGGCTGAAAACCCTGTACCCGGTATGGGCGCGGCTGACCCCGGAAAAACTCGCCCTCGCCACGAAAGTGGCGCTGGCCGAATTGCTGCTCTCGGGTTGCACCACCGCTGCCGACCATCACTATCTGTTCCCGGACGGTCTGGAAAACGCCATCGACGTGCAGGTCGAAACGGTGCGTGAACTGGGCATGCGCGCCATGCTCACGCGCGGCTCGATGAGCCTTGGCGAGAAGGACGGCGGCCTGCCTCCGCAACAAACGGTGCAGGAAGGCCAGGTGATTCTCGACGACAGCCAGCGGCTGATTCACGAGTATCACGAGCGTGGCGACGGCGCGCAGATCCAGATCGCTCTGGCGCCATGTTCGCCATTTTCGGTGACCCCGGAAATCATGTCGGCCAGTGCTGATCTGGCGAACAAGCTCGATGTGCGTCTGCACACCCACCTCGCTGAAACTCTCGATGAAGAAGACTTCTGTCTGCAACGCTTCGGCCTGCGCACCGTCGATTATCTGGACAGCGTCGGCTGGCTCGGTCCGCGTACCTGGCTGGCCCACGGCATTCATTTCAACCCCGACGAAATCGCCCGCCTCGGCCAGGCCGGCACGGGCATCTGCCACTGCCCAAGCTCGAACATGCGCCTGGCGTCCGGCATCTGCCCGAGCATCGAGCTGACCGACGCCGGCGCGCTGTTCGGTCTTGGCGTTGACGGTTCGGCGTCCAACGATGCCTCGAACATGATCCTCGAAGCGCGTCAGGCCCTGTATATCCAGCGCCTGCGCTACGGCGCTGAAAAGATCACCCCGGAACGCGTGCTGGGCTGGGCGACCAAGGGTTCGGCGAGCCTGCTCGGTCGCAGCGACATCGGCGAAATCGCCGTGGGCAAGCAGGCGGATCTGGCGTTGTTCAAGCTCGATGAACTGCGCTTCTCCGGTAGCCATGATCCGATTTCGGCGTTGCTGCTGTGCGGCGCGGATCGTGCGGATCGAGTAATGATTGGCGGCAAGTGGCGTGTGGTTGATGGTCAGGTTGAAGGGCTGGATCTGAAAGGTTTGATCGCCGATCACAGCCAGGCGGCCCGGCAGTTGATTGCCGGCACCTGATCCAACGACAGTCCTCTGTAGGAGCTGCCGAAGGCTGCGATCTTTTGATCTGTTTTCTAGAAGCAAGATCAACAGATCGCAGCCTTCGGCAACTCCTACAGGGGGCTGGGCTCGGCTCAGAGTCCCAAAAGGGACAACATGATGAATGTGGCAAACAGCACAAAGTGCGTCATGCCCTCAATGGCGTTGGTCTCGCCGTCATTGAGGTTGATCGCGCTGACGATCAGGGTGATGAAGATCATCACCGTTTGCACCGGGGTCATCGCCATTTGAAACGGCTGGCCGGTGTACAGCGCCATCGCTTCCATCACCGGTACGGTCAGAATCACCGTCGACAGTGACGCTCCCATCGCAATGTTGACCACCGACTGCATGCGATTGGCCAGCGCCGCTCGTAATGCGGTGAGAATCTCCGGCGCGGCGGAAATCGCTGCCACCAGAATCGCCGTGATTACCGGCGGCGCGCCCGTGCCTTCCAGGCCCAGATCGAGGGTCTTGGACATCACCTCGGCCAGTGCGCCGATGATCACCACCCCCGACACCAGAATGCCGACCGACAGCGCCAGGCTGACCGGTTTCGGCTCCTGCTCGACCGGCTCTTTCTTGCGACGTTTGTCCGGGTAGCTGTAGCTGAAAAAGTAACTGTGCGGGCCGACCTGCATGCGCAGGAACAGCGCGTAGAGCACCATCATTGCGCCAATGGTGAACGCCGAATACATCTTCCAGTTGGCCTCGGGAATGAATTCCGGCACCACCATCGACACGCCCATCGCGGTGAGGATCATGACGCTGTAGCTGCGCGCCGAATCGTCGTTGTAGGACTGCTCGCCGTGTTTGATCCCGCCCATCAGTGCGGCGAGGCCGAGGATGCCGTTGATGTCGAGCATCACCGCTGAATAAATCGTGTCGCGCACCAGCGTTGCCGAGGCTTCGTTGCTCATCATGATCGCCAGGATCACCACTTCGACCAGCACTGCCGAGAGTGTGAGGATCATCGTGCCGTAGGGGTCGCCGACTTTTTCCGCCAGCAGTTCAGCGTGATGAGCAACACGCATCGAAGCGGCGACGATAAAGGCGATCAGCAGCAGACCGCCGCCCAGCGCGACGATCTGGCCGCTGTGCAGCAGCCAGTGTTCCAGTGGATAAGCGACGCACGCGGCAAGGACTGCCAGCAGCAGGAAGCTTTCTTGTTTGAGGATCGAGAGCATGACGGGCCTTTTGCCGAAAAGAGCTGATGAAGCTACTGACTGCCGAGCGCCGCTAACGTTTCGTTACATCTTTGCGCACCACGCGATGGCAGCTGGATTCAGGCATGCACTTTTATTGGCCTTGCCGGCCTCTTCGCGAGCAGGCTCGCTCCCACATTGAAATGCGTCCCTGTGGGAGCGAGCCTGCTCGCGAAGGCCGCACCGCGTTTTCAAATGAGTTTGTTGTCCTGTTGGTCAGCAATTTGCATTGGCCCTGAGCACACACAACAAAATGGAGTTCGGGTTCATGCCAATACGTCCGCTGCACAAACTGCTGTACGCCGCCATCGGTCTGGGAATCAGCCTGAGCGCCAGCGCTGCCGATCCGCTGAAGGTCGGTTTCGTCTACATCGGCCCGATCGGTGACCACGGCTGGACGTATCAGCACGAACAGGGGCGCAAGGCCCTGGCGGAAAAACTCGGCACGCAGATCACCACCAACTACGTGGAAAACGTCGCCGAGGGCGCCGACGCCGAGCGGGTGATCCGCAACATGGCCAAGGACAAATACGACCTGATCTTCACCACGTCTTTCGGCTACATGAACCCGACAGTGAAAGTCGCCAAGCAATTTCCCAAGGTGACGTTCGAACACGCCACCGGTTACAAGCAGGACAAGAACCTCGGCACCTACCTGGCGCGCACTTACGAGGGCCGTTACGTCAGCGGTTTCCTCGCAGCGAAGATGACCAAGACCAAGAAGATCGGCTACGTCGCTTCGTTCCCGATTCCGGAAGTGATCCGCGACATCAACGCCATTCAACTGGCCTTGAACAAGTACAACCCTGGCACCGAAATCAAAGTGGTGTGGGTCAACTCCTGGTTCGATCCGGGCAAGGAAGCCGACGCCGCCAACGCGCTGATCGATCAGGGTGTTGATGTGGTGTTCCAGCACACCGACAGCCCGGCGCCGATCCAGGCTGCCGAACGGCGCGGCGTGTATGCCGTGGGCTACGCCTCGGACATGGCCCACTTCGGCCCGAAAGCGGTGCTGACCTCTATCGTCAACGACTGGGCGCCGCACTACATTCAGGCGACGCAGAGCGTGATCGATCACACCTGGAAATCCCAGGATTACTGGGGCGGGTTGAAGGAAGGCACGGTGGAACTGCCGATCAGCGACCTGGTGCCGGCGCCGGTGAAAGCCGAAGCCGAGCAGTTGATCGCCGACATCAAGAGCGGCGCATTGCAGCCGTTTACCGGGCCGATCAAGGATCAGGCCGGTGTAGAAAAAATCCCGGCGGGCGTGAGCGCGACCAATGCGGAACTGGCTTCGATGAATTATTACGTTGAGGGCATGAAGGCCGAGATGCCGAAGTAGTCCCCCGATTCACCACACAAAACCCTGTGGGAGCGAGCCTGCTCGCGAAAGCGGTGTGTCATTAAACAAAAATGTTGTCTGACACTCCCTCTTCGCGAGCAGGCTCGCTCCCACATTGGAAACACAGCGTATTCAAGGATTGTGTATGGATCAGCTTCCGATCATTGATATCAGCCCGCTCTATAGCGACGACGAAAACGCCTGGCCTGCGGTGGCCGAACAAATCGACCAAGCCTGTCGCGAGTGGGGCTTTTTCTATATCAAGGGCCATCCGATCTCGGCGCAACGCATCGACGATCTGCTCGATCACGCCCAGCGCTTCTTCGCCTTGCCCGCCGCAGAAAAACTCAAGATCGACATCACTCAGACCCGCCATCATCGCGGCTACGGTGCGATTGCCACAGAGCAACTGGACCCGGACAAACCCAGTGACCTCAAAGAAACCTTCGACATGGGCCTGCACCTGCCGGACGAACATCCCGAGGTGCTCGCGGAAAAACCCTTGCGCGGCCCCAATCGGCACCCGGCGCAACCCGGCTGGGAAACGCTGATGGAGCAGCATTACCTCGACATGCAGGCGCTGGCGCAAACCCTGCTTCGAGCGATGACCGTTGCGCTGGGCATCGAGCGCGACTTCTTCGATACGCGTTTTGTCGAACCGGTCAGCGTGTTGCGCATGATCCATTATCCGCCGCGTCACACCGCCAGTTCCGCCGAGCAGCAAGGCGCCGGCGCCCATACCGATTACGGCTGCATCACCCTGCTCTATCAGGACAGCGCCGGCGGTTTGCAGGTGAAGAACGTCAAAGGTGAATGGATCGACGCGCCACCGATTGACGGCACGTTCGTGGTCAACCTCGGCGACATGATGGCGCGCTGGAGCAACGACCGTTATCGCTCGACGCCGCACCGGGTGATCAGCCCGCTGGGCGTAGATCGCTATTCGATGCCGTTCTTCGCCGAACCGCACCCGGACACGCGCATCGAATGCCTGCCCGGCTGCCAGGACGCGCAGCATCCGGCGAAATATCCGACCACCACCTGCGCCGAATTCCTGCTGTCGCGTTTCGCCGATACCTACGCGTATCGACGTGAGCAAGAGGCGGTTTGATCGATCACCTGGTCAGGTTTTGCCAATTGTTGCGGCCAGCCTCTGTAGAATGCCGGAATTGCACCTGATGAGAAAAGACTATGTACGACTGGCTCAACGCCCTGCCCAAAGCCGAACTGCACCTGCATCTGGAAGGTTCGCTGGAGCCTGAACTGCTGTTCGCCCTGGCCGAACGCAACAAGATCGCCTTGCCGTGGAGCGACGTCGAAACCCTGCGCAAGGCCTACGCCTTCAACAATCTGCAGGAATTTCTCGACCTGTATTACCAGGGCGCCGATGTGCTGCGCACCTCGCAGGATTTCTACGACCTGACCTGGGCCTACCTGCTGCGCTGCAAAGCGCAGAACGTGATCCACACCGAACCGTTCTTCGATCCGCAGACCCACACCGACCGGGGCATCCCGTTCGAAGTGGTGCTCAACGGCATCGCCGCCGCACTCAAGGATGGCGAGACGCAACTGGGCATCAGCAGCGGTTTGATCCTCAGCTTCCTGCGCCACCTCAGCGAAGACGAAGCACAGAAAACCCTCGATCAGGCGCTGCCGTTCCGTGATGCGTTTGTCGCGGTCGGGCTCGACAGTTCCGAGATGGGCCACCCGCCGAGCAAGTTCAAACGCGTCTTCGATCGCGCCCGCGACGAAGGCTTCCTCACCGTCGCCCACGCCGGTGAAGAAGGCCCGCCGGAGTACATCTGGGAAGCCATTGACCTGCTGAAAATCCAGCGCATCGACCATGGCGTGCGCGCCATCGAAGACGAGCGCCTGATGCAGCGGATCATCGACGAGCAGATCCCGCTGACCGTGTGCCCGCTGTCGAACACCAAGCTCTGCGTGTTCGATCACATGTCGCAGCACAACATCCTCGACATGCTCGAGCGCGGCGTGAAGGTCACGGTCAACTCCGATGACCCGGCGTATTTCGGTGGGTACGTGACCGAGAACTTCCATGCTCTGCATGAGCATCTGGGCATGACCCAGGATCAGGCCAAGCGCCTGGCGCAGAACAGCCTGGATGCGCGGTTGGTAAAACCGTAAGCAACTGCAAAATCACATCAATACTTGTGGGAGCGGGCTTGCCCGCGATAGCGGATTGTCAGTCAACATAGATGTTGAATTTGCTGGCCCCATCGCGGGCAAGCCCGCTCCCACAGGGTGCTGCGTTTATTTGAATAGCTGCGCTTCAGTAAGCTCTTCCAGCGTCTTGCCCCGCGTCTCCATCCCGAACAGCCACACCACGCCCGCCGCGATCGCAAAGCACGCCGCGCCCAGCGCGAACACCCCGCCCTGCCCGGTAATCGGGAACACCAGCCCGGTCACCAATGGCCCGAGCAGTGAGCCGACGCGGCCGATGGCCGAGGCGAATCCCGAGCCGGTTGCCCGTGCGGACGTCGGGTACAGCTCCGGCGTGTAGGTGTAGAGCACCGCCCACATGCCGAACAGAAAGAACTGCATCAACAATCCGGTGCCGATCAGCAACGCCACGTTACCGCCGAACACCGCGCTCTGCCCGTACAGAAACGCCATCACCCCGCCGCCCAGCAGGGTGACGATGCACACCGGTTTGCGCCCCCAACGCTCGACTAGCCACGCCGCCATGAGGAAGCCGGGAATCCCGCCGAGTGAGATCAGCACCGTGTAGTACACCGACTGCGTCACGGCGAAACCCGACTGCTGCAGCAATGCGCTGAGCCAGGAAGTCAGCCCGTAGAAGCCCAACAATGCGAAGAACCACAGACTCCAGATCATCGTTGTGCGCTGGCGATATTGCGGCGACCAGATCTGCTTGAGTGCCGAGAAGAAATTACCCGGTGGCGTCACCGTGCGTGGCAAACGAACCGGTTCCGGCAAGTCTGCACCGCCCAGCGAAGCACGCACTCGCGCTTCGATGCCGTTCAACACCTTGTCCGCGTCGACGTCGCGCCCGGCCTGTTCCAGCCAGCGCGGCGACTCAGGAATGAAAAAGCGGATCGCCAGAACGAACACCGCCGGCACCGCCAGCACCAGAAAGATATCGCGCCAGCCAATCAACGGCAGCAGGAAGTACGAGAGCACGCCCGCCGCGACAAACCCCAGCGGCCAGAAGCCGTCCATCAGGGCGATGTAGCGCCCGCGTCGTTGCGCCGGAATCAGCTCCGAGAGCATCGACTGTGCGATGGGAAACTCCATGCCCATGCCAATTCCGAGCAGGATGCGAAACAGCGTCAGCGTCTCCACCGTCTGCGCCGTCGAACACAGGTAACTGGCCACGCCCCACAGCACGATGCTCCACTGAAACACCGGTTTGCGCCCGAAGCGGTCGGCGAGCATCCCTGACAACGACGCCCCGAGCACCATGCCGAAAAAGCTCGAGCTGGCCAGCAACCCCGCTTGCGCACTGCTCAGGCCGAACTCGGCTTTGATCGAGCCGAGCAGGAAAGTCATCATCGCCAGATCCATGGAATCGAAGAAAAACGCCAAGGCGATGATGATGAAAATGACGCGGTGATAGCCGCTGAGCGGCAGCCGTTCCAGGCGTTCAGCCGCACTAAAGCGTTGTGTATTCATGTTGTGCTCCCCCATCCGGAAAATCCCCGGATCGAGTGTGCGCGATGGTCATACAGAGGTCGTACTGGATGCGACCTGTTCACAGCCGTGGACGACGTCAGCCTTCAGCTCATCGCCGAGCAACGCTCTAGAACGCTGTTTCCAGCTCGGTTTCCTTGGCAAAGCGATGGATTTCGCGCTGGCCGGTGGCGGTCAACTGCAAGGCGCGGGAATCGTTGGGCAAGGTCAGCCAGCCGGACTGCATGAATAACTGCAACAGCGCCGCGCCCAGTGAGCCGCCCATGTGCGGACGGCGCTCGCTCCAGTCCGGGCAGGCGCAGGCGACCTGCACGTTGCGATGGGCCAGGGCCTGGATGAACACTCCGCGCTGCGCCAGTCGGGTGGAGCCCTTGTGCGTCACCACCACCCGCTGCTCAAGCTGTTCGATCCAGCCGGCGTCGAGCAGGCGCTGATACAGGTCGGCCGCCAGGGTGCCGCCCAGATGATCGTCGCAGAATCGCGCGCGCAATAGCGAAGACGGCGCCGCCTGCGGCCTGACCATGGGAGTCGTGCGTTTCAGCGCATCAGGGATTTGCCGTGGCGCGCTGGCAATGGTGGCGCTGGCCAGTGCTTCGATTGCCGCGCCGATTTCCGGTGCCGCCAGGCGAAAGAAGCGTTTGCGCCCACGCATTTCAATGTTCAACAGCCCCCCTGCGGACAGGCGTCCCAGATGCGCACTGGCCGACGACGGCGAGAGCCCGGCCAGCAGCGCCAGCTCTTCGGCTTGCCGCGCCGAGCCATCCATCAACGCCCACATCATCGCGCTGCGCTTGGGGTCGGCCAGCAATGTCGCGATCTGGCTGATGCACGGTGCATGTTCCATATGTTCACTCCCTGTTGAATCGTATCGTCTACCGCTCGGAGACATCCTGGCCGGTTATGGGGCATCGGCCAACACGCGAAAATCGCCCGGGATCGGTGGCAAGGGATGCCACCGACACCAGCTGCTCCGGCACACAACCTGGCAGCAGAAGTAGCAACCGTCACCAAAAGCCGGCAACGCGTTACGGGGTCTGCGCGCCGGGTGTCAGTGCAGGCATGAGGCGGGCGCTAGTATAAGCGGGTTAAGCCAGACGTCCTGCGCCTGGGCCTGGGCAGGTGGCGATTGTTCCTGACAGAAATTTCTCTAATTGCCTGCGACTAATGATCAACTTTGAGGAAACCGGGAAATTGGCTACTCAATTCGGCGCATCGGCTGGCGAGCATCTCTCTCAGAAGGTTCACCGGCTTACTCAATTGTGCGCGATGGGCGCACAACAGATTCAGCGGTGCGCGCTCACACAGCAGTTCCGGCATCAGCACTTTGAGGCGTCCGGCGAGCACATCGGCGCCGACGTCGAGCCAGGATTTGTAGGCAATACCGGCACCGGCCAGCGCCCATAGCCGCACGACGTCGGCGTCATCGCTGAAGCGATCGCCACTCACGGTCAGGCCGACTTCGCGCTTGCCATCGTGAAAACTCCAGTGGTCGTGGACGCGGCTGCCGAGCATGTACAAAAGGCAGTTGTGCTGGGCCAATTGCTCGAGCTGGCGCGGCTCCCCATGCCGGGCCAGATAGTCGGGGGATGCGCACAACACCCGGCGATTGTGTGGGGCGATGGGCAAGGCGATCAGGCTGGAATCTTCCGGCTCGCCGTAGCGCAGGGCGATGTCCACCGGTTGCCGGAACAGGTCGGCGATGCGGTCGCCAAGCAGCAGGCGCACCGTCAGTTTCGGGTGTTCACGCTGGAACGCGTCGAGCCACGGCAGCAGCAGATTGCGGCCGAAGTCCGAGGGCGCCGAAAGCTGCAAAATCCCGCTGACCTGATCCTGACCGCTGGCGAGCAGGCGACGCCCTTCGTCGAGATTGCTCAGGGCGGCGCGCGCATATTCGAGAAAACCTTCACCCTCGGCGGTGAGGCGCAGGCTGCGGGTCGACCGCGCCAGCAGTCGTGCGCCGAGTTGCTGCTCGATGCGCTTCAACGCTGCGCTGGCCACCGCCGCAGACATGTCCATCACCCGTGCCGCCGCCGACAGGCTGCCCAGATCCGCCGCGCGGACAAACAACTGCAGGTCATCAAAACGCAGCATGCGCAGCCTCGATTATCAAAAAAATATTGAAAGAGACTGCTCTTTTAGCCGGTTTTATCGCGCAGAGAAATAGCCAATGATGGCCTCCATCGAATTCACCCCGATTCTGGAGTCCGCGCATGTCCCAGCCCTTTACCGCTATTGCTACTCTGACCGCCAAGCCCGGTCAGCAGGACGTTCTCGAACAGGCGCTGCGTGCCCTTGTCGAACCGAGCCGCGCCGAGCCGGGTTGTGGCCAGTACGACCTGCACCGCGACCTTGCCGATCCGCAGGTTTTTTATGTCATCGAACAGTGGGCCAGTGACGAGATTCTTGAGACGCACAACGCCAGCGCGCATTTTCAGAATTTTCAGGCCAGCGCCGGCCACACCATCGAACACTTCCAGCTCAAACGCCTCGGCAAGATTGCCTGAATCCTTCTTCTATCAACTGTACGGAGCCATCCATGAAAGCCATTGCCTATTACGCGTCCCTGCCGATCAGCGACACCAAGTCCCTGCAAGACATTGAACTGCCAGAACCGGTCGCAGGCCCGCGCGACCTCTTGGTGGAAGTCAAAGCCATCTCGGTCAACCCGGTCGACACCAAAGTGCGGCAGAACATGGCGCCGGAAAACGGCACGGCGAAAGTGCTGGGCTGGGACGTTGCCGGTGTGGTGAAAGCCGTGGGCAGCGACGTCACCCTGTTCAAGGCCGGTGACAAGGTGTTTTACGCCGGTTCGATTGCCCGGGCCGGTGGCAACAGCGAGTTGCACGTGGTCGATGAGCGCATCGTCGGTCACATGCCCAAGTCCCTCGGTTTTGCCGAAGCCGCCGCGCTACCGCTGACCGCCATCACTGCGTGGGAATTGCTCTTCGAGCGCCTGCAAATCAGCGAAGGCCGCAATGATCAAGGCCAGAGCCTGCTGATCGTTGGTGCGGCGGGCGGCGTGGGCTCGATCCTTACCCAATTGGCCAAGCAGTTGACCGGCCTGAAAGTAATCGGCACCGCTTCGCGCCCACAGACCCGTGACTGGGTCAGCGAACTCGGTGCCGATCTGGTCATCGATCACAGCCAGCCACTGAGCGAAGAATTGAAGCGCGCCGGAATCGACAGCGTGACCCACGTCGCCAGCCTGACCCAGACCGATCAGCATCTGGCGCAACTGGTCGAAGCCCTCGCGCCGCAAGGCAAGCTGGCGCTGATCGACGATCCGAAGTCCCTCGACATCAGCCTGCTCAAGCGCAAGAGCCTGTCGCTGCACTGGGAGTTCATGTACACCCGCTCGCTGTTCGAAACGCCGGACATGATCGAACAGCACAAGCTGCTCAACCGCGTCGCCGAACTGATCGACGCCGGCACTTTGAAGACAACTTTGGGCGAGCACTTCGGCGTGATCAATGCAGCCAACCTGCGACGCGCCCATGAGCTGCTGGAAAGCGGCAAGGCCAAGGGGAAAATTGTTTTAGAAGGTTTCTAAAAAAATAAAGCCCCGCAACCGCTCGTGATGCCAGAGCGGTTGCGGGGCTTTTTGCCGTCAGTCGGTTGCTTGACCCTTGTCACAATTACGCGGGTATCGAGGTCTACAATCGAAGCCTCTGCGATACATCTTTTACGCAAGGGAGGTCAGCAATGAAGATCCTGATAAAAGAAGTGGCAAAGTCTCAATGGCAGGTGCGCCTGGACCAGCACGTCGTAACCTTTCGCAGTGAAGCCGAGGCTCTGGCCTTCACTCGCACCCTCGAAGCGCGACTCTGCGCGCCCCACCGAATCCCCGAACCCAGCCAGCAGCGCGCCGCCGGCTGAGCTTTCCAGGCAGAGCGTCAAACCTGGGCTTGCGCCAACGCCCGGGCATTCTGCAAGCGCCGGGTGAGCAGCGCGACGCTCACCACCAGCAAACCACACAGGCTGATGACCATGGCCATCGGCACGGCGCTGCCATCGTGCAACACCCCCACCAACGCGGCAGCACCGGCGGCGATGCTGAATTGCAGGCAACCGAGCATTGCCGAAGCACTGCCGGCGCGGGCGCCCTGACCGTTCATCGCGCAGGCCGAGGCGTTGGGAATGATGCAGCCGAGGCTGGCAATGCAGATGAACAGCGGAATCAGCAACGGCCACAACGCCTCTGGACGCATCGCGCTGACCGCCAACAGCGTCAGCCCGGCGAGGAAATACACCCACACCGCGCGCACCAGCAAGAACGCCGGGCCACGCTTGGCCAGCAGACGCGCATTGACCTGCGCCACCAGAATGAACCCCGCCGCGTTGGTGCCGAACAGCCAGCCAAAATGCTCGGCGGGTACACCGTAGAGCTTGATGAACACAAACGGTGAGCCAGCGATGTAGGCGAACATGCCGGCAATCGCGATGCCACCGGTCAGGGCATGGCCCAGATAGACCGAGTCCTTGACCAGTCGCGCGTACTGGCGCAACGCACCGGACAACGGCTGGCGCGGCACGTGGGCCGGCATGCTTTCCGGCAGCCCCAACGCCACCGCCAGACCCGCCGCCGCACTGAACCCGGTGAGCACCAGAAAGATCGACTGCCAACCCGTGGTATTGACCAGCAGCCCACCGAGCATCGGCGCCAGAATCGGCGCCAGGCCCATCACCAGCATCAATTGGGAAAACACCTTCGCCGAGCCCACCGCGTCGCACTTGTCGGCAACCACCGCGCGGGAAATCACCATCCCCGCACAGCCACCGAGTGCCTGGACGAAACGCGCGCCGATCAGCCATTCCAGGCTCGGCGCGTAGGCGCAGGCCAATGACGCCAGGGTGAACAGAGCAACGCCGCTGAGCAGCGGAAGTCGCCGGCCGAAACGATCGGAAATCGGCCCGTAAGCCAGTTGGCCCAGCGACAGACCGAGGAAGTAAGCCGCCAGCGTCAGCTGGACATGCTGCTCATCGGTGCCGAAGGCCAGCGCCATGGCCGGGAAGGCAGGTAAATAGAAGTCGATCGCCAAAGGACCGAAGGCGCTCAAGGCGCCGAGTATCAAAATCGTGCGGAAGTTCATCAGGCATCCAGGTGGGCAAGTCGCAGCCCGACAGTCTAGCCGCGCCCGGACGCCTTGAACATTCCGATAGCTCGCTAACGATCAATTTCAGACGAGCTTCACCTCATAACCCTCTTCGCGAATCGCTGCGATGACCTGATCGGCACTCAGCGCACTTTCGACGCCGACTTCCTTGGCCGCCAGATCGACCCGCACGCTGGCTGCCGGATCCAGCGCCTGCACCGCAGTGGTAATGGCTTTGACGCAATGACCGCAGGACATGCCTTGAACGTTGAACACTTGCATGGGAAGACTCCTTTGAGTGAGGTTGCCGGCAGTCTCGAGCTTGCCACGATGGCAAGGTCAAGTTCTGCGAAAAACTGCCGGGCTGGCAATCGGCGCCGCGCTCGGCCAAGCTGCGTGTATCAATGACTGAAATTCAGGAGATTCAGCCATGCGCTGGTCAGCTTTGGGCCTGTTTGGCTTGCTCAGCCTTTTCGCCGCCGTCCCGCAGGTGCAAGCCGCCGGCGAGGATTACGCGGTACTGATCATTTCCCGCGAGCGCCTCGAAGTGGCGACCTCGTGCGAGATCGGCGTGTACATCCAGGACCAGCTCTCGGCGCGCCTGTTCCAGGAGCAGAGCACTTCGTTCAACCTGCCGCCGGGCAAGGTTTCGCTGCGCTTGAAGCTGCTGCCGGGCCAGGCGCCGGGTTGCAATCCCGGGATGCTGGCGCCGGGTTCGCAGGAAGTCGTGCTGCACGCCGGGGATGTGCTGAAGTTCCGCCTGGCGATGAATGCCGAAGGCGTGTACCTGAAGCCGGCTGGCCTCGGTTACTGAGCCAAGCGCCGACCCGTTGCCGATCGTTCCCACGCTCTGCGTGGGAATGCAGCCATGGACGCTCTGCGTCCCGAAGCGTGACGCGGAGCGTCACAGGAGGCATTCCCACGCGGAGCGTGGGAACGATCAACATCTTGCGAAATGGTGCTTGACCTTGCCCGCATGGCAAGGTTGATCCTGTAGACATCCACTACAGGGAGCGCGACCGATGTCCGAATCCATCACTTTCGATCTGCCGATTGCCGGCATGACCTGTGCCAGTTGCGCCGGGCGTGTCGAGCGAGCCCTGCGCAACGTCAGCGGCGCCAGCACCGTCAGCGTCAACCTCGCCACCGAACAGGCCCGGGTGCAGGCGCCCGGCGACAGCCTGCCGGCGCTGATGCAAGCTGTGGAGCGCGCCGGTTACAGCGTGCCCCGGCAAACCGTCGAATTGAGCATCGACGGCATGACCTGCGCCTCCTGCGTCGGTCGCGTCGAACGTGCCCTGAGCAAAGTCCCAAGCGTGAGCAGCGTCAGCGTCAATCTGGCCAACGAACGTGCGCACATCGAATTGCTCGGCCAGGTCGATACGCAAACCCTGCTCGACGCGGTGAGCAAGGCCGGTTACTCGGCCAGCGTCTGGCAAGCTGAACGGCCACAGTCCGATGACCAGCAAAAACGCCTGCATCGCGAGCGCTGGGCATTGATCTGTGCGATCGCCCTCGCTCTGCCACTGGTGTTGCCAATGTTGCTGCAGCCGTTCGGCATTCACTGGATGCTCCCGGCCTGGGCGCAATTCGCCCTCGCCACCCCCGTGCAATTCATCTTCGGCGCACGCTTTTATGTGGCGGCGTGGAAAGCCGTGCGCGCCGGCGCCGGCAACATGGACCTGCTCGTCGCCCTCGGCACCAGCGCCGGTTATGGCCTGAGTGTCTATGAATGGGCCAGCGCCGCCGGACGCATGCCGCATCTGTATTTCGAGGCCTCGGCGGTGGTCATCGCTTTGGTGTTGCTCGGCAAATATCTCGAAAGCCGCGCCAAACGCCAGACCGCCAGCGCCATCCGCGCTCTCGAAGCGTTGCGGCCGGAGCGCGCGATTCAAGTCATCGACGGGCGTGAGCAAGACGTTGCGATCAGCGCCCTGCGCCTCGACGATCTGGTGCTGGTCAAACCCGGCGAACGCTTCCCGGTGGATGGCGAAGTCGTCGAAGGCCAGAGCCACGCCGACGAAGCGCTGATCAGCGGCGAAAGCCTGCCAGTGCCGAAACAACCGGGCGACAAGGTCACCGGCGGCGCGATCAACGGCGAGGGTCGTTTGCTGGTGCGCACCCAGGCGCTCGGCGCGGAAACGGTGCTGGCGCGGATCATTCGTCTGGTCGAGGACGCGCAGGCGGCGAAAGCGCCGATCCAGAAACTGGTCGACAAGGTCAGCCAGATTTTCGTGCCGACCGTGTTGCTGATCGCCCTGGCCACGCTGATCGGCTGGTGGCTGTACGGCGCACCGCTGGAAACTGCGGTGATCAATGCCGTCGCCGTGCTGGTGATTGCCTGCCCGTGCGCCCTCGGCCTTGCCACCCCGACGGCGATCATGGCCGGCACCGGCGTCGCCGCACGCCACGGCATTCTGATCAAGGACGCCGAAGCGCTGGAGCGCGCCCATGAAGTCAGCAGCGTGGTGTTCGACAAGACCGGCACGCTGACCTCGGGTACGCCGCGTATCGCGCACTTCAGCGCGGTCGATGGTGACGAAAACAATTTGCTAACCCTGGCTGGCGCGTTGCAGCGCGGCAGCGAGCATCCGTTGGCCAAAGCGGTGCTGGATGCCGCCGCCGAACGCGGCTTGAATGTGCCCGACGTCAGCGACAGCCAGTCGCTGACCGGGCGCGGCATCGCTGGCACGCTGGATGGCCGGCGCCTGGCGCTGGGCAATCGGCGGATGCTCGACGAAAGCGGGTTGGGTGCCGGTGAATTGAGCTCATCCGCCGAGGCTTGGGAAAGTGAAGGCCGCACATTGTCGTGGTTGATTGAGCAAAGTCCCGAGCCGAAGGTGCTTGGTCTGTTCGCCTTCGGTGACACGCTGAAACCCGGCGCTCTGCAAGCGGTGCAACAACTCGCCGCACGGGATATCCAGAGCCACCTGCTGACCGGCGACAATCGCGGCAGCGCACGTGTGGTGGCCGAGGCCTTGGGCATCCGCAATGTTCACGCCGAAGTGCTGCCTGCCGACAAAGCCGCGACGGTGGCCGAGCTGAAGAAAACCGGCGTGGTTGCCATGGTCGGCGATGGTATCAACGACGCCCCGGCCCTCGCCGCCGCAGACATCGGCATCGCCATGGGCGGCGGCACCGACGTTGCCATGCACGCGGCCGGCATCACGTTGATGCGCGGCGATCCGCGACTGGTGCCGGCAGCGCTGGAGATCAGCCGCAAGACCTACGCGAAGATTCGCCAGAACCTGTTCTGGGCCTTTGTCTACAACCTGATCGGCATTCCGCTGGCGGTGTTCGGCTTCCTCAATCCGGTGCTGGCCGGCGCGGCGATGGCGCTGTCGAGCGTCAGCGTGGTGAGCAATGCGCTACTGTTGAAAACCTGGAAACCCAAGGACCTGGAGGAACACCGATGAACATCGGCCAAGCAGCCCGGCAGAGTGGCCTGAGTGCAAAAATGATCCGCTATTACGAATCGATCGGCCTGCTCAAAGCGGCCAATCGCACCGACAGCGGTTACCGCGTGTACGGCAGCGATGACCTGCACACGCTGGCTTTCATCAAGCGCTCGCGGGATCTGGGCTTTTCCCTGGAAGAGGTCGGCAAGCTGCTGACCCTCTGGCAGGATCGCCAGCGTGCCAGCGCCGATGTGAAAGCACTGGCGCGCCAGCACATCGATGAGCTGAATCAGAAGATCCGCGAGCTCGGCGAGTTGCGTGACACCCTGCAGGATCTGGTCGAGCATTGCAGCGGCGACCATCGCCCGGACTGCCCGATCCTCAAGGAACTGGCGTCGGGCTGCTGCGCGCAACCCGCCCGCGCCTGATCCGCAACAGCGTCACCACGCACAACGTACCCAAGGGAATGCCGTGGAACAGCATGACCACGGCCCCCGGCGTCCACCACGCATAGAACGGCGCAGCGACCAGCATGCCGATGCCGAAACCGGTCATCTGCAGCAAGGTCAGCACGCTGAAAATCGGCAGGCGCAAAGCCGCAGGTTCCCGTTGCAGCCGTGACATCAGGCTGACCTCGGAAACCCCGTCGCCAAGCCCGGCCGGCAAGGCGAACAGCAGCAGACCGTAGAGGCCGTGCTGCTGGAACATCAGAATGAAACCGCATGACATCAGCGCCACGCCGAAGAAAAATCTTCTTTCGAGGTGGCTGTTCTCCGAGCCCTTGAGGTGACTGGCGATGCGTGCGCCGAGCAGTTTGCCGCTGGCCCATACCGCAAGCGCCAGGCCCAAGGTCGTACTCGCCGCCTCCGGCGTGAGCAGTTTCGAAATGATCGGGAAGCCGACGTTGTGCGCGGCGCTGCCCAAGGTGTCGGCCATGGTCACCGCGAGCATTGCCGCAACCACTGGCGTCGAACGCAGGCCTTGCCGCAGCGCAAACCATTCACCGCGTACCGGCTGTTCGCTGACCTGCGTTTTTTCGAAACGCAGCGGCACGATCAGCAGAGCCGCAAGCAAATAGGTCAGCGCGTTGAGGGCGAAGACCGTTTCGAAACCAAAAGCAGCCACCAGCAACCCCGACACCAGACTGCCGCCGACCATGGCGGCTGAAGAAGCTGAAGTGATCCAGGCGTTGGCCTTGAGCAATTGCGCCGGCTCGATCAAACGCGGCAACTTGCTGTTGAGGCCGATGGCGAACATCGAATTGCCCAAGCCGAGGCCGAAGGCAATGAACGGCAACAGCCATGCCTGCTGACTCGCCGGTGTGATCAACAGCAGCCCCAGCACTGCCGCACGCAACAGATCGAACGCAATCAGCGGCGCGCGGCCCTGCCAGCGCCGGTAGAAGCGCGTGCCGATCAGACTGGCGAAAATTCCGCCACTGACACGGCTGGCGAGGAAGATGCCGACGCTCATGGCGCTGTTGCTCAGCAAATAAACGTAAGTGGCGAGCGCGACCATGTTGAGGAAGGCGCCGAAATCGGAGATCAGCCGGGCGGTTACGATCAGGTGGGTGTTGCGTGGGGTACTCACATACGGTCCTTGTAGGAGCTGCCGAAGGCTGCGATCTCTTGATTTTGTCCTTGAAGCAAAGGCAAAAGATCGCAGCCTTCGGCAGCTCCTACAAGGGCATGCTCGCGTTTGCGGAAAATGCGCGGGCACAAAAAACCCGGCCGAAGCCGGGTTTTTCATCACGCGATCACTGCATCCACGGCGGTGGAGGCGGTTCTTCGGGTTTGCCTTTCGGCGCGTCGTCCGCCGCGCGAATGGCCTGCTTGCGTTCCTCGTCGAGGCGCGCCGCTTCGATTTCGCGCAGCACCCCGCCGACATCCGCCAGGTCCTCCGGATCGTCGAACTCGCCGGTCAGCACACTGTTCGGGTGCAAGGTGCCGGCTTCGTACAACGCCCACATTTCCTTGGCATATTTGGTCTTCTTCAATTCCGGCGCGAAGCGACCGAAGTACGAAGCCATGTTGCCAACGTCACGCTCGAGCATGCTGAACGCGTGGTTGTTGCCCGCAGCGTCGACTGCCTGGGGCAAGTCGATGATGACCGGGCCGGTAGGTGTCAGCAGCACGTTGAACTCGGAGAGGTCACCGTGCACCAGACCGGTACACAACATCAGCACGATCTGCGAAATCAGGAAGGCGTGATACTCGCGCGCCTGATCCGGCTCCAGTACCACGTCGTTCAGACGCGGCGCAGCGTCGCCGAATTCGTCAGCCACCAGCTCCATCAACAGCACGCCGTCGAGGAAGTCATAGGGTTTGGGCACTCGCACACCGGCGCCGGCCAGACGGAACAGCGCCGCCACTTCGGCGTTCTGCCAGGCGTCTTCGGTCTCTTTGCGACCGAACTTGGACCCCTTCGCCATGGCCCGCGCCTGACGACTGTTACGAACCTTGCGGCCTTCCTGATACTCGGCCGCCTGGCGGAAACTGCGTTTATTCGCCTCCTTGTAGACCTTGGCGCAACGTAACTGATTGCCGCAGCGCACTACATAAACAGCTGCCTCTTTGCCACTCATCAGTGGACGCAGCACTTCGTCGACCAGACCGTCCTCGATCAGGGGTTCAATGCGTTTTGGAGTCTTCATCAGCTTTTATTGTGGGTCCTTTATTACCAAACACGCGAATGTCACTCGTTATACGGCAATCCTCGCCCGACGGGGAGGGGTTGCCGACCTGTGAACCTTGAGGATGCACACACTGTGCCGGATCAATCGCAGCGACCCGGGCGAATCATAGCCGAGACCGTGGCATTGATTGGTATCGGTCGGCAAGGGCATTTGCGACAGAATCTGACATGCACATGCACATGCACATGCACCGGATCCCCTGTGGGAGCGAGCCTGCTCGCGAAAGCGCTCTGTCAGCAGAGAATGATGGCGACTGACACGGCGCCTTCGCGAGCAGGCTCGCTCCCACATTGGAATACTGCTTAGCGTTCAATGATCGCGGTGACACCCTGCCCGCCCGCCGCACAGATCGAAATCAACCCTCGGCCCTTGCCCGCCGCATCCAGCAGCTTGGCCAGATTCGCGACAATCCGCCCGCCCGTCGCGGCGAACGGATGCCCCGCCGCCAGCGAACTGCCCTTCACATTGAGCCGACTGCGATCAATCGAACCCAGCGGTGCGTCGAGCCCCAGGCGGGTTTGGCAATATTCGGGATCCTCCCAGGCCTTGAGCGTGCACAGCACTTGCGCGGCGAAGGCTTCGTGAATTTCGTAGTAATCAAAATCCTGCAACGTCAGCCCATTGCGCGCCAGCAAGCGTGGCACGGCGTACACCGGCGCCATCAGCAGGCCCTCGGCACCGTTGACGAAATCCACCGCCGCCGCCTCGCCGTCGCGCAAGTAGGCAAGAATCGGCAAACCGCGCTCTCTGGCCCATTCTTCACTGCCGAGCAACACCACCGAAGCGCCATCGGTGAGCGGCGTGGAATTGCCCGCCGTCAGCGTGCCCTTGGCGCTTTTCTCGAAGGCCGGTTTCAGCGTGGCGAGTTTTTCCAGGGTCAGGTCCGGGCGCAGATTGTTGTCGCGGGTCAGGCCGAGGAACGGCGTCATCAGATCGTTGTGCCAGCCTTCGCTGTAAGAAGCGGCGAGTTTGTTATGGCTTTCGAGGGCCAGTTGATCCTGTTCTTCGCGGGGGATATTCCAGGTCTGCGCCATCAGTTCGCAGTGCTCGCCCATCGACAGGCCAGTGCGTGGCTCGCCGTTGCGCGGGAATTCGGGGATCAGGTGCTGGGGGCGCAACTGCAAAAGGGTTTTCAGTTTGTCGCCGGTACTCTTGGCGCGGTTGGCCTGCAGAAGAATCCTGCGCAGGCCTTCGCTGACGCTGATCGGCGCGTCGGAGGTGGTGTCGACGCCGCCGGCAATGCCACTGTCGATCTGGCCAAGGGCGATCTTGTTCGCAACCAGCAACGCCGCTTCCAGACCGGTGCCGCAGGCTTGCTGAATGTCATAGGCCGGTGTCGTCGGAGACAAGCGCGAGCCGAGCACGCATTCGCGGGTCAGGTTCATATCCCGTGACAATTTAAGCACAGCGCCCGCCACTACCTCGCCGATGCGCTGGCCGTGCAGGTTGTAGCGTTCGATCAGGCCTTCCAGCGCGGCGGTGAGCATCGCCTGATTGCTGGCCGTGGCGTACGGCCCGTTGGAGCGGGCGAAAGGGATGCGGTTACCGCCGATGATCGCGACGCGGCGCAGCTGGGTCATGGATAACTCCTGTGGAATTTGCGGATTCACATGGAAACCTGTGGGAGCTGGCTTGCCAGCGATGGGGGCGGCATTCCCAACCCTTCAGCGGCTGACACTCCGCCATCGCGGGCAAGCCCGCTCCCACAGGGTCAGTGGTCTACTCTGCTAAACCAGCGTAGGCCTTATTGCGCCGATCGAACGATTGATTGCCGCAGGCAGTCCACACTTTGAACCCCAACTTCTGGAGAGCGTTCCATGTCTGACCGCTATATCGACTTCGCCAACTCATCCTTCGGCCATCGTCTGGTCGGGGCCTTGGGCCTGCCGTCGCCGGTGCGGCTGGAACGCTGGCAGGCGGGACGTCTGCGGCCGATCGAGGGCGCCCTGTTGATCGGTGGCGGGCCGCTGGCCGAACGGATCAGCGTGTTTGCCAATCGCTTGACCGATGCCATCTACAGCTACGGCACCGAGCCCTCGCTGGCCACTGCATGGATCCCCGGCCACGGGCCGAAACTCAAAGCGGTGGTGTTCGACGCCAGCGATCTGCAACACACCGACCAGCTCAAGCAGTTGCGCGAGTTCTTCCAGCCATTGATGAAGAATCTCGACCATAGCGCGCATCTGGTCATCCTCGGCCGCGCGCCGGAAAGCTTGGGTGATCCGTTCGCCTCCAGTGCGCAGCGAGCACTCGAAGGCTTCTCGCGCTCGCTGGCCAAAGAGCTGCGCGGCGGTGGCACCTTGCAGCTGATCTACGTCGGCGAAGGTGCCGAAGATCAACTGGAAGGGCCGCTGCGATTCTTCCTCTCGCCGAAAAGTGCATTCGTTTCCGGTCAAGTGATTCGCCTGACCGCGTGCGCCACGCCAGTGACCGACTGGACGCGCCCCTTGGCCGGGCGCAAGGCGCTGGTCACCGGTGCTGCACGCGGCATCGGCGCGTCGATTGCCGAAACCCTGGCCCGTGATGGCGCCGAGGTGATTCTGCTCGATGTACCACCGGCCAAGACCGACCTCGAGGCCCTCGCCGCGCGCCTCGGCGGCCGGGCGATCACCCTCGATATCTGCGCCGATGACGCCGCCGCGCAATTGATGGAACAACTGCCCGACGGCCTCGACATCCTCGTGCACAACGCCGGCATCACCCGTGACAAAACCCTGGCCAACATGACCCCGGAATTCTGGGACGCGGTACTGGCCGTCAATCTCAACGCGCCGCAAGTGCTGACCAAGGCGCTGCTCGACAGCGGCACCCTGCGCGACAACGCACGGGTGGTCCTGCTTGCCTCGATCAGCGGCATCGCCGGCAATCGCGGGCAAACCAACTACGCGGCGAGCAAGGCTGGCCTGATCGGTCTGGCCCAGGCCTGGGCGCCGACGCTGCTGGAACGCGGCATCAGCATCAACGCCGTCGCCCCCGGGTTCATCGAAACGCAAATGACTGCGCACATTCCATTCGGCCTGCGCGAAGCCGGGCGGCGCATGAGTTCGCTGGGCCAGGGTGGCTTGCCGCAGGACGTCGCCGAAGCCGTGGCGTGGCTGGCGCAACCGGGCACGGGCGCGTTCACCGGGCAAGCGTTGCGGGTCTGTGGGCAAAGTGTTCTGGGGGCTTGAGCATGAGCATCGAATGGCACACGCTGGATCGCGAACCGAGTCTGCCGGGGCTTTATTCGCGCGCAGCGACGCGACGCAAAATCACCGGTACGCAACTGCCCGACAGCGGCCTGCGCTGCTGGGTCGATATCGACAGCAAACGGCTGACGGCCTATCGCAAGGTCTGCGGTTTCGTCGATGACGGCCTGCTGCCGCCGACCTATCCACACATCCTCGCCTTCGCCTTGCAGATGCAATTGCTCACGGCCAAGGATTTTCCGTTCCCGCTGCTGGGGCTGATTCACCTGAGCAACCGCATCCGCGTGCTGCGGCCAATGGGCGCGATCAGTCGCGGGCAAGTCAGCGTGCGCGTGCACAACCTGCAACCGCATGCCAAGGGCGCGACGTTCGATCTGTTGACCACCCTCGACGATCAGCTCGGGCCGCTGTGGGAAGCCGAAAGCCGGATGCTCTGTCGCGGGGTGAAACTCGAGGGCGAGGCGCTGGCACAGGACTGGCAGCCGTCGCAGGATTTGCTCGAAGTGGCGCGCTGGACTGCGCCGGCCGATATCGGCCGCCAGTATGCGAAAGTCTCCGGCGACTACAACCCGATTCACCTGAGTGCGGCGAGCGCCAAGCTGTTCGGTTTTCCCACCGCGATCGCCCACGGACTGTGGAACAAGGCGCGGACACTGGCGGCACTCTCCGATCACCTGCCCAAAGCCAACCTGGAAATCACCGTGCACTTTCGCAAACCGGTGCGCCTGCCCAGTGAAGTGACATTGCTGGCCAGTGCCGCGGGATCCAGCGGTGAGTTGCGTCTGATCGGTGCCGGCGACCTGGAACATATGGTTGGTCAGTGGCAACCGATCGCCTGATCTGGCGGGGCGGAAAAACCCGTTAATTGTGTATATATCACTTAAGTTTTTCCGCGCCCTGCCCGCCGCTTTGCAAAAAACCGAGCCTTGAATTTCAAGGCTTTTTTTTGCCCGTTTATTACCTGGGTATTAGTCCTTCGGCATAGCGCCGAGCCCTCTATATAAAGGGGTTAATACCAACTTGAGAATGGTGAAAAACCTGCCGTCGACTGAGATTACAGCCACGGACGAGGCATCGCCGACGACAGATCGGCGAGCCATCGAAGGCAACGTAACGTTGTGACAGGTGCAGGAATCTCAATCATGAAAACTCAAGTGATGTGGTCCAAATCGGCAATCGCGCTGGCACTGATTCTTTCGGTCGGCCTCGTCGGCTGCAGCAGCGGCGGTGGCGGTCATCGCAGCAGTTCGGGCAGCTCGACGGCGGACGGCACGGCGGGTACCGATGGCAGCGGTGGCGCGGGCGGCGGAACCGGCGGCGAAACTGCCGGCACTGGTGGCACTGGCGGCACTGGCGGCACTGGCGGCGGAACCGGTGGTACTGGCGGCACTGGCGGTGGCACCGATCCGACCAATCCGACAGACCCGACCGATCCCACCACTCCGACCAACCCGGCCACTCCTTCGCTGGTGACCACAACACTTGTTCAGGATGTCGGCAAAACCGTCAGCGGTGTCGGCGATGGCGTCGGCCAGATCGGCGATTCGCTGAGCACTGTTCCGGTCGCTGGCGGCATCGTGCAAAGCGTGGCCAACACCACCGGCAACGTGGTCAGCACCTTGGGCGATGGCGTCTCTGATGGCATCGGCAAACTGGCCACTGACCCCAATGGCCTGACCACCACCGTCGCCTCGGTTGGCGGCGTGGTTTCCGATGTTGGCGACGGCGTCTCGGACCTCAGCGTCAAACTCAACACAGCGACCCGCAGCGTTCCTGTCGTTGGCGGTGTAGTCACCCGCGTGGCGCCGCTGGTCGATGGCATCGGTGAAAAAGTCACCATGCTTGGCGACACCCTCAACACCTCACTGACCAGCGGCCCGACCAGCCAGTTGACCGACAAGGTCGGCAGCGGCCTGGTACCGGTGATCGCCATGGTCGAAAGCACCACCGACAAACTCGGCGATGCCACCGGTCTGGGTGATCCGCTCAAAGGGGTGATCTCGAAAGTGGGCGGCACGGTGAACAGCCTTGGCGGCAAAGTCACCGACGCAGGCAGCGGCAATGCCCTGACCAACACCCTCGGCGGCGCCCTGAGCAACACCGGCACGGCGGTCGGCAAAGCGGGTGGTCTGGTGTCCAATGGCACTGGCTCGGGCAGTGGCGGCATCGGTGGCGGGCTGGGCGGCACCGGTCTGCTGCAAACTGTCGGTGGTGCGGTGGTCAACGTCGGCAGCGGTCTGAATGCCGGCAGCACCAGCGGCGTGGTCAGTGCCGGCGGCGTCACCGCCGGCGGGCTGGGCAACACGATTGCTTCGATCAACACCGTACTCGGTGGTTCGGGCACACCGATCACTGCATCCACCTCGCCGCTGGCCAGCGTCGGCGCCGCAGTCGGTGCGGGCCTCAATCCGGTCACCAGCGCGGTCACCACTGTCACTCAACAGGTCGGCGCCGCTACCGGTCTCGGCACTCCGGTCGCTGGTCTTACAAATCAGGTGGGCGCCGCAGTCGGCAATCTCGGCGGAGCGATTGCCGCCACCAATAATCCGGTCACCACTGCTGTCGGCGGTCTGGTTACCAACGTCGGCGGCACCGTGGCAGCGGTCGGTGGTCTGGTCAACAGCGGCACTGCCACTGGCGGCACAACTGGCGGTCTGGGCGGGGTACTCGGCGGCCTGACCGGCGCGCTGGGCGGCAACAAACGCTAAATTGCACCTGGCCGATTCGACGGCCTTACCTACAGCGCCTACGCTTGGTTGAGGGCGGAAGATTCCCACGAGTCTTCCGCCTTTTTTCTACGGAAAAATCTGCCCTGTGCTGTGTTCTGACCATGGAGTGTCCCATGCGCGTACTGGCATCCCTGCTGTGCCTGAGCCTCAGTTCCGCTGCCCTCGCCGACACCTTGCCCAGCTTTCTCAACAGCAACGAAACCATCCGCAACCTGCCCGTTCCCAACCTGCCCGCCGACGCCTATCGCCCGAGCGCGGCGCCGCTGCAAGTGCCGGACCCGGGTGCGACCGCCGCACAGCCATTGCTGATGGAAACCAAGGTCAACCTGAAGACCGTGCAGATCGAAGGCGGCACGATCTACCCGCTCAACGAACTCGCGGAAATCTACAAGCCCCTGATCGGCCGTCAGGCCAGCCTTGCCGAACTGATCGAAGCCACGCGCAACATCACCCGTCGCTATCAGCAGGACGGCTATCTGTTGTCCTACGCGTTCCTGCCGCAACAGAACTTCGATGACGGCGTGGCCCGCGTGGTGCTGGTCGAGGGCTATGTGCGCGATATCCAGATGCAGGGCGACATCGGCCGGGTCAAAGGCCTGCTCGATAAACTCGCCGCGAAAATCCAGGCCGAACGCCCGCTGACGCGCAAGACCTTCGAGCGCTACACCACGCTGATGAGCCGCATTCCCGGCGTAACCATTCAAGCGCAAGTGCCGCCACCGGGCACCACCGATGGCGCGACCACCCTGGTTGCCCAGGCCAGTCGCAAACCGTTCACCAGCACCCTGAGCACCACAGAAGACAACCGTAACGGCCCGCAGGCGTTGCTCGGTGTCAGCAGCAATTCGCAGACGTCGATGGGCGAGCAGTTGAGCCTCAGCGGCCTGTTCCCACCGGGCGACGACAAAGAGCATTACTACCGTCTCGACTACAGCCAGTTCCTCGATACCGAAGGCACGCAACTCAACGTCTCGGCCTCGCGTTACCGCGCCGACCCGGACACCGAAGTGCTGGTCGGCGGTGGCGGACGCCTGAGTACCCACCGCGAGAACGATCGCTACTCGATCGGCTTCAGCACGCCCCTGATCGCCTCCGCCAACGAACTGCTGACCGCCGGCTCACGCCTGTATGCGGTCGACGACAAGACGCGCTACGACGGCATCAACTTTCCCTTCAGCACCGAACTGCGCACCGACGTCCGCGCCCTGGCTTTCGAAGGCGACTGGCGCAAGGCCGACGCCCGCCAACTGCGCATCCTCAGTGCCGGCGTCTACCAAGGCTTCGACAGCCTCGGCGCACACACCAACTACGACGACATCGACCTGGATTTCTTCCGCGTCAGATTGTCCGGCGTGCAGAGCGACAAGTTTCTCGACAACTGGCAAGGCGTGCTCTCGGCGGCGCTGTACTGGAGCGACGACACCTTGCCCGACAGCGAACGCGCCGTATTCGGCGGACAGAACTTCGGCCGTGGCTACCCCGACGACCAGGCCTCGGGCGACAAGGGCTGGGGCGTGGCTTACGAGGTCAACTACAGCTTCAACCGCGAGGGCAACTGGGTGCGCATCCTGCAACCCTACGTCGTCGTCGACCGCTCGCGCAGCTGGTTCAACCAACTGCCGGTGCAGGCCAACAACCTGTCATCGACCGGCGTCGGGCTGCGCTTTGGTGATGCCAAGTATTACAACGTGGCGCTGGAAGTGGCGAAGGCGATGTCGGATGAAGCGCTGGATACGTTCAATCGCAAGCCGCGTTACAGCATCAGTTTCAGTTATCAGTTGTGATGGTCGAGCGATGTGTCAGTGAGGGTTTTTTGACTGACGCACCGCCTTCGCGAGCAGGCTCGCCAAATGGTTCGGCTGTTCAACCGATTTATCGCAGTGCTTAAACCAGCCGTTTAAACACAGGCCACGCTACCTCGCAACAGGCTACAAATCCTTGCGCCATTGCCTACGGCTACGCCAGAATCCGCCGGCTTGTGCGCCTGGGGCGCGGGTTCTATCGTTTGCCTGCCACTGCTCATCAGTGGTCGGGTTTAGTCGCCCGCTTGTCCACGACGCACAGGTTCCTGTCAGCCAGGTATTGCATACCTGCACTTGATGGTGGCTGTGCGCAGGGCGCCTTCGGGCGCGCCGATTTCGTGGCTCATCGGTCGACTAACCTGCGTGCAGCTGCCTCCCTTTCGTTTAGTCGCGAACCGGTTGCGGCCCTACTCCATCAGGAGACTGAGCCCGTGAAAAAGATAACGCCCGATCCTCCTCTTGCCGATCCAACCTTCGCCGACCCGCTCGTCGAAGCGCAAAAACTCAAGGAAGCCGCCGACCGCGCCATCGATTACTACCTCAACCCCCGCCTCATCAAAGACCCTGCCGCACCGCGCAAACCCAGCACCCTGTTCATCGTCGACCCGGCTGCGGACAACGAAACCTTGTTGGTCCATGCCTGCGAATCACTGGCCTCGGCGAGCATCATGGCCAGCGACCTCGCCGGATTTATCGATGGACCGCAACGCAGCTCCCTGTTGGGAATACAGCAGGTGATCATGCTGGGCGAACTGGCGGTCAACCGCGTACTGGACAGGCTTGTGCCGGAGTGACAAGAGCAAGAGGTTGGTTGCGCAGGTGGTGAGTCAGGCAGAGCATTTTTGGCTGGCTGGCCGCCTTCGCTGGCAAGCCAGCTCCCACAGAATTCATGTACATCAGGCAGGAATGGGTTGGCTGCCAGGGCGCTATCGCGAGCAGGCTCACTCCTACAGTTTTGATCGTGGGTGTTCAGTGAGAGACTGGTGGCTGGCAGGGCGCCTTCGCGAGCAGGCTCGCTCCCACAGGATTGATGTACATCAGGAAGAAATTGGTCGGCTGGCAGGCCGCCTTCGCGAGCAGGCTCGCTCCCACAGTTTGAATCGAGTACATCAGCGAGAAACAGGTCGGCAGGCAGACCGCCTTCGCTGGCAAGCCAGCTCCCACAGGATTGATGTACATCAGGAAGAAATTGGTTGGCTGGCAGGGCGCCTTCGCGAGCAGGCTCGCTCCCACAGTTTGAATCGAGTACATCAGCGAGAAACAGGTCGGCTGGCAGGGCGCCTTCGCTGGCAAGCCAGCTCCCACAGGATTGATGTACATCAGGAAGAAATGGGTCGGCTGGCAGGCCGCCTTCGCGAGCAGGCTCGCTCCCACAAAAGCAAAAGCAAAAGCAAAGCAGCGCAGCTGCCCGCGGCGAAGCCGCCCCACTCAACAATGAGCGCAAGCTCGAGTGCTCTTGATCTTGATCCACCGGCGACGTCGGAAGGCTGAGTGGAGGGATTGATCCGGGCGTGGGAGCGCAGCGACCGTTCGACGAAGTCGAACACAGCGAGTGTAGGTGCAGCGAAGCAAACCGGAGCCGCTGCGCCCGGATCAGTCCCGGAGCGAAGGAACCCGAGCCTGCGAGGGCCGAACGCAGGAGCTAGCGTTTTTTGCTTACTTTTTTAGGCGCTTGTAAAAAAGTAAGTCGCCGTCAGGCGAAACCGCCAGCCGCAGCACCCGAAGCAACGGATATTCACCCAAAACCCCACCAACACGGTCGGCCCAAAGGCCGCCGAGTTCACCCACCCTGAACCTTAGGCTTGGGAAAAAGATTATCGAGAGTCTCCAACAACCTGACGTGATAAATCGGCTTGCGAAACAGATCCAGTACCTGCAACCGCAACATATCGCTGACATCCTCCATATCCGCATGCCCCGACATCACAATCACCGGCAAATGCGCCCGCGACGTATGCTCACGCAACCGCCTGATCAGCGACATGCCCGACTCCTCCGGCATGCGCAGATCAGTAATCACCAAAGCAATATCCGGATGCCGGGTCAGATGATGCAGCGCGAGCTTCACCGACGTCGCGGTATGACAGACAAACCCCTCCCCCTCCAGCAACTCCGCCAACTCCAGCAACGCGTCTTCTTCATCATCAACCAGAAGCAGTTGTTGGCGGGGCGACGAAGACGCGTTCATAGGCAATACCTGAATACTGAAAGGTAAATCCAGTGTAGTGCGATATCAGCCAGGTGCAGTGTTCACAAGATCAGGGCGTTGGCCGAGTCACAGCCGTACCATCGAGCGAGGTCAGAATATTGTTGAAGATCGCCAATACCCTGTCTCCAAGCGGAGTGACGAACGCCACAACCACCACAGCCACCATCGCCACCACAATCGCATACTCGATCGCCGAAGCGCCCTCTTCACTGCGGGCAAACGCGCGAGCCTTGGCGATCACATAATCAAAAGTCATACGAAACATAGGTCCACTCCTTCGCGCCTCTGGCGCCGACATCATCACCGCGGCAAGGTTCCACCGTGCCACCTGAGCATTGTCAACAAACCCCCGCCCAACAACTGTAAGAACGCATTAATCACAAAGCATTAATCCCAACGTGTCTCGGCCATTTCCCGCTGTTAACCGGCCAGACTCACACTTTGGTACGGTTATTTTGCCTGTCACTAATGGCGCTTTTGCTTGGATCAGCTAGCTTGGAAATAGCGAAATAGTTGCATGTTCATAGCTGCCGATTCAGTCCGCCTTTCGCAAGCAAATGCAGTCGGTTGTGCAGCAGGAAAGGGAGAGCCGTCATGAACAGTCGCGTCACCATGGGCCTAGCCGCGTTGCTGTTGCTCGGCGCGGTTTTTGTCGGTTACTGGGGGCTGGTGCTCAGTCGTCAGCCGGCCCCGGTCGCCGAGGCGCCCGTCGCCCCAGCGGTCAGCATTGAACAGACTGTCGCGATTGCCGAAGACCAGACCCGCCAACCGGTGGTGGTGCTGCTCCACGATGTAGCGCCGTTCACGCCGCTGACCGCCGCCGATGTAACCGTGGAAAAACTGCGCAGCGCACCGGCCGGTAGCCTGACCAGCATCGAACAAGCTGTCGGCCGCACGCCTTGGCGCCACCTCAGCACTGGCACCTGGCTCAATGACGAAAGCTTCCAGGCCGGCGGTGCGCTGGCGCGGATGATTCGCCGCGACGAACGCGCGCTGACCGTGGCCGTTGACGAAGTGATCGGTGGCGCCGGGCAATTGCTGCCGGGCGATTACGTTGATGTGCTGCTGTATCTGCGCGAGGACGCGAGCAACCTGCAGCAGTCGGCGCAGATCGCCGTTCCTGCCTTGCGCGTGCTCGGAATCGGCGATCAGTACGGCCTGACCAATGACGGCCAACCGGCATCGCCCAGCCTCAGCGCCGAAGAAAAAATCAAACAGGACCAACGCCGCATCGCCGCACGCACCGTGGTGCTGGCGGTGCCGGAACAACTGCTCAGTCGTCTGATGCTGGCCACTCAAGTCGGCACGTTGCGCCTCGCGGTGCGCAGCAGCGAAGAACAGCGGCTGGCCAAATATTGGGCCGGCGAAGCGCAATCGCCCGCGCACCTGGATCGGGCCAATAGCCAGCTTTTCCAGTTCACTCAACTCGCCCTGGGCAGCGCGCAAAAAGCACCTGCCACCGCCAGTGCCGGCGCGGCGCCCAGGCCTGCGGTGGAAATCATTCGCGGCAACCAGATCAGCCAACAAACCCCATGACTGCGCAAGGATTCACGTGCATGCAGAGTCGACTCAGACCGACATTGAAACCGGCGCTCCGGGCCTTGCTGTTGTTGGGATTGACGATGGACAGCGCCCTCGCGGCGGCGGGCAACTGCTCGGCACTGCCGCGCCTGCCTTCGGTGATCGAGATCGGTGAAGGCTTCCAGCAGGACATGCAGTCACCGGTGGCAATCACTCGGCTGGCGGTCGGCGACCCGAAAATTGCCGACGTGCATGCCAATGGCGGTTCGTCCTTTTTGCTGACTGGCGTCGGCCCCGGCGCGACCAGCCTGATGGTCTGGACGGCGTGTTCGGCGCAGCCACAGCAAGCCATGGTCTTCGTCCAGGGTGCGGCGACCACGGCATTGACCAGCAGCGTGCCGTCGGACGATCCGACCCTGCCGTCGCAAGTGCAGACCGACATCCGTTTCGTCGAAGTCAGCCGCACCAAGCTCAAGGAAGCCACGGCCTCGCTGATCGGCACCCGCGGCAATTTCCTGTTCGGCTCGCCTGGCACACTGCCGCCGATTGACGGCGTGCCGCAGCCGCGCTTGCCGGTGGATAACTCGCTGTTCAATTTCTCCTGGGTCGGCGGCAAGACCATGGCGATCATCAACGCCCTGGAAACCAGCGGCTTCGCCTACACGCTGGCGCGACCAAGTCTGGTGGCGTTGAACGGGCAGAGTGCGAGCTTCCTGGCCGGCGGAGAAATCCCGATTCCAGTGCCCAGTTCCGGCAGCGACAGCGTGTCGATTGAGTACAAGGAATTCGGCATCCGCCTGACCCTGACGCCAACCATCATCGGCCGCGACCGCATCGCCTTGAAAGTCGCCCCGGAGGTCAGCGAACTGGATTTCGCCAACGCGGTGAACATCGCCGGCACCACCGTTCCGGCGCTGACCATCCGCCGCACCGACACCAGCGTGTCGCTGGGTGATGGCGAAAGTTTCGTCATCAGCGGTTTGATCAGCACCACCAACAGCTCGCAAGTGAACAAGTTTCCAGGCCTGGGCGACATTCCCATCCTCGGGGCGTTTTTCAAGGGTTCGCAAATCAAACGCGAAGAGCGCGAACTGCTGATGATCGTCACCCCGCACCTGGTCCAGCCATTGGCGGCGGACGCGCGACTGCCGTCGTTGCCGGGCGAAAAACTGCGCAATTACGACCCGAATTTCTATCGCATGTTCTTCCTCGAGAACGGTAACTTCGACAAGCGCAGCGGGTTGTCGCAATGAGCCAGAACCTCAGTCAGACCTTCCTCGCCATCACCCGCAACAGCACCGATCTGGAATGGCTGCAAAGCGCACTCGCGCCCCTGGGCCAGGTGGTCAGCGCCGGTGGCGGCAGCCTCGACGAACTGCTCGCACTGGTCGATGTGACGTTCGCCAATCTGGTCTTCGTCGGTCTCGATCGCGAGCATGTCGTGGCGCAGAGCGCGCTGATCGAAGGTGCGCTGGAAGCCAAGCCGATGCTGGCAATCGTCGCCCTCGGCGACGGCATGGACAATCAGCTCGTACTCAATGCGATGCGCGCCGGCGCACGGGATTTCGTCGCCTATGGCTCACGTTCAAGCGAAGTCGCCGGGCTGGTGCGGCGCCTGGGCAAACGCCTGCCCGCCGTCACTCCCAACACGCAGCTGGGCGGGCTTACCGTGATGTACGGCGTGCAGAGCAGCTCCGACGGTGCCTTGCTCGCCAATCACATGGCCATGGTGGTGCAGAAGAGCGGCCAGCAAACCTTGCTGCTCGATCTCGGCCTGCCCCGTGGCGACAGCCTGGCGTTGTTGGGGCTGGAGAGTTCGTTTCACTTTGGCGATGCCCTGCGTCATTTGCGCCGGCTCGACGCTACGCTGATCGACAGCGCTTTCACCAGCGCCGACCACGGCCTGCGCATTCTTGCCTACGCCAACACTGACGAGCCGCTGGAAACCACCAGCGCCGCCGAGCTGTACATGCTGCTCAGCGCCTTGCGCCAGCACTTTCAGCACATTGTCGTGAACCTCACCGGGCAGGCCGACAGTGAGGCATTGCGCACCTTCGTCAGCCATTGCGACAAACTGCTGTGGTACACCGACCAGAACGTACTCAACTGCCGACGCAACCTCGCCGTGCTTAACCAGTGGCGCGAAAAAGGCATGAAACTCGAGCACGGGCGCTTGCTGATCGATCGCTACCTGAGCAACGTCGCGCCGGATGCCGAGACCTTGGGCAAGACCTTCAATCTGGAAGTCATCGCCGTGCTGGCGTTCAGTCCCGACGTGCGCCTGAACGCGAAAAACCAGGGCGTCAGCCTCTTCGAACTGGCGCCCCGGGAGAAACTCACCCAGAGCCTGCGCACCCTCGGCGAGCGCTTGGCGAAACGCTCCGAAGGCCTGAGCAAACCGAAAGTCACCTGGTTCGACCGTCTGCGAGGCCACTCATGAGCGCAGAAAAACTCTTTGGCGCAACGTCTCACGGAGCGATCGGCAACAGCGATCACGAAGGCCTGAAACTGGTCCTGCACCGCTACATCATCGACGCCATCGAGGAGTCGGGGAAAAACCTGCTGGAAGGTTCGCGCCAGCAACTGGCGCAGTTCGTCACCGACAAGGTCGCCGAATACATCGCGCGTTTGCACTTGGCGATCTCGCGCTACGAAATGGAGCGCCTCGGCGAAGAAATCGTCGACGAACTCACCGGATTCGGCCCACTGGAAGTCCTGCTGCGCGACCCGTCGGTGACGGAGATTCTGGTCAACGGCCCGCACCGGGTGTTCATCGAGCGCGACGGCGTACTGCATCAAAGCGATCTGCGTTTTATCGATGCGCATCACGTCGAGCGGGTCATGCAACGCATCCTTGCGCCGCTCGGTCGCCGCCTTGATGAGTCCTCGCCGATGGTCGATGCGCGCCTGCCCGACGGCAGCCGGGTCAACGCGATCATCCCGCCGATTGCCCTCGACGGCCCGTGCCTGTCGATCCGCAAGTTCCGCAAGGACATGCTCAAGAGCACCGACCTGATGGCGATGCAGACCATTGATCTGGCGATTTTCGAATTCCTGCAGAACGCCGTGGGCAAGCGCTGCAACATCCTGATCAGCGGCGGCACCGGCACCGGCAAGACCACGCTGCTGAACATCCTCAGCCAGTTGATCAACCCGCACGAACGGCTGGTGACCATCGAAGACGTCGCCGAACTGCAACTCGGCCATCCGCATGTAGTGCGTCTGGAAACCCGTCCGCCCAACGCTGAGGGGCATGGCGAGGTCAAGGCCAGCGACCTGATTCGCAACGCCCTGCGCATGCGTCCCGACCGGATCATTCTCGGCGAGATCCGTGGCGTCGAAGTGGTCGACGTGCTCACCGCAATGAACACCGGCCACGACGGTTCGATGAGCACCGTGCATGCCAACAATGCGCAGGACGCGTTGCTGCGTCTGGAGACTCTGGTCGGCCTGACCGGACGCTCGATTGCCGAACGCACCTTGCGCCAGATGATCTGCGCCGCCCTCGACGTGATCATTCAACTGACACGCATGCCCGATGGCCGGCGCTGCGTCAGTGAAGTGGTGGAAGTGGTCGGCATTCGCGAGGACGTCTACGTCACCAACACCCTGTTCCGCCTCGACCGTCGCACAGGCTTTGGCTTTGTCCGCGAAGCGGTCAACCCGGCCGGCGACAAGCTGCGCCACGACGCTCACCTGGGCTGACGGCGAGGAGCACGCAGATGCTGGGACCGATCATTCTCATCGCCATTTGCCTGATGCTGCTGGGGCTGTCGATCTATCTGTTCCTGCAAGGGCTGCGCAAGACCGCGAAGGAAAAAGTCCTCAATCGACTCGCCGCCGGGCAACCGCAACTGGCCGTCGAGCAGGCCAGGTGGGTGGGGCTGGAGCGCATGTTTCTGCGTGCAGGACTGGGTCGGCCGAGCGAGCGTTTCGGCCTGTGGCTGAGCCTGTGGGCGGCGGCCATGGGCCTGGGATTTCTGCTCGGGAGCTGGGTTGGTTTGCTGATCATGTTGCTCGTCCCGCCCGTGGCGTTGCGGTTGTACATCGCCATTCGCTACCGGCAACGGATCCGTCGCATGATCGAACAACTGCCGCAACTGCTCGACCACACCGTGCGCAGCCTCAAGTCCGGGCGCACGCTGAGCGATGCGGTGCTGGGCGGCATCGAGGCCAGTGAAGATCCCTTGAAAGCGGCCATGGGCCGGGTACAGCGCAACGTGCAACTGGGGGTGAACTTGCCTGACGCCGTCAGCGACTTTGCCGAACTCTACGAGCAGGACGAATTGCGCATGTTCGCCCTCGGCCTGAAGGTCAATCACCGCTACGGCGGCAATGCCAGTGAGCTGCTGGAGAATCTGATCAAACTGATCCGCGAGCGCGACCAGGGCGCGCGGCAGTTGCGCGCCCTTACCGGGGAAACGCGCATGACCGCTTGGGTTTTGGGTTTGCTGCCGCTGATTCTGGTGAGCTACTTCATGCTGACCAACCCCGGCTACATGCTCGGCATGTGGCACGACGAAAGCGGCCAGACCATGCTGCTCAGCGCCGCCGTGTTGCAGGTGCTGGGCAGTCTGGCGCTGTGGCGCATGTTGCGGAGCGTTTGAGATGGTCTGGCTCGCGGCGTCGCTGTTGCTCCTCGGTTCGCTGTTATTGCTGGGCAATCACTTGCTCACCGAGCGCCGCCGCGTGCGTCAGGTGCATCAGCGCTTGCACGGCCAATTGGTCCGGGAGAACCGTTTCGGCCACTGGCTGCGCGCGCTGGGCAACAGCCGTTTCGGCCGGGGCTCGGTGAGCATCGACAGCGAAACCCAGACCCTGCTCGGCCGCCTCGGCTGGCGCCGCGCCAACGAGCGCGCGCTCTTCGCCGCCTGCCAGATCGGCACGCCGCTGCTCGCTCTGGGGCTGGCGATCTTTTTGCAGGAAGTGTTTTTCCCGCAGACCAGCCATCGCTGGATGGCGCCAATGTTCGCTGCGGGCGGCGGCTATCTCTTGCCCAAACGCCTGCTCGCCTACGCCGCCGCCCGCCGACAGAAAACCATCGCCGTGGAAATCTCCACGTTCATACCGCTGCTGCGCATCCTCTTCGAATCCGGCATGGCCGTGGAACAAGCGCTGCGCGTGCTCAGCGTCGAAGCGCAGAAACTGCTGCCGGAGCTGACCAGCGAACTGCGCCTGATCCTCAGCCGCGTCGACTCGGGTCTGGAGCTGGGTCAGGAGCTGAACAAGACCGCGGTGATGCTCGCTGTGGACGAATTTACCGACACCTGCGTGATCCTCCAGCAACTGATCCACCAGGGCGGCGGTGCGATGAAATCGCTGCTGGCGCTCAAGCAATTACTCGATGACCGACGCCTGACCCGGCTGCAGGAATACATCTCGAAAATGTCCGCGAAGATGTCGGTGGTGATGATGCTGTTTCTGTTTCCTGCCCTGCTGATCGTACTGGCCGGCCCGGGCTTCACCGCCATTGCCCGCGCCTTCGCAAACTGACCTTGGCTCATGGAGAGCGTTTGATGAAAGTACTGATAGTCATGGCAAGTCTGTTGCTGCTCAGCGGCTGCGCCACGGATGGCCAGGCGCCGTGGACCTCGCTGCTGTCGCCGTCCAGCTGCAGCAAACTGACCTCGGAGCAGGAACTGTCGCTGAACCTCGCCGATGATCTGGCCAGCGACGGCAAGCTCCACGCCAGCCTCGCCAACCTGCAAAGCCTGCCGGACAACCTCAGCGAAGTGCGCCTGCGCAAAGCCAAGGTTTATCGCCTGCTCGGCCGCAGCGAAGCCGAGCCGCTCTACCGCAGCCTGCTCGGCGGCTGCCTCACCGCCCAAGCCGAACATGGCCTGGGCCAGGTCTACGCCGCCCGTGGCGACAACGGCCAGGCCCAGGCCCACCTGCAACGCGCCGCACGCCTGGCACCCACTGACGAGAAAATCCGCAATGACCTCGGCGTGGTCTACCTCAACCAACTGCGCCTCAACGAAGCGAAATTCGAATTTCTCACCGCCATCGAACTGAGCCAGAACAATCAGTTGGCGACGCTGAACATGGTCACCCTGCTGCTCTACCAGAACGACTGGCCCCAAGCCGCGGAAATCGTCAGCCGCTCGAAACTGACCCCGGAGCAATTCACCGAAGCGCAGCAACGCGCAGAAAAACTTAAAGCCCCGACCAACACCAAAGCCACACCTGGCGACCGCGTCGCCGCCTTCATCGACCCGTTACCGCCGACGCTCGAATAGGAGACAGCCATGACCATCCGCAAAGGCCTGTGCTACCTGACCCTGCTTACCCTGCCCCTCAGCGCCCAAGCCATCGACGCCGGCCCTGCTTCTGCGCAGCAGCAGGAAACCGAAGGCTGGCTGGTCCTGCAAAGCCGCAACAAAGCCGCCTCCCCCAAACCCCAAAGCGCCACCGCCACCGAACGCGAACTGGCGATGCAGCGCTGGCTGAAGAAATACCAGTACGAGATTCCGGACTTTTACGATCCGGATGCGGGCGGGAAGATCGAGAGCAAGAATTAGTTTGGTGGTGCCCTTGAAGGCCCCTTCGCGAGCAGGCTCGCTCCCACAGTCGACCGCGTGCTTTCGGTGGGAGCGAGCCTGCTCGCGAAGAACGATAACGCGGTTTCAACGCTGCGGATCAACCCGGTCCAGCGCCCGATTCACGGCTAGCTCGGCCAGCATGACAATCTGCTGAATCGCCAACGCCGTGCTGCGCTGAAACCCGCTCAACTCGCCAGCGAAATTACTCGCCATCGCACTCGCTGACGCCAGCGACTCACAGGCATGCGCCAACAAGCTTTCGGTATCGACATTGGGCACCACCATGAACAACGTGCTGGGCGGGTGCGGTTTTGCGGGTTCGGGGCAGAGATAGAAATCGAGCGCGCGTTTTATCGCTTCGCGGTTTTTCACAAGATCGTCGGCGCGCATGGCGTCTTCGAGCGGGGTGGTGGGGGATGGGGGTGGGTCTGGGATCAGTTTGTCCATGAGAACTCCTACCTGGCTGTGACGCCCTCTTCTGTCGTTTCCACACGACAAAAGGTGGCAGCTGTACGCAGGGTGGAAAACCGATAAGTAGGCAACCGGCCAGACCAAAGTCTGCCCACGCACAGCCGCCGCGACACAGTTTGCAGACGAACGAACACGCCGACAACGATTACGGTAGCAATGCAAAGCAACTACTTGAATTTCAGGTTTCCACACCTGGCCGCTGAGTTGTCAGCGACAGCCAGAGACTAGTGACCCGACGTCCGACGGACAACCTGAAAACCTTGTGGGAAGGTTCTGGTTATTTTGAAACAGATTTAAACGACTTCGAGTTATCGGCGGACCGACTGGCCTCATCGCGAGCAGGCTCACTCCTACAGAACAGCAAAAGCAGAATCAAAAGATCGCAGCCTTCGGCAGCTCCTACAGTTGGATCGCGTAAGACTCAAAAACAGGTCGGCTGTCAGGCCGCCTTCGCGAGCAGGCTCACTCCTACAGAACAGCAAAAGCAGAATCAAAAGATCGCAGCCTTCGGCAGCTCCTACAGTTGGATCGCGTAAGACTCAAAAACAGGTCGGCTGTCAGGCCGCCTTCGCGAGCAGGCTCACTCCTACAGAACAGCAAAAGCAGAATCAAAAGGTCGCAGCCTTCGGCAGCTCCTACAGTCGGATCGCGTAAGACTCAAAAACAGGTCGGCTGTCAGGCTGCCTTCGCGAGCAGGCTCACTCCTACAGAACAGCAAAAGCAGAATCAAAAGATCGCAGCCTTCGGCAGCTCCTACAGTTGGATCGCGTAAGACTCAAAAACAGGTCGGCTGTCAGGCCGCCTTCGCGAGCAGGCTCACTCCTGCAGAACAGCAAAAGCAGAATCAAAAGATCGCAGCCTTCGGCAGCTCCTACAGTTGGATCGCGTAAGACTCAAAAACAGGTCGGCTGTCAGGCCGCCTTCGCGAGCAGGCTCACTCCTACAAAACAGCAACAGCAGAATCAAAAGATCGCAGCCTTCGGCAGCTCCTACAGTTGGATCGCGTAAGACTCAAAAACAGGTCGGCTGTCAGGCCGCCTTCGCGAGCAGGCTCGCTCCTACAGAAAGCAAAAGCAGCGCAGCTGCCCGCGGCGAAGCCGCACCACTCAACAATGAGCGCAAGCTCGAGTAGCTTTTGATCTTGATCTGGGAGCCCGTCGGCAGGCTGAGTGGAGGGATTGATCCGGGCGTGGGAGCGCAGCGACCGTACGACGCAGTCGTACACAGTGGAAGGAGGTGCAGCGAAGCAAACCGGAGCCGCTGCGCCAGGATCGATCCCGGAGCGAAGGAACCCCGAGCCCCAGCGAGCGGGCCGAACGTCAGGGCGAAGACCTTTTGGTTACTTTTGGGGCGTTTGCCAAAAGTGACCCGCCGTAAGGGCGGAACCGTAATCAGCGACACCAAAAAAAACGGATATTCACCCCACCCCCCCCAAAGCATGGTCGGCCCAAAGGCCGCCAAGTCAATGCGCAGTAACCCGCTGCCGCCCAGCAGATCCAACGGGAGAAAGGGCCAAAGCCAACTGCGTCCGATTATGCATATGCGTCAACCGCAACACCTGCGACACATAGAGCTTCACCGTGTTCTCGGTAATCCCCAACTCACAGGCAATCTGATAATTGGTCTGCCCCTTGCCCACCAGCCGCGCCACATCCAACTGCCGGGGCGACAACTGACTGAACACCGCCGGCATCTCCACAGACTCAGGCTCACCATCGGCCAACACCGGCGCGGGCGAGCGCCGCACCTTGTCCAGATCCTGATAAAGGTCATCAATCGACTCGGACAAGAACTGCAACTTCTGATTCAGATGACCCAGATGCAGATTCTTCTGCCGTTCCTGCAAAGCCAGTTCCTGGCGCTGCACACCCTCAAGCAACTCTGCCAGATCAATCGGCTTCTGATAGTAATCGGCAATCCCCGCACGCAATGCCTTGATCACATCCTGCTTGTCAGCGCGCCCGGTGAGCATGATCGCCTCGAACACCCGCTGCTTGCCGGCCAGCCGCTGCAACGCCTGGATCAACTCGATGCCGTCCATGTCCGGCATGTGCAAATCACTCAGCACCAGACCGATGTCCGGGTCCGCCCTGAACAGCTCGATGGCTTCAAGACTCGAGTCGCACGGCACGCAACGGTAGCCACTGCTCTCGAGAAACTCACAGAGTTCTTCGACGATCAGCGGCTGATCATCGACCACGAGGATTTTTACCGAATTAGGCTTGTTCACGAACCACTCCATTTGCTCGGCCAACGCTGACGATTCCTGCACTTTGGTGGCGTATTCGCCTGAATTGAAAGTAGACCGACTTTCCGACTATGTACATAGGACTAGTGGCACCCCGCGATCAGGTGATCCAGTACAGCGAAAGCACCACCCCTACCCACACGAACGGCGCAAATGGCAGCTTTTTTGACTTGTCCGGGGCCAGATGACGCAGATGCGCTCTAAGCCCTTGACGCATATGAGGCCAGACTTTTGGCGCGAGCAGCAGCCACAGCACGCTGGCCACGCCCGCGCCGATAAACGCGCCAAGAACGAATATGCCGTTCGTCGCAAGACCCAGGGCTGTCATTAATTTCACATCACCAGCGCCCATGCGGCCGAGGAAATAACCCGGCAACGTCAGCAGCAAGGCGATCAGGCAGGCCCAGCCACCTTGCGCTGCGTCGGCGCCCAGCCAAGTGCTGCCGGTCGCCAATAACCAGACCAGCGCCAGCGCACCTACGCCCAAGGTCAACATGTTGGAAATGCGCCGCTGTCGGGCATCTTGCGCGGCGCAGATCGCCAGCCAGATCAGAACAAGGGAAATCTGCATCCGCTGAAAGCCGTCCGTTTTGCCTGATTGATTCTATGCTGATACTACGCAGTGACTGTCAGGGTAGACGCACGCATGAAAAACGGCTTTCGCAGGTCGCAAAAAGGTGCGGTGGCGATCGAATTCGCCTTGGTGTTCATCATCTTTTTCGCAGTGTTTTACGGGCTGGTCAGCTACGGCCTGCCCTTCGTGATGATGCAATCGTTCAACCAGGCCACCGCTGAGGCGGTGCGCCGCAGCGTTGCGGTGGACCCGACCACGCCGAACTATTCGACGGTGGTGGTCAACACCGCCAATGCTGCGCTGACCCAACAACTGCAATGGCTGCCCTCGGCCTTGAATCTGGTGGTCGGCACCGACACCAGTGCGGCGTACGACGCGGGGACTGGCACCCTGACCGTCAGCGTCAATTACCCGGTGAGCAAGCTCAATCAGATCATGCCGTTTCTGGTGCTGCCCGGGATCGGCACGGTGCCTAATCTGCCCACGCACCTCACCGCCCGCTCGAGCCTGCAATTTTGACCGCCGGCGATAAGCTTTTCGGGCGCTTGCTCAAGCGCGCCCCCGCCGCAGCCCACGAATTGCCGGACCACCTCGGCGCGCCGCCGATCGGCCTGCATTTTTATCTGGATGGCAACGGCGCCGTGTTGCAGATCGCCGGCCCGCTGCGGCATTTGCTCGCCCAGCACAAACCTCAGGGTCAGCCGCTGCCGCTTCGCGCCTATCTGCTGCCGCATAGCCTGCTGAGCGTCGAAGGCCAGCCGCGGGACTGGCACGGGCAATTGCTCGATCTGGATTTCACCGGCCTGAATGATCAGCCGCTGCACCTGCGCGGCTGGGTGCAGCCGCTGGAGGATGGCTGGCGATTGCAGCTGCTCGACATCGCCGACCTGTTGCTCGAACGTCAGCAAGCGCGCGACCGCGACGCCTGCCAGGCCCTCGCCGCGCAAGTCAGCGATCGTCTGCGCACCTGCAGCCTGACGCGTTTGCCGATGGTGCTCGGCGAACAATTGCAGGCCATCGCCCAGCGCTGGCACATCCCCTGCCTCGCCGTGGCGCTGCTCGATGAACGGGCCCAGGGCTGGCAGATTCATCAACAGTTTCGTGGCCATGACGCTCCACAATTGTGGGAGGACGGCCAGCCATTGGGCACGCCGCTGGACAGCCTCAACGGCAGCGCGCCGCAACGCCTCGCCGGCCCGCAGGGCCGCTATGAACATTCGCGATTGCAGGCCACGTTCGGCAACGCCAACGGTTTCGCCGTGCCCTACAGCAATGACCAGGGCGTGGTCGCGTGGCTGCTCTGCGGGTTTTATACGGTCGACAACGTGGCGCCATGGCTGACCGATCGCGACTGGCTGACCTTGGCCGGTGTGCTGGCCGGACCGCTGCTCAGCCGCTTGCGCGAGCAGCGCCATGTGCAATCGATGGAGCGTCTTGATTCCCTGCAAAACCTGCTCGGCACTGGCTGGTGGGAAATCAGTGCCGAAGAGCAGATTGCGCTGGCGCCGACGCTGGCTTCGGCACTGAATCTCAGCGATCGCCTGCTGCCGGTAGAAAACTGGCTGTCGCTGTTTCATCCCGCCGACCGCGACGAGTTGCGCAGCCGCCTGCGCGCCCTGCAACTGCAAGGAGAAGCGCTGACCCTGAGCGTGCGTCTGCACCACGCGGAGGCCGGCGCAGCAGTGACGTGGTATCGGATTCAGGGCCAGGTCAGCGGCAAGGGCGAACATCGGCGTCTGGTCGGGTTCATGCTCGATATCAGCGACATCCAGAATCAACAACAGCGCGCCGCTGCCGCCCATGCGCGGCTGGACAATCTGATCGCCAGTTCGCCGGCGGTGATCTACGTGCAGCGCTACGCAGAAGGCGCGTTGATCCCGGCTTTTTTCAGCGCCAGCCTGCAACCCTTGCTGGGCTGGACGCTGGAAGATTGCGATGCAGCAACACTGGTCGAGCGCGTGCACCCCGACGACCGCGAACTGTATTTCCAGCGCAACCGCCAGTTGCTGCGCGAAGGCTCGGTGCGTGCGCGTTATCGCCTGCGCGACAACCGTGGCGAGTATCACTGGCTGCTCGATGAAGCGAAACTGCTGCGCAACGATCTCGGTCTGCCAGTCGAGGCGGTGGGCCTGTGGCTGGACGTCACCGACGCAACGCTTGCTGCCGAGCAGGTGCGACAAAGCGAAGAGCGCTACCGGATTCTGGTCGAGGACTCGCCGGCGATGATCTGCCGTTATCGCCCGGACCTGACGCTGATCTTTGGCAACCGACCCTTGGCTACTTATCTGGAGTGCACCCCGGAACAACTGCCCGGGGTTGATCTGGGTGGCTGGATGTCCGAAGAACAGCGCGCAGCGTTCGTTCAGCGCTTGAGCCAACTGACGCCGGAACAGCCAGTGAGCACAGCGGAAATCAGCCTGCAACTGCCCGGACGCGAACACGCCTGGTGGGTCTGGTCGGATCGCGGCGTGTTCGATGAGCATGGGCAGTTGATCGAAGTGCAAGCGGTGGGCCGCGACAACACCGAGGTGCGCCGCTCGCAACAACAACTTACGCAGAGCGCGAAAATGGCTACCCTCGGCGAAATGGCCACCGGCCTCGCCCACGAAATCAACCAGCCGCTCAACGTGATGCGCATGGCCATCGTCAACGTGCTCAAGCGCCTCGGCAACGGTGATGTGCAGGTCGATTATCTGACCGACAAACTCAACCGCATCGACGCTCAGGTTCAACGCGCAGCGAAGGTGGTCGACCACATGCGTGTGTTCGGCCGGCGCTCGGAAATCGAACAACAGTTGTTCAATCCGGCCCAAGCCATCGAAGGCACCTTGTCACTGCTGGCCGAGGGCATGCGCGGTAAAGGTGTCGATCTGCGCATCAGCGAGACCGGTTTCGAGGCGCAGGTGCGCGGCTACGTCGATCAGTTGGAGCAGGTGCTGATCAACCTGATGGTCAACGCCCGCGACGCCCTGCTCGGCAAGCGCGAGCACGACCCGGCATTCAAACCGTGGATTTCAATCTACGCCGAGCGTGACGAGGAAAGCGTGCGGCTGTGGGTCGAGGACAATGGCGGCGGCATCGATCCGCGTTTGCTGGAGCGGATCTTCGAGCCGTTCTTCACCACCAAGCCGATTGGCGTCGGCACCGGCCTGGGCCTGTCGGTGAGCTACGGGATCATCGCCAACATGGGCGGCCAGTTGAGCGTGCGCAACTCCACGGAGGGCGCACGGTTCTGCATCGAATTGCCGATTGCCACGGATGATCAGATCACCAGATAGGCCTTGCCGGTCTGCCCGCAGGTCATGTTGGCGCCCACCTCGGTGTTCATCAGATTGATGCCCAGACCCTTGAGCAGATTGTTCAACAGCGGATCAAGCAATGGGCTGATCAAACCGGTGACCACCGGCAACAAGCGGTTGCTGACATCGCTGATCAGTGAAGCCACACCGGTGACGATGGCGCCCAGCGGATTGCTGCCCACGGGTTTGTAGACGATCAGGTTGATGCCCGACAGGGTGTTCGCCAGGCTGCCGACGATGTTGCTGGTCGGCGCGGCCGGTAGCACGCTGGGCGGCAGTTTCAGATTGGCCGGGGTGGCGAAGGGTGTGGTGCTGGAGAACAGCAGATTCTGCGTGGTTTGCGCGACGCTGGTGTCGAGTTTGATGGCGATGCCGCCCGCGCCGTACTGGACGCGGGAGGCGGCATCGCAACTGCCGATGCCGAGAATTTTGTGGCAGGTAATGATGCCGAGATCGACCAGCGGCAGCGGCGTCACGGTTGGTTCGGCGACTGAAGAGAACGCGGCGACGGGATCGATCTTGCCGAGTTTGAGATCAGCCAGAGAAGTCGTGGTGGCGGCAGTCAGGCTTTTGCTGTCGGTATCGCCGGTCGGGCAGCGGTAATCGGTGACATAGCTTTTCGCCCCGCCGGCATCCAGCGCGATGTCGATTTGCGGTGAGGGCAGCAGCTTCGGATCGAGCTGTTGGCAGCCGGCACCCAACAGGCAGAACACTGAATTGAGCGTGTCCACCAGATTCAGGCTCAACAGTGCATTGAGCGTCGGCGTCAGCGTACCGACCAGGCCCAGCACCGCATTGGTCAGCCCCGTCACCCCCGAGAGCACCGGCAGATTCACCGACAGCAGCGTGCGCACCTGCGCCGTGCGCACATAAATCCGGTCCGGTCCCAACGGATCGGCCTTGGCCCGCGCCGGGTCGCCAATCGCCGAGAACTGCGGCGGCTCGATCACCTTCACCCGCACCGTGACACCGGCCAGCCCCAGCACGTTGACCGGCAAGGTCGCCGCCACCGCGCTCTTGCTGTTGGCCAGTTGCACCACGCCTTGCACCAGTTGCAGCAATTGCAGATTGGCATCCAGCCCCGCCGCCGTAGTGCCGGTCTGCAGTTGCAGGATCTCGCCGAGTCTGACCGGCGCCGCGTTGATCGCGGCGACCTGCAACTGGCCCAGCGCGGTGACCACTTGCGCGGTTGCGCCGTTGAGTTGCACCACCGTCGCTGCGGCCTGAATCAACTGCGTCACCGTCGCTTGGGTGTTGAGCAACTGCGAGTAGTTGCCGGCGCCGACGTTGAGGTCGATGGCCAGTTGATCGAGGTATTTGAGCAGGTTGATATCGGTGTGCAGCAAACCGTCCCAGCCCACCGCCGTGAGGTTGACGTTGCCGCCGAGCAACCCGGAAAACAGCGGGTTGAGAATGTTCGACTGCGCCGTGTCGATGCTGGCGAGGGTGCTGCGAATATTCAATTGGGCGACGGTCGGCTGCGGTTTGGCCGCGACTGCCGAAGCATTGAGCGTGGTATTGAGGCTGACCGGCGTGGCGCTGAACAGCGCCTGCACACCGCCAGCAAAACTGCTGGTGACCGTACGACTGGCGGCGACTTTGACTGCGCTTGATTGCGTGGCATCGACGGTGAAACTGCGCACACCACTGGCGGCGGTGGCCAGCGTGCCGCAAGTGGTGACGAGCGTATTGGCGGCATCGACCACGTAACCATTGCGCAGCGCACTTTGCCCGGCATAACTGGCGGCGGTCAGCCCGGGCAGGCAATTGCCGCCGCGACTGACCGCTTCGAGGGCGGCGGTATCCACCACCCGCTGCAATTTGCGCTGTTCCATGTACAGGCGACCGCTGTCGACCACCAGCAACATCATCACCAGCGCCAGACTCAGGGTGGCAGCCGCCATCAAGCCGATCGCCCCGCGTTGCCGGGCCGGGCCGTTGCCTTGCGATCCTGGCGACATGGCGCACTCCTTTGCCGGCGCAGTGCCGAGCGCTACCTCCGTTAATGAAAAAGAGTGTAGACGCGGCTGCCGACAATGCGCTGTTGGCATGGCAAACCACCGTAGGAGCTGCCGAAGGCTGCGATCCTTTGATCTTGCCTCTGAAAATCAAAAGATCGCAGCCTTCGGCAGCTCCTACAGGGGATTTGCGTCCGGGCGGGAAAAGGGCCGTTCATTCAACGCGGTGGATAGTTGGCCAGAATCCGTGCGACGGTCTCGCGAATGGCATTGCTGCGGTCAGCCGGATTCGGGCGGTTGCTGAGCATTTGCTCATCGCTGCCACGCCAGACCAGTTTGCCGTCCTTGCCGTCGAGCAGGTCGATCTGAATGGTCGCGACCTTGTAGGTGATGTTGCGCGTTTCGTTGTACATCGGCGCGCCCCAGTAGCCGTTCCAGGGGCCGCCCCAACCGCCGCCGTAATTCGTCGTCACTTGCTGCTGCCTGTCCTCGACGATCAGGTAGGTCTGCACGCTCAGATCACCCTTGCCGCCGCCAGCGGCCGGGCGCAAACCGCGCTGATCGAGTTGATCGGACACCGCCTGGCGGATGCGCTGTTCGGTCAGGTCACTCTTGATGCGCGGGTCATCGGGACGATATTGCAGGGCAGGATCTTTCCAGCTCCAGCTGCGATACGCGGCAAAGTCGCGGCTGGCGTCGAAATCGTGATTGACCTGATTGGCGGCGCAGGCACTGAGCAGCGCAGCAACAGCGAGTAGAGCGAGACGGCGGAACATGATTTTTCTCCGGGTGAAGACATGAACCTGCTGACACGACGTCAGCTGGGAGGATACGCCGCCATGGCTTTTTCCACAGCCTCGCGGATCGCATCGGCGCGTTCGATCTGATTGCCCTGGGTGCCGGTTTCGGCGCTGGCGCTCCACACTGGCTGACCATTGCCGGCATCGAACAGATCGACTCGCACCACTACGACCTGCTCTTGATAGGTGCGCACGATCGGCACGCTGTTGTACATGCCGTAACCGCGACCATAACGATCATAGCCGCCGTATCCGCCGTAGTAGCCGTAATCATCGCGAACCTGACGCAAACGGGTCTCCAGACGCAGATCGGCGCTGACCAGCAGGTCGGCCGGGCGGCTGTCGCGCATCGGCCGCAAGCCGCGCTGGTCGAGGGCGTTGCTGACCGCCTCGGCCACTTGCGCCGAATCGGCCCACGCCGTGCCCGGCGGCAACTGGCCGTTGCGCCAGGCCCAGTTGCGGTAGCGCCCGTAATCACGCGGCGGCGCCGGGTAGGCGCTGCGGTCGAAGGTGGTGGCGGCTTGCGGCGGTGCCGGCGGCAACGGCCGTGACTGGGCCACGTAGGGGTTGCTGCCTTGGCAAGCGGCCAACCCCAGACTTATCAGCAATAACCCGCATCGAGCTTTCATGTCGCGCTCCGCTCAGATCGGCCGGCAGATCCAGTGCAAGTAACGCCCAAGCCCGGCGAAGCCTGGGTGACGACGGTGCGCGAGTTCCATTTCCAGCAAGTCCGCCAGTTCGGCGCGGGCCTGGAATTCCACCGGCATGTAATCGTGAAATACCCGTACGCCGCTCTGACTTTCGACCTGCCACATACCGGCGAGTTGCGTTGCCAATTCCCTTGGGTCGAGAGGCTGCTGCGGGGTCAGGCTCTGCTTCTCGCCGGCCATGACGTTCTTGCGCATTTTCTTGAAATGGCCCTTGAGCAGATTGCGATAAATCAGCGCATCACGGTTGTAGAACGCCAGCGACAGCCAGCCGCCAGGCTTGGTCAACTGATGCAGCACCGGCAGGATCGCATGGGGTTCGGCGAGCCATTCCAGCACGGCGTGGCAGATCACCAGATCGTAGGGCTCGGTGAGCTGACCGGGCAGTTCCTGCCACGGCGCCTGAATGAACGTAGCGGTGTGTCCGGCTTCGGCAAAACGCTGGCGCGCACCCTCGAGCATCGGTTCGGCCGGCTCGGTGAAGGTGACGTCATGGCCGCGCTCGGCCAGCCACAGCGACATATGCCCCAGGCCCCCGCCGATATCCAGCACCCGCAGCGGACGATCCGGCAAGGCCTCGGTCAGATCGGCCTGTAATACCGCGAGGCGAATCGCGCCTTTGGCGCCGCCGTAGATTTTTTCCGCGAAGCGCGTGGCCAACTGGTCGAAATGACGGTCGCTCATCAGCTGAACCGCCGTTCGCTGTCGGCGAGCTTGGCGCGCACCACTTCATTCATGTCCAGGCCCAGTTCGCTGCACAGCAGCAACAGATACAGGACGATATCGCCTACTTCCTGCCCGGCGTGGGCGAGCTTGTCCGCCGGCAACTGGCGCGACTGGTCTTCCGTCAGCCACTGGAAGATTTCCACCAGCTCGGCCATTTCCACGCTGGCGGCCATGGCGAGGTTTTTCGGGCTGTGAAATTGCCGCCAGTCATTGCGGTCGCGAATGGCATGCAGGCGTTCGGTCAGTTCAACAAGGTTCATCGGGCTCTCCTGAAGACGCATAGCTTCGGGGGGATACCCAGCGAAGGCAAGGGTGCAGGTGAACTAATGTGGGAGCGAGCCTGCTCGCGAAGGCGGTGGATCATCCAGACCGGACTTGCCTGACACGCCCCCTTCGCGAGCAGGCTCGCTCCCACACATGATCCGGGCAAACCTTCTATCATGCAGGGAACTCGGCCACCCTCGGTGTGGCCCAAGGCTCAGCTCTTTCATCAGGGATGCACACATGCGTGTAGAAAGCTTTTTCGAATGGCTCGGCCAGGCACTCGGTTCGATCATCCGCTTTATCGTCGACGGCCTCAGCGGCCTGTTCAATATGCTCAGCAATGCCGGCAGCAACTTTGTCGACGGCCTGGCACAAACGCTGGGGATGGACACCTCGATCATCAGCATCATCGCCCTGATCGTTGGCCTGATGCTGCTGTGGTCGGCGATCCGGGCGTTCATGAACGCGTCGATCATTGCCGGGATCATCTGGTTGCTGCTGGGGTTGTGGTTGTTGAGCTGGATCATCCATTAACCCCACCGCCACCCTGTGGGAGCGAGCCTGCTCGCGAATGGCCGGCACAGCCGAAATCTTCACGGTCGGTCAGTCTTCGCGAGCAGGCTCGCTCCCCACATTGAATGGCATGACTCGCTACAATCCCCGCTCCCCCAAGGAGCCTGCATGTCCTCTCTGATTACCGACTGGCGCGACCGCCCGACTCACCGCAAGGTCTGGGCGCTCGCCGCGCCGATGATTCTTTCCAATATTTCCGTGCCGCTGGTGGCGCTGGTCGACAGCACTGTCATTGGTCACTTGCCCCATGCCCATCAATTGGGCGCGGTGGCGGTCGGCGCCAGTCTGTACACGTTTCTCGCCTGGGCGATGGGTTTTCTGCGCATGGGCACCACCGGTTTTGCCGCGCAGGCTGCCGGGCGCAGCGATGGCGCGGCGTTGCGGCAGATTCTCTTGCAGGGTCTGTTGCTGGCTATGGGGCTGGCCGTCGTGCTCGGCACTCTTGGCGTGCCGCTCAGCGGCGTTGCCCTGCACTTCATGCAACCGTCGGCTGAACTGGATCAGCTGACCCGGGAGTTTTTCCACACCCGCCTGTTCGGCCTGCCCGCCGCGCTGGCGACGTATGCGCTGGTCGGCTGGTTCCTCGGCACGCAGAACGCGCGGGCGCCGCTGGCGATTCTGCTGAGCACCAACCTGATCAACATCGCCCTCAATCTGTGGTTTGTCATTGGCCTGGACTGGGGCGTGGTCGGCTCGGCGCGGGCTTCGGTAATCGCTGAATGGAGCGGCGCCCTGCTCGGCCTGTGGCTGACGCGCACGGCATTGCGCGCCTATCCGGGGCAGATCATCTGGTCGGCGCTGAGAGTCTGGCAGAGCTGGCGGCCGCTGCTGGCGGTCAACCGTGACATTTTCATCCGCAGCCTCGCCCTGCAATCGGTGTTCTTCCTGATCACCGTGCAGGGCGCACGGCTCGGCGATGCAACCGTGGCGGCCAATGCGCTGCTGCTCAACGGCCTGCTACTGACGGCCCACGCACTGGATGGCCTGGCCCACGCAGTCGAAGCCTTGTGCGGCCATGCCATCGGCGCGCGGGATCGCCTGGCATTGCGTCGATCGCTGGTGGTGGCCGGCGGCTGGTCGCTGATTGCCAGCCTCGGGTTTGCCGTGCTGTTTCTGCTGGCCGGGCACCTGTTCATCGAGATGCAAACCGACATTCAGAGCGTGCGCGATACCGCATTCGTCTACCTGCCCTACCTCGCCGTGCTGCCGCTGATTGCGGTGTGGAGTTACCTGCTCGACGGTTTGTTCATCGGCGCCACCCGTGCGCGGGAAATGCGTAACGGCATGCTGCTGACGGTGCTGTTGTTGCTGCCGTTCGCCTGGTATTTGCAGGCCTTGGGCAATCACGGCCTGTGGATATCTTTTCTGCTGTTCATGGTCTTGCGCAGCGTAACCCTTGGCGCGCAAGCCCTGTGGCTGAAGCGCCGCGATGGCTGGTTCAGCGGCAAGGCTCACTGATCAGAAAAGTCAGTCCGCCGCGCCCCACTGCCGACGCAAAAAATCGAGCCGTTCCGGCTGCGTCAGTCCGGCCGGCGGCACGACCAGCACGGCGCGCGGATTGAGCAGGCGCAGCCACAGCCAGCCATCGAGCACAGCACGATCGCTGAAACCCAGCGCCAGACCTTGTTGCACATGTACAGCGATCGTCTGGTAATCAACGCTCAGAGACTGGCACCAGCGCCAGATGTGCTGCTCCAGCAGACAGGTTTGCAAGCGCTCGCGCTGGCGCCGGGTCAGGCTTTCTTCGATGCCCAAAGGTTCGACGAGCAGGCCGGGATTGCGCAGCTGTTGCCAGCCCTGACTGCCGATGGCGCGGTCGGCCCAGGTGCCGCCAAACCAGCGCAACTGGCGGATTGGCCCGAGCCAGCGACTCAGTTGCGTGGCGTCGCAGGCGTCGAAGAAGTAGCTGGCGGTCTGACGGTTGTAATAGCTGAGCAAGGCCCGATGATTCAAACCGAACGAGACAGTAAGCATGCGCTGCAAATGGCTGAGCAGCTGCTGCGCCGGTATCTCGCAGCTCAGCAACAGGCCACGCCAGGTGTCCGGATCGCGCAGGCACAAGGCGGTCAATGCCGGACTCTCGCGCAAGTCGACGAGGACCGGGCCGTGCTCGCTGACCGGTTGAAATTCGGTGCCGTCAAACAATCGGTGCCGCTGCACATCGGCAAAGCCCTGGCGCAAGGTCAGCAGGGCGCGTGCCGCGTCCGGGGTGTCGAGCAACAGCCATTGCGCCATGGGCTCAAGCGCCGCGCCGCTCATCGTGCGCTGCTCTGATCGAGCGCGGTGAGCAGCCGGCAACTGCACACGGACTCGGCGCAGTGGTTGAAGCTGCCACCGCCCGGCATCAGGCACAGCAGCAGCAACGGCTCGCCAGACTGCAACAGTTGCTGCAACCCATCGCTCACCAGCAGTTCTGGGAGCGATACCGGTTCATCGTCCTCGACCGCAGCCTCTGGCAACACCGATGGCTGGAGCACGCCACTGACCACCGGCTGATCGGGGTCGCCCTCAAGAAAACTCACCACCACTTCCACACCATCAGCGAGTGCCGCCGAGGGCAGCTCGTTCAGGTCAGGCGCGAGGGGCAGCCAGCAATGACTCGGCGAAGCCCCTTCGCCCTGATAGAGCCAGTCGAATTGCACCGCCACCGGCCGCGAGCAATCCGGCTGCGGCTCATCGACGCTGACCACCCAGGCTCGCTGCAGGCTGTGCATGCGCTGCTTGGACTGCGCAGCGGCGGGCGCACAGACGGGTACCCGCGCGGCCGCGAACAGGCGATTGCAATAGGGCGGTTCGAGAGACTGATCGGCACGGTGCTCGATGCGGGTCAGCAACCATGGGCGGTTGCATTCGATGAAAGGATGGTCGTCCAGGGGCAACCACTGACCGCTGCGCAAGGCGGGCAGATCGCTGTGGCCTTCGGCACTGGGGCCTCGCTGGCTGGCCTGCGAGTCTTCGTGCAGTTGCCATTGGCGGACGGCTGGAGCGACGCCACGCTGGTCATGCTCGCCCTGATAGGGCGCGACGTCTGCATGGGGCATTCGCGTCGGATCGTCGCCGAACACCAGGCAATGCCTGTCGCGGTGATGCTCGAAGTAATAATGAATGCGTGCCTCTGCGCACAGGCGCTGAAGCAGTTGCAGATCGGATTCGCGGTATTGCGTGCAGAAGGTGCGGGTCGGGTAGTCGCTATGCAGGTCGAAACGTCGTTGCAAGCCGACGATGCCATGCTCGCGCAGAACCTGTTCGATGATCTGCGGCACGCAGCGGCCACTGAAAATGCGCTGGCTCAAACGCAGGTCGAGGCAGTCGAGCCTCGGCCCGAGACGCACTCGACACAAACGCAAGCCATGGCCATGCTCGTGCTGGACAAGGCTGTGCAACTGCCCGTGCACACCCTGGCCGGGCGCGCCGAAGCACAGGAACGCAGAACGATGCAGCAGGCTGGCAAGATCCAGATGCGGATCGTCGATCACCACATCGATCTCGAAGGCAAAGGGTTCGCTGAGCGCTTCCCTTCCGGTAAAGGCGAGAACTTCGAAGGGGTCGGACAGGCCCGCTACATCGAGACGAAACGACGGCTCGTTGACTGGATCGAACATGGGCGGATCTCTACAGGAGGGGCGGCCGGGGATTCTCGCCGAGAGGCATGGCCGAGTAGAGAGGCGAAGTACAACTTAGGAAATGACCTACGCGAAAAGCAGACCAGATGAGTTTGCTGACCGTGATCGCACAGGTTTTCGTGAAAAAATCAGGAGATGTCCCACCGGGTTGTCCGAATTTTCCACAGCTTGCGGAAAAAAATCGGACAACCCGGGCGGAACGCTATCGGGTCTCAGGAAGACAGATAGGAGGAGCGGGTCAGGCCCAGACGCAAGGCATCGAGGAACTGCGTGCGCTCGCTGGCACTGATGCGGGCACTGGCGCACTTGTCGCGGTAGTGCGTCATCAGTTCTTCCGGCGACAAGTGCACGTAACGCAGCATGTCTTCGATGGTGTCGTGGGTCTCGATACCAGCGTGGTACACGCTGCCATCGGCGTTCTGGTAGATGTTCACCGAGTCGGTGTCACCGAACAGGTTATGCATGTCGCCGAGGATTTCCTGATAGGCACCGACCAGGAACACGCCCAGCAGGTAATCTTCGCCTTCATTCAACGCGTGCACCGGCAGGCTGGTTTCGATGCTCTGCTCGTCGACGTACTGGTTGATCTTGCCATCGGAGTCGCAGGTCAGATCCTGCAGCACCGCGCGGCGCAGCGGCTCTTCGTCGAGGCGATGCAGCGGGATGATCGGCAACACCTGATCGATCGCCCAGGTGTCCGGCAGGCTCTGGAACACCGAGAAGTTGCAGATGTACTTGTCGGCCAGCTTGTCGTTGAGTTCGTCGAGCACCTGGCGGTGCGAACGCTGACGCGCTTTCAGCGAGTTGTGCAGGCGACGGCACACGGCGAAGTAGCACTGCTCGGCGAGGGCTTTTTCCGCCAGGGTCAGCTTGCCGTCGGCATACTGCGCGGCCACGTCGCTCATGTAGTGGGTGGCGCGCCAGTAGGTTTCGGTGACCATTTCGATGTCGGTCGGGCCGAGCAGATCGACCAGCCACTGCACGGTTTCCGGCAGGCTTTCCTTGTTTTCGATCAGCGGGATTTCGTCGTTGTGTTTCTCGACGTCGGTGACCTGCACAACCAGCATCGCGTGGTGCGCAGTCAGCGAACGGCCACTCTCGGAGAAGATGTGCGGATGCGGCAGGCTCTGCGCGTCGCAGAATTCCTTGAGCATGCCGACCACGACACCGGCGTAATCGTCCATGTCGTAGTTGATCGAACTGGCGTTGCGCGAATGCGTGCCGTCGTAGTCGACACCGAGGCCGCCGCCGACGTCGATGTGATCGACCGGCAGACCGAGGTTGCGCAATTCGCCGTAATAACGGATCGCTTCCTTGAAGCCGTGCTGATAGTCAGCGAGGTTGGCAATCTGCGAACCCATGTGGAAGTGCAGCAGGCGGATGCCCTGATCCAGACCGGCGCCACGGAAGCGCTCGACCACCGACAGCAGTTGCGCCGCCGACAGACCGAATTTGGATTTTTCGCCACCGGTGTCCGCCCATTTCGACGAGGCCAGCGACGACAGGCGCACGCGCAGACCCACCTGCGGCTTGACCTTCAGCGAGGCGGCTTCTTCGATCACCAGGCCGACTTCGGATTCTTTCTCGATGACGATGAACACGTTGTGGCCGAGCTTCTGGCCCATCAGCGCCAGACGGATGAACTCGCGGTCCTTGTAACCGTTGCAGACGATGGTGCCGCCCTTCGGCGCCAGCGCCAGCACGGCCAGCAGTTCAGGCTTGGAGCCGGCTTCCAGACCGATGGAAACGTTCTGGGTGGCGATGATGTTCTCGATCACCGCTTCCTGCTGGTTGACCTTGATCGGGTACAGCGCGGTGTATTTGCTCTGGTATTCCAGGCGCTCGATGTTTGAATCGAAAGCACCGGTCAACTGACGGACACGGTCTTGCAGGATGTCGGGGAACCGCACCAGCAGCGGCAAGGACAAACCGCTCTTGCGCAGTTGGTCGACTTGCTCGAACAGATCGATAGGCGAGCTGCTCGGGCCGTTCGGACGTACTTCGACGCGACCGGCTTCATTGATCGCGAAATACCCGGCCCCCCAATGGCGAATCCCGTAAACGCTGCGGCTGTCCGCAACTGTCCATTGGCTGCCATCGTCTTTACGTGTGCGTCGTACGGACATCGAAGTCCCCTATAAAGAAGTCAGAGTGCGTCGCCTGAAGTGCAGGCCGGCGCAGTCTAAAGAATGAAAATGACGGTTCGTCAGTGCGGCGGTAGACCGCACTGACTGCGTGGAGTTTAGAAACCGGTCATGAACAGGCTCTGTGAAAACCATGGCGACGACGCCGGATCCGAGAACACTCGAAGCCGGATCAAGCCGCCGGAGGGTTTCACAGAGGCTGCTAGCCGCCGGACTTCTTCGCTTTGAAACCGTGCTTGATCAGCTCTGCCAAGAGTAGCTCGACGTGATCGCCCTGGATTTCGATGATGCCGTCCTTCAACGCCCCGCCGGTGCCACAACGTTTCTTCAACGTCGTCGCCAGCTCCTTGAGCGCGTCTTCGGCCAGGGGCACGCCGGTGATGGTGGTCACCGTCTTGCCGCCACGCCCTTTGCTTTCGCGACGCACGCGGGCAATGCCGTCACCGGCCGGGATCACGGTTTGTTTGCAGATACAGGCGTCCACCGGCTTGCTGCATTCCGGGCAATGACGACCTGCGTCGGTGGAAAATACCAGGCCGCCCAGGGCGGCGAAGGATGCGGCTTTCTTGGCCACCGGCAATCCTCTCGGGAGGACAAAGACTGATCGCAACCTTGGGCAAGGTCAGCGACCGCGAAGCCCCACTCAGGCAGGGGCAGCGCTACTGCATCGGAAAACTTTGGACGCTGGACTGAATCTGCAGGAGCTGACGAGTGCAACGAGGCTGCGATCTTTTGATCCTGATCTTTAACGGCAAGATCAAAAGATCGCAGCCTTCGGCAGCTCCTACGGTAGATCTGCAGGCCAACCTCAAGCTATCCGGTGCAGCTTGAAAAGGTCGCGCAGTGTAACGGCAAAAATCGCGATTGCTAAGTGCCAATCGGCGCCAATTCATGTGTTCTTTGCGACGTTGCTTTGCTGCGCCTTGAGATAGCGCCTTAACGCGGCCAGAGAGTCCGGGCAATAAGGCTTTTCGCTGATTTCGCGCATGACCTGTTCGACAGGGATGAATCGCGCTTCGAGGACTTCTTCCGGCTGCAGTTTCAGCGGCCCGTCCCATACAGCGGAAAATGCCGAACACCACAGACGGTTGCCGGTGTCTTCGAAATAGAAGTGATCGTGAGCGGTGAGTTCGACGCCGCTGACGCCCAACTCTTCTTCCAGCTCGCGCGCCGCCGACTCGGCATAACTTTCGTCGGCCTGGACCATGCCGCCTGCGGCAACATCCCAGTAACCAGGATAAATCGCCTTGCTCAACGTACGGCGGTGCACGCACAGCTCACCGGCGGAATTGAACAGCATGATGTAAGTGCCACGGCCAATCAGCCCGCGCTCACGCAAATCTGAGCGCACCAGAGCGCCGAGCAGGTTGTCCTGTTCGTCGACCCAGGCGATCTGTTCAGCGTCCGAGGCGGCGCGATGGGCCGCCTCTCTTGTAGTCTGGCTCACGTATCAGCCCTGATTGAGCAGTTGACGCAAATCGATCACCGCAGCGTTGGCCCGGGAAATATAGTTGGCCATGACCAGCGAGTGGTTGGCCAACACGCCGAAACCGCTGCCGTTGAGAATCATCGGGCTCCACACCGGCTCTTGCGAAGCCTCCAGCTCACGGATGATCTGGCGCACGCTGACGGTGGCGTTCTTCTTCGCCAGCACGTCGGCGAAATCGACTTCGATGGCGCGCAGCAGATGCGACAGCGCCCAGGCCTGGCCGCGTGCTTCGTAGAACACGTTGTCGATCTGCATCCACGGGGTTTCCACGACTTCTTCGTCAACCTGCGGCACTTCGCCGACTGCCGGAACTTCGGTCTTCAGCGCAGTGTTGAGCTTGACCCGGCCGACACTGGCCGACAGGCGTTGCGACAGCGAACCGAGACGGGTACCGACATCGCCCAGCCAGTTGTTGAGGTTGTCGGCGCGCGCGTAGAACAGCGCGTTTTTCTGGTTCGGATCAGACAAGCGCGACTGATAGCGGCTCAGGGAGTTGATGCCTTCCTGGTATTCCGACTCGCTGGACGGCAGCACCCAGCTCTTGTTGTCGAAGTTGAAGCGCGGTTCGGCCTTGGCCAGATCGGCGTCTTCGGCCGACTGCGATTGCGAACGGGCAAAATCCTTGCGCAGGGCGCGGGTCAGGTCACGCACCTGCACCAGCACGCCGTATTCCCAGCTCGGCGTGTTGTCCATCCACAGGCCCGGCGGGAAACGGTCATTGGAAATGTAACCGCCCGGCTTGTTGAGCAAGGTGCCGGCAACGGTCTTCAGGGTTTCGACCGTGGTGTAGCCGACCACCATTTGCTTGCCTTCTTTCTCGGCAGCGACCTGGGCGTTCTGCGCCACCGGAAACAGCTCCGGTTCCTGGCTCCAGTACCAGCCCAGCGCGATGGTGACCAGCAGATACAGACCGATCACTGTGGCCAGCGCCCGGCTGAACAGCAGCCCGCCGACATAGCTGCGGGTGGCCGACTTGGGCTCGGCGGCACGTTCAGGCGCGCTGCCCGCGCGGTTTTTCCAGTCCAGCATGGCGATATCCTTTCAATCACTTGGGTTCAACGGTTCGACCACAACCATACAACAACGTGCCAAGGCCTAGCACCCGCTATCGCGGTACTGGCGCAAAACAAGCGAAGGGTGTCGCGAACGAAAGGATAGACGCAGATTTCAGACGTTGAAGATGCGCAGCGAAAGCTGCCGCACTTGGTCGTCGGTAAACAGATGTGCAATGCCTTGGGCATCAGTTCGGCGCTGACTGGGTATTCCATCGATCATGGCGATGTAGGCCTGCGCGGGCAACGGCTGACCGGTCACGCTGTCGACCAGACGAAAGATTCGTGCGGTGCGCGTGGGCTGCTCGGGCGGGTTGTTCATCAGATCGAGCACGGCCTGGTGGAACACCGCTTCGGCGCCCTGCCAGTAGCCATAGTCGGCCTCGGCTTTGATCAGGCACCATTCACCCTGTTTGATCTGCGCCAGGACTTCGCTGTCCAGATTGATCATCAAACCGGCCCGCAGTTGATCCAGACCTTCGAGCGGTTGGCGCATGCTCAACAGACTGCTGACGTGCGCCAGCGCCTCCTCCACGCAGCAGACATGCTGGCGCTCGTGGTCGGTCAGGCTCAGTTCACGGACCAGCCTCATCGAAGTCCCTCGCCTTGCCACTCGTCCGAACCCATCGTCCGGCTGATTTCGTGGCGCCAGTAGATGCGCCGGTAGCTGAAGTGGATTTTCTCCAGTTGCGTAAGGTGCGACGTGCCGCTGTCGAGGCAGTGCGGCATCAATAGTTCGCTGCCGACGACCAACGCATCCTCCAGTTCCACCGTGTAGAAGTGCTCCTGCACGCCGCTGGCCGAAGTGCGATAGAACTCCACGCGGCATTCGCTCAGCAACTCGCCGCTGGACAGCGCCATATTCAGCAAGGGCGAAGCCTTGTCGAGGGTTTTGGTGATGATCAATGGCCTGTGCATCCGCCGCCCGGCGCCCTGATCCTTGGGGATGTACATGCCATGGCTGAGGGCCTGCACCATGATCTTGTCTTCGCGCCCGCTCTGGTAGCCGTTACCGACCGACGCCTCGGTGAAAGCGCCGGCGGTGATCAGGCCCTGGCGGCTGCCGTGGATGGTCATGAAGGCTGGGATGGGCATGGGATAGCTCCTTAGTTATGAAGTTTTACTGTCTTTGCGAACGCAACCATTCGCAGATGCTGCATTGGCAAACGGCAAATAGGGCTCATCAACTGTCAATACAATTCGATAAAGCGGATCTGTTTTGTGAGTCCTCATCCCCCATGGCTCTAAATCAATCGCCAACTGATACTTGTCAGCTGCCAGCCAAAACGACGTCGCATATTCCGTACGGGAGTGAAACCATGTGCGCCATTGCAACGTGTCCGCTATTGGAGGGTCATTCATCACTTTTGCCTCCACCCAGCATTTTTTGCGCAGTTGGGCATGCAAATCCGAGACGACGATGAGTGCCTCATCAAGTGAAAGCGGCTTCATTTGCGGTGAAAGACGAACACGCCCTACCCACTGTACTGACTTGGCATTGATCCTGAATTCGCGAGCTAAAGGAGTTACAAAACCGAATTCTGGATCGATGAAGCGCAAACGCACACCCGATCTGGACTTGCTGATCCAAACAGCACTGGATGGCACCGGCCCGACGGCGGCAAATGAGCGTTGACGCATCTGCTCCCAAGGCTCGTTGATCGTTAGAGCGATCTCGAAATCGTCCTGCATGATTTCAATTGACCAGCGCAGTAACGCGACCGCTATGATCGCAAGCAGAACAAATCGCCAGCCATCAACCCATCGACGCAGCTTCATCGCGCCACAGTTCCAGCCGCTATATCTCTTATTGACTCTTCAAGAGCGGAGCGATGGATGCCACTTAGCAAATCATCGAAACGCCGCGCAGCCCGAAGCACAAATTCCATGCGCTGTTCGATGTCAGCGAGATTGGCGAATGGATTGTCGTCAAAGCCGATCGTGCGTCCGTCGTCGAGCGAACGGCACTGATTGGCCAAAGTGAGTTCGATGGCCTGAGCTACTCCGGAGGGAAAACCTGTGACGAAGGAGGCGTGATTGCTTCTAAGCAAAGCGATGAGGCGCGTGTCTTCATAAATAGTCGGTTGAAGTATGTGACGCTGCTCATGTTCCGCAAGATGCTTCACGCTACGCGCGATATCCCCTTCTTCAATGGCTTGAAATGCCTGCAGTAATATTTCGAAGTACTGTCCAAACTTCAGTTGCTTTTGCCCAACGGGCCATAGCACCGGAAACATGGGATGTCCGTAAATCCCCTCTCGCGCCTTCAGACAGGTACTAAATTCTTTCAGTCCCCGATTGGCGTAAAACACATGAAGTGGAAAAATATCCAAAAACAGGGTGGTGTTCCCCAAAGCCATCATTTCGTGCACGTGGCGAAATTGCTGCTGCACGAGCGTCAACTCGCCGCCCAGGTGCAGATCCAGTGCGGAAACCGGATTACGCGCATTCGCGGCCTTGTAATCCTTCAACGCTTTCGCTTGTTCTTCAAGCCGACCCGGCGTCAGCAATCCGGCCTCTCGGCGAATACCACGTAATTGAGCTCTGGCGTCCCGCTGCTGCCCTATGAGATCGACAGTGTTTGAAGCATGCAGCAATCCACAACCGACCTGTTTTGAGGCAAACGCCGCTAAACCTGCCCATTGAAAACGAGAATCCTGCAACCACAATCGGGCATAGGCCGCATTAATTACCTGATTACGCTCCACAGGATCGGCAATCAGAACGCCGTCTGGCGCAACGATATTTTCGGCTTCGCGCTGATAGATACGCCATAGACCAGTGCAGGTCAGCACTGGCACCTCTGTCACCTGCACCCGCTCGCCATACAACAACTCTTCGCCGCAGGCGCAGTCGTCGATGGGCGTGATGTTGTGGTTGAGGCGCTGGGCATCACTGGCGAGTTCGGTGAAACATTGGCTCATGATGGAAGGGCGGCAGCTAGGGGAATCCCTGAACCGTACCAGCCAATCTGGCCGGTGAAAGCGCGTAGAAGAAAAATCAGAAAGCGCTGTCAGACGCCGCCTATCAAGACCGGTGAAATGTCGACAGCGCTGGCCGGATTGCTCGCAAAATCCCAGCATGCGGGCACTTGGTCGAAATCAGAGGTAAAAACAAAACCACCCGGTCAGAAACTGAATCGTGTCGTCCAGCAGATTATTGACGTACGACACTCGTCTAAGGGAAAAGAGGTGCTAGCATAGAGCCACCAGTCGATCTCAGCATGCACCCTAACTAGTAGTCAGGATATGACCGAGCCAGAAGACCCCAGCCGTGAGCGTCTCAAGCACCACTTTGCCCAGCGGGTAATTCATCAGGCACGTCAGATTCTTGAGATATGGCAGCGCCTGCAACGCAGTGAGTGGTCCACCGTCGATCTTGCCGAACTGAGCGAGGCGAATCTGCGTCTGCTGCGTTTTGCCGAGCGCTTTGAACAGCCGGAACACACTCAGTTGGCGCATCACATCAGCCAGTCGCTGCAAGCGGTGGATGCCAACCGTGGGCGTCTCAGCAGCGGCCTGATCACCGATCTCAATCGTTTGATGCAGCGCCTGTCGCGCACTGGCCTGCGCCATGGCGATCAGCTCGACCAGACGTTCCTGCCGCCGCTGCGCAAGCCGATCTACGTAATGTTGCAGGATCACGACCGCGCCGAACGACTGGCCAAGCAGCTCGAATTCTTTGGCCTCAGCGCGCAGGCACTGGACAGTGTCGCGGCGTTTCGCTCGTCGATGGTCGAGCGCTTGCCCGCGGCGATTGTCATGGACGTGGATTTCAGTGGCCCCGGCATCGGCCTGAAACTCGCCGCCGAAGCTCAGGTCGGCCTCGAAGAACCGCTGCCGCTGCTGTTCTTCAGCCTGCACGAAACCGACACCCCGACCCGCCTCGCCGCCGTGCGCGCCGGTGGCCAGGAATTTCTCACCGGCACGCTCGAAGCATCGAGTCTGCTGGAAAAAATCGAAGTGCTGACCTGCGTCGCCCAGTACGAGCCTTATAAAGTGCTGATCATCGACGACTCGCGCGCCCAGGCCCTGCACACCGAGCGCCTGCTCAACAGCGCCGGGATTGTCACACGCACCCTGATCGAACCGATTCAGGCAATGGCCGAGCTGGCGGATTTCCAGCCGGACCTGATCATCCTCGACATGTACATGCCGGCCTGCACCGGCACCGAGCTGGCCAAAGTGATCCGTCACAATGACCGCTACGTCAGCGTGCCAATCATTTACCTGTCGGCCGAGGACGATCTGGACAAGCAGCTCGACGCCATGAGCGAGGGCGGCGATGACTTCCTGACCAAGCCGATCAAACCGCGGCACCTGATCACCACTGTGCGCAACCGCGCCGCTCGGGCGCGCAACCTCAAAGCACGGATGGTCCGCGACAGCCTCACCGGCCTGTACAACCACACGCACATCCTGCAATTGCTCGAAGACTGCTCGTTCCGCGCCCGCCGCGAGAACAAACCGCTGAGCTTTGCCATGCTCGACATCGATCACTTCAAACGGGTCAACGACAGCCACGGCCACCCCATGGGCGACCGGGTGATCAAGAGCCTGGCGCTGTTTCTCAAGCAGCGGTTGCGCAAGACCGATTTCATTGGCCGATACGGCGGTGAAGAGTTCGCCATTGTCATGCCCGACACCGATATCGACGCGGCGCACAAAGTCCTCGACGAGATTCGCCAGCGCTTTGCCGAGATTCATTACCCGGCACAGCCGCAGGACCTCTGGTGCACGTTCAGCGCCGGCGTAGTAGAAATGTGCGATGACTCCGACAGCCTGATGATGGCCAGCCAGGCCGATGAGGCGCTGTATCGCGCCAAGGGTGCAGGACGCAATCGGGTGCAGACCGCGCGCCAGTCAAAGCAAAGTGCCACTTTTTCATCGGAATCCACTGATTCGGTCATAACTTTGTAATAGAACCGCAATAAATTCAGGCGCTTACCATTCCTGCCGTTGGTAGCCGTCATGCGCCTGAAGTTGCTCACCAATCTCAACACTCTGCTGCTGGTCGCCGTCTGCGTGGCCCTTGGCGCCACGCTGTGGTGGTCGCAAAAAGCCCTCGAACGACCCTATCTTTTGATGGAGCGTTACCTGGGGCTGTCGCAACAATTTCAGAATGAAGTAGCGCGCAACGTCGAGGATTATCTGGCCAGCGGTGACGCGCTGCGCCTGAGCAGCGCCGCCCAGGCTATCGACAGCGTGCAAAAGCAACTGGGTGACTTGCCCCCGGCGCTGGCCGACACCGTACGGCCAAGCCTGTCGAGCCTTGATGAGTTCAGCAAAACCGACCTGCTCGCCGCCGGCAAACTGGCTGGCGATCCGCAGGCGCTGCTGTTGCAGGCCGAACGCGAACTCAGCGCCAGCCTCGACCAGCTCAATACCTACGCCAATGGCAACGCGACTTATCTCGCGCCGCTGCTCGCCGCATCGCAGCATCTGGGCAGACTGTCGCTGGCGCGGGACAAACTGGTGAGCAGCGGGCGCAGTGAGCTGGCCGCCGATGTCGAGCGTGAAGTGAGCAACATGCGCGCCCAGGCCGAGGCCATCGATGCCCTGCCCTTGCTCGGTGTGGTCGCCAGCAACGAATCGAGCAGTGACGATTTCGCCGCGTTGATGGGCATCGAAAACACCGACAAAGCCGCCGCCGAAGATGCCGGTGTCGGCCTCAAACGCGAACTGAACAGCTTGCTCGGCCGCTATCCGGCGGAACTGGCGCGCACCCGCGAGCAGATCCAGAAACGCGCCGAGCTCAGCGCCGCGACCCACGAAAAAATCGCCAGCGTGCAACACGCCATCGCCGGCCTCGAACCGGTGGTACGCGCGCAACATGGGCAGATCCAGGGCGAAGTGCGGCTGATGCAAGGCGTGATGATCGGCCTGATTCTGCTGATCGCCCTCCTCATCGATACCTTGCAGCGGCGCCTGGCCCGCACCCTGACCAACCTCGCCCCAGCGCTGTCGACCTGGGCCGAAGGCGATTTCAGTCGCGACATCCAACTGGGCAAGACCAATCGCGAATTGCATGACATCGAAGCCTCGCTCAACCGCTTGCGCGCCTATCTGGTGGATCTGGTCGGCACCATTCGCGGCAACGCCGAGCAGGTCGCGGGCAGCAGCCGCACCCTCGCCGAACTGAGCAATGACCTGCACAGCGGCGCCGAACATCAGGCCGGCGATACCGCGCTGATTCGCGATTCGCTGGGAGAACTCGAGGCGACCATTCAGCAAGTGGCCGGCGATGCCCGTCAGGCTGCCGACGCCAGCCGTCATGCCGGTCTCGCCGTCGAGCATGAGCAGGCTGTAATCGGCCAGAGCCTGACCGGACTGCATGCGCTGGTCGGTGAGGTTCAAGGCAATGCGCAGATGATCGAACATCTGGCAGAAGAATCAGCAACCATCGGCGGCGTGCTGACAGTGATTCGTTCGATTGCTGACCAGACCAATCTGCTCGCCCTGAACGCCGCGATCGAGGCGGCCCGCGCCGGGGAGATGGGCCGTGGTTTTGCCGTGGTCGCCGAGGAAGTGCGCTCGCTGGCACAACGCACCGCCGGGGCCACGGCAGAAATCCAGACGCTGATCGCCGGCCTGCAGACCGCCGCGCGACAATCGGTCGAAGGCATGCGCGCGCAAGTCGAACACGCCGAAGCCACGGCCAGTCAGGCGCAAGCGGCAGACGGTGCACTGGACAAAATCGTTGGCGCGATACAGACCATCGCCGACACCGCCGTGCGCATCGCCTATGTCACCGCGCAGCAAAGTGGCGCGGTCAGCGAGATCCGCGATCACAGCGAGCGCATTCATCAATTGGGTGGGGATAACCTGCTGCGCATCGGCCAAGGGCGCGAACAGGGCGAGAATTTGTTGGTTCTCGGCGGCCAATTGCATACGGCCGTTCAGGCCTTCCGCGTCTGACACACCGCCTTCGCGAGCAGGCTCGCTCCCACATTGGAATGCATACCCCTGTGGGAGCGAGCCTGCTCGCGAAGGCGCCAGCCCAGTCACTACAAATGACCGGATCCTGATCCTCGGTCACAAATTTCGCGCAAACATCGCCCATCGTGCCGCCTATTGCATGGAACTGGACAGTCACAAAGGCTTTGCGGCATAGTCGCCGGGTTCTGACGACTGCTCATTGATAACAAGGACAACGCAGATGGCGACGCTACTGGTGCTGCACGGCCCCAACCTGAACCTGCTCGGCACCCGGGAACCGGGGACCTACGGGTCGACGACCCTGGCGCAGATCAATCAGGATCTGGAGCGGCGCGCCCGTGAAGCCGGCCATCATCTGCTGCATCTGCAAAGCAACGCCGAGTACGAATTGATCGATCGCATCCACGCTGCACGCGGTGAAGGCGTGGACTTCATTCTGATCAATCCGGCGGCTTTTACGCACACAAGTGTCGCATTACGTGACGCGCTGCTGGGAGTGAGCATCCCATTCATCGAAGTGCATTTGTCCAACGTGCACAAGCGCGAACCTTTCCGCCATCACTCCTACTTCTCCGATGTAGCGGTAGGAGTGATCTGCGGCCTTGGCGCCAGCGGTTACCGACTGGCCCTGGAGGCCGCACTAGAGCAGCTTGAACACCAAGCTATACGCCCCTGACCGACCCTTGGGAGTTGATGATTCATGGATATCCGTAAAGTTAAGAAACTGATCGAATTGCTGGAAGAGTCCGGCATCGACGAGCTCGAGATCAAGGAAGGCGAAGAGTCCGTACGCATCAGCCGCCACAGCAAGACCCCGGCGCAGCAGTACTACGCGCCAGCCCCGATGCAGGCTCCGGCCGCTGCCCCTGCTGCCGCGCCAGTCGCTGCCGCTGCTCCGGCTGCCGCTGCTGCACCCGCGCTGAACGGCACCGTTGCCCGTTCGCCGATGGTCGGCACCTTCTACCGTAAATCTTCGCCAACCTCGCCTGCCTTCGTTGAAGTCGGCCAGACCGTGAAGAAAGGCGACACCCTGTGCATCGTCGAAGCCATGAAGATGATGAACCACATCGAAGCTGAAACCAGCGGTGTGATCGAATCCATCCTCGTCGAAGACGGCCAGCCGGTTGAGTACGACCAACCGCTGTTCACCATCGTTTGAACCGCGGAGAGCCTTTGATGACTGCGAAGTTGGAAAAAGTTCTGATCGCTAACCGCGGTGAGATCGCCCTGCGGATTCTGCGTGCCTGCAAAGAGATGGGCATCAAGACCGTCGCCGTTTACTCCAAGGCCGACAAAGAGCTGATGCACCTGGGTCTGGCAGACGAATCCGTCTGCATCGGCCCGGCGTCCGCCGCTCAGTCTTACCTGCACATTCCGGCCATCATCGCTGCCGCTGAAGTGACCGGCGCTACCGCCATTCACCCAGGCTACGGTTTCCTCGCGGAAAACGCCGATTTTGCCGAGCAGGTCGAGAACTCCGGCTTCGCCTTCATCGGCCCGAAAGCCGACACCATCCGCCTGATGGGCGACAAGGTATCGGCCAAGCACGCGATGATCGAAGCCGGCGTACCGACCGTTCCTGGCTCTGACGGCCCGCTGCCGGAAGACGAAGAAACGGCGCTGCGCATCGGTCGTGAAGTCGGCTACCCGGTGATCATCAAGGCCGCCGGTGGCGGTGGTGGTCGCGGCATGCGCGTGGTGCACAAGGAAGAAGACCTGATCGCCTCGGCAAAGCTGACCCGCTCCGAAGCAGGCGCGGCGTTCGGCAACCCGATGGTCTATCTGGAAAAATTCCTCACCAACCCGCGCCACGTCGAAGTGCAGGTTCTGTCCGACGGCCAGGGCCACGCCATCCACCTGGGCGACCGCGACTGCTCGCTGCAGCGTCGTCACCAGAAGGTTCTCGAAGAAGCACCGGCACCGGGCATCGACGAGAAAGCGCGCCAGGAAGTATTGGCTCGCTGCGTCAAGGCGTGCATCGACATCGGCTATCGTGGCGCCGGTACTTTCGAGTTCCTCTACGAGAACGGTCGTTTCTACTTCATCGAAATGAACACCCGTGTTCAGGTGGAGCACCCGGTTTCGGAGATGGTCACCGGTATCGACATCGTCAAGGAGATGCTCAGCATCGCCGCTGGCAACAAGCTGTCGTTCACTCAGGATGACGTGGTCATCCGCGGTCACTCGCTGGAGTGCCGGATCAACGCTGAAGATCCGAAGACCTTCATGCCGAGCCCGGGCACGGTCAAGCATTTCCACGCCCCAGGCGGCAACGGCGTTCGCGTCGATTCGCACCTGTACAGCGGTTATGCCGTGCCACCGAACTACGACTCGCTGATCGGCAAGCTGATCACTTACGGCGCAACCCGCGACGAAGCCATGGCACGCATGCGCAATGCCCTGGACGAAATCGTGGTCGACGGGATCAAGACCAACATCCCGCTGCACCGTGATCTGGTTCGTGACGAAGGCTTCTGCAAGGGCGGTGTGAACATTCACTACCTCGAGCACAAGCTGGCCAAACAGTCGTAAGGCTGAAGCGGCATGAAAAACCCGATCCCTGCGGATCGGGTTTTTTTATGCCTGCAAGAAGCAGATCAGACCATTACCGTGGAGAAAGCCTGCTGCTCGACCATTGTGGCAGATGCCCCCAGGCCAGCCTCGTCAACCACCGCTCCTGCTGCGTTTTCATGTAACGGTCTGCGGGTGAACCGCCTCGTAAAGTTTCGGGCACGTATCGAGAGCCCGTCCGTGGCATAGCTCGATCTGGCGATAAGCGGGTTGTACAACCTGCCAATCTGACCAGAGGAATGCTTGAACACTCTCGAGACTCCATTGTTCAGATTCAGCACCACGCCATAGCTGTTGCCCAGGCACGACGAGTATGACCAGTAATCCCAGGTCGGCTGCAGGCCCTGTTCGCGCAACACTCGCCTGACCGGACCGCCGATGTCAGCACCCGCCGACAGCCAGTCGCCACCCACCAGCGTGGCGCGAATGTTCTGCGGTGTTCCCCCCAGACGCTCCAGCACCTGCGTGACACTTCGCTCGATCAACGGGCGAATATTGTGATCAAAATGAATGACCGCACCCACTCTCGTCGTCGGGTTATACAGCGAGGCGATGACGCAACTCTGCGCATTCAACGAAAACAGGTAGTTATCCTGCGATCCGGGACGGAAAGCCGCCACCACGGCTTCGCCCTGCAGCGCGCCGCGGTTCAGCACGGGCTCGACACCTCCAGGAAAAGCATCATTCAAATTGTTCACGCGCCCAAGGTTGCGCACGTTGCCTCCTGTTAGTCCGACCCTGGCGTGTGTCCACTTGCCCCCCGGAGCAAGCTGAATCGGTTGCTGATAGATGGCGGTCGGGCGACGGGCATCGACCAGGCTCAGGCCACCGAAATGCGGATTTTCCCTGACCAGAAAGTACTTGCCTCTGTTGCGAATGTAATAGACCGGTTGCGGCTGTGCAGCGCTCGGCGGGCTGCGCCAGGTGCCGAAAAAGACGCCTTCTTCGCTCACCCTTTGCAAATGTTCGGGCGTCTTGCTGACGGCCTGCCTGGCATGAAAGCGTACTTCCCGGATCGCCGGCAGCGCGTCCCTGCGTAGCGGAGCCACGGTATTCAGACGCTCTGACAACAACGAGACCGGCCTCATGGTGTGCTTCAGACTTCTGGCCGCACCGCACAGCCACTTGATCGCACTGCCTGCGCCGACCATGGCAAACAGCGCCCCCCACGACGCCTCCAGCCAGTGGCCGAGAGCACCATCGATGTCGCCCTCCAGATGCGCAGCGACCGCCTGACCGGCGCTGACGGCAATGAACACGACATCGAGCAGCAAGGCAAATGGAGGGAACACCATGCAAAACGGTGCAGCTGCAAACATCAGCCCCTTGACCACTTGGCGTTCGATCATTTGCGCGCGGCTGGTGGTGATGTCCTGCACATCCGTGACCGCGCGCTCGATGTACGCATTGAACTCGCTGCGGGCGTCAATCAAGCGCTGCGCTTCCTGCAGCGTATCGACGCGTTGTTTTTTGGCCGCAATCGCATACAGGGTGCGCGACACGATGCTGCGCGCGGCAACCGGCGTACGCGCCATCAAGTAGTCATGCAAAGCGCCGGCGATGTCGCCGAACAGTGACTGATACGCGCGCACTACAATTCCGTCGGGGGCATCAGGCGTGTACAGCCACCAGGACGGCTCGGGGTCGAACGAGGTCAGCACATACACCCCGAGCACGACGTGATGGCGCACGGTGAACCTGAACACACCGTCACTTTCAACCATGCTGGCGCCCGGAAAATGCGTACCCGGCGCTGGCACCTGGCTCAACAGAGAGACCTGACGGACCAGCGCTGAATACACCGCGTCGCTCAATCGCGCCTGACTTCTGGCCACGCGTAAATCACGGTCCATCTTTGACAGCAGCACGTTGCGGTAGGCAAAGCGACGCGGTTCGTAGGCAGCATCACGCGGGTCGAGATATTTGCCACGGATCTCGCTGGCGTATTTTTCACCCAGCCACGCCCGGCGCAGATACAACGCCAGATCGGCGCTGCGCACCTGGCTCAGATCCTGGCCAACCGACGATCGCACGCCTTTTTTCGGATGTTCGATGCCGGAGTTGTCATCGTAGCCGTGAATGGCCAGGTCGAGCAGCGTGGCCACCTGCTGCTTCCTGCGGTCAGCGACGCCAGGGTTGTAATCGATCAACACAGTGGCGGGATCGACCGGTTCCAGCACGTTCTTGCTGCGCATATAGGGCGTGATCGCTGCGGCAACCGAGCGCCTGGCGAAATCGACAAAAACCTCGAAACCGCCCAGCAGCTCGTTGAACACCTGCTGATGAACGATCAGTTCCTGATTCAGACTGCTGATGCGCCGGCGAGCCTCGAGCGCGAGCGTCGTGTACCAGCGCAGCGAATTGTCCTGCTCGACCCGCTGCAGGTTGTTTGCCAGGGCCATTTTTGCAGCGGCTTCGACGCACTCGTCGAACGGCAAGGGCGTTCGTCGAAGGTCACTCTGCATGCCCCAGAGAGCAGGACTGGCCGCCGCAGCCACAAGATAATCACGTGCCGGGTGATGTGCCGTCGGCGAAAGCTGCTGCAACAGATACTCGCGACCGGATTCGCTCTGCGTCCAGCTCCATACTTCGCCGGTCAACGCCGCGATCGAAGGCAACCGGACCCACTCCTGACCGTCGGGTTTGTTGGGCGCGTACAGCACCAGGTTATTCACCGCTTGCTCAGTTTCTGCCTGGTAGAACACCAGAAGATCGGCGCATTGCATGTCGTTGGGCAGCGTCAAAGCGGCCACTTGCAGCGGTTTCATTGCCGCTTGCCCAGACCACATCTGCTCCAGACGCTCATGGTCGGAATCCGCCAGATGAGCTGCGCAGCGCGCGACGAATGCGCTCTGCTTGAGCCGTACGGTGAACCAGTCGATGAGTGCCTTTTGCACGTCGGTGCGCTGGTACTGCTCGGCGAGGGCTCCCAGGTAGTCCGCCGGATAATCCTGTTCCGCCAGCATGTCGGCAATGAATGCCGGCTTGAGTGACTGGTTGCGCAACGGCGCAGGACTGCTGATCTCCAGTACCGCTGCGAAGTCCTGCCCGATCGGCCCGCATGCCAGCAGGTCACTGAGGCTGCGATTGTGGGTCGGCTCACCGACCGCCGAGCGCCATCTGAGCCGCACATCGATCCGGTCTGGTTCAACCGCCATGTCGAGCTTGAGCTGAATGTATTCGATGGCCTGCTGGCGGGCAAAGTCGCGCAACGAGCCGTGGCCCTGCAGCAGGTCATCGAGAGCTGCCTGCGCCAGTGACGTCTGCTCCTGATAATCGCGCAACAAGGCGCGATCCGGCTCCTTCAGCGCTTTGATCCATGACGGCAGTTGCGCGAAGGAATGCGCCTCGAGAATCTTTTTCTCTGCGCCGGTTGCCAGGGCAGTCAACCGGTACCGACGCGTGCTACGGGCCTGAGCCCGGTCGATTTTGCTGCGCAATTGATCCAGTGTCAGGCCCGCCAGTTGGTCACGGCGCAACAGCAACTCGATGTCCTTGATATAGCGCCGCAGCTTGCGCTTGATCAGGCGATCAAACAGCGCTTCCTGCCCTTTTGTCGCCCAATGTTCTCGCAGGTATTTTTTGTACTGGTCGAGGAAGTGCAACGAAACGCTATCCACCGTCCGGATCACATGCTCATGACGGCTGGACGGTAAACCGGTGTCAGCGCCCCCCGGCCAGCGAAATGGCGCGTCCTGGAGCGCCAGGAACATGACTGGCCGGCCGTCGATAAGCTTTTGCAGAATGGCGTCAAGCAGCGCAACCACAAAGCCCGGGGCGAAATGGCCGTCCGGGTAATGCCTGCGCAGTTCAGTCAAAGCGAAATGCTCCAGCGCCTCGAGCAACGTCATCTGGCTGTTCAAGCGCTTGTCGATCATCACCTGCCAGCGCGTGATGCGCAGCAGGATCTCCTGCACCGACCCCGTAGACGCAGCGGCTATCGGTGGTTTTTCTTCTACAGTTCCTTGTTGATCCGCCATGTCGCCCAGCCTTTTGTCGCGTAGAGATGAGCGCTCACTCTATTTGCCGACAAAAGTGCTCAGGCCATACATATGTATATCGCGGCCGCGAATGTGTAACAGCCAAGCGGTGTGTCCACTTTGCCGGCGACCTGGCGTAAACTGCGCGCTTTTGCAGCTTCGGGCTGCCCCACAGATTTTCAAAGGTGCCCGCCATGCCTTGGCTGCAAGTTCGTCTCGCCATCACCCCGGAACAAGCCGAAACCTACGAGGACGCATTCCTCGAAGTCGGCGCCGTGTCGGTGACTTTCATGGACGCCGAAGACCAGCCGATCTTCGAACCGGAACTCAACACCACGCCACTGTGGTCGCACACTCACTTGCTGGCCCTGTTTGAAGGCGGCACGCAACCGGAACCGGTCCTCGCCCACCTGGAGCTGCTGACCGGCAGCCCGTTGCCCGAGCACCACAGCGAAGTCATCGAAGACCAGGACTGGGAACGCAGCTGGATGGACGGTTTCGAGCCGATGCGTTTCGGCCAGCGCCTGTGGATCGTGCCGAGCTGGCACGCCGCGCCCGAGCCTGATGCGGTCAACCTGCTGCTGGACCCGGGCCTGGCGTTCGGCACCGGCACCCACCCGACCACCGCACTGTGCCTGGAATGGCTCGACGGCCAGGATCTGAAAGACTGCCACGTGCTCGACTTCGGCTGTGGCTCGGGGATTCTGGCGATTGCCGCCCTGCTGCTCGGCGCCAAGGAAGCCGTGGGCACCGACATCGACGTGCAGGCGCTGGAAGCCTCGCGCGACAACGCTGGGCGCAACAACATTGCCGATGAGCTGTTCCCGCTGTACCTGCCCGAGGATCTGCCGCAAGTTCAGGCCGACGTGCTGGTCGCCAACATTCTCGCCGGCCCGCTGGTGTCGCTGGCGCCGCAACTGTCCAGCCTGGTCAAGAGCGGTGGGCGCCTGGCGCTGTCGGGCATTCTCGCCGAGCAGGGCGAAGAAGTAGCGGCAGCTTATGCGCAGGACTTCGAGCTCGACCCGATCGCCAATCGCGACGGCTGGGTGCGCATCACCGGGCGTCGGCGCTAAAATGACCGCTTGCCTGAACCGGATCGCCGCATGACCGACAGTTTCGTCACCCAATGCCCGCATTGCCAGACCAGTTTCCGCGTCAACCATGCTCAATTGAGCGTGGCGCGCGGGGTGGTTCGTTGCGGCTCCTGCCTGCAAGTGTTCAATGCCGCCAAGCAGCTGCTCGAGCAACATTCTGGCAAGGACACGGTGACGCCGCTCGCACCAGCGCTGCCTGAAGCGCCCGCGCCTGTCAGCGATTCTGCGGTCGTCGAACAGATCCCCGCACCGCGCGCCATCAGCCAGAAGCAATGGAGCGCGTCGGAACTGGATCTGGACAGCCTCGATCTGGACGAAGAACTCGCCCGCCTCGAACAGCGCGAAATCCAGCCGGCCGCCGAATTCGGCCGTACCCGCGAAGAATCCTTGAGCGCACGGCGCGACAGCCCGGAACCGGACGAAGGCACCTGGCCCGACAGCCTGTTCAGCGAGCCTGCGGATGAGCGCAGCGTAGCGCCGGATATCGAGCCGGATATTGACGGCGTCGAAACCCTCGAACCCGAGCGCACCGAACCTTCGCTGTCGCTGGAGCCGGTGGACCTGGATGACGAGCCGCCGATCCCGCAACTGCGCCTGCATGACCCGATCGACCCCAACGCCCGTCGCGAACGCCTGTCAGCCAGCGACGACAACGATGACGACGATCTGCCATTGATCACTTCGCCGCGCAAAAAACGCGAACGGGCCGAGCCCGGGGTGCGCGCCGAGGTTTTGCAGGATCTGACCGACGACCCGCTGCAACTGGACTGGCAGCAGCGCCGCTCGCCCTGGGGCCGGCGCCTGCTCTGGCTGGTGCTGGTGCTGCTGGCGGCCGGCGGCCTTGCCGCTCAGTACGTTGCCTATCACTTCGAGGAACTGGCGCGGCAGGATCAATACCGACCGTGGTTCCAGCAGATCTGCCCGCAGATCGGCTGCACCGTGCCGTCGAAAGTCGATATCGGCAAAATCAAGAGCAGCAACCTGGTGGTGCGCAGCCATCCCGATTTCAGCGGGGCGCTGGTGGTCGACGCGATCATTTACAACCGGGCGACGTTTTCCCAGCCGTTTCCCTTGCTCGAACTGCGTTTTGCCGACCTCAACGGTCACCTGATCGCCAGTCGTCGCTTCAAACCCGGCGAGTATCTGAGCGGCGATCTCGAAGGCCTCGCGGAAATGCCGCCGCAGACGCCGATCCACATCGCCCTGGATATTCTCGATCCGGGGCCGAAAGCGGTGAATTACAGCCTGAACTTCCACTCACCGGAGTGAACCGCTTCAGCGTTTCCCGATTGACGGCATTTTTCTGACTGATCGCGGCCGACCAAACCGTTGGCGATAACAGAATAACTGTTCAGATTTTGTTCAATTCAGCCTTTAACCAGTCATCGAGAGCGGGTATCATGCCCACCCTTTTTCGAACTCTCATGATCCGGCCCCACTTCAGGGAAGTCCTATGTCGGCGGTACGCATCGGCCCATATACATTGCAGAACGGTTTGATTCTCGCCCCGATGGCGGGCGTCACCGACCAGCCCTTTCGTCAGCTGTGCAAGCGTCTGGGCGCAGGGCTTGTAGTCTCGGAAATGGTCACCAGTGACATGAGCCTGTGGAATACCCGCAAGTCGCGCATGCGCATGATCCACGAAGGCGATCCCGAGCCGCGCTCGGTGCAGATTGCCGGTGGCGACGCGCAGATGCTGGCCGATGCGGCACGGGCCAACGTCGAGCTGGGCGCACAGATTATCGATATCAACATGGGCTGTCCGGCCAAAAAGGTCTGCAACAAGGCCGCCGGCTCCGCGTTGCTGAAAGACGAAGCACTGGTGACCGAGATCCTGCAGGCCGTAGTGGCCGCGGTTGATGTACCGGTCACCCTGAAGATCCGCACGGGCTGGGATCGCGAAAACAAGAACGGTCTGAACGTGGCGAAGATCGCCGAACAGGCCGGGATTACTGCGCTGGCCGTGCATGGCCGCACCCGCGCCGATCTGTACACAGGGGAAGCCGAGTACGACACGATTGCCGCGATCAAGCAGGCCGTGTCGATCCCGGTGTTTGCCAACGGCGATATCGATTCGCCGGAAAAGGCCCGATACGTGCTTGATGCGACCGGTGCCGATGGCCTGCTGATAGGCCGGGCCGCTCAAGGGCGGCCATGGATTTTTCGCGAGATCGAACACTTCCTGCGCACCGGCGAGAAATTGCCGGCGCCGGAACTGAGCGAAGTGGAACGCATCCTGCTGGAGCATCTGGCTGCCCTTCACGCCTTTTATGGTGACGTGATGGGAGTGCGCATTGCCCGCAAGCATGTGGGCTGGTATCTCGCAACCTTGCCGGGCGCCAGGGAGTTTCGCGCCCGTTTCAATCGTTTGGATGGTACGGAAACACAATGCGCCGACGTTCGGGAGTTCTTCGCCGAGCGTTACAAGAGCCTGACAGGGGACGAAGAAGGGGTGGCCGCATGACGATGATGACCGAGACTTTAGTGAGTGGAACAACACCCGTGAGCGACAACGTGAATTTGAAACAGCACCTCAACACGCCGAGCGAAGAAGGCCAGACCCTTCGCGGGAGTGTCGAGAAGGCGCTGCACAATTATTTCGCCCACCTTGAGGGCGCGTCCGTCACGGATGTGTACAACCTGGTGCTGTCCGAAGTCGAGGCGCCCCTGCTCGAAAGCGTGATGAACTACGTCAAGGGCAACCAGACCAAGGCCAGTGAGCTGCTGGGACTTAACCGCGGCACGCTGCGCAAGAAACTCAAGCAGTACGATCTGCTGTAAGCATTCAATCAAACCAGAAAGGCGCCCGCGTAAAAAACGGTCGCCTTTTTTGCTGACTTCCTTTGCTTTTGATGGAAATTGAGATGACCGACCAGACTACCCGCCTGCCGATCCGCCGCGCCTTGATCAGCGTTTCCGACAAGACCGGGATCCTCGAATTCGCCAAGGAGCTCGAAGCTCTGGGCGTCGAGATCCTCTCCACCGGCGGAACGTTCAAGCTGCTGCGTGACAACGGCGTTGCTGCAGTGGAAGTCGCGGATTACACCGGTTTCGCCGAGATGATGGACGGTCGGGTGAAAACCCTGCACCCGAAAATCCACGGCGGCATCCTCGGTCGTCGCGGTACTGACGACGCGATCATGAACGAGCACGGCATCAAGCCGATCGATCTGGTAGCGGTCAACCTGTACCCGTTCGAAGCGACCATCAACAAGCCAGGCTGCGACCTGCCGACCGCCATCGAGAACATCGACATCGGCGGGCCGACCATGGTCCGTTCGGCAGCGAAAAACCACAAAGACGTGGCCATCGTGGTGAATGCCAGCGATTACGCCAACGTCCTGGAAAACCTCAAGGCCGGCGGCCTGACCTACGCCCAGCGTTTCGACCTGATGCTCAAGGCCTTCGAACACACCGCCGCCTACGACGGCATGATCGCCAACTACATGGGCACCGTGAACCAGGGCGCTGAAACTTTGAGCACTGAAGGTCGCAGCGAATTCCCGCGCACCTTCAACAGCCAGTTCATCAAGGCCCAGGAAATGCGCTACGGCGAGAACCCGCACCAGAGCGCGGCGTTCTACGTGGAAGCCAGGCCTGCCGAAGTCGGCATCGCCACCGCCACCCAGCTGCAAGGCAAAGAACTGTCGTACAACAACGTGGCCGACACCGACGCTGCGCTGGAATGCGTGAAGAGCTTCGTCAAGCCAGCCTGCGTGATCGTCAAGCACGCCAACCCGTGCGGCGTGGCGGTCAGCCCGGACGCTGAGGGCGGCATTCGTCAGGCTTACGAACTGGCCTACGCCACCGACACCGAGTCGGCGTTCGGCGGCATCATCGCCTTCAACCGTGAACTGGATGCCGAGACCGCCAAAGCGATCGTCGAGCGTCAGTTCGTTGAAGTGATCATCGCCCCAAGCGTCAGCGAAGAAGCTCGTGCCATTGTTGCCGCCAAAGCCAACGTACGCCTGCTGGCCTGCGGCGAGTGGTCGGCTGAGCGCGCCGCTGCCTGGGATTACAAGCGCGTCAACGGTGGCCTGCTGGTGCAGAGCCGTGATATCGGCATGATCAGCGCCGATGACCTGAAAGTGGTGACCAAGCGCGCGCCGACCGAACAGGAAATCCACGACCTGATCTTCGCCTGGAAAGTCGCCAAATACGTCAAATCCAATGCCATCGTCTACGCCAAGAACCGCCAGACCATCGGTGTCGGCGCCGGCCAGATGAGCCGCGTCAACTCGGCACGCATCGCCGCGATCAAGGCTGAGCACGCCGGTTTGCAGGTGGCCGGTTCGGTCATGGCGTCCGACGCGTTCTTCCCGTTCCGCGACGGTCTGGACAATGCGGCCAAGGTCGGCATCACTGCGGTGATCCAGCCGGGCGGTTCGATGCGTGATGCTGAAGTGATTGCCGCTGCCGACGAAGCCGGTATCGCAATGGTATTCACCGGCATGCGCCACTTCCGTCACTGATTCCGCTCCCTCTGGATGCAGGCTCTGTGTAGGAGCTGACGAGTGAAACGAGGCTGCGATCTTTTGATCCTGTTTTTATATAGCAAGATCAAAAGATCGCAGCCTTCGGCAGCTCCTACAGGGTCCGAGCACAGAGGTTTGGCAGCGCCCCACAGAATTTGAGGTTTTTGAAATGAATGTTTTGATCATTGGCAGCGGTGGCCGTGAACACGCTCTGGCCTGGAAAGTGGCTCAGGATCCGCGTGTGCAGAAGGTTTTCGTTGCACCGGGCAACGCTGGCACCGCCATTGAAGCCAAGTGCGAGAACGTTGCCATCGACGTGTTGGCGCTGGAGCAACTGGCCGACTTCGCGGAAAAGAACGTTTCCCTGACCATCGTCGGCCCGGAAGTGCCGCTGGTGGCTGGCGTGGTCGATCTGTTCCGCTCCCGTGGCCTGGACTGCTTCGGTCCGACTGCCGGTGCTGCGCAACTGGAAGGTTCGAAAGCCTTCACCAAGGATTTCCTCGCCCGCCACAAGATTCCGACCGCCGATTACCAGAATTTCACCGAGATCGAGCCGGCCCTGGCTTATCTGCGTGAGAAAGGCGCGCCGATCGTGATCAAGGCCGATGGCCTGGCTGCCGGCAAAGGCGTGATCGTCGCCATGACCCTGGCCGAAGCCGAAGACGCCGTGCGTGACATGCTCGCTGGCAACTCGTTTGGCGACGCCGGTTCACGCGTGGTGATCGAAGAATTCCTCGACGGCGAAGAAGCTTCGTTCATCGTCATGGTCGACGGCAAGAACGTGCTGCCGATGGCCACCAGCCAGGATCACAAACGCGTCGGCGACGGCGACAGCGGCCCGAACACTGGCGGCATGGGTGCTTATTCCCCTGCCCCGGTGGTCACCGCCGACGTGCACCAGCGCGTGATGGATCAGGTGATCTGGCCGACCGTGCGCGGCATGGCCGAGGAAGGCAACGTCTACACTGGTTTCCTTTATGCCGGTCTGATGATCGACAAGGCCGGTAACCCGAAAGTCATCGAGTTCAACTGCCGCTTCGGCGATCCGGAAACCCAACCGGTGATGCTGCGTCTGCAATCGAGCCTGGTGCTGCTGGTCGAAGCCGCGCTGGCGCAGGCACTGGACAAAATTGAAGCACAGTGGGATCCGCGTCCGAGCGTTGGCATCGTTCTGGCTGCTGGCGGCTACCCGGGCGACTACGCCAAAGGCGCAGCGATCAACGGTCTGGACGCAGCGTCAGGTCTGGAAGGCAAAGTCTTCCACGCAGGCACCGCGTTGAAGGACGGTCAGGTCGTTACTGCCGGTGGTCGTGTACTGTGTGCCACTGCCATGGGCGCCACCGTGGGTGAAGCTCAGCAGCAGGCCTACAAACTTGCCGCTGCCATCGACTGGGAAGGCTGCTTCTACCGCAAGGACATCGGCTACCGCGCCATTGCCCGTGAACGCGGCGAAACCCAGGAGTAAGCGATCCATCAGGCCTGGCGCGGGATGCCATTCCTCGCCGGGCTGTTCGGTCGTCGCGCATCGTTATATTCTGGCATCAACCTACGAAGGGATTTCGCCGTGCGCTGGCTCAGGATTGCCATAAGCTTCACCGTCACGCTGATGACCTTGCTCTGCATGCTCCCGGCCCAGGCCGCGCAAGGCAGTGGCTGGTCGGTATTGCTTGACGATCAGGGCATCCTGCAACTGAGCGACATCCGCTCCGCTCGTTACACCAATCAATTCAGCCCCATCGAGCTTGACCGTCTGACCGCGGCCGAACCCGACGGCGCCCTGTGGCTGCGCTTCAAACTGGCACCGGGCAAGCACGAACAAGTGCTGCGCATCTTTGCCCCCGACCTGTCCCAACTCAATCTCTACGTGCTTGACGGCGACCGGCTGATCGAGCAACGCAATACCGGCAACGAACGGCCGCAGGCCGAACATCCTTTGCCAAGCAGCGATTTCATGCTGCCCCTGCCCCAGGCCGACAAGCCGCTGGACGTCTACGTACGCATGGTCTCCGGCCATCAGCTGCGCCCGCACATCACCCTGCAAGCGGCAATCGAGGGCGCAGCCGATCAGAAGCAGACGCTGATTTTCGGCCTGCTGTTCGGCTGCCTCGCCATGCTCCTGCTGCACAACCTGGTGCGCTACGCCTACTCGCGCTCGCGCAGCAGTCTGTGGCTGGCGATCTGTGAAGGTCTGCTCGGGCTGAGTCTGTTCCTGTTGCTCAACCTCGCCGGTCCGTGGCTGCCGAACTGGCAAGCCATTCAGACGCCGGGCGCTTATCTGGCATTGCTGCTGACCGCCCCAGCCGGATTGATGTACGCCCTGCGCTTCTTTGCACCACTGGGCCAGCATCCGCTGAACAAACTGCTGTGGGGCGACATTCTGTTGATCGTCACGTGCAGCCTGTTGCTGTTGTTCGTCAACACCTTGCCGCTGAACATCATCACCTACGCACTGGTCGCACTGGCCGGCCTGAGCATGTTGCTGGTGGGTTTCTATCACTGGCAGAAGGGCTATCGCCCGGCGCGTCTGTTCGTCGCCGCCATGATCGTGTTCAACATCGGCACCCTGGTTATCCTGCCGGCGCTGCTGGGGCTGACCCTGGTCACGCCGCAAGGCCTGATCATGACGCTGATGGTGTTCATCTGCATCAGCGGTCTGCTGATGAGCGTCGCCTTGGGCGAGCGACAGCGCAGCATCACTGAAAGTCGTTTCAGCATCAGCCGCGACCTGGCGGCAAGCAACGCCGAAATCAACGCCAAAGCCGAATTCCTCGCCAAGATCAGCCACGAAATCCGCACACCGATGAACGGCGTACTGGGCATGACCGAGCTGCTGCTGGGCACGCCGCTGTCGGTCAAGCAACGCGATTACGTGCAGACCATCCACAGCGCCGGCAACGAACTGCTGACGCTGATCAACGAGATCCTCGACATCTCCAAGCTCGAATCCGGGCAGATCGAACTCGATGACGTGCAGTTCGACCTCAACGCCTTGATCGATGATTGCCTGAGCATCTACCGGGCCAAGGCCGAACAACAGAACGTCGAGCTGATCAGCTTCATCCAGCCGCAAGTGCCACGGGTAATCAGCGGCGATCCGACGCGCCTGCGCCAGACCTTGCTGAGCCTGCTGGAAAACGCCCTGAAGAAAACCGAAGAAGGCGAAGTGCTGATCGTCGTTGCACTGGATGAGCGCAGCAGCAAGCCGCGCCTGCGCATTGCCGTGCAGGACAGTGGCGTGCCGATGGAGCCGGAAGAGCGCGAAGCACTGTTGCACGCCGAATTGCACAGCAAGCACTTCCTCTCGGCCAATCGCCTGGGCGGCAATCTCGGCCTGGTGATTGCGCGCCAACTTATCCGTCTGATGCAAGGCGAGTTCGGCATCAAGAGTGGTGCCACCCAGGGCAGCACTTTGTGGCTGACCTTGCCACTGGACCCGGATCGCCTCGAACATCCGACCTCCGATCTGGACAGCCCGCTGCAAGGCGCGCGGGTATTGGTGGTCGACGACAACGACACTTGCCGCAAAGTGCTGGTGCAGCAGTGCAGCGCCTGGGGCCTGAATGTCAGCGCCGTGCCGTCGGGCAAGGAAGCGCTGGCGCTGCTGCGCACCAAGGCGCACCTGCGCGATTACTTCGACGTGGTCCTGCTCGACCAGAACATGCCCGGCATGACCGGCATGCAACTGGCAGCGAAGATCAAGGAAGACCCGAGCCTGAACCACGACATTCTGCTGATCATGCTCACCGGCATCAGCAACGCGCCGAGCAAGATCATTGCGCGCAATTCGGGGATCAAACGAATACTGGCCAAACCGGTGGCCGGCTATACGCTCAAGACCACGCTGGCTGACGAGCTCAATCAACGCAACAAGGGCCAGGTCGCGTTCCAGCCGCAGGTCGTTACGGCGGCCACAGCGGCCAAAGTGCCGAGCGACTTCCGCATCCTCGTCGCCGAAGACAACACCATCTCGACCAAAGTGATCCGTGGCATGCTCGGCAAGCTCAACCTGCAACCGGACACCGCGAGCAATGGCGAAGAAGCGCTGCAAGCGATGAAGGCCCAGCGTTACGACCTGGTGCTGATGGATTGTGAAATGCCGATCCTTGATGGCTTCTCCGCCACTCAGCAACTGCGCGCCTGGGAAGTCAGCAATCAGCGCATCCGCACACCGGTTGTAGCCCTCACCGCGCACATTCTTGCCGAACACAAGGAGCGCGCCCGGCAGGCCGGCATGGACGGGCACATGTCCAAACCGGTCGAGCTCTCCCAGTTGCGCGAGTTGATCGAACACTGGGTTGCCCAACGCGATCAGCAGAACCGGGCCACGACCCAGCCGTCGTAAACCGACAGAATCTGCGGTGCCTGATAGACTCCCCCCGACTCCATCGCCAGTGAGCTTGCATCATGCTCCATGTGTTGTTCAGCGTTTATCTGAAGATGCTGGTGCTCTACAGCCCGTTCTTCGTGTTGTCCTGCTTTATCAGCCTGACCCGTGGCTATTCGCGCAAGGAACAGCGGCGTCTGGCGTGGAAGGTCGCCCTCGCCACACTGATTTCCAGTGTGCTGCTCTATTTGTTCGGGCGGGTGATTTTCGATGTCTTCGGCATCACCGTAGACGCCTTTCGCATCGGTGCCGGCAGCGTGTTGTTCATTTCCGCGCTGGGCATGGCTCAGGGCAAACCGGCGGTGCAGGCTGATAATGTGCAGCAGGACGTGACCATCGTGCCGCTGACCATCCCGCTGACGGTCGGCCCCGGCACCATCGGCGCCTTGCTGGTGATGGGCGTCAGCCAGCCGCACTGGGACGACAAGCTCACTGCAATCATGAGTATCGCCCTGGCCAGTTTTACTGTCGGAGTGGTGCTGTATCTGTCCAATCGCATCGAGCGGATTCTCGGCGATCAGGGCTTGCAGATTGTCAGCCGCTTGATGGGATTGTTTGTTTGCGCACTGGCGGCGCAAATCATCTTTACCGGTGTGAAAGGCTATCTAGTGCCTTGAGTGTTGTTGCAGCGCAACCGCCACAACGAAACGCCGCGTACGGTTACCGTTCGCGGCGTTTTGCTGTGCGTAGAGACATCAGCGCAGCGCTGCGATCACCGCTGTCAGGCTGACCGTGGCCTCTGCGCCGCGCACAGTGGCAAACGCTTCCAGCCCTTGAGCCAGCGTGAACGTGTGTGGCCGCCCGGCAATGGGCAGCATCAGTAGCAGTGGGCGCTGTCCGTCGAAATTACGCAATATCAGACTGTGCCCGGAGTCCGGATCGGTCAGTACCACACCGTCATCGACCCGTGACATCCACCAATGCCCGCACTCGTCCAGATCCAGATCCAGCAGGCAAGGTTCTGCCGTTTCAGCATCCGAAGCCTGTCGTCCATCGACCACGATGCAGTCCAACCGCTGGAAGGACGCTTGCGCCAGCCGATAACCCGAGGTCTGCGCACCGAAAGTCAGCAGCAGCCTGGTGACGCCATCGGGCAACAATGTTTCGATCTCTGTGATGTCATCACCTACCTCAAGCACCATGACCTCGGCGTCGCGATGGGCATAACTGTCGGGCAGCCAGACGCCGTCGTTCGGGCCGGCGCTGAAAATCAGTTGGTCGACCGGGTCGAACAGCATCGGCTGCTTCGACCCGCGCGTACCGAGGAATGCCGACCACTGTCCGTCACTGCGCCCGGCCAGATCGAACAGCTGATCAAGTTGCGGCAGGTAATACAGATAGCGTCCGGTTGCACTTGCCACTTGTATGACAGGCGCGTGGGCATGCCCGTGCAACAATGCTCGCAGGCGTGCACGTAACTGTTCATCGCTCTGCCCCGGCACATGAGACCAGCGATTTTCCACGCCAACGATCATTGCCGGCTGGTTATCCAGCAATTGCAGATGCACCCCGTCGAGGGTCTGCGCAATCAGCCCTTCACCCTGGCGCCGCACCTCAGCAAAAGTCCATGACGTCCAGACCTTTTCAGGCCTGTCGAGCACCTCCGGTTTCAGCAAACGATGGTCAGCGGCAAACACTCCCCGCAGTGCTTCGATCGCCATCAGCGGCTGGCGGAAAAGTTGTCCGGCGCTGACCTCAAGCAACCAGACAGCGCTTTGATCCGGGGTCAGACCGAGCAGCGCCAGCTCCTTGCCCTGACCGATATCGGCCACAGCGACTTTGCCATCGACACACCACACAGTCAGGAACGCCTGACCTGCCCCATCTCGTAAACCGAAGACCGGGAACGGCAGCAACGCTGCGACCGTGGCCAGCGAGGGCAATGCGCTCAACCAATCGGGATTTCGCTGCAGCCAGCGCTGCCCAACGCCGGCGAACCGGAGAATCGAGGGTTTATCGGCCTGATCGAGCCATGCCTCATCGCTTCTGTGCGCAAGGGAAGGTACCCCGTACTGAAACACAATCACCTCGTCGATCGCTGCCGCTGCCGGCACGTCGACGATATCGACCTCGAACAGACGGCCGTCGTCCTTGGTAGCAAGGTAGCGCTGGTCCGCCTGGTTGATTTCGACCACATCGTGTTCGATCACCACATTCTGCCAATGACCGACACGGGGTTCGATGCCGCGGCTGATCGTCCGCTCCTGCTGGCTATAGAACAGCACCGCGTTGTTTTCAGGGCTGGACGGCATCAGCATCAACAAGTCTTCGGGCCAGGACAGGTCTTGCCTGGCCTGAATGCACTTGCCCGTCGTCTTGTTCAGCCAAGCCCTGTCGCGCAACTGCGACCCGGCATAGCCCTCGACAACAATGAACGGAGCACAAGACCAATCACTGCTGCTGGCGGCCATGTCTGACGAGACGCCCATGTCCGGGGCATCGGTTTGTCGAAGCGCTTCACGCGGCTCGAACCGATAGTCATCGGCGGCAAAAGCGATCTGGCAAGCGGTCAGTTCTACATGCTGCCCGCTGATCCGGTACTCGACCGTGGTGGTGCCATGCAACGCTTCTGCCGTCAGCTTCTGCGTAATCCGCAGCGCTCCATCGGCTTGTTGTCGGCAGCCGATGATGGTCGAACCTGTACGCGGATTTTTCAGACGGTAGCGATGCTGGACAGTGCCGGTCAGCACATCGACCCGCCATACCGATGGATGATCGGGATGGTAGAACCACGCATGGCCGGCGTTGACGCCTGCCAGAACCACACCCTCGTTCACCTCCAGCGGCAGGTTACGCGCGAACAGCACCCGATCCCGCGCAGTGTCGTAATAGCCGGTAGTCACCACTGGCCGGTTCGGCGAATCGAACGGCACTCTGAAGTTACGCAACGGCAAATAGGCTGCGGTCAGTTGCCCGCTTGCGACCTGAGCGCGCAAATAGCGCTGCACCGGCGCCGGGATGCCGCTGGCGGTCATGTTGGCGCTACGCAGTTGAGTCGCAGCGTTGTTTTCGTAGTCGAGGACAACGCCGATCAGATGCAGGCTGCGGCCCGTCCAGTCGATCCGGAACAGCCCCTCGGCCAGCTCGATGACGCCGTCAAAACGATTCAACACGAGGCCATCGACCAGCATGTCAGGTGCGCTGTCGATGCTGTCCCGTGGTTTTGCACGAAAGCTGACATGCTCGACCCGTGCCCAGGACGCCTGCACCGTCCAGGTCACCTGTTCCCAGCCCCGCGCTTGCTCGAAATTCACCGCCAGCAGGCCTGGCACCAATCGAATCCGGAATTGCCCCTGCGGTGCGGTGATCCGGTAGGCAATCTTCTCGCGCCACTCTGGCGGCAGGTCCGGAACCAACAGCTGACTGACCTCTGCGCTCAACTGCACCTTGATCGTCGTGGCCATGAATACCGGATGCAGCTTGTAGAGGATGTGTGGCGCAAATGGCGTACTGAACAGGTAAAACACCCGGTTACCGAGCGCGTCATATTCCAGCTGATGTGCCAGGCGGTCGTGCAACCGCGGGTAGCGGGTTGTTGAAAAGGGCACGGTCCCGGCGCTGCCGAGTTGATATTCATAGCCGTAGTAACAGATTGGCGAACAAGGCAGCACCACCATCGTGGGCAAAGTACCCCAGACGCTGCCGACAGCAGGGCGTTGAAAGGCTCTGGGGATGTTGATCGCAGCATGCCGCCTGGCCGGATCATCGTCGTATTGCGGCAATTCCAGTGCACTGCCCTTCCAGGGGTAAAACTTCTGCCCTTCGAACGCCACCCTTCTGCTGTGCAGATCCACCTCGGTAATCACTGCCAGTGCGGGGAACTGCAAGACCGCACCAACGCTTTCGTAAGACTGCTGATAAGCGTCGTGAATCTGCGAGAGGTACTCGCCGATGGCCGCAGCCTTGTCCATGATCTGCCCGAGATTGCTGGCAATCGCGGTCACCCCGATACCCACGCCCAGTAGCGGCACGGCCAACGCTGCGGCGAACGCGCCCACCGTTCCGCCCGCCGCCAGGGCGACAATATCCAGACCCAGCGCCGCCGTATTGAACGCCAGGGACGTGGAGAATCGCGCCCGCTGCTCATGATTCTCTGCCTGCGTCAGGTTGTAGATGTCGAAGCCGATATTGGCCACGGAAAATGCCACCCCGACGCCCGTGGCGGCCTGCCCTGCCAGACGTGCGGAGAACGAGGTCTGCTGCAACGCCCGCTCGGCCACCGCTAAATGGCGCACCAACTGGATGACCTGCACTGCATCGCTGGCCACACCAAAGCCCAGCTGTGCATAACTGACGTACACCTGAAGTTGCAGGGCGACGGTCAGTGTCGGCGCTGTATCGCCAGCGCGGTACTCGCGCTGGCGCATTTCACTGATCAGCGTCTGGATCGCAAAGGCGAAACTGAGTCGGCTGCCACCGTCGTGATCAGCCGTCTGACCGGGCCTGGCCGCACCGCCCTGCACGAGTCGTTCGACGTATTGCCTGATTCTCTGAAAGCGCGAATCCCGGGTGCTGACCGTCCGGGCATTTTGCGCATTGCGCAGATCCATCAGGGTAATGCTGTGGCCGCCGTCGGCGTTTTTGCTGTGGGTATCGAGCAACGGCACGTAATCACGCGCCAGGTTGTGCTCACGGCGCAAACGCTCGGTCGCCTGCTCGAACTCGCTGGCCCAATAGCGTGCGTCCAGTTGCGCAAGGCTGGTGCCCAGTCGAGCGTTTTCCCCAAGAGATCGGGTACGGACCAGCGCTTGCTTGTGCCAGATCGAGGCTCCCTGTGGATCGGCCAGCGCAACGTTGTGCAGAAAACTGTCCACACGCAGAGCCGATGACAGCCTGCGTTCGGCGATCGCCGCAATGTCCAGCTCAGTGACGGTGAACTGCGCCGTGGCCATCTCACCCAGACCATAAAGCTTCGCCAGCGCGTTATCATCCGCGCTCAGATAACGCTCTACGCCACGTTGCAACTGCGCGCCATCGGCAAATCCGTAGAGGGCGAAGTTGGGATCGTAGAAGCGATAGGCCGCGTGCTCACCGGTTCGCACTTTGGCCAGCAGCAGGGCGTGGTCGCCAGTGTCGAGCAGCAGCACCGCAGGCGCCGCACTGACGTTCAGCGCGGCGATGATGCTGTCCAGGCGTTGCACGCCGCGAACGCTGCCGACCTCGCCGGTGGGTAAGGCGCGCAGTTCGTCCAGCGCACTGCGCAACGCCCGCGATACAAGTTCGTCGGGACTCGCGCTGGCGCTGGCGACATGCCCGACCAACGCCCGTTCCGCCGACTCGCCAGCTGCAACGGCGGCGCCCATCAGCAGCGCCAGCGGATAACAGCGGCGCCCCGGGTCGCCCGCGTTGCGCTGCAACAGATCCTGCGGCAACTGCTTGACCGACACCGCGCCAGCCTTGAAAAAGGTGTCACGCACTTGTCCGCTGCGCTGCAGGATCTGCGTGCGAAACTCCCGCTGCGCGCTGTGCTTGATCTGGCCGATACGTTCGCCCCACTGGCGCAGCGTCAGCGGCTCGGACATGGCTTGAACCTTGAGCTCGCGGGTCGTCGATGTGGCCGTCGGCAGGTCGCGTTCAAGTCCGTTTTCGAACGCCGCCGAGCGGCGCTGGCGCACGGCTTTTTCAATCGCATCGTAGCGCGCAAAAGTGCCGTCGCGGTCGGTGGCGATGGCCAGGTCGCGCACCTGTTGCCAGGTATCGGCGAACCCGACATCGTCCACGCTCGTCGCGCCGAAAATCCCCCCGAGCACGACTCGCATCGCGGGGCTCAGTTGTTCCAGCGGCAGCGTACCGTGGGCGATCCGGCTGAACAGTTCGTTGAGATGGCTGACCGATTCCGCACCATGGGAGGTCGGCACAACCACAGGTCCTTGCGCCAGCACTTGCTGACGGGCGTCGAAGTCGATGACCACGGCTTGAGCGAAATTGACCTCCCCGCTCAACTTGTCTCGCATCGCTCGAATGAACGGCTCGCCCAGATCATCCATCAAGCGTTGCAGCACTGAGGTCAACAGCACCGGTTTGCCCTCGACAACGGGCCAGCCGCGCTCGAAGGTCAGGCTTCGATCGCTGAGCAGGTTGGACAAGCGTCCGGCATAACGGGACTTGAGCTTCCCCTCGGCCCACCGGGCGTGTTCCTTCTCCAGCCAGTCTTTTTCCGTGCCCCTGACGATCCAGCCGGAAATGGTTTCCTCTTCGGTATTGACGTTGTAGCCCTCGCGCAGACGCTGTTGCGCCAGCACCTGACGAGTGAAAAACGGATCGCAATTGGCTTCGATATATTCATGTAATCCGGCGAGTGCCGCGCCAGGGCCGGTGAGCGTTACCGTACCCGCCGCGTCATTGCGGATACCGTCCCGATAATAGGTGACAACCGCTTTAAGCAATTGGTAGGCATAAGCTTCATTCCAGCTGGTGAAGTTCGACCTGACCAACATCTCTTCAATGACTGTCGCCGCGACCGTGGTCAGGGTTTCACCGTCGGCCCATCCGGATGCCGAGTTCGCCATGCGTCTTTCCACTTCCGCGAGCACGTCGTAATTGAGCCGAATGACTTGCATGATCGACATCGTCATGCCGCTGCCCGGCTGGGCGATGAAATGAGCGTTCATTTCTTCATTGATTTGCAGCCCCATGCGAAAGCCGTTCTCCGCAGCCTCCACGACTTTTGGCGCTATGAACAGTTCAAGGACGTCGGGTTTGCTGCGAGCAAAATCCTCGAGAAGTTGTTTATGCTGCTCTGGAAGACTGTCGGTCCTGTCAGGGTAATGCTGCGGATCGCGCCCCGGCATCAACTGCGGATTGTTGTTCAACAGAAGTTGCAGGACTGCGATTTTCTGCGTCTGACTGTAATCAGTGATATCGACACCGCCCAACTTGTCGAGCAGCGGCGGCAGATAATCCATGTCGGTATAACGCCCGCCTTCACGAAATTCCGCCTGCAAGCGCACCACATCGCTCGCTGCGGCGAAGTTGCCGCGCATCGACACTTCGCGGCGGTAGACGTCCGCCAACAAGTCATCGGCAAAGGCGTGAGTGACATCGCGTAATTGCAGATCCGGACCCACCATCGCCAGATGGCTGTCGAGGCAGCGCTGACGAAAAGCCTGCAGCGACGCGCGGTCCTTGCCATAAGCACGCACCATCAGATCGATGCGTGCTTCATCGGTCCGCCCCTTCCACCTCGGCTGGCTGAGGTAATCGACCATCTGCTGTTTCAACACCCGTGCACGCTCTTCAATCATCGTCGCCAGTTGCCCGGCATGCTTGAGGGCTGCACCACCGGATGCCATCGCATCAGCCCTGGCGCTGTCGAGAATGATCCGGTTCATCTCGAAAGCCAGTAACGCATCGCTGTCGTACCAGAGATTGAAGCGGTAACCCTCCGCCGCCATCACCTGGCGCCAGATATTCATGTAATCGCGCTGATTGACACCGACTTCGCTGCCGCCAACCCAGACGAAATGGATGACTTTCGGCACTGGCCGGGTCGGCCCCGACAACATTTCCACGGTCGTCGAAAGCCGCGACAGATAACGTTGCAGCCCTCGCGCAATGTCATCGACAGCCACCGGAACAGGGTTTTTATTGCGTTTCAACAGCGCTGCAAGTTGCTCTTGAAACAGGCTCGCCAGGGTCAACAACGACACCGGGTCAGTCGTTTGACCGGCTTGCTGGTAATAGTCGTTCAGCGCTTGATATTGGGGGGTGGCAGAAAGCTCCCGCAATGCTTTTGAGAGTACGGAATACTCTTGCGCAGAAATGAATGCTCGCCCGAACGAGTAATCGTTTTTTAAAGCCATCACACACTCCTTGTTTACTTAATGGCCCATTGACGCGCGCACTTTCGCGCCGCTGCAGAGCGGTAAATTGATTTGAACGACACTCGACAAGTGCTATGAACACAGCACCCTAGTGGGCGAATACGCGCCACACAAACAACAAGGAATACAAAGCTTGTCCCCGGCAATATCTGATAACACCGGGAGCAGTCCACTGTAACGGCAGCGATAATAATTATCGGACTGGCGCGCCCGTCGGCCATAAAAAATGGCCCTGCCCTGTGGGACATGACCATTGTTTATTGCTGGTGGAAAACATTTGAAACTTCAATCGGACTTACAACCGCTCAAACTTTCCCAAAGCTGAATATTGAATGAGCGGAGGGTTTTTCAGGACAGCGGTTTTTCACCATACCAACGCGGCGTATACACCCATTCACCGCCCCCGGCACGGGCGAAGGTGCAGGTGGTCGAAGAGCCGATCAACACCATGGTGCGCATGTCCACCTGTTCCGGCGTCAATGCGCCCAAGGTCGTGGTGCGCAGCGTCTGCCCCGGCCGGCCGATGTCTCGACCGAGCACCACCGGTGTTTCAGGCAAGCGGTGCTGCGCAACGATCTCCAGCGCCCGGCCCAGTTGCCACGGGCGCGCCCGGGAAATCGGGTTGTAGAACGCCAGGGCCAGATCCGCTTGGGCGGCCAGATCCAGACGTTTCTCGATGATCGCCCAGGGCTTGAGGTTGTCCGACAGCGACATCACGCAGAAGTCGTGGCCCAGCGGCGCACCGGCCTGAGCCGCAGTGGCCAGCGAGGCGGAGACGCCGGGGAGGATTTCCAGATCAACGCTGTGCCACGCCGGATCGTCCGATTCGTGCAGGGCTTCGAGCACCGCAGCGGCCATGGCGAATACGCCCGGGTCGCCCGAGGAAACCACGATCACCGAGCGGCCTTCGGCGGCGAGCCTGAAGGCATGGCGGGCACGCTGCATTTCTTCACGATTGTCGGTGCAGTGCTGCACCTGATCGTCGCGGAACGGGCCGGCCATGCGCACGTAGGTTTCGTAGCCCAGCACATCGGTGGCGCGGGCCAGTTCGGTTTTCACCGCTGGCACCATCAGTTCGGCGGCGCCGGGGCCAAGACCAATGACCGTGAGGCGACCGCGCGGGCGGCCGATCTGCGCGACGTCCAGCGGTTGCTCGGCAATCGCGATCGCCAGATGTTCTGCCCTGATCACCTTCGCCGCAGGCACTGCCACGCGGGCCAACGTGTGAAGATCGCTTTGTGCTGCGACGAAGCGCAGTGGCACGCCCAACTCAAGCGCAGCTTCGCGCAAACTCGATGCGGCCATTTCAGCCTCTGCTGCCACCAGACACGCCAGTGCCGGCACGGCGACACTGGCCTGGTGCAACGCAGCGCGAACGGCGTTCGGCAGATCTGCCACGTCAGCGCTCACTGCCACCGCCACACTGCGCGGGTAAATCAGCAATTCATCGGCGCTGGCCACCCGCTGCACGCTGCTCACATGAATCGACCGCTGCGCCTGCGGATCCTGCGGCAACTGCGCCTGATCCAGCCACGGCGCCGCGCCTTCGATGCGCACGCTGTGCCCGGCGAGCAGGTCGGAAACGAAGCGTTTGCCCGATTCCAGATCCGCCAGTGCATAGCCGCTTGGCGGATTGAGCAGGCAGGTGCCAAAGCGCAATTCGCCGCTGGTGGTGATCGCCGGCGCCACTTGCAACGCCGCCGCGATGTCCCGGGCCATGACGTTGACCCCACCGAGTCCACCCAGCAACGGCACCACCGCGCTGCCGTCTTCGGCCACCGCCAGCACGGCGGGTTCGGCGCCTTTCTCCAGCAACAGCGGCGCCAGCGTGCGAATCACAATGCCGGCCGCGCACAGGGCAATGATCGGCGTGTCCTGTTGATACAACGCGCGCAGGGTCGCGCCGAATTCCTCATAGCGGCTGTCGGCGCCTTCAACCCGTCCGGCAAGGCCATGGATCTGTGCCGCCGGGTAGACCTGCTGAATGCGCCGCGCCGTGGCGAGGCTGCCCTGGCCGAGAATGACGATGGCGGGAGTCGCTCGGCTCATCAACCTTGCCACCGTTCGCCCGGGACGATGATCAGCGAGAAGTACGGCGAGGACATCGGCTCGACCTGATCCATCGGCACGATCTTCTGGTTGGCCATGGTCGCGCGCTCGACATACAACGCACGCTCGGCGAGGCCGAGTTCTTCCAGCACCTGACGGACCTTGGGAAAGTTGCGCCCCAGTTTCATGATCACCGCCGCATCGGCATCGGCCAGACGCCGTTTCAGTTCTTCGTGGGGCAGCACGCCGGAAAGCACCGACAGGCTCTGATTGCGATACACCAGCGGCGCGCCGAGCACCGAAGCGCCGCCGAGCATCGAGCACACCCCGGGCACGACTTCGGCCTCATAACGGCTGGCGAGACGATCATGCAAATACATGTAGGAGCCGTAGAAGAACGGGTCGCCTTCGCAGATCACCGCCACGTCGCGGCCAGCGTCCAGATGCTCGGCGACCGCCACAGCGGCTTCGTCGTAGAAATCGCTGATGACCTGCTCATACGACAGCGGTGCCGGCAAGGCCTCGGTGGTCACCGGATAGACCAGCGGCAGCAGGTTCTGCGCCTCGACCAGATGCGCCTCGATGATGCCGAACGCATTGCCCTTCTTGCCCTTGGCCACGAAATACGCGACCACCGGCGATTCGCGCAGCAGGCGCAAGGCTTTGACAGTGATCAGTTCCGGATCACCGGGGCCGACACCGAGGCCGATCAGACGTCCTTTGGCCTGCATCATTCGATCTCCGTGGCGAGGGCATTGACGGCGGCGGCGGCCATGGCACTGCCGCCCAGCCGGCCTTGCATGATCACGAACGGCACGCCGCGACTGTCGGCGGCCAGCGCCGCTTTCGATTCGGCAGCGCCGACGAAGCCGACCGGGAAGCCGAGGATCAGTGCCGGTTTTGGCGCGCCGGCGTCGAGCATTTCCAGCAAGTAGAACAGCGCGGTCGGTGCGTTGCCGATCACCACCACACTGCCTTCGAGGTGCGGGCGCCACAGCTCCAGCGCGGCGGCCGAGCGGGTGTTGCCCAACTCGCGGGCGAGGTCCGGCACGCTGTCGTCGCGCAAAGTGCAGATCACTTGGTTATTGGCCGGCAGGCGCGTGCGGGTCACGCCTTCGGAGACCATCCGCGCGTCGCAGAGAATCGGCGCACCGGCCGCCAGAGCATCGCGCCCGGCCTTGCCCGCGCCCTCGGAAAATTGCAGACCGTCGATGGCCTCGACCATGCCGCAGGCGTGGATCACTCGCACCGCAAGTTTTTCCAGATCGGCGGGAATGCGCGCCAGATTGGCCTCGCGGCGAATGATCGCGAAGGAGTTGCGATAGATCTCCTGACCGTCGCGGATGTAATCAAGCATCAAGGGGGCTCCGGGAGCGGGCGTCGAGCAGAGTCGCGGCCGCTTCAATAGTAAGATTGCAGGCGTGCAGCGTGCCAAATCCGGGCTGTGCTGCATCGCGAAAATAGAGGTCGTAATGACCGGGGGCAACGGCCAGCAGCGTCGCTGGCGCGCAGTGGGCGGCGGCGCAGGAGCGCGAGCAACCCGACAGGTGCACGCTGAGGCCTGCGGGCAGCAGAGGTGCAAGTTGCCGGGCATCCTGTTTGGTGTCGGCAAGGCCTTTGCCGCAGCCATCGGCGCCGGTGCAGGCGATCAGGCGAGCCAGTGGTTCGGCCTCGGTCGTCAACAGGCCCAACGCCCGCAACTGCTCAAGCACGTTGTCGGTATCAGTGGCTTTCACGTTCGGCAGCAGCAGGCTCTGCCACGGCGTGAAGCGCAGACTGCCATCGCCAAATTGACGGGCCAGTTGTGCCGCGCCACGCAGCATCGCCGGATCAAGTCGGCCCAGTGGCGGCACCGCGCCGACGTAGCAGAGACCTTGCGTGTTTTGCTGATGAGCGCCGATGTGCAGCGCGTCTGCCGACGTCGGGCGCTGCCAATTGCTGATCGCCTTGAGCGATACGCGCTCGCGCAACGACTCAAGGAACGCGAGCCTGGGCAACTCGTCGAGCAGATGGCGCATCCGTGTTTGCTCTGGCCGGGCCAGGTCGAGGAACAACTCCAGCGCGGCGACCACCAGCGCGTGAGCGTTGTCCAGGCTCACAGCGCCGAGCGGGCGATCGGTCGGGCAACCGGCCAGACCGAATGCCCAGAGGATTTCGCCGTCACGCTCGAATGCCGACAGCCACAGATCATGCGGATGTTCGAGCATCACCAGGGCTTCGCCGCCATCGAGTTGCACGGCGAACTTGGCGCTCAACTCATGGAAGCGCGGATGACTTTGCAAGGTGTCGAGGATTTGCCCTGCGAGCGGGCGCGTGTCGATCAGCATCTGCCGATCGATCCCGGCGGCAGGGCTGAGCATCAGATTGCGCACATCGTCGCCGGCAGCGTTCTTTGGCCCGAGGCCAGCGGCCAGCAAGCGCTCGATCAGCGCCGCCGATTGCGCACCGATACCACGAATCTGCAGATTGCCGCGATTGGTCGCTTCGATCGCACCGCTCGCAAACGCTTCGGCGGCAGCGGCCACCGCATCGGCCTGATCCGCACTGATCGAACCGCCATCGAGCTTGATCCGACAGATACCGCCGTCCAGTGCCTGGACGATACGCAGCAACCCCGGGCAGGCCGAGGGGCGTAAGGCAGTGGACATCGGGCGTTCGTTCAAGGGGCTGACCGGTTGTGTGGCAGAAGCGCTTCGCGGGCGAAGGCGCGGTATTATGCCTGCTTTGCCCACCGGTATGAAAAGTCTGCCCTCTGTCTCGACCGGTGGGGCAGGCAGGTTTCAGTTGTTGCCTCTGCCGCGCTCTCAGGTCAGGGCGATAATCTGCTTTTCGCGCCGCTCACCCAATAACGCAATAATCCTGGCTCTCGAGAAACAGTAATCATCGGCATCTATAAGAGCCTTGTAGCAATCAACAGCAAGGTTGCCCACTATCTGCTCGGCATTGAAGCGTTGCTCAAGCACATTGCCCGGAACAGGCTCTTTGACGGCAAACGAAATGACGACCATCGTAATCGTTGATTCCGCAGATACGCTGCCAAGCATGAAGCGAATCGACTTGCCCTCTTGCAGAGTATTTCGCTGAAGCAACTCAAGGGCCGCACCGTTGCTCTCCAGTCGCGAGGTCAGATTGGCAATTACCTGTTGGTTCAAAACTGCCGGTGCCCAACCTTGCAAGAGTTCTTGAGCCAACTCCAGCAGAGTAAAAGTATCGGGCGTAGTGACCGGCGCGCTGATAACCGGATCGTCGAAAAACAAAGCACCGGTGACTTTCAAAGCCGTTTTATTGGCGTCATTCCATGCATCGCATTCAACAGCATCGGGAACTTTATGCGAGGCGACCGTTTGTGAATAAAGCAGCGCATCGAGACTGTCGTCAATGTCAGATGCCGACAGCTCTTTACTCACCAGCACTAATGCCCCTGCGCATACGAAAACCTTCGAAATCGCGAACATTTGCATCTCCCACAAAAAAACCAGAGGCTTGCGCCTCTGGCATTAATCACTTTCAGACCGATTGGCCAAATTCGTAGCTGAGCGCTTTCTCACGCTGCTCAGTCAGAGCCTTGACAATCAACGGTTCAACCATTGCATAGTCTTCCTCATCCATATACATAGTGGCGCCGGCGTTATAAATCTCCACAGCAGATGTTGCCCATTCTACAAACAGTACTTTGGTAGGTTGAGCCGAAGCCAGATATTGCACAGCAGCGATTGCCAGGGTGATACCACCCTCATCATCCTGCGAAGCCGCACTCATGCAAAAGTTGCCACCTTCGGCTTTCTTCGAGTTGTTCTCGAACAGCGTCAGGGCCTGTGGTTCATTTTTCAGCGCATCCATGGTCGCATCTGCCACAGAGGACAATACTTTAAGGGCTGCCTGGCCCTGCCCTACCGCAGCACCAACAGCGGCATGCAGAACAGACAGGACAACATTGTCCATGGTCAGCTTTTGCGAAGTAGCGGTATATCGATTATAAGGCTGGCTGAAAGCAAACCAGCCAGCCAGTTTCATCAATCGCATAAACTCGTTATAGCGCTGTTCTTTCTGGTTGGCCGCCGGATATTTGAGCAAGGCAACCAGATCGGCATACATGTAGGTGTTTTTAACGATTCGCTTGCTGCGCTTGGACATGCTTGCATCAAAGCCTGCAATACCCGAGCCCATGATTGCAGCATTCAGTTCATCTTTATCAATCGGCAAGCTACTGCCAACACTTGCCGAACGCGAGCGCAGCACTGGCTGCGCAGCGATAAACTCATTGGTTTGTGCAATCAAACTAAACCGCTCAACAGCGGAGATTACATCTTTATTCAGCTCAGTCATAAATGGATTCCTTTCATGATTAAAACACCGACTTGGTGTGGAAAACAAACTAACCACAGCACCGGAGTTAATCAAATCGAAAATCCATGCATTTAATTTCAGAGCGTCATACAAACCATCAAACAAAGCTGTACAACTAACATCAAGCGCCCCGAGCCAACTCAATTTCACGCGTGCGCATATCAAGCACTGCAGCAGCCAACTGAAGCCGATTTTCATTTATCGCGGCAGACCTGATCAAAAAGCGCCTGGAGCGAATATCAAGCTCCGAACCCGTATGCTGAATAGTCCAGAACAAATAGGTAGAGGACCACTTCGCATCAAGCAAGCGAACGTTACTAACGACAATCTCCAACTCCCTATTGAAATTGTACTGAGCAGGAGAAAAACGAAAATCGCTCCATTCCCGAGCGCTGCCTCTAAATACGTCTATGGCGTCCGAATGTGTCTCAAGCATATGGAACGCTTCCTTCATTAGCCCGACTTTCTCCCGACTCAGTTGTTGCGACAAGGATCGCGCCCAGACGTCCAGCGCATTGCCGGTAAAGTTCTTGTCAACATGGATTACCGGAGCTTGCTCCAGGCTCCAGCCGACAGACCAGAGCACCCCAGAATAATATTCGAACCAAGCAGCTGGCTCTCTGTTTCTGTCATGACGCAAATCGGCTCTGTATTCTGCCCAGCGCATACTGTCTTTGACGAATCGTTTGTCTTCCGCAGTCAACCCGGAAAAGTAGGACAACAGATTATTCCCCATCACCGTCGCACTGCCTTGGTTGGGCAGTGCTGAGATACTGTTCAAAACATCGCTCATTTCAATTATCCATTTGATTATTCAATTTACTAAAAAAGTACCTTCCGGATAGCCACAAGCACTTCCAGCGGAACGCCAATTCAATACTTGCGAAGAACTCGAAAAATCACAAAAGACAATGTAAACATTGAATGTCGGCGCTCCTCAAAAAAGGACAGCAGCCAGTTTTCGATTGTCGCGTTATCATGTCGCCCGCTTCGCTGGACGCAGGATCTGGAGTATGAAATGGGCGATTGGCTGACCGTTGTGGGTATAGGTGAAGACGGCTTCAAAGGCCTGGGCAAGAACGCCCGGCGTGCTCTGATGGGCGCTTCGCGGATCGTCGGCGGCCAGCGCCAGCTGGATCTGCTGCCGCCGTGCATCGGCGGCGAGCGGCAATTGTGGCCGAGTCCGTTTTCCCTCGCGCCGGTGCTCGAGTCGCGTGGCGAGCGGGTCTGCGTGCTGGCCAGCGGTGATCCGATGTTTTACGGCGTCGGTGCCAGCTTGGCGCGTCATGTGCCGAGCGCCGAGATGGCGATCATCCCCGCCCCTTCGTCCTGCGCACTGGCCGCGGCGCGCCTGGGCTGGCCGTTGCAGGAGGTGACGGTTGTGTCGCTGGTGGCGCGTCCGTTGGCGGCGCTCAATGCGCATCTGTTCAGCGGCGTGCGTCTGTTGTTGCTGAGCAATGACGGCAGCAGTCCGGCCGCCGTTGCGCAATTGCTCTGCGAACGTGGTTTCGGCCCAAGTCGCATGACTGTTCTGGAGCATCTGGGCGGTGACGCCGAGCGGCGGATCGAGCGCCGCGCCAGTGACTGGGAAAATGCGCCGATTGCCGATCTCAACGTTATCGCTGTCGAGTGTCTGGCCGAACCCGGTGTTACTGGCCTGTCACGCCTCGCCGGATTACCCGATTCGGCGTTCCGTCACGACGGCCAGCTGACCAAGCGCGACGTGCGCGCCATCACCCTCGCCCGCCTGGCGCCGAAGCCCGGCGAACTGCTCTGGGATGTCGGCGCCGGCAGCGGCTCGATCGGCATCGAATGGATGCGTGCGCACCCGAGCTGTCGCGCCATCGCGGTCGAGGCCGACGAGGGCCGTCAGCAATTGATCGAACACAACCGCGATGCGCTGGGCGTACCCGGCTTGCAGCTGATTCGCGGCAAGGCGCCGCAAGCGCTCAATGGCCTTGAACGTCCGGAAGCGATTTTCATCGGCGGCGGCGTCACCCGTGAGGGTGTATTCGAGACCTGCTGGGAACAGCTCAAGCCCGGCGGCCGATTGGTGGCCAACGTCGTGACCCTGCAAAGCGAAGTCACCCTGATGCACTGGCGCGAACAATACGGCGGTGAGCTGACGCGCATCCATGTCGCCCAGGCGCAACCGCTCGGCGAGTTCGACACCTGGCGTCAGGCGTTGCCAATCACCCTGCTGGAACTGGTAAAACCCCTCGATGCGTGACGAAACCGCCGAACAACCCGCGCCCCTGCGCAGCGGCCTCACCACCGGCAGCTGCGCCACCGCCACCAGCCTCGCCGCCGCGCGCCTGTTGCTCACCGGCGTCAGCGCCGACGCGGTGCAGATCACGCTGCCCAAGGGCAAACAGGTGCAGATGCGCCTGGAGTTCTGCCGCTTGAGCGAGGACGGCGCCGAAGCCGGGACGATCAAGGATGCTGGCGATGACCCTGACGTCACCCACGGCGCCCTGCTCTATTCACAGGTGCGACTGTCCGCCGAACCGGGAATCCACTTCAACGCCGGTGTCGGCGTCGGCACGGTGACCCGACCCGGCCTGGTATTGGCCGTCGGCGAACCGGCGATCAATCCGGTGCCGCGCAAAATGATCAGCGATCACCTGGCCTTGCTCGCCGTCGAAACCGGCTACGGCGGCGGCTTCGAAGTCACAGTCAATGTCGAGGGCGGCGCAGAACTGGCGCTGAAAACCATGAACCCACGGCTGGGCATTCTTGGCGGCCTGTCGATCCTCGGCACCAGCGGCATCGTCCGGCCATTTTCCTGCGCCGCTTACATCGCCTCGATTCATCAGGGCATCGACGTGGCGAAAACCAACGGCTATTTGCACATCGCCGCGTGCACCGGCAACGCCAGCGAAGACACCATGCGCCGGGTCTACGACCTGCCGGAAATCGCCCTGATCGAGATGGGTGATTTCGTCGGTGCGGTGCTCAAGCATCTGCGCAAAGTGCCTGTGGATAAACTCAGCCTGTGCGGCGGCTTCGGCAAGATCAGCAAACTCGCCGCCGGGCATATGGATCTGCACTCACGGCATTCGAGCATCGACTTGCCGCAACTGGCCGAGTGGGCGGCGGCGATTGGCGCGGATGCGGCATTGCAACAAGGCATTCGCGAAGCCAATACCAGCCAACAAGCCTTGGCCATGGCCAGTGCGGCGGGCATCGCTTTGGGGGATGAGGTGTGTCGCCACGCATTGAATTTCGCCCGCAGCGTGGTACCGGCACAGGTGCAGGTCGAGGTGTTTGCCATTGATCGTCAGGGCGGGATTGTCGGGCACGCCGGAGGTTTTGCATGAAACGGATCCTGCTGCTTGGTGGTGTCACTGAAGCGCTGGCGATTGCCCGCACGCTCGGCCCACAACATATCTACAGCCTCGCTGGCGTTGGCCGGGTGCCGAGCGATTTGCGCTGCCAGGTTCGGGTCGGCGGCTATGGCGGCGCTGAGGGTCTGGCGCAGTTCATCGCCGATGAAGGCGTCGATCTGCTGCTCGACGCCACGCACCCGTACGCCGCACAAATCAGCGCCAACGCCGCCCGCGCGGCACAGCTCGCCGGCATCCCCTGCTGGGCCTTGCGCCGGCCCGCCTGGCAACCGCAAGCAGGCGATGACTGGCGCGAGGTCAGTGACTGGGCCGAACTCATCGCCGCCTTGGAACCGTTCCACCGCCCGCTGTTCACCCTCGGCCGCGAACCGCTGCAACACCTCGACGAAATTCCCGCCCACCAGTTCTGGACTCTGCGCGCCCTCGACGTTTATCCCGGCAACACGCGCTGCGAAGTGATCGGCGCCCGTGGGCCGTTTCTGCTGGAAGACGAGCGAGCGCTGTTCGAGCGCCGGCAGATCGACGTATTGATCAGCAAGAACAGCGGCAGCAGCGCCACCGAGCCGAAGCTCGAAGTGGCGCGTGAGCGTGGCGTGCCGGTGCTGGTGTTGAAGCGCCCGGGGTTGCCGGGGGCTGATCGGGAGTTTGAATCAGTCGCTGAAGTCCTCGCTGCCCTTTCCCACTGAATCGGCACGGCCCTTTGTGGGAGCGAGCCTGCTCGCGAAGACGTCAGCACCAGTAGCCTTCCATTGTCTGACACAGCGCTTTCGCGAGCAGGCTCGCTCCCACATGACTCCGGCTCGGCGGAATTTATGTCTCGATTCCTGCAACCCGGCCAGACACCACCCACATAAATTCAAAACAACACCGCCTTTCAGCGTTCAGGCATACCACTTACCCTTCGGCCTTTGAACTCAAAGGCGTGATATTCAATGTCAGAGAAATTTCTTCCTTTTGACGTTCGGGACTACCTGAAAACCCCAGCGGATCTGGGCCAATACATCAAGGGCTGTGAACTGGAAGACTCGGGAGATGGGCGCCTTGACCGAGCAGCAGGTCGAGACGTTATGCAGACCATACGAGCACGAATAGAGACCGATGCGGATTTCGCCCAGGCATTGCGAGTCGAAGCCGCTAAACTCATTCACAGCGGCGAAATCGAAACGGGGCGCAGACTGTTACAACTTTTGCAGCAAGCACTGCGACACCAAACCGCACGACGCTTTTTTACTTATCGGCCCTGATCAGGCTAAATGGGCCGCGCCTGATCGCCCACCCAACGGACCTGTCCCATGAACCGACGCCGGTTAGCATTCGCCTGGATCGCCTGCTTTGCAGTGCTGTTCAACATGCTCGCCATGCCGCTGAGCGGGGCGATGGCGCAGGCGGCCAGTTCACCGGCCGAGCAGATACTCTGGAGCAGTTTCTGCACCGGCAGCGGCATGAAGATGGTGGCGATCGACATCGGTGCCACGGATCAGAAGGCCCCGCAAAACGACAACCATTCGAACATGCAGCACTGCTGGTGTTGCTCAGGCGGGGCGCCATTGCTGGCGCTGCCAGGGCATTCGCCGCAGCTGTATTTCGCGCAATTTGAAAGCAACCGCAGCGTTGCGCCCGCCTCCCTGCAAACCCCGACGCCGCGCCAGCAATGGCCGAGTCTCAATCCCCGTGCCTCCCCTCTGGTCTGATTGGTTCGCGCCCTGAATCCGCGTTTCAAATCGTTCTGGAGAACTGCCATGTTGAAGAAACTCTTCGTCCTCGCTGCGCTGTTGTTGCCGGCGTGCTTTGCCCATGCCCACGAATACAAGGTGGGTGCGCTGGAAATCGCCCATCCGTGGTCGCAGGAACTGCCGCCGAATGCGCCGACCGTCGCCGCCTATTTCATCATTCACAACACCGGCAAAAGCGCCGATCGCCTGCTCAGCGTCGACTCGCCCATCGCTGCACAAGCGCAGTTGCACGAGCACGTGATGCAGGGCGATCTGATGAAGATGCAGCAAGTGCCAAGCGTGGAAATCCCCGCCGGCGGCACCGTGACCTTCGCGCCGATGGCTTACCACGTGATGCTGCTCAACCCGAGCGATCGCAGTCTGCTCAGCGACGGCAAGCGCTTCCCGATGACCCTGCATTTCGAAAAAGCAGGTGACGTCAGCGTTGAAGTTGCCGTGCAGAAGAAACCGCCGGAATCCGCCCAGGGCCACGTGCACGCTCAGTAACTGTTTCGGCTGACTTCGCCCATGCGTCCGTTGCGCGCCAGGCCCGTCCCGCATCACCGTCAGACTCAAGCGCTGACGCGTGGCAGCTGGATCGCCCTGTTCGCCATGTTGATGATCTTCATCGGTCCACTGATTTCTCAGTCGATGCCGATGGATCAGCACGCCTCGACGTCGATGCCAATGAGCATGGACATGTCGATGGACATGCCCGGCATGGATCACAGCGGCCATGGCGCCCAGCCTGCTGCCGAGCATTGCCCGCCGCAATCTTCGCATCACGTGCTGTGGGAAAAGTGCGGCTATTGCAGCTTGCTGTTCAATTGCCCGGCGCTGACCGGCGGCGGCGATTTCGTCGCTTTCAACATCCCGCCACCCACTACCTTCACCCCACCCTCCCCGCGTCTGGGCCATGCCCGCCAACCCTTCTTCCCCGGCGCCCGCACCCGCGCCCCGCCCATCGCCACGTAAACACGCACCTCTGATTGCACACGGTTGAGAAGACAGCTCCAGGCTGCCGACCGTGGTGTTTACGACTGTTCGATGGAAATTGTCATGTCCAGGTTTACTGCTGTCCCCTGCGCGGAATCTGCCCGCGCGCACTTTGCCCTGAATGAATCGCCGATTCGTTGCAGGCACGCTATTGCCGTCCTTTGCGGCGTACTGCTGACACCGCTGGCGCTGGCCGACGCTCACGCCGGCCATGAACATGAACTGAGCCCGACGGTGATCACTGCCATCGCTCCAAGCTCACCATTGACGATCGTCACCAACCCCAAGGATCCGCGCCAACCGGTGCCGGCCAGTGACGGCGGCGATTACCTGAAGACCATTCCCGGCTTCGCTCTGGTGCGCAATGGCGGCACCAACGGCGATCCGGTGCTGCGCGGCATGTTTGGTTCGCGGCTGAACATCCTCACCAACGGCAGCATGATGCTCGGCGCTTGCCCTGGCCGGATGGACGCGCCGACTTCGTACATCTCGCCGGAAACCTACGACAAGCTCACGGTGATCAAAGGTCCGCAGACTGTCCTGTGGGGGCCGGGCGCATCGGCCGGTACGGTGCTGTTCGACCGTGAGCCGGAGAACTTCGGCGAACTCGGCACGCGCGTCAACGCCAGCATCCTGGCCGGCTCGCATGGGCGTTTCGACAAGGTTGTCGACGCCGCTGCCGGCGGTCCTCTGGGTTACGTGCGGGTGATCGGCAACACTGCGCATTCCGATGACTATCGCGACGGCAACAACGACATCGTCGCCTCGCGTTACGACAAGTGGAACGGCGATATCGCGCTGGGCTGGACGCCGGATGCCGACACCCTGATCGAACTCACCGCCGGCAAGGGCGATGGCGAGGCACGGTATGCCGGGCGCGGCATGGACGGTTCGCAATTCCTGCGCGAGAGCCTCGGTCTGCGCTTGGAAAAATCCAACATCAGCGAGGTGCTGGAAAAACTGGAAGCGCAGGTCTACTACAACTACGCCGACCATGTGATGGACAACTACACCCTGCGCACCCCGTCCGGCACCGGCATGATGGCGGGACCGATGGCGTCAAACGTCGACCGTCGTACCCTCGGTGCACGGATCAAAGCAACCTGGCGCTGGGCTGATGTTCAGCTGATCACCGGCCTCGACGCACAGACCAACGAGCACCGTCAGCGCAGTGCAATGGGCATCGATACCTACAAGGAGCTGCCGTACAGCAAGGACGCCGATTTCCACAATTACGGTGTGTTCAGCGAAATGACCTGGTACGCCGCCGAGCGTGATCGCTTGATCACTGGCGCTCGGGTCGATCGCGCCTCGGCCAAGGATTACCGGCAAACCACAGGGTCGGGGATGATGTCCCGCCCCAACCCGACCGCCGACGACACCCGCGCCGACACCCTGCCCAGCGGCTTCATCCGTTACGAGCATGACCTCGCCGATAGCCCGACCACGCTTTATGCAGGCCTCGGCCACGCGCAACGCTTCCCGGATTACTGGGAGTTGTTTTCGCCCAAGTCCGGCCCGGCAGGATCGGTCAACGCGTTCGACTCGATCAAACCGGAAAAGACCACGCAGTTCGACTTCGGCGTGAACTACAGGAGCGCCGACCTCGAAGCCTGGGCCTCGGGTTACATCGGTGTGGTACGCGATTACATCCTGTTCGACTACACGCCGGGAATGATGGGCATGAGCACCTCGCGCGCCGAGAACATCGACGCGCGGATCATGGGTGGCGAACTCGGAGCTGCCTACAACCTGACCGACAACTGGAAAGCCGATGCGACCCTGGCCTATGCCTGGGGCAAGAACAGCAGCGACGGCTCGGCATTACCGCAGATGCCGCCGCTGGATGCGCGCTTCGGCCTGACCTACAGCGAGGCCAAGTGGAGCGCCGGCGCATTGTGGCGAGTGGTCGCCGCGCAGCACCGCATCGACGCGAACAAGGGCAACGTGGTCGGCAAGGATTACGCCCAGAGCTCGGGCTTCGGCGTGTTCTCGCTCAACGGCGCGTACCGCATCAACCAGCACTGGAAGGTCAGCAGCGGCGTCGACAACCTGTTCGGCAAAGCCTACGCCGAACACCTGAATCTGGCCGGCAATGCCGGCTTCGGCTATCCGGCCAACGACCCGCAAGCAATCAATGAACCGGGGCGCACGCTCTGGACCAAAGTGGATATGAGTTTCTGACACCCACCCATGTAGGAGCGAGCCTGCTCGCGAAGACGGCGCCACGGTCGGCATTGATATCGACTGAACAACCGCTTCGCGAGCAGGCTCGCTGCCACAGGTAAACAGACAACGAAAAGAACCAAGCCAAGCGGAGCACACGTGATGCAAAAGCCTCAATCCAATTTCTACAACCTGGCCTGGCGCTGGCATTTCTATGCCGGGCTGTTCGTCGCGCCGTTCATGGTGATGCTGGCCCTGACCGGGATCATTTATCTGTTCAAACCGCAGCTCGATTCGCTGATGTACAGCAGCCTGCTCGAAGTACCGGCCGGGCACCACACGGTGCCGGCCGATGACTTGCTGCAACGGGTGAAAAGCGCTTATCCACAAGGCCAGGTCACTCAGTATCTGCCGCCGTTGAATGCTGAGCGCAGCGCGCAATTCGTGGTGAAGAACGCCGGTCATGAACTCAACGTGTTCGTCGATCCGTACCACGGTGACATCCTCGGCGAGCAGGATGCCAAGCAGAACCTGCAAGCCATCGCCCGTGCGATCCACGGCGAATTGATGATCGGCACAGTCGGCGATCGCCTGATCGAAATGGCCGCTGGCTGGGGCGTGGTGCTGGTGGTCTCGGGGCTGTTCCTGTGGTGGCCGCGTGGTCAGGCGGCGGGCATTCTATGGCCGCGTTTGAACAGCCGCGGTCGAGTGTTGTGGCGCGATCTGCATGCCGTCACCGGTTTCTGGGGCGCGACATTGCTGTTGGTGATGTTGCTCAGTGGCATGACCTGGACCGGTTTCTGGGGCAAGCAATACGCGCAGGTGTGGAACGTGTTTCCGGCAGCGATGTGGGACAACGTGCCGACCTCCGACATCGAGGCACGCAGCCTCAACAGCGCCACCCGCCAGACCGTGCCATGGGCGATGGAAAATACGCCGATGCCGATGTCCGGCGACCACGCCGAACACATGAATCACGGCAATGCCCATGCCGGCCCCGCAGCACCCGCCATCAGCCTGCAGGACGTGCAGAACATCGCCAGTGAACGCAAGGTTGAACCGGGCTACAGCATCACCCTGCCGACCACCGCCACCGGCGTGTTCACCATTGCCGTGTTCGCTGATGACCCGCGCAACGACGCCACCCTGCACGTCGATCAGTACACCGGCAAGGTCCTCGCCGATGTCCGCTTCGAGCACTACGGCACCGTCGCGCGCGCCACGGAAATCGGCGTGATGCTGCACGAAGGCAAGATGTTCGGCACTTTCAACCAGATTGTCGTGCTGCTGATCTGCCTGATGATTCTGCTCAGCGCCGTCAGCGGCGTGGTGATCTGGTGGAAGCGTCGGCCTGAAGGCAAATTCGGTGTGCCGCCGCTGCGCCATGACCTGCCGAAGTGGAAAACCGGCGTGGCGATCATGCTGGTGCTGGCGGTGGTGTTTCCACTGGTGGGGGCGTCGCTGGTGGTGGTCTGGTTGCTCGACCGGTTTCTCGTGCCCCGACTTGGCGAGCGTTCCGCGCAGGTGCAGCGTTGATGTGACGGGCGCGGGCCGTTGCGGCGGCTCGTGCCTGTTCATTCATTTCATTTACAACTCGTCGCGCAAGCGCACGGTTCCGGGTGTCGGGGTCTGCTGACGACGGCTTCGCCAGGTAGTGTTCATGCGGCCGGTCTGGCGCCAGTAATAACCGCCGATCAGCACTCGAAACTCACCCAGCGCCATAAGCCGCGAAAGAAACTCTCCAGGGCTCAGCCGGCTGATCCAGCGTCCGCCCTCGAAAGTGGCTGAGCGGGTCAGCAACAGATCTCTTTCCGCCCTTGAATACGCAGGTGTGTACTTGAGCAGCACATCGTGCGGCGTTGAATAGTAGTAGTGCAGGATATGCAGGCCTTTTTCCGTGGGTGCATGGGTGTGCGCATGCACCAGCGAAGGCGCAGCGTAATTGGCATAGACCTGATCCACGTCCGCCGCCAGCGTGGTGTTGCCCGAGACATGCAATTGATGGGTGGCCATCACCGAGTAACCCTCGGGATAACGCGGCGCCGGATCGCGCCAACTGACAGCCGGATCCGCGACGGTACGCAGTATGCGCAACAGCGGATTGTCCTCGTTGGCCAGATACACGATCGGCTCAAGCGGAACGAAGCGAAGGCTGGACGGGTTCGCCAGAATCGCACTCTCATAACCGGTGCCTATTACCGCCTGGCCGGCTACCCGTCCATGAACATGGCAGGCGGCATCATCGGGATGATGAAAGACAGGTCCCAGCGCTGGCGCCGGATGCTCGCGCCAGCGTTGCTCACTGGACACCTCGGTCAGCCGTGGCTGCCAGCGTTCATCCACCTGACCATGCCGCGACCAGTATTCACTCGTTTCAATTACCTCAAGTCGGCCGGCATGAGCCATCCGTTGGACATAGTCGACAAATCTGAACGTACCGCTGGCAATGCCCCGCTCATCGACCGCCGCTTCCACCTTCGACACAAAGGCATTGGGGCGCAGTTGCACTTGCCCGAACTCATCGTAGAAAGTGCCGGGCTCGAATGCATGCAGTTGCAATTTCAACAACGCGCCATCGGCGCAGGAGAAGTAGATCGGCCGGTACCCCTGGGACGTGTTGGCCCATGCGCAGGCTGCCTGGACATCGTTGGGCAGCAGAAAAAAGTGCCGCATATCGTCCGGCCGCGCGCCCAGAGGTGGCAGCGCTGCTCGCAAATAAATGGCGCTCAGACTGAAGCCTGGCGGCAGCTTGCCCTGCTCGAACACTCGATCCAGCGCCAACCCCGAACGCTGCACCGCAACTGGCAGAGTGGACACCAACAGGTCTTCAGGGCCGTTCAAAACGTAGCCGAAGGTCTGCGTATCCCTGCTCAACGACAGTTGATGAGCGTACCGCGCGGCAGCGTCTGCCTGGATGAACAGCGGGCTGCCGACCGGGCTGCTCAACGCCTTGTCATAATCTGCGGCCGGCAACAGATCCCCGGAGTATGGTGCCCACTGGATAATCTGGCGCGGTTGCCCCCAGATCGCGCTTGCGGCGACCACCCACAGACGTCCGGCCCTGGCCAGCTCGTTCACCCATTCGACGGGTTTCAATTGCCGATTGCGCAGGCGCTGTCTTATCGCTTTTGCATCGACGACGGACAGCCGCTCGCCCTGATCAAGCAGCTGCGAAAGCAGTTCGGCTTGCGGCCGATAGCCAATCACCGCGCCATCCGGACAGAACAGGTATTCATCCCGTGGGGCGGGTGTATAGCGAACCAGGGAACCGTCCGCCGCCACCCGGTATTCCTCTTTCATGCCGCGCTTGTTGAATGCCGACTCCAGCACCTCGACCGAAAACACGTTCTGGTACACCTGCTTTTGCACAGGCGCCAAGACCAACGACACCTCCTGGGCGACGCGCGAGCGGTACCGCGCCACGATGCGACAACCCGCAGGAAACAATCCGGCGGCGCGACTTTCCTCAGGGCAGATATCGGTGAAATCGAAATCCTCATGGCTGACTTCAACGGGTACTGTGGCGACGTAGCGCTTATCGACCGTCTCCAGAATCAGCCCGCCATGCACCCTGTCGGTCACCAGAGGCACGAGTGTCCTGGCGTGGACGGCCGCGTCGTCAGCCGTCAGAAAGACCGGACCGAGCCGGCGCCGTTCGAGATTTGCGTACGGTTGCCAGGTGGCTGGCACCAGCCCCGCCCGGTCCCAGCACAGACCGGTGCGCATGACGGAAAGCTCGCCGCTGCTGGCGACCTCATGGATAAAGTCGGTCGGTAGACGGTTGCCAGCGGCCAGATCGCTTTTGATCTGTTCAAGCGTGCGCTGGGACGAGGCGTCATGAAACAGTTTGCTGGACTTGCTCCACACATATTTGAGCAAAGCACCATCGCGCACGGCGAGATAAAGCGCTGCGGGAGCGTCCGACACCATGACCGGACGCCGGCCGCCGTAATACATCGAGGCTGTCAGGTGGTCCGGCGAGATGAAGTAATGCGCCAGCCATTCATCCGGGCTTTTCGTCGGATCACCGGCTCGTTGCGACGCATAAAAATTGCCGTGCAGTTCGAAGCCCTCGGGCAACGCATGCCAGGGCTCTGAGGGCAGGTCGGCGAAAACCGAATCGAGCCTGAACAGATTTTTGCCTTGATCACTGACGGGCACCAGCTCGGTAGCCACATACTCTGGCCGGCTCTTGTGCCTGAGAATGAAGCCGAAGTACGCGCGCGTTTCGCCCTGTGGACGAAAGTCCCCCATGCATCGGTCTCGTGCAGCCTCATCCGCCGAGGGGAAAATCGCGCCGAATGCCACACCTTCCAGGCGTTTCCAGGGCAACGGCAACGTCAGCGGCGGCAACGGGATTTGCGGTTGCGGGAGTGGCGTGGGTTTGGGCAGGATCGGCTTGTCTCTGTCCGGCTGGGGATACAGAAGCGGCGGCAGTTGCACCACCGGCAACTGCGGCACGGGCAAAGGCGCGGGCGTGGTGCGCAGCGACCAGGCGGGCGGCACCCGCCCGCGATAGCCCCACAGTTCATTATCGATCAGAACCGTTAAACGTCCGGCCGCTGCCTGTTCACGTATGAAGTCCTGCGGGCGTTTACGGCCGCTGTCCAACTCCAGCGCCAGGGCGCCCGGATGCTGACGCGTGCCCAGGCGCCGGGCCAATTCCGTGGAGCCCGCAGATCCGATGACCTCATACCTGACGAGGCTGTCCGGCGCCGCGCTGACATACAAGGCAATCTCGTCGAGCAGGACTTGCCTGACCTCCGCCACACTCAACATCTGCAAGCTCACAGCCGCTTCCTGATACGCCCAGCCAAAAAGCTCCGTATCCACCGGCAAAAGTTGCGACATGGCAATGTGAGAGACGTAACGGGCGTGCAGCGCATGGTCGTCGGGAAAGACCGGACGCCCATGATTGTCCATCGGATAAAGCCTGCCCTGACTGAGCGTTTCGATATCTCCCGGCAACGGTTCGGTCACCACGAAACGCTTGTCGCTGCGCTGAAAAACATACCCGGCGTACGGTTTGTCACGGCGCAGGCCGGCGAGTTCATGGGCATGGCGCACGGCATCATCGGCGCACAGAAAAGCGCCGCTCAATCGCGGCCAGGGGAAGTTCGCGAAGGGTTGCCATTGCAGATCCACCGGCCCCAGATGCGCCCACAGCACACTGCCGCGCACGACATCCAGGGTGCCGGCCAGTACCAGCATCGAGACAAATGCGCGGGTATCCAGTGTGCCGGCCGCCAGCCTTGCCTGCACCCCATTGTCACCGACCGTGCCGTCCGACTGCGTAACGCTCAGTGCCGCTTCGATCGAATCGCCGCTGAAGCGGTACTTCAACATCGCATGATCCTGCGCCCGCATGTACAGCGACAACGCATGTCCTGCTTTCGCCAGATGTTTGCTGCGGGCATTCGCTTCGATAGCGACGGCGATCTCCCGGGGCGTGAAGAAGTTCTCGTAGAGCCACGGCTGAGCGGGTGGAAACTGCGCAGGGTCGGGCCGCGAGGCGAAGTAGAAACCCTCCAGCAAATAACCCCTCGGCAGCTGCAATTGCCCTTGGGCATCAACCGGAAATATTCGCTCAGGATCCCATGCAGCCAGTCCGGCCGGGCGCGCATGGGTGGCGACATACTCCTCGCCAATCAATTTTTTCAATATCAGGCCCGTCGTCTGTGCGCCTCTGGATTTCAAGGCGGCAAGCACGGCGCGTTCGGCATTGACGCATACCCGGGTCATCAGCGGCAGTTCGGTGACCGCACCCTTTGAAAACGACGCGCCGACCTTCCAGTCCGCAGGTACGCGCCCCACCGAGTAGCCCCAGTCGGCATTCGAAACAATGACTTTGAGTTCACCCACGGTCGCCAGCCTGTTGATCACAGCCATCACGTCATAGGCCCCAGCCGGATGGCCCGACGGCCCGCCGGACTGCTGCCAGAGGAAGTAGTCGCGTTCCTCGGGCGAGCCGCTCGAGACGTATTTGAGCAAGCTGCCATCCGGGCCTGAAAGGTAAGCGCTGCGGAAAAAATCCCGCGCCGACACATCGCCAATGAAATCGCCGCCTGAATAGAAGCTCATGAACAGCCTGAGCAGGGTTTCATCCTGACGCCGATTGCCATTGCGGAACTGGTCATGTAGCGGCGGATGGCTGTGTACGCTGGCGATACATCGGTAGCCCAGCGGATGGAGCATGCCGCCAAGGGCATCGGTCTGCACAATCGTGCCGAAGTCGAAGCGCGTGGCTTCACCTGCGATGGGAGAGGTGGCGAGGAATTTCCCGTCCGGTCGCAGCAGGATCACGCTGCCGTACTCTTTGTCCGGGTTGAGTGGAATTCGTGTGTGCACCCAATAGGCGGCGTCTTCTTCAGTCAGAAAAGCCGGGCTCAGTGGGGGCAGCTTGAACGTTGCTGAAGAACTTGCGGTACGACCGGATCGGCCTGAGACATGACTCATAAAAACCTGCGCTGAGAATCGGATGAGCAACTGAGTGTGGCCCGTCGGTTTTCTCGAGCTGTGGTACAGGGTTATCGCTTTTGTATCCGCATCTGAGTGCCAGCGGGCGCCCCAATCTGGCGCAACTCGACGCACCATCGCCCGCCTGCCGTCCCCTCCTGGTGCACGCATTCAGCGCGCAAGCGCTCTGGCACGACATTTTCTTGCCTGAACGCGACCGGGCACAGCCTTTGCAAAACACAGCTTCAGTCGTCCGCATCTGCCAACCAGAAAAAATCGAATGTTCATGGAGATCGCACAATGAAGCGTCGCAGTTTGATCAAGGCTTTCACACTCACGGCATCCATTGCCGCGATGGGCATGACCTGGACTGTCCAGGCCGCCGAGACCATCAAGGTCGGGATTCTGCATTCGTTGTCCGGGACCATGGCGATCTCCGAAACATCGCTCAAGGACATGGCACTGATGACCATCGACGAGATCAACGCCAAGGGCGGTGTGAACGGCAAGATGCTCGAGCCGGTGGTGGTCGACCCTGCTTCCAACTGGCCGCTGTTCGCTGAAAAGGGCCGACAGCTGCTGACCCAGGACAAGGTCGCGGTGGTGTTCGGCTGCTGGACCTCGGTGTCGCGCAAATCGGTACTGCCGGTGTTCGAAGAGCTCAACGGTCTGCTGTTCTACCCGGTGCAGTACGAAGGCGAAGAGATGTCGCCGAACGTCTTCTACACCGGCGCCGCGCCGAACCAGCAAGCGATCCCCGCCGTTGAATACCTGATGAGCGAAGAAGGCGGCAGCGCCAAGCGCTACTTCCTGCTCGGCACCGACTACGTCTACCCGCGCACCACCAACAAGATCCTGCGCGCGTTCCTGCATTCCAAAGGCGTGGCCGACAAGGACATCGAAGAGGTCTACACGCCGTTCGGTCACAGCGATTACCAGACCATCGTTGCCAACATCAAAAAATTCTCGGCCGGCGGCAAGACTGCGGTCATCTCCACCGTCAACGGCGACTCCAACGTGCCGTTCTATAAAGAGCTGGCCAACCAGGGCCTGAAGGCCACCGACGTACCGGTGGTGGCGTTCTCGGTCGGCGAAGAAGAACTGCGCGGCATCGACACCAAACCGCTGGTGGGCAACCTCGCGGCGTGGAACTACTTCGAGTCGGTGGAGAATCCTGCGAACAAGAAATTCGTCGCGGACTGGAAAGCCTATGCGAAGAAACACAATCTGCCTGGCGCCGATAAAGCCGTGACCAACGACCCGATGGAAGCCACCTACGTCGGTATCCACATGTGGGCGCAAGCGGTCGAGAAAGCCAAATCCACTGACGTCGACAAGGTTCGCGAAGCGCTGGCCGGGCAGACCTTTGCTGCGCCGTCCGGTTACACGTTGACCATGGACAAGACCAATCACCACCTGCACAAGCCAGTGATGATCGGCGAGATCCAGAGCGACGGGCAGTTCAACGTCGTGTGGCAGACCGAAGGCCCGATCCGCGCGCAACCGTGGAGCCCGTACATTCAGGGCAACGACAAGAAGCCGGATTATGCGGTGAAGAGCAACTGAGTCACCGGATGTCAGTCTCGCGCCTGGCGTGAGGCTGATGCAATTCCCTGTGGGAGCGGGCCTTTGTGGCGTGGGGATTTATCCCCGATGGGTTGCGAAGCAGCCCCAAAGCCATCGGTCGCGGTGTATCAGATTGATCGCGTCGACCGATATCACGACTGCTTCGCAGCCGAACGGGGATAAATCCCCTCGCCACAAAGGCTCGCTCCCACAATGTCCGCGTCAAGGCGACTGACTATGCCCACTGCCCTTTACCGATTTATCTGTGCCATTGCACTGCTTTTGCCACTCCTGGCCCACGCTGGCGATGCCGAAGACTTCGTCGCGGCCAATCCGATGCAACAGGCCAAACTGCTGGAAGCCTGGGCCGCGCAGCCCGATCCGGCGCGTATCGAATTGCTCAACGCCCTGCAACAAGGCGAACTGACGATCGACGGCCAAGCGAAAACCCTGCGCCTGAACAATCGCCTGCGGGGTCTGATCGACACCGCCATGGCCAGCCATCAATTGCTCGCCGCCGACGCCAAAATCCGTCTGAGCGCCGCGCAGCAATTGCAGAAAAGCGCGAAACCCGCGCAGCTGAAATTTCTCGACCGGCAACTCGCTGGGGAAAAAGACCCAAGCGTCCACGCCGCCCTGAGCCTGGCGCTGGCCAATCTGCAACTGGTCGACAGCGACCCGGCGGTGCGCCTCGCGGCGGTACGTCTGCTCGGTGAAACCGGCGACCCGCTGGCACGCACGCGTCTTGAAGGCCTGCTCGAGCCCGGCGTGGAAAGCGATGCCGGCGTGCGCACCGCCGCCGAAACCAGCCTCGCTCAGGTCAAGCGCAAGCTGCTGATCGGCGAAGTGCTCGGCCAGGCCTTCAGCGGCATGTCGCTGGGCTCGATTCTGCTGCTCGCGGCCCTCGGCCTGGCGATCACCTTCGGCCTGCTCGGGGTGATCAACATGGCCCACGGCGAGATGCTGATGCTCGGTGCCTACTCGACCTATGTCGTGCAGCTGATGTTTCAACGTTACGCGCCGCAGGCCATCGAGTTCTATCCGCTGATCGCGCTGCCGGTGGCGTTTTTCGTCACCGCCGCCATCGGCATGGCGCTGGAACGCACGGTCATCCGCCACCTTTACGGTCGGCCACTGGAAACCCTGCTGGCAACCTGGGGCATCAGCCTGATGCTGATTCAGCTTGTGCGTTTGTTGTTCGGCGCGCAGAACGTTGAAGTCGCCAACCCGGCGTGGCTGTCCGGCGGCATCCAAGTGCTGCCCAATCTGGTGCTGCCGTACAACCGCATCGTCATCATCGCTTTCGCATTGTTCGTGGTGGTGCTGACCTGGCTGCTGCTGAACAAGACCCGCCTCGGCCTCAACGTCCGCGCCGTCACTCAGAACCGCAACATGGCCGCCTGCTGCGGCGTGCCGACCGGGCGCGTGGACATGCTCGCCTTCGGCCTCGGCTCGGGCATCGCCGGCTTGGGCGGCGTGGCGCTGAGCCAGATCGGCAACGTCGGTCCCGACCTTGGCCAGAGCTACATCATCGACTCGTTCCTGGTGGTGGTGCTCGGCGGCGTCGGCCAACTGGCCGGTAGCGTGCTCGCCGCATTTGGCTTAGGGATCGCCAACAAGATTCTCGAACCGCAGATCGGTGCGGTGCTCGGCAAGATCCTGATCCTCGCGCTGATCATTCTGTTCATTCAGAAACGTCCGCAAGGCCTCTTCGCACTGAAAGGACGGGTGATCGACTGATGAACCAGCCTCTGTTAGTCACGGCCACACAAAAGGCCGGGCCGAAAGTCACGCTCGCGGTCGGCGGGGTGATCCTCGCGCTGCTGATCGTTCTGCCGCTGCTCTCACTGCTCGCGCCAGACAATGCCCTGCACGTCTCGGCCTACACGCTGACCCTGGTCGGCAAAATCCTCTGCTACGCCATCGTCGCCCTGGCGCTGGATCTGGTCTGGGGTTACGCCGGCCTGCTGTCGCTGGGTCACGGTCTGTTCTTCGCCCTCGGCGGTTATGCGATGGGCATGTACCTGATGCGTCAGGCGGCCGGCGATGGCTTGCCAGCGTTCATGACTTTCCTGTCGTGGAGCGAATTGCCGTGGTACTGGACCGGCACCAGCAGCTTCCTCTGGGCCATGTGTCTGGTGGTGCTGGCGCCGGGATTGCTGGCGCTGGTGTTCGGCTTCTTCGCCTTCCGTTCGCGGATCAAAGGCGTGTATTTCTCGATCATGACCCAGGCCCTGACCTTCGCCGGCATGCTCCTGTTTTTCCGCAACGAGACCGGTTTCGGAGGCAACAACGGCTTCACCAATTTCCGCACGATCCTCGGTTTCGGCATCACCGAACCGGGCACCCGCGCGGTGCTGTTTCTGGCCACGGTGTTGCTACTGGTGGCGAGCCTGTTCATCGGCTGGCGCCTGGCGCAGAGCAAGTTCGGTCGGGTGCTGACGGCGTTGCGTGATGCGGAAAACCGTTTGATGTTCTGCGGCTACGACCCGCGCGGTTTCAAGCTGTTCGTCTGGGTGCTGAGTGCGGTGCTGTGCGGTCTGGCCGGAGCGCTGTACGTGCCGCAGGTCGGCATCATCAACCCCAGCGAAATGTCGCCGACCAACTCGATCGAAGCGGCGGTGTGGGTCGCCCTTGGCGGGCGCGGCACGCTGATCGGGCCGCTGCTCGGCGCCGGCGTGGTCAACGGCATGAAGAGCTGGTTCACCGTGGCCTTCCCGGAATACTGGCTGTTCTTCCTCGGCGCGCTGTTCATCGTCGTGACGTTGTACCTGCCCAAGGGCGTGATCGGTCTGCTGAAGAAACGAGGTGAACAATGAGAGTCACAGCGAGTGCTGAATTCATGCTGGAGCCGGCGTTTTTCCCCGTGGAACCGAACAAGGACGAAGGCACCAGCCGCGACTCGATCGGCCTCGGCCAGCGCGTCGGCCCCGGCCTCGATACGCGTCACGGCACGATCCTGACTTTGGAAGACATCAGCGTCAGCTTCGACGGCTTTCGTGCGCTGAACAATCTCAACCTGTACATCGGCGTCGGCGAACTGCGCTGCATCATCGGCCCCAACGGCGCGGGCAAGACCACGCTGATGGACGTGATCACCGGCAAGACCCGGCCCAGTCACGGCAAGGCCTGGTTCGGCGAAACCCTGGACCTGACGCAGATGAGCGAAGTGCAGATTGCCCAGTCCGGCATCGGCCGCAAGTTTCAGAAACCGACGGTGTTCGAAGCCTTGAGCGTGTTCGAAAACCTGGAGCTGGCGCAGAAGACCGACAAGTCGGTGTGGGCGAGTTTGCGTGCACGCCTGAACGGCGAACAGAAGGACCGCATCAGCGAAGTGCTCGAGACGATTCGCCTGACCACCTCGGTCAATCGCCAGGCCGGCCTACTGTCCCATGGCCAGAAGCAGTTCCTCGAGATCGGCATGTTGCTGATGCAGGACCCACAACTGCTCCTGCTCGACGAACCGGTGGCGGGCATGACCGACGCCGAAACCGAGTTCACCGCCGAGCTGTTCAAATCGCTGGCGGGCAAGCATTCGTTGATGGTGGTCGAGCACGACATGGGCTTTGTCGGCTCGATTGCCGACCACGTCACCGTGCTGCATCAGGGCAGCGTTCTGGCGGAAGGCTCGCTTGAGCAAGTGCAGGAAAACGAGCGGGTGATCGAGGTCTACCTCGGCCGATGAATCGGCCAGCTGCAAGCGACAAGCTTCAAGCAGCAAGTAAAAGCAAAGTCATAAACAGCACTGCTCTTGCTTGCAGCTTGCGGCTTGCGGCTTGAAGCCCAACTAACGGAGTTCCGATGCTACAAGTCCAACAACTTCATCAGTACTACGGCGGTAGCCACATCCTGCGCGGCCTCAGCTTCGAGGTGAAAGTCGGCGAAGTCACGTGCCTGCTCGGGCGTAACGGCGTGGGCAAGACCACTCTGCTCAAATGCCTGATGGGCCTGCTGCCGGCCAAGGAAGGCGCGGTGAACTGGGAAGGCAAACCGATCACCACGTTCAAACCGCATCAGCGCGTGCATGCTGGTATCGCCTACGTGCCGCAGGGCCGTGAGATCTTCGGGCGCCTGACGGTAGAAGAAAATCTGCTGATGGGCCTGTCGCGCTTTCCAGGCTCAGAAGCCAAAGAAGTCCCGGGTTTCATCTACGAACTGTTCCCGGTGCTGCTACAAATGAAGCAGCGCCGTGGCGGCGATCTGTCCGGTGGTCAGCAACAGCAACTGGCGATCGGCCGGGCATTGGCCAGCCGCCCGCGCCTGCTGATTCTTGATGAGCCAACAGAAGGCATTCAACCGTCGGTGATCAAGGAAATCGGCGCGGTAATCAAGCAGCTCGCGGCGCGCGGTGACATGGCGATTCTGCTGGTTGAGCAGTTCTACGACTTTGCTGCAGAACTGGCCGATCAATACCTGGTGATGTCGCGGGGCGAGATCGTTCAACAGGGTCGCGGTGAAAATATGGAGGCCGAAGGTGTACGCGGGCTGGTCACGATCTAACCCGCCGGTCTAATCTGTAGCTTCCTAACGATAATCACAAACCATGAATTCGATTGTTGCACCTGCCCTTTTTACCCCGAGCTGGCACGCCGAGCTGGAACTGGCCTACGCGCGTTTCGGCGATTGCACGCGCCCGGTCATGCGCCGCCACCTCGGCCCGCTGCGCGTGCAAAAGCATCTGTACGCCGAAGGCCCCGAGGTCTGCCAGCACATCATCGTCCATCCGCCGGGCGGAATTGCCGGTGGTGATCGGCTGGACATCAGCGCGCGCGTCGAACACAACGCCTGGGCACAGATCACCAGCCCCGGCGCCGCCAAGTGGTATCGCGCGGGTGGGCCGGCGTATCAACAGCTCGACTTGAAAGTCGCTGCCGGCGCGACCCTGGAATGGCTGCCGCAGGAAACCATCGTCTACAGCGCCGCGCAGGCCGAGTTGACCACGACCATCGACCTTGAAGGTGACGCACGGCTGTTCTATTGGGACGTGGTCGCGCTCGGTCGGCCGGCCAGCGGCGAGCGTTTTGACCTCGGGCATTTTCAGGCGCACCTGGATATCCGCCGCGATGGTCGGTTGCTCTGGCACGAACGGCAGCGCATTGTCGGTGCAGACGGTTTACTCGATTCGCCGATCGGCCTGGACGGTAATCCGGTGTTTGCGACGTTGTTGGTCACCGGTGAAATCGATGCTGAATTGCTTGAGCGCTGCCGCTCGCTGGGGCACGAGGTGCGCGGCGATTTGACTCAACTGCCGGGATTGTTGGTGGCCCGTTGTCTGGCCAGTGAGGCGTTGCTCGCCCGCGCCTGGCTGATTGATTTATGGCGACTGCTAAGGCCTGTGCTGCTGGGGCGCGAGGCTATGCCCCCCGAATCTGGAACACCTGAAATGCATTGCCCTGTAGGAGCTGACGAGTGAAACGAGGCTGCGATCTTTTGATCTTGATCTTTAACAGCAAGATCAAAAGATCGCAGCCTTCGGCAGCTCCTACAGATCGCGATCGACCTGATCATTCTTAACTGCCGATATTGGATTCCAACAATGGACCTGACCCCACGCGAAAAAGACAAGCTGCTGATCTTCACCGCCGGCCTCGTCGCCGAGCGGCGGCTGGCCCGTGGCGTAAAACTCAACTACCCGGAAGCCATGGCCTACATCTCCGCCGCGCTGCTGGAGGGTGCACGCGACGGCCAGACCGTGGCCGAGCTGATGCACTACGGCACCACCCTGCTCAGCCGCGAACAAGTGATGGAAGGCATCCCGGAAATGATCCCGGAAATCCAGGTCGAGGCGACGTTCCCCGACGGCACCAAACTGGTCACCGTTCACCAGCCGATCGTCTGAGGCCGCGCCATGACTTACGCCATTCGCGATGCAACCCGGGCCGACCTGCCGGCGATCCGCGACATCTACAACGACGCCGTGCTCAACACCACGGCGATCTGGAACGAACAAGCGGTCGACCTCGGCAATCGCCAGGCATGGTTCGACGCGCGTCAGTTGCAGGCGTACCCGATTCTGGTGATCGTCGACAGCCACAACGCGGTGCTGGGTTACGCCTCGTTCGGCGACTGGCGGCCGTTCGACGGTTTCCGCCACACCGTCGAGCACTCGGTGTACGTGCGCAGCGATCAACGCGGCAACGGCCTCGGCCCGCAACTGATGACCGCGTTGATCGAACGCGCCCGCGCCTGCGGTAAACACGTCATGGTCGCTGCCATCGAGAGTGGCAACGCCGCGTCGATCGGCCTGCACGAGCGCGCCGGTTTCAGCGTCACCGGGCAGATGCCGCAAGTCGGCACCAAGTTCGGCCGCTGGCTCGACCTGACCTTCATGCAGTTGACCCTCAATCCCGGCGCACAGCCGCCGGATACTCACAAGGAGTGATGTCGATGAACGCCGCCCAGTTGCGCCGCGTCAACGCTGAAAGCTTTGCCCACTATCGCCAGGGCCTGATCGATCTGCTGCTCGACGCCGTCGGTTACGGCGCCAGCGTCGGTTTTATGGCCGACCTCGATGAGGTGCAGGCGCGCGCATATTTCGATGAGGTGCAGGACAACATCAACAAGGGCAGCACGCTGCTGTGGGTGGTGGTCAAGGACGAGCAGGTGCTGGCCAGCGTGCAACTGGGCCTGTGCCAAAAGGCCAACGGTCTGAACCGCGCCGAAGTGCAGAAGCTGCTGGTACGCGAAGACGCCCGGCGGCGCGGCCTCGGTCAGCATTTGATGCAGGCGCTGGAACTCGAAGCGCCCAAGCACAAGCGCGGCATGCTCTATCTCGACACCGAGGCCGGCTCGCCGGCGGAAGATTTCTACAAGGCGCTGGGCTACGTGCGCGCCGGCGAAATCCCTGATTACGCCTGCGACCCCAATGGCACCTATCGCCCGACCGCGCTCTATTACAAAGTCCTGCAAGGAGCCCAGCGATGATTCCTGGCCAATACCAGATCCAGCCCGGCGACATCGAACTCAACGTCGGCCGCCGCACCGTCAGCCTGAAAGTCGCCAACAGCGGCGACCGGCCGATTCAGGTCGGCTCGCATTTCCACTTTTTTGAAACCAACGACGCGCTGACCTTCGATCGCGCCGCCAGTCGCGGCATGCGCCTGAATATTCCGGCGGGCACGGCGGTGCGCTTCGAGCCAGGGCAAAGCCGTGAAGTCGAGCTGGTCGATTACGCCGGGCATCGCCGGGTGTTCGGCTTTGCCGGCCGCATCATGGGTGATCTCTAAACAACACGGTGCCCGCTCTGGCCCCTTCGCGAGCAGGCTCGCTCCCACATGAGAACGCGATCAAATGTGGGAGCGAGCCTGCTCGCGAAAGCGAGTAATGCGAGCGATTTCAGACCCAATTGAATCTCAAGGCATGCCCATGAAAATCTCCCGCCAAGCCTACGCCGACATGTTCGGCCCCACCGTCGGCGACAAGGTGCGCCTGGCCGACACCGAGCTGTGGATCGAAGTCGAAAAGGACTTCACCACCTACGGCGAGGAAGTGAAATTCGGTGGCGGCAAAGTCATCCGCGATGGCCAGGGCCAGAGCCAATTGCTCGCCGCCGAAGTGGTCGACACGCTGATCACCAACGCACTGATCATCGACCACTGGGGCATCGTCAAGGCCGACGTCGGCCTCAAAGACGGGCGCATCGCCGCGATCGGCAAGGCCGGCAACCCTGACGTGCAGCCCAATGTGACCATCGCCATCGGCGCCGGCACCGAAGTGATTGCCGGCGAAGGCATGATCCTCACCGCTGGCGGCATCGACACGCATATCCACTTCATCTGCCCGCAGCAGATCGAAGAAGCGCTGATGAGCGGCGTCACCACCATGATCGGCGGCGGCACCGGGCCTGCCACCGGCACCAACGCCACCACCTGCACCTCCGGCCCGTGGCATCTGGCGCGCATGCTCCAGGCCGCCGATGCTTTTCCGATGAACATCGGCCTGACCGGCAAGGGCAACGCCAGCCTGCCGGAGCCGTTGATCGAACAGGTCAAGGCCGGTGCCATCGGTCTCAAGCTGCACGAGGACTGGGGCACCACTCCGGCGAGCATCGACAACTGCCTCAACGTCGCCGACCAGTACGATGTGCAGGTGGCGATCCACACCGATACCCTCAACGAATCCGGCTTCGTCGAAACCACCCTTGGCGCGTTCAAGGGCCGCACCATCCACACCTATCACACCGAAGGTGCCGGTGGCGGCCACGCGCCAGACATCATCAAGGCCTGCGGCTTTGCCAACGTGCTGCCAAGCTCGACCAACCCGACCCGGCCGTTCACCCGCAACACCATCGACGAACACCTCGACATGCTGATGGTCTGCCATCACCTCGACCCGAGCATTGCCGAAGACGTCGCCTTCGCCGAAAGCCGCATCCGCCGCGAAACCATTGCCGCCGAAGACATCCTCCACGACCTCGGCGCGTTCTCGATGATCAGCTCCGACAGTCAGGCCATGGGCCGCGTCGGTGAAGTCATCACGCGCACCTGGCAGACCGCCGACAAGATGAAAAAACAGCGCGGCCCGCTGCCACAGGACGGCGCAGGCAACGACAACTTCCGCGCCAAACGCTACATCGCCAAGTACACCATCAACCCGGCAATCACCCATGGCATCAGCCATGAAGTCGGCTCGATCGAAGTCGGCAAGTGGGCCGATCTGGTGCTCTGGCGTCCAGCGTTCTTTGGTGTGAAGCCGACGCTGATTCTCAAGGGCGGCGCGATTGCCGCCAGCCTGATGGGCGACGCCAACGCTTCGATTCCAACGCCGCAACCGGTGCATTACCGCCCGATGTTTGCCAGCTACGGCGGCTCGCTGCACGCCACCAGCCTGACCTTTATCAGCCAGGCGGCGCAGGAGGCCGGATTGCCGGAAGCCTTGGGATTGAAGAAGCAGATCGCTGTGGTGAAGGGCTGCCGCGACGTGCAGAAAACCGACCTGATCCACAACGACTATCTGCCGAACATCGATGTCGATCCACAGACCTATCAGGTCAAGGCCGATGGCGTGTTGCTGTGGTGCGAACCGGCGGAAACGCTGCCGATGGCGCAGCGCTATTTTCTGTTCTGATGAAGGCGTGCGCTGAATACGGACGCGCAGGTCCGTATTCAGTCGCGATCGCTCAGGCAATCACGCGAACAGTTTCGCGATGTCCGCATCGCTGTAGTTGTAATCGATGCGTAACTCGGTTCCCGCCGGAATGTCTTCGGTAGCGAAGATGGCGTTGAGAATGAAGTCGCGGGTGACCAGTTCCTTGCCTATCCACTGTTGCGCTTCGACATCGAACGGTACGAACTCGACGTTGTAACCCTCCGTAGCCTGACGAACCGGCTTGCCCGTTGCGTCATACCAAAAGCGCGTGTTGATCCGGGAAATAATCGTGTCACCGACCAGCGCGAATTCGTAGGGGATCAAATATCCAGGTCCCGGCTGATAACGGACGCCGACCTTCATGGTGTATGACTGCTGGGGCAGCGGCACAAGACGTCCCGGCATGATCGCGCCAGCATAGACACCGACCACCTCGCCTCGGGTGATGCGCCGGTTGGCGACCACCATTGACTGGCCGACCAGGGCCCGCTCTCCGGGCACCGTCATGTCGGCCTCGGTGAACAATCGCCATTGCAGCTTTTCTTCATACAACCGCGCGACATGCTCGTAGGCGCCAAACTTGATGTAAGGCTTGATCTGCTCGGAGGTATAACGGCTGCCGTCTTCGAAACGCGCCAGGGTCTGGAGCTTCTTTATCCTGACAGGCCGGCCGGCCATGTCCCGGAAAGGGTATTTGCCGTTATTGGCACGGTCGTAGACCCCGGGCCGATTGGCAAGGAACGAAAACCGCGTTTCGCTGCGCATTGCACGCAATTCGTCAGCGGTGAAGGGTTTGACGGGCATCGACTCGGACGCCAGATAGAAGTATTCCTGCGTTGCACCGCCATCGTGGGGCAGCTCCTCAACGGCAGACTCATAGTCTTCATCACTCTGGCGCGCCACCCTGCGGCTTTTACCCGGGACAGCGGCAGCGTCCGGCAACGCGCTGGACTCTTCAAGCGCGTACCAGTGCTTGGTCAACGGATCGTAGGCAAGCACAGGGCCGGACGGCTGCAGCTCGCTGGACAATCTGGCCCGATGCAGACCGGTCTCGGCATCGACGCCGATCAGCACCGTACCACCGCCCTGCAGGTCCGCGTATTGGCGTCCTTTGAATACGCGAAACCCGTCAACGTCCGCTTGCGGTAGAGGGGCTGTCGAGGCAATCAGGTAACGCTCCAGAGCCGAGGTTTTAAGCTTCGGGACGGGACCAGTTGTAGACGGCGTCGGGTCGACGTACACGCTGTGCGGGGCAACTGCAGTTTCCATTTGCTGCGTGCTATTGCCGGGCTCACTGGCATCGGGCGGGGTCTTGCGAATGAACGGACCGGGGGTCAGGTGCAACGACTCGATACCGTGCGCAACTGGATCCGGGGTGGTACGTACAGGGGTGTTCACATCGCCTGCGCCCGGCTTGGGCGGCTTGGGTCTGACTGGCATTGACAGGCTTCCTTGCAAAGATTGCGCAGCGCTGGCCGGCATGGCTGGCGCTACGAGAGTCGGCATCCATTGCCAACATGTGCCCGGAAAACTATCAGACCATCCTGCCGGTTCATACCGGACGAAACACCCGCAAACATTAATCAGGCGGGAGCGGGCCGGCCCGCGATGAGGCCAGCTAGGACCTCACGGCCTCAAACAATTCATTCGACCACCAACCGCCCCAAACGCTGGCGCAACATGCGGTTCTCGGCACGCAACTGCTTCACCTCGTCCAGCAGATCCAGCGCCAGCGCCACGCCTTCCCACTCCAGTTCCAGATCACGGCGCAGCTTCGCCGCACGCTTGGCCAAGGCCAATTCGTAATCGGTGAAGCGCCATTCCCGGGGCTGCGCACCCTGAGGTTCGAGGATACCGTGCTCGACGATTTCGATCACGTAGACGGCCGACAAGTCGGCCGCCTCACAGAATTCTGCCAGGTCCAGTTGAACGATCAGGGGGCTGCTCATGATGGGCTACTCCGTCGTCGGGTTCAGAAGTTCTCTCGCGGATTGAAGGCGGCTTTCTTCGCCAGTTCCTGCCACAGCGCCTTGACCTCATCGTCGGAGGCTTTGGGCATCACGGCCTTGAGCTGCACGAACAGGTAACCGCGCTCGCCGGCCTTGTTCAGCAGGCCATGGCCCTTGGCACGCATGCGCTGGCCATTCTGGCTGCCGGCCGGGACCTTGAGGTTGATCTTGCCGGTCAGGGTCGGCACGGCCACTTCAGTGCCCAATGCCAATTCCCACGGAGCCAGGGGCAAGGTGATGATCAGGTTTTCGCCTTCGACATCGAATTTCGGGTGCGGCGCAAAACGAATGGTCAGGTACAGATCGCCATTCGCCCCGCCACCGATGCCCGGTGCGCCCTGGCCCTTCAGGCGAATTCGCTCGCCATCGGTCACGCCGGCCGGAATCTTCACGTTCAGGCTCTTGCTGGTGTTGCTGACATGCTGGCCGTGCGCGTTGTATTGCGGCACCTGAAAGGTGACTTTCTTCGATTCGTTCGACAGGGTTTCTTCGAGGAAGACCGGCAGTTCCATTTCCACGTCTTGCCCTCGGCGTCCGCGTGATTGGCGGCTCTCGGCGCCACCGAAACCGGGGCCGCGATTGCCGAAGATCGAACTGAAGAAGTCCGAGAAGTCGCCCGTGTCGCCACCGCCGCCACCGAAGCCGCCACGGCTCTGCCAGCCCGGTGGGCCCTGGAACGGCTGACCGTGCTGGCCATAACGGCGCAGTTCGTCGTATTCGGCGCGCTTGTCGGCGCTTTTCAGCGCTTCATAGGCTTCCGAGGCATCCTTGAACTTGGCCTCGGCGTCTTTTTCCTTGCTGACGTCGGGGTGGTATTTGCGCGCCAGCTTGCGATAGGCCGCCTTGATGGCCTTGTCGTCGGCTGTCGGCTCCACGCCGAGTATCTTGTAATAGTCTTTGAAGTCCATGGAAGGATCACCATCCGTTATCGATTTCGCGCCGAGACCAGCATGCGCCGATTGGCACGTGCCGGGTTGACCGATCTCAAGTTTGTGACCGGGTGGCGCCGCAGAAGTTTATCGGCAGTGGACGACGGTTCTTGCGACCGCCGGTGTGTCTGCCGGCCCATGCCAGCAAGTTTGGGGCGATGCGGTGGTTTTCAACTGTCTGGGGGCGAAATAGCGGATGACCGGCCTTCGAATCTGCCGCGCACTGACATACACTGCGCGGCCGTTTTTTTGACCGGAAACCGAAAGACATGAAAGACGCCTCTCCAGCCCGTGCCTGCGGCATCGACTTCGGCACGTCCAACTCCACCGTCGGTTGGCTGCGCCCCGGCATGGATACCATGATCGCGCTGGAAGACGACAAGATCACCCTGCCGTCGGTGGTCTTCTTCAACATCGAGGAACGTCGCCCGGTCTACGGTCGCCTGGCCCTGCACGAGTATCTGGAAGGCTACGAAGGCCGGCTGATGCGCTCGTTGAAAAGCCTGCTCGGCTCCAAGCTGATCAAGCACGACACCAGCGTCCTCGGCACGGCGATGCCGTTCAAGGATCTGCTCGGGCTGTTCATCGGCCAGCTCAAGAGCCGCGCCGAAACCGCCGCCGGTCGGGAATTCGAGCAAGTGGTGCTGGGTCGCCCGGTGTTCTTCGTCGATGACGATCCGCTGGCTGACCAGGAAGCCGAAGACACCTTGGTCGAAGTGGCGCGCAAAATCGGCTTCAAGGACGTGTCGTTCCAGTACGAGCCGATCGCGGCAGCGTTCGACTACGAGTCGACCATCGAGAAAGAAGAGCTGGTACTGATCGTCGACATCGGCGGTGGTACCTCCGACTTCTCGCTGGTGCGCCTGTCGCCCGAGCGTCGTGGTCTCGACAACCGTCACGATGACATTCTCGCCACCGGCGGTGTGCACATCGGTGGTACCGACTTCGACAAACAGCTGAGTCTGCAAGGCCTGATGCCACTGTTCGGCTACGGCAGCCGCATGAAGAGCGGCGCGTACATGCCAACCAGCCACCACATGAACCTGGCGACCTGGCACACGATCAACTCGGTGTACTCGCAGAAATCCACGCTGGCACTGGGCAGCATGCGCTACGACATCGAAGACACCGGCGGCATCGATCGCCTGTTCAAGCTGATCGAACAGCGCGCCGGGCACTGGCTGGCGATGGAAGTGGAAGAAACCAAGATCCAGCTGACCCACGCCGACAGCCGCCACGTGCCGCTGGACCGCATCGAAGCCGGGCTGAGCGTCGAGCTGAGCCGCGCGCTGTTCGAATCGGCGATCGAAGCCTTGCTGGAACGAGTGCGCGGCAGCGTTACGCAATTGCTCAATGATGCAGGCGTGGCGGTCGATCAGGTCGACACGGTGTTCTTCACCGGCGGCTCCAGCGGCATCCCGGCCCTGCGCAACAGCGTGTCGGCAATGCTGCCGAACGCCCGGCATGTCGAAGGCAACATCTTTGGCAGCATTGGTAGCGGTTTGGCGATTGAAGCCCGCAAACGCTATGGCGTTTAGGGGCAGCTGCAAGTTTTAAGCTGCAAGCTGCAAGCTAGAGCAAAAGCCACTGCGGCTCTTGCTCTGCTTTTTACTTGCAGCTTGAAGCTTGAAGCTCGAAGCTGCTTTTCTAGACCATTCCTCCGAGCTTCAACTCACTCTTCAGATACGCGTAATAAATCGGCCCTGCCACCACCCCCGGCAAACCGAACGCGGCTTCGAACACCAGCATCGCCAGGAGCAACTCCCACGACTTGGCACTGATCTGCCCGCCGACGATGCGCGCGTTGAGGAAGTATTCGAGCTTGTGGATAACGATCAGATAGCCCAGCGCGGCGATCGCCACCCAGATCGACAGCGACAAACCGACGATGGTGATCAGCGTGTTCGACATCAGGTTGCCGATCACCGGCAGCAGGCCGAGCAGGAAGGTCAGCACGATCAGGGTTTTGGTCAGCGGCAGCTTGATGCCGAACATCGGCAGGATCACCGCGAGGAAGATCCCGGTGAACACGGTGTTGAGCAGGGAAATCTTGATCTGCGCGAAGACGATATTGCGGAACGCCTGCACCAGCAGATGCAAACGGTCGAACAAAGCGGCGGCCAGCGGCTTGCGCTTGGTCACGTCGGGAATGCGCTGCAGGGCGATGATCGCGCCGAGCACCATGCCGATCAGCAGGGTGACGAACATGTGCGCGGCGTCCTTGCCGACCAGTTGCAGGTCGGCCAGATGCTTGCTCGCCCACTCGCCGATCGCCACGCGAAATTCCGCCGCACTCGCCGGCAGGTAGGCATCGATGAACGGCGGCAACTGCCCGCGCGCGCGATCGACCACACCCATGAATTTATCGAGCGAGGCGCCGGGGTTTTCCGCTTCATGCAGGAGGAAACTGATGGCGCCAGCGAAGATCAGCGCCAGCGCACTTACTACCAGCGTGCCGAGCAGCGCCACCGCCAACCAGCGCGCACGCCGCCCTTCGATCAGCCGTTGCAGTTGCGGGGTGAGCATGTTGACCAGCTCGAACACCAGCAACCCGGCCAGCAGGCTCGGCAACAGGCGCAGCGGCAGCACCAGCAGCAGACCGCCAACAATGATGATGCAACTGACCCAGAACACAACATGACGCTGCGAAAACGTTGGCATACAGCCTCAAAACGAACGGCGTGAAAGGATGGGCAGTCTGCCAGCGATCCGGGGTTAGCACTAGGGATATGCGGGGCGTGGGATTGGCGGTGCATTCAGCGACGCTTTCGCGAGCAGGCTCGCTCCCACAGGGGAATGCATTTCAAATGTGGGAGCGAGCCTGCTCGCGAAGAGGCCGGCAAGCTCACCACATTATTTACCGTTTCACTTTTTCTTCAGACACTCACTCATGAACGCCTTGCGCGCATCGCCGGTCAGCGCCTTGGTTTTCGCATCGGCATTGCAGGTGGTCATCTTCTGCTGCTGCGGGGTCAGCTCCTTGCCATCGTTGGCCGCTGGCGCCGCTTTCAGGCAGGTGCTCATGAACGCCTTGCGCTCGTCGCCCTTCAGGCTTTTGGCGGTCGCATCGGCATTGCAGGTGGTCATCTTGTTCTGTTGCGCCGTGGCGGCGAAACCCTGGGAACACACAAGCAGCCCGATCATCAACAACGGCACACGCAACATCTTCATGGAGTTTTCTCCTTGTTGCCGCACCGATGGATGCGGCCTCTGTCGCAGTGTAGTCAAAGCTTGTTACACCTTCCTGCCCTCGAGGTGGCTACGCCGATACTGCTCCGGCGTGCACCCGGCCTGGCGGGCGAACATGGCGATGAATGCCGAGCCGCTGCTGTAGCCGAGGTCGAAAGCGATTTCCTGCACCGAACGCGAGGTCTCAAGCGCCTCGATCGCCGCCAGATAACGCAAGCGCTGACGCCACTCGCCAAAACTCATGCCCAGCTCACGAACGAACTGCCGCGCCAGAGTTCGCTCGCTGACATGCACCTGCGCGGCCCAATGCGCCAACGGTTGGTTGTCGCCCGGCGCGGCCTGCAAGGCGTCGAGAATCGTCAGCAAGCCCGGGCTGCTCGCGTACGGCAGATAACATTCCTGCACCGGTGCCTGTTGCAGTTGATCGACCAGTACCTGGGCCAGACGCTGATCGGCTTCATGCTCGGGGATCTTCACATCGCGGGCGGCGAAGTCCTTGAGAATCGCCTTGAGAATGTCACTGATCGCCAAGGTGCAGGCGCGCGCCGGCAACCGTTTGCAAACACTTGGATCAAGACATACCGCGCGGTAGTTGACCGGCTGGTGGCTGTAGAAACTGTGCTCGACCTCGGGCGGCACCCACACCGCGTACTGCGGCGGCGACATGAAGCGGCTGCCGTCGACATCCATGTGCAACACGCCATGGGCCGCGTATTCCAGCGTGCCCCAAGGATGCCGGTGTGGCGCGGCATATTCGCGGGCATTGAAATCGGCGTAGCGGAAATACACCGCTGACGGCAGTTCGCTGAAATCGAGCAGATCAATGTGTTTGCTGTTCATGCTGTCCGGATGCAGAGGCAGGTTGTCTGGATTGCAGTATAGGCCTGCATCCAGACAGGCGATAATCGCCCTTCATCAACGTTCTGGTTTTGTCCCATGCAATACGCGTTTCCCCTGCTGGCGATTTTCATCTGGGCCGGCAACACCGTGATCAACAAACTGGCGGTCGGCGCAATATTCCCGGCCGAGATCGGTTTCTATCGCTGGCTGCTGGCCGGCGTGCTGTTCACGCCATTCATGCTGAAGAGAGTCATCGCCCACTGGCCGCAGATTCGGCCGAACCTGGGGCGGATTTTCGTCCTCGGCGTGCTCGGCATGGCGGTGTATCAGAGCCTCGCCTATTTCGCCGCAACACTGACCACCGCGACCAACATGGGCATCATCCTGTCGCTGATGCCATTGATGTCGCTGGCCATGGCGATCATCAGCCTCGGCCAGCGCCTGACGGCTGGTGCGCTGGTCGGTGCGGTGCTGTCGTTTGCTGGCGTGCTGGTAGTGGTGTCATCCGGCAGCCTCGGAGCGCTGCTGCAACACGGGGTCAATCTGGGCGATGCGATGATGCTGATCGCCACGCTGGCCTACGCGGTTTACAGCACGCTGCTGAAAAAGTGGCAACTGCGCCTGCCGCCGCTGGTGCTGCTGTACTTGCAGGTGCTGGTGGCGATTGTGGTGTTGTTTCCGTTGTTCGCTGCTTCGCCGAAGACCGGTTTGAATCTGCAGAACGTGCCGCTGGTGCTCTATGCATGCCTGCTGGCTTCGATGGTCGCGCCGCTGGCGTGGATGCAAGCGGTGCAGCGGCTGGGACCGAGCCGGACGACGTTGTTCTTCAATCTGCTGCCGCTGATTACCGCGTTGATCGCAGCGCTGGTGCTGAAGGAACAGTTGGCGATGTATCACCTGGTGGGCGGTTTGCTGACCTTGGGTGGGGTGGTTTTGTCGGAGCGCTGGACCACCGTTTTGGGCCGCAGGATCAGCGTCGCCTGATTGAAAAGATCGCAGCCTTCACCAGCTCCTGCAGGACACCGCATTTCAAGGGTAGGAGCTGCCGAAGGCTGCGATCTTTTGATCTTGATCCTGCTTTCATAACCCAGCCGCCTCCAGCCGCGCCGCATGCTCGACAAACAGCCTTACCGGATCCGCGCCCTTGCCCACCAGTCCCAGCGACTGATTGACGATGTCGAAATGATCCAGCGGATAGTCATCACCGATCACCGTGCCCAGATGCGAGCTGTAACGGCCGACCATGCCATCGCACTGCCCCGGCTCACGGACGAAGGTCTTGGCAAACAAGCGACAACTTCGGTTGGTGCCGTCAAAAAGATTGCCGCCACGATCGGTCTTGCCCGGTTGCAGCGTCCCTGACCAGGAGTAATAGCGCACACCGTTGACCTCTTCCGCCCCCTGGCCGCCCCAGACTTCAGGCAGCCCTTGTGGATAACGCTGATTGAATAATGCGACGCCCGCCGTGGTCAGCGATTGGTGGGAAGCGTGGATATCCACCGGCAGTTTCGGCCCGTGATAACCCGTGTCGAGCAATGCCATGACCCAGCCGATCAGGCGCAGCAACGCTTCGAGCAAGCGCCCCTTGGCGCTGTTGGCGGGATAGTGCTTTTCCAGATAATCGGCCAGTTCGGAGCCGTGATTCGGCCCGGCCACCGAAGTCACCGAGGCGACCAGATCCGGACGCTTCGCCGCCGCATACCGTGCGGTCAACGCGCCTTGGCTGTGGCCGAACAGATTGACCTTTTGCGCCCCGCTCTCGCGCAGGATTTCCTCGATCCGCGCCAGCAACTGCTCGCCGCGCACTTCAGTAGAGTTGAGCGGCGAGACCTGCACCGCGACCACCGTCGCACCACCACGGCGCAAGGCCTTGATGATGCCGAACCAATACGGGTAAAGCACCAGCCGGATAAAGCCGAGCATGCCCGGCACCAGCACCAATGGATAACGTGTCGACATGGGTTACATCCTTGTGCGCGGTGAGTGGATGCCAGACCTGCAAGACGCCCGCCAAGCATCCAGCGTGACGATGACAACTGAACGATGAGCCTACTTCAGCCCGCCACGATCCGCTCCACCGAAACCGGACTGACCAGCGTCAGGCCCTCCCGACATAGCAGTCTTCAGCAGTTCCTGCAGCGCGTCCGGCGTAAATCGCATAAAACTTTTCGCTTCGCTCAAGACTCACAACCTGGGTAGCGACTGCGTCTTCAGAACGTGGCGCCTATCGGATTAGCCTCCAGGAGAATGAAATGAGTGACGTGCATTTGTCTGATGTTCAAACCCTGCGCGAGCGCGCGCGGCAACACGTGGAAAACGGCGCGGTCACCGAGGGCTACAACGCCAACCGTGAAGAAATACTGCGTTTGCTCAACGAGTCGCTGGCCACCGAACTGGTGTGCACCTTGCGCTACAAGCGCCACTACTTCATGGCCAGCGGCCTGAAAGCCAACGTCGCCGCCGACGAATTCCTCGAACACGCCAACCAGGAAGCCGAGCACGCCGATCGCCTCGCCGAGCGGATCGTGCAACTGGGCGGTGAGCCTGAGTTCAACCCTGACCTGCTGAGCAAGATGTCCCACGCGCAATATGTGGCTGGCAACACGCTCAAGGAAATGGTTTACGAAGATCTGGTGGCCGAGCGCATTGCTATCGACAGCTATCGCGAAATCATCCAGTACATCGGTGACAAAGACCCGACCACCCGCCGCATCTTCGAAGACATCCTCGCCCAGGAAGAAGAACACGCCGACGACATGGCGGATATCCTCAACGATCTGTAACCCTTAACAGCAAAAGATCGCAGCCTTCAGCAGCTCCTACAGGGGAAACGCATTCCAAATGTAGGAGCTGCCCAAGGCTGCGATCTTTTGATCTGCCCTGCTTACTTACTGGGTTTAACGGTTACCGGCGCCTTGCCCTGCTTCATCTGCTCGAGCAACGGCGCGCACTGATTCTGCTCGCCCCCGCTCGGCGCCACCAGCGCCAGCAATCCCGCCGCCGGTGCGGCGATCACGCCCAGCGCAACCATCCCCGCCCCGCGCAGCATCAACGGTACGGCTTTGACGCCGGCATCCGGTTTGATGAACTTGCCGCGCACATACAGCGGCGAGCGCAGCGAGATCAGACGCCAGCCCTTGGATTCCGGGGTCACGGTCAGATCGAGTTGTTCGGTGGCCATGTTCGCCGTGCCATCGATGTAGATGATCGCGTTCTCGGTATCGAAGACAAACAGCCGTGTGGTCGCCAGGCCGGTCTTGATGTCGAAGTCCGCCGCCGCGCAGTTGATCTTCACTTCCTTGTCGCCAAAGATCTTGCCGATCACGTAGTTACCGACGTTGAGCCCGGCCAGCTCCATCAACTCACGGCTGATTGCACCGTCGTTGATCAGCATCTTCAGATTGCCGTTGGCACCACCGAGCAGCTTGGCCACGGAGTTGCCCCGGCCACTGATGTCGGCATCGCCATTGAGCTCACCGAAACTGGTCTTCATCGGCTCGAAGGTCGGGAACAGCTCTTTGAGTTTGAATTTGCGTGCGGTCAAACGCGCGCGGCCTTCCAGCGGCTCGGTGCGGCCATCGAGGCGAATCAGCGCATCCAGCGTGCCGCCGGCGACACCAAAGCGCAGCGGTTCCAGGCTGAGCTCGCCGTCGTTGAGTTTCAGATGGGTATAGAGGTCGTTGAACGGCAGCTTCTCGCTGTGGACGATGCGTTTGCCGGTGAACTCGACATCGGCGTCCATGGCCCGCCAGCGATCGGTTTTGAATTCTTCGACCGGCAGGACTTTGTCCGCCGGTTGCTTGCTCGCGCCGCCACGGGCCTTTTGCTCGGTGTTGGAGTCGGCGCCGATCAGCGGCGCGAGGTCGGCAAACAGCAATTGATTGGAGAGCAGCGCACCGCTGAGTTTCGGCCGTGGCTGGCTCGCAACATAGGTCAGGTCGCCGTGAATGTCGCTGTCGCCGATCTTGCCGTTGAATTTCTCATAAGTGAATTTCGCCCCGGCTTCGTCATGCAGCCTGGCGATCAGGTGGCCGTCGGTGGAATACGGTGGGGTGTCCGGCAGGGTCACGCCGGTCAGCGGGTAGAGATTGCCGAGGCTGTCGCCAGCGAGCTTGAGGCGCAGATCAAGGGCGCCGAGATTCAGCGGGTCAGTCAAGGTGCCGGCCAGTTCGATACGGGTGTCGCCGATCTTCGCCTGGGCCTGCAACGGGAACGGCTTGCTCGCGTCCTGCAAGGCCAGCAGCCCGCCGATCTTGCCTTGCCCGGTGAGGTTCTGCGCGTGGTATTGGCCTTTGACCTTGAGTGCAAAGGCATAGTCCTGCGGTGCGCCGCCCTTGTCCTGAGCAGTTTTCGCCGCTTTGTCGCCGACAATCTCGCTGAATGGAATCGGCTTGCCGAGCGGGTCGATCAACACATCGAGGTTGGTTTTCAGCGTCTGATCGTCGAGGGTCACGTGGCCCTTGTCGAAGCCGATCGCGCCGATGTCGACCACCCAGCTCGACGGCTCGGCGTTCGGGTCCTTGGGATCGAATTTGAACGTCCAGTTGGCGCGGCCATCGGCCAGACGTTGCAGTTCGGCATTCGGCTCGGTCAGGTCGATGCGCGGAATCACCACGCGCTGGGCCAGCAGGGCCAGCGGCGAAATGCGCAGCTCGACACGTTTCAGGGTGACCATCTGCGGCTGCTTCGACCAGTCCGGGTTGCCCAGGCTCAAGTCCTCGGCGACCACATGCGGCCACGGCACCCAGGCACGCCAGCCGCCTTCTTCCGGCTCGCGCTGCCAGATCACCGCGAGGTTGCCATTGATGGCAAACGCCCGGTGCAGTTCTTCCGAGACCTTGGCGTTGATGGTCGGTTTGATCCGGTTCCAGTCGAAGAACACGATGATCAGAATCAAGGCTGCCAGGAGCAGCACGAGGATGGCGAAGGTCCAGCTGAAGATTTTTCCAGTGCGCGTCATGCACAAAGCTCCTGATCACGACCGCACGCCGATTACCCGACGCACAGCTGAAACGGCAGACCGAAGCGGCCCCTATGCAGTCTGTGACTGGCGAAAGGCCCGCAGGTTTAATCGAAAGGCAGTTTAAGCCATAAAAAACGCAGCAAAACTGACCGATCGGTCGAGCAGTGTTACCGCGACCCGCACTTTTGGGAGGCACGAGTGAGTCGAAAATACCCACGACGGTGCAAAACCGTCGCCCGCAAAGGCCCGATCTAGAGCCTTCGCGCCGAACAATCAATTCTGTTGATTATTACCATTGCGTTTATGAACTTTTATATCGACATATCGAGAGTAGCATTGCCCTCGTACCCACTTTATCGCCCTCCCAAGGAGCCACTATCATGAAACGCCAATTACTGCTCAGCCTTACCCTGTCCATGCTAGCCAGCACTGCTTTCGCCCTGCCAGCTGCCGATCAGGCCACTCCGCAAGTCAAAGACAGCCACTCGGTGTTCAGCCAGACGCTCGCTGAAGACGGCTACGACAAAACCCCACAAGGCCAGACTCTGGCTGAAGACGGCTATGACAAAACCCCTCAAGGTCAGACTCTGGCTGAAGATGGCTATGACAAAACCCCACAGGGCCAGACCCTGGCTGAAAACGGCCGCAATCGTCTCGAAGAAAAAGGCCTGGTGGAAGATGGCTACGACAAGACTCCACAAGGTCAAGCCCTCGCCGAAGGTGGTGGTGATCGTGTAATCGAACGCAACAGCGCCGTGAGCTGAGCCTATGACGGCCCAGCGAAAAAGCCCAATCAGCGGATTGGGCTTTTGACTTTTCAGCTGCTGTAAAACCCTCGCTGCACGACTCCCCGTTCGACGCCGACAAAGCCGATTTGCTAGAGTGCGGCGCTTGTCCTGCCGAAGAACACACCCTGCGATGCTGCCCCGCGCCGAACAGAAACAACAGACCCGCAACGCCCTGATGGACGCTGCCCGCCACCTGATGGAAAGCGGCCGAGGATTCGGCAGCCTGAGCCTGCGCGAAGTGAGCAAGACCGCCGGCATCGTGCCCACCGGTTTCTACCGGCACTTCGCCGATATGGACGAGTTGGGGCTGGTGCTGGTCAGCGAAGTCGGCCAGACCTTCCGCGAGACCATCCGCCTGGTGCGCCACAACGAATTCGTCATGGGCGGCATCATCGACGCCTCGGTGCGCATCTTCCTTGATGTGGTCAACGCCAACCGCTCGCAATTCCTGTTTCTCGCCCGCGAACAATATGGCGGCTCGCTGCCGGTGCGGCAGGCAATCGGACGCTTGCGCGAAAACATCAGCGCCGACCTCGCGGCGGACCTGGCGCTGATGCCCAAGCTGCAACATCTGGACATCGCCGGTCTGAGCGTGATCGCCGACCTGATCGTCAAATCGGTGTTCGCCACCCTCCCCGACATCATCGACCCGCCCGCCGCGGCCTTGCCGGAGCATCTGACGCCGCAAGCGAAGATCACCCAGCAACTGCGCTTCATCTTCATCGGCCTCAAGCACTGGCAAGGGCTGGGCAGTACCGAGTAATCCCCTTCTCTATCTGACACAGCGCAAAGCCCCTGTGGGAGCGAGCCTGCTCGCGAAAGCGCTGGGTCAGCTGAATACATCTGTCTGACACGGCGCATTCGCAAGCAGGCTCGCTCCCACATTGAACATCCGTCACGGCATCGAATTGGTGCATGACAAATCCTTCATGCACCAAAACCTTCCAGAATCGCCGCACCTGTTGAAAGATCAGGCACGTGCCGACAGCTATTTCCTACAGATCGCCCGATTGGCGCGGCGCTTGCTCTAGCCCATTCAACGTTCATTGCTGGAAGCTTTCCGATGCTGGTGATTCATCGCAGAATCGACCCTCAACCCGTCTGGGCCGCCGAGCTGCACCTGACCTTCGAAGCGCGCAGCAAAAGCCGTTTGCGCTGTTTCAGTGCCGAAGGCGAAGACGTCGGGTTGTTTTTGGAGCGCGGCCAGCCACCGCTGTATGACGGCGAATGTCTGCAGGCCGAAGACGGCCGTGTCGTGCGTGTCTGCGCCCGCCCCGAACAACTGCTCCATGTCACTTGCGCCAATGCGTTCGAACTGACCCGCGCGGCCTATCACCTCGGCAACCGCCATGTCGCCCTGCAAGTCGGCGATGGCTGGCTACGCCTGCTCGACGATTACGTACTCAAGGCCATGCTCGAACAGCTCGGCGCACAAGTCGAAGCAATTGAAGCGCCGTTCCAGCCGGAACACGGCGCCTACGGCGGCGGCCATCATCATTCCCGGCACGGTGACGAAGACTTCAACTACGCGCCGAAACTCCACCAGTTCGGCGTGCGCCTGTGAATCCGGCCTGGGCGCTGCTGCGTCTGGCCAGTCCGCAATTGCCGATTGGCGGCTACAGCTATTCCCAGGGCCTGGAAATGGCGGTGGATAACGGCCGGGTCCACAACCCTGACGCCGCCCGCCGCTGGATCAGCGATCAACTGCTGCTCAACCTCGCGCGCTTCGAAGCGCCCCTGCTGTTGGCGCATTGCCAGGTCGCAGCAGATGCAAACTGGGCCGAACTACGGCAGCTCTGCGAGAGCCACCGCGCCAGTCGCGAAACCCGTGAGCTGCATCTGGAGAGCCGGCAAATGGGCTACTCCCTGCAGCAGTTGTTGAACGGTTTGCCAGAACTCGATGCGCCCGCCCGCGACTTTCTTGACCAGACCACAGAACCGCATCTGGCCCTGTGCTGGGCACTGGCGGCACGCGCCTGGGGCATCACCCCGCAGGACGCTCTTGCCGCGTGGCTGTGGAGCTGGCTGGAAAACCAGCTCGCCGTATTGATGAAAACCCTGCCGCTGGGCCAGCAAGCCGCCCAGCGCCTGACCAGCGAACTGCTGCCGCTGCTGCAACAGGCGCAGCACGACGCGACTCACCTCAACCCCGAACACATCGGCAGCGCCGCGTTTGGCCTGTCTCTGGCGTGCATGGCCCACGAGCGCCAGTACAGCCGTCTCTTCCGCTCTTAGGGCTGTTTATTTTGGAGAATGAAATGGATACACAACCTCTGCGCGTCGGCATCGGCGGCCCGGTCGGTTCCGGCAAAACTGCGCTGACTTTGGCCCTGTGCCTGGCCCTGCGCGAGCGCTACAACCTCGCCGTGGTCACCAACGATATCTACACCCGCGAAGACGCCGATTTCCTGGTGCGCAACGAAGCCCTCGCGCCGGAGCGGATCATCGGCGTGGAAACCGGCGGCTGCCCGCACACGGCGATCCGCGAAGACGCCTCGATCAACCTCGAAGCGGTCGATCAACTGAACCGGCGCTTTCCCGGGCTGGATCTGATTCTGGTGGAGTCCGGCGGCGACAACCTCTCGGCGACCTTCAGCCCGGAGCTGTCCGACCTGACCATCTACGTGATCGACGTCTCCGCCGGCGACAAGCTGCCGCGCAAGGGCGGCCCGGGGATCTGCAAGTCCGACCTGCTGGTGATCAACAAGATTGACCTCGCGCCACTGGTGGGCGCCTCGCTGGAAATGATGGACAGCGACACCAAACGCATGCGCAACGGCAAGCCGTTCGTTTTCAGCAACCAGAAAACCGGTCAGGGCCTTGAAGAAATCATCGCCTTCATCGAACGCCAGGGCCTGCTGACCGCCGCCTGATCCACTTATCAACAAGGAAGCTTATCCATGACACTCAAACGCATTCTTGGCGCCGTGGCGCTGCTGCTGACACCGGCACTGGCCTTCGCGCACCCTGGGCATGGCGACAGCGGCCTCGTCGCGGGCATCAGCCACCCGATCGGCGGGCTCGACCACTTGCTGGCAATGCTCGCCGTCGGTTTGTGGGCGGCGCAGCAACAAGGCGCGGCGCGCTGGGCGCTGCCGTGCACGTTTGTCGGCACCATGCTGCTGGGCGGCCTGCTCGGTTTTGAAGGGCTGGAGTTGCCGGCGCTGGAAAGCGGGATTGCTGCTTCGGTATTGGCGCTGGGCCTGGCCGTGGCACTGGCCGTGCGCCCGCCGCTGGTGATGGCGGTGGCAGCGACGGCGCTGTTTGCGCTGTTCCATGGCGTGGCGCATGGGCTGGAGCTGCCGGAAATGAGCAGCCCGTGGGCGTATGCGGCCGGGTTTGTCGCGGCGACAGCAGTTTTGCATGCGCTCGGTTATGGCGTGGTGCGAGTTCTTCCGCAGGCAGCGGCGCCGCTGGTGCGGTTGGCGGGTGCGGCTTCGGCGGCGACCGGGGTGTGGTTGCTGGCAGGCTAATCTCTATCGCCTGAGCCGGCCTCATCGCTGGCAAGCCAGCTCCCACAGGTTATTGGGTAAGTCCACAATTGTGTGAACACTCAATTTCCTTGTGGGAGCTGGCTTGCCAGCGATGACGGCCGATCAGACACCAAACCTTTAAAGGCTGCCTCTCTGCTACCATGTCGCGCAATCGCCCCAGCCCGTGACGCCCGCCCATGCCCCACGCTTCCCGCTCCACCGCCCTGCCCGAATTGACCGCCCTGTTTGGCCAAGTGCAGCAGCACTTCCTCGACGTGATCGTGCCGCTGTGGCAAGGCCCGGGCTGGAATGCCGACATGGCGTTGCCCTATGAGGCGCTGGACGCTACACACCAGCCGTTGCCAGTGCAGCGCTATCGGGCGATGGCCTGCGCACGGCAGCTGTATCTGTTCTCCAGCCTGATCGGGGTTGTGGATAACGCCGAAGTCCGCGCCGCCGCGCTGTTCCGTTCGCTGCAACGGCATTTCCATGATGCCGAGCACGGCGGCTGGTTTTACAGCATCGACGCACAGGGCAAGCCGCTGGACCAGCGCAAGGATCTCTACACCCACGCCTTCATCCTGTACGCCTGCGCGCATTACTGGGACAAGTCCCGGGATTCGCTGGCCGAGTCGACATTGAACGCCGCGCTGGAAATCATCGGCCGCCGATTCGCCACCGGCGACGGTTTATACGAAGCCTGCCTGGAGCGTGACTGGCTCACCCTGCAAACCGGGCCACTGCAAAATCCGCTGATGCATCTGGCCGAAGCTTTTCTGGCGACCCTCGCCGTGCGTGAAGACTCGCAGACGCACAACGCCCTGCTTGAGTTATGCACAGCCATGCACAAGCAATTCGTCGATCCGCAATATGGCGTGTTGATGGAGAAGCCGCTGGGCGCTGTGGATAACTGGTACGAGCCGGGGCACCAGTTCGAATGGTATTTCCTGCTCCAGTCCTCGGCGCTGTTGCGTGGCTCGAAGCTGCATCGGGCACTGGATCGGGCGTTTGCTTTTACCGAACAATATGGCGTGCTGGAGTCCTGCGGCGCGGTGCGGGCGATGCTTGATCTGGAAAACAATGGACGGCCAAGGGATTCCACCCAACGGATCTGGGCTCAGGCTGAATACCTGCGCGCGCTGACCTTGCGGGCGGACAGCGAAGCGGTGGTGCTGCGCCAGTTGCAGGCGTTGCAGCAGCGGTTTCTGCATGCCGGCGGCTGGCATGAGTGTCGCGATGAGAATGGAGAGGTCAGCCGCAAGGACATGCCTTCGACCACGCCTTATCATTTGGCGACTTGTTATAGCGGACTGGCTGAATATCTTCGCTGACCGAACAATTGCTTTCGCGAGCAGGCTCGCTCCCACATTTTGGAATGCATTCTCCTGTGGGAGCGAGCCTGCTCGCGAATGGCCTCAGCGCGGTATCAAGCCTTGTTACGCTCGATGGCAAACCCGGCCCAGGTCTGGCTCACCGGCATCAGCTCCAGGCTGTTGATGTTGATGTGCGCCGGGGTGTTCATCACCCAGAAAATCGTCTCGGCGATGTCCTGTGGCTGGATCGGCTCGGCGCCGGCGTAAGTGGCGTTGTAGCGTTCCTGGTCACCGGCAAAACGTACCAGCGAGAACTCGCTTTCGCACAGGCCGGGTTCGATGTTGCTGACCCGCACGCCAGTGCCCTGCAGGTCGCAACGCAGGTTCAGCGAGAACTGTTTGACGAAGGCTTTGCTCGCGCCGTACACGTGGCTGCCCGGGTACGGGTAGTTACCGGCGATGGAGCCGAGGTTGACGATACCGGCGCCACGGCCGTGGGCAATCAGCCGTGGCAGCAGCAGGCGAGTGGCGTACATCAGGCCTTTGACGTTGGTGTCGACCATGGTGTCCCAGTCATCCAGATCGCACTTGGGCGCCGGATCGACGCCGAGCGCCAGGCCAGCGTTGTTAATCAGGCCACGGAGTTTGGCGAAGGACGGCGGCAGGTTGGCGATCGCCTCCTCCATCGCCTTGCGATCACGCACATCGAGGACCAGACCATGCACTTCGGTCTGCTTCGACAGTTCGGCGCACAGGGCATTGAGGCGTTCTTCACGACGGCCGGTCAGTACCAGCTTCCAGCCAGCCTCGGCAAAACGCCGGGCACAGGCTTCACCAAAACCGGACGTCGCGCCGGTGATAAACAGGGTGTCGGACATCGTGTTCTCCTTGCTTCGGCCGCCACGGCAGCCCTTGGAATAGAAAATCAGCAGGCAGCATGCCCGCCCTCGCGAATACGGGCAACACTTGCCAGCTGTACAAAAATCAACCAAGTGCGCCAAGACCTTAGCCTGCGTGGCCTGCAGCCATGTGCACGCATGTTATCCACAATCTGCTCCACAGTTTCCGGGGGCAAGTGCAAACGCGCAAAGCCGCGCCACACAAGGCTTTGCGGGCGAAATGGAAAGTTTTTTGCTTGACCGTGAGGCGGGGGATGTGCGGGACAGGGCATTTTGCACGACGGACGGTGTCACCGGGTGATTGCGCGAGGCCAGCAATTACGGCGCTCCGCGAGGTCTTTCCAGAGTTTAGTCACAGACTTATCCACAGGCTTGCGCACATGGAATTGCCATGTCTCTGCTCCCCAGAAAAAGGTTGACAACGACGCCGCGCGCTCCAGCAAAAATGCCTGATCAAAAAACAAACACATCCCTGCAAGCCACGTTTCATAAGGCTTGCAGCCAGATACACCCACGTTATTCACAGCCAGCTCCACAGTAACCGGGGACAAGTCAAAACTGTGCAAAAACAGCCATTTGCAGCGTCTATATGTCGCGCTTTGGCAGCTTGGGGAATTTGTTTTCCACAATTCTGAATTCCGCTTGATGTCATGCCTTGATTCCATGTAGGAGCTGCCGAAGGCTGCGATCTTCTGATTTTTTTAAGATCAAAAGATCGCAGCCTTCGGCAGCTCCTACACAGTGAGTTTGAAGGATAAAAAAACCCCGGGACTTGCGTCGCCGGGGCTGTGTACAACCGCGAGAAGAATCAGTGCCCGCCCAGATAGGCGTTACGCACCTCCTCATTCACCAAAAGCTCTTTGCCGGTGCCGGTCAGACGGATTTCGCCGTTGACCATCACATATGCCCGGTCCGACAGCTTCAGCGCATGGTTGGCGTTCTGCTCGACCAGAAAAATGGTCATGCCGGTTTTTGCCAACTCACGCAGCGTGGCGAAGATTTGCTTCACCACAATCGGCGCCAACCCGAGGCTCGGTTCATCGAGCAGCAACAGCTTCGGCCGGCTCATCAGCGCACGGGCGATGGCGAGCATCTGCTGTTCACCGCCAGACATGGTCATCGCCCGCTGATTGCGCCGCTCCTCAAGCCGTGGAAACAGCTCGAACATGCGCTGCATGTCCTCTTTGGCGTACTTGTCGCCAATCGGTATGGTGCCCATCAGCAGGTTTTCCTCGACGGTCATGTCGGGGAAAACCCGCCGCCCTTCCGGCGACTGCGCGATACCGTTGGAGGCGATGTAGTGCGAGGACTTCTGCGTGATGTCGACGCCCTGATAGAGAATCTGCCCGCCCGCCGCTCTCGGCTGGCCGAAGATCGACATCAGCAAGGTCGACTTGCCGGCGCCGTTTGAGCCGATCAGGCTGACGGTCTCGCCTTCGTTGATTTGCAGGGAAACGCCTTTGAGCGCCTGAATCGGGCCGTAGAACACGTCCAGATTGCGTAGTTCGAGGATCGGTTGGCTCATACCAGCTCCTCTTCATCGGCGCCCAGGTAGGCCGCGATCACTTTTGGATCATTGCGGATCGCTTCCGGTCCGCCCTCAGCGATGACGATGCCGTGGTCCAGCACCACGATGTGGTCGGAAATGCTCATAACCATGCCCATGTCGTGTTCGATCAGCACCACGGTCAGATCGTGCTCGTCGCGCAGCAGCCGGATCATCGCGCTGAGCGCTTCGGTTTCCTGAGGATTGAGGCCGGCGGCCGGTTCGTCGAGGCAGATGATCTGCGGCCGCGTGCACATGGCCCGGGCGATCTCCAGACGCCGTTGCTGGCCGTACGAGAGTTCACCGGCGAGACGGTTGGCGCAGTCCACCAGATCGACCACTTCGAGCCAGTAGAACGCGACATCCAGCGCATCACTCTCGGCCTTGCGATAGCCCTTGGTGTTGAGGATGCCGGCGAGCATGTTGCGGTTGACCCACATGTGCTGCGCCACCAGCAGGTTTTCCAGCACCGACATTTCCTTGAACAGGCGAATGTTCTGGAACGTACGGGCGAGACCGGCACGGTTCACCAGGTGAGTACCGCCGAACATTTTGTAGTACATGCGGCTGAGGAAGGATTTCGGCGAGACGAAATCGGTCGCTTTGAACGACTCGCCCAGCAGCTGGATGACATTGGTCTGCTGGCCGCGCACGTTGAGTTCGATCTTGCCGCCCGTGGCCTTGTAGAAACCGGTCAGGCAGTTGAACACCGTGGTCTTGCCGGCGCCGTTGGGGCCGATCAGGGCGAAGATCGAATTGCGTTTGACCTTCAGGCTGACATCGCTCAAAGCCTTGATGCCACCGAAATGCATCATCAGTTTTTCAACAGAGAGTACGACTTCACTCATGGCGCAGTCCTCTCGTAGTGAATGGCACCTTTGCGTGGTTTGACCCCGGTGCGGCTGATGCGGATCAACCCGCGTGGTCGCCAGATCATCATCAACACCATCAGGATGCCGAACAGCAGCACGCGGTACTCAGCGAAGCCGCGCAGCAGTTCCGGGGCGACGGTGAGCACGAATGCGGCGATGACCACGCCGATGGTCGAACCCATGCCGCCGAGCACGACGATGGCGAGGATCAGCGCCGACTCGAAGAAGGTGAACGAGGTCGGGTTGACGAAGCCTTGATAGGTGGCGAAGAACACCCCGGCCAGACCCGCCGTCGACGCACCGATGGCGAACGCCGAGAGCTTGACCAGTACGTGGTTCAGGCCCATTGAACGGCAGGCGATTTCATCTTCACGCAGGGCTTCCCAGGCGCGACCGACCGGCATCTTCACCAGCCGATGCTTGACGTACAACACCGCCAGCACCACCAGGAACAGCACCGCGTAGATGAAGTAATACTTCACGTCGGGGTTGTAGGTCAGACCGAAGAACTCATGAAACGGCACCCCGCCATCCTTCGCCCGCTTGCCGAACTCCAGACCGAAGAACGTCGGCAATGGCGCCGGCATGCCGTTCGGGCCGCCAGTCAGCGACAGCCAGTTGTTCAGCACCAGACGAATGATTTCGCCGAAGCCCAGGGTCACGATCGCCAGATAGTCACCGTGCAGACGCAACACCGGGAAACCGAGAATGCAGCCAGCCAGGCCTGCGGTGATTGCCGCCAGCGGCAGCACGGTCCAGAAACCCAGCCCCAGATATTGATAACCCAATGCCAGACCGTAGGCGCCGATGGCGTAGAACGCCACGTAACCGAGATCGAGCAGCCCCGCCAGACCGACCACAATGTTCAGCCCCAGCCCCAGCAGTACGTAGATCAAACCGAGGATGACCACGCCCAGCAGATAGGAGTTGGAGACAAACGGCACGATGATCGCCAGCACGATAATCAGCGGGATGATCCAGCGCAGCCGTGATTTGTAATCCGCCGGCAGCACGTGCACACCGGAACCGCTGCTCTCGAATCCGTCGAGGATCTTCAAGCCTTTGGGTGTTTGCAGGAACAGGCTGAGGGCAAAGCGCCCGGCCATGACGATGGCAATGATCCACGCCACGCGAGTCGCTTCGAGGTTGAAGCTGTAGCCGTCGAGGACCACGCCGACAATCGGCCCGAACACGATCAGCGCAATCAGGCCGGCAAGAATCGCCTCGACCAGACTTTTTTTGATATCGATGGATTTTTCAGTGGTTGCAGACATCGCTTACACCTTCGACACAAGAGGACGGCCCAACAGGCCCTGCGGCCGGAAGACCAGTACGAGGACGAGCAGCGAGAAACTGAACACGTCTTTGTAGTCGGAGTTGACCAGACCGGAGAACAGCGACTCGGAGATGCCGAGGATGATCCCGCCGAGCATCGCGCCGGGCAGTGAACCGATGCCGCCCAGCACCGCTGCGGTGAACGCCTTGATGCCGATGATGAAGCCGGCATAGAAGTCGAACGTGCCGTAGTTCATGGTGATCAGCACACCGGCCAGTGCCGCCATGGCTGCACCGATGATGAACACGTAGGAAATCACCCGGTCGGTGTTGATCCCCAGGATCGAGGCCATCTTGCGGTCTTGCTGGGTCGCACGGCACATGCGGCCGAGCTTGGTGTATTTGATGATGTAGGTCAGCAGCCCCATGCCGACAAACGCGGCGATCAGGATGAAGACTTTGGTGTAGGTCAGTTGCACGAAGCCGGTGCCGACTTCAACACGCCAAGCACCGGTCAGCAGCGTAGGCACGCCCTGTTGTTTGGCGCCCTGAGCGATCTGTGCGTAGTTCTGCAAAATCAGCGAAATACCGATAGCGCTGATCAGCGGCGCCAGGCGGGTCGAGTTACGCAGGGGTTTGTAGGCAACACGCTCGATGACCCAGCCATACACCGCCGTGACGACGATGGTGAAGATCAGCGTACCGAGCATCAGCAGCGGGAAGGATTCGATACCGAAGTAAGCCAGCAGAGCCAGACTGATTGCCGCCAGGTAAGCGGAAATCATGTAAACCTCGCCGTGGGCGAAGTTGATCATGCCGATGATGCCGTAGACCATTGTGTAGCCGATGGCGATCAGGCCATAGACCGACCCGAGGGTCAGGCCATTGACCAGTTGCTGCAGGAAAATACCATCCATAACGCAATCTCACGCAGTGAGAACCTGCGCGCCCATGACGCGCGGTTCTTCTAGGAAAAATACAGATGTACGTCGGAGCAATGTCGGAGCGTGATCAGCCCGATCGCCACTGAAACCTGTGGGAGCTGGCTTGCCAGCGATAGCGGTGGATCAGCCAACTTGTGTGTCGATTGACCTGACGCCATCGCGGGCAAGCCCGCTCCCACAGGGTTTCAAGTGAGCCGAGTGATCGCTTCAGCCCTTACTTCTGCTTTTCCAGCTGGTGGTATTTGCCGTCCTTGTCCCACTGGTAAACCACGTAGTCGGAGACTTTCAGGTCGCCTTTGGCGTCCCAGGTCTTCTCGCCCATCACGGTTTTCACCGGGTTGGCTTTCAGCCACTTGGCAGCGGCTTCGCCGTCGTTTTTCTTCGCGCCATTGAACGCTGCCGCCAGAGTCTGAACCGAGGCGTAGGCGTACAGGGTGTAGCCTTCAGGCTCGGTGCCGGCCTTGCGGAACGCGTCCACTACGGTCTTGCTTTCAGGCAACAGGCGCGGGTCGGCGCCGAAGGTCATCAGCACGCCATCGGTGAATTGCGGGCCGCCAGCGGTGGTCACAAGTTCGTCGGTCACGATGCCGTCGTCGGACATGAACTTGACGTCTTTCAGACCTTGTTCACGCAGCTGACGAACCAGCGGACCGGCTTCCGGGTGCAGGCCGCCGAAATAGACGACATCGGCGCCGGCGCCACGGATCTTGGTGACGATGGTGCTGAAGTCTTTCTCGCCACGGGTCAGGCCTTCGTACAGCACAGGCTTGACGCCGCGTTTTTCCAGCTGAGCCTTGGTGGCGTCAGCCAGGCCTTGGCCGTAGGTGTCCTTGTCGTGCAGCACAACGACTTTCTTGCCCTTGAGCATGTCGACGATGTAGTCGCCGGCAACGATGCCTTGCTGGTCGTCGCGTCCGCACATACGGAACATGGCGCTGAGGCCGCGTTCGGTCACTTGCGGGTTGGTCGAGCCCGGAGTGATCGCGATGATCCCGGCTTCGTCGTAGATTTCCGACGCTGGAATGGTCGAAGAGGAGCAGAAGTGACCGACCACGCCGGCGACTTTCTGGTTGGTGAGGTCCTTGGCGACCGTCACTGCCTGCTTCGGTTCGCAGGCGTCGTCGCCTTTGACCAGGACGATTTTTTCCCCGTTGACGCCACCCGCCGCGTTGACCGCATCGGCCGCCGCCTGTGCACCCTTCATGTACTGCTCGCCGAATGCCGCGTTGGCACCGGTCATAGGACCCGCTACACCGATCTTGATATCAGCTTGAGCAAACGCAGAAACACCCAGCGCAGTAGCGACTGCGAGGGCCAGAAAGCCTTTCTTGTAAAACGTCTGGGACATGAGGTGGTGCTCCAAGGTTTTTTTTAGTTGGCACTGCGACTTCACTTCACTCAAAGCTCAGAGCAAGGCCCGTGCCATCGGTTTTTTATTCTTCAAAAAGTCGCTGCATTGTTGTTATTTCGACTGTTTCGGTCCCATTTTCATTGGGCGTGCAACCGTCTAAACCGCGGAAGGTGAAACCATTTGTTTTTTCAGGCGCAACCCGCACGCGCCATCATTGCAACCGCAGCGACAAACGACGTGCAACCAGCCTGTAACAGCGCGCGTCACCGAACTGCACACTGCTGGTGCGGGACTGCTACAACCCGCACCATTACAGGCTAGTCGCTGGATGCAAAAGCGCCGCTTGCGGCAACAAATTTCAACACTCAAATAACGATGCGCAGGCACTGGCCCGCGTGATACAGGGAAAACCCGGCCTCGTACAGGCAACTGCGCAAGCCCACACCGGCCAGGGGCTGCATCGGTGCGAAGGGAATCGGCAGTGCCAGCGGATTGCCGTTGCACAGGTAATCGGCGAAGGCTTTGCCGACCACCGTGCCGGTGGTGACGCCGCGACCGTTATAACCGGTGACGGCCACCAGTCCCGGCGCCGGCTCGAACAGACGCATCAGGTGATCAGGGGTAAACGCAATGCGCCCGGTCCAGGTGCATTGCCACTCGACCGGCTTCAGATTGGGGAAGTAATGCTGCTGCACCCGATCAGCCCAGGCCTTGAGAAACCAGGTCGGTTTCTGATTGCCATTGCCGAGGCTGCCGAGCAACAGGCGCCCGTCCTTGTCACGGCGGATGCTGCTCAACACCTGACGGGTGTCCCACGAGCCCTGCCCGCCCGGGAGAATTTCTTGCGCAGCGTCTTCGGTAAGTGGCACCGAGGCGACCTGGTAGTAATAGCCGGGAAAGAAATTGCGCTTGAGTTCGGTCCAGTCGCCTTCGGTGTAAGCGTTGGAGGCGATGACCACTTGTTCGGCGAGTACCGAACCCTGGGCGGTTTGCACCGACCAGTTCTGCCCGATGCGCTCGAGGCGAGCCACTGGCGAATGATCGAACATCTGCCCGCCGAGCCCGCGCACGGCATTGGCCAGCCCGGTGACATAGGCCATCGGATTGAGCGTGCCGGCGCGGCGGTCAAGCAGCGCGGCGGCGATTTTCTGCGTGCCGGTGGCTTGCTCGCAGGCCTTGCCGGTCAGCAGTTCGACCGGCGCGCCACGACGTTTCCACTGCTGCTCGCGACTGCGCAGATCCGCCTCGCCCTTCGCGTTATGTGCCATGTGCAAAGTGCCTTCGCGGCGCAACTGGCAATCGATGTTGTATTTATCCACAAGGCTGAACACCAGCGCCGGCGCTGCACCAAGCATGCGGTTGAGCTGACTGCCGACCGCCTCGCCGAACCCGGCTTCGATCTCGTCCGGAGGAATCCACATGCCGGCGTTGACCAGCCCGACGTTGCGCCCGGAGCCACCATGCCCTGCGCGATGCGCTTCCAGCACGCAGACGCTTTTGCCTTTTTCCAACAGATGCAGCGCCGCTGACAACCCGGTGAACCCGGCGCCGATCACGCAGACATCGACCTTGACCTCGCCACTGAGCGCGGCGTTATCCGGGCGTTGTGGCGTGAGCGTTTCCCACAGACATTCTTCGCGTAACGGCATTGCCAAGCTCCTGTCGGAGCAGCCGCAAGCCACAAGCTACAAGCTGCAAGCCGGTCTGCTTGACGCTTGTAGCTTGAAGCTTGTAGCTGCTTAATCGAATGTAATGCCCTGCGCCAACGGCAATTCCAGCGAGTAGTTGACGGTGTTGGTCTGCCGGCGCATGTACGCGCGCCAGGCATCGGAGCCGGACTCACGGCCGCCGCCGGTTTCTTTCTCGCCACCAAAGGCGCCGCCGATTTCCGCGCCGCTCGGGCCGATGTTGACGTTGGCGATGCCGCAGTCACTGCCGACCGCCGACATGAACCGCTCGGCCTCACGCACGTCGGTGGTGAAGATGCACGATGACAGGCCTTGCGGCACGGCATTGTTCAGGCGCAGCGCTTCCTCGAAATCGCTGTAGCCGACCACGTAGAGAATCGGCGCGAAGGTTTCGCTGCAGACCACATCGCTCTGCTCGGGCATTTCCACGATGGCCGGCGACACGTAATAAGCATTGGGGAATTGCTCTTCCAGTTGGCGCTTGCCACCGAACACCCGGCCGCCTTCGCTCAGTGCCTGTTCCAGCGCATCCTGCATGTTTTCGAAGCTGTGCCTGTCGATCAGCGGGCCGACCAGATTGCCTTCCAGCGGATGGCCGATGCGTACTTTCGAATAGGCAGCCTTGAGGCGGGTGACGATTTCTTCCTTGACCGACTCATGGGCAATCAGACGGCGCAAAGTCGTGCAGCGTTGCCCGGCGGTGCCGACGGCGCTGAACAGAATCGCGCGCACTGCCATGTCCAGATCGGCGCTCGGGCCGAGGATCATCGCGTTGTTGCCGCCCAGTTCGAGAATGCTGCGGGCGAAACGCGCGGCGACTTTCGGCGCCACTTCGCGGCCCATGCGCGTGCTGCCGGTGGCACTGATCAGCGCAACACGCGGATCATCGACCAGCGCTTCGCCGGCATCGCGTCCGCCGATCACCACTTGGCACAGGCTCGGTGGGGCATCACTGAAATTTTTCACCACGCGATCAAACAGCGCCTGACAAGCCAGCGCGGTCAGCGGGGTTTTCTCTGATGGCTTCCACACCACCGGGTTGCCGCAGACCAGCGCCAGGGTGGTGTTCCACGCCCACACTGCGACCGGGAAGTTGAACGCGCTGATGACGCCGACCACGCCGAGCGGATGCCAGGTTTCACGCATATGGTGGCCCGGGCGCTCGGAGGCGATGGTCAGACCGTACAACTGGCGCGACAGGCCAACGGCGAAATCGCAGATGTCGATCATCTCCTGTACTTCACCCAGGCCTTCCTGAGTGATCTTGCCAGCCTCCCACGACACCAGCTCGCCGAGATCGGCCTTGTACTCGCGCAACACTTCGCCGAACTGACGCACCAGCTCACCGCGACGCGGTGCCGGCACGTTGCGCCATTGCTCGAATGCATGATCTGCGCGACTGATGTGCTGCTCGACTTCGGCAGCGCCCTCCCAGTTCACCGAGGCAATTTCACTGCCATCAATGGGCGAATGCACCGGCACCTTGCCGTTCTGGTACAGGGCCGGGTTGACTCCCAGACGATCAAGCAATGCGGCTACCATCGGTCTCTCCTCAAGCAAAAACAGAATGTGTGCGGCCATCCTTTGCATGGCCGGGCAGGCCTTTAGTTGTAGCCTCACTGCGGCGATGCAACAAACGACCTTTACGCCAGATATCATTCCGTTTATTCATGCTGCCTAGCGAAAGACAAGAAAAAGGACTGGCCATGCTGAACAGACGCCACTTGCCCTCGATCACCGCGCTGCAATGCTTCGAGGCCGTGACCCGGCACCTGAGTTTTACCCGCGCCGCCGAAGAGCTGAACCTGACCCAGAGCGCAGTGAGCAAACAGGTCGCACAACTTGAAGAACTGTTGCAGCACTTGCTGTTCCGCCGCGTGCGTCGGCGTTTGCAGATGACGCCGGCCGGGGATTTGTATCTGGTCGAGGTCAGAAAAATCCTCAGCCAAGTGGAGATGTCGACGCATTACCTGCGTTCCTACGGCGGCGAAACCGAAGTCTTGCGCGTCTCCACCCCGTCAACCTTCGGCGCCCGTTGGCTGGTGCCGCGCCTGAAAGGCTGGCGCCTGCGCCATCCGTCGATTCATCTGGATCTGTGTAACGAACAGGAGGCCGATGATCTGTTGCAGGGGCGCAGCGATCTGGCTTTCTACTTCGGCCAGGCATCGCGACCGGGCACCGAATGCCTGAAATTGTTCGGCGAACAACTGGTGCCGGTGTGCGCCCCGGGCAGCCTGCCGGACACGCCATTCACTGACCCGACGCAACTCACCGACCTGGTACTGCTGCAAAATGCCTCGCGACCGCAGGCCTGGCACGACTGGTTCGACAGTCAGGGCTACCACACCGAACACAGCTACCACGGGCCGCGTTTCGAAACCTTTTACATGTGCATCCGCGCCGCCCAGGTCGGCTGTGGCGTGGCGCTGCTGCCGCGGTTTCTGGTGGAAGAGGAATTGGCCGAAGGCAAACTGGTCATACCCTGGCAGCATGCGATGCCCAGCAGCGATGCCTATTACCTGGCCTACCCGGAGCACGCGGCGGAAGTGCCGAAGGTGCGGGATTTCGTGAAATGGATGCTTGAACAAATCGATAGCCCGGTGTGAGGTCAACCGGGATCCCTGTGGGAGCGAGCCTGCTCGCGAAAGCGTCGGGTCAGCCACATCATCTTTAACTGACACACCGCATTCGCGAGCAGGCTCGCTCCCACAGTGGATCTGCGGCGCTCTGAAAAAATGCTGGCAATCCCCACCGCCGATATGCGCCACTAGCGCCATCGATATAGACCGCGCCAGGCGCGGCGCAACTGGAGACCCGTTTATGAGCGAGAGTGTGTTTGCCGATCGCATCGTGCAGAACCTGCTCGACACCGACTTCTACAAGCTGACGATGATGCAGGCGGTGCTGCACAACTATCCCAACGTCGAAGTCGAATGGGAGTTCCGCTGCCGCAACGCCGAGGATCTGCGTCCGTATCTGGCCGAGATTCGTCATCAGATCGAGCGTCTGGCCGAGCTGAGCCTGAGTGCTGATCAGTTGAGTTTTCTCGAGCGTATCAGCTTTCTGAAACCGGATTTTCTGCGCTTCCTCGGTCTGTTCCGCTTCAACCTGCGTTACCTGCACACCGGCATCGAGAACGGAGAGTTGTTCATCCGTCTGCGCGGGCCATGGCTGCATGTGATCCTCTACGAAGTGCCGCTGCTGGCGATCGTCAGCGAAGTGCGCAATCGCTATCGCTACCGGGAGACTTCGCTGGAGCAGGCACGCGAACAGCTGTATCGCAAGTTCGACTGGCTGACCGCCAATGCTTCGGCCGATGAGCTGTCGCAATTGCAGGTCGCCGATTTCGGCACGCGTCGGCGCTTTTCCTTTGGCGTGCAGGCCGAAGTGGTCAACGTGCTCAAGCATGATTTCCCCGGGCGTTTCGTCGGTACCAGCAACGTGCATCTGTCCCGCGAGCTGGACATGAAACCGCTGGGCACCATGGCCCACGAGTGGATCATGGCCCATCAGCAACTCGGCCCGCGCCTGATCGACAGCCAGATCGCCGCGCTCGATTGCTGGGTTCGCGAATACCGTGGCCTGCTCGGTATCGCCCTCACCGACTGCATTACCACCGATGCGTTTCTTGGCGATTTCGATCTGTTCTTCGCCAAGCTCTTCGACGGTCTGCGCCACGATTCCGGGGACCCGGTGGCGTGGGGTGAAAAGTGCATCGCGCACTATCACAAGCTCGGCATCGACCCGATGAGCAAGACCCTGGTGTTTTCCGACAGTCTGACCCTGCCCAAATCGCTGGAGATTTTCCGCGCGCTGCACGGTCGCATCAATGTGAGCTTCGGCATCGGTACCAACCTCACTTGTGATATCCCGGGTGTCGAACCGATGAGCATCGTGCTTAAAATGACCGCCTGCAACGGCCAGCCGGTGGCGAAGATCTCCGACGAGCCTGGCAAGACCCACTGCAAAGATCCGAATTTCGTCGCCTATTTGCGACATGTGTTCAAGGTTCCTGCCGAATCCAGTCTATCTAGCAAGGAGTGAATTCATGCAAGCCGTACAGCGTGAGATTGCTGAGCAGCTCAAGGTGCAACCACCGTTCGCCGACGATCAGGCCCTGCAGGCCGAAGTCGCCCGGCGCCTGACGTTCATCCAGGAATGTCTGGTCAATTCCGGGCTCAAGACCCTGGTGCTGGGCATCAGCGGCGGCGTCGACTCACTGACCGCCGGCCTCCTGGCCCAGCGCGCGGTACGTGAACTGCGCGAAAAAACCGGCGACGACCGCTACAAATTCATCGCCGTGCGCCTGCCGTATGAAACCCAGTTCGACGAGCACGACGCCAAGGCTTCGCTCGACTGCATCGCCCCTGACGAAATCCACACCGTGAACATCGGCCCGGCGGTCAAGGCACTGGCGGCTCAGGTGTCAGCGTTCGAAGGCAAACCGGCGGCGTCGGTGGATTTCGTGCTGGGCAATACCAAGGCGCGGATGCGCATGGTGGCGCAGTACACGATTGCCGGAGTGGCGGGCGGTCTGGTGATTGGCACCGACCATGCGGCGGAAGCGGTGATGGGTTTCTTCACCAAATTCGGCGATGGCGCCTGCGACCTCGCCCCGCTCAGTGGCTTGGTGAAAAATCAGGTGCGTGCGATTGCCCGCAGCTTTGGCGCGCCGGAATCGCTGGTCGAGAAAGTGCCGACGGCAGACCTGGAAGACTTGTCGCCGGGCAAGCCGGACGAAGCGGCGCACGGCGTGACCTATGCCGAGATCGATGCGTTTCTGCACGGTGAAACGGTGCGGGACGAGGCGGCGAAGATCATTGTCGATACGTACAACAAGACGCATCACAAGCGCGTGATGCCGTTTGCGCCTTGAGGTATGGAAATGCCTGCACGAGCCTGTAGGAGCCTGTAGGAGCTGACGAGTGCAACGAGGCTGCGATCTTTTGATCTTGCTTTCAAGATCAAGATCAAAAGATCGCAGCCTTCGGCAGCTCCTACACAAAAAAGCGTCCCGGGGGGACGCTTTTTTTTGTGCCTGGTTTACTTGACGACGACGGTGCCTTTCATCATCGAGATGTGCCCAGGGAACGAGCAGAAGAAGCCGTATTTTTCAGCGGCATCCAGCTTCGATACGTCAAAGGTCACCGAATCGGTTTCCTTGGCGCCGATGATCTTGGTGTGGGCGATGATGCGGGCGTCGCCATCTTTCAGGTAGTTCTTGTCGATACCGGCAGCCAGGCCGTCGGTAGCGATTGGCTGCATGTCAGCTTCTTTGCTGATCACCAGGTTATGGCCCATGACGTTCTTCGGCAGGCTGCCGGAGTGGGTCAGTTCGACGGTGAAGGTCTTGCAGCTCTTGTCGATCACGATTTCCTTGGTGTTGAAGGTCATCTGATCGGTGGAATCAACGGTGGTTTTGCACTCGGCAGCCATCAATTGGCTGCTGGCCAGCGCCAGCAGGGATACCGCAACAACTTTGGAAAACATGGTGAATCTCCAAGGCAGGGTTAACAAAAACACTAGTGATGGAAAGACTGCCTGAAATCATCGCAAGTTCATATGACTTGAGTCAAAAATTGTATACAACTTTCAGGCTATGACACCCATCGACACAATCTAACGGCCATTTCGTACGGCCAGCCCTATGATCGGCCCACCTACTGAAACGGAGTGCCAGTCATGTTCTTTAACGGTCTGTTGTGCAGCTTGCTCGCCGCCTACGCCTGTGGCGCCAGCGGTACTTTTGAATCACCCGAACGCGAAGTCTAGTCCTTGGAGCGCAGCGTGCCAGCCGTTACCCTGTGCGCCTGATCGACTCAGGAGTAACGCATGTCGCTGAAATCCGTTTGTGTGTTTTGCGGTGCCAATGCCGGTACCGTGCCGGCCTACACTGAAGCTGCCGTGGCCCTTGGCCGGGCATTGGCCGAGCGAAATCTGACGCTGGTCTACGGCGGTGGCGCGGTCGGCTTGATGGGCATTGTGGCTGATGCCGCGCTGGCCGCTGGCGGCGATGTGATCGGCATCATTCCGCAAAGCCTGATGGACAAGGAGATCGGCCACAAGAGCCTGACGCGCCTGGAAGTGGTCGACGGCATGCATGCGCGCAAGGCGCGGATGGCCGAACTCAGCGATGCATTCATCGCCCTGCCCGGCGGCCTCGGCACGCTGGAAGAGCTATTCGAAGTCTGGACCTGGGGCCAGCTCGGCTACCACGGCAAGCCTTTGGGGCTGCTGGAAGTGAACGGTTTCTACAGCAAACTCACGGCTTTTCTCGATCATATCGTCGGCGAAGGCTTCGTTCGCGCGCCACACCGTGACATGCTGCAAGTGAGCGAATCGCCAGATTCCCTGCTCGATGCCCTCGATCAGTGGCAGCCGACCGTCACGCCCAAGTGGGTCGACCAAAAACCCGGTTAACCCCCGGACACCGATACAGGGCAGAATACGCGCCGCTCAACCTCACCTTCGACCCCAGAGGATCGCCCATGGCCAAACCCAATTACTCCTTCGCCAAACGTCAACGAGACCTGGCAAAGGAACAGAAGAAAGAGGAAAAGCTTCAGCGCAAGAAGCAAACCGCTGAAGAAGCGGCACTGAACCCTGACGGTGAAGTGGCGACCGATGATGATGTTGATGCATCCGATGCACCGAAAGATCAGACGCCCGACGCCTGAGCCCCACCGGGTTTGATGATCGAATCAGACCCTGCGGATTTGTGACGGGGCTGGCAGTTCTGCTGCCGGCCCTCACAGCCCTTCGTTCCCTGACACACCAAAATCCCCTGTGGGAGCGAGCCTGCTCGCGAAAGCGGTATATCTGTTACAAATCTATTGGCTGACCTGACGCTTTCGCGAGCAGGCTCGCTCCCACATTTGAAAACTCATCAATTCTGAGGCATCACCGTAACCCGCACTTCCGGGTCGTGATTACCGCCACCGAGAATCACCCCACGCAACGGCGACACATCGGAAAAATCCCTTCCCCACGCCAGCGTGATGTGTTCCAGCGCCGGCCGCACATTGTTGGTCGGATCGAAATCCACCCAGCCCGATACCGGACAGAACACCGATACCCACGCGTGCGAGGCGTCGGCGCCAATCAGGCGTGGCTGCCCCGGCGGCGGCTGGGTCAGCAGGTAGCCGCTGACATAACGCGCCGCCAGACCGCGCGAGCGCACACAGGCCAGCATCAGATGAGCGAAGTCCTGACAGACCCCGCGTCGACGCTCCAGCACCTCCACCAGCGGCGTCGCCACCTGGGTGGCTTCGGCATCGAAGGTGAATTCGCTGAAGATTTTCTGCATCAGCGCCTGCACGCCGAGCAGCAACGGTCGCCCTGGCGGAAAACAGCTTTGCGAGAACTCGACGAAGCTGCGCTTCAAATGCACATAAGGTGACTGGAACCGGTAGCGACAGGCTTCGAGCAAGTCGGCGGACAACGGCTGACTGCTGTAGGTCAGCGCATCGCGGGTCTGCTCCCACGCCGGCGAGTGATTGAAATCCAGCGCCGGGCGCGCCAGCACTTCGACCGTCAGCCGGGCGTTGACCTGCAATTGGTCATGGGGCCGCTCAAAGGCCAACCGTGTCAGCGGATTGCCGAAAACATCCAGCTCATCCCGGCGCATGGTCGGTTCGGGGCTGATCAGCAACTGCTGCTCGGTGCAGCGCTGCCAGCTGCATTCGCGCGGCCACAGGTGCGCCAGTTGCTGCGCGAGGGAAACCGGGCTGTCATAGTGATAACAGGTGTCGTGGAAGATCTGATATTGAGCGCTCATCACACGGACACCGTTCGCTGGCTGACATCATCGACATGGGCGAAATGGCGCAGGGCCAGACGATCCGATACCTGGCCGCTGGCTTCGGCGATTTCCTGCAACAGATCGGCCAGACCATCCAGCGCGGCACGTACGCTGGATTTGCCGAACAGCGGGTTCTCCAGACAACCGAGATCAAACCGCGACAGACGTTCGACCAACTGTGGCAGCGCAGTTTCGCGAGGTGCGCCGAAGTCGTCGTTCAAGCGTTTCAGCGTGCGGGTGACCAGTTTCAGCTGAAACAGCACCGCGTGGGGGTTCTGCTCATCCAGCAACAGTAGATCGAGCACCGGAATCAGTTGCGCCACTGCCAGATAGCGCGAGCGGTAGGTGATGCTGCTGTTACCCAACTCCAGCAACCACTCAAGCCCCGCCTGATCGAACGCACCCGCACCGCGCAGAAACGCGGCGAGGCTGCTGCTGAGAAATTGCAGGCGTTCGATGCGCCGGCCGATCATCAGAAATCGCCAGCCTTCGTCACGGGTCATGTCATCCAGCGCAAACCCCGACAGCGCTGCCAGCGACATCACCAGACGGTTGAGGAAATCCAGCAGTTCGCCGAAGTCCGGTTCATCGACTTCCAGCTCCAGCGCCTCGCGCTGCAACTCGACCAGCGCCTGCCAGTTTTCCCGGGACAGCTTGCCGCGCACTTGCGACGCAGCCCACTGCAAGCGCTGCAAGTTGGAACGCAGGCTGAACGACCAGTCCTCGCCCAGCAGCGCAGCGAGCAGGCGCTCCGGCAGTTCGCCTTCATCCGGCAACAGCGCCAGCCGCTCGCCGAGATCGACCGCCGCCTGCAGCGCCTGCGGATCATCGCCATCGACGTAACGCGTGAGCATGATGCGCAGCAGCCGCGCGCTGTCGTCGCAGCGTTCGCAGTAGCGGCCGAACCAGAACAGATTCTCCACTACCCGCGATGGCAGGTAAGGATCGCGCCGCACCAGATCGTGCACGCCGACATTGCGCTGCGCCTTCCACTGCTCGCCACTCGGCGCACGGTCGCTGAGCACCCAGGTGTCCTTGCTCGCCCCGCCGCGCTGCATCGACACCACTTCGGCATCAGCCTCGGCCGCCACTCGGGTCAGACCGCCCGGCAACACGCGGTAGCCGTCGTGGCTGGCCACCGCATACATGCGCATGCCGATCGCGCGGGGTTGCAGATGACCGTCTTCGGCTTGCCAGACCGGCGCCTGCGACAATTGCGCAAGCTCTTGCGCGACGTAGGCATAAGGCCGTGCCTGCATACGCTGCGCCAGTTCCAGGCGCTGGCTTTCATTCAAGTCACGGCCGAACACCGGGGCGAAGCTTTGCGACGGGAACGCCGGTTTGATCAACAGCTCCGGGAGTTTTTCCAGCGCCTGCGCCAGCACCGGCGCCTCACCGCACCACCAGGTGGCGATCGACGGCAGGATCAGTTCTTCGCCGAACAGGTACTGATTGATCTTCGGCAGAAACCCCAGCAGGCCCGGCGATTCCAGCATGCCGCTGCCGAGCGCATTGGCCACCAGCACCCGCCCCTGCCGCACCGCCTCAAGCAGACCGGGGACGCCAAGCGCCGAGTCGGTACGCAGTTCCAGCGGGTCGCAGAAATCATCGTCGAGGCGGCGCATGATCGCGTGCACCCGGCGCAGGCCACTGAGGGTTTTCAGGTAAACGGTGGCATTGCGCACCGTCAGATCGCCGCCCTCGACCAGCGGATAGCCGAGCTGACGCGCCAGATACAGGTGCTCGAAATAACTTTCATTGAACCGCCCCGGTGTCAGCAGCACCACCAGCGGTGCGTCATCGCCCTCCGGTGCCTGACGGGCCAAAGTTTCCTGCAAGGTGCGGAAGAAACCGGCCAGATGCTGGACCTTAAGATCCCGGTACAAATCGGGAAAGGCGCGGGAGACGATGGTGCGGTTTTCCAGCGCATAGCCGGCCCCGGACGGCGCCTGGGTGCGATCGGCAGTGACCCACCAGCGACCATCCGGCGTGCGCGCCAGATCCACGGCATACAAATGCAAAAAGGCTGACTCGGGCGGGGCAATGCCCTGACAGGGCCAGAGAAAATTGTTGTGTCCGAATACCAGCTCGGCGGGCAGCAGGCCTTCGCTGATCAACCGCTGCGGACCGTACAGATCCGCCAGCACTGCATTGAGCAAGCGCGCACGCTGAGCGATGCCGGCGGACAATTGCTGCCACTCATCTGCCGCGATCACATGGGGCAGCAGATCCAGCTCCCACGGCCGGTCAGCGCCCTTGGGATCGGCATAGACGTTGTAGGTAACGCCGTTTTCCTGAATCTGCCGCGCCAGCAAGGCTTGGCGCTGCACCAGTTGCGCTGGACTGCTGCGCTGCAACTGATCGAACAGGCGCTGCCAATGCGAGCGCACCGCGCCGCTGCCGTCGAGCAGTTCGTGATAGGTGCCCGCGGTCAGCGGGTAGCGGTCTAGCAGGTCAGGCATGGAAAGCTCGGCAGACAGCAGGGAACGGTCAGACTAACGCAGGCACATGACACGCGGATATACGAAAAATCCGCGTGTTGCGCAGGCTCTAGAAACGGCGCAGATCGATGGTCATCGGTAGCTCGTCATTGATTTCTACTTTGGGTACGGGAAGCTTCCCCGGCGTGTGTCCGAGGCGGAAAAACCGCGCCATGCGCCGACTCTCCGCTTCATTGGCGTTGACCGGCAACGTTTCGTAATTGCGCCCGCCGGGATGGGCCACGTGATACTGGCAACCGCCCAGCGAACGCCCCATCCAGGTATCGAGCAGGTCGAATACCAACGGCGCGTGCACCGCTATGGTCGGATGCAGACAGTTGGCTGGTTGCCAGGCCCGAAAGCGCACCCCAGCGACAAACTCACCCACCCGCCCGGTCGGGTGCAACGGCACCGCGACGCCATTGCAAGTCAGCAGATAACGTTGTGGCGGCAAGCCGTTGAGTTTGACCTGCAAGCGCTCCAGCGAAGAATCGACGTAGCGCACCGTGCCGCCCGCCGAGCCCTCCTCGCCCAGCACATGCCAGGGTTCAAGCGCCTGACGCAGCTCCAGCTCGATGCCATTGACGGCGTAGTCGCCGACCTTGGGAAAACGAAATTCCAGATGCGCCGCGAACCACTCGGCGCGCAACGGGTAGCCGGCGTTGTTGAGTTCGACGATAACGTCGGCGAAATCCTGCTCGATAAAGTGCGGCAGCAGAAAGCGGTCGTGCAGCTCGGTGCCCCAGCGCGCCAGTTTCGCCGGCGCGTAAGGCTCGCGCCAGAACCGCGCGACCAGCGCCCGCAGCAACAACTGCTGAGCCAGACTCATGCGCGCATGGGGCGGCATTTCAAAAGCGCGCAGTTCCAGCAAACCAAGACGCCCGGTGGCGCCGTCCGGTGAATACAGTTTGTCGATGCAGAATTCGGCGCGATGGGTATTGCCGGTGACATCGATCAGCAAATTGCGCAGCAGTCGATCGACCAGCCACGGTGCACATTCCTCGCCCGGTTCCGGCATTTGCGCAAAGGCGATTTCCAGTTCGTACAAGGCGTCATTGCGCGCCTCGTCAACCCGCGGTGCCTGGGACGTCGGACCAATGAACAACCCGGAAAAGAGGTACGACAGCGAAGGATGGTTGTGCCAGTAACTGATCAGGCTGCGCAGCAGATCCGGCCGCCGCAGAAACGGTGAGTCCGCTGGTGTCGCGCCGCCGAGGACGAAATGATTGCCGCCGCCGGTACCGGTGTGGCGCCCGTCGATCATGAACTTTTCGGTGGTCAGGCGGGTTTGCCGTGCCTGTTCATAGAGGAACTCGGTGCGCTCGACCAACTCGTCCCAGCTTGCCGATGGCTGCACGTTGACCTCGATCACGCCCGGGTCCGGAGTGACACGGAAGTTGCTCAGGCGCGGATCACTTGGTGGTTCATAGCCTTCCAGCAGCACCGGGCAGTGCAGTTCTTCGGCGGTGGCCTCAATGGCCGAGACCAGTTCCAGATAATCCTCGACCCGCTCCAGCGGCGGCATGAACAGATACAGCCGGCCTTCGCGGGCCTCGGCGCAGAATGCGGTACGGGTCAGCCAGTCAGCGGATTCGTCGATTTTCGGCACGCGCTCATCCAGCGCAGCAGGTTCGCCGTGCACACCGAGCTGCGCCGGATCCGGCAGTTCAGCGAAGTCCTGATTCGGATCGTTGGGACGGATGAACGGATATTCCGCCGCTTTCACCCACGGCTGCGAGGCCAGCGGCAAGCGGTAACCCAGCGGCGAATCCCCCGGCACCAAGCGACAGTGCTCATCGCGCAGATACCAGCGCCCGCTCTGCCAATGATCGCCCTTGGCCGTGCGCGCCAGCGGCAGCACCTGGCCGATCACCTTGTTCAGGCCCTGACTGAAGACCTTGCGCAACCGCGCACGCTCCAGCGGATCTTCCAGGCGCGAATCTTCGGCGCTGACGTTGCCGGGCAACGCACCCTCGCGCCACAGGTAGTAGAGATGATCCTCGTAGGCCGGGAAGACGAAGCGTGCAGGCAACTTCAGACGCTCGGCGACGCTGGCGAGAAAGCGTCCGGCCAGTTCGCCGTCGGCGCCATAGTCCTGCTGTTCGTCGGCGATCAATGCGTCGTTGTGCCAGATCGGCTGACCGTCGCGGCGCCAGTAACAATTGAGCGACCAGCGCGGCAATTGCTCGCCGGGATACCACTTGCCCTGACCGAAATGCACCAGCCCCTGCGGTGCATATTGCTTGCGCAGGCGCTGAAACAGTTCGGCGGACAGCCGACGCTTGTCCGGCCCCAGTGCGGCGGTGTTCCATTCGGCGCCGTCCGGGTCGTCGATGGAGACGAAGGTCGGCTCGCCGCCCATGGTCAGGCGCACATCGCCTTCGAGCAGGTCGGCATCGATCTGCCGGCCCAGCGCCTGGATCGCCCGCCACTGTTCATCGCTGTAGGGCTTGGTGACGCGCGGCGCTTCCCAGATTCGCTCCACTGACATTTCATGGCTGAACTGTGTCTCGCAAGGCTCGACCAGACCACTGATCGGCGCCGCCGAGGACGGATCGGGACTGCACGCCAGCGGGATATGCCCTTCCCCGGCGAACAACCCGGACGTGGCATCAAGGCCGATCCAGCCGGCACCCGGCAAATACACCTCGCACCAGGCGTGCAGGTCGGTGAAATCGACTTCGGTGCCGGACGGGCCGTCGAGGCTTTTCACGTCGGCGGTCAGTTGAATCAGGTAACCGGAAACAAACCGCGCCGCCAGACCGAGATTGCGCAACAGCTGCACCAGCAACCATGCCGAATCACGGCAGGAACCGGAGGCGTGTTGCAGTGTGTGCTCAGGAGTCTGCACGCCGGGCTCCATGCGGATCAGGTAGCCGATGTCTTCGCTGAGGCGCTGGTTGAGCGCCACCAGAAAATCCACCGCAGGCAGCGGCGTGCGGTCGATGCTGTCCAGGTAAGCCTTGAACGTTGGCGTCAGCGGCAGGGTTTCGAGGTAGGGCGCCAGCTCCTTGCGCTCGTCGGCGGCGTAGCTGAACGGAATTCTCTCGGCGTAGGGTTCGAGGAAGAAGTCGAACGGATTGAACACCGCCATTTCCGCGACCAGATCGACTTCGATGCGCAGCTCTGCGGTTTTTTCGGGGAACACCAGACGTGCCAGGTAATTGCCCTGGGGGTCCTGCTGCCAGTTGATGAAATGCTGCTCGGGCGAGACTTTCAGCGCATAGGACAGAATCCGCGTGCGACTGTGGGGCGCGGGGCGCAGGCGGACGATCTGCGGGCCGAGTTCGACAGCGCGGTCGTAGCGATAATGCGTGACGTGATGCAATGCGACATGAATCGACACGGCGTGCCTCCTGCGAGCCTTGGGCGTATGGGAAAGCGCGCAAGACTTATGCCATGCACAGGCTTGCGCGCTTTCGCGAAATGCTCAAGGCAGTACAGCACCAAAACCGGGCGATGCGAGGAAATGCTTGGACTCAGTTGCACGCAAATGTTGCGGGCGCTGATTCTTGCGGTGTTTGATCGGACGCTTTCGCGAGCAGGCTCGCTCCCACATTTGGAATGCGTTCCCCGGTGGGAGCGAGCCTGCTCGCGAAGAGGCCAGCGGCAACAACTTGATCATTCCCACGCTCTGCGTGGGAACGATCAGCAAAACGCCAACCCGAAGGTTGGCGTTCTGTTCAGCTCAAGCAGTGTTTAGCGCGGCACGACCGGCTTGCGTGTCGGCTTCGGCCCTTTGCCTTTGGCCGCATCCTTGCGCTCCTTGGCCGCCTGCTGGTTGCGGGCGAATGCCGCAGCCTTGGCCTGTTCACGCTTGTCCCACGGATTACCGCCATCACTGGCACGCGGCGGCAGACCGGTGTGCTGAGTGAGAATCTTGGTGGTCTTCTCTTTGGCGACCTTGTGGCTGCCGGCTGGCGTCGAGTTCTTGCGACGGGCGCTCTGGTAGCTGTCGGTGGCAGGCTGATGCGCCGGGATCAGTTGATCCTTGCCCGGCCCGATCAGATCGGCGCGGCCCATGCGGACCAGCGCTTCACGCAGCATCGGCCAGCCTTTCGGGTCGTGATAACGCAAGAACGCCTTGTGCAGACGACGCTGATCTTCGCTCTTGACGATGGTCACGCCGTCGCTCTTGTACGTCACCTTGCGCAGCGGGTTCTTGCCCGAGTGGTACATCGCCGTGGCGGTGGCCATCGGCGACGGGTAGAACGCCTGCACCTGGTCGGCGCGGAAGCCGTTGCCCTTGAGCCACAGAGCAAGGTTCATCATGTCTTCGTCGGTGGTGCCCGGGTGGGCAGCGATGAAGTACGGAATCAGGTACTGCTCCTTGCCCGCTTCTTTGGTGTACTTCTCGAACATGCGCTTGAACTTGTCATAGCTGCCGATGCCCGGCTTCATCATCTGGTTGAGCGGACCTTCCTCGGTGTGTTCCGGGGCGATCTTCAGATAACCGCCGACGTGGTGAGTCACCAGTTCCTTGACATACTCCGGCGACTCGACGGCGAGGTCGTAACGCAAACCGGAGGCGATCAGGATCTTCTTCACCCCCGGCAGGGCACGGGCGCTGCGGTACAGCTGGATCAGCGACGAGTGGTCGGTGTTCAGGTTCGGGCAGATACCGGGGAACACGCACGACGGCTTGCGGCAGGCGGATTCGATTTCCGGGCTCTTGCAGGCGATGCGGTACATGTTCGCAGTCGGGCCGCCGAGGTCGGAAATCACGCCGGTGAAACCCGGCACCTTGTCGCGGATCTCTTCGATTTCACGAATGATCGACTCTTCGGAACGGTTCTGGATGATGCGGCCTTCGTGCTCGGTGATCGAGCAGAAGGTGCAGCCACCAAAGCAGCCACGCATGATGTTCACCGAGAAACGGATCATGTCGTAGGCCGGGATCTTCTCCTTGCCATACGCCGGGTGCGGCACACGGGCATAAGGCATGCCGAACACGTAGTCCATTTCTTCGGTGGTCATCGGAATCGGCGGCGGGTTGAACCAGACATCGAGCTCGCCATGCTTCTGCACCAGCGCACGGGCGTTGCCCGGGTTGGTTTCCAGGTGCAACACGCGGTTGGCGTGGGCGTACAAAACCGGGTCGTTACGCACCTTCTCCATCGACGGCAGACGAATCACGGTCTTGTCACGGGTCATGCGCGGGCTGGCCAGGATCTGCACGACCTTGGCTTCCTGCGGATCTTCGACCGGGCCTTTTTCCTGCTCGATGGCGCAGGCCTGGGTGTCCTGGGTATTCACGTACGGGTTGATGATCTTGTCGACCTTGCCCGGACGGTCGATGCGCGTGGAGTCGACTTCGTACCAGCCCTGCGGCGTGTCGCGACGGATGAACGCGGTGCCGCGCACATCGGTGATGTCTTCGATCTTGTGGCCCCACGACAGGCGCTGGGCAACTTCGACAATCGCGCGCTCGGCGTTGCCGTACAGCAGAATGTCGGCGCTGGCGTCGATCAGGATCGAGTTGCGCACACGATCCTGCCAATAGTCGTAGTGGGCGATGCGGCGCAGCGAGGCTTCAATGCCGCCGAGCACGATCGGCACATGCTTGTAGGCTTCCTTGCAGCGCTGGCTGTAGACCAGACTGGCGCGATCCGGACGCTTGCCGGCCATGCCGCCGGGCGTATACGCGTCATCGGAACGGATTTTCTTGTCCGCGGTGTAACGATTGATCATCGAGTCCATGTTGCCCGCCGCGACGCCGAAGAACAGGTTCGGCTCGCCGAGCTTCATGAAGTCGTCTTTGGACTGCCAGTTCGGCTGCGCGATGATCCCGACGCGGAAGCCTTGCGACTCCAGCAGCCGGCCGATGATCGCCATGCCGAACGACGGATGATCGACGTAGGCATCACCGGTAACAATGATGATGTCGCACGAATCCCAGCCGAGCTGATCCATCTCCTCCCTGCTCATCGGCAGGAATGGCGCTGGCCCGAAACATTCGGCCCAATATTTTGGATAGTCAAATAACGGCTTGGCTGCTTGCATGTCGACGACCGGTGCTGAAGTGAAAAATCGCGGGCGCGGAATATAGCACAAATTTTGACCAATTCCGACGACGGTGGTCGGTTTCTCTGCGAGCTGGTCTCGCGCAGCCAGCCCGCGACACATCACGAGTTTTCGCTGAGCGTACGACGCACCAAAACGGCAAGGAAGCCGCCCGCCCGCAGCACTCCCCCGGGAGTAACGGGGCATTCAACGTAAAGGAAGACAGGCAATGTCACCCAAACCGCCAATCAGAGGCATCACTACCGTCTCGATCCATAATCCGCGACCCGATTATTCGCTAACCCGGCCTGGTTTCCCCCTGTCCTTCGATGGCGCGTCGGGGCTCAGGATTCCCACGCGCCCGACGACAACGATCGCAACAGCGATCGATCTCGTGCTCAACCACATTATCCCCATGCCTGCGCGGGCGGCGGTCAGAACGGCGGCGGTAGCGCAATCTGTTGCCTTTGTGCACGACCGCCCTTTGAAGGATTACTGGATCACTTCGCTGGTTGTGCTGCCGGCGGCCGATGCCGAAGGCATGTCGACGCTCAATGGACGCCAGTATGTCCAGGTACCGGAGGGTGGCACCGTACAGGTGAGTCTGGACTCGGCCAGCGGTTTCTACCGGGCAAAATTGCCCAGCGAATTGCACGCGTCGGGACCGCTATTGCGCTTCGATACCGACAGCCGTCTCTGGCAGCCCATCGACACCTCGGCGCCCTCCACCTACCCCTTGTCCACTACCCGGCTGGAGGCGTTTCGCACCGATCTGGATTTCAGCACGGTCGAGCCGGACGGCGATGGCCTGTTGCGCTTCAACGGCAAACTCTATGTGCAGATCGAGAGCTACGCCTATCAGGTTCTGCATGATCTCGACGCCTCGACACCGCACAGAGCGGTGATGCGCATCGTTCGCCCTGAAGATCCGATCGCCGCCGATGCGACAAACGTTTACGTCGCATCACGTCCCGGCAGGTCGGAAGCGATTACTTTCAATGCTCAATCCGGCTGGCGCGGAACCTCCTTGACAGGTGTAGCCGGAATGCCGAGAGGCGCAGCGGCGCGACCCTCAGACTTATGGCTGCATCTGGAGGTGACAGTCGCACTCGAGGGTATCAACAAGCGGATCAAGCAGGATCAGGATAAACGTGAACAGCTGATAAACGCCTGGCTGGAGGCGAGTAACGCGCAGGGAGAGCATGCGCAAACCGTTCGACGCGAAACAATGGCGCTGCTTGATCGCGAGGTTCACTGCCACAAAGAACTGAAACACCTTGGAAAGGCGCTGAAATACTACGAGGAGCAAAAATCCTCGATCAAGCGCTTCATGAAGCAGGACGCTTACCTGAACAACATAATCAGGCTGCAAAAAAAACAGATGCTCGCCTATCAGCAACTGATCGAATGCGGCTTGACGCGCCACGCCCTGGAGGGTCCGATGATCGACCTCGACCCGGAGCGGCTTCCGCGAACAGTCAACGTTCTGGGCAGGATGCTGAGTCATCTGAAAGAGCGCCAGCAAATCGCCGACAATCTGGTGAACAAATGGCGGGTCTCTCCAGACGAGTTCAGCGCGGATGTTCTTTCACCAATGGACACCCATAACGTTGTTGCCTCCTGGGTCCTGACCAAAAGTCTGATGCTGGATACCCCACAATCGGCCGGCAACGCCCCTCTGGCATCGGAACTGGCTACCCGCTTTGGTCAGGTGACCTTTGTTTACGGAGCGCTTGGCGCAGTTCCCGAGGTTTCCCACCCTGCCGTATTGAATAACCTGTTCCAGGAATGCACAGCCATCCGCCACTGGTTCGAACGCCTTGATCTGGCACCGGGGGAGCAGCACGCCACTTCACGCAGGGAGATCACTGCGGAAATCGAAATATTCGAGCAGACGCTGGTAGGCCGCTTGAACCAGCTTCTCCATCAGGCTGACCGTCCGGTGCTGACGTTCGACCAGCAGAACATTGATTTCGAGTTCATTCCGGCCCAGGACAGAAGCGGTCTCCAACCACCGCCCAAGCTCATCTTTCGGGCAAAGAAAAACGGCGTCTACAAGCTCAATGTCGGCGAGTCTCGACGCACCGCGCAAAACGAAGAGGTGATTGAGGTCCGCAACCTCCACAATCCCAGGCAGCCGTCACAGACCTATGACCGAGGACGCGGTGAATGGCGTTCGCCGCGGACAACGCCGCAGAGGAGCTTGCCTTCATTGGTTGCCGAAGCCACTCGGCACCTTGACCGTGTCGACGCGCATGTCCGCGCTGCCCTGCACGAAGAACGGCAAAGAAACCATCCGGACAACATTGTCGAGATGCTCGAAAGCAGCGCCGGGGCGATGGATGACACCGTATTGCAGTTGCAGCGGGCGGAACTGGCCCATGATGAGACCGCCGCGCTGATTCGGCGCCTGCAGGACGCCAGTGAACGTCTGCGCAATGAGGGCGAAACCATCCGCCTGCGAATCTATAAGGACAAGCATGTTCTGAACGTCGACCGACTGCTGTACCTGATCGACAAGGGCCACGTGAACGCCCGGAAAATCGAGAGCCGATTGAAACGTGGCAAGGGTTCGGACCGGCAATATCTCGACATCTATCTAGTCACCGATGCACATACCCACGATCCCCTCTGGCACGCACATTTTCATTATGCGAGACAGGATTCCCCGGACTTGAATTTCAACGTGCGCGGCGCGCATCTGAAAACCCTTGAACAAAGCAGCAGGGGTATTCAATCGCAGCGCAGGGAAGAACTGGCGCAGCGGCCGCATCAACCTGTCTGGCGCGAATATCTCGATGGACGCACAGCGCAGAAAATCTTCGACCTGGCCGCCGCCTCCGCTCACCCGATGACACAGCCTCAGGCAATGACGCCGAACAGGCCGGCAGCTTCCGCTGAAGAAGCTACCGTGCAACGACTACAAGGAATGTAAGACATGCCAAGCAAACCGCCGTCGAAAGTGACGCTTCCCGGTCATTCACATATTCGACCGGACACATCCATGGATACGCCCCCGCCACGCCTCAACCTGACGCCGCGCCCCGGCCTGGATCCGACCACGTTGAGCGGCCCGTCAATCCGCGCGAACAGGCTCACAGACGGTATCGATCCTGATGCAATCGTTCCTGCTCCCAACGTCACAGTGCATGCGATTGCTTCAATGCATGACGCCTTCGCTCATGTGGGCCACCCGCCTGAGCATTACCGGCTCAGTGCAACGATCGGCTTGCCCGATGCCGACGCTGAAGGCCTGAGAACATTCAAGGGCCGCCATTACGTGGAAATGACCGATGGTGGCTTCGTGCAGGTGGGCAAGGATGCGCAGAGCGGCCTCTGGCGCGCCAGGCTGGCCAGTGAATCGATCCCCTCCGGACCGCTGATGCTGCACGACCCCGAGAGTGGGCGATGGCATGCGCTGGAATTTTCGCAACCAAGCACCTTCGCTTTATCGGGGGCGCGTCTGCAGGCGTTTCGCACGCCGCTCGACTTCAGCACCAGCTCACCCGACAGCGACGGGCTGCACCGCCATGACGGCAAGCTCTATGCAGTGATCGATAATCACGGCTATCAGGTCCTGTACGATTCCGATGCGTCGACGCCTCTGGCCGAAGTGATGCGCATCGTTCGCCCGCAAGATCCTGTCGCCGCCGACGTCGACAACATCTACAGCGCTACGCGCCCGGGCAGATCAGAGCCTGTGGTGTTCGATGCCCGTCAGGGCTGGCAAGGCATCTTAGTCGGCGGAGCCGGCGGAATGCAGCGTGGCAGTCCCGACCAACCGGCTTCACCGGGGCTGCGGGAACGGCTCAACACCGCGTTCAACCGACTGCGCACGCCACAATCGCGACTGCGAAAACTTTATCCCTCTCTGGACAGCGAGCAGATCCGCACGCTGCTGAGACCCCACAGCGACGATGTACAAGGCTTCTTGACCCGCGTCGAGACTGAATACAAGACCTTGAAGCTGGAACTCGCGACGTGGCTGAAGACCAGTACGCTGGCCGGCGGGGCGGCCCATCCCTCGGTGGAGCGCGCCGCGCAAGAGATCAAGCGTTGCTGGAAACGGCAGACGGGAACAACGCTGCAGCTGGATCTTGGCGGCGCCGGCATCGCTGCGCTCTCGGCAGATTTCAGCCATGTACGCACGCTGCACTTGCAGGCGGTGGCATGGTCGGCGGGCTCCGAAACTTTTCTCAAGCGATTCACAGCCCTTGAGCGCTTGAAAATCAACGCTTCGGCGCTCGATACACCGCCGGCGAATCTCACGCAGATGCCCGGCCTGAAGGAACTGGACCTGCGAGCGAACCGCATTGAACTGAGCGAGCAAACCGCCGGCGAGCTGGCTTCGCTCAGCCAACTGGAAAACCTTGATCTGTCGGACAACCCGCTGGGCAAGACCCTGGACTTCAGCGGCATGCTCCAGCTCAAGACCGTGAGTCTGCGCAACACCGGGCTGGATGAATGGCCAACGGGGCTGCGAGATCAGCTAGCGATAGAGTCAATCGATCTGCGCGACAACCGATTGCGCGAAATTCCGCAGGCAATCATCAATCCGGCGAATGATCAGTTGCTCGCCATCGCCAACATCAACCGCGTCACCCTGATCGAAGGCAATCCCTTCGCCAGCGGTTATTGGCGGCGGCTGGAAGTCTATTGGCAGCGGGTTACGGCGCAATACCCGGCACTGATCACCAGCGCACGCACGGCTGCATTCCGGATTGATGGCGACATTCCAGAAGTCGCCATGCTGCTGCAGATGCATCCAGAGAGAAACCCGCAAACTGCCCGGGAATACCTGATCGGTCTGGGGGATGATGCAGAAGCCACGATCAGCCGGCGTTTCGAGGAGTTCAAGGTGCTCGACGCACAGCTGCAGGCTTACGTCGCCGACAGCACGTCGGCAGTATCCAGCGCCGCCGGCCAGGAAAAGCTTCGGGCAGAATACATTGCCCGGACTATCAAGGACTGCTGGCTCCAGGAATCGACGTCGCTCATGCTGCCAGCAGTGAACGGACCGCTACCGTCACTGACTGCCGACTTCAGTCGGTTGAATATGCTCATCCTCAATAACGTCGTCTGGTCCGACACTGCCGACACGTTCCTGTCGCGGTTGCCTGATCTGGACATTCTGACGATCACCCGCTCCGACCTGAAAAAATTGCCCGCAGCCATCAGCGGGATGAGCCGGCTCGCCCACCTCAATCTGACTGAAAACCAGATAAAACTCGATGAGCACAGCGCTGGTGCATTGAGTGCATTGCATCAGCTGGTTACCGTCAAGCTGTCTGACAACCCACTGCAGATACCGCCCGATTTCAGCGCGATGTCCGGACTGCAGACACTGGAGCTGAGGAACACCGGAATCAGCGAGTGGCCCCTCGGGCTGGCTGACAAGACCACCTTGACCGGCGTCGACCTCAGCAACAATAAACTGCGCAACGTCCCCGACGCGCATATCAACCCGCCTGCCGATCAATTGGCCGTGGTCGCGCGGATCAACAACCGCACGCTGATTGAGGGCAACGACTTCCCTTCGCCTTACTGGAGAAAGTTCGATGGCTACTGGCGAAGACTCAATGAACTGCATCCCGAGTTGATGACTCCAGCCCACCCCGCCGTATTTGATACTGAGAACTCGCGAGCGCAACGCTACCGAAGACTGTTTCCCGGCAAAAGCATCAAGGCCTGCCGGGATTTTATCTGGAGCCATGACAAGGGCACTGTCGCGACCAGGCTGTTGGCGCTCGAGCAGGATTTCGCCGTGCTGAAAAACCAGTTGGATGACTGGGTTTTTTCCGGAGGCAGCAATCGTCTGCGCTATATCCGCGTCAATCAATTGCACGCCAACACTCAAACCCGCAATGAGCGCATCGAGGCACGGGACCGGATCATCAGTTGCTGGCGACGTGAAACGCCCGAGCAACACGCCTTCGACGGCACGCCGATAGGTCTTGAACTGGATTTGAGCGGCTTGACACTGCCAACCCTGCCGGATCTGAGCAGCGACTTCAGCCATGTCGGCTCACTCAGACTCAACAACATGAATCTCACCGAATCCCCGGAAGGTTTCCTGACCCGCTTCCGGCATTTGCGCTGGCTGAACATGGCGAACAATCGACTCAGGGATCTCCCTCCGGCGATCGGCGAGATGCACGGGATGACGCGGTTGTTCCTGCAGGGCAATCAACTGGAACTCACCGCCGAGACCGCGCAGATACTGGCCGGCAGAACCACTCTGAGGGCCTTGTGGATTCACGACAACCCGCACTTGAGCGTGAGCCCGGATTTCAGTGCGATCACTGACATGCGCGAGGTCGACATGTCCAATACGGGCATCGAAAGCTGGCCAACCGGGCTGTTCGATCAGCCCCTGCTGGGCAAGGTCCATCTGAACAACAACCGGATCACGAGTCTGCCCGACTTTGTCGTCGCACCGGCAGCGGATCGCCTGACGCATTCGATTCAGGTCAACAGTGGCACTCAGATAAGCGGTAATCCCCTGAGCGCATACACACGAGAACGCCTGGCCGTCTATGGTGAATGGCTGAACCGCTCCTCCGCATCGCTCTACAATCCATTGAACCTGCTGACGACTTCTGTTTCGGCAGCCCACCCGCAAGCAGTGGCAACGAACTCTGTTTCGGTCTATCCGCAGTTGACCGTCGGCATGACGGCAGACGAGGCGATGATTCGCGCCGAGCAATTGAACAGGCTCAAAGCACAGGTGGGCTCAGATGGCTTTTTCAACATCATTTCCAAGCTCGCCCACCATGCCGATTTCCGCCGACAGATCTGGGACGTGGTCGATGCGATCAGCGAGAACAGCGTGCAGACACGTGCTCTGCGCAGAGACGTTTTTGATCGCGCCTGCGAGGCTGGCTGCACTGACCTTGCCGCTGCCACGTTTACAGACATGCAAGTACTGACCATGACGCACAAGGCGCGAATGCAGGCGAGGCAAGACGGCGATGGTGCTCGATTGGTGGACCTGTCCAGAAGCCTGTTCAGACTCAGACAGGTCGATGATCTGGCCGCAGCCGAAATCGCTGCGAGCAGGGCAATCGTCGACGATCCGCAAACTTCAGCGAGGGAGCGCAATATCCATCAGCTGCGCTTGCGCGACCCGCACGAGATGACGATGGCCTACCGCTTTGGGCTCAAGGATCGGCTGCAGTTACCGTTTCAGCCGCAGACACTGTCCTTTATCGGCATGGCCGGCGTCACATCGCCGATGCTGGAAGTGGCCTACCGAAAGGTCATCGCCTTGAACGACTCCCCTGAAGAGTTTCAGGCTCTGGTATCGATGGATTTCTGGCAGGACTTCATCACGCACAAATACTCGTCCCGGTTCGACGCCGCACGTCAGCCCTATCAACAGCAACAGGCCGCACTGGACGCGCAGTCCGCGACAAATGCCCTGACCGAAATCGAATATGAGGCGCAAACCAATGACGTCACAGCCCAGCTGGCCATCAGCGAAGCGACGCTGATCCAGGCACTGACCCGCGAGGAAATTCGCCCCGGTGACGGAGTCGAAACAACTGCAAGCAGCGAGACGGCAGCTTCGGCCGATTGAAACCGACCACGACAGCAGGCCGGATGATCCGGTCTGCTGTTACTCGTCGTCGTCGAAGTTGTAACTGCCCGGCGCGAGGTTTTCGAAGCGCGTGTACTTGCCGATGAACGCCAGCCGAATAAACCCGATCGGGCCGTTACGCTGTTTGCCGATGATGATTTCGGCAATGCCCTTGTGCTCGGTTTCCGGGTGATACACCTCGTCGCGATAAACGAACATGATCACGTCGGCGTCCTGCTCGATCGCTCCGGATTCGCGCAAGTCGGAGTTGACCGGGCGTTTGTTCGGGCGTTGTTCGAGGGACCGGTTGAGCTGCGACAGGGCGACTACCGGGCAGTTGAATTCCTTGGCCAGCGCTTTCAGCGATCGCGAGATCTCGGAAATCTCGTTGGTGCGGTTGTCACCGCTGGAACCGGGGATCTGCATCAGTTGCAGGTAGTCGATCATGATCAAGCCGACATCGCCGTGCTCACGCACCAGACGCCGGGTCCGCGCGCGCATTTCCGAAGGGCTGATACCGGCGGTGTCATCGATGAACAGTTTGCGATCGTTGAGCAGGTTGACCGCTGACGTCAGGCGCGGCCAGTCGTCATCTTCGAGCTGGCCGGAACGCACCTTGGTCTGGTCGATTCGGCCGAGCGAAGACAGCATACGCATGATCAGCGATTCGCCTGGCATCTCGAGGGAGTAAACCAGGACAGCCTTCTCGCTGCGCAACACGGCGTTTTCCACCAGGTTCATCGCGAAGGTGGTTTTACCCATCGACGGACGGCCGGCGACGATAATCAGGTCGGACGGCTGCAAGCCGCTGGTCTTCTCGTCGAGGTCGGTGTAACCCGTAGACAGGCCGGTGATGGCGTCGGCGGTGTTGAACAGGGTATCGATCCGGTCGATGGCCTTGGTCAGCAGCTCGTTGACGCCGACCGGGCCGCCGGTCTTCGGCCGCGCTTCGGCGATCTGGAAGATCTGCCGTTCAGCTTCATCGAGTATCTCTTCGGCGGTGCGGCCTTCGGGGTTGAAGGCGCTGTCGGCGATCTCGGTACTGATGCCGATCAGTTGGCGCAACGTCGCACGCTGGCGGACGATCTGCGCATAGGCCTTGATGTTGGCGACGGACGGGGTGTTTTTCGCCAGTTCGCCAAGATAGCCGAGGCCGCCGACTTGCGACGTCTGACCTTCCTTGTCCAGCTGTTCGGCAAGGGTCACGACGTCGATCGGCGAGTTCTGATCAGCCAGTTTGGCGATCGCTCGGAAGATCAGACGGTGGTCATGTCGATAGAAATCGCCATCGGAGACTTGATCGAGCACGCGTTCCCAGGCGTTGTTGTCCAGCATCAGACCACCGAGTACGGCTTGTTCGGCCTCGATGGAATGCGGCGGCACCTTCAGGGCAGCGGTTTGCAGATCGTATTGCTCGGGAGCGGAGATATCGTTCATGGCCACTTGAGTATTAGTGAAAAGCAGGGAATTCAGAAAGACAAAGGGCACGACCTGTAAACAGGATCGTGCCCGATGTTAACCGTCTGACGGACAAGCCGCCAGCCGATCCGTGTTGCTTAAGCTGCTACCACGACAACGCGTACGGTGGCTTCAACTTCGGCGTGCAGGTGCACGGCCACGTCGAATTCACCCACGTTGCGGATGGTGCCGTTCGGCAGACGAACTTCGCTCTTCTGCACTTCAACGCCGGAGGCGGTCAGTGCGTCAGCGATGTCGTGAGTACCGATCGAACCGAACAGCTTGCCTTCGTCGCCAGCGGTGGCAGTGATGGTCACTTCCAGCTCGGCCAGTTGGGCAGCACGGCTTTCAGCCGATGCCTTACGGTCTGCGGCGGCTTTTTCCAGCTCGGCGCGACGCTCTTCGAACGCAGCCAGGTTGGCAGCGGTCGCAGCGGTAGCCTTGCCGAAAGGCAGCAGGTAGTTACGGCCGTAACCGGCCTTAACGTTTACTTTGTCGCCCAGGTTGCCCAGGTTGGCGATTTTTTCCAGAAGGATCAGTTGCATGTGAAAATCCTCTAACTTTTAACCTTCACCGTTCGCGCTGTCGGTGTCTTTCGACACGTGACGACCGCGAAAATCAATCAGGCTGTCGACAATGGCCAGAACCACGAGCAACGGATAGATCAGCTGCATGAACAACAGCAGCGTGACGTACAACCCCACCAGCCAGAAACCGGCCAGTCGCTTCTGCCCGACCAGCCCGTGAATCAGGGCCAGCCCGGCGAACACCAGCGGTACACTGCACAACGGCGTCAACATGGCCATCTGTGCACCGAGATTCGGGCCCAGAAGCATCAACGCCAGCAGTAACATCGCCGGCCCCAGCGGGATGCGGATGGCGCGAAACTCGCGACCGAAACCACCCGGGTTGTACAACAACGCCTGCCAATGCCGCCCGACAATCAGGCTCAGCACGCTGACGATCTGCAACAAGGCCGCAATCAGTCCGGTCAGGACCGGTGCAATCAGGGACGCGAAACGCGCTTGCTCATCGACCGACAATTGCTTGTAGGTCTCACCGAGAAGTGCCGGCATGACCTTTATAAGGGCCTGTGCAAGCATCTCGATCTGGGCCGCAAACGCGACCCCGAGCACCACTGAAAACACCACTCCGATCACTACGCTGACCAGCAGCGTGCGGACCCAGGATTCGCTTGCGCGCAAAACCAACGCAAGCCCCGAAGACCCCAGCAGCACCAGAAGTGCCCGTGGGTCATCGGCATACAGCCACCAGATCAATGCCGGCAGCAGTCCCAGTGACAGAACGCCAAGGGCGTCCGTCAATCCGCGCCGCAGCAGCACAAGGCTCCCGGCGGCAGCACCCAACCAATACAACAACGGCAATGTTGCACATCCGGCCACCACGAGAGTGGCCTGCATTCGGCCTCGCATGATGAACTCAGCTAAGGCGCGCATGCATTCAATCCTTTGCTACTTGTCGACTGCCCGGTCTCAGCGGCCGTGGCTGTCGGTGTAGGCCAGCAGGGCCAGGAAGCGGGCGCGCTTGATAGCGGTGGCCAGCTGACGCTGATAACGAGCTTTGGTACCGGTGATGCGGCTTGGAACGATTTTGCCGGTCTCGGATACGTAGGCTTTCAGAGTGTTGAGATCTTTGTAATCGATCTCTTTCACGTCTTCAGCGGTGAAGCGGCAGAATTTACGACGACGGAAGAAACGTGCCATTTGATAGGCTCCTTAATAAGGTCCGTGGATTACTCGTCAGCGTTATCGCTGTTGTCGCTGTCATCACTGTCGGTGCCTTCGGCGCCTTCGTGCTCAGGACGGTCGCGACGCTCACGGCGCTCACTGCGGTTTTCTTCAGCCTTGAGCATCTCGGACTGGCCGGTAACGGCTTCGTCGCGACGGATGACCAGGTTACGGATCACTGCATCGTTGTAGCGGAAGTTGTCTTCCAGCTCGGCCAGGGCCTTGCCAGTGCACTCAACGTTCAGCATCACGTAGTGAGCCTTGTGAACATTGTTGATTGCGTAGGCCAGTTGACGACGGCCCCAGTCTTCCAGACGGTGGATTTTGCCGCCGTCTTCTTCGATCAGCTTGGTGTAACGCTCAACCATGCCGCCGACTTGCTCGCTCTGATCCGGGTGGACCAGAAAGATGATTTCGTAATGACGCATGAATGCTCCTTACGGGTTGTAGCCTGCCGCTCAAAAACGGTCAGACAAGGAGTGAATGACACTTATGGACTTGCTGGCGCGGGGCACATGCGTGCCTGCCGTCACAGCAAGGGGCGCAATTGTAGAGAAGGGACTGCGGGCGCGCAAGGCAATTGGTGAATATTTGAACAACCACCGATCTTCCAGACACCGTAAACGAATGTGGGAGCGAGCCTGCTCGCGAATGCGGCCTGCCAGGCAACAATGACGTCGACTGACACTCCCTCTTCGCGAGCAGGCTCGCTCCCACAGTTGATTGCGTGAAGCTTATTTCTTCGCGGCAGCCTTGGCCTTCGCACCGCGCTGGCGCTGGGCTTCGAACAGGCACACGCCGGTGGCGACCGAGACGTTGAGGCTGCTGACGCTGCCGGCCATCGGCAGGTTCACCAGATAGTCGCAGTGCTCGCGGGTCAGGCGACGCATGCCTTTGCCTTCGGCGCCCATGATCAGGATGGTCGGACCGGTCAGGTCCTGGTCATAAATGCTGACCTCGGCTTCACCAGCGGTGCCGACTACCCACAAACCGCGCTGCTGAAGTTTTTCCAACGTGCGCGCCAGGTTGGTCACGGCCACCAGCGGGATCACTTCCGCCGCGCCGCAGGCAACTTTACGCACCACCGGGGTCAGCGTGGCCGACTTGTCTTTCGGCACGATCACCGCCAGTGCACCGGCCGCATCGGCCGAACGCAGGCAGGCGCCGAGGTTGTGCGGATCGGTCACGCCGTCGAGCACCAGCAACAGCGGCGCGCCTTCGGTGCGATCGAGCAACTCGTCGAGCATCGCCTCGCCCCAGACCTGACTCGGGCTGACTTCAGCGACAACGCCCTGATGCACGCCTTCAACCCAGGCGTCCATTTCGCGACGCTCGGCCTGGCCGACCTGAACACGGTTTTCATTGGCCAGCTCGACCAGCGTCTGCACGCGCGGATCGTTGCGGCTTTCCGCCAGCCAGATCTGCTTGACGCGCTTGGGGTGGTGACGCAGCAACGCTTCTACCGCGTGAACGCCGTAGATTTTTTCCAACTGACTCATGACTTCGCCTTCGGTTTACGCGCCCCGCCACTTTTGGCTGGAGCGGAACCCGCTTTTGGCGGGCCCTTACGGTGTTTGCTCGGTTTGGCTGGCTTGCCGTCGGTCGCCCTGTCAGGCGCCGACCGTCCGGTCTTTCCCCCGGACGCCGCTTTACCACCGTTTTTCGCATCGGCTAGCAAGGCCTTCTTCAATTCACGGCTTTTGCGCAGCTCGGCGTTTTTCGCCACGGCATCGCTCGGACGATAGGCTTCGGCAACCTTTTCCTTGGCCGGACGACGGCTGGCGGTTTTCGCTGGAGCCTTTTCTTCCGCAGCCTTGGCAGCAGGCGCAGCGGTTTCGGCGCCACGTTTCTTGCGACCGATCGGCGCGCTGATGGTTTTCTCGGCCATCTCGAAGTCGATCTTGCGCTCATCGAGGTCGACGCGCATGACGCGTACTTCAACGGTGTCGCCAAGACGGAAACTGCGACCGGTGCGCTCGCCCGCCAAGCGGTGATGCACAGGATCGAAGTGGTAGTAATCGCCCGGCAGCGCGGTGACATGCACCAGGCCTTCGACGTAGATATCGGTCAGTTCGACGAACAGACCAAAACCGGTCACAGCGGTGATTACGCCCGGGAACGATTCGCCCACGCGATCCTTCATGAACTCGCACTTGAGCCAGTTCACCACGTCGCGGGTCGCCTCGTCGGCACGGCGCTCGCTCATCGAGCACTGCTCGCCAAGCTGCTCCAGCGCCGCTTCGTCGTACGGATAGATGCGCGCTTTCGGAATGGTCATCGCACCGGCACGACGAACGTGCGGGGTGTCCTGTTTCGAATGGATCACGCTGCGGATCGCGCGGTGCGTGAGCAGGTCCGGATAACGACGGATCGGCGAGGTGAAGTGGGTATAGGCTTCGTAATTCAGGCCGAAGTGGCCGTCGTTTTCAGCGCTGTACACCGCCTGACTCAACGAACGCAGCATCACAGTCTGGATCAGGTGGAAATCCGGACGATCCTTGATGCTCGCGAGCAAAGCCTGATAATCCTTCGGCGACGGACCATCCTTGCCTTTGTGCAGGGACAGGCCGAGCTCACCAAGGAACGCGCGCAGCTTTTCCAGACGCTCTGGCGGCGGACCGGCGTGAACGCGATACAGCGCAGGGATTTCGTGCTTCTTGAGGAATTCGGCAGTGGCCACGTTGGCGGCCAGCATGCACTCCTCGATCAGCTTGTGCGCATCGTTGCGCACGGTCGGACGGATTTCGGCAATCTTGCGCTCGGAACCGAAAATGATCCGGGTTTCCTGGGTTTCGAAATCGATCGCGCCACGCACATGACGGGCGGCGAGCAATACCTTGTACAACGCGTAGAGCTGCTTGAGGTGCGGCACGACGTCGGTGTACTCGCCGCGCAATTTGCGCGCTTCGGTAGCCTTCGGCGTTTCCAGCATCGCGCTGACCTTGTTGTAGGTCAGACGGGCGTGGGAATGGATCACCGCTTCATAGAAGCAGTAGTCGGTCATTTCGCCGGACTTGGAGATGGTCATCTCGCAAACCATGGCCAGACGATCGACTTGCGGGTTCAGCGAGCACAGGCCGTTGGACAGTTGCTCCGGCAGCATCGGAATCACGCGCTCGGGGAAGTACACCGAGTTGCCGCGAACCTGAGCTTCGTTATCCAGCGCCGAACCGATCTTCACGTAACTGGAAACGTCGGCAATCGCCACGTACAACTTCCAGCCACCGGAGAACAGACGCAGCTTGCCCGGTTTGGCTTCGCAGTAGACCGCATCGTCGAAGTCGCGGGCGTCTTCGCCGTCGATGGTGACGAACGGCAGATGACGCAGGTCGATGCGCTTCTCTTTGTCTTTTTCTTCAACTTCCGGCTTGAGCTTGGCGGCTTCTTTCACAACCGCTTCAGGCCAGACGTGCGGAATGTCGTAAGTGCGCAGGGCAACATCGATTTCCATGCCCGGCGCCATGTAGTTGCCGACCACTTCGACCACATCGCCTTGCGGCTGGAAACGCGGCGTTGGCCAGTGGGTGATTTTCACCTCGACGAACTGACCGATCTGCGCATTGGCGTTGCGGCCCGGCGTCACCAGCACTTCCTGCTGGATCTTCGGATTGTCGGCAACGACGAAACCGATGCCGCCTTCTTCGAAGTAGCGGCCGACGATGGTTTCGTGAGCGCGGGAAACCACTTCGACGATCACGCCTTCACGGCGACCACGACGGTCGAGCCCGGAAACCCTGGCCAGCGCGCGGTCACCGTCGAACACCAGACGCATTTGCGCCGGGCTCATGAACAGGTCGTCGCTGCCGTCGTCCGGCACCAGGAAGCCGAAACCGTCACGGTGACCACTGATGCGGCCGAGGATCAGGTCGAGCTTGTCCACCGGCGCGTAAGTGCCACGGCGGGTGTAGATCAGTTGAGCGTCGCGCTCCATGGCGCGCAAGCGGCGGCGCAGGGCCTCGATCTGGTCTTCTGTGGTCAGACCAAACTCTTCGACCAGTTGCTCGCGGGCAGCAGGCGAACCCCGATCGGCGAGGTGCGCCAGGATCAGTTCGCGGCTGGGAATAGGGTTTTCGTATTTTTCCGCTTCACGAGCGGCCTCGGGATCGAGGGACTGCCAATCGGCCATTAGAGAGTTTTCACCTTGTCTATATGCGGGTTAGTTTGGCATAGGCGCCGGGAAACGGGAAATTTCCGCTTCTATAAGGCTTTGCATGGCCCTGTATCGACGCTCTGATAGGGTTTTGAACGCCGCTGGTAAAAAAATTCAGTTTTTTCTGCAGCAGGGGTTTACAGTTAAAAAGGCGCTCCGTATAGTGCGCGCCATCGACGACGCACAAGCGCTTTCGATGATGCCCAGGTGGTGAAATTGGTAGACACGCCAGCTTCAGGTGCTGGTGACCTTACGGTCGTGGAAGTTCGAGTCTTCTCCTGGGCACCAATTTCGAGTTTGAGACTAGATCAGTTTCAAGACTCACACAAAACCCGCGAAAGCGGGTTTTTTGCATTTGCGGGAAAGCTTTTGTTCACACTGATTTATTAAAACCAAATCAGGGGTTTACAGATCAAAAAGGCCTCCGTATAGTGCGCCACATCAACAGCGGCAACGCTTGCGATGATTGCCCAGATGGTGAAATTGGTAGACACGCCAGCTTCAGGTGCTGGTGACCTTACGGTCGTGGAAGTTCGAGTCTTCTTCTGGGCACCAATTCAAATTCAAGGTTCAGGCCTTGGATTTCACAAAAACCCGCGAAAGCGGGTTTTTGCGTTTCTGGCTTCCTGAATTTCCGCAGGTCTTGTAGGAGCTTGTAGGAGCTGACGAGTGCAACGAGGCTGCGATCTCTTGATCTAGCTTTCCCCCGTAACACGTAGGAGGCAGATCAAAAGATCGTCCGAACGCGGCCCGAGCCTTCTGCTGCTCCTACCCGATCCCCTTGTCCCGCACAAGGCGCACTTGAGAAACAATATCGTTTATCATTGTTGCAAGTTTTTGCAATGCGACAGTGAGGAACCCTGCGAATGACGTTTCGAAATACCCTGCGCCGAGGCCTGACCTTCACCCTCCTCGGCCTGGCACTCGCCACTCCCCTCACCCAGGCTGCCGATGCGGTTTCCCTGACTCTCTACAACGGCCAGCACAAGGAAGTCGGCGACGCGATTGCCAAGGCTTTCGAAGCCAAGACCGGCATCCACGTCAACGTGCGCAAAGGCAGCAGCAACCAGCTCGCCAGCCAGATCATCGAAGAAGGCGACCGCTCCCCCGCCGATGTGATCTACACCGAAGAGTCGCCGCCGCTGAATAACCTCGGCGAACAGGGTCTGCTGGCCAAGGCCGATGACGCCACGCTGGCAGTTCTGCCGGAAAAATACGTCGCCGCCAATGGCACCTGGATCGGCGTTACCGCCCGCGTACGCGTGGTCGCGTTCAATCCGAAACTGATCGATGAAAAAGACCTGCCGAAATCGGTGATGGAATTTTCCGAGCCGCAGTGGCAGGGCAAGGTCGGCTTCGTTCCGACCAGCGGCGCCTTCCAGGAGCAGGCCGTAGCGATCATCAAGCTGCACGGTCGTGACGCCGCCGAAGAATGGCTGACCGGCCTGCGCGCATTCGGCAAGACCTACAGTAACAACATGGTCGCGCTCAAAGCGGTGGAAAACGGTGAAGTCGCCACCGTACTGGTGAACAACTACTACTGGTTCGCCCTGCAACGCGAGAAAGGCAAGCTCGATTCCAAATTGCATTACTTCACCGGCGGCGACGCTGGCGGCTTGATCACCGTGTCCAGCGCTGCCGTGCTGAAATCCAGCAAACATCCAAAAGAAGCCCAGCAATTCCTCGCCTTCATGGCCAGCGAAGAAGGTCAGCGCGTGATCACTCAGACAACCGCTGAATACCCGCTGCACAAAGGCATGGAATCGGATCGCGGTCTCAAGCCGTTCAGCGAACTGGAAGCGCCAAACGTCACCCCGGCGGATCTGGGCAACGCTGAAGAAGCGCTGGAACTGGAACGCGAAGTTGGCCTGAACTGATGGCAGCATCGTTATCGGCCCCCGCCGCGCGCGGGGGTTACGTACCAAGACGCAAACGGCCGTCGATCTGGCTGGTGCTGCCGGTATTGCTACTGGTGGTACTGAGCCTGTTGCCACTGGCCTACGTCGGGGTGAAAGCCTGGCAGGCCGGCTGGGCCGAGGCGCTGCATTTGCTGTGGCGCCCGTATGTGTTTGGCCTGTTGCGCAACACCTTGGCACTGATGGTCGGCGTGACGATCACCTGCGCCGTGATCGGTCTGTCGCTGGCATGGCTGCTGGAGCGCAGCAATCTGCCGGGGCGACGCCTGTGGGGCGTGATCCTGTGCCTGCCGTTTGCGGTGCCGGCGTTTGTCAGCAGCTTCACCTGGGTGTCGCTGAGTGCGCAGTTCGAAGGCCTCGGCGGAGCGATTCTGGTGATGAGCCTGTCGAAGTATCCGCTGATCTTCCTGCCAGTCGCGGCGACCCTGCGCAATCTCGATCCCTCTCTCGAAGAATCCGCCCGCACGCTGGGACAGAATCGCTGGGGCGTGTTTTTCCGCGTCACCCTGCCGCTGTTGTGGCCATCGCTATTGGCCGGCTCGCTGCTGATTGCCCTGCACATGCTGGTGGAATTCGGCGCGCTGTCGATCATCGGTTTGCAGACCTTTACCACGGCGATCTACCAGCAATTCGAACTGGAATTCAGTAACGCCAACGCAGCGATGCTTTCGGCGGTGTTGCTGGCGCTGTGCCTGCTGCTGTTGTGGCTGGAACTGCGGGTGCGCGGCAAGGGCCGGCATGTGCGCACCGGCCAAGGTGCAGCGCGACAGGCTGAGCAAGTCAAGCTTGGGCCATGGGCTGCGGCAGGTCAGTTGTATTGCCTGTTGCTGGCGATTATCGGCAGCGGCGTTCCGCTGGGCATGTTGGCCTACTGGCTGGCGGTCGGTTCGTCGGCAGCGTTCCCGGTAGCAGCAATCACTGAGGCGCTGTTGTCATCGCTGGCATTGTCGTTGGGCGGCGCGGCGTTGTGCCTGGCGCTGGCAGTGCCGGTCGGGCTGCTGGTGGTGCGCTACAAAGGCCAATTGGCAATCTGGGCCGAACGCCTGCCTTATCTGCTGCACGCGCTGCCGGGCCTGGTGATTGCGTTGACGCTGGTGTATTTCGCCCTGCATTACGTGCCGGTGCTGTATCAGACGTCGGGCTTGCTGCTGATCGCCTATGCGCTGCTGTTTCTGCCATTGGCGCAGGCGCCGATTCGTACGGCACTGAACAAGGCTGCACCGCAGCTGGAAGAAGCGGCGCGGACCTTGGGCGCATCGTCGTTCACGGCGTTTTGCCGGGTGACATTACCGATCATTTTCCCGGCACTGGGCGCGGCGTTTGCGCTGGTGTTTCTCGATGCGATGAAGGAATTGACGGCAACGTTGCTGCTCAGCCCAACCGGACTCAATACATTGGCGACCGAAGTCTGGGCGCATACCGCGAATGTCGAGTTTGCGGCGGCGGCGCCTTATGCGGCGTTGTTGATTGTGGTCTCGGGGCTGCCGGTTTATCTGCTGACGACGCGGATGTATCTGAGCCGCTGATACCGCTTTCGCGAGCAGGCTCGCTCCCACAATGGATTGAGTTTCCCTGTGGGAGCGAGCCTGCACGCGAAGAGGCCAGCCCGGATAACATCAAGCGCGAAACTGCCCCAGGCTAGCCTTCAACTGCGCCGCCAGACCATCCAGCACCTTGCCACTGGCCGTGGTTTCCACCACTGCCTGAGCCGCTTTCTCGGCCTGTGCATGAATCGTTTCGACGCGCCCACGCACTGCCTGTGCACCCTGCGCCTGATGCGCTGCTGCTTGCGTCGCCAGACCGATCGCCGCATGCACCTGCTCGACCGAAGCCTGCACCGATTGCTGCAAGCGCGCACTGTCGCGCAAGACCAGCAAACCTTCGCTGGCCTGCCGTCCGGCCTGGCCAATCGCCTCGACTGCCTCACGTGCGCCCTGCTGCAGAGCGACGATGTGCGCTTGAATATCGCCCGTCGAGCTCTGTGTTTTGCTCGCCAGTGCACGCACTTCATCCGCCACCACGGCAAACCCACGCCCGGTTTCACCGGCCCGCGCCGCCTCGATCGCAGCGTTCAATGCCAGCAGGTTGGTCTGTTCGGCGATGCCGTGAATCACCGTCAGCACCACCTCGATCTGCTCGCTCTGCTGCGCCAGTCGCTCGATAACCTTCGCCCCGGTATCGACCTGCCCGGCCAGTGCTTCGATCAGGCTGCCAACTTTCGCCGAAGTCCGGGTGTTCTCATCGGTGGCCTGACGAATATCGACAACCTGCTTGAGCGCCGCCTGCATCGCCTGACTTTCCGACTGCGCCTCGTCTGCCATTTGCGACAGCGCGCGCAGGCTTTCCGCCACTTCATCGCGCTGCATTCCGGCAGCGGCATCGGCGCCAGCGTTGCGCAAAGTCATCGCGCCAATTTCCACGCCAGTGCGCTGCGCGACATCGCCCGCCTCGCGCACGATCGGCTGCAATTTATCCACAAAGCGATTGACCGCTGAGGCCATGTCGCCGATTTCATCCTTGCTGTTGATCTGCACACGCTTGGTCAGATCGCCCTCGCCCGCTGCCAGATCGTCCATCGCCGCATTGAGCATTTTCAGACGATTGACCACACGATGACCGAGCACCACGGCCAGCAACAGCAGCACGCCGCAACCGACCAGCGCCAGGCCAAGGCCAATGCGCCAGCGAAGAGTGGCGGCAGCTTCCTGAACGGTTTGTGCGGTGTTGGCTTTCATTTCACCAGCGGTGGCTTGCGCCGATTGCAGGCGCGCCTGCATCGCTTTGGCGCTGTCCGCCGCTGCGCCTTTGAGGCTGTCGCCGACCAGTTGATCGCTGCTGGCAATCAGCGCCAGGAAGCGCTTGTCGAGCTCGGCCAGATCGGTTTCCACCGAGGCCGTGGACACACCCATCAGCACTTTGCCGATTTCCACGCCGTTGGGATTGATCGAGGCTTCGAGGTAATAGACTGAGGGATCGTTCTTCGCCGCATCCAGCACTTTATCCAGCGCACGCTCACCCTGACCTTTTTCCAGCAAGGCCTTGTTGATCGGGTTTTCACGATTGAGATAACGGGTCAGATGCTGGCCGGTGGCGTCGTCATACACCACGAACAACACGTTGGGATTGCGCTGGGCGCGACGAGCGAACTCCGAGAGCGTCGGCACGTCGCTGTCCCACATGGCACGCGGCGCTACGGATGCAAGCAACTGCGCCATGTCGTTGGCCGAATCCTTCAGGTCCTTTTCCAGCGTCGCTCGCAGCTGCGCCTGCTCTTCTTTCAGACGCGCGGACAGGCCGACCGTCAGGCGCTGACGAGTACTGGCTGACAGCGCATCAAGACTTGAAGTGACTTCACGCCCGGCCTGCTCCAGCTCACCGGAGAGCTTCTGGCTGTCGGCACCCAGGCGCACGGCCAGATCGGCTTCCAGCGCGGTGACCGTGCTCCGCGTCAGGGCAACCGCCACCAACACCTGCACCAAAAGGGCGATACCAAGGGTAACGAACACCGGCCGCAACAAACGGCTTTGTAACAGTGAGAGAACGGCTGACACTTTAAATCCCTCTACTTCTGACGCCATTAATTTGATGGCACTCTTGTAGACAGATTCACAGCAAAGGTCATGCCGTCCAACAGGCATAAACGACAAAGGCCCCGATTAAGGGGCCTTTGTTTTTTACATCAACGACTTATCAAGCAAACGGATGACGCAGAACGATGGTTTCGTTGCGGTCCGGGCCCGTCGAAATAATGTCGATCGGCGCGCCGATCAACTCTTCAACGCGTTTGATGTAGGCACGAGCATTGGCAGGCAGCTCTTCCAGGGTTTTTGCACCCACGGTCGATTCGCTCCAGCCTGGCACTTCTTCGTACACAGGCTGCAGGCCTACGTAGCTGTCAGCATCGGTCGGGGCAACAGCATTGCCTTGCGCGTCTTTGTAGCCGACGCAGATGTTGATGGTTTCCAGACCGTCGAGTACGTCCAGCTTGGTCAGGCAGATGCCCGAGATGCTGTTCACATCGATAGCGCGACGCAGGATGACGGCGTCAAACCAGCCGCAGCGACGGGCACGGCCGGTGGTAGCGCCGAACTCGTGACCCTGCTTGGCCAGGTGTGCACCGACTTCGTCAAACAGCTCGGTCGGGAACGGACCGGAACCGACGCGAGTGGTGTAAGCCTTGGTGATGCCCAGGATGTAGTCGAGGAACATCGGACCAACGCCCGAACCGGTCGCCACGCCACCCGCAGTGGTGTTGGAGCTGGTCACGTACGGGTAGGTGCCGTGGTCGATGTCGAGCAACGAACCTTGCGCGCCTTCGAACATGATGTCCTTGCCGGCACGACGCAGATCGTGCAGCTCGGCAGTCACGTCGAGCATCAGCGGCTTGAGCAGCTCAGCGTATTCCTTGCACTCGGCCAGGGTCTTTTCGAATTCGATGGCTGGCTCTTTGTAGTAACCGACCAGCATGAAGTTGTGGTAATCCACCAGTTCACGCAGCTTGTCTTCGAAGCGTGGCATGTTCAGCAGGTCGCCGACACGCAGGCCACGACGGGCAACCTTGTCTTCGTAAGCCGGGCCGATGCCGCGACCGGTGGTACCGATCTTCAGCTCGCCACGGGCCTTTTCACGGGCCTGGTCCAGCGCGACGTGGAAGGACAGGATCAGCGGGCAGGACGGGCTGATACGCAGGCGCTCGCGCACCGGCACGCCTTTCTCTTCCAGCTTGGTGATCTCGCGCAGCAGGGCGTCAGGTGCAACCACCACGCCGTTGCCGATCAGGCATTGCACGCCTTCGCGCAGCACGCCCGACGGAATCAGGTGCAAGACGGTTTTCTCGCCGTCGATCACCAGCGTGTGACCCGCGTTGTGGCCACCCTGGTAGCGCACTACGGCGGCAGCATGTTCGGTCAGCAGATCAACGATCTTGCCTTTGCCCTCATCACCCCACTGGGTGCCCAGGACTACGACATTCTTACCCATAACACTTGTCCTCATTCGCGCAAACTTGGTGCCGGCGATGGCCGGCAGGAAAACTCAAGAAGCCAGTGGCGATACTTGCCAAAGCCCGTTCTGCTGAATCAATTGCCGGTCGCAGTCCGCATCACGGGCGGCGGCCAAAGGTTGTCCAGGCAAGGCCTGAACGACACGCTGACCCTCACTGCGCAACTGGCAAACCTGCTGCCAGAGTGCCGCATCCGTACTGTCAGGCATCCAGATACCGCCAGACGGTAGCTCGATCTCAGCACGCCCCAGGGTCACCAGGGTTTTCAAATCGGTAGAGAAACCGGTCGCCGGACGCGCGCGGCCGAAGTCAGCGCCGATGTCATCGTAACGACCGCCCTGAGCGATGGACTGGCCAACGCCCGGCACGAACACCGCGAACACCACACCGGTGTGGTAGTGGTAGCCGCGCAACTCGCCGAGGTCGAAATACAGTGGCAACTGCGGGAAGCGCACGGAAAGACGCTCGGCGATCGCCAGCAGGTCTTCCAGCGCCGCCAGCACTGGCGCCGGGGCATTGGCCAGACGCTCGCGGGCAGCGCTCAACACTTCACGGCCGCCGCACAGATCAACCAGTGCGCGCAGCATGCCCGACAGATCCGTCGGCAGGCCTTCGGTCAGGGTAATCACTTCATCGATGGCCTTGCGCTGCAGGGCATCGAACAACTGCTGCTCGACTTCACCGGATAGACCGGCGGCGCGAGCCAGACCACGATAGATGCCGACATGGCCGAGGTCCATGTGCACGTCCGGCACATCGGCCAGTTGCAGCATGGCCAGCATCAGGCTGATGACTTCGACGTCGCTGCTCGGGCTGGCGTCGCCGTACAGCTCGGCGCCAAGCTGGATCGGGCTGCGCGAGGACGACAATGCACGCGGCTGGGCGTGCAGGACACTGCCTGCGTAGCACAGACGGCTCGGGCCTTCGCGGCGCAGGGTGTGCGCATCGATACGCGCGACCTGCGGTGTGATGTCGGCACGGAAACCCATCTGCCGGCCCGATTGCGGGTCGATGACCTTGAAGGTACGCAGATCCAGGTCCTGGCCCGCGCCGGTCAGCAGGGATTCCAGGTACTCGATATGGGGAGTCACGACAAACTCGTAACCCCAGCTCTGGAACAGATCCAACACCTGACGACGCGCGACTTCAATGCGCGCCGCCTCCGGTGGCAGTACTTCTTCGATGCCATCTGGCAGCAGCCAGCGGTCTACCGTTGCCATTACGCCATTCCCCTTTGATCCGGGCGGCCAGCACTAGGCGAGCCTTGAGTGAAGCAGAAAATGACCGGAGCGTTCAAAACGCACGCGCATGAACGACGCAGCGAAAGGCCGGCTGGCGGCTTCGCCCATCACTTTCCTCGAAAAACGCTCGGGCTATTCAAACCCGATGCCTGCAACAAAAACAGCAATCAAACGTGCAGACGCAAAAAAGCCGGGAATTTCCCGGCTGCCGCATCATACACACGTTTTCCGAAAGGATCACCCCGCCCGAGGTTTTAGCCGCCGGGCGGAATGATTCAGGTCAACGTCGTATCAAGGTTTGGCTTTTTCCAGGTAACGGAAGAAGTCGCTGCTTGGGTCGAGGACCAGGACGTCGGATTTGTTCGCGAAGCTTTCACGGTAGGCACGCAGGCTACGATAGAAACCGTAGAACTCCTGATCCTGACCGTAGGCCTTGGAGTAGATCGCAGCAGCCTGGGCGTCACCGTCACCGCGAACCTCTTCGGATTCACGATAGGCTTCAGCCAGCAGCACGCGGCGTTGACGATCGGCGTCGGCACGGATGCCTTCGGCCAGCTCGTTACCCTTGGCGCGGTGCTCGCGAGCTTCACGCTCACGCTCGGTGCTCATCCGCTCGAACACACTGCGGTTCACTTCCTTCGGCAGATCAATGGCCTTGACCCGGACATCAACCACTTCGATACCCAGCTCTTTTTCCGCCATCTTGTTCAGCGATGCAGTGATGTCAGCCATCAGCGCATCACGCTCACCCGACACCACTTCGTGCAGGGTGCGCTTGCCGAACTGGTCACGCAGACCGGACTCCAGACGACGGGACAGACGTTCGTCGGCGATCTGCTTCAGACCCGAAGTCGCGGTGTAGAAGCGCTCGGCATCTTTCACCCGCCACTTGGCGTAGGCATCGACCATCACGGCTTTCTTTTCCAGGGTCAGGAAGCGCTGCGTCGGCGCATCCAGCGTCAGCAGACGCGCATCGAATTTGCGCACCTGGTTGACGTAAGGCACTTTCACATGCAGACCTGGCTGGACATCCGCCTGAACCACACGACCGAATTGCAGCAGCACCGCGCGCTCGGTCTGAGCGACGATGTAGAAGCAATTCCAGCCCACCAGTACCACAACGACGCCAACGATCAGGGCGATCAGCGATTTATTGCTCATCAGCGGGTCTCCCTTGTACGCGTCTGCGGCACGTCAGTGACATGCGGCGTGACGTCCGTGTTGTTGCTGGCGGCCGAACCGGTCACCGGTGCGTTGCCCGAGCTGTTCTGGATCATTTTGTCCAACGGCAGGTAAAGCAGATTGCTCTGGCCGTTCTTGTTGCCGGTCACGAGTACCTTGCTGGTATTGCTGAAGACTTCCTGCATGGTGTCCAGGTACAGACGCTCGCGGGTGACTTCAGGTGCCTTGCGATACTCGGCGACCAGTTTGGTGAAACGATCGGCCTCACCCTTGGCGCGCGAGATCGTCTCGTCGCGGTAACCGTTGGCATCTTCGATGATGCGCTGGGCCTGACCACGGGCTTCCGGCACAACGCCGTTGGCGTAGGTTTCAGCCTGGTTGCGCGAACGCTGCTCGTCTTCACGGGCGCGGATCACGTCATCGAAGGCTTCCTGCACTTCACGCGGTGCCGCTGCGCTCTGTACGTTGACCTGAGTGACAGTGATACCGGTGCGATAGGTATCGAGGAAACGTTGCAGACGCTCCTTGATTTCGCTGGCCATCAATTCACGACCTTCGGTCAGCACCTGGTCCATGGCGGTGGAACCGACCACGTGACGCAGTGCACTTTCGGTCGCGTGCTGCAGACTGATTTCCGGCTGATCGACGTTCAGCACGAAGTCCTGCAGGTTGCTGATCTTGTACTGCACGGTCAGCGGCACTTCGACGATGTTCTCGTCTTCAGTCAGCATCTGGCCCTGCTTGGTGTACGCACGCTCACGCGTCACGTTCTCCATGTACTTCTTGTCGATCGGCGGGAAGTAGATGTTCAGGCCCGGGCCGACAGTCTCGTAGTACTTGCCGAAGCGCAGCACCACGGCTTGCTCCTGCTCGTCCACCACGTAGACCGCGCTGTACAGCCACACAGCCGCCAGCACGACCAGGCCGATGCCGAGCAGACCGCCGAAGCCGCCACTGCTGCGCCCCGACCCGCCGCCGTCATCACCGCGTTTCTTACCACCACCGAACAACCCGTTCAGGCTTTCCTGCAGCTTTCGGAAGGCCTCGTCGAGATCCGGTGGTCCCTTGCGGTCGCCGTTATTGCGGCGCTTGCCACCCCAGGGATCCTGATTATTCGAGTTGCCACCCGGCTCATTCCAAGCCATAGCGCTCTCCATCTGATAAAGCAAAGACGCACCCACGGCGCGCCGACCAATGCTACAGAATGCCTGCCGTTGCGGCACAACCGCTTTGTCAGGCTTTTATTGCAAAGTGTGTTGCTCGATGAATTCCATCGGCTGCAATCCTTCGCGGCTTACCAATCGATTCAACTCGATCCGGGGCAAACGAACGGCCAGCAGGCTGACACCTTCATCATCGTATTCTTCTTTCTGCACCGCCCCGAGTTCGAAGAACTGCGCACGCAGCCGAGCGAATCGTTGCGGCAAGCGCAAGGTACCGACGAACAGATCACTGCCGAGCAACTCGGCGATGGCCTGTTCAAGCAATTCCAGACCGCTGCCATCACGCGCCGAGAGCCAGACCCGTTGCGGCTTGCCATCGGCATCGCGCTGGATCTGCGGCTCGACGCCTTCAAGCAAATCGAGTTTGTTATAGACCTCGAGGATCGGCAAGTCCTGGGCACCAATCTCGCCCAGCACCACCATCACCTGCTCGATCTGCAACATGCGATCCGGTTCAGCCGCATCGATCACGTGCAACAGCAGGTCGGAATTGCTCGACTCTTCGAGCGTAGACCGAAATGCCTCGACCAGCTTGTGCGGCAGGTGACGAATGAAACCCACCGTGTCGGCCAGGACAATCGGACCGAGGTCGTCAAGCTCCAGCCGGCGCAGGGTCGGGTCGAGCGTGGCGAACAACTGATCGGCCGCGTACACCTCGGATTTCGTCACGTTGTTGAAGAGTGTCGATTTGCCGGCGTTGGTGTATCCCACCAGCGAAACGGTAGGGATGTCCGCACGGGATCGGCCACGGCGCGACTGCTCGCGCTGACTGCGCACCTTCTCCAGCCGCCCCTTGATCTGGCGCAGGCGAACCCGCAGCAGACGGCGGTCGGTTTCCAGCTGGGTTTCACCCGGACCGCGCATACCGATACCGCCACCCTGACGCTCAAGGTGAGTCCAGCCGCGAACCAGCCGCGTGCTCATGTGGTCAAGCTGGGCCAGTTCGACCTGCAGCTTGCCCTCATGGGTGCGTGCGCGTTGGGCGAAAATATCGAGAATCAGCCCGGTGCGGTCGATCACGCGACACTCGAAGACACGTTCGAGGTTGCGTTCCTGACTGGGCGTGAGGATGTGATTGAAAATCACCAGATCGGCTTCTTCAGCCTTGACCAGGTCGCGCAGCTCCTCGACCTTGCCGCTGCCGATCAGATATTTGGCGGTTGGCCGATGACGCGGCACGTTAAAAAACGCGACGGTCTCGGCGCCAGCCGAATTTGCCAACTCCTGAAACTCCTGCGGATCTTCGCGCGCCTCAGGGTCCTGTCCATCCAAGTGAACGAGGATGACTCGCTCACCACCACCGTGGCGCTCAAAGAACAAAGGAGACTCCTATCAGGCGTTACCCGGCGCTGCATCGGCATCGCCCTGTTCGTTTTCGGTTGCGCTAGGCAGACGAATTGGACGAACCGGCACGACGGTCGAGATAGCGTGTTTGTAGACCATCTGGCTTACGGTGTTTTTCAGCAGGATCACGAACTGGTCGAACGACTCGATCGTCCCTTGCAGCTTGATACCGTTGACCAGATAGATGGAAACCCCGACTTTCTCTTTACGTAAAGTGTTCAGGTAAGGGTCTTGTAGCGAATGCCCTTTTGACATGTGCCGCACTCCTTTAAGGATTCAATAATAAAAACAGGTAAATTCAGATGGCTTCGGCCGTCACACCCCCAAGGATAGACGGCAATTGCAAGGACTCAGCTCAATATGGAGATGGTCCCAAGGTATTTCAAGGCGCGTGGCAGATTGTCGCAATCAAGACTGTCCAGCCAGTGCAAATCGTCCCAGCTGCGCAGCCAGGTAAACTGGCGTTTGGCCAATTGGCGCGTGGCGATGATGCCCCGCTCCTGCATCTGGGCCAATGTCAGCTTGCCGTCCAGGTAATCCCAGACTTGGCGGTAGCCTACCGCACGTATAGACGGCAACCCGGAATGCAGGTCACTTCTTTTACGCAGGGCTACGACCTCGTCGATGAATCCCTGTTCCAACATATTTGTGAATCTTTGTTCAATTCGCTGGTGCAGAACCTGACGATTCGCCGGAGCAATGGCCAGGCTCGCGACAGTATAGGGCAATTGTTGCCGTCCCGAAGCGGCTGCTTCAGTACTTTGCACAGATTGTTGCTCGCGCAGAGCGGTCATGCTCTGCCCGCTGACTCGATACACTTCCAGTGCCCGACTCAAGCGTTGCGGATCATTGGGATGGATGCGCGCCGCCGACACCGGATCGATTTGCGCCAATTGATCGTGCAGGGCTTGCCAGCCGAGGCGTGCAGCTTCTTCCTCGATCTGCGCGCGGACCTCGGGATCGGCTGCCGGCATGTCCGCCAGACCTTCGACCAGAGCCTTGTAATAGAGCATGGTGCCGCCGACCAGCAGCGGGATCTTTCCTCGCCCAGTGATTTCGGCCATGGCCTGCAACGCGTCGCGACGAAAATCGGCAGCGGAATACGCTTCAGCGGGGTCGAGAATGTCGATCAGCCGGTGCGGATATTCGGCGAGCAGTTCTTTCGAAGGTTTGGCCGTGCCGATGTCCATGCCGCGGTAGACCAGCGCCGAATCGACACTGATCAACTCGCACGGCAGCACCTTGGTCAGCTCGATGGCCAGATCGGTCTTGCCCGCAGCGGTCGGGCCCATCAGGAAAATCGCTGGAGGCAGCTGGCTCATCAGCGACCGCGCAGGAACAGTTTGTCCAGATCGTCCAGGCCCAATTGGGTCCAGGTCGGTCGGCCATGGTTGCATTGACCACTGCGCTCGGTGTTTTCCATATCGCGCAGCAGACCGTTCATTTCCGGCAGGGCCAGACGCCGGTTGGCGCGGATCGCGCCGTGGCAGGCCATGGTGCCGAGCAGTTCGTTGAGGTGCGCCTGGATACGGTCACTGGTGCCGTATTCCATCAGGTCAGAGAGCACGTCGCCGACCAGTCGATTGGCTTCGGCCTGCTTGAGCAAAGCGGGAATCTGCCGGATCGCCAGGGTTTCCGGCCCCAGCCGCTGCAATTCAAAACCAAGACGCTGAAACCAAGCGGCGTGTTCTTCAGCACAATCGGCCTCGCGCTGACTGACCGCCAGCGACTCCGGCACCAGCAACGGCTGGCCACTGAGACCTTCGCTGGCCATGGCGATTTTCAGGCGCTCGTACATGATCCGCTCGTGGGCGGCATGCATGTCGACCAGCACCAGGCCATGGGCGTTTTCGGACAAGATATAGATGCCTTTTAGCTGCGCCAGCGCATAGCCGAGCGGCGGAATATCTTCCTGACCGGTCGGCAGTGCGCTGGCATTGGCTTCAGGCAGCGGCGCGAAAAATTCCTTGTATGCGGCTTGCGCCTCGGCAGCAGGCACCGCCGATTGCGGACGCGGCGTGTATTGATACTGATAAGCGCCGCCAGCGCTGGCGCCGGATGACGTGTTGAACGCCGGTTGCGCCTGCGGCTGCTCCAGCAGCGCATTGGCGGCCAGACGCATCTCGCCCTGTGGGCCAAACTCGCCAGCCTCGATCCCGCTCGGCCGAACGATCGCCGTGGTGACCGAGCCGGCCAATTGATCTTCCGGACGCACATCGCCCAGCGCACGGTGCAGCGTGCCGTACAGGAAATCGTGGACCATGCGCCCGTCACGGAAACGCACTTCGTGTTTGGTCGGGTGCACGTTGACGTCTACCGCTGCGGGATCGACCTCGAAAAACAGCGCGAAGGTCGGGTGCCGACCATTGAACAGCACGTCGCGATAAGCCTGGCGTACCGCGTGGGCCACCAGTTTGTCGCGCACCGCCCGCCCGTTCACAAAGAAATACTGCAAGTCAGCCTGGCTACGGTTGAAGGTTGGCAAACCGACCCAGCCCCACAGGTGCAAGCCATTGCGTTCGATCTCGATCGGCAGCGCCTGCTCAAGAAAACCCGAACCGCAGATCGCCGCCACACGCCGTGCGCGGGCCGCATCATCGTGGGCCTCGTGCAGGCTGAGGATGGTCTTGCCGTTGTGGCGCAGATGAAAAGCCACGTCGAAGCGCGCCAGCGCCAGACGCTTGATCACTTCTTGCAGGTGATCGAATTCGGTTTTTTCGGTCTTGAGAAATTTGCGCCGGGCCGGGGTGTTGAAGAACAGGTCGCGGACTTCCACCGAAGTGCCGACCGGATGCGCCGCCGGCTGCACGCGCGGCGCCATATCCCGGCCTTCGGTCTCGACCTGCCAGGCCTGATCGGCATCGCGGGTGCGCGAGGTGAGGGTCAGACGCGCCACGGAGCTGATCGACGCCAGCGCCTCGCCACGGAAACCCAGGCTCATCACTTGTTCGAGGTCTTCGAGGTTGCGAATCTTGCTGGTGGCATGACGGGCCAAGGCCAGCGGTAGGTCATCGGCGGAAATACCGCTGCCGTCATCGCGCACGCGCAGCAACTTGACGCCGCCCTGCTCGACATCGACGTCAATACGCTTGGCGCCAGAGTCGAGGCTGTTTTCCAGCAACTCCTTGATCACCGAAGCCGGCCGCTCAACCACCTCACCAGCGGCGATCTGGTTCGCCAGCCGTGGGCTGAGCAGCTCGATGCGCGCCGTGTTCATTACCTGGTTCATTCTTTGGACGCCAGTTCGGTGCCTGGAATGGTCAGGTGCTGACCGACTTTCAGCTCATCGCTTTTCAGATTGTTGGCGGCGCGCAAGGTGGCCGGCGAAACCTGATAGCGCACGCCGATCATCGCCAGGGTTTCCCCCGGGCCGACACGGTGGTCGCGCGGGCCTTGGGCAATCTTGCCGGAATCACGCAGCCAGGCGATGTAGGTGCCCGGCGGCGGATTCTGCTGGAAGAACTGGCGCACGCCGCTGCTGATCGAACGGGCCAGCGCTTGCTGATGGCTCGACGCGGACAGCTTGTTCGCTTCGTTGGCGTTGGAAATGAAGCCGGTTTCGACCAGGATCGACGGGATGTCCGGCGACTTCAGCACCATGAACCCGGCTTGTTCCACACGCTGTTTGTGCAGCGGCGTAACGCGACCGATATTGGTCAGCACCTTCTGGCCGACGTTGAGGCTGGAGGTCAGCGACGCAGTCATCGACAGGTCGAGCAACACGCCGGCGAGCATGCGGTCCTTGTCGTCGAGGCTGACGTTGCCGGCACCACCGATCAGGTCGGATCGGTTTTCACTGTCGGCCAGCCAGCGGGCGGTCTCGGAGGTAGCGCCACGATCGGACAGGGCGAACACCGAAGCACCGAAAGCGGCCGCGGACGGCGCAGCGTCGGCGTGGATCGAGACGAACAGGTCGGCGCCCTTCTTGCGGGCGATTTCGGTACGCCCGCGCAATGGAATGAAGTAGTCGCCGGTACGGGTCAGCTCGGCGCGGAAGCCTTTCATGCCGTTGACCTGACGCTGCAATTCGCGGGCGATCTGCAGCACCACGTCTTTCTCACGCTGGCCGCGCGAGCCGGACGCGCCCGGGTCTTCCCCTCCGTGGCCGGCATCGATCACGACGATAATGTCGCGCTTGCCAGCCGGGGCTGGCGGCAGCTTGATCGCCGGTTCGGTCGGAGTCACCGGCACCGCCGGCACGGTCGCCACCGATGGCGTCGGGGCTGGCGGCGGCGCGGCATCGGCCGGGTTGTCGAACAGATCGACCACCAGACGGTTGCCGTACTGCGCGTTCGGCGCCAGCGAGAAGCTTTTCGGGGTGACGGCTTTTTTCAGGTCGATGACCACCCGCAGGTCGGTCGGCGTGCGCTGGGCTGAGCGCATCGCGGTGATAGGCGTGTTCGCGGTCTGCACGTTCAACGGCGCGCCGAGGGTGGCGCCGTTGATGTCGATCACCAGCCGATCAGGGGCTGTCAGGGTGAAAACGCTGTGCTGCACCGGCCCGCTGAGGTCGAAGACCAGTCGCGTGTTGTCCGGCGCCCGCCACAGGCGCACGCTGTTGACCTTTGAATCGGCCACAGCGTTGACGGTTACTGCCATCAACATCAGTCCAGCGGCAGCCACCAACGCGCGAAAGCGCATACCAAACCCCATCATTTAATTGGATTCCAATGCCAAAGCGGCACACCAGGCCTCGCCACGCGAGCCCTGGGCTAAAATTTTCAGCGAACGCCCGCTGTCTTGCGGGCTAATGGTAATGGTCAGGTCAGGCTTTGGCAAAAAGCCTGCACCTTTATCGGGCCATTCGATCAGGCACAGGGCATCGTCTTCGAAGTAGTCGCGGATGCCGAGAAACTCCAGCTCCTCGGGATCGACCAGGCGATAGAGATCGAAGTGGAAGGCACGAACGTCACCGATCTCGTAGGGCTCGACCAATGTGAAGGTCGGACTTTTTACCGCGCCGACATGCCCCAGCCCACGAATGATGCCCCGTGACAGGGTGGTTTTGCCCATACCCAGATTGCCTTCAAGAAAAATCAGGCCATGGCCCTGGGTGACGCGGGCGATTCGTGCGCCAAAGTCGCTCATCGCCTGTTCATCGGCCAGGTACAGGGTTACTTCAGACACGGTGTTTGCTCCTCCAACAACTGACGAATGGCTGGAATCAGATCACTGGCCGCCAGCCCACGGCCGAATTTGCCTTGTTGCATGCCGGCGTTGGCGTGCAGCCAGACGGCCAGGCATGCCGCATCGAACGCGTCCATGTCCTGGGCCAGCAATGCGCCGGTCAGACCGGCCAGCACATCCCCCAACCCGCCCGTGGCCATCGCCGGATGGCCCTGATGACATAGGGCCAGACGCCCATCGGGATGGGCGATCAGACTGCCGGCCCCTTTCAGAACCACTACCGCTGAATGCTTTTTGCTCAACGCCAGAGCAGCGGCCGGGCGATCGGCCTGCACTTCGGCGGTACTGATGCCAAGCAAGCGCGCCGCTTCACCCGGATGCGGGGTGATCACGCAATCCTTGGGCAACTGGACAAAATCGCTGGCCAGCAGGTTCAACGCGTCGGCGTCCCACACTTGCGGCAACGCAGCATTGGCGGCCGCCGACAACAGGGCACGGCCCCAACTGGCCTGACCGAGACCCGGTCCGACCACCAGCACCGAAACCTTTTCCAGCAGCCCCATCAGTTGATTGGCTGACGAAGTGCCGAGCGCCATCGCCTCCGGGACCCGGGTCAGCGCCGCCGGCACATGCTCTGGGCGAGTCGCCAGCGAAACCATGCCCGCGCCGCCGCGCAAGGCCATTTCCGTGCTGAGCAGAATCGCTCCGCCGAACCCGTGATCGCCGCCGATCAGCAACACGTGGCCAAAGCGGCCCTTGTGCGAGGTCGGCGCGCGCGGCGCAAGTGCTGGAAGATTAGCGGCGCTCAGGCGCTGAGCGCAGACAGGAATGTCACTGAAAATTTCGTCGGGGGCTTGCAGGTCGCTGAAGACCAGCTCACCGATATGATCCGCAGCATCACCGGTCAACAGTCCGACCTTCATACCAATGAAAGTCACCGTTAGATCGGCGCATACCGAGACACCCAGTTCACACCCGGTATCGGCACACAGCCCGGAAGGAATATCGACCGCCGCTACCGGCAAGCCGCAGGCGTTGATCGCCTTGATCGCCGAGGCATAGGGCTCACGCACTTCGCCGCTCAGGCCAGTGCCGAGCAAGGCATCGAGGACGACACCGCGCAGCTCGCTTTGCCCCTGCCAGCCTTGCACCACAACACCTGCGGCCACGGATTCGGCATGGGCCAGTGCGGCATCGCCCTGCAAACGTTGCGGATCGCCGACGGCGAGAACGCGCACGGTCCAGCCGGCCCGCAGCGCCAACCCGGCCACCAGATAACCGTCACCGGCATTGTTGCCATGGCCGGCGAGCACGGTCAGCTCGTTCGCGCCCGGCCATTTGCGCACCAGTGCGCGCCACGTCGCGCGGGCGGCGCGTTGCATCAATTCGAAGCCCGGCGTGCCGGCGGCGATCAGCCGCGCGTCGAGTTCGCGCACCTGCGCGGCGCGGTACAGCGCGTCGGGTAATTCATCTTTCGTCTGCGGCATGCGTCTTCGGGCTCCGATGTCTGGCAGAATTATACGCACCTCAGCTCCGGTTTCTCTCGCCTCATGTCCGCCATCACCACAGACCTGCCCGCCCTCGCCCAATCGATCAAGGATTGGGGCCGCGAGCTGGGCTTCCAGCAAGTCGGCATCAGCGGTCTGGACCTGGCCGAACACGAGCAGCATCTGCAGCGCTGGCTCGAGGCCGGCTACCACGGCGACATGGACTACATGGGCGCCCATGGCAGCAAACGCTCGCATCCCGAAGAGCTGGTGCCGGGCACGTTGCGCGTGGTTTCCCTGCGCATGGACTACTTGCCAGGCGATACGGAAATGGCCAAACGCCTGGCTGAGCCGGAAAAGGCTTACGTGTCGCGTTATGCCTTGGGCCGCGATTACCACAAATTGATCCGTAAACGTGTTCAACAATTGGCCGACAAGATCCAGGCGGAGATCGGCCCGTTCGGCTTTCGTGCGTTTGTCGACAGCGCACCGGTGCTGGAAAAAGCCATCGCCGAACAGGCTGGACTGGGCTGGATCGGTAAAAATACCTTGGTGTTGAACCGCAAGGCCGGCAGTTATTTTTTCTTGAGCGAACTGTTCGTCGACCTGCCGCTACCGGTGGACGAACCGCACAGCACTGAACATTGCGGGCGTTGCACCGCATGCCTGGATATCTGCCCGACCAACGCCTTTGTCGGCCCGTACGTGCTGGACGCCCGGCGCTGCATTTCCTATTTGACCATTGAGCTGAAAACCGCGATTCCCGAAGAATTGCGGCCATTGATAGGCAATCGGGTATTTGGCTGCGATGACTGCCAGATCGTCTGCCCATGGAACCGCTTCGCCCGGCCGACTGGAGAAAGCGATTTCAAACCACGGCACAATCTCGATAATGCCGAGCTGGCTGAACTGTTCATGTGGGATGAAGAAAAGTTCTTGAGCAGCACCGAAGGTTCACCGTTGCGGCGTGCCGGGTACGAGCGCTGGTTACGCAATCTGGCGGTGGGGCTGGGGAATGCGCCTTCAACGATTCCTGTGCTGGAAGCGTTGAAGGCGCGACGTGATTATCCGTCAGAGTTGGTCAGGGAACATGTCGAGTGGGCACTGGAACAGCACGCCCACCGCGCGCTCGCAAAACCGGCAAGCGCACTGTTCAAATCGTAGCCGGACCTTGAGTGCTCCTGCTTTCGCCTTGTATCGTTTCGTTGCGTGCTCCGACTTACTTTTTTTCCTTTAAATGACCACCCAGCTGGTTGATGACCGCGATCCGCTCCTTGGCGTTTTCGGTCATATATATTCGGTCTCCTTGCGACAGATAGAGATGCATCGGCTTTGATGCTGAGCCGGATGGACCATGCATGGGCGTGTATTTGGCATGAATCAGCGCTGCAGAAGACGTCGGAGAGTTACCCGCCTCTATGTGCTGCATGAAAGTTTCGGCCTTTTCAAGCAAGCCGGTAAGGCCCTCTTTCTCAAGGATGTTCTTTTTGGGGTCGACCCTGACGAGTGACCATGGTTTCTCGGCCTCCTCCTGAACGGCCGCGCTGGCCTTCGCCTTCGCCTTGGCCGCCGCCTTGTTTCCCTTACCCTTGATCATGCCTCGGGCCATCTCTTGACCCGCTGCTTTGGAGCCTTTACTACTCAGGCCCTGCTTGAAGGCGCCAGCCAGTTTCCTGCCAGCATTGATGCCCGCTTTGGCACCAGCTGCCAGCCCTGCCCCCACCGAAGCCAGCCCAAGACCAAAACTGATCCAGCCCAATATCTCGCCCGCTTGAGAACCCGGTGCGAGGTCATTGACCACCTCGCTGGCAATACCCGCCAGGCCTGAAGCAACCGCCAGCCCCAATGCCGCCACTGCCCATGGCGTCGCCGCGCCCATCGTCACCACGCTGGCAACAATTCCGAGAACACTGAGGCCGATGCCCAGGATCGATTGCCAGGAGATATGCCCGGTAGGGTCGACACGATTGACTGGGTCGCCCAGGCAGTAGCTGTACGCATTCAATCCGCCCGCGCCGAACGGACTCATGCTGTCGGGGGCGAGAAAGCGCATCAGTGTCGGACTATAAGCCCTGTAACCGTTGCCCAGCAGATACAGCCCGGTAACCGGATCCAGCTGTTCGCCGTTGAACCCTGCCACGCTGAACAATCCACCTTCGGCGGGACGATGCCCAAATGGGCTGTAGGCGCAATCGGTGAGCTGCTCCTTGCCCAGCGCTGCCAGCACACTTTGCTGCTGATCGGTGGCGTATAGCTGCGCGTCGGGGTTCAACCCCGATTGCTGTTGCCCCACGAGCGCTCCACCGTGACGCACAACACTGGTTGAACTTTCACCACTCACCTCGTTGGCAACCCGGCCTGCGTAGTAGTAACGCTGCACAATTGCTTTTTCGGGTTGCGACAGCTCCACCAGATCGTCGAAACCGTCGTAATGGTAGCCACGAATCACTGATCCCCCTGCGCTGGACAACTGCTCGAGACGTCCGAACGCGTCATAGGCCAGCGTTCGCGCCTGGTCGTCCTTGATCATCCTGCCGTTGGCGTCGTATTCCAGCGTCACTGCCGAGGGATAGTCGACGTGGGAATGTTTGACGGCGCTGAGCTGTGCAGGATCAGGATTGTCGTAACTGAAGGTGGTCAGATTCACCCCCAGCGGGAACTTCGTCTGCACGGTGAGGATGTTATCCAATGCATCGAAGGTGAATGTCTGGCGGACAATTTCCTTGCCATACGGATCGCGCGGCTTTTGCGTGCCGGCACAGTCGTACTGGATCAAGCGCCCGCGCACATCGTAGGTGAACTGTTCATCACGTAACAGTTGAGTGCCACGTCTGGACACTTTCTGCGCCAGTTTGCCAGCCAGCGTGTAAGTCGATTCCAGGGTCTGGTCTGGCTGACCCTGAATCTCGAAAGTACGGCGGGTTTCACGCCCGATATCGTCATAGGCAAACCGGGTGATCATTTGACGCTTGATTGACGTTTCTTCGGTTTTCGTCCAGTCCAGCATCCCCGTCTGCGCGTTGTAGTGGAATTCGGTTTTAAGCGAGCCTTGAGAGGTGGATAGCAGGCGGCCGTGCTTATCGTATTCGGATGTGCTTTCGACTCCGAGCACATCGACATGGGCGATCGGTCGCCCCTGCAGGGACCAGGTACTGGAGGTTGCTTTGGTGATAGCGCCGAGGGTCGTCGTTTCGGTTTTCACACGCCCGGAGGGGTGATAGGTAAAGCTGCGCTGTCTGCCGTTTTCGGTACAGGTCAAGGGATTGCCACTGAGGGGATCATACGTCATGGTCGTGACCAGATCCCCTGCCTTGCGCTCAGTCAGCAGGCCGCCCAGTTCCCGCAAATAAGTGAATTCGGTTTTTTTGCCATCAGCACTCCTGTACCACTGCGGCTGGGTGAAGCCCGCTTCATAACCTGCCTCGGACTTACGTCTGCCAACGGTACTTCGGATCAAGCGACCCAGACCGTCATAAGTTTGCTGCCCCAACACTTTGTCAGCGACCTTGATGTTGATCGGCAGACCTTCATCACTATGCCCGGCGTAGTCGGTCACGACCGCAGTGGCGTCGGGCAGGACACTGCGGGTTATCCGGTCAAAAACGTCGTACTCATATCGGCTGGTATTGCCGACAGGGTCTGTCTGACTGGTTGTGCGCCCGTAGCCGTCATAGGTGTACACAGTTTTGCCGAGACTTTTGTTCTTCAGATTGAAGCTCTCGACACTCAGCGGTTTACCGAAATCATTGACGAGGGTGATCGTCTTGCCCATCCCCTGGAGCCAATGGGTCTGCCGGCGAAGAACCGGGTCCGCCTCGCTGTGTTCGATACGTCCATCATCGTGCAGCGTCTTGCTGACCTGGCCCCAGGAATCGAATTCGTAGCCGGTGCTGACCGGATAAGGCTTGCCATCACGCCAATCAGTCAGCGTCACTTTGACCTTGTGGCCGACCGAATCATGCAGCGCAGAATAAAGCGTGCGTGTCTGAATCAGACCGTCCTTGTCGGGATGGTCGCAGTCCTTTTCCTGAACAGTGATCACCCGTTCCATCCCGTCATAAGTCACTTTTTGCTCGCCGCCAGCAGGATCCGTGGTCACCATTGTCGCCGGATGCTGTTTGCTGGCAGCCAGATAGGTCCACCGGGTAACGGCCGCATATGGGGTGCCGCCAGCAACCGTTTTGCCCACTGCCCGACCGATTGCGTCGTACTCATGCTCGATGTGCTCGCCATCTACACCGACTTCAGAGACCTGTAATCCGGTCAGCGTCGACAGCACTTTCTCACTGGTCTGCAGCGTGCCGTCAAATCCGCGCGTGCTGGACCTGACTCGCAAACAGTCACCCTCAAGCTCATAGGAAAATTCGATAGCGGTTTTTTTATCATTCAGAACGACACTTTGCTCTTTCGTGGCTCCATGCTTGAGTGGATCCCCGGGCGTATTCAAATAACTGCGTGCGGTTTTCGAACGCAATACCTCAACGCCTTCCAACACTTCACAAAAACGCTCCTCGACCGGTAACACGGATGCCAGTTCCGCACCGTCCAGCGCCGGATGCAGCGCGTAGTCGTAGTAGGTGACTGTCGAAGCACCATCGGATGCGGCAGCAGTCACCGTCCTTTTTTTCGGGAATCTGGAAAAGCCCAGCGGATCCTCTGGGCAGTTATCTCCACCACTGGCCGGATAAAATTCCGTGGTCGTCGTCACCCCTGTGGGCTCGACCTGCTTGAGCAAGTTACCTTCGTCATCGAACTCGGTGACGGTGGTTTCCACACGCTGCTGTTGAGTACGCCGATCGAGGTACGTCACCGTGTGGACTTTAGGCATGCGGAACTGAGCCACCTGCTCACTGAATGGCTTGGTAACGGAACAGTGATATTCCGTGGTGGTGGCGATCTGGGCGTCACCACAGGTTGTAACCTCAGCCACCAACAGATGGAATTTGTTGTAGGTGCGTTTGATGCGGGTATGTACTTTGCCGCTGACCAGCAAGTGCTCGTCCGAGGTGTAGACGTAGTGGCCGGGCGCCAGATAGAGAGGATCCAGGTCACTATCCTTGGCAGGAAGGAGGCCCTGCCCAAGGAAGTTATGGTCGGAGTACGTGTAGGTCTTGCACAGTCGGGGCTGACCGCGCCCAGGGTAGACATCGTGAGCGATAACAAACGGCAGTGTCTGTTCCACACCGCTGATGAAGCGGTGGCCGTGCCGCTTGTAGCGAATGATTTCGACCCCGCGCAGCGGATTGACGATGCGATGAACATAGCTGGCTCCAGCGATGACTTCATACTCAAGGTCCCAACCCTTACCAACCGGCAGCTCGATGGCCGTCACTCGAGAGTTCTTCAAGATCAGCTTGTAGTTGGAACTGGAAGTAGTGTCGGGATGCCGGGACAGCGTCACCTGACCTGCCGCGCGGGTGATTTTCAACAGGCAGCGCTTGCCATCACGGACTTCGGCCAATCGGGGAAACTGGTTGAACAACTCATGCTTCAGCGTAATGCTCACACCGTTCGCCGCTATTATTTTTTCCGCGACGGCGACCTGAGTGCCGGCCAGGACTTTGAGCAGTTCACGCCGCCCATCCTTGTATCGAACTTCATAGCGCCCTGCTCCAGCGACTGACACTTTCGCCGTTTGCAGTTTCATTTCCTTGAACTTAAGGCCGGTAGACGTCTCGACAGCCTTGTAGCGCTCACCGTTGGACAAGGTCATCACTTTGCTGCGCAAGTCATAATTGGTCAGTGTCAAAGACCAGCCAACGCCGAAACCACTATCCGCCTGATTGAGCGGATTAAAGCCCACTGAAAGTGCAAGCTCCGGACCATTGAGATCCGCCGAGTGCAACTTGCCAAGCGAAAATGCGCAGGTGTACATGCCCGTGCGGGGATCAACGCCTCCTGAAACAAATTCACCAAAGTTGAAAGCGTTTGAATGAACAGAGGGAGAGAAATTACTTTCCATTGGTAAACCGTCCTTTTATTTCCAGACTTAGGTTGAGCAGTTAAAACTGGCCAGCAAAAAGCGCCGACCACACAACGAAGTCAGCTAAGCTGCTTCATTGACCGCCTGGATTGATCCAGAATAAAAGTGAGCCGCTCTTTATCACCATCGATACAAAGGCGGTGCTCCGTACCGAACTCATCGAACACGGCAAACTCGAATGCGCTTTCATTTTCCCGTGCTGCTTGCGGGTCAGCGGAAAGATACTGAACAAGGGTTAATTGCCCAGGCACCTTATTGATAGGGACGGTAACGTAGCTTAGGGGACTGCGGAATGTTGCTTGCACGCCATATATCGGTGCCATATAGCCATAAAAAACTTTGCGACTACCTTGTATTCCGGGGATATTACCGGACACATAGACTTGCACCGCCTCTTCGGAATCATAAGGATCAAGTTTCACCTCACTGCTGTACCAGTCAAGGAGGTGAATCTGCCTGCCTTCAGCGCGCAGGGCAATATGATAATGCTGAATCGAATCGTATCGACCCCTCTGCCGTTTCTCATCATACTTGCTCAATGAAAAGCTGCTCAGCGAGTACTCTTTCGGAGGAATCGCCTCCAGCGTAACACTGCTGTCGAAACCAACCCCATTACTTCGCAATACCACGCCATTCAAAGAGATCTCGGCAGCCACTTCCATAATTCCAGGTCGGGAAGCCGAGACCCAGAACTGGAAAATCTGTACCGGATCTGCGGCGTTGCTTATCTGGTTGTCACTGACCCGCGGGACTTCTGTCAGGCGCGTTGCCCCACCCGACATTTCGTGAGCGTAACGATTTTCCTGAATCGAAACACTCCAGTCTCCCTCCAGAGGCCGAGCACCGTTGTAGGCAATCAGCCGCAATGACGGCAATGCAGGATGTCCATGCAGCGATACGCCGTCGCCATTGTTATCGATGCCGTGCAGAAGCACCAATACACGCACCTGCATGCGACCGTTGGCATAAAGCACTTTGTGCTGACCATGATTTGTGGCGTCGAGTTTTACCTCGATACGGGAAATACCAACTTGCTCATCAAACATCTGATAACACCTCAGCCGATTAATATATTTCACCCCTCAAGGGTTCGGCAAAGTATTAACGTCGAATTTAAATATAAACAGCCGCGACATTTGACATTTTGTGAAAAAGCAAACTTTCAACATCATCTTTAATAATTCACACAGATGCTAATAACTTCAAAAAATGCGATCTGCATGTTACGAGATTCAACACTAAGCCTTTCGCCCCTTTGATTCTGGCCCACGATGGCCTGTCACCCCTTCCGAATTCAATCAACCCGAACCGGAAGGGGAGTCAGCGAGTAGCTTATGTTTGCCAAATCATGTTGGCAGCGTGATCGATCCGTTACTTTCGACAACACTCAGTCGCTATCTGGACCTGTCGAAAATCCGCTCTCCGATGACTCACTATCGGAATCAACATCTGAAACTGCTTCTTCCGTTTGGATTTCCACTTTCCGGTCCATACTGGAATTTTCAAGATATTGATTAATCCGCCGCATCGACTCGTCACTCAGCGGATTGTTCAATAAACCAACATATAGATCTTGAGTATCCGGAATATCGAACAAATCGCCCCCTACGTCTGAGATATTATTATCCTGTAACGCCATGACCCGAAGATCACCAAGCCTGTCTATACCGGAAGGCAGGCTGGAGAGATTGGCGTTATATAGCATCAACTCGGTCAAACCTGTCATGAAGCCTACATGCGGAGCAACTGTCAGAGGGTTGTTGGCCAGATTCAACAAAGTGAGCGTCTCGATCCTGGACACACCTTCAGCCGTCGCTTCAGATAATTCAAGCGAGCAATCGTCCAGTACCAGTTGACGCAACTGGCGCATTTGGAATATCCCTGACGGGAAGTCCTCCATTTTTATGCCAGTGACCATCAAATATTGAACATTGGGAAAACTGTCAAAAAAAGCGCCGATGCGTGCGCTTGGCGTTTCCACAGTCAATATCAACTCTGTTACATAGTCGAACCTGGCGGATAATCTTGGTAACTCACCAGCAAAATCGACATGATGGGAAAAATGATAGTCACCGTAACCCCATCTCGAAACCGACTTGCGTCGCCAGATATCTTGCAGTTTTGCGCTAAATTGCTCGCGAGCCGGGCGCTGTTCTGCGATCTGCATTGCGTCCTGCGAAGAGTCCGCTTGGGTCGATAATCCTTCCGCACTCCAGATCGCCAATTCATTGCGCAATATTGCGAGGTCTGTCTCCAGGCGCGCTAAAACTGTGGACGGCTCAGATCCCAGGCGCTCGGAAACGAACGCGGCCAACTCCTTGTCATCAAGCTGCGGATAGAGGCTACGGACACGTTCCACAACGGATCCTGTCAACATCGGGTTGACATCGCCGCCGCCTCGCAGCCCCGCTTGCGCGTATTGGGCGCTGGCCGGAACAGCCGTTACCTGCACCGGTGCCAGTCCCAACAATTCGCTCACGCGTTGGCGCGACGGCAATGGCTGTGCGCGTACCAGTTGCCGCAGAGCCGCACCACCGCCCTGTGCTACACCGAGCAACTGGCGCTGCCCGGGCAGTAAAAGGCGCCAGACGGCGGCATACAGATCCATCCGATCCTGGGGGGACGCGATGCCGCTGCGTTGGATAACGTAGCCTTCAAGCTGACGAATCAATATGTGACGCACTGGCGATCGAGCATCGCCAATAGCACTCAATGACTCACCCTCTGACGCTTGCAGACGAATCTCGATACGAATCTGTCGCGGCCACTGATCAAGCTGCCCGATCATCTGCAACGCCAGTTGGTCAGTGTCCAGGCTGGCTACCGCATCCAGATAGATTCCTTCGCACGCCCTGGCAAGACGCACCTCGCGTAGCGCCACCAGCGTTTTTTCTGCCATGTGCCTCGGCATTCCCGGCCGCAGGCGCAAATGCATATGGTCGGCGGCACTGGCCTCTCGCCACAACGCCTGAGCAATCGTCTTGGGCAGATGAGGAAAAATCCGTCGCATCTGCAATGTGTTGTCATCGCAATCGAGTTCGAACGCCCGCTCGCTCTGCTCAAAGAGCAAAGCGCGGGACTGTTCGATAACGCGCTCGCTCAGATCAGTTGCCTGTAGCGTTAACAAAGCCTGCAGTTGTGAATCGGCCTGCGCACGCACGGTCGGATCGGAATGTTGCACTTGGGTGATGAACTGGCGGATCTTTTGATCGAGGGCGAAGCGCCTCGCAGTGTCCTGCAGCAATGCCAGCGAAGCGGGATGAATGTCGGACCTGTGCGCCATCATCGCGTCGACGCCGCTCACGGCAAATATGCGTTGGGTCATCAGTGGAGGGAAATCCTTTATTGAATACTCCGTGCCGGGAAGCTCTGTCGTGCGATTTTGTCCGGTAAAGACAGTTGCAACTGGATTGGCCGACTCAGGATCATCCAGCGGATGCCACAAACGGCCCTCGCTGTCAGGCCTCAACAGCGGACCGGAAGGATGCAGTTCTCTGGCATGTGTGGCGCGAAACAGGCCGCTCTCGGGGTCTCGGACCACTTGTACGATGTGATTGTCAGCGACGGCAACATACTGACGCTGCTTCATGATTGCGATGCCCCATGCATCGGTCTCGTCGAGACGCTCTTGCGTGGGTATCCAGTAGTTCTCCAGCGAATTCCTTGCGGACACACTTGCGAACTCGTCGATCGTGGAATATTTCGGCCCCGTGCTCACACTGATGACAGGCATCACTGCAAGCGAATCTGAAGAAGATGGCGAAGGCAAGGGTCCCTGATGATGTGCAACAGTCGAATGCGGCATTGTCGAAGACGGGTTCAGAGCCCGGGGCAGGCCATCCCCGCTGGACTCGATGGGTCTGGTTGGGGCAGATACAGGTTTGATTTTCGGCGGTTTGCCAGTCATGAATGCTCATCCTTGAGGAGTGGTGACGCTGGCCACACATCGCTGCGGGCCAGCGCAAGACATCAGATAAAGCACTTTCGTGCATATGCCTGATCATCGAACATGGCAGCTTATCTGCAGCCGCGATGCCAAACGCATATACAGCTACTACATCCCAAGACATTGCATCAATGGATGATGAAACTCAGCCTCGCTGAAGAGACAAATTGCGCTCATAAAAACTCACGCGAATCGCCAACTTATGCCCGGTACCATATTCATCGATAGCGATAAAGTAGAGGACACTTCCATATTTTTGCGCACCGGTATTTTCCGAGTATTCGGATAACGCCTGCACAATAGTGAGTTCTCCGTCGCTTTGCGTATTTACTTTGTAATGCTTGTGATTCCATGTTTGCGCATCGCCGGTGAAAGCATATACAAACGGATCACCCCTATCAGGCAAGGTGACGGTCACACTGGTTTTTTCGGGACGGACGAAAATGCACTTCATATAATTTGTTTTGATTTCGTTAAGCCTGTTCCCGCCCGCAAAATCGAGGTTTTCGCCCTCTTCAGCCCCCTCGACCATCCAATCGACCAGGCGGATTTGCTTCCCGTCCGGGTACAGCCCCAGATGGTACTTCCAGATACGATTACCAGGCGACTCATTACCAATCCTGTTCTGATACAACTGAAAGACTCCATATGTCGCGGGCTTTTCAGCCTCCAGAGTCACGCTGCTGTAATGAACACTGACAGGGGTGGTTCCGTTGCTCAAAATCCTCTCCCCGTTGAGAGACAGGCGCGCACCGACCTCAGTCGTTCCGGCACTCGACGAGGAAACCCAGAACGTACGCACCTGTGGATGTACGCTGTCATTCTCAAGATCATCATCGTGCCTGTCCAAGGCATCCGGTGCAGGCCGTGCCTCACGCGTAAACCGCCCTTGGACTGCGCTCGCGACCCAACCATCGCGCAAGGTCTTGCCGGTCGCGTAATGAATAAGCTGGATGCTTTCCATTACATCTTCCGGTACATGCACAGCGTTGCCGTCGGCGTCTACTCCGGCAACCAGCACCTGAACTTTGACTTGCATCCGGCCATTAGCAAAAAGTGCCCTGCTTTGAGTGTTATCACTGGCGTCAAACTTGACCTTCAGACTGGACAACCCCACAAGAACGGGCGAAGTGTTTTGTTGATTACCTGCAGCGTCCATGCTTTCACTCATAATACAGTTCCTCTGTGAGAATATAACTTGATAGTGACATCGAAAACATGTCAGCAAAAAAAGTTACATACCCACCAAGAAAATATCAAAGTGAAAAGTGTAAGAAATATGCGCGCACCAGCCGCCGGCAACTCATATGCCTTTAAACCAGCCTCCAATACACCAACGCAAGAATGATCAATGTTCGTCGTTATAGACGAACTTCGGCATTTCCCAATGGAAATGGATGGCCAGCAGACGTAACAGGAACCCGCCAAATAAAGTGATCAGAATGGCTTGTTCGCCCGGCACATTTATATAGAGACAAAACATGTAGCACCATGCCGCAGCGAATGAAACACTGGCATAAAGTTCGCGGCGAAAGATCAGCGGAATGTCATTGCAGAAAATGTCGCGCAGGATGCCGCCGAACACACCGGTGATGACGCCGCTGACCGAGGCCACCAGCATGCCGTGGCCCATTTCCAGCGCTGTCATGCAACCGATCAAGGTAAATGCCACCAGCCCCACCGCGTCGAGCACCAGAAACAGCGAGCGCAGGTGACGCATCCAGCGTGCGGTGAACACGGTAAACATCGCCGCCACCGAGGTCAGCACCAGATATTCCGGGTGTTTGACCCAGGTCAGCGGGTAGTGCCCGAGCAACACATCGCGCACTGAACCGCCACCGAGCGCGGTGATGCAGGCGATCAGCACCACGCCGAACCAGTCCATGCCGCGTCGTCCGGCAGACAGCGCGCCGGTCATGGCTTCGGCAGTGATGGCGATCAGATAGAGCATCAGCAACATGATGGCAGTCCAGGCAGGAAGGCGCGCAGTCTAGCCATTTCGGCGCCGCACCAGAAGAGGGCGCGCCTCTCGCGAGCCGGCTCGCGTCCACATAAGCCGCATTCCATGTGGGAGCGAGCCTGCTCGCGAAAGCGTCAGGGCTGATGCCGCCGCATCAGAATTTGATGAAATGCTTGCGGTAGTGCTGCAGCTCGGCGATCGATTCGCGGATGTCATCCAGCGCCAGGTGGGTGCTGCCCTTCTTGAAGCTGTCGCGCACATCCGGAGCCCAGCGCGCGGCCAGTTCCTTGAGCGTGGAGACGTCGAGGTTGCGATAGTGGAAGTAGCTTTCCAGCGCCTTCATGTGGGTATAAAGGAAGCGACGATCCTGGCAGATGCTATTGCCGCAGATCGGCGACTTGCCCTTCGGCACCCACTTTTCCAGAAAGGCGATGGTCTCAGCTTCTGCCTCAGCCATGCTGATGCGGCTGTCGCGCACACGCTGGGTCAGACCGGAGTTGCCGTGGGTGCGGGTATTCCACTCGTCCATGCGCGCGAGCACTTCGTCGCTATGGTGGATGGCAATCACCGGACCTTCAGCCAATGTGTTCAGCTCACTGTCGGTAACGATAGTGGCCATTTCGATGATGACATCGTTGTCCGGGTCCAGACCGGTCATTTCCAGGTCGATCCAGATCAGGTTCTGCGGATTTTGCATATTCGGGCTCCTAGGCATTGCTGCGCAGTTTAGCCTAGGCCGGTGGCCGGGCGTGCTAAACTCGCGGCCGTTTTACCTAATCGCTGCATTCTTCAGACGGAACACCCATGGCCAAACGCCAACTCAATCGTCGTCAAAACTGGCGCATCGAAAAGATCCAGGGCGAGCGCGCCGCACGCGCCGCCAAACGCGAGTCCTCGGCGGTCGAAGCCCTCGAGGGCGGCGACCTTGGCCCAGAGCAACACGGCCTGGTGATCGCCCACTTCGGCGTGCAGGTCGAAGTCGAAGCCGTCGACGGCGAACTCGCCGGTCAAGTGTTCCGCTGCCACTTGCGCGCCAACCTGCCAGCGCTGGTCACTGGCGACAAAGTGGTATGGCGCGCCGGCAACCAAGGCATTGGCGTGATCGTCGCGCAACTGCCGCGCAGCACCGAACTGTGCCGCCCCGACAGTCGTGGCCAGCTCAAGCCGGTTGCCGCCAACGTCGACATGATCGTCATCGTTTTCGCGCCGCTGCCCGAGCCTCACGCCAACCTGATCGACCGCTATCTGGTCGCCGCCGAACATGCCGGCATCCGCCCGCTTCTGCTGCTGAACAAATTCGACCTGATCGACGAGCAGAACGCCCCGGCGCTGAACGCGTTGCTGGCGGTGTACCGCACGCTGGGTTATCCGGTGCTGGAAGTCTCGGCTCACCACGGCGATGGCATGGAACAGCTGCAAAAGCAGCTCGACGGGCGCATCAGCGTGTTCGTAGGCCAGTCCGGCGTCGGCAAGTCGTCGCTGGTCAACAGCCTGCTGCCGGAAGTCGAAACCCGCGTCGGGCCGTTGTCGGAATTGTCCGGTCAGGGCACGCACACCACCACCACCGCGCGCCTGTTCCACTTCCCTGGCGGCGGCGAACTGATCGACTCCCCGGGCATCCGTGAATTCGGTCTGGGCCACGTCAGCCGCGCCGATGTCGAAGCCGGTTTCATCGAGTTCGATGACCTGCTCGGCACTTGCCGTTTCCGCGACTGCAAGCACGACCGCGAACCGGGTTGCGCGCTGCTCAAGGCGCTCGAAGATGGCCGCATCCAGCAGCAACGGATGAACAGCTATCGCTCGATCATCGCCAGCCTGCCCGAAAACGGTTATTAAACAGTCGCGCCGGCAGCCCTGTGCCATGGGTTGCCGGCTGTCGGACTGCATCTGACTCACCTCTCTCCTCTTAAACGTCAGCCTCTTCTGTAGGCACTTGCGCGACTGCTTGCAGGACCTTTCTGTTTTGCCGCGCAGACCTTGTAGGCCTGAGCCAGCGGCCTACATTCCTTTCCTCCTTCGCTCAAAGCGACCTTCGAGGAAAGCCATGCCAACCTGTGTTTTATTCATCCGCCATTCGTCTCGCTACATCCACGCGTGCAGTGCCCACAGCATCGTCGGCGCGATCCGCCTGCACACGGTGGAGTGACCATGCGCAAGGCACTGTTCATCGGCATCAACGATTACACGCATATCGGCGGCCTGAGCGGCTGTTGCAACGACGCCATGGCCATGGCTTCGGTGCTGAAAACCAATGCCAACGGCGACCCCAACTTCAAGAATGTCGTGTTGACGTCCGCCGAGGATTATTTGAGCCGGCAAAAACTCGAAGATCAGATCCGCGAGTTGTTTTCCGGTGACTGCAACGTCGCCCTGCTGTATTTCGCCGGCCATGGCGGTTTCGACGCCGACACTGACGAAGGCATGCTGACACCCCAGGACTACCGCAACGCCAAGGACGGCATCCGCATCAGCGACATCCTGAACTGGGCGGACAAGGCCACGCGGATCAAAAACAAAGTGATCATCCTCGACTGCTGCGAAAGCGGTTCGGCCGGCGAAGTGCGCGCCCTGCGCAGCGAGAGCAGCATGGTCAGCGAGGGTATGACGATCCTCACCGCCTGCAAAAAAGCCGAGCCGGCGCTGGAGGGCGCGCAGCACGGCGTGTTCACCGGCCTGCTCCTGCAAGCGCTGCACGGCGGCGCGGCGAATATCCTCGGCAAAATCACCCCCGGCAGTCTGTATTCCTTTGTCGACAACGCCCTCGGCGCCTGGGAACAGCGTCCGGTGTTCAAGACCAATGTGTCGCAGTTCATTTCCCTGCGCGAAGTCTCGCCGCTGATTCCCAAGGAGATCCTGCGCAAATTGCCCGACTGGTTCGCCGAAGCCGAATCGGTCTACCCGCTCGACCCCAGCTACGAACCCACCGAAAAGGCGTTCGTGCCTGAACATGGCGAGGTCTTCGCCCAGTTGCAGAAGTGCAACCGCCACAGCCTGATCGAGCCGGTCGACGCCGAGCACATGTACTACGCCGCCATTCACTCGACCGGCTGCCGCCTGACGGCACTCGGCGCCTATTACCGCGAACTCGCCCTCAAAGGACATTTCTGATGCCTGTCTTCATCAGCTACCGCCATATGGATCGCGCTCATGCGATTGCCATCAATACCCGCCTGACCCAGGCGAAGATCAGGACTTACCTCGACGTACTGGATCCGGAATCGCAGACCACGGACGACATCACCGGAGTCATTACCCGCAACATCACCGAGTGCACGCATCTGCTGGCGGTGGTGTCGGAGACAACTGCACTGTCGTGGTGGGTGCCTTTCGAAATTGGCGAGGCGACGATCAGCAATCGGCGGATCTGTACGTTCAAGACCGGACCTGCGCAACTGCCGATCTATCTGGACAAATGGCCGAAGCTGAGCACGGCCAGCGATCTGGATTTCTTCATCGATGCGTATCGGGATGAGGTGTCGAACAAGCGGTCGATGGCGCTGGATTCGATCAGCGAATCGGTCAAAGGGGCTTACAAGCGCGATGCAGAGATGTTTCATGAACAGCTGAAGAACCGGATTCGTCGGGGATTCTGAGACTGTGCCGGCCTGTGATAGCCACAAAAAAGCCGACATCACTGTCGGCTTTTTTTCACTTACTGCTTCGGCGCAGGCGCAGGCGCCGCCCCACCCGGCTCAGCCGGTTTCGGCGCCGCATCGTCAAACAGATTCAAGCGTTCGCGCAACTCGTGAGCCGGCACTGGCTGTTTGTCCGCCGGCAAGGCATTGGGATCAACCGGGGCTGCCGGAGCAGCACCGTTCTGCCCCTGATCCGCCGGTTTCGCTGCCTCGGGACCCTGCGCACCTTCGATGGCGGCCTGGGCTTTTTTGGTCAGTACGACAATGTCGATCCGGCGGTTGACCGGGTTGAACGGATTTTCCCGATCGAACAACGCCGACGAGGCATAACCGACCACCCGCGCCACCTGCGCATCCGGATAGCTGCCCGCGACCAGGGCACGGCGAGCCGCATTGGCGCGATTGGCCGAGAGCTCCCAGTTGCCGTAGTCGCCAGTGCCAATGTACGGCTTGGCGTCGGTGTGGCCGCTGATGCTGATCTTGTTCGGCACCGCTTTGATGGTGTCGGCCATGGCCAGCAGGATGTCTTCAAAGTACGGCTTCAGGCGTGCGGACCCGGAGTCGAACATCGGCCGGTTCTCGGCGTCCATGATCTGGATGCGCAAGCCGTTCGGGGTGATTTCGAAGAGGATCTGATCCTTGAATTTCTGCAGTTGCGGGTTCTCGTCGACCTTGTTCTGCAGTTCTTGCAGCAGCAGTTCGAGACGCTCCTTCTCGACCTGCTCGGCCATGCCTTCAACCTGATCGGTATCGACCGTAACCTTGTCCGGTTGCGGCTGCGACTTCACTTCCGGGTTGAGGGTGTTTTCCGGCGCCAGGGTCGGCGTGCCACCCAAGTCGATGATGTACGGCGTGCCGCTTTCGGAGAAGCCGACCGGGTCCTTGAAATAACCGGCGATGGCGATCTTCTGTTCCGGCGTAGCGGTGGACAGCAGCCACAGCACCAGGAAGAACGCCATCATCGCCGTGGCAAAGTCGGCGAAGGCGATTTTCCACGCCCCGCCGTGGTGCCCGGCGGCAATGCGCTTGACGCGCTTGACGATGATCGGCTGATTATTTTCCATGACTTAGCGACCGCGAACCGCTTGTTCCAGCTCGGCGAAGCTTGGACGGTGCGCCGGGTACAGAACCTTGCGCCCGAACTCGACCGCCAGCGACGGCGGCATGCCGGACGCCGAAGCCACCAGCGAGGCCTTGATGGCTTCGTAGACGTTCAGTTCTTCCTTGGCATCGTGGGCCAGGGAATGCGCCAGCGGACCGAAGAAACCGTACGCCGCGAGAATACCGAAGAAGGTACCGACCAGTGCCGCACCCACGTGCAGACCGATCGACGCCTGGTCGCCCTCGCCCAACGAAGCCATGGTCACCACGATCCCGAGTACCGCCGCAACGATACCGAAACCGGGCATGCCGTCGGCGATGCCGTTGACCGCGTGCGATGGGTGCTCGAGGTCTTCCTTGAGGCTGTACAGCTCCATGTCGAACAGGCCTTCCAGTTCGTGCGGAGCCATGTTGCCGGAGGACATGATGCGCAGGTAATCGCAGACGAACGCGGTCATGCGTTCATCCTTGAGCACCGCCGGGTACTTGGCGAAGATCGGGCTCGCGGCGGCATCTTCGATGTCGCCTTCGATCGCCATCATGCCTTCACGGCGGCTCTTGTTGAGGATTTCGTAGATCAGCCCGAGCACTTCCAGGTAGAAGGTGTGGGTGAAGCGCGAACCGAACATGCTCAGGGATTTCTTGAGCACGTGCATCGTCATGTAACCGGGGTTGGCCTGGAGAAATGCGCCGAGGGCCGCACCGCCGATGATCATCACCTCGAAGGGCTGGATCAGTGCGGCAATCTTGCCGTGGGAGAGCACGTATCCGCCGAGCACGCTCGCGAATACGACGATGATGCCGATAATTTTAGCCATAGGTAGAAGGTACTTGTTTAAGTCGGGTTCAAGGTCATATTCGGAAGTTAAAAAATCTCTTCTTCTACTTATCGGCAAAACTGCGCCAGACTATAGCCAGTTCAGGCGAAAAGCCAATTTAGCCCATGCCGGGCGCGTCTACAGTCAGTGAAGATCTCGTCCAGACATGGCTAATGAAACGAACATTCCATCGGTAATACCGACCACGCTCCAGGCTTGGGTCAAGCTGCTCGACAGCGTCCGCCTGCCCGTACCACAAGAGGCTCACGACAAAGTCTGCCGGGCGATCCGCGACAATCGCAGTTCGCTGCGTGACATCGCCGATCTGATGCAGGACAGCCCGGCGCTGGCCTTGAGCGTCATCCGTGAGGCGAATCGTCACACCCACGGCACCATGGCCGCGCCGGCGGAAAATCTTGAGGTGGCAATCAATCGCCTGGGCCTTGCCCGCACCGAAGAATTGCTCGCGCGCCTGCCCGCCGAACCGCACCGGCAAATCCCCAAGGGTTTGCGCCAATTGCAACTGATCAGCCAGCACGCGACACAACAGGCCAACGGTTTTTTTGCCAGTCGCCTCGCGCGGCTGTGGCAGGACATTCATTGGGGCAGCTTGCTGTTTTTGTCGCCGCTGTGGCCCTTGGCACTGACGTATCCGCAGTTGCTCGAGGAGTGGGAACTGCGGGTGATTCACAAGGGCGAGTCGGCACGTGTGGTCGAAAAGCAATTGTTCGGCGTGCGCCTGTTGAAGATCGCCGAGGCACTGGTCCAGGCCTGGCATCTGCCGATCTGGGTCGAGCAAGGCTACAAATTACTGCTCAGCGAACAACGCGAACTGGTCAAAGTGCTGCGCATCGCCCGTGACAGCGAACACCCGCTGCGCCAGCAGAATCGCCTCGACGATGACCCGACATTGCGCCGCTGGCTCAACCAGCCGGCGAATACCGTGCTGCTGGCCAATGGGCTGGCGCTGTCGGCGCAACAGGCCTGGGACAGTCCGCACAGCAAGCGCTGGCAGTACCTGACCAGCCTCTATCTGCAGATTTCCATGGACGAAGTGCAGCAACAGTTGCACCAGCAAGCGGCGAACAGCGCGCGTCAGCATGCGATGCCTGATCTGTGGCACCCGGCGGTTTCGCTGATCTGGCCGTGGGGCACTCGTCGCTTGCCGGCCGGCATGCTCCCGGCAGCAGCGCCGAATGCGGATGACTTGGGCCAGTGGCGTCGGCAATGCGCCGAACTGCTCGCCGAACCCAGCCGCTTCACCAATGCCATGAGCCTGACCGTCGCCGCCCGCGAGGCACTGGTGGCCAGCGGCATGCGCCGGGTGATGATTCTGATGGCCGACCGCACGCACTCGACCCTGCGCGTGCACCAGACCGCCGGGTTGCCGAAGGATGCGGCGGCGCTGAGTTTTGTCGTCAGCCAAAGCAAAGTCCTGCAGCGCCTGCTCGCTCAGCAGGCGCAGGTGCGGATCACGCCGGAGAACAACGCACAATTCTCGGCCTTGTTACCGGCGAGCCTGCGCACGCTGTTTCGTGGCGAACATCTGTTTCTGCGTTCATTGGTCAACAATGGTCGGGTGATCATGATCGTCGTTGCCGATCAGGGCGGCGGCCCCTTCGCCGACATCACTGTGCAGGCCTTCGGCAAAACCGCGCAGTGCATCGAAAAAGCCCTGCACAGCTTTAGCAGCCGTGGCCAATGAGCCTGCGCTACAATCCTCCCCTTTGTGCTCTGGAGACCTCACATGTCTGACTTCTCTGGCTTGCCGCTTGTCATCGAGCCGAGCGACCTGCTGCCGCGTCTGGAGTCCCCGGAACTGATTCTGGTGGACCTGACCAGCCCTGCCCGGTATGCCGAAGGTCACTTGCCCGGCGCACGTTTTGTCGACCCGAAACGCACCCAGCTCGGCCAGCCACCGGCCCCCGGGCTGATGCCGGCGAAGTCCGATCTGGAAGCGTTGTTTGGTGAGCTCGGTCATCGCAAAGACGCGGTCTACGTGGTGTATGACGATGAGGGCGGCGGCTGGGCCGGGCGCTTCATCTGGCTGCTCGATGTCATTGACCACGACAAGTACCACTATATAGACGGTGGTCTGCCGGCCTGGCTGGCGGACGGTATGCCCATGTCGATTCAAGTGCCGGCCGCCGTCGGTGGCCCGGTCTCGCTGACCCTGCACGATGAACCGACCGCCACCCGCGAATACCTGCAAAGCCGTCTCGGCGCCGCCGATCTGGCGATCTGGGACGCGCGTGGGCCGCTGGAATATTCCGGCGAGAAAGTCCTCGCCGCCAAGGGTGGACACATCCCCGGCGCGGTCAATTTCGAATGGACCGCCGGCATGGATCAGGCCCGCCAGCTGCGTATCCGCAGCGACATGCCGCAGATCCTCGAAAACCTCGGGATCACCAAGGACAAGGAAATCATTACCCACTGCCAGACCCATCACCGGTCGGGCTTCACTTATCTGGTGGCCAAAGCCCTCGGTTATCCGCGGGTCAAGGGCTACGCCGGTTCCTGGGGCGAATGGGGCAACCACCCTGACACGCCAGTCGAGATTTAAGGTTTTTAAGGACAACTAATGAAAGAGCGTCTGTTTATCCTCAGCCAGTACCTGCTGCCGCATCACCTGCTGTCGCGCCTGGCCGGCTGCATCGCCGAATGCCGCGTGCGCTGGTTCAAGAATGCCTTCACCCAATGGTTTGCCAAGCGTTATCAAGTGGACATGTCGCAAGCGCTGGTCGAAGACCTGACCGCTTACGAGCACTTCAACGCCTTCTTCACGCGCGCCCTGAAAGATGGCGCACGCCCACTGGACGAAACCCCGGGCGCGATCCTCAGCCCGGCCGACGGTGCGGTCAGCCAGCTCGGCCCGATCGAGCACGGTCGCGTGTTCCAGGCCAAGGGCCACAGTTTCAGCGTGCTCGAATTGCTCGGCGGGGATGCGGCCAACGCAGCGCCGTTCATGGGCGGCGACTTCGCTACCATTTACCTGTCGCCTAAGGACTACCACCGCGTGCACATGCCGCTGGCCGGCACCCTGCGCGAAATGGTCTACATCCCGGGCCGCATTTTTTCGGTGAACCAGACCACTGCCGAAAACGTCCCGGAGCTGTTCGCCCGCAACGAGCGCGTGGCGTGCATTTTCGACACCGAACGCGGGCCGATGGCCGTGGTGCTGGTCGGTGCGATGATTGTCGCTTCGATCGAAACCGTGTGGGCCGGTCTGGTCACCCCACCGAAGCGCGAGCTGAAAACCTTCCGCTACGACGAAGCCGCACGCGCACCGATTCATCTGGAAAAAGGCGCGGAACTTGGGCGCTTCAAGCTGGGTTCGACGGCGATCGTGCTGTTTGGCCCGGATCAGGTGAAGTGGGCCGAAGAGCTGGTGGCCGGTTCACCCGTGCGGATGGGCCAAGGTCTGGCACTGCCAAAAGCGTGACTCTGTTCGCGGAAGCAGCCGAGGCTGCTTCCGCAAACTGCGGCATTTGCTGCTATGGTTTTGCTCATGAGCCAGACCAACTTTTCTCCCAAGCTGCGCGCTCCGACTCCCACGCAAACGCGCCTGTCGTTCTGCGAGGCCAGCCCGCGCGACCTCAAGCGCTGGATCGCCGGCCTGCCCAAGGCCAACATCGGCGAAACCGCCCGCTTGCTGTATCAAGGCCTCGGCGAACTGAACCTGTTGCTCACCCCCAGCGACAATCGCCTGCAATTGCTTGAGCTGCTGCGGCCCGAGGTGTATTTCGTCTGCCAGCATCTGGAACGGCATTTTCTGCATCAGGCGATCATGCTCGACGAGCGTTCGCGCAAAGTCAGCAACCTGTGTCAGGCGCTGCAAGGCCAATTGGCCATCGGCTACAAACAGATCGTTCTGCGCATCCTGCCCAAATACACCAAGGACCGCGCGACATTGGTCGGCACCGCCTTGCAACGCGCCGCGCATGCCCTCAAGGCGCAACTGGTGCGCGCCACGCAGCTGTACAGTTCACCGCCGGAACACCTGTGGTTGGAATTGCATCAGCTGTATCGCAGCGCTGCGCAATTACAGCTGCAACAACGGCGGCTGCGCGATGATCTGGCGTTTTTGACCAGCGAATTGAGCGTCGAACAGACCTACATCGCCGCACTGCTATTGGGCAGTGCCCGTTGCAATCAATTACGCCAGAGCCAGATTGCTCGTCTGGCCGAGGTGATCGAGCCGTGGAGCGCCCTGCTCAACCTGCATCCCGACTGCGCCGACGACGGCTTGTTTGCGGTCAGTCCGGAACTCGATGTCGGCCCGCGCTACCGCAAAATGTTTCGCAGCGAACAACAGAGCGGACTGCTGGGCTTCGATCCGCAACCGCTGGTCAAACAGCTCGAAACGCACCTGCTGCAGCAGCCGACTTCAACCCCCCTGCCTGTTTCCGCCGGTCTCAGCATCGATACCCTGCAACATCTGCACGCCACTTGGGGCCAGGCTGCCGAACGCAGTTTTCAGCGCAGCGCCGGCCAGGGCACATTGACCGTGTGCGTCGGCATGAGCGCCCTGCACTTCTACCTCGGCGGCGAGCGAACCTTCAGCGAGTTGCTCAAACATCCCGGTGCCCGCGCGGCAAACTTCAGCAGCGTGGTGACCAGCGGCGAAAAGGACAGCTGGAGTCAAGCGTTCGACGCCGCACCGCAAGGCAACGATGAGCTGTTGCCATACGAGGAAATCCAGTACGACCAATTAGGCGAGGACGAAGGCCGCGACAACGCGCCGAACTATCCGACTTACGCCTTGCCCGTGATCAACCATAGCCCCGGCGGCTATTGCCTGGCCTGGCCGAGCGAGGTGCCGGCGGAATTGCAGGCCGGGGAAATGCTCGGCATTCAGGACAGCGAGAGCAAAGGCTGGAGCATTGCGGTGATTCGCTGGATCCGCCAGGTGCGCGGCAGCGGCACGCAGATGGGCATTGAACTGGTTGCGCCACACGCGCAGCCGTGCGGGCTGCAACTGGTTCGTTCCAAGGACGATCACAGCCATTATCTGCGCGGTTTGCTGTTGCCGGAGATCAGTGCGATCGATGTGCCGGCCACCGTGCTTGCGCCGCGCCTGCCGTTTCAGGAAGGCAACAAGGTGTTGATCAACACTCAAGGCGAAGAACACCGCGCCGGGCTGGATCGGCGGGTGGCGAGTACGCACAGTTTCAATCAGTTCGCCTATCGCTCGCTGGATCCTGCGCAGAATGGCGGGGGTGAGGAGGATTTTGATTCGTTGTGGAATTCGCTTTAAAGCAAAAGATCGCAGCCTTCGGCAGCTCCTACAGGGAAATGCATTCCAAATGTAGATACTCTGTTCACGGTCAAGCTTTTTGGGTGTGTTTACCGCTAAAAAGCTTGGCTGTACTGAAGTCTTCGCCTGCCCGCATGCAGGCCCATAGTCCGGTCAGGTATTTGCGCATGACTGCGACGATAGCCTGCATCTTCCTCTTTCCTCGAGCCACCAAGGCTTCGTAAAACGCTTTAACGTTCGGGTCGCAACGTATGGCAGTCAGCGCAGGCATGTACATCGCTGATCGCAAATAGGCATTGCCGCTCTTACTTATCCGGCCGGGTTTATCAATGCTGGTGCCTGACTGCGTGAGTCGGACATCGAGTCCGGCATGGCGGCTGACCTGCGCTGACTTGAGCGTTACCGGTAAGGTCGTCAGTTCAGCCAGCGCCGCAAATACTGAGATCTCACCCATGCCAGGGGCGGTGATCATGTGGGCGAACTGGGCGCTCAACGTTGGGCAGTTGTCGATCAGTGCCCGACCAGCGAGTCGGAAACGCTCGATTCGTTTGTCAAAGGCGTTGATGGCTTCTTCTTCGTCCTCAATCAGCATCAGAAGAGTTGTTTGAGTGGCTTTTAGTGCATGCAGCTCGTTTTTGGCGCGGGTGCGATGACCCGTCAAACGATTGATGTGGCGACCGATAGCGCGCAGCTCAAGCTGTATTGAAGTGGGCGGCGTCCACAACCTTGGGCTCATGCGTTCGCCGTACTCAGCTAATAACTGGGCATCGATTGCGTCCGTTTTGCTGTTTTTCAGCATCAGTTTTGCAAAGTTGTGAAAACTCTTCGGATTGATAACCGAGACTGGCAAACCTGCCGCAGCGAGCTCCATGGCCAAGTCCAGGTAGTAGATTCCTGTGGCTTCCATCACCACAGACATAGGCTTGAGCTCAAGCAATTTGCCGACAGCAGCTTTGCGCCCCGCCGGTGTCTGGTCGATATTGCACTGACCTGCAAAGCGGCCGCCATTGCGCCAGCCCATCGCTGTAGTGCGAGATCCCACATCCAAGCCGACGTGCATGTTCATGCTTTCAACTCCAAGAGAACTGAGTTAAAAATGCTTCCTGGTTCCCCTGACCTCGAACTTCATGCCACTGCAACCTTGTAATGCGAAGTCCGACTCGTCGGCTTCTCGATACTCTTCGTGGTGGGCAATGAGGCGGGGGGACCTCTCTACAGACAAGGTCAGGAGCAAGTCCTGCCTTAAGGAGCGATCGGTCTCCCCCAGAAACACATCTTCGTATGTCGCACCAGCGAGCTTAGATCTCATTCATGCTGGTGTGTGGGGAACATACAAGGAGCTGCCGAAGGCTGCGATCTTTGTGCTTTGTCAGTTACAACTGCCCGTCGCGATCCCGGAAGCCCAACAGATACAACACACCATCCAGCCCCAGCGTTGAAATCGCTTGCTTCGCCGACTGCTTGACCAACGGTTTGGCGCGGAACGCCACGCCCAGCCCGGCAATTGCCAGCATCGGCAGATCGTTGGCGCCGTCGCCGACGGCAATGGTCTGCTCCAGACGCAGACCTTCCTTGTGCGCCAGCTCCTTGAGCAGATCAGCCTTGCGCTGCGCATCGACAATCGGCTCGATCGCCACGCCGGTGCACTTGCCGTCGACCACTTCCAGCTCGTTGGCGAACACGTAGTCGATGCCAAGCCTGGCTTGCAGTTGCTTGGCGAAATAAGTGAAGCCGCCGGACAGGATGGCGGTTTTGTAGCCAAGGCGCTTGAGTTCGGCAAACAGGGTTTCAGCACCCTCGGTCAGGCGCAGCGAAGCGCCGATCGAGTCGAGCACACTGACGTCGAGGCCTTTGAGCAGCGCCAGCCGCTCCTTGAAGCTGGCGCGGAAATCCAGTTCACCGGCCATGGCGCGCTCGGTGATTTCGGACACTCGATCACCCACGCCGGCCGCCTTGGCCAGCTCATCGATGACTTCCGCTTCGATCAGCGTCGAGTCCATGTCGAACACCGCCAGACGCCGGTTGCGGCGAAACAGCGAGTCTTCCTGGAAGGCGATATCGACGTTCAGTTCCTGGGCAACGCTGAGGAATTCGGCGCGCAGGGCCTGCGGATCGGCGGCTTCACCGCGCACGGAAAATTCGATGCAGCCCTTGCCCTTGTCGGCCGGAGTGTCCAGCGGCATGCGCCCCGACAGACGGTCGATATGGTCGATGTTCAAGCCATATTTGGCGGTGATGGCGCTGACCGCCTGCAACTGGCCGGCAGTGACCTTGCGCGTCAGCAAGGTGACGATATGGCGTTTCTTGCCCTGATTGCCCACCCACTGCTGGTAATCCTCTTCGGACACCGGGGTGAAACGCACTTGCTGATCCAGTTCGTAGCCCTTGAACAGGATGTCCTTGAGCACTGACTTGCCCTGTTCGGAATCGGGAATTTCAACCAGGATGCCGAACGACAGGGTGTCGTGGATCACCGCCTGACCGATGTCGAGAATGTTCACACCACCTTGTGCCAGAACACCGGTGATGGCCGCTGTCAGACCGGGACGGTCGACTCCCGTGATGTTAATCAGGACGATTTCGCGCAACGCGCACCCCCGCAACTGGAAAAAAACCGCATTCTACCCACTTTCAGTGACCATCGGGCACCGCGAGCGCTTTGCCGGTCTGGGGCCTGTCGCTATACTGCGCGTCAACTTCACGGACAAAGAGCCGAGCTCAAGTGAACCGGCCCACGCCAGTCAAAACCGATAACTTCTTCCTGCTGATCTTCCGTGCACTGCGCCACCGCCGTGTACCGATTGCATTGCGCATTGCCAGCCACAACGTGATCCTGGTCGCTCTGGCCCTGGTGATCTATGCCGGGGTGATGGGGCTGCAATTCAAGCAGGCCATGCACGAGCAGGCCGATGCGCTGGGCGAAAGCCTGACCACGCAGACCGCCACCTCCGCCACCGAGCTGCTGGTGTCCAACGACATCCTCAGCCTCAACGTGCTGCTCAACAACCTGACCAAGAACAAACTGGTCGCCCACGCGGCAATCTACAGTGTGGACAACCGCATCCTCGCCGAGTCCGGTCAGCGTCCCAAGCACAGCCTGTTGGGCGAAGCCGAGGGCATGTACGAGAGCAAGATCACTTTCCAGGACGTGACTGCCGGGCAACTGCGCATCAGCCTGGACATGGATCAGTTCCAGCAGCCGATGACCATCAGCCTGCAAAGCATGGGCATTCTGAGCGCGATTCTGCTGGCGCTGTCATTGGCTCTGAGTCTGCGCATGGGCCGCTATCTGTCGACGCCGTTGCTGCAATTGCGCGTGTGGCTGCGCCGCATCGACGCGCACACCCCGGGCATCGATCGCCAGGATGAAATCGGCGATCTGGCGCGCCAGCTGCATGCCAGCTACGCCCCGGAACCGGAGCCTGAGCCCGAACCCGAGCCGGAATTCGCCGAGGAAGAAGACGAGCCTGAATTCGAGGTGCGTAACCTGCGCGATCCGAGCTTCGACGAAAGCCGCCCGCTGGCCGCGAAGAAACCGGCGCCGCGTCACCTGGTCAGCACGGTCGAAGACGATGATGACGATGACGCCTTCGCCGACCTGCGCGACGAATCGCTGAACGGCGCCGCCCAACCGCTCACGCGCAAACCGAGCCCTGACGTGCCACAGCACACCGCCGTACTGGCCGTGCAATTGGGATCGCAGGAACAACTGCGTCGCTTGCCTCGCGCACGCCTGGAAGAACTGCAGGATCGCTATCGCGACTGCCTCGAGCAGGCCGCGTCGCTGTATCAGGGCGAAATCGAAACTCTCAACGATGGCAGCACGCTGCTGCTGTTCCATACCGAAGATTGCGGCGACGACTACCTGACCAATGCCATCTGCTGCGGCGAATTGCTGCGTGCTCTGGGTCATCAGTTGCAGATCGAGGTCGCAGACAGCGGCATCACCCTGCAATTGCAGTTGGGCCTGACCTTGGGCGATGAGTTGTTCGGTCTGAGCCAGATTGATCTGCTGCTGACCGATTCGGCTCAGGATGCACTGGCCTTGTCGCAACACAGCCGCAATCTGCTGCTGGTCGAGCGCAAGATCAGCGATGACACGCTGATCCGCCAACGTGCGCGGATCCGGCCGATTGCGAGCCCTGAGGGCGCTTGCTGTGTGGAGCGGTTGATGGAGCCGTATCCGTCGATGCTCGAACGGCAACTGGCGCGGATGCATGAGCGCCGGGCGTAAGGCTTAGGCTCGATACGCAAAAGCCCGCAGACGAGTGATTGTCTGCGGGCTTTTTGTTGCCTGCGCTGGCCCCTTCGCGAGCAAGCTCGCTCCCACCAGGTCTGCTCGCCGCCGATCAATGTGGGAGCGAGCCTGCTCGCGAAGGTCTCAGCGCTGACGAATGATCCTGTGCCCCAGACACAACAAAGCCCGCACAAGGCGGGCTCTGTTCTGACTCATTCCGGTCTCAGAAGCGAAACACTTCCATATCGGTACGAATAGGCGAGGCCATCGGAATCTTCGGCTGCTTTTCGGCATCCGCCGCCGGCGCTGCGGGTTTCGGCGCGGCCTTGCGCGGTGCCTCGGCCACTGGCGGCTGGTTGGCCAGTGGCTTGAGCGCCACCGACAACTGCTCGGCCAGACGCTGCAACAGAACCCCTTGTGCCTGCACCTGGGACGCGGTGCTGCCAGCGTGCGTTTCCTGCAGGTGAATGATGCGGTTATCACGCACCTTGCCGCGACGATCGATCAAACGCCATTGCGCATCGAGAATCGCCGGTTGTTTCGCACCGGAATCCAGACGGGTGATGGTCAGCAGAACCTGCACATCCGGCGTGAACCCGGCCGTGGCCGGCGCCAGCACCACGCGCTGGCTGTCCAGATGACCGGCGACCTGACGCATCAGCAGTTGATCGATATCCGACGAAAGGCTGCCAGCCCAACGACCGTCGGTCGCCGCTTGCAGGCTGCCGTCGGGTTGACGTTGCAGCAGGGTTTCGCGTTGCAGGTAATCGGCAACAACTACCGGCCCCAGCAAAACCGCCATGCCCGCGCTTTGCGCAGGCTGAACCGGACTTCCGCTGTCCAGTTGGTACAGCGACACCGGCTGGTGAACGCTGCAACCCGCCAGGCCAAGAACGCCGGCGAGCAACAAAATAAGGGGGCGTAGAGCAGTCATCATCCCGTCCAGGTGGCCGCCACAAGGCTGACCACAGTGAAAATACTCAATAAATATGAAGAACGCTCGGCCACGCCGGCGCTTGAAAGGCCATATCATCCGTGAATATGCGTTCCGACTCCAGCGCCAAAGCGTCGATCTACGCGTTTAATCGCAGATCGAACGCTCTAGGAAGGCGTTCTCGCCTAATTGAGGTTTTCGACGAGCAGCGCATCCACCCTCTGGAAGCCCCGCGGAAGTTTGTTTCCGCGCCGTCCCCGCTCACCTTTGTAGTGCTCGAGGTCGTCGGCTTTCAGCGACAGGGTCCGTTTGCCAGCCTGCAATACCAGGGTGGCGCCTTCCGGCAGGACGGCGATGTCCGTGACATATTCTTCGCGACTGGCCACGCGTTCACCGGATATACCGATGATCTTGTTGCCTTTGCCCTTACCTAATTGTGGCAGATCGCTGATTTTGAAGATCAGCAGGCGACCTTCGGTCGTGACCGAGGCCAGCCAGTTCTGCTCACGATCGGCCACAGGGCGCGGCGCGATGACCTTGGCGTTGTTCGGCAGGCTCAACAGGGCCTTGCCGGCCTTGTTCTTCGCTTGCAGATCTTCGCCTTTGACCACGAAGCCGTAACCGGCATCGGACGCAATCACGTACAGCGCATCGTCTTCGGGCATCAGCACGCATTCGAACGAAGCGCCCGGTGGCGGCGTCAGGCGGCCGGTCAAGGGTTCGCCCTGGCCACGGGCCGACGGCAAGGTATGCGCGGCAACCGAGTAGCTGCGACCGGTGGAATCGATGAACACGGCAAACTGGTTGGAGCGCCCCGCCGCCGAGGTCTTGAAGCCATCGCCGGCCTTGTACGACAAACCGGTAGCGTCGATGTCGTGGCCCTTGGCCGAACGCACCCAGCCTTTTTCCGACAGCACGACAGTGACTTTCTCGTTCGGCAGCAGATCGTGCTCGCTCAGCGCCTTGGCTTCGGCGCGCTCGACGATTGGCGAGCGGCGGTCGTCGCCGTAGGTTTCGGCGTCTTTGAGCAGCTCGGTACGCACCAGTTTCTTCAGCTTGGCTTCGCTGCCCAGCAGGGCTTGCAGCTTGGCTTGTTCCTTGAGCAGTTCGTCCTGCTCGTCGCGCAGCTTCATTTCTTCCAGTCGCGCCAACTGACGCAGACGGGTGTCGAGAATGTAGTCGGCCTGGATCTCGCTGAGGGCGAAACGCTCGATGAGCTTGGCTTTCGGGTGTTCCTCGGTGCGGATGATGTGGATCACTTCATCCAGGTTGAGGTAGGCGATCAGCAAACCGTCCAACAGGTGCAGGCGACGCTCGACCTTGTCGAGGCGGAATTGCAGGCGGCGACGCACGGTCAGCACGCGGAATTCCAGCCATTCGACCAGCAGCGCACGTAGGTTTTTCAGCTGCGGCTTGCCGTCCAGACCGATGATGTTGACGTTGACCCGGTAGGTCGACTCCAGCTCGGTGCTGGCGAACAGGTGCTGCATCAGCGCTTCGTGATCGACGCGGCTGTTGACCGGGATGATCACGATGCGGCATGGGTTTTCGTGGTCGGATTCGTCACGCAGATCGGCGATCTGCGGCGCTTTCGACGGTTTGGCCTGCATCAGCGCGGCGATCTGCTCCAGCACCTTGGCGCCGGAGACCTGATGCGGCAGCGCGGTGACGATGATGTCGCCGTCCTCGACGTGGTACACGGCGCGCATACGCACCGAGCCCTTGCCGGTTTCGTACATCTTCAGCAGGTCGGCGCGCGGCGTGATGATTTCCGCTTCGGTCGGATAATCCGGGCCTTGAATATGCTCGCAGAGCTGTTCGACCGTGGCTTTCGGCTCATCCAGCAAGCGTACGCAGGCGGTGGCGACTTCGCGCAGGTTGTGCGGCGGTACGTCGGTGGCCATGCCCACGGCGATACCGGTGGTGCCGTTGAGCAGAATGTTTGGCAGGCGCGCCGGTAATACCAGCGGTTCCTGAAGGGTGCCGTCGAAGTTCGGCCCCCAGTCAGCGGTGCCCTGGCCCAGTTCGCTGAGCAGCACTTCGGAATAGCGCGACAGCCGCGCTTCGGTGTAACGCATGGCCGCGAAGGACTTCGGATCGTCCGGCGCACCCCAGTTGCCCTGGCCGTCGACCAGCGTGTAGCGATAGCTGAACGGCTGCGCCATCAGCACCATCGCTTCGTAGCACGCCGAATCGCCGTGGGGGTGGAACTTGCCGAGCACGTCACCGACGGTACGCGCCGATTTCTTGTGCTTGGAATCAGCGTCCAGCCCCAGTTCGCTCATGGCGTAGACGATACGCCGCTGTACCGGCTTCAGGCCGTCGCCGATATGCGGCAAGGCGCGGTCCATGATCACGTACATGGAGTAGTTGAGGTAGGCATTTTCGGTGAAGTCAGCCAGCGAGCGGCGTTCTACACCGTCCAGGCTGAGATCAAGGGAGTCGCTCATGCGGGCCTCATCGGTTCGTTGTCTGGCGCAGCAGCATGGTGCCACCGCGCTGGGTAAATTCAAGTCTGTTCAGGGCGCTCATGCCGAGCAGCACCTGATCGCCATGCAGCCCCGGCGCCACCAGTGCACGGACATCCCGCAGCACGATGTCGCCCAATTGCAGGCGGGCAATCTTCGTTCGATAGCCCTGGCTCAGGCCATTGGCCGTGCTCAGGGTCACGCCGAAACCTTCTTGCAGCTTCAAACGCTTGGCCAGATCCGCCGGAATCGCCACATCGGTCGCGCCGGTATCGAGCATGAACTCCACCGGCTCGCCGTTGATCTGGCCGCTGGCGACAAAATGCCCTTGGGCATTGCTCGCCAGTTTCACTTCGATAAAACCTTCGCCCTGCTCCGACGTGACCACGATGTTCGGATTCTGCTGGCGCTGCTCCCACTGCCCAAAAAATTTCGTCGCGAGAAACAGTGCCGCGCACCAGGCGAGGACCATTAGCACCCGACCGGCACGCTTGCCCGGCGGTTGCTGGCTCATGGCCTGGCACTCCAGCCACCGTCCGGCGCGGCGAAGCGCCAGACCACCGGGCGGACTTCGCCGTCGGCACGCGGGCCAAAATTGTTGTCGACGCCGATCCACGCGCCTTCGGCATCAATGATCAGCGCTTCCTCCAGTCCGTAGTTCTGCGAATACCGACGTTGTTCCTGCAACAGTTCGCCGGCATACGACCAGCACTGCTCGACCTTGGCCGTCTGCGCATCGCGACGGCAGATCTCGAAAGCGTTGCGTTCAAGGGTAAACAGCTTGCCGTTGAACAAGGAAATGTCGGAGAAGTCGCGATGAACCGCTTTCGCCTTGGGAAACTGTGGCGGCTGCATCTCCTTGCCGCCCTCACTGAGCAGCACGCAGCGACCGTCACAATCCCACACCGTCTGCTGGCGTTTGATCAGCAGCAAACCACGTTTTTGCCGTTCGGCGGCCAGCCATATCTGATCACCGGCCGGGTTGATCGCCAGGCCCTCGAAGATCGAATTGAACTTGAGCAGCAGGCCGCTCGCCCGCGCTTCGCGAACCAGCAGCGGCGAGATTTTCAGCCAGTTAGCCGGGCCACTGACCGGCACCTGCAACACCGCCGCATGGGCCTCACTGACGATGTAGCGATTGCCTACGCTGTCGCAACTGATGCCTTCGAAATCCAGATCGCCACCGCGAATGAACGACGCCGCCCAGGTGCGCGAACTCAAGCCCCACGGCAGGCCGCTCTCCGGCACAGGCGGCACGTCGATGTGCACAGTTTGCGCCTGCCAGACCGGATCGTGGGTATCGAGCCGATAGATCTGCTCGTCATCGCGATCGGAAACCGTCCACAGCTCGTTGCCGCACATGGCCAGACCTGACAGGTTACCGCCGCGGATGCCTTCGACCGGGTGTTCGGAAAGCAGCTGCAACTCTTGCAGCGGCTCGGCCGACACGCTCAGCGCACTCAGCAGCAACGCACCCGCCAAGGCCCAGCCAAACTGCATCAGGCCAGCACCTCGGCGAGGTTGCCTTTGGATTCCAGCCAGGATTTGCGGTCACCGGCGCGTTTCTTCGCCAGCAGCATGTCCATCATTTCCGAGGTTTCGGCGAAGTCTTCGCCCAGCGTCAACTGCACCAGACGCCGAGTGTTCGGGTCCATGGTAGTTTCACGCAGTTGCGGCGGGTTCATTTCGCCCAGACCCTTGAATCGGGTGACCTGCGGCTTGCCGCGTTTCTTTTCGGCGACCAGGCGATCGAGAATACCGTCGCGCTCGGCTTCGTCGAGGGCGTAGTAGATCTCTTTGCCGAGATCGATACGGTACAGCGGCGGCATCGCCACGTAGACGTGACCGGCATCCACCAACGGGCGGAAGTGCTGGACGAACAGCGCGCACAGCAAGGTCGCAATATGCAGACCGTCGGAGTCGGCGTCGGCGAGGATGCAGATCTTGCCGTAGCGCAGCTGGCTCATGTCCGCCGCGCCCGGATCGACGCCGATGGCCACGGCGATGTTGTGCACTTCCTGGCTGGCGAGCACTTCGCTGCCGTCGACTTCCCAGGTGTTGAGGATCTTGCCGCGCAACGGCAGGATCGCCTGAAACTCCTTGTCCCGCGCTTGCTTGGCCGAACCGCCGGCGGAGTCACCCTCGACCAGGAACAGCTCGGAGCGCATCGGGTCCTGCCCGGCGCAGTCAGCCAGTTTGCCCGGCAATGCCGGGCCTTGGGTGACGCGTTTGCGCTCGACTTTCTTGCTCGCCTTGAGACGGCGGCCGGCGTTGTTGATCGCCAGTTCGGCCAGGGCCAGACCGGTTTCCGGGTTGGCGTTGAGCCACAGGCTGAACGCATCCTTGACCACACCGGAGACAAACGCCGCCGCTTCACGGGATGACAGACGCTCTTTGGTCTGGCCGGAGAATTGCGGCTCCTGCATTTTCATCGACAGGACGAAAGCGATGCGCTCCCAGACGTCTTCCGGCGCCAGTTTCACGCCGCGCGGCAGCAGGCTGCGGAATTCGCAGAACTCGCGCATCGCGTCGAGCAGGCCCTGACGCAGGCCGTTGACGTGCGTGCCGCCCTGCGCAGTCGGGATCAGGTTGACGTAGCTTTCCTGCACCGCGTCGCCACCTTCCGGCAGCCACAGCAGCGCCCAGTCGACCGCTTCCTTATTACCGGCGAAAGCGCCGCAGAAAGGCTCGTTGGGCAGACGTTCGAATTCGCTGACCGCATCGACCAGGTAGGAGCGCAGGCCGTCTTCGTAATGCCACTCGACTTTCTCGCCGGTGCCTTTGTCTTCGAAGCTGACCAGCAAGCCCGGGCACAGCACAGCCTTGGCCTTGAGCACATGCTTGAGGCGGCTGATGGAGAATTTCGGTGAGTCGAAGTATTTCGGGTCCGGCGCGAAGTACACGCTGGTGCCGGTGTTGCGCTTGCCGACGGTGCCGACGATTTCCAGCTCGGAGGCCTTGAAGCCGTCCTTGAAGGTCATCTGGTATTCGTTGCCGTCACGTTTGACCCGTACGCGCACTTCGGTCGACAGCGCGTTGACCACGGAAATACCCACACCGTGCAAGCCGCCGGAGAACTGGTAGTTCTTGTTGGAGAACTTGCCGCCCGCATGCAGCTTGGTGAGGATCAGTTCGACGCCGGACACACCCTCTTCCGGGTGAATGTCGACCGGCATGCCACGGCCGTCGTCGCTGACTTCCAGCGAATGGTCGGCGTGCAGGATGACCTGCACCGATTTGGCGTGGCCGGCCAGGGCTTCGTCGACGCTGTTGTCGATGACTTCCTGGGCGAGGTGGTTCGGCCGACTGGTGTCGGTGTACATGCCGGGGCGTTTGCGCACCGGGTCGAGGCCCGAGAGGACTTCGATGGCGTCGGCGTTATAAGAACTAGCGCTGGGAGTGGCCATAAGGTCTCGTCGTCAGTCATTCATGAAAGAGGGGCAAGACTTCACAGCGTGGTGAAATCGATTGCCTGATACATATCGGCAGCCATGCCGGCAAAACTCAGCAACGCCGGCAATTGCCCGGCAAAGCCCTGGAAACTGTGGTCGCCGCCCGCCTGGATGCGCAGGGCACAGGCGCGGTAATACTGTTGGGCGAGGCGATAATCCAGCGTTTCGTCGCCGGTTTGCAACCAGACCTGATAACGCTGCGGATCCTGCGGTGGTGGCACTTCCAGTTCGGCCAGCGCCGTGACGTGGTCGTGGGTCAGTTCCCAGGTTTCATCGGTGTAGAGGTTCTGCTGCGTGCCCAGATAACCATCGAACATCCGGTGCGGGCTGACCGCCGGGTTGACCAGCAGGGCTTTCAGGCCATGGCGCTCGGCCAGGTGAGTCGCATAGTAGCCGCCGAGCGAACTTCCCACCAGCAACGGCCGGCCCAGCTCGGCGATTGCCTGCTCGAGCTGACCGATGGCTTCACGCGGATGGTGATGCAGCGCCGGCACGCGCAATTGCCCGCTCAAACCCAGCCGCTCCATGACCGCGACCAGCTGACAGGCCTTCTTCGAGGCCGGCGCGCTGTTGAAACCGTGGATATAGAGGATCGAACCGGACATTTGAGCTCCCTGGCTGTCGGCGAAAGATAGCGGAGTTTACAGGGAGTCTGCATTGGATGGGCCATACAAATGCACCTGTAGGAGCTGCCGAAGGCTGCGATCTTTTGATCTTGTCTTTTAAAGCGAAATCAACAGACCGCAGCCTTCGGCAGCTCCTACACGGAGGTCTCAGTAACCGTTGGAGCCGTAATCGACGGTGAACTCGAAGTCGGTGACTCGTTCGACGCCGGTTTCCAGTTGGCCATCCGGCAACAATCGCAGCCAGCGATACCCCGGTGCCTGCTCACCGACCTTGAAATCCGCACTCCCCGGCTCGAACTGGATACACGTCGAAGGCGAGGCCATCAAGCGCACGCCATTGCGCTCGCGATCGATTTGCTGATGCACATGCCCCCACAACACCGCGCGAACCTGCGGGAAGCGATCCAGCACTTCGAAGAACGCTTCCGGGTTGCGCAGGCCGATCGGCTCCATCCACGCGCAGCCGATCGACACCGGATGATGATGCAGGCACACCAGATGATGGCGCTCCGGCGCTTCGCTCAGCGCGCGGGCGAGCAGTTGCAATTGATCATCCTGCAGATAGCCCGGCACCGAACCCGGCACCGCCGAATCGAGCATCGTCACCCGCCAATTGCCAATATCGACCACCGGCTCCAGCAGCGTGCTTTGCACCGCCGCCTCGGCCATGACCATCGGCTCGTCGTGATTGCCGGGAATCCAGCGCGCGGGTGCACTGATCTGCGCGCTCAGTTGGCGGAATGCCTGATACGACTGCAGCGTGCCGTCCTGGGAAATATCGCCGGTGGCCAGCACCAGGTCGATCTGCGCCTGTTGCGCCAACACCAGGTCGATGACCCTTTGCAGGCTCTCGCGGGTCTTCATGCCCAGCAGCGTGCCGTCCGCCTCGGCGAACAGGTGGCTGTCGGACAACTGCACCAGCAGCGCCGGGTCGGCGCTGGTCAATGTCGATACGCTAGGCAAGGCGCTCTCCCGGGGCTAAGCACGCAATGGATGGGTGCGGCAATTATGCTGGGGGATGACAAAAAGGGGAAACCGCCGAAGCGGACGCAGTTCACAACTAGCGAACGACTTCGTACTCGTGCCCCAACGCCAGACAGTGACTCAGCCATTCGCCCAGAAACACATTGAGCTGGGCCTTTTCATCGGGCTGGTGCATGGCGGCGTTCGGATAAGGATAGATGCCGCGAAAGCGTCGTGCATGTTCGGCGCTGACCACTTCGGCCATGCGCGCGTCGTGATAGACCTGCACTTCCAGTTGCGGCACCGGCAACCACGGCAGGCTGTGCTCCTGGCGCACCTGCAAGGTCGTGGTGTACGGGCAGGTCTGCAACACCTCGAGGGCAAGCACGCCAAGCATCTGCTCGCCCTGGGTCACGGCGATACGCCGCGCTTCGGGTTCGTTGCGCATGTCCGGCAGCAGTCGCATCAGGCGCGCGTAGTTGGCCTCGCAGGCGGCTTGCAGCCCTACGAGGTCAACCCGATAACGATCGCGCAGCTTGTTTACGACCATAGCCCCCTCACTTCGGCGCGGTTGAGCGCCAGCCACTGCAAGGCGATGATGCTCGCCGCGTTGGCAATACGTCCGTCGCGCACGGCCTGCAAGGCATCTTCAAATGCCCAGACCGTTACGCGAATGTCTTCGGCCTCTTCTTCCAGCCCGTGCAGCCCGCCGACACCGTCGGTGCTGCAACGCCCCAGATACAAATGCACGAATTCGTTGCTGCCACCCGGCGATGGAAAGTACTTGGTCATCGGCCACAACGCCTTGATGTCCAGCCCAGCTTCCTCCTGCGCCTCGCGGTGAGCAACTTCTTCCGGTTGCTCATCCTTGTCGATCAGACCGGCGACCAGTTCGACCAGCCACGGGTTGTCGGCCTTGCCCATGGCGCCGACACGAAACTGCTCGATCAACACCACTTCATCGCGCTGCGGATCGTAAGGCAGGACGCACACGGCATCGTGGCGCACGAAGATTTCACGATTGATCTCGCGGCTCATGCCACCGGCGAACAGCTCATGGCGCAGGTGCACACGGTCAAGCTTGTAAAAGCCCTCGTAGCATTTTTCGCGCCGCACGATATCAACGGCGGTCGGAATGGCGTTGGCAAAGTCAGTCATAAGCATCCTCTTTACTGCACATCCATTACGAGGTTGCTGTGTACAACCGGCAACCTCGACTTCGCGCCATCCTAACGCGCCCGCACCGTTTGATGCAGCCCCTTTACCGTCAGCGGGATGGACGGTGACGGTGAAACACACTCTAATCAGCTTAGTGGCGAACTGACTGCTCCGTTGAGAGTCGAAGCGGTATCTTTTTGCCTTCCCCTGCTTTCGAAAGGACGCCCATGTCGCTTTTCAAAATTGCCTCTGTGGCCGCTATTGCCCTGACTCTGGGCGCTTGTGCCAGCCTGTTCCAGCCCAACTATCGCACGCCGCTGGAAACCACCCGCGACGCCTCGGAACAACTCAAACCCGGCTGTTCCAACCCCGATTGCCCGCTGGTGAACATCGACACCCTGCGCTTCCCGGACGAGCCGGCGCTGGATGGCATCATCGAAAAACGTTTGCTGCAAATGACCCGCACCGAGAAGAACGCACCGGTGGCGCCAACCCTGGCCGCCTACCGCGAGCAGTTCCTCGCCAGCGCCGGCCCGCGCAACAGCAGCTATCTGCAAGCGAAAGTACGCGAGCAGCATGACGGACTGGTGATCATCGAGCTGTCGAGCTACCTCGACACCGGCGGCGCCCACGGCACGCCGGGTCGCGGTTTCATCAACTATTCGCGCCAGCAGCACAAGGTGTTGAATCTCTCCGACATGTTGCTGCCGGGTCAGGAAGAGGCATTCTGGAAAGCCGCGCAAGTGGCGCACAACAGTTGGCTGATCAGCACCAAGCTCGATCAGGAAGCGGAATTCGTTGCGAACTGGCCGTTCGTGAAAACCCCACACGTGGCGCTGACCTACGGTGGCGTGATCCTCAAGTACGACGTGACCACCATCGCGCCCTATGCGCTGGGCCACGTCGAACTGAAGATCCCTTACCCGCGACTGAACGGCATTCTCAAGCCTGAGCTGTTTCCCGGCCGTAACTGAAGGCCCGGCCCAGCACCAGTTGTAGCAACCCTGCCAGCACCAGCGCCGGCAGGGTTGCGCCGACATCCGGATACAGATTCGCCAGCAAGTGGTAGGTGCTGACCCCACCCAGCCACGCCAGCAACGCCGGCCAGCGCAATGCGGCTGACGCGACCTGAGCACTGCGCTTGCGCAGGATGAAGTGATCCACCAGCACCACGCCGAACAACGGCGCAAACACCGAGCCGATCAACAGCAGGAAATTCTGGTACTGCGCCAATGGCGCCAGCAGTGCGATCAGCGTGCAGATCACGCCGATGGCCAAGGCCAGATGCTCGACTTTCAGACGCAACAGAATCCCGCTCGATACCGCCGCCGAATGTATATCGGCAAAAGCGTTTTCCGACTCGTCGAGCAGAATCAGCAACAGCGGAATGCCCAGGCCGGCGCCAGCCAAGGCCAGCAGCAACGCATTGACTTCACCGCTCGGCGCGAACGCCAGGGTGTAGGCCACGCCAAGGCTCATCAGCCAGAAGTTACCGATGAAGAAACCGACAGCCGTGCCACCGAAAACATTCTTTGCGCGTTTGCCGAAACGCGAGTAGTCGGCAATCAGCGGCAGCCACGACAGCGGCATGGCGATGGCAATGTCGAAGCCCACGGCGAACGGCATCGAACCGTCACCGGCGCGCGCCCACAGCGCCGCGAGGTCGGCTTTGGCGAACAGGTTCCAGGTCAGCCACAGGCACGCGGCGAGCAACAGCCAGATGCCCCACTTGCGCAGAATCTGCCGCACGAACGTCAACGGCCCGCTCACCGCGAGCAAGGTCGCCAGCGCGCCGAAGAACAGCGTCCACAGAATCGGACTGGCCCACAGCGAGCCTTCGCTGAATGCGCGGCTGCCGAGCAGACTGGCAGCGTCGCGCATGACGATGATTTCGAACGAGCCCCAGCCGATCAGTTGCAGCAGATTGAGCAGCGCCGGCAGGCTCGCGCCTTTGCTGCCGAGGCTGAGCTTCAGCGCCGCCATCGATGACAGGCCGGTGTCGCTGCCGATCACGCCGACTGCAGCCAGCAACAGCACGCCCACCAGCGTGCCAAGGAAGATCGCCAGCAAAGAACCGGACAGACCCAGACCCGGCGCGAGCAATGCGCCGGTCTGCAAAACCATCAGGCCGATGCCGAGGGAGAACCACAGGGAAAACAGATCGCGCCCGCCGAACACACGCTTTGCAGCGGGGACGGCGAGATCGGGGGAATAGGTGCCGGGTTGAATGCTCAAGGGTGTTATCTCAAAGAGGAGCAGGAAAAAGCTGCAAGCTGCAAGCCGCAAGTTAAAAGCGGTACGCGGACTGCTTCTAATCTTGCAGCTTGCAGCTTGCAGCTTGTGACTAGACTTTCTTGTACAGCTGACTGCCTTCCTTCTTGAACCGCTCGGCCTGTTCCGCGAGACCTTTGGCGACGTCCACGTCGACCGCGTCGATGCGTTGGTTGGCCGCGTATTCACGGACTTCCTGGGTGATTTTCATCGAGCAGAATTTCGGCCCGCACATCGAGCAGAAGTGCGCGACCTTGGCCGAGTCCTTCGGCAGGGTTTCGTCGTGATAGGAACGTGCGGTGTCCGGATCCAGGCCGAGGTTGAACTGGTCTTCCCAGCGGAATTCGAAACGCGCCTTGCTCAGTGCGTTATCACGAATCTGCGCGCCCGGGTGTCCTTTGGCCAGGTCCGCTGCGTGGGCGGCGATCTTGTAAGTGATGATCCCGGTCTTCACGTCATCCTTGTTCGGCAGGCCCAAGTGCTCCTTCGGCGTCACGTAGCAGAGCATCGCGCAACCGAACCAGCCGATCATCGCCGCGCCGATACCCGAGGTGATGTGGTCATAGCCCGGAGCGATGTCGGTAGTCAGCGGGCCGAGGGTGTAGAACGGCGCCTCGTCGCAGCATTCGAGCTGCTTGTCCATGTTCTCTTTGATCAACTGCATCGGCACGTGGCCCGGGCCTTCGATCATGCATTGCACGTCATGTTTCCAGGCGATCTTGGTCAGCTCGCCGAGGGTTTCCAGTTCGCCGAATTGCGCTTCGTCGTTGGCGTCGGCAATCGAGCCCGGACGCAGGCCATCGCCCAGCGAGAAGCTGACGTCGTAGGCCTTCATGATTTCGCAGATTTCGTCGAAGTGGGTGTAGAGGAAGTTCTCTTTGTGGTGCGCCAGGCACCACTTGGCCATGATCGAACCGCCCCGGGAGACGATGCCGGTGACGCGCTTGGCGGTCAGCGGCACGTAGCGCAGAAGCACGCCGGCGTGAATGGTGAAGTAGTCGACGCCCTGCTCGGCCTGTTCGATCAGGGTGTCGCGGAACAACTCCCAGGTCAGGTCTTCAGCGACGCCGTTGACCTTCTCCAGCGCCTGATAGATCGGCACGGTACCGATCGGCACCGGCGAGTTGCGGATGATCCACTCGCGGGTTTCGTGAATGTGTTTGCCGGTGGACAGGTCCATCACCGTGTCCGAGCCCCAGCGAATGCCCCAGGTCAGTTTCGCCACTTCTTCTTCGATCGAAGAACCCAGGGCGCTGTTGCCGATGTTGCCGTTGATCTTCACCAGGAAGTTACGGCCGATGATCATCGGTTCCAGTTCGACGTGGTTGATGTTGGCGGGAATGATCGCGCGACCGCGAGCGATTTCTTCGCGGACGAATTCAGGGGTTATTTCTTGCGGAATGCTTGCGCCGAAGCTGTGGCCGGCATGTTGCTGCTTGAGCAGGCCAGCTGCACGGGCCTCTTGCAGTTTCATGTTTTCGCGGATGGCGACGTATTCCATCTCGGCGGTGATGATGCCTTTGCGCGCGTAGTGCATCTGGCTGACGTTGGCCCCGGCCTTGGCGCGGCGCGGGTTGTTGACGTGGGCGAAGCGCAGTTTGGTCAGCTCGGCATCGGCCAGACGCTGCTGGCCGAAGTTCGAGCTCAGGCCCGGCAGGCGCTCGGTATCGCCACGGTCATCGATCCACGCTGAACGCACATCGGCCAGACCTTTGCGCACATCGATGACCACGTTCGGGTCGGTGTACGGGCCGGAGGTGTCGTAGACCGTGACCGGCGCATTGATCTCGCCGCCGAAATCGGTCGGGGTTACATCGAGGCTGATTTCGCGCATCGGCACGCGGATGTCCGGGCGCGAGCCCTGAACGTAGATTTTTTGCGAACGGGTGAACGGCTTGACCGATTGCTCGTCGACCTTGGCCGAGTCACTCAGGTTGATCGCGTTTTTTTCTTTTGTTGTCATCACGGGCTCTCCAGACAGCATCCAGCAGTGGATTGTCGGAGCAGAACCTGAAAGGCACGGACGCACCAGGACCGGTGCTGTGCATTCGTCATGAGCGTTCGATTGTCGAACAATATCCCGGACGAAGCACAAGAGGACTCGCCGGGTGACGAGAAATCTTGTTCCCTACGCAGGCGCTAACCTGATCAGGTTCAACGGGATCCGAAATTATTCGATCTCAGCCTCATAGCAAGGCACCCCGACAAGAACCCGGCCAGTCTAGACACAACCACCGAGGAACGCCAACACCACAGCGAACGCCATGATGAATGGCGTAAATACCCACGCTGGCCGATTGTTGCCGGAGCAATGCGCAACTACACTCGCTTGGCCTGCTCAGCCTTGACGCTGTGCGGGCTGCGCCTTACCTTTGGCGCCCGGATTACTTCCATAATATTCATGCTAGGGATCGCCTCATGCTGCGCAAACTCTCATTGGCTGTTGCCGTGTCCTGTGCGTCCAACACAATGGCCTGGGCAGCGGAAGCACCCTTGTCGACCAAAACCGATCTGGTCAGCGTCTATCAGGAAGCGGTCGACAACAACGCCGACCTCGCCGCGGCCCGCGCCCAGTATGGCGCGCAGAAAGAAGTGGTGCCGCAGGCCCGCGCCGGTCTGCTGCCGAACCTTTCCGGTGGCGCCGAAGTCGCCGACGTGCGCACCTCGATCGACCAGCCCTCGGCCATCGCCAACCGCAGCGCGCATTCCTATCAGGCGACACTGGCGCAGCCGCTGTTCCGCGCCGATCGCTGGTTCCAGTATCAAGCGGCGAAGGACGTCAACGAGCAGGCCGCGCTGCAACTGTCGGCGACCGAGCAGAACCTGATCCTGCAGAGCGCCGAAAGCTACTTCAACGTGCTGCGCAGCCAGGACAATCTGGCCTCGACCAAGGCTGAAGAAGCGGCGTTCAAACGTCAGCTCGATCAGTCCAACGAGCGCTTCGATGTCGGCCTTTCGGACAAGACCGACGTGCTGCAATCGCAAGCCAGTTACGATACCGCGCGAGCCAACCGCATCGTCGCCCAGCGTCAGGTCGATGATGCGTTCCAGGCGTTGATCACCCTGACCAACCGTCAGTACAACTCGATTCAGGGCATCGTCCACACGCTGCCGATTCTGCCGCCTTCGCCCAACGATGCGAAATCCTGGGTCGACACGGCGGCGCGGCAGAACCTCAATCTGCTCGCCAGCAACTACGCGGTCAGCTCCGCCGAGCAGACGCTCAGGCAGCGCAAGGCCGGCCACTTGCCGACCCTCGACGCCGTGGCGAAATACGAGAAAGGCGACAACGACGCCCTCGGCTTCGCCAACCCGAACTCGTTCGGCGCGCCCTATGGCGGCAACGTCGAGCAGAGCACGCTGGGCCTGCAACTGAACATCCCGATCTACAGCGGCGGGCTGACCAGTTCGCAAGTGCGTCAGTCCTATGCGCAACTGGATCAGAGCGAACAGCAGCGCGAATCGCTGCGCCGGCAAGTGGTGGAAAACACCCGCAATCTGCACCGCGCGGTGAACACCGACGTCGAGCAAGTGCAGGCGCGCCGCCAGTCGATCATCTCCAACCAGAGCGCGGTGGAAGCCACGGAAATCGGCTATCAGGTCGGCACGCGCAACATCGTCGACGTGCTCGACGCGCAGCGCCAGCTGTACACCTCGGTGCGCAACTACAACAACACCCGCTACGACTACATCCTCGACAACCTGCGCCTGAAGCAGGCGGCGGGGACGCTGAACCCGGGTGATCTGGAAGATCTGCGGCGCTATCTGAAAGCCGATTACAACCCGGACAAGGACTTCCTGCCGCCGGATCTGGCGTCGGCGGCTGAGGCGCAGCTCAAGGCCCGGCCTTAAGCGCTAAAAACAAAAGATCGCAGCCTTCGGCAGCTCCTACAGGGAAATGCATTCCAACTGTAGGAGCTGCCGAAGGCTGCGATCTTTTTGCTTATTTGATCAATCTGCCCAAGCTATCCAGCAGCCGCTGCAACGCGCCCTGATTACGGCGCATAACCGCCAGCCCAGCCTCGGCCATGCGCTGCGCATCACGCGGCAGTTCGAACAAGCGCTGCACCTCGACTGCGAGCCCTTCGGCATCATCCACTTCGGCCAATGCCCCGGCTTCGCGCAGTTGCGCGGCGATGTCGAGGAAGTTGAACAGGTGCGGGCCGCTGAGTACCGGTTTCGCCAGCGCGGCGGGTTCGAGCAGGTTGTGCCCGCCGTTCGGCACCAGACTGCCGCCGACAAATGCGCTGTCGGCCAGGGCATAGAGAAACAGCAACTCACCCATGGTGTCGCCGAGCAGCACGCTCGTCTGCGCATCGACATTGGCCCCGGTCGAGCGACGTACCGTGGCGAAACCTTCGCGCTGGCACAAGTCGAACACCGAATTGAAACGCTCGGGATGACGCGGCACCAGAATCAGCAACGCATCGGGATGACTGCCCAGCAAACGACGATGGGCGTCGAGCACCACTTCGTCTTCACCTTCGTGAGTGCTCGCGGCGATCCACACGGGGCGATCCTGCGCCTGCCACCGGCTGCGCAGTTCGGCTGCACGCTGCAACAGTTGCGGGTCGATGGTCAGGTCGAACTTGATCGAACCGGTGACCTCGACAGATTCAGGCCGCGCGCCGAGATCGCGGAAGCGCTGGGCCTCGGCTTCGGTCTGCACCGCCAACAGGCTCATCTCGGCAAGCATCGGCGCAGTGAGTTTGCTGAAGCGGCCATAGCCTTTGGCGGAACGCTGCGACAACCGCCCATTGGCCAACGCCACCGGAATCCCGCGCTTGGCACATTGATGAATATGATTGGGCCACAGCTCGGTCTCCATGATCACTGCAAGCCTGGGCTGTACGCGATCAAGAAAACGCGCCGCCGCACAAGGCAAGTCATACGGCAGATAGCAGTGTTGAATGCGCGCCTCGTTGGCGAACAGTGCCTGAATCCGCTCCGAACCGGTCGGGGTCATGCAGGTCACGGTGATCGGCAGCGTCGGATAGCGTTCCAGCAGCGCGCGGATCATCGGCGCGGCGGCAATGCTTTCGCCGACCGACACCGCATGTACCCAGATGCCACCGGGCTGCAGGGTGGGCATGCGATAAGTGAAACGTTCGCCAATCCGTTTGGCATACGCCGGCGCCTTGCGCGCACGCAGCCACAGCCGAATCGCCACCAATGGCAGCCCCAGGTAAAACAGCGCGGTGTAGAGAGTTCTATTCATGGCGGCGGAGTTTATCGGCTTTTGTCGCCGATCGCCCGCAAGTGCACGGCAAAACGTTCCGCCAGCCAGCGCGCGGCCGGGCCGAGCGGTTCGTCGCGACGCCAGACCAGTTCCACCACCAGCGCCGGCGGCGTCCATTCACTGTCAAGCTCAATCATCTGGCCTTGATACGCCGAGTACTGCACAACGTGACGCGGCAACCAGGCCCAACCGAGATCGCGCACCAGCCATTCGGACATCACGTAAAAACTGTCGGCGCGCCACACCTGCGGGCTGGCCGGCTCGTTGCCGGGATAGACGCTGGTCTGCGTCGACATCAGCAATTGCCGGTGCTGCGCCAGTTGCTGGCAGGTCACATAGGAATGCTGCGCCAGCGGATGATTGACGCCACAGACCGTGACCATTTCCACTCGACCCAGTACGCGGCGCTCAAGGGCCTCGGGGATTTCATCGTGATAGAACAACAAGCCAAGATCGGCCCGGCGTTCGACCAGTTTGCGCGCGACTTCGCCTTGGGCGGCGCTGGTCAGTTGCACTTCCAGGCTGGGAAACTGCTCGGCCAGTTCGCCGAAACTTTCCACCAGCGCCTGATACGGCATCGCCTCGTCCTGAGCCACCCGCAACTGCGCCTCCTGGCCGCGCAGCATGGCCATCGCGCGGCCGTTGAGGCGCTCGCACTGGCGCAACACTTCCCGAGCCTCTTCCAGCAATGCCTCCCCCGCCTCGGTGAGACTGGGCTGACGGCCACTGCTGCGCTCGAACAGGCTCACGCCCAAATCCTCTTCGAGCATCGCGACAGCACTGCTGATCGCCGATTGCGCCTTGCGTTGTCGGCGTGCCACGGCGGAAAAGGATCGCTGTTCGGCGACGTCGACAAATACTCGCAACTGCTCGAGATTCCATTGCATGCAATTTTTCAACCTATCTACTGAACAGATAGCTAATGACTTTACCCCATCTGAGCAGTCCCTAGAATGTCACTCCAGCAAGCAATGATTTATTTGAGGATCAAACCATGAACGCCTACGTCTATCTGGCCATCGCCATCTGCGCCGAAGTGATCGCTACCGTTTCGATGAAAGCGGTCAAGGGCTTCAGCACTCCTCTACCGCTGATTCTGGTGATTGTCGGCTACGGGATTGCATTCTGGATGCTGACGCTGGTGGTACGCACCGTACCGGTGGGCGTTGCCTACGCCGTCTGGGCGGGGATGGGCATTGTCATGGTCAGCGTCGCAGCGCTGTTCATCTACGGGCAGAAACTCGACGTACCGGCAATGCTGGGGATGGCGTTGATCGTGCTGGGGGTCGTCGTGATTCAGCTGTTTTCGAAAACCGCGGGGCATTAAAAAGCAGCAGCAAGCTTCAAGCTGCAAGCCGCAAGCATTGCTGATTTGCTGGTCCGGGTTGCAGCTTGCAGCTTGAAGCTTGAAACTTGCGGCTTCTTCAAGCTCCGAGGTCGCTGCATGCCATCCGTTATTTCCACCGACGTTCTGATTGTCGGCGCTGGTGTCGCCGGCCTCTGGCTGAATGCGCGCCTGCGCCGTCAGGGTTTTTCGACCGTGCTGGTGGAAAGCGCCAGCCTCGGTGGCGGGCAGAGCGTAAAGTCCCAGGGCATCATCCACGGCGGTGCCAAGTACGCGCTGCACGGCGCGCTGACCGGGGCCTCGGAAGCCATCGCCGATATGCCGCGACGCTGGCGCGAGGCGCTGGCCGGCAATGGTGAGCTGGATCTGTCCGGCGTGCGCCTGCTGTCCGAAGCGCATTATCTGTGGTCGCCAGGCACACTGGCCGGCAATCTGACCAGTTTCTTCGCCAGCAAAGCCGTGCGTGGCCGGGTCGATCAGGTCAAGGGCGATGAACTGCCGCTGGCCCTGCAGGACAAGCGCTTCAAGGGCAAGGTCTATCGCCTCGCCGAACTGGTAGTGGATGTCCCGAGCCTGATCCAGCGCCTGGCCGAGCTGGCCGGTGACGGTCTGCTCGCCGGGCAGGTCATCGAACCGTTGCTGGAAGCCGGCGTGCTGGTCGGCCTGAAAGTCGATGGCCGTGAGATCCGCGCCCAGCGCATCGTCCTCAGCGCCGGCGCCGGCACGGCCGAACTGCTTGAAGCCCTGGGCCTGAGCCGTCCGGCCATGCAGCGCCGCCCCCTGCACATGATCCTCGCCAAAGGCCCCGGTTTGAAACCGCTGTACGCGCACTGCCTGGGCGGCGGCACCAAGCCGCGCATTACCGTGACCACGCATCCGGCGGCTGATGGCCAGTGGGTCTGGTACATGGGCGGCGACATCGCCGAAAGCGAAGGCGTGGCCCGCGAGCCAGCCGAACAGATCGCCACTGCGCAAAAGGAAATCGGCCAATTGCTGCCGTGGATCGACCTCAGCACCACGCAATGGGCCACCCTGCGCGTCGACCGCGCGGAGCCGCTGCAAACCGGCCTGTCCCGTCCGGACAACGCATTCCTCGCCGAGGAAGGTCGCTTGCTCGTCGGCTGGCCGACCAAACTGGCACTGGCGCCAGACTTCGCCGACCGCGTTATCGCCTCGCTGCAACGCGACGGCATCCAGCCGCAGGCGACCGAGCCGCTGCCGCCGCTGCCGAAACCGCCGCTCGGCGTCCCCGCATGGGAGCAACTGCTGCCATGAGCATCGCCACTCTGCACGAACTGCATCGCCCACTGGGCAGCACCGGCCTGACGGTTTCGCCGCTGGGCCTGGGCACGGTCAAACTCGGCCGCGATCAAGGGGTGAAATACCCCAACGGCTTTCAGATTCCCGGTGATGACGAGGCGCGCATGCTGCTGCGCCAGGCGCGCGATCTGGGCATCAACCTGATCGACACCGCACCGGCCTATGGTCGCAGCGAAGAACGCCTCGGCCCGCTGCTGCGCGGTCAGCGTCAGGACTGGGTGATCGTCAGCAAGGTCGGTGAAGAGTTTGCCGATGGCCTGTCGCGTCACGATTTCTGCGCCGCGCACACGCGAATGTCGGTCGAGCGCAGCCTGCAACGTCTGGAAACGGATTTTATCGATCTGGTCCTCGTGCACTCGGACGGCAACGACATGGCCATCCTCGAGCACGAAGAGGTCTACGCCACCCTCGCGGCGCTGAAGGCCGAGGGCAAGATTCGCGGCTTCGGTTTTTCCGGCAAAACCGTCGAAGGTGGGCTGAAAGCGCTGGAGCAAGGCGACTGCGCGATGGTCACCTACAATCTGAACGAACAAAACGAAAAGGCGGTCATTGACTATGCTGCTGCCCACGGCAAAGCCATTCTGGTGAAAAAAGCCCTGGCCAGCGGTCATGTCTGTCTGAGTCCGGGAGTCGATCCGGTGCGCGCCAGCTTCGAGTTGCTGTTCACTCATCCCGGCGTTGCCAGTGCTATTGTCGGCACGATCAATCCGCTGCACCTCGCCCATAACGTAGCGACCGTTGCCCAGGTCCTTCGTAGTCACTGACGCCGCCCCGCGGCCTTAAGCCAGGAGCCGATATGCCGCGCACGCTCATCCGCAAGAACCCGAGCAACTTCAAGACACTGCCGCTGTTCGTCGAAGCCACGCCCGAGGGCCTGAGCTATCAGAGCGTCGGCATGCCGCTGAACTTCGCCCAGACCCTTCAACGGCGCAAACCGGTCAGCGTCGCCGACAGCGAGCGCTTCGCGCTGGAACTGGCCAACCTGGGCGTGTCCGTGCGCCTGACCCTGCACTGGCAGAATCGCGATTACTGGGTGCTGGTGCGCCAGCGTCGGCAGGATCGCGGCGACGTGGTACTGAAGCTGATTTCCGGCTACGTGCCGGCCCATGAGCTGAACATTCCGCTGCACACGGCGATTCAGGAGATTGCCGAAGAGTGTCTGCTGGAAACCCCGGAAGGCTGGCTCGGCGGGCGCTTCAACGAGACTTGGTTGCCGGCGCCCTACTCCGCTGCGCTGCATTACCGTGAGGCGTTGCCGTTTCGCCTGACGCCGTTGTCCGGTTCGGCGCGTCCGGTGCGCTGCGCCAACCTGCAATTGCTGGAGCGACCAAGGGCGTACGTGCATCTGCCGACGGCGTCCCTGCAATTGATCTATGACTTGCGCCTGGACGTGCCCAAGGAGGCGAAGTCCTTGAGCCTGTTTCATGTCGACGAGCGTCTGGAAGGCGATCAACTGGTGGCGCGGCTCGATCGCAAACGGCCAGACCTGTACTTGATGCCATTGCACGACGGCCAGCCGCTGCCCGAGTTGTACACCCTGAAAAAGGATCAACTGTATCCAGCGAGTACCCGCGGTCTGTATCTGGCCGAAAGCTTCGCGCGACAGGATGGCTGGCTGGTGCGTGATGAGCGGATTCGCTGGAAGGACTGGTTGCGCCAACAGGGTCTGACGCCACCCGAGAAGGCTACTGGACTGGCACGCCTGCGCGGCAAGGCCAGGCAGCTGCTGAAGAAAATCGTACCGCGCAAGAAAGTGAATTCCTGAAAGCAAAAGATCGCAGCCTTCGACGACTCCTGCATTGGAATGTATTCCCCTGTAGGAGCTGCCGCAGGCTGCGATCTTTTGATCTTATTGGCCGCGGATCTTTTCCACGATCGCTGTCGTCGAGCTGTTTTCCACCAGACCCAAAACTTTCACGGTACCGCCGTAGGCGGTGACGATATCCGCGCCGACCACCTGATCGATACCGTAATCGCCGCCCTTGACCAGCACGTCCGGCTTGACCTCGCGCAGCAGGTTTTCCGGTGTGCCTTCAGAGAAACTGATCACCCAGTCCACCGCGCCGAGACCGGCGAGTACCGCCATGCGGCGATCCACGCTGTTGATCGGCCGGCCCGGGCCTTTCAGGCGGCTGACCGAGGCGTCATCGTTGACTGCCACGATCAGGCGGTCGCCCTGAGCACGGGCCTGTTCCAGATAGGTGACATGGCCGGCATGCAGGATATCGAAGCAGCCATTGGTGAAAACAATCCGCTCGTTGTGCGCACGGGCATCGTCAACCGCCAGCAGCAGTTGCTCAAGACCCAGCACGCCTCGCTCCGAACCTTCTTCGCGCTGAATGGCGCGTCGCAGTTCCGGGGCGCTGATCGCGGCGGTACCCAACTTGCCGACGACGATGCCTGCTGCCAGATTGGCCAGCGCCACGGCGTGCGGCAGTTCTTCGCCTGCGGCAATGGCCGCGGCCAGGGTCGAAATCACCGTATCGCCGGCACCGGTCACGTCGAACACTTCGCGGGCGCGGGCCGGCAGATGCAACGCCGGATGATCCGGACGCAGCAAGGTCATGCCGTGTTCACCACGGGTCACCAGCAGCGCGCCGAGGTCGAGCTCCTGCATCAGGACGGCGCCCTTGCTCACCAGTTCGTGCTCATCGGCGCAACCACCGACGATGGTTTCGAACTCGCTGAGATTCGGTGTGATCAGGCTGGCACCGCGGTAGATCGAAAAGTCCTTGCCCTTGGGATCAGCCAACACCGGAATACCCTTGGCACGAGCGGCCTGGATCAGGGCCTGGTGATTTTTCAGTGCGCCTTTACCGTAATCCGACAACACCAGCACCTTGATGCCTTCAAGCAACCCGTCAACCTGCGCGGCCAGTGCCAGAGCATCGGTGGCGAACACTTCTTCGAAATCGATACGCAACAGTTGCTGGTGCCGGCTCATGACCCGCAGCTTGACGATGGTCGGCTGGTGCGCGATGCGCTGAAACAAGGCGCGCACGCCCGCGCCCTTGAGACTGTTGCTCAGGCTGTCGGCGGCTTCGTCATCGCCGGTCACGCCCACCAGCGATGCCGGCGCACCCAGCGCGGCAATGTTGAGCGCAACGTTGGCGGCACCGCCCGGGCGATCCTCGATCTGCTCGACCTTGACCACCGGCACCGGCGCTTCAGGAGAAATCCGTGAGGTTCCGCCATGCCAGTAACGGTCGAGCATGACATCGCCGACCACCAAGACAGGGGCTTGATCGAATCGCGGCATCGACAATTTCATGGAGCAACCCACATACAAAATGAACAGGGGCGCGATATTAACAGGATCGCGCGCGCCGGGAATACACGAGGGTGAGGCTGGCCCACCCTCATCTGCAGATCAGGCAATGTCTTCAGCCGGAGCATCCAGCCCCATCGCATGCAGACGCGCGTAGTAGCCATTATGAGCAAGCAGTTGGGCATGAGTGCCGCGTTCGACGATCTCGCCCTGATCCATGACGAGGATCAGATCGGCCTTCTCGATGGTCGACAAACGGTGGGCAATCACCAGCGTGGTGCGGCCTTTCATGACATGGTCGAGTGCCGCCTGAATGTGCCGCTCGGACTCGGTATCAAGGGCCGAAGTCGCTTCGTCGAGGATCAGCAGCGGGGCGTTTTTCAGCAAGGCCCGGGCAATCGCCAGGCGCTGACGCTGTCCGCCAGACAACAGCACACCGTTCTCACCGACCTGGGTATCCAGGCCTTGAGGCATTTGCGCGATGAAGTCCATGGCAAATGCATCCCTGGCGGCTTTCTCGATATCTTCGCGAGGCGCGCCTGCCAGATCGCCGTAAGCGATGTTGTTGGCGATGGTGTCGTTGAACAGCGTCACGTGCTGGGTCACTTGCGCTACATGGCGACGCAGATTGCGCAGACGATAGTCCTCGATTTCGACATCATCGAGCAGGATTTCGCCGGTCTCGTGGTGATAGAAGCGCGGAATGAGACTGGCCAGCGTCGATTTGCCGCTGCCGGAACGCCCGACCAGGGCGATCATCTGACCTGGCGACGCGGTGAAGCTGATGTTTTTCAGCACTTCCCGTTCAGTGCCCGGGTAAGTGAAGCTGAGGTTGTTCACCGCCAGATGGCCACTGATCCGATCACGCTCGATCGTACCGGTGTCGATTTCCGGCTCGACATCGAGCTGCTCGAAAATGCTTTCGGCGCCGGCCACACCTTTCTGGATGGTCGAGCTGACTTCAGACAATTGCCGGATCGGTTTGGGCAGCAAACCGGCAGCCGTGATGTAGGCAACCAGATCACCGGCCGTTGCATCACCGCGCAGGAACAGTACGAGGAACATCAGCACGGCCATGGCGGTGTAGATCACCAGCTGCAGCATCGGCGTATACACCGCGCCAGTCTTGGTCATGCGCAACTGTTTGTCGGTGTTGCTCTGGCTGGCCGCCGCAAAACGCTGCTGCTCATAAGCTTCGCCACCAAAACTGCGCACGACGCGATAGCCTTGAATGGTTTCGGAAGCCACATGGGTGACGTCGCCCATGGCCACTTGAATCTTCTTGCTCTGCTTGCGGAATTTCTTGCTGGTGTTGCCGACCATGAACGCGATCACCGGCAGAATGGCCAGCATCACCAGAGTCAGTTTCCAGTTCATCCACAGCAGATAGGCGAACAGGAAAACCACGGTCAGGCCTTCGCGGATCACCACTTTGATGGCATCCGTGGCGGCGCCGGTGACCATGGTCACGTTGAAAGTGATGCGCGAGATCAGATGACCCGAGTTATGGGTATCGAAATAGCGATTGGGCAGTACCAACAGCTTGTTGAACAGTTCGATACGCAGGTCATGCACCAGCCCCAACGAAACTCTCGCCAGGTAATAGTTGCCGAGAAACGAGCCGAGGCCTTGCCACGCTGCGATCAGGATGATCAGCAACGGCACAGCCATCAGCAATTGCACGTCTCGCAGATAGGGAACGTTGGGGAAGAGCACCGCTTCCGGGTTGCTCAGGCCATCGACAAAATATTTGAGAATCCCGGCCAGCATTGGTTGCGTGGAAGCAAAGATCACGAAGCCCACGATACTCAGCAGGAAAAGACCGATATAGGGTTTTACGTACCCCAACAGCCGAAAGTAGATTTTCAGGCTGGATTCCTGTTCCGCTTTGGGCGGTGCGTCAGTCATCGTAGAGCTCACTGGTTAAGAAGAACGCGAAATTTTATCACAAGCGCTGCCATTGGCCCGCGCCCATACCAAAACGCTGGCAAGCCCCAACGGCAGCCAGCTGATGAACCACTCGGCGCGCGGAGTGCCGGTGAGGCTGGCAGCGTCGAACTGCATCGCCAGTGTCGAGAACAGCCAGATACCGATGATCCCCCGGGCATACAGCGTTTCTCGAACTTTCCACGCCTGGAAAATAACGGCGAACCAGACGACAGACCACAACAGCAGTCCCGGCAGACCCAGTACGATCGCAACATGGGTGAACAGATTGTGGGCGTGATCGAAGGTCATGCCCGACCAGAAAACCCGGTAATCCCCACCCAGGCCCAACCCACCCCAGGGATGTTGGGCAATCATATCCAGAGAGGCCATCAGAATCTGCGGACGAAAGGAAACTCCTCGCGCCAGCACCAACGGTTCGAACAGCCACAGCGCCACAATCGCCACCACCAGGGCCACGGCTGCGACGATTCGGCTGTGGCGGTCACGGCACCAGATCGGCATGGCCAGGATGGTCAGAAACAACGCCAGCGCCGCGCCTCGACTCTGACTCATCAGTACAAAGATACCCAGCACCGCCAACGCCAGTGTCCAGACCCCTTGCCACATCACGCCACGCGGCGCCCACAGGGCCAGCCACACCGCCGCCAGGCCGATGACATAGCCGCCGAGGATCGGATGCGCCAGTTCACCCAGACCTTCCACCCGGGCAGACCAGGCGTTACCTTCGATGACGTAAAACCTGACGATGGCCACCAGCGCAGTTACTGCCAATCCCAGCCCGCCCCACTGCATCAGGCGAATCAATCGCTCGGGGCGTCCGCTGGCGAACACCGGAAAAAACAGCAGGAACACCACGATATACAACAGACGCTTGGCCTCGCGCCCCGTTTCCGGTGCGTTTGTCCATGCCAGACTGATCAGCGACCAGACCAGCAATCCGAGCAATGGCAGGTAGATCCAGCGTTGTTCATGGAGCACTTCTCTGACGCGGTGCCGCGCAGCCCAGCCCAGCACTAGCGCCGGCAACCAGACGAGAGCCACCAGCCCCTGCTGGTAGACCTTGTTGGTGGGCGCTACGGCAATAGCCAGTAAAAACCACAAGAGCCCCATCGCCATCCATAGTTGCGCCCAGCGTGTTTCCTGCATCAATCTGCTCCTGACAAGGGTTCGCCCATGCGACGCGGCATGGTTAAAATCGAAACTTTTCGGCATCATTGCCCGCTACTACACCCCGCACTTTCGACAAGGCTTCCTACGATGCGATGCTCCCGGCTCTCACAAGCCGCTCTAGACCAAATGATCGACGCCGCCAAAGTTCTGGAAGCGGACAGCTATGGGCCGAAAGTCTACCTGCTGCAGGATGGGAAAATTCTCAAACTGTTTCGTCGCAAAAGGTTTTTTTCATCCGCCTTGTTTCGCCCCTACTCGAAGCGATTCATCGACAACGCCGTCGAGCTGCACAAACTCGGCGTACCGACGCTGCAGATCCTCCAGTTCTTTCGCCTTGAGAAACCAGGCATGACCGCCGTGCTGTATGAGCCTCTGCCAGGGCAAACGCTGCGCCAGATCGCCGCAAAACAAGGTTTCAACTGGACTCAGGCATTGCCGGATCTGGCCGAGCTGATACGCAGCCTGCACCGCTCGGGCATCTATTTCCGCTCCCTGCATCTTGGCAACATCGTCGTCACACCAGACAACCGCATGGGCCTGATCGATGTCGCCGACATGCGCTTCACCCGCGGACCGTTGCCAAAGCGCTTGATCAAACGCAACCTGCAACACTTCGCACGCTATATTGCGCGCGAAAAGCTGAACGACAGCTTTCCGATGCAGGCACTTGAGCGCGCGGTCTTGTCGTCATGAAAACAATGCGCGGGCAGCCTGGCTGAAGTTCGCCCAGGCCTCGTCCGGTGAAAGCATCCGGTACTGCTCGGCATTGATCGCTTGAGATGAGGCACCGAAGGCGCGGTCGATGGTCTCGGACCAGGCCTTTGTGTCATTGACCGGGGCATACCAGCCGGCGCTGCCCAGTTGTTCGCTGAACACCTCCAGATCGCTGCACAACACCGGTACGCCGGCCATCACCGCTTCCTGCATGACCAGACCGAGGCCCTCTTCCAGCGAAGGGATCGCAACCCAGTCGAACGCACGATAAAGCTGCGCTGCTTCGTTCAGATGCCCGGTCAGCAAGACCTTGTCGTGCAAGCCAAGCGCGTCGATGCGCTGCTCCAGCGCCGCGCGTTTGGAGCCTTCGCCAATAATGACCAGGCGCAAGTCCGGGCGGGTGTCGAGTGCTGCGGCAAAGGCATCCAGCAGATAGCCGAAACCCTTCTCGGAGACCAGCCGCCCTACCGCGCCCAATACCGGCGTATCGCCTTGCGGCAATCCCAATCGTGCCCGGGCTTGCTCACGGGTGAACAGGTCAGCGCGAAACGCCACCGGATCGAACGCACTTCGCAGCGCGGTGACAGGCATCTGCAGATCGCGGGCCAGTGAATCGGCGAGAGTGCTGGAAACGGCAATCAGTTTCAGCCGGGACGCAGGGATTGCCTGGAATAAAGCCTGGTCGCCGGCATTCAATCGCGCCGAACCGTGGAAAATCACTACCGCGCGGATATGCGGCAGCTTCTTGAGGACCGGCAATAACGTGCGGGCAACGCCCATGCCGTCCAGCAGCAGCAATCGAGCGTCACTGTCCACGAGCGCCTGGCGAAACCTCGCCCGCATCACGGGTTTGGCAAAACGCCAGAAATGCCGGCCCTTCAGGCGCGCTGACGATAACTGCCACTCCCGGACCTCACCGACATCCACGCCGCACTCGGCTCCCTGCCCCTGGAGGAGCCAGGTTTTGACCACCGCCGACGGCGCAGCCTGAGAGAGTATTTGCTGGTGCACTTTGTGAATTGATGCGAACGGAGCGCCACCGGCCCACATGATATTGAGAATATTCATAGGGCAGAAAGCCGTTGCACGGATTTGCGGGGACAAGCTGCGGCGTACTCGAACTCAGTTGATGAACCAGCCAATGCAGACTCCCAGCAACAGAAACAAGGCAAATTTAATCTGCTCGCGGCGATTGCGGCGCGCTTTGCGTTCACGCTCGACATCCGTTTGCACATGCAGACCAAAACCGGTGTGCATGACCGCGTCTGCCTCGAGTATCAAGGCCTCCCTGTTCAGTTGCGAGTAGCGCTGTGACAAGGCCTTCTCGCCACCGTGCCCGGCGAAAGGCGCACACAACCGATAATCCTCGAGTCGGCGCAACCCCGGGTTCAGCGAGAACCCCTGCCACTCCGGCTTGTCGGAAATCAGCGGATAACAGGCGACGCCATCGACAATCCCGCGCGCGCCCAAATGGATGTAAGGACTGTGAACCCGCAGATCGTGATTATAGCTGCGCAACCAGATCTGCAGAATTTCCGGCCGCGCTTGCAGAATGGTCATCGAGTCTTCGACGAACCCCGGACGATAGAACTCCCAATCATCTTCGCAATGAAAAATGTAGGGGGTGCTGACGTGTCCGTAGGCCAGGTCGATCGATGCCAACTGGCCCAGCTTCGGACGATTGACGAAGACCGTGCAATGTTCTTTCCAGTGGGCAGGCAGAATCCCGGCAACGCCTTCGTCGCCGGCATCTTCGGTGATGAACACTTCACGAATGGGTGCCGTGTTGTACCGGTCGAAGCTATCGAGAGTGGCCTTGAGCAGATCGAGTCGACCGCAGCTGGTAACCACCAATGTAATCTGGCTTTCTTTGGAAAATTGCACCGATATCTCGTTAATCAGAAGTCGCCAGCAATATCACTGGCTATATGACACTTGTCAAATGCCCACTTTCAGGCGGATTTTTTCCAGCAGACTCAGCGGCGCCCGCTCACGCAACGACGGCTCAAGCTCTTCAACGATGCGCTGACCGATCCGCGCGAAGCTGAACTGCTCCACCGCCAGCTCGCGACCGTTGTCAGCGATGCGTTGCGCCAGTTGCGGATCCTCGCGCAGCGTGGCCAGCTTTTCCTGCAACTGCGCGATCGTCTGATAGAACACCACGTTGTGCATGTCCTGCAAACCCAGCGCCGCAGCTTCGGCGGCGCCTTGATCATAGGCCAGCAGGACGCAGCCGCAAGCCATGGCTTCGAAGTTCTTGATCATGAACTCGCCCATGCCCACGTCCGCGCTGACAAAAAAGCGGATACGGTTGAGCGTTTCCAGGTATTCAGCCCCGGACTTGGTCCGCGTCACCAGCAGCGGCTCGACCTGGCCCAGTTCATCCAGCAGCGCCTTGCGGCCACTGTAGGCCACACTGTTGGTGCTGCCGACGAAGGCGAGTTCGATATCCCGCTCGCGCCCCTGGTCCTGCAATTGCGTCTGATCGTAGCCCTTGGGCACGAACACGGCGTCGAAGCCCTCCGAGCGCAGGCGCTCGGCCACCACGAAACCGGAACTGATCACCCGTGCCCACGGCAAACGCCGATAGTGCGCACTGAACTTGCCGGTGTACTTGCAGGGGATGTAATTCTGATAGGCATCGTGCTCCAGAATCACCAGATTGGGGATAGTGCGGATAAACCCGACCTGCCGGATCTCCTGCTTGAAGCGCAGGAAAAACACGATGCGGTCATAGCGGGTAACATCGACTTCGCGGCGGAAATATCGCCGCAGATTGCGCTGCTCGTCACCGCTCAACCAGCGCAGATCGCACTCACAATGGGCGGCGACACCCTCATACAAACGATCGAGAATGGCCCGTTGATCTTTCTGCACCAGAAATAGAACTTTCATTGTCTTCCTTGCCGCAACAGCAACCCGAGCAAACCTGAACATGCCCGCCCGCAAGACAGTCTTGCGCGGGCGCCTGTGTCGCTACAAACGCCAGAACAGTTCATGTCGCCGAACCGCCTTGCGGAAAAATTCGTTTTCGCCATAAGGCGAACCGGCGCGCCCAGCCAGCAATCGCTGCAAGCTTCGACGCAAGCGACGCTTGAACGGCGCGGGCGGCTGCAGGTCATGCATCATGCCCAGGGCCATGGCCTTGTCACGCTGCTGCTCCACGGACAACGTCATGCATACAGGCTGCACCGGCACGCCAGCATCAAAGGCTGGCGGCAGCGCCACGCCATCGCCACTATTGCCCATCGGCCACCGGTCGTTATCGTGCAGATGGTTGGCATAACCGAGCAGCGTCGGCTGCCAGTCCAGCCCCCCCAACACTTCAAGCACAGCCTGCTGCGCACAGATGTGGTCGGGGTGCGGGTCCAGCGTCGGATGCGGCAGCACGATAACGTCCGGACGCGCGCGCAGCATTGTTTCGCGCAGATCGGCCAGCAGATTGTTCCAGGTCGGCGCGCCATCGGCGTCACTTGGCAGAACAAACCGATTGAATTGACGGAACAGACGGGTATCGCTCAAATCCGCTTCGCGCGAACCCACCGGTTGCTCCGGCTTGTCCCGCATCGCGGCCAGTTGCAGGCAGAAATAGCCCAACTGCACGCAGCGTTCCTGGGGGACACCAGCCCATTGCGGCACGGTGAGGCTGTCCCAGGCGCGCAAGCGTCCCTTCAGCCGCGCGGCGTCGACCTTGCTCATGCCCATCTGCTGATAATGTTCGGCCTCGATTTCGCCAGCGGTCAGGGTGACGATCCAGGCTTCATCGGCCTGACTGTACAACCCGAACGCCGCCAGCTCCGCATCGTCGGCGTGAGGGGCAATGACCATGACCCGCTGGCGACGATAATCAGCGTGTTCCAGCGCCCACAGTACCGGCTCGCCCGACACTCGACAGAAACGGCCGCGCAGACGCAATACGCCTTCGGACAATGCTTGCGCCTGACCGCTGAGGTTCAGGTAGCGCAGGCCGCCGACACCGCGTTCAAAGGTTTGCACGTCAGGATTGGCGCCGCCCGACAACTCGACCCGAGGATCGAAGAAACGTCCCAGCCAAGTGCCTTTGGCTCGCACCGCCAGGATCAGCGTGGCATCGTCGGCCAGCATCACACCTTCATCCAGACGCAACTGCTCGCCGTTCAGATGCACCTTAGGCTGCGGCGTATACGCCGGGAAGCTGTATTGGTAATCGTCGCCGGGCGCGTAGAACAGATGATCGGCAAACCACGCCTCATGGGCGATCCAGCCGCCAATCAGCAACACCGGCGCCAGCCACCAGGCGACCAGTACGCTCAGCGCGATGATGGCGGCCAGCGCGACCAACATGGCCACGCGCTTGTTGCGTCGATGGCGTCTGAGCAATTGCTGTTTGCGGCTCATGGTCTGACTCATACGGTGAACACCGGCACAGGGTTGCACCAGCGGTCCTTGTATTCACGGTCAGCGCGACCGAACGAAAAACGCAACGGCTTGCCGAGTGCCCGTGCGTGTTCCCAGGCGCTTTGCGTATTGAGAAAGCTCAGCACGCTGCCGGGGCTGAACTCGCGGGTTTCGGGATCCACGCCGCCATTCACGTATTCGACACTGATCCATTCTGCCGCCTCAACGCGGTAGACCAATTGAATCGCAATCGGCGCATCGTTGAGGAAAATGACCGAGCCGATCAACAGCTCGCGCAGCAACTCGATGACCTCGGCCATGCGCGCCGCGCCGGTCGCCGGAAAGCCCCAGCGGCGCTGAAACAGATCGCAGTACATCGCGGCCAGCTCAACGCTGGAAAACTCGCTGACCGCTCGCACCACACCGCCCGCTTCTTCCAGCAGACGCAATTCGCGACGCTGGTTATAGCGAAACTTTTTCGACAACTCTTCCGGCGTGCGGGCCATGGCCAGTTGCTCAGCCTGCAACTTCAGGCCACTGAAACGGCCTTCGTTGAGTGCCGACAGATAGCGCGCCCGATGCCGCAGCGGTGCCTGAGCATCGACGGCGGCTGGCAGGATCAGCTCGGCATTGCCGAGGTCGAACAGGCCTTTCTTGCCGTTGCGTTTGAGCACGTCCTTGGACAACGCCAGGTCCCGCCCCCAGGTAGCAATAGCGGCTTTGACATCGCCCTGCTGCTGCCAGGCCAGATAACGCACCGGGATCCCGGCCAGATCCGCCAGGCGCTCGATGACCAGCGGATGTGTCGCGACACTGCCGCCATAACGTTGCCAGGTAGTGGCGTAGGTCGAGGCGTCAACGGGCGACCAGCCACGTTCGCGCCAGCCTTGAAATCGGTTGAGCATCAGCCCCTCGTTGCCAGATCGGTAACTGGCGGCAGGCGCCAGAAGGTCTCGCGCACCGCACGGTCGGAGAAACGCTCATGCAGTCGCTCAAGCATCATCTGCGCACATTGACGACGCTGCGGCTCATCCATCGCGGCCAGATGTTGCAGCCCCTGAGCCAGATGCTCGGCATCGCCCAATGGAAACAGAATGCCCACACCCTCCACCACTTCCTTCGCCCCGCCGCACGCGGTGGCCAGCAACGGTAAGCCGGCGGCCATGGCCTCCAGCAAGACCATGCCGAACGGTTCATGATCGGAGCTCAAGGCGAACACATCGAAGGCGCGGAAATAATTGCGCGCATCGGGCACCTGACCGAGAAACAGCACTCGGTCGGCAATGCCCAGCTCACGGGCCAGCCCCTTGAGATCCTGCTCCAGGCGACCACTGCCGAGAATGACCAGCTGACTGTTGGCCGGCAGGCCTGGCAGCGCTTGGGCAAACCCGTGCAGCAACGTGGCCTGATCCTTGTCCGGGTGCAGGCGGCCGACGTTACCGACAATCCAGGCATCCGGCGACAGCCCGAGGATCTGCCGTGCTTCTTCGGAAGGTACCTGACGGGCTTGCAGTGCAGGCACATCGATGCGGTTGTACAACGTCTGGATTCGGCTTGCCGGCCATTTCGGCAGGCAGCGCCGCATGTCGTCACGCACTGCATCCGACACGCCGAGAAGGCTCAGGCGCTGGCGGAAAATATGCGCGAACAACTTGCGCGTCCCACGCTGGTAATCGCCGAACGCGTGGTGCACACCAATGACCGGCAGCGATGTGCCGAGCAAGGCGATATAGATCGGCTTGAAGCGATGGGCGATGCAAAGACTGAAATTGCGTGAGGCGACGATCTTGCGCAGATCGCCGATAGCCCCCAGTTTCAGGCCACGAATGGCCTTGGAGCTGTACTCCATGAACAACACTTCATCGGAAGCACACGCTGCGGCCACCTCGCTATCGGCGGCCCCGGTCAGAAACACCGTGGTCACCCGATAGCCGGTGCCGGCAAACAGGCTGGCGTACTGCCGCGCGCAGTCCAGGAACGGCCCGTCATAGCCGTGACAGAACTGCAGCACATGGCGTTCAGCCGAGCGAGTCATAAGCGTTGGCGCCCTCTTTGACCACCAGAATATCTTCCATGATCAGGTACTGCAGATCCGAGCCGAAAAACATGTTCAGCGCGTCGGTCGGCGAGCAGATCATCGGTTCGCCACGACGGTTGAGCGAAGTGTTCAGCGACACGCCGTTACCGGTGAGGTTTTCCAGCGCCTTCATCATGTCGTAGTAGCGCGGGTTGTATTCGCGCTTGAGTACCTGGGCACGGGAAGTACCGTCCTCATGGACGACTTCCGGCACGCGGGTTTTCCATTCTTCGGCGACTTCGAAGGTGAAGGTCATGAACGGCGCCGGGTGATCGATCTTGATCATCTGTGGAGCGACGGTGTCGAGCATCGACGGGCAGAAAGGCCTCCAGCGCTCGCGGAACTTGATCTGGTGGTTGATGCGGTCGGCGACACCGGCCACGCTCGGGCAACCGATGATCGAACGACCACCCAACGCACGCGGACCGAACTCCATACGGCCCTGGAACCAGGCGACCGGGTTGCCATCGACCATGATTTGGGCGATCTGCTCCGGCATGTTGTCGAGCTTGCGCCAGGTCGGCTTGTTCTCGTGACGGGCACACGCAGCAATCACGTCCTCGTTGCTGTACGACGGGCCGAGGTAGACGTGTTCCATCTTCTCGACCGGTACGCCACGGGCGTGCGACACGTAAGCGGCAGCGCCGACTGCGGTGCCGGCATCGCCGGATGCAGGCTGTACGAACAGCTCTTTGATGTCGTCGCGAGCGATGATTTTCTGGTTCAGCTTGACGTTCAACGCACAGCCACCAGCGAAAGCCAGTTTGCCGGTTTCCTTGAGCACGTCGCCCAGATAGTGGTCGATCATCTGCAGCGCGAGCTTCTCGAACAGCGCTTGCATGCTCGCGGCGTAGTGGATGTACGGCTCGTCGGCGATGTCGCCTTCGCGCTTCGGACCCAGCCACTCGATCAGCTTCGGCGAGAAGTAGAAACCCTTGCCCTTCTCTTTATAGCGACGCAGGCCGATCACGTTGGCGTAGTCGGTGTTGATCACCAGCTCGCCATTTTCGAACGAGGCCAGACGCGAGAAATCGTACTTGCTGGCATCGCCGTATGGCGCCATGCCCATGACCTTGAACTCGCCGTCGAGCATCTCGAAACCGAGGAATTCGGTGATCGCACCGTACAGACCACCGAGGGAATCCGGGTCGAAGAATTCCTTGATCTTGTGGATCTTGCCGTTTTCGCCGTAACCGAAGAAGGTCGTGGCGTATTCGCCTTTACCGTCGATGCCGAGGATCGCGGTTTTCTCTTTGAAACCGGAGCAGTGATAAGCACTGGAGGCGTGAGCCAGGTGATGCTCGACCGGCTCGATCTTGATTTTCTTCGGATCGAAGCCCAGTTGCTCGAGGCACCAGACGATCTTGTTGCGATAGCGCTTGTAGCGACGGTTGCCCATCAGGATGGCATCGAGTGCGCGATCAGGGGCATACCAGTAGCGCTTGGCGTAGTGCCAGCGGGCCTTGCCGAACAGGCTGATCGGGGCGAATGGAATCGCCACCACGTCAACGTCGGAAGGTTTGATACCGGCCTGCTCGAGGCAGAATTTCGCCGATTCGTAGGGCATGCGGTTCTTTGCATGTTTATCGCGTACGAAGCGCTCTTCCTCAGCCGCCGCGACCAGCTTGCCGTCGATGTACAAGGCTGCGGAAGGATCATGGCTAAGGGCGCCGGACAGGCCAAGAATCGTCAATGCCACAGGGGTCTAGCCTCTTTAGTCTGCATGCAGGCGCGATGCGCCTTGAAAATTGATGTGCCCTCGCACAGGGCGAGCGGCAGCTAAAGGGCGGGATTATAGCGTAAACATGACGGGAATTACCTTGTACGAATTGCCACCTGCGCGATTGATCCGATTCAGCGAGTCCAACGACTCAATAGCCGTCTCTGCGCCAGTAAATACTCAGATTTGAATCGGTAATCTGCCGATAGACCGTGTAAGGCAACGAAAGCGTATCGAACACGGCGGACAGCGGAAGATCGAGCAACACAAAGGGCGCCAGCATACCCGTAGGATCAGGCGGCGCATTCAGAGTGCAAAAATCGAAGGCCAGACCACTGTAGATGCGCGGAATCGATTGGCAGTAGGTCTTCTTTTTGCGCAGGTCACGGGCAGCATCGGCGTCGCCCTGCAAAACGGTCGAGAAACTGCCACAGCCTGAGAGAACTGCAGACATTACGCCCAGCGTCAGAATTTTTTTCATGCTCAAGATTCGCCCTCCGAGATCGTCAGGCAAATTAGCATCGAGCCCGAGCAGGGCACAGTTCATGGCTTCTGGAGAAGTTGTAGGACAGATCGCTGTATTTTGTCCGCTACTGCCCACAGACTCCGTTTCGCAGTGGACCAGGTCCATTGCAAGAACGAGTCTGCTCGTGAGAAGGAATCACCCTGCGCTGGAGACTTCTTTCGGCAACCGCTGATCAATGACCTGGTACAACGCGCTGTTTTCAGGCCAGTTGCGCATGAAGCGCGCGCGATCGCGGGCGTAAGCCGGGGCAAAACTGCCGATCGATGAGTGCTGACACATGGAGTCGAGGTCGATCAGCGCCCAGCGATCCGTCTGCCAGAACAGATTGTGGCCTTTGAAGTCGCCATGACTGATGCGCTCGGCGATCAATCGGGCAAACAATTGATCAAGCGCCAGCAACTCGGCTTCCGGCGCCTGGCCATTTTCCACGTACGGCGCAAAGCGCTCGATGATGTCCGGCCCGGGCAGGTATTCGGTGACCAGATAGGCACTGCGGCGCAGCCACAAAAAACGCTTTTCGAGTACCGCCAGCGGTTTCGGCGTGGCGATGCCCAGGAACGCCAGGCGATTGCCTTCACGCCACGAATGCCAGGCCCGGCTCGGGCGCCAGAAGCGTTTGAGCCAATGGGCAAAATTCTTGATGTTGTAGCGCTTGATAACCAGAGCTCGCCCGGCCACCTCGACTTTGCCGACGCTGGCCGCGCCGCCGGTCTTGTACAGATGCCCCTGATCAAGCAAGGCGTCGGCCTGATCAAGCACCGGCAGCATGGCCGCTGCTTCTTCACGGCGAACGGCGCGCAGGGCAAATGCACCGCGCTGCACGGCAAACAGCGTGCATTCACGGCCGACCTTGTTCAGATAATCCCTGAGTCGCCAACTGCGCACCTTGTCGATCTGTTTCTGCAGAGCCTCCAGCGGCAACGCATGTTCGCTGTTGCTCAACAGGTAATAGACCAGCAACTCTTCGGTGAACGGCTCGAGTGACTTCGGTAGCTGGGCGAAAAACACCCCGAGGTTTTCCAGCACTTTTTGTCGGGACAGTGGCTGCCCCGCCGCTTCCGCACGAACTCCGGCGCCATCGATCAGGTACAACTGACCGCCGTGACGCAGCAGATTGTCCAGGTGCAGATCTTCCTGCCAGAGTCCTTTGCCATGCATCCGACCGATCGCATCCAGCGCTTCGGCCAGAACGGCGGTTTGCTCGTCGGCCAGCGCCGGCAGAGACTCGACCTTGGCCCAGGCATCACCGAGGCTCTCGGCACCCTCGAGGAATTCGAAGAGTAGCCAGCCACCCTCACCGTCTTTCAGTCCATCGGCCAACAGCAGCGGCGTGGTCAGGCCTTGCGCCGCGAGCAGGCGCACACCGTCCAGCTCACGCTGAAAATGCCGGGCGGCCTTGCTGCCTACCAGCAATTTGGCCAATACCGGCCGACCGCGCCAGACGCCGGCGCCAACATAGCGCTGCCCGGGCAACACCCGCAGCAGGCTCAGCAACTGCAAATCCGCAACACCGGCGGCGTCCGCCAGGGTCACGGTCAGCGGCAGTGAGGGGGTACGCCCGGAGCGGGCCAGCTCGGACAATTGCATCAGCGGGTCTCCTTGTGGCTGCGCCGCGCTGTCAGTCGGCTCAGCCAGCTGTCGAGCAGCGAGCTGTCAGTCGGCTGATCGAGATAAGCCGCGAGCAACTGGCGCAAGTCTGCCTCGCTCCATTGCGGCGCTCGGCGTTGCAACGGTTCCAGATCCTTGACCCGGTCACGCATGCCGAACAGCAACGGCCGGGTTTTCTCCAGATCGATCAGCTGCGCCTCATAGCCGTCGCCGGTGGCGCGCAGGAAAATATGTTTGGGATAGAAACAGCCATGCACCTGACGCGCGCCGTGCAGCCGCCGCGCCAACAGCCCGCATGCCTTGAGAATTGCCGAATGCTGCGCGGCACTGAGCTGCGTCCAGCGCGCCAGCAACGAATCCAGGTCGCTCCAGCCGTCCAGTGCACGGGTGAGCAGAATGGCGCGTACTTCCCCAGCGACCTTGCGCTCACCGAAAAACGCCGCCTGCAACGCCGGAATGCCCAGCTTGCGATAACGGCTGATGTTGCGAAATTCGCGGGCAAAGCTCGGTTCGCCAAACGGTGCCTGCAAAGTTCGGGTCAGATAATTGCTCTGGCGCTTGAGGTAATAGCCCTGGCCTTCAAGATCGAGACGGAACACGCTGCTCCAGCCGCCACCGGCAGTGTTGGGCTCATCCACAGCTTCAAGCTGTTTGGCCCACAGTGCATCGAAATTGCCGAGACCGTGGCGCTCCAGCAGTGCGCGGTCCTGTTCGGCAAGAAAATCAGTCATTCGCGCCCCTCAAAAAATCTCACCACATGGCGGATCCGTTTCTTGTCGGCGACATCGAGCCGATCACACTGGCGATACTGCTTGTAGAAGCGCAGGCGCTGGGTGTTGGACAGGTGATATTTGGCCAGTTTGTCGAGACAGGCGAGGTCCTTGGTGATCCGGTACTTGAGCCAGAAGCCGCGCCAGAATTCGCCGTTGGGGCAGTCGATGAGGAAGATGCGCGCCTGATCGTCGATCAGCAGGTTGCGCCATTTCAAATCGTTATGCGTAAACCGATGGTCGTGCATGGTCCGGGTGTAACCGGCCAATTGCTGGCTGACACCGTCGACCCAGGCGCGATCCTTGAGCCTGGGATCCTTGCGCTCGGCCAGCGCCGAGAGGTCTTCGGTATTGGGCAGTTCACGGGTGATCATCGCGCCCCGATCGTAGGCCGCGCCCCGCCGCTCCAGCCCCCAGGCCACCACCTCGGCCGTGGGGATGCCCCACTTGGCGAAGCGCTTGAGGTTCTGCCATTCCATTTTTACGCGCGGCTTGCCGAGGTAACGGCGCAGGCCCTTACCGGCGCCGACGTAGCGTTTGACGTAATAATTGACGCCGTCGCGCTGCACCCGAACCACCTCCGACAGCGGATCGCGGGTCAGGCGTTCGCCCTGCAAGGCAAATACGGCTTCGAGGCTGCCGAAATCTTCGGCGAGTTCGCCGTACTGCGGCTCAAGTGTCCAACCCGCCATCAGAGCGCATCCCCGTAACGCTGTTTACGCTCGTAGAGCTTGTCGGCCTTGCCTTGCAGCCAGCTCAGCAATGGCGCTTCTTCCGCCAGAATCTGCCGCAGTGGTTGCTGGAAATAGCCCTTGAGGAAACGCAGTTTGTCGCGGCGGGTCAGGCCGATGTCCAGCGCCGAGAAGTACAGCGCCGCCAGATCCTTGTTGCGCCAGCGCTGGGTGATCGCCGGGCGGGTCTGGGCTCGATGCAGGTCAATCACCGAGAGTTTGAAATCCTGCGGTGTGACCGGTTTGTCGGTGTGCAGCAGAAAATGGCAGATGTAGCAGTCGCGGTGATTGACCCCGGCGCGGTGCATCATCCCGGTCATCCGCGCGACTTCGGCAATCAGCGCGCGCTTGAGTGTTGGCTCCGGCGGCTGCTTGACCCAGTCAATGCTGAAGTCTTCGAGGCTGATGGTCGGCGCGAGTTCTTCGGTGACGATGAACGAATGCTGATCCGCCGGGTTGCTGCCTTTCTCGCCGTAGGCGACGGCAGTCATGGTCGGCACGCCGGCTTCCTGCAGACGCTGAATGGCTTTCCACTCCTGACCCGCGCCGAGCACCGGCAGCTTGGCGGTCAGCAGGTTCTTGAAGATCTCGCCCCAGCCGATGCCACGGTGGATTTTCACAAAAAACCCGTTGCCGTCGACTTCCGTGCGCAATGTCCGGCGCGCTTCCAGCTCGCGGTACACCTCGCCCTGCAAGCCTTCGACTTCGGCGAACGGGTCGCGTCCGGCCCAAAGGCTTTTGAACGGTTCAGCCAGCATCAACTTCATTAAGCGTGCTCCGCCAGAATCACATCCGCCGCGTGCTGCGGCATGCTGTAGAGGTCGGCCGTCTCGGCGAAGGCCAGACCGTTACGGCTCCAGGCCGCCCGTGCAGCGTCGTCGCTCAACATCTCGGTCAGGTATCGGGTCAGCTGCGCCTGCTCGAATGGCTCGTCCAGCACTCGCCCGGCATCGGCTTCGGCGATGTAATGGGCGTAACCGCAGACCGCACTGACCAGTACAGGCAACCCGGCCACCAGCGCTTCAAGCAGCACGGTGCCGGTGTTTTCGTTGTAGGCCGGGTGGATCAACAGGTCGGCACCGAGCAGGAAACGCGGGATATCGCTGCGCCCTTTGAGGAAGGTCACATTGTCGCCCAGGCCCAGCGTCGCACTCTGCATCTGGAACAATTTGGGGTCATCCTGGCCGATTACAAACAGCCGGGTGCGTTTGCGCAATTCGGCCGGCAGGGCGGCCAGCGCCTTGAGGCTGCGATCGACACCCTTGGTCTTGAAGCCGGAGCCGATCTGCACCAGCAGCAACTCGTCGTCCTTGAGATTGAATTCAGCGCGGAAACCGGCGCGAATCTCATCGGCATCCGCCGGCCGCCGACGATCCTGGGCAATGCCCGGCGGCAGCAGGTGGAAGCGCTCGAGCGGCGTGTCGTAATACTTGATGAACAGCGGCTGCTGCACTTCGGAAATCATCAGCACTTCGGTCTTCGCGTCTTTGGCGAACACGGCGCGCTCGTACTCGGCGAAATGGCGATAGCGACCCCAGCGGCGATACAGCGAGTTGCGCAGGTTCTGCGCCTTGTCTTCGAAGCAGCCGTCGGCGGCATAGTAGACATCCAGGCCAGGCATTTTGTTGAATCCGATCAAGCGATCGACCGGACGCTTGGCCAGATCCGCTGCCATCCACGCGCTGAGCTTTTCGTTGCGACGGTGGTTGAAGAAGGCCTTGACCGGCGCCACCAGCACTTCGAAACCCGGCGGCACGTCGCCTTCCCAGATCAGCGTGTAGACGCGAATCTGATGGCCGCGCTTCTGGCATTCGAGAGCGATGCGCATGAAGTCGCGCTGCAAGCCACCGAACGGGAAATATTTGTACAGGACAAATGCCAATTGCATCAGCGCAGCTCCTCAGCCATTAACAACGTGCTCAGTCGGCTGGCGACACGCTCGGGGTTCACACGCGTGAAGCACAAAGGCTGCTCGCGTTTCAGGTCAAACTGACGGGCATCCTGCGCGGTCGGTTGATAGGTACATTTTTTCTGCATGCAGGGCGCGCACGGGAAGTCGCTGGCCAGATGAATCTGCAGCTTGCCGTAAGCGCCGGTCAGGCCCGGGTTGGTCGGGCCGAACAACGAGATGGTCGGCACATCCAGCGCAGCGGCCAGATGGCCAAGCCCGGTGTCCACTGCCACGCAGGCTTGCGCGCCGGCGAGGACTTTGCCGACGCCGGCCAGATTGAGTTTCGGCAGCACCTCAGCGTGCTTGAAGCCGGCAGCGATGCGTTCGGCGCGGGCCTTTTCCTGTGGGTTGCCCCATGGCAGCCTGACGCCGACGCCGAGGTAGCCGACCCGCTCGGTCAGCTCGCGCCAGTAGAGTTCCGGCCAGTGCTTGGTGTCCCAAGTGGTGCCATGGAGGAACACCACGTAGGCATTCTTGCGCGGCAACTCGACCAGTCGCTCGACGTTGAGGCCGTAATCGCCTAGGCCTTTGGGCAGGTCGTAACCCAAGGCAATGGCGAACAACTGGCGCACGCGTTCGACGGCGTGCTGACCACGGGCGACAGCGAGTTTGCGATCGTAGAAGCGCGCAGCTATCGGTTCGCGCGCGGAGGTTTTATCGAGGCCGGCCACCGGGGCTTTGACGTAGCGGGTCAGCCAGGCACTTTTCAGCAGGCCTTGAGCGTCGATCACCAGATCGTATTTATTGGCGCGCACGCTTTGCTTGAAGCGTTTCCACTCGCCGCTGGTGATGGTTTTCCACAGATTCTTGCGCCAGCGGCGGATCGCCACCGGAATCACTTTATCGACCGCCGGGTGCCAGGTCGGGATCTCGGCGAAGCCCTCTTCCACCACCCAGTCGAACTTGATCCCCGGGATCGCGCGTGCAGCGTCGGTCAGCGCCGGCAACGCGTGAATCACGTCGCCCAGCGATGAGGTCTTGATCAGCAATACCCGCAAGTTAATGAACCTCGACCACGGAGCCCTGCAACTTCTGCAAGGCATCGTTGACCGCTTCCGGCATCAGCTGACGCAGGCAGTTGTAATGGCCGAACCGGCAAGTGCGATCGAAGCACGGGCTGCATTCGATGCCCAGGCGCACGATCTCGACCTGCTCGGCCAGCGGCGGGGTGAAGCCCGGCGAGGTCGAGCCGTATACCGCGACCAGCGGACGATTCAATGCCGCAGCGACGTGCATCAGGCCGGAGTCATTGGACACAACGGAATCGGCGCAGGACAGCAGGTCAATGGCCTCGGCCAGCGAGGTGCCGCCGCTGAGGTTGACCGATTCTTCGCGCAGGCCCGGGATCAGCCGGGCGCGAATGTCTTCGCCGACCGCGTGATCGTTTTTCGAGCCGAACAGCCATACCTGCCAGCCTTCGCGGATGCGCGCTTCGGCGACCTTGGCGTAATGCTCGGACGGCCAGCGCTTGGATTCGCCGAACTCGGCGCCGGGGCACAAAGCCAGGACCGGGCGATCGAGAGTCAGGCCGAACTTGGCCAGTGCCGCCTCGCGGGTCACCGGGTCGATTTGCAGACTCGGGCGCGGGTACGGCTTCGGCAGCTCGGCGTTGGCTTCATAGGCCAAGGCCATGAAGCGCTCGATCATCAGCGGATAGCGTTCTTTGTCGAGGGTACGCACGTCGTTGAGCAGGCCATAGCGGAATTCACCGCGCCAACCGGTGCGTTTCGGAATGCCGGCGAAAAATGGTACCAGTGCCGATTTCAGCGAATTGGGCAGCAGGATCGCCTGATCGTACTGACCGCGCAGGGACTTGCCGATGCGTCGGCGCGTCGCCAGTTCCAGCGCGCCGTGGCCGAGCGGGAAGCTCAAGGCCTTGCGCACTTCGGGCATGCGCTCAAGGATCGGCCGGCTCCATTCGGGCGCCAGCACGTCGATTGCGCATTGCGGGTGGCGCTGCTTGAGACACTGAAACAGTGTCTGCGCCATCACCATGTCACCGACCCAACTGGGCCCAACGATCAGAATATTCATGTGGTTTCCAAAAACGAACCGGGGAGGCATTTACGCCTCCCCGCCTCGATAATTCTACAAACACTGTAGATCTACTGTGGGAGCGGGCTTGCCTGCGATGGGGTCTTCACATTCAACATTATTGTCGTCTGATACTCCGCTATCGCTGGCAAGCCAGCTCCCACAGGGTTTTGCATCTGTTTCAACATCTGCATTTCAGCGCATATTACTGTGGGAGCGAGCTTGCTCGCGAAGGGGCCATCACATCCGACATCGGTGTCGTCTGACACTCCGCCTTCGCAAGCAAGCTCGCTCCCACAGGGTATTGGGTGCTGCATAAACCGCTTTCAGCTTAGCCCCATCTCTTTCCATATCCGCAAAACCTGCCGGCGTTCGTCGGCAAACTGGTCGCCCGGTATCACCCCGGCGTCCTTCTGCAAGGCCTGCCGGTGGGCGGCGGAGCGGTAGGCCTTGTACGCCTCGCGCAACAGACTGGCATCTTCGGCGGGCATCAGCCGTTCGTGTTCCAGCTCTTCCAGAATGCGGATGTTATCGGTCCAGCGCAGCAGCGGCGGATGGCTGTGCGACCACGCCAGGGCCGCGTATTGCACCATAAATTCAATATCGACGATACCTCCGGCGTCCTGCTTGAGGTCAAACGGCACGCCCGCGTCGAACGCATTCGCCGCCGTGCCGGCTGCGGTGCTGCGGGTGCCGAGGTTGTCGCGCATCTTGGCGCGCATCTCGCTGACTTCCTGCTGCAGCCTGGCCAGATCCCGTGGTTTGCCCAACACCTGCGCGCGGACTTTTTCAAAAGCGTGGCCAACATCTTGACTGCCCACCAGCACGCGCGCGCGCACCAAGGCCTGATGCTCCCACGTCCAGGCTTCGTTTTCCTGATAGCGCGCGAATGCGCCGAGGGAGCTCACCAACAGCCCGGAAGCGCCGGACGGCCGCAGGCGCATATCCACTTCATACAGCTGGCCGGAATTGGTCTGCGCTGTGAGCAGGTGGATGATCCGCTGCCCCAGGCGCGTGAAGAACTGCGCGCCGTCGATGGATTTCGGCCCGTCGGTTTCCGCCTGCGGATCGCCGTCATGGATGAACACCAGATCCAGGTCCGAACCATGCCCCAATTCAATACCGCCGACTTTGCCATAACCGACAATGATGAAGCCGGGATCGCACAGCGTGCCGTCGGTGCGCAGCGGCGTGCCGTACTTGGCCACGGTCTGCCGCCAGGCCAGCGCCAGCACCTGTTCGAGAATCGCTTCGGCCAGCCAGGTCAGGTAATCGCTGACTTTCATCAACGGCAGGCTGCCGGCGATTTCCGAGGCGGCGACGCGCAAGCGGTGCGCCAGTTTGAAATGGCGCAGGGCTTCCATTTGCTGCTCGAGGTCGTCCTCGGGAATTCGCGTCAGGCGTTCGCGCAACTCGGCCGCCAGTTCCGGCGCCAGCGGCGGCTTGAACAGCCGACCTTCGTTGAGCAATTCGTCGAGCAGCAGCGGGAAGCGCGTGATCTGCTCGGCAATCCACGGGCTCGCCGCACACAAGGTCAGCAGGCGGCGCAGCGCACCGGGGTTTTCCGTGAGCAACACCAGATACGCCGAACGCCGCGCCACCGCTTCCACCAGCGGCAGCACGCGCTCGAGTACCAGATCGGGATTGTCGTGCTCCACCGCTTGCGCAAGCAGTCGCGGAATAAAAGCATCGAGACGCTCGCGCCCCAGCCGCTGCATCGCGCGCAATTGCGGACTGCCACGCAAACCGGCCAGCGCTTTCAGGGCTTTGCCGGCATCGACGAAACCGCCCTCCTGCAACTGTCGGCACGCGGCCTCCTCGTCCTGTTCTTCCTCCCACAGCGGCAGCCACTCACCACCGACCACCACTTCGCTTTCGCCGCCCTGTTCTTCGTCGGGATCGGCGATCACCTGGGCGAAATGCCAGGCCACGCGCCCGCGCCAGTACATCAGCTGTTGGTGGAATGCCGGCCAATCGGCGAAACCCAGCATGAAGGCGATGCGCGCCTGATCCTGCGCGCTGTCCGGCAGCATCTGCGTCTGACGGTCGGCAATCGCTTGAATGGCATGTTCGGTGTAGCGCAGAAACTCGTAACCCTCGCGCAATTCGCTGACCACCGCCGGCGGCAGATAGCCTTGCCCTTCCAGCGTGCTCAGCACCTTTAATAGAGGACGCTGTTGCAGGCTCAGATCGCGGCCACCGTGGATCAACTGAAAGGCCTGAGCGATGAACTCGACTTCACGAATGCCGCCGGAGCCGAGCTTGATGTTGTCGGCCATGCCTTTGCGCCGCACTTCCTGCTGGATCAGCTGCTTCATGGTGCGCAGCGCTTCGATCGCCGAGAAGTCCAGATAACGCCGATAAACGAACGGCCGCAGCATGTCGAGCAACTGCGCGCCGGCAACCTGATCGCCAGCCACCACCCGCGCCTTGATCATCGCGTAGCGTTCCCAGTCGCGGCCCTGATCCTGGTAATACTGCTCCAGCGCATTGAAGCTGAGCACCAGCGCACCGGACGATCCGTAGGGGCGCAGGCGCATGTCGACGCGAAACACGAAGCCGTCGACAGTCATCGGATCGAGCGCCTTGATCAGACGCTGGCCGAGGCGGATGAAGAATTCCTGATTATCCAGCGAGCGTTTCACGCCGACGGTTTCGCCGCCTTCGGGGTAGGCGAAGATCAGGTCGATGTCGGAAGACAGATTCAGCTCGACCGCGCCGAGTTTGCCCATGCCGAGGATGACCATCTGCTGCGGCTCACCGCTGCGCCGGCCGGTGGGTGTGCCGAATTGCTCGCAATGGCGGCTGTACAGCCATTGATAAGCCTGATCGATGGTGGCGTCGGCCATGTCCGAGAGGTCGCGGCAGGTCTGCACCAGATCGGCCTGACGGGTCAGGTCGCGCCAGATGATCCGCACCTGATGGCGTGCGCGCTGGCGGCGCAAGGCGCGGCCGAGTTCGTCTTCGCTCTGCGCGCTGTTCACGGCGGCGGCGATCTGTGCGCACAGTTCGCCGGGCGCAAATGCCCGATCAAGTTCACCGGATGCCACCAGCGACAGCAACATCAAAGGGTCACGAATGCTCTGTTCAATGACAAATTCGCTGGCGGCGCTGACGCGGGCGAATTGCGCCCAGCGCTCCGACGTCCAGTTCGACAGGCCGTGATCGTCTTCAAGGGCGGCGACGGACGTACGGAACGACTGCTCGGATCGGCTGACCAACGGCAGGAGAATGGCGGGCAGTTCGGCAAGCACGGGCAGGGTCATGGTCTATCCTTGATCGGCGTAATAAGGGCCGCTTGTAGTGAATGATGAAAACCCGCTACGTGAAGGACTGTCGAACAAAAGTTAGAAATAGCTGAAATTTCTTCTTCTTTGGCATCCAGCATCAAACTTTCACCTTATTCGGATGGAAATCGACCCGCCTTAACGATTATTCTCACAACGCAGTCGGAGGCCACAAGCCTTTCATCTGTAGTTTTACTACTCGTCTATACATTCGAAAGGCTGAAATGCCGGAAGATTTGTAGTAAAACTACACGCCGCCGGAACAACCTGTCGGCAATCCAAGAATTTTAAATCGTCTGCCCACAAGGCCAGTCGCAAACTCAGGCAACCGATTCTGGAAGCCTTTCCGCCCTGGAGCAAGCCATGCAAGACCTCGATCCCGTCGAAACCCAGGAATGGCTGGACGCCCTGGAATCGGTTCTCGACAAAGAAGGCGAAGACCGTGCTCACTATCTGATGACCCGTATGGGCGAACTCGCGACCCGCAGCGGCTCGCAGCTCCCTTACGCGATCACCACGCCTTACCGCAACACGATCCCCGTTACCCACGAAGCACGCATGCCTGGCGACCTGTTCATGGAACGCCGCATTCGCTCGCTGGTACGCTGGAACGCGATGGCCATGGTAATGCGCACGAACCTGCGAGATTCGGACCTGGGTGGTCACATCTCCAGCTTCGCTTCCAGTGCGACCCTGTATGACATCGGCTTCAACTATTTCTTCCAGGCCCCGACCGACGAACATGGCGGCGACCTGATCTACTTCCAGGGCCACACCTCGCCAGGCGTTTACGCCCGCGCATTCATGGAAGGCCGCATCACCGAAGACCAGATGAACAACTTCCGTCAGGAAGTCGATGGTCAAGGCCTGTCGTCCTATCCGCACCCTTGGCTGATGCCTGACTTCTGGCAGTTCCCGACCGTATCGATGGGTCTGGGTCCGATCCAGGCGATCTACCAGGCGCGCTTCATGAAGTACCTGGAGCATCGCGGTTTCATCCAGCCGGGCAAACAGAAAGTCTGGTGCTTCCTGGGCGACGGCGAGTGCGACGAGCCGGAATCCCTGGGCGCGATCTCCCTGGCCGGCCGCGAGAAGCTGGACAACCTGATCTTCGTCATCAACTGCAACCTGCAGCGCCTCGACGGCCCGGTTCGCGGCAACGGCAAGATCATCCAGGAACTCGAAGGCGTGTTCCGCGGTGCTCAGTGGAACGTGACCAAAGTCATCTGGGGCCGTTTCTGGGACCCGCTGCTGGCCAAAGACGTCGACGGTATCCTGCAACGCCGCATGGACGAAGTCATCGACGGCGAATACCAGAACTACAAAGCCAAAGACGGCGCGTTCGTTCGCGAGCACTTCTTCAACACGCCTGAACTCAAGGCAATGGTTGCCGATCTGTCCGACGACGAGATCTGGAAACTCAACCGTGGCGGCCACGACCCGTACAAGGTCTACGCGGCGTACCACGAAGCGGTCAACCACAAGGAACAACCGACCGTCATCCTCGCCAAGACCATCAAGGGTTATGGCACCGGTGCCGGCGAAGCGAAAAACACTGCGCACAACACCAAGAAAGTCGACGTCGACAGCCTGAAGCTGTTCCGCGACCGCTTCGACATCCCGGTCAAGGACGAAGAGCTGGAGAACCTGCCGTTCTTCAAACCAGAGCCAAACAGCGCCGAAGCCCGCTACCTCGCCGAGCGCCGTGCTGCCCTGGGCGGTTTCGTGCCGCAGCGCCGTGCGCAGAGCTTCAGCGTACCGACTCCGGATCTGGACACCCTCAAAGCCATCCTCGATGGCTCGGGCGACCGTGAAATTTCCACCACCATGGCTTTCGTGCGAATCCTCGCGCAACTGGTCAAGGACAAGGAAATCGGCCCGCGCATCGTCCCGATCATCCCGGACGAAGCCCGTACCTTCGGTATGGAAGGCATGTTCCGTCAGCTGGGTATCTACTCCTCCGTCGGCCAGCTCTACGAGCCAGTCGATAAGGACCAGGTGATGTTCTACAAGGAAGACCAGAAAGGTCAGATCCTTGAAGAAGGCATCAACGAAGCAGGCGCCATGAGCTCGTTCATCGCTGCCGGTACTTCGTACTCCAGCCACAACCAGCCGATGCTGCCGTTCTACATCTTCTACTCGATGTTCGGCTTCCAGCGTATCGGCGACCTGGCCTGGGCCGCTGGCGACAGCCGTACCCGTGGCTTCCTGATCGGCGGCACCGCCGGGCGTACCACCCTGAACGGTGAAGGTCTGCAGCACGAAGACGGTCACAGCCACCTGCTGGCCGCGACCATCCCGAACTGCCGCACCTACGATCCGACCTACGGCTACGAGCTGGCGGTGATCATTCAGGACGGCATGAAGAAGATGACCGAGGAGCAACAGGACATCTTCTACTACATCACCGTGATGAACGAGTCGTACCAGCAGCCAGCCATGCCGGCCGGTGCCGAAGAAGGCATCAAGAAAGGCATGTACCTGCTCGAGGAAGACACCCGCGATGCGGCGCACCACGTTCAGCTGATGGGCTCCGGCACCATCCTGCGTGAAGTGCGTGAAGCGGCGAAGATCCTGCGTGAAGAGTTCAACATCGGCGCTGACGTGTGGAGCGTTACCAGCTTCAACGAACTGCGTCGCGACGGCCTCGCCGTAGAGCGCAGCAACCGCCTCAAGCCTGGCCAGAAGCCTAAGCTGAGCTACGTCGAAGAGTGCCTGAACGGCCGTAAAGGTCCGGTCATCGCCTCTACCGACTACATGAAGCTGTTCGCCGAGCAGATCCGTCAGTGGGTACCGTCCAAGGAATTCAAAGTCCTGGGCACCGACGGTTTCGGCCGCAGCGACAGCCGCAAGAAACTGCGTCATTTCTTCGAAGTCGACCGTCATTTCGTGGTGTTGGCAGCCCTGGAAGCACTGGCTGACCGTGGTGATATCGAACCTAAAGTCGTGGCCGAGGCCATCGTCAAGTTCGGCATCGACCCGGAAAAACGCAACCCACTGGACTGCTGAGGAGACATTTTGTGAGCGAACTCATTCGCGTACCTGACATCGGCAGCGGTGAAGGTGAAGTAATTGAACTGTTTGTGAAGGTCGGCGACCGCATCGAAGCCGACCAGAGCATTCTGACCCTGGAATCGGACAAGGCCAGCATGGAAGTGCCGGCCCCGAAAGCCGGCGTCATCAAGAGCCTGAAAGTGAAGCTGGGCGATCGCCTGAAAGAAGGCGACGAACTGCTTGAGCTGGAAGTCGAGGGCGCCGCTGAAGCGGCCCCTGCTCCTGCCGCTGCGCCTGCTGCGAAAGCCGAGGAAAAACCGGCTGCCGCTCCTGCTGCTGCCGCACCAGCCGCTGCTCCTGCTGCCGCTTCGGTTCAGCAAGTGCACGTGCCGGACATCGGTTCGTCGGGCAAGGCGCAGATCATCGAAATCCAGGTCAAGGTCGGCGACAGCGTCGAAGCTGATCAATCGCTGATCACTCTGGAATCCGACAAGGCCAGCATGGAAATCCCGTCGCCTGCCGCTGGCGTGGTCAAGGCCATCAGCGTCAAGCTCAACGACGAAGTCGGCACTGGCGACCTGATTCTGGATCTGGAAGTGGCGGGTGCTGCGGCCCCTGCGGCTGCCGCTCCGGCCCAGGCTGCTGCACCGGCCGCTGCCGCTGCGCCTGCTCCGGCAGCCGCGCCAGCAGCACCGGTTGCCGACAGCGTTCAGGACATCCACGTTCCGGACATCGGCTCGGCTGGCAAAGCCAAGATCATCGAAGTGTTGGTCAAGGCCGGCGACACTGTCGAAGCCGACCAGTCGCTGATCACCCTGGAATCCGACAAGGCAAGCATGGAAATCCCATCGCCTGCCGCTGGCGTGGTGGAAAGCGTTTCCATCAAGCTGGATGACGAAGTCGGTACCGGCGACCTGATCCTCAAGCTGAAAGTCAAAGGCGCGGCCCCTGCTGCTGCCCCGGCTCCGGCTGCTGCACCAAGCGCTCCGGCACCTGCCGCTGCTGCTCCGGCCGCTGCTCCTGCTGCCGCCGCTCCAGCCGCCGCACCGGCCAAGCCGGGCGCGAAAGTTCACGCCGGCCCTGCCGTGCGTCAACTGGCCCGTGAGTTCGGCGTCGAGCTGAGCGCTGTTGGCGCCAGCGGTCCGCACGGTCGCATCCTCAAGGAAGACGTGCAGGTTTACGTCAAGGCGATGATGCAGAAGGCCAAGGAAGCGCCGGCCGCTGCCGGCGGCGCTACCGGTGGTGCGGGCATTCCGCCGATTCCGGTGGTCGATTTCAGCCGTTTCGGCGAAATCGAAGAAGTGCCGATGACCCGCCTGATGCAGGTCGGCGCTGCCAACTTGCACCGCAGCTGGCTGAACGTGCCACACGTGACGCAATTCGACTCGGCGGACATCACCGAGCTGGAAGCTTTCCGTGTTGCGCAGAAAGCCGTGGCCGAGAAGGCTGGCGTCAAGCTGACCATCCTGCCGCTGCTGCTCAAGACCTGCGCGCACTTGCTCAAGGAGCTGCCGGACTTCAACAGTTCGCTGGCGCCAAGCGGCAAGGCGATCATCCGCAAGAAATACGTGAACATCGGCTTCGCCGTCGACACTCCGGATGGCCTGTTGGTGCCGGTCATCAAGAACGTCGACCAGAAGAGCCTGCTGCAATTGGCAGCCGAAGCGGCTTCGCTGGCGGAAAAAGCCCGCACCAAGAAGCTGTCGTCGGACGAGATGCAAGGCGCCTGCTTCACCATTTCCAGCCTCGGCCATATTGGCGGCACCGGCTTCACGCCGATCGTCAACGCGCCGGAAGTGGCGATTCTTGGTGTTTCCAAGGCAACCATCCAGCCAGTCTGGGACGGCAAAGCCTTCCAGCCGAAGCTGATGCTGCCACTGTCGCTGTCCTACGATCACCGCGTGATCAACGGCGCTGCAGCGGCACGCTTCACTCAGCGTCTGGGCAGTCTGTTGGGCGACATCCGCACCATCCTGCTGTAACTCAAACGGCCCTCCGGCGACGGAGGGCCGCTTGCTGCACCCTTTCGAGCGCCACACGCTCGTACCTCAACCCCGTCAATTGACGGGGCTTTTTTTGCCTGAAATAAACCGGATCGCGCCTCTTTCCTACAACCTGCGCTGACATCGGCCACAGGTCTGGTCCACTTAACGCCAATATTTTCCGCCGCTGGCCAACTAACCTCTGCTCAGGAAAGTTGCTTCAACGCGCTCCGCTTATTTAAATCTTGTTTATTAAAATCTCGAACGGAATCGATCATGTTCAAACCGACTATCGGCCCCATCGTGGGCCACGCGACAACTAACGAAGTGCGTATTTTCATGCGCGGCGAACAACAGGACAAAAAACGTGTATTTGCCGGAGTTCGCGCTCGCAAGGCCGGCACGGAAAAATGGTCGAACAGCGTATTTGCACTTTTGAACCCGGCCAATGACATGTCGGGTGTACTGGTATTGCAGGATCTCGAAGCTGATTGTGAATACGAATATCAAGCCGGCTGGTTAAGTCCGATGAATCCGGTCCATACCATCGACACGGTCATTGAGTTTCCATTGCAATGGCCGCGACAGCTCTACCGCTTTCGCACCCGCACCGCGAAAGCCAGCCAGTCTAGGGGCTTTGTCGTCGGTTCGTGCCGTTATCTGCGGATTACCGCTGGCGTCGCTTCCTTGCCGCAACTGGGCGACCGCATCTTTGGCTCGATCAATCGACTGGTCGAGAACAGTCATCTACCTGTCAGCGCGGTGATCATGACCGGAGATCAAGTGTATGTAGATGATTTGAATGTCATTGCTCCGGATCGCGAAGCCAAAGACATCCTGAAGAAATATCGAACGGCATTTTCGCAACCGAATATTCAGCGACTGATGTCCAATACATCGACTTACATGATGCTCGACGATCATGAAATAGAAGATAACTGGCCTGCCAATGCCACCGCAGCGGACGAGGACTTATATCGCAACGCCATGGCCGCTTATGAACTTTATCAAGCCAGCCACAGCCCGGTTTATGCATGTAATGAGAAGGGTCAGATAGACCGGGATACGTTGAAGCATTACTGGTATCAGTTTGGCGACAGCGATATCGCCTGGTTCGTCACCGACAGCCGCACCCGACGCAACCTCTCGAAAGAAGACCGGCGCATTCTCGACATCGAGCAGGAACAGGCCCTGCTGCAATGGCTGATCCATAGCCCGGCACGAGTGAAGTTCGTGGTGACCAGCGTGATGTTCTATCCCGATCGCAAGTTCAACGGTGACGATGCCTGGAAAGCATTTCCCGAACAGCGTCTGCGCCTGCTGGAAACCATCCGCACTCACCGGATCAAGAACGTGGTGTTCGTCTCCGGCGACGTCCATGGCTCGCTGACCAGTCGCTTGAGTCACAGCGAGGACACCGATTTCGAGGTGCACACCCTCGTGTCCTCGCCGCTGCACAACAGCAAATTGCTGCCGTATGCCAAGGCCTCGACGTTCATCCTCGATCAACCGCTGGTGCGCACGGCGGCAGGGGATTATCGGCACGAGCTGACCAGTGCGGTGGTGAGTCAGGACAATTTTGCGCATGTGGTCGTCGAGGCTGATCAGATATTGGTCAATTACCATGACCGCGATGGCAAGAACTTGCAGTCGATCAGTATGAAATTGCGTTGAAACACCCAAAGATCGCAGCCTTCGGCAGCTCCTACACAAGGCGCATTACCCTGTCGGGGCTGCGTGAAGCTGCGATCTTCTGCTCATTTCAGTTGTGCACTGGAGAAATGTTCACTGCAGCCGACATATTCTTATAGCACTTGGCCTTCATCTCTCTTGTCAGTCGGTGCCGCAATGATGCAACCTTGCCGCAGCCAACAGACAAGAGGGCGAGAGCCCGGCGCATTCAGCATATTTCCAAGCGAGTTTCCTTCATGAAGAGCCAGCCCGATGCCGCCAGCCGTATGGCGGCCGAGGTAGTGACGCAGTTGCCTGTGCCCTCGCGGCTCGGCATGCTGCGTTTCGAGCGCTTGAATGAAGCCAGTTGGGCAATGCTGTTCCTCGATCCCAACTGCGAACGCCAGTTTGGCCAGCCGGCCGTCGAGCTCTGCGCGCTGGTCGGCTCGCCCTACGCCAGCCTGATGGAGCCCGAGGCGCGCTATCAACTGCACGATGCGATTCAGCAGCAGTTGAGCAAAAGCGCACATTACGTGGTGCGCTACACCCTGCACACCGCCGCCGGCGCGTTGAACATCCTCGAGCTGGGCGAAGCCTACAAACAGCACAACCGGCATTTGCTGCGCGGCTACCTGCTGGCGGTCGACGAGGTGTTCGACGAAGCCCAGGCGCTGCCTTCGGTGGATCTGGAAACCCAGAACTCGCGCCTGCAAATCGCCCTTGAGCTGAACCAGCGTGCCCAGCAGGAACAACTGCAGCATCTGGAGCGCGTGCGTGCCCAGCAGGATCTGATTCTGCTGCTCGCACGCCAGCGCTACAGCACGCACAACTCGCTGCAGGAAGCCGCTGAACTGATCACCCGCTGCGCCTGCGATATCTACGAGATCGACTGCGCCAGCCTGTGGAACCTGGAAGGCCAGCGCTTGCTGCCGATCTCCGCTTACCATCGCGCGACCCAGGAATACATCCTGCCGGAGCCGATCGATATCAGCGGCTTCCCCGACTACATGGAAGCCCTGCACAGCAGCCGCGCCATCGATGCCCATAACGCCATGCACGACCCGCGTACCCGCGAGATGGCCGAGGCGATGCGTCCGCGTGACGTCAACGCCATGCTCGATGCCAGCATTCGCGTCGACGGCCAGGTAGTCGGCGTGTTGTGCCTGGAACAGACCGGCGTCACCCGCGCCTGGCAGTCCGACGAAATCGCCTTTGCCGGCGAACTGGCCGACCAGTTCGCACAAGTGATCAACAACCACAACCGCCGCACTGCCACCAGCGCCCTGCACCTGTTTCAGCGCGCGGTCGAGCAAAGCGCCAACGCCTTCTTGCTGGTCAACTGCGACGGCGTGGTCGAGTACGTCAACCCGAGCTTCACCGCGATCACCCAGTACACCACCGAGGAAGTCCACGGTCAGCGCTTGTCGGAATTGCCGGCGCTGGAAAATCTCAGCGAACTGCTGTTCGACGCACCTTCGGCGCTGGCCCAGAGCAACAGTTGGCAGGGTGAATTCAAGAGCCGACGCAAGAACCTCGAACCGTACTGGGGCCAGCTGTCGATCTCCAAGGTCTATGGCGATAACCGTGAGCTGACGCATTACATCGGCATCTACGAAGACATCACTCAGACCAAATTGGCGCAGCAACGCATCGAGCGCCTGGCCTACACCGACAACCTGACCAACCTCGGCAACCGTCCGGCATTCATCCGCAATCTCGATGAGCGCTTCGCCCGCGACAGCGATACGCCGATCAGCCTGTTGCTGGTGGACATCGACAACTTCAAGCGGATCAACGACAGCCTCGGCCACCAGACCGGCGACAAACTGTTGATCAGCCTCGCCCGGCGCCTGCGCAACAGCCTCAGCCCGAGTGGCAGCCTGGCGCGTTTTGCCAGTAACGAGTTCGCCGTGTTGCTCGACGACACCGATCTTGAAGCCGGGCAGCAGATCGCCAGTCAGTTGCTGATGACCCTCGACAAGCCGATGTTCGTCGACAACCAGCTGATCAGCGTCACCGGCTCCGTCGGCCTGGCCTGCGCGCCACTGCACGGGCGCGATCCGCAAACCCTGATGCGCAACGCCGGTCTGGCACTGCACAAAGCCAAGGCCAACGGCAAACACCAGTTGCAGGTCTTCACTGAAGCGCTGAACGCCGAGGCCAGTTACAAACTGTTCGTCGAGAACAACCTGCGCCGCGCCCTCACGCAGAACGAGCTGGACGTGTTCTACCAGCCGAAACTGTGCCTGCGCAGCGGTCGTCTGCTGGGGATGGAAGCGCTGTTGCGCTGGAACCACCCGGAGCGCGGCATGATTCGCCCGGATCAGTTCATCAGCGTCGCCGAGGAAACCGGCCTGATCATTCCTATCGGCAAGTGGATCGCGCGTCAGGCGTGCCGCATGAGCAAATCCTTGACCGCTGCCGGCCTGGGCAACCTGCAAGTGGCAATCAATCTGTCACCGAAACAGTTCTCCGATCCGGATCTGGTCGCCTCGATCGCCAACATCCTCAAGGAAGAAGCACTGCCGGCCAATCTGCTCGAACTCGAGCTGACCGAAGGCCTGCTGCTGGAAGCTACCGAAGACACGCATTTGCAGCTCGACCAGCTCAAGCGCCTCGGCCTGACCCTGGCCATGGATGACTTCGGCACCGGGTACTCGTCGCTGAGCTATCTGAAGAAATTCCCGATCGACATCATCAAGATCGATCGCAGCTTCATCCACGAAATCCCGGACAACCAGGACGACATGGAAATCACCTCTGCGGTGATCGCCATGGCCCACAACCTGAAACTCAAGGTCGTCGCCGAAGGCATCGAAACCGCCGAGCAACTGGCATTCCTGCGCCGGCATCGTTGCGACGTCGGCCAGGGTTACCTGTTCGACCGACCGATTCCAGGCGGCGAGCTGATCCAGGCTCTCAAGCGCTATCCGCGCGGCCCGCTCTGTCTCTAACCCCGCTACCCCATTCTCGCCATAACATCCCGCCCCCTGTAGGAGCTGCCGAAGACTGCGATCTTTTGATCTGGTTTTTAAAAAGCAAAATCAAAAGATCGCAGCCTTCGGCAGCTCCTACATTGGGTAGTGATTAACTCGGCATCATTCGGCACACTGGCGGTCTGACTTTTTACCTCCAACCTGACTGAGAGGAACGCTCATGGTTCTGCGCTCGGAAATTCTGGTGAACAAAAACGTGCTTCCAACCAAAGAACAAGCCCTGCCCGGCCGCGAAACCGCGATGACCCTGCCGGAAAAACACTTCGTCTTCGAAGACACCCCACTGCTCGGTCCATTCTTTCAGGACGTCGACTTTGCGATTTTCGGTCTGGGTTGCTTCTGGGGCGCGGAACGACGTTTCTGGCAGCGCGAAGGTGTGGTCAGCACCGTGGTCGGTTACGCCGGCGGTTTCACGCCGAACCCGACTTATGAAGAAGTCTGCTCGGGCCTGACTGGCCACGCCGAAGTGGTATTGGTGGTGTATGACAAGGCCCGAGTCAGTTACGAAGAACTGCTGGCGATGTTCTGGGAACTGCACAACCCGACTCAGGGCATGCGTCAGGGCAACGACATCGGCACCCAGTACCGCTCGGTGATCTATGCGACCACCCCTGAGCAACTGGATGCGGCACTGAAAAGCAAAGACGTGTATCAGGCGGAACTGGCCAAGGCCGGTCTGGGTGAAATCAGCACCGAGATTGAACAGGCGCCGACCGTGTACTTTGCCGAGGCTTATCACCAGCAATATCTGGCGAAGAACCCTGAAGGTTACTGCGGGATTGGCGGCACCGGCGTGTGCATGCCTGCGAGCCTTGCGGGGAACTAACCCTGAAAGCCAAAGATCGCAGCCTTCGGCAGCTCCTACAGGGAAACGCATTCAACTGTAGGAGCTGCGGAACGCTGCGATCTTTTGATCTTGCTGTTGATCAACTCTCGGCAATCAACCAATCCATCTGCCAGCCACCCTGAGTCTGCCCCAGCTTCTTCGACAACCACGGCAGCAGCTCACGCAATTCTTCCTCCAGCCCCCACGGCGGATTGGCGATCGCCAGCCCGGAACCGTTCAGGCTGTTCGGCGTGTCCAGCGGATGCACCAGCAGCTCCACGCGCAGCAACTTCGGCGCACCGGTGCCTGCCAGGTCCTGATAGAAACGCCGCAGTGCACGCTGATCCTTCACCGGATACCAGATCGCTGCCACGGTCTGGCGCATACGGCCGATGGCTTCTTTCATCGACGCCGCGCAACGCTGCATCTCGTCCAGTTGCTCGAACGGCGGATCGATCAGCATCACCGCGCGTTTTTCCTGCACCGGCAACATCGCCCGCGCCACGTGCCAGCCCTCGCCCAGATGCACTTTCACTCGACGATCGCCGGCCATGTTGTCCTTGAGCAACACGCCATCTTCCGGGTGCTTCTCATTGAGCATCACCCGGTCCTGCGGCCGCGTCAGGCGCCGCGCCAGCTCCGGCGAACCCGGGTAATAGCGCAACTGGCCATCCGGATTCATCTCGTGCAGCACCTTCATATAGTCGGCAGTCAGCGCCGGCAGGTCCGGCTGATCCCACAACCGCGCAATGCCTTCCAGGTACTCGCCGGTGCGATTGGCCTGATCGCCCTGCAAGTCATACAGACCGATGCCGGCGTGCGTGTCGAGATAGGCAAACGGCTGCTCCTTGCGCGACATCAGAGCGATGAGGCGGGTCAAGGTCAGGTGTTTGAACACATCGGCGTGATTGCCGGCATGGAAGGCGTGACGATAATTCATGGCTGCTCCTGCGAGGGCCGCAAAGTTTACCTTTTACCGGGCGGCAAGTCAGGGGTTCGCAGCCGAGCGGGCCTCAACATCAAAAGATCGCAGCCTTCGGCAGCTCCTACACGGGATACGCGTTCACTCTGTACGAGCTGCCGAAGGCTGCGGTCTTTTGATCTTCAGGCGGGCATGCTGCGCAGCCGTCTGCCGATGACGTCCAGCACATCACAGCCATCGCGCAATGGGATGGCGCACAGCAGGGCGAAGTCGCTGAGGATCACGGAGTCGCATTCGATCGAGCCGCGCATGCACATGTTTTCCAGGACCTGGACCACGGCGCGGATGCGATAGTTGGCGGCGTCCATGAGGATGTCGAGGGGCACATGGGTGTCGACGAACAGGCTGGGCATGTCGCTGCAATTGCCGGTGAGGGCCATGAAGCGGTTGTCGGGGTGCGGGGTGATTTTTTCGTAGGGAGGATCAGTATGCATAGTGGCCATTTTTGTCGTTCCATGATTGATTAACGTGAGCCGCCGCCACACCTTCCTACGGGTTTGGGTGGCAGCTGTGCGCAAGAGTAGGAACCGAGCAATCATGGACCTCGGCCACGCCGAAGCGTGTCCCACGCACAGCCGCCGCGAACGATCTTACGAACTTGAAACCAAGTTCCGCAAAAAACCAACGAACTGTAACGTCATGATTGCGGGAGATCCTTCACCCTGCCACCGCTCTCGCAGTGACAACGAAAAGACTATCCCTGCAACTCACCACGCACCAGTTCATGAAAACCGCCGCGATTCGAAGGAAACGTCCGAAGCGTCTGCCCCGAAATTTCACTCTGCCTCTGCCAGCAAAAACTCCAGAAGCGCCGATCGTGACGAATCTTCCGACATCGATAATTTGAAAAACTGCCCGACCTTGCAGCGCAAAACAGCCTCGGGAAACGCCTCGAACACGGCCGGTTGCTCCTCGCTCAGCCATTGCAGAGCATTGGCGATGCGTACGCTTGCATCAGTCTGCGCTAACAACGACTGCGGCACGCTCCACCACGGAAAGACCCGCCCCGAAACCAGCGCACGGCCCCCGATTTCAATGGCTTGGCCATTGATCAAGGCTCGCGAAACGACTGGCAGCCATTGCGCGGGAATGACCTCATCAGAGTGCAAAAGAGGCAGCAGAAACCGACCATCCCAAAAGCGGAAAAACACGGTTTTACCGTCCGGCATCAGCACTTGACTGAGGCTGCGGAAATGTTCGACCAGCACGTCAAGATCCGCCGAAGACACCGCCAACCATCCCCAATCCCGGCACTCTGTTTCCGCCACCCAACGTAAAAACTCACTGTCTGCAGCGACAATTCCCACGTAGGGCATCACCGCGTCCCACTCGGCATAAATGGTTTCGGCCCAGACCGGATTCGCCGTGCCCTGCCAGGCTTTGAAGGCATCGGCGTCGCTGGCGCGGCTGAAAATGGCGAACAGTTGTTCCGACGCATGCAGCGGCTGCCGCGCCAGCCATTGTTCGGGCGTCAATTCCTCACGCTGCACAAACACCATCCTTACAACGCTCACACTCCTCGCAGAATGGCGCATCACCTTTGAGACTCATGATCTGTGCGGCGGTGAGAATCGCCGCTGGCGCAGCGGCCAGTTTCTCCGGCAATCCCGGCACCACCGGCGCAGCGCTGGTCGCCGCCATCGGCGCGCCACCCACAACAATCGGCACGCTGCTGAAAATTCCGCCGGGACCAATGTTGATCCACTGTCCCCCGGCCTGAATCGTCGCGCTCGCGCCGCCATCAATGACCACTTGCTGGCCTGCGCTGATATGGATCTGCGCCGAGGCGCTGGTGGCCTGGCTGTTCACCCGCACCTGCCGGTCGCCGAGCACGGACAAATGATCATCCTGCCTGACTTCGGTCTGGCGCTGGCCGTGAGTAATGCGCTGCTCGTCGGCCTTGAGTTCATGGCGGGCGATGCCGGTGACCACCACACTGCGCTGATTATCGACCTGCAGGTGCTGGTCGTTGAGCACGTGCTGGGTCCAGTTGCGCTGGGCACGCAGGTAGATTTCCTCGGCGCCTTTTTTGTCTTCGATGCGCAGTTCGTTATAACCGCCACCGCCAGGGCTGCTCTGGCTGCGGAAGATACTGCGGGTCTTGTCTGCCGGCAGATCCAGCGGCACCGGGGTCGCCGCATTCGGCAGGCAACCCATGACCAGCGGCTTGTCGGCATCGCCATCAATGAAGCCGACCAAAACTTCCATGCCGACGCGCGGAATCAACACGCTGCCGTAGTGATCGTGAGCCCAACCGGTCGCAACGCGCAGCCAGCAACTGGAATGCTCATTGAGTTCGCCATCGCGGTCCCAGGCCAGTTGCACTTTGACCCGGCCGTATTCATCGCAATGGATCTCAAGGTCTTTCGGGCCGGTGACCACGGCAGGTTGGTAGCCCGACATGCGCGGTTTTTCCGGGCACAGCGCCGGACGAAAGACCACGTCCCACGGCGTGGCGACGAAAGTATTGCGGTAGCCCTGGAAGGATTCGCCATCGCTGGTCACCGATTCCTCAAGCACCTGCGGCTGACGGCCGCGATGCTCGACACAGGTGAGCAACCACAGATCATTCCAGTCGCTGCGCGGATGCTCGGTGAGTTGCAGGAAATGGCCGCAGACCAATGAAGACTCGTCGCTGCTGCCCTCGGCCTGACGGTAATCGGCGACGTGCCGTTCCAGCGCACGGCGCGTCAGGTGTCTGCCGGTTTCGCGATCGTTGAATTGGCCGGGGAAGTGGTAGTCCTCCAGCACTGGACGTTGTTCGCCGTCACTGCGACTTTCCAGCGACAGGCGTGGTTTTTCGAAGTTGTAGTCGCGCCGGGTGACGACGCTGGTGCGGGTTTCCACACGCACATTGAAACGCTGAATCGCCGGCGCGCCCGCCGACATGCCGCTGCCCGGCAGATACAGCGTCGGCTCGGGCAGCTTGGGGAACACGGTCTGGTCGTCGCCGAATACCAGCAAATGGCCTTCGGGGCTGTGTTGAAAGTGGTAATGAATGCCGACTTCGGCACACAGGCGCTGGATGAAGGCCAGATCGCTTTCGGCGTATTGCACGCAGTATTCGCGCTCCGGGTATTCGCTGCCCAGGCGAAATTCAAAGGCATCGCGCAGGATCGAATGATCCTTGAGGATCTGCGTGACTATCTGCGGCACGCTCTGATGCTGAAAAATCCGCTGGTTGATGCGATGCCCCAGATACGTCAGACGCGGGACAAGGCTGAGGTGATAGCGTGTCAGACGTTTCCCGGAATCGCCCTGCCCGACCTGATAAATCTGACCATGAATACCGCAACCCTGAGCATCGAAACTCAGAAACGCCTGACCATGCAGCAGGCTTTCCAGATCCAGGTCCGGCCGCTCGCTGACCAGTTCCAGCTCGAAGCGAAAGGGTTGGCTGATGGCTTCCCTGCCCGTGAACTCAAGGACCTTGAGGTCATGCTGGGCGCCTTCGAGGGTCAACGTGAAACGCGGTTGATTGGCAGGCGCGAACATCCGATGTCTCTCTGCAGTGTGAGGGCGGGCGATTCTGCATGAGGGGCAAGGGGTGATGAGCAGGTGACGGGAAATTCAGATTTGCCCTACGTGGTTTGCTGAAAGGACCTTTAGAAATTAGCACTTTGACTACAGACATTCCTTCAAGCCGGTCAGTGTCCCTGTGGGAGCTGGCTTGCCAGCGATGAGGTCGGCACATTCAACTTATCGCTGACTGACACACCTTCATCGCTGGCAAGCCAGCTCCCACAGGGCTCTCCAGTGTTGTTGAAGAATCACAGGAACAAAAAAACGGCCCGCTTCCTCTAGGAAACGGGCCGTTTTCATGTGAGCCGAAGCTCAGTCCATCACTTGTTCAAATGGAAATCTTTTTCCGCTGCCTCGAAGCGCTCAACCATGCCGCGAGTCGGTTCACCCGCCTTGCTGACAAAGTAGATGGCCAGGCTGGCAAAGATGAAGCCAGGAATGATTTCGTACAGACCCAACAGTTCGAAGTGCTTCCAGACCACCACGGTGATCGCGCCGACCAGAATGCCGGCCAGTGCGCCGTTGCGGGTCATGTCTTTCCAGACGACCGAGATCAGCACCACCGGTCCGAACGCAGCACCGAAACCGGCCCAGGCGTAGGACACCAGGCCCAGTACGCGGTTTTCCGGGTTGGCAGCCAGCGCGATAGCGATCAGGGCTACCAGCAGCACCATGGCACGACCGACCCAGACCAGTTCCAGTTGCGAAGCGGACTTGCGCAGGAAGGCTTTATAGAAGTCTTCGGTCAGGGCGCTCGAGCACACCAGCAACTGGCAGCTCAGGGTGCTCATTACCGCAGCCAGAATGGCCGACAGCAGTACACCGGCAACCCATGGGTTGAAGAGGATTTTCGCCAGTTCGATGAACACGCGCTCCGGGTTCTCGGTCACAGGACCGGCCACTTCCGGGTGCGCCGAGAAATAGGCGATACCGAAGAAGCCCACCGCAACGGTGCCGCCCAGGCACAGGATCATCCAGGCCATGGAAATGCGACGCGCCTTGGCGATCGACTTCACCGAATCCGCCGCCATGAAACGCGCGAGGATGTGCGGCTGCCCGAAGTAGCCCAGACCCCAACCCATCAGCGAGATGATGCCGATGAAGGTGGTGCCTTTGAGCATGTCGAAGTTGCTCGGATCTTGCGCTTCGATGGCCAGGAACGTGGTGTCGACGCCGCCAGTGGCCAGCAGGACGATGATAGGCGTAAGGATCAGCGCGAAGATCATCAGCGTGGCTTGGACGGTGTCGGTCCAGCTCACCGCGAGGAAACCGCCGATGAAGGTGTAGGCAATCGTCGCCGCAGCACCGGCCCACAGCGCCGTTTCGTAGGTCATGCCGAACGTGCTTTCGAACAGACGCGCACCAGCGACGATGCCGGAAGCGCAGTAGATGGTAAAGAACACCAGAATCACGATCGCCGAGATAATCCGCAGCAAGCCGCTTTTATCTTCGAAACGGCTGGAAAAGTAATCCGGCAGAGTCAGGGCATCGCCGTTGTGCTCGGTCTGCACACGCAGACGGCCAGCGACGAACAGCCAGTTCAGGTAGGCGCCGACGATCAGGCCGATGGCGATCCAGCTTTCGGACAGACCGGACATGTAGATGGCGCCCGGCAGGCCCATCAGCAACCAGCCGCTCATGTCGGAGGCACCGGCAGACAGCGCGGTGACGACGCTGCCGAGGCTGCGACCACCGAGAATATAGTCAGAAAGGTTGTTGGTGGAGCGATAGGCCATCAAGCCGATCAGCACCATTGCTGCGATGTAGATCACGAACGTGATCAGGGTTGGATTGCTTACGCTCATTGAGTTACGCCCTGGCTTTGTTTTTATGTAGCGGCGGTAGTGAACCGCTCGCAAACGACGACGTTTGGCAGACGATCCGGGATCCCGCGCATTTAAGACTGATGTTTCCCCAGGAAAGCCATCAGCCGGTACACCGGGTTATTCCCGGTTGCACCTTGGCGGCGAATGCTATGCAACAAAGCAAATAAGGTGCAACCAGTTTCGCGAGAATTAGTTGCACCCAGTCGGATTAATCGACGATCACCCCGTTTTTGCTCCCTTTTGTGGCAGTCACGCCTCTTTGCTAGAAGCAAAAGCACCAAGCAGGAGCAGCACTTTCGTACCAGAAATTATTTCCTGACGAGCTGCGTATTATTCCGGCAAAAAAAGGGTTGCACCCGGTTGCACCTCATTCAGCGCACGGCTAATCTTGCGGCCAGCTGATGCCACGCAACTGTGGCAACCATGAGGATAAAAATATGGCTACCACCACCCTTGGGGTCAAACTCGATGACCCGACCCGCGAGCGCCTGAAGGCTGCCGCAACCTCGATTGATCGCACGCCGCACTGGCTGATCAAGCAGGCAATTTTCAATTACCTGGAAAAACTCGAGGGTGGTGCAACCCTGACCGAGTTGAACGGTTTGACCGCCAAAGACGCCGATGACGCAGGCGAAGTGCAGACCGATCACGCTCACCAATGCTTCCTCGAATTCGCTGAAAGCATCCTCCCGCAATCGGTGCTGCGCGCTTCGATCACCGCTGCTTACCGCCGCCCTGAGCCGGAAGTGGTGCCAATGCTGATCGAGCAGGCACGCCTGCCGGCACCGATGGCCGAAGCCACCAACAAGCTCGCGGCGACCATCGCCGAAAAACTGCGTAACCAGAAAAGTGCCGGCGGTCGTGCCGGTATTGTTCAGGGTCTGTTGCAGGAATTCTCCTTGTCGTCCCAGGAAGGCGTGGCTCTGATGTGCCTGGCCGAAGCGCTGCTGCGCATCCCGGACAAAGGCACCCGCGATGCGCTGATCCGCGACAAGATCAGCACCGGCAACTGGCATCCGCACCTGGGCAACAGCCCTTCGCTGTTCGTCAACGCTGCGACCTGGGGTCTGCTGCTGACTGGCAAACTGGTCTCCACCCACAACGAAGCCGGCCTGACCTCGTCGCTGAGCCGCATCATCGGCAAGAGCGGCGAGCCGATGATCCGCAAGGGCGTCGACATGGCCATGCGCCTGATGGGCGAGCAGTTCGTTACCGGCGAAACCATCGCCGAAGCACTGGCCAATGCGAGCAAGTTCGAAGCCAAAGGCTTCCGCTATTCCTACGACATGCTCGGTGAAGCGGCACTCACCGAAGTCGACGCACAGAAATACCTGGCCTCGTACGAACAAGCGATCCACTCGATCGGCAAAGCGTCCCACGGCCGTGGGATTTATGAAGGCCCGGGCATTTCCATCAAGCTCTCGGCGCTGCACCCGCGTTACAGCCGTGCGCAGTACGAGCGTGTGATGGACGAGCTGTACCCGCGTCTGCTGTCGCTGACCCTGCTGGCCAAGCAATACGACATCGGTCTGAACATCGACGCCGAAGAAGCCGACCGCCTCGAGCTGTCGCTGGATCTGCTTGAGCGCCTGTGCTTCGAGCCGCAGCTGACTGGCTGGAACGGCATCGGTTTCGTCATCCAGGCTTACCAGAAGCGTTGCCCGTACGTGATCGACTACGTGATCGATCTGGCCCGCCGCAGCCGTCATCGCCTGATGATCCGCCTGGTGAAAGGCGCGTACTGGGACAGCGAAATCAAACGCGCTCAGGTCGAAGGTCTGGAAGGCTATCCGGTCTACACCCGCAAGGTGTACACCGACGTTTCCTACATTGCTTGCGCACGCAAACTGCTGTCGGTGCCGGAAGTCATCTACCCGCAGTTCGCCACCCACAACGCCCATACCCTGTCGGCCATTTACCACATCGCCGGTCAGAACTATTACCCGGGCCAGTACGAATTCCAGTGCCTGCACGGCATGGGTGAACCGCTCTACGAACAAGTTGTAGGCAAGGTTGCCGAAGGCAAGCTGAACCGTCCGTGCCGTGTGTACGCACCGGTCGGCACCCACGAAACCCTGCTGGCGTACCTGGTGCGTCGTCTGCTGGAAAACGGCGCCAACACCTCGTTCGTCAACCGCATCGCCGACCAGTCGATTTCGATTCAGGAACTGGTGGCCGATCCGGTGGCGCAGATCGAGCAGATGGCCACCGTGGAAGGCGGTTTCGGCCTGCCGCACCCGCGCATTCCGCTGCCGCGTGACCTGTACGGTGCCGAGCGCGCCAACTCGAGCGGCATCGACATGGCCAACGAACATCGTCTGGCCTCGCTGTCCTGCGCCCTGCTCGCCACCGCGCACAACGACTGGAAAGCTGCGCCGATGCTCGGTTGCGCGTCCAGCAACGAAACGCCGGTCGCCGTGCTGAACCCGTCCGATCACCGCGATGTGGTCGGTCATGTTCAAGAAGCTACCGTTGAAGATGTCGACAACGCCATTCAATGCGCGCTGAACGCCGCGCCGATCTGGCAGGCCACCCCGCCGGCCGAACGTGCGGCGATCCTGGAACGTGCCGCTGACTTGATGGAAGGCGAGATCCAGCCACTGATGGGCCTGTTGGCTCGCGAAGCCGGCAAGACTTTCGCCAACGCCATCGCCGAAGTGCGCGAAGCCGTCGACTTCCTGCGTTATTACGCAGTGCAGGCGCGCAACGATTTCAGCAACGACGCCCACCGCCCACTGGGTCCGGTGGTGTGCATCAGCCCGTGGAACTTCCCGCTGGCGATCTTCAGCGGCCAGGTCGCTGCGGCATTGGCTGCCGGTAACCCGGTACTGGCCAAACCGGCCGAGCAGACTCCGCTGGTAGCGGCTCAGGCTGTGCGCCTGATGCTCGAAGCCGGCATCCCGGAAGGCGTGCTGCAACTGCTGCCGGGTCGCGGTGAAACCGTCGGCGCCGGTCTGGTCGGTGACGAACGCGTCAAAGGCGTGATGTTCACTGGTTCCACCGAAGTCGCGCGCTTGCTGCAACGCAACATCGCTGGCCGTCTCGACAGCCAGGGCCGTCCGATTCCGCTGATCGCCGAAACCGGTGGCCAGAACGCGATGATCGTCGATTCCTCGGCTTTGACTGAACAAGTCGTGATCGACGTAGTGTCGTCGGCCTTCGACAGCGCCGGTCAGCGCTGCTCGGCGTTGCGCGTGCTGTGCCTGCAGGAAGATTCCGCCGATCGCGTCATCGAAATGCTCAAAGGTGCCATGGCCGAAAGCCGTCTCGGCAACCCCGAGCGTCTGTCCGTGGACATCGGCCCGGTGATCGACGCCGAAGCCAAGGCGGGCATCGACAAGCACATCCAGGGCATGCGCGACAAAGGTCGCAATGTTTACCAGGTGGCGATTGCCGACAGCGAAGAGATCAAGCGCGGCACCTTCGTCATGCCGACCCTGATCGAGCTGGAAAGCTTCGACGAACTGCAACGCGAGATCTTCGGCCCGGTACTGCACGTGGTGCGCTACAAGCGCAAAGAGCTGGATCAACTGATCGGTCAGATCAACGCCTCCGGTTACGGCCTGACGCTGGGCGTGCACACGCGCATCGACGAGACCATCGCCAAGGTGATCGACAACGTCAACGCCGGTAACGTCTACGTCAACCGCAACATCGTCGGTGCCGTGGTCGGCGTGCAGCCATTCGGCGGCGAAGGCCTGTCGGGTACTGGCCCGAAAGCCGGCGGCCCGCTGTATCTGTACCGTTTGCTGTCGACGCGTCCTAGCGACGCCATCGAGCAATCCTTCGCTCGCGGTGACGCCATCGTCGCCCCGGACGTGCGTTTGCGCGATGCCATGAGCCAATCGTTGAACGCGCTGAAAGCCTGGGCCGACAACAACAAGTTCGCTGACCTGAGCACCCTGTGCGTTCAGTACGCTGCGCAATCGCAGAGCGGCATCACCCGCGTGCTGGCTGGCCCGACCGGCGAGAAAAACAGCTACGCCATCCTGCCGCGCGAACACGTGCTGTGCCTGGCGGAAGTTGAAGGTGATCTGCTGACGCAACTGGCGGCGGTGCTGGCGGTTGGCGGTTCGGCAGTGTGGCCGGAAACCGAGCTGACCAAGACGCTATTCGCCCGCCTGCCGAAGGAAGTCCAGGCGCGGATCAAACGCGTTGCCGACTGGAACAAGGACGAAGTGGTCTTCGATGCCGTGCTGCATCACGGCCACTCCGACCAGTTGCGCGGCGTCTGCCAGCAGATCGCCCAGCGTGGCGGTGCAATCGTTGGCGTTCAGGGACTGTCCCAGGGCGAGACAAATATTGCCCTGGAGCGCCTGGTGATCGAGCGGGCATTGAGCGTTAACACCGCTGCGGCGGGGGGTAATGCCAGCTTGATGACGATCGGATAAAAGCAGCTACAAGCTTCGAGCGACAAGCTGCAAGTAAAAGCAAACTGCTCTTACTTGCAGCTTGAAGCTTGAAGCTTGTGCCGCCCCATCACCCTTATCTATCTTCCTTCCCCATTTTTATGGGCCTACCTAGACTGCGGCATACTTTCTTTAAGGTAGGCCGCCATGTCCGAGACGCTGCTCAGTTCCCGCAATCTGGCTTTCGAGCTGTACGAAGTCCTCGATGCCGAGGGCCTGACCCGGCGCGAGCGCTTTGCCGAGCACAATCGCGAGACCTTCGACGCCGCCATCGGCACCGCGCGCAACATCGCCGAGAAGTACTTTGCGCCGCACAACCGCAAGGGCGACGAGAACGAGCCGCGCTACGAGGATGGTAAGGCGATCCTGATTCCTGAAGTGAAACCGGCGGTGGATGCCTTCCTTGAGGCCGGATTCCTTAACGCAGCGCGCAGTTTCGAGGCCGGCGGTATGCAATTGCCGACCCTGCTGTCGCAAGCCTGCTTCGCGCATTTCCAGTCCGCCAACGCAGCTTCGACGTCCTACCCGTTCCTGACCATGGGCGCGGCCAACCTGATCGAGAGCTTTGGCAGCGAAGAGCAGAAACAGCGCTTCCTGCAACCGATGATCGACGGACGCTTCTTCGGCACCATGGCCCTGACCGAGCCCCATGCCGGTTCATCGCTGTCGGACATTCGTACCCGCGCCGAGCCTGCGTCCGACGGCACCTATCGCCTGAAGGGCAACAAGATCTTCATTTCCGGCGGCGATCACCCGCTGTCGGAAAACATCGTGCACATGGTTCTGGCCAAACTGCCGGACGCCCCGCCGGGGGTGAAAGGTATTTCGCTGTTTATCGTGCCGAAGTTTCTGGTCAACGACGACGGCAGCCTCGGCCAGCGCAACGACGTGCTGCTCGCCGGTTTGTTCCACAAGATGGGCTGGCGCGGCACCACCTCGACGGCGCTGAACTTCGGCGATAACGGTGAGTGCGTCGGCTATCTGGTGGGCAAACCGCACCATGGTTTGAGCTACATGTTCCAGATGATGAACGAAGCGCGAATCGGCGTCGGCATGGGCGCGGTCATGCTCGGCTATGCCGGTTACCTGTATTCGCTGGAATATGCGCGTGAGCGGCCGCAGGGCCGGGTGCCGGACAGCAAAGATCCGACCACCGCGCCGGTGGCGATTATTCAGCACGCCGATGTCAGACGCATGTTGCTGACGCAGAAATCCTACGTCGAAGGGGCATTTGACCTCGGCCTGTATGCCGCGCGGTTGTTCGATGACACCACCACGCTGGAAACCGAAGCCGAACGCAAACAGGCTCATGAACTGTTGGACTTGCTGACACCGATCGTCAAATCCTGGCCTTCGGAGTTTTGCCTGAAGGCCAACGAACTGGCGATCCAGATTCTTGGCGGCCACGGCTACACCCGTGAGTACCCGGTGGAGCAGTACTACCGCGATAACCGCCTGAACCCGATCCACGAAGGCACCCACGGCATCCAGTCGCTGGATCTGCTTGGGCGCAAACTGGCGCAGAACGGTGGCGCCGGTCTCAAGCAGCTGATTCGATTGATCGCCAACACGGCCGAACGTGCCACTGCATACGACTCACTGAGCGCACTGCGCGAACCACTGGAAAAACTCGTTGCACGCCTGCAAACCGTGACCATCGGCCTGCTGACGGATCTGTCCCAAGGCAAGGTCAACAGCAGCCTGGCGAACTCGGCGTTGTACCTGAAAGTGTTCGGCCACGCAGTGATCGGCTGGCGCTGGCTGGAGCAGGCGATTCGCGCCGAGGAAGGCCTGGCCAAAGGCAATTCGGCGGATGTCGACTTCTATAAGGGCAAGTTGCAGGCGGCGCGGTATTTCCTGACATGGGAAGTGCCGGGGTGCCAGCATGAGCTGGACTTGCTGGAGGCGCGGGATGATACGTGTCTGGCGATGCAGGACGCGTGGTTTTAAAAGCAAAAGATCGCAGCCTTCGGCAGCTCCTACAGGAAACGCATTCCAATGCAGGAGCTGCCGAAGGCTGCGATCTTTTGATCTTGATCCTTTAGCTCAACTTGAACCCACCCATCTGCCGCGCCAGATCATCCGCCAGCCGCTGCAACATCTGACAATCCTCACGACACGCACGAACCTCCCCCGCCGTCGCCCGCGCCAGATCGGAAATCCCCTGCACGTTGCGGTTGATCTCTTCAGTCACCGCGGACTGCTCTTCGGTTGCCGTCGCTACCTGATGGTTCATATCGCTGATGCGCTCGACCTGGCCGGTGATCGCCGTCAGCGACGCGCCGGTGCGCTGGCTCGATTCAACCCCGGTACCGGTAGCGGCCTGGCCGGTGCGCATCGATGACACGGCGTTTTCCGCGCCTTGCTTGAGGCTGCCGATCATCAGTTGAATTTCGTCGGTCGAGGCCTGGGTCCTGCGCGCGAGGGTGCGCACTTCATCGGCGACCACCGCGAAGCCACGGCCCATGTCGCCAGCGCGGGCAGCTTCGATGGCGGCGTTGAGCGCGAGCAGATTGGTCTGTTCGGAAACGCCACGAATCACCGCCAGCACCGAATCGATCGACGCCACTTGCTGCGCCAGCTCACCCACCGCCCCTGCCGCCACGCCGATCTCGTCGGACATGCTTTCGATATGACGGATCGAGCCACCGACCACTTCCCGTGCCTGCAACGCCTCATCGCGCGCGGTTTGCGAGGCAAGCGCGGCGTTGCCAGCGTTCTGCGCGATTTCCTGCACGGTCAGGCCCATTTCGTGGACGGCGGTGGCAACCATGTCGGTCATTTCCTGCTGCCGGCCCGAACGCTCGGCGGTGTTGTCCACCACCTTCGCCACTTGCCCCACGGCCGTGCGCAGGCGTTCGCTGGTGGTCAGCACCTCGCCGATCATCGCGCGCTGGCTGTCGAGGAAACGGTTGAAGCCGCGCGCGAGGTCACCCAGCTCATCGGCACGGCTGGAATCTAACCGGTGAGTCAAATCTCCACCACCGCTACCGATGGCCACCAGCGCCCGTGTTACTTGTCGAATCGGTCGCACCAGCCCCTGCGCCAGCCACACCACCAACGCCAGGCAGACCAGCGCCACCACCAGACCGATGCCGCCGCTCATCCACATCGCTTTCCGTGCTTCGGCGTAGATCTGCGACTGCGGCACTTCGGCCACCAGCGTCCAGCCGAGATCGCGCAGGGGCAGGCTGAAGGCGAGGAAGTCTTCACCGTCGCGCTGGAAGCTGCTGTTCACTGCGGATTTGTGCCCCATCAGCGCTTGCGCCGCGTTGGCGCCGATCTGCTCGGTCAAGGTGCGTTTGCCGCTGAACTGCGCTTCAGGATGGACCTGAATCAAACCATCGGAACGCACGAGATAGACCTTGCCGCGCTCGCCGAAACTGAAGTTGTGAATCAGCTCCGACAGCTCTTTCATGCTCAGCCCAAGTCCGGCGACACCAACGACTTTGCCGGCCTGCTCGACCTTCAGATCGATGAACAAGGCCAGCTCGCCCGTGGCGCCGTCGTTGTCGATATTCAGCGTGCGCGGCTGATTGCTGTCGAGAAAGGAATAGAACCAGGCATCGGCCGGTTTCGAGCGACTGAGGGTGCGATCGAGGCCTTTTTCGGTGATGTAATGATTGGATTCGGTGCCGATGATCAACGCGGTAAAGGCTTTGTGTTCAGCGCGGATGCCTTCCAGATATTGCGCGAAAAGCGCGGTTTTGCTGCTGTCTTCGCCTGTCGCCAGCCAGTCACGCACCATGCTGTTGCTGGCGATGTCCTTGGCGGCGGTGAGCGGTTGTACGAGGATGCGTTCGATATCGTTGCGCGTCGCTTCAATGCTCGACGGCAGCGCCTGTTCGACCAGATAGCTCTGGGCGAGGCGGTTGACCACCAGGGTATAAATGCCAACCACAATCACGATGCTGATCAGCAGGGCCGTGCCCATGCCGAGAATCAACTGCCACTGAATACTGCGTCGCCACCACTGCATGGAGCACCCCCGAAGAATAAGAGCCTGAACCACTGCAACAGCCGTGCCGATTGTATACAAAGAGCATCAGAATAAAACACAACCTTCGGTACAGCCGTATCCTTACAAGCAAGAAGCTGGCCGTTATATCGAGGGATTCACTGTCAAGTCTGACAGGTTACAACTTGCATCGGGTGGCTTAGATTCGCGGTTTCACGTCTGTGACAAGCATCCGCGTCGCAGATCCAAGCCGTCCATCGCAGGAGAAAGAACATGACTGACACCGGTCCACGAAAGAATTTTGTTCAGGCAATGGCTGACAACGATACGTTTGTTAAATCGGCGCTCATTGGCGACTTTGTCGGGAGCTCGACTTCTCAATCGATGATTATTCGCAGGCACTTCACCGAGGTCATGGTTTTCCCGGTAATCCATTACAAAATTACGATCACCACCCTCGCAGGCACGACGTACAGCACAGTTCAGCCAATTCCGTCGGCAGAATATATCTACCTGCTTTCCAAGGGTGATGAAGTGACGATCGAAAATACTACCTATAGAGTTTCCCACTCAGAGTTCATCAAGCAATCCGACGGAGAATGGACAACAAAAGTCTACTGGCAGCCAATACTCCAAGCCTCATAGCAACAAGACCTCAGCATGTTCAGCGCCTCAATGTACCGAGGCGCTGCGAAAAGCGAGTCAACCCTGACTGATCGTCTTGGCAATGGTGTCGACCGTGGCGCTGACTTGCTCTTGATAACGGTCGAGTTCTTCCTGGTGCTGTTTCTTCATTTCGATCTGCTGCGAGCACAGATTCATCGCCGCCAGCACCAGCAAACGATCGCCGATCAGCGTCGGGTATTTGCGCTTGGTGTCTTCCAGCGCTGCCTTGAGCATCATCGCCGCATCCAGCAGGCTCTGTTCTTCCCCGGCCGGTGCCTTGATCGAATAGTCCTCGCCGAGAATGGAGATGACTTTTACCCCTGCTGTGCCGTGGTTCATGCGCTGACAGGACCGGCATTGACGCGATCAACCAGCGCCTGAATGCGCGCGGCGGTGGCGCCGTGTTTTTCTTCCTGTTCCATCAGGTTCAGTTGCAGGTTTTCGTTTTCATCCTTGGCCTGGGCCAGTTCCGTGGACAGGGTCTGGTTGGTCTGCAGCAAGGTCTGGTTCTGTTGCACCAGGTCGCTGACGAGCTGTTCCAATTGGCTGAGGGATGCTTCCAACATTTTGATCTTCCAAGCGTTTTTCGAAGGGCGCGTACGATAAAGAAAAGTCACCACGGATGCCAGGGTTAAACCGGCGCAAGGCCTTGATTTTCCTGGGTGGCGAAGCTTCTCGCGAGTTTAAAAGACTGTGATTGGTCGATCTGGTTCCTGCACTTCGTCGCTCAAGCCTGTCTGCGACAAATACGCACACCACCTCAAGACTTAAGTCGTATGACCGATAAGTCACCCATACAGCAGTCTCTGCCCGCATGGATGCGGCCCTTTTCGGTATCCGCCCATGTCCCTTCGCAATATGAATATCGCCCCACGGGCGTTCACCGGTTTCGCCCTGATCGGCGGCCTGATGTTGATCCTCGGCGTGTTTGCGCTGAACCAGATGAGCAAGATCCGCGCGGCCGGCGAAGACATCGCCACCGCCAGCGTGCCATCGATCAAGGCCCTCGACGAATTCACCCAGCTGACACTGCGCCTGCGCGTGCTGTCCTACCGTTTGCTGATCAACCGCGAACCCGACGTGCAGCAGAAAACCATGGAACTGTTCGACATGCGCAACCGCCAGATCGCCGATGCGCAACGCGCCTATGAGCCACTGATCGAAGGCCCGCAGGAACGTGCGGCGTACGATCAGTACGTGCAATTGCTGGCGCAGTACCGTCAGCTCGAAGAGCGCATGAAAACCCTGTCGCGCAACAACCAGATCGACGAGTTGCGGCAGATGCTCAACAGCGATTTGCTGAGCAATTCGGAAGCGGTGAATACCGCGCTGGCGCGCTTGCTGGAGATCAACACCCAGCAGATCGCCGAAACCGACCAGGGCGCGAAGGATCAGTATTCGATGTCGTTCAATCTGGTGGTGACCCTGCTGGTGATCGCCAGCGGCCTGACCCTGCTGTTCGCTTGGTTGCTGACCGTGAGCATTACCAAGCCGATTTCCAAGGCACTGGAGGCGGCGGAAACCATCGCCGAAGGCAACCTGACCCAGCCGATCCATGTCGATGGCGAAGATGAAGCCGGGCGCTTGCTGGCGGCGATGGCGAAGATGCAATCGAAGCTGCGCGATACCCTGCAGCGCATCTCCGGTTCGGCCACACAGCTTGCGTCTGCCGCAGAAGAGCTGAACAGCGTCACCGATGAAAGTGCTCGCGGCCTGACCCAGCAGAACAACGAAATCGAGCAGGCGGCCACCGCCGTGAATGAGATGACCAGCGCCGTCGAAGAAGTCGCGCGCAACGCGGTCAGCACTTCGGAAGCCTCGAAAAACGCGACCACTTCGGCGGGCGACGGTCGTGATCTGGTGCAGGAAACCGTCAGCGCCATCGAACGCATGAGCGCCGATGTGCAGAGCACCGCTTCGCTGATCGGCGACCTGGCCAATGAATCCCGCGACATCGGCAAGGTACTCGACGTGATCCGTGGCCTCGCCGACCAGACCAACCTGCTGGCATTGAACGCAGCCATCGAAGCGGCCCGTGCCGGTGAGGCCGGTCGTGGTTTCGCCGTAGTAGCCGACGAAGTGCGCGCCCTGGCCCATCGCACCCAGCAGTCGACCAGCGAAATCGAGCGGATGATCGGCAGCATCCAGAGCGGCACCGAACACGCCGTGGATTCGATGCGCAACAGCACCGAGCGCGCCGAATCGACCTTGAATATTGCCCGTGGCGCCGGGATGTCGCTGGACACGATCAACAGCGCCATCGTCGAAATCAACGAGCGCAACCTGGTCATCGCCAGCGCTGCCGAAGAGCAGGCGCAGGTGGCGCGGGAAGTCGATCGCAATCTGGTCAACATCCGCGATCTGTCGGTGCAGTCGGCGACCGGCGCGAATCAGACCAGCGCGGCGAGCAATGAGCTGTCGCGCCTGGCGCTGGATTTGAACAACATGGTTGGGCGGTTCAGCCTGTAACACACCTCGCTGGAGCTTCCCCTGTGGCGAGGGGATTTATCCCCGTTGGGTGGCGAAGCCGCCCCAAAGCAGCGTATGCGGTTCCCTCTGAGGATCCGCGTACAGCGGTTTTACGACGGCTGCGCCGCCGAACGGGGATGAATCCCCTCGCCACAGTCATCACTCGCCGCATTTCCAGGGGGAGTCTGCAGAAAAGCTTTTTGACAGCATCACATTTCAACAGGTTAGAATCGCTGGCACGCAGACTGCATGGTCAGTTTGTGCCCCCGTCTTTACGCTTCTGGAGTACTGCCTTTGAATGCGACGACCATCAACAGCCTGTTCTTGATCGGCGCGTTGCTGGTAGGCGCAAGCATTCTTGTCAGTTCTCTTTCTTCACGTCTCGGCATTCCGATTCTGGTCATCATTCTCGCGGTCGGCATGGCGGCCGGGGTCGATGGTGGCGGGATCATTTTCGATAACTACCCGACGGCCTATCTGGTCGGCAACCTCGCCCTTGCAGTGATCCTGCTCGACGGCGGCTTGCGTACGCGGGTGTCGAGTTTCCGCGTGGCGTTATGGCCGGCGCTGTCGCTGGCCACGGTCGGGGTGTTGATCACCACCGGGCTGACCGGCATGGCCGCTGCGTGGCTGTTCGACCTCAATCTGATTCAGGGCCTGCTGATCGGCGCCATCGTCGGTTCGACCGACGCCGCTGCGGTGTTCTCGCTGCTCGGCGGTAAAGGCCTCAACGAACGGGTCAGCGCCAGTCTGGAAATCGAATCCGGCAGCAACGACCCGATGGCGGTGTTTCTCACAGTGACCCTGATCGACATGCTCGCCAGCGGCGAAACCGGCCTGCACTGGAGTCTGCTGACCCACCTGATCCGCGAGTTCGGCATCGGTGGTGTGATCGGTCTGGGCGGCGGCTGGGTGATGCTGCAACTGGTCAACCGCATCAATCTCGCGGCCGGGCTCTATCCGATTCTGATCATCGCTGGCGGTCTGGTGGTGTTCGCGCTGACCAACGCCTTGCATGGCAGCGGCTTCCTCGCTGTCTATCTGTGCGGTCTGGTGATCGGCAACCGCCCGGTGCGCAGCCGCCACGGCATTCTGCATATGCTCGACGGCATGGCCTGGCTGGCGCAGATCGGCATGTTCCTGGTGCTGGGCCTGCTGGTCACGCCCCACGATCTGCTGCCGATCGCCCTGCCCGCCCTCGGTCTGGCGCTGTGGATGATTCTGTTCGCGCGGCCGCTGTCGGTGATGGTCGGCCTGCTGCCGTTCAAGGCCTTCCACGGTCGCGAAAAAGCCTTTATTTCCTGGGTCGGCCTGCGCGGCGCGGTGCCGATCATTCTCGCGGTGTTCCCGCTGATGGCCGGGCTGCCGCAAGCGCAGCTGTATTTCAACCTGGCCTTCTTCATCGTACTGGTGTCGCTGCTAGTGCAAGGCACGAGCCTGCCGTGGGTGGCCAAATTGCTCAAGGTGACCGTTCCGCCAGAACCCGCGCCGATTTCCCGGGCGGCGCTGGAAGTCCACGTCACCAGTGAGTGGGAGCTGTTCGTTTATAAGCTCGGCGCTGAGAAATGGTGCATCGGCTCGCCCCTGCGTGAGCTGAAAATGCCCGAAGGCACCCGCATCGCGGCGCTGTTTCGTGGTCAGCAACTGCTCCATCCGTCGGGTAGTACGGTGCTGGAAGTCGATGATTTGCTGTGTGTTATTGGTCATGAACACAACTTGTCGGCCCTCGGCAAACTGTTCAGCCAGGCGCCGCAACGTGGCCTCGATTTGCGCTTCTTCGGCGATTTCGTACTCGAAGGAGACGCCCAGCTTAAAGCGGTTGCAGCGCTGTATGGCTTGCCGGCCGAAGGCATCGATCCGGACATGACCCTGGGCGCGTTCATCGCCCAGAAAGTCGGGGGCGCTCCCATCGTCGGCGACCAGGTGGAGTGGAACAACACCCACTGGACGGTTGCGGTCATGGACGGGAACAAGATCGGCAAAGTGGGCGTCAGATTCCCCGAAGGAAGTCGCCCGGGCCCCGGACTCTTCCTCTAAACTGCTTCCACTCTCACTTGCTTGACCGGTCTCTATGCCTACCCTGCGCTCCTTTTTCGCCGCGGCCCTGCTGGGCCTCAGTCTCGTTGTCGGCCCGCTGCATGCTGCCGAACCACCGTCCAGCGATGCCGTGCAGGCCAGCCTCGACAAGCTGGCCGACAGCAAACTGCCGGACGCCGACAAGAAGACCCTGCAGACCGTCCTGCAGAACACCCTCAATCAACTGAACAATCAGCGTGATTACGAGCAGAAACTGATCGATCTCAAGCGTCAGCTGGCCAACGCGCCGAAGCAGACGATTGAAAACACCCGCGAACTGAGCCGCCTCAAGGCCACTGCACCGGTGCCGGTAGCGCAGCGTTTTCCGAAAGAGTCGATCCAGCAACTGGAGCAGATCCTCACTGATCGCTCGACCCAGCAAAGCGATCTGCAAAAAGCCCTGGCCGACGCCAACAGCCTGATCATCACCGCGCAGACTCGCCCCGAGCGTGCGCAGGCGGAGATTTCCGCCAGCCAGACGCGCATCCAGCAGATCAACACCATCCTCAAATCCGGCAAGGACACGGGCAAAACGGTCACCGCCGAACAGCGCGACCAGTTGAACGCCGAACTCGCCGCACTCAACGCGCTGATTCCGCTGCGCCGCCAGGAACTGGCCGGCAACACCCAGTTGCAGGATCTGGGCAACGCTCAGCATGACTTGCTCTCGGAGAAATCCGATCGCCTCGACCGCGAGATTCAGGAACTGCAAACCCTGATCAACCAGAAACGTCTGGCGCAGTCGCAGGAAACCGTCACCCAGCAATCGATCGAAGCGCAGAAGGCCGGCGGCAGCAGCCTGCTGGCGAGCGAGAGCGCGACCAACCTCAAGCTTTCCGACTATTTGCTCAAGAGCACCGACCGTCTCAACGAAGTCACGCAGCAGAACCTGCAGACCAAACAGCAACTCGACACCCTGACCCAGAGCGATTCGGCACTGGACGAACAGATCAGCGTGCTCAAGGGCAGCCTGCTGCTGTCGAAAATTCTCTACAAACAGAAGCAGGCGCTGCCGCACTTGAAGGTCGACCGCGACCTCGCCGACCAGATTGCCGATATTCGCCTGTATCAATTCGATGTCAGCCAACAGCGGGAGCTGCTGAGCAATCCGGCGACCTACGTCGACAATTTGCTGGCCACCCAGCCGCCGGAGCAGGTCACGCCGCAGTTGCGCAAGAGCCTGCTCGATCTGGCCAACACCCGCGCTGATCTGCTCGAGCGGCTGAACCGCGAATTGAGCGCGATGCTCAATGAATCGATCACCCTGCAGCTCAACCAGAAACAATTGCTGAGCACCGCGCAAAGCCTGCGCGCGACCCTCGACGAACAGATGTTCTGGATCCCCAGCAACAAGCCGCTGGACGTGGAATGGATGCGCGGCGTGCCCGAGCGTCTCGAGCGACAGGTCAACACCCTGCCCTGGGCGTCGAGCCTGAGCGAACTGACTGACGGCCTGACCCAGCGTCCCTTGCTGTTCCTGCCATTGGCGCTGCTGATCGGCGCCCTGTTGTGGCGCCGCAAAGCGCTGTACGGAAGACTCAACAAGGTTCACCAGGACATCGGCCACTTCAAGCGCGACAGCCAGTGGCACACGCCGCAGGCGATTCTGATCAACATTCTGTTGGCAATGCCGGTGGCGCTGGGGCTGGCGCTGTGCGGTCTGGCCCTGCAGATCGACGCGCGCGGGCAGAACGCCAACATGGGCGCGGCGTTGTTGCAGATGGGTCAGGCCTGGCTGGTGTTCTACACCGCGTACCGGATTCTCGCGCCGGGTGGCGTGGCGGAATTGCACTTCCGCTGGGAGAAGCCGCAGGTCGAGTTCCTTCAGGGCTGGGTGCGTCGACTCGGCCTGGTAGTAATGGCGCTGGTCGCCGTGGTAGCCGTCGCCGAGTTGCAACCGGCGGCGCTGGCCGATGACGTGCTCGGCATGCCGGTGGTGCTGACTTGCTATGCGTTGATGGCATGGCTGCTCAGTCGCCTGCTGATCAGCAGCCCGACGCACCAGAATGCCTCGCTGTTCCGCAAAGCCGTCGGTGTGATGTTCACGCTGCTGCCGATCGCCCTGTTTGTTGCGGTGTGCTTCGGCTACTACTACACCGCACTGAAACTCAGCGACCGCTTGATCAATACCCTGTACCTGCTGATGTTCTGGCTGGTGATCGAGGCCACCTTCGTGCGTGGCCTGAGCGTTGCCGCGCGGCGTCTGGCTTACCAGCGCGCGCTGGCCAAACGGCAGGCGGCAAAAGAAGCTGGCGACGGCGAAGCGGTGATCGAAGAGCCGACCCTGGACATCGAAAAGGTCAACGAACAGTCCCTGCGTCTGATCCGCCTGGCCCTGCTCGGCGGCTTCATTGCGGCGCTGTACTGGGTCTGGTCGGACCTGATTTCGGTGTTCTCGTATCTGGACAACATCACCCTTTACGAATACACCAGCGGCACCGGCGCCAACATGAGCATGGTGCCGATCAGCATCGGCGACATGCTCGGCGCGCTGATCATCATCGGTATCACCTTCGCTCTGGCGCGCAACTTGCCCGGCCTGCTCGAAGTGTTCGTGCTGTCCAAACTCAATCTGGCCCAGGGCAGCGCTTATGCGACAACGACGCTGCTGTCCTACGTGATTGCCGGCGTTGGTTTTGTCACCACCCTGTCGACCCTCGGCGTCAGTTGGGACAAGTTGCAATGGCTGGTGGCGGCGCTGTCGGTAGGACTGGGGTTCGGTATGCAGGAGATCTTCGCCAACTTCATCTCCGGCATCATGATCCTCTTCGAACGCCCGGTGCGGATCGGTGACACCATCACCATCGGCAACCTGTCGGGCACGGTGAGCAAGATCCGCATCCGCGCCACAACCATCACCGACTTCGACCGCAAGGACATCATTGTCCCGAACAAAACGTTCATCACCGGGCAACTGATCAACTGGTCGCTGACCGACACCATCACCCGCGTAACGCTGAAACTCGGCGTCGACTACGGCTCGGATCTGGATCTGGTCAAGGAGTTGCTGCTCAAAGCGGCTCGGGAGAACCCGCGCGTGCTCAAAGAACCTGAGCCACACGTGTACTTCCTCAACTTCGGCGAAAGCACGCTCGACCACGAACTGCGCATGCATGTGCGCGATCTCGGTGACCGCAACCCGGTGCTGGATGAGGTCAACCGCTTCATCAATCGCGAGTTCAAGAAGCAGCACATCAACATTTCGTTCCGGCAGATGGAGGTTTATCTGAAGAACCTCCACGGTCAGGAATACAAGATGGTGCCTGTGGAACCCGAGAACAAAACCATCGTGCCGATCGTCGACGGGCAGAAACCGTTGCCGGAACCGCCACCGAGCAAACTCGACTAACCGACATGGTCCCAGCAGAATGCTCGGACATTCTGCTGGAGCCGGCCCGTGAAAGCCCTCGACGAACTGACTTTCGATAACCGCTTTGCCCGCCTGGGCGACGCGTTCTCCGCGCACGTGCTGCCCGAGCCGATCGACAATCCGCGTCTGGTGGTCGCCAGCCCGGCCGCTCTGGCCTTGCTTGATCTCGATGCGGCCAGCGCCGACACCGAAGAATTCGCGCAACTGTTTGGCGGCCACAAGCTGTGGGCCGACGCCGAGCCACGGGCGATGGTGTATTCCGGGCATCAGTTCGGCGGTTATACCCCGCAACTGGGTGACGGGCGCGGCCTGCTGCTGGGTGAGGTGTACAACAACGCTGGCGAGCATTGGGACTTGCACCTCAAAGGCGCCGGGCAGACGCCGTTTTCACGCATGGGCGATGGCCGCGCGGTGCTGCGCTCATCGATTCGCGAGTTTCTCGCCTCCGAAGCGCTGTTTGCGCTGAACATTCCATCTTCGCGGGCAGCCTGCGTGATCGGCTCCGATACCCCGGTCTGGCGGGAAAAGCAAGAACGCGCAGCGATGGTGCTGCGTCTGGCACCGAGCCATATCCGCTTCGGCCATTTCGAATACTTCTACTACACCAAACGCCCCGAGCAGCAGAAGCAGCTTGGTGAGCATGTGCTGGCGATGCACTTCCCCGAATGCCTCGAACAACCGGAACCGTATCTGGCGATGTTCCGCGAGATCGTCGAGCGCAACGCCGAACTGATCGCCAAGTGGCAGGCCTACGGCTTCTGTCACGGCGTGATGAACACCGACAACATGTCGATCCTCGGCATCACCTTCGACTTCGGCCCGTTCGCCTTCCTCGATGACTTCGACGTGCATTTCATCTGCAATCACTCCGATGATCAGGGTCGCTACTCGTTCAGCAATCAGGTGCCGGTGGGCCAGTGGAACCTCAGCGCGCTCGCCCAGGCGCTGACGCCGTTCATCAGCGTCGAGGCCCTGCGCGAAACCCTCGGCTTGTACCTGCCGCTGTTCCAGGCGCACTACCTCGACCTGATGCGCCGCCGCTTCGGCTTCACCACCGCCGAGGAGGAGGACCAGCAACTGCTGGAAAACCTGCTGCAACTGATGCAGAACAGCGGCATCGACTACACGCTGTTCTTCCGCCGCCTCGGTGAAGAGTCAGCCGAACAGGCCATCGCCCGCCTGCGCGACGATTTTGTCGATATCAAAGGTTTCGATGCCTGGGGCGAGCGCTACGTCGCCCGGGTTACCCGCGACGGCAATGCCGATCAGGCACAACGCCGCGCACGGATGCATGCCGTCAATCCGCTGTACATCCTGCGCAATTATCTGGCGCAAAAGGCTATTGATGCGGCGGAACAAGGGGATTATGCCGAGGTACGCCGACTGCATGCGGTGCTGAGCAAACCGTTTGAGGAGCAGCCGGGGATGGAGGGTTACGCCGAGCGGCCACCGGAGTGGGGAAAGCATTTGGAGATCAGTTGTTCTTCGTAGGCGCTTCAGCTTAGCGGGTCGATTGCACTGATTACACGGTCGACGATGTCAGACATTGTCACGTCATCCAGTCGCTCGATGAATTTGGCCGTGCCGTCTCGTACCCGTTGTTCTATGTCAAAACTGCGAACCTGATTACACACCGCTACACCATTGGTTTCGTGGCCAGTAATGGCGACCGCCAAACCCATATTCCGGCTGAAATTCCCACCGCTAGTAACAGGCACCGTCATGCTCACGCCCAATGCGTTGATCTCTCTGGGCGTGATCACCACAAAGCGATGTCTGTTCATCATCTCCCGCCCCGCCACTGGGTTTGGATCAATCCAGTAAACGTCACCCCGCTGAGGGGGCTGTCGGCGCACCATCAACCCAGCTCCCGGCCGACAGAATCACCTTCAAGGGTCTCGCTAGTCTGGGCGTTAAGTTTCTGCAATTCTTCTGCGCCTTCGAGTAGCTCTGACAAACTATAACGCTTACGCGTAGCGGCTACGGCTGGACGAGCAATCAGTTCGCCATCGACCACATTCAGCTCTAGCTGTGCGCCAACCTCCAGATGCAACAACTTTAAAAGCGTGGGCGGAATCGTAATGACGGCAGCGCCGCCTTGGCGGCGTATCTTGGAAGTTACGGACATTATGTCGCTCCGATTTGATGCATAGGAATCATCGATTCCTGGACTAGTGCAACAAAAGTAGCACGCAGATAAAGACAAAGCGATCTCCTCACGACAAGCGTAAAACGCCGAATTGGTCTTCAGACTAGCCATCGATCCCGGAACTGTTTTGAGAAAAATGTGAGCAGTTGCGACATTGATAAGTTGGCAGATCGACTCCAAATCAGTTCTATAGACTGCCTATCAGAGAACCAATCATGACCACCCCACTCCTCATCCCCTGCCCCTCCTGCAACGGCGTCAACCGCATCCCCACCGAGCGCCTGGCTGACCAGCCCAAATGCGGGCGCTGCAAGTCTGCGGTGCTGTTGAGCAAACCCTTCGAACTCAAACAAGGCGATTACGCCAGTCAGATAAAGGGCGATCTGCCGTTACTGGTGGATGTCTGGGCGGACTGGTGCGGGCCGTGCAAGTCGTTTGCGCCGGTGTTCGAACAGGCTGCGGCGCAGTTGGCGGGCAAGTGCCGGCTGGCCAAGCTCGACAGCGAAGCGAATCAGCAGTTGTCGGCGCAGTTGGGGATTCGCTCGATTCCGAGTCTGATTCTGTTTAAAAACGGCAGGGAAGTAGCGCGGCAAAGTGGTGCATTTCCATTGCCGCAGCTGATGGCATGGCTGCGTGGCCAAGGAATCTGACCCACCACAGATCCCCCTGTGGGAGCGAGCCTGCTCGCGAAGGCGGTCGATCATTCAGCGCCGATGTTGAATGTGCCGGCCTCTTCGCGAGCAGGCTCGCTCCCACATGATTTGCGTGTGAGTCGGGGAATCAGTGGTCTTCCAGCAAATTGTGCAGTTCAACGAACTGCTGCGTGAGCTTGTGCCGTGGATCGAGGTGGATCAGCGGCATGCTGGCCTGATGCGACTCGCGCATGCGCACCGAACTGCTCAGGTACACCGGCAGTACCGGCAAGCCTTCGGCGATCAACTCGTCGAGCATCTGCTGTGGCAGGCTGGCCCGCGCCTGAAACTGATTGACCACGATACCTTCCACTTCCAGGCCTTCGTTATGGTCATCCTTCAATTCCTCGATCTCGGCGATCAGTCCATACAGGGCCTGACGTGAAAAGCTGTCGCAGTCAAAAGGGATCAATACTCGATCCGCGGCAATCAGCGCCGATACCGCGTAGAAATTCAGTGCTGGCGGGGTATCCAGATAAATCCGGTCGTAGTCCTCGGACAATTCGTCCAGCAACTTGCGCAGCTTGTTGATCTTGTGTTTCGCCTCGAGCTTGGGCTGCAGGTCGGCCAACTCGGCGGTGGCGGTAATGATGTGCAGGTTGTCGAACGGCGTTTCATAGATGTCCGCCTGATTCTTTTTCGAGAACGGCCCAGAGGACAGCGTCTGTTTGAAGAAGTCAGCGATACCCATCGGGATATCGTCGCCGGTGAGACCGGTCAGATACTGAGTGGAATTGGCCTGCGCATCGAGGTCGACCAACAACGTGCGATAACCCTCGCTGGCGCTGACCGCCGCCAGGTTGCAGGCGATGCTGGATTTGCCCACGCCACCTTTCTGATTGAACACCACGCGCCGCATGACCAAACCTCCGTGTATCAAAGAATGACCGAGTGTAGTTGGCGGTGACCGCGCTTCGCTACCTTCACGGACATGGACTACGTCGTCAGGTGTAAAAACCGACGCCCAGGCATGGAAAAAACCGCCAGCCATTACGGAGACACCTGACAGACACGCCGCGTCAAATCTGGATAATGGCCAAGTGATAGCCATACAGCGAACCGCTCGGTACATTTTGTTGGGCAAAATGTAACCAACATTTGCTACACACCCGTCGCACCGGGATAATGCGCGCCACCCGGCGCCCTGCGCCAAGCCAAGCCTGCTGCGGCGCTGGCGACTCAACGCGTCAACGAAAGCCCGCAGGGGCGGGATGAATGTCCGTGATCAACTTCAACATCGCCCAATGGCGCGCGTGGGCCCCGGGGCTCGACAGCGTGGACGCCTGGCAGGCCTGGAGCCGACAACCGGTCGTGCTGCAGAGCAGTGATGCCGCGCCCGATGTGTCGTTTCTGCCGGCCATGCAGCGCCGCCGCCTCAGCCGCCTGGCGCGGATGGCCTTCAGCGTTGGCTGGCCGCTGGCCGACGGGCGGGACAATCTGCCGCTGGTGTTCGTCTCGCGGCACGGCGAAACCCCCCGCACGTTTGAAATCCTCCGCGATCTGGCCACCGAGCAGCCCTTGTCGCCGACCCAATTCAGCCTGTCGGTGCATAACGCGATCATCGGTTTGTGGTCGATCATGCGCGGTGAAACCAGCGAAATGACCGCCCTCGCCGCTGCTGGCGACGGCCTCGAACACGGCATGCTCGAAGCGGCGGCATTGCTTGATGAAGGCGCCCCGGCGGTGCTGCTGGTGATCACCGAAGAGCAGCCGCCCGAGGCGTATTCGCAGTGGGTCGATGATGTGCCGTTCCCTTATGCGCTGGGCTTGTTGCTCACGCCCGGTACCGACTGGCGGCTGACCCTGAACAGCAGCACCGAAACCCGGTCAAAGGCGCACTGGCCGCACGCGCTCAACCTGCTGCGAACCCTGCTCGGCCAGCAACCTGACTGCCAACATGCGTGGAAAAATCGTGTATGGACCTGGCATCGCAACCCGTGACCGCCAAACACCGCGACGCCTACTACTGGCGCCTGCTGGCCACTGCTGCGAGCTTCGCCTTGTTCGGGCTCGGCGGGCTGTGTCTGCGCCTGCTGGTATTTCCGCTGCTCGGCTGCCTGCCCGGTGACGCGCTGGTCCATCGCCTGCGCGCGCGGCGTACGGTCAGTCGCTTGTTCTGGTTTTTCGTGCGTTTCATGGCCCGCACCGGCGTGCTCACTTACGACATTGAGGGTGCCGAGCGCCTCGGTCGCCCGGGGCAGATGATCATCGCCAACCACCCGTCGCTGATCGATGTGGTGTTTCTCATCGGTCTGGTGCGCCACGCCAATTGCGTGGTGAAAAAAACCCTCTGGGAAAACCCGTTCACCCGTGGCCCGCTGCGCCGCACCGAGTACATCAGCAACGACGGCAGCATGGACATGCTCGACGCCGCCGCGCAGTCATTGCAGGACGGCCAGACCCTGATCATTTTCCCCGAAGGCACCCGCACCCAGCCGGGGCAGGCGCCGGCCTTTCATCGGGGGGCGGCGGCAATTGCCCTGCGCGGTGCGAAAATCGTTACCCCGGTGATCATCAAGGTCAGCCCGACCACCCTGACCAAAGCCGAGCCGTGGTATCGCATCCCCCATCGCCGCGTGCACTTCAGTTTTCGCGTGGGGGCCGATATAGACCCACAGACCTTCGCCGCGCAAGGCCCCGCACCGCAGGCTTCGCGCAAGCTCAACGATTATTTGCATGACTATTTCATTAAGGAGCTCGCCGCAGATGAGCGAACTGAACACCGCTAGCCTGGTGCGTGACATCAAACTGCTGATCATCGATGCCTTGGGCCTGGAAGACATCAGCCCCGAGGACATCGGCGACGAGCAGACATTGTTCGGCGAAGGCCTCGGCCTGGACTCCGTGGACGCGCTGGAACTGGGCCTGGCGATCCAGAAAAAATACGGCATCAAGATCGACGCCGATGCCAAAGACACCCGCAACCATTTCACCAACGTGGCCAGCCTTGCGGCATTCGTCACGGCAAAACAGGCAGCTTGAGACCGGACCATGCAAACTCGTGACGATATTTTCAACACCCTGCGCGATGCCCTGGTCGAGCTGTTCGAACTGGATCCGGCCCGTGTAAGCATGGAAGCCAATCTGTATCAGGATCTGGAAATCGACAGCATCGACGCCGTCGACCTGATCGATCACATCAAACGCCAGACCGGCAAGAAAATCGCCGCCGAAGAGTTCAAATCGGTGCGCACCGTCGGTGACGTGGTCGAGGCGGTGTTCCGTCTGGTTCAACCGGCCGCATGAGCCGACTGATCGGCCTGGGCCTGCTGCTGGCCGGTCTGCTGTACCCCTTTGCGGTGTATTTCGGCATGGAGCATTTCGCCCCGTGGCAATTTGCGCTGCTGTTGGGCAGCCTGTGGCTGGCGCGAGCCCTGACCGGCGAACGCAAGCCGGGCAGCCTGTGGATGGCGTGCGTGGCGATGGTTTTCTGCCTGCTGCTCGCGGTGTTCGACAGCCCGCAGCTGCTGCGCTGGTACCCGGTGCTGATCAGCGCATTCATGCTGGTGCTGTTCGGCGCAAGCCTGAAATTCGGCCCGCCGATGGTCGAGCGTCTGGCGCGCTTGCGTGAGCCGGAGCTGCCGCAGGTTGCCATTCGCTACACGCGCAAGGTCACGCTGGCCTGGAGCGTGTTTTTCTTCTGCAACGGTTTGTGCGCCGCCCTCCTCACCCTGTGGGCGCCGCTGGATTGGTGGATGTTGTACACCGGCCTGATCTCCTACGGATTGATCGGCCTGATGTTTGCCATTGAATGGCTGATACGACAACGGGTAAGAGGCCGTACATGAATTGGATAAAACTTGAGCAGCTGTTGCTCAAGGCACTGCCGGCACGGGCGATCTGCCAGGCGCCGGCACTCGATCACACGCAACTGCGAGCGCAGGCCCTGAGCGTCGCCGCGGGTCTGCAAAGCCAAGGCGTGAAAAGGCTGGCCGTGCATCTGGAAGATGCCGCCGACCTCGCCATCGCCCTGCTCGGCGCGTGGCGTGCCGGCGTCAGCGTGTTGCTGCCGGCGGATCTGCAAGCGCAGACGCGTCAGCGCTGGTCGCAGGAAGTCGATCTATGGCTGACCGATCAATCAGGCGATGCACAGCTGGACGACTTCACTCAGCCCGAACTGCCCGGTGCACAACTGGATCTCGATCAATGCCGCCTGAGCCTGTGCACTTCCGGCTCTAGCGGCGAGCCCAAGCGCATCGACAAGACCCTGCGCCAATTGGCCAACGAGGTCGAAGCGCTGGAACAGTTGTGGGGCGCAGACCTCGGTGAAGCCTGCATCATCGGCAGTGTCGCCACGCAACACATCTATGGCCTGCTGTTTCGCGTGTTGTGGCCATTGTGCGCCGGGCGCCCGTTCGTGCGCCGGCAACTGGCGTTCTCCGAAGACTTGCAGCGCGCCAGCCGCGAATACCCGGCCTTCGCCTGGGTCGCCAGCCCGGCGCTGCTCAAGCGCATGGGCGACAACCTCGACTGGCCGGCCCTGAGCGCGGTGCGCCGGGTGTTTTCCTCCGGGGGCGCGTTGCCGTCGGAAGCGGCGCAAAGTCTGCAACAGCGCTTGCAGCAATGGCCGACGGAAATCCTCGGCAGCTCGGAAACCGGCGGCATCGCCTGGCGTCAGGGCGATTCGTTGTGGCGGCCGTTTGCTGGCGTCGAACTGAGCCAGGACAGCGACGGCGCCCTGCTGATCGCCTCGCCTTACCTGCCTGCCGGCCATGTCGAACACAGCGCCGATGCCGCGCGCATTGCCGCCGATGGTCGCTTCGAACTGCTGGGGCGACTGGACCGCATCGTCAAACTGGAAGAAAAACGCATCTCGCTGCCGATGCTCGAGCAGGCCTTGGCAGCCCATGACTGGGTCGTCGAAGCGCGCCTCGGTGTGGTCCAGGAAAACCGCGCCTCGCTCGGTGCGCTGCTGGTGCTCAGCGAATCGGGCCTGTTCGCCCTGCGCGAGCACGGTCGCCGCGACCTGACCGAAACCCTGCGCAAACATCTGAGCCAACATTGCGAAGCCCTCGCCCTGCCCCGACGCTGGCGCCTGCTGCGGCAGATGCCATTGAACAGCCAGGGCAAACTGGCGCAAGCCGACGTCGAAGCATTGCTGCTGGCCGCGCGACCCAAAGCCCCCGAAGTGCTGGAGCAAAGCGCAAGCGACGGCGAGTGGAGCCTGCAACTCAGCGTGCCGCCGGACCTGGCCTACTTCAGCGGGCATTTTCCCAAGGCGCCGGTGTTGCCCGGGGTGGTGCAGGTGGAGTGGGCGCTGAATCTGGGTCGGCAGTTGCTGAAGCTGGACGGCGCGTTTGCCGGAATGGAAGTGCTGAAATTCCAGCAACTGGTGCGCCCGGGTGACGAAATCCAGCTGCATCTGCGTTTCGATGCCGAGCGCGGCAAGTTGTATTTCGCTTATCGCAATGACACGGCGACCTGTTCCAGCGGACGCATTCTCCTGGGGCCTGCCCATGCATAACCCCTGCGCCGTAATCCCGGTGTACAACCACGAAACCGCGATCACCACCGTGGTCGATGCCCTGCTCGCACAAGGTCTGCCGTGCATTCTGGTGGACGATGCCAGCGAGCCGTCCTGCGCGCGGGTGCTCGACACCCTGTCCGAGCGCGACAGGGTTTTTCTGGTGCGCCTGACGGCCAATCAGGGCAAGGGCGGCGCGGTGATGACCGGTCTGCGTGAAGCCTCGCGTCTGGGTTACAGCCATGCCTTGCAGGTCGATGCCGACGGCCAGCACGATTTGCACGACGTCGCGCGCTTCGTCGGCGAATCCCGCGGCCATCCCGAGGCGATGATCTGCGGCTATCCGCTGTTCGACGAGAGCGTGCCGAAAGGGCGTTTGTACGCGCGCTACCTGACCCACGTGATGGTCTGGATCAACACCCTGTCGTTGCAGATTCGCGATTCGATGTGCGGCTTCCGTGTTTATCCGCTGGCGCCGACTCTGGCCGTGATCGACTCGGCCAAGGTCGGCAAGCGCATGGATTTCGACTCGGACATTCTTGTGCGGCTGGCCTGGCGCAATCAGCCGATGCGCTGGCTGCAGACAAGCGTGCATTACCCGCTGGACGGCGTGTCGCACTTTCGCCTGTTCCACGACAACGCGCTGATTTCCAGCATGCACACGCGGCTGTTTTTCGGCATGTTGCTGCGTTGGCCGGTGATCCTCTGGCGGCGGTGGAAACCATGAGCGAAGAAGTCGACAAGAAGCACTGGGCCGACCGCGAAGAGCGCGGCAGTTTCCTGCTGATGAAATTCACCGCGTTCGCCGCCAGAGTCCTCGGACGGCGCCTGCTCAGCCCGTTGCTGTACGGCATCGTCCTGTATTTTTTCCTCTTCGGCCGGGTCGCCCGGCGCAGTGCCTGGCAGTACCAGCAGCGGCTGGCCGCGTGGAGCCGGCGCGACGACCTGCGCCCGAGCCATTGGCGGGTGTTTGGCCAATTCATGACATTTGCCGATTCGCTGCTCGACAAGCTCGATGTGTGGAACGGCAAGTTGAGCATCGAGCAGATCGAAATCATCGACCCGGCGCTGCTGCGCAAGCAGTTGCGCGGTAGTCGCGGACAACTGCTGGTCGGCGCGCATCTGGGCAATCTCGAAGTGTGCCGGGCGCTGGCGGAGATCGGCGAAAAGGTCACCATGAACGTGCTGGTGCACACCAAGCACGCCGAGCAATTCAACCGCTTGCTTGGCGAGGCCGGGGCGACCAATCTGCGCCTGATTCAGGTCAGCGAACTCGACCCGGTGATCATGCTGCAACTGCATGAACGGCTGGAACGCGGCGAGTGGCTGGCGATTGCCGGTGACCGCGTGCCACTGCACGGCGGGCGCAGCGTGACGGTGGATTTTCTCGGCCACCCGGCGCCATTTCCGCAAGGCCCGTGGTTACTGGCCGGCCTGCTCAAGTGCCCGGTCAATCTGCTGATGTGCCTCAAGCAACCCGACGGCCACTATCGCCTGACTCTCGAACCGTTCGCCGACGCGGTGGTGTGGACACGCCGCGAGCGCGAGCAGGTCATTCATCAGTGGGCCACTCGCTACGCGCAGCGCCTGAGTCACTATTGCCTCGAAGCCCCGCAGCAATGGTTTAACTTTTACCCTTTCTGGAAGACCGATGACGACGCCAACCCATGAGCCGGTAACCTTCGGCGAACGCCCTTTGCGCATCGAAGACGTGCTGGCCCTGTCCAACCGTCAGGCGCCCGTGCAGTTGCAGGCTGACGCCGACTATCGCGAGCGCATCGCCAAGGGCGCGCGGTTTCTCGATTCGCTGCTGGACAAGGAAGGTGTGATCTACGGCGTCACCACCGGTTACGGCGATTCCTGCGTGGTCGCGGTGCCGCTGCATCACGTCGAGGCGCTGCCGCGTCATCTCTACACTTTTCACGGCTGCGGCCTGGGCAAACTGCTCGACGCGCAGGCAACCCGCGCGGTGCTGGCGGCGCGTTTGCAGTCGTTGTGTCACGGCGTTTCCGGGGTGCGCGTCGAACTGCTCGAGCGTCTGCATGCGTTTCTCGAATACGACATCCTGCCGTTGATTCCCGAAGAGGGTTCGGTCGGCGCCAGCGGCGATCTGACGCCTCTTTCCTATGTCGCCGCAACCCTGTCCGGCGAGCGCGAAGTGATGTTCCGTGGCGAACGTCGTCAGGCTGCCGACGTGCATCGCGAGCTTGGCTGGACGCCGCTGGTGCTGCGTCCGAAAGAGGCGCTGGCGCTGATGAACGGCACGGCGGTGATGACCGGCCTCGCCTGCCTCGCCTTCGCTCGCGCCGATTACCTGCTGCAACTGGCCACGCGCATCACCGCGCTCAATGTCGTCGCGCTGCAAGGCAACCCGGAGCACTTCGACGAGCGTCTGTTCGCCGCCAAACCGCACCCGGGGCAGATGCAGGTCGCCGCGTGGCTGCGCAAGGATCTGGCAATCGACGCGCCGACCGCGCCACTGCATCGTCTGCAGGATCGTTATTCGCTGCGTTGCGCGCCGCATGTGCTCGGCGTGTTGGCCGACAGCCTGAACTGGCTGCGCGGCTTCATCGAAACCGAGCTGAACAGCGCCAACGACAACCCGATCATCGATGCCGAAGCCGAGCGTGTTCTGCATGGCGGGCACTTCTACGGCGGGCACATTGCCTTTGCCATGGACAGCCTGAAAAACCTCGTGGCCAACGTCGCCGATCTGCTCGATCGGCAATTGGCGTTGCTGGTCGACGAGCGCTACAACCACGGCTTGCCGAGCAACCTCTCCGGCGCACCCGCCGATCGGGCCATGATCAACCATGGCTTCAAAGCCGTGCAGATCGGCACCAGCGCCTGGACCGCCGAAGCGCTGAAAAACACCATGCCGGCCAGCGTGTTCTCGCGCTCCACCGAGTGCCACAACCAGGACAAGGTGAGCATGGGCACCATCGCCGCCCGTGATGCGATTCGCGTGCTGGAGCTGACAGAACAGGTCGCCGCCGCCACGCTGCTCGCCGCCAATCAGGGCGTTTGGCTGCGCGCTCAAGCCGCCGATGCGCGCCCGCTGCCGCCAGCACTGGCAGCGATGCACGAAGAGCTGGGCAAAGACTTCCCGCCGGTCATCGAAGACCGTGCGCTGGAAGGCGAACTGCGCCTGTGCCTGCAACGCATCGCCGCGCAACACTGGAGGCTGCATGCGTAGTGCCGGAGTGCTTCACGCCGATACCGAGATTCTCGTGCCGTTTTTCGACGTCGACACCATGCACGTGGTCTGGCACGGCCATTACGTCAAATATCTCGAAGTGGCACGCTGTGCGCTGCTGGACAAGATCGGCCATAACTACACGCACATGGTCGACTCGGGTTACGCCTGGCCGATCATCGACCTGCAACTTCGCTACGTGCGCGGCGCGGTGTTCGGCCAGCGGCTGAACGTGCGCGCCAGTCTGGTCGAGTGGGAAAACCGTCTGAAGATCAATTACCTGATCACCTACCTGCAGACCGGCGAACGCCTGACCCGCGCCAGCTCCGTGCAGGTCGCCGTCGAAGTCAGCAGCCGCGAGATGCAAATGGCTTCACCCAAAGTCTTCACCGATGCCGTGGAAAGGATGCTGCGATGAATGTGTTTTATAGAAGCCTCGGCGCGTTGACGCTGCTGGCCGTGTCGTCATGGGCCAATGCCTTCGAACTGCAACAACTGAGTGAACAACTGGCGAAACCGGATGTTATCCACGGCCAGTTCATCCAGGAAAAACACCTGCGCGCCCTGCCGCAGCCGCTGATCAGCAAGGGCAGCTTCGTCCTCGCTAAAAATCATGGCCTGCTGTGGCTGTTGAAAACTCCGCTGCAACAGGATTACCGCATCACCGCCAACGGCATCGCCCGTCGTGACGCCAACGGCTGGCAACTGCTGCCGAACAAGAGCGCCGGCGCCGAGCAGAACCGGCTGTTTCTCGCCGTACTGCAAGGTGACAGCAGCGGTTTGCAGCGCGATTTCGAACTGGCCCTGAGCGGCACGGCGCAGCAGTGGCAACTGACCCTGACGCCGCGTTCGATGCTGCTCAAGCAAGTGTTCCAGCAGATCAATATCGATGGCGGCGCCCTTGTGCAAACCATCGAGCTGCTGGAAACCCAAGGCGACAGCACCCTGCTGCGCATGCAGGACAGCACGGCCGAGCAACCCTTGAGCGAAGCGGAGCAACATGACTTTGCCGAGTGAACGCAAGCTGCCCTGGCTGTTTCTGAGCCTGCTGCTGGCCGTTGTCGTGCTGGCTGCCTGGCAGTGGCGCGACGGTGCGCCGCTGTCGGCCAATCTCATGGAGCTGGTACCCGGGACCAATCCAGACGCGCTGGAGTTGCGCGCCGAACAGCGCATGCAAGAACCGCTCAATCGCGAAATGCTGGTGCTGGTCGGCCACGCCGATCGCCAGCAAGCGCTGACCATGGCTCAACAACTGGGCGAACAATGGCAGGCCAGCGGTCTGTTCGAAACCGTGCAGTGGAACCTGCAAGCCGACTTGCCGGCGCTGCGCAAGCAATTGCTGCAAGGACGCCTTGCGATGCTCTCGGCGGATGATCGGCAGCTACTCAGCAAGCACCCCGACGCGTTCATCCAGCAGCGAGTACAGGCGCTGTTCGATCCGTTCAACGGCTTTACCCTGGTGCCGAGCCAGGACGATTGGCTGGGCCTGACCGGACGCATCCAGAACAGCCAGCCGAAACATGGCGCAGTGCAACTGGACATTGGCAGCGGCGCACTGGTCGCCGATGCCGACGGCAAGAGCTGGGTGATGTTGCGTGCGCGCACCACCGGCAACGCCTTCGACATGAACCTGCCGTTGCAAGTGGCAGAGCTACTCAAGCACAGCCGCGAACAAGCGGCGCAAAGCGATGTGCAGTTGCTCGCCGCCAGTGGCCTGCTCTACGCCGCCAACGGTCAGCAACAGGCCACCCGGGAGATGACCTGGGTCGGCGGCGGCGCAACGGTCGGCATTCTGCTGTTGCTGCTGTTGGCGTTTCGCCGCTGGGGCGTGCTGCTGGCATTTGTTCCGGTGCTGGTCGGCATGCTGTTCGGCGCGGTGGCCTGCGTGGCGCTGTTCGGCCACATCCATGTGATGACGCTGGTACTCGGTTCGAGTCTGATCGGCGTCGCCGTCGATTACCCGCTGCACTATCTGTCCAAAAGCTGGAGTCTCAAGCCGTGGCGCAGCTGGCCGGCCCTGCGCCTGACCTTGCCGGGGCTGACCCTGAGCCTGATCACCAGCGTTATCGGCTATCTGGCGCTGGCCTGGACACCGTTCCCGGCGCTGACGCAGATCGCCGTGTTCTCCGCCGCCGGCTTGCTCGGTGCCTATCTGTCGGCGGTCTGCCTGCTGCCGGCGCTGCTGAAAAATGTTCAACTGCGCCCGGCGCAATGGCCGCTGCGCCTGGCCGAGCGCCTGATTCATCTGCGTGAGGCGCTGCTCGGTTGCATTCGCACGCCCGCGCTGCTGGCGCTGCTGATTGCCTTCTGCATCGGCGGCTTGATGCAGTTGCAGAGCAAAAACGACATTCGCCAATGGGTTGGCGCGCCGCAGCATCTGACCGACGAAGCGCAGACCATCGCGCGCATCACCGGTTTTCAACCGACCAGCCAGTTTTTCCTCGTCCGCGCGGCCAATCAGGAGCAATTGCTCGAGCGCCAGGCAGCGCTGAGCGAGCGCCTGCAGCAACTGGTCAACCTCGACAAGCTGCAAGGCTATCTGGCCCTCGATCAACTGGTCAGCGCGCCGAGCCAGCAACAGCAAGTGCGCGAATCACTGAACAAGCTGCCGTCATTCTGGCAACCGCTGCTCGATCTCGGCGTGCCAGCGACGGCGTTGCAAAACGAATTGCAGCAATTGCAGACCCTGCCCGCCGAAGACATTGACGCCGCGCTGGCCGGCCCGCTCGGCGAGCCGTATCGCACGCTATGGCTTGGCCCGACTGAAGACGGCGTCGCAGCAATCACCAGCCTGCAGGGCTTGAACAATCCGTCATTGCTGCGCGTGCAGGCACTCGATTTGCCGGGAGTGGTGCTGGTCGATCGCCTCGGTGACCTGAACAAGGTGTTCGCCGCCACGCAGATCAGCGCCGCCGAACTGAAACTGGCCTCCTGCGTGTTGATCGTGCTGGTGCTGATGCTGCCGTTCGGCCTGACTGGCGCGTTGCGTATCGTCGCCCTGCCACTGCTGGCGGCGCTGTGCAGTCTGGCCAGCCTTGGCTGGCTCGGTCAGCCGCTGACCCTGTTCAGCCTGTTCGGCCTGTTGCTGGTGACGGCGATCAGCGTCGATTACGCAATCCTCATGCGTGAACAGGTCGGCGGCGCGGCGGTAAGTCTGCTCGGCACCTTGCTCGCCGCCGTCACCACGTGGCTATCGTTCGGCCTGCTGGCGGTCTCCAGTACGCCGGCGGTGAGCAATTTCGGCCTGTCGGTAAGCCTCGGCCTGGCGTTCAGCTTCATGCTCGCACCGTGGGCCGGGCGCCATGAACCGGTTGCGGAGCCAGCCGCATGATGATCTTCGGCTTCTGGTTGCTGGCCTTGGCGCTGTTTGCGCTGGCGACCCGGGTCGGCCGTCACTTCGGCCTGATTCCGATCGTCAGCCAGTTGCTGCTGGCGAGCTTCGGCTTGCCGTTGCTGATGTACTTCTGGATCGAACCGGGCTGGCAGCTCAGCGGCGCGCAACTGATCGCCCCTGACTGGCTGAAAAACCTCTACAGCCTGAGCTTCGCCTTGCTGCTCGGGCACATTCTCAGCGATGTCATCGATCTACGTCTGGATCGCCAGAGCGTAAAAATCGCTGTGCCGAGTTTCGCTGTGCCGTTCGCTTGCGGGCTGGCGGTCGCGTACTGGTTGCTGCCGACGCAGCCGTGGCTCAGCGCACTGGCCATCGGACTGGTCTTCGCCATTACCGCGATCCCGGTGTTGTACCTGTACCTGCGTCATATCGATTACCCGCCCGCTGCCACGCGGCGGCTGGTGCAGACCGCGATCCTTATCGATCTGACTTGCTGGACGCTGTTCGGCCTAGCCCAAGGCAGCCTGCACCTGAGCAGCCTGTTGCTGCCTGTGGCCATGGCCGGCGTGCCGCTGCTTTTGCACCTGCTGCGCGCGCGTCGCCCGCTGACCTACAGCCTCGGCTTCTTCGCGTTGCTGGTCATGGCCGAGCATTACAAACTCAACGCGCTGATTTTCGGCATCGGCTACCTGCTGTGCATGGCGCTGTTGAAAGTGCCGTTGGTGCTGCCGTTGCCGGCGCGCTGGATGAGCCGTTTGCAGACATGGATCGCGATCCCGCTGATCCTCACGTTCGGCATCGTTCAAATCGACGTGCACAGCGCCCTCGCCAGCCTCGACGCCGGGCAATGGGCGGCGCTGCTGCTGTTGCCGATTGCCAGTAAACTGCTCGGCAACTGGCTCGGCCTCGGTTGGGCGGGCGCCTCGTTCGCTGGCGCCAGCCGCTGGCGCGAAAGCGTGCTGCTGAACATTCGCGGCCTGAGCGAAATCGTCTTTCTCAACCTGCTATTGCAACAACAACTCATCACCCCCGCGCTGTATTTCGCGCTGATGCTGATGGGTCTGATCGCGACGCTGCTGCCGGCCCTTATCGGTCTGCATCGCGCGCCCCTGAATCTGAACAGTCCCTTGCCCCGGAGCTCACGTGCCAATCGTTGAAATGGAATCCCGTCAGGTCGTGATCATCGGTGCCGGCCCGTCCGGTGCTATCGCCGCAGCCCTGCTCAAACGCAAGGGCCACGATGTGCTGGTGCTCGAGCGCCAGCACTTCCCACGCTTCTCCATCGGCGAAAGCCTGCTCAGCCACTGCCTGGATTTCGTCGAAGAAGCCGGCATGCTCGACGCCGTCAACGCCGCCGGGTTCCAGCGCAAGACCGGCGCGGCGTTTGCCTGGGGCGAGCGCTACAGCGCCTTCGATTTTGGCGACACTTTCACCGCCGGCAAGCCGACCACGTTCCAGGTGCAGCGCGCCGATTTCGACAAGTTGCTGGCCGATCAAGCAGCATTGCAAGGTGCGGAAATCCGTTATGGCGATGCGATTGTCAGCGTCGATTTCGATCAGGCGAAACCACAACTCGATGTGCGCCGCGAAGATGGCAGCGAGTACCGCGTCGAAGCCGATTTCGTCCTGGACGCCAGCGGCTACGGCCGCGTGCTGTCGCGCTTGCTCGACCTCGAAGCACCTTCGAATTTCCCGGTGCGTCAGGCCGTGTTCACCCATGTCGAAGATCACATCGACAACCCGGCGTTCGACCGTGAAAAGATCCTCGTCACCACCCATCCCGAGCATCGCGATGTGTGGTTCTGGACCATCCCGTTCTGCAATGGCCGCTGCTCGGTAGGCGTGGTCGCGGCTGAGGAACATTTCCGGGGTCGCGACAGCGATCTCGATGCCTGCCTGCGCAGCTTCATCGCCGAGACGCCGAGCCTCGCCGGGGTTCTGAACAACGCGGTCTGGGACACCCCGGCGCGCACCCTCGGCGGCTATGCGGCCAACGTGAAATCCCTGCACGGCCCGGGCTTCGCGCTGCTGGGCAACGCCGCAGAATTCCTTGACCCGGTATTCTCCTCCGGCGTGACCATCGCCATGCGTTCGGCGAGCATGGCTGCCGGCGTGCTGCACCGCCAGTTGCAGGGTGAAACGGTGGACTGGCAAAGCGAATTTGCCGAACCGTTGAAACGCGGCGTCGATACCTTCCGTTGCTACGTCGAAGGCTGGTACGCCGGCACCTTCCAGGACGTGATTTTCTATGAGGACAGCCAAGCGGAAATTCGCCGGATGATCTGCTCGATCCTCGCCGGTTACGCCTGGGACGAGCGCAACCCGTTCGTCAGTGAAGCGCGGCGCCGGCTGAAGATGATTTCCCAACTCTGCGCGCAGGACGCCTCATGAATTACTTGAGCGACAGTTACGTCGAGGAAACCCGCTTCGGTCTCTGGTTCTTGCGCAGCCACACCTGGCAGCACCATGTGCTGCGCGTGGCGATCAACGATTTGCGTGGATTATTCAGTGAGCCGCTGCCGGAACACCCGGTGCTGCTCGACGCCGGTTGCGGTCAGGGCAAGTCCTTCGGCCACCTGCGTCAGACCTTCGCCCCGCAGCGACTGATCGGCGTCGACGCCGACCCGCACAGTTTGCAACTCAGCGCCGAAGAGGCCACCCGCCTGGGCATGCCAGTCGAGTTGATCGGCAGCGATTGCGCCACGCTCAACGTCGCCGATGCCAGCGTCGACCTGCTGTTCTGCCACCAGACCTTCCATCATCTGGTCGAGCAGGAAAAGGCTTTGGCCGAGTTCTATCGCGTGCTCAAGCCGGGCGGCTATCTGCTGTTCGCCGAATCCACCGAGGCTTACATTGATACTTGGGTGATTCGCTGGCTGTTCCGCCATCCGATGCATGTGCAGAAGAGCGCCGCCGGCTACCTGCAGATGATCCGCGAGCAGGGCTTCGAGTTTGCCGAGCGCAATGTTTCCTACCCGTATCTGTGGTGGAGCCGGTCGAAGGATTTTGGTTTGCTGGAGCGGCTGGGGTTGAGCAAACCCAAGCCATTCGGTGAGCGCGAAGAGACGCTGGTAAACATCGTCGCGCGCAAGCCATTGCAGGAATCTGTCTGATGTACGGCTATCGATCTGAACACCTGAAACCCTGTGGGAGCGAGCCTGCTCGCGAAAGCGGTGTATCAGTCAGCCAAAGTGGCGAATGTCAGATGGCATTCGCGAGCAGGCTCGCTCCCACAGGGTTTGCTGCATGGCTGGCGATCGTTTTGTCAGCCTTGCTGTTGAGTGCCTGCGCCAGCCAGCCACCGCTGCCAGCGGCCAACCCGACGCTGCCTCTGCCGCTGCAACTGCACATTGAGCGCGAGCAAGCCGGGCAACGTCAGGACTGGCTGCTGGTGATCCAGCGCGAAGGCGCCGGCACGCGTTGGTCGATGATGGATCCGCTGGGTATTCCCCAAGCCCGTCAGCAACTGATCGATGGGCATTGGCAGGCCGACGGTCTGCTGCCGCCCAATCCCGAGGCGCGGGAGTTGTTCGCCGCACTGCTGTTCGCCTTGACGCCTCCTGCCGAGCTGCTGCGCAATTATCCCGACGCCCGACAACAGGCCGATCAGCGTTCACTGCCGGCGCGCTGGAACATCCGCTATTCACAACCGTTGAGCTTCCAATTGAATCTGCCCCAAGGCCCGCACTATCGCGTTTCCCAGTTAGGTGAATCGACGCCATGACCGCTTACCTGAATGCCCTCGGCGTGATCTGCGCCCTGGGCCGCGACAAGTCTGAAGTCGCGCGCAATCTGTTCGCCGGCGACTGTTCGGGGATGCGCCGCGAGTCCGGCTGGGTCGCCGAACGTGAACTGCCTGTGGCTGGCGTACACGGTGAATTGGCGGCGATCCCTACGGACCTGGTCGAGCACAGCAGTCGCAACAATCAGCTGCTGCTGGAAGCCGCGCTGCAGATTCGAGACGACATCGATCGTGCGATCCAGACCTTCGGCCGCGAGCGCATAGGCGTGGTGCTAGGCACCAGCACCTCGGGCATCGACGAGGCCAGCCGGGGTCTGGCGCATTACATCCGCGAACAGCAATTTCCCCGCGAGTACGACTATCGCCAACAGGAACTCGGCGCCCCGGCGAATTTTCTCGCCGAATGGCTGCAACTGAGCGGCCCGGCCTACGTGATTTCCACCGCCTGTACCTCCAGCGCCCGCGCGCTGATGAGCGCTCAGCGCCTGCTCGATCTGGGCTTGTGCGACGCGGTACTGTGCGGCGGCGTCGACAGTCTGTGCAAGCTCACGCTGAACGGTTTCTCTTCGCTGGAAGCCGTTTCAGATGAGCGCTGCAATCCGTTCTCCGCCAACCGCAACGGCATCAATATCGGCGAGGCAGCGGTGCTGTTCGTGATGAGCAAACAGCGCGGCGAAGGCCCGGGAATCGCCCTGCTGGGGACGGGCGCCAGCTCGGATGCGCACCATATTTCCGCGCCGGAGCCGAGCGGTCGCGGCGCTCTGCAAGCGATGCAGAAAGCCCTTGGCCGCGCGCATCTGCAAGCCGCGCAAATCAACTACCTGAACCTGCACGGCACCGCGACCCAGCACAACGACGCGATGGAAAGTCTGGCGGTCGCGGCGCTGTTTCCCCAAGGCGTCGCCTGCTCGTCAACCAAGCCGCTGACCGGTCACACCCTCGGCGCTGCCGGCGCGCTGGAAGCGGCGTTCTGCTGGCTGAGCCTGAGTGCCGACAACCCTGAGCAGGCGTTACCGCCGCATATCTGGGACGGCCAGGCCGATCCCGCGCTGCCGCCGCTCAAGTGGGTGACCGCGAGCGAACGCCTGACGTCCATTGCACCGCGCTACCTGATGAGCAACTCGTTTGCCTTCGGCGGCAACAACGTCAGCCTGATTATCGGAGACGCCCCATGAGCCACTGGCCGCTCGCCGAACTGCTGCCGCATGCCGGCGACATGATCCTGATCGACGCCATCGAGCGCTTCGACGATGAGCAGATTTTCACCCGCCTCACGGTCAAGCCCGACGGCCTGTTCAACCTGCCCGACGGCAGCCTGCCGGCGTGGGTCGGCGTCGAGCTGATGGCGCAGAGCGTCGCCGCTTTCGCCGGTTGCCACGCCCGGCAAAAAGGCAATCCGCCGGAGCTGGGCTTTCTGCTCGGCACGCGCAAATTCGAGTGCAACGTCGAAGCCTTTGCGGCCGGCAGCGAGCTGACCATCCACGGCCTGCGCTCACTGGAAGACGACAACGGCATGGGCGTATTCGAATGCCATATCCACGGCGACGGCATACATGCCAGCGCCCGGCTGAACGTGTTCCGCCCGCCGCAAGCCAACCAATATCTGCAACAGACAAAGGAGTCGCACGATGACTGAATCCGTACTGGTCACCGGCTCCAGCCGTGGCATCGGCCGCGCCATTGCCTTGCGTCTGGCGCAAGCCGGGCACGACATCGTCCTGCATTGCCGCAGCGGCATGACCGAAGCCCAAGCGGTGCAGGCCGAAATCGAAGCATTGGGTCGCCGCGCACGCATTCTGCAATTCGACGTCGCCGACCGTGAAACCTGCAAAAGCATTCTCGAGGCCGACGTCGAAAACCATGGCGCCTATTACGGCGTGGTACTCAACGCCGGGCTGACTCGCGACGGCGCGTTTCCGGCGCTGAGCGATGACGATTGGGACGTGGTCCTGCGCACCAACCTCGACGGTTTCTACAACGTCCTGCACCCGGTGATGATGCCGATGATCCGTCGTCGCGCCGCCGGACGCATCGTGTGCATTACTTCGGTTTCGGGCCTGATCGGCAACCGTGGCCAGGTCAACTACAGCGCTTCGAAGGCCGGGGTGATTGGCGCCGCTAAGGCATTGGCGATCGAGCTGGGCAAGCGCAAAATCACCGTTAACTGCGTCGCCCCTGGCCTGATCGACACGGCCATGCTCGACGAAAACGTGCCGGTGGAGGAACTGATGAAAATGATCCCCGCGCAACGCATGGGCACCCCGGAAGAAGTGGCCTCTGCGGTAAATTTCCTGATGTCGGCGGAAGCCTCGTACATCACCCGCCAGGTGCTGGCGGTCAACGGAGGCCTGTGCTGATGAAGCGCGTCGTCGTCACCGGCATGGCCGGCATCACCTCGCTGGGCAGCGACTGGCCGACCATCGCCGGCAATTTCGCGGCCAATCGCAGCGGCATTCGCCGCATGGACGAGTGGGATCGCTTCACTGAACTCAACACACGTCTGGCCGGACCTATCGATGATTTCCTCGTACCGTCGCACTGGACCCGCAAGCAGTTGCGCAGCATGGGCCGAGTTTCACGACTGGCGGTCGGCGCAGCAGAAAAGGCTCTGGCCGATGCTGGCCTGCTCGGTGACGAATCGATCAAGGACGGGCGCATGGGCGTCGCTTGTGGTTCATCTACCGGTAGCACTGACGAAATCAAAGCCTTCGGCAACATGCTGCTCAACTCGGTGGCCGAGGGGCTCAACGCCAACTCCTACGTGCGGATGATGCCGCACACCACCGCCGCCAATATCAGCATTTTCTTCGGCCTCACCGGCCGCCTGATCCCGACCTCCAGCGCCTGCACCAGCGGCAGCCAGGGCATCGGCTACGCCTACGAAGCAATCAAGTTCGGCCGCCTGCCGTTGATGCTCGCCGGCGGTGCCGAAGAACTGTGCCCGACTGAAGCCATGGTGTTTGACGCGCTCTACGCCACCAGCTTGAAAAACGATGCACCACAGACCAGCCCACGCCCGTACGACAAGGGCCGCGACGGTCTGGTGATTGGTGAAGGTGGCGGCATGCTCGTGCTTGAGGAGCTGGAACACGCCCTCGCCCGTGGCGCGCACATTCACGCGGAAATCGTCGGTTTCGGCAGCAACGCCGACGGCCAGCACACCACCCGCCCGGAACAGGTCACCATGCGCCGCGCCATGGAGCTGGCCCTGGAAGATGCCGGCCTCAGTCCGGACGCCATTGGCTATGTGAACGGCCACGGCACCGCGACCGAACAGGGCGACATCGCCGAAACGTTGGCCACCAGCAGCTTGTTCGGCGAACACATGCCGATCAGCTCGCAGAAGAGTTTTCTCGGCCACACCCTCGGTGCCTGCGGTGCGCTGGAGTCATGGTTCAGCATCGAGATGCTCAACAGCGACCGTTACGTGCACACCTTCAACCTCGACGAGGTCGACCCGCACTGCGGCAAGCTCGATTACCTGCGCGGCGAATTTCGTCAGATGCACCACGACTACGTGATGAACAACAACTTCGCTTTCGGTGGCGTCAACACTTCGTTGATCTTCCGCCGCTGGGCATAACCGAATCAATCCAGGTCAAGGAGACCTACATGCACTTCAAGAAATTCGCCGCCGTTACCCTGCTGCTCTGCGCCCTGCCAGCGGTCAGCCAGGCCCGCGACACGGCGGTCTACCTGCCATTCGACAAAGCCGTCGCCGAAGCCACCCGCTCCGGCAAGATCGATGGCAGCGTGAAATTCTATCTGGCCGGCAACACCCCGGCCGGCAAAGTCACCGTCGTCAGCCCCGACGCCGTGACCAACAAGAAAACCAACGCCTTCAACAAATCCGATGAAGTCGCCTGCGAGTGGGTCGCCCAATCGGCAATCATCAGCCTGCACCAGGCCGCGAAAAACGCCGGCGCCAACGCCGTGACCAACATCGTCAGCTTCTACAAGCGCAACGAGCGCAAGGACGCGCAAACCTACGAATGCCACGCCGGCGCGATCATGGCGGGCGTTGCGCTGAAGGGTGATCTGGCGAAGGTTCAGTAAACGCCAGAAATGACAAAGGGCGCCGTTTGGCGCCCTTTTTATTTGCAGTGATTCAGCAGCATCTACACTCGCTGATGCAGGTCGCAGCACCGTCACCTGCCCTCGCAGTCTCTTTCACCGTCAAAGGAGATGACCATGCAAGTGAAAGCCCTGATGGCCGCTGCGCTTATCGCCCTGCTGCCAAGTGCCAGCCATGCCACCAACCTCATGTACATGCCTTTCGAAACCGTGCTGTCGGACGCCATTCGCGCCGGGCGACTGGACGGCAGTGTGAAGTTCTACCTGATCGGCAACGGGCCGCAGGGCACTCAGCAGTTGCTGCGCCAAGGGGTGGTCAGTGATTTGAAAACCAACGGCTTCAACAAGAGCGATCAGGCTTCGTGTGAATGGGTGTTGCAGTCGAATCTGATCAAATTGCAGGCTGATGCCAAGCGGGTCGGGGCGAATGCGGTGGTCAATATCGTCAGTTACTACGACCAGCGTGTACGCAAGGATTTGAATACCTACGAGTGCCGGGCAGGAGTTTTTGTTACCCGGGTGGCTTTGAAGGGGGATCTGGTGCGGTTGCCCTGAAATCTGTGATGTTTGGGCCGACGCCTTCGCGAGCAGGCTCGCTCCCACCTTGGAATGCGTTTCCCTGTGGGAGCGAGCCTGCTCGCGAAAGCGCCAGCCGCCTTCACACCGTCAGAGGCTCAACCTTGCGGGTAAGCAGTTCGACAAACGCCTTGGCCATCGGTGATTTCTGATCTTTGCGCTGCACCAGCCACACCGCTGAGATCGCTTCGGGATCGAGCAGCGGTCGGTAGACCACGCCGTCGATGCGCATGCGTTGATAGGACGCTGGCAGCACCGATACACCCAAGCCCGCCGCCACCAGACCAATAATGGTCATCGCCTCACCAGCCTCTTGAGCGAAGTGCGGGCTGAAGCCGGCGTCACGGGCCAGGTTTAGCAGTTGCGCATAGAGCCCGCTGCCATAGCTGCGCGGGAAAAACACGAATGGCTCCAGCGCCAGCGCCGATAGAAACAGGCCTTCATCGCTGCCTTGGGCCAGTGGATGCTTGGAACTGAGCACCGCCACCAATGGCTCGCGCATCAACTCCACAACACTCAGCGAATCCGGCAATCCGAGCGGGCGCATGATGCCGACTTCGATCGACTCGTCCACCAGAGCATCGGCGACCATGGTGCTGCTCATTTCGCGCAGGTTCAGATGCACCGCCGGAAAGCGCTGACGAAAAGAAAAAATCGCCTGCGGAATCGTCGAATTGAACGGCGCCGACGAGGTGAAGCCAATCTTCAACTCACCCAGCTCACCAAGTTGCGCACGCCGGGCGACATCCGCGGCCTTGTCGACCTGCGCCAGCACCAGCCGCGCCTCTTGCAGAAACAACCTGCCCGCTTCGCTCAACTCGACCCGACGATTGGTGCGCTCGAACAAGCGCGCGCCGAGCTGCTGTTCCAGCGCCTGAATCTGCTGGCTCAGTGGTGGCTGGGAGATGCCCAGCACCTGTGCGGCCCGGCCGAAATGCAGTTCTTCGGCGACTGCGATGAAGTAACGCAGATGACGCAGTTCCATAGGATTTCCATTAGGTCGCTGAAGCTATCAAACAGGTCGAACAATATATTGGATAGAAACATTAGCCAGCTATATGATTTTTTCATTGCCTGCCCGGCTGTGCTTTCCGAGGTCTGAAGTGAAAACTGCTGTCGCGCCCCTTGCCCACGAAATCCCGCCCGCAGCCGACGACGATGCCCTCGCCGAGCTGCAGGAGTTCTACATCGAAAAAGGCACGCCGGCGTTCATGCGCACGGTGCTGGCGCTGTTCTGTGGCGGCTTTGCGACGTTCGCGCTGCTCTATTGCGTGCAACCGATGATGCCGCTGCTGTCCCACGAATACGGGATCAACGCGGCGCAGAGCAGTCTGATCCTCTCGGTGGCAACCGGCATGTTGGCCTTCGGCCTGCTGATCACCGGGCCGATCTCCGACCGCATCGGCCGTAAACCAGTGATGGTCGCGGCGCTGTTCGCTGCCGCGTTGTGCACCATCGCCAGTTCGATGATGCCGAGCTGGCACGGCGTATTGATCATGCGCGCGCTGATCGGCCTGTCGTTGAGCGGCCTGGCAGCGGTGGCGATGACCTATCTGAGCGAAGAAATCCATCCACAGCACATCGGCCTGGCGATGGGTTTGTACATCGGCGGCAACGCGATCGGCGGGATGAGCGGGCGCTTGATCACCGGCGTGCTGATCGACTTCGTCAGCTGGCACACGGCGATGGTGGTGATAGGCGGTCTGGCGCTGGTCGCGGCGGCGGTGTTCTGGAAGATCCTCCCGGAGTCGCGCAACTTCCGCGCCCGCTCGCTGCACCCGCGCAGCCTGCTCGACGGCTTCACCATGCACTTTCGCGACGCCGGCCTGCCGCTGCTATTTCTTGAAGCGTTCGTGCTGATGGGCGCGTTCGTCACGCTGTTCAACTACATCGGCTACCGCTTGCTGGCTGCGCCGTACAACCTCGATCAGGTATTTGTCGGATTGCTCTCGGTGGTCTACCTGTCGGGGATCTACAGCTCGGCGAAGATCGGTTCGCTGGCGGACAAACTGGGGCGACGCAAAGTGCTCTGGGCGACGATTGCGCTGATGTTCGCCGGACTGGCACTGACCATGTTCACCTCGTTGTTGCTGGTGATCGTCGGCATGCTGGTGTTCACCTTCGGCTTCTTCGCCGCGCATTCGGTGGCGAGCAGCTGGATCGGCCGGCGCGCGTTGACGGCCAAGGGTCAGGCGTCGTCGCTGTATCTGTTCAGTTATTACGCCGGGTCGAGCATTGCCGGGACGGCGGGCGGGGTGTTCTGGCATCTGGGCGGGTGGAACGGCATCGGCCTGTTTATTGGCGCGTTGTTGCTGATTGCCCTGCTGGTGGCGTTGAAGCTGGCGAAGCTGCCACCGCTTGGCGGTGTCAAAGCTTAAAAGCAAAAGATCGCAGCCTTCGGCAGCTCCTACAGGGAAACGCAAATCCCGATGTAGGAGCTGCCGAAGGCTGCGATCTTTCGATCTAAAATAAGCCCGGCATTGGCCGGGCGTTTTTTTATTGGGCGCTGATCACTCGTGATACTGCGCCGACAGCTCATGCACGGCACGCAGGAATGCGCCGGCATGTTCCGGATCAACTTCCGGGGTGATGCCATGACCAAGGTTGAACACGTGGCCGCTGCCCTTGCCATAACTGGCCAGAATGCGCCCGACTTCAATGCGGATCGCTTCCGGTTTTGCGTAAAGCACAGTCGGGTCCATGTTGCCTTGCAGGGCAACCTTGTCGCCGACACGGGCACGGGCGTTGCCGATGTCGCAGGTCCAGTCCAGGCCGAGGGCGTCGGCGCCGGCTTCGGCGATGCTTTCCAGCCACAGGCCGCCGTTCTTGGTGAACAAAATCACCGGCACTTTGCGTCCGTCGTTCTCGCGGATCAGGCCGCTGACGATTTTCTTCATGTAGGCCAGGGAGAATTCCTGATACGCGGCTGCCGACAGGTTGCCGCCCCAGGTATCGAAGATCTGTACCGCTTGCGCACCGGCCATGATCTGGCCGTTGAGGTACGACGTCACCGACTGCGCCAGTTTGTCGAGCAGCAGGTGCATGGCTTGCGGGTTGTCGTAAAGCATCGCCTTGGTCTTGCGGAAGTCTTTCGACGAGCCGCCTTCAACCATGTAAGTCGCGAGGGTCCACGGACTGCCGGAGAAACCGATCAACGGCACACGACCGTTGAGTTCGCGACGGATGGTGCTGACCGCGTCCATGACGTAACCGAGGTCTTTGTGCGGATCCGGGATCGGCAACGCTTCGATGTCGGCCAGGGTACTGACGACTTTCTTGAAGCGCGGACCTTCACCGGTCTCGAAGTACAGGCCCTGGCCCATGGCATCGGGAATGGTGAGGATGTCGGAAAACAGGATCGCCGCGTCCAGTTGCGGGTAGCGGTCGAGCGGTTGCAGGGTGACTTCGCAGGCGAATTGCGGATTCATGCACAGGCTCATGAAGTCGCCGGCATGCGCGCGGCTGGCGCGGTACTCCGGCAGGTAGCGACCGGCCTGGCGCATCATCCACACAGGGGTGACGTCAACGGGTTGCTTGAGCAGGGCGCGGAGGAAACGGTCGTTCTTCAGGGCAGTCATGTCGGCATCCGGAAAAAAAGTGCGGGCATTTTCTCAGAGCGCGAGGCAAAAGGCACGGATGTGGGTCAGCCTTTTGTCTATCGGGTCAATTTGTCGCGCTGGAATGCTGACTTTGCAACACCACAAAACACTGTGGGAGCTGGCTTGCCAGCGATGCAGACAACTCGGTTTGTCAGGTAAACCAAGGAGATGCTATCGCTGGCAAGCCAGCTCCCACAGGTATCGCATTGCAGTTTCGAGCGGCGTTTACACACCCAGGTAATCGAGGATCCCTTCAGCCGCATTACGCCCTTCAAAGATCGCCGTCACCACCAGGTCGGAACCGCGCACCATGTCGCCACCGGCGAAGATTTTCGGGTTGCTGGTCTGGTGCTTGTACTGACCTTGCTCAGGCGCAACAACGCGGCCCTGGCTGTCGGTCTGGATCTCGAACTGTTCGAACCACGGCGCCGGGCTCGGGCGGAAGCCGAAGGCGATGACCACGGCATCGGCCGGGATGATCTCTTCGGAACCCGGGATCGGCTCGGGGCTGCGACGGCCACGGGCATCCGGTTCGCCGAGACGGGTCTCGACCACCTTCACGCCTTCGACCTTGTCTTCACCGACGATGGCGATCGGCTGGCGGTTGTAGAGGAATTTCACGCCTTCTTCCTTGGCGTTCTTCACCTCTTTGCGCGAGCCGGGCATGTTCGCTTCGTCGCGACGATAGGCACAGGTCACCGACTTGGCGCCCTGACGGATCGAGGTGCGGTTGCAGTCCATCGCCGTGTCGCCGCCGCCGAGTACCACGACCTTCTTGCCTTTCATGTCGACGAAATCTTCCGGCGACTTTTCAAAGCCCAGGTTGCGGTTGACGTTGGCGATGAGGAAATCCAGCGCGTCATAAACGCCCGGCAGATCCTCCCCGGCAAAACCGCCCTTCATGTAGGTGTAGGTGCCCATGCCCATGAACACCGCGTCGTATTCGGCGAGCAGTTGTTCCATGGTCACGTCTTTACCGACTTCGGTGTTGAGACGGAACTCGATGCCCATGCCGGTGAAGACTTCGCGACGATTGCTCAGCACGGTCTTTTCCAGCTTGAACTCGGGGATGCCGAAGGTCAGCAGGCCACCGATTTCCGGGTTCTTGTCGAACACCACCGGGGTTACGCCGCCACGCACCAGCACGTCGGCACAACCCAGACCCGCCGGGCCTGCGCCGATGATCGCCACGCGTTTGCCGGTCGGCTTGACCTTGGACATGTCCGGGCGCCAGCCCATGGCGAATGCGGTGTCGGTGATGTACTTCTCGACCGAACCGATGGTCACCGCGCCGAAGCCGTCGTTAAGGGTGCAGGCACCCTCGCACAGACGATCCTGCGGGCACACCCGGCCGCAGACTTCCGGCAGGGTGTTGGTCTGGTGCGACAGCTCGGCGGCCTGAAGGATGTTGCCCTCGGCCACCAATTTGAGCCAGTTTGGAATGAAGTTGTGCACCGGGCACTTCCATTCGCAATACGGGTTGCCGCAACCCAGGCAGCGGTGGGCCTGATCGGCCGACTGCTGGGGTTTGAACGGTTCGTAGATTTCAACGAACTCTTTCTTGCGTTGACGCAACAGTTTCTTCTTCGGATCCTTGCGCCCGACATCGATGAACTGGAAGTCGTTATTCAGACGTTCAGCCATTACTAAAACCTCTTACACGACAGCTCCAAGCTACAAGCTTCAAGCTGCAAGAAAATCACATTAGTCCGGTACAACGCGTACTAGCTTCAACTTGTCGCTTGAAGCTAGTGACTTGCAGCTGCGTCGTTACTGCGGACTCGCACGAGTACTGGAGAGCAGAGATTTCAGACTCGCTGCCTTCGGTTTGACCAGCCAGAAACGACGCACGTAATCATCGAGGTTCTCGGCGAGTTCACGACCCCACTCGCTGTCGGTTTCGGCGACGTACTCGTTCAGCACGTTCTGCAGGTGGCTGCGATAGGCTTCCATCGCCTCGCCGCTGATCCGCTGGATTTCCACCAGTTCGTGATTGACCCGGTCAACGAAGGTGTTGTCCTGATCGAGCACGTAGGCGAAACCACCGGTCATGCCAGAACCGAAGTTGTAACCGGTCTTGCCCAGCACGCAGACGAAACCACCGGTCATGTACTCGCAGCAGTGATCGCCAGTGCCTTCCACGACGGTGTGGGCACCGGAGTTACGCACGGCGAAACGCTCGCCTGCGGTGCCGGCGGCGAACAACTTGCCGCCAGTGGCACCGTACAGGCAGGTGTTGCCGATGATGGCGCTTTCCTGAGTTTTATAGACGCTGCCCTTCGGCGGCACGATGACCAGCTTGCCGCCGGTCATGCCTTTGCCGACGTAGTCGTTGGCGTCGCCTTCCAGGTACATGTTCAGACCGCCGGCGTTCCACACACCGAAGCTCTGCCCGGCCGTGCCTTTGAAACGGAACGTGATCGGCGCCTTGGCCATGCCCTGGTTGCCGTGCTTGCGCGCGATTTCGCCGGAGATCCGGGCGCCGATCGAACGGTCGCAGTTGCAGATGTCCAGCTCGAACTCGGCACCGCTGAGGTCGTTGATCGCCGACGCGGCCAGCTCGACCATCTTCTCCGCGAGCAGACCTTTATCGAACGGCGGGTTGCGCTCAACACCGCAGAACTGCGGTTTGTCCGCCGGGATGTGATCGCTGCCCAACAGCGGGGTCAGGTCCAGGTGATGTTGCTTGGCGGTCTGGCCTTCGAGGATTTCCAGCAGATCAGTGCGACCGATCAGCTCTTCGAGGGAGCGCACACCAAGCTTGGCCAGCCACTCACGGGTTTCTTCGGCGACGTAGGTGAAGAAATTCACCACCATGTCGACGGTGCCGATGTAGTGATCCTTGCGCAGCTTCTCGTTCTGCGTCGCGACGCCAGTGGCGCAGTTGTTCAGGTGGCAGATGCGCAGGTATTTGCAGCCCAGTGCGATCATCGGCGCGGTGCCGAAGCCGAAGCTCTCGGCGCCGAGGATTGCCGCTTTGATCACGTCGAGGCCGGTTTTCAGGCCGCCGTCGGTCTGCACCCGGACTTTGCCGCGCAGGTCGTTGCCGCGCAGGGTCTGGTGGGTTTCAGCGAGGCCGAGCTCCCACGGCGCGCCAGCGTACTTGATCGAGGTCAGCGGCGAAGCACCGGTGCCGCCGTCGTAGCCGGAAATGGTGATCAAGTCCGCATAGGCCTTGGCCACACCGGCGGCGATGGTGCCGACGCCCGCTTCTGCTACCAGCTTCACCGAAACCAGCGCCTGCGGGTTGACCTGCTTGAGGTCAAAAATCAGTTGCGACAAGTCTTCGATCGAGTAGATATCGTGGTGCGGCGGTGGCGAAATCAGGGTCACGCCCGGCACTGCGTAACGCAGCTTGGCGATCAGCCCGTTGACCTTGCCGCCCGGCAGTTGCCCGCCCTCGCCCGGCTTGGCGCCTTGGGCGACCTTGATCTGCAGCACTTCGGCATTGACCAGGTATTCCGGAGTTACACCGAAACGGCCGGTGGCAACCTGCTTGATTTTCGAGCTCTTGATGGTGCCGTAACGCGCCGGATCTTCGCCGCCTTCGCCGGAGTTGGAACGCGCGCCGAGGCGGTTCATGGCTTCGGCCAGGGCTTCGTGAGCTTCCGGCGACAGTGCGCCCAGCGAGATGCCGGCGGAGTCGAAGCGCTTGAGCACCGACTCCAGCGGCTCGACTTCACTGATGTCCAGCGGTGTATCGAGGGTCTTGACCTTGAACAGGTCGCGAATCATCGACACCGGACGGTTGTCCACCAGTGAGGTGTATTCCTTGAACTTGGCATAGTCGCCCTGCTGCACAGCGGCTTGCAGGGTGTTGACCACGTCCGGGTTGTACGCGTGATATTCGCCACCGTGGACGAACTTCAGCAGACCGCCCTGCTGGATCGGCTTGCGCGGGCTCCAGGCTTCGACGGCGAGGGCTTTCTGCTCGGCTTCGATGTCGACGAAACGCGCACCCTTGATCCGGCTTGGCACGCCACGGAAGCTCAGCTCGCAGACTTCTTCGGACAGACCAATGGCCTCGAACAGCTGCGCACCACGGTACGAAGCGATGGTCGAGATACCCATCTTCGACAGGATCTTCAGCAGACCTTTGGTGATGCCTTTGCGGTAGTTCTTGAACACCTCGTAGAGGTCGCCCAGGACTTCACCGGTACGAATCAGGTCGCCCAATACTTCGTAGGCCAGGAACGGATACACCGCCGAGGCGCCGAAACCGATCAGCACCGCGAAGTGATGCGGGTCACGGGCGGTCGCGGTTTCAACGAGGATGTTGGAATCGCAACGCAAGCCTTTTTCGGTCAGACGGTGGTGCACCGCACCGGTCGCCAGCGAAGCGTGGATCGGCAGCTTGCCCGGGGCGATATGACGGTCGCTGAGGACGATCTGGGTACGCCCGGCGCGCACGGCTTCTTCAGCCTGATCGGCAACGTTGCGGATCGCCGCTTCGAGGCCAAGGCTTTCGTCGTAGTTGAGGTCGATGATCGCCCGTTCGAAACCCGGACGGTCGAGGTTCATCAGCGAGCGCCATTTGGCCGGAGAGATCACTGGCGAGCTGAGGATCACGCGCGAGGCGTGTTCCGGCGACTCCTGGAAAATGTTGCGCTCGGCACCGAGGCAGATTTCCAGCGACATCACGATCGCTTCACGCAGCGGGTCGATCGGCGGGTTGGTGACCTGCGCGAACTGCTGGCGGAAATAGTCGTACGGCGTGCGTACACGCTGGGACAGCACGGCCATCGGCGTGTCGTCGCCCATCGAGCCCACGGCTTCGTAACCTTGCTCGCCAAGCGGACGCAGCACCTGATCACGCTCTTCGAACGTGACCTGATACATCTTCATGTACTGCTTGAGCTGGTCGACGTCGTAGAAAGCCGAACCGTGGTCGTTGTCTTCCATGGTCGCCTGAATGCGCAGGGCATTCTTGCGCAGCCATTGCTTGTACGGATGACGGGATTTAAGACGGTTGTCGATCGCATCGGTGTCGAGGATCTGCCCGGTTTCGGTATCCACGGCAAAGATCTGGCCCGGGCCGACGCGACCCTTGGCGAGCACGTCTTCAGGCTGGTAGTTCCACACGCCGATTTCCGAGGCGAGGGTAATGAAACCATTCTTGGTGGTGACCCAGCGCGCCGGACGCAGACCGTTACGGTCGAGCAGGCACACCGCGTAGCGACCATCGGTCATCACCACGCCTGCCGGGCCGTCCCACGGTTCCATGTGCATCGAGTTGTACTCGTAGAACGCACGCAGATCCGGGTCCATGGTTTCGACGTTCTGCCACGCAGGCGGAATGATCATCCGCACGCCACGGAACAGGTCGATGCCACCAGTGACCATCAGTTCGAGCATGTTGTCCATGCTCGAGGAGTCGGAACCGACGCGGTTGACCAGCGGGCCGAGCTCTTCCAGATCCATCAGATCATTGGTGAACTTGGTCCGACGGGCCTGCGCCCAGTTGCGGTTACCGGTGATGGTGTTGATTTCGCCGTTGTGGGCGAGGAAGCGGAACGGCTGCGCCAGCGGCCATTTCGGCAGGGTGTTGGTGGAGAAGCGCTGGTGGAACACGCAGATCGCGGTTTGCAGGCGCTCGTCACTCAGGTCCGGATAGAACGCGGCCAGGTCGGCCGGCATCATCAGGCCTTTATAGATGATGGTCTTGTGCGAAAAGCTGCAGATGTAGTGGTCGGTGTCAGCGGCGTTGGCCACCGACGAACGGCGACGGGCGCTGAACAGCTTCACGGCCATGTCCTGATCGCTCAGGCCTTCGCCGCCGATGTAGACCTGCTCGATCTGCGGCAGGCGCTCAAGGGCCAAGCGGCCGAGGACGCTGGTGTCGATCGGCACTTGGCGCCAGCCGATCAGTTGCAGGCCTTCGGCGAGGATCTCGCGGTTCATGTTCTCGCGAGCGGCTTCGGCCTTGGCCGGATCCTGATTGAAGAACACCATGCCCACGGCATATTGCTTGGGCATTTCGACGCCGAAGCTCTCTTGGGCAATGGCTCGCAGGAAGGCGTCGGGTTTTTGAATCAGCAGACCGCAACCGTCACCGGTCTTGCCGTCGGCATTAATCCCACCGCGGTGGGTCATGCAGGTCAGGGCCTCGATGGCCGTTTGCAAAAGGGTATGACTGGGCTCGCCCTGCATATGAGCTATCAGGCCGAAACCGCAGTTATCCTTGAATTCATCTGGTTGGTACAGACCTGCTTTCATAGACACTTTCTCACCAGGCTGCCTCTATTCGAGGCAAATTTCTTTTCAATTCAACCACTTGCGTTCCGCGCCGAACGTACGCCGGCTTAGCGGGGGCAAAAGGGTGGTCATTGTACACAGCGACACAGAGGCTCACAAATTTGACGACGAACTGTCGCAAATTCATGTCGCATTTGTGAAAGGTTTAAAGCGATCTGCTGTGCTAGTCAAAACTTTTTTAATTTTGACCGCAACGACTCAAAGACTACTGTGACGCAGACACCACAAGGCACGCGACCGCAGGGACGGTTGGCGCTTGCTGGCGAACCGCGTTGCACGCCAACGTGTGCGAGGCAAGGCGCGGGATGCTGCCAATGGTTGTTCCCTTGGCAAATCCCGCAACGCAGCCTCGCACACGTTGGCGCGCAACCCGAAGGGACGCGCCCCATTTTTCGCTGGGCAGCGTTGCTCGGAACTTATTTGGAAAAACCAAACTACGTTCCTCGCGCCTTGCCCAGCAAAAAATGGGGCGGCGTCGCGGTCGTCAGCAAGCGCCAACCGTCCCTGGAGGCGGCGCGCACTCGTAGAAATTTTGAGGTGCTTGGAGAGGCGGCCTGGGTAAGGCCGCCGAATCTTCAGCGAGTTGTTGCCAGTTCCTGTTGGACGCTGGCGACAGTGCGAGGCCAAGGTTTACCAGCCTGAACCTTCGCTGGCAAGGCCTTGATGGCAGAAACGGCCGCATCACGATTGGCAAAGTTGCCATAGGTGATCACGTAAAGCGGCTTGCCGTTGAGGACTTTCTTGAAATAACGGTACTCGCCGCCCTGCTCCTTGACGAAGTTCTGCGCAGCGGTTTCCGAGCTGGTACCGAGGATCTGTACGACATAGTTGCTGGTCGGCTGACCGGCGTACCAGCTGCCACCGGCAGCCTTGGCCACGGTGACCGGCTTGTCGGCAGGCTTGGACGGAGCGGGGGCCGGTTTCGCGGCTGGCGCTGGCGTGGCCGGAGCAGGCTTGGCCGTGGCGATCTGCGTCGGTGCCGGTGTTGGTGCCGGTTTGGCGGCAGGGGTCGGAGCCGGTGTCGGCGCAGGACCGGCCGGAACGCCCGCAGGCGGTGCAGAGGTGGTTACGGTCGGCGGCGTATCGCTGGAGCCTTCCAGCGGCACGCCGTCGTCGCCTTCGGTAATGCCACCTGCGGCCTCCGCTAGCGGGCCACGCATGACCGGCTGCGAGTTGCCGACCAATGGCAGCGGCATCGGCTGGGTGTTGCCGGCGAATTCGACGGACGGGTTGGCGCCGTTCGCTGCGCCCTGACCCAATGGCAGTTGCGCCTGTTCGTTGGCCGGAGCACCGGTGGTCGGTGCCTTGCTGCGACCCGGCATCAGCCAGGCGGCAGCAACCGCGACCACAACGACGGCGGAAATCGCCAATACGTGTTTCTTCGGCATGTTGAACCCCATACTTGGACGCTTGACCGCGGAGCGGCTGGCAATCATGACTTCGATCAATGCATCGCGAGCGACCTGGTTGATGTTGCCCGGCCAGCCCTCGGAGCTTTCGTGAATATCAGAGATCTGATCTGCGGTGAAAAGTTCGACACCCCGGCCCGCGCCTTCCAGCCGCTGGTCGAGATATTCGCGGGTCTCTTCTTCGGTGTACGGCTGCAATTCGATGACGTGGAAACGCTCTTCTTCGAGCTGCAACGCCTCGAGCTGAGCGATCAGCGACGACTCGCCGAACAGGAACACATGCGGACGACCTTCCGGCGTGCCGGCGCCGAGCGCCATCAACGCTTCCAGCGCGGACTCGTCGAGCTGCTCGGCATCGTCCACCAGCAGATAGACTTCCTGCCCGGTCAGACCCAGTTGCACCACCTGCTCGAGAATCGCGCCGACTTCGGCCTGCGCGACATCCAGCGCCTGCGCCACCTGGCGCAGCACGCCGGCCGCATCACCGGCGCCACGGGCGGAAACCACCACGCTCTGCACCGATTGCTTATTGGTGCTGGCCACCAGCGCCTGCCGCAGCAGGGTCTTGCCGCTGCCTTGCGGGCCGGTGACCACCAGCAGCAACTGGCTGTAACGCGCCAGGTGATGCAGTTGACCCAGCACCGGTTTGCGCTGGGCCGGGAAGAATTTGAAGCCCGGCACCCGTGGCGCGAACGGGTCGTGACTTAACTGGAAATGGCCGAGAAACGCCTCGTCGGCATGCAAACTAGTCATCGGAATCGTTTTAACCTTTAAGCTGAGCCAGGGCGCGGTAATCCGCTCCCAGCGTGGCCTGTAGAACCTCTTTCGGATAATCGTCGGTCACTACCGCTTCGCCCATCCGGCGCAGCAGCACCAGGCGCAGACGACCGTCGATCACTTTTTTATCAATTGCCATGTGTTGGAGAAAATCGGCTTCGCTCATCTCTTCAGGCGGAATGACCGGCAGACCGGCCCGCTGGAACAGACGAATGCCGCGATCACGCTCCTGTTCGCTGATCCAGCCCAGGCGCGCGGACATTTCCAGCGCCATCACCGTGCCCGCCGCCACCGCCTCGCCATGCAGCCAGACACCATAGCCCATGTGGGTTTCGATGGCGTGGCCGAAGGTGTGGCCGAGGTTGAGCGTAGCGCGGACGCCGGTCTCCTTTTCATCGGCGCCGACCACCGCAGCCTTGGCCGCGCAGGAACGCTCGATCGCATAGGTCAGCGCGGTTTGATCCAGCGCGCGCAGGGCGTCGACGTTTTCTTCGAGCCAGGTCAGGAATGGTTCGTCGCAGATCAGGCCGTACTTGATGACTTCCGCCAGGCCCGCCGACAGCTCGCGCTGCGGCAGGGTTTTCAGCGATGCGGTATCGATCAGCACCACGTTCGGCTGATAGAACGCGCCGACCATGTTCTTGCCCAGCGGATGGTTGATGCCGGTCTTGCCGCCGACCGAGGAATCGACCTGCGACAACAGCGTGGTAGGAATCTGGATGAAATCGACACCGCGCTGATAACAGGCGGCGGCGAAACCGGCCATGTCGCCGATCACCCCGCCGCCCAGGGCGATCACGGTGGTGCGGCGGTCATGACGGGCGGTCAGCAGACCGTCGAAAATCAGTTGCAGGGTTTCCCAGTTCTTGAAGGCTTCGCCGTCAGGCAACACCACCGAGATAACCGAAAACTGCGCAAGGCTGCGGGTCAGACGTTCGAGATAGAGCGGCGCGACGGTTTCGTTGGAGATGATTGCCACCTGCCGCCCGTGGATATGCGGCGCCAGCAGTTCCGGCTGATCCAACAGACCTTCGCCAATATGAATCGGGTAGCTGCGCTCGCCTAGATCGACCTTGAGTGTCTGCATGTGTCCCCACAGTGAAGATGGAAGCAGGCATCCTGCCCTGAAATTATTGGTGTTCTGCGGCTCGTAGCGGTATGACGCCGCTCGCCCGGCATCCGCCACACCCTCGGCGGGCGCTGACAGGACGCCGAGGATAGCGCATTTCGGGCGATGCTTTAACGGGGTGGCAACTGCGCGAGACGGTCGAGAATGTCGAGCACCACCATGCGTGGCGGCCGCTCGTCGGTTTCCACCACCAGATCGGCAATTTCCCGATAAAGCGGATCACGGATCTCGAGCAGGTCGCGCAGGGTTTTCGCCGGATCGGCGGTACGCAGCAGCGGCCGATTGCGGTCGCGGGAGGTGCGGCCGACCTGCTGCTCGACGGAGGCGTGCAGATACACCACGCGCCCGCCTTCATGCAGGGCCTTGCGATTGGCATCACGCATCACTGCGCCGCCGCCGGTCGCCAGCACCACGCCATCGAACGCGCACAGCTCGGCGATCATCGCCTGCTCGCGGTCACGAAAGCCGGGCTCGCCTTCCTTGTCGAAGATCCATGGGATATTGGCACCCGTGCGCAGCTCAATTTCCTTGTCGGAATCCTTGAACGGCAGGCGCAGCTCTTTGGCCAGCAATCGGCCGATGGTGCTTTTGCCAGCACCCATCGGTCCTACAAGTATCAAATTTCGCACAGAATCAACGACTCACAGCAATCGCCTGGTTATTCATGATACGCGGAGTGAGAAATACCAGCAGCTCGGATTTTTTCTCCGAAACCACATCACGCCGGAAAAGGCGGCCAAGATACGGCACATCGCCAAGAAATGGCACCTTATCTACGACCTTGCTCTGAGTATTTGAAAAAACACCGCCGATTACGATGGTCTCGCCGTCATTTACCAGCACTTTGGCGTTGACCTCGTTTTTCTTGATCGGCGGCACATCCTGCACTTTGTTCAGGTAATCGGGCTCATCCTTGGTGACCTTGACCTCCATGATGATGCGGTTGTCCGGGGTGATCTGCGGGGTGACTTCCAGTGACAGCGAAGCCTCCTTGAACGACACCGAGGTCGCGCCGCTGGAGCTGGCCTCCTGATAGGGAATCTCGGTGCCTTTGAGGATTTTTGCGGTTTCCTTGTCCGAGGTGACCACCTTCGGCTGCGAGACGATTTCACCGTTGCCGGTCTTTTCCATCGCCGTCAGTTCCAGATCCAGCAGCACGTTGTCGGTGATGAACGCGATGCCGATCCCCGAGGTATTGTTGACCGTGCCCATGTCGACGAACGGCGAGTTGGTGCCGGTGCTGCCCGGCGTACCGATGGTGCTCGAGGAGCCATTGACCCCGGACGCGTTCCAGTTGCCCTTGTTCTGCACCGAACCGCCCCAGCGCACGCCCAGGCTCTTGTCATAATCGACGTTGGCCTCAACGATGCGCGCCTCGATCATCACCTGGCGTACCGGAATATCCAGCTGCGCGACGATCCGCCGGAGTTCGTCGAGGCGATCCTGGGTCTGGTAGGCAATGATGTTGTTGGTTCGCTCATCGACGGTAATCGAACCGCGCTCGTCGACCTTGGCCTCGGCACTGGTCACCGACTGGAACAGCTTGGCAATGTCCGCTGCCTTGGCGTAATTGACTTGCAGCAGCTCACGACGCAGGGGCGCCAGCTCGGCGATCTGCTTCTGCGATTCCAGTTCCTGACGCTCGCGGGCGGCAATTTCATCGGCCGGCGCGACCAGCAGCACGTTGCCGATCTTGCGCTTGTCCAGCCCCTTGGTTTTCAACACCAGATCCAGTGCCTGATCCCACGGCACGTTTTGCAGGCGCAAGGTGATACCGCCCTGCACCGTGTCGCTCGCCACCAGGTTGAGATTGGTGAAGTCCGCGATCAGTTGCAGCACCGAGCGCACATCGATGTCCTGAAAATTCAGCGAGAGCTTGTCGCCGACATAGGCCTGACGGTCGGCGTTGCGCTTTTGCAGGTCGTCGATGCTCATCGGCCGAACGCTCACGGTGAGCTTGTTGTCGGTCTGAAACGTGGAGTAGTCGAAGGTGCCGCTGGGCTCGACGCTGATCACTGCGCGATCACCGGTTACCGCGGCATTGACGAACTGCACCGGCGTGGCGAAGTCCTTGACGTCGAGGCGCACGCGCAGTTTTTCCGGCAGTTGCGTACGGGCGAAACTGAGGATGATCTTGCCATCGTGCTCCTGGATATCCGGGGCGATGGTCGGATCAGAGAGGTCGATGACTACGTTGCCCTCGCCCTCGGTGCCGCGCTGGAAATCGACACCGCGAATCGCCCTGCTGCGTTGCGCGGCTGGTCTGGCCGGTGCCGCAGCGGCCGTGGCGGCACGCGGTGCAACGGCAGCCGGACGCGGCGCTGTCGTGGAGGCGCCCTGACCGACCACCACAAACAGGCTATTGCCCTCGACCCGCGTGCTGTAAGGCGCCAACTGCGTCAGGCTGACAATCAGCCGCGTGCGATCCTTGGCTTCGGCCACCGTGGCCGTGCGCGCGTTGCCGCTGCCCAGATCAAGATTCTTGTTGGCCAACTGGCTGGTCACGCCCGGCAGATCCAGTGCAATGCGTGCCGGTGACTCGGTTGTGTAGCCCTTGGGCTGTGGTGGCGGGCCGTCGAACGACAGCTTCAGTTCGACGCGGTCACCCGGCAGCGCGGCAACATCCAGCGCTTTCAGACTGGCCGCCATTACCATCGGTGACACCAGCGCTATCCATAGCGAAAAACCGAGGGTGGAGAAAATCCTGTTCATTGTTCGACTTCCACTATGAGTGCTCTTTCAAAGGAATGGTGCGCGGCCGCTCCAGCCAGGCGCCGGCGCCGTCGGGCACGATTTCCACCACATCGACCTGGGTAGGGCTGATGGCGACGATGCGGCCGTCGTTGCGGCCCAGGTAGTCGCCGACCTTCAGGCGATGCACCCCGCCTGCGCCGCGCAACAGCGCAAACGAGCCCGAGGCATTGGCGATCGTGCCGACCATTTCGAACTGCTCGATATTGAATCCTTCAAGATATTGCTTGACCCGATTGGGGTCGGGTTTGACGTTGCGCGAGCCGTGTTTCTGCCCGGCCAGATCGACCCGCGCCTGCCGCGAGAACGGACTGCGCAGGTTGGCGGCGCTGTATGTGAATGTGGGGTAAGACCGGAATGTCGGCGTTGGTTCAATCCTGCCCGCCGGACGCAGGCGCACTTCGTTGAGGTACGCGTCGAGGTCGCTGAAGTCATCGCCGCCACCGCAGCCGCTCAGCGCCAGCATCATGGGCAGGACGAGATAACGAATCGGGGTCATTTTTCCAGCCCCTTGTCGTTATAGCGGTACGTCTTGGCAAGAATACTCATGCGCAGCTTCGTCCCGCCCTCGGGATTGGCCGGCGCCAGTTCGAAATCGTGCAGAGTGACAATTCGCGGCAGGCCGGCGACGCCGCTGACGAAGGTCGCGAGGTCGTGATAGGCACCGGTCACGGTGATCTGGATCGGCAGTTCGATGTAGAACGGCTGGGTCACTTCCGGCAGCAGCTTGATTTCCTCGAATTCCAGGCCGCTGCCCAGACCAGTGCGGGTGATGTCTTCGAGCAGGCCCGGCACTTCAGTGTCGCTGGGCAATTGCCGCAGCAATACGCCGAAGGTGTTTTCCATTTCCTTCATTTGCTGGGTATAGAGCTCAAGGTTCGCCGACAGCCGCGCCTTGCTGGCGAATTGTTCCTTGAGGGTGGTTTCCTCTTCGCGCTTGAGGTCGAGCTGATTTTCCATGTCGCTGATGAAGAAGTAATAGCCAAGCGCGAGGATCAACACCATCACCAGCGCACCGCACAGGGTTTTTACCGCCGGGGGCCAGGAGCCGATGTTGCTGGTGTCGAGGTCGTTGAAATCGATATTGCGCAGGCTTTGCAGCCATTCGGAGGCGTTCATTGCTCGTCCTCCACAACCTTGGGCTGAGTCTGACGGACGGTAAGCTGGAAGACATTGGCCTGTTCGACCTGATCGGCGCTGGTGGCCTTGACCTCATTCAGGCTTGGCGCGTCGAACCAGTCGGACGCGTCGAGATTGCGCATCAGCTCGGAGACCCGGTTGTTCGACTCCGCCGCGCCACTGATGGACAGGGTCTTGCCGGCCATTTTCACATCGGTGAAATACACGCCGTCCGGCAGGGTACGCGCCAGTTGGTCGAAGACCCGCCCGCTGATCTGCCGATTGCCCTGCAGGTCCTGGATGATGCGCATGCGCTCGACCAGTTGCTGGCGGCGCGCCTTGAGTTCGCCGATCTGTTTGATGCGTTCGTCGACCACGGCAATCTGTTTGCCGATGTAATCGTTGCGCGCCATCTGCCGCTCGATCGCTGCGCTGATGATCTGGTCGGCAATCAGCACCGCGCCGATCGAGCCGGCCAGCACGCCGATCAGGACCAGCAGAAAGCGTTTGCGCCGTTCTTCGCGGCGTTCCTCGCGCCAGGGGAGAAGGTTGATCCGCGCCATCAGTCGAAACTCCTGAGCGCGAGCCCGCAGGCAATCATCAAGGCTGGCGCGTCGCTGGCCAGCGCTCCTGCGTTGACCTTGCTGCCCAAGGCCATGTCGGCGAATGGGTTGGCGACCTGCGTCGGCGTGTCCAGACGCTGTTCGATCAGACGGTCCAGGCCGGGCACCGAGGCGGTGCCGCCGGCCAACAGGATATGGTCGACCGCGTTGTACTGGCCGGAGGCGAAGAAGAACTGCAGCGAACGCGAGACTTGCTGCACCAGCGCCTCGCGAAATGGCTGCAAGACCTCGCTGACGTAATCGTCAGGCAGCCCGCCCTGTTTTTTCGCCAGGCCCGCCTGTTCGACCGTGAGGCCGTAGCGGCGCTGGATCTCCTCGGTAAGCTGGCGTCCGCCGAACAATTGCTCACGGGTGTAGATGATCTTGCCGTTGTGCAGCACGCTGAGGGTGGTCATGGTCGCACCGATGTCGACCACCGCCACGGTCAGGCGCTCCTGGGAGGCCGCCAGATGCGTCGCCAGCAGACCGAACGAGCGCTCGAGGGCGTAGGCCTCGACGTCCACCACCCGCGCGGTCAGGCCGGCGAGCGCCAGCGCCGCTTCACGCACCTCGACGTTTTCCTTGCGACAGGCGGCAAGCAGCACGTTGACCCGATCCGGGTTGCGCGGCGAGACGCCCTGGACTTCAAAGTCGATGGCGACTTCGTCCAGCGGATAGGGAATGTATTGGTCGGCCTCGATCTTGAGCTGGTTTTCCATTTCGTCGTCGGACAGCCCGGCGTCCATCTCGATGACCTTGGTGATCACCGCCGAACCGGCCACTGCCACCGCCACGCTCTTGACCCCGGTTCGCGCTTTCACCAGCAACCGGCTCAGCGCCTGGCCGACGCCTTCGAGGTCGGCGATGTTCTTTTCGACCACAGCGTTCGCCGGCAACGGCTCCACCGCGTAGGCCTCGACCCGGTAGCGCTCGCCCTGACGGCTCAGTTCCAGCAGCTTCACCGACGTGGAGCTGATGTCGATCCCCAGTAACGCATTGGTCTTTTTATTGAAGAGTCCCAGCACTACCAATTCCCTATGACTTTCCGTGAGTTACGGACTCTGTAATACGCATTGCGTTCCTTCACCCCCGTCTTGACAGAAGCGCCAATGACGCCCCCGACGGAAAAGTGCTTATAATGCCCAGCGATTTTTTCCGCTTTTTACTGCCAGCGCGGATGGCTCTGTGTGTAACCGCAGCCCCGTGCCAAATTCATTCTTTGCCCTGGATGTCCAAAAGCCTTGATTCGTCTGCTGAAATTTTTCGGTTGGTCCATCGTCGCCGTTTTCTGCGGACTGCTCTTAGGTCTCAGCGGCGCCTTTCTTTACCTTAGTCCGGGTTTGCCGTCTGTGGAGGCGCTGAGAAGCATTCAGTTGCAGATTCCTCTGCGCGTCTACAGCAGCGACAACAAGTTGATCGCAGAATTTGGCGAAATGCGCCGTACACCGATTCGTTTCGCCGACATTCCGCCCAACTTCATCAATGCGTTACTAAGTGCTGAAGACGACAATTTTGCCAACCACTATGGCGTCGACCCGAGCAGCCTGATGCGCGCGGCGACGCAACTGGTCAAGAGCGGACATATTCAGTCCGGCGGCAGCACCATCACCATGCAGGTGGCGAAGAACTTCTTCCTCACCAGCGAGCGCAGCTTCTCGCGCAAAACCACCGAAATTCTTCTGGCCCTGCAGATCGAACGACAACTGACCAAGGACGAGATCCTTGAGCTGTACGTCAACAAGATCTACCTGGGCAACCGCGCCTACGGCATCGAGGCGGCGGCGCAGGTGTATTACGGCAAATCGATCCGTGACATCAGCCTGGCGCAGATGGCGATGATCGCCGGCCTGCCGAAAGCACCGTCGCGTTTCAATCCGCTGGCCAACCCGGCGCGCAGTAAAGAACGCCGCGACTGGATCCTCGGGCGCATGTACAAGCTGGGCAAGATCAGCGAAGCCGACTATACCGCCGCGATCAACGAGCCACTGAACGCCAGCTATCACGTACCGACCCCGGAAGTGAACGCACCGTACATCGCCGAAATGGCCCGTGCCGAAATGGTCGGTCGTTATGGCAGCGAGGCCTACACCGAAGGTTTCCGCGTCACCACCACAGTGCCGAGCAATCTGCAGGAAATGGCCAACACCGCGCTGCACGAAGGCTTGATGACCTACGACCAGCGCCACGGCTACCGTGGCCCCGAGTCGCGCTTGCCGGGCAAGACCCGCGAAGCCTGGGCCAGCGAGCTGACCAAGCAGCGCACCATCAGCAGCCTCGAACCTGCGATCGTCACCCAGGTCGATAAAACCGGCCTGCAGGTGTTGACCCGCACCGGAGAAGAGCACGTTGCCTGGGACACGATGAAATGGGCACGACCGTTCCTCAATACCAACAGCATGGGCGCCAATCCGCGCCAGCCGTCGGATGTGGCGCAGGTCGGTGATCTGATCCGCGTGCAGCGCCAGACAGACAATTCGTTGAAATTCAGCCAGATACCACAGGCTCAGGGCGCACTGGTGTCGCTGGATCCGCAGAACGGCGCGATCCGTTCGCTGGTAGGTGGCTTCGCCTTCGAGCAGAGCAACTACAACCGTGCCATGCAGGCCAAGCGTCAGCCTGGTTCGAGCTTCAAGCCATTCGTTTACAGCGCCGCGCTGGATAACGGCTACACCGCTGCCAGCCTGGTCAACGATGCGCCGATCGTGTTCGTCGACGAGTACCTGGACAAGGTCTGGCGACCGAAGAACGACACCAACACCTTCCTCGGCCCGATCCGCCTGCGTGAAGCGCTGTACAAGTCGCGCAACCTGGTGTCGATCCGCCTGCTGCAGGCCATGGGCGTGGGCAAGACCATCGACTACATCACTCGCTTCGGCTTCAACAAGCAGGACCTGCCGCCGAACCTGTCGCTGGCACTCGGCACCGCAACGCTGACGCCGATGGAAATCGCCACTGGCTGGAGCACCTTTGCCAACGGTGGCTACAAGATCACCCCGTACATCATCGACAGGATCGAAAGCCGTAACGGCGACACGCTGTTCGTCGCCAACCCGCCGACCGTGCCACAGGGTGGCGCGGCGACCGACGGTATCGCTGCGCCGGCTACCGAGTCGTTCACGGTCAATGCCGCCCCGGTTGCCGGTGAAGCGTCGGCCAATCCGGCAGTGCCGCAAGCGCCGGCCGTGGCCGAGCGGATTGTCGATGGACGTACCACCTACATCCTCAACAGCATGCTGCAGGACGTAATCAAACTCGGCACCGGCCGCCGTGCGCTGGCCATGGGCCGCAGCGATATAGCCGGCAAGACCGGCACCACCAACGAATCGAAAGATGCCTGGTTCTCTGGCTACAACGCTGATTACGTAACCACGGTGTGGACCGGTTTCGACCAGCCGGAAAGCCTCGGTCGCCGTGAGTTCGGCGGTACTGTGGCGCTGCCGATCTGGATGAATTACATGTCGGCCGCGCTGAAAGACAAGCCGCCGCATGTGCAGCCTGAGCCAGAAGGCTTGCTCAGCCTGCGGGTAGACCCGGTCAGCGGCCGTGCAGCAACACCGAGCACACCGGGCGCATACTTCGAACTGTTCAAGGCCGAAGACACGCCGCCATCGGTGAACGAGCTGGGCAACGGGGCAGTGCCAGGCAGCCCGCTGCCGGCGGATGAACAGGCGCCGATCGATCTGTTCTAGGGGAGCAGCTGCAAGCGCCAAGCTACAAGCGGCAAGCAAAAGCGCGAACGATGCACGCTTGTAGCTTGTAGCTTGTAGCTTGCAGCTTGCAGCTTGCAGCTTGCAGCTTGCAGCTTGCAGCTTGCAGCTTGCAGCTTGCAGCTTGCAGCTTGCAGCTTGCAGCTTGCAGCTTGTAGCTTGTAGCTTGCAGCTTGTAGCTTGCAGCTTGTAGCTTGCAGCCCATAAAAAAACCCAGCACCAGGCTGGGTTTTTTATGGGCGGCTGCTTTTAACCGTTGAACACGTCATCCACGCTTTTCAGCGGGTAGTTCTTCGGATACGGCAGAGTAGCAACGCCGGTCTCGATCGCGGCCTTGGCCACGGCGTCGGAGATCAGGGTGATCAGGCGCTTGTCCATTGGCTTCGGAATGATGTACTCACGACCGAATTCCAGCGGAGCACCGCCGTAGGCATCGCACACGTCCTGTGGAACAGGCAGTTTGGCCAGTTCGCGCAGGGCGTTGGCGGCGGCGACTTTCATTTCTTCGTTGATGCGCTTGGCGCGAACGTCCAGGGCACCACGGAAGATGAACGGGAAGCCCAGCACGTTGTTGACCTGGTTCGGGTAGTCCGAACGGCCGGTAGCCATGATCACGTCGCTACGGGTGGCGTGCGCCAGTTCCGGGGAGATTTCCGGATCCGGGTTGGAGCAGGCGAAGACGATCGGGTTGGCCGCCATCGACAGCAGGCCTTCGGCGCTCAGCAGGTTCGGACCGGACAGACCGACGAATACGTCAGCGCCTGCCAGTGCGTCTGCCAGGGTGCGCTTCTCGGTAGCGTGGGCGAAAACGGCTTTGTACTGGTTCAGGTCGTCACGGCCGGAGTGGATCACGCCGGTACGGTCAACCATGAAGATGTTTTCGATGCGAGCGCCCATGCTCACCAGCAGTTTCATGCAGGAGATGGCGGCAGCGCCGGCGCCGAGGCAGACGATTTTTGCTTCCGGCAGGGTTTTGCCAGCGATTTCCAGGGCGTTGATCATGCCGGCAGCGGTCACGATCGCGGTGCCGTGCTGGTCATCGTGGAACACCGGAATGTCGCACTGCTCGATCAGAGCGCGTTCGATCTCAAAGCACTCTGGCGCCTTGATGTCTTCCAGGTTGATGCCACCGAAGGTGATGGAGATGCGCTTGACGGTGTCGATGAAGGCTTGCGGGCTTTCCGAGTCGACTTCGATGTCGAATACGTCGATGCCGGCGAAACGCTTGAACAGTACGCCCTTGCCTTCCATTACAGGCTTGGACGCCAACGGGCCGAGGTTGCCCAGGCCGAGAATCGCGGTGCCATCGGAAATGACTGCCACCAGGTTGCCCTTGCCGGTGTATTTGTAGGCCAGTTCAGGATCGCGAGCGATCTCGCGTACTGGTTCAGCTACGCCGGGGCTGTAGGCCAGCGACAGGTCGCGGGCGGTAGCAGTGGCCTTGGTGAGCTCGACACTCAGCTTCCCCGGACGAGGATTGGCGTGGTATTCGAGAGCGGCAGTTTTCAGATCAGACATTTTGGCATTCCGCTTTTTTACTGTTGGACAGACTGGTCAGCGAGGATACGCGCCTCGCAAAGTCCCCACAAGACTGGGCAGTCACCGCTGTCAAGCGCCCTGCCCTACGACTTTGGGCCAAGAGCCACGGCGCACAAGGGCTGGACTGTTCACAATCAGCTGTAAAAATGTCTACAATTTTTCTTCAACGCGGTACGTGCAGCATCGAAGGATCGGTCAACGGCAACAACCAGCGCGCCTGACCTTTTTGCAATCCATCGCGCCGGGATTGGTCAACCACCCAGCCACGCGCCTCGATCTGCCTGCCTTTCAGTGCTTCCAGATCAGCACTGTCAAATCGTCCGAGCAGATTGGGTGCAACCCGCAATACAACCCTGTCCTGCAACTCGATCCAGATTCCGCCGCGATTGCGCTGCACCTTGCTCACCCGACCGCTGACTACGGCAAAGCCTGAACGCTGGATCTCCTGCGCTTTCTGCACCGGCGATTGCCGCCAGAGACCAAGCCCGGCCTGTCGCGCGCTGCGTTCGGCGGCCTGCTGGCAGGGGACCAGGTCGACATTCGGCGCGACCGCAACGTGAAAACCCAGGCCATCGGCAAGCATTTGCGCTTCGAGATTCACTCCGCTGACGCTGTAAACATGCGCGAGCGTACGCCCGTAATGGTCTTTCGCCTGCTTGCCGGGCCGCAAGCCGACCCGGCCGCCGCTCTCATCTACCAGAGCTTGCAGGCGTTTGCGCGCCGCCACGGCGAAGGGTTCGTCGCTGCGGCCCTGCTTGCCCAGCTCCGGCGTATTGAGGCCGATCATGCGCACATTGCGCCCGTCGCTCAGGCGCAGGGTGTCGCCATCGACCACCCGCTGCACGCTGACGCTGGTCAGCCCTGCGGGTGTCGGGCAGAACGCCTGGGCGGCGGACAGCCAAATCGCAGACACAAAAAAGGCGCCCGCAAGGGACGCCTTTTTCATCAGTCTGGAGAAGTCGAAGCGACCTTCCAAAATGATCAGCCTCAGGCTTTTTTGCCGACGCCGAAAGTAGCGAAACGGTCTGCGAACTTCTGCACACGGCCGCCGGTGTCCAGAGTCTTCTGCTTACCGGTGTAGAACGGGTGGCATTCGTTGCAAACGTCGATCGCCAGGGCTTTGCCGTAGGTCGAACGAGTTTCGAACTTGTTACCGCAGCTGCAGGTAACAGCAATTTCCGGGTAGTTCGGATGGATATCGGCTTTCATGGTGTCTTCCTCAGGCTAGCGTGCCGCCACCCAACACTATTGTTGAATACCGCACGTAATTAGGCCGCGGATTCTACCAGACCTTTTCAATCGCGCAAGCTGTCACCGAGACCGACCGTCTGCTAGGCTCCCGGCCTTGAACGCACTTCCCTGTGGGAGCGAGCCTGCTCGCGAAGGCGCCATGGCAGTCGACACATGTGTTGCCTGACCCACCGCCTTCGCGAGCAGGCTCGCTCCCACAGGTCATGCATATCCGATCATTTTGCGTATCGAGATCCCCCCGCGTGCCCGACGCCATTTTGCGCCTTGCCCTGCCTTCGCCTTTGCGCCGCCTGTTCGATTACCGGGCGCCGGCCGGGGTGCGGCGCGAGCAATTGCAGCCGGGCATGCGCTTGCGGGTGCCGTTCGGTCGGCGCGAGATGATCGGGATTCTGGTCGAGGTCACCGACACCAGCGAGGTGCCGGCAGAAAAACTCAAACCGGCACTGGCCCTCCTCGACTCGACTTCACCGCTGCCGCCAGCGCTGTTCAAGCTGTGCCTGTGGACCGCGCAGTATTACCAGCACAGCCTCGGCGACACCTTGAACTGGGCCTTGCCGGTGCTGCTGCGTCAGGGCGAGCTGGCCGAAGCCCGCCAGGAACGCTTCTGGTCGGTGGCCCCCGGCGCCAGCGTCGATGACCCGCGAGTGGCCCGTGCGCCACGCCAGCGCGAGGCGCTGACCACGCTGGCCCAGCACCCCCACGGCGTCGCCCATCAGTTGTTGAGCAAACTGATGCTGAGCAAGGACAGCCTCGATCTGCTGCTGGCCAAGGGACTGGTGCAAGTCGAAATCCGCCGCCACGCCCCCGGCGTCCGCCATGAACACTGGCTGGCACAACCGGAGCTGCCGCTCAACAGCGAACAACGCGCGGCGTATGAAGCGATTCGCGCCGGTTTCGACAGTTATCACGCGTTTCTCCTGGCCGGCGTCACCGGCAGCGGCAAGACCGAAGTCTATCTGCAACTGATCCGCGAAACCCTCGAAGCCGGCAAACAGGCACTGGTGCTGATCCCGGAAATCAACCTCGGCCCGCAGACCCTGGCGCGTTTCGAACAGCGTTTCAATGCGCGCATCGCCCTGCTGCATTCGGCAGTGAATGATCGCGAACGCCTCGACGCGTGGCTCGCCGCCCGTGATGGCGAGGCCGATATTATTATCGGCACCCGCTCGGCGCTGTTCACGCCAATGAAAAATCCCGGGCTGATCATCATCGATGAAGAGCACGACGGCTCCTATAAACAGCAGGAAGGTCTGCGCTACCACGCTCGCGATCTGGCACTGGTACGCGCGCGGCAGGAAAACATCCCGATCGTGCTCGGCTCCGCCACGCCGTCGCTGGAAAGTCTGCATAACGCTTACACCGGTCGCTATGGCCTGTTGCGCCTGAACGAACGCGCCGGCGGCGCCAAGCAACCGCGCTTCCTGCGGCTGGACGTGAAAAGCCGTCCGCTCGACAGCGGTATTTCCGGGCCGATGCAGCAAGCCATCGGCCAGACCCTCGCCAACGGCCAGCAGGTGCTGGTGTTCCTCAACCGTCGCGGCTTTGCCCCGACCCTGCTCTGCCACGATTGCGGCTGGATGTCCGAGTGCTCGCGCTGCGATGCGCGCATGACCGTGCATCAACGTTACGGCGAGTTGCGCTGCCACCACTGCGGCAACGTCGAGCGCACGCCGCGCCAGTGCCCGAAGTGCAGCAAGGTCGATCTGCGCCCCGTCGGCGCCGGCACCGAACGCGCCGAAGAACGCCTGGCGATTCTGTTCCCGGATTACCCGGTACTGCGCGTCGATCGCGACAGTACATCGCGCAAGGACGCGATGAATCAGCTGTTTGCGACGATTCAAAAGGGTCAGCCGTGCATTCTGGTCGGCACGCAGATGTTGGCCAAAGGGCACCATTTCCCCCGGGTGACGCTGGTATCGATTCTGGATGCCGACGGCGGCCTGTTCTCCGGCGACTTCCGCGCCAGCGAGCGCATGGCACAACTGATCGTCCAGGTCGCCGGGCGCGCCGGCCGGGCTGAGGAGCCGGGCAGGGTGATCATCCAGACGCATTTGGCCGACCACCCTTTATTGGTGCAACTGACCGAGCAGGGTTATTTCGCCTTTGCCGAACAAGCCTTGAGCGAGCGCCGCGCGGCCGGGTTGCCGCCGTTTGCCCATCTGGCGCTGTTGCGTGCCGAGGCGCACAAGCCGGGGCAGGCGGAAGGCTTTCTCGATGAAGCGTGCAGCGCGGCCGAACGCTTGCTGGCCGAATTGAATCTGAGCGGCATCGAGTTGCTCGGGCCGGTGCCGGCGCCGATGGAGCGCCGTGCCGGGCGTTATCGCGCCCAGCTGTTGTTACAGGCGACCGCGCGGGCACCGCTGCACCGCTTGCTGGCGAGCTGGATGCTGGTGCTGGAGCAGATGCCGAGTGGGCGGGCGGTGCGCTGGTCGCTGGATGTTGATCCCGTCGATTTGTACTGATTGATCGATTGCTATCGCTGGCAAGCCAGCTCCCACAGGGACTGCGCCGCTCTTGTGGGAGCTGGCTTGCCAGCGATAACGGTCGAATTGTCACCACAAATCCATAAGCTGCCTGCTAAGGTTGGCAAGCCCGTCTTCGCAACGGATAATGCCCAGTTTTTCCACCCGCGCATCGATGCGCCCGCCGCGCTTGCGGTCGAAAGAGAAGACCATGAAAGACACCATTCGCCAGCTGATCCAGCAAGCCCTCACCCAACTCGTCAACGAAGGTGTGTTGCCTGAAGGCCTGACGCCGGCGATCCAGGTGGAGAACGCCCGCGACAAGACCCACGGCGACTTCGCCAGCAACATCGCCATGATGCTGGCCAAGCCGGCCGGCATGAAGCCACGGGATCTGGCGGAGAAAATCATCGCCGCCCTGCCCGCTGACGAGAACGTCACCAAGGCCGAAATCGCCGGCCCGGGCTTCATCAATTTCTTCCAGAACACCCAGGCACTGGCCTCGCGCCTCGACGCCGCACTGGCCGACGCCCATGTCGGCGTGCGCAAGGCCGGCCCGGCGCAGCGCACCGTGGTCGATCTGTCGGCGCCGAACCTGGCCAAAGAGATGCACGTCGGCCACTTGCGCTCGACGATCATCGGCGACGGCGTGGCCCGCGTGCTTGAGTTCCTCGGCGACGAAGTGATCCGCCAGAATCACGTCGGCGACTGGGGCACTCAGTTCGGCATGCTGATGGCGTACCTGCAGGAAAACCCGATCACCAGCGACGAATTGTCCGATCTGGAAAACTTCTACCGTGCGGCCAAGCAGCGTTTCGACGAGTCCGAAGAATTCGCCGATCGCGCCCGTGGCCTGGTGGTCAAGTTGCAGGCTGGCGATGCCGAATGCCTGGCACTGTGGACCAAGTTCAAGGACATCTCGCTGTCGCACTGCCAGAAGATCTACGAACTGCTCAACGTCAAACTGACCATGGCCGACGTCATGGGCGAAAGTGCCTACAACGACGACCTGATCAATGTGGTCAACGACCTGAAAGCAGCGGGCATGCTGGTCGAGAGCAACGGCGCCCAGTGCGTGTTCCTCGACGAGTTCAAGAACGCCGATGGCGACCCGCTGCCGGTGATCATCGTCAAGGCCGATGGCGGTTACCTGTACGCCACCACTGACCTGGCGGCCGTGCGCTACCGTAGCGGCAAGCTCAAGGCTGATCGCGCGTTGTATTTCGTCGACCAGCGCCAGGCCCTGCACTTTCAGCAGGTCTTCGCGGTGGCGCGCAAGGCCGGTTTCGTCACCCATCCGATGGAAATGGAACACATGGGTTTCGGTACCATGAACGGCGCCGATGGGCGTCCGTTCAAGACCCGTGATGGCGGCACCGTGAAGCTGATCGACCTGCTGACCGAAGCCCAGGAACGCGCCTACAACCTGGTGAAAGAGAAGAACCCGACCCTGGCCGAAGACGAGTTGCGCAACATCGCCAAGGTCGTCGGCATCGGCGCGGTGAAATACGCCGACCTGTCCAAGCATCGCACCAGCGACTACAGCTTCAACTTCGACCTGATGCTCAACTTCGAAGGCAACACCGCGCCATACCTGCTGTACGCCTACACCCGCGTGGCCGGTGTGTTCCGCAAACTGGGCAAGGACTTCAGCGAAGTCGACGGCCAGATCGTCCTCGAAGCGGCGCACGAGCAGGAGCTGGCGGCGAAGCTGGCGCAGTTCGGCGAAGTGCTGAACAACGTGGCTGAAAAAGGCACCCCGCACATTCTCTGCACTTACCTGTACGACGTCGCCGGCCTGTTCTCCAGCTTCTACGAGAACTGCCCGATCCTCGCCGCCGACACCCCGGCGCAGATGCAGAGCCGTCTGCGTCTGGCCGCACTGACCGGTCGCACCCTCAAGCAAGGCCTGGAGCTGTTGGGTCTGGAAACTCTGGAGCGTATGTAAGTTGGCTGCCAAGAAAAAACCTGCACCCAAACGCGGCGCCAGCCGCTATCAAGCCCCGGCGAAACAACCGATTCCGGGCTGGCTGTGGATGGCCATAGGCTTGACCGTCGGCGCGTTCATCGTGTTTCTGATGAAACTGGAACCGGGCAAGGGCAGCGACACGGTCAAGCGCGAGAAAGTCGAACAGCAGCAGAAAGCGTCAAAGATCGCCGAGGCCAACAAGACCCCGCCGAGCCCGACGCAACCTGTGAAACCGAAGTACGACTTCTACACCCTGCTGCCGGAATCGGAAGTGATCGTGCCGCCGGACGCGGTGCCGGAAAAGACTTTGCCGACGCCGCAAGTGCCGGCCGTACCGACCACGCCGGTAACCCCGGCCGAAGCGGCGAAGATCGACACTGCACGGGCGCAGGCAGCTCTGGCCGGGATCACGCCGCCGCCAGCGCCACCGGTGAGCAAGGCCGCGCCAGTGACCAAGTTTTTCCTCCAGGCCGGTTCGTTCCGCAAGGAAACCGATGCCGACAAGGTTCGCGCGCAGATCATTCTGCTCGGCCAGGCCGTGGCGGTGGAGTCCGGCACGGTCAAGGATGAAACCTGGTATCGCGTGCTGGTCGGCCCGTTCAGCAACCGTGAACAACTGACCACGGCGCAGAAACAACTGGCCGGTGCCGGCTTCAGCAACCTGTTGTTACAACAACGCCAGAGCCGCTAAGGCTCTCAGAGGTCAGCTGCAACTTGCAGGTGACCTTCAAACTTTGTGGTGAGGGGATTTATCCCCGTTTGGCTGCGGAGCAGCCCTGAAACCAGCCATTGCGGTGCAGCAGGCATACCGCAAATGATGGTTTCGCGACTGCTCCGCAGCCGAACGGGGATAAATCCCCTCGCCACAGTCATCACACACCATTCGTCTCCCATCGCCCCAACCGGTTGAAATCCCCTCCAGCACCCCCATATGAATGGGCATAAGGCATTTTCGCCCCGCTGCGTGGAGACTCTTCCCTTGACCACCATCGTTTCAGTCCGCCGCCACGGCAAAGTCGTCATGGGCGGCGACGGCCAGGTTTCTCTCGGCAACACCGTGATGAAAGGCAACGCGAAAAAGGTCCGTCGCCTGTACCACGGCCAGGTCATCGCCGGTTTCGCCGGTGCCACCGCCGACGCCTTCACCCTGTTCGAACGTTTCGAAGGCCAGCTCGAAAAACATCAGGGTCACCTGATCCGCGCCGCCGTCGAACTCGCCAAGGAATGGCGCACCGACCGCTCCCTGAGCCGGCTCGAAGCGATGCTCGCGGTCGCCAACAAGGATGCTTCGCTGATCATCACCGGCAACGGTGACGTGGTCGAACCCGAAGATGGCCTGATCGCCATGGGTTCCGGCGGCGCCTACGCGCAAGCCGCCGCCAGCGCCCTGCTGAAAAAGACCGACCTGTCGGCGCGCGAGATCGTCGAAACCGCTCTCGGCATCGCCGGCGACATCTGTGTATTCACCAACCACACCCAGACCATTGAGGAGCAGGATCTCGCTGAGTAAGCCTGTTGCGGCCCGTGTGCCACGGCTTGTTTCTGCTTGAGGACCGTCAATTATTATGTCCATGACTCCCCGCGAAATCGTCCACGAACTCAACCGCCATATCATCGGCCAGGACGATGCCAAGCGCGCCGTCGCGATTGCCCTGCGCAACCGCTGGCGCCGCATGCAGCTGCCTGAAGAGCTGCGCGTTGAGGTGACCCCGAAGAACATCCTGATGATCGGCCCGACCGGTGTCGGTAAAACCGAGATTGCCCGTCGCCTGGCGAAACTGGCCAATGCGCCGTTCATCAAGGTCGAAGCGACCAAATTCACCGAAGTCGGTTATGTCGGCCGTGACGTCGAGTCGATCATTCGTGATCTGGCCGATGCCGCGATCAAAATGCTCCGCGAACAGGAAATGACCCGTGTACGCCACCGCGCCGAAGACGCCGCCGAGGATCGCATCCTCGACGCGTTGCTGCCGCCAGCACGCATGGGCTTCAGCAATGAAGAGGCGCAGAGTTCCGATTCCAACACGCGTCAGCTGTTCCGCAAGCGTCTGCGCGAAGGCCAGCTGGACGACAAGGAAATCGAAATCGAAGTCGCCGAAGTCTCCGGCATCGAGATCGCCACGCCGCCAGGCATGGAAGAGATGACCAACCAGCTGCAATCGCTGTTTGCCAACATGGGCAAGGGCAAGAAGAAGTCGCGCAAGCTCAAGGTCAAGGAAGCGCTGAAACTGGTGCGCGATGAAGAAGCCGGGCGTCTGGTCAACGAAGAAGAACTGAAGGCCAAGGCGCTGGAAGCGGTCGAGCAGCACGGTATCGTCTTCATCGACGAGATCGACAAGGTCGCCAAGCGCGGCAATGTCGGCGGCGCCGATGTCTCCCGCGAAGGCGTACAGCGCGACCTGCTGCCGCTGATCGAAGGCTGCACCGTCAACACCAAGCTGGGCATGGTCAAGACTGACCACATCCTGTTCATCGCCTCCGGTGCGTTCCACCTGAGCAAGCCAAGCGATCTGGTGCCGGAGCTGCAAGGTCGTCTGCCGATCCGCGTCGAGCTCAAGGCCCTGAGCCCGGAAGACTTCGAACGCATCCTCAGCGAACCGCACGCCTCGCTCACCGAGCAATACTGCGCGCTGCTGAAGACCGAAGGCCTGAACATCCAGTTCCAGCCCGAGGGCATCAAGCGTCTGGCGGAGATCGCCTGGCAGGTCAACGAGAAAACCGAGAACATCGGTGCCCGTCGCCTGCACACCCTGCTTGAGCGTCTGCTCGAAGAGGTGTCGTTCAGCGCCGGCGACCTGGCCAGCGCCCACGATGACAAGGCGATTCTGATCGACGCCGACTACGTCAACAGCCACCTCGGCGAATTGGCGCAGAACGAAGATCTGTCCCGCTACATTCTGTAGAGCGGCAAGCTACAAGCTACAAGCGGCAAGCTGAGTTAAGCTTGCAACTTGTAGCTTGCAGCTAAAGGCTGTTTTTCATGATTCCCACCGACATCAAACTGCACAAAGCCTCGAAAACCCTGACGCTCACTTACGCGTCCGGCGAGGAATTCACCCTGCCCGCGGAGTTTCTGCGCGTGCACTCTCCCTCCGCCGAGGTCCAGGGCCACGGCAAACCGATCCTGCAATTCGGCAAGCTCAACGTGGGTCTGAGCAAGCTGGAACCGGCTGGCAACTACGCACTGAAACTGACCTTCGACGACGGTCATGACAGCGGCCTGTTCACCTGGGAATACCTCTATGAACTCGGCAAGCGCCAGAACGAACTCTGGGACGATTATCTTGCCGAGCTGCGCGCGGCCGGAAAATCCCGCGATCCGAACGAGTCGTTCGTCAAGCTGATGCTCTAGGCCGTGGCTCTCGCTCTTTAGAGGGCATTTTCTAACTTCATCTGTTTGAATGCTCCGCGCATATGGCCCCGGATCGGCCGCTTGCGAAAAAAATTAAACTCGGGTAACCAATGGAGCTGGCAAGTTCCCTGCAGTGCTCTACGACTGTAAAGCAGCTATGCAGAATCAACGGTCACCCGAGCAGTAGTACCCGGCATTGGCTGTGGAAGCGACAGCGTGAAACCGGGTACTCGTCTCAGGACAATGGAGCGTCGTAGATGAGTGACAAGAATAACGATGACCTGAAGTACCAAGCCTCGGAAAACACTCTGGGGCTTAACCCCGTCGTCGGGCTGCGCGGAAAGGATCTGCTGGCCTCTGCTCGAATGGTGCTGAAACAGGCCATCAGACAACCGATTCACAGCGTCAGGCACGTGACCCATTTCGGCCTCGAGCTGAAGAACGTGCTGCTGGGTAAGTCCGCGCTGCAACCGGCCGGTGACGACCGCCGTTTCGCCGACCCGGCGTGGAGCCAGAACCCGCTGTACAAACGTTATCTGCAAACCTACCTGGCCTGGCGCAAGGAACTGCATGCCTGGATCGATGACAGCAGCCTGTCCCCCAAGGACATCGCTCGCGGGCATTTCGTCATCAACCTGATGACCGAAGCCATGGCGCCGACCAACACGGCGGCCAACCCGGCGGCGGTCAAACGCTTCTTCGAAACCGGCGGCAAAAGCCTGCTCGATGGCCTCTCGCATCTGGCCAAGGATCTGGTGCACAACGGCGGCATGCCGAGCCAGGTCAACATGGGCGCGTTCGAAGTCGGCAAGAGCCTCGGCGTCACCGAAGGCGCGGTGGTGTTCCGCAATGATGTGCTGGAGCTGATCCAGTACCGGCCGATCACCGAGCAGGTCCACGAACGCCCGCTGCTGGTAGTGCCGCCGCAGATCAACAAGTTCTACGTCTTCGACTTGAGCCCGGACAAGAGTCTGGCGCGCTTCTGCCTGCGCAACAATGTGCCGACTTTCATCATCAGCTGGCGCAACCCGACCAAGGCCCAGCGCGAGTGGGGTCTGTCGACGTATATCGAAGCGCTGAAGGAGGCGGTCGACGTAGTCACCGCGATCACCGGCAGCAAAGACGTCAACATGCTCGGCGCCTGCTCCGGCGGCATCACCTGCACCGCCCTGCTTGGCCACTACGCCGCGCTCGGCGAGAACAAGGTCAACGCCCTCACCTTGCTGGTCAGCGTGCTCGACACCACCCTGGACAGCGACGTCGCCCTGTTCGTCGATGAGCAGACCCTGGAGACCGCCAAGCGCCACTCCTACCAGGCCGGCGTGCTCGAAGGCAAAGACATGGCCAAGGTCTTCGCCTGGATGCGCCCCAACGATCTGATCTGGAACTACTGGGTCAACAACTACCTGCTCGGCAACGAGCCGCCGGTGTTCGACATTCTGTTCTGGAACAACGACACCACCCGCCTGCCCGCTGCGTTCCACGGCGACCTGATCGAGATGTTCAAAAACAATCCACTGATCCGTCCCAATGCACTGGAAGTGTGCGGCACGCCGATCGACCTCAAGCAGGTCACCGCCGACATCTTCTCGCTGGCCGGCACCAACGATCACATCACGCCGTGGAAGTCCTGCTACAAGTCGGCGCAGCTGTTCGGCGGCAAAGTTGAATTCGTGCTGTCGAGCAGCGGCCATATCCAAAGCATCCTCAACCCGCCGGGCAATCCGAAGTCGCGCTACATGACCAGCGAAGAGATGGCGGCAACCGCCGATGACTGGCAGGAAAATTCGACCAAGCACACCGATTCCTGGTGGCTGTACTGGCAGGCATGGCTGGCCGAGCGCTCGGGCAACCTGAAAAAGGCCCCGACGAAACTGGGCAACAAAGCGTACCCGGCAGGCGAGGCTTCGCCGGGCACTTATGTACATGAAAGATAGCGGCAAGCTTCAAGCTGCGAGCGACAAGCTGAGCGGGTTCTGCTTGAAGCTTGCGGCTTGCAGCTGCTCCCAACTGACCCGAAGGGTTTGACCCATGCCGCAACCGTTCATATTCCGCACCGTCGATCTGGATGGCCAGACCCTTCGCACGGCGGTGCGCCCCGGCAAGCCTCATTTGACGCCTCTGCTGATTTTCAACGGCATCGGCGCCAACCTGGAGCTGGTGTTCCCGTTTGTCGCGGCGCTCGACCCGGATCTGGAAGTGATCGCCTTCGACGTGCCCGGGGTCGGCGGCTCATCGACGCCGAACCGACCGTATCGCTTCCCCGGCCTGGCCAAACTGACGGCGCGGATGCTCGACTATCTCGACTACGGTCAGGTCAATGTGATCGGCGTGTCGTGGGGCGGCGCCCTGGCGCAGCAGTTTGCCTACGACTATCCCGAGCGCTGCAAGAAACTGGTACTGGCGGCCACTGCGGCCGGTGCGGTGATGGTGCCGGGCAAACCGAAAGTGCTGTGGATGATGGCCAGCCCGCGCCGCTACATTCAGCCATCCCATGTGATCCGCATCGCGCCGATGATCTACGGCGGCTCGTTCCGTCGCGACCCGACGCTGGCTGCCAGCCATGCGGCAAAAGTGCGCTCGGCGGGCAAGCTCGGTTACTACTGGCAGCTGTTCGCCGGCCTCGGCTGGACCAGCATCCACTGGCTGCACAAGATCCATCAGCCGACGCTGGTGCTGGCCGGCGATGACGACCCACTGATTCCGCTGATCAACATGCGCATGCTCGCCTGGCGCATTCCCAATGCGCAGTTGCACATCATCGATGACGGCCATCTGTTCCTGATCACTCGCGCCGAAGCGGTGGCGCCGATCATCATGAAGTTTCTCGAAGAGGAGCGTCTGCGCGCAGTCATGCACCCGCATCCGACCCCGCTCGGCGGCTGATCGCGGCGGCCTGCTTTATGCAGCACTTTCCAAATCAAGCGCGCGGCAGGACGCCGCGCAGGCAGCAACCGGTTACAGCGTCTATGGTGTTCTGGTTCGGTGAGTGTGTTTTTGCCCTGAAGACGAAGGAGTGTTGAGTCATGCGCGAAAAACCAGCGACGGGCGTGGTGCCCAGCCCCGCCGTGTTTATCAACGCCCAAAGTGCGATCGCCGGTCTGCGTGGCAGGGATCTGCTGTCGACACTGCGCAGCGTCGCCGCCCACGGCTTGCGCAATCCGTTGCACAGCGCAAAGCATGCGCTGAAGCTTGGCGGGCAGTTGGGCCGCGTGCTGCTCGGCGAAACCCTGCACCCGACCAACCCGCAAGACAGCCGCTTCGCCGATCCGGCGTGGAGCCTCAACCCGTTCTACCGGCGCAGCCTGCAGGCGTATCTGGCCTGGCAAAAACAGGTCAAAAGCTGGATCGATGAAGGCGACATGAGCCCTGAAGATCGTGCCCGTGCGCACTTCGCTTTCACCCTGCTCAATGACGCCGTAGCGCCCTCCAACACGCTGCTCAATCCGCTGGCGGTCAAGGAGCTGTTCAATTCCGGCGGGCAGAGTCTGGTGCGTGGCCTGAGCCATCTGTTCGATGATCTTTTGCATAACGACGGCCTGCCACGGCAAGTGACCAAGCAGGCGTTCGAGGTCGGCAAAACCGTGGCGACCACCAGCGGATCGGTGGTGTTTCGCAATGAAATGTTCGAGTTGATCCAGTACAAATCGATGAGCGAAAAGCAGTACGCCAAGCCGCTGCTGGTGGTGCCGCCGCAAATCAACAAGTACTACATTTTCGATCTGAGCCCGCAGAACAGCTTCGTCCAGTACGCCCTGAAAAACAGCCTGCAGACCTTCATGATCAGTTGGCGCAATCCTGATGTGCGCCATCGCGAGTGGGGCCTGTCGAGTTACGTCGAAGCAGTCGAAGAAGCGATGAACATCTGCCGGGCGATTACCGGCGCCCGCGAAGTGAACCTGATGGGCGCCTGCGCCGGCGGCCTGACCATTGCCGCCCTGCAAGGGCATTTGCAGGCCAAACGGCAACTGCGCCGGGTCGCCAGCGCGACGTACCTGGTCAGTCTGCTCGACAGCCAGATCGAGACCCCGGCCACGCTGTTCGCCGATGAACAAACTCTGGAAGCGGCCAAGCGTCGCTCGTATCAGAAAGGCGTGCTCGATGGTCGCGACATGGCCAAGGTCTTCGCCTGGATGCGCCCCAACGATTTGATCTGGAGTTACTTCGTCAACAACTACCTGCTGGGCAAGGAGCCGCCAGCCTTCGACATCCTCTACTGGAACAACGACAACACGCGCCTGCCGGCGGCGCTGCACGGCGATCTGCTGGACTTCTTCAAGCACAACCCGCTGATCCACGCGGGCGGTCTCGAGGTGTGCGGTACGCCGATCGATCTGCAGAAGGTCAATGTCGACAGCTTCAGCGTCGCCGGCATGAACGACCACATCACGCCGTGGGACGCGGTGTATCGCTCGACCCTGCTGCTCGGTGGCGAACGACGTTTCGTGCTGTCCAACAGCGGTCACGTGCAGAGCATCCTCAACCCACCGAGCAACCCGAAAGCTGCCTACGTCGAGAACGCCAAACTGAGCAGCGACCCGCGTGCCTGGTACTACGATGCCAAACACGTCGACGGCAGCTGGTGGCCGCAGTGGCTGGAATGGGTCGCCCAGCGCTCCGGCGCCCTGAATGAAACTCGCACCACCCTCGGCAATCCGAACTATCCACCGATGGAAGCGGCACCTGGCACCTATGTGCATGTGCGCTGACGCTCAACCGATTTTTTCTAAGAAGACTGGATGAAAACCCGCGACCGGATTCTCGAATGTGCGCTGCAACTGTTCAACGAAAAGGGTGAGCCGAACGTTTCCACCATGGAGGTGGCCAACGAAATGGGGATCAGCCCCGGCAATCTCTACTACCACTTCCACGGCAAGGAACCGCTGATTCTCGGTCTGTTCGAACGCTTCCAGCACGAACTCGCACCCCTGCTCGACCCGCCGCCGGACGTTGAACTGGCGCCGGAGGATTACTGGCTGTTTCTGCATTTGATCGTCGAACGACTGGCGCAGTATCGGTTCCTGTTCCAGGACCTGTCGAACCTCGCCGGGCGCTTGCCGAAACTGGCCAAGGGGATTCGCAATCTGCTCAATGCGCTGAAGCGGACGCTGGCGTCGTTGCTGGCGCGATTGAAGGCTTCGGGGCAACTGGTCAGCGATACCCAGGCATTGGGGCAACTGGTGGAGCAGGTGACCATGACGTTGCTGTTCTCGCTGGATTACCAGCGGATTCTTGATCGTGAGGGAGAGGTTCGGTTGGTGGTTTATCAGATCATGATGCTGGTGGCGCCGCATTTGCTGCCGCCAGTGAAGGTGGCTACAGAGCGGATGGCGCTGCAATACCTTGAGGATCACGACTGACCCAAAATCAAAAGATCGCAGCCTTCGGCAGCTCCTACATTTGAAATGCGTTCCCCTGTAGGACCTGCCGAAGGCTGCGATCTTTTGATCTTCAAAAAAACGCCCGACCTTCACAGGCCGGGCGTTTTTGATTTGCCCTGAAATCAGGACTGACTGGATGGCGTCGACGGTGTCGATGCCGCAGTCGGAGTAGCTGCTGCCGTGGGTGCCGCAGCGGAGTTTGCCGCGTTGGCCAGAGCTGTTGGCGCAGTCGATGGCGCCGCAGCCGGTTTCGGCGCAGCGGCTTTCGGCGCGGCCGGTTTTTTCACTGCTGGCTTTTTCGCCGCAGCCGGTTTGGCCGCAGGCTTCGCAGCGGGTTTGGCGGCAGCAGTTTTCGCTGCTGGCTTGGCCGCTGGTTTTGCTGCTGCTTTAGCCGCAGGTTTTGCCGCTGCTTTGGCGGCAACCGGTTTGGCGGCAGCCTTGGTCGCAGGCTTGGCTGCTGCAGTTTTTGCCGCAGCTTTCGCAGCCGGTTTTGCCGCCGCTTTGGCCAGTGGCTTGGCTGCGGTTTTCGCCGCAGGTTTGGCCGCTGCAGTTTTAGTGGCAGGTTTCGCCGCAGCGGTTTTCGCCGCCACAGGCTGCGCTTTCAGACCGGTGAGTTTTTCGATCTGCTTTGTCAGCGTATCGACCTTGGCGTTGAGCGCCTTGACCTCATTGCGGCTCGGCACACCCAGGCGCGAAATCGCGCTGTTCAGGCGCTTGTCGAAAGCCCCTTCCAGCTCGTCCCACTTGCCCAGTGCGCGATCTTTCACGCCGCTGATACGCGACTTGGCCGAGGAGGTCGAGTCCTCGACTTTCTTGCCGACCGCAGTCTTGGTGAGCTTCTCGGCTTTCTCGCCGTCTTTGACCAATGCATCGAAGAGTTTGCTGCCGTCAGTGTCGATCTTCGAGTACACGCCTAAACCAGCCAGCCAGATTTTGCGGGAGTAGGACTCGACCTTCCCGACCCACGAGCTGCTTTCTTTATCGGTGTTCTTTTTGCCAGCCATCCCGTTCTCCTTAAGATTTTCGCGCGACGCGTTCGAGCAATGCCGTCAGCTCATCGAGCTTAGCAGAGAGTGCCTCAACGTCATGTTTAGACGGAATGCCGATCCGATTCAAGGCGCTGGCCACACGGTTGTCGAAGGCCTTCTCGACCTTGTCGAGCTGAACTTCCACGCGACCCTTGAACGAGCTGACCTGAGTGGCCGCCTCATCGATCTCGGCGTTGGCCGCATGGAGTTTTTCGCTGACGGCTTTTTTGCCTTTCTTTTCAACAGTTTGACCAGCGGCGACGAGCTCTTGAAAGTACTCGCTGCCCTCTTGGCCGACCTTGGTGTAGGCGCCCAGGCCTGCCAGCCAGATCTTGCGGGCATAGGATTTGACGTCGCTCAGGGTAGAAGTCGGAGCGTCGATTTTTTTCTTCAAAATGACTTTGGCCATGGTGCACCTCACGCGCAGAAGGTTTGAGGAACTGCCGGACGAGTGTCGGGCTCAGGCACAAAATAGGGAGAAAAATTAGAAAGGGCACCCTAACCAGCGGGAGCAACTCTAAACAAATGTGGGAGCGAGCCTGCTCGCGAATGCGTCATATCAGCCAACATTTCAGTCAACTGATACACCGCTTTCGCGAGCAGGCTCGCTCCCACAGGGGATTGGATTTCAACCTGAATCAGGCCAGGGCTTTATCCAACGCCTTCTCGATCTCGGCTTTGATCATGCCGCTCATGGCCGACATCATCAGCCCCAGTTCGACGTCGACCCTGATCGAATCGTCCGCTACATGCACTTCGCCTTTCACGCCGGAGCGCTTGAGGTTCAGGGTGTCGCCTGACCATTGCGGCTCCAGGCCGTATTGTTCATTGAGCTTTGTGGCCAGTTTGTCGGCCTTTACGCGGGCGGCTTCCTTGCCCAGGGTGTGGGCGCGCTCAACACTGATTTTGGCCATGGAATGACTCCTGATGATTGAATGGCTGACGTTGAATCTTGACCGCATCTGCGGCAAATCGTCCCGAAGGTTGCTCATCTTACCTTTAGCCATTCCAAGACAAAGCATGGCTTGGGGATTAGAATGTCGCGCATTCTCTTTTGGTGACAGCGATATGACTGATCAGCGCAAAGGCAGTGATGCCGAACCCACCACTCACTTCGGCTTCAAAAACGTTCCGGAAAGCCAGAAAGCGGAAAAAGTCGCTGAGGTTTTCCATTCCGTAGCCGCTAAATACGACCTGATGAACGACCTTCTGTCGGGCGGCATGCACCGTCTGTGGAAGCGTTTCGCGATCGAGCTTTCCGGCGTGCGCAGCGGCAACCGCGTGCTCGACATCGCTGGTGGCACCGGCGACCTGACCCGCAAGTTCTCGAACCTCGTCGGCCCGACCGGCCAGGTCGTGCTGGCCGACATCAACGAGTCGATGCTCAAGGTCGGTCGTGATCGTCTGCTCGATCTGGGCGTTGCCGGCAACGTCGAATTCGTCCAGGCCGACGCGGAAAAACTGCCGTTCCCGGACAACCATTTCGACTGCGTGACCATCGCCTTCGGCCTGCGCAACGTGACGCACAAAGAGGACGCGTTGCGTTCGATGCTGCGCGTGCTCAAGCCCGGCGGCCGCCTGCTGGTGCTGGAGTTTTCCAAGCCGACCAACGCGCTGATGTCCAAAGCCTACGACGCCTACTCGTTCGCCTTCATGCCGCTGATGGGCAAGCTGATCACCAATGACTCGGAAAGCTATCGCTACCTGGCCGAATCGATCCGCATGCACCCGAATCAGGAAACCCTGAAGTCGATGATGGTCGAGGCCGGTTTCGACCGCGTGACCTATCACAACATGACCGCAGGCATCGTCGCCCTGCACCGCGGCATCAAACCCTGATGTTGCTCACCGGGCTGCTCGCCAGCGTCGAACTCGGCCTCAACCGGGTGCTGCGTCTCGACAGCACGGCGCTGCCGCGCCTGGCGCATCTGACCGGCAAGGTGATTGCCGTCGACTGCCGCAGCCCGGCGCTGCAACTGTTCATACTGCCCAGTGACGAAGGCCTGATGCTGGCTTCGCAGTGGGCAGCGGACGTCGATTGCACGTTGCGTGCACCGGCCTCAAGCCTGGTGAAACTGGCCCTGAGCAAGGACAAGACCGCCGTGCTGCACGCGCCGGAAGTCGAGCTCGATGGCGACAGCGGCGTGCTGCTGGAGCTGGCCGGCGTACTGCAGGATCTTGAGCTGGACTGGGAGTACGAACTCTCGCGCTGGCTCGGGCCGGTCGCCACGCAATTGCTCGGCGGCCATCTGCGCAGCCGCGCGCGCTGGTATCAACAAGGATTTGCCAGCCTCAACCAGAATCTTGCCGAATACCTCGCCGAAGAATCACGCACCCTTGTCGGGCAGCGCGAAGCCGAAGCGCGATTCAGCGAACTGGACCGGATCAAACTTGATCTGGAACGACTCGAGGCGCGTTTCGAGCGCCTTTCCCGATCCCTCGACCCAAGCGATAACGCATGAAGCTGCTTGCCGTCCGCCGTCTGTTGCGCATCCAGCGCGTCGTGATCCGCTACCGCCTCGATGACCTGCTGTTCGATCTGCCGCTGCCCTGGTTCCTTCTGGCCGTGCGCTTTTTGCTGCCGTGGCGCTGGCTGCCCCGCAAGCCGCTGGAACTCAATCGTGGCGCGCGCCTGCGTCTGGCGTTGCAGGATCTGGGGCCGATCTTCATCAAGTTCGGGCAGATTCTTTCGACCCGCCGCGACCTGTTGCCCGAAGACATCGCCGATGAGCTGATGCTGCTGCAGGACCGCGTGCCGCCGTTCGATTCGCAAGTGTCGATCAAGCTGATCGAAGAACAGCTGGGCAAGAAAATCAGCGAAGTGTTCAGCCGTTTCGACGTCGCCCCCCTGGCCTCGGCCTCGGTAGCGCAGGTGCATGCGGCGCAGCTCAAAAGCGGCGAAGAAGTCGTGGTCAAGGTCATTCGCCCAGGCCTGAAACCGATCATCGCGCAGGATCTGGCATGGCTGTTCATCCTCGCCCGCGCGGCGGAAAAATTCTCCGCTGACGCGCGCCTGCTGCACCCGGTCGACGTGGTGCAGGATTACGAAAAGACCATTTACGACGAACTCGATCTGTTGCGCGAGGCGGCCAACGCCAGCCAGTTGCGCCGCAACTTCGAAGGCTCGCAGCTGCTTTATGTACCGCAAGTCTATTGGGACTGGTGCCGGCCGAAAGTGCTGGTGATGGAGCGCATCTACGGCATCCAGGTCACCGATCTGGCGACCCTCGCTGACCAGCGCACCGACATGAAAATGCTCGCCGAGCGTGGCGTGGAGATTTTCTTCACTCAGGTGTTCCGCGACAGTTTCTTCCACGCCGACATGCACCCGGGCAACATTTTCGTCAGCACCGTCAATCCGTGGAGCCCGCAATACATCGCGATCGACTGCGGCATCGTCGGCAGCCTGACCCCGGAAGACCAGGATTATCTGGCGCGCAACCTGTTCGCGTTCTTCAAGCGTGACTACCGCCGTGTCGCGCAGTTGCACATCGATTCGGGCTGGGTGCCGGCGGAAACCAAACTCAACGAATTCGAAGCGGCGATTCGTACCGTGTGCGAACCGATCTTCGAAAAACCGTTAAAAGATATTTCATTTGGCCAGGTATTGATGCGCCTGTTCCAGACCGCACGCCGCTTCAACATGGAAGTGCAGCCGCAACTGGTGCTGTTGCAGAAGACCTTGCTGAACATCGAAGGCCTCGGTCGTCAGTTGTATCCGGATCTGGATCTGTGGAACACCGCGCAGCCGTTTCTCGAGCGCTGGATGCGCGAACGCGTCAGCCCGAAAGCCCTGCTGGGCAACGTGCAGAGCCAGCTGGAGCAGATTCCGCACCTGTCGAACATGGCCCGCGATCTGCTCGAACGCATGTCGCAACCCCACGCCAAAGACCCTCCGCCGCCGTGGCACAAACGCAAGGACGACTGGTTCCTGCGCCTGCTCGGCTGCGCGCATCTGGCCGGCGGCGCGATCCTCGCTGCGGGTGGTCCGTTGACCGCGTGGGCGCACTGGCCCGCCGGAATCATGATCGCGGTCGGTTTGTATCTGGTCGTTCGCCGATAGCACGATTGAGCTGCAAGTTATAAGCTGCCAGCTTCAAGCTTGACGCTACTGGCACACCGCAACGTGCGTTTACTTGCAGCTCGAAGCTCATGGCTTGCTGCTGCTTTTCGAGATTTGACGATGAAAAACTGGCTGGACGAGATCAAGTGGGATGCTGACGGCCTGGTGCCGGCGATTGCCCAGGATCACAAGACCGGGCGCGTATTGATGATGGCCTGGATGAACCGCGAAGCGCTGGAACTGACCGCTGCGGAGAATCGTGCAATCTACTGGTCACGTTCCCGTGGCAAGCTGTGGCGCAAGGGCGAAGAGTCCGGCCATGTGCAGACCCTGCATGAAATGCGCCTGGACTGTGATGCCGACGTGATCATCCTGATGGTTGAACAGATCGGCGACATCGCCTGCCACACCGGCCGTCAAAGCTGCTTTTACCGGGTCTTCGAAAACGGCGACTGGAAAACGGTCGACCCGGTTCTGAAAGACCCGCACGCTATCTATTCCGCAGGACACACACATGAGTGACACCCTGACCCGCCTCGCTCAGGTACTTGAAGAGCGCAAAGGCGCAGCCGCCGACAGTTCGTATGTCGCCAGCCTGTATCACAAGGGGCTGAACAAGATTCTGGAGAAAGTCGGCGAAGAGTCGGTCGAAACCATTATTGCCGCCAAGGATGCCGCCATCAGCGGCGATTGCAGTGATGTGATCTACGAGACCGCCGACCTGTGGTTCCACAGCATGGTCATGCTCGCCCAACTGGGGCAGCATCCGCAGGCCGTGCTGGATGAACTGGACCGTCGCTTCGGCCTGTCCGGACACGTCGAGAAAGCCTCGCGTCCGTCCGCCTGAACAACTTTTAGAGAGGAATCGCCACATGGGCATTTTTGACTGGAAACACTGGGTCGTCATTCTGATTGTCGTGGTGCTGGTGTTCGGTACCAAAAAACTGAAAAACCTCGGCACCGACGTTGGCGAATCGATCAAGGGCTTTCGCAAAGCCATGAACGACGACGAAAAACCGGCCGAGCCGAGCGTGACCCCGCCGGCCCAGCCAGTGCCACCGGTGCAGCCGCAAACCACTGCTCAGGCCAACCCGCCGCACACCATCGACGTGCAGGCGCAGAAAGTCGAAGAGCCGATCCGCAAAGACGTGTGAGCACTGACTAATGTTTGGTATCAGCTTCTCTGAACTGCTGCTCGTCGGCCTCGTCGCCCTGCTGGTGCTCGGCCCCGAGCGTCTGCCGGGCGCGGCGCGCACCGCCGGTCTGTGGGTCGGCCGCCTGAAGCGCAGCTTCAACGCGATCAAACAGGAAGTTGAACGTGAAATCGGTGCCGACGAGATCCGTCGGCAACTGCACAACGAACATATTCTGTCGCTGGAGCAAGAGGCGCGGAAGATCTTCAATCCGAACCAGCAGGAGCCGACGCCGGTCGAGCCTGTGGGCGAGCAGACGATTCACAGCGCTGCCGCTCCGACTCCTGCACCTGTTGTAACACCGCCAGGACCTGCGCCGGTTACCACAGACACATCGGTTGAACCCGTAGCGCCCTCCGCCGCGCCGACTACACCAGCGCCTCAAGACCCTACACTGCCGCCGCGAGCCCCATGAGCGATCTTCCGGAAAACGACCAGCACATGCCGCTGGTATCGCACCTCACCGAGTTGCGCACCCGCCTGCTGCGTTGCGTGGCGGCGATCTTCATCATCTTTGCCGGGCTGTTCGCGTTCACCCAGCAGATCTACACCTTCGTCTCGACGCCGTTGCGCCAGTACCTGCCGGTCGGCGCGACGATGATCGCCACCGACGTGTCGTCGCCGTTCCTGACGCCGTTGAAGCTGACCATGATGGTTTCGCTATTCCTCGCGATTCCGGTGATCCTGCATCAGATCTGGGGCTTTATCGCGCCGGGCCTGTACAAGCATGAAAAACGCGTCGCGGTACCGCTGCTGATCTCCAGCATCCTGCTGTTCTACATCGGCATGGCGTTCGCCTATTACTTCGTCTTTCCATTGATCTTCAAATTCTTCGCCGCTGCCACCCCGGCCGGCGTGGAAATGATGACCGACATCGCCAGCTACCTCGATTTCGTCATGACGCTGTTCTTCGCCTTCGGCGTGGCGTTCGAAATCCCGGTGGCCGTGGTCCTGCTGGTGTGGATCGGCGTGGTCGACGTCAAATACCTGAAGAAGATCCGCCCGTACGTGATCATCGGCTGCTTCGTGGTCGGCATGATCCTCACCCCGCCGGACATCTTCTCGCAGACCCTGCTGGCTGTGCCGATGTGGATGCTGTTCGAGATCGGCATTCTCTTCGGCGCGCTGGTCAGCAAGCGCGAACGCCCGGACGAAACCCCGGCCGACGACCACAACGACCAGCCGCCAGCGACTCAGGCATGAACCTGCTGCTGCTCGAAGAGGCCGACTTCATTGCGGCCGACCGCGTGATCCTGCGCGACCGGCGCCTGACGCACATGCAGGAAGTCCATCGCTCGGAAGTCGGTGACAGCCTGCGCGTCGGGCGCATCAACGGGCTGATGGGTTCGGCCGAGTTGCTGCGCCTCGAAGCGGGCGAAGCGGAGCTGCGCGTCAGCCTCGATCAGCCACCGCCGGCCAAGTTGCCGCTGACCCTGGTGCTGGCCCTGCCCCGGCCGAAAATGCTGCGCCGCGTGTTCCAGACCGTCGCGACCATGGGGGTGGCCAAGGTGATTCTGGTCAACAGCTATCGCGTGGAGAAAAGCTTCTGGCAGACGCCGTTTCTGGAGCCGGAAGCGATTCGTGAGCAGTTGATCCTCGGGCTCGAACAGGCTCGCGATACGGTGTTGCCGGAGATCGTCATCGAAAAGCGCTTCAAGCCTTTCGTTGAGGATCGGCTGCCGGCGATCAGCGCGGGCACCCTCGGCCTGGTCGGCCACCCCGGCCACTTCCCGCCCTGCCCGCGCGCCCTGAACGAACCGGTGACCCTGGCCATTGGCCCCGAGGGTGGCTGGATACCTTACGAAATCGACCTGCTGGCCAAATCCGGCCTGCAACCGGTGCAACTGGGCGAGCGCATCCTGCGCGTCGAAACCGCCGTCACCGCCCTGCTCGCACGCCTGTTCTAGCGCGACACCGATCCTGTGTAGGAGCTGCCGAAGGCTGCGATCTTTTGATCTTGTTTTAAAAGCAAGATCAAAGGATCGCAGCCTCGTTGCACTCGTCAGCTCCTACAAGCCCCTACAGTCGCGGACAAGTGGCGTTACAGATTGCCATCACCCAGCCGATACAACTCCTATAAATCCAATTAAGTGGTCCGAAGGGAGTGGTCGCATGTACCGTTGGTTAGCCGAGAGTCTTGGAAACGTCAGCGTCAAACGCAAGCTGGGCATCGGTTTCGGCCTGGTGCTGTTGCTGACGCTGTTGATCACGTTCACCGGCTGGACCGGCATGAGCGGCATCATCAGCCGTGGCGACAAGCTCGGCTTCATTTCCAGCCTCAATGAGCTGACCAAAGACCTGCGCCTGGCGCGCATGGACTACGACATGCGTCGTGGTGAACAGGGTCCGGGCGCGGTCAATGAATTGCTCAGCAAACTCGAAAGCGGTCTGCAATCGGCACGCGGCATGATCGAGCAGCCATCCGATGTGGCGATGGTCGACCAGCAACTGGCTGCGGTCGCCGAATACAAACGCGCTTTCGGCGAAATGACCCAGGCCACCGTGCACCGTGAAGATGCGCGCAGCAAGCTTGGCGCCAACGCTGACAATGCTGTGGCCAAGGTCGGCGAAGTCGAAAGTGCGCTGCTGCAAGGCGACAGCGTTGCGCAGTACAACGCTGTCATCGAGCTGAGCAAACTGTCGCAGCAGGCGCGCTATCAGGTGCGCGGTTACACCTACAGCGGCAAGGCCGATGCCGAGCAACCGGCGCTGACCGCCATCGACAACGCCTTGAAGAACCTCGAAAGCCTGCCGACCCGCGTGCCAGAGCAGCACATCGCCAACCTGCAGCAAGCCACCGACTCGCTCAAGGCTTACCGCGCCGCTGTCGCTCAGTTCCGTGATTCGCAGGTCAAGAACGCCGCCGCACTGGCCAACATGTCGGCTCAGGGCGACATCCTGATCGCGGCGAGCAAAAAGCTCACCGAATCGCAAACCGTGGTGCGCGACACCGATGCCGCCCACGCCAAGAACATGCTGCTTATCGCTACTGCGCTGGCGCTGGCCTTCGGTCTGATTGCCGCTTGGGCGATCACCCGACAAATCATCATTCCGCTGACCCAGACCCTGAAAGTGGCGGAGCGCGTGGCCGCCGGTGACCTGACCCACAACCTGGTTTCCCTGCGTCGCGATGAGCTCGGTCAATTGCAGCGCTCGATGCAAAGCATGACCCAAGGCCTGCGCGAATTGATCGGCGGTATCAGCGACGGCGTCACGCAGATCGCCAGCGCCGCTGAAGAACTTTCGGCGGTGACCGAGCAGACCAGCGCCGGGGTCAACAATCAGAAGGTCGAGACTGATCAGGTCGCCACCGCCATGAACGAGATGGCCGCCACCGTGCAGGAAGTCGCACGCAACGCTGAAGAAGCCTCAGAGGCCGCTGTCGCCGCTGACCAACAGGCCCGTGAAGGCGACAAGGTCGTCGGCGAAGCCATCGCGCAGATCGAGCGTCTGGCAATCGAGGTGGGTCACTCCACTGAAGCCATGGGCGAGCTCAAGCGTGAAAGCGACAAGATCGGCAGCGTCCTCGACGTGATCAAGTCTGTCGCCCAACAAACCAACCTGCTGGCCCTCAACGCTGCCATCGAAGCGGCCCGTGCCGGGGAAGCCGGACGTGGTTTCGCCGTGGTTGCCGACGAAGTGCGCAGCCTCGCCCAGCGCACCCAGAAGTCCACCGAAGAGATCGAGGAGCTGATCGTCGGTCTGCAAAACGGTACCCAGCAAGTGGCGACGATCATGGACAACAGCCGCAGCCTCACCGACAGCAGCGTCGAACTGACCCGGCGTGCCGGTGGCTCACTGGAGAGCATCACCCGCACCGTCTCGGCGATTCAGGCGATGAACCAGCAGATCGCCGCCGCTGCCGAGCAGCAGAGCGCCGTGGCCGAAGAGATCAACCGCAGCGTGCTGAACGTGCGCGATGTGTCCGATCAGACGTCGGCGGCGAGCGAGGAGACTGCCGCATCCAGCGTTGAATTGGCGCGACTGGGCACGCATCTGCAGATGCTGGTAGGCCGTTTCAAAGTCTGAGTTGATGCACAACCCCGGTTCGCCTGTAACCGAGGTGATGCCATTCGCGAGCAGGCTCGCTCCCACAGGGAAACGCATTCCAAGGTGGGAGCGAGCCTGCTCGCGAAGGCAGCGGCGCGGTCTGCGCGTCGTAGGTAACGGGCGCGCCAATTTGGCGACGGATGCTATGCACTGGTTTTAGGCTTTATCCGGATTTGTTCGCAAATCAGCGGACATAAAAAAACCCCGCTGAATCAGCGGGGTTCTCTTATCAGGCCGGCTGAGCCTGCAGGCTCACCGGTCGCAGCGGCAGCAACGGCGCATGCGGATCGGCTTTCACCGACGCGCGCCAGGCGTCCAGCCACTCAGCGTGACCTTCGGACCAGATCTGCTCGTGCAGGCGTGCCAGTGCTACAGGATCGCTGAGCAGTTGCAGACGATCATGGTTGTTCAGCCCGGCCGGGCCGACCTTGATCGCGTGTCGCACACGTTCCTGACGCAACCACTCGATCGGCTCGGCCTGACCGTGACGCGAGGTCGCCAGCGAGCACGCCAAGGCGTTCTGCTGAGGATCGACCACGGCGCGGACGAAGCCGTCGTTGAGGGCGTGATAACGGTTTTCGTGGGTGTACTGATCGGTTGCCAGCAAGGCCTGTGGCGGATTGTATTCCTCGGGGATGAGGAACAGGCTCTCGTCACGGGTCTTCAGACCGAGGCCGACACGGCTGGAGATCACCGATACCGGGATCGACAGCATCAGCGAACCGACGATCGGCACCAGCCACCAGAGGAAGCTCGGGTTCAGCCAGATCACCAGCAACGCCCAGAAGAAGCCCAGCAACGTCTGCGGACCGTGGCGCTTGACCGCTTCGCTCCACGGCGTCGAGTCGTCGTCACGCTGCGGCGAGTTCCAGGTCGCGGCCCAGCCGAGGAACGCGGCGAGGACGAAGCGGGTGTGGAAAATCATCCGCACCGGCGCCAGCAGCATGGAGAACAGCATCTCCAGGAGCATCGACAGGGTCACCTTGAACTTGCCGCCGAACTCTTTCGCGCCCTTGGCCCAGATCAGGATGATGCTCAACAGCTTCGGCAGGAACAGCAGCACGATGGTCGTCGAGAACAGCGCGATGGCCTTGTCCGGGTGCCATTGTGGCCACAGCGGATAGAGCTGACGCGGTTCGAGGAAGTACTGCGGCTCCATCAGCGTGTTCACCGCCAGCAGCGCGGTCGACAACACCAGGAAGAAGAACCACAGCGGCGCCGACAGGTAGGACATCACGCCGGTGAGGAACACCGCGCGGTGCACCGGGTGCATGCCCTTGACCAGGAACAGGCGGAAGTTCATCAGGTTGCCGTGGCACCAGCGACGGTCACGCTTGAGCTCGTCGAGCAGGTTCGGCGGCAACTCTTCGTAACTGCCCGGCAGGTCGTAGGCAATCCACACGCCCCAACCGGCACGGCGCATCAGCGCAGCTTCGACGAAGTCGTGGGACAGGATCGCACCGGAGAACGCGCCCTTGCCCGGCAACGGCGCCAAAGCGCAGTGGTCGATGAACGGCTTCATGCGGATGATCGCGTTGTGACCCCAGTAGTGCGATTCACCCAACTGCCAGAAGTGCAGGCCGGCAGTAAACAGCGGGCCGTACACGCGGGTGGCGAACTGCTGCATGCGCGCATACAGGGTGTCCATGCCCGACGCACGTGGCGCGGTCTGGATGATCCCGGCGTCCGGCGTGGCTTCCATCAGGCGCACTAGACTGGTCAGGCACTCGCCACTCATCACCGAGTCGGCGTCGAGCACGACCATGTACTTGTAGTCACCACCCCAACGACGGCAGAAGTCGTCGAGGTTGCCGCTCTTGCGCTTCACACGACGGCGACGACGGCGATAGAAGATCTTGCCGAAGCCTTTGGCTTCGCGGCAGACATCCAGCCAGGCCTGTTGCTCGGCGACGCAGATATCGGTGTCGTTACTGTCACTGAGGACGAAGAAGTCGAAGCGATCCAGATCACCGGTGGCCGCTACCGATTCGAACGTCGCACGCAGCCCGGCGAATACACGCGGCACGTCTTCGTTGCAGATCGGCATCACCAGCGCCGTACGCGCATCTTTCGGAATCGGCTCGTTACCCGCGCTTTTCCCGGAGATACGGTATTTATCGTGGCCGGTGAGCAACTCGAGGAAGCCCATCAGCGCGGTCCAAAAACCGGCCGATACCCAGCAGAACAGAATCCCGAACAGAATCAGGATGCTGGTTTGCAGCGCATACGGCAGCACTTGCGTGGCGGTTTGCAGCAGCGGCTGATGCAGGACTTCTTCCAGATCGACGAACGACCAGCCCTGGTACGGCATGATGCCTTTCATGTACCAACCGGCAACGATGGTCTGGCCGAGCATCAGCAGCAACAGGATGTAGCGACGGATCGAGCCGACGGTGCGCCAGCGCGCGGCCGGCAGGACGTTGGCGTCCTTCGGCGGCTGCGGCGGGTTGGTGCGCCCGGTCAGACGGCGCCAGCCACGCACCAGAATATTGGTGCGCCATGGCTCCGGCACGACCTTGGTGCGGCGGATTGGCGGGGTCGCCTTGAGGCTGACCCGACCGCTGGCATCGAGCACCAGCATCTCCGCTTCAGCCAGTTCTTCGGCAGTGCTCAGGGTCAGACGCTTGCCCACCGAAGCCTGGGCGGCTTCGGCAGGGGCGTCGAATGTCGAGGACGACAGGCGTTCATGCAGCTCGCTGAACGACTGGCAACCCGCGAGTTCCGCGCGTTGCTCGTCGGTCATCGGCAGATGCGCCAGATACTCGGACAGAGTCTCTGGCTGTACTGGTGAATTACTCATCGGCAGGCAACTGATAGCTCCAGGTCTCGGTCAGGACTTCTTCAGTCGGCGCCGATTCCGGTGTGGCTGGGGCCGCGTCGGCAGCGACTGGCTGCTTGGCGTCTTTGTTGGCCTTGTCCTTGGCGTCGGCTGCAGGCTTGGCTTCAGCCTGTTTGGCTTCGGCGGCCTTGGCTTCCTTGTCGAGTTTTTCCTGTTGCTTGGCGGCAACCTTGTCAGCCTTGGCGACCGACGAATTGGACGCCGGCACCGATTTGCCCAGATCCGCGGTGACCACCGGCTGAACCAGGGCAGCGCGCATCTCGGTCGCTTTGCTCGGATCCTTGATCTTCATCCGCAGGGTCAAGCGCCAGCCCTTGGTTTCCGGGTTGTAGCGCACGCTGTTCTCGACCAGTTCGGCATTGTCGCCGACGCTGACCTGACTGCGCACGTCGGCATCCGGCGTCAGTGCCGCCAGCGACGGACCTTCGAAGTCGACCAGATAGGCCACGCTGCCATCGGGCTGACGGATCAGGTTCGATTGCTTGACGTCACCGGTCGAACGCAGGGTCTGCGCCACCCAGGCGCTGTCCGGCGCATGGAGTGCTGCTTCGTCCATGGTCCAGTGCATGCGGTAGGCGAAGTCCAGCGGCTGGCCTGGCTCCGGCATTTTTTCCGGGCTCCAGAACGCAACGATGTTGTCGTTGGTTTCGTCTGCGGTCGGAATCTCTACCAGATCGACAGTGCCCTTGCCCCACTCGCCCTTCGGCTCGATCCAGGCACTTGGGCGCTTGTCGTAGCGGTCGTCGAGGTCTTCGTAGTGGCTGAAATCACGGCCACGCTGCAGCAGACCGAAACCACGCGGGTTCTCGACGCTGAAGTTGCTCACAGCCAGATGTTTCGGGTTGTTCAGTGGGCGCCAGATCCACTCGCCGTTGCCGGCATGGATCGACAGACCGCTGGAGTCGTGCAGTTCACGACGGTAGTTGAGCACTTTCGACGGCTGGTTGGCGCCGAACAGGAACATGCTGGTCAGCGGCGCGATGCCCAGTTTGCCGACCTTGTCACGCAGGAACATCTGCGCCTTGACGTCGACGATGGTGTCGCTGCCCGGACGCAGGATCAAACGGTAGGCACCAGTGGCACGCGGCGAGTCGAGCAGAGCAAAGATCACCAGGTGCTTGTCGCCCGGCTTGGGCTGCTGAATCCAGAACTCGCGGAAACGCGGGAACTCTTCACCCGACGGCAGCGCGGTATCGATCGCCAGACCACGGGCCGACAGACCATAGGTGTGGCCCTTGCCGACGACGCGGAAGTAGCTCGCGCCGAGCATGGTCATGATCTCGTCTTGCTTGTCGGCCTTGTTGATCGGGTACAGCACACGGAAACCGGCATAACCCAGTTGCTCGGTGGCTTTCGGATCGAATTTCAGGTCGCCGAAATCGAAGCGGCTCGGATCGTATTTGATCTCCGAGACGGTATTGGTGGTGATTTCGTTGATTTTCACCGGTGTATCGAAGTGCATACCCTGGTGATAGAAGGAGAGCTTGAACGGCGTCTTCTGATCGGCCCACTCAGCCTTTTCGGTGAGGAAGCGGATCTTCTGGTAGTCCGCGAACTTCATTTCGCGGAATTCGTTCGGCAGGTTGCTGCGCGGGGCTTCGAACTTCTGCCCGGCCAGCTCTTTGGCCTTGGCCGATACGTCGTCAAGATTGAACGCCCAAAGCTGACCGGCGCTGAGCAGGCACAGGAGCGCCGAACCCGCTACCAGAGCACTTCGCATGCGTTTGGCAGACATTTTTGCTGCATTACAGGGACTAACAATCACGAGCAACCCTCGCCGAAAACAGATCAATAAACCAACGGCCAGCTATCTTTATGCCAGGTTGGCGAGCATTGTTCCGACTCCGCCGGGGCAAAATGATTCCCCAATCGGATCCAGACAAGTCTCTACCTAAGTCAAAACGGATCAACGAATGTCGATCCCCGCAGCGCGCGATTATCTAGTAGCCCGGATGACAACGCATCAGGGGTAACAAAGTATTTATCGCGAAAACAGCCTAAAAACAGTCGAAATTTCCGAAAAAGGTGTTTCAGGCACTGTCACGTCTGTAACAAAAAGGTAACCGGGCCATCGTTGACCAGGTGCACCTGCATATCGGCGCCGAATCTACCTGATGCCACAGTGCCATGCACCTGTTTCGCCTGGCTCAATAAATAGTCGAACAATTCCTCACCCAGTGCCGGCGGTGCGGCCGTGGAAAAGCTCGGGCGCAGGCCGCTTTTGGTGTCGGCGGCAAGTGTGAACTGAGAGACCAGCAGCAACCCGCCACCCACATCCGCCAGGGACAGATTCATCTTGCCCTGGGCGTCACTGAATACTCGATAGTTAAGCAGCTTATGCAGAAGTTTGTCGGCGCTGGTACGCGTATCGTCGGGTTCTACCGCGACCAGCACGAGCAAACCCTGATCGATTGCGCCGACTACCTCGCCAGTGACTTCAACCCGCGCGCCGCATACGCGTTGTAACAGCGCCTTCATGCTTCTTCGAGTGGCAAGTCGAGCAGGCGCTGGGCCATTTTGCTCGCCGCGCGCACCAGCGCATCAGTGATGCCCGGCTCGGACGCGGCGTGGCCGGCGTCGCGGATCACCTGCAATTCGCTGTTCGGCCAGGCCTGGTGCAATTCCCAGGCGTTGTCGAGCGGGCAGATCACGTCGTAGCGCCCGTGAATGATCACGCCGGGCAGATGAGCGATCTTGCCCATGTCGCGGATCAGCTGGTTCGGCTCAAGGAAGGCGTTGTTGGTGAAGTAGTGGCATTCGATCCGCGCAATCGACAGCGCGCGCTGCGGCTCGGAGAACCGATCGACCACCAGCGGGTTCGGCCGCAGGGTCGCGGTGCGCCCTTCCCAAGTAGACCACGCCTTGGCCGCATGCATCTGGGCGATCTGATCGTTGCCGATCAGGCGTTTGTGGAAAGCGGTGAGCAGGTCGTCGCGCTCGTCCAGCGGGATCGGCGCGATGTAGTCCTGCCAGTAATCGGGGAACAGACGGCTGGCGCCGGCCTGATAGAACCATTCGATTTCCTGCGGACGGCAGAGGAAGATCCCGCGCAGAATCAAACCGTGCACGCGCTCCGGGTGGGTTTGCGCGTAGGCCAACGCCAGGGTCGAACCCCAGGAGCCGCCGAACAACACCCATTTTTCGATGCCCAGGTGTTTGCGGATGCGCTCAAGGTCTTCGACCAGATCCCAGGTGGTGTTGTTTTCCAGGCTGGCGTGCGGGGTGGAGCGACCGCAGCCGCGCTGGTCGAAGGTGACGATGCGATACAGATTCGGATCGAAATAGCGTCGGCTCTGGGCGTCGCAGCCGGCGCCGGGGCCACCGTGGATGAATACGACCGGCAATCCTTCCGGCGAGCCGCTTTCATCGACGTACAGCGTATGGGTGTCATCGACAGCCAGATCGTGCCGGGCGTGGGGTTTGATCTGCGGAAACAAAGTCTGCATTGCGCGCTCCGTAAGGGGTCGAGGTCATCCCTGGGGGGACTCGTATTATTCTGCCGTTGGGCATCATAAACCCGATTTGCGTCAATGAGCATGCCTGTGCGCTGTCACCGTTTGTCAGCCATCACCCTCACGGGCTGAACGCGATCCTGTGGGAGCGAGCCTGCTCGCGAACGCGGTGTGTCATTCAGCCTGGTTGTCGGCTGAACGGATGCCTTCGCGAGCAGGCTCGCTCCCACAGGGGTTAGGCGCTGTAGTGAGATTTTGCCCAGGCCAGATAGCCCTGCAGCAATTCCCTGAGCACCACCCGCGTCGACTCGGCGAGGTCAGCGCGGTAGCGGAACGGTTCGAACTCTTCCATGTAGGTGGACTGGCACAGTTCCAGCTGCACGGCGTGGATGTTCTGCGCCGGATCGCCGTACTGGCGGGTGATGTGCCCGCCTTTGAAGCGACCGTTGAGCACATGAGTAAACTGCTCGTGCCGCGCGCAGATCACTTCCAGTTCAGCAGCCAGTTGCGGATCACAACTGGCGCCATTGAACGTGCCAAGGTTGAAGTCCGGCAGTTTGCCGTCGAACAGGTGCGGGATGATCGAGCGGATCGAGTGCGCATCGAACAACAGCGCGTAACCGAATTCGGCTTTCAGTCGCGCCAGTTCCTCCTGCAAGGTGCGGTGATACGGCGTCCAGATCTGCTCCAGATAAGTCGCGCGTTCCTCTTTCGACGGCTCCTGCCCCTCCTCAAACAACGGAATGCCGTCGAACAACGTCGCCGGATACAACCCGGTGGTCGCCCCGGCATACAACGGCTTGTCGTCGGACGGCCGGTTGAGGTCGATGACGAAACGCGAATACTCGGCAGCCAGGGTGCTGGCGCCCAGTTCCTCGGCAAAATCGTAGAGCTGCGGGATATGCCAGTCGGTGTCCGGCAAACTCTTCGCGACGGGGATCAACCCGACTTCGACCGCCGGGGTCAGACGCACGCCGGCGTGGGGCATGCTGATCAGCAGCGGCACGCGGCCTTGTTTGAAATTCAGAACCTTGTCCACAACCGTTCTCCTACAGATTCGATTCGACGCCGTGACGCACGACGCGCTTGTCCAGATCGCCCCCGAGCCAATAGGCCAGATCCGCCGGACGCTCGATGTCCCACGCCACGAAATCAGCGACCTTGCCGACCTCCAGCGAGCCGTGGGTATCGGCCATGCCCAACGCCTGCGCGGCATGAAGGGTCGCCCCGGCCAGGGCTTCTTCCGGAGTCATGCGAAAACAGGTGCAGGCCATGTTCAGCATCAGGCGCAACGACAGCGCGGGCGAGGTGCCGGGATTGAGGTCGCTGGCGATGGCGATCTTCACCTTGTGCTTGCGCAGCGCGTCCATTGGCGGCAATTGGGTTTCGCGCAGAAAGTAGAACGCGCCTGGCAGCAGCACGGCGACGGTGTCGGCAGCGGCCATGGCGATCGCGTCGTCCTCGTCCATGAACTCCAGGTGATCGGCGGACAAGGCTTTGTAGCGCGCGGCGAGGCTGGAACCATGCAGCGAGGACAATTGCTCGGCGTGCAGCTTCACCGGCAGTCCGAGTTGTTGCGCGGCGACGAAGACCCGCTCGACCTGCTCCGGCGAAAACGCCAGGTATTCGCAGAACGCATCCACGGCATCGACCAAACCTTCGGCGGCGAGGGCCGGAAGCATCTGCTCGCAGACCAGATCGATGTAATCGTCGGCGCGATCCTTGTACTCCGGCGGCAACGCGTGCGCCGCCAGGCAAGTGCTGCGCACGCTGATCGGCAGCTCTTCGGCCAGGCGCCGGATGACCCGCAGCAGCTTGCGCTCGTTGGCCAGATCGAGACCGTAGCCGGATTTCATTTCCACCGTGGTCACGCCGTCGCGCATCAGGCTTTTCAGGCGTTTGGCGGCGCTGGCGAACAACTCGTCTTCGCTCGCTTCACGGGTGGCGCGCACGGTGCTGGCGATGCCGCCGCCCTGCGCGGCGATCTCGGCGTAGCTGACGCCTTGCAGACGCTGCTCGAACTCGCCGCTGCGGTTGCCGCCGAACACGGTGTGGGTGTGGCAGTCGATCAGACCGGGGGTGACCCACGCACCCTGCAAATCATTGACCGCCGGGTATTCGCCGGTCGGCAATTGAGTGCGCGGGCCGATCCACTCGATCAGCGTGCCGGACGTCACGATCGCGGCATCCTCGATGATCGAATAGGCGCCGTTGGCCATGGTTGCGACGTGGCAGTGTTGCCAGAGGGTTTTCATCCCAAATCCTCGTCTTGTTCGAAATCGATTCGCGAGCAGGCTCGCTCCCACAGTTGAATAGGGTTCCCCAGTGGGAGCGAGCCTGCTCGCGAAGAGGCCATCACAGGCTCGGCAAAAGCTTCGCCGGCACCAGCTCGGTCAGACACCGCGAAGCCAGCAATTGCGTCGCAGCATTGATGTCCGGCGCAAAGAAGCGGTCCTTCTCATAGAACGGCACTTCCTTACGCAAGATCGCCCGCGCCTGTTCCAGCTTCGGCGAAGTCTTCAGGCCGTTACGCAGATCCAGCCCCTGCACCGCCGCCAGCCATTCCACGGCGAGAATGCCGCGAGTGTTCTCAGCCATTTCCCACAGGCGCTTGCCGGCGGCCGGGGCCATCGACACGTGGTCTTCCTGGTTGGCCGAGGTCGGCAGGCTGTCCACCGAATGCGGGTGGGACAACGCCTTGTTTTCGCTGGCCAGCGCCGCAGCGGTGACTTGGGCGATCATGAAACCGGAGTTCACCCCGCCATTGGCCACCAGGAACGGCGGCAGTTGCGACATGTGCTTGTCCATCATCAGCGAGATGCGGCGTTCGCTCAGCGAGCCGATTTCAGCGATGGCCAGGGCCATGTTGTCAGCGGCCATGGCCACCGGTTCGGCGTGGAAGTTGCCGCCGGAAATCACGTCGCCTTCGGCGGCGAATACCAGAGGGTTGTCGGAAACCGCGTTGGCTTCGACCGCCAGCACTTCAGCGGCCTGGCGGAACTGGGTCAGGCAGGCGCCCATGACTTGCGGCTGGCAGCGCAGCGAGTACGGGTCCTGGACCTTGTCGCAGTTCTGGTGCGAGGCGGAAACTTCGCTGCGCTCGCCGAGCAGATCGCGATAAGCCGCAGCGGCGTCGATCTGTCCTCTCTGCCCACGCGCGGCATGAATGCGCGCGTCGAACGGCGAGCGCGAACCGAGCACGGCTTCTACGGTGAGACTGCCCAGCGCCACTGCACCGGCAAACAGATCTTCGCCTTCGAACAAACCGCGCAGGGCAAACGCCGTGGAAACCTGGGTACCGTTGAGCAGCGCCAGACCTTCTTTAGCCGCTAACGTCAGCGGCGCCAGGCCGGCGACTTTCAGCGCTTCGGTGGCTTCAAGCCATTCGCCCTTGTAGTGGGCCTTGCCCTCGCCCAGCAGCACCAGCGACATGTGCGCCAACGGCGCCAGATCGCCCGACGCACCGACCGAACCTTTCAGCGGAATGTGCGGATAGACCTCGGCATTGATCAGCGCGATCAGCGCATCGATCACCTGCCGACGGATGCCGGAAAAACCACGGCTGAGACTGTTGACCTTGAGCACCATGATCAGTCGCACAAGGTCATCGCTGATCGGCTGGCCGACGCCGGCAGCGTGCGAGAGCACCAGCGAACGCTGCAGGTTTTCCAGGTCTTCGCTGGCGATGCGCGTCGAGGCCAGCAGGCCGAAACCGGTGTTGATGCCGTAGGCGGTGCGGTTCTCGGCGAGGATCTGTTCGACGCAGGCGACGCTGGCCTCGATCTGCGCGCTGGCGCTGTTGTCGAGGGTCAGTGTGACCGGGTTCTGATAGACGTCACGCAGTTGGGCCAGGCTCAGTTGGCCGGGGATCAGGTTCAGCGCAGTCATTAAAATGCTCCTTTTGAGAGTTTGTTATTAACTACCAGTCGCTCCGGAGCATTCCGTTATCCGTCGTTTCTCGTCTTGTGAACGATCCACGCCTTGGCACGCTGGTATGGGTAGTTGTCAGTACAAATTCGGGAGAACGTTGTGCGGCAGATTCGGGTCTTTCAGCACGGTCGCAGCGGCAGCGATATCCGGCGCCAGCCAGCGATCCTGATCGTAGGCGGGGACCGTTTCGCGCAGCAGTTTCCACGCGCGGTCAGTGCCCACGCCAAAGCGCTGTTCCTTGAGGAATTCAAACGCCTGCGCCGCCAGCAGGTATTCAATCGCGAGGATCTGCGTGCAGTTTTCCAGCGCGCGATGCAGCTTCAGCGCGGCGTTGGTGCCCATGCTCAGGTGATCTTCCTGCAGGCCCGAGGTGATGTAGTTGTCGAGTACCGCCGGTTGCGCCAATTGACGGTTTTCCGCACACAGCGAGGCGGCGACGTATTGCACGATCATCATCCCCGAGTTGACCCCGGGATTGGCCACCAGAAACGCCGGCAGACCGCTGACGTGCGGATTGACCAAACGGTCCAGACGACGCTCGGCGATCGAGCCGATTTCAGCCATGGCAATCGCCAGCAGATCCGCAGCCATCGCCACGGATTGACCGTGCGGGTTGGCCTGCGACATCACCCGGAAATTGTCCGGTGTGCCGAGCAGTAACGGGTTGTCGGTGCAGCCGTTGAGTTCGGCTTGGACCTGTTTGATTGCGTGCTCCAGTTGATCACGCGCGGCGCCGTGGACCTGCGGGATCGAACGGATGCTCAGCGCGTCCTGAGTGCGAATGCCTTTGCTTGCGGCGATCACTTGGCTGCCATCGAGTAATGCACGCAGATTTTCGCCGACCTGCTGCATGCCCGGATGCGGCTTGAGCGCAATGATCTCGGCATCGAACGCATCGATCTGGCCGCGCTGGGCTTCGAAACTCATCGCACCAATGACATCGGCCCATTGCAACAGCCGCGTAGCATCGGCAATCGCCAGGCAACTGAGGCCGGTCATGCAGGGCGTGCCGTTGACCAGACACAAGCCATCCTTCGCGCCGAGCTGCACAGGTTGCAGGCCCTCTTCGGCCAGCGCCTGTTGCGCCGAAATGATCTGCCCGCGATAACTGACATTGCCAACGCCGAGCAGCGCGATGCCGATGTGCGCCATGTGCGTCAGGTAACCCACCGAACCCTGCGACGGCACCTGCGGGGTGATGCCGCGATTGAGCAGCGCCAGCAGCCCTTCGACCACACGCCGATGCAGGCCGGACTTGCCGTGGCTGTAGTTGTGGATCGCAGCGCAGATGATTGCGCGGGTCTGCTCGTCGCTGAGCACCGGGCCGACACCGCAGGCATGGCTGAGCAAGGTGTTGCGCGAGAGTTGGCTGAGCTGTTCGTCCTGCAGCGAGACGTTGGACAGACCGCCCAGACCGGTGTTGACGCCATAGGCGCGCTCGCCGCTGGCGACGATGCGCTGGACGATGGCCTGAGCGTTATCGATGCGCGCCCAGGTTTCGCTGGACAGTTCCAGTGGCGCACCGTGCCGGGCGACGGCGACCACGTCCTGCCAACGCAGAGGGCTGCCTGTGATAACGATTTTTTCAGCCTGGGACATCTAAAACCTCATACCAATTCTGTTGATGCAAGTAACCCTGTGGTGAGGGGATTTATCCCCGTTGGGTGGCGAAGCCGCCCCAAACCATGCCCGCAAATCCGTCAGACAGACCGCAGTGGCCGGTTTTACGACTGCTTCGCAGCCGAACGGGGATAAATCCCCTCGCCACGACGGCCACTCAGTCTCAGACCACCGCCGCCCGCCGCTGCACGAAGCGGTCGACATACTCATCCGCCGGCGAGTGCAGGATCTCTCTTGGCGTACCCACCTGGATCAACCGGCCATCCTTGAGAATCGCGATGCGATTGCCGATGCGCACGGCTTCGTCGAGGTCGTGGGTGATGAAGACGATGGTTTTGTGCAGGGTCTTTTGCAGTTCCAGCAACTGGTCCTGCATTTCGGCGCGGATCAGCGGGTCCAGCGCACTGAACGCTTCGTCCATGAGGATGATGTCGGTGTCCGCCGCCAATGCACGGGCGAGGCCGACGCGCTGACGCATGCCACCGGAGAGCTGGTGCGGGTATTTGTTTTCGTAGCCTTTGAGACCGACGGTGTTGATCCAGTGCAGCGCGCGTTCGGCGCAGACCTGCTTGCTCTCGCCGCGCACTTTCAGGCCGTAGGCGACGTTATCGAGCACGGTTTTGTGCGGCAGCAGACCGAAGCTCTGGAACACCATGCTGATCTTGTGTCGACGAAATTCACGCAGGGCGTCCATGTCGTACTGCAGGATGTCCTCGCCATCGACCAGAATCGCCCCGCTGGTAGGATCGATCAGGCGATTGAAGTGGCGCACCAGGGTGGATTTGCCCGAGCCGGACAGGCCCATGATCACAAAGATTTCGCCAGTGCCGATGCTCAGCGACAAGTCGTTCACGCCGACCACGCAACCGGTTTCGTTGAGCACCTGATCCTTGCTCTTGCCCTGGCCGACCATGGCCAGCGCGTCCTTGGCGCGGTTGCCGAAAATCTTGAAGACGTTGCGCACTTCGATCTTGCTCACGCTTGCATTGCTCATTTGCTCACCTCATGGCGTGGCCGACCGTACGCTTGAGTGATGCGGTCGATGACCACCGCGAGAATCACGATCGCCAGCCCGGCTTCGAGACCACGGCCGACGTTGAGGGTCTGAATCCCCACCAGTACGTCTTCACCGAGGCCGCGGGCGCCGATCATTGAGGCGATCACCACCATCGACAGGGCCATCATCGTGGTCTGGTTGATCCCGGCCATGATGCTCGGCAGCGCCAGCGGCAGTTGCACGCCGAACAGTTGCTGCCAGCGGTTGGCGCCGAAGGCATTGATCGCTTCCATGACTTCGCCGTCGACCTGGCGAATACCAAGGTCGGTCAGGCGAATCAGCGGGGGCGCGGCGTAGATCACCGTGGCGAAAATCGCCGGCACCTTGCCCAGGCCGAACAGCATCAGCACCGGAATCAGGTAAACGAAACTCGGCATGGTCTGCATGATGTCGAGCAGCGGCATCAGCACCGAACGCAGGCGATTGCTGCGCGCCGAGAGAATCCCCAGCGGGATGCCGATCAGCACCGAAATGATCGTCGCGACCATCATCAGCGCCAGGGTCTGCATGAGTTTGTCCCAGAGGCCGACCGCACCCACCAGAAACAGCAAGCCGACAATCACGGCGGTGGTCACGACCTTGCGCGTGGCGTGCCAGGCGATGACACCGACGATTGCCAGCATCAACCACCACGGCGCCGCACGCAGCAAACCTTCGAGACTGACGATGGCCCACAACAGCGTGTCGGAGATATGCCGGAACACGTCGCCGTAGTTGGTCACCAGCGAATCGACCCAACCGTTGACCCAGTCGGCGATGGAAAAGGTAAAGCTTTCGGGAAACATAAGGGACTCTCAATCAAGGGGTTGCGATCAAGCGTCCGGCTGCCGTGGCTGGCAGCCGGGGAAACCTGACCTACAAGGCCGCGTCGATTTTCTTGGCTGCGTCGTCGCTCACCCATGCGTGCCAGACTTCAGGATGTTCCTTGAGGAAGATTTTCGCCAGTTTTGCCGACTCGATACGTTCCTTGGCCATGCGCCCGAGGTTCTGATTGAGCAGGTCGATCGGCAGGTTGACCTTTTCCAGCACGGCGACCAGTTCCGGGGCTTCGTCGTGGAAGGTTTTCGACAGGCCGACCTTGATGCTGACGGTCTTGTCGACGCCGGGTTTCTCTTCCAGTTTGACTGCATCGATCTGGCCCATCAGCGGGGTCGGCGACCAGTAGTAGAAGAGGATCGGCTCGCCACGCTTGTAGCTCGACAGCACCGCCGCATCCAGCGCAGGTCCGGTGCCCGGACGGAAGTTGGTGTAACTGTTTTCCAGGCCATAACTCTTGAGCATTTCGCTGTTGTCGAGCTCGCAGGTCCAGCCGGCCGGGCAGTTATAGAAGCGGCCCTTGGACGGCTCTTCGGCGTCCTTGAACACGGCGGAATACTTGCCCAGGTCAGCGATGTTTTTCAGGTCCGGGGCTTTCGCCTCAAGCTTGCGCTTGGCGTCGCCTTCGATCACGTAACGCGGCACGTACCAGCCTTCGACCGCGCCCACCACCGGTGCACCGACGCCGACGACCTTGCCGGCCTTCTCGGCCTTGTTCCAGACCTCGCTGCGGCCGACCCACTCTTCGGCAAACACTTGAATATCGTTGCTGCTCAGGGCGTTTTCCATGGTGATGGAATTGCCCGGCAGGCTGTCGGTCTTGCAGCCGTAACCTTTCTCCAGCACCACTTGCATAACGTCGGTCAGGAGCATGCCGCTTTCCCAGTTCAGCCCGGCAAATTTCACCGGTTTGCCCGATTCGCACCAGCCGGCGGCTTGCGTCGCGCCGGCACTGGCCAAGAGGCCCATGGACAGCAATGTGGTCAGCAGGGTCTTGTTCGATTTCATTGTCGTGACGCTCCTAATCATGAATGGGCTTACGGCAGTTCAAGAGGCATCCAGCCTGGTCCACGTCCAGATCAGGCCTGCGCCGCAGCGCGACCGGCCCCGCTCGTTTTTGCTTGTTGGGTGCTGTTCTGCTCGACCGGCAGAATCAGGTGATCGGGCACGGTGCTGTGCCATTTCTTTGCGCAGAAGTAATAGACGGCGGCCGGGAGAACCAGACCGATGATCCAGGAAATGTCGACATCACCGAGGGCGGCCACCAGTGGGCCGGTGTAGAACTTGGTCGAGATGAATGGCAACTGCACCAGCACGCCGAACACATAGACACTGATACCGAGCAGGTTCCAGCGGCCGTAGCGACCGTCCGGATTGGCCAGCGCCGGCACGTCGTAACGCTCGCGGGTGATGCAGTAGTAGTCGACCAGATTGATCGCGCTCCACGGGGTGAAGAAGGCGAGCAGAAACAGGATGAACGACTTGAACGCACCGAGGAACGAGTGCTGCCCGAGCAGGGCAATCAGGGTTGCCGCGCCGACGATGAACAGCACGAACACCAGCCGTTGCATGCGGGTAACCGTCAGGTGTCCTTTGAAGCCACTGATGATGGTGGCGATGCACATGAAGCTGCCGTAAGAGTTCAGCGTCGAGATGGTCACCTTGCCGAACGCGATACTGAAATACAGCAGCGCGGCAGTGGCGCCGGTACCGCCGAGGCCGACGATGTAGGCGACTTCATGGCCAGCGAATTGACCGTTGGCCGACGCGGCGGCAAACACGCCGAGGATCATCGCCACCTGCGCGCCGATCACCGAACCTGCGCCAGCGGCGAAAAAGGTTTTCACCGATGAAGTGGCGCTCGGCAGGTAACGCGAGTAGTCCGCCACATACGGGCCGAAAGCGATCTGCCAGGACGCAGCCAACGACACCGCCAGCAGAAAGCTGCTCCAGCTGAAGTGGCGGATTTGCAGGAGTGCACCGACGTCGGTCTGGCTCATCAGCCGCCAGAACAGGAACACAAAAGCGATCACGCCAATCACACTGGCGACGCGGCCGATCCAGTGGATTACCCGGTAGCCAAGCACTGTGACCAGCACGATGACGCTGGCGAAAATCAGGATGCCTACACTGTCGCTGACACCGAACAACTGGCCCAGCGCCTGCCCGGACAGCACCGTTCCGGTGGCGGTGAAGCCGAGGTACATCAGGCACACCAGCACGATCGGAATCGCAGCGCCATAAACGCCGAATTGCACACGACTGGAGATCATCTGCGGCAAGCCTAGTTTCGGTCCCTGCGCGGCATGCAGCGCCATCACACCACCGCCGAGCAGTTGGCCGATCAAAAGACCGATCAACGACCAGAACACATCACCGCCAAGCACCACGGCCAAGGCCCCGGTGACGATCGCGGTGATCTGCAGGTTGGCGCCCATCCACAGGGTGAACTGACTGAACAGACGACCGTGTCTTTCCGCTTCCGGGATGTAGTCGATCGAACGCCTTTCGATCAACGGAGTACTGCCTGCACGTTCGTTGTTAACCGCCATGATTCAACCTCTGTGGATTGCTATTCGGGTTCACTGAAATTCCTCTGTGGGAGCGAGCCTGCTCGCGAATCGGTGTATCAGGCACAGCAGTAGCGACTGACACGACGCCTTCGCGAGCAGGCTCGCTCCCAAATAAAACCAGAGCGTGTTACCCGCCAGTGATCATCGGCAGATTCAGCCCCTGCTCTTTCGCGCAGTCGATGGCGATCTGGTAACCGGCATCGGCATGGCGCATGACGCCGGTAGCCGGGTCGTTGTGCAGCACGCGAGCGATGCGCTCGGCGGCTTCATCGGTACCGTCGCAGACGATCACCATCCCCGAATGTTGCGAGAAGCCCATGCCGACACCGCCGCCGTGGTGCAAGGACACCCAGGTTGCGCCGCTTGCGGTGTTCAGCAGTGCGTTGAGCAGTGGCCAATCGGAGACGGCGTCGGAACCGTCCTGCATCGATTCGGTTTCGCGGTTGGGGCTGGCCACCGAGCCGGAGTCGAGGTGATCGCGACCGATCACCACGGGGGCCGACAGCTCACCGCTACGGACCATTTCGTTGAAGGCCAGACCGAGCTTGGCGCGCTGGCCCAGACCGACCCAGCAGATACGTGCCGGCAGACCCTGGAAGCTGATGCGCTCGCGGGCCATGTCCAGCCAGTTGTGCAAATGCGCGTCGTCCGGGATCAGCTCTTTGACCTTGGCGTCGGTTTTGTAGATGTCCTGTGGATCACCCGACAGCGCCGCCCAACGGAACGGGCCGATGCCACGGCAGAACAGCGGACGGATGTAGGCCGGCACGAAGCCCGGGAAATCGAAAGCGTTTTCGACGCCTTCTTCCTGAGCCATCTGACGGATGTTGTTGCCGTAGTCGAAGGTCGGGATGCCTTGCTTCTGGAACTCCAGCATGGCTTTGACGTGCACAGCCATCGACTGCTTGGCGGCTTTGATCACAGCTGCCGGTTCGGTCTTGGCGCGGGCGCGGTATTCGTCCCAGCTCCAGCCGGCCGGCAGGTAGCCGTTGAGCGGATCGTGGGCGCTGGTCTGGTCGGTGACCATGTCCGGGCGCACGCCACGCTTGACCAGTTCCGGGAGGATTTCCGCCGCGTTGCCGAGCAGCGCGATGGAGATCGCTTTGCCTTCTTTGGTGTATTTGTCGATACGCGCTAAAGCGTCGTCGAGGTCTTTGGCTTGCTCATCGACGTAACGGCTCTTCAGGCGGAAATCGATGCTGACTTGCTGGCATTCGATGTTCAGCGAGCAGGCGCCGGCCAGGGTGGCGGCCAGCGGTTGCGCGCCGCCCATGCCACCGAGGCCGGCGGTGAGCACCCAGCGGCCCTTGAGGTCAGCGTTGTAATGCTGGCGTCCGGCTTCGACGAAGGTTTCGTAGGTGCCCTGAACGATGCCCTGGCTGCCGATGTAGATCCAGCTGCCGGCGGTCATCTGGCCGTACATGGCCAGGCCTTTGGCGTCGAGTTCGTTGAAGTGTTCCCAGCTCGCCCAGTGCGGCACCAGGTTGGAGTTGGCGATCAATACGCGCGGTGCGTTGCTGTGAGTCTTGAATACGCCGACCGGCTTGCCCGACTGCACCAGCAGGGTTTCGTCGTCGTTCAGATTAGTCAGGCTTTCAACGATCTTGTCGTAGCACTCCCAGTTCCGCGCAGCGCGGCCGATGCCACCGTAGACCACCAGTTCCTTCGGGTTTTCGGCAACTTCCGGGTCGAGGTTGTTCATCAGCATGCGCAGCGGCGCTTCCGTCAGCCAGCTCTTGGCGGTCAGCGTGTTACCGCGTGCGGCGCGGATCTGCACGTCACGAAACTTGTTGCTGTTCTGGGTATTGTCAGTCACGAAAAAGACTCCTCAGCGATCAATTCAAACCAACCCTGGCAGTGGGCAGCAGCCTGCGCGCTATGCTGCGCGACAAGCGAATCAGTGGACGCTGCAGAGAGTCTCGAACGACTCATACGCATACGTCTTTACTTGTACATACAAGCATATGCAATCAAGCGGCCAACTTGTTGGAGGCGTGCTCAAGGAAAATCGTGGACGAGGCTGGAGGGCGCCTGAAACAAGGGTTCTGGCGTGGATGAAATTTTTCGGGTGGGGATTCTGAGGAGATGCGGCTGGGTCAGGTCAGCGTGGTTTTGCGCCACGCTGGGGCGTTCGGTAACAAGTTGGTGCGTAGAGGGAAACAAGAGTGGGGATGGCTTTCGTGGCGAGGGATTTATCCCCGCTGGGCTGCGCAGCAGACCGCTTTTTTTTATCAAGAATGGGGCCGCTTCGCGACCCAGCGGGGATAAATTCCCTCGCCACAGGGGTGTGTTCAGTTGTGGAGGAGTTCGATCACGCAGCATGCGGCGTTGGTGGAGACTTCGACCAGCCCGCTGTTGCCGTCCAGCTGCAGGCAATCATGCCGACCGAGCTGTGAAACGCCGTCACCTACACGCACGTCCATCAGCTCACTGACACTGAACACCAGCACTGTCGATGCCGAACTGAAGAACCGCTGCTCGCCGGCCAACCACTGCAACCGCGCGCTGTAACGTTGCGGCGCGTAGATCAGATTGAAGTCGCGAATCGCACCGCCGAGCAAGGTGCAGGACACCCGACTTTCGCCGCTGAAGGCGAACGGGTCCAGCGGTAACAGTGGGCGGGTAGCGTCACCGTCGACGCACAGAGTCATGCCGTCGCCCTGCAACACGGTGATCACTCGCTGGTAACCGGCGAATGTCGAGAAACCGCCCGATTCGGCGATGTCGGCAATTGACAGGCGCCAGCCGAAACCGTCCAGGCCGGCGCCCGCATCCCGAGTGATTTCCTCGGTGCTGCCGCCGCCGTTTTTCCACGGCATGCGCGGGTAGCCTTCGGCGCGTAGAACCTTCACTTGATAATTCATTTATGAAAGCGCCCTTCCAGACGATGGCGGGAGCCGGGGTGGATCAAACGTGCCGCCGTCACCGGTTGACGCCCCGACCACGTACGCCGACGAATCAGCAGGCACGGCTCGCCCTTTTCGATCTGCAGCAACTTGCACTCCGACGGCTCGGCAAGAATCGCTTCGACCACATGTTCGCCCTCGGTCAGCGGCGCGACCTGATTGAGATAGGCATAAGGTGTTTGCAGGGTGAAATCCTGCTTGAGGTATTCCGGCGCGACCAGGGCGTTGACGAAACGGTCTTCGATTTGCACCGGAATGTCGTTTTCGTAGTGCACGATCAGCGAGTGGAAGACCTTCTGGCCTTCGCGCATGTCCAGCGCCAGCGCGCGTTCGGAACCGGCGGCCTCTTCTTCGAGGGTGATGACCTGACAGGTGTGGCGATGGCCGCGCGAGGCGATTTCGTCGGCAATGTTGTGCACTTCGAACAGCGCGGACTGGCTCTTCGGTTCGGCGACAAACGTGCCCACGCCTTGCATGCGCACCAGCAGGCCGTCGGCGGTCATCTCGCGCAGGGCGCGGTTGATGGTCATGCGGCTGAAGCCGAGCTGGCTGACCAGTTCGCTTTCCGACGGCACGCGGTAGTGCGGCGGCCAGTTACCGCTGTCGATCTGCTGGGTGATCATCTGTTTGACGCGGGCGTACAAAGGCGCCGGACTGTCGCCCATGTTCGCGGCCAACGGAGAAACTGGAGGCGGAGTCGGCACGGTTGATCCCTGTTCATTGGATGAAAGTGACTAGCTTGCCGGAGTTTACCGGGCAGGCAAACGTCTGTATATGTATATACAAATAACACACATGGGGTGCCGAACGATGTCCGCCTTCTTTGCCGAACGCGCACTGCTGCCTGAGGGATGGGCCAACAATGTACGTCTCGAGGTCAGCGCCGATGGCCTGTTGACCCGAATCCAGGCCGATTCCAGCGCAGACGAAGCCGAGCGGCTGCGCGGGCCGTTACTGCCGGGGATGCCAAATCTGCACTCCCACGCCTTCCAGCGTGCCATGGCTGGACTGGCCGAAGTGGCCGGCAACCCCAACGACAGTTTCTGGACCTGGCGCGATCTGATGTATCGCCTCGTCGGAAAAATCAACCCGGATCAGCTTGGCATCATCGCCCGTCAGCTGTACATCGAAATGCTCAAGGCCGGTTACACCTCGGTCGCCGAATTTCACTACGTGCACCACGACAGCAACGGCCAGCCGTACGCCGATCCGGCGGAACTGGCCTTGCGCATCAGTCAGGCCGCGAGCGAAAGCGGCATCGGTCTGACCCTGCTGCCGGTCCTCTACAGTCATTCCGGATTCGGCGGGCAGACGCCCAACGATGGCCAGCGTCGCTTTATCAACAGCACTGAAAACTATCTGAATCTGCAAGCGCGTTTGCAGCCGTTACTGGCGCAGCAAAAGGCGCAATCGCTGGGCCTGTGTTTCCACTCGCTGCGGGCGGTAACTCCGCAGCAGATCAGCGAAGTGTTGGCGGCCAGTGACAAACAATGCCCAGTGCACATCCATATCGCCGAGCAGCAGAAAGAAGTCGACGATTGCCTGAGCTGGAGCGGTCGTCGTCCGCTGCAATGGCTGTACGAGAACACTGAAGTCGATCAGCGCTGGTGTCTGGTCCACGCCACCCACGCCAATCCGCAAGAAGTCACGCTGATGGCCAACAGTCGCGCGATCGCCGGGCTGTGCCTGACCACTGAAGCGAATCTGGGTGACGGGATTTTCCCGGCGGTGGATTTTCTTGCCCAGGGCGGGCGCATGGGCATTGGCTCCGACAGCCATGTGTCGCTGAGCGTGGTGGAAGAATTGCGCTGGCTGGAATATGGCCAGCGTCTGCGTGACCAGCGGCGCAATCGCTTGTATGGCGCGCAGCAGCCGATGGTCGGGCGCACGTTGTACGACGCGGCGCTGGACGGCGGCGCGCAGGCGCTGGGGCAGCAGATTGGTGCGTTGGAAGTGGGCAAGCGTGCGGACTGGATTGTCCTCGATGGCAACGATCCGTATCTGGCGACGGCTGCGGGGGACGGGATTCTCAATCGCTGGTTGTTCGCCGGCGGCGATCGCCAGGTGCGCGATGTGCTGGTCAATGGTCAATGGGTGGTGCGCGATGGCCGGCATGCCGGCGAAGAGCAAAGCGCCCGAGCCTTCACCCAGGTCCTGCGCGATCTCTTGGGCTGACCCAAAACCAAACTGTGGGAGCGAGCCTGCTCGCGAACGCGGTGTATCAGTCAATATTCATGTCGACTGATACACCCTCTTCGCGAGCAGGCTCGCTCCCACATTTGATTTGTATAGCGGCTTAATTGGAGGTCTTGGCCATCTGCCGATCCGACGCCCGCCAAATCAGGCGTGTGGTGTCGTAACCCTGTTGACGCGCCTTGCTCAGCAATTCTTCCCGCACTACACCGTTGACGGTCGGTGTGCGTGACAGCAGCCACAGGTACTTGCGACTCGGATCGCCGACGATGGCGGTCTTGTAATCGTCGCTGACGTACAACACCCAGTACTCGCCCTTCGCCACACCCGGCAGCAGGCGCGAGAACCAGTTATCGAATTCGACCCAGAGCTTGTCGGTCTTGCCCGGCACTTGTGGATAAGCCGTGCCCCTGGCTTCTTCCCACTGCCACTCCGGGGTCAGGCAACGGTTGAGCACGCCGACATTACCGTCAGGCTTGAGGGTGTAATGGGCTTCGGATTGCGCGCAGTGGCGCTGGAAGTACATCGGCAAGCGTGCCAGTTCATACCAGGTGCCCTGATAACGCTTGAGATTGACGCTGTTGACGGTCTTGGGCGCCAACGGGTCGACGCCGGAAGTGGCGCAGCCAGCCAGTACCAGGCCAGCAAAAAGGATCAGCAATAACCGCTTCATTTTTTTCTCCGTGGGCGCGAAGCCCCGGTTTACTTCAGGCCTTGGCCGGAAAACATCAGCACTTTGTCACCGGCGTATTGCACGCTGATAAAGCTGTTCTTGTCGCCCCAGGTGCAGCTGGACATACCGAGCGCGCCCGAGCAATCGGTGGGCTTGCCGAGGAGGGTTTCCACTTCGGACTTGGCCATGCCGGCCGAGAGCTTGGAGTAGTTTTCCTGATTGACCTTGCTGCATGCGGCCAACAGCACGCAAAACGACAGCAGGGCGATAGATCGCAGCGACATGGTGAAACTCCTGGAACGAGGGGGGATGGCATGGTGCCAACCAGAAGCTTAGAAGAGAAAAGTGTCATCTGGTTCCGTGACCGAACGCCTATTTATCAGCCCGCCCGTCCGGCTTTTGCCGGTAAATCAAAAACTTTGTGAAGCCGTCGAGCATTTCGTCGACTTTCCCTGCAAGCGCCTAATCTTTGGCGCGGCGCGGTCGAAAATAAGAGCAGCGCAACGCTGCCGAATATGGCAAATTGCCGCCATTTCCTGACCAGCCCCTTCGCGGTAGTTCATTCGATGACCAGAAACATAAAATTCAGCCACAAGATTTTGCTGGCTGCTGCCCTTGTGGTGGCCGTTGCGTTCGCCTGTTTCATCTTCTTCAACGACTATCGCCAGCGTCAGGCCTTGAGCAGCAGCACCGAGGCGACCATGCAGGAGCTGGGCAGCCTGACCACCAGCAACATCCAGACCTGGCTGGAAAGTCGCATTCAACTGCTGCAATCGCTGTCGCAGCAAGTCGCCGTCGACGGCAACGCGCCCGCCAGCCTCAAGCGCATCATCGACCTGCCCGCCTACACCGGCAATTTCCAGCTCAGCTACTTCGGTGGCGCTGACGGCGTGATGTTCTCAGTGCCGGCCGGCAACCGTGCGCCGGACTACGACCCGCGCGCTCGCGGCTGGTACAAAGCAGCCAACAGCGCGCAGCAGACCATCGTCACCGAACCGTACATCGCCGCTTCGTCGGGCAAACTGGTGATCACCGTCGCCACCCCGGTGCAGCGTCAGGGCCAAATGCTCGGCGTGGCCGGGGCCGACATCGATCTGACCAGCGTCAGCGCGATCATCAACTCGCTGAACTTCGGCGGCCACGGTCATGCATTCATTGTCAGCGCCGAAGGGAAAATCCTGATTCATCCGGACAGCAAGCTGGTGCTCAAAACACTGGCCGAGGCTTATCCGAACGGTGCGCCCAAAGTCAGCCCGGGCCTGAAAGAAGTCGAGTTCGACGGCAAGACCCAGTTGATCTCATTCACCCACGTCAACGGCGTGCCATCGGCTGACTGGTACGTGGCGCTGGTGCTCGACAAAGACACCGCGTTCTCGATGCTCAGCGAATTCCGCACCTCGGCACTGATCGCCATGGTCATCGCCGTGTTGATCATCATCGGCCTGCTCGGCATGCTGATTCGCGTGCTGATGCAACCGCTGCTGACCATGGGCCGTGCGATGCATGACATCGCTGAAGGCGAAGGCGATCTGACCAAACGTCTGGTGATTCACGGCAATGATGAATTCGGCGCGCTGGGTACGTCGTTCAACCGCTTCGTCGAACGCATTCATACGTCGATCCGCGAAGTGTCCTCGGCTACCGGCCAGGTCAACGAAGTTGCATTGCGTGTGGTCGCTGCCTCGAACTCGTCGATGTACAACTCCGACCAGCAGGCCAGCCGCACCAACAGCGTCGCCGCCGCGATCAATCAGCTCGGCGCCGCCGCCCAGGAAATCGCCCAGAACGCCGCCCTCGCCTCGCAGCACTCCAGCGATGCGCGCAGCCTCGCGGTCGACGGCCAGCAGGTGGTGGATAAAACCATCCACGCCATGCAACAACTGTCGGCGAAGATCAGCGATTCCTGCGGCAATATCGAAACGCTGAACAGCAACACGGTGAACATCGGCCAGATTCTCGAAGTGATCACCAGCATTTCCCAGCAGACCAACCTGCTCGCGCTCAACGCCGCCATCGAAGCCGCGCGCGCCGGTGAAGCCGGACGCGGTTTCGCCGTGGTCGCCGACGAGGTGCGCAACCTCGCGCACCGCACCCAGGATTCGGCGCAGCAAGTACAGAAGATGATCGAAGAGCTGCAGGTCGGCGCACGCCAGGCGGTAACCATCATGACCGAGAGCCAGCGCGAGAGCGAAAGCAGCGTTGGCATCGCCAACCAGGCCGGCGAGCGTCTGGGCAGCGTGACCCAGCGCATCGGCGAAATCGACGGCATGAACCAGTCGGTAGCCACCGCGACCGAAGAACAGACCGCCGTGGTCGAGTCGATCAACGTTGATATCAACGAGATCAACACGCTGAATCAGGAAGGCGTGGAGAACTTGCAGGCGACGTTGCGCGCGTGTTCGGACCTTGAGCAGCAGGCGGCGCGGTTGAAGCATCTGGTCGGCAGCTTCAGGATCTAAGCTGCAGCCTCAGGCCTCTTCGCGAGCAGGCTCGCTCCCACAGTGGAATGCATTTCAATTGTGGGAGCGAGCCTGCTCGCGAAAGCGGCATAAGCCGCACTGGAGATTCAGAATCTTGAGCCGGGCCTGGACAGGAACTCCAATTCCTCAGACGTAGACTCCCGCCCCAACACCGCATTGCGATGCGGAAACCTTCCAAACCGGGCAATCACCTTCTGATGCCGCTCGGCGTAGTCCAGGTTATCGGCAAACACCGCCCGCTCCGACTCTGGCTGCTCAGCCACCAATTCAATAAATCTGGAAACGGCTTCGTTCTGCACCGCGAGGTTTTCGCAGTGTTCGAACACCAGATAAATGAACACACGCTGAATCGGCTTCAACTGCCGATCAAAATCCGCTGCAATGCCTTGAGCGACGAGCTTCTGAGCGCGCAGATCACCGGAAAAGGCTTTGGGAGTATCGCGATAGATCATGCGTGGCAGTTGATCGAGCAGCAGCACTACCGCCAGCCAGCCTTCGGGACATTGCGTCCACTCAGTCAATTCGCCGGCCAGGGCCTGATCGACAAAGACCCCGAAACGCGTCTGCGCTTCGAGGTCCTGGCTGTTTCGCTTGCCGAACCACAACTTGCCCTTTTCGGCCGCCACTTCGTTCGCTGATTCGGCGTGTCCGAACCACCAGTCGAGCAACGGCTGCCAGGGCGCGTGCATGGTTTATTCCTTGTGGTAGGCCGTGGCGCGGGCGACTTCTTCTTTCGAACCGAGGAACACTGCAACGCGCTGGTGCAGGCCTTCCGGCTGGATGTCGAGAATGCGCTGGTGACCGTCGGTGGACGCGCCGCCGGCTTGTTCGACGAGGAACGACATCGGGTTGGCTTCATACATCAGGCGCAGCTTGCCCGGTTTCGACGGCTCGCGGCTGTCGCGCGGGTACATGAACAGACCACCACGGGTCAGGATGCGGTGGACGTCAGCAACCATCGCCGCGACCCAGCGCATGTTGTAGTTCTTCTTCAACGGACCTTCTTCACCGGCCAGCAGCTCGCCGACATAGCGCTGTACCGGGGCTTCCCAGTGGCGCTGGTTGGACATGTTGATGGCGAATTCCTGGGTGGTTTCCGGGATGGTGATGTCTTCATGAGTCAGTACGAAGCTGCCCATTTCGCGGTCCAGGGTGAAGCCTTTGACGCCGTCGCCCAGGGTCAGCACCAGCATGGTCTGCGGGCCGTAGATGGCGTAACCGGCGGCCACTTGCTGGGTGCCTGGCTGCAAGAACGCTTTTTCATTCAGCGGCTCGTTCTGGCTCAGGTATTCGTTCGGGCAACGCAATACCGAGAAGATCGTGCCGACCGGGGCATTGATGTCGATGTTCGACGAGCCGTCGAGTGGGTCGAACACCAGCAGGTATGCGCCCTTCGGGTACTTGCCGGGGATCTGGTAGGCATTGTCCATTTCTTCGGACGCCATGCCGGCCAGGTGACCGCCCCATTCGTTGGCTTCGAGCAGGATCTCGTTAGAGATCACGTCGAGCTTCTTCTGCACTTCGCCTTGCACGTTCTCGGTGCCCATGCTGCCCAGAACACCACCCAGGGCGCCTTTGGACACGGCGTGGCTGATCTCCTTGCAGGCACGCGCCACCACTTCGATCAAAAAGCGCAGATCGGCAGGAGTGTTGTTGCTGCGGGTCTGCTCAATCAAATAGCGACTCAAGGTAACGCGGGACATGGACGGCTCCGGTGGAATGGGGGGCGGAAAACCCGCGCAGTTTACAGGGAGTCTGAAAACCTAGCGAGCGAAGACGCCGGCTAACGTGCGCCTGGGTGTATTTGCCTGTATGAGACGTGATTGTTGGTGGAGAGTTCAGGTGTCGGATTCAGCGTAGTTCGGTTCGGCATGAGCGATTGAAGATTTTCAGTGTTTGCCCGGGCGCCTTCGCGAGCAGGCTCGCTCCCACAATGGAATGCATTGCCCTGTGGGAGCGAGCCTGCTCGCGAATGGCGCAAAGCGCCGCCATGCTCAGGTATTGGCTGGCGGCTTGCGCAACAGGCTGAACGCCATCGCCCCGAGAAACACCACACTAAGCAGCAACACCGCCCACAAGCCGAACTTCTTCCAGTTGGTCCCGGCCACCGCAGCCGTCGTCGCCGTTGAGGTTTGCGTGGCCACTGCTTCGTCCTGCACCGTCGCCTTGCCCAGGCTCGCCAGCTTTTCTGGCTTGAAATCCGGAATCAACGTTGCCAGCGGCAGGTTCGCCGTTTTCACCGTGGCATTGCCCAAGGCCAGGCTGTACGGCCCTTCGCCCCGGGCGAGGAAGATCACTTGCGTGGCGCGCACCGCATATTTCAGGTCCGGCGCCTGCTCACCCAACCCGCCGCCGCGCTCATCCACGGTCAGCTTGAGTTGCTGCACGGTCTGCCCGGACAGCGGGATTTCGTTCTGCACCACGTCCTGATTGTTCTGGCTCAGGCGATACAGCAAACCGCTGCTCAGTGGCTGCCACGGCAAGTTGCTCTCGCGCCGGCCGGCCAACGTGACCGGCGCCAGACTGTTCGGCTGTTTCAGCTCGATCTGCACCCGCTCGACATTCAGCCCCATCGGCAACTGCCAGATGTATTCCCCGGATTTGCTGCTGTTGCCGGCCACGCTGGGCGACCAGACCAAAGGCAGCGGCAGGTTGCGCGGGTCGCTGCTTTTCAATTGCGCCGACGTCAGGACGGGCGCCGAACCCGGCGACTCCCACAGCAGACGCACATAGCGCGCGCTCTGCCCCGGCAGGGTCACTTCGTGCTGTTCGATGCGTTCATCGGAAAAGGTCAGCCGCGCCACCTGGCCCTCGCCCCATGACTGCCAGTGCTGCAGATCGTCACTGGCCTCGATGCTGAAACGCTGGAAACCGTCGCGCTCGCTGGTCCAGTCAAGGATCAACTGCTGCAACGGTGCCTTGATCGCACTGGCATCGAGCAGCCAGCCGCGCAGCACTTCTTCGCCCGCCTCCAGTTGCGAGGACGGTTGCACTTCGACCAGGGTGCCGTTGGTGGTCGACTGCACGCGCACATTCGGCGCACGCTCGCTGGCGTCGGCAGCGTTGTACAGCGGGAACCATTTGACCTCGTGCAGCTTGCCGTCGTCGCGGGTCTGCGCCGATTCGCGAGCCAAGGCGTAGGCCTGCGCTTCGCCGGCGGCGTTGAACACACGCAAGTCGCTGAGATCGGTCTGGCGCGCCTGCAATTGCGCGCTCAGCGGCAAGTCGAGGCGATACCACGGGCCATTGCCGCTCACCGTCAACGGCAACTGCGTGGCGAAGTCCGCCGGTTTTTCCTGAGCGCCAGCGACCATCACCACGCCCAGCGCCAACCAACCCAGATTCAGCATGCGACTCAAGATGCAACTCCTTCGGTTTCCGGCGCGGGTTTGTCCGCCGCCGGTTCAGCCTCGACGCGTTTGGGTGGCAGCGGCGCAAAGTAGCCGACCACCAGCAGCAACACGCCAACGCCGATAAACGAGACGATCCGGGCGAGGCCGCCACGGTTGCTCAGTTCGACAAAAATCAGCTTGGCCACCACCAGCGCGATCAGCGCCGCGCCGATCAGCCACACTTCGCGGCGATGGCGCAGATGGCCGCCGATCATCAGCCCCAGCGCCATCAACGTCCAGACGATCGACAGGCCGGCCTGCACCAGCATCGACGCGAGCAGTTGATCAAGCTCGAACGGGATGCCGGCCCAGTGATGCGCCGCGCGGGTGACCAGCTCGGTGCAGAAGGCGAACAGCGAAACCCCGGCGATCAGTTGCGTAGCCTTGTCGGCATGATCCTGACGGATCGACAACTGCGCGACGGCGCTGCGCGACCAGGCATAAACGCCGAACAGCGCAAACAGCAGACCCAGCTCCAATGGGTTGAGCAGCGGCACGTAAGGCAATGGTTCGGCATTGCCATCGCTGACGCCATTGGCCAGCCAGAACCACGCCAGCATCAGCACCGCCAGCGGTGCCGCCGCATACAAGCGGTACTCGCGGGCAAATGCGGCCACCGGCCACGGCCAGTTGCGCGGTGCAGCCATCAGCAACAGATAGAGGCTCGGCAGAATCGCCCAGCCCAGCCACCGCCACGCGTTGTACTGCTCGGCCAACAACAGCAGGCCGTAACGCAACTCCAGCGCCAGCACGCCAATCAGCAGCCAGCAACCGAGCACATGGGCCGCGCTCAATGCGCGCGCCGGCAACACCGAAGCCAAGCGGCGCAGGCTGAAGAAATGCACCGCGAACAGCGCCGGCCACGCCAGCCAGCTGAAGTCGGCGGCCGGGTGGTAGCGCGAATGCCAAGCGCCGAGCAAAACCAGCGCCGCCGCCGGAATCAGCAAGGTGCAGAGCAACCCCAGCGCCGGCCATTTCAAGCGCAGTGACAAAATCGTCCACAGCGCCACACTGATCGCAGCGACCAGCAGCAATGTGCCTTGGAGGTTCGGCGAGGCGAAACGCAGGATTTCGCTGACCCACGCCAGCGTCCACCAACCGGCGCCCCAGACCAGCAGCACTTGCGACAAGCGCTGCAAGCTCAAGGCATCAAAAGCCGTGGCATGGTTGCCCAATTGCAAGCGCCACGCACCGATCAGCGCGGCCAGCCCCAGCACCAGCGGTGTCCAGAAGCCGCCATGGGCAAACGGTTTCAGCCCTTCGCTGGACAACGGCCCGAGCCATTCGGGGCCGGCGAGCAGAAACGCTGCGCCGCCGACCACCTGCAACAGCAGGCCGAAAACGAAACTCAGACGCTGTTGCAGGTACAGGCTCAGCCAGATGATCAGCAAACCGCTGGCCGCCCACACCGCGCTCGCGGTTTGCCACGGCAGCACGAACAGCACCGCCAGATTGATCAGCACCAACCCCGCCAGCAACACCACCGACAAGCCGCGCAGCAGGCGCACATCGCCGCGCATCATCTCATCCCGCGCCGCGAGCAGCATGCCGCCAATCAAGGCCAGTCCGATCAAGGACGCACTGAGCAAACCGCTCCAGCCAGCGCTGAACACCGCCGCCGAATCTTCACCGGCAGTTTGCAGGCGCAGCAGGAACAACGCGCCGCCCAGCAACTGCACGGCAAACGCGGTAAACAGGAATGTGCGTGATTGAATCCGCAGCCCCACGAACAAAGTCGCCAACCCGGCCAAGGCCCAACTGATCGCCGTGCCCTGGATGAACAGGAACAACGGCGCCAGCAGATACAGGAACGTCAGGCCCAGACACGCCAGCACTGGCAGGCCTTGTCTTTCCCACGGCGATGTCTGCTCGGGCGTAGCCTTGCGCAGTTGGAAGAAACTGAACAGCAGCGCGGCGCCAAGCATCAGCGCGCCCAGCGGTGCGCCGTCGAGCAGGCTGCTCTCGCCGGGCTGCAGCTGGCTGAGAAACGCCAGTGCCGAACCCAGTTGCAGCAGTAAGGCAAAGGCCCGGGCAAACAGTCGATGCTGACGCAAGCCGAGCCAGAAAATCCCCGCGCCTTCCACGGCCCACGCCGCAGACGTCCAGCGCGCATCGAGCCCCAGCGGAATCGCCAGGCTGGCAAAAATCACCCCCAGCGCCAGGCAGGTTTCGCCCAGCAGCATCGCCCGCCCGCCCATCAAAACTTTGGCCAGTGCCATATAGATCATGCCCAGCGCCAGAGCACTGAACGCCGCCGCGAATTCGAGATGCTGCACCAGCGCAAACTGCAGACCGAAGCCAATGATCGGCGGGCCGAACAGCATGGTGCCGTCGACGTAATCGCCCTTGCGGGCCGACCATTGCAGCAACGCCTCGCGGTCAGCGTCCGGCGGGGCATCCGCCATCTCGCGCAATTTGCGCCGGGCGAACAGCAGGCCGATGGCGAGGTACATAAGGAAAAACACAATCAGAAACGGCTCGGTGCTCCACAGCAGTTCCGGCGTGTAGGAACGCAGACCCCAGGCGAAACCGATACCGAAGGTGCCGACGAAGCCGATAAGGTTGAGCAGGCGCCAGGCCTTGAACCAGGCGATGGAGAGAATGCCGGCGTTGAGCAAGGCGAAATAACTGAACAGTGCGACGTGATTGCCTTCGCCGGTAGAAGTCAAAATCGGCGCGGCGAAACCGCCCAACGCTGCCGCTGCGGCCAACCCCAGTGCATCCTGAGTGATCGCCAGAATGGCCGAGAACACCGTCACCGCGACCAGCAAACCGAGTGCAGCGGACGGATCAAGCAACGGATGCAGACGCATCGCCGCAAACACCGTCAGGTACAACACCGCGATCCCGGTGCCTTGCAGCATCAACGCATAGTTGCTATTGCGTCGGCGCAGCCACCAGCCCAGCGCAAGCAAGGCGAACGCCGCTGCCGCAACACCGGCGTAACGCAACTCGATCGGCACCACCATGCCTTCGGTGGCGTAACGTAGTAAAAATGCCAGACCGAAAAACAGCAGCACCACACCGACGCGCAGCACGGTGTTGCCGCCAAACAGCCAGTTGCGCGCAGCGCTGATGCCGCGCTCGATCAGGTTCGGGCCACGGGGTTCGGCGGTTTTTTGTGGCGGTGCCGCAGGAGCCGGTTCGGCGCGCCAGACATCGGCCGGCAGCGGCTGGCTGGTTTCGCGGGCGACGGCGGAAATCGGTTCGAGTTCGGGGGGCAGTTCCCAGGTCAGCTCAGGGGGCGGGGCTGCCTGCTCAGCCACGTCGACGGGTGCGGCGACTGGCTCGACTTCAGGTGGTGGTTTCGGCGCATGCGAGGGCGAACCCTCCAGCACAAACAGCCGCTGAGCCACGCCTTGCAAGGCTTCGCGCACCTGCTCGAGTTGACGCTGCTGCTCCGCCGCCTGCGAGCCAAGGCGCGCGATGCGCAGCATCTGGCCGATGACCAGCCCCAGCAGCGCACCTAACAGCGCGCCACTGAACGACTCGTCGAGCAGTCCACCGAGCACCAGCCCGATCAACATGAACATCCATTGCATGGTCGATATCCCTAAGCAGCCCCGGGGCGGGGCGAGTCCGGCGATGGCTTCAGTCTAGGCACAAACCGTGTGGGAGCGAGCCTGCTCGCGAAGGCGGATTGTCAGCCAACATTTCTGTTTAAGTCGACGATCGCTTCGCGAGCAGGCTCGCTCCCACAGGGTACGGCGGTGATTGATGCCTTTTAACCGGCGCTCAGTATATCGATCCGGCCCAACAAACGTTGGGCCTTGCGCAGATTTGTCGGGGAAAGTTACTCCAGCGCTTTCCAGATATCCGTGGCGTACTCGCGAATCGTCCGGTCGGAAGAGAACCAGCCCATCCGCGAGGTGTTGAGCACCGCCGAACGCCACCAGTTCTGCGAGTCATGCCAGTGCGCATCGACACGCTTCTGCGCTTCCCAGTAGGAGTCGAAGTCGGCGCAGACCAGGAAGCGGTCATAGTCGATCAACGAGTCGATCAGCCCGGTATAACGCGAGGTATCGTCCGGCGAGAACACACCGCTGCGAATCGCTTGCAGCACATCGTTCAAACGATGGGAGGCGGCGATGTCGGGTACGGCGCTGAACTCGTGGTTCTGCTTGCGCGCTTCAACCTGTTGCGCGCTGAGACCGAAGATGAACATGTGCTCGGCACCGATGCGCTCGCACATTTCCACGTTGGCACCGTCGAGGGTGCCGATGGTCAGCGCGCCGTTGAGGCCGAACTTCATATTACTAGTGCCTGACGCTTCGAAACCGGCGGTGGAAATCTGCTCGGACAAGTCCGCCGCCGGGATGATGCTCTCGGCCAGGCTGACGTTGTAGTTGGGCAGGAACACCACTTTCAGCAGGCCACGCACGGTCGGATCGTTGTTCACCACCCGAGCGATGTCGTTGGTCAGTTTGATGATCAGCTTGGCCTGGTGATAACTCGCCGCCGCTTTACCGGCGAAGATCTTCACCCGTGGCACCCAGTCGACTTCCGGCTCGGCACGAATCGCCTGGTACAACGCCACGGTGTGCATCAGGTTGAGCAACTGACGCTTGTATTCGTGGATACGTTTGACCTGCACGTCGAACATCGCTGCCGGGTTGACCGCGATCCCGAGGCGCTCGTGAATCAGATAGGCCAGCGCCTTCTTGCTGTGCAACCGCTGCTCGGCGAAGGCTTTGCGGAAGGCGGTTTTCTCGGCGAACGGTTCAAGTTCGAGCAGGCGCTCTTCGGGATGGTCGAGCACGTCCGGGCCGAGAGCGTCGATCAGCATCGAGGTCAGTTCCGGGTTGGCCTGATACAGCCAGCGGCGGAAGGTGATGCCGTTGGTTTTGTTGTTGATCCGCTCCGGGTAGAGCTTGTGCAGTTCGGCGAATACGGTTTTGCGCATCAGCTGCGTATGCAGACCGGACACGCCGTTGACGCTGTGGGAACCGAGGAACGCGAGGTTGCCCATGCGCACCCGGCGGCCGTTGTCTTCTTCGATCAGCGACACCGCACGCAACACGTCGAAGTCGTGAATGCCCTTGGCCCGCAACGAATCGATGTGCTGTGCGTTGATCAGGTAAATGATCTGCATGTGCCGTGGCAGCATGCGTTCCATCAGCCCGACCGGCCAGGTTTCCAGTGCTTCCGGTAGCAGCGTGTGGTTGGTGTACGACAGCGTGTCGACGGTGACTTGCCATGCTGCGTCCCACGCGACGTCGTAGACGTCGACCAGTTGGCGCATCAGCTCGGCCACTGCAATCGAGGGGTGAGTGTCGTTGAGCTGGATCGCCGCGTGATCACCGAGGGTCAGCACCGAGGTGTGCATGTTGCGGTGACGGCGCAGCAGATCCTGCAACGAAGCGGCGACGAAGAAGTATTCCTGACGCAGGCGCAGCTCTTGCCCGGCTTCGGTGCTGTCGGCCGGATAAAGGACGCGGGAGATACTCTCGGCGCGGGCCACTTCCGCCACGGCGCCCAGGTGGTCACCGGCGTTGAAGCGCTCCAGGTGCAGATCTTCCATGGCGCGGGCACGCCATAGGCGCAGCGTGTTGACGCTCGCCCCGCGCCAGCCGACCACCGGCGTGTCATAAGCAATTGCGCGCACGGTTTCCGCTGGCGACCAGACCTGACGAGTCTTGCCGGAGGCATCGGTGACGGTTTCGACGCTGCCGCCGAAGCCGATCGGGTAGGCCACTTCCGGCCGTTCGAATTCCCAAGGGTTGCCGAAATCCAGCCAGTGTTCGGTCTGCTCCTGTTGCCAGCCATCGACAATCGCCTGACGGAACAAGCCATGCTCATAACGAATGCCATAGCCATGGCCGGCGATGCCGAGGGTCGACATGCTTTCCATGAAGCACGCCGCGAGCCGACCGAGGCCGCCGTTGCCGAGCGCCGCGTCGGGCTCCAGCAGGCGGATGCGCTCCAGATCGACGCCCAGTTCGGTCAGCGCCTCACGGGCGACGTCGAGCAGGCCGAGGTTGCTCAGGCTGTCGTAGAGCAAACGGCCGATGAGAAATTCCAGCGAGAGGTAATAAACCCGCTTCTGGCCTTTGCGATAGATCTGTCGGGTGTGGTCCATCCAGTGTTCGACCATGTGATCACGCGCGGCCAGGGCGATGGCTTCGAACCAGTCATGGTCGAAGGCGTGATCGGGGTCTTTGCCCACGGCGTAGGTGAGTTTGGTCAGGACGGCGTCGCGGAATGCGGCCACCTCTGCTTCGCGAACTAGTGGTTCTTGAGTCATCAACAGGACCTCGAGCGAGCGGGAATTTTCTGAGCCTAGACGGTCTGACCGGCGCTAACGGCTCTGGTTCGGCAGTATTTGCCCGGACTGTGCGCCAGTGCGACATAACCCTGGCGGATGAGCCAATGAATGCAGGGGCCGTGCCGTCCTGTCGGGCAAAATGCGGCCGCTGCGAAAATATCTGGCGAAAGGTTGTTCAAAATTCCACCGCTCCCGGTATGATCGCGCGCCCTGATGCATACACACCTGGTAACTCCCGATGATGAAGCCCAACCTGATCGCCGCCGCCGAGATTGATCGTCTCGATACGTGGGCCAAATACTCGGCGCCGATGTGCGGCTCGTGCATGTCCAGCTGCTGCACGCTGCCGGTCGAAGTGAAGATCAAGGATCTGGTGCGCATCGGCGTCGTCGACGAGTTCGAACTGGGCGATCCGCCAAAGAACATCGCCAAGCGTCTGCAAAAGGAAGGTCTGGTCGAGCGCTTCAATCAGAAGTCGGGGATCTTCACCCTGCAGCGCATGAGCAACAACGACTGCTATTACCTCGATCGTAAAAGCCGCCTGTGCACCATTTATGACAAGCGCCCGGACACCTGCCGCAACCACCCGAAGATCGGGCCGCGGCCGGGGTATTGCGCGTACAAGCCGAAAGAAGTCGAGCGGGTGCAGAATTCGCGGTCGATCGAGAAATTCTGAAGATCAAAAGATCGCAGCCTTCGGCAGCTCCTACATGGCAATGCGTATCCCTGTAGGAGCTGACGAAGGCTGCGATCTTTTTTTGCCTTGAATCCCGGACAAACAAAAACGCCCCCGGTCTCGCGACCGGGGGCGTTTTCTATTCCAGGGCTGAATTACGCCTTGGCTTTCTTCGCAGCGCGGGTGCGCTCGCTTTCGTCGAGGATCTTCTTGCGAAGACGGATCGACTTAGGAGTGACTTCGCACAGCTCGTCTTCCTGGATGTATTCCAGAGCCTGTTCCAGGGTGAAGCGAACAGGTGGGACCAGAGCGATGGTTTCGTCTTTACCCGAAGCACGCATGTTGTCGAGCTTCTTGCCTTTGGTTGGGTTGACACCCAGGTCGTTGTCACGGCTGTTCTGACCAACGATCTGACCGTTGTAGATCTCCTGGCCGTGTTCTACGAACAGCTTGCCACGAGCCTGCAGGGTTTCCAGCGAGTAGGTCAGAGCCTTGCCGGTTTCAACCGAAACCAGAACGCCGTTCTGACGGCCGGACATGTGGCCCGACTTCACTGGAGCGTAACGGTCGAAGATCGAGGTCAGGATGCCAGCACCGTTGGTCAGGGTCAGGAACTGGTTACGGAAACCGATCAGACCGCGAGCAGGGATGTTGTATTCCAGACGAACACGGCCCTTGCCATCCGGCACCATGTTGCTCAGGTCGCCCTTACGCAGACCCATCTCTTCCATGACCTTGCCCTGGGATTCTTCAGGGATGTCGATGGTGACGTTTTCGAACGGTTCCTGCTTCACGCCGTCGACTTCACGGATGATCACTTCAGGACGGCCCAGGGCCAGCTCGAAGCCTTCGCGACGCATGGTTTCGATCAGTACCGAGAGGTGCAGCTCACCACGGCCGGAAACCTTGAACTTGTCAGCCGAGTCGCCTTCTTCAACGCGCAGTGCAACGTTGTACAGCAGCTCTTTGTCCAGACGATCCTTGATGTTACGGGAGGTCACGAACTTGCCTTCTTTACCGCAGAATGGCGAGTCGTTTACCTGGAAGGTCATGGAAACGGTTGGCTCGTCAACGGTCAGCGGCTTCATTGCCTCGACGGTGTTGATATCGCACAGAGTGTCGGAGATGAACAGCTCGTCGAAGCCGCTGATGCAGACGATGTCGCCAGCTGCTGCTTCGTCAACGTCGATGCGGTGCAGACCGTGGTGACCCATCAGCTTCAGGATACGACCGTTGCGACGCTTGCCGTCGGCGCTGATAGCGACAACCGGGGTGTTCGGCTTGACGCGACCACGGGCGATACGGCCAACACCGATAACACCCAGGAAGCTGTTGTAGTCCAGAGCGGAGATCTGCATCTGGAACGGGCCGTCACGGTCAACGGCCGGAGGCGGAACGTGGTCGACTACTGCCTGGTACAGCGGAGTCATGTCTTCCGCCATGGCGGTGTGGTCCAGACCGGCAATACCGTTCAGGGCCGAAGCGTAAACAACCTGGAAGTCCAGTTGTTCTTCGGTAGCACCGAGGTTGTCGAACAGGTCGAAGATCTGGTCCAGAACCCAGTCCGGACGCGCGCCTGGACGGTCAACCTTGTTGATCACCACGATTGGACGCAGGCCGGCTTCGAAAGCCTTCTTGGTCACGAAACGGGTTTGCGGCATAGGGCCGTCTTGAGCGTCAACCAGCAGCAGAACGGAGTCGACCATCGACATTACGCGTTCAACTTCGCCGCCGAAGTCGGCGTGGCCCGGGGTGTCCACGATGTTGATGTGGTAGCCGTTCCAGTTGATGGCGGTGTTCTTCGCCAGAATGGTAATACCGCGCTCTTTTTCCTGGTCGTTGGAGTCCATCACGCGCTCGTCGTTGAGCTCGTTGCGCTCCAGGGTGCCGGATTGACGCAGGAGTTTGTCTACCAGGGTGGTTTTACCGTGGTCAACGTGGGCAATGATGGCGATGTTGCGTAGATTTTCGATCACTTGTGTATCTCGATCAGAGGATTCGGTTTGCTGACAAGTCATGGCAGCGATTAGCAGTAGTGTCCGGCATGGCCGTTACAGCTTGACGGCGGTGTCGGGGGGCCGGTGACGCAGGCCACAGGCAAACAGCCCCGGGCACTTAGCTCGGTCGATAAACGCGCACATTGGCATGCCCCTCACTGAGCAAATGGTGGGCATGCAGGCGACTCATCACGCCTTTGTCGCAATACAGCAGGTACTGGCGAGTAGGGTCCAGTTCCTTGAAACGTGCGTTCACTGCATAGAACGGCATCGTCTGTACCTCTATGCCGGCGAGCTCCAGCGGGTCATCCTCGGCGGCATCCGGGTGGCGGATGTCGATCACGATCTGACCGGCCAGCGCTTCGCTGACTTCTTCAATCTGCAAATCCTGGCCCAACTCGTCGATTACCCGATCGATCGGCACCAGTTTGGCGTTGGCGAGCGCGCGCTCGAGTACCGCCATGTCGAATTCTTTCTCTTCGTGCTCAACCCGGCCACGCTTGGCGGCGGTCTTGGGGTTGACCGAAATCACGCCGCAGTATTCCGGCATGTGCCGGGCGAAATCGGCGGTGCCGATCTCGTTGGCGGTGTCGATGATGTCCTGCTTGTGCGCGACGATCAGCGGCCGCAGCACCAGCTTGTCGGTCACGCAGTCGATCACCGACAGGTTCGGCAGCGTCTGGCTCGACACCTGGGAGATCGCTTCACCGGTCACCAGTGCATCGATGTGCAGGCGTTCGGCGATCTCGGACGAGGCGCGCAACATCATACGCTTCAAAACCACGCCCATATGACTGTTATCGACTTTGCCGAGAATTTCGCCCAGCACTTCCTCGAACGGCACACTGACAAATAGCACGCGTTGCGAGCTGCCGTACTTCTTCCAGATGAAGTGCGCGACTTCCATCACGCCCAATTCGTGGGCACGCCCGCCGAGATTGAAGAAGCAGAAGTGCGCCATCAGGCCGCGACGCATGATCTGATAAGCCGCCACGGTCGAATCAAAGCCGCCGGACATCAATACCAGCGTCTGCTCCAACGCACCCAGCGGGTAGCCGCCGATGCCGTTGTGCTGGCTGTGAATCACGAACAACCGTTTGTCGCGAACTTCGATACGGACTTCGATTTGCGGTGCTTTAAGGTCGATTCCGGCCGCACCGCACTCGCGACGCAGCTTGCTGCCGACGTATTTTTCCACGTCCATCGAGCTGAAGGCATGCTTGCCTGCGCGCTTGCAGCGCACCGAGAAAATCTTCCCGGCCAGTGCATCGCCGTAGTGCTGTTTGCACTTTTCGGTGATGTCGTCGAAGTCGCCCAGCGGGTACTCGTCGATCTGCAGAAAATGCGCGATACCCGGCATGCAGGTCAGGCGTTCGCCCATCTCTTTCAAGGCTTTGGGGTCGGTAACGCGGGTTTCCAGCTCGAGATTGTCCCACACGCCGTTCACCACCACGGCCGGGTCCAGGTCACGGAGCACGGTGCGGATGTTCTTGGCCAACTGGCGGATGAATTTCGTCCGGACAGGTCGGCTTTTGATGGTGATCTCGGGGAAGACTTTTACGATAAGTTTCATGAAAACAGCGCGCGAACGGCCAGCCGAAAAAGGGGGGCGCGGATTATAGCGGAAATTGCTCAAGGTTTAACCAGTTAATGTGCAGAAGGTTTTGCTTGCACCAAAACAGGTCATTTCTGAATTTAAACGCAACATTAAGGGGCGGGATTTGTCGATTCAGTACCTCGCACGCCTTAATAAGCGTGAATTTGGGGCAAAAAACCCATGCTGGGGCACTGGCATGCAATTTGCTCCCTTGTGAGGCAGGTTGCCTTGGCAGAGTATTCGCGCCGGCATCACCATTATTAAGGGCATCCACTACCCGCCCTAATTCACCCGGAGGACACTATGTCGAAGTCGGTTCAACTCATCAAAGATCATGACGTCAAGTGGATTGATCTGCGCTTCACGGACACCAAAGGCACTCAGCACCACGTGACCATGCCGGCTCGCGATGCGCTGGATGACGACTTCTTCGAAGTCGGCAAGATGTTCGACGGTTCCTCCATCTCCGGCTGGAAAGGCATCGAAGCCTCCGACATGATCCTGATGCCGGTCGACGAAACGGCCGTGCTCGATCCGTTCACCGAAGACCCAACCCTGATTCTGGTGTGCGACATCATCGAGCCTTCGAGCATGCAGGGCTATGATCGCGACCCACGTGCGATCGCCAAGCGCGCCGAAGAGCACCTCAAAGCCACCGGTATCGGTGACACCGTATTCGCCGGTCCAGAGCCTGAGTTCTTCATCTTTGACTCGGTGAAATTCAAGTCGGACATCTCCGGCTCGATGTTCAAGATCTACTCCGAGCAAGGTTCGTGGATGTCCGACCAGGACATCGAAGGCGGCAACAAGGGTCACCGTCCAGGCGTGAAAGGCGGCTACTTCCCGGTTCCACCGTTCGACCACGACCACGAAATCCGTACCGCCATGTGCAACGCACTGGAAGAAATGGGTCAGTCGGTTGAAGTTCACCACCACGAAGTGGCGACTGCCGGCCAGAACGAAATCGGTGTCAAGTTCAACACCCTGGTGAAGAAGGCCGACGAAGTTCAGACCCTGAAATACGTTGTGCACAACGTTGCCGACGCTTACGGCCGCACCGCGACCTTCATGCCGAAGCCACTGTACGGCGACAACGGTTCGGGCATGCACGTACACATGTCGATCTGGAAAGACGGCAAGAACACCTTCGCAGGTGAAGGCTATGCCGGCCTGTCCGATACCGCTCTGTACTTCATCGGCGGCATCATCAAGCACGGTAAGGCCCTGAACGGCTTCACCAACCCGGCGACCAACTCCTACAAGCGTCTGGTGCCAGGCTTCGAAGCTCCGGTAATGCTGGCCTACTCGGCTCGCAACCGTTCCGCTTCGATCCGTATTCCTTACGTGTCGAGCCCGAAAGCCCGCCGTATCGAAGCACGCTTCCCGGATCCGGCTGCCAACCCGTACCTGGCCTTCGCAGCACTGCTGATGGCCGGTCTGGACGGTATCCAGAACAAGATCCACCCAGGCGATGCCGCCGACAAGAACCTGTACGACCTGCCGCCTGAAGAGGCGAAAGAGATTCCACAGGTTTGCGGCAGCCTGAAAGAAGCCCTGGAAGAGCTGGACAAGGGCCGCGCGTTCCTGACCAAGGGCGGCGTGTTCTCCGACGACTTCATCGACGCTTACATCGCGCTGAAATCGGAAGAAGAAATCAAGGTTCGCACCTTCGTGCACCCACTGGAATATGAGCTGTACTACAGCTGCTGATCCGGTAGCGCTGCGTAAAGCGGCGTGACAAAAGAGGCCTCCTTCGGGAGGCCTTTTTATTGCCCGGCGCAACGCATTTTCCATGTGGGAGCGAGCCTGCTCGCGAAGGCGGTGGGTCATGGATCGTTTGATCGTTCCCACGCTCCGCGTGGGATGCAGCCCGTGACGCTCTGCGTCACTGGACGCGGAGCGCCCAGGAGGCATTCCCACGCAGAGCATGGGAACGATCCATGTTTTGGCTACCAGTCTTTTCAATTCCAGTTATTAACGGTTTTGGCCAACCGCCCCACCTGTCCTATGCTGCTACCCATCGCTTCCAATCCCGGTCGATTTCATGGGTCGCACGCTTCTCTACATTCTGCTGCTGATCGCCCTGCCCGCCGCCGCGCAGATCTACAAGTACACCGACGCCAACGGCAACACGGCGTACAGCAATCAGCCGCCGGACGGCGTGCAGGCGCAACCGGTCGAGCTGCCGCCACTCAATCGAGTCGAGCCGCAAGCACCGAGTGCGCCGCAAGCACCCACCGCAGAACAACCGCAACCACCGCGCAACGCCTATGAAATCCTCGAGCTCGCCGGTCTGCCCACTGACGAGGCGCTGCGCGCCAACAACGGCACCTTCACGGTCAACGTCCTGATCAAGCCGCGCCTGCAACCGCCGCATCAATTAAGGCTGCTGCTCGACGACCAGCCCTATGGCCAGCCGAGCAACGTGCCGGTTCTGCAACTGGTCAACATCGATCGCGGCGAGCATCGCCTGGCCGTGCAAGTGATCGACGGCCAAAGCGTCGTTCAGCAGAGCCCGCCAGCGGTCTTCACCGTGCAACGGGTGCATAGACCATGATCCGCGCGGGGCTGGCACTCATTCTGGCGCTGATGTCGACGTACACCTTGGCGGAGGTCTTTACCTATGTCGACGCGCAGGGCAACCGCGTCTATACCGACCAGCCACGCGCCAACGCCAAGCGAGTGCCGATCGCGACGAGCAATCGCATGGCTGTCCCTGCCAACACCGCAGCGCCGATCACCACAGCGAAAAAATCCGCCGAACCAGCGCCCTTTCACTACGACATGCTGCGCATTCTGATCCCGGAGCCCGATGCCACTCTGCGCAGCAGCGCCGGCGAGCTGATCGTCAGCGTCACCAGCGAGCCCGGCCTGCAAAGCGGCCATCGTTATCGCTTGCTGCTGGATGGCAAGGCCACTGGCGAGCCCGGCGTCAGCCCGGTATTTGCGCTGAGCAATATCGATCGCGGCAGCCACAGCCTTTCGATCGAGATTCTCGACGCCGCCGGGCGTACCGTGGAACGCACCGCCAATCAGCCGTTCCACATGCTGCGCATTTCCCTGGCGCAGAAACGTCAGGTCAAACCCTGCGTTGCCGACGACTATGGCGTGCGCCCGGAGTGCCCGCTCAAGGACAAACCTGCAGAGCCGAAAAATCCATTCCTGCGCTTCTTTTAACCTCCGCCAGCCGCGCGCACTCTATTGGTGCACTAAACTGCATCTCGCCCACAACCCAACCCATTTTGGTTCGAAACTTCCCGTTTGAGCTGGCTTCGTGCCATACAAACGCGCGTCAAACGCCTGTTTCAGGGCTTAAACGCTTCTTTTCGGAGCCTTGGTTTGGTTTTTGCATTTTCCCGACATCAGCGCTTTGTTCTCGCGCACGCCTTGCTCCAAAAGGGGTCCAGATGACCATAAGCGACGCTATTCACCGTTTGCTGCTCGACAACCTGACCACGGCGACCATCCTGCTCGACGCCGAATTGCGCCTGGAGTACATGAACCCGGCGGCGGAGATGCTGTTGGCCGTCAGCGGTCAGCGCAGCCACGGCCAGTTCATCAGCGAGCTGTTCACCGAATCCCCCGAGGCGCTCAATTCCCTGCGTCAGGCCGTGGAGCAGGCGCACCCTTTCACCAAGCGTGAAGCGATGCTCACCGCCCTCACCGGCCAGACGCTGACCGTGGATTACGCGGTCACGCCAATCCTCAGCAACGGCGAGACTTTGCTTTTGCTTGAAGTGCACCCGCGTGATCGCCTGTTGCGCATCACCAAGGAAGAGGCGCAGCTGTCCAAGCAGGAAACCAGCAAGATGCTGGTGCGCGGCCTCGCCCACGAGATCAAGAACCCTCTTGGCGGCATCCGTGGCGCAGCGCAATTGCTGGCCCGCGAACTGCCGGAGGAAAGCCTGCGCGATTACACCAATGTGATCATCGAAGAGGCCGACCGCCTGCGCAATCTGGTCGATCGCATGCTCGGCTCGAACAAACTGCCATCGCTGGCCATGTGCAACGTCCACGAAGTGCTCGAACGCGTCTGCCATCTGGTCGAAGCCGAAAGCCAGGGCTGCATCACCCTGGTGCGCGATTACGACCCGAGCATTCCCGACGTCCTGATCGACCGCGAGCAAATGATTCAGGCGGTGTTGAACATCGTGCGCAATGCGATGCAGGCCATCAGCAGCCAGAACGAGCTGCGCCTGGGCCGCATCAGCCTGCGCACCCGCGCCATGCGCCAGTTCACCATCGGCCACATCCGCCATCGTCTGGTGACCAAGATCGAGATCATCGACAACGGTCCCGGCATTCCGGCGGAACTGCAGGAAACCATTTTCTTTCCCATGGTCAGCGGCCGCCCGGATGGTACCGGGCTGGGCCTGGCCATTACCCAGAACATCATCAGTCAGCACCAGGGCCTGATCGAGTGTGAGAGCCATCCAGGCCACACCACCTTCTCGATCTTCCTGCCACTGGAACAAGGAGCCACATCGACATGAGCCGTAGTGAAACCGTGTGGATCGTCGATGACGACCGTTCTATCCGTTGGGTCCTGGAAAAAGCCTTGCAGCAGGAAGGCATGACCACCCAGAGCTTCGACAGCGCCGATGGCGTGATGAGTCGTCTGGCCCGGCAGCAGCCGGACGTGATCATTTCCGATATCCGCATGCCGGGCGCCAGTGGCCTGGATCTGCTGGCGCGAATTCGCGAACAGCACCCACGGCTGCCGGTCATCATCATGACCGCTCACTCCGATCTGGACAGCGCTGTCGCCTCCTATCAGGGTGGTGCTTTCGAGTACCTGCCCAAGCCGTTCGACGTCGATGAAGCGGTTTCGCTGGTCAAACGCGCCAATCAGCATGCGCAGGAACAGCAAGGCCTGGAAGTGGTGCCGGCGCTGACGCGCACCCCGGAAATCATCGGCGAAGCGCCGGCGATGCAGGAAGTGTTTCGCGCCATCGGGCGCCTGAGCCACTCCAACATCACCGTGCTGATCAACGGCGAATCCGGTACCGGTAAAGAGCTGGTGGCCCACGCCCTGCACCGCCACAGCCCACGCGCGGCCTCGCCGTTCATTGCGCTGAACATGGCGGCGATCCCCAAGGATCTGATGGAATCGGAACTGTTCGGCCACGAGAAAGGCGCGTTCACCGGCGCGGCGAATTTGCGTCGCGGTCGCTTTGAACAGGCGGACGGCGGCACGCTGTTTCTCGATGAAATCGGCGACATGCCGGCGGACACCCAGACGCGTCTGTTGCGCGTGCTGGCCGATGGCGAGTTCTATCGCGTCGGCGGTCATGTGCCGGTCAAGGTCGATGTGCGCATCATCGCTGCGACACACCAGAATCTGGAAACCCTCGTCCACGCCGGAAAATTCCGTGAGGATTTGTTCCACCGCCTCAACGTGATCCGCATCCACATCCCGCGCCTGTCGGATCGTCGCGAAGACATTCCAACCCTGGCCCGGCACTTCCTCAGCCGCGCCGCGCAGGAACTGGCAGTCGAGCCCAAGCTGCTGAAAAGCGAGACCGAGGAATACCTGAAAAACCTGCCGTGGCCAGGTAACGTGCGCCAGTTGGAGAACACCTGCCGCTGGATCACCGTCATGGCCTCCGGTCGCGAAGTGCACATCAGCGACTTGCCACCGGAACTGCTCAACCTGCCGCAGGATTCGGCGCCAGTGACCAACTGGGAACAGGCCCTGCGCCAATGGGCCGATCAAGCCCTGGCTCGCGGCCAGTCGAGCCTGCTCGACAGCGCAGTGCCGGCGTTCGAGCGGATCATGATCGAGACGGCACTGAAGCACACCGCAGGACGTCGGCGTGATGCGGCGGTGTTGCTGGGTTGGGGGCGTAATACCCTGACGCGCAAGATCAAGGAACTGGGGATGAAGGTTGATGGTGGGGATGATGATGAGGGGGAAGAGGGTTAACGCTTAAGGGTTGTCGTGTACTCAGGATCGATCCCCCTCACCCCAGCCCTCTCCCGGGGGAAGGGAGCAATCTCGGGTGGTTTCGAGGCCTGGGGTCGGCTCGGTATCTCAGGTCGGCGTAACTTGACCGGGCAACTCGGTCAGTCCTCTCTTCCTCTGGGAGAGGGTCAGGGTGAGGGCACCGTGCACCGCATCAATGCACAATGAACCGTGATCGCGCAGAGCCGTATCGCCACCCCCGCATCTGAAAGTGCCGAAAAACCCAGACTTGAAATAAGCGAAAGCCCCGTATTCCGGGGCTTTCGCGTTTTCGAAGCATTTTTTGTTACAGCAAATCAAAACCTGGCACGCCGCCTGCAATATCTATCTCAGGTGATTCGATTCACCACCCGTTTCGGGGACCTTGGTACAGGCAGGCCGGGGATTCCCCTCTTTACACCGGGCTCACAGCGCAAAGCAGCGAGCTTACCCTTTTGGGATCCTTGGTACAGGCAGGCCGGGGGTTCCCTCTTTACACCGGGCTGACGCTGCAAGCGAAGCCCATGCTTTTGGGAACCCTGATACAGGCAGGTCAGGGATTCCCGCTTTTACACCACAATGCGTCCCGCCCCTATTCGAATCTGGGGCGCTTGGGCAAAGGATGCAGCGGCTGACTCTGTCGCCCTCCGTCATAGTTGCGGATGTCATTCTCCAGCCTGTCCAGCATTCTCCCGGGACTCGTTTCCGTATAAAGAATGGCGTCGAGCCTGGCCCGCTCGTTGACTTCGGCGCTGTCATACATTTCCAGAAACCACCACACGCGCCGCTGCACAAGCGGGCGTTCAACGTGAAACTCGGGCGTTCGACTCAGTCGACGAAGAATGCCGGTCACTGCCAGTGGCATTGCGGCGTTATGCCTGTCCCACAGCGCTTGTTTTTCCGCTATCTGTTCCTGTGGCACATTGCGTAGCCAGAGATCGGCAGTTACATCGCTGCTTTCCTGCCCAAGCCAGATATCGGTACCTGACTCTACACGTGCTCGTATCAACCGCCGTAAAGAGGCCGGGTCCATTATCGGATTGCCGATGAGATTGAAGCCCGCTCTGAGCTCCACGGATTCGGGGATCGACCTGATGTGATTGTCCGCAAGATTCAGTTCTCTTGCGGGAATCCTGTCGGTAATGCCCTCGGGAAATCTTTGCAATCGTGTATTGGAAAGATCCAGCTCCTGCAGTGCGGTCATGTGTTCGAGTGAGGGGCTGATCGAAAGCGGATTGCCCCCCAGTCTCAACACTTCCAGCTTCGACGCCACGTCGATGGCCTCAAGTCCGGAAGGCAGCAGGTGTATTCCGGTGCGGCTCAGATCCAGCACCCGCAGTTCAGTCATCCCTCTGATATCAGCTGCCACTTGCAAAAAGGTGACTTGCTCCTGACGCCGCATCTGCATGTCCAGGCTGTTCACCGGGGCCTCGAATGTGTTGCAAAGCCATAGCTCGTTTAGCCTGGCAAGGCCTCGTACGGAAAAGTCAGACGTTAGTTCACAGTCCTGCAGGTGCAGCCTTTGCAAACGCGGGAATCTTTTCAATTGCTCGGCAAATCGCGAATCCAGCCTGAATTTCGAATAAGCCCGTTCGATCACGTTCCAGCCTTGAAACCGCCCTTCCACTTCGATTGCCTGACTGGTAATGGTCAGACTTTCAAGATTGGGAAACTGTGCGCAAAACACGTCCGGGTCCAGCCGGCCACGGCCTCTTAAAGTCAGAGAAACCACTGAGCTGAATTTCAAGGAAAGCGGTTTTTGAACTGGCCATATCGTCAGATCGATTTCCAGCTTGAAGCCCACATGCCGCCCATCACGGTAGACGCGCTGTTCGGGCTGGCCTTGCCATCTATACAGCTGGCGAAACGTCGTCCACACATTCCGCGCCTCATGTAACTCCTTGTCCGATGAAATGCGACCTCGACTGATCGGCAGGTCAAAACGCGTCGAGTCCAATTGCGCCAGCCCAAGCTGGATATGCTTGAGCTCAAGCTCTGCCACGTCCTTGTCATCGAACCGGGCGATGAAGGCCTCCGCGTCCTCGTCGGTCGTGTCGGGCAGGTACTTGCGGATCTGCTCCCGGGTAGTTGGTTCCGCGACTTCACGCGCATACCAAAGTCCGCTGTCCACATCGCGCAGCATCACCGGGCCGGATGGGAGCAACTCGCTTGGCCGCCGGGCTCGATACAGACCCGTCGCAGGATCCACTGCGACAGGCACCAGGTCGCCGTTGACCAGGTCTGCGTAGGTTCGCCGACTGATCACCCGCAAACCCTCACTGTTGACCTGTGGAAGTATCGCTCGGGCGTTGGTGACGTAATTGTCCAGCGAAGGCTGGGTTGCGGGAGGGCGAATACCTTCCGCGAGTGCGCGCACCACAACGGCCGCGGCAGGGGGTATGGCACCCAGGGTCGCGTCACTGGATGATTCGGCGCGCGGCAGCAAATGATGCGAAGCAAAATTCACATCGACGCCTGTGCGACCCGAGTGGCCGTGGAGCGAAATGTCGGCGTCCGCAGCCCGAAGCGGGCTGCCCGGAACGTCCACGTGGGTACCGCCACCGCGAGGGGGTTTTACTGGCATGTTTTCATCCTTGAAAAAGATGCCCCATGCAGTCGAGCAAGGGGACGACGGGTTTCGGCATCCTGCCGTTTGAAGGGGCAAACGATAGCGTGGACGAGCATCGGACGGAGATGGGAAAGGGAGACGGCCGCAGTGGGAAACGACCTCAAACAGTGTCGGAGCGCGCCCCAGTGATGAGGACTTGCCCCTAGGGCTCGCTCAAGCGGATCTCCAGCCGCCAACGATCATCGACCTCGCTGCCAACCCAGTCGCCCTGCAACGGGCGCGCTGCCAGCACCGTCAGCAATAACCCTCCATCGCTTTTGCGCGTGCGCCAGTTGACGTCCTTGCCGTTGAGCCTGAGCTGGCCCTTCTGCGGTCGACCTTCGGCCTGAAACAGCAGCGCGACGGTGCCATCGATAATCTCGCCGTGCAGTTTCGGCTCGTTGTTGAACCACACCACCAGGCCGCCATCGGTGACCTCGACACGCTCCAGCACGCTTGGATCGGGCGTCGTCAGACGGCCAATCATCAAGCCGATCATCAAGCCGACAATCGCCAGCGAGCCGATGACTCGCGGCAATAGTTTCGAACGGTTGTCCACAGGCGGCGTAGAATGCCGCTCATCTTTACCTTCGGAGCCGTGCATGTTTCACGTCATCCTTTTTCAACCAGAAATTCCGCCGAACACCGGCAACGTTATCAGGCTGTGCGCCAACAGTGGCTGCCACCTGCATTTGATCGAACCACTGGGTTTCGAGATGGACGACAAGCGCCTGCGCCGTGCCGGTCTCGACTATCACGAATATGCCACGTTGCAGCGTCACGCTGACCTGGCCAGTTGTCTGGAAAGTCTGGGCAACCCGCGCGTGTTCGCCTTCACCACCAAGGGCTCGCGGCCGTTCCATGATGCCGCGTTCGTGCCCGGCGACGCGTTTCTGTTCGGCCCGGAAAGTCGTGGCCTGCCAGCGGACGTGCTCGACGCCCTGCCCGCCGAACAGCGCCTGCGCCTGCCGATGCGCGAAGGCTGCCGCAGCCTGAACCTGTCCAACACCGTGGCGGTCGCCGTGTACGAAGCGTGGCGGCAGAACGACTTCAAGTAACGCCGCAAGCAAATGTGGGAGCGAGCCTGCTCGCGATTACGGAGTGTCAGTCAACATTGATGTGTCTGACAGACCGCTTTCGCGAGCAGGCTCGCTCCCACATGGGGTCTTGCTGAACCGTCTTACTGAACGGTCGGGGTCTCGCCGCTTTCCTGCATGCGCTGCAGCTCTTGCGCGTACAGGGCGTCGAAGTTCACCGGGGCCAGCATCAGCGCCGGGAATGAACCGCGGGTGACCAGGCTGTCCAGGGTTTCGCGGGCGTACGGGAACAGGATGTTCGGGCAGAACGCACCGAGGGTGTGGCTCATCGAAGCCGCGTCCAGATTCTTGATCAGGAAGATACCGGCCTGTTGCACTTCAGCGATGAAGGCCACTTCTTCACCGTTTTTCACGGTAACGGAAAGGGTCAGCACCACCTCGTAGAAATCGCCTTCCAGCGCTTTCTGGCGGGTGTTCAGATCCAGACCGACCGCCGGATCCCACTGCTGGCGGAAGATTGCCGGGCTTTTCGGGGCTTCGAAGGACAGGTCGCGTACGTAGATGCGCTGCAAGGAGAATTGCGGTGCGGTTTCTTCTTCGCTGGCTGCAGTGTTCTGTTGGTCAGTCATCTCAGATCCTTATCGATCTTGGGTCTTTTAGGGAGTGCTGTACGTGGGTGCAGCCGTTCAGCCCTTGAGCAGCGCGTCGAGTTTGCCGGCGCGCTCCAGGGCGTATAAATCATCGCAACCGCCGATGTGCTTTGCGCCGATCCAGATTTGCGGCACGGACGTGCGCCCGGCCTTTTTGGTCATTTCGGCACGCAACTGCGGCTTGCCATCGACCTTGATCTCTTCGAAGGCCACGCCTTTGCTGGCGAGCAGATGCTTGGCGCGCGAGCAGTAAGGGCAGTAATCGCTGGAATAGACGATGACTTCGCTCATGTCATTTCACCAGCGGCAGGTTGTCGCCTTTCCAGCTGGAAATCCCGCCGGACAGCTTGGCGGCGGTGAAGCCGGACTTCATCAGCTCGCGGGCGTGGGTGCCGGCGGTCTGGCCGAGGGCGTCGACCAGAATGATGGTCTTGGCCTTGTGCTTTTCCAGCTCGCCGACGCGGGCGGCCAGTTTGTCTTGCGGGATGTTCACCGCGCCGACGATGTGGCCAGCGGCATAATCCTTGGCCGGACGGATGTCCACCACCACGCCTGCATCTTTATTGACCAGTGCGGTCAGCTCGCCGGTGCTCAGGCTCTTGCCGCCGCCCTGCATCGTGTGCGCCAGCAACAGAGCCAGAAGTACGACGAAGATACCGACAAGAATGTAGTGGTTAGTGGCAAATTCAATCAGGTGAGCAACCATCGAAGGAGGTTCCAGGGCGTTAAAATGTCGGCCAGTATACACAGCCACTATGGTCGGCCAAACCCCGTCCGGCGGTGACGCGGTCGGAACTTCGCTTTAAACTCCAACTCCGTTTTCCATCGCCCTCTTCTTTATCAGCCACGAGTGGATTCCATGACGACTACGCCCAAACCTTTGGTCCTGATGATTCTCGACGGCTTCGGTCACAGCGACAGCCCCGAATCCAATGCCGTGTTCGCGGCAAAGAAACCTGTGCTGGTTCGTCTGTGGGCCACCGTGCCGAACGGCTTGATCTCGGGCAGCGGCATGGACGTCGGTCTGCCGGATGGCCAGATGGGCAACTCCGAAGTCGGACACATGAACCTCGGCGCCGGGCGCGTGGTGTATCAGGACTTCACCCGTGTGACCAAAGCGATCCGCGACGGCGAATTCTTCGAAAACCCGACCATCTGCGCCGCTGTGGATAAAGCCGTGGCCGCCGGCAAAGCCGTGCACTTCATGGGCCTGCTGTCCGATGGCGGCGTGCACAGCCACCAGGATCATCTGATCGCCATGGCCGAACTGGCCTTCAAGCGCGGCGCCGAAAAAATCTACCTGCACGCCTTCCTCGATGGCCGCGACACGCCGCCGAAAAGTGCCGCTTCGTCGATCGAACTGCTCGACGCAACTTTCCAGGCCCTCGGCAAAGGCCGGATCGCCAGCATCATCGGCCGCTATTTCGCCATGGACCGTGACAACCGTTGGGATCGCGTCGCCCAGGCCTACAACCTGATCGTCGACGGCAACGGCGAATTCAACGCCGCCACCGCTCAGGAAGGTCTCGAAGCCGCCTACGCCCGTGGCGAAAGTGACGAATTCGTCAAAGCCACTTCCATCGGTGAGCCGGTCAAAGTTGAAGACGGCGACGCCGTGGTGTTCATGAACTTCCGCGCCGACCGCGCCCGCGAGCTGACCCGCGTGTTCGTCGAAGACGATTTCAAGGAATTCGCGCGCGCCCGTCAGCCGAAACTGGCCGGTTTCGTCATGCTGACCCAGTACGCCGCAAGCATTCCGGCACCGTCGGCCTTCGCCGCCGGCAGCCTGGAAAACGTTCTTGGTGATTACCTGGCAAAAAACGGCAAGACCCAGCTGCGCATCGCTGAAACCGAAAAATACGCCCACGTGACCTTCTTCTTTTCCGGCGGTCGTGAAGAACCGTTCCCGGGCGAAGAGCGCATCCTGATCCCGTCGCCGAAAGTCGCGACTTATGACTTGCAGCCGGAAATGAGCGCCCCGGAAGTCACTGACCGTATCGTCGACGCCATCGAAAACCAGCGCTACGACGTGATCGTGGTCAACTACGCCAACGGCGACATGGTCGGCCACAGCGGTGTGTTCGATGCAGCGGTGAAAGCGGTCGAGTGCCTGGACACCTGCGTCGGTCGCATCGTTGAAGCGCTGGAAAAAGTCGGCGGCGAAGCTTTGATCACTGCCGACCACGGCAACGTCGAAAAAATGGCCGATGAAGAAACCCACCAGGCGCACACCGCGCACACCACCGAGCCGGTGCCGTTCATCTATGTCGGCAAACGCGACCTGAAAGTGCGCGAAGGCGGCGTGCTGGCGGACGTGGCACCGACCATGCTGATGCTGTTGGGTCTGGAAAAACCGGCGGAGATGACCGGGACTTCGATTCTGGTGTAACGCGAATCCAGAAAACGGCGAAACCTGTTGGAGATGACTCTGTGGGGAGGGGATTTAGCGAACCGTCGCACCGCCCCGCTGGGTGACGCAGCCGCCCTGAAATCGAACACCGCGGTATCTCTGGTACACCGCGTGTGCTGGTTTTACGACTGCTGCGCAGCCGAACGGGGATAAATCCCCTCGCCACAGGTCACTCCTGCATTGGTGTGCAGTGTTTTTCTGTCCAGTTATCACACAGCCCCAATTGGGCGTTTTTTTTGCAGCCTCGGGCGGGCATACTAGGCCGTCCCTTACCCTGGTGCCGCCCGCCCCTATGCTTCGCGTCCTGATCGCCCTTGCTCTGACCTGTCTGCTCCAGCCGGCCTTCGCCGACGAGCGCGCGCAAACCCAACAGCAGTTGGAGGCCACGCGTCAGGATATCGCCGAGCTGAAAAAGCTTCTGGGCAAGCTGCAGGAAGAAAAGTCCGGCGTGCAGAAAGAGCTCAAGGGCACTGAAACCGAGATGGGCAAGCTGCAGAAGCAGGTCGACGCGCTGCAGAAAGAACTGCAGAAAAGCGAATCCGAGCTGCAGCGACTCGATGCAGAGAAAAAAACTCCAGAGCGCGCGCACTGAACAGCAGCGACTGATCGCCATTCAGGCCCGTGCGGCTTACCAGAACGGCCGCCAGGAATATCTCAAGCTGCTGCTCAACCAGCAGAATCCCGAGAAATTCGCCCGCACCCTCACCTATTACGACTACCTGAGCCAGGCACGCCTGGAGCAGTTGAAGAACTTCAACGAAACCCTGCGCCAACTGGCCAATGTCGAAAAAGACATCGGTCTGCAGCAAGCGCAGTTGCTGGTGCAGAAAAGCGACCTCGACACGCAGCGCGAAGCACTCGAGAAAGTCCGCAAGGAGCGCCAGCAGGTTCTCGCCAGACTCAATGACGACGTCAAGGCCCGCGACCAGAAACTCGCCGCCCGCGAGCAGGATCAGGCAGACCTGTCTAAAGTCCTTAAAACCATTGAAGAAACCCTGGCCCGACAGGCTCGTGAGGCAGAAGAAGCGCGGCAGAAAGCGCTGATCGCCCAGCAGGAAGCGGAAAAAAAGCGTTTGCGTGAGGCGCAGGCTGAAACCAGCGACGCCCCACGAAAACCCGCCAGATCAAGCCCCGGCGCGCTGGTATCGAGCAGCGGCGAAACGTTTGGCGGGCCATTTGCTGCAACCCGGGGAAAACTTCCGTGGCCGGTTGATGGTCGATTACTCGCACGCTTCGGTGAAAGCCGTGGCGACGACGCCCGCACCAAGTGGGATGGCGTGATGATCAGCGCCTCCGCCGGCAGCCAGGTGCACGCCGTACACGGCGGGCGCGTGGTGTTCGCCGATTGGCTGCGCGGTGCCGGTTTGCTGGTGATTCTTGATCACGGCAACGGTTTTCTGAGTCTTTACGGCCACAACCAGACGCTGCTCAAGTCGGCGGGTGATGTGGTCAAGGCGGGCGAGTCGATTTCCACTGTCGGTAACAGTGGCGGTCAGGACACGCCAGCGCTGTATTTCGCAATTCGTCAGCAGGGTCACCCGAGTGATCCGGCGCAATGGTGCCGTGCGCAAGGATAGGCGCACCACCTAATTCAGGAGTTCGTTCGACATGCTGCATTTGTCCCGCCTTACCTCGCTGGCCCTGACGATCGCCCTGGTGATCGGCGCGCCTCTGGCGTTCGCCGCGCAACCGGCCCCGACCGTCGCTCCGGCAGGCACTGCCGCGACCGCCAAGGCGCCGTTGCCACTGGAAGAGCTGCGCACCTTCGCCGAGGTCATGGACCGGATCAAAGCCGCGTACGTCGAGCCTGTAGACGACAAGACCCTGCTGGAAAACGCGATCAAGGGCATGCTCAGCAACCTCGATCCGCATTCGGCCTACCTTGGCCCGGAAGATTTCACCGAGCTGCAGGAAAGCACCAGCGGTGAATTCGGCGGCCTGGGCATCGAAGTCGGCGCCGAGGACGGCTTCATAAAGGTCGTCTCGCCGATTGATGACACGCCAGCGTCGAAGGCGGGCATCCAGGCGGGTGACTTCATCGTCAAGATCAACGGCCAGCCAACCCGTGGCCAGACCATGACCGAAGCCGTCGACAAGATGCGCGGCAAGATCGGCCAGAAAATCACCCTGACCCTGGTTCGCGATGGCGGCACGCCGTTCGACGTGACCCTGGCCCGTGCAGTAATTCAGGTCAAGAGCGTCAAGGCGCAGCTGCTGGAATCGGGCTACGGCTACATCCGCATCACCCAGTTCCAGGTCAAGACCGGCGAAGAAGTCTCCAAGGCTCTGGCCAAACTGCGCAAGGACAACGGCAAGAAGCTCAACGGCATCATCCTCGACCTGCGCAACAACCCCGGTGGCGTGCTGCAATCGGCGGTGGAAGTGGTCGACCATTTCATCACCAAAGGTCTGATCGTCTACACCAAGGGCCGCATTGCCAACTCCGAGTTGCGCTTCTCCGCCACCGGCAAGGACGAAAGCGAAGCGGTGCCGATGGTCGTGCTGATCAACGGTGGCAGTGCATCGGCTTCGGAGATCGTCGCCGGCGCCCTGCAGGATCAGAAACGCGCCGTGGTCATGGGCACCACCAGTTTCGGCAAGGGCTCGGTGCAGACCGTGCTGCCGCTGAACAACGACCGCGCGCTGAAGATCACCACCGCGCTGTACTTCACGCCGAACGGCCGCTCGATCCAGGCTCAGGGCATCGTGCCGGACATCGAAGTGCGCCGCGCGAAGATCACCAACGAAGCCGACAGCGAGTACTTCAAGGAAGCTGATCTGCAAGGTCACCTGGGCAACGGCAACGGCGGCGCCGACAAACCGAGCGGTTCCGGCGGCAAGGCCAAAGCGATGCCGCAGGATGACGATTACCAGTTGGCCCAGGCCCTGAGCCTGCTCAAAGGCCTGAGCATCACGTCCGGCCGCTGAGGATGTTGCTGCGTTCCCTCTGCGTTCTGTTGTGCTGTCTGGCGGGTCTTGCCCAAGCAGAGCCCGCCAGTTCCTCGCCGCACAAGGCCTACCTGACACTGATCATCGATGACCTGGGGCAGAACCTGCCCCGGGATCGTCGCGTGCTCGCCCTGCCCGGCCCGGTCACGGCGGCGATCATGCCCGATACCCCCCACGCCACGGAATTTGCCCGCGAAGCCCATCGCGCCGGCAAGATCGTCATCCTGCACATGCCCATGGACCCGGCCACCGGGCCTTACGCCTGGCACCCGGAACTGCCCATCGAAGAGCTGCAGAAACGCCTGAATGCCGCGTTTGAAAAAGTCCCGTTCACCGCCGGCATCAACAATCACATGGGCAGCCGCATGACCGCGCAGCCAGCGGCGATGGCGTGGCTGATGGGCGAATTGCAGCGTCGGCACAAGTTCTTCGTCGACAGCCGCACCAGCGCTCAAACGGTCGCTGCGCAGCAGGCGCAGAAAATCGATCTGGCCAGCGTTTCCCGTGATGTGTTTCTTGATGATGAGCGCACCGAAGCGGCCATTGCCACTCAGTTGCAGACCGCGATCGCCTTGGCGCACAAACAGGGTTCAGCTGTAATGATCGGCCATCCGTATCCGCAGACCCTGGCGGTGCTCGAGCGCGAATTACCCAAGCTCAAAGCGCAGGGCATCGACTGGATCGATATCAGGCAGATGATCAGCGTGCGCAGCAACCGCGCCATGGCTGGCCATGGCAAGGATGGCGTTTACCGGTAACACCCGGTCACGTTGCAATACATAGTTACCACCGAACGCCCCTCCCCCTTCCGGATAGTGAGACCTGCAACAGGTCGCGACTCCTTTGAGTCGCTTGCAACTATCAGGAGTGCCCATGACAAACAACGCCCCGATTATCCCGCCCGTTGGGCGGACTGAACCGATCCGCATCGATAACCTGCTGATCAACTTCACAACAGAATTTCTGCGCATCTGGGATACCAACGGTTTGTCAGCCAGACCCGCGTCGTTCTGGCGCCCGACCCCGGCTCCCGACGCGCTGCCCGGTTATTTCCCCTTGGGCGACTTCGTCACCAGAGGCGTTGGCAACATCAACGGCGAACGCGTGGTGGCGGTTGTTTGTGAGGCAGACATTGCCAGCACTGACCCCACCAAAGGCAGGGCACTGCGACGTCCCGATGATTACGAGCTGGTCTGGAAGGACTCCGGATCAGGCTCGAAAAGAGATCTGTCGATCTGGCGACCGCTAGCTCCCGCAGGCTACGTAGCGCTGGGGTCGGTGTGCTCGAACGATCATGAAAAACCTTCGCTCAACGCGGTGCGCTGCGTTCGCGAAGACCTGGTGATCGCGTCGAATACCACCGATCTGCTCTGGGACGACAAGGGCAGCAAGGCCCGACAGCGCGTCAGCACCTGGAGCGCCGTTCCTCCAGCCGCTTTGCCGGGCGAAGTCTATTTGGCATCGGGCAGTTTTTTCAGCTTGAGTGACTACACCCGACCGGCCAGTTTCCCGGTCTACTGCTTGCGCTTGCAGATCGGCCTGCAGATGTCTACACGCCCATCTCCACCGGTGCTCTGCGGCGAAACGCCAACACCTGTAGAGCCAACGGACGATGCGACTTACACCGCCAGCCTCCCCTGGTTCACGGTCAACGATCCGCGTTACACCGCCGCTGAGCAATGGCGTCACTCGCCCTTCTATCTGCTTGAACGCAAGGATCGCTACATCCTCGTCGGTCACGCACGCAACAGTGGCAACGACAACCAGATATTCAGGTGGAATGCGCAGCGCGCCCAGCGTACTGGCGGCTTACGTACTTTCACCCAGACCACATCCATCGAATTCGGCGCGCAATGGCAAACCCGTCAGCACGGCGCGCTGATGTTTTCCGCACGGCTGGGCCACGATTTCACCCAATGCGAACTGCATTCGAATGAATGGCTCAATACTGCGACCATCGAAGTGGTTGCAGTGGTGGACAAAAACCGCTCCGTGGCGGCTTATCTGGCGCAGAGCGAATACAGCCTGGTGCGCGCAGACGGTACGTCAGTGACGGAAGGTTTCAGCTACACCGATGGCAATAGCCTGCATATCAGCCAGTACGCACCCACCGAGCCTGAAATCATCGTCGCAACTGAGCCGGAGGCGGTCGAAGATCAGACTGTGCTTGCGCCTGCGACCGAGGGCGAAATCAGCGCCTCCCAGCCAGAGCCCGACGAGTCAGCCGTTACAGATAGCGCGCCATGATTTCATCGACCACGCCTTCCTTGCGCAACTGATCCAGCGCGGTCTGTAGCTTGTTGACCACCTCATCGGAGACGTCCTTGTTCAGCGCCAGATACAACTCGGCGCTGTTGAAGCGCAGCACGGTCTTCAGGCCGGTCACGCCATCCTGCCGCGCCAGATAACGGCCGGCAGGATCACCCGTGGCCCACAGATCGATCTGGCCATTGAGCAGTTTTTTTGCGTTGTCCTGATCGCGCAGCACTACCACCGGTTTGAGGCCTTGCTTGGTGAGCGTCTCGGCAATCGCATCGCCCTTGTAGGCGCCGATCTTGTATTTGCGCGCATCATTGAGGGTTTCGAGGGTGATCTTGCTGTCAGCCTTGGCCAGCAGGATCCAGTCGTCCGGGCCGATTGGGCCGACCCATTTGAACAGTCTTTCGCGATCGGGCAGGCGCGCCATGACGAAGGCCCCGTAGCCGGGATTCTCCAGGGCGAGTTTGTAGACACGCTCCCAGGGGAAACGCAGGGTCAGGCTGTAAGTGAGGCCGGCGCGCTGGAACATCTCGCGAACGATGTCCGTGGCAATGCCGTTGATGTTGTCGCCCTGGGCGAAATTCTTGCCGTTCTTCGCCATGTTGTACGGCGGGAAGTTCTCGGTGAGCAGCACCAGATCGGTGTCGGGACTGGTTTCGGCCCGGGCATTGCTGATGAACAACAACGAGGCGCTGGCGAGAACAACAAGCAGGCGTTTGATCATGTCGGGCTACCGGAATCCATGGCGTGCCCAAGAGTGCCTTGGGCGCGCCATGCTGTCCACTGGCCTGTACGCTTTAGCGCATGACGATGCCGCGATGCGACATGTAGGCCTTGGCTTCCTGCACGGTGTATTCGCCGAAGTGGAAAATACTCGCCGCCAGCACCGCACTGGCATGGCCTTCGAGAATGCCATCGGCCAGATGCTGCAAATTGCCGACACCACCGGAAGCGATCACCGGAATGCCCAGCGCGTCGCTGATGGCGCGGGTCACGCCGAGGTCGAAACCGTTTTTCATGCCGTCCTGATCCATGCTGGTCAGGAGGATCTCGCCGGCACCGAGGCCTTCCATTTTCTTCGCCCACTCGACTGCGTCGAGACCGGTCGGCTTGCGCCCGCCGTGGGTGAAGATTTCCCAGCGCGGGGTTTCGCCGGGACCGGAAACTTTCTTGGCGTCGATGGCAACGACGATGCACTGCGAGCCGAAATGCTGCGCGGCCTCGCCGACGAACTCGGGGTTGAACACGGCGGCGGTGTTGATCGACACCTTGTCCGCGCCGGCATTGAGCAGATTGCGGATGTCCTGCACGGTACGCACACCACCGCCGACGGTCAGCGGAATGAACACCTGGCTGGCCATGCGCTCGACGGTATGCAGCGTGGTGTCACGGCCATCGACGCTGGCGGTGATGTCGAGAAAGGTAATTTCGTCGGCGCCCTGCTCGTCGTAGCGACGGGCGATTTCCACCGGGTCACCGGCGTCGCGGATGTTCTCGAACTTCACGCCTTTGACGACCCGGCCGTTGTCCACGTCCAGGCAAGGGATGATGCGTTTGGCTAACGCCATAAGACTTAATCTCCGATTAAGAAGCTTCAAGCTTCAAGCTGCAAGAAAGGGCGGATTGCGGTCGCGCTTCTAACTTGCAGCTCGCAGCTTGCAACTTGAAGCTGCTTTTATCTGGCCGCGTAGCCATCACAAAAAGCTTGAGCCTCTGCAACATCCAAAGTGCCCTCATAGATCGCCCGGCCGGTAATCGCGCCGATGATGCCCGGTGCCTTGGCGTCGAGCAGCGACTTGATGTCACCCAGGTTATGGATGCCGCCGGAAGCGATCACCGGAATCCTGGTGGCAGCGGCCAGCGCGGCGGTGAACGGTACGTTGCAGCCCTGCATCATGCCGTCTTTGGCGATGTCGGTATAAACGATCGAGGATACGCCGTCGGCTTCGAACTGCTTGGCCAGGTCGATGACCTGTACGGTGCTGATTTCCGCCCAGCCGTCGGTGGCGACGAAACCGTCTTTGGCATCCAGACCGACAATGATCTTGCCCGGAAACGCACGGCAGGCTTCAGCAACGAACGCCGGATCTTTTACGGCTTTGGTACCGATGATCACGTAGCTCACGCCCGCCTTGACGTAATGCTCGATGGTTTCCAGCGAACGGATGCCGCCACCGATCTGGATCGGCAGGGTCGGGTAACGCTTGGCGATTGCGGTAACCACTTCGCCGTTGACCGGCTGGCCTTCGAACGCGCCGTTCAGGTCGACCAGATGCAGACGGCGGCAACCGCCCTCCACCCACTTGGCAGCCATGCTCACCGGGTCATCGGAGAACACCGTGGAATCTTCCATGCGGCCCTGGCGCAGACGCACGCAGGCACCGTCTTTAAGATCGATAGCAGGAATAATTAGCATGCTTTTCCTTCGTCAAAGAGCTGCAAGCTGCAAGCTTTAAGCTGCAAGCGCGCACGTGTGTCTGATTCTTGCAGCTGACAGCTTGAAGCTTGCAGCTGCTCCTAATTTTTTTCGAGCGCCCACAGGTCGCTTTCGATGCTTTCAAACCGTTCCTTGAGGTGGGTCTGCACATCGAAAATCGCCCTGTTGTAATAGTGCGGAGCAATCTCGCGGGTAAACAGCTCAAGAATTTCCGCCGCTTCGAACGACCCCAGGTCCAGTTCGAAACGGTCTTCCATGAACCGCTGAATCTTGCGACTGGCCTCGCTCTCCTGCTCGGGAGTGAGGGTCAGAATCGGCGGTTTGGATTTCTTGACAGCCATTTACCAGCGACCGTCCCACGCAGCGAAGTTCTGCAGCAGTTGCAGGCCGTGGGTATGGCTTTTCTCCGGGTGGAACTGCACGGCGAAACGCGAGCCATCGGCCAGCGCTGCGGCGAAATCGACACCGTAATGACCGCTGCCTACAACCTGACGCGCATTGGCGGCGGCGATGTAGTAGCTGTGCACGAAATAGAAACGCGCCAGGTCGGGGATGTCGTGCCACAGCGGGTGACTGATGTTCTGCTTCACCTCGTTCCAGCCCATGTGCGGGACCTTCAGGTGCTCGCCGTCTTCGTGCAGATCCTTGCCGAAGAATTTCACCGCGCCCGGAAACAGGCCGATGCAGTCGACGCCGGCGTTCTCTTCGCTGGTATCGAGCAAGGCTTGCATGCCGACACAAATGCCGAGGAACGGCCGATCCTGGCTGACCTCACGGACCAGCGAATCGAAGCCGAGGCGACGGATCTCCGCCATGCAATCGCGAATCGCGCCAACGCCCGGGAATACCACACGGTCGGCTTCTCGAATCACGTTCGCGTCGCTGGTAATCAGCACCTTGCCGGCGCCGACGTGCTCGAGCGCTTTGGCCACCGAGTGCAGATTGCCCATGCCGTAGTCGATAACTGCAACCGTCTGCATTACAGAACGCCTTTGGTCGACGGCATTTGCCCGGCCATGCGCTCGTCCAGCTCGACAGCCATGCGCAGCGCGCGGCCGAAAGCCTTGAACACGGTTTCGATCTGGTGGTGGGTGTTGGTGCCGCGCAGGTTGTCGATGTGCACGCTGACCAGCGCGTGGTTGACGAAGCCCTGGAAAAACTCCTGGAACAGGTCAACGTCGAAACCGCCGACGGTAGCGCGGGTGTACGGCACGTGCATCTGCAGGCCCGGGCGACCGGAGAAATCGATCACCACGCGCGACAGCGCTTCATCGAGCGGCACGTAGGCATGGCCGTAGCGACGGATGCCTTTTTTGTCGCCGATGGCTTTGGCAAACGCCTGGCCGAGGGTGATACCGACGTCTTCCACCGTATGGTGGTCGTCGATATGCAGATCGCCCTTGCATTCGATATCCAGGTCGATCAACCCGTGACGGGCAATCTGATCCAGCATGTGCTCAAGAAAAGGTACACCGATATCGAATCGGGCCTTTCCGGTGCCATCAAGGTTGATCGAGGCTTTGATCTGGGTTTCCAGAGTGTCGCGCTCGACAGACGCCTTACGTTCGGCCATCACCAGCTCCGCAAAATCATTGGGCGAAAAAGGCAGCCATTATAGGCACGCGAGGCGCAAACAGAAACACGAGAGGAGAGATGCCTGACGGATAGAACGCCCGGCTGTCGCGGGTAGACATGTCCATACAAGCCAGTACAGGCATGCCATAAACAAATGTGGGAGCGAGCCTGCTCGCGAATGCGGTACGCCAGCCAACATTGATGTCGACTGGTGCTCCGTCTTCGCGAGCAGGCTCGCTCCCACAGGTTCGGTGTTTATTCAGCTAACACCTTAGTGAAACAGTACCGCCGTCTTCTGCAGGGTCACCCACACACCCCACGCCAACGGAATACCCACTACCAGCCAGGCAGCGATCGCCAAAGGCTTGGTGCCCGGCGCAGCTTTCCACTCCAGAACGGTGCTGGCATCGGCACCCTTGTCGTGGCCCAGCGCCTGTTCGGCGGCCAGTTCAGCGTCGGTCATGAAGTACTTGTCGGCCACCGGGCGCACCATCAGATTGCACAGGAAGCCCAGAACCAGCAGGCCGGCGAGGATGTACAGGGTGATGTCGTAAGCGGCAGCGCGTTCCACGCCGATGCTCAACTGATACTCACGCAGGTAGTTCACCAGCACCGGACCGAGCACACCGGCAGCGGCCCAGGCAGTCAGCAGACGACCGTGGATCGCACCGACCATCTGTGTACCGAACAGGTCGGCCAGATACGCCGGAACCGTGGCAAAACCACCGCCGTACATCGACAGGATGATGCAGAACGCCGCCACGAACAGCGCAACGTTGCCCAGATGGCCCATGTTCGGAATCAGCGCGTACAGGGCAAAACCCAGCGCGAAGAACACGAAGTAGGTGTTTTTGCGGCCCAGGTAGTCCGAGAACGAAGCCCAGAAGAAGCGGCCACCGATGTTGAACAGGCTCAGCAGTCCGGTGAAGCCCGCTGCGATCGCCGCGATCGAGGCCAGTTGGCCAGCGTCGAGTTGACCGAACGGCACATCGACGCCCAGCAGTTTGCCGCCGAACACTTCCTGCAACAGTGGCGAAGCCATGCCGAGGATACCGATACCCGCCGACACGTTCAGGCACAGCACCAGCCAGACCAGACGGAATTGCGGAGTTTTCCACGCTACATTCACGTGAACGTGACGGTTGGTGATCATCGCGTTGGAAGCTTTCTTCGCCGGAGCGGTCCAGCCTTCAGGCTTCCAGCCGGTTGGCGGCACGCGGTAGGACAATGCGCCACCGATCATGAACACGAAGTAAATGGCCGCCATGGCCACGAAGCTCTGCCATACGCCCACGCCTTCTGGCGATGCGAAGTGGCTCATCAGCGCAGTCGCCAACGGTGCACCGACCATCGCGCCGCCACCGAAGCCCATGATCGCCATGCCGGTCGCCATGCCGCGCTTGTCCGGGAACCACTTGATCAGGGTCGACACCGGCGAGATATAGCCCAGGCCCAGACCGATACCGCCGATCACGCCGGAGCCGATCCACATCAGCCAGATCTGGTGGGTATAGATACCCAGCGCGGAAATCAGCAGACCGCCGCACCAGCACAAGGCCGAGACCACGCCCGCTTTACGAGGCCCGGCGTGTTCCAGCCAGCCACCCCAGATCGCTGCCGAGCAGCCGAGGAAGATGAAGAACAGCGTGTAGATCCAGCCGAGCATGGAGATCGGCCAGTCGCAGTTCGACGAAAATACCTGTGCGATGAAGCTCATGTCCGGCGCGCAAGCCACCGGCGCGGTAACGCCCAGCGCCTTGGACAGCGGCAACCAGAACACCGAGAAGCCGTAGGCCATGCCGATGCACAGGTGAATGGCCAAAGCGGCCGGTGGAACCAGCCAACGGTTGAAACCGGGCTTGGCGATGATGCGTTCCTTGGACAGGAACGCAGGCTGGTCGGCTTTGAGGCCGTCCGCCGTGATGCTCGTGCTCATTGTGTATCCCCCAATTGTTAGTATGGTTCGCCAGCCACTGCTCACCCTCGGCCTTATGCACGCAGGCATGACCGTTTTTTTAGGTGAAGCTCCTTGAAGGCGCGACGTTAAGTCGCAGACGGGCGGACGAACTGGCGAAGGTTACCATTCTCAGGTGACAGAAAAACCAAACTGATATCACCTTTTTTCTGTCAACTGTGTTCGCCCCCTGTAGGAGCTGCGGAACGCTGCGAACTTTTGATCTTTTTGAAAATGCCAAAATCAAAAGATCGCAGCGTTCCGCAGCTCCTACAGACGGCATTTCAACGGGGTTACCATGCCGGATGTTGTTCAGGTGCCTGACACCGATATGTGCATTCGCTACTTGTCCCATTTATGCGTGCGAAAAGTTACCCGTCGCCTTGGCGGGGCTGAACGACTGGTGAACCAAGCGCAGAAAATGGCGTCGCAAGCGGGGGCCGGATTGCGCCCTCTGGCGCCCGCCGGGCATCCTCAAGCGCAGGCACCGGTGGCGGAGTTGCAGGTGCCACCGCCGACCCTCGGCAGATGACGCCACACCGAACCGGGTGTTTGCAGCGCTATACTCCCCGGCCAAATGACGAATTCGACTAACTACAAGGACTCGCCCATGAAAGCGTTCGGCAAAATCCTGGGTCTGGTACTTCTCGGGCTGTTGCTGATCATTGTGGCGGCAGGTTTTGCCCTGACCCACCTCTTCGATCCCAACGACTACAAAGACGAGATCCGCCAGATAGCCCGCGACAAGGCCCACATCGAGCTGACGCTCAATGGCGATATCGGCTGGAGCCTGTTCCCGTGGCTCGGCCTGGAATTGCACGAAGCCAGCGTCGCCACCCTGGCCAAACCTGCCGAACCGTTTGCCGACTTGCAGATGCTCGGCCTGTCCGTGCGCGTGCTGCCGTTGTTGCGCCGCGAAGTGCAGATGAGTGACGTGCGCGTCGAAGGCCTCAACCTGCGCCTGAACCGCGACAAGAACGGCCACGGCAACTGGGAAGACATCGGCAAGGTGCCTGTGGCACCTGGCTCGACTCCACCCGCCACACCGGGCGCGACCGCCAGCGAGCCGACCGTCGCCGTGGAAAAACCGGCGCAACCGATCCGCCTCGACATCGACAGTCTGACCGTCAACAACGCCCGCGTTGAATACAACGATGAGCTGACCGGCAAGCAGTTCAGTGCCGAAAGCATTCAGTTGAGCACCGGCCCGGTACACGATTCGACCAATATCCCGGTGAAAGCCACCGCGTTCCTTGGCACCAATCAACCGGTGCTGCGCGTGCGTACCGAGCTCAACGGCGAGCTGCGCTTCGAGCGCGCCCTGCAACGCTACAAGTTCGAAGACTTGAAGCTGACCGGCGAACTCGCTGGCGATCCGCTGCAAGGCAAAACCATGACCTTCTCTGCTCAGGGCCAGTTATTGCTGGACAAGGCAGCGAACGTCGCCGAATGGACCGGCATCAAGATTTCCGCCAACCAGTTGCGCGCCCTGGGCGAGTTGAAAGCCAACGACCTCGACAAGACGCCACAGATCAGCGGCGGCATTTCCATCGCCCAGTTCGATCTGGCGAAATTCGTCGACAGCATCGGCCAGACACTGCCGGCGATGGGCGAAGGCAGCCTGAGCAAGGTCGAACTGGTCAGCCGCGTTGCGGCCACCCCGACCAGTCTGTCGTTCGACAATATCAACCTGAAACTCGATGACAGCAGCTTCAGCGGCCGCATCGCCATCGAGGACTTCGCCAAACAATCGCTGCGCGCGATTCTCAAGGCCGACACGTTCAACGTCGACCGTTACCTGCCACCGAAATCGGCCCAGGCCAACAACGCCACGCAAACCCGTCAGGCCGAAGTCGCCAGCACCGAGGCTGGCGCCGTCGCAGGCACCACGCCGCTGCCGGACAAACCGAGCAAAACCGCCTGGAGCACCGAGCGTCTGCTGCCGGTCGAACGCCTGGCCAAACTCGACGTCGATGCCGACCTGACCTTCGGCCAACTGACCCTCGACAAGCTGCCGATCCAGAACGCCGCGCTCAAAGCCACCGGCCAGGGCGGCTTGCTGACGCTGACTAACCTGAGCGGTGATCTGTACAACGGCGGCTTCGTCGCCAACGGCACACTCGACGTACGCCCAAGCGCGCCGGTGCTCAACCTGCAGACCCGGCTCAACCGTGTGCCGGCTGAAAAAATCATCGAAAGCCAAGGCAAGACTCCGCCGGTCAAAGGTCTGGTAACGCTGACCAGCAGCCTCACCGGCAGCGGCAACAGCCAGCAGGCGCTGATCGACACGCTCAACGGCAACGCCAGTTTCGTCATCAACAACGGCGTGCTGCTCAACGCCAATCTCGAACAGCAATTGTGCAAAGGCATCGCCACCCTCAACCGCAAGACCCTTAGCGGCGAGCCTCGGGGCAAGGACACGCCGTTCGAGGAGCTCAAGGGCAACCTGACCGTGCGCAACGGCGTCGCCAGCAACCCCGACCTGAAAGTGCGTATCCCTGGCATGACCGTCAACGGTGACGGCGACATCGACCTGCGCGTGCTCGGCATGGATTACCGCGTCGGCATCATCGTCGAGGGCGACACCAGCGCCATGCCTGACCCGGCCTGTCAGGTCGGCGAGAAGTTCGTCGGCATCGAGTGGCCGCTGCGCTGCCGTGGCCCGCTGGAACTGGGGGCCAAGGCCTGTCGCGTCGACAATGACCGCCTTGGTCAGGTCGCCAGCAAAATGGCCGGCAACAAACTCAGCGAAAAGATCGACGAGAAATTGGGCGACAAAGTCAGTCCGGAACTGAAAAACGCATTGAAGGGGCTGTTCAAGCGATGACAGCGGAGCAGTTTTCCACGGCGGTGCTGGAATGGTTCGACCGCCATGGCCGCCACGATTTGCCGTGGCAGCAGGACATCAATCCGTACCGGGTGTGGGTGTCCGAGATCATGTTGCAGCAGACTCAGGTCAGCACCGTGCTCAACTATTTCGAGCGTTTCATGGCGGCGCTGCCGACAGTCGAAGCGCTTGCCGAAGCGCCGGAAGACGAGGTGCTGCATCTGTGGACCGGGCTGGGTTATTACACTCGCGCACGCAATCTGCAGAAGACCGCGAAGATCGTCGTCAGCCAGTACGCTGGCGAATTCCCGCGCGACGTGGAAAAACTCACCGAGCTGCCGGGCATCGGCCTGTCCACCGCCGGGGCGATCGCCAGCATCAGCATGGGCCTGCGCGCGCCGATCCTCGATGGCAACGTCAAACGCGTGCTGGCGCGCTTCACTGCGCAAGAGGGCTACCCTGGCGAGCCAAAAGTGGCCAAACAGCTCTGGGCCAACGCCGAGCGCTTCACCCCGCACGATCGGGTCAACGCTTACACCCAGGCGATGATGGATCTTGGCGCCACACTCTGCACGCGCAGCAAGCCGAGCTGTCTGCTGTGCCCGCTCAAGCGTGGCTGTGAAGCGCACATGCTTGGCCTGGAAACACGTTATCCGATTCCCAAGCCACGCAAGGCCATCCCGCAAAAACGCACGCTGATGCCGATGCTCGCCAACGGTGAAGGCGCGATTCTGCTTTACCGCCGCCCGTCGACGGGACTGTGGGGCGGTTTGTGGAGCCTGCCGGAGCTGGATGATCTGGAAGATCTGCAACATCTTGCCGATCAGCACTCGCTGACCATGGGCCAGCAGCAGGCGCTGCCGAGCCTGATTCACACCTTCAGCCACTTCCAGTTGTCCATCGAACCGTGGCTGGTTCAGGTGCAGGAAGCCAGCCATCACGTGGCCGAGGCCGACTGGCTCTGGTATAACCTCGCCACCCCGCCGCGCCTGGGCCTTGCTGCCCCGGTCAAGACCTTGCTCGAGCGCGCGGCCGCCGTATTGAATGCAGGAGAGTCGCCATGACCCGCACCGTAATGTGCCGCAAGTACAAAGAAGAACTGCCCGCGCTGGAGCGCGCCCCTTTCCCGGGTGCCAAGGGCCAGGATATTTTTGACCACGTCTCGGCCAAGGCCTGGGCCGACTGGCAGAAACACCAGACCCTGCTGATCAACGAAAAGCGCCTGAACATGATGAACGCCGACGATCGCAAATACCTGCAGGGCGAAATGGACAAGTACTTCTCCGGCGAGGAATACGCCAAGGCCGAAGGCTACGTGCCGCCAGCCGAATAACCGGTATATTTCGTAAGCGACGGAATTAATTTAAGAAATTTTCAAAAAGTCGTTGACGTAAATCCGAAAAACCCTTTTAATGCGCCCCGTTGCCCAGATAGCTCAGTCGGTAGAGCAGGGGATTGAAAATCCCCGTGTCGGCGGTTCGATTCCGTCTCTGGGCACCAAATACCGAAAACCCTGAATCGCAAGATTCAGGGTTTTTTTATGCCTGCGATTTGATTCCCCTCCCCTCGTCCCCTTCGATACACCCGGATTCCAGCTGTACTGGAAAAAACCGGAAATCTGTATCTCTCCGCGCAGATGGCGTTTCGCCAATACTTCAAGCAAGCCTTGGCGAGCCAATGACTGGCTCTACTTTGCGCCCCGCAACACTCTGGACTCCTGTAGCCCTCAGAGCGCAAAACCCTGATTTTTTGAATCGATCGGCGTCGCCCGCAAGGTCACTTCCTGTCCAGCAAAAAAATCTGAAACCCAACCCACAGGCGAACTGCAGTTACTGCTTTTCAAACATTCCAGGATGAATGCTGGCGCCCCCGTGCGCCCGGCAAAAGAGCGAAACGGACGACGTATGATCAAGCAACTCATCAATGAAGACAGTTATGTGCAGATCGGCGATCTTTGCAGCGCAACGATCCAGCTGAAAATCGAAGGACTGAATCCCGCGGGCTCCATCAAGCTGAAGACCGCGCACGCGCTGATCACTGATCTTGAAGTCCGCGGACTGATCAACCACAAGACGCGCCTCATCGAATCCTCATCGGGGAATCTGGGCGTTGCGCTGGCCATGGTCTGCGCCGCCAAGGGCTACAAGTTCGTTTGCGTAATCGACCCGAATATTTCCGCGCCGAACCGCAAGCTGATTCAAGCCCTTGGCGCGCAAATGCTCATGGTCGATCAGCGTGACGAGAACGGCGGTTACCTGAATTCGCGGATTCGCCTGATCGAACAACTGGTCGCTGACAACGCCGACTACATCTGGCTCAACCAGTACAAGAATCCGACCAACCCCCTCGCCCACTATCAAGCGACTGCCAGGTCCATCGCGCGCAAGTTTCCCCAGGTGGATTACCTGTTCGTCGGCGCGGGAACCACCGGCACGCTGATGGGCTGCAAGAACTACTTCGCCGAACATCATCCGCAGACCAAAGTCATTGCCGTCGATACCGTCGGCTCGGTGACGTTCGGCCTGCCGGGCGGCACGCGCCATATCCCGGGGCTCGGCACCAGCCGCCTGCCGGAGATATTCGAGTCGTCGGGCATTCACGACTTCCTGTCGATTCCCGAGGAACAGACGATCAAGGTCTGCCGTTGGCTGGCGCAACGCTACGGCCTGCTCTTCGGCGGCTCCACCGGCACTGTGCTCGCCGGCATCCGCCAGTGGGCGCCGCGTATCCGGCCCGACGATGTCGTGGTGGCGATCTCCCCGGACATGGGTGAGCGCTATCTCGAAACCATCTACTCCGACGACTGGGTCACCCAGCGGATCGGCGCAACCGCACTGCAGCCCCTTTTCCCTGAAATCGCTCTGGCACTCTCGGCGTAATCCTCATGACCACACAGAATCCGATCCAGCCGTTCCACGTCATCCCCGGCGCTGTCGTCAAAGACATCCTCAACGGGCTGCGGCATGCAACCATCGACATGGTGGCGCAGACCTACCTGACCCACGAGCGTGGCGAAACCGTTAACCCCGACAGTTACTTTTTGCGTTTCCCTGCGCAACCGGCGAACCGGATCATTGCGCTGCCGGCGGCCATCGTCGACAGCGAGGGCGATCAATCCGTCTCCGGGATCAAGTGGATTGCCAGTTATCCCGACAACATCAAGTCAGGCATTCCGCGCGCATCTGCCGTGCTGATTCTCAACGACCCGCAGACCGGTTATCCCTACGCCCTGCTCGAAGGGGCACTGATCAGTGCCGTGCGCACGGCAGCGTCGGCAGTCTTGGGTGCCTGGTGGCTGAATGGCCAGAACCGCCACGCGGCGACACTTTCGATCATTGGTGGCGGGGTAATCTCAAGAAATATCCTCGAGACTTTCGTCGCGGACGACTGGTCCTTCGACAGCGTGGGCATTCACGATCTCAACGCCGAATCGGCGCAAGCCCTCGCGGAATTTGGCGAACAACTGGGCCTGCCGGATGTACGCCTGCTGTCGCTCGAAGACGCACTGACTGCCGACATCGTGGTGTTCGCCACCAGCGCGGGCGAGCCCTACGTAAAAGGCCAGGGCACGTTCCGCCCGGGGCAGATTGTTCTGAACATCTCGCTGCGGGATATCGGCGCCGAAATCATCGAGGAAAGTTACAACTACTTCGACGACATCACCCATTGCCTGAAGGCCAATACCTCACCGCATCTGGCCGAGCAGCAATACGGCCATCGCGACTTTGTCACCGGCACAGTGGCGCAGCTGATTCGCGGTGACCTGCATGTCGCCCAAGACAAACCGCTGATCTATTCGCCATTCGGCATGGGCATTCTCGATCTCGCGATTGGCCGGATGATCCACGACATTGCGGTGGCGGCCGGTACGGCAATTGCCATCCCGTCATTTTTTGGCGAGGAGCGCAGATGGTGAAGGCGCCTGTGCACATTGGACTGGTCGGCTGCGGTTCGCGCGGAATGTCGGTATTCGAGCGCCTGTTGAGCCGCACCGAGGAACGCCCGCAACAACCGGTCGTCATCGACATCTTCGAGCCCAACGTGCTCGGCAGCGGCGCGCACTGGCCCGATCAACCGGACTACCTGTTGCTCAACACCGTCGCCGGTCAGCTCGGGGTATTTCCCGACGCAGCAGCGTTCGGTGATCTGACCGACGCCCGGGAACGACCAGGGCCGGACTTTCTCGCGTGGTGCCGAGCACGGCGCGTCAAGGTTGACCCCGACAGCGGCCTGCTCGCCGCCGACGGTCGCGACGTCGAGCCGGAGGATTTTCTGCCACGGCACCTGCTCGGCGCTTATCTGGCCGACGCCTTCACGCGGATCCTCGCTACCGCACCCGCCTGGGTCACGGTCAATCTGCATCGGCATCAGGTCACGGCGGTCGAGCGCAACGAGAATCAGCAATACCTTCTGCTGACCGCCGACGGCGCTGCGGTGACGGTGGATCGTCTGGTGCTGACCGTCGGCCACACCGGGCGCCTGCGCCTGGCGGGGCAGAACCGGGTCGATAACGTCTATCCGCTGCCCGGCAGCCTCACCACCGTCGAGCCCGGCGAAACGGTGTTGATCGAAGGGTTGGGCCTGGGCGCCATGGACACCCTGGCGGCGCTGACGGCTGGCAGAGGCGGGATCTACAAACCCATGGCCGATGGCAGTCACACTTACCAGCCTTCGGGTCAGGAGCCGGTGATCTTCATTCAGTCGCGGGACGGGCTGCCGTTTCGCACGCGTCCCAATGGCTTGGTCGGCTGCCCCCGCCATAGCGCCGTGCTGCTGACGAGCGAGCGCATCGAGTCGTTGCGGCTCAACGCGCACAACCGCCGACTGGATTTCGAACGGGACATTCTGCCGCTGATGCTGCTGGAGATGCGTGCCGCTGCGGTCGCCGTTCTGCATAAACCTTCAGCGCCGCAACAGCTGCTTGAGCAGCTCAGAACCGTCAGCGTTGCCGGCCCTGCCGGTGTGGCCGCTTGTGAAGCCTTGCTGCGCGAGTTCGAAGCGATTGCCGGCGCTATCAGTCCGCTGGAGCTGATCAGCCACAAACTGCCCGACAGCGTCACGCCTTACAACTATCACGCATGGATTTACGACACCCTCGAAGCCGACTTGCATGAAGCACGTCTGGGACGCGGCGCGTCGCCGATCAAAGCCGCCATCGAAGTCTGGCGTGACTTGCGTGATCGGCTGCGTGAGGCGGTCGATTTCGACGGGCTCACCGAAGATTCGCATCGGCAGTTCTATGGCCGCTGGCACAAGGCGATCAACCGTCTGGTCGCCGGCCCGCAGAAGGAGCGCCACGCCGATCTGCTCGCGCTGTGTGATGCCGGCCTGCTGACCTTCCTCAAGCCCGGCTCACGCCCGGCTATCGAACACTTCAAGCGAGTCGCAGGTTACGTGCAGAGCAGCGGCGTCACCCACAGCGACTGCGCACCTGTGCGCGACCTCGCGCGCCTGGGCCTTGTGCGTCCACGCACCGATGTGCCGGGCATCGACGGCATCGATGTCGACGCGGCGTCCAACCCCAAGTCGAACAGCGGCGAAGCGGTGCGTGACATCTGGGTGCTGGGACCGCTCGCCGAAGGTTCTTGCTATTACAACCACTACGTCACCTCGGCGGGCGCACCTTCGCGGCTGTTCATGGACGCCCATCGAGTCGCCACCGCCATCCTTGAGACAGGAACTCGCGCATGAAACTCTACTATCAGACGCATTCGCCGTACGCCCGCAAGGTGTTGGTGCTGGCTCACGAACTTGGCATCGCATCGAGCCTTGAGGTGATACATCACGAGACGAGCCCGACTTCACCGAACGCGACCATTTACCAGGCCAACCCCTTGGGTAAAGTGCCGGTGCTGATGCTGCCCGACGACACCGCACTGTTCGATTCCATCGTGATTTGCGAATACCTCGATGACCTGAGCAACGGCCGTAAATTCATTCCGGCAAGCGGCCCCGAGCGCTACAAGGCGCTGCGCCTGCAGGCATTGGCGCAGGGCATGTGCGACGTCGGCATCAAGCTGCGCTGGGAAGTCGAGCGGCGCCCCGAGGCTTTGCGCTATCCGGCGTACGCGGACGGCCAGGCCTACAAACTCAAGGAGGCGTATCGCTTCATCGAAGAACACGTCGACCTCAATGGCCCGATCACCATCGGCCACATCGCCTTGGCGACCGCGCTGGACTGGATCGCTTTCCGTCAACTCTCGGACTTCTCGGCGCAAGCACGCCTGAGCGAGTGGTATCAGACGTTCTGCCAGCGCGCGTCCATGCGGGCGACCGAGTACAGCGGACAGACGCACGATTAAGCCAAGGAAACTGCTATGAGTTCTCTCTTGCTGCAAATGTCACCGATCGCGCTGGTGATCGCGCTGATCCTGATCCTCCGGCGTCCGCCGGTACAGGCCGCGCTGGCCGGTGTGGTGCTGGTGCTGGTGCTGTGGGCACTGGGCGCTGCCGGGCCGGTGTCGGCGGCCATCTCCTCGGCGATTTTTCAGGACACCACGATCCTGTTTCTCAGCACCGCGTGCGTAATCGTCCCGGGGCTGGCCTTCGTCATTCTGGTCGAGCGCGGCGGTGCACCGCAGGCCATCGGCGCGTGGGTCAAGGAACTCGGCTGGACACCCCCCGCGCAGGTGATTTTCATCGTGCTGGGGCTGGCGCCGCTGCTGGAAGCGATGACCGGCTTCGGCGTTTCCCTGATTGCCACGGTGCCGCTGCTGATGGGGCTTTTCACTCGCCAGTCGGGGATGAAAATCGCTCTCGCCGGCATGGTCATCATGCCGTGGGGCACGCTGGGTCTGGCAACGGTGATCGGTGCCCTGCTGGCACATTTGCCGGCGCAAACCCTCGGTAGCCATTCAGCGCTGATCAGCGCGCCGGTGTTCCTCTGCCTGGCGTCGCTGGCCTTGTGGCAGGCCGGCATCCGCAGGATTACTCCGTGGCTGGGGCTGATCGTCGTGACCGCCCTGTTCGTTGCCGTGCTGTATTGCGTCAACCTGTGGGTCGGCCCGGAAGTTTCCGGTGTGCTGGCCGGGCTGGCCGTGGCTTGCGTCGGCCTGGGCATCTCCTGGGCGCAACGGAAAAAACTGGTGCGCTGGCCGAGCGCGGCATGGCCTTATCTGGCCTTGCTGGGAGTGATTGTGGCGTCGCGCGGATTGTTCGTGCTGTCGGGTTGGGATGGCCTGTGGGTCATCAGGGGCGAACACGTTTCATGGAAGCCATTGGCGTCTCCAGGGCTGGCGCTGCTGATCGTGACCGTGCTGATGGCGTTCAGGCAAACAGCAGGCGCCGGATTTCCTTGGCAAGCGCTGTTGAACCGGGCGAAGTTTCCGGTCACGACAATCTTCCTGTTCCTGCTGCTCTCCCAGGTGATGGTCAACGCCGGATTCCTTGTCGAGGCGCAAAGCGCGTTGCAATCCATGTCGGGTATTTCGCTGGCGCCGACGATCGCCCTGCTGGCAGGGATTGCCGGCTATGTCACCGGCTCCAACGTCGGCGGCAACACGCTGGTGATGCCGTCCATTGCCGCGCTGAGCAGCGAACACGGGGCGTGGCTGGCGGCAATGGTCAACAGCGCCGCCGGCCATGGCGCACTTGGCTCGCTGTCGATCCTGTCATTGATCACCGGACTTGCCGGGGCCAACCGCCAGGAAGAAAACAGCCTGATCCGCTTCGCCTTCGGTCTGGTGGCGCTGAACATCGTCATAGTTGCTGCAACGGGGATCGTTTTGCTCTACTTTCTGTGAATTGTTTCGAATCATCACAGAGAACTTATGGACAGGTTTGATTTGCCGGACAAGCGCTGGCGGATAGTCAAGGACTGGATTATTCGCCAGATCGACAGCGGTGACCTGGCGGCCGAAGCGAAACTGCCGTCAATCCGCGTTCTGGCGCGGATGTTCGAGACCAGCATCACCACGGTGCAGCGGGCGCTGGCCGATCTCGAGGCCGACGCCTACGTCTCGACGGTGCCGCGCGTCGGCTACTTCGTCTCGGCATCAGGGCGGGCAAAACCGTCCGGCGCTTTCGACTTTTCCAGTGTCACCGTCAACGTCAATCATGCGGTGGTTGCGATGCTCTCCGAAGCGGCCTCGCGCACCACCGCATCGCTGAATTCGGCTGTCCTGCACAGCGATCTCACGCCCAACGTGCTGCTCAACAAATGCCTCTCGGTGCTGGCCGCCAAGACTGACAACACGCTGAGCGGCCTGGTCGCGCCACCCGGCCTTCCCGCGCTGCGAAGGCGTATTGCCGGCCTGATGCTGACTCGCGGAGTGGTATGCGGGCCGGACGACATTCTGGTGACATCGGGCGACACCATCGCTCTCGAACTGGCCCTGGAAGCCGTCGCGTCGAAAGGCGCTACAGTCGCCATCGAAACCCCGACCTATTACGGCATCCTGCAGACCATCGAACGCCTGGGCATGCGCGCCCTGCCGATCCGCACCCACGGGCGTACGGGCCTGGATGTCGATCATCTGGAAGAAGCGCTGAAGCAAAAAAAGGTCGCGGTGATTTTTCTCAACCCGACGCTGCAGAATCCGCGTGGCTTCATCATGCCCGACGAAGCGCGCGCGCGACTTTCCAGGATCGCCCGGGAAGCGGATGTGCCGATCATCGAAGACGACATCTTCTTCGACCTGGTGCCCGAAGCTGATCGGCCGCGCGCCCTCAAGAGCTACGACAGCAGCGGCCAGACGATCTACTGCTCGTCCTTTTCCAAAACCATCGCGCCGGGTTATCGCGTCGGCTGGTGTCTGGCCGGCAAATACCGCAATGCCATCCTCGCGCAGATGTTTTCGCGCAACCTGGCCGTTTCCAGCCTTGCGCAAAACGTCCTCAATGAATTTATCGGCCGTGGCTACATGGACGAACACTGCGCCAGATTGAGATCGCAACTATCCTCGCTGGCGAGTTTTGTCGAAGCACTGGTGCGCACGGATTTCCCGCTCGGGACCGTCTATGTGCCACCGCGCGGCGGCTTCATCCACTGGGTCGAAATGCCGGCACACACCGACATGTCTGCGCTGCAGCAACTGGCCACGGAGCGCGGTTGCCACGTGGCTGGCAGCGGCATCTTTTTCGCCGACGGCCAGGCTTCCACAGGCGTGCGCATTTGCCTCGGCACTACGCTGACCCCGGCGGTGATCGGCATTCTCAAGGTGATCGCCGAATGCGCCCACCTTGCCGCACGCCCGACGAGCCCGCGGCAGATGCCGACTGAACAACTTCAAGAGCTGGCAGTTTCCTGACCGGCTTGCGCGAGCCTCGCTTATGAATCAGAAAAGAACCCGTATTCGCTTGCCGCATCCCCCGCCGTATCGCCCGAGCCGCTGGACGTTCTGGCTTACCGTGCTCGCTGGCGTGCTGATTGCCTTAGCCGTGTGTCTTTCGATCTACATGCTTATCGAAAGCTGGGTCAGCGGTTCCATCACCACCAACAATCGCGGACCGCGCAGCACCTACACCTTGGCACTGCAACCTCGGCGATACTGGTTCGAGTTCATGTGGCAGAGCTTCTGGACCGCGTTCATGTTGGCCATCGGTGTGTTCGGGCTGTGGATTTATCGCAAAGGACGGATGCGTGAGCAGAGGTCGAAGGGCAAGCGCTCGCGATGATGCAACTGGGGCGCTTTTTTGAAGCAGCCTCTTGCCTGCCTGTTCTTTCATTCCAGCGCAACACCAGATCGCTCACCGCAGCGCTGCCAACTCTGCGGCGATTGACTGGGCAAAAGTACGAAATGGACTACGGACATTTACCCCGTTGCGCGCCTTCCGGTGGCAATGTCCCGCAACGCCTGTCCCACCCTTCCTTCCGAACTCGCAGGTTCGCCCGACATACCTGCGCCGCCTTCCCCGGCATGCTTGCGTCTCTGTTTCCAGAATGCGGAAGACCCGATGAGCCAGCTCAAACCTGCTGATACGCAAGACCATAAAATCGATTCACTGCTGGGCGAACCGGGCGAGCTGATTCGCCAGGCGCGGCAAAAAGTGCTACGCGCGGTCGATACGATTCAGGTGCAGACTTGTTGGCAAATCGGCCGGCACATCGTCGAGTTCGAACAGAAAGGCGCTCAGCGAGCGGGTTATGGCCAGCAGTTGCTCGCGCTGCTGGCGAAGGATCTAACGGGGCAATTCGGGAAGGGATTTGATGAGCGCAATCTGCGATATATGCGTAGCTTTTATCAGTCTTTTCCAATTTGGAACGCAGTGCGTTCCGAATTGAGCTGGACCCACTACCGCCGCCTGCTACGCGTCGAGAACGAGAAAGCGCGCCTGTGGTACATGAACGAATGCGCCGACCTCAACTGGTCAAGCCGCGCCCTTGATCGTCAGATCCTGACGCTCTACTACGAGCGCCTGCTGATGAGTCAGGACAAAGCCGAGGTAGTCGAGGAAGCCACGACCAACATCGACGCGATGAAATGCAATCCGCGGGAATTCATTCGCGACCCGGTCATGCTCGAATTTCTCGGTCTGCCCTCGGCAGGCAAAGTCAGGGAAAGCGGACTCGAACAAGCCCTCATCGATCACTTGCAAAGCTTTCTGCTTGAACTTGGCAAAGGCTTTTCCTTTGTCGCCCGCCAACAACGCATCAGCACTGACGGCGTCGACCTCTATATCGATCTGGTGTTCTACAACTACCTGCTCAAGTGCTTCGTGATCATCGACCTGAAACGCGGCAAGCTCAGCGCCCGCGATGTCGGGCAGATGGACATGTATGTGCGCATGTACGACGAGCTCAAGCGCAGCGAAGGTGACAAGCCAACCGTCGGTATCATTCTCAGCGCGGAAAGCAATGACTCGGTGGCGCGCTATTCCATGCTCAAAGGCAATGAGCAACTGTTCGCCAGCAGCTACAAGACGATACTGCCGAGCGAAGAAGAGTTACGTGCTGAACTCAACCGCGAACAGGCGTTGATCGAAGAACGCATGCTCATTCAATCCAGTGAATGAACCGGCCGGATTGTTCTTGATCAGCGCGGCGACTATGGTTGGCACCTAACCGCCGAGGTCAAGCGCCATAGGCAGCAAGCCCCCATTCGAGTTGGAAGACGCAGAGTTGAGCCAACCAGTTTTGACTGCAGCTGAAGGCACGTCCTTCAAGGAAACTGCCGACGACGGCTACGCACTCGGCGGCTTCACCTGGCGCCATAGTTCGCCCGATCCACAGCGCCCGGTGGTCATCATCAACGCCGCCACCTCCGTGCGCTGTCGCCACTACTCACGGTTCGCGGCCTATCTGTTCTGCCACGGCTTCGACGTGATGACCTACGACTATCGGGGCATCGGCGAATCGCGCGGCGAGTCGATCAAAGGGCTGCGTGCCTCGTGGAGCGACTGGGGCGCGCTGGATTTCGAAGCGATGCTCAAACGGGCGCAGCGGGAGTTTCCCGGTCAGCCAATCGATGTGGTCGCCCATAGTTTCGGCGGCTGCGCGGCGGGCTTGGCGGAGTCGGGCAAGGTGATCCGACGGTTGGTAACCGTCGGTGCGCAGTTCGCTTATTGGCGCGATTATGCTTCCGAACAGCGCTGGCGGATGTTCGGCAAGTGGCATGTGATCATGCCTTTGATGACGCTGCTCTGCGGCTATTTTCCAGGCAAGCGGATCGGCTGGCTGGAGGACACGCCAACCGGCGTAGTCTGCGACTGGAACACACCCACTGCACGGTACGAGGATCGTCCAAGCGGTCGGGTGCTGATGAAAAAGGCGGGCGCCCTGCCCTTCGATGGCGTCCGCGCGCAGACCCTCGCCATCAGCCTCAGCGATGATCCTTACGGAACGATCCCGGCGATCGAACGCCTGCTCGGCTACTTCAGCTACGCGGCAAAAACCCATCTGCGCATTGCGCCGCAGGACATCGGCGAACGACAAGTCGGACATTTCGGCTTTTTTCGCAGCGCATACCAAGCCACACTATGGCCCATTGCTCTGACCTGGCTGCAGACCGGCGCACTGGCCGCCGATACACCCGGCCGACAAGTGCCACGCAGCTGAGCCCCTCTCAACGCACGACGGAACACATCATGGCCTCCGCCAACAAGCAGCAAAAACGCGCCACCCGGGCCAAAGCCAAGGCCAAGCAGAACCGCACCAAGCGCGCCGAAGCGCCGGTCGAGCTGGACCCGAACGACGACCGCATCGACTTCGAATCGGTGGACCTGACCGAGCTGTTCAAGAAAATGATCGACGCCGAGAAGATCAGCCAACAGGCCATGTGCACCGCGTTCCTTGAAGATCCGCTGCTGGAACTGGTCTATGAGCAGGAAGGTGAGGAAGGCGCGATGGATTTCATCCTCGCCGCGTTGATCGAGTATCGCCAGTGGTCGCAGGAAACCGACGAGGCCGGCGCGCTGGCGTGGATCGAATCCCCAGCCTTCCAGGCTGACTATGTAGCGGCATCCGACGCGATCGCTGCACAAACCCAACAGAAGAACTGAGCTCCCATGGCATCCCTGAACAAGCAACAGAAACGCGCCAAACGCGCCAAGGCCAAAGCCAAGCAGATCCGCATGGTCGGGCGCAAACCGCTGGATCAGGACGAAGACCTCGGCCACCTCGCCGAGCCGATCCCGGAATACACCCTGGCGATGTTCAGCAAAATGCGCGACGCCGAAGCCGTCAGCCGCAACGAAATGCTGCTGACCCTGCTGCGCGAACTGGCCTTCATCATCGTCGACCATCCTGAACTGCTCGACATGGAAAACGCCGACAACGAAGGCATGGCCGCCACGCACCTGGCCGCCGACATGCTCATCGACTACCGCATGTGGGCCGACGGCATGACCATCGAACAAGCCCAGGCCTGGCTGAGCGAGCCGCAGTTCATTACGGATTTCGGGGTGGCGCTGGATGCTTATGGGAAGTCGGTAGAGACCCAGGAAGACAAGAGCGAATAAGCCCTTCTCAGAAACAAAAACGGCCGCTAGTCATCCCTGACAGCGGCCGTTTTTACATCACGCGTTACGACTCAGTTCAACACCACCGCACCACGCTTCTCCAGCTTGCGACGGCGCGACACCAGCAGACCAGCGGCTACCACCATCAGGCTCAGCAGGCCCGTGGCAAGGATTTCCACGCGGTGGGCTTCCTGGAACAGCATGATGGTCAGCGCGGCGACAATGAAGATGATCACCGCCCAGGTCAGCCCCGGGAACAGCCACATGCTGAAGACGATTTTCTCGCCGCGCGCCATGCGCTGTTTCCGCATGCGCAGTTGCGAGAAGGCGATCACCAGATACACCAGCAGCGCGATGGCGCCGGAGCTGGCGAGGAGGAATTCGAACACCGCGGCCGGAGCCACATAGTTGGCGAAGGTGCAGAGGAACGCTGCGCCGGTGGACAGCATCACCGCCCAGTAAGGCGTGCCGCTCTTGTTGGTGCGGGTCGACATGGCCGGGGCATCGCCGCGCTTGCCGAGGGAGAACAGCATGCGCGACGAGGTGTACAGCGCCGAGTTCAGGCAACTGGTCACCGCGACCAGTACGACGATGTCGACGATCATCTTGGCGTTGGGAATGCCCATGCGCTCAAGTACGGTCTGATAGGAGCCGAGGTTGGCCAAGGTAGGATCGTTCCACGGCACCAGCGCAACCACGATGAAAATCGACACCAGATAGAACAGGCCGATCCGCCAGATCACCGAGTTGGTCGCCTTGGAAATCTGCTTGCCAGGATCTTTCGACTCCGCCGCCGCGATGGTGACGATTTCGGTACCCATGAACGAGAACATGGTGGTCAGGATCGCGCCCAGCACAGCACCCATGCCATTGGGCAGAAAGCCGCCGCTGTCGAACAGGTGCGAAACGCCACTGACCTGGCTGGTCGGCAGGAAGCCGAAAATCGCTGCAAGGCCGAGGCCGATGAAGCCGATGATCGCAAGCACCTTGATCAGGGCGAACCAGAACTCGAACTCACCGTAATTCTTCACGCTGAACAGGTTGGTCACGGTCAGCAGCATGGTGATGACCAGAGCGAAAGCCCAAATGTCGACACCCGGGAACCACGCATGCAGGATGGTCGCGGCGGCGTTGGCTTCCAGCGGAATCACCAACACCCAGAACCACCAGTAGAGCCAGCCGATGGTGAATCCGGCCCAGTGACCGATCGCGCGATCAGCGTAAGTCGAGAACGAACCGGTGTCCGGCGAAGCCACGGCCATCTCGCCGAGCATGCGCATCACCAGCACCACCAGAGTACCGGCAGCGGCGTAGGCCAGCAGCACGGCCGGGCCGGCGGCAGCGATGGCGTGGCCGGAGCCGACGAACAGACCGGCGCCGATCACACCGGCGATCGACAACATGGTCACATGACGCGGTTTGAGCCCCTGTTCGAGGCCAGTGGAGCTTGGGGTACTGCTCATAGAGACTACCTTTGCAAGGAAAGCGAGTGCGTCCGGCGCGTCTGTAAATTCTTTCTCGTAAAAAGAATCCAACGGCCTGTTCCTTATTCTGCACGCAATATTTGCGCCAAAATGTTTCAAGTCCTTGAGGGCCGGGGGCTCCGGCATCCGATGCAAGTCCTTGAGTTTAATGGCTATTCGCCAGAACGTTACCCGGCGACTCACTTTCCAGACGAATCCGCGCACCAGAAACACACAGAAAAAGTGTGCGGCGCACAGAAAAAGGGCGAATAAGGAACGTTCGGCCGGATAGCGCTTCCAACACCCCGCCAAAGCTGGCAACATCGCGCCTTTTTTTACGCGGCACCCACGGGTTTGCACGATCAAACACCCGTTCGGTTGTTGATGGGGCGACAGTCTGCTGCGCCGATGCGACAACCCGCCACATGCCACCCGTTTACCGCTCGTAGCGCTGTTGGCTGCCATTGAAACGCTATGCTAGCTTGGCCGCCTCGCCAGGAAGGCCCGCCAACAGCAGGAGCGCAACATATATGAGGAACGCACATGGCTGAGGCCACGCCCGCGCTTGAAATCCGCAACTTGCACAAACGCTACGGACAGCTGGAGGTGCTCAAAGGCATCTCGCTGACCGCCCGCGACGGCGACGTGATCTCGATCCTCGGCTCTTCCGGTTCCGGCAAGTCCACGTTCCTGCGCTGCATCAACCTGTTGGAAAACCCGCATCAGGGCCAGATCCTGGTGGCCGGTGAAGAACTCAAGCTCAAAGCCGCGAAGAACGGCGAACTGGTCGCCGCTGACGGCAAACAGATCAACCGCCTGCGCTCGGAGATTGGTTTTGTATTTCAAAACTTTAATCTGTGGCCGCACATGAGCGTGCTCGACAACGTCATCGAGGCCCCGCGCCGCGTGCTCGGCCAGAGCAAGGCCGAGGCCATCGAAGTCGCCGAAGCGTTGCTGGCCAAGGTCGGCATCGCCGACAAGCGCCACGCCTACCCGGCGCAATTGTCCGGTGGCCAGCAGCAACGCGCAGCGATTGCGCGCACGCTGGCGATGCAGCCGAAGGTGATCCTGTTCGACGAACCCACCTCCGCCCTTGACCCGGAAATGGTTCAGGAAGTACTTAGTGTCATCCGCGCATTGGCCGAAGAAGGCCGCACCATGCTGCTCGTGACCCACGAAATGGGCTTCGCCCGCCAGGTCTCCAGCGAAGTGGTGTTCCTTCATCAGGGCCTTATAGAAGAGCAAGGATCGCCACAGCAGGTGTTCGATAACCCGCTTTCGGCGCGCTGCAAACAATTCATGTCCAGCAACCGCTAACGGAGCAACATGCATGCAGAATTTCAAAAAGGTCTTCCTGGCCGCCGCCGTCACCCTCGCGTTCAGCGCCGGTGCCATGGCTGAAACCCTGAAGATGGGCATCGAAGCGGCCTACCCGCCGTTCAACAATAAAGACGCGAGCGGCCAGGTGGTCGGCTTCGACAAGGAAATCGGCGACGCCCTGTGCGCGAAGATGAAAGCCGAATGCTCCGTCGTCACCTCTGACTGGGACGGCATCATTCCGGCGCTGAACGCGAAGAAGTTCGACTTCCTGATTTCCTCGCTGTCGATCACCGAAGAGCGCAAAGCCGCGGTGGACTTTACCGACCCGTACTACTCGAACAAATTGCAGTTCATCGCGCCGAAAAACGTCGACTTCAAAACCGACAAGGACTCGCTCAAGGGCAAGACCATCGGCACCCAGCGCGCAACGCTGGCCGGCACCTGGCTGGAAGACACCTACGGTGACGACATCAAGGTCAGCCTCTACGACACCCAGGAAAACGCTTACCTCGACCTGACCTCCGGTCGTGTCGACGCGATCCTCGCCGACAAGTACGCCAACTATGACTGGCTGAAAACCGAAGCCGGCAAGAACTACGAGTTCAAGGGCGACCCGGTGGTGGAAAGCGACAAGATCGGTATCGCCGTGCGCAAGGGTGACAACGAACTGCGCAACAAGCTGAACGCCGCACTGAAGGAAATCGTCGCTGACGGTACCTACAAGAAAATCAACGACAAGTACTTCCCGTTCAGCATCTATTGATCTGACCTGTGGGACCGGCGCCGTGATCAAGCGGCGCCGGCTCCCGACTTTGCCTGCCGCAATTTGAACAGAAACCCATGATTATCGACCTCTACGGATTCGGCCCGGCGCTCGCCGCTGGTGCGCTGATGACCGTCCAACTGGCCCTCACCGCCCTGTGCCTGGGCCTGGTGCTCGGCCTGCTCGGCGCCTTGGCCAAGACTTCCCCGTACAAGCCGCTGCAATGGCTTGGCGGTACCTACTCGACACTGGTGCGCGGCGTCCCGGAATTGCTCTGGGTGCTGTTGATCTACTTCGGTACGGTCAACCTGATGCGCGCCCTCGGTGAGTACTTCGGCAACCCCGACCTGCAACTCAACGCCTTTGCCGCTGGTGTGATCGCACTGGGCCTGTGCTTCGGCGCCTACGCCACGGAAGTGTTTCGCGGCGCCCTGCTGGCCATTCCCAAGGGCCACCGTGAAGCCGGCCAGGCCCTGGGCCTGTCGAAGTGGCGGATTTTCACCCGGTTGATCATGCCGCAGATGTGGCGCATCGCCCTGCCGGGCCTGGGCAACCTGTTCATGATCCTGATGAAAGACACCGCGCTGGTATCGGTCATCGGTCTGGAAGAAATCATGCGTCACGCGCAGATCGGTGTGACCGTGTCAAAACAACCGTTCACCTTCTATATGGTCGCGGCGATCATGTACCTCGGCCTGACAGTGCTGGCGATGACCGGCATGCACTTCCTGGAAAAACGCGCCGCCCGCGGCTTTGCGAGGAGCGCGCAATGAACTGGGAAGTCATCATCAAGTGGCTGCCAAAACTGGCACAGGGCGCGACCCTGACGCTGGAACTGGTCGCCATCGCGGTCATTGCCGGCCTGCTGCTCGCCATTCCGTTGGGCATCGCCCGCTCTTCGAAGCGCTGGTACGTGCGCTCGCTGCCTTACGCCTACATCTTCTTTTTCCGGGGCACCCCGCTGCTGGTGCAGCTGTTCCTGGTCTATTACGGCCTGGCGCAGTTCGACGCCGTACGTGAAAGCGCGTTGTGGCCCTACCTGCGCGATCCGTTCTGGTGCGCGACCGTGACCATGACCTTGCACACGGCGGCGTACATCGCCGAGATTCTGCGCGGTGCGATTCAGGCGATTCCACCGGGCGAGATCGAAGCCGCGCGAGCGTTGGGCATGTCCAGACCGAAAGCGATGTTCTACATCATCCTCCCGCGTGCTGCGCGCATCGGCCTGCCGGCCTACAGCAACGAAGTGATCCTGATGCTCAAGGCCAGCGCCCTGGCCAGCACCGTGACCCTGCTGGAACTGACCGGCATGGCCCGCACGATCATTGCCCGCACTTATCTGCCGGTGGAGATCTTCTTCGCCGCCGGTGTGTTCTACCTGGTCATGGCTTACGTGCTGGTTCGCGGCTTCAAGCTGCTGGAACGCTGGCTGCGCGTCGATGCCTGCCAAGGCCGCTGATACTTCCCACGTGCTGACGGACGAGGCCCTACTCGCCCGCTTCACCGCGCTGGATGCTTATTTGATTGAGCATCAGGCGCTGTGGAAACCTCGACCGTTCACTCACCTACAACTTCCATGGGAAGCGTCCTACCCGGAGTTGTCTGCGTGGCTACGCGGGCGGTCGCTGGAAGATGCAGAACGCGCGCATAACCATCCTGCTGATCTTGTCGATGGGCCAGAGCCGTTCGCTTCATTGGCGAAGTTGTCGGCAGAGTTGAGTGCGGTCGGTGAGTTTTCGGGGCATGCGCTTGAGGCTGCCGGGCATCGTTTGAATGTCGATGTGCCCGGGCGCAAGTGGCAGCAGATTGAAGCGTTTGCCAGTCGTTTGTCTTTCGCTTCGCAGCCGACGCATTGGTTGGACTGGTGTTCGGGCAAGGGACATTTGGGCCGGCGCTTACTGGGGTCGGGACAACAACTGACTTGTGTTGAATACGATCCGCTATTGGTCGCCAGCGGTCAGTCACTGAGTCAGCGTCATCACTTGCACGCCCTGCATGTCGAACAGGATGTACTCGCGGCAGACGCCCCGGTCGTATTGAACGCCGCCCACACCCCCGTCGCCCTCCACGCCTGCGGTGATCTGCACGTGCGCTTGATGCATTTGGCCAGTGCTGCCGGCTGCCAGCAAATGGCGATCGCACCGTGCTGTTACAACCGCATCAGTCGTAACGAATACCAGGCCTCGTCCTGCGCAGGATCGGCATCGCTTCTACAGCTCTCGCTGGAAGATCTGTCGCTGCCGATGAGCGAAACCGTCACCGCCGGTGCGCGCGTCCGGCGCCAGCGTGACACCTCGATGGCTCGTCGCCTGGCTTTCGACCTGCTGCAACGGCAAGTGCGCGGCGTCGATGAATACCTGCCAACGCCCTCCCTGCCCAGCGCCTGGCTGGACAAACCGTTCGCTGCTTACTGTCGCGATCTGGCTGTGCTCAAAGAGTTATCCACAGTCGGCGAGCCAGATTGGCCCGAACTCGAAGCAGCCGGTTGGCAGCGGTTGGCCGAAGTTCGCAATCTCGAATTGCTGCGCGGTTTGTTCCGGCGACCATTGGAGCTCTGGCTGAATCTGGATCGGGCGCTTTTCCTCGCGGAACAGGGATACGTCGTACGCCTCGGCACCTTTTGCGATACCTCTCTCACACCGCGTAACTTACTGCTGCTCGCCGAGCGCGCCTAAAACGTTACGACCTGTGGATAACTCTGTTGATGGATTTGCTGTGGATCCAATATCTGCGCCTGTTTGGTCGCTTTAACAACACTGGTCATTTTTTGTTCACATGAATAAAAAACCTGTAAAACAGGGATTTGCGAACAAGATGAGAATGGGTTCACAACACCTCGCATAAGCCAGTATCCGCGCCCCTCAGTTGTGCATAAGCTGCCAATCAAAACGACATAACCGGCGAATATTGGGCTTGCCGAGTGAATAACTGCAGGGTCCCGAAAGCCCAAACTCAACTGTACGCCCTGCATAAATGCCTTACTGCGCTTGAGGTACAAAAGCTGCGCATTAATTTGCGCAGGGCCTGATTTTTCCGGAATGCAAAAATAGTCTGAATTCAGGGGTTTACAGGATCTACCCAATCGCTATAATCGTCGCCCACACGCCGGTATAGCTCAGTTGGTAGAGCAACTGACTTGTAATCAGTAGGTCCCGGGTTCGACTCCTGGTGCCGGCACCATACAAAACAAAGCCCCTGCAGAAATGCAGGGGCTTTGTTGTTTCTGAGTCAGCCAAGACGTCCAAAATGGGGATCGGGCAGGATGTAAATCCCGCAACGCCTCAGGATGCTGACTTGCGACCCGCAAGAGAGTCTGCGCTGCACCCGTCGGCTGCCTGTGCCCCTGTTCCCAATCCTGCAAAGTCCGCGCTTATGCCTCGCAGTATCTGCACGAGCTAAGCAAGGCATTGATCGATGATGTGGTGAAGTAATGGATTCGCCACCAGAAAGGCATTGATGCAAACCGCCATTCGAAGCCCTCGTTGATGCGAGGGCTTTTTGCATTTCAGGCCTGCCGAAAACATGCCGGCCTTCCTCAAGATCCCTTGATGCGCGGACATATCCGACTTCCCTCCTGCATCTATCCAGACAACCCGCCAGCCACTGGAGCGTTCTTGGCCAACGCATCGGCCGCCCCGCAGCCAATTGGGAACTAACGCCGAGCGCAACACTCCCTTACAAAGCGCGGCGCTGTGGAAGAGTCATCCCGCTTCATCACGTCAGCACAACGGACTGAATGCATGACATGGACCAAGAGACCATCGATGAACTCAACATCAGAAACGCCAAACGGCTCCGCACGTTCGCAAATCAGGGACTTTTCTGACTGTCGAAACATTGCTCAAGGCGCTGTATTCATTATCGCGTCGGGCAACTCCGCGAAGGACTTTCCCATTGAACAGTTTGCCGACATCCCGATGATCACGGTGAACGGCGCGATATCCATGTTCATGGGAACAGGCATAAAGCCGTTCTTCTACGCATGCACCGATACCAGTTTTTCGCTACAACAACCTGAACTGTTTGCCTATGCGATGCGCACTAGTCAGCGTGTAGCTGTGTGGGCTAACCAGGCTCAGGAACTGATTGTTGAACCGACAGGTGATCTCTATTTGCTCAAGAAAGCGCCCAAACCAACCTTGACTGAATGGCTACTGCGCGACAACCAGGATCTGGTACGTAGTCGCGCTGTTCTGGGTAGCCGAAACCGCAGTATCGGATTCAGCAAAAACCTGGCCCATGGTTTTTTTGATGCCCGCACAGTCTTGTATCTCGCACTCCAACTTGCCTATCACGCAGGCTTTTCAAAGGTGATTTTGGTGGGAGCGGATATGAACCAGTCCGCGGGGCGCTTTTACGAGACTGATGGAAGCTCAATCTCGCCGTGCGGTCTGGACCAGCATTTTCATTCCAGAATTCTTCCATCTCTGAAACTCATGTCCGACAAAGTCATCGACAGTAAATTTGCCGTTTACAACTTGTCGCCCTCTTCGCGAATTCCATCCAGCGTCATTCCCGTCACAACGCTCGACAAAGTCAAAGCGATAATTCAGACCTGACTGATCTCGAACACAAACGAGATCCTGCCCTCACTCGCGCTCCAGACATAGCGCAAATGCTTGCCCTGCTTCGGAATCGAAACCGCAGGCGGACGGAACGCTGCAACGCATTCATGCCCAGGCAACCTCACGCTGTTATAGAGCAAGCCCCACGACTCGGCATCGCGCAGTTGCCGCGCGAACAGCTGTGATGGGCCATAGGCTTCAGGATCAGGCTGATGCAAGTGATCAAAGCCATGGCGGACATCATGCAGCGGTTTGGTCACCTGATTGATATAGGTACGCATGGTCAATTCGAGATCGGCTTCCCGGGTCGCGGCAAGAAAGCGTTCCTGGTGAAAACATGTTTCAGCGATGGCCGCAGCCTGGCTGCTGGCGGCGTAATAGACGCCGAAGGTGCCGTCACTGAAACGGCTGCGTTTGCCGACGTGAGTGAACGCAGCCATCACCGGGCTGGAACCGGGGCCGGACAGGCGATCTTCGGGACGTACGCGGGCAAGGACGCCGGCCTGTTCGATCAGGCGATCATTGGTCAGCGCTTCGATGGCGTAGGCAACTTCGAGGTCCTCGGGGTCGAGGACGTCTTCGAACAGCGCAATCGGCGGGAAGCTGCTGTTGACGATGCGATACGCCCGCGGCCATGGCACATCCACCGGCGCCGGCGCTTTCAACCGCGCACTCCGTCGAGGTAGCGGCGTACATCGGCGATATCGACCACCCGGCCCGCCAGCATGTAATCCAGCGCGGTTTTGCCATTGAACGGTGCCGCGTTGTTCGGGCTGCTGACCCACTTGTAGGCGCGCTCGCGACTATTGCTGAAGATGATGCTCAACGCCTTGTGAATACCCATCAGGTAAGAGATGCGCTCGAGGGTGTCATGGGGCAGGCGTATGTTTGGCAGGTGTTTGTATTTATAGAACGTGGTGTTGCCGACTCCTCCGAGCAGGGTGCGTTGTTGCTCGGCGCTACAGCCCCAATGCTCCATGAGGCTGAAGAAGAACTTCAGCGCAACCCGGCCGGCTTCGGGGGCGTCGAGTTGTTCGCGTGGGGTGAGAGCTGGGGATGAGGTAGGCATAGACGCCTCCTGATTTTTTGTCTTAGCTGAAGACTAGTACATACCTGTAATTTTTTAGCGTTTTGATACACAAATGAACGAATCGTAACAATCAAACGCTCAGAAGCCAGAGTTAAGCCGGCTTATGTTTTTCTGCGCTATTTAAACAGTTCTGAATGACTCCCTAAATCCACGAACGTGATCAGGTCTGGACGTGTGTTCTCGTAAACCATCAGAAAATCGCCACCGATATGACACTCGCGGAATCCAGACCAATCTCCAGTCAGCGCATGATCCAGATATTCTGCCGGTAACTGCTGCCCCAGGAACAACATTGCCATCACCTTCCGAACGTCGTTCATATCTCGCCTTCCGGCACGGTTATAACGATCCCAAGACTTCTTGAATTCAGAAGTCTGTGCACACTGTTTAGGCCGATCAGGGCGTTTTTGCGTTTTCTCCTGTTTCGCCATCAGCATTCCTTAGCATGTCGTCTATCGAGTCGAAACGCTGACGGATTTCTCGTGCTTCCATCATTGCGCGGGCCGTCTTCTCCGATGGAACTCGCACCTCGAAGGGAAGCCCCTGAGTAGCAACAACCTGTCGCAGAAAAAGTCGCATGGCGTCGCTAATGCTCAGCCCGCAAGCGTTCAAGACTTCAGTCGCACGCGCTTTCAAATCCTCATCAATGCGGCAGCGCACATCGGTAGTTTTCAGTAGTGCAGCCATTTCAATTACCTCATCGTGGTTTTGTAGCTACATCAGCGCTACCTCTGCATTGTGTTCGGAGTGATCTTCGTCGGTCAACGCGAAGTTGATAGGTGGTTATCTACCACCATGGCTCGCATGCCAGACATCCATTTCAACTCCTTTGACTGTCGGGCGCTATCAGCTGAATCGTTACTTTACCTGAGACCTATCTGCGTATGACGCAGGCAAAAAGCTAGGAAGATGTAAGCTGTTTCTCTTCGAAAAAAATCTCACCGCGCACCAAAACCACGCACTTTTTTGACCTTCATCACCCCCACCCCAGCAAAAACCCCGATCCTCTGTCAGCCTCCAGCCATCGGCGGGGAAATCAATTCGCTACTAAATCCGCGACAACTATGCTCAGGTGCAGGAATATAGCCGGCATATGGCGCCGTTTCGGTCGTTTCGTAAACAACAATACCCAGCCCACTTCAGAGGGCATTACCCATGGATAGCAGAACCTTACGCAACCTCATGCGCATCGTGCAGACCGGCTCGTTGTCGGCTGCAGCCGAGCATTCGTGCCTGACCGTGCAGGCGTTGGCCGCACAGTTGAACAAGGTCGAAGAGCAGTTCGGTTTCCGCTTGTTTCGCCGCTCCAACAAGGGCCTGACGCTGACGCCGCAAGGTACGGAGCTCACGCCTTACATCGACAAAGTGTTGATCGCCACGCGACAAATGGAAGAAAAGGTCGAGGCGCTGAAGGTGCCCGGGCAGCGCACGTTGAAGGTGGCGTTGAACAACACCCTGTCGCCTGATTTCAACCGACGCATGATCGGACGCCTGATTGAGGTGTTTCCCGATTACCAGATGGAATTCAGCTACGCCGAGTCGATGGAAAACCTCAGCAAGCTGAGGAACGAAGATTTCGACCTTGCCGTGCTGATCGGCCCGCAGCGGCCGGGGCTGCCGAGCATCGTGCTGCCCGAGGTGCAGGTGCAGGTGGTCGGTGCGCATTGCGGTCAGGAAAACGATCCGCTGACCTTGCTGGGCAACAAGTTTCAGGTGCGTCCTGCGGAAGATTGTCCGTATTCCCACAGCTTCTTGCGGTTTCTCGACGCCGGGCTGGGCAATCACGAGAACGGCCAGCGCATGGTCTATTCCTGCAGCGAAACCCTGACGCTGTCGTTGATCACGCAGATGGATGCGGTCGGCATGGTCTCGCGTGAAGCTGCGCAGAAGAACGGTCTGACGATTTTTCCCGGTTTCGAGGATTTCCTCGAAGTGCGCCTGGCAGTAAACAATCCGGAGCTGTCGCACCAGGCGCTGAACGACGTCGTTGATCTGCCGCTACATGAACGAGCCGAGCGCAATGTACGCAGCCGTCCCCACCGCCACACTGAGAAAGAGGTTTTTGCTGAAATACGCACATAGCAACGTCGGAATCGCAGCATAGAATTCCGGGCGATCGAGCTGGATCTGCCGATCCTTGATCAACAGGGGTGTGAGGCTGATCGCAGCGACGATCGCCACCGGCAGATATTCCAGCGCCCGCGCCACGAAGGGCGGCCAGTGGTCGGTGTTGATCTGCAGCGGCAAGGCGCGTGGCAGGAAGGTCACGGCCATCATCAGCACCACCACCAGAATCAGGAACGTTTGGTCAGGCATACACCCACTCCGCAGCCCACAAACGTGGCGATAAATACGTTGAAGGGCGAACTGCCGATCAGGCTCAGCGCCCCCATGCAGACCACGGCGGCAGCGGCGGCAATCAGTTTGTTGCGCGTGTTGCACAGCGAGACCAGCACGTAGAGCATCATCGCCGTGAGCGCGTAATCGAGCTGATATTTGATCAAGTGCGCCGCGTACTGCGCGCAGACCGCACCGAGCAAACCGCCGAGCACCCACGAGGTGTGGCAGAACAGGTTGAAGCCGATCAGGTAACGCACATTGACCGGTGCGCCCGTGCCAAGCTTGACGCTATGAAAGGCGAAGGATTCATCCGTCAGGCCACCGGCGTAAGCCCAACGCTCCATGCGGCTCAAGCCAAGGGCGCGCAGCGCCTTGGCCATGTACACCGACATCAGCATGTGCCGCGCATTGATCAGGAAAGTGGTCAGCACAATGGTGGTCAGCGATGCGCCGCTGGAGATCAGCGCCAGCGCAGCGAACTGCGAGGCGCCGGCATAGACAAACAAGCACATCGCTACTGGCAGCCACATCGGCAGACCGGCGTTGACCGCCATCAGCCCGAAAACAAACGACACGGTGAAATACCCGGCGACCACCGGGCTGGCTTCGGCAAACGTGCGCGACGGCTGATGAGTCGCCATCAGCGGCGCGCTGCCGGACCTTTCATTCATAGATCCCTCTCAAATGTCCGTTCGCCGTGAGGCTCGCAAAAACCCTGGGCAGTCCAGAATCGCTTGCCCGCGAGGTTAGCATCGTCGACGAACAGAAACATCCGCAGCACCCCGACCCGTTTCATGTCGGACGACGCTGCTTCGACCAGACGCTGGCCCACGCCCTGACTGCGGTAGCGCGGGCTCACGGCCAGATGGTTGATCGTGCCGCGACTGCCGAGCATGCCGCCGAGCACCGCGCCGACGATCTCGCCAGCCACATCGAACGCCAGATACGCCGTGGTGGTTTTCTGGATCAACACGCCGCGCAGGCATTTGGCGTCCTGCCATTCGCAGAACGACACTTCGTCGAACTGGCGGAAGAAGCGCTCCATGCGTTGCGCATCCTTGGCGGTGGCGCGGCGCAGTACCACTGGCGTCGAGCACTCGACGCCGTCGATTGGGGTGATCTGATTAGCGAACAATGTCGAAAGCGGTCCCGGGCCGCGAGAAGGAAATCGCCAGAATCTGCCGGTACGCCATGGCATGGGTGTGGGTATTGCGCGCCGGGGTCACGTAATGGCGCATGTCGCGGTCGAGGAAGAAGGTGGTATCGAGAATTTCCTCGTAGGTGGTCGCCGCCAGTTGATGCTCGTGGATGTCGTACAGTCGACTCTCGGCACCCTCTACGTTACTGCGCCCCCAGAAGTGCACACCGCTGAACGGATAGCCGTCGCAATGAATACCTTCAGGAGTGATTTCCAGCTGTTTGCCGGGTTTGATCTCGATGCGGATCTGATGGATCTGGCACTGCCAGATTTCATCGTGCAACTCTTCCGGCAGCACACTTTTGTACACTTCGAAATCGGTGTCGATCAGGCTGCGCATCACCGGGGAAGAGATCACTTCTTCGGAAAAGTCCTGAAAGTGCCGTACCACGCCACCGACGTAAGCGTTGTTCTCTTTCGATTGCACGTAGGCGCGATGCTCAAGTTGCTTGAGTTCGCGGGTTTTCGGGTTGTATTCAAAGTCGCTGTAACGACGATAACGCATGCCGGCTTCGGCCTGACCGTAATAGCTGTCAGGCTCCATGTTTTCCCAACTTTTGGTCAGTCTGACGAAGTCGGCAAAATGACCGTAGAGATTGAAGTCACCACCCTGGACGTTGACAAACTTGTCGCGCCGTAGCGATTCGCCCACTTCTCTGTTCAAAACGATCATTACCAAATTCTCCGCTGCGTTGAACGCCCTAATCTATTGGGTGGAGAATTGGCGTCCATGAGAAAGAATTTCAGGCATTTGAAGCACTGCTTGAAACGGAATCTGCAGCGCTTGAAAAACGACTTTTATATGACAAGAACACCGGTTATTTGCGGTTTTCGCTGAAAAACCGGCGAAAAAAAACCCCGAACGAATCGGGGTTTTCTCATTTTTCTTACAGCGGATCGATCATCAGAAGATGTTGATCGGATAGTCCACGAATACACGCAGCTCGTTACCGCTGACGTTGTACTCGCTGGATTTCTGCGACACGCGCAGGATCGAGCTGCGCAACTTCACGCTCAGGTCTTTGGCCGGGCCACTCTGCACGACGTACTTGAACTGGTTGAAGATTTCGCGCTCGGTGCCGCCTTCGCTGGTGGACGTGGTGATGTTGTCGCCGCGCACGTAAGCGAAGTTGTAGCTCAGACCCGGAACGCCGAACGAACCAAAGTCCAGACCGTAACCCAGCTGCCAGCTGCGTTCGTCTTCGGCGTTAAAGTCAGACCAGTAGGAGTTGGCCAGATAGATGGAGTTACCACCGTCGCCGACACGCCCCTGATCTTTCTGGTAGCCGCCGTAGGCATAACCGAGGTTGCTGTCGCCGGTGGAACGCTGGTGCGCCACGGTGAACGAGTGCGGGCCGGTGGCGAAGGTGGCTGCCAGGCTCCAGATCTTGTTGTCGCGACCGGTGACGATACTTTCGCCCGGCACGGTGTTTTCGCGTACGTACGAGCTGTCCAGCTTGGTGCGATAGCCGTTGAAATCCAGGGTCAGCGACTGATCCTTGTTGAACGGAATCACATAGTTGGCGTTCACGTACTGTTTCTTCAAGACGTCCTCAACGTCGGAGGCGTACAGCGCGCCTTTGAAGTGTTCGGTGAACTGATAGCTGCCGCCCAACACGTTGATCGACTTCAGACCGCCGCTGTCACGGCCTTCATCGCTTTTGCGCGATTCGGCGGTGAAACGACCGGCGTTCAATTCCAGGCCTTCGATTTCACGGGAAGTGACCAAAGTACCGGTGTAGCTTTCCGGCAGCAGACGCACGTTGTCGTAGCTCAGCACCGGTAGGGCCGGCATCTGGTCGCCGTAGGTCAGTACGGTGTTGGATACACGAAACTTGACCGCAGCACCGCCCTTGGCGATGTCGTGGTTCGCGCGACCATCATTTTCCTGCCTGAAGAAGTCGATGCCGCCGGCGCCGCTACGGCCCTTGCCGCCGTCCAGGCGCAATGCGTACAGACCGAAAGCGTCCACACCGACACCTACGGTGCCTTGGGTGAAGCCCGACGAGAACGTACCGATGGCCGCTTGGCCCCATTCGGCCTTGTCCTTGTTACCGTCTATGTAATCACGATTGATGTAGGCGTTGCGCAGCAGCACTTTCAGGCTGCTGTCTTCAACGAAACCCTTGGATTCGGCCTGGTCGTTAGCCATGGCCTGTGTAGCACTCAACATCCCCAGTGCGATCAGACTGATTCGCTTGTTCAACATTTTGTTTTCCTTATTACGGGTTGAAACGCGCTGTGTCGAACGGCTGAAACGGCGCTTTCTGCACTCTTGTATTCACCCCGAAACAAAAAAGCCCGCCGACGTAACGTCCTGGCGGGCCTGCTCCTTATTTTGAGTCATGGCGGTTAGCCACAGGCGTTGGGCCGAATCGTAGCCGCGCCCTGAACTGTGTGTCAATTTCAAGAATCGTCTTTAAATAGGCGAAAAACGTCTAAGAAACGTAATTTTTTTGCTGGGCGGTTGCAGAAAAATGAGGTTAAGCAGGGAGTTCTGAACTGTGGGAGCGAGCCTGCTCGCGAACGCGCATAAAGTCATTGGCAGTGCTGACGCCTTTGCGAGCAGGCTCGCTCCCACCTTTGAATGCCTGTGGATAAAAATCAGGCCAAAAAAAGCGCCGCCATCCCGGCAGCGCTTTTTGACCAATCCCTGTTGTTCCTATCCGTCCATCACATCCCACAAGGCTTCCAGCTCGGCCTCGCTGAACAGGCCAGCGGGGTAACGCTCGATCATCATCCGGCGCGGATCAGGTTGTCTGATCTGACGCGTTCCATTGGACTTCAACCAGTGCGCGACAAGCTGGAGCGATTCGCCGTTGACGGCCATGGGATGCACAGTCCGCTCGCTGACTACGTTCACTTCGGCGTTCATTTCAGCGCTCTCTCCCCGTTCGTGAGCGGCTACGTTATCCAAGGTTTGTGACAGAACTGTTGAAGTTCCCCTCCCTCCCTAGTGCATCAGGAGCAATACAAGAGCTATGCCAAGGCGACTCGAATGTCGACCGGAGGATACAAACAAGCCCACGGTCCTGACGGGCCGCGGGCTTGCTTTCATGCTGAGCGAGCTAATCATTGCCTGGCTGATTTGTGAATCAACTCAAGCTGTTACGACTCAACTCACTCTTTGTGCGGCGCTGGCTGCTGTTGGGTAAGGCAGTGAATATTGCCGCCACCCAGTAACAGTTCACGGCCCGGCACCATCACCACTTCGTGCTGCGGGAACAGCTTCTGCAGAATTTCCCTGGCCGGGGCATCCATCGGGTCGTCGAAGCTCGGCGCGATGATGCCACCGTTGACGATCAGGAAGTTCACGTAGGAACCGGCCAGACGCACGGAAGGATTGCGCTCCTGCGAACCGTCCACCGCATCGACGCCGGCACACTCTTCTTCGGTCGCGTACAGCGGCCCCGGAATCGGCATTTTGTGCACCGTGAACGGGCGGCCCTTGGCGTCGGTGCTGCTTTGCAGCACTTGCATCGCGGCCTGGCAGCGCGGGTAGTTCGGATCCTGCGGATCATCGGTCCACGCCAGCAGCACTTCGCCCGGACGCACGTAGCAGCAGAAGTTATCCACATGGCCGTCGGTTTCATCGTTGAACAAGCCATCCGGCAACCAGATGATCTTGTCCACAGACAGGTTGTCGCTGAGTACGGCTTCGATTTCTTCGCGACTCAGGTGCGGGTTGCGATTGCGGTTGAGCAAGCATTCTTCGGTGGTGATCAGCGTGCCTTCGCCGTCGGCATGAATCGAACCGCCTTCGAGCACGAAACCTTCGGTGCGGTAACGTGGACTGCGTTCGATCTCTAGGATCTTGCCGCCGACCTGCGAATCACGGTTCCACGGTGCATACAGGCCGCCATCGAAACCGCCCCAGGCGTTGAAATCCCAGTTCACACCGCGCACTTCGCCATGGTTATTGATAACGAAGGTCGGGCCGCTGTCACGAACCCAGGCATCGTCGCTGGACATTTCCACCACGCGGATATTCGGCACATCGAGGCGCGCGCGGGCGTTTTCGTATTGGCCGGCGGAGACGGCAACGGTCACCGGCTCGAAGCGGGCGATGGCTTTGGCCACTGTGGCGTGCGCGGCCTGCGCCGGTTTGCCACCCAGACGCCAGTTGTCCGGGCGCTCGGGCCAGATCATCCAGGTCTGGGTTTGTGGCGCCCACTCGGCCGGCATGTAGAAGCCGTCGGCGCGCGGGGTACTTTTCAATGTGGTCATCAGGACTCCAGGGAACCGTCGAGGGTTTTCAACGCGCCGTACAGATTCGGCCGGCGGTCGCGGAATGAACCCCACGCGCTGCGAATATGTTCCAGCTCGTCGAGGTTGAACGTGTGCACAAGAATACCTTCTTCGGTTTTATTCAGCTCCTGCACTTTTTCGCCGAACTGGTTGGCGATGAACGAAGAGCCATAGAAGGTGATGTCGTAGCCGTCCTGCTCTTCATTGCCGATGCGGTTGCTGGCAACCAGCGGCATCAGGTTGGCGCCAGCATGGCCCTGCTGCACCCGCTGCCAGTGGTCGCGTGAAGAGATGGTCTTGTCGTGCGGCTCGCTGCCGATCGCGGTTGGATAAAAGAGAATTTCCGCGCCTTGCAAGGCCATGCTGCGCGCCGCTTCCGGGAACCACTGGTCCCAGCAGATGCCGACGCCGATTTTCGCATAACGGGTGTTCCATACCTTGAAGCCGGTGTCGCCCGGGTTGAAGTAATACTTCTCGTGATAGCCCGGGCCGTCCGGAATGTGGCTTTTACGATAAATCCCGAGGTTGCTGCCGTCGGCGTCGATGATCGCGATGCTGTTGAAGCGTGCACGCCCGGCCAGTTCGTAGAAGCTGATCGGCAGCACCACTTGCAGCTCTTTGGCAATTTTCCGGAAATGCTTGATGGCGACGTTTTCTTCAACCGTCGTTGCCAGTTGCAGGTAATCCGGATTGGGCTTCTGGCAGAAGTACGGTGCCTCGAACAGTTCCTGGATGAGGATGATCTGCGCGCCTTTGCCGGCGGCTTCACGGACCAGTCTTTCAGCGGTTTCGAGGTTGGCTTCCAGGTCCCACGAACAGGCCATCTGCGTGGCGGCGACGGTAACGATACGGCTCATGAATCATCTCCGGGCTAGTGCTTTGACGGTCGAAGAATTCAACCGAAAAGAAAACGCGCGCACCGGACAAGAGATCGCCATGCCGGAGCAATGGCGAATTTATAACCGATAAATATCGGCTTTAAAAGCTATAAATAAGTAATCTCTTCGTTTGAACGCTAATTAAATCGATACAAATCGGACTTGAGAGCGAAAACAAATGTGGGAGCGAGCCTGCTCGCGAATGGGCTGTGTCAGTCACCGCATGTGGCGACTGATACACAGCTTTCGCGAGCAGGCTCGCTCTCAAAGGGGATGTGCCTTGCTTACAGGCCTTCGCTCAACACCCGATCCAGCATTTCGACGAAGAAATCCACGCTCTGGCGCGACGTCACCATCGGTGGCTTGATCTTGAGGATGTTCAAGTCATCGCCCGTCGGCTGCATGAAGATCCCCAACTCGCGCAGGCGATCACACAGCAACGCTGTCTCGGCGGTTGCCGGTTCCAGCGTCTGGCGATTGCGGATCAGCTCCAGCCCCAGATAAAACCCGGAGCCGTGCACCGCGCCGACCAGCGGATGTTTATCGATCAACGCTTCCAGGCGCGCCTTGAAGTAACCGCCGACGACCTGGGCGTTTTCCCAGAGCTTTTCCTCCTCCATCACATCGAGCACCGCCATGCCGATCTGGCAACTGACCGGACTGCCGCCCGCCGACGAGAAGAAATAACCTTCGGCCTCCAGCGCCTCGGCGATTTCCCGGCGGGTGATCACCGCGCCAAGTGGCTGGCCGTTACCCATGCCTTTGGCCATGGTGATGATGTCCGGCACCACGCCCTGCTCTTCGAAGCCCCAGAAAAAGTGGCCCATGCGCCCGTAACCGACCTGCACTTCGTCAGCGATGCACACACCGCCCTGCGCGCGGACCTTTTCATACACCTGCGGCAAATAGCCCGGCGGTAAAGAAATACCCCCGGCATTACCGTAGACCGGCTCGCAGATGAAACCGGCCAGTTGCCGCTTTTGCTCGGCCAATTTTTGCAGATGATGCTCGACGCTGCGCACGTAATCCGGCGCCGAATCGGCGCCACGGAATTCGCCACGATAAGTATTCGGCGCCGGCACCGGGTGCACCCAGTCCGGGCGACTTTCCAGCGCCCTCGGGTTGTCGGCAATCGACGTCGATACCGCATCGGCACCGATCGTCCAGCCGTGATACGCCTCGAGCACGCTGATCATGTCGCGCCCGCCGCTGAAAGCCCAGGCCAGACGAATCGCCAGGTCATTGGCCTCGCTGCCGCTGTTGACCAGGAACACGCGATCCATGCCCTTCGGCGCCAGCTTGAGCAAGCGCTCGGAAAACTCGGCGACCGCCGCATAGTTGAAGCGCGAATTGGTATTGAGCAACGACCACTGCCGCGCCGCGACCGCCGCCATCCGAGGGTGACCATGGCCGAGAACCGCGACGTTGTTGAGCATGTCCAGATAGGAGCGGCCCTGCATATCAATCAGGTGATTGCGCCAGCCGCGTTCGATACGTGGCGGGTCAACGTAATAGTGTTTTTGCGTGCGGGCGAAACTGGCATCGCGGCGTTCAAGCAGGGTTTGCGCGTCCAGCTCAGGCTCGGCGTCGCAGGCCAGCCCGAGCAAGGTCGCCGGCGACGGGCACGACGCCTGCCACGCGGATGCACGGGACGGCGTGCAGAACAGCGGCGCGTCGAGTTCCGCTCCCCGGCACATCTGCACAAGCAGCGGCCCCGTGACCGCACCGAGCTTCTGGCCTCGATCCAGTGCCGCGCCATGGCCAAGAACTGCCGTCACGCCCCACAGGCGAACGCTGAACTGCGGGCCATCGAGTTGCAGCGCCCCGTTTACCGCTTGATTCAGAACGCCGGCGAACGGTGCTTGAACTTCGGTTCCGGTCGGCACACGTAATTCGACATGCAACGGGAACGTATCCGGTTCAGCCGCACTGTCCGGGCGGGTGCGTGACAAGCGGTACTGGCCATAACGCGTCGCCGCCAGCCCATGCACCGCTGCGGCTTCTGTCAGCAAGCGCTGATCAATGCCCGGCTGCTCCCAATTGCCCGCTTCGAAGTGCGGACTCAACACGCCCAGATCGATCAGCGCAAATTCACGCCCGACCAGCCCGGGCAACAATGGTGCAAATTCTGTGTTTTCAGCCTCCGGCACGGTCTGTCCCACGGCTGTGAGAATCGCCGCTTCCATCAGCGCCTGTGGCACCGATGTCGCGACGCGAAAGATTTCCCACTCGTGACTGAGATTGTCGCGGCTATAAGTATTGCCGGGATCGATGCTCACCTGTTGCTCGCCACTGAGCACCAGCACCGCCGCCCGCGCCACGATCAAGGGCCACAGCGCTTGCAGTTCGGCGTACTGCAACGGATTGACCGCGTGATACGCCTTGACCGCCGGCAGGATGACAAACGGATCGCCATCGGCGTGATGCAGCAAAGCCGCACAGGTTACCGACAGATCGGTGATGCGCCAGGTGCGCACCAGATCACCGAAGTCGATCACACCCTGCAATTGCCAATGCCGCTGGGCATCACGCGCCCAGACGACGTTGTCATCGGTGATATCCATGTGAATCGCCTGCACCGGCAGCTTGTCCAGCAGCGGCTGCAAACGGCGCTCGGCCTGCTCGGCGGCAGCGCTGATCACCGCACGCTGCTGCACGTCTGAGATCACCGGCAACAGATGACTGATCAAAGCGTTGGCGTGACGCGCGTCCCACTGCAAGGTGCGTTCAAGGCCCGGGTGATCGAAGCCTGCCAGCGCCAGATCCATCTCGCCACAGAGTCGGCCAAACCCGGCGACCACGTTCTGGCCAAGATGATCGAAATCGGTCAACGGCTGCCCGTCGATGTACTCCAACAACCGCACATGCACCGTTTCGCCATTGGCTTGCAACGACAACAGATCTGCACCGTTGTTGGCTGCGATGACGCGCGGCACCTTGATCGCCGAGTGCTCGGCCAGATAATTGAGGCCTGCGTGCTGGGCTTGCAGCTCCACAAGAGCGTAGTCGCCACGACAGACTTTCAACACGAAGCGCCCATTTGCGCTGTCGACGCGGTAATTCAGATCCTGCTGGCTGCCCAGCGCCTGCAGCGTGCCGCCAAGTCCGTAATATTCGGCCAGCCATTGCAGCGCCTGCGCCTCTGAAACCTGCGGACCGGGCAAACTGGCGCGATGAATCAACGTGGCGAGCGGCATGAAACGACCCCTGAAATTTTATTAGGCGCTTATATCGCCATTGCCTTGGCGGTTAAGCAACCCCCAGCGTGACTGAACGGCCCAATTCAAACCGAACACTCGCGCCCTGCAGCACTTTGCGCAAGAATGTCGGCCATTCACACCTATCAACGGAAATCCTCATGAATGTCATCACCACCGACCTGCCCGGTGTTCTGATCATCGAACCCAAGGTGTTCGGCGACGAGCGCGGTTTTTTCTACGAGAGTTTCAATGCCAAAGCGTTTCAGGACGCCACCGGTCTGGATACGCAATTTGTGCAAGACAACCATTCGCGCTCGCAAAAAGGCGTGCTGCGTGGTCTGCATTACCAGTTGCAGAACACCCAGGGCAAACTGGTTCGCGTGACCGCGGGTGAAGTGCTTGATGTGGCGGTGGACATCCGTCGCAGTTCGCCGCATTTCGGCAAGTCGGTGGCGGTGCGCCTGTCGGCGGAAAACCATCGTCAACTGTGGGTGCCGGAAGGTTTCGCTCACGGTTTCGTGGTGCTGAGCGAGTTCGCCGAATTTCTCTACAAGACCACCAACTACTACGACCCGTCTTCCGAGCGCAGCATTCGCTGGGATGACCCGGCGTTGGGCATCGACTGGCAACTGGACGCAGCGCCGAAGCTGTCGGCCAAGGACCAGGCGGCCGCGCTGCTCAAGGACGCTGACGTCTTCGCCTGAGGCCGGGCATAATGCGCCTGTCCCTACAGGCGCTACCGGCTCATGAAAGCATCTCTCCCTCGCAGACCTCGCTGGCGCAGCCTCGCGCTGTTGGCCCTGTGCCTGGCGCCGCTGCTGTGGCCGCTGGAACATCTCGCCGAACGCTATTACCGCAGCGAACTCGCCGGACAGAATCGCCAGACCCTCGATCTGTACGTCGCCAACCTGCTCGGCACCCTGCATCGCTATGAAGTGTTGCCGCAGATTCTCGGCGATCTGCCGGCCCTGCGCGCGGTGCTCGGTGCGCCGGACGACGGCGTGACGCAAGGCAACGCCAATCGCCTGCTGAAAAACATCGCTGCGCAGACCGGCGCTGAAGTCATGTATCTGATGGACACGTCAGGCCAGACTCTGGCGGCGTCGAACTGGGACAAACGCGACAGCTTCGTCGGCCGCAACTTCGCCTTCCGCCCGTATTTCAGTGAAGCCATGGCCGGGCGCCTCGGACGCTTCTTCGGCCTCGGCACCACCTCGGCCAAGCGCGGTTATTTCTTCGCCGCGGCTGTGCGCAGCGGCGAGAAAATCATCGGCGTGCTGGTGATCAAGGTTGACCTCGACCACACGGAAAGCCTGTGGGGCAAAACCCCGGAACAACTGCTGGTGACCGACCATAACGGCGTGGTCATCCTGACGTCACGCCCGGAATGGCGTTTCCGCTCCACTCGCGAGTTGAGCGATGCCGAGCGCGCCGCGATCACCGCGATCCAGCCCTACCCGACCCGTGAACCCCGGCCGCTGAACCTGAGCCCTGACGCCTGGCTGACGCAGACCCACGACATCGCCGAGACCGGCTGGAGCGTGAGCATCCTCGCCCCGCGCACGCTGATTGATCGTCCCGTGCGCACGGTGGTCGCGATCGGCGGCGCCACACTATTGGTGGTGATGCTGCTGGTGGGTTTGATGATGCAGCGTCGCCGGCACTATCTGGAGCGCATCGCCTTCGAGGCCAAGGCGCGCCGCGAACTGGAAGGCCGGGTGGCCGAACGTACCAGCGATCTGGAAGGCCTCAACCGCCGTTTGAAACAGGAAGTGCTCGAGCGTGAGCAGGCGCAGCAGGAGCTGGTGCGCGCTCAGGACGATCTGGTTCAGGCCGGCAAATTGTCGGCACTGGGGACCATGTCGGCGAGTATCAGCCACGAACTCAATCAACCGCTGGCAGCGATTCGCAGTTATGCGGAAAACGCCGAAGTGCTGCTCGATCATCAGCGCACCGAGGACGCGCGCGGCAACCTCAAGCTGATCAGCGAACTGACCGGGCGCATGGCCTCGATCATCGCCCATTTGCGTGCCTTCGCTCGGCGCGATCGCCACGCACCGGAAAGCGTCGCTCTGCAACCGGCGCTGGACGATGCGCTGGCATTACTCGCCAAACGTCGGCGCAGCATGGAAGTCGAACTGATTCGCGACCTGCCCGCCGCGACGCTGTGGGTCGAGGCCGGCGAAACCCGACTGCGCCAGGTGCTCGGCAATCTGCTGGCCAACGCCCTCGATGCGCTCACCGAAAAAGGCCCGCCGCGCAAGTTGTGGCTGAGTGCCGAAGCCACCGCCGACGGCGTCAATCTGTACATTCGCGACAACGGCCCCGGGTTCTGCATGGAAGCTCTTGGCCGCGCCAGCGAGCCCTTTTACACCACCAAGACTCGCACCCAGGGTCTGGGTCTGGGACTGGCCATTTGTGAAACGCTGATGCGCGCATTTGGTGGCGAGCTGTCGTTCGCCAACCACAAACAAGGCGGCGCCCTGATCACCCTGCGCCTGCGCGCCGGCGCGCCCGGAGTCAGCCTGCAACCGTCCGAGGATCGAAGTGCATGACCATCGACAATCGCATCCAGGTAGTGTTGATCGACGACGATCCGCACTTGCGCCAGGCTCTCGGCCAGACCCTGGACCTGGCCGGCCTGAAAATTCTGCCGCTGTCCGAAGCCAAGGGCCTCGCCGCACAGCTTGAGCGTGACTGGCCAGGTGTGGTGGTCAGCGACATTCGCATGCCGGGCATGGACGGCCTCGAGCTGCTCAGTGAATTGCACGCACAGGATCCCGAGTTGCCGGTGCTGCTGATCACTGGCCATGGCGACGTACCGCTGGCGGTGCAGGCGATGCGCGCCGGCGCTTACGACTTTCTGGAAAAGCCCTTTGCCAGCGATGCACTGCTCGACAGCGTCCGTCGCGCCCTCGCGCTACGGCGGCTGGTGCTGGACAACCGCAGCCTGCGTCTGGCCTTGAGCGACCGCAACGAATTGAGCGCTCGGCTGGTCGGCCATTCGACGCCAATGCTGCGCCTGCGTGAACAGATCGGCGCGCTGGCGGCGACCAAGGCCGACGTGCTGATCCTCGGCGAAACCGGTGCCGGCAAAGAAGTCGTGGCCCGCGCGCTGCACGACTTGTCGAGCCGCCGCAACGGTCCGTTCGTAGCGATCAACGCCGGCGCCCTGGCGGAATCGGTGGTGGAAAGCGAACTGTTCGGTCACGAGCCCGGCGCCTTCACCGGGGCGCAGAAACGTCGCATCGGTAAATTTGAATTTGCTAATGGCGGCACGCTGTTTCTCGACGAAATCGAAAGCATGAGCATGGACGTGCAAGTGAAACTGCTGCGCATGCTGCAGGAGCGGGTCGTCGAGCGCCTGGGCGGCAATCAGTTGATCCCGCTGGACATCCGCGTCATCGCCGCGACCAAGGAAGACCTGCGCCAGGCGGCGGATCAGGGTCGCTTCCGCGCCGACTTGTATTACCGCCTCAACGTCGCGCCGCTGCGCATCCCGCCGCTGCGCGAAAGGGGCGAAGACGCACTGGTGCTGTTCCAGCATTACGCCGATGAAGCCAGCGCCCGCCATGGCTTGCCGCCCCATGAGCTGCAGCCGGCACACCGCGCCCTGCTGCTGCGCCACACCTGGCCGGGCAATGTACGTGAACTGCAAAATGCCGCCGAACGCTTCGCCCTCGGCCTTGAACTGGCACTGGACAACAGCGCTGACGGCAGCGGCGGCGCGCCCGTAGAAGTGGTCAGCGGCGGCCTTAGCGAGCAAGTGGAAAACTTCGAAAAATCGTTGATAGCCGCTGAACTGGCGCGCTCGCACAGCTCGGTGCGCAGCCTCGCCGAAGCTCTGGGTATTCCGCGCAAGACCCTGCACGACAAGCTGCGCAAACACGGTCTGAATTTCGGCGACAGCAGCCACGGGGAAGACAACGAATGAGCAGCGAAAGCGAATACCTGCAAACGGTGCTGCATCACGACATTCCGCTGACCGCCGAAATGGGCCTCGAGGTGCTCGAGTGGCGCGAGCAGCAACTGAGCCTGAACCTGCCGCTCGCACCCAACGTCAATCACAAGAGCACCATGTTTGGCGGCAGCCTTTACTGCGGCGCGGTGCTGGCCGGCTGGGGCTGGTTGCATCTACGTTTGAAGGAAGAAGGGATTACCGACGGACACATCGTCATTCAGGAAGGGCAGATCAGTTATCCGCTGCCGGTGACCGGGGACGCCGTGGCGATCTGCCCGGCGCCGGATGCGGCAGTCTGGAAACGGTTCGTGGCGATGTATCGGCGATATGGACGGGCGCGGCTGACGCTGGATACGCGGATACTGAATGCGGGAAGTGAGGACGAGGCGGTGAGATTTACCGGGCAGTACGTTTTGCACCGTTGAAGATCAACAGCCCCTCACCCTAGCCCTCTCCCGAGGGAGAGGGAACCGATACGGGGATGCTACAGATTTACGTCGACCTGAAACTGCTTCGCCGAATCCACAATCGACTCGATTCCCCAGGTCGATGCATAGCGCCAGACAACTCGGTCGGCTCCCTCTCCTGGGGGAGAGGGCTGGGGTGAGGGGAATTGCGGATCAGGCAGTTAGCCTCGGGCCAACTCCAACAACCGTCCGCGCCACGCAGCCTTCGCCGGCAGCGCCAGAAAGAACTCGTTCAACAGCGATTCCCGCGCTGGGTAACTGAACGCTTCACCCTTCAAATCCAGCACCTCGCCCCCCGCCCCTTCCAGCACGCCCTGCGCTGCCGCCGTGTCCCACTGCGAAGTCGGCGCCAGTCGCGGATAGCAATCAGCAGCACCTTCGGCCAACATACAGAACTTCAAGGAACTGCCGATATTGGCCAGTTGCAACTCACCAAGACTGGCGCTCAACCCGACCAGCAAACGCTCTTGCTCGGGACTTGAATGTCGACGGCTGGCGACCACGGTAAACGCCTCGCCCGGCGCAGGCACATCGCGCACCTGAATCGCCGTCGGCGTACCGCCCTCGTCGCCACGCCAGGCTCCAAATCCGGCACCGCCGACATAAAAACGACCGTTGGTCGGCATCGTCACCACACCAAACACCACTCGGCCATTTTCGATCAGCGCGATGTTGACAGTGAATTCTTCGCTACCGCTGATGAACTCCTTGGTACCGTCCAGCGGATCCACCAGCCACCAGCGCTGCCAACCGGCGCGCACGCTTTGCGGGATGTCGGCGTCCTCTTCGGATAGCACCGGAATGCTCGGATCCAGCGCCGTCAGCCCGGCAACGATAAGGTGATGGGCGGTCAGGTCGGCGGCCGTGACCGGCGAATCATCGGACTTGGCCGTGACTTCAACGCCGGCGCGCCAGAACGGCAGAATCGCCTCGCCAGCCTGTAAAGCCAGCGCAACCACAGGTGCCATCAGCGGATGGGGAAAATTCATCGACGTCTCACTCATAGCTGAACACCCCGCGCTGGCTCAGCAGGTCACGGGTCAAATACAGCGCAGCCAAGGCGCGGCCCTCGGAAAATTGCGGATTCTGCGCCAGTGCCGACAGTTCGCGCAGGTTGACCTTGTCGACCCGCATCGGCTCCGGCTCATCACCTTCCAGCCGCTCTTCATACAGGTCGGTGGCCAGCACCACTTGGATTTTCTGGCTCATGTAACCGGGCGACAGCGACAGCTCGGTCAGATGTTCCAGTTGACGCGCGCCATAACCGGCCTCTTCCTTGAGCTCCCGCTCGGCCGCTGCCAGCACGTCTTCGCCCGGCTCGATCAGGCCTTTGGGCAGAGACAGTTCGTACTCGTCAGTGCCGCCGCAGTATTCCTCGATCAACACTGCGTGTTCGGCATCAAGCATCGCGACGATCATCACCGCGCCGTAGCCCGCACCCTTGCCGACCAGACGCTCGTAAGTGCGCTCCACGCCATTGGAAAATCGCAGCTTGAGTTCTTGGACGCGAAACAGGCGACTGGTGGCGACGATCTCGCGGGCAAGTACGGTGGGTTTCTGGCGCATGCAAAGCTCCTTGGCGTGAACGCGCTACTATAACGCGGCTTTCCCGATTGTTTGCGTCGGATATCCTTTCACCGTTCGAGACGTTGCCATGCCTTCTTTACCGTGGTCCGACATCGATACCGTTCTGCTCGACATGGACGGCACGCTGCTGGATCTGCACTTCGACAACCATTTCTGGCTCGAACACCTGCCCCAGCGCTACGCCGAACTGCACGGCATCAGCCGGGCCATGGCCGAGCTCGAATTGCAGCCGTTGTTCGAGCGCCACGCTGGCCAGTTGCAGTGGTACTGCCTGGATTTCTGGAGCGCAGAACTGAAATTGTCGGTGCGTGAACTGAAACAGGAAACTGCCCACTTGATCGCCCTGCGCGCCGATGCCGATACCTTTCTCGGCGCAATCAAACGCGCCGGCAAACGGGTAATCATGATCACCAATGCGCACCGCGATTCGCTGTCGTTGAAACTGGAGCGGATCGAACTCGCACCATACTTCGAGCGGCTGATCAGTTCGCATGACTATGGTTATCCCAAGGAGAACCCGCAGTTCTGGGATGCCTTGCAGGCGGACATAGGTTTTGATCCGGCGCGCAGCCTGTTTATCGACGACACCTTGCCGATTCTGCGCAGTGCGCGGAATTTTGGCGTGGCGCACTTGCTGGCGGTGAAAGAACCGGACAGCCGCAAAGGGCCGAAGGACACCGCAGAATTTGCCGCAGTCGAGGATTACCGCGATCTGATTACCGGACTCTGATCTTTGTAGGAGCTGCCGAAGGCTGCGATCTTTTGATCCTGATCTTAAAAATCAAAGTCAAAAGATCGCAGCCTTCGGCAGCTCCTACATGACTGCGTTATTTTGGAATGCGCAGTTTTTGTCCCGGATAGATCTTGTTCACATCCTTGAGCATCGGTTTGTTGGCATCGAAGATTTTCTGGTACTGGTTGGCATTGCCATAGACGCGCAGGGAGATCGCACTGAGCGTGTCACCTGCCTTGACCTCGACAAACTCGGCAGCCACGACGACCGGTCCGGTCACCGTGATCTGATCATCGACCCTGCCTACGCCCGCAATGTTGCCCAGCGCGAGCAGAATCTTTTCCTTCTCTTCCTGGCTCGCCACTTCACCGGTCACCGTCACCTTGTCGCCATCCACGGTCGCCTGCACGTTGGGATTGCCCAACCCGACCTTGCTGATATGTTCCTTCAACTGCTCACTCGCATTGGCATTGCCTGGGGTCAACAGATCAATCAGCTTCTCACCGGCCTCTTTCACAAAGCTCAACAGACTCATAGCGCACACTCCTTGATTTGGGTTCCAGTCGTCCAAGCCTAGACCACCCAGGCCAAACCCGGTTCCAGTCCGACCAATGACGCTGCCGCGCCGCAGGCGGTAGAATCGCCACACCCCGCCAACCGCCCGGAGCGAAGATGGACATCAAGCAACTGAAATTCCTCATCGCCCTCGACGAAACCCGCCATTTCGGCCAGGCCGCCGCGCGCTGCCACATCACCCAGCCGACCCTGTCGATGCGCTTGCGCAGCCTCGAGGAAGAACTCGACCTGCCATTGGTCAATCGCGGCCAGCGCTTCGAAGGCTTCACCGCGCCGGGCGAGCGCGTGCTGGCGTGGGCGCGCACGGTGCTGGCAGCCTATGACGGCTTGCAGGCGGAAGCGGCGGCCTGTCGCGGCAATCTGATCGGTACACTGCGCCTGGGCGTGGTGCCGCTGTCGAGCTTCGATCCCTTGCCGCTGATGCAACGTCTGCACGCGGCGCACCCGGACCTGCGCTTCGAGCTGTCGTCGCTGAGCTCCGAGCAGGTGCTCGAACACTTGGCGAACAACCGCATCGACATTGGCGTTTCGTATCTGGAGCGTCTGGACAGCGAGCGGTTCGATTCGCTGGCCTTTAACGAGACGCGCATGGGCCTGCTCTATGACGAGCGCTCGTTCAACTTCGGCGAAGAACCCCTGAGCTGGGAATCGCTGATCGAATTGCCGCTGTGCATGCTTACCAGCGGCATGCATTTTCGCCAGTCCATCGACCACAACTTCCACAGCCGTGGCCTGACCCCGCAGCCGCTGTTGCAAACCGACGCCGTGCATCAACTGCTGCAAGCAGTCCACGGCGGTTTTTGCTGCGCAATCATGCCCCTCGACGGCGGCGCGGAAACCCTCGCCGATCACCTGCGCCTGCAACCGATCGAAAATGCCCACACTCTCGCCCCGCTGGGCCTGATCATGCGCCGTGGCGCGCCGCGTTCAGCGCTGGCAGAAGCCTGTTTCGCGCTTTATCAGAAATCGTCAAAAGACGCTTGATCGACGGCATCTATCGGTAGATCGGTAATAGCGATTAGACGCGACAACTTGCCGCGCCTAGTCTTGACCTAGATCAAACCGTCGGTGATGCCATGAACGCCAAGCGTCCAGCCTGCGCGGCGCCAGCAATTGAAACGCCCGCGCCAGCCGCCAGCCAGACCTACAGCTACAGCGATTTACCCTTTGAGGCATCGGCCAGCACCGCGCTGGCCGAGGAAGTCGCGTTGGCGATCGCCTACAACGGCATCAGCCAGGCAGTGATGCTGGTTACACCGACCGACCTCGAAGATTTCATCGTCGGTTTCAGCCTCGGCAGCGGCATCATCGAAGACGCCAGCGATATCTACGATCTGCAACTGACAGGCGCAGGCTCGGCGCAGTACGCGCAAGTGACCATCGCCAATCGCGCATTCTGGAACCTCAAACAGCAGCGTCGGCAGTTGGCCGGCACCAGCGGCTGCGGACTGTGCGGCGTCGAAGCGGTCGAACAGGCACTGCCTGATCTCAAGGTATTGCCGGGCGCCGCCCTGCCACCAATCGAATGGCTCGACGGCTTGCGCCAGCGCATCGGCGCGTTCCAGCCGCTCGGTCAGCACTGCGGCGCGGTGCACGCGGCGGTGTTCATGAACGCCAGTGGTGAACTGCTGCTCGGTCGTGAAGACATCGGTCGGCATAACGCGCTGGACAAGCTGATCGGCGGACTGATCCGCCAGAAGATATCCACAGAGGGCGGGCTGGCGATCGTCACCAGCCGTTGCAGCCTCGAATTGATCCAGAAAGTCTTGCGTGCCGGCATCCAGACCCTGGTCAGCCTGTCGGCGCCTACCGGCCTTGCCGTGCAATGGGCCCGGCGCCACAACCTCAATCTCATCCACCTGCCGCAGAAAAGTGCGCCGCGGGTGTACAGCCCCGCGATGGAGAATCAAGCGTGAGCCAACATCATCAAGCCGACCAGAAACCTGTCCCGCGCTACAAGCCTTACAAAGGTGCCGCCGGCGGCTGGGGCGCCCTGATCAGTGTGGCCCAGGCGTGGCTGACCAGCGACAACGCCCTGAAAAACCTGCGCATGATGCTCAAGACCAACCAGAACGGCGGCTTCGACTGCCCGGGTTGCGCTTGGGGTGATTCGCCGGAGAGCGGCATGGTCAAGTTCTGCGAGAACGGCGCCAAAGCGGTGAACTGGGAAGCGACCAAGCGTCGCGTCGATGCCAAATTCTTCGCCAAGCACAGCGTCACTTCGCTGCTGGAGCAGAGCGATTACTGGCTGGAATATCAGGGTCGCCTGACCGAGCCGATGGTCTACGACGCCGAGTCCGATCGCTACAAGCCGATCAGTTGGGAAGATGCCTTCGCTCTGATCGGCAAGCACCTGCGCAATCTGCCGAGCCCGGATCAGGCAGAGTTCTATACCTCGGGGCGTGCCAGCAACGAAGCGGCGTATCTGTATCAACTGTTCGTGCGGGCTTACGGCACCAACAATTTCCCTGACTGTTCGAACATGTGCCACGAGGCCAGCGGCGTAGCGTTGGCGCAGAGTGTCGGGGTCGGCAAAGGCACGGTGACCTTCGACGACTTCGAACACGCCGACGCGATTTTCGTCTGGGGCCAGAACCCTGGCACCAACCATCCGCGCATGCTCGAACCGTTGCGTGAAGCGGTGAAACGCGGCGCCCAGGTGGTATGCATCAACCCGCTGAAAGAGCGCGGTCTGGAGCGTTTTCAGCATCCCCAGCACCCGATCGAAATGCTCACCAACGGCGACAAGCCGACCAACACTGCGTACTTCCGCCCGGCACTCGGCGGCGACATGGCGGTGCTGCGCGGCATGGCCAAGTTCCTCCTGCAATGGGAACGCGATGCGCAGAAAGCTGGTGAGCCAGCGGTGTTCGATCATGACTTCCTCAATGCCCACAGCGCCAACGTGCTGGAGTACCTCGCCACGGTCGACGACACCGCATGGGAGCAGATCGTCGAGCAATCGGGCCTGACCCTGGTCGAGATCGAGCAAGCAGCGCGCATGTACGCCAAAGGCAAGAACGTGATCATGTGCTGGGCCATGGGCATCACCCAGCACCGTCATTCGGTGCCGACCATTCAGGAAATCGCCAATCTGATGCTGCTGCGCGGCAATATCGGCAAACCTGGCGCCGGTCTGTGCCCGGTGCGTGGTCACAGCAACGTGCAGGGCGACCGCACCATGGGCATCAACGAGCGTCCACCGGTGGCGTTCCTCGATTCGCTGGAGCGTCGCTTCCAGTTCAAGGTGCCGCGTCATAACGGTCACAACGTGGTCGAGGCAATCCATGCGATGGCCGAAGGTCGCGCCAAGGTGTTCATCGGCTTGGGCGGCAACTTCGCCCAGGCCACGCCGGACAGCTCACGCACCTTCGAAGCGCTGAGCAACTGTGACCTGACTGTGCAGATCAGCACCAAACTCAACCGCAGCCACCTCGCTCACGGTAAAGACGCGCTGATCCTGCCGTGCCTGGGCCGTACCGACATCGACATCCAGACCGAAGGCCCGCAAGCGGTGACTGTGGAAGACTCGTTCAGCATGGTCCACGCTTCCAACGGCCAGTTGCAGCCGCTGTCGAACCAGATGCGCTCGGAGCCGTCGATCATCGCCGGCATCGCTGCCGCGACTTTGGGCAGCCAACCGGTGGACTGGAACTGGCTGGTGGCCGATTACGGGCGCATTCGCGAACTGATCGCCGACACCATCCCGAGTTTCAAAGACTTCAACGACAAGATCAAAAACCCGGGCGGCTTCTATCTGGGCAACTCGGCTGGCGCCCGCAAGTGGAACACGCCATCGGGCCGTGCCAATTTCCGCGCCAACCAGTTGCCGAAAGATCTGGTTCACGAACGCACCCGCGCCACCGGCCAGGTGCCGGATCTGATCCTGCAATCGATGCGTTCCCACGATCAGTACAACACGACAATCTATGGTCTCGACGACCGCTACCGTGGCGTGAAGGGCCAGCGTGACGTGCTGTTCGCCAACGAGGCCGACATCATTCGCCTGGGCTTCCGTCCGGGGCAGAAGGCCGACATCGTGTCGATCTGGGACGACGGTCGCGAGCGTCGGGTGAAAGGTTTTACATTGTTGGCGTTCGATATTCCTGCGGGGCAGGCGGCGGCGTACTATCCGGAGGTCAATCCGCTGGTGCCGCTGGAAAGTACGGGGGATGGCAGCCACACGCCGACGTCGAAGTTCATTGCGATCCGGCTGGAAGCGGCGAGTGAGACTGGGTTGATCATGGCTAAATCCGCTTAACCGCGGAGCCAGATCCGGCCCCTTCGCGAGCAGGCTCGCTCCCACACTTGGAATGCATTTCAAAGGTGGGAGCGAGCCTGCTCGCGAATGCGATCGACCTGTCAACAGGTCTGCCGTGGCGAAGATTTTCGACCGCCCACAAAAAAGGCCGTTTCTGCATGAAAACGGCCTGTCCGAAGTAGCTAAAGACCGGCGAAAATCGGTTAAGTTCCGGTGAAAAAACAGTAACTTGCAATATTGTATACAAGTCGTGTTATTCGTCGGATTTTGATTGTCACGCCCATTGCAGAGCTTCAGGATCGGCGCCGTCATCCCTTTGAGGCTCATCCTCTATGAAGTTCTCCTCGATTCTCTTGTTGTCCCTTGGCCTGGTCAGTGGCTTCGCTTCTGCCGGAGGCACCACCGAAGCAGGTGTGGGCGGCGCATTGGGCGGGGTTCTTGGCTCGGTCGTCGGTCAATCGTTAGGCGGCAATACAGGTTCCACCATCGGCGCAGCCCTGGGCGGCGCGGGTGGTAGTGCGGTCGGCGCAGCCGTGGCGAAGCGGCCATCGGCGGTGCACTGGGTGCAGCAGGCGGTAACGTCGTCGGCCGCAGCCTCGGCGGCACCACCGGCAGCCTGATCGGCTCCGCCGCTGGTGGCGGCGCAGGTGGCGCACTGGGTAACTACATGGGCAACAAGAGTGACGACGATGATCGTCGTTACGACCGTCGCCATGATGACCGTCGCTACTACCGCGACCGTGGTCATCCAGGTCGCGGCCATGCCTACGGCCACCGCAAGCATCACAAGTACTATCGCCACCACTAAGGCGAAGGCTTGAACAAAAAATCGCAGCTTTTGGGCTGCGATTTTTTTTGCGCGTCTAGACCACCAGCCGCTCCAGCGCCCCGCGCAAACCTGCCGGAATCGGCACCGGCTGATTGCTCGCCCGATCGACAAACACATGCACGAACCGCCCCGCCGCACACGCCTCGCTTTCGCCGACCTTGAACACAGCCAATTCATATTGCACCGAACTGTTGCCCAGCTTGCCGACCCGCAGTCCGATCTCGATCAGATCGGGGAAAGCGATCGAGGCAAAGTAATCGCAGGCGGAACTGACCACGAATCCCACCACTTCGCCGTCATGAATATCCAGGCCACCGACCTGAATCAGATAAGTGTTCACCGCCGTGTCGAAGAAGCTGTAGTAGGTAACGTTGTTGACGTGACCGTACGCGTCGTTGTCGTGCCAGCGTGTGGTGATGGGCTGGAAGTGAGGGTAGTCGCAGCGTTGATTCATGCAGGGTTCTCGCATTCTCTTAATTGAATTTGATCGTGATGACGAACACTTTACCTGTGGGAGCGAGCCTGCTCGCGAAGGCGTCAGCACAGCCGACTGGTGTCAACGATCAGCAAACCCCTTCCCCTGCGCCGCCAACTCGCCAATCAACCGCGCCGGCTTCCACTGATCGCCCTGGCGTGTCTCCAGCGCCAGCAAGCGCTGATGAATATCCGCTAGCCCCTGCCGATCCGCCCACGCCATAGGCCCACCCTTATCCGCTGGAAAACCATAGCCGTTCAAGTACACCAGATCGATGTCATGGGCCGAGCCGGCAATGCCTTCCTGCAGAATCTTCGCGCCTTCGTTGACCAGAGCCAGCAAACAGCGCTCAAGGATTTCTTCGGGACCGACGTCGCGACGCTGGAAACCCAGATCTTCGCTGACCCGCAGTACCAATGCATCGACCTCGGGATCATGCTCGGCCTGGCGACTGCCCGGCTCATAATGGTAATAACCGTTACCGGACTTTTGCCCGAACCGGCCCATCTCGCACAGGCGGTTATCCACCTGAACTTCGGGCGCATCCTGCCCCTTGCCAGCTAGCTCCCGAGCACGCCATTCCAGATCGATGCCAACCACGTCGTACATGCGAAACGGCCCCATGGCGAAGCCGAAGCCTTGCAGCGCGGTATCCACCTGCTGTGGATAAGCGCCTTCGAGAAGCATCTTGCGCGCTTCCAGTACATACGGATGCAGCATGCGGTTGCCGATAAAACCGTGGCAGTTGCCCGACACCACACTGACCTTGCCCATGCGCTTGCCAAGCGACAACGCTGCCTCGAGTGCCGCTGGCGAGGTCTGCGCACCGCGCACGATTTCCAGCAATTTCATGATGTGCGCGGGGCTGAAGAAATGCAGACCCAGCACCTGTTCCGGGCGCCGGGTCGCAGCCGCGATGGCGTCGATGTCCAGCGCCGAGGTATTGCTCGCCAGTAGCGCCTCAGGCTTGAGCAGACCATCCAGTTCACGAAAGATCTTCTGCTTCAGTTCAAGGTTTTCGTACACCGCTTCGATCACCAGATCGACATTGCGAATCGATGCGTAATCCGCCGCTGCTGATACGCGAGCCATTCGCGCATCCGCTTCGGCCTGATCGATGCGGCCCTGACGCACGTTGTGTGCATAAGTCTCGGCGACCGTCGTCAGCGCCTGCTCAAGCATCTGTGGATTGTTGTCCACCCACTGCACGCTCACGCCGGCATTGGCCAGGCACATGACAATGCCACGGCCCATGGTGCCCGCGCCGATCACCGCAGCTTGCTGGATTTCGAAGGATGCCTGGCTCATGTTGTTCTCTTGTGGGTGGCCCGAAGACAGATTCCAACCTTAGTCAGGCCACGACGCTTTTTGAAGTTTATTAGCGTGATGATCGACATTCAGCGGATGGATGGAGGCTCTGCCTTGATGACACTTGAAGTAGGAGCTGCCGAAGGCTGCGATCTTTTGATCTTGAAAAAAACAACATCAAAAGATCGCGGCCTTCGGCAGCTCCTACAGGGGTCAAAGGTGCTCTTGCGCCCACTCGCGGACCTGCGCGTAGGGGTATTCTTCCAACGCAGCAAAACCCGGTATCGCCCGCGCCTTGAGTTTGGTGAACAACGGCACGCTGATTCCGCACAGAAACCGCGTCAGACGTTCGGCCGATGGAATACGCCCTGTTTGCTGCTCATGCCTGTGGATAAATTCACCACACAACTGCGCGAAGTTTTTATCCACAAGCGGCGGCAATGGCGGCGGCTCCGGCAACCGCGCGATCTGGCCGTGACATACCGAACAATGGCCACAACGCTCGGGGGCATTGTGATCACCGAAATACTCGGCCAGGCGATAACCCAGGCAGCGTTCGGTGGCGAACAACTCAAGCATGGCGTGAATTCGCGCCACTTCAGTCTCTTCGTGACGAGTGAAGTACTCGTGCAGCTCAGCGCTCAGGGCGTCGCTGGCAAAATCACTTTGCAGCAGGCTGTAAACCTCGGTCATTTGCTTGCTTTCAAGCTCGACCCAGCCTTTTTCCTGGAAGTAATCAAGTGCTGTCACCACGCGATTGCGCTCGGCGGAATACTGCGAAAACATCGCCTCGAAATCTACTGTGGCCCAGGTGCGTGCTCGTGTGGACGTCCTGATGATCGCCGCAACGAAATCCCTGCGCTCGCCTTCGAAGCGCTGGAGCAATGCTTCAGGCTCAAGCAGATATTTGAAGCGGTATTCAGCGTAATAAGCGTAGCGCGGCGCGATCAGGCCTCGCAGTTCCAGCTGCACCAACAACGTCTTCAACGGCAACGAGCGAATGTTGCTCTGATCCGCCAATGGCCCAAGCAAAAACTCCCATTGTCCGTCCGGCACTGAGGCTTTGAGCTCTTCGAGCACATAATGAATCCCGTCGCGTTCGGGCGTATCACCGTAGACGAAGTTTTCCAGCACATTGAGGCTGTCGCGGTTGGCCAGTACCAGGCAGTCGGAGGGCTGTCCGTCGCGTCCGGCGCGGCCGATTTCCTGGCTGTAGTTTTCGATGGATTTGGGCAGATCAAAATGCACCACGTTGCGGATGTCGCTCTTGTCGATGCCCATGCCGAAGGCAATGGTGGCGACAATGCAATTGGACTGCCCGGCCATGAAGCGGCGTTGAATGTCTTCACGCTGATCGTGGGGCAAACCGGCGTGGTAAGCCTCGGCCTGGATTCCATTGCGTTGAAGATGCTCGGCGATGTGCTCGGCGGTCTTCTGCAACGTCACGTAGACAATGCTCGGTTGCCCAGGACGCTCGGTCATCCATTCGACCAGACGCCGGCGTTTGTCCTGACCGCGTACAGGCTCGACCAGCAAATTGAGGTTGGGCCGATAGAAACCAGTGGTCACTACATCGTCCAGAGCGATGGCGAATTTGGCCTGCATGTCGGCGATGACTTTTGGTGTCGCCGTGGCGGTGAGCAGCAAAGCCTGCGGAATGTTGAACTGACGCTGGTAGTCGGGGAGTTTCAGATAGTCCGGCCGAAAGTTGTGGCCCCATTCGGAAATGCAGTGCGCCTCGTCGACCACCAGCAACGAGATCGGCACCTGCTGCAGGAAATTGCGGAAGCGCTCGTTCTTCAACCGCTCGACGGAGATCATCAGAATTTTCAGCTCGCCCGAACGCGCACGGGCCATGACGTCGTTGGCATCCTCGCGGCTCTGCGCCGAATCGATACTGCCTGCCGAGATGCCGCGGGACTTGAGAAACGCCAGTTGATCCTGCATCAACGCCAGCAACGGCGAGACCACCAATGTCAGGTGTGGCAGTAAAAGTGCCGGCAGTTGGTAGCAAAGCGATTTGCCGGAGCCGGTGGGAAAGATCGCCGCCGCGGATCGCCCCGCCAGCACCGCGCTGACAGCGGCCTCCTGACCGGGGCGAAACTGTGGATAACCAAAAACCTGTTCCAGGGTGTGGTGCATTTGCTGTCACTCCTTTGACTGCTGCCATGCCCAAAGCCTAGCGGGCGATTGCAGCGAGTCGAGAAAAGGTCGGGGTTGAATCAATACTGAATGATACATGGGAAGCGAAAACCAAGCGTTTAACAATCGAAGCGTCTCGACATACTTTCGAAAAGCTCAGCTACATATATATAACAAACTTCACATTACAAACACAGATACAACAGCGCCCTTTATTTTTAACACCACCTAAAACTAACTTGACTGCTCTTATACATAAGCAAGAGCAACGAAATGACAACTTTAACAATCTTTTTCTGCGGCACCGGCTCCAACAAGTTTGATGACAAAAATAAAAGCTTCTGGGACGGCGAAATCGTTTCTACGCTCGCTGCACACCACAGTGGACGCGAATTTGCCGAGTGGATCGTCGTCGATGGCCCTGGCAGCGGCAATCTGCAAGCCGACGACCTGTTCACCAAGACCTCTGAATACGGCCTGTCCGGCACCCTGTTCGGCAAAGGCTGGGATGAAAACGTGCAACACGCTGTGAACATTATCAAAGGCAAATGCGACTGGCAGCGTAAACAACTGACCGAGTTAGAATATAACCGTCTGAAAGCCGCAGGCATTCCTATTGAAGATGTAAAAGTGGAAGGCTCCTGGTTCTGGCGCCAGTATAACTATGGCGATCGGAGTATCACGCAACAGAAACTACAGGAACAAATCATCAAGACTTTCCGCAAGGACGGCGTTATTCCTGCGCGAGTCAATCTGGTCGGCTGGAGCCGTGGCGGTATCAGTTGCCACATGCTCGCCAATGCGATGTTCCAGGACGCTGCACTCAAACATATTCCGGTGAATATATTTGCGATTGATCCAGTCCCGGGCATCGGCAACTTCCAGGAAAACCGCGTCAAACTTCAATCCAACGTCAAGGAATACATCGCCTTCTATGCCCGCGACGAGCGCTCAAAAGGCTTCAGCTGCGTGATCCCGCAAACCGCTACCGGCACCAAAACCTCGATCTATCCAATGGCCGGTCGCCACGCCACCCTCGCCGGCAACGCCACGGCCCTCGGCGGCGATCCCACCAACAGCAGCGACCTCAATGCGCTGATCGAGCCCGGCCGCATCGTTCGCCATCTGGCGGAAACCTGCCTCAAGCGTTGGGGCGTGCCACTGAGCAAAACGCTCAACCTGAGCGATGCCGACCTACTGCGCTTCACCGGCACCATCGTCAGCGACGAAGCCCGCTACAAGAAGATGCACAGCCAGTCCTACACCTATTTCACCGAACAGGAAAAAGGCGAGCGCTGTGTCTCGCTGGGCAGCAAAGGCGTGCCGTTCTCGGCAGTCAAAGGCACGATCTACCGGCCGGCAACAGGACTGACCACAAGCCTGCTGGATATTTCTGGCTACCAACATTTGCGTTGAAAAGCGTTTAAGAATCGGTAGCAACGTCTGGCGAATTGTTCGCCCCATTCCTACTTCACGCGATGTCTTGTCGGCTATCGCGAGCGGGTGGTGGGTACCTATAGTCGTGGATGTCGCTGCTTTCGCAGCGAGTAAGAGAGTTACTGGACGACGATGCCTACGCCACCTTTCAAAAACAGTTGGTCGCAAATCCGTCTATTGGCGATGTAATGGAAGGAACCGGCGGGGTGCGTAAAACACGAGTCGCCTCCAAAGGCCATGGCAAACGGGGTGGCGCACGGGTTATCTACTACCACTTCGTTTCAGCATCACAGATCGCGTTGTTGATGATTTACCCAAAAAACGAGCAGCAGGATCTTACCCATGACGAACGGAAAGCACTGAAGGCCATGATTGGAAACTGGAGGTAACCATGAGCAAGTTTTTTGATGAGCTGATGGAAAGCGTGCAGGAAATGGATGAGATTCTTCGGGGTGAAAAAAAGCCGTCCCGCGAATTCTATGTGGATGCATTACAGGTTAAACAGATTCGCAAAGCGACGGGAATGACGCAGGCAAAGTTCGCAGCCTTGATTGATGTCCAGTTGGGAACGTTACGTAATTGGGAGCAAGGTCGTCGTCAGCCGACGGGGCCGGCCAAAGCACTACTCAAGGCCATTCATAACGATCCTGTCCATGTGCTGAGTGCCCTGGCCGATTGACAGATAGCCAGGGCAAGCCAAGTCTTTGAGTCCAACCAAGCTGCATTTCAGATCAGAAATAAAAAACCGCCCCAAAGGGCGGTTTTTTATTCACTGCAAACTACTACTTACAACTTCGGCCCAGCCGCCTTGATCGCGTCGCTCACTTCGAACTTCTTGAAGTTCTCGATGAACAGACCGGCCAGTGCTTTCGCTGCCTCGTCGTACGCCGCCTTGTCAGCCCAGGTGTTGCGTGGGTTGAGCAGGTTGGTGTCGACGCCTGGTACGGCCAGAGGCACGTCGAGGTTGATGGTGTCCAGGTGCTCGGTGGCAGCACCGATCAGAGCGCCGCTCTGGATCGCTGCGATCACCGCGCGGGTGGTCGGGATGTTGAAGCGTTGGCCGACGCCATAGCCGCCGCCGGTCCAGCCGGTGTTGACCAGGTAGACCTTGGAGCCGAAGCCGCGGATGCGCTTGATCAGCAGTTCTGCGTATTCGCCAGCCGGACGCGGGAAGAACGGTGCGCCGAAGCAGGTGGAGAAGGTCGACTTGATGCCGCTGCCCGAACCCATTTCAGTCGAGCCCACCAGTGCGGTGTAGCCGGAAAGGAAGTGGTAGGCCGCTTGTTCTTCGTTGAGGATCGACACTGGCGGCAGTACGCCGGTCAGGTCGCAGGTCAGGAAGATCACCGCGTTTGGCTCGCCACCCAGGTTCTTCTCGGAACGCTTGGCAACGTGCTCCAGCGGATACGCCGCGCGGCTGTTCTGGGTCAGGCTGACATCGGCATAATCGGCGTGCTTGGCGTCGTCGATGACGACGTTTTCCAGCACCGCGCCGTGCTTGATGGCTTTCCAGATAACCGGCTCGTTCTTCTCGGAGAGGTCGATGCACTTGGCATAGCAACCGCCTTCGATGTTGAACACCACGCCTTCGCCCCAGCCGTGTTCGTCGTCACCGATCAGGTAACGGCTTTCGTCGGCCGACAGGGTGGTTTTACCGGTGCCCGACAGACCGAAAAACAGGGTCACGTCGCCTTCTTCGCCGATGTTGGCAGCGCAGTGCATTGGCAGCACGTCAGCGGCCGGCAGCAGGAAGTTCTGCACCGAGAACATGGCTTTCTTCATCTCGCCGGCGTAACGCATGCCAGCGATCAGCACTTTCTTCTGCGCGAAGTTGATGATCACGCAACCGTCGGAGTTGGTGCCGTCACGCTCAGGCACGCACTCGAAGTTGGCGACGTTGAGCACTTGCCATTCTTCACGGCCAGCCGGGTTGTACTGGGCCGGGTTGATGAACAGGCAACGACCGAACAGGTTCTGCCAGGCAGTCTGTGTGGTCATTTGCACGGCCAGGTAGTGATCTTCCGCCGCGCCTACATGCACGTGGGAAACGAAGTGCTCTTGCGCGTTGTTGAAGGCCTCGACGCGAGCCCACAGGGCATCGAACTTGTCGGCCGGGAACTTGCGGTTGATCGGGCCCCAGGCAATAGCGGCCTGGGTGGAAGGCTCTTCAACGATGAAACGGTCGACTGGCGAACGGCCGGTGCGGTGACCGGTGCGAACAACCAGAGCGCCGGTATCGGCAAGCTCGCCTTCACCGCGATTCAGGGCTTCTTTTACCAGATCATCAACACTCAGATCGGTGTACACGGCGTTATTGGCTTGCGTCATGAGGTTCCCCGTCGGCCAGTGGCCGAGTGTGCTCCAAACGTTTTGTAGTAGAAAGTCGTGCACTACTACCGCGAAAAAAGTGGGCCGGATTATGCCAGAAAAGCCCAAAAAGAGTAGGGTCCTCCCGTCGTAACGGCGATATTCCGTCATTCCGCAGTGAATTTACCTGCGCTGAACCGTTTTAGTGACGGGTATCTGACGGCGTATCGACGCCCGCGCCAGCGAACAATTGAGCAATATCGGCCGCGTCGAACAGGTACTGCTGATTGCAGAACTGGCAATCGATCTCTACTTTGCCGCCCTGCTCGGCGGCCAGCGCCAGCGCATCTTCCAGCCCAAGACTGACCAGCGCATTGCCGGAGCGTTCCCGCGAGCAGCTGCAACTGAAGCGCAGATGCTGCACATCAAACAGACGTACCTGCTCTTCGTGGTACAGGCGATGCAGCACGGTTTCGTTGTCGAGGCTGAGCAATTCATCGGCGCTCAGAGTGCTGGCCAACGCGGTGAGATGCTGCCAGCTGGCGGCGCGGTCCTCGTCGTCTTTCAAGCGATCGGCGGGGAGCTGTTGCAGCAACATGCCACGGGCACGACGACCGTCGGCGAAGAGCTTGAAGCGGGTGCCGACCTGTTGCGACATGACGAAATAGTTGGTGAAACAGTCCGACAGTGTCTCGCCGTCAAGATCAACAATGCCCTGATAGCGCTGGCCAACAGTCGGGTCGACGGTCAGGGCCAGAACGCCGTTCGGCATCAAGTCGGCAAGGGTCGCGTCAACCGCGATCTGCTCGGCGTCGTAACGCGCCAGGCCACGGATTTCGCGCTCGCTGGAACACTCGATCATCAGCAGCGGAATCGGCCCTTCGGAGCGTGCCTGCAAAATCAGCAAGCCATCGAACTTGAGCGTGCCGACCAGTAACGACGCGGCCGCCATCAGTTCGCCGAGCAACTGCGCGACCGGCTCCGGGTACGGGTGTTTGGCGAGGACTTCGGCGTAGCTGCGCTCCAGCGCTACCAGTTCGCCGCGAGTGTCGCTGTCATCGAAGATGAAGCGTTGAGTGAAATCGGTATCCGCTAGGTCGGTCATAGGTCTGGGTATCTGAATGTGATGACAAAATGGTTACAAAACGTGAAAATTTGCGCTTGCTGGCACTTTTTTTGGTGCCGGCGCTTTTTCGCCATGGGAGGCATTTTATGAACAATCCGGGTTTGTTCCAATCAAGGTGGAACCTCGGCCGGCTGGTTCTGTGTAACGTAGTGCCGCTGGCGCTACTGGCTTTCTGGTTATGGCCTACCGGTCAGATGCTGTGTGTGATTTTCGACGAGTGGCTGTTCCGCTCGTTGAATGCGCCGCTGGCCAGCAACCCGATATGGCTCCACATCTGGGCAATTGCAAGTCTGCGCCCGTTCGACATCGTCGTCGGACTGATTCTGCTGACGCTGCTGATCAAGGGCGATTGGGTTTTCAGGGCGATCGACGTGCGTCGTGCGTTCTTCGGTTTTTTCTCGATCCTGCTGCTGATGGTGGTGATCCGCGCGCTGTTTTCCAAATTCGCCGATCACATGGGCTGGCAGCACAGCAGCCCGTCAATGGTGCTTGAGGGCGCCGTGCACATCAGCGATTACTTTCCGCATCTGGAAAAAACCTGGGAGCTGAAGGACCGTTCGGGCCAGAGTTTTCCCGGTGATCATGCCTCGGTGTTGTTGATCTGGGCGTTGTTCATGGGCGTGTTCAGCCGCACCGTCGGACAATTTCTAACGGTCTGGGGTCTGGCCGTATTGTTCATGTTGCCGCGTCTGGTGGCCGGCGCGCATTGGGGTCAGGACGACTACATCGGCGGTGTGCTGCTGGCGGTGTGGGCGTTGGGCTGGGGTTACTACACGCCGTTTGCCTATCACGCGTCGAACCTCTGGTTGAAGCTGACCGCGCCGATTTTCGCGTTGCTGGGCAAGCTGCCGATGGTGTCGCGGATGAGTGTGGTGCGTAGCGCCTGATACCGCGTCGTACTCGATTCGCGAGCAGGCTCGCTGCCACAGACGACTCGATCGAATGTGGGAGCGAGCCTGCTCGCGAAGAGGCCGGCACAACGTTTCAATCTTCGTTGCTGCTACCGCGAAACTTGAACAGATCCCGCCGCTGCTTCTTGCTCGGTTTGCCATCGGTGCTCACGCCCAACGAGCCCGCCTTGCGCATCGCCGCAGCCGCTTCACGCTTGGCGACACTCGCTTCGGTCTCCGCGTACAAGGTTTGCGCCTCGGGTGCGCCACGACGCACGATCGACAATGCCTCGACCCTCACCGTGCGCACTTCGAAGCCGGTGCGAATCTCGAACTCATCACCAATGCGCGGCTCCTTGCCCGGCTTGCAGCGCTCGCCACGACAATGCACCTTGCCGCTTTCGATTGCTGCTTTGGCCAGAGCACGCGTCTTGTAGAAACGCGCCGCCCATAACCACTTATCGAGACGGACCTTGTCGTCCTCCTCCTGCTTCTGTCCCATATGAATTCCTCGCTCAGCCAGTAGTCGGAACTGTACTACCGTTTCTGTCGGGCGCAAGAACTCGGCCCTCCAGATTGACTGCGATCTTCGCCGCCCGACCGGCCTGGAGTGACCGCGTGACTAAATTTCCAACTTCGTTGACCTCACCCAGGGGCGGTTGCCAGGGCTGCCAGCAGAGCGAACCGCTGGATTTCGATTTTGCCTTCGCCTACCAGCCGATTGTCGACCTGAGCGATCAATCGGTATTTGCCCACGAAGCGCTGGTCCGAGGCGTGTCAGGGGAAGGTGCACTGTCGGTGTTAAATCAGGTTACAGAAGACAACCGCTACCGTTTCGACCAGCTCTGCCGGACCCGCGCCATCGAAGGTGCGGCCAGCCTTAATATGCAGACACACTTGTCGATCAACTTTTTGCCCAACGCCGTCTACCGTCCAGAGCTATGCATTCGAAGCACACTGGAGGCCGCACGAAAACACAACTTTCCGATCGACCGACTGATTTTCGAAACCCTGGAAATCGAGCACGTAGATAATTATCGCCATTTGACCAATATTCTGCGTGAATACCGCGAATTCGGCTTCAAGACCGCCATCGACGATTTCGGTGCCGGCTATTCGGGGCTCAATCTGCTGGCTGATTTCCAACCGGATCTGATCAAACTCGACATGGCGCTGATCCGCGATGTTGACCAGGATCGTGTCCGTCAGGTGATCGTTCGGGGGATTGTCACAATGTGTGCGGAGTTGGACGTTACAGTCATTGCCGAAGGCATAGAAAGCGCCGGGGAACGGGATTTCCTCGCGGACTGTGGAATTTTCCTGATGCAGGGCTACTGGTTCGCCAGACCTGCATTCAAAGCGTTGGCCCAGGTGCCGGACGGGGCCTGGAAGCGTTAACCCTTGGTTTTTTTCTTTGAAGACATTTGATCATTTGACCGTTGTCGGTCTGCGCGAGTGGGTGGCGCTCCCGGGTTTGGGAGTTGCGGGCCTGCGCGCAAAAATCGACACCGGCGCCAGCACCTCCAGCCTGCACGCCACCGACATCGAGCCTTTCGAACGCGACGGCGAGAAATGGGTGCGCTTCACTGCGCATCTCGGCACGGTGGTGCAGTTGCGTCACCGGCGCTGCGAAGCGCCGCTGGTCACGCGCAAAACCATCAAGAGCTCCAATGGCCATGCGCAGGTGCGCTATGTGATCAGCACCACGCTGGCCCTGGGTGATCGGGTCTGGCCGGTGGAGTTCACTCTGGCCTGCCGCAAGTCCATGCGCTATCGCCTGCTGCTCGGTTCCAAAGCCCTGATCGATGGCCAGTTGGTGGTCAATCCGGGCATCAAATATGTACAAGACAAGCCGGTGTTCCCGGTATCTACCTCCTCCACAGGTGTTGCATGAAGATCGCTGTGCTGTCGCGTAATCCGCGTCTGTATTCCACCCGCCGTCTGGTCGAAGCCGGAATCGAGCGCGGGCATGAAATGGTAGTGATCGACACCTTGCGCGCCTACATGAACATTGCCAGCCACAAGCCGCAGATCCATTACCGCGGCAAACCGCTGGAAGGTTTTGACGCGGTGATCCCGCGGATCGGCGCATCGGTGACGTTCTACGGCTGCGCGGTGTTGCGTCAGTTTGAAATGATGGGCGTGTTCCCGCTCAACGAGTCGGTGGCGATTGCCCGCTCGCGGGACAAATTGCGTTCGCTGCAGCTGCTGTCGCGGCGCGGCATCGGTTTGCCGGTCACCGGTTTTGCCCACTCGCCGGACGATATTCCCGACCTGATCGCCATGGTCAACGGCGCACCGTTGGTGATCAAGGTGCTCGAAGGCACTCAGGGCATCGGCGTGGTGCTGTGCGAAACCGCGACGGCGGCAGAGTCGGTGATCGAAGCGTTCATGGGCCTGAAGCAGAACATCATGGTCCAGGAATACATCAAGGAAGCCGGCGGCGCGGATATCCGCTGCTTCGTGGTCGGCGACAAGGTGATCGCCGCAATGAAGCGCCAGGCCAAACCGGGGGAATTTCGTTCCAACCTGCATCGCGGTGGCAGCGCCAGCCTGATCAAGATCACCCCGGAAGAACGCATGACCGCGTTACGCGCTGCCAAGGTCATGGGCCTGGCGGTGGCGGGTGTGGATATCCTGCGTTCCAATCACGGTCCGCTGGTGATGGAAGTGAATTCGTCGCCGGGACTGGAAGGCATCGAGACCACTACGGGCAAGAATGTCGCCGGGATCATCATCGAGCATCTGGAAAAGAATGGCGGGCCGAATATGACCCGCACCAAGGGCAAGGGCTAGAGAAGCAGCTGCTAGCGGCAAGCTTCAAGCGGCAAGTGAAATCGCTCTTGCTTGTAGCTTGTAGCTTGTAGCTTGTAGCTTGTAGCTTGCAGCTGCCTCTAAACCGCATCTCTCGGCAACATCAACCCCAACGGCAATCTCACCCGCGCCTCCAGTCCACCCCCGGACCGGTTGCGCAATTCGACATTGCCGCCATGCATCGCCGCAATCCTTTTCACGATCGCCAGCCCCAGCCCGGTGCCTTTGCCACCGCGAGCCCGATCACCTCGGGTAAACGGGTTGAAGATCGCCTCAAGCTCGGACGGGTCAATACCCGCGCCACGGTCCATCACGCTCAGCACCACATACGGCGCGCTGGTATCTCCCGATACATACGCCGCGACCTCAACACCCGTGCCGGCATGGTTCAAGGCATTGCCGATCAGGTTGTTGAGCAGGCGTTTCATCGACACACGACGCAGCGGAAACGGCTGGATCGGTTCCAGACGCAGGCGCACTTTCTCTTCGTTCTGGTTGTATGGCGCGGCGACTTCGCGCACCAGATCGCTGAGGTCGACCTCTTCCACCGACTCGTCACGACCGTCGCGAATGAACGCGAGGAACTGGTCGAGAATCGCGTCCATGTCTTCGATGTCGCGGACCATGTCGTCGGTGAGGTCGGTGTGATCGCCCATCAGTTCCAGCGACAGGCGCAAGCGCGTCAGCGGTGTCCGCAAGTCGTGGGAAACCCCGGCCAGCATCAGCTCGCGCTCACGCCCGGCCTGTTCGACGTCCTCGGCCATCTGGTTGAAGGCGCGATAAACCTCGGTCATTTCGCTCGGCGTGTCGCTGATCGGCAAACGCACGCTGCGGCCCTGGCCGAGTTGCCGCGCGGCATACACCAGGCGCTTCAACGGCTGGTTGAGCTGGCTGACAAAAATCCATGCCGACGCCGTAGAAAGCAGGCCGATGGCGAGGAACCAGCCGAGCACGTTCCAGATTTTCTGGCCGCGCAGCGGATGTGGATACAGCGGTACTTTCAGCCAGCCATCGCCCAGACTCGGTGCCCTCACCCACAACGCCGGCGGCGAGTGCATGCGCAAACGCACCTCGGTGTCGGCACCCAGTTCCGCCTGCATCTGGCGCTGATAGATTTCGCTGTACGGCCAGTGCTGTTCACCTTCCGGCACACCGGCGCCGACCACACGAATCAGGGTCGCGGCATCGGCAATTTTTGCGCGGTTCTCTTCGTCGGCGGCCCAATAGGCGCGTAGCGTCAGAGCGACACCATGGCTGTATTGGCGATCCACCAGCACGTCCTCGTTCATCAACAGATAAACCAGGGTCAGCGCCTTGGAAAACAGCACGACGATTAGCACCAGCCAGAGGGTGCGGGAGAAAAAACTTTGGGGGAACCAGACGGGGGTTTTCATCTTTAACCGCTACACACTTGCAGGAGCGAGCAATGCTCGCATATTGCGGATTGCGAGTCTGTGGCAATGGCCGTGCGACCAGAGCCTTGCAGACCCGCTCCTACAAATCACCGATCACTTGGTGGCGGTGCCATCCGGTACGAACACGTAACCCACGCCCCAGACAGTCTGGATGTAGCGCGGTTTCGACGGATCGGGTTCGATCATGCGGCGCAGACGCGAGATCTGCACGTCGATGGAACGCTCCAGCGCATCCCATTCACGGCCACGGGCGAGGTTCATCAGCTTGTCGCGGGTCAGCGGCTGACGCGCGTTCATCACCAGCGCCTTGAGTACCGCGAACTCACCGGTGGTGAGCATGTGCACTTCATCGCCACGCTTGAGCTCGCGGGTCGCCAGCGACAACACGTAATCACCGAAGGTGACGTTTTCGTCTTCACTGCCCGGTGCGCCCGGCACCGGTGCGGCCTGACGGCGCAATACCGCTTTGACCCGAGCCATCAGCTCGTCCGGGTTGAACGGCTTGGCCAGGTAATCGTCGGCGCCCAGTTCAAGGCCCTTGATACGGCTCAGCTCATCGCCCTTGGCGGTGAGCATGATGATCGGAATCTGGTTATTCGCGCTGCGCAGACGGCGGCACGCGGTCAGGCCGTCTTCGCCCGGCAGCATCAGGTCGAGAACGACCAGATTGAACACTTCACGCGCCAGCAGACGATCCATCTGCTCGGTGTTCGGAACGGTACGGGCACGGTAGCCCTTGCTGACGAAGAAACGCTCCAGCAGGCTGCTCAGCCCCGGATCGTCATCAACGATAAGAATTTTTTCGCCTTCAGCCGTTTGTGCAGTGCTGCTCATTGGATGCTCCTTTTAGCTCGGCGCGCATTATGGCGTAGCTGCCGTTATACGCACCGTGTGCATTGTTAGCAGATTTTTCCTTCACTGCCAGAAAACCGGGGTTTATGCCTACAGCCTGTAACGCCCCCGAATGACAGAACGCTGGTTATAATGCGCGGCGTTTTGCGCCAGGCAACGTCTGAATCGTTACCGTAAGTGGCCGGTATTTTTTCCGGCCCTGTGCAGTAACTGTTCGATTTCACGGGTCAATGGGCAGCTTCTTGATCCAGGCAGCGGCAATTTTCCAGCCGCTCAATCAGCCTCCAGGCCATTATCTGCGTGCCTGCGAGCCTGCTTTCATACTATGTCAGGTGGTTTTATGGACAGCATCAACAGCCGCATCGCCGAGGAACTCGGCGTACGCCCACAACAGGTCGAAGCGGCCGTCGCGCTACTCGATGAAGGTTCTACCGTCCCCTTCATCGCCCGTTACCGGAAAGAAGTCACCGGCAGCCTCGATGACACTCAGTTGCGTCATCTGGAAGAGCGCCTGCGCTACCTGCGAGAACTCGACGAACGGCGCATCAGCATCCTCGCCAGCATCGAAGAGCAAGGCAAGCTCACCCCTGCTCTGGAACGCGACATCAAGCTCGCCGACACCAAAACCCGTCTCGAAGACTTGTACCTGCCGTACAAGCAGAAGCGCCGCACCAAGGGCCAGATCGCCCTCGAAGCCGGGCTCGGCGAACTGGCCGACGGCTTGTTCAACGACCCGAACCTGTCGCCGGAAACCGAAGCCGCACGCTTCGTCGATGCCGAAAAAGGTGTGACCGACGTCAAGGCTGCGCTGGAAGGCGCCAAGTACATCCTCATGGAGCGCTTCGCCGAAGACGCCAGCCTGCTGGAAAAGCTGCGTAATTTCCTTAAACAGGAAGCGATCCTCAGTGCCCGCGTCATCGCCGGCAAGGAAGAGGAAGGCGCCAAGTTCCGTGATTACTTCGAACACGACGAGCCGCTGAAAAGCATGCCATCGCACCGTGCCCTGGCGATTTTCCGTGGCCGCAACGAAGGCATTCTCAGCTCCGCGCTGAAAGTCGGCGATGAGTTGCCTGGCACCATGCACCCGTGCGAAGGCATGATCGCTCAGCAGTTCGGCATCGAGAACCAGAACCGCCCGGCGGACAAATGGCTCGGTGAAGTGGTGCGCTGGACCTGGAAGGTCAAGCTCTATACCCACCTGGAAACCGACCTGCTCGGCGAGTTGCGCGATGGCGCCGAAACCGAAGCGATCAACGTTTTCGCGCACAACCTGCACGACCTGCTGTTGGCCGCTCCGGCAGGCCCGCGCGCGACGCTGGGCCTCGACCCGGGCCTGCGTACCGGCTGCAAGGTGGCCGTGGTCGATTCGACCGGCAAGCTGCTCGACCACGCCACGGTTTACCCGCACGTGCCGCACAACAAATGGGATCAGACCATCGCCATCTTGGCCGCCCTGTGTGCCAAGCATTCGGTGGACCTGATCGCCATCGGCAACGGCACTGCCAGCCGCGAGACCGACAAGCTGGCGATCGAGCTGATCAAAAAATATCCAGCTATGAAAATGACCAAGGTCATGGTTTCCGAAGCCGGCGCCTCGGTGTACTCGGCGTCGGAACTGGCGGCCAAGGAATTCCCGGACCTCGATGTGTCGATCCGTGGCGCCGTGTCGATCGCCCGTCGCCTGCAGGATCCGTTGGCCGAGCTGGTGAAAATCGATCCGAAATCCATTGGCGTCGGCCAGTACCAGCACGACGTCTCGCAGCTGAAACTGGCGCGCGGTCTGGACGCCGTGGTCGAGGACTGCGTGAACGCCGTGGGCGTGGATGTGAACACCGCCTCCGTGGCCTTGCTGGCACGGATTTCCGGCCTCAATGCGACGCTGGCGCAGAACATCGTTGCTCACCGTGACGAACACGGCGCGTTCAAGACCCGTGCAGCGCTGAAGAAAGTCGCGCGACTGGGCGAGAAAACCTTCGAACAGGCCGCCGGTTTCTTGCGCGTGATGAACGGCGACAACCCGCTGGATTCGTCGGCGGTTCACCCGGAAGCCTATCCACTGGTGCAGCGCATTGCCGCTGAAACCGACCGCGACATTCGCTCGCTGATCGGCGATGCCGCGTTCCTCAAGCGTCTGGACCCGAAGAAATTCACCGACGAAACGTTCGGTCTGCCGACCGTCACCGACATCCTGCAAGAACTGGAAAAACCCGGTCGCGATCCACGTCCGGAATTCAAGACTGCCGAGTTCCAGGAAGGCGTCGAAGACCTCAAGGATCTGCAACTGGGGATGATCCTTGAAGGCGTGGTGACCAACGTGACGGCGTTTGGTGCATTCGTCGACATCGGCGTGCATCAGGATGGTCTGGTGCACATCTCGGCGCTGTCGGAGAAGTTCATCAAGGACCCGCGCGAAGCGGTCAAGGCCGGTGACGTGGTGAAAGTGAAGGTCATGGAAGTCGATATCCCGCGCAAACGCGTCGGTCTGTCGATGCGCATGAGCGACACTCCCGGCGAGAAAATCGATGGCGCCCGTGGCTCGCGTCCGGGCTCGGCACCGCGCCAGTCTTCGGGCAACGCGCCGCGCAAGGAAACCGCCACAGCCGCGCCGGTGAACAATGCGATGGCCTCGCTGTTCGCCAACGCCAAGCAGTTGAAGAAACGCTGATGGAGATGCCGGCCGGGCTCGTCGAGAGCGCGTTTTTCAAGCTGTTGGGCTGTCGCCTGCACAGTCTCGAAACCGGGGTGGCGCAAGTCGCCCTGGCGCTTGAGCCCGAACTGCGCAACCGCGGCGGCAAACTGCACGGCGGCGCGCTGTTCAGTCTGGTCGACATCGCCATGGGCCTGGCTTGTTCCAGCAGCCATGGCTTCGATCAGCAGAGTGCGACCATCGAATGCAAGATCAACTACATCCGCGCCGTTTCCGACGGCGAGGTGCTGTGCACGGCGCGGGTGATCCACCCGGGCCGGCGCACGCTGGTGGTCGAAGCCGAGGTGGTGCAGGGCGACAAACTGGTCGCAAAAGCGCAAGGCACCTTCGCTGTCCTGTAGATGTTGCTCATCATTTTGAGTTAATTTCGGCGCAACGAATCCTGTGGGAGCTGCCGAAGGCTGCGATCTTTTGATTTTGTTTTTCAACAGCAAGATCAAAAGATCGCAGCCTTCGGCAGCTTCTACGGGTTCATGTGTGCGGCTGACAGGCTAGAAAACCAGGCGATAACGCCAGTTTCAACTTCACCCTTGTAGACCGTCTTGCCCACCCCCATATTGGGGCGACTGACGCGTGAAGGAATCCAAATTGAGCGAACTTCTCAACCGCCGCCTGGCTCTGCTCGGCGAGCGCGCTAACCTCTCTCTGCTCAAGCAGTGCCTGCACGGTATCGAACGTGAATGCCTGCGCGTGACCAGTGAAGGTCGCCTGGCGCAAACGCCGCACCCCGAAGCCCTGGGTTCCGCGCTGACCAACGAACAGATCACCACCGACTACTCCGAGTCGCTGCTGGAATTCATTACGCCTGCCCTGCCGGATCCTGCCGACACGCTGGCGAGCCTGGACAAGATTCATCGCTTTGCCTACAGCAAACTCGGCAACGAGTACCTGTGGAGTCCATCGATGCCGTGCCCGTTGCCGGCCGAGGAAGATATTCCGATCGCCTATTACGGCACCTCCAACATCGGTCAGCTCAAGTACGTTTATCGCAAGGGCCTGGCCCTGCGTTACGGCAAGACCATGCAATGCATTGCCGGGATTCACTACAACTTTTCCCTGCCGGAACAGCTCTGGCCATTGCTGCGCGAGGCCGAAGGCTTCGTCGGCACCGATCGCGATTTCCAGTCGGTGTCCTACATCGCGCTGATTCGCAACTTCCGTCGCTACAGCTGGCTGCTGATGTACCTGTTCGGTGCCTCGCCGGCGCTGGACGCCGGCTTCCTGCGTGGGCGTTCGCATCAGCTCGAACAGCTTGATCCGGACACGCTGTATCTGCCGTACGCCACCAGCCTGCGCATGAGCGATCTCGGTTATCAGAGCAATGCCCAGGCCGGCCTGACACCGTGCTACAACGACCTGGCGAGCTACACCGACAGCCTGCGCGAAGCCGTGGCCACGCCCTACGCGCCATACGTGGAAGTCGGCACGCACAAGGATGGCGAGTGGGTGCAGCTCAACACCAACATCCTGCAGATCGAAAACGAGTACTACTCCAACATCCGCCCGAAACGCGTGACCTACACCGGCGAGCGGCCGATCCAGGCGCTGATGGCGCGCGGCATCCAGTACGTCGAAGTGCGCTGCCTGGACATCAACCCGTTCCTGCCGATGGGCATCGACCTCACCGAATCGCGCTTCATCGACGCCTTCCTGCTGTACTGCGCGCTGAACGACAGCCCGCTGCTGACCAACACTTCGTGCGGCAACGCCACCTCGAACTTCCTCAGCGTGGTCAAGGAAGGTCGCCGTCCGGGCCTGCAATTGCAGCGTGACGGTCAACCGGTCGAGATGAAGCAATGGGCGGCCGAACTGCTGGAACAGATTGCTCCGCTGGCGGCGATGCTCGACCAGAGCGTCGGCGGCGATGCCCACAGCAAGGCCCTGGATGCGCAACTGGCCAAGGTCAACGACCCGTCCCTGACCCCATCGGCGCAGGTGCTGGCGGCCATGGCCGAGCACAAGGAAAGCTTTGCGCAGTTCTCCCTGCGCCAGAGCCAGACCCATGCCGAGTTCTTCCGCAGCGAGCCGTTGGCGGCTGATGAGCAAGCGAAGTTTGAAGAACTGGCGCGCGCGTCGCTGGCACAGCAGACCGAGCTTGAGCAGAACGAAGTCGGCGATTTCGATGTGTTTGTCGGCGCGTATCAGGCGAGCATCCTCGCCATCAGTAATTAAAGCCGCCCCGGCCTTGATCGTTCCCACGCTCTGCGCGGGAATGCGGCCTGTGACGCTCCGCGTCACTTTGAACGCAGAGCGTCCCTTGAGGCTTTACCACGCAGAGCGTGGGAACGATCAGTCAAAGGCTCACATCCTCTCCTGTCTTAGATTTTTCCGCTCATAAGCTCATTCTAAAAAGTTATTTATTTCGCGATTATTAGATCATTTAGTCTCCACTCATGCCGACATTCGGTCGCCTGATCTGGAGCTCCCCCTTGAAACTGAATTTCCCGCTTCGCCTGCTCGCCGCCGCCTCGCTGGCCGCTGCAAGCTTCCTGGCCCAGGCGGCCGATCTTACCGTCGCCTACCAGACCACCGTCGACCCGGCCAAAGTCGCGCAGGCCGACGGCGCTTACGAGAAAGCCACCAAGGCTGACATCAGTTGGCGCAAATTCGATAACGGTGCCGACATCATTGCCGCCATCGCGTCCGGCGATGTGCAGATCGGCTATCTCGGTTCGAGCCCGTTGACCGCCGCGATCACGCGCAAAGTGCCGGTCGAAACCTTCCTGATTGCCACGCAGATCGGCGCCGCTGAAGCACTGGTCGCGCGCGACGGTTCCGGCATCAAGACTCCGCAGGATCTGATCGGCAAGAAAATCGCCGTACCGTTTGTGTCCACGGGGCACTACAGCCTGCTCGCCGCGCTCAAGCACTGGAACATCGATCCGTCGAAAGTCACCGTGCTCAACCTCGCGCCGCCAGCCATCATCGCGGCGTGGAAACGCGGCGACATCGACGCCACTTACGTGTGGGATCCGGCACTGGGCGTCGCCAAGGAAAACGGCAAAGTGCTGATCACCTCCGGCGAACTGGCCAAGTTCGGAGCGCCGACCTTCGACGCGTGGATCGTGCGCAAGGACTTCGCCGAGAAGCACCCGGAAATCGTCACCGCGTTCGCCAAGGTCACCCTCGACGCCTACGCCGCTTACCGCAAGGATCCGCAGGCCTGGCTGGCCAACCAGAGCAACGTCGACAAACTGGTCAAACTCTCCGGCGCCAAGGCCAGCGACATTCCATTGCTGTTGCAGGGCAACGTCTACCCGCTGGCGGCAGATCAGGTCAGTGACCTCGGCGCGCCGACCACCAAAGCCATCACCGACACCGCCGCGTTCCTCAAGGAGCAAGGCAAAGTCGAAGCCGTGCTGCCGGACTACGCGCCTTACGTCAGCGCCAAATACATCACCAACTGATCGGGAGATACAGCGATGGCCTTGCTACAGCTGGAGCGCATCAGCGCACAGTACCCGGGCAGCCCGGAGCCGGTGCTGGCGGATATTTCTCTGACCCTGGGGCCGCAGCAATTGCTGGTCGCCCTCGGCCCGTCCGGCAGTGGCAAGACTTCGCTGTTGAACCTGATTGCCGGCTTCGTCGAGCCGAGTGCCGGGCGCATCACCCTTGACGGCGTGCCGGTCAAAGGCCCGAGCGCCGAACGGGGCGTGGTGTTTCAGGACGACGCTTTACTGCCCTGGCAGGACGTGCTGGCCAACGTCGCCTTCGGCCTCGAACTGGCCGGTGTCGGCAAGGACAAGCGGGAAAAAATCGCCCGTGAAATGCTCGCGCTGGTCGATCTCGCCGGCTTCGAAGACCGGCGCATCTGGCAATTGTCCGGTGGCCAGAAACAACGCGTCGGCCTCGCCCGCGCCCTCGCCGCCGACCCGCGCGTGTTGCTGATGGACGAACCGTTCGGTGCGCTTGATGCATTCACTCGCGAACAGATGCAGGAACTGTTGCTGCAAGTCTGGCAGCGCACCGCCAAGCCGGTTTTTCTGATTACCCACGACATTGAAGAAGCGGTGTTCCTCGCCACGGACCTGATTCTGCTGGCACCGAATCCGGGGCAGATCGTCGAGCGCCTGCAATTGGATTTTGGTCAGCGTTATGCCGCTGGCGAGTCGGCCCGCGCGATCAAGTCCGATCCGCGTTTTATCGAAACCCGCGAGCACGTGCTGAGCAAAGTCTTCTCGCAACGCAGCGCCGTACCCCGGCAGGAGCGCGCATGAGCAGTTACGACGTTTCCGCTGCGGCGGTGAAAACACCTTCGGTGAGCATCCCAGTGCGCCGCAGCCTCAGCACTCGCTGGATCAGCCTGCTGACCCTGTTCGGCCTGCTGGCGATCTGGTGGGCGGTGACCGCGACCGGCCTGATCGAACCGCTGTTCCTGCCGCCACCCTCCGCCGTCCTGCAAAAGGGCTGGTTGCTGGCGACCTCGGGGTACATGGATTCGACGTTATGGCAGCACCTGGGCGCGAGCCTGAGCCGCATCGGCCTTGGTCTGGTTTTTGCCATTCTGACCGCCGTGCCGGTGGGCATTGCCATTGGCGCCAACCGCATCGCCCGTGGCGTGCTCGATCCGCTGATCGAGTTCTACCGCCCGATCCCGCCGCTGGCGTATCTGCCGCTGATCGTGATCTGGTGCGGCATCGGCGAGTTGTCGAAAGTGCTGCTGATCTATCTGGCGATTTTTGCGCCGATTGCAATTGCCACCGCGACGGGTGTGCGCACGGTTGATCCGGCAAAACTGCGCGCGGCGCAGTCCTTGGGCGCGACGCGCGCGCAGTTGATTCGCCATGTGATTTTGCCCAGCGCTCTGCCGGACATTCTCACCGGCGTGCGCATTGGCCTGGGGGTTGGCTGGTCGACGCTGGTTGCGGCCGAACTGATTGCTGCCACCAGCGGCTTGGGTTTCATGGTGCAGTCGGCCGCGCAATTCCTGGTCACAGATGTCGTGGTGCTGGGAATTCTGGTCATCGCCCTGATCGCCTTCGCCATGGAAATGGGCCTGCGCGCATTGCAGCGCAGACTGGTGCCGTGGCACGGCCAGGCGCACTGAAGCATTTTTGAATCACACATGTAGGAGCTGCCGAAGGCTGCGATCTTTGACTTTGATTTTGACCAAAACAAGATCAAAAGATCGCAGCCTTCGGCAGCTCCTACAAAGGGTGGTTTCACCGAATTGAAGAGAAAGACCATGAGCACCCTCAACATCACCCCGTTAAGCTCGGCCCTCGGCGCGCAGATCAGTGGCGTCGACATCAGCCAGCCGCTGAGCCTGGAACACCGCGACGTCATCGAACAGGCGCTGCTCAAATATCAGGTGCTGTTCTTCCGCAACCAGCCGATCGAGCCGGCACAGCAGGCACGCTTCGCGCATTATTTCGGCGACCTGCACATTCATCCGATCTACCCGAACGTGCCGGAACAACCGGAAGTACTCATCCTTGACACCGCCGTCACCGACGTGCGCGATAACGCGATCTGGCATACCGACGTAACCTTCCTGCCGACGCCGGCAATGGGCGCAGTGCTCAGCGCCAAGTTGCTGCCGGAGTTCGGTGGCGACACGTTGTGGGCCAGCGGCATCGCGGCATATGAAGCGTTGTCGGCGCCGATGAAAAACCTGCTCGAAGGTCTGACGGCCACCCACGATTTCACTCGTTCGTTTCCGCTCGAGCGCTACGGCAACACGCCTGAGGCGCTGGCGCAGTGGGAAGAAGCGCGGCGCAAGAATCCGCCGCTGTCGCACCCGGTGATTCGCACCCATCCGGTCAGTGGACGGCGCTCGCTGTTCGTCAGTGAAGGATTTACCTCGAAGATCAACGAGCTGTCCGAAACCGAGAGTGATGCGATTCTGAAGTATCTGTTCGCCCACGCGACACGGCCGGAATTCACCATTCGCTGGCGCTGGCAGAAAGACGATATTGCCTTCTGGGACAACCGCGTGACGCAGCATTACGCGGTGGATGATTACCGCCCGGCGCGGCGGGTGATGCAGCGGGCGACGGTGTTGGGGGATGTGCCGTTCTTCAAGTGATAGCTGATGATCGTTCCCTCGCTCTGCGTGGGAATGCATCAACGGACGCTCCGCGTTCGGCTTTAGATGGGACGCAGAGCGTCCCGGGCGGCATTCCCACGCAGAGCGTGGGAACGATCCTCTCAGCGGCTTATTCGGCTGTCGAAGGCTTCTCCCACAGATTGATCCCGCCCTCTTGGGCAAACCGGTCAATCTCCGCCAGCTCTTCAGCACTGAAATGCAGATTCTTCAGCGCGCCGACGTTCTCGACAATCTGCTCCGGCCGGCTCGCGCCGATCAGTGCCGAGGTCACTCGTGGATCACGCAGCGTCCACGCCAGTGCCAGTTGCGCCAGACTCTGGCCGCGACGCTGGGCGATCTCGTTCAGCGCCCCCACGTGAGCGATGTTGGCCTCGGACAAGTGCGAAGCCTGCAACGAACCACCGCCGGGACGATTGACTCGCGCATCGGCCGGCACGCCGTTGAGGTATTTGTCGGTGAGCAAGCCCTGCGCCAGCGGCGTGAACGCGATGACGCCCGTGCCGAGTTCATCGGTGGTGTCGAGCAGATCCTTTTCCACCCAGCGATTGAGCAGGTTGTACGCCGGCTGATGAATCAGCAGCGGCACTTTCCATTCTTTCAGCAGCGCGGCCATTTCTCGGGTTTTCACCCCTGAGTAGGACGAGATGCCGATGTACAAAGCCTTGCCCTGCTGCACGGCGGTGGCGAGGGCGCTGGCGGTTTCTTCCAGCGGGGTGTCCGGGTCGAAGCGGTGGGAATAGAAGATGTCCACATAGTCCAGACCGAGGCGTTGCAGGCTCTGGTCGAGGCTGGCCAGCACGTATTTGCGCGAACCACCGCCCTGACCATACGGGCCAGGCCACATGTCCCAACCGGCCTTGCTGGAGATGATCAGCTCGTCGCGATACTGCTTGAAGTCTTCGCGCAGCAGGCGACCGAAATTGATCTCGGCGCTGCCGTATGGCGGGCCGTAGTTGTTGGCCAGATCGAAATGGTTGATGCCCAGATCGAACGCTGTGCGCAGCAAGGCGCGCTGGGTGTCGATCGGCGTGCTGTCGCCAAAGTTGTGCCACAGGCCCAACGACAAGGCCGGCAGCACCAGACCGCTGCGACCGACGCGGCGGTAAGGAATGGAGTCGTAGCGGTTTTCGGCAGCGGTGTAAGTCATCGAATCCTCTCTTGTCTGTCTTTTAGTCATCAGAAACCGGACACCTTTGTGGCGAGGGGATTTATCCCCGATGGGTGGCGAAGCCGCCCCAAAACCTGAAACCTCGGCGAATCAGGTGTACCGAGTGCGCTGGTTTTACGACTGCTTCGCAGCCGAACGGGGATGAATCCCCTCGCCACAAAAGCCCCATCAATCATGCAAAGCGATTTGCAGGTCGAACCAGCCCCAGGTTCTGCCGCAGCGTCCGGTCTTCATATCCAGTTCTGAACAACCCGTCCAGCATACGCCCAAGCGGCGCGACGCCGACCTCCGGTTCGACCAATTGCTGAAACGTTTCACATTTTTTCCTGCGCTTCAGCCTCGCTGGAGATTGGCGTGCTGGCGGCAACGCGGGTGCTGGAAAGCCTTGGGGTATTGCCGAGCGACGAAGTGCAGCGGCTGAACCTGCTGCGATGCCAAGTGATCGAACTCGAAAGCTCCTGATGAATGTGGCAGAGGCTGGATTGGCTATGCTCAAAGTGACACCGAGTTGGCCCCTTCGCGAGCAGGCTCGCTCCCACAGAGTTCTCCTGTGAACATGAAATTCATGTCCAGCCGAGATCCATTGTGGGAGCGAGCCTGCTCGCGAAGGCGGCCGATCAGGCAACACCCATTCACCAGGCCAAAACTGCCATGCACATCACCATCATCACTTTCTCCGGCCTGGTCCTGCTCGCACTGATGCTTTACATCGGCGACCCCATTGGCTTCAGCCGCCAGACCATGGCCTACCGCTTCGCAGCGCTATGGCTTGCGATGACCCTGATCAATGGCGCAGTCGGCGTAGTTCATGCGGGCGGCCGCTGGGTACGGAAATAGCGCTTGGCAGCGCGGTATTCGGCATGCCGGCAGCAGCAATGGTGTTGTTCATGCTGCTGAGCGCCGAATCCCGAGCAGACTCGGCGCTCAGCCGCTGGATCAACGCACCAGATGCAGGAACTGCATGTGCCGTTCGTACTGGTCGAGGATGTCGTTGATGATCTGCTCTTTGGTGTAGCCGACCAGATCGTAGTCCTGACTGCCCTCGCTCAAGTGCACTTCGGCGCGGTAGTAGCGGCGATTGTTGAGTTGCTTGGAACCCATGCCGCCGCGCGCGAACGATGGCGTGAAGTAGCCGCGCATCTGCACCTGATAGATGAACGGATGCTGCTCGCCATGGCCGATTTCCAGGCTGACGTTGTCATGCGCCGGATCCGGCTGGGTAACCACGTGCAGGCCTTTTTCGACGAACACGGCGGTCACTTCCTCGATCGCCGGACGCACCGTGCTTTCCATGAAGCGGTACACCTCGTCGCGGGACGGGAAGTGCACGGCCTGACTCAGGCGCTGACGCCAGCCACCGGTGCCACGCCGCGAACCGGAGACCGGCGCCAACGAATGCAACTGCGCGATCTGCTTCTGCGACTCCAGATAGAACGCCTTGTGCAGTCCCCACATCATCAGCAGCAGAATCAACGAGAACGGCAATGAGGTCAGCACCACCGCCGACTTCAACGCATCGATGCTGCCGGAAAACAGCAGTGCGCTGGTGATCAGCGCGGTCATCGCACCCCAGAACACCCGCAGCCATTTCGGCCCGTCTTCATCCGGGTTGCCGCCTTTCGCCGACAGGGTGGAGAGCACCACGGTGCCGGAATCCGCAGACGTCACGAAGAACACGAAGCTGATGAACACCGTCACGGCGATGACAGTCTTGCTCCACGGATAGGTTTCCAGCAGCAGATAAATGCTCATCGACGGATTGTCGATGGCCGACATGCCCAGCGCGCTCATGCCATGGTTGAGCACCTGGTCCAAGGCGCTGTTACCGAAGATCGACATCCACGCCAAGGTGAAACCGAGCGGAATCAACAGCACGCCGAAGACGAATTCACGGATGGTGCGGCCACGGGAAATCCGCGCAATGAACAGGCCCACGAACGGCGACCATGCGATCCACCAGGCCCAGTAGAACACGGTCCAGCCGCCCAGCCAGTCGCTCGGTTTGTCATAGGCGTAGAGGTCGAAACTCTTCATCGGCAAAGCGCCGAGGTAGTCGCCGACGTTCTGGATCAGCGTGTTGAGCAGGTGCTGAGTCGGCCCGGCAAACAATACGAACAGCAGCAGCCCGCAGGCCAGCAGCATGTTGATGTCCGACATCACCCGTACGCCTTTGTCGACGCCGGAGACGGCCACAATGATCGCCGCACCCATCATCAGCGTGATCAGGCCGACCTGAATCCACTGGGTGTGGGCGATGCCGAACAGATAATCCAGACCGGAATTCAGATGCAACACGCCGAAGCCCATGTCGGCACCGAGGCCGAAAACCGTGGCGATGATGCCGAAGCCGTCCACCGCATAGCCGATCGGGCCGTTGATGCGTTTGCCGATCAGCGGATACAGCGCCGAACGCAGGGCCAGCGGCAGGTTGTGCCGATAGGCGAAATAGGCCAGTGCCATGCCGACGAAGGCAAACACGCCCCAGCCATGCAGGCCCCAGTGCAGAAACAGAATCTGCATCGCCTGGCGCGCGGCGTCGGCGGTGCCGGCCTCGCCTTGCGGCGGCTGGAGCATGTGGGTCAGCGGTTCGGAGACGCAGAAGAAGAACAGCGTGATGCTGATCCCGGCGGCGAACAGCATGCCGGCCCAGGACAGGTAACTGAATTCGGGTTCGTCGTGGTCGGCACCGAGTTTTATCTTGCCGTAGCCGGATAAGGCGGTGACCACCACGAAGACCAGATACAGGGTCATCGCGAGCATGTAGTACCAGCCGACCGTATTGGCCGCCCAGTTTTGCGCTTCCAGCAACCAGGCGCCGGCCTGCTCGGGGATGGCGATGACGACAAGACCAAACAGCAGAATGACCGTCGCGGCGAAGTAGAACACCGGCGGATTCATGCGCACCAGACCGCTGGAGGGGGTAGACGATGCACTCATGAAAGGTGCACCTCGAAGGGTTGAAACGTGGCTGAAATGATCGGACTCAGCAAAGGCAAGCCTCCTGTTGTGAGCGGGCAGCGAACCACCGGTTTAACTTGAATGAACGTTCAAGTTAAACATGAATGGGGTGGTAAGGACTAATCGCAGGGCTGGGCGGTAGGTTTCCTACAGCGCCCGAAGAGCTGTATGACGCGGGTCTGAGGGGATTTGTTCAACAGCAAAATGCCTGATGCCCGAACCTGGAGCTGCCGAAGGCTCGGGCCGCGTTCGGACGATCTTTTGATCTTGATGTTTAAAAAGCAAAGATCAAAAGATCGCAGCCTCGTTTCACTCGTCAGCTCCTACAGGTCGCATGTTTGCAGGCTACTTTTGCGTCCCGTCATCATGCTGCAGATTTGCCTGCGTCAGATTCGCCCCCGCCGGCACACTGCGCGTCAGCCAGACGTTGCCGCCAATGGTCGAGCCCTTGCCGATGGTGATCCGTCCGAGAATCGTCGCCCCGGCGTAAATCACTACGTCATCCTCAACGATCGGGTGGCGCGGGTGGCCCTTCTGCAACTGGCCGTCCTCATCCGCCGGAAAGCGCTTGGCACCCAAAGTCACCGCCTGATAAATGCGCACCCGCTCGCCAATGATCGCGGTTTCGCCAATCACTACGCCTGTGCCGTGATCGATAAAGAAACTGCGGCCGATCTGCGCGCCCGGGTGGATATCGATGCCCGTCGCCGAGTGCGCGATTTCCGCGCTGATCCGCGCCAGCAGTGGCAGTCCGGCACGGTATAAATGGTGCGCCAGGCGATGGTGAATCACCGCAAGAATGCCCGGATAGCACAGCAGCACTTCATCAACGCTGCGTGCCGCCGGGTCGCCGTGATAAGCCGCAAGCACATCGGTGTCGAGCAGCGTGCGCAGGCCCGGCAAGGCCAAGGCGAAATCCTGCACGATCTGAATGGCGCGGGTCTCGACTTCACTGTCGTCCTGCGCGCTGTGGCGGGCAACGTAACGCAGCTCCAGGCGCGTCTGCGCCAGCAAGGCATTCAGCGCTACATCAAGCGTGTGGCCGACGTAGAAGTCTTCACTTTCTTCACGCAGATCGACCGGCCCCAGACGCATCGGGAACAGCGCGCCACACAGCGCCTCGAGGATTTCCGCCATCGCCGCTCGCGACGGCAATTCGCGGCCGCCCTGCTCCCCTGAAGCCCGGCCATTCTGTGCGCGCCACTGATCCCGCGCGCTGCGCAGCTGGCTGACGATGGTCTGCAATTGCCAATGGCTGGAACGCTCGCTCACGGTAAAGACTCCTCACGGGCGGCCGGACTGTCTGGCCGCGTCATCGGCGCCTACTTTACGGCATGCCTTTGCCGACGAATTAAGAACCGATAGTGCTGGCCTCAGTCCATTTGGCTATAAGCGATTGGCGGTTGCCCGGGCAAAATCGCGTGCCTATAGTCCTTTCATTCTTCTGCGCCAGTACGGACTCATGATCAAACAACAGCTGCAACGCTTCCCCCGTCTCGAACTGCTGAGCCACCCTACTCCGCTGGAAAAACTCGAACGCCTGTCCACCTGGCTTGGTCGCGAGGTGTACGTCAAGCGCGATGACCTGACGCCGCTGGCGATGGGCGGCAACAAGCTGCGCAAACTCGAATACCTGGCCGCCGACGCGCTCGCGCAAGGTGCTGACACGCTGATCACGGCCGGTGCGCTGCAATCGAACCACGTGCGCCAGACCGCCGCGCTGGCCGCGAAACTCGGCCTCGGTTGTGTGGCGCTGCTGGAAAATCCGCTGGGCACTGATGATGGAAATTACACCGGCAACGGCAACCGCTTGCTGCTGAATCTGTTCGACACCAAAGTCGAGCTGGTCGACAACCTCGACAATGCCGACGAACAACTGGCCGCCCTCGCCGTGCGCCTGCGCAGCAACGGCAAGAAGCCGTATCTGGTGCCGATCGGCGGCTCCAACGCCCTTGGTGCCTTGGGCTACGTGCGCGCCGGGCTGGAACTGGCTGAGCAGATAAAGGACAGCGGCCTCGATTTCGCCGCAGTGCTGCTGGCTTCGGGCAGCGCCGGTACTCACAGCGGCCTCGGACTGGCGCTGAGTGAGGCGCTGCCGCAACTGCCGGTGATTGGCGTGACCGTTTCGCGCAGTGAAGAAGATCAGCGCCCGAAGGTGCAGGGGTTGGCCGAACGCACGGCAGAGCTGCTGGGCGTCGAGTTGCCGGCCAGCTTCAAGGTCGAGCTGTGGGACGAATATTTCGGCCCACGTTATGGCGAACCGAATGCCGGGACTTTGGCGGCGGTGAAACTGTTGGCGGCTCAGGAAGGTCTGTTGCTTGACCCGGTGTACACCGGCAAGGCCATGGCCGGCCTGTTAGACGGGATTGGCCGGCAGCGATTCGATGACGGCCCGATCATCTTCCTGCACACCGGGGGCGCGCCAGCGTTGTTTGCCTACAAGGATTTTCTGTAAGAGCAGATCAAGAGATTGCAGCCCTCGGCAGCTCCTACATGAGATCACCCGCAGCAGCTGCCGAAGGCTGCGATCTTCAAGCAGTCACGCATATTCCTGAAATGAATAACAATTTTAGTATTAAGTATTTTCAAGTCTAAAACAGACATCTTATAGTCTCGCCGCAGGCGAATTTCGGGCGAGACGCTTAAGCTGCTTTAAGGCAGGATAGCGCTGTCGTTCAAATCACCAATTTGCCTTCATTCCTTAAGCGTCTTCCATAAGAAAACACAGGGGCTTGTCATGAATTTTTCCGCACTACGTCGCACTCTGCTGGTCGGTTCGCTGGGTCTGGCACTGAGCGCTGGCCTGATCGGTCAGGCAGTGGCCGGTGAGCAGTTGCAACAGATCAAGGACAAAGGCGTGCTCAACGTCGGCCTGGAAGGCACTTACCCACCGTTCAGCTACGTCGACGAGAACGGCAAGCTGTCCGGTTTCGAAGTCGAGCTGTCCGAAGCGCTGGCGCAAAAGCTCGGCGTCAAGGCCAAGATCCAGCCGACCAAATGGGATGGCATCCTCGCCGCACTGGAATCCAAGCGTCTGGATCTGGTGGTCAACCAAGTGACCATCTCCGACGAGCGCAAGAAGAAGTACGACTTCTCCGAACCGTATACCGTCTCTGGCATCCAGGCCCTCGTGCTGAAAAGCAAAGAGTCGGCGCTGAACATCAAGACTGCCGCTGACCTGTCCGGCAAGAAAGTCGGTGTCGGCCTGGGCACCAACTACGAGCAGTGGGTTCGCGCCAACGTGCCGGGTGCTGACGTGCGCACCTACGATGATGATCCGACCAAGTTCGCCGACCTCAACAACGGTCGTACCGATGCCATCCTGATCGACCGTCTGGCTGCCCTCGAATACGCCAAGAAAGCCCCGAAAACCGTGGCTGCCGGCGAGGCCTTCTCGCGTCAGGAATCCGGTATCGCCCTGCGCAAAGGCGAGCCTGAACTGCTGGCTGCGGTGAACAAGGCGCTCGACGAACTGCGTGCTGACGGCACTCTTGAGAAACTGTCGAAGAAATACTTCAACGCAGACGTCACTAAATAATGGAAGAGGCTTTCCAACTCGCGCTGGATTCCGCGCCCTTTCTGTTGAAGGGCGCGTACTACACGGTAGTCCTCAGCCTCGGCGGGATGTTCTTCGGTCTGCTGCTGGGCTTCGGCCTCGCGCTGATGCGCCTGTCGCGCTTCAAATCGGTCAGTTGGCTGGCCCGCATCTACGTGTCGTTCTTTCGCGGCACGCCGTTGCTGGTGCAGCTGTTCGTGATCTATTACGGCTTGCCGCAACTGGGCATGGAGCTTGATCCGCTGCCAGCAGCGCTGATCGGTTTCTCGCTGAACATGGCCGCCTACGCCTGTGAAATCCTGCGTGCCGCGATCGGTTCGATCGAACGCGGTCAGTGGGAAGCCGCTGCGAGTATCGGCATGACCCGCGCGCAGACCCTGCGCCGGGCCATCCTGCCGCAAGCGATGCGCACGGCATTGCCGCCGCTGGGCAACAGCTTCATTTCGCTGGTCAAGGACACGGCGCTGGCCGCGACCATTCAGGTGCCGGAGCTGTTCCGTCAGGCGCAGCTGATTACCGCCCGGACTTTTGAAGTCTTCACCATGTATCTTGCCGCCGCGCTGATCTACTGGATTCTGGCCACGGTGCTTTCGCACTTGCAGAACAAGTTGGAAGAGCGGGTCAATCGGCACGACCAGGAGTCCTGACGCGATGATTGTCGTGGAAAAACTGACCAAGCAATTCAAGGGACAGGTCGTGCTCAACGGCATCGACCTTGAGGTAAAGGAAGGCGAAGTCGTCGCGATCATCGGTCCCAGTGGTTCGGGGAAAACGACGTTCCTGCGTTGCCTGAATTTCCTCGAAGAACCCACCAGCGGCCGGATCAAGGTCGGCGATATCGAAATCGATACCAGCCGCCCGCTGAACCAGCAGCAAAGCCTGGTGCGCAACCTGCGCCAGCACGTCGGCTTCGTGTTCCAGAACTTCAACCTGTTCCCCCATCGCACCGCTTTGGAAAACGTCATCGAAGGCCCGATCGTGGTCAAGAAGATGCCGCGCGACCAGGCAGTTGCTCTGGGTAAAAAGCTGCTGACCAAAGTGGGGCTTGCCGGCAAGGAGGACGCGTATCCGCGCCGGCTTTCCGGTGGCCAGCAACAGCGCGTGGCAATTGCCCGGGCGCTGGCGATGGAGCCGGAAGTCATTCTGTTCGACGAACCGACCTCCGCCCTCGACCCGGAACTGGTCGGCGAAGTGCTGGCGACCATTCGCGGTCTTGCCGAAGAAAATCGCACCATGGTGATTGTCACCCATGAAATGGGTTTTGCCCGTGACGTGGCCAATCGCGTGGTGTTTTTCGACAAGGGCGTAATTGTTGAACAAGGTGAAGCCAAGGCACTGTTTGCCAACCCGAAAGAAGAACGCACCCAACAGTTTCTCAGCAAGTTTCTGAATCACGCCTGAGAACTTTCTCTGCCACAGCCCTCAACTTCCACGGACGGAAGTTATCCCTCCCCCGGCATTTCATTCTTCTAAACATTTATTACTTGTGCGCGCAGATAAACATTGCGCAACGATGACGCACATCCTCGATTCGTCATATTTCCACACGTTTGCCGGTGAACGAACCCGCACAAAACGCCGCGAAACCGCTGTTTATCTGTAGCTGATTTCGCGCTTACGCCTAGGCTTAGTGCCTCGATGACGTAGGAGCTTTCTGATTAACTTGTAATTTACGCATTAACTAATCCCCTCTATTGACACCCCTCTCCGCAGACTTTTATCTAGTCGGCAACCGGCGCCCCTTAGTTCAAAAAACCCGCACTAATACCGAGCAAATACTTGTCGCTTTTATTGCCAGTTGATTCGCGCCTTTTTTGTTTTCCAGAAACGGATTTCGCTGCAAGACTTCAAGGAGAGAAACCGATGACCCGCACTTCGCACACACCCGAACTTGCAGCGCCAACGCTGGCATGCGCACAAAAAACCGGCATTAACCTGGCAACAGCAGCCCACCTGCTCATCGACGTGCCGCCCTACTGCGACATGGACGTTGGCGATCTGATCGAACTGTTCTGGGACAAATGCTATGTCGCGTCAAAAGTCCTCAGCGCGGCCGATGTGGGCGAGTCAGTGAGCCTGCGGGTGCCGGAGAGTTTCATCACCAATGGCACCGCGCGTATTCACTACCGCGTGATGCAGGTCGGCCAGGGCCCCGCGCTTTCGGCAACGACGCGGATACAGGTCAAACTCGATTGCCCGGGTGGCCAGCCCGCTGCGCACTGCGAAGATGAAAACCAGCAACTGGCACCGGTGATCATCCCCGAAGCGATTCGCCGCCAGGGCGTGAACCCCAGCCAGATCAAACGCGGCGTGCCTCTGACCATCGAGCCGTACCTGAACATGGCCGAAGACGACGCCATCACATTGCGCTGGGGTGATGTGCGCATGGATCTGGCGGCGCTCACTGCGGCCGATGTCGGGCTGCCGATTCAGGTCTGGGTGCCACCGGCGGTCATTGTCGAAGCGGGCGAAGACCTGCGGCTGGACGTGACGTACTGCATCCTCGACCGGGTCGGTAACAACTCGCGATGGGCGCCGCCGCGCACGTTGAAAATCGGTTGCGTGAATCCGTACGTGAAAGTCCCGTTGAAGCCCGAATTCAAGGCCGCTGAATCACGCACCAAGTGAGACCTGCTCAGGGGTGGGAGGTCAGTTATCTCTCACCTGAACCTCGTTAACCAACACGAACATTCCACCCTTCTATGCATATTCCTAAAAGTTAGTTTATTTAATTTTTATACACGCTTAGGGTATATGAACCGGACCACCGGACATTCTTTCAATCGTCGCACTTCGCGGCGTTTTTCATGAGATGTGAGGTAGGTATGGTCCGGAACACAATCACCCCAGTGCAGATCGCCAGGGCATTGCGTGCAGCCAGGGAGCGGCATTGATGTCCAGTCTGGCAGATGCGAATCTGCAGTCCGATCTGGACATCGCCCCACTGTTGTTGCCCGCGCAAGTACTGCGCAACGACGCTCAAGCCATCAAGGCCGCCCACGAGCTGGCGCAAGCCGCCCGTGTGCAAGCGGCCAAACGTGACCGTCAGCGCAAGCTGCCGTGGTCGGAAATCGAACAGTTCACCCGCAGCGGTCTGGGCAGCATTGCCATCCCGCGCGAATACGGTGGCCCGCAGGTTTCCTTCGTCACATTGGCCGAAGTATTCGCGATCATTTCTGCCGCCGACCCGGCGCTCGGACAGATTCCGCAAAACCAGTTCGGCATCATCCATCTGGTGCTCGGCACCGCCACCCAAGCGCAGAAAAAGCAGCTGTTCCAGAGTGTTCTGGAAGGCTGGCGCATCGGCAATGCCGGCCCGGAACGCGGCACGAAAAACACCCTGGAACTGAAGGCGCGAATCAGTGCAGATGGCGACGACTACGTGATCAACGGCCAGAAGTTCTATTCCACCGGCGCCCTGTTCGCCCACTGGGTCGCGGTGAAAGCGCTCAACGATGAAGGCAAGCAAGTGCTGGCCTTCGTCCGTCGCGGCACGCCAGGTTTGCGCATCGTCGATGACTGGTCGGGCTTCGGTCAGCGTACCACCGCCAGCGGCACGATCCTGCTGAACAACGTGCGCGTCGAGTCGAGCCTGGTTATCGACAACTGGAAGATCAACGATAAGCCGAACACCCAAGGCGCAGTGTCGCAGCTGATTCAAGCGGCCATCGACGCCGGCATCGCCCGTGGCGCCATCGACGACGCCATCGACTTCGTCAAAACCCGCGCACGGCCATGGATCGACGCCAAGGTCGAGCGCGCCAGCGATGACCTCTACGTGATCGCCGATATCGGCAAACTGAAAATCGAACTGCACGCCGCCGAAGCGCTGCTGCGCAAGGCCGGGCAAGTGCTCGATGAAGTCCACGCCGCGCCGCTGACTGCCGAATCCGCCGCACGCGCTTCGATCGCCGTGGCCGAAGCAAAAGTGCTGACCACCGAGATTTCGCTGCTGGCCAGCGAAAAGCTCTTCGAACTGGCCGGCAGCCGCGCGACCCTCGCCGAATTCAATCTCGACCGCCACTGGCGCAACGCCCGCGTGCACACCCTGCACGACCCGGTGCGCTGGAAATATCACGCAGTCGGCGCCTATCGCCTGAACGGCACTTTGCCGGCTCGCCATTCCTGGATCTGAGACGACCAGTCATCTGGAGAACCCCCTATGACGCTTTCCCATCACGTCGCGCTCATCACCAGCGATGAGCAAGCCCTGATCGTCGCCAGCGACCTGGCCGAAGATTTCAAACGCGACAGCGCGATCCGCGACCGCGAACGCCGCCTGCCATTGGCCGAGCTCGAAGTGTTTTCCCGCTCCGGCCTGTGGGGCATCAGCGTGCCGAAAGAATATGGCGGCGCTGGCGTATCCAACGTCACCCTGGCCAAAGTCATCGCCCTGATCGCGCAGGCCGACGGTTCACTCGGGCAAATTCCGCAGAACCATTTCTACGCACTGGAAGTGCTGCGCGTGAATGGCAGCGATGAACAGAAACAGCGTCTGTACGCCGAGGTCCTCGCCGGTCAACGCTTCGGCAATGCGCTGGCGGAACTGGGCACCAAAACCGCTCACGACCGCGTCACCCGTCTCACCCGCGACGGCGCTGGTTATCGCATTAACGGGCGCAAGTTCTACTCGACCGGGGCGATTTACGCGCAGCGCATTCCGACGTCGGTGGTCGATGAAAACGGCGTACAGCAACTGGCCTTCGTCCCGCGCGAGAGCAAGGGCCTGACGGTGATCGACGACTGGAGCGGCTTCGGCCAGCGCACCACTGGCAGTGGCTCGGTGGTGTTCGAAGATGTGTATGTAGCGGCTGAAGATGTGCTGCCGTTCCAGAGCGCTTTCGAACGCCCGACCACGGTCGGCCCGCTGGCGCAGATTCTCCACGCCGCCATCGACACCGGCATTGCCCGCGCCGCTTACGAAGATGCCTTGCATTTCGTGCGCAGCAAAACCCGTCCGTGGATCGATTCCGGCAACGACAAGGCCACCGAAGATCCGCTGACATTGAAGAGCTTCGGCCACTTGAGCATTCGGCTGCACGCCACCGAAGCCTTGCTCGAACGCGCGGGCGAAATCCTCGATGCCGCGCAAGCCGAAACCAACGCCGAAACCGTCGCCGCCGCATCGATCGCGGTTGCCGAAGCGCGGGCGATCAGTACGGAAATTTCCCTCGCCGCCGGCAGCACCTTGTTCGAACTGGCCGGCAGCCAGGCGACGCTGAGTGAACACGGCCTCGACCGGCACTGGCGCAACGCGCGCGTGCACACGCTGCACGACCCGGTGCGCTGGAAATATCACGCCGTGGGCAATTACTACCTCAACGATGAAAACCCTCCGCTGCGAGGGACGATCTGATGAGCGCTGCGAAAAAGAAGATTCTGCTCAACGCGTTCAACATGAACTGCATCGGCCACATCAATCACGGCCTGTGGACGCATCCGCGCGACACTTCGACCCGCTACAACACGATCGAATACTGGACCGAACTGGCGCAGTTGCTTGAGCGTGGATTGTTCGATGGCTTGTTCATCGCTGACATTGTCGGCGTCTACGACGTCTACCAGAACTCGGTGGACGTCACGCTGAAAGAGTCGATCCAGTTGCCGGTCAACGATCCGCTGCTACTGGTTTCAGCGATGGCTGCTGTAACCAGAAACCTCGGCTTCGGCCTGACCGCCAATCTCACTTACGAGCCGCCGTATCTGTTCGCCCGGCGCATGTCGACGCTCGATCATTTGAGTCGCGGCCGGGTCGGCTGGAACATCGTCACCGGTTATCTGGACAGCGCCGCCAAAGCCATGGGCCTGCGCGAACAGGTCGAACATGACCGCCGCTACGACCAGGCCGAAGAATATCTGCAGGTCTTGTACAAGCTCTGGGAAGGCAGTTGGGAGAACGGCGCGGTGCTCAACGACCGCGAGCAGCGCATCTACGCCAACCCGGACAAAGTGCACAAGGTCGAGCACAAGGGTGAGTTCTATCAGGTCGAGGGTTATCACCTCTGCGAGCCGTCACCGCAGCGCACGCCAGTGCTGTTTCAGGCCGGTAGCTCCGATCGCGGCTTGCTCTTCGCCGGGCGTCATGCCGAGTGCGTATTCATCAGCGGCCAGAACAAACCATCGACCAAAGTGCAGGTCGACAAGGTCCGTGCCAGCGCCGTCGAAGCCGGGCGCAATCCTCAAGACATCAAGGTGTTCATGGGCCTCAATGTGATCGTCGGCGCCACCGAAGAAGCGGCGTGGGCCAAGCATGCTGAGTACCTGAGCTACGCCAGCGCCGAGGCCGGCGTGGCGCATTTTTCCGCCTCCACCGGCATCGACTTTGCCCAATACGAAATCGATGAGCCGATCCAGTACGTGAAGAGCAATGCGATTCAGTCGGCGACGAAAAACCTGCAAAACAACGACTGGACCCGGCGCAAATTGCTCGACCAGCACGCCCTCGGTGGTCGTTACATCACCGTGGTCGGCTCGCCCGAGCAAGTGGCGGATGAACTCGAATCGTGGATTGCCGAAACCGGTCTGGACGGCTTCAACCTGACCCGCATCGTCACCCCGGAAAGCTATGTCGATTTCATCGAACTGGTGATTCCCGAGTTGCAGCGGCGCGGCTCGTACAAGACTGCGTATGACAGCGGCAGCTTGCGCGAGAAATTGTTTCACGGTGAGGCTCAGTTGCCTGAGCAACACAGCGGATCTTCGTACAGGCATCAGAAGCTTCGCGAGCAGGCTCGCTCCCACATTTGAAATGCGTGCCCCTGTGGGAGCGAGCCTGCTCGCGAAGAGGCCCTCCCCGACAGCAAAAATTCATGCACTGACTGGAAAAACCATCATGACCAAGAAAACCCTGTCCCACCCAGTCAAAGCACTGGCCTTGGCCTTCGGCCTGTTCAGCTCGGCGGTGTTTGCTGCCGATGCGCCGCTGAAAATCGGCACCACCGCCGCTTTTGCCATCCCGCTGGAAGCCGCCGTCGAGGAAGCCTCCAAACAAGGCCTGAAAGTCGAACTGGTGGAATTCACCGACTGGATCGCGCCCAACGTCAGCCTCGCCGCTGGCGACATCGACGTGAATTACTTCCAGCACATCCCGTTCCTGGAAAACGCCAAAGCCGCGTCCGGTTTCGATCTGGTGCCATTCGCTCCTGGGATCATTAACAACGTCGGTCTGTATTCGAAGAAATACAAAAGTTTCGATGAACTGCCCGAAGGCGCCAGCGTCGCCATCGCCAACGACCCGATCAACAGCGGACGCGGTTTGCAATTGCTCGCCAAGGCCGGATTGATCACCCTGAAACCGGGCGTCGGTTACAAGGCCACCGAGGACGACATCGTCGCCAATCCGAAGAAGATCAGGATCCTTCAGGTCGAAGCCGTGCAGCTGGTGCGCGCGTACGACGACGCCGACCTGGTTCAGGGTTACCCGGCCTATATCCGCCTGGCGAAGACCTTCGATGCCGGCTCGGCGCTGCTGTTCGACGGTCTCGATCACAAGGAATACGTGATCCAGTTCGTCATCCAGCCGAAGAGCAAAACCGACCCGCGCCTGATCAAGTTCGTCGACATCTATCAGCATTCGCCGGCCGTTCGCGCGGCACTGGACAAGGCCCACGGCAAGCTCTATCAGGCCGGCTGGGAAAGCTGAACATGACTGCGGCGATCCAACGGCGACTGGAGCTTCCAGAGCCACACAATGCTGAAAAAACCGAGCTGCACCCCGAGTTGAATCGCGCCCACGTACGCTTTATTGGCGTGGGCAAAACCTACAACGGCCGGCAAGGACCGGTCGCGGCCTTGCAGGGCATCGACCTGGCGATTCAGCGTGGTGAAGTGTTCGGCATCATCGGCCGCAGCGGCGCCGGCAAGTCGTCGCTGATCCGCACGATCAATCGCCTGGAACAGCCAACGTCGGGGCGGGTGCTGATCGATCAGGTCGACATTGGCGAGTTCGATGAAGACCGCCTCGTCGCTCTGCGCCGGCGTATCGGCATGATCTTCCAGCACTTCAATCTGATGTCGGCCAAGAACGTCTGGCAGAACGTCGAGTTGCCACTGAAAGTCGCCGGCGTGCCGAAGGAACAGCGCGACAACAAGGTGCGCGAACTGCTCGAACTGGTCGGCCTGCAAAGCAAGCACAAGGCCTACCCGGCACAACTCTCCGGCGGGCAGAAGCAGCGTGTCGGCATCGCCCGCGCGCTGGTGCATGACCCGGACATTCTGCTCTGCGATGAAGCGACATCGGCACTCGATCCGGAGACCACGCAGTCGATCCTCGGCCTGTTGCGCGAGATCAACAAACGCCTCGGCCTGACCATTGTGCTGATCACTCACGAAATGGCAGTGATCCGCGACATCTGCGATCGCGTCGTCGTGCTTGAGCATGGCCATGCGGTCGAGCAAGGGCCGGTGTGGCAAGTGTTCGGCAATCCGCAACACGAGGTCAGCCAGACCTTGCTCGCGCCGCTGCAACACGCCTTGCCGGAAGAATTGCAGAGCCGTTTGCTGACGCAATCAACGGCTTCAAATGCAGCGGTGGTGTTGCGTTTGCAGTTCACCGGCAGTGCCGCTGATGAGCCGGATCTGGCTGCATTATTTGCGGCATTGGGTGGCCGAGTGAAGCTGCTTCAGGGCGGCGTGGAAAGGATTCAGGGTCATGCGCTGGGGCAGCTTTTACTGGCCGTCAGCGGCTCGGCGTTCAGCGCTGAGCAATTGCGCGAACGCGCCGGGCAATGGGCGCAACGAGTGGAGGTATTGGGCTATGTGGTTTGATCGCTTGCTGCAGGGTTTTATCGACACCTTCCTGATGGTTGGCGTGTCGTCGTTGATCGCGCTGCTGGCGGGGATTCCCATGGCGGTGATTCTGGTCACCAGTGACAAGGGCGGGATCTATGAGGCGCCGCTGTTGAACCGTGCGCTGGGCGCCTTCGTCAACCTGTTCCGCTCGATCCCGTTCCTGATTCTGATGGTTGCGCTGATTCCGTTCACCCGCCTGATCGTCGGCACAACTTACGGTGTATGGGCCGCTGTGGTGCCGCTGACGATTGCCGCAACGCCCTTCTTCGCGCGGATCGCCGAAGTGAGTCTGCGCGAGGTCGATCATGGTCTGATCGAAGCCGCGCAGGCCATGGGTTGCCGGCGCTGGCATATCGTCTGGCATGTGCTGCTGCCCGAGGCGCTGCCGGGGATTGTCGGCGGTTTCACCATCACCCTGGTGACGATGATCAATTCGTCGGCCATGGCTGGGGCAATTGGTGCTGGTGGGCTGGGGGATATCGCTTACCGCTACGGTTATCAGCGCTTCGACAGCCAGATCATGTTGACGGTGATCGTCCTGCTAGTGGCGCTGGTGGCGGTGATTCAATTAGGTGGGGATCGGTTGGCTCGGGGGTTGAACAAGCGGTGAAGCAGACTCTTTGCTTCCGATGGCTGGGACGCCAGCGCCCACCATCGGATGCGAACTGGTGGCGCTACTGTGAGTGTTCACCCGACATAACCTGGAGTAATCGAATTTTTTTTCAGAAAAGCCCGGGTATTTCCCTGATCAAGCGTGTTTTCCATGTTTTCTCTTGTCTGAAAAATCAGACTCGTCATGTCTTTCCACTTCACGCTGTTATGAGATTGCCACTCCACATACTCATCAGGCGAAGCCAGATCCGTTTCGACACCCGACATAATCCTTGTCAATACTTGCCACGTTTTGGATTGCATTTTGTGAAACACTGGATACAGATTTCCAAATGAAGCCAGATTATTGATTGAAGGCTTCAGATCAAAGCTGTCGACTCCGGTCAACGTCATATATTTACGTGACTCATCCTTCAGATGGAAGGCAGCAGCCCCATAGGCTGAAGCGCCACCCGCGCTGGCCAGACCGGAAGAGAGTTTCAAAGCCCCATAAACAGGCCTGAAATCCCCATTGAATTTCGGATGATCTAGCGAGCCATACTCTTTTATTATTCTGGAAGGGGAATGAGCATAGTCAAACATGCCCATTTCGAAACCATCCCGGATCTCCGTTGCAAAACCCGGTTTAACCCCCTGATGCCACATATTCATGAGGCCATCACCTTCTAGATCAGGGATGCTTTCCGGATTGATATTGAAAGTCAGTTTCGCCCTGGATATGACATCAACAGCGGCTTCCAGCAATTCATCCGCAGCCACATCGCTCTGGATGCGCGCCAGCTTTTTAATTTTGCCAATGGCAGAACTCTTATCCGTGTCCTTTCTAGCCATGATGCTGGGGAGCAAATGCAATTTGAAATGGGCCCTGCGCGCATGCTCCGCGTCACTTTCGCCGCTCAAAACGCTACTCAAACCTCTGACCGTCCCCTGTTCATCAACGAAAATCAGCGGACTATTTCCTAGCATTGCGTAAAGATTGATTCCATCGATATCTCGGCCAGGATCGGGACTTGTCCAGCGTTGTAACCACGGCGCGTAATAACGATATCCATAATAGTAAAGACCGGTCGCATCCCGCTCTTTGCCTGAGTAGCGAATCGTTTTGTTTTTCACCGCCAATGAATTCTTACCCGCCCAGCACGCCGTGCCACCAAACGGGTAATAGTGCTCCTGAGTCAAAATCCCCGCACCATCATCCAATTCCAGCGTGCTGGAACCAAGGTGATCATTGAGGCTGTAACGCAGTTGGTCGCTTTCCACCCCGCTTGGCCAGTGCAGCAGTCGTACCTGATTGCGCCCGGTGTCGACACTGAAGACATGTCGCTCGACACCATCGACTTCGCGATGAATCTCAAGCCCCGGCAGATAACGAACTTCTACCGTCAGCTTCTGACCGGACGCTTGGCTGACAGTCGTTTTACGCAACCGATGCCCCGGCTCGTCGTAGCCATAACATTCGTAGTCATCGCTTTCATTCGGACGTTTCAGCAACACAACCCGGCTCAACTCATTGCGTACGTTCCAGCACATGGCCTGACCACGTTGCAACTCCAACTGATTACCCGCCAGATCAAATCCCAGCGCTATCTCCGCTTCCCCGGGCAAGGAACCATCGTCGCGCTGCATCAGGCTTCGGTTGTTGCGATGGGAGGTGTACATCGAAAAACCCGGCGCACCGCTGTGATGGCGAGTGATGAGGTTGCCCGCTGCGTCGTAGTCGAATTTCTGCGTGTAGTTGCGCCGTTGATTAGGATCCAGCGGCGTTGGCAGCAGCTCCGGCAAGGCCGGGCCATGACTGGGCTGGCTGACTTCCCAGCCGCTGGCCTCGACCAGTTGATAAAGGCTGTCGTAGCGATACCGACTGACCGGATCGATGCGCTGATTGTTGAGCCAGGACACGGCTTGGGTTTTATCTTCCAGGCTGATGATGTTGCCCACCGGATCGTAGACGTAATTCAGATCCTGCAACGGAGGGTGCGTGCCGACACTGGCGAGCAGTCTCAGCAACCGGCCGTCATCGCGGCTGTATTCGGCGCGGGCGATGACGCCGTTGCCGGCCGTTTCGCTTTCGATCTGACCCTGCGCGTTGTAGCGAATCGCGCTGACCAGGCACTTCGGCTGCCTGCCCTCGCCGGCCTGCAACAGCCAGGTCGCGCAAGCTTGCCCGGCGATGTTGTAATGCTGGGTCCGAAGGTTGCCTACCGCGTCGGTGTGATGCTGCAACTCGCCGGTTGGAGTGAAAGTCTGCCGGGTGACGTAGGTTGTTTCCTCGAGATAGTCATCCCGCCGGTCGGGTTCGAGCGACCAGTCAGGCGTCTCGAGCTCGATCAAAAAGCGTCGCGACTCCACCATCACTGCGCCAGCGAGGCCGTAGCCATCGAAATGCCGATTGCCGGCCGGGTCGTCGTGGCGGATTGGTCGACCGCACTGGTTGTGCTGCGCGTGATCATCGGTGGCTTTTGCATAGGTCCAGCGCTCGACCACGTGAGGCTGCCCGTCGTGCGCCTGCTCGGTGAGGGCTAGCGGTCGCTGCAGATCATCGTATTGGCGGTGACTCTGACTGCCCCGCGCATCCCAGCCAGAACACATCGAGCCCGCTTCATTCAACAGCCGCACCTGCCAACCGGCGTCGACGCTGTCTGTGAGTAACTCTTGACCGCTCAACGCGTAGATCGTGGCCAGATTCTGTTTGGGCGCAACGCCGTACAAACGCGGATCCCACGACGCTACCTGACGCCCCGCCTCATCAAAGATCTGCCGGGTGATGCGCGATTCGATGTCGGCTTTATCCGGGTGTCGGCAATAGGCAACGCTGCGAACCACCAGTGCGCGCGGGTCAATGACCGACAAGGTCGGAGTGGTGGTGTCATGACGAGTGCCCATTTGGAGTGAGTCCTTGGCATCTTTGATACCAAGACTGTGCTTATTCTGGTCGAGTCGCTACTGTAAAAACTAACAGGTCAACCTCTTTCAATGACTCAACCGCCAGGATTCAGGAAAACCATTTTTTGAAAAATCCCTGTTTGTGGGGCTTTTCGTAATAAGCGATGAAGTTGGCGATGGATCGGACGGATGATCCTTCTTCAGGCCTTCTGTAAAGCAATTCGTCGTGTGTTCCAACCACGCCGATTCCCGCCGAATGACCACCATCAAGATTCACCGACCATCCACCAGCACCGTTTATCCCCTCGAGCCTGGCCATTACCCTGGACCATTCGGGCATCGTATAGCCAGTCGCTGTGTCGCTGCGCCCGGTACTGCCGCCCCATGCCAAACGCGTACGCTGCCCGTTATCTGTTCCGCAGGGCAAACTGATGCCGGAGCGGATGTTAGGTGAACCTGCATGACCCAGTTTGCCCGGCTGATTGTTCTTCGGGTCAAAGAGAAATTTGGTGAGACCCAAATGGCTTTCCGGGAAGACCGCTTCCCCACCTTGCGAAAGCACAGGCCCGGATTCAATCCTCGATCCATCTCTCATTCGAACTGTCACGAAATGCTTTCGATAGTCTGAAGGCACCGGGGCGTAAATCTGACTTTTACCGCCGATCTTGCTTGGGCCAATCGGTGCAAACGGCGAAACGTTACTGCTAGCCTGATTCCGCATATTGAAGAAACCGCCGTTGATATAGGCAACGGCACCCGCGCTCGGGATAGCTGCTTGCGCCTTGATATCCTCTCCCGACGCCGTGCTCAGACGAAAACCTGTCTCGGCGCCCGCTACTTTGCTTCGCAATGTCGGATCAATCGACAAGTAGGCAAGGCTTCTATTGCCTACGATCGGACGAGTCAAATTCATTCCCATCCGATTGAACAATTCATTACCGCCGACAATATCGACTGCCACAATTCCCCGGGCCACTGTGCGTACCCAGACACCGTCTCTTGACGCCACTATTCCCGCATAAGCTCTGCGCCAACGATCCTGCGCATCGCTGCCCTTCAGACCGTCGGAATCGACAGCGCTTGTCGGATTGTTTGCGACCATTGCGTACAGATTCAACCCGTCCCCTTGCGGATCCGCACTTATCCATCGCTGTAGCCAAGGCGCGTAATATCGATAGCCGTAGTAATAAAGTCCCGTCGCGTCTCGCTCCTTGCCAGAATATCGGACGGTTTTGTATGTCGCCGCCTGCGCATTTCTGCCAGCCCAGCAGGCTGTTCCTCCAAAGGGATAATACTGCTCCAGTGTCAGAACACAGCCTTCATCATCCAGCTCCACAGTAGAGGAGCCAATGAGATCGTCATAGCCGAAACGCAGTTGATCCGGGTTTCTGGCGCAAGGCCAGTGCAATAGTTTTATCGAAGCTCGACCGACTCCGGTTTCGATCACTTGATACTCTTCACCTCCGGCACGTCGGTGCAATTGGAGACCGGGAAGATAGCGAACCTCGCTATCCAGAATTCGAACCGCAGTCTGTCGGATAAACACTTTGCGCGAACGATGTCCGGAAATGTCATAACTAAAGCATTCGTAATCGTCGACCTCTGCCTCGCGTTGAACCAGCACTACGCGGCTCAGCTCATTGCGCACGTTCCACGTCATGGCCTGTCCGCGCTGCAGCTCAAGCTGATTACCCGCCGCATCAAATCCCAGCGCTATCTCCGCTTCCCCGGGCAAGGAACCATCGTCGCGCTGCATCAGGCTTCGGTTGTTGCGATGGGAGGTGTACATCGAAAAACCCGGCGCACCGCTGTGATGGCGAGTGATGAGGTTGCCCGCTGCGTCGTAGTCGAATTTCTGCGTGTAGTTGCGCCGTTGATTAGGATCCAGCGGCGTAGGCAGCAGCTCCGGCAAGGCCGGGCCATGACTGGGCTGGCTGACTTCCCAGCCGCTGGCCTCGACCAGTTGATAAAGGCTGTCGTAGCGATACCGACTGACCGGATCGATGCGCTGATTGTTGAGCCAGGACACGGCTTGAGTCTTGTCTTCCAGGCTGACGATGTTGCCCACCGGATCGTAGACGTAATTCAGATCCTGCAACGGAGGATGCGTGCCGACACTGGCGAGCAGTCTCAGCAACCGACCGTCATCGCGGCTGTATTCGGCGCGGGCGATGACGCCGTTGCCGGCCGTTTCGCTTTCGATCTGACCCTGCGCGTTGTAGCGAATGGCGCTGACCAGGCACTTCGGCTGCCTGCCCTCGCCGGCCTGCAACAGCCAGGTCGCGCAAGCTTGTCCGGCGATGTTGTAATGCTGGGTCCGGAGGTTGCCTACCGCGTCGGTGTGATGCTGCAACTCGCCGGTTGGAATGAACGTCTGCCGGGTGACGTAGGTTGTTTCCTCGAGATAGTCATCCCGCCGGTCGGGTTCGAGCGGCCAGTCAGGCGTCTCGAGTTCGATCAAAAAGCGTCGCGACTCCACCACCACTGCGCCAGCGAGGCCGTAGCCATCGAAATGCCGATTGCCGGCCGGGTCGTCGTGGCGGATTGGTCGACCGCACTGGTTGTGCTGCGCGTGATCATCGGTGGCTTTTGCATAGGTCCAGCGCTCGACCACGTGAGGCTGCCCTTCGTGCGCCTGCTCGGTGAGGGCTAGCGGTCGCTGCAGATCATCGTATTGGCGGTGACTCTGACTGCCCCGGGCATCCCAGCCAGAACACATCGAGCCCGCTTCATTCAACAGCCGCACCTGCCAACCGGCGTCGACGCTGTCTGTGAGTAACGCTTGACCGCTCAACGCGTAGATCGTGGCCAGATTCGGTTTGGGCGCAACGCCGTACAAACGCGGATCCCACGACGCTACTTGACGGCCTGCCTCATCAAAGATCTGCCGGGTGATGCGCGATTCGATGTCGGCTTTATCCGGGTGTCGGCAATAGGCAACGCTGCGAACCACCAGTGCGCGCGGGTCAATGACCGACAAGGTCGGAGTGGCGGTGTCATGGCGGGTATTCACGGCTACGCGAGTCCCTGATGTCTATACGCTGAGACTGAACCAGTTTTCTCCATCCCGATACTGTAAGAACTACCAGTTGCATTCAGGTTTGCGCACCCATGCGGTCATTCAGACAGGCTGGCGCGAGGACTGAATAAGCGCTAAGGTCGATGGCGGCAGGTGGCCATCAATCAGGCCCTTGTGATCGCGATATCTTAGGCAACGCCCTTCGCAAAAATCAGATGCTTCCTACACCACTTTTGTCGTTTCGCCAGCCCGAACCACGCGGGTTTGCAGGACGATTCCTAGAATAATTTGCCCGCTTGTACCCGAAATATCCTGTAGCTAATCTCCGGTCGTCACTGTTTTGCGGTGACTGGATTCAGTTGTCCGGCCGGCAACTGATCCGCGTGCAGCCGCCGTCCTGCTCGTTTAGTCGCGAAATGGTTGGCTCCCACTTGAAGTCAGGAGTTTACCCATGGAAAAAAATCTTGCCGATCCGCCACTCAGCCTTACCTCAAGCAAGCGGTTCACCGAGGATTTGCTCAAGGATCGCTCTGCACTGTGCCGCGCCGTCGACTCGCATCTGGCCGGCAATCAGGTCACGTTGGCGGGACAGAAACGCGTTTACAGCATCAGCGAAGATGTGACGCTGGAGGACGCCCAACTGTATGTTGCCGATCTGCTGCGCTGCGCCTCGGTGACCGTCCATCAATGCGGTGACCAGCTCGGGGGCGCGGATCGGGCCATGGTGTTTTCGGTCTGGCATCTGCTGGAAATGGCCAAGGCGATGATGGACCGCTCGATCGATTGTCTGGGAGCGAAGCAGCACTGAAGCCTGGCACCCATTGCCGCCTGCACTGGCCCCAGCGCAGGCGGCGTTTTTTTGCCGGTGAAAAGGCTTATAGTCCGCCCTCACACCGCCAATACAGCATCGATCATGAAGCAAACGCCCAGCGACCTCGAACAGATCACCGCCACCACCCTTGGACACTACAACTCGGTGGCCGAGGATTTCCGAGAAGGCACTCGCGACCACGATGTCAGCCAGAACATCGAGGCCTTGCTGCGCCACATTCACGGTGAAGCACCTTTCACGATTCTCGATTTCGGCTGCGGGCCGGGGCGGGATTTGCAAACCTTCACGCGCATGGGCCACGTCGCGATCGGCCTTGATGGCTCACAGGAATTCGCGCGCATGGCCCGCGAGGACAGCGGTTGCGAAGTCTGGCAGCAGGACTTTCTCAAGCTTGATCTGCCGGCCGAGCGCTTCGACGGCATTTTCGCCAACGCCGTGCTGTTTCATGTGCCGCTGCAGGTGTTGCCGCAAGTGCTACGGCAACTGCGCGGCACCTTGAAACCGGGTGGCGTGCTGTTCAGTTCCAATCCGCGTGGCGACAACCAAGAGGGCTGGAACGGGCCGCGCTACGGCTCGTATCACGATCTCGAGGCCTGGCGCGGGTTGCTGACGGCGGCGGGGTTTGTGGAGCTGGAGCATTATTACCGGCCCGCCGGGTTACCGCGTGAGCAGCAGCCTTGGCTGGCGAGCGTGTGGCGTCGAGTTGATTGAAGATCAAAAGATCGCAGCCTTCGGCAGCTCCTACGTTGGAATGCGTTTCCCTGTAGGTGCTGCGAAGGCTGCGATTTTTGCTTTTGCTTCAGGAAGATTTTTTTTCAGGTTCGCGAATCTTGTACCAGGCCACATACAGCGCCGGCAGGAACAGCAGCGTCAGCAGCGTCGCCACGACAATCCCGCCGATCATTGCGTAGGCCATCGGTCCCCAGAAAACTTCGCGGGCGATCGGGATCATGCCCATGCTCGCTGCCGCTGCGGTGAGCAGGATCGGCCGGCGCCGGTGTTCGGTGGCTTCGACCACTGCGTCCCACGGCGCATAGCCTTTCTGCTCGAACTCATCGATCTGCGTCACCAGAATCACCGAGTTGCGGATGATGATGCCGATCAGCGCGAGAATCCCCAGGATCGCCACGAAGCCCATCGGCGTGCCGGTCGGCACCAGCGCCAGGACCACGCCGATCAACCCCAGCGGCGCCACACTGGCGACCAGGAACATCTTCTGCACGCTGTGCAACTGGATCATCAGGAACGTTGCCATGAGGAACAGCATCAGCGGCAGCACCTTGGCAATCGGCCCTTGGGCCTTGCCGCTTTCCTCGACCGTACCGCCGGTGGCGACCTTGTAGCCGACCGGCAGTTTCGAGGCAAAAGCATCGATCGACGGCTTGAGCAGTTTCACCAGATCGGTCGGCTGAATCTCGTCGCGCACCGAGGCCTTGATGGTAATGGTCGGCAAGCGGTCGCGACGCCAGACCAGCGGTTGTTCCAGTTCATAGCGCACGGTGGCGAACGCCAGCAGCGGAATCGAGGTGCCGCTCGGCGTGACGATCTGCAGGTTCTGCAGGGTTTCCGGGGTACCGCGCTCGGAATCCACCGCGCGACCGACCACGTTGATCAGGTAGATATCGTCATCGACCTGGGTCAACGGTGAGCCGCTGACAATGCTGTTCATCAGGTTGGCGACGTCTTCGGACGACAGCCCGAGTTGCCGCGCCTTGTCCTGGGCAATATCGATGCGCAGGACTTTGCCGGGCTCGTTCCAGTCGTAAATGATCTCGCCGATGTGCGGGTTCTTGTCCAGTTCGGTGGCCAGATCGATGGCGTGTTTGCGCACCTGATCGACGTCTTTGCCGCTGACTCGATACTGAATCGGACGCCCCACCGGCGGGCCCATTTCCAGAGCCTGCACGTAGCTGCCGATGCCGACGAAGTCTTTGTGCAGGCGCTCACGCAAGCGCTGGCTGAGTGCCTCGCGGGCTTCGAAATCCTTGCTGACGATCACCAGCTGCGCGTAGTACGGGTTCTGCAATTGCTGATCCAGCGGCAGGTAGAAACGGATCGCGCCCTGACCGATGTAAGTGCTCCAGCGCACGATGTCCGGGTCGCCCTTGAGCGTCGCTTCGAGCTTGTCCACCGCTTTGCGGGTTTCGTCGATGGAGGCGTTTTGCGGCAGGTTCAGGTCGACCAGAATTTCCGGGCGGTCGGAAGCGGGGAAGAACTGGTTCTGCACGAAACGCATGCAGAACACCGCCAGCACGAACAGCAGCACGGTGACGCCGATCGCCCACCAGCGATTGCGCATGGCCCACAACAGACCACCGTTGAACGCCCGGCCGACGCGACCCGGCTCGGCATCGTGGGCCTTCACCTTGTCGCTGAGGATGTGCACGCCGATCACTGGTGCGAAGAACACCGCCACCACCCACGAGACGATCATCGCCACGGCAATCACCGCGAACAGCGTGAACGTATATTCACCCGCCGAACTGGCGTTGAGGCCGATGGGCACAAAACCGGCGACGGTCACCAGCGTACCGGTGAGCATCGGGAATGCCGTCGAGGTGTAGGCGAACGTCGCCGCCTGCTCCTTGCTCTCGCCCATTTCCAGGCGCGTGACCATCATTTCCACGGTGATCATCGCGTCGTCCACCAGCAGACCGAGGGCAATGATCAGCGCGCCGAGGGAAATCCGCTGCATGGTGATGCCGCTGTATTCCATGAACACAAAGACCATCGCCAGCACCAGCGGAATCGAGCAGGCCACCACCAGACCGGCGCGCACGCCGAGGCTGATGAAGCTCACCACCAGCACGATGATGACCGCTTCGAACAGCGCGCTGGTGAAACCGCCGACGGCCTCTTCCACCACCACCGCCTGATCGGAAACGGTGTGCACGCCGACGCCGACCGGCAAATCTGCGGTGAGCTGGTCGATGCGCTCATGCAGCGCTTTACCGAATTCCTGAACGTTGCCGCCCTTCTGCATGGCAATCGCCAGGCCGATCGCCGGTTTGCCGTCGAAGCGGAATTCCGGTGTCGCCGGATCAACGTAGCCACGGCTGATCTCGGCGATGTCGGCCAGACGATAGAAGCGATCGTTGAGCTTGAGATTGACCTCGGCCAGATCTTTCTCCGACTCGAACTGGCCCGAGGTGCGCACGGAAATCCGCTCAGGCCCCGCCTCGATCACCCCGGCCGGAGTCACTGCGTTCTGCGATTGCAGGCTCTGCACCACCTGGCGCTGGTCGATACCTAACGCGGCAAGTTTGCGCGTGGAGAAGTTCAGGTAAATCGTTTCGTCCTGCTGGCCGACCATTTCGATCTTGCCCAGCCCCGGCACGTTGCGGATCTCGGCCCGCGCCTGTTCCACGTAATCGCGCAACTGGCGCATGGTCAGGCCGTCGGCGGTGAAGGCGTAGACCGAGCCGTACACGTCACCGAACTCATCGTTGAACCCCGGCCCCTGAATGCCCTGGGGAAACTGGCCGCGAATGTCGTCGATCTTCTTGCGCACCTGGTACCAGATTTGCGGAATGTCCTCAGCGCTGGTGGTGTCGCGCAGGTACACGTACACCGTCGATTCGCCGGGGCGGGTGTAGCTTTTCACGTAATCGAGGGAATCGAGCTCTTCGAGTTTTTTCTCGATGCGGTCGGTGACCTGCTTGAGGGTTTCTTCCTGGGTCGCGCCCGGCCATTTGGTCTGGATCACCATGGTCTTGATGGTGAATGACGGGTCTTCTTCGCGGCCGAGATTGAAGTACGAGAACACTCCCATCAGCAGCCCGACGAACATCAGGTACCAGACGAATGACTGGTGCTTCAAGGCCCATTCGGAGAGGTTGAAAGAGCCTTTCATTGACTGTCCTCGTCAAGTTTTACCGATTGTCCGGGTTTGAGACTGTTGACGCCGGCGCTGACCACGCGCTCGCCGTTTTGCACGCCACCGGCCAGCACCACGCTGTTGTCGCCACGGCTGACCACGCTGACGTCGCGCGGGTTGACGGTTTTGTTCTGCGTGTCGATCACCCAGATCCGGGTTTTACCGTCGGCTTCCTGCAACGCCGTCACCGGCAGTTCGATGCGCGGCTTGATCGCCGAGCTGAGGGTCACGCTGATCGCGGTGCCGAGGCGGAAACCGTCCGGCGTATCCGACAGGGTCAGGCGCGCGCGGCGGGTGCGCGTGGCGCTTTGCGCCTGGGGTTCGATCTCGCGGATGATCGCCGTGGTGTTGATGCTCGGGTCGAGTTGCGCGGCCACCGAGAACACCACGTCGCTGGGCAACTGATCGACCAGCGTATCGGGCAGATCGATCACCGCTTCCTTGATGTCCGGTTGCGCCAGCGTCACCACCTGTTGGCCGGCAGTTACTACTTGCCCGGCTTCGGCGTTCCACGCGGTGACCACGGCTTTGTGATCGGAGCGCAGCTCGGTGTAGCTCAGTTGATCCTTGCTCTGGCTGACCGCCGCGCGGGCCTGATCGAGCGAGGCCTGAGTGGTTTTCAGATCGGTATTGGCGACGTCCAGTTGCGCCTGCGCACCGACGCCGCGATCAAACAGCGCTTGCTGACGACGTGCATTGGCCTGGGCGTTGATCAGTTGCGCCTGGATTCTCGCCAGATCGCCCTGGGCCGAGCGCAACTGGTTCTGCTGGTCGGACGGATCGAGGGTGGCGAGCAAGGTGCCCTTCTGCACCTCGGCGCCGACATCGACGTTGCGGCTGGCGATGCGTCCACCGACGCGGAAACCGGTGTTGCTCTCGTAGCGCGCCTGAATGCTCCCGGCAAAGCGTCCGAGGCTTTCTTCGTTGAGCGCTTTGACCGTGACCGACAGCACCGGACGTACCGGTTCCGGCGGGGTTTCCTTTTCCGAGCAGGCGCCCAGCAGCAGCGCCATGCACAACAGTCCGAGGCGCTTCATGGCTGCGCTCCCGGTTGCAGATCCTTGTAGGTGTTTTCGGCAATCTCGACTTTCATGCCGGGGTGCAGCAACTGGCCGCCGGCGACAATGACTTTCTCGCCGCCCTTGAGACCTTCGCTGATGATCACTTTGCCGGTCAGGTAGCGACCGACCGTGACCGTGTGCAACTGCGCTTCACCCTTGTCATCGACCAGCCATACCGCCGGGTCGCTGACGTTTTTTGTCAGCGCCGACCAGGGCAGTTCCACCGCCGATTTGCCGGTGCCTTTTGCGGTGGCGCTGACCACAGAACCGAGTTGCATGCCCGGCGGCAGCTTGTCGAGGCTGACCTTGACCTGCACGGTGCCCGATTGCGCCGACACCGACGGCGTGATTTCACGCACGGTGCCGGTGGTCTTGATCTCGGGATTGTCGAGCAGGCTGACCACGATCGAGCGATCGGACGGACGCTCGGCCAGCAGCGATTCGTAGACATTGAACACCGCGTCGCGGTCGCCATCGCGGGCGAGGCTGAAAATCGGCGCGGTGGCCTGCACTACCTGGCCGACTTCGGCCTGGCGCTCGGTGATCACCCCGGGTGCATCGGCGATCAGCGCAGTGTAGCCGAGCTGGTCCTTGGCGTTGGCCAGCTGCGCCTGCGCCGCGCTCAATGCGCTCTGACTGCTGCGCAGCGCGGCTTGTGCCGAATCGTATTCGCTCTGGCTGGTGTAGCCCTTGGGCAGGAGTTTTTGCTGACGCACGAAAGCGGCTGCCGCTTGCTTCACGCGGGCCTGTTCGGCGACGACCTGGGCCTGAGCAGAATCGACGTTGGTCTGCAGATCCTTCGGATCGAGTTTGGCCAGCACCTGTTTGGCCGTGACGCGGTCGCCGACATCGACCATGCGCTGGATGATCTTGCCGCCGACGCGAAATGACAGCTGGGTCTGCACCCGCGCCTGCACATCACCGGTAAGGGTCACCGCTGCGGCGTAGTTGGCCGGTTCGACCTCTTGCACAAAGACCCGTGGCAAGTATTCCTCAGCAGGCTTCTTGTCGCCGCAAGCGGTGAGCAACGCCATGGCGCTCACGGCCATCAGCACTTTCAATCCGGGACCCGCCATGCACACTCCTTGGCCTTAAATGCTGCTGTCGAGACGATACGACTTCAGAGCTTAGAACAGGGTTCCACGGTTGCGGACGCCAACACCAGATTTATCTCATTAAAGGTATGCTGCGCGCGTATCGCAGTGACCCGGAGAAGGATTTCATGCTCAACACCCTGGCGGTGGCCAATTACCGCTCGATCAACAAACTGGTGATTCCGCTCGGGCGCCTGAACCTGATTACCGGGCCTAACGGCAGCGGCAAGTCCAACCTCTACCGCGCCTTGCGCCTGCTGGCGGAAACCGCCCAGGGCGGTGTGGTCAATGCACTGGCGCGTGAGGGCGGGCTGGAATCGACGTTCTGGGCCGGGCCGGAAACCATCAGCCGACGCATGCGCAACGGTGAAGTGGCGATCGAGCCGACGGTGCGCCAAGGCGTGAAAAGGTTGCGCTTGGGATTCGCCGGCGAGGATTTCAGTTACGCCATCGGCCTGGGCCTGCCGGAGCCGAGCACTTCATGCTTTTCCCTCGACCCGGAAATCAAGCGTGAGTGCATCTGGGCCGGCCCGGTGTTTCGCCCGGCAAGCCTGCTGGTCGACCGCAACGGCCCGATGATCCGCGCCCGCGAAGGTCGCGCCTGGGATGTGCTGGCGCAACACACGCCGAACTTCGACAGTCTGTTCGATCAGGTCGGCAATCTGCGCAGCTCGCCGGAAGTGTTCCAGATGCGCGAATTCATCCGGCGCTGGCGCTTTTATGATCACTTTCGCAGCGATGCCGACGCGCCGGTTCGGCAGCCGCAACTGGGCACGCGCACACCCGTGCTGCACCACGACGGCCGTGATCTGGCGGCAGCCTTGCAGACCATTATCGAGATTGGCGATCCGCAAGCATTGAGCGCGGCGATCAGCGATGCGTTTCCCGGCGCGCGGCTGAATATCGCACTGTTGGCCGGTGGCCGTTTCGCTATCGAGTTTTATCAGGAAGGCTTGTTGCGACCGCTGTCAGCGGCAGAACTGTCGGACGGCACTTTGCGTTATCTGCTGCTGATCGCCGCCCTGCTGACCCCGCGACCGCCATCGCTGATGGTGCTCAACGAACCGGAAACCAGCCTGCACCCGGACTTGCTGCCGGCGCTGGCACGGCTGATCATTCGCGCTTCGGAGCAGTGTCAGGTGTGGGTCGTATCCCATGCACGGCGTTTGATCTCGGCGTTGCAGGAAGACCCGGAATGCAATTGCATCGTGCTGGAAAAGACGCTGGGGCAAACCGGGATCGTCGGGCAGCGGGTGCTGGATGAGCCGGCGTGGCATTGGCCGGATTGAGCGGTGACGGCACAATCGCTTGCTTAAAACAATGTTCTGCGGGTTTGCCGGGAAGGAATAAGACGGCTATTTTTCCTTGCGCTGTAGGACGGATCTTTTTTTCAGGAAAGACCTCCAAGGACCCACAGCTTTTGGCCAGACTCTCCGGCCCATCCACCACAAGGAAGAACAACATGGACGTAAAAGTGCCGCAGCGGCTGGATCCGCAGGACATCGTGAAATTGCTCAGGGCGTTGCGCCGGGCGTTGAATACGCAGGTGGCCTGAGCCTTTGATCGTTCCCACGCGCAGCAAAGGAATGCAGCCCGGGACGCTCCGCGTCCCATTAAGAGCCGAACGCGGAGCGTCCGATGAGGCATTCCCACGCAGAGCGTGGGAACGATCCTTTCAACGGCTTGAAACGCACACACAAAAACGCCGATGACCATCACTGGCCATCGGCGTTTTCACGTCTGAAGCGGATTCACTCAAGTCAGATCAGAACGCCGGCAATACCGCGCCGCTGTACTTCTTCTCGATGAACGCTTTGACTTCCGGGCTGGTCAGGGCCTTGGCCAGTTTCTGGATCGCATCGCTGTTCTTGTTGTCCTCACGGGCCACCAGGAAGTTCACGTATGGCGAGTCAGCGCCTTCGATCACCAGCGCATCTTTCTGCGGGTTGAGCTTGGCTTCCAGCGCGTAGTTGGTGTTGATCATGTCCAGATCAACTTCTTTCAGAACGCGCGGCAGCAGGGCCGATTCCAGTTCCTTGAACTTGAAGTTGTGCGGGTTCTTGGCGATGTCTTTTGGCGTTGCCAAAGCGTTTTTCGGATCTTTCAGTTCGATCAGGCCGGCCTTTTGCAGCAGGATCAGGGCGCGGCCGCTGTTGCTGCCTTCGTTAGGGATGGCGATGGTGGCGCCGTCCGGCAGTTCAGCCAGGGTCTTGTACTTGCTCGAGTAACCACCGAACGGCTCAACGTGGACGCCCTGAACGGTCACCAGGTACTTGGATTTGTCATCCTTGTATTTGCCCTGGTTGAAGCTGTCCAGATACGGCTTGGTCTGGAAGTAGTTGGCGTCCAGACGCTTCTCGCCAACCTGTACGTTCGGCTGCACGTAGTCGGTGAAGACCTTGATTTCCAGATCGACGCCTTCTTTGGCCAGGGTCGGTTTGATCAGCTCAAGGATTTCAGCGTGGGGCACCGGCGTTGCGGCAACCACCAGTTTCTCGCCGGCGTTGGCGAAAGAAGCCGTCAGCGCAGCCGCCAATGCGGTAAACAACAGAACCTTTTTCATGCAGTGTCCTTATCGAAAATCACGGTCGTCATCGACGACGGCATTTAATACGTGTGCCAGTGAAGTGATATCGCTGGCGTGAGGCGGACAATACCCGGATTTTTTATTCCCGGACAATAACGTTTATTCAGCTTCATATTCCATTTTGTTCATACAGCTCTACCTCAACTGTAGGAGCTGCCGAAGGCTGCGATCTTTTGATTTTCAAGGCTTTGAGACAGCTGAAGATCAAAAGATCGCAGCGTGCCGCAGCTCCTACAGAAGTTTGGCGTCCGCCAGAAGTTGCTTGAGCGCGGCTTGGTCAGCGGGGGAGCCGGTGGTCAGGATCTGTTTGATCTGGCTTTCGATCTGCGTCAGCACCGGCGGCAGATTCAGATGTTCCGGCAGGATCTCGTCGCCGGTGCTGACCAGCAGGGCAAAGTGAATGACGTTTTCCAGTTCGCGAGTGTTGCCCGGCCAACTGTGTTGTTCGAGCACATGTTGCGCCGCTTCGCTGATCAGCGGTACGGGCAGGTCAAGACGCTGGCTGTAGATGCCAAGGAAATACTCGGCGAGCGAGAGAATGTCGCCGGTCCGCGCGCGCAACGCCGGCAGCTCCAGATGACCCTCGCTGAGATAGTGATAGAGACGCTCGTGGAATTTTCCCGCGTCCACGGCCTGGGCCAGATCGATGCTGGTCGCCGCCACCAGGCGCACATCCACGGGGCTCGGCTGATGCGCACCGACGCGGGTGACTTCGTGATTTTCCAGCGCTGCGAGCAGCTTGACCTGAATCGGCAGCGGCAAATCGCCGATCTCATCCAGGTACAAGGTGCCGCCGTTGGCCGAACCGAACCAGCCGGCGCGGCTGCTGGCCGAACCGCTGTAGCTGCCGGCGGCGTAGCCGAACAGTTCGGCGTCGGCGTAGGTCGGGCTGATCGCGCCGCAGTTCACCGAAACGAACAGACCGCTGCGGTCACTGGCGCGATGGATATGCCGGGCGAGCAGCTCTTTACCGGTGCCAGTCTCACCGCGAATCAACACTGAAATCGAACGCGGAGCCAACTGCTCCAATTCCTCGCGCAATTGCCGCGAGCGTGGGTCGACGAACACCAGGGCCTTGGCGCGAATGCTCAGAGGGCTTTTTTCCGCATCGGGAAAGGTCAGCAAGGGCTGACCGAAGGTTTCAAAACTCATGGCAGGCTCCCGCCCAAAACCGCCAGCCGACGGGGGCGTTGAAAAATTAGATCAGGCGCGACGGCGGGCGTGGTCTTCCAGGCGGTTTTGCAGGCGATAGAGATAGGCGAAACCCTGCTCCCAACGCTGATGCCCGGACTTGACGTTGATGTGCCCGGCACCGGCAAGAATCCCCGCCTCCGCCCCCCAGTTGCGTGCCAGTTCGAGCGCGCGCGGGGCACTGACGGCGGCGTCGTTGTCGGAGCTGACGACCTGACTGGGGAATGGCAACAGATCGGTCGGAATCGGTGCGAAGTTGCGCAGTGCCGGCGCACATGCAGGACGCTCGACATCGGCGGGCGCAACCAGCAACGCCCCGCGCACCTGACGCAGATATTGCAGCGGCGCAGTCGCCGCCCAGTGGGCAACGGTGATGCAGCCGAGGCTGTGAGCGATGAGGATCACTGGCGTGCTGTCGGCGGCAATCGCTTCGGCCAGCGCGGCGACCCAGTCCTCACGGCGCGGCGTCAGCCAATCGGCCTGTTCCACCCGTGCGCTGTTCGGCAGGCTGTTCTGCCAATGGCTTTGCCAATGATCTTCTGGCGATCCTTGCCAGCCCGGCACAATCAGGTAGCGGATTGATTCGTTGCGCATGGGGAAGCTCTCCTGCGTCGTGTCTGTTCCGGGTCGAGTATAGGGAGAGGAGTTATATTCGTTAAGGAATAAGAAGCTATTTATTAAGACCTGTATCGAATATGTGATCTGTGTAGGGCGTGAGATTCTTCCCCCTTACCCCAGCCCTCTCCCCCAAGGAGCGAGGGGGAAAGGGAGCTGATCTTCAGGCTCTTCAAATCTTGAGTTCGACTGGATTTCTCATATCGGTGTATAGCCGCCAGACAACCCGGTCAGTCCCCTCTCCCTCCGGGAGAGGGCTAGGGTGAGGGGCTTTTCAAAAACTGAACGCAAAAAAAGGGCCGCACCCTGCCAAGGAGACGGCCCCGAAAAAACGAAAATCTGTCACCGCGCGGTGATCACCGACAACTTGGTAATCCCCGCCCGTTCGATCGAAGCCATGGCACGCGCCACTTCGCCGTAATTCACCCCGTCATCGGCCTGCAATTGCACGCGCATCTCCGGGTCCTTGGCTTTGGCCGACTTGAGGTTGAATTCGAGCAAGTCGGGCTGAATCTCGTCCTTGTTGATAAACAGTTTGCCGACGCCGTCGATGCTCACCACCAGCGGATCCTTCTGCTCGACCGGCGCCACCGCTTCGGTCTTCGGCAGGTTGATCGGGATCGCGTTGGTCAGCAGCGGCGCGGTGACGATAAACATCACCAGCAGCACCAGCATCACGTCTACCAGCGGCGTCACGTTGATTTCGCTGAGCACCTCATCCGTGTCTTGCGTGGAGAAGGCCATATCAGGACGCCTCCTTCACTTTTGCCGCGTTGCCCGACGTTGCCACTTTGTGTGCGGTCGGGTGGATCAGCACGCGGAACGCGCTCTTCTGCGCCAGGCTGTAGAAGTCGTGGGCGAAGTCATCCAGATCCGCGGCGGTCAGTTTCAGCCTTCGCAAAAAATAGTTGTAAACCAGCACCGCCGGCACCGCGACGGCGATCCCCACGCCGGTCGCGACGAGTGCCGCACCGATCGGGCCGGCCACCGTTTCCAGGCTCGCCGAACCGGCGGCGCTGATGCCTTTCAAGGCCTCCATGATTCCCCACACCGTGCCAAACAGACCAATGAACGGCGAGGTGCTGCCGATACTCGCGACAACCGCCAGACCGGTTTCCAGCGAACGCCGTTCGCGGACGATCTGCTGGCGCAAGGCACGCTCGAGGCGATCCTGATGGTTGATCGCCTGGCTCAGATCATTCGCCTGCGGCGCCTCGCCCACCTGGATCGCTGCATAGCCAGCCTGCGCCACTCGCGCTGCGGCGCCGGGCTGGGTTTCGCTCAACTCTGCCGCGGCATCCAGACTCGACGCCGCCCAGAAACGTTTGTGAAAGCGCCGATCCTGCGCTTTCAGACGACCGAACTGCACAGCCTTGAGCAACGCCAGGCCCCAAGTGGCAACGGAAAAAACCACCAGCAGCCAGATCACCGCGCTTTCGATGGATTCCAGTGGAGATGCCAGTAACGTCATGATGTGTTCCCTCGTGTAAACATTTCGCGCGAATTTGGTTTCGGTTTAATGAATCTTGAAATCGATGGGCACGCTGACCCAGCCGTCCTGGGCGACATCACCCTGCTTGGCCGGGACGAAACTCCAGCGCTTGACGGCATTCAGCGCCGCATCGTCGAGCTGTTGCCGACCACTGCTTTTGGCAATCTGGATCTCGCCCGGTTTGCCGCTGGCCAACACATGCACCCGTAACAACACCGTGCCTTCCCAACCGCGCCGCTGGGCCAGCGACGGGTATTCCGGCGCCGGATTTTTCAGATACGCAGCGTTGGCTGAAGCCGGAGTAACAGGCGCCGGTGCCGGTGGCGCAGGAGGCGCTGGAGCGGCGACCGGGGCTGCGGGTTTCGCTGGCGCTGGCGGTTGCTCTACTGCCTTCGGCGCCGGTTTGGGCGGCGGTTTCACCACCGGTTTGGGTTTGGCGATCGGCTTGGGCGGCGGCGGTTTCACCGCCAACTCGTCCTCCACTGGCGGTGGCGGCTCGACCACGGGCGCCGGTGGTGGCGGCACCACAACCGGCGGCGCGGGCGGAGCCGGGCGTGAAAACTCGATGGTCATCGGCGGAATTTCCGGCGGTACCACCGGCAGCACCGGCGTCGGTTTCTGGCTGACCCAATAAATCACCGCACCGTGCACAATCAACGCGAGCACACCGAGCAGAAGGGTTTCGCGCCGACTCAAAATGCCCTTGGGCGCACGCTGCAAACGCAACTGCCCCAACGGCACCCGGTGCGGCCGGCCAAGATCGACCAGTTCGCCACTCGGCGTGTGCCGCCACAGCAATTCCCCTGCGCTGGCGGCGGTCTGGACATTGCCCATTGTTCAACTCCCTGCGGTCTCTTTCCGTTCTACGAGCCAAAGCGATCGACCCGCCATTCTTGAAGCCCCCACGGCGTAGTCGATGGGGCAATCATTGGCTGTGGACGCTTATCACCGAAAGTAATCTTTAACGTTATCCATAGGCCTTCAAGGAATATACAAATCGTCCGTTTTTACCGAAGCCGCGCACTACAAGGGCTGCAGCGATCTGCCATAAACGCCATGCTTTTACCGCATGAAAAGTATTCGGCTACGGCATCCGTTAACGCCTTAAAAGGCTGGTTTTGGTTCGCTGAATGCCGATGTTAGGCGCGATTGCCGCCGTCGCTGTCGATCAGCTGCGTCTGCTTGCCGGCGCCGCTGAGGATTGGTTGAACGGCCATGTCCAGGTCAGCGCCTTGAAAGCTCAATTAAAAGTCGTAGCGACCGGTAACGCCGAGGGTTCGCGGGGTGCCGAGCAGGCCTTCATAGCCGCCGTTGCCGCCGGTCCACAGAGTCGTGTAGTAGGTTTTGTCGAAGGCGTTTTTCAGCCACAGCGAGACATCCCACTGGCCCTGATTGAAATCGCCGCGCAGGCCGGTGGAAAGGTTGACCACCGCGTAACTGGGTATCTGCCCGTAATCGGAATCCTCGACCGTGCCCACCGCTTTGGAGCGAAACGCATAGCTGCCGGTGACGTAGGGTTCGAAGCCGTTATCCAGATTCCATTTGTATTCGCCGTTGGCGTTGCCGATCCATTTCGACGCGCCGACCACTTGATGGCCGCTGAGATCGCAGGAGGCCGGCGCACCCGGGGCCTGGCTGACCTCCGGCGGGCATGGCGCATCCTTGTACGAGAGGTAGCTGACGTCGTTATAGGAGCCGTTGAAATTCAGGGTCAGGCCACGCAGCGGCACCAAGGTGCTTTCGAACTCGATGCCGCGCGAGCGCACCGAGCCTGCGTTGGTCAGGTATTGCACGCGGTTGGCGGCGTCGTAGGCGTTGGTCTGGTAAGCGTTGACCTGGGTCCAGAACACGTTGGCGTTGAGTTGCAGGCGGCGATCCCACAGGGTGCTTTTGAAGCCGAGTTCGGCGTTGTTGGCGCGCTCGGTGCCGATCAATAACGAGTCGGCGCCAGCGGTAGGTGCGGAGCCGACCGCAAGGTTGACCCCGCCGGATTTCTCGCCGTGGGACAGCGTAGCGTAACCGAGCACATCGTCGGTGATGCGATAGCTCAGGTTGAGCAGTCCCGAGGGGCTGGAGCTGTACTGATTCAAGTCTCCGGAATCGTAGACGCCGGCACGCCCCCGACGCGCATTGGCTGCCGCACCCGCCACCGCCACGCCACCGAGCGGCGCGTTGCGGCTGACCGAGGCGTTTTTCTCCTCGTAGGTGCCACGCACCCCGGCGGTGAAATCCAGCCGCTCGCTCAGGTGCCAGGTGCCTTGGGCAAACAGGGCGAAACTGTCGGTCTTGATATGGCCGTTGCCGACGCTGCTGACGTTGGCCAGGGCGCCTGCCGGCGTGCCGTTCCAGATATCCGCTTGCGGGCCGTAATAGGCGAAGGATTTGTTGTCCAGGTCCGAGCCGAAATAGTAGGCGCCGACCACATAATCGAAGAACTCGCCCTTGGGAGAGGCCAGGCGAAATTCCTGCGAATACTGTTTGTCTTCCACCGACACGCCGGCGTTGTAACTGGCCGGCACGTTGAGGCCATCGTCATTGCGCGGGGTGAAATTCCAGAAACGATAAGAGCTGACCGACGTCAGGGTGAAGTCGCTCGGCAACGTCCAATTGGCTTCCACCGACGTGCCGCCCTGATGCACGGTGACGTGCTGGTCGTTATCGAGATTGACCTTGCGATGCCGGCCGTTGACCAGCGTCGCCCCGGCCGCGCTGGCCCGCGATTCATAAAGATTGACGCCGTTGATGGTCGGCCCGGTGTTGTACAGCACGCGGGTGCCGGCACTGGAATCTTCTTCGTTGTAATCGCCGATCCAGCGCAGATTGAAATTTTCATTGGGCTTGAACAACAGCTGCGCGCGGAAGCCCTCGCGGGAGCCGCCGTTGAGGTCGTGGCCGTCATATTCGTTCTTGATGTCGCCGTCACTGCGCGTGCGATAGGCGGAAAAACGTCCGGCCAACTCATCATTGAGCGGCCCGGAAATCGTGCCCTTGGTCTGGAAATAACCGTCCTCGCCGACCGATGTTTCGATGCTGCGCTCAGGCGTGAAACTGGGCGCGCGGGTGCTGATATTGATGACCCCGGCGGTGGTGTTCTTGCCGAACAGCGTGCCCTGCGGCCCGCGCAAGACCTCAAGCTGCTCGATATCCATCAAGTCGAACACTGCCATACCCGGACGGCCCAGATAAACGTTATCGATGTACAGGCCAACGCTGCCTTCCAGGCCATCACTGGCCGGGTTGTTACCGAGGCCACGGATCGACACGCTGGACTGCCGCGCATGCATGTAAGCGACGTTGACGCTGGGCACCAGTTGCTGCAAATCCTGAATCCGGTAAACCCGTTGCGTCTCCAGATTCTGCCCGCTGACCACGCTCATTGGCGTCGGCACGTCTTGCGAACTTTCTTCGCGGCGGCGCGTGGTGACGGTCACGGTTTCCAGCTGCGAACCGTTGGCCGCCGCTGTGTCTGCGGGGACGGGCGGAGGGGTTTCGGCTTCGGCGGCATAGCCGTGAGTCCAGCTGGCGCTGCCTGCCAGCAACAGCGCCAAAGGCAGGCGTTTGAGCCGTCGGGGAGATGGGGGTAACGCGAGATTCAACGGACTCATGGCGCGGCTCCTGGTCAAAAAACACACAGACATCTTCAGTGCTGCATATTCTTTTCAGTTATTTATTTATGGATTTACAAATATTTACTGCATAAGAGATTGCCTTTATAAGGAGTCGACCTAATGCATATCCAATGCATTTCCCGGATATTTTTTATGTGAAAAATGCATATCGACTTGCGCCAATTGCGTCACTTCATCGCTCTGGTTGAGCAACGCAGCTTTGTCGCTGGCGCGCAGGCGGTGAACCTGTCGCAGTCGGCATTCAGCCGCAGCATCCAAGCACTGGAACACAGCGTCGGCTGCCAGTTGGTCGACCGTGGGCGCAAGGAATTGCCGCCGACCAAACAGGGCCATGTGCTGCTCGAACATGCGCGGCGACTGGTCAGCGGTGCGCAGCAGATGGCCAATGAGATCAGCCAGTTCAATGGCCTCGAGGCCGGGGAATTGCGCTTTGGTTGCGGGCCGGCGCCAGCCGCCGGATTGATCCCGCGCGCGATCGGCGCATTCATCGGCCGCTACCCGAAGGCGCGCGTACAGTTTCTGGTCGATGACTGGCAGAGCCTGAGCAAACGCCTGCTCAGCGAAGAGTTCGAATTCTTCGTCGCCGATACCCGGCAATTCGAGGCCGATCCGGATTACCAGACCTACCGCTTGCGGGCACGCAAATGGCATTTCTGCTGCCGCGCCGGGCATCCACTGACGGCGTTTGAACGCATCACTGCCGAGCAATTGCTGAGTTATCCACTGGCCGTAAGCATTCGCCCGCCGAACCTGCGCAAGGTCATCGTCGACCTCAGCGGCCGCCCTGATTTCACCCCGAATGTGGAATGCGAAAACGGTTCGACGCTGTTGAGCGTGGTGCTGCGTTCGGAGGCGATCGGAATTGTCGGCGCGTATTCCGATGCGCTGCATCTGGCCAAGGGTGAGCTGGTCTGTTTGAAGATCGAAGGCCTGGCGGATGATCTGGAGGAGCTGTACACCCGCTATGGGATTGTCAGCCGCGCCGGGTATCGGTTGTCACCGTTAGCCGAAGCGATGATCGAGCAGATCAAAGAGATTGATCAGCATGATGAGGAGGTTTGTTCGCTGCAGAATCTCGCTGTCTGATCCACCGCTATCGCTGGCAAGCCAGCTCCCACATGGTTCACGCCGAGCACAAATAATGTGAACCCCCCATTACCTGTGGGAGCTGGCTTGCCGGCGATAGCGGCAGCGCAGGCACCAATGCATACCCTGCATAAAACTCATTCCCCAAATGCACTTGCCGAACACCCTCACCGACAGCGAAAACCCTCACCTGTCCCACTGACCGGTGAACTCCATGCCCACCCCATCCAACCCCGTGCGCAACGTGCTGTACATCATGTGCGATCAACTGCGCCGCGATTACCTGTCCTGCTACGGACACCCGCATCTGCATACACCGAATATCGATCGCCTCGCAGCTCAAGGGGTGCGTTTCAGCCGTGCCTACACCCAAGGCACGATCTGCGGCCCGTCGCGGATGTCGGCCTACACCGGGCGCTATGTGAGCAGCCATCAAGTTGCCTGGAACGCGGTGCCGTTGCCGCTGGATGAATTGACGATCGGCGATTACCTGCGACCTCACGGCATCCGCACCGCGCTGGTCGGCAAGACCCATGCGACGGCCAACGTCGACGCCTTGCAGCGGCTGGCGATCAACCCGCAAAGCGCGCAAGCCGAGTTGCTCAATGAGGTCGGCTTCGAACCCTACCTGCGCCACGACGGTATCTACCCCGACGATCCGTCATTCGACGACAAGCGCGAATCCGCGCCCTATACCCAATACCTGCGCGCGCAGGGCTTCGATGGCAAGAATCCCTGGCACGACTGGGCGAATGCCGCCGAAGGCGAGAACGGTGAAATCCTCAGCGGCTGGAAAATGCGTCATGCGAATTTGCCAGCACGAATTCCCGAGCAACACTCAGAGACTGTCTACACTACCAATCGCGCCATCGACTTCATCACCGAGCAAGGCGAGAAATCCTGGTGTTTACACCTCTCGTACATCAAACCGCATTGGCCCTACATCGTACCGACACCGTACCACGCCCTGTACAGTACGAAATCGATTCTCGAAGCGATCCGCGCGACGCTCTCCGAAGCCAGCAAACACCCCGTATACACAGCCTTTCGCCAACATGAGGAAAGCCGCAACTTCTCCCGCGATTCAGTACGATTGAATGTAATCCCCACCTACATGGGCCTGATCAAGCAAGTGGATGATCAGTTGGGGAGACTGTTCGATTTTCTACAGAGCAACGGGCGCTGGGATGACACGTTGATCGTGTTCACCAGCGATCACGGCGATTTCCTCGGCGATCATTGGCTCGGCGAGAAGGAGTTTTTGCTGGAGCAGGCGGTGGGTGTGCCGTTGATCGTGCGCGATCCTCGGGGGGCGGCGGATGTCACTCGCGGCACTGTCGATGAGCGCTTGGCAGAAACCATCGATGCGCTGCCGACATTTCTTCAAGCACTGGGATTGCCAGCAGCAGAGCATCGGCTTGAAGGGCGTTCATTGATCCCGTTGCTGCACGGGGAAAATCCCGATTGGCGCCGCTATGCAATCAGCGAATACGACTACGCCTTCCAGGCCCCGGCGCGGGAACGTCTCGGCCAGCCGATCGACCGTTGCCGCATGACCATGGTGCGCAGCGAGCGCTGGAAATACCTGGCGTACGACGGGTTTAGACCGCAGCTGTTTGATCTGTTGAATGATCCGCAGGAGCTGAATGATCTGGGTGAGGACCCGGCATACGCGGCGGTGCGCGAGGAGCATGCCGGATATCTGTTTGAGTGGATGAGGGGGTTGAAGCGGCGGACGACGATCAGCCATCCGGAGATCGATTTGCGCGGGCAGCGGTTTCGTTATGGCGAACCGGAAACCGAGAAGGTGGTTCAGATTGGTGTTTGGTAGCGGGAAGAGCCCCTCACCCTAACCCTCTCCCGGAGGGAGAGGGGACTGAATGGGGGATATTTCAGAGGTGCACCGACCTGATCCAGCTTCACCGAATCCATAATCGATAAGGTCTTTCAGGTCGATGCATAACGCGAGATAACTCGGTCGGCTCCCTCTCCCTCTGGGAGAGGGCTGGGGTGAGGGGCTCTTGATCTTCAATCACGACCTTTGATGGTCTGGCTGCGCTGCCCATTCACCCCCACCGGCACCTCGCCCTTGAGCGTCACCCGGCGCACCACGCGATCCTGGGTGCCGTAATCATCAATCGCGTAATGCTGCGTCGAGCGGTTGTCCCAGATCGCCACATCTCCAGCCTGCCAGCGCCAGCGCACGGTGTTTTCCTGGCGGATCACATGGCTCTGCAGCAAGCCGTACAGGTGTGCCGAATCGGCCTGTGAATAACCTTTGATGCGTTTGACGAAATGCCCCAGCAGCAAGCTCTTCTCGCCGCTGATCGGGTGCACGCGCACCACCGGGTGCTCGGTTTCGTAGACGGTCGAGGTGAAGACTTTGCGATAGCGCTCCAGCTTCTCTGCCGAGACGTCCGGCTTCGCCCCGGCGTAGTCGTACTCGTTGCTGTGCACAGCGGTCAGTTTGTCGGCCAGCTCACGCAGCTCGCTCGGCAAACCGCTGTAAGCGGTCGCGGTGTTGGCCCACAGCGTATCGCCGCCGAATGCCGGCGCAACCACCGAGCGCAGGATCGATGCTTTCGGATAGGCATCAACGAAGGTCACGTCGGTGTGCCAGGAATTGGCGCGCTGGCCCTCGGCGCCGTCCAGCTCCAGAAGGTAGCGAGTGCCTTCACGCACCGGCACGGTCGGGTGCGCCACCGGTTCGCCAAGCAGATGGGCAAAGGCTTCCTGACGCTGATCGTCGAGTTGCGTCTGCTCGCGGAAGAACAGCACTTTGTATTCGACCAAGGCTTGCTGGATGGCTTCGACAGTGGCGGCGTCCAGCTCACCGGACAGGTGAACGCCGCGGATTTCGGCACCGATACGACCGGCCACCGGGTGAATTTCCAGCGCGTGAGAAACGGGTTTTACAGCGAGTGCGGCATTGCTCATGGGAAGACCCTCATCGACGGCTTGCGGTTTTGACGGCAGCGAAACAACGCTCTATCTATATTCCATTTACATCTAATAGATAATCACATGCTTCGTTGACGGAATAAGAGCTTGCATTTAAAACCTCAAGCAACCCTCGTCGCAAATGCCTTCGAGCTATTTTTAGGATGCCGGAAAAGCATATGGATCTTCGCCAGTTGCGCTACTTCATCGCCCTTAACGAACACCGCAGTTTTGTCCGTGCGGCAGACGCCATGGGCATCACTCAACCGGCGTTCAGCCGCAGCATTCAGGGGCTGGAGCAGGAATTCGGTTGCGTGCTGGTCGATCGCGGCAACAAGGATCTGCGCCCTACGCCCGAAGGCCAGGTGGTGCTGCAACACGCCCTGAGCCTGGTGCAGGGCGCAGCTTTGCTCAGCGCCGAAGTGACGCAGATGACCAAGCTCGACGCTGGCGAAGTGCACTTCGGCTGCGGCCCGGCGCCGGCAGTGAAACTGGTGCCGGATGCGGTGGCGCAGTTCATCAATGCGCACCCGAAAGTGCGCACCTGTTTTCAAGTGGATAACTGGGAAAAACTCAGCCGTGCGCTGAGCCGCGAAGAGATCGAATTCTTCATCGCCGACATCCGCCATTTCGAGTCCGACCCGAATTTCCAGACGCAACCGCTGACGCCCAAGCGCGGCGTGTTTTTCTGCCGACCGGGGCATCCGTTGCTGGCCAAGGAAAGCCTGTCGACCAACGACATGTTCGACTACCCGCTGGCCGCCACACTGATCCCGCCGGGCATTCGCAAGCTGCTGGCGAACCTGAGCGGGCGCATCGATTTCTCGCCGACCATCGAGACCGAGCACTTTCCGGCACTGGTCAAAGTGGTGCTGCAATCCAATGCGATAGGTGTCGGTACCGAGGAGGCGTTTGCCGAGGATGTCGCCAAGGGCTCGCTGGTGCTGCTGCACTGGCGCAACCTGCCGCAGAACCTCGAAAGCATGAACGCCCGTTGCGGCATCGTCAGCCGCACCGGGTTTCGACTATCACCAGCAGCGAGGGCAATGATCGAGACGTTGATTGCGGTGGATCGGCAGGACGTCAGCGTCGCCGTCTGAAAACCTTCGTGGCACACGCCGATCATTCCCACGCTCTGCGTGGGAATGAATCCCGTGACGCTCTGCGTCACAAAGGACGCGGAGCGTCCTCGGCTGCATTCCCACGCGGAGCGTGGGAACGATCTGGAAGCTAAAGCCTGGCTGCAGAAAGCTCTGGCGCCACCCAATCACTGACCTTGAACGGCTTGCGGATCAGCTTCTGCTGCGCCGCCAGGTCGACCTTGTCTTGCAGGCCGCTCAAGAACACCGGATCCAGTGTCGACGGGAAAATCTCGCTGAGATTCTGATCCTTCAGATCCTGAGCAAGAATCACCGGCGGATAACTGGCCAGCCCTGATACCAGCTGCACATAGGCGTCCTTGTTGCTGTCCTGCGTCAGCCACTCGACCGCTTGCTGCTGCGCCTTGAGCAGTTTCGCAATGACCTCAGGATGGGCGTCGACAAACTTGCCATTACCCAGCAGCACCGCCTGCACGCTGCCAGCGCCGCCAAGGTCCTTGGTGTTGAGCGGCAATTCCGCCAGGCCTTTGGCTTGCAAGGCACTCAGCGCGGAGCTGCCCCACGAGGCATCGATCTGCTTGGCCGCGAGTGCCGAAACCGCCGCGTTGAAATCCAGATTGATGACCTTCAGATCCTTCTCGCTCAGGCCCTGACTGGCGAGCGCCGCATCGAGCGACAGCTGCGTCGCCGTCCCGCGAAAGATCGCCACGCGTTTGCCCTTGAGATCCTGCAAGGTCTTGATCCCCGAGCCGGGCACCACGCCGAGGTATTGCTTGACCCCACGCGCCGTCGCGCTGAGCAGGCGCGTGTCCAGACCGTTGGACTTGCCGATGATGGCGGCCAGATCACCGAGATAGGCCAGATCGACCTGCCCATTGGCAAACGCCTCATTGATCACCGGCCCGGCGCCCTTGAAGAAACTCCACTGGATCTTGATGCCCTGCTCGGCGAAGGCCTTTTCGAAGATCTGCTGATCGCGCAGCACATCGACGATGCCGCCGCCGCTGTGTTGAGTGCCGGCGCTGAGGTCGGGCACGGCGATGCGGATTTCCTTGAGTTCTTCGGCTTGGGCGCCAAGCGCAAGAAAGCCTGCAAGCGCCGGGGCGGCCAGCAGGCTGATGATTCGTTTGAAGGGAAGGTTCATGGGTGCGGCTCCTTGATCGCTGAGGAGCCGAAAGTAGGCCGGATGCACACCTTCACTTAAATACTATAAATGCACATTTTTATATCCATATGAGCTAAGCGAGGGCGTGTGCGGTTTGCAGCGCGATATGCATTAACAGCATCGAAAATATTCTTCGAATGCATTGGATGCGCGTAAGCAGGCAAGCCTTAAATGGATTCGCTTATCTCCCGATAGCATCTAACGCAACGCTGTTAGATCAGTTTCATATATGACGAAACCCAATGTGGGAGCGAGCCTGCTCGCGAAGAGGCCAATGCCAGCCGCCATCAATGCTGCCTTAAACAGCCATTTCGCGAGCAGGCTCGCTCCCACATGAAAAGCGGTTCGCCATGCAACCCGACAACGGAGGTCACCCATGGCCCGTCAATCTCTGCTCAGCCTGCCGCTGGCCGCGCCGCCGCTGAAAAGCCGTCGCACCTGGCCGAGCCTGAATCAACGCCTTTTGCCCTGGCTGCTACCCGTCAGCCTGTTCGTCCTGTGGTGGCTGGCCGCGCGCAATCAGTGGATGAGCGAGCAGATCCTGCCGGCGCCATCGCTGGTGTGGAGCAGCGCTGTGGAACTGGCCCAAGGCGAGTTGTGGAGTCATTTGTGGATCAGCCTGCAACGGTTGTTCTGGGGCTTGTTGGCAGGCGTTTCGACCGGCGCGGTGCTTGGCGCCGCACTGGGCTTCAGTCGACGTCTGGAGCGCCTGGTTTTTCCGACATTCGCTGGATTGGCGCAGGTGCCGACGCTGGCGTGGATTCCGCTGTTCATGGTGTTCTTCGGCATCGGCGAAGTGCTGAAACTGGTGGTGCTGATCAAGGCCATTGTGGTGCCGGTGACCTTGCACACACTGGTTGGCGTGCGCGATGCGCAACCGAAACTGCGCGAAGCCGCCGCCGTGTTGCGCCTGCCGCCGCGTCTGCTGATTCGTCGTCTGGTGCTTCCCGCTGCGCTGCCGGCGTTCATGGCTGGCGTGCGCCTGGCACTCGCCGCCGGCTGGACCTCGTTGCTGGCGGTCGAGCTGCTGGCCTCCAGTGAAGGCATCGGCTATCTGATGGTCTGGGCGCGGCAGCTGTTCATGCTCGACATCGTGTTCGTGTGCATCGTGGTCATCGGTCTGATCGGTGTGGCCATGGATCGCGGCATCGGCCTGCTCGACCGCAGACTGGTGCACTGGCCGCACCCGGCCACCGCGCAAATCACTCGCGGCCCGCGCTATCAGGGCTGGCAACGCCTGCAACCGTGGCTGTTGCCGCTGGGCTTGTTGGCGCTTTGGCAACTGGCCAACGAGCAACAGTGGGTCGATGCAAATATTCTGGTCAGCCCTTTGGCTGTGCTGAGCACGACGTGGGACGGACTGCTCGACGGCACGCTGGTCAACGGCATGGCGCTGAGCCTGAGCCGCACCCTGGGCGGCTTGCTGATCGGTGGCGGCCTCGGTTTCGCCCTGGGCTTGCTCCTCGGCCTGTCGCGTTTCAGCGAACGCCTGCTCGGCCCGACACTCGCCGCACTGCGGCAGATTGCGATTTTCGCCTGGGTGCCACTGCTCACCGCGTGGTTCGGTCTCGGCGAACTGGCCAAGTGGGTGTTCGTCGCTCTCGCCGCCTTCTTCCCGCTGTTCGTCGCCACCCAGCGCAGCGTCGCCAATCTCTCGCCGCAACTCAACGAAGCCGCGCAAGTGCTGCGCCTGAGGCTCGGCCAGCGCCTGCGTCGACTGGTGCTGCCCGGCGCTGCGCCGGGGATTTTCGCAGGGCTGCGATTGAGCCTGATCTACGCCTGGCTCGGCACCATCGGCGCTGAATATTTCATGCCGTCCAATGGCGGCATCGGCAGCCAGATGATCGGCGCGCAGCAGCTGTTGCGCATGGATCTGATCATGGCCGGCATGCTGCTGGTCGGCCTCACCGGCGCCCTGCTCAACCTGATCGGCCAACGCCTGGAAATTCGCGCGACCCGCTGGAGACACGCATGAACGCACCGATTGTCAGCTTCAACCACGTAGGCAAATCCTTCGCCGTCAACGGTTTCGAACTGGAGGCGATTCGCGAATTCAACCTGGACATTGCCGAGGGCGAATTCGTCGCCATCGTCGGCTCCAGCGGCTGCGGCAAATCCACTTTGCTGCGTTTGCTGGTCGGCCTCGACACCGAGTTTCGCGGACAGATCAGTGTCGATGGCAAGGCCGTCAGCGGCATCGGCGGCGAGCGCGGTATCGTCTTTCAGGAACATCGTCTGTTTCCGTGGCTGACGGTCGCCGACAACATCGGCCTCGGTCTGGTCAATGAACCGCTGAGCGGAGCGCAGAAACAACAACGCATCAAAGACTTTATCGAGCTGGTCGGCCTCAGCGATTTCACCGCGGCCTATCCGCATCAACTCTCCGGCGGCATGGCGCAGCGCGTGGCGATTGCTCGCGGTCTCGTCGCCAGCCCGCGAATCCTGTTGCTCGACGAACCCTTCGGCGCCCTCGACGCACTGACCCGCCAGCAAATGCAGGACGAACTGCTGGCAATCCGCGAACGAGCAAAGATCACCACGATTCTGGTGACCCACGATGTCGAGGAAGCGATTTTTCTGGCCGATCGCGTGGTGGTGATGGAGCCGCGTCCGGGGCGGATCAAGCAAGTGGTCGACATCGCCCTGCCGCACCCGCGCCAGCGCAGCAGTTACGACTTTCATCAGCTGCGCGAAGAACTGCTGCACGAGCTGACCAGTGATGACCATTACCAACCGAGCGCACCGGTGCAGATCCGCGATCTGCCGCTGACGTTCATTGCCTGCTGAACAGGAGTTTCGCGATGCCGCAACGTCCCAACTTTCTAGTGATTCTGGCCGACGACCTAGGCTTTTCCGACATCGGTGCGTTCGGCGGCGAAATCGCTACGCCGAACCTCGATGCGCTGGCCGAGAACGGCCTGCGCCTGACCGATTTCCACACCGCACCGACCTGCTCGCCGACGCGCTCGATGCTGCTGACCGGCACCGATCACCACATCGCCGGCATCGGCACCATGGCCGAAGCGTTGACCCCGGAACTGATCGGCAAACCTGGCTACGAAGGCTACCTGAATGACCGCGTCGTCGCCCTGCCCGAGCTGCTGCGCGAGGCCGGCTATCAAACCTTGATGAGCGGCAAATGGCATTTGGGTCTGAAGGCTGAACTGGCGCCCCATGCGCGCGGTTTCGAGCGCTCGTTTTCACTGTTGCCGGGCGCTGCCAACCACTATGGTTTCGAGCCGACCTACGATGAGCAAACGCCGGGCCTGCTGAAATCCACCCCGGCGCTGTACATCGAGGACGATCAGTTTGTTGACGAGTTGCCGAAGGATTTCTATTCCTCCGATGCCTTCGGCGACAAGCTGCTGCAGTACCTCAAGGAACGCGATCAGACCCGGCCGTTCTTCGCTTACCTGCCCTTCTCCGCGCCGCACTGGCCGCTGCAGGCACCGGCCGAGATCGTCGAGAAATACCGTGGCCGCTATGACGCCGGCCCACAAGTGCTGCGCCTCGAACGCCTGGAAAAACTCAAGGCACTGGGTCTGATCGAGGCAGACGTCGAACCGCACCCGCTGATTCAGCTCAGCGCGCAGTGGGACGCGATGAGCGATGAGCAAAAGCAGATTTCCGCACGAGCCATGGAGGTCTACGCGGCGATGGTCGAGCGCATGGACTGGAACATCGGCCGGGTCGTCGATTACCTGCGCCAGCAAGGCCAGCTCGACAACACCTTCATCCTGTTCATGTCCGACAACGGTGCCGAAGGCGCGCTGCTGGAAGCGTTCCCCAAATTCGGCCCGGAGCTGATGACCTACCTCAACCAGCATTACGACAACAGCCTCGACAACATCGGCCGGGCCAATTCCTACGTCTGGTACGGGCCGAACTGGGCGCAAGTGGCAACCGCGCCGTCACGCTTGTTCAAGGCTTTCACCACCGAGGGCGGGATCCGCGTGCCGGCGCTGCTGCACTATCCGCAACTGCCGCTCAAAGGGCAGATCAGCCATGGTTTCGGCACGGTGATGGATATCACCCCGACCATTCTCGATCTGGCTGGCGTGCGGCATCCGGGCAAACAGTGGAAAGGCAAAGCGGTGGCGCCACTGCGCGGCAAGTCGTGGCTGGGCTTCCTGTCCGGCGAGACCGCGCAGGTGCATGACGAGCATACGGTCACCGGTTGGGAATTGTTCGGACGTCGGGCGATTCGCCAAGGGTCGTGGAAAGCCGTGTGGATTCCCGGACCGGTCGGGCCAGCGACCTGGCAGCTTTATGATCTGGCGAGCGATCCAGGGGAGATTCATGATCTGGCGTTGAGTCAGCCGCAGAAACTCACTGACTTGATCGGGCATTGGCAGCGGTATGTGGAAGAGACCGGAGTGATCCTCAGTGCTTCGCCGTTTCAGCCGGATTGATAGGGTCTGACAGATCGTATTCGCGAGCAGGCTCGCTCCCACAGGAAACCGGATTCCAACTGTGGGAGCGAGCCTGCTCGCGAAGGGGCCTTTGAGCACAACCCATCAAGCCCGGGCTGAACTCACCTCTTCATTGACCATCTCAGCCGGACGCACAAACCGGTTCGCCCGGCCAAACGTGCCGAAATCATTAAAGCGCACACCCATCTCGCGCATCACCTTGTGCGCCACCGGCACGGTCATCTGACGAATGTAAAACGGCTCCTTCACGACAAAATGATGAATCCCGTGACTGCTGCCGAAGTTGAAGCAGAACGCTTGCAACGGCCACAGCCACCACGGGTTCAGCACCTGGCATTGCTGCAGCACATTGCCCGGTTCGACGTCGCCGTAGTAATGCATGTTCGAGCTGATGAAGTGCAGGCAGAAAGTGCGCAGCACGTTGGGGCCGATGATCACCACGGCGGCGATATCGATCACCTGCATCACCGAGAGCGTGGTGGCCGACCACTCGATGGGCGAGCCGAGCAAATGCGCGATGCCGTTGGCCCCGTGAAAGCCGAGAAACACGTACCACGCTCCCCAATGCAGCAGCGCCAGCGGTGCGTAGACCTTGAGCACGCGCTTGCCGATGCTCCACTTGTGTGCCCAGGTCCTGGCGCGGAGCAGGCGGATAAAGGCCGACATGACGTTATCGCCAACCATCAGCAGACGGGCAAAACCCCACGGCTCGCCGTTGGTGATTGCGCGCTCTTCCATGTCGGCTTCAGTGCCGGAAACCTTGTGATGGTTGAGGTGCAGATGACGACGGATCCACGGGTTGATCGTGCTCGGTCGCGCCAGCCAGACCAGGCCCATCATCAGGTTGTGCGGCACGCGCTGCTTGCGGAAGTACATGCTGTGGATCAGGTCGTGTTCCAGCTCATGGGTCAGCGAGGCGAAAAACCCGTTGAGCAGCAGGCACACCCACCAGGCCATATGGCCAGTGGCGTACAGCGCCGCCGAGCCGATCATCCCGGCCAGCGCGAACGCCAGAATCCCCGCACCGAGGGCATCCTGACGCTGAAGAATCGGGTAGCGCTCACGCAATTGCGCACCCTTGGCCAACACCACTTGGCGAATATGTGCCGAGCGCTGCGCCGCATTCAGTCGTTCAGGGCTTGCAGAAGTACCGTCCATGCTTCCATCCTCGGGTCTAAGATGAATGCATCGTGCCTTGCCGGGGTTCGATCCGCGCTAGCCAAGAACGCCAACCTGTTGACCGGACGCGCCAATCCGCATGAAGGAACCGACCTCCCTCGCCAGCTGGACCCGCGCCTTGCGCAAACAACTCGACGCGCTCGGGCTGGACAGCCTTGCCTTGTGCCAACAGGCCGGGCTCGACCCTACGCTGATGGACGACCCCAATGCGCGCTATCCGCTATCCGGTACCACGCGCCTGTGGGCGCTCGCCGTTGAAGCCAGCGGCGACCCGGCGCTGGGCTTGCGCGTGTCGCGTTTCGTCAGCCCGACCACGTTCCACGCGCTCGGTTATGCGCTAGTGGCCAGCGGCAGCTTGCGCGAAGTGTTCGAGCGCATCGTGCGCTATCACCCGGTGGTCAGCGATGCGCTGGAACTGGAGCTGAGCCGTAGCAATGACCGTTATCAATTTCGCCTGAAAATTCCGCCCGGCAACCCGGCGCCGGCCTTCGAAGCCATCGACGCATTTACGGCGATCTACGTGCGCACCTGCCGCAATCGCCTCGGCCGTGACTACGCACCGCTGGCGGTGTACTTGCGCCGCCCCGAACCGAGCGATGCCCAGCAATGGCACAAAGTCTTCCGCGCGCCGGTGTATTTTTCCGCCGCCGAAGACCGCCTGGAATTCGCCCTCGGCGACTTCGACAGCCACCTCGACGACGCCAACCCGGAACTGGCCGAGCACAACGAAGCCGTACTCAAACGCACCCTCGCCCAGCTCAAACCGCTGACCTGGGAGCGCAAGGTGCGCGATGCCATTGAAGAACAACTGCCCGAAGGCGAACCGAGCGCCGAACGCATCGCCCAAGCCTTGCACCTGAGCCTGCGCAGCCTGCAACGGCATCTGGCGGATGAGGGCTGTCGCTTCGACACCCTGCTCAACGAAAGCCGCGAAAATCTCGCGCTGCTGCACCTGCGTGACCCGCAGTGTTCCTTGAGTGAAGTCAGCTATCTGCTGGGATTCGCTGACACCAGCAGCTTCAGCCGCGCGTTCAAGCGCTGGACCGGGATGACGCCGGGGCAGTTTCGCGATGGGTTGCGCTGATCCGAAATCACCATTGTGTGATCCAGCGCCTTCGCGAGCAGGCTCGCTCCCACAGTTGGAATGCGTTTCCTTGTGGGAGCGAGCCTGCTCGCGAAGAGGCCGTCAGACCACCACAAACCCCAGCTCAAAAACAGTGCCTTCGGCGTCACTCCTCACCCGCACCTGCCCACCATGCAACTGCATGATCGACTGCACGATCGCCAAACCCAGCCCACCCGAATCTCCCGGTTCCGCACGTGAAGGATCGACGCGGTAGAAACGGTCGAACAGTTTGCCCAGATGCTCAGGCGCGATGACCGGGCCGTGGTTGTGCACTTGCAGCCAGCACATACCCGGTTCATCGCGGCGTTGCAGGCTGATCAGGGTGCCGGGGTCGGCGTGGCGTACGGCATTGGCCAGCAGATTGCCGAGGGCGCGTTGCAGCAGTTGCTGGTCGGCGAGCAATTCGCCGTGCATGCGGTTTTGCAGTTGGAGGTCGCGGTCATCGGCCAGGGCTTCGAAGTAATCGCAGAGTTCGTCGCCGACGTTGCGCAAGTCCAGTGTGTGCAGATTGAGCGCACGTTCGGCCTGTTCGGCGCGGGCGAGGAACATCAGGTTCTCGGCCATGCGCTTGAGCCGTTCGAACTCTTCCATGTTCGAGGCCAGCACTTCCTGATATTCGGCCGTGCTGCGCGGATGGTTCAGGGCCTGGCCGTTGCTGGCGAGCAAGGTGTGCAGAGGGGTGCGGATTTCGTGCGCGAGGTCGGCGGAGAATTGCGACAGGCGCTGCACGCTGTCGTCCAGCCGCGCCAGCATGGTGTTGAGCGCGTGCACCGGCTCGCGCAGTTCGCTCGGCGTGCCCTCGGTAGGCAGGCGTCGATCGAGGCTGCGCAGATCGATGCTGCGTACGGCTTCGCTCAACTGATGCAATGGCTGCAAGCCGCGCCGCAGCAGCAACAGGCCCAGAGCGAAAGCGAGCAACGCGCCGAGGCCGACAGACAGGTACAGACGCAGGCGATAACTGCCGAGCATCTGCTCGCGCTCGCTGAGCACTTTGCCGGCGATCACCGTGAGGGTTTCACCGTTGGGGCCTTGGGCCTGGCCGGACAGCAAGGCCAATTCGGCGCCGTCGCTGGCCTGCCAGGTGAGCACGTCACGGCGCTGCGGCATTTGCTCTCGCGGTAATGCATTGAGCGCGGGCAGTTCACGCTGACGCGGGTTGATCGCGATCACGCTGGAACCGTCGGCCCGGCGCACCAGCAACAGACTGTCGAGATTGCCGAGCATGTTCTGATACAGCCGTGGCCGTGCCTGCAAGGCGTCGAGGCTGTCGCTGTCGGCGAGCAAGGCGCGCACTTGCTCGAGGCGACCGAGCAAGGCCATGTCGTCACGAAAGGCCAATTCCGAGGCCAGCGAGCGGTAGAGAAACACGCCGATTGCGCTCAGCACCAGCGCGCAGACCATGGCGAAGGCCAGTGCCAATCGCCAGGCGATCGACTTACTCCACATCGTCTGGCGCTTCCAGTTGATAACCGACGCCGCGCACGGTGTGGATAAGTTTCGGCATGTACGGATCATCAACCTTGGCCTCGCAGACGCCGGACGGCGACTTCGACCATGTTGGTGTCGCTGTCGAAATTCAGGTTCCACACTTGCGAGGCGATCAGCGTGCGCGAAAGCACTTCGCCCTGGCGGCTGGCGAGCAGCTGCAAGAGGGCGAATTCCTTGTTGGTCAGGGCAATGCGCTGGCCGCCGCGACTGACCCGGCGGCGCAGCACGTCGATTTCCAGGTCGGCGATGCTGTACGACTCGGCTTCGCGCATCGGCCCGCGTCGCAGTAGCGTGCGCACGCGCGCGAGCAACTCGGCGAAGGCGAAGGGTTTGAGCAGGTAATCGTCGGCGCCCAGCTCAAGACCACGCACGCGGTCTTCGATAGCGTCCTTGGCGGTGAGAAACAGCACCGGTGTGGCGCCGCGCTGGCGGATCAGCTGGAGCAATTGCCAGCCGTTGAGGCCAGGCAGCATCACGTCGAGGATGATCAGGTCGTATTCCTGTTGCTCGATAAAATAGCGGCCGTCGAGGCCATTGAGCGCCACGTCCACGGCGAAACCCGACTCGCCCAGGCCCTTGGCGAGGAAATTGGCGGTTTTGGCTTCATCTTCTACGACCAGCAAACGCATGGCACACCTCGATTGATCAGGTACACAGGCTAGGCGTGTTCGGCGCCGTTGCCCATTACAAACTTGTAATCCGCCTGACGGAGTTCTGACGAAGTGCGCCGGTTAAGGTGCAGACATCCCCATTCGGAGCCTGCCCATGACCGTCAAATACCTTGTCGCCAGCCTGATCCTCGGCCTCAGCGGCGCAGCAAGTGCCACGCCAGAACTGCCGCGCCACGCCGATCTCGACCTGAAAACCGCACGCTGGCTGGCGGACAAGGCGATGAGCAGTTGCACCGGCACGGTGTCGGTGCTCGACCGTGGCGGCAACCTGCTGGTGACTCTGCGTGGTGACGGCGTTGGCCCGCACAACACCGCCGCCAGCCAACGCAAGGCTTACACCGCGCTGTCGACCAAGACGCCGACGCGGCTGTTCGCCGAGCGCGCCCGCAGCAACCCGGAAACCGCCAACCTCAACACCCTCGATGAATTGCTTTTGCTCGGCGGCGGCATTCCGTTGTTCGCCGGCAGCGAACTGGTCGGCGCCATGGGCGTGGCCGGTTCCGGCGGCGGTGAGCAAGACGAAAACTGCGCCCGCGCCGCCGCCGACAAAGCCGGCCTGACCATCACCCGTTCCCACTAAGGAGATCCACCATGACCACCCTGCGCATGACCCTCGCCGCGCTCAGCCTGAGCGCTGTTTCCAGCCTGGCGCTGGCCGCCGGCAATCCGCTGAGCGTGCACGTGCTCAACCTGGAAAACGGCCTGCCGTCACCGGGCATCAACGTCACCCTGGAAAAACACGTCGGCGAAAACTGGCAGCCACTGGCCCAAGGCACCACCAACGAACAAGGGCGGATCGCCGAACTGTTCCCGGCCAAACAGCCATTCGAAGCCGGTGAATACCGCGTGGTGTTCAAGACCGGCGAGTACTACCAGAAGATCAAGCACGAGACGTTCTTCCCGGAAATTCCGGTGATCTTCCAGGTCAAGCAGACCGATCAGCACTACCACATCCCGCTGCTGCTGAGCCCGTACGGTTTCTCGACCTATCGCGGTTCGTAATCCAAACGCAGATCCTTCGTAGGAGTGAGCCTTTGTGGTGAGGGGATTTATCCCCGCTGGAGTGCGCAGCAGTGCCTTTTTCAGGGCCGCTTCGCGCCCCAGCGGGGATAAATCCCCTCGCCACAGGTGCCAGTTCCGACATTGGATCGGTTTCAGTTTTCAGATCGTGGCCAAGGCACGCAATCTCACCGCATCGAGAATTTCGATTTCGCCGTATGCGAGCCCGATAATCCCCTGCCCCTGCAGATCCTTGAGGATCTGATTGGTGGTCTGCCTCGACAGCGACAGCATCGCCGCCAGCTGCTCCTGCGGCAGTTGCAGCGTCCGGCGTGGTGCGTCGAGTTCGCCGTAGCCTTCGGCAATCATCAGCAGCCGATGGGCGAGACGCGCCGGGGCTGGCAGCAGGCTCAGCTGTTCGAGATTGATGAAGGCCAGGCGCAATTTGTGGCTCATCAGCAGCGCCAAATGCCGCCAGTACTGCGGCTGTTCGTCGAGCAATTTGAGCAACGCCGCTTGCGGAACATTCAGCAAGGTGCACGACCCGACTGCATAGGCATCGTGAGTGCGAGGCTGGCCATCGAACAGGCAGATTTCGCCGAACCAGTGCGGCGCCTCCACCAGACTCAACAACGCCTCCTTGCCCTGCTCGCTCACCGCGCCGATGCGCACGGCGCCATCGAGCACTGCATACAGACCGCACGGCGCATCGCCACGCTGGAACAGTCGTTGTCCCGCCGTCAGCCGCCGCTCCCGAGCCAGCGCCAGCAGGCTATCCTGAAAAGATGCAGGCAAATGACTGAACCACTGGCCGCTGAGCAACCGTGCACGAATTTGCATAACCACTCCTGGAGTGTCGCCTGCCCGACAGAGCGAACGCGGATCCCGAGGGATGATGCATTCAACCCCACTGGAGGAACAACAATGAAAAGCCTCGTCGACCACCTCAGTCAATACGCCGCCTACCACCGCGACCCGCGCAACATTGCCAGCCACTTTATCGGCATTCCGCTGATCGTGGTGGCGGTGGCCGTCCTGCTGTCACGGCCGCAGTGGGCGCTGGGCGGGCTGTGGATATCTCCAGCCGTTGTGGTGGCGCTGGCCTCGGCGTGGTTTTACCTGCGTCTGGAGTTGAAGCTTGGCGTGTTGATGACAGTACTGATGGGGCTGTCGGTGTGGGCCGGGCATGCACTGGCGCAGCAGAGCACCATGGTCTGGCTGAGCAGCGGCCTGGCGATGTTCGTGATCGGCTGGGTGATCCAGTTTGTCGGGCATCACTATGAGGGGCGCAAACCGGCGTTTGTCGATGACATCAGCGGGCTGATTGTCGGGCCGTTGTTTGTCGTGGCCGAGCTGGCGTTCTTGCTCGGGATGCGGCAGGAATTGAAACAAGAGATCGAGTTGCGGGCGGGGGTGGTGCGGGTCAATCCGAATCGCGCTGCTGTCTAGATCGTATTCGCGAGCAGGCTCGCTCCCACATTTGGAATGAGTTTTCCCTGTGGGAGCGAGCCTGCTCGCGAAGCTTTTGCCTTTAAATATTGGCGACTTTCTGCCAGACCTTCGGCTTGAAGAACAGGGTTTCACCCTTGGCCAGACCGATCAGGCTGTCGTGGTCTTTCACCACTTCCGCTTCGATCAGATCCGTCTGCCCTTCCACCTTCAGCGTCACCCGCGTCGTCGCACCCAATGGGCGGATATCGCGCACTTCAGCGGCATGGTGATCTTCCAGCTCATGCCTGGACAACGACACCTCATGCGGGCGGAACAGCACGTGGTTGTCGTCGCTCAACAGCAAGCGGTTCGAATCGCCGAGGAAGTGATAGACGAAATCGCTGGCCGGGTTTTCGTAGACGTCGCCCGGTGAGCCGATCTGCTCGATCACACCCTTGTTCATCACCACGATGCGGTCGGCGACTTCCATCGCTTCTTCCTGGTCGTGGGTCACGAACACCGACGTCAGGTTGATGTCTTCGTGCAACCGCGCCAGCCAGCGCCGCAGTTCCTTGCGCACCTTGGCGTCGAGGGCGCCGAACGGTTCGTCGAGCAGCAGCACTTTAGGTTCCACCGCCAGGGCACGGGCCAATGCGATGCGCTGACGCTGGCCACCGGACAACTGTTCCGGGTAGCGATCCGACAGCCAGTCCAGTTGCACCATGTTCAGCAGTTCGTGAACCTTGGTGGCGATCTGGCTTTCGCTCGGGCGCTGGTTTTTCGGTTTCATCCGCAGGCCGAACGCGACGTTGTCGAACACTGTCATGTGGCGGAACAAGGCGTAATGCTGGAACACGAAACCGACGTTACGATCACGCACGTCGTGGCCGGAAACGTCCTCGCCGTGAAAAACGATGTTGCCCTGATCCGGGGTTTCCAGACCGGCAATAATGCGCAGCAAGGTGGTTTTGCCACAGCCCGACGGGCCAAGCAGCGCGACCAGCTCACCGCTGTGGATATCCAGGCTGATGTTGTCCAGCGCCTTGAACGCGTTGAAATTCTTGCTGACGTTACGCACTTCGATCGACATGAATTATTCCTCCGCGGCGCTGGCGCGCAGGCGGTTGATACGGTTTTCGCTCCACTGCTTGAGCAGCAGGATGAAGAGCGCCAGGATCAGCAACAGGCTCGCCACGGCGAACGCGGCCACGTGGTTGTATTCGTTGTAGAGGATCTCGACGTGCAGCGGCAAGGTGTTGGTCACCCCGCGAATGTGCCCGGAAACCACCGACACCGCACCGAACTCGCCCATGGCCCGCGCGGTACACAGCACCACGCCATAAATCAGGCCCCACTTGATGTTCGGCACGGTGACGTGCCAGAACATCTGCCAGCCATTGGCACCGAGCAGGCGCGCGGCTTCCTCCTCTTGGGTGCCTTGTTCCTGCATCAGCGGAATCAGTTCACGGGCCACGAACGGCACGGTGACGAAAATCGTCGCCAGCACAATGCCCGGCAGGGCGAAGACGATCTGGATGTCGTGATCCTGCAGCCACGGCCCGAACAGGCCCTGCGCACCGAACATCAGCACGTAGACCAGACCGGCGATCACCGGCGACACCGAGAACGGCAGGTCGATCAGCGTGACCAGCATGCTCTTGCCACGAAACGAGTATTTGCTCACGCACCACGCCGCACTGACGCCGAACACCAGGTTCAGCGGCACCGAAATCAGCACCGCGAACACGGTGAGTTTCAATGCCGAAAGCGCGTCCGGTTCAAAAATCGCGGTGAAGAACGCGCCGAGACCGTTTTTCAGACCTTGCGATACGACGATGAACAATGGCAGCAGCAGAAACAGGAAAAAGATCAGCCAGCCAAGACCGATCAGGACTCTGCGCGAAGTGGCGCTGCCACGCCGCGCTGCGTTGGCCGAAGAGGCGGCCGCAATGGATGATTGGGACATGTTCGCGCCTCCTTATGGGGTTTCGATGCGTCGCTGCAGCAAGTTGATCAGCAGCAACAGGATGAAGGAAACCACCAGCATCAATACGCCGATGGCGGTAGCGCCGGTGTAATCGTATTGGTCGAGTTTGACCATGATCAGCAGCGGCAGGATCTCGGTTTTCATCGGCATGTTGCCGGCGATGAAAATCACCGAACCGTACTCGCCGACGCCACGCGCGAACGCCAGCGCAAAACCGGTCAGCCAGGCGGGCAGCAGTGCCGGAACCAGAATGTGGCGAAATACCTGCCATGGCTTCGCACCCAGGCACGCCGCCGCTTCTTCGACTTCACGGGGAATATCGGCCAGCACCGGTTGCACCGTGCGCACCACGAACGGCAGCGTGACGAAGGTCAGCGCCAGGGTGATGCCCAGCGGGGTGTAGGCAATCTTGAAACCGAGGTCGGCGGCGAACTGCCCGACCAGCCCGGCCGGCGCGTACAGCGCGGTCAGCGCGATACCGGCCACGGCTGTCGGCAGGGCGAACGGCAGATCGATCATCGCATCGATCACCTTGCGCCCGGGGAAGGTGTAGCGCACCAGCACCCAGGCCAGCAACGTGCCGATGATGCCGTTGATGATCGCCGCACACAGCGCGGTACCGAAGCTCAGCTTCAACGCCGCCAGCACCCGCGGTGCGGAGATGATCGTCCAGAACTGATCCCAGGTCAGCTGGGCGGCGTGGACGAACATCGCCGCCAGCGGGATAAGCACAATCAGGCTGAGGTACACCAAGGTGTAACCCAGCGTCAGCCCGAAGCCGGGTATGACGGGGGAGATACGACGCGACATAAAAGTCCCTGGTTGAAAACGCATCAATGTGGGAGTGAGCCCTGTGGTGAGGGGACTTATCCCCTCACCACAAAAGCTCAGTCCCACATGTCATGTGCCCAGACATCAGGCCGGTTGAAGGCGAGATTACTGCGCCTGATAAATCTGGTCGAACACGCCGCCGTCGTTGAAGAATTTCGGCTGCGCGGATTTCCAGCCGCCGAAGTCCTTGTCGATGGTCACCAGTTCCAGTTTCGGGAACTGCTGGGCGTACTTGGCCGCTACGTCCTTGTCACGTGGACGATAGAAGTTTTTCGCGGCGATTTCCTGGCCGGCCGGGCTGTACAGGTGCTTGAGATAGGCCTCGGCGATCTGCGCGTTGCCCTTCTTCTCGGCATTCTTGTCGACCACCGCCACTGGCGGTTCGGCGAGGATCGACAGCGACGGCACGACGATATCGAACTTGTCCGCGCCGCCGTCTTCTTTCAACGCCAGGAACGCTTCGTTTTCCCAGGCCAGCAACACGTCGCCCTGACCGTTGTTGACGAAGGTGATGGTCGAACCGCGGGCGCCGGTGTCGAGGATCGGCACGTGCTTGAACAGGGTTTGCACGTATTCCTTGGCCTTGGCTTCATCACCGCCGTTGGCTTTCAAGCCATAGGCCCACGCGGCGAGGAAGTTCCAGCGCGCACCGCCCGAGGTTTTCGGGTTTGGCGTGATCACCGAGACATCGTTCTTGACCAGATCGCCCCAGTCCTTGATGCCTTTCGGGTTGCCCTTGCGCACCAGGAACACGATGGTCGAGGTGTACGGCGTGCTCGCTTCCGGCAGACGCTTCTGCCAGTCGGCGGGCAGGCTCTTGCCGAGCTTGGCGATTTCGTCGATGTCACCGGCCAGGGCCAGGGTCACCACGTCAGCACGCAGACCGTCGATCACCGCACGGCCCTGCTTGCCCGAGCCGCCATGCGACTGCTGGATTTTTACAGTGTCGTCGGCATGATCCTGCTGCCAGAACTTGATGAATTCGGCGTTGTATTCCTGATACAGCTCGCGCGTCGGGTCATACGACACGTTGAGCAGCTCGTAATCCTTGGCAACGGCGGAACCGGCAAACACGGCACTGACCAGCGCGGCCAGAGCGTAACGGCGAATCGACGACATGGTGAAAGCTCCTGGAATTCTTGGTGATGGCTTTTTCTTATGTATTGCTGGAATCGGATCGCGTTGAAAGATCGCCGCCTTCGCCAGCTCCTGCACGCAGCCCCTGTAGGAACTGCCGAAGGCTGCGATTTTTTGATCTCACCCCGGTTGTTTACCGGGTTGCTGCAAACGAAATTTCTCTTTGCGTTCGATCTGTACGACTTGCGCGTTGTGCACAGTGATCTCCACTGCGCCGAACCGCAGATCGCGCAGGGCACTCTGGATTTCACGCAAGATCGTGGCTTCGTCCTGACCGTCAACGCTGCGAAGGGATGCGCTCATGGTGCTGCTCCTTTGAAGGGGATTTGCCTGGCAGTGGGCGGCACTGCGTTCGGCGTGGGAGCAATATAAGAGAGACATGGATATTCTTAAAAAGACTATTTAAGAATGTTTATATAACCAGAAAACAATATGAGAGAGGGCAAGGGGTTTGCGTTGATTTGAAGTCGTCAAAAGAACTTGTGGCGAGGGGATTTATCCCCGTTGGACTGCGTAGCAGTCCCATTTCTTGGGGCCGCTACGCGACCCATCGGGGATAAATCTCCTCACCACAAGGTCGGTGATAGCCTGATAGGCCTTTTCAGCCAATCAATGGCGTTTTCGCCCAATCAAGCCGATCCGCAGACACCGGCCGCCCAAACCAGTAGCCCTGCCCCAGATCGCATTCCTGCGCCAACAGAAATGCCGCCTGCTCAGCCTGCTCGATCCCCTCGGCATGGACCTGCATGCCCATGCTGCGGGCCAACGCAATGATCACCCGGACAATCGCCACGTCATCCTCATCCCACGGCAACCCGGCGACGAAGCCCTGATCGATCTTGAGTTTCTGCACCGGCAGGCGCTTGAGCCGCAACAGCGAGGAATAACCCGTGCCGAAATCATCGATGGCCAGACGCACACCCAGCTCGCGCAAGCGATGCATCTGTTCCAGCGCCACTTCGGGATCGTCCATCACCGCGCTTTCGGTGACTTCCAGTTCCAGATAGACCGGATCCAGCCCGGTGTCGTGCAGCACCTGCGCCACCTGCTGGTACAACTCACGCCGGGCAAACAGCCGCGAGGAGACATTCACCGCGACGAACGCCAGCACCACGGCGCTCTGCTGCCATTGGCACATCTGTCGGCAAGCCTGCTGCATCACCCAGGCATCGATCTCGGCGATCAGCCCGGTGCGCTCGGCAATCGGAATGAATTCTGCCGGCGACACCAGACCGCGCTGCGGATGCTGCCAGCGCACCAGTGCCTCGACGCCGACCAGACGGCCGCTTTGCAAGTCATGCACCGGTTGGTAGTAGACACGCAGTTCCTCCTGCTCCAGTGCGCGGCGCAGCTCGAAGGCGATTTCGACCCGTTGCTGGGCATGGGCGGTGAGCTCTTCGGTATACAGCGCGTAGCCATTGCGCCCGCTGCTTTTGGCCTTGAACAGCGCGCTGTCGGCGTTGCGTAACAACTGCTCGGCGCTGAGGGCATCGCTGGGAAACAGGCTGATGCCGATGCTCGCGTTGATGAACAGTTGATTGCCATCTACCAGCACCGGCTCCTTCAAGGCGTCCAGAGTCCGTTGCGCCAGCGCGGCAGCCTGGGCCGGCTGTGGACAACTTTCCGCGAGCACCGCGAACTCGTCACCGCCGAGCCGCGCCAAGGTAATGCCGTGGCCGAACAGTTCCTGCAAACGCGTCGCCACCGCTTTTAGCAATCGATCGCCGACGTTATGCCCGAGGCTGTCGTTGATCATCTTGAAATGATCCAGATCGAGCATCAGCAGCGCGCAGCCACGCTTGTGCGTCTGCGCGGAAGCCAACGCCTGTTCGGCGCGGTCGCTGAACAGCAGGCGATTGGGCAGATCGGTCAACGGATCGTGATGCGCCAGGTGTTTGAGCTCGGACTCGGAATCCTTGATCGCACTGATGTCGGAGAACACCGCCACGTAATGGCTGAGCCGGCCGGAATCATCGTGAATCACCCGGATGGTTTGCCACTGTGGATAAATCTCGCCAGTCTTGCGCCGGTTCCAGATCTCGCCGCTCCATTCACCTTCAGCCTCGAGGGTAGCGAACATCGCCTGATAGAAGCCCGGCGGATGATGGCCGGACTTGAACAGACTGGGCTGCTGGCCGATGACCTCGTCGCGCCGATAACCGGTGATCTCGATAAAGGCCCGATTGACGTGGACGATCAGGCCCCGGTGGTCGGTAACCAGCACCCCTTCGCGAGTGCAGTCGAACACGGCGGCCGCCTGACGCAGACGCTCACGGTCGGTGTGGCGCTCGCGCAAATGCGCGCCGATGCCGAGAAACCCGCACAGCCGCGCCCGTGCGAGGAAAATCAGCGCGGCGCTGATCGTCGCCAGCAGATAACCGTTGATCAGTTGCCAATGGGTCAGCTCACGGGAGTCATCGAAGAATCTGCTTAATAAATGATCAGAAACTTGCAGCCACAGGGCGGCCAGTACGAGGTAGAGCAGCGCTGCACGCAAGGCATCGCGGTAAGTCGCAGACATTCGGTCGTCCATGTCCCTACAAAAAGGTTGGAATTATAGGTGAAGAAACATTCAGCGACTTCTTATCTGAAAGGGCGACTGGTTTTATCTGTGTGCTTAGTGATAATGCAACGGCTGTTTTTATCTTTATCGAGGGCCCTATAGCCTATGTGGTACGAAGGTTTTCTTGGCTTGTCGGCCTGGTCACTGGTCGCGGTCACCCTGCTGATGACCCATGTGACGATTGTCGCCGTCACGGTCTATCTGCACCGTTACTCGGCCCACCGCTCGCTCGAGCTGAATGCGGGTCTGAAGCACTTTTTCCGTTTCTGGCTGTGGCTGACCACGGCGCAGAACACCCGCGAGTGGACTGCCATCCACCGCAAACACCACGCCAAATGCGAGACCGAGGATGACCCGCACAGCCCGGTCATCAAGGGTCTGTCCACCGTACTGCGCACCGGCGCCGAGCTGTACCGCAGCGAAGCGCAGAACCCGGAAACCCTGCGCATCTACGGCAAGAACTGCCCGGAAGACTGGGTCGAACGCAACGTCTACAGTCGCTATCCGCTGCTGGGCGTGGCGATCATGGGCGTGATCGACCTGCTGCTGTTCGGCACCATCGGTATCACCATCTGGGCAATCCAGATGATGTGGATTCCGGTGTGGGCCGCTGGGGTGATCAACGGTCTGGGCCATGCTGTCGGCTACCGCAACTTCGAATGCCGTGACGCGGCGACCAATCTGGTGCCGTGGGGCATCCTGATCGGCGGTGAAGAGCTGCACAACAACCATCACACCTACCCCAACTCGGCCAAGCTGTCGGTGAAGAAGTGGGAATTCGACCTCGGCTGGGCGTGGATCAAGGTCTTCTGCTTCCTGCGTCTGGCCAAGGTGCAGCGGGTCGCACCGATTGCCCACCGCGTCGAAGGCAAAGGCAGCCTGGACATGGACACCGCCATGGCGATCCTCAACAACCGCTTCCAGATCATGGCCCAGTACCGCAAATTGGTGATCGGCCCGCTGGTCAAGCAAGAGCTGGCCAAGGTCGATCATTCGGTGCGCCACCAGTTCCACCGGGCCAAACGCCTGCTGTCGCGGGAAACCAGCCTGCTGGAAGACCGTCATCACCTGCGCATCCAGACCATGCTCGAACACAGCCATGCTTTGAAAGTGATCTACGAGAAGCGCCTGGCTTTGCAGCAGATCTGGGTCAAGACCAGTTCCAATGGCCACGACATGCTGGCCGCCATCAAGGAATGGATTCACGAGGCCGAGGCCAGTGGCATCCAGTCGTTGCGGGATTTTGCTGATCAGCTGAAAACCTACTCGCTGCGTCCTGCGACTGCCTGACCGGCAACGAGGCTGTGATCTCAACGATCGCAGCCTCATTGCACTCGTCAGCTCCAACCCCTCACCGCCCGGCGGGACTCGGTAATGGCCGGGAACTTCGCCGAAAATCCTCTATCTCAATGACACTTCGCCATCCCGGCGGGCTGTCCTGTGGCCGTTGTCGACATTGCGGCGCGCCCTTTGAGATTTGTGCCGATGGTCAACAACAACCAGAAAGACACGTCCTTCACTCAATGGCCCGAGGCCGCGCAAACGCTGATGGCGCTGATGCACGCGCAGGGCGAAGTCGCGCGCCTGAGCGAGCGCGAACAATTGATCAGTTCGCTGCTGGTCAGCGTCAACGCCGTGCTCTGGGCTTTCAACTGGGAAACCCGAGAGGTGTTGTACGTCAGTCCGGCCTATGAACGGATCTTCGGCCGTTCCGCCGCGCTTGTGCTGGCTGACTACAACCAGTGGCGTGACAGCATTTATCCCGATGATCTGGAGTATGCCGAACAAAGCCTTGCCGAAGTCCTGCACCGAGGTGCGGTGGAAGATCGCGAGTACCGCATCATTGCCGCCGACGGCCAGGTGCGCTGGCTCAGCGACAAATGCTTTATCAATCGCCAGGACGAGCCCGGGCAGCCGGTGATCATCGTCGGCATCGCCGAAGACATCACCGACAAAAAACACATGGAAACCGAGCTGCAACGCTTGGCCACCACCGATGTGCTGACGCAAAGCAGCAACCGCCGCCACTTCTTCGAATGTGCCCACCGCGAGTTCGCCGAGGCTCGGCGCCAAGGCACACCGCTGGCCTTCCTGCTGCTGGACATCGACGATTTCAAAGTGATCAACGACAGCTACGGCCACCCCGAGGGCGACAACGTGCTGCAACGGATCGCCGAATGCGGGCGCGGCTCATTGCGCCGTGGCGATCTGTTCGGGCGGATTGGTGGTGAGGAGTTCGCTGCGGTGTTTCCCGGCTGTGCGCCGGACATGGCCGTGCAAGTGGCAGAGCGACTGCAGCAGGAAATCCAGCGACTGCGCTTCAACCACGACGGGCAAGCATTCAGCATCACCGTGAGCCAGGGCCTTACCAACCTCACCGACGAAGACAAGAGCCTGGACAGCCTGTTCGCCCGCGCGGATGCGGCGATGTACGAGGCGAAACGGCAGGGCAAGAACCGGATTATTGCGGCCTGATCCGTATTTTGTGGCTGCCGCAATTCCTGTGGGAGCGGGCTTGCCCGCGATGAGGCCAGCACCTTCAACAAAAATGTTGCCTGCGCTGGCGCCTTCGCGAGCAGGCTCGCTCCCACATTGGAATGTGGTGATCTGTCATTTGCGCATCCGCAGCAACTCCGGCAAGCCGATCTTGAGCAACCGCGCCGTCCGGCTCTTCGCCAGTTCCTCAACGCCTTCATGCTCGGTCAGCCGCGCCATCTGCGCCGCCATGTGCATCACCAGCGCCTCGCGACTGTAAACGCCACCACCGAGCTGGTAGGCCGAAGCAATCAACTCGCGCAACTCCAGCGGCAGACGCCAGCGGGTGCGCAATGCCGAGCCATAAGAGGCGCCAAACTTCGCCAACGCTTCACCCACCTCCTGCAACTCGTCCAGCTCGCCGCCGGCCTGCTGCCATTCCTGCAAGCAGCGCAGCAGCGCCAGATCACCGAGCCGATGCAGCATCCCGGCGCAATAGCAGCGCTCCTGATCCAGATCGAGCAGGCGCGCCAGCGTGCGGGCGTATTCCGCTGTGTGCAGTGACAGCTCCCAATAGCGCTCGGCGTAATCCGCCAGGCATGGATCGCTGAGCCGCGCGCTGCGTTTGAGCGCCAGCCCGAGAATCAGGTTCATGCTCTGCCCGGTGCCGAGTCGGTGCAGCGCCTGGGCCAGGGTTTGCACCGGCGCACCGTAGTGTTGCGCGGCACTGTTGGCGGCTGCGATCAGCACGGCGGTAATCTGCGGATCGGTGCGCACCTCTTCCTCCAGCAGTTTAAGGTCCAGCCCCTCGGGATTGAGGCTGCGCTTGACCGCCACTTGCACGTCGGTCATCAGCGGCGCGCCATCGGCCTGCTCGCGACGCCGCTCAAGGAACACCGACAGGGTCATGCCCGGCGCCAGTGCCGGCACTTCGCAAACCACCGCTTCGCCAGCGTTGAGCAGCAAGCCCTGCAAGCGCTCGGTCAGGTCTTCCATATTCAACGGCTTGGTCAGGTACGCCGTCGGCGCCAGCGGAATCGCTTCGCGCACACTGGCGCTGTCGTTGCGGCTGCTCGTCAGAATGAACGGCAGCGGCGGATTGCGTTTGCGCTGCCGGACGCTGCGCAGCACATGTAATCCATCGATGCCGGGCAGCTCCCAATCGACGATGGCCAGGTCATAGGGCACCTCGGCGAGCAACGACATTGCCTGCTGGCCATCGGCACACAAATCCAGACGCGCATCGCAGCGCACATTGAGTAGCACTTGTTTGAGCAGGTCACGGGACCAGGGATCGACCTCGGCAATCAACACCCGAGGTACGGCGGGTAAATCAACGGCAGTCATGCGCGCTCTCCTTGCAATGTCTGAACCTTAGCCAATGCTGGCGATTCGATACAGCGCAAACAGGTCCGATGTGTTTCAAGGGACGAAAAAAACCCGCCGAAGCGGGTTTTTGTCGAGCAAGTCACACCAACGGATCAGAGCTCAGAGAAGCACTCTTCGATGATCGCCAGACCTTTGTCCAGTTGCTCATCGGGCGACGTCAGCGGAACCAGTACGCGCAGCACGTTACCGTAAGTGCCGCAGGACAGCAGGATCAGGCCCTTGTCACGCGCCTTGGCCACCACAGCGGCCACGGCAGTCGGGTTCGGCTTGTGGCTGTCGCCGTTTTCGAACAGCTCGACCGCGATCATTGCGCCCAGCGCACGCACTTCACCGATCACCGGGTACTTGGCCTGAATGGCCTTAAGGCCTGTGACCAAGCGCTCGCCGACAGCCTTGCAGCGGTCCAGCAATTGCTCTTCTTCGAACACTTCCATCACTGCCAGTGCAGCGGCGCAAGCGATCGGGCTACCGGCGTAGGTGCCGCCCAGGCCGCCCGGCGCAATGGCGTCCATGTACTCGGCCTTGCCGCACACGCCGGCCAGCGGGAAGCCGCCAGCGATGGACTTGGCGAATGTGGTCAGATCGGCGGCAACGCCCATCTGTTCCATAGCGAAGAAGGTGCCGGTACGGCCAGCGCCGGTCTGCACTTCGTCAGCGATCAGCAGGATACCGTGCTGGTCGCACAAAGCGCGCAGACGCTTCATGAATTCCTTCGGCGCGACGTAGAAACCACCTTCGCCCTGCACTGGCTCGATGATGATCGCAGCGATGTCTTTCGGCTCGGCGTCGTTCTTGAAGATGCGTTCGATCGAAGCGATCGAATCGTCGATGCTCACGCCGTGCAGTTCGTTCGGGTACAGCGCGCGGAAGATGCCGCCTGGCATCAGGCCCATGCCTGCCGAGTACGGCACGACTTTACCGGTCAGGCCCAGGGTCATCATGGTGCGACCGTGGTAAGCGCCGGTGAAAGCGATCACGCCAGCGCGGCCAGTGGCGGCACGGGCGATCTTCACGGCGTTTTCCACCGCTTCGGAACCGGTGGTGACCAGCAGGGTTTTCTTGGCGAAATCACCCGGCACCTTGGCGTTGATTTTTTCGCACAGCTCAACGTACGGTTCGTAGGCCAGCACCTGGAAGCAGGTGTGGGTCAGCTTATTCAGCTGTTCAGTCACGGCGGCGATGATTTTCGGGTGTACGTGGCCGGTGTTCAGTACAGCGATACCGCCAGCGAAGTCGATAAACTCACGACCTTCAACGTCGGTCACGGTGGCGTTCTTTGCCGACTCGGCGAAGATCGGGTGAATCTGGCCAACACCACGAGGTACGGCATTGGTGCGGCGGGCCATCAGTTCAGCGTTAGTCTTGCTCATTACAGTCCTCATTCGCCGCTCATCGGGCGGCGTGGTTCAAGGATGAAGCGGGAGGAATCGGCGGTGGCAGCATGCGATGATCGACTGCCACGGCGTTCCTGGCCGCAGAGAAATTTCCTGTTTGAAACCACGCAAAGGGACAGCGCTCTCGTGCCCTTTGCGTTTGCAGCGATCTCTTTCCCGGCTTAGATGCCCAGGCAGAGGTATTTGATTTCCAGGTAATCTTCGATGCCGTACTTGGAGCCTTCACGGCCCAGGCCCGAAGCCTTGATGCCGCCGAATGGCGCGACTTCGTTGGAGATCAGCCCGGTGTTGACGCCGACCATGCCGTATTCCAGCGCTTCGGCGACACGGAACACACGGCCGAGGTCACGCGCGTAGAAGTAAGAAGCCAGACCGAACTCGGTGTCGTTGGACATGGCGATCACTTCGGCTTCGTCTTTGAAGCGGAACAGCGGCGCCAGCGGACCAAAGGTTTCTTCCTTGGCCACGGCCGCGTTTTTCGGCACGTTGGTGAGGATGGTCGGCTCGAAGAAGTTGCCTTCCATCGCCTTGCCGCCCGCCAGTACGGTGGCGCCTTTGCTCACGGCGTCAGCGATGTGTTCCTGAACCTTGGCCACGGCTTTTTCGTCGATCAGCGGGCCGGTGGTGGTGCCGTCTTCCAGACCGTTGCCGATCTTCAGTTTGGCCACAGCCACTTTCAGCTTCTCGGCGAACGCATCGTAGACCGCATCCTGAATGTACAGACGGTTGGCGCAGACGCAGGTCTGACCGTTGTTGCGGTACTTGGAAATGATCGCGCCTTCGACGGCCTTATCCAGATCGGCGTCGTCGAACACGATGAACGGCGCGTTGCCGCCCAGTTCCAGCGAGACTTTCTTGATGTCCTTGGCGCATTCGGCCATCAACTGGCGACCGATTTCGGTCGAGCCGGTGAAGGACAGTTTGCGCACGATCGGGTTGCTGGTCAGCTCGCTGCCGATGTCGCCAGCGCTGCCGGAGACCACGCTGAACACGCCCGCAGGAATGCCCGCGCGCTGAGCCAGTTCGGCCAGGGCGAAAGCGGAAAACGGAGTTTGCGAAGCCGGCTTGAGCACCATGGTGCAACCGGCGGCCAGCGCCGGGCCGGCCTTGCGAGTGATCATTGCCGCCGGGAAGTTCCACGGAGTGATCGCAGCGGTAACGCCGATCGGTTGTTTGATGACGATCAGGCGCTTGTCCGGCTGGTGGCCTGGAATCACATCACCGTAGATGCGCTTGGCTTCTTCGGCGAACCACTCGATGAACGATGCGGCGTAAACGATTTCGCCCTTGGCTTCGGCCAGCGGCTTGCCCTGCTCGAGGGTCATCAGGCGCGCGAGGTCGTCCTGGTTCTCGATCATCAGTTCGAACCAGCGACGCAGCTTGCCGGCACGCTCTTTGGCGGTCAGCGCACGCCAGGCCGGCAGCGCTTTGTCAGCAGCTTCAATGGCACGGCGGGTTTCAGCGGCGCCCATCTTCGGCACGGTGCCGAGGATTTCGCCGGTGGCCGGGTTGTTGACCTTGATCGTCTGACCGTTGTCGGCATCGACCCAAGCGCCATCGATGAAGGCTTGCTGGCGGAACAACTGGGTGTCTTTAAGCTGCATGTCGGCTTTCCTTAACAGCACCGCGGCCTGCGCGGAGCAAATTATGATTGTAGAAAGGCGCCTCGCAAGGCTGCCGTCAGGGAAATCAGTGAGCGGATTGTGGCGCATCAACAGTGCACGACCGGGCGCACCTGCGCTGCAACATCCCGTCAACGAGCGTTTGAAATCTCAAACGGATCGTAGGTTCAAAGGGGGTAAAGGACAATAGGTCGTTCGAAAAAAAGAACAAAAATACCGCTTTTCAGATCAACGTACTGAAAACCCGTGCCGCAGGAAAAACCTTAGATCAACCCCGGCAAAGCGCCAAGCGAGGGTTTTGCAGGACGTTACCGCTTTAAGGAATGCAGCGATTTCGCGCCGACACGCACACTGACAAAACCCGCCAAACCCGGCATGGACGCCCCGAGCCGACCTAGGTATGATGTCGCCCGCTGCACCAGTAGCTCAGCTGGATAGAGTACTGCCCTCCGAAGGCAGGGGTCGTGGGTTCGAATCCCGCCTGGTGCACCATGAATCAAACGAGAAAGCCCCGGACTGTGATGGTCCGGGGCTTTTTTGTGGGCGATGACAGGATCGCTGGAACGCCGTCACTCCGTCGTCCAGTCAAACTCGTCATATTCATCGTCGTCATCCCCCTCCTCCTCAGCCTCGTCAAATACCTCGTCTTCTTCAACGAGGTCGTCTTCCGGCTGATTCAGCAGAAACTCCTTACGTGTCTCGGTTACTGCACGCCGCATTTGTTCGCCCTTTTCCGGGCAGTTGAGTAGCTGGGCGATGCGGTCGATTTTTGCTGCCACGGTGTCCTCCAGCGCATTGGCAATGGCTCGATAGTGCGCGTTTTCGCGGGGCAATGCCAAATGGCTGGGGATTCAGGGCAATCAGCCGCCCGGGAGCGGCCGAACCTCAGCGGTGATAACGCCGCACCGCGCTGCTGTTACGCAGCACGTGGCCTTTGATTTTTTCCATCAGCTCGGCGCGGGTCAGGCCGGCAGGCAGGGCGTCCGGAGCGAGGTCGAGGGCGTAGATCTGGATGATGTAGTGGTGCGCGCTGTCGCCCACTGGCGGGCATGGCCCCATGTAATGGGTGTTGCCTTTGCTGTTGGTGCCGCCGACGCCTTCGAGGGCGGATTTGGCACCGACGCCGGCCGCGATCTGGTGGGTGGTGGGTTTGATGCCGTAGTGAATCCAGTGATCGACGCCCAAGCCTTTCTGGCCATCCGGGTCGTGCATGACGATGGCGTAGCTCTGGGTACCGGCCGGGCCGGCGTTCCAGCTCAGCGCCGGCGACTGGTTCTTGCCGCCGCAGCCGGGTGCGTCACTTGCCGCTGCCGAGGTGAACAGACGGTTATCCGACACGCCGGGGATGCTCAGGGTGAAGCGCTCCTGGGCCTGTGCCGGGAACTGCACGCAAAGGGTCACGGCGATGGCCGCCAGCCATGGGTTGAGAGAGGTCAATCGGGTCATTCCGGGAGCACCTTGTGCAGTGAGGCCGTCGTCGGCCCGCAAACTATAGCCGTACCGTTCGTGCCTTGGCAGTAGCAAATGGCTGAACCTCGCGCGGCGCCGCCAACTCACAAGAGAAATGCCTGCGAGGAAGCCGAAAATGTCCCTGCACCGTGTCGCCCGTTTCGCCGATGTCCCGCAAGACCGTGGCCTGCAAGTCGAAATCGGCGACTGCAAGATCGTCCTGCTGCGTGCCAACGGCGAGTTGCGGGCTTTTCAGGGCCTGTGTCCACATGCCGGCGCACCGTTGGCCGAGGGGGCGTTGTGTCACGGCAGGTTGATCTGCCCCTGGCACAAAGCCGCCTACCGCGCCGAGGACGGCGGCCTGTGCGAGCCGCCATCGTTGGACAGTCTCAAGCGCTATCCGCTGGAGTTGCGCGGCGATGAAGTGTGGGTCGATGACCAGCCGTTGCACGATTCGCACACCCCGCCCGCTGACGACCCAAGAACGTTCGTGGTGGTCGGCGCCGGGGCGGCGGGTACGGCTTGCGCGGCGGTCCTGCGGGAGAAAGGTTTCGGCGGACGCATCGTGCTGGTCGATGGCGAACCGGATGCCGGCTACGACCGCACGGTGTTGAGCAAATTTGTTCTCGCCGGGGAAATGTCGCCCAAAGATGTCCCGCCGCTGCGCGATGAGGCGTTCTATCAAGCGCAACGGATTGAACGTGTGCAAGGCGAAGTGACTTCACTCGACGCCCCAGGCAAGACGCTGCATTTGAACAACGGCGGCATCCTGCGCTACGACGCCGCTGTACTCGCCACCGGTGGCGCGCCCAATCCGTTGAAGCTGCCTGGCGCCGGGCTGGCGAACGTTTTCGTCCTGCGGTCGAAAGCCCAGGCTGAACAGATCATCAACGCCGCTCAACCTGGCCAGCGCGCGGTGATCATCGGCGACAGTTTCATCGCCCTCGAATGCGCATCGGCCCTGCGCGAGTACGGCCTCGACGTTACCGTGCTTGCCCGCCATGCAATCCCGTTTGCCAAGCAATTCGGCGAGGCCGTGGGCAAGGCGATTCGCGCCCTGCACGAAGAGCACGGGGTGAAGTTCATCAGCGAACACGAGGCTACGCAGATCCTTGGCGAGGACAAGGTCGAGGGCGTGCTGCTCGACAACGGTCTGCGCCTGGCAGCGGATCTGGTTCTCGCCGGCGTCGGCGTTCACCCGGCCACTGAACCTTTCGAATCATTGCCCAGGGAAGAAGACCAATCGTTGCGTGTCGACGACGGCATGCGCGTGAGCGATGGTTTATGGGCCATCGGTGATATCGCCACGTTTCCGCTGAGCGGCCAGCCAACTCGTATCGAGCATTGGCGCCTGGCCCAGCAACACGCGCGGATTGCCGCCAGCAACATGCTGGGTGGCGAGGAGCATTATCTGGATGTGCCGTTCTTCTGGACGTACCACTTCGGCAAGAACTACGACTATCTCGGTCACGCGCAGGAGTGGGACGAGGTCGAGTTCAGCGGTGAGCCGGAACAGCCGCCATTCATTGGCCTGTTTGCAAAAGACGGTATCGTCGTTGCGGCGGTGGCCTGCGACAAGCAACGCGCGATGGCGCTGCTGGCCGAGCGGATGAAGCAACCTCTGCGGATCAAAGAGGCCTGGACGCTGATTCAGGCCTGACACCGGTCCTGTAGGAGCTGACGAGTGCAACGAGGCTGCGATCTCTTGATCTTGTTTTTACATAAGCAAAATCAAAAGATCGCAGCCTTCGGCAGCTCCTACATTGGAGGTCACGTCAGCCGGTTCACCGGCTCGCGTTGATCATCGCCATCGGCATGCAGAAAGATCACCCGCTGTTGCCCTGGCGGCGCGGGCAGGGCCTGCTGCTGTACCGGCCAGAAATGCGTTTCCACATGGCTGATGTCGCCGTCCTGATCGTTATGAATGGTCATCACCCCCGGCGTGCGCAGTTTCTGGAAACGCTCGTCGCACAACTTGAAACTCTTGCTCAGACCTTCATCACCAATTACCGGCGACGGCAAACGGCGCTGGGCGAAGCTGCGGCTTTTGCGTTGCTGGTAACGCGCCCAACCGATCAGGATCACCGCGTTGACGAGCGCCACCCACATATAAACCTGCAAAGTGCCCAAGGCGTCGAACGCCGAATGATCGATGCGCGGCCCGCCGGTGGTTTCGATCAACGGCCATAACCCGCGTACCAGCAGGAACAGCAGGCCAACCCAGGCCAGGACGGTGAGGATCACGTCGATCACCACCAGAAAGGGCCGCTGGCGAGTGCGGATAATTTTCATTTGATGACTTCCTCCTGGTCGTCGCCCAGCGGGCGAATGCCCCGATCAGGACTGACCCAGCGCGCGCGTTTTTTGTGTTGGCTGAACAACACTTTGGGGAAACTGACCAGGGTGGTCAGCAGACTGACGAGCCAGAACACCAACGGATACCAGACCACCCAGAACATGGTCTTGCCCAGACCCGGCTCATAGCGCCGGTCAATGACGATGCTGACGGCAAACTGCACCAGGCAGACAAACGCCAGCAACAGACCGGTGAAGGCCGGCGGCATCAGGTGATCCACGGCGATCGCGTCGGGCATGACCATGAACTTGCCCATGCCCCAGAAAATCACCGACAGCAGGAAAGTGAACGCCCAACCGGTGGACAGGCAGTATTCGAACAGCAGCGGCCACAGGTAGCGATGGCGGTACTGCCAGATGCCGCGAATGTTCTTGAACAGCACTTCGGCGCCGCCCTGAGCCCAGCGCAGACGCTGCTTCCACAGACCGCCGAGGGTTTCCGGCATGAGGATCCAGCACAGTGCGCGCGGTTCGTAGAAGATGCTCCAGTGATCGAGTTGCAGCTTCCAGCTGATGTCGATGTCTTCGGTGATCATGTCCGGGCTCCAGTATCCGACCCGGTTCAGCGCGGTGCGGCGGAACGCGACGATCACCCCGGAGACGGTAAAGATGCGCCCGAAGACCCGTTGCGTACGTTTGATCAGACCGATGATCGAGGAGAACTCGCCGACCTGCACCCGCCCGATCAAGGTCGAACGCGTGCGGATCCGCGGGTTGCCGGTCACTGCGCCAAGGCGTGCGTTATCCAGCATCGGCGCGACCAGATAAGCCGCAGTGTTCGGCGCGAGCAAGGCGTCGCCATCGATGCACACCAGATACTCGCTGCGCGCAGCGATCGCGCCCATGCGCAGAGCCACAGCCTTGCCCTGGTTTTCCGCCAGATGCAGAACCCGCAGTCGCGGATCTTCCTTGGCCAGCGCATCGAGCACTTCGGCGGTGTTGTCCTTGGAGCCGTCGTTGATCGCGATCACTTCGATGTTCGGGTAGTGCTGGGCCAGCGCCGCGTGGATGGTATCGGCAGCGTTATCACCTTCGTTGTAGCAAGGAATCAGGATCGAAATCAGCGGTTCGCCTTCCAGCGGTGGCGGCAGCGTGTCGTCCTGCCATGGCCAGTGGCGCTCCCAGTGCAGCCAGAAATACAGGCCGCCGGCGATCCACAACCCGGACATGAACAGTGGGTAGAAGAACACGAACGACATCAGGAACTGGCCGGTCACGAGGAAGATCAGCCCCAGCGGAACGCCAAGGACAATCGCCAGAACAAGCAGGGCTAACAGTCTATCCAGCATGTTATGGATTCCATTTGTTGGAGAGTGCAGGCCTTACGGTTTTCAGGTCTGGCAGGTTGTCGAGGAAGTTGTCCGGGTAGTAACCGAAACTGGTGGCGCCTTGACGCTTGAGCCGGCCCATCCAGTCCGCCAGATGCACGGCGTCGATATCGGCCTGATCCTTCTGGTTCCAGTCACGCGCCTGCAATTCGAACACGGTGCGGTTGAGCGCGCCGGGACGTTTCTTCACCGTGGCGACCAGTTCTTCCAGCCACGGGCCGGACTCGGCCAGCGTCTGTTTTTCCATCAACGGCATGGCCATCGGCGCCGTCCAGTCGTAGGTGGCGAGGAAGTCATCGAGGTTCTGCGCGAACCACGCTTCGCTCTCTGGATTGAGCATCGGTTCGGCGAAGATGTTGCGTGCCGTCAGCACTTGCGGGCCGCGAATCGCACGGACTTTCGCGGTCAGTTCGTTGGTGAAGTCGATCAGGTAGCGGCTCTTGAAACGCGTCCAGCGTTGCATCGCCGCCGGATCGTCGCGCAGCGCGGCAATCGAACCTGGCAGACCTTGAGCGGCGTAGGCCTTCAGGGCATCCGGGCTGGCGTCCTCGAAATCCGAGAGCACCGCATCGTCGTGGTAGAGAATGCCGTCGACCGAGGTCAGCCGCGCCACGTCTTCATAGATTTCACCGATGATCTTGCGCACTTCCGGATTGAACGGTGACAGGCGTTTGTACTGCTTCGGGTCGACCGAGGTGATGGCGGTTTTCGGGTCCCAGCGGGTTACACGCGGCAGCTTCGAATCCAGTTCGAAACTCAGCACCGGCATCCACGCAAAGACCTTCACGTGGGCACGGGTGCGCAGTTGCCAGGCGACGCGGTCGAACAGGTCGGCGCGCATCGGCAAGTGACGGTTGGGGAAGTACAGCGAGTGCACCAGACCATCGCCCTTGGGATCGGCGAAGGCTTGCAGAAACACCGTGCTGGCGCCCAGGTCAGCCATGCGCTGCACCAGTTTGCCAAGGTTGATGTCCTGCTGCGCCGGGTCCGGGTCGTAGACGTTGTCGAGATCGACATGCACCACGCGCATCGGCGCTTCGGCCTGCACCGAGACGATGCTGTTGGCGAAATGCTCGCCATCAGGATCGGAGGCGACCAGAAAGCGCGGCCCGCTCATCAGGTTATCGAGGGTGTCGAGGCCGTCGTCCAGGGTCAGGGCCATTTCGTAGCCCTCCTCGCCAACCACGGTAAGCGACGTACCGTCGGCGGTGCCGTACGGCCAGACCCAGACGCGTGGTTTGTAACCGGTGGCCTTGCGGATCTTCTCGGAAATGTTTTTCACGTCGGTGCGAATGCGCGCCTGGAAATCGGCTTCGGATTCGTAGCGTTTGGTCACCGGGTCATAACGCCGGGTCGCGGCGGCCGGCTGCAGGTTGCCCTGCGGGTTGCCAAGGATGCCTTTGTGGTTGGCATCGGTGTGAGCGGCGATCTCTACCAACCCGGACCTGGAAATTTCGCGGATCTGCTGCCAGGTCAGGAAGTTCTCACGGTTACGCGGCGTGCCGGCAAAATCCACCGGTTGATTGAGCGGCGTGTCGATCCAGGTGCCGACCGGCGCCAGCAAGGCGTGCCAGTTGTAGGCGCGCAGCACTGGCAGCACGCGGGTATAGAAGCTGGCGTAACCGTCGTCGAAACTGAGCAGCACCGCTCTCGCCGGCAGCTCCGGGCCGCCCTTGCGTGCCGCCATGATCTGGTCGACGGTCACTGGTTTGTAGCCGTTCTCGCGCAGCCAGGCGAGCTGCTCGATCATGCGCTCGGTGCGCACCGCCACCACGGCCTGATCAGGATCACGGTCTTCGACATCGTGGTAGGCAATGCCGAGCACGTGGTTTTTTGGCCACGGTTGTTCACTGGCCGCGACCGGCCGCTCGAAGGGCGGCGCGAAGGCCGGGGCTTGCTGGGCGCAGGCGCTGACCAGCAGCGCTCCCAGCAGAAGGATGAAACGCGAGATAAAAGGCATCTTCAAACTCTTCTAGAAGCGGAAAGTGAGGTCGACAAGCAGACGCAGATCAGTTTCCCGATCACCGTCATAAGGCCGGTTGATCACACTGAACATGCCGCCCACATCGAACACGTCGTTCCAGGCGTACCGTTGGCCGTAACCGAGCAATGCCATGCCGCCGGTGCCGTGGTCGCGCTGACTGTAAGTGCCCGCGCCGGCCTGGAATTGCTGGCTCCAGGAAGTCTCGTAGCGGTGGTAGAGCACGTGGTTGACGTTGACCAGCGGCATCACGCTGAAGTCCGACTTGGGGTTGAAGTACGGCACGTCGTCGGATTTCGAGTTGTGGCTGGTGCCGACTTCCAGGCCGGCGTCGACCTGAATGTTCGGCGCGGTGTAGATACCCTCGCGCCCGGTCACCAAGGCTTCGACGCGGTTGTTGCCATCGCTGAAGTGCGACGGGCTGACCGACACGCGCCACTCGCGACTTTCGTTGGCGCGCCAGCGCAGGAACGCACTGCCGCCATTGGCCTTGATGTCGCTGTTGAGCGCGCGCAGCGGCGTTTCCGCCGAGAGGTATTCGAGGCTGCCGCCGTACTGCCAGTGATCGTTGATGTCGCGGGCTATCGCCAGGCGTGCGCCTTGTTTGTCACCGAAGCCGTAATCGTGATTCGACACCTCGGCTTCGAGGGTCATGTCACGGGTGCGCCGTTCCAGGCCAACACGCTGGAAGCGATGGTGGCCGGTGCCTTCGGCGAAATCACCGGTGGCATAACCGGCCCCGGCGAAGACACGCCAGTCTTCGTTGATCGGTGGGCTGTACAGCGTGCTCTGGATACCGAAATCACGGCTGCCGCTGACCGCACCGGCATCGCCGCTGCCGCCACCGTTGGCCTTGCCGCCGTAGGCTTCGACGCGCAGTTCGGCCATGTCATGCACTTCCCGCTCGCGAGCCAGGCGCTGCACCTGGCGGTTGTCCGGATAGCGCGCGACCACGTCGTCGACCAGCGCATCGTTCTGCCGCCACTCCTGCAACTCCATCGCGGTGCGCGCCTGAGCGACTTCCAGGCCGGCATCGCGGGGCGCCATGCTTTCGGTTTCCTTGAGCTGATTTTCCGCGCGGCGCGGCCACTGTCGGGCGAGGTAAAGATCGGCCTGGGCCAGACGCAAGCCAAGGTTGCCCGGCGCCTGATCGACCAGAGTCTGCAAACGCTCTTCACCGTGAGGCAGGTCGGAACCATAGGTGCCGGCCTGGGCGGCGAGTTGCTGGGCGTCCATCCATTCATCGTTGGGGTTGCCGATGGGCAGACCTTTGAGCTCGACGCGCGGACGCTGGGCTTTCGCTGCGTCTTCAGCGACCTTGCGCGCTTCATCGGCGCGGTCGCTTTCTAGCAAGGAGTAATACAGCGCAGTGCTGTCCTCAAGACGATCACCGACATCGGCGTCCGGCGCCGAAAGCACCTGGCGATACAGATCGGTGGCAGTCTCGGGCTCACGCTGATCGAGATAAGACGCTGCCACCCAGCGCAGGGCATAGGTCGGAATCTCCACGCCCTCGGCTTGCAGCTTTTGATATTCGCTGATGACGTCGGCGGTGCGCGCCCGCGCCTTGAGCGCGCCCATGCGGTCGATGCGCCAGCGCGTCACGTCATCGTGAGCAGTGGCGTCAGGGGTCCAGGTTGCGAGCAATTTGTCGTAATCGGCCAGCGCGCGGTCGGCGATGACGTAGCGTTCCTTTTCGCTGCGGGTGGCCAGTTCGGCGAGGCGCACGCGTTCGGCGGCGAGATCGCCTTCCAGGCGGCGCAAGGTCACCGGATCAATCAGGCCGGGACGTTGACTGGCCAGCCGCAGCGCCGGCTCTGGCAGGCGGGCCTTTTGCAGGGCGACCACGTACTCGCGGGCAACTTCCGGCTTGTTGCCGGCGCGGATGAAGGCCTGATCGTATTCGAAGAGTGCGTCGTACTGTTTGCCGGCGCGACCGAGTGCGTAGCCCAAGGCGAGACGGCGTGACGGATCGTCGGGTTTGGCGGCGACCAGCGCCTGGGCGCGGGTGACGGCCTGATCGGGTTTGCCGGAATCGGCCTGGGTCAGCGCGAGACCCAGTTGCAGGTCGGCGTTGTCCGGCTCCAGCGCCAGCGCCTTGTTGTACACCTGGATGGCCTGATCCCAGCGCTTGAGGTTGCGATAGGCACGCGCAACGGCAGTCAGCGCCTGCACCGGCAGAACGCGGTCACGGCCTTGGGTTTCATAGACCTTGACCACTTCGGCATCGAGCCCGGCCCAACTGGCGATTTGCAGATGATCGCTGACCTGGCCGTCGCTGGCCTGGCCAGGCGGCACCTGACGCAGCACGGTCAACGCAGGCGTGTAATGCCCGGCCCGGGCATCGCGCACCATCTCGTCGTAGGGTGTGTCGGCCAACGCCAGGAGCGGCCAGAGCAACTGGCTGCACAGCGCGAATCGGAACAAAGGGCGTAAACCACGATGTAATACAGGGCCATCAATACGCGGCATTTGTCAGCATCCTTACATGGCCAGCCGGGTCGCAATGCCCTCCTTGCCCATTCGTAACGGTGGCCGACAAAAACAGCCTTCGGCCAAGCTTGGTGAGGCAGTCTGCACGCAAGCGAGAGCGAATTTTCACAACGCAATATTTGTTCAGAATCGGTCCATCTGTACAAAATCCGTACAGCAAAACGCCCGGCGCCTGTTCACACAGGGGCCGGGCGTCTGGGGGGGCGCGGTTGGGTTTATTGCTCTTGGGTGACGCCGGCAAACTTGCTCATGAGGAAACCGATGAACTGCTCGACGGTCATCTTCTGGCCGTTGAATTCGACCTGATTGGCCGCGTAATGCAGTTTGGTCACCACGTTGGTGCCGTCGGCGACAGCCAGTTGCGAGCCGACCGCCATGCCGGCGAACATGTCCGCCGCTTCCTTGGACTGATCGACGATGGCTTTGGCGTCAGTCTGGCCATCGAGTTGCGCCTGCACGCTGAGCAGATCGACCAGCATCGGCTTGGATACCTGAATGTTCAGGTCGAGCAGCGCGATCAGTTGCTTGCCGAGTTGATCCGGCGGCAGATCCATCGATTGCGGCTTGGTCAGGTCGATCACCAGATTGGCGCGGCTTTCACCGTTGGCGGTGTTGAACGACAGGTTCTCCAGCGCCAGTTGCGGGCCGGCCGCCAGCAACTTCTGCAGATCGGCTTTGACCTGGGCGTTTTCCGCTTCGGTCAGATTCAGCTCCGGTGCCGGCAAACCCTGCGCGGCGGCCTCGGCGGCAGCTTTTTCGTATGGCTGCAATTTGGTCTGGTAGATCTGCATCAGCGACATGGTCGACGGAATGTCGAGGTTCTTCAGGCTCATGGCCATGGCCGCCGAACCGACTTTCTTGTCGTTGAGCGTCACTTCGCCGATTTTGTAGTCGGCACGCCCCGAGGCGTTGCTGCCGCTTTCTTCGGTGCGGTTCTTCATTTCGAAGTTCTTCACGCCCAGCACCATCGGCTTGGCGCCGAAGGTGGTTTTGCTGCTGGTCACTTCCAGGGTGTTTTCCCCGGTGTAGTAGCCGTAGCTGCTCTTGGCGAGGTTGCTGGCCAGGGTCAGACCGTTGAGCTCGACCTGCACCGGCGCCTGGTCTTGCGACACGGTGACCAGTTTCAGGTTGTCCATGTAACCGTCGGCCTTGACCTTCTGCGCCTGGGCGCTGGCGGCGATGTCCATGCTCAGACCGGAAAACTTCAGGCTCGATTGCTCATCCAGCGCGGTTTCGAACGGCACCAGGTTGAGGGTGCTGGTGGTCGATTCGTCGTAGCCGATGTTGGTCACGCCCTTGAGCGGCGCGGCGCCGTTGGTGGCGGCGAACCATTTTTCCGTGGACGGGCTCTTTTCCAGCTCGTAGTTGCTGGTGGCCATGACCGGCAGCCACTTCAGCGAGACCAGACGCGAGAACGGCAGCGGGCCGTGTTCGATGTGGTCGACGAACAGCAGCTCGACCGGCGCATCGCCGAACATCTCGCCCTCGCCCTTGAGGCGATAGTGCGCGGTGCTGGTGAAGGCGTGGCGCTCCAGCGATACCAGTTCCAGCGACGCGGTGCCGTTGGAGCCGGCCATGGCGGTCTGCAGCTCTTTGTTGGCGTTGGTCACGGCGTTGTTCAGTACGCCTTCGATCTTGGTCCCGGTGTACCAGGCCCCGCCTGCGCTGAACGCGCCGATGGCAACAACAATTCCGAGAAGCACGCCTGCTGATTTATTCATGAATGACCTGATCGGTTTCCGTGGCTGTGGATGAAGTCGTCTTCCTTGAACCCGGGATCGGGTCGCGGCTCGACTGTGCGCAATTAAGCGGTGGAGATTAGCACCGGGCGCGGACGACGGCCCAATGTTTAAAGGTTAAAGAGTGTCTATGGACACTTGGGAGAGCAAAAAGATCGCAGCCTTCGGCAGCTCCTACATTTGCAATCCGATTGTCCTGTAGGAGCTGCCGAAGGCTGCGATCTTTTGATTTCAGGAATATTGAACCTCGATTTCATCCAACTGATGATCAAAGCTCTTCAGCCGCGCGGTCCAGGTATACACCAGCACTTCAAAGTCGCGATCAATCACCGCTCCGCCGGTGGTATCCGCCCGCACATCGCAGAAATCCAGTTGATAGCGTTCACGAGCCATGGCCGTGGCGACGTCGGACAGCTCGCGGGCGTTGCTCAGCCAGTGCCAGCCGTCATCGGCGATCTGCTTGTCGAGTTCCAGGCATTGCTTCTTCAGGGCTTCGAGGCTTTTTTCCAGCGGCGTGCCGGTGAGCTCGCCCATGACTTCGGCGAAGGTTCGCCCGGGCTGCCAATAGCTACCCCAGAAGTAGCGGTCGAACACGGTTTCGACCCGGCGCAGGGCGACTTTGGTGTCCCAGATCAGCACGAGCATCCTGCCCCGTTCGAGCTGGCGCTTCTTGACCCGTTGCAGCTGAATCGAGGTCCACGCGACGACGACGATCGCCATCACCGCGATCAGCGCAACGGTGCTGTCGAGGAAAACCATTGCCGTGTCGATCTGGTGGGCCAGCATGATCCCGTAGAAATATGTGGCCGAGAGCAGCACCAGTGCGACCAGAGCGCACCAGAAGCCGAGAGCGTAAGGGTTTTTCATTATTGTTTCCCCTGGGCCAGCACGAGCAATGTGCATTGCAGGAGCGCTTGGCATGGGGCGCCCCTCCAACACTTCAAAGCATAGCAACGGCCTCAGGGTTTGCTGGCGCTCGAGGTGTTCGTTCGTCCGCTTTCCCAGCCACCGCCCAGGGCGAGGAACAAATCGATCTGGCTCATTGCGACCTGGGTGTTGGCGCCGGCCAGTTGCGCGGTGACATCGGTGTAGGTGCGGGTTGCTTGCAGGTCGGCGAGGAACGACTCGCGGCCGGCCTGGAAGAAGCGGTGCGTCTGCTCGGCGGCGAGCTTCGCCGACTGCTCGGCTTCGGCCAGCGCATCGCGGCGTTGCAGCAGCGCGCTGTACTGGGCCAGACCGGTCTGGGTCTCGCGGATGGCGTTGAGCACCACGCCGTCGAAATGCGCCAGCGCGCCTTGAGTGTTGGCCTCGGCTTCACGGATGCGCGCGCGGGCGCCGTTGGTCGGTACTTTCCAGCTCAGCGACGGGCCGAAGCCCCAGCGGTTGGTCGACGGGTCGCCGAGGTCATCAATGATGCCGACGGTGCCGATGGTCGCGCCGATGCTGATGTCCGGGTACAGCTCACCGGTGGCGATGCCGATGCCGGCGGTTGCCGCAGCAAGACGCCGCTCGGCCTGACGAATATCCGGGCGGCGCTTGAGCAGCGCAGCGCCGTCACCGACCGGCACCAATTGCGCGATCTTCGGCAACTCGGCGCAACTGGCGGTACCTGCCGGCAACTGCTCGACCGGTTTGGCCAGCAGCATCGACAATCGGAACAGCCCAGCCTGACGCGCCGCTTCATAACGCGGCAAGTCGGCGCGCAAGGATTTGAATTGGGTCTGCGAACGGGTGACCTGGGTCTCGTCACCACGCCCGGCGTCACGCAGACGCTGGATCAGCGTGGTGCTCTGCGATTGCAGGTCGAGAGAATGCTCGGCGATTTCCCGCTCTTCGTTGGCTGCGCAGACCTGGGTGTAAGCACGAACCACGTCCGCCACCAAGGTGATACGCGCAGTGTCGGCTGCGGCCTGAGTCGCATCGGCATTGGCTTTGGCCGCTTCGATACCGCGCTGCAAGGTGCCCCACAGGTCGAACTGGTACGAAGCGCTGATACCGATATCGGCGATGTTGGCCACCGGGACTTTTTCCGGCAGCAGGAACGCCTGACCGGATTCCTGCAGACGTTGGGCACCCATTTTCACCCCGCCGCTCCAGCCGCCAGCGGACTCGGCTTCATCCACCTGAGCACGTGCCCGCGACAGGTTCGCCGCCGCCACGCGCAGGTCGGTGTTGGAAGCCATGGCCTGCTGTACCAGTTGATCGAGGCGCGGGTCTTTATACAGCCGCCACCAGTCCGCTGGCACCGGCGCCGAGACCACCGGTTTGCCGGCGACTGCCAGCTCACCCTGAATATCCTTGCGCTGCACCGCCGCGTCGGCGGGCACCTGATAATCCGGGCCGACCATCTGACAGGCCGAGAGCATCACGCCCATCCCGGCGATCAACCAGGCCCTGCTCATGGCTGCGGCTCCTCATGCTGGTCGTCGATGATCGACACGGTGGCAGTACGCCCGGCAATCATGCGGAAGTCGGCCGGCACCTCATCAAAAGCGATGCGCACCGGAATCCGCTGCGCCAGGCGCACCCAACTGAACGCCGGGTTGACGTTGGGCAGCAGGTTGCTGCCGCTGGTGCGGTCGCGGTCTTCGATGCCGGCGACGATACTTTCGACATGCCCGCGCAACCTGGCGCGGTCGCCGATCACGCGGATATCCACCGATTGCCCGACGTGGATGCCGTCGAGTTTGGTTTCTTCAAAATAGCCGTCGATGTGGAATGAATTGCTGTCGACCACCGACAACACCGGGCGCCCGGCGGTGACGAATTCCTGCGGACGCGGCGCGCGGTCGTTGACGTAACCGTCGACCGGGCTGCGGATTACCGAACGATCGAGGTTGAGCTGCGCACTGTCCACTGCTACCAACGCCTCGGCCAGCGCCGATTGCGCACGGGCCACCCGCGACTGGCTTTCTTCCAGCTGTTCGGCCGGCACCAGGTTGCCGAGGCCACGGTTACGCTTGGCTTCACGCTGCGCCTGGGCGAGGGTTTCTTCGCGATCGGCAACGGCGGCCTTGGCTTGGCGCAGGGCCAGTTTGAAGCGGTCCTGGTCGATGCTGAACAGCACCTGGCCACGCTTGATCAACTGGTTGTCCTTTACCTCGACCTGCTGGATCAGCCCGGACACGTCCGGAGCGATCTGGATGATGTCGGCACGAATGTGGCCGTCGCGGGTCCACGGCGCGAACATGTAATACATCACCATGCGCCAGACGAGGACAACGGCAAAAGTCACGATCAGCAGGGTCAGAACCACGCGACCGATGGTCAGAAACGGTTTTTTCATGTCATCAGGTATCGACTGAGTGAGTCCACGCCGTACAGCAGCACGGCATAGAGCGCCACGTTGAACAATGCCCGGTGCCAGACCAGACGGTAAAAGTGCAGGCGTTGCAGCACGCCATGCACCAACAAAAACAGCACGTAAGTAATGCCCATCAGCACCAGCAGGGTCGGCAGGAAGATGCCGCTGATATCCAGGTCACCGATCATAGGGGCGCTCCATCGGGCAGCGGTTCTTCGGGCTCGGCGCTGGAGACGAACTCGACGCCGGGCAGCAAGGCCAGACGCAGACCGCTCAAGGCGTGCAACAGGTGCAGACGGGTTTCATCGTCACCCTGGCCGTTGAGCGCACGGCGCGTGCGATCGAGGGTCATCAGCAGACCGCTCGGTGCCGGCAGGCGTTCGTCGGCTTTGAGGCAGGCGCGAAAATACTCGCCGACCTCGCCCACCACTTGTCGCAACAGGGCATTTGGCACGCCGGTGACGCGCGGGGTGTAGGCAAGCAGATCGAGCATGTTCAGACCGACACGCACTTCACGCATGGCGATGCCGGTGTCCTGACCGGTCAGGGCCAGACGCGGCAGGTGCTGCATCAGCCGATCGAGCAACTGCACGCCCAACTGCCGATGCTCGGCGAGACTGGCTGGCTCGGTCATGCTGACGATGTCTTTCCAGCTGAATCGGGTCAGACGCTTGGCCGCCAGTTCGGCACCGAATGGCCGCGCCACCAGCGTCCAGATGAATGCGAACAACAGCCCCAGCGGTCCAGCCAGATTGGAGTTGGCGAAGGCGAAAAAGTCCGCGTCGTAGGCACCCTGAATACTGATGAACGACGAGGTATTGACCAGCGTCAGCAGCATGCCGAGGTAGAAACGCGGCTGCACGGTCAGCGTACCGATGCAAATGAACGGCACGGCAAACGCCAGCACCAGCATCGGGAAATCGTGCAGGTTGGGCAGAATCAGAAACAGGTAAAGACTGGCAAACAGCACCGACATCCCGGTCCAGAAAAAGAACCGGTAAATCTGCGGCGCCGGGTCGTCCATCGAGGCAAAGAAGCTGCACGCCACCGCCGCCAGAATCACCGCGCTGCCACCGTCCGGCCAGCCGAGCAGGATCCACAGCACCGAAGCAACGATGATCGCCAGAATGGTCGAGGCCACCGAGTAGAGCATCAGCCCGCGATCGATGAACGGCGTCAACCGGCCCAGGCGCCAGTGCCGGTACACCGCGCGCCAGCTGTCCTGGCGCTCGCAAAGAATCGCATCCTGCAGGCTGCGGCAGTCCTGCCACAGATCGATGAATTCACCGAGGCGGTAAATCGCGTTGGAGAACAGCAACTGTTTGCGCTCCTCCAGCGCTTCGGCGCTCGGTTGCAACGCGTCGAGTTGATCTCTCAGTGCTTGCCAGCGCTCGAGATTGGCGTCTGCGTGGTCCAGCCATTCCCGGGTCGCAGTCAGCAATGGCTGGAATTTTTCCACCAGTTCCGGGGTGCGGCGTTCGAGGGCGTACAGCGAATCCTCTAGGGCATCGATCACTGGCAACAGGTGAATCATCCGGCCGCGCAGTTCCTTGGTGTTACGCACGGTTTGTGGCCGCGCGCCTTCGTGGGGCAACTGGCCGATCATCAACTCGAGGCTGTTGAAATTGGCGACCATGGCCATGCGCAGCGCGGTGACTTCTTCCGGCTGCACATCGCGGCTGAGAAACTTCAGGCTGTAGCTCGTCGCATCGGCGAACCACTTGCTCACGGCATCATTGAACACCGGCGCCAGCCGACGCGGCCAGAACATCGCACCGACCACCGCCGCGACGGCGATGCCAAGGAAAATCTCTTCGGTACGCGCCTCGGCCACGTCCCACACCGCCAGCGGATTATCGACCACCGGCAGGGCAATCAGCGGCAAGGTGTAGCCGGCCAGCATCAGCGCATAACTGTTGGCGGTGCGCAGATGCAGGGATATGAACAACAAGATCCCCGTCCACAAGGCAATCACCACCACCAGCACATACGGGCTCTGCACGAACATCGGCACGAACAGCACCGCCGCCGCTGCGCCGAGAAATGTACCGGCCGCGCGGTACAGCGCTTTGGAGCTGGTCGGGCCGAGAAACGGGCTGGAGACGATATACACCGTGGCCATCGCCCAATACGGACGCGGCATTTGCATGAGCAAGGCGATGTACAGCGCAATCATCGACGCTGCAAAGGTACGGACCCCGTAAAACCAGTCACGGGCCGGCGGCATGCCAGTGAAAAAACCGTTCAAGAATTGACCACCACAGGCGAACTCGCCGCCTCAAAAGCCCTGAGTACCCGAAGCGTAGCTTCCAGATCGCTGCGCTCGATGCCTTCCAGCACCTCATGCCGCAAGCGCACCAGCTCGGCCTCCACCGCTTGCACCAGCTCGCGGCCGGTATCGGTCAGGCTCAGGCACTTGGCCCGGCGATCCTGGGCATCTTCGGTGCGACAGACGTAACCGGCGTGGCACAGCTGATCGAGCAAACGCACCAGCGAAGGACTCTCCATCCCCGCAGCCTGGGCGACTTGCACCTGACGCACGCCCTCACCCAAACGCCCGATCATCAACAAGGGCACGGCGCAGGCTTCGGAAATTCCATAGTTGACCAGCGTGGTCTGGCAGATCTTCCGCCAATGCCGGGCGGCCACCACCATGGCGCTGCTGATGTTCATCTGGAGACTGTCGAGGGAATCGGACACGGGATAACGGACACTGTTAGTTTGCTAACTATCAATATCGCATTGGAGGGGAATTTCAGTCAAGTTTTGAAACAAATCTCCCCACGCTTGGCCGAGGCGTACCACGAGTTGGATTTGTAATTTTTCGAAGAAAAAATCTAATGCGACGGACAAAACGAAATTTTTTTTACAGTAAGGAGGTTTTTTTTACATCTGAGCCTTTTCGCGCAATTTTTTTTACATGCTGCGCCTCATGCCAGACGATACATCAACTGATCCCACACTTTGGTGGCCCAGTCCGGTCACTCAAGAATCTCATCGACAAACATCGGCCACTTGAATAAAGCGGGGGCTCGTTCAACGGTTCCTGGCAGCATCGTAAACACTGCTGCGTTCGCGCTTGCCAACCGCTAGCACGGAAACCACGACTCGTTCGTCGATGACTTGGTAAACCAATCGATACCCCGAGGCTTTGAGTTTGATTTTGTAGCAGTCGGGCATGCCGTGGAGTGCGTCAGCCGGGATTCTGGGAAGCTTCAGCCTCTCACCTAGCTTCTTTTTGAATTGCTCACGCATGTATGACCCAGCTTGTTCCACTCTTTGTGTGCAGACGGCAGGAACTCAAGCTTATAAGTCATCCAGGCTTACCGAAATGGGCGTTTCGTGGAGACGCGAACGAACAATGTCAGCCAGTTCAAGATCATCAAGCCGCTCCATCATCGCTTCGTAAACTTCGGCCGGCACCATATAACCCATGACGCGATTGTGGTTGAGGACAGCGACGGCCCCCCCATGTGCACCGTTCAACACGGCAGTAGGATTTTTTTTTAGTTCAGAGACACTGACAGCCATATCGGCAAGAACGCTTTGCATAATAAGGACCTCAAATTAGGACGTGATTTTGGTCTATTTATACCCAATGGACAACTGCGGCGTTGGACGAGGATACAAACTTCGCAATGATCACCCCACCCGCCCCTTCCGCAACATCACATTCAACTGATCCACCACCTCCGCCCAATCCGCATCATCCAGAATCTCCTCGCGCAGAAACTGCGCCTGACTTTCCGTCCAGAAAAACGCGTCAGCCAGATGCAAATCCGGTTTGAGCGGCGAATGGCTGGCGATGAATTGGTCGATGCCGGTCGGGTCGTCGGCGAGGCCGAGTTGTTTGAACAGGGCCGGCAGGCTGTGCTGCGGATTTTCCATGATGCAACTCCTCTGCAATTCAGGTCCGGCGTTGCGCCGTTTGCTGCAATGGAGTTGATCATAGCTGGCTCTGCGGGTTCAGGGTCTGGCGACGTCAGGTGAGCCTGCGGCCAGTTGCGCTGCCGGATAGACCGATTGCCACCCGCCGCCCAACGCCTTGTACAAACCGACCATCGCCAGGGAGACGCCGGTCGAGCTTTCCACCCATTGTTCCTGCGTGGCGAGCAAGGCGCTTTGCACGGTGAGGACGTTGACGAAATCGACCACGCCTTCGACGTATTGCTGTTGCGCAGTACGCAGGGCGATCTGGTTCTGATGCACGGCTTCGGCGAGGCTGTCGCGACGGCGCTGGCTGGCGTTGTAGGCGGTCAGCTGGTCGTCGATTTCATGCCAGGCACGCAGCACAGTCTGCTGGTAGGCGATGGCCGCTTCTTGTTGCTGGGCTTCGCGCAGTTGCAGCATGCCGCGAAGGCGACCGCCGTCGAACAACGGCAAGCTGAATTGCGGGCCGATGGCAAAGGCACGCGAGCCCCATGAACCGAAATCGTTCAGCTGCATGGCCTGTGAACCGAGGTTGCCGGACAGGGTGATGCGCGGATAGAAATCGCCCTTGGCCACGCCGATGTTGGCGGTGGCGGCGTGCAGACGCGCTTCGGCCTGGCGGATATCGGGGCGGCGTTCGGCCAATTGCGACGGCAGGCCGATGGCGACTTGCAGTGGCGACTGCGGTACTGCCGCGTCTGTGGATAACGTTTGAGCGAGAGTTTGCGGTGGCTCGCCCATCAACAGACTGATCGCGTTGATCAGTTGCGCCTGACGCTGCTCAAGCGCCGGCAGCCGTGCCTCGATGGCTGCGACTTGCGCGGCGGCTTCAGCGACGTCCAGGTCGGTCGCCACGCCATCGGCCAGCCGCAGCTGCGAGAGTTTCAGGCTGTGGCGAGCGACGTCGAGGTTCTGCGCGGTGACGGCGCGGGTGTTCTGCACGCCGCGCAGCTGAATGTAGTTTTGCGCGGTGTCGGCGAGCACGGTCAGCAGTACGTCACGACGGTCGTTTTCTGCCACTTCGAGATTGGCATCAGCGGCTTCGGTTTCACGGCGCACGCGGCCCCAGAAGTCCAGTTCCCATGACGCCGAGATGCCGGCATCCCACAGGTTGAAAGCCTCATCGCCGTTGTTTCCCGATGGATCGTTCAAGCCTTCGCCGCTGTTGCGTTTACGTGCGTAGCTGCCGGTGGCGGTGCTGTTCGGATAACGCTCGGCGGTGATCACCTGGCGCGCGGCGCGGCTTTGTTGCAGGCGGCTGCTGGCCAGTTGCAGGTCGAGGTTGCTGTTCAGCGCGCGCTGGGTGAGCGCGGAAAGTTGCGGGTCGTGGAAGGTTTCCCACCAGCGTTCGTTCAGGGGTTCGCTCACGGCCTGGCTCGGGGCGGATTGGCTCGGTTTGGCCCAGTCGGCAGGCTGGGTGGCTTCGGGTTTCTGGAAGTCCGGGCCGACGGTGCAGGCGCTGAGGCTGACTGCAAGCAAGGCACTCAGGGTGAGCTGCTGCCTATGCGCCCATCGCTGGCAAGCCAGCTCCCACAAGGATTGTGCAGGTTGTGCAAAATGGTTCGGCCTGCCAATGACCCCTGTGGGAGCTGGCTTGCCAGCGATGAGGCCAACCGATTCAACACCGATCATCGCTGCGTCACCTCGCGTCCGGACGCCTTTGAGCTGGCGGTATCAATACTCGCCTCGACGGACATCCCCACCCGCAACCGCTCGGCCAGTGGCTGGCCCGGTTCCAGCACGATCTTCACCGGAATCCGCTGCACAACCTTGGTGAAGTTGCCCGTCGCGTTGTCCGGTTTCACCGCCGCAAAGGTCACGCCAGTTGCCGGCGCAATGCTCTCGACGCGGCCGGTCAGGGCTTCGCCACCGAGACTATCCACTCGGACTTGCACATCCTGCCCGGGCTGCACGTCGGTCAACTGGGTTTCCTGAAAATTGGCCACCACGTAGGCCTGCTGCAACGGCACCACCGCCAACAATTTGCTGCCCGGGGTGACGTAGGCGCCGACGCGCACCGCACGCTCGCCGATCATGCCGTCCTGCGGCGCGGTGATGCGCGTGTAAGAGAGGTTGAAACTGGCGATTTCCAGTGCCGCCTGCGCGTGTTTCAGATTGCCTTCAGCGGCGTTGCGCTGGGCAGTGAGGATTTCGACTTGTTTGCGTTCGGCCGCCAGTTTCGCCGTCGCGGTATCGAGACGCGCCGAAGCCTGATCAATGCGCGTGCGCGCCTGTTGCGCGTTCTGCACGGTGCCGGCACCGACTCCGGCGAGGTGGTTGTAGCGGTTCAGTTCCTGCTGCGCAAAGGCCATTTGCGCTTTGGCCGAAACCACAGCGGCCTGCGCCTGAGCGATCAGCGACGCCTGCCGCTCAAGGGTCGCATTGGCGTTCTGCAATTGCGCCCGCGCGACCAGGGTTTGCGCGTCCGCCGCTTGCGCCGCTGCGCGCAAATCACGGTCATCGATCAGCGCCAACAATTGCCCGGCCTTGACCTGCTGGTTGTCTTCGACCAGCACCTGCTTGATGAACCCGGCCACGCGCGGCACCACCAGCGTGTAGTCGGCGGAGACGAAGGCGTCATTGGTGGTTTGCTCGGTGCGTTGGCCGAACAGCCCGGGCATCGCCAGGTACACCAGCACGCCCACCGCCAGCGCGGCAGCCACGGCCACCGCGAGTTTTTGCTTGGATTGAGTCATAAAAAACCTTCAGTTTCAGTACAGCGATCAGGTCGGCGCGCGCGGCGGATAAATCCGCGTCGGCAGCCAGAAAATCAGCAGGATCAAAGCCACGGCGACGCCCGCCATGCACAGGTACAAATCGGACGAAGTCAGCACCACCGCCTGCTCGTGCACGCGGTGAGCGAGGCCCGAATCGCTGTGATCGGCCAGCGGCGAATTGCCCAGGCTGTCGACCAACATGGTCGAATGGAAATGCAGGCGCGCGGTGGTCAGCGCTTCGATCACGCCGGTGGCGACCACTGCGGCGAGACCTTTGACGGTGTTGAACCACGCCGACGCGAACGGCCCTTCCATCGGCGTGATACTACCGGTCGACAACATCAGCAGTGGCAACACCGCCATCGGCTGGCCGAAAATCTGCAGCCATTGCAGGACGTAGAAGTCATCGCGAATCCACGCCGAAGTCAGGTGCGAACCACCGAGGCAGGACAGCGCGAGCATGCTCAAACCAATGCCAAGCACCCAGCGGCAATCGACCCAGCGCAAGTTGCATAGCGCCGCCACCAATGGCAGCGCGATCAACTGCGGCAGCGCGGCAATGAGCATGATCGGCGCGGTTTGCGCCGGACGATAACCCTGCACCTGGGCCAGATAACTCGACGGAATCAACACCACCGCCAGCAGCACGATCAACACCCCGGCGAGGGTGATCAGGGCGAACAGCAGGTTGCGGATGCCGAGCATCTGCAGCTTGAAAAACGGAATCGGCTGCGACCATTCATTGATCATAAAAGCCACCAGCAGCAGCGAACCGGCACCGAGTAATCCACAGATCAGGTTCGACTCGAACCAGTCCAGTCGATTGCCCTGCAACAGACCGATCACCAGCATGCAGATCGCTGGAAAGCCCAGCAGCAGGCCTTTCCAGTTGAACGACTTGAGGCGCTCCAAGCGCAGCGGATCCTGGGGCAATCCGTAAGCCACTGCGGCCATGGCGATCAGGCACGGCACGATGATCTGCCAGAAGGTCCATTGCCAGCCGACGTATTCAGTCCACAGACCGGCCAGCGGCGTGCCGAGTCCCGGGCCGAAAGTCGCAGTCAGTGCGTAGCCGGCCAGTCCGTAGAGTTTGATGTTGGCCGGGAGAAAGCGCAGCGCGACGGTCATCAGCATCGGCGGCAATGCACCACCGGCGAGGCCCTGGAGGATGCGCATCAACAACAGACTTTCGTAATTAGGCGCGAACGGGCACAGCACGCCGAGCACGGTAAAAAGACCGATGGCGCACAGCGTGAAGCGGCGCAGCGAGAAGGTCACCGCACACCACGGCGCGAAGGCCATGGCTGCGACCGACGTGGCGGTGTAGCTGGCGACCAGCCAGGTGCCTTCGTCGTAACCGATGTGCAGCGCGCCGCGAATATCGGCGAGTGCGACTTTGGTGACCATCTCGTTGAGGCCCGAGACCAGCACGGCCAACAGCACGCCGACCAGACCAATGATGATCCGCGCCCCGAACACCGGTGGCGCAGCCGCCGCCGCCGGGCTGGTCGCGGCGAGAGGCGCCGTGACCGTCAGGGATGTCATGAATGAAAAGCTCCGGGGGTGAAATACCGGAGCATTTTAGTGGGGCTTGATGCTGACGAAAATTGACTTATTGGCAGGTTATAAGTGCATCAGACACAACGGTGAATGCCTATGTGGGAGCGAGCCTGCTCGCGAAAGCGGTGGACCAGCCGCCATTGAGGTGACTGACTCGACGCCTTCGCGAGCAGGCTCGCTCCCACAGGGATTCGATGGTGCCTGATGATTTACGGCTGTGCCGCCAGCCATGTTTCATCGCAGCAGGTCTTGAGGGTTTCGCGCAGCCAGCGGTGGGCCGGGTCCTTGTCGAAGCGCGGGTGCCAGGCCTGGGTCAGCATCAGCATGGGCAGTGGAATCGGCAGGTCGAATGAACGCAGTTTCAGGCCCAGCCGCCGCACGCTGAGCAGGGCTTCCTTGGGCACCGGCAGGATCAGGTCGGAGTCGGGCAAGGCAAACATCGCTGCATGGAAACTCGGCGCGATCACCGCCACCCGGCGCTCCAGCCCCAGTGCGTTCAACGCCGTATCGATCGGGCCGCGAGCGATGCCCCGGCGCGACATGCTGATGTGGGAAAAACCGGCGTAGCGCTCAGCGGTGATTTCGCCATCGAGCAACGGATGATTCTCGCGCACCAGGCCGACGAAATGCGTGGAGAACAGGTTCTGCACTTTCACTTCCGGCGTAAGCGGACGGGTGTTGCTGACGCTCAGATCGATGCGCCCTTCGCGCAGTGCCTCATCGTCGCCGTCGCCTTCCGGGACGAAGCGCAATTCGCAATGCGGGGCGAGTTGGTCGAGGGTATCGAACAGCTTGCCGCCGTAAACGCCGACGAAGAAATCATTGGCGCGAATGCTGAAACGTCGACGCAAGGTGCCTAGCTCGACGCTGTCGGCGGAACGAAACAGCAGCGCCGCCTGCTCGACCACGTCGCGCACCTGTTCGCGCAGTTCGAGGGCTTTGGGGGTCGGCACCAGGCCACGCCCGGCGCGCACCAGAATCGGATCGCCGATGGCTTCGCGAATCCGCGTCAGCGTGCGGCTCATGGCCGCCGGGCTGAGGTTCATCCGCCGCGCCGCGCCGACCACACTGCCCTCGTCGAGCAAAGCATCGAGGGCGACCAGAAGGTTCATGTCCGGGAGTTGCATGCTGAGCACTCTTGGCTGATCTGGATTGATCCGGGCGCAATGCTAACAAACATCCCATAAGAGGGACGAGGCCAGCGCTGGACTCTTCGCGAGCAGGCTCGTTCCCACCCTGGAATGCGTTCTCATGTGGGAGCGAGCCTGCTCGCGAAGAGGCCGGCCCAGCCAACGAAGACCTCAGCGCTGCATACCCCAGCGCTTCACCGTCACCCGCTCAAGGGTGGCAAACACCAGATTCTCCACCAACAGGCCAATCAGGATCACCACCGCCAACCCGGCAAACACCTTGTCGGTGTACAGCTCATTGCGATTCTGGAAGATGTACCAGCCCAGCCCGCCCTTGCCGCTGGTCGCGCCAAACACCAATTCGGCCGCGATCAACGTACGCCAGGCAAACGCCCAGCCAATCTTCAAACCGGCGAGAATCGACGGGAGTGCCGCCGGGATCAGGATGAACAAGACCAGGCGCAAACCCTTGAGGCCATAGTTGCGCCCGGCCATGCGCAGCGTCTCGGACACACCGAGAAATCCGGCATAGGTGTTCAGCGCCAACGCCCACAACACTGAATGCACCAGCACGAAAATCAGACTGTTCTGCCCCAAGCCAAACCAGAGCAGCGCCAGCGGCAGCAGGGCAATCGCCGGCAACGGGTTGAACATTGAAGTCATGGTGCTGAGCAGATCACGTCCCAACTGGGTCGAGACCGCCAATGTTGTCAGGGCAAAGGCGAGGACAATGCCGATCAGGTAGCCTTTGATCAGCACCACCAGCGAGATCCACACCTTGGCCAGCAACTCGCCACTGAGCAGCCCGTCGAACAGGGCCTGCGCGGTTTGCAGAAAACTCGGCAGCATCAGGTCATTGTTCTGAATCCGCGCGACCACCTCCCAGATGATCGCCAGCACAATCAGGATCAGGCTTTTGCGCAACCAGCCCTGTTGCCACAGGCGCGTGCCAAGCGGCAACTCGCGCTCGACCGGCACTGCGGTCAGCGGCTCGAGCACGGTTTCGAATTCTTCACGCACGGATGATGAATGGCTCATCGGGTAGTCCTCCTGGCCGCTCAATAGGCGATGCGAATGTCGTTGAAGTCGTGATCACGTTCGGTCTCCGGCGCCTGGCCCTCATCGAACAGCAGACGATGAATGCGCCGCGCCGACTCCTGAAACGCCACGCCGCCGAGGCTGTGCAGATCGTATTGATGGCTGTGCACTTCGGCGCGCACCCGGCCTGGATGCGGTGACAGCAAGAGGATGCGATTGCCCACCACCAGGGCTTCTTCAATCGAATGGGTGACGAACAACAAGGTGAAGCGCACCTCTTCCCAGAGCAGCAGCAACTCTTCCTGCATCTTGCGGCGGGTCAACGCATCGAGTGCAGCGAAGGGTTCGTCCATCAAAAGAATTTTTGGTTGCATGGCCAACGCCCGGGCGATCGCCACCCGCGCCTTCATGCCGCCGGACAAGGTGTGTGGATAGGCGTCGGCAAACGCCGCCAGACCGACCTTTTCCAGGTAGTGTAGCGCACGCTCTTCGGCGTCTTTCTTGTTCAAGGTGCGCGAGGCCAGCAGCGGGAACATCACGTTCTGCTTCACGGTTTTCCACGGCGGCAACTGGTCGAATTCCTGAAACACCACAATGCGATCCGGCCCCGGCGCATCGACACGCTGGCCTTGCAGGCGGATCTCGCCTTCGCAGGGCTGGATGAATCCGGCGACCGCTTTGAGCAAGGTCGATTTCCCGCAACCGGACGGGCCGAGCAGGACGAACCGATCAGCCGGGTCGACGGCGAAACTGACTTGATGGGTAGCGCGCACCACTCGCTGCGGCGTGCGGTATTCGAGGCTGACGTGATCGACGGCCAGCAACGCTTCGCTGTGGGCGATCGGGTTGCTGGCCGCGTGGCCTGGCAAAGGGGCGTTCATGGTCGATCTCCGGCAAATCAGAAAGGCGCATCGCCCTGAATGGTCGTGCGATACAGCTTGCGGCGCAGGTGCGCAGGACAGCCGGCGGCGAGATGGATCAGCGAACGGTTGTCCCAGAACACCAGATCATGCGGCTCCCATTGATGGCGGTAGATATTTTGCGGCAGCACGCTGTGAGCGAAGAGTTCGCCGAGCAACTGACGACTTTCGTCTTCCGGCAGACCGATGATGCGCGTGGTGAAGCCTTCGCTGACGAACAAGGCCTTGCGGCCGTTTTCCGGATGGGTGCGCACCACCGGATGCACCACTTCGGCGACCTGAGCCAGTTGCTCTGGGGTCAGGGTCGGGCGCCAGTTGCCTTCGAACTTGGTTTCGCTGTAGCGCGCCGTGTAGGAATGCGCGGCAAAGCGCCCTTCAACCGCATTGCGCAACGCAGCCGGCAGGTTGTCCCAGGCTTTGTGCATGTCGGCAAACAGCGTGTCGCCGCCCTCGGCGGGCAGTTCTTGGGCGTGCAGCATCGAGCCGAGACTTGGCAGCTCTTTATAGGAGAGATCGGAATGCCAGAACTTGCCGGCGTCTCCGAGACCGATGTTCTGGTCGTTCTCGATGATGTTGGAAACGATGAGGATTTCCGGGTGATTGGCCAGCAGGAATTGTTTGAGCACGTGGATCTGCAACACGCCGAAACGGCGGCTGAAATCGATTTGCTGTTGCGGGGTGATCTGCTGATCGCGAAAGACCACGACGTGGTGATCCAGGTGCGCGCGGTGAATGCGCGCGAAGTCCTGATCATTGACCGGCCGGCTGAGGTCAAGGCCAACGATCTCGGCGCCGACGGCACCGCTGAAGGGGCGAATTTCGAAGATTTGCGGCGCGGCAGTTGCGGCGCTTTCGGTGGCAGTAGCGGCGGACATCAATCATCTCCCACGCACGGCGCGCTCACGGACGCGCTCGTCGATCAGACACTCACGCTGGATTGCGTGTCGGTTCAGGTCGTGCGGCGCGCCGATTGGTCGGCAGGTACGCAGGTGGGTGACTTTATAGCTATAAGAATTGGAAATTAAATACCGTTAATGAATAACGATATGGCGAATGGTGAGGGGGTGGAGTGACGATTTGTGTCACTTACCGACAGATATGTAGGGTCTGAGCGAACGCCATCGCGGGCAAGCCCGCTCCCACAGGGTCCTAATATGGACTCCAGATATTTGTTCAACACACATAACTGTGGGAGCTGGCTTGCCAGCGATGAGGCCAGCAAGGCCACCGAAGATCTAGCGCTCGTGCAACGCCTCAGCCCGCGCGCGAATGATCGGCTTGAGCAAATAGCTCAACACCGATTTCTTGCCAGTGATGATATCCACCGAAGCGACCATCCCGGGAATGATCAGCAAAGGCTTTTCATCCGTGCCCAAGTGGCTGCGCTCGGTGCGCACCTTGATCACGTAATAAGTGGTTTTCTTGTCTTCGTCGGTGATGGTATCCGCACCGATCTGCTCCAGCTGTGCCTTCAGGCCGCCATAAATGGTGTAGTCATAGGCGGTGAATTTGACGATCGCTTCCTGACCCGGATGCAGGAACGCGATGTCCTGCGGGCGGATCTTGGCTTCGACCAGCAGGGTGTCGTCCAGCGGCACGATTTCGACCATGTCGCTGCCCGGCTGGATCACACCGCCGATAGTGTTGACCAGCAACTTGTTGACGATACCCCGCACGGGTGAGGTGACCAGCGTACGGCTGACGCGGTCTTCCAGCGCCTTGCCGGTGGCCTGGGCCTTGTTCAGATCGGTGCGCGCTTCGTTGAGTTGGGTCAGCGCTTCGCTGCGGAATTTGCCGCGGGTTTCGTCGATCTTGCGCTGCACTTCCTTGATCGCCGATTCGGCGCGCGGAATGGCCAGCGTGGTCGCGTCGAGCTGGCCACGGGTTTCCACTTCGGCACGCTTGAGGCGCAACACTTCCACCGGCGAGACCGCGCCCTGCGCCACCAGCGGCTCGGACATGTTGATTTCCTGACGCTGCAAGCCGAGCTGCTGACGGTACTGCGCCTGCTTGGAGCTGAACTCACGCAGCTCCTGCTGACGCTGGATCAACTGCTCCTGCAAGCCTCCGATTTCATCGTGCAACTGCTGACGGCGGCTGATGTACAGCGACTCTTCGCTTTTCGCCTGGCCCGGCACGGCTTTGAGCACGTCCTCGGGGAAATTCAGCGGACGATCATCGACTTCCGCGCTCAGACGCTCGACCCGCAGCAACATCGACAGGCGATCAGCCTCGGTTTCGCCGACGTTGGAAGCAAAACGTGTGTCGTCGAGACGAATCAGCGGCGCGCCGGCCTCGACGATCTGGCCCTCCTTGACGAACAGCTCGGAGACGATACCGCCCTCCAGGTTCTGGATTTTCTGAATCTTCGACGACGGAATCGCCTTGCCGTCGCCCTTGGTCACTTCGTCGATTACGGCGAAGTTGGCCCAGAGCATGAGGAACACGAAGAAGCCGATGATCGCCCAGATGGTCAGGCGCACGACGCGCGGGGCGTCTTCGATCAGCGCCTTGTTGACCTCCGGCAGCGGCTGGCCCTGCAGCGAGGCAGAGCCCTTGAAGTAGCGACGGATCGACTCCTTGACACCGGACTTAAGCAACACTGATCTGCCCCTTCTTCAACGCTTCCATCACGGCGGCTTTCGGGCCGTCGGCGAGAATCTGCCCGCGATCGATCACCAGCAGGCGATCGACCAGCGACAACAGCGATGCCCGATGCGTGACCAGCACCACGGTCTTGTTTTCAATCACTGCTGCGAGGCGGTGCTTGAGGCGTTCTTCGCCGGTGTTGTCCATCGCACTGGTTGGCTCATCCATCAGCAAGATCGGTGGATTGAGCAACAGCGCCCGGGCCAGGGCGACGTTCTGCCGCTGACCGCCGGAGAGGTTTTGCCCACGCTCGCCGACTTGCAGCTCGTAGCCTTGCGGGTGCAGACGGGCGAATTCGTGGACGCCGGCCAGTTCGGCGGCTTGCAGCACCAGCTCGTCTTCGACGTAACGCGCGCCGGACACCAGGTTGTCACGCAGGGTGCCGGACAGCAGCTGAATGTCCTGCGGTACGTAGCCGATGTTGTAGCGCAGTTCGCTGACGTCGATCTGGCGGATGTCCACGCCGTCGACCAGCAAGGCACCGTCGTCCGGTTGGTACAGGCCCACCAGCAGTTTCGCCAGCGAACTCTTGCCCGAGCCGCTGCGGCCGATGATGCCGATCTTCTCGCCGGGACGGATGACCAGGTTGATGTTCTTGAGCGCAGGGTTCTGCTGGTCCGGGTAGGTGAAGCTGAGCTGACGGCATTCGATCGCACCCTGCAAAACCTTGCGGCTTAGCGGACGCTCTTCGAAATTGCGCTCCTGCGGCAGCTCCATCATCTGGTCGACCGAAGTCATGGTCACCCGCGCCTGTTGATAGCGCGTGAGCAGGCCGGACAGCGACGCCAGCGGGCTCAGCGCACGACCACTGAGCATGTAGCAGGCAATCAGCCCGCCCATGCTCAGGTTGCCGGCGATGATCTGGTAAACGCCGAAGACGATCATGATCACCCCGGCCAGTTGCTGGATCAGCAAGGTGATGTTCATCGCCAGACCGGAGAGCATTTTCACTCGCAGCTCTAGGCGGCTGAGGGTGCCGATGGTCTGCTCCCACTGATACTGGCGCTCGCTTTCGGCGTTGTTGACCTTGACCGCGTCCAGACCGGCGAGGGTTTCGATCAGGCTCGACTGGCGCTCGGCGCCCAGCGCCATGGTCCGTTCCATGGTCGCGATCAACGGCTTCTGCAAGGCGTAGCCGATCAGCAGGGCAATCGGGAAAGCCAGCACCGGAATCCACACCAGATGCCCGCCGAGAATGGCGATGACGATGAAAATCAGGATGGTGAACGGCAGGTCGATCAGGCTGGTCAGGGTCAGCGACGCGAGAAAGTCGCGCAGGCTCTGAAACTCATGGATGTTCTGGGCAAAGCTGCCGACCCGCGCCGGGCGGTATTTCATCGCCATGCCGACAATTCGCTCGAACAGCGTGGCGGAGATGATCAGGTCGGTTTTCTTCCCGGCCAGATCCAGGCACAGGCTGCGCAGGCTCTTGAGGATCAAGTCGAAGATGTAAGCGCCGGTGATGCCCAGCGCCAGCACCCAAAGGGTTGCTTCGGCCTGGTTCGGCACTACGCGGTCGTAGACGTTCATCACGAACAGCGGCGCGGCCATGGCGATGATGTTGATCAGAAAACTGGCGGCGATCGCATCGGCATACAGCCAGCGCGAACGCTTGAGGGTGTCGCGAAACCAGGAGCGTGCACGCGGGATCAGCGTGCCGTGATTGACGTCGAATTTGTGCTGCGGCTGGGCGAAGAACACTTTGCCGGTGTAATCGTCGCTCAGCAGTTCGCGGCTGACCACCGATTCGCCGCCATCGCTTTCGCTGAGCAGCACGCGTGCTTCATTGTCGCCCTGCCAGCCGAGCAGAACGGCGCTGCGGCCATCCTTGAGCAGCAACAGCGCGGGCATGGCGATCGCCGGAATTTCTTCGAGTTTGCGCTGCAACACCCGCCCCTGCAGCCCGGCGCGAGCCGCTGCGCGCGGCAGCAACTCGACACTCAAACGTTGTTTGGGCAGCGGCAGGCCGGTGGTCAGCATCGCCGCGCTGGCAGGCTTCTGGTGCAGCATGCACAGGGCGAGCAGACCATCCAGCAACGGATCGTCATGCAACGCGCGTGGATCATGGCTGAGTTGAACTCGACTGACTTCTGATTCCACGCTCGACACTCTTTAACAGTTGGAAGGGATAACTCAGTTCATCCCAGGCAGCTGGACCTTGGGCTTCACGTCGTTCTGCACAACGGATGCCAACGGCGCGACCACTCCCTGGCTTTTGAGCAATTGGCCCATGGTCGCCTTGATTCGGTACTGAGTAAATAACTGAATGTTCTTGATTTCCGCCAGACGTCGCGAGGCGGTGAACAGCTCGTTCTCGCTGTCGAGCAAGTCCAGCAGGGTGCGTTCGCCGAGGCTGAATTGACGCTGGTAGGCGGTACGCACCGAGGTGCTGCGATCGACGTATTGCTGGGCGATCGGCACTTGGGCGTTGGCATTGTTCAGCGCGTTCCAGGCGAGGCCGAGCTCTTCATTCAACTGACGCAGGGCGTTGTTGCGGATGTCCAGCGCCTGGTTGGCCAGGTACGACTTGGATTCCAGATCGGCCCTGTTGCTGCCGCCGGAATACAGGTTAAAACGCATGCGCAGCATGGCCTGCCATTCGTTGTTGTGGCCGTTCTGACCATCGAGATCGTTGTCGGCGGAGCGGCCCAGTTCGGCGTCGAAACGCGGGTAGAAGGTCGATTTGGCGGTGGCGAACTGCTTCTCGGCAGCGGCGATGTCCGACTCGGCGGAACGCAGGATCGGGCTGTTTTCCAGCATTTGCGCGCGGGCTTCATTGAGGTTGGCCGGCATCATCGCCATGAACGGCGCCGGGCGCTCGAGCTGGTCGGGCATCTGGCCGACGGCGCTGAGGAAGTTGGTTTCCGCATCGGCGAGGTTGGTCTGCTCGGTGATCAGGTTGTTGCGGGCCTGGGCCATACGGGCTTCGGCCTGATCAAGGTCGGCACCGCTGCCGACACCGCGCTGGGTGCGTAGCTGGATCTGATCGTAGATGCGCTGGTGGCTCTTGAGGTTTTCCTCGGCCAGACGCACGAATTCGCGACGGGTCAGCACGTCCAGATACACCTGGGCGACAGTCAGTGCAGTACGCTCGGAAGTGCCCAGCAGTGAGTAAGCACGGGAGCTGACGTTGGCTTGTTGACGCGCAACTTCGTTAGACGTCGCGAAACCGTCAAAAACCATTTGCGAGAGACGTAAACTTGACTCGCTGCGGTTCAACGTCTCCCAGTGATTGCTTCCACCGTTCGCTCGCGTGGTCACACTGTCAGTGCCTTCACGGCCATAACCGCCCAGCAGATCGACCTTGGGCAGGTATCCCCCTTTCGCAGCCTTTAACTGATAATCCGCCGCCAATCGACTGTTGACCCCCGCCTGAATCTCCGGATGGACATCCAGCGCTTGTTGCATGGCTTCTGGTAAGGATTGTGCTTGTACAAAAGAGGCGGCGAGAGCGAAGGGAGCGGCAAGGAGCAAAAGCGAACGCATGGTTGGAATTTTCCCGGAACTTCTTGTCTTGAATCACAGCAGAAACGTGGTGCTGCGTCGGATGATGGCAACCCGAAAGACCGTATGTCGGAAAGTTCAAAACAGGAACTGGATGACAGGCTGAAGGACAGGTCGCCGCGGAAATATCAATGTGACATTAGTGGGGCGATTGTTTAGGATGGCTCCCAGAAGGTCAATAGTTTGGCATAAAGTTAATCGCGATAATTTATAGCCAGATTATTGACGGAAATACAGCGTCAATAAGTTATCCATTTATAGAAAGTACGTCCAGACTGAAGTGGCGCCGACGCCCGTCAGGTCCATGGAAGTCAACTGAATGTGACACCCCGGAGAGTCTTCAATGAGCAGTGTTGTTGCCGTCGTCAAAAGCATTGTCGGTCAGGTTTTCGTGGTGTCCCCAGAGGGCGTGCGTCGCGTACTCGTTGAAGGCGATCGCCTGTATGTCGGCGACCAGATCGATACCGGTCTGTCCGGCGCGGTGTCGCTGGAACTGGCCGATGGCCGCATGCTCGATCTGGGCCGTGACACCCAGTGGAGCGCCAGCTCGCCTGACTCCAGCACTGACCTGGCCGAAGCCACGGCGCAGGCTGCGCCTTCTGTAGAAGAACTGCAGCAAGCCATCGCCGCCGGTGTCGACCCGACCACCGCACTCGAATCCACCGCGGCCGGCCCGACCGCCGCAGGTACCGGCGGTGCGGCCGGTGGTGGTCACAGCTTCGTCATGCTCGACGCCACCGCTGGCCGCGTCGATCCGACCATTGGCTTCCCCACGGCGGGCATCAATTCTGCCGGGCAAGTCGCGCAGGACACCACCGGCGGCCTGACCACCGACACCACCACCAACGCACTGCGTGACTCGACCCTGAGCCTCAGCGCCACGCCGACCATCACCGAAGCCGGCGGCGTGCTGGTGTACACCGCGACCCTGACCCAGGCGCCGCTGACCGACCTGATCATCACCCTGTCCAACGGCGCAGTAATCGTCATTCCCGCCGGCGCCACCACCGGCACCGTCAACGTGCCGCTGGCACCGAACGACACTGTCTATAACGACCCGACCCAGATCGACGTGACCGTCACTGGCACCAGCGGCGGCAACGGCATCACCGTGACCCCGCCGACTATCCCGGCGACCACGCAAGTCACCGACACCGTCGACACCACTACCGTCACGTTGACGGCTGGTTCGAGCGTGACCGAAGGCGGCCAGATTACCTATACGGCGACTTTGACCAACCCGGCGCAAACTCCGGTAACCGTCACGCTGTCGAACGGCTCGACCATTACCATTGGCGCTGGCCAGACTACCGGCACCGTCAACGTGCCGACCCCAGCCAATGACGTTTACAACAATGGCAGCACCGTTACGACCACGATCACCGGGGCTACCGGCGGCAACTTCGAAAATCTGGTGCCGAACCCGACACCAGCCGTTACCACCATCACAGATTCGGTTGATAACACCGGCCTCACGCTGACCGCGACCAACAACATCGTCGAAGGCGGCCAGATCACTTACACCGCGACGTTGACCAACCCGGCACAAACCCCGGTAACCGTCACTCTGTCCAACGGTTCGACCATCACCATTGCAGCCGGCGAAACCGTCGGCACCGTCAACGTGCCGACTGCGGCCAACGACGTCTACAACAATGGCGGCACCGTCAGCACCACGATCACTGGCGCAACCGGCGGCAATTTCGAAAACCTGGTGCCAAGCAACACGCCTGCGGTCACCACGATTACCGATTCGGTCGACAACACCGGCCTGACCCTGACTGCGACCAATAACATTGTTGAAGGCGGTCAGATCACTTACACCGCCACCCTGACCAACCCGGCGCAAACCCCGGTAACTGTCACTCTGTCCAACGGCTCGACCATCACCATTGCTGCCGGCGAGACCGTCGGCACCCTCAACGTGCCCACAGCGGCCAATGACGTCTACAACAATGGCAGCACCGTCAGCACCACCATCACTGGCGCAACTGGCGGCAACTTCGAAAACCTGGTGCCTAACACCACACCAGCCGTGACCACGATCACAGATTCGGTCGATGACACTGGCCTGACCCTGACCGCGACCAACAACATCGTTGAAGGCGGTCAAATCACTTACACCGCGACGCTGACTAACCCGGCGCAAACTCCGGTCACCGTCACGCTGTCGAATGGCTCGACCATTACCATCGCGGCCGGCGAAACCGTCGGTACCGTCAACGTGCCAACAGCGGCCAATGACGTCTACAACAATGGCAGCACCGTCAGCACCACGATCACAGGCGCCACCGGTGGCAATTTCGAAAACCTGGTGCCAAGCAACACGCCTGCAGTCACCACTATCACTGATTCGGTTGATGACACCGGCCTGACCCTGACTGCGACCAACAATATCGTTGAAGGCGGTCAAATCACTTACACCGCGACACTGACCAACCCGGCGCAGACGCCGGTGACCGTCACCCTGTCGAACGGTTCGACCATCACCATCGCGGCCGGCGAAACCGTGGGCACCGTCAACGTGCCGACTGCGGCCAACGACGTCTACAACAATGGCAGCACCGTCAGCACCACGATCACTGGCGCTACCGGTGGCAATTTCGAAAACCTGGTGCCAAGCAACACGCCTGCGGTCACCACCATCACCGATTCGGTGGATGACACTGGCCTGACCCTGACAGCGACCAACAATATCGTTGAAGGCGGTCAGATCACTTACACCGCAACGTTGACCAACCCGGCGCAAACCCCGGTAACCGTCACTCTGTCCAACGGCTCGACCATCACCATCGCGGCTGGCGAAACCGTGGGCACCGTCAACGTGCCGACTGCGGCCAATGACGTCTACAACAATGGCGGCACCGTCAGCACCACGATCACTGGTGCAACCGGTGGCAATTTCGAAAACCTGGTGCCAAGCAACACGCCTGCAGTCACCACTATCACTGATTCGGTTGATGACACCGGCCTGACCCTGACTGCGACCAACAATATCGTTGAAGGCGGTCAAATCACTTACACCGCGACACTGACCAACCCGGCGCAGACGCCGGTGACCGTCACCCTGTCGAACGGTTCGACCATCACCATCGCGGCCGGCGAAACCGTTGGCACCGTGAACGTGCCGACTGCGGCCAATGACGTTTACAACAATGGCGGCACCGTCAGCACCACGATCACTGGCGCTACCGGTGGCAATTTCGAAAACCTGGTGCCAAGCAACACGCCTGCGGTCACCACCATCACCGATTCGGTGGATGACACTGGCCTGAGCCTCAGCGCCACCGGTTCCGTGGCCGAGGGTGGCCAGATCACCTACACCGCCACGCTGACGAATCCGGCCGGCACCCCGGTAACCGTGACCCTGAGCAACGGCTCGGTGATCACCATTGATGCCGGCAAAACCACCGGTACCGTTACCGTTCCAGCGCCTGCCGATGACGTCTACAAAGACGCCGGCCAGGTCGAAGTCAGCATCAAGGACGCCACCGGCGGCAACTTCGAAAATCTGGTGCCGAACACTACGCCAGCAGTGACCGAAATCACTGACACCGTCGATACCTCGACGGTGAAGCTGACCGCAGACACCTCGGTTGCCGAAGGCGGCACCGTGACTTACACCGCCACCGTCGGCGCGCCAGTCACCGGTTCGCCTGTGGTCGTGACGTTGGCCAACGGCCAGAACATCACCATTGGCGTCGGCCAGACCACTGGCTCCATCACCTACACCGCACCGAACGATGCCTTGACCGGCAACGCTCCGCTGACCAATTCGATCACTGGCGTAAGCGGTGGCAACTACGAAAATCTGGTGGCGGACAAAACTCCAGTTTCGACCACCGTCACCGACGTTGCCGACACCACCAATCTGTCGCTGAGTGCGACCGCTTCCGTCGCTGAAGGCGGCCAGATCACTTACACCGCCACTTTGACCAATGCTGCTGGTTCGTCAGTGACCGTGACCTTGTCGAACGGCGCCGTCATCACCATCAAGGCAGGCGAAACCAGCGGTAATGTGATCTTCCCGGCTCCGTCCGACGACGTCTACAAAGACGCCGGTTCCGTGCAGGCCACCATCACCAGCGCCACCGGCGGCAACTTCGAGAACCTCGTTCCGAGCACCACGCCAGCGGTCACTCAAGTCACCGACACCATCGATACCTCGACGGTCAAATTGACCGCCGACACCTCGGTCGCTGAAGGCGGCACCGTCACCTACACCGCCACTGTCGGCGCACCCGTCACCGGCTCGCCAGTTGTCGTGACCCTGGCCAACGGCCAGAACATCACCATCGCCGTCGGCCAGACCACCGGCAGCGTTACCGCCCCGGTATCGAATGACGTGCAGATCGGTCACGCACCGCTGACCAACTCGATCACCAACGTCAGCGGCGGCAACTTCGAAAATCTGGTCGCCGACAAGACCCCGGTCAGCACCACTGTGACCGACACCGTCGACACCACCAGCGTCGCGCTGACTGCCACCGGCAACGTCAACGAAGGCGGGCAGATCACCTACACCGCTACGCTGAGCAACCCGGCCGGCGCGCCTGTGACCGTGAATCTGAGCAACGGCTCGGTCATCACCATTGAAGCCGGCAAGACCACCGGCACCGTGACCGTTCCGGCACCTGCCGATGACGTCTACAAAGACGCCGGCAAAGTCGAAGTGACCATCAAGGACGCCACCGGTGGCAACTTCGAAAATCTGGTGCCGGATACTACGCCTGCGGTGACCAATGTTGCCGACACGGTCAACACCACGCACCTGACCCTCAGCGCAGAAAGCTATGTGCTCGAAGGCTCTACGATCACTTACACCGCAACGCTGACCAACGCCGCGCAGACGCCGGTGACCGTCAACCTGAGCAATGGCCAGACCATCACCATCGAAGCCGGCAAGACCAGCGGTTCGGTGACGATTGCCGCACCGAGCGATGACGTCTACAAGGACGTCAGCAAGCTCACCGTAACCATGACCGATGCCAGCGGCGGCAACTTCGAGAAACTCGACGTCAGCAAGACCCCGGTCAGCACCACGGTCAACGACACCGTCGACACAACCGCACTGACCCTGACTGCCAGCGATACCGTCAGCGAAGGTGGCCAGATCACCTACACCGCGACCCTGAGCAACCCGGCCGGCTCGGCCATGACCGTGACCTTGGCCAACGGCGCGGTGATCAACATTGCCGCTGGCGCGACCAGCGGCTCGGTGAATTTCCCGGCGCCCGCCAACACCCCGTACATCGATGGCAGCAACGTGCGGACGGCGATCGCCAGCCACAGCGGCGGCAATTTCGAGCGCGTCGAGGCCGATCGTTCGGCTGTGGTGACCAAAGTCACCGACGCCGTCGACACCACCAACATCAGCCTGAGCGCCACCGGCAGCGTTGCCGAGGGCGGCTCGATCGTCTACACCGCCACCCTGAGCAATCCGGCCGGCACCGCCATGAGCGTGACCCTGAGCAACGGCGCGGTGATCAACATTGCCAAGGGTGCGAGCACTGGCACTGCGACCGTCGCTGCGCCTGGCGATGATGTGTACAAGGACGCCGGCAAGGTCGATGCGAGCATCACCAAGACCAGCGGCGGCAACTTTGAAAATCTGGTGATCGACAAGACGCCTGCGGTAACTGATGTCACCGACACCATCGACAACAGCACCGTTGCGCTGACCGCCAGCGCCAGCGCGGTAGAAGGCGGCGTGGTTGTCTACACCGCGTCCGTGACCGCACCGGTCACCGGTTCGCCAGTGCTGGTGACTCTGTCCAACGGCCAGACCATCACTATTCCGGTCGGCGCCAGCAGCGCCAGCGTCAACTTCACCGCGCCGAACGATGCACAGGCCGGCGGCAACACTCTGAGCGTGAAAATCGACGGCGCCAGTGGTGGCAATTACGAAAATCTCGTCGCCGACCAAACCCCGGCGGTGACCTCGGTAACCGACGTCGCCGACACCACCAACCTGTCGCTGTCCGCGACCGGTTCCGTGGCCGAGGGCGGTTCGATTGTCTACACCGCGACCCTGAGCAACCCGGCCGGTACCCCGGTGACCGTTAATCTGAGCAACGGCGCGGTGATCACCATCGAGGCCGGCAAATCCACCGGCACCGTCACCGTTCCGGCACCTGCCGACGACGTCTATAAAGACGCTGGCAAAGTTGAAGTCACGATCAAGGACGCCACCGGCGGCAACTTCGAAAACCTGGTGCCAAGCACCACGCCAGCGGTCACCGATGTCACCGACACCGTCGACACCTCGACGGTCAAACTGACCGCCACCGAAACCGCGGCCGAAGGTGGCACCGTCACCTACACCGCCACCGTCGGTGCGCCGGTCACCGGATCGCCTGTGGTCGTCGCCCTGGCCAATGGTCAGAACATCACTATCGAAGTCGGCAAGACCAGCGGCAGCGTGAGCACCACCGCGCCGAACGACGTCCTCGCCGGCCACGCGCCGCTGACCAACTCGATCACCAACGTCAGCGGCGGTAATTTCGAAAATCTTGTCGCCGACCAGACCCCGGTCAGCACCACCGTGACCGACACCGTCGACACCACCAACCTGTCGCTCAGCGCGACCGGCGCGGTGAACGAAGGCGGCCAGATTACCTACACCGCAACCCTGAGTAACGCCGCCGGCACACCGGTCACCGTGACCCTGTCGAACGGTGCGACTATCCTCATCGAGGCCGGCAAAACCACCGGCACCGTGACCGTCGATGCACCGAAAGACGACGTCTACAAAGACGCCGGCAGCGTTGAAGCGACCATCCAGAGCGCAACCGGCGGCAACTTCGAAAACCTCGTCACCAGCACAGCGCCGGCGGTGACCACGGTCAACGACACCATCGACACCACCACCGTGTCGCTGAGCGCCACTGCGAACGTCGCTGAAGGCGAAACCGTGGTCTACACCGCGACCGTGGGCGCGCCAGTGACCGGTTCGCCGGTCACCGTCAGCCTGTCCAACGGCCAGACCATCACCATCGCCGTTGGCGAAACCACCGGCAGCGTCAACTACGTCGCGCCGAACAGCCCGCTGGCGGGCGGCAGCTCGTTGAGCGTGACCATTGATGGCGCCACGGGTGGCAATTACGAAAAACTGGTGGTCGACGGCAAGTCCGCAGACACCGTGGTTTCCGACACCACCGACACCACCAATCTGAACCTGACCGCCAGCGATTCGGTCGCCGAAGGCGGCCAGATCACCTACACCGCAACGCTGACCAACCCGGCCGGCACACCGGTGACCGTGACCCTGTCGAACGGCGCCACGATCACTATCGATGCAGGCAAAACCACCGGCACCGTGACCGTCGACGCACCGAAAGATGACGTCTATAAAGATGCCGGCAAAGTCGAAGTGACCATCGAGGGTGCGACCGGCGGTAACTTCGAGAACCTGGTGCCAAGCGCGGTTCCAGCGGTGACCAATGTCACCGATACCATCGACACTTCGACGGTCAAACTGACCGCCGATACTTCGGTCGCTGAAGGCGGCACCGTGACTTACACCGCCACCGTCGGCGCGCCAGTCACCGGCTCGCCTGTGGTCGTGACTCTGGCCAACGGTCAGACCATCACCATCGGCGTCGGCCAGACTACTGGCACCGCAACCGCTGTTGCTGCGAACGATGCGTTGGCCGGGAATGCTCCGATCACCAACTCGATCACTGGCGTGACCGGCGGCAATTTCGAAGATCTGGTTGCAGACAAAACTCCAGTTTCGACTTCTGTCACCGACGTTGCCGACACGACAAATCTGTCCTTGAGCGCCAGCAATTCGGTGGCGGAAGGTGGCCAGATCACTTACACCGCGACCCTGACCAATGCCGCAGGCTCGCCTGTGACAGTCACCTTGTCGAACGGCGCTGTCATCACTATCAAAGCAGGCGAAACCACCGGCACCGCAACCGTTCCTGCACCGTCCGACGACGTTTATAAAGACGCCGGCTCCGTGCAGGCGACGATCACCAGCGCTACCGGTGGCAACTTCGAGAACCTGGTACCAAGCACTGCTCCGGCCGTGACGACAGTCACCGACACCATCGACACTTCGACCGTCAAACTGACTGCTGATACTTCGGTGGCTGAAGGCGGCACCGTGACTTACACCGCCACCGTCGGCGCGCCAGTCACCGGCTCGCCTGTGGTTGTGACTCTGGCCAATGGTCAGAACATCACTATCGCTGTTGGTCAGACTTCCGGGACTGCGACTTTCACCGCGCCGAACGACGCGTTGGCAGGTAATGCTCCGCTGACCAACTCGATCACTAACGCGACCGGCGGCAATTTCGAAGATCTGGTTGCAGACAAAACTCCAGTTTCAACTTCTGTCACGGACGTTACCGACACCACCAACCTGTCGCTGAGTGCGACCGGTTCCGTGGCCGAAGGTGGCTCGATCGTTTACACCGCTACGCTGACCAACGCCGCTGGCTCGCCAGTGACCGTGACCCTGTCGAACGGTGCTGTGATCACCATCAAGGCTGGCGAAACCAGCGGTAATGTGACCGTTCCGGCACCGTCCGATGACGTTTACAAAGACGCCGGTTCCGTCCAGGCGACGATCACAAGCGCTACCGGCGGTAACTTCGAGAACCTCGTTCCGAGCACTACGCCTGCGATCACCCAGGTCACCGACACCATCGACACTTCGACCGTCAAACTGACCGCCGATACTTCGGTCGCCGAAGGCGGCACCGTGACTTACACCGCCACCGTCGGCGCGCCAGTCACCGGCTCGCCAGTGGTTGTGACTCTGGCCAATGGCCAGACCATCACCATCGGCGTCGGCCAGACCACTGGCACCGCAACCACTGTTGCTCCGAACGATGCGCTCACCGGCAACGCGCCGATCACCAACTCGATCACAGGCGTGAGCGGCGGCAACTTCGAAGAACTGGTGGCGGACAAAACACCGGTTTCGACCACTGTTACGGATGTTAACGACACCACCAATCTGTCGCTCAGCGCCAGCAATTCGGTGGCTGAAGGTGGCCAGATCACTTACACCGCGACATTGACCAATGCTGCTGGCTCACCAGTGACCGTAACCTTGTCGAACGGCGCTGTGATCACCATCAAGGCTGGCGAAACCACCGGCACCGCAACCGTTCCTGCACCGTCCGACGACGTCTACAAAGACGCCGGCTCTGTGCAGGCGACGATCACTAGCGCTACCGGTGGCAAGTTCGAGAACCTCGTTCCGAGCACTACGCCTGCGATCACCCAGGTCACCGACACCATCGACACTTCGACCGTCAAACTGACCGCCGATACTTCGGTCGCCGAAGGCGGCACCGTGACTTACACCGCCACCGTCGGCGCGCCAGTCACCGGCTCGCCAGTGGTTGTGACTCTGGCCAATGGCCAGACCATCACCATCGGCGTCGGCCAGACCACTGGCACCGCAACCACTGTTGCTCCGAACGATGCGCTCACCGGCAACGCGCCGATCACCAACTCGATCACAGGCGTGAGCGGCGGCAACTTCGAAGAACTGGTGGCGGACAAAACACCGGTTTCGACCACTGTTACGGATGTTAACGACACCACCAATCTGTCGCTCAGCGCCAGCAATTCGGTGGCTGAAGGTGGCCAGATCACTTACACCGCGACATTGACCAATGCTGCTGGCTCACCAGTGACCGTAACCTTGTCGAACGGCGCTGTGATCACCATCAAGGCTGGCGAAACCACCGGCACCGCAACCGTTCCTGCACCGTCCGACGACGTCTACAAAGACGCCGGCTCTGTGCAGGCGACGATCACTAGCGCTACCGGTGGCAAGTTCGAGAACCTCGTTCCGAGCACTACGCCTGCGATCACCCAGGTCACCGACACCATCGACACCTCGACCGTCAAACTGACCGCCGACACTTCGGTGGCTGAAGGCGGCACCGTGACTTACACCGCCACCGTCGGCGCTCCGGTCACCGGCTCGCCAGTTGTGGTAACTCTGGCCAACGGCCAGACCATCACCATCGGTGTCGGCCAGACTACTGGCACTGCAACCGCTGTTGCTGCGAACGATGCGCTGACCGGCCATGCGCCGATCACCAATGCGATCACCAACGTCAGCGGCGGCAACTTCGAAGATCTGGTGGCGGACAAAACTCCAGTTTCAACTTCTGTCACGGACATTACCGACACCACCAACCTGTCGCTGAGCGCGACCGGCTCCGTGGCCGAAGGTGGCTCGATCGTTTACACCGCTACGCTGACCAACGCCGCTGGCTCGCCAGTGACCGTGACCCTGTCGAACGGTGCTGTGATCACCATCAAGGCTGGCGAAACCAGCGGTAATGTGACCGTTCCGGCACCGTCCGATGACGTCTACAAAGATGCCGGTTCGGTGCAGGCGACGATCACAAGCGCTACCGGCGGTAACTTCGAGAACCTGGTACCGAGCACTGCTCCGGCCGTGACGACAGTCACCGACACCATCGATACGTCGACCGTCAAACTGACCGCCGATACTTCGGTGGCTGAAGGCGGCACCGTGACTTACACCGCCACCGTCGGCGCTCCGGTCACCGGCTCGCCAGTTGTGGTAACTCTGGCCAACGGCCAGACCATCACCATCGGCGTCGGCCAGACTACTGGCACTGCAACTGCTGTTGCTGCGAACGATGCGCTGACCGGCAACGCTCCGATCACCAACTCGATCACTGGCGTGAGCGGCGGCAATTTCGAAGATCTGGTGGCGGACAAAACTCCAGTTTCGACTTCTGTCACCGACGTTACCGACACGACAAATCTGTCCTTGAGCGCCAGCAATTCGGTGGCGGAAGGTGGCCAGATCACCTACACCGCGACCCTGACCAATGCCGCAGGCTCGCCTGTAACCGTGACCCTGTCGAACGGTGCTGTCATCACCATCAAAGCAGGCGAAACCACCGGCACCGCAACCGTTGCGGCCCCGTCCGATGATGTCTACAAAGATGCCGGCTCCGTGCAGGCGACGATCACCAGCGCCACCGGTGGCAACTTCGAGAACCTGGTACCGAGCACTGCTCCAGCCGTGACGACTGTCACCGACACCATCGATACCTCGACAGTCAAACTGACCGCCGATACATCGGTGGCTGAAGGCGGCACCGTGACTTACACCGCCACCGTTGGTGCGCCAGTTACTGGCTCGCCTGTGGTCGTGACTCTGGCCAACGGCCAGACCATCACCATCGGCGTCGGTCAGACTACCGGCACCGCAACCGCTGTTGCTGCGAACGATGCGTTGGTCGGTAATGCTCCGATCACCAACTCGATCACCAACGTCAGCGGCGGCAATTTCGAAGATCTGGTGGCCGACAAAACTCCGGTCTCGACTTCTGTCACCGACGTTACCGACACGACAAATCTGTCGCTCAGTGCCAGCAATTCGGTGGCTGAAGGTGGCCAGATCACTTACACCGCGACACTGACCAACGCCGCTGGCTCGCCAGTAACCGTGACCCTGTCGAACGGTGCTGTGATCACCATCAAGGCTGGCGAAACCACCGGCACCGCAACTGTTCCGGCACCTTCCGATGACGTCTACAAAGATGCCGGCTCCGTCCAGGCGACGATCACTAGCGCTACCGGTGGCAATTTCGAGAACCTCGTACCGAGCACTGCTCCAGCGGTGACGACTGTCACCGACACCATCGATACCTCGACCGTCAAATTGACCGCCGATACTTCGGTGGCTGAAGGCGGCACCGTGACTTACACCGCCACCGTCGGCGCGCCAGTCACAGGTTCGCCAGTGGTGGTCACTTTGGCCAACGGCCAGACCATCACCATCGGCGTCGGCCAGACTACCGGCACTGCAACCGCTGTTGCTTCGAACGATGCACTGACCGGCCACGCTCCGATCACCAACTCGATCACTGGCGTAACCGGTGGCAACTTCGAAAACCTCGTCGCCGACAAGACTCCGGTCAGCACCACCGTGACCGACACCGTCGACACCACCAATCTGTCACTGAGCGCAACCGGCTCCGTGGCCGAAGGTGGCCAGATCACCTACACCGCGACACTGACCAACGCCGCTGGCTCGCCTGTGACCGTCACCCTGTCGAACGGCGCCGTGATCACCATCAAGGCTGGCGAAACCACCGGCACCGCAACCGTTCCGGCCCCGTCCGACGACGTCTACAAAGACGCCGGCTCCGTGCAGGCGACCATCAGCAAAGCTACCGGTGGCAACTTCGAAAACCTGGTACCGAGCACCACGCCAGCAGTGACCAGCGTCACCGACACCATCGACACCACCACCGTAAAACTGAGCGCAACCGCCACAGCGGCCGAAGGCGGCAACGTTGTCTACACCGCGACCGTCGGCGCGCCAGTCACCGGTTCGCCAGTTGTCGTGACGTTGGCCAACGGCCAGAACATCACCATCGCCGTCGGCCAGACCACCGGCACGGTAACTGCCGTCGCACCGAACGATGCGTTGACCGGCAACGCTCCGATCACCAACTCGATCACCAACGTCAGCGGCGGTAACTTCGAAAATCTCGTCGCCGACAAGACTCCGGTCAGCACCACCGTGACCGACACCGTCGACACCACCAATCTGTCACTGAGCGCAACCGGCTCCGTGGCCGAAGGTGGCCAGATCACTTACACCGCGACATTGACCAACGCCGCAGGATCGCCTGTGACCGTGACCCTGTCGAACGGTGCCGTGATCACCATCAAAGCGGGCGAAACCACCGGCACCGTGAACGTTCCAGCGCCAGCTGACGACGTCTACAAAGACGCCGGCACCGTGCAGGCGACCATCAGCAGCGCCACCGGTGGCAACTTCGAAAAACTGGTACCGAGCACCACGCCAGCGGTGACCAGCGTCACCGACACCGTCGACACCACCACCGTCAGCATCACTGGCAGCAGCTCGGTGACCGAAGGCCAGACCGCCAGCTATACCGTGAGCCTCAATCACCCGGCGCAGACCGAAGTGACCCTGAAAATCGTCTACAGCGGCACTGCTGCCGACGGTTCGGACTTCACCGGCGTGTACACCGTGAAGATCCCGGCGGGCGCCAGCAGCGCGCAGTTCAACGTCGCCACCCTCGATGACAAGATCACCGAAGGCACCGAGAACTTCGTGGTCAAGATCGATTCGGCTACCGGCGGCAACTTCGAGAACCTCGCGGTCAGCAGCACCAATGGCAGCGTCAGCACCTCGATCATCGACAACGATGCGCCACCGGTGCTCGATCTGGACGCCAACAACTCCAGCGGTGCGACCGGTGCCGATTACAAGGTGACGTTCACCGAGAACACCCCGGGCGCCGGCGTGTCGATCGCTGACACCGACATCAGCATCACCGACCCGGACAGCACGATGCTGACCGGCGCCACTGTGGTTCTGACCAACCGTCAGGACGGCGATGCGCTGAATCTGGGCAACAGCGTCAACGGCATCACCATCAATGCCAACAGCACCAACGGCACGGTGACCCTGACCCTCTCGGGTAACGCGACCCTGGCCGACTACATGCAGGCCATCAAGAACATCAGCTTCACCAACAGCAGCGAAAACCCGAGCACCGTGCCACGCGTCATCACCGTGACGGTGACTGATGGCGGCAATTACTCCAACACCGCGACGACTACGGTCAACGTGGTGGCGGTCAACGATGCACCGGTCGCTGCGCCAAACAATGTCACCGGCACCGAAGACACGCCGCTGGTACTCGGCTGGTCGACCTTTGGCGTCAGCGATGTCGACAGCCCGGCGAGCAGCCTTGGTATCAAGATCACGCAGCTGCCGGGCGAGGGCAAACTGCAGTATCTGGACGGCTCGACCTGGAAGGATGTTGCCAACAACCAGACCTTCAGCAAGGCCGACATCGACGCCGGCAAGCTGCGCTTCCTGCCGGATGCCAACGAGTCGGGCACCAACGGTTACGGCGGCACCGGTCTGGGCAACAATCAGGCGGACTACGCACAGATCAAGTTCCAGCCTACCGATGGCCAGGCGCTGGGCAGCACCGGCACGGTGAAGATCGACATCACGCCAGTGGCGGATGCGCCGACCGTAGCCGTGGCTGATAACAGCGTTAAATCCACCGGCCTGATCAAGGAAGTCTGGACCGGTCTCTCGGGGCTGGGCACTGACGGCAGCGGGGCGAATTCGACCACCCTGAAAAACGTGATCGACGCCGCCGGCAAACCGAACTCCAGCGGCAACGTCACCAACGTGCAGTCTGACGGCAGTGTCGCCGCCGGTACGGCGTCGAAGACCTCTGGCCTGATCTACCTGGAAGCCGGCAAGACCTACAGCTTCAGCGGCGTGGCCGATGACAGCCTACTGATCACCATCGGCGGCAAGAACGTGGCGTCGGGTACCTGGGGCGCGGGCGGTGCGATCAATGGTTCGTTCACCCCGACCACCAGCGGTTATTACACGCTCGACATCTACCACCACAATCAGAGCGGCCCGGGCAGCTACGACGTCAACCTGTCGGTCAACGGCGGCACGCCGATTGACCTCAGCAACGCCGGCGTGCCGATCTACACCGGTGTGCAGGATCTGATCAACTCGGGCGTGACCGTCTCCGATCTGCACGGCACCAACGGCGAAGGTTATTACGACGGCTACAAGCTCAACACCGGCGCTGAAGGCACCACGGTGAAACTGTCGGCAATCAGCACCGCGCTGACCGACACCGACGGCTCGGAAACCCTGAGCGTGAAGATCAGCGGCGCACCGGTCGGTTCGGTGCTCAGCGATGGCGCGGGGCATACCTTCACCGTTACCGCGAGCAATGGCGAAGCCAACGTCACCGGCTGGAACCTCGGCTCTCTGACCGTGACTCCGCCGACCTACTACAACGGCCAGTTCAACCTGACCGTGACCTCGACGTCCACCGAACAGGTCGGTGGCTCCGCGAGCAGCACCGCGACCATTCCGGTCACGGTAGTGCCTGCGGTGTACAACGCGGTCACCGCCACCTCGGGTGATGACAACGTCATCGGCACCGACGCCAACGACATCATCGTCGCTGACATCGGCGGCCTGACCGTGGTGCCGGGCACCAACTACAACATCGCGTTCATGGTCGACAGCTCGGGCAGCATGAGCACTTCGTCGCTGAACGCCGCGAAAGACTCGCTGACCTCGGTGTTCAACAGCCTCAAGCAAAGCCTGGGCGGCAGCAACTCGGGCACGGTGAACATCTTCCTGGTGGACTTCGATACCCAGGTCAACAAGTCGGTGTCGGTGAATCTCAACGACCCGAATGCGCTGACCTTGCTCAAAGCCGTACTCAACTCGATGGGCTCCGGCGGCGGTACCAACTATGAGGACGTGTTCAAGACCACGGCCAACTGGTTCCAGAGCGCCGACGCAGTGGCCAACACCGGGGCGAAGAACCTCACGTACTTCATCACCGACGGCCAGCCGACTTACTACCAGACCGGCGAGCAGACCAACCCGACGCTGTATGGCAACGTGAAACTCGACAGCGTGGTGAACACCAGCAACTACAAGCAGGGCGACACGTTCAGCACCTACATCGACAACTCGCACTACCTGACCATCAACAGTGCCGGCAGCGTTGTGCTGCAAACCTACAACTCGTGGTGGGGCTGGAGCAGCGAGACTCTGGGCACGATTCATGCGCAGGGCGACGGTACTTATGAATTGTCGAACCTCGCGGGTACCGGCAACAGCACCAACTCGTCGACGACCAGCAACTCGACCAGCGGCTTTGCCTTGTTGAGCGGGTTGTCGAGCGTCGAAGCCATTGGCCTGAACAACGACGTCAGCCTCAACGACCTCAAGCCGTACGATTCGGACAAAACGCCGCAAACCAACATCGATCCGAAGGATCTGGCCAACTCGATCATCGGCCATACCGAAGCGACGATGCCGGGTAACGACACCGTCAATGGTGGCGAAGGCAACGACATCCTGTTCGGCGATCTGGTCAGCTTCAACGGCATTGCCGGCGAGGGTTACCAGGCGATGCAGGCGTTCGTCGCCAAAGAGACCGGCGTCGATGTCAGCAAAGTCACCACCAGCAACGTGCACCAGTACATCACCGAGCACTATCAGGCGTTCGATGTATCCGGCGCGCACGATGGCAACGACACGCTGCTGGGTGGCGCAGGCAATGACATCCTGTTCGGCTCGGGCGGCACCGACCTGCTCGACGGCGGCAAAGGCAATGACATCCTGCTCGGCGGCACCGGCAACGACACGCTGATCGGCGGTCAGGGCAATGACATCCTGATTGGCGGTTCCGGTGGCGACACCTTCGTCTGGAAATCAGGCGACACCGGTAGCGATGTGATCAAGGATTTCAAAGCCAGCGAAGGCGACCGCATCGACCTGCGCGACCTGTTGCAGGGCGAGACCGGCAGCACGATCGACAACTTCCTGAAGATCACCACAGTGGATGGCACGTCGTCGCTGCAAGTCAGCTCGGCGGGCAAATTCAACTCGGGCGATGCCGCTGCGGCCACGCCGGACGTGACGATCAAACTGGAAGGCAACAACTGGGCGAGCGCCAACCTGCACAACCTGATTGCCGGCAGCGATCCGACCATCAAGGTCGATCACAACAACAGCTGAGGCTGAAACAACGACGGCCGCCTCCTGTGAGGCGGCCGTCGCGTTTGCTGGCAACGCAGCGGTGACGATTTGATCGGCGCCCCGCATACTGGCGCGCAGTTGGCTATGCTGCTGACAGCATGACGCTGTTCATTTGTGAGGGATGCTCAATGTTTTACGTGCAACGCGATGCGCAAGGCCAGTTGATTCGCGTGGAAGCTGCGGCGTACGCCGAGGCCACGGAAACGCTGCCCGCCGATAACCATGAGATTCAGGCGTGGTACGCCAACGAAGCCGTGGAAAACAGCCTCAAACAGCTCAAGCAGAGCGACTTTGAAATGATTCGGGTACTCGACGACCTGATTCAGGTGCTGACCCAGAAAGGCGTGATCCGCGTCACTGACCTGCCAGCGGCGGCCCAGGCCAAACTGATGGATCGTACCCAGGCACGTGAAGCGCTGGGCGGGTTGAGCCAGTTGATCGATGAGGATGAGGGCGGGTTGATCTGATCCTGGATCTTCACCGACTGGACTGGCCCTTTCGCGAGCAGGCTCGCTCCCACACTGATCGTTCCCACGCTCCGCGTGGGAATGCATCAAGGGACGCTCCGCGTTCCGACCGCAACTCAGTTATCACGGCCCGTCACCGTTGTGACGCAGAGCGTCACGGGCTGCATTCCCACGCAGAGCGTGGAAACGATCACGCTCCAGGTTTACTTCCAGGGCTTCGGCTCACCGAGCAACTGCCCCTGCACGCCATACAAGCCCATCTCGCGAATCACCGACAGCTCGCCTTCAGTCTCGACCCGCTCGGCAATCAACGGCAGATCGATGCTGTGCGCCGCGCGCTGGATCGCTTCGATGAACAGGCGCTTGTCGCTCTCCTGATCGATCGCCCGAATGTAGCTGCCATCGATCTTCAAGTACGCCAGACCCAACCGCGCCAGGTTGCCGATCATGCTGAAGCGCCCGCCGAAGCGTTGCAGGCTCAGCGAGAAACCGAGCTCGCGCAGGCGTCGGGTCAACTGCTCCAGCACCGCCTGTTCAGGCAACTGCTCCTCGCCAATTTCCAGAGTCAGACGCGCGCCGAGATTGGAATGCGCGCGCAGAATCTCGAAGACCTTGTTCAGCGCCTGCGGGTCGGCCAGCGTCGCCGAGGACAGGTTCAGCGCCAGCGAATCCTCGTGCCCTTTCATCTGATCAAGCACGCGTTCGAGCATCAGCCGATCGAGTCGCGCGGTCCAGCCGAAGCGCTCCAGCCACGGCAGAAAGCGCCCGGCGGGAATGGTCTGGCCCTGCTCGTCGAGCAAGCGCGACAGGACCTTGTAATGCAGCACCAGTTGCGTGTCCTGCGCGGCGACCACCGGTTGGAAATACAACTCGAAACGCTGCTGACTCAAAGCCTGATCCAGCAGTCGATGCCAAGCGTGATGGTCGTCACCGACCTCCGCCACCAGACTCTGATCGATGCACGCCCAATTCTGCTCGCCCTGCCCTTCGGCCTGCGCGAGTGCCTGATCGCCCAGTGTCAGCACCGCTTGCGGGGAGTCGCCGTGAGCGAAGGGCGCCAGCCCGATCGAAGCCACCGCCGGCACATCGGTCGCGCCAGTGGCATGCAGGCTGCTCAATGCATTGTCGAGATTCTGCGCCAGTTGCAGCGCTTCCTCACGCACCAGCCCCGGCGCCAGCACGGCGAATTCACCGCCGCGAATGCGCGTGACCAAGTCCTGGGTTTGTGGATATCTGGCGCACTCGCGGGTCAGTTGCTCACCGACAGCCTTGAGCAATTGGTCGGTACGCTGGCCGCCGAGACGCTGGTTGAGCCCGGCCAGATCCTTGACCCGCAACAGCAGCAAATAACCGGAACTGGCCTGCTCCGGGTTGCTCACACGGTTGTTCAGTTGCATCTCGAAATAACGACGGTTGGCCAGGCCGGTGAGGTTGTCCTGATAGGACTCGGTACGCAGTTTTTCACTGCGCTCGGCCTGCTCCTGAAACAGCGTCTTGAGCTTCTCGACCATCTGATTCATCGCCTGCACCACGCGACGCAATTCAGGCGTGCGCGGCAGATCCGGCAGGCTGAGAAACTCGCGGCGGGCAATCGCATGGGACTGCTGGACCATGTAATCGAGCGGCCTCAACTGCCGACGCAGCAACAGCGCGCCGAGCACCGCACTCAATGCGCCGCAGATCAGCAACCAGCCAAGGCTGCCCAGTGCGCTCTGCCATAGCTTGGCCACGGCGAACATCGGATGGCTGACCACCTCGACCCGCGCCGCCTGCTCCCAGCCACGGCTGACCAGCGCATCGCCACCGGCCGGCTCGAGGCCGATCAGTTTGACGAACCAGTCCGGCACATTGCTCACCGCCGGGGTACCGCTGCGCTCGACAATGGTCTGCTCGGTCTTCACGTCGACCACGCGGATGCTCGCGTAATAACCGCTGTCGAAAATCGAACTGACCAGCAACTCGACCATCGCCGGGTCGTCGATATTCGGCGTCAGCGACAACGCCAGCGCCGTCGCCGCGTCCTGTGCGTGGGAGCGCAACTGGTTGACGTACTGGGTGCGCGAGCTCTCCAGGCTGACCATGAAGCTGCCGGTGAAGGCCACGACCAGGAACAGACAGATAGCGATCAACAGCTGTTTGAACAAAGACATCTGAGCGCGTGCTCCTAGTTAGTCGTCTCGACCGGGAAACCTTCGGCCTGCATTTTTTTCAGCACATCCTGCCAGCGCGACAGGCGTTTGGTGTCGCCGACCTTTTTATTACCCTTGGCGCCTGGCAGATACAGACCTTCGGCATTGAAAGAGTAGACCGGCAGCAAATCGGTCCGCTGCGACGCCGGCTGGATCGGATCGATCAGGCTGTCGAGCACCAGCGGCATGGCATCGGGGGTCGCATAGTACGTCAACACCATGTGCGCGCGGTTCTGCCGCAGCGCCTTGACGTAGGTGATGCGCAGCTTGTCACTGGAAACGCCGAGATGGCGCAGGCTGAAATACTTGGCGATGGCGTAGTCTTCGCAGTCGCCGGCGCCCTTCCACAGCGCTTCGATCGGGGTTTCCCAGTAATCCACTTCGCGCCACAGATCGATGTCTTCGACGTAACGCACCTGCTTGTTGAAGAACAGGTTCACCACTTTGAGCTTGTCCATCTCACTGGCCTGCTTCTGCGTCGCCAGCAGATTCTGCCAGGCATCGATGCGCTGCTGCCCGGCGCCCAGTGGCCCATAAAGAGCAGTGGCCTTGCGGCTGATCGCGGAAAAATCCCAATCGGCGTGCAGACCGCCCAGCATGACGCCGGCCAGCAGCAATGCGCAGCCAAGCCAGCGCAAGGTCCGAGGGATCGCGAAACGTACCGCCACTGCAGGTTTCCAGAAGGACAGAAAGGAAGCGTTTGATGGTGAAGCTTAGCCCGGCAAAAAACAATGGCACCGTGAGATCATCGAAGACCCGCTAGACTTGAGATTGCCGCGCAACGTTTTACAAGGTTTGACAACCTGTAGAGCAATCACTAGTGTCATTTGGATCCAAATATTGCGACCTACAGGGTGTGTTGTCGTGACTCAGAAGCCCAAACCGCTGCACAGCATCAAAGTCGAAGGACCGATTCCTGCGCATCTGGCCCGGTCGGTGATTGAAGAAACCCTGCGCTCGGCCATTCTCGATGGCCGCCTGCCCTGTGGCACTGCGCTGCGCCAGCAGGATCTGGCCGATCTGTTCGGGGTAAGCCGCATGCCGGTGCGCGAAGCCTTGCGTCAGCTCGAAGCGCAAGAGCTGCTCAGCGTCACCACGCACAAAGGCGCCGTAGTCGCACCGCTGATCCAGGGCGATGCCGCTGAAACCTACGAGTTGCGCATTTTGCTCGAATCCGAGGCATTGCGGCAGTCCATTCCGCTGCTGACTGAGGCCGAGCATCAACTCGCCGCCGGCTACATCGAAGAACTGGAAACGCAGCGCGACTACAACGAAATCGGCCGCCTCAACCGTCTGTTTCACATGGCCCTGTACAGCAAGGCGCCCAATCAGCGACTGCTGCGTCTGGTGGAAGACGGTCTGAACGAAGAAGAACGTTTTCTGCGTTTCAATCTGGAAGCCATGGGCCTGGGCAAGCTGTCCCAGGATGACCATCGCGCCATGCTCCAGGCCGTGATCGAGCGGGACATCCCGCGCTCGCTCGAAATGCTGGAGCAGCACCTCAACCGTGGCGTTGAGGTCATCACCCGCTACCTCGCGACTCCCGCCGCACAGAAGCGCCACACCGCGCGCTGATATCTCGTACGTCGAATAATCCCCTTACAAATCTTCGCGACCGCTCTGCTGCCGGCTCTGGCAGCGGATCGGCGTGCCCGCTGGCGCCCGCCCCGACCCTGCCGACGCGTTTCCGCTGCCCGCCGATGACCAATCGGTAATAGCCCTGACGGCAATTTACCCGCACTCTTCCAGCGCCACCCCTACAGAACGGGGACGCGCCGCCCTGACGGCACAGTCCCCGCAACAGGAACCTACGGAAGGAGCCTTGTCACGGGAAACAGGAAGTCATGGCGCCGGTCCCGGCCAACTTTCGCCCCCTTTGAATTCATAAACTTCCCTTAATTAAAAGTTGCTTCGAGTGAGGCATTCACTCTTGTTATCGATTTTGGCCGTTATTAGCCGAAAGGAGTAACCACGCCCAAATAAAACTTGATCCGAAAGTTTTATCGGCAACTCTCATATTCAAAAAACAACCAACTTAAAATAATTGAAAATAAACTTGTTAAATACATTTGCCCTGTATTAGTTTTTCTCTCGCCAGGTTTGAACGTCGCCGTTCAGCGCGGCATACCTTACGCAGCAGATGTAGCAACCGTGGCGCCGCAACGGCGTTACAGCGCAATCAAGCTATTGCCCGGACAAGTTCCTACCCAACTTGCTCGACCGTTTAAAGCAATTACAAAGAACCGTGCACTTCATATCAATGATAAAGGACATCATGATGCCTACTAAGCAGCAACTCGCCCTGAAGAAAGCCGAACTGAGTATTCACCCGATCTTTTCCGAGATTACTTCGTTATCGGTATTACGTCGTTTCATGGAAACCCATGTATTTGCCGTATGGGACTTCATGTCGCTGACCAAGCGCCTGCAACAGGAACTGACCTGTACGCGTTTACCCTGGTTGCCACCGCGCGATCCCCACGCCGCTCGGTTGATCAACGAGATCGTGCTGGGCGAGGAATCAGACGATCGCCTCGATGCCGGCCACTACAGCCACTTCGAGTTGTACCTGGATGCGATGCGCGAAGTCGGCGCGAGCACCACGGCGGTAGAGCGCTTTGTCGCCCTGCAGCAGGAAGGCGTGAGTTATGACGTCGCGTTGCAGAGCGTCGACGTCGACCCGGCGGCCGCGCAGTTTGTCCGCGATACCTTGCGCATTGCCCTGGAGGCGCCGGGACACAGCGTCGCCGCCGCGTTCCTGCATGGTCGCGAGAGCGTCATTCCGACAATGTTCCAGCGCATCCTCGATGACTGGGGCATCGGCATCGAACAGGCACCGACCTTTCGCTACTACCTGCAACGGCATATCGAAGTCGATTCCGAAGATCACGGCCCCGCCGCCGAACAGTTGCTGGAGCGTCTGGTGGACGGCGATCCGCAGCGCGCAGCCGAGGTTTACGCCAGCGCGATCGCTGCCGTGGAAAGCCGCATCGCCTTGTGGGACGGGCTGCGCTTGAGCATGGGCGTGGAAGTTGCCGAGGTGGCCCAATGAACGCTGCCGACTATCAATCCTTCGCCGACGCCTGGGAAAGCCGCGCGACCATCCGCACCCGTCCCCGGCGGTTGCTCGAAGACGATCAGCGCTTGATCTATCCACTCAGCCGCCAGCCGCTGGTGCTCAGCGAAACCTTCCTGCGTGAATGCCCGCAACAACGTGATTTCGCCCTGGTGCAGACGTTGTACAAATTCATCAACGACGTAGTGATTTTCGAGACGGAAATCGTCGACAAGACCGCCCGCAGCATTGCCAAGAATCGCTTCGCCGTGGCATTCCCGTTCGCCTGTCGCTACGACGCGATGACCGTAGTGGTCGATGAGGATTACCACGCGCTGGTGGCCATGGACTTCATGCAGCAGACGGTCGCGCTGACCGGTATCGAGCCGATTCAATTGCCCGATGAAATCGAGCTGAGCCGGGCGATTCCCGCCGCCGTTGCGCTGGCCCCGCAACACCTGCGCAGCGCGGTCGAATTGATCTGCGTGGCGATCGCCGAAAACACCGTGACCGGTGATGTCGCGGCGTTCGCCCGCGACGATTCGGTCAAGCCGTCGATCAAGGGCCTGATGGCTGACCACTTGCTCGACGAAGGTCGCCACTCGAGTTTCTGGGCGCGGATGGTGCGCATCTATTGGCACACCGCCAGCGACGCGGACCGCGAAACCATCGCGCAGATTCTGCCGGTGTTCATCGGCCATTACCTGACCAACGACATCCAGAAGTCCTTCGATTTGCGCCTGATCGATGCGCTGCCGGTCAGCGAAACCACGCGCCATTGTCTGCGCGAAGAAATCGCCGGACTGGCCTTCCCGATCAATCGCCACCACCCGTTGGTGGGCAACATCGTCAGGTTTTTCCACAACAGCTCGCTGCTCGACACACCGTGCGTGCAGCACGCCCTGCGCGACTATCTGGTTTGAGGAGGCTGACATGAAACGTCTCGACATTTTGCTCACCGGCGCCAGCCAGGCCATGACCGATCTGGCCCGGGAGCTCGAACAGCATGGCCATGCTGTGACCCGCAGCGGCGTGGCTCAAACGGCGGTGGATCTGATCATCGACGATGGCTTTATCGCTGCCGGCGACTTCTGCGCGATCCCGCATCTGCACCTGCGCCTGGGTGTCGCCGCGCAAGACCATGGCGGCCTGCCGACCCTCGACTTGCTGTGCTTTCTCGGCTCGTCGCTGATCAGCCGTGTGCCGATTGGCGATGATCCGTCCGGCAACGGTCAGTCGCTACGCCAACGAGCGCTTGCCCATGTGGTCGATGAGGTGGCGTTGCTGGTCAGCCGCTTTTCCCGCGATGCCGATTATTTCCGCCATGCTCCTGCGCTGATCGCGCCGGATTTCGAACGCCTGGAAGACCTGCTGTTTATCGACAAACTGGCGTATGTCCACCGTCTCAATGACACGGCAAACCCGGCGCTGCTGGAGCAGGCGCAAATCCCGCTGATCAAGCGCCTGCAACAGAGCCTGATCGAGCATGCCGAACGACCTGCCCTGCACCACGGCGGACAGTCCATCAACTACCGCCAGTTGCACGCCCACAGCCGCGCGATTCAACAGCGCCTGCTGCCCTTGCTCGAGCAACATCCGCAGCCGTGGGTGGTCGCTGTCTGCCAAGGTAAAAGCCCGGCGCTGTTCGCCTCGATTCTGGCGATTCTCGGAAGCGGCGCGGTGTACTTGCCGCTGGAGCCGAGCCATCCATTGCCGCGTCAGCAATACATCCTGGAAAACGCCGGCGCGGTGCTGTTGCTTCACGATGGACAGCAGGCGCTCAGCGAATCGATGGCGGGGCTGGATGTCAGTGGCATCGAAGCGCCGAACGCCGCTCTCGACCGGCCGCTGATGCAGCACCGCCCGGAGCTCGATGCGCCGTGCATGGCGCTCTACACCTCGGGTACCACCGGGCATCCGAAAGGCGTGCTGCTCAGCCAGGCCAATCTCGCCCACTTCACCGCGTGGTACGCCGACTACGTGCAGTTGCGCGCCGAGAGTCGGGTGTTGCAGTTTTCATCGCTGAGCTTCGATTCGTCGCTGATCGACATCTTCCCCAGCCTGCTCGCAGGGGCGGAACTGGTCGTGCCCGACGACACCCAGCGCCGCGATCCATTGCAGCTGGTTGCTCTGATTCGCCGACGGCAACTGACCCACGCCTTCCTGCCGCCGGCATTGTTGAGCATCCTGCCACTGGAGCAACTGGAGGGCGTGCAGGTGATGACCGGCGGTGATGTCTGCGAGCCGTACGTCATCGAGCAACTGACCCGCCAAGGCACCCTGCACAACCTGTATGGCCCGACCGAAGCCACCGTGCTGATCACCGCGCGCCAGCTCAAACCGAGCGACAGCAACCGCACGCTGGGAGGGCCAATCGCCAACAGTCGGGTGCTGATTCTCGACGACGATCTGCAACCGGTGCCCGATCAAACCGTCGGTGAGCTGTTCATCGTCGGCCCCGGTGTCTGCCTCGGTTACCTGAACAATCCGCAACAGACCGCCGAGCGTTATCTGAGCCTGTCGCTGCCCGGCGGCGAGACCTTGCGCGCCTACCGCAGCGGCGACATGGCCAAGTGGGGCGAGCACGGTATCGAGCTGTGCGGGCGGCGCGACAATCAGGTGAAAATCCGTGGCTTTCGCGTCGAGCCGGAAGAGATCGAGCGCTGCCTGCGCGAGAGCCGCTTGTATCGGCAGATTGCCGTGGTCATCGACAATCAGCGGCGCATTCTGGCGTTCCTCGCCCAGCCACAAACCGAGACTGCCCGCGATGAATTGAAGGCGCATGCCCGGCAATTTCTGCCGGACTACATGCAGCCGGTGGCATGGACTGAACTGGCGCAGATGCCGTTCGCCAGCAACGGCAAAGTCGATCGCAAGGCGCTGTTGGCATTGCCGGTGACGGTACAGGACAACGCTGCGAGATGCCTGCCGGCCAATGCTGACGAAGCGCTGCTTCTGGAGATCTGGGCCGAATTGCTGGAACTGCCGACCAGCGACATTTCCACTGACGAAAGCTTCTTCAATCTCGGCGGTCATTCGATTCTGCTGTCGCGGATGTTGCTGCGCTTGCGTGAGGAATTCGGCCGAAGCATTTCGATCAATCGCTTCATCGAACAGCCGACCATCAGCAAACTGGCGACGCTGGTGCGCGGCAGCGATGACAGCGCCGTGCTCAGCGCTCAGGCCATGGCCGACGCCGAGCGCGAGCTGGATATCGAACCGTTACCGATCAGCCGCATGGGCGATGTGCACAAGGTCATCGTCACCGGTGCCAACAGTTTTGTCGGCGTGCACATCGTCGAAGCGCTGCTCGGTTGGGGCGCCAGCGAGGTCGCCTGTCTGGTACGTGATAGCGCCGGGCAAACGGCGGCGCAACGCTTCGCTCAGGCACTGCGCGAGAACCGGCAGGAGCACCTCGACCTGAGCCGTGTGCGAGTTTACGCAGCTGATATCAGCCGTCCGCAACTGGGCCTGGGCGACGAGGATTATCAGCGCCTGGACCGCGAGTTCGGCGCACTGGTGCACAACGCCGCCAACGTCAACCACGTGCTCGATTACGAGTCCCTGGCGGCGGACAACGTCGAGCCGATTTTCGCCCTGCTGAAGCTGTGCGAAGGGCAGCGCAAAAAGGTCTTCAATTTTGTCTCGACGCTATCGGCATCCAGCACCGTGGATGATGCCGGTCGGGTGCTGGAACTGCCCGCCGCCGCGACGCCGCCGATCTACATTCGCAACGGCTACAACCTGTCGAAATGGGTCGGCGAACGCATTCTCGAACGGGCGCGCGAGCGGGGTGTTCGGGTCAATCTATATCGCCCCGGCAACATCAGCTTCAACAGCCTCAGCGGCGTTTGCCAGCCTCACAAGAACCGTTTGATGCTGATGCTCAAGGGCTCGATCCAGCTCGGTCAGGTGCCGGCCTTTGCATTGAATTTCGACTTGATGCCGGTGGACTTTCTCGCCCGCTTCATCGCCTTCCATGCCAGCCGTTATTCAGCGGATCGCGCGGTGTTCAATCTGCACAATCCCGAGCCGCTGAGCTGGGATGCCTACGTCGCGTCGTTCCGCGAAACCGGCAGCGAGTTTGCGCTGGTCAGCGTCGCCGATTGGCAACAGCAACTGAGTCGGGTCGACGCCGACAACGCGCTGTTCGGCGTGCTCGGTTTCTACCTCAACGGCTTTGAAGAAGACATCGGCGACATCTCGCTGATCGGCCACGCCAACGCCGAGGCCGGCGTGCAGCAGATGGGCGCGCACTACCCGCAGAAATCCCCGGCGCTGCTGCGTCGCGGCTGCGACTACCTGAAACAAATCAACTTCATCTGACTCATCCACAAGGAGCAACACCATGAGCAATCTGCAACCCGACACCCTGATCAAAAACCCGCAAGGCTGCCACGTTGTGTCGTCGGTGGAAGTGCCGGCGGACGCGGCAAAAGTCTGGGCGATCGTTGGCGATTTCGCTGGCTTCGATCGATTCATTCCGGCGCTGTCACACACCGAAATGACCGGCGAGGGCGTGTCTTCGCTGCGCAAGAAAATCTTCAAGGACGGCAACGTCGTGGTCGAACAGCTCAACTCGCGCGATGAACAGGCACAGCGCATGACCTGGACGACGATTTACAACACCCTGGGGGTGGCGAATCTGTGGGCGGCAATGCAGGTGGAATCGCTGAGCGAAGGGAAGTCGCGAGCGACCTGGACGATCATTGCCGAACCGGCTTGCGGTGGGGAAGAGGCGTTGCCGGGATTCAGTGAATTCGTGCAGGGGTTTGCCGATGATGCGATGGGGAATGTCTTGAAGTTGTTTGTTTAAGGCATCGGTTTGGCGGTGATTGAACCGCCGCTTTCGCGAGCAGGCTCGCTCCCACATTTGGAATGCATTTCCCTGTGGGAGCGAGCCTGCTTGCGAAGAACGATAACGCGGTCTGCGATCTGTGAATCAGATCTTGAAGCTGTCGACCAACTGCTTCAACCGGTTCGCCTGCTGCGACAACGCATCACAATCCTTCAACGTTTCGTTGAGGTTGGCCACGCTCTGCTGGTTCAACAGGTTGATCTGGTTGACGTCGACGTTCAGCGTTTCCACCACCGCAGTCTGCTCTTCAGTCGCAGCGGCCACCGACTGGTTCATACCGTCGATTTCGCCGATGCGCTGGGTCACGCTGACCAGACGCAGACCGGCCTGATTCGCCACTTCCACGCTCTGCTCGCTGGACGCCTGGCTGGCGTTCATGGTGCTGACCGCCTCACGCGAGCCGACCTGCAGCGAGGTAATCATCTTGTGGATCTCTTCCGCCGATTCCTGGGTGCGATGCGCAAGGTTGCGCACCTCATCGGCAACCACGGCAAAACCGCGCCCGGCTTCACCGGCACGCGCGGCTTCGATGGCGGCATTGAGCGCCAGCAGGTTGGTCTGCTGCGAGATGCCTTTGATCACATCGAGAATGTGGCCGATATTGTCGGTGCTGGCGTTCAGGGTTTCGATCTGCGTGCACGACAGGCTGATCTTCTGCGACAGCTCGGTCATCGCCTGAATGGTTTGCTCGACCACCTGACGACCGTCGTCAGCTTGCTCGCTGGCGCCACTGGCGTGCTGCGAAGCATCCGCCGCGTTGCGCGCGATTTCCTGAGTGGCCGCGCCCAGCTGATTGATCGCCGCCGCCACGCTGTTGGTGCGCGCACTTTGCTCGTCGGAACCGACGATCGAAGCGTTGGACGACGCCATCACCCGTTGCGACAAGTCGTGAACGTGACGAGTCGCCGACGACACTTCGGAAATCGAAGCGTGAATGCGCTCGACGAACTGGTTGAACGCGCTGCCCAGTTCACCGAACTCGTCTTTGCTCTCGACCACCAGACGCCGGGTCAGATCGCCCTCGCCTTGGGCGATGTCTTTCATCGCGCGGCCCATGGTGGTCAGCGGACGCATCAACACGTTGATCAACAGGCTCAGCAGCAAAGCAATCGCCGCGACCGCGACAAACATGGCGATCAACGCCGAAGTGCGGAATTGGCTGAGTGCGGCGTAGGCCTTATCGCGATCGATCGACAGACCGATGTACCACTGCGCATTCGGCAGATCGCTGACCGGGGTGAACGAAAGAATGCGCTCCTGACCGTTGAGCACGACGTTCTGGTTGCCCTTCTCGATGCGCACGCTGGTGTTCGGGTAGATGTCCTTGAGGTTTTTCATTACCTGATCTTTGTCCGGGCTGACGATCACCTGACCGTCAGCACTGACCAGAAACGCATGGCCGAGGCCACCGAAGTCCACCGAGTTGATGATCTTCACCAGGGTTTCCAGGCTCAGGTCACCACCGACCACACCGAGCAATTCACCGTCCTTTTTCACCGGCATGGCGATGGTCACCACCAGGCCACCGACGGCCGCCATGTACGGCGGGGTCAGCATGGTTTTGTCGGCGGCCACGGCCTGCTTGTACCAAGGCCGCTGACGCGGATCGTAACCGTCCGGCATCTTCGCATCAGGGCGCTGGGTGAAGACACCGTTGGCCTGGCCGACGTAAGTGAACTGGAAGTTCGACGTGAAGGCCGGCTGATCGACAAGACCCGGCAAGTCGGCATTCCTGCCTTGATGGGCAACGTTCTGCGCGAGGTTTTCCAGCACCAGAATCCGTCCGCTCATCCAGTTCTGCACGCTGCTGGCGGTGAGGTCACCGGCCTGCTGCACGGAAGACTGCAGGTTCTGGCGAATGGTGTTTCGCTGCAAGTAATCGTTGTAGAGCGTGAACAACGCGAACGCCAGGACGACGACGCCCGAAGCGGCCAGGAGGATTTTATGGCTGAACTTGAGATTCATTTCATGGGACTTCTTATGCCAAAAGTGGGGATGCGTTCCGGTTGCAACATTCCATGTACAGCGCAGGCAGCGTTCTTCTGGCCGCTCTACTTTGGTGCACGCATTTCTCACCAGTCTGTCGGCCAACGGCGGAGAAATCTTAGGGCCGCGTGAGAAATGGACGGATTTAGGACAGGATTCCCGCCGAACGGCGTGCCAGAGCGGCTGCGAGGGAATTTTTCACAACCGCCATAGGGACGACGGTTGCAAAATCTGTAACCCTTGATGACAATGCGACTAATTATCATTTGTGACGTTCGGGCTGGCGTGTCATGTCTTCACCTGAGTTGGTCGTACAGGCGCTTTACGGTAGTCATCACGGCTGGCTCAATGCCTGGTTGCGCGCGCGGCTGGGCAACGCAGCGGATGCGGCGGATCTGGCTCAGGACACTTTCCTGCGCCTGCTGCAACGTACTGAACGCCTCGAACTCAAAGCGCCTCGCGCTTTCCTGCGGACCATCGCGCGCGGCCTGGTGATCGATCATTGGCGTCGCGAGGAAATCGAGCGGGCCTATCTGGAAACCATTGCTCATTTGCCTGAAGGCGAAGTACCTGACGCCGAATCGCGCGCGTTGGTGCTGGAACTGCTGGAAAGCATTGCGCGCATGCTTGAGGGGTTGAAGCCGAAAGTGCGTCAGGCGTTTCTCCTGGCGCAGTGCGAAGGTTTGACTCACAAACAGATCGCCGAGCAGTTGGGCGTGTCGGTACGTTCAGTGGAACGATACGTCGCCGATGCGCTGTATCACTGCTATGTGTTGCGATATGAAAGCTGATGCCTGTGGATAATCTCTCACTCGGTCGCCGCGTCGAACCGCGTCACCACGTGGTCAAGCAAGCGATTCACTGGCTGCTGCGGCTGCGCAATAACCACGGCAATTCGCGGCTGACTCGCCAATGCGAGCAGTGGCGCGCCGAGCATCACGAACATGAAATCGCCTGGCAGCGGGTACAGTCGCTGCAAGCCGAATTGAGCTCCAGTCTGCGCGCCGTGCCGGGTGCGCAGGTCGCTTTCAATACCTTGGAAAACAGTGCGCAGGGGCTGGGCCGACGCCAGGCCTTGAAGTTGTTGTCGGGCGCGCTGTTGATGGGCTCCGCCGCGTGGCTGGCCAAGGACAGCGCCGCTTGGCAGCAATGGCGCGCCGACTACGCGACGGCGACCGGCGAACGGCGCGGTTTCCAGTTGCCCGACGGCACGCGCATCGAACTCAACACCGCCAGCGCCGTAGACCTGGATTACACCGCGCAGCAGCGCCTGATCAAACTGACCCGTGGCGAGATCATCGTTACCTGCGGTGGCTCTGACGAAGGCGCGGCGGCCGATCGACCGCTGCGCATACAGAATCGCCACGGCACTTATGCGCCGGTCGATGCGCGTTTCATTTTGCGTCAGGAAGATCAGTGCACGCGGCTCAGCGTAACCCGTGGGCGGGTGGTGGTTCACGCAGGTGGGCATTCCCTCGAAGCACTCGCCGGGCAAAGTTTTCTGGTCGACCAAAGCGGTTTGCGCGCTGCGCCGACGCCGGATATGGATGCGGGCGCCTGGCTCGACGGTTTGATCGTCACGCGCAATATGCGCCTGGGTGATTTTCTTGCTGAAGTCGCCCGTTATCGCCCGGGGTTTCTGAGTTGCGCGGCGGATATCGCAGACTTGCGCCTCTCTGGGGTGTTCCGTCTGGAGGACACCGACAGGCTGCTGGCGGTCCTGCCGCAGACGCTGCCGGTGCAATTGCGTTATCGCACCCGTTGGTGGGTGACTCTGGAGCGTGCGGTCTGAACATTTTTTGGCGGGTTTTCGCAGGCAGTCCGGCTTAGTCAGTAAGCACTTCAACTCAGCCCCCGCGACTGCCTACGGAAATCCACAATGACTGTCCGCGCCACTTGTAAGAACCCTCTGAATTTCACTGCAGAATCGACACTGCTGCGCCATGCGGTTCGGGCGGCACTGCTGACCACCGCGCTGGGCGTCAGCGTGTTACCGAGCCTGAGTCTGGCCGCCAACACCGGCACCGAGATCAGCCACCGCTACAACATTGCTGCCGGGCCATTGGGCGAGGCGTTGAATCAGTTTGCCCGGCAGGCCGGTATCACCCTGGCGATGACACCGCAACAGACTCAAGGTCAGCAATCACCCGGCGTGCAGGGTGAATATTCGACCGACCAGGCCTTGAGCCATTTGCTCGGCGGCTCCGGACTGGAAGCCGTCAGCCAGGACGGCAGCAGCTACATTCTGCGCCCGCTGGCTGAAAGCGAAGCACTGGCCTTGCCGACCACTGATATCAAAGGTTTTGCCCTCGGCAACGCGCTGGGCAGCATGGCCGGCTACAACGCCACGCACAGCCAGATCGCCACCAAGACCAGTACCGCATTGCTGGAAACCTCGCAAAGCGTATCGGTGGTCACGCGCGAGCAAATGGATGACCAAGGCTCGCAGACCGTCTCGCAAGCGATGCGCTACGCCCCGGGCGTGCTGACCAACCCGTATGGCGCTACGCACCGTTACGACTACGTGGCGATGCGCGGTTTCAACGACGGCTCGGTGGACAACATCTACCTCGACGGCCTCAAGTCGATGGGCGACAGCGGCACCTACAGCACCATGCAGGTCGATCCGTATTTCCTTGAGCGTGTGGACATTCTCAAAGGCCCGTCATCGGTGCTGTACGGTCGCAGCTCGCCCGGAGGCCTGGTCGCATTGACCAGCAAAAAGCCGTTGTATGAGGCCTACCATCAGGTGCAGGCGACAGTGGGGACGCAAGGCCAGCGTGGGGTTGGTTTTGACTTCAGCGGTCCGGTCGATGACGACAAGCGCATTGCCTATCGTCTGACCGGACTAAGCGATCAGTCCGACACGCAATTCGACCATAACAAGGAAAAACGCTTCGCCCTTGCGCCGACGCTGAGCGTCGATTTCAGCGAAGACACCTCGCTGACTCTGCAAGCCTATCTGCAGCACGATCCGGACGGCGGCTATCACGGCGGCGTTCCGGCGGACGGCACAGTCCATCAGCGCAATGGCGAGCGCATCTCGCCGCGCTTCTTCGAGGGCGAGCCGGGGATCGATGGCTACTCCCGTGACCAGCAGTCGTTTGGCTATCAGTTCGAACATCGCTTCAACGATGTCTTCACCGCCCGGCAGAACTTCCGCTATCTCGATTCCAAAGTGAACATGGATCAGGTCTACGCCTATGGCTGGACCACTCCGACCAGCAATGAACTGAACCGTTATTACACCGGCGGTGATGAGCGCCTGCATGCGTTTATCGTCGACAACATGCTGCAGGCCGAATTCTTCACCGGCGCGACCAAGCACACAGTCCTGATGGGCGCGGATTATCAACGGCGCAAAACCGTGGTCGACTGGACCAGTGGTGGACTGGCGCCGATCAATGCGTTCAATCCGGTATACGGCAACTCGGCGATCGAAATGTACGGCGAGACCAGCTATCTGCGTCGCCTCGAACAGACCGGTGTGTACCTGCAAGACCTGATCGAGATGGACAAGTGGCGCTTCTCGCTGGGCCTGCGTCAGGACTGGGTCGAGACATCCGATGAAAACCGCATCGCCGAAGCGGGGCGTCCGGTTGGTACAGAGATCAATGATCGGCGCACGAAACTCACTGGGCGTGCCGGCGCTTTATATCTGTTTGATAACGGTCTGGCGCCATACATCAGCTACTCCGAGTCTTTCAACCCGAACTCCTATGCCGACAGCGCCGGCAACCCACTGGCTCCTACCGATGGCACACAGTGGGAAGTCGGTTTGAAGTACCAGCCGCCGGGCACCGACAATCTGTTCAGCGCCTCGCTGTTCCGCATCGACCAGGAAAACCTCGCGACCAAACTGCCGCAGGAAAACTTCTATCGCTCGGTCGGCGCTGTGCGCTCGCAAGGTCTGGAGCTGGAAGCGCACATGCAACTGACCGATAACTTGAAAGTGCTCGGCAGTTACACCTTCACTGATATCGAATATTCCAAATCGATGATCAGCACCTTGAGCACGCCGACCGATGTCATCGAGAACAAGGGCAACTCACCGACTCAGGCGCCGCGTCACATGGCCTCGCTGTGGGCTGACTACAAATTCGACAGCGCCGCACTTGATGGTCTTCGCCTGGGCGGCGGCGTGCGATATATCGGCTACAGCTGGGCCGATGCGGAAAACACGATGAGGGTGCCGTCTTACACGCTGTTCGACGCCTCGATTGGTTATGACCTAGGCAAGGTCGGCTTGAAAGGTGTGGATGTACGACTCAACGCAAACAACCTGACCAATGAATCCTATGTCGCGTCCTGCGCCAGTCTGAACTTCTGCTACATGGGCGAAGAACGCAACGTAGCGGCGACCGTTAGCTATCAGTTCTAAAGCCGTGTCCTGTGCATAAAAAAGCCAGCCCATGCTATCAGGGGCTGGCTTTGTCGTTTCTTCGGGGGTGTTCTGTATGCGTGCGTTTCTGGTTTTATTGCATCGATATATCGGCCTGACCATTGCGGTGTTTCTATTGCTGGCGGGCCTTACAGGCAGTGTGCTGGCGTTCAATCATGAACTGGATGAATGGCTGAATCCGCAATTCTATAAAGCGACGTCAGTGGGTGAGCGCCTGCCGCCCGGCGCGTTGGTAGAAGCGGTGCAGACTGCACATCCGAAACTGCAAGTCTGGTACATGGAGTATCCCCATGAGACGGGGCATACGGCGCTGCTGGCGGCCGTTCCGCGTAAAGATCCGGCGACGGGCCAGCCGTTCGATGAGCGCAATCAGGTGTTCTATCTGGACCCGATCAGCGCGGAGCAAAAAGGCGCGCGCTACTGGGGTGAATGCTGTTTTCAGCGGGAGAACTTCATCCCGTTCATTCTGGAGTTTCACTACAACCTGACATTGCAGGGTAACTGGGGATTGCTGTTGATGGGTGGGGTGGCGATCGCGTGGGTGATCGACTGCTTTGTCGCATTGTTCCTGACCTTGCCGCGCGGCAAGCCCTTCTGGAAGAAGTGGGCGACTGCTTGGAAGGTCAAAGGCGGGCATGCCTACCGCTTGAACTTCGACCTGCATCGCGCCGGAGGATTGTGGTTGTGGCTGCTGCTGTTACCGATCGCCGTCAGCAGCGTGGCGATGAACTTGCCGAGCCAGGTGTTCAAGCCTGCAGTTTCGTTGTTTTCGCCCATCGAGCCGAGCGTTTATGAAGCCAGAGGACGAATGCCCGCCAATCAACTGGGGACGACACAGTTGAGTTATCAACAAGCGTACGAAAGGGCATTGCAGCAAGGGAAACGATTAGGACTGACGGCGGCAATCGGCGAGTTGTATTACAGCTTTGAATACAACTTCTACGGCGCAGGGTTTGGAGAGCACGATACGGACGCACATGGAAAATCCTGGTTGTTCTTTCACGGTACCGATGGCCGATTATTGGGACAGGAGATCGCGGGACAGGGCACGCTCGGAGAGCAGTTCTATCGACTTCAGTTGCCCATACATGGGGGACGGATCATCGGGGTGACAGGGCAGGTAATGATCGCGGTACTGGGTGTGTTGATTGCGGGGTTGTCAGGGACGGGCGTTTATATCTGGTGGCGCAAGTGGCGGGCAAGACGCAGCAGCAAGACTCGCAGAACGGCATGATCTTTCGTACACGCTTAAATGACAAAACCCCTGTCTGCGTTAGCAGACAGGGGTTTCGGAATTCAATCTTGACGATGACCTACTCTCACATGGGGAAACCCCACACTACCATCGGCGATACATCGTTTCACTTCTGAGTTCGGGATGGGATCAGGTGGTTCCAATGTTCTATGGTCGTCAAGAAATTCTTTATCTGGCCCGTCAACACGGTAACAAGCCAGCAAAAACAGGAACTTCTACTAAAACAAAACCCCAACTGCTTTCGCAATTGGGGTTTCGGAATTTAATCTTGACGATGACCTACTCTCACATGGGGAAACCCCACACTACCATCGGCGATGCATCGTTTCACTGCTGAGTTCGGGATGGGATCAGGTGGTTCCAACGCTCTATGGTCGTCAAGAAATTCGGGTACTGACTCGTGACCAGATGGCCTCGCTTCAGCAAATTGGGTATGTGACAGCTGGTGTTTGTGAACTTCGAACTTTCGGTTCGTTTCGTCTTCACACACCGCAATCTGGTGCCTTTTCAGGTCAGCAAATTGCTTGGGTGTTATATGGTCAAGCCTCACGGGCAATTAGTATTGGTTAGCTCAACGCCTCACAGCGCTTACACACCCAACCTATCAACGTCGTAGTCTTCGACGGCCCTTCAGGGAACTCAAGGTTCCAGTGAGATCTCATCTTGAGGCAAGTTTCCCGCTTAGATGCTTTCAGCGGTTATCTTTCCCGAACATAGCTACCCGGCAATGCCACTGGCGTGACAACCGGAACACCAGAGGTTCGTCCACTCCGGTCCTCTCGTACTAGGAGCAGCCCCTCTCAAATCTCAAACGTCCACGGCAGATAGGGACCGAACTGTCTCACGACGTTCTAAACCCAGCTCGCGTACCACTTTAAATGGCGAACAGCCATACCCTTGGGACCGGCTTCAGCCCCAGGATGTGATGAGCCGACATCGAGGTGCCAAACACCGCCGTCGATATGAACTCTTGGGCGGTATCAGCCTGTTATCCCCGGAGTACCTTTTATCCGTTGAGCGATGGCCCTTCCATACAGAACCACCGGATCACTAAGACCTACTTTCGTACCTGCTCGACGTGTCTGTCTCGCAGTCAAGCGCGCTTTTGCCTTTATACTCTACGACCGATTTCCGACCGGTCTGAGCGCACCTTCGTACTCCTCCGTTACTCTTTAGGAGGAGACCGCCCCAGTCAAACTACCCACCATACACTGTCCTCGATCCGGATAACGGACCTGAGTTAGAACCTCAAAGTTGCCAGGGTGGTATTTCAAGGATGGCTCCACGCGAACTGGCGTCCACGCTTCAAAGCCTCCCACCTATCCTACACAAGCAAATTCAAAGTCCAGTGCAAAGCTATAGTAAAGGTTCACGGGGTCTTTCCGTCTAGCCGCGGATACACTGCATCTTCACAGCGATTTCAATTTCACTGAGTCTCGGGTGGAGACAGCGCCGCCATCGTTACGCCATTCGTGCAGGTCGGAACTTACCCGACAAGGAATTTCGCTACCTTAGGACCGTTATAGTTACGGCCGCCGTTTACCGGGGCTTCGATCAAGAGCTTCGCGTTAGCTAACCCCATCAATTAACCTTCCGGCACCGGGCAGGCGTCACACCCTATACGTCCACTTTCGTGTTTGCAGAGTGCTGTGTTTTTAATAAACAGTCGCAGCGGCCTGGTATCTTCGACCGGCATGAGCTTACGGAGCAAGTCCTTCACCCTCACCGGCGCACCTTCTCCCGAAGTTACGGTGCCATTTTGCCTAGTTCCTTCACCCGAGTTCTCTCAAGCGCCTTGGTATTCTCTACCCAACCACCTGTGTCGGTTTGGGGTACGGTTCCTGGTTACCTGAAGCTTAGAAGCTTTTCTTGGAAGCATGGCATCAACCACTTCGTCACCCAAAGGGTAACTCGTCATCAGCTCTCGGCCTTAAGATCCCGGATTTACCTAAGATCTCAGCCTACCACCTTAAACTTGGACAACCAACGCCAAGCTGGCCTAGCCTTCTCCGTCCCTCCATCGCAATAACCAGAAGTACAGGAATATTAACCTGTTTTCCATCGACTACGCTTTTCAGCCTCGCCTTAGGGACCGACTAACCCTGCGTCGATTAACGTTGCGCAGGAAACCTTGGTCTTTCGGCGTGGGTGTTTTTCACACCCATTGTCGTTACTCATGTCAGCATTCGCACTTCTGATACCTCCAGCAAGCTTCTCAACTCACCTTCACAGGCTTACAGAACGCTCCTCTACCGCATCACCCGAAGGTGATACCCGTAGCTTCGGTGTATGGTTTGAGCCCCGTTACATCTTCCGCGCAGGCCGACTCGACTAGTGAGCTATTACGCTTTCTTTAAAGGGTGGCTGCTTCTAAGCCAACCTCCTAGCTGTCTAAGCCTTCCCACATCGTTTCCCACTTAACCATAACTTTGGGACCTTAGCTGACGGTCTGGGTTGTTTCCCTTTTCACGACGGACGTTAGCACCCGCCGTGTGTCTCCCATGCTCGGCACTTGTAGGTATTCGGAGTTTGCATCGGTTTGGTAAGTCGGGATGACCCCCTAGCCGAAACAGTGCTCTACCCCCTACAGTGATACATGAGGCGCTACCTAAATAGCTTTCGAGGAGAACCAGCTATCTCCGAGCTTGATTAGCCTTTCACTCCGATCCACAGGTCATCCGCTAACTTTTCAACGGTAGTCGGTTCGGTCCTCCAGTCAGTGTTACCTAACCTTCAACCTGCCCATGGATAGATCGCCCGGTTTCGGGTCTATTCCCAGCGACTAGACGCCCTATTAAGACTCGCTTTCGCTACGCCTCCCCTATTCGGTTAAGCTCGCCACTGAAAATAAGTCGCTGACCCATTATACAAAAGGTACGCAGTCACAGAACAAAGTCTGCTCCCACTGCTTGTACGCATACGGTTTCAGGATCTATTTCACTCCCCTCTCCGGGGTTCTTTTCGCCTTTCCCTCACGGTACTAGTTCACTATCGGTCAGTCAGTAGTATTTAGCCTTGGAGGATGGTCCCCCCATATTCAGACAAAGTTTCTCGTGCTCCGTCCTACTCGATTTCATGACTAAGAGATTTTCGCGTACAGGGCTATCACCCACTATGGCCGCACTTTCCAGAGCGTTCCGCTAATCTCAAAGCCACTTAAGGGCTAGTCCCCGTTCGCTCGCCACTACTAAGGGAATCTCGGTTGATTTCTTTTCCTCAGGGTACTTAGATGTTTCAGTTCCCCTGGTTCGCCTCTTGCACCTATGTATTCAGTACAAGATAACCATCTTATGATGGCTGGGTTCCCCCATTCAGACATCTCCGGATCAAAGTCTGTTTGCCGACTCCCCGAAGCTTTTCGCAGGCTACCACGTCTTTCATCGCCTCTGACTGCCAAGGCATCCACCGTATGCGCTTCTTCACTTGACCATATAACCCCAAGCAATCTGGTTATACTGTGAAGACGACATTCGCCGAAAATTCGAATTTCTCAACTAAGAGAACTCACAAATTTTACCTTAGCCTGATCCGTTACCAGTGAAAGTAACGTTCAGTCTATCTTTCTATCACATACCCAAATTTTTAAAGAACGATCTAATCAAAAGACTAGAAATCAATATTCAGTGCGAATATTCATTTCTAAACTCTCAAACTTCGAAGCAGTTTATGGTGGAGCCAAGCGGGATCGAACCGCTGACCTCCTGCGTGCAAGGCAGGCGCTCTCCCAGCTGAGCTATGGCCCCATAACAAAATTGGTGGGTCTGGGCAGATTCGAACTGCCGACCTCACCCTTATCAGGGGTGCGCTCTAACCAACTGAGCTACAGACCCAATTTCGAGCTTGTAACTGTTAGCTCAGAGCTATCAGCTTGGAGCTTAAAGCTGCTTCTATCGTCTTCTTCAATGAATCAAGCAATTCGTGTGGGAGCTCATGCAGCAGCTGATGTCGTCGATTAAGGAGGTGATCCAGCCGCAGGTTCCCCTACGGCTACCTTGTTACGACTTCACCCCAGTCATGAATCACACCGTGGTAACCGTCCCCCCGAAGGTTAGACTAGCTACTTCTGGTGCAACCCACTCCCATGGTGTGACGGGCGGTGTGTACAAGGCCCGGGAACGTATTCACCGCGACATTCTGATTCGCGATTACTAGCGATTCCGACTTCACGCAGTCGAGTTGCAGACTGCGATCCGGACTACGATCGGTTTTATGGGATTAGCTCCACCTCGCGGCTTGGCAACCCTTTGTACCGACCATTGTAGCACGTGTGTAGCCCAGGCCGTAAGGGCCATGATGACTTGACGTCATCCCCACCTTCCTCCGGTTTGTCACCGGCAGTCTCCTTAGAGTGCCCACCATTACGTGCTGGTAACTAAGGACAAGGGTTGCGCTCGTTACGGGACTTAACCCAACATCTCACGACACGAGCTGACGACAGCCATGCAGCACCTGTCTCAATGTTCCCGAAGGCACCAATCCATCTCTGGAAAGTTCATTGGATGTCAAGGCCTGGTAAGGTTCTTCGCGTTGCTTCGAATTAAACCACATGCTCCACCGCTTGTGCGGGCCCCCGTCAATTCATTTGAGTTTTAACCTTGCGGCCGTACTCCCCAGGCGGTCAACTTAATGCGTTAGCTGCGCCACTAAGAGCTCAAGGCTCCCAACGGCTAGTTGACATCGTTTACGGCGTGGACTACCAGGGTATCTAATCCTGTTTGCTCCCCACGCTTTCGCACCTCAGTGTCAGTATCAGTCCAGGTGGTCGCCTTCGCCACTGGTGTTCCTTCCTATATCTACGCATTTCACCGCTACACAGGAAATTCCACCACCCTCTACCATACTCTAGCTTGCCAGTTTTGGATGCAGTTCCCAGGTTGAGCCCGGGGATTTCACATCCAACTTAACAAACCACCTACGCGCGCTTTACGCCCAGTAATTCCGATTAACGCTTGCACCCTCTGTATTACCGCGGCTGCTGGCACAGAGTTAGCCGGTGCTTATTCTGTCGGTAACGTCAAAATTGCAGAGTATTAATCTACAACCCTTCCTCCCAACTTAAAGTGCTTTACAATCCGAAGACCTTCTTCACACACGCGGCATGGCTGGATCAGGCTTTCGCCCATTGTCCAATATTCCCCACTGCTGCCTCCCGTAGGAGTCTGGACCGTGTCTCAGTTCCAGTGTGACTGATCATCCTCTCAGACCAGTTACGGATCGTCGCCTTGGTGAGCCATTACCTCACCAACTAGCTAATCCGACCTAGGCTCATCTGATAGCGCAAGGCCCGAAGGTCCCCTGCTTTCTCCCGTAGGACGTATGCGGTATTAGCGTTCCTTTCGAAACGTTGTCCCCCACTACCAGGCAGATTCCTAGGCATTACTCACCCGTCCGCCGCTGAATCCAAGAGCAAGCTCCTCTCATCCGCTCGACTTGCATGTGTTAGGCCTGCCGCCAGCGTTCAATCTGAGCCATGATCAAACTCTTCAGTTCAAACATCTTTGGGTTTTTAAGAAACCCTAAACTTGGCTCAGCAATCGTTGGTTACATCTTTGATTTCTCGCGGAGTAACTTGTGATGCTGATAATCTTGTTGACTATCAGTCTGACTGCACAAGCACCCACACGAATTGCTTGATTCAGTTGTTAAAGAGCGGTTGGTTAAGATCTTTCGTCTCAACCGAGGCGCGCATTCTACAGCAGCCTCATTTGCTGTCAAGTGATTATTTTCAGAAGTTTCGAAGAATTCTTCAACAACTTCAACCACTTGCGCTTCCGATCTCTCGTTAGCGGGAGGCGAATTCTACAGCGTTAATCGCTGCTGTCAACACCTCTTTTTCTCCGCTTTCGACCGAGAAGATCGAACCGTTAAAAGAGCTACACATCACTGCTCTTTCAACTCCTTCCAGGCTTCGATGATCTGAAGCAAGCCGCTGTCGAAAACTGCGTAACTCTTTGAATCTCAAGGAGTTTTCCGTTTCGACTGCGCCGGAAGTGGGGCGAATTATAGACCTCTGGAATCTGCCGTCAACCGTTAATTTCGCTTTTCTTTCAATAACTTGCGTATTGGTTAAAAAACATCCAATCAAATGAGAAAAGAGCTTCTTCTATATAGAAGAAGACTTAAAGGACGCCTTCCTCCTTTAATGCAGCCACCGCGCCGGCCCCCAGACCCAGCACCCGCTGCAGAACTTCTAATGTGTGCTCACCTAATAAAGGAGGCGCATGACGATATTCAACGGGCGTCTCCGACAATCGAATCGGGCTGGCCACCTGAGGCACCATCCCCGCCAATGCATGAGGTAGCTCGATAGCCAGACCGCGCGCCTTCACCTGGGGATCTTCAAACACTTGCGACAAGTCATTGATCGGCCCACAAGGCACGCCCGCCTGTTCCAGTTGTGCAACCCACTCGGCCGTCGTCTTGAAGACCGTAGCTTGGCGGATCAACGGGATCAGCACCGCGCGGTTCGCTACCCGCAGCTTGTTGGTCGCGAAGCGCGGATCATCCGCCCACTGCGGTTGGCCAGCCACCTCTGCGAACTTGCGGAACTGCCCGTCATTACCCACGGTAAGAATGAAGTCACCATCCGCCGTAGGAAAGTCCTGATAAGGCACGATGTTGGGATGCGCATTTCCCAGACGCTTTGGCGCATTGCCCGTGGTCAGGTAGTTCATCGCCTGGTTCGCCAGACACGCGACCTGCACATCCAGCAACGCCATATCGATGTGCTGGCCACCACCGTCGTGATCGCGATGAGCCAACGCCGCGAGAACCGCCACCGTTGAATACAGCCCAGTAAGAATATCCGTGAGAGCGACACCGACTTTCACCGGACCGGCACCGTCGTCTCCTTCGGGTCGGCCGGTCAGACTCATCAAGCCGCCGAGCCCCTGGATCATGAAGTCATAGCCCGCACGCTTGGCATAAGGCCCGGTCTGACCGAAGCCGGTAATGGAGCAATAGATCAAATTCGGGTTGAGCGCCTTCAGCGACTCATAGTCCAGACCATAGGCCGCCAGACCGCCCACCTTGAAATTCTCGATCAGGATGTCCGACTTCGCCGCCAGGTCGCGCACCAGCTTCTGCCCTTCAGGGCGAGTGAAGTCGATGGTGACCGATTGCTTGTTGCGGTTTGCCGAGAGGTAATAAGCCGCTTCCGACGTGTTCTCGCCGTAAGCGTCTTTAAGGAAGGGCGGACCCCAGGCGCGGGTATCATCACCATTGCCCGGGCGCTCGACTTTGATCACTTCGGCGCCAAGGTCGGCGAGGATTTGCCCGGCCCAAGGCCCGGCCAGCACTCGCGATAAATCCAGTACCCGCAGATGCGACAGCGCGCCCATGGTCCGCTCTCCTATTAATAGAACGCCTGCAGACCGGTTTGCGCACGCCCGAGGATCAGCGCGTGAACGTCGTGGGTACCTTCATAGGTATTCACCACTTCCAGGTTGACCAGATGGCGGGCCACGCCGAACTCATCGGAGATACCATTGCCACCGAGCATGTCGCGCGCCATCCGCGCAATATCCAGCGACTTGCCGCAGGAGTTGCGCTTCATGATCGAAGTGATTTCAACGGCGGCGGTACCTTCGTCCTTCATCCGGCCCAAGCGCAGGCAACCTTGCAGCGCCAGAGTGATCTCGGTCTGCATGTCGGCGAGTTTCTTCTGTACCAGTTGAGTCGCGGCCAACGGTCGACCGAATTGCTGACGATCCAGAGTGTATTGACGCGCGGTGTGCCAGCAGAACTCGGCCGCGCCCAGCGCCCCCCAGGAAATGCCGTAGCGTGCGGAGTTGAGGCAGGTGAACGGACCTTTCAGACCTCGGACGTCCGGGAAGATGTTTTCTTCCGGCACGAACACATTGTCCATGACGATCTCGCCGGTGATGGAAGCGCGCAGGCCGACCTTACCGTGAATCGCCGGAGCGCTCAGACCTTTCCAGCCTTTCTCCAGAACGAATCCACGGATATCGCCGGCATCATCCTTGGCCCAGACCACAAATACGTCAGCAATCGGGCTGTTGGTGATCCACATCTTCGCGCCAGTCAGGCTGTAGCCGCCATCGACTTTGCGCGCCCGGCTTATCATCGCGCCCGGATCGGAACCGTGGTTCGGCTCGGTCAGACCGAAGCAACCGATCCATTCGCCGGAAGCCAGTTTCGGCAGATACTTCTGCTTCTGTGCTTCGGTACCGAATTCGTTGATCGGCACCATCACCAGTGAGGATTGCACGCTCATCATCGAGCGATAGCCAGAGTCGACGCGCTCGACCTCACGGGCAATCAGGCCATAACTGACGTAATTCAGACCACTGCCACCGTATTGCTCTGGAATGGTCGCACCGAGCAGGCCGACTTCACCCATCTCGCGGAAGATTGCCGGGTCGGTCTTCTCATGACGGAAAGCTTCGAGCACACGCGGGGCGAGACTCTGTTGAGCGAACTGCGCGGCGGTGTCGCGGATCATCCGCTCTTCTTCAGTGAGCTGTTGATCCAGCAGCAGGGGATCGATCCAGTTGAAGCTAGCTTTACCGCCCATGAGTGTGCCCTCGCAATCGGATGAATTAACGTGGCATTGATCCTAGGCGCGGTTCGCCGTCGGGGCAAACGAGGATTTCGCATTCTGTTGTGCTAATTTCTCACTCCGTACCGTCGCGAATAGCCTTTTATGCGGCGCATTAGTGAGGTTGACGTACATGCGCAGGAAGATCCCCAGCACCGCCGCCCTGATCAGTTTCGAAGCTGCCGCCCGCCATGAGAGCTTTACCCGTGCTGCTGAAGAACTGTCGCTCACCCAAGGCGCCATTTGCCGACAGATCGCCAGCCTGGAAGATTTCCTCAGCGTGGAACTGTTCCGACGCTCGCGACGTGGAGTGAAACTGACCGAGGCGGGTCTTTCATATAGCCGTCGGGTGGCGACTCAGCTCGATGCAGTGGAGCGCGACACCCTCTCGGTGATGGGCCAGCAGGGCACCAACGTTATCGAGCTCGCCGTCGTCCCGACCTTCGGCACGCAATGGCTGCTGCCACGGCTCAAGGATTTCCAGCTCAAGCACCCGGAAGTGACCGTCAACCTGACGAACCGCACCCGACCTTTCCTGTTTGCCGACACCGAATTCGATGCCGCGATCTACTTCGGCGATGCCGATTGGTCGGGTACCGAATCCCACAGATTGATGGGCGAGAATCCGATGCCGGTGTGCAGCCCCGCCCTACTCGGCGATCGCAAGCATCTGACAGCGCAAGCCATCGCTGAACTACCGCTGCTGCAGCAAACCACCCGACCTTACGCCTGGCGCCAATGGTTCAACTCGCAGCAACTGAATATCCCTCGCGACATGACAGGTCCACGCTACGAGCTTTTCTCCATGCTTGCCCAGGCAGCCATGCACGACATGGGCGTTGCGCTGATTCCGCCGTTTCTGATTCAGCGCGAGCTGACAGAGAAACGTCTGGTGGTTGCCAACTCTCAAGCGCTCTCCAGCATCAAGGCCTATTACCTGATGATTCCGGAGCGAAAGGTCGAATCGGCATCGCTGAAGGCATTTCGTGACTGGCTGGTAAATCAAGCGCAGAGCTACAGCCTAGAAGAATAAAGGCTTTGCGCAATACCTAACCCCGTAGTCAGAAAAACCAAAGACCTACAGATATAACTATTTGTCGCTTCTGAGCAGACTGTATCCGAAAGTCGTACAGACGTCCCACAAGCAGCCAAACACGTGGCTTTGAGCCTCTAATGGCGACTCATTGCTGCCTATTCACGCCACCGATGCGAAATTTTTTCAAATTCAGCCAGAATCCTTGCAGGGCACGGCCTGCAAGGGGTTCAACCGGCCATCTGCGACATTCGGTCACGGCATGACTTGTAGTTAATTTTCCGTCACCCGTCATAATCCCTTGAAGGGCATAAAGTTCGCCTGCAAAATGCCGCGCCCCGTCCTGATTCGGCGGGATCGTGCTGATCGGCCGCCCCAGTCGCACCATCCGTAGTGCATGGGTTTACTCAATAAGATCACGCAGGAGATTTGACGTGCACATTGGTGTTCCTCTCGAAACCCAGACCGGTGAAACACGGGTTGCTGCAACCCCGGAAACCATCAAGAAGCTGATCAGCCAAGGCCATAAGGTCACTGTGCAAAGCGGCGCTGGCGTCAAAGCCAGTGTCGTCGACAGTGCCTATGAAGCGGCCGGCGCAAGCATTGGCAGCGCCAATGACGCGTTTGGCGCCGAGCTGATTCTCAAAGTGGTCGCGCCAAGCGATGCCGAACTGCCGCTGATCAAGCGCGGCACGGTGCTCGTGGGCATGCTCAACCCGTTCAACAACGAGACCATCGCGAAGATGGCCGAATGCGGCATTACCGCGTTCGCCCTCGAAGCGGCGCCGCGCACCTCGCGGGCGCAGAGTCTTGATGTGTTGTCGTCGCAGGCGAATATCGCCGGCTACAAAGCGGTGTTGCTCGCGGCTCACTATTACCCACGCTTCATGCCGATGCTGATGACTGCTGCGGGTACCGTGAAAGCGGCGCGGGTGCTGATTCTTGGTGCAGGCGTGGCCGGTTTGCAGGCGATTGCCACGGCGAAACGCCTGGGTGCGGTGATCGAAGCGTCCGACGTGCGCCCAGCGGTGAAGGAACAGATCGAATCCCTCGGCGCGAAGTTCGTCGACGTGCCTTACGAGACCGATGAAGAGCGCGAATGCGCCGTCGGTGTCGGCGGTTACGCGCGGCCGATGCCGGCGAGTTGGATGCAGCGTCAGGCCCAGGCCGTGCACGAGCGCGCCAAGCAGGCCGATATCGTCATCACCACTGCGCTGATTCCGGGCCGCAAGGCGCCGACGCTGCTCAGCGCCGAGACCGTGGCGCAGATGAAGCCGGGCTCGGTGGTCATCGACCTCGCGGCCGCTCAGGGTGGCAACTGTCCGCTGACCGTCGCCGATCAGGTCGTTGTGGAAAACGGTGTGACGATCGTCGGTCCGACCAACCTCGCCGGTGAAGTCGCTGCCGATGCTTCGGCGCTGTACGCACGCAACCTGCTGGACTTCCTCAAGCTGGTGTTCACCAAGGAAGGCCAGTTCGACGTCAACCTCGAAGACGACATCGTCGCCGCGTGCCTGATGTGCCGCGACGGCCAAGTCATCCGCAAAAACGCCTAAGCAGGGATTCAGACGATGGAAGAGCTTATCTCCCCCGGTATCTACAACCTGATCATCTTCGTGCTGGCGATTTATGTCGGTTACCACGTGGTCTGGAACGTTACACCTGCGCTGCACACGCCGTTGATGGCAGTCACCAACGCGATCTCGGCGATCGTGATCGTCGGCGCCATGCTCGCCGCTGCGCTGACAGTCACGCCGTTGGGCAAGACCATGGGCACGCTGGCTGTGGCACTGGCGGCGGTCAATGTGTTCGGTGGCTTCCTGGTCACTCGCCGCATGCTTGAGATGTTCAAAAAGAAAGCCCCGAAAGCAAAAGAAGAGGCGCCGAAGTAATGAGCATGAATCTCGTGACGACGCTCTACCTGATCGCGTCGATCTGCTTTATCCAGGCCCTCAAAGGCCTGTCGCACCCGACCACCTCGCGGCGCGGCAACCTGTTCGGCATGCTTGGCATGGCACTGGCCATCATCACCACGGTCGGCCTCATCTATAAGTTGGGCGCTGAACTGGCCACGGCTGGCATCGGTTATGTGATCGTCGGCCTGCTGGTCGGCGGCACCGCCGGTTCGATCATGGCCAAGCGCGTTGAAATGACCAAGATGCCGGAACTGGTAGCGTTCATGCACAGCATGATCGGCCTCGCGGCGGTGTTCATTGCCATTGCGGCGGTAGTTGAGCCGCAGTCGTTGGGTATCGTCAAACAGCTGGGCGATGCGATCCCGGCGGGCAACCGTCTGGAGCTGTTCCTCGGTGCGGCAATCGGTGCGATCACTTTCTCCGGTTCGGTGATTGCCTTTGGCAAGCTCTCGGGCAAGTACAAGTTCCGCCTGTTCCAGGGCGCACCGGTACAGTTCAGTGGCCAGCACAAGCTCAATGCGATTCTGGGTCTGGCAACGCTGGTTCTCGGTCTGACTTTCATGTTCACCGGCAACCTTACGGCGTTCGCACTGATGCTGGCGCTGGCGTTCGTGATGGGCGTGCTGATCATCATCCCGATCGGCGGCGCTGACATGCCAGTGGTGGTGTCGATGCTCAACAGCTATTCCGGCTGGGCGGCGGCGGGGATCGGCTTCTCGCTGAACAACTCGATGCTGATCATTGCCGGCTCGCTGGTGGGTTCGAGCGGTGCGATCCTCTCGTACATCATGTGCAAGGCGATGAACCGCTCCTTCTTTAATGTACTGCTCGGCGGTTTCGGCAATACGGCAGATGCGGGTCCTGCCGGTGCGCAGGAAGCCCGCCCGGTGAAATCCGGCTCGGCTGACGACGCAACCTTCCTGCTGACCAACGCCGACACCGTGATCATCGTCCCGGGTTACGGTCTGGCAGTGGCCCGTGCACAACACGCACTGAAGGAATTGACCGAGAAGCTGACCCATCGCGGCGTAACCGTGAAGTACGCGATTCACCCGGTGGCCGGTCGGATGCCTGGGCATATGAACGTCCTGCTCGCCGAGGCCGAAGTGCCTTACGACCAGGTGTTCGAGATGGAAGACATCAACTCCGAGTTCGGTCAGGCCGATGTGGTGCTGGTGCTCGGGGCGAACGACGTGGTCAACCCGGCCGCGAAGAACGATCCGAAGTCACCGATTGCCGGTATGCCGATTCTCGAAGCGTTCAAGGCCAAGACCATCATCGTCAACAAGCGCTCGATGGCCAGCGGCTACGCCGGCCTGGACAACGAACTGTTCTATCTGGACAAAACCATGATGGTTTTCGGCGATGCGAAGAAAGTCATCGAAGACATGGTCAAAGCGGTCGAGTAATTCACCACTGCAATAGCGAACGCCCCGACTTGTCGGGGCGTTTTTGTTTGCGCCAGACGCTGGACAATTTGCCGCGTTGTTGCAGATCCGGTAACGGTGTTTTACTGCAAACCCGCGAAATAGAGGCCTCGTTTGCGACCTTGGTAGCGGGACAGGCGCCGGCCAAATTCACTAGACTGCGCATCCTGCTACTCGTTGCCCGAGATAATAATCCATGTACCGTGACCGTATTCGCCTGCCTTCGTTGTTGGATAAAGTGATGAGCGCTGCCGACGCCGCTGCTCTGATTGAGGACGGCATGACCGTCGGCATGAGCGGTTTCACCCGCGCCGGCGAAGCCAAGGCCGTTCCCCACGCACTGGCCGAGCGCGCCAAGGTCACGCCGCTGAAGATCAGCCTGATGACTGGCGCCAGCCTGGGCAACGACCTCGACAAGCAACTGACCGAGGCCGGTGTGCTGTCGCGGCGCATGCCGTTTCAGGTCGACAGCACGTTGCGCAAGGCAATCAACGCCGGTGAAGTGATGTTCATTGACCAGCATCTCTCGGAAACGGTCGAGCAGTTGCGCAACCAGCAATTGAAGCTGCCGGACATTGCCGTCATCGAGGCAGTCGCCATCACCGAACAAGGCCATATCGTGCCGACCACTTCGGTGGGCAACTCGGCCAGCTTCGCGATCTTCGCCAAACAAGTGATCGTCGAGATCAACCTGGCCCACAACGCCAACCTCGAAGGCCTGCACGACATCTATATCCCGACGTACCGCCCGACGCGGACGCCAATCCCGCTGGTGAAAGTCGACGATCGCATCGGCAGCACGGCGATCCCGATTCCACCGGAGAAGATCGTTGCGATTGTCATCACTCAGCAATCGGACTCGCCATCCACAGTATCGGTACCGGACGTTGACACCAATGCCATTGCCGAACACCTGATCACTTTTTTCAAGCAGGAAGTCGCGGCCGGGCGCATGACCAACAAGCTCGGCCCGCTGCAAGCCGGGATTGGCAACATCGCCAACGCGGTGATGTGCGGCTTGATCGACTCGCCGTTCGAAGACCTGACCATGTACTCGGAAGTGCTGCAGGACTCGACCTTCGACCTGATCGATGCCGGCAAGCTGAGCTTCGCCTCGGGCAGTTCGATCACCCTGTCCGAGCGCCGCAACAGCGACGTGTTCGGCAACCTGGAGAAGTACAAGGACAAACTGATTCTGCGGCCGCAGGAGATCTCCAATCACCCGGAAGTGGTGCGGCGCCTGGGCATCATTGGCATCAACACCGCGCTGGAGTTCGACATCTATGGCAACGTCAACTCCACCCATGTCTGCGGTACGCGGATGATGAACGGCATCGGCGGTTCCGGCGACTTCGCACGCAATGCGCATCTGGCGGTATTCGTGACCAAATCGATTGCCAAGGGTGGCGCGATTTCGAGCGTGGTGCCGATGGTCAGCCACGTCGACCATACCGAGCATGACGTCGACATTCTGGTGACCGAAGTCGGCCTCGCCGACCTGCGTGGCCTGGCGCCACGGGAACGTGCACGAGTGATCATCGACAACTGCGTGCATCCGGACTTCCACCAGGCACTGAATGATTACTTCAGCGCTGCCTGTGCAATCGGCGGTCACACCCCGCATATTCTGCGCGAAGCCCTGAGCTGGCATATGAACCTGGAAGAAACCGGGCGCATGCTGACGGTGTGATTCACACAGATAACCACCGAGGCAAACACAGTTTTGCGTCGGTGGATGTTCGCAAAGAACACGATCACCAAAAACTGTACTGCTGTACCGGTCTTTTCCTACCGCAAACTCCTACCCAACCCCCTGATACGAGCCGAAATGCACCAATCAAGTGCAGACAGGTACAGTTTGCCCAATTTCGACCCGTACACCATCCATAAACAGTTAACTGCTCACTCACAATACAAATGAACTGTATCTACAGAGACTATCCAAACGAGAGGATCATGGGCACCAGTCAAACCACTACCTGATCCCGCCACAAGCGGAAGGATGTCAACCATGGAACGTACACTCAGTTCCGAACTGTTCTTCGAAGACAAAGCTGTAAACACCCAGGCTTCCCTGCCTCTGCGCGTTATCGCCAACCTGATGTTGTGGCAGCGCCGCATCTCCAGCCGCCACCAACTGGCCCGTCTGGATTCGCGTCTGCTGGCCGACGCCGGTATCAGCGAAGCACAACGCTACGAAGAGCTGAGCAAGCCGTTCTGGCGCTAAGCAGCGTCGCTGGCTCTGGTCGTCAGACCCACCGCCAGCAGCCCGAATTGCACAAGCAAAACCCGTCGTGGGCAACCACGACGGGTTTTGTCGTTTCAGGGCCTTGAATGCTCTAAAACGCATAACTGAATGAGTACAGGTACAATTCACGAAAGCCTCAAATAACACCAGTACAGTTATGCAGAACCTTTGGAGTATCACTGGCCACCACTGGGCGAACCGGATTTGGCAGCCTAATATCCATGCAGAACGTGGCGAACGTTGCGCAACAGGCGTCTGACTCCTCAGATACCGAGCCACCTCTCACTACGGTTTATCCAAAGGAGTTACATCATGACCCGTCTTCGCCTGCTCAGTGCCGCCGCCCTGCTGGCCGTGGCTGCCAACGCCAGTGCTACCAGTTTCATCGTCACCACCGACTCGATCGTCGGCGCGCTGAAAGCCACTTCCGACGCCACTTCCGATGTGACCTCCTCGTTCCGTGACGACAAGATCGTCCTCGCCGCCCGCGACGATGCCGCCAGCTTCGTGGCCAGCGAAGGCGATATCCGTGGTGTGAAACTGGAAAGCGCGCTCGATCACATCCGCCATCAGGCGCCACAACTCAATGCCACCGATGCCCAATTGGCTCAGGCCATTCTGACGCTCTGATCGCTTGCGGTATTGCGGGACACGCCAGCCGTGTCCCGATGTTTCAACGCTGGCTCTGGCCCGGGCATTTGCGCTAGCCTTCAGGCTCGCTAACAGTTGTCGAGTCCCATGCGCTTTCTTCCAACTTTGCTCATCTCTTCTACTCTATTCACCGCCTGCTGGGCGATGTCTGTCAACGCCTTCGATGCTTTCAATGCATCGACCCAAGGCACGGTTGTCAGCGGTTACGCCACCAGCATGGTGTCTTCTGCGCCGTTCGACCGTAAACTGCTGCGCGCCGCCCATGATGACGCGGCCGCCTTCGTCGCCAGTGACGGTGAATGGCGAGGCGCACGGCTGGAGTCCGCGCTGCATTACCTGCGCAAAACCCGGCCGAAACTTCATGCCAGCGACCTTGAACTGGCAGAGGCAATTCTCGTCCAATAGTTATCCTTGTCCTTCCGGAGTCGTTCCATGCGTAGCCCGCTGATTGCTGCCGCCCTTGGCCTGTTTGTGTTGGCCGATGTGGCCCAGGCGCACACCCTGGTAGCCACCAGTAACATCATCGTTCGTGCCTCCCAGCGCAGCATCGATTTCACTTCCGATACCACCACGTCGATTCGCGATTCGAAAATCATCCGCGAAGCCCACGACGACGCCGCCAGTTTCGTCGCCAGCAACGGCGACATCCGTGGCGCGCACCTCGAGGCCGCTCTCAACACATTGCGTACACGGGTGCCGGAAGCGCGCGACGCCAGTGATCAGGTACTCGCCGAAGCCATCCTCGCACTGTGAGGTCCGTTGGCGCCTGGCTGCTGGCCGGGGCGTTGTTGCTGCTTGGCAACAGCGCCCACGCCGGCCTGCAATTGCGGCTCAAGACCGAGGGTCTGAGCCCCGCTCAACAACAGGCCAGTCAGGCGCTGATTGATGAGGCCATGGCGAAACTGCCGCCGAGCTTCATCGAGCGGCTGGATCGGCGTATCGATGTCGGCTGGACCGACGACATGCCGGCCAATGCTTACGGGCAGGCGACGCTGGTTGCCGAACTTGATCTGAATCGCAAGCTTCTCGCAGCTCTCACCGATGGCAGCGCGGCGAAAGAGAAAACAAATCGCCCCCACGGCACTGTGCGCCAGGAACTGCTAGCCACAGTGCTGCACGAAATCACGCATATCTACGACCGCGCGCGTTTATGGCCAAGCGCCGAACGCACGTTGATCCAGCGCTGCACCCGACGCTTCAACAGCGCCGGGCTGATCGGTATTCCCGATGAGTGTCGCGGGCAGAACCGTCGGCGCTTCACCATCAGCGACGACCCGCGCCTGCTTGACCTGGCCGGGTGGCAACAGTACGTCGGCCGCCGTGGCGAGCGTGAACAACACAACCGCCAGATCGCGCGCAGCCCGGATCTCTACGAGATTTCCAGCCCCAAGGAGTTCGTTGCGGTCAACATGGAGTACTTCCTCCTCGACCCGAGCTACGCCTGCCGCCGCCCGGCGTTGTATCGCTACTACAAGGAACATTTCGGCTGGGCGCCGCCAGCGCAGGACACCTGCAGCAAGAGCTTTGCCTTTCTCAATGCGGGCAATGACTTCGCCAAGCAGCCTCTGGGGCAAGTCGATCCGGAGCGCGTCTACGCTGTCGATTACCTGCTGGCCGAGGCCAATCAGAACTGGGTCAGTCGCTGGGGCCACAGCATGTTGCGCCTGGTGATCTGCGCCCCCGGTCGCCCGCGCGGCCCGGATTGCCGCCTCGATCTCGATCAACACTTGGTGCTGTCCTATCGCGCCTTCGTTGGCGATGTGCAGCTGTCGAGCTGGGACGGACTGGTCGGCAAATACCCGTCGCGGCTGTTCGTGTTGCCGCTGGCACAGGTGATCGACGAATACACCAAGACCGAGCTGCGCAGCCTCGCTTCAGTGCCGCTGAACCTGTCTCGCGAGGAGATCGAGGGCGTGGTCGAACATGCCGCCGAGATGCACTGGAGTTACGACGGCAATTACTTCTTCCTCTCCAACAACTGCGCGGTGGAAGGCTTGAAACTGTTGCGCAGCGGTAGCAATAACAGCCAACTGGTCGGCCTCGACAGCATCATGCCCAACGGCTTGCTGGAAGTGCTCAAGGGCCGTGGTCTGGCCGACACCAGTGTGCTCGACGATCCGAAAGAAGCGCTGCGTCTGGGTTACCGCTTCGACTCGTTCCGCGATCGCTATCAAGCGATGTTCGATGTATTGAAGAAGCAGCTGCCGATCAAGCAGACCACTGTCGAAGACTGGCTGTCACTCAGCGCTGAGCAACGCCGCGAATGGTTCGACCGCGCCGACCTGCGCACCAGCGCGGCGCTGTTGCTGCTGGAGCAAGCCAGTTTCCGCCGGCAGTTGTTGCTGGCCCAGGACGAGGTCAAGCAACGCTACCTCGGCGCCCGCGAGCTGGAGAACGGCGGCATGGACAAGGCCAACGCGACCTTGCAGGAAATCCTCGCCAACAGTGGTTTCCTCAGCCGCCCGGCGGAACTGCTCGACTCCAAAGGTTACGGACTACCGCAGCCGAGCGAGTTTGGCCGACTGGAAGCGGAAAGCAGCCAACGGCAGAAGAAGCTGCTCGCCCTGTCCGGCGATCTCGATACCGAAGTGCGCAAGCTGCTTGAACCCAAGCGCGCCGCCGAGATTGCCGCCAGCGAGGCCAACGTCAAGCAGATTGGCGAGCATCTGCGCAAACTGCACAAGGCTTCGGGCGGACTGCAATTGCCCTGAGCACAAAAAAGGCTTCAGAACCCATGTTCTGAAGCCTTTTGGTTTTCCCCTGCGGCTTTAGACGCGAGCCTTGCGCACGCCTTGGGACAGCGCCGAACACAGACTCAACACGCCATCGATGGCCTGCTCAGGCGTATCGGCACTGGCGATGTGATCGATCAACGCCGAGCCCACCACCACACCGTCAGCCAGACGCGCGATGGCCGCAGCCTGCTCCGGTGTACGGATACCGAAGCCAATGCTGATCGGCAGGTCGGTATGCCGACGCAGACGTGCAACCGCCTCTTCCACGTGTTCCAGAGTCGCTGCACCGGCGCCGGTGACACCCGCGACCGACACGTAGTAGACAAAACCGGAACTACCGTTGAGCACACGCGGCAGACGCGCGTCGTCGGTGGTCGGCGTGGTCAGGCGGATGAAGTCCAGGCCAGCAGCCTGCGCCGGGTCGCACAGTTCCTCATTGTGCTCTGGTGGCATGTCGACCACGATCAGGCCATCGACGCCGGCATCCTTGGCTTCTGCGATGAAACGCTCGACGCCGAATTTGTGGATCGGGTTGAAGTAACCCATCAACACCAGCGGCGTGTCGCTGTTGCCTTCACGGAATTCGCGAACCATTTGCAGGGTTTTCGCCAGATTCTGTTTGGCGCCCAGTGCACGGATGTTGGCCAACTGGATCGCCGGACCATCGGCCATCGGATCGGTGAACGGCATGCCCAGTTCGATCACGTCGGCACCTGCGGCAGGCAGGCCTTTGAGGATTGCCAGCGAAGTGTCGTAGTCAGGATCACCAGCGGTGACGAAGGTCACCAGCGCGGCGCGGTTCTGTTGCTTGAGGTCGGCAAAGCGGGTTTGCAGGCGGCTCATCAGTGTTTCTCCTGCTGCGACTGTTGCATATGGTGCATTACGGTTTGCATGTCCTTATCACCACGGCCCGAGAGGTTGACCACCATCAGGTGATCCTTCGGCAGCTTCGGTGCACGTTTGAACACTTCGGCCAGAGCGTGGGCGCTTTCCAGGGCAGGAATGATCCCTTCCAGACGGCAGCATTTGTGGAACGCTTCAAGCGCTTCGTCATCGGTTACCGAGGTGTACTGGACGCGGCCGATGTCATGCAACCAGGCGTGTTCAGGACCGATGCCCGGATAGTCGAGGCCAGCTGAAATCGAGTGGGCGTCGATGATCTGCCCATCGTCGTCCTGCAGCAGGAAGGTGCGGTTGCCGTGCAGCACGCCCGGCACACCGCCGTTCAGGCTGGCCGCGTGCTTGCCGGTTTCGATGCCATAACCCGCCGCTTCGACGCCGATGATCTCCACGCTCTTGTCATCAAGGAACGGGTGGAACAGGCCCATGGCGTTGGAACCGCCACCGATGCACGCCACCAGACTGTCCGGCAGACGACCTTCCTGAGCCTGCAGCTGATCGCGGGTTTCCTTGCCGATGACGGCCTGGAAGTCGCGGACCATTGCTGGATAAGGGTGTGGGCCGGCTACGGTGCCGATCAGGTAGAAAGTGTTGTCGACATTGGTCACCCAGTCACGCAGGGCTTCGTTCATCGCATCCTTCAGGGTGCCGGTGCCAGCCACGACCGGAATGACTTCAGCGCCGAGCAGCTTCATGCGGAAGACGTTGGCCTGCTGACGTTCGATGTCAGTGGTGCCCATGTAGATCACGCAGTCCAGCCCGAAACGCGCAGCAACGGTGGCAGTAGCCACGCCGTGCATACCGGCGCCGGTTTCGGCGATGATGCGCTTCTTGCCCATGCGCCGTGCCAGCAGAATCTGGCCGATGCAGTTGTTGATCTTGTGCGCGCCGGTGTGGTTCAGCTCTTCACGCTTGAGGTAGATCTTCGCGCCGCCGCAGAATTCGGTCAGGCGTTCGGCGAAATACAGCGGGCTTGGACGTCCGACGTAATCACGCTGGAAGTAGGCCAATTCTTCTTTGAATGCCGGATCTTCCTTGGCCGCTTCGTATTCGCGGGCTAGGTCGAGGATCAACGGCATCAGGGTTTCCGCTACATAACGGCCACCGAACGCACCGAACAGGCCGTTGGCGTCAGGGCCGTTACGCAGATCAGAGGTATTCGAAGTCTGGGTCATGGGTCGCTCCAGGTGAATTCGGTCAGAAGACAATGACGACCACTCTACCCCTGACTTTCCAGGCTGAAAACCGATAAGATCGCCGCAACCTGTCAGGAAAACTCACAGATACCATGAGCCACGACCTTCCCCCGCTTAATGCCTTGCGCGCCTTCGAGGCCACCGCCCGTCTGAACAGCGTCAGTCAGGCTGCCGAGCAGCTGCATGTCACTCACGGCGCGGTCAGCCGCCAGCTGAAAGCGCTTGAAGAACATCTCGGCGTGAGCCTGTTTGTCAAGGACGGACGCGGCTTGAAACTCACAGATGCCGGCGTGCGTCTGCGCGATGCCAGCGCAGAGGCGTTCGATCGGTTGCGCAGTGTTTGCGCCGAACTCACGCAAAGCACTGCCGATGCGCCATTCGTGCTTGGCTGTTCCGGGAGCCTGCTGGCGCGCTGGTTCATTCCCCGCCTGGGGCGGTTGAATGCCGATTTGCCTGATCTGCGACTGCACCTGTCGGCCGGTGAAGGCGATCTCGACCCTCGGCGCCCGGGCCTTGATGCGCTGTTGCTGTTCGCCGAGCCACCGTGGCCGGCCGATATGCAGGTCTACGAGCTGGCGGCAGAACGCATCGGCCCGGTGATGAGCCCGTTATTCAGCGGTTATCAGAACCTGCACGACGCTCCTGGCGCAGAATTGCTCAAGCAGCCCTTGCTGCACACCACCTCTCGCCCACAAGCCTGGCCCAGCTGGGCGCAGCAAAACCACCTCGATCCCAAGGCGTTGAAGCTCGGGCAAGGTTTTGAGCATTTGTATTATTTGCTGGAGGCGGCTGTTGCAGGTCTCGGCGTGGCAATCGCACCGGAGCCGTTGGTAATGGAAGATCTGAAGGCAGGACGCCTGGTTGCGCCATGGGGCTTCTGCGAAACCCCGGCGCAACTGGCGTTGTGGCTACCCAAGCGCGCCGCGGACGGGCGCGCCCGGCAACTGGCGCAGTGGCTCAAAAACGAGCTGCGCCAGCCTGATCACTCACCGCGCTTGAACAAAAAGTAGGCAGCGAGCAGACCGATTGCACCGACAGCCACGCCAGCCGTGGTCCATGGGTGTTCCTGCGCATAGTCACGAGTGGCAATGCCGGTCTCGCGGGTTTTCACTTTGACTTCTTCGTACGCGTCGCTGAGCAGATGACGGGAATGTTTCAGTGCACTTTCGGCATTGCTTTTCAGCGCCTTGAGGGTCTTGCGCGACTCGTCCGAAGCATCGTCTTTCAAGCTTTCCAACGATTTGAGCAGACTCTCGATCTCGGCTTCCATGCTTTGCAACGAGGCTTTACGTAAAGAGGTGTTGGCCATGGTGGCTCTCCTGCATTGGTGATGAGTGGCGTGTGTTGGTTGGGACTTCACCACTTCGAGAAAGTGCAGAAATTCTGAACTTCGGCAGCGCAGAGGCGCCGAAATCAACAGTGCAATTGCCTGCTAGGCTCAATTTCACACGCCATTCCAACCCAAGGAGAACGCCATGAGTGAGCATCACACGTACAAGAAAGTCGAGCTGGTCGGTTCGTCCACCACCAGCATCGAAGACGCCATCAACAACGCACTGGCCGAAGCCAACAAAACCCTGCGCAATCTGGAATGGTTTGAAGTGACCGAAACCCGTGGCCACATCGAAAACGGCCAGGTGGCGCACTTTCAGGTAACGCTGAAAGTCGGCTTCAAGATTGCCGCCAGCTGAGTTTGAGCTAGTCTTCTGAACTTGCGCGCTGGCCGAGTGCCATAGGGAATGGCAAAGCGCTACAAGGTGAGCGCATCGGGTGGATGACCCGATGCCCGCCTCATTCAATCCGACCAGGGAGTGCGACCGATGAAGAAGTTCATGTTGGCAGTAGGTTTGTTGAGCCTTGCGGGTGGTGCGTTTGCAGCCGGCAAGCCATGTGAAGAGCTGAAAAGCGAAATCGCCGCGAAGCTCGACGCCAAAGGCGTATCCGGTTATTCGCTGGAAGTTGTCGACAAGGGTGCGGCGGCTGATGGCGACGTCGTCGGCAGTTGCGAAGGCGGCAGCAAGGAAATCGTCTACAAGCGAGGTTGAGCGCGCCTGAAATACAAAAGCCGACGCGGATGCGTCGGCTTTTTTTGTGGACGATGATTTTCCGGGTAGGAGCTGCGGGACGCTGCGATCTTTTGATCTTGATTTCAAATCATAATCAAAAGATCGCAGCCTCGTTGCACTCGACAGCTCCTACAAGGGTTCGCGTTATCCCTTCATGACTTGGGCCAGCAATTCGTAGGAATGGATGCGATCGGCGTGTTCGTAAAGATCACTGGTGAAAATCAGCTCATCCGCCTGGGTCTGCTCGATCAACACTTCCAGTTTGGCGCGGATCTTCTGCGGGCCGCCGACCATGGCGAGGCCGAGGAAATCGCCCACCGCTTCACGTTCATGGGGCAGCCACAGACCGTCCATGGTTTTCACCGGCGGACGCTGCACCAGGCTCTGGCCACGCATCAGTGCAAGAATGCGCTGGTACACCGACGTCGCCAGATAATCGGCTTGCTCATCGGTATCCGCTGCCACCAGCGGCACGCCGAGCATTACGTACGGTTTGTCGAGCACCGCCGACGGTTTGAAGTGGTTACGGTAGATGCGGATCGCCTCGTGCATGAAGCGCGGCGCGAAGTGCGAGGCGAAGGCGTAAGGCAAGCCGCGCTCACCCGCCAATTGCGCACTGAACAGGCTTGAGCCGAGCAGCCAGATCGGCACGTTGGTGCCGGTGCCGGGCATGGCGATCACCCGTTGCTCCGGGGTGCGCGGGCCGAGGTAGCGCATCAGTTCGGCAACGTCTTCAGGGAAGTCGTCAGCGCTGCCCGAGCGCTCACGGCGCAAGGCGCGGGCGGTCATCTGGTCAGAGCCGGGCGCGCGACCCAGACCCAGGTCGATCCGTCCCGGGTACAGGCTCTCGAGGGTGCCGAACTGCTCGGCGATCACCAGCGGCGCATGGTTGGGCAGCATTACCCCGCCGGAACCGACGCGGATCGTCGACGTGCCTCCGGCCAGATAGCCGAGCAACACCGAAGTTGCCGAACTGGCGATGCCGTCCATGTTGTGATGTTCGGCGACCCAGAAGCGCGTGTAGCCGAATTTCTCGGCATGCTGCGCCAGGTCCAGCGAGTTGCGCAGCGATTGCGCAGCGCTGCCGTTTTCGCGTACCGGCACCAAGTCGAGGGTGGAAAATTTTACGTCGGACAGTTTTTTCATGAACCTGCATCTCCGGGTGGGGAGGCAGGTTTTTCTTGCGAGCGAAAACCTGCCAAATCCATAAGCGTGTTTTATGGAATGAGGGCATATACCCGAGATTCAATAGCGGCGACGAAATTTCCTACTAAAAAAGTCAACGATTCAGCCAGGCTGAACTTTGTTCCGCCGTCTATCCTCAGAAGCCTTGCTAGTAAAAACCGCGACGGCGCGGCGTTCCGCGCCACATTTGAGGAGGCAGACATGGCTATCGTGAAAAAGGCATCGGCGCATTGGGAAGGCGATCTGAAAACCGGTCTCGGCTCGATCTCCACCGAAACCGGCGTACTGCGGGAAGCACCGTACGGCTTCAAGGCGCGCTTTGAGGGCGGCAAGGGCACCAACCCGGAAGAACTGATCGGCGCGGCTCACGCCGGCTGCTTCTCCATGGCGTTTTCGATGATTCTCGGCGATGCCGGCCTGAAGGCAGACAGCATCGATACCAACGCTGAAGTCACCCTCGATCAGGTTGACGGCGGCTTCGCAATCACTGCGGTAAAGCTGATTCTCAAGGCGAAGATTCCAGGCGCAACTCAGCAGCAGTTTGAAGAACTGAGCAACAAGGCCAAGGAAGGTTGCCCGGTTTCCAAGGTGCTGAACGCGAAGATCACCCTCGAATCTTCGCTGGTCAGCTGATTGGGCGTTTGCAGGGCTGACGCTTTCGCGGGCAGGCTCGCTCCCACAGGGGATTTGTGCACGGCGCAGATCCAGTGTGGGAGCGAACCTGCTCGCGAACGCAGTCTCGAAACCAGCTCAGCGGCCGGCAATTAATACAAGGTGTGAGCAAAGTCAGAACCCGCTCTGCAGAATTGTGGTCGAATAATCGACAGCAGCTTCAGCGCACGCCCGTGCGCGCTGCCTCAAGGAGCTTCATCGATGAAACGTATTGGCTTGGCGATCCTTTGCAGTGCACTGGCCACTTCCGCTTTCGCAGCCCCCAAGGACTGCGAAAAGCTCAGAAAGGAAATCGAGGTCAAAATTCAGGCGAAGGCGATCCCCTCGTACACCCTGGAAATCATCACGGCAGAAGAGGCGAAGCAGCACGACTCGGCCATGATCGTCGGTACCTGCGAGAACGGCACCAAGCGGATCATCTATCAGAGAAACGATAGCTGATTGCCTATCACGGCACGCAATTGATCTGCCGCTCGTTGGCAACGATCTGCCCCTGACGATTGATCAAGCGTGCACTTGGCGTGAAGGCCAGCGATCGGGCCTCAAGGCGGTAACGCTGCCCGGCCTCGAAGTGTTCATAGGGCACGGTCATGTAACACAGCCGCTCTTGCGGATCGGTATCCATGCCCTGACCACCCCCGAATACTTCGAAGTCAAAGCGCACGGTGAGCTCATGACTACCGGGCGTCACCTGAAAAAACCGTCCGTCGCGCAAGCGCTGTTTATCCAGGCGCTCGGCCATCAGCACTTTGCCGCCGGGGGTAGGCATGGCGAAGTCGACCCAGGCTTTGTCTGGATCGGCCGCCGGCAACGGGCTCTGACAACCGGCGAGCACACTGGCGGCCAGCAATGTCGTCAACTTGCGCATGATCGATATCCTTAGACGGGATTTCCAGCATAGCGCCGATCAACTGCTCTGACAGCCCGCCGGTGTGCCCTGACCGACAACCTTGCGCTGTTCGTCATACAGCTTGGCCCAAGGCCGGAAGCCGATGCTGCCAGCCTGCAGCTGATAGCGCTGGCCGGCGTTGAAGTCCTTGAATTTCACACTCATCTGGCAATCGCGCCACAACGGTTCGGCATTCGGGCCGATATTGGTGGCCTCGACCGGGAATTGATAGCGCACCTTCAGCTCATGGCTGCCGGGCTGCACTTCGAAATAGCGTTTGTCGATGGCCTGGGTGGCATCGACTTGAACGGCTTGCAGCGCCGTGTCGTGTTGGCGAGCGTCAAGATCGATCCAGGCTTGCGAAGGGTCGGGGTCGGGCATTCCGAATCCGGCACAACCGGCCAGCGTCAGCAGGCCTCCTGTCAGCATGAACATGCGCATAGCGGTGCTCCTTGAGGCGGGATAGTCTTGGGGCAGACTTTCCGGGGAATTTCTTATTTTGATCAGGCCGTTTTCCAGCCTTGGGTTACTTGATCGCGTTTTTCCGATTTTGTTTCCGGGTGTGTTGGTTTTGTTGCTCAACGGTTGCGCCAGCGTCAGCTACTACAGCCAGTTGGCCAGCGGACAATTGCAATTGCTGCGCGCGCGGGAGCCAGTGGAAAAGGTCATTGCCGACCCAAGCCGCGATGCCAGATTGCGCGCGCATCTGGCTCAATCGCAAAAGGCCCGCGCGTTCGCCAGCGAGCATCTGCACCTGCCGGACAACCGGAGCTATCGTCTGTACGCCGACCTCGGTCGCCCGTTCGTGGTGTGGAATGTGTTCGCCACCAAGGAATTTTCCCTCACGCCGCAAAATCACTGCTTCCCGATTGCCGGCTGCGTGGCCTATCGCGGCTACTACAGCCAGAGCGCCGCCCGTGGCGAAGCGGCGATTCAACGCTTGCAGGGCATGGACGTGTCGATCGGCGGGGTCGAGGCGTACTCGACGCTCGGCTGGTTCAATGACCCGATCCTCAATTCGATGATGGGCTGGGGCGATGAGCGACTGGCCACGCTGATCTTTCATGAGCTGGCGCACCAGAAGTTCTATGTGAAGGACGACACCGAGTTCAACGAGTCATTCGCCACGTTTGTCGAGCAGGAAGGTACGCGGCAATGGCGCGCCTTTCGCGGGCTACCGGCAGAGTCGGATGCGAGGCTCAAGCAGCGTGACCAATTCATCGAACTGGTACTCGCCACGCGTTCACGACTGGAGAAGCTGTATGCGCAGCCGCTGTCGGTTGAGCAGATGCGTGAGCGCAAAGCAGCTGAATTCGAGCGCTTGCGCCGGGAGTATCGGGTAACGCGCGACAGTCAGTGGGCCGGGGACAAGCGCTATGACGCCTGGGTCAATGCGCCGCTGAACAACGCGCGACTGTTGCCGTTCGGGCTGTATGACCAGTGGGTGCCGGCGTTTGCGGCGCTGTTCAACCAAGTGGGTGAGGATTGGCTGAGGTTTTATGCCGAGGTTGAGCGGTTGGGGCGATTGCCGGTTGATGAGCGTAAGGCGGCGCTGAAAACGTTGGCCAAGTCCTAAGGAATCCTTCGGCATAACGGCCCTTTCGCGAGCAGGCTCGCTCCCACATTGGATCGCGGTGCCTCTGTGGGAGCGAGCCTGCTCGCGAAGGCTATTTCATCAGCGCTGCAAAAACGCCTGATGCAACGCCTCCAAAGTTTCAAAGTGATAAGCCGGCGCCTCGGCATTCAACTCTTCAAAACTGCCGAACCCATAGCCCACCGCCGCTGCATCGAGACCATTGCTGCGCGCGCCGATCAGGTCGTGCTTGCGATCGCCGATCATCAGGGTCTGCGCCGGGTCCAGGCGTTCTTCCTCAAGCAGATGCGCAATCAGCTCAACCTTGTTAGTCCGCGTGCCGTCCAGCTCGCTGCCGTAGATCACTTTGAAATGCCGGGCGAAGTCGAAGTGCCGGGCGATCTCGCGGGCGAACACCCACGGTTTGGAGGTGGCGATGTACAACTGCCGCCCCTGCCCGCTCAAGGTTTCCAGCAACGGCGTGACCCCGTCGAACACCCGATTCTCATAGAGGCCGGTGACCTTGAAGCGCTCGCGATAGAAATTCACCGCTTCCCAGGCCTTGGCCTCGTCGAAGTTGTAAAACTGCATGAACGCTTGCAGCAGCGGCGGGCCGATGAAATGTTCGAGTTTGCTCAGGTCCGGCTCGTCGATGCCGAGATTGGCCAAGGCAAATTGAATTGAGCGGGTGATGCCCTCACGCGGGTCGGTCAGGGTGCCATCGAGGTCGAACAGTACAGTCTGGTAATGCATGGAAATTCCCGAGCAGGTGTAAGGCGATTCAGAGCTGGTCGTAGCCTTCGGCCAGATGCAGGTCCTTGAGCTTGACGTAATTCGCCGCGCTGTAGGTGAAGAAGGCGTTTTCCTTGTCGGTCAGCGCCCGCACTTGCTTGACCGGGCTGCCGACATACAGGAAGCCGCTCTGCAGGCGCTTCCCCGGCGGCACCAGGCTGCCGGCGCCGATGATCACATCGTCTTCCACCACGGCACCGTCCATGACGATGCTGCCCATGCCGATCAATACGCGGCTGCCAACGGTGCAGCCGTGCAGCATGACCTTGTGGGCGATGGTCACGTCATCGCCGATCAGCAAGGGAAAACCGTCCGGGTTGAACGGGCCGGCGTGGGTGATGTGCAGCACACAGCCGTCCTGCACGCTGGTGCGCGCACCGATGCGGATGCGGTGCATGTCGCCACGGATCACCGTCAGCGGCCAGACCGAGCTGTCTGCGCCAATTTCGACGTCGCCGATCACCACCGCCGAACCGTCGACGAATGCGCCGTTGCTCAAGCGGGGGGTGTGATTCTGATATTTGCGAAGGGACACGATTAGTTCTCTCTCTGTCGCCGATAGCTGCGGTGAGTGTCGATTGTAATTAAGATGGGCGCATGTTTCTTCCAGCCAAGGTGCCAACCGTGAGCGTGAACAACCCTCTTTTGCAGTCCTACGACCTGCCGCCGTTCTCCACGATCCGTGCCGAACACGTCCTGCCCGCCATCGAAACCATCCTCGCGGACAACCGCGCCGCCATCGCCGAAATTCTCAAGACCCAGGGCAAGAACCCTACCTGGGCCGGTCTGGTGCTGGCGATGGACGAACTCAACGATCGCCTCGGTGCGGCATGGAGCCCGGTCAGCCATCTTAACGCCGTGTGCAACAGCGCCGAATTGCGTGAAGCCTACGAGTCGTGCCTGCCGGCCCTGAGCGCCTACTCCACCGAAATGGGCCAGAACCGCGAACTGTTCCAGGCGTATGAAGCGCTGGCCAACAGTCCGGAAGCTGCCAGTTTCGACGTCGCGCAAAAAACCATTCTGGAACACGCCCTGCGCGATTTCCGCCTGTCGGGTATCGACCTGCCGGAAGCCGAGCAGAAACGTTACGCCGAAGTGCAGAGCAAGCTGTCCGAGCTCGGCAGCCGCTTCTCCAATCAATTGCTCGACGCCACTCAGGCGTGGACCAAACACATTACCGATGAAGCCGCCCTCGCCGGCCTGACCGATTCGGCCAAGGCACAAATGGCTGCCGCCGCCCAGGCCAAAGGTCTGGATGGCTGGTTGATCACTCTGGAATTCCCCAGCTATTACGCGGTGATGACCTACGCGCAAGACCGCGCGCTGCGCGAAGAAGTCTACGCCGCCTACTGCACCCGTGCCTCGGATCAAGGCCCGAATGCCGGGCAGAACGACAACGGTCCGGTGATGGAAGAGATCCTCGACCTGCGCCAGGAACTGGCCCGACTGCTGGGCTTCGCCAGTTTCGCTGAACTGAGCCTGGCGACGAAAATGGCCGAATCCAGTGATCAGGTGCTGAGTTTCCTGCGGGATCTGGCCCAGCGCAGCAAGCCGTTCGCCGCGCAGGATCTGCAACAGCTGCGCGCTTACGCCGCCGAACAGGGCTGCGCCGATCTGCAAAGTTGGGACAGCGGTTTCTACGGTGAAAAACTTCGCGAGCAGCGTTACAGCGTTGCTCAGGAAACCCTGCGTGCCTACTTCCCGATCGATAAAGTCCTGAGCGGCCTGTTCGCCATCGTTCAGCGTTTGTACGGTATCGAGATCGCAGAGCAGAAAGGCTTCGACACCTGGCATCCGGACGTACGCCTGTTCGAGATCAAGGAAAACGGTCAGCACGTCGGCCGCTTCTTTTTCGACTTGTATGCCCGCGCCAACAAGCGTGGCGGCGCATGGATGGACGGCGCCCGCGACCGTCGTCGCACCGTCGACGGTGTGCTGCAAAGCCCGGTGGCCAATCTGGTGTGCAACTTCACCCCGGCCGACAGCGGCAAGCCTGCGCTGCTGACCCACGATGAAGTGACCACCCTGTTCCACGAGTTCGGCCACGGCCTGCATCACCTGCTGACCCGCGTCGAACACGCTGGCATATCCGGCATCAATGGCGTGGCCTGGGATGCGGTCGAGCTGCCAAGCCAGTTCATGGAAAACTGGTGCTGGGAGCCGGAAGGCCTCGCGCTGATCTCCGGCCACTACGAGACCGGCGAGCCACTGCCGCAGGACCTGCTGGAAAAAATGCTCGCGGCGAAGAATTTCCAGTCCGGGCTGATGATGGTGCGTCAGCTGGAGTTTTCGCTGTTCGACTTCGAACTGCACGCCACCCACGGCGATGGCCGCAGCGTGGCGCAAGTGCTCGATGGCGTGCGTGACGAGGTGTCGGTCATGCGTCCACCGGCTTACAACCGCTTCCCCAACAGTTTCGCGCACATTTTTGCCGGTGGTTACGCAGCCGGTTACTACAGCTACAAGTGGGCCGAAGTGTTGTCCGCCGACGCCTTCTCGAAATTCGAGGAGGACGGCGTGCTCAACGCTGAAACCGGTCGTGCGTTCCGCGAAGCGATTCTGGCGCGCGGCGGCTCGCAGGCACCGATGGTGCTGTTCGTCGACTTCCGTGGCCGTGAGCCGTCGATCGACGCGCTGCTGCGCCACAGCGGGCTGAGTGAGGACGCGGCAGCATGAGCGACGGCCCTGTGATCACCAAGAAGCGCTTCATCGCCGGGGCGGTCTGCCCGGCGTGCAGCGAGCCGGACAAGTTGATGATGTGGAACGAAGACGGCGTGCCGCACCGCGAATGCGTGGCCTGCGGTTACTCCGACACGCTCAACGAGCAAGGCCTGTCGGTGCCCAAAGAGCTGGGCACGCGGGTCAATACCAGCGCGCTGAAGCCTGCCGCCGACAAAAAGGTTCAGGCGGTGCAGTTCTTCCCCAACCCGAAGTTGAAGAAAAAGCCCGACGAGCAACAATGACAACGACCGCTGCCTGCCGATCATCGTCGGCAGGTGGCGGTATCTATCCACCACCTTGCCTCTGCGCTTCCTGATTAGGCTGGCCAATCCAGCCCTCTCTCACGGAAGACGCCATGCCTGACACCAACCCACTCCTGCAACATTGGCAGTTGCCGCCCTGGGCGGCGATACGCGCCGAACATCTGCTGCCAGCAGTCGAGCGCATCGTTGCCGACAACCTGCTGATCATCGAAAACGTCATCGCCACTCAGGTCGATCATCCCAACTGGGACGACGTGGTAATTGCCATCGATGAAGCCGATGCGCGCCTGGATGAAACCATGGCGATCATCGAATTCCTCTCGATCAGTCATGCCGATGAGCCCCAGTGGTTGATGCAGGAAGCCCTGAGTACGCACGCCGCGCAGCGTTACAAGACTGCGAAGGCCGGCAATCGACAGTTGCTCCAGGTTTATCAACGATTGGCACAGAGCTCCATAGCCGCCAGCTTCAGTGATGCACGCAAAGCCTCGCTGGCGAAAATCCTGCGCCGGTTTCACTTGGCGGGAAGCGAATTGTCGAGTGCGCAGCGCAAGGATCTGGCGCGATTGAACGGCGAAATCGATCTGCTGGAAAAGCGCTTCATGAGCAACCTCAAATCGGTCAACGCTGCATGGAGCAAAGACATCGACGATGCCGCGCTATTGGCGGGACTGCCGGCCGAAACGCAGGCGCATCTGGCCGCCAATGCCGACAAGGCCGGCCTGCCCGGGTGGCGGCTGACCCTGGATCAGAACACTTACCAGCAGGTCATGAAGCGGGCACAACACCGCGCACTGCGCGAGGAGTATTTCAAAGCCTGGTGCACCCGCGCTTCGGATCAGGGGCCACAGGCCGGTCGCTTCGATAACGGGCCGGTTTTGCAGACGCTGCTGGCCGCACGTCATGCCAAAGCCCGGCTCTTGGGTTTTGACAACTTTGCCCACCTGCGGCTGCACAACCGTATGGCTACCGGTACCGATCAGGTTGGCCGTTTTCTGCGCCAGCAGATCGCCCGCAATGCCGTGTCACTGGCGGGCGAGACCGATGATTTGCAGGCCTTGGCCCGCGAGCACGGGGTTGAACAGCTAGAAGCGTGGGATCACGATTTCCTCGCCGAGCAATTACGCCTGAAGCAGTCCGGCGGCGCGGAGCAGGACCTGCGCGAGTTCTTCGCGCTGCAAGCCACACTGCATAGCCTCTGCCGCTTCAGCGAGCATATGTTCGGCATCAGCATCAGCGAAAATACCGTCCACGAGCGTTTCGCAGAAAATGTTCGCCTGTTCGAAATCAGCGAGCGTCAGCAACCGGTTGGCTACATCTACATCGACCCGTTCCACCGCGACGCGGGCAACGACTATGCCTGGACCGGTGTACTGCGCAATCGACGGATCACCGCCGAAGGCCGACCATTACTGCCGATTGCCTCGCTTCAATGCAATTACCCGGCAGCGGAAAACGGGCAACCTTACCTGCTGGATCCGCAGGATCTGCGCGTTCTGCTACACGAATTCGGCCATTGCCTGCATCACGTGCTGACGCGTTCGCCGCATTACAACCTGGCCGGCATTTCGCATCTGAGCCGCGACGCTGCCGAGTTTGTCGGGCAACTGTTCGAAAAATGGGCGTTATCCGGGCAATTCCTGCGCTGGCTGGGTACGCATCACCAGAGCGGTGAGCGTCTGTCCGAAGCGCAGGCCAATACCGCGTTTTCCGCCACAGGCATCCAGCGCAGCCGGGAGACGGCAATGCTGTTGCTGAACGCGCTGGTCGACTTCGAACTGCACCGCTGTCACGGTGACGGTCGCACCGTTCAGCAAGTAGTCGAGGATGTGCAAAGTGAGTTCGCGCACCTGTCCATCCCGGCCTACTGCCGCTTCGCCAACAGCTGCGATTATCTGGTTACCGGTTATGAGGCTTCGCTGTACGCCTACAAATGGTCGGGTGTGCTGGCGAGCGAGGCGTTCAAGCGCTTCGAACGTGAAGGTCTGTTCAACGAACAGACGGGCCGCGACATGCGCGAACACCTGCTCTCGGGGGACAGGCAGGCACTGCCCGCCGCACTGCAAGCCTTTCTCGGAAAACCCATCGACAGCGCACTGTTTCCTGCGCCAGCCGCTTGAGCTGATCAACGCTGAACGTGGGCCGAGTCGAACCAGCTCTTCATCGAACACATGGCGAATGCACTGGTGCTGCATTCGCCATTGATCAAGGCTTCGTGCAACCGATCGACATCGGCCTGCATCACGTAGCGCACGCTGTCGTGGAAATGCTGACTGTCACCAAAACCGCCCTCGGTCATTTCCTTGAGCGCCTGCTCTTTGCTCCAGCCCTGCACCACCACGCGGTACATCGCCGCCATCAGACCGGTGCGGTCAGAACCGTGCTTGCAGTGCATGAGCACCGGGCCGTCGGCTTCGGCGGACTGAATCGCGCGCAGAGCCTTGAGCACATCGCTGTCGTCGACGTGATTGGTGCGATACGGCAGTTGCACCTGCTTGATGCCCGGCGCGGAGAGCCAGTCGCTATCAGCGTCAGGCAGGAAGTTGATCACCGTGACGACATGTAGATCGTTCAACAGCGGCACCGCACTGCGGCTGGGTAAGGCGCTGCGATACAGCGTCGGTGACATGCGGAACAGGTTGAACTGCGCCTCAACCGGCTGCGCCCACTCGGCCGGGCGAGTGGGCGTGGCGTCGGCCGCCCGGGCGGCAATGCCATGCAACAGTGCAACAAGCGAAAAACATAACGCGGGGAAAAAGCGCACTCGAGACATGCTGGGCTGACCGTTTCGGCAATCTTCATGGGAGGAATTGCATCTTCGCTATCAAGCGGTCAATACGCCGTGAGCCGGCCGTCAAAGAAACGTGAATCGGCGCCTCGCCGGGCTTTTTTCCGTGCAAACGGTTTTTCTTGATGCTTAGCCTGCTACCATTTGTCACATGATGTTGCAGAGGGAACGGCTTTTACCCGACCGGACCCTGATCGTCGCAACGCAAAATTCCTCGAGCTGCTCGCAGAAGCGGCTGACTTCTATGCCTGATGAGGTGCCCCCCATGTCTGATCAAGATCGAGACAACCCGCGGCGTGAGTTCTTGCGCAAATCCCTGACCCTGATTCCGGTGGTCACGCTTGCCGGTACCGGCCTGGGCAGCAGCGTGCTGCAAGCCGCACCTGAAAGCACACCGGCGCCGGCCGCAGCAAAACCGGCCTCTGTCGCTGGTGACTATCAGCCGAGCTTTTTCACCGCTGAAGAATGGGCATTCATCAACGCCGCCGTCGCCCAGTTGATCCCCAACGACGCGCAAGGCCCGGGCGCGCTTGAAGCCGGCGTGCCGGAATACATCGACCGCCAGATGAACACCCCGTACGCCGCCGGTGCCCTGTGGTACATGCAAGGCCCGTTCAATGCCGACGCCGCACCCGAGATGGGCTGGCAGAGCAAACTGGTGCCCAAAGACATCTATCGCCTCGGCATCGCCGCCACGGATCAGTGGGTAAAAGGTCTGAGCGGTAAAACATTTGCCGGGCAAGACAGCGCTACCCGAGACGATTTGCTCAAGCAACTGGAAGCCGGCAAGCCGCAGTTCGATGCGGTGCCGGCGAAGATCTTCTTCAATCTGCTGCTGCAAAACACCAAGGAAGGTTTCTTCTGCGACCCGATCCACGGTGGCAATAAAGGCATGGTCGGCTGGACCATGATCGGTTTCCCCGGCGCCCGCGCCGATTTCATGGATTGGGTGGAACGCAACGAGCAATACCCCTTCCCGGCAGTGTCGATTCGCGGCGAGAGGGCGTAAGCATGGCAACGGTAATGAAGAAGGTTGATGCAGTCATCGTCGGTTTTGGCTGGACCGGCGCGATCATGGCCAAGGAGCTCACCGAGGCGGGTCTGAACGTGCTGGCGCTGGAGCGCGGGCCGATGCAGGACACCTACCCCGACGGCAACTATCCGCAGGTGATCGACGAACTCACCTACAGCGTGCGCAAGAAACTCTTTCAGGACATCTCCAAAGAGACGGTGACCATTCGCCACAGCGTCAACGACATCGCCCTGCCCAACCGCCAGCTGGGCGCGTTCCTGCCGGGGAATGGCGTCGGCGGCGCCGGGCTGCATTGGTCGGGCGTGCACTTTCGTGTCGACCCGATCGAGTTGCGTATGCGCAGCCACTACGAAGAACGCTACGGCAAAAGCTTCATCCCCAAAGACATGACCATTCAGGATTTCGGCGTCAGCTATGAAGAGCTGGAACCGTTTTTCGACTTCGCGGAAAAAGTCTTCGGCACCTCCGGCCAGGCCTGGACGGTGAAGGGCCAATTGGTCGGTCAGGGCAAGGGCGGTAACCCTTATGCGGCGGATCGCTCCAATCCGTTCCCGCTTGAAGCGCAGAAAAACACCGTATCCGCACAGCTGTTTGGTAAAGCGGCCACAGAAGTCGGTTACAAACCCTACAACCTGCCTTCGGCTAATACTTCGGGGCCGTACACCAATCCCTACGGCGCACAAATGGGGCCGTGCAATTTCTGCGGTTTCTGCAGCGGCTACGTCTGCTACATGTATTCCAAAGCCTCGCCGAACGTGAACATTCTGCCGGCGCTCAAGCCCCTGCCGAATTTCGAGCTGCGGCCCAACTCCCATGTGCTGCGGGTCAATCTCGACAGCACGAAAAGCAAAGCCACCGGCGTCACCTACATCGATGGCCAGGGCCGCGAGATCGAGCAGCCGGCGGATTTGGTGATCCTCGGCGCATTCCAGTTGCACAACGTGCGTCTGATGCTGCTGTCCGGGATCGGCAAACCGTACGACCCGATCAGCGGCGAAGGCGTGGTCGGGCGTAACTTCGCCTACCAGAACATGGCGACCATCAAGGCGTTCTTCGACAAGGACACCCACACCAACAACTTCATCGGCGCTGGCGGCAACGGCGTGGCGGTGGACGATTTCAACGCCGACAACTTCGACCACGGCCCGCACGGCTTCGTCGGCGGTTCGCCGATGTGGGTCAACCAGGCTGGCAGTCGACCGATTGCCGGCACCTCGAACCCGCCGGGCACACCGGCCTGGGGCAGCGCATGGAAACGCGCCACCGCCGATTACTACACCCACCAGGTGTCGATGGACGCCCACGGCGCGCATCAGTCCTACCGTGGCAACTACCTCGATCTCGATCCGGTGTACCGCGATGCCTACGGCCTGCCGCTGCTGCGCATGACTTTCGACTGGCAGGAAAACGACATCAAGATGAACCGCTTCATGGTCGAGAAAATGGGCAAGATCGCCCAAGCCATGGGCCCGAAAGCCATTGCAGTGATCGGCAAGCAGGTCGGCGACCACTTCAACACCGCTTCGTACCAGACCACCCATCTCAACGGTGGCGCGATCATGGGCACCGATCCGAAGACCAGCGCCCTGAACCGCTATTTGCAGAGCTGGGACGTGCACAACGTGTTCGTCCCGGGCGCCTCGGCGTTCCCGCAGGGCCTGGGCTACAACCCGACCGGGCTGGTGGCGGCGCTGACCTACTGGTCGGCAAAAGCGATCCGCGAGCAGTACCTGAAAAACCCCGGCCCGCTGGTGCAGGCTTAAGGAGCGATGACCATGAAAACTTTCGTTATCGCGACCCTGGCGCTGCTTGGCAGCGCCGCTATCCATGCGGCTGAAGTTGATCAAGCCTTGATCAAAAAAGGCGAATACCTTGCCCGCGCCGGTGACTGCGTGGCCTGCCACACGGCCAAGGGCGGCAAGCCGTTCGCCGGCGGTCTGCCAATGGAGACGCCGATCGGCACGATCTACTCGACCAACATCACCCCGGACAAGACCGGTCTGGGCGACTACAGCTTCGAAGACTTCGATCAGGCCGTGCGCCACGGTGTGGCCAAAAACGGCAGCACGTTGTACCCGGCGATGCCTTATCCGTCCTACGCGCGGGTCAACCAGGCCGACATGCAGGCGCTGTACGCCTACTTCATGCACGGCGTCGAACCGGTGGCGCAGGAGAACAAGGCCAGCGATATTCCCTGGCCGTTGAGCATGCGCTGGCCGCTGATGGGCTGGCGCTGGCTGTTCGCGCCGAAGGTCGAGGATTACCAGGCCACGTCGGACGATCCGGTGATCGATCGCGGGGCATATCTGGTTGAAGGTCTCGGCCACTGCGGTGCCTGTCATACCCCGCGCGCGCTGACCATGCAGGAAAAATCCCTGAGCGCGGCGGACGGCAGCGAATTCCTCGCCGGCAGTGCGCCGCTGGAAGGCTGGATCGCCAAGAGCCTGCGCGGCGATCACAAGGATGGCCTCGGCAGCTGGAGCGAAGAACAACTGGTGCAGTTCCTCAAGACCGGGCGCAGTGATCGCAGCGCAGTGTTCGGCGGCATGAGCGATGTGGTCACCCACAGCATGCAGTACATGAGCGACGCCGACCTCACCGCGATTGCCCGTTATCTCAAATCACTGCCGGCCAATGACCCGGCGGATCAGCCGCATCAGTACGACGAGAAAGTGGCCAAAGCGCTGTGGAACGGCGACGACAGCCAACGCGGCGCGTCGGTGTACATCGACAACTGCGCAGCCTGCCACCGTACCGATGGTCATGGCTACACCCGGGTGTTCCCGGCGCTGGCGGGCAATCCGGTGCTGCAGACGGATGACCCGACATCGCTGATCCACATCGTGCTCAAGGGCGGGACTTTGCCGGCAACGCACACCGCGCCATCGACCTTCACCATGCCCGGTTTCGCCTGGCGCCTGTCGGATCAGGAAGTCGCGGATGTGGTGAGCTTCATTCGTGGCAGCTGGGGCAACAAGGGTGCGCCAGTGAAAGCTGCCGATGTTGCCGAGTTGCGTACGGAGGATATGAAGCAGACCTCCGGTGACGATCTTGGCCAAGTGACGCAACACAACTGACCACTCGCCCGATGGCACTAGCCAGATGACGATCGCCCCGATACTGTGCGCATATACAGTATCGGGGCGTTTTCATGTCTATTCCATTGCCACCTCGCGGTCGCGGCACCGCGACCAACCCGCACAACCGCTTTGCGCCCAGTCGTTCGGTGGCCGAGGACGATGGCTGGTATCAGGAAGTGCCAGAGACGCAAAACACCGAAGTGATCATCGAGAAGGCCAAATCGATCATCAGCCGCAACACCTCGCCGGATCTGCCCTTCGACCGTTCGCTCAATCCCTATCGCGGCTGCGAACACGGCTGCATCTATTGCTACGCACGCCCCAGCCACGCCTATTGGGACATGTCACCGGGCCTGGATTTCGAAACCCGCCTGATTGCCAAGACCAATGCCGCCCAGGTCCTTGAGGAACAGCTGAGCAAACCCGGCTATCAATGTGCGCCGATCAATCTCGGCTCCAATACCGACCCGTATCAGCCCATCGAGCGCGAATACAAAATCACCCGTCAGACTCTGGAAGTGCTGCTGCGTTACCGGCATCCGGTGACCATTGTCACCAAAGGTTCGCTGATTCTGCGCGATCTCGATTTGCTGACCGAGTTGGCGCAGCAACGGCTGGTGTCGGTGATGATCAGCCTGACCACCCTGGACGATGAACTCAAACGCACCCTCGAACCGCGCGCCGCTGCACCCAAGGCACGCTTGCGCGCGATCCGGGTGATGCGCGAAGCAGGCATTCCAGTCGGCGTGCTGTGTTCGCCGATGATTCCGATGATCAATGACAGTGAAATCGAAAGCCTGCTCAACGAGGCCCACGCGGCCGGTGCGCAAAGCGCTGCCTACATGATGCTGCGCCTGCCGCTGGAAGTCGCGCCGCTGTTCGAGGAGTGGTTGCAGGCGCACTATCCGCAACGTGCCGCCCATGTGCTGAGCCTGATCCGCCAGAGTCGCGGCGGCGAACTCTACGACAGCCGTTTCGGTGCGCGCATGCGCGGTGAAGGACCGTTTGCAGACCTGCTCGCACAAAGATTTGCCAAGGCCATCAAAAAGCTTGGCCTGAACAAACGCGAGGGCTATAACCTCGACTGCTCGGCCTTCTGTCCGCCGGGTCGCCAGATGTCGTTGATTTAGCGACAATTGGCTTTGGGTTGACGGGTTGGAATCCTTCCGCCGAAACACGCCAGTCACGTTTTTTGTGACCTGGAACACACGTTCTAGAGCGTTTGATTCAGTTTCAGTTAAGTTTCGGCGGCTACCTTGTTCATCGAGTGACTGACGGGTCGGGATGACCCGGATGGTTTAAACAGCCACTGGCTTCATACCGGAATACCGGGGAAGACTCCCTGAATCCGCACAAGAGGATGAATCATGAGTGACAAGGATAAACAGTCGTTGGCTGCCTCGGCGCAAAGCCCTGAAGCACAATCCGCCGATGCAGCACTGCGACAGATCGTTGATGGCTTTTTACGCTTTCACCATGACGTTTTTCCGCAGCAGGAAGAACTGTTCAAGAAGCTCGCCACCGCTCAGGCGCCCAAGGCGATGTTCATCACCTGCGCCGACTCGCGCATCGTTCCAGAGCTGATCACCCAGAGCTCACCGGGCGATCTGTTCGTTACCCGTAACGTCGGCAACGTGGTGCCGCCCTACGGTCAGATGAACGGCGGCGTCTCCACCGCGATCGAATACGCGGTACTGGCGCTGGGCGTGCAGCACATCATCATTTGCGGCCACTCCGATTGCGGCGCCATGCGCGCGGTACTCAACCCCGACAGCCTGGAAAAAATGCCGACGGTCAAAGCCTGGCTGCGCCACGCTGAAGTCGCAAAAACCATGGTGCACGACAACTGCAACTGCACCGACGAAAAAGACAGCATGCCGATCCTCACCGAGGAAAACGTCATCGCCCAACTGCAGCACTTGCGTACCCATCCTTCGGTAGCCTCGCGCATGGCGAACGGTCATCTGTTCATCCATGGCTGGGTCTACAACATCGAAACCAGCGAAATCAAAGCTTACGACGCGGACCAGGGTCGTTTCCTGCCTCTCGACGGCAGCCATCCGATTCCTGTGGCGACGCCCAAAGCGCGCTTCTAAATCTTCCCAACAATCTGTGTGGTATGACGCCGGCCGCTGATTCAGCGGTCCGGCCTCGCCACGCCTGAAGAAAACTTCGGGAGAATCGCCATGCGTGCGGCTCAATTGAAAGCTGTGTTGCCACGGGAGCTGCTCGCTTCCGTGGTTGTGTTTCTGGTCGCCCTGCCGCTGTGCATGGGCATCGCGATTGCCTCAGGGCTGCCGCCGGCAAAAGGTCTGATCACCGGCATCATCGGCGGACTGGTGGTCGGTTGGCTGGCGGGCTCGCCGTTGCAGGTAAGCGGTCCGGCGGCGGGTCTGGCGGTGCTGGTTTTCGAGCTGGTGCGCCAGCATGGCGTCGAGATGCTCGGACCGATCCTGCTGCTCGCCGGTTTTCTGCAACTGGTCGCCGGGCGGCTGAAGCTTGGCTGCTGGTTTCGGGTCACGGCGCCAGCGGTGGTTTACGGCATGCTCGCGGGCATTGGCGTGTTGATTGTGCTCTCGCAAATCCATGTGATGCTCGATGCCAAGCCGCAGCCTTCCGGGCTGGACAACCTCACGGCGTTCCCGGCGGCCGTGGCGCAGGCCTTGCCATCGTTGGGCTGGCAGGCGGGTCTGCTCGGTCTGTCGACGATTGCGGTGATGTGGCTGTGGGAAAAATTCCGTCCGCATTCGCTGCGCTTCATTCCCGGCGCATTGCTCGGTGTGGGTCTGGCGACGGTGGCGAGCCTGATGCTGGCGTTGCAGGTCAAGCGCGTTGAGGTACCGGCGAACCTGGCCGAAGCGATCGATTGGCTCAAGCCGGCCGACCTGATGAATCTGGCCGACCCGACGCTGCTGATCGCCGCGTTCGCCGTAGCGTTCATCGCCAGTGCCGAAACCCTGCTGTCCGCTGCGGCGGTGGATCGCATGCACAGCGGCGTGCGTTCGGACTTCGACCGTGAACTGTCGGCGCAAGGTGTCGGCAACATGCTCTGCGGTCTGGTCGGCGCGCTGCCGATGACCGGGGTGATCGTGCGCAGCTCGGCCAACGTCCAGGCCGGTGCGACCACACGCTACTCGACGATTTTCCATGGCCTGTGGCTGCTGGCATTCGTGCTGTTGCTGTCGAGCGTGCTGCAAAGCATTCCGGTGGCGAGCCTGGCGGGCGTGCTGGTGTATACCGGTTTCAAACTGGTCGACCTGAAAGCCTTCCGTAGTCTGGGTCGGTACGGGCGGATGCCGATGTTCACCTACGCCGCTACAGCGTTGGCGATCATCTTCACTGATCTGCTCACCGGTGTGCTGATCGGTTTCGGCCTGACGATGTTGAAGCTGGCGTTCAAGGCTTCGCGCTTGAAGATCAGCCTGATCGACCTGCCGCAGGACGGCGAGATGGAACTGCGTCTGGTCGGCGCGGCGACGTTCCTCAAAGTGCCGGCGCTGACCCAGGTGCTGGGCAGCATTCCTCACGGCACCACAGTGCATGTGCCGCTCAACAACCTGAGCTACATCGACCATTCGTGTCTGGAGTTGCTTGAGGAATGGGGCCGGGCGAATGCGGCGAAGGGGTCGAAGCTGTTGATCGAATCGCGTGGGTTGAAGCGACGGCTTGAGGGGCGGGTGCGGACCAATACCGGGATTGGCTCAGCCGCTTAAATCTCCGGGTTGACTCGACCCCTGTAGGAGCTGCCGCAGGCTGCGATCTTTTGATCTTGATTTTTAAAAACAACATCAAAAGATCGCAGCCTGCGGCAGCTCCTACATTGGATTGTGTATGACTCAGGCAGCAGGCTGATCCAGCTCAAGCCCCACACCCAACCGGCGGCTCATGCACGGCCAGCGTTTCCACGCCGCGCCAGTGTCCGGGCTGCTGAGTTTTTCGCGGTAGGCTTCTACCGATTCCAGGGCAAAACTTTCCTCGTTGAGCATCTCGTCAATCGCGTGATGCACCGCTTCGTCCAGTTGGTTGGCAAATTCCTCACCGATCAATTGGTGAGCAATCAGGTTGGCGACCGTCATGTCCAAGGGGATCAATGGCTGGCCGAAGTGCTTGATGTACAGGTCGTTGACCTCTTCGACAAAACGGTGTGCCAGATAGGCCTCGTCGAGCAGGCTGTCCAGGCCGACATGTCCGGCCATGATCGCCGGCGGCTGGAGGAAATACTGCTCGGCGATCTTCAGCACCGGTTTGATCTGCGATTCGATGCCGGCTTCCCTGGCGACTTCATTGGCTGCATCCAGCAGATCGGGTACTTCATCGATGTAGGCGGCGACAAAACGTGTCAGCACGCCCTGGGCGTCGGCTTCCGGCAACTGGATCGCCGGGTGCAGGTGAGGCAACTTGCTTTCCAGCTGACGGGTCAGCAGGCCGGTGTCTTTTTCGTGCTGTTGGGCTTGTTGGATCTGCTCGCGCAATGCGGCGGTGTTCATGAAAACTCCAGGAAACAAGGCAATGAAATAGGGAAGACATAACTTAGCTGGCTTACGAAAAACGCTAAGACGCATTTGTCATAATTATTTCATCCTTGATGCAGCTGCGTTATATCCATTCGCCACCACTCGTCTGCATCCTTCTCCATTCGGGCACTTGAACGCAAGCGCCGGGTGTTTCAGCTCATTTACGTGCCCGGGTTGCAAATCCCGGGCGCTGTCTATACTCGCCAATGAATGGAGTTAGCTGATGACGCCCGACTGCACCCGCAGCAAGGCCCGGCGATTCAAGTTCGTAGTCTGATGCAGCCGCTCCCTTGCCGCAGGCGATACGCCGGCGGGATAACAAGAACGATAAGGGGAACCCGCAATGATGCGACATCCACATGTCTGGATGGGCCTCCTGTTGTGGTCGATTTTCAGCCCGGCCAACGCGGCATGGACTGTGAATATGGCGCCTGGAGCGACTGAAATCAGTCACGCAGTATTCGACCTGCACATGACCATTTTCTGGATCTGTGTGGTGATCGGGATCATCGTCTTCGGCGCCATGTTCTGGTCGATGATGGTGCACCGCCGCTCTACCGGCCAGGTCGCGGCCAAATTCCACGAAAGCACCGGCGTCGAGATCATGTGGACCATCGTGCCGCTGCTGATTCTGGTGGCCATGGCCGTCCCGGCCACTGCGACGCTGATCAAGATGTACGACACCAGCGAGCCGGACATCGATATCCAGATCACCGGTTATCAGTGGAAGTGGCACTACAAATACCTGGGCCAGGACGTCGAGTTCTTCAGTAACCTGGCCACCCCCGCCGAACAGATTCACAACAAAGAAGCCAAGGGCGAGCATTACTTGCTCGAAGTCGACAAGCCGCTGGTGCTGCCGATCGGCGCCAAGGTGCGCTTTCTGGTGACCTCGGCTGACGTCATTCACTCATGGTGGGTGCCGGCATTTGCAGTCAAGCGCGATGCGATTCCCGGGTTCGTCAACGAAGCCTGGACGCGCATCGACAAACCCGGCCTCTACCGTGGCCAGTGCGCCGAATTGTGCGGCAAGGATCACGGCTTCATGCCGATCGTGGTCGAGGTCAAGGAGCAGGCCGACTACGAAAAATGGCTCGCCGAGCGCAAGGCCGAAGCCGCACAGCTCAAAGAACTGACCAGCAAGGAATGGACCCTCGACGAGCTCAAGGAGCGCGGCGACAAGGTTTACCACACCACTTGCGTGGCCTGTCACCAGGCCGAAGGCCAGGGCCTGCCGCCGATGTTCCCGGCACTCAAGGGCTCGAAAATCGCCACCGGGCCGATCAAGGATCACCTGAGCATCGTCTACCACGGCAAACCGGGCACCGCCATGGCGGCGTTCGGCAAACAGCTGTCGGAAGTCGATATCGCAGCGGTCGTGACTTACGAACGTAACGCCTGGGGCAACAACAAGGGCGACATGGTCACGCCAAAAGAAGTGCTGGAGCTGAAACAGGCGGAAAGCAAATGAGCCGGTCAATTGCGTATTCAGTGAACCGGTCGGGGCAGCGCGCCCTGGCCTGCCCCGTCCACTTTCGTGAAGGAGACCGGCCATGAGCGCTGTCATCGATGACCACGGTCACGCCGACCACGCCCACGGCCCCGCCAAAGGCCTGATGCGCTGGGTGCTGACCACCAACCACAAGGACATCGGCACGCTGTACCTGTGGTTTGCCTTCTGCATGTTCCTGCTCGGCGGCTCGTTCGCCATGGTCATTCGCGCCGAGCTGTTCCAGCCCGGCCTGCAGATCGTCCAGCCGGAATTCTTCAACCAGATGACCACCATGCACGGTCTGGTGATGGTCTTTGGTGCAGTGATGCCGGCCTTCGTCGGCCTCGCCAACTGGATGATCCCGCTGATGGTCGGGGCGCCCGACATGGCCCTGCCACGGATGAACAACTTCAGTTTCTGGCTGTTGCCGGCGGCGTTTCTGCTGCTGGTGTCGACGCTGTTCACCCCGGGCGGCGGACCGAATTTCGGCTGGACCTTTTATGCGCCCCTGTCGACGACCTACGCGCCGGAAAGCGTGACGTTCTTCATCTTCGCCATCCACTTGATGGGCATCAGTTCGATCATGGGCGCGATCAACGTAGTCGCGACCATCCTCAACCTGCGCGCTCCCGGCATGACCCTGATGAAAATGCCGCTGTTCGTGTGGACCTGGCTGATCACCGCGTTTCTGCTGATCGCAGTAATGCCGGTGCTCGCCGGCTGCGTGACGATGATGCTGATGGACATCCACTTCGGCACCAGTTTCTTCAGTGCTGCCGGCGGTGGTGACCCGGTGCTGTTCCAGCACGTGTTCTGGTTCTTCGGCCACCCCGAGGTGTACATCATGATCCTGCCGGCGTTCGGCGCGGTCAGCCAGATCATCCCGACCTTCGCGCGCAAACCGCTGTTTGGCTACACCTCGATGGTCTACGCCACGGCGAGCATCGCGTTCCTGTCGTTCATCGTCTGGGCGCACCACATGTTCGTGGTCGGCATCCCGCTGGTGGGCGAGTTGTTCTTCATGTACGCGACCATGCTGATCGCCGTGCCGACGGGTGTGAAAGTGTTCAACTGGGCAAGCACCATGTGGCAGGGTTCGATGACCTTCGAGACGCCGATGCTGTTTGCCGTGGCGTTCGTCATCCTGTTCTCGATCGGTGGTTTTTCCGGGCTGATGCTGGCAATCGCCCCGGCGGACTTCCAGTACCAGGACACCTACTTCGTCGTCGCGCACTTCCACTATGTGCTGGTGCCCGGGGCGATCTTCGGCATCTTCGCCTCGGCCTATTACTGGCTGCCGAAGTGGACCGGGCACATGTACGACGAAACCCTCGGCAAGCTGCATTTCTGGCTGTCGTTCGTGGGCATGAACCTGACCTTTTTCCCGATGCACTTCGTCGGCCTTGCGGGGATGCCGCGACGGATTCCGGATTACAACTTGCAGTTCGCCGATTTCAACATGGTCTCGTCGATCGGCGCGTTCATGTTTGGCGCCACGCAGATCTTCTTCCTGTTCATCGTCATCAAGACCATCCGTGGCGGCGCACCGGCCCCGGCCAAACCGTGGGACGGTGCCGAAGGGCTGGAGTGGAGCGTGCCGTCGCCGGCGCCGTATCACACCTTCACCACGCCACCGGAAGTGAAATGAACACCTCCTGTTTTTTGCAATGTGTGCAGAGGCACAGATCCCCAGTGGATGCTCACAGATCTTCTGTGGATGTACACAGATCCCCCGTGGCGAGGGGATTTATCCCCTCACCACAGCATCACCGGCCACCAGGGAACACGAGGGAGGCATGAACCATGGCTGACTCGATCTCGCTGAAGAAGCTCGTCACCCGCCTGCTGCTGGTGGTAGTGGCGATGTTCATCTTCGGTTTCGCCCTGGTGCCGATCTACGACGTGATGTGCAAAGCCTTCGGCATCAACGGCAAGACCGGCGGCCAGTATGCGGGCGAGCAAGTGGTCGACACCTCGCGCCAGGTGCGCGTGCAGTTTCTCTCGACCAACACTGCCGACATGCCGTGGGACTTTTACCCGAAACACGACGAGCTGACCGCCAACCCTGGGGCGGTCAACGAGATGGTGTTCATCGCACGCAATCCCACCGACAAACCGATGAGTGCGCAAGCGGTGCCGAGTATTGCGCCGAGCAACGCCGCGGCGTTTTTCCACAAGACCGAATGCTTTTGTTTTACCCAGCAGGTGCTGCAGCCCGGTGAACAGATCGAGATGCCGGTGCGTTTCATCGTTGACCGCGACATGCCCAAGGAAGTGAAGCACCTGACGCTGTCCTACACGCTGTTCGATATCACCGCCCGACATCCGCCGGTGGCTGTTAACACTGGCGGTTGAGCGTGGCCGATAAGGAGAACAATAAATGGCAACTCATGAGCATTATTACGTCCCGGCCCAGAGCAAATGGCCGATCATCGCCACGCTCGGGATGTTCGTCACCGTGTACGGCCTCGCCACCTGGTTCAACGATCTCAAGGCTGCACGCCCGGATTCCCACGGCCCGCTGATCTTTTTCGTCGGCGGCCTGCTGCTGGCGTACATGCTGTTCGGCTGGTTCGGTGCGGTGATCAAGGAAAGTCGCGCGGGGCTGTACAGCCCGCAGCTGGACCGCTCGTTCCGCTGGGGCATGAGCTGGTTCATCTTTTCCGAGGTGATGTTCTTCGTCGCCTTCTTCGGCGCGCTGTTCTATGTGCGCCATGTGTCCGGGCCGGCGCTGGGCGGTGAGGGGCCGAAAGGCATCGCGCACATGCTCTGGCCGAACTTCGAATTTGTCTGGCCGCTGCTGCACACACCTGATCCGAAACTGTTCCCGCCGCCAAAAGAAGTCATCAGCCCGTGGGGCCTGCCGCTGCTCAACACGATCCTGCTGGTCAGCTCCAGCGTGACCATCACCATCGCCCACCATGCGCTGAAGAAAGGCCATCGCGGTGCACTGAAACTGTGGCTGGCGATCACCGTACTGCTGGGCATCGCGTTCCTCGGTTTCCAGGCCGAGGAATACATCCACGCCTACCAAGAGCTGGGGCTGACCCTCGGCTCGGGCATCTACGGCGCGACGTTCTTCATGCTTACCGGCTTCCACGGCGCCCACGTGACCATCGGCACGATCATCCTGTTCGTGATGCTGATGCGGATCATGAAGGGCCACTTCGACAACGAGCACCAGTTCGGTTTCGAGGCGGCGAGCTGGTACTGGCACTTCGTCGATGTGGTGTGGATCGGTTTGTTCTTCTTCGTTTATGTGCTTTGACAGCAGCTGCAAGTGGCGAGCGGCAAGCTTCAAGTCAAAGCGGGATGGCTTCCAACTTGTAGCTTGCCGCTTGCAGCTTGCCGCTCGCGTCTACCACGGCGCATGGGACACCAACTGGCCGCTGTAGAAACCCCAGGCCATCAGGCCGACGGTGACCACGGCCAGTGCCACCCGAACACTCAAGGCGATGACCAGGCGATTGGAGCTGCTGTCGTCTTTGACCAGGAAAAACAGGCCGCTGAACAGGCTGACGACCGTGGCAATCAGCATCAGGACGATCGCTGCTTTGAACATGGCAAGGCTCCGGGGGACAGGCGATGCAATTGAGTATAGCGATCGCGATGACTGACTTTATGGCGCGCCCATGAAGCGCTTTCGCCCGGGCGTGATTCCCACTGTCGTGGTGGCGCTGTTGCTGCCGCTGATGGTTGCGCTGGGCTTCTGGCAACTGGGCCGGGGCGCGGAGAAAACCGCGCTGCTGGCCAGTTATGCCGAACGTCGCGTGGCCGAACCGCTGGCGAGCAGTGAACTGCTCGCCAGCGCCGACCCGGCTTACCGCCGCGTGCGCCTGCACGGCCAGTTCGACCCCGCCCATACCCTGTTGCTCGACAACCGCCAGCGTGGCGGCAAGGTCGGCGTTGAATTGCTGCAACCGTTTCAGGATCAACGCAGCGGTCTGTGGCTGCTGGTCAATCGCGGCTGGCTGCCTTGGCCCGACCGGCGTGTGCCGCCGCAATTCACGACACCCGCCGAGGCGCTGACGCTCGACGCCTGGGTCTATGTCGCCCCCGGCGCAACGTTCCAGTTGCACGCCGATCCGGTCAGCAGTGTCTGGCCGCAGACCATCACCGCCGTCGAGCCGGGCAAATTGTGGCGAACCCTGGAGCGCGACGGCTTCGCCTACGAATTACGCGCCGAACCCGGCCCGGTCAGCTATCAGACCGATTGGCCGGTGGTCGCGATGGGGCCGGAAAAACACCTCGGCTACGCCGTGCAATGGTTCGCCATGGCCACGGCCCTGCTCGGTCTTTACCTCTATTTGGGCTGGCACAACGCAAAGGAGAAACGCCATGGGAAGCGCCATGAATCCACCCAGCATGTCTGAGGCCAAACCCGTTCCCAGCCGCCGGCGCGGGCGCATTCAGTTGTTGCTGATCGTGCTTGGCGTGGTCGGGCCGATGTTGCTCGCCACCGGCATGTACAAATTGCAGTTCTGGGTGCCGGAAGGACGCAGCTATCACGGCGAGCTGATCGGCAACGGCCAGACCCGCGCCGACCTCGGCGTGCAGGCCGATGAGCAGCGCTGGCAGATTCTGGTCACGGCGCCGAAGGATTGCGCCGTCGATTGCCAGCAACTGGTTTATCTGGCGCGGCAGATCCAGATCAGCCTCGGCCGCGAAGCCGGCCGCGCCAGCCACGCCCTCGCCGCCGCGCAACCGTTGAGCGCCGATTACGCCGCCAAGCTCGACCGTGAATATCCGCAGTTGCAGCGCTATCCGCTGGATGCCGGCGTATTCATCAGGACCACCGGCGACAAAGCCGTGCCGCAGCTGTGGATCGTCGATCCGCACGGCAATCTGGTGCTGCGCTACGAGCCGAATGTGAAGGGCAAGGATCTGCTTAACGACCTGCGGCATCTGCTGAAACTGTCGAACATCGGATGAGGGCATCGTCATGGCCAAACCTGGATTTCGCCTCGCGCTGTTTGCCACCCTGCTGGCACTGATTGTAGTGCTGCTCGGCGCCTACACCCGCCTGACCCACGCCGGCCTCGGCTGCCCGGACTGGCCAGGCTGCTACGGCTTTATCAGCGTGCCGAAAAGCGAGGCGCAACTGGCCCATGCCGAACTGCACTTCCCTGACGCGCCAGTGGAGGCGCACAAGGGCTGGAACGAGATGATTCACCGCTACTTCGCCGGCACCCTCGGTTTGCTGATTTCAGTGCTGGCCGGGCGCGCCTGGGTCAACCGGCGCCATCCGGGCCAGCCGCTGAAACTGCCGCTGTTTCTGCTGGCGGTGGTCATCGCCCAAGCGGCGTTCGGTATGTGGACGGTGACGCTCAAGCTTTGGCCGCAAGTGGTCACCGGGCACTTGCTCGGCGGCTTTGCCACGTTGAGTCTGCTGTTCCTGCTGACGCTGAGGTTGTCCGGCGTGCTGCCGGCGCTGACGGTACCCAAACGCCTGCAATACTGGGCGACAGCGGGGCTGCTGCTGGTGATCGGCCAGATCGCTTTGGGCGGCTGGGTCAGTTCCAACTATGCAGCGGTGGCCTGCATCGACTTCCCCACCTGCCATGGTCAATGGCTGCCGCCGGCGGACTTCGCCAATGGTTTCCACCTGACCCAGCACATCGGCCCGAATTATCTCGGCGGACAACTCGATAGCGACGCGCGCACGGCGATTCATCTGACCCACCGCATCGGCGCTCTGCTGGTGACGGTCGTACTGCTCGGTCTGGCCTGGCAGTTGAAAGCGGTAGGCATGACCCGATTGGCCGGTTTGCTGCTGATCGCCCTTGCGGCGCAGATCACCCTCGGCATCAGCAACGTGCTGTTTCATCTGCCGCTGCCGGTGGCCGTCGCCCATAACGCTGGCGGTGCGGCGTTATTGCTGACGCTGGTACTGGTCAATTACCACGCCCGCACCAGCCTGCTGCGGGTGAGCCAACCGGTGCTGGCGCGCTGGCGCTTGAGTGCGCACAAACCTGCCGTTGCGCCCATCGCATTGAAAGGAGAAACGCCATGGCGAGTCTGATCGGCGAGCGTGCGGCGCAAGCGCTGTGGCGCGATTATCTGGAGCTGACCAAACCGAAAGTCGTGGTGCTGATGCTGATCACCTCGCTGGTCGGCATGTTCCTCGCCACCCGCGCGGGCGTACCGTGGACAGTGCTGGTGTTTGGCAATCTGGGCATCGCCTTGTGTGCCGGTGGTGCGGCGGCGGTCAATCATGTGGTCGATCGGCGCATCGATGCGGTAATGGCGCGCACGCACAAACGTCCCTTGGCCGAAGGCCGGGTTTCACCTGCGGCGGCGTTGACCTTCGCCTTGGTGCTGGCGCTGCTCGGCCAAGCCCTGCTGCTGACTTTCACCAATCAATTGACCGCGTGGCTGACCCTCGCCTCGCTGCTCGGTTACGCGGTGATCTACACCGGTTTTCTCAAACGCGCGACGCCGCAGAACATCGTCATCGGCGGCCTCGCTGGCGCCGCGCCACCGCTGCTTGGCTGGACCGCCGCCACCGGCCATGTCAGCGCCGAACCGCTGTTGCTGGTGCTGATCATCTTCGCCTGGACCCCGCCGCATTTCTGGGCGCTGGCGATTCATCGCAAGGAGGAATACGCCAAGGCCGACATTCCGATGCTGCCGGTGACCCATGGCGAGCACTACACCAAAGTGCACATTCTGCTGTACACCTTTGTGTTGCTGGCAGTGAGCCTCTTGCCCTACGTGATTCACATGAGCGGCGTGCTGTATCTGGTCTGTGCGCTGGCGTTGGGTGCAAGGTTTCTGCAATGGGCCGTGGTGCTGTACCGTGGCACTCGGCCGCACGCGGCGATCAATACCTTCAAGTACTCTATTTATTACTTGTTCCTGTTGTTCATCGCCCTGCTCGTAGACCACTACTTACTGTTGAACCTATGACCCGAACCCAGAAAACCGTCTTCATCCTCGTCGCCGTGATCGCGCTGATCCTCGGGCTTACCGTCAACAAAGTGCTCAGCGGCAAAGGCCAGGGCGACCCGACTGCGCTGATCGACGCCGGCATTATCCTGCTGCCGCAGAGCCGCAACCTGCCGGACGTGACCATGACCGATCAGGACGGCAAACCGGTTGCAATCGATGAGTTGAAAGGCAAGTGGAGTCTGTTGTTCTTCGGCTACACCTTCTGCCCGGACATCTGCCCGACCACCCTGGCGCAACTGCGGCAGATCAAGAGTGAATTGCCGAAAGAGGCTGTGGATAAATTGCAGATCGTACTGGTCAGCGTCGACCCCAACCGCGACACGCCGAAGCAGTTGAAACAGTACCTGGGCTACTTCGATCCGCAGTTCATTGGCCTGACGCCTTCATCTATCGAAGAGCTGCAGAAGGTGGCGAATGCGGTGAGCATTCCGTTTATTCCCGCCGATACCAGCAAGCCGAATTACACCGTGGACCACAGCGGCAACCTTGCGGTGATCGGCCCGGACGGCACGCAGCGCGGGTTTATTCGCGCGCCGTTGAACAATGCCAAGCTGGTGGCGCAGTTGCCGGCGATGCTTGAGCGAAAATAGGATCAACACCAGTCCAATGTGGGAGCGAGCCTGCTCGCGAAGAGGCCAGCACATTCAACATCTGTTTTGACTGACACACCGTATTCGCGAGCAGGCTCGCTCCCACACAGATCATATTCCAGGCAAAAAAAGGGGCGCATCAAATGCGCCCCTTTTTCATTGCAGCAACCTGAATCAGAACGCCGGCAATACCGCGCCTTTGTACTTCTCGGTAATGAACTGCTTCACTTGCGGGCTGTGCAGCGCAGCCGCCAGTTTCTTCATCGCATCGCTGTCCTTGTTGTCCGGGCGGGACACGAGGATGTTCACGTATGGCGAGTCGTTGCCTTCGATCACCAGCGCATCCTTGGACGGATCGAGCTTGGCTTCCAGCGCATAGTTGGTGTTGATCAGCGCCAGATCGACCTGGGTCAGCACGCGCGGAATGGTCGCGGCTTCCAGTTCACGGAATTTCAGGTCTTTCGGGTTTTGCTCGATGTCTTTGAGGGTCGACAGAATGTTGGTCGGGTCCTTCAAAGTGATCACGCCAGCCTTGGCCAGCAGCAACAGCGCACGGCCGCCGTTGGTGGCGTCGTTCGGGATCACCACGTTGGCACCGCCGGGCAGGTCTTTCAGATCCTTGATCTTGCTCGAATATGCGCCCAGTGGCTCCAGATGCACGCCTGTCACAGCGACCAGATCAGTGCCCTTGGCCTTGTTGAACTCATCAAGATACGGCTGGTGCTGGAAGAAGTTCGCGTCCAGACGCTTTTCCGCGACCTGTACGTTCGGCTGAATGTAGTCGGTGAAGACCTTGACCTTCAGATCCACGCCTTCCTTGGCCAGGGCCGGTTTGACGAACTCGAGGATTTCCGCGTGCGGCACCGGAGTGGCGGCAACGGTCAGGGTCTCGGCGTGGGCCGAAAACGCCGCAACAGCGGCGAAAGCAGCGATCAGTTTTTTCATTCAGCTAACTCCTTGTGAGGGCGCCCGCCAGCGAATGGCCCGCGCCTCTTGATTAAAAAACCGCTTATTTGCGCGAGAAATGCACGACCAGGCGATCGCCAACCATTTGCAGCACCTGCACCAGAATCAACAGCAGCACCACGGTGACGATCATCACGTCGGTCTGGAAACGCTGGTAGCCGAAACGGATCGCCAGGTCGCCCAGACCACCGGCGCCGACCACACCGGCCATCGCCGTGTAGGACACCAGTGTAATCGCTGTCACCGTAATCGCTGCGAAGATGCCGGGACGGGCTTCCGGCAGCAGGGCGTTCATGATGATCTGCCGCGTGGTCGCGCCCATCGACTGGGTCGCTTCGATGATGCCGCGATCGACTTCGCGCAGCGCGGTTTCTACCAGACGCGCGAAGAACGGCGTAGCACCCACCACCAGCGGCGGGATCGCCCCGGCCACACCCAGCGAGGTGCCGGTGATCAGCACGGTGAACGGGATCATCACGATCAGCAGAATGATGAACGGCAGCGAACGCAAGATGTTCACCACCAGCGACAGCACGGCGTAGAGGCCACGGTTCTCCAGCAACTGACGCGGGCTGCAGAGAAACAGCAGCACGCCCAGCGGCAGGCCGAGCAGCACGGTGAACAGCAGCGAACCGCCGAGCATCAGCATGGTGTCGCCAGTCGCCAGCCAGATTTCGTACCAGTCGATATTGGCGAAGAAACTCATCAGATCAGCCATTAGCGCAACACCTCCATGTGAACGTCAGCGGCGGTGAAGCGGGCAAACGCCGCCTCCATGTCGCCGCCGGTGACAGCGAGGGTCAGTTGCCCGTACGGAATGTCTTTGATGCGGTCGATGCGACCGGCGAGGATGCTGTAGTCGACGCCGGTTTCCCGGGCGACGGTACCGAGCAACGGCGCGTAGGTCGCCTCGCCCTGGAAGGTCAGACGCACGATGCGCCCGGGCACGTGGGCGAAATCGTCACGCTGCTCGCTCTCGTCAATCTGCTCGCTTTCCTGGACGAAACGCTTGGTGGTCGGGTGCTGCGGATGCAGGAACACATCGGCCACCGGACCCTGCTCGACGATCACGCCAGCGTCCATCACCGCGACCTGATCGCAGACGCGCCGGATCACGTCCATTTCGTGGGTGATCAGGACAATGGTCAGTTTCAGTTCGCGATTGATTTCTGCCAGCAGTTGCAGGACCGATGCGGTGGTCTGCGGGTCGAGGGCGCTGGTGGCCTCGTCGCACAGCAGAATCTTCGGCTTGGTCGCCAGCGCACGGGCGATGCCGACGCGCTGCTTCTGACCGCCGGACAGTTGCGCCGGGTACTTTTTCGCGTGGTCGGACAAACCGACCCGCGCCAGCAACTCGGCCACGCGTTGGTTGATTTCGCTGCTCGACAACTCACCGGCCAAGGTCAGCGGCAAGGCCACGTTGTCGGCGACGGTCTTGGAGGCGAGCAGGTTGAAGTGCTGGAAGATCATCCCGACCTGCTGGCGGAAACGGCGCAGGCCGTTGGCGTCCAGTGCGGTGACTTCTTCGCCGTCGACGATGATCTTGCCGCCACTGGAATCTTCCAGGCGATTGATCAGACGCAGCAGGGTACTTTTGCCCGCACCGGAATGGCCAATCAGGCCGAACACCTGGCCGTTCTCGATGGCGAGACTGGTCGGGTGCAGCGCGGGAATATCCTTACCGGCAACGCGGTAAGTCTTGTGGACGTTTTGAAACTCGATCACGTAGCGAACCTTGTGGGGCGCGTTGGAAAAGGATCAGCGGTTAGCCGGGCGCGCATTTTAGCCTGTCCGTATAGAGGTTCTTAGCATTTATTTCGCAATTAACCTTCAATTTGGCAATAACGCGATCAAAGGTCAGATAAACGGAACGGCTGAAACGCTCATCAGTCACTACTTAAGCGACTTGAAACCCCTGGGTGCCGTGCCCGGGAATCACTCAAGGGTCTTCGGAAGGCATCCGGGGCCAAACGAGGAGTTTACGTCTGATGAGCATCAAAAAGCCTGCACCTGCTAAAAGCGAAATGGCCGGGACCGATACCCCGGATCGCGCCAACACCAATGCCAAGCTCGACAGCCTGGAAGAATTCCGTTCCGACGCCACCGGTCAGGCGCTGCGCACCAATCAGGGCGTGAAGATCGCGGACAACCAGAACACCCTCAAAGCCGGGCCGCGCGGGCCTTCGCTGCTGGAAGATTTCATCATGCGTGAAAAGATCACGCACTTTGACCATGAGCGCATTCCGGAGCGTATCGTCCATGCGCGTGGTACTGGCGCGCACGGGTTCTTTCAGACCTACGAGAACCATGCAGCGCTGACCAAGGCCGGTTTCCTACAGGATCCGGGCAAGAAGACGCCAGTGTTCGTGCGCTTTTCTACGGTGCAAGGGCCACGTGGTTCCGGCGATACCGTGCGTGACGTGCGTGGCTTTGCGGTGAAATTCTTTACCGACGAAGGCAACTTCGACCTGGTCGGCAACAACATGCCGGTGTTCTTCATTCAGGACGCGATCAAGTTCCCGGACTTCGTCCACGCGGTGAAACCCGAGCCGCACAACGAAATCCCGACCGGCGGCTCGGCTCACGATACGTTCTGGGACTTCGTCTCGCTGGTACCGGAATCGGCGCACATGGTCATCTGGGCGATGTCCGACCGGGCGATCCCGAAAAGCCTGCGCAGCATGCAGGGCTTTGGCGTACACACCTTCCGCCTGATCAACGCCGAGGGCAAATCACGCTTCGTCAAATTCCACTGGCGCCCTACCGCCGGCACCTGTTCGCTGGTGTGGGACGAGGCGCAGAAGCTCGCCGGTAAGGACACCGACTACCACCGCCGCGACCTGTGGGAAGCGATCGAGATGGGTGATTACCCGGAATGGGAACTGGGCGTGCAGATCGTCGAAGAAGAGAACGAACACGATTTTGACTTCGACATTCTCGACCCGACCAAGATCATTCCAGAAGAAATCGTCCCGATTACGCCGCTGGGCAAAATGACCCTGAACCGCAACCCGGACAACTTCTTCGCCGAAACCGAGCAGGTCGCCTTCTGCCCTGGCCACATTGTGCCGGGTATCGACTTCTCCAATGACCCGTTGCTGCAAGGTCGGCTGTTTTCCTATACCGACACGCAGATCAGCCGACTCGGCGGGCCGAACTTCCATGAGTTGCCGATCAACCGTCCGGTGGCGCCGTTCCACAACGGCCAGCGCGATGCGCAACACCGCACCACCATCGACAAGGGGCGTGCCTCGTACGAGCCGAACTCGATCGACGGCGGTTGGCCAAAAGAAACCCCGCCAGCGGCACAGGACGGTGGTTTCGAGAGCTACCCGGAGCGCATCGACGCAGCGAAGATCCGTCAGCGCAGCGAGTCGTTCAGCGATCACTTCTCCCAGGCCCGCTTGTTCTTCAACAGCATGAGCGACCACGAGAAAGAGCACATCATCGCTGCCTACAGCTTCGAGCTGGGCAAGGTCGAACGTGAGTTCATCCGTGCCCGTGAAGTGAACGAGATCCTCGCCAATATCGACCTGACCCTGGCCAAACGCGTGGCTGAAAACCTTGGTTTGCCGGCACCCGCCAAAGGCACGGTCGAAGTGCGCAAGACCTCGCTGGAGCAATCGCCAGCGCTGAGCCAGGCCAACCTGCTGCCGGGCAACATCAAGACGCGCAAAGTGGCGATTCTCGCGGCCAACGGCGTTGATGCTGCAGCCATCGATGCGATGAAGAAAGCACTTGAAGCCGAAGGCGCCCACGCGAAACTGCTCGGCCCGACCTCGGCGCCAGTGAAGACCGCTGACGGCAAGGCATTGCCGGTGGATGCGTCGATGGAAGGCATGCCTTCAATTGCGTTCGATGCGGTGTTCGTACCGGGTGGCGCGGCGTCGATTACCGCGTTGAGCGGTGACGGCGTGGCGTTGCATTATCTGCTCGAAGCTTACAAGCATCTCAAGGCGATCGCGCTGCACGGCGAGGCCAAGCAGTTGCAGGACTTGTTGAAGCTCGACGCGGATGCGGGGTTGTTGCAGGGCGCGGATGTAGGGGCGCTGACCAAACCGTTCTTCGCCGCGATCGGCGAGCACCGGGTGTGGGCGCGCGAGCCTAAGGCCAAGGCTATTCCGGCTTAAGATCTTTATTGGTTGAGAGGACGCTTTCGCGAGCAGGCTCGCTCCCACAGGTACGCTGTTGCACCTGTGGGAGCGAGCCTGCTCGCGAAGCTTTTTATGGCTTGCGCGGGCTTAAAACCATCTGCGCCGGCACTGTGCGCAAGATCTGCTTCTCGATCTGCAAATCAAAATCAGGATCGAGCTTCTTGACTCGCTTGCTCAGCAACGTCGCCAGCCACGGATAATCCGCGGTGCGCGGCGCCTGAATGCTGACGGCACATTCGTAATTCACCACATCGGCGGCGATCGCATCGAGTTGTCGTTGCAACTTGTGAATATCGCCGATGTTCAACGCAACAGTGGTGCTCTCGGCGGTCGGGTCGATGACCTTGGCTTTCGGCCTGGCTTCGGCAGCCAGCAACGCGGCCTCGGCCTTTTCCAGCTCGGCCTTGCGCGCTTCGGTGATCGCGCCGTTGACGCCGCCGGTCAGCGCTGGCGCCTTGGGCATCAGAGCACGGGCGCGGCTGAGCGCGGTGGCGGCAGCGTTGACATCGCCTTTCTGCAGGACGATCTGGCTGCGGCGCAAATACGCCTCGGCCAGTTGCCGCTGGTACTGCTCAAGGGATTGATCGTTGGGGGTAGCGGCCTGCAAGGCGGCCAACTGGTCTTCGGCGGTGGCCAGTTCGCTGCTGGCCAGGCTTTGCTCCAGCTGCGCGATGGCCGTAGCCCGCGCGTCCGGGACTTGAGCCACCGGCGGCGTGCTTTGGCAGGCGCCCAGCAGCACTGAAAATGCGACAAGGAGCAGATAACGGGAGGCGAACGGCTTCATTCCTGCGACTCTCTAATTGCGCAAAAAGCGGCCAAGTCTACACCCCACGACGGGGCAGAACAAAACTCAACAGAAACAGCGCGGCTGCCGTCACAACGATAGACGGCCCCGCCGGGGTGTCCTTGAACCACGACAACGCCAGCCCGCCGCACACCGCGAGCATGCCCAGCAGGCTCGCGCCCAAGGCCATCTGCTCCGGCGAACGGGCGTGACGCTGTGCCGCAGCCGCCGGAATGATCAGCAGAGAAGTGATCAGCAGCACACCGACGATTTTCATCGCCACGGCGATCACCACCGCGATCAACAGCATCAGCGCCAAGCGCAAACCCGCAACCGGCAGGCCTTCGACCCGCGCCAATTCTTCGTGCACGGTGACCGCCAGCAGCGGTCGCCACAGCGTCACCAGCAACACCAGCACCGCCGCGGTGCCACCGAGAATCCACGCAAGATCGCTCGGACTGATTGCCAGCAAGTCGCCGAACAGATAGGCCATCAGGTCGATCCGCACTTCATGCATGAAGCTTAGTACTACCAGGCCGAGAGAGAGGGTGCTCGGTGCAAGAATTCCCAACAGGGTGTCGGACGCCAGTGGCTGACGCTGTTGCAGCGTCACCAAGAGCACCGCCAGCAGCAGGCAACCGACCGTCACCGCCACCGTCGGGCTGACGTCCAGCAGAAAGCCCAGCGCCACGCCAAGCAACGCAGCGTGGGACAGCGTATCGCCGAAATAGGCCATGCGCCGCCACACCACAAACGAGCCGAGCGGTCCGGCCACCAGCGCCAGGGCCAGACCTGCTAGCAGGGCATACAAAAGAAAATCAGCCATGCTTGCAGCCGTCTCCATGAACATGAGGTTGCCCGCCGAGCGGACCTTTGACCACCGAACCGTGCAGGTCGTGGGCGTGGTCGTGATGGTGGTGATAGATCGCCAGACTCGGCGCGTTCTTGCCGAACAACTCGACAAATGCCGGATCGCCGCTGACCTGCTCGGGATGCCCGGAGCAGCAGACGTGACGATTGAGGCAGACCACCTGATCGGTGGTGCTCATCACCAGATGCAAATCGTGGGACACCATCAGCACGCCGCAACCGTGGCGGTCGCGCAGACGGGTGATCAGGCTGTACAGCTCGGCCTGCCCGGCCACGTCGACGCCCTGCACCGGCTCGTCGAGCACCAGCAACTCTGGCTCACGCAGCAGTGCCCGAGCCAGCAGCACGCGCTGCATTTCGCCGCCGGAAACGCTCTGCACCGGGCTGTCAATCACGTGTTCGGCGCCAACTTCCTTCAACGCGGCCAAGGCACGCGAACGATCGACGCCAGGCACCAGGCGCAAGAAGCGCAGCACTGACAGCGGCAGCGTCGGGTCAACATGCAGTTTCTGCGGCATGTAACCGACGCGCAATTTCGGCTTGCGCCAGACGCTGCCACTGTTCGGCTTCAACAGCCCGAGCACGGCGCGTACCAGCGTGGTCTTGCCGGCGCCATTGGGGCCGATCAGGGTGACGATCTGCCCCGGCTCGACGCTCAGCTCGATGTTGTCCAGCACGGTCTGCCCGGCAAACGTGACGGCGACCTGCTCCAGACGGATCAGCGCGTTGCTCATCAGGCCCCCTGGCAACCGGCGCACAGACCAACCACTTCGACCGTCTGCGCTTCGACGATGAAACCCACGTCTTTGGCGCTGCTGATGATCGCGTCGCTGATCACTTTTTGCTCAAGTTCGATGGCGGCGTGGCACTCGCGGCAGATCAGGAACTGGCCCTGATGCGCGTGTTCAGGATGCACGCAGCCAACGAAGGCGTTGAGCGACGAGATGCGATGGACCAGGCCGTTTTCGAGCAGGAAATCCAGTGCGCGGTACACGGTAGGCGGCGCGGCGCGGCGGCCGTCCTGCTCGCTGAGCACCGCGAGGATGTCGTAGGCACCCAGCGGCTTGTGGCTTTGCCAGACCAGTTCCAGCACACGGCGGCGCAGGGCAGTCAGACGCAAACCTTTCTGCGCGCACAAGGTATCGGCCTCGGACAGAGCGCTGTGCACGCAATGGGAGTGGTCGTGGGGACGGCTGGCAATCGGTGTAATAGGCATGAGCGGCGACGAGATTTGCTGGAGACGTTATTATGTTACCCGTTCTCGCTTCCTTGAGTGGTCATCGTGTCCCGACTTTTTTCTGTTTTTGTGGCTTTTGTTGCCAGTTTTCTGCTGATCGGTACGGCTCAGGCCGAGGTCAAAGTGCTCACCAGTATCAAACCGTTGCAGCTGATTGCCGCTGCCGTGCAGGACGGCGTGGCGATTCCCGAGGTGCTGCTGCCGCCGGGTGCCTCCCCACACAATTACGCCCTGCGCCCATCCGACGTACGGAAGGTGCAGTCGGTCGATCTGCTCTACTGGATCGGCCCGGACATGGAAGGTTTCCTGCCGCGCGTACTCGGCGGTCGCAGCCTGCCGAGCGTCGCTGTGCAGGATCTGCCGGGGCTCAAGCTGCGGCATTTCGGCGCGGACAACCATTCCCATGCCGAAGAAGCCGACGAGCATGATCACGATCATCGCCCCGGCTCGCTGGATGCACATTTGTGGCTGTCACCGGTCAATGCGCGGGTGATCGCTGACAAAATGGCCGCCGACCTCAGCGCCGCCGACCCGGCCAATGCCCAGCGCTATCAGAGCAATGCCAAAGCCTTCGATGAACGTCTGGATGCGCTGGATCAGCGCTTGAAGACGCGTCTGGCCAATGTCGAAGGCAAGCCGTACTTCGTGTTTCATGAGGCGTTTGATTATTTCGAAGACGCTTACGGCCTGAAGCACGCGGGCGTGTTCGCGGTGGCCGCCGAAGTACAGCCCGGCGCCCAGCATGTCGCGGCGATGCGCAAGCGTTTGCAGGAAGTAGGCAAGACCTGTGTGTTCAGCGAACCGCCGTTGCGTCCGCGCCTGGCGGAAACCCTGGTGGCCGGTTTGCCGGTGAAACTCGCCGAGCTGGATGCGTTGGGTGGTTATACGCCGGCGACGGCTCAGGGCTATGAGCAGGTGCTGGAAAAGTTGGGCAATGATCTGGCCGGGTGCCTGGAGTCGCTGTAACAACACAAACCCTGTGGGAGCGAGCCTGCTCGCGAAAGCGGTTGGTCAGTCAGCAAAAATGCTGAACGGGCCGCCGCCTTCGCGAGCAGGCTCGCTCCCACAGGTTCGTGTTTGCTTGGCGAATCTACTCAGAGGGCGAAGGGCAACGGTGTATTGACCTGCTGCCGCTGCGCCAGGCGCTGCTCGAATTCCTGCGGATCGTGAATCAACACGTCCTGCCCGGCGAACTGCTCTGCGGCGATCAGGCGTGACAGCCAGAACCGCACACAAGCCACACGCAACATCGTTGGCCAGAGCTCAGCCTCCGCCGCCGTGAACGGCCGCAGCGCCGCGTAGGCACCGAGGAATGCCCGGGCGCGCGGGCCATCGATCACGCCCTCCTCGTCCGAACACCAGTCATTCAACGCGATCGCCACGTCGTACAGCATCGGCCCCGAGCAGGCGTTGTAGAAGTCGATCAGCCCGGTCAGGTGGGTGCCTTCGAACATGGCGTTGTCGCGGAACAGATCGGCGTGAATATTGGCGCGAGGTAGCGCAAGAATCTTCTCTTTGCGCTCGGTGATCTCATCCAGCGCCTTTTGCAGCAAGGCACGCGGCTCATCGCTCAGGTGCGAGAGAAATTCAGTGCCCTCCTCCAGCATCCAGTCCAGGCCGCGATCGGTCTTGCGCTTGATCATGCGCTCGCCCTGGGTTGCCAGATGCAGATGCGCCTGCAACTCACCGACCTGGGCGCAATGCTGGGCGTTGGCGACCTTGATGTGCTTGCCCGACAGACGCGGTTGCAGCAGCGCCGGTTTGCCTTTGAGTTCACGCAGGGCCAAGCCGTCGGTGGTGCGCAGGGCGTAAGGCACGGGCAGTTCGGCTTCGTGCAGCACGTCGAGCAGGTCGATGAAGAACGGCATCTCCTGCACCGGGCCGCGTTCGACCAGGGTCAGGACAAACTCGCCCTGCTCCAGGCTGATGAAGAAATTGGTGTTTTCGCTGCCGGCGGCGATCCCCTGGAAATCAAGCAGGCGGCCGAGCCCGTAAGGGGCGAGAAAGGTTTCCAGCTCGGGCCGAGCCAGGGGAGTGAACACAGACATGTCTTGACTGCCAGTACGGGCGCCGCAACGGCGGCGCCGGGTGAATTAAAAACCTACTTCCATTCGAAGATCTTCCATGACGGGATCAGCATATCCGGCTGGTCCGAGCGGATGAAGTTGGCATCCGTTCCGTCGGCGCGCACCAGAAAGTACGGCGGCGCGCCCTTCGGCGTGACCTTGATCGCATACAGGAAACCGTTCTGACGGTACTCCTGAATAGTCTTGTCGCCCTCCGTGCGGATGGTGACCTCGGGGTCGCCGCCCGGCGCATCATCCGCCGCGATCGCGGCCAGTGGTGAGACAGCGATCAACCCGACCAGCAGCAAGCGATTTAACGTACGCATGATAACCTTGTCCCTTTGTCGTCAACGGTCCCGCTATTCTAGCGCCGGACCCGCCGAAAAGGTTGATCCTGCTCATGAGCCAAGCCCCCCTCGTCCTGGTGGACGGTTCGTCTTACCTGTACCGCGCCTTTCATGCACTGCCACCACTGACCACGTCCAAAGGCCTGCCGACCGGTGCGGTCAAAGGCGTGCTGAACATGCTCAAGAGTCTGCGCAAGCAGTACCCGGACAGCCCCTTCGCCGTGGTGTTCGACGCCAAGGGCGGAACATTTCGCGATGAGATGTACGCCGAATACAAGGCCAATCGGCCGAGCATGCCCGATGACATGCGCGTGCAGATCGAGCCGCTGCACCAGAGCGTGATCGCCCTCGGCTTCCCGCTGCTGTGCGTCGACGGCGTCGAAGCCGACGACGTGATCGGCACCCTCGCCCGCAGCAGTGCGGCAGCAGATCGCCCGGTGATCATCTCCACCGGTGACAAGGACATGGCGCAACTGGTCGACGGCCACATTACCTTGGTCAACACCATGTCCGGTAGCTCGATGGATGTGGAAGGCGTGAAGGAGAAATTCGGCGTCGCACCGGAGCAGATCATCGATTATCTGGCACTGATGGGCGATTCCTCCGACAACATTCCGGGCGTTCCGGGCATCGGCCCGAAGACGGCGTCCGGCCTGCTGGTCGGCGTCAACGGCGGTCTGACCGAGCTGTACGCCAACCTCGACATCGTGCCGACCCTGCCGATCCGTGGAGCAAAAACCCTGCCGGCCAAGCTCGAAGAGCATCGGGAAATGGCTTTCCTGTCCTATCAACTGGCGACCATCAAGGTCGACGTGCCGCTGGATATCGGCCTCGATGATCTGCAGATGGGCCAGGAAGATCCGGCCAAACTCTACGAGCTGTACACCCTGCTGGAATTCAAGAGCTGGCTCAATGATCTGGATCGCGATGCCAAGCGTCTGGAACTGAGCGCGGCGGCCGAACCTGCGCCCGCCCATGATCTGTTCAGCGCCCCGCAAGCCGAGGCATCTGCTGCCCCTGCCGAGGCCGCCTACGAAACCATCCTTGATCAGGCCCGCTTCGACGTCTGGCTGGAAAAACTGCGCAACGCCAAGCTGATCGCCTTCGACACGGAAACCACCGGCATCGACGCGCAGCGAGCGCAACTGGTCGGTCTGTCGTTCGCCGTACAGGCCAACGAAGCTGCGTACATCCCGCTGACCCACTCCTACATCGGCGTGCCGGAGCAGCTGGATCGCGACACCGTGCTGCGCGCACTCAAGCCGATTCTGGAAGACCCGAGCAAACTCAAGGTTGGCCAGCACGCCAAGTTCGACATGAACATTCTGGCCAACTGCGCCATTGGCGGCGATCAGAGTGAAGGCATCAGCGTGCGCGGCATCGCCTTCGACACGATGCTTGAGTCCTACGTACTCAACTCCACCGCAACCCGCCATGACATGGACAGCCTCGCGCAGAAGTACCTTGACCACACCACGGTGAGCTTCCAGGACATCGCCGGCAAAGGTGCCAAGCAACTGACCTTCGACCAGATCGCCCTGGAACAGGCCGGGCCGTATGCCGCCGAAGACGCCGACATCACTCTGCGCCTGCACCAGATCCTGTTCGACAAGCTCAGCGCGATTCCGAGCCTGGCCAGCGTCTTGACCGACATCGAAATCCCGCTGGTACCGGTACTGGCGCGCATCGAACGCCAGGGCGCGTTCGTCGATGCCGAACTGCTCGGCATTCAGAGCATCGAGCTGGGCAACAAAATGGTCGCGCTGGAGCGTGAAGCCTTCGAAATCGCCGGGGAAGAATTCAACCTCGGCTCGCCGAAGCAGCTGGGCGTGATTCTTTATGAAAAGCTCGGCCTGCCGGTGCTGAAGAAAACCGCCAAAGGCCAGCCGTCCACCGCTGAAGAAGTGCTGGCGAAACTCGCCGAAGACGATCACCGCTTGCCGAAGGTGCTGATGGAGCACCGCTCGATGAGCAAGCTGAAAAGCACCTACACCGATCGCCTGCCCGAACAGATCAACCCGCGCACTGGGCGCATCCACACCTCGTATCACCAGGCCGTGGCTTCGACCGGACGCCTGTCCTCCAGTGATCCGAACCTGCAGAACATCCCGGTACGCACTGCCGAAGGCCGGCGCATTCGTCAGGCGTTCGTCGCGCCGAAGGGCTATAAACTACTGGCGGCGGACTACTCGCAGATCGAATTGCGGATCATGGCGCACCTGTCCCGCGACGAAGGCCTGATGAACGCCTTTCGCAACAATCTCGACGTGCACACTGCAACCGCTGCCGAAGTATTCAAGGTCGAGCTTGATCAAGTGACCTCGGACCAGCGCCGCAGCGCCAAGGCGATCAACTTCGGTCTGATCTACGGCATGGGCGCGCAGAAGCTCGGCAAGGACATCGGCGTCGACACCAAGACCGCCAAGGCTTACATCGACACTTACTTCGCTCGTTATCCAGGCGTTCGCGAATACATGGAGCGCACCCGCGCGCAGGCGGCGGATCAGGGTTACGTCGAAACTTTTTTCGGTCGTCGCCTGTACCTGCCGGAGATCAACTCGAACAAGCCGCAGGAACGCGCCGCTGCAGAACGCACAGCGATCAACGCGCCGATGCAGGGCACGGCAGCAGACATCATCAAGAAAGCCATGGTGGCTGTGGATAACTGGCTGGCCACGTCGGGGCTGGATGCGCGGGTCATCCTGCAAGTGCACGACGAACTGGTGCTGGAGGTTCGCGAGGATCTGGTCGAGCAGGTCAGTGCCGAAATTCGTACGCACATGAGCGAAGCGGCGAAACTGGATGTGCCGCTGCTGGTGGAAGTTGGCGTGGGCAACAACTGGGATGAGGCGCACTGAGTTTGTAGAGGTGCCGCGACGCGAGGTCGCGGCAAGCCCCGTAAACCGGCTTAGAACGATAAATGCTTGAGGCTATTCCAAAGCTTTTTGAAAAAAATCTGAACTAATCTGTCGACCGAACACTCAGAGGTACTGAATGGCTGGTGAAGCCCTTCGATGCTCCTATGTTGTGTTAAGTGTTGGCAGATATCTGAACCCCGCCCTAGCGGTTCGGAACTTAAACCCCGGAACTTCTCCCTCCCCAATGAAGTCCGGGGCTTTTTTTGCCCCAAAACTGGCTGTGATGCCGTCATGCTGCGTTAAAAGCACCGCTAAAAATGCTCATTTAGGTACCCTAAACTCCGCTTTTTAGCGGTGCTTTCGCCTTGCCTGACAGCACCACAGTCAGTTTTGAAATTGTCTTACTCGGCTGCGGTCTCGGTGTTTTTGTCTGCCAGTTCCATCCAGTCGGCCAATACGGTGTAGGCCTCTTCCAGGCCCATGCGTTTTGGTGCGGAGAACAACTGGATGGTGATCGAGTCGCCCCAGCCCTTGCGGATTTCCGACTGTACTTTCAGCAGGGTGTTCTTGGCTGCGCCGTAGGTGAGCTTGTCGGCTTTGGTCAGCAGAATGTGCATCGGCATGCCGGCGGCGACGGCCCAGTCGAGCATCAGCAGGTCGAAGTCGGTCATCGGATGGCGGATGTCCATCATCAGAATCAGACCTTTCAAACTCTCCCGACCACCGAGGTAAGCCTCAAGGTGGCGCTGCCAGTGTTGCTTGAGCGGGATCGGTACTTTTGCATAACCGTAGCCCGGCAGGTCGACCAGACGGCGATCTTCGTCTAGCTTGAAGAAGTTCAACAGCTGTGTGCGACCCGGAGTTTTCGAGGTGCGCGCCAGGCTGGCGTGAGTCAGGGTGTTCAGCGCGCTGGATTTGCCGGCGTTGGAACGACCGGCAAACGCCACTTCGAAGCCTTCGTCGTCAGGGCATTGATCGACTTTGGCGGCACTGAGCATGAACGTGGACTGTTGGCACAGGCCGAGGATGGGATTCTTGAGTTGCATGGGATTTCCGATGTGGGCGGCGCCGGGATTGGGCGCGGAACGCGGTGTCGCTTCCGTTTCAGTGACGCCAGTATATAATGCCGCAGATTTTGTGTGTGCTTTGTCCCAGCGAAGGATGAAGCTCACGAGAGCGACAGACTTTGATTGCGCATTAGAACGCAGAACGCTCTCAACCCTGAAAAGGTCGTTTTATGACGAAATGGCTGCTGGCTGCCGGAGTCTTGATGCCGCTTTACAGCGCACAGGCTACACAGGATCCGGAAGCTGTGTACAACCGTGTTTGTGGTGCCTGTCATTCCGGCCAACTACCCATGGCGCCCGCAAGAGGCGATCAGGAAGCTTGGACGCCGAGGTTGGCGAAAGGTATGGGGACGCTGGTGCAACACGTGACCCAGGGTTTCAAGGCGATGCCGCCGCGTGGTTTGTGCATGGACTGCAGTGCCGAGGATTACCAGGCCATCATCCTGTGGATGAGCGAGAGTAAGCCCGGTCCATAACTTAACCCTTAGCCGTAGTTGGATTAGCTGATGAACAAATTGATCGTGAGTCTGCTGTTGACCGTGGGAATTTCAGGTATCGCCCATGCTGCCGGCGATGCCGCAGCAGGCCAGGCCAAAGCTGCCGTTTGCGGGGCCTGCCATGGCCCGGACGGCAACAGCATGGCGCCAAACTTTCCGAAACTGGCAGGTCAGGGTGAACGCTACCTCGACAAGCAATTGCACGACATCAAGTCGGGCAAGCGCGTGGTGCTGGAAATGACCGGGCTGCTGACCAACCTGAATGATCAGGATCTGGCCGACATCGCTGCGTACTTCGCCAGTCAGAAAGGCAGTGTCGGCGCCGCCGATCCGAAGATCGTCGCTCGCGGTGAAGCGCTGTTCCGTGGCGGCAACCTGGAAAAAGGCCTGCCAGCCTGCACCGGCTGCCATTCGCCGAACGGTGCCGGCAATGCTGCAGCAGGCTTCCCGCATCTGGGTGGCCAGCATGCTCAATACATCGCCAAGCAACTGACCGATTTCCGCAAGGAAGAAGGCGGTCGCGCCAACGACGGCGACGCAATGACCATGCGCACCATCGCGCGCAAGCTGAGCGACGAAGACATCGCTGCGGTTTCCAGCTACATCCAGGGCCTGCACTGAGGCCCTGATTCGAGGGCTGAACGAGGCGCGCAGCGCCGGCCACGTTAACGCTCGATTAATCCTTCGCAGCAAGTATAAAAAGGGTGGCTTTGGCCGCCCTTTTTTGTGGCCGCTGCCGTTACACTACAGCACTCATGCCCGCCAGGATCTGTGTCGCAACAGGTCGAGCGAGGCGACCCAAATTGTTCAGGAGTAAAGCATGCGTAATCTGATCATCAGCGCCGCCCTCGTCGCTGCCAGCCTGTTCGGCGTCACCGCCCAGGCCGCTGAAGCCCCTGCCGCCCCTTATGTCGAACTGGCCAATCCGGTGCCGGTGGCAAAGCCTGGCAAGATCGAAGTGGTCGAGCTGTTCTGGTACGGCTGCCCGCATTGCTACGCTTTTGAGCCAGTGATCAATCCATGGGTTGAAAAACTGCCGTCCGACGTCAACTTCGTGCGCATTCCCGCCATGTTCGGCGGCCCATGGGACGCTCACGGCCAGATGTTCCTGACTCTGGAAGCCATGGGTGTCGAGCACCAGGTGCACAACGCCGTGTTCAACGCGATCCAGAAAGAACACAAGAAGCTCACCGACAAGAACGACATGGCTGACTTCCTCGCCACTCAAGGCGTGGACAAGGACAAGTTCCTCGCCACTTTCGACTCGTTCGCTATCAAAGGCCAGATCGTCAAGGCCCGTGAGCTGGCGAAGAAGTACGAAATCACTGGCGTGCCAACCATGATCGTCAATGGTAAATACCGCTTCGACATCGGCTCTGCCGGTGGTGCCGAGCAAGCATTGAAGCTGGCTGACGATCTGGTCGCCAAAGAGCGAGCGGCGAACAAGGCTGCTGCCAACTAAGCGCGGCATTCGCCATGCGCCGCTGGAAGTCCGAACGCATCGTTGGCCTGCATGATCCGCAGGTCAACGAGCATCATCTGGCGTCTACGGGCCTGCCCGCAGACCAGCGTCTGCGCTTGCTCAGTTTCAACATTCAGGTCGGCATCAGCACCGAGCGCTATCGGCATTACCTGACCCGCAGCTGGCAGCATCTGCTGCCGCACACCGGGCGTTCCGGCAATCTGCAGAAGATCGGTGACCTGCTCGGCGACTTCGATCTGGTCGCGCTGCAGGAAGCCGATGGCGGCAGCCTGCGTTCGGGCTACGTCAATCAGGTCGAACATCTGGCCCATCTCGGCGCCTTTCCCTACTGGTATCAACAACTCAATCGCAACCTCGGTCGACTGGCCCAGCACAGCAATGGCGTGCTCAGTCGCCTGAAGCCGTGGGCGATCGAGGATCATCCGCTGCCCGGCCCGAAAGGTCGCGGCGCGATCCTGCTGCGTTTCGGCGAAGGTCCGGAAGCGCTGGTGGTGGTAATGATGCACCTGGCCCTCGGCGCGCGGACGCGCAGCCTGCAACTGGCCTACATTCGTGATTTGATCAGCGGTTACAAGCATCAGGTGCTGATGGGCGACATGAATACCCATGCCAGCGACCTGCTCGAACACTCGCCATTACGCGATCTCGGCCTGCTGGCCCCGCAGGTGGAAGCGACCTTCCCCAGCTGGCGCCCACAGCGTTGCCTTGATCATATTCTGCTCAGCCCGACCCTGACCCTGGAAAAGGTCGAGGTACTGGCCCAGCCCATTTCCGATCACCTGCCGGTCGCGGTGGAAATTCGTCTGCCGGGTTCGCTCACGGCCGACGCATTGCCCGCGTTGAGCCCTGCCCCTCGCGGAACCTGTGAATGAGCGACGACGCCCAGCGCTGGAAAGAGAAGTACCTCAAGAGCATCGAACAGCAGGACAAGCTCGAACGCCGCTGGGCCGCGCGACTGGACCTGCTGCGGCGCGGTCTGGTGCGCAGCACGCTGGCGGCCGAGGGCACCGACAAGGTCGTCGATCAGTGCATGAAAGAAATGCGCGAAGTGGTGCGTACCGATGACATGGACGCCGGCCTCGCCGCCCTGCTGCCGCGCCTGGAAAAAGCCGTGCTCGACTCCGAGCAGCGCCGTGAGACCCGCATTGATCAGGTCAGCACCGCGCTGACCGCGCTGGTCACCCAGTTGCAGGCTTTGCCGCTGCCGCGCGAAGTCGCGCAACCGCTGAAGAAATTTGCCAAACAACTGGACAGCCGCGTCGGTCAGGCGCGGGAAATGCCACTGCTGCTGAGCGAACTCAGTGGCTTGCAGGGCAAGGCCTTGAGTCAGTTGGAAACGCCTGCCGAGCCGGGGCGGCCGGGGTTGTTGCAGCGTTTGTTTGGTAGTCGCGACAGTGAAGAAACCGTTGCACCGGCGGCCGACATACCAGCAACACCAGTGCCGCAGCTGGTCGAAGCTCAGCAGCCTGAACCGGAGCCTGCGCAATCGGCACCGGTGGCCAACGCGGAGCCAGCGATCGCAGCGCCCGAGACCATCATCGAAACGCCCGCCCAGACGCCGCCTGATGAGCCGCAAGTCATTGCGTTCGCTGCGCCTGTGGTCGTCGTTGAATCCGAGCCAGCGCGAGTTGAACCCGCCGCGGACGCCGAGATGACCGTCGCTGCGCCAGCAGCCGAGGCGTTCAACCCCGATGAATTGATCCATCCCGGCGATACGTCGCCGCTGATTCTCGACAGCCTGCCCCTGCCCGAGCCGATCGCTCAGGCCTTGGCCGCCATCGACCCGGAGCAGTCGGAACACGACATCCTCTTCGCGCTGCCGGATTCCCCGGAGCCGTCCTACAGCTCCGTGGCCAGACACATCGAAGACACGCTGATCGGCCTGCTCGATGACCTGACCCTGCCCGAGCGTCACCGGCCGCAAGCCGAAGCCATGCGCGAACGGCTCAAACACGGGTTGAACTGGTACGAACTGTTGCCGATCCTCGACGATCTGGCGACCTTGATGCTGGCGATTACCGACAGCGGGCAGCATGAATTCGAAGCCTATCTGCAACAGCTCAACGAACGCCTTGAAGCGTTCCAGAGCAACCTGCAAGCGGCCAGCGAAGGGCATGCCGACAACAGCTCGGCGGCGCGGGCCATGGACACGCAGATTCGCGAGCAGGTCGACGGCTTGCAGAGCAGCGTCCAGCAAGCAGCCGACCTCGATGACCTCAAGCATGTGCTGGAGAATCATCTGGAAGGCCTGCTGGGAACGATGGATCAGCACCAGAAGCAGCGCGACGCCCGCGAGCAGGAAGTCGCCGCCAGGCTGAAGAGCCTGTCGGAGCGGGTCGCGCATATGGAGCAGGAAGCCTTGGGTTTCCGCGAACACCTTGAGGAACAGCGGCAGAAAGCCCTTATCGATCCGTTGACCGGCCTGCCTAACCGCGCGGCTTGGAGTGAACGCCTGGAGCATGAAATCCAGCAATGGCAGCAGCACGGCAACACCCTTAGCCTGGCCATGCTCGACCTCGATCATTTCAAGCGCATCAACGACAGCTACGGCCACCTGGCGGGCGACAAAGTGCTGAAGATCATCGCCACGGTATTGCGCAAACGCCTGCGCGGCTCGGATTTCATCGCTCGTTTCGGCGGTGAAGAGTTTGTGCTGTTGCTGCCGGCGACGCCGCCAGCGGTTGGCGCAAAACTGCTGGAAACCCTGCGCGCGGCGATCGAAGCCTGCCCGTTTCATTTCAAGGGCGAGCGAGTGACCATTACGATTTCCATGGGACTGGCATCGTTCAGGGTCGGAGAACACAGCGATCTTGTGTTGAAAAGAGCCGATCAGGCGCTGTATAGGGCAAAAAACGCCGGACGCAACCGAGTGGAGCTCGGCTAACGCAATTGTTCCATTTTGTTTAATTCCGCCCGCTGGCGGACGCTGGCCAAACCGGTACGTTACACTGTTGCATTACTGTCTTCTGCGTATTGTCCTCTGCCATGAAATTCTTTGCCCTTGTTGCCTCGCTGCTCGTCCTCGCTGGTTGCGCCAGCGGCCCGCGCTATGACACCAGCCACCCTTCGGCCAATTACGACAGCCGCATCCAGTTTGTCGTGGTGCATTACACCTCGGCGTCGCTGGAGCGTTCGCTGCAATTGCTGACCCATGGCGACGTCAGCAGCCATTACCTGATCGGCGATGACAAGAACGCCACAATCTACAAGCTGATGGACGAAAACCAACGGGCCTGGCACGCCGGCGAGAGTCAATGGCAAGGCCGCACCTGGTTGAACTCCAGCTCCATCGGCATCGAAATCGTCAATCCCGGCTACAAGGACACCCCGACCGGGCGCCTGTGGTATCCGTACAGCGAAGCGCAGATCCAGTCGCTTATTACGCTGCTCAAGGACATCAGCAAGCGCAACGGCATCAGCCCGCGGCACATCATCGGTCACAGCGACATCGCGCCGTTGCGCAAGCTTGATCCGGGGCCACTGTTCCCCTGGAAACGTCTCGCCGCCGAAGGCCTTGGCCTGTGGCCGAACGAGCAAGCTGTGGCGCGTCAGCAGGCGGTGTTCAACAGCAACCCGTTGCCGGAGATCGGCTGGTTCCAGGCGCAACTTGCGCGCCTGGGTTACGACACGCCGCAAACCGGCGAACTGGACGTCGCCACGCGCCATGTCCTCGCCGCGTTCCAGATGCATTACCGCCCTGCTCGCTTCGACGGGACGCCGGATGCGCAAACCGCAGCACTTCTTCTGGTCCTCAATCAGACAAAATAATGACGCCCGCCCGACGGTCAGGGCGAAATCGCAATCAGCAGCTATAACTCATGGTAATTCTTCGGAAAATCCTTGATGGCTGCGACCCGAGAGACGCTGCGTAGCTGGTTTTATCGCCCTGCTTTTTTGGCGATGATCGCGGCTGTCCTCAGCGCCAGCCTGTTGATCGCCGGCGGTATGTTCGCAGCGATACGCCAGATGGAAATGCGCGAGAGCCAGGAAATGAACGCCCAGGGCGAGCGTTTCCTCGCTCGCCTCGAACAATTGTTCGGCCAGTTGCGCGAAAGTCTCGACGATCTTGAAGCCCAGCCCTTGCGTGGCTGCGACGAAGAAATGATCGCGACCCTGCAGCAAGTCACCTTCAACTACCGCTTCGTCTATGAAGCGGCATATATGGACGCTTCGCGATTCTGCTCCAACCGTCCGCGCCAGGAAGGTCTGTCGTTGGTGCGCGCGCCGGACATTCAGGGCCCGACCTACAGCTATTGGCTGAATACCACCACCGAACCCGATGAAAACCGCGCGGCACTGATGCTCGGGCGCGGTAACTTCCGTGTCGCTACCTCGCGCGGACATTTGACCGACATGGTCGATCTGTCGCCCGGCAGCAGCCTGCTGGTGGTACTCGATCACGGCACTCGCGCGATTCCGGTGCTCGGCACCGCACAGACCTGGCCACCGACCGAACCCTGGCCCCCGAAGAGCCGTGATGCGCTGCAAGTCACGCAAACGCGGCTGATCTATCGCATGCCCACCGACAACCCGGAATATCAATTGGTGCTGATCACGCCGCGCACGGGCATGCACGTCCCGGCTGTGTGGTGGTGGCTGTTGCCGGTGTGCCTGATCGCCGGCGCCGTTGTCGGCTTTCTGACCTTGCTGCTGGTGCGTCAGCGCCAGTCACTGGATGCCGAGCTGCACGGAGCGATCCGCCGGGGTGAGTTGCAGGTGCTGTATCAGCCGATCTTCGACCTCGACAGCCGCAACTGCGTCGGCGCCGAAGCGCTGCTGCGCTGGCGGCGCCCGGACGGCACCCTGACCAGCCCCGACCTGTTCATTCCGATGGCGGAGAACACCGGGCAGATCCGGCAGATGACCGACTTCGTGTTGCAGCGTCTGCTCGAACAACTGGGCCAGTTACTGCGCGCCAATCCGCAGCTGTATATCTCGGTGAACCTCGCGGCATGCGACGTCATGGTGCCGCGCATCGGCCAGGTCATGGCGCGACTGCTGGCGCTGCACCGTGTCGCCGCGCGGCAGATAGCCTTCGAAGTCACCGAACGCGGTCTGATCGATGTAGTGGTGGCGCGGGAAAACCTGCAAGCCTTGCGCGACGTTGGCCATCAGGTGCTGATTGATGATTTCGGCACCGGCTATTGCAGCCTTGCCTATCTGCAGACCTTGCCGGTGGACTGCCTGAAGATCGACAAGGCGTTCATCGATGCGCTGGGCCATGACGCGGCGAGCAGCGGCGTCGCTCCGCACATCATTCACATGGCGCAGGCGCTGGATCTGAAAGTGATTGCCGAAGGCATCGAGCTGGAATCCCAGGCAGCGCTGCTCAGCAGTGAGGGGGTCAAGTTCGGTCAGGGCTGGCTGTTCGCCCACGCCTTGAGCGCCGTGCAATTCATCGAACTGATCACCCGAGGTCGACGCCTGGCCGGGCGGCGTATGGACGACGAGGCTTAAACGGCCAGCGCCATGTAGAACTGGGTGCCCTGCCCAGGCCGCGAGTAGACGCCCATGCGCCCGCCGTGCAGCTGGACGATTTCCTTGCACAGCGCCAGGCCAAGGCCGGCACCGCCCTTCTTGCGTCCAACTTGCACGAACGGTTCGAAGATCCGCCCCTGCTGCCCATAGGCAATGCCCTCGCCATTGTCTTCGACGCTGATGATCACCCGCTCGCCATGGCGGCGCGCCTGCAGACGGATCTGGCCGTCGCGGGCGGTATGGCGCAAGGCGTTGTCGATCAGATTGTCGAGGACGCGATCGAGTTGCGCCTGATCAGCCTGCAACCTCGGCAGCGGGCCTTGAATCTCGACGTTCAGCGCAACACCTTTGGCCGCAGCCACGTCAGCAAAGCGCAGCTGCGCCTGCTCCAGCAGGTCCTCAATGGAACATGGCGCCAGGGTGAGTTTCTGTAGACCGTTCTGGTAGCGCGAGAAATTCAGCAAGTCGTTGATCAATTGCATCAGCCGCTGCATTTCTTCGTTGACCGTATCCAGCAGGTCAGCTTCGCGCGATTCAGCCGGGAATTTCGCCCTCTCGCGAAACAGTCCGAAGGCCATGTGCATGCCGGTGACCGGCGTGCGCAGTTCATGGGAAGCGCGCAAGACAAACTCACTGCGCACGCGCTCGAACGCGCGTTGCTCGGTGACGTCGTGCAGCACCATCACCGCACCGAGAATATGCCCTTGGGTATGACTGACCGGCGTCAGGCTGTAAGTCAGCAGGCGCGATTCGCCATCGACTTCGATGCTCAGATCTTCCGGCGCCCGCTCCAGCGTGCCGCCGCGCAGGACCAATTGCAGTTGCGCATCCAGTTCCGGGCGGCCGAGCGCGGTGCCCAAGCCTTGGCCCAGTCGATCATCTTCCCAGCCCAACTGGCGCTGAGCCACCGGGTTGAGGTGTTCGAGCTGACCCTGGCGGTCAATCATCAACAAACCGTCGTCGATACTATCGAGCACCGCTTGCAAGCGCTGCTGACCGGCCAACAGTTCGTCGACATTCATCGCCTGGTGTTCGCGCAACGCCTCGGCCATCAGGCCGAAGCGTCGCGACAGCAGGTTGACTTCCATGGCCGTGGAAATCGGCAGAGTCACGTCATAGTTGCCCTGGCCGATGTTGTCGGCAGCCTTGGCCAGCGCTTCGATCGGTGCGCCGAAGCGCCGAGCAATGCCCTGCGCCGTGACAAAACCGATGATCAGCACTGCCAGCCCGACCAGGCCAAGCAGCCCGGCTATCAGCAGGGCGCGTTCGCGAGCGGCGTGCTGCACCTTATTGATACTGTCCAGCGCGTGCTTGTGCTCAGCAATCAACCCATTACGGAGAATATTGAAGCGCTCGCGGAAATCCGCACTGGTGCTGGCGTTCTTCGCCGCTTCTGCAGTCACATCGAATGAGGCGAGGAAGTTCAGGTAATCGGCCTTGGCCTGGCGGAAACCGTAAGGCTGGCCATCGCCCTCCTGCTGCTGGGCGATGCCTTGGTCGAGCAACTCGAAGTAGTGCTGCTTGGACGCTTCGAACGCGACGGGATCGGGCTTCTCGGCGAGCATGATGATCAATTGATCACCGAGGGTCTGGCGCAGCTTGAGGCCCAGATCCAGAGTGACAAAGTTGCTGCGCACCAGCGCTTCCTGCGACCCGGCCATCTGCATCACGCTGACCAGCCCGAGCAAGAGCCCGAGCAAGGCCACGGTGATCAACGCAGAAATACTCAGGAACAGGCGCGTGCGCAGCTTGATCGCCAGTTTCATCGCGCAGTGCTCACAGGTTGTACTGCTTGCGTTTGCGATACAGGGTCGAGGCGTCGATGCCGAGGGTTTTCGCCGCTTGGTCCAGGGTGCCGGCGGTGGCCAGCACCGCGCCGATGTGCGCTTTCTCCAGCTCGTCCAGGCTCAGTGCCGCGCCGACCCGTGGCGCGTTGTTGGCCGGTTGTTCGGCCATGCCCAGGTGGCTGATTTCCACGCGTTCCTGCGGGCAGATGATGCTTGCTCGCTCGACCACGTTGCGCAGCTCGCGAATGTTGCCCGGCCAGCGATAACCGAGCAATGCTTCGCGCGCCTCATCGCTGAAGCCGCGCGCTGGGCGTGCGTACTCTTTGACGAAGCGTGCGAGGAAGCGATCGGCAAGGGTCAGGATGTCTTCGGCGCGCTCGCGCAATGGCGGCAGATGCAGGGTGATGACGTTGAGACGATAGAGCAGGTCTTCGCGGAAACGTCCGTCGCGGACCATGTCTTCGAGGTTGAGGTTGGTGGCGGCGAGGATGCGCACATCGGCGCGGCGAGTGACCGGATCGCCGACCCGCTCGTATTCCTTGTCCTGGATGAAGCGCAGCAATTTTGGTTGCAAAGTCAGAGGAAAGTCGCCGATCTCGTCGAGAAACAGCGTGCCGCCATCAGCCTGATTAACACGCCCCAAGGTGCTTTCACTGGCACCGGTAAACGCGCCACGACTATGGCCGAACAGCTCGCTTTCCATCAACTCGGCAGTCAGCGACGGGCAGTTGATGGTGACGCAGGACTTCTTCTCGCGCTTGCTCCAGCCGTGGATCGCACGGGCCAGTTCACCTTTACCCGTGCCGGACTCGCCAAGGATAAGAATGTTGGCGTCGGTGCTTGCGACCTGCCGTGCGGTTTCCAGTACGACTTTCATCGCCGGGCTGTGGGAATCGAGGCCGTCTTTCGGTTTGCGGATCTCGCCTTCCAGCGCTTCAAGGCGCGCGGAGAGCTGGCGTACTTCCAGCTGCTTGGCGGTGGCCAGGCGCAGTTGATCAGGGCTGCACGGCTTGACCAGATAATCGGCGGCGCCAGCCTGGATGGCATCAACAGCGGTGTCGACCGCCGAATGGGCAGTGACGATCACTACGCGCATCCACGGCGCCTGAATGCGCATCTGTGCAAGAACGTCGAGACCGTTGTCCTCGCCCAGACGCAAATCGAGGAAGCACAGGTCGAAGACCTGACGTTGCAGCAAAGCATCGGCTTGGGCCGCGCTATTGGCGGTGGCTACCGTATAGCCTTCGTCTTCGAGGCAATAACGAAACGTACGCAGGATGGCGGATTCATCGTCCACCAGCAGAATGCGGCCTTGTTGCTCAGTGGCAGATTCCATTTTTCCTACGCTCCATAGTGATTAGTCTTGGGTTAGTCCCGGAAAAATCGGGCAAGTTGCATGGTTGATTCTGAACGATACCAGCCATAGGAGGGTAGCTCTCTACTGCCATAACGGCCAATTCGTTGATTTCGTTGAGTTTTAAAACATTCGGCGTTTTGCAGGGCAGATCCTGCGTCCTCTTCTGACATCTGCGTACCGGTAGCAATTCCATATCATCGAAATTTCCCACGAAATAATCGTGCATTGCGCACGACCGCAGAAGAGCCATCGTGCAGGATGCGTCGCAGGAAAATTCCGAAGAGTGCGTAACTTATTGTTTTTATTGATATTTTCTGACATCAAAAAACTGGCATGCAGGCTGCAATACCTCACTCAGCCCGGGCAGAACAGCACTGCCCCAACAGAACAAGCGTGAGGAACACAGGATGACTCGCCCAATCGCCGCCCAAGTACGTATTTCGCCACTGCAGATCCAGCAAGGTCTGTTCGGTGTACTGGCGTTGCTGATCACCCTGATCGTCTGCCAGCAGTACATGAGCTGGGAAAACAGCCGTAAACCCGAGCCGCTGATTTCGATGCAGCACAGCACTCAGACGCACTTCAGTGCCGTGAGCAGCAGCCAGGCCGAGAACGCTTCGATGCACATGATCGATGTCGACCAGGCGCAACCTCTGGATCAATTGCCACGGGAAGAGCGCTGGGTTTTCTAAGTCATTGAATACATTCGGGCGCGTAGCGCCGGAAACCGGAAACACCCCTAAATAGAGAAGTAAGGAGAATCACCATGTTGAGCTGGGCAATTACATTCTTGATCATTGCCATCATCGCCGCCGTTCTGGGCTTCGGTGGTATCGCGGGCACCGCCACGGGTATCGCCAAGATTCTCTTTGTCGTGTTCCTGGTGATGTTCATCGCTTCCTTCTTCTTTGGCCGTCGCGGCCGAGGTTAACGATGATCGGTCTCAAGACATTGGCCGCCGCCCTGCTTCTGGGCGGCAGTGCCATGGCCATGGCGGCCAATGACGGCCAGACCCGGGTCAACGAACTGCTCGCCTCCGACGCGCAGTACCGTGAAACCTGGGAAGGCGTGATCAAAAAGGAAGAGCGCGTACCGGAATGGGTGATCAACCTGTCCGGCACTTCCGAGCAACAGATGCACGCCGTTACGGAAGATGGTGATCAGTATCTGGTCGGCCCGCTCTGCGAGAGTCAGGACAAGTGCCTGAATCACCGGTTGATCGTGGCCTTCAGCTTCGACAAGGATGACGCCTACGCCATGCTGGTCGATGTGCCGGAAGGTCTGCCGCAGGACAAGTCGCCGACGCGCCACGCGACTTATCGCTTCTTTGGTAAACCTGATCAGGGCATGCAGGATCTGCTGATGGAAACCCTGAAGAAAGATCCTAAGTGGTACTGACGCAGGACGCGCAAAGGTTTCGAACACGAAAGCAGCGCCCCGCTGCTTTCCATTGCGCCGCCCGATGAGGGTCGGCGCATGACCAGGGGGCCGGGACGTTCTGACTGATGCAGGGTCGGAGTGACCTACGGGTACAGGGAGTACCTGCGCAAGGGCCGGGTCAGGGTAAAAGCTGCGCCGCAGGTTCGTCGACCCGATGGTCTGACGAATCTGCGCTGGGCTTTGAATCAGCTAAACCATTGATCCAGCGCGCCAATCCCCTTCTTTGAATCGTCGACACTGTGCGGAAAAACATTTCGCGGTGTTTCCTGACGACCGTATATCGACAAAGATCGCGCTCGATTCGTGTGACTCCTAGTCTTTCGATTTGGAGTTTTTCTGGAAATTTCCGCCAATTCCCGCTGTACAAAATTTGACCACCCTAAGCTGTAATGGCCGGTTCACGGCACTTATGCCGGCTGAAATGTCACAATCGAACCGCTTGGGACGCCAGTTTCAATTGAAAAAGCTCATGCCGATTCGGCATAGGGTAGGCGTTTACGGCATTAGACGGCGCCACCTTGCATCGGAATAGTTGCGCCTTTTTTCGCCTGCCGAAGAGCCGTAAACACGCGCTTCGGGGCACCTTATACGGAGGCAGATGCACAGACTTTTCCGCTGATGAGCGTTCCAGTTCCTGCATGTGCCTGAGTCAAACGCAAGTAAGGGTAAAGATAATGAAGAAGGCAAAAATCAGCCTCGCCTGGCAGATCCTCATCGGTCTGGTTCTGGGGATTGCACTGGGTGCGTTGCTCAACCACTTCAGCGCCGAGAAGGCCTGGTGGATCAGCAACGTCCTGCAACCGGCAGGCGATATCTTTATCCGTCTGATCAAGATGATCGTGATCCCGATCGTCATTTCCTCGCTGATCGTCGGCATCGCTGGCGTCGGCGACGCCAAGAAGCTTGGGCGTATCGGCCTGAAGACCATCATCTATTTCGAAATCGTCACCACCATCGCCATCGTCGTCGGCCTGGTGCTGGCCAACGTGTTCCATCCGGGCACCGGCATCGACATGAGCACCCTGGGCACGGTGGATATCTCCAAGTACCAGGCGACCGCCGCCGAAGTGCAGCATGAACATGCCTTCATCGAGACCATCCTCAACCTGATCCCGTCGAACATCTTCGCGGCCATGGCTCGCGGCGAAATGCTGCCGATCATCTTCTTCTCCGTACTGTTCGGTCTCGGCCTGTCGAGCCTGCAGTCGGACCTGCGCGAGCCGCTGGTAAAGATGTTCCAGGGCGTTTCGGAAAGCATGTTCAAAGTCACCCACATGATCATGAACTACGCTCCGATTGGCGTATTCGCACTGATCGCGGTGACCGTGGCCAACTTCGGCTTCGCCTCGCTGCTGCCGCTGGCGAAACTGGTGATTCTGGTTTACGTCGCCATCGCCTTCTTCGCCTTCGTGGTACTGGGCCTGATCGCCAAGCTGTTCGGCTTCTCGGTGCTCAAGCTGATGCGCATCTTCAAGGATGAGCTGGTGCTGGCCTACTCCACTGCTTCCTCGGAAACCGTGCTGCCACGTGTCATCGAGAAGATGGAAGCCTACGGCGCGCCGAAAGCCATCTGCAGCTTCGTGGTACCGACCGGTTACTCGTTCAACCTCGACGGCTCGACCCTGTACCAGTCGATCGCGGCGATCTTCATTGCCCAGCTGTATGGCATCGACCTGTCGATCAGCCAGCAACTGCTGCTGGTATTGACGCTGATGGTCACCTCCAAAGGCATCGCCGGTGTACCGGGCGTGTCTTTCGTGGTGCTGCTGGCGACTCTGGGCAGCGTCGGCATCCCGCTTGAAGGCCTGGCGTTCATCGCTGGTGTCGACCGCATCATGGACATGGCGCGTACTGCACTGAACGTGATCGGTAATGCCTTGGCAGTGCTGGTTATCGCGCGCTGGGAAGGCATGTACGACGACGCCAAGGGCGAGCGTTACTGGAATTCCCTGCCGCACTGGCGCAGCAAGGAAAAACTGCCGTCTGGCGAAATCTCCAAGAACTGACACCCCCCTGTAGGAGCTGCCGCAGGCTGCGATCTTTTGATCTTGCTTTTAAAAAACAAAATCAAAAGATCGCAGCCTTCGGCAGCTCCTACAGTAGATTGAGGCCACCCAGTAAATCGGGGGGCGGCAGATCCATACGAACCCCGGAGAAATCCGGGGTTTGTCGTTTCTGGTGACCCCGCTATCATTCGCCGCATTCTTCGGGGGATTTGACTGATGCTTAATGGCCTGTGGCTTGGCTTCTTCATCGTGGCAGCCGTGTCGGCACTGGCGCAGTGGCTGATCGGCGGCAACGCCGGGATTTTTGCGGCGATGGTGGAAAGCATTTTCGCCATGGCCAAGCTGTCGGTCGAAGTCATGGTGCTGCTGTTCGGCACCCTCACCCTGTGGCTGGGCTTTCTGCGCATCGCCGAAAAGGCCGGGATCGTCGAGTGGCTGGCCAAGGTGCTCGGCCCACTGTTTCTGCGGCTGATGCCGGAAGTCCCGGCCGGCCACCCTGCCCTTGGCCTGATCACGCTGAACTTCGCCGCCAACGGTCTGGGCCTGGACAACGCCGCCACACCGATCGGCCTGAAAGCCATGAAAGCGCTGCAGGAGCTCAACCCCAGCGCCACCATCGCCAGCAACGCGCAGATCCTGTTTCTGGTGCTCAACGCCTCGTCGCTGACCCTGCTGCCCGTGACCATCTTCATGTACCGCGCCCAGCAAGGCGCGCCGGATCCGACGCTGGTGTTCCTGCCGATTCTGCTGGCGACCAGTTGCTCGACCATCGTCGGCTTCCTCTCCGTTGCCTTCATGCAACGCCTGCGCATCTGGGACCCGGTGGTGCTCGCCTATCTGGTGCCCGGCGCGCTGATTCTCGGCGGCTTCATGGCCCTGCTCGGCACACTATCTGCAACGGCGCTGGCGGGATTGTCGTCGATCCTCGGCAATCTCACGTTGTTCGGCTTGATCATGCTGTTTCTGCTGATCGGCGCGCTGCGCAAGGTCAAGGTGTACGAGGCGTTCGTCGAAGGCGCGAAAGAGGGCTTCGATGTGGCGAAGAACCTCTTGCCGTATCTGGTGGCGATGCTCTGTGCGGTTGGCGTGTTGCGCGCCTCTGGTGCGCTGGATTTCGGCCTGGACGGTATTCGTCATCTGGTCGAGTGGGCCGGCTGGGACACGCGCTTCGTCGATGCGCTGCCGACGGCGATGGTCAAACCGTTTTCCGGCAGCGCCGCGCGGGCGATGCTCATCGAGACCATGCAGACCTCCGGCGTCGACAGCTTCCCGGCGCTGGTCGCGGCGACGGTGCAGGGCAGTACCGAAACCACGTTCTATGTGCTGGCGGTGTACTTCGGCGCGGTGGGGATTCAGCGCGCGCGGCATGCAGTGGGGTGTGCGTTGCTGGCGGAGTTTGCTGGTGTGGTTGGCGCTATCGGCGTCTGCTACTGGTTCTTCGGCTAACCACAAATCCACTGTGGGAGCGAGCCTGCTCGCGAAGGCGTCGTGTCAGCCACATCAATGTGAATGACACTCCGCATTCGCGAGCAGGCTCGCTCCCACAGGGGTTGTGTCGGGCTTAAGGTTTTGGGGGGCGAGCTTTTGGCCTTGGTCGACGGCCCACGCGACGACCTTGGTGGTCAGGCGATCACTGGCCTGGCCAAACCCGGCGACCACCGCTGGCACCTGCACATCATTCAACGACTGGCGCTCTTCAAAACGGCGGCTGGCGAGGATGCGCTGGTCGTAACCACGCACCAGCAACGCATCAACCCGCACCACAACGCCGGCCTGGGTGCCCTGATATTCGGTCTGGAAGGCCTGCAAGCTACCGCCCAGTTCAAGATCCGCCTGGAAGTTGCTGTCGTCGGTGCTCAGCAGCGTCACCCGACCATCCCGCGCGAAGCCATCAAGCAAGCGATTGCGCAGCAGCACCGGCGCCGGATCGCTCCAGCGCGAGCCCTTGTAGCTGCTGATCACATCGCCCTGCGGAATCACGGCAATGCTCGGCCGGTTCAGCGCTTCGCTGGCCTGCAATTTATTCAAGCGCAGCGACCACGACTGAACCGTCGCCGGGCTGGCCGAGGCGGGCGCCGGTGCAGCGGGCAGGCGGTAGACATCCGAAGGTTCCGACTTGGGCAAGATCGAGCACGCGCCGATCAGGGTCAGGCCAGCGCCGAGCAGGGCGATTCGAGTCAGCTTCATGGGGTGAATTCCTTGTTCTTGTCGCTGCCCAGCAGGTAGCCGCTGGGGTTGGCCTCAAGGCGTTGGGAAATGGCGCGCAGCGAGGTCAGCGTCTCGCGCAGTTCGCGAATCGCCGGGGCCAGGCCGTTGAGGCCCTGCATGCCGTTATCCAGCGAATTCTGGTTTTTGCTGAGCAAGCCATTGATGGTCACGCTGCTTTGCTCCAGCGACTTCATCGCCTGTTCGGCACTGCCCAAAGCCTGCTTGCCCTGATCGTTGAGCAGGCCGTTGGCGTTGCGCATCAGCAGTGAGGTCTGCTCGAGCATGCTGCCGGCCTGTTTGCCGACCGTTGCCAGTTGCTGCATGGCTTGCTTGATGTCGCCGCGCTGGTCATTGATGGTGCCGGTGGTCTGTTCCAGATGGGCGAGGGTCTTGCTCACGCGCTCGACGTTTTCCGCGGAGAACATGTGGTTGGCGTTCTGCAGCAGGGCGCTGATGCCGGTCATCAAGTCGCTGCTGTCGTTGAGCAGACGCGAGATAGGCGAGGGCGAGGCGACCAGCGTTGGCAGCTTGCCGTCGTGCCCGCGCAATTTCGGGCTCTCGGGTGTGCCGCCGCTGAGCTGGATGATCGACGTGCCAGTAATGCCGGTCAGTGCCAGCTTGGCCTGGGTGTCTTCTTTGACCGGCGTGTCGCCCGCCAGACGAATCCGCGCCAGCACCCGGCGCGGGTCCTGCGGGTCGAGGCGCAGGCTGACCACGTCACCGACCTTGATGCCGCTGTACTGCACCGAGCTGCCCTTGGACAGACCGCTGACCGCCTCGTTGAATACCACTTCGTAATCCTTGAACTCGGTGTCGACGCTGGACTTTGCCAGAAACAGGCCGAAGAGCAGGGCGCCGGCCACGACGATCACCGTGAACAGGCCGATCAACACATGATGGGCTCGGGTTTCCATATCAGACCTCGTTGAGCAGTTTGGCGGTGTCCAGCGCCGAGCGGCCGCGCGGGCCGTGGAAGTATTCGTGAATCCACGCGTCGGCGGTTTCCGAGACGTCGTCGATAGGGCCGGCGACCAGCACTTTCTTCTGCGCCAGCACCGCCACGCGATCGGTGATGGTGTACAGCGTGTCGAGGTCGTGGGTCACCAGAAACACGCTCAGCCCCAACGCATCACGCAGGGTCAGGATCAATTGATCGAACTGCGCCGCGCCAATCGGATCAAGGCCGGCGGTGGGTTCGTCGAGAAACAGAATGTCCGGATCCAGCGCCAGGGCCCGCGCCAGTGCCGCGCGCTTGATCATGCCGCCGGACAGCGACGCCGGGTATTTATCCGCCGCCGACAACGGCAGCCCGGCCAGCGCCAGTTTCACCGCCGCCAGATGCTCGGCGTCGTGACGGCTGAGGCCGGCGTGTTCGATCAGGGGCAGGGCGACGTTCTCGGTCACGGTCAGCGACGAGAACAGCGCGCCTTTCTGGAACAGCACACCAAAGCGCCTTTCGATCAGCGAGCGTTCATGCTCGGCCAGGTTCGGCAGGTTCTGGCCGAAGACTTTGACCATGCCTTCGCTGGGCCGATTCAGTCCGACAATGCTGCGCAGCAGCACCGATTTGCCGGTACCGGAACCGCCAACCACGGCGAGGATCTCGCCCTTGTACACGTCCAGATCAAGGTTCTCGTGCACGCTCTGCGGGCCGAAGCGATTGCACAGGCCACGGACTTCGATCACCGCCTCCGAGGGCGCGCGGGGTAGACGACTCACCAGCCCATCTCCATGAAAAACAGCGCAGCCACCGCATCGAGCACGATCACCACGAAAATCGACTGGACCACGCTGGAGGTGGTGTGCGCGCCGACCGATTCGGCGCTGCCGCTGACCTTGAAGCCTTCCAGGCAACCAATTGCCGCGATCAGGAAGGCGAAGATCGGCGCCTTCACCAGCCCGACCAGAAAATGCTGAATGCCGATGTCCGATTGCAGCAGCGAGAGGAACATCGCCGGCGAGATGTCCAGCGACACCGCGCAGACCACACCGCCGCCGACGATCCCCGAGAGCATCGCCAGAAACGTCAGCATCGGCAGCGCCACCAGCAGCGCCAGCACGCGCGGCACCACCAGCAACTCGATCGGGTCGAGGCCAAGGGTGCGGATCGCGTCGATTTCTTCGTTGGCCTTCATCGAGCCGATCTGCGCGGTGAATGCACTGGCGGTGCGCCCGGCCATCAGGATCGCCGTGAGCAACACGCCGAATTCGCGCAGGAACGAGAAGCCGACCAGGTCCACAGTGAAAATCGTCGCGCCGAAACTGGCCAGCACCGTGGCGCCGAGAAATGCCACCACCGCGCCGACCAGGAACGTCAGCAGGGCCACGATCGGCGCGGCATCGAGACCGGTCTGCTCGATGTGCGCGATCATCGGCGTGATACGCCAGCGCTTGGGCCGCAACAGACCACGGGTGATGACTTCGAGGATCAGGCCGACGAAGCCGAGCAGCTGCATCGTGTCTTTCCACACCGTATCCACTGCGCGGCCGATGCGCGTCAGCAGTTGCACGCTGACGCTGACTTCCGGCTCCTTGATAGGCACGCAGAAATCGCTCAGCGAGCAATACACGGTTTGCAGCAAGGCGCGATCAGCCGTCGAAAGGGTGCAATCGGGGTGTTCGGCGGTTTTGCCCAAGCGCTCGGAACCGAGCAGCTCGACCAGCAACGAGGCGCCGGCGGTGTCGAGGGCTCCGAGGCCGTTCAGATCGATGGAAGTGTTGGCGTCGTACTGGCCGCGGAGCTTTTCGCTCAGATGCTTGAGCGCGGTGTAGTGGGCGAGCGTCCAGTCGCCGCTGACCCGCAGGCGGGCAGGGCTGAGCGCGGTGTCCAGGTGGGCACTGCCGGGGGTTGGGCTGCTGGTCATAAGCTCCGTGCTTGTACGGCCGTTACGAGATCCTACGTAATAGCACGAACCGGATTACTTTTCTTTGGCCGGTGTGCTGTCGGTAATTGCGAAACGCAGCACGCCGATCAACTGCCCATCCTCGGTCAGCACCCGTACCTGCCACTTGCCCGCCGGGTTGCCGGGGAAATTCTGCTTGTGCGTCCACGCCCGGTAGCCTTCCTTGCGCCCGCCATGGATGTCGAGGGCGATGCGGTCGACCTCTTTGCCGTTGAAGGTCCACACGTGATAAATCCGCTCATCGAGTCCGCGCGGCGCATTGATCGCAGTGTAGGCGTAGAGCCCGCCGCTGCGGATCTGCTCGGCACTGACGGTGTCGAGGCTGGCGCCGGGGGTGCGATCCTGCAACTGCGTGCTGATCGCTACGTCGGTCATCCACAGCGTTGCCGGCGGCACCCACGAACGCAGCGCCCAACCGACGCCGCCGATGCCGAAAGTAATGAACAGAATCGCCAGGGCATTACGCACCGTGCGGATCGGGAAGATCGACGCCAGGCTCGGGAACGACAGCAGCACGGCAATCCCCAGCGCCCATTTGAAACTCTGCGCAGTGGTCAGGTGCATGATCACCGGCAACGCAGTGAGCAGGGCGGCGAACAGGGTCAGGGTGTGCAGCGCGAGAAACGCCCAGCGCCGTGGCGCCAGCCATTTGTAGTACAGCGGATCGACGATGGAGATCAGTGCGGCAACGCTGAGCAGCCCCGTGAAGACAAACTGGCCGCTGTTCCACGTGGTGGTGATGAAAAAGAACGGCAGAACGAAAAAAAGGCTTTCCTGATGGATCATCTGCGTCGCGTAGCGCAGCAGCGGCTGGGGAATCTCGCGCTTGAAGATCCGTGTGAACAGGCCGGTCAGGGTGTTTTCCAGCATCAGCCAGATCCAGCTGAGCAGCATGATCACCGTGATCCAGCTGGCCAGGCCCTGTTGGCGATCGACGAGGATGAAACTGCCGACCCCGGAAATGAAACCACCCGCCGCGATCAACCCGGGGTAGCGCTTCATCAGCTCGAGAAGGCGCTGGATAAGGAGGGTCAGTTTTGGCATTTTGGCGGTTCACGACGATATGGGGAAAATCCCGGAAAGGTTAACGCCGCATGACCCCCTGTGGCGAGGGGATTTACCCCCGATCGGCGGCGCAGCCGTCGTAGATCCTGCGAGCGAATTTTGTCTGGATATACCGAGCTGCCCTTATTGGGGCTGCTGCGCAGCCCATCGGGGATAAATCACCTCGCCACAAGTGCTCACTCACCACAGGATTAATGGCTTCCAGCAATTTTGTGGCGGCGATACACACGCCAGCCGATCAACATCAGCAGCACCAGACCGACCCCGCCTGCAGCCAGCCACAACACCTGATCATCACTGATCAACGGCTTCTCGATCCGGATATACCCCGGCTGCAACAGCAGCTCGCGCATCGCCTTGTTCGCCGCTTCCAGCGTCACCCCTTGCAGCTCCCGCGCGGGATTGGCAAAGCGGCCATCCTGATAGTCGGCCAGCGCGCTCCAGTAATAGTCCGCCAGTGCGCTGTTGCCCTGCACGGCCCAGGCCTGGTGGGCGATGGCGGCTTGCTTGATGCGGGCGAAGGTGCTCGGGTCGAGACCGTTTTGCAGCAGGTCGGCCTTGAGGTCTTCAAGCACCTGGATGGCTTCGTCGACGTCATCGCGATCCAGGTCAGCGTTGAGGCTCATGAAGCCGACACCGCCGAACACTTCGCGCTCGGCCCACGGCCCGTACGACAAGCCATGGTTGAGACGAATCTGCCGGTACAGCGCCCAGTCGAGGTAATCCTTGAGAATGTCGAACGTCTGATCGTACTGATCGTCGAGCACCGGTTCCGGCACCAGCCAGTGCAGCTTGGCGCTGTCGCCGATAAAGCCACGGGTGAGGGTGCGTTCATGGGCGGCACTGGTGCGGATGTCCGGCAGCGGCCGATGTTCGCTCGGCTCGACCGGCTCCAGCTCACCCCAGGTACGCTCAAGATAGGCCGGCAGCAGTTTGTCGAGTTCGCCGACGACGATCAGGGTCATGTTGTTCGGCGCGTACCAGGCCTTGCGCACCTTCTCCAGTTGCTCCTGGGTCAGATGGCCGACCTCGGCGCGCTGCGGGCATTTCAGTCCCAGCTCGACAGCCAGTTGATTGCTCGCGGTATGACCGAGGTCCTGACGGTCGAGGAAACGTTGCAGTTTGGTGTAATGCCCGCCGTCCTCACGCTCGACCACTCGTTTCGCCGCGTTGATTGCGTTGTCGTCGATGCGTGTCTGGGTCAGCAGCGCGAGCAGCAGGTCGAGCACCTTGCGCTGGTTTTTCGCCGGGGCCTCGATGACGAACGTGGTGTCGGCATTGCTGGTGAACGCATTCCAGTCCCCGCCCAGCGCCTGCATGCGTTCTTCCAGGCCGCCTTCGCCAGTGGCGTCGATACCGCTGAACAGCAGGTGTTCGAGCAAATGCGGCAGCTCTTTCTCGTTGCAGTCGAAGTCATCCAGGCCGACGCCGACCACCAGCCGGATCGCCACATGTCCACGCTCGGTGCCGGGTTTGAGCATCAGCTGCAAACCATTGGGCAGCGCATAGCCTTCAACCTGAAACCGATCCAGGGCAAAAGCGGGCAGGGAACCGAGCAACAGACAGGCAAACAACAGGCAACGCATAACAGGCTTCCATACGGCTGATTTGGAGATCCGTGTCGTCAGTCAGGGCCCCATCGCTGGCAAGCCAGCTCCCACAAGGATCTGCGGCGCTTGTAAAACCCTGTGGGAGCTGGCTTGCCAGCGATGACGGTCTCAAGGCTGAACCACTGTAACTGACTGGCCCCAGCCCCAGACGTTCAAGGCGAATGCGTAATGTCGGCCATGTCATCCACCGCCAGCGCGCCAGTGTCCGCCGTTTCCAGCACGACATAGGCGCTGCTGCAGAACAGTGAATTGAGCCGTTTCATGTCGGCAATCAATTCCAGATGCAGCGAACTGGTCTCCAGACTCTGCACGATTTTGCGCTGCAAACGGCTGACGTGGGCGTGGGCCAGACGCCGTTCCTGCGCACGAAAGCGGCGTTTCTCCCGTAACAACTGCCGCGCGCTTTCGCGGTCGCCGCTGAGAAACACCGACAGGCCCAGGCGCAGGTTGGCGATCAGTTGCTGTTGCAGCCCGGCAAGATCTTCCAGGCCTTCTTCGGAAAACGAACGGCGCTGCGAAGTCTTCTGCTGCTGGATCTTGCGCAGCATGCGCTCGATCAGGTCGGCGGCGAGTTTGAGGTTGATCGCCAGTTCGATGATCTCGGCCCAGCGCCGACTGTCGTGCTCGCCGAGATCCTCGCGGGGCATCTGCGCCAGATACAGCTTGATCGCGCTGTACAGCGCTTCGATGTCGTCGGTCAGTCGGCGCATCTCCTGGGTGACGGCGGTCTGCTTGCCGCGCAACACATCGAGGGAGGCGTCGAGCATGTTGTCGAGCAGATCGCCCATGCGCAGGGTTTCCCGCGCGGCATTGGCCAGCGCCAGGCTCGGCGTGACCAGCGCGGTCGGGTCGAGATGGCGCGGCTTGGCGGCGCCGTTGGCCTCCGGCCGCTCCGGCAGCAGCCACGCACAAAGCCGCGCCATCGGCCCGACGCTCGGCAGCAGGATCAGGCAGCGCGCGGTGTTGTAGAGCAGGTGGAAGCCGATGACCATTTCCTGCGGGCTGAAATCAAGGCTGTCGATCCAGTGCACCAGCGGGTCGAGCACCGGGATGATCAGCAGCAGGCCGATCAATTTGTACAGCAGACTGCCCAGCGCGACCTGGCGGCCGGCGGCGTTCTGCATGCTGGTGCTCATGAAGGCGAGAATGCCGCTGCCGATGTTGGCGCCGATCACCAGACCGATCGCCACCGGCAAACTGATCACCGCAGCCCCGGCCAGCGTGGCGGTGAGCAGCACGGCGGCGAGGCTGGAGTAGGAAATCATCGCGAACAGGGCGCCAACCAGGGCGTCGAGGAGGATGTCGCCGGTCAGCGAGGCGAAAATCACCTTCACCCCTTGCGCGTGAGTGATCGGCGCAGCGGCCTCGACGATCAACTGCAGGGCGAGAATGATCAGCCCCAGCCCGATCGACACTCGGCCCATCTGCCCGAGCCGCGTCTGTTTGCGCGACAGAAAGAAGATCACCCCGAGGAAGATCAGCAGCGGCGACAGCCACGACAGATCGAGGGTCAGCACCCGCGCCATCAAAGCGGTTCCGACGTCTGCGCCAAGCATGGTCGCCAGCGCCGGGGTCAGCGCCATCAGACCCTGACCGACAAACGAAGTGACCAGCATCGCCGTGGCGTTGCTGCTCTGCACCATGGCGGTGACGAGAATACCGGCGATGAACGCCAGCCATTTCTTCGACATGTTCTGGCCGATGACATGTCGCAGATTGGTGCCATAAACCCGCAGGATGCCGGTTCGGACGATGTGCGTGCCCCAGATCAACAGGGCGACGGCGGACAGCAGATTGAGCAGGGTGAGCATGCAGACCCCCTGTAGTAGCAGCGCCCCAGAGGGGCAAGTGGAAGGCACCGCGCGGTTTCTACGTTCTTGATACTTAAGCTGTAGTTGGCGAACGGTCTCGGCGCCAGCATTGCACAGCTAAAGCGTGGATTGAAACAAAAGTGTCATGAGAAGCGCTTCATACACTCCCATTTAAATCAACGCCGCCCCTGTGGGAGCTGGCTTGCCAGCGATGGCGTCGGCACAACCAACATTGATGTCGCCTGACATTCCGCTATCGCTGGCAAGCCAGCTCCCACAGGGTCCGCGGTGCCTGAATGCTGCACAAACAAATGTGGGAGCGAGCCTGCTCGCGAAAGCGGTGGGCCAGCCAACATTGTTGTCGACTGGCACTCCGTCTTCGCGAGCAGGCTCGCTCCCACAGGGGTGTAGCGTGCTGCCGGGACTACCGGGTTATTGGCCCGGGACATCCTTGCGCAGTTTCACCGGATCCTGCTGTTTCTTTTTCCGGGCCATCGCGCCGCGCAGTTTGATGTTGATAGCCTCAACCGCCAGCGAGAACGCCATGGCGAAGTAGACGTAGCCTTTTGGCACGTGCACGTCGAACGATTCGGCGATCAGCACGGTACCGACCACCAGCAGGAACGACAGCGCGAGCATTTTCAGCGACGGGTGCTTGTCGATGAATTCGCTGATCTTGCCCGACGCCAGCATCATCACCAGCACCGCCACGATGATCGCCGCGACCATCACCGGCACGTGGGAAACCATGCCGACGGCAGTGATCACCGAGTCCAGCGAGAAGACGATATCGATGATCGCGATCTGGATGATGGTGTAGAGGAAGTTGCCGCCCTTGCCCGATGGCGCGTCGTCGCTTTCATCTTCACCTTCCAGCGCGTGGTACATCTCCTGCGAACTCTTCCACAACAGGAACAGGCCACCGAAGAACAGGATCAGGTCGCGGCCGGAAATGCCCTGGCCGAACACTTCGAACAGGTCGGCAGTGAGGCGCATGACCCAGGTAATCGACAGCAGCAACAGGATCCGGGTGACCATGGCCAGGCCAAGACCGAAGATCCGCGTGCGCTGCTGCATGTGTTTCGGCATGCGGCTGACCAGGATCGAAATCATGATGATGTTATCGATACCGAGGACGATTTCCAGGGCGGTCAGGGTAAAAAAGGCAACCCAGATTTCGGGGTTGGTCAGCCAATCCATGTGTATTCCTTTGAGCGAGTGTTAAACCGAAACAGGTCCGGGCTTCAAACCGCGAAGCCGGGACCCGTAACGGTGAGTCTTGGGCTTATAGAGTGCTGAACAGCGGGAAAGTCCCCAACAGCAGTGCAGCAATCAGAATGCAGATACACACCAGGATCGCCCATTTCAGGGTGAAACGCTGGTGATCACCGAAATCGATGCCGGCCAGCGCCACCAACAGATAGGTCGACGGCACCAACGGGCTCAGCAAGTGGACGGGCTGGCCGACGATCGAGGCACGGGCCATTTCCACCGCAGTGATCCCATAGTGGCTGGCCGCTTCGGTCAGCACCGGCAATACACCGTAATAGAACGCATCGTTGGACATGAAGAAGGTGAAGGGCATGCTCACCAGCGCCGTAATCACCGCCAGGTACGGGCCGAGGAATTCCGGAATCACCGCCAACAGGCTCTTCGACATCGCATCGACCATGCCGGTGCCCGACAGGATACCGGTGAAGATACCGGCCGCAAAGATCAGCCCGACCACTGCCAGCACGCTGCCGGAATGCGCGGCGACGCGATCCTTCTGCATTTGCAGGCATGGGTAGTTGACGATCATCGCAATACTGAACGCCACCATGAACAGCACCGGCAGCGGCAACAGGCCGCCGATCAGCGTGCACATCAGGCCGAAAGTCAGTGCGCCATTGAACCAGATCAGCTTCGGACGGCGTGCGTCGGGGAATTGCGAGACGCTGATTTCACTGTGATCGATCTCGTCGCCAACCAGGTGCAACTCGCCGAGACGGGCACGTTCACGCTTGCCGTAGAAGTAGGCAATGACCAGGATCGCCAAGACACCGGCGGCCATCGCCGGGATCATCGGTACGAAAATGTCCGACGGATCGACATGCAGGGCACTCGCCGCGCGGGCGGTCGGACCGCCCCACGGGGTCATGTTCATCACGCCACCGGCGAGGATGATCAGACCGGCCATGATTCGCGGGCTCATGCCGATGCGGCTGTACAGCGGCAGCATCGCAGCCACACAAATCATGTAAGTGGTCGCGCCGTCACCATCGAGGGAAACGACGAGCGCCAGAACGGCGGTACCGACCGAAACTTTCAGCGGGTCGCCCTTGACCAGTTTGAGGATCTTGCGCACGGCCGGGTCGAACAGGCCGGAGTCGATCATCAGGGCGAAATACAGAATGGCGAACATCAACATCACGCCGGTCGGCGCCAGTTTGGTGATGCCTTCAAGCATCATCGGGCCGATCTTCGGCGCGAAACCACCGAACAGGGCGAACAGGATCGGGATGATGATCAGGGCGATCAGCGCGGACAGGCGCTTGGTCATGATCAGGAACATGAACGTGATGACCATGGCGAAGCCAAGGAAAGTCAGCATGGGAATACTCCAGGCGTAGCGCGGCTAGTTGAATGAGCGGATCGGGCAGGATCAGCGCAGAACGGGAGGCGCGAGGCGTACGGGCGGAGTGACCAGCAGGAAGCGGGAGAAACGGCGGGTTGCAGAAGACATCAGAATCACCATTGTTGTTGTTAATTGGGCCGGGCCTGTGGAAAAAACACAGGGCTTGGGCCAACCGGTCTGTTGCCGGGAGTGGGGCGATCCTAATCGGGGAAGCTTTCAGCTACCTTTCGCGACCGAAAGCGATGAATGAATGGTCAACCGGCGGTCGGATGCAGCGACAGCCAATGAATACGGGACGAGAAGCGATACGAGGGAACGGATAGACAACGCTGGCTGGCAGTCTGGACATATTCGTTATCAGTTCAGTCCAAGCACCTGGTTAAAAAATCGACAGATCCAGCGGCCGCACCGCGCCCATCCAGATCGCCCGTTCGGTGTGGTCGAGCAGGTCGTTGCCAGTGTCCGGATGCAGGAACACCACCAACCCCTTGCGGTTAAGCGCCAGCCACGGCAGCACCTCGCCGATCAGCTCGGAACCGAAAGCCAGTTGGCAGCTCCAGTCGGGGTGCGGCCCCACCGGGCGTTCATGCACGCGGCCCATTTTCAGCGCAAACAACTGCGCGGCCTGCTCGCACAAGGCCCGCGCCTGGTCGATGCTTTGTGCGTCGAAATAGACATGGGCGTGATAACCCTTGATCCCTTGCATCGTGTCGCCTCTCAATCGGTTCGAACCCTTGGCTGTTTACACCGTCACAGGTCATATAGGACAACAATAAGGAAAACAGCCATGAAAAATGCCGAGACCCCAGTGGTGAAAGTGGTGCTCTATGGTGCCATGGCCAGCCTGGGCGGTGCGTTGATGGCTGAATTGCTGCGCCGCCAACACGAAGTCATAGCCATTCTCGACGATCTCACTGCACTCGCGCCGCGTCCGGGATTGCGCACCAAGACCGGCGATCTGTTCGATGCCGAGCGGGTCAATCAGAGCGTCGCCGGCAGCTCGGCGGTGATCTGCCTGCTCGATGCTCCGGGGTTGCCGTTCAGCAGCGATCATGTCGAGCGCTCGGTAACGCTGGGGCCGGTCGAACAGGTGCTGGCAGTCGACGCCTTGGTCGAAGGTTTGCAACTGGCCAGCGTGCCGCGCCTGTTTCTGGTCGGCAACTTCGGTGTGCTCGACGAGCCTGACAATGACGAGCGTCTGCAGCGTCACGCCGCCGAAGAAATCCTTGAGGCGGTACAAAGCAGCTCACTGCGCTGGACCCTGGTCAATGCGCCCCATGGCGTGGCCGGATTGACCATCGAGCACTTCAGTCAGGTCGGCGGCAATCTCGAACCGGGATTGGCCGAACCGCTGGAACGCTTGAACCGTGTCGCGGTGGGGATTGCCGATGAACTGCGGTTGAACCTGCATGTGGGGCAGCATGTGAATTTTGTGGCGGCTTCTGATTCGTAAAAGATCGGACGATCTTTTGCTCTTCACACCGCAATCGAGGGCAGGGCCAGACCGTTAAGCGATTCGGCACTGCTGGCCTGTTCCGCCATCAACCAATCAACAAATTCTTGAATCAACAAACCTCGACGTTTGCGTTGCGGTAACACCACGTAATACCCCAGCCGCGACAGCGTGGTTTCCGCCAGCGGTCGGCACAGCAAACCCTGCACCAGCAAGTTATCCACAAGGTGGCGCCAACCGATTGCCACGCCTTGCCCGCCGATCGCCGCTTGGATCAATAGCGTGTAATTGTCGAAGCGCAATTGCCCCGGCGCTGGCGGCGTGGTCAGGCCAAGTTGACGGAACAGCCCGCTCCAGTCGAACCAGTTGCTGCTGTTTTCACCACGCAGATGCAGCAGCGGCAATTCCAGCAGGGCCTGCGCGGGCAACGGCAATGAACGCTCCTTGAGCAGCAGCGGGCTGCACACCGGGAACACTTCTTCGCTGAACAGCCAATGGCTCTCACCCTGCTTGAATCGACCATCGCCAAACAGGATCGCCACGTCGATGTCGGTGCGCAGCATGTTGTGGTTGCGCTCGCTGGTGACCAGGCTGACATCAATGTGCGGATTGGCCTCATGGAAGCGATGCAGGCGCGGCATCAGCCAATAAGCGGCGAAAGCGAAATCCGTGGCCACTTGCAGCACTTCATGTTGCTGCTGAGCGCAGATTGCGCTTAATCCTGCGTCGATATTCTGCAAACCCAGGCTAACTTGCTCGAAAAGCAGGGCGCCAACCTCTGTCAATTCGATGCCCCGGTAGATCCGATCGAACAGGCGTGTGCCGATCTGCTCCTCCAGACGTTTTATCTGCTGGCTGATCGCCGGCTGCGTGGTGCCAAGCTCCACCGCAGCAGCGGTAAAACTGCGATAGCGGGCCGCCGCTTCAAAGGTGCGCAGCAGATCGAGGGAGAGGTCACCGAGGGCGTCATACATAAGCTGTACTTATCCTAGTCATTGTCCGGCGCGGGCTTTACCGGAACAGGCATGGAATCCATGCTCGATCGCAGCACTCTCGCATAAATATTCAACATGGAATGACGCGATCACATGAAGCGCAAGAACATTCTTTTCATCATGGCCGATCAAATGGCCGCGCCAATGTTGCCGTTCTACGGCCCATCGCCGATCAAACTGCCGAATCTGTCCCGCCTCGCCGCCCAAGGCGTGGTGTTCGATGCTGCCTATTGCAACAGCCCGCTGTGCGCGCCGTCGCGCTTCACCCTGGTCAGTGGCCAGTTGCCGAGCAAGATCGGCGCCTACGACAACGCCGCTGATTTCCCTGCCGACATTCCGACTTACGCGCATTACCTGCGGCGTCTCGGCTACCGCACCGCGCTGTCGGGCAAGATGCATTTCTGCGGGCCGGACCAGCTGCACGGTTATGAAGAACGCCTGACCAGCGATATCTACCCGGCCGATTACGGTTGGGCGGTGAACTGGGACGAGCCGGACGTGCGGCCGAGCTGGTATCACAACATGTCTTCGGTACTGCAGGCCGGGCCGTGCGTGCGCACCAATCAGCTGGATTTCGACGAAGAGGTGGTGTTCAAGGCGCAGCAATATCTTTTCGATCACATTCGCGAGGACGGCGAGCAACCGTTCTGCCTGACCGTGTCGATGACCCACCCTCACGATCCGTACACGATTCCCAAGGCTTTCTGGGATCTGTATGACGATGCCGATATCCCGTTGCCTACAGCCTTGAACCAGGACGAACTCGATCCGCACTCGCAACGTCTGCTCAAGGTTTACGACCTGTGGGACAAGCCTCTGCCTGTGGATAAGATCCGCGATGCCCGTCGCGCCTACTTCGGCGCTTGCAGCTATATCGATGCCAATGTCGGCAAACTGCTGCAAACCCTCGAGGAAACCGGGTTGATCGATGACACCATCATCGTCTTCTCCGGTGACCACGGTGACATGCTCGGTGAGAAAGGCCTCTGGTACAAAATGCACTGGTTCGAGATGGCCGCGCGGGTGCCGCTGCTGATCAGCGCACCGGGACAATTCGAGGCCGGCCGGGTCAGCGCCGCCGTATCCACCGCCGACCTGCTGCCGACCTTCGTGGATCTGGCCGGTGGCACGCTTGAGCCGGGCCTGCCGCTGGACGGCCGTTCCTTGCTGCCGCACCTGCAAGGGCAGGGCGGGCATGACGAGGTGTTCGGCGAATACATGGCCGAAGGCACTGTGAGCCCGCTGATGATGATTCGCCGGGGCGCCTACAAATTTATCTACAGCGAAAGCGACCCGTGCCTACTCTTCGATGTGGATAACGATCCGCGCGAGGAAGAGGAACTGAGCCAATCGCCGCAACATCGTCAGCTGTTCGAAGACTTTCTCGCCGAAGCGCGGGCCAAGTGGGACATTCCGGCAATCCATCGGGACGTACTGGCCAGCCAGCGCCGACGCCGTTTCGTCGCCGATGCGTTAACCATCGGCAAGTTGAAGAGCTGGGATCACCAGCCGCTGGTCGATGCCAGTCAGCAGTACATGCGCAACCACATCGACCTTGATGATCTGGAGCGCAAGGCCCGTTATCCACAACCCTGCCAAAACCAAAAATGTTAAGGGGAAGTCCATGCGCAAGTTATCCACAGCTGTCACTGTCGGCCTGATCGCATTGAGCAGCGCCTCGGCGTTCGCCGAGCAAAGCTGCGAAACCGTGAAGATGGCCGATCCGGGCTGGAGCGACATCGCCGCGACCAATGCCATCACCGGGTTTCTGCTGGACGGCATGGGCTATAAGGCCAAAGTCGACACCCTTGCGGTGCCGATCACCTTCGGCGGCTTGAAGGATGGCCAGGTTGACGTGTTCCTCGGCAACTGGATGCCGGCGCAGCAGGGCTTCTATGACAAGTTCGTCGCCACCGGTGATGTGACGCAATTGGCCAAGAACCTGGAAGGCACCGAATTCACCCTCGCCGTCCCCGACTATGTCTGGGAAGCGGGTGTGCATGATTTTGCCGACCTGAACAAATTCGCCGACAAGTTCGACAAGAAGATCTACGGCATCGGCTCAGGCGCGCCGGCGAACATTTCGCTGCAGGAGATCATCAAGAAGAACGACTTCAACATGGGCCAGTGGAAGCTGATCGAGTCCAGCGAACAGGCGATGCTCGCCGAAGTGTCGCGGGCGGTGAAGAAACAGAAATTCGTCACCTTCCTCGGCTGGACCCCGCACCCGATGAACGTGCAGTTGAAAATGCGTTACCTGAAGGGCGGCGAAAAATACTTCGGCGACACCGGCAGCGTATTCACCCTGACCCGTAAGGGCTACGCCGAGGCCTGCCCGAATGTGGGCAAGTTGCTGACCAATCTGGCATTCACCCAGGACATGGAGAACAGCATCATGGCCGAGGTGGTGAACAAGAAGATCAGCAATGCCGAAGCGGCGAAGGCATGGATCAAGGCCAATCCGGCGGTGCTGGACAAGTGGCTGGACGGGGTGAAAACGGTGGATGGCAAGGATGCGTTGGTGGCGGTGAAGGCCAAACTGTAATGCTATCTGACTGCCGACCACTTACCTGTGGCGAGGGGATGTAGCTCCGATCGGCCGCGAAGCAGTCGCAAGATCCATGAACTCGATATACCTGACTCACCGAGAACTCTGGGTTTGGGGCCGCTTCGCGGCCCATCGGGGATAAATCCCCTCGCCACAATGATTGCTGTGTCCTGATAGGCTTGCCTGAAAAACCCCAACCGCGAGGACCCATGGCCTTCCCCAGCCGCCGTTCACTTTTTCCTTTCCTGAGCTGGTTGCCACGGCAAACCCGCGCCAGCGTCGGGCGGGACCTGATCGTCGGCCTCAGCGGTGCGATTCTCGCCTTGCCCCAGTCGATTGCCTACGCGCTGATTGCCGGACTGCCACCGGAATACGGCCTGTATGCGGCGATCATCCCGGTGTTGATCGCCTGCCTGTGGGGGTCGTCATGGCATCTGATCTGCGGCCCGACGGCGGCGATTTCGATTGTCCTGTACGCCAGCGTCAGCCCGCTCGCGGTGCCGGCGTCCGAGGACTACATCACTCTGATCCTGCTGCTGACGTTCCTTGCGGGGATTTTCCAGTGGTTGCTCGGCTTGCTGCGCTTTGGCGCACTGGTGAATTTCGTTTCGCATTCGGTGGTGCTCGGCTTCACCCTCGGCGCCGCCGTGGTGATCGCCATCGGGCAATTGCCCAATCTGCTCGGGCTGGAATTGCCGCCCAACACCACGGCGCTCGCCAGCCTGATGGATCTGCTGCGACATCTGGGGGCTGTGGATAAGCCCTCGCTGATGCTCGGCGTCGCTACAGTGATCGTCGGCGTGGCCCTGAAAAAACTCCTGCCGCGCTGGCCGACGCTGTTGATCACGCTGGTGCTGGCCAGTCTGCTGGTGTGGATCTGGCCCGCGATGTTCGGCCATGTGCATCTGGTCAGCGCTTTCGTCGGACGCCTGCCGCCGTTCAGTACGCTGCCGCTGGATCTGGAGGTTATCCTGCGCCTGCTGCCAAGCGCGGTGGCAGTGGGCATGCTCGGGCTGGTCACCAGCCTGTCGATTGCCCGCTCGATTTCGGCGCGGTCGCAGCAGTTGCTCGATGCCAATCAGGAAGTCCGCGCACAGGGTTTGTCGAACATCGTCGGTGCGTTCTTTTCCGGGTCGCTCTCAGCCGGATCGTTTACCCGTTCGGGATTGAGTTATGAGGCGGGGGCCTGCTCGCCGCTGGCCGGGGTATTCTCGGCGATCTGGGTGGCGCTGTTCGCGGTGTTCGGCGCCGGGCTGATCGCACACATTCCGATCCCGGCCATGGCCGGCAGCATCCTGTTGATTGCCTGGGGTCTGGTCGATCACCGGGGCATTCGCGCTTTGCTACGGGTCAGCCGCGCCGAGTTCGTGGTGATGGCCCTGACCTGTCTTGCGACCTTGCTGCTGGAATTGCAGACGGCGATCTACGCCGGGGTGCTGGCGTCGTTGTTTTTCTACCTCAAGCGCACCTCGCAACCACGGGTGCAGCATTGGCGCGATGGTGACGACGATGTGTTGCGCGTGGGTGGTTCGATCTTCTTCGGCGCCAGCCATTACCTGCAAGTGCGCCTGCAACGCCTGCATGGCGCACGGGTGGTGATCGAGGCAGAGCAGATCAACTTCATCGATTATTCGGGGGTGGAGATGCTGCATCAGGAAGCGCGACGCCTGCTGGGCCAGGGTCGCAGCCTGACCTTACGCCGGGCGCGGCCGCCGGTGGTGGAGGAGTTGAGGAAGCTGGAGGGGGCGGAGAAGTGCCCGATCAGGTTTGAGGATTGATCTGATATCGCGGTGGTGATGCGATTCGCGAGCAGGCTCGCTCCCACATTGATCGTATTTCAATGTGGGAGCAAAGCTTAAAGGGCCAGTTGGCGTCGCAGCTCGGCGAGTACCGGCGCGGTATCCGGGCGCACGCCACGCCACAGCCAGAATGCCTCGGCTGCCTGTTCGGCGAGCATGCCCAGACCATCCATCGCCAGCGCCGCGCCGTGCTCAGTGGCCCAGCGGCAGAACGCGGTCGGTTCCTTGCCGTACATCATGTCGTAGCACAGCGTCTGGCCTGGCTCGATCAGGCTTGGCGCAATCGGCGGCACGTCACCGGTCAGGCTGGCGGAGGTGGCGTTGATGATCACGTCCACCGGCTCGCGCAGCCAGTCGAAACCACTGGCCGACACCGGCCCGAGGTCGCAGAACAACTCGGCCAGCAGTTCAGCCTTGTCCACGGTGCGATTGGCGATGATCACCGAGGCCGGCTTCTCCGCCAGCAATGGCTCCAGCGCACCGCGCACCGCGCCGCCAGCGCCGAGCAAAAGGATGCGCTTACCGGTCAGGCTGAACCCGGCATTCACCGTCAGATCGCGGACCAGGCCTGCGCCATCGGTGTTGTCGCCGAGCAGTGAGCCATCGTCCAGTTTGCTCAAGGTGTTCACCGCACCGGCGCGCTGCGCGCGGGCGGTCAGGCTGTCGGCCAGACGGTAGGCATCTTCCTTGAACGGCACCGTCACATTGGCGCCGCGCCCTTCGCGAAAGAACGCCTTGGCGCAGCCGGCAAAATCATCCAGCGGCGCCAGCAGCGTGCTGTAGTCGAGGCGCTGGCCGGTCTGTTCGGCGAACAACTGGTGAATCATCGGCGACTTGCTGTGGCCGATCGGATTACCGAAAACGACGTAACGATCCATCACCCGTCCTCAGGCCTCGGCCAGCCAGTCGCGATCCTGCAGGAAGTAATCGGTCAGGCGCGCTTCTGCGCTGCCCGGCTCGGCCTTCCAGTCATAGCCCCAACGCACTTGCGGTGGCAGCGACATCAGAATCGATTCAGTGCGGCCACCCGATTGCAGACCGAACAGCGTGCCACGGTCGTAAACCAGGTTGAATTCGACGTAGCGGCCTCGGCGGAATTCCTGGAATTCGCGCTGCTGGGCAGTGAAGGCGTCGATCTTGCGCCGTTGCACGATCGGCAGGTAGGCCTCGATATAGGCATCGCCGATGGCGCGCATGAAGGCGAAACTGGTGTCGAAATCCCACTCGTTCAGATCGTCGAAGAACAGACCGCCAATGCCCCGTGGCTCATGACGATGCTTGATATGGAAATAGGTGTCGCACCAGGCCTTGTAACGCGGATAGACGTCCGCACCGAACGGCGCACAGGCTTGCTCGGCGACGCGGTGCCAATGAATGCAATCTTCCTCAACGCCGTAATACGGGGTCAGGTCGAAACCGCCGCCAAACCACCAGACCGGTTCTTCGCCTTCTTTTTCAGCGATGAAAAAGCGCACGTTGGCGTGGGAGGTCGGCACATGCGGGTTGTGCGGGTGGATCACCAGCGACACACCGAGCGCCTCGAAACCACGCCCGGCCAATTCCGGCCGATGGGCGCTGGCCGATGGCGGCAGGCCGCTGCCAAACACGTGGGAGAAATTGACGCCGCCCTTTTCGATCAGCGTGCCGTTTTCCAGCACACGGGTACGCCCGCCACCGCCCGCCGGCCGGGTCCAGGCGTCTTCGACGAAGCATTTGCCGCCGTCTTCGGTTTCCAGTGCAGCGCAGATGCGGTCTTGCAGATCGAGCAGATAGGCCTTTACGGCGTCGGTGCGGGTCGTCATGGCTTCACCTTGAATCGGGCGGCGCCCCGGCAGGCGGGCGGCGCAAATGGGCGCGTAGCATACCATCGCAGACCGGCGCGCCGCAGTTGACGAAGATCAAGCAGGGGAGTTGGATAGAGGGCTTAGCAACGACCCAAGGAGAGCAGACAGATGGCAAAGCGTATCCAGTTCCGCGCCCACGGCGGTCCCGAAGTGCTCGAATATGTAGACTACGAACCCGCTGCGCCCGGGCCGAATCAGGTGCGCGTGGCCAATCAGGCAATCGGCCTGAACTTCATCGACACCTATTACCGCAGCGGCCTCTATGCACCGCCCGCGTTGCCGTCCGGCCTGGGTTCGGAAGGCGCCGGCACGGTCGATGCGGTGGGCAGCGAAGTCACCCGTTTCAAGGTCGGCGATCGCGTGGCATACGGCAGCGGCCCGCTCGGCGCCTATAGCCAGCTGCATGTGCTGCCGCAGGACAATCTGGTGCATCTGCCCGATGAAATCAGTTTCGAAACTGCCGCCGGGGTCATGCTCAAGGGTCTGACCGTGCAATACCTGCTGCGCCAGACCTACCAACTGCAGGGCGGCGAAACCATTCTGTTCCACGCCGCAGCCGGTGGCGTCGGCTCTCTGGCCTGCCAATGGGCCAAAGCGCTGGGCGTGAAGCTGATCGGCACCGTCAGCTCGAAGGAGAAGGCCGAACTGGCCAAGGCCAACGGCGCCTGGGCGACCATCGACTACAGCCATGAAAACGTTGCCGAGCGCGTGCTGGCGCTGACTGACGGCAAGAAAGTCCCGGTGGTGTATGACGGCGTCGGCAAGGACACCTGGCTCACGTCCCTGGACAGCGTGGCACCACGTGGCCTTGTAGTGAGTTTCGGCAATGCTTCGGGCGCAGTCGACGGCGTCAACCTGGGCATTCTTGCCGCGAAGGGCTCGTTGTACGTCACCCGGCCTACGCTGGCGACCTACGCCAACAACGCCGAGAACCTGCAGCGCATGGCCGACGAGCTGTTCGAGATGATCATCAGCGGCAAGCTGAAGGTCGACATCAGCCAGCGCCATGCATTGGCCGATGCGGCAAAAGCACAAACCGAACTGTCGGCACGGCGCACTACCGGTTCCACGATTCTGTTGCCATAACGCTTCAAGTTGATACTCGGTGAACTCTTCCATGAGTTCGCCGAGTATCTTTCAGCTATATCAAGTACATCTTCCGGTGAAGTTTCTTCGCCGCTGGCCTACGACCGGAAAACTTCCTGCGCAACTTCTTCGACTCGTATACAAGCCATTTCTCTGCCCACTCTTCGATTATTGGCGGATCAATACTGACGGTTATGAACATCACGATACTCCGGCTGATGCACGTTCATGTTCACAGGCTGATCCAGGGCCATCAGGATTTGCCGCCATTCGGCGGACAACAGCCAATAATCGCCCCGGGCACGCTGCTCGATATGCATAGCGTGCGAAGCGATCGGTGTCAGGCCGAAGCGCTGAAACAGTTGCCGCTGTGGCGATCTGCACAAGGCCGTTACCCCCTGATATCCGCGATCGATCGCCCATTCGGCGGCGGTGGCGAGCAGGCCATTGATCGACACCGGCCGGTGCTGCTGGGAATGGGTAATCAAGCGACTGAATTCGACATGCCGAGCCAATGCCACAGTGGGAGACACATGATGCTGCGCCAGTGAGGCCCATTCGAACGGCGCCGGGGTTGCCCGCAGCACTGCAATGAGTTGATCTCGCTGGTAGAGCAAGAAGTGCGTACTGCGCGAGGTGATCGCCAAACGGGTTTCCAGCGCCCGGGCTCTGGAAGTGAGCATGTAATGCTGCAATCGCAGGCGAAACTGCCGACCAATGAAACGCTCGAATTCTCCGGCGTCCGACCCCGCCTCAAGAATGGCCACACGATAGTCGGCCTGTTGATTCTTGAGTGTCTCCTGAAAGCCCTGCAGATAATCCTTGAGGTGTAAATCCGTAATATCCATTACTTCTCCGCAGCCATTAACATTTCGAAGTTGTATCAAGCACATTGAAAGAATGGATGCTTTTGAAAATCTCGCCACTGCACGCGTTCTGATAATCGCGTGGGAAAACTTACAGATATTGCAGAGTCGAAGAACCGTCTGACGCATGCAAGAACAATGGCAACGGATAAGTTTTAAACGAGTGCAGGAATAAACTGCGGGCATGCGCAAAACTCCTCGTCAATAGCGCCGAGGAGTCCGCAAAAAATAAAAAGAATGGCGTCAGTCAGGACGAACGACGTTACCGGTGGCCAGGTCGCGGATCACACTGGGGTTCTTGCGCCCGCCAAGGCTGCCGCCGAGCACCAGATCGACCTGCCCACGGAAATACTGCTCGATGCGCAAACGCGTGCGCGCCGGCGGTCGCCCCTGTGGATTGGCCGATGTCGAGATCAGCGGCCCGACCAGCGAGCACAAGTCGCGCACCTGCGGGTGATCGCTGACTCGCAGCGCCACGGTGTCATGCACGCCTGTGACCCATTCCGGCAACAGGTTCTGATGCGGCACCAGCCAGGTGTTCGGCCCCGGCCAGGTGCTGGCCATGCGGTCGATCCAGTCCTGCGGGAAGTCCTCGAAGAGGAAATCGAACTGGCGGATATTGTCGGCGACCAGGATCAGCCCTTTGCTCACCGAGCGATTCTTGATCGCCAGCAAGCGGTCCACCGCGTCTTCATTCCACGGGTCGCAACCCAGCCCCCAGACGGCTTCGGTTGGATAGGCAATCACCGCGCCGGCGCGAACTTCACGCGCGGCTTGTTGCACACGCCAACTGTTGACCATGAAAAAACTCTCCACAAACAGGTTTCGCGCAGTTTACCGATCTTCATCGTAAAACCTAGCTCGACCGCGCCAGCCAGCGACCGTTTTCGCATACCGCACGGCCTTCGATTTCCAGCTCGGTCAACGTTGCCAGCACTTTCGGCAACGCCCAGCCACAGCTCGCGGCCAACGCCTCGCTGGTGTGCGGCGCGGCGTGAAGCAGCGCCAGCAACGGGTGATCGGCCTGCGGCGGCGCTGTGGATAACAACGGTTGCTGCCAGCCGCGCAGCGCTTCGAGGATATGTTCAATAGTCTCCACCAACACCGCCCCGTCGCGAATCAACTGATGACAACCGCGCGCGCCGGGGTGATGGATAGAGCCCGGAATGGCATAAACCTCGCGCCCTTGCTCTGCCGCCAGCCGCGCGGTAATCAACGAACCGCTGGCAACACTGGCCTCGACCACCAGCACGCCAAGGGATAACCCGCTGATGATGCGATTGCGCCGGGGGAAGTTGCTCGCGGTTGGTCCGGCGTCCAGCGGAAACTCCGAGAGCACCGCGCTTCCCGAAGCAATCATCGCCTCAGCCAAGCGTTTATTGCGCTGTGGATAAAAATTCTCCAGGCCCGTGCCAAGCACCCCCACGGTCAACCCGCCAACGTCCAGAGCAGCCTGATGGGCAGCGGCATCGATGCCCAGCGCCAGACCACTGGTGATGACAAAACCGGCCCCGGCCAGACTGCGAGAAAACGCCGCCGCCGTGTCCATGCCCGGGCGCGAAGCGCGGCGGCTGCCGACCATCGCCAGTTGCGGTTTTTCCAGAATCGACGGATCGCCGGCGACGAATAACATTGGCGGCGGGTCAGGAATCTGCGCCAGCAACGCTGGATAGTCCGCCTGGTCCCACATCAGCAAATGTTGATCGGGGCGCTCTAGCCAGCGCATTGCGTGGCTGGCGCCGTCGCGCACCGTCGGACAACGCCGTGCCTCGGCGCACGCCGCCGGCAACCCCAGCGAGCGCCATGCACTGGCCGGCGCGCTGAGGGCTTTCGACGCCGAGCCGAAGGCTTCGAGCAATTTGGCAAAACGCTTGGGACCGATATCCGGCATGCGGTGCAGGCGCAGACGCGCCTCCAGTTCCGCCGGGGAAATGGCTGTACTGACAGACAACATGAATGGATCATCCTTGATCGTTCGATGCTCCGAACCATTCGGAACAAGCTGTGGATAACTCTGTTGGTAACTTGTTAAGCAAGCTTACGGATTTCGCACCTTGTCGAGCACCGCCAGCGAGCGCGAAGCGTTGAGCACCAGGCCGTAACTGAGTTTGTCGTAGGTGCGGAACACCATCAGCAGGCCGGCTCGTTCATCGGGAATCTTCAGCGGTTGGCCGGTAATCCGGTCGCGCACCGTTTCGCCGGTTTTCATCACCGCCAGGACATTGCCTTCGGCCAGACCGTCACGTTTGCCTTTGTTCAGGGTAACCACGTCCATCACACCGATCTGCGTGACGCCGCGTGGCACGTCGATGATCAGGCCGTCGATGGAACGCTTCGGCGCGCTGGGCATGAAAGTCGAATTGATCGAGCGTTCTTCACCGCCGAACAAGCGGTCACCGAGGCGCACTTCCTGGGTGGTGCGTTGCAAGGCGAGAGTGGCAACGTCGCCTTCGGTGGCAACAACCTCGCCGCCGCCGATATCGTCGGCGTTGATGCCGAGGAATTCCTTGGTCTGCGGGTCGGTGTAGACCTTGCCCTGGCGGAAGATGCCGTACACCGGCTGCTCCGGATCGAAATGGCCGCGCGCGAAGATGCGATCGCCTGTACCGCTGAGCACCCGTTCGGCATCGCCGGCGACGATGTACGGCGCCTTGTCGAAATCTTCGGCCTTGTCGACGATGCGATTGCTCAGCAGAAAACTGTTGATCGATTTCAGCGGAATGCTCGGAATCGCCTCGGCCACCGGGCTGGTGCGAATCCGTGGCGAGAGCTTGATGGTGCCGCGCGACTCGCCACGATGGACGGTCAGCTGCGGCTGGCCGTTGACGTAGCTGAGGGTCAGCGTGTCGCCGGGATAGATCAGGTTGGGGTTTTCGATCTGCGGGTTGGCCCGCCACAGTTGTGGCCACTGCCAGGGCTCGCGCAGGTATTTGCCGGAGATATCCCAGAGCGTGTCCCCGGAAACCACCGTGTATTGCTGTGGAAAACCATCCCTGAGTTGCACTTGCCCTTGCGCGGCGCCGGCCGAAGCCAGAAGCATCAGGGCGAGTAGTGTTTTCCTCATGCAGTGAATCCCTTTATCATGTGCATTCGCGTGAATCGTCAGAGCCCCCGTGGCTCGCTTCTGTTTTTCAGAAGCTACGCTTCACAACGGTAGCCTGCATCTTCGGACCCGCCAGGCCATCGACCCGACTTTACTCAACGTGTGCAGCAATCGAAGCCTATGGCCATTTTAAACATCCTCGAATTTCCGGACCCGCGTCTGCGCACTATCGCCAAACCAGTGGCTGTAGTGGACGACGAAGTGCGTCAGTTGGTCGACGACATGTTTGAAACAATGTATGAAGCGCCGGGCATCGGCCTCGCCGCGACCCAGGTCAACGTGCACAAACGTATCGTCGTGATGGACCTGTCCGAAGACCGTACCGAGCCACGGGTGTTCATCAACCCCGAGTTCGAATCGCTGACCGAGGAGATGGACCAGTATCAGGAAGGCTGCCTCTCGGTACCGGGCTTCTACGAAAACGTCGACCGCCCGCAAAAGGTCAAGATCAAGGCGCTGGACCGCGACGGCAAGCCCTATGAACTGATCGCCGAAGGCCTGCTCGCCGTGTGCATCCAGCACGAATGCGACCACCTCAACGGCAAATTGTTCGTCGATTACCTGTCCACGCTCAAACGCGACCGGATCAAGAAGAAACTGGAAAAGCTGCACCGCCAGAACGCTTGATGCCCCTCTTCAAAGGCTTGCTGCGGCAAGCCTTTTTCTTTATATGAGACGCCTTTCATGACTGAGCCACTGCGCATTGTTTTTGCCGGTACCCCGGAATTCGCCGCCGAACACCTCAAGGCCCTGCTGAGCAGCCCGTACGAGATCGTCGCGGTCTACACCCAGCCGGATCGCCCGGCCGGCCGTGGGCAAAAACTGATGCCAAGCCCGGTCAAACAACTCGCCCTAGAAAATAATATCCAGGTGTTGCAGCCGCCGACGTTGCGCAATGCCGACGCCCAGGCGGAGCTGGCCGCGCTGAAGCCGGACTTGATGGTGGTGGTCGCCTACGGTTTGATCCTGCCGCAAGCGGTGCTGGATATTCCGCGTCTGGGTTGCATCAACAGCCATGCGTCGTTGCTGCCGCGCTGGCGCGGTGCGGCGCCGATCCAGCGCGCGGTCGAACACGGCGATGCCGAAAGCGGTGTAACGGTGATGCGCATGGAGGCCGGGCTGGATACCGGGCCGATGTTGCTCAAGGTCGTCACGCCGATCAGCGCTGAAGACACTGGCGGCACCCTGCATGATCGCCTCGCCGAGATGGGGCCGCCCGCCGTGGTGCAGGCGATTGCCGGTCTGGCTGCCGGCACCCTGCAAGGTGAGGTGCAGAATGACGAACTCGCCACCTACGCACACAAACTCAACAAAGACGAAGCACGCATCGACTGGAGACGTCCGGCGGTGGAGCTGGAACGTCTGGTCCGCGCCTTCAATCCATGGCCGATCACCCACAGCACGCTCAATGGCGAAGCGTTGAAAGTGCTTGCCGCATCCGTGGCCGAAGGCACTGGCGCCCCGGGTGAAATCCTCAGCGCCAGCAAAGACGGGCTGATCGTCGCCTGCGGTGCACAAGCGCTGTGCCTGACCCGCCTGCAATTGCCCGGCGGCAAGGCGCTGAACTTCAGTGACCTGTTCAACAGCCGCCGTGAGAAATTCGCCGTCGGCAGCGTGCTCGGCGCTGCGGTGGAAGCGCAATGAACCCGCGTCTGGCTGCCGCCAAGGCGCTCGCCGCCGTGCTTAGCGGCAAAGCCTCGCTGAACAGCTCCCTGCCGACGCAACTGGACAAGGTCGAGGATCGCGATCGCGGTTTCACTCAGGACCTGGCCTTCGGCACCGCACGCTGGCAGCCACGCCTGTCGGCACTGGCGGAAAAACTCCTGCAGAAACCATTCAAAACCGCAGACGCCGATGTCGAGGCGCTGCTGCTGGTTGGTCTGTATCAACTGCTCTACACCCGGGTACCGGCCCATGCCGCGATCGGCGAAACCGTCGGCTGCGCAGACAAGCTGAAAAAGCCTTGGGCCAAAGGTCTGCTCAACGCCGTGCTGCGCAATGCCCAGCGCGAAAGCGAGACGATCTTCGCCGAACTGGAACGCGACCCGGTGGTGCGCACGGCCCACCCGCGCTGGCTGCAAAAATCCCTGAAGGCATTTTGGCCCGAGCAGTGGGAAGCGATCTGCGCAGCGAACAACGCGCATCCGCCAATGATCCTGCGGGTCAACCGCCGTCATCACAGCCGCGATGCTTATCTTGCGTTGCTGGGCGAAGCCGGGATCGCCGCGACGCCGTGCGTTTACAGCCGCGACGGCATCGTCCTCGAAGCTGCTGCCGATGTGCGCAGCCTGCCGGGTTTCGCCGAAGGCTGGATCAGCGTGCAGGACGAAGCCGCGCAACTGGCCGCCGACCTGCTTGATCTGGCGCCGGGCCAGCGCGTACTCGACGCCTGCTGCGCCCCTGGCGGCAAGACCTGCCACATCCTTGAAGCCGAACCGGCACTGGCCGGGGTGGTGGCGGTGGATCTGGAAGCCAAGCGTCTGGTGCGCGTAAAGGAAAACCTCGAGCGCCTCGGCCTCAACGCTGAACTGATCGCTGCCGACGGTCGCGATATCGACAAATGGTGGGACGGCAAACCGTTCCAGCGCATCCTCCTCGACGCGCCATGCTCGGCCACCGGCGTGATACGCCGCCATCCGGACATCAAGCTGACCCGCCAGCCGGACGACATCGTCGCCCTCGCGCAACTGCAAGGCGAACTGCTCGACGCCATGTGGAAAACCCTCGAAGTCGGCGGCATCCTGCTCTACGCCACCTGCTCGACGCTGCCGACCGAGAACACCGAAGTCATCGCCGCGTTCCTCGCGCGCACCCCCGGTGCCCGTGAACTGGACCTGGCCACAGCGGCCGGCATCAAGCAGCCCCATGGTCGCCAGTTGCTGGCCCAGCAGGGCGGGCATGACGGGTTCTACTACGCCAAGCTGATCAAGATCGCCGCCGCGCGCGGCTAAACGGATTCATGGAGTGACTGGATGAAAATCATCATCCTCGGTGCGGGACAGGTCGGCGGTTCGCTGGCCGAACATCTGGCCAGCGAGGCCAACGACATCACTGTGGTCGACACCGATGGCGAGCGCCTGCGCGACCTCGGCGACCGCCTCGACATCCGCACCGTGCAGGGCCGGGGCTCGCTGCCGTCGGTGCTGCGTCAGGCCGGTGCCGACGACGCCGACATGCTGGTAGCGGTGACCAACAGCGACGAAACCAACATGGTTGCCTGCCAGGTCGCCCACACGCTGTTCCACACGCCGACCAAGATCGCTCGCGTGCGCGAAGCGTCGTACCTCAATCGCGAGGAACAGCTGTTCCAGAACGAAGCGATTCCGGTGGACGTGCTGATCAGTCCCGAGCAGGTCGTGACCAACTACATCAAGCGCCTGATCCAGCATCCCGGCGCCTTGCAGGTGATCGACTTCGCCGAAGGCGCGGCGCAACTGGTGGCGGTGCGCGCCTATTACGGCGGGCCGCTGGTGGGCCAGCAACTGCGCCAGTTGCGTGAGCACATGCCGAACGTCGAAACCCGCGTAGCGGCGATCTTCCGCCGTGACCGGCCGATTTTGCCGCAGGGCGACACGGTGATCGAGGCCGATGACGAGGTGTTCTTCATCGCTGCCCGTGAGGACATTCGCGCGGTAATGAGCGAAATGCGCCGCCTCGACGAAACCTACAAACGCATCGTTATCGCCGGGGGCGGGCAGATCGGCGAGCGCCTGGCCGAGGCCATCGAAAGCCGCTATCAGGTGAAGATCATCGAGATGAGCCCGGCGCGCTGCCGCTACCTCTCCGATACCCTCGACAGCACTGTAGTGTTGCAGGGCAGTGCCTCGGACCGCGATCTGCTGCTGGAAGAGAACATCGCCGACGCCGATATCTTCCTCGCCCTGACCAACGATGACGAAGCCAACATCATGTCGTCGCTGCTGGCGAAACGGCTGGGGGCGAAGAAGGTCATGACGATCATCAACAACCCGGCCTACGTCGACCTGATCCAGGGCGGCGACATTGATATCGCCATCAGCCCGCAACTGGCGACCATCGGCACCTTGCTCGCCCACGTGCGCCGTGGCGATATCGTCAGCGTGCACTCACTGCGGCGCGGCGCGGCGGAAGCGATCGAGGCGATTGCCCACGGTGATGCGAAATCGAGCAAGGTCATCGGCAAACCGATCGAGAAGATCGGCCTGCCACCAGGCACCACCATCGGCGCGGTGATCCGCAACGAGAACGTGATCATCGCCCACGACGACACGGTGATCGAAGCAGGTGACCATGTGATTCTGTTCCTTGTGGATAAAAAGCATATTCGCGATGTGGAGAAGCTGTTTCATGTGGGGTTGAGCTTCTTCTGACCTGAAGACAGCGTTGCCCGTGATGGCCCCTTCGCGAGCAGGCTCGCTCCCACAGTGGAATGCATTCCAAATGTGGGAGCGAGCCTGCTCGCGAAAGCGGTTTGACAGACTCGCAGGTTCTCTGACGAACAATAGAAAGGAATCCGCCAATGCTCGAATCCCTGGAAAAAATGCTCGCCAAGGGTGTGGATAACGCGCTTCTGCGCTTCGGTCTGGGCAAGGGTTATCTGGACTTGGGTGAAAACGCCAAGGCTGCCGAGCATTTTCAGCGTTGTGTCGCTTTCGATCCGAAATACTCGGCAGCGTGGAAGCTGCTGGGCAAGGCGCAGCTGGCGCTAGGCGATCACGCCGCTGCGCGTCAGGCCTGGGAACAAGGCCTGGAAGCGGCCCGCGCCCACGGTGACAAACAGGCCGAGAAGGAGATGACGGTATTCCTGAAAAAGCTTGAGCGGCAGGCGCCTTGAGCTACCGATTGAGCAAGGCGAGCCCGTCTGCATCAACCGTCACCCCATCGAAGTTGCTCAGTACCAGCGCGCCTCGCCCGGCGGACGCTTCTTGAAGCGTTTCATGCTCCACATGTACTGGCTCGGATACGCCGCAACATAACGTTCCACTACCTTGCTCATCGCCGCGCAGGACTCTGCGGTATCGGTGCTGTACATCGCTTCTGGCGCGGCTTCGAGAATCACTTTGTAGCCCGAGCCGTCGGGCAGGCGCAGGGCGTGCAGGAATACACCGACCGCTTTGCCGCCGGCCAACATGTTCGGCACGAATTTGCTGGTCAGTGCCTGGGTGGCGAAAAACGGCACGAAAATCCCGGCGGATTCGGCCGGTTCCGGGTCGGCGGGAATGCCCACGGCACCACCCTTGCGCACTTCCTTGATGACGCTGAGAATGCCTTCCTTGGTCGAGGCCGCGACCTTGTTGCCCAGCTGCACGCGCTGTTTGCGCAGCAATTCATCCACTGCCTTGAGCTTCGGCGGACGGTAGAAAATGATCGGTTTGCACTGGCTGCAATAGAAGTGGTTGAGCACTTCCCAGTTGCCGAGGTGACTGGTGATGCCGACCACGCCTTTGCCCGAAGCCAGCGCGTCTTTCAACACATCGAGGCCTTCGACTTCACGGACCAGATCGATCGAGCGCTGCGCCGGCCAGATCCACGCGCAGGCGCTTTCGGTCAGCGACTTGCCGATGTCCTTCAGACTCTGTCCGACCAGACGCTCACGTTCGGCCGCATCCATCTGCGGAAAACACTTGGACAGGTTGATCCGCACCACGTCGCGGGAACGATTGGGGGTCTTCCACATGATCCAGCCGATCGCCGAACCCACGGCCTGCACGGCCCGCCATGGCAGCAGGGCAAACAGCCGCAGAGCGCCTACCAGCAAGGCGCCTTTAAACTTTTCCACAGGTCACTCCTGATCTTTGTGCTGTGCGCGAGGCGGGCATTCTAACCGGCGTTGGCGAGCTGCGCGTAGCGGTCGCAATCCTGAGTGTGGTCCATGACCATGCCCGAGGCCTGCATCAGCGCGTAGCAAATGGTCGGACCGACGAAGGTGAAGCCGGCTTTTTTCAGCGCTTTGCTCATTGCCAGCGCTTCGGGGGTGATCGCCGGGACTTCGCTGCGATCCTTGAAATGATTGATGATCGGTTGGTCGCCCACGAATGACCAGAGCAACGCCACCGGATCCTCCAGCGCCAGCCACGCCTGGGCATTGCGCCGGGCGGCGTTGAGTTTCAGGCGATTGCGGATGATGCCCGAGTCGAGCATGAGCTCGTCGATTTCGGCATCGCTCATCTGCGCCACGCGCTGCACATCGAAGCCGAACAGCACCTGACGGTAACGCTCGCGTTTGCGCAGCACAGTGATCCACGACAGCCCGGCCTGGAACCCTTCGAGCAAAAGCAACTCGAACAAACCCTGCGCATCGCGCAGCGGCGTGCCCCACTCCTGATCGTGATAAGCCATGTACAGCGGATCTTCGGTACACCAAAAGCAGCGTGGCATAAGGCTCCAGGGGGCGTGCGCAGCAACGAATCGGGTATACTCCCGCTCTTTAAATCGCAGCCCAAGAAACAGGTGAATTTCGTGAGCCAGCCTACGCCAGCCGTGCGTACCTTCCAAGACTTGATCCTCGCGCTCCAGCAATACTGGGCCGAGCAAGGTTGTGTGGTACTTCAGCCCTACGATATGGAAGTAGGCGCCGGCACTTTCCACACCGCGACCTTCCTGCGCGCCATCGGCCCGGAAACCTGGAACGCCGCGTACGTGCAGCCAAGCCGCCGTCCGACTGACGGCCGTTACGGCGAAAACCCGAACCGTCTGCAGCACTACTACCAGTTCCAGGTAGTCCTGAAGCCGAACCCGGACAATTTCCAGGAGCTGTATCTGGGCTCGCTCAAGCATGTCGGCCTCGACCCGCTGGTGCACGACATCCGCTTCGTCGAAGACAACTGGGAATCGCCTACCCTCGGCGCCTGGGGTCTGGGCTGGGAAGTCTGGCTCAATGGCATGGAAGTCACTCAGTTCACCTACTTCCAGCAAGCGGGCGGCATCGAGTGCTACCCGGTGACCGGCGAGATCACCTACGGTCTCGAGCGGCTGGCGATGTACCTGCAAGGCGTCGATTCGGTCTACGACCTGGTCTGGGCTGACGGCCCGTTCGGCAAAGTCACCTACGGCGATGTGTTTCACCAGAACGAAGTGGAGCAGTCCACTTACAACTTCGAACACGCCAATGTCGACAAACTGTTCGAGCTGTTCGACTTCTATGAAAGCGAAGCCAAGCGCCTGATCGAACTCGACCAGCCGCTGCCGTTGCCGAGCTACGAAATGGTGCTGAAGGCGTCGCACACCTTCAACCTGCTGGATGCGCGCCGGGCAATCTCGGTGACCGCGCGTCAGCAATACATTCTGCGCGTGCGCACCCTGGCGCGTTCCGTTGCGCAAGCCTACCTGCTGGCTCGCGCCAAGCTGGGCTTCCCGATGGCGACCCCGGATCTGCGTGACGAAGTACTGGCCAAGCTGGAGGCTGCACAATGAGTGCGCAAGATTTTCTGGTTGAACTGGGCACCGAAGAACTGCCACCCAAAGCCCTGAACACTTTGGCTGATGCGTTCCTCGCCGGTATCGACAAGGGCCTGCAAGCCGCCGGCCTGAGCTACGAAAGCAAAACCGTTTATGCCGCGCCACGTCGTCTGGCTGTGCTGATCACTGCGCTGGCTACTCAGCAGCCGGATCGCAGCATCAACCTCGATGGCCCGCCACGTCAGGCGGCGTTCGACGCTGACGGCAATCCGACTCAGGCCGCCCTCGGCTTCGCCAAGAAGTGCGGCGTCGAGCTGAGCGAAATCGACCAGAGCGGTCCGAAACTGCGTTATAGCCAGAACATCGCCGGCAAGCCGACCGCGAGCCTGCTGCCGACCATCGTCGAAGATTCGCTGAACGACCTGCCGATCCCGAAACGCATGCGTTGGGGTGCGCGCAAGGAAGAATTCGTGCGTCCGACGCAGTGGCTGGTGATGCTGCTCGGTGACCAGGTCATCGATTGCACGATCCTCGCGCAGAAGGCTGGCCGTGAATCCCGTGGTCACCGTTTCCATCATCCGGAGAGCGTGCGCATCGGTTCGCCGTCGAGCTACCTCGCCGACCTGCGGGCCGCGTATGTATTGGCCGATGCCAACGAGCGTCGCGAGATCATCAGCAAGCGCACCGAAGAGCTGGCCACCCGTCAGGAAGGCACGGCGATCGTTCCGCCGGCACTGCTCGACGAAGTGACTGCGCTGGTTGAATGGCCGGTGCCGCTGGTGTGCTCGTTCGAAGAACGCTTCCTCGACGTGCCGCAGGAAGCGCTGATCACCACCATGCAGGACAACCAGAAGTATTTCTGCCTGCTGGATGCCGACGGCAAGTTGCTGCCACGTTTCATTACCGTGGCCAACATCGAAAGCAAAGACCCGCAGCAGATCATCGCCGGTAACGAGAAAGTGGTTCGCCCACGCCTGACCGACGCCGAGTTCTTCTTCAAGCAGGACAAGAAGCAGAAGCTCGAAGACTTTAACCTGCGCCTGCAGAACGTGGTGTTCCAGGAAAAACTCGGCAGCGTCTACGACAAGGCCGAGCGCGTTTCCAAACTGGCCGCGTACATCGCCGCACGTATCGGCGGCAACGCCTCGTGGGCTGCCCGCGCGGGCCTGCTGTCGAAGTGCGACCTGGCCACCGAAATGGTTGGCGAGTTCCCGGAGATGCAAGGTGTCGCCGGTTACTACTACGCCCTCAATGACGGCGAGCCGCAGGACGTTGCGCTGGCGCTGAACGAGCAATACATGCCACGCGGTGCCGGGGCTGAACTGCCGGCGACGCTGACCGGTGCAGCCGTCGCCATCGCCGACAAGCTCGACACTCTGGTCGGCATCTTCGGTATCGGCATGCTGCCAACCGGCAGCAAAGACCCGTATGCCCTGCGCCGTGCGGCACTGGGCGTGCTGCGTATCCTGATCGAGAAACAACTGGACCTGGACCTGAACGACGCCGTGGCTTTCGCGGTGAATGCATTCGGCGGCAAGGTCAAGGCTGCCGGCCTCAACGATGCCGTGCTGGAATTCATCTTCGACCGCCTGCGTGCGCGTTATGAAGACGAAGGCGTCGACGTCGCCACCTACCTGTCGGTACGTGCACTGAAGCCGGGTTCGGCGCTGGACTTCGACCAGCGTGTGCAGGCGGTGCAGGCCTTCCGCAAACTGCCGGAAGCGGCAGCGCTGGCGGCGGTGAACAAGCGCGTGTCGAACCTGTTGAGCAAAGTCGAAGGCTCGGTACCGACCGTGGTCGAAGCCAAGTATTTCGACAACGCCAACGAGTTCTCGCTGTACTCGGCGATCCAGCAAGCGGATCAGGCCGTGCAGCCAATGGCCGCAGCGCGTCAGTACAACGAATCGCTGGCACGCCTGGCGGCACTTCGCGAGCCGGTCGACGCGTTCTTCGACGCGGTGATGGTCAATGCCGACGATGCCAATGTGCGAGCTAACCGCTACGCGCTGCTGGCGCGCCTGCGTGGCCTGTTCCTCGGTGTTGCCGACATTTCGCTGCTGGGTTGAGGGATTGCTGTTGAAACTGCTGATTCTCGATCGTGACGGCGTGATCAATTACGACTCCGATGCCTACATCAAGTCGGTGGAGGAGTGGATTCCGCTGCCCGGCTCGATCGAAGCGATTGCGCAGTTGAGCAAGGCCGGCTGGACGGTGGCGGTGGCCACCAACCAGTCGGGCATTGCTCGCGGCTATTACGACCTCGCCACCCTCGAGGCCATGCACGCGCGCCTGCGCAAGCTGGTCGCAGAGCAGGGCGGTGAAGTCGGTTTGATCGTGTATTGCCCGCATGGCCCGGACGAAGGTTGCGATTGCCGCAAACCGAAACCGGGAATGCTCAAAACCATTGCCGAGCATTACACGGTGCCGTTGACCAACGTCTGGTTCGTCGGCGACAGCCTTGGTGACCTGGAGGCCGCCAAAGCCGTCGATTCACAGCCAGTTTTGGTGAAGACCGGGAAAGGCGAAAAGACTCAGGGTAAAACCCTGCCGGTTGGCACCCTGATTTTTGACGATCTGGCGGCGATTGCCGCAGAACTTATCCACAACTAGGGTACTTCTGAATTTCCTGGCCAGGGATTGCTCGGGAGTGCGCTTGAACAGTCGGGGCATTGCCCCGTAACGGTAACCGTCGCCATGTCGATACTGCGGGCCTTCAGAATCTTTGTTTTTTATCTGCTGCTGGGCACAACAGCGTTGCTGTGGTGCAGTCTGAGCTTTTTCATCGCGCCGTTTCTGTCCTTCAAGGCGCGCTATCGTTTCATCAACGTGTACTGGTGCCGTTGCGCCCTGTGGCTGACCAAGGTGTTCCTTGGCATCCGCTACGAAATCAAAGGCGCGGAAAACGTGCCTGACCGGCCCTGCGTGATTCAATCGAACCACCAGAGCACTTGGGAGACCTTCTTTCTCTCCGCTTATTTCTCGCCATTGAGCCAAGTGCTCAAGCGCGAATTGCTCTACGTGCCGTTCTTCGGCTGGGCCATGGCCATGCTGCGCCCGATCGCCATCGACCGCGACAACCCGAAGGCCGCGCTCAAACAAGTCGCGGCTAAAGGCGACGAGCTGCTCAAGGACAACGTCTGGGTGCTGATCTTTCCCGAAGGCACACGAGTCCCCTACGGCACTGTCGGAAAATTCTCTCGCAGTGGCAGCGCATTGGCGGTGAATGCGGCGCTTCCGGTGCTGCCGATTGCACACAATGCCGGCAAATTCTGGCCAAAAATCGGCTGGGGCAAACAGGCCGGAGTGATCACTGTGGTCATCGGCGAACCGATGTATGCCGAAGGCAGTGGGCCGCGCGCCATCGCTGATCTGAATGACCGTGTGCAGGCGTGGAACGAGAAGACCCAGCGTGAAATGGGCTCGCTGCCACCGGCGCCACAGGCACCGGCCGCGAGTGACCAACTGGCTGTCTGAATTTTGTGGATAACCTGTGTACGCTTTCCCTCCAAAGCAGAGCAATTCAAATTTAAGTTGTTGATTTATATATATATTTTCAAATCTTTAATTTGAATGAAATCCGTGCATAAGTTTTATTCGGATGTAAAAAAACCGGCCGTTATAGCCGGTTTTTTTGTGCCCCTTTTTCATTCAGCAAGCAGCGGCAACTCGATAAGGAAAGTGGTTCCCGCATCGACCACGCTACGACACTCAATCGTACCGCCATGATGATCAATCACGGCTTTGACCATCGACAAACCCAAGCCCACGCCGTCGATGCCCTGGGCCGAAGAGAAACGCCGATACTGGCTGAACAGGTCAGGCAATTCATCGGCGGCAATGCCCTTGCCCTGATCGGTCAATTCGCAGCGCAGCCACTGTCCATCACAGCTGACCTTCAGTTGCACAGTGCTGTCTGCGGGGCTGTACTTGATCGCGTTTTCCAGCAGGTTGAACAGGGCGCGCGTCAGCAATCCCTGATCGGCCAGAATCAGCCGCTCCTGGCATTGCTCATCGACCTCGTTGAGCAGCTCGATGCGTTTCTGCTGGGCGATCGGCAACGCCTGATCCAGCACGTCCAGTACCAGCATGGCGAACAATGTCGGGCGGAACTGGTAGGTCTCGGATTCAGCCCGCGCCAACAAGACAAAACCATCGGTCAGATCCAGCGCGCGGCGCACCTGGCGCTCAATCTGCTCGAACAGCGGCGCATCAGCACCCGCCTGATGACGATGCACATCCAGCAGGGCGAGGATCGCCGAATGGGGGGCGCGCAGGTCGTGGGAAAGAAAACGCAGCAGGACGCCGCGCTGCTCCTCAGCCGCACGCTCGGCACTCAAGTCCGTCAGGCTGAGCAGCCAACCGATCGGCGTATCGCCGTCGACCGGCAGCAGCGCCGCTCTTTCCAGGCGCAGACTGCGTTCCTTGTGATCGCGAAATTCCAGCAGCGGCAGGGTGGCCAGCGGCGGTCGCGGCGTTGTGGATAATTCCGGATAGCCGAGCCGTGCCAGTTGATCGAGTACGTCATCACCCACCAGCGGAACCTCGAACAACTCGCGCGCTTTGCGATTGCCCAGCAGGATCTTGCCCTGCGGATCACTGATCAGCGTCGCCACCGGCAGGTATTCCAGGCCATCGGCAATGAAGCGCCGGGTGTCGCGGGTGCGGCTCATGGCTTGTTCGAGCGCCATGATCTGGCCCTGCAAACGGTCGGCACCGGTGAAGCGGGTCCGCCGACGTTCAGGGAAGACTTTCGGTTCGCTGTCCAGACGTGCCAGCTCCCAGCCGAAATACGTCAGCACAACACTCAGGCGTCGCCAGTTCCAGATCAGGTAACCGAACAACATTCCCAGGGCTGCTGGCGTTGGCGACCACCAGTAGCGGGCTTCGGCCAGCAGGGCGCTGGCGATCAGCGCACAGGCCATACCGGCCAAGGTTACCCACAGCGCCCAACGCGGCCGCCACAGCAACAATCCCAGCACACCCGCGACCATCACCACGGACAACAGAGCGCCGGGCGCTGGCGACGGATTGTGCAGATTGATCTGGGCGCGATAAGACAACAAGGCAGTCAGCGGCAACAGCACTAGACTTATCCACAACCACTCGCGCACCAGCCGCCGGAACAGACGCTGGACCTGGCTCGGCTCACGACTTTCACGTCGGCGTTGAGGGTTACGCATGAGGCAAAGGGCAGGGCAGTGGATAGGGTTTCATAGGTCTCTGGTCGGAGGCGTAGACCCGAAGAATCATAGCGGACGTCGACCACCGACGGGCTGCTTCTTTCATCGCGGCCGGGGAGTCGCTATTGTCGACATCCCAGCCCCAGCGACAAGGAACACCGCCGATGCGCGTTGCCATTCTGGACGACGAACCCGCCGAACTGCGCCGGGTCGAGCAAACCCTGGAGCAAATGGCCGAAGCTGGAGAACAGCCGTGGTCACTGCACAGCTTCGAGCGCGGGGAAGACTTGTTGCGCCAGTTGCGCCGGGAAACCTTCGACCTGTTGATTCTCGATTGGCAACTTCCTGATCTCACGGGTCTGGCACTGCTGCGCTGGACCCGCGAACACATGGACGCGCCACCCGCTGCAATCATGCTCACCAGCCGCGATGGCGAGAGCGATATCGTTCAAGCCTTGAATGCCGGGGCTGACGATTATGTCAGCAAGCCGTTTCGCCCCAATGAGTTGAAGGCGAGGGTGGCTGCGGTATTGCGTCGGCATAGCCAACCGCGCAGCGCGGCGGGCGAAATACAGACGTTTCACGATCTGACTTTCGACGACGCCGAACTGACCGTCACCCGTGAAGGCAAACCGATCCTCATGACCGAACGCGAATACCGCTTGGCGCGCTGCCTGTTCAGCAACCTGGGGCGGCCATTGTCGCGGGATTACCTGTACGAGCGCTTCTGGCCGAACGAGGAGACAACTTCTTCGCGGCCACTGGATACGCATATCTACCGATTGCGCAACAAGCTCGGGCTGACAGCGGATCGGGGTTGGCAGTTGCTGACAATTTATGGGTATGGGTATCGGTTGGAGAGTGTCGGCACTGGGAATGACTGAGGCAAAAAAACCCCGGCATTGGCCGGGGTTTTTCATGAGCGGGTAGCAATCAGGATTGTAGGTTCACAAAATAGGTGATAGGCCAGACCCCGTGAAATTGGAATCTTCGCCATTTTTTTTGTGAAATGAAGGGGTGCTTTTCACAGAAAAGCCGAGAAATCCCTACTCACCAATCACAAAAGTTGATTGGCCTGGAAAGGGCCGTTTACGACCGACGCGTGACTTTTCGGTAAGGGATGAGGAGTAGTCGCAGCGATCCTTTAGCTCCTAGTCTGGCGACCTTGGGTTCAGAATCCGACTGGCAATGCCCGCCGTCACTACTTCAGAGGAACCAGCTTCCTCTGCTGCCAAAATTGCGGGGGCTCATGCTGGTACCCAGGCCCGACAAATGCGCAGTTGCAGCCCTCAATTGCAAGGCTATCCAAAGCGGCACGCGTGTCAATCAAGATCTGATGCATGACGATGGCCGGCCTCACGGAGGTGAAACCGGAGATTCAGAATGACTAAACCGACCCCGTAGACACCAACCTCCACGAAGGCCGCTATCGACCCAAAGCTGTCCTTCAAGAAAGGCAGCTAACGGCGAGAAGCGGTCATTTTGTATCTACAGGTTTCGGGGCGATTCACTCGTCTGATGCTCAGGAGCACCAGGATGGGCGTCAAGGAGGTGGTCATCTTGAGGTGGACTATGCTGACCAGTTGCTCTCAAATCTAATCGTGAGGTCCTCCATGGCAAACCCCAATCTGCTGGCTCTATTCAGAGATGAAGTCCTTCTGACCGGGCCTGAAAGCTCCCTACCTAGCAACCTATCTCAGTTCTGGCTTGAGGAGCTCCAGAATCATCTGGAGAGGTATTTCGACGGTTTGAACTCGGAGTCAGATGCAGAAGAGAAGGATCTCGACATCTCCCTCCCACTCGCAGCGATCATCCACATCTTGTTCGCAAAAAATGGTGGGGAGGAGATATCCGAGAGCTCTGAAAAGCTGTACGAGTATTTCCAAGACTACCGGCTCGAACTGGCCCTTGAAGAGATCACGCGAAAGACTCATGTGGCTGCCGAGGCTGCAACCATTGAGACCATCTTCACCAACCGAGACGTCCTGGTGGAGCAAAGCCCCCTTCTTCAATAGGTACCTCCACCGATGCCATCGCCGGCGGGCACGCTCCGAGGCATTGATGGAATGCATTTTGACGACTGCCGAGATCAGCGAATGAAAGAAATTGCTGCGCCGATGTTCGATCTAATCGCTTTGTCGCTTCCACGAGGGTTGGGGTTTGGGGACAGCCCGCCAGTAGGGGCATGGCTTAGTGAGGACGGAATTTCTTGTGCCGCTCTAACCCGAAATATCAATTCCGGCAGCTTCGGAATTGTCACCTTGCGGCGTCGTGTCGATAGCGTGTGGGTGCTCCTCAGCCATGGTGAGTGCACCACTGGCGAGTCCGAAGCCCGCGCCTCAATCAGCCATTTTCTCTATACCCAAGCCCATCCGCTTCCACTCCCTTCAGGTGAACGACGACGTGCTCCTCTAAGCAGAATGGGTAAGCGCACACCAAGCGTGGTGTTCAAATCACTATTTGATCCAAGCCGCCGTATTGGGGCGTGGGCGCTGAATCAACTGTATCTCGCACTGCCATCCCCAGACAGAAATTGGGTTCCCGATTGCCAGACTGAGAATTTTCACACCCGCCTCTGGGAAGCCCACCTATTAGCGATTTTTCGTGAACAGGGACTCTTGGTCACCCAGCCTAAAGAATCACCCGATTTTCACATCGAGAATAGGCTGGGAGATGAGGCCTGGGTTGAAGCAGTGACAGCCAACCCGGAAGAGCGGTATGAGCATTTTGGCGCCTCGCCGGTCCCCCCACCCGCTGACCGACATGAGCGTTTCTTAGGAGCGGCTGCAGAAAGGTTTGCGAGGACCATCCAAAACAAATTGGACAAGCGTTACGAATCCCTACCGCACGTGGAGGGTAAGCCGCTCATTCTGGCCTTAGCCGATTTCCATGCGCCCAGTTCAATGCTGTGGAGCAGGGAGTCGCTCATCAGCTATCTCTATGGCTTTGCAGTTCACTCATCTGCGCATCGTGGTACGCACCTGATAACTGTGGAGGAAGAGACATCTCTGCTATCAGGGCGCCCCAACGGCCTATTTACGCTAATGGAAAATGCCCATCTTTCAGCGGTCATTTTCACCAATGCCTGCACAGTGCCAAAGCTCAGCCGAGTGCCGATCTCAGGTGGAGCTCATCTAGACGGGTACCGATACTTGCGGTTTGGTGAGTTTTTCGACCGTTCTCCGGGAGCATCACGAGGTATCCCATTTCTGTTGGATGTAGCGTCCAGCGACTACGGTCAGCTCTGGCCGCAATATGGCTACGAGCCGTGGTCTGCTGAAGTGGAGGTATTCCATAACCCTATGGCACTATACCCGGTGCCTAATGAGTTGATACCAGAAGTCACCCACTGGAGAGAAGTAAACGGAAGAGTCGAGTGCGAATCTTTCTTTGATGTATCCATACTCCGATCCAGAACACTCGTCCTCAGTGCAAACGCTAAGGTTCCGTCACTCGATGAGTTGCTGACAGCAGCCAGTCCTCCAGAGCTCTGACGGCGGCGGGGTGGCCGCATCGTTGCCACGCAGGTAGATGAGAATTTCTCAGCAAGCTACCCAGCCAGGGGAAGGACATGAGATCCCCTGCGCAATTCAGGACCGTTGAAGCGTCACCTCTCTTCGGGTAAAAGCATGACCGTCATACAACGCTACAACAGCGTCATACCCGAGAGCATAGGAAGAAAAATGTCGATCCAAGGACTAAAACGATACTTTGGAAACAAGATTCACGCAGTGATAATGATGGCCCCGCTTAAGCGGGAAATGATACGCCTCGGCATATGCACCCTTATGGCGATTATTCTGAATATCATCTTGTATACCGGCGTTGAAGTAGACGGCACCATCAAGCCGTGGGCAGAAACCCCGATAAAACTGTTTGCATCGTCGATGTTATTCGCCTTCATGATCAAGGCTTTTCTGAAAGTTCTCGGCTGGACGATACTGAAAGCAATGCTGTTGAGTGCGAACAATGCCTTCAGCGGCATACTGAGTTTTTTGGGCAATCAGTTCACAGGCGTCATGTACTGTACCGGAATTATTATGGGTTCTATCACGATTAAATTGTATATGGTTTCCGGGGTTTTAGACTCTGAGTTTGCTTATCTGTCCGCAATCGTATTTGCTTCCGGGGTTTTATATTTCTATGTGCTGCAATGCGCCATTCAAAAAACAATGAGTCCGGCCCTGCGTACACCAGCAGTACCGCGTTAAACCACTAGGGTGTGACTATTCATCTCTGGTGCTCAGTAGGCGCTCGCTCTGCTGAACCCTCACCCATACACAACCATTAATGGACTGGCCCGCCTTCGACTTTATGAAGAAGGCGAGCGAGCACGTGACTGATTGCGCATGTATTCCGAGATGAGACTTTCGAAATTGATGTCCGCCTCCTCAACGAGAATATTGACGTGACAGTACAGCTCTTCAGGACCTCTGAGATAATTGAAAATCCTTGATCTAACGATGCCGCAAACCCCTTCTTTGACCGCCGTAGAGGGGAGGTTGATAACATCGCCAACGCACGGGATAAGAGCTAGGCCATGGTCGCTGTTGAAGACAATGTCAGCTGGACAGGCATCAATGCTGGCATCGGATTGTCCTTGCGAAACCTGCTGATAATCAATGCTATACCTCATGTACAGCCTACCTCATTTGTTGAGTGAGGAATCAGCGCCGCGGATCGTAAACAGAAACCTCAAGTTCGCAAGCGACGGGAGCATGTAGCGGATTTTCGGTACTAGAGAGCTTGGCAACTATCGTTTTTCAAGCACATACCCTACGCCCCGAAGCGTATGTATCAGTTTGGTCTCGAAAGGGTCATCTATCTTGGCTCTGAGTCTTCGAATCGACACCTCTACAACGTTTGTGTCGCAGTCAAAATTCATATCCCAAACCTGCGAAATAATTTGGGTGCGGCTCAGCACCACACCGGTATTACGCATCAGGTAATGCAGTAACGCGAATTCTTTCGTGGTCAGGTCAATGCGCTGACCGTCCCTGAATGCCCTGTGCCGGCTCTGATCAAGCTCCAGGTCAGCGACGCGAATGACCTCTACGGATGCAGGGTGATCTGACCTGCGCATCAAGGCGCGAACCCGGGCCAGCAGCTCAGGGAACTCAAATGGCTTGATCAGGTAGTCATCTGCTCCGTTCTCCAGCCCCCGGACCTTATCCGCCAGCCGGCTTCTCGCCGTCAGCATCATGATACGGGAAGGGCAGTTTTTACGACGCAACAACTCAAGGACCTGCCAACCGTCCATCTCTGGCAGATTTATATCCAGGATAATCAGCTCATATTCGTGCTGCTTAGCCAAGAATAATCCATCTGACCCGGTGTGGACGCAATCTACGACATAGCCACATTCCGTCAGACCTTGACGCACATACTCCGCAGTTTTTACTTCATCCTCAATTACCAGAATTCGCATGGGATTTTGTCTCGATATCACTGAGCAATTAACCGCGCACGCGCGCCGGCATTATTGAAAGGGATGGTAAATCAAAATGAGCGTGCCGGGGCTCAAATGACGGATTTGTAATTTCTAGGTAATACAGTTGATAGTCTGGCGGTATATCTTGTCGCGGTTTGGGTTTGACAGTTGCGGGCCCTCTCTCCAGCAGGTGATTTGACCTTATGAAGTATTGGGTTATTTTCTTCTTTGTGCTGGCTTCGTTCCGCTCAGATGACGGCGAGGTCGCTCACATTGAAGAGACTGGTCATTGGTGTAGTCATGAACTTCACCGGCATGCGATGCGTACAATCGAACGCCTACTTGAATTTTAGGCAAAAAAAAGGCGCCCAATGGGCGCCAAATATCCACCTTTTACCAAAGGAGCACTTAAGCCACTCAAGGTGAATGCGTAATGCTCGTTTTACTAACAGGACCCGCCAATGGATAACTGGCCCAGTTAGCGAATTACAGAATCGAAAGCGGGTACTCGATGATTACACGAGTTTCATCCAGATCCGATTCGAAAGCAGTGGCACGCGTGGTTGCCTGGCGCAACCGGAAGGACAGATCTTTTGCCGGACCGGTTTGGACAACGTATTTGACTTCGACGTCACGCTCCCAACGCTTCTGATTGTCGAGCGGGTTGCCGTTGTCGTCGGTGCGCATGTAGAACTGGTTAGCGTTCGAGTAATCCGCACCCGAGCCTCTGGCGTAGCGCGTCATGAACGTCAGGCCTGGAATGCCGTAGCTGGTGAAGTTCAGGTCATAGCGCAGCATCCAGGAACGCTCTTTCGGCGAGTTGAAGTCGCTGTACTGGATGGAGTTGTCGACGAAAATCGAGTCCGACTGACGCAGGTAGTCGAAATCGTCGTCGCCGTTGTTGCGCTGATGCGACAGGGCCAGGGTGTGGGCACCGTAACGCACACCGACCTTGGCACTCCAGATGTTGTTGTCGAATTCACCCAGGCGCTTCTTACCTTCATCTACGGCTTTGTAGTAGTTGAAGCCACCGATCAGCGCCAGATCGTCGCTCAGCGGGTAAACCACGCTTGTGCCGGCGTAGTACTGATTCCAGACGTCTTTCAGCTGGCTGGCGTAGACGCTCACAGTCCAGTTGTCGTTGATCGAGTAGTCACCGCCACCGTAACCGATCCATGGCGAGTTGACCGGGCCGCCGTAGAACGTCACGAAGTTGTCGTTCAGGTTGCTTGAGACCGGCTGGCTCATCGCATGCAGACGACCACCCTGGAGGGTAAGGCCCTGGATGCTGGTGTTCTCAACGGTCACACCGCGGAAACTCTCTGGCAGCAGGCGAGAGTCACCCGATGCGACGACCGGGGTCGATGGGAAGACATCACCCACTTTCACGATGGTATCGAACAAGCGGACTTTGGCTGCGCCGCCGACCTTGGTGTATTCGTCGCGAGCTTCACCCTTGTTATCAACGGGCAGCACGTCGAAGGAGCTACGGCCGCCGTTGCGCCCATCACCGGTGTCGAGCTTGAGGCCGATCATGGCAAAGGCATCAACGCCAAAGCCAACGGTACCTTGGGTAAACCCGGAGTTGAATTTGCTGATGATCGCGTGCGCCCAGGCTTCGGAGTAGCCGTTCGTATTGCCCTTGCCACTGTTGTAAGTGGGGGCGGTGCTGTCGCGGTTATCACGGTTGAAGTAGAAGTTACGGTTCAACACTGTAAGGCTGCTGCCTTCAATGAAGCCTTCTGGCTTGTCTTCAGCTTGTGCCGAAATAGCATAGCTTCCAGACAGCGCAGAAACTGCCGCCAAATACAGTGGTACTTTGATTTTCATCCGATGCTCCTTTGATTCACGGCAGTTTTTATTATGTTTACCGGCGCGGGTGTCGTTAGTTGTTCTGACCCGGCGGCGCGCCTAGCGTAGCGCGAGCTCATATTTGCAGGCCGAAGATAACGGGAGGGTGATAGGACAATTACAATTTCGTCATCTACCTGTTATTCGGCACCTTCGCACCGCGTGTTTGCCATCTCTGTTGCTTGTATCGAAATCATCGTGTCGGGTTGGGTTTCCCAGTATTTACGGGCATTACAAAGCTTTCTTACGAAATTGTAATTTTCTAGCCACCCCTCTGATAGCTACCGCTCATTAGAGTGCCATCACCTAATCAAGTGGGGCTTGGCAGCTGTTTCGGCGTTCTCGCCAAGCTTTATCGAAGTTTGTGCACGAGGACCATCAAAGTGCCCCGGTATAACCGCAATGTCTTACCCAAGACCCCCGTCTCGCCCTGGAAGATCGCTGCACTCTGTGCAGTCATCTCTGGGTTGATGGCGCCTGCAGCCCTTGCCCAAAGCATCAGCTTGCCCCAGGCGCTTTCGACGGCCATGGATGCCAACCCAGACCTGGCCGCGGCCAGGCAAGAAATTGGGATCGCTGATGGTGCTCGCAAGCAGGCCGGGCTTATCCCCAACCCCACAATCTCGTATGACGTGGAAGACACCCGTCGTAACACCAGCCAGACGACTGTCTCTCTCAGCCAGACCCTTGAGCTGGGCGGTAAGCGGGGGGCTCGTGTTGACGTCGCCACATACGGGCAGACCGCCGCACAGCTTGAGTTAGACCGTCGCGTTAACGGCCTGCGTGCAGATGTCGTCCAAGCCTTTTACGCCGCGTTGCGGGCCCAGACAGGTCTCGACCTGGCCAAGCAATCTCTCGAACTGACTGAGCGCGGTCTTCGCATCGTCGATGGCCGTGTTCGCGCAGGTAAGTCGTCCCCAGTGGAGGCGACCCGCGCTCAAGTGCAACTGGCCGAAGCCCAGCTGCAAGTTCGACGTGCAGAAACGGAAAAAGCGACCGCTTACCAACAGCTCGCTCAAATTACCGGGAGCTCAGTCACCGTGTTTGATCGACTCGAATCGCCAACCCTCTCCCCGGGCTTGCCACCTCGCACTGAAGATCTGCTGGCTAAGCTCGACCAAACAGCAGAAATGCGTCAGGCCGTGGTGCAGATAGACAAGAGCGATGCCTCGCTCGGCTCAGAGAAAGCTCAGCGTATCCCGAACCTTACTGTCAGTGTAGGTAGCCAGTACGACCGCTCTGTGCGCGAGCGGGTCAACACTGTGGGCCTGTCTATCCCTTTGCCGCTGTTCGATCGTAACCAGGGCAACATTCTTTCCGCTTCTCGTCGTGCAGATCAGGCCCGGGACCAGCGCAATGCTGTTGAGCTGCGCCTGCGCACCGAAACCCAAACCGCGTTGAACCAATGGTCCACCGCCATGCAGGAGGTCGAGTCCTACGACAAGACCATTCTGCCTTCAGCCCAACAAGCCGTAGAGACCGCAACCCGCGGCTTCGAGATGGGCAAATTCGGTTTCATCGAAGTGCTGGATGCCCAGCGCACCTTGATCGTCGCTCGTGGCCAATACCTCGAATCGTTGGCAGCGGCGACCAATGCGCGTGCGCAGGTGGAAAGGGTTTATGGCGAAGTCGGCTCAACCGCCGGCACTCGCTGAACGGGCCAAACATTTTCTTCGGCACACAGCCTTGAACAAGCCGGTGCCTACGATCAGCAGGAGTAGCAATGGATAACAAACGCAAGATCGCCCTCGCGGTAGCCGCTGTGGCAGCCCTCGGATTTGGCAGCCTTGCCTGGAACAACAGTTCCGGACAGCAGGCCGCCAGTACTGCCGAGCATGGCGCTAACGATGGCCATGGCGACGAAAAGAAAGCCGCATCTGCCGCCAAAGAGGAAGGTGATGAGGGCCATGGTGAAGAAGGCCACAGCGAAGAGGGCGGTGAAGAAGAGGGCAAGCTGACGCTCAGCGCTGAACAGATCAAGGCCGCTGGTGTTGCCCTGGAAGCTGCAGCGCCTCGTGACCTCGGTACCGTCGTGAGCTTCCCTGGCGAAATTCGCTTCGACGAAGATCGTACTGCCCACGTGGTTCCTCGTGTTCCTGGCGTTGTTGAGGCTGTCCAGGCCAACCTGGGCGAGACGGTCAAGAAAGGGCAAGTCCTCGCGGTAATCGCCAGCCAGCAGATCTCTGACCTGCGCAGCGAACAACAGGCCGCACAGCGTCGCGTCGAACTGGCGCGTGTGACCTTCGAACGTGAGAAGCAACTGTGGCAGGACAAGATCTCTGCAGAGCAAGACTACCTCCAAGCACGCCAAGCGCTGCAAGAAGCGGAGATCTCCTTGGCCAACGCCAAGCAGAAGGTCGGCGCAATCGGTGCCTCGGTTAACTCCGTTGGCGGTAATCGTTACGAGCTCCGCGCTCCCTTCGACGCCGTGGTAGTGGAGAAACACCTGACCGTCGGCGAAGTCGTCAGCGAGGCGACCAACGCCTTCATCCTTTCCGACCTGAATCAGGTCTGGGCGACCTTCGCAGTTCCGCCGACAGATCTGGGCAAGGTCACGACTGGCCGTGCAGTGAAAGTCTCTTCGCCTGACATGAACGTCGAGGTCGAAGGGAAGGTGGGTTATGTCGGCAGCCTGCTGGGCGAGCAAAACCGTGCAGCTACTGTCCGCGTCACCTTGACCAACCCCAACGGCGCCTGGCGTCCAGGCCTGTTCGTAAACATTGCGGTCACCTCCCAGACCGATCGAGTTGCCGTAGCGGTCCCTGAGCACGCTGTGCAGACCGTTGAAGACAAACCTTCGGTATTCGTACGCACCCCAGATGGCTTTGACACCCGCCCGGTAAAACTGGGTCGCCGCGACAATGGGTACGTGGAAATCATCGACGGTATTGAAGCCGGCGCCCAGGTAGCAACCAGTGGCAGCTTCACACTCAAGTCCGAGCTCGGCAAAGCTTCTGCCGAACACGGTCACTGATGCGAACTGACAGGATGATTTCTCATGTTTGAACGTATCATCAGATTCGCCATCGAGCAGCGCATCGTAGTAATGATCGCCGTTCTGATCATGGCGGGTATCGGTATCTACAGCTATCAAAAGCTGCCCATCGATGCGGTACCCGATATCACCAACGTCCAGGTGCAGATCAACACTGCAGCGCCTGGTTACTCGCCCTTGGAAACCGAACAACGGATCACGTTTCCAGTTGAAACGGCCATGGCCGGTCTCCCGGGCCTTCAGCAGACCCGTTCCCTGTCTCGCTCTGGCCTGTCTCAGGTCACCGTGATCTTCAAGGATGGCACTGACATCTTCTTTGCCCGCCAGTTGATCAACGAGCGGCTGCAGGTTGCGAAGGAACAGCTGCCAGAAGGTGTAGAGGCCGTCATGGGTCCGGTATCTACCGGCCTCGGCGAGATCTTCCTGTGGACTGTTGAAGCCGAAGATGGCGCGGTCAAAGAGGACGGTACGCCGTACACCCCGACCGACCTGCGCGTGATCCAGGACTGGATCATCAAGCCTCAGCTGCGTAACGTCCCGGGTGTGGCCGAGATCAATACCATCGGCGGTTATGCCAAGCAGTTCCTGGTTGCGCCGGATCCAAAGCGCCTGGCTACCTACAAGCTGACACTCAATGACCTGGTCGCAGCGTTGGAAAGTAACAACGCCAACGTCGGTGCCGGCTACATCGAGCGTAATGGTGAACAGTTGCTCATCCGTGCACCGGGTCAGGTAGGCAATATCGAAGACATCGCCAACATCGTGATCACCAGTGTGGATGGTGCACCGATTCGCATCAGCAGCGTTGCTGACGTCAGCATCGGTAAAGAGCTCCGTACAGGTGCTGCTACTGAGAACGGCCGCGAAGTCGTGCTCGGTACCGTGTTCATGCTGATTGGTGAAAACAGCCGCACCGTATCTCAAGCTGTCGCCGCCAAATTGGCGGACATCAACCGCACCCTGCCAAAGGGCGTGGTGGCTGTGACTGTTTACGACCGTACCAACCTGGTTGAAAAAGCCATCGCGACGGTGAAGAAGAACCTGGTGGAAGGCGCGATCCTGGTTATCGCCATTCTGTTCCTGTTCCTCGGCAACATCCGTGCGGCTCTGATCACCGCGATGGTGATTCCGCTGTCCATGCTGTTCACCTTCACAGGCATGTTCAACAACAAGGTCAGTGCCAACTTAATGAGTTTGGGGGCACTCGACTTCGGCATCATCGTCGACGGTGCCGTGGTTATTGTAGAAAACGCGATCCGTCGACTGGCTCATGCGCAACATAAGCATGGCCGCATGCTCACCAAAACCGAACGCTTCCACGAGGTCTTTGCCGCGGCGCGAGAAGCTCGCCGGCCGCTGATCTTCGGTCAGCTGATCATCATGGTGGTGTACCTGCCGATCTTCGCCCTCACCGGCGTCGAAGGCAAAATGTTCCACCCGATGGCCTTCACCGTTGTGATGGCGCTGCTGGGTGCAATGGTCCTGTCCGTTACCTTTGTTCCTGCAGCTATTGCCATGTTCGTCACTGGCAAGGTGAAGGAAGAGGAAGGCGTGGTCATGCGCACAGCTCGACTGCGCTATGAACCGGTTCTGCAATGGGTGCTGGGACATCGGAACATCGCTTTCTCGGCCGCAGTAGCCTTGGTCGTGCTCAGTGGTTTGCTGGCAAGTCGTATGGGTAGCGAGTTCATCCCAAGCCTCAGTGAGGGTGACTTTGCGATGCAGGCCATGCGTGTGCCTGGAACGAGCCTCACTCAATCTGTCGAGATGCAGCAGCGTCTGGAGAAAGCGGTGATTGCGCAGGTGCCTGAAGTTGAGCGGATGTTCGCACGCTCGGGTACCGCAGAAATTGCATCTGACCCGATGCCGCCGAACGCCTCTGACGCCTACATCATGCTCAAGCCTCAGGATCAGTGGCCTAACCCGAAGAAGCCTCGTGATGAGCTGATTGCTGAAGTGCAGAAGGCCGCAGCGGGTGTTCCAGGAAGCAACTACGAGTTGTCGCAGCCAATCCAACTGCGTTTCAACGAGCTGATTTCGGGCGTGCGTAGTGACGTCGCTGTGAAAGTCTTCGGCGATGACATGGACGTGCTCAACAACACCGCCAACAAGATCGCGGCAGCGCTCAAAGCGGTCCCGGGCTCATCGGAAGTGAAAGTTGAGCAGACATCCGGCCTGCCGGTGCTGACCATCAACATTGACCGCGAAAAAGCAGCACGCTACGGCCTGAACATCGCGGATGTTCAGAACTCGATCGCTATCGCCGTGGGTGGCCGTCAGGCCGGCACGCTGTATGAGGGCGACCGTCGGTTCGACATGGTAGTACGCCTACCAGAGACCGTTCGCACCGACGTAGCGGGTATGTCCAGCTTGCTGATCCCGGTACCTGCCAATGCGGCACAGGGTGCCAATCAGATCGGCTTCATCCCGCTGTCCCAGGTCGCCAATCTGGACCTGCAACTGGGCCCGAACCAAATCAGCCGCGAGAACGGCAAACGTCTGGTTATCGTCAGCGCCAACGTTCGAGGCCGCGATCTGGGGTCCTTCGTTGAGGAGGCGACCGCATCGCTGGACAAGAAGGTGCAAATCCCTGCGGGCTACTGGACGACTTGGGGGGGCCAGTTCGAGCAGCTGCAGTCGGCTGCCAAACGCCTGCAGATCGTTGTTCCAGTCGCCTTGCTGCTGGTCATGACCTTGTTGTTCCTGATGTTCAACAACCTGAAGGACGGCATGCTGGTCTTCACCGGTATTCCATTCGCACTCACCGGTGGTGTTGTGGCGTTGTGGCTGCGGGACATCCCACTGTCGATCTCGGCAGGTGTCGGCTTCATTGCACTGTCCGGCGTTGCAGTACTGAACGGCCTGGTGATGATTGCCTTCATCCGCGGGCTAAGGGAGGAGGGACGAACGCTCAGACAGGCAGTCGATGAAGGTGCATTGACCCGTCTGCGACCTGTTCTGATGACAGCCTTGGTAGCGTCCCTGGGCTTCATCCCGATGGCTTTGGCCACCGGCACCGGTGCCGAAGTTCAGCGGCCATTGGCGACGGTGGTGATTGGCGGGATCCTGTCCTCCACCGCACTGACCTTGCTGGTACTGCCTGCCCTGTATCACTGGGCACACCGCAAGGATGAAGACGGCGACGAGGCCGAAGTGGTTAGCTAACAGCCTCCGCTAAAGAGAAGCCCACAACACGTGTTGTGGGCTTTTTTGTTTAAAGTGAAGTAGATGCACTTACCTTTCAAAATTGTAAGTTTCTCGTCATGCCGGTGATGCCTATGCATTGCTAAGGTTACGCCCGAGAAGTTTTGAAATTGAGAGGGTTTTATGAAAAAGCTAATTATCGCTGCTGCACTTGTTGTTTTCTCGGTGGCTTCGCAGGCCAACACTTTCTCCGAGAGCAAGCAGCTTCAATACACCAAGGAACACCAGACCGCAGTGGCCAAGTACGCGGAGAAAAATGGCAAGCCAATGCCAGAGATTCAGGATTACAAATATGGCATGAAGATAGACGTTGCGAAATTCGTACGTCAGTCGCAGGACCCCCGTACCTGCCAGGTCTATCCACGGTTGATGACCTTCGAGGACTCCCAGGGCACGCTCAAGACTGTTCGTTACTCGATGTATTCGCAATGCATCAACAACAAGTAGTAAACGATTTGAACAGAACAATTAGAGAATTCATAAATGCCAGGCAGTGCCTGGCATTTTTTATTACGCCCGATACCCCATAGCTTCGAAATGTTAACGCCTGGGCTCGGGCAAACCGTGCAATAGATCTTAGCCAACCAACAGAGACGGCTCCCCAACTGCAGAGGGCAATTGGAAGCCTTGACCCCAGAAGGGACGAGTTATGAAGAGTTTGCTTGAACGCCCTGATGACCAAGCCGGGCATGAAGGTCATAGCCATGAGCATGGCGGCATTTTTGGAATGAACACAGAGCTGATTTTCGCGCTGATCTGTGGTGCTCTCCTGGGTGCCGGAGCTCTCGCAGGAAAACTTGGCCTGATTGATCGTCTGCCTCTGATTCTGTACGTGTCGGCCTACGTGTTCGGTGGATGGTTCACCACTAAGGAAGCGGTTACCAACATCCGTCAGAAACGCTTCGAGATCGACTCGCTGATGCTTCTCGCCGCAGTCGGTGCCGCGAGCATCGGCGCCTGGGCGGAGGGGGCTCTGCTGCTGTTCCTGTTCAGTCTGGGGCATTCCCTTGAAAGCTACGCGATGGGGCGGGCCAAGAAAGCGATTGAGGCACTGTCCAAGCTCGCACCAGCCACCGCGATCGTACGCAGAGCAAATGGCACGGTGGAGATGCCCGTGGAGCTGCTGGTTCCCGGTGACGTTGTCATCGTGCGCCCCAATGACCGCCTGCCGGCCGATGGTTTTGTAGTCGTAGGCTCCTCAAGTATCAACCAGGCGCCAGTAACCGGTGAGAGCGTCCCCGTGGACAAGCAACCTGTTCCTGATGCCGAACTCGCACGCAGCAAGCCAGATGCAGTGGATGCAGCCTCGAAAGTCTTCGCCGGTACCATCAATGGCGAAACGCTCATCGAGGTTGAGGTAACCCGGCGCTCTACGGAGAGTACCTTGGCGCGGGTCATCAAGATGGTCAGTGAAGCCGAAGTCAGGAAGTCACCGACCCAGCGATTCACGGACCGCTTCCAACGCATATTCGTCCCGTTGGTTTTACTGCTGGTAGTCGGGCTGCTATTTGCCGGCATTTTCCTTGACGAGCCGTTCCGTGACTCGTTCTACCGGGCGATGGCCGTACTGGTTGCAGCCAGCCCCTGCGCGCTCGCGATCGCTACACCAAGCGCCATTCTCTCTGGCATCGCCAGGGCAGCCCGAGGTGGCGTGCTGATCAAGGGCGGTGCGCCACTTGAAGAGCTTGGATCATTGAATGCCATGGCATTCGACAAGACCGGTACCCTGACCGAAGGGCGCCCACGTATCACCGATGTAATACCCATAGGCGGCACGCAGATCGAGGATCTGCTAAACGTCGCCATCGCTGTGGAGTCGATGAGCGACCATCCGCTGGCTGCGGCAATTGTGCGTGACGGTGAAGAGATGATTGGCACACGGTGCCGATTCCAAGCCAAGAACATGAGCAACATGATTGGCCGCGGCGTGCGTGCTGAGCTTGATGGGCAGTTCGTCTGGATTGGCAAGGTCGAGATGTTCGGTACCAATGGTATTCCCGCACTCAGCAAGGCAGCCCTGGAGGCTGCGGAGCGTCTACGTCAGTCAGGCCGTACCACCATGGTGGTACGGCGTGCTGACAAGGATCTGGGCGCTATCGGGCTATTGGACACACCCCGGGAGGGGGCCAAAGAGGCACTCCAGAAGCTTAGAGAGATGGGCATCGAACGCATGGTCATGATTTCTGGAGACCACAACCGCGTTGCAGAGGCTGTAGCCAAACAAGTTGGCTTAGATGAAGCGTGGGGAGACCTGATGCCGGAAGACAAGGTCAAGGCCATCAAAAACCTGCGCCTTAGCGCCAAGGTGGCCATGGTGGGTGACGGCGTCAATGATGCCCCTGCCATGGCCAGTTCGAGCGTTGGTATCGCAATGGGGGCTGCTGGATCTGATGTTGCCCTGGAAACGGCTGATATCGCGCTTATGGCTGACGACATCAGGCAACTCCCATTTGCGGTGGGGCTGAGCCGTCACACGCGATCGATCATCCACCAGAATCTGTTCGTCAGCTTGGGGATTGTGGCCATCCTGGTTCCGTCCACCATCATGGGCTTGAGCATTGGTGCCGCTGTTGCGATCCATGAGGGCTCCACACTGTTGGTCGTCTTCAACGCCTTGCGCCTGTTGGCCTACCGCAGAAGCACCTGATCCCTGAGCTTCAATCATGAAGCTAAGCAGGGAAATGACCTGAAGTAGAAGTACGGGTCGTGCGCGATCAGCGCACGACCCGTACTTTTCTCTCACTCGTCGATCCCGATGCGCTTGAGGCTTTCAAGGGCCTTTCCGCACTCAGGTGAGCCATGCCGTAAGCCGCAGGCCAATGCAGCTTTGAGGCTCATGACACCGGCTACGAAACCGACTTGATTGCCGACTCCGTGTCCGTCCGCAAATCCCTGATCATACGCAATCTCGACAAGCGCATTGATCGCCGCCAGGGTGTCCTGTTTGTTTTTACTCTTTTGCATATCTACTCCGCGAGCATTCAGCTCATATCGCTCGGTTAGGTGGCGGCGCCTTCAGGTTTGGGGTGAGCGAATCCCGCTCCCATAGCCAATCCCTAACGGGGGGCTCAGCCCGCCACCGTAAGGAAAATCAGCTATTGAGAGCAGATGACTCGTTTTGGTCACCCGTGCTGCTCGCCTCACCGCATTGGCACTGAGTGGGTACATCCGGGTAGTCGCTGTGATTCTCAATGAACAGCGTTCGGCAGGTTTCGCACCCATAGATCCGGGGCAGGGATTTAAGGCCGCTCGGAAGCACGTCACTCAGAGGCTCGTTATGCCAAGGAGCCCCGTCAAGGATTCTTGAACGCAGGATGTTTCCCAGGCGCCAGGTGTCACTTTGTGCGCGCCAGGACCACATCGGCGCAGAAAGCGAATACTGGATGAAGGTCTCTTGTGACTGCCTGGATAGCGGGTACTTGGGGCGGGTCCAGCCGGAATCGATGATGCTGAACCCCATGCCCATTTCTGCGCTCGGGTGGGTCTTTTCACCAAAGAAACGGTCATGCGTCGCTGGAGCCGTCGCATGATGGTCAGTCGGTGGGAATACCCACAGATAACACTCATCCCGGTTGACCATGCTGATGAGCTCGCTTGGCCCCCGCATGGGGGAATTTGCAGCCAGGGCGAAGCGATCCTTCCACGACATTTTGGGAGGCGGCGCAATACCAGCAGCGATGGCCAACGTGGCAGTCTTGGGGACGAAGCGATCGCCTAGCTCGTTCAGATCCAGGTTCTTGCAGAGAGCCTTGAAGGCCTTTTTGCGAGTCTTCGAGCTGAAGGAGGGGTCAAGGAGCAGGCGAACCTGGTTCACGCCGATTCCCGCAGTTCGTAGCACCTCAATGACTTCTTCAGCCACACCGACTGCTTGAAGATCGGTCAATCCTAAGCACGTTTTCGCCCGCTCGACCGCCGCGTAGAGGTTGTACTGCCGTGTCTCGTTGTCACGACAGACCTGAATTGGCAGCTTGTCTTGGATGGCAACTTGCGGTGCAACGGAGCCGATGGCCGCGTGGAACAGCTGGTGGAGGTGCAGATGAGAGTACGGGCGGCCAGAAGCCGAGAACGAGGCGTGCAGCTGAGCAGCGAGAGGTTGAAGCAGCTTTTTTGCAGGCATGACTATCCCCTAATGAGCGACGTTGGGGTAGCTGCGCTTGTAGGGCCGTTAGACGCGAAGCTGGACGTCGAATCAGGTTCAATCATGAATAGGAGTCAGGTTTGATTTGCTTGCACGGCCACCATGCAAAGCCCGACGCGGCAATCACATCAGATTCGCCGAGCTTTGGCAAGAGCGGTCATCGGTAAGCGAAAGCAGGTAGGAGGAGGGCGCTCCATGCTTGATCACCTCCAGAAACAGGAAAGCCGGAAGCACGTTGAGCGCTTCCGGCTTTCTCACGTCAGACTGATGAGAGGGATCAGAAGACGTATTGCAGGCGGGTCACGATGGCATTGCCGCTGTCGTCGCCCACGGTGTTCTCGTTGTTGTCGGTGCGCACGTTGATGTAGTTGGCACTGACTTTCACCGCCTCGTTGACGTACCAGTTCACACCCACCGTGTGGCTCTTGGCCTTGCGCTCGTTCGATTGGTCCGCCGCGGTGACCAGGTTGCCGTCTTCGACCTTGATATCGTCAAAGCGGTAGAAGACTTCCCAGGCCCCCAGTTCCTTGTTCTCTGGTTTGATAGTGTCGAACTTGGCACCATCGAGCTTGTAGATACGCGGCTCGCCGGTCAGGGTGTAAGCCATCTGGGCGTAGTAACCGGAGGCCTTCATGTCGTTGTTGGCCTGGTCAGCTTTCAGCTTGCGGCGAAGGTATTCCGCTTGAACCGAGAACGGGCCGGTGGCCCAGGCACCTTCGAGACCCCAGACCGAGTCGTCCTTCCACAGGCCATCTTGTGCAGCAGCACCGCCAAACAGCATGCGGTTGCCGTTGGTGCCGGCATCGCCGCCGCCATTGGTATCTACACCGCGGACGCCCAGACGCGAACGAATCCGGGTATCGACCGCACTGTTTTTGAGGTCGCGGTAAGCGTACTGAGCACCGACGTGCAGGACGTTGCCATCACTGTGCAGCGGTGCGAACACGCCACGTACGTTGTAGCGCTTGGTGCTGTCGCCATCCGAGTTGTTATTGGTTTCGCTGAAAACGCTACCGGAAACATAAGCCATGTCAGCGATGGTGCTGGTGGCTTGAACACCCATGCCGGCGTTGTCGTTGATCCAGTCCGCCAGGTCGTACGAGAGGTTCCGCTCCATGGCGGTGGTCCACTTCGAACTGGTGGCTTTCTCAAGACCGAAGTCGGTGTAGAAACGGCCAAAGCGCAGTTGCACCGGCTTGAAACCCGTGTAGGTCAGGCTGGCTTCGTCGAAGTAGCCGTCGGAGTCGTTGCCCGTGTTGCGGGAAAGGTCGTAGTTGAGCTGATACTTCCAGTCGCGGTACAGCACGCCACCGAGCTCAAGGTAGGCGCGACGGAAGTAGCCTGCGTCAGCGGTATCGCCATTCTTGGTGAAGACACCATCGAAACGGCCGTAGTCGGCCTGAACTCGGCCGCCCAGTTTGAAACTGAATTCCTTGTCAGAAGTCGATACTTCAAGACCGCCCTTGGTCTTCAGAACGATGTCAGCTCCGTCAGTGGTTACTGTTCCGGAGAATGCTTGCGAGGAAAATGTGCCTATTATTGCGGCAGCCAACAGCTTTTCCCGCATGTTCGAAGAACGGATCATTGCTTGCCTCTCGTATGTTAAGTGCTTAGCTACCGACGTTATATTTCGCCCTGCGCCGGCCTAAATTTATCTTGCAGATGGGAGCAGGCCACGGTTGTCACCTGCTGTAACAAGATGCCTTTGTTCTAAGCACTCTGACTAGGTTGCAAGCGAATATGACAGTTGTGTTTCTGTAGTGTTAACGGAGGAGTTTCAAACCTAACAAAACTGTTACCGAACAAGCCAGTCCTTCTTATCAAAGAAGCTCTTCTTGATCAATCTTCGAATTTCCAAAACCTGCGGATTGCGGACAAGCTTCGTTTTGATAACAAGATAGACATCTTTCTCCTCCAGGTCGTCCAGGAAACCCGGCACGGGTAGGATATTTCTCTCCAGTTTTCGGCTGTAGTCGGGCAGCACTCCAATACACGCACCGCCAACGACAAGGCCTCGTGATAGGTTGTAGCTCTTGACCCGAGTGGTACCGCCCTGATGCTCAGCCATTATCGATGCCCACTTTCGTGAGCCCGCCAAGATCTCTTCATCCCAAGGGACAACGAGCATGAAGTTGTGCAAATCCAAGCTCTCCACTGGAAGGGTGACGCTTCTTGAATAGCGGCTGGAAATGAACAGGGCGTGCCCAATCCGGCCAAGCCGTTCAAACCTATACGTAGGATGGCGATCAAGCGCGCCTTTATCATCTGGGCTCACCAAAGCGATACCCACATCGACTTCACACTCAGAAAGCATCTGCGTTGTGCATTCTGAATGGATTTCCAGCTGCATTTCGGCATGATCACGCACGTAGGCGACTAGATCGCGGTTTACGGTCGTTCAGCACTGGCTCTGTGATCGCGATGGTAAGCCTGGGGACTTCCTTTTCACCGGACTTGCCAAGGCCGTCTGGGCCGAAGAGCTGGCACAGGTAATGGCTGACCCTCTCGCCTGTGCGGGTCAGGGCAAGCTTGTTGTGTTTGTAGACAAACACGGGAGCACCAATGTGCTCTTCCAGTTTCTCCAAGCGTTTCCGCAGGCCTACCACTGGCACATTGAGCCCTCGGGCAGCCTGTTTGAAACTGGCACAACGTGCTGTTGCGAAAAACTCTACGGCCAGCTGATCATCAATTGGCAAATCATCCAATATGTCAGGGCTGTAAGGAACAACGGTGCTTGTATATGTTTCATTTTGTGTAACCATTAGGTCCCCCTTAATTCGGGGAATCTATCTCAATGCCACCCGGTGTTTCCTTATCTTGTCAACATTGTAATCCACGGGTCATGCATGCGTTATCGGAAGGCTTTTATTTCGAAAGCGTAATTTTCAGGCAATCCCTCTGATATTGTAGCGTGCTAGCCTAGTGCGCCGACTTGTTACTTACCATATATAGATTCGGCTAATTACGCATTTACATTTAGTTCACTATTTTTTCACCTTTGCCTCCATAGGCTTTGGGCATGGAAAATCAAACCCCACCTCTTACTACCTTACTGATTCGTTATCTGGGGATCGGCTTCATAGCAACGGGAGTCCATTATGCGGTGTTCCTATTGCTGGTTACGACAGAATTCGTTACTCCGTTACTGGCCAGTATCTGTGGCGGCATGGTTGGCGCAATCGCGAGCTTCATTGGAAATAGGGCGCTCTGTTTTGTGGCAGATGGCTCTCGTAAGTTTCAGCCTGTCAGGTTTGCACTGGTCGCGTTAACCACAAACTTCGGCAATGGCGTGGGTATGTGGTTCCTCATCAAGTCGAATCTGTCACCGCTCATCTCCCAAGTCGTAGTGACCTTAAGCCTCACTGCACTTGGATTCATTGCACATCGTTTTTGGACATTCAATCATGCAGACATTACATCGCTTTCCCGAGCGCCCTGATCCCTTGTTAACCATCGTGGTCCCTTGCTTCCAGGAAGAGGAAACCATCCCCGAGTTCCACCAGCGAATCACCCGCGTGGTGAAGCGCTTACCCGTCTCCTGCGAAATCCTCTATGTCGACGACGGCAGTAATGACCGGACGGCCGACATTCTTCGCCACTATCAGGATGGGTCATCTGTACGTTGCCTGTCCCTGAGTCGCAACTTCGGCAAAGAGGCTGCACTGAGCGCCGGGATAGACCATGCCCGTGGCAGTGCGCTGATCTTCATTGATGTCGACCTGCAGGATCCACCAGAGCTCATCGCGGCCATGGTGGACTACTGGCAACGCGGCTACGACGTGGTGAACATGCAGCGCAACCTGAGAATCGGTGATTCGTGGTTCAAGCGCATGAGTGCCCGGGCTTACTACTGGGTCATGCAGCGCCTGGTGGAGAAGGTGGACATGCCGGCCGATGTCAGCGATTTCCGATTGATTGGGCCTGCGCCGCTGGCAGCCCTGCGGGCCCTGGATGAACGCTCCAGGATTCTCAAAGGCATGATCGGCTGGGTAGGCTTTCGTACCATCGAACTGCCCTACAATCGCACTGTTCGCCATGCCGGGAGCACCAAATGGAATGCAGCTGGCCTGTTCAATCTGGCCATCGAGAGCATCGTCAGCTTCTCTCGCAAACCACTGCGCATTTTCAGCCTCATCAGTTTCGGTCTTTTCGTCTCCAGCATCTGCTACATGCTTGCGTCGCTTGTGGCAGGCAGTTTCGACATCCATCACCTGATCGTCGGAATGGCTTCATTCATGTGCGTCGGTGTCGCCATGGTGGGGGAGTACCTGGGCGTGACACTCGCGGAAGTGAAGCGCCGGCCTCTCTATTTCCTGAAGCACAGCAACAAGGCAGATCCCGTGTCACTCCACCCTTCGATGGCTTCGATCGAGGGTAAGAAATGCTGAACCTGAAGAACGAGAGGACGCTGTGGTGGGTCCTGGGTTCGATTTTGCTATTGCGTTTGGTGGGGCTGGGCATCTACCCGCTGATGGACACATCTGAGGCCCGTTACGCTGAAATGGCTCGCAAGATGGTCGAGTTGAATGACTGGATCACGCCCATGTTCGACTACGGGGTACCGTTCTGGGGCAAGCCTCCGTTGTCCTTCTGGACCCAGGCCGCGAGCATGACGGTCTTCGGCGTTAACGAGTTCGCTGCGCGCTTCCCAGCGTGGCTACTCCACCTGGCAAGCTGTTTCATCATCATCAAACTCGGCACGCAGCAGATTTCTCGTAACGCCGGCATCTGGGCTGCCATTATTTTTTCCAGCACCACACTTGGCCTGGTCTCCAGCGGTGTTGTGCTGACTGACCCTGTTTTGTCGTTCTCGATTCTGCTGGCCAGCTACGGTTTCTGGCGTTGGATGAAGTGCGCCAGCAAGGCGGATGCCTACCTGATGTTCGCAGGTCTCGGGCTGGGCTTGCTTGCCAAAGGGCCGCTGACCCTGGTGCTTATGGGGGCGCCGGCATTCGCCTGGTTCGTTATCTACAAGGAATGGGGACGGGTACTGAGGCTTCCCTGGATTAGCGGCCTTGTACTCATGTTCGGTATATCCGTGCCATGGTATGTCGCGGCCGAGATGAAAACGCCCGGCTTCATGGAGTACTTCTTCGTTGGTGAGCACTGGAGCCGCTACGTCGTCAGTAACTGGGCAGGGGACCTCTATGGTAGTGCTCATGCCAAGCCGTACGGCAGCATCTGGATCCAGCTCGGATTGTCGCTACTGCCATGGGCCTTGTTTCTACCACTGTTGATCCGCAAGCGTGGATCGATGCAGCGCTTCAAAGCCTACCTCTGGCTGTGGGCCTTGGCGACACCGGTCTTCTTCACATTTGCAGGCAACATTCTGTGGACCTACCTGCTACCCGCGCTGCCAGCGTGGGCATTGCTGCTGTCTGCACGGGTCAGCGAAGTTGGCCCGAAGACCACCTGGGCTGCCGCTGCGAGCGCATTGGTGTTGCCAATCATCGGTGCGGGCATCATCTACGCCGGGGTACTAGAGGAGCGCCCTCAGAATCAGCGGGATGTGGTTCAAGCCTGGCTCAATGTGCAGTCTGCTCATTCCGCTCCCCTGATCTATCCTGGCCGCCGCTCATACTCGTCGGAGTTTTACAGCAGCGGGAAGTCCGAGAACATCAAGGATCCTGCCAAGTGGCCGCGGGATGGCTCGTTCTATCTGTCCAGGCGCTTGCGAGACAGCAAGGATGGTCTGCCCGCTGATCTAGCTTGCACATCGATCACCGAAGCGAACGCCAGCCAGCTCCTGCTGTGCCATTGGAAACGCCCCGCACAAGGTGCCGAGGGTCTGGCCGGAGAAAGCAATGCGGAAACGCCTCGCAAGAACGAAGGCTAAATTCCAAGCACAAAAAAGCCAGGTTTTACCCTGGCTTTTTTGTCGATTTCTTTCGTCATTTGAAGTCCTATTTAACCGCCGATTAATTGTCGGCTTGTTCCTTACCATCCTTGCTTTCTTTCTTTTGCTCTTGAGCGACTTGTTGTTTGTTCTGGTCCGAAGAGTCATCGCTCCATAGGCGAGCCTGTTCGGTTCGGAAGTTCTCGTTGAACTGTTTCGTTCGCTCGAAGCCGCCTTCAGCGTAAGCGGTACCCATGAGACCCAGCAGCAGGCTGCCAATAGCGATAGATTTGACAAATTTCATTGTGAACCTCGGTTCATACTAGGCCAACCTGATTAGCGGCCTTTGTTGGTTTGTAGTTTAGGAACGCGAAGCTAACGACAAGGTGAGTCAATAATTACAATTCCGTAATTTTGGCTGCAGATAGGATGCGTTAAATCTTCAAATCTGGAAGGATCATGTCTATCTCGGCACTGTCGAGGGCGACTTCGAATTTTCTCTTAAATTACAATTTTGATATCTAGCGCGTTAATTCAGCGCGGCGTTGTTGGCCGCCCTAGGAGATAGCCATGAATGACATAGAGCCCTGGGCAGTTGCTATCGGTGACTTTCGCCGCTGCACTGAAAAACTCACTGTCCAGCTCGATGAGCTGACCTCGCAGACGCGCACCTCCAGCGCTGTTCTGGAGAGGTCGAACGAACTGGTGGAGCAGGTGGACGCTGTCGGCCGGCAGATTCAGGAGGAGGTGCGAAAGGCGGAGAAGGCTTGGTCGAACGCGGAGGAGGTTGCCTTGCGCGCCGCTGCATCAGCGTATTCAGCTGCATGCCGCGGAGTCGACACCGCCATCCAGCCACTGATCTCGGAGCTTACAGCAGCGACAAAGGCGGCGGACGCCTCTATCCAGGAGCTCAAGCGGGCACCGGTGCTGGCCAAGCGTTATGTGATGGTGGTCGCCACGGCGTTCTTCATTCTGGCGCTGATCTGTGTCTACTCGACCATGCGCCTGATCGATGCCGCCGGCAGCGTAAGTGCTCAAGAGAAAGTGAATGCTCAGTACTTCTCACACCTGTGGAAAAACGCCAATCCTGACGAACAGAAGATTATTAAGTCGGTGATTCTGCGGTCGCCCATGGACCCTGTGGTCCTTCGGCACTGATGCATTGAGGCAAACAAAAGGCCCGTCGATTGACGGGCCTAATCGTGTCTGCGCAATTTAAGCGGCGGTCATTGCCGGCTGCATTTGCTGGGCTTCCGGAAAGTGAAGGTGGAACCAGGTGAAGTTTTCTTCGGTCACCTCCACGCTCGCCGATCCCTGGTGCAGACTCATGATCGACTGCACAATGGCCAAGCCAAGACCGGTACCGCCTTCGCTCCGTGCTCGGCTCTTGTCCACACGGTAGAACCGCTCAAACAAGTGCGCGTGGTGTTCCTTGGCAATACCACGGCCGGGGTTGCCGACACTCAACGTCGTACCGCTCGCACTATGCTGCACCTTAACGTAGACCGTGCGGCCGCGAGGGCAGTAACGGATCGCGTTCGAGACCAGATTCGAGACGGCACGTTGAACCATCAGGCGATTCCCGCGCACCACGTCATCACTGCCGGAGATCTGCAGCTGAATCTCGCCTTCTTCTGCTGAAATGCTGAAGAGATCGCACACTCGCTGAACCTCGTCGACCAAGGAGACGGATTCGAACTCCACCATTGATGCTGGATGACTGACCTGGGCCAAGAACAGCATGTCGGAAACCATGCGGCTCATGCGGTCCAGCTCTTCTGTGCACGACTCCAGAACCTCCCGGTACTCGGAAAGCGATCGTTCTCTGGTCAAGGCAACCTGGGCCTTGCCCATCAGGTTGGAAAGCGGTGCTCGAAGTTCGTGAGCAAGGTCGTCAGAAAACTGCGAGAGCTGCTGAACCCCATCATCCAGGCGAGCCAGCATGATGTTGATGCCGTCGGCGAGCATTTTGAGTTCTGCCGGCATCCCATCAGTTGGAAGGCGATGGTCGAGGCTCTCGGTTGAGATTTTCGAGGCGATCTTGAGGAACTTGGTCAGTGGTAGCAGGCCTCTGCGCACAGTCCACCAGCCAATGGCCAAGATCAGTGCGAGGATGACGGGGGACATCATCAAGGCCCAGGTCAGCAACGCATCGAGCAGCGCCTCACTGGATGACTGGTCCATGGTCATATAGACGCTGACCTCTGTTCCATCGCCCAAACGCATGATTCGAGAAGCACTCAGCAGAGGACGGTCCTGCGTATCACGCCATTCGTGCTCTTTGGGCTGGGCCGCCGGCTGAAACTTGTGCACCTCCAGATTGACCTGTTTCGAGCCAATCGAGAGCAGGGGAGTCTGATTCTGTGAGGTATCGAATATGCTCACATACAGGTTGTTGTGGCCCATGACCAAATCGACAAGCTGATGCGCATCCGCGTTGACGCCGGAGATGTCCGGGATGGTGGACAGGTTGTGAGCCATCCCCGCCATCTTTACTTCCAGGTCTGCTCTGGCATTTCTTTCCAGAGCCTTGCCTACCATCAGATAGCCAAAGGTGGCGAACAGAAGCAGCAACGCTGCGCTCATCAACCCAACTTTTAACCCCAGCTTTGCAGCCAGGCTGAATGGCCTCATGCGCGTTCCTCAAAAACGTACCCAACGCCACGAAGCGTGTGAATGAGCTTGGTTTCAAACGGGTCATCGATCTTCGAGCGCAAGCGCCGGATGGCTACATCGATGACATTGGTGTCGCAATCGAAATTCATATCCCAGACCAACGAGATGATCTGAGAGCGAGTCAGCGCTTCGCCCGTTCGGCTCATGAGCAGGTGCAGAAGCGCAAATTCCTTGGTGGTGAGATCGATGCGTGTGCCACCGCGGAAGACGCGATGGCGGACGGAGTCGAGTTCCAGATCGGCAATTTTCAGCGAGCTCTTCTCGACTAACTCATCACCACGGCGTTGCAGCGAACGGATGCGAGCAAGCAGCTCAGGGAATTCGAATGGCTTCACAAGGTAGTCATCCGCGCCGCCGTCCAAGCCCTTGAGCTTGTCATTGATGCGTCCGCGGGCGGTCAGCATGATGATGCGGACCCGGCTGGTCTTACGGATGGTTTCCAGCAGGTCCCAGCCGTCGATACCCGGGAGGTTCACGTCCAGGAGGACCAACGAATAGACATTAGTGTTGAACAAGTGCAGAGCATCTACACCGTTGTGCACGATATCTACGACATACCCGCTTTCGGATAGGCCCTGCTGAAGATATTCGGCAGTTTTAATTTCGTCTTCCACAACTAGAACGCGCATAACTTATCTCAAGGTGTGAGGAAGGAGTTGGCCTAATCCGCCAAGATTATGGTTGCAGGCTGTTCGAAAGTTTGGCTGAGGGTATGGCATGTGGTAGTCGCTACCTCTGTCCATACGCCGGGTCACCTGAGGACGCTTGAATCTTAACGCGAAGAAGCTGGCCGCGGCGAAATCCTACAAATTTGTAATGTAGCCGCAAGATTTCTGACAGTCATGCAGGCTCCACCCCTAAGCATAGCGGATTCTGGGGCCTGCGGCGGTGTATGACAGATTCGCCTGGCAGGTGGAATCGGCCAGGACAGGCAGCATTTCGGTCGTTAGCTTGCAAGGACTGGTACTGGCCTTGGATCGAGGGCGCCACGCAGGCAGACCCCATGCACGGCCGCAAACCGCAGCGCCTTTCTGCAAATTAGTTCACGTGGCGGCTCGATATTCTCTCGAATAATTATCTTACAATCTATTACATGTCCAAATTGTAATTGCACGATCATCTTGGTGTTAGCCTCCTTTGCTAGTTTAAGGGCAGCGGAAGAGGCATCGCTGCTTTGGAAATTGTCTCATTTCAAAGCAGCTTGGCAAGAGCACCGAGCAGTTGTTCGCGCCAGTGCATTCACCTGTAAACCATACGCTCCTTTGGTAGGTGAATTTTAGCGCCCCCCTACGGGCGCTTTTTTATTAAGGGACTTCTTATGAACACTACTGTATCAGCGATCGCCGTGTTTATGCTCTTTACATCACTAACAGCCAATGCCCAAAGCGGTATGGAGATCAATAAACACATCGAGCGTACTGCTAGAGAGGCTACAGCGGATTATGCTCAACGCGTAAAAAAGCCCATGCCTCAACTAGAAGACTACGCCTATGGCATGGACCTGGACGTTGGTAAGTTGGTGTATGTATCACCCAATGTGCGGTACTGCGGTAATGTAAGAAGCATGATGACCTACGAAGACTCGAAAGGCGAACTGCACATGGTTCGCTACCTGGTGAAGGGCGAGTGTGTTAATAGCCGTTAAGACTCATCAAGATGATCCCTGCGGCCACCGGATCATAGAAGCTCAATGCCGAACCGGCGCAGCAGTATGGCGAAGCCTCCGAAGCTGGCCATTGTGATGAGGATGCTGCTGATCAGTGTCGGCCAAAAGCCGAGCTTAGGTAGCAGCAATGGAAAAGCAATAAACATCGGCAGGGTCGGAAGCACGTACCAGAACGTGTACCAAGCATGGTTGGAGATCTTCTCCATGCTCTGGTTCTCTAAATAGAGCCAGACCAACGTCACGACCGTGACCAAGGGTAGGGCGGCGACCAAGCCGCCCAGCTTGTCGCTGCGTTTCGCCAGCTCTGACACGAGAATCACTATACCGGCAGTGAGTAGGTACTTCGTGATGATCCAGGCCATCGCTGAGCCTTCTGGAGGTTGTTGACGAGGGCAGGCGAAGCCATTCACCAACCCCCTTGAAGCGCTCCTGCCGTTTACGGCATCCCTCACCGCATTTTTTTTGCAACATCACCCTCAGCCAGGAGGGTGATGTGTTTGCATGGTGTTTACCGATCGGTCAGTGCGAGGGTGAGGGAACGCTCTCGTGGAAAGCTGCCCGCTCGATCTGGATGGTGCAGTGATGGATTTCGAATGCATCGCTGACAGCATCCACGACGGCCGCCAACACAGCATCCCCATCTGCAGAATCCCGAACCACTACGTGCGACGTCATCACGTTACTGCCACTGCTGACAGCCCACACGTGCAAGTCATGAACGTCCGTCACGCCATCTACTCCGAGGATGGTGGCCTCGATTGCCGTAACGTCGAGCCCCCTCGGGACACCCTCCATGAGGATCCCCAGGCTTTCGCGAAGCAACTGCCACGTCCGCGGCAGAACCCAAAGGCCGATCGCCACAGCGACAATCGTGTCGACCCAGGTCCAGCCGGTGAAGCGGATGATAAGTGCCGCGATGATTACGCCAAGCGAGCCGAGCATGTCGCTCCAAACTTCGAGGTAGGCTCCTTTGACGTTGAGGCTTTCGTTGCTCGCAGATGCCAGAAGGCGCATCGAAATTAGGTTGATGATCAGGCCGGCGATTGCGATCCACATCATCGCTCCGGTAGCGATCTCCGCCGGCATGAAGAAGCGCTGGTAGGCCTCATACAAGATGTACATCGCCACCAGGAAGAGCAGCACGGCGTTGAACGTCGAAGCCAGAATTTCCAGGCGCGCATAGCCGAAGGTTCTTTTCTGATCCGCCGGCCGCTTGGCTATCTGAAGTGCAATCAGTGAGATCGCCAAGGCGGCAGTATCTGTGAACATGTGAGATGCGTCCGACAGCAGCGCCAGGCTGCCGGTAATCCACGCACCGATCACTTCTGCAATCATGAAGCTGCCAGTCAAGCCGAGCGCCATGATTAGCTTCTTCTGATGCCCCTCGCGTACTGCAGCGCTGCCATGGTCATGATTTGAACCCACGTATTTCTCCTTGCGCAGGGTTGTGGTCTCGTTGGCCTTCCTGTCTACCTAGCCTTAGAGCGTCGCTTGGCCACACTGACTGCAAAATCTTGCTCCTGCACTCAGCAGCGAGCCGCAGGCGGTGCAACCACTCGATAGCGGTGTTCCGCAGTTTAGACAAAAGCGTGCTGACGGATCGTTGGCCGTCCGGCACTGCCTGCAGCCCTGCAGATCTTTGATGGGGGCAGGAGTGGGAGGGCGCCCGCCGTCATACACCTGATTACCGCCGTCGCAGCCCTGCTGCCGGCCATGGCGATCATATTGCTCGGCCCCATGTCCCCCGCTGTGGTGCTTGCCTCCACCGTGGTTTCCACGGCCATGGTGCCCGCCCAGGATGTTTTTGAAAAAGCTCATGGTATTCGCCCCTCATTGATGGGTGACATATTAACGAGCAAAAGTTGAAAATTATGTTCTGCTCGCGAGAAAGACTTGTAAGTTGAATTGAAAGTTCAAAATTAGCCTACGACAAAACGAAACCGTTTTGTTTGTGAAATTAAATTTATCTAGCTGAGCGGAGCATTGCTTTTGGTGGGTAGTATTCCCCTAATTTTGATCATAGCGTGATCAATGACAATCAAAACAGCAGTAATTGGATTTCTGTCAGCATTGTAATCCCGAGGTCATCGTGTCGTTATCAGGTCCCGGAAATAATGCGCTCAGCGAGATTCATTTCTCTTTTTATCCCTATGCCTCACACATACTAAGCGTCCCCAACGCCTAGGGGCCTAAGGCCTCTGACGCTCCGCACATTGCGCAATCGCTCAGCATCTGTCGACGGTTTGCCTTGTAGCTCCCGCTAACTCCATAGCTACCGCCATGGATAAGCAGCTTCCAGAGTTTGATAATGACACCTTCCAAATCCATTGTTCACACCCTGTTAAGCAAATGGATCTTTGCTATTCGCAATGCGCGGCAGAAAGGCATCAGTACTAATTTGCTAATCGGCCTGGTGACTTTTTGGTTACTGCTATTCGCGAACGCTGAGCTCTGGAACGTGCTCTGGAAGCTGGTATTCAAAACCGATGAAGTGAACTGGCAGCTAGCGGCTAGCCTCCCAGTCATAGTATTCGCATGGGTGTTTACCGTTCTGAGCTTGCTGTCATGGGGGCGGCTGGCCAAACCCATACTGTGCCTGGTACTGATCAGCGCGTCTTTTGCGAGTTACTTCATGAATGCCTACGGCATCGTGATCGATTACACAATGTTCACCAACGTTGTGGAGACCGACGTCGCTGAGGCAACCGAGCTGCTGAATTGGAAGCTCGGTCTTTGGGTCGCAATGGTTGGGGTGTTGCCCGTCTACCTGATTGCCCGGGTTCCCCTCCGGCGCAAGCCTTGGGCCAAAGCTTTGGTCAGCAGGTTCATTGCTCTGTCGCTCGCTCTGTTGACCTTATCTGGCATCGCGTTGAGTCAGTACCAGTCGTATGCCTCCTTGCTGCGCAACAATCGGGAGATCCGGCTGATTCTGGTACCTACCAACTTGTTTGCGGCTGGCCATGGGTACCTGAAGCGTCAGCTGGCCTCACCTAAAACGCTGACGGCCATTGGTACTGATGCGGTAGTTAATCGACAGGGTGCGGCTCGTAAACCCAGGCTGCTGGTACTGGCAGTAGGAGAGACCGCTCGCTCCGCCAACTTCTCCCTCAACGGCTACTCCCGTGAAACGAATCCGGAACTAGAAAAGCGAAATGTCATTAGCTTCACGAACGTGAGCTCCTGCGGTACCGCTACCGCGGTCTCGCTGCCATGCATGTTCCTGGACGTGGGTAAGGCCCAGTACAAAGATGGCTTGGCCAAGAGCCGAGAAGGGCTGCTCGACGTGCTTCAACGCGCTGGCATCAGTGTCATGTGGACTGACAACAACTCGGGGTGCAAAGGGGTCTGCGACAGGGTTCCCAACCACAAGGCTGCCTCTCACGCGGATTCCCAACTGTGCACCAGCGAGGAGTGTAAGGACGGGGTGCTGCTCACGGAGATGCAAGACTTCATCAAGCGCCAGGAAGGCGATGCTGTCCTGGTGCTCCACTACAAAGGCAGTCACGGCCCGGCCTACTACAAGCGCTACCCCTCGCAATTCAAGAAATTCGCACCGGTGTGCGAGACCAACGAGCTCGACAAATGTAAGCAGGAGGAGGTGGTCAATGCCTACGACAACTCAATCCTCTACACCGATTATGTGACTGCAAATCTCATCGATATCCTGGCGGCCAACACCAAGTTCGACACTGCGCTGATGTACGTTTCGGACCACGGCGAATCGCTGGGGGAGGGTGGGCTCTATCTACACGGGCTGCCTTACGCGATGGCTCCTGACGAGCAAACAAAGGTGCCGTTGGTACTTTGGATGTCTGACTCGCTCGCGAAGAGCGAAAAGGTCAACGTGGGTTGTTTGAAAGCTCAAACCACGTCACCGCTGAGCCACGACAACCTGTTCCACACCGTGCTCGGCATGATGAACGTCCAGACGTCTTCGTATCGCTCAGCGCTGGATTTCACTGCCCCTTGTAAGCCCTTTGTCGGAGGCTCTTATTCTGGCCTCTGAATGTTCGATGTGGACCGGATCATCGGCCAGGCGGTTCTGCACCAGCCTGCTTTGACAGCTGAGAGAAGCTGGACTAATTACATAGCTGCATTCAACAACCCAAGCGGAAAAGGAAGTTTTGCATGAGCATCAAGCCAGGCCCAAAGCGCACCAATGAAGATGGCACTCCGGACAAAAGGCAGCGAGTCACCCCTGAAAAGCAGAAGGACCATCCGGACCTGAAACCCCACAAGCACAAAAAGGGGGAGTAAGAAAAAAGCAGCTCTCGGGAGCTGCTTTTTTTTTGGGGCTGTGTGCAAACCCTCCCGACCGTCTCGCTGATCAATCGGACCGCGTCGTGAGTCTTCCGCTTGGCTTGATGGATTCTGAAGCTACCTCCGGATCGGTTATCCCTTCAGTGCGGACGACGAGACTGATATCCCAGAGCGTTGAGCTGATACTCGCTGACAGCCCGAAATTGTGATTCTGCGATTTGACGCAGGCGCTCAACCTCTTCGGCAGATGAGCCAGAAGCCTGCGCCTCGTGGTATTGCTTCATCGCATCCACTGCGTCGGTATACATGGGGTGGTCGGGGAGAAGAGCTGGCATCTTTTTCGTCATGTAGCGGCAGGTCCTCACTGGATAGTCGACGGTGGTTTACCTGCTTTGAGGAGCTGAAAATCAATGACCGCCTGATAGAGCGAATCTGCCAATGGGTGAAGACGCTGTACCTCAAGGTCTGGCAATCCAGCAGCCTCCGCTTCGTGGGCCTGTCGGATAGCTTCAAGCGCTTGCCTCATCAGTGGCTCACCAGCCTCGACCATTCCAATGAATGTGCGCTTCACAACATTTTGCTCCATTCAGCTGAAGATGAATTATAGGACACCGCGGCGTGGCAAGGCCCCGAGCAGCATAGGTGTTCGACGCCCGACTGAACGAATCAATGAGGAGCGCGCTGGCCTGGGGAGTGGCCAGGGCGCGTGTCGTAGCTACGTTGTAAACCACTTTTTTTCACTGTAAACCACTGTGGTTACAGTGAAAAAAAGTGGTTTACAACAGGCCTCCTCAGGCCTGAGTCAGCTCCAGCAGATCGCCCAGTTCCTCCCGGGCCATCTTCACTCTATCCATTCTGCGATAAGGATGATCAACCGGCATCCGGATAAGGGATTCGAACCAAGCCGAATCGAATTTGATGACTTCCTTGTGAATGTGCTCAAGCTCACCTCCGCGAGGCTGTGACACTACAAACTCCATGCTTTCAACCAAGCCGGACGCTTCACTGTCTTTGACGATTCGATGGCGGATGAAACTCATTTTGAGATCAAAATATGCCGCCTTCGAACCAGGCACCTTCTTCGATTCCAGCCGACCAGTGCTGCTGATTTCCGCCCCTGGCACCTCAGCGGCAATAGCTTTCACCAGCTCAGCATTTCCAATGACCTTCTGGCCAAACAGGCGGGTGGCGTCCGACATGTAAGCAAAGATCCATGGCACATTGCGAAGCGTCGCGCCGGTATAGAGGTAGCCACGCTCTCCCTTGTAACGCTGCAGCATGCCTCTCAACGCGTTCTCGGAAAGGACCAGTTGGGTCTCTTTCTCCAGGATGTAAACCACGCGATCGAACTGTTCGATCAATAGCTTGAGAATCTTCCGTGGGACGCCGTCAAACCTGGTTTTTCGTTCTGTTTTCTTGTGCTGGCGAGGCTGGAAGTACGGGCAATCGTTACGGGCCTCACTATCAAATGGAGCGATGCCGCGAATGCTCTTAGTAGCATGTTTCCCGAATGGGTTCTTCACGTTAGGCGGTAGCTCATACAGCCCAACCAGCTGGACAGGGTTGTCGCATGCCGGGCATACAGCAAACTGAGCTAGCTTGCCGGCACTTCCAGGCTGGTACCATGGATCTCTGCGGAAGGTCTCGGCCTCGAAACCTTCCTTGTCGATGATCTTGCTTTCTGTGTCTTCGATGCGGACCTTATAGACATCCATCTTTGCTGAAACCGTATCAATAGAGGGTCTCTGGATGGTAACGAGCGAGGATAGGCAGCAGTAGGCCTAACTGACCCTTTTGGTGGTCACCCGCTGGTTTGAGGCCCGCCCAAAGCATGCCTGATCGACCTGGGCGGGCCCTAGAAACAACTAACCCCCTGGTGCGCAGTACAGGTCTGGGACCTGCCCGAGGCGTGGGGGCTATTCTTGGAGCGACAGTGACACCGGCTCCGGAGAAAATCAATTGGTTTGTAGAGCAGCCGGTCAGCTAAGGTCAAACCCAGATCCTAAAGGGGAGGCCGATAGCAGCTCAGTCAGCATCATCGGCACCTTCTTCATCTTCATCGGTATCCCCAACACTGAGCCAGTCGTGAAGGTTGTACCGCACGAAGTCTTCCGCATCGAGCATGGTAAAGTCTTGGAGCACCGTGACGTCTGCTCCACCGAAGTACAGCCCATCGTTGAGATTTCTGGCCACCCCGAGCAATTCATTCAGCTGGTCGTGCAGCTCATTTGCGCGCCTGGCGTGCTCTCGTTTGGTCAAAAACCGGAACACCACCTCGTAGGGCTCAGCCGGGTCGCGAATCTCGCCCTTGGGGTTGAAGGAAACCCAAGCACTAGCGAAAAATTGGTTGTTCTGATGGAGGAAATCGTCGACAAGCACGGCGATGCCCTTCATGCCGTCGTCACCTTGGTCTGCCTTCAGGCGGTTGACCAACTCGTCCGGCATCGCAATACGGTTGTAATGGTGGGACATCCAGTATGAGAAATACTGACCGTTTTCTTCGCTCAGCGTGATTACCGGATTTCGGTGGAGCGTCGGAAGCACGGCTCTCTTGGTCCACACACGCTTGTGAATCTTGAGCTCCAAAACCTGCTTTTCCGCGTGCTGCAGGTGCAGCGTACGTGGATTGAGGGCGTGCAGCTGCTTATCAAAGGCCTTTTTCTTTACCTTAACGGCAATCCACTCTATCCACGGCGCATCACAAAGGTTGCGTGCATGCACCGTGCAGGAATGGGAGGCCAACATCCAATAAGCTGGAGCCACCCCCTCGAATTGGCCTTTCAGGACCTCCTCGGATATGTGTTCAATCAAGGCGTCACCTGAGACGGTATCTCCTTGCAGCCAACCAGCAGCGCTAATGGCACTTACGATCTCTTGCTCAGGTGTATCAGCCATAATCAAACCAAATTCGAACCGCCCGATTTTTCTAACCTGGCGATGGTTTTGAGGTCCCTATCACGTAGCTGCTGCGCCTTGCCAGCCAACTCCGCAACCATTCCGTACACACCTTTAGCGCCATTTCGATTCCACGCTTCATCCGAAAGCGCATCCTGAATCAGGCGGCCATCGGCGGTTGGATAGAAAAGCACCCGATGCAGATACTGCGCTTCTTCGGCGTTAACTTGGCGCAACGCCTCAGTTAAAGCCGCAAGCCTCTCGGGAAAACCAGTGGCGGTTTTTCCAGTCCGCCAATTGTACACGGTCTGACGAGACACGTTGAAGATCTGCGCGATGGAGCTATCTGACAACTTGAAGTCGCTCCTAAGCTCCTCGATTAAGGCCGGCGCTACGTCTTCGGTAACATTGGCATCCTGGCTGGTGTCCACCTCGGTCCAGGCACCAGCATGCACGCCATGAAAGCTCATGCCTGCTGAGCCGATAAGTTGTGGATAGGGCAGGGAGGCAGTCCCAGGAGCGACTACTACCGAAACGGCCAGCATCGCTGTGAAAGCAATCGCCAATACAGGGTTTGCTGTCGTGCTACCTACACGCGGAGCAATTTCAGGGTTTTCCCAAGTAGAAGATCTGCTTACAGCAGCCCCGGTAGGATCAATCCATTGCCCATTCATTGCTGTAGTCATTTCGCCTTCCCCCAAACCTCAAAGGCATGATCTTTCGCGACTGTCCTAAAAGCAAAGTTAGCAGTCTTATGCAAACCGTCGAGTCTCGTGCAGATCTCCTCGGTTCCCAGTCGTTCGGCTAACTGCAGCGGCCAATGCGCATCCGTATCGAGAAGAGCACCATTTTCGCTAACAGGCACAAATGCACCTTGCAGAGGAGCACCATGCTTGGATGAATTCCTCGATTGCTTAGCAATTTCGAAAACCATGGCCGGCTCGACCAAATCTTCCGGTATCCACATACCAGTCTGCCGCCAGCATCTGATGTGCAGATACTCCGGATCTAGATGGTAGGTGGTAGTAGAGATTCCAAGCTGCTCCTTGGGGACTTTCCCATGCGCCGCTAGCTCATCGCATTTAAGTGGGAGCATGGCTTCCGGAAGGTAGTCGGCTAGGGTCTCACCTTCAGCTGGTTCAATTTTATCGACGTACCGCATCCCGATAGCGGTGATATCCAATGCACCTGCTTGCCCTACCAGCGCCTCAATGCACTCACGGAAAAGCGCTAAGTGGTTATCAAAATGAAGATAATTTGTGCTTTGCAGGATCATGTGATCCATGGCCAGCACGCACGCGTAGTCAGCATCCCGATTAAGGAACGCCCAAGAATTCGGTTCTCCGCTGTGCATCACCCCAGGCGGCACGCCCTTGACCATCTGGAAGAAGCCCGGGAGGCTCTGACGGATCGTGTGCTGAATGTCTGGGATCAGCTTTGGCAGCTTAAGAATCGGGGCAAATCTGATTACGCTCAACGCATAGATAAGCGGCGCCCTTGCTAAGACCCCTTCGCGTTCTGACATGTTAACTCCTCCACCGCGCCCAACGAGGGACCGGATTCTACATCATTTGACAAATCCTTTGACAAGAACTGTATAGCAGGGCCTTTCGATTTGACAAGCGGTCCCCGTGAGGGATGGAGTGCAGAAAACGCCTCCATCAGGAGCTTACTCGTCATTCCAGAAAAGCCTCTACAGACACCATCGCTAAGCCTCTGAGGAAGCACGAATTTTTAATCAGAGCTCTTCCTAGCAGTGAGAAGAAACTCAACGAATCGTCACCAGATAGCTCAATCCAGGGGAACGCTTGCTCTGATGGGGTGGTTCAGAAACGTGCTGTCTGGTCCAGATTTCTCATCTACGAAGAGCACGAAGAGCTCTTGGATCCAGAGTTTGAGGCCGTGATTGGCTGAATGGAGAGGTCGGAAAGAGGACGGGTGATCCAGTGAAGCACAAGCGCAGTCAGGAGGCTTGCGATGGTGTTCACTGAGATTGAGACGAGAGCATTCCGCATTTTGGAGAGTCCATTTTTTGAAGTGGACCTCTATTTAATGCGCATAAACTGTGTGTCACCACCACCCGCAGAAAATTTCGTCACGCCCCAGAATGGGAATTTGCATTCGGGGCGCACCACGATTCATCTCGTGCCAGAAGCCGCCTGCAGTGCAATCAATTGGCGAGCCAAGACTCGACTACCTCAGCGCCATACTCGTTTTTCCAGGCCTTAAGCGTACGCTGATTACCACCCTTGGTCTCAACAACCTCTCCGCTGTGTGGATTCTTGTAGACCTTTACTTCGCGTGGTTTCCGAGAGGTTTTTGGGGCCATATCAGTGGAAGCCACCGCTTGCGGATCGAGGATCAGCACCACTTGGCGCAGGCCGTAGCCATACTCGTTGAGCAAACTGCGCAGCTTCGTTTCAAATTCCATTTCCTGCTTCAGGGCAGAGTCATTTTTCAGCGCTTCCAGCTCCGCCAGTTGGGCTGCGAGCTGTTGTTCGAGCAGGCGGAATTCAGCGAGACGGGACATAAGATTCTCCAAAATGGGTTCGATGATTTTAGCAATCAAGAAAGAAAGCGTGCTAACTATCTTGATCCCACATGCCTGAATCGGCAATCACGAGGCTGAGCGATCGGTGTGGATAAAAACGTGATGGCTTCAGGATCGTCGATCTGGGCGGCTTCACTTGCGAGGTAATCGATCAGCTTTTTGCTTCTTACCCAAACGTACTGCCGGCAAGCCGCGTTTGGAATGGATGGCCCCGCAACGGGGCGAAACCTGGCCTCCCAAAGGTGCTTGAACGCCTCCCTGGTCGACTTCCCCAAATACACCGCAATCTCCGGTCCCAAGATATAGCCACGCCTGAATCTGTCGATGGCTTGAGGCTTAACCATCAATTGCGTACGCCGGCCTCGTTCGACAGCAGTGCTCCATAGCAGACCCAGTCGAACGAACGCGTATGCGCATTGTTCTTTGACGCCTAACAGCGCAGCAGCCTTGACTACCGACAGGCCGGGAAAGACCGGACTCTTGTTCTCAGCTCGGGCTTGTTGCCACGCTGCAAAATCTTGCGGCTTGAGTAACCACGCCCCTACCGCAACCGAGCCATTCTCAGCTGGGCCGTAAGCGCGAAGTTCACCTGCACGTATTGCCTGAACCAACTCGACCAACCCACCCCCCTTGGGCAGAGAATGCTTGGCCAAGTAGTTGATCGACACCAGGCTCTGGTCAGAGCTGGTAGGCAGCTTCTCATCAATCAATTCGTTGATCGAGCGGCAGTCAATCAGCCACCTTTCGCCTGGGCGCGGTTCTCCACCAAAGAACTGGAGGGTACCACCAGCTAGCAGCTGCCTAACCCGATTGCGACAGAGGCTTAGCAAAGTCGAGGTTTCTTTCATATCAGCCACGCCCTGGAGATGCTGCGAGATTGCCTTCAAATGATCCAGGTCCACGACCGTAAAGACTCGATCTTCATGGACCTTCTCCCGATAGGCGATTTGTCCCTCCTGATGAAGGCGTTTTATGACTGATACCCCGAGACCACAAGCTTCAGCAGCAGAATCGAACGACACCCAACGATGTCTCTCAATCGTCTCCTCACTCAAATTGCGATTTCGCTTCGCTAACGGTGCTTCCCACGCATGCTGCAGAAATGATTCGAACTCTCGACGAAGAAAGTCAAAACAAGAGTCATCCAGATCACGGTGGATGTCGTGGTATATCGGGCCGAACGATCTGCTGAGCGTCCAATGTTCGTTATCGGAATGGACTGCCTTGAGGCCACTCAGCAGTTCTCTGAATGCGAGAGGCCAGTTCATGAGAACCACGCCCGCCGCGTTTGCCATAAGCCGCGATATCTCTAGCGAACCCGAATCAGCAACCTTCAGCGGCTGGGTTCTTTCCGTAGGCAAACTTCTGACAGCGAGACGCGATGACAACTCGTGAAACTGTTCGTAGGTGAGGGCCGCCAATCCCGCGTCAGCTGGCAACGAGTCGGCGTAAAACCTATCTTCAAAGCCAGAGGTGAGCCAGGCGGCCGTATCACTCGCCGGCGCGATCTCAAAATTGGTCCCACTCAATGAGGTGCCACACGCTTGGCAACTATTCGCACTCATTGCGCTTGGATCGGTTTCCTTCAGACAGTTGGGGCACCGCCCGTGGAGTTCAGTGCCGTGGACAGAACACGTCGTAACCAGGGTCAAGCCCCAGCTTTCTCTCCAATAACCGGCTTCGCCCAAACAGATCGGACAGTAACGAGCGTGATGAGTCGTCCATAACTTGACCCCCTTGGGCCTTGGATCACGAAACTCAGCAGATACCGCAGGCCAGCTCAGTGGTCCTTCCATCATCTGCAGCCAGTCCGCAACATCGGTCTCGTCGGCTCGTGCAAAGGCGGTGAGCAGTTCCTTTCTGGGTAATCCGTTGGCTTTCGCCAGGCGCTGCAGGTACCCCAAAAGACTTTCGTCTTGGTGTGGTCGTGGGTTGATTAAAAGACCAAACATTCCTACACATCCATGAAATCGAAGACATAAAAATCAGGGGAGTAGAGCCGGGCCGATAAGCCCGGCCCTTGGCCGTCAGGTACTGCTCTCTTCGAACGTCTCAAACGGCTCCCGCTTCCCGAACAGAGGCTGGAAATTGAAGCTCGCACTGAAGGGGTTTCGATCCTCGGTGGCGTAGCTCCAAACCTCGTCTTCAAAAGCCTGGGCCAGCACAGGAAGTTCAATCCCGACAAGGTCCTGGACTTGAACCAGCCAAACAGCCCTGTCCACAATCTTGATGAGGTAGTCGATCAATCCATAGGAAGCCAGGTAGAAGCGTTTAATCATCGCTGGCTCTACAAAACTGATGGTTTGAACAGGCAGTTCGCCCTCGATTGCCTGCAACAACATCACGAAATGAAGAGACGTATTAGCGGAGAAGGTGAAGCGATCGTATGCCACCGTGGCCGAAAACCTGCGTCGCAGTTGCTCGTTTGCTAGCAGGAGATTTTCGGTGCGCTTCAGCCCAATCAGAACAAACGCGATACTGGTTTCATTCATCAGACTCTTGATCCAGTCTGCTGCCTCATACGCACCATTACGACGATAATCGACCAGGTGCTGCGCCTCATCGAGGACCAACATCTCCACGCCAAGGTTCTTCAGCAGCAGGACTACTCGCGCAAATTTAACCTCTGCCGAATGTCCTCGTGCCTCTGCGAAGGGATCCTTCAGCTCTGCCAAAATGGCTGCTGCCAGGTTCTTTTTGGTTGGAGACGAAGGCATCTCGACGAACAGAACTGTCCGCTTCTGTGGGTCATGGCTCTCCAATTCCTCCAATGACCGAATGTACTCCTTGACCAATGTGCTCTTGCCCACTCCGCTTGGACCTTGGATCAGCAACCCTTTACTTGCTCTGGTACGCCGACTATCGCCGTGGATATCGCCTAGTCGCGTCAACGCTCGCTCGACTTGAGGGCTGTGAATAAAACGATCGCGGAGCGTAAAGCTGTATTCACCATGCTCGTAGCATTCGTACAGATTGATGGCGTTCATGGCTTAGAACTCCCAGCAGGGCGACGAACCGAGACCTTGAAGGCTGCTGGCGGAATGTTAGGAATAGAGTCACCGGTCCATTCCACTTCAGCGAGTACCTTGGGTGGAGGCGTGCTTTCGGTCACTCGACCCTCCTTGTCGATTTTCGCTATGGCAGCTGCGCGTCGTTTTCTGAGCGTCTGCGAACGGCGGGCCTCGTCTGCATCTTCCATAATTTCCTGGTAGCACCTGTGCGTAGCCTCGAAGCTAGGCTGCTCATTATATTTTTCTCGCAGCGCTTTCTCGGCAGCCTTCCACACCTCCCTGCTCTTACCGGCCATTCGCTCATCTTTGGCGGGCACTTTGAAGAACAAGTTTCTGAAGCGGTCGTGAACCCAAACGTGCCCGGCTTCGTCTCGATAGCGGACGTTTACCTTTTCTCCGTCTGCCAAACGCATACGGAGCTCAGCAAGTTCCGTAGAGTGGTAGCCCACTTTGGCAACCTCGATGCCGTAATGGTGAACCTTCACCGAGGCCCGCTTGGCCAGAATGCACTCCAACGAGTCCAGGTCGACGGGAAGGCTGATGACATGGTTCGCCTCGCTAGTCCCCCAGACTTGAGCCGGTGTTCTGTTGTCCAGCCCCCGATGAGGAGTCTGGTGGTAACCATCGACGATCCATTTCACTACCACCGCCTCCAATTGAGGGAGCGTGAAACATGCATTCTTCTCCGAGTCGTAATCGCCACGCTGCTGGATATTCGAGAAGGTGGTACCCGGGAGGTTGTGGATAAGCCCCAGGTTCTGTGTGCTGAAAAAGCGTTCGACGGCACCTTTCCTTTGAGGGGCCCTTGAAGCGGGATACATGATCTCGATACCCAACTCGTTGAATCCCATGATGAGATCGCCCGCGTGAAATTCCGCTGCGTTGTCTGGGACTATTCGAGCCGGCAGCCCACGTGCCCACCATTCATTTCTCACTTTCGGAAAGCGCTTCAGCAATTCGGCTTTTGGACGGATTGAGCGTTCGATCACACGAAGCACGGTTTCCGTATTTGGCGCCGACAGGTGGAGCAAATATCCCATCACCATTCGAGAGAAGCGGTCGAGGACGATCGTCAGATAGGGGCGCCCAATGCACAGCCCCGAGGTTTCATCCACAAGCTGGACGTCCAACAAGGTGTGATCAATTTCCCAACGTTCCAAAATCTCATGGACACGTAGGACACCCGCCGCAACACGGTGCTTCTTGTCTGCTGCGTGTTTTCCGAGCCTCTCCTTATCCACAAGGTACGGATCCAGCTTGGCGATGTACCTTCGGACAGTCATTCCGCTTGGGATCTTGAGCTGATCCGAAGGCAAACGACTTTTGTTCCTCTCTTTTATCTGATCTTCGAATTCTGAAACGACCACGCTGACCGCTGGAATCGTATCCTGCAGGTAGGTTTTATTAATCACCCCTTCAAGAATAACTTCGAGCTCTCCCTGTATCGCGGCAGCCCGACCCTTTTTGGCATGCTGAGGGATAAGCTTTACTACGTTCTGGCCAATGTATTTGGCTGCCCAACGTCGAATAGTGGAAACCGAGGGTGCGCACGCATCCCCAATCTTTTTGGCGATATCTCTAAGTTTCTTGATCATGTCTTCGTCACCCGGTAGCTTGTATTTACCGCGCTTAGTTAGGTCGTCCAGATACTTGCGTCGACGCAATGCCTCATCTCCATGTTTTTTGGGGAAGCATGAAATATCTGGAGGGACGTTCCGCACATACGGAACCTTCCCAAGGTATGGCTGATCAGCGGAGATCTCGATCTCGCGCTTCTCGTAGGCCTCATAGAACTCCTTCTCGGATAGCTTCGTGGGCTCACCAAGCTCATCGAAAAAGAGCAGCTTCCGGTCAATAAGCCTCTTCTCAAGCACCATCAGTACGCCACGAACGATGACGACCAATTTCACCCTAAGGGAAAAGGTTTGCATGACGGTGCCCCCCTTGCAGGAAGACCGGGGAGTCAGTGTCAATTGACCTATCAAGGTCAATGCCCACCACCCCAAGGCCTAACAAGCGCCAGGCTTTCCCCTCACCAACCACGTAGAGCAGATCTGCAACGGTCATAGGCGGCCATTCGTTGAAGGTCGCCATTACCTCCTCCAACGCCTGATGCGAAAGCTCTGGACCGCGCCGGTGATACATCAGCCTTCTAAGATTGGTAGCCAGGGGTTCAGCTTCAATTAACTTTTCAGTGATCACCGAAAAGTTACGGGCAGTGGCGTTGAAGTAGCGCTCAGCGGCATCCAGTCGCTGCCTGACGCTGGCAATCTTCAGTCGGTCGTGAGGCTTCACTTCAAACCACCACTCGCGCCCATCCGCGAGGAAAACCTGTACGTCTGGGTAATATTTGAAGTAGCCCTGGAGCGATGGAACACGTTCCTCACTGGGCTGCGGGACGTAGCCGATGACCGCAGGAGACAGCTCAAGAAGCCGAAAAAGAGCGCCTTCGAGCTGGGACTCCCAGGGCACAGGCTTTTTATTTTTGAGCGATGGGAAGTAGCCGCGGTAATGGTTGGACCGCCGCGTGACCACCTTTCGTACTGTCATGAAACACCTCCGAAAATCTCGAAACGAGCGCCGACGCTGCGCCAAAAAATCAAGGCGCAGGGCGGGCGAAGTGAGGCCTTTCGACAGGCAACACTGTGCCGTCGAGTAACCTCGCTAAGGTCGAAAAAATGGGAGAGGATTGACAGTCGCTTCGAAAAAGCAGACATTGCGGGTTCTGAGGACGCAAGTCTGCTTCGCTAAGCGCGGTCAGTCCTCTCGGGATTGATCGCGTTTTTCTACATTTTCAGGTCTCCTTTTCTCTCATTGGTCATGACTCTCATGACTGATCAGAATCTAAAGCAATCGGCTTGCTCTCTTTATTTCTAAACGGCCACTTCGTGATCGCTGGAGCAATTTGGATCAGGTCTGAAGCTCTCGCTTCAAACAGCTGATTTGGCTGAAAATCTTCAGTGCAAAGCGGAAAAGTTGGTCATAGATCTTATTCCAACATCCCTTCGAAATCTACAAAAAATCCAAAATGGCAACTTCCACCAAATTCCATTTCCATACTAAATTGTTCAAATTAATACTTAACACGTACGCTTAATTAACTATTAAGGTGTTCAAATATTAGTTTTAAAGTCCTCTCAATCTCTCTGCTGCTCAGATCCGCCCGCCGACCCTCTCAGCACTTCCAGCGCCCCATCAAATCACTTCCTCAAATCCCCCCATCTGCATCATTTTCCAATGAGCGGAGTAGGGCGCCCCGGCAGGAATTCCAGGCAAAAAAAAGCCCGCGAAGGCGGGCTTGATGGTGACCGACAGGGGCCATGGTTGAAGCCCGGCCGGTCATCTATTTGTGAAAGCGTGCAGCTTTTCTGTGAACCTACAAGGATCAGAAATCCAGGTTGGAAACCGCCAATGCGTTGCTCTCGATGAAGTCTCGGCGAGGTTCGACCGCATCACCCATCAGGGTGTTGAAGATCTGGTCTGCACCGATGGCGTCTTCGATGGTGACTTTCAGCATGCGGCGCACGCTTGGGTCCATGGTGGTTTCCCACAGCTGATCCGGGTTCATTTCGCCCAGACCTTTGTAGCGCTGGATGGTGTGGCGCTTGGTGCTTTCGGCCATCAGCCAGTCGAGGGCTTCCTTGAACTCGGTAACGGCTTTCTTGCGCTCGCCACGCTGGATGTACGCGCCTTCGTCGAGCAGGGTGCTCAATTGCGCGCCCAGGGTGACCACGGTTTTGTAGTCGTTGCTGCCGAAGAAGTCGCGGTTGAAGGTGACGTAATTCGACAGGCCGTGGGAGATCAGTTCGACCTCTGGCAGCCAGACGCCACGCTCGCGATCCTCACGCAGGCTGGCCTTGTAGACCAGGCCCGACTTCTCGTTGGTACGCAGACGGACTTCATACTGCGCCAGCCACTCTTGCATCGCCGCGTGGTCGCCCAGGGTTTCCAGACTGACGGCCGGCAGATAGATGAAGTGCTCGGTCAGCTCCTGTGGGTACAGACGCGACAGGCGCTTGAGGGTCTTCATGACCATGCGGAAGTCGTTCACCAGACGTTCCAGCGCTTCCCCGGAAATGCCCGGGGCTTCTTCGTTCAGGTGCAGGCTTGCATCTTCCAGGGCCGACTGCGTCATGTACTCTTCCATGGCGTCGTCGTCTTTGATGTATTGCTCTTGCTTGCCTTTCTTGACCTTATACAGCGGTGGCTGGGCGATGTAGATGTAGCCACGCTCGATCAGCTCGGGCAACTGACGGAAGAAGAAGGTCAGCAGCAGGGTACGGATGTGCGAACCGTCGACGTCAGCATCGGTCATGATGATGATGTTGTGATAGCGCAGCTTGTCGATGTTGTACTCTTCGCGACCGATGCCACAGCCCAGAGCGGTGATCAGCGTGCCCACTTCCTGGGACGAGATCATCTTGTCGAAACGCGCTTTCTCGACGTTGAGGATCTTGCCCTTCAACGGCAGGATCGCCTGGGTCTTGCGGTTACGTCCCTGCTTCGCAGAACCGCCCGCGGAGTCACCCTCCACCAGGTACAGTTCGGACAGCGCCGGGTCTTTTTCCTGGCAGTCGGCGAGCTTGCCCGGCAGGCCGGCGATGTCCAGCGCGCCTTTGCGGCGGGTCATCTCACGGGCCTTGCGCGCAGCTTCACGGGCACGGGCGGCGTCGATCATCTTGCCGACTACCAGCTTGGCTTCGTTCGGGTTCTCCAGAAGGAAGTCGGAGAAGTATTTGCCCATCTCCTGTTCCACTGCAGTCTTCACTTCGGAAGACACCAGCTTGTCTTTGGTCTGCGAGCTGAACTTCGGATCCGGCACTTTCACCGAGATGATCGCGGTCAGGCCTTCACGAGCGTCGTCACCGGTGGTGGCGACTTTGTGCTTCTTCGCCAGACCTTCCTGCTCGATGTAGTTGTTCAGGTTACGCGTCAGTGCCGAGCGGAAGCCCACCAGGTGAGTGCCGCCGTCGCGCTGCGGAATGTTGTTGGTGAAGCACAACAGGTTCTCGTTGAAGCTGTCGTTCCACTGCAGGGCGATTTCCACGCCGATGCCGTCTTCACGCTGGATGTTGAAGTGGAACACCTGATTGACCGCAGTCTTGTTGGTGTTCAGGTATTCAACGAACGCACGCAGGCCGCCTTCGTACTTGAACAGCTCTTCCTTGCCGCTGCGCTCGTCCTTGAGGACGATGCCGACACCGGAGTTGAGGAAGGACAGTTCACGAATGCGCTTGGCGAGGATGTCCCAGCTGAAGTGAATGTTCTTGAAGGTTTCGCTGGAAGCCTTGAAGTGGATCTGGGTACCGGTGGTTTCGCTGTCGCCAACGATGGCCATCGGTGCCTGAGGCACGCCGTGGACGTAGGTCTGTTCCCAGATCTTGCCACTGCGGCGAACGGTAAGGACCAGTTCTTCGGACAGCGCGTTCACCACCGACACACCTACGCCGTGCAGACCGCCGGATACTTTGTAGGAGTTGTCGTCGAACTTACCGCCAGCGTGGAGGACGGTCATGATGACCTCTGCGGCGGAAACGCCTTCCTCTTTATGCACGTCTACCGGGATGCCACGACCGTTGTCTTTAACGGTGATGGATTCGTCCGGGTGAATGATGATGCTGATGTCGTCGCAATGGCCGGCGAGGGCTTCGTCGATCGAGTTGTCGACCACCTCGAACACCATGTGGTGCAGACCGCTGCCATCGTCGGTGTCACCAATGTACATACCGGGACGTTTGCGTACGGCATCCAGGCCTTTCAGCACTTTAATGCTCGTTGAGTCGTACGTATTTTCTTCGCTCAATGCCTTCACTCCCGATGGTCGTGGGTCTGGGTGATACGGCCCTGTTCCACGTGGAACAAAGCGACTGGCGTTTCCGTCTGCCAGCCTTCCCTCAGTAATTCGTGATCTACACAGGTGATAAACACCTGGCAGCGTAAGTCTTCCAGCAAGCGGCATAGCGCGCGACGGTGGCTCTCGTCCAGCTCGGACGGCAAGTCATCCACCAGATAAATACACTGTCCGCGACGGGCCTGGCTGACCAGGTGCCCTTGGGCAATCCGCAGTGCACACACCACCAACTTCTGCTGACCCCGGGACAAAATGTCCGCGGCATTGTGTGCGCCCAATCTTAGACGCAAATCAGCTCGTTGCGGTCCGGCCTGGGTGTGCCCCATCTGCTGGTCCCGTTGCACGGAACCGGCGAGTACGGCGCTCAATTCGCGGTCCTTGTCCCAGCCTCGGTAATAGCTGAGCGTCAAACCCTCGAGCTCAACCAGTTCGCTCAAGGTCTGTTCGAAGACCGGTTTCAAGGCTGTGATGTAAGCGCGGCGGTATTCATCAATTTCAGCGCTGGCCTGGCACAGTTCCCTGTCCCAAACCGCTTGCGAAACGGCGTCAAGTGTACCATGCCGCAGCCAGGAGTTTCTCTGGCGCAGCGCCTTCTGCAAACGCTGCCAGGTGGCCATGAAACGTGGTTCGACGTGGAACACGCCCCAGTCGAGAAACTGCCGGCGAATCTTCGGCGCGCCTTCCAGCAGACGGAAGCTGTCCGGGTTGATCAACTGCAGTGGCAGGATCTCCGCCAGCTGCGCAGCGCTACGGGCGTTCTGGCCGTCGATGCGAATCTGGAACTCGCCCTGACGGTCGCGGGAAATCCCCAGCGCACTGTGTCCGCCTTCAGCCAGTTCTACCTGACCAAAAACGGTACAGGCGAGCTGTTCGTACTGAATGACAGGCAACAGCCGCGTGCTGCGAAACGAACGAGCAAGCCCCAGCAGATGAATGGCTTCCAGAACACTGGTTTTGCCGCTGCCGTTGGCGCCGTAAAGAATGTTGATGCGGGGGGAGGGGGAGAAGGTCACCGGGTGCAGATTGCGCACCGCGGTGACCGAAACACGACTTAACGACATTCAGGATCAGCTGATTACAGACGCATCGGCATGACAACGTAAGCCGAATCGTCATTGTCGGACTCTTGCACCAGCGCACTGCTGTTGGAGTCGGACAGGATCAGGCGAACCTGCTCGGTGGTCATCACGCCCAGCACGTCGAGCAGGTAGCTGACGTTGAAGCCGATCTCCAGCGAGCCGCCGTTGTATTCAACGCCCACTTCTTCTTCCGCTTCTTCCTGCTCCGGGTTGTTGGCCTGGATCTTCAACTGACCGCTGGCCAGTTGCAGACGGATACCGCGGTACTTCTCGTTGGACAGAATCGCGGTACGGCTGAACGCTTCACGCAACGCCTGACGATCGCCGAGTACCAGCTTGTCACCACCTTTCGGCAGGACGCGCTCGTAATCCGGGAATTTACCGTCGACCAGTTTCGAGGTGAAAGTGAACTCGCCAGTGGTGGCGCGGATGTGGTGCTGGCCGAGGACGATGCTGACATTGCCATCCGGCTCGGTGAGCAGACGCGCCAGTTCGAGGATACCTTTGCGCGGCACGATCACCTGATGGCGATCCGGCTGACCGATATCGGCCTGCATCGAGCACATTGCCAGACGGTGTCCGTCGGTGGCCACGGCGCGGATCACACCAGCGGAAACTTCCAGCAGCATGCCGTTGAGGTAATAACGCACGTCCTGCTGGGCCATGGCGAAGCTGGTGCGTTCGATCAGACGACGCAGTTTGCTTTGCTCCAGGCTGCAGGTCAGCGAGCCCGGGCCTTCTTCGACGGTCGGGAAATCGTTGGCCGGCAGGGTCGACAGGGTGAAGCGGCTACGACCGGCCTTTACCACCAGCTTCTGCTCGTCGACCTTGATGTCGATCAGCGCATCGTTGGGCAGGCTTTTGCAGATATCCATCAGCTTGCGCGCCGGCACGGTGATGGAACCGGTTTCGGCCGGCTCTTCGAGTTGCACACGACCGACCAGCTCGACTTCCAGGTCGGTACCGGTCAGCGACAGTTGCTGGCCTTCGACGACCAACAGCACGTTGGACAGTACCGGCAAGGTCTGTCGGCGCTCGACGACGCCTGCGACCAGTTGCAGGGGTTTCAACAGGGCTTCGCGTTGAATGGTGAAATGCATGGTCTAGTCCCTTGCCTTAATAAGCTGCGCTGGTGTTCATCAAGTGGTCAGTGTACGCAGCAGGTTCTTGTAGTCCTCGCGGATGTCCGCGTCGGATTCCTTAAGTTCGTTGATCTTGCGGCAGGCGTGCAGCACGGTGGTGTGGTCGCGGCCGCCAAACACATCGCCGATTTCCGGCAGGCTGTGGTTGGTCAGTTCCTTGGACAACGCCATGGCCACCTGACGCGGACGAGCCACCGAGCGCGAACGGCGCTTGGACAGCAGGTCGGAAATCTTGATCTTGTAATACTCGGCGACGGTGCGCTGAATGTTATCCACAGAGACCAGTTTGTCCTGCAACGCCAGCAAGTCTTTCAGGGATTCGCGAATCAGCTCGATGGTGATGTCGCGGCCCATGAAGTGCGAGTGAGCGATCACACGTTTCAGCGCGCCTTCCAGCTCACGAACGTTCGAGCGGATGCGCTGGGCGATGAAGAACGCGGCGTCATGGGGCAACTCGACTTTGGCCTGATCGGCCTTCTTCATCAGGATCGCCACGCGGGTTTCCAGCTCAGGCGGCTCGACCGCAACGGTCAGGCCCCAGCCGAAGCGGGATTTGAGGCGTTCTTCAAGGCCCTCGATTTCTTTCGGGTAGCGGTCACTGGTGAGAATGACCTGCTGACCACCTTCAAGCAGCGCGTTGAAGGTGTGGAAAAACTCTTCCTGGGAACGCTCCTTGCGGGCGAAGAACTGAATATCGTCGATCAGCAAGGCGTCCACCGAACGGTAGAAACGCTTGAATTCGTTGATGGCGTTCAGTTGCAGCGCTTTGACCATGTCGGCCACGAAACGCTCGGAATGCAGGTACACGACCTTGGCATTCGGATTCTTCTTTAATAGATGGTTGCCCACTGCGTGCATCAAGTGGGTTTTACCCAGGCCGACGCCACCATAAAGGAACAGCGGGTTATAGCCGTGCTTGGGATTGTCCGCCACCTGCCAGGCCGCCGCACGGGCGAGCTGGTTGGATTTACCTTCAACAAAATTCTCGAAGGTGAACGTGCGGTTCAGGTAACTGGTGTGCTTGAGCGCACCTTCTACCTGCACGGTGCGCTGCTCCGCGCGAACCGGGGCCTGCTGCGAAGCAGCACCCGCCATCGGGTCGAAGCTGTCGCGGGAAGGCTCTTCGCTGACTTCAGCGGCCTTCTGTGTGGAACGCTTGGCTGGAGCAGGGGCTGGCGTCGGTGCCGGATTGCTCGCTGGCACATTATTGGCCTGCGCCTGAGCAACCTGCGCGGCCGCCAGCGGCGCATTGGGTGCGGCACGAGGTGCCGAGCTGCGTTTGCTGCCTATTAACAAGGACAGCGCCGGCGTCGAGCCATTGCCATGCTCATCCAGCAATTCAAGGACGCGGCCCAGGTACTTTTCGTTGACCCAGTCCAGCACGAAACGATTCGGTGCGTAGACGCGCAACTCGTCGCCTTCGGCTTCGACCTGTAGTGGACGGATCCAGGTGTTGAATTGTTGGGCAGGCAGCTCTTCGCGCAAAAGCTCCACGCACTGCTGCCAAAGTTCCACTGACACGGATATCCCCTAAGTTGAAAGCCGGTGAGGCAAAAACAAGCGGCCATTGTAGCGGCGAGCGGTTCACTTATCCACATGCAGGTAGGTCCATCGCCATCATTTATCAATGCGTTAACGCATTAAAAGGCGACCAACGGCACATGAATAAGCCCTGTGGATAAACGCCTCTGAGGGCACTGGACAACTGGGGGTTAAACCCGGTGGATAACCAGCCTGTGGATAACAAGCCCTTTCACACACAGCTTTTCCGATAGCGCAGCACAGGCTGAACACGGTTTTCCACTGTAGTTGTCATTCTCTGTACACCCCGAAGAATACGGCCCCATGGCAGTTATCCACAGAAGATGGCGTGTCTAGCTTTTACAAGCTTTACAGAAAAGCTTTAAATAATTCCCTTCTTTATTTCTATATCTGGCTGACAGGCTTTCGAGCTCAAACCCGGCCCTGATCTATTTATAAGGAAACGCTGGTTGGAAATTGACCTGAAGGCTTGCTTTCTCTAGAATCCCCGGTCTCTTAAAACGGGGGCCATTCCGGCCCGTTGTGGACGAACCAGGTAACACGACATGAAACGTACTTTCCAACCAAGCACTATCAAACGCGCTCGTACCCACGGTTTCCGTGCTCGCATGGCTACCAAGAACGGCCGTGCAGTCCTGTCGCGTCGTCGCGCCAAAGGTCGTGCGCGTCTGGCAGTTTGATAATCCGGTACTGGAGGTGAGTCAGGACTTCAGTCGGGAAAAGCGTCTGCTTACCCCCCGGCATTTCAAGGCAGTCTTTGACTCCCCTACCGGCAAGGTTCCGGGGAAAAATCTCCTGCTCCTTGCACGCAACAACGATCTTGATCACCCCCGTCTCGGGCTGGTTATCGGGAAAAAGAGCGTAAAGCTCTCCGTTGAGCGCAATCGCCTCAAACGTCTGATGCGCGAATCGTTCCGTCTGCACCAGGATTCACTGGTCGGCTGGGACATCGTTATCGTCGCGCGCAAAGGTTTGGGTGATGTAGAAAACCCCGAATTGATTCAGCATTTCGGCAAACTCTGGAAGCGTCTGGCACGCAACAAGCCCGTTCCGGCAGTCAAAACCGAAACTGTAGGGGTAGACAGTACCGATGCGTAAACTGGCCCTCGTTCCGATCCAGTTTTATCGCTATGCCATTAGTCCTTTAATGGCCAGCCACTGTCGCTTCTACCCCAGTTGTTCCTGCTACGCGTATGAAGCCATTGAAAATCATGGCCTTCTGCGCGGTGGCTGGCTGACCTTTCGTCGTTTAGGTCGCTGTCATCCGTGGAATCCCGGTGGTTATGACCCGGTTCCACCTGTCCCTACCTCCCGTTCTTCTTCGATGGCCGAGTAATCATGGATATCAAACGCACGATCCTGATCGTCGCCCTGGCAATCGTGTCCTACGTCATGGTTCTTAAATGGAACCAGGATTATGGCCAGGCTGCCCTGCCGACTCAGAATGTTGCTTCCAGTACGACTACATCCGGTTTGCCGGACACCGCCACTGGCACAAATGCTGCCAGTGACGATATTCCGCGCGCCGCCAGCGATACCAGCGCACCTGCCGAAACGCCGGTCGCCGCCAGCAAGGATCTGATTCAGGTCAAGACCGATGTGCTCGATCTGGCGATCGATCCACAGGGTGGCGACGTTGCGCAACTGACTCTGCCTTTGTACCCACGTCGTCAGGATCGTCCTGACGTTCCGTTCCAGCTGTTCGATAACGGCGGCGAACGTGTATATCTGGCGCAAAGCGGTCTGATCGGTACCAACGGCCCGGATGCAAACCCGGCCGGTCGTCCGGTTTATTCCTCGGAGAAGAAGGTTTACCAACTGGCTGACGGTCAGGATCAACTCGTCGTTGACCTGAAATTCAGCAAGGACGGCGTCAACTACATCAAGCGTTTCACCATGAAACGTGGCCTGTACGACGTCGCTGTCTCCTACATTGTGGATAACCAGAGCGCTCAGCCCTGGAACGGCGCAATGTTTGCCCAGTTGAAGCGCGACGCCAGCGCTGATCCTTCGTCGACCACGGCTACTGGCACCGCGACTTACCTGGGCGCCGCCCTGTGGACAAGTTCCGAGCCGTACAAGAAAGTGTCGATGAAGGACATGGACAAGGCGCAGCTCAAGGAAACCGTCACCGGTGGTTGGGTAGCCTGGCTGCAGCACTACTTCGTGACCGCGTGGATTCCGGCCAAGGGCGAAAACAATATCGTCCAGACCCGTAAAGACAGCAAAGGCAACTACATCATCGGTTACACCGGTCCGACTCTGACCGCTGCTCCAGGTGCAAAAGTTGAAACCAGCGCTGTGCTGTACGCAGGTCCGAAAAGCCAGGCTGTGTTGAAAGAGTTGTCCCCAGGTCTGGAACTGACCGTCGACTACGGCATTCTGTGGTTCATTGCCCAGCCGATCTTCTGGCTGCTGCAACATATCCACGCCATTGTCGGTAACTGGGGCTGGTCGATCATCTTCCTGACCATGCTGATCAAAGGGATCTTCTTCCCGCTGTCGGCCGCCAGCTACAAATCGATGGCGCGCATGCGTGCCGTGGCTCCGAAACTGGCTGCGCTGAAAGAGCAACATGGCGATGACCGGCAGAAAATGTCGCAGGCCATGATGGAGCTGTACAAGAAAGAGAAGATCAATCCACTGGGCGGCTGCTTGCCGATCCTCGTGCAGATGCCGGTCTTCCTGTCGCTGTACTGGGTTCTGCTGGAAAGCGTGGAAATGCGCCAGGCGCCGTTCATGCTGTGGATCACTGACCTGTCGATCAAGGATCCGTTCTTCATTCTGCCGATCATCATGGGCGCAACCATGTTCATCCAGCAGCAGCTGAACCCGACGCCTCCGGATCCGATGCAGGCGAAGGTCATGAAAATGATGCCAATCATCTTCACCTTCTTCTTCCTGTGGTTCCCGGCGGGCCTGGTGCTGTACTGGGTTGTGAACAACTGCCTGTCGATTGCACAACAGTGGTACATCACGCGTAAGATCGAAGCGGCGACGAAAAAAGCCGAGGCGTAACTTGCACTGTGGATAACACCACTCAAAGCGCCCCCTAGTGGGGCGTTTTGCTATCTGCCACTTTTGTCTGGATGCCGCTTTATGAGCACACCCCGTGAAACCATCGCCGCTGTCGCCACCGCTCAAGGGCGCGGCGGTGTGGGCATCGTCCGTATTTCCGGGCCGTTGGCCAGCGTTGCGGCAATAGCCATCAGCGGCCGAGAACTGAAACCACGTTACGCCCATTACGGACCGTTTTTCAGTGACGACCAGCAGGTGCTGGACGAAGGTCTGGCTTTGTATTTCCCGGGGCCGAACTCGTTCACCGGCGAAGACGTCTTGGAATTGCAGGGCCATGGCGGCCCGATCGTTCTGGACATGTTGCTCAAGCGTTGTCTGGAACTGGGCTGCCGTCTGGCCCGTCCAGGTGAATTCAGCGAGCGCGCCTTCCTCAATGACAAACTCGATCTGGCCCAGGCCGAAGCAATAGCCGATTTGATCGAAGCCAGTTCTGCACAGGCTGCGCGCAATGCGCTGCGTTCATTGCAGGGTGCGTTTTCCCAGCGTGTGCATAACTTGACCGAGCAGCTGATCGGTTTGCGTATCTACGTCGAAGCCGCCATCGACTTCCCGGAAGAGGAAATCGACTTTCTCGCCGACGGTCATGTATTGGGCATGCTCGATAAGGTACGCGATGAGTTATCCACAGTGCTGCGCGAAGCGGGGCAGGGCGCATTGTTGCGTGATGGTATGACAGTCGTCATCGCTGGGCGGCCGAATGCCGGTAAATCCAGCCTGTTGAATGCATTGGCCGGTCGCGAAGCCGCCATCGTCACCGAAATTGCCGGTACTACGCGGGATATTTTGCGCGAACATATCCACATCGACGGGATGCCGTTGCATGTGGTCGATACTGCAGGGCTGCGTGACACCGATGATCATGTGGAAAAGATCGGTGTGGAACGGGCGTTGAAAGCCATCGGTGAAGCGGATCGGGTTTTGCTGGTGGTCGATGCGACCGCACCAGAAGCACTGGATCCTTTTGCCTTGTGGCCAGAATTCCTTGAGTCTCGACCGGATCCGGCGAAAGTCACCCTGATCCGGAACAAAGCCGATCTGACCGGTGAAGCGATTGCTCTGGAAACCAGTGACGACGGCCACGTGACCATCAGTCTCAGTGCCAAGTCTGCCGAAGGCCTCGATCTGCTGCGTGATCATCTAAAGGCGTGCATGGGTTACGAGCAGACCTCGGAAAGCAGCTTCAGCGCACGTCGCCGGCATCTGGAGGCACTGCGCCACGCCAGCGCGGCATTGGAACATGGCCGCGCGCAACTGACCCTGGCGGGCGCTGGGGAGTTGCTCGCTGAGGATTTGCGCCAGGCTCAACATTCCCTGGGTGAAATTACCGGGGCGTTCAGTTCTGATGATTTGCTCGGAAGGATTTTCTCCAGCTTCTGCATCGGCAAATAACCCTCCTGCTATTCACAGACAGGTCCGTTCGCGACCTGTCTGCTTCCCTCTTTTCTAAAATCCTCCAAGAGTGCCGGGCAGATTTTTTCTCCCTGAGCGGTTTTCGGCTGCCCGGTACCTCTTCCTCCATCAAATTTCTGTGGATTAAGCCCTGTGAATAACTGCCACTGAGGGCAGTTGATAACAGGGCCTCAAAACTGGAGATAACCCACGCTGTGGATAACCCCCCCTTTCATCCACAGGCTTACACCGGTTATCCAAGGGCCTCATTGCCACATGAGCACAGGGTTTTTAATCTCTGTACACATTGTAAAACATGGCCTGTAGAGATCTATCCACAGAAATGGTGCTCAGTAAGAATAAACATAAAAACAAAGGTTTTATAAATTTCTCTCTTTTTTATTCTTTTAACCTAGAGTTCTCCACAGCTGGTTAAATTTTGTGCAAAGGGTTCTTTAGAAAGGGCGAAGTCCCTATACTTGCCGACCAGGTCCAGAAACCTGGTTTCAATATTTCCTGAATGACCTACTTAAGCAGGCACGAGGTGCGTGGTGGATTTCCCTTCCCGTTTTGAAGTGATCGTCATCGGCGGCGGTCATGCCGGTACCGAGGCAGCACTGGCGTCAGCACGCATGGGGGCAAAAACCCTGTTGCTGACGCATAACGTGGAAACCCTCGGCGCCATGAGTTGCAACCCGGCCATCGGTGGCATCGGCAAAAGCCATCTGGTCAAGGAAATCGATGCCCTCGGCGGCGCGATGGCCATGGCTACCGATAAGGGCGGCATCCAGTTTCGCGTGTTGAACAGCCGCAAAGGCCCGGCCGTACGGGCGACCCGTGCGCAAGCGGACCGGATTCTCTATAAGGCCGCTGTCCGCGAAATCCTGGAAAACCAGCCAAACCTGTGGATATTTCAACAGGCTGCTGACGACCTGATTGTCGAGCAGGAGCAAGTCCGCGGTGTCGTCACACAGATGGGTCTGCGTTTCTTCGCCGATTCCGTGGTGTTGACCACCGGTACATTCCTCGGTGGACTTATCCACATTGGTTTGCAGAATTTCTCTGGCGGTCGCGCCGGTGATCCACCGTCGATTGCTCTGGCCCTCCGTCTGCGTGAGTTGCCATTGCGTGTCGGGCGCCTGAAAACCGGTACACCGCCGCGTATTGATGGCAAATCTGTGGATTTCTCGGTGATGACCGAGCAGGCGGGTGACACTCCGATCCCGGTGATGTCGTTCATGGGCAGCAAGGAGCAGCATCCGCGCCAGGTCAGTTGCTGGATTACCCATACCAATGCGCGTACCCACGAAATCATCGCGGCAAACCTTGATCGTTCGCCCATGTATTCCGCTGCCGGGGAGATCGAAGGCGTCGGCCCGCGTTATTGCCCGTCGATCGAAGACAAGATTCATCGCTTTGCCGACAAGGAAAGCCATCAGGTGTTCATCGAACCGGAAGGTCTGACCACCCATGAGCTGTACCCGAACGGGATATCCACAAGCCTGCCGTTCGACGTGCAATTGCAGATCGTGCAGTCGATCCGCGGTATGGAAAACGCGCACATCGTGCGTCCGGGTTATGCGATTGAGTACGACTACTTCGATCCCCGCGATCTGAAGTACAGCCTGGAAACCAAAGTCATCGGCGGTCTGTTTTTCGCCGGGCAGATCAACGGCACCACCGGTTACGAAGAAGCTGGCGCTCAAGGTCTGCTCGCCGGCGCCAACGCCGCGCTGCGGGCGAAGGGCAAAGAGGCCTGGTGTCCGCGCCGCGATGAAGCGTACATCGGCGTTCTGGTCGACGACCTGATCACCCTCGGTACCCAAGAGCCGTATCGCATGTTCACGTCCCGCGCCGAATACCGCCTGATTCTGCGCGAAGACAACGCCGACCTGCGTCTGACCGAAAAAGGTCGCGAACTCGGTCTGGTCGATGACGCGCGCTGGGCGGCCTTCTGCAAGAAACGCGAAAGCATCGAGCTTGAAGAACAGCGCCTGAAAAGCACTTGGGTGCGGCCGAACACCCCGCAGGGCGATGCGATTGCCGAAAAATTCGGCACACCGCTGACTCACGAATACAACCTGCTCAACCTGTTGAGCCGTCCGGAAATCGACTACGCCGGTCTGGTCGAAGTGACCGGGCAGGGCGCCGAAGATCCACAGGTCGCCGAGCAGGTCGAGATCAAGACCAAATACGCCGGTTACATCGACCGCCAACAAGACGAAATCGCCCGTCTGCGTGCCAGCGAAGACACTAAATTGCCTGTGGATATCGATTACACCAACATCTCCGGTCTGTCCAAGGAGATCCAGAGCAAGCTCGGCGCCACACGTCCTGAAACGCTGGGCCAGGCTTCGCGGATCCCGGGCGTGACCCCGGCAGCGATTTCGCTGTTGATGATTCATTTGAAAAAACGCGGCGCGGGCCGTCAGTTGGAGCAAAGCGCTTGAGTGCCAAGGTCACTTCGCAGCACGCCGAAGAGTTATCCACAGGAGCCCGCGAGCTCGGTGTCAATCTCACAGAAACCCAGCACGAATTGCTGCTGGGTTATCTGGCCCTGTTGATCAAATGGAACCAGGCCTACAACCTGACCGCCGTGCGCGATCCGGACGAAATGGTTTCGCGGCACTTGCTCGATAGTCTCAGCGTGATGTCGTTCATCGAAAACGGTCGCTGGCTCGATGTCGGCAGTGGCGGTGGCATGCCTGGTATCCCGCTGGCGATCCTGTACCCGGACTCGCAAGTGACCTGTCTGGACAGCAACGGCAAGAAAACCCGCTTTCTGACTCAGGTCAAACTGGAGCTGAAGCTGGATAACCTGCAAGTTATCCACAGTCGCGTCGAAGCGTTCCAGCCTGCGCAACCATTCAACGGGATCATTTCCCGGGCCTTCAGCAGCATGGAAAACTTCACCAACTGGACTCGCCACTTGGGCGATGCCGATACACGCTGGCTGGCAATGAAGGGCGTTCATCCGGCCGATGAGCTGGTAGCATTGCCGGCAGATTTCAAACTCGATAGCGAACACGCCCTGGCCGTCCCCGGTTGCCAAGGCCAACGCCATCTGCTGATACTGCGCCGCACGGCATGATTGGGAACACAAGCAAGAATGGCTAAGGTATTCGCGATAGCGAACCAGAAGGGTGGTGTGGGCAAGACCACCACCTGCATCAACCTCGCAGCATCCCTGGTCGCGACCAAGCGCCGGGTGCTGTTGATCGATCTCGATCCACAGGGCAACGCCACCATGGGTAGCGGTGTGGATAAACATGGTCTGGAAAACTCGGTCTACGATCTGCTGATCGGTGAATGCGATCTGGGTCAGGCCATGCACTTCTCCGAGCACGGCGGTTATCAATTGCTGCCGGCCAACCGCGATCTGACCGCGGCCGAAGTGGTGCTGCTGGAAATGCAGATGAAGGAAAGCCGTCTGCGCAGCGCGCTGGCGCCGATCCGTGACAACTACGATTACATTTTGATCGACTGCCCACCGTCGCTGTCGATGCTCACACTCAACGCACTGGTCGCCGCTGACGGGGTGATTATCCCCATGCAGTGCGAATACTTTGCGCTGGAAGGTTTGAGCGACCTTGTGGATAACATCAAGCGTATCGCCGAGCTGCTCAACCCGAACCTGAAAGTCGAAGGCCTGCTGCGGACCATGTACGACCCGCGCCTGAGCCTGATGAACGACGTTTCGGCGCAGCTCAAGGAACACTTCGGCGATCAGCTGTACGACACGGTGATCCCGCGCAACATTCGCCTGGCCGAAGCACCGAGCTACGGCATGCCGGCGCTGGCTTACGACAAGCAATCGCGTGGTGCCCTGGCCTATCTGGCTCTGGCAGGCGAGATGGTTCGTCGTCAGCGCAAAAATTCACGCATTGCTGCTGCTCAGCCAACTTAAGGAATCCCCATGGCCGTCAAGAAACGAGGTCTCGGACGTGGACTGGATGCACTGCTGAGTGGTCCGACGGTCAGCGCGCTGGAAGAACAAGCCGCGCAGGCTGACACCCGCGAACTGCAACACCTGCCGCTGGACCTGCTGCAGCGTGGCAAATATCAGCCGCGCCGTGACATGGACCCGCAGGCCCTGGAAGAGCTGGCGCAGTCGATCAAGGCCCAAGGCGTGATGCAGCCGATCGTGGTACGCCCGATTGGCGGCGGCCGGTTTGAGATCATTGCCGGTGAACGCCGCTGGCGCGCCAGTCAGCAGGCCGGGCAGGAAACCATCCCGGCGATGGTCCGCGATGTGCCGGATGAAACCGCCATTGCGATTGCGCTGATCGAGAACATCCAGCGTGAAGACCTCAACCCGATCGAAGAAGCCGTCGCCTTGCAGCGCTTGCAGCAGGAATTCCAGCTGACTCAGCAGCAGGTTGCCGAGGCTGTGGGTAAGTCGCGTGTGACTGTGGCTAACCTGTTGCGACTTATTGCACTGCCCGAAGTGATCAAGACCATGTTGTCGCACGGTGACCTGGAAATGGGTCACGCGCGTGCCTTGCTCGGTCTGCCGGACAATCAGCAGGTCGAAGGGGCGCGACATGTTGTCGCACGAGGGCTGACCGTGCGCCAAACCGAGGCACTGGTTCGCCAGTGGTTGAGTGGCAAACCGGAGCCTGTGGAAGCTGCAAAACCCGACCCGGACATCGCTCGCCTTGAGCAGCGTTTGGCCGAGCGCCTAGGCTCTGCGGTGCAGATTCGCCATGGCAAGAAGGGCAAAGGCCAATTGGTGATTGGTTATAACTCGCTCGACGAGCTTCAAGGTGTGCTCGCACACATCCGCTGAAACATTTCCTCATGTAGCGCGCAGTCGGAAATCACTACCTGACAGTTGAATAGGGGCAGAACCGCCCCTATACTCTGCGCGCATTTTGTCGGCACAAATTATGCCAAGTTATTGAATTTCGGCAGCCGACCATTGGAGAGCAACTGTGATGGAAACCCGCACGCCAAACCGCTTGCCTTTCCATCGCCTGGCGGTTTTTCCGGTGTTGATGGCTCAATTTGTCATTCTGCTCATTGCCGCTTTGGCGCTCTGGCAATGGCATGGAGTCGTTGCCGGATACTCGGGACTTTGCGGAGGCCTGATAGCCTTGCTGCCCAATGTTTATTTCGCTCACAGGGCATTCCGGTTTTCCGGCGCCCGAGCAGCCCAGTCCATCGTCCGGTCTTTTTATGCCGGCGAGGCAGGCAAACTTATTTTGACGGCAGTGCTGTTTGCACTGGTGTTCGCAGGTGTGAAGCCACTGGCGCCGATCGCAGTATTCGGCGTGTTCGTGCTGACGCAGTCGGTCAGCTGGTTCGCTCCCCTGCTGATGAGAACAAGACTTTCGAGACCTTAGGGCGTTTGAGGCAACCATGGCAGAGACAACCGCTTCGGGCTATATCCAGCACCACTTGCAGAACCTGACTTTCGGTCAGCTACCCAACGGCGGCTGGGGCTTTGCCCACACCGCAGCAGAGGCCAAGGAAATGGGCTTCTGGGCTTTCCACGTCGACACCCTCGGCTGGTCGGTCGCGCTGGGTCTGATCTTCGTTCTTCTTTTCCGCATGGCGGCGAAGAAAGCGACTTCGGGTCAGCCGGGTGCCTTGCAGAACTTCGTTGAAGTATTGGTCGAATTCGTCGATGGCAGCGTGAAAGACAGCTTCCATGGCCGTAGCCCGGTGATTGCACCGCTGGCACTGACCATCTTCGTCTGGGTGTTCCTGATGAACGCCGTTGACCTGGTACCGGTCGACTGGATTCCTCAGCTGGCCATCCTGATCTCCGGCGATGCACACATCCCGTTCCGCGCCGTGTCGACTACCGACCCGAACGCGACTCTGGGCATGGCGTTCTCGGTGTTCGCACTGATCATTTTCTACAGCATCAAGGTCAAGGGCATCGGCGGCTTCATCGGCGAACTGACCCTGCACCCGTTCGGCAGCAAGAACATCTTCGTTCAGGCCCTGCTGATCCCGGTGAACTTCCTGCTGGAATTCGTCACCCTGATCGCCAAGCCGATCTCTCTGGCTCTGCGTCTGTTCGGCAACATGTATGCCGGCGAGCTGGTGTTCATTCTGATCGCTGTGATGTTCGGCAGCGGCCTGCTCTGGCTCAGCGGCCTGGGCGTTGTTCTGCAGTGGGCGTGGGCTGTATTCCACATCCTGATCATCACCCTGCAGGCGTTCATCTTCATGATGCTGACCATCGTCTACCTGTCGATGGCGCACGAAGAAAACCATTAAGACCAGTCTCGACTAGTCTGATGTTCCTCCCGGTCAAACGGGAGGGAGCTCCTTGCGGGGCAGCTGAAACGATTTGTTTTACCGCTTTAATCTAAAAAACCTAAACCATACGACGTAAAAGTCGGGAGGAAAGATGGAAACTGTAGTTGGTCTAACCGCTATCGCTGTTGCACTGTTGATCGGCCTGGGCGCACTGGGTACCGCAATTGGTTTCGGCCTGCTGGGCGGCAAGTTCCTGGAAGGCGCAGCGCGTCAGCCAGAAATGGTTCCAATGCTGCAAGTAAAAATGTTCATCGTTGCCGGTCTGCTCGACGCCGTAACCATGATCGGTGTTGGTATCGCTCTGTTCTTCACCTTTGCGAACCCGTTCGTTGGTCAGATCGCTGGCTGATTACTCGGATCTTCCGAGTAATTTGGTGTGATGGACAACGTAACTGCGAGGTGTTGGCGTGAACATTAATGCGACCCTGATTGGCCAGTCCGTTGCGTTCCTGATTTTTGTACTGTTCTGCATGAAGTATGTATGGCCTCCGGTCATCGCTGCTCTGCACGAACGTCAAAAGAAGATCGCTGATGGTCTGGACGCTGCCAGCCGTGCAGCTCGCGACCTGGAGTTGGCCCAAGAGAAAGCGGGTCAGCAACTGCGCGAAGCGAAAGCTCAGGCAGCTGAAATCATCGAGCAAGCCAAGAAACGCGGTAACCAGATCGTCGAAGAGGCTGTTGAAAAAGCCCGTATCGACGCTGACCGTGTGAAGGTTCAGGCTCAAGCCGAGATCGAACAGGAACTGAACAGCGTCAAAGACAAGCTGCGTGCCCAAGTGGGCTTGCTGGCTGTTGGCGGCGCCGAGAAGATCCTGGGTGCCACAATCGATCAAAACGCGCACGCAGAGCTGGTTAACCAACTGGCTGCTGAAATCTAAGCGAGGGCGATCATGGCAGAACTGACCACGTTGGCCCGACCTTACGCTAAGGCGGCCTTCGAGCACGCTCAGGCCCACCAGCAACTGGCCAATTGGTCAGCCATGCTCGGCCTGGCAGCAGCGGTGTCGCAAGACGACACCCTGCAGCGCGTGCTCAAGGCCCCGCGACTGACGAGCGCAGAAAAGGCCGCCACGTTCATTGACGTGTGCGGCGACAAGTTTGATGAAAAGGCACGCAATTTCATCAACGTCGTTGCCGAGAACGACCGTCTCCTGCTTCTGCCGGAGATCGCCGCTCTGTTCGACCTGTACAAGGCCGAACAAGAGAAATCGGTAGACGTTGAAGTGACCAGTGCATTTGCATTGAACCAAGAACAGCAAGACAAACTCGCCAAGGTTCTCAGTGCACGACTCAACCGGGAAGTGCGCCTGCAAGTTGCGGAGGACGCTGCCTTGATTGGTGGTGTCGTGATCCGCGCCGGCGACCTGGTTATCGATGGCTCGATTCGCGGCAAAATCGCGAAACTTGCCGAAGCATTGAAATCTTGAGTTTGAAGGGGCAGCAGAGCAATGCAGCAACTCAATCCTTCCGAAATAAGTGAAATTATCAAGGGCCGCATCGACAAGCTCGATGTGACCTCCCAAGCCCGTAACGAAGGCACTGTCGTCAGCGTATCTGACGGCATCGTGCGGATTCACGGTCTGGCCGACGTCATGTACGGCGAGATGATCGAGTTTCCGGGCGGCGTCTACGGTATGGCCCTCAACCTGGAGCAGGACTCCGTAGGTGCCGTGGTATTGGGCTCCTACCAGTCGCTGGCTGAAGGCATGAGCGCCAAGTGCACCGGCCGCATCCTCGAAGTTCCTGTTGGTAAGGAATTGCTGGGCCGCGTAGTCGATGCTCTGGGTAACCCTGTTGACGGCAAAGGTCCACTGGGCAACACCGAGACCGACGCGGTCGAGAAAGTTGCTCCAGGCGTGATCTGGCGTAAGTCGGTAGACCAGCCTGTACAGACTGGCTACAAGGCTGTCGATGCCATGATCCCTGTCGGCCGTGGTCAGCGTGAGCTGATCATCGGTGACCGTCAGATCGGTAAAACCGCTCTGGCGATCGACGCGATCATCAACCAGAAAGACAGCGGCATTTTCTGCGTCTACGTAGCCATCGGTCAGAAGCAATCGACCATCGCCAACGTGGTTCGCAAGCTGGAAGAAAACGGCGCCCTGGCCAACACGATCATCGTGGCTGCCAGTGCTTCGGAATCTCCTGCGCTGCAATTCCTGGCACCGTACTCCGGTTGCACCATGGGTGAATTCTTCCGCGACCGCGGTGAAGACGCGCTGATCGTTTATGACGATCTGTCCAAGCAGGCAGTGGCTTACCGCCAGATCTCCCTGCTGCTGCGCCGTCCACCAGGCCGTGAAGCTTACCCAGGCGACGTGTTCTATCTCCACTCCCGTCTGCTGGAGCGCGCATCCCGCGTTTCGGAAGAATACGTAGAGAAGTTCACCAACGGCGCAGTGACCGGCAAAACTGGTTCCCTGACCGCACTGCCGATCATCGAAACCCAAGCTGGCGACGTTTCCGCGTTCGTTCCGACCAACGTGATTTCCATCACCGACGGTCAGATCTTCCTGGAATCGGCCATGTTCAACTCGGGCATCCGCCCTGCAGTGAACGCCGGTGTTTCGGTATCCCGTGTGGGTGGTGCCGCTCAGACCAAGATCATCAAGAAGCTGTCCGGTGGTATCCGTACCGCTCTGGCTCAGTACCGTGAACTGGCGGCATTCGCCCAGTTCGCTTCTGACCTGGACGAAGCGACCCGCAAGCAACTTGAGCATGGTCAGCGCGTTACCGAGCTGATGAAGCAGAAGCAATACGCACCAATGTCGATCGCTGACATGGCGCTGTCGCTGTATGCCGCTGAGCGTGGGTTCCTGACTGACGTTGAAATCGCCAAGATCGGCAGCTTCGAACAAGCGCTGATTGCTTTCTTCAACCGCGATCACGCCGATTTGATGGCGAAGATCAACGTTAAAGGTGACTTCAATGACGAAATCGACGCTGGCATGAAAGCCGGTATCGAGAAGTTCAAGGCCACCCAAACCTGGTAAGCCGCAGCGGGAGCCGCGAGGCTCCCGCTTGCTAACCTGATAGGTGTTACATGGCAGGCGCAAAAGAGATTCGCAGTAAGATTGCGAGCATCAAAAGCACGCAAAAGATTACCAGCGCCATGGAAAAAGTGGCGGTCAGCAAAATGCGCAAGGCACAAATGCGCATGGCTGCTAGCCGTCCTTATGCGGAACGTATCCGCCAGGTAATTGGGCATCTGGCCAACGCCAACCCGGAATACCGCCACCCGTTCATGATCGACCGCGCCATCAAGCGTGTCGGTTATGTCGTTGTGAGCAGTGACCGTGGTTTGTGCGGCGGCTTGAACACCAACCTGTTCAAGGCCCTGGTCAAGGACATGGCGGTAAACCGCGAAAACGGCGTCGAGATTGATCTGTGTGTCGTTGGTAGCAAGGGTGCGGCCTTTTTCCGCAACTTCGGCGGTAACGTCGTTGCAGCTATCAGCCACCTGGGTGAAGAGCCGTCGATCAATGATCTGATCGGCAGCGTCAAGGTGATGCTGGATGCCTACCTGGACGGCCGTATTGACCGCCTGTCCGTGGTATCCAACAAGTTCATCAACACCATGACGCAGCAGCCTACCGTGGAGCAGTTGATTCCACTGGTGGCCACCCCGGATCAGGATCTCAAGCACCACTGGGACTATCTCTACGAACCGGATGCCAAAGAGCTGCTTGACGGCTTGATGGTCCGTTACGTCGAGTCGCAGGTCTACCAGGCGGTGGTCGAGAACAACGCGGCTGAACAGGCTGCGCGGATGATCGCGATGAAGAACGCTACCGACAACGCCGGTGATTTGATCAGCGATTTGCAGCTGATCTACAACAAGGCGCGTCAGGCTGCGATCACCCAAGAGATCTCGGAAATCGTCGGCGGCGCTGCCGCGGTTTAACGGTTCAAATATTCAGAGGATCCAGCTATGAGTAGCGGACGTATCGTTCAAATCATCGGCGCCGTTATCGACGTGGAATTTCCACGCGACAGCGTACCGAGCATCTACAACGCGCTGACTGTACAAAGCGCGGCCGCAACCACCCTGGAAGTTCAGCAGCAGCTGGGCGACGGCGTGGTGCGTACCATTGCGATGGGTTCCACCGAGGGCTTGAAGCGCGGTCTGGAAGTCACCGACTCTGGCGCAGCCATCTCCGTACCGGTCGGTAAAGCGACCCTGGGCCGGATCATGGACGTCCTCGGTAACCCGATCGACGAAGCTGGCCCGATCGACACCGAAGAGCGCTGGGGCATTCACCGCGCAGCACCTTCGTTCGCCGAGCAAGCAGGCGGCAACGACCTGCTGGAAACCGGCATCAAGGTTATCGACCTGGTCTGCCCGTTCGCCAAGGGCGGTAAAGTCGGTCTGTTCGGTGGTGCCGGTGTAGGCAAAACCGTAAACATGATGGAACTGATCCGTAACATCGCCATCGAGCACAGCGGTTATTCCGTGTTCGCAGGTGTGGGTGAGCGTACTCGTGAGGGTAACGACTTCTACCACGAGATGAAGGACTCCAACGTTCTGGACAAAGTGGCACTGGTTTACGGTCAGATGAACGAGCCGCCGGGAAACCGTCTGCGCGTAGCACTGACCGGCCTGACCATGGCCGAGAAGTTCCGTGACGAAGGTAACGACGTTCTGCTGTTCGTCGACAACATCTATCGTTACACCCTGGCCGGTACCGAAGTATCCGCACTGCTGGGCCGTATGCCTTCGGCAGTAGGTTACCAGCCGACCCTGGCTGAAGAGATGGGCGTTTTGCAAGAACGTATCACTTCGACCAAGGAAGGTTCGATCACCTCGATCCAAGCGGTATACGTACCTGCGGACGACTTGACCGACCCGTCGCCAGCGACCACCTTCGCCCACTTGGACGCCACCGTCGTTCTGTCCCGTGACATCGCTTCCCTGGGTATCTACCCAGCGGTAGATCCACTGGATTCGACTTCGCGCCAGCTGGACCCGAACGTGATCGGCCAGGACCACTACGACACCGCTCGCGGCGTTCAGTATGTTCTGCAGCGTTACAAAGAGCTGAAAGACATCATCGCGATCCTGGGTATGGACGAGCTGTCGGAAGCCGACAAACAGTTGGTTAACCGTGCTCGTAAGATCCAGCGCTTCTTGTCGCAGCCGTTCTTCGTGGCTGAAGTCTTCACCGGTGCTTCGGGTAAATACGTTTCCCTGAAAGACACCATTGCTGGCTTCAAAGGCATCCTCAACGGTGACTACGACCACCTGCCAGAACAAGCGTTCTACATGGTTGGCGGCATCGAAGAAGCGATCGAGAAAGCCAAGAAACTGTAATCCCGGCGCCCGGCAACGGGCGCTAATTTAGGTTGAGGCAATCAGATGGCTATGACAGTCCATTGCGATATCGTCAGCGCGGAAGGGGAAATCTTTTCCGGCCTGGTCGAGATGGTGATTGCGCACGGTGCACTGGGTGATCTTGGTATCGCTCTGGGTCACGCGCCGCTGATCACTAATCTCAAGCCGGGTCCGATCCGCCTGATCAAGCAAGGCGGGGAAGCCGAGGTGTTCTACATCTCCGGTGGTTTCCTCGAGGTTCAGCCGAACATGGTCAAGGTACTTGCCGATACCGTGCAACGTGCCGCCGACCTGGATGAAGCTCAGGCTCAGGCAGCTCTCAAGGCTGCCGAGAATGCCCTGAACGAAAAAGGCGCGGACTTCGATTACGGCGCCGCTGCCACTCGTCTGGCCGAGGCTGCAGCCCAGCTGCGCACCGTCCAGCAGATCCGCAAGAAGTTTGGCGGTTAATCCGTCATCCGCTTGTTGTGCGATTGATAAAAAAGGGTAGCCTCGGCTACCCTTTTTTCTTTTCCGAATTTCAAACCCGGTCGCAGTTGCTGACCACCCAGGATTGGTAGCCAGTCATGTCTCTCGAAATCGTTATCCTCGCGGCCGGTCAAGGCACTCGCATGCGCTCGGCGCTGCCCAAAGTGCTGCACCCGATTGCCGGCAACTCCATGCTCGGCCATGTTATCCACAGCGCCCGGCAACTTGATCCACAGCGCATCCACGTAGTGATCGGGCACGGTGCCGATGTGGTGCGTGAGCGTCTGGCAGCTGATGACCTGAATTTCGTGTTGCAGGACAAGCAACTGGGCACTGGCCATGCCACCGCCCAAGCGGTGCCGTTCATTGATGCCGACACCGTGCTGATTCTTTACGGTGATGTGCCGCTGATCGAAGTCGAAACCCTGCAACGGCTGCTCAAGCATGTCGTGCCGGGGCAGATGGGTTTGCTCACTGTCGAGCTGGATGACCCGACCGGTTATGGCCGCATCGTGCGCGATGCCGACGGCAAGGTCGCGGCAATCGTCGAGCACAAAGACGCCAGCGAAGCGCAACGTGCGATCACCGAAGGTAACACCGGCATCCTCGCTGTGCCGGCCGATCGCCTGGCGGACTGGATGAGTCGCCTGTCGAACAACAACGCGCAGGGCGAGTACTACCTCACCGACGTGATCGAAATGGCGGTCAGCGATGGTCTGGTGGTTGCCACCGAACAGCCCCATGATCCGATGGAAGTGCAGGGCGCCAACGATCGCAAGCAGCTCTCTGAACTGGAGCGTCATTACCAGTTGCGCGCCGGCCGCCGCCTGATGGCTGAGGGCGTGACCCTGCGTGACCCGGCCCGCTTCGACGTACGCGGCGAAGTCAGCGTCGGTCGCGATGTGCTGATCGACATAAACGTGATCCTCGAAGGCAAGGTCATCATCGAAGACGACGTACAGATCGGCCCGAACTGCGTGATCAAGGACAGCACCCTGCGCAAAGGCGTGGTAATCAAGGCCAACAGTCATATAGAAGGCGCCATTCTCGGTGAAGGCAGTGACGCTGGTCCCTTCGCGCGGTTACGCCCGGGCACTGTGCTCGAAGCGCGCGCCCATGTGGGTAACTTCGTTGAGCTGAAAAATGCACACATGGGCGAAGGTGCCAAGGCTGGCCACCTGACCTATCTGGGCGATGCAGAAATCGGCGCACGCACCAACATCGGCGCCGGCACCATCACCTGCAACTACGATGGCGCGAACAAGTGGAAAACCGTGTTGGGCGCTGACGTTTTCATCGGCTCCAACAACTCGCTGGTCGCGCCTGTGGATATCTCCAATGGTGCAACTACTGCGGCCGGATCGACTATCACGCAAAATGTGGATAACGCTCAGTTGGCGGTAGGCCGAGCCCGCCAGAAGAACATCGACGGCTGGAAGCGGCCGGAAAAAATCAAAAAATCCTGATTTATCCACAATCCCCTGTAGGAGCGAGCCTGCTCGCGAATGCGGTCTCTCAGTCACGTCTTGAGTGGCTAGGACTCCCCTTTCGCGAGCGGGCTCGCTCCCACAGTCATTTCAATTTTTCTGAATTTTTCTCACCGCGTCTTGACGGCAACCTTTCGATAGAGTTTCATTGCTTGCGTTATCTTTCGAATCGAAACTTAGGCCGCCATGTCCAAGCGCAATACTCCTCAACGTCGCCATAACATCCTCGCCTTGCTCAATGAGCAGGGCGAAGTCAGTGTCGACGAGCTGGCCAAGCGTTTCGAAACTTCCGAAGTTACGATTCGCAAGGATCTCGCCGCGCTGGAAACCCATGGTCTATTGCTGCGTCGTTACGGCGGTGCGATCACCATGCCGCAAGAGCTGGTCGCAGAAACGGCGCAGAGTATTTCCAAGTACAAACAGGCGATCGCTCGCGCGGCGGTCAAACGCATCCGCGAGCACGCGCGCATCATCATCGACAGCGGCAGCACCACCGCCGCGATGATTCCCGAGCTGGGCCAGCAACCGGGTCTGGTGGTGATGACCAACTCGCTGCATGTTGCCAACGCCTTGAGCGAACTGGAACACGAGCCGGTGCTGCTGATGACCGGCGGCACTTGGGATCCGCACTCGGAATCCTTTCAGGGCCAGGTCGCCGAGCAGGTACTACGCTCTTACGACTTCGACCAACTGTTCATCGGCGCCGACGGTATCGATCTGGTGCGCGGCACCACCACCTTCAATGAACTGCTCGGCCTCAGCCGGGTGATGGCCGACGTTGCGCGAGAAGTCATCGTCATGGTCGAGGCCGACAAGATCGGTCGCAAGATTCCCAACCTGGAGCTGCCCTGGAGCAGCATCCATACCCTCATTACCGATGATCGCCTGCCCGTCGAGGCACGCGATCAGCTTCAGGCCCGTGGGATCACTTTGATCTGTGCGGCTGTCAGTCAGGAGAAATAACCATGTGTGGCATTGTCGGCGCTGTAGCTGAACGTAATATCACCGCCATCCTTCTCGAAGGCCTGAAGCGCCTCGAATACCGCGGCTATGACAGCGCCGGTGTGGCGGTTTATACCAATGACCAGACCCTGGAACGCATGCGCCGTCCGGGCAAGGTCAGTGAGCTGGAAACCGCCCTGACCGAACAGCCGCTGTCCGGTCGTCTCGGTATCGCCCACACTCGTTGGGCGACCCATGGCGCGCCGTGCGAGCGCAATGCCCACCCGCATTTTTCCGGTGATATCGCGGTGGTGCACAACGGCATCATCGAGAACCACGAAGCCCTGCGCGAACAACTCAAAGCCTTGGGTTACTCGTTCAGCTCGGACACCGACACTGAAGTCATCGCGCACCTGCTGACCCACAAGCTCAAGGAACAACCGGACCTGACTGCAGCGCTCAAGGCAACCGTCAAGGAACTGCACGGGGCCTACGGTCTGGCGGTGATCAATGCGAGCCAACCGGATCGTCTGGTCGCCGCGCGCAGTGGCAGTCCATTGGTGATCGGCCTGGGTCTGGGCGAGAACTTCCTCGCTTCCGACCAACTCGCTCTGCGTCAGGTCACTGACCGCTTCATGTACCTGGAAGAAGGCGATATCGCTGAAATCCGTCGCGACAGCGTGCAGATCTGGGACGTGAACGGCAACGCTGTCGAGCGCCAGACCGTGCAGTACACCGACGGTGCCGAAGCCGCCGACAAGGGCGAGTTCCGCCACTACATGCTCAAGGAAATCCACGAGCAACCGGCCGTGGTCCAGCGCACCCTCGAAGGTCGCCTGGGCAACAATCAAGTGCTGGTTGAGGCCTTCGGTCCACAAGCTGCCGAGCTGTTCGCCAAAGTGCGCAATGTGCAGATCGTCGCCTGCGGCACCAGCTATCACGCCGGCATGGTCGCGCGTTACTGGCTCGAAGAACTGGCCGGTATTCCGTGCCAGGTGGAAGTCGCCAGCGAATTCCGTTATCGCAAAGTTGTGGTGCAGCCGGACACGCTGTTCGTGACCATCTCGCAGTCCGGCGAAACCGCTGACACCCTAGCGGCCCTGCGCAATGCCAAGGAGCTGGGCTTCCTCGCCAGCCTGGCGATCTGCAACGTCGGCATCAGCTCGCTGGTGCGCGAATCCGATCTGACCCTGTTGACCCAGGCCGGCCGCGAAATCGGTGTGGCCTCGACCAAAGCCTTCACCACTCAACTGGTCGGCCTGTTGCTGCTGACCCTGTCGCTGGGTCAGGTGCGCGGCACTCTGGCCAATGGCGTCGAAGCCACGCTGGTCGAAGAACTGCGTCGCCTGCCGACTCGCCTCGGCGAAGCGCTGGCGATGGACAGCACCGTGGAAAAAATCGCCGAGCTGTTCGCCGAGAAAAACCACACCCTGTTCCTCGGCCGTGGTGCGCAATTCCCGGTAGCGATGGAAGGTGCCTTGAAACTCAAGGAGATCTCCTACATCCATGCCGAAGCCTACCCGGCCGGCGAGCTCAAACACGGGCCGCTGGCACTTGTGGATAACGACATGCCAGTGGTGACCGTCGCGCCGAACAACGAACTGCTGGAGAAGCTCAAGTCCAACCTGCAGGAAGTCCGCGCTCGCGGCGGAGAGTTGATCGTGTTCGCGGACGAAAAAGCTGCGATGACCAACGGCGAAGGCACCCACGTGGTGCAAATGCCGCACATCCACGACATTCTCTCGCCGATCCTTTATACGATCCCGCTGCAACTGCTGTCGTATTACGTCGCCGTGCTCAAGGGCACCGACGTTGATCAGCCGCGCAACCTGGCGAAATCGGTCACCGTGGAATAAGTTATCCACCGTTGATCTACGCTCTGGTTTTTAACAATAAAGATTGACACAAAACAATAAAGTTTGACACTGGCGAACATAGATTGACACAAGGCTCAAACCCCCGTATCTACGGGGGTTTTCCTTTCCAGGCTTTCCCTTTGGTCTGGAATCATCGCTTCAACTTTCAGCGGGTGTAGTCTAGAAAACGTTTTGTATACGGCCGCTTTGCCGGTCGTGTCCTTCTACGACTTTTTCTCGGCGCGAGGTGAAGCGGTCCGCATCGACTGAGGAGGCGTGGGTTGCGAGGTCGTAAGTTTGCATCACAGCAGGACATTGAACGGCACATTGCAAATGGATTTGGCGAAGGCGCCGGGGCAAGCTACGTGCCTTGGCTGCGGGTACAAGATGTCCCGTCGATAGGTCGTTCGCACAAGATTCAAGGCGTGAAGATCGAGAGGATTCATCACCTCCTGTCAGATCTCGAGCGTTCGTACTTCCTTGTGTGTGAATTTTCTGAAGACGTCGTGGATATACGGGAGCAATACCCTTTACTACCCACAGAGCGTGCGCAAGCGATAGCGTCGGCGATCGATGTACGCTATCCAAGATACCCTAGAACAACACTGCCTTATGTGATGACAACAGACTTCCTGTTAACTGTTAAGGACCCGAGCGGAAACTTCAAATCGGTAGCTAGGACGGTGAAGTATCGTTCCGATTTAATTGGCAATGGAAGTAAAAGAACGCTTGAAAAACTTGAAATTGAAAAGCGTTTTTGGGAAAGCCAAGGTGTAGATTGGAAAATCGTAACAGACGAGTTTTTTACACGAGATTTTATAAAAAATCTCGGACTAGTCAGGAGATACTCGAAGCTCTCGCGTGATCTAATGAAAGTGCCGTTGCATTCGAATTTTATTGAGTGCTTGGTAAACAGCCGGGAATATTCGTGGACCTTGGCCACCTGTCTAAGAAAAATAGCATCACTTCTGTCCATTTCCTATATAGACGCTCAAGCAATTTTCTTTCATCTGGTTTGGAACAAAACACTCAAAATAGATTTGGTTAACACTCCTCTCCACCTTACTGGTCTAGTTCCTGACTTCGAAGTTTCCCCGAGCCCTGTCCAAGTATCGTTGAAGGAGAAAATGTCATGACTGTTCTCGTTAATGACGTTTTCGAGCCTGTAACCGATCTGTCGGTCATCGCTACGATAGCCAGGCTCCTTTACCAAGATGAAACGCATGACTTAGCAGTTGTGATGGATCTATCTGACCCACCCCGGCAGCCATACGCTGTGGGTCTGGAGGAGCTTCGTCGATCGTTAGCGTCTGGTCACACCAAACCAGCAGCCATTGCCACGCCCGAGTTCATGCTTGTGCTTGAGGAACAGTTGGATGAGAGAGCCAAGCAAGGCCGGGACGAAAAGTGGGCCGTCATCGCCCCTCTGCTAGATCCTGAATACCCAGGACAAATATTTGTACGAGGTGAGTTAGGCCGACTTGTTAGCAAACGGGCGTCAGAGCTCGGAATCCAGCGGAAAACGATCTATCGACTTCTTTACCGCTATTGGTTTTATGGTCAAGTTCGCAACTCATTGCTTAACAATTATACGGCAGTAGGGGTTGCCGATAGAAAATATGATCCGAGCAGGCCACCAGGGCGAAAGCCTAAATTTCAAGGCGTTCTTACTTCGCCTTCCAAGATGCTCAGTGCAGTTGATAAACGATGCATCCGTGTTGGATATGCTCTTTATGTAAGAGATAAGAAATCATCTATTTCGAGCGCATATGACGAAATGTTGAGACGATTCTACTCTGTTCGAGACATCTCTAAAAACAGTGAAGAAGAGCTTCGTTTGTTGCCTGGTTCAGAACTCCCCAGCTTGAGGCAGTTCCAATATTGGGGACAGATTTTTTTCGACGAGATTGAAACCGAGCGTGGCCGTAAAGGGTTGAGGAGGTGGTTAAAGGATTGCCGTCCGCTTTCAGGTACCGTTCGAGATTGGCTGCGTGGACCCTGTCATCAGTTCGAAATCGACGCAACGATTGCCGATATTTATTTGGTCAACAGCTACTCTAGACGGATGCTCATTGGTCGGCCCGTTGTTTATATCGTAGTGGATAGTTTCTCCGGAATAATTGCTGGTCTCTATGTAGGATTGGAGGGCCCTAGTTGGAATGGGGCGAGACAAGCGCTGTTCAACGCGTTTACCTCCAAAGTCGAGTTCTGCGCTCAGAACGGCGTTGACATCAATGCAGATGATTGGAATTGTCACCACCTGCCCCACCAGATTTACGCCGACCGGGGAGAGATGCTGTCACTCGCAGCAGAGGGGTTATCCTCAGGGTTGGGAATTGAGATGGGCACTGCCCCACCTTATCGGCCTGATTGGAAGCCTATGGTAGAAAGTCGGTTTGGCATTTTGAATGATTTGACGGGTATCAGGTGGCTACCTGGCGGGGTAGCTGCGCGGGACAAAGAGCGCGGCGAGCGAGATTACCGGCTCGATGCCACGCTGAACCTCAAAGAGTTCACCCAAATCCTCATCAATTGCGTGCTCCACTATAACCGTCACCATCGACAGCCTGACCGACTGACTCAAGCGATGATGAATGACGGCGTAGAACCTACGCCTAACGGTATATGGAATTGGGCCTGCGACAACGACCTGATCGAATCCAACAAACGTCCCGACGAGCTGGTTTATCTCCACCTTTTACCGCGTGAGCGCGCGACCGTTCAAAAGGGCGGAGTGATGTTTCGCGGCATGCACTACGTGTGTGATATGGCCATAGAGAAAGATTGGTTTGCCAAGGCTCGCAAAGGGGGCGTTTGGTCAATAGAGTGTTGGTTCGATCCGAACTCTGCGGCACACATTTGGATTCAAGGAGAGGCCAAGCAGTTTATCCGTTGTGATCTTCGACGATCGGATGCCGGTTACGCGAATTATCGCTCGGACGAGATTTTTGATCTGCTCGAAGCCTATCGCCAAAAACCGCCTACTCGCCGTCGAGCTGAGCTGGAAAGCCGTGTGCAGCTTAGCGATCAGGTCCACCAGATCATCAGTCACGCGCTCGCAGAACGAAAACAGGAACCTGCTCCGCCTACTAAGGCAGAGGCCACTGGAAACATCCGCGAGAACCGCGCAGAAGAACGTCTCCGCGAGCGTGAAAATGCGGTTGTTCCTGAAGGCGTCAGGGTGGAGCCAGCTTCACTTCAATCTGAAACGACACAGAAAGCGCATGATTCATATGCCGGTGAGCGCACCGCTCAGGTTATCGATTTGCTCAAAAGAATTCGGCCAGGACAGGCAAAATGAAAGGTGCACAGACGTTTGCCAATTACGTCAGACAGGACATTAGTGAGTATGCGGGTAACCCGCTTATCGAAGCTTTGCCTCCGATATTGTCGGAGGCGGCGGCTGTTGAACTGATTTCGAACTTTCCTCAGCCGGTGGATCCGAAAGAGCTGACGCTCGAAGGAGCCACTCGAATTCACTGTATCGACAGGCTGAGAACCGTCGTACAGCCGTTCTTGCTACATCTGGAACTGGAGGCCCTGTTCTCACTGCTCATCCGTCGAGGGTATGTCGGGCGTAACCCGATGTCGCCCGCTACCGTCCGGCATTTGCATTCTTTATCGGGAGCTCAGCGTTACCACGATGCGTTCAAGTCCACTGCAGAAACGTTTACGGTCGTCGGCCTGAGCGGCATTGGCAAGTCAACGGCACTCCACGCCATCTTGAGCCTTTATCCACAGACAATCCGTCATGAGCGCTATGAGGGAAAGCAGTTTGTTCATACCCAAATCACATGGCTGAAGCTTGACTGCCCTCGGGATGGATCGCTGGCTGGATTTTGCCAGCAGTTTTTTTATGCGGTTGGAGACGCTCTAGGAGACAAGGACTACCACAAGCGCTACCGGCATCGAAACATCAATGATGCGCTGCAACAGATGGAGCAGGTGGCCAGCACGTTTTTCATCGGCGCCTTGTTGATCGACGAGCTGCAAAACCTCCACCTGGCGAAAACCGGTGGTAAGGAGAGCATGCTGAATTTTTTCCTGCACTTGGTAAACAACATCGGTATCCCGGTGGTTTTCAGTGGCACGAACTCGACGATTAGCCTGTTCTCAGAAGCCATGCGGACTGCCCGCCGAGTTTGTGGTGCTGGTACGCTCGAATTCAAACGATTCGAAAAGGATGATGAGGAGTGGCGGTTGTTGGTCGAAAATCTCTGGAGCTATCAGTGGTGCAAACAGACGGCTGAGCTGACCGACGAGATTTTTGACACGCTGTATGAGCACACTCAAGGCGTCACGGATTTCCTGGTCAAGCTGCTGGTATTGAGTCAGCGTTATGCGGTCCAGAGTGGCTCGGAGTGTTTGACTGCCGAGATCCTGGTGAAGGTAAGCAACTCAAAAATGCAGATTCTAAAGCCAGCCCTTTCAGCTCTGCGTAGCCGTGATCCGAAGCGGATGCGACAGTTTGACGATTTGCTGCCGATTGAGGATCAGCTGAGCGAAATGATGGTTTTCGATGGATTGGCACGAGAGGATCGCCTCACCTTGCTTCGAAGCGTTGTATCCCGTGAGAAGCCGGTAGACCCATCTCCGACCATTTTTGCGAAAGATCACCCATCGCCGATTGCTACTGCTGTGGAAAACTCAGAGGCTAAAGCGCTTAGCGAACATGACGCTCCCCTCGACGCTCTGCGCGCTGCGGGCTGGCTCAACGAGGACCTGTTTGAGTTCTCACCGATGTATCACAAAGCGTGAGTCGGAGGGGGGTGAAGTGCAACTTAAACTCCATTTCTTCCCCGCCGCGTTTCCCGACGAGACGCTGCACAGCGTGATTTCTCGTTATGCCCGTCTTTGCGGTGTTCGTAATTGCCAAGCAGCATTTGCCGGACTGAAATCGGCGGCAGCTTTTTCGCAAAATGTGGCATTCCCGAGTCATTTAGGGGATTTTGTCGATGCGCTACCCAGCGGTACTGAGCTATCGGTAGCCGAGGTCCTCATGCGCCACACATTATTACCCTACTATGCGCCGTTTTTGAGGATGAGCCAGGTCGAACACGCTCGGACGCTGATGACCGCTGATGGGAAAGGCTTGATGTTGAAGCTGGGCGTCAACGCGAGCCGTATTGGATTCGCCTCCCGAGTGCGGTTATGCCCAGAATGTATCGCACAAGATCAGGCTCAACGGGGAGTCGCTTACTGGCACAGGGTCCACATGCTTCCAGGCGTGCTGGTATGTCCGCATCACGGTACGTCACTCAGGATCCTTGATCCTCGCTGGTCCAGCCGCAGCTCTCGACAACTCAATCTGCCCAATGATGAGAATGTGCAAGCACACACAGTACTTCTCGACACCCCGTTGCGGTGCATGCCACCGCTTCACGAAATAGCGTTGCGCTCACTTCAGGTCCTCGAGTCTGACGTCACTGCTTTGTCGGCGGAGGCGGTGCGCTTCACGCTTTTACACAGGGCAACGCAGCTCAACCTTGCTTCTGATAACCATCGCTTGCACCTGCACATGCTGGCGCAGCACATGGCCGATTTTTTTGCTGCACTCCCGCGAGAATGGGAGTTTTCTATACTCGGAGATGTTCGTGCAGGTACACCCGCCTCATGGGTCACGAAGCTGCTTCGTACGCCTATAACCTCTCACCATCCGCTCAAATACATTTTATTGGCCGGTGCTCTGGGCGTTGAAATGGTGAGCTTGCTTCATGGTCAATGCCCAGTGAAAGAGGCGGTGGCATGTGATCCGAAAGCTCACATTCGGCTTCACGCGCGCCTTTCTCCGGTGATGCCTGGTGAAGGCCTGGACTGTTCGTCAGCCGCTGTGTGGCAACATGCTCTTGAAGAAGCTGATGCCAAAAAGATCGCTGCCGTTCTAGGCGTTTCATCAGCGTATGTCTATCGTCACATCAGAAATGTACCCGGCGGGCAAGATGCTTGGAGGGAGGCACGATTTCACACTGAGCTATGCGCAAGACGCGCGGCTTTCGAGGCTGATTATCGATTTTACAAAGCACATGCATGCAGGGGGTATGCGTGGCTGTATCGCCACGATAAGCAGTGGCTTTCGGAGTCAACTGCAAACCCAAGCCCCCATCGTACGCCTCGTCTAAATAGCACCGAAATGTTCGCTGCCCTCGATGCGAGACTGGCCGGCGAAGTCCGTCAGTGTGCCGACGCGCTTTATGCTCTTGCGGGTAAGCCTGTCCGCATTTCGCGTACCAGGATAGGTCGGGAGCTTCATGTTCTTTCTCGCTTCGAAAAGCAGCTTTGCAAGCTTCCTCTGTGTGCCGCAATGCTCGAAAAAGTATGTGAACCAATCGAAGGCTTTCACGATAGGCGTCTGCGATGGGCTAGACGCCAATTGCTCTCAGAGGGCAAGGCTGTATCACGTTCTTCGCTCTACAGGGTCGCGAGCATTCGACCCATGCTGTAATCCAGCTGGGCATTCCCCCTCCATCTAAAAAGTTCTAAATCAATTCACCATAAACCCATTATTTTTCTGTTAATGAAAAAATTCCCCTCCAGAATAGGTCCGGCATACGCTGGATCATCACGATCAGCATGTAAACGTACTAACCCGCGATCAACTGAAATAGTTTTGCAACCGGCATGGGCTGACCTACGCGGGTTTATCGATACGTGTTTTGTATTCGAGGAATACGGGCGCGGCAGGATTTAGATGAATTCACTACGATTCAAAGTTGAGCGGCTTGTCATTTCAAATCCAGACCGGATGCAGAATTTTAGGGGTTGCATATATACTGCCCCCGGATGCACATTCTCTTCGAGCCCTACCTTTAATCGGTAAATGATGTCTGATCTATTATTTTTCCCCGTTTCGATGCCGGATGAAATGCTTTACTCTCGTGTCACCCGATATCACTATCTGTCAGGTAACAGAACCGCGACGGAAACCTATCGCGATTTGTTCGCATCGAAACCCTTTTGCATCGGTGGCATCGTACCCAAGCAGATCGAGAGGCTCGCGCACAGGCTGCCGGGGCAATCGGAGAGCAATCTCGCAGAGTTGATCAGAAGCAATACTACTTTTCCTGCTTACCGACCGTTTCTTGGGGTTAAGCAGGGGCCAGAGAACGACGTAGGGCCACTGGGTTATGACGGGGTGGTACGGGTGCCCCGCAGAGAAGAGTCCACCCATGGCAAGGCTAAGCTTTGTCCTACCTGCGTTCAGGAAGATTTGATTGAGCGGGGTTCTGCCTACTGGCATCGATCTCACCAGATACCCGGTGTTGCCGTCTGTTGGCGTCATGGCGACGCATTGATCCATGCCTGCCCCGAGTGCTCTCGCCCGTTCTACCGTAAATTGAAGCTGCTTCCCAATCTGACTGAGCCATGCGCATGCGGCTGGAGCCCGTTAAACAGCGCAGCAATACACAAGGGGTCAAAGATGGAACAGAAAGTCGCTCTGTTCGCACACGATATCCTGCAACGCAATATCCCTCCGATAGGCAGTACGGTATTAAGTTCGTGCTACGTCCGCCAATGCAAGAAACGCGGATTCATTTTCGGAAAAAATGCGGGTATCGCAAAACTATTCGACAGCATCCAAAGCGCTTACGGCGATGAGCTTTTGGCGCAGATTGATCCAGCCTACAACACCGGAAAGCATGAGCAATGGATCCGGCTCAAATCAGATAAAGGTCAGCTAAATATGCCGCTCGCGCGGCATTTGATCATTGCTCTTCATTTGTTTTCCAGTGCAGATGGCTTTGAAGAGGCTCTGAAGAATGAGTCTATTCTGCTGAGTGCCGCTGTTTCTCCGCGAGCGCCCAAAGTCGAAGAATCGCGTCTTAGTCAAAAAACTAGATATCGCCAAAAAATCGAGTTGCTTTTAGCGCTACGTACCGATGCCAATATCGAGTACCTCTGGAAGAAGGCGTACAAACCTACGCAATGGATTCTAGAAAATGATAACGCATGGTTAATGGCAAAACTCCATGCCCCTAAAAAAGCTACAGTTAAGGTCGAAAAGTCCGTCGACTCAAGAGACGACGCCTATGCAGCCCTTATCGAAGCGGGCGTAGATGAGCTGTATAAAGTTACGAAAGATCCGAAGAGAGTGAACATTCGGAATTTGCAATCGCTGCTCCCAGGTTCGTTACCTCATGAGCTGGATCTACGCAAGCAGAGGTTCCCTCTTACTTATCAACAGATCAAGATTCATCAGGAGTCAGTATGGCATTTTCGTCTAAGAACTTTGGTGTGGACTGTCTCTGAACTCATCAGGATGAAGCTCCCCGTGAATTACTCGACGGTAAGATTGACCTCAGCGGTATCAAGCAAGGTTTTCCTGGTTTTTTGCAGTTTCTTCGAGTGGGATCTGGAAAGCCTGGCAAGAACCGGGGTCGACGCGGAGGCCCTGCTCAGGTCTACCGGCGTATCGAGGAATTGGGAGGGACCACCGGTTCAAATAAGCTTTTGAGGGCATCTTTGTTCCGTCAGCGTCTGCCAACCTTTGGTGTTAACAAAAATCCCATCTGGCTTGAAAGCGTAAATGCGGGGTAGCGTCCACCTTTCACATTAGTAACCTTCGCGGCAGCTTTCTGAAAGCTTTCACTTGTTACTCTTTAACTCAGTAAATTGAGCTTTAGGAGAAAATCATGAAAGCAATGACAGCAGTGAAAGCGTTTTGCGCCGCTTCGATTTTGACCTTATCTTCATTAGCCATGGCTGAAGGTGGCGGTGACCGCGTGTATGGTCGAATGATGCAAGAGAACCAACAAGCAATGGAGCAATATGCCTCAAGGAACGGCAAGACTCCTCCTGAAGTTGTTCATTATGAATATGGTATGAACCTCGATATCCACAAGGTCGTCAGTGTCACGCAAGCCAATAAAACCTGTGGGGTTGCCCCTTCGCGCATGACCTATGAAGACTCTACGGGCAAGCTTAACACCGTGGAATATAAGGTCATGGCCGACAACTGCCCCCATGGAAGCTAGACAATGAAATTATTTAAGAACTGCATAATTCTCCTTTGTCCGAAACTAGCTTACTGCTCGCTGACGTAGAAGTAATTTTCAGGAAAGCCTGAAGTTATCCATTTTATGAAATCATTCCGTCAGTCGAAGGGTTTCTAACGTGCAGTAAACAATTGCTCGACCACCTGATACATCCCGCCTCCTTGTTTTTCCTTTGGTTTGGGAGGTGGTTTAGGCGCCCTAGTGGCGCCTTTTTTACGTTCGAAATGAGCTATGTCCTCTGCACGGCCATGACCTTCAGCATGCAGGAGTGAGATTAGAAGATCAGTTTTCGGGGTATTCAGCAACGACGTGGTCTGTGCCTGCCTTTGACAAGCCGATTACGTTATACGCGTCATGTTTCCCGTCCACTTCCATTCCTGGGGAGCCGGCCGGCATGCCTGGAACGGCAATCCCGAGCAGGTCATCACGTTTGCTCATCGCAATGATTTGCTCGGCGGGCACGTGACCTTCAACAAACTTTCCGTTGATGGTTGCTGTGTGACAGGACGAGAGCTCAGGAGAAATCCCGAGACCGCGCTTGATCGCGCTCATGTTGGTTTCCACGTGATCAACGACGGTAAAGCCGCTGGCTTCAAGGTGCTGGACCCATTTCTTGCAGCATCCGCAATTAGCGTCGCGATGTACATCGATCGTCAATGGCTCTGCTGCGTGACTGGCTGAACTGATGAACAGAGCCACGAGAGCAGCGAGACGAAGTGCCCGTCTGCGACGAAGAGAATTATTTCGCATGGGTATGTTCCTTCCCATCAGTATGTGTATGTGATTTGGGCTGTACGGTTGGAGTCGGGGCCGCGTCATCTGAAGCTTCCCTACCCTTATGATCGGCGTGGTCCGCAGGCTCCTTTGCAGACGGCGCTGCGGAGGGGCCATGGGCATGTGCCGTGTTTTTCTCGTCATCATTAGCGCGGACTTCCGCCCTTTGGTTGGCAGCACCTGCGCCACTTTGCCCCTGGGTCGTTCCATGTTGACCCTCATGGTTGTGCATCACGCTTTCGCCACCACCGTGTTGATGGCCACCGCTACTCGTGATCAGGGCTTTGTATTGCTCTGTATCAAGTGACGGAAGCTGCTGGAGAAATGCGACCATCCCCCATATGTACGGATCGGCCATGCTTTTGCCCCACGCGGGCATGCCGGTGGATTTGATGCCGTGCTTGATGATCCAAAAGCTGCGGCTGGGTGCCCATCGACGCCCAGTTTTGAAAGGTTCGGAGGTGCGGGGTAAAGGCTGTTACTCAGTTCGGTGCCTGTAAGGCCCGGAGCCAAATGGCAACCGACACACATCGAGTTGTAGTTGCCAGCACCTTCACGGATGAGGGCTTCTTGGCTCAGGTCGGGGACCTGAATGTCGCGCGAGCGCACTTCGATCGAGCGATCCCGAGCAATAGAAAGTAGCGCGTAGACAGGGGCAGAGTGGGGATCATCCGCCCCGACATTGATCACGCCGAAATATACCACGCCGGCAGCCGCTGCTACGGTGGCCAGACCAGCAGCTATCAGTGCCTTCAGTGTAATCTTCATGCCCGGTTCTCAGAACCACATCCGGATACCGGCGACAAAGCGTGCCTCGCTGGCATCTTCACCTTCCTCACGTGCAAAGTCTGCCGTATTGCCATAGGAACGGCTCCAACTCACCCCGATATAAGGGGCAAATTGGCGGACAATCTCATAACGCAATCGGAGCCCCACTTCGGTGTTGGCTAATCCGGACCCGATGCCGCGCTGAGGGTCATTCTTCCCATAAAAATTGACCTCGGCCGTCGGCTGCAAGATCAATCGATTCGTCAGCAGAATGTCGTAATCGCCTTCCAGTCGAGCAGCCGATTGACCGTTCTCACCGATGTAGGCAGTCGCTTCGGCCTCGAAGTTGTAGAGGGCCATGCCCTGAATGCCGAGTGCGGCCCAGGTTTGAGGAGACCCTGGTTTGAAATCCTGTCGTACACCGGTGACGACGTCCCACCACGGTCCGATGGAGTGCCCCCAGAGCGCGGATAATTCAGCACTTTCCGTCACGCCATTGGTACGTTCGCCTTCCGAGCGCAACCACAGTCGATCAATGTCACCGCCGATCCATCCTTTCGCATCCCAAGCCAACGCACTACCGTTGTCAGCATCCTGGTATTCAAACTTATCCAGCAGCATGAAAGAGTTGATTGTTTTGTCGTGGACACCATGACCAGCGACATCTGGAAAGGCGGCTGCACGGTCAGCATCGGTAAGTACGGGGACAGGGGTTCGACTGGTTGTCGTCGTCCCTTCATCCATACTTTCCATGCCGGTCATTTGACCGTCGTCCATTTTCATCTTGCTGTGGTCCATAGCCCCCATGTTGCTATGGTCCATCGCTCCCATGGAGCCATGGTTCATCTTGGAGTGAGCGGCGTGAGCCACGGCAAAGAAGACAGGACTCGTAGAAACTGCCAATACCATCAACGTTGGGCGTAAAAAATTCCTGGTCATGATCTCAATCCGCCTTCTTGTTTTCTTGGTCATGATCCATCGACTCATGGCGCATCTTGGTATGAGGCATCGTCGCGTGATTCGGCGTTGCCTCGTTTGACGTGGTCGCAGTCTTGTTCGGCGCATCCGCAGAAGTAGCAGGTGAATGATCACGACGTTCTTCGACTGCCAATGCTACGCAGGAGAATCCACCCATCAGGCCAAAGGCAAAGAGGCAACCGACCAGCGATTTACGATTTAGGTGTGTGCTCACAGATCGTCTCCTTTACTCATCAACCCGTACTTCACGGAACATGCCCATTTCCATATGGAAAAGCAGGTGGCAGTGATAGGCCCAGCGACCTAAAGCATCGGCGGTGACTCGATAGCTGCGCTTGGTACCCGGTGGCATGTCGATTGTGTGCTTACGTACCATGAACTTGCCGTTTTCATCTTCAAGGTCGCTCCACATTCCATGAAGGTGGATGGGGTGCGTCATCATGGTGTCGTTTACCAAGGTGATGCGAAGACGCTCCCCGTACTTGAGACGAAGGGGCTCAGCATCAGAAAATTTGATGCCGTTGAAGGACCAGGAAAACTTTTCCATGTGACCGGTCAGATGCAGCTCAATGGTGCGATTGGGCTCTCGGCCATCAGGGTCCTGGAAAGTGCTCTTCAGATCTGAGTAAGTGAGCACCCGTCGACCGTTGTTCCGCAAACCGATACCTGGATCGTTCAGTTTTGGCGTTGGGTTCATGGCCTGCATGTCAACCAACGGGTTGTTGGTTTCGGACGCTGGGTGAGATTGCATCTCGCCTCCCATACCGCCCATCCCTGCCATCTGGCTGTGGTCCATGCCGGCCATGTCGGACATGTCGCCTTTGTCCATCCCCGCCATCTTGCTGTGGTCCATGCCGGCCATGTTGGACATGTCACCTTTGTCCATACCTGCCATCTTGCTATGGTCCATGCCGGCCATGTTGGTCATGTCACCACTGCCCATGCCGGTCATCCCGGTCATGTCACCTTGGTCCATTCCCTGCATCTTGCTGTGATCCATGCCAGCCATACCTGACATGTCACCCTGTTTCATATCGCCGCCGCCCATGCCAGCCATGCTGCCATGGTCCATGCCAGCCATACCGCCCATGCCCATGTCATCCATGGTCAACAGCGGACGCGGATCGATCGCCGGTACCGGTGCTTTCAGTCCTTCACGAACTGCCAAGGTCCCCCGCGCATAGCCGGTTCTATCCATGGACTGGGCAAAGATTGTGTAAGCCTCCTCGGTGGCAGGCTCAACAATCACATCATAGGTTTCTGCCACGGCGATTCGGAATTCATCGACACTGACTGGTTGGACATATTGGCCGTCGGCCGCCACCACGGTCATTTTCAAACCAGGAATGCGAACATCGAAATAGCTCATCGCTGAGCCATTGATAAAGCGCAGGCGTAGCTTCTCGCCAGGCTTAAAAATACCGGTCCAGTTGCCGTTCGGCGCTTGGCCATTCATGAGGTAGGTGTAGGTATCCCCGCTGACGTCTGCCAGATCAGTTGGGTTCATTTTCATTTCGGCCCACATTTTCCGGTCGGCGACGGCAGCAGACCAACCTTGCTTGCTGACGTCGTCGATGAAGTCGCCCACGGTACGTTTGTGGTGGTTGTAGTAGTCCGATTGTTTCTTGAGTTTGGCCATGACGCGACCAGGATCCTCATCGGTCCAATCAGTCAGCATCACCACATAGTCGCGATTGTATTGAAACGGCTCAGGCTCTTTCGAATCGATGACTATTGGCCCGTAAACACCTGCCTGCTCTTGCAACCCAGAATGGCTGTGGTACCAGTACGTGCCGTTTTGATGCACCTTGAACTTGTATTCGTACATGCCGTCGGGCGCGATGCCGTGGAAGCTCAAACCCGGTACGCCATCCATGTTGGCAGGCAAAATAATGCCGTGCCAGTGGATGGAGGTGTCTTGATCCAGACGGTTCTTCACGCGCAGAGTGACCGTCTCCCCTTCGCGCCAACGCAGCAAAGGCCCCGGCAACGAGCCATTGATGGTCATGGCTGTGCGCGGCGAGCCAGTGATGTTTACCGGCGTTTCACCAATAAACAGATCAAATTCGTTGCCGGTGAGGACGCTCGGCAGGCCGGGACTGGTCACTGCCCATACAGGAGTGCGCCACAGACCAAGGCCACCAAGGATGCCGCCGGCGGCCAGGCCTTTAACGAATGTCCGTCTAGAGGTTTTGGAATGCATGCCGTTTATTTCCGATCAGTCAAAAGGGAGCCGTTCAAATCAACCCGTGAGTTGGCAAGATGAGCTTCGCGTACCGAAAAAAAGACGAATTTTTCATTGCAAGCGAGCTCAGAAATTGCCACATCTAAACCACCTTCGTGATTACATTTCTGTCAGCTTGGCCGCGTGCCTGATCGTTCAGCAGTTTTTATGGTCCATCGCTTTGGCTTTGCTTTCAGCGACAGGCGGTTGAGCGCTCTGCGTTTGAGCTACCTGGTACGATTCCATCGAATTCGTCCTGGCCACTTCCATACGTGCGAAAGTCCGGTCACCACCGCCTTCAGCCATGGCCAGAGTGGAAACAGTCAGCGCTGCGACGACGAACAAGGTTTTGATGGTGTTCATATGGGCTACCTCAGATGTGTGAAAATATCCCCTCTGAATCACATCATGGATTGGACTCTTTGGGGGTGAGCAAAAGACTCAGTTGGACTATAAGAGACACCCCCTGTCAGGAAGCTTAGGCCAATATTACAGTTGTGTCAGTTTGGAATATTTTTCTTGAAGTACACGCTATTTAATACGTATGGTCTCCATCTTTTCGCATTGCGCGACTTTTATTGAATATAAGATTGAAGTGTAATCATTGCTTTGGGTTCCATTAATTCTCACGGAGGCGATGTTCTAGGTCTCTGCATTAAAATTAAAAGGAGACTTGAATGCTCTGCTGCAACAGCTGGGTGTTCAATGATCAAAGAAGATAGTAATGCCACCGAGGGTGATTAATTGTGAGTATTAATTTTGAGAAAGCATTAGGCTCCGCAGAAAGAGCGTTAGTTTATCGTGGCCAAAGAGCTGAGATCTTAAGTAACAATATCGCGAACGCTGACACTCCGAACTTCAAAGCCCAAGACTTGGATTTTTCTACTGTGCTCGCCAGCCAAACCAAAGAACCTGCTACCACTGCGTTTTCTTTGAAAACAACAAACGCAAAGCATTTTCTTAAGAAAGAATCGGCGGTGGCTATATACGGGCGCGACTTGCTTTACAGCACGCCGGCTCAGCCTGCCTTGGACCAAAATACTGTCGATCAGCAGGTCGAGGTCGCGAAATACACGGAAAACGCGATACGTTTCGATGCCGCTTTTACTCGGCTAAATGGAGCATTCAAGGGTTTGCTCAAAGCTCTGCGCGGTGACTAGCAGCATAGGCGCATGCGAGCCAACTTTGGCCGATACAGCGGCTCAGGTACTTTCGGATTCAAAGGTATTCACCATCAGACGACGCTCTACTCAGGAGCAGGCGTCTCCATTCAATGGCTGATCTTGGAAGGAAAACCAACAGCCTCCACAGCTTTACGGAGCTGTTCAGCGTTTTCGCTACTTTCAACACTCACCTTACCGGTTGATCGATCGACGGAGACCGTAGCGTTGTCGTCCAGTGCCTGGATCGCTCTGGTGATTTTGCCGACGCAGCTGCCGCAACCAATGCCTGATACATCTAAGACAACCATGTAAATTACCCTCGTGCTGAGCGGTGTCTTTACCCGCAGCGACAGCATCGACGTTGACACCATGGCAAGGTCAACGATTATCTAATCAAAGCCGTGAGCGCAGATTTCGAGAAGTTTTACGGGACTTGACCACTCGGCTGCTAATTAGCTCGCTACCATTTGAACGGTTTCCAGGAGTGCGCCCTATTGTTCTCGTCGGTAAAGGTCGGCTAACGGCAACATTGCGGCTCTCTCGCTTGATCCAACGATTTTGTATGCCTCTCGTTTCGTCAACGGCTTTGATCTGTCCTCCCGCGAACCTTGCATAGGTATAGGGGGGAGGCCTATCATGCGACCCTATATAGGTAGGGGGGTATAGCGTGGGTCATATCGCATCACACAAAGACGATCTTCTTAAACGTGTAAAACGTATTGCCGGGCAAATTCAAGCTGTTGAACGAGCATTGGAATCGGACTTCGACTGCGCCAAGACACTACATCTTGTTGCGGCCACTCGGGGTGCCATCAACGGGCTGATGGAGGAGATCATCGAGGATCACGCACGAGCACATGTCGCGAACCCCGCGCTCAGCGAAGAAGAGCGTAACAAGGGCGTCGAAGAGCTTCTTGAAGCTATCCGCCGGTACTCCAAGTGAATGCATCCAGGTAAACACGTATGAGCAGGACCGACATCGATTACACACACGACCACGTGTTTCTAGGCTCAGCGCACGATGAGAATGCCAAGCGTACGCTTTGGGTTGTAGCACTCACGGTGGTAATGATGATCGGGGAGATCACCGCCGGCTATATCACGGGTTCGATGGCGTTACTGGCCGATGGCTTCCACATGGCAACCCATGCCGGCGCATTGGGCATCGCGGCGGCCGCTTACGGATACGCAAAACGCCACGCTACCAGCCAGCGCTACAGTTTCGGTACAGGAAAGGTTGGAGACTTGGGCGGGTTCGCCTCGGCGCTGATTCTTGGCATGATTTCGTTGGGCATTGGCGTTGAATCGTTCATGCGTTTGTTGCAGCCAACACCGGTTCAGTTTGGCACCGCGACCCTCATCGCCGTTGTCGGTTTGCTCGTCAACATTGTCAGTGCCCTGCTGCTGGGTCATGGGCATGGGCATGGACATGGGCACGACCACGATCACCCTCATGCCCACAACGGAAACGACAACAACTTGAGGTCCGCCTATGTCCACGTCGTTGCAGACGCGCTGACGTCGATTCTGGCCATCGCTGCCTTGCTTGCCGGTCGATATCTGGGTTGGGTGTGGCTCGACCCGGTCATGGGTATCGTCGGCGCTATCGTTATCGCTCGTTGGGCCTGGACCTTGATGGGGGTAACTGCGGGCGTGTTGCTCGATCAGACCGACGCGCACGTTGCCGAGGAAATCCGCGAACTCGTTGAGAAACCTGGTGGCGCTACCATTACAGACTTGCACGTTTGGAGGGTGGGACCTCAAGCGTGCGCGGCGATCGTCAGCGTTCTAGGTGAAGCCACTGTGAACGCCGAGAGCATTCGTGAGCGTCTCAAAACAGTTCACGAAGTCAGCCACCTGACCGTCGAGTTCCGGCAGACATGACTCAGCGCCTGTCCAGCACAACCTCTATAGGACACACCGATGCCGCCCGGTAAACGTGAACTGGCTCGGATCGAGCGCCAGTTGATCGTCACGCTCACCGACGCGTGCGAAACAGCAAAGGATGAGATAAAGGGGTTTATTTGGCTCACTCACACCGCTGACCTAAGTGCGTTGGCTGAAACCCTGAAGGTCATCTGGGTGTTCGAAACCCTGGCTGACAGGAAGCGGGCCGAGATTGACGCGAAGGCCCGCATCTTTGAGTTGACGGCGATCGCCTTGAAAGAGGCCAATCTTGACCTGCCTGTTTCAGACCGCAATGTCCGCTTCGACTCGGAGCAAGAGTGCCAACGCACGCACATAGGCGACTGGAAACATCGCGTGGCTGAATTACATAAAGCTAAGGGGGGCTGACTATGGCAAAAGAGATCGAGAATCCCTGTATCTCGGTTTGCCAACTCAGTGGTGATCTGTGTGTGAGCTGCGGGCGGAATAAGGAAGACATCAGAAAGTGGAAGCGCATGAAGCGGCCTGAAAAAATGGCCGCTGTGCAACGGGCGAATGCGCGCTTAAAGGAATTGAAGAAAGCACATGGATAGCCATTCCCCCCGAGTTAAAACGCTGCAATTTTGAAGGTCAGTCAACTCGGGTATTCCTCAGCCTCAATGCATTGAAAACTACCGACGCGGAACTGACGCTCATGGCTATGGCAGCGATCATTGGCGACAGGAGGTGCCCCGTCAATGGATAGAGCAAACCAGCGGCAAGAGGTATACCCATTGAGTTGTAGAGAAAAGCAAAGCCCAAATTCTGGCGCATGTTTTTAACTGTGGCGACCGAAAGAGCTCGTGCTCGTAAGATCCCCATCAGGTCACCTTTTACCAGCGTGAGTTGCGCGCTATTCATCGCCACGTCTGTCCCCGTTCCCATGGCTATCCCCACATCTGCTCGCGCCAGGGCCGGAGCATCGTTGATACCGTCACCCGCCATGGCCACTTTTCGCCCGTATTGCTGTAGGTCTGCCACCAGGCGCTCCTTGTCTTGGGGTTTGACTTCACCGTGGACCTCTTCAATCCCCATTTCCCTAGCGACAGCCCGAGCGGTAGTAAGCCCGTCCCCAGTAGCCATGATGATTTTAACGTTGTGAGCCTTAAGCTTGGTGACGGCCTCTTTTGAGGTCGGCTTGATCGGATCTGAGACGGCCAACAAACCTGCCAATGCGCCGTCGACGGCGAGGTAGACAATACTGATGCCGTCAAGTCGCAATACCTCAGCGCGCTCTTGTAGGGGGCTGGTGGTCACGCCTGCGGCTTCCATCAACGCGGTGTTCCCCAGCTGGAGCTTTTTGCCATCGACAACGCCACTGACGCCGATACCCGAATCAGACTCAAAGGATTCCGGCTTGGTCAGCTTGATGTTCTCGGATCTGGCGTGATCGACGATCGCATGTGCTAAAGGATGCTCGCTGCCCTGATCAAGGCTGGCAGCCAGGTGAAGGACGTCGTCGGGATTGAAGGTGGGAGTGGCCTCCACGCTGTGAAACACGGGCCGTCCCTCTGTCAGGGTGCCTGTCTTGTCGACAATCAGCGTGTCGATTCTGCAAAGGCTTTCAATTGCACTGGCATCTCTGAACAAAACACCCTTGCTGGCTGCTTTACCTGTCGACACCATGATCGACATAGGCGTAGCAAGTCCCAACGCACAGGGACAAGCGATGATCAGCACGGCGACAGCGTTGATTAGACCAAACACCCAACTGGGCTCAGGGCCGAAAAGCCCCCAACCGATAAATGTCATTATCGCAATCGTGATAACACCCATCACGAAGTAGCCGGCAATCGAGTCGGCCATTCGTTGCATAGGAGCCTTGGAACGCTGAGCTCTCGCGACCATCTGTACGATCTGGGACAGCATGGTTTCGGCACCGACCTTCTGCGCCTCCATTACCAGGCTTCCATGCGTATTCAGCGTGGCGCCGATCAGGCTATCTCCAGCTTTCTTCATTACCGGGACTGGCTCGCCAGTGAGCATCGACTCATCCACCGCACTTTTACCCTCAAGTACCGAACCATCAACTGGCACCTTTTCACCTGGTCTGACCCGTAAGTGGTCTCCCAGGTGCACATGGGTGAGAGGAATGTCTTCCTCTTCGCCATCGGCATTGATCCGACGTGCAGTTTTGGGCGAAAGGCCGAGAAGTGACTTAATGGCGGCGGAAGTTTGTGATCGGGCTTTGAGCTCAAGGATCTGGCCAAGCAACGTGAGCGAGATGATGACCGCTGCCGCTTCGAAGTAAACGCCGATACGTCCATCTTGCATGAAATTGGCGGGAAAACTTTGGGGGAAGAGCGTTGCTATGACGCTGTACAGATAAGCTGCGGCGGTGCCCAACCCAATCAGAGTCCACATGTTGGGACTGCGATTTTTAACCGAGGCCAGTCCCCTTACAAAAAAAGGCCATCCTGCCCATAAGGTCACGGGTGTCGCCAGAGCGAACTCGATCCAGTTTTGAGCCGAACCATGAAGAAGTTGTAACGAGTGACCCGCCATCGCGAGCACGGTTACGACCACGGTTAAGGGCAGCGACCACCAGAAGCGGCGATTGAAATCCCGGAGTTCAGGATTTTCTTCTTCATCAAGCGCCGGCATGACAGGCTCTAGTGCCATGCCACATTTAGGACAGTTACCGGGTCCGGTCTGCCGTATTTCAGGATGCATCGGGCACGTAAATTCAGTGCCCGTTTGTACCGCAGACTCCGGCGTTGTGCTGCCTGACTCGTTGCGCACCACGTGGCCACTGTAGCGCTCAGGGTCCGCTCGAAACTTCTCCTGACATTTCAGGCTACAGAACCGATACGTCTGTCCTTGGTAAGTCTCAGCAAATTTACTCGACGAAGTGACTGCCATTCCACACACCGGGTCATGTAGATCAGCATCATCCCGGGAAGCAGCATGGGTGTGATTATGGTCGTGATGGCCAGAGGTGGTAGGCATGTCTATTCCCCTTGTAAGGTGCTACTAGAAATGAGCATATTCAGTACAACGCTGATTTGCGGCTCCACAGTGGTGCGGTGATGTTTCCGCACGGACCCCGGCTGAGAAGCGTTGCTATGTTACTTGCGACTTAGCGTAGCCAACTCTTGCGTCGGGCCGGCAGAAACAGCCGACTCCGGTTTATTTCAGATCAAATTCGCCGACCATTCCCGATTGGTAATGCCCCGGCACGTTGCAGGCAAACTGAAGCCCTGCACTGTCGTTGAAGGTCCAGATCAGCTCTTGGGTTGAGCCAGGCTCAATCAGGACACTGTTAGGGTCGTCATGCTCCATTGCGACCATCTTCATTCCGCCCATGCCGTGGCTCATGCCGCTCATCTTCCCGGTACCGGTAGGGCTTAGTGTTCCGTTCTTGAACATGCTTGCCATTTCTTTCTGGTGTGCTGCATGAGCAGCGGCTTTGCCGATGTTGAACTCATGCAGCAGCGAACCCTCGTTGCGAAGGACAAAGCGGATTGTTTCACCAGGTTTTACGTCGATGCTTTTAGGCTTGAAAAAAATGTCGCCCATCTCGACCTCAACCGTGCGGGTAACGTCAGAGGCCACACCAGGCTGGCCTATGTCGTCTTGTCCATGCCCTGCATTAGCCATAGCCGTGGCAGCGAAAAACAGGGTCATTGCTGCGATGAACGGGGTAGCGAGCGTAGTTTTCATGGTGACCTCAGGAATACGTGGGAACATTGGCTATGCTAATGATGCTCAGCTGCCAGCTAACTGACTTGGGCATTACTTCTTTGTCAGTTTTCTAAATAGATACGGCGTCCAATTGACGCCGCAACAAGATGCTGACAAGTACTTATCCAGGGGGCGTTTATTGATGGTTTTCTGAAAGCATCAATTTGTGCTCGCGCTGCATCTGGCGCAAAACGTCATCAACGATTTTGTCGTGCTTCTCCATCCAGGCTAGATGCTCTTGGGGTGACATTGAGGCATCTGGGTGATCGTTGTGGAGCTGGCTCATGATGTCCCCAAGCATCTTCATGTGTTCTGCCATGTGGACGTGACGCTCTCCTTCAGGGGCTTGTTCAGCTTTCATCAACGTGGCTTCGGCCTTGTCGCGCAAACCTTCCATACGCTCAATGACTCGATCTCCGCCGCTTTCAGCCCACACAGAAGCCGAGACCAGTATCGAGCTTACAAAAAACAGCATTTTCAGGCGGTTCATAGGGGTAGCTCCTCATGAGGGAATCCGACTTCCATACGATTCATCGCTCAGAGGTCGGTCGAGCACCAATGAAGTACTCATGTCTGAACCCTAGCCAGCACTCGCTGACATCTACCTGAAGCCAAGATTACTTTTCTGTCAGTTGCTGGTTGGCAGCCAGTTTTCGTTGCAGACTCCGCTTAACCTTTATCTGAGAACGACCTCATGAGACTTCTTGTCGCTGAAGACGAACCAAAAATAGGTATCTATTTGCAGCAAGGGCTCAACGAGGCCGGGTTCAATGTCGACCGTTTCACGAATGGAAAAGAGGCGCTTCAGCACGCTTTGAGCGAAGCCTATGATCTGCTGATTCTCGACGTCATGATGCCGGGTTTGGATGGCTGGGAAGTCCTGCAGAAGGTTCGCGCTTCCGGGAAAGACGTCCCGGTGCTTTTTCTCACCGCCAGAGACCGCGTTGAAGACCGAGTGAAGGGACTTGAACTCGGTGCGGATGACTATCTGATCAAACCCTTCGCGTTTTCTGAATTGCTTGCTCGAGTCAGAACGCTGTTGCGTCGCGGTAGCAGCGCACCTTCGCAAACCTTTATGAAACTGGCTGACCTTGAAGTGGACCTGCTCAAGCGTCGAGCCATCCGAGGAGGCAAACGCATAGACCTTACGGCCAAAGAGTTCGCGTTGCTTGAGCTTCTGCTGCGTCGTCGAGGGGAGGTGCTGCCAAAGTCTCTTATCGCCTCCCAGGTTTGGGATATGAACTTCGACAGCGATACCAACGTTATCGAGGTTGCAGTGAGACGGCTCAGGGCCAAGATAGACGACGATTTTGAGGTCAAGTTGATTCATACCTCAAGGGGAATGGGTTACATGCTCGATGCACCAGATTCGGAGTCGTGATGAACCGGATGTCCCTGACGACTCGTATGAGTCTGATGTTTATGCTCGCGGTTACGGCCGTGCTCACGGTCGCCGGACTCAGTTTCAATAACCTCAGTCGGCATCATTTCAAGATGCTGGATCAGCAGGCATTGTACGAGAAGCTCCACTCGACCCAGCGAATCTTGTCCGGGCTGAGCAGCATCGATCAATTCAGCGAGGCTAAACCGGAGTTAGAGGCGCTGCTTGGCGCTCACCGTGATTTGACCGCGCTTATCATCGATGGCGACGGCAAGGTGCTGTTTGCGGATCCCGGCCCGGTCAACGTGCCAGAGGCGTTTCGCAAAACCACAAACACAACCGTCTGGGAATGGCGGGAGCAAGACCAGATGTTCCGTGGTGTGACTGCGCAATCCGTAGTGACGGGACAAGAAAGGCCATTAATTGTCATGTTGATTTTTGACGTGACGCAGCATATGTCCTTTTTTGAGACGCTCGAACGATGGTTTTGGATAGGGTTGGTGATCAGCGCATTGGTCAGTGCTGCACTCGGCTGGATGGTCGCTAGCAGTGGCATGCGGCCTATTCGCCAGGTCACACGGGTTGCTGCCTCCATGTCAGCAAAATCACTCAAGGAGCGTATTCCCCTGGCACCCGTTCCGAAAGAGCTTCAACAGATGGTGTTGTCGTTCAACGCCATGTTATCCAGGCTCGACGATGCATTTGTCCGGTTATCCAACTTTTCGGCCGACATTGCCCACGAACTACGGACCCCCGTAAGCAACTTGATGACCCACACTGAAGTGGTGCTTTCAAGAAAAAGAAACATCGAGGACTACGAAGACAATTTGTACTCCAATCTTGATGACTTGAAGCGCATGAGCCGGATGATTGATGACATGCTTTTTCTGGCGAAATCAGACAACGGTCTAATTACCCACGAGAACAAGCCAATAGACCTGGTGGCTGTCGTGGAAAAATTGCTTGAGTACTACCGCCTGTTGGCTGATGAACGAGGGATCGAGCTCAAGGTTTCAGGACGGGGGAGCGTGCGAGGTGATGTCCTTATGCTCCACCGAGCGATTTCCAATCTGCTCTCAAATGCGCTGCGCTACACCTATGAAGGGACGTCAATCAGTGTCGATATTCAGCACAAGGACGCGTCGGTAACGGTTGTCGTGGAAAACCATGGTGAGCCCATTGCTCCCGAACACCTTGAAAAGCTGTTTGACCGTTTTTATCGCGTGGACCCAGCTCGGCGAGAAGGAAGTCCGAGCAACGCAGGGCTAGGTCTGTCAATTACCCGATCAATTGTCGAAGCGCACAATGGCAAGATCTGGTGTACGTCAGGCGACGGGAAAACGGCTTTTCATCTTGAGTTTCCGGCCGTCGATTCCACGGTTAGCTGAGCGACAAAACATTGGGACCAACGACGTCTTGGCGTTCTGCGTTTGCTACGCCTCTGCGGATTTTTCAAAGTGATTGAGCTCCCCTGTCCTGCGGTACGCCGTGTCTTTTCCAGGTCTTGCTACGCTCAACGATTAGATGCCAAACATCGGATCAAGCTGACTGAAATGTAATCGAACAGTTTGTGATCGTGTGGCATCGTGTTCTCGCACTGTGACGTTAGGGCTAGCGAGTTTCTCCTGTTCAACCTGGCGAAGAGGACGGGGGCTCCAAGTTAATCAACAGTGGTTTTTAAAGAAATTAAAAACTAGTTCCTCCCAAAAAACCTCGAATCAACAGCGCTTGCTGTGAGGAGTCTTGCATGTCATTCCTTAAAACTACGTCCGTGGCTGTTGCAATCACTGCTGGTTTGCTTCTGAGTGCAGTGGCCCAGGCACATCCAAAACTACTTTCTTCCACTCCGGCAGAAGGCTCGGATGCGGCGGCTCCGTCGAAAATCGAACTGCATTTTTCTGAGAATCTCACCACTCAGTTCTCCGGTGCAAAGCTGATCATGACCGACATGCCAGGCATGCCTAACTCACCCATGGGTGTAAAGGCCGCCGTCGCTGCTGGTGGTGATCCGAAAACCATGGTGATTACGCCGGCTGCACCGCTGACCACCGGCACCTACAAAGTTGAATGGCGTGCAGTGTCTTCGGACACCCACCCGATCACCGGCAACTTTTCATTCAAAGTGAAATAATCCATGAGCGACTCATTAAATATCGTGGTTCGCTTTGCTCTCTATTTTGACCTGATGTTGTTATTTGGACTGGCCATATTTGGCTTGTACAGCCTCAGGGGAAAGGAAAGGGTATCGGGCACGGTCTTGAACTTTGAGTCGCTTCTCTACGGTACTTCTGTTGCAGGTGTAGTTCTGTCCCTTGCTGCGATGTTGTTGCTTGCAAAAGCAATGAGCGGTGTATCGGAGCTTATGGAGCTACATCACCACATTTTTGAAATGGTCATCATGGGCACCGACGTTGGGCTGACCTGGATGGTTCGGATAGCCGCCTTGGTGGGGGCAATTCTGGGCGTCGCGTTGAATAAACGATATCCGACACCCAGCCTCTGGATCGTCACCGTCTGTGGAGCAATCGCGTTGGCCACGCTAGCCTGGACGGGGCATGGTGCAATGGACGAAGGCAGCCGCCGCTACTGGCATTTTCTCAGCGACATTTTCCATTTATTAGCGGCAGGTGGCTGGTTGGGTGCTCTAGCGGCCTTCGCTCTACTGCTACGGTTGAAATCGCTGAAGGGTGAGGAGGAAGCACGTATTCTTGCCCGCGTGCTGACTGGCTTTGAGTCGGCCGGCGGTGTGATTGTTGCGATCATAAGCGTTACGGGAGTAGTAAATTACCTTTTCATCGTCGGTCCCAACCTTGATGAGGTCATGCTCAGTACCTATGGCCAGTTGCTGTTTTTGAAGATCCTGCTCTTTGCCGGGATGATCGTTTTAGCGACGCTGAACCGCTTTCACTTAAGCCCGCTATTGGAGCGCTCGGTTCGCAATGGTCAATACTCTGTAGCGGTCAATGCCTTGCGCCGCAGCATGAAATTCGAATTCCTGATGGCAATCCTCATCATCTGTCTTGTCGCATGGTTAGGCACGCTAAGTCCTGAAATGGAAATGAGCGCGCAATAGAGGTTTCTGGCAGCTAACCCAGAAGCCTGGAGCGTGATTGTTAGCACCATTTCTACTGGCTACACTTCAGCCCATGACACGCTGTCTACGGCTTTGCCTGATTTTCCTGATTAGCCTGGCGCTTCCCCTCAGCGGGATGGCGGGTGTTCAAGCGCCGGAGAGCCATGTCCAATGAAACCCTTGGATGGCGGATGACAACATGGGCCAACGCTGCCGCCGTGACATGAAGTCCCCCGAACTCGGTGAACCCCGTAAGCCGAGCAAGGGTGCAAAACAGGCGGTAAGCTGCACATTTCAAAGCGGCAATGAATTTACCCTGTCGCACGGTTAAGCACTTTGCGTCAGAAATTTAATAAGCACGGAGGTGTCGGTGGTTCAATAATGATAACTGAGCACGGTTAACTTAGAGCTATTACCATCGATTTTCCCACATGTCGCCGCATGCGGTTTTAATGGGATGGCAAATTTGCGAACCACAGGACAATCCTAAGGCACGCATCCTGAAATAAACCAAGATAGCGGACTTTATTGCACAATGACGATTCTCACCTCGTACAATCTCTACGCACATGGAGTCTTTTGCCGCGTTAACTACGATTCGACAATGATTCAATGATGCGACATTGCTCTATAACACCACCGTGGCAGCAAACACTCAGTCGTGTCAGTTCGGCTTCTAAACCTCGTAAGTCCTGAATACGGATTCGAACTTGTTGGAGTTGCCCTTGCACTTTCGCATCCACAGCGGCGCAGGAAGCGTCGCGTCGGTCAGCCAGGCCGAGTAGATCGCGAATGTCATCGACGCTGAACCCAAGCGCGCGGCTGCGACGGATAAACAGCAGCCGGTTGCGCTCTTCATCTGTGTAAAAGCGATAACCCGACGGTGATCTTCCAGCAGAAGGCAGCAGCCCTGACTGCTCGTAATAGCGGATGGTTACGGCTTTGGTATCGGTCAGCTTCGCCAAGGCACCGATCGTGTACGTGGGCGCATTCATTTCTCTTGACCCTATAGTTGCTGGAATCCTCATTCTACTCGCGTCAGGCAACAAGCAAATCCTTGCTCACCGTTCTACCGATCGCCAGGCCTCTGATCGATGAAAACCCTCCCCGCCGATCTCTTCAACTCGAGTTTGGACGCTTTGCTCTGCACATGGCTGCTTACCTTCGTAGCAGAGCTTCTGTGCTGCTCGTCGGCCGCCGCATAGGGCAAGTGCCCTGTGTGCTTTGCTGTGAGGACGGGATGCCGCCTGATATTAGCGTCACGAAATAGGACGCCGTTGATGCCAACACCGTAGGCGCGAGGGGAAGCAGCATTTCCTATCTACTACCGGCCACTTACTCACTGTGATCACGTTGAACATGAATGGTCGCTGGTGGATGCCTTAAGGCATCGAAGAATCTCTTGACCTTATAGTGGCTATAAGGTGTTCACTCTCGCCATGAAAAGCGGAGAGCGTTCTCATGAAAAACTGTTGCGGTGACGAGCAAGCACCAAAAAAGCCAGCGGGCGTGGACGTTTTTGACCCTGTCGCATCCGGGAGCTGCTGTGCGACTTCCGCAACATCGGGTGAAGACGAAACCGATCGAGATCGAACTACCAGTTGCTGTTCTTCTAAGACCTCGGACGTGAATCCTGCGCTTTCAACAACCAAAAGTGCGGATGGCTGCTCTGCTGGAGGCAACGGCGGAAAGACAAGCTGCTCCACTTCATCTCCGACATCTTCTCAATATCCACCTACCGAACCGAACGAGCCCACCACCTCGGTTGTTACCGATGCATGTTGCTCTGCATCTGGAACGGATGGCCCAAGCGCGTGCGCATCCAAAGTGTCATCAGCCGTTGTCAACGACACGGCTCGCTTGAGTCGTTTCCGGATTGGGCAAATGTGCTGTCCTACCGAGCAGGCGATGATTGAGGGCAAGCTTGCAAAGATGCCTGGAATTCAGAAATTGGAATTCAACATGATGAACCGTACTCTAGGTGTCTGGCACGAATTGCCACATACCCTGGGAATCGAAGCGGCCGTGTCATCGCTTGGTATGCAGGCGGAACCGTTGAATGGCGCGGTCGACGTACCAGGCGCGGATAAGCAGCAAAGCCAGTTTGAAGCTGAATCACTGCGCAAAAGCACCTGGTGGCCGTTAGCGCTGTCTGGTATTGCTGCGGTAGGCGCGGAAATTTTGCATTTCACCCAGACAGCCCCCGAATGGGTGATTGCTGCTGTAGCTTTAATCTCGGTAGCACTCTGCGGGCCCGCGACTTACAAGAAAGGTTGGATCTCTCTCAAAAATTTCAATCTCAACATAAACGCGTTGATGAGCATTGCGGTGACGGGAGCGGTCCTGATTGGGCAGTGGCCAGAAGCGGCGATGGTCATGTTTTTATTTACTGTTGCCGAATTGGTTGAGGCCAAGTCGTTGGATCGTGCACGCAATGCGATCAAAGGACTGATGGACTTGACCCCAAATCATGCAACGGTGCGCCAGGCAGACGGCAGTTGGCTGGACGTAGATGTCAAAACCGTCCAGATCAGCTCCTTGGTTCGAGTTCGCCCCGGCGAGCGCATTGGTCTGGATGGCAACGTGATCTCCGGCAACTCTACCGTAAACCAAGCCCCTATCACCGGGGAAAGCTTGCCCATCGAGAAAGCTGTCGGTGACCCTGTTTATGCCGGCTCGATCAATGAGTCCGGTTCCTTCGAGTACCGCGTGACGGCTGAGGCCAGCAATACGACACTGGCCCGGATTATTCATGCTGTGGAGGAAGCCCAAGGTTCACGCGCCCCGATCCAGCGGGTCGTCGATAAGTTCGCCAAGGTTTATACGCCATCGGTGTTTTTCTTCGCCCTTGCCGTTGCGATATTCCCGCCCCTGTTTATGGCCGGATTATGGGCTGACTGGATTTATCGGGCGCTGGTGCTTCTGGTAGTCGCTTGCCCTTGCGCACTGGTGATTTCGACCCCGGTGACCATTGTAAGCGGCCTCGCGGCAGCGGCGCGAAAAGGCATTTTAATCAAGGGCGGGGCGTACCTGGAAAGCGGTCGCAAGATCACCCATCTGGCCTTGGATAAAACTGGGACCATTACCCATGGCAAGCCCGTACAGACCGATTTCCTGCCTCTAGCTGATGGATTATCTAGAGATTATCGCATTGCCGCCGCAAGCCTTGCCCAACGTTCGGATCATCCGGTTTCGCGGGCTATTGCCAAACAAACGGCCCAGCAATCGCTGCGGTTGCTGGAAGTGGATAACTTCGAAGCGCTGCTGGGCCGAGGGGTCCGCGGCGAGATCGAGGGTAAGCGCTACCAGTTGGGTAACCATCGTTTGTTGGAGGAGTTGGGGTTCTGCTCACCTAATACCGAAGCCGCCCTGGGCCACCTTGAGCGGCAAGGGAAAACTGTAGTCATTCTGTCCGATGACAAACGGGCGCTGGCGTTGTTTGCAGTCGCCGATACGGTAAAAGCCACCAGCCGAGCCGCAATCGAGGAGCTTCACGCGTTAGGTGTGAAGACTGTGATGTTGACAGGGGACAACCCACATACCGCGCTGGCAATTGCCGCGCAGGTAAACATTGACGAGGCCAAGGGCAATCTCCTACCGATCGATAAGCTCAAAGCCATCGAAGCCTTGATCGATCATAAAGGCACCGTCGGCATGGTCGGTGACGGAATAAACGATGCCCCTGCGCTTGCTCGGGCTGATGTGGGCTTCGCGATGGGGGCAGCTGGCACCGATACGGCGATCGAGACTGCTGACGTAGCAATCATGGATGATGATTTGCGCAAGATTCCTGCCTTCATTCGTCTCTCCCGCCAGACCGGAGCAGTACTTACGCAAAACATTGCGCTCGCGCTGGGCGTTAAAGCCATCTTCCTAGCCGTTACGCTCACTGGTCACGCTACGATGTGGATGGCGGTATTCGCGGATATGGGGGTAAGCCTGTTGGTAGTACTGAATGGCCTGCGCTTGCTGCGCAAATGATACGGACACGATGCCTGCTTTGCTGTTCCAAGACCTGGATCCCAGTGGGTGATACCGCACGAGCAAGAGTCAGTGCTTTTCAAAAAATACCAGTTTCAGATGTACTGGAACGGTTACTACGGAATAGCCAATGAACGGTTTCCCAATGACAGCTCGTGTACAGCCGCCTACTTTGTGGTGGGGAATTGCAGCGGTCCTGGCGTTGATCGATCAAAGTCTAAAGCTTGGCGTCGAGCACCTTTATGAGCTGGGCTCATCGGTCGCCGTAGGCTCATTTTTCAACATAGTGCATGCACGCAATACCGGCGCCGCGTTCAGCTTCTTGGCTGACGCTGGAGGCTGGCAGCGTTACCTTTTCGTTGTTGTTGCGCTAGCCGTAGCATTGACGCTCGTCGCGATCCTTCAACGGGAACGTCACTGGAGCGAAGCCTTGGGCTATTGTCTCGTTTTGGGTGGGGCTGTTGGCAATCTTATCGACCGTTCTTTGCGAGGCTTTGTCGTGGACTATCTGGATTTTCACTATCAAGGCTGGCACTGGCCCGCGTTTAATCTCGCAGATATATGTATTGTCAGCGGCGCATCGTTTTTATTGGTCATAAGCGTGATTAGCCCCGCGTCGCCAAGCAAACGTTGACGATGGAGCGCCACCTTCCAGTACGTGTCCTAAGGTGGTCTGGTCGCGCATGGCTAACGCCTGGGTTAGCGGTTTTTGCTGGGCATGCTGGTCATCAAGATTGGCATCAGCATCAGGCTCACCAAATAGCTATAGGTATCGACGTGCCTGTAACAGTGGAATGCCTGCCGCGTCAGCACACCGAGTTTGCAGTGTTTATTCCAGCCGGTGTTCGGCATCGAATCAGCGGAGCCCTCATCGTTTCAATCTACTTGGACGTCTTGGCAGAAGAGGGCCAGGTTTTGCCGAAGACCATGACGCCGATTCCGATCAATATCGCCCCGGCTGACGCCGCACTAATTGCTGACTCCTTGAAGGCAGGCGCGGGAGACACTCGGTCCGCAGTGCGAAAAGCCCTACAGATAACCGATGCACCTCCAGTCGCCGATCCTCGCCTGGCAATAGTCAGCACGGCCATTTACCAGGGCATTGTACGACGTGAAGAGTTGGCAGCACTGGTACACCTGTCCCCAACTCGATTCTCGCATTGGTTCGTGGAACAAACCGGTTTGCCGCTGCGTAGCTATGCTAAATGGCTACGACTGACCCAAGCTGTTCGACATCTGGCATCCGGAGAACCTATAACCACCGCTGCGCACGCGTCAGGCTTCTCCGACTCAGCCCACTTTTCCAGAACCTTTCGCTCGCTGTTGGGTATAGATCCCTCATCGGCGCTCGCCGAAGTGAGCTTGCATTAAGCGACTAGGTTAGAGGCTTGCGGCCTTAGCTACAGGCCGCTCGCCGATTGGAATAGTTAAGCTTTTAGAGCCAGGATTCGACGTGCGCCGTTCAAAACGATCAGGCCAACGACCGTACCAATCACCAAGTCTGGGTACGGAGACCCTGTCCAAGCGACCAATGCTCCTGCAGCGATTACGCCAACGTTCGCAATCACATCGTTGGCTGAGAAAATCCAACTCGCTTTCATGTGTGCTCCTCCTTCGCGGTGGCTGTAGATCAGCCACAGGCAAGTGACGTTTGCCACCAGCGCGACGGCGCCTATCCCCATCATCAGCATGGATTCAGGTTCACTGCCATAGAGAAAGCGTCGAGCAACTTCCAAAAGCACACCCAAAGCTAGAATGATCTGAAACATACCTGCCAGGTGTGCTGCACGTACTTGCATTCCCGCGCTGCGGCCGACCGCAAAGAGGGCCAGCCCGTAAACGGCCGCATCAGCAAACATGTCCAGCGAGTCGGCAATCAGCCCCGTCGATTGGGCAATCAGGCCAGCACTCATTTCGGCGAGAAACATTGCACCATTGATGCCGAGCAATATTTTTAATGTGCTGGCTTCCTTTGAAGCGTTTTGCTCTTCATTGGCACTGTTGGCTGATACGGACTCTGGGCTGATGGGCTGCGTATCTAATAGCCTTGCCCCCAAGCCAAGTGACTCCAACTTGGTAGCGATCTGCTCTACGGCCCCTTCGTGAAAAACACTCACCTGTCTACCGGATAGGTCAAAAGAAAGTGAAGCTATTTCCTGCAAGCCATTCAGCGCGAGTCTGATCATCCGTTCTTCGGAAGGACAGTCCATTTTTGGTACTGAAAATTTGCTGATCCATGTCCCTTCATTTAATGGCTTAGCTGCTGCTTCTGGGCCTGCTGAAGCCGGGCCACAGCCACAGGATTTGTCACACGAACTCATGGGGCCGCTCCTCTAAATACACTTGATCCTGTCGATTACAAACCTTCTAGCCGCTATAAGGTCAAGCGAGGATATTCATCATTCGATTGTAGCTCTTTCGTTCAATCCAAACGCCAGCCTGTGACTTATCGTCTTCGCTTCCTAAAAGGAGGTGAGCGATGATCATTATTTTCCGATACGTCATACGTTGGATGAGCTATCCGCTCATATTTGGTGGCACCGCTGCGTTCATGGTTTGGGCGCTTTACACCGGGATTCCGCCATGGCCCACAACACTCCTGATCGCTATTGTGAGCTTGTTCACGATCGCCGCGCTGGAGCAATTCCAACCCTTTCGTCAATCCTGGCTCGAAGATCATCAAGACACCTCGACCGATTTATTGCATATGCTGGTCAACCTTTCTGTCATTCAGTTCACTGCTGAAGTCCTCGCCAAGCTTGGCGATGCGGTGCCGGCATCAGTTCGCCTTTTTCCCAGCGAGAGTCCCCTCTGGTTACAGCTGGTTCTGGTCGCAACCGTCCTCGATTTAAGCCTGTATGTCATGCATCGCATCAGCCATCGGGTGCATTGGCTGTGGCGTATGCACATGATTCATCACAGCGCTGATCGCCTTTATTGGATGAATGGGGAGCGCAGACATCCGCTGCATGCGGCGCTAATGGCCGGACCGGGGCTGGTGGTTCTGCTCGCCTCAGGTGCGCCGTCGGCCGTTATCGCGACTTGGTTCAGCATCTTGACCGTTCATTTAGCCTTCCAGCATTCGAACCTGGACTACTCGTTGGGCTGGTTACGCAACGTGATTGGAGTCGCCGAGACACATCGCTGGCACCATAAGCGAGAGTTCGAAGATGCCCAGGTCAACTTCGGAGAGTTTTTACTTATTTGGGATCACCTATTTGGAACCTTCTATGACGCAGCAAACAAGCTCGGTGATGCGCAGGTAGGGCTAAAAGAGCGAGACTTTCCAACAGGCTATCGTGCGCAGCTAATCGCGCCGTTTAGGCGCAAGCCTCAGAACCGTATGATCTGAAGTTGCGTACCACGAAACGCCTATTCGCGCATTTACTGCCATGTGTTGTAGGGTCGCGTAGTGACGAACGTCGTAGGGTATGAGGAAGGTATGTATCGAAATTAGGGAGTTTATGTCTTTCGCATAAACTCCCTAATTTCAATACATACGCTGTGCTCAGCACCCCATTCCCAGCACTTGCCCAAAACGAATGCGGCCATCACTTCGTTTCGCTGAGTCACAAAGTGTCCGGTTCGAAGCCGATCCAGCGCCCATCACCCTCGAATCGCTCTTGAAATCAAAGCAAATGGCCTTAAGATGATCTTATCTTGCCATCATCGTTTTTAATCATGGATGTTTCTCGGGGGTAGGTCGGAATGGCAGAACAAGAAGATGCTAAGCCCGCAAGCGGGCGCTTCAACACAAATGAAGAGACGAAGCGGATCGTATGGACACAGACCGCTGGTCATTGTGAACTGTGCGGTACGGATCTGACGTTCGACTATCGTGCTGGCAAGCCAATGAGATGGGGCGAAGTGGCGCATATTCTGCCCGCCAGTCCCAAAGGCCCTCGGGGACGCGCGGATCATGATGCTGAGGCGCACACTAACGATACCGCTAATCTGATGCTCCTGTGCCCAGGTTGTCATGACAAAATTGATCGTGATGCAGACGGGTATCCTGAAAATGATTTGAGTGGTTTACACCAAGCGTACCTGGAACGCATCCGACTCGCCGCAACGACCCCCGATGGTGGTAGAGCCATTCCTCTCATCGTCCTGAGTCAGCATTTCCAGACGATCAACGACATTCCCGTTCGCGATCTGTTGACTGCGATGTCGGCTGAAGGACTAACGGCCTTCGATCAAGGCATTAAAATCACTTTCCCTGCACCCGGACCGCGAGGTAGGGACGCGACCTATTGGCAGAACATCAAAGACAGTGTCCAGTATGAGTTGGAGCAGCAACTCAAGCGTCGCGGCGGCACCTACGGCGATGCGCCTGCACTAGCTGTAGTGGGCTTGGCCGATATCCCGGCATTGATGATGTTGGGCCAGGGTATCGGCGACCGTTCCAAACGCTTGATCTTCTCCTTCCACCGCGAGCATCGGTTGCGCTGGCCCGATCAGTCCGCTGAGCCGCCCGCTTTTTTGTTTACACCTCCCTCCGACGGCGACGGGCCACTGGCGCTTGTGCTCTCCATTTCTGCGCAAGTCCCGGTTCGCGACGTGACCGACGCTCTGCCCGGTGCACGTATTGCAGAGCTGTCGATCCCAGAACCAAGCTATGCGATGGTACAGAACCGTCGGGTGATTCATGCCTTTCGTGACGCACTTCAAATACGGCTGAGCCAGCTTGAAGCTCTGACTCCTGAACCGATCCACGTCTTCGCCGCTATTCCTGCGGCATTGGCCATCGAGTTTGGTGCGTTGCTCACAACGCAGCATCAACATACGTACCTGATCTTTGATCGGGACAAAGAAAACCAAGATCGGTTTACGCAAACGCTGCAATTGGGCTCGATAGCCCAGGAGGCTAGGTAAATGCTGTTGAGCAACGAACAGACCAAGCGCAACAGTTGGGAATATTTTCTGCTTCGCGCCGCGCGGGAAATCTCGCTGTCGGAAGCGCAGTACCAGAAAATCAATGACCGCTACTCCCAACTGGAAAAAATCCTCTCGGCCTCCGACAACCCGCTCCTCGCTGAGGCCCATATCTTCGTTCAAGGCTCGATGCGGCTGAAAACGACCATCAAGCCAATCCCCGGTGCGCCTGCGGATCTGGACACCATTGATGCGGACGCGATTATCTGGCTCCCTCACGCTCAAGGCGCTAGTGCGAAGGAAGTTCTAGAAGCGATTGAGCAGCGTTTTAGGGAAGGCTCCCGCGTTCAGGAAGAAGTTAAGCAATTACGTCGTGGCATCCGGATTGTTTATGCCGACGAGAATCCAGGCTTCCACATCGATGTCACCCCCGCACGTGCGATCAACGGAAATGGCGAAGCCAACGGCGAGGGTAAACTGGAGGTTCCGGATCGGGTCACAGGGTGGAAAGCAAGCAGCCCTATCCCGTACTCGAATTGGTTACAGGTTGCCTCTGCCCAGGAAATTTCTCTGGAAAGCTTGGTAGTTGCCAAAAGCCAGCGGATGCTCGATGCCGCGACACAAGATCCTTTGCCGCATTATCAGGATTACATCGATCAAGATCCCCTGCGTGCGACCATAAAGCTGCTCAAGCGGCATCGCGATGAATGGGCCATCAACACAAGGAGCGCTGATACTCGCCCCATATCCGCTGTCATAACCACTTTGGCCACTCACGCATACCTGGATGTCGTGAAGGAATCACAGTCGAAGCCTTTGGCTCCGCTCGATGCAATTTTGGAAATCGTTCGTAGAATGCCGCAGCACATCGCGCATAGAGGTAACGATTGCTTTGTCTGCAACCCTGCCGATAACGGCGAAAACTTTGCAGAAAAGTGGAATCGACCAGGCGAGGGGCAAGGCTATCGACAAGCATTTGCCAAGTGGCATGCGGACGCCAGTGCATCCGTATCATTGGGTTTGGAAAGTTTTGAATCCAATGATTCCTTTGCAGAAGCAGTGAAAAAGAATTTCGGTATTGCACCGGCATTCATTTCGGCAGTGAACAATGAGATCCCTGCGAATTGGACCATGCCCGGCCGACCGGATGGCACTACTCGAAACTCTGCTTCGATGGGTTCGCTCTTCGGAGGAGCCAGCGGTGGCGGAACCTCTCAGTCGAGCGTAAAGCCAGTTGGACGCCTTGGCTGATCCTATTACGACGCCATTGCAGCGCGGAATCGCCGCACTGCGAAATACCCTAGGTCAGGATGCTGCCGATGCGTTGCTCCAGCCCGCACCCATGCGGGCTGACGAAGCGGCGTCCTTTCACTTTCCCTTGCCCATCGATTACACGGGCCAGGAGCGGCGACTGCGTATTGGTTTTCCCTCCAACTTCCCCCGTGGGCTTTTGCGACTGAACGTCGAACCCTCTCCGTGGCTGGTCTGGCCGCATGCCACCAAGTCGGGGCTTTGCCTTCATGGCTTTCAGGAACGCCCCATTATGGGCTCCCCGGAGGTCGTTGTAGAGGACAGCCTTAATCGCCTAGCCCAGATCGTTTCGTTGTCCAAGATGGGATCAAGCCAGGCAACGCGCGATATCGAATTTCAGAATGAGATCACTACCTACTGGTCTTTCCAGCACGGTCAGTCATTCCAGAACCTCTTACTTTTGGATCGACCCCAGGCCGCCTCGCAATTGTTTGCGCTCAGCGATCCGCGCCGGGCTGTGCCATCCGGACAGGAAACGGTTTGGCTAGCATCGAACGTAGCTGCACTCAAAGGGCATTACCGACGGGTTGTCGGGCGCTCCGCTGTCATTCGCGCGGCCGAAACTCCCGGTTTTTACGTCAAGCTTCAGACCTATCCGGATATCCGCACCCCGGATCCAGAAGATCTAATGCTGTGGCTAACACCACATCTTCAACCAGACGATGCCGAGCAATTGCTGGCATGGTTTGAGCAGCATGGAACGTTGGCAAATCGATGGATTGTTCTAGAGCTTCCAGGGGGGACGGATGCTCCAACTTATTGCCTCAATGTACGCTCGCTTGGCGTACAGCAGGAGCGGGGGCAAAGTTTGGCTTGCGTACAGCGCGCCGCAGGCCAGCGATCGCAAATGCACATCCTCCGGCGCTCGTCCGAGCAACTGCCCTGGACGTGCTTGATCGAGCGTCCATTCTGTCCCGCGATAAAAGCGGCACTGCACAGCGCCTTGAAAATGCTCGGGTAGTTTGCGTTGGTGTTGGCTCGCTAGGCAGTGCGGTGGCAATACAGTTGGCACGATCCGGTGTTGGCCACCTTACCCTCATCGATCCTGACACCTTGGTGTCAGCCAATCTGGGAAGGCATGTTCTGGGAGCGGATAGCCTAGGGAGATTGAAAGCGTCAGCGTTGAGGGACAAGATTCTGTTAGATCTCCCGACGACAGAATGCACCGCTTATTCGACATTCGCCGAAGTGGTGATGAGCAGCAAACCAGAAGTGTTCGATAATGCAGATCTGGTGGTGATTACGACAGCAGACTGGCAGTCGGAGGTCACTGTATGGCGAGCCAAATCCAGCGGCGTTCCTTGGGGGGTCTTACAAGCCTGGAGCGAACCGTACACCCAGGTAGGCCATGCGCTATTCGCACCAGCCGGCACCTTTGATGGCCGTCATCTATTCACGGACGTCGGCGATTTCTTGCATAAATTTACAGAGTGGCCGGGAGGGGGTGTGGTTCCATTGCCCGCTTGTGGGGAGAGCTTTATCCCAGGCGGCTCGCTGGGGATGACCAATATCGCCTCTATGGTTTCGCACACGGCCTTACGCGCATTGACCGGCAACATTGCCACTGCATCTTGGGTCAGCAGTATCTACAGGCCTGAAGATGTGCCGAGCCTGGGAGGCCAATACCATGGGCCCGAACTGCCAGATGGGGCGCAGCAAATTTTACTCGAGCGCGGATGGCCGGAAGATAAGGACGAAACGGTATGACGGATATTGCGTGGCGCTGGCGATGGCCGGAAGTTAATTCCGAGCTATTGGTGTCCCAAGCTGTCGCGGACATCTTGAATAGTCATCGGCAGGGCCTTTTTGGCGTGGAGCGAGGGGGACAGTTATTCGTCAATCCGGTTGATCCCAAAGGGTTGCTGCTGGCCTCGGCCACGTTGCCTCATCGCGCTGATCGGTCAGGCTGGTCTTGGCTAGAATTGGATGCGGAGCGATGCCGTCTGGAGATCCAGGCTGCCAACGAACAAGGGTTACGTCTAGTGGGCTATTGGCATACGCATCCCCAATCCATTCCAGTGATATCTCCGGCAGACATCGGAAGTTTTTCCAAATTTGCTGCACGTTACACGCAGGATCTGCCGCACCCCATAGCCGTTATTGTCGGCAAGTCCGAAAAACCAGAAGGTATCAAGGCTTGGTCATTCAGGGACGGCAGATACATTGAGGCAACCTGGGTCGGATGAGCTTCAAGTCCGTGCGGTGGAAGGCGGATCAGCGGTTACCTTTACCCGCTAACATTAGGGCGAAGAGCTCCGCCTGAAAGCGGGCATCATCCAATGCGTTATGGTTGGGTTCGCTGATTGGCTTCAGCGCAGCGGTCATTTTGGATGATTTTGTTTCCTGCCAATTGCAACCTACAGCGCCCATAAAGTAGGCCTTCATGTCGATAGCTGTGAAACCAAAGGGGTTGGTTTCCAAATATTTGTGGAAGTAGTAATTGACGAATGACCAGTCAAACGGTGCGTTTAGCCCTACGAAAATGACCTTCTGCCCCGTTTGGCAGGACGATTTCAGCCATTCACTAAGTGTCAGCATCGCCTCTCGCGGAGCGAGGCCCTCGTGCTCCAGCTTTTCCAGACTCAACCCCGATACTGCCAGTGCTTCTGGATCGTGTTTTGGGCTATCAGGTCGCAGTTCAAGATAGATGGACATTGCAGGTTGGTTTACAAGGCAAGCTCCAATGGAAAGCAGACTGTATTCGCCTGGTATAGGCCCAGACGTCTCGACGTCGACGGAAACATATAGCTCATCAGCGTTCATGTCATATCCTTTTCGTGTAATTGCCTGATCACGCCACCAGCGTATTGCGCGTTCCTTTGATCAGCTCTGCGCCCGAGCATAATGATGTGTGTCATTCTCTGATGGCTTTGATGAGGGCCAGGCGATCATGAGTGAAACTGAGCGGTGGGTAGCCAAATGCCAGAGTACTGAGGACGGTACTGGCGACATCATCATTGAGCTGCCTCCAGAGTTGCTTGACCAAATGGGGCTAGGTATTGGGGACGATCTGGAGCTAACGGTAGCGAATGGCACAATAGTGCTAACGCCCATGCACAACGTAACATCGGTGCTGCCCATGTTTGCTGGCATCCTGCGACAGGATGTCTATCATGCTTACCGCATGCGTCTGGAGGCCCTTCTTGATATCTCTGTCAATGCTTCGTGTCTGGACATTCACCACATGATAGTAGCTGGATTCCCGGCCAGTCTGGTCCATGTGCTGTGTGATGGTGGGACCCTTAGCAATGAAGAACGCGACAGAATCGTTCAACCCAAAGCGCTCAAAACAAGGTTGGCAGCCAATCAGCTCTTGACGCTGCATGAGAGCGATCGCCTGTTCCGGTTTGCACACATCAGCGCCTTGGCCGAGGTGATCTTCGGTGACAAAGGCAAGGCCAAACAATGGCTTTCCAAGCCCAAAGCCCGTTTTTTGGGTGAAAGCCCATCAGCGATGGTCACTACAACCATTGGCACACATCTAGTCGAAGAAATGCTGATTCAGGTGTCTGAGGGCCTTTCATTCTAGTTCCACCGCAGCCGAGTGGAACCAACCCTAAGTAATTATGCGAGCACAGCACGCATTGCTAAGGCGGCGCGCTCCATTAAAGTCGGGCGCTACAGAATTGAATATTTTTCTCGCCGACCTTCAGATAGCGCGCTGATCCGTGCTGCGTCAAAAGGTAACTGAAAAAATAATGCAGGCTTAATGCTGATGGGCTTACATCGTGCGTTATTAAGCGGCTCGCATGCGCTAGCTGAAAGCCAGCGTTAATTAATTGTTCGCGCCAATTCTGACGGCTACACTCCAACCCCATGAAACGCTACCTGCGGTTTTGTCTTATTTTCTTGATCAGCCTGGCGCTTCCCCTCAGCGGGATGGCGGGGGTGCGGGCACCGACAGAACCGTGCCCGATGAAAGCCACGGGCATGGCGATGATGGACGACATGGGCATGGATTGTTGCAATGACATGAAGAGCCCGACCGAGCATGGGAAACCCTGCAAACCGGGTCAGGAGTGCAAGACGGGCGGGATGCTACAAGTTTCGATCGTCAAGCCGCCCGTGACTCTGTTCAGCCCCGTCGTGCTGGCCTTTTCCAGCGATTCCGTTCCTTTGTCCACCCCATCCGGTGTATGGCGACCGCCCCGCGTCTGATTCCTGTCCGTTATTGAACCTCATCCTGTTTTTAACGGGATGGCATGGCTGTGCGCAGGCCTTTTGAAGCGCTCAGCGGATCATCGCAGGAATCGCAAACATGAACCCCAAGTGCTTTTGCACAGGTTGGTCCCTAGTGGCCGGTCTGGCGGCAAGCGTACTGGCCTTGCCGAGCTTCGCTACCTCGCTGACGCTCGAAGAGGCCTTGCGGCTGGCCGAAAACACCGCGCCGTCGCTGTCTGCACAGGATGCAAAGATTCAGGCTGCCAGCAGTGCGGCCATTCCAGCGGGTGAGCTACCTGACCCGAAGCTGCTCGCTGGTCTGCAGAACTATCCCATCGGCGGCCCAGATCGCTGGAGCGTCAATGATGACTTCATGACCATGCAAATGGTCGGGGTCAGGCAAGACATGCCCAATAGTGACAAGCGCAGGGCGCGGATCGAGGTTGCGAACGCAGGGGTTGAGCGTGCCGCTGCCGAGCGTCAGGTCGAACGCCTGAACGTGCGCCAAGCCACGGCGCTGGCTTGGATCAGCAGCTATTCAATAGAGCGCAAAGACGCGCTGTTCCAGGACTTCTACAAGGAGAACCGCTTGCTGAGCGACACCGTCCGCGCGCAAATTGCCGGCGGTCGCGCACAACCGGCCGATGCCGTGACACCGAAGCAGGAAGCGGCGCAACTGGCCGAGCAGCAAGACGATCTGATACGCCAGCGTGCTCAAGCGCGCGCGGCGCTGAAACGCTGGGTTGGTCCGGCCGCCAACGCAACGCCGGCGGGAAGTCTTCCGCAGTGGCCGATCGATACGTCAGGCTTGCCCCATAAACTGCAACATCATCCCGAGCTGGCCGCGTACGGGCCGATGACCCGTGAAGCGCAAGCCAAGGTGCGCGAGGCGCAGGCGGAGAAAAAGTCCGACTGGAGTTGGGAGGTGGATTATCAGCACCGTGATCGGCAGTTCGGCGACATGGTCAGCGTGCAACTTTCCTGGGATCTGCCGTTGTTTCCGCAGACCCGGCAAAACCCAAAAATTGCCGCACGAGAAGCCGAAGTCAACCAACTCGAATCCGAGCGCGAAGCCTTGTCACGCGAGCATACCGAGCAACTGGAAAGTGTACTGGCTGACTATGAACGGCTCAATCGTGCGGTCCAGCGCAATGCGCAAAGTCTGCTGCCGCTGGCCAAAGAAAAAGTCGAACTCAGCATGGCCAGCTACCGCGCCGGTAAAGGCGATTTGAATGCGGTTGTCGCCGCCCGACGTGAACTCATCGAGGCTCGCCTCAAACAAGTCGAAGTGGAGGAACAGCGAGCACTGATCAATGCACGACTGTATTTTGCGTATGGAGAGGTCAGCCAATGAGCCTTAAAAAGAGTGGGGTTTTGCTGGCAGGCGTTGCAATGGCAGTGGGCATCGCCGGTGGTTACTGGCTAGCACTTCAACGCGTCAGCGAAGTACGGGGCGCTTCGCCTGAGCAAAATCAAAACGCACCAAATGAACGCAAAGCCATGTACTGGTATGACCCGATGTACCCCCAACAGAAGTTCGACAAACCGGGTAAATCGCCGTTCATGGACATGCAGCTGGTTCCGCAATACGCCAGTGGCGGCAACGATCAAGCGACGATCAGCATCGATCCGAGCGTGGCGCAGAATCTCGGTCTGCGCTCGGCGATGGTCAGCCGTGGAGTGTTTGCATCCAGCCTTGATGTGAGTGGCATCCTCGCCTTTAACGAACGGGATGTCGCGGTTATCCAAGCCCGTACTCCAGGCTTTGTAGAGCGGGTCTACGCCCATGCACCCGGAGATCTGCTCAAAGCCAATGCGGCGCTGGCGGATATTCTGGTGCCCGAGTGGGCGGCGGCTCAGACTGAGTTCCTGGCCCTGAAAAACAACGGTGATCGCGACTTGCTCGCCGCTGCGCGGCAGCGCTTACGGCTCAGTGGAATGCCGCCGGGAGTGATTGCCCAGGTCGAACGTAGCGGTAAGATCCAACCTTATCTGACGTTGACCAGCCCGATTGGCGGGGTGCTGCAAGAGCTCAACCTGCGCATAGGCATGACCGTCGCGGCGGGCGAGACGCTGGCGCGAGTCAATGGTCTGAGCAGTGTCTGGCTGGCGGTGTCCGTTCCTGAATCCGACGCGGGCACCATCGCCGAGGGGCAAAAGGTCGAGGCGCAGTTGCCGGCCTTCCCTGGGATCAAGGTCAATGGCACTGTCAGCACAATTCTGCCGGACACCAATGCGGACAGCCGCACCCTGCGCGTACGGGTCGAACTACCCAATCCAGGCGGCCGCCTAAGGCCCGGTTTGACGGCGCAAGTGCGCTTGAGCAGCTCAACTGAGCAGAGTGTGTTGTGGGTGCCGAGCGAGGCGGTCATTCGCACGGGTCGACGTGCCTTGGTGATGCTAGCCGAAGATGCTGGCCGCTATCGCCCCGTTGAAGTGCAGCTCGGGCAGGAAAGCAGTGGCAAGACAGTAATCGTTAAAGGTCTGGATGAAGGTCAGAAGGTAGTTACCTCAGGGCAATTTCTGCTCGACTCGGAGGCCAGTCTCAAGGGTATCGTGGCCAGTTCAGCAGACGAACCACCCCGTATCGCAGCAGCCTCAAAATTGCATGAGGCAGACGGGCAGATCGTCGAAATCGACGATAAAGAAGTCACAATCGCCCACGGCCCCTTCAAGACACTGGGCATGCCGGGCATGACGATGACGTTTCCACTTGCCAATCCGACCCTGATTCAGGGTCTGAAAACGGGCGACAAGGTTCGGGTCGCGGTGAGCCAAACCGACGATGGATTGCGTGTCGAGCGTCTAGATAAAACGGGAGGTCAGCCATGATCGCTGCCCTCATCCGTTGGTCTGTTGCCAACCGCTTTTTGGTGCTGTTGGCGACACTTTTCGTCACAGCTTGGGGCATCTGGTCAGTTCAGAACACGCCCATCGATGCCCTACCGGATCTCTCCGATGTACAGGTGATCATCCGTACCCCTTATCCGGGACAAGCACCGCAGATTGTCGAGAATCAGGTCACCTATCCGCTGGCCACCACCATGCTTTCAGTACCTGGAGCCAAGACCGTGCGCGGGTACTCCTTCTTCGGCGACAGCTTTGTTTACGTGCTGTTCGAAGACGGTACGGACTTGTACTGGGCTCGCTCTCGGGTGCTGGAGTATTTGAGTCAAATACAAAGCCGGTTGCCAGCCAGCGCAAAGCCCGCATTGGGGCCGGATGCTACGGGAGTGGGCTGGATCTATCAGTACGCACTGGTGGATCGCACTGGTGGGCACGATCTCGCGCAACTTCGTGCGCTTCAAGATTGGTTCCTGAAATTTGAACTCAAGACGCTGCCCAATGTTGCGGAAGTGGCCACCGTGGGCGGCATGGTCAAGCAATACCAAGTACAGCTCGATCCGCTCAAGATGGCCAATCTCGGGATCACTCAGGCACAGGTGACTGAAGCCATCGGCAAGGCCAATCAGGAAACCGGTGGTGCCGTGCTGGAAATGGCCGAAACCGAGTTTATCGTGCGAGCTTCGGGTTATCTAAAGACGCTCAACGATTTCCGGACGATCCCGCTGAAGTTGGAATCAGGCGGTGTGCCTGTAAGCCTTGGCGATGTCGCCACGATTCAGCTTGGGCCGGAAATGAGACGAGGCATCACTGAACTTGACGGGGAAGGCGAGACCGTCGGTGGGGTGGTGATTTTGCGCAGCGGTAAAAATGCTCGCGAGACCATTACGGCGGTGAAGAGCAAACTGGATGAGCTGAAAAGCAGTCTCCCAGCAGGCGTAGAAATCGTCACAACCTACGATCGCAGCAAGCTGATCGACCGCGCAGTAGACAACCTCAGTTACAAGCTTCTGGAAGAGTTCATCGTCGTTGCCCTGGTGTGCGGGATCTTCCTCTGGCACCTGCGCTCATCCTTGGTGGCAATCATTTCGCTACCTGTGGGGATGTTGATTGCATTCATTGTCATGCGATACCAGGGCATCAACGCCAACATCATGTCCTTGGGTGGGATCGCTATCGCTATCGGTGCCATGGTCGATGCCGCAGTGGTGATGATTGAAAACGCACACAAAAAAATAGAATCCTGGCACACCTCTCATCCTGGGCAGGAGTTGAAGGGTGAGCAGCATTGGCATGTGATGACCGATGCGGCGGCCGAGGTCGGCCCCGCGCTTTTCTTTTGTCTGTTGATCATCACTCTCTCGTTCATTCCGGTGTTCACATTGGAGGCTCAGGAAGGAAGACTGTTTGGCCCACTGGCGTTTACCAAGACCTACGCCATGGCGGCAGCGGCGGGATTGTCGGTGACGCTGGTGCCGGTGCTGATGGGTTACTGGATTCGGGGACGAATTCCGAGTGAGCAACAGAACCCTTTAAACCGCTGGTTGATACGGATCTACCAACCCGCGTTGGACGCAGTTCTGCGTCGTCCGAAAACCACTCTGCTGGTGGCGCTGTTGGTATTTGTCAGTGCGCTATGGCCAATGTTTCGCTTAGGTGGGGAGTTCCTTCCACCACTGGACGAAGGGGATCTGCTCTACATGCCTTCAGCCCTGCCGGGGTTGTCGGCGCAGAAGGCTGCACAACTGCTGCAACAGACTGATCGCCTAATCAAAACAGTCTCTGAAGTTGAACACGTTTTCGGCAAGGCCGGTCGTGCTGAGACCGCTACCGATCCAGCGCCGTTGGAAATGTTTGAAACCACGATTCAGTTCAAACCGCATGAGCAATGGCGCCCAGGCATGACCCAGGAAAAATTGGTGGAGGAGCTGGACCGCGTGGTACGCGTGCCTGGCCTGACCAATATTTGGATACCCCCGATTCGCAACCGCATCGACATGCTGGCCACAGGGATCAAAAGTCCCATCGGGGTGAAAGTTGCCGGCACTAACCTGACGGAAATCGATTCGGTCACCCAGGCTGTTGAAAAGGCGGCCAAAAATGTGCCCGGTGTCAGCTCCGCGTTGGCCGAGCGCCTGACCGGTGGCCGCTACATCGATGTGGATATCGATCGTAATGCAGCCGCCCGCTACGGCATGAATATCGCCGATGTTCAGTCCATCGTGGCCGGTGCTATTGGAGGCGAGAATATCGGGGAGACCGTTGAGGGGCTCGCACGTTTTCCGATCAGCGTCCGTTATCCGCGAGAGTGGCGTGACTCACCGGGAGCCTTGGAACGATTGCCCATCTACACATCGTCAGGCATCGAGATCACCCTCGGTACTGTGGCAAAAATCAAAATCACTGACGGTCCACCAATGCTCAAAAGCGAGAACGCGCGGCCTTCGGGCTGGGTGTACATCGATGTGCGTGGTCGTGACATTGCTTCCGTGGTTGCCGATCTTCGTCAGGTCGTCAATCAACAGGTCAAGTTGCAGCCTGGTATGAGCCTGAGCTACTCGGGGCAGTTCGAGTTTCTCGAAAGAGCTAATGCACGACTCAAGCTGGTCGTACCGGCCACGCTATTGATCATCTTCGTGCTGCTTTACCTGACATTCGCCCGATTCGATGAGGCCTTGTTGATCATGGCCACACTCCCTTTTGCTCTCACCGGAGGGGCATGGTTCCTCTATTTGCTCGGGTTCAATCTGTCGGTGGCAACGGGGGTCGGCTTCATCGCACTAGCCGGGGTTTCTGCAGAGTTCGGCGTGATCATGCTGCTATACCTGAAAAATGCTTGGGCCGAACGTGTAAACCTTGGCGATAACTCTGAACGTGCATTAGTGGCGTCGATTCGTGAAGGCGCTGTGCAGCGGGTGCGTCCCAAAGCTATGACTGTGGCTGTCATCATCGCGGGCCTGTTGCCCATACTGTTGGGCAGTGGTACCGGCAGCGAAGTGATGAGCCGAATTGCCGCGCCAATGGTCGGCGGCATGGTAACTGCGCCCTTGCTTTCCCTGTTTGTCATCCCGGCGGCCTATCGCTTAATGCGTCGTCGAAATCTACCTAGCAAACCCGTAACTCTGAAAGGAAATGTTGTATGAAACTGACCCTTATTACAGTTGCCAGCACTGCGGTTGTGTTCTCTCTCGCTGCCCATGCACAAGAAACGCCAGCAATGAAAATGGACGGTATGGAAGGCATGGAAATGAAGCAGGAATCAAAGCAGATGGCTGTCGCCAATGCCGAGGGCACGATCAAGGCCATTGATCCTGCGAAACATACCGTGACACTCGCTCACGGTGCCGTTCCAGCTGTTCAATGGCCGCCGATGACCATGGCCTTTTCCGCATCGGATGATCAGTTGGCAGGGTTGAAGGTAGGAGATCGTGTGTCATTCACCTTTCGGGTCGAGGGAGGTAAAGGAACGATAGTCTCCATAAAGAAATGAGTTACTAATGCTGTCGGTTACCGGCAAGCATCGTCGTGCCGGCAACCGACCATCATTTCATCAACGTAACCCTGAGTGTTTATTTGATAGATGTTTAAATGGAGCGCTGATTTACCCGTTTCGACAGCTCTTCAGCCGACTCTTTACGTTCCGAGTAACGGTCTACCAAGTAGTCCTGACGGTCACGCAATAGCAGGGTGAACTTCATCAGTTCCTCCATCACGTCGACCAGGCGATCGTAGTAAGACGAAGGCTTCATACGTCCATTCTCGTCAAACTCGGTGAACGCTTTGGGCACTGAAGACTGATTGGGGATTGTCACCATGCGCATCCAGCGACCCAGAACTCGCAACTGATTCACCACGTTGAAAGACTGAGAGCCGCCGCAAACCTGCATGACTGCCAAAGTTTTACCTTGGGTTGGACGTACTGCACCCATCGCCAAAGGCACCCAGTCGATCTGAGCTTTAAAAACGGCGCTCATCGATCCATGACGCTCCGGAGAACACCACACCTGCCCTTCCGACCACTGCATTAGCTCGCGGAGTTCCGCGACTTTGGGGTGGGTATCCGGAGCATCATCAGGTAGTGGTAATCCTGACGGGTTGAAGATTCGTGTTTCCGCACCGAAGTGTTCCAACAACCGCGCGGCTTCTTGGGTAACCAATCGGCTGAACGAACGCTCGCGGGTCGACCCGTAGATCAGAAGGATGCGCGGTTTATGCGTGGACGGCTCACGAGGAGTGAGTCGCTCCATGCTTGGGACGTCGATGAGATCTGCTTCGATGTTTGGGAAATGGTCTTTCATAGTGACTCCTGGCACCAGCGGGATATGGCCTACAACGTGCCGATGCGGGCTAGCTCAGTTTTAAGGTCTTCTGTGCTCAACGTAGCGATAGGCAACGAAATGAAGGCGTTTACCCGCTCCTGGATTTTGCTCAGGGTTTGCTGGAATGCCGCCTCGATTTGCGCTTCAGATCCCGAAGCTTCGGAAGGATCTGCCAGCCCCCAATGAGCCTTGAGCGCCGGGCCGAAGAAGATCGGGCAGGCTTCGCCGGCAGCCCGATCGCAGACAGTGATCACGATGTCTGGTGGTGACTCTTCAAAGGCATCGGATGCTTTACTGCTAAGGCCGTCAGTAGGGATACCTGCTGCTTTGAGCGTTTGAATCGCTCGCGTGTTTACGCGGCCACTTGGGAAGCTTCCGGAACTGACGGCTTCCATTCCTTCAGGAGCAAGGTGATTGAACACTGCCTCGGACAAGATGCTCCGGCAGCTGTTGTGGGTGCACATGAATAGGACTTTCATCGTGATCTCCTGTAATCAAAAGCTGAGGCGCAAAGCCAAGGCGCTCAGAGTGGCAATGAGGATTGGAAGCGTGAGCACCACACCGGTCTTGAAGTAGTAACCCCAACTGATGGTGATGTCTTTTTTTGCCAGCACGTGCAGCCAGAGCAGTGTGGCTAGGCTGCCGATAGGTGTGATTTTCGGACCAAGATCGCAGCCAATGATGTTCGCGTAGATCATGGCTTGATGAACTACGCCAGTCGCTTCCGTTGCATGGATCGAGAGTGCGCCGATGAGCACTGTTGGCATGTTGTTCATGATCGAAGAAAGCACGGCGGTCAGGAGTCCTGTGCCCAGCGATGCCCCCCAAATGCCATATCCAGCGAATACGTTGAGCAATTGAGCAATGTGGTCAGTCAGTCCGGCGTTCTTCAAGCCATACACCACCAGGTACATGCCCAGCGAAAAGATCACGACTTGCCACGGGGCACCCTTGAGCACCTTGCTGGTGTTGATGGCGTGACCTTTGGCGGCGATGACGTAGAGCACCAATGCGCAGGCGGTGGCGATGGCACTGATGGGTATACCCAGTGGCTCGACAACGAAAAAGCCGACCAGCAACGCGAGCAACACCCACCATCCAGCCACGAACGTTGCACGATCTCGGATCGCATCTTCAGGGGCATGCAGTTGTGCCAGGTCGTAAGTCTTGGGCAAGTCTTTCCGGAAGAACCACAAGAGCATCCCCAGCGTTGCAGCGATGCTGACCAAGTTGACTGGCACCATGATTGCGGCGTACTCGCTGAAGCCAATGTTGAAGTAATCGGCCGAAACGATATTCACCAGGTTGGAGACCACCAGCGGCAGACTGGCGGTGTCGGCAATGAATCCTGCGGCCATTACAAACGCCAGAGTCGCTGCGGGGGAAAACCGCAGGGCCAACAACATGGCAATCACGATGGGCGTTAGGATTAGCGCTGCACCGTCATTGGCGAACAGCGCTGACACCGCGGCGCCCAACAAGATGATGAATGCAAATAACTTGCGGCTGCTGCCACCTCCCCAACGAGCGACATGCAAGGCAGCCCACTCGAAGAAACCAGCCTCGTCGAGCAGCAGGCTGATGATGATCACAGCGATGAACGTCGCCGTGGCGTTCCACACGATATTCCATACCACCGGGATGTCGCCGAGACTGACCACCCCGCTCAACAACGCAAGCAGGGCACCCAATGAGGCACTCCAGCCAACACCCAGCCCTTTGGGCTGCCAGATGACCAGAACGATGGTGACGATGAAAATAAGTAGAGCGATAAGCATGCGAGCGGCTCGTTTCGAAAGGTTGGATCAGCCGCACACGGCCTGATTGACTGGACGATCGTTCATTTCACAGAGCCGCTTGGTTTCTGTGTCCAACCACTGCTGGTTGGCATCAACGACACCCTTAAGCACTTCGGTGACCCAGGTCGGCAGTTCGGGATGGAGTCGGTAGTAAACCCATTGGCCCTGCCGGCGGTCCGCCAGTAACCCGGAGGATCTCAGCAACGCCAGATGTCGAGATATTTTGGGTTGGCTCTGCTCCAGAGCGGCAGTCAGCTCGCATACACAGAGCTCACCTTCGCGGGCGATGAGCAGCGTGATTCGGGTCCGGGTGTCATCTGCCAGGCTTTTGAACAAAACGGTAGGAGTGATTGGCTCGTTCATGAGGCCTCCAGGTGTTTGGTTTTCACCAACACAAATAATTTGATGCGTTCGTGGATATCGTGAAGTGCGTGCTTGAACGCGTCGGGATGGGAGCTGTTCACCGGATCTTTGAAGTCCCATGCAATCAATTCACCGGCCGAGGGCATCGCCCGACATTCACGCGCAGATTTGTCACAGAGGGTGATCACGTAGTCGAAGTACTCGTCACGAAACTCTTCGATGGACTTACTGCGTAGCCCTTCTGCATCAACGCCGACGTGTTCCAGTGCAGCAAGGGCCCGTGAATCAATTTCAGTGGGTTCGGTACCAGCGCTGAACGCTTGAAAACGCGCGTCGCTGTTTCTCAGCAATGCTTCAGCCAACTGGGATCGAGCTGAATTGGCAACGCAGACAAAAAGTACTTTGATGGGGGCACTCATGATCACATCTCCCGCATACGGAAAATCGAATATACGATAATTCGAATATGCGGTAAAGCGAATGTGTTGGGGAGAGCGCGCTTAACCCTGTCCGCGAGGTTAGCGAGACGCCAGTACCCGCGCACGTCGTCGAGAAAGGCATCCGTAAGCCGGGCCTGCTGGCCCACGTCATGCTGGCTAAGTTAGCCGACGCAGTGCGCGATTAAGATTACCGAGTTGTTACCGCACAGGAGAATGACCGTTTGATCACGCAAAGTATTTTGGGCTAATGCTTAACTACCCATTTAGATTTTGCGCCAAATCAAAGCAGGAATTGCCCGGATGTAAATTAACTCGCTAACTAGCTCAATCAGCGTTTGGGTGATGACTGCCGCCGCCGCTAGCCCTCTGATTTCCTCGGGTAAAGCAAGTGCCAAGGGCAGAACGACCAATGAATTGCGCGTCGAGCTACTGAACGCCACTGATCTTGCAGTGATGGCCGGCAATTTGAATGCTCGCGCAACCAGCGCACCAACCAGTGGTGCCAAGATCATGAAACCTATGTAGACGGGAATCACGGGCAACAGCTTGTCCATGTCTCTGACCACCGCTGAAATCTGAGAGCCGATCACTACGACCAACACAGCCGCCATAGCTGGTACAGGCATCCAAGCCCAAGCGTTGTTCCAACCCTCAACGACGCGTGACTCTTTTGCACAGGCAGCTGTTGCTACCGCTAGGAGCAAGGGCAAAGCGATCAGCACTACGAAGGCCTCGACAAATGGGCCGACAGATATAACCACTGTCGAGTCATTACCCAGCATGAATGCCAGATACAGAGGCAGCAGCACAAGCTGTAGCAAGAGTAGTAATGGCGTTGCAGCTAGAGTCAATTTGGAGTCGCCCTTACCGATATGGGTAAACACCACCACATAGTCGATACAAGGCGTCAGCAAGACCAACAATGCGCCCACCAAAATAGCCGGGTGATCGGTTAGGCCCATGGTCAACGCCCAAACCAGCAGGGGGATGGCGACGAAGTTCGCCGTCAGCAGCGCCGTCATGAAGCGCTTGTTGGAAAGCCCTTCACGGAGATCCAGGAACGGGACCTGTAGAAACATGGCGTACATCAGCACAGCGATGGCCGGTGTCACCAACGCACCTAACAATTGAGAGGCATCAGGTGCGAGCAGACCTCCGACTGCCGCGACAATGACCGCGACGAAGTAAACGGGAATCTGGTTCTTCTCTAGCTGTTCTCTATCCACGAAATGCCCTTAAAACGCGTGAAATCATTTTTCGATTGAGCAGGTTAATATCTGTAGCTACTACAGGTTCAAGAAAATGCTGGGGGAATTCGCATGTCAGGAATCGGGGCGTTGTCTAAATCAACGGGGTGCCACATTGAAACGATTCGCTACTACGAAAAAATAGGTCTTTTACCTCCGGCCCTGCGGTCGACCGGCAGGCACCGAATCTACACAGAAAAGCATCGTTCAAGACTCGTCTTCATACGGCAGAATCGTGAATTGGGCTTCCCGCTTGACGATATCCGAGAACTCATCGCGCTTGCAGCAGATGCTGATCGTCCATGCGCTGACGCTTTGGCGGTGGTCAAGAAGCACTTGGCAGAAGTAGAGTCGAAAGTTGCTCAGCTCCAGCAGATCCGGATAGAGCTGCTCTCGATGGCAGGCACGTGTGAGTCATCATGCTTAGGATCAAACACCCCAGATTGCACGATTGTTGAGTCACTGTTCGAACCCGCTGCTGGGGCTCGCTCTGGTTGCTGCTCTTAGCCAGTCTGGAAGCATAGTGAAAGCAAGCTGTGTTGAGCGTCCGCCTGAGGCGATTTCGCTCTGAAACGTCTTCAACCGAGAGTCGGAGAAAACTTGAGGAAGAGGAGCAGCAGCGTACTAATTCAGCAGCATTTGCTTGGCAAATACTCGTCACGGCTGAGGTCTTTCAGACCGCAGCGTTGTTCCGTGGCTTTGGCGAAGCGACGAAGCATTTCGATCGCCCCGTCACGTGCTTCTTTCGACAAATCGCAGGCCAGGTTGCGAGCTTCACCCACCAGATCCGACCGAATACTTTCATAAATGGCCGTGCCTTCTGGCGTCACCGTGATCGCCAGGGCGCGGCCGTCAGTTGCGTCGGGCACACGGCGAACCAGCCCTTGTTTGGCAAGCGAATCGACCAGGCGACTGGCGTTGCTCTTATCGAGAAAAAGCTCGCTGGCCAACGATTGAACGCGAACCGGCCCTGCCTTAATCACATGCTCAAGTGCGTAGCATTGAGTGACGGATAAGCCCTCGCAGCAGCTGCGATCTCTGTCACGAAACTGGTACACGCGAACCAAATGACTCAGCGCTTCATAGAGCTGTTCGGCATCCTGGTCGATCTGATCAATCTTTGGCATAGCACTCGGCTCGCAATTCCGGGGAAAACGCTAATACCACCTTAGCAGTCGTAGCGACACATTTTTTTGGGCATAAGAGCCGGCGAAATTGTTCCAAGATATTAGTTGCGACGCGCAACGTATTTTGCGATTGTGAATTGGAGGTATGGCTTGCGGGCCTTTCAGAGGCGGTTGCGGTAACGCTTGGAGGTACAGGGATGTTGGTAGAAGCGCTTAGGACGAAAACAGGCTCCCGGTTACGAAACCTATGGAGCAGCGTTTCCATTCCTCTACCTGTCGCGATGCTACTGGGCGCGATTCTGATCCCACTTCTTGCCGGCAGTAGCAGCGGGGACGTATTCCAGTCGCTGAGCAAAGGCTTCGGAAACAACCTCGGTTATTTCGCCATCGTCATCCTGAGCGCGTTTTTCATTGCCGGGTGGATCTCGGCGCAAGGAAGTGCGTCTTTCGGAAAATTCGGTATCTCTCTATCACCTCTGCTGGGTGCCGGGATGGTTTGTCCCGATACGGCCTACGCCTCTCTTGCTCCCATTGCGGGGCAACACAGGAAGTACATCGCGATCGGATGCTACTCAGGGTTCAAGCTTCTGATGCCTGCTGGCCCGCTGATCATCGGGATTGGGCTGGGAGCCAACACACATGACCCAAAGTTTCTGTATCTAGGATTGCTGCTCACAGTCGTAACGTGGATTACCGGAACGATCTGGACGTACTGGACGACTCGCACAGACTATCTATCTCCCAAGGATTCGACTGACCCGACCGTGCTTCAGGATTCGGTTATCAAAGTAATTCTGCCTCTGGCTGTATTTTTTGCACTCTTGATCGCCGGGTACACCATCACCAAGAACCAGCATTCCGTAATCGAGTTCTTCACTACTCCCGCCGGTGCGCTGATCGCCACATCGTTATTGATCGCGATTAGCTGCAAACCTGGCGAGGTTCAAGATCTGCTGTCCAAAGCAATGCGTAGAACCAGCTCGTTATTGTTCACCATAGGTTGTGCGTCTGCGTTGGGCCAAGCCCTCGGTATGGTGCTTCCCAAGGATCTGATTCAGCAGGCATTCAGCGCGTCGGGCAGCACCACGCATATTTTGGTTGGGGTGTTCCTGCTGGCAGCGGTATTCAAAACACTGAATGGTTCTTCGCTTGCGACCTTTGCTGCCATCCCACCTGTTCTCTCGCCAATCTTGGCGTCAAGCGGAGTGGATTTGATGAGCGTCACGTTCGCCGTATGCCTGGGATCCTTCGTCGCCATTCTCCCTAACGACAGCTATTACTGGTTGGTCAAAACCGACGCCTTTCCCGAATACAGCACCGGCAGGTACATGCGCCTAGTGACCGCCGGCTCAGTTCTACAAGCATTGATAGGCTTGGCAGTCCTTCTGCTGATCTCGCTTTAACTTCGAATTCCTACAAAACCATCAGTGACTCCAGTCACCGAATCGTCGTGCCTGAGCTCAAGGAGAAAGAGAATGAAGTACCTGGTCGCCAGTACATTCGAAGGGGGGTATCAACCGCTCAACGCGATATCCGCAACCACAGCTCTACTCGATGCAGATATCGAAGCGCAGTTGATCGATATCTACGTCGAGGGACTTGCCCTGGAGAGATTCAGTGATGCAGATTTGGTCTTCATCTGCGTACCGCTTTTTGACTCTCTGACTGCGGGAACGCAGCTGGCCAAGCAGCTTAAAGAAGCGAAGCCCTCCCAGAAAATTTGCTTCTTCGGTCAATACGCGACCATCAATGCAAAAAGCCTGGCCTCCAAATACGGTGACTATGCGATCGCCGGCGAGTGGGAAAAACCCATTGTCAGCTTGGCTAAACACCTCAGTGGCGAACAGGGACAAGATCTGCGCGGAGTGATCGATCGGACTCGCGGCCTTTCCAGCGAGATTGTTGTGCCTCAGTTGATCCGTGACGGGTTCCGCCTGCCGCGCAGGGACTTGGCACCGCCTCTACACAAATATCCCCAACCTCAGCTGGAGAAGTTGCTCGGCGAAAAGAAAATTGTGGGTGGGGTCGAAGGGTCGCGCGGATGTCACCACAAGTGTTCCTACTGTTCGGTGTATGCGGCCTATGACGGCAAGGTGCTTTTGGTCTCCGACGATCTCGTTGAGCGCGACGTGGCGAACCTCGTCGCACAGGGAATGACTCACCTCACATTCACGGATGCCGATTTTTTCAATGCCAAGAAGCACGGTTTGAAAATCATCCGGACTCTGCATTCGCAATTCCCCGACCTCACGTACGACTTCACCACTCGCGTGGATCATATTCTGGAGAACAAAGACGCCATCAAGGAAATGGGGAAGCTCGGGCTTGCTTTCATCACCACCGCGTTGGAGTTCCCCAAGCAGGAAGTTCTCGACCAAGTCTTCAAGGAAATGAACGTGCCCATGATCGAGGAGGCGTTGGCGTTTCTGAAGGAGGCCGGCGTCAAGGTTAACCCGACCTTCATAACGTTCAACCCTTGGGTGAGCCTTGAGGACATGGCCGAGCTGCACGACTTCATTGCTCGCAACGAGCTGGAGAACATCGTCGACCCCATCCAGTTTGAGACTCGGCTGCATCTCTATAAAGGCTCACCGCTGCTCAACAACGACACAGTGAAGGAGTTGCAGTTGGAGGAGCACGAGTTTCATTTCGACTGGCAGCATTCGGACTCCCGCCTGGACAAGCTCTTCATGGACTCGGTCACACCACCAGAAGAAGGTGTGTTCAAACGTTGCTGCCTGAAATGCTAAGGAGATAACAGATGTCGTCACTTACTTTGTTGCAGGCGGCTCTCAGGCTGGCCAACCAAACTGATGGTCTCCAGGTGCCGGGCCATATTGCTTGGCGCGCTCATAGCGAGGCGTTGAACAGGTCGCTGAAGGATGGAAAAGACACTCTTTTCATTTGCTCGGCGAGCCGCAATGACGAACTCACAACCCAGTATGGGCAGGCTCAGGGTGTAGCGTTCAGTCCGAGTGTGGACGAAGCCGATCCCACTGCGGCCGTGTTCGCGAACATTTACTGGGAAGGGTTCAATGCTGAGCCCGAGTTTGGCCGAATCGCGCAATCGCTTTATGAGCGACTGCAACGTCATGGTCGACTGGTATTCCCGGCGATTCTTTCTGATGAGGAAGCCGTATCGCTCCGGGCCTTCACTGTTGAGGGGTTGGAGTGCAATAACGCGCTCACAGAGTCTGCTATTGCCGAGCAGCTCTGCGAGGCGGGCTTCCATGGCATCACATATGAGCTCGCATCCGAGGTGCCGGTCTCCATTCAGGACGGCATTGAGTTCCGCCTGTTCACCGTGAGCGCATACAAGGGTAAGGCCGGCGTGTGCCTCGACCAAGGGCATGCCGTTATCTACAAAGGTCCTTGGAAACATACGGTCGACGACGACGGCCATACCTACCAACGCGGCATCCGTACAGCGGTGTGCGAGAAGACCTTCAATCTGCTGATGTCCGCGCCTTACCAAGGCCAATTCATCCCGGTGCGTTGCTATGTCGAGCCAGCCTTGGACAAGAGCGGCTTCTTCGACTGCAACACGCCTTCAGTTCGAGATCCCAAGGTCACCAAAGGGCTTGTACCCATCGCAGGCTCTGCCGAGGAATCGTGCTGCGCTGATGGTACTTCGTGCTGCTAAACGGGAGATGTGACTAATGACTTCTGCAATTGAAAACACAATCATCGCCGACTACACCGAGGCGTTGAGCAACGGCAACGTTGTCCTTGAATCGCAGCTGACTGAGAGCTGCTGCAGCGACGCTTATGGTGCCCAGTACCTGAAGAACATTCCAAAGCGAATCATCGAAGCCAACTTCGGTTGCGGTAACCCGACCAAGTATGTGCGCGAAGGTGATGTCGTCCTGGACTTGGGCTCAGGGGCCGGTCTGAATTGCTACGTCGCTGCCCAAATCGCCGGTAGTAACGGTGCTGTCTTTGGTATCGACATCAACCCAAGCATGTTGCAGATCGCTCGCGACGAAGCGAAGGCGTATCAGAAGGCAACGGATAGCGCACCTTTGCGTTTCTACAAGGCATCCGCGAGCAACCTGAAAGTCGACCAGGAGCTCGCCGAAGAGCGCCTGCGTTCGGAACCTTGTGCTGATTGGGCATCGTGGAAAAACTTCGAGCAGTTCATCAGCGATAGCTCCCAGTCCAAGCCTCTTATCGACAGCCAGTCTATCGATCTGGTGATTTCGAACTGCGTGATCAATCTGGTTGGTGAAACCGAAAAGCAGAATGTTTTCGCCGAAATTTATCGGGTACTGAAACCAGGTGGCCGCTTTGCAATTTCTGACAACGTCTCAGATATCGCCATTCCTGACGAATTGAAACGAGACACCAAGCTGTGGTCGGCCTGCTACTCAGGCGTGCTTCAAGAACAGGAGTTCTACCGGCAGCTTCAAGAAGTCGGTCTCACGGGAATAAAGATTGAGGCGAGGAACGACGCCTCAACCAAGCGAATAGGCTCAGTCCGGTTCTACTCCGTCACTGTTACTGGTACCAAGCCTGAAGTTCAGAGCGGGAAGTCTGTGACGGTGATCTACCGAGGGCCTGGGCTTGAACTCACCGGCGATAGCGGCAGGGTTTACAAGCGCGGGGTGCCTACGGAGCTGGCCGCAGGAGATGTCTACCTTTCCGCAGACGATGCGCTGTATGTCGTAGAAGGGAGTCAGCCCGTCAAGCCCAAGTCCTGCTGCTCGTAACAGCGTCTGCGGCTACGAGCCAGCTCAGTAGCCGCTATCCCTAAAATCTCTCCTCATAGAGCCTATCCAATGAGTACTTCACGGAAGATCTTGGCTGAGTTCCTCGGTACAGCAGTTCTGCTGTGCACCGTAGTTGGTTCTGGAATCATGGGTCAGCGCCTGGCGAACGGTAACGATGCGCTAGCGCTTCTTGCCAATGCGCTGGCAACTGGCGCGAGCTTGTATGTACTGATCGTGTGCTTCTCCACTTTTTCCGGTGCGCACTTCAATCCGGTGGTCTCTGTAATCGATTATTTGCGCGGAGGACTGAGCAGTAAGCAACTGGGCCCCTACGTGGCGGCTCAAACAACGGGTGCAATCTTCGGAGTATTCGCGGCGCATTTCATGTTCGAGTTGCCTGTGGTCGAGTTCTCCCATCATGTTCGCACCGGGCCGTCGCAGTGGTTCAGTGAGTACCTGGCAACGTCGGGATTGGTGCTGACAATTCTGCTGTGCGATAAATATCACAAAGCAAAAGTGCCTCAGGTGGTTGCCGCGTATGTTGTCGCAGCCTACTGGTTCACGTCCTCTACGAGCTTTGCGAATCCTGCGGTGACGATTGCTCGGGGGTTCACTGATACGTTCTCGGGGATACGAATATCAGACGTAGCGCCGTTCATCATTGCGCAGTTTTTCGGTGGGCTAACGGCGCTGTTCCTGGCGAAGGTTCTCGGTGGTAAAGACGTCGTCGTAGATATCCCGCAGCCTGGTCTCCACGAGCAGAAGTTACCAATTCAGTGAACGGTGCTCTCTGCGGTTCGTGGATGCGGTGAGCCCGTTTGAGGCAAAGTTCACGGTTCTATCGCCACATTCTGAAGGGCTTGGCCTAGGTGGTTCAGCCCTTCAAACGTGGTTCTTTAAGGGGCAGCAAGGAAAGACATGAATTATAAAGTGAGGGTTGCTACACCCGCTGATGCCTCTGCCATCCAAGCTATCTATGCACCAATGGTTATGGAAACCGTCATCTCGTTTGAGCTGACGCCACCGACTGTCGAAGAGATGGCAGCACGAATAGCCGCAACACTGCCAACGTATCCCTATCTGGTAGCAGAGATGGACGCCAAGGTCGTTGGATACGCTTATGCCAGCCAGCATCGAGCCAGGGAAGCCTATCGTTGGTCGGTGGATGTCACCGTGTATGTCGACCCATCAGTGCACCGAAAAGGGGTTGGTCGTGCCCTTTATCAGCAGCTTCTACCAGTCCTAGAGAAACAGGGGTTTCATGCAGCCTATGCCGGCATCGCCTTACCCAACGCGGGAAGCATAGGCATCCATGAAGCGCTCGGGTTCACCCACATCGGCACCTACCCCGAGGTAGGGTTCAAGCACGGCCAATGGCATAGCGTGGGTTATTGGCGCAAACCACTTTGTGCGGTGGCGCCGCCAATAGAAATCATCCCGTTCAGTGAGATAAAGGGAGAGTAGAGGAACGAGATGTGAGATGACCTAGCTGCTATTCGTCGCCATCGATACTAGGCGATTCGCCGGGAGCTATGCTGAAGGATGCTTCTCATTCGAATCGGTTTTTTGATTGGCTGGAGGAACGAATGAATTTGGCAGGGTTTACTTCACTGCTTTCTGCAGGGGAGAAAACAAGCGGGTGCCAACTCGCCAACCCAGATGCTGTGGCCTTGGCCAATCTGCACTTCCCTTCCCGTGCCTACTGTCTAGTTGCTGATTGGGCAATATTGGACATCGAAGTTACAACACGTCAGAGAAAAGCCATCACCGATAGAGGGTTAATCCCTGCTCTGGTTTACGCTTTGACCGTTATCCAAGATAGCAAAGGCCGCTTCCCACCTGGCGATTGGGTTCGAACAACTTTGGCGGTTTCTTTCACTCATGGGTGTCTGTTTGAGACGAAGAATACGATTTATGTATTGATGGGGTTCGGTCGAAGGCTTCGTACAGATCTCGATATAGCACTTAGCCTATGTTGAGCCGTTGCAACAGTGAGTGCTCATAAGTCAGCTGGTTTCACTGCACATGTGCTCGTTCGATAGGACGTGCTGGAGCGCATTGGAATTTAAAATTGAGTTCAAATTGATCAAAAAACAGGCAAAAAACCGCGTCTCAAGCTTATCTCAAATTAACTAATAATTTTGCCAGTATCTTCATATTTAACAGATAGTTATGAAGATTTTGATGGGCGCCCCTATCTAGATAGCAGCTGCGCTTGGCGATAACGTTTCTCCTGTAGCCATTTTTTTTGAGGTTCCAGGCAATGAATTCCGTCCTGTTTGTGATTGATAGAGCGCTCTCGGCTGATCCGTTGAAGCTAGCGTTGTGCTGTATCTTGTTTCTGAGTGCTGGTTTGCTGATGCATGCGTGGAGGTCGAAATGAGCGAAGTCGAAATGGGTCGTCCCGTGTCTGAATGGGCCAAAATGCCTGTCGATTGGATACGTGCAGGCGAGCTAGTCAACTTTGCGGATGAGTCCTATTCGGTAAAGTCGATGTGGTTGAAGGAGGATAAGTCCGCAAGAAACGCATGCATTTCCTCGCTCAAGCTTTACCTAGCGCTGTGCTGTCGAGCAGATTTCATAACTGGAAATGCGAGCGTGACTTATGAGGAGCTGATTCGGCTCACTGGCTTGTCTCGGCCAACTGTTGCGAAGGCGTTGACGCGACTAGAAGTAGAGGGGCTTATTCAGCGAAAAGCACAGGCCCTCAGGAAGGGGTCGAGCATCCTGATTTGCGGCTGGCTTGAAAGTAAAAGCTGGGCGAAGATCCCGAAACGCTGGCTTTACGATGGCTCGTCTGGAGCGAAAATTCTCATGCTTACTGAGTTCAACTTCAGCAGAGCGTCATTGTCGGCATTAAAGGTGTACGTAGCTTTACTTGCGTACAGGGACTCAAATCGAGGTGGCATCGCTATGCTGTCCTATGACCGGTTAGCGCTGATTACCGGTGTTAAGAGACACCACATCGCGGATGCCATTACTCGATTGTACGATCTGAGAATGATTTCATTCAGACAGGGTGACTTTTCAGAGGCATCTGATTTTTCTAGAACGAACCGCTATCTGGTTCGCGGACTCGGAGTTCGGTGGACTAAGGCAGACGAATTTGAGATACCTCAGTAACCGTCCGGCCATGTCATCTACCCAGCCCCGCAAAGCCAAGACATCGTGTGCACTCAAATTTAAGTGAGCACCAGATCTAGCCTTTTAAACGGGTATTTCATGCAGCCAACACTCGGTTCCTATTCCAAGGCCTTCAAAGCCCAGGTCATTCAATATGGGTGCCCAGCACGGCACTACAATTGCCAGCATCGCATTCAGCCGTAAGCGTGCCCGTGGAAGTCGCAAGGCTGGCATGACGCTTTTTTTTGTAAAATTTTTGACGATAGGATGAAGCGTACTCTTCAGAAACTGCTCGTGCCGCCGATGGCCCAGAGGAGCCAAATTCAACCTTCAAGGTTTCAATGCTAGTAAGCAGCTATAACAGCGTGTATGTGCTGTTTTCCTTCGCCGTAGCGATCCTGGCGTCTTATACCGCGCTGGACATGACTGGTCGAGTCACCCGTACCGAAGGCAAAGCATCGGCACTTTGGCTTGCCGGTGGATCTTCCGCCATGGGCACGGGCCTCTGGTCGATGCATTTTATTGGCATGTTGGCCTTCCAACTGCCCATCGAGCTGGGTTACGACCTGACGCTGACTGGCTTATCGTTGTTGATCGCCATCGCCTCCTCCGCCTTTGCTTTGTGGCTAGCATGCCAGACGGAAATGCCACTGCCGCGTTTGCTGCTTGGTGCGGTGCTCATGGGTATCGGAATTGCATCCATGCACTACGTTGGAATGGCGGCGCTGCTGATGAATCCTGTAGTGGAATACGTTCCGTCGTTGTTCGCGCTATCGGTGCTGATTGCTATCCTTGCTTCGGGCGTGGCTTTGTGGATCGCTTTCCGCCTGCGTGGCGAAGGTCAGTACATCAATCGTACACGCATCGGCGCCTCGTTAATTATGGGGTGTGCCATTGTTGGAATGCACTATACCGGAATGGCGGCTGCCCAATTTCCTATCGGGAGCGTGTGCGGAGCGGTCAATGCAGGCATTGATAGCAACTTGCTAATGGTTTTGGTGATTCTGATCACGCTGGCTGTCTGCGCTATTGCCTTGATCGTATCAATGCTTGACGTCCGCACCAGCATACTTGCCAGCTCCCTTGACCTCGCAAACAGTGAACTGGTGCAGCTAGCTCTTCACGACAATCTTACTCGCCTCCCTAACCGTATCCTCCTAAACGACCGTCTTCAGCAAGCGATTCATAAAGCCATCAGGCAGAAGAGCCACTTTGCCGTACTCTTCATGGATCTGGATGGTTTCAAAGCTGTTAACGATACTTACGGTCATCACACTGGCGACCAGTTGCTTCTGCAAGTAGCAAAGCGAATCAACGACGCCAAACGCGGCGAAGATACGGTGGCTCGCCTCGGAGGCGACGAGTTCGTTCTGCTTATCGATCCCGGCGAACCTGAAGACGCTGCGATGTTGGCGCAACGCTTGGTGGAAAATATTCGATTACCTTACGTACTTGGGCGGCAGACAGTGCATGTGTCCGCTAGCATCGGTATCGCTATATTCCCAGAAAATGGCCTAACCGAGCATGAGCTGATGGTCAATGCCGATGCGGCTATGTACCACGCCAAGGAGCAGGGCCGCGATGGCTACTGCTTCTTTGAAAAAGCTATGAACGTTAACGCTCACCTGCAGTTGGAAATGCAACAGGATCTGCGGTGCGCACTGGATCGGAATGAATTTATCCTGCACTTCCAGCCGAAGATGCTCGCCCCAAATGGCCCTATGATCGGCGTTGAAGCTTTACTGCGTTGGAACAAGCCAGGTTTGGGCTTGGTGCCGCCCGTCCGTTTCCTGCCCTTGGCAGAGCGTACTGGATTGATCGTGCCAATCGGTAGCTGGGTAATCCATGAGGCGTGCCGGCAGATGGCCGAATGGCAAGCGTTAGGCGAAGGTAAAGACGAATGGAGTATTGCGGTCAACATTTCGACGGTACAACTGGCCCATGCAAAGCTCGTTGATGTCGTGCGCAATGCCCTGCAAAGCAGTGGCCTGCCCCCCCGTTTCCTGACACTGGAAGTTACCGAATCTACGGCGATGCGGGACGCTGAAGCTGCTTTGATTGTTCTTGATCAATTGGCAGCATTGGGCGTGAATATCTCCATCGACGACTTTGGTACCGGTTATTCCAGCCTGCTTTATCTTAAGCGCCTACCAGCCAACGAACTGAAGATCGACCGAGGTTTTATCACCGAGCTGGCTAAGTGTAACGATGACGCGGCTATCGTTTCGGCCATAGTAGCGCTCGGTAAAACGCTGGGGCTGAGGATCGTTGCAGAGGGTGTGGAAACCGCTGAACAACAACAGATGCTTACCGAGTTGGGTTGCGACATTTTGCAAGGTTACCTGCTGGGCAAGCCGATGAGCGCAGAGAGGATGCTGGAAAGCTTAAGCGCGACCAAGACTCTAGCGTGATACTGCACAAGCCATAGATTCAAGTTGGTGCTTGCTGGTGCAATTTGCAGACCCGCTACATCACCTGATTTAAGCATCAGTTAAACATTCGAATTGGGATTTACGGCTTCTCCTCATTCGTCCGATAGTAAAATTCACTCTAAGGCTAATCAATGTTCAACAAGGCAATCAAGCAGACCTTGGCTGAGGCTCTGCAAAAGCTTCAGGCCGCAGAAGCAAGGGCCGTGGCCGTTGACCGTTCGACGGCAACAATTGAATTTAAACCCGATGGCACCATCATAGGTGCCAATGAGAACCTTCTTACCACCATGGGCTACCGACTGGAGGAGATCGTCGGACAGCACCATCGTATTTTCTGTTTTCCTGATTACCAGGCGAGTGCCGACTATCGTAAGTTCTGGCAGCGCCTGGCTGGTGGCGAGTACATACGTGAACGTTTCCTGAGGCGTAATAAGCAAGGCCTGGAGGTCTGGCTCGAAGCCAGCTACAACCCTATCCGAGGCGCCGATGGTCGCGTCGAAGGCGTGCTGAAGCTGGCCACCGACATTACTACTCAGGTGATCCGTGAGCAGGAGCAGAGCAGCATGGTTCAGGCCATCAGTCGCTCGATGGCTGCGATTTCCTTTAACTTGAAAGGTGAGGTTCTCGACGCCAACGAAAACTTCGAGCAGGCCATGGGCTATCGCCTGGATGAGATTCGGGGAAAGCACCACCGCATGTTCTGCACACGAGGTGAAGCGGACTCTCCTGAATACCGCGATTTCTGGGAGCGACTGAACCGTGGTGAGTTCTTCTCTGGACGCTTCCAGCGACTCAACCGGCATGGCGATACCGTCTGGCTGAGCGCAACCTACAACCCGGTATTCGATGCCAGTGGCCGGCTTTACAAAGTAGTTAAGTTTGCCCGTGATATTACGTCCCAAGTGCGCCAGCAGCAGGCAGAATCCGATGCAGCCACGCTCGCCTACAATATATCCCAGCAGACGGACAGAAGCGCTCGCCATGGTGCCGAGGTCATTAGTGAAACGGTCGAGGTGGTACAAGGCATAGCAGCCGAGCTCTCACGAGCGGCTGAAGGCATCACTGCAGTCAATCAGCAGTCAGAGATGATCCGCAGCATCGTGCAGACCATCCGAGGTATCGCCGAGCAGACCAACCTACTTGCTCTAAATGCTGCTATCGAAGCTGCAAGGGCGGGTGAACAAGGCCGAGGTTTTGCGGTGGTCGCCGATGAAGTACGAAACCTTGCAGCCCGCACGGCGCAGGCCACCGTGGAAATCGTCGATGTTGTGAAGCGCAACCATGAACTAGCGCAGGATGCTGTGGAGAGCATGCAGGCTAGTCGCCAAAAGGTCGATCAAGGCGTCGATTTGGTCAGCCAAGCCGGCTTTGTGATAGAGGAAATTCAGAGCGGAGCACGGCAAGTAGTCGACGCCGTGCGCCAGTTCGCCGAGGCAAAGGAAGAGCTCTGATGTAACTGTATCGGGCACAACCTCGTAAGGCTGTTCCAATTTCTCACGATAAGCGTGCTTGTCCAATATGACATCATCGCTGCTTACTGGGCGCAACTGAACGTTTGCATCCGAGCATCACGTCTTACGCAATTAGACCGGTTGCCAAATATGCGGCAGCAAATGATCGATTTCACTCGCCCGCTGCGTCGGCAGGCGTGTGAGCACGTCCTTCAAATAGGCATACGGATCATGACCGTTGAGCCGCGCAGACTGGATCAAACTCATGATCGCCGCCGCCCGTTTTCCGCTGCGTAGCGACCCTGCGAAGAGCCAGTTCTTGCGTCCAAGAGCCCATGGTCGGATCTGGTTCTCTGCCCAATTGTTGTCTATGGGTACAGCCCCGTCATCGAGGTAGCGCGACAGCGCTGCCCAGCGTTTCAGGCTGTAATCGAGTGCTTTGCTGATGGCTGAGCCTTCGGGCACAAGGTCGCGCTGGGCGCTCATCCAGACATGTAGCATGTCCATTACCGGGACGGCTTTTTCTTTCCGTATTCGCCGCCGTAAATCCGGCTCCAGATCGCGGACTTCGCTCTCGATTTCGTACAACAACTGGATATAGCGCAGGGCTTGCTCAGCAAGCGTGCTTTTATTCGTAGCGTGCAGCTCGAAGAATTTGCGCCGTGCATGGGCCATGCAGCCGATTTCGGTCACGCCGAGTTCGAAGCTGGCTTTGTAACCGCCAAAATCGTCACAGACCAGCTTGCCCCTCCAGCCTTGCAGGAAGTTGCGAGCATGCTCTCCGGCACGGCTGGGGCTGAAGTCATAAACCACCGCTGCCACATCCGAGAACTGGCTGGTGGCGTAGGCCCAAACATAGGAACGGTGGGTTTTCTTTGTTCCCGGCATGAGCATTTGCACGGGTGTTTCATCGGCATGAATAATCTGCTGCCCGAGTACCACTTCGCGCAGCGCATCGACCAGCGGCTGCAACTGAACCCCAGTCACGCCAACCCATTCGGCCAAGGTTGAGCGTGGAATCGCCAGGCCCGCTCGACCGAAGATCGATTCCTGACGGTAAAGCGGTAAATGGTCAGCAAACTTGGCAATCATGACGTGGGCCAGCAGCCCAGCGGTTGGGATGCCCTTGTCGATGATCTGAGCCGGAACCGGTGCCTGGATAAGCGTTTCGCAGTCATCGCAGACCCATTTGCCACGTACATGACGCTCGACGGTGAACACGCCCGGTGTGTAATCCAACTTCTCACTGACATCTTCACCGATGCGTTTCAGCGCGCAGCCGCATGGGCAGTGAGTGTTGTCAGGTTCGTGATGGATCAGTGTGCGTGGAAACTCAGCCGGCAATGCAGTGCGCTTGGGCTTCTGCTTTTTCTCGGTCGCCGCTGGCACTGTTTGCAAGGCCTGAAGCTCTGCTTCAATCGCTGCGATATCTGTATCGATCAGGTCATCGAGCAAACTGGCCTGCTCAGGATTCATCTGCTCGCTGCGCTTGGCAAATTTCAAGCGCTTGAGCTGCGCAATTTCGAAGGTCAGCTTCTCGATCACCGTCTGATCGCGGTTGATCTTCTTGCCCATGGTTTCGACCGTCTTACCCATTGTTTCGACTTGCGAGAGCAATTGCGCAGCTAAGGCACGCAGTTGGTCGGGAGTCATTTGGTCGAGATTGGGAGAAGAAGTCATGCGCCGAATTTTGCCAGAGCAGGCGCTTCGCGGCGATAGACCGATAGGCTAATGGCAGCCGTTAAAGCAGTGTGATCGAGCCGCCGGAACCTGCTCGTTGCCATGGCAGGCCCAATACCAAGGCTTGGAGTTGCTCGGTGTCCAACTGCATTTCAGAGCCATGACGAATGCTTGGCCAGTGGAACTTGCCCTGGCTCAACCGGCGCGCCGCCAGCCATATGCCGAAGCCGTCATGCACCAGCACTTTCATGCGATTGGCGCGGCGGTTGGCGAAAAGATAAGCACAGTGCGGCTGCGCCGCACCGAACACCGCAATCACCTTGGCTAATGCCGTTTCGGTACCAGCGCGCATGTCCATCGGCTCGGTGGCGAGCCAGATGGAGTCGATGCGAATCATCGCAGAAGGTCTCGAAGAAAGGTCGCGCAGGCAGCAGCATTTTCAGTGGGCCAGTTCACTGTGACGGTGCCACGCGGGTGCTGTATTTCAACGCAAATATTCGATGATGATGTGTGGGATTTCGCCCCTGCCAGCGGCACGGGTAACGGAATAAATGCAGGTTGCAGCGCCGTGCTTTTCTGCGCTTGCAGGCGAATCCATTTGTGGACGAGGTTTGCGTTGAGGTTATGGCTGAGTGCGATGCTGGCAATCGAAGCACCGGGCTGGGCACACTCTTGAATGACCTGAGCTTTGAAGGATTTGGAATAGGAACGGCGTGTTGGCTGCATGAAATACCCGCTTAAAAGGCTAGAACTGGTGCCCACTTAAATGTAAGTGCACACCATGTCTTGGCTTTGCAGGGCTGGGTAGATGACTTGGCCGTACGCATACGATGCCGTGGCTGATGGCGACACTGGAAATGGATGCGCCAGGTTGCAGGCATTCCTGAACGATCTGGGCTTTGAACGGTTTCGGATAAGAGCTTCGTTGGCGCATGGAAATCCTGGCGATAAGGGGGATCGCGTCCGCTTAAAAATACGCGGACACCATCGCCCCTAATGCTGGAGTTCGGAAGGTGAGTTCGCCGGACGCTTACATACCTCAAAGCTCGACTCATAAAAATCGTCCAGGTGCTGCTGACATTGCAGCAGCTAATCGTTTTGTCTCAACCTCACCTAAAGTTACGTAGTGCTAGGGGCTAGTTCTCGTTTAAAGCTAACTCCTCTCGAACGGAGAAAGGAGGAAGTGTCATTGCTCTCGGAAGTTGTACTAGTACCAGACACTGGTGCTTTGCTCTGGTAACGGCATTGTAAAGTAGCCGTCTCTGCTGCTCGTCATTTCCACGAATTGCCGCAGGCCAAAGCACAATCACTAGATCAAATTCTCTGTTTTTTGCTCCATGAACGGTTAGCGCTCGAATACCTGGCCCATCTCGTGAGCTTAGACGTCGTTGGTTTGAAAATGAGTGCCGTATTGTGTCCTCCATTTCTTCGCGAAGGACATGAGTCCTTCCCTTAGTCCGACGCTGTTTCTCTAGCCAACGCACGAAGTCTTGAGCAATCGGTGCAGGTTTTTCCGCCATCAATGCGAAAGCTTCCGCCAATGTGGCTTGGTCCGGCAAAGCCAGATCGTCAACGAATGTGTCGGCAAGCTTGGTCTCTGACTCTTCCAGAATTATGTTGTAGGGGCCGTTTCCTCTGCCTGTTGTTCGGGTGGCGACCCACGTGAGGATGCCGTGGGCAAATTGCCCCATTGTTGGGGTGATAATCGCGACCCGATTCCCCCCTCTATTCCAACCAATGCCATTAGAAACGTAAGAAGCGGCGAGAGCTGGTGTGGGTGTGTGGAAAATCTTAAAGAGCCCATTTGATGCTGGAGCCTGTGCTGATCGGATAGCACCGGCGGCGGCAAGGAGATTACGATCTGAGGTGCGCCAAGGCTGCTGAAGAAGTGCGTCGTGGCCAACAGCAGTTAACCAATCGCAGGCTGGATTAGGACGTAGCTCCTCGATGAGACATTGAAACTCATCTGCAGCAATTAGAAGGTCCACATGGGGAGCCATTGCCTGCACTATCCGCAGTCGGTTTGGCGTGAGATCTTGTGCTTCATCCACGACCACAATGGGATACGTCGCTGCGATCCAGCGGACAACGATATCGTGAGAAAGAAGGTCCGCGGCGACCTGACACACCGCTTCATAATCATTGACTCTTGGATGCCCCATCTCTAATTGGGTTATTAGTGCTTGCCATCTGCTGACGATTCGCCAAGCGAATCCATCGATTGTTGTGCACTCGTACTGTCGGCGCAGGAGCGCAACACCGCCCAGCCGATCGTCCAAGCGACGGCGCGACCCATGCATAAAGGTTAACGCCAAAACTTTCTGAAACGCCTGTATAGGATGTCTTTCTAATCTCGTGGCTAGGTTTGCCATCAACTGATGAGTTTTTCCACAGCCTGCCGCGCCTGAGAAAGATTGAATTGTCATGGTTGGAATACCCAGACACCCTCTGGGTCGGCGACGAAATGTGCACTAGCAGTTCCCGCGCACGCCATAGCCAAACAGCTGAACAACTCTGCTGCTCTGGCACGGCAGAGAGGTGAGTTAACTATCGCGTCTGCCACCGACTCGTAGCAGATCACGTCCACTTTTTTATTTTTTAAGTGGGTGACGATGTCGGACACAGTCGAGGGGGCAACCTCCGTCAACTCCGAAAGCCTCCCAACAACGTCGACTTCATCCGCAGCCAAAATCCAGCCGATGGCGTCTTCGATCATCTCGTCGTCAGCCCACCGTATTATTGATGAGGGAGCAGTGGGTTCTGCCAGAAGGCTGGTGATGTAGCGTTTACCATCTCTGTCGCCGTCCACCAGGCAGCAGACCTTGTGATGAGTGGCTGACAGTAACTGGAACGTCTCTACCACCTTGGCGTCCTCAGTTGGAACGACGCCGACCTCCAGTCCAAACATAGATGGCATGCTCGTGGACCAACCCTCGGTCAACATCAAGGGTCGTAGCACCGTTTTCAGTAACAAGAAATCAGCACGGCCTTCAGGCACCAATACACACGGGTGCATTAAAGCCGACAGGACGTCCACACGACTTTGCTGAAAAAACTTCCTCTTCCAATTCTGGGCATTTGGTAGCAAGGGCTCTGATAAAAAAGGAAGGGCCGAGAGATGGCCGTCGACATTTCGGAGAATCAATACAGAGGTTGGATCTGATACCGCAGCAATCAATGGGGAATGCGTAGTAATGAAGGTTTGGGTCGAGAGTGCTTGCACTCGTTGTACCAGCTGTTGCTGACCTGCTGGGGGCAGGTGAAGCTCGGGCTCCTCCAAGGCCATTAGAAATCCTTCACCTGCGGCTGCACGTCCTCGACCTAGTTCCAATAGTAGTAACAAACCTTGCAGAGAAACCAAGCCGCTGCCCTGTCTGGCGGCGGGTACGCCCAGACCTCCGACGACAGCGAAATGTGCAGCGACAGAGTCAAGAAGCGATCGGCTATCAGTGCTCGTCACCCGAAGTTGAACATGTGGCGCGTTCGGTATGCATCTCGCTAACTCAGCGTTGACGTTCTGTATCAGTGGTGAAATTCGATCATCGTTCTCGATGGGGGCTTCCGGGCGCCTGAGCCGATCGCGCTCAGCTAAAATCGCCTCGGACGGTTGGGCTGCGGCTGCTTGCAGCGTGCGCCGGAATAGCTCACTGCCCCATGAAAAAACCTTGTCCCAGGTACGGCTCGCTCGTACGAGATAAAACCCAATCTCTTTTATCAAGCGTGGAGGAACGCCAACGGGCGAGTCGTCGGCGAAGGGATCCATCGGGCTATCGTGATCGTGGAAGTAACGAACCATCTCGACCGAGAGTGAGTCGCGGTCGAAATAAGCTTGAGCGCCGATTTGGCAGCAAAGCTTCGATGCCTCCTCGGTGCGAACCGCGCTGATCGTACCGTTGGCTTCGTCCAGCCATTTAGGCACGCCTCTGCCGTCTCTAAACCAATCGGTATTCTGATAAGGGTCTTCGGAAGGAAAATCTGTGATTGTGGCTATAAGCTTTATTCGGTCGGCAGGCTGGGGATCTGAACCGTAAAAGTCATGTTCGGTGAGTTCCCTGATCATCCGCTCCCTTCCTAGAAGAAGCGTCAATGCCTCTATTACCGTAGTTTTGCCGGTATTGTTAGCCCCGATCAGCACAGGATGGTCTTTAAAGTGAACGCTTCCTGCACGGATACCGCGAAAATTTTGGATATCCAAGATCGCTACTCTCATCACATTTCCTTTGGACTGAACGAGCGAATAGAGAAGATTTCCTTCCTGGGTGCCGAACCGCTTCGGCCTCCGAGATAGTGAATATAGGAGATATTCGGGCCAGTCCCACCTGCAATTGATGCAGGATTAGGAGGCAGGTTTGAATCGATTTCGCAGACACCACTTCCCTGTGATGCTTCGTTAGCTTGAGTCTGCGAATTTTTCCTTTGCTTTGTGAACCGCCATTCAGGTTGGTAGTGGACACCGACGAACGAAAAGCCATCACCGATCGAGGGCTTATCCCTGCCCTGGTCTATGCATTGACCGTTATCCAAGATAGTAAAGGCCGTTTTGCACCTGGTGATTGGGTCAGATCAACGTTGAATGTTTCCTTCACCCACGACTGCTTATTTGAGACAAAAACACGGTTTATGTGCTTATGGGGCAGGCCGTAGGTTGCGCACAGATTTAGACATCGCACTGAGCTTGTGCTGAAGACAGCAGCTTATGGGCTCTCCCTTCATGACTGCTTATTTCTATCTCTTCGTGTCAAACTATGTTGTGAGCAATCGGGCCCTGTATTTCAAACGCAGCCCATCTGGGTCAATCTATGTTGCTGTTGTCTTTACCCCGAATCATCCTACAGACCCCGATTTACGCGAGGGGTTGTGTCAAACTATGTTGTTAGTACCCACGCTCTCCCACAATCGCAGCCTCGGCTGCGATTGTCGTATCCGCCCGGAGGAATTCGATGGACCGCTTTCAGGAAATGCAGATCTTCGTTGTCGTCGCCCAGGAGCAAGGCTTTTCGGCGGCGTCGCGGCGTCTGGGTCTGTCGGCGGCGAGCGTCACCCGGGCCGTAGCGGCGCTGGAGCAGCATATCGGTACGCAGTTGCTGGTGCGTACCACGCGCACCGTGCATCTCACCGAAGCCGGGCAGCGTTATTTCGATGACTGCCGGCGGATTCTTGCCGAGGTGCAGGAGGCCGAGGATTCGGCGGCGGGCAGCCATGCCTTGCCGCGCGGGCAGTTGACGATTACTGCGCCGGTGCTGTTTGGCGATCTGTTCGTGACGCCAGTGATGGCCGATTACCTTTGTCGTTATCCGGATGTGTCGATCAACGCGCTGTTGCTGGACCGGGTCGTCAACATGGTCGAGGAGGGCATTGATGTCGCGGTACGCATCGGTGAGCTGCCGGACAGCAATCAGCATGCGATTCGCGTTGGGGAAGTGCGGCGGGTAATCTGCGCTTCGCCGGGGTTTCTGGCTGAACATGGCCGCCCGGAGCATCCGCAGGCCTTGGCCGGGCTGCCGGTGGTGGCGACGTCGGCGATCGGTCAGCAACGCAACTGGCCGTTTCTCGACGGCGGTGAAGCACTCAGTGTGCGCACCGAACCGCGCCTGACCGTCACGGCCAATCAGTCGGCGATCACCGCTGCGCGCAAAGGCCTGGGCCTGACGCGAGTGCTGTCCTATCAAGTGGCGGACAAAGTCGCGGCGGGGGAGCTGGAAATCGTCCTCGCCGAGTTTGAATTGCCGCCGTTGCCGATCCATGTGGTGTATCAAGGCGGGCGCAAGGCACCGGCGCGGATCCGCAGTTTTGTCGACTTCGCCGTGAAGGCGCTACGTGAGCATCCAGCCTTGAGTGCTGCGGCGTTATTGCACGAGATGAAATAATCGATTGCAGTGGCTGGTTATTCTGTTGTTCCGGCAACCCATAGATGATGACTCCATCGGCGCGCTCATCCCCGTAGCGACGTCACTTTCCAGCGGAGTCGACCATGCAAGCGATCAAACTCTACAACTTTCCCCGTTCCGGTCACGCCCACCGCGTCGAGTTGATGCTGTCGCTGCTGCAACTGCCGACCGAGCTGATCTTCGTCGATCTGGCCAAAGGTGAGCACAGGCAGCCGCATTACTTGGCGATCAACAGTTTTGGCCAAGTGCCGGCGATTGATGACAACGGCGTGGTGCTGGCCGATTCCAATGCGATTCTGGTTTATCTGGCGCAGAAATATGGCAACGGACGCTGGCTGCCGGCCGACCCGGTGGGCGCAGCGCGTGTGCAGCGCTGGCTGTCGGCAGCGGCGGGACCGATTGCCTTTGGCCCGGCGGCGGCACGCCTGATCACGGTGTTTGGTGCGCAACTGAATGCCGAGGAAGTCATTGGCCGTGCGCACAACCTGCTCAAGGTCATGGAACTGGAGTTGGGCAAAACTGCGTATCTGGCGGGCGAAGCACCGACCATCGCTGACGTGTCTGCCTACAGTTACATCGCCCATGCGCCGGAGGGCAATGTCTCGCTGGACGACTACGCCAACGTTCGCGCCTGGCTGGCACGGATCGAAGCATTGCCGGGTTTTGTCGCTATGCCGCGCACGGTGGCCGGGTTGCAGAAGACGGCGTGATCTCCCGCCTTCAAGCGTAGGACAGAGCCTTTTCAGCCAGCAGTTCCTGATACAGCTCTGTCCACTTGCGACCCATCTCATCGGCGGTGAACAACTGCCGATAGCGCGCTTCGGCTTTGGTCCCCATCTCGGCGGCACGCTCAGGGTTGTCCCATAGCGTACGCATGGCTTCCCGAAAAGCCTGTGGATTGCTCGGCGGCACCACCAGTCCGGTTTCGTTGTGGATATTGATGAAACTGGTACCGGTGCCGATTTCGCTGGAGATCATCGGTTTGCCGTACATCGCGCCTTCGAGCAACGAAATACCGAAAGCCTCCGAGCGCAGGTGCGAAGGAAAGACAATCGCGTAGCTCAATTGCAGCAACGCCACTTTGTCCTCGTCGCTCAGACGGCCGAGGAAGTGAATATTGCGCAGGCCCAGCGCGGCGGCCTGTGCGTGCAGTTCCTGCTCCAGCGGACCGGCACCGACAATCACCACGGGATAATCAATGTCTTTGAGCGCGTCGAGCAGGATGTGCAGGCCCTTGTAATAACGCATCACCCCGACGAACAGAAAAAACTTATCCCCAAGCTGTTGGCGCCAGCGGTTCATGCGTTCGGTATCGGGCTGTGGATAACCTGCTTTATTCAGGCCGTAGGGGATAACGCGGGTCTTGTCCTGAAACTGCTGCAGCACATCGCTGGTGTGCAGATAGTTCGGCGATGCAGCAACAATGCGGTCGGCGCTGGCGAGGAAGCGATTCATCAGTGGCCGATAGAGCTTGAGCAGATGCTTTTGGCGAATGATGTCCGAGTGATAGGTGACCACGCTCGGCTTGTTCATGGCGCTGGCGAAATGCACCAGGTCCATGAACGGCCAGGGGAAGTGATAGTTGATCACGTCGGCTTCGGCGGCCAGCTCACGGAACTGCTTGAACACACTCCAGGAAAACCCGGTCGAGGCGAACTGGATATCCAGCTTCGCCCGATGTATTTCGTGCTGACCCAGTTGCACCACGGGCGGTGTCGGGTCTGTGCTCAAGGTCAGCACTTGCGCGTCGATGCCGTGTTGGGCACCGCTCTCGCACAGCTGGAAGATGACTTGTTCGATGCCGCCGACCGAATCGGGCAGGTACGTCTTGAAGAAATGAAGAACGCGCATTCAACCTCCCATGGCCTGGCGGTAGGCACCAGCCGTAGCCTGTGCACAACGTTGCCAGGAAAAAAGTGCCGCCTGCTGCAATCCCGCTTCGCGGCAGGCCTGCCAATGCAGCGAGTCGTCGATCAACCGGCCCATTGCATCACGCAGACCCTCGGCATCGTCCGCTTCAATATAGTTGCCAGCCGCGCCAGCCACTTCCGGCATCGCCGAAGAACGGGTGGTCACCACCGGCGTGCCACTGGCCATGGCTTCCAGCACCGGCAAGCCAAAGCCCTCATACAACGACGGAAATATCAGCGCCCGGGCGCCGGCCAGCAGTTGCGCCAATTGCTCATCGGGCAGATAGCCGAGCAGGCACACGTGGCCGCTGGCCAGTGCCTGGCGCAGTGGCTCGTTGAACTGTTCGCGCTGCCATCCGGCCATGCCTGCAATCAACAAGGGAAAGCGCTGGCGCACGGCGTCTGGCAGCAGGGCGTGGGCCTGCAACGCCAGGCTCAGGTTCTTGCGCGGCTCGAGGGTGCCGACACAGAGGAAATATTCCCGTGCCTGGACGGCGTGAGCCTTGAGCACACTGTCGATTTCCTCAAGTGGCCGGGGACGGAAGCGCTCGGACACACCCAACGGCGCCACAACGAATTGCTGCGCAGGGAGATTAAAGTAGGCCTGCGCCTCGTCAGCGATCGCCTGCGAATCGGTCAGAATGACCCGCGCCTGCTCCATACCGGCGGCCAGACGACGCTCGATCTCCCTCAGACGTGCCGGCGGCTGGGTATCAGGGTAGTGCAGGTGCGTCAGGTCATGCAGGGTGATCACGGTCGGACCGTCGAAGGCCAGCGGCCACAGGCTCGGCTCGTGATAAAGATCGAGCCCTTGCGCACGCCCCTGATCGAAACGTTTCTGCTCCAGCCAGCGGCGTGCCTGATAGGCCCCGGGAATTTTTCGCAGCAATGGCGTCATGCGCGAGTAGCCGGGCATGGCCGCGTCCGGCAGGGCCGAACTCCAGCCCCAGCCATGAAACAGGCTTACGTCCACATCAGGTTCGCTGCGCAAGGCGTTGACCAGTTCGGCGACGTAGTGGCCGATGCCGGTGCGCGGCGCCTGCAGGATGCGGGCGTTAAGGGCAATGCGCATGCGACCTCGCTTGCACGCGCGGCGCCTGCTGAACATGGTCAAGGCTGCGCGTCGCCAATTGCTCGCTGGCCTCACGCCAGCCAATCCAGCGCCAGCCAGCGACGTCGCGGGCGGCGGGAAACTGTCCGCTGCGCTGATAGGTTTCGATCAGATCGGCAAGGCTTTGTGGATTCTGCAGATCGAAATAAGCCATGAACTCGCCACCGATTTCGCGGAATACCGCGATGTCGCTGCCCATCGCCGGCAAACCGCGCTGCATGGCTTCCACCAACGGCAGGCCAAAGCCCTCGACGAATGAGGGAAAGACCAGCGCACTGGCCTGCGCGTATGCGTATTCCAGGCTGGTGTCGCTCAGGTCATTGAACATGAACAGGCGCCGATTCAGTTCCGGATGATTGCGAATCCGCTCGAGCAGTGCGTCGCATTTCCAGCCGATACGCCCGGCGATGCACAAGCGTGCGGTCGAACCGGCAGCCCAGGCGAGTTCGAAGGCGTCGAGCAGGTACCCATGGTTTTTACGGGGCTCAATGGTGCTGACCATCAGAAAAACTGCTTCGGTCGCAGTGAACAGGTCACTCAGGCGCGGTTCGACCGTGGCTTCGCTGTGCTGCAGATCGAGCTCGGAACCGAGATGGAAGTAATCGAACCAGCGCTTGTCAGTCTGTTCGGCACCGATTCTGCGCTGCAATTCGTCACGCAGCTGATCACGCACTGTGGCGGATATCGCCATGTAGCCATCGGCCGTGCGGGTGATCCAGTCGAACCACTCTTTGAAAACTTCGACCAGCCGTGTGTCGTAAAACTGCGGATGCGTCAGCGGGATCAGGTCATAGATCACCGCGATCATGCCGACGCCATCGCGTTTGAGCTGCTCGACAGGGGCGAAGAAGTCCGAATGCCAGGATGAATCCAGTAGTATCAGTTGATCGCCTGGCTGATGCTGCAGTGGCGAACAGCGTTGGAGCAGCTGCTTGCGGTTGATCCGCCGGACCAGCCGAATCGGCAGGCCGAGCACGGCAAACTGGGTCAACCGATAGCCCACATACAGCAGCAGCCGCGCCAGTTTCGAAGTGCATAGCGCATCGCGGCGCTGGTGCCATTGCCAGAAGCGGTGGGCGAGGCGCTCCAGGCGTTCACCGAAGGTTTCGAGGCTGTTCCAGAACGGTGTATCGAGTGGCGCCAGTTGCAGCACGCGGTAGAGCTGGCTATTGATCACCACCACCGGCATGCACTCGACGCCTTCAGCGCTGGCGGGCAACTGCTTGATGACATTGCGCACCACGCGCTGGATCCCCGAATTGACCTTGGGGTTTTTGAATACGTGGGTGCATTCGACCAGCAGGCGGGTCATGGGGTGTGCTCGACGTGGCCGACTTCGGTATGACGGCTGATTGTGGTCTGCGCATTCAGCCATGAGCAGCCGACGAAATCTTCGCGTCGATTGTTGATGACATGAAACACCAGACCGAAGTCACGCCATTCGAAGTTTCGATCCAGATGCGAGTCCAGCCTCGACAGGCTCAGCGCTACGGAATAGTTGCCTTTTCCGAGGCCCATCACAAACGCGAAGCGATAGTTGATGCGCTCACCGGCGCGCAGATTTTCCAGCGCCTGGTTCTGGCGATGGGTATTGATCCCATACATGGGCTGGCCGAGACGATCCTTGATCATGAAACCGAGCACCAGCCTCTCGATGTCCTGACGTACCTCGACGTCCACTGCCAGGACGACTGGCTGGCCGACTTCGGCGGCCTCGATCAAGCGCTCGGATTCGTCGAGCAGGCGCACCCGCACAATGCCGGCTTCACCGGTACCCGACACGGTCTGCACGTGGCCGCCACTGAGCATTTCCTGGCGCACTGTCTGGCCCTCGCGCTCGGCGAGCAGAGCGTTGTAATAATCCATTACGGCTTCAGGCCTGTCGTGCATGGCCAGACGGCCACCATCAAGCAAGATCGCGGTATCGCAGATCGACTGAATCGCCGAGCGGTCGTGGGACACGATCAGCAAGGTTGTGCCAGCCTCGCGAAAGCTGCGGATGCGCTCAAAGCTCTTGTGCTGGAAATACGCATCCCCGACAGACAACGCTTCGTCGACGATCAGAATATCGGGGCGGCGTGCGGTGGCGACGCTGAACGCCAGACGCATCTGCATCCCACTGGAATATGTACGCACCGGCTGATCGATCGCCTCGCCGATTTCCGCAAAGCTCTCGATTTGCGACATCAAGGCGTTGATTTCTTCAAGTTGCATGCCGAGCAATTGCCCGGCCATCACGGCGTTTTGCCTGCCGGTAAAGTCAGGATGAAAGCCCATCCCCAGTTCCAGCAATGCGGCGACCCGGCCGGTCAGCTCAATGGTGCCGCAGGTTTGTCGGGACGTGCCGGTAATCATCTTCAGCAGGGTACTCTTGCCTGCGCCATTGACTCCGACGATGCCCACGGCCTGGCCCGCAGGTATTTCGAAGGTCAGGTCCTTCAATACCCAGTGCCGGTTGTGCCGCAATCGGGAAAAGGGAATCAGCCATTCGGCCAGACGACTCCAGCGACTGGGGTATTGTTTGTAGGCTTTGCCCAGCCCGGTAACACGGATATGTCCCATCAGAGTTCATCCACCATTTCACCGACCCGCTGGCGGAACAGGCGCAGTCCGATTGCGCAGAAGACCGCGCCGATCATGAATGCCGGCAATAGTGAACTCCAGGCTGGCCACTGGCCGTAAAGGAAGACATTCTGATAGCTTGCAATCAGGTTTGTCAGAGGGTTGAATCGCAGCAGACTCTGCAGCCACTCCGGCAAGATGGTGATCGGGTAGACGATCGGCGTCAGCCAGAACCAGAACTGCAGACAGATGCCGAACAGTTGACCGACATCGCGAAAGAACACGTTCAAAACGCCGAGGACCATACCCAGCCCGGCGCAGAACATCATTTGCAGAGCAATCAGCGGAATCAGTGCCAGCAAAGCTATTCCCGGCCAGCGCCCGGTGATCAGCAGAAACCCGAGAAACAGGCTGATGATGATCGCGAAGTTGATCCCGGCGTTGATCAACACAATCACCGGCAGGCAAATTCGCGGGAAGCTGATTTTCTTCAGCAGGTTGGCGTTGTCGAGAAACATGTTCTGGCTGCGCAGGGTGATTTCGGAAAACAGCCCCCAGGCCAACAGGCCGGCGCACAGGTAGATGCTGTATGCCATGCCGTCAGCTACCCCGGGCAAACGGGCGCGCATGATGTGCGAAAAAATCACCGTGTAAACGATGATCATCGACAGCGGATTGAAAATCGGCCATAGCGCGCCGAACAGCGAATTGCGATAACGCGCTTGAAATTCTCGCTGCACGCTGCCGAGGATGAATCCACGGTAGCTGCGCAGCGAGCGGTACAGGGAAAGCAACATTCAAACCGTCCTGCCGTATTGATCTTCAAAGCGAACGATATCGTCCTCGCCCAGGTATTCGCCGCTTTGCACCTCAATGATGACCAGGTCGATCACCCCGGGGTTCTCCAGGCGATGCTTGTGGCCGGCGGCAATGAACGTCGATTCATTCTTGGCGACCAGGGTCGTGCCAGAGCCGTTGTTGGTGACCTTGGCCATGCCTTCGACCACCACCCAGTGTTCATTGCGGTGATGGTGCATTTGCAGTGACAACTTGCCACCGGGTTTGACCACGATGCGCTTGATCTTGAAGCGCGGACCTTCCTCCAGAACGGTGTAGGTGCCCCAGGGACGGCTGACCGTACGATGCAGGCGATAGGCTTCGTGGGACTTGTCCTTGAGCTGCTTCGCCACGCGGCGCACATCCTGCGCACGGTCGGCATGGGCCACTAGCACCGCATCTGCAGTATCTACAACGATGAGATTATCCACCCCGACAGTGGCCACCAGCCGGCCTTCGCTCTGTACGAAGTTGTTGTGGCTGTCGATGAAGATCGCTTCGCCGCTGGCGCGGTTGTTGTTGGCATCGGCGGGAGTCAGCGCGGCGACCGCGTTCCACGAACCGATGTCGCTCCAATCGAAACCGGCAGGTACCACCACTACTTTTTCCGAGCGCTCCATCAGCGCGTAGTCGATGGAGATGTCGGTGATTTCGGCAAACAGCGTCGGTGACAGCTCCTGTTGCAGGCAGCCGACCGTTTCGACCGGTGCACTGGCGGCCATGCAGGCGCGGGTCTGTTCCAGCAACTCGGGTGCGTGCAGTTGCAGTTCGGCAATGAGCGTCGCGGTGGTGAAGCAGAACATCCCCGAATTCCACAGGAAGTTGCCGCTCTCCAGGTAATGCGTGGCGGTCTGCAAGTCGGGTTTCTCGACGAAGCGCTGCACCTTGGCCGCACCCTTGGCGTCCAGTGGCGCACCGGTTTCGATGTAGCCGAAGCCGGTTTCCGGGGCGGTCGGGACCACGCCGAAGGTCACCAGATAACCGTCCTTCGCCAGATTCACTGCGTGCTCGACCGCACTCTTCAGGGCGTCCTGATTGACGATCAAGTGATCGGCCGGCATCACCACCATGACCGCGTCGTCACCATGCAGCGCCTGCAATGACAGTGCTGCCGCTGCGATCGCCGGTGCGGTATTGCGCCCGCTCGGCTCCAGCAGAAAGTGCCCGCGATGGCGCGACACCTGAGCCGCGCAGTAGTGATCCTTGCTCTGGAAGTAATACTCGCGGTTGGTCACGGTGACGATGTCGCCCCAGCCGTCCAGCAACGCCGCCGCACGTTGGTAGGTCTTGCCCAGCAGCGACTGGCCGTCGGGCAGGGTCATGAACGGCTTGGGGTGGCCCTCGCGGGACACCGGCCACAAACGGGTGCCGGCACCGCCGGACAGAATCACGGGAATGAGCATGGCCTACTCCTTGGCGACGCGTTTCATGTCCGCATCCATCATCATGCGGATCAGGCTGTCCAGGTCGGTTTTCGGTTTCCAGCCCAGCACACGCTGGGCCTTGGCCGGGTTGCCGAGCAGCACTTCGACTTCGGCCGGGCGGAAGAACGCCGGGTCGATCTTCACGTAATCGCGGTAGTTCAGGCCGACGTGATCGAAGGCAATGCGGCACATCTCGCGCACGGTGGTGGTGACGCCCGTGGCGACCACGAAGTCGTCGGGTTTGTCCTGTTGCAGCATCAACCACATGGCTTCGACGTAATCGCCGGCAAAACCCCAATCGCGCTTGGCGTCAATGTTGCCCAGCGCCAACTCGTGCTGTTTGCCCTGCTTGATGCGCGCGGCGGCGTCGGTGACTTTGCGTGTGACGAACTCAATACCGCGCAACGGTGATTCATGGTTGAAGAGGATGCCGCTGCTGGCGTGCAGGTTGAAGCTTTCGCGGTAGTTGACGGTGATCCAGTGGCCGTAGAGCTTGGCCACCCCGTAAGGGCTGCGTGGATAGAACGGGGTGTTTTCGTCCTGCTGCTCTGCCTGGATCAGGCCGAACATTTCGCTGGTCGAGGCCTGATAGAAGCGCGTGTGCGGGCTGAACTGGCGAATCGCTTCGAGCAGGTGCGTCACGCCCAGCCCATCGACGATGCCGGTGGTCACCGGTTGATCCCAGGAGGCGGCGACAAAACTCTGTGCGGCGAGGTTGTAGACTTCGTCCGGTGCCGATTTGATTACCGCACGCTGCACCGAGCAGGCATCGGCCATGTCGCCGTCGAGGTAGACAATGTCGGCTTCGACACCCATCTCGCGCAGGCGCCAGCGTGAATCGCTGCTGCGTCGAGCAACGAGGCCGTGAACCTTGTAACCCTTGTCCAGCAGCAGTTTGGCCAGATAGGCGCCATCCTGGCCCGTGATCCCGGTAATCAGTGCACTTTTTGTCATTCTTGTCGTACTCGCATCTCCCAGTCGGACAGGATCGCCCGCAGGGATTGTTGTGTGGTGGTGGCTGGCGCCCATCCTGTGGCGTTGGCCAGTTTTGCGTGGCTGCCGCAGACGCGGCGCTGGTCGGCGCGACGCATGCGCGCCGGATCCGGCACCAGTTCAACGTCGACTTCGGCCAGATCGGCCAATTGCTCGATCAGGCTGCGAATGCTTTGCTCGCGGCCCGAGCAGATGTTGTAGACCTGCCCCGGTATGCCGTTTTCCAGCAATGCGAAGTACGCGCGAATCACATCGCCGACATCGAGGAAATCGCGGGTCACGTCGATATCGCCGACTTGCAGTTGCGGTGCTTGCAGGCTCTGTTTGATGCGGCAGATCTGCCGGGCGGCACTGGCGATCACGAAGCTGTCTTTCTGCCCGGTGCCGATGTGGTTGAACGGACGCGCCACCAGCACCGGCCAGCCTTCACTCAGGCCCCATTGCAAACTGAGGAACTCCGCTGAAAGTTTGCTCACCGCGTAAGGATTGCGCGGCAGCGGCGGTTGTTGCTCGGTGATCGGCAGGTACTCTTCGGCGACTTGCCCGTAGACGTCGCCGGAGCTGACGTACAGAAAAGTGCCGGAAAAGCCGCGAGCCTTGAGCGCCTGCAGCAGGTTGAGGGTGCCGAAAAGATTGATATCGAAGGTGCGGGCCGGGTCACGAAAGGCTTCCGGCACGAAGGTCTGTCCGGCCAGATGAATGACTGCATCCGGCATCTCGGGCCAAAGGTCGATGAGGCTGTCGGCGTTCGTAAGGTCGTAGGCCGATGCGGCAGGCAGCAGCGCCCACGACGATCCCGGCGAAGCCAGACGAGACTGAATGTGTTGTCCCACGAAGCCGCTGAGGCCCGTGACGAACAGACGTTTTTTCAAACAGCGACCCCTTGGTCATGACTTGCGCCGCTTTCCTTACACGCTTTGAGGAAAGCGCTGTCAGACCGGAGGAAATATCCGGGGAAACAGCAGGCGAAGCCTTTGTTGTAGTTGTTTGGTTGCCAATCTGTGCCAATTGCTCGGCAATTTCAACAGGGCATATCGTGACTGGTGAGTTCTCGTAAGCGTAGCCCGAATTATTCTCACCGGGCGGTTCCCGGAGCCGCGACGGATGTGTTTAGAATGGCGCTCGTCACGATCGCCATGGAAGTTCTGGCTCATTGTGCGCAAAGGTGAAACCGACCACTAAAACAAGAACAAGACGTGACTTGAGACGAAGAACCGCCACCGAGCCGGTTCGACGCTTGGCCGTCACTAGTATGAAGCTGCCGGTAACGCGGTTTCATTGTGGAAAGCCATGAATTTCATTCTTTATTCGGACATCAACGAACACTCCATCAGGGAGAGTCTCGGCCATCCCGACGCCAGTTATTACTTCGTTCTGAAGGCCTACCGTTCGTTGCTCGAAACAGTCGGGCGAGTCCATGTAGTGGGTAATGTCGCAGAGGTCGATCCGCTGTTTCGGCAATTCCATGCGACCGGCGAGGAGAGTGTGTTCCTCTCGTTCACCCGACCACAGAAAACGGCGATCGACCTCCAATGCCCGACCGTTTGTGTCGTGACTTGGGAGTACGACTCGATTCCCGATGAACAATGGGGCGATGATCCTGGCCAGGACTGGACGCGCATGTTGGCAAGGCATGGCCGCGTGATCACGCTGTCCAGCCATACCGCCCGAGCGATTCGTCGCTCAATGGGAGAGGATTTCCCTGTGCTGGTATTGCCCGCCCCACTCGGAGAGGAGCTTGCGTCCATCGGCAAGCAGCACCTCAGCACACCGGTCAACACAGGTACGACGTTGACGCTCAAAGGGTGCATTTTCGATTCCCGCCAGATGAACCTGCATCCGGATAATCTGCTGCCCAAGCCTCTCACCGCCGAAGAACTGGCGGAAATCGAAGCTCAGTTGGAGGCTTCGCGACCACCACCGCTGACGTGGAAACGACGCTTGGTCATCGCAAAGCATTACCTGCGCCTTTGGCTGCTCAATGCCGGCCATGATCAGACGCCTGTGGTGCCACGGGTGAGTTTTTTGCGGAATTGGTACTGGGAGGGGATTCACGACTTGCTTAGGCATTCCTGGCATGACTGGCTCGCCAGACATTTGCCCGGTATCGCCGGCCCTCAACCTTTGCCGGTATCAGTGCAACCGCCACCGCAAGATATGCCGGACACCTCGTTACAGGTTCAAGCCGAGGTCGACGGTGTGGTCTACGCGTCGGTGTTTCGCCCCGCGGACGGGCGCAAGAACTGGCTACAGATTCTCACCGCTTTCTGCGCGGCCTTTCGTGACACTCCAGACGCCACACTGGTGATGAAATTTACCCAGAGCGACCTGGCGGCCGTCTATGCACACTTGATGACGCCACTGGCGCAACTGGCGCCTTTTTCCTGTCGGGTCGTGATGATTCACGGTTACATGGACGATGCGCAATACGCGCGGCTTTACCAGTCGGCGAGTTTTTACGTCAACGCCTCGCATTGTGAGGGTCTGTGTCTGCCGCTGATGGAGTTCATGGCCTGCGGCAAACCGGTGATCGCCCCCGGCCACACGGCGATGCAGGACTATATCGACGAGTCTGTGGCGTTCGTGGTCGACTCCAGCGTTGAGGCGTGCACGTGGCCCCATGACCCGCGCATGCTGTTTCGTGCGCATCGTCACCGGCCAGACTGGGGCTCCTTGAAACAAGCCTACGAAGACAGTTACCGGATGGCCACGACACAGCCTCAGGATTATCAGCGAATGTCTTTGGCTGCCGCGCAACGCATGGAGCATTTTAGTGCGATCGCGGTTCTGCAAAAGCGCGTCGTGGATTTTTTCGGGCTCGAACCACAGCCCGGTCACGTTGCCCAGGTCAGGGATAGCGCCCCATGCTGATCATCATCCATTCGGAAACCAACCAGCACACCATCAGCCGCAACCTGGGGCGCTCGGAGTACAGCTATTACTTCGTGCTCAAGGAGTATCGGCCAGTGCTCGAACGTCTGGGTCGGGTGATCGAGGTCATGGACCCGAACAGCGAAGTCGATGCGTTGTATGCAGAGTGCCAGTCACGTGGCGAGCCTTGCGTATTTCTGTCGTTCTCGCCACCGCATCGCACCCCGGTGCATTTGGCGTGTCCGACCTTGCCGGTCTTTGCCTGGGAGTTCAGCACGATTCCCGATGAGCCATTCGCTGGCGATCCGCTGAACGACTGGCGCACAGTACTTGCCGCCTGCGGTGCTGCGATCACGCACTCCAGTTACACGGTCGATGCCGTGCGCAAAGCGATGTCTGTCGAGTACCCGATAGTCGCCGTCCCCGCGCCGGTCTGGGATCGGTTCGCAGCGCGCGGCGTTCAATTGCAGGAGCAGCCGGCCATCGATTCAGTACGGCTGAAAATCAAAGGCCTGGTAGTCGACAGTCGCGAGATCGCCTTGGATGCTTTCGCTCCTGTGCCGTTGCGCCGTGGGCGTGGAATCGATTTCCTCGCGCCGGTCACCGAGCAAGAGCTGGTGCTTGAAGGTGTGGTGTACACCTCGGTGTTCAACCCCCGGGACGGGCGCAAGAACTGGGAGGACATGATCAGCGCCTTCTGTGCCGCTATGCGGGAAAACGCTGATGCAACCCTGGTGCTGAAACTCACCCATCACGATGCTGAAGAAGCCCTCACCGACATCCTCCATCACCTTTACAAGAATCAGCCTTATCGCTGCCGCATCGTGCTTATCTACGGCTATCTGGCAGACGCGGATTACGAACGTCTGGTGCAGGCGACCCGTTACGTCGTCAACACTTCCTACGGCGAAGGCCAGTGCCTGCCGCTGATGGAATTCATGTCGTGCGGCAAGCCGGCTGTGGCACCGTGCACCACGGCAATGATCGACTATATGAATGCCGATAACGCTTTTCTGATCGAGGCAACCGAGCAATTCACGGCCTGGCCTCACGACCCGCGTTCGGCCTACCGAACCTTGCGCTACGCAACGAGCTGGGCTTCGATCTGTGCCGCTTACACTGCCAGTTACGACGTCGCGCAAAATGATCCCCAGCGTTACGCCACCATGTCGGCACAGGCTGTCGTGAGTCTCGAGGCGTTTTGCAGTCAAGCGGTGGCCGAGCAGCGATTACGGGCGTTTCTGGCGAGCCTGCTGCAAGCCCGCGCCGAAATGGCGACGGAGGTTATCGGCGCATGATTCGCAGATTGCTTCATCGATTGTTTGCCCAAGCGCAATCTTCGCAATCGCCGCCAGCGGCTGAACCGATAGCGGAACCGGTGATTGAGCCGACGCCAGACGCTGAACCCGAGCCTTTATTTGTCTGGTCGCCCCGCGATGTCGGTTTGCGTGATGCCGTGCTGGACGGCTGGTTTCTCAATGACAGCGGCGAATTGCTCAAGGGCTTTGCCATTAAGCCTGACGACACCGTGCTCGACGTCGGTTGCGGCGAGGGTGCCGCAACATTGTTTGCCGTACGCCAGGGCGCATCGGTGATTTTCACCGACAGCGAATACGACAAAGTGCGCGAGCTGGCGCGTCAGGTCGAGGCGCAAAGCGCAAATACCAGTCTTGGTCTGGTCAGCAACAGCCTGCCATTGCCGCTGGCCGACGGCTGTGCCAGCAAAGTGGTGTGCATGGAAGTGCTGGAGCACGTCGACGAACCCGAAGCGTTCATGGCCGAACTGGCGCGTATGGGGCGCCCCGGTGCGTTGTACCTGCTCAGTGTGCCGGCTCCAGTGGGCGAGCATCTGCAAAAAGGCATCGCTCCGCAGAGTTATTACCAGTCGCCCAACCACGTGCAGATCTTCACTCCAGAGCGCTTCGCCGCACTGGTCGAAGACGCCGGACTGATCATTGAACATCGGCAGGCGACGGGGTTTTTCTGGGTGATGGGGATGATCTTTTTCTGGGCCAGCGAAAAAGCGGCCGGCAAGGATCCGGGTGGTGCGGTGCGTGATCGCATTCACGCGCCTTTTCCTCATCTGATGGGTGGATGGGCGAGGACCTGGGAAGAGATGCTCGACCGGCCCGACGGACTTGCGATCAAACAGGTGCTGGACCAGTTCATGCCCAAAAGCCAGGTGATCATCGCCCGTAAACCGCTGGATGCGGGAGACGACGGATGAGCAGTAAACGCATCATGGACATTGAGGTGCTGCGCGCCATTGCCGTGCTGGGGGTGCTGTTTCATCACCTGGCAGGCAATCTGTTCCGCGATCCGGTGCCTTTGCTTGAAGCCATTCATGCCTGGGCACAACCCTGGTGGGGCGTTGACCTGTTTTTCGCCATTTCCGGCTTCGTGATTGCGCGCAGTCTGATTCCTGCGCTGCGTGATTGCAGCAGCCGTCAGCAATACTGGGAGCAAACGCGCAATTTCTGGCTGCGCCGCGCTTTTCGCCTGCTGCCTTCGGCCTGGCTGTGGCTGGCCCTGGTGCTGCTGATGTGCATGTTTTTCAATCGCTCCGGGGCGTTCGGCACGCTGCAGGCCAATCTGCAGGCGACGCTCGCAGGAGTGTTGCAGTACGCCAATTTCCGCTTTGCCGATGCGTTCTTTCGCTACGAATATGGCAGCAGTTTCGTCTACTGGAGTCTGGCCCTGGAAGAACAGTTCTACCTGTTGTTTCCGTTGCTGATTCTGCTGTGCCGCAGACATTTGGTCTGGGTGCTGCTGGCGCTGGTCGCAGTGCAACTGCTGGCGGTGCGAACGCCGCTGCTGATGGTCGTTCGAACCGACGCGCTGGCCCTTGGCGTACTGCTGGCAATGTGGAGTGCTCAACCGAGTTACCAGCGTTGGCAGCCGCTGTTTCTGAGTCGCAACGGGGCCGGAATCTCAGCGCTGATTGTCGTCGCAACGCTGATGAGTTACCTGGCCACCGATGGATTTTCCGCGACTCACTTTCGCGTTGGCACCATCGCTTTATTGAGTGCCTTGCTGGTGTGGGTCGCCTCTTACAATCAGGATTACCTGTTATCGGCCGGGCGCTTGCAGCAATTGATGGGATGGGTGGGCAGTCGGTCGTACGGCATCTACCTGATTCATATTCCCGTGTATTTTCTGGTACGTGAAGTTACTTTCCGTCTGCAGGAAGCGGGCCTGCCGAGTCCGGCAGGTCATCCAGTGGTCACCTTGCTGTGGGCGTTCGGTCTGATTGCCCTGCTCAGCGAATTGAATTACCGCTTCATCGAAATGCCTATGCGCAACCGCGGTGCCGCGCTGGTGCAACGTCTTGGTACGTCCAGCACACCAACTGCGTCTTCTGAAGCCGCAGTCTGATCGACTCGCTCACGCCATGTTTTGTGTAACCTTGCAGCCCTGTGGTTTCAGGGATTTTCAAGGTATGCGGTTGATTGTGTGTCTGTTCCTTGGCGTCTTGCTTGCGGGTTGCGAGCAACACGTCGCGCCGGCCCTCGACCAGCAACTCTACGTCTGGCAGCGCCAATGGACGCCTGCGCATGAACCGGCCTTGCGTGACAGTCGCGATGATTTCTCGACGCTGCGCGTGCTGGCATTGCAGGCCTTTCCCGGCGAACGGTGGAGCAGGGCGCGGGTTGATCCAGCCTTGTTGAGAGCCGATGGCCGGCCGTTGATTGCAGTGATTCGCCTTGATGGTCAGCTGCAATCACTGGACCAGCAGCAGGTCACCGCGCAGATTCGGCAAGTCATCGCCGATTGGCAGGCGCAGGGCCTCACGTTGAGCGGCGTCGAGATCGATCACGACGCCGGTACAGCACGGCTGCCTGCGTATGCCCAATTGCTCAAAGATCTGCGCGCGACCTTGCCGCCATCGTTGCCTTTGAGCATCACCGCACTGCCGGCCTGGCTCGACAGCGCGCACTTGCCGGCGCTGTTGCAGAGCGTCGACAGCAGCGTGCTGCAAGTCCACGCCGTGAGCGATCCGCGACTGGGTCTTTTCGACGCCAGGCAGGCGTTGAAGTGGGCCAAGGCCTGGGCACATGTCAGCGACAAACCGTTCTATCTGGCGCTGCCGGCCTACGGCGTTGCGCTGTTGAGCGATGATGGTGGCGCGCCGGTAGTGGAAAGCGAAGTGCAACTGGAGCGCGGCGGGCAGCGCCGGGAATTGCTCGCCGATCCGCAGCAACTAAGCCAATTGGCCAAAACCTTGCGCGAGGATCCGCCTGAGCATCTGGCCGGGTTGATGTGGTTTCGCTTGCCGCTGACCAACGATCGTCGCGCCTGGAGCCTCACCACTTTGCGCGCCGTGGCGCGGGGCGATGGGCTGAACACTCGGTTGGATCTGTCATTCAAAGAGCAGGATGGACTCTATGACATCCAGCTCGAAAACCGCGGCAATCTCGACAGCCCGTGGCCCGCGAAAATTACCTTGAAGGCGCAGGATTGTGCAGGTGCCGATGCGCTCGCCGGTTACTCGTTGCAACAAAGTGCCAATCTGCTTACCTTCACCCGCCTGCGTGACGGCCGCTTGCCGGCGGGCGGGCAGCGCGCTGTCGGTTGGGCGCGTTGTGCACATATTGATCAAGGAGGTTCGCATGTTGACCCGTAACTGGCCCCGCCATCTGCTCTGCCTGAGCCTCAGCCTGCCGCTGGGTTCGGCGCTGGCCTGCGGCCCGGACTTCCCGATGCGCCTGCTCGACAACCGCGCGCAGACTTTGGCCGATTTGCCCGAAGGCAGCTTCAGCTTCGAAATCAGTCGCCTGGGTAAAACCATTGCCGGGCTGAAAAACGTCACCGCAGCGACCCATAACCCCAACGACTATGCCGAAGACAACGCGTCAGAGCTGGCCCGCGAACAGGCTGAGCAGGTTGGCCTGAGCGCCGAGCAATACGCGGTGGTCAAGCGCCTGCGTGGGCTCAGCGATGCCCATCAGGCCGAGGAGCAGGGCGCCAGTCTGCCGGTGGAAATCCGTTTGTACGTTGCCGGCGCGGTGGCTTTTGCCACCGGTGATCATCAATTGGCCAGTGAGTATTTCAACAAGGTGCTGGCCCTGCCGGCAGACCAGCGTCCGTTGCGCAGCACGTGGGCGGCGTATTCCCTCGGGCGCATCGCCTTCGCCATGAGCAACGGGGCGCACAACCGCATCGAAGCGCTGGAGCAGGCGCGCGATGCCTTTCGCCAGGCCCGGCAACTGAGCATCGACGGCTTCAGCGATCCGCTGGAACTGGGCGTTGCCAGCCTCGGTGAAGAGGCGCGGGTGCTGCGCAGTGCTGGCGACTGGAGCGGCGCCATCGAACTGTACGAAGCACAGAACCTGCACGGTTCGGCCGTCGGTTACACCTCGCTCAAGCAACTGATGAACGAACTGGCCGAATTGCCGGAATCTCAGCTGGCCAAACTGCTGCAGCTGCCAGCAGTGCAGCAACTGGTCACGGCGTCGCTGGTCAGCCGTCAGGGCTGGTCTTTCGGTGAGCAGCCGCCGAATGAAAAGAAACTCGTCACACTCCTGCAAAACAGCACCCGTGGCAGCCTCGACAATGCCGATCGACTGGCGGCGATGAGCTATCAACAGGGTGACTACGCGTCTGCCAAGGCCTTTCTGGTAACCGCCGGGGACGGCGGGCTGGCCTGGTGGCTGCGGGCAAAACTGGCAGTGCGTGACGGCGACACGACTGCCGCTGCCGCCGCCTACGCCAAAGCCGCCCAGGCCTTTCCGCAGAACGAAGACTGGGGTTATCGCCGCACACCGGACTGGGCGTTTGAAACGGTACAGCCAAAATGTCGGGTGGAGGGCGAAAGCGCGATCCTGGCGCTGCAACGCGGCGAATACCTGCAAGCATTCGTGCAGCTGTATCGCAGCAACAGCCTTTACTGGTTCGATGCCGCCACCGTTGCCGAGCGGGTGCTGACGGTCGATGAGCTCAAGCGGTACGTCGATGAGAACGTGCCGGCGCCGCCGCCATTGACGCAGCAAGAGCGCGACAACTATGTGCCGCTGTCGGTGGCCGCCAACCTGCGCAATCTGCTCGGTCGGCGCTTGCTGCGTGAGGGCCGTTACGAGGAAGCGGCCGGTTATTTCGCCAGTGACGATCTGCAGCACAAGGCCCGGCTCTATGGCGAGCAACGGCTCAAGGCCGAGTCGGCGTGGTGGCCGAGCAAACGCGCCAGTGCGTTGTACAACGCCGCATGGACAGCCCGGGAGTGGGGCATGGACATCCTCGGTTATGAGATGGCGCCTGATTACGCCACCTTCGGCGGCAATTACACACTGGAAAGCACGAAGCTGGATGTCGGCCCGCTGATTTCCACGGCGGAAGTGCAGCGCCAGCAGGCCAGCGCCGCGCAACCGGATCAGCGTTATCACTATCGTTTCGTCGCCACGGCACTGGCCAGTCGCGCCGCCGATAACCTGCCGCACACCAGTCAGGCGTTTGCCGCCGTGTTGTGCAACGCGGCCGGCTGGAACAGCAGCCTTGAGGACCAGAGCGCGCTGTATCAGCGCTACGTCAAGGAAGGCCCTTATGTGCCGTGGGCGCAAGACTTCGGCAATCAATGCCCGTATCCGGACTTCGAAAATGCCGACAAGCGCTACGTCACCCAGGTGACCGATGCCGTGCGTGAAACGCTGCGGCCGTACAAGTGGCCGGTGCAGATCGGCGCGATCGTCGTAGTCGCGGCCATCGCGTTACTGCTGATCACCCGTCGTCAGCGCAAGGTCCGCAAAGGCTAGGCCTGTTGAATAAAGCTCAGGCGTACGGCGAAGCCAATCAACAGACTGCCGAACAGCCATTGCTGAACGCGCTGGGCGGTTGGACTGTGTTGCAGCCAACGGCCCAGTGCCGCGCCGGTCAGGGCAACCACGCTGTCGAACAGCAGGCCGACAGCGACCAGCACCATGCCAAGCAAGGCAAACTGGCTCAGCACCGGCGCGCCGTGACTGACGATGAATTGCGGCAACAGCACTGAGCAGAACAGCAAAGCCTTGGGATTAAGCAGGTTGGTCAGCAAGCCGCGACGGATCGCATCGCGCCACTGGCCGGGAGCAGGTGCCTGCTCTTGGTTTTGCAGACGCGGTACCAGCGAGCTGCGCAAACACTGGATACCGATCCACAACAGATAGGCCGCGCCAGCGATGCGCACCACGTCAAACGTCCACGGCGCCGTTTTGAACAGCGCCGCCAGCCCCAGTGCCGCCAAGGCAACGTGACAGGCGCGGGCGATGGCCAGGCCCAGTGCGGTGGCCAGCGCCGCACCGCGACCTTGCCGAGCACCGGTTTGCAATAGCAGGATCATGTCCGGTCCCGGCAACAGTAGAACTACAGCCAGGGTCAGGATAAACAGCCACAGACTTGCCACATCACACCCCTTTTTCGATGTCGATTTTCTCGCGCCAGTCTAGAGCGAGACGGCAGGGCAGGTGCTTGCGTAATCAGCTTCAAAATTCCATGTGTTTGGCATAACCTGCTGGTTTTCCAGTCTGTAACTATCGGGATCTGCCAAAGATGAAACTCGACGCTTATGACCGCAAGATTCTCGCTGCGCTGCAACGCAACGGCCGCTTGAGCAATGTCGAGCTCGCGGAAGAAATCGGCCTGTCGGCCTCACCGTGCCTGCGCCGGGTGCGCATGCTGGAAGAGGCGGGGGTGATCCGGGGCTACCAGGCCAATCTGGATCGCGATGAAGTCGGGCTGGGGCTGACGGTGTTTGTCGGGGTCAAGGTCGAGCGGCACAACGAAGAACGCGCCGAGGCTTTTTATGCGGCCGTCACTGCGTTGCCTGAAGTGGTCTCAGCATTTCTGGTGTCCGGCGAATCGGACTTTTTGTTGCAGGTAGTGGTGCCTGACTTGCGCGCTTATGACCGCTTTGTCAGCGGCCATCTGCTCAAGCTTCCGGGTGTGAGCGATATTCGCAGCAACTTTGCCATTCACACGGTGAAGGCGCCGGGGGCGTTGCCGCTGGGGCATTTGCCGCTGTAGACCGGGTGGCGCCATTCGCGAGCAGGCTCGCTCCCACAGGGGGAACGCATTCCAAAGTGGGAGCGAGCCTGCTCGCGAAGACGGCGGCAAGGTTTGGAACCTACATCTGCGTCGCCATCCCCTCGACATTCATCGCTGCCTGACGCAACGCTTCCGAACGCGTCGGGTGCGGATGGCAGGTCAGGGCAATGTCCTCGGCCGACGCGCTGAACTCCATCGCCACACAGAACTCGCCGATCATCTCGCTCACGCTCGGCCCGACCAGATGCACGCCGAGCACTTCGTCCGTGCGCTCGTCGGCGAGGACTTTGGCAAAGCCTTCTGTTTCGTGATTGATCTTCGCCCGGCTGTTGGCAGTGAAGGGAAACTTGCCGACCTTGTAGGCACGGCCCTCGGCCTTGAGCTGTTCTTCGGTCTGGCCGACGCTGGCCAGTTCCGGTTGGGTGTAGATGACGTTGGGGATCAGCGCGTAATTGACCTCGCCGGCCTTGCCGTGGATCTGCTCGACGCAGGCCATGGCCTCGTCTTCAGCCTTGTGCGCGAGCATCGGCCCGGACGTGACGTCGCCGATCACCCAGACCCCGGCGGCTTCGGTGCGATGCTGTTTGTTGGCGAGCATGCCGCGTTTGTCGGTACTGAGGCCGACGTTCTCCAGCCCCAGGCCCTGGGTGTACGGCCGGCGCCCGATGGCCACCAGCACATAGTCGGCTTCGATCAGCTCAGCCGTGCCACCGGCGGCAGGCTCGACGCTCAGCTGCACGCCTGTGGCGGAGCTGGTGGCGCTGGTGACCTTCGAGCTCAGTTTGAAGGCAATGCCTTGCTTGCTCAGCGCGCGCTGCAAGGTCTTGCCGGCCTCGCCATCGACGCCGGGGCAGATGCGATCAAGGTATTCGACCACGGTGACCTGCGCGCCGAGTCGGCGCCATACCGAACCCAGCTCCAGGCCGATCACCCCGGCACCAATGACCACCAGATGTTTGGGTACTTCACTCAACGACAGTGCGCCGGTGGAGTCGAGGATGCGCTGGTTGTCGATCTCGACGCCGGGCAGGGGAGTGGGCTCGGAACCAGTGGCAATAATGATGTCCTTGGCGTTGAGTTCGCTCTTGTTGCCTTGGACGTCGGTCACCGTCACTTTGCCCGGGCCGTCGATATGGCCCCAGCCCTTGATCCAGTCGACCTTGTTCTTGCGAAACAGAAATTCGATGCCCTTGGTCAGGCCGGCGACGCTTTCGTCCTTCTGCTTCATCATCTGCGCGAGGTTCAGCGTCGGTTTGACCTCGATGCCGAGATTGGCGAACTCTGTCCCCACCGCAGCGGCGTACAGCTCCGACGCGTGCAGCAAGGCTTTGGACGGCATGCAGCCGACGTTCAGGCAGGTGCCGCCGAGGGTTGCACGTCCTTCAACGCAAGCGGCCTTGAGCCCGAGCTGGCCGGCGCGGATCGCCGCGTTATAACCGCCGGGGCCGCCGCCCAGAATCACTACGTCATAGTTGCTCATGCGCTTGCTCCAGATTGCTCGATGGGGATTGCCAAGATTAGTCGCGATAAAAATTATGTACGTAATATGAGCTTCGTCGAACATTTCGGTCAAGGCTTCAGGCAAGCGACAGCTGCGGCATCTTTGAATAAGTGAAATTGTGTACGAATATTTCACAGTTTCCGTTATATCGTAACGCCAAGACCAATTTAGTCGGGATGATATGCAAGTCGATCTTGAGTTGGACGCCAAGTCAGTCACCGGGCTGCCGCGCTTTCAGCAAGCAGATGCGCAGTCACGCAAATTACGTCGGCTGGCTTATGGACTCGGCGCATTGGCCGCGTCGGGCTGGGTGCTGGCGTTTTTCGTCGGCCTGTTTGCGCCGCAGTCCCTGTGGTTACCGTTATTGGTCAATCAGAGCGCGGCTTTGCTGGTGCTCGTCGCCGGTCTGCAATCGGCCGGGTGGGTGACGCAATGGCGCGCGCGGGTGATGCATCCGCCCGCCTCGCAATCGACCGTCGAGGAAGAGGGCGGCGCAGCCGAGGGCTGGTACGAAAGGCTGCTGGAGCGCTTGAGTCAGCAGAGCCGCCATCTGCTTGGACAAATCGGTGCGCCGACGTTGTGGCTCGGCGGTTGGGCGTTGCTGGTTCTGCTTGGTATTGAGCAGGTGTGGAATCTAACGTTGCCTGCGGCGGCCTTGGGGCTGTCGGCGAGCATCGGTGCGGCGTTGGCGTTGTTGCTGGCGTTTGTCCTGCTGGTGCTGGAGCGGCAACTGGCGCAGGAACCGCCGGCGCAGTGGCCGGAAGCGGCTGCGCTGGCACAACTGATCCGGGTGGTGATCATCACTCTGTTGATCGGTGCGCTGTGTCTGTTGTTTGCCAGCGAAGACGCAGTCTGGCCGGCGCGTGTTGCGGTATTCAGCGCAATCCTGCCGATGTTGGTTGCCATCGAACTGTTATTGCGCGCGGTGCTGTCTGTTTTCAGCCCGCGCCGCGAACAACTCGAACCGACCCTGCTGGCGCGCAGTTTTATCGCCGATATGCTGCGTTGGCCGCCGCAGCCGTGGCTGGCGTTACAGCATGAAATGCACAACCGTTTCGGCATCGATTTGCGCCAGATCTGGGCCTTCAGTTACATGCGCCGGGCCTTGTTGCCAGTGTTGGCGGTGGTCGCCCTTAGCGGTTGGCTGCTGACCGGCGTACATGAAATTCCCCTGCAAGGTCGCGGCATCTATGAGCGCTTCGGTAAACCGGTACAGGTTTTCGGCCCGGGTTTGCATAGCGGGTTGCCTTGGCCATTGGGGCGTGTGATCTCCGTTGAAAACGGCGTGGTCCATGAACTGGCAACCAGTGTCGGCGACAAGCCAATCACCGTGCAGTCCGACTCCGCTGAAGGCCCGGCGCCGGTGACCGCCAACCGTTTGTGGGACGCCAGCCACGTCAATGACAAATCCCAGGTCATCGCCAGCAGCCGCGGCGCGCAACAGGGCCTGCAAATCGTCAACATGGACGTGCGCTTCGTTTATCGCATCGGTTTGAACGACGAGGCGGCGCTCGCCGCGACTTATAACAGCGCCGATGTACCGACGCTGATTCGCAGCACTGCCAGCCGGATCCTTGTTCACGATTTTGCTTCGCGCACCCTCGACGGTCTGCTTGGCGACGACAGGGCAGGGCTGGCCGAGGAAATCGGTCGCTCGGTGCAAAGCGATCTGAACAGATTGAACAGTGGTGTGGAGATCCTTGCCACAGTCGTCGAAGCGATTCATCCACCGGCCGGCGCGGCGAATGCCTATCACAGTGTGCAAGCGGCGCAGATCGGCGCGCAGGCGTTGATCGCTCGCGAACGCGGGGCGGCTGCGCAGGCCACTAACGAGGCGCAGTTGCAGGCGAGCGCGGCGCGGGATCAGGCAACGGCAAACGCGCGGGAGATCAGTGCCGCTGCGCAAACGGCAGACCTGAAATTCAGCGCCGAGCAGAAAGCCTTCGCCAGTGCTGGCCAGGCGTTTGTACTGGAGCAATATCTCAGCCAGCTCAGTCAGGGCTTGAGTAAAGCCAGGCTGCTGGTGCTCGACCATCGACTTGGCGGGAGCGCAAATGCGCCAACCATCGATCTGCGTACTTTCACACTGCCGACTGATCCGTCGTCCCCCCGCACCACCGCTCAACCAGGAGCCACCCATTGAGCCAGTCGCCTGTTCATGACGTTCACGACCACAGCGGCCACGACCACGGCCACGGCGGGCATCACCATCATCATCACGGCGAGGTGCCAGAAGCCGGACCATTTCCATGGCGGCGTATGGCCTGGGCTGCGTTGCTGGTGGCGTTTGCCATTGCCGCCGCGAGTCTGGTGCAAGTGCGCTCCGGCGAAGCCACGGTCATCACGCGTTTCGGAAATCCGTCGCGGGTATTGCTTGATCCCGGTTTGAGCTGGCGCTGGCCTGCGCCGTTCGAAGCGGCGATTCCAGTGGACTTGCGTCTACGTACCACCTCAAGTGGTTTGCAGGACGTCGGCACCAAGGACGGTTTGCGCATCATCGTTCAGGCCTACGTGGCGTGGCAGGTGCAGGGTGATCCTGAACATGTGCAGCGTTTCATGCGTGCCGTGCAGAATCAGCCGGACGAGGCGGCGCGGCAGATTCGCACCTTTGTCGGTTCGGCACTGGAGACCACGGCCAGCAGTTTCGATCTGGCCAATCTGGTCAACACCGATGCCAGGCAAGTTCGCATTGGCGATTTTGAAGCGCAGTTGCGTCAGCAGATCGACCAACAGTTGCTCGCCACTTATGGCGTGCGCGTGGTGCAGGTCGGTATCGAGCGGCTGACTTTGCCCTCGGTCACGCTCAGTGCAACCGTCGATCGCATGCGCGCCGAGCGTGAAACCATTGCTACGGAACGTACAGCAATCGGCAAACGCGAAGCGGCGCAAATTCGCTCCGCCGCCGAGCGCGATGCGCGAATCGTTCAGGCTGATGCGACGGTGAAAGCCGCTGACATTGAAGCGCAATCGCGAGTCGAGGCTGCGCAGATTTATGGACGCGCGTACGCCAGCTCGCCGCAGCTTTACAACCTGCTGCGCTCGCTCGATACCCTCGGCACCATTGTCACACCGGAAACCAAACTGATTCTGCGCACCGATGCTGCGCCGTTCCGTGTGTTGGTCGACGGCCCACCGACGCTCGACAAAAAAGTCGGATCGCAGCCATGAGCGAAGAAGTTCCACGTGGAACACATGCGTTGAACAGTCCGTGGATTCAGGCCGGCCGTCTGACCTTCATCGCCTTGTATGCGATCACTGTTTTGGCCGCATTAGCATGGGCGGTCTCGAATGTCCGGCAGATTGATCCGCAAAACCGCGCAGTAGTACTGCACTTTGGCGCGCTTGATCGCGTTCAGAATGCCGGGCTGTTATGGGCGTGGCCGCAACCTTTTGAACAGGTGGTTCTGCTGCCGGCGGCGGATCGGGTGATCGAGCGTCGAGTGGAAAATCTGTTGCGCAGTGACGAAGCGTTGAAGGCTGACCGGGTGGCGTCCTTCGCTACGCCATTGAGCGATGCACTCGCCGGGTCTGGTTATTTATTGACCGGTGACGCCGGCGTAGTGCAACTGGACGTGCGAGTGTTTTACCAAGTCTCCGATCCCTATGCGTTCGTGTTACAGGGTGAACATGTGCTACCAGCGCTCGATCGGTTGGTGACGCGCAGCGCCGTAGCCCTGACCGCCGCGCGAGATCTCGACACCATTCTGGTCGCTCGCCCGGAACTGATCGGCGCCGACAATCAGGCGGCCGAGCGCCGTGAGCGATTGCGCGGTGATCTGGTGCAAGGCATCAACGCGCGTCTCGCTGAACTGAAGGCGAGCGGGCAGGGCATAGGTATCGAGGTGTCGCGGGTCGATGTGCAATCGAGTCTGCCGGAGCCAGCGATCACTGCTTTCAATGCGGTTCTGACGGCCAGTCAGCAGGCTGACAAAGCAGTGGCTAACGCGCGCACCGATGCCGAGAAACTTGCCCAGTCCGCCAACGAACAGGCAGACCGCACGCTCCAGGTGGCTCACGCGCAGGCAGGCGAGCGTCTTGCAAAAGCCTCGACCGATACCGCAACCGTCTCGAGTCTGGCCACGTCTGCCGACCCGCAAATGCTCCTGCGTCTGTATCGCGAGCGCATACCGAAGATCCTCGGTCAGGCCGGGTCGGTCACCACCGTCAATCCGAAAGACGATTCCCGGTTGATCATTCAAGGAGCCAGTCAATGACCGCGACCACCGCTGCTCCAAGTCTGTTGTCCTCGGCCGAACAACGTCGCGCCGCGCGCCAATTGACCCTGGCGATGCTTGCGCTCGGGCTGCTGGGTCTGGGGCTGGTCTGGCGCTGGATACTCCCGGAGCAAATCGGTGTCAGCCAACTGCTGCTGGGTTTCGCTTCTTTGCTCGTAGCGGTTCCGGTAATGCGTTCGGCCTGGTACAGCCTGCGTTATCCAAGCCTGCACGGCATTACCGATCAATTGATTGCGCTGGCCATGCTCGGTGCCTGGGCAACCGGTGATCTGCTCACCGCGGCGTTGTTGCCGATCATCATGATCTTCGGCCATGTGCTGGAAGAGCGTAGCGTCATCGGTTCTCAGGAAGCGATCAATGCGCTTGGCCGGCTGACCCGCAGCCATGCGCGCAAGCTGCAAGCGGACGGTTCGATCATCGAAGTGGACAACCGCACGCTCAGCGCCGGCGATGTTGTCGAGGTGCGGGCCGGTGATCGGGTGCCGGCGGACGGTCGGGTATTGTCCGGCCAGGCGAGTCTCGATACGGCGTCGATTACCGGTGAATCGGTACCGGTGGAAGCGTGCGTCGGCATGCTGGTGTTCGGCGGCGCGATCAACCTCGATGGATTGCTGCGCGTCGAAGTCACCCGCATCGGCGACGAATCCACCTTGGGCAAAGTCATCGCCCTGATGCAAAACGCCGAGCGCTCGAAACCGCCGATCACGCGATTGCTCGAACGCTATGCCGGCAGCTACATGGTGCTGGTCTTGTTGCTGGCGGCGGTGACCTGGTTCGTCACCCATGATGCACAGGCGATGCTCGCGGTGCTGGTGGCGGCGTGTCCGTGTGCGTTGGTGCTGTCGGCGCCGGCCACGGCGATTGCCGGTGTCGCCGTCGCCGCGCGCCACGGGATTCTGATTCGCAGCTCGGCGTTCCTCGAAGAACTCGCCGATCTGACCTCACTGGTGGTCGACAAGACCGGCACGCTGACTTACGGCACCTTGCGTTTGCAGTCGATCGACAGCCTCAGTGTGGACACCAAAGAAGTGCAGGCGCTGGCCGCCAGTCTTGGCGCGGCGAGCAGTCATCCGGTGAGCCGGGCACTCGCCGGGATGGCCGATCAGGAAGCCTATTGGCCTCTGACCAACATCCATGAGCGCCAAGGCTTGGGCGTAGTGGCGACGACAGAGAAGGGCGAAGCTGCGCTCGGTCGTCCAGAGTTGTTCGCGCAACTGGGCATCACAACGCCCCTCGTTCCTGAACACGATGGCCCGATTGCCGGCCTGGCTTTGAACGGTGAATTCCTCGCCTGGCTGCTGCTAGCAGACAGCATCAAACCCGAAGCGCGCTTTGCCTTGAGCGAATTGCGCGAACTGGGGTTGGGACGCCAACTCCTGCTGACGGGGGATCGTCAGAGCGTCGCGCGAACCTTGGCGCAGGAAGTCGGGCTGAATGAAATCCAGGCGCAAGCGCTCCCGGAGGACAAACTCAATCGAGTGCTCAAGGAAATCGATCACGGCTTCCGCCCGATGGTGGTCGGTGACGGCATCAACGATTCACTCGCGCTCAAGGCCGGCGTGGTCGGCGTGGCGATGGGCGCTGGCGGGGCAGATATTGCGCTGGCTTCAGCGGACATTGTGTTGATCGGCAGCGATTTGCGCCGCCTCGGTACCTGCGTGCGCTTGAGTCGTCAGTGCCGGCGTACTTTGCAGGTCAATGTGATCATCGGCCTCGGCTGGACCCTGGCGATCGTGGTCTTCGCGGCTTTCGGTTGGCTTGGCGCGGCCGGGGCGATGATAGCGGCTCTGCTGCATAACCTGAGTACCTTGTTGGTGTTGGGCAACGCCGGACGTTTGCTGCGCTTTCAGGAGCCATTGCTCAGGCTCGACCCTCAGGCTAAATGAAAGAAAATTCATCGAACCGCAGAGTACGCAGGTAGTCATCTATCGTAAGGGACGTCGCCTGTGGCGTTCAGCCGATGTGCCGATCACGATAGACAAGGCCGATCGAATCGATAGCCTGCTATTTTTCAAGGTTGGTCTACCCTCAGATCAGACGTCTGAAACAAGGGGGGATTTTCCATGCTCGCGCAACTTCCACCGGCCTTGCAGAACCTGCATTTACCGCTTCGCCTGCGACTCTGGGACGGCCACGAGTTCAATCTGGGGCCGACGCCCAGCGTAACCATCGTGGTCAAGGACCCGCAGATGGTTACTCAATTCACCCACCCAAGCCTGGATGTACTCGGTGCGGCGTTCGTCGAAGGCAAGCTGGAACTTGAGGGCTCGATCAGCGAGGTCATCCGGGTTTGCGATGAGTTGAGCAATGCGCTGCTTGATCAGGACGAAGACAGTCAGCCGGTGCGCGCGCAACACGACAAGGACACCGACGCCAAAGCCATCTCCTACCACTACGACCTGTCGAATGCGTTCTACCAGCTCTGGCTGGACAGCGACATGGCGTATTCCTGTGCCTATTTCGAAACCGGCAGCGAAACCCTCGAACAGGCGCAGCAAGCCAAATTCCGCCATCTGTGCCGCAAGCTGCGCTTGCAGCCGGGCGAATATCTGCTTGATGTCGGTTGTGGTTGGGGCGGTCTGGCGCGGTATGCGGCGCGAGAGTTTGGCGTCAAAGTGTTTGGTATTACCTTGAGCAAGGAACAATTGGCCCTGGCGCAGGAGCGAGTCAAAGCCGAAGGGCTGGACGATCAGGTCGAACTGCAATTGCTCGACTATCGCGATTTGCCCCAGGACGGCCGCTTCGACAAGGTTGTCAGCGTCGGCATGTTCGAACACGTCGGACACGCCAATCTCGCCGAATACTGCAAAACCCTGTTTGGTGCGGTGAAGGAGGGCGGCCTGGTAATGAACCACGGCATTACCGCCAAGCACACCGATGGCCGCCCGGTTGGACGCGGCGCAGGCAACTTCATCGAAAAATACGTGTTTCCCAACGGCGAGTTACCGCATCTGGCGATGATCTCTGCCGAGATCAGTGAAGCCGGGCTGGAAATCGTCGATGTCGAAAGCCTGCGCCTGCACTACGCGCGCACGCTCGATCACTGGAGCGAGCGACTGGAGGACAACCTCGAAGCTGCGGGGAAACTGGTGCCTGAGCAAGCACTGCGTATCTGGCGTCTGTATCTGGCCGGTTGCGCTTATGCCTTCGCGCGGGGTTGGATCAATCTGCATCAGATCCTCGCTGTGAAAGCGCATCCGGATGGCAGCCACGAACTGCCTTGGACCCGCGACGACATCTACCACCCCTGAAGCGGGGCGCTCAGAGAATCGGCGAAATCAGCCGGGCGATCCGCATGCCGACCTGTTGCAGGCGGTGGATCTCCCGGCTTTCTTCTTTGGCCACCTCATCGGCCTGGGCGAAATCGTCATTGAGCATGTGTTCCACAGCAGCGGCGAACTCGCTGTCGACGGTCAGCAACATCACTTCGAAATTCAGGCGGAACGAGCGATTGTCCAGGTTGGCGCTGCCGATGGCGCTGATTTCGCTGTCGATCAACACCACTTTCTGGTGCAGAAAACCCGGTCGATAACGGAACACCCTAACGCCGGCCCGTACCGCTTCAAAGGCATACAGGCTTGAGGCGGCGTAGACAATGCGGTGATCAGGCCGTGACGGCAACAGCAGGCGCACATCGACACCACGCAAAACCGCCAGCCTGAGTGCTGCGAATACCGCTTCGTCCGGGACGAAGTACGGGCTGGTGATCCACACCCGTTGCGTTGCTGCGTGGATGGCTTCGACGAAAAACAGCGAGCAGGTTTCGTAGGCGTCTGCCGGGCCGCTGGCTAGCAATTGGCAAAGCACGCCATCCTCCGGGTACGTATCCGGCAGGATCAACGGCGGCAGGGTACGAGCAGCCCAGAACCAGTCTTCCGCGAACGATTCCTGCATGCAGGCCACCACCGGCCCGCGAACTTTGACGTGGGTGTCACGCCATGGCGCCAGCGGTGGTTTCTCACCCATGTATTCATCGCCGACGTTATGCCCGCCGACAAACCCGACTACGCCATCGACCACGACGATTTTGCGGTGGTTGCGGAAGTTGACCTGAAAGCGGTTGAGCCAGCCGCTGCGCGTGGCAAAGGCTTTGACCTCGACGCCGGCATCACGCAGCGCTAGCACGTAATGATGGGGCAGGGCATGGCTGCCAATGCGGTCGTAGAGCAAATGAATCGACACGCCTTCGGCGGCTTTCTTCAACAGCAAATCACGCAAGCGCTGGCCGAGCCGGTCGTCGTGAATGATGAAGAACTGGATCAGCACGGCTTCCTTCGCTTGTGCGATCGCCTGAAATATCGCATCGAAGGTCGCGGTGCCGTTCACCAGCAGTTGCACCTCGTTGTTCGCCAGGCACGGCATGCGCCCCAGTTTCGGCATCGCGCGCAGTGAGGCGTAGGCACTCGAAGCGCGAGCGGCCAGGGCTTCCTCCACCCATGGACGCCAGTTCAGTTCGGAAATGGCCAGGCGCATCTGCTCGTTGGCCTGGCGCCGGGCCTTGATGTAGCCGTCGAAGGTGCTGCGACCAAATACCAGATACGGAATAAGCGTGAAGTAGGGAATGAAGATCAACGACAATGCCCAGGCGATCGAGCCTTGCGCTGTGCGCACGGTGAGCACCGCATGGATCGCAGCGATCGAACCGAGTGTGTGCAACAGGGCGATCAGGTAACCGAAAATGTGCGGTCCGAAAAAATCCATGGGGCAGCCTTGCTCCGCGAGATGCAATGCTTAACAGACCATGTTCTGCGGCGAATGTCTCTATTTAATCGGTGCATGAACCGACGCAACCGGCCGGCGTCTAACGGCCACAACTGATCAGGAGTTTCTCGATGAACGTTCGTCTGCTGGGTTTGGCGCTGGGCCTGGGTTTGGCATTACCGGTGGTTGCGCAGGCACAAATGCTGCAGCCGGGATTGTGGGAAATGTCTTCGAGCAATCTGAAGGTCGATGATCAGGCCATGGACGTGCAATCGATCCTTGGCCAGATTCAAGGCCAGATCACCCCGCAGCAGCGCGCGGCGCTGGAGAAGAACGGCATCAACATCGGCGGGAAAGGTATCCGCGCCTGCCTGACGCCGCAGCAGGTCGCGACCAACGACATCCCGCTGGCCGATCCGCAATCGGGCTGCAAACAGCAGATCACCGAGCGCACCGGCAACCAGTGGAAATTCCGCTTCAGCTGCCCGAAAGCCCAAGGTACCGGCGTGGCGACATTCCTCAGTGACCGCGAATTCACCACCGTTGCCAATGGCACCTTCAACGCCATCGGCATTAACCAGAAGGGCAGCCTGGAAACCCGGGCAGTGTGGCTCGGCCAGGATTGCGGTACGGTAAAACCCCGCGCTTAAAACCTCCGACTCCCACAGCTGGAACCCATTCCAACTGTGGGAGCGAGCCTGCTCGCGAATAGATCGGAAGTACACCTCAAGTCATGGCTGACTCAACGCCTTGTACAGCGTATTGAGGTTGTATTCGAACAGCCCGGTAAAGGTGCTCGCCGGTCCACTCGCCGCCAGTGCATCCGAGTACAGCGTGCCACCGATGTGTGCGCCGCTTTCATCCGCGATTTGCTTTAGTAGACGCGCGTCCTTGATGTTCTCCATGAACACCGCTTTGACCTTCGCCTGGCGAATCTGCGTGATCAGCGCAGCGACTTCGGCGGCGGAGGGTTCGCGTTCGGTGGACAAACCCTGTGGCGCGATAAAGTCGATGCCATAGGCCTGACCCAGATAGCCAAAGGCATCGTGGCTGGTGACGATCTTGCGATTACCCGGCGGCAGCGCGCCGAGTTTGTTTTTGGCTTCGGCGAGCAGGGCATAGATCTGCTTGAGGTAGGTCTGGCTGTTGCGCTCGTAGTCAGCCTTGTTGGCCGGGTCGGCGGCGATCAGCGCCTTGGTGATGTTGGCGACGTACGACTCAGCGTTCGCCAGATTGTGCCAGGCGTGTGGATCCGCAACAGTCTCGCCGTCTTCATCGAGCGAACGTGGAATCACCCCGCGACTGGCACTGATCACCGTCGCCTTGCTGTCGGTGCTGGTCACCAGGCGATCCAGCCAAGGCTCGAAACCGAGGCCGTTCTTGATGATCACTTTGGCTTTGAGCAATGCCTTGGCATCGTCCGGGTTTGGCTCGTAGGTGTGCGCATCGGCATCTGCGCCGACCATGTTGGTGATCTCAACGTGTTCGCCGCCGACCTGATGAACCATGTCGGCAAGGATGCTGAAGCTGGTGACGACCGGTAGTTTTTCGGCGGCCGACAATGACATCGACAGCATCAGGCTGAACAGCACGAATAGAGCGCGCATCGGGAAACACCTCATTGGGATGTGAGCAAAGGCGGGCGGCGCAGCAAACCGTGAACCGGTCCAAACACCACCGACAGCAGATAGCCGGCCCCGGCAACCAGGACGATGGCCGGGCCACTGGGCAGTGAGTAGTAGAACGACAGCAGCAAGCCGAGCCACACCGACATGCAACCCATGACGGCGGCGACGGTAATCAGTATTGGCAGACGGCGACTCCAGAATCTCGACGCGGCAGCCGGAAGCATCATCAGCCCGACTACCATCAGTGCGCCGATGGCCTGAAAACCGATCACCAGATTCAGCACGACCAGAGTCAGGAACACGCCATGAGCCAGTGGCCCGATACGGCTGACCGTGCGCAAGAACAGCGGGTCGAGTGTGTCCAACAGCAGGGGTTTGTAGATCGCCGCCATGGCCATGAGGCTGATGGCCGAGACCCAAAGCATGCCGGTCAGCGTCGGTCCATCCACGGCTAGCGCCGAACCGAACAGCAAGTGCAGAAGGTCGAGGCGCTTGCCGGCAATACCGAGAATCAGCACGCCGCTGGCGAGTGAAATCGGATAGATCGCGGCGAGACTGGCGTCCTCGCGCAAACCCGTACGCCGGGTTATCCAGGCTGCAAGTCCGGCCATGCTCAGGCCAGCGCCGAGGCCGCCGAGCGTCAGGGCAGGAAGGCTCAAACCGGCAAACCAGAATCCCAGCGCTGCACCAGGTAGAATGCCGTGGGCGACCGCGTCGCCGATCAGGCTCATCCGTCTGAGAATCAGAAACACGCCCAAGGGCGCCGTGCTGCACGCCAGCACCAGGCCACCGAGCAGGGCGCGGCGCATGAACACGAATTCGCTGAACGGCTGCCAGAAATGGCTGACGGTGGCGAGCATCAGGCGACCTGCATGTGCGGTGTTGTCTGGATCAGTTCTCGGCTGGTTCCGTACACGCAGTGGCCGTTTTTGATCAGCAGCGTATGCGGAACGTGTTCTCGCACCGCCGCCAGGTCATGGCAGACCATGACCAGTGTCCGGCCCTCGGCGTGCCAGTGGTGAATGTGTTGCCAGAGCAATTGCTGGCCGAGTTCGTCGAGTGCGGCGTGAGGTTCATCGAGCAACAGCACCGGGGCGTCAGCGAGGCTCAGTCGTGCGAGCAGGGCGCGTTGTAGCTCACCGCCGGACAGGGCCATCAACGGACGCTGTTCGAGGCCACTCAAGTGCCAGTCTTCCAGTGCGTTTTTCAGTCGCTGCATGCGCAGTTGCGTCGACAGCCGACGGCCCCAGAAACCTGCTGCGATGAGTTCTTCCAGGCTTATTGGAAACTGCCGATCCAAGTGCTGCTGTTGCGGCAGAAAGGAAATTCCGCTTTGGCGTGGAACAGCCATTTCCACTTTGCCAGCGAGAGGCTTCTGCAATCCGGCAATGACCTTTAGCAGGCTGCTTTTGCCGCAGCCGTTGGCGCCGATGATGGCGGTCAGGCTGGCGCTCTCGAACTCAAGACTCAGAGGCGTCGTCAGCGGTTGGCCGGGAGAGCCCCAGACCAGCGATTGGCAGCGGATCATATGTGCTCCCGCTGCCAGCTGCTTTCGGCGACGGCGTCATGAGCATGCAGGCTTTCGGCGTGGATCACGCGGATATGCAATTGTTTGATGCCGGGTGTGCGTTGCAGTGCCAGGTTGAGGCGGCGCGCGGCGTCTTCGCAGAACATCAGGTTTTGCCCATTGGCGAGAGCGAACGCTTGCTCGTCGGGGCGCTTTACTGCGGTCTGCACGGCTGTGCCGAGGGCTGCTTCAGCGTCATCGATGATCGCTGTCAGCGGTAGCTCGTCGATGAAATTGTCGAGATGCAGGTGCAGTTGCGCATAGCTACGTTGGCTGTGCGGCGTCGCTACGATCCCTTTGGTCGAGCCAAGCCATGCCAAAACATCGGCATGTTGCAGAGCCTTGTTGGCGAAGTCGTCGATGAATTGCTGCTGGATCAATTGCCTTGCCAAGGCTGCCGAGCAGGGGCATGTCGAGGAATAGGGCACCTCGAGTCTTAGTTCCACGTGGAACATTTGCTGTTTCAGGCTTGCTGAAATGGTTGTCGGATAGGATTTCCAGCCGGCTAGGGGGCTGACTAACGCCGGCCGTTTCAGCAATAAGTCGGTGTGAATGTTCAGATATGCGCAGACGGATAGACCTTGGTGACTTACCAGAAAACCCTTGAGTACCTGATGCAGCAGAGCGGGAGAAAGGCTTCGCTGTTCGAGGGCTTCGAGTGCCAGATACAAGCGCGACATGTGAATACCACGCGCTTCACCATCATCGAGACTCACGCCAGCGTCGACTCTGGCGCTGAGGCGTTGGCTTTCGAGCACAACAGGTAGGGCAATCCCACGCATGCCTACCCAATCGAGTGGCAGTGCCTGGCGCGCAGATTGGGCGGCGATATCCGGGAGAGTAAGAGCATTCATGGTTGAGACCGTCGTATTGATCTCTATTTACGTTACATTATAACAATCCATTCAGCGATGCTTTTTTCATGAAAAGGTTTTCACTAGCAGCCCGTCATCCGGCTGCAAGTGAACCTTGCGCTGCTACCACCCGAGCTGGAAAAACGGTTGATGGTCGTCCAGCCGACACGACGGGTATAGCCAACCCAAGCCTCGCCATCCGAGGCGATGCCGGTAAAAAAGGTTAACTGGCCGAAGCGGCTGTTGGTTTGCGCCCAATAGCGATGGCCGTCCTTCTCGAATCCGCGCAGGTAAAGCGTGGTGCCGACCGTATTGACGCTATAGGCATTGCCGTCGGCGTCCACACATGCCAGCAAATTAGCGCTGCGCGTGCAGTGCGCAAGCGAGGGCATCTGCGCTTGGGCTTGGCCGGCCAGCGACGTAGCAAAGCTCAAAAGCAGGTATTTCAACCCATTGTTCATTGAGAATTTCCACGATCGGTGCTGCGGCAAATTACGAATTCTCCTGTGTCGGACTGGCAAGCTGTGATTGTTATACTATAACATCGTCCGTAACCAGCCTGAGCTGCCGATTACGATCGTTTGCCTTCATTGCCCCAATTAATTGAAGCGCAACACGCCAAGCGCACACCTGAAAGCGCAGATCGGCTGCCATTTACGAGGATTATCCAATGTCAGCCAAATTGCCCGTCACCGTACTTTCCGGATTTCTCGGCGCGGGAAAGAGTACGCTTTTGAATTACGTACTACGTAACCGAGACGGCTTGCGCGTTGCGGTGATCGTCAACGATATGAGCGAGATCAACATCGATGGCAGTGAAGTCCAGCGCGATGTCAGCCTGAACCGCGCTGAGGAAAAACTCATCGAAATGAGCAATGGCTGTATCTGCTGTACGTTACGTGAAGATTTACTGGAAGAAGTCAGCAAACTCGCCCGCGAGGATCGTTTTGATTACCTGCTGATCGAGTCCACTGGCATTTCCGAACCGCTTCCGGTCGCTGAAACCTTCACCTTCCGCGATGAACAAGGGCAAAGCCTCGCCGACATCGCGCGCCTGGACACCATGGTCACGGTCGTCGACGGCGTGAATTTCCTGCTCGATTACCAGGCGGCCGAAAGCCTTGCCTCTCGCGGCGAGATTCTCGGTGAAGAAGACGAGCGTTCCATCACCGATCTGTTGATCGAGCAGATCGAGTTCGCCGACGTCCTGCTGATCAGCAAAATCGACCTGATCAGCCAGCACGAGCGTGAAGAACTCACCGCCATCCTCAAGCGCCTGAATGCCCAGGCTGAAATCATTCCAATGGTGATGGGCGAAATCCCCCTGGAGAACATTCTCAACACCGGTCGTTTCGATTTCGAGAAAGCCGCACAAGCCCCGGGATGGCTGCAGGAATTGCGCGGTGAGCACGTCCCGGAAACACAGGAATACGGCATCGCCTCGACGGCCTACCGCGCCCGCCGGCCATTCCACCCGCAACGCTTTTTCAGCTTCATTGACCGGCCATGGCTGAACGGTAAATTGCTGCGCTCCAAAGGCTTCTTCTGGCTGGCCAGCAAACCCACCGATGCCGGTAGCTGGTCTCAGGCCGGCGGTTTGATGCGGCATGGATTCGCCGGGCGCTGGTGGCGTTTCGTAGCAAAGAACCAATGGCCCGAAGATCAGGAAAGCGTGCAGGCGATCATGGAAAACTGGACTCCAAGCGTAGGAGATTGCCGCCAGGAGCTGGTTTTCATTGGTCAGAACATCGATTTCCTACAGCTCTCCGCCGAACTCGATGCCTGCCTTTTGACCGATGAAGAAATGGCCATGGGTGTAGAAGGCTGGCGTTTGCTGCCTGATCCATTCGGCCCGTGGCACGAAGAGGCCGCCTGATGCTCGTACTCAAGGATCGGCCGCTTCTTGCCCGTCATCAGTACCAGGGCCTGAGCCCGCAAACGTTGACGCGAATCCTGGAAGACCAGACCAATCTCGCCGTCTGGCAACGCCAGCTACCCGTGCACATCGCCGATTTTGCGCAATTGGTGCTGTCGCTCAACGAGCCCTTGGCCGAGTCGCTTTGCCTGGAATTGGCTGACGAGGACGCTGAGCCGGATCTCGCCGGTCTGGCTGCAGGTCTGCGTGATCTGCACGGTTTCGAAGGTTTCATCAGCGACCTCAAATGGCTGATCAGTGCCTTCGCCTGCCTGCTGGGCGCGCGGCGTATCGGCGTGCGTTTGCGCGTGCTGGACAAGGCCATGTGTCCGCGTTTCCACGTCGATCACGTCCCGGTGCGCCTGATCACTACTTACGCTGGCATCGGCAGCCAATGGCTTGAGGAGGGTGCGATGGACCGCGCGCAACTTGGCCAGTCCGATGCCGAACCGCAAGATCCAGCGTCGATTCGCCAGCTCAACAGCGGCGACGTCGCGCTGCTCAAAGGCGAAAAGTGGCACGGCAATGAAGGCTTCGGCCTGATCCATCGTTCGCCGCAACCGGCACCCGGTGAGCGCCGTCTGTTGCTGACCCTCGACTGGCTCGGCTGACACATCAGGGCTTGCGCCAGACGCCCTGGCTCTGGCCTTCGCAATATGGCTTGAGATACGCCGTATCGGTGGCCACGCCGTAATAGTGGATATCCTGGCGATAGGGCATATTGGCGACTTGCGCGTTGCTGCACACGCCGAAAGCGCCGCTCGGGCACTGGTCGACGTATTGCACCTCGACCTTCTGCCCGGCCAGCGTCGGTTGGCAGAAGCCGTCATTGAACAATTTCTGCGGAATCGTCCGGTTCTGCTGACAGACTTTGACGTCGAGCCGTTCGCCCTGTGTGTGCACCACGCAGGCCTGGGCCCACGCTTCACTCGACAGCAGCGCCAACAGCAACGACCATCCCGACCAGCGCATCTTCGATCTCCTCAATAACTGTCCGCAGAAAAGTGCCCACCATGTTGCAGAACATTCCGACCCACGTCATCGCCGGCCCGTTGGGCGCCGGCAAGACCAGCCTGATTCGCCAGTTGCTGGCGCAACGGCCGGCGGACGAACGCTGGGCGGTGCTGATCAACGAGTTCGGCCAGATTGGTCTGGACGCCGCGCTGCTGACTCGCGACGACGATGGTATCGCACTGGGTGAGGTGGCCGGGGGCTGCCTGTGTTGCGTCAATGGCGCGCCATTCCAGATCGGCCTTGGCCGCCTGCTGCGCAAGGCCAGGCCGGATCGACTGTTTATCGAGCCATCCGGGCTGGGCCATCCGGCGCAATTGCTCAAGCAACTGAATGAGGCGCCGTGGCTGGGTGTGCTGGCGGTTCAGCCCTGTGTTCTGGTTTTGGACGCTCAGGCATTGCACGCAGGTAGAGCCTTGCCGGACGCTCAGCAGCAAGCGTTGGCCAGTGCGGGGTTGTTGCTGTTGAACAAGGCGGAAGATCTCGATGAAACAGCTCGAGACAGAATCGCCAGCCAGTTGCCGCCCGTCAGGCTGATCTGGACGCAGCAAGCGCAACTGCCTCTGAGCGAGCTTCCGGGGCTGGCAGTAAAGGCGAACGAAGGCGCAGGGCATCTGCCGCTGCCCACTGGATTGGCACAGCTGCCAGCGGTCTGGAGCAATCCGGCCGAACCGATTTGCCTGAGTCAGGCGCAGGAGGGTGGGTGGAGCATCGGTTGGCGCTGGCATCCGGGGCAGGTATTTGATCAAGCACGCATCGCCGATTGGCTGAGCGCGCTCGACTGGAACCGGGCGAAACTGGTTATCCACAGCACGGATGGCTGGGTTTCGGGCAATGCGCTGGAGCATGCCGAGCTGAGTTGGCAAGCCAGCGAATGGCGAAAAGACTCAAGAATCGAGCTGATCTTCGCTGAACCGCAGAACATCGAACAGCTGCAAGCCGGTTTGGCTGAATGCCGGATTCAGTGAGTCAGTTCAAGGTTTCCACTTGGTATGTTCCTGGCGCCACTGGCTCAGCTCGATGACTTCTGCGCGAGGCTTGTGGACTTCGACCACCGGCGGCGTGTCGTCGAACGGCGCCGGGTAGGGTGCCAGTTCAATCTGCGCACTGTGCGCGCCGAACTGGGTGACGGTGCCGTTGTGGCGGCTTTCGCCAGTCACGGTGAACTCGAAGTTGTAGACCCGCGCCAGTCGTCGGCGACCGTTGGCATCCCTGATCAGCCCGATCTTTTTCAGCGCGACGTTACCGTCCAGCAGCTCGACGCCGACATTGGTGCAATGCTGTTTGACCCGCTCCAGCGCGCGCTCGCGCAAGCCGTGGTTGTGCCATAGCCAGGCACCAGCGGCGGCGAACAGCATCAGCACGAAGATGTTTTCCAGGGTCAGCATCGACATCGAACTCCAAAAGATGGCGTCAGCTTAACTGTCTCGCCGGTCTGTCGTACAGGCTGTGTTTCGTCGCATACTGCGCGGCTTGAATTTCAATCGTTTTACGGAATGACCCGAATGAAACGTACGCCTCATCTGCTCGCCATCCAGTCCCACGTGGTGTTTGGTCACGCCGGCAACAGCGCTGCGGTTTTTCCGATGCAGCGGGTCGGGGTCAACGTCTGGCCGCTCAACACCGTGCAGTTTTCCAACCACACCCAGTATGGTCAGTGGGCCGGTGAAGTGCTGGCACCGCAGCAGATTCCCGAGCTGATCGAAGGCATCGCCGCAATTGGCGAGTTGGGCAATTGCGACGCGGTGCTGTCCGGCTACCTCGGCAGCGCCGCGCAGGGCCGGGCGATTCTCAGCGGTGTGGCGCGGATCAAAGCGGTCAATCCGAAGATGCTGTACCTGTGTGATCCGGTGATGGGCCATCCGGAGAAGGGTTGCAGCGTGCCCACCGAGGTCAGCGATTTCCTCCTCGATGAAGCTGCGGCCGTGGCGGACATCATGTGCCCGAACCAGTTGGAGCTGGACAGTTTTTCCGGGCGCAAGCCGCAGTCGCTGTTCGATTGTCTGGCGATGGCACGGGCGCTGCTGGCGCGCGGGCCGAAAGCGGTACTGGTCAAGCATCTGGATTATCCGGGCAAACCGGCGGATGGCTTCGAAATGTTGTTGGTGACGGCTGAGGGCAGTTGGCATTTGCGCCGTCCCTTGCTGGCGTTTCCGCGTCAGCCGGTGGGGGTGGGCGATCTGACATCCGGCCTGTTCCTGGCGCGGGTACTGCTGGGCGACACGCTGTTGGCGGCATTCGAATTCACCGCAGCGGCAGTGCATGAGGTGTTGCTGGAAACCCAGGCGTGCGCCAGTTATGAGCTGCAACTGGTGCGGGCGCAGGATCGCATTGCGCATCCGCGGGTGAAGTTCGAGGCGACCGCGATCAGTCTGTAATCTCGTCGTTGTTCAAAAAAGATCGCAGCCTTCGGCAGCTCCTACATGGGTTTGAATTCCAAAATGTAGGAGCTGCCGAAGGCTGCGATCTTTTGCTTTTTGGTCTCAGGCGTCGCCCTTGATCTCCTGATAACGCTTCTCCAGCTCCTGACGAATCTGCCGGCGCTGCTGCGCCTGCATGAAGCGGCGTTTGTCTTCGCTGTTCTGCGGTTGCAGCGGCGGCACGGCGGCCGGTTTGCGCTGATCATCCACCGCGACCATGGTGAAGAAGCAGCTGTTGGTGTGGCGCACCGAGCGTTCGCGGATGTTTTCGGTGACCACTTTAATGCCAACTTCCATCGACGTGTTGCCGGTGTAGTTGACCGAGGCCAGGAACGTCACCAGTTCGCCGACATGAATCGGCTCGCGGAAAATCACCTGATCCACCGACAGGGTCACCACGTAGCGCCCGGCATAACGGCTGGCGCAGGCGTAAGCCACTTCGTCGAGGTATTTGAGCAGGGTGCCGCCGTGGACATTGCCAGAGAAGTTGGCCATGTCGGGGGTCATCAGTACCGTCATCGACAGCTGAGCGTTTCCGGGTTCCATAACGTTCTCACGGATCAAGGCTGATAGCAGGAAGGGCCTCTGCGGGCACCTGGTGGCTTTTCAAAAAGCACCGTTATCGGGACGCCGCGCGGCGGGCCGCCGTCACGCCGGTAGCGATCTGTTTCCATATATTGCACCGGCTTCCAGAGCGAAGTCGCGGTGTTAACCTGCAAAAGCCCTGCCCAAGGGCAATTCCTACATTAAAAGCGGATTTTTACCCTGCTCGCGCAGAACGTCTGACGTCTGTCCGCGCGCCTCGTCATCAAGGAGCCCACGCCATGCATGCCATCAGTTTTATTCAGGATCTGGCAGTGATCATGCTGGTCGCGGGCGTGGTAACCGTACTGTTTCATCGTTTCAAACAACCGGTGGTGCTCGGCTACATCGTCGCCGGCTTCATCATCGGCCCGCATACGCCGCCGTTCGGCCTGATTCACGACGAAGAAACCATCAAGACCCTGGCCGAACTCGGGGTGATCTTCCTGATGTTCTGCCTCGGCCTGGAGTTCAGCCTGCGCAAGTTGTTCAAGGTTGGGGCAACGGCGTTCATTGCCGCGTTTCTCGAAATCATCCTGATGATCTGGATCGGCTACGAAATCGGCCGCTGGTTCGACTGGAACACCATGGATTCGTTGTTCCTCGGCGCGATTCTGGCGATCTCCTCAACCACCATCATCGTCAAAGCGCTGAATGACCTGAAGATGAAGAACGAGCGCTTTGCGCAGTTGATCTTCGGTGTGCTCATTGTCGAGGACATCCTTGGCATTGGCATCATTGCGTTGCTGTCGAGCATCGCCGTCAGCGGCACGGTGAGCTCGGGGGAAGTGTTTTCCACGGTCGGCAAGCTGTCGCTGTTCATGATCGTCGCGCTGGTCATCGGCATTCTGTTGGTGCCGCGTCTGCTGGCTTATGTGGCGAAATTCGAAAGCAACGAGATGCTGCTGATCACCGTGCTCGGCCTGTGTTTCGGCTTCTGCCTGCTGGTGGTCAAGCTCGAATACAGCATGGTGCTTGGCGCTTTCCTGATCGGCGCGATCATGGCCGAGTCCCGGCAATTGCTGAAAATCGAACGGCTGGTCGAGCCGGTTCGCGACTTGTTCAGTGCGATCTTTTTTGTCGCCATCGGCTTGATGCTCGACCCGCTGATTCTCATCGAATACGCCTGGCCGATCGCGGTGATCACCGTGGCCGTGGTGCTGGGCAAGATGTTGTCCTGCGGCCTCGGTGCGTTTATCGCCGGCAACGACGGACGGACTTCGCTGCGGGTCGGCATGGGTCTGTCACAGATCGGCGAATTTTCCTTCATCATCGCCGCGCTGGGTATGACCTTGCAGGTGACCAGCAACTTCCTCTACCCGGTCGCTGTAGCCGTGTCGGTGATCACCACACTGCTGACACCGTATCTGATCCGCGCGGCGGATCCGTTGTCGATCAAGCTCTCGGCAGTCGTGCCCAAGCGTCTCGGGCGGGTGCTGGGCATGTATGGCGAATGGTTGCGCAGCATCCAGCCGCAAGGTGAGGGCGCGCTACTGGCGTCGATGATCCGACGGATCCTGTTGCAGGTCGGGGTCAATCTGGCGCTGGTGATTGCGATCTTCTTTGCCGGCGCATACTTCGCCGAGCGCATCTCGTTGTGGCTGCAGGACTGGATCAGCGATCCGAGCTGGCAGAAGGCACTGATCTGGGGCGGTGCGTTGCTGGTCTCGCTACCGTTCCTGATTGCGGCTTATCGCAAGCTCAAGGCGCTGTCGATGCTGCTGGCGGAAATGGGCGTCAAGCCGGAGATGGCCGGGCGTCACACGCAGCGAGTTCGCCGGGTGATCGCCGAAGTGATCCCGATTCTCTCGCTGCTGGTGATTTTCCTGCTGTTGGCAGCCTTGTCGGCCAGTATCCTGCCGACCAACAAGCTGCTGGTGCTGATCGCTGTCGTGGCGGCCGCCGTTGCGGCGCTGCTCTGGCGCTGGTTCATCCGCGTGCATACGCGCATGCAGGTGGCCTTGCTGGAAACCCTCGACAACCACAAGGAGTCGTCGGGGCATTGACCACCCGGGGCGTTTGGCGGATCAGCTTTCCAGCCAGACGTCCCGCGCCCAGTGCCACACCGATTCCCAGGTTTCTTCAGCAATCAGTTCTTCTTCGGCCTGCCACAGCACCACGGTGCCGTCTTCTTCGACACAGTAGTAGTCATCGCCGTCCTGACAGATCGGGATCAAGCTGCGATCAACACCCACGTCCCATGCATTGGCCGCCACGTCCGGCAGATAGGTGTGCGATTGCGGGTCAGTGACGGTCACCGGCTCGAGGCTGCCATAGACCACATCGCTGACGGTGAGCAAAAATTCTTTGAAGACGAACGGAATGTCGATGAACAGTTGTTCTTCGATTTCCACCAGCAGGTCTTCGTCAGGCAATTCCAAAGGAACCGGTACGGGTTCGTTGGCTTCGCGCAGTTGTTCGATGATTTCTTCCACGTCCGGGATCCTCTTGCTGAATGGCGCGGTTTATATGGGCCGGTTTATACAGTAGCTCGCCATAGATGCAACCGTGAAATGAAAAACCCCGGCCGAGGCCGGGGTTCTGTTACCGCAAGTGAAGCGCAGCAGGGATCAGCCGTTCTGGCGGATACCGGCGACCAGCCAAGGCTGGTTGTCGCCCTGCGGACGTTCCATGTTCCAGCTTTCGCTGAAGACTTCGCCCTGGTCGAAACGCGAGGTTTTCGACACGCCGGTGAAGGTCAGGGTGGCGATGGTCTTGTCGGCACGATCGTCGACGCCGTCCAGCTGCACCTGCAGGTTGTCGATGTAGGTCGACTGGAAGCCATCGCCCAGATCCGCACGCTCACGCTTGAGGAACTCAAGCATTTGCGGGGTCACGAACTCGGCGATCTTGTCCATTTCGTTGGCATCCCAGTGCTGCTGCAGCGACTGGAAGTGGCTGCGCGCGGCTTCAAGGAAGCGCTCTTCGTTGAACCAGGCCGGTGCGTTGATCACCGGACGGGCGGCAGCCGGAGCAGCCGAACCACCAAAGATCGAACCCATGGCGGCAGGCTTCTGCTCGAACACTTCACGCTGCATCGGCGCGCCGGCCGGAGCGAATTGCTCCTGCTGCTTGCGACGACGGGCGGCGATGAAGCGGAAGATCACGAACGCGATCAGGGCCATGATCAGGATGTCGAAGATCTGCATGCCCTGGAAGCCGTCGCCCATGAACATCGACGCGAGCAGGCCACCGGCGGCGATGCCCGCCAATGGGCCGAGCCAGCGCGACGCACCGCCGGCCTTGGCCGCGGCGCCAGCAGCACCGGCAGCGCCAGCGGTCGCTGCTGCGCCGCCCACGCCTGGAGAAGAAGGAGCCATCTGGCTGGTCTGGTGCGTCGGCGCAGCGCCGGCGCTTTTGCCACCACCAAAGCGCTTGGCGTTGGCGTCGAGGCTCATCGTCAGGCCGATGCACAACGCCATGGCGATGCTAAGAAAACGTTTCATAAAGGGTATTCCCGTTTTGTGGAGACACGCGCGCCATGTTGCACAGCTGAAGTGTTACTGGCTAGCGAGAGAGTGTTTCGGGCTTTTGCCTGACAGGTTGCGTTCAGCTTGGCGAGGCAATCAGCCGATGTACTTTTGTCTGTAGGAAAAGGCGATAGGTTCAGAGGGATTGATGCACTTGCGTCGCATAACCTGTGGGAGCGAGCCTGCTCGCGAAGGTGTCGTGTCAGGCAAATGATTGCTTGATGACACAGCGCTTTCGCGAGCAGGCTCGCTCCCACATGGGTTCAGTGCCGGTGATTAGATCGCTTCCAGCTTGGCATAGCCGAGCATCAGCCACTTGCTGCCTTCGCTGAAGTTCACCTGCACCCGGGCCTGGGCGCCGGAACCTTCGAAGTTGAGGATCACCCCTTCGCCGAAGATCGAGTGACGTACGGCCTGACCGAGCACAAAACCGGTTTCCGGAATCTCGCTGCCGCTGAACAGGCTGCTGCCGCTCATCGACTGGTTGCCGCCGAACGGTCGGCTGACGCTGTTGGACAGGCGCACTTCCTGGATCAGGCCTTTGGGCACCTCGCGGACGAAACGCGACACCTTGTTGTAGGTTTCGCTGCCGTACAGGCGCCGGGTTTCGGCGTAGGTCATGACCAGATTCTGCATGGCCCGGGTGATACCGACGTAAGCCAGACGCCGTTCTTCCTCGAGACGCCCCGGTTCTTCCAGGCTCATCTTGTGCGGGAACAGGCCTTCTTCCATGCCAACGAGGAACACGTAAGGGAATTCCAGACCTTTGGCGCTGTGCAGGGTCATCAGTTGCACACTGTCTTCGTGCTCGTCGGCCTGAGTATCGCCGGCCTCCAGCGATGCGTGGCCGAGGAATGCCGCCAGGGGCGTGAGTTCTTCGTCCTCTTCGGTGTTCTCGAAGTTACGTGCGGCGCTGACCAGTTCCTCAAGGTTTTCTACCCGGGCCTGGCCTTTCTCACCTTTTTCCGCTTCGTGATAAGCGATCAGGCCGGATTGTTCGATGACGGTTTGCGTCATCAGGTGCAGCGGCATCTCGGCGCACTTGGCGGCGAGGTTCTCGATCAGTTCGATAAATGCACCGAGCGCGCTCGCTGCACGGCCGGTAAGGCCTTTGTTGGCCACCAGCTGGCGCATCGCTTCCCACATCGACACGTCGCTGTGCCGCGCATGCTCGCGGATCGCTTCGACGGTTTTCTCGCCGATGCCCCGCGCGGGTACGTTGATCACTCGCTCCAGCGCCGCGTCGTTGCCACGACCTTCGAGCAAGCGCAGGTAGGCCATGGCGTTCTTGATTTCCGCGCGTTCGAAGAAGCGCTGACCGCCATAGATGCGGTACGGGATGCGCTCGCGCAGCAGGGCTTCTTCAAGCACCCGCGATTGGGCGTTGGAGCGGTACAGAATGGCGATATCGCTACGGGCCAGACCGGTTTTCAGCGCGCTTTCGATGGTTTCCACCACGTAACGCGCTTCATCGTGCTCGTTGAACGCGGCGTACAGATTGATCGCTTCGCCGTCGCCACCGTCGGTCCACAGCTCTTTACCGAGACGCCCGGTGTTGTTGGCGATCAAAGCGTTGGCGGCTTTGAGGATGCCGGCGGTGGAGCGGTAATTCTGTTCCAGACGAATCGTCTCGGAGTCCGGGAAGTCGGAAGAGTACTGATGGATGTTCTCGATCTTCGCCCCGCGCCAGCCGTAAATCGACTGGTCGTCGTCGCCGACCACCATCAGGCTGTCGCCGCCCTTGCCGAGCAGGCGCAACCAGGCGTACTGCACGGCGTTGGTGTCCTGGAATTCGTCGACCAGAATATGCCGGAAGCGCTTTTGGTAATGCGCCAGCAGGCCCGGGTGATCGCGCCACAGATCGAGCGCACGCAGCAGCAGTTCGGAGAAGTCGATCACGCCAGCCCGCAGGCACGCTGCCTCGTAGGCTTCGTAGATGCCGCGCATGGTAGCGAGGAACAGGTCGCCGCTGGCCTGAATGTGTTGCGGCCGCAGACCTTCGTCTTTCTGGCCGTTGATGAACCACTGCGCCTGACGCGCCGGCCAGCGTTGCTCGTCCAGACCGAGCTCGCGGATCACCCGCTTGACCAGCCGTTGCTGGTCATCGCTGTCGAGAATCTGGAAGGTCTGGCTCAGGCCCGCTTCCTGCCAGTGCGCCCGCAGCAAGCGGTGCGCGAGGCCGTGGAAGGTGCCGACCCACATGCCGGCCGGGTTGATGCCCAGCAACTGCTCGATGCGATGGCGCATCTCCGCAGCGGCCTTGTTGGTGAAGGTCACCGACAGGATGGAGTGAGGCGAGGCGTTTTCGACCTGGATCAACCAGGCGATACGGTGCACCAGCACTCGGGTTTTACCGGAACCGGCGCCGGCCAGGACCAACTGACGGCCAACGGGGGCTGCTACGGCCTGGCGTTGGGCATCGTTGAGGGAGTTCAGCAGAAGGGAGAGATCATCGCGCATCGGGGCATTCTAGGGTGCGCCGCAGGCCCGGGCAAACCGCGCGTTGCATTAGCCGATGAAAGTGCTGCCGATGACGACCGGTCGGTCACTGGCTGCAGGCTTCGGCCCGTCTCGCCTGAGGGGTTGCAGCGGTGCGCAAGCGGCGGAAAATTTCCCCGCAATTGTGATCGGCAGCAGTTTGGCATCGGGATCGGCTTGTGTATGCTCCGTCCACGTTTCGGGCGCACGCCCTCCTATAAGAACAAGAACGTTGCCCATGATCCTCAGCGCCGAACTGTCGGGGCCCTCCGTGGACCCCCGGGTGATCCGCAAGCACTATGCCGTCGAAATGGCGGTAGAGCGCACGCGTCTGCTGTATCAGGGCTCGTTGTTGCCCACGCTGTTCATGTTGATCAATGGTCTGGTCTGCGCCGCTTTGCTCTGGAGCCCGCAGCGCTACTTCGTGGTCAGCGTCTGGCTGGTGTGGCTGCTGTCGCTGGTCGCGCTGCGGGTGATTCAGGTGGCCGCGTTCGATTCGGCGATTCCCGATCGTCAGGCCCAGCCAATCTGGTTCCGCATGTTCCTGCTCGGTTCGACCATGACCGGCCTGACCCTGGCCGGAGCCGGCATCGCTCTGGTGCCCGCTGACAACTTCATGCAGCAAGCCTGGGTATTCGGTCTGATCGGCGCGGCAACGCTGTCGGCCAGTGTCGCCTACGCGGTGAGCCTGCCGGCGTTCCTCTCGTTTACCTTACCTTGCCTGCTGCCAGCGATCGGCTACCTGTTCTGGGGCGGCGACGATCAGGCGCGGGGCTGGGGCTGGCTGGGGCTGATCCTGCTCGGTTCGCTGAGCGTGGTGGCGTGGCAGGTCAATCGGCTGATCGACCGTGGATTGCTGCGGCGCTTCCAGAATCAGCACTTGATCGAGCATTTGCAGCAAGCACAAACGCGCAGCGAACAACTCAATCAGGAGCTGGGCAAAGAGATCGAGCAGCGCCGCTGTGCCGAGGCGCAATTGCGTGAAGCGCAGGTCGATCTGGAAGATCGCGTGGCCCAGCGCAGCCGCGAACTGGATGCCGCCAATCAGGCCCTGAGCAAAAGCGAAGCGCGCCTGGCGCTTGCGCTCAAGGCCAGTGAGCTCGGATTGTGGGACTGGAACCTGCAGACCGACGAGGTCCATCACACGCAGATTCAGGAACTGTTCGGCCTCGCTCCGGAGTACGTCACGGCGCTGCTGCGCGACCTCAAGCCACGACTGCACCCCGAAGACGTGCCGTCACTCAAGTTCGCCCTGGTCGAGCATTTGAAGGGGCGCACCGAGGATTATCAGGTTGAGTATCGCCTGCGCCACGGCGACGGCCACTGGGTGTGGATCGAGGACCGTGGCCGCGCCGTAGAGCGCAGCGCCAGCGGCCGGGTGATCCGCATGGTCGGCACTCGCCGCGATATCAGCGCCAGCAAAAGCCTTGAAGAGCAGCAGCGGCTGGCGGCCACGGTGTTCGAAGCGGCCAGCGAGGGCATCGTGATTCTCGACCCGAACTACGCGCTGATTGCGATCAACCAGGCGTTCAGCCGGGTCACCGGTTACGAGATCGACGACATGCTCGGGCGCAACGTCGTCGAGTTGCCCTGCAGCCGCGATGCCCATCGCCACTATGTGGCGATCCGTCATGCGCTGGATCAGCACGGCAGTTGGCAGGGCGAACTGGTGGAGACGCGCAAGAACGGCGAGCTGTATCCGCAGTGGTTGCAGCTCAACGCGGTGCGCGACAGCCGGGGCAATGTCAGCCATATTGTCGGCTTCTTCGCCGATCTCTCGGCACGGCGTGCGTCGGAAGAACGCCTGCGTTATCTGACCCATTACGATGAGCTCACCGGCCTGGCCAACCGTTCGCTGTTCCGCGAACGTCTGCACGAAGCCCATCAGCGCGTGCGGCAGGGCGGGCGCCGCAGTCTGGCGTTGCTGCACATCAATCTCGATCGCTTCAAATTGCTCAATGACAGCCTCGGCCATGAAGTCGCCGATCAGCTCCTGCAGAAGATGGCCCGGCGGCTGGTCAATGCCTTGCCGGAAGCCGACACCATTGCGCGCCTGTCCGGTGACGAATTTGCCGTGCTGTTCGATGCCTACGGCAATCTGTCGAGCCTGGCACGGGTAGCGACGCGGTTGTCGGCCAAGCTGCGTTTGCCGCTGAGCGTCGACGGGCATGAACTGGTGGTCAGCGCTTCGATGGGCATCAGCCTGCTGCCGGACAACGCGCGGGAGATTTCCGCGCTGGTCAGCCAGTCGAACATGGCCATGCAGCATGCCAAACATCTGGGCGGCAACAATTTCCAGTTCTTCACCGACAGCCTGCAAGCCAGCACACTCGAACGCTTGCAGCTGGAAAACCACTTGCGCCGAGCCATTGAAGAACAGCAACTGACAGTGTTCTACCAACCGAAACTGTGCCTGCAAACCGGCCGGATGAATGCCGCTGAAGCGCTGGTGCGCTGGGATCATCCGAGCATGGGCCAGGTGCCGCCGGCAGATTTCATTGGCCTGGCCGAAGAGACCGGTCTGATCGGGCCGATCGGCGAATTCGTTTTGCGTCAGGCGTGCTGGCAAGCCTGCGAATGGCAACGCCAGGGCCTGGCGCCGATCCGCGTGTCGGTGAACCTGTCGGTGCATCAGCTGCGTCAGGGCAAACTGGTCAGTCTGGTCCGGCAAGTGCTGGAAGAAACCGGGCTGGCGCCGCACTACCTCGAGCTGGAGCTGACCGAGAGCCATTTGCTCGACAGCGTCGAACACATCATTGCGACCTTCCAGCAACTGCGCGATCTGGGGGTGAAACTGGCGATCGATGATTTCGGTACCGGGTATTCGTCGTTGAGTTACCTCAAGCGCATTCCGGTGGATTACGTGAAGATCGATCAGGCGTTCATTCGCGGCTTGAGCGAGGGCAGTGCGGACGCGGCGATCACTCGCGCGATTATCGCCATGGCCCACGGACTGGCCCTGAAAGTCGTGGCCGAAGGCGTCGAGCGGCAGGATCAGCTGGAATTTCTGCGCATGGAACGCTGCGACGAAGTGCAAGGTTATCTGATCAGCCGGCCGGTGGACGCTGCCCGTCTGGCCGGGCTTTTGCGTGATCAGGCAAATCCGCAGTAAGGGCTACATGCACCGCAGCGTGTCTGATGCCGGGACATCGAGTTACGCATTGAGCAGGCAAAATGCCCATTCATGTAGTATAACTACAAGCTTGCTACATCCTTGCCCACAAGAAGAGTCCAGCCCCTTGAATCTGCTGCAACACATTGCCCAGTCACGTCACCTGTTACGCAAGTCGGAGCTCAAGGTCGCCGACCACGTGCTGCTTGACCCTGCGGCGGTGATGCACAGTTCCATGGCCGACCTGGCTCACAGCGTGGGTATCAGCGAGCCGACCATCGTGCGCTTCTGCCGCGCCATCGGTTGTTCCGGCTTTCAGGATCTCAAGCTGAAACTGGCGCAAAGCCTGGCCGCCGGCGCCAGCTTCGGCCAGTTCGCGATCCACGAAGATGACTCCGTCGCCGACTACAGCCTGAAGATTTTCGACACCACGCTGCACACCTTGATGGAAGTGCGCGAGAAGCTCGATCCAGTGGAGCTGCAGCGCGCGGTGACGCTGATGTCCCAGGCGCAGCGTGTCGAATTCTACGGCTTCGGTGCCTCGGGCGCGGTGGCGGCGGATGCGCAGCACAAGTTCTTCCGTTTGCTGCTGACCGCGGCGGCGTACTCCGACCCGCACATGCAGGCCATGTCAGCCGTTACCTTGAAACCGACCGATGTGGCGATCTGTATTTCCCAGTCGGGGCGCTCCAAGGATCTGCTGATCACCGCTAACCTCGTTCGCGAGAGCGGGGCATCGCTGATCACCCTGTGCCCGAGCCAGACGCCGTTGGCCGAACTGTCGACCGTCAATCTGGCGATCGATGTGCATGAAGACACCGAGATCTACACGCCGCTGACCTCGCGAATCGCCCACCTGGTGGTGATCGACGTGCTGGCAATGGGCGTGGCCATGGCGCGCGGGCCGAGCCTGGTCAATCATCTCAAGAGCGTCAAGCGCAGCTTGCGCAGTTTGCGTTTGTCTCCAAAAGCCGTGAAAGCCCTGGATGACTGAGCAAGGTCGTTCCGACCTTGTTCGCGAGCAGGCTCGCTCCCACAGGGGGGCTTCTGAGAACATAAATTCTGGGTCATAACGGGATCAAATGTGGGAGCGAGCCTGCTCGCGAAAGCGTCCTCAACAACAGCACATCCCTGTGCACATTTCATCACATTGTCATCCCCGCGCAGCCAAACCGTCATCCCCCACGCCTATCGTGAAACTCCCGTACTCGCCCTGGGAGACTCGAAATGGCTCAGCCCTACGAAGAACGCAACAGCGCCGCGAAAACCCGTCGTCAGCAGGAAGATCAGCGCCGCATGGAATTTCGCCGCGCAATCGAGGATCGCTTCGAACTTCGCCAGCTTCAGGCCGAGATCGGCGATTTTCCCGAGATCACGCATTGGCAGGCAACGCCCGCAGCTTCCCGTCGAAACGCTCAACCAACGCAATAATCTGCGCCCGCTCGCTGCGGATGAACGCCAGGAAGGCGTGCGCCACCGGTGACAGCCGTTTGGCTTTGGCTTGCACCAGGCACCAGCTGCGCATCAGCGGCAACTCTTCGACCGGCAGCTCGACCAGGCCGCCGGTCGCCAGCTCCAGGTTCAGGGCGTGGCGCGTCAACAGCGCCAGGCCCAGGCCCGCCACCACGCATTCACGCTGAGCTTCGGCGGACGCCACCTCCTGGGTCTGAGTGAAGTGCACGCGCTTTTCCTTGAAGTATTCCTCGCAGGCCAGACGCGTACCCGAGCCCGGCTCGCGGATCAGCAGCGTGTAAGGCTCCAGATCCTGCAAGCGCAACGGGCCCATGTGTGCCAGCGGGTGATCCGGGCGCGCCACGGCGACAATCGGATTATTGAGAAACGGCAGGAATTCCAGGCCCATGTCCTGCGGCACCATCGACATGATCACCAGATCATCGCGATTGTCCGAGAGGCGGCGGATGACCTGGCCACGGTTGACCACGGTCAGCTGCAAATTGACTTCCGGATGCTGGCGCTTGAACGCGGCGAACAGATGCGGCACGAAATATTTGGCGCTCGATTCCACCGCCAGTTTCAGCTGACCCTGCAGTGAACCCTGCATGTCCGACAGTTGCATGTCGAGGTTTTCCAGGCGCCCGAAAATGTCGCGGCTGGCGCGCTGAAGCGCTTCCGCCGCCTCGGTCATGTAGAGTTTTTTGCCGACATAGTCGAACAGCGGCTGGCCAATCAGCTCTTCCAGCTGACGAATCTGTAGGCTCACGGCCGGTTGTGTGAGGGACATTTCCTCGGCGGCGCGACTGTACGAGCGTAAATCACACACCTCATTGAAGATCTGCAATTGACGCAATGTCATACGCATCAATGACTTACGCATAGTTTTCAGGCTCGGTCAGCGGTCAGGTAAATCAACTATAAGTGTTTGCTTATGCCTGACCCAATTTTTATTCATTTTTGTTAATCCCTCAGCAGCGCTAGTGTGGACCTGCGACTGAATTGAAACATTTGGTCACGCGTCGACCTGGGTCTAGCAGGTCGTGGTGCCACCGGCTCAAGGGAACCTCCAAGTGATAAAAAAGATCCTGATCGCCAACCGTGGTGAGATTGCCGTACGCATCGTACGAGCCTGCGCCGAAATGGGCATTCGCTCGGTTGCGATTTTCTCCGACGCCGATCGCCATGCCTTGCATGTGAAGCGTGCGGACGAGGCCCACAGCGTGGGTGCCGAGCCACTGGCCGGCTATCTGAACCCGCGCAAGCTGGTGAACCTGGCGGTGGAAACCGGCTGCGATGCGCTGCACCCCGGCTACGGCTTCCTTTCGGAAAACGCCGAGCTGGCGGAAATCTGCGCTGAGCGCGGTATCAAATTCATCGGCCCGTCGGCGGAAGTCATCCGGCGCATGGGCGACAAGACCGAAGCGCGCCGCAGCATGATCAAGGCCGGCGTACCGGTGACGCCCGGTACCGAGGGCAACGTCTCCGGCATCGAAGAAGCCTTGGTCGAAGGCGACCGCATCGGTTACCCGGTAATGCTCAAGGCCACCTCCGGTGGTGGCGGTCGCGGTATCCGTCGCTGCAACAGCCGCGAAGAACTCGAACAGAACTTCCCCCGGGTCATCTCCGAAGCCACCAAGGCGTTCGGTTCGGCGGAAGTGTTCCTGGAAAAATGCATCGTCAATCCCAAGCACATTGAAGCGCAGATCCTTGGCGACAGCTTCGGCAACGTTGTGCATCTGTTCGAGCGTGACTGCTCGATCCAGCGCCGCAACCAGAAGCTGATCGAGATCGCGCCGAGCCCGCAGCTGACCCCGGAACAGCGCGCCTACATCGGCGACCTGTCGGTACGTGCAGCCAAGGCTGTGGGCTACGAGAACGCCGGCACCGTGGAGTTTCTGCTCGCCGAGGGCGAGGTGTACTTCATGGAAATGAACACGCGGGTGCAGGTGGAACACACCATCACCGAAGAAATCACCGGCATCGACATCGTCCGCGAACAGATTCGCATCGCTTCCGGCCTGCCGCTATCGGTGAAGCAGGAAGACATTCAGCACCGTGGCTTTGCATTGCAGTTCCGTATCAACGCCGAGGATCCGAAGAACAACTTCCTGCCGAGTTTCGGCAAGATCACCCGTTACTACGCCCCCGGCGGCCCGGGCGTGCGCACCGACACGGCGATCTACACCGGCTACACCATTCCACCGTTCTACGACTCGATGTGCCTGAAACTGGTGGTCTGGGCGTTGACCTGGGAAGAGGCGATGGACCGTGGTCTGCGGGCGCTGGACGACATGCGTCTGCAGGGCGTGAAGACCACCGCCGCCTACTACCAGGAAATCCTGCGCAACCCGGAATTCCGTAGCGGCCAGTTCAACACCAGCTTCGTTGAAAGCCACCCGGAACTGACCAACTACTCGATCAAGCGCAAACCCGAAGAGCTGGCCCTGGCCATCGCCGCCGCCATCGCCGCCCACGCAGGCCTATGAATGAAGCAGCTGCGAGCTTTCAGCTGCAAGCGGCAAGTAAAAGCAGATTGGCTTTTTCTTGCAGCTCGTAGCTTGAAGCTTGCCGCTATGAGGAGATACCAATGACTAAGAAGATCTTCGTTACCGACACCATCCTGCGCGACGCTCACCAATCGCTGCTCGCCACCCGCATGCGCACCGAAGACATGCTGCCGATCTGCGACAAGCTCGACAAGGTCGGCTACTGGTCGCTGGAATGCTGGGGCGGCGCGACGTTCGACGCCTGCGTGCGCTTTCTCAAGGAAGACCCGTGGGAGCGCCTGCGCCAACTGCGTGCGGCGCTGCCCAACACCCGCCTGCAAATGCTCCTGCGCGGGCAGAATCTGCTCGGCTATCGCCATTACAGCGACGACGTGGTCAAAGCCTTCGTCGCCAAGGCAGCGGTGAACGGCATCGACGTGTTCCGCATCTTCGATGCGATGAACGATGTGCGTAACCTGCGCGTTGCCATTGAAGCAGTGAAAGCTGCCGGCAAACATGCGCAAGGCACCATCGCCTACACCACCAGCCCGGTGCACACCATCGACGCTTTCGTCACCCAGGCCAAGCAAATGGAATCCATGGGCTGCGACTCGGTAGCGATCAAGGACATGGCCGGTCTGCTGACCCCGTATGCCACTGGTGAACTGGTGCGCGCGTTGAAAGCCGAGCAGTCGTTGCCGGTGTTCATCCACTCCCACGACACCGCCGGCCTGGCCGCCATGTGCCAGCTCAAGGCGATCGAAAACGGCGCCGATCACATCGACACCGCGATCTCCAGCTTCGCCTCGGGCACCAGCCATCCGGGCACCGAATCAATGGTTGCCGCGCTCAAGGGCACCGAGTACGACACCGGCCTGAATCTGGAGCTGCTCCAGGAAATCGGCCTGTACTTCTATGCCGTGCGCAAGAAGTACCACCAGTTCGAAAGCGAATTCACCGCCGTCGATACCCGTGTGCAGGTCAACCAAGTGCCGGGCGGGATGATCTCCAACCTCGCCAACCAGTTGAAAGAGCAGGGCGCTCTGAATCGCATGGGCGAAGTGCTCGCAGAAATCCCGCGCGTACGTGAAGACCTCGGCTTCCCGCCGCTGGTGACCCCGACTTCGCAGATCGTCGGCACCCAGGCGTTCTTTAACGTACTGGCCGGCGAGCGTTACAAGACCATCACCAACGAAGTGAAGCTGTATCTGCAGGGCGGCTACGGCAAGGCACCGGGCGTGGTCAATGAAAAGCTGCGGCGTCAGGCGATCGGCAGCGAAGACGTCATCGACGTGCGCCCGGCCGATCTGCTCAAACCGGAAATGACCAAGCTGCGTGCCGATATCGGCGCACTGGCCAAATCCGAAGAAGACGTACTGACCTTCGCCATGTTCCCGGACATCGGCCGCAAGTTCCTTGAAGAACGCGCCGCCGGCACTCTTACGCCGGAAGTGCTTTTGCCGATCCCGGAAGCGGGCGCCGTTGCCTCGGCGAGCGGCGAAGGTGTGCCGACCGAGTTTGTCATCGATGTGCACGGCGAAACCTACCGCGTCGACATCACTGGTGTCGGCGTCAAGGCCGAGGGCAAGCGCCACTTCTATCTGTCCATCGACGGCATGCCGGAAGAAGTGGTGTTCGAACCGCTCAACGAATTTGTCGGTGGTGGCAGCAGCAAACGCAAACAGGCCTCGGCACCGGGCCATGTCAGCACCACCATGCCGGGCAACATCGTCGATGTGCTGGTCAAGGAGGGCGACACCGTCAAGGCGGGCCAGGCGGTATTGATTACCGAAGCGATGAAGATGGAAACCGAAGTCCAGGCTGCCATTGCCGGCAAGGTCACCGCGATTCACGTGGCCAAGGGCGACCGGGTCAACCCGGGCGAAATCCTCATCGAGATCGAAGGCTGAGATAACAGTCGCGATCCAATGCTTTAAACCTCGGGGGGGCATGTGCTCCCCTTTTTTTTGCCTGTGATTTTCCGACCTTGTCAGGTCATTGTCAGGGACCGCATGTGGGAGCGAGCCTGCTCGCGAATGCGCCAGGTCAGCCAATAGCATCTTTGTATGATTCACCGCTTTCGCGAGCAGGCTCGCTCCCACAGGAGGCGTGCTTAATCCATCAGAACGCCATGCGCCATTGACCCGCCACGCCATACGATCGGCTGTCATTACCCAGCTCACCCGTTAAGCCCACGCCCAGTGTGTGCGCCGCCGAAAGGCCAAGATCGAGCCCCGCATCCACCGCGAGGCTGTTCCGATCCAGTGCCGCCCCGGTCACTTCAAAGCGCTTGCCGCCCTTGCGCAGTTGCTGGCGGGTGTCACTGTCGATGTCACCGTAGTTATGTTTCCAGCCTGCGCTCAATCGCGGGGTCAAATGCATGCCGTTATCCAGCGTATTGACCTGCGCAACCCGCAGACCGAAGGTGCTGCTGAAGTTGTCGCGGGTCTGGCCGTAGACTTTCAACGCCGCGTCGCCGCCCTTTTCGTTGTAGCTGTCGCGCTGATAGCGCTGATAGCCGAGGTTGGCGTAGGGCTCGAGGGTCACGTTGTTGCGGCCCAGGTTGAACCCGGCCTCGGCAAATGCTTGCTGAGTATTGGCGTCGTAATTGCCCTTGAGACGATCGCTGAAACCCTTGAACGCGACCCGCCGTGTGCTGCTGCCGTCATGGCTGGCGTAAGTCGCGCCGAGACGCAGCGACAGCGGGCCGTCCTGACGCACGGCATAGGCGCCGAGATGCCAGCTGTCGAGGTCGCCATCGTACTGGCGGGCATCGAGTTTCGTCTGCGATTTGCCGCCAAGCAGGCCGACATGCCAGTGCTCATCGAGTCGCCAGTCAGCGCCCACGACCAGCCCTTGCGTGGCATGTTGGAGGATGCCGTCAGCGTCGCGGTCAACCTTGCCGCCGTGGCCCAGCGCCTGAACCCACACCCGCCCGGAGCCTTCGCTGCCTGCGGCCTGACGAGGTGAACTGCGCGAGCCGTAGGTCGAGGCGGAATGATTGTCCAGCTGCCGCATCGCCGAAAGCATGCTCGCACTGACAGGTGTGACACTGCTCAGCGTGGCTTTGGCGAGATTGGCATTGCTGCCTGCGGCAAGTTGATCGAGGGCGATGGGCGCGGTGGTTTTATCGCTGGTCAGCAGTGCGGCTACTGCAGCGTTAGCAGGTTTTGTAAGTTGAGGCACGGGCTGGGCGGCGGCTTCGCTGGTTTGCGCAGTCAAGATTTCGTTTGGTATTGATGAAATCGCTGGCGCGGAGTCTTCAATCAGGGCTGCAACCGAGGTCAGGACTGGCACTGGAACTGGAACTGGCACTGCGATGACCGCTGCCGTAGGAGTTGAAGCGGGCATTGGCGAAGTGGGTGTTGAGGTCGGTGCAGTTGTAGCAATTAATGCTTCCTGCCCGGTAATACTGCCTGCAAGTGCAGCTGCGTTTTCCGTAGGCGCGAGGCTTTCAAGTGCTACATCATTGCGAGCGTAAGTCAGCCCAACCGATTTCTTGTTGTATTGAGCCGTGGCCGTCATATACGCCAGATCGTTCTCGATCCGGCCAAACTCGCCTTTCACCTCACGGGCTTCGATGATTTTGTATTGGCTGCTCTGCGGATATTCACCCGCCGCGACGACTTTCAGGGTGGCGCCGTCAAGCTGAGCTGTGCCATCGACCTTGATCGTCTGACCACCAGCGGGAGTGACCTCGTAAGCCAATTCGGCGCCAGGCGCCAAGTGCAAATTACCCTTCACTCGTGGTGCGCCAAGCGCTGCATTGACGGTGAGCAGCCCACCCACCTCAAGATTTCCCACCGTGCCTTTACCGGCGAAACTGCCGCCATTCTGGACATACACATCACCCTTGATGCTGCCGAGGTTGGTCAACGCTCCACCGCTGTCGACCAGAACACCTTCATGGAAATCGCCTTTGGAGCTCAATGTCCAGTCGCCTTGGGCGACGAATAACCCATTGAAGTTGCGCGTGTCGTTCAACGTGCCGCCATCCGCAGCATTCAGGAACAACACGTTATCGCCCTTGCCGCCATCCAGCCGGCCAGTGAAGCTTGCCCCGTCTGCAAGGGTGATCAAGTCGTTGACTTCAGTCCCTTTGAACACGGCTTCCGGTGTCGTAAAGGTAATCGGCACTGTGCTCGCGTCGTTGAGAAAACCCTGGAGCCGTTCCAAAGCCTGTTGCTTGGGGTTGGCTTCGGGCTGCTCCGTCGTTTCCATGCTTGGGGGCTGCTCGATTGCTTCAGTGGATTGCTCGGCGTTCGCCAGCGCTACGCAACCCATTGCCAATGAAATAGCCAGAGCCAGGTGTTTTGGTGCGAATAGGTGTTGAGTGGGCATCAGGTTCGATTTCCGTATCGAGAAAATCCAACTCTATTGCTGCCTGAAAAAAACCGATGTCGGCCGCTTCCCACATCCACGCAGGCGACATCGGATCGTTGTGTAGAAAATCCTCACTGGTGTTCACAAATCAGAGATTTTGCGCAGTGGTGGCTGTTCTTTTTCCTACGGCTTTCTCCCGTTGAAGAACCTTAACCAGCGGCACGTCAGACGCTTAACTGCATTAATTTGCGTTCAGACGGCCACATGGGAGTGCTAATCTGCATTTTGTTGCAGATATTTAAGCGCGTAAAAGTGCTCGTATGCACTATATTGCATGTTTGAAAGTTTTTCCTCGTTGAACCGCATTAAAATGCAAATGGAATCAACATGTATAAGCTGACACTCCAGATCTTCACCGCCGGGCAATGGCACGACGCGATGATTCTTGACTTCGATGATCCGGAAAAAGGCTTCGAAAGCCGCTGCAGTTTTGGCTATGAAGCGGACTATCTGGTGGAAAACATCGAGTTGATCGGTTCGCCTTTTTCCCAAGCCGTGAGTGCCCTGTATCCACTGGATTGGGAAGGTCGGCGCGCGAAGACGCCGGCCTTTGTCCACGACATCGCACCGGCAGGCGCAGCCAAGCGGTTTCTGCTCGCCCGCCTGGGCCAGGAAAGACCCGCCGAGATCAGCGCCGATCTGTTTCTGCTGGGTCGCAGTACACCGGCACCCATTGGCAACATGCGAATAAAGGAATCGGCGGAAGCAGTCGATGAGAGGAAGCCGATCGGATTCAAGCGCGAGGAGATCATTAGCCGCGACAACCGCTTTCTTGAATATGCCTACGAGCTGGGCGCGGCCATCGGTGGCGCGACGGGGGCAGGTGGGGAAGCTCCGAAGCTCTTACTGGCAGAGAACAGCGCCGGGCTTCTGTATCCCGATGCGGTATTGGACGATGAAGAAGTGCGACAGCACTGGTTCGTGAAATTCGCCAGAAACAGGGGCGGGCAGACCGACCAGGACATCCTGCGCAGCGAATTCCATTACTACAAAGCGCTGCAGACATTGGGCATCGAAACGGTCGCGGCAGAAGGCCTGGCCTTGGAAGAGGCGACCAAACCGAGTTTGTGGATGCGGCGTTTTGATCGACAAGTGAAAGATGGGGCGGTGTCGCGTTTCGCCGTCGAATCGATTTATTCGCTGGCTGAAGTGACGACGCCAGGCAGCGCCATGAATCATCTGGAAGTGATCCGCATGCTCGCCGGGCTCTGGCGCAAAGCGGGTCAGGCCAGCCAGATTCCCGGCCTCGTCGCCGATTATCTGCGTCGCGACCTGATCAATAAAATCCTCGGAAACTCCGATAACCACGGTCGTAACACGGCGATCATCCGGCAAGAGAACGCTTTCCAGCTCGCGCCGATTTATGACCTCGCCCCGATGGTCATGGATGACGAAGGCGTGACGCGTACGACCAAATGGCCAAAAGAGTTGGAGCGGGCGGGAGATGTCGATTGGCGAGGTGTCTGCCGCGTATTGGCCGATAGCGCAGATCCGCACGAATCTTTGACGGGGCTGGATGCCTCGGCGCTGTTCGAAGGCTTGCGCGCGGATGCCCGCCGTCTGGCCGCACTGCCGGATATTCTTGCGGCCAGCGGTTTGCCCGCCAGAACCATGAATCACCCGAGCGTTCATCTGAAAAACCTCGAGCAACGTTTGAAAGAGTGGGACCTGCAATGAGTCTGACCGTCCTCGAGCGCACGGCGCTCATCGAAAGCATTCAGCAATCACTGGCCGAAGGCACTCTGGAAATCGGTGACGCCGTGCGCCGTTTACGGGTCGAAGTCACCGGTCTGCATCAGACCCAGTTCGCGAAGATGTGCAAGATTTCAGTGCGCACGCTGGTGCATATCGAACATGGCGAAGGCAATCAGACCCTGAAGTCGCTGAACGCGGTGTTCCGCCCCTTCGGCATGAAAATGGGCGTAGTGCGGATTCGCCGGGACACCATTTGAATGCACCTTAACTACGGCGCACATACGCCTTGCCGTAATGCCGCTCCATCCGTGCCTGAATCAGCTCCAGCCCGATCGACATCAGCCAGTAGATGATCGCCGCCGTGGTGAGCATTTCGATGTAGCGATAGCTTGAGCGCCCGTAGGACTGAGCGAGAAACATGACTTCCCAGACACCCATCACCGAGATCAGCGACGAGTCCTTGAGCATCGAGATGAACTGGTTGGTGGTCGGCGGGATAATCGTGCGCATGGCCTGGGGCAGGGTGATGCGCCAGAAGATCACGCTTTCGCGCAGGCCCAGCGCCAGGGATGCTTCGCGTTGGCCGTGATCGACGCCGAGGATGCCGGCGCGGAAGATTTCGCTCAGGTAGGCGCCATAGTTCAGCGACAGGGCAATGATGCCGGCGACGATGGCGCCGGGGACGATGCCCAGTTGCGGCAGGCCGAGGTAGATCAGCAGGATCTGGATCAGCAATGGCGTGCCGCGAAAGAACGAGGTGTAGAAACTGGCGATGCCAAATGCCACGGCGCTGTTCGACAGGCGCGCCAGCGCGGTGATGAAACCGAGCAGCGACGAGGCGATGATCGAGCAGGCGCAGAGAAACAGCGTCAGCGCTGCGCCTTGCAGGAAGCCGTTTGGCGCCAGCTTCAGGCCAACGAGGTTGGGCAATTTGTCGAGGATGATCGCGAATTTCAGGTCGAAGCTCAGGAAGAATCCGGCAAACAGACAGAACAGCGCAGCCCACGTCAGGTACAGGCGCGTACGGAACCCGAAAAGCTTTTGCAGGCGGGTTTCAGCCACCGGTTGCGGTGGCTGTGGCGGGGTCGGAAAGGAAGTCATTGGCTGATATCGGCGCCGATCCATTTCTGCGACAGCTTGCTCAGGGTGCCGTCCTGTTTCAGTTGTGCGAACACCTCGCGCACCTTGGCGTCCCACTGCGGGTCACCCTTTTCGATGGCTACCGAATTGGGCTCCGCGTACAGCGGTTCGCCGGCCAGTTTGAAACGCTGGTCCTGGTTCAGGCGCGGCTGCGCGGTGACCAGATTGGTGAGGATCGCATCCAGGCGCACGCCGGCGCCCAGGCCCAGATCCTGGAAGGCGACGTTGTCGGTGTCGTACGGGGCGATCTGCACATCCTCGAACGGATACTGCAACTGCGTATCCTCGGCGCCTTCGATCACCAGATTTTTGTTCAGATAACTTTCGTAGCTGGAGGCGCTGGTCAGGCCGACCTTTTTGCCGCTCAGATCCTTGGCGCTGTGGATGCGATCGTCCTTGGCATTGACCACGATTACCGCTGGCGAGGCGTAGTACTCGACCGGAAAGTCGAACACTTCTGCGCGGGCCTTGCTCGGGGTCATCGAGCAGATGCAGATGTCGTAGCGCCCGCTCCAGCGGCCGGCGGCGATCACGTCCCAGGACGGCGTTTCAAGACGCAGTTTGACGCCAAGCTTGTCCGCCACCGCTTTGGCAACGTCGACATCGAAACCGTCGAGTTGATTCTGCTCATTGAGAAACGAGAAGGGTGGATAGCTTTCCATGAGCACGCCGACCAGTTCTTTTTTCTGCTCGACGCGGTCCAGCGTCGCGCCGCCGAAGGCTTGGGTGGAGGCCAGAATGGTCAGGCCCAGGGCCAATAGCGGTTGGAGTTTCACAGTCGCTTCCTGTTGAAAAAAGAGGTTGTTATTAACCGAGTGGTGCGTATTAAATAGTTATAAGAACGACTCTGATAGTGAGTTATTTTCATAAGCATATGAGTGAAAAGCATATGGGCGCAGCGAACAGGGTCATTCTCGATGGCGGCATGGGCCGCGAGTTGCAACGCGCCGGCGCGCCGTTTCGCCAACCGGAGTGGTCGGCACTGGCGCTGAGCGAAGCGCCGCAGGCGGTCGAAGCGGTGCATGCCGCGTACATCAACAGCGGCGCCGACGTGATCACCAGCAACAGTTACGCGGTGGTGCCGTTTCACATTGGCGAGGCGCGCTTTGCGGCTGAAGGCCAGGCGCTTGCGGCACTGGCGGGGGAGTTGGCGCGGCGGGCGGTGCAGACATCCGGCAAGCCAGTGCGTGTTGCCGGTTCGTTGCCGCCGCTGTTTGGTTCGTATCGTCCGGATCTGTTCGAAGCGGATCGCGTGAGCGAGCTGCTGACGCCGCTGGTCACGGGGCTGGCCCCGCATGTTGATCTGTGGCTGGCGGAAACCCAGAGCTCGATTATCGAGGCCCGCGCTATCCACGCCGGGCTGCCGAAGGACGGCAAACCGTTCTGGCTGTCATTCACTCTCAAGGATGAAGACACCGATGAAGTGCCGCGCCTGCGCTCTGGCGAGCCAGTGGCCGAAGCGGCTGCGCTGGCGGCTGAACTCGGCGTCGAAACCCTGCTGTTCAACTGCAGTCAGCCTGAAGTGATCGGCGCAGCCATCGACGCGGCGCGCGCAACCTTTGAGCGTCTCGGCGTCACGATCAATATCGGCGCGTATGCCAACGCGTTTCCTCCGCAACCGAAAGAAGCCACGGCCAACGACGGCCTCGACCCGTTGCGTGACGATCTCGATCCGCCGGGGTATCTGCACTGGGCGCTGGACTGGCAACAGCGCGGCGCCAGCCATCTGGGTGGCTGCTGCGGGATCGGCCCGGAGCACATTGCGGTGCTGGCGCAGAAGCTGGTTTAACCGCAAATCAAAAGATCGCAGCCTTCGGCAGCTCCTACAGGTACGCATTCCGATGCAGGAGCTGCCGAAGGCTGCAATCTTTTCGTTTTTACCGATCAGCTACGGCACTCGGCCAAGCCTTTTACCTGGCCAGCAGGCGTCTGGTTTTCATCGCTCAGCCAGCGCTCGAATCCCGCATCGATCGCCGGCCATTCCGCATCCAGAATCGAATACCACGCGGTATCGCGGTTCTGCCCCTTGACCACCATGTGCTGACGAAACACGCCTTCGAAGCTGAAACCCAGACGCTCGGCCGCGTATTTGGAGCGGGCGTTGCCGTTGTTGCACTTCCATTCCAGGCGCCGGTAACCCAGCTCGAACGAATACTTGGCCAGCAGGTACACCGCCTCGGTGCTTTTCGGCGAGCGCTGCATTGGCGCACCGAAAGTGACGTGGCCGATTTCGATGCGGCCCTGCGCCGGGACGATCGACATCAGGCTGAGGATGCCTTGGACCTGACCAGTCGCACGGTCGATGATGCTGAAGAAATATGGGTCGCTGTTGGCTGCATGATTGTTCAGCCAGTCGTTGAACGCGCTGCGCTCGCGAAACGGACCGTAAGGCAGATAATCCCAGAGCTTCGGATCAGCACCCGGACCTTCGAGAGCGGCGTAAAGCTGCTCGGCATGGCGTACCGGGTCAAGTTTTTCCAGGCGGATGAAACGGCCTTCGAGCAGCGTGGCGGAGGGGGCGGGGACGCCTTTCCAGTCAGCGAGTGAAGCAGTCATGTGCGCGTCTCCTTAAAGGGCTTTACGAAACTGGATGAATCCCGGACGTTCGGCAATGCGCTCGTAGAGCTGGATCGCCGTGGCGTTGGTTTCATGGGTCAGCCAGTGGACTTTGCAGCAACCATCGGCCTTGGCGGTAGCGTAGACATGCTCGATCAACAGCCGACCGACACCGGTGCCACGGGCTTCCGGCACCACCAGCAGATCTTGCAAATAGCAGGAATTTTCGATGCTCCAGTTCGAGCGATGATAGATGTAATGCACCATGCCCAATGCTTTGCCATCGGCCCACGCGAGGGCGGCGTGGGTCGGTTCATTCGGGTCGAGCAAGCGCTGCCAGGTGCTTTGGGTGACGGCGTCTGGCAGTTCCGTGTTGTAGAAGCGCAGGTACGCCTGCCATAGCGGCAGCCAAGCGGCGTGGTCGTTGGCGCTGACCGGGCGAATATCGATCTGAGTCATGCGGATTTCCTTAGCGCATCAGGCGGGCGAGGGTTTGATCGCTGGCGTCGGGGCTGGCGGCGAGACCTTCGCGCACCCCGGCGATATCTTCGGCGCTGCGGTTCTGGCTGAGCTTGCGTTTGCCTTCGAGGCGGTCGATGGGAATGGCAAACCCGACGATGGCCTTGAGCATGCCGTCGATGTAGTCGGCCGGCGCATCGTCGACCGACCACGGCTGGGCGCGGCCCGCTTCGTGACGGTCAGTGAGGGTGCTGACGATGTCGAGCAAGCGGCCACCATCACTGAAGGTCTCGGCCTGACCGTAGGCGTGCACGGCGATGTAGTTCCAGGTCGGCACGACCTTGCCGTGCTCGGCTTTGCTCGGATACAAGCTTGGGCTGACGTAGGCGTCCGGGCCGGCAAAGATCAACATCGCCTCGGCACCGTCACGCAAGTCTTTCCACTGCGGATTGGCTTTGGCCAGATGGCCGTAGAGCGTGCCGTATTCACCTTGTTCGCGATGCAGCAGCACCGGCACGTGGCTGGCTTGCAGGCCGCTTTCGCCGTGGCTGACCAGAATGGCCAGACGAGTGGTGAGGATCAGTTCGTGCAGCTGGGACAAGTCTTCGATGGCAAAAGCGCGTGGCGTGTACATGGACAGATTTTCCTTGGCGAATGCCTGCATCCTAGGCAGGCTATTGGTCCGTTGTAAGAGCCATTGATGAGCCATTTCATAGGTCCATTCGCCATGCCCGATCTGCCACCCTTGTCGATGCCCTTCAACCCGGCCGGTATCGCGCTTGATCGCCGCCAAGGCCTGAGTCGCCAGCTCTATCAGGCTCTGCGCCTGCGGGTGCTGGATGGACGCCTGGCCAGTGGCACGCGATTGCCGGCCAGCCGAGATCTGGCCTCGGCGCTGGGCATTTCCCGCAACAGCGTGGTGCGCGCTTACGATCAGTTGTATGCCGAGGGCTTTATCGAAGGGCGCGTGGGCGACGGTACTTACGTGGCGCAATTGGCTCAGGCATCCACGCCTGAGAAAAAACTATCCACAAATTCATCCACAGGCTTGTCAACAGGCTTACCCACAGCCTTATCCACAAATTGGCTGGATTTACCTGTGAATTCATCCAGCAAAGTTATCCACAGCGACGGATTTTCCCGCATTGAAAAGCATCATTTGCCACGACCACCGAGCGGTCCGCCGCGTGCTTTTCGGGTGGGTGTGCCTGCATTCGATCTGTTTCCGTTCGAGGTCTGGGCCAAGCTCAACGCGGCTTTCTGGCGTAAACCAGATCTGCAGCAGCTGTGTTACGGCGACCCAGCCGGTGATGCGCGACTGCGCAGCATGATTGCTGCGTATTTGCGCAGTTCGCGCGGCATGCAGTGCACGGCTGAGCAAATTGTGATCACCAGTGGCGCACAGCAGGGCATCAGCCTTTGTGCACAGTTGCTGGTCGAGCCGGGGGACGGTGTGGCGATCGAGAATCCGGGCTATCGCGCCGCCGGGCATGCCTTCGCTGTGGCGGGGGCGAAATTGCATGGGGTGGCGGTAGATAGCGACGGGATCGATTGCAGCGCCATGGCCCGGCTCAGCGATTGTCGGGTGGCTTATGTCACGCCGTCTCATCAGTACCCGACCGGAGTGGTGATGAGTCTGGCCCGGCGTCTGGAATTGCTCGCCTGGGCCGAGCGGGTCGGCGGCTGGATCGTCGAGGATGATTACGACGGCGAGTACCGCTACACCGGCGCACCGCTGGCGCCGTTGGCCGCACTTGATCGTCAGGGGCGTGTGCTCTACGTCGGCACCTTCGGCAAGGTCGCTTTTCCGGCGTTGCGCCTTGGTTATCTGGTGCTGCCGCCAGCGCTGGTCGACGCGTTTGCGCAACGCCGCGCCGTCGATGTGCGGCACTCGGAGGTCAGCACCCAAGCGGTGATGGCCGAATTCATGGCTGCCGGGCATTTCCAGCGGCATATCCGTCGCATGCGCCGGGCTGCGCTGAGCCGACGCAACTGCCTGCTCGAAGGCTGGCCGATGATCGCCGGTGTCGGTCAGTTGCCCGCCGTGTCGGCCGGGCTGCACCTGACCGTCGCCGTGGACAGCATCGAGCGCGAGCAGCAATTGATCGCTCAGGCCGCTGAGGTCGATGTCGAAATCAACGGCCTGAGCAGCTACTGGTTACCCGACTCGACTACGCCCATGGATCAGCGCGCCGGCCTGGTGCTGGGTTTTGCCGCCGTACCAGAGCCTGCGATCAAAGCGGCGCTGTCGCGTCTGCGGCAGGCTTGGCAAGATTGAAGAACAGCGTTTCGGCGCTGCGACTGGAAATTTCGCTGCGATGGATTTCAATCAGCCTCTGATTATCCACACCCGTTATTTCGGCGACGCCCCCCATGCGGTGCTGAGCGAGCGTTTTCATATGTCCACGCACAAATGCACCAACGGGCGCGTCGACGCTGCTGTAATGGAAATGCGCATAGCAGAGGACCTTGTCGGTATGCGCATCACGAATCTGATACTCGTCGAGAAAATCGTTCTGATGGCGCCTCAGACGCCGTCGGGTCAGGGTTTTCGAGATGTTCACTTCGCCTTTGTCCTTGAGCCACTCGACCCCGGCAGCTGTTGGCAGTTGTTGCTTGACCAGGCGGATTCGCGTGCTGGTGCCTTTTTGCTCCAGTGTCGTAGCCGCAGCGTCGAGCTTGTGGTTGAGCTCTTCGGACGGTTCATGCAGAGCAGCGGTGAGGTTACTCGCCGTTAACGCTTCATCGATCGCCGCACAGGCTTTGCGCAACAGGGTGGCGTGATTGTGGTATTCCTCTTCGACCTCCACTGGAATGCGCGAGCCGCGTTTGAGACGCGCCTCGATGCGCCGATGAAACGCCGCCAGCCCGTCGATCAATGCCTGCCCTTCGCTGATGCTCTTGTTGAGGTTGGGCCTGGCTTTAGGCAACGGTGCAGGCCGTGCACTCTGCTCGACCCAGATACCTGGCGATTCCTCCTTGAATGTCGCGATCACTCTCGTCAGCGCCGTACCGACTTCGACCAGATCGGTGTTCTTGCCGTCGAGGCTTTTTTTCCGCTGGCCGACCAGGGTGCCCTTGTTGCGTGTCTTGATGATCTGCCGATTCGAAGCTGACGTTGAGGGTCTCGACGGACCGGCTTGCGGCACCAGTAAATGCCGGTAGCGCAACAGGTCGGCGAGTCGGTTGTCGGCGCTATCCTTGAATGCGGCCACGCGCGCCTGCAATTGCCTGAGTCGTTCCGTGTGTATGTGTTCGGAATATTCACTCGCTAGGTCATCGAAACGCTTGTCCACGGAAGCGAACTGTTCGCTCACCTGACTCAGGGCGTCGATGCGTATGCGCAGATCACTGAGGCTTTCATCGGCGCTCAGGTCACGCGAACTCTGAACGTTCAGCGCAGCATCTTCGAACAGACTGGCCAGCGCTTGTTGCGCCTCGACATGAGCGGTGGAATCGCCGGGCTTGATGCAGGTGTACTGGCCGAGACTGATCTGCAGAGTCTTCAGATCATCCAGCGGGTAGGGCGCCAGGCTGATGTTGTATTTCTGCTTTATCTCCAGGCCATCAGGTCCCAGCCTGGTCAGTTCATCCAGGCAGGCTTCAGCCGACTCCATTTTCTCGATGATGGTTTGAGTGGCATCGTTCAACTGTTCGAACGCAGAGGTGACCGCCTGCGATTCGCCGCGCAGTTCGTCGTCCAGTATCGCCTGCACCCTCAGCACGCGTTGCTGGTAATCCGAAGCGTTATTACTGAGCCACTCCTGCCCCAGGAACAACTGCATGTCCAACCGCTCCGGCATGACCGTGCGGTAGTTGGGAATCGATTGCTTGCAGTTGAGTGTCTTGATCAGCTGAATGTTCGCGGCATATTCGTTGTGCTGTGAATCGAGCGTGGCGAGGTACTGCGCAAGCGCTTGTTCGCGTGCCTGCGCAGGGGCATCGCGCAGGCTGTTGCGTTCGGTATCGAGACGGCTGCCTTTGCTCTCCATCGTCAAATCGAACGCGGTGATCTGCTCGGACAATACGGCCACCTCTTGGTTTTTTTTGCCTTGCGCCACCTTGCGCCCGTCCTCCAGCCCGCCTCCGCGCAGGCGCAAACGCAGATCTATCACCCATTGGCCATTGGCGGTATAGGCAAGCCTGGGCCCGGCTGGTCGGGTGGGCTGACGCGTATCGACGATGTGCACATCGCCATGCACGTTGCGCGCGACTTCGAACCAGCGCTCACCGACCCGGGCGTACCATTTGTCTGCGTGGGCGTAGAGGTCTCGGTACGCGCCTTCCCGGGTGGCTGCGCCAAGGGCTTTGGGCTTGCCGACCTTGAACCCGTCCAACAGCGTGGCGAGTGCCGTCGGGGATCGTTTCAGCGCCGTGATGCTGTCGATCGATGTGCCATGGAATTGGGTTAATTGCGGGCCGGTGATATCGGGCTGGCGCAGCGCTTTGACGATTCTGGCGGCAGGTCTGGTCGTCGCTGGGTCCTCTTCGAGCTCCGTGGCCACGGGTGTCGATGGCGCATCGCCCACCGCCGCACGGTGGGCGAGCACCATGCCCAGCGCCAGGAGAATATCGGCGATGGCCGTCCAGGCGATCTTCCCCGATTGCTCGTTGGCGCCGTCGGTGATTTCCTGCAGATCATCCATGATCTGCCAGATCCACGCCGCTGTGCCTACGCTGCGGCCCAGGAACGGCAGTGCGGCATTGAGCATCACCCAGCCGCCCTGTTTCAGCGAGGCCCAGCGTGCTTCGGCGTCGGAGACAGACTGCCGGTCGGCTTGAGTGACAAGCGCCTTTACGTTGCGTTCGTGCAGGGTTGCGAGGACGTCGCTGGCGATCACCTGAGTGCCCAGCGCGACCGCGCCTGACATATCCAGCGCAGTGGTCGGATTGATCATCAGTTGCGGGATCGTCCACACCGACGGCAGTCTGGCGGTAAAGACGAACTGGCTGTAATTGAAGCGCACATCGTCCGGCAACCAGGCCAGTACCGAGTCACGCAAATGTCGCGAATGCTGGATCGCAAAAAGCAGATTCGCGGGCCCCGGATATTGCAGCAGAGTCTTGTCGAACAGCGGTCGATACAGCACGCACGGCCCTTTGTCGGCATCGCGCGGGCCTATGACATACATGTTGTCGACAGTGTCTGCGGTGGAGCGGCTGCGATGAGCGACGAAGGCCAAAGGGCGAATGACGATTTCCTCGCCATCGACGTAGCGTTCCGCGCCAGTCGTGGCGAATGCGGCGACCACGTATCGATAACCCGATTCATCGAGGCCGGCTTTACCCCGGATCTTGTGCTGCAACGCCAGCAATGGCAGCTCAATGCGCAGCTGACTGGTGTAGAGCCCTTGCAACAGCGGCGCTTGCACGGGGTCGTCTAGCAGCATGGCCTTGAGATGCGCCGGGTAGGTCTTGCCGATGTCGACCGTGCTGACCAGTTTTTCCAGAAAAGTCGCGCTCATCCACTCGGGTACCGGGCTGCCATCCTTGTACCGCACAGTCTTGTTGCCCAACGGCAGGCCTGCGAGGTTTTGCAGGGCAAGCTCGGTCAGCGTCCATGTCTGAGCCTGAGTATTTCCCGGCAATACAAACGTGCCCCAGACCACGAGACTGGTGATGGTGATTTCGATGTTGTCGATGTTCACGTCTTTGGCGCCGGGCTGCTCCTTGAGAATCTGCCTGATCAGCGCTGCACGAGTGAACGCCTGCAGGCTGGTGATTTCGCTTTGAAAGGATTTGCCGTTGTTTTCGTGCTGCAGCGTTGTCAGATCCAGCAGGTGCCGGCTGTAACGCGTCTGATCCATGGGCAGTGCGTCGTTCAGCCAGTCCGGAAGCATCGGCTGCAAACGCTCGAAGTGCGCTTCGAGGCGCGGTGTCGGTTGTGCCGGTTTGCCGGCCGTGCCGGTATGCGGATAGACGCGTTGACCAGGGGAATCCTGAAAAAAACTGATTTCGCCCAAGGCATCCGCTTCCATGGAAATCAGCGTGCACGCCTGCTGGTCGAAGAAATTGCCCTGGGGTTCGACCAGCCGCCACTTGAGATCTTCGCCCGAGGCGCTTGCGCCATATATCCGCAGCAGAGCCTCGCCGAGTTCCTCCAGTGAATCGAAACGCTGAAAGCCCTGGGTGACCGCGTGGGTGAGAATCAACTTGCGGTCTGCGATTGTGCCGATCACTACTGCGGCATCGACCACGGTCAAGTGCGATGGCGTGTCGGCGCCACCGCGATCGAGGTCAATCAGATATGCCTTTGCCGAGTACGGGGCGGGGGCCAGGCGTTGTTGCGGGTCGGGCTGTTTGAAAATCGCCCGGGCCATGGCGATCTCGTCAGGTTCCCAGCCGACGCTGGCATCGACGTTCCAGAGGTTGCGCAGTGCCTCGGACAATTGCTGCCAGCGCGGTTGCCCGGGGTAGGTGAACTCGTCCCAGTATTCGACGTGCTGCTCCTTGTAAGCGATGAACAGCAGTGGCGCCAGTTCGTTGAGCAACAGGCCGATGGCATCGATCTTTACCGGCAGATGCGCGGGTGCGGGCATGCCGGGTTGCAGGGTCAGATAATGCTCGCCATCAAGGTACGTCACCGTGGTGCCGGACAGGCCGAGCCGCACCAGGGCGTTGGTCAGCGATCCAGCCTGATACCCATCGGGTACGACTCGACCATCCACAATGGCCCAGGTGGGTTGCACGACCATCGCCAGACGCGGGTCTATGTCGAGATTCGGATACAGCGTCTTGAGGGCATCGCGCAGCGTTTTTGAAGCGACTTCCTGCAGTGAGGGGCCAGTAACCAGCTGAGTCACGATATCGACGGCACTGGCTTTGGGAATGGCGGTCATGGTGGTTTCCTGCTCTGTCGGGACGCCGCGAGGGCGGCGGAGCAGGGCAAGTTAAAAGGCGCGACGGTGACCCGTGCGGTAGATAAAGCTGCCAGGCAAAAAAAGACCCGCCGAGGCGGGTCTTGAGCAAACGAGCCGGTTTCAGGTCCCGGACTTGATTTTCGTCCAGGCTCGCGTGCGTGCGCGTTCGGCATCCCGCGGCAGCGGCTGCAAGGTGTAGAGCGTGCTCATTGCCGCATCGGTCGGGTACAGGTTCGGGTTGTTGCGAATGGCCGGATCGACCAAGCCAGTGGCGTCCTTGTTCGGGTTCGGATAGCCGACAAAATCGCTGACCGGAGCAATCACCGCCGGTTGCAGCAGATAGTTGATGAAGGTGTAGGCGTCCTCGGAGTTCTTCGCGCCGTTGGGAATGGCGAGCATGTCGAACCAGATCGGCGCACCTTCCTTCGGCAAACGCATATCGACCACCACGCCGTTTTTCGCTTCCTTGGCGCGGTTGGCCGCTTGCGAGAAGCTGCCGGAATAACCAACGGCCACGCAGATGTCGCCGTTGGCAATGTCGGCCATGTACTTGGACGAATGGAAGTAGGTCACGTAAGGACGAATCTTCATCAGCAGCGCTTCGGCCTTGGCGTAATCCGCCGGCTTCTTGCTGTTGGGGTCCAGGCCCAGGTGTTGCAGAGCCAGCGGCAGAATCTCCGACGGTGAGTCGAGCAGGGCGACGCCGCACTGCTTGAGCTTGCTGAGGTTCTCTTCCCTGAAGATCAGGTCCCAACTGTCCACGGGCGCGTCGTCGCCCAGCGCTGCCTTGATCTTGGCCGGGTTGAAACCAATGAGAATGGTGCCGTACATGTATGGCACGGCGAACTTGTTCCCCGGGTCATTGGCTTCGATCAGCTTCATCAGCTTCGGATCGAGATGATTCCAGTTCGGCAGTTTGCTGCGATCCAGTGGCTGAAATACCCCGGCCTCGATCTGCTTGGCGAGGAACACGTTGGACGGCACCACCACGTCATAGCCGGAGTTGCCGGTGAGCAGCTTGGCCTCGAGCGCTTCGTTGGTGTCGAAGATGTCGTAGATCAGTTTGGTCTGGATGTTCTGTGCCTTGAAGTCGTCCAGCGCCTTGGGCGTGATGTAGTCGAACCAGTTATAAACGCGCAGCGTGCGTTCTTCGGCGTGGGCGCCAGCGCTCAGCATGGCTGCGCACAGCGCCGAGGCGATCAGTCGCTTTTTCATTGTTCAAAACCTTCCAGCACGTTCACTGCGTTGATGCCGATTTCTTCCACCGCGTAGCCACCTTCCATGACGAACAGGGTCGGCTTGCCGAGGGCGGCGATGCGCTTGCCCATGGCCAGGTAATCCGGGCTGTCGAGTTTGAACTGCGAGATAGGGTCGTCCTTGAACGTGTCGACCCCGAGGGAGACGACGATGATGTCCGCGCCATAGCGATCGATCTCGTCGCAGGCCTGATCCAGCGCCGCGCTCCAGACATCCCAGCCGGAACCGGCCGGCAGCGGATAGTTGAAATTGAAGCCTTCACCGGCACCTTCGCCGCGCTCGTCGTCGTAGCCGAGGAAGAACGGAAACTCCGCTTCCGGGTGGCCGTGGATCGAAGTGAACAGGACGTCGCTGCGTTCGTAGAAAATCGACTGAGTGCCGTTGCCATGGTGGTAGTCGACGTCCAGGATCGCGACTTTCTTGTGGCCCTGATCGAGAAAGGCCTGAGCGGCGATGGCGGCGTTGTTGAGGTAGCAATAACCGCCCATCAAGTCGCTGGCGGCGTGATGTCCCGGCGGACGGCACAGGGCGAAGGCCGCGCGTGCGCCACGCTGGATTTCTGCCTGCGCGGTAAGCGCCACTTGCGCCGCGCTATAGGCCGCTTGCCAGGTGCCGGCGGTAATCGGCGCGCCGCCGTCGAAGCTGTAATAACCGAGCTGGCCGTGCAGGCTGGTCGGTTTGATCGCACGCAGCGTGCGCGCCGGCCAGGTGTAGGGCAGCAAGTCGCCGTCGGTGTTGAACTCGGTCCAGCGATCCCATGCACCTTTGAAAAATTCCAGATAGTCGCGGCTGTGAATGCGCGCGATCGGCTCCAGGCCGAAATCCTTCGGCGCTTCGACCGCACCGAGGTTTTGCTTCTGCACGCGTTGCAGCACATGGTCGGCACGCGACGGCATTTCGAAGCACGGCTTGAGCTGGCCATCGATGAGTTCGCAGCGGCCATGGTGCAAGTGGTGATCGTCTGAGTAGATCGTCAGCATTTGTTGTTCTCCGCAAGGCTGATTCGGTGGCTTTCAGTGTTGCGGCGCAGTTTGAATCGGAGAATGTCGGGAGCGGCCAAAAGGGGATCGATATGGCCAAAACCTCTGACCGCAATTCGCCCCTCACAACCAAAGATCGCAGCCTTCGGCAGCTCACCGATCCCTGTAGGAGCTGCCGAAGGCTGCGATCTTTTGATCTTCAGGATCTGAACTGACTCGGCGCCACGCCACTCCAGCGCACAAACGCATGACGGAAACTCGCGGTCTCGCTGAAGCCCAGCGTCTCGGCGATCCGATAGATCGGCAACTGGTCTTCACACAGCATCTGCTTGGCCCGTTCGAAGCGCAGTTCATCGAGCAGTTCCTGATAGCTGCTGCCCATGTCTTTCAGGTGGCGACGCAGGGTGCGCGGTGAGCATTTCATCTGTTGCGCCAGCCCCTCCAGCCCCGGCGCGGCATTCAATTGTGCGCTGAGCAACTGACGAATCCGCCCCAGCCAGGCCTGACGTCCGGTGAACTCAAGATTCTGCTTGCGGCAACGTTCGGACATGGCCTGATGAGTGATCGCGTCGGCCAGCGGCAGCGGCTGATCGAGCCAATGGCGGTCGAAGGCGAAGGCGTTGTCTTTGGCCGAGAAGTGCACTGGCGAGTTAAAGGGTTCGGCGTAGCTGTCGCGGTAGTCCGGCGCTGCATGTTCGAAGCGCGTGGCGCGCAGCGGCAGGGAATGGCCGAGCAAGTCGTCGCAGATGACTTTCAGTGACACCAGACAGAATTCGGCGTTGAACACCGCCATCGCCGCGCTTTCACGGTAATCAGCAGCGACGAACCAGACCTGCTCGCCATCGTCTTCCAGGCTCAGTTCGAACAACGTGCCCAACAGCGCCGGATAACGGATTGCCAGACGCAAAGCGTCACCGAAGGTGGCACAGGTCAGCAGGGCGTAACCGAGCATGCCGTAACAGGACACGTGCATGCGCCGGCCCAATTCGAGGCCGATGTCACGCTTGAGTGCCACTGCGTTGGTGCAGACCTGCATTTCCTGATGGGTGGTGATGCGCGTATCGGCCCGCTGCAGATCCGCCGCCACGATGCCGCTGCCGGCCAGCAGCGCCTCGCTCGACAGGCCTTCGGCCTTGAACGTGTTGAGGATCAGCGAGACCGCGTTGAGGGTGGTGAGGTGGGAGTGGAGCATGGGATCTTCCAGCCTGGAGGTGGCTGGAACGCAGCAATTTATATGCCGTACAAAAATCCCTGGTGGGAGCGAGCCTGCTCGCGAAAGCGGTGTGTCAGGCACACGAATGCCGAATGTGTCATGGCTTTCGCGAGCAGGCTCGCTCCCACAGGGGGACTTGCGTTGTGACAGATCAGCTCAGTTCGCCGCAGAGATCCAGTTCGATCAATCGGCGCACTTCAGCCGTTTCCAGCCCGGCTCCCAGCAAGCCATGCAACTTGCCGAACGCTGCCTCGCGGGTCATGCCGCCACCGGACAACACGCCCACCCCACGCAAGCGGCTGCCAGCCTCGTAGACATCCAGCTCGACCCCGCCTTCATGGCATTGCGTCACTGCCACCACCACCACGCCGTTATCCCGTGCACGGCCAAGGCTGGCGAGGAACTCGGGGTTATCGCTCGGCCCGGTCCCGCTGCCGTAGCATTCCAGCACCAGACCTTGAATACCGCTGTCGAGCAGGCCGTCGAGGACTTCGGCACTGATGCCGGGAAACAGCGGCAACACCGCAACTTTCGCCAGTTGCTTCGGCTGGTTGTAGTTCAGCGCGCCTGGAATCGAAGGCGCCTTCACACCACCGCCCTGACGCTCCAGGCGTTTGAACGGATGGCGGCCGAAGCTGCGCACTTTCGCGCAGCGGGTCGGCGCCAGCAGTTCGCCGTGGAAGTACAGGTGCACGCCCGGCGCCAGGCCCTGGCCGAGGGCGACCAGCGCGCCGCCGAGGTTTTCCCAGGCATCACTGTCGGTCACACCCGCTGGCAGCATCGAACCGGTGAAACACACGCGGGCATGCAGACCGAGCAACTGAAAACTCATCGCCGCCGCGCTGTACGCCAGGGTGTCGGTGCCGTGCAGGATCAGCACGCTGTCGCAGCCTTGCACGTCCACGGCATTGACCACCGCTTCGCGCAGTTGCTGCCAGTAGGCCGGGGTCATGTTGGCGCTGTCGATCAGCGGCGACATTTCCCGAAATTGCCACTGCGGCACTACCAGCTCAGGCTGACTGTGCAGGTAGTCGCGCATCCGCGCTTCGAAACCGGACGCCGGGGCCAGACCGTTGGCGCTGGCCTGCATGCCGATGGTGCCACCGGTGTAGAGCACCATGACGTGTTGAGCGGCGGGATAGGTCGACGAGCTCATAGGATTCTCCGAAACGATGAGGGCCCTGTGGGAGCGAGCCTGCTCGCGAAAGCAGTGTGTCATTCAACAATGATGTTGGCTGAAAGTCCGCCATCGCGAGCAGGCTCACTCCTACAAGTTATTGCATCACAATAACTGACGGGCGCAGGGGATGCGCCCGTCATTCACCTGTCAGCGTTGCGCTGCAGGTACGCCTTGCGGCGCAGTTTCAGTCTGGCCCGCCGCTGCTGGCGGGTTCACCGGCCAGGCGTTGCGATCCAGATCCAGATCGGCGAATTTGCTCGAATCAAACACTGGCTGTTTGACGCCGGCGCGACGCTGCTCATCGTAGTCGCGCATCACGCGCAGGCCGACCTTGAACAGCATGGCCAGGGCCACGAGGTTGACGAAGGCCAGGCAGGTCATGGTGATGTCGGCGAAGGCGAACACCGTCGTCAGGTCCTGCATCGAACCCCATACCACCAGCGCCAGCACCAGGCCGCGGAACAGCATCAGCAGGGCGCGGTTGCGGCTGAGGAACTGCAAGCTGTTCTCGCCCAGGTAGTAGTTGTAGAGGATGCAGGTGAAGACGAACAGCGACAGCGCAACGCTGACGAACATGCGGCCCCAGTCACCGACCACGGCCGCCAGCGAGTTCTGGGTCAGGACGATACCGTCACCTTCGAAGCCCGGGGTATAGAAGCCCGACAGCAGGATCAGCAGCGCGGTGCAGGTGCAGATCACGAAGGTGTCGAGGAATACGCTGAAAGCCTGGACCACGCCCTGCGCGCCCGGGTGCTTGACGGCGGCCACGGCCGCGACGTTCGGCGCACTGCCCAGGCCCGCTTCGTTGGCGAACACGCCACGCTTCACGCCCATGACAATGGCGCTGCCGAGCAGGCCGGCAAACGCCGGGTCGAGGCCGAAGGCGCTCTTGAAGATGGTTTCCAGCATGGCCGGCACGTGTTCGATCTGGGTGCCGATCACGTACAGGGTCACGCCGATGTAGGCCAAGGTCTTGATCGGCACCAGCAGGTCGGACACCGAAGCGATGCGCTTGATCCCGCCGATAAAGGTGATGGCCAGCAGCACCGCCAGGACGATACCGGTGTGTTGCGGGTTGAAGTCAAAGGCGTTCTGCAGCGAGTGGGTCACGGTGTAGGACTGCAGGCCGATGAAGGCGAAACCGTAGGTGACCAGCAGCAGAACGGAGAAGACTATCGCCATGCCCTTGAGCTTGAGCCCGTGCTGGATGTAATAGGCCGGACCGCCACGGTACAGGCCGTCGCCATCGGCGCGCTTGTAGACCTGGGCCAGGGTGCACTCGAAGAAGCTGCTGGACATGCCGACCAGTGCGGTCACCCACATCCAGAACACCGCACCCGGACCACCGAGAGTCACGGCGATGCCGACACCGGCGATGTTGCCTGCACCGACGCGGCCGGCGAGGCTGAGCATCAAGGCCTGGAACGAGCTGAGTTGCCCGGCGCTGCCTTTGAGGCTGTCGCGGAACACCGCGAACATGTGGAAGAAATGACGCAGTTGAACGAAACGCGAGCGAATCGTGAAGTAGCTACCGAGCCCGACAATGAGCACGATCAGTACTTTCCCTGAGAGGAAGTCGTTGATGACTTCGAGCATGGATTTATCCTCGCTGTTTTTTGTGGGTGCAAATGCTGGATCGGAGAAACATCGTGTTACACCGGCCTGCGCGCGGCACGACGGGTGAGGCGAAGGTTTCGTCCCGGATCCATATCGCGGGTTTTGTTATTAGTTCGGGTTTCGCATGGGTTATGGCCTCGTTACCGACGACCGCTCACGCGAAGAGGGGCGGCACTATACCGATCAGTGGCGCGCCCGTCTGCACGGTAGTGGTGCAAGCGACGAAACGAGGTTGCTGCAAATCAAAAGATCGCAGCCTTCGGCAGCTCCTACAGGTGCACGTCAATCCTGTAGGAGCTGCCGAAGGCTGCGATCTTGGCGGTATCGAATACACAAAGCATCTAACGTCCTGCCCGCAAAGAAGTTAAAAAAAGGGCTCGGGGACAAAATCCCCAAGCCCTCAAAAGGTGAGAGGTGTCTAGTCCCTCGACCTGGTGAGCGGTGCTACAAGTTCGCGTCGGCTCAGGCTTTGAGCGGAACCAGACGCGGGGCAATCATGTTTTCCGGGCGCAGGATGTCGGCGAGCATGGCTTCGTCGAGCAGACCTTCTTCGCGCACCAGTTCCAGCACGCCGCGGCCGCTTTCGAGAGCGATACGGGCGATGCGGGTGGCGTTTTTGTAGCCGATGTACGGGTTCAGTGCGGTGACCAGACCGATCGAGTGCTCGACCAGTTCACGGCAGCGCGCTTCGTTGGCGGTGATGCCGACGATGCAGTGCTCGCGCAGCATGTCCATGGCACGTTGCAGCAGGCGGATCGAGTCGAGGATCTTGAAGGCGATCAGCGGCTCCATCACGTTCAGTTGCAGCTGGCCGCCCTCGGCTGCCATGGTCAGCGCCAGATCGTTACCGATGACCTGGAACGCGACCTGGTTCACGGCTTCCGGGATCACCGGGTTGACCTTGCCGGGCATGATCGAGCTGCCTGGCTGACGCGCTGGCAGGTTGATTTCATTGATGCCGGTGCGTGGGCCGCTGGACAGCAGGCGCAGGTCGTTGCAGATCTTCGACAGCTTGACCGCGGTGCGCTTGAGCATGCCGGAAAACAGCACGAATGCGCCCATGTCGGAGGTCGCTTCGATCAGGTCGGCGGCCGGTACCAGCGGTTGCCCGCTGATCAGCGCCAGACGCTGTACCGCCAGCGCCTGATAACGCGGGTCGGCGTTGATGCCGGTGCCGATCGCGGTACCGCCGAGGTTGACTTCGGTCAGCAGTTCCGGGGCCAGTGTCTTCAGGCGCGCGAGGTCTTCGCCCATGGTGGTGGCGAAGGCACGGAATTCCTGGCCGAGGGTCATCGGCACGGCATCTTGCAGCTGGGTACGGCCCATTTTCAGGACGTGGTCGAACTCTTTGCCCTTGGCCGCGAACGCCTGAATCAGGCTGTCGAGGCTGGCCAGCAGCGCGTCGTGACCGAGCAGCAGACCCAGACGGATCGCCGTCGGGTAGGCGTCGTTGGTCGACTGCGCCATGTTCACGTCGTCGTTCGGGTGCAGGTACTGGTATTCGCCTTTCTCGTGGCCCATCGCTTCCAGAGCAATGTTGGCGATCACTTCGTTGGCGTTCATGTTGGTGGAGGTGCCGGCGCCACCTTGAATCATGTCGACCACGAACTCTTCGTGGTAATCGCCGCGGATCAATCGGGCACAGGCTTCGCTGATGGCAGCGTGCTTGGCTTCGCTCAGGTGACCCAGCTCGCGGTTGGCGTCAGCGGCGGCCTGTTTGACCATCGCCAGGCCCACAACCAGTTTCGGGTAATGCGAAATCGGAACGCCCGAGAGGCGGAAGTTGTTCACCGCTCGCAGGGTCTGGATGCCGTAATACGCATGGGCCGGTACTTCGAGGGCGCCAAGCAGGTCGGTTTCTGTGCGGAAAGATGCAGCGGAGGACATGATAGAAATCATCTCGATAAGGACCCGGTCTGTGCCGGAACGCTGCGAATGCTAGGCTTGTGGGGATTTTTGGGCCAATGCTGTTCAGCACTGCCCTATGCACATTCGGCATAATGCCCGTGTGACGCCGCCTGTGCGGCAGACGTGTGACCTGTTTTGGTGCGTGTCCGGGAGGACGTGATGAATCTGGAAAGCAAATGGCTTGAGGACTTCAGTGCCCTGGCCGCCACCCGCAGCTTCTCGCAGGCGGCCGAACGGCGCTTCGTGACCCAGCCGGCGTTCAGTCGGCGGATCCGCAGCCTCGAAGCGGCGCTGGGGCTGACCCTGGTCAATCGCTCGCGCACGCCGGTCGAACTGACGGCGGCGGGGCAGTTGTTTCTGGTGACTGCGCGCACCGTGGTCGAACAGCTCGGTGAAGTCCTGCGCCACCTGCATCATCTGGAAGGCGGGCAGGGCGAGGTCATGCAAGTCGCAGCGGCGCACTCGCTGGCGCTAGGCTTTTTCCCGCGCTGGATCGCCCAGTTGCGCAACGAAGGGCTGAACATCGCCACACGGCTGGTGGCGACCAACGTTGGCGACGCCGTGCACGCTTTGCGTGAAGGTGGCTGCGATCTGATGCTGGCGTTCTACGACCCGGATTCGGCGATGCAGATGGACCCGGAGATTTTCCCGTCGCTGCACTTGGGCCAGACCGAAATGCTGCCGGTGTGCGCGGCAGATCTGGATGGCAAACCGCTGTTCGATCTGGAAGGCGAGGCCAGCGTGCCGTTGCTGGCTTACAGCGCCGGGGCGTTTCTCGGCCGTTCGGTCAACGGCTTGCTGCGCCAGCGCCAGTTGCGCTTCACCACGATCTACGAAACCGCGATGGCCGACAGCCTGAAAAGCATGGCCCTGGAAGGCCTCGGCATTGCCTGGGTGCCGCAACTGAGCGTACGCGCCGAACTGGCTCGCGGTGAACTGGTGGTGTGCGGCGGGCCGCAGTGGCATGTGCCGCTGGAGATTCGTTTGTACCGCTGCGCCCTGGTGCGCAAGGCCAACGTGCGGTTGCTTTGGCGCAAGCTTGAAGGCGGCGCCGCACAAAGCGCTTGAAGCTGATGAAGATCGAATGTGGGAGCGAGCCTGCTCGCGAATGCGGAGTTTCAGGCGCTGAGGTATCGTCTGACGCAACGCTTTCGCGAGCAGGCTCGCTCCCACAGGGGGATTTTTGCGGTGTTCTTTCGCTGACCTCAAGGTCAATAAAACCGGGCGTTTCGCTCATTTGACAGATGGTCGTTTCGGGGGCTGTTTATTGCTTTCTTTGCGGTATACTGCGCGGCCTTCGGCCGGCACGTCCGGCCATTTTTCGTACAATCAAGCCACGCAACCTGCGTGGCTTGTTGTTTTATGACGCGCCTGCGGGCGCTCCAGAGAGAAGAGGCGCGACGATGAGTGCACTGGTTGGCGTGATCATGGGCTCCAAGTCCGATTGGTCCACCCTTAGCCACACCGCCGATATGCTGGAAAAGCTCGGCATCCCGTACGAGGTCAAGGTGGTTTCCGCCCACCGCACCCCGGATCTGCTGTTCCAGTACGCCGAAGAGGCTGAAAGCCGCGGCATCGAGGTGATCATCGCCGGTGCCGGTGGCGCAGCCCACCTGCCAGGCATGTGTGCGGCCAAGACCCACCTGCCGGTGCTGGGCGTGCCGGTGCAGTCGGCCATGCTCTCGGGCGTCGATTCGCTGCTGTCGATCGTGCAGATGCCAGCTGGCATTCCGGTTGCCACCCTGGCCATCGGCAAGGCTGGCGCAATCAACGCCGCCCTGCTCTCGGCGAGCATCCTCGGCGCCAAGCACCCGCAATTTCACGCGGTACTGAAAACCTTCCGTGCCGAGCAGACAGACAGCGTTCTGGACAATCCAGACCCACGTATTGCCTGAGGTTGTTGAGATGAAGATCGGTGTAATCGGTGGCGGCCAGTTGGGTCGCATGTTGGCCCTGGCGGGCACTCCGCTGGGGATGAACTTCGCTTTTCTCGACCCTGCGCCGGACGCTTGTGCGGCCGCGCTGGGCGAACACCTGCGGGCCGATTACGGCGATCAGGATCATCTGCGCCAACTGGCCGATGAAGTCGATCTGGTGACCTTCGAATTCGAAAGCGTCCCGGCCGAAACCGTGGCGTTTCTTTCGCAATTCGTGCCGGTCTACCCGAGCGCCGAAGCCCTGCGCATTGCTCGTGACCGCTGGTTCGAAAAGAGCATGTTCAAAGACCTCGGCATTCCGACCCCGGCCTTCGCCGACATCCAGTCGCAAGCCGACCTGGACGCCGCCGTCGCTTCCATTGGTCTGCCGGCCGTGCTGAAAACCCGCACCCTGGGTTACGACGGCAAGGGCCAGAAAGTCCTGCGCAAACCGGAAGACGTGGCGGGTACTTTCGCCGAACTGGGCAGCGTTGCCTGCCTGCTGGAAGGCTTCGTGCCATTCACCGGCGAAGTGTCGCTGATCGCCGTGCGTGCCCGCGATGGTGAAACGAAGTTCTATCCGCTGGTGCACAACACCCACGACAGCGGCATTCTCAAGCTGTCGGTGGCCAGCACCGATCACCCGTTGCAGGCGCTGGCGGAAGATTATTCCAGTCGCGTGCTCAAACACCTCGACTACGTCGGCGTGATGGCTTTTGAGTTTTTCGAAGTCGACGGTGGCCTCAAAGCCAACGAAATCGCCCCGCGCGTGCACAACTCCGGGCACTGGACCACCGAAGGTGCCGAGTGCAGCCAGTTCGAAAACCACCTGCGTGCCGTGGCCGGCCTGCCGCTGGGTTCGACCGCCAAGGTCGGCGAGAGCGCGATGCTCAACTTCATCGGCGTAGTGCCGCCGGTGGAGAAAGTCATCGCCATCGAAGACTGCCATCTGCATCACTACGGCAAAGCTTTCAAGGCCGGACGCAAGGTCGGCCACGCCAACCTGCGCTGCGCCGACATGGCCACGCTGCAAGCGCAGATTATCAAGGTCGAAGCGCTGATCGCCGAGTAAAAACGCTTTCATGTGGCAGCGGCGGAACCATTCAGGGGCCGCCGTTCTCTCATGGCAGGATGCGAAACACTGGCTAGTCTTTCGCATATCTTCCAAATCAGAGGGAAATGCCATGGGAATTATCGGAACCATCTTTATCGGCTTGATCGTCGGCCTGCTGGCACGGTTCCTGAAACCGGGCGATGACAGCATGGGCTGGATCATGACCATCCTGCTCGGTATCGGCGGTTCGCTGGCCGCCACCTACGGCGGCCAGGCTCTGGGCATCTATCAGGCGGGCGAGGGCGCTGGTTTCCTCGGCGCACTGGTCGGCGCTGTCGTGTTGCTGGTGATCTACGGTCTGATCAAAAAGAACTGATCGAAAGCGACAAAGCCCTCTCGGCCAGCGCGGCCGGGAGGGCTAGAATGCGCGGCGACTCACCGTCCATTCCTTTGCCTGCCGAGCACCTTCATGCGCCGTCTTCTGTTTCCTCTCCTCTTGCTGGGCAGCTATCTCGCCCACGCCGGCGAACTGCCGGAAACCGACTGGCTGGAACTGATGCCCAAGTCGGATCAAAAGGCCCTCGAGGCCATGCCGGAAATCGACCACAACTCCCCCGAAGCCACCGGCACCTTCACCGAGAAGGGCGGGATGAAGCAGGCCAAAGGTCTGCCGGCGGTGATGTATTCGAAGAAAACCGTGGCGTCGATGAACGACAAGCACATTCGCATCGGTGGTTACCCGGTGCCGCTGGAATCCGACGCCAAGGGCCGCAGCACGCTGTTCTTCCTTGTGCCGTATCCGGGCGCCTGCATCCACGTGCCGCCACCACCGCCGAATCAACTGGTGCTGGTGCGGTATCCGAAAGGGTTGAAGCTGGAGGACATCTACACACCGCTTTGGGTGACCGGCACGCTTAAAATCGAAAAGGTCAGTAATGACCTGGCGGATGCGGCGTATGCGCTGGAGGCGGAGAAGGTGCGGGTGGTGCAGGAGGCTGACCTCTAAAGCAAAAGATCGCAGCCTTCGGCAGCTCCTACATGGAAAATGCATTCCAAATGTAGGAGCTGCCGAAGGCTGCGATCTTTTGATCTTAAAGCGGTTTGCTGGCGACGCTAACACCCATCGTATGGCGCGCACCCGGCGCCAGTGTGACTAGATCATCCATCACATTCGCCGTTTCGATGCACAGCATGCGCTGCCAGCCATCGTTGTCCATGTCCGGCAGTGCGGCGGCGCGGTCGATCCACGGGTTCCAGATCACCGCAGTGCGCGAGCCGGTAGAGGTCAGCACGATGCGTCGTTCCCAGGTCGGATCAACGATGCTCAATTGCGGCGGAACGTCGAGGTAGATGCGGTCGGTCTCGCCGGTGAAATGCAGATCGTCGCTCTGGCTGGCCGTGTTCCAGTCGTCCAGGGTCTCGATGTAATTCAGCCCGGCCACGCCGTCGACATGCACATTACGCACGTCACTCACGGCGAAATAGGTGTGCAGCGCCTGACTCAGCGTGACGCTGTCAGTCCCCCGGTTATGGCTGGTCAGGCTGTAATGCAGTTGATCCGCCAGATGCAGGGTCAGGGTCAGATCGACTTCGTGGGGCCAGCCCGGCAGGCCACCTTCCGGGTAGGGCAGCTTGAATTCGACCTTGATGCCGTCAGCCTCTGATTCGATGTTGCCCAACTCCCAGTCCATCGCCCGCACCAGACCGTGCGCGGGGGCCGGCTGCTCGCCGGTATACATGGCCTGCACGCTGCTCGGGTTGCGTTCGAATTTGCCGAACCACGGCCAGCACACCGGCACGCCGGCGCGGATGCTCTTGCCGGTCTTGAACTCGGCCTTGTCGTTGAGCCAGATGATCGGCGGCTGGCCGTCGATCTGATAACTGAGGATGTGCGCGCCTTGCTGGGCCACCAGCACTTCGGCCTTGCCGTGGCGGATGCGCCAGCAGTTCAGTTCATCCTGTTTCACGGCTTCAACGTTGGGCGTGTTCATGGGCAACTCTCGATCAGACACTGGGGACGACTATCGACCGCAAAACGGTCGCGAGGTTTAACGCGCGCGTGGCGGCACCGAACGGGTGCGACCGCTGCCGTCGATGGCGACGAAAACGAAAACCGCTTCGGTGACCTTGCGCCATTCGCTGGAGAGTGGGTCATCGCTCCACACTTCGACCATCATCTGGATCGAGCTGCGGCCGATTTCCAGGGTCTGGGTATAAAAGGACAACTGCGCGCCGACCGCGACCGGGACGAGAAACGCCATGCGGTCGATGGCGACAGTGGCAACGCGGCCACCGGCCACCCGGCTGGCCATGGCAGTGCCGGCCAGATCCATCTGCGCGACCAGCCAGCCGCCGAAAATATCGCCAAAGCCGTTGGTTTCGCGGGGAAGTGCGGTGATTTGCAGGGCCAGGTCGCCCTGTGGGATCGGATCTTCTTGTTCGAGCTCTATCATGCCGAGGGGCCTCTGACCCATGACTCTTCGTGGGTATTGCGAGTGGTAGCCGTCTTCAAGAAAAACGATTCAACACCGAACACACTGCGTTCGTCACGTTTTCCATCAGGCGCCTAAAGGGAAACTCTGCGAAAAAGGCTAAATCCCGAGCAAAGGACGGGCCAACAACGTTTTCGCACAGCAACCTCTTACAAATCCTGCGCAGGTGGCGAGTATATCGGTCGATAGACCCCGCGACGACCACCCGGTTCTGATTTCGACCGTCAATTACGCGCCTCTATGTGCTTTTTCGAACAATTTGCTATGGTGCCGAACCTGTCCAAGCCACCGCCAGCGTTGTTGTGGCGACAGATTCGACTATAAGAGAAGCCCTTGCCATGACCACAGCGCCTTCGAGCCTCGCGCAGCCCGAGCAACCCGCACGACCGTTGACCCGCAATGACTACAAGACTCTGTCGCTGTCCGCCCTCGGCGGGGCGCTGGAGTTCTACGATTTCATCATCTTCGTTTTCTTCGCCACCGTCGTCGGCAAGCTGTTCTTCCCGGCCGACATGCCCGAGTGGCTGCGCTTGATGCAGACCTTCGGCATCTTCGCCGCCGGCTATCTGGCGCGTCCTTTGGGCGGCATCGTCATGGCGCACTTCGGTGACCTGCTGGGACGCAAGAAGATGTTCACCCTGAGCATTTTCATGATGGCCGTGCCGACGCTGATCATGGGGCTGCTGCCGACCTACGCGCAGATCGGCATCTGGGCACCGATTCTGTTGCTGCTGATGCGGGTGATCCAGGGTGCGGCGATTGGCGGTGAGGTGCCGGGGGCGTGGGTCTTCGTTTCCGAACACGTACCGCAAAAGCACATCGGTTATGCCTGCGGCACGCTCACCAGCGGGCTGACTGCCGGCATCCTCCTCGGCTCGCTGGTCGCCACTGCGATCAACAGCATTTATACGCCAGCCGAAGTGTCGGATTACGCCTGGCGGATCCCGTTCCTGCTCGGCGGCGTGTTCGGCCTGTTCTCGGTGTACCTGCGCCGCTGGCTGCACGAGACACCGGTGTTCGCCGAACTGCAATTGCGCAAGGCACTGGCCGAAGAAGTGCCGTTGCGCGCGGTGCTGCGTGACCATCGCGGCGCCATCGCGATTTCGATGCTGCTGACCTGGCTGCTCTCGGCTGGCGTCGTCGTGGTGATTCTGATGACCCCGACCGTGCTGCAAACGGTCTACCACTTCTCGCCAACCACGGCGCTGCAAGCCAACAGCCTGGCCATCGTCTTCCTCAGCCTCGGCTGCATTGGCGCTGGCGCGCTGGCCGATCGCTTCGGCGCCGGTCGCGTCTTTGTCTTTGGCTGCCTCGGTCTGCTGATCAGCTCCTGGACCTTCTACCACAGCCTCGCCGACCATCCGGACTGGCTGTTCCCGCTATACGCACTGACCGGTTTGCTGGTCGGCACCATCGGCGCGGTGCCGTACGTGATGGTCAAGGCGTTCCCGCCGGTGGTTCGCTTCAGTGGCCTGTCGTTCTCGTACAACGTCGCGTACGCGATCTTCGGTGGCTTGACGCCGATGGTGGTGAGCCTGCTGCTGAAGGAAAGCGCAATGGGGCCGGCTTACTATGTGGCAGTGCTGTGCGGGATGGGGATTCTGGTAGGCGCCTGGCTCTGGAAGAAGGGTCGCTAAAGCTCAACATCTACTCCGCCAATACCGGCCTCTTCGCGAGCAGGCTCGCTCCCACAGTTGGAATACATTTCAGTTGTGGGAGCGAGCCTGCTCGCGAATGGGGCACCACAAATCGCTCAGTAAAAACCCGATGCTGGCCTTTCATCCAATTGTCATATTTCAGCCATAGAGTGTTCACATGGCCTGCTGATACTTGGCCCCGACTTAACACACCCTATCTGCTAGGAGTAAGGCATGAAACTGAAGCGTTTGATGGCGGCAATGACTTTTGTCGCTGCTGGCGTTGCGACTGCCAACGCGTTCGCCGCTGTTGACCCTGCTATCCCGAGCTACACCAAGACCACTGGTGTGTCGGGCAACCTGTCCAGCGTCGGTTCCGATACCCTGGCCAACCTCATGACCCTGTGGGCCGAGAACTACAAAAAAGAATACCCGAACGTCAACATCCAGATTCAGGCTGCCGGTTCCTCCACCGCGCCACCTGCACTCACCGAAGGCACCGCCAACCTGGGCCCGATGAGCCGCAAGATGAAGGACAACGAACTGCAGGCTTTCGAGCAGAAGTACGGCTACAAGCCGACTGCGATCCCGGTTGCCGTGGATGCCCTGGCCGTGTTCGTGCACAAGGACAACCCGATCAAGCACCTGACCATGGCTCAGGTCGATGCGATCTTCTCCTCGACGCGCCTGTGCGGTGCCAAAGCTGACGTCAAGACCTGGGGTGACCTGGGCGTGACCGGTGACCTGGCCAACAAGCCGGTCCAGCTGTTCGGCCGTAATTCGGTGTCCGGCACCTACGGCTACTTCAAGGAAGAAGCCCTGTGCAAAGGCGACTACAAGCCTAACGTCAACGAACAGCCAGGTTCGGCGTCGGTGGTGCAGTCGATCAGCAGCTCGCTTAACGGCGTCGGCTACTCGGGCATCGGCTACAAGACCGCCAGCGTGAAAACCGTCGCCCTGGCCAAGAAAGAGGGTGGCGAGTTCATCGAAGACACCGAAGAAAACGCCCTGAACGGCAAGTATCCGCTGTCGCGCTTCCTCTACGTTTACGTCAACAAAGCCCCGAACAAGCCTCTGGCGCCGCTGGAAGCCGAGTTCGTGAAGCTGGTGCTGTCGAAACAGGGCCAGGAAGTGGTAGTGAAAGACGGTTACATCCCGCTGCCAGCCAAGGTTGCTGCCAAGGCACTGGCTGACCTCGGTCTGCAAGAAGGCGGCGCTGTCGCCAAGAAGTAACACCGCAGATCCGGGGCAACCCCCCGGACCTGCTGGAACCGTGTAGGAGCTGACGAGTGAAACGAGGCTGCGATCTTTTGATCTGGCCTCTGATCGCAAGATCAAAAGATCGCAGCCTCGGTTCCCTCGACAGCTCCTGCACAGGTTTCACAACCTCGAATTCTCGACTCCGCTGCCGGACTTCCGGCTGGCGGATTTGCTGCGTCACTGCACTGTCATCTTTCTGTCATACAGGATCGCTAGGGTGTGCGCATGAATGATCTGGCCAATTCCCCAATGACTACGACTTCCCCTCCCAAGCGCATTGACTTCAATACGCCTGAGCTGCAACGCAAGCGCCGCATTCGCGCGCTCAAGGATCGCTTCACCCGTTGGTACGTCCTCGTCGGCGGCCTCGCGGTACTGGCGGCCATCACCCTGATCTTCTTCTTCCTCGCCTACGTCGTTGCGCCACTGTTTCAAGGTGCCGACCTGACCGCGAAAGATTCGATCACCCCGGCCTGGATGCAGGACGCCGGCAAGCCGCTGATGATCTCGCTCGAGGAGCAGAATCAGGTGGCCATGCGTGTATCCGACAAGGGCCAGGCACTGTTCTTCGATCTCGACAGTGGCGCTGAATTGAGACGTGTCGAACTGCCGCTGCCAGCGGGCGCTACCGTGACGTCCATCGGCGAAGACCAGCCGGGTCATCCGCTGGTGGCCGTGGGCCTGTCCAACGGTCAGGCGCTGGTGTTCCGTCACACCTATAAAGTCAGCTACCCGGACGGCAAGAAAACCATCAGCCCGGCCATTGAATATCCGTATGGCGAGGCGCCAATTGCGCTGAACGAAAGCGGCGGCGCGCTGGAGCATGTCAGCCTCAATGCCACCGACTCGACGCTGATGCTGGTCGGCTCCACCGGCTCGCAACTCAATGTGCTTTCGCTGACCAGCGAAGAAAACATGATGACCGGCGAAGTCACCAACGAGCAGACGCGCATCGATCTGCCGCAGATGACCGAGCCTGTGAAAAACATCTTCGTCGACCCGCGCCAGCAGTGGCTGTACGTGGTCAACGGGCGTGCCCAGGCCGATGTGTTCAGCCTGCGCGACAAGAGCCTCAACGGTCGCTACAAACTGCTGGAAAACGCTGACGCCGAAGTCACTGCGACCACGCAACTGGTCGGTGGCATCTCGCTGATCGTCGGCGACTCCAAGGGTGGTCTGGCTCAGTGGTTCATGGCCCGCGATACCGACGGCGAGCTGCGTCTGAAGCAGATCCGCACCTTCCAGATGGGCACCACGCCGATCGTTGAAATCGCTGCCGAAGAACGCCGCAAAGGCTTCCTCGCCCTCGATGCCAGCGGCAAGCTCGGCGTGTTCCACAGCACCGCGCACCGCACGTTGCTGGTCGATCAAGTGGTTGAAGGCCAGGGCCTGTTCGGTCTGTCGCCACGCGCCAACCGGGTGATCGTCGAAGCCGGCGGCAAGCTGCAGCCGTTGCTGCTCGACAACCCGCACCCGGAAGTATCGTGGAGCGCACTATGGAGCAAGGTCTGGTACGAGAACTACGACGAGCCTAAATACGTCTGGCAATCGACCGCCGCCAACACCGATTTCGAACCGAAACTGAGCCTGTCGCCGCTGACCTTCGGCACTCTGAAAGCCGCGTTCTACGCCATGCTGCTGGCCGCGCCACTGGCCGTCGCCGCTGCGATCTACACCGCGTACTTCATGGCCCCGGGCATGCGCCGCAAGGTCAAACCGGTGATCGAACTGATGGAAGCGATGCCGACGGTGATCCTCGGTTTCTTCGCCGGTCTGTTCTTGGCTCCATATGTAGAAGGGCATCTGCCGGGCATCTTCAGCCTGCTGATGTTGCTGCCGATCGGCATTCTGGTCGCCGGTTTCACCTTCAGCCGCCTGCCCGAGTCGATCCGCCTGAAAGTCCCGGACGGCTGGGAAAGTGCGCTGCTGATTCCGGTGATCCTGTTTGTGGGCTGGCTCTCGCTGTACATGAGCCCGTTCATGGAGAACTGGTTCTTCGGCGGCGACATGCGCATGTGGATCTCCCATGACCTGGGCATCACCTACGACCAGCGCAACGCTCTGGTGGTCGGTCTGGCCATGGGTTTCGCGGTGATCCCGAACATCTACTCGATCGCCGAAGACGCCGTGTTCAGTGTGCCGCGCGGCCTGACCCTGGGTTCGCTGGCCTTGGGTGCGACGCCATGGCAGACCATGACCCGCGTGGTGATCCTGACCGCCAGCCCGGGCATCTTCTCGGCGCTGATGATCGGCATGGGCCGTGCGGTCGGCGAAACCATGATCGTGCTGATGGCCACCGGCAACACCCCGGTGATGGAGATGAACCTGTTCGAAGGCTTGCGCACCCTGGCCGCCAACGTCGCGGTGGAAATGCCCGAGTCGGAGGTCGGCGGCAGCCACTACCGCGTGCTGTTCCTCTCGGCGCTGGTGCTGCTGTTGTTCACCTTCGTCATGAACACCCTGGCAGAACTGATTCGTCAGCGTCTGCGCAAGAAATACTCGTCGCTTTAAGCAAAGGTAGAAGTCTGTGAAACAGAACTCCCTGAAAGGATGGTTCAAGAGCGGCGCCCCGGGCGTCTGGATCAGCGGTGGCGCGGTGTCCATCGCGGTCATCATGACCATTGGTCTGTTGGCGGTGATTGCCGTGCGCGGTCTCGGTCACTTCTGGCCGGCGGACCTGATCCACGCGCATTACGACGTACCGGGCCAGGCCAATCACCTGGTGATCGGCGAAGTGGTGCAGAAAGAAGAAGTGCCGCGCGCACGTCTGAAGAGCGCCGGTCTGCCGGTGCCGGACGAAGGTCCGGAATTCATGACCCGCGAGCTGATCAAGGTCGGCAACCGTGACCTGAACGGCAACGACTTCACCTGGATCGTTGGCGAGTGGCTGACCAAGCAGACCACGCCGCCAGAATTGATGGCGATCGAGCGTCGCGAGTGGGGCAACTTCTACGGCTATTTGGTCAACGTCAAACAGGATGGCAAGGTCATCGCCGAAGGCGAGGCCGCATGGCCTGAACTGCAAGCGCGCATCGACCGTGTGAACGATCTTGCGGCTCAACTGAAAACGCTGGAAAAAACCGATATCGGCGCAATCAATGCCGGCCTCGAACGCATCCGACTGCATGGGCGCAAACTGGAGCTGGAAGGCAAGCTCGACGCCACCGCACAAGCGGACATGGAATCCGAGCGCGCCGAGCTGGACGCGCGCTACAAAGACATCGAAGCACGTCTGTCTGATTTGCATGCTCAGTTCAACCGCGACGCCTTGACCGCCCGTGACGCCAACGGCAAGGAAATCGAAATCGGTCTGGGCAAAGTCGTGCATGCCTACCAGCCAAACGGCATGAGCACCTTGACCAAGGTTGGTTTCTACTTCAGCAAGATCTGGGAATTCCTCTCCGACGACCCGCGTGAAGCGAATACCGAAGGCGGGATCTTCCCGGCGATCTTCGGCACCGTGATGATGACCCTGATCATGGCGATGATCGTTACACCGTTCGGCGTGCTGGCAGCGGTGTACCTGCGCGAATACGCCAAGCAGAACACCCTGACTCGCGTCATTCGTATCGCGGTGAACAACCTCGCTGGCGTACCGGCGATCGTTTACGGCGTGTTCGGTCTGGGCTTCTTCGTCTACGTGCTGGGTGGTTCGGTCGACCGCTTGTTCTTCCCTGAAGCACTGCCGGCGCCGACCTTTGGTACGCCGGGCCTGCTCTGGGCCTCGCTGACCCTGGCGCTGCTGGCGGTGCCGGTGGTGATTGTGGCGACCGAAGAAGGTCTGGCGCGGATTCCTCGTACCGTGCGTGAAGGTTCGTTGGCCCTCGGCGCGACCAAAGCGGAAACGCTGTGGAAAATCGTTATCCCGATGGCCAGCCCGGCCATGATGACCGGGATGATCCTCGCCGTGGCCCGTGCCGCCGGTGAAGTGGCGCCGCTGATGCTGGTGGGTGTGGTGAAACTGGCGCCGTCGCTGCCGGTGGACGGCAACTACCCGTACCTGCACCTGGACCAGAAGATCATGCACTTGGGCTTCCACATCTATGACGTCGGCTTCCAGAGCCCCAACGTCGAAGCAGCCCGCCCGCTGGTATACGCCACCGCGCTGCTGCTGGTGCTGGTGATCGCGACGCTGAACCTGTCGGCGGTGTATATCCGCAACCACCTGCGCGAAAAATACAAAGCACTGGATAGCTAAAGCCATTAGCCACAAGCGGCAAGCTACAAGCCGCTTTTGCTCAAACTTGCAGCTTGCAGCCAGAAGCTTGCAGCTACGAACGGAGTGAGACCCATGCAGCACGAAACACACAGCCACGGCATCAACATGTCTGCCCTGGGCCGCGACAAGCAGAGCCTCAACCTGGCGCAGGAAACCGTCGCCATCGAAGTGCCGGGCCTGAGCCTGTACTACGGCGACAAACAGGCACTGTTCGACGTCAGCATGAACATCCCGAAGCAGCGTGTGACCGCGTTCATCGGCCCGTCCGGCTGCGGTAAGTCGACGCTGCTGCGTACCTTCAACCGGATGAACGATCTGGTCGACGGCTGCCGTGTCGAGGGCGCGATCAACCTGTACGGCAACAACATCTATCGCAAGGGCGAAGACGTTGCCGAGCTGCGTCGTCGCGTCGGCATGGTGTTCCAGAAGCCCAACCCGTTTCCGAAGACCATCTACGAGAACGTGGTCTATGGCCTGCGCATCCAGGGCATCAACAAGAAGCGCATCCTCGACGAAGCCGTTGAATGGGCGTTGAAAGGCGCAGCACTGTGGGACGAGGTCAAAGACCGCCTGCACGACTCGGCCCTCGGCCTGTCCGGTGGTCAGCAACAGCGTCTGGTGATCGCGCGCACCATCGCGGTCGAGCCGGAAGTGCTGCTGCTCGACGAACCGTGCTCGGCTCTCGACCCGATCTCGACGCTGAAAGTCGAAGAGCTGATCTACGAGCTGAAGTCCAAGTTCACCATCGTCATCGTGACCCACAACATGCAACAGGCGGCACGGGTGTCCGACTACACCGCGTTCATGTACATGGGCAAACTGGTGGAATTCGGCGACACCGATACCCTGTTCACCAATCCGGCGAAGAAGCAGACCGAAGACTACATCACCGGTCGCTATGGCTGATTGCAGCAGCGGCAAGCCGCAAGCTTCAAGCGGCAAGAAAGAATTGGTGCGATATCAGGACTTACACATAACTGCTTGAAGCTTGCAGCTTGAAGCTTGCAACTTTCGCGGAGCGAACAATGATTTCCAAAGAAGGCCTTACCCATCACATTTCCGCGCAGTTCAACGCTGAACTGGAGGAAGTGCGCAGCCACCTCCTTGCCATGGGCGGGCTGGTCGAGAAGCAGGTCAACGACGCGGTGACGGCGCTGATCGAGGCCGACTCCGGCCTTGCTCAGCAGGTCCGTGAGATCGACGACCAGATCAACCAGATGGAACGCAACATCGACGAAGAATGCCTGCGCATTCTCGCCCGTCGTCAGCCGGCAGCCTCTGACCTGCGTTTGATCATCAGCATTTCCAAATCGGTGATCGACCTCGAGCGTATCGGCGACGAAGCCACCAAGATCGCCCGTCGTGCCATCCAGTTGTGCGAAGAAGGTGAAGCGCCGCGCGGTTACGTCGAGGTTCGTCACATTGGCGACCAGGTGCGCAACATGGTTCGTGATGCGCTGGACGCCTTCGCGCGTTTTGACGCCGATCTGGCATTGTCGGTGGCGCAGTACGACAAGATCATCGACCGCGAATACAAAACCGCTTTGCGCGAGCTGGCCACCTACATGATGGAAGACCCGCGCTCTATCTCGCGCGTGCTGAGCATCATCTGGGTCCTGCGTTCACTGGAGCGCATCGGCGATCATGCGCGCAACATCTCCGAACTGGTGATCTATCTGGTGCGCGGCACCGACGTGCGTCACATGGGCCTCAAGCGCATGAAGGAAGAAGTTGAAGGCACAAGCGCTGAAACCGCTAATGTTCCGGGCGAAGCTGACGATAAGTAAGATTGCCTGAGAAAAGCGCCCGGCCCTCTGGCCGGGCGTTTTTGTTTCTGCTTTTCAGAAGCGGATTCGTATTAAAAGCAGCACCCGCGAACGAAAAGTCCCGGCGTGACTGAAGAGTTTTGGCAATGTGCCATCAGCCAGCGTTATGCTTGCCGGGATTTTAATAGGGGTGTTGGATGAGCAAGATCAGTGTGTTGGTCGTGGACGATGCTTCGTTCATTCGTGACCTGGTGAAAAAGTGCCTGCGTAATTACTTCCCGGGGATCCGCACCGAGGACGCCATCAACGGCAAAAAGGCCCAGGCGATGCTGGCCAAAGAGGCTTTCGACCTGGTGCTGTGCGACTGGGAAATGCCGGAAATGTCCGGCCTCGAACTGCTGACCTGGTGCCGCGAGCAGGACAACCTCAAGACCATGCCGTTCGTCATGGTCACCAGCCGTGGTGACAAGGAAAACGTCGTGCAGGCGATTCAGGCCGGCGTATCCGGTTACGTCAGCAAGCCGTTCACCAACGAGCAGCTGCTGACCAAGGTCAAGCAGGCACTGAACAAGGTCGGCAAGCTCGACACCTTGATGAACAGCGCGCCGACCAAAATGAACTCGGCGTTCGGCAACGATTCCCTGAGCGCACTGACCGGCGGCAAGCCTGCCGTGGTCGGCGGCGCTGCGGCCAGGCCTGCCGCTGCTGCACCCGCTCCAGCCGCTGCGCCGTCGCGCGGTTTGCTCAACAGCCCGCCAGTTCAGGCGCCCGGTGCATCCAAGGCGCCGGTGGGCGGTCGTGGTCAGGGCCAGTTGCGCCTGCCGAGCGGTACCCAGCAATGCGTGATCAAGGCCTTGAGCATCAAGGAGGCCCTGCTGGTAGTGAAGCGCACCGAGACCCTGCCGCAGATCCTCGACAGCGCCGTGCTCGATCTGGAGCAGGGCGACAACGCCGAGATCGCGCGGCTCAATGGTTACCTGCACGCCATCGTCGCCCACGAGCAGAAAGCCGACAGCGACTGGCTGCAACTGACCTTCCGCTTTGTCGACCAGGATGCGCAGAAGCTCGACTACATCTCGCGCCTGATCGCCCGGGGCACGGCGCAGAAGCACTTCGTGCCCGGCGCGTAACCGCAGCGGCCCAAAAAGATCGCAGCCTTCGGCAGCTCCTACAGGGGAACGCATTCTCATGTAGGAGCTGCCGAAGGCTGCGATCTTTTGCTTTGTGTGCTGGCCAATTTGAAACATCTGTCGACTAGCCTGGTCTGTCTCAGCTGCTAGGCTGATTCCCAGGCCTTCCTTCGACAGACTTTTGCCCATGCTCGCGCGCCTGCTGTTTTTCTGCGGTCTCTGCCTGGCCTCCCAGCTGGCGATGGCCATGACCATCTACAAATCCACCGATGCCAACGGCGTGGTCTCGTACAGCGACCGCCCGAGCAAAGGCGCAAAGGTGTTCGTGTTTCAGGACCGTATGGTCGAGCGCCTCGACCGCCAGGTGTACCTGGACATCAAGAAGCAGAAAGGCGTCGACGTGGTGTTTGCGCGCAACGATTTGTACGCGCCGGTCGAGGTTGCCCTGGCCTTCATCGGCACGAGCAATGTGCGTGGCGTGCCTGCGCGGGCGATCCGTCGCGTGCTGCCACCGCGCAGCAACACACGGCTGGCGCTGCTGACGGCGATCAGCCGTGACCAGCCGCTGGTGTATTCGCCGCAGTTCCAGTATTCGCTGGGCGACCCCGCAGGCACCGCGCAGAGCTATCGCTATCCGCTGCCCTGGCGTGGCGGGCCGTTTCGCCTGAGTCAGGGCGCCAACGGCCAATACAGCCACTACGGGCCGAAGAACCGCTACGCCATGGACATCGCCATGCCGGTGGGCACGCCGATCATCGCCGCGCGAGCGGGAGTAGTGGTGAAAACCGAGAATTCCCAGAGCGGGCGCGGTACCGATGCCTCCGGCAATTTCGTCCGGGTGCTGCACGACGACGGCACCATGGGCGTGTACCTGCATCTGAAACAGGGTTCGGTGAGCGTGCGCGAAGGCCAGCGGGTCAAGGTCGGCAGCCCGCTGGCGCTGTCGGGCAACACCGGCAACAGCAGCGGCCCGCACCTGCACTTCGTGGTGCAGCGCAATACCGGCGAAGGGCTGGTGTCGATTCCCTATCAGTTCAACCAGCCACTGGGAGCCTTGCCCAACTTTGCGTTGGGCAAGCAATAGAGCAAAAGATCGCAGCCTGCGGCAGCTCCTACATGGGAATGCGATCCCTGTAGGAGCTGCCGAAGGCTGCGATCTTTTGGCAGGCAACGCGGTTTCCCGCATTGCACTCAATCCAGCATCAACACCTTGGCCAGGACAATCTTCGGCCCTTTCATCTTCTTGATGATGATGCGCAGGCCTTCGACTTCCAGCACTTCTTCCTCTTCCGGCACCCGTTTCAGGGTTTCGTAAACCAGCCCGGCGAGGGTTTCCGCTTCGATGTGATCAAGATCGATGCCCAGCAGACGTTCAACCTTGAACAATGGCGTATCACCGCGCACCAGCAGCTTGCCTGGCTGATAGGCGAGAATGCCGCGCTCTGCCTTGCGGTGCTCGTCCTGGATATCACCGACCAGCACTTCCAGCACGTCTTCCATGGTCAGGTAGCCGATGATGTTGCCGTCAGCCTCCTCGACCACGGCGAAGTGCGAGCCGCCCTTGCGGAACTGCTCCAGCAGTTGCGACAGCGGCATGTGCCGCGATACGCGCTCCAGCGGGCGGGTCAGCTCGGCCAGGTTGAACGACTCGGGAATGTGGTCCAGCGCGGCCAGTTCCAGCAGCAGATCCTTGATGTGCAGCAGGCCGACGAACTCCTGGCGCTCGCTGTCGTACACCGGATAACGGCTGAACTTGTGGCGACGGAACATCGCCAGGATTTCCTTCAGCGGCGCGTTGAATTCGAGGGTGATCAGGTCTTCGCGGGAGTTGGCCCAATCGACCACTTCCAGCTCGCCCATTTCCACCGCCGAAGCCAACACGCGCATGCCCTGATCGCTCGGATCCTGGCCACGGCTGGAGTGCAGGATCAGTTTCAGTTCTTCGCGGCTGTAATGGTGTTCATGGTGCGGGCCGGGTTCACCTTGCCCGGCGATACGCAAAATCGCGTTGGCGCTGGCATTGAGCAGGTAGATCGCCGGGTACATCGCCCAGTAGAACAGGTACAGCGGCACCGCCGTCCACAGCGACAGCAGCTCGGGTTTGCGGATCGCCCACGACTTGGGCGCCAGCTCGCCGACCACGATGTGCAGGTACGAAATGATGAAGAACGCGGTGAAGAACGACACGCCTTTGATGATCTCGGGCGAGTCGACGCCGACTGCGCTCAGCAGCGGCTCGAGAATATGCGCGAACGCCGGTTCACCGACCCAGCCCAGGCCAAGGGAGGCGAGGGTGATGCCGAGCTGACACGCCGACAGGTAGGCATCGAGCTGACTGTGCACGGTGCGCAGGATGTGTCCGCGCCAGCCGTGTTGTTCAGCGATGGCCTCGACCCGGGTCGAGCGCAGTTTGACCATGGCGAATTCCGCCGCAACGAAAAAGCCGTTGAGCAAAACCAGGATCAGAGCAAAAAGAATCATGCCGAAGTCGGCAAAAATGGTCGCGAGGGACAAGCCAGGGGAAGGGTCCATGATGGAGTTTTGCGGGTTCCGTGTGATTCGAAAGTAGGGAGAAACAGCGCCTGAAAGGCAGGCACAAGTCAGCCAATGTAGCGGCTGACCGTGCGATTGCCTAGTGGCGTGTGCCGGGCGGCGTCACTCGGTGGCGCTGATCGCCCGTGCGCTGGCCACCTGGGCCGGGGCGAAATGGCAGGTAAACGTGCTGCCGTGGCCGGGCACGCTGCTGATCTCCATTCGCGCGCGGTGGCGCAGCAGCACGTGCTTGACGATGGCCAGGCCGAGGCCGGTGCCGCCCGTGTTGGAGTTGCGGCTGGAATCGACGCGGTAGAAACGCTCGGTCAGGCGCGGCAGGTGTTTGCTGTCGATACCGATGCCGGAATCCTGCACGCTCAGGTGTGCGCCCTGATCGTCGCCCCACCAGCGAATGCGGATGTTGCCCTCGGCGGGGGTGTACTTGACCGCGTTGAACACCAGATTGGAGAACGCGCTGCGCAGCTCGGCCTCGCTGCCCTTGAGCAGCACTCCGGCATTGGCCTCGAGGCTGATGCGCTGGTTTTTCGCCCCGGACAACTGCTGCGCATCGCTGGTGATCGATTGCAACAAGGTGTCGATCTGCACCGGCTGGTTGTCCGACGGATAGTCGGTGGCTTCCAGCTTGGCCAGCAGCAACAGATCGTTGAGCAGCGTCTGCATGCGCCCGCCCTGTTGCTGCATCTGCTGCAGGGCTCGGCTCCAGCGCGGGTTCACTTCTTCGACATTGTCCAGCAGGGTTTCCAGATAGCCGCAGATCACCGTGAGCGGTGTGCGCAGCTCGTGGGAGACGTTGGCGATGAAGTCCTTGCGCATCTGTTCCAGCTGATGGATGCGCGTCACGTCGCGGACCAGCATCAGGTGTTCATTGTTGCCGTAGCGCGTCAGGTACAGCTGAATGCGCACGCGATCGTTGGTCGGCGAAGGGATTTCCAATGGCTCGGCAAAGCTGTCCTGCTCGAAGTATTCCTTGAAGCGCGGATGGCGCACCAGGTTGGTCACCGGTTGGCCGCTGTCCTGCGGAGTCTTCAGGCCGAGCAGGGTTTCAGCGGCGCGGTTCCACCATTCGAGATTGCCGTCGCTGTCGAGCATGATGACTGCATCTTTCAGCGCGGCGGTGGATTCCTGCACCCGGTCGATCACCGCTTGCAGACGCCCGCGCACCCGTTGGTCGCGGCGTTGCAGGTGATAGATGCTGTCGAACACCTCGCCCCACAGACCATAGCCATCGGGCGGCGCTTCGTCGGGTTGGTGCTGGCGCAGCCATTCGTGCAGACGCAGCAATTGCTTGAGCGTCCAGGCCAGATATAGGCCCAGACCCGCCGCGAGGCTCCAGCCGTAATAGCCGGTGATCAACCCGATCACCAGACACGCTGTGACCAGCAGCAACATGTGGCGAATCAGGGTGCCATGCCAGTTTTGATTCACAGAGGCGTCCTTAGCCGCAGCGTCAAGTTTCAAGCTACAAGCTGCAAGTCAGAGCGGCTCGCTGTTTCTTGCCGCTTGTAGCTGAAAGCTTGCAGCTGCTTTCATGCTTTTGTGGAGAACCGGTAGCCGGTGCCGCGCACGGTTTGTACCAGATTTTCGTAAGCGTCGCCGAGGGCCTTGCGCAGGCGCCGGATGTGCACGTCGACGGTGCGCTCTTCGACGTAGACGTTGCCACCCCAGACCTGGTCAAGCAACTGGCCACGGGTGTAGGCGCGTTCCTGATGGGTCATGAAAAATTGCAGCAGGCGGTATTCGGTCGGGCCCATCTCGGCGGGTTTGCCGTCGATGGTCACGCGGTGGCTGATCGGGTCGAGCAGCAGGCCGCCGACTTCGATCGGCGCTTCGCCATCGGTCGGTCCGGCGCGGCGCAGCACAGCCTTGAGGCGGGCGACCAGTTCACGCGGGGAAAACGGTTTGGTGATGTAGTCGTCGGCGCCGACTTCCAGGCCCTGGATCTTGTTGTCCTCTTCGCCCTTGGCGGTGAGCATGATGATCGGGATGTCCCCGGTCAGCTCGTCACGCTTGAGGCGCCGTGCCAGTTCGATGCCCGAGGTGCCGGGCAGCATCCAGTCGAGCAGGATCAGGTCCGGTTTGCGGTCGACAATGATGGCGTGAGCCTGCTGCGAGTTCTCTGCCTCGAGGCAGTCATAGCCGGCCATTTCCAACGCCACGGCGATCATCTCGCGAATGGGCGCTTCGTCGTCGACGATCAGAATGCTCCTGCCAACCATGCCTTAATCCTCTTGTCATTTAACTGTCTTGCGCCGCATTAGATAACGGAATTATTGCAGTCGTGTGACAGTATTTCAGGCCCGCAACATTTGCACCCATCCTCGACTAAGCTCTAAGTCCGAATCCTGACAACCACAAAAGAAGGTTTCCATGACTCAGATGACTGCTTCGTTCAAAGCCCTGCTGCTGGCCGCCGCCCTGACAATACCGGGGCTGGCCATGGCGGCCGATCCGGCGATGGAAAAGGACGGCATGTACACCGACCACAAGGGCATGACCCTGTACACCTTCGCCAAGGACTCCGCTGGCAAGTCCGCGTGCAATGACAAGTGCGCGGCAAACTGGCCGCCGTTGATGGCGCAGGCGGGTGACAAATCCATGGGCGACTGGACGGTGATCAAGCGTGACGACGGCACGATGCAGTGGGCCTACCAGGGCATGCCGTTGTACACCTTCGTGATGGACAAGAAGGCCGGCGACATGACCGGCGACGGCAAAATGGACGGCGCCTGGAAAGTCGCCAAGGCCAAATAACGCAAAAGATCGCAGCCTTCGGCAGCTCCTACACTGGAATGAGTAGGACCTGTAGGAGCTGCCGCAGGCTGCGATCTTTTCAGTCAGCGCAGTGCGTAATCCAGCACGATCCCGACAAATATCGCCAACCCTGCCCAGTGGTTGTGCAAGAAGGCCTGGAAGCAGCGCATGCGGTCCTTGCTGCGCGTGTACCAGAACTCCCACGCATAACACCCCGCAGCCACCAGCAGGCCGAGGTGGAACCAGATCCCCAGCTCGAACTTCGATCCGGCCAGGATCAGGCAGCCCAATGACAGCGCCTGCAAGCTGAGGATGATCACCCGATCCGCCTCGCCAAACAGAATCGCCGTGGATTTCACGCCGATCTTCAGATCGTCATCACGATCGGTCATCGCGTAGTAAGTGTCGTAGCCCACCGTCCACAGCAGGTTGGCAATCCACAGCAGCCACGCCGCCGCTGGCAACTCGCCGGTCTCGGCGGTAAAGGCCATCGGCATGCCCCAGGAGAACGCCGCGCCCAGCACCACTTGCGGGTAATAGGTGTAGCGCTTCATGAACGGATAAGTGAATGCCAGCGCCAGACCGCCGAGCGACAGCCAGATCGTCGGCGCATTGGTGCACAGCACCAGCAGAAAACTGATCCCCATCAGCACGGCAAAGAACACCAGCGCTTCCTTCGAGCTGATCCGGCCAGCGGCGAGCGGCCGTTGCGCGGTGCGTTTGACGTGGCCGTCGACCTTGCGGTCGGCCCAGTCGTTGATCACGCAACCGCCGGCACGGGTCAGCACCACGCCGAGGACGAAGATGACGATGTTGGCCAGCGACGGCGAACCCTTGCCGGCAATCCACAACGCCCACAGCGTCGGCCACAGCAGCAGGTAAATGCCGATCGGCTTGTCCATGCGCGTCAACTGAACGAAATCCCAGGCGCGCGGGTTCAGACGGTTGAGGGACTTGAGCAGGCTCTGATACATCAGCAGTTCTCCGGATGGGCGCGGGCGGCGTCCCACAGGCTCGGCAGGAAGATTTCCGCGACCAGCACGCTCAGCGTGCCACGGTCGAAACGCGAACGCCGGCCCCACAGTGCAGGGGCTTGCACCGCTGGCGGCAACCATTGTTCAGGGTAGTGGCAGACTTCAATGGCGCGGCGTTGAAATGCGCGATCGCAAAACAGCAGTTCACCCAGCGAGCGGCTGCCCAGTTCATCCATGTGCAAACCATCGCCTTGCAGAGCCGCCCGCGAGGCAACGCTGCGGGCAAACACCCAGGCTTCGCCATGACCACGCAAATACACCTCACGCACCCAGCCTTCGCTGCCCTCGGCCAGATCCAGCGCCGCGCATTCATCAGCGCGCAGGGTGTCCCAGCCTTCGAACAGCGGCGACACGCTGAAGCCATCCTCGGACAAACGGGTCAAACGGCGGGTCAGCGAACCTTCGTCGAACAACCAGTCCAGGGTCAACGGATCGGGGCGGGGCGTCAGGCGGTCTTGGGTCAGCCAGAGCGGGGCGGGGCAGGCATTTGAATGTTGCACAATGAGTCATTATTGGCCGCAAATGAGGCGGCGAGCTTACCATGGCAGGCGACAGGATTGAGCGGCGCCGGCCGCCGTTGCGCCGAACAGGCTTGCATCTGCGCGGCACCCTCAGTACAAAACGCCCTGAGCAGGATGGCAGCGCAACACCCATCGACCGTCCGCGCCGGCACTACGCCTGAACCCTGAGGAAGTACCTGAATGAAGAAGTGGCAATGTATCGTCTGTGGCCTGATCTATAACGAAGCCGAGGGCTGGCCGGATGACGGCATCGCGGCGGGCACCCGCTGGGAAGACGTACCGGCAGACTGGCTGTGCCCCGACTGCGGCGTCGGCAAAATGGACTTCGAAATGATTGAAATCAACTAAGCAAATAGAGGAGTAAGGCATGAGCGCACCAGTCGTCATCATCGGCACCGGGCTTGCGGGCTACAACCTGGCCCGCGAGTTTCGCAAGCTCGACAGCGAAACCCCGCTGCTGCTGATCACCGCCGATGACGGCCGCTCTTACTCCAAGCCGATGCTCTCCACCGGCTTCGGCAAGAACAAGGACGCCGACGGCCTGAGCATGGCCGAGCCCGGCGCCATGGCCGAGCAGTTGAAGGCCGAAGTGCGCACCCACACGCGCATCAGCGGTATCGACGCCGGCCACAAACGTTTGTGGATCGGCGAAGAAGCCGTGCCCTATCGCGACTTGATTCTGGCCTGGGGCGCGGAAACCGTGCGCGTGCCGATCGAAGGCGACGGCGGGGAACTGGTGTTCCCGATCAACGATCTGGAAGACTACGCGCGCTTCCGTGCCGCAGCGGCGGGCAAGCGTCGGGTGTTGTTGCTCGGCGCCGGGCTGATCGGCTGTGAATTTGCCAATGACCTGATCCTCGGCGGCTACGAAGTGCAATTGGTCGCGCCATGCGAACAGGTCATGCCGATGCTCTTGCATCCTGCCGCTGCGGCGGCCGTGCAGGCCGGGCTGGAAAGTATCGGGGCGAAGTTTCACCTCGGCCCGGTGCTGACCCGCCTGGAGAAAGTAGTCGATGGCCTGGAAGCGCACCTGTCCGACGGTCAGATCATCCCGTGCGATGTGGTGGTCTCGGCGATCGGTCTGCGCCCGCGCATCGATCTGGCAGCGGCTGCCGGCGTGCAGGTCAATCGCGGCGTGATGGTCGATCGTTACCTGAAGACCTCTCACGCCAACATCTACGCCCTGGGCGACTGCGCCGAAGTCGACGGGCTCAATCTGCTTTACGTGATGCCGCTGATGAGCTGCGCGCGCGCTTTGGCGCAAACCCTCGCTGGAAACCCGACTGCGGTCAGCTACGGGCCGATGCCGATCACCGTGAAAACCCCGGTGTGCCCGCTGGTGGTTTCGCCGCCGCCACGGGGCAGCGAAGGCATGTGGAGCGTCGAAGGGCAGGGCGCCGACATCAAAGCGCTGTGCCACAGTGCCGACGGTCAGTTACTCGGATACGCCCTGACCGGCGGGGCAGTCATGGAAAAACTGGCCCTGAACAAACAACTGCCGCCGTTGCTGGCGTAAATGCCGGTCGTTCTGTCGCAAACACCGCTCTTTTGCCCCGACAAAGGTCTTGGGGAGACTGGCGCCGCCGTTGGCGGCGTGCCATTCTCACTCCCGTCTGCCGCAGAGTAGAGCCTGCGGCGCCTTGGGCGCTGTTCCAACGAGAACAGCACGGACATAACAACAAAAAACCGTCAAAGGGGCTTCACTAATGCGTAAACCAGAACTCGCCGCTGCAATCGCCGAAAAGGCAGACCTGACCAAAGAACAGGCCAACCGCGTCCTCAACGCCGTCCTCGAAGAAATCACCGGCGCCCTGCACCGCAAGGACAGCGTGACGCTGGTCGGCTTCGGCACCTTCCTGCAACGCCACCGCGGCGCCCGCACCGGCAAAAACCCGCAGACCGGCGAACCGGTCAAGATCAAGGCCAGCAACACCGTGGCGTTCAAGCCAGGCAAATCGTTGAAAGACAGCGTCAATCCTTGATGGCGGCGTGCTCCCCTGAATGACGGGGAGAACCGCGAATGAAAAATGGGCACACCGATTGCGGTCGGGTGCCCATTTTTTGTACATCTACCATCCGTCCGGATACTTAATGATTATCCATAGGTAGCCAAAACCATATGGGCAAAATCTCTCTTGCTTAATTTTTGCTCGGTATTTTGATGGAGATATGCACGCCATGCGGATTCAAGCATGGCCCCGTCGAATTCTCCGTCCGTAGCGATATATGTAGTGGCGTCGTCCTTTACAGCTTGCACATAGTGCTTCGAAAGGCTTTTGATTTCTTCCGACGTCGTATAAAACGGCACGGTTGTTGTGAAGAGCAACATAGCCCCCGTTGATGATAAAGGGCCTTTAAACAGGCAAATTTTTGCGATGCACATTTCAGCCGAAACAGAGGTGCTGATAAAAAGCAAAATTAAGGCTGGAATCGTGATCCGTTTTTTGAAAAAGCTAGTGCCCATGTCTAATTGAACTCCTTGTCCTTAATTGCGCCGCCAAGCGCACTGCATGTCTTTTTGAGTCGAGAAAGGATTACGTCAGAGCGCTACACAATCGAATCAATATCCAGATGAAACGGCGCGCCAACTGCATGCCCACCGGTCATCGCGGCGATAGCGGCGTCGTGGTCTTCAGCGGCTTGCGGGATCATCGCCAGTTGCTCCTGAACCAGGTTTTCAGGGTGGGCGTTCCAGCGCAGCAGACTTTCCTCAACCCATTCGGGCTGGTCGGCATAGCTGCCGTAAACGTCGGTCTCAGTGACCCGTTGACTGCGCAGCGCTGTCAGGCGGGCCTTGGTCATGCTGATCTTGTCTATTTCCTGATTGAGCATCAGCGTCTTGTGCGCGCGCTCCTGCTCTCGCACGTAAGAACGGTGGTTGTTTTGCAGATCGCGCTTAACGGCCCGCAGCTGTTGCTGAATATTCTCCAGCGCGCTGCTGATCCACTCGAATTCGCGATTGGTCACCAGCGAACGCTTGAGCTGCAGTGCTTCCTGCCAACGGCGCAAGCTGGCCCAGCAGCCGGGGATGTAGCTGCCGACCATTGAGTGGTGACCCCGGTCGAACAACTGCCGCAGAAACGATCCGCGTTCGGGCAAGCCGTTGGTAGCGCGCAGGGCCTTGGCGCAGCCGTGATCGACGATCGTGCTGCAACCCGGCTCCCAGAGAAGGGAGGATCGGTGGTCCTTGTCGAACTCAACGGGCATGAAATGGCGCAAAGCACCGTGATGCCCATAGTCGTCGCCAAAGAAATTGATGATTCCCCAGATCAGCAGGCCGAGGCCGGCGACCGGGGTGAAGCCCAGCACCACGGCGTTGGTTGCGTACATCGGTCCAGGCTTGGCAAAGGTGTTCATCCAGGTCGCCGGCACGCTCGGTACCGGATCGTTCTGATTGACGATGCGGTGATGCACCAGCGATCTGGCGCTTTCGATGAAGGTGGTGTCGCCGGCGCGGGGGGCGCCGTAGGTGTAGAGCACGATTTGCGGGGAGAACTCCAGGTTGCGTCTCAGCATCTCGGACAGGATCAGTGCAACTGCACCGCCCAGACTGTGACCCGTGATCAGCAGCTTTTGCCCGCTGTAGAATTTTTCCAGATAAGTCACGATAAATGGATAAGCCGCCAAAGCGCCACCGTAGAAACCGCGGTGCACTTTGCCTTCTCCTTCCTGGAACGGAACCTGATAGGCATCTCCATCACGCAGACCGTCGGGCCAGATCTCACTGGTACCGCGTACGCTGATCAGGATCAGTTCGTCGTGGTGGCAGATGAAGGCCTGAGTGTCCGTGCTTTCGACCTGTTTGCGATCATCGAAAAAATGCAGTCTGGTGGGGTGTTCTTGTTGGTTCCCTAACGCGGGGTCATTCACTTCGGGGTAAAGGTTCGGGTCGAACGGCACCACTTCCAGGCGTTTCGAATACGGTACGTCTTCGTACAGTGGGTAGTATTTCTGCGTTTGCGAGTCATCGACTTTCCACAACTCGTCGAACTGCGGCAGCGCGTGGCCGAACCAGTTGCCGCTGCTGGGCTGTAGCGGAAAGCTTACCGTGTCGGTCTGCACCGGTTGAGTGTTGGGTTCCTGCCCGAAATCGGTGTAGCTCAGCGTCGCCATCACCGACAGCTGATAAAGGTTGAGCGCGCAGAACGCTTCGCCTGTCGACAGCATTGGCCGTAGCGCTCTCATCGGCCGTACTTCCAGCACATGGTGTTTGTTCGGCAGCAGTGCGACGCCCTTGGGCGGCGGCGGGGAAAACCCCAACTCGACGGTGGCCATCTCCGCCGCACTCAAGATGGTGTGCAGTCCGCCATCCGCAGAAGTTTTATCGACGACCGTGAAGTCTCTGGACTTCGCAGCGGGGCGCATGAGCTTGTGCGCCGCCCTCTTCGGAGCGTCGCGACGAGCAGCCAGCGGCGGCAAGTGGGCGATGTGTTTTACCAGTTCACTGACTTCGACCTGACAGTACGCGTCGGTTTCGGGCAGGTCCTTGGCCGGATTGGCCTGGGTGCGAGTACCTGTTTTATGGAAGAAGCGGGTCTTTTCGGCGCGGACTTGGAGTTCGGTAATGGGGAGGGGGTAGTCCAGTCTTTTTCTCAAGTCTCGATACAGCGCGTCTGCTCCTTGAAAAGGCTTATTCAGCTTGAGCACTACCGGGCCACAATGGTGGTTGTTTACCTTTGCCCAGCCTTTCGCATCCAGTTTTCCAGTATGAACGGTGTCTTCGTAGTCGGTGATCTCATATGCCAAGCCGGCGTAGGGTGTGCCGTCTCCGAACTCATTCACCAATTGAAAACTGGTCGAATGCCCGCGCATCGGGCAGGCGTGGATATCACCTTGCATGAAGGCGGTAACGCTTGTCGGTAAGGATTCGGCGTTCATGGAGTCTCGTCCGTGTTTTCATTGCAACTTGGATAGATTGTGCAAATCCGTCCATCAACCATTCTGAAGGTGCTGAAGTCTTCATAATTTCCATTGCAGTAACCACGCTGGTCCTCATAGCCTTCCCCCATACAGCGCTTCCAGCCACCAGGAACCTGGACCCAAGTGTCCCCCCAACCAGGTTGCTCTTCATTCGCTAGGTTTATTTTCAACCTCACGGTTTTTCCTGGGAGTTGATCCAGTGTGTACGCGCCATGAGGGCGGCTCCGGGCTACATTTCCTTCTTGATCCATTCCTTTACATCTCAACATTTTTATTAGGTTACGCTTGGGGCTGACTGTCCGAAAAAACCACATGCATTCGCCTGTAAACTCACCCTTGCCGTCCTCACTGAAAGTCCCCATCTGTCGTTCCAGCAACTCCGGGCGTACAGCAATCGAGGCGTAGTCATAGCTGAAGTTGCTTCGCCCTGAACCATAAATACCGATGACCTTGATCTCGATGTAATTCAGCGCCAGCGGACATTCGCTTACGGTTCTGTACAGCGGGATCTCGGAAGTCCCTTGGTACTTCATATTGGTTTTGTTGTATCCCAGCTGAGTGTTTCTCCCGCCAGGCACAGTGCATGTTTGGCCCTTGGCCGGAACATAGGTGGCCGTCAGGTCGTACTTGAATCCAGGTGGAAAATCCGGAACAAACATAAAGGTGTTCGGGGTCTTCACCGTCGTACAACCCACCAGCAATCCCAGGCAACCACTCAGCAGCAACCCTCGTTTCAAGTTCCTCATCGACCTACCTCTCCCTGCCAATACAACGCTTCCTGATATACCCGCTCAAAATGCATCGCCGGATCTTCACCGGGTTTGGGCAGCCATGATTTGCCTGGCCGATATCCCGGTAACTGCAAACTGCGCGTCAGCAAGAAATGCACTTGCTCCGGTTGTTGCCAGCCCCACAAGTGCGTCAGTTGAATCAGGCCCCACAACCATTCATCGACATCGAGTTGTTCGGCCAGCGTGGCCATGGCTTCGGTGTGTTCGCCGACCAGGTAACGGCGGGTGTTGTCGAACAGCACGTTGGCGTAGATCAGTTCCGGGGTCGGCGTGTGCAGCCACGGCGGATCCATCGGCAGCGGGTGGTGGCCGGGGTCCGGGTTGTCGATGGCGTTCCATCGCTCTGCGTGCCAATAGCAGACGCTGTTGAATGGCCCGAGAAACGCCGCGCGGTGCTCGGGTTGCAGGTGCGCCAGCGCACGGCCCAGAACCCGGTTGTCATGCACGCGGTACACCGCCTGATTCGGGCGTTCGCCGGTTATCAGGCGCTCGCGCCAATGCGCCGCCAGCAGATCAAGTTCGACGTGACGGGCACTGGCCAGCCAGCCCCAATTGCGCTCGGGCGTGGCGAGCAAGGTCTGGATCGCGGGATGCTGCGCCGTATCGATCTGCAACAGCAGCGGGCCGGTCGGCACCAGCGACTCGGCCGGCGTGCCGGTGTAGAGCGGACGAAACCGCTCGGTGCCGAGGTCGCGGGTCAACGCAGCGTGCTCTGCGCTGTGGCCGTCGGTGTCGAGCATCAGATACAGTTCACAGCCGGCGCTGGACTGAGCGTGCAACCATTGTTCGACCGGGCTCATGCGACTTCTCCCAGCTCGCACTGACCCGCCGCGCAGGCTTCGCACAGCGGGCAAAAATCCGCTGCCTGCTGGCGGGCGCTGTTGACGATCGACAGCGGTGTGGCGCTGTTCGGAAGAACTAGGCCAGCCTCTGCCTGTAGCGGTTGTAGCGGTGCGAGCCCCGGCAGTGGCGCGCCGCCCTGAACGATGGGCACGCTGCTGAAAATCCCGCCGGCATTGATCACGATGTGATGGCCGCCCGCTGACAGCGTCAGGCTCATGCCGGCATCGATCACCACGTTGCTTGCCGTGACATGCGCCTGCTGGCCGGCCTGGATCACCAGAGCGCCCAGGGTCTGGCTGCTGGTGCCGCTGACCTGCAACAAGTCATCGGCGTTGATCACGGTGCTGCGCAGCCCTTGATGAGTGCGCGAATCCCTGCCTTCGATAAGGCTGGTGCTGTCATTGCCGACATGCTCATGGCGGTCGCGAGTGATCAGGCTGCGGCTGTCGTTGAGGATCAGTTGCTCGAGGTCGCGCTGCGCGCGCAGGCAGATTTTCTCCTGCCCGGCGCGATCCTCGATCGACAGCTCGTTGTAGCCGCCATTGCGCGGCGAACTCTGGCTGCGTAATACCGTGCGGGTTTTACTCGCCGGCAAGGGATGAGCGACGGCATTGACCTTGTTGGCGACGCAGCCGGTAATCAGCGGTTGGTCCGGGTCGCCTTCCTGGAAGGTCACGACCACTTCCATGTCGACCCGGGGAATGGTCACCGCACCGAATCCGTCACCTGCCCAACTGGACGCTACGCGTAACCAGCAGCTGCTTTTTTCGCTGTTGCGTTCAGCGCGATCCCAGGGAAACTCGACACGAACCCTGCCGTATTCATCACAGAAGATCTCCTCTCCGGGAGGCCCGGTAACGCGCGCGGTCTGGCAGACCAGCAAGGGCCTTGGCGCGGGCAAAGGCGGGCGGTAAACCACCTCTGCGGGAATGGCCCTGAAGGTATTGCGATAGCCCTGGGAAAAACCATCGGCAGGTTTCGCCTCGCTGCTGAAAGCCTCTTCGAGCACTGCCGGTTGCTTGCCTTCGTGACTAAGACTGACCAACAGCCACAACTCGTTGCAGTCGGCCCTGGGATGTTCGCTCAGCTTGAACAGGTGACCGCTGCGCAAAATCGCCTGATTGCTTTTGCCTTCAATCCATTGATAGTCGCTGCGATGGCGCTCCAATGCCTGACGCACCAGCTGTTTGCCGTGCTTCTCGGACTTGATCAGCAGTGGATAGCGATAGTCCTCCAGAGCCGGCGTGAATTCTGCGGTGAAGCGGCTTTCCAGTAGCAGGCTTGGGCGCTTGAGGTCATAGTCGCGGCGGGTGACCGTGCTGGTACGGGTGTTGAAGCCCATGCTCAGGTGGTTGACCACCGGGTGTTCGGCGACCATGCCGCTATCGACCCTGAAGGGTGTGGTACCCAATTTGCGCGCGAACACCGGGCTGTCGCTGAACACCAGCAAGTGCCTGTCGAGCGAATGCTGGTGGTGCCAGGCAATACCCTCTTCGGCGCACAGGCGCTGGATGAACAGGAAGTCGCTTTCGCCGTATTGCGTGCAGTACTCACGAGGCTCACCGGCGGCGACATTGAACGTGAAGTCATCGGCCTGGATGCCATGCCCTTTGAGCACTTGCGCGATGATCTGCGCCACTGTCAGTTGCTGAAAAATCCGCTGGTCGTGGCTCATTTGCAGATAATGCAGCGCCGGTACCAGTGACAGCTCATAGCGGGTCAGGCGCTTTCCCGATTCGCCGAGCATGACATTTTCGATCCGCCCGTGAATGCCTTCGCCCGCTAACCCGAATTGCAGAAAAGCAGGCTGGCTGAGCAGGCTTTCCAGATCGAAGTCCGCGTACTCGCTCACCAGCTCGATGCGAAATGCGTACAGCTGACTGATCGCTTCGGTGCCAGTGAACGCGAGCACCTTGAAGTCGTGACGAATGGCCGGGATATGCAGTGAGAATGGCGCGCAGTGGCCTTTGCCGAACATGGGCTTGTCCTTAAGCAAAGTGAGTCAAAGCGCGATACCGTCCTCCCTGATCGCCGCGCATGAAAAGTTGCCAAGGCAAGCTAGCGGCGCGGCAAACTAATTGATGTAAGAAGTATCCCTGAAATTTGTCAGAGTATTCCGGTGTGGAAGTCTTGGTTGGAATGCGAGAAGTGTCTGTAGGACGCGGCTCGGATAACTATCGAAGTGCCAGTATTTGCCGGGGGAGTAAAGTTTCAGAATAATGAAATGCCATCATTATAGTGGCACTTTTTGCATTGATCGTTGTCGCTGCAAACTTCTCGATGGAACCCGGTCATTTTAGGAAGTGTCCTACTTCTTTTTTTTTTTGAATTTGGCATGCTGCACGCCGCTCGAGGGTGCGGGCGTCAGGTAAACTCGCCCGGCTGCGGCCGAGGCTCTGGGACAATGGTTTGGCGGGAGCCGGGAAAATGCGCTGATTTATAAACGGCATCAGGGAAACCCCTGCGATATATAGGGCGATCTCCTACAGACCGCAATGAACAGTTCGTCTTGTTGTTTAATCAGATGCTTGCTAGTGGCCATCATAGTGATTACGATGCGCCCACTTGAAAGAGCACATCTCAATTGGATGAGTCGCTGAACTGCTCTTCGATACTGTCCCGCGTTGCTGAAACTCCATTCGCGCGCATGACTGTAATCCTTAATAAAGGCCATGGATGTCCTACTCAAGCAAACTTTCCGCCCATTACCTCGAACTCGCAAAAGTCTCTGTTTCCAAAGAGAATTTCGCGGGCGAAGACGTTCGTTTTTCGATCGAATTCGAGGCGCTGGAAAGTGAGCTGGCCAAGGCTTCGTCGATGCACGAAAGCGGGCAGATCGACTGGCTGAAAATCCGCGAAAACAGCGAAAATCTGCTGCGTACCCAATCCAAGGATCTGCGTGTCGGCGCCTGGCTGACGTGGTCGCTATACCAGCGCGAATCCTTCCCCGGGCTGCTTGCCGGCCTCGGTCTGCTGCACCATCTGTCGGAAAACAACTGGGCCGACGTCCACCCGCTCAAACCCCGCACCCGTGCCGCCGCGATCGGCTGGCTGGTGCCGCGTCTCGAGCAGGTCATCACCGAAAACATTGCGATCAAAGAGCAGTTGCCGATGTTCCGGCAGCTCTCTGAGCACCTGGCCGGCCTTGAGGCCGCGTGCACTGAACATCTGGGCGATGACGCGCCACTGCTGCTGCCGATCTCCCGCCGCCTGAAAACCATGATTCAGCGCGCCGCCGACAACCAGCCGGCACCCGGCGTGGTGGGCGCGGCGGTGGCGCAGGTCAAGCAGGCCGCGACCCAGCTGCTCACTCCTGGCGCACCGATCGACAACGAGCGGGATGCGCACAAAGCCCTGCGCGCCCAGCAGGACAGCGCCCGGCCGTTGTGTGCCTGGTGGCTCAAGCAGAAGGCTACCGATCTGCGTGCCCTGCGCCTCAATCGCACGCTGTTGTGGATGACCATCGACGCGGTGCCCGAGCGCAACGCCGAGCAGATCACCGTGCTGCGCGGTCTGCCGCTGGAAAAACTCAAGCTCTATCAGGACCGTTTCGATCAGGGCAAATACGCCGACCTGCTGGTGGAACTGGAGGCGAGCCTGGCGAAGGCGCCGTTCTGGTTCGATGGCCAGAGGATGGTCTGGGAATGTCTCCAGAACCTCAACGCCGAGCTGGCCATGCGCGAAGTGGAAATCCACTTCGCGCTTTTGATTCAGCGCCTGCCGGGCATCATCGAGTTGCGCTTCCATGACGGCGCGCCGTTTGCCGATCCGTCCACCCGGGCGTGGATCGCCGCCAATGTCATGCCGCACCTGCAAAGCGCCAGCGCGCCGCGCAAGGTCGAAAGCGAGAACGTCGAAACCCAGCCGGCCTGGGAAAAAGCCCTCGAGGAAGTCCAGCCGATTCTGCGCAAGGAAGGTTTGAAGCCGGCCGTGCAGATTCTCAAGCAGGGTCTGCAATCGGCCCACGGTGGTCGCGAACGCTTCTTCTGGCAGTTCACCCTCGCGCGGCTGTGTTTCCTGGCCAAGAAATACGAACTGGCCAAGAACCAGCTCGAAACCCTCGATCAGACATTACAGGACTCAGGCCTGCACGCCTGGGAGCCCGATCTTGCATTGCAAGTGCTGCACCTGCTGCACAGTTGCTGCGAGTTGTTGCCGCAGAACCACGCCGTACGTGAAAGCAAGGAAGAGATTTATCGCAGGCTGTGCCACCTCGACCTCGAAGTGGTACTCGAATAGGCCCCAGGGCCACAACCGCAAGGAGAAAAGCCATGGCCAAAGAAGGCTCGGTAGCCCCCAAGGAACGCATCAACGTCACCTTCAAACCCGCCACCGGCGGAGCTCAGGAAGAGATTGAACTGCCGCTGAAGCTGCTGGCAATCGGTGACTACACCCACCGCAAGGACGATCGCAAAATCGAAGATCGCAAGCCGATCAGCATCGACAAGATGACCTTCGACGAAGTGTTGGCCAAGCAAGAGCTGGGTCTGACGCTGAGCGTGCCGAACCGTCTGCAGGAAGATGGCGAGGCTGAAGAGCTGGCCGTGCAATTGCGCGTCAATTCGATGAAGGACTTCAACCCGGCCAGCCTGGTCGAGCAAGTGCCTGAGCTGAAAAAACTGATGGAACTGCGCGATGCGCTGGTGGCCCTCAAAGGCCCGCTGGGTAACGCACCTGCGTTCCGTAAAGCGATCGAAGGCGTGCTCGCCGACGACGAATCCCGCGGTCGCGTACTCGGTGAGCTGGGCCTGAACGCCGCAGCCCCGGACGCCTGAGACTCCAGTAGCCAAGGAAGCCAACACAATGAGCACTAGCGCAGCACAAGAGAAGAGCGCCGCCAGCGGCGAATACAGCATTCTCGACAGCATCATCGCCGAAACCCGTCTGACCCCGGACGACGAAGCCTACGACATCGCCAAGCGTGGCGTGTCGGCGTTCATCGAAGAGCTGCTCAAGCCGCAGAACAACGGTGAGCCGGTCAAGAAAGCCATGGTTGACCGCATGATCGCCGAGATCGATGCCAAGCTCAGCCGTCAGATGGACGAGATCCTGCACCACCCGGATTTCCAGGCGCTGGAATCGTCGTGGCGTGGTCTGCAGTTGCTGGTCGACCGCACCAACTTCCGCGAAAACATCAAGATCGAAATCCTCAACGTCTCCAAAGAAGACCTGCTGGACGATTTCGAAGACTCGCCGGAAGTCATGCAGTCGGGCCTGTACAAGCATATCTACACCGCTGAATACGGCCAGTTCGGTGGTCAGCCGGTGGGCGCGATCATCGCCAACTACTACATGTCGCCAAGCTCGCCAGACGTCAAGCTGATGCAGTACGTGGCCAGCGTTTCGTGCATGTCCCACGCGCCGTTCATCGCTGCCGCCGGGCCGAAATTCTTCGGTCTGGAAAGCTTCACCGGCCTGCCGGATCTGAAAGATCTGAAAGACCACTTCGAAGGCCCGCAATTCGCCAAATGGCAGAGCTTCCGTACCTCGGAAGACTCGCGCTACGTTGGCCTGACCGTGCCGCGTTTCCTGCTGCGTAACCCGTACGATCCGGAAGAAAACCCGGTGAAATCGTTCGTGTACAAGGAAACCGTTGCCAACAGCCATGAGCACTACCTGTGGGGCAACACCGCTTACGCGTTCGGCACCAAACTGACCGACAGCTTCGCCAAATTCCGCTGGTGCCCGAACATCATCGGCCCACAGAGCGGTGGCGCGGTTGAAGACCTGCCGTTGCACCACTTCGAAAGCATGGGCGAAATCGAAACCAAGATCCCTACCGAAGTACTGGTTTCCGACCGTCGTGAATACGAACTGGCCGAGGAAGGCTTCATCTCCCTGACCATGCGCAAAGGCTCCGACAACGCGGCGTTCTTCTCCGCCAGCTCGGTGCAGAAGCCGAAGTTCTTCGGCATCAGCGCAGAAGGCAAGGCGGCAGAGCTGAACTACAAGCTCGGCACCCAACTGCCGTACATGATGATCGTCAACCGTCTGGCTCACTACTTGAAAGTGCTGCAGCGCGAGCAACTCGGTTCGTGGAAAGAGCGTACCGACCTCGAGCTGGAACTGAACAAGTGGATCCGTCAGTACGTTGCCGACCAGGAAAACCCGAGCGCCGAAGTGCGTGGCCGTCGTCCGCTGCGCGCTGCGCAAGTGATCGTCAGCGACGTTGAAGGCGAGCCGGGCTGGTACCGCGTGAGCTTGAACGTGCGTCCGCACTTCAAGTACATGGGTGCCGATTTCACCCTGTCGCTGGTTGGCAAGCTGGACAAAGAGTAAGAGCGACTCATGGACGGATACGGCAGCCTGTTCGAACGCCTCAACGGCGACGCACAACTACGCAAGGGCAACAGCCTTGAGGCTTGCGCCATGGCGTCAGTGGCTGCCCATCTGGCCAAAATGCTCAGCACCCGGGCCGGCAGCGTGCAAACGCTGGCCGACTACGGGTTGCCCGATCTCAATGACATGCGCCTGAGCCTGCACGACTCCCTGAGTCAGGCCCGCCTGGCTATCGAAAACTTCATCGAAGCCTACGAGCCACGCCTGAGCAACGTGCGTGTCATTTCCCTGCCGCGTGACCACGATCAACTTCGCCTGGCCTTCAGTATCGAAGGCCTGCTGGAAGTCGAAGGGTTCAAGCGCCAGGTCAGTTTTTCCGCGCGCCTGGATGGCAGCGGTCAAGTGAAGGTGAATTAGGACCATGCGAGGGAGCGCCGTGAATCCGGGTGCGTTGGCGAAGTGGGGGCGTGGCGTGTTGCTATTTCTCGCCCTGACGGCTGCTGCCCTCGTTTCAGCTGCCTGTTACGTGAAGACGACGGCGGCACGGCTGGCTCACGAGTACTCCACCGACTGGAACGATGCGGGTACGTGCTTCATCCGCTCCTACATTCCGCAGTATTCGGCCCTCGGCATACCGGGAATGATTTTCAAGCTGTTTGCCAGCGAAGCCTTTTTCCGGGTCTACGCAAAAGACGGCACGCTGCTGAAATCGTCCGAATGGTTGCTCTGGCAGAACGAGTTCACCACCGATGAACGCTCGCAATGGGTATACGGTCACGCGATCTACCCGACAGTTACGGGTTACGAAGGCTGGAATATTCCAGCGTGTGGTCAAGAAATGAACAGTCCTCAAGCCAAGGTCAACTAAGGAGATCCCCGATGTCTGGCAAACCCGCAGCACGCGTATCCGACCCCACCGCTTGCCCGCTCCCCGGCCACGGCACCAACCCGATCGCCGCCGGTTCCGGCGACGTGTTCTTCGACGGCCTCGCGGCCGCCCGCCAAGGCGATGCCTCGGCGTGTGGTGGTGCGATGTCCGGCGGTTTGGCGACCACTGTGTTGATCAACGGCAAGCCTGCCGCGACGGTTGATTCGGTGGGGACTCATGGCAACAAGGTCACGGCTGGGTCCGGGACGGTGATTATTGGCAATTCGCATTCGCCGGCGCCGTTTGTTCCGCCGTTGCCGGTGGAGATTCAGTGGCCGTTTAACGAGCACTTTGTGATCAATTGCGAAGAAACAGGCAAACCCCTTGCAGGCGTGGAGTACACACTTAAAACCGCATCGGGGAAAATCATAAACGGCGTGACTGGCGCGGATGGGAAAACTCAAAAAGTATTCTCCGCTACTGCAGAGGCAATTGAGTTGATTATCGAGCCTCAGAGCAGAGTCGTGCTCGCTTAGTTTCTCTTTTGAATTACAGAAATTTTGATTGCTGGAAAATATAGCAAAGGGATAGAGGAATGGCAGCGAAGACAGTGGCAACCATGATGACTCCGGCAAGTAATAACTCCGGTCAGATTGCTACTGCTCGCCAGTTCAAAATTACCGATATTCCAAATACGATGAAAAAAATCAATTGGCCCGTTGCTGCTGCGTTGATGAGCCATTGGTTCAATGGCAAGCCATGGACAACAAAAGATGGTGGAATGGATGATGTCGTAAAAAGACATGAGGCATTTTCACCTGCAGAGTACATCGAAGAAACCATCGTAAAAATGAATTGGGTCCTTGGATTCAAGCGTGCAAACGCAGCATTCAAACATTTGAAGGCCAACTGGAACAGCCCCGCTGGAATAAATCTGATAAAGACAAGATTGCTTAAGAAATTTTCCAATAGTGCTCCTGGCTGTTATCCGTTGACTTTTAATGGCGTGGCCAGTGCTGCAGAGAAATTCGGCTACTCAAATAACAAAGTTGTAGAGTTCGAGCAGGCTGGTGATGATGAAGTCAATGAGCTTCGCGCTGCACTTGCGAATTTCAATATGCGCGTGATTGCCGAAGGGGCGGTGGTGGTGACAGGCAAGAATATTGTTTTTACGCCATCGAAAATCGGCTTTTACATTGAAGATGCGTATGATTTTAATGATGGAGTTGCTCTTTTTAGCCAGATTCTAGGTTATTGGAATTTCGATAAATTGGTCACTGACCCGGTTGAAGGCGTCAAAGCAAACGCTAAGCTGGCGGCTGAAATGAACTCTGTATTGGCTGAGTCTGCATATAAACGGGTTAGGGGAGAACAAACACCTCAGCAGAGAGAAGAGGCCGTTCGCCGGTATAAAGAGCTGGAAGGTAAGCATTACATGCTGGTTCAGAATAGCGATTTTCGAGATTATCGGGATGTGAATAAGAAAGGCGGGGATTTTCGCGTTTACTCAGACGTTTTGTACGAAAGCGTATCCGTGGCTCCTATCGAGGCGATCTCTAAATGAGTTCATGGCGCAAGTTTTTTCTAAGTTTGGCCGCACTACTGGTCAGTTTTTTAATTGCCGTCGCTTTTATCGTGAATGGAGTTTTGAGTCGTGCGCCTGATGTCTCAAAAAAGAGCCCTTACGGCCACTATCTTATAGAGTCAGTACCGGCCAGTTCGCTTTTGACTCCGCGAGACTCGGTTTACTTGCGTTTTACGGATTTGAATGACCTTGGTCATGTTTATCGAACTCCTTTGTTTTCTGATGTTTCACTGGATATGACCGCTGATGAAAGTGATGATGCTGTCGGTGTTGTTTTTATTATGCTGGATAAAAAAAACAAGGCGTTCACGCTGGCGCTATCTAATCCAAGAAAGCATTGGCTGGATCTGTTTATCAGCAACACTCCGTATGAGGTTATTCCCAATTGAAGTGCCGAACCTTAGTTGGGCAAATCACGGTAAGTACTTTGGCGCGAATTAGTAATAATAAATGAGCGGTGGCTTGCGGCCAGCACGGAATATTTAATTCAGATTATGATCAGGCAATCACTCCATGTCCTTTAACCACTACTACCAAAGCGAACTCACCGCACTGCGCCAGCTCGGTCGCCGATTCGCCGAGCGTAGTCCGGCGCTGGCGCCGTATCTGGGACAGGCCGGTCGGGATCCGGATGTGGAGCGGTTGCTGGAAGGCTTTGCGTTCCTTACCGGGCGTCTGCGCCAGAAGCTCGATGACGAACTGCCGGAGCTCAGCCATTCGCTGATGCAGCTGCTGTGGCCGAACTACATGCGTCCGCTGCCGGCGTTCAGCATTCTGCAGTTTGATCCGCTCAAGCGTTCCGGCCCGGCGCTGCTGGTTGAGCGCGATACGCCGATCGAGAGCAAGCCGATCGAAGACGTGCGCTGCCGCTTCCGAACGTGCTACCCGACCGAGGTGTTGCCGCTGGATCTGGCTGCGCTGAATTACTCGGTGAAGGGCGATGGCTCGCTGCTCAGCCTGCGTCTGGAAATGAGCGCTGACGGCCACCTCGGCGAACTGGAGCTGAGCAAGTTGCGCCTGCACTTTGCCGGTGAGCGCTACATCAGCCAGATGCTCTACCTGAGCCTGCTGCGCAACCTCGACGGCATCGAACTGATCCCGCTTGACGGCGCCGGCAAGCCGATCGATGGCGTCAGCGGCAAGCCGATGGCGTTCAAGATTCCCGGCGACCGGGTGAAACCGGTGGGTTTTGCCGAAGAAGAAGCGTTGATCCCGTATCCGCTGAATACCTTCCGTGGCTATCGCTACCTGCAGGAGTATTTCGCCTTCCAAGACAAGTTCCTGTTCGTCGACGTCAACGGTCTGGACATTCTCAAGGCGCTGCCGGAAGACACGCTCAAGCAGATGCGTGGCCTCGAATTGCGTTTCGACATTCGCAAGAGCGGCATCATGCGTATGCGCCCGACCCTCGATAACGTGAAGCTGTTCTGCACGCCGATCGTCAATCTGTTCGAGCACGACGCACTGCCAATTCGTCTTGATGGCAAGCAGGACGAATACCTGTTGCTGCCGGCGGAATACGACCTGGAAAACTGCGGTGTGTTCTCGGTGGAAACCGTGACGGGATGGAAGCCCGGCGGCCTCGGTTATCAGGAATACGTGCCGTTCGAATCCTTTGAGCACGACCCGAGTTTCGACGTGCCCAACAGCCGTCCGCATTACAGCATTCGCCAGCGTTCGTCCTTGTTGCATGACGGCCTCGACACCTACCTGAGCTTCGGCATCCGCCACACCGAAGCCCACGAAACCCTGTCGATCGAGCTGATGTGCACCAACCAGAACCTGCCGAAAAAGCTCAAGCTCGGCGACATCTGCATGGCCAGCGAGCAGACCCCGGAATTCCTCAGTTTCCGCAACATCACCCCGGCCACTCCGAGTTTCGCGCCACCGCTGAACCGTGACTTCCTGTGGAAGCTGATCAGCAACATGTCGCTTAACTATCTGTCGCTGGCGGACGTCAATGCGTTGAAGGTGATTCTGGAAACCTACGACCTGCCGCGCTACTACGACCAGCACGCGGAGAAGGTCAGCAAGCGCCTGCTGGGCGGCCTCAAGCACATCAAGCATCACCACGTCGACCGACTGCATCGCGGTCTGCCGGTACGCGGCTTGCGCACCGAACTGACCATCGACCCGGAAGGCTATATCGGCGAAGGCGACCTGTTCGTCTTCGCTTCGGTTCTCAACGAGTTTTTCGCGCTTTACGCCAGTCTCAATTCATTCCATGAGCTGCGGGTAAAAAGCACACAGGGAGAGGTGTACCAATGGACACCACGTATGGGCCTGCAGCCCCTGCTTTAAGCGGGCTGACCAAGGTAATACGCGAGTACTCGCTGTTTCAGGCCGTGCTGCTGGTGATCGACCGGCTGCGCGAGGCACACCCGCATCTGAGCGAAGACGATCTGTACGACCAGGTCGAGTTCCAGGCCAACCCGAGCCTGGGCTTTCCGCGCAGCGACGTCGATCGCGTCGAGTTTTTCGAAGAACACGGCAAGATGCGCGCGCGCATGCGCTTCAACCTGATCGGCCTGGTCGGCTCCGGTTCGCCGCTGCCGGCGTTCTATGGCGAACAGGCCTTGGGCGACAGCGAGGACGGCAACCCGACGCGCAATTTCCTCGACCTGTTCCACCATCGCCTGCAACGACTGATGCTGCCGATCTGGCGCAAGTACCGCTACCGCGCGAGCTTCCAGAGCGGCGCGATCGATCCGTTCTCGGCGCAACTTTTTGCGCTGATCGGCCTGGGCGGCGACGAGATCCGCAAGGCCAAGGAACTCAACTGGAAACGCCTGCTGCCGTACCTCGGCCTGCTCAGTTTGCGGGCGCACTCGGCGGCGCTGATCGAAGCCGTACTGCGTTACTACTTCAAGCACGAAGACCTGGTCATCGAGCAGTGCATCGAGCGCCGCGTGGAAATTCTCGACGAGCAGCGCAATCGTTTGGGCCGCGCCAATAGCGTACTCGGCGAAGACCTGGTGCTGGGCGAGCGCGTGCGCGATCGCAGCGGCAAATTCCGCATTCACATTACCGAACTCGACTGGCAGCGATTCCATGAATTCCTGCCGATCGGGTTCGGCTACCAGCCGCTCTGCGCGCTGGTGCGGTTCACCTTGCGTGACCCGCTCGATTACGACATTCGCCTGGTCCTGCGCCAGGAAGAAATCCGCGAACTGCGCATCGGTGAGCAGAACGCCTGTCGCCTCGGTTGGACCAGTTGGCTGGGCCGCGAAAAAGCGGACGGCGTGGTGACCCTGGGCAGCAAAATTCATTAAGGACGTGAGCCATGATCAACGTAGACCTGCAACAACTCATCCAGGCGCTGGACGCCGAAACCCGTCGTGATCTGGAACGTTCGGCCGAGCGTTGCGTCGCCCGCGGCGGGAGCAAGATTCTGGTCGAAGACTTGCTGCTGGGCTTGCTCGAGCGTCCGAACGGCTTGCTGTCGCGCGCGTTGCAAGATGCTGACGTCGACGCCGGTGAACTGACCGCTGCATTGCAGTCGCGGGTCGAGCACAGCGCTTCGCGCAACCCGGTATTCGCTCCGGAACTGGTGCAATGGCTGCAAGACGCGCTGCTGGTGGCCAACCTCGAGCTGGGCCAGACCCAGGTCGAAGACGCCGCGCTGATCCTGGCGTTGCTGCGCAACCCGATGCGTTATGCCGGCAGCCGCTATCAACCGCTGCTCGCCAAACTGAACATCGATCGTTTGAAGGAATTTGCCCTGTCGCAACAGGAGCAGCCGGCGGCCAATGGCAAACCGGCCGCACAGGGCGAATCGCTGTTGCAGCGCTTCACCCATAACCTGACCCAACAGGCCCGCGACGGCAAACTCGACCCGGTGCTGTGCCGCGATGGCGCGATCCGGCAGATGGTCGACATCCTCGCTCGTCGGCGCAAGAACAACCCGATCGTCGTCGGTGAGGCCGGTGTCGGTAAGACCGCCATCGTCGAAGGCCTCGCCTCGCGCATCGCTGCCGGTGAAGTGCCGCAGGTACTCAAAGGCGTTGAATTGCTGTCGCTGGACATGGGCCTGTTGCAGGCCGGCGCTAGCGTCAAAGGTGAATTCGAGCGTCGTTTGAAAGGCGTGATCGACGAGGTCAAAGCCTCGCCGAAACCGATCATTCTGTTCATCGACGAAGCCCACACGCTGATCGGCGCGGGCGGCAATGCCGGCGGTTCCGACGCGGCCAACCTGCTGAAACCGGCACTGGCCCGTGGCGAGCTTCGCACCATCGCTGCCACCACCTGGGCCGAGTACAAGAAATACTTCGAGAAAGACCCGGCGCTGGCCCGTCGTTTCCAGCCTGTGCAATTGCACGAACCGACCGTCAGCGAAGCGGTGACCATTCTGCGTGGTCTGGCTCAGGTCTACGAGAAGAGCCACGGCATCTACCTGCGCGATGACGCGGTGGTGTCCGCTGCTGAATTGTCCGCGCGTTACCTGGCCGGTCGGCAACTGCCGGACAAGGCTGTAGACGTCCTCGACACCGCGTGCGCCCGCGTGCGTATCAGCCTCGCTGCGGCCCCGGAAAGTCTCGAGCGCCTGCGTGGCGAACTGGCTGAAGGCGGCCGTCAGCGTCAGGCCCTGCGCCGCGATGCCGAGGCCGGTCTGCTGATCGACCACGAAGCGCTGGAAGCACTGGAAGCGCGGCTGGACGAAGCGGAAAGCGAGATGGTTGCGCTCGAGACCCTGTGGACTGAGCAGAAAGAGCTGGCCGAGCGTCTGCTGGAACTGCGTCAGCAACTGGCCAAGGCCCGCGAGGCGGCAGCTGTTGAGCCGACCGTCAGCGTGGAAGAAGACGCCGAAGGCACCGTGATTGAAACTCTGGTCGCCGAAGTCGAAGAAGGCCAGAGCGTCGAAGCGCTGGAAGCCCAATTGCATGAAACCCACGCCGCGTTGACGGCTGCGCAAGTCAAAGAACGTCTGGTCAGCTTCGAAGTCTGCCCGCGTCTGGTTGCTGAAGTGATCAGCGCCTGGACCGGTGTGCCGCTGGCGCAACTGGCCCGCGAGCACAACGCCAAGGTTGCCAGTTTCGCCACCGACCTGCGCACGCGCATCCGTGGTCAGGAGCAAGCGGTGCACGCGCTGGATCGTTCGATGCGCGCGACCGCTGCCGGTCTGAACAAGCCTGATGCACCGGTCGGGGTGTTCCTGCTGGTCGGCCCGAGCGGCGTCGGCAAGACCGAAACCGCGCTGGCACTGGCGGACCTGCTGTACGGCGGCGACCGCTTCATCACCACCATCAACATGTCCGAGTTCCAGGAGAAGCACACCGTCTCGCGTCTGATCGGTGCGCCACCGGGCTACGTCGGTTACGGCGAGGGCGGCATGCTCACTGAAGCCGTGCGTCAGAAGCCGTATTCGGTGGTGTTGCTCGATGAAGTCGAGAAGGCTGATCCGGACGTGCTCAACCTGTTCTACCAAATCTTCGACAAAGGCGTGGCCAACGATGGCGAAGGTCGCGAGATCGACTTCCGCAACACGTTGATCCTGATGACCTCGAACCTCGGTAGCGACAAGATCAGCGAACTCTGCGAAGACGGCGCGCGGCCGACCGCCGAAGTGCTCGAAGAAACCATTCGTCCGGTGCTCAGCAAACACTTCAAACCGGCGCTGCTGGCGCGGATGAAAGTGGTGCCGTACTACCCGGTGGGCGGCCCTGTGCTGCGCGAGCTGATCGAGATCAAACTCGGCCGTCTTGGCGAGCGCCTGAACCGTCGTCAGCTGGAGTTCAGCTGGTGCCAGAACCTCGTCGATCACCTGTCCGAGCGCTGCACGCAAAGCGAAAGCGGCGCGCGCCTGATCGATCATTTGCTCGATCAGCACGTGCTGCCGCTGGTGGCTGATCGTCTGCTCGACGCGATGGCGACCGGCGAGAGCCTCAAGCGTGTGCATGCCACGCTCGACGGCAATTCCAGCGTGACCTGCGAGTTCGTCTGAGGTGGGCGTGATGTTCACTCAAGTGCCGCAGCCACTGGTCTATGCCGAAGCGTTGCTGGCGCAGTTCGCCAGTCTGTCGCGGGCGGCGGACAGTGCTGCGCTGCTGGGTGAATTCGTCCGTGGCCTGGCCGAACTGAGTGGCTGCGAACTGACGCAGCTGTATCTGCTCGACGCCACCCACACCTGTCTGGGGATGAACGCCGAGTGCCTCGACGGTGCGCTGCAACCGCGTCAGGCGGCGAGCCTGCCAGCGGATTACAACGGCGAGCAACTGCTGCAATTCGCCCTGTGCCAGAACCGCGTGGTGTGCCTCGACGACCTGACCGGCAGCCTGCACGAAACCAGTTTTCTGCCGGCGGCGAGCACGCCGTGGCAGTCGCTGTTGTGCGTGCCGCTGGTCAATCAGCACAAGTCGGTCGAGGGCTTGTTGCTGTGTGCCAGCCGTCGGCGTACTGACTTGCAGGGTTTTGCCGATTCCCTCGGCCAGCTCGGCTCGTTCGTGCTCGGCCAACTGCATCTGCTGCAACGCCTGCGTCAGCCAGCCGCCGAATCGGCCTCCGCCACACGCAGCGTGCCGAGCATCAGCGGCTACGGACTGATCGGCAAAAGCGCGGCGATGCGCCAGACCTATTCGCTGATCAGCAAGATTCTTCACAGCCCGTACACCGTGCTGTTGCGTGGCGAGACCGGCACCGGCAAGGAAGTGGTGGCGCGGGCGATCCACGATTGCGGCCCGCGTCGCTCCCAGGCGTTCATCGTGCAGAACTGCGCGGCGTTCCCGGAAAACCTGCTGGAAAGCGAACTGTTCGGCTACCGCAAAGGCGCCTTCACCGGCGCCGATCGAGATCGCGCAGGGCTGTTCGACGCGGCCAATGGCGGTACGCTGCTGCTCGATGAAATCGGCGACATGCCGTTGTCGCTGCAAGCGAAGATTCTGCGCGTGTTGCAGGAAGGCGAGATTCGTCCGCTGGGTTCCAACGACACGCACAAGATCGACGTGCGCATCATCGCCGCGACGCACCGTGATCTGGCGGCGCTGGTCAGCGAAGGCAAGTTCCGCGAGGACTTGTACTACCGCCTCGCACAATTCCCGATCGAGCTGCCGGCCCTGCGTCAGCGCGAAGGCGACATCCTCGATCTGGCCCGGCATTTCGCCGAGAAGACCTGCACGTTTTTGCAGCGTGACCCGGTGCGCTGGTCGGATTCGGCGCTGGAGCATCTGTGCGGTTACACCTTCCCCGGCAACGTTCGCGAACTCAAGGCACTGGTCGAGCGCGCGGTGTTGCTCTGCGAGGGTGGCGAGTTGCTCGCCGAGCATTTTTCCCTGCGTCTGGAGCCGATGCCCGAAGACAACAGCGGCCTGAATCTGCGCGAACGCCTGGAGCAAGTCGAGCGCACTTTGCTCCTCGATTGTCTGCGCAAGAACGACGGCAACCAGACCCTCGCGGCCCGCGAACTGGGCCTGCCACGGCGCACGCTGCTGTACCGCCTCGGGCGCCTGAATATCAATTTGGGTGACTTTGATGGTTGAGCTACAGCACTTCTTCGAACCCAACACATACCCTGTGGCGAGGGGATTTATCCCCGTTCGGCTGCGCAGCAGTCGCAGTCCGGGACATACGGTTTCACTGAGAAATCGCGCTGGCAGGTTATGGGGGCGCTGCGTACCCCAACGGGGACAAGTTCCCTCGCCACGGGAGGTCACCGTACCTCCAGGCTATGGCGCAAGGCCCCGATCTAGAGGCTTCGAGCCCACCTCAAAAACTTATTTCAGCGCCGCCCGCAAGGGTCGGCGCTTTGTGCTTTGTCTACACCTGGAGACCCTCTGATGTCTGTTCGTCACTGGCACGCTGTCCTGCTGACCCTCGTCGTTCTATGCGGCCTTGGCGGCTGTAGCGGCAATTACAAATTCAACGACAACGACTATCGCCCGTTGGGTGATCCGCAAGCGGTCAATCGCGGCAAGTGACCGCAAGGAGCATCAAACATGGAATTGGTTTTCGAAATGCTGAACACCAAGCAGTTCGTGCCCACCGAGCTGTGCCAGCGGACCTTCAAACAGGCCGGTGGCGTGATCGGGCGCGGCGAGGACTGCGACTGGATCATCCCTGACCGCAAGCGGCACCTGTCCAATCATCACGCGATTGTCAGCTACCGCGAGGGCTCGTTCTTCCTCACCGACACCAGCAGCAACGGTGTCCAGGACGGCAGCAGTGGCGCACGCCTGCACAAGGGCGAGCCGGTGCGCATCGAGCACGGCAGCACCTACATTCTCGGCGACTTCGAGATCCGCGCGCGGCTGGTTCGTGACCCGGCGACCTTCGACGGCGAAGTCGGCCGTCCGCGCGCCGCTGGCAGCATCATTCCGGATGACGCGTTTCTTGACCTCGACCCGCTCAACGCCCTCGAACAGCAAGAGCGCGTGTACTCAGAAATCGACGAACTGCTGTCGCCGACCGCCAAGCCGGAAGACTCCCGTCAGCGTGCCGACTACGCGCGCATCGATATGGAAAGCCTGATGGTCCCCGAGCTGATTGCCGCCCCGGTCGAACCTGAGCCGGCGCCTGCGCCGAAAGCCGTCGAGCGTCAGAGCGAAGGTTTCTGGGAACACTTCGGCGCGGCGCTGGGCGTCGACGTCAAAGGCCTCAGCCACGACGAACGTGAAGCGCTGGCGCTGAACGCTGCGCGCCTGCTGCGCCAGAGCATCGGCGGTTTGCAGCAGAGCCTGCGCACCCGCTCCGAGCTGAAAAACGAGCTGCGTTTGGCCCAGACCACCGTGCAAGGCACCAACAAGAACCCGCTGAAATTCGCCGTCGACCCGAGCGAAGCGCTACAGATTCTGTTGCAGCCAAGCAAGCCTGGACACCTGCCCGCCGAGCAGGCGATCTCCCGTGCATTCCGTGATTTGCAGGCGCACCAAGTGGCTCTGCTGACTGCCAGTCGCGCCGCCGTACGCGGCACGCTGGAGCACTTCTCGCCAGAGCAGCTGACCCTGCGTTTCGAGCGCGACAGCAAGCCATTGATTGCAACATCGGGTGGGCGGTGGAGAGCGTTCGGCCGCTATCACCAGGCACTGCGTCAGGACGATGACTGGAGCGAGCGTCTGCTGGCCCGCGACTTCGCCCAGGCCTACGAAGAACAGATCTGCCTGATCTCCACCCTCCACACCGACCACCAAGGATGATGCGCATGTCTCGCCGCTCGACCGCTTTTTCAAGACGCTGACTGCGCTCACCGTGCTGGTGCTGCTCGCTGGTTGCTCGTCGCTGTCGCCGTACTCGAAAGTGACCAAGATCAACCTCAAGCTGACCGGCAGCGATCAGCTCAATCCGGACCTCAACGGGCGGCCGTCGCCGATCGTCGTGCGCCTGTTCGAACTCAAGCACCCGGTGACCTTCGAGAACGCTGACTTCTTCAGCCTCTACGAACGCGCCAAGGAATCCCTCAACCCGGATCTGGTGGCCAGCGAAGAACTCGAACTGCGCCCGGGTGAAACAGTGGAACTGAAACTCAGCGTGGAGGAGGGCAGCCGTTACGTGGGCATCCTCGCCGCCTATCGCGACCTGCCGGATACCCAGTGGCGCCACACCGTGCAGATCACTCCGCTGGAACTCACCGAGGCTGATCTGACCCTCGATCAGGCCGGTATCCGCAACACCCAACAAGTGCTCGCCAAGGCGGATGACTGATCATGAACACCCATAAAGTCATTTGGCAGGAAGGCATGCTGCTGCGACCGCAGCACTTCCAGCACAACGATCGTTATTACGATCACCAGATGAAAACCCGCACGCAATTGCTCGGTGGCTACACCTGGGGTTTTCTCAATCTGGAAATCGACTTGCAGTTCCTCAACATGGGCAAACTGGTGATCAGTGAAGCCTCGGGGATTCTGCCGGACGGCAGCCTGTTCGAACTTGGTGGCAACACTGAGCCGCTGGCGCTGGACGTGCCGCCGAACACCGGCAACACGCCGATCTATCTGGCGCTGCCGCTGGTCACTGGCAACCACATCGAGGCCCGGCGCCCGGAGCAATCCGACGTGCTCGCGCGCTACACCGCGTATGACGCCGAAGTCGCCGACTCCAACGCCGGCGATGATTCCGCCAGCCAGGTCAGCTGCGGTCGTCCGGACTTCAAACTGTTGCTCGGCGAGCAGCAGAGCGATCAGGCCTACGTGAAGCTGAAAATCTGCGACGTGCTCGACACCACGCCCGACGGCGTGATCAGCCTCGACCCGGATTTCGTCCCGACCTACATTCAGGCCCACGCCTCCAGCTATCTGCTGTCGTGCCTGAAAGAAGTCATCAGCATGCTCAGCCACCGTGGCGACACGATTGCCGAGCGGATTCGCTCCAACGGCAAGGTCGGCGGCGCTGAAGTCGGCGACTTCATGATGTTGCAACTGATCAACCGCACCGAACTGCTGCTGCGCCATTACCTCGGTCTTGAGCAGGTGCACCCGGAAGAGTTGTATCGCACGCTGCTGACCATGCTCGGCGATCTGGCGACCTTCTCCGGCGAGAGCAAACGCCCGCGTCTGGACAGCCGCTATTCCCACGCGGATCAGGGCGCGAGCTTTCGCAAACTGATGGAAGCGATCCGCCAAGTGCTGTCGATGGTGCTCGAACAGCACGCCATCGAACTGATCCTGCAGGCGCGTCAGTACGGCATCATCGTCTCGCCGTTGCACGATCACAAACTGCTCGGCTCGGCCTCGTTCGTGCTGGCAGCCAGTGCCAACTGCGACTCCGAAGAACTGCGTCAGCGCTTGCCGCAGCACCTCAAGGTCGGCCCGGTGGAACGCATCCGCCAACTGGTCAACCTGCACTTGCCGGGGATCAAGGTCAAACCGTTGCCGGTGGCCCCACGGCAGATCGCGTTCCACTCGAACAAAACCTATTTCATCCTCGAACTCAGTTCCGAAGACCTGGCACAACTCGAGCGCTCCGGCGGTTTCGCGTTCCACGTGTCCGGCGAATTCGCCGAGCTTGAACTGAAATTCTGGGCCATCAGGAACTGACCGACATGATCAAGGAAACGGATTACAACCAGGACGACAAAACCGTCCTGCTCGACCGTCAGGGCCACGGACCGGCATCGAGTCCGCTGACCGACTTCGCCGCGCCGCCGCGTTTCGAGCAACTGGAAGAACGCATGATCTACGCCGCGCGCCTGCGTCCGGCCGAGGCGTTCAATATCAGCCTCAACTCGCTGGTCGCGGCCTCGTCCGAACTGCTCTCGGAAGTGGTGCGTCTCAAGCACAGCGAGACCCGCGAAGACCTGTACGCGCTGAATGAGCGGCTGACCGCCGGGCTGAAGTTGTTCGAAGTGCGCGCCCTGCACAACGGTGCGGAAAGCAGCCAGGTAATGGCCGCGCGTTACGTGCTCTGCACCGTGGTCGACGAAGCCGTCGTGACCACGCCGTGGGGCAACGAAAGCGAGTGGTCGCAGATGAGCCTGCTGAGCAGCTTCCACAACGAAACCTTCGGCGGCGAGAAGTTTTTCCAGCTGCTTGATCGGCTGTCGAAAAACCCGGTCAAGCACCTGCCGATGCTCGAACTGATGTACCTGTGCCTGTCCCTCGGTTTCGAGGGCAAGTACCGCGTACAGGCGCGCGGCATGCTTGAGCTTGAAGGCATCCGCGACGCCTTGTACCGGCAGATCCGTCAGTTGCGCGGCGACGTGCCGCGCGAGTTGTCGCCGCACTGGGAAGGTCTCAACGATCAGCGCCGCAACCTGGTGCGCATCGTGCCGGCGTGGATGGTGGTGCTCTTTACTCTGGTCTGTCTGGTGGTGATGTATTCGGGCTTCGCCTGGGTCTTGAGCGAACAACGCGACACCGTTCTGCATCCTTATCAGCCGCTTGATCCAGCCGCGGTGCAACCGCAGGCGCAGCCGTAAAACAGGGACGTGTGATGAAAAAGTTTTTCAAGAAAGTCGGCGCCTTCCTGCGCCAGACCTGGGTCTGGACTTTGCTGCTGGTGCTGTTCGTGGCGCTGCTGGTGTGGTTCGTCGGCCCGTTGTTGGCGGTCGATGATTACAAGTTCTGGGAAAGCGCGACCTCGCGCCTGCTGACCATCAGCGTGCTGTTCCTGATCTGGGGCCTGACCATGGTCTTCGTCAGCTGGCGCGCCGGTATCCGCAAGAAAGCCGAGGAGGAAAGCGAGGACGGTCAGGACCGTATCCGCCGCGAAGAGCTGATCGACGAAGAACAGAAAGAGTTGAAGGCGCGTTTCAAGGACGCGCTGAAAACCCTGAAGACGTCGAGCCTGTATCGCGGTCGCAGCGAGCGCTGGCGCAGTGACTTGCCGTGGTACCTGCTGATCGGTCCGCAGGCGTCGGGTAAGACCAGCCTGCTGGACTTTTCCGGTCTGGAATTTCCGATCAACAAGATCGACCGCAAGCTGACCCGCGACACCCTCGGCACCCGCCATTGCGACTGGTATTTCGCCGATCACGGTGTCCTGATCGACACCGCCGGGCGCTACACCACTCAACCGGACGCCGAAGTCGACGGCAACGCCTGGACAACCCTGCTGGAGCTGCTGCGCAAGCGTCGTCGCGGACGTCCGTTGAACGGCGTGCTGGTGACCATTCCGGTGGAAACCCTCACCGGCGGCAGCGAGCAGGACATCGAGACACTCGCGCGGCAGGTGCGCAGCCGTTTGCAGGACGTGCATCAGAAGCTGCACGTCGACGTGCCGGTGTATCTGGTCCTGAGCAAGGCGGACAAGCTGCTCGGCTTCGACGAGTTCTTCGATCAACTGACTCGCGAAGAAAGCGATCAGGTGCTCGGCACCAGTTTCCGCAAGGATCAGGTCGGCACCGACGTCACGGTCCTGCGCAACGAGTTCGAAGAGCTGCTGCGCCGCCTGAACAGCCAAGTGATCATGCGCATGCACTCCGAACGCGACACTCAGCGCCGTGGCCGCATCCTCGACTTCCCGCATCAGCTCGGGCAGATCGGCGAGCGTCTGTGCCTGTTCGTCGACATGGCGTTCACCGGCAACCGCTATCAGCGCGCCACGCAACTGCGCGGTTTCTACCTGACCAGCGCGCCGCACCTGACCCAGGAAATGGATTCGACCACCGCCGGCATCGGCGCCAGCCTGGGCATGAACGCCGGCGTGCTGCCGACTCTGCGCAGCGGTCGTTCGCGATTCATCCACCACTTGCTCAGCCAGGTGATTTTTCCCGAGGCCGATCTGGCCGGTCTGGACAAGCGCGAGCGCAGCCGCATTCATTGGGGCCAGCGTGCGCTGTACGTCGGCGCTCTGGCGGCACTGGCACTGTTCGGCATGCTCTGGGCCGGTGGTTTCTCGGCCAACTACGAGCGTCTGGAAAACCTGCGCACGCTGGCGCAGAACTGGACCCAGCAACGCTCGGCCGTCACGCCGCGCGATGACGCCATGGGCGTGCTGAAAGTTCTCGACACCAGCTACGCCGCGACCCAGGTGTTCCCGAGCAAGGGCGACGTCTCGTACCACGAGCGTGGCGGCCTGTATCAGGGCGAAGAGATCAACCCGGTGGTGAAAACCGCCTACGAGCGTGAGCTGGAAGCGCAGTTGCTGCCACGGGTGGCGACCATGCTCGAAGGGCAGATCCGAGCCAACATGAAGGACCGCGATCGCCTCCTCAACAGTCTGCGTGCGTACCTGATGCTGAACATGAAAGATCGTCGCGACGCGGCGTGGCTCAAGGACTGGGTCGCCACTGACTGGTCGCAGCGCTACACCGGTAACACCGCGGTGCAGAATGGACTGAACACGCACCTCGAGCGTTTGCTCAAGCAGCCGTTCATCTACCCGCTGAACGATCAGTTGGTGACGCAGGCGCGTCAGGTCCTGCGCAGCGAATCTCTGGCCAACGTTGTGTATCGCATGCTCCGCGAGCAGGCGCGCAACCTGCCGGACTACCGCTTCAGCCAGCACCTCGGCCCGCAAGGTTCGTTGTTCATCGGCACGGAATACGTGATCCCGGGTTTCTACACCCAGCAGGGTTATCAGCAGTATTTCTCGGTGCAGGGCGCCGCGCTGGTCACCGACATCCTGCGTGACAACTGGGTGCTGGGCGAAGGCGCGGGCATCAGCGACATGGATTTGCGTCGCCTGATGGTCGAGCTTGAGCAGCTGTACTTCCGCGACTACGCCAACTACTGGAGCGAAGCCGTTGGCCAGGTCGCACTGCCACCGATCAGCGACGCTGGCGAAGGCGCCGAGCAACTGGCGGGCCTGACTTCGGCCAACTCGCCGGTCCTCGCGCTGCTCACCGAAGTGCGTGAAAACACCCGCTTCGAAGCCGCGGCTGATCCGGTCGATGAAGCCGGCGAAGCTGCCGATGCGCTGGCCGGACAGAAAGGCAAACTGGGCAAGGTCGGCAAACTCGCCGCCGCTGCCGCCGACAAGGCTTCGGCGCTGAACGTGGCGAAGAACCTGCCGGACACCGCGAAGAAATCCCTGCAACGCCGCTTCGAACCGCTGCATCGTCTGCTCGACGACAACAACGGCCCGGGCGCCGACCTGACGCCAGCGTTCAGCGCACTCAACGACCTGCAACTGCAACTGGCCGGTCTGGCCCGTTCCAGCACGCCGGAGCAAGCCGCGTTCGAGATGGCCAAGACGCGCATGAGCGGCCAGCGTGATGCGCTGACCAACCTGCGCAATGCCTCCGGTCGTCTGCCGCGTCCGCTGAGCGTGTGGTTCAACGTGCTGGCCGAGGACTCGTGGCGTCTGGTGCTCAACGATGCCTATCAATACCTGAACGGCCGTTATCAGAACGAGCTGTACAGCGTGTATGGCAAAACCATCAGCAAGCGTTATCCGTTCAGCGCCAGCAGCACCAGCGACGTGGCGATCAGCGACTTCCGCGAGTTCTTCCGTGCTCAAGGTACCGTCGACCGCTTCTTCGACAGCTACATGCGTCCATTCGTCAGCGGCGATCCGGGCAACTACCGCATGCGCAGCGTCGACGGTCACAGCCTGCCGGTATCGAAGGTCTACCTCGATCAGATGGCGGCGGCGCAGACCATTCGCCAGAGTTTCTTCTCGATCAACCCGGCCGAGCCGACGGTGCAGTTCAAGCTTGAGCCCTACACCCTCGATCCGGCGGTCAGCCGCTCCGAATTCAAGTTCGGCGACAAGACCATGGAATACCGTCACGGCCCGATCCTGCCGATGACCTTCAAGTGGCCGACCGATGCTGAAGACGGTCGCACCAGTCTGGTCATGGACAAGATGGCCGGACGCCCGATCGGGATCGAGAAGAACTCCGGCCCATGGTCGCTGTTCCGTCTGTTCGACCTGATGCAGACCGAGTATCTGAACGGTCGCGACGTGCTGGTACTGAAAGCCGACGTGGGCGGCCTGCGCGCCAACTACCTGCTGACCAGCCAGCGCACGCCAAACCCGTTCGACATGGGCGTGCTGCGCACCTTCCGTATGCCGGTGCAGCTCTGATGCTGGTGGCCAGTCCCTGGCGCAGCGCGGCGCGTACCGACCCGGGCAAGGTGCGGGCGCGCAACGAAGATGCCTTCCTCGATTCCCCGCAGCATGGGCTGTGGGTGGTCGCGGACGGCATGGGCGGTCATCAGGGTGGCGACATCGCCAGCCAGTTGATCGTCGCCAGCCTGGCTGAGTTGCCGCAACATGAGGATTTCGACGAACGCCTCAAAGCCATCCGCCAGTGCCTGCACTGGCTGAACCGGCGCTTGGGGCAGGAGTTGACCGTCACCGCCGGACGCCACGACAGCATCATGGGCAGCACCGTCGTCGCGCTGCTGGTGGAAGGCAATCGCGCGGCCTGCATCTGGGCCGGCGACAGCCGTTGCTATATGTGGCGCGGGCAGCGGCTGTATCAGCTGTCCAAGGACCATTCGCTGCAACAGCAACTGATCGACGAGCAGCAAATGAGCGTCGAACAGGCGGCAGCGCACCCGGCGGCTCAGGCACTCACCCGAGCCGTCGGCGCCGCCGACACACTGACCCTGGATGTGCTTGAACTCGAGGTCTATCCGGGCGATGTGTTTTTGCTCTGCAGCGATGGTTTGTATCAGGGCCTGAGCAGCGATGCCCTCGGCAACGCCCTCAGCCTCAGCGCGCCGCACGTGGCGCTGGAACGTTTGTTCGACGGCGCCCTGCGTGGCGCTGCGCGCGACAACCTGACTGCCGTGGTGATCCGCCAATGAGTGAACTCGAATCGCCCATCGATGACTTGCTGATCAGCGACGAGCAGGCCAACAACCTGACCTACTTCGCCTTCGCCAAGGGCAACAAGGCCGAACCGTTGCTGGCGCCTACCAAGGCCAGCATCGGTGCGCTGCCGGATGTACTCGCCGGTCGCTACCACCTCGAGCGTCTGCTCGGGGCCGGTGGCATGGGCGCCGTTTACCGGGCGCGGGATCTGCTGCACGAGCAGTTCGGCGATCCCGACCCCTACATTGCGCTGAAAATCCTCAGCGAAGAATTTGCCGAATCGCCGGACGCCAGTGCCTTGCTCTACAGCGAGTTCGCCCTGACCCGACGCCTGCGCCACGACAACGTCGTGCGTGCGCACACCTTTGAAGTCGACACCGATTGCCAGCGGGCCTTCATCACCATGGAATACATGCGTGGCCTGACCCTGGACAAATTGCTTTGCGAGCGGCCCCTCGGCCTGCCGTGGCATGAACTGCGCGACATCGTCCTGCCGCTGCTCGACACGCTGGCCTACGCCCACAGTCGTGGCGTGCTGCACGGTGATCTGAAACCGAGCAACGTCATGCTCAGCGAAGACGGCCTGCGCCTGTTCGACTTTGGTCTGGGGCAGGCAGAAGAGGGCACCTTGCCCGGCCTGCCGCACCTGAGCCGCGAGCGCTTCAACGCCTGGACCCCGGGCTACGCCGCCCCCGAACTGCTTGAGGGCCAACCGTTGTCGGCCAGCGCGGACGTGTACGGCGTGGCCTGCGTGATCTATGAACTGGCGGGCGGCAAACACCCGTTCCGCCGCTTGCCCTCGACCCAGGCCCGCGATGAGCATCTGGAGCGCGAGCTGCGCGCCCCAGCGAATCTACCCCAGCACGGCTGGCAAGCGCTGCGAACCGCGCTGAGCTTCAACCCGGCAGAACGCACCATCACTGCCCAACAATTGCGTGACGCCTTGGGCGCCACTTCGTCCTGGCTGCAACGTCTGCGACTTCGGGCGTAACGGATGACATTCGAACAGGGAGCACACGATGTTCAACTCAGCTAACGAAACCCACTTCAGCCTCAAGGTCGAAGACTACGTCGGCGACCTGCAAGTGCTGTCGTTCACCGGCACCGAAGGTATCAGCCAGGCGTATCGCTTCGACCTTGAACTGGTCAGCGAAAACCCTGATCTGGATCTGGAGCAACTGCTGCACAAGCAGGCGTTTCTCGCGTTCGATCCGCAGGGCTCGGGCATTCACGGGCAGATCTACCGCGTCGCCCAGGGCGATGCCGGCAAGCGCCTGACCCGCTACAAAGTTTCGATCGTGCCGCAACTGCAATACCTGCATCACCGCACCAACCAGCGCATCTACCAGCAGATGTCGGCGCCGAAAATCATCGCGCTGATCCTCGAAGAGCACGGTATCAAGAGCAACGCCTACAGCTTTCAGCTCAGCCAGCCGTGCCCGGATCGCGACTACTGCGTGCAGTACGACGAAACCGACCTGCACTTCGTCCAGCGCCTGTGCGAGGAGGAGGGGATTCACTATCACTTCCAGCACAGCGACAAAGGCCATCTGCTGGTGTTCGGCGACGACCAGACCGTGTTCCGCAAACTCGGTCAGCCTACCGCGTATGTGCAGGGCAGCGGCATGGTCGCCGAAGAACCGGTGATCAAAGGCTTCAAGCTGCGCCTGGAAACCCGCACCAGCCGCATCACACGGCGCGACTACGACTTCGAAAAACCGCGCCTGCAAATGGAAGCCGCCTACAAACCCGAAGGCGAGAGCACTGAGCCGGATCTCGAAGACTACGACTACCCGGGCCGCTTCATCGACCGCGCCCGTGGCAAGTTCCTCAGCCAACGCGCCCTCGAACGCCATCGCGCCGACTACCGCCAGGCCGAAGGTCGCGGCGACCAGACCAAACTGGTCAGCGGCCACTTCATGGCGATGTCCGACCACCCGCGCAGCGAGTGGAACGACCTGTGGCTGCTCACCGAAATCCTCCACGAAGGCAAACAGCCGCAAGTCCTCGAAGAAGGCGTGACCAGCGACACTACCGACAATAAAAACGACTTCCACCAAGGCTACCGCAACACCTTCCTCGCCACCCCGTGGGACGTGTTCTACCGCCCGGCCCTCGAACACCCGAAACCGCGCGTCCTCGGCAGCCAGACCGCCATGGTCACCGGCCCCAAAGGCGAGGAAATCCACTGCGACCAATACGGCCGCATCAAAGTGCAATTCCACTGGGACCGCGAAGGCCAGGCCGACGACAAAACCAGCTGCTGGCTCCGTGTCTCCAGCTCCTGGGCCGGCGACCGCTACGGCGCCATCAGCATCCCGCGCATCGGCATGGAAGTCCTCGTCACCTTCCTCGAAGGCGACCCCGACCAACCGCTGGTGACCGGTTGCCTGTACCACAAGGAAAACCCGGTGCCGTACGCACTGCCGGCGAACAAGACTCGCAGCGTGTTCAAAACCCTTAGCTCGCCGGGTGGTGGTGGGTACAACGAACTGCGTATTGAAGACAAGAAAGGTGCGGAGCAGATCTACATTCATGCCCAGCGTGATTGGGATGAGAACGTTGAGCATGATCAGAAGATTCGGGTCGGTAATGAACGTCATGACACCGTGGTGAAGAACACCTACACCGAGCTGAAGGCCGAGGAACACCGCACCACGATTGCCGATCGCAAGGTTGAAGCGAAGCTGGATGATCACCTGACGATTGGGCAGAACCAGCATGTGAAGCTCGGGACTGCGCAGCTGACCAGCGTGGGGAAAGAGATTCACCTTAAGGCTGGGGACAAGATTGTTATCGAGGCGGGGACGGAGCTGACCATTCTTGGGGGTGGGAGCTTTATCAAGCTCGATGGCGGTGGGGTGACGGTGGTTGGGCCGGTGATCAAGATCAATGCGGGTGGTTCTGCGGGATCGGGTACTGGCATCGGGATTAAACCGCCGGTGCTGCCGGGGGCGGCGGATAAGGATAAGGCGGGGAGTTTGATGGATCAGGCGTTGGGGAATGCGGTGCCTCAGAAAGCTGACCTTCGACCAATGCGAATGATCAGGTTCTCTGGTTGACCGCCAACGGATCAAAAAGGATTAGGTAAAAGTACAAATGACAGAGCCAGTGAAAGTTAAAAAGTGGTCTTACCCAATAAAGATAGGTGGTGCAGGTGGCACAGATCCACAGCAGTATTACGCGGCATTAGCGAAGGCGCAGGATGGTTATTACCCACTTGGCAGCAATGGCTTGTGGCATGGCGGCGTGCATTTTGATGAGGCTTCTGGATTAGTCTCGGCACAGAGCGAGGTTCGTTGCATCGCTGATGGGCAAGTAGTTGCCTATCGGATCGATGACACTTATCCAGCCACGGTATATACCGACCGTACCGCCTTTGCTTCGACAGGCTTTGTGCTGATTAAGCATGTCTTGGAGGTGCCGTCCCCTCCAGCACCACCTGCCGGAGCAGGTGGACCTCCGCCACCTGCTCCAGCTGCGGGACCGATATTGACGTTTTATAGCCTGTATATGCATCTGTTGGACATGGATGGCTACAGGACGAAAACGCCTATGTTGGAGCGGCCGTCCTATTGGGTTAATGGAGGCTACCAAGTAAAAGCGGATGTGAAGGATCCCGTCGAGGGCCTGAATGTGCGCGCAGGGCTTCCAGGAACCACGGATTACACCAATATTCTGACTACATTGCCGCGTGGCACAACCGTCACCACGGGAGGCGCGAGTACAGATGGAAAATGGCTAAAAGTTGTAAGTGTGTCGCCGGAAGCTGACCAATCCGTAGCTGTAGGCGGCTGGGTGTTCAAAACCCAAATGAACAGTAAAGGCCCAGATCAGTACCTGATTGGCGAGCTAGCAAAAAATATACCTGCTAATCAGGCCAAGGGGTTGAGAGTTCGTAGAACGGGGTCGACCACCGGCGAGGTTATGTCGATTCTGCCTGCTGGCACTCAAATTGAGATTAGCCAAGAAGGCGCAGTTGGTAACTATCGAAAACTAGTAAAAGTTGTGAGTGGTAATCCAATTCCTGCACTTGCTGCTGATGAGGCTGGCAATATTGGAGGTTATGTATGGTTTCCCTCTCTTGAAACTAAGACTGAACCCAAGGATATGGGGAAGGTCGTTTTGCTCGATGAACCTGTGACCATTAAGGCCGGCGCGTTGGTTGGTTTTGCAGGTCATTATCAAGAACATGATGAAGGAGCACCTCGCAACCTAGTTCATGTGGAAGTATTCACGTGCGATGACATTGAGAAATTTGTTTCTCTTAGCCAAGGTGCAGCTGCTGCCTTACCAGACGATCAAAAAAATCTGTTAAAGATTCACAAAGATACGAAGCTAATTACTCATCGCCCAGATATAAGTGCGACCAATCCACCACAAGCCAACGATGCCGGTGTGGTGATTGGATATGATCTGGTTGTTCCCTACAGTGTTTTAGAGTCGTTGCCGGATTCAAAAAAAATTAAACAAACTGTTACTACTCCCGGTTCAGGTGCTATTCCTTCTGCTTCTAACATTACTCGATGGTGGCATCTCGAAGGATTGCTTGGAGATGCGCAAGGTAAACCTATAAGCGGGTGGGTAGGCGAAAAAGATTTGATTACCACCCGCCATAACCCATGGGAATGGATTGGGTTCAAGTTTATTGAAGAGACCGAGAGTAATGCTGAGCATCTATCTTCATATCTTCATGATCGCGATATGCTCACTGATGAAGAGAAGACTGTTTTCGTTCCTCTCGCCAGTAAGTCGACTAAAGGGCCGGTAAAGGAAGGGCTATACGATATAATTGATACTGATAAGAACGATAAACTGACTACGAAAGAAATTCAAGCAGCACTCGCTAATCCTTGGTTCGCGCAGTCAATATCGCAGCTTATTACAAAGTGTGAAAGTGAATGGTTTTATGATTCGGAAAAATGGGATGCACTGGATGAGTTAATGGGGCATAGAGCTGATAATCCTAACGTGAATTGGGTTCAGCAGAAAAAACGAATTAAAGAACTATCTTGGTGGAAGGAAGTTGCCTCGCAGGAGGGGCTGAGCCCAGATGGTAAGGTCTGGCACATGCATACGGTTGGATTAATAGGGAACTTCGATCAAAAGAAAAAATGCACATGTAATGCTGTCGTAAAGGTCACGAAGTGGCATTCTAATTTCGGTCCCGTAGTATGGGGTGAAGGAAAGCTAGGGGACGCTCCGCAATGGGCAGCTATCGAAGCGGCTGGGAAGGTTACCGCATTCGAGAAAAAAGTAATTACAGCGATGTGCGAGAATGAAGGGAAAATAAATGCGGTGCAGGCATATGATAGCGAGCTTATAACTGCAGGGGCAATGCAGAAAACAGTCAATCCATTGGGCGAGGGAGAACTTCCAGTTCAAGTTAAAAAATTCAAAGAATTGTATCCTGACGAGTTTTTTGAGTTGTTTGAGAGTCAAGGTTGGTTTCTCGATCTAAGTGGTGAAAAGCCGAGCATGTATTACCAGCATCCGGATTTTTTGGATGGGGAAAAAATTGCGGGTGATGATCTTAAAAAGAAATTGAGGTTAGGTTGCTCGCTAGCAACATACGGGAAGGTTATCGAGTGTAAGCCTGTATCAGTGATGTCCTGCGCAGTCGGCAGCCCTTTATATGTCGAGCTTCAGATTACAGACTTTATAGACCGATTGAGAGATGTTTTGTTGAAAGTGCCAAATGCGTATAGTTTTTCAATTGGTAAGGTTTTTCGTTCTGCGCTGGGACAGGCAACGGCTTTGGATGAAAATGTGAATAGACCAGGTAAGGTTGCAGCTAATGTTAAAAAAGCTTTGGATGAATTCTTTTTGCAGAATCCGAACGTCAGCAAAGACATAGCTACTTGGGGAAGTAATCACTCAGTATATGAACGGAAGATTGTGGATATCTACGGGCCGGGTCGCCCTGAAATGACGGATCCGGGACCAAGATTTACTAAATTAAAGGCTGCGCTCAATGTTTAATGTATTTTTTTTATTTGTTCTTTCCAGTTTTGCGTCATTGCAGATGGCTCAAGCAGATCCAAAGGCCATGGAAGTTAAAGGAGTAAAAGGCACTTCCTTGAGTGCTCAAAGCTTCGATAAAAAATACGGTGGATGGCGTGACGTAGAATATAGATCCGCCGCAGTATCGTTCAAAATTTATGCCGTTCCAATTGGGATGGAGCTTTCGGAGGATGGGGTCGTAGCGAACCCTGATGCAGATTCTATTTCTCCTGATAATAGATATTTGATCATTCAACGGACTAATGCTGGGGAGGTGGTGGATGACGAGGGAACTACTATTATTTCTTCACAGGCATATTGTGATGTAATTTCGATGGAGACGGGCTGTATTAAGAACATAGGATCAGCGCAACAGTGTGAAGGGACATGGCAGGATGATAAGTGGAAGACTTCGAGGGGGAGTTTTTTGATTTTTCTAAAGGAAGTAAGTCTCCAAGGCTTTTAATCTCTGATGCTTCGCGGGATACTGAAAGTCAATCGCGTGCTAGTTCTCTGAGGGATCATATTTTCATGGGCGTCCCCTCGTATATGGCATGTTATCCCCCGGAAAATAATATATCTGAATATAACGACATGGGGTTTTATTTTGCTCAGGGAGGTGAGCATCTTTTGGCAATGCAAATCTATAAACGTTTATTACTTGTAGCACCGGATAGGGTGCCGTTAAAGCTCAACGTTGCTGACTCCTTGTGGGCGCTTGGTAAGGGTGACGAGGCAAAAAAGTACTATGCTGAATACCTTGGTGCGATGAAGAAGAAAAGTATGGAAAGTAAAATTCCTAGCAGAGTTAAGGAAAGATTGAATTAGTGAAGTTGCGAAAGTAGGCAGGGAAATCGATAATTTAATCAAGGGGGGCGATCTATTTTTTGCGCTCGATCGCTTTGAATTTGGTTGAGAACTTAAATAGATCTGGCCCGTTTGTCGGTTCTGACTCTATCTTCTGTCGCAGGCCCTTTCAGAATTGAACGGATCACTGAGTTTTTTACGGACGCCAAGGAATGCAGATTTTCAGATTCAGCCTCATTTTTTTACTTTCAATACTGTCGCCTGTGGTCATGGCTGAGGGCACGATGATTGCCACCATCCTTCAGGCCGACTTTTCCAAGGACCCGGAAGTCCGGTTGCTTGTCAGAGTCGTCGATGTGGGTGGCGGTTCGGATACCCCTTCCATGGCGGTTCGTACTCAATGCCTGGAGAGGAAGGCGTCCGCAGAACGTCCTGGGCCGGATCCGTGCTTTTCGATAGAGATCACTGAGAGCAATAAGCAACGGGCCATTGTTCGGCAAACGCTATTGAATGATCCTCAGCGCACAACCGACCCTATCTATTTGGAAATTGTTTATCGCTCAGAGGTCAGCGAAAGCGATCCGACGAATCACCATCAGCGATCCGCCACACTGAAGATCGAAGAAAACGGCCTCTACAATTGGAACAATGAGAGCGAACAGGCATTGGCGGACGTTGAGTGGTTTCCCTCGGGAAATGGCGTTCTTGATCTGATGGTTCCTGACGCGGATGCATTGTTGAATTCTGTATTTCGGGATCGTATGAGTCGGCTGGACGAAAGCGGTCAGAAAGCACTGAGAGAAACTCAAAGAGCCTGGATGAAATTTCGAGATGCGGAGTGCCAGGCCGACCCGAAATTGCATAAATCAGTTTTCGGTGAGTGGTCCGATGCCTGCCTAATTCGCGCGACGATAGAGCGTACTCGCCAATTGGCTTTGGCACCGGACAAAAGCAGACATTGAAAAGGACCAAAACCGGTGTGTTCGAAGAGTGGTAGCCGGACTGCGGCGATGGCTTCGTTAACCTGCGCGTCGACAAAAAACGCAAAGCGTTGCTCAGCACTTACTGGGAAATGAACATACCCAAGCAATGCATCACCCGATTCACCAAACGCAAAACCTGAATGACTCAAGGATGAACACAGTGAACCGTTTTGTTTTAACCCTGCTCGCCGTACTGCTACCGGCTTCAGCTGCCTATGCGCAGGACGACTGCAGCCAAGTCACCTCAAGTCTGGAAATGGTGCCGTGCTCGGAGGCGGCGAAGAAGGCTGCCGATGCGCAGTTGAATGTCAGTTACAAGCAGTTGATGACGCGGCTTGAGTCTGACTATCGAGCAGATCCGGCATTGGGCGCGGAGTACGCCGCGAAGGTCAAAGAGTCGCAACGTGCGTGGTTGAAGTTGCGCGATGCGAACTGCCCTTTGGAGACATTCGAAATCGAGACGGGGATGCCGGCGCATGTGTTCGCCGTTAACTCTTGCATCGCCAGGATGAGCCGAGAGCGTTCGGCGTATCTGGACAAGATTGTCCCTGCTTTAGCATCCGACAAGAGCGCTTCGACGGCGCCGGCCAGCGGCGCTTGTCCTTCGGAGGAGTTTCCTGCTTTCCTGACAGCGTTTTCCGCCAATAGCGAATCACAACGCCGTCTTACCGCAATGACGGTTAATTCGCTGGTATTGAAACCGGTAGCTGGGAAGGATCGAAGCACCTTTGAGCCTTCGACCTCGGGTGTTAGTGGAACAACGTTCACCTATCCGCTGATGGCTGCAATCACACCCGGCAAGACACCTGGAGTCGAGATCGAAGAGGTCGATGACAATCACGTCAACGTTGTGGATAAACGGGCGGGTAACAGCAATATCAAGATCTTCAACTTCTCTCGTCAGGCATGTTGGGTGCTTGAGGGGGTTGAGGATTGGTCGATTAGTGAGAAAGACTTGATAGTGGCGAGCAAGCCCAAGTTGAGTGTTGAGGAGAATTTCTGCCGCCAACGTGCCAACGCCTTCGGTAATTTGGGAGGACTGGAGCAGTACCGTCTCACTGCAGAGCTTTTCGAGGCGTCACTGGAAAATGACCTTTGCGCAGCGCGTTCCGGAGATCCGGAATCCAGTTTGAGTGCAGCAAGTTTGAGCCTTTCGGGCATGGCGCCGCAGTTGCCAACGAATAAATTGGAGGCGTTGATCAAAGCTGCAGCGGCTACTTCGCCCGAAGGCGCACTGATGCTCTCGCTCTATTACTGCGACGGCAACACATTGGCTGGAACAGGTTCATGCCAACATCCAGCGTTGGCTGAAGAATCAATGATCCGGGCTGCGACCATGGGCAGCGTCCACGCGTTGGGTGCTTTAGGCTCCGCTTTCGAGCGGGGGGAACTGGTGACCAAGGATTTGTCCCGTGCTGTGGCCTGTTATGAAATGGGCGCGGCAAAGGGAAGTAAAGGATCGATCAATCGTTTGGATGAGTTAAAGAAAAACTCGACCACACCAATCAAACCCAGCTACTGCTACTGACAACCCCCGAAACCCTGCGCATTCCTTTAAACTTCCCACCCCCAAGGAACGCGCTCAGGATACGGAATGCCAGCCCCTTTTTCCTCGCTTCGCCCTGCGTTGGTGCTTTGGCTATATGCCGCTGCGATCACGCACATCCTCGCCGGTCTTACCCTGACCTGGGCTGGTGACTCCGGCTTTCTCGATGGCTACCTGCGAATCCTCGAACTGTCGTTCTGGGGTGCCGATGCGGTCCCTTTGGCCGGCCACGAACAACAAGTCTGGTGGCTCGCGCTGTTCGGCGCGACGCTGCAAAGTTATTCGCTGTACATGCTCGCATTGGTGCATCTGGGCAATAGCCTCAAAGTGCCGGCAGTCTGGGGCTGGTTGATCGCCGGCATCCTGTTATGGGCGCCGCAGGACATGTGGCTCTCGGCGCAACAGCAGGTCTGGTCGCACGTGTGGCTGGATGGTTTAGCTCTGTTGGTGTTGTTGCCGCCGCTGTTTTGGCTGTACAGACATGACCGTCAAAGGAAGGAGTAACAGCGTGAAAGTATTTTCGATTCTTCTCGGTTGCTTGCTCTCTGCTGCTTCATCCGCATTGTTTGCTGGAGAAGCGTGCAACCCAGACAGTTTGTCCAACCCGGACTTGATCACCTGCGGCCAGCAAACCTTCAAGAAAGTCGATGGTGTCTTGAACGAGCAATACAAAAAAGCGCTGTCGACTCTGGCTCCTGCGGAGCAAAGCCACCTGAGAGATGTGCAAAAGAACTGGGTGCGCTTCAAAGAGTCGTTTTGCGAAGAGCTTTACCAAGCTGCGTTGCCGGGTGCTGAGGCGCCAATCGAGAGGCTTGGGTGTCTGGTGCAGACGACCAATGCTCGGCTGGGAGAGTTGATCGCTCTACAGACGGGTTTACTGCTGGATGGTTTTTACAAAGCGGCATCCGCGATTGCAGGGAAGGATCGTGAGAGAAATTTAGCGGCCTCAATCGAGCGGCTGGGAGGGGATCAATTCGATGATCCGCTTTGGAAGAAGTACGCAGAAGGGCACTGCCAGATGGCTAGCCGTCTGTTGCGTGAAGACGTCGCCTACTGCGTGGTGAGGATGCGCTTTCAATTACCCATGAACCGCTAAAGGAATGTTTGGTTTGAAATTTTCGTCTGCATTGTTTTCCGCGATGCTCGTTTTCGTTCCTCTGGCGGCTCATAGCGAGGTCACGACCGGGGTTTTTTGCTTTCGCTCCTACGAAGGCAAACCCATAAATTTTGAATTCCGAACCTATTACGACTCTGTCGCCAAATGGAGCGGTGCTGGCGTCAAGTACAGCAAGTCGAAAAAGGCAATCGGGCTGGTTCATCGCAGTACTGAACAAGAAGAACTCGTGTATGGCCGGCCCTACCAGTACACGACAACTTGGGTTGAAGTAGTTGATGGCGCACTGACAGGTGAGTATCAGATGGTCACTCAGGGTGGCCGGGTTGATGCGATGACGTATACGAATTACAAGTCTGCAAAGAAGTATTCGTTTGAAAACGATTACAACGTGGATGCGAAACCTGAAACAGGTTGCCAGTGGTGAAGCAGGGAATATTCAAAAAGGGGACTTAACGTCCCCTTTTTTTTCATTCACCAATCTCGCTACGGCTTGGCCGCCACGCTTCGCACTTCAATGTGATCAAGCGTCCCTTCCACCATCAATCTGACCCCGTCCGCTATTCTACTCAATGCCAATGCAACCGAGCGGCGGGAGCCATCTATGTCGTCCGCAAGATCCGCAGCGATGATGCTGATGGACAGCAGATCTTCCGAGGCGTTGGCCAGGAGGGCTTCGGCGTCGATGTCCGGGTTCAGGCTGAACAGGCCTTCGCGGCGTGGGGCCTGAGGGAGGTCGGGTTTGCAGAACTGGTGATCGAGGGCGCGTTCGGCGGCTTCATGTAGTTTTCTTGAATCGAAGGATTCGTAGGGGGAGGTGTCCTCGGTGCTGGTAGTTGAATTGGTCATCGGTGTAAATCCCTTGGAGTAAGAAGAAAATGCTCCCGAATTCGGACTTGCACATCCGGTCACCGAATACCCGATGACGCAGGAAGCCTATCGGTGATCTTCAAGCTCGCCTAGTTCACGGACAGCCCCGCACTTTGCAGGAAATTTCCCATAGATTCGCAGTCCGGAAGATCAAAAGATCGCAGGCTTCGCCAGCTCCTACAGGGATGTGTTTCAACAGTGGTAGGGAAGGTGAGTGGTGAGACGCGGAGCGTCTCGGGATGCCTTCCCACGCGGAGCGGGGGAACGATCAGGGGCGAGCGCTGAATCGTGACTTGGCAGTCATCGTGCGGGAACTGGTCTGCATCCTCTTCCAAAAGAGTCAGATACTGGCGTTATCGTCCGAATCCCTTACACTGCCCCGGCCGTTTATTATCCTTTTGAGGCTGTGCGCATGAAATTTCGTTTTCTCCTGTGGATGATGGGTTTGTTGATGGGTAAGGCCAGCCGGACAAATCCTGCGTTCCAGCAGCAGTTGGGTGACAAGGATCTGGTGTTTCAGTTGCAGACGCTGGACGGGAAAGTGGCGCGGCATTTCGTGGTCAAGGATCAGCGCATCACCAGCAAGTCTGGCGTGGTGGCGGAGCCGGCGTTTGCGATTGCGTTTAAAGACGCGGGTTATGGCTTTGCCACGATGCAGGCGAAGAACAAGCAGTTGGCGTTTATGCAGGGGATTCAGGACAAGTCGATCCAGTTGAAGGGTAATCCGGCGCTGGTGATGTGGTTTCAGGGGTTGATGAAGTATTTGAAGCCGAGGAAGGCGAAGGCCAAGGCTTGAGATTTTTTCAGGTTGGCTTCAAGCGAAGCACGATGAAGGATCGAGCGTTCTTTGGCTCGCAAAGTCGTTATTCAGGCCTGTAAAGACGGTCGTACTGTCATTTCTGTCAGGTGCTTTGCTCATCTTCGCGATGCTCTACTCAAGCTCCGGTCCCGAAAGGACGCCACGCACTTGATGGAGCAAGAACATGACTCAGGCTCAGGACTTGACCACCCCAGGTACCCCCGATCCCTCTTTCGCCCTGAATGGTTTATTGAAGTTGCCGATACCGGGCATTGCGAGCCTTGAGGCTGCAGCTGTTTTGGCCCTTCCCGACGGGAAGTTATTGGTCGCACTTCCTCTGGAAGGAAGTGACGCGCTGCTAGCCATCGCCCGATTGAACGAAGACGGGACGCTCGACAAGTCCTTCGGAAGCCATGACACGGGTTTCGTCGAGATATCTATAAACGGCGCTAGCATCAGCACCGTGTTTGGACTCGATGCGTTGCCGGACGGCGGCTGGCTGGTGCGCGTTCAATACTTCACGCAGAAAGCCGTCGACGCTGGCCAAGCAATGATCCGCTTGAAAGGCAACGGTGAGCTGGACGATTCGTTCGGCGATAAAGGCGTGAGTTTATTTTCTTTCTACACGATCCCGGGCTCCACGCTTGCGTCGTCGGCAGGGGCGAAGTCAAGTCAAAAGTCCCCCGCTGCAAATGCCTCTACCGGCTCTGCAGTTCAGCAGGCCGATGGCAAAATTGTCCTGCTCCACTTTCTCCTGATCGATGAGCCATGGCCATCGCCCGTCGTGATGCGTCTTTTGGCAAACGGCTCGCTCGATCCATCATTTGACGGCGCGGGGTACGTCTTGGTGGATGTCGGTGCCACCTCGAGCACCGCCGGCGCTATCGCTGTTCAAGCCGATGGCAAAGTATTGGTTTGCGGCGTTTTTCAGAGTGGTGAGACAGCCTCCGGAGTTTTTCTGGCACGTTTGGACGTAGCGGGGAAGCTGGATAAGGATTTCAACAACGGCCAGGCGAAGCTGATTTTCGACGAGGATGGCGAGAGCTCTTTGAACGCTGTTTCGGTGCGCGAAAGTGATGGCAGGATCGTTGCGGTGGGTGACGCCTGGCAAAAGAACGTCCATGGCGGGTTGGTGGTTGTGCTGAACGCCAGTGGAGCATCCAATCTTGTATTCAATAATGGCCAGCCTCTGTTTTCCCCGTTACTGCCAGACGGATTGACGTGGCGGCATACATCACAGCTCGACGGCTCGATCATTGTCGTTGGAGCCGGTGATTCCGCGGTAATTACCGCGCGCTTTCTCGCAGACGGCAAGCTGGACACGGCCTTCAACGGTATTGGCTATACGCTCTTCGATAACGTAGCGGGGCCAGTGTTTCCTCATGATCTGGCAATCATGGAGGACGGTCGGATAGTGGTGTCCATGACCCACACCAGCCTTTCTGACCCTTCCCGGGTGGATGGCTGGATCACTCGCTATCTAAGCGCAAACCTGACGAGTGGCACGCTGAATTTTGATCCGTCTTTTGGCGAAAACGGCATTGTCAGATTTCCGCTTGGAGGATTGTCTGAGTTTGACGTAAGAGCGGTATTGGCTCTGCCGGACAACAAGTTGCTGGTGGCTGTTCGTCGACGCAACGATGGCCTGGAAACGCTGATCGCCCGGCTTCTGGAGGACGGCCAAATGGACCTCGGTTTTGGTGATGACAAGACAGGATTCGTCGAGATTTCACTCAAGGACGGTTTGTATATGCACTCGATGCTCGAGTTGACGCCGTTCCCGGATGGCGGTTGGCTCGTTCGTGCCGAGTACCAGAACAATGGGCCTGATGTTTCTGCCGGGCTGGTTGTCGTGAAACAAGACAAAGATGGACGGCTGGATCACAATTTTGCTGAACAGGGTGTGCGTTACCTTCCTTATGCGCAGATGGGGAGCGCGGGTCATGGCGACAATGTCTTGCGGCAAGACGAGAAAATCCTGCTGGTCGGCTCCGTCGAAGACGACGCTGGCCGTGTGAGCGGCATCGTCATGCGGCTCAATGCGGATGGCTCCGACGACACCACGTTCAATGGCACGGGTTTCGCGCTTGTCGAGCTCGCTGGCATTGCATACCAACACAGTTCTGCGCAGCTGGTCGCGCATCAACCTGACGGCGCTGTGGTGGTTGGTGGCAGCTATAGCGGGCCATCTTCGGGCGCTTACGTCATTCGATTCGACGCTAACGGCAAGATCGACAGGTCATTCGGCGAGAGCGGTAACGGCGTCGTGATCATCTCTGGTGAGGATGATATCCACCTGTCCGCCATTTCAATTGTGGATAGCAAGATTGTTCTTGCAGGGGCTGCCGTAAGGGACGGTGGCATGCGTGGAGTGATTGCGGTACTCACATCCAAAGGTTCCTACAATCTCGTATTCAATAATGGTAAGCCGTTGTTATCCGACTTTGTCCCGCAAGGTTTGAGATGGTTGCGCTGTTTAGCGCGACCTGACGGTTCAATCGTCGTCAGCGGCAACACCGGAATCGGAGTCACCGACGATGATCCGAGTGCGATCACGGCGAAGTTTTTGGCGGACGGAACACCGGACCTGTCATTCAACGGCACAGGGTTCAGCATCTTCGACGAGGCCGGGGTCCTGGAGGCTCTTCATGACATGACGGTACTGGCGGACGGCCGAATTGTAGTGGGAGGGTATTTCATTGGAAGCTTCCCGAACCCGCAGGGCTGGGTGATTCGGTACCGCGGTTGATTACGCCAATAATCAACAGTTGGCCGCAACGCACCCGCTCCTGAAGATCGCATCGATCTTGTGGGAGCGGGCTTGCCCGCGAAGCTTTTCAGGCCTGGCTGAACTGCGAAGCCAGTTCACGCAGCAGCACTTCAGCCTCAAGCACTTTGCTGACGACATCGTTGGCTTTGTCACGGCTCAAACCAACGCGTTCGAGCAGGGCATCCGGAATATCTTCATCCGGCCCGGAGCCAATGCCACGACTGCGCAGCAGGCGTACGGCCAGGCAGACGAGGTTCGGGTATTCGGCGTAGGCGCCGTCGTAGCTTGGGTCGTGCTGGAAGCGCAGGGCGGTGGCCAGTTCATCCGGCATGTCCCAGTAGCGCATCAGCCACGAGCCGATCTGTTCACGGCTGATACCGAGCAGGTGTTGCTCGATGTAGCTGTGGCACAGGTGCGGGTTGACCTCCAGGTGGCGGCAGATCAGCGAGAAGTGCGGCGGAAACACGTGGGCCAGCAGCAGGTAACCGAAGTTATGCAGCAGACCGGCCAGATACGTCAGGCCGGCTTCCGGGCGCTGGGCGCGCGGCATGGCGCGGGTCAGGCCTTCGATGACGGCGGCGGTGTAGATCGACTGCTGCCAGTACGGCGTGGTGTGTTGCGGATGGTCTTTCGGCAGGCTCAGGGTCTTGCCGAGGGCCAGGCCCAGCGCGAGGTTGATCACCAGATCGAAGCCCAACACGCGGACGATCGCGTCTTCCACCGAACGAATCTTGCCCGGCGAGGCGTAGTACGGCGACGCCGCCCAGCTCACCACTTGCGCGGCCAGCGCCGGGTCGGTTTCAACCACGCCGGTGATGTCGTCGATGGTGGCATTGGGGTCAACGCGCAGCTTGATGATTTTTTGCGCGGTTTCGGCCAGCGGCGGAATCTCGATGGTCGCTTCCAGACGCTGCTGAATGCGCCGCGCGGTGAACGCCTGCACGGCCTGGGTGATTTCCTCGCGGTCATCGTCCGGGCGGTCGAGGTTCGGGCGGATGCTGCTCAGGGCTTCGCCGAAGTTGGCGGCGCTGGCCTTGGTCAGCATCGATTTGAAGTCTTCGCTGCTGATTTCCAGCAGCAGGCCCGGCTCGCCGGAGTTGATCAGCAGCTTCGGCTCGCGCAGCAGGCTTTCTTCGTAGAGGCACGGCGAACTGGTTAGCGCCGGCAGGCCTGGGAGCAGGCTCAGATTGTGTTTGCCGAGCATCTTCTCCAGGCGCTCGGTGGACACGGCTGTGAGGCGGCGACCAGTGAGTTCGGCGAGGCGATTGAGATCCAGCAACTGGCTCTGTGGAAACAGCACCATCAACGCGCCCACGGCGTCGTCCAGCAACACGGCCTGCACTTTGCGCGAGGCATTGAGGCCGTGGTGGTCGAGCACTTCTTCGTAGGCAACGCCCAGCTTGTTGAGCAGCAGCCGAATAACAGACGGAGCTTGCGGAGATTCGGGGACGAGAGCAGCTTCGGTCATGGTCTGTATCCGTTTTTGAAACAATGGCAGGAGTATAACCAGCTCTGTAGGAACGATCCTGCACAAACTGCGACGGTGCTCACACTTGGCCGTATTGCTGCCCATGCCGCAGCCAACGGTCAAGCAATGGGCTGACGTGGGTCGGCCAGCGCTCCAGCAAAGCCTGGGCAGCATCGCGCACGGCGGGCAATAAATCGGCGTCGCGCATCAGGTCGGCGACCTTGAATTGCAGCAGGCCGGTCTGGCGGGTGCCGAGCATTTCCCCGGGGCCGCGCAATTCGAGGTCTTTTTCGGCGATGACGAAACCGTCGTTGGTCTCGCGCATGATGCCCAGGCGCTGGCGGCCGATCTGCGACAGCGGCGGGTGGTAGAGCAGCACGCAATGACTGGCGGCGCTGCCCCGGCCGACGCGACCACGCAACTGGTGCAACTGTGCGAGGCCGAGGCGCTCGGGGTTTTCGATGATCATCAGGCTGGCGTTGGGCACGTCGACGCCGACTTCGATCACCGTGGTCGCGACCAGCAGTTGCAGGTTGCCGGCCTTGAACTCGGCCATGACGGCGGCTTTCTCTACCGGTTTCATGCGCCCGTGAATCAGCCCGACTTTCAATTCGCCGAGGGCGGCGGTGAGGTCTTCAAACGTGGTTTCGGCGGCCTGGCAGGTCAGCTCTTCCGATTCTTCAATCAGCGTACACACCCAATAGGCCTGACGACCCTCAGCGCAGGCGCTGCGTACGCGTTCGATGACTTCGACGCGGCGGGTGTCGGTGACCAGCACGGTGTTGACCGGGGTACGCCCGGGCGGCAATTCATCGAGGATCGAGGTGTCGAGGTCGGCGTAGGCACTCATCGCCAATGTGCGTGGAATCGGCGTGGCGGTCATGATTAGTTGGTGCGGGCACATGCGCCCGCCAACGCCTTTCTGCCGCAGCGCCAGACGCTGTTGCACGCCGAAGCGGTGCTGTTCGTCGATGATCACCAGTGCGAGGTTCTTGAACTGTACTTCGTCCTGGAACAGCGCGTGGGTGCCGACCACCATTGGTGTTCCGCTGGCGATCTGCTCCAGCGCGGCGACGCGGTTTTTGCCTTTGAGCTTGCCGGCCAGCCACGCGACTTCAATGCCAAGCGGTTCGAGCCAGCGCTTGAAGGTGATGAAGTGTTGTTCGGCGAGGATCTCGGTCGGCGCCATCAGCGCGACTTGATAACCGGCCTCCAGCGCTTGCAGTGCGGCGAGGGCGGCAACCACGGTCTTCCCCGCGCCAACGTCACCCTGAATCAGCCGCAGCATCGGTTCGTGCTGACTGAGGTCGTAGGCGATTTCGTTGCCGACGCGCTGTTGCGCGCCGGTCGGGTTGAAGCCGAGGTTTTTCAGGTATTTCGGTGGCAGCTTTGTGGCTTTCGGCATCGCCGGCGCGCGCAGTGAACGCATGCTTTCGCGCAGACGCTGTTGCGACAGTTGATGCGTGAGCAGTTCTTCGAAAGCCAGGCGATGCTGCGCCCAGTGATGGCCAAGGGCGAGTTCATCGACATCGGCATCGGCGGGCGGGTTGTGCAGGTAACGGATCGCGTCGGCCAGCGGCGCCAGTTGGTAGTCGCGGGCCAGTTCGGTCGGCAGCCAGTCCGGCAGGGTGCTCGGCTTGAGCAGTGTCAGGGTCTGCATGCACAGCTGGCGCAGGCGCTGCTGGGTCAGGCCTTCGGTGAGCGGGTAGACCGGGGTCAGGGTTTCATCCACTGGCGGCGGTTCGTCGCCGGTGATGGCGCGGTATTCGGGGTGGTAGATTTCCAGGCCTGAGGCGCCGGGCCGGGCTTCGCCGTAGCAGCGAACCCGCGTGCCACGCTTGAGCCCTTCCTTCTGCGCGTTGCTGAAATGGTAGAAGCGCAGGCTCAGCCCGCCGGTGCCGTCCTGCAAGCGCACGACCAGACTGCGGCGGCGACCCATGACCACGTCGGCACCGCTGACGGTGCCTTCGACCACGGCGTCCTGCCCCGGTCGCAATGCGCCGATCGGCACCACGCGGGTGCGATCCTGATAACGCAGCGGCAAGTGGAAGAGCACGTCCTGCAGATTCTCGAGGCCGACCTTGGCCAGTTTCTCGGCCATGGCTTCGCCGACACCCTTGAGTGCCGTCACCGACACTTGCGACAGCTCCGTCATGACGCTCGCTTAACCGGCCGTAACCGGCGCCGCTGGCTTGGCCACCGAGCACAGGCGAATGGAGTCGGCGAGGATCTCGATGGCTTTCGGCCGTGGGAAGCTCGCGCGCCAGGCGATCGCCACGGTGCGGAACGGCACCGGCGCGGTCAGTGGGCGCACTTCGATCACGCCGGGGGCGTAGTGATGGCTGTCCACCGCCGACAGCGGCAGGATCGAGATGCCCAGGCCGGACGCGACCATGTGGCGAATGGTTTCCAGCGAGCTGGATTCTACCGTGGTGTGCTTGGCGCCGTCGTTGCCTTTGGTCAGGGTCGGGCAGGCTTCGAGCACCTGATCGCGGAAACAGTGACCTTCACCGAGCAGCAGCAGGCTCTTGTCGTTGAGCAGGCCGGCGTCGATGGATTCTTTCTTGGTCCACGGATGCTGGGCCGGCATGAGCACGTAGAACGGCTCGTCGTAAAGCGGCAGGGTCAGCACGTCGGCTTCATTGAACGGCAGGGCGATGATGATCGCGTCGAGCTCGCCGTTGCGCAGTTTGTCGCGCAGCACGTGGGTAAAGTTTTCTTCGATGTACAACGGCATCTGCGGGGCGACCCGGTGCAGTTGTGGAATCAGATGCGGGAACAGGTACGGGCCGACGGTGTAGATGGCGCCGACTTTCAGCGGTGCGGTCAGCTGGTTCTTGCCGGCCTGGGCCAGTTCACGGATGCCCTGGGCTTGTTCGAGGACTTTCTGCGCCTGGGCGACGATGCCCTCGCCGACCGGGGTCAGGCGCACGGCGCTTTTGCTGCGCTCGAAAATCAGCACACCGAGTTCGTCTTCAAGTTTTTTCACGCCCACCGACAGCGTCGGCTGACTGACGTGGCAACGCTCGGCGGCATGGCCGAAATGCTGCTCTTGGGCGAGGGTAACGATGTAGCGTAATTCTGTGAGGGTCATAGCAAGCGTCCATGAAGATGCGCGCCAAGCATACCGGCTGCAATCGATAGACGCACGTTATCAGACTGCGGGCTGAGTGCGACACCGGTCGAGGTCGGTTTGCCGCTGGCAGATATGCAAAAGGCACCTTTCGGTGCCTCTTGGCTTGGTTCTCTCGGCTGGCGGAGAACCTTGTGGGAGCTGGCAAGCCAGCTCCCACAGGTATTGCGGTGCTTCTTAGCGGCGGCGTTCCAGCGAATAAACAAACGGTGCAACAATTTCGATCGAGCCGTTATTGAGCATGTCGGCCGGCGGCTTGGGCAACGGTTGCGCGCGGCGGATCATGTCCAGGGTGGCCCGGTCCAGATCAGCGTTGCCAGAGCGGCCCACCAGTTCGAACGACAGCACATTACCTTCGCCATCAACCACGAAGCGCAGACGATTCAAGCCTTCCTTGCCCCGCGACTGCGCACTCTGCGGGTACTTTTTGTACTTCTGCAAATGCGCGAGCAGGGTACCTTGCCAACTGGCCTTGGCTGCCAACTGAGCCGGCGACGGACCTGGTGCAGGCTGGGCGGATTTCTCCGTTGGCGCCTGGGTCGGTTGAGTATCGGCCGGTTTCTCCTCGGAAGGTTTTTCCTTTGGCGGATCAGGCAGCTTCTTCTCCACCGGCTTTGGCGGTTTCGGCTTGGGCTTAGGCTTGGGTTTGGGTACCGCGATTTCCGCCTTCGGTGCTTCAGCCAGTTTCGGGATCGGCAACTCTTCAACCGGAGCCGGTGGCTGCGGCGGTGTGACGACTTTCGGCGGAGCCGGCGGTGGCGGGGCAGGCAACGGGGCCAGCTCGACCATCATTGCCTGCGGCGGCAATTCGATGGGCGGGCGGGCGGTCCAGTTCAGCGCCAGCGCGATGGCCAGCGCGTGCACGCCCAGCACCACGGCCAGGCTACCGCTGTAACGCGTCAGCTTATGGCGCGTCGTGATCATTTCTTGGCTGCCGTCTCAAGTCCGACCAGACCGACCTTCAGGTAACCGGCGGCGCGCAGGCTGTCCATCACGCTCATCAGGTCGCCGTAATCCACGCCTTTGTCGGCCTGGAAGAAGATGGTGGTGTCTTTCTTGCCCTGGGTCTTGGCGTCGAGGGTAGCGCCAAGGGTTTCGGCTTTCACTTCGTCGTCACCGAGGAACAGGCGCTGGTCCGCTTTCACACTGAGGAACACCGGTTTCTCTGGCCGCGGCGCCGGTTTGGCGGTCGAGGCCGGCAGGTCGACTTTGATGTCCACAGTGGCCAACGGCGCGGCCACCATGAAGATGATCAACAGCACCAGCATCACGTCGATGAACGGCGTGACGTTGATTTCGTGGTTCTCGGCCAGATCGTCGTCTGCGCCTTCTTTCAAATGCAGGCCCATGGCCGATTACCCCACTTTAACCATGTGCGGCTGCGAGCTGCGCTCAGGCTGGTGGTCGAGATCGCGGCTGACCAGCAGCAGGACTTCTGCCGAGGCATCGGAGACCTGCGCCTTGTAACCGGCGATGGAACGGGCGAAGACGTTGTAGATCACCACCGCAGGGATCGCCGCAACCAGACCCAGTGCAGTGGCCAGCAGGGCTTCAGCGATACCCGGTGCGACAACGGCGAGGTTGGTGGTCTGGGTTTTGGCGATGCCGATGAACGAGTTCATGATGCCCCACACGGTACCGAACAGACCCACGAACGGTGCGGTCGAACCGATGGTGGCGAGGACGCCGGTGCCGCTGCTCATGTTGCGACCGCAGGCAGCAACGAGGCGCTCGAGGCGGAAGCTGACGCGTTCCTTGATGCCTTCTTTCTCGCGGCTGTTGACCGACAGGCGCATCTCTTCGAGCGCGTCGTGCACCAGCAGGTTGGCGAGGGTGCCTTCCTTGCCGGCCGTGGCACTTGCTTCTTTAAGGGTGGTGGCTTTTTTCAGTGCAGCGATTTCGCCACGCAGACGACGCTTGGCGCCCATCAGCTCGAAGCCTTTGGCGATCCAGATAGTCCAGGTGATGATCGAAGCGATGGCCAGACCGATCATCACGATTTTCACGATGATGTCGGCGTTCTGGTACATACCCCACGGCGAAAGGTCGTGGGCCATGCCCAAGGTGTTGTCGGCTTCGAGGGCTTCAGGTGCGTCAGCGGCGTCGACAGCCTGCACCGGATCGGTGGCGGCTGGTGCAGCCGGAGCGGCAGCGGGTGCGCTCTGCTCGGTGGCGGCTGGGGTGGCGGGTGCTTGAGCGTCGGCGAAGGCGGCGGTCGGTGCCAGCATCAGGCTGAGCAACAGAGCCGCGACGGCGCTCCAGGCGCGAGGTCGAGTGGTTGGCGAAGCGGGAGTTTGATTACGTGTCATGCTGGCCGGACCTGAGATAGAAAAACGTTGTTGCTCTTCCAGGCCTCGTGAGGCCGAGAACAAAAGTGGCGTGCATTATTGCAAGTAATTCTTGTTAACAAAAGTAATAGAGTAACTTTTTTTCCTTCATTGCTAGCCGTTCGTCCTGTGCCAGAGCTAGTCTGTGCCTTTCTGATGGGAGTTTTCTGATGTCCGCGCCTTCTGTTTTGATTGCCGGTTGTGGTGATGTCGGCAGTCGTCTGGCCACGCAATTGCTGGCGGCTGGCTGGCAGGTTCATGGCCTGCGCCGCGACGTTTCCAAGCTGCCGGAGGGTGTCATCGGCGTCGCCGGCGACCTGTTCAGCGAAGAGTGCCCGGCGACCTGGCCGGTAGGCGCTGTCGATTATCTGGTGTATTGCGCTGCGGCTACCGATCACGACGAAGAGGGCTATCGCAAGGCCTACGTGCAGGGTTTGCAGAATGTGCTGAGCTGGCTGGGTGACTATGGGCAAGTGCCCGAGCGGCTGATCTTCGTGTCGAGCAGCAGCGTGTACGGCCAGCAGGATGGAGCATGGGTGGATGAGACCTCCGAGACGGTCGCGGCCGGATATTCAGGTCGCTTGATGCTCGAAGCCGAGCAGGTCGCGCTCAATAGCGGCATCCCGGCAAGCGTGCTGCGCCTGACCGGCATTTACGGCCCGGGCCGCGAGTGGCTGCTGACTCAGGTGCGTCGCGGCTATCGCGTGGCTACAGAGCCACCGCTGTATGGCAATCGTATTCATGCCGATGATGCAGCGGGGCTGCTGGCGTTCTTGCTGGAAAAAGACCGCGAGGGCGTCAAGCTGGACGAGCTCTATATCGGTGTGGATGACGCGCCTGCGCCTTTGGCCGAAGTGGTGGGCTGGTTGCGCGAGTACCTGGGTGTGACTGAATGGGCGGACGACGCCAGTGTGCGGCGCACCGGCAGCAAGCGTTGCAGCAATGCGCGGGCGAAAGCGTTGGGCTGGGTGCCGAAGTATCCCAGCTATCGTGAAGGCTACGCAGCGATTCTTGAAGGTAATTGCTGAATTTTCAGCAACACAAAAACCACTGTGGGAGCGAGCCTGCTCGCGAATGCGGTATGTCAGTCATTATCAGTTCGACTGACCCACCGCGTTCGCGAGCAGGCTCGCTCCCACATTTGATCTTCTGAGGTTTCGGAAGCGGGTTACTGCTTTTCCAGCAACCACTTGCGCTCACCCGCGGCAAACTGCGGTTGCTCATCCGCCAGCGCAGCGTTCACTGCCTGCAAAATCTCCAGTTCCTTGCCCTTGCGCACAAAGATCCAGTTATTGCCCTGGCCATTGAGTTGCAGCCACATGCTGTCGTTGCCATTGCTCATCGACGCGCAATCGCCGGCCAGACACAAGGCATAACGGTCAACGCCCGGCAGGCCGGTCACCTGGCCGTCGGCCTGGAACTGCACGGTGCCGCCTTCACCCTGGCCGCTGGCGATGGTCCAGTTGCCGCCCAGGTATGCTGAGTAGAGCGCGCGTTCGAAGCTGGCACCGATTGGCGCGCCTTCCGGCACGGGGATCTGTGCGCGATCGAAGACTTGTTCGGGTTCGTTGTCGCTGGCGGCTTGTTGCAGGCGCCCGCCATCGCGTTTCAGTTCGCTGGCGGAGCTGCCATAAAAGTCGACTTTCCAGGCGCCGGACTCTTCGCCCAGCAGCCGTCCTTCGACGTTCTCAAAACCGTTGGTATAGCGGGCCTGACCGGCCTTGGTGTTGACGTCCCACTCCAGATTCGGACCGTAAGCCTGCAGCGCTTCACGCAGGGGACCGCCCTTGGCGGCGGCATCGATCGCCACCTGGTTGATCCAGGTGCCGCTGATGTCACGGTCGGCAGGGTCGCTGGCGCAGCCGCCGAGAAACAGGGCGAGCAGCGAGAGAGCTAGCGCTTTGCGCATGGTGAAATCCTTTCAAAACCTTTTCTTGCAGCAGTCGGCGCGGCGTGAAGGCCGCGCCGTGCGCATCACTCGATGACCAGAATGGCATCCATTTCAACCTGCGCACCCTTCGGCAGGGCGGCCACGCCAATGGCGGCGCGGGCCGGGTATGGCTGGTCGAAGTACTTGCCCATGATCTCGTTGACCTTGGCGAAGTGGCTCAGGTCGGTGAGGAAGATGTTCAGTTTGACGATGTCCTTGAACGAACCGCCGGCCGCTTCGGCCACGGCTTTGAGGTTCTCGAAGACCTGGACGGTCTGGGCTTCGAAGCCCTCAACCAGTTCCATGGTTTTTGGGTCCAGAGGAATCTGGCCCGACATGTAAACGGTGTTGCCTGCCTTGATCGCCTGGGAGTAAGTACCGATGGCGGCCGGGGCCTTGTCGCTGGTGATGACGGTTTTGGTCATGTAGGACTCCTTGTAATAGGCAGGTTATGCGCGCATGCGGGTGATGCGGATCACCCCGGTCAAGGCGCGCAGTTTCTTGATCACGCGGGCCAGGTGCACACGGTCGTGGACGCTGACCACCAACTGCACGACGCTGATGCGACCATCGCGTTCGTCCATGCTGATTTTCTCGATATTGCCGTCGGCCGCGTTGACGCTGCTGGCGAGCAGGGCGATCAGGCCGCGCTGGTGTTCCAGCTCGACGCGCAGCTCGACGTTGAATTCGCCGGTGACATCCTTGGCCCACGAGAGCTGGATGCATTTTTCCGGGTTGTGCCTGATTTCGCTGATGTTGCGGCAGTTGTCCAGGTGCACGACCATGCCTTTGCCCGCCGACAGGTGCCCGACAATCGGGTCGCCCGGGATCGGTGTACAGCACTTGGCGTAGCTGAGCACCAGGCCCTCGGTGCCGCGAATCGCCAGCGGACCTTCCGGGCTCGGCAGCTGCTCACCTTCGCCGAGCAGGCGACGGGCAACGACATAGGCCATGCGGTTGCCCAGGCCGATGTCTTCGAGCAGGTCTTCGATCAGTTCGAGGCGGTACTCGGTAAGCATTGCTTTGACGCGCTCTGCCGGGATCTTCTCCAGGGAGCTGTCGAAACCGTTGAGCACCTTGTTCAGCAGGCGTTCGCCGAGGCTGATGGACTCGGAGCGGCGCTGCAGTTTCAGTGCATGACGAATATGTGTGCGTGCCTTGCCGGTGACCACGAAGTTGAGCCACGCCGGGTTCGGCCGTGCGCCGGGGGCGCTGACAATCTCGACCGTGGAGCCGCTTTGCAGCGGTTCGGACAGCGGCGCGAGACGACGGTTGATCCGGCAGGCGATGCAGCTGTTGCCGACATCGGTGTGCACTGCGTAGGCAAAGTCGACCGCCGTGGAGCCTTTTGGCAGCTCCATGATCCGGCCTTTGGGCGTGAACACGTAGACCTCGTCCGGGAACAGGTCGATCTTCACGCTTTCGATGAATTCCAGCGAGTTGCCGGCGCGTTGCTGCATTTCCAGCACGCCTTTGACCCACTGGCGAGCGCGGGCGTGCGTGCCTTTCGGTTGCTCGTCACCGCTGGATTTGTACAGCCAATGGGCGGCGATGCCGTTGTTGGCCATCTCTTCCATTTCGCGGGTACGGATCTGGATCTCGATCGGTACACCGTGCATGCCGAACAGCGTGGTGTGCAGCGACTGATAGCCGTTGGCCTTGGGGATCGCGATGTAATCCTTGAAACGCCCTGGCAACGGTTTGTACAAATTATGCACAGCACCCAATACGCGGTAGCAGGTATCGACCTTGTCGACGATGATCCGGAACGCGTAAACGTCCATGATCTCGTTGAAGGCCCGACGCTTGCCGCGCATTTTCTTGTAGATGCCGTAGAGGTGTTTCTGCCGACCGCTGACTTCGCCCTGGATGCCGTCGATGGCGAGGCAGTGACCGAGGGACTCTTCGATCTTGTTAACGATTTCCTTGCGGTTGCCCCGGGCGCGCTTGACCGCCTGGTAGATCCGCGCGGAACGCATCGGGTGCATGGCCTTGAAGCCGAGGTCTTCGAATTCGATGCGGATCGCGTGCATGCCCAGCCGGTTGGCAATGGGCGCGTAGATCTCGAGAGTTTCCTTGGCGATGCGCCGGCGTTTTTCGCCGGACAGCACTTCCAGCGTGCGCATGTTGTGCAGGCGGTCGGCGAGCTTGACCAGGATCACCCGGATGTCGCGCGCCATGGCCATGGCCATTTTCTGGAAGTTTTCCGCCTGCGCTTCGGCCTTGGTCTCGAAATTCATCTGGGTCAGTTTGCTGACCCCGTCGACCAGTTCGGCCACGGTTTCACCAAACTGCGCTTGCAGCGCTTCCTTGGCGATACCGGTGTCTTCGATCACGTCATGCAGCATCGCGGCCATCAGGCTCTGATGGTCCATGTGCATGTCGGCAAGAATATTGGCCACGGCAAGAGGATGCGTGACATACGCCTCGCCGCTGCGACGGCGTTGACCGTCATGGGCTTGTTCGGCGTAGAAATACGCTCGGCGGACCAGGTTGACCTGGTCGTTGCCGAGGTAGGTCGATAAGCGATCGGCGAGGGCGTCTATGCTCGGCATGATGATTCCTGCCGAAAGCTGTGACCCCGCGCCGTGCTACGTCGACCAGGCATAGGCTTAGACGGCCTCGTTCGACTCGTCCTCGAACGCTGCGAACAGCGGTTCATCCTGGACGATTTCCTGCTCGGCGATGAACTCGTAGCTCATCAGGCCTTCAGCAATTTCACGCAGCGCGACAACGGTCGGCTTGTCGTTTTCCCACTGCACCAATGGCTCTTTGCCGCCGGTGGCCAGTTGACGGGCACGCTTGGTAGAGAGCATGACCAGCTCAAAGCGGTTTTCCACGTGTTCTAGGCAGTCTTCAACGGTTACGCGGGCCATGGTATTCCTCGGAGCGAATGCAATATGCGCGCTGCCCGGTTGGGCGAGCGGACTGAGCAGTTTAAAAAATCACCAGCGATTAGGGAAGCGCTGATTTTTTGACCAGACCCTTCAACGCGCTGCAAGCACCAATGTAAAGCGCTTGCAGGCATTTTGGGAAGTGCTGTTTTAACCGAGCAATTCAGCCAGTAATTTGCCGAAACGCACTTGCTGGCGCTTCTGTTGCAACTGATTGGCGCGGAAAATCGCTTTCAGATCGTCCAGCGCGTGAGCGAAATCGTCGTTGATGATCAGGTAATCGTAATCGACGTAATGGCTCATCTCGCTGACCGCTTCGCGCATGCGGCCGTCGATAATCTCGTCGCTGTCCTGGCCACGATTGGTCAGGCGCTGGTGCAACGCTTGCAGCGACGGCGGCAGGATGAAGATCGAGCGCGCTTGCGGCATCAGCTTGCGCACTTGCTCGGCGCCCTGCCAGTCGATTTCCAGAATCAGGTCGTGACCTTCGTCCAGCGTCTGCTGCAGGCGGCTTTGCGAGGTACCGTAGAAATTGCCGAAGACTTCGGCGCGTTCAAGGAAGTCGCCGTGCTCGCCCATCTTCACGAACTCTTCGCGGGTCACGAAGTGGTAGTTCACGCCATCCACTTCGCCCGGGCGCATGGCGCGGGTGGTGTGCGAAACGGAAACGCGAATCTCCGGGTCGGCGTCGGTCAACGCCTTGACCAGACTGCTCTTGCCCGCGCCCGATGGCGCGGAAATGATGTACAGGGTGCCGGTGTGTTGGGTCATGTCAGGGTAGCCTTACTCAATATTCTGCACTTGTTCGCGCATCTGCTCGATCAACACCTTGAGGTTGACGGCGGCCTGGGTGCTGCGCGGGTCGAAGGCTTTGGAGCCGAGTGTGTTGGCTTCGCGGTTGAGCTCCTGCATCAGGAAGTCCAGACGCCGCCCGGCGGCACCACCGGACTTGAGCACCCGGCGAACTTCGATGATGTGGGTGCTCAGGCGATCCAGTTCTTCGGCCACGTCGCTTTTTTGCGCGAGGATGACCATTTCCTGTTCCAGGCGCTGCGGGTCGAGCTCGGCCTTCATGTCGGCGAAGCGATCGAGGACCTTCTGGCGCTGGGTGGCGAGCATCTGCGGCACCAGTTCACGCAGGGTCACCACGTCCTCTTCGATGGAGGTCAGGCGGTCGTTGATCAGACGAGCCAGCTCCGCGCCTTCGCGCTCGCGGCCAGCCTTAAGATCCTTCAAACCCTGATTGAACAGCGCCAGCGCTTCGGCGTTCAGCGCCTGCGGGTCGGTCGCATCGGCGACCAGCACGCCGGGCCAGGCCAGCACTTCCAGCGGATTCAGCGCGGCGGGATTCTTGATCAGCCCGGCAACGGTTTCCGCAGCGGCAACCAGTTGTGCGGCGCGTTCGCGGTCCACTTGCAGCGGTTTGCCGGTGCTTTCTTCGGTGAAGCGCAGCGTGCATTCCAGTTTGCCCCGCGACAGACCCTGACGCAGCGCTTCACGCACGGCGCCTTCGAGGTCGCGAAACGATTCGGGCAAGCGCAGGTGCGGTTCCAGATAGCGGCTGTTGACCGAGCGCAGTTCCCAGCTCAGGGTGCCCTGAACGCCGGCTTTCTCGACGCGGGCGAAGGCGGTCATGCTGTGCACCATGGCGGTGACCTCGCAATGCAGATCGGCGCGAAACGCTGTTTCGCAGGCGCGATTTCAATGAATTTAAGCCGACTGGCAGCAAAGGCGCAGGATTGTAGCGCAGTGCGGCGAATGCGCCCAAACACACGGTGTGACAAAGCGCTGCAGCCCGTCGGTTATGCGCGCTTGAGTGGCTTCGGTCGTCGGCCGGCGGTTTTAACCAGTGCCCACTCGCGGTGCAGGGCTCTATAATGCTCGGCAGTTTTCCGTCCTCAGTACAGGTATCCCTATGAAACGTCCAAGTGGTCGCGCTGCCGATCAGCTCCGCTCGATCCGCATCACCCGCAACTACACCAAACACGCCGAGGGATCCGTACTGGTCGAATTCGGTGATACCAAAGTCATCTGCACCGTCAGCGTCGAAAATGGCGTGCCGCGTTTCCTCAAAGGCCAGGGCCAGGGCTGGTTGACTGCCGAGTACGGCATGCTGCCGCGCGCCACCGGCGAGCGTAACCAGCGTGAGGCCAGCCGTGGCAAGCAGGGCGGTCGTACTCTGGAAATCCAGCGTCTGATCGGCCGCTCCCTGCGCGCGGCGCTGGATATGTCCAAGCTTGGCGACGTGACCCTGTATGTCGATTGCGACGTGATACAGGCCGATGGCGGTACTCGCACCGCGTCCATCACCGGCGCCATGGTTGCGCTGGTCGATGCCCTGAAAGTGATCAAGAAGCGCGGCGGCCTGAAAGGCGGTGACCCGCTCAAGCAGATGATCGGTGCGGTCTCGGTGGGCATGTATCAAGGCGAGCCAGTACTGGATCTGGACTATCTTGAAGATTCCGCTGCTGAAACCGACCTGAACGTAGTGATGACCAGCACCGGCGGCTTCATCGAAGTGCAGGGCACCGCAGAAGGCGCGCCGTTCCAGCCTGAAGACTTGAACGCCATGCTGGAACTGGCGAAGAAAGGCATGAACGAGATCTTCGAACTGCAGAAGGCTGCACTGGCCGACTGAGGTTTTCGACCACAAGGAGGACATGATGAGTGACGAGCAAGAGTTGCTGCCCAAACCGAGCCAGGAGGTTCGCCAGTGGGCAATGTTCTGTCACCTGTCCGCCTTGCTGGGGATCTGGATTCCGTTCGGCAATCTGATCGGGCCGTTGATCCTGTGGCAGATGAAGCGCGAGAAAGACCCTTTTATCGATGCACAGGGCAAAGAGGCGTTGAATTTTCAGATCACGGTGGCGATAGCCTCAATGATCTGCTTCCTGCTCATGCTGCTGATCATTGGTTTCTTCCTGTTTGGTTTGTTGGCGATCGCCGCACTGGTCCTGACGATCATTGCAGAGGTCAAAGCCAACGAAGGTTTCCCATACAGATATCCGTTCACCTGGCGATTGATCAAGTGAAAGTCTGTTGTATCGCAATATGAAAATACCCCGACTTATCGGGGTATTTTTATTTGTGCAACTTAATAATTGGTTTTTGTTGTAGGACTAGTCTGTTAACGATGTGCGGTTTGGCACTTATTTGCTGATATTTCTCTATAACATCTTTGGTCACAACTGATCGGTCCAGTGCTTATTTCCGTTCTTGTTATTGGCGCGAGCTGATTGTTAAAGTTGCACGATGTAATGTTTCGGTTGAAACATTCCGATATGTTCAAGCCATCGATGGCACTTGAATTCCCCAGTAATCAGTGTTGAGAAAATCAGCCGGTTCACCAGTAGAGCCCAGGTAAACGCTCGCCTCGTGAATACTTAGCCAAGAATAATCCACATGATTGAGCTCGATTTCTACGGCACGCTCGTGGCCGCTTCTTTAGTACTACTGCTCGGACGCGGACTTGTTACGCGTGTCGGCTTTCTGCGAAGTTACAATATTCCTGAACCGGTAGCGGGTGGCCTGGTGGTTGCCGTGCTCCTGTTGATATTGCGCACTTTCGACATTGAAGTCCGCTTCGATACATCATTGCAAACCCCCCTGATGTTGGCTTTCTTTGCCACCATTGGCTTGAGTGCTGACCTTGCCAGTCTGAAGAAGGGCGGCCGCATAGTCGGTATCTTCCTGCTGGCGGTCATTGGCTTGCTGGTGGTGCAAAATGCCATGGGCATCGGGTTGGCAACCCTGCTCGGGCTCGACCCTTTGATGGGCTTGCTGACGGGCTCGATCACGCTGGCCGGCGGCCACGGCACTGGCGCGGCATGGGGCGCGGTGTTCAGCGAGAAATATGGCCTGGCCTCGGCTTCAGAGCTGGCGCTGGCCTCAGCGACGTTCGGTCTGGTGCTGGGTGGTCTGATCGGTGGGCCCGTTGCCCGATTGCTGATCAAGCGTGTTCAAGTGCCAGGTTGCAATACGCAACAAGCGCCGCGACTGCCAAGAGGTTTTGAGCAGCCGAACAAGGAACGCTCGATCACGCCGTTTTCGTTCGTCGAAACGCTGGCGCTGATTGCCGTCAGCCTGCTCGCTGGCAACCTTCTGAATGGCGTTCTGCATGGCACTGCGTTCGAACTGCCGACGTTTGTTTGCGTGCTGTTTGTAGGTGTGGTGTTGCGCAACAGTCTGTCAGCACTTGGCTTGTATCAGGTGTTCGAGCGTGAAGTTTCCGTGCTCGGCAATGTCAGCCTCTCGCTGTTTCTGGCGATCGCGCTGATGTCGCTGAAGCTTTGGGATCTGGCGGCGTTGGCATTGCCGATCTTCATCATTCTGGCCGTGCAGGCGCTGGTCATGGCGCTGTTCGCGATTTTCGTAACGTTTCGGGTGATGGGCAGCAACTATGATGCCGCCGTACTCGCTGCGGGACACTGCGGCTTTGGGCTGGGTGCCACGCCTACGGCCATTGCCAACATGCAAGCGGTGACGCAGCGCTATGGCCCTTCGCAAATCGCGTTTCTGGTGGTGCCGATGGTAGGAGCGTTCTTCATCGATATCGTCAACGTCATCGTGATCAAGCTGTACCTGGCCTTGCCATTCTTCGCTGCGGTTTAGGAAGCACGGCGCATAAAAAATGCCCGCATCTCACGATGCGGGCATTTTCTTTGGCTGCGATACGACGCTTAGATGGTCAGCGTCCAGTCGTAGTCGACGATCAACGGCGCGTGCTGCGAAAACCGTGGCTGACGCGGCAGGCGTGCACTGCGCACCGAGCGACGCAGGCCCGGGGTCAGGATCTGATAATCGAAACGCCAGCCCAGATTGAGCATCTCGGCCTGTTCGTTATCCGGCCACCAGCTGTACTGATCGCCTTCGCGGCTGACTTCGCGCAGCGCATCGACATAGCCCATGTTGCCGACAATCTCGTCCATCCAGGCGCGTTCCGGCGCCAGGAAGCCTGGAGATTGCTGGCTGTCGCGCCAGTTCTTGATGTCGAGTTTCTGCTGCGCAACGTACAGCGAGCCACAATAAATGTACTCGCGACGTTTGCGTCGCTGTTTGTCCAGGTACTTGCCGAAATCGTCCATGAGCTTGAACTTCTGGTTCAAGTCCTCATCGCCGTTCATCCCCGAAGGAAACAGCAAGGTGGCAATACTGACTTTGTCGAAATCTGCTTGCAGGTAGCGCCCGTAGCGGTCGGCCGTCTCGAAACCGAGACCGCTGATGACAGCCTTCGGTTGCAACCGCGAATACAAAGCCACGCCGCCTTGGGCAGGGACTTCAGCATCGCAGGCATAAAGGAAGTAGCCATCCAGTTGGAAGGCTGGGTCATCCAGTTCAAAGGCGGAGGCACGGGTGTCCTGCAGGCAGATGACGTCGGCATTCTGGGCTTGCAGCCAACTGAGCAAACCGCGCTCGACTGCCGCCTGAATACCATTGACGTTCACACTGATGATCCGCATAAATGGCCCCAAAAATCGCGTGCGTGTATGATACACGGCGTCAAGCTAATTAGCTAAATCCGTGGTATTTGGGGTTTTTTTCATGCAAGCGTATCAGCGCGATTTCATTCGTTTTGCCATCGATCGCGGCGTTTTGCGCTTCGGTGAGTTCACCCTGAAGTCCGGGCGCACCAGTCCCTACTTCTTCAACGCCGGCCTGTTCAACTCGGGTTCGGCCCTGGCGCAGCTGGGGCGTTTCTACGCCGCCGCCATCACCGAGAGCGGCATCCCCTTCGACGTTCTGTTTGGCCCGGCTTATAAAGGTATTCCGCTGGCGGCCACGACCGCCGTTGCGCTGGCCGAGCATCACGCTCGTGACCTGCCGTGGTGCTTCAACCGTAAGGAAGCCAAGGCCCACGGCGAGGGCGGCAGCCTGGTTGGCGCGCCGCTGACTGGCGAAGTCTTGATCATCGACGACGTGATCACCGCCGGCACCGCCATTCGTGAAGTGATGCAGATCATCGCTTCCCAAGACGGCGCCAAAGCCGCCGGTGTGCTGATCGCGCTGAACCGCCAGGAGCGTGGCAACGGCGAATTGTCGGCCATCCAGGAAGTCGAGCGCGACTTCGGCATTCCGGTGATCAGCATCGTCTCGCTGAATCAGGTGCTGGAGTTCCTCGCCGACGATCCGCAGCTCAAGCAACACCTCCCAGCCGTGGAAGCGTACCGCGCCCAATTTGGCGTGTGATACGCACCTGTAGGAGCTGCCGAAGGCTGCGATCTTTTGATCTTGTTTTTCAGGATCAAGATCAAAAGATCGTCCGATCGCGGCCCGAGCCTTCGGCAGCTCCTACAGTGGTCTACGCAGTTTTTGCCATTTGATCAGCAGTCTCAGCGCCAGTCCTGAGCGCCGGCCATGCCAGATTGAACATGAACGTAGTCAGGGTCAGCAGCAAGCCACTGACCGCGACGATGTCACTGAACGGCATTCAGACCCAGCGTTGCGCAGAGCAATGCGTGGGAATCTTCGCTGATCTCGAATTGCCCGGCGCTGCCCTTGCGTTTGGTGATGGGTTTGAAGGTCGGCTCGTTCTGGGTGATGAGCATGTTCAATTCATCGCGAATCACGTCGAGCTGATCACCACCAGAAAAGCGCATGGGCGATTTCCGCATCGCCGATGCGCAAGGTCTTTTTCACCGGTTCCTTCTGTTCCTGCTCGAAAGCGTCGGCGTCGATCGTGAACGAGATCTGCATGGCTCAGGCGCTCCGGTGTTATTTTTTGCTGGCAGCCGGCTTTTCGGTTTTTTCCGGGTACGGATCTTGAGGGGCGTCACCTTGGCCGGTGAGGGTTTTCCAGCCGTTCAGGACATGCGCCGTCTTGCGAAACTGCGGGCAGGGCGGCATTGAAGTCTTGGCTTGATTGGAATAACGATGACCGCAGTCCACGCATTCGTAGGTGCCTGCTGAAACATCGCTGCCGTAGGGAACGTAATCTTTCTGCATGAGTGAATCTCCGTTGGATGAGGGGAAGATCCTATGGAGATTTGTTCTGGAGGGATGTCGGACGTTTCGCTGTGTCGAGTCAGGCGTTTCCTGCGCGCACAAAAAAGATCGCAGCCTTCGTCAGTTCCTACAAAAGCGGATTCCTGCATGTGCGAAATCCCTGTAGGAGCTGCCGAAGGCTGCGATCTTTTGCTTTCAGCGATCAGCCATCAAGGACGCTTGCGATTGCTGATCAGCGTACCCACGCCAGTATCAGTGAAGATTTCCAGCAGGATCGCGTTCGGCACACGCCCGTCGATGATCAACGAACTACCTACGCCACCCTGAACCGCTTCCAGTGCACAGCGGATCTTCGGCAGCATGCCGCCGTAGATTGTGCCATCGGCGATCAGGTCGTCGACCTGCTGCGTGCTCAGACCGGTCAGCACGGTGCCCGACTTGTCCATCAGGCCGGCAATGTTGGTCAGCAGCATCAGCTTTTCAGCTTTCAGTGCTTCGGCAACCTTGCCCGCCACCAGGTCGGCGTTGATGTTGTACGACTCGCCGTTCTCACCGACGCCAATCGGCGCGATGACCGGAATGAAGTTGCCTTTGACCAGCAGGTTCAGCAGCTCGGTATTGATGCCGACGACTTCGCCGACATGGCCGATGTCGATGATTTCCGGCTGGGTCATCTCCGGGGTCTGGCGGGAGACGGTGAGCTTCTTCGCCCGGATCAGCCCGGCATCCTTACCGGTCAGGCCGATGGCGCTGCCGCCATGGCGATTGATCAGGTTGACGATGCTCTTGTTGACCTGACCGCCAAGGACCATTTCCACCACGTCCATGGTCGCCGCGTCGGTAACGCGCATGCCGTCGACGAAGTGGCTTTCGATCGACAGGCGCTTGAGCAGGTCACCGATCTGCGGGCCGCCACCGTGCACGACCACCGGGTTGATGCCCACGGCTTTCATCAGCACGATGTCGCGGGCGAAGCCGGTTTTCAGCTCCTCGCTTTCCATCGCGTTGCCGCCGTATTTGATCACCAGGGTCTTGCCGACATAGCGTCGGATGTAAGGCAGCGCTTCGGACAGGACCTTGGCAGTGTTGGCGGCGGCTTCGCGTTCGAGGGTCATTCAGGGCTCCGGGTGGATCAGAACGGTAGTTGGAGATCAGGTGCAACGCGTTTCAGTTGGGCGTGGAACACATCCTTGATGCGCTGCAATTCAGCCTCGTCATCGGCCTCGAAGCGCAGCACCAGCACCGGTGTGGTGTTGGACGCGCGCACCAGGCCCCAGCCTTTGGCGTAATCGACACGCACGCCGTCGATGGTGGTCAGGTCGGCGCCTTCGCCCCACTGAGCATCGTGCAGTGCATCAATGATGCTGAATTTGCTCTCTTCGGTCACATGGATATTGATTTCCGGCGTGGAAATATCGTTCGGGAAGGTCGCAAACAGCTCTTCCGCGGTGGATTTTTCCTTGCTGAGGATCTCCAGCAGACGTGCGGCGCTGTAGATGCCGTCGTCGAAACCGAACCAGCGTTCCTTGAAGAAGATGTGCCCGCTCATTTCGCCGGCCAACAGTGCGCCGGATTGTTTCATTTTCTTTTTGATCAACGAGTGACCGGTCTTCCACATTAGCGGCCGACCACCGTATTCCTTGATCAATGGCACCAGGCGACGGGTGCATTTGACGTCGAAGATGATTTCCGCGTCCGGGTTACGCGCCACTACGTCGCGAGCGAACAGCATCAGCAGACGATCCGGGTAGACGATACTGCCGGTGTTGGTCACCACGCCAACGCGGTCGCCGTCACCGTCGAAGGCCAGGCCGATATCGGCGTTGGTCTCTTTGACTTTGGCAATCAGGTCTACGAGGTTTTCCGGTTTGCCCGGATCCGGGTGATGGTTCGGGAAGTTGCCGTCGACTTCGCAGAACAGCGGGATGACTTCGCAGTTCAGCGCTTCGATCAGTTGCGGGGCGATCACACCGGCCGCGCCATTGCCGCAGTCGACCACGACTTTCAGGCGGCGGGCCAGTTTGATGTCCTGGACGATTTCGGTGTTGTAGCGGTCGAGGATTTCGACCTGAGTGACGCTGCCCTGGCCGCTGCTCAGGTCATTGTTCTTGATGCGCTCGTGGAGCACCTGAATCTGCTCGTTGGCGAGGGTGTCGCCGGCGATGACGATTTTGAAACCGTTGTAGTTCGACGGATTGTGGCTACCGGTGAGCATCACCCCGGACTTGCCGGCCAGCACGTTGGCGGCGTAATACAGCGCTGGCGTTGGCACCAGGCCGACATCGCTGACGTGGCAACCGCTCTCGGCGATGCCGCGAATAAGTTCCGCGACCAGCTCCGGGCCGGACAGGCGACCGTCGCGACCGACCGACACGTTCGGCTCGCCCTGGGCCAGGCTCTGCGAGCCGATGGCACGGCCGATCCAGTAAGCGGTTTCACCGTTGAGGTATTCCGGCACAGTGCCGCGAATGTCGTAGGCGCGGAAAATGCTGTCAGGCAGCTTCGGGGCGATCTTGGCGGGGGTGCTCATCTGTGGACATGCTCCATCTCGAAAAGGGCGGGACAGACCGGCGAAATGTTCGACGGCAGGCTCAAACTGAAGGGTATGACGGCGTTTTCCACAGAGAGTTCGTGCTATGAAAGGGCCATGACGCCCCGGCTGGCGTGGCTTTCGGCCGGCAAAACCTTGATTTACGGTGTTAAAACCTGCTGCCGATGTAGCGCATTTTTTGTGGCGAGGGGATAAACCCCCTCACCACAATAATTTCTATCCGGTTATTTGGTGCCGGTATGGCCAAAACCACCGGTACCGCGCTCGGTCTCGACAAACTCTTCAACCATTTCGAAATGCGCCTGAACCACCGGCACGAGCACCAATTGCGCCAGACGTTCGCCGACGGTCATGGTGAAGTCGCTCTGGCCGCGGTTCCAGCAGGAGACCATCAGCGGGCCCTGGTAATCGGAGTCGATCAGGCCGACCAGATTGCCCAGAACGATGCCGTGTTTGTGGCCCATGCCCGAGCGCGGCAGGATCAGTGCGGCGAGATTCGGGTCGCCGATATAGACCGACAGGCCGGTGGGAATCAGCACGGTTTCACCCGGTTTGATCACGATGTCCTGTTCCAGCATGGCGCGCAGGTCGAGGCCGGCGGAGCCTGGCGTGGCGTATTGCGGCAGCGGGAATTCGCTACCGATGCGTGGATCGAGGATCTTGGCTTGCAAAGCGTGCATGTAAATTAAACCTGGTTCAGACGTTCGGCGATAAAAGTGACCAGTTGGCGAGCGATCTTGCTCTTGCTGGTCTGGGCGAAAACCGTGGCGTGCAGCTCACGGTCGATGACGCTGCAGGCGTTTTCTTCGCTGTTGAAACCGATGCTCGGGTTGGCGACGTCGTTGGCGACGATCAGATCGAGATTCTTGTCCTTCAGCTTGCGTGCAGCGTAGTCGAGCAGGTGTTCGGTTTCGGCAGCGAAGCCGACACTGAACGGACGGTCGGGACGGGTCGCGATGGTGGCAAGGATGTCCGGGTTGCGCACCATTTGCAGGACGAAGCCGTCACCGCTCGTAGGATCTTTCTTGAGTTTATGCGGGGCTACGACTTCAGGGCGGTAGTCCGCCACCGCTGCCGACGAGATGAACACGTCGCAAGGCATGGCTGATTCGCAGGCGGCGAGCATATCGCGGGCGCTGACCACATCGATCCGCGTCACGCGATCAGGCGTCGGCAGGTGCACCGGGCCGCTGATCAAAGTGACACGGGCGCCGGCTTCCACGGCTGCTTCGGCGAGGGCAAAGCCCATTTTTCCCGAGCTGTGGTTGGTGATGTAGCGCACCGGGTCGATGTTTTCCTGAGTCGGGCCGGCGGTGATCACCACATGCTTGCCGGTCAATGCCTGGCGCTGGAAGCAATCGGCGGCGAGCAGTGCCAGATCGGTGGCTTCCATCATGCGGCCCATGCCGACGTCGCCGCAGGCCTGGCTGCCCGAGGCCGGGCCGAAAGTCTTCAGGCCACGGCTCTCCAACAGTTGCAGGTTGGCCTGGGTCGCCGGGTCGCGCCACATCGCCTGATTCATTGCTGGTGCGACGGCAACCACGGCGTCGGTGGCCAGCACCAGCGTGGTCAGCAGATCGTTGGCAATGCCTTGGGCCAGACGTGCGATCAGGTCGGCGGTGGCCGGGGCGATCAGCACCAGATCGGCCCATTTCGCCAGCTCGATATGGCCCATGGCGGCTTCGGCGGCAGGGTCGAGCAAGTCGAGGTGAACCGGGTGGCCCGACAGGGCCTGCATGGTCAGCGGGGTGATGAATTCGGCGCCGCCATGGGTCATGACCACGCGCACTTCGGCACCCTGGTCGATCAGGCGGCGAACCAGATCGGCGCTCTTGTAGGCCGCAATGCCGCCGCCGACGCCCAGAACGATGCGTTTCCGATACAGCCGCTGCATAGGTCTGCCTTTCATTTCGTTGATGACGGCGGCGCGATACCCCTCCCCAGGGTTGAATCGACCGCCAAAAAGATGGGCTACGATATCACAGCGACCGCTACGGAACAGCGGCGCCCACAGACAAGGAGGTGCTATGAGTATTCGCGATTGGCCGGCGGCGGAACGGCCGCGGGAAAGGCTGTTGGAACACGGCGCAGGGAGTCTTTCGGACGCTGAGTTGTTGGCGATTTTTCTGCGCACCGGATTGCCCGGAAAAAGCGCTGTCGACCTCGCCAGACATCTGCTGACGCAATTCGGTGGCCTGCGTTTGCTGCTCGAGGCCGATCAGGACGCATTCAGCAAACAACTGGGCCTTGGCCCCGCGAAGTTCGCCCAGCTACAAGCTGCGCAGGAAATGAGCAAGCGCCATCTGGCCGAGCGCTCACGACAGAAACCGGCACTGGAAAACCCTCAGGTCGTCCGCGACTACCTCAAGGCGATGCTGCGGCATGAGCCGCACGAGGTGTTCGGCTGCCTGTTTCTCGATTCGAAACATCAGGTGCTGAATTTCGAGGCGCTGTTTCGCGGCTCGATCGACAATACCAGCGTGCACCCCCGGGAGGTGGTGAAGCGCGCGCTGGCCAATAACGCCGCAGCAGTGATCCTCTGTCACAACCATCCGTCCGGCAACACCGATCCGAGTCAGGCCGATCGGCTGCTGACCAAGCGCCTGCAGAAAGCGCTGGAGCTGATTGACGTGCGAGTGCTCGATCACTTCATCGTCGGAGACGGCGAGCCGCTGTCGATGGCGGAGTGTGGCTGGATGTAAAAGAGCAGCGGCAAGCCTCTAGCTGCAAGCGGCAAGCTGGAGCTGCGCGCGGAGTGCTCTAGCTTGCCGCTTGCCGCTTGCCGCTTAGGGCTTGAGGCTGACCTTGGAATAATCCTGGCGGCCGAACGGGCTGACGGAATACCCCTGAACATCCTTGCGCGTCAAAGCGTAGGCCGTCGGGTGCGCCAGTGGCAGCCACAATGCCTGCTGCTGGATCTGCGCCTGTGCCTGTTCATACAGCTTGGTGCGCACGCCTTGCTCGCTGGTGGTCTTGCCGGCGCTGATCAGCTTGTCCAGATCGGCGTTGCAGTAGCGGGCGAAGTTGGTCCCGGACTTCACTGCCGCGCAGGAAAATTGCGGGGTGAGGAAGTTGTCCGGGTCGCCGTTGTCGCCGGCCCAGCCCATGAACAGCAGATCATGTTCGCCGGCCTTGGCGCGGCGAATCAGTTCGCCCCATTCGATCACGCGGATTTCCGCCTGGATGCCGATCTCGGCCAGATCCGACTGCAGCATCTGCGCGCCGAGGCTTGGGTTCGGGTTGAGCAGGCTGCCCGATGGCCGCGTCCAGATCGTGGTCTGGAAGCCGTCCTTCAAGCCGGCCTTGGCCAGCAAAGCCTTCGCCTTGTTCAGGTCGTGCGGATAGCCCGGCAGGTTCTTCGCGTAGCTCCAGGTGTTCGGCGGGTACGGGCCGTTGGCCGCTTCGGCGGTGTCTTCGAACACGGCTTTGATGTAGTTGGCCTTGTCGAAAGCGAGGTTGATCGCCTGGCGCACTTCCGGTTTGTCCAGTGGCGGATGCTGGCTGTTAATGCCCACGAAAGCGGTCATGAACGCGTCAGTCTTTTCGACTTTCAGTGTCGGCTCCTTCAGCGCGGCCTGTACATCCAATGGTTTCGGCGACAGGGCGATCTGGCACTCATTGCGCCGCAGCTTTTGCAGGCGCACGTTGGCGTCCGGCGTGATGGCGAAGATCAACGGGTCGACGGCAGGCTTGCCATGGAAATAATCCGGGTTGGCCTTGTAGCGAATCGCCGCGTCTTTCTGGAAGCGATTGAACACGAACGGGCCGGTGCCGATCGGCTGGCTGTTGAGTTTGTCGGTGGCGCCGGCCTTCATCAGTTTGTCTGCGTATTCGGCGGAATAGATCGAGGCGAAACCCATGCTCAGGGTCGCGAGGAAGGTCGAATCCGGATGATCGAGAGTGAAACGCACGGTGAGCGGGTCGAGGGCGTCGATCTTCTTGATCAGGGTCGGCAGTTGCATCGACTGCGCATGGGGGAAGCCGCTCTGGGCGACTTTGTGCCACGGGTTGGCCGGGTCGAGCATGCGGTCGAAGCTGAATTTGACGTCTTCGGCACTCAGTTCGCGGCTCGGCTTGAAGTATTCGGTTGTATGAAATTTCACCTGCGGGTGCAGTTTGAACACATAGGTGAGGCCGTCGGTGCTGACTTCCCAGCTGTCGGCAAGGCTCGGAATGACCTTGCCGCTGGCGGTGTCGAAATCCACCAGGCGGTTCATCAATACGTCAGCCGAAGCATTGGTGGTGGTCAGCGAGTTGTACTGCACCACGTCGAACCCTTCAGGGCTGGCCTCGGTACACACGCTCAACGCGGCGGCCTGGGCAAGGGGGCTCAGCAGGAGCGGGGCGAGCAACAGGGGTAGGGCAGCGAGGCGCATGGTCGGTTTCCTTTACAGATCGAAGGCCCATCTGCAAGTGCAGTCTGGAAAAGTCCTACCCTAGAGCTCTGAATTGCAAATGACTATCCCCTTTTTGCATTTTCAGGCGCACTCTTGCGCGGTTTCGAGCGTGGGCCGCCCGATGAAAAGTCTGAATCGCCTGTAGGACGGGATTTCTGCGACGAGTGGTCAAAACTGGCCGCAGCCTTTGTCCAAGGCGTCTGCGGCGGAAAAAATTGCCCTTTTGCCGATTGATTGCACACCGATTGTTGTTGCACCCCGGTCTTTCTGGTATAAAGCAGCGCTCTTTTCTAGGGGCCCGGTTCCTTCACTGTAGGTGTAGCCGGTAAGACCTCTAAAGAAACGCGGCGCCTGGCGCCAAATGACTGAGAGATTAAGCGGCCAACCCATGCCGGGTTGGGCATGTGGTTTTAGAGGGCTGAGGCATGTCGAGAGTATGTCAAGTTACCGGTAAGGGTCCGGTGACTGGGAATAACATTTCCCACGCAAACAACAAAACCCGTCGTCGTTTCCTGCCGAACCTGCAGCATCACCGCTTCTGGGTTGAAGAAGAGAAACGTTTTGTGCGTCTGCGCGTATCTGCCAAAGGCATGCGTATCATCGACAAGCGTGGCATCACTGTCGTGCTCGCCGAACTTCGCCGCGATGGCAAGATTTAAGGGAGCTAATCATGCGTGAATTGATTCGTTTGATCTCGAGCGCCGGTACTGGTCACTTCTACACTACCGACAAGAACAAGCGTACTACCCCGGACAAAATCGAGATCAAGAAATATGATCCGGTTGTTCGCAAGCACGTGATGTACAAGGAAGGCAAAATCAAGTAATTGATTTTTCCTGACTGCGAAAAAGGCCCGTATCGTGAGATACGGGCCTTTTTTGTTTGCCTCGGATTTGGTGTTGCCTGTCCTGCGCTCCCACAATGGAATGCGTTCGAATGTGGGAGCGAGCCTGCTCGCGAAGGGGCCGTTCAGATCAGCTCGAAGACTCAAGCCTTCTGTTCAAAGATCACATAAACCTTGCGGCAAGCCTCCAGCACTTCCCAGGTGCCGCGAAACCCCGCCGGTATCACGAAGCGATCGCCAACGCGCAAGGTCTTGGCATTGCCATCGCTGTCACGCAATACCGAAACCCCCTGCAGAATCTCGCAGTACTCATGCTCGGTGTAATTCACCGTCCACTGGCCCACCGCGCCTTCCCACACACCAACGCCCATTTGCCCACAAGGGCTGTCGTATTGATGAAACACCGCTTGCTCAGGGTCGCCTTTGAGCACTTTCGCCGGGTCCGGGCGATAACGCTCGGCTTCGCTGCTGGCGAGGCTGATGTCGACGACGTTCTGGATGTTCATTGTTGTTTTCTCCGTTAATGACGGCGCGTTGGCTGGAATGGGCCAAAGTCTATGTTTATTAAAATGAACACCGCAAGGCCGTATGGCCAGCTTATGTCAAATATATTGAAACAAACCCGGTCGCTGGTTTAGGGTGGCGGGTGCCTCGGGCCGAAAGTGCAGGCTGGCCGGGCAGAATTCTTGAACAGCGCCGCAGCGCTTGCGGTGCTCGTATTCAATAAGAGGAGGACACCCGAATGACCACCCTGACTCGTGCCGACTGGGAACAACGCGCCCGCGATCTGAAAATCGAAGGCCGCGCCTTCCTGAATGGCGAATACACCGACGCCGTTTCCGGCGAAACCTTCGAATGCATCAGCCCGGTCGATGGCCGCTTGCTCGGCAAGATCGCCAGCTGTGACGCCGCCGATGCTGACCGCGCCGTGGAAAACGCTCGCGCTACTTTCAATTCCGGCGTCTGGTCGCGCCTGGCGCCGACCAAACGCAAAGCCACCATGATCCGCTTCGCCAGCCTGCTGAAACAGCACGCCGAAGAACTGGCGCTGCTGGAAACCCTCGACATGGGCAAGCCGATCAGCGATTCGCTGTACATCGACGTGCCGGGCGCCGCGCAGGCGTTGAGCTGGAGCGGTGAAGCGATCGACAAGATCTACGACGAAGTCGCCGCGACCCCACATGATCAACTGGGCCTGGTAACCCGTGAGCCGGTGGGCGTGGTCGGCGCTATCGTGCCGTGGAACTTCCCGCTGATGATGGCCTGCTGGAAACTCGGCCCGGCGCTGTCGACCGGCAACTCGGTGATCCTCAAACCGTCGGAAAAGTCGCCGCTGACCGCCATCCGTATCGCTGCGCTGGCCATTGAAGCCGGTATTCCCAAAGGCGTGCTCAACGTACTGCCGGGCTACGGCCACACCGTCGGCAAGGCGCTGGGTCTGCACAATGACGTCGACACGCTGGTCTTCACCGGCTCGACCAAGATCGCCAAGCAACTGATGGTCTACGCCGGCGAATCGAACATGAAGCGCGTCTGGCTGGAAGCCGGCGGCAAGAGCCCGAACATCGTCTTCGCCGATGCGCCGGATCTGCAGGCCGCCGCTGAATCCGCCGCCAGCGCCATCGCCTTCAACCAGGGCGAAGTCTGCACCGCTGGTTCGCGTCTGCTGGTCGAGCGCTCGATCAAGGACAAATTCCTGCCGATGGTGATCGAGGCGCTGAAAACCTGGAAGCCCGGCAATCCGCTGGACCCGGCGACCAACGTCGGTGCGCTGGTCGATACCCAGCAGATGAACACCGTGCTGTCGTACATCGAATCCGGCCATAGCGATGGCGCCAAACTGGTCGCCGGCGGCAAGCGCATCCTCCAGGAGACCGGTGGCACTTACGTCGAGCCAACCATTTTCGATGGTGTGAGCAATGCGATGAAGATTGCTCAGGAAGAGATTTTCGGCCCAGTGTTGTCGGTGATCGCTTTCGACAGCGCCGAAGAAGCCATCCAGATTGCCAACGACACGCCATACGGTCTGGCCGCAGCGGTGTGGACCCAGGACATCTCCAAGGCGCACCTGACCGCCAAGGCCTTGCGCGCCGGTAGCGTGTGGGTCAACCAGTACGATGGCGGCGACATGACCGCGCCGTTCGGTGGCTTCAAGCAGTCGGGCAACGGTCGCGACAAATCGCTGCACGCCTTCGACAAGTACACCGAGCTGAAGGCGACGTGGATCAAGCTGTAAGACGTTAGCGAGCCCGGTCACTCCGGGCTTCCTGACCAAACAGAGATCCCCTGTGGGAGCGAGCCTCTGTGGTGAGGGGATTTATCCCCGTTCGGCTGCGAAGTAGCCGCTAAACCATTGCACGCGGTGTACCTGGTACATCGTGGTTGCAGGTTTTGGGGCCGCTGCGCGACCCAACGGGGATAAATCCCCTCGCCACAGGGGCTCGCTCCCACAGTGATTTTGTGGTGCATATAAAAATATCCACAGGAGCGTGGAACATGCGGTGGGCGACGTATTTCGCCGTGTTGGCGTCTGTCTTGAGTGTCGGCCTGGCCCTGGGGGTCAGCATGCCGCTGGTGTCGTTGCGTCTGGAGGGCTGGGGCTACGGCTCGTTCGCCATCGGTGTGATGGCGGCGATGCCGGCAATAGGCGTGCTGCTGGGGGCGAAGGTTTCCAGCCATCTCGCCGCGTATTTCGGCACGGCGAACCTGATGCGCCTGTGCCTGTGGGCCGGGGCATTGTCGATCGGCCTGCTGGCGCTGCTGCCGAGTTATCCGATCTGGTTGCTGTTGCGGTTGCTGATCGGTGTGATCCTGACCATCGTGTTCATCCTCGGCGAGAGCTGGATCAATCAGCTGGTGGTCGAGCAGTGGCGCGGGCGTCTGGTGGCGCTGTATGGCAGCAGCTATGCGCTGAGCCAGCTGTCCGGTCCGTTGCTGCTGGGTGCGCTGGGTACCGAGCATGATTACGGTTTCTGGGTCGGGGCCGGTCTGCTGACGCTCTCGCCTTTCCTGCTGCTGGGGCGCAGCGGCGCGCCGAGCAGCGAGGCCAACAGCGTGACCTTTGGCGATCTGTGGGGCTTTGCCCGTGAGCTGCCGGCGATTGCCTGGGCGGTGTCATTGTTCGCCGCGTTCGAGGCGATGATCCTGACGCTGCTGCCGGTGTACTGTCTGCAACAGGGGTTCACCGCCGAAATCGCGCTGGCCATGGTCAGCACCGTGGTGGTCGGCGATGCGCTGCTGCAATTGCCGATCGGCGCATTGGCCGATTACCTGTCGCGGCGCACGCTGTTTGCTGGTTGCGCTGTGGTGTTGATGCTGTCGAGTCTGGCCATTCCAATGCTGCTCGACACGCTGCTGATCTGGCCGCTGTGGGTGCTGTTCGGCGCTAGTGCTGGCGGCTTGTTTACCCTGTCGCTGATTCTGATTGGCGAGCGTTATCGTGACGATGCGCTGGTGCGCGCCAATGCGCATATTGCCCAGTTGTGGGGTGTCGGTTGTCTGGTCGGGCCATTGGCGGCGGGGGCGGGGAGTCAGTGGATCAACGGGCATGCGTTGCCACTGTTGATGGCGGCGGGGGCTTTCGGGTTGGTTATCCTGTTGTTGCGCCAGGGCGCCTTCGGCAAAATCCAGACTGCTTGAGATCAAAAGATCGCAGCCTTCGGCAGCTCCTACAGTTGGAAATGCGTTTGCCCTGTAGGAGCTGCCGAAGGCTGCGATCTTTGCTTTTTACAGCATCCGCTCCAGGCCGACGCTGGTGCTGAACCATGAGTTGAAGCGCCGCCACCAGCTCCCCGGCTCCTTGGTCAGGGTGTGCATCTGGCCGTTGTCTTCGGTGACCCAGACGACCTTGCCGTCCTCGAGTTTCGCCTGATAACTCAAGGTTGGCGCCATGCCTTGCAGTGCCAGTGCGCGCACATGCTCGGCCAGTTCCGGGCTGTCCACCAGGACGCCGACTTCGGTGTTCCACAGCACCGAGCGCGGGTCGAAATTGAACGAGCCGATAAACGATTTGCGTCGATCAAAGATCATCGCCTTGCTGTGCAGGCTGGAATCCGAGCCGCGAAACGACTTGCTGTAGAACACGCGTGGCCCGCTGCCGTAGTTATCCCCAGGCTGGCGGCGCAACTCATAAAGTTTCACCCCGTGTTCGAGCAACGCCTTGCGATAGGGCGCGTAACCGCCATGCACCGCCGGCACGTCGGTAGCCTCCAGCGAATTGGTCAGCAGACTCACTGAGACCCCGGCATCGGCGCGCCCGGTCAGATATACCAGCCCTGGCTGACCCGGCACGAAGTAGGCGGAAATCATGATCAGCTCTTTGCTGACGCCGGTCAGTTCCGGCGCCAGTTGCGTGGTCAGCAGCAGATGCGGATCCGGTTCGCCCTTGGACAGCACCTTGCTCGGCGCATCCCACAAGGCCTGGTTCCAGGCCCAGATCAGCTCCTTGCGCCAGATGTCCATGCGCGGGTCGGTGGTGAATTTCATCAACTGTTGATACAGCGCGTGGTTCTGCTTGCGGGTTTCTTCCAGCGATTCTTCCAGGCGCGTGCGCGTGTTTTGCAGGTCGGCGGCAGTCGGTTGGCTGGAGAGGAATTCGTCGATCGGCTTGCTTAGCGCGCTGTTCCAGTACTGGTCGAAACTGTGTCCGAGCTGCTCGGCCACCGGGCCGATGCTGAGCATGTCGATGTCGGTGAAATTCAGGTTGGCTTCGGCGTCGAAATATTCATCGCCCAGATTGCGCCCGCCGACGATGGCCGCGCTGTTGTCCGCCAGCCACAACTTGTTGTGCATGCGCCGATGCTGCACGGACAGATTGAACAGTCGCCCGGCCGCGCGCGTTACGCCGGTGCTGCGCCCCAGGTGCAACGGATTGAACAAACGAATCTGGATCTGCGGATGTGCCGCCAGCGTCGCGATGATCTGGTCGAGGCCGTCGCTGGTGGTGTCGTCGAGCAGGATGCGCACGCGCACGCCACGGTCGGCCGCCTTCAACACTTCCTCCACCAGCATCCGCGTGCTGATGCCGTCGTGGACGATGTAGTACTGCAAATCGAGGCTGACCTGCGCATGACGAATCAGCTCGGCGCGGGCGGTAAACGCCTCGCCGCTGTCGGAGAGCAGGCGAAACCCCGACTGCCCTTTGTAGGGTGCGGCCTGAGCCTGAATCGAACGGCCGAAGCTGGAGTCCGACGCCGGCAGGGCCTGGCTTGGTTCGCGCGGCACATCAAGGCTGGCGCAGCCGCTGAGGAACGAGGCGAGTATCAGTAAAGCGAGTAGGGGCTGTCTGAAGCTCACGTAGGGTCGTTCCGGTTGGCGGCTGAGGTCGGCAATTTGGACGCCGGGCGCGCAAAAAAGGTCAGTCGGTCTCGGCGAGTAATTTGATTGCCGCAGCGCCGACCTTGCGCACCGCTTCTTCGATCTGCGCTGTTGGTTTGGCAGCGTAGTTCATCCGCAGACAATTGCGGTACTTGCCCGAAGCGGAAAAGATGCTGCCGACAGCAATCTGTACGCCTTGATCGTGCAGCGCGCGATTCAGTTTCAGCGTGTCGAAACCTTCCGGCAGCTCCACCCAGAGCATGAAGCTGCCCTGCGGGCGACTGGCGCGGGTGCCGGCCGGGAAATAGCGCGTCACCCAGTCGATCATCGCGTCACGATTGCGTTGATACTGCATGCGCATACGCCGCAAGTGCGGCTCGAAATGGCCGGCCTTGATGAATTCGGCGATAGCGATCTGCGGTTGTGGTGCGGTGGAGCCGGTGCTGATGTATTTCATGTGCAGCACTCGCTCCAGATATCGGCCCGGCGCCACCCAGCCGATGCGCAGCCCCGGCGCCAGGGTCTTGGAGAACGAGCTGCAGAGCAACACGCGGCCGTCTTCATCGAAGGATTTGATCGTACGCGGGCGCGGGTAGGTATAGGCCAGCTCGCCATACACATCGTCTTCAATTATCGCCACGTCGAAACGCTGGGCCAGGGTCAACAACGCGCGTTTGCGCGACTCGGGCATGACGTAGCCGAGGGGATTGTTGCAGTTGGGCGTGAGCTGAATGGCTTTGATCGGCCACTGTTCCAGCGCCAGTTCCAGGGCGTCGAGGCTGATTCCGGTGAGCGGGTCGGTGGGGATTTCCAGGGCTTTCATGCCCAGGCCTTTGAGGGTCTGCATGGCGCCGTGGAAACTCGGCGAGTCCACCGCGACGATGTCACCCGGCTCGCAGATCGCATGGATGCTGGTGGACAGCGCTTCGTGGCAGCCAGTGGTGATCACCAGATCGCTGGCGCTCAACTGACAGCCGGAATCGAGCATCAGCCGTGCGATCTGTTCGCGCAGTTCGAGGTTGCCGTGGATGTTGTCGTAATACAGACCAGGCATGTCCTGCCGGCGGCTGATTCGCGCCAGTCCGCGCAGCAGCGGCTTCATGGTAGGTGAGCCAACATCGGGCATGCCACGTCCCAATTGCACGACGTCCTTGCGCGGTACGGCGCGGATCAATTCCAGCACCTGATCCCATTGCGAAATCTCTACCGGCCGTTGCGCGGGGCGGCCTACTGCGGGCAGCTCCGGCAACTCGCGTCCGACGGGGACAAAATAGCCGGACTTGGGTTTTGGCGTGGCCAGACCGCTGTCTTCAAGCACGCGATAGGCCTGCTGCACCGTGCTCAGACTGACTCCGTGTTCGACGCTCAAGGCACGCACCGACGGCAAGCGGTCGCCGGGACGATAGAAGCCTTGTTCGATGCGGGTGCCGAGCAATTCGGCGAGGTTTACATACAGAGTCATGGTGGCCTCAGTGCGTATCGGTGGAAACCAGTACAGATGCGGCAAAAATCAGTCATTCAGTCGATGAATCGGCAAATCTGTATGGAGTTAATACACGTTCTTTGAGTCTGTAATGGTTTTGCTCGCCCGCGCATCATGGAATCTCTGGCTACCCAAGTAAACAGGAGCAACGAAAATGAACGGCTTGAGCGATGTGCGGCTGACGTTACACAGTCAGGAACTGGCGGCAGGGCAAAAGGACAACGCGCGCAATCTGCTGCGTAACGCGCCGTCCGGCCTCAGTCGCTGGGATCTGTTCTGGCATCGTCTGCACACGCGCAAGGCGTTGCTCGGCCTGACACCGGAGCAGCTCAAGGATGTCGGGTTGACGCGGGAGCAGGCAAGGGAGGAGGGGTTGAAGCCGTTCTGGCGGATATGAATACCACAGATCGTTCCCACGCTCTGCGTGGGAACGCCGCCCCGGACGCTCTGCGTCCGCTGTGACGCAGAGCGTCACTGGATGCATTCCCACGCGGAGCGTGGGAACGATCCTGATTCGTCAGACCAACTCTTTCAGCCGATGCCACAACATCCCCAACGCCAACAACGGCGAGCGCAAGTGCTTACCGCCGGGGAAGGTGATGTGCGGCACCTTGGCGAACAGATCAAAGCCGCCGCCATGCTGCCCGCTGATCGCCTCGGCCAGCAGCTTGCCGGCCAGGTGTGTGGCATTCACCCCGTGGCCCGAATAAGCCTGGGCGAAATACACGTTCGGCTGGTCGGCGAGCTGGCCAATCTGCGGCAAGCGGTTGGCACCGATGCCGATCATCCCGCCCCACTGATAATCGATTTTCACCCCGGCCAATTGCGGGAACACTTCAAGCATCTTCGGTTTCATATAGGCGCCGATGTCTTTCGGATCGCGCCCTGAATAATGGCAGGCGCCACCAAACAACAAACGTCGATCCGCCGAGAGCCGGTAGTAATCCAGCGCCACCCGCTGATCGCAGACCGCCATGTTCTGCGGCAGCAGGTTGTGCGCCTGCTCTGCGCTCAGCGGTTCGGTGGCGATGATGTAGCTGCCGGCGGGCAGGACCTTGCCGCTCAGTTGCGGGTTCAAGTCATTGAGATAGGCATTGCAGCCCAGCACCAGGGTCTTCGCCCGCACCGAGCCCTGCGCCGTGTGCACCTTCACTTCGGGGCCGTAATCGATGCGCGTCACTGCCGATTGCTCGAACAATTGCACGCCCAGTTGCTGCGCCGCTGCCGCTTCGCCCAGCGCCAGATTCAGCGGGTGCAGATGCCCGGAACCCATGTCGATCAAGCCGCCGACATAGCGTTTGGAGCCGACCACAGTGTGCATTTCACTGGCCTGCAACAGACGGGTTTCGTAGCGATAACCCAGGCTGCGGAGTTCTTCGGCATCTTCGGCGAAACCGTCGAGATCGGAAGGTTTGTTGGCGAGGTCGCAGTAGCCCCAGGTCAGGTCGCAGGCAATGCCGAAACGCTCAACGCGCCGACGGACAATCTCCACCGCTTCCAGGCCCATGAGTTTCATCTCGCGCACGCCCTCGGCACCGATGACATTGGCGAACTGATCAAGGCCGTGACCGACACCGCGAATCAACTGCCCGCCGTTGCGACCGCTGGCGCCCCAGCCGATCCGGTGCGCTTCCAGCAACACTACGCTGAAACCGCGTTCGGCCAGTTCCAGCGCCGTGTTCAACCCGGAAAAGCCGCCGCCGACCACGCAGACATCCGCCACCACCTCGCCTTGCAGCACGGGATGGTCAGGCTGCGGCAGGCTGCTGGCGGCGTAGTAAGAGGCAACGTGGGGTTGGCTCGCGGTGGTCGGGGCGCGGGCGGTCATGGGCATCATCCAACGGCTGAGTGTCGAGAAAATTTGACGGAGCATAAGCCGCGCGCCCGAACGTGGGCAACATCGGTCGGCCTGCGGTGTCTGGATCCGGGCTTTTGCGGCACAATCATCAGCCCGCCACTTTGGTCACCGTTTCGATGAGCTGCAACAGTCAGAAAATCCGCACCCTGCGTCAGCAGATCCCCACGTTCGACTGCGTGCCGGGCTGCCACGACTGCTGCGGGCCGGTGACCACTTCGCCCGAGGAAATGGCCAGGCTGCCGCGCAAATCCCGCGCCGAGCAGGATGCCGCGCTGGAAGAACTCAACTGTGTGCATCTGGGGCCGAATGGCTGCACGGTGTATGAAGAGCGGCCGCTGATCTGCCGCTTGTTTGGCACCACCAAAACCCTGCCGTGCCCGAACGAGCGGCGGCCGGTGGAGCTGATTCATCCGCGGGTCGAGAAGCAGATTTTCGAGTACATGGCGGCGAATCGGCAGGTGTTGGTTTAGCCGTTGCGTTCAGTTCAGACCGAGTCGACTTCTTCGCGAGCAGGCTCGCTCCCACAGGAGATTGCATTTCAAATGTGGGAGCGAGCCTGCTCGCGAAGGGGACGCCGCCGATTTCAGTCCGGAATCGGCAGGCACAGGCTCTCTTTCACCTCTTCCATGACGATATAGCTCTTCGATTCACGCACATGCGGCAGCTTCAACAGAATGTCGCCGAGCAGTTTGCGATACGAGGCCATCTCGGAAATCCGCGCTTTCACCAGATAGTCGAAATCCCCTGACACCAAATGGCACTCCAGCACATGCGGCAGCTTCAGCACCGCGCGGCGGAATTCCTCGAATGTGTCGCCGGATTTGTAATCGAGACTGATCTCGACAAACACCAGCAAGCTACCCTTCAAGTGCTGCGGATTGAGCCGGGCGTTGTAGCCCATGATGATCCCCTCGCGCTCCAGGCGCCGCACGCGCTCGGTGCAGGGCGTGGTCGAGAGGCCGACCTTTTCCCCGAGTTCGGTAAAGGAAATCCGCCCATCCGCCTGCAGGATGCGCAGGATGTTGCGGTCGATCTTGTCCAGCTCACGTTTGGTCTGAGTGTTGGTACGCATAGGGGATGCGCCTCCGTGAAAAGGGTTTTTGCCGAGAATTGTCGCCAAATATAGGCGCTTATATAGTGAAAAGCACTGGCATTTCTTTTTTACACTGCGCCCATCATTGCTCTAACAAACAGTTCGGCGAAAAGCCGCGATGAGGGATTGAAAATGCGCGTCATGGTCTTGGGTAGCGGCGTCATCGGTACCGCCAGTGCTTACTATCTGGCCCGTGCCGGGTTTGAAGTGGTGGTGGTCGACCGGCAGCCTGCTGCGGCCATGGAGACCAGTTTCGCCAACGCCGGCCAGGTCTCGCCGGGTTACGCCTCGCCGTGGGCTGCGCCGGGCGTGCCGCTCAAGGCCATCAAGTGGCTGCTGCAACGCCACGCGCCGCTGGCGATCAAAGCCACTGCCGACATCGACCAATACCTGTGGATGGCGCAAATGCTGCGCAACTGCACCGCCAGCCGTTACGCGGTGAACAAGGAGCGCATGGTGCGTCTGTCCGAGTACAGCCGCGACTGCCTCGATGAATTGCGCGCCGAAACCGGTATCGCCTACGAAGGCCGCAGCCTCGGCACCACGCAGTTGTTCCGTACTCAGGCGCAACTGGATAACGCCGCCAAAGACATCGCCGTGCTGAAAGAATCCGGCGTGCCCTTTGAAGTCCTCGACCGCGCCGGCATTGCCCGCGTCGAACCGGCTCTGGCAGGCGTAACTGACATTCTCGCTGGCGCGCTGCGTCTGCCCAATGACCAGACCGGCGACTGCCAGATGTTCACCATCCGTCTCGCCGAAATGGCGCGCAAGCTCGGTGTGGAATTCCGTTTCGGCCAGGACATCCAGAAACTCGACTACGCCGGTGATCGCATCAACGGCGTGTGGATCGACGGCAAGCTGGAAACCGCTGACCGCTACGTACTGGCGCTGGGCAGCTACTCGCCGCAGTTGCTCAAGCCGCTGGGCATCAAGGCCCCGGTGTATCCGCTCAAGGGCTACTCGCTGACCGTGCCGATCACCAACCCGGACATGGCGCCGACGTCGACCATTCTCGACGAGACCTACAAGGTCGCGATCACCCGCTTCGACAACCGCATCCGCGTCGGCGGCATGGCCGAGATCGCCGGTTTTGACCTGTCGCTGAACCCGCGTCGGCGCGAAACCCTGGAGATGATCGTCAACGACCTTTATCCTCAGGGCGGCAATCTGGCCGAAGCGAGTTTCTGGACCGGCCTGCGTCCGACCACGCCGGACGGTACGCCGATCGTTGGCGCCACGCCGTTCAAGAATCTGTTCCTCAACACCGGTCACGGTACGCTCGGCTGGACCATGGCCTGCGGTTCCGGCCGTTTGCTCGCCGACCTGATGGCGAAGAAAAAGCCGCAGATCAGCGCCGAAGGCCTCGATATTTCCCGTTACGGCAACCAGACCCAGGAGTCCGCAAAACATGTCAATCCAGCGCCAGCTCACCAATGAGCGCATGAGTCAGATCGTCAGCCACAACGGCACCGTGTATCTCGCCGGGCAGGTCGGCGACGACTTCGACGCCGGAATTGAACAGCAGACCCGCGAGGTGCTAGCCAACATCGAGCGCTTGCTCGATCTGGCCGGGACGGACAAGCAGCATCTGTTGTCGGCGACGATCTACCTGAACGACATCGAAGCGCACTTCGCCGGAATGAACGCGGTGTGGGATCAGTGGCTGCCAAAAGGCGCCGCGCCGGCCCGTGCCACCGTCGAAGCGAAGATGGCCAAGCCAAGCATTCTGGTGGAGATCTCCATCGTCGCCGCGCTGCCATAACGTTTTACAGATCCCTCTCCCGGTGCTGTTGACGGTTCGCGTCGTCAGTCAGCGCCGGTTTTTCTTCCCATGACCGCCCAGAAGTCTGCCGCCATGCGTCCTGCCCGTGCCCTGATCGACCTTCAAGCCCTGCGCCACAACTACCGAATTGCCCGCGAAGTCACCGGCGCCAAGGCGCTCGCCGTGATCAAGGCGGACGCCTACGGCCATGGCGCGGTGCTTTGCGCCCAGGCGCTGGAAGCCGAGGCTGACGGGTTTGCGGTGGCCTGCATTGAAGAAGCACTGGAGCTGCGTTCCGCCGGGATTCGCGCACCGGTATTGCTGCTGGAAGGCTTCTTCGAAGCTGACGAGCTGGCGTTGATCGTCGAGCATGATTTCTGGTGCGTGGTGCATTCGCTGTGGCAGCTCGAAGCGATCGAGCAGGCGGTGCTGAGCAAACCGATCACGGTGTGGCTCAAGCTCGATTCCGGCATGCATCGCGTCGGCCTGCATCCGAAAGATTATCCGGCGGCCTATCAACGTCTGCTGGCCAGCGGCAAAGTCGCGAAAATCGTGTTGATGAGCCACTTCGCCCGCGCCGATGAACTGCATGCGCAAAGCAGCGCCGAGCAGGTCGCGGTGTTCGAAGCGGCGCGTCAGGGTCTGGCGGCGGAAGTCAGCCTACGCAACTCGCCAGCCGTGCTCGGTTGGCCAGAAATCCAAAGCGACTGGGTACGCCCGGGCATCATGCTCTACGGCGCGACCCCCTTCGAAGAAGTCAACGCCGTGGCCGAACGCCTGCAACCGGTGATGACCCTCGAATCGAAAGTCATCAGCGTGCGTGAATTGCCGGCCGGCGAACCGATCGGTTATGGCGCCAGATTCATCACCGACAAGCCGATGCGCATCGGCGTGGTCGCCATGGGTTACGCCGACGGTTACCCGCGTCAGGCGCCGACCGGCACGCCGGTGCTGGTGGCCGGCAAACTCAGCCGCCTGCTGGGGCGTGTGTCGATGGACATGCTCTGCATCGACCTGACCGACATACCGGAAGCGGGCCTCGGTTCCAACGTCGAACTGTGGGGCAAAAACATCCTCGCCAGCGATGTGGCGAAGTGGGCCGATACCATCCCGTATCAGATCTTCTGCAACCTGAAACGTGTGCCAAGGCTCTATTCCGAGGGTTGACGCCGCTGCGGGGGCCAAGTGTTGTAAATACTGAACGCTGTCGCCATGATAACGCTCAATATTCTTACAACATCAGGAGGCTCCCGCCTTGGACGTCGGTGAACGACTGCAATCGATCCGCAAGCTCAAAGGGCTTTCCCAGCGTGAACTCGCCAAACGCGCGGGCGTCACCAACAGCACCATTTCGATGATCGAAAAGAACAGCGTCAGCCCATCGATCAGTTCGCTGAGAAAGGTGCTCGGCGGCATTCCCATGTCGATGGTCGAGTTCTTTTCCGAAGAGATCCTGCAGGACCAGCCGACCCAGATCGTCTACAAGGCCAATGAGCTGATCGACATCTCCGACGGCGCCGTGACCATGAAACTGGTCGGCCGCGCCCACCCGAGCCGCGCCATCGCCTTCCTCAACGAAATCTACCCGCCGGGCGCCGACACTGGCGAAGAAATGCTCACCCACGAGGGCGAGGAAACCGGAATTCTGGTCGAAGGCCGCCTCGAACTGGTGGTGGGTCTGGAAACTTTTATCCTCGAAGCCGGCGACAGCTACTATTTTGAAAGTACCAAGCCGCATCGTTTCCGTAACCCGTTCGACGTGCCGGCGCGACTAATCAGCGCAGCCACGCCGGCGAATTTCTAAGCAGAAGGCGCCAAGCCAATACGGCAAAGGCCCCAAAACCGTTTTACCGATGGGCAACAAGACCCCTCTAACCATGGGGTTGTTTCAGTACAGCGGCCTACCCGCTATACTTGCGCCCGCCTGCGAACCGTGGCCGCAGGCGTGAATAGCCACCATTGAGGGTGAACGCGTGAACCTAATTATGAAAATGCTGGCTGCACCAGCAACCGTACTGGCCCTCTGGGCTGTCAGCGCTCAAGCTGCGACAAATGACGACATCGCCAAGCGCCTCGAGCCCGTCGGCCAGGTGTGTGTTCAAGGGCAGGAATGCAAGGGTATGGAAGTGGCTGCTACCGCTGGCGGTGGCGGCGGAGCAAAGGCCCCTAAAGACGTGATCGCCAAGCACTGCAACGCTTGTCACGGCACGGGCCTGCTCGGCGCGCCGAAGATCGGCGACAAGGCAGCCTGGAAGGAGCGGGCCGATCATCAGGGTGGTCTGGACGGCATCCTCGCCAAGGCCATCACCGGCATCAACGCCATGCCGCCAAAAGGCACCTGCGCCGATTGCTCCGATGAAGAGCTCAAGGGCGCGATCAAAGAGATGTCCGGTCTGTAATCAGCGCCGGCTTTGAAAAAAAACCGTCTTCGGACGGTTTTTTTGTGCCTGGTTTCTGGTTTCCGATTCATTCAGGCCCTGATCCCTCCAAACCAAACACTGTCCTTTGCAGCAAACTCAGGGCAATCTCGGTCTACCCCTATCAACGGAACGGGCGGGAGGCTTCAGATGGTGCAGTTGTGTTCGATCGAACAGGCGGTGGACGACGTGCTGGCGCGTTTGCCTGCGCACATCCACATGGGCCTGCCGCTGGGGTTGGGCAAGCCGAATCACTTCGTTAACGCGCTATACCGGCGCATCAAGGAGCTGCCCGAGCGGCAGCTGACGATCTATACCGCGCTGTGCCTCGGTCGGCCGAATCTGGGCGATGGCTTGCAGAAGCGCTTTATCGAGCATTTCGTCGAGCGCGTGTTTGGTGATTATCCGGAGTTTGATTTTCTCGCCGATCTCCAGCATGACAGCCTGCCCGCCAACATCCGTATCCAGCAGTTTTTCATGCAGCCCGGCAGTCTGCTCAACAGCGCGCCGGCGCAGCAGGATTACGTCAGCAGTAATTACAGCCATGCCGCCCGCGACATCAATGCGGCGGGCCTGAACCTTGTGGCGCAACTGCTGGCCAGCAACAGTGAGCATCCCGATCGTCTGAGCCTGAGTTGCAACCCGGACATTACCCTCGATCTGCTGCCGATGATCGCCAAGCGCCGCGAGGCAGGGGAGACCATCGTGCTGGTCGGCCAGGTGCATACGGATCTGCCGTACATGCCCGGCGATGCTGAAGTCGACATCGATACCTTTGACCTGCTGATCGACGAGAAGGACAGCAGCACGCTGTTTTCCACGCCGAACATGCCGGTGGGCTTTCAGGATCATTTCATTGGTTTGCACGCCAGTGCGCTGGTGCGCGATGGCGGCACGTTGCAGATTGGCATCGGTTCGATGGGTGATGCCCTGACCGCCGCGTTGCTTGCCCGTCAGGCCGATAACGCCGGTTATCAGGCGTTGCTCGATGACATCAACCTCAGCCAATGGGCGCAATTGATCCAGCGCGAGGGCGGCACCGCGCCATTTGCCAAAGGCCTTTACGGTTGCAGCGAGATGTTCGTCAACGGGCTGTTGGTATTGGCGGATGCCGGGATCATTCGGCGCAAGGTCTATCCGGATGTGCCGACCCAGGAGCAGGCCAATGCCGGTACCCTCGACGAAGGCGCGCAGCCCGACGGTATCTCGGTGCACGGCGGCTTCTTCCTTGGCCCGCGCAGTTTCTATGAGCGGCTGCGCGAGTTGCCGCAAAGCAAGCTGCTGGAATTCAACATGACCCGTATCAGCTACATCAACGAGCTGTACGGCCAGGAAGGGCTCAAGCGCTTGCAGCGCATCGATGCGCGCTTCATCAACACCGTGTTCACCATGACTCTGCTCGGCGCCGGCGTGGCTGATCAATTGGCAGACGGACGCGTGCTCAGCGGTGTCGGTGGGCAGTACAACTTTGTTGCTCAGGGCCACGCACTGGAAGGCGCGAGATCGATGTTGATCCTGCGCAGCTGGCGTGAGTCCGGCGGCGAGGTCAATTCCAATATCGTCTGGGACTACGGCCACTGCACGATCCCGCGGCACCTGCGCGACATCGTCGTCACCGAGTACGGCATCGCCGACCTGCGCGGAAAATCCGACGCAGCGGTGATCGAAGCGCTGCTCAACATCAGCGATTCGCGCTTCCAGCCGGGGCTGATCGAACAGGCGCAGAAAGTCGGCAAGCTGCCAAAGGATTTCCGTATCGATCCACGGTTTGCCGATAACACACCGCAACGCTTGCAGGCGATTGCCGCGCGACATCCGAACCTGTTTCCGGAGTATCCGCTGGGCTGTGATTTCACTGTGATCGAACGGGATCTGCTGCGGGCGCTGAACTGGCTGAAGAGCAAGTTCAAGCTGACTGAGATTCTGGAATTGGGCAAGGCAGCGCTGGATGCGCCGGAGGCCTCAACGTTCCCGGAACACCTTGAGCGGATGCAGCTGACCAATCCGGAGGGCCTGAAGGAGGACCTTTTCCAACGCCTGCTGCTCACAGGCCTCAAAGCTACCGCGCAATAACTGCCCACACCAGAACCCACTGTGGGAGCGAGCCTGCTCGCGAAAGCGGTGTGTCATTCACTCAACAGGGTGACTGACACAATGCATTCGCGAGCAGGCTCGCTCCCACAGGGGAAACTCGGTGCCGCTGGTTACTCGATGAAGGTAACGACGCCATCCTTCAGCGATTGCACCCGGGCCAGGGATTCAACGCGGTAGCCCTGCGAGTCCAGTTCGGCGCGGCCGCCCTGGAACGACTTCTCGATGACGATGCCCAGACCGGCAACGGTGGCGCCGGCCTGTTTGATGATCGAGATCAGCGCTTGCGAGGCCTTACCGTTGGCCAGGAAGTCGTCGATGATCAGCACGCGGTCGCTGCTGGTCAGGTGGCGCGGGGAGATGGCCACGGTGCTTTCGGTCTTCTTGGTGAACGAGTAGACGGTCGCCGAGAGCAGGTTCTCAGTCAGGGTCAGGGACTGTTGCTTGCGGGCGAAGATCACCGGCACGCCGAGGTTCAGACCGGTCATGATCGCCGGGGCGATGCCTGAGGCCTCGATGGTGACGATCTTGGTGATCCCGGAATCCTTGAACAGCGCGGCGAATTCGTCACCGATGAGCTTCATCAGGGCCGGGTCGATCTGGTGGTTCAGAAAAGCGTCGACTTTCAGGACCTGATCGGAAAGCACGATGCCTTCTTCGCGGATTTTTTTGTGCAGTGCTTCCACAACAGCTTCCTCTGTTGGCGCGATGGGCGCCGAAGGTAGATTAAAAAGTAGTCGATTCTAGCGCTTTAACATCGCGCGTATATCGGCCAATGCGCTATTTCCGCGCACGGCTTTGACTTCAGTCGGGGTGTCGTCGTTGCCTTCCCAGGCCAGATCGTCCGGCGGCAGTTCATCGAGAAAGCGGCTCGGCGCACAGTCGATGATTTCGCCGTACTGCTTGCGCTTGGCTGCGAAGGTAAAGGCCAGGGTCTGGCGGGCGCGGGTGATGCCCACGTAGGCCAGGCGACGCTCTTCTTCGATGGTGTCGGCTTCGATGCTGGAACGATGCGGGAGGATTTCCTCTTCCATGCCCATGATGAACACGTAGGGAAACTCCAGCCCTTTGGACGCATGCAGCGTCATCATCTGCACACCTTCGGCACCGTCCTCTTCTTCCTGCTGGCGCTCAAGCATGTCACGCAGCACCAGTTTGCCGATGGCGTCTTCGACGGTCATTTCGCCGTCTTCGTCTTTCTCGAGGGTGTTTTTCAACGCCTCGATCAGGAACCAGACGTTGCCCATGCGGTAGTCCGCCGCCTTGTCGCTGGAGCTGTTGGTGCGCAGCCAGTTCTCGTAGTCGATGTCCATGACCATGCTGCGCAGCGCCGAAATCGGATCTTCGCCGGCGCACTGCTCGCGGACCTTGTCCATGAAGCGCTTGAAGCGCGCCAGGCGATCGGTGAAGCGGCTGTCGAGATGTTCGCCCAGACCGATTTCGTCGGTGGCGGCGTACATCGAAATCTTGCGCTCAGTGGCGTAGTTGCCCAGTTTTTCCAGGGTGGTCGAGCCGATTTCCCGGCGCGGCACGTTGATCACGCGCAGGAAGGCGTTGTCGTCATCCGGGTTCACGATCAGGCGGAAGTAGGCCATCAGGTCCTTCACTTCCTGACGACCGAAGAAGCTGTTGCCGCCGCTCAGGCGATACGGCACCTGGTGGTGTTGCAGCTTCAATTCGATCAGCTTGGCCTGATAGTTACCGCGATAGAGGATCGCGAAATCGCTGTACGGGCGGTCCGTGCGCAGATGCAGGCTGAGGATTTCCATGGCCACGCGCTCGGCTTCGGCGTCCTCGTTGCGGCAGCGGATCACGCGGATCTCGTCGCCGTGGCCCATCTCGCTCCACAGCTGTTTTTCGAATTCGTGCGGGTTGTTCGAGATCAGGACGTTGGCGCAGCGCAGGATGCGGCTGGTGGAGCGGTAGTTCTGCTCCAGCATCACCACTTTCAAGGACGGATAGTCGTCCTTGAGCAGCATCAGGTTTTCCGGGCGCGCGCCACGCCAGGCGTAGATCGACTGGTCGTCGTCGCCCACCACGGTGAACTGGTTGCGCTTGCCGATGAGCATCTTCACCAACAGATACTGGCTGGCGTTGGTGTCCTGGTATTCGTCGACGAGCAGGTAACGGACCTTGTTCTGCCACTTTTCGAGAATGTCGGCGTGTTCTTCGAAGAGCTTTACCGGCAGCAGGATCAGGTCATCGAAGTCCACCGCGTTGAACGCCTTGAGCGTGCGCTGGTAGTGGGTGTAGACGATGGCGGCGGTCTGTTCCTTGGGATTGCGCGCGTTTTCCAGGGCCTGGGCGGGCAGGATCAGGTCGTTTTTCCAGGCGCCGATCATGTTCTTGATCTCGTCGACGCCGTCGTCGCCCGCGTATTCCTTCTGCATGATGTCGGTCATCAGGGCTTTGACGTCGGTTTCGTCGAAGATCGAGAAACCGGGTTTGTAGCCCAGCCGCGCATGCTCCTTGCGGATGATGTTCAGGCCCAGGTTGTGGAAGGTGCAGACGGTCAGGCCACGCCCTTCGCCGGCACGCAACAGGGTGCCGACCCGCTCTTTCATTTCGCGCGCGGCCTTGTTGGTAAAGGTCATGGCGACGATGTACTGGGCGCGGATGCCGCAGTTCTGGATCAGGTGCGCGATCTTGCGCGTGATCACGCTGGTCTTGCCGGAGCCAGCACCGGCGAGCACCAATAGAGGGCCGCCGACGTAGTTCACGGCTTCTTGCTGCCGGGGATTGAGTCGGGACATACGAAAATTCGGGAGTCGTTGACGAAATGGGCCGGCATTTTAACAGGCTCAGCGATTTGTGCTGCTCTGTCCGACTTGTGACGCAACACGCGATTCAAATTTGCCGGTTTTGTTACTTTCACGCAGGATGCGCGGGGATTTTGCGGCTAATGTTCTCATTCGTGACACAAAATAACGTTTCGATGCCGTTGTCATCAGGCAACGCATTGGTCATTGTTCAGCACACCGGCATAATGCCCCGCCTACATCATTGCAGAGTCTAGGGAGTCAGCTTGTCTACGCCTGTCGAACCCTTGCGTTTGCTGCTACTGGCCGAAGAGCCAGCGTGGACAGCGTTGTTGCGTGAGTGTCTGGCTCCGATGGGGAGCGCGGCGGTGCTGATCAGTGCGCCGAACTGGGATTCGGTCAGCCGCCTGTTCGAGGACAACCGCCACGCGGTACTGCTGACCCTGCCAGCGTTGCAGCCGGCGCCCGGTCGCTGCAGCCTGCCGACCGTTCTGCTGCTGGAGCACGAACCGGCCACTGCGCCGGTCGGTGTCAGCGATTGGCTGGTGTTCGACGCTCTCGACGCCGGCATGCTCCAGCGCTGCCTGCGCCATGTGCGCGAGCGCGGCGTGCTGGAAAACACTCTCCAGCGTCTCGCCGAACAGGATCCGCTGACTGGCATCGCCAATCGCCAAGGCTTTCAGACCCTGCTTACTGCGCGTCTTGCCGAAGGCGACGGGCGCGGTCTCGCCCTCGGCCATCTTGATCTCGACAATTTTCGCCATGCCAACGACGCCCTCGGGCATCAGGCCGGGGATCGCTTGATCCTGCAAGTTGTCGCGCGGCTGAAAAGTCAGCTGGAGGCCGGCGATCAACTGGCACGGCTGGGCAGCGATGAATTCGCTCTGCTGATCGATACCCGTCGTGCACCGCAACGCGCCGAGTGGATGGCCGAACGCATTACTGAGGCGTTGGCCGAACCATATTGGGTCGACGGCGAGAGCCTGCTGATCGGTTCCAGCCTCGGCATCGCCCATGCCCGCGCCAATGGCGGTGCCGATCCACTGATGTGGCACGCCCATATCGCCATGCAGCAGGCCAAGAGCACACAGGGCTGCACTTTTCATATCTTCAACGAACGCATCAACCGCAACGCGCGGAGCATGGCCGACCTCGAAAGCGAGCTGCGCCGGGCCTTGCGCCGCGATGAGCTGGAACTGCATTACCAGCCACGCCTGAATCTTGAAGACGGCCAGATTGTCGGCCTCGAAGCGCTGGTGCGCTGGCGTCATGGCGAGCGCGGTCTGTTGCCACCGAGCGAGTTCGTCCCGCTGGCCGAGCAGAGCGGTCTGATCGTGCCATTGGGTTACTGGGTGATTTCCCGCGCCCTGCGCGACATGCAGGCCTTGCGCGAGCAGGGTCTGCCGGCGCTGCACATGGCGATCAACCTGTCGTTCCGCCAGTTTCAGGACAGCCAGTTGCTGCCGACACTCAGCCGTCTGATTGCCGAGCGCGGCGTCGAGGCGCAGTGGCTGGAATTCGAACTGACCGAAACCGCGGTAATGCGGCGCAGCGATCTGGTCAAACAGACCATGGATGCTCTCGGCCGCCTCGGCGTGCGCTTCTCCCTGGACGATTTCGGCACCGGGTTTTCATCATTCGTGCACCTCAACAGCCTGCCCATCACATTGCTGAAGATCGACAAGAGTTTTGTCGGCGGCATGGAACAGCGCGAAGAGAACCGCAAACTGGTGCACGCGATGATCAACCTTGCGCACAACCTGCATCTGGAAGTGGTCGCCGAGGGCGTCGAAACGCCGGAGCAACTGGAATTGTTGCGCGGGTTCGGCTGCGATCAGGTACAGGGTTATCTGATCAGCCGGCCGTTGCCGTTGGATGAGCTGGTGGAATATCTGACGTCTGGATCGAACCAGCAGCCGGCCTTGGAAATCGTCGGTTGATCACAATTGTTGCGGCCGGCGCAAATCCCCGTGGGAGCGAGCCTGCTCGCGAAGACGTTCTGTCAGCTGAATGATCTGGGCCTGGCACTCGTTCTTCGCGAGCAGGCTCGCTCCCACAAAGGAAACCCTCATTCGGCCTGGGGGATGTTGAAACCTTGAGCTTGCGGCTCGCGCCGAATCATCCGCTGCATCTTCCATTCGAACGCCAGCGTCAGGCTTACCGCTGCGCACGCTAGGCCCAACGCCAAACCCCACCAGACACCCGTCGGTCCCCAATTGAGATGGAACGCCATCCACCACGCCGCCGGTGCGCCAATCAGCCAATAGCAAGCCAGCCCCACGAGAAACGTAGTCTTGGCATCCTTGAGCCCGCGAATACAGCCCATGGCAATCGTCTGCGTGCCGTCGAACAGCTCGAACCACGCCGCTACTGCCAGCAGGCTCACCGCCAGACGGATCACCTCGGCAAACGCCGGGTCATTATGGTCCAGGAACAGGCCGACCAACTGGTTCGGCCACAGCCAGAACACCAGGGCGAAGCCGAGCATCACAACGGCGCCGAAAGCGATACCGACACGCCCGGACATCCGTGCATCGACCAGTTGCCCGGCGCCGTAGTGTTGGCCGACGCGCATGGTGATGGCATAGGACATCCCGGCCGGGACCATGAAGGCCACCGACACGATCTGCAGGGCGATCTGATGCGCACCCATTTGCGTACTGCCCATGGTGCCCATGCACAACGCGGCAAAGGCAAACAGCCCGACTTCCACCGCATAGGTGCCGCCAATCGGCAGGCCCAGGCGCCAGAGTTCTTTCAGGTATTGCCGGTTCGGCCGCGACAGACCGGCGCGCAACGGATAAGCGTCATAGGCCGGATGCCGGCGGATATGCCAGGCCAGCGCCAGTGCCATGCAGTTGGCGACAATCGCCGTGACCAGACCGATGCCGGTCAGACCCAACTGCGGCAGGCCGAACATGCCGGTGATCAGCGCGTAGTTGAGCAGGAAGTTGGCCACCGTGCCGGCGAGGCTGATGACCATCACTGGCGTCGCCCGGCCGATTGCACTGGTAAAGCCGCGCAGAGCCATGAAGCTCAGATAACCGGGCAGGGCGAAAGGCAGGGCGATGAGGAATTGCCCGGCGGCGTTGACGTTGGTTTCGGTCTGGCCGAACAGCAGCAACACCGGTTTGAGGTTCCACAACAGCAGCCCGGCGCCGAGGGCCATCAGCCAGGCCAGCCACAACCCGGCCTGTGTCAGGCGCGCGGCACCGACGATGTCGCCGGCACCCTGACGAATCGCCACCAGTGTGCCGACCGCTGCAATCACGCCGATGCAGAAAATCGACACGAACGAGTAGCTCGCCGCACCGAGGCCGCCACCGGCCAGCGCTTCGGGACTGAGGCGCGCCATCATCAGGGTGTCGGTGAGCACCATCAGCATGTGCGCCAACTGCGAAGCAATCAGCGGCCCCGCCAGCCGCAGAATGGCCCAGAGTTCGGTACGCACAGGATGCTGCATGGTCATCACCACCCAAATATCAGAGGAAGCAGAAGAGCGTCGATTCTCGGCGCTTGGCAGGCGTTGCACAAAGGGATAAAAAGGATGGGTGGCATGATTAATACTCATCCTGAATCGTCCTGCCGAATTGGCTATATCCGCGCTACTGGAGCTTTGTGTATGTCCCGACGCCTTCCGCCGTTGTATGCCCTGCGCGCATTCGAAGCGGCAGCGCGACACAGCTCGTTCACCCGCGCGGCGGAAGAACTGTCGATCACCCAGAGCGCGGTCAGTCGGCACATGCGTACTCTTGAAGAACACTTCGCCTGCCGGCTGTTTCATCGCAGCGGGCGCAACCTGCAACTGACCGAATCGGCGCGGCTGCTGTTACCCGGTATCCGCGAAGGCTTCGCCGCCCTCGAGCGCGCCTGCAATACCTTGCGCGCCGAGGACGACATCCTGCGCATGAAAGCGCCATCGACCCTGACCATGCGTTGGCTACTGGCGCGGTTGAGTCGCTTCCGCCATTTGCAGCCGGGCAATGAGGTGCAACTGACCAGCGCATGGATGGATATCGATTCGGTGGACTTCAACAATGAACCGTTCGATTGCGCGGTGTTGCTCAGTGACGGGCATTTCCCGCCGGACTGGGAAGCGAGCCTGCTGTTTCCCGAGGAATTAATCCCGGTCGGTGCGCCGAACCTGCTCAATGATCAACCTTGGGACGTAGCGCGTCTGGCGACCGCCGAACTGCTGCACCCGACCCCCGATCGCCGCGACTGGCGCAGTTGGCTGGAGCGCATGGGCCTGTCCGATCAGGTCTCGCTCAAGGGTGGGCAAGTGTTCGATACGCTGGAGCTGGGCATGATCGCGGCGGCGCGCGGCTACGGCGTTTCGATGGGTGATCTGTTGATGGTTGCCGAAGATGTTGCGCAGGGGCGCTTGAGCCTGCCGTGGCCAACGGCCGTCGCCAGTGGCCTGAGTTATTACCTGGTCTGGCCGAAACCGCGTCCGGGAGGTGAACGTTTGCGCCGCCTCAGCGATTTTCTCCAAGGCGAAGTCCGCGCCATGCAATTGCCGGCGGTAGAGCGCTTGAGCTGAAACGTTCGAGCCGGCACAATGCCACTACTGCGCCATACCCACGCAATCCGCTCAAGTATTCGGTTTTACCGCCGACTACGAGCATGTGGAACCGTCGTGCCGGTTTCGCGTTACACCCCACTATTAGAATATTTTCCGGGCAATTACCGCGATCAAGGAGGATTCGGTGGCTCGGCCAGGAGCTGTTCATGTCTCAACCTCGTGCTCGGATCGCCTCGCAGCTGGGCCTTGCCCTTGCTGTGATACTGGCGATAGTCATCAGCGGCAGTACGGTGTTCGCCTTGCGTTCGCTGGATTCCGCCAACCTCGCCACCCGTGAAGAGCATCTGGCCAGTGAGGCCCGGCTGCTGGCCGATCAACTGAGTACCTTCCACGGTACGCTGCGCGAAAGCACCCTGCGCCTGAGCGGTCTGTTCGAAAAGCGCTTCGGCAGTGGTTTGAGTGTGCACCCCGATCAGCCAGTGACCGTGGCCGGCGTGCAGACCCCGGGCCTGCACCTGGGCAACGAAGTGCTGAACAACAACTTCAAGGAAGTTGACGAGTTCAAGCAGATGACTGCCGGCGTGGCTACGGTATTCGTGCGCAGCGGTGAAGACTTCATTCGCGTCAGCACCAACGTCAGCAAGCAGGACGGCACCCGTGCCATCGGCACCGTGCTCGATCATGCCAACCCGGCCTACGCGAAGTTGATGGCGGGGCAGAGTTATGTCGGCCGCTCGCTGCTGTTCGAGCGCTACTACATGTCGCAGTACACACCGGTGCGCGATGCGGGCGGCAAGATCATCGCCGTGTTGTACGTAGGTTTCGATTACACCGACGCGCAGAACGCGCAGTTCGCCAATCTCAAGCGCTTTCGCATTGGCAAGACCGGCTCGCTGGCGCTCCTCGACGAGCAGAACAAATGGCTGGTGCCGATTGCCGGCGTCGAAAACCTGGATCAAGCCGCCCCGACCATCAACAACCTGGTGAAAACCCCGGGCAAGGGTGAGTTCTGGAGCGACAAGGGCGAGGACTTCTACAGCATCGCCGTGCCGTTCGAAGGTGGCCCGTGGTCGGTGGTGGCGAGCATGCCGAAAGCCGAGATCCGCGCGGTGACCTGGAGCGTCGGTACGCAACTGGCGATCGGCAGCCTGCTGGCGATGTTGCTCGCGGTCGGTTCCGTAGTCTGGCTGCTGCGCAGCAAACTCGCGCCGCTGGGCGATCTGGTGCGTCAGGCTGAGGCTTTGGGTGCTGGTGATCTGAGCGTGCGTCTGAACGTATCGAGCCACGATGAAATCGGGCAGCTGTCCCGCGCGTTCAACCAGATGAGCCAAGCGCTGTCGACCATGGTCGAGCACATCCGCCGCGCTTCGGAAGAGGTCAACAGCCGTGCGCAGGCGCTGTCCGGTTTGTCCGGTGGTGCTTACGAAGGCATGGAGCAGCAGTCGGGCGAAATCACCAGCATGGCCGGCGCCGTGGAAGAGTTCAGCGCGACGTCGTTGAACATCGCCGACAACATGGGCGCGACCCAGCGCCTGGCGCAGGAAAACGCTCAGCAAACGCAGATCGGCCGCAGCTCGATGGAAGAAGCGTCGTCGTCGCTGGAGCAGATCGCCGGTGCGCTGAACAGCACCGCCAGCGTGATCAATACGCTGGGGCAGCGTTCGCAGGAAATCGGCGGCATCGTCGGTGTGATCACCTCGATCGCCGAGCAGACCAACCTGCTGGCGCTCAACGCTGCCATCGAAGCCGCGCGTGCCGGTGAGCAGGGTCGCGGTTTTGCCGTGGTCGCGGACGAAGTGCGCAGCCTCGCCTCGCGCACCCGTCAGGCGACGGATGAAATCTCCAGCATGATCCACAGCATCCAACAGGAAACCGGTAATGCGATCAGCACCATGGAACAGGGCAATGTGCTGATGCAGGAAGGCCTGTCGCGCAACGCCAATGTCGCCTCGGCGCTGGCGCGGATCGACGAGCAGAGCCGTTCGGCAGGCCAGCAGTTCGCCGCGATCACCACCGCCACTCAGGAGCAGAGCAGCACTGCGACGTTGCTGAGCAGCAATTTGCAGAGCATCGCCTTGGCCAACAGCGAGCAGCGTGAGGTGGTGTCGAACCTGGCTGTCACCGCTAAAGAGTTGGAGAAGCTGGCGGCGGATCTGCGTTCCGAGGTTGACCGCTTCCGTTGATGCATCTTTGAAACAGCTATCGCGAGCAGGCTCGCTCCCACAGTAGTCGGCGTAATTCACAAATATTGTGAAGGCCCGATGTCCCTGTGGGAGCGAGCCTGCTTGCGAATGCTTTTCTCCCACCTCTTCTTTGCACTTGCTGAAACGTTTCCGCAGCGCTATAAAAATGGCACAACTCCAATAAAGGCTGCTGCCATGACCCCGCTCAAACTCCTCGTCGCCGTCGGCGCATTCTCTGCCGCTTCTCACGCCATGGCCTGGGACTATGTCCTGCTCGACGCCAACACTCCGGCAAAAAACCGGACGATCACCAGCGAGCAACTCGGTGTAAAAACCGCCAAACCGTTCTCCGTGACCCTGCGTACTCTGCATGGCGGTCGTCAGGAGGGCGTCAGCATCGTCGACATCGATAACGGCACGATGAAACTCTCGGTGGTGCCAACCCGTGGCATGAACGTGTTGCAGGCTTCGGTGGGCGACGTGCGCATGGGCTGGGATTCGCCGGTCAAGGACGTGGTCAACCCAGCGTTCATCGAACTCAACGGTCGCGGTGGCCTGGGCTGGCTGGAAGGCTTCAATGAGCTGGTCACCCGTTGCGGTTACGAGTGGGTTGGCCATCCCGGCATGGACAACGGCGAACTGCTGACCTTGCACGGTCGCGCCGCCAACATCCCGGCCAGCACCGTCACTTTGCACATCGACGAGAAGCCGCCGTATGCCATCACGCTGCGTGGCGAGCTGAAAGAGCAGGCATTCAAGAAAGTCGATTTCTCGGTAGCGACCGAACTGGTCACCGAACCGGGCAGCGCAAGCTTCGCCCTTAACGACACCCTGACCAACAACGGCGACTATGCGAAGGAATATCAGGCGCTGTATCACAGCAACTTCAGCACGCCGTTTCTTGAGCAAGGGGCAAAATTCGCTGCGCCGGTGAAGCAGGTGTCGCCGTTCAACGACAAGGCCAAGGGAGATCTGCCCGACTGGCAGACCTATCGCGGGCCAACCAAGGACTACGACGAAACTGTCTACAACGTCGTGCCGTATGCGGACGCCAAGGGTGACACCCTCACCGTGCTGCACAACAAGGCCGGTAGCCTCGGCGTATCCGTTGGCTTCAACACTCAGCAGTTGCCAGTTTTTTCGCTGTGGAAAAACACCGACACCCAAGGGCAGGGCTACGTCACCGGGCTGGAGCCGGGAACCAGTTTTTCCTACAACCGTCGCTATCAGCGGCCGTTGAATCTGGTGCCGACCATTGCGCCGAAAGAACATAAACAGTTCCAGATCAGCTACAGCCTGCTGGCCGACAAAGGGGCGGTGGACAAGGCCCTCAAGCGCGTGACTGAAATTCAGGCCGGGCGCGATACTGAAGTGCGCCAGGCACCGCTGGTTGATCTGACTGAGCATTAAGGTGTCGCCGGCCGGTATTGCAGTGCCTCGGCCAGATGCTCGCGGGTAATCGCATCGACCTGTTCAAGATCCGCCAGGGTGCGCGCGACCTTGAGCAGGCGATGCGCCGAGCGCAGCGACAGGATCAGTCGCTCGCAGGCCGCCTCCAGCCATTTCTCATCGGCTGTGGATAACTTGCAGTGATGCTTCAGCCCCGGCAGATCGAGAAACGCATTGGCACAGCCTTGGCGTCTCTGCTGACGTTCCCGCGCTTCGGCCACCAACGCAGCAGCGCTGGCGCTGTTTTCGCCGGGCTTGGCTGCCGGATTCAATGCGGTTGCCTCCCGCGCCACGGTCAGGTGCAGATCGATCCGATCCAGCAGCGGCCCTGACAGCTTGTTGCGATAGCGCTGGACCATGTCCGGTGTGCACGAGCATTTGCCGCTCGGTTCGCCAAGATATCCACAGGGACACGGATTCATCGCGGCAACCAATTGAAATCGCGCGGGGAAACGTACGCGATCCTTGGCCCGCGCGATGACGATATGCCCGGACTCCAACGGCTCGCGCAGCACTTCCAGAACCTTGCGATCAAACTCCGGCAACTCATCGAGAAACAGTACGCCATGGTGGGCGAGGGTGATTTCGCCGGGTTGCGGTTTCGAGCTGCCACCGACCAATGCCGGCCCTGAAGCCGAATGGTGTGGTTGGCGGAAGGGGCGTTGCGGCCAGTGAGTCAGAGGCACCCCGCTGGCGACCGATTGAATCGCTGCCACTTCCAGCGCCTCGCATTCGGATAGCGGCGGCAATAATCCTGGCAGACGACTGGCCAGCAGCGTCTTGCCGGTTCCCGGAGGCCCGCTGAACAACAGGTTGTGTAATGATACAAAACCTACAGAAAACCACTAAAAAACCATGCTATTTGGATGGTTATATTGGCTGTAGCATCATCGAACTCATGCTCGAAGCCACGGATTTCGTGGGCTCTGCTAAGTAGGATGCATGTCTCGATTCCAAAATCGGTTTTCCGCACTACTAATGCAAAATCGTGCCCGATTTCGTCTTGAGTGTGAAGACGCCTGAATGTACCCTACGCCACGTGTGGCTTGGCGTGGAGAGATTTGATTGTCTCGGATTGGCTGGGCGATAGCTTGACTAGTATAGGAGGGAGCCTCCTGTTCTATTTATCCATGATGTAGGAGGAGGTAGTCAGTGAGTGAGAGCAGTGAAGACAAGACCAAGAGGAAATACCTATCAGTACTCCGTGGTTACCAATGGAGCTATCAGCACTCTGTGTTCTATGACAATTCTGAGCTCAGCGTTGGGTTGCTGGATGACATGGTGGCCTTCAAGCAAACGCTACGTAGAAGGTGCCCAGATCAACCTTTCCTAGTCCGTATCCAGACGCACAAGAAAGGAGCAGCACCTCTTCAAGCCTACCTGACCATCTTCACTACCAAGAAAGTCGAGGACCTCCGAGAGATTGCTAACAAGTCATTCCCTGCGGATATGAATGTCATGGGGAAGAAGCTCTCAGCTGACAAGCTGGAGCATATCGCTGATGCCATCGAAAAGCAGAAGCCACACGATCTCTCTAAGGTCCTCGTTAAACCGGCCATCAATCGTTGGTCCGTGCTGAATAAGCAGCACCTCGTAGCGCTTTGAGCGAATCGGTGCCTTGTTGAAGTGGTGATGGCCGTAGGCCATTTTTGACTCGATCAGTCCTGACGTATCACCTAACATACGCTCCGACCCCGGCTTGGGGAGACAAGGGAGGTTGGAGAGGCTATGAAATTCTTGTTGAAATGGGCGTTCATCATCATCGGTGGCCTGATGGTGATTGGCATGATTAGCAACGCCATGAAAAGTCCAGAGGAGCGTGCTGCGGAGCAGGCTGTGAGAGAACAGCGTGAGGTAGAGCGCCAGCAGGCTGAGGCAGAACAGCGTCAAGCCGCAATTGAGGCTGAGAAGAAAGCTATCGCTGATATGCCCACTGTTACGGCACAAGCTCTTGCGTCCGCCTATGACGCCAACACTGTCGCTGCTGATGCAAGATTCAAGGGCAAACGATTCAAGGTGACTGGCACCGTAGCGGACATCAACACCGACTTCACAGGTGATCCGTATCTCACTCTGCGAGGAGGAGTAAACCAGTTCATGGAGCCTCAATTCGGGTTTGAGAAAGCAGATTCCGAGCAGCTCGCTGTCCTTCGTAAAGGCAGTAAGGTCACCCTGCTCTGCACTGGTCGTGGTGATGTGGCCAAGACTCCGATGTCGAAGGATTGCAGTCTGCTGTAACTCACCCCTTCCTACAGCAGGTGGGTTCTCCGCCTGCTGTAATGAATATCTACCTTGTGTTCATATAGGTACACCCTTGAGACCATAGCAAAGTGAATACGGATTCTGTATTCAATAGGGTTGATTGTTGAAAAGAACACGGGCACAATCTCGTCATCTAGACCCTAATGAGTACGGAGTGCAGGTGATGGCAGAGATTGGTTACGTGCGAGTGTCCTCGGTTGATCAGAACACAGCCCGTCAGTTGGACGGTGTTGCTCTGGAGGATGTATTCACTGATCAAGTCAGCGGTGCCACTACAGGTCGTCCACAGCTACAGGCTATGTTGAGGCATGTGCGAAAGGGCGACACTGTTCATGTGCATTCGATTGACCGCCTTGCTCGCTCTCTCGAGGACTTGCTGGCGCTGGTCAAAGACTTGATTGGTCGAGGTATTGCCATTCGGTTTCACAAGGAGCAACTGCACTTCACGGGTGAAGCAAATGCGATGCAAGAGCTGATGCTGTCTTTGTTGGGCAGCGTTGCTCAGTTCGAAAGAAGCATGATCAGAGAGCGTCAGCGTGAAGGCATCGCTAAAGCGAAGGAGGCAGGAGTCTACAAGGGTCGTGTGAAAACCATTGATGACGCAGCTATCCGCGAAGCTTTGGCCAAGGATGGAGCGTCGTTTCGTAAAGTTGCTGCTGAACTTGGGGTCAGCCTGAGTACTGTTCAGCGAGCAATGAAAGGCGTTCGCTCTGAGGGCTCCTGAAAGCCCGTTCAGCCGTTTCTATGACTTCCAGATCCTACCCCAAAGGGCGCAATGAAACACTCTAGCAATCGCCCTGCAGAGCCTTCTAGCCATGAAGTTATTTGTGGTTCCGCTTCGGCACTCTATGTTGACATGCCACACACGGGCTAAGCAGGTCTGGCGTCACTCAGGATTTCTCACCGGAATGACTTTCTTGAACTCGTCGGGTAGCCCCTTGAACCTGACTTTACTCAAGTCAATGTTTTGGAGTCTGGCCCTGATCTGTTCAATAGCGCCAGCAGGAAGACCATTTCTCCGAATCTCAAACCATTGAAGCCATGCGGCCCGTTCCGTAGGAGAGAGCTCACCTTGCAGGATTTGGAGGTCAAGGACACCTTCGTTTGCTGCGAGGATCACGATTCCCTCTAGATACTGCATGATCTGGAGCTGGAGGATGCCATCCTTGATAGCACTGTAGGACTGATGTTCCTTGGCTATCGACATGGTGACTACAATGGCGAGGCGCTTGAGGAGGCTGTTAGCTGCATGCCTCCCTTCGAACGAAACGAGGTCAAGCTTGGCAAAGAAGTCTTTCTTTGAGGTGACTTGATTGACCGCGAGCAGTTCCTGACATTTCTGCTCCTCCTTCTTGAGCTCCGCCAGCTCACCTTCAAGAGTTTGCACCAAGACGGCTAGGGCGCGGGAAGGAGCTTCGGACAAGAACCCAATGGCTTTGGTGAGCCGCTCATTCACTTCCTGAGTCTTGCCTTTCAAGGCGGCTAACTCTTTCGCCGTCTGACCTTCGCTCGCTTGAACAAGGCTCAAGCTATCGACCTTCGCAAGAACCTCACGGAGCGCCCGCTCTGCTCGTTCAACGCGAACATATCCGTTCTTGCATACACCCTTCCGAGCTGAGTGGCATTGGAGGTAGGTTGCCCCCTTTGGGGGGCGCCCCTTGTTGACAAGGTGCATTGCGTCACCGCAAGCCCCACATTTGGCGATGCCTTGGAATACATTGAATCGATCAGACTGATTGCCAGCCCTATGAACTCTGCGTTCTGCCCGAACTGCCTGCGCTTGGTAGAAGACAGACTCCTCAATCACTGGAGGGAAGAAACCTGTTACAGGCTCTCCATCAGGGACTCGTCTGCCGTCTACCATGTGAGTGGGTTGGTATTCCCCTAACAATGCTCGATTGTTGAGGAGTTTGGACACACTGCTGCTGCCCCATGCACCCGAATGGTTGCGGTTACGGCTTCCAAACACAGGTATGCCTCGTTCATTGAGAATACGTGGGATGGAACCTTGGCCATAGCCTTGAATGGCTAGCTCGAAGATCAGCCTCACCGTCTCGACTCGGTTGGTGATTGGTTGATAACGACCGTCTACAAGCTCTAGCCAATAGGGGCATGCCTTACCCAGTGGGGTCTTATCAGACCGAGCCAGTACCCTCTTGTTTGCCCATGCGGCTGAAACGCGGTCGCCTTTGATCGCGCTTTCGTTGTGAGCCCGAGACATGTGGACGATTGAGATTATCAAGTCCAGTTCGTTGAATTCTTCGGTATACAAGCGACCATCGGAGAGCGTGACGACCCGAATTCCACGGTTGAGTAGGTCCATGAAACGAGGGAGAGCAGTCGTAACCTTTTCCCGCGACAGTCTGTCCAGACTCTCCACCAGCAAGTAGGAACCACTCTCAATGGTGCCGTTCTCAACAAGGTCGAGGAACCTTCTTAGCTGGCCTTCATCATCAAGATTTCGACCACTGTAGGCGCTCCGGCCTTTGTCGAGAAACGTGTACTCTGTGGTTGTGGCTAGCTCAAGACCGTGCTCCTGACAGTATCTCACTGCTGCGTCTTTCTGACGGCGGTAGCTATCGCCCTTTGCCTGCTCGGGACTGCTGAAACGGATGTAGCTGTAGGCTTTTGCACTCATGGTCTGAAAGCTGTGGAGATGATGTTTTGTAACCTAACATAACTTGAACAAGTTGTGCGCCCCCGCTGCGGCAATCAGCAGTGCGCGTTTGGCGGCTGTCTGCCCCTGCACCTCGTTAAGGTCGGGATAGGGTTTGGCGGCATGCATCAAGCCATCTGATGTGTACGGCTCGACCGGTGTGTGCCCATTGAAATGCGCCACCGCTTCCAGCAAGTGATCGACTGCGAACACTTTCAGCCCCGAAGCCAGGCACGCCTCTTCCGCATTCGCTCGAGGCACCACCAACGCCCGCCCGGCCTTGCGCGCCGCCAGTGCCGCCGGCAGCACACCACGCACCGGCCGCACGGCACCTGACAGTGCCAACTCACCCAGACATTCCACCTCGTCCAGGGTCAGGCAGGGCACCTGCACACTCGCCGACAGAATCCCCAAGGCAATCGCCAGATCAAACCGCCCGCCATCCTTGGGCAGGTCCGCCGGCGCCAGATTCAAGGTGATCCGCCGCGCCGGAAATTGCAGTCCGGAATTGATGATCGCGCTGCGTACGCGATCCTTGCTCTCCTTCACCGCCGCTTCAGGCAGGCCGACCATGGTCAGCGACGGCAGACCGTTGGCCAGATGGACTTCAACGGTAACAGCGGGGGCTTCCACGCCAATCTGGGCGCGACTGTGGACAATGGAGAGGGACATGGTCGTTCCTTGAGCTGAATCGGGGAGCCGCTTCCTGCGGGTTTTTGAAGGGTAGTCTGGGGAGAGAGCGTTGGTCGGACAGTTTTAAGGGCGAACTTTCACTGGATGTTGCTGAAGGCACTAATCCTCAGACATAAAAAAACCGCCTGTCAGGCGGTCATTTTTGCGGTACTCAGGTTCCACCGCCGGCGAGCCAACCATCGGGCTCCATTTCCTTGCCATAGGTCGCGGCTACTTTCAGAAAATGCCGCTGGCTGGCTGAAACTCTGTCCGGCAAACCGAGTGTCTCGGTACCTGGTTTGGAAACCCGTGCCGGTTGGGTTTTCTGCTTCTTCTGCTTCATAAACACCTCACGTGCCGGGATGCTTGATTCGATCTTATTGGTCGTCCAATGGAAAGACAAGGCGACCGGTTGTATCAAAATAAAATCCCAGCGTTTGATAGTAAGGGATGGCGCCTGAGTCTGGCTCTTGTACTTCGATTTGCGTGCACCCCAGCTTCCGGGCGTAGAACTCTGTTGTCAGCAATGCCATTGGAGCGATCCAGCCCCGCAAGGTATTTGTCTTGCAGGTGTGTCCCTGCAAAAGGACGATTTTCATGCAGATCGTGCTTCTTCGCGGCGTTGCGTAGCACAGTCCGCACAGTTCTTCTTCGTACCAGAACGCTGCCCTAATATTTGTAGGACGCTGGCGAAAGGGGTGTGAAGGTCTTGTATCCGGGAGTCGGATGCTCCAGTTGGCCACTCAACGCAGCCTCTGGAGGCGAAAAAAATGGACCGCAGTGGTATGCGCCCGATTCATTCGGGCGAGGTTCTGAATAAGGATTCATAGAGCCGTTGGGCGTGACTGTCATGGATCTGGCCATGCCCACGAACTGGCCCGAAAGTGAGATCGAAAAGCTTGTGAAATGCCAGCTCAGGATCTGCGCCGATCTGGCAATCAGCCTCGCCATTCAGCTCAACACTACGCCTGAGTTCTGGATGAATTTTCAGTCGACTTACGATTTGCGCACAGCCCAGCTCCGGCATGCGGGCTCAAAGCGATTGCAGCATCCGCGAAGCCCATTTCCACCCTGGCCCCGCCCGGGTCACCCAACCCTCTGCTGAACATTCAGCATCAGATGAGCTTAGAAACCTGGGCTTTTTGGCGCAATCGGACGGCGGTCATTAAGGTTGTAGGACGTTGCGGGGATGGTTGAAGGGCTGAAGATCAAAAGATCGCAGCCTTCGGCAGCTCCTACAGGGGACGCGAATTATTCAGCGGGCGGTGTCAGCTTCGCTTCCATCTCGGCTACTTTGGCTTCGAGGCTTTCAAGTCGAGCGCGAGTACGCGCCAACACAACCATCTGGCTATCAAACTCTTCTCGGCTGACCAGGTCGAGTTTGCTGAAGGCACTTTGCAGCAGCATTTTGAACTGGCTTTCGATTTCGGCTTTCGGCAGCGGGGTGTCGCCGTTGAAGAGGCGGGAGGCGGTGCCGCTCAGGGCGTCGAGGAAGTCTTTGGGCGCGAGCATGGGAAATGTCCTGGAAACAATGGCCGGCAGTGTATCACGCAGTGTCTATAGTCAATCCCGTTGCACGGATGCACGCTTTTCGCGCAGGGGGACGGATGGTGGCGCACCGTTGTTGTGCGTATCGGCAAAAGCTTTTCTGCTCGAGCGCGTGCAACAGGGGCCAAGCGATTGAAATGCAGGGTTTTTGCCGAGCTGGCAAGGTTTCTGCTTAGTCACCCTCGACCCATGCACTGATGCAGTCGCTGTGACGAATGCAGTGCGGCAGACGAAGCGGGGAGTTTCGTCTGATGCGGTTAGCTGGCGTCAACGATGCGTTACAAAGCCAGGCACTGCGCTTAGACTTGAGACGGGTTTGTTTTCCTGGGGCAAGTCCACCAATTCGGGAGAGAGTTTCATGAAGCTAGTCACTGCCATCATCAAGCCGTTCAAGTTGGACGACGTGCGCGAGTCGCTGTCCGAAATCGGCGTGCAGGGCATTACCGTCACTGAAGTCAAAGGCTTCGGCCGGCAGAAGGGTCACACCGAGCTGTATCGCGGCGCGGAATATGTGGTCGATTTTCTGCCCAAGGTGAAAATCGACGTGGCCATCGACGACAAGGATCTGGATCGGGTTATCGAGGCGATAACCAAAGCGGCCAACACCGGCAAGATCGGCGACGGCAAGATCTTCGTGGTCAATCTGGAACAGGCGATCCGCATCCGTACCGGCGAAACCGATACCGACGCGATCTAAGCGCCGCCACAAACCCAACGCCCCAGGAGAAAACAATATGACTCTGCGTAAATTCGCAGGGCTAGGCGCCCTGTTGTCCATCGTAATGCCCGGCATCGCCATGGCGGCAGACGAAGTGGCAGCGCCAGTCCTCAATTCCGGCGACACCGCCTGGATGCTCACCTCGACAGCGCTCGTGCTGTTCATGACCATCCCCGGCCTGGCGCTGTTCTACGGCGGTATGGTTCGCTCGAAAAACATTCTTTCCGTGCTGATGCAGTGCTTCGCCATTACCGGTCTGATCAGCATCCTGTGGGTCATTTATGGCTACAGCATTGCCTTCGACACCACCGGCATGGAGCAGGGCGTCGTCAACTTCAATTCGTTCTTCGGTGGCATGGGCAAGGCGTTCCTCGCTGGTGTCACGCCTTCGAGCATCACCGGCCCGGCGGCGCTGTTCCCTGAGGCGGTGTTCATCACCTTCCAGATGACCTTCGCGATCATCACCCCGGCGCTGATCGTCGGTGCGTTCGCCGAGCGCATGAAGTTCTCCGCGATGCTGATCTTCATGGGCATCTGGTTCACTCTGGTTTATGCACCGATCGCGCACATGGTCTGGTCCGGTAACGGCGGCCTGATGTGGGACTGGGGTGTGCTCGACTTCGCTGGCGGCACCGTGGTGCACATCAACGCCGGTATCGCCGGCCTGGTCGCGTGCCTGGTACTGGGCAAGCGCAAAGGCTTCCCGACCACACCGATGGCTCCGCATAACCTCGGCTACACCCTGATGGGCGCGGCGATGCTGTGGGTCGGCTGGTTCGGCTTCAACGCTGGTTCCGCTGCTGCCGCCAACGGCACTGCCGGTATGGCCATGCTGGTTACTCAGATCGCCACCGCCGCTGCGGCACTGGGCTGGATGTTTGCCGAGTGGGTCACCCACGGCAAGCCAAGCGCACTGGGGATTGCTTCGGGTGTGGTCGCCGGTCTGGTCGCGATCACTCCGGCCGCTGGCACTGTAGGCCCGATGGGTGCACTGGTGATCGGTCTGGCCGCAGGCGTGGTGTGCTTCTTCTGCGCCACCACCCTGAAACGCAAACTCGGCTATGACGACTCCCTGGATGCCTTCGGCGTGCACGGTATCGGCGGTATCCTCGGCGCGATCCTCACCGGTGTGTTTGCCGCACCGGCACTGGGCGGCTTCGGCACCGTGACTGACATCGGCGCGCAGGTCTGGATTCAGATCAAAGGCGTCGGCTTCACGGTGATCTACACCGCGATCGTGACTTTCATCATCCTCAAGGTGCTGGACGCCGTCATGGGTCTGCGCGTAACCGAGGAAGAAGAGTCGGTCGGCCTCGATCTGGCACAACACAACGAACGCGGCTACAACCTGTAAGTACGCGCGATAAAAAACTGCCCGGTTCGCCGGGCATTTTTTTGTCCGGGATTTGTCATTCAAGGTGCGGCTGAAAGGATTTTTCTTACGGCTTTGGTCGTCTTTACGACGAGGCTTTTTCTGCGGGCAATCGCTTACATCGCTGCAGGAATATTAGGGCCTTTGTTTTTTTTCAGAGCACGCTAGAATGCGCCCCGAACGAGCGGAGAACTGTATGTGGCAACAGACTCTGATAACCCTGCGGGCAAGGCCCCGGGGCTTTCATCTGGTGACGGACGAGTTGCTCGCAGGCTTGCCTGAACTCAAGACCTGTCGGGTCGGTCTGTTGCATTTGTGGCTGCAGCACACGTCGGCGTCGTTGACCATCAACGAGAACGCCGATCCGGCAGTTCGTCGCGACTTCGAACGATTTTTCAATCGTCTGATCCCACAAGGAACAGACGGCTACGAGCACAACGACGAAGGCCCGGATGATCTCCCGGCGCACTTCAAGGCCAGCGTGCTCGGTTGCCAGATCAGTCTGCCGGTTGCGGCAGGGCGGCTGGCACTGGGTACCTGGCAAGGGATTTATCTGGGCGAGCACCGTGATCATGGCGGTGCCCGTAAAGTCCTCGCCACCTTGCACGGTGAACAGGCATGAGCCGCTGCCGGGCAGCGGCAGAAGATTTTTCAACGGCGGCTTCGACAGCCGCCAAAGCTGGTCTATAACTAATCTGCTTTTGGCAAGTCATGAGGTAGAACATGAGCGACGATGATCTGGAAAACGACGACCTCGAAGTAGGCGACGAAGACGAGGCCGAGGAAGGCCTGGAAGCGGCAGCGGAAGACGTTGCCGAAGACGATGGCGGTGACGACACGCCGGCCCCGGCTGCCAAAGGCAAAGCCAAGGCTGCGGTCTCGGTCGACGAGTTGCCGAGCATCGAAGCCAAGAACAAGGAGCGTGACGCCCTGGCCAAGGCCATGGAAGAATTCCTTGCGCGCGGCGGCAAGGTGCAGGAAGTGGAGGCCAACGTGGTCGCCGATCCGCCCAAGAAGCCGGACAACAAGTACGGCAGCCGCCCTATCTGAGGCGCGTCGCTCGCTTGCTGAAAAAGCCCGCCGTCGCTGCGGGCTTTTTTATGCCTGAAATAAATCCGTTGAAAGCAAATGCAGTCCTCTGTGGGAGCGAGCCTGCTCGCGAAGAGGGCATGTCAGCCGACATACATGTTGAATGACACACCGCATTCGCGAGCAGGCTCGCTCCCACAGGGTTTGTGGATTATTTCGAGGTGGCATTCCAGCGGGAGAGGACGACGGGCAATTCGGTCAGGCTGCGAATTTCCGCATCCGGCAAGCGCTCCGCCTCCCAGACCTTGCCTGTCGGGTTGAACCACACCGCGCGCAAGCCCGCCTGCTGCGCCCCGGCGATGTCATCGCCGGGATGATCGCCGACATGCACCGCCGCCTCAGCACCCACACCACCGCGCTGTAACGCTTCATGAAACAGCCGCGCATCCGGTTTGGCGATGCCGATGTCTTCGGCACACAAGGCGAACCTGAAGTAATCCGCCAGCCCCAGCCGGCGCACGTCGGCATTGCCATTGGTGACCACGCCGAGGGCGTAATGATTGGCGAGCAGCTCCAGCAGCGGCTCGACCTCCGGGAACACTTCGATCTGATGCCGCGCATGCAGGAACACTTCAAAAGCCTTGTCAGCCAGCTCCGACGCCTCGCCGTGGGCATATCCGGCTTCTTCCAGCGCATGGAACAGCACGCGTCGACGCAGCGCGCTGATGCGGTGCTTGAGCCCCGGTTCGCCCGCCAGCACACGCTCGCGAATCGACCATAAATGCTCCACCGGCACCGCGCCCAGGTTCGACGCATGTTCGCTCAGCCATTCGCGCAACACGGTTTCGGCGCTGGCGATCACCGGAGCGGTGTCCCACAGGGTGTCGTCGAGGTCGAAGGTGATCAACTGAATGCTCATGAATCATCGCCTTTCATGCGTTTGGCCCGGGGATGGGCGCTGTCGTAGACCGCCGCCAGATGCTGGAAGTCGAGGTGGGTATAGATCTGTGTGGTTTTGATATCGGAGTGGCCGAGCAATTCCTGCACCGCGCGCAGGTCCTGCGAGGACTCGAGCAGATGGCTGGCGAACGAGTGCCGGAGCATGTGCGGATGCAGGTTCTGCCCCAGTTCGCGCTCGCCAACCAATTTGACCCGCACCTGAATCGCGCGCGGGCCAAGGCGTCGGCCCTGCTGGCTGACAAATACGGCATCGTCTGCCGGGTTGGTCATGGCGCGTAGCGGCAACCAGTGTTCGAGGGCTTCGCGGGCCTTGGTGCCGACTGGCAGCAGCCGGGTCTTGCTGCCCTTGCCGAGCACCTGAACCATGCCGTCGGCGAGATCGAGTTGATCGAGATTGAGCCCGGTCAGCTCGGACAGGCGCAGGCCAGAGGAATAGAACAGCTCCAGAATCGCCTGATCGCGCCGGGCGAGAAAATCGTCCTCGACCGCACCTTCCAGCAGCTGCAATGCGCGATCGGTATCAAGGGTTTTCGGCAGGCGTCGTTCGCCTTTCGGTGGGGCCAGGCCGGTGGCCGGGTCGTGGTCGCACAGGCCTTCGCGATTCAAGTAGTGATAGAGCCCGCGCACCGCCGAGAGCAGGCGGGCGAGGCTGCGCGAGGACTGGCCTTGAGCATGCAACCGGGCGATCAGGCTGCGCAGGCGCTGGATATCCAGCGCGGCCCAACTGCCGATGTTCTGCTTGATGCACCAGCCAAGGACTTTATCGAGGTCGCGGCGATAAGCCGACAGGGTGTGCGGCGACACCTGTCGCTCACTGCGCAGATGTTCGCAGTAAGCGTCCAGTTGTCGTTCCATGGTCAGCGTACCGAGCGCAGCGAGCTGTTGACCCGTGGCAGCACGCGGCCCATGACCTCGGCGATGTAGCTCAGGAACAGGGTGCCGACCGAGCTCTTGTAGTGCTGCGGGTCACGGCTGGCGATGGCCAGAATGCCGTGAATGCCCTGATGGCTGATGGCAACCACGGCGGTCGAGCCGATCTGCTGGCGCTGTTCTTCGCCGAAGAGGAAATCCAGCTCATGTTCACGCAGGCTGCCGCTGACGCTTTTGCCTTCGGTGAGCAGGCCACCGATCGCGGTTTGCGCGTCGGCGTGAGTCACCCAGCGGCCGACCGGTGCGGGGTTGTCGCCGAGCAGGATAAGGCTGACGAAAGGCACCTGGAAATCCTGACGCAGGCTGTCCTCAACGCTGATGACCACGTCTTCCAGGGTCGATGCATCCATCAGCGCGAGAATCAGGCGGCGGGTCTTTTCGAACAGGCGATCGTTGTCGCGGGCCACGTCCATCAGATGCGAAAGGCGATGGCGCATCTCGATGTTGCGGTCGCGCAGGATGGTCATCTGCCGTTCGACCAGCGACACGGTGTCGCCGCGTCGGTGCGGGATGCGCAACGACGGCAGCAGCTCTTCGTGCTCGACGAAGAAGTCCGGATGAGCCTCCAGGTAGGCGGCAACCGCGGCTGCCTCGAGGCTCTCGGACGCTGATTCGTCGGCTGGTCGGGCGGGTACCTGTGGCTTGTCGGTCATGATTTCTGCTCGCTCAAAGACGCACTTGTCCTTCGTATACACGCACTGCCGGACCGGTCATCAACACCGGTTCGCCCGGGCCGGCCCACTCGATGGACAGACGCCCGCCGGGCAGGTCGATCAACAGCGGCGAATCCATCCACCCCTGACTGATGGCCGCCACCGCCGCCGCACAGGCGCCAGTGCCGCAGGCCTGGGTTTCCCCGGCGCCGCGTTCCCACACGCGCAGTTGCGCGCGGTGGCGGTCGATGACCTGAAGGAAGCCGACATTGACCCGCGCCGGAAAGCGCGGGTGGTGTTCGATCTTCGGCCCCAGTTCATGCACCGGTGCGCTGTTGATGTCGTCCACGCGAATGACCGCATGGGGATTGCCCATCGACACGGCGGCCAGTTCGACCGTGGTGCCATCGACTTCCAGCTGATAGCTGCTGGCCTGGGCCGGCGCCTGAAATGGAATGTCCGCCGGCACCAGGCGCGGCGCGCCCATGTTCACGCCGATCTGGCCGTCGTTACGCACGTCCAGTTCAATGATGCCGCCCTTGGTCTCGACGCGGATCTGCCGTTTCGCAGTCAGACGCTTGTCGAGCACGAAGCGGGCGAAGCAGCGCGCACCGTTGCCGCACTGCTCCACTTCCGAACCGTCGGAGTTGAAGATCCGGTAGCGGAAATCCACATCCGGGTTGCTCGGCGCTTCGACGATCAGCAACTGGTCGAAACCGATACCGGTGTGGCGGTCGCCCCATTGCTTGGCGTGTTTGGGCTGAATGTGCGCGTGCTGGCTGACCAGGTCGAGGACCATGAAGTCGTTGCCCAGGCCGTGCATTTTGGTAAAACGCAGCAGCATGGGTTACTCCGGCAGCAGGCTTTCGCCGGCAAACAGCTCGGCCACGGTTTCGCGGCGACGCACTTCAAAAACCTGATCACCATCCACCAGCACCTCGGCGGCACGGCCACGGGTGTTGTAGTTGGAGCTCATGACAAAACCGTAGGCGCCGGCCGAATGCACCGCCAGCAGATCGCCTTCTTCCAGCGCAAGCTCGCGGTCCTTGGCGAGGAAGTCGCCGGTTTCGCAGATCGGGCCGACGATGTCGTACTTGCGTGCAGCGCTGTCGCGCGGTTTCACCGCCGTGACGTCCATCCACGCCTGATACAGCGCTGGACGGATGAGGTCGTTCATCGCCGCATCGACGATGGCGAAATCCTTGTGCTCGGTGTGCTTGAGGTATTCGACCTGTGTCAGCAACACGCCGCCATTGGCAACGATGAAGCGGCCTGGCTCGAACACCAGCGCCAGATCACGCCCGTCGAGACGTTCGCGCACGGCTTTGATGTAGTCGGCAGCCAGCGGCGGCTCCTCGTCGCGGTAACGCACGCCCAGGCCGCCACCGAGATCGATGTGGCGCAGGTGAATGCCGCAATCGCCGAGGCGGTCGACCAGCTCCAGCAGGCGATCGAGTGCATCAATGAACGGCGGCAGGGTGGTCAGTTGCGAACCGATATGGCAGTCAACGCCCACCACTTCCAGGTTCGGCAGATGCGCGGCGCGCACGTACACGTCTTCGGCGTCGGCAATGGCGATGCCGAACTTGTTCTCTTTGAGACCGGTGGAAATGTACGGGTGGGTGCCGGCATCGACGTCCGGGTTCACGCGCAGCGAAACCGGGGCGCGAACACCCAGCTCGGCGGCGACTACTTGCAGGCGCTCAAGCTCGTCGGTGGACTCGACGTTGAAGCAGTGCACGCCGACTTCGAGGGCGCGGCGCATGTCGTCACGGGTCTTGCCGACGCCGGAGAAAACGATCTTGTCGGCGCTGCCACCTGCGGCCAGTACACGTTCCAGCTCGCCACGGGAAACGATGTCGAAACCGGCGCCGAGACGGGCCAGGACATTCAGTACGCCGAGGTTGGAGTTGGCTTTGACCGCGAAGCAGACCAGATGCGGCATACCGGCCAGCGCATCGGCGTAGGCCAGATACTGCGCTTCGATGTGCGCGCGCGAGTAGACATAGGTGGGCGTACCGAAGCGGTCGGCGATGGCGGACAGCGCCACACCTTCCGCGAACAGCTCCCCGCCACGGTAGTTAAAAGCGTCCATGGCGATCCCTTAGTAAACGTCGTGCTTATGAGCCTTGGATGGCTGCTTCTGCGAAGACTGGGCTTGTTCGGCCGGGTCCTGATCGTCATCCGGCAGGTACAGCGGGCCTTTTTGACCACAGGCCGAAACGAGGCAGGCAACCGCGACGAGCGCAGCAAGGGAAGAGATCAGGCGCTTCATGGCGAAATCCTTGAAAATGCGTTAATTGCGCCGGAGTATACCGGCCACCCGGCAGCTTGCCTATGCGAGGGGGTTCCCGTCCGGCGGGGCTCCTGTGATGCGCATCATCCGTGTGGGAGCGAGCCTGCTCGCGAAGGCGTCGGCAAATTCAACAGGCTCGTTGCCTGACACGCCGCTTTCGCGAGCAGGCTCGCTCCCACGGGGGCGGTGTTGGATGGGCCGACAGGTGCTTGGTCGTTAATCTTTGCAATCGGTCGGCAGCGTCCGTATCTTTCGGCGCTTGAGCCTGATCAGACATTTTTGAGGTTGCCGCAATGAGTTTGTCCGAAGCCCGTTTCCACGATCTGGTCGATGAAACCCAGGAAAAACTGGAAGACATATTTGACGAAAGCGATCTGGACATCGATCTGGAAAGCTCGGCAGGTGTCTTGACCGTCAAGTTCGAAAACGGCTCGCAGCTGATCTTTAGCCGCCAGGAGCCATTGCGTCAGCTGTGGCTGGCGGCCGTGTCCGGTGGTTTCCACTTCGACTATGACGAAGAAAGCGAGCGCTGGATGTGCGACAAGAGCGAAGAGCAATTGGGCGAAATGCTGCAGCGCCTCGTAAAGCAGCAGGCTGGCGCCGAATTCGATTTCGAAGGTCTGTGATTCGTGACGGATGCCGCGCCTGTTCGCCCGCCGAAACCGCTCTACAGCAACGTCAGCCCGGCGGTGCCTTCGCCGTGCACGGGTGTGTGTCGACTGGACGAGCAGAAAGTCTGTCTCGGCTGTGCGCGCCACGTCGAGGACATTCGCGAGTGGCGCTCGGCGGATGATCAGCGGCGCCGGGTGATTTGCCAGCAGGCTACCGCACGAAAATCCCAAGCCTGTTGATAATGTGGCGAGGGGATTTATCCCCGTTGGGTCGCGTAGCGGCCCCAAAATCTATACGGCTGCTGCGCAGCCGAACGGGGATAAATCCCCTCGCCACAAGGGTTTCACCCAGGCAAAAAAGGGCGTGACTTGTATATTTTTTGAGCTGTGATAGTGTCCGCGAACGCCTCAAACCACCGAGGCACGGTGAAAACCCCGTCTTTTTTGGCGGGGTTTTGCTTTTTTTGTGCAGAAGAAAGGAGTCTGCCTGGATCATGACCGCACCTTCCATCACCCTTACCCGTCTGGACGTGCAACGTCTGGAGCGCCTGATCGACAGCCTGAGCGACAAAGACCAGGCTGCGCCGGGCGTGATTGCGCTGCAAACCGAGCTGGACCGCGCCGATACCGTGGTCGGCCACGATGAAGTGCCCGCCGATGTCGTGACCATGAATTCCCGCGTGCATTGCCGCGAAGAAGGCAGCGGCAAGGATTACCACCTGACGCTGGTCTATCCCAAGGACGCCAACGCCGACGAAGGCAAGATTTCGATCCTCGCTCCGGTCGGCAGTGCGCTGCTGGGCCTGAAGGTCGGTCAGCATATCGATTGGCCGGCGCCGGGCGGCAAGTCGCTGAAACTGACCTTGCTGGAAGTGGAATCGCAACCGGTCAACGGCGGCGCCTTTCCCGAATAAATCCCCGCTTCAAACCTGTTCGAGCGCTTCATTCAACGAGCGCTCCAAGTCTGCCTTGTAGCGCAGATACAGATTGCTTGAACTGTGCCCGTCACCGAGCAGACCCGACAGGTCGAGGTCGGTGATGTAGCAGCGATAACGCTCGGTCTCGCGGCGCTGCTCGACGATCTCCCGGGCGACCACGCTGAACAACTGGTCGCCATGCTCCAGCTCGCTGAATTCCCGCTGATTGCAATACAGGGTGACCTGCACTTCACCGGGTGCGGCTTTGCCGATGATCGCCTGCACGTCGTAGAACGGTTTGTTCACCGGCGTCTGCGGTGCCGGGCGGGTTTCGACCCTGCGCGAGCGTCCCGGGCCTGACGGCAACAGCTGGTAATACAAAGTTTCAGGGCTGCCCGCAGGGCCACCGTCCATCGGCAATTGCGCTTCCCGGCGATACTGGATCGATTGCAGAAAACGTTGCAGCGGCACCAGCAGACTCTGCTCGTCGTGGTACGGCAGCTGCTGTTGCCACAGCGCATTGAATTCATCCAGCACGTACAGCTCCGCCTGCTGTTCACTGATGCGATAGAACACTTGAATGCACTCCGGCTGACCCATCGGCAGGATCAGCGCGAGGTCGTGATCTTCCAGCGCCATCGGGTCGAGGTGCAGCGGGCTGTAGCGCGGTTGTTCTTCGCCAAGATAATCGAGCAGCGCCGGCAGGGTGGCGAGGGCGACATGGTTGACCTGACCCGGCACCAGCTCCAGCACGTGATAGTGCTGTTGTACCTGAATCAGGTAGCGATGATTCAAGTCACTGAGCAACAGGGTCTGCGCGGTGTCGACGATTTCTTCGACGCGGCGGGCAATGAATTGCGCGCGGTTGTGGCAGAAGCAGCGCACTTTCAGCGACGGCTGCACAGGGCCGCGCGGCAGGTTGTTGAGGTAATCGCGCAGGCAGTCGAGCAGCGCATGCGCGCCGTCGAAACGATTGACCAGCACTTCGTTCCAGCTGTTGAGCGTGACCTGATCGAGGGTCAGCACCAGATTCTCGCGCACGCCGGCATAGCTCAGCGAGTCGGTGCGTTCGGTGGTCATCAAAATGTTCAGATCACGGTGATGCTTGAGCGGATCGACGCCGACGTTGATCAGCAGCAGCACTTCGCTGGGCACGGCGGCGCGTAGCAAGGGCTCTTCGGCGACGGTGGACAAGGGCAGGGCGATGCATTGCTGCAGGCTGCCGAGCAGGTTGAACAGCTCGAACTCGCTCAAGTCGCTGGTGCCCGGATGCAGGGCCAGGCGCGTACTGCTGTCGATCACGCCGTTGCGGTGGCACCAGGTCAGCAGTTCGAGCAATTCGCGACTGCGCTTGATCGGCGCGAAATGTTCCCACTCCAGCGCCGTCAGGCTGCCGTTGTACAAACCCCACTGGGTCTGCCCCGGCTCCCTTTTGTTCGGCGACTGCACCAGGGTCAGGGTGTCTTCGGCCAGGTCCGGGGCAATGCCCGGATTGATGAACTCGACCTTGTCGGCCTTGCGCTCGAATGCCGCGTAGAGTCGACGGCCGAGCACATTGAGGTCGCGCTTGTTGATCAGGCTGACAGTCTGTTCGCTGCGGGCGAACTGGGTCAGGAAGCGATAGCTGTAGTTGAGTTCGTTGACCAGCGCGCGGCGCTCGGCGCTGACCTGGCGGACTTTCCACTGACTGCGGCTGTCGAGCAGCGCCAGTTGCCGCTGATCCCAGTGCCACTCGCCGGCCAGGCGTTCGAGCAGTGCGCGTTGCCAACCCTGGCTGCGGCTGTTGCCGGTGAGCTTGCGGTTGACCTTCAGATACAGCGCGCGGCGCACCAGCTCAAGGCGTTCCGGTTCGTTGCGGGCGAGCAGGTATTCCTCGATACGCCGGTACACGACCATGTACGGGTCAAGCTCATCGAGATCGAGCTGATTGGCGAACACGGCTTTCTTGAAGCGCAGGCTCAGGCACTGCACTTGCGGATGTTCGCTGGCGTACACCTCGGTCAGCAGCAGTTTGAGCACAGACTTGTAGGGCGATTCGATGCCTTTGAATAACTGCCACAACCCGGCACCGATGAATTCGCCGGGCGGAATGGTCGCCATCGGCCCGAGATCGAGGGTTTCGTCGGCGCGAATAAAGCGTTTGGACAGCAGGGTGTGGGTGTAGGCGTCGTAGGCTGTTTCTTCATAGACCGGCACCAGCCACCAGATCGGCGTGCGCCCGGCCAGCCAGATCGCTGTGCGATAAAACTCGTCGAGCAGCAGATAGTGCTGGGTGCTGCCGCAGTTTTCCGAACTGAGCTGAGCATCACGTTCGCCTTTGACGAAGCGCGCCGGGTCGATCAGGAAGAAATGCGCTTCGGCACCCTGGCTCGCGGCCCAGGTTTCCAGCAACTGGCATTTCTTGCGCAGCTCGGCGAGTTCGCTTTCGCTCAGATCTGGGGCATGGCAGACCCACACATCCATGTCGCTCTGATCGGCCTGTGCCAGCGTGCCGAGGCTGCCCATCAGGAACAAACCGTGAATCGGTCGCGGCGGGTTGCTGCCATGGCGCGGTTTGTAAGAAAACGAGCGGGTCAGGCGCTGCGCCTCGGTCAGCGCATTGGCGTCCGGCTCATAATTCGAGAGACCGGCCGGCGTACTGCCCGAGACATAGCCGGGCAGCAACGGATGATTGACGTGAAAGAACAGCGGCAACAGCGTCAGCACGCTTTGCTGGCGCGTCGACAAACCTTCGAGGGCGCGGCCGAGGCGGCCTTCATTGAGTTTGAGAAAACGGGCGCGCAGTTGGCTGAGTACCTTGCGGTCGATGCCTTCGTCCAGGTCGGGGCGGATTTCGTGGGTGCGCGTCATGTCAGCTCAAACCGGCTTGCAGGCTCGGACGTAGAGGGTCTCGGAATGGCCGCAGTTTAGCCTCTGCGCAGCAGGAGGTTTAAGCTGAATTTGTTTTTTGACGTCAGATTTTCATCGGCAGTGATCAGGCTGGCCCGCGGAAATCCCGTGGCAGGAGTTTCCGTGGGCAAAGTCGGAAAAAGTCAGGCGGTTTCCTGCTCTCTCAGAATCGTCAGTACGGTCTGCACGTTTTGCGCGGCATCGCGGCCGAGGCTGGTGAGATAACCGCCATCGGGCTGGTCGGTGAGTTCTTTTTCGAAGAGGCGTTTGGCGGCGGCTATGTGTTTCGGGGCAGCGGTCTGATGAATTTTCAGACCTTCCTGGGAACTGTCCAGGTTGAAGAGTGCAAGGACTTCCAGTTCGGCAACCAACTCAGGGGTAAGCGACATAAGGACTCCAGACTTTCTAGGAATTGGACGACAGCGCCTCTAAGGTGAACCCGCTGGTGCAGCATGTCCAGTGCTCGGATCAGGGGATTTTGTCTTGAGGCGAATTCCAGTGTAGTCCGCATAAAAAAGATCGCAGCCTTCGGCAGCTCCTACAGGAGATTGGTGCAGGAGCTGCCGAAGGCTGCGATCTTTTGATCTTATTGCTTTTCCGGTGGCAGCTCTGGCAAAGCGCGCAGTGCCGCTTCGTACCACTGGGTGTCGAACGGGCGGTCTTCATCGAGCATCGCGTCAATCTCGTGGGCCAGTACATGGGCCATGAGGTTGAGGATCTCCTCACGTTCCATGCCGACCAGGGTCAGCTTGTTCAATGTCGCCTTGGCCGCTGGCGGGTTGTCGCTTTCGATCTGGTTCTCGATGGCTTCGATCAGCGTCGCTTCGGTGAATGCTTCTTCGTCGTCATCGTTGACGATATCTGTCGGCTCGCTCATGGCAGGCTCCTCAGGGAAAGGCGCCAGTTTACCCGCATTCAGCGGCGTGATGCTGCTGGCGGGAAACGTCGCGGCGATCTATAAACAGGCACTGCCCACCCCGCACGGCCTGGAGGCTCTGTGATGTTCAAGCTCTACGGATTTGCTGTCAGCAACTACTACAACATGGTCAAACTGGCGCTGCTGGAAAAAGGCCTGCCCTTCGAAGAGGTGACGTTCTACCCGGCGCAGACCCCGGAGTCACTGGCGATCAGCCCGCGCGGCAAGGTCCCGGTGCTGGGTGTCGACGCGGGTTATATCAACGAAACCGCGATCATCCTCGAATACCTCGAACAAGCACAAAAGGGCACGCCGCTCCTGCCCAGCGATCCGTTCGAGCGCGCGCAGGTATTGGCGATTGCCAAGGAGATCGAGTTGTACATCGAGTTGCCGGGGCGTGCCTGCTATGGCGAGGCGTTTTTCGGTATGACATTGCCGGAGCCGATCAAAGAGAAGACCCGGACCGAGCTGCTGCTGGGCTTCGCCGCGCTGGGCCGTCATGGCCAGTTCGCCCCGTATGTGGCGGGTGACAGCCTGAGCATTGCCGATTTGTACTTCCTCTACAGCGTGCCGCTGGCCTGTGCGGTCGGGCAGAAGCTGTTCGGGATTGATCTGCTGGCCGAGATGCCGCAGGCGAAAGCGCTGCTGGAGCGGTTAGAGCAGAATCCGCATGTGCAGAAGATTGCGGCGGATAAAGACGCGGCGATGCCGGCGTTTTTGGCGATGATTGCAGCCAAGAAGTGAATCATATAGCGCTCTGAAGGACGCCTTCGCGAGCAGGCTCGCTCCCACATTGAGTCGGTGGTGAACACAATTTTGTGAACATCCAGAATCCCTGTGGGAGCGAGCCTGCTCGCGAAGCTCTTGGCTTTTAGCGGCTGGCGATCAGGGCCTGACCGCGCGCCACCGCAGCCTTGACCTGCGCCGGCGCAGTCCCGCCGATATGGTCGCGGGCATTCACCGAGCCTTCCAGGGTCAGCACGGCAAACACGTCCTGCTCGATCTGATCGCTGAACTGACGCAGTTCTTCCAGGCTCATCTCGGCCAGATCCTTGCCGGTGTCGACGCCGTATTTCACTGCGTGGCCCACGATTTCGTGGCAATCACGGAACGGCAGGCCACGGCGCACCAAGTAGTCCGCCAGGTCGGTCGCCGTGGAGAAACCGCGCAGTGCCGCTTCACGCATGATCGCGTGTTTCGGCTTGATCGCCGGGATCATGTCGGCAAACGCGCGCAGCGAATCGCGCAGGGTGTCGGCGGCGTCGAACAGCGGCTCCTTGTCTTCCTGATTGTCCTTGTTGTAGGCCAGTGGCTGGCCCTTCATCAGGGTCAGCAGGCCCATCAGCGCGCCAAAGACGCGGCCGGTCTTGCCGCGTACCAGTTCGGGCACGTCAGGGTTTTTCTTCTGCGGCATGATCGAGCTGCCGGTGCAGAAACGATCCGGCAGATCGATGAACTGGAACTGCGCGCTGGTCCACAGCACCAGCTCTTCGGAGAAGCGCGACAGGTGCATCATCGCGATGCTTGCGGCCGAGCAGAATTCGATGGCGAAGTCACGATCGGAGACGTTGTCCAGCGAGTTGCCGCCGACGGCGTCGAAGCCCAGCAGTTGCGCGGTGTATTCGCGGTCGATCGGGTAGGTGGTGCCGGCCAGCGCGGCGCTGCCCAGCGGCATGCGGTTGGTGCGCTTGCGGCAGTCGACCAGACGCTCGTAGTCGCGGCTGAGCATTTCGAACCAGGCCAGCATGTGGTGCCCGAAGGTCACTGGCTGCGCGGTCTGCAAGTGGGTGAAGCCCGGCATGATGCTTGCGGCCTCACGCTCGGCTTGCTCCAGCAGGCCCTTTTGCAAGCGGGTGATCTCGGCGAGGATCAGGTCGATTTCATCGCGCAGCCACAGACGGATGTCGGTGGCAACCTGGTCGTTGCGGCTGCGCCCGGTGTGGAGCTTTTTACCGGTGACGCCGATGCGGTCGGTCAGGCGTGCTTCGATGTTCATGTGCACGTCTTCGAGGTCGACGCGCCAGTCGAACTGGCCGGCCTCGATTTCGCCCTGAATGGTCTTCAGGCCATCGATGATGCTGTCGCGCTCGGCATCGGTCAGCACGCCGACCTTGGCCAGCATGGTGGCGTGGGCGATCGAGCCCATGATGTCGTGGCGATACAGGCGCTGGTCGAAAGTGACGGAGGCGGTGAAGCGGGCGACGAAGGCGTCGACGGGTTCACTGAAGCGGCCGCCCCAGGACTGATTGGTCTTGTCAGTGCTCATGAATTCGCTCGTATCGGCTTGAAGAAATGGCGTGAAACGCTGGCGCGGATAATAACAGGGTTGCCAATCCTGTCGCTGACACCGGTCGATACGTTTTTTCGCGGATGTGTCAGGCATGTCCGGCGCGGTCCGCAAGGAATTTACAAAAGGATATTTTTTGATTGAGCAATATCGTTCCGACGAACGTCTACAGTGGACATAAGGGTCGGTGCGAATGCGGATCATGCAAAGGTCCGGCCACTGGCTATAAGAAGAGGGGATGGGTGAGTTGTACAACGGTCACCCACCGCGAGAAACGCAGGAAACACTGGGCTCTGAGCCGTTCGACCCGGACGCTGGCAAATATTGCTGGCCGACGTACGGCACTTTTTGGCGCTCGGGCTAGTCTTAGCGTGGATCGCGGTGACGGAGGTCACTACACCTGTCTACGCTATCCTTGTGCGAGACTCACGCAGGAATCCAGCGCAATATGAATGTCCTGATCGTTGATGACGAACCCCTGGCTCGCGAGCGCCTAAGCCGTATGGTGAGCGAGCTCGAGGGTTACACAGTCCTGGAGCCCAGTGCCACGAATGGCGAGGAGGCGTTAGCGCTGATCGACAGCCACAAGCCGGATATCGTGCTGCTCGATATCCGCATGCCGGGCCTCGATGGCCTGCAGGTTGCTGCCCGACTGTGCGAACGAGAGACGCCGCCGGCCGTGGTGTTTTGCACCAGTCCCGATGAATTTGCCGTGGAAGCCCTGCAGGCCAGCGCCGTGGGCTATGTGGTGAAACCTGTGCGAACCGAACACTTGAATGAAGCCCTGAAGCGGGCTGAACGTCCCAACCGGGCGCAACTCTCGGCCCTGACCCGTCCCGCTGCCGAAAGTGGCAACGGCCCACGCAGCCACATCAGCGCACGCACCCGTAAAGGCATCGAGCTGATTCCGCTGGATCAGGTGGTCTACTTCATCGCCGACCACAAGTACGTGACCCTGCGTCACGAAGCCGGCGAGGTGCTGCTCGACGAACCCCTCAAAGCCCTTGAAGACGAATTCGGCGAACGCTTTGTGCGTATCCACCGCAACGCGCTGGTCGCTCGCGACCGCATCGAGCGCTTGCAACGCACCCCACTGGGACATTTCCAGTTGTTCCTCAAAGGCCTCAATGGCGATGCGCTGATTGTCAGCCGGCGGCATGTTGCCGGTGTGCGCAAGATGATGCAGGGGCTGTGACCCGGTCTTCGCCGGGCCTTTCGCGTTCTTTTACCCGGCATGGCAGGCCAGGGAGGCCGCGCCGGTTCTGATTCAGGTCAAAGTGAAATTGACTGAGCTGTTATTATCCGCCGTATCTATTCAGTACGGATTGTTCCATGTCCCCTCGCGAAATCCGCATCGCCACCCGTAAAAGTGCGCTGGCCCTCTGGCAGGCCGAATACGTCAAAGCCCGTCTCGAGGCGGCCCACCCGGGCCTGCTGGTGACGCTGGTGCCCATGGTCAGTCGCGGTGACAAGCTGCTCGACTCGCCACTGTCGAAAATCGGCGGCAAGGGCCTGTTCGTCAAGGAACTGGAAACCGCGCTGCTGGAAAACCAAGCCGATATCGCCGTGCATTCGATGAAAGACGTGCCGATGGACTTCCCGCAAGGCCTGGGCCTGTTTTGCATCTGCGAGCGTGAAGACCCGCGCGATGCTTTCGTCTCCAACACCTACGCCAGTCTTGAAGCGCTGCCTGCCGGTGCCATCGTCGGCACCTCGAGCCTGCGTCGGCAAGCGCAATTGCTGACGCGTCGCCCGGATCTGCAGATCCGGTTCCTGCGTGGCAACGTCAACACCCGTCTGGCCAAGCTCAACGCCGGCGAGTACGACGCGATCATCCTCGCCGCTGCCGGCCTGATCCGCCTGGGTTTCGAAGATCGCATCACTTCGGCGATCAGTGTCGATGATAGTCTGCCGGCCGGTGGCCAGGGCGCGGTCGGCATCGAATGCCGCAGCGCCGACGACGAAATCCACGCCTTGCTCGCGCCTTTGCATCACGCCGATACCGCTTCGCGGGTGAATGCGGAACGCGCCCTCAACAAACATTTGAACGGCGGCTGCCAAGTGCCGATCGCCTGCTACGCCGTGCTTGAAGGCGAGCAGTTGTGGTTGCGCGGTCTGGTCGGTGAGCCGAGCGGTGGCAAGCTTCTCAGTGCCGAAGCCCGGGCGCCGCGTGCCGACGCGGAAACCTTGGGTGTGCAGGTCGCTGAAGACTTGCTCAAGCAAGGCGCTGACGACATTCTCAAAGCTGTCTACGGCGAGGCGGGTCACGAGTGACAGCCTGGCGCCTGCTGCTGACGCGCCCGGCAGACGACTGCGCGGCGCTGGCCGAACAGCTGGCCGGGCACGGGATTTTCAGCAGTTGTCTGCCGCTTTTGGACATTGTTCCGCTGCCGGTCTCTGACACTATTCGCCAGGCGATTTCGCGATTGCCCGCTTGCAGCGCAGTGATCGTGGTCAGCAAACCGGCGGCGCGGATCGCGGTGGACTTGCTCAAGTCTGAAGGCGCGCCGCCATTGAGCATGCCGTGGTTCAGCGTCGGCGCGGCGACCGCAGGCATTCTTCGCGAACACGGTCTCGATGTGAGCTTTCCGGTTGACGGCGATGACAGTGAAGCCTTGCTGCAATTGCCGCGTCTGCGCGAGGCGGTGAGCCAGCCCGGCGCGCAGGTGATGATCCTGCGCGGCGAGGGCGGTCGTGAACTGCTCGCCGAGCGCCTGCGCGCGCTTGGTGCTAGTGTCGAGTATCTGGAGTTGTATCGCCGTGAACTGCCAGCCTATCCGCTGAACGAGCTGCCACGGCGGATCGAAGCGGAACGCTTGAACGGGCTGGTGGTCAGCAGTGGACAGGGTTTCGAGCACCTGCGGCAGATGGCCGGCGATGCCTGGCCGAAGATTGCGCAGTTGCCGTTGTTTGTTCCAAGCCCGAGGGTCGCCGAGCTGGCACGTGCCGCCGGGGCTCAAACAGTTGTGGATTGCCGCGGCGCGAGTGCCGCGGCTTTGCTGACGGCGTTACGGGAATTTCCCGTGCCGTTTTCTAATGCAAAGGATGGATACGTGAGCGAAACAGCCTTGCCAAAAGATGACGTCCAGCCTGCGCTCGATGCCCAGGTTGAAACTCCACCACCGGCCAAAGAGCCGCGTCGAGGCAATGGACTGGCGATTGTCGCCTTGCTGCTCGGTGCTGCCGGTGTCGCCATCGGTGGCTGGGGTGTCTGGCAGGTGCGCCACCTGCAGAACAACACGCAGCAACAGTCGAGTCAGGTGCAGGCGTTGAACGATCAGGCACAGAGTCTGAAGCTCAACGAACAGCGTCTGACCGAACGCCTGGCGCAGTTGCCCGGTGCGGACGAACTCGCCGAGCGCCAGCGTCTGGTCACGCAACTGCAGGGCGATCAACAGCGCCTCAATCAACGTCTGGAAACCGTCCTCGGCGCCAGCCGCAAGGACTGGCGTCTGGCCGAGGCGGAACACTTGCTGCGTCTGGCCAGCCTGCGCCTTTCAGCGTTGCAGGACATCAGCAGCGCCCAGGCACTGGTGCAGGGCGCCGATGAAATTCTCCGTGAGCAGAACGATCCGGGTTCCTTCGCCGCGCGCGAGCAAGTGGCGAAAACCCTGGTCGCCTTGCGCAGCACCGAACAGCCGGATCGCACCGGGCTGTTCCTGCGTCTCGGCGCGCTGCGCGATCAGGTCATCGACCTCACCGAGCTGGCGCCGGAGTACAAGGATCGCGGCGAGTCGCTGCTGGGCCTGACCAACGATGGCGATGGCGCCGGTCGCTGGGCGCAGTGGTGGGACAAGGTGTCGCGCTATATCCGCATCGATTTCAACGCTGACAAAAATGTCAAACCGCTACTCGCCGGACAGAGCCTGAGCCAGGTGCGCCTGGCCCTGAGTCTGGCGCTGGAGCAGGCGCAGTGGGCGGCGCTCAACGGTCAGGCGGCGGTGTACACCCAAGCGCTGGCCGAGGCACGCGATGTGCTCAAGGGCAATTTCAACCCGGACAATCCGCAAAGCAAAGTCATGCTGGAACAGGTCTCCGAGCTGAGCAAGGAACCGGTCACCGTCAAGACGCCGGATCTGACCGGCACCTTGAGTGCGGTGCAGGGGTATCTGGAGCGGCGTAACGTCAATGCCGAGGAATCGGTGAAACCGTTTGCCAAACCGGCCGCCAATGCTGCGCAGGAGGCGACCCCATGAAGCGCCTCTATGTAATCGTGTTTCTGGTCATCGCCGCGACGGCAGCGCTGGGTCTGGCGATTGCCGAGCATTCCGGTTACGTGCTGGTGGCGTACAAGAGCTTCCGTTACGAGTCGAGCCTGTGGGCGACGCTGGCGGTGATCGCGGTGCTGTGGTTGCTGTTCTGGGGCATCAAGGTACTGGTCGAGCTGGTGATGACCTCCACCGGCGTGGTCAATCCGTGGTCGCGGCGCAATCGCAGCCGCCGCGTGCAAGTGGCGATCGAGCACGGCCAGCTGGATCTGGCTGAAGGTCGCTGGGCCAGTGCGCAACGGCATCTGACCCGCGCAGCGGAAGCCGAGCGTCAGCCGCTTCTGTATTACCTCGGCGCCGCACGTGCGGCGAACGAGCAAGGTCAGTACGAAGAAAGTGATCGTTTGCTCGAACGTGCGCTGGAGCGTCAGCCGCAAGCCGAATTGGCGATCGCTCTGAGTCACGCACAATTGCAGACCGATCGTGGCGACACCGACGGTGCGCTGGTGACCTTGCAGGCAATGCATGAACGGCATCCGCGCAGCGCGCAGACGTTGCGTCAATTGCAACGTCTGCATCAGCAGCGTGGCGAATGGTCGGCGGTGATTCGTTTGCTGCCTGAGTTGCGCAAGGACAAAGTGCTGCCGCCGGCAGAACTGGCCGAGCTCGAACGGCGCGCCTGGGGTGAGAACCTCTCGCTGGCAGCGCATCGTGAAGAAGACGGTACGGTGGGTCTGCAATCGCTCAAGCGGGCGTGGGAACAGCTGACTTCGGCGCAGCGTCAGGAAGCACCTTTGGTACTGGCCTATGCCGAGCAACTGCGCCAGCTGGGCGCTCAGGTCGAGGCCGAAGAGGTCCTGCGAGCAGCGCTCAAGCGCAAATACGACAGCCATCTGGCGCGGCTTTATGGTCTGGTTCGTGGCAGTGATCCTGCGCGTCAGTTGCAGACGGCCGAAGGCTGGCTCAAGGAGCACCCGGCCGATCCGAGCCTGCTGCTGACCCTTGGACGCCTGTGTCTGCAAACCAGCCTTTGGGGCAAGGCCCGTGACTATCTGGAAAGCAGTCTGCGCGTGCAGCGTAATCCGGAGACCTGTGCGGAGTTGGCCCGTCTGCTTGCACAGCTTGGCGATACCGAGCGCAGCAATCAGTTGTTCCAGGAAGGTCTGGGGCTGCTTGATGAGCGCCTGCTGGCGGCGCCTCTGCCAGTCCCAGCGAAGGTCTGAAAAGCGAGGGAGGATGCTCCCTCGTGAACTTCGATGACCGAAAATTCCCCTTCTTTGCGCTCTAGAGACAAAGTCCTACAAAGCGCTTCACCGTTTCCTATCGAGCCTGTCGGGTTTTCCCTACACCTGTGGTGAACTGTCGGCAGGCCCTTGCCTTGAAAGGCTGACACGCTTTCCTCTACCGTAACCGTCTGTCTCTACTGTTACGGAAAAGCCATGTCGTTGGCCTGCTCACGCTCCTTGTTCTTCATGGCTTTCATTGCGGGGGCCTTTGCTCTGGGAGCTTCCTATTACCTCGAATACGCGGTCGGACTGACGCCTTGCAGTCTGTGCCTGGTGCAGCGGTTGTTCCTCACATTGCTGTGCATCGGCTGTGGCGTGGCGGCGGTGCATGGCCCCCGGCGTGTTGGCTTATGGTGGTACTGGCTGTTTGCGCTCGGCGCCAGTCTGGGTGGAACCACCGCCGCGTGGCGGCAGGTGTTGATCCAGAGTGATTCGATGCTGCAACTGGTCAAATGCTCGCCCACCGTGGAGTCACTGTTCAGCGAACTGCCGTGGATCTGCGCCCTGCAACGGATGTTCAACGGCGGCGCCGATTGTGCGGATATTTCCTGGACACTGTTCGATCTGAGCATCCCCGAATGGAGCCTGCTGTTTTTTGTCGGTGTGTCGATCCTTGCGGTTTATCAGTTGCTGCGTCTGATCTGGAGTGCTCTGCAACGACCGGTCAGCGACGAAGCGTCGCACCACATGCTGGTCAGGGATTAAACACTTGTATGAACTTTATCTCCTGCGTACCTTGAAGCCATAGGCGTGCGGGCATAATCTGGCCGGCACGTGTCATTGGATTTATGTTGCTCGATGACGCTCTGCCCGATCGTCCACCAGTCAAATCAGAACAGGGGCGCGGGTGTAGAGCAGCATGACCCACAAGGGAAGAGAGATCGCCATGCTCGAAAGTTGTCAGAATGCTCAGGAACGTTGGGGTGGGGTTCATCTGCTGATCGACCGCTGGTTGCAGGAGCGTGAAGAGCTGATTGGCGCCTACGACAAGCTCGGTGCTAAGCCTGATTCGCTGTCCGAGAGCCGCAAGCCTTTGCAGGAATTCTGCGGAGTGCTGGTCGATTACGTATCGGCGGGGCACTTCGAAATCTATGAACAGCTGACTGGCGAAGCCAAGGCGTTCAACGACAAGCGCGGTCTGGAACTCGCCGAGACCATCTACCCGCGCATCGACGTCATTACCGAGAAGCTGCTGGCCTTCAATGATCTGTGCGACGAAGGCAAATGCGTTGCGGAGAAATTCAAGGAATTGGGCGGCTTGCTGCATGAGCGCTTCGAACTTGAAGACTGCCTGATCGAAGTGCTGCACACGGCGCACAAGGCAGAAGATCCGGTTCAGGCCTGATCCACGTCCTTCATGAAAAAACGGTGCGCCCGCAAGCGCACCGTTTTTTTATGCCTGATCAGCTCGTCGCGCCACGCAACTCCACTTCAAAAACCAGAGGCGTGAACGGCGCAATCAGGTCGCCGGCACCGTCGGCGCCATAGGCTTGATCCGATGGAATCACCAGCCGCCATTTCGCCCCCACCGGCATGTTCTGCAAGGCGGTGCGCCAACCGGCAATCACGCTGTCGAGGTTGAACCATTGCGGCTGGGTGTTCTGATCGAACACGGTGCCGTCCGGCAGCTTGCCGACATACAGCACCTGCACTTTGCCGTCCGGGCCGGCCTTGGCGCCAGTGCCCGGAACCAGTTCAGTCAGAAGGATGCCATCGGCCAGTTCCTTCACCCCCGGTTTGGCTTTTTCTGTGCTGAGAAAGCGTTGCTCGTTTTCCATCGCAGCATCGCTCGACTGCCGTGAAGCCTGCTCGGCATTTTGCGATTCATGGTCGGCCAGAATCTGTTCGATACGCGCTTCACTCAGCGCCAGTGGCTTGCCCTGATACGCCTGTTGCAGACCTTCGATCAGCGCCTGGATCTGCAACTGCGGCACCTCTTGGCGCAGTCGTTCGCCGAGGCTGGCACCGAGGCTGTAAGCCAGATCATGAGCATCGTTCGCCGTGGTTTTTTCATCGGCATACGCCGTCGAAAAAAACACGCAGAGGGACAAAATAAAGTAGCGCGACATGGGCACTCTCCGACCTGAGATGCGGGGGATTATGCCAGTGCAAACGTCTGCATCGGTGAACTGCTTTTTCCTCGGCGCAGAACATTTCGGCTGCGGTGCAACGCAACGGTGCAGATACTGTCAACATGCCCTAGCGGCGGTATCAGCAGAGGTCTAGTATGAGCCGCACTCACGTCAGCCAGGAGGTAAACCATGTCGGCCACCAAGAAGCCTGTAAATACTCCGTTGCACCTACTCCAACAGTTGTCGGGCAGCCTGCTCGAGCATTTGGAAAACGCTTGCTCGCAAGCCTTGGCTGATGCTGAAAAACTGCTCGCCAAGCTGGAAAAACAGCGTGGCAAGGCGCAGGAAAAACTGCACAAATCGCGCACCAAGTTGCAGGACGCCGCCACTGCCGGCAAAGCCAAGGCTCAGAACAAAGCCAAGTCTTCCGTGAAAGAACTCGAAGACCTGCTGGACGCTTTGAAAGATCGTCAGTCCGAGACCCGCAGCTACATTCTGCAGCTCAAGCGCGATGCCCAGGAAAGCCTGAAACTGGCCCAGGGTGTTGGCCGCGTTCAGGAAGCAGTGGGCAAAGTTCTGTCGTCGCGCTCGGCCAAACCGGCAGCAGCACCAGCGAAGAAAGTCGCTGCCAAACCTGCTGCAAGCAAAGCCCCGGCGAAGACCGCTGCGGCGAAACCTGCTGTTGCGAAAACCGCCGCCAAACCAGCGGCCAAGGCGCCAGTGAAAGCGGCTGCCAAACCAGCGGCGAAAACTGCAGCGAAGAAGCCGGCGGCGAGCGCCGCAAAACCGGCGGCTAAAACCACCGCAGCCAAACCTGCTGCAGCCAGGCCAGCAGTGAAAGCAACCCCTGCCAAAGCCGCTGCGAAACCGGCCGCGAGCAAAGCTGCACCGGCGAAAACCGCAGCTGCCAAACCTGCTGCCAAAGCAGCAGCGAAACCAGCAGCAAAACCTGCTGCCAAGACCGCCGCTGCGAAGCCTGCTGCCAAGACTGCGGCCAAGCCGGCCGCCGCCAAACCTGCTGCGAAAGTGGCGGTAAAACTGGCTGCCAAACCAGCCGCAACATCGGCAGCAAAACCTGCGGCAAAAACCACTGCTAAGCCGGCCGCCGCCAAGCCTGCTGCCAAACCCGCTGCTGCCAAGCCTGCCGCTGCTGCAAAACCGGCCGCCAAGCCAGCCGCAAAACCAGCGGTGAAAAAGCCTGCAGCTGCCAAGCCAGCCGCGACCAAAACGGCCACCGCTCCAGCGGCCAAGCCTGTCACTGCCGCTACCCCGGCTGCTCCAGCTGCGTCGGCACCGTCGTCCGCAGCCCACTCGACCCCTTCGACTGCGCCAGCGCCAGCTGCTTCGTCGAACGTCAGCAGCACCCCGACCAGCGCTTCCTAAGTGCCGGTTGCCGCGACGCGCAGCACTTGCAGCGCGTCGCGGTTCAGGCTGGCGGCATTGCCGGCCAGGTCTTCAAGCCAGGTCACCGAATCTGCATCGTTGCGCGTCCACTCCTGCGCCACACCTTCCAGGCGTGACAGCAAGGTGCGCTCAGCTTCCAGCTCCAGTGATTTGATCTGCTCGCGCATGCCGGCCACCACCGCATCGTCGACGGCCCGCGCTTTCCATTGCAGGCGCAGGGTTCGCAGCGGTTGCGCCACTTCGATATCCCACGGCGCGGTCAAGGCCTTGAGCAGACGTACGCGCGGTTCATCGCAGGCCACCGCGCGCTGCTCCAGCCACAAACCGCACAGCAGCAGGCAGACATTGGCGCCCGCCGTTTGCAATTGCAGGCAGGCATCTTCCACACCCGGGCGGGCGTAGACATCAAGGGCAAAGCTCCACAGGTCAGAGGACATCGTGCTACTCGCGCCAGTTGTGAGCGAAGCTGGTAGACTCCGCCGCCATTATGATCCGACTTCAGAACCTGACTTTACAGCGTGGCCCGCAACGTCTGCTAGAAGACGCCGAGCTGACCCTGCACGCCGGCCACAAAGCCGGCCTCATCGGCGCTAACGGTGCCGGCAAATCCAGCCTGTTCGCCTTGCTGCGCGGCGAGTTGCACCCGGATTCGGGCGACTGCCTGCTGCCGGCCGACTGGCGCATCGCGCACATGCGCCAGGAGGTCGACACCCTCGAGCGCCTGGCGGTCGATTATGTGCTCGATGGCGACCTGCGTCTGCGCGAGGTGCAACGCGAGCTTGCCGCCGCCGAGGAGGCCCACGACGGCACCGCGCTGGCGCGTCTGCATGCCGAACTCGACAGCGCCGACGGTTACACCGCCGATGCGCGGGCGCGCAAGCTGCTCGCCGGTCTTGGGTTCACCAATGAGCAGATGGATCGTCAGGTAGGCGATTTCTCCGGTGGCTGGCGGATGCGTCTGAATCTGGCGCAGGCGCTGATGTGCCCGTCGGATCTGCTGCTGCTCGACGAACCGACCAACCACTTGGATCTCGACGCGATCATCTGGCTCGAAGAGTGGCTGAAAAGCTATCCGGGCACCTTGCTGCTGATTTCCCACGACCGGGATTTCCTCGACGAAGTGGTCGATCACGTTGCCCATGTCGATCAGCGCAAATTGACCCTCTACCGTGGCGGCTACACCGCGTTCGAGCGCGCCCGTGCCGAGCGTCTGGCCCAGCAGCAACAGGCCTACGAGAAGCAGCAGGCGCAGCGTGCGCACATGGAAAGCTACATCGCTCGCTTCAAGGCGCAAGCGACCAAGGCCCGTCAGGCGCAGAGCCGGATCAAGGCGCTGGAGCGCATGGAAGAGCTGTCGGCGGCCCACGTCGATTCGCCGTTCGACTTCGTCTTCCGCGAGTCGACCAAGATCTCCAGCCCACTGATCGACCTGTCCGATGCGCGCCTGGGTTATGGCGACAAGACCATCCTCGAGAAGGTCAAGCTGCAACTGACCCCGGGTGCGCGGATCGGTCTGCTCGGGCCGAACGGTGCGGGTAAATCGACGCTGATCAAGAACCTCGCCGGCGAGCTCGAACCGCTGGCCGGGCGCCTGACCCGTGGCGAAAACACCGTGGTCGGCTACTTCGCTCAGCATCAGCTCGACTCGCTGGACTCCAAGGCCAGCCCGTTGCTGCATTTGCAGCGCCTCGCGCCGGGTGAGCGCGAGCAGACCTTGCGCGATTTCCTCGGCGGCTTCGACTTCCGGGGCGCGCGCATCGATGAGCCGGTGCTGAATTTTTCCGGTGGCGAGAAGGCCCGTCTGGCCCTCGCGCTGATCGCCTGGGAACGGCCGAACCTGCTGCTGCTCGACGAACCGACCAACCACCTCGATCTGGAAATGCGTCTGGCGCTGACCATGGCCCTGCAGGAATTCAGCGGTGCGGTGCTGGTGGTCTCTCACGATCGGCACTTGCTCAAGAGCACCACCGACAACTTCTATCTGGTCGCTGACGGCAAGGTCGAAGAGTTCGACGGCGATCTCGAAGACTACGCGCGCTGGCTGGTGGAATACCGTCAGCGCAATGCGCCGGTCAGCAACACGCCGGTCAACCCGGACAAGACCGACAAGAAAGCGCAGCGCCAGGCGGCGGCAGCGTTGCGTCAGCAACTGGCGCCGCACAAGCGCGAGGCCGACAAGCTTGAAGCCGAGCTGGGCAAGCTTCACGAGAAACTGGCCAAGGTCGATGCCAGCCTCGGTGACAGCGATATCTACGAGCCGGCGCGCAAGAATGAATTGCGTGATCTGCTCGCAGAACAGGCCAAGTTGAAGGTGCGTGAAGCAGAGCTGGAAGAAGCCTGGATGGAAGCGCTGGAAACCCTGGAAAGCATGCAGGCGGAGCTGGAGGCGTTGTCCTGATGGAAGCCTTCAAGCTGCCTTTCTCGGCGGTGTGGGTCGAACCGCTGTGGTTCACCGCGCAGATTCTGCTGATTCTGCTGGCCGGTTACCTGACCCAGCGTTTCGTCGCCAAAGGCCTCACTCGCCTGGGTGAGCGCTATCCGTTTCCACCGCAGTTGCTGATGCCGCTGCGCGGCGTGTTGCGCTGGCTGATCATGGGCAGCGCGCTGATCTTCGTGCTCGAGCGCCTCGGCGTTTCGGCCACGGTGCTGTGGACGGCGCTGTCGGGATTTGTCGCGGTGGCGGCGGTGGCGTTCTTCGCCATGTGGAGCGTGCTGTCGAACCTGCTCTGCGCGATTCTGATCTTCACGGTCGGGCCGTTCCGCCTCGGCGACGTGGTCGAGCTGGTGGATACCACCGACAAGCCTGGCGTCAAAGGCCGGGTGATCGCGATCAATCTGCTCTACACCACGCTGGTCGAAGCCGAAGAGTTAGGCACCGGCAGCGCCATGGTGCAGGTGCCGAACAGCCTGTTCTTCCAGCGTTCGGTGCGGCGTTGGCGCGGGACCGATGTGTTTCCGTCGAGCGGGTTCGAGAAGTAGCTTTTTCAGCAAGATCGCAGTCTTCGGCAGCTCCTACATTTGGAATACGATCCCTGTAGGAGCTGCCGAAGGCTGCGATCTTTTGCTTTTAGCCCCAAACAGCATTAGTTTTGACGACTTGTCACAAGCATCAGCCGAGGTGTGCGATGGAGCTTCAAACATGGCTGGCATTTTTTGCCGCCTGCTGGGTGATCAGCCTGTCCCCGGGCGCGGGCGCCATCGCGTCGATGTCCAGCGGTCTGCAGTACGGATTCTGGCGCGGCTACTGGAACGCACTGGGCCTGCAGATCGGGCTGGCGGTGCAGATCGCGATTGTCGGCGCGGGTGTTGGCGCTGTGCTCACCGCTTCGGCCACGGCATTCCATGCGATCAAATGGTTCGGCGTTGCCTATCTGGTTTATCTGGCGATCAAGCAATGGCGGGCGCTGCCCATGGACATGAGCGATGACGCCGCAGTGCGGCCGATCGGCAAGCCGCTGGCTTTGGTGTTTCGCGGCTTTCTGGTGAACATCAGCAACCCCAAGGCGTTGGTGTTCATGCTCGCGGTGTTGCCGCAGTTCATCAATCCCCATGCGCCGCTGCTGATTCAGTATGTGGTGATCGGCGTGACCATGGTTTTCGTCGATCTGATTGTCATGGCCGGCTACACCGGACTGGCGTCGAAGGTGCTGCGCCTGTTGCGTACGCCCAAGCAGCAGAAGCGCATGAACCGCACCTTTGCCGGATTGTTCATTGGCGCGGCGGCGTTCATGGCGACGTTGCGCAAAGCGGCGGCGTAAACCGCTCGGGCAGAAAAAAGGCGACCTCAAGAGGTCGCCTTTTTCATTTCTACCGAGACCTCGGGGCAAGCGAGCTTTTGTGGCGAGGGGATTTATCCCCGTTGGACTGCGCAGCAGTCCCAATCGTCTTGAATCAATAGCGAGGGCCGCTTCGCGACCCATCGGGGATAAATCCCCTCGCCACAGAGCCCTTCGCCACAAAAGTCCTCAGATCCGGCTCAGCGTAAAATCACCGGCGCCGTATCACGCGGCAGATTATTGCGCTGCGGCGCTTCACGCGGCTGCTCATAACCGTCACCGCCACCGAGCTGCATGCTCAGTTGCCCGGCCACGTCCTCGCCCAAGGCCTTCGACACCTCACGCACCACCCGCGGACGGTTCAGCGAGATCTTGATGTCGCGATGGTTCACCAGTTTGGTGTCCTGCGCTTCGCCCATCGCCGTGAAGGCCGAGGTGATCTCGTAGGTCTTGGTGTTGATCAGGCTGAAATCCGCCACCAGCGTCAGGCCCAGCACCGCCGAGTAGCTGTCGGTGTGCGCCAGCTCGTTGATGTCCTGGGTGAAATCGATGTCGGACACGGTGCCGAACAGCACGTAGTCGGCGCCTTTGAAGTTGCCGGCCTTGATGCGCTTGATCACGTCATACACGTCGCCTTTGGATGAGGCGGTATACGGCGTGCCCTGCACCAGCTGGAACATGCCGGTACGCAGGATTTCACCCTTGATGTCGCCGGTGAATTTGCGCAACTCGCCCTGTTCGATGTAGCTGGTGGTCGCTTCGATCTCGTTGTAGCTCGAAGAGCCGCTGGCGCTGTAGTAACTCTCACGATGATTGCTCTGCGCCGAAACGATGTGGATGTATTGCTCCACGCGCTCCTGATACGCCAGATCCGTCACCGCCACTTTCGGGGCCGCCTGCGCGCTGAACGCGCAAGCCAGGGCCATCATGCCAATCCATGTGCGCATCGATTAACGCTCCGTGGTTTTGCGGATCTCTTTTTCGTCCATCCACTCGGCCAGACCGCTTTCGACGTCGATCAACTGCAGGCTGAATTTGTAGAAGACGTCCTTGTAGTCGCTGCTGCGCTTGACGATCGAGCTGATCGAGCCTTCGATGCGGTACTTGGCGGCAACCATGTTGCCAGTCTTGGCCACGGTGCTTTTCTTGTACAGGCCGCTCTGGTTTTGCAGCTTGAGCTGGTCAACCTGGCTCTGCATCGCATTGTTGTCGCTGGCGAAGCGCGCAACACCGGTCTTCATCAACTGAGTCTTGATGCTGGTGGTAATTTCGCGGGTGTCGATGTACTCGCTGGTCTTGTTCTTCACATCGTAGACCTGAACCACCGGACGGCCCTGCAGAATGCCGGACTGGGCCAGCGAGCGGGTCATCGACTCGGCGATCATTTGCAGGTCGGTCGAACCGAATTCGTTGGTGACGGTTTCAACAGCCTTGGTGTCGCCGTAGCTGATGTTCTTGCTGCCCAGGGTCGGCGAGGTGTTGGCGCAACCGGAGGCGAGCACGACGATGACGGCGATGCAGGAAAAGCGTGCAAACATGAGAAAGCTCTCTCAATCAGAAATAGGGTGGCGGGCTTAAGGCGTCTTGATTTCCAGACGGAAATCCACGGCTTTCGGAGTCGGGGCGATGGCCTGAATGAAGCTGGTCTGGGCGCCGTACATCATCTGGCTTTTCCACACTTCTTCTTCGGCAACCGGGAATCCTTCGGCGCCGAGCCAAGCGAAGCGGTAGTAGAAAATCTTGTTGCTGTTAAGGGTGTTGCTCAACTGCACGTTGACGGTCATGAAGCCGTTTTCACGAGCCACGCGCATGGCGCCGACGACGATGTGTTTCTGCGGGCCCATGGCCACGACTTTGCTCGCGGCGCTGCCCGGCTCCGGCGGTGGCGGGGTGGCGCAGCCTGCCAGCAAGGCGAGGGCGGCGACGGCGATGATCTTCAAGCGCATTGCAAAGACTCCGTTCTTAAGGTTGTTTGAGGCTGGCGACGTTGTTCGCGGCAGCGCTCGGCATTACGTGAGCAGCGATGCCGCCAGCGAATACCTGGTTGCCCACGGCACGCAGGCTGATCACTTGGTAGCGCTGGTCGACAGTGACCTTGACCACCGAGCCGCCGACGGCGCTCGGCAGGGTAACCTGATGCTCGCCTTTTTTCAGGCGCAGACGCACCACTTGGGTGTTGTCCGGCAGGGTGCGCCATGTACGGGTATCGGCACCTTCGAGCACTGCTGAAGAAATACCCACAGCGAGACCGGCCAGCGGATTGGTTTCGTTGATCTGCTTCTGCGCCACGCCTTTGGTGATCGCGCGCACGGTGGTGCGCACGATGATCCCCGGCATGTCATCACGCAGAGCGCGGCGGGACATGGCGGTGGTGCTGTTCAGCGCGGTCAGGTCGACCTGCTTGCCGTCGACGCCGATCTGCGCAAAAGGCGCGGTGGAGGTGTCCGGTTTGATGATCGGGAACGACAGCGGGGTGATCACCACGTTGTTGGAAATCGGCAGCGGCAGCGGTACGCGAATCGAGTCGCGGGCCGGGGCCAGACCGCTCTGCACGACGATGAGAATGTCGCTGTCATCGGATTTGGAAGGCTTGTCGAGATTGACCAGCGCCTGCTCGAGCAGCGGCGTGTTCGGGCGCAGTTCGGCAGCCTTGCGATAACCCGGCGCGGCCAGATCCTTCTCGCCCAGGGCTTCGTAAACGAAACCGGCCAGGTAATGGCTGAACGCACTCTGGTAGCTGTTTTTCAGGCCGACCACTTCCGGCGCGTCGAGGCTGGCCACCGGATAACCCTGCAGATCCTTGTACTGGGTCTTGATGCCTTCTTTCTCGGCCTGTTCTTCGCTCTTGAGGTATTCCTTGTCGCGCAGGTCAGCGATCACTGCTTCGCGTTCGTGGGTCTTTTTGATCGCAGTGCGGGCGCCATCGAAATCGTTGACCGCCAACAGGTTCAGGGCCATCTGCGTGGTCAGCATGACTTTTTCGTAGTCATAGCCTTCGTAGCGACGCACCTTGTCGTTGACGATGAAGCTGCCGAACTGTGCCAGATACTTGGCCGAGTCGAGCTTGACCGCGTCTTCCCACTGGCCGACCACCTGATCGGCGCTGCCCCAGGCGTTCTGGCTGCCTGACAGGTCGCCCTTGGCGCGCAGCAGTTCGCCTTTCTCGAAGTAATAGAGCAGGTCTTTGTCGGTACCGGTGTTGTTTTTCTCCAGCAGGGTCAGCGCGGCGTCGACGTTGCCGGAAGCCAGTTGCTGATTGGTCTGGGCCAGTTCGGAATCGTAGTTGCGAAACGCTGCGCAGCCGGACAACAGCGTGACGGCGCTGAGCGCGAGCAGCATGGGAGCGCGGAATGCCATGGGTACTTCTTCCCTGAGTAACAAAACTTGCAGCCGCGTGTGCTGGTCGGGCTGGTGTGACCTATCGACGGCGGCGCTGGCCTCCTGCCAATTCCTCATGCGTGAGGAGCTTTTGATGCCGGCTCGCTGGGCGAGGGCGCGGCATTATAAACGTGGGGTGATGGCTATGTAATAGCTTTTTGGGTGCATTTTCAGATGGGGTGCCATCACTTCTCCGCAGAAGCGGGTGTATCCGACGCGGGTTTTTGATTCGGTACAAAGGCTGATCCGACGGTATAGACCTGATCCCGGAATACCCGCAGGTGCAGAATCTGGCGGTCCTGGTCGACGCGCATTTCAAAAGGGTGGTCGATGGACGCAGGCGCAAAACGGAAGGTATGCAGGCCTTTCTTCAAGCGCAGGCGGGCGACCAGCGTCTTGTCCGGCAACGCTCGCCATGTGCGGGTGTCGGCTTCTTCGAACGGATCATGCTGAGTGACGACCAACGAGGCTTTCGCCGGGTTGCGCTCGTTTTCCTGCGCTTGACCGATGGCGGCCATGTTGGCGCGGAACATCGCCCGCGAGATGATTTGCGGCATGTCGTCGCGCAGTGTGCGCATGGACATGTCAGTCACGCTGTTGATCACTACCAACGGCTGTTTGCGACCGTCTACGGTGATATGGCTGAAGTTGGGCGTGACCGCGTCCGGCACCATCACCGGGAATGAAATGGGCGCGATGATGACCAGCGTTTCGTTCAGACGAACCGGGATCGGCACTTGCACTGAGCTGCGAGCCGGGGCCAGGCCACTCTGGATAATCAGCAACACATCGCTTTCATCGGCTTTCGCTGGCGGTTTGTCGAGATTGCGCAGGGCCTTTTGCAGCAAGGGCATATCCGGCCGCAGTTCGATCGCCTGACGATAACCGGCCGCCGCGAGGGCGCGTTCGCCGAGGGCTTCATAGGTGAATCCGGCCAGATAGTGGCTGAACGCACTCTGATAGCCGTTTTTCAGCTCAACGACCTGCGGCGCATCAAGCAAGGCGACCGGGTAGCCTTCCAGTTCCTTGTAATGGAGAATTTTGCCTTGAGCTTTTGCCTGTTCCTCGGCCGCTTCGTATTGCTTTTCACGCTGGCGGGCGATCAATGCTTCGCGTTCGTGGGTTTTCCTGATATCTGCGCGGGCGCCGGAAAAGTCATTGACGGATAGCTGGTTCAAGGCCATTTGCGTGCTCAACATGACCTTTTCGTAATCGTAGCCTTCATAGCGCCGCAGCTTGTCGTTGACCAGCATCGTGCCCATTTCATCACCGAAGCGCGCCAGCAATTTCATCGCGCCGGACGGGTTGGCTTCCTCGCGCTGGAAGATCATGCGGTCGGCATTGCGCCAGGCGTCCTGGCTGTCGGGCAGGGCACTGCCAGCGCTGAGGATCGCGCCTTTTTCCAGGTAATACAGCAGATCCTTGTCTTCCCACGGGTTGTTCATTTCCACCAGTGCCAGAGCCCCGGTCAGATTGCCCCGGGTCATTTGCTCGGTGGTCTGCTGCATTTCAAGATCGTAGTTGCGATAGGCGGCACAACCGCTCAACTGAACAGCGACGCAAAGCAGCAAAACGAACGGAAGACTCCGCATTGAGGTTGATTCCTTGCGCGCAAATGCTCTGGGGCGGGCAGTATAAAGTGGATGGTGGCAAATGGCTGCGATCTTGATCGAGCGTCAATCGGCAGCGGGCAGTGCGGCAATACTCGGCGACAAACGCTGCTGCCGTCTGCCGGGTATTTCCTGCCAATCAAAGCGAAACGCCGACAAAGCTTGAGAGAAATGTCTTCGAAGTGAACAATATGTAACTTCGCATTTCCATTTGAGATTCGTTCATGACTGCCTCGTCCCGATTGCTGGCCTGGCTGCTGTTCCCGTTATTGTCCCTGAGCAGCCTGCCGCTGCTGGCCGATACCGTGGAAGGCGCGCCGCAAGCGTTGCACCTGCTCGATTACATCAGTGCCGATTACCCGCCGACGGTCGCGGCAGGCAAAGTCATCGACGATGGCGAATACCGCGAACAGCTGGAATTCACCCAGGTTCTGCAAGGCTTGATCACTGCATTGCCAGCCAAACCGGAAAAAGCCGCGCTGGAACAGGGCGTGGAGTTTTTGCACGCCGCCATCAGTGCGAAGCAGGACGGTGCCGATGTCGCCCGTCAGGCCCGACAGCTGGGGGCGAAACTGGCGGTGGCTTATGAAGTCAGCCAGGCACCGATCATCACCCCGGACCCGACACGCGGTGCGCCGCTGTATGCGCAAAATTGCTCGGTGTGCCACGGCGATACAGGTGCTGGCGACGGCCCGGCCGGCGTCGGTCTGACCCCTGCGCCAGCCAACCTGCGCGACGCTGCGCGCATGGATCACTTGAGCCTGTACGCGATCTACAGCACCCTCGGCCAAGGCGTCGAAGGCACCGACATGCCGGCGTTCGCCGATCAGCTCGATGATCGCCAGCGCTGGGATCTGGCCACCTACATCGCCGGCTTCAGTGCCGATGCGGCAGCCGCCAAGTCCGACAAGGTCTACAACATCGCTGACCTGGCCCGCCAGACCCCGGCCGAAGTGCAGGCGGCGGAGGGCGCAGAGGTCGCGGCGACGTTCCGTGCCCAGCGCGCGCAACCACCGCAGGTCAAGCGCGGGCCGGCGCAGTTGCTCGATTACACTGCCGCCACGCTGGACAAAAGCCTCGCGGCCTACCGCGCCGGTGAACACGATCAGGCCTATGACCTGTCGGTGGCGGCGTATCTGGAAGGCTTCGAACTGGTCGAAAGCTCGCTGGACAACGTCGATGCCAACGTGCGCAAGGACACCGAAAAATCGCTGATGGCGTATCGGCAGTCGTTGCAGGATGGTCTGCCGGTCGAGCAGGCCGAGCAGCGTCTTGACGCGGCCAAAGCCAAACTCAAGGAATCCGCCGGCCTGCTGGGCAGCGATGGTCTGAGCTGGTCGCTGAGCTTCATCTCCGGCCTGCTGATTCTGCTGCGCGAAGGCCTGGAAGCGATTCTGGTGCTGGCGGCGATCCTCGCCTTCTTGCGCAACACCGGCCAGCAATCGGCCGTTCGCAGTGTCAACGTTGGCTGGGGCCTGGCCTTGCTGGCGGGTTTGGGCACCTGGGCACTGGCGGCGTACGTCATCGACGTCAGCGGTTCGCAGCGTGAGTTGCTGGAAGGCGCGACCGCGCTATTTGCCAGCGTCATGGTGTTGTGGCTCGGCGTGTGGATGCATGACCGCCGTCATGCGGCGGCCTGGCAGGATTACATCAAGAGCAGCCTGGTCGGCGGCGGTGGACGTTTCGGCTTTGCGATCCTGGCGTTCTTCTCGGTCTATCGCGAATTGTTTGAGGTGATTCTGTTCTACGAAACCCTGTGGCTGCAGGCCGGTCCTGCCGGGCACAACGCCGTGCTGGCCGGCGGTGCCACGGCGCTGGTGCTGCTGGTCGGCCTGGCCTGGGTGATTCTGCGCGGTTCGGCGAAACTGCCGTTGACCTTGTTCTTCAGCATCAACGCCGCGCTGTTGTGCGCGCTGTCGGTGGTGTTTGCCGGGCATGGCGTCAAGGCCTTGCAGGAAGCCGGGATCTTCGGCACACGGCCGGTCGCGTTCTTTGAATTCGACTGGCTGGGGATCCATGCCGATGCCTATTCGCTGACCGCGCAGGTGGTGGCGATTGTGGCGATTGCTGTGCTGTATGGGCGTAGTTGGGTGGCGGAGAAGCGTCGGGTTTCGGCTGCATAAAGGCATTCGCTGCGCTCATATTCGCGAGCAGGCTCGCTCCCACAGGTTCGGTATGTATCCTGTGGGAGCGAGCCTGCTCGCGAATTTTTTGGAGGCAAGAACATGCGTGTATGGATCGATGCCGACGCCTGTCCACGGGCGGCGAAGGATCTTGTAGTGAAATTCGCCCTCAAGCGCCAGTTCGAAGTGGTGCTGGTAGCCGGGCAGCCGCAGACCAAGCCGGGGCTGGCCATCGTCAAACTGATCGTGGTGCCGAGCGGGCCGGATGCGGCGGATGATTATCTGGTCGAGCACGCCGTGCCGGGCGAGCTGGTGATCTGCAGCGATATTCCGCTGGCCGATCGGCTGGTCAAGAAGGGCGTGGCGGCACTGGATCCGCGCGGCAAGGAGTTCGATGCGCAGAACATGGGCGAGCGGCTGGCGGTGCGGAATCTGTTCACCGATCTCAGGGAGCAGGGCCAGATGAGCGGCGGCCCGGCGCCGTTTGGCGAGCGCGAGAAGCAGGCGTTTGCCAATGCGCTGGATCGGATTCTCACCCGGCTCACCCGCAAGCCCTGAAAAGATCGCAGCCTGCGGCAGCTCCTACAGGGGCGGTGTATGCCGCAATATCACGGCGCGACACGAAACCTGTAGGAGCTGCCGAAGGCTGCGATCTTTTGATTTCAAGCGTCGTTTTCGTGGGTCAGTTCGAGCACGCGGTCGACCAGTTTGTTGATCCCCGAAGCCGCTTCACTGATGGTCTGCGCCAGCATGTACGCCGGGGTGGTGACCAGTTTGCGCGCCTTGTCTTCGACGATTTCCGTCACGGCGCACTCTTCGTGGGTGGCGCCCATCTTATTCATGGCCGCAGCGGTGTCGGCGTCGTTGCCGATGGTGCAAGTCACCCCCGGGCCATAGATTTTCGCCGCCAGCGCCGGTGAGATGCAGATCAGCCCGACCGGTTTGCCCGCTTCGGCAAATGCTTCGGCCAGGGCCAGCACTTCAGGTTGTACGGTGCAGCCGGCGCCTTCGATGGCGAAGTTCGACAGGTTCTTTGCCGCGCCGAAACCGCCGGGCACGATCAGTGCGTCGAAATCCTCGACATCGGCGTCGCGGATATCCTTGACGTTGCCCCGGGCAATCCGCGCCGATTCCACCAGTACGTTGCGCGATTCCGGCATTTCTTCGCCGGTCAGATGGTTGATCACATGCAATTGCGCGATGTTTGGCGCGAAGCACTGCACCTGTGCGCCGCGCTGGTCGAGGCGCAGCAGGGTGATGACACTTTCCTGGATTTCGGCGCCGTCGTACACGCCACTGCCGGACAGGATCACTGCAACTTTTTTGCTCATGGGCTTCTCTCCAGATTCATGGCGCTCAATGTCCCTTAAATCGTCGCGCGTGGCCATAGGGACATGGCTGGGGCGCGCGGGAACAGAGCGCTCTCTCAATGGATCGCAACGGCGGCGGGGTGTTCATTATTTGCCTGGAATGCGCGTGGCAGCCGCCAGCGAATGGCTTATTCGGCTGGCGTTTTCGGTCCGCCAGGAGGGGTCGCTTCGGCCTGGTGCAACTGCTCTGCCTCGGCGGCCTTGGCGAGCTGCTCGTCCTGATAGATTTTCTTTGCCAGTTGCGCATTCTTGAAGCGGCGCCGCAGCCACAGGCCCAGCCCGAGGATCAGCAAGGCGCCGAGCACCCACAGCTCGTACTTCTTGATGCTGCCGAGCATGCCTTCCAGCACTGCGCCGAAGTGGTAAGCCGCCGCAGCCAGGGCGGTGGCCCAGATCGCCGCGCCGATGCCGTTGAGCAGCAAGTAACGCCCCGGCGGATAACCGGACAGGCCGATCGCCACCGGCATCACGGTGCGCAGGCCATAAACGAAGCGGAAGCTCAGGACCCAGATGTCCGGATGTTTGCGGATGTGCTCCAGCGCGCGGTCGCCCATCATCTGCCAGCGCGGTTTGCGCGCGAGCAATTTGCGCCCGTGCTTGCGCCCCAGGAAGTACCACAGCTGATCGCCGGCATAACTGCCGAAAAACGCCACGACCACCACCAGGTTGATGTCCATGTATCCACGGAACGCAAGGAAGCCTGCGAGCACCAGAATGGTTTCGCCTTCGAAGAACGTGCCGAGGAACAAGGCAAAGTAGCCAAAGTCGTGCAGAAATTGTTGGAGCATTGTCTGGGTGCTGGCGAAATGAACGCGCAGCCTAACCCTTCGGGCACATTCATGAAAGTGTCCAAATGTGTCTCGACGTGAACATTTCCTACATCGACAATGGATTGCGGCTACCTGTCACAGAGCACACATAACTGTCATCTGTTAGTCATAATGGCCGTCTATAACTGTCACGCTCGCCCGTTTGCCCGGGCTCAGGAGTCTGCCGTGAGCTTTACCCCCGCCAATCGTCTGTTCCCAGCCACTCGTCTGCGCCGCAATCGTCGTGATGATTTTTCGCGGCGGCTGGTGCGTGAAAACGTATTGACGGTCGATGACCTGATCCTGCCGGTGTTCGTGCTCGACGGTGAAAACCGCCGCGAAGCCGTAGCCTCGATGCCGGGCGTCGAGCGACTGACCATTGATCTGCTGCTTGAAGAAGCGGCGAAATGGGTCGAGCTGGGCATTCCGGCGCTGGCGCTGTTCCCGGTCACCCCGCCTGAACTGAAATCCCTCGATGCTGCCGAAGCGTGGAATCCCGAAGGCATCGCCCAGCGCGCCACTCGCGCCCTGCGTGAGCGTTTCCCGGAGCTGGGCGTGATCACTGACGTGGCGCTGGACCCGTTCACCACCCACGGTCAGGACGGCATTCTCGACGAAGACGGCTACGTGCAGAACGACATCACCGTCGATGCGCTGGTGCGTCAGGCGTTGTCCCACGCCGAAGCCGGCGCGCAGGTGGTGGCGCCATCGGACATGATGGACGGCCGCATACAGGCGATTCGGGAGGCGCTGGAAATTGCCGGTCACGTCAACGTGCGCATCATGGCCTATTCGGCCAAGTACGCCAGCGCCTACTACGGCCCGTTCCGCGATGCGGTGGGTTCGGCGTCGAACCTCGGCAAGGCCAACAAGGCCTCTTATCAGATGGACCCGGCCAACAGCGACGAAGCGCTGCACGAAGTCGGTGCCGACTTGTCCGAAGGCGCGGACATGGTCATGGTCAAGCCGGGCATGCCCTACCTGGACATTCTTTTTCGCGTCAAAGATGCCTTCAAGGTGCCGACCTTCGTCTATCAGGTCAGTGGCGAATACGCCATGCACATGGCCGCTATCCAGAATGGCTGGTTGAGCGAAGCGGTGATCCTCGAGTCACTGACCGCCTTTAAACGTGCCGGTGCAGATGGCATCCTGACTTACTTTGCCGTTCGTGCCGCTCAATTGTTACGAGAGCAGAAATAGCCCTCCCAGGAACATTCCATGAATACCGAAGGACTCACTGAAGTTGCCGTAAAAGAAGCTCAGCCGGTGGTCGAGCAAATCACCGAAACCCCGCCGGAACTGGAGCCTGCGCCACCCGCGCCGGTTGCCGAAACCGCTGTGGCGGTACCGGCGATCGCCATTCCCGGCCTGGATGACAGCAGCCTGTACATCCATCGCGAGCTTTCGCAATTGCAGTTCAACATCCGCGTGCTGGAACAGGCGCTGGACGAGTCCTACCCGTTGCTGGAGCGGCTGAAGTTCCTGCTGATCTTCTCCAGCAACCTCGACGAATTCTTCGAGATCCGCGTCGCCGGGCTGAAAAAGCAGATCACCTTCGCCCGTGAACAGGCCGGTGCTGACGGCTTGCAGCCGCATCAGGCGCTGGCGCGGATCAGCGAGCTGGTTCACGGTCACGTTGACCGCCAGTACGCGATCCTCAACGACATCCTCCTGCCGGAGCTGGAAAAGCATCAGGTGCGCTTCATCCGTCGGCGCAACTGGACAACCAAGCTCAAGACCTGGGTACGCCGCTATTTCCGCGACGAGATCGCGCCGATCATCACCCCGATCGGCCTCGACCCGACGCACCCGTTCCCGCTGCTGGTGAACAAGAGTCTGAACTTCATCGTCGAGCTCGAAGGCATCGACGCCTTCGGTCGCGACTCCGGTCTGGCGATCATTCCGGCGCCGCGCCTGCTGCCACGGATCATCAAGGTGCCGGAAGAAGTCGGCGGCGCCGGCGACAACTATGTGTTCCTGTCGTCGATGATCCACGCCCACGCCGATGACCTGTTCCAGGGCATGAAGGTCAAAGGCTGCTACCAGTTCCGTCTGACCCGAAACGCCGACCTGGCGCTCGATTCCGAAGACGTCGAAGACCTGGCCCGCGCCCTGCGTGGCGAGTTGTTCTCGCGGCGTTACGGTGACGCGGTGCGTCTGGAAGTTGCCGACACCTGCCCGAAACACCTCTCGGACTACCTGCTCAAGCAGTTCAACCTGAGCGAGACCGAGCTGTATCAGGTCAACGGCCCGGTCAACCTGACGCGCCTGTTCAGCATCACTGGTCTGGACAGCCATCCAGAGCTGCAATACACGCCGTTCACCCCGCAGATCCCGAAACTGCTGCAGAACAGCGAAAACATCTTCAGTGTGGTCAGCAAGCAGGACATCCTCCTGCTGCACCCGTTCGAGTCGTTCACGCCGGTGGTCGACCTGCTGCGTCAGGCCGCGAAAGACCCGCATGTATTGGCCGTACGGCAAACGCTTTACCGCTCCGGCGCCAACTCGGAGATCGTCGATGCGCTGGTCGACGCCGCGCGTAACGGCAAGGAAGTCACTGCGGTGATCGAGCTGCGCGCGCGCTTCGACGAAGAATCCAACCTGCAACTGGCCAGCCGTCTGCAAGCGGCGGGCGCAGTGGTGATCTACGGCGTGGTCGGCTTCAAGACCCACGCCAAGATGATGCTGATCCTGCGCCGTGAGGCTGGCGAAATCGTCCGCTACGCGCACCTCGGCACCGGTAACTACCACGCCGGCAACGCCAAGCTCTACACCGACTACAGCCTGCTGACCTCCGACGACGCTTTGTGCGAAGACGTCGGCAAACTGTTCAGCCAGTTGATCGGCATGGGCAAGACGCTGCGCATGAAAAAGTTGCTGCATGCGCCGTTCACCCTGAAGAAGGGCATGCTCGACATGATTGCCCGCGAAACCCAGTTTGCCCTCGAAGGCAAACCGGCGCACATCATCGCCAAGTTCAACTCGCTGACCGATCCGAAGATCATCCGCGCGCTGTACAAGGCCAGCCAGTCCGGCGTGCGCATCGATCTGGTGGTGCGCGGCATGTGCTGCCTGCGTCCGGGCATCGCCGGGGTCTCGCACAACATTCATGTGCGCTCGATCATTGGCCGCTTCCTCGAGCACACGCGGGTGTTCTACTTCCTCAACGGCGGCGACGAGCAGATGTTCCTTTCCAGCGCCGACTGGATGGAGCGCAACCTCGACAAGCGCGTCGAGACTTGCTTCCCGGTGGAAGGCAAGAAGCTGCTGACTCGGGTCAAGAAGGAGCTGGAGCTGTACCTGACCGACAACACCCACAGCTGGAGCCTGCAGTCGGACGGCCGCTACATCCGCAACACACCCACCGGCAACCAGAACCCGCGCAGTGCGCAGGCGACGTTGCTGGAGCGGCTGGGCAGCCCGATATTGCCTGTCAGCAGTTGACCGTCAGCCCAATAAAAAAGGCGATCCCTCGGGATCGCCTTTTTTCTACCTACACTGATTCCGACCTGTGGCGAGGGGATTTATCCCCGTTGGGCGCGAAGCGACCCCTTGAGTCAAAATCGGGCCTGCTGCGCAGGCCAGCGGGGATAAATCCCCTCGCCACAATCAGTGTCAATGCACCGTGAGGACAATGCCCACCCGCGTCAACCAGTCCGCCTCAAGCCCGAAATCCGCCTGGGTCAGCTGATTTTCATCCAGCCAGTTCTCCGGGAATTCCACATCGAGATGATCGCCATTGGCATGCAGCGCCACCTGTGGCATCGCCTGGGTCCCGCGAATGTGATGGAACAGAATGGCAAACCGCAGCAGCACGCACAGGCGAATCAGTTTGATGCCGTCATCGCCGAATTCGGCAAACTTGTCCTTGGGAATATTGCGCCGGTGCCCGCGCACCAATAGCGCGAGCATCTGCTGGTCTTCTCGCGAGAAGCCTGCCAGATCGGAGTGCTCGATCAGGTAGGCGCCGTGCTTGTGGTAATGATAGTGCGCGATGTCGAGGCCGACTTCGTGCACTTTCGCCGCCCAGCCGAGCAGTTCGCGCCAGATGCCGTCATCCAGTTCCCAGTCCACGGCGACCTGATCGAAGGCGTGCAGGGCCTTGCGCTCGACCCGCGCTGCCTGTTCCAGGTCGACGTGATAGCGCTCCATCAGCGAGGTCAGGGTGCGTTCGCGCACGTCTTCATGGTGATGACGGCCGAGCAGGTCGTAGAGCACGCCTTCGCGCAGCGCGCCTTCGCAATGGTCCATGCGTTGCAGTTCGAGGGCGTCGAAGATCGCTTCGAGAATTGCCAGGCCCGCCGGGAAGATCGCGCGACGGTCAGGCTTGATGCCTTCGAAATCGATCTTGTCGGCGTCGCCGAGCTTGAACAGCTTGCGCTTGAGCCACGCCAGGCCTTCGGCGTTGACCTCACCGCTGCCATGGCCGCCGGCCTTCAAGGCCAGGCCGATGGCGCGGATGGTGCCCGAGGAGCCGATGGCTTCATCCCAGGTCAGGCGATGCAGGGCGTGCTCGATGCTCATGATTTCCAGGCGCGCCGCCGTGTAGGCCTGGGCGTAGCGGGCCGGGGTGATCTTGCCGTCCTTGAAGTAGCGCTGGGTGAAACTCACGCAGCCCATTTGCAGGCTTTCGCGCAGCAACGGCTCGAAGCGCTGGCCGATGATGAATTCAGTACTGCCGCCGCCGATGTCGGCGACCAAACGTTTGCCAGGGGTGTCAGCGAGCGTGTGCGACACACCGAGATAGATCAGGCGCGCTTCTTCACGGCCGGAGATGACTTCTACCGTGTGGCCGAGGATTTCTTCGGCGCGGCGGATGAATTCGCCACGATTGCGCGCTTCACGCAGGGCGTTGGTGCCGACGATGCGCACGGCGCCGAGCGGCATACCGTTGATCAGTTGGGCAAAGCGCTTGAGGCAATCGAGGCCGCGCTGCATCGATTCTTCGTTGAGCTGGCGCGCGTCGTCGATGCCGGCGGCCAGTTGCACCTTCTCGCCGAGGCGCTCGAGGATGCGGATTTCGCCGTTCTGGGCCTTGGCCACGACCATGTGAAAGCTGTTGGAGCCCAGGTCGATTGCGGCGATCAGGGACAGATTCTTGGCTTGGGATTGCGGCATGGTCAGGGGGTCTCGGTCGATAACCCCGACATCGTGCCACGATCAAACGCTGGCGCCAACGCGCATGGCTCAAACCGTTGATTCAGCGCAGAAAGTCTGGGGATCGCGGCGCGGCCATTCGCGAGCAGGCTCGCTCCCACAGGTGAACGCATTCCCATGTGGGAGCGAGCCTGCTCGCGAAGAGGGCATCACTGCTTCAGAAAATCTTCAGGCTGTCGCTTCCACCGTGCCAATAAAGTTCGCCAGCTCGGCCGTCTGCGGATTGGCAAACAACACCTTCGGATCGCCCACCTCATGCACCTTGCCATGGTGCATGAACACCAGTTTGTCGCCGACCTCCCGGGCAAAGCGCATCTCGTGGGTGACCATGATCAGCGTCATGCCTTCCTTGGCCAGTTGCCGCACCACGCTGAGCACTTCATTGACCAGCTCAGGGTCGAGTGCCGAGGTGATTTCATCGCACAGCAGCACCTTCGGCGACATCGCCAGGGCGCGGGCGATCGCCACCCGCTGCTGCTGACCACCGGACAAGCGGTCCGGGAAGGCATCGAATTTTTCCCCGAGACCAACCCGTTCGAGCATCTCGCGCGCCAGTTCCGCTGCCTTGGCTTTTGGCACTTTCTGCACCACTTGCGGCGCGAGCATGACGTTCTCCCCGACGGTCAGGTGCGGGAACAGGTTGAACTGCTGGAAGACCATGCCGACCTTCTGTCGCAGGCTGCGCAGATCAGCGCGGGCAGCGTCGAGGTATTCGCCGTCGACTTCGATCACGCCGTCGTTGATCGACTCCAGGCCGTTGAGTGTGCGCAATAGAGTCGATTTGCCCGAGCCGCTGCGGCCGATGATCGCCACGACCTGGCCTTCCTCGACGCTGAGGTCGATGCCTTTGAGCACGTGGTGATCGCCGTAGTATTTATGCAGGGCGGAAATTCTAAGCAGAGGCATGCAGTCTCCTTTCCAGGTAGCGCGCACTGAGGGACAAGGGGTAGCAGAGCAGGAAGTAGCCGAGGGCGACGAGGCCGTAGACCATGAACGGTTCGAACGTGGCATTGGCGAGCATGCCGCCGGTCTTGGTCAGTTCGGTGAAGCCGATGATCGAAGTCACCGCTGTGCCTTTGACCACTTGCACCGAGAAGCCCACGGTCGGCGCCACGGCGATGCGCAGCGCTTGCGGCAGGATCACGTAGCGCAACTGCTCAAGCGGATTGAGCGCCAGGCTCGACGAGGCTTCCCACTGACCGTGGGGAATGGCCTCTACGCAGCCGCGCCAGATCTCCGCCAGATAGGCGCTGGTGAACAAGGTCAAAGCGATCGCGGCGGCCATCCACGGCGAAATCTCGATCCCGGCCAGCGCCACGCCGAAGAACACCAGAAACAGTTGCATCAACAGGGGCGTGCCCTGAAACAGCTCGATCCAGGTGCGGGCGATGCTGCTGGGCAGCGTGTTCTTGGAGATGCGCATCACCAGAATCAGCAGGCCGACGAGGCCGCCGCCAATGAACGCCACCAGTGACAGCGCCAGGGTCCATTGCAGGCCGGTGAGCAGGTTGCGCAGGATGTCCCAGAAAGTGAAATCGCTCATTGGCTGCTCCTCGCAATGAACCGACGCCCGAACCAGTTGAGCAACTGGCGGATCAGCAGCGCCATGCACAGATAGATCAGGGTGGTCAGCGCATAGGTTTCAAAGGCGCGGAAGTTGCGCGACTGAATGAAGTTGGCGGCGAAGCTCAATTCTTCCGTGGCGATCTGCGAACACACCGCCGAACCGAGCATGACGATGATGATCTGGCTGCTCAGCGCCGGCCAGACCTTGCCCAGCGCGGGCAGCAGGACGACGTGGCGGAACGCTTCGAAGCGCGTCATCGCCAGTGCCGCAGCCGCTTCCAGTTGCCCGCGCGGAATCGCCTGGATGCCGGCGCGGATGATCTCGGTCGAATAGGCGCCAAGGTTGATCACCATCGCCAGCACCGCCGCCTGCCACTCGGAGATCTGCATGCCGAGCGACGGCAGGCCGAAGAAGATGAAGAACAGTTGCACCAGAAACGGCGTGTTGCGGATCAACTCGACGTAGACGCCGAAGATCGCCGAGAACGGGCGGATCTGCCACGCTCGCACCAGCGCGCCGACAATGCCCACGCCGACCCCGAGCAGCGCGCCGATGGCGGTCAGCTCCAGCGTGAACAGTGCGCCGCGCAGCAGCAGGTCGGTGTTTTCCACCACCGGCAAAAAATCGAACTGATAAGCCATGAACGTCTCCCGCGCAGTCGATCAGAGATCGGCCGGCAGCGGCTCTTTCAGCCAGGTCTGCGAGTTCTTTTCCAGCGCGCCGTCAGCCTTGGCGGTGTTGAGGATGTCGTTGACCTTGGCCAGCAACGCCGCTTCGTTCTTGTTCACGCCCACATAGACCGGGGAATCCTTGAGCTTCACCTTCAGCGCCGGCACGCGCTTGGGGTTCTTCTCGCTGATGGCGACCATCACCACGTTGCCGCTGGCGATCAGATCGACCTGGCCTGCCAGATAAGCAGCGATGGTCGAGTTGTTGTCTTCGAAACGTTTGATGGTCACGCCTTCGGGGGCGACTTTGCTCAGCTCGATGTCTTCGATGGCGCCCCGGGTGACGCTGATGGTCTTGCCTTTGAGGTCGTCGAGGCTGGTGATCGCAGCGTCTGGCGGACCGAACACGGCGAGGTAGAACGGCGCATAGGCGCGGGAGAAGTCGATGACTTTCTCACGCTCGGGGTTTTTGCCGAGGCTGGAGATCACCAGATCAACCTTGCCGGTGGTGAGGAACGGGATACGGTTGGTGCTGTTGACTGGGGTCAGTTCGAGTTTGACCTTGAGTTGGTCGGCGAGCAGTTTCGCCGTGTCGATATCCAGGCCGCGCGGCTTCATGTCCGGGCCGACCGAGCCGAACGGCGGGAAGTCCTGGGGCACGGCAACTTTCAGCGTGCCGCGTTTGACCACGTCGTCCAGACCGTCGGCGTGAGCGGGGGCCTGGCACAGCAGCAGGCCGGCAAACAGGGAAGCGAGGAGGGCGCTGTAACGCTGGGTCATGGACAATCTCCGGAACGGCGGGAAGTGGTTGCTGCGATCGGACAGAGCATGGGCCGTGCCAACAGGCGGATTTCGCCCCGGCAGGCCGCGGCATCAGCGGCTTGGTTCGGTCTTACTGGTCTGAACAGTCAACTCGGTTTTCGCACTGCGATGGCGCATCGGCAGTGCGCGCCGAACCCCGCTGGGGCACGACTTGCCGGACTCGACGAATAGCTTTACAACTAGCCGCACCTTGGCCCTGACGCGTCCGCACATCATGAATTCGATCTCCCGCGCCGTACCCGAAGTGGCGCTGCAAGCGATCCGCAAACTGATCACCGAACAGGGCTTCGGTGCCGGCGACGCGTTGCCTTCGCAACGGGATCTGGCGCTGCAACTGGGCGTGAGTCGGGCATCGTTGCGTGAAGCGCTGTCGTCGCTCAGTGCACTGGGCGTGGTCAGCATTCAGCCGGGCAAGGGCGTGTTCGTGCAGTCGCCGGTCGAATTGTCGCGCGGCGACAACGCGCCAGGCTGGTCGTTTGCGGCGCAGGCATCACCGCTGGATATCTTTCAATTGCGCTATGCGCTGGAGGGCTTTGCCGCCGGGCTCGCCGCGACAACCTTGAGCACGTTCGATCTGGATGCGCTGGAAGACAACGTTGCGGCCATGCGCGAGCAATTGAAGCTCGGCGACTTTGAGGCAGCGGCGAAACTCGACTTCGAATTTCACCGACGCATCCTTCTTGCCAGCGGTAATCAGGCGATGCTGAGCATTCTCACCGCCAGCGCCGAGATCTTTCTCGAGAGCCAGAAACTGCCGTTCATCCGCGCCGAGCGCGCCATGGAAACCTGGCAGGAACATCGCAAGATCCTCCGTGCCCTGGCGCGCCGCGCGTCGGGGGCGGCGCAGAAAGCCATGCAGGAACACGTGCGCAACGCCGCCCTGCGCACCGGAATCGCCTTTATCGCTCCCGCCACGGCGTGACTTGAGCTATACCCAAACTCATCAAGGGCCATAGCAACACTCAATCATCTGCGGCTTCCTGAACAAGGGAAGGGCGGCTATGATGGGCCACGTTTTTTTGCTTACAACCTGGAGAATTCCATGAGCAGCGATCTGATCAAACACGTTAGCGACGCTAGCTTCGAAGCCGACGTACTCAAGGCCGAAGGCGCTGTCCTGGTCGACTACTGGGCTGAATGGTGCGGCCCTTGCAAAATGATCGCACCGGTTCTGGACGAGATTGCCGAGACTTACAAAGGCAAGCTGACTGTCGCCAAACTGAACATCGACGAAAACCAGGAAACCCCGGCCAAGCATGGCGTGCGTGGTATCCCTACGCTGATGCTGTTCAAGAACGGCAACGTTGAAGCGACCAAGGTCGGCGCACTGTCGAAGTCGCAGCTGGCGGCTTTCCTCGACGCCAACATCTGAGCGTCGCAGTAAAACGCTGAAAAAAAGCCCCGCAAATCGCGGGGCTTTTTGCGTATTCAGGGCTAGACGCTCCGAAACTCAGGTGGTACATTCGGCCCCGCACTGGTTTCTCCAATGCCCCCTGCTAGCCGTCGCCGACGCACTCCTTTTCGAATTAGTTCGCGATCCTGTCGCCTTCTCCGCGGCGCGGCCTCATTAAGCCAAAAGCTTAATTTCCCCCCTCCATAAATGATTACGTCATTCCTATATGAATCTGACTGAACTCAAGCAAAAGCCGATTACCGAACTGCTCGAATTGGCCGAACAGATGGGCATAGAAAATATGGCCCGTTCGCGCAAGCAGGACGTGATTTTCTCCCTGCTCAAAAAGCACGCGAAAAGCGGCGAGGAAATCTCCGGTGATGGCGTGCTGGAGATTCTCCAGGACGGCTTCGGCTTCCTGCGCTCCGCAGACGCTTCCTACCTCGCCGGCCCTGACGACATCTACGTCTCGCCGAGCCAGATCCGCCGCTTCAACTTGCGCACCGGTGACACCATCGTTGGCAAGATCCGCCCTCCGAAGGAAGGCGAGCGGTATTTCGCCCTGCTCAAGGTCGACACGATCAACTTCGATCGTCCGGAGAACGCGAAGAACAAGATTCTCTTCGAGAACCTGACGCCGCTGTTCCCGACGGTGCGCATGAAGATGGAAGCCGGCAACGGTTCCACCGAAGACCTCACCGGTCGCGTGATCGACCTGTGTGCACCGATCGGCAAAGGCCAGCGTGGTCTGATCGTCGCACCGCCGAAAGCCGGTAAAACGATCATGCTGCAGAACATCGCAGCGAACATCGCCCGTAACAATCCTGAAGTTCACCTGATCGTGCTGTTGATCGACGAGCGTCCGGAAGAAGTGACCGAAATGCAGCGCACCGTGCGCGGCGAAGTGGTTGCCTCGACCTTCGACGAGCCGCCGACCCGTCACGTGCAGGTTGCTGAAATGGTGATCGAGAAGGCCAAGCGCCTGGTCGAGCACAAGAAAGACGTGGTGATCCTGCTCGACTCCATCACCCGTCTGGCCCGTGCCTACAACACCGTGATCCCGAGCTCCGGCAAGGTATTGACCGGTGGTGTCGATGCCCACGCCCTTGAGAAGCCGAAGCGTTTCTTCGGCGCCGCGCGTAACATCGAAGAAGGCGGCTCGCTGACCATTATCGCCACCGCGCTGGTTGAAACCGGCTCGAAGATGGACGAAGTGATCTACGAAGAGTTCAAGGGTACCGGCAACATGGAACTGCCTCTGGATCGCAAGATCGCCGAGAAGCGTGTGTTCCCGGCCATCAACATCAACCGCTCCGGCACCCGCCGCGAAGAGTTGCTGACCGCCGATGACGAGTTGCAGCGCATGTGGATTCTGCGCAAGCTGCTGCACCCGATGGACGAAGTCGCCGCCATCGAGTTCCTGGTCGACAAGCTGAAAACGACCAAGACCAACGACGAGTTCTTCTTGTCGATGAAGCGCAAGTAATACGCTGGCGTTTCAACAAAGGACGCTCCCGAGAGGGGGCGTTTTTTTTGCCCCGAAAAATCTCGCGCCCATCACGGATATCTGTTGATGGGCCGATATTGCGGCGTCGGCAGCGCACTCCCGAGTTCGAGGCCTGCGCCTTCGCCGCAGCGCGGGGGCCACAATCGAGCAATGACGGGCTGCTGTTTGCTCCTCAGAGCAGGTAGGATGTACGCCTATTTTGAGGGTGCCATCGTCAATGAAATTCAAGGATCTTCGGGATTTCGTGCAGCAGCTTGAGCAGCGCGGAGAGTTGAAACGCATCCAGATTCCCGTCTCGCCGGTGCTGGAGATGACTGAGGTGTGCGACCGCACGCTGCGGGCCAAAGGCCCGGCATTGTTGTTCGAGAAGCCCACCGGTTACGACATTCCGGTGCTCGGTAACCTGTTCGGTACCCCCGAGCGCGTGGCCATGGGCATGGGCGCCGAGTCGGTCAGCGAGCTGCGCGAAATCGGCAAGCTGCTGGCCTTCCTCAAGGAGCCGGAGCCGCCGAAGGGCTTGAAGGACGCGTGGTCGAAACTGCCGATCTTCCGCAAGATCATTTCGATGGCGCCGAAAGTGGTCAAAGATGCGGTGTGCCAGGAAGTGGTCATCGAAGGCGACGACGTCGATCTGGCGATGTTGCCGGTGCAGACCTGCTGGCCCGGCGACGTCGGTCCGCTGATCACTTGGGGCCTGACGGTCACTAAAGGTCCAAACAAGGAACGCCAGAACCTTGGTATCTACCGTCAGCAAGTGATCGGCCGCAACAAGGTGATCATGCGCTGGCTCAGCCATCGTGGCGGCGCTCTCGACTTCCGCGAGTGGTGCGAGAAGCACCCGGGCCAGCCGTTCCCGGTGTCCGTGGCCCTTGGCGCCGATCCGGCGACGATTCTCGGTGCCGTAACGCCGGTGCCGGACAGCCTCTCCGAATATGCTTTCGCAGGGCTCTTGCGCGGCAACCGTACCGAACTGGTCAAGTGCCGTGGCAACGATCTGCAAGTACCGGCCACCGCCGAAATCATCCTTGAAGGCGTGATTCATCCGGGCGAAATGGCCGACGAAGGCCCGTATGGCGACCACACCGGTTACTACAACGAAGTCGACAGCTTCCCGGTGTTCACCGTCGAGCGCATCACCCACCGGATCAAACCGATCTATCACAGCACTTACACCGGGCGTCCGCCGGATGAGCCGGCGATTCTCGGCGTGGCGCTGAACGAAGTGTTCGTGCCGATCCTGCAGAAGCAGTTCCCGGAGATCACCGACTTCTACCTGCCGCCGGAAGGCTGCTCGTACCGCATGGCCGTGGTGACGATGAAGAAGTCGTATCCGGGGCATGCCAAGCGCGTGATGCTCGGTGTCTGGTCGTTTTTGCGACAGTTCATGTACACCAAGTTCGTTATCGTCACTGACGACGATATCAACGCCCGCGACTGGAACGACGTGATCTGGGCCATCACCACGCGCATGGACCCCAAGCGCGACACGGTGATGATCGACAACACACCGATCGACTACCTCGACTTCGCTTCGCCGATTTCCGGCCTGGGCTCGAAAATGGGCCTGGATGCCACCCACAAGTGGCCGGGCGAAACCACCCGCGAGTGGGGCCGCGTAATCGTCAAGGACGACGCCGTCACCCAACGGATCGATGCCATCTGGAATCAGTTAGGAATAGATTGATGCGTGTAACCCTGCAGCCTTCCGGAGCAGTGCTCGAGATACAGCCCGGTGAGCGGATTCTCGACGGCGCGCGGCGTCTGGGCTATGACTGCCCGCAAAGCTGCCGCAACGGCAATTGCCACGTGTGTGCAGCGCTGCTAGTCGAGGGCCGCGTCGAGCAGGCCGGCGAAGTCCACGACCATGGCGAGTTCTACACCTGCATCGCCGCACCGCTGGAAGACTGCGTGCTGTTGTGGGATGGCGTGCTCGCACTGGGTGAGCTGCCGGTGCGCAGCCTGTCGTGTCAGGTCATCGAGTGCCGCGAGGTCGGCGGCGATACCTGGCGCGTGCGTCTGCGGGCACCGGCGGGCAAGCCGCCGCGCTATCACGCCGGGCAATATTTGATGATCGAGCGTGAGAACGGCGAGAAATCGGCGTTCTCCATGGCTTCGGCACCCCACGGCGGACGTGATCTGGAAATCCATGTGCTGGCGCGCGAAACCAGTGCGTTGAGCCTGATCGAGCAGCTGCAACGCAACCCGCTGGTGCGTGTCGAGCTGCCGTTCGGTGACACACATCTTGCGGAGCTGCCCGACGGTCCTCTGGTGTTGATCGCCGCCGGCACCGGCATGGGCCAGATTCACAGCCTGATCGAACATTGCCGCGCCAAAGGCTTCAAGCATCCAGTGCATCTGTATTGGGGCGTACGCCGTCCAGAAGATTTTTATCAGATCGAGCACTGGGACGAATGGCTGAAGCTGCCCAATCTGTTCCTGCATAAGGTAGTCAGCGACCAGTGCGGCTGGGAAGGGCGCTGCGGGATGTTGCACGAGGCAGTTTGCGAGGATTTCCCCGATCTGAAGCCGCTGCACGTCTATGCCAGCGGTTCGCCGGCGATGGTCTACGGCACGCTGGACGCGCTGGTCGAGGCGGGGATGGATGCGCATCAGATGCGCGCTGATGTGTTCGCCTACGCGCCGCGCTCCTGAGACTTATAACTTGGTATATAGCCGATCGGTATTTACCTTAAACAGTAAATATCGCTAGGTTATATATGAATCAGGCAATTAATCAGTGGCACTTAATTTGCCTTAAAACATATGTGCCTTATTGTTACAACGGTGCGTTCTATTAAGTAATTCTTCACCCGCGGGGAGCTGAACGCTATTCGCCATGAGCGCCATTGAAAACGCAATTCTGAACCTGGCTTACCCTCCGCGGCTCGATCTTGGGCCGCAGCTGACGCACGAACAACTTCTCGCTTCCATGCAATCGACCATGGCACGCCACAAGGGCGGGCCGGTGTGGCTGTTCGCCTATGGCTCGCTGATCTGGCGGCCGGAATGCACGGCAGTTGAGCGCATGCGCGGTCGCGTGCATGGCTATCATCGCGGCTTGTACCTGTGGTCCCACGAGCATCGGGGTACCCCGGAAATGCCCGGTCTGGTGTTCGGTCTGGATCGCGGCGGTTCATGCAGCGGTTTTGCCTACCGCTTGCCGGAAGACAATCTCGATACCGCGCTGTACGCGCTGTGGAAACGCGAGATGCCGTTTCCCTCGTATCGCCCGCACTGGCTCAATTGCCGGCTCGAAGATGGCACTCAGGTGCAGGCTTTGGGATTCGTTCTGGAGCGCCACCTGCCGAGCTACGCCGGCAACTTGCCGGATCATGTGCTCAGCCAGGTGTTCGCCAGCGCCAGCGGGCGTTACGGCACCACTCGCGATTATGTCGAGCAGACCGCGCACGCCCTGCGCAGCCACGCCATGCCAGACCGCAATCTGGAGGCGCGGCTCAAGCGCTGTAAATCACACAGCGATCAGGCGACCGCTTCACGGCTCTGACTGGCGACTTGCTTGTGCCACAGCGTTGGCGCAAGGAAGGCCATCGCCAGCAGGCAAGCGCCGACCAGCAGCACGAAACCGCCATCCCAGCCGAAGTGGTCAACGGTGTAGCCCATCGCCGCACTGGCCGCGACCGACCCACCTAGATAACCGAACAGACCGGTGAAGCCCGCTGCAGTACCGGCGGCTTTCTTCGGCGCCAGTTCCAGCGCTTGCAGGCCGATCAGCATCACCGGGCCGTAGATCAGGAAGCCGATCGACAGCAGGGCGATCATGTCGACCATCGGATTGCCGGCCGGATTCAGCCAGTAAACCAGGGTCGCGACAGTCACCAGGGCCATGAACACCATGCCGGTCAGGCCACGGTTGCCACGGAAGATCTTGTCCGACATCCAGCCGCACAGTAGCGTGCCCGGAATGCCTGCCCACTCGTAGAAGAAATAGGCCCACGAGGTCTTATCCACGGTGAAGCCCTTGGCTTCCTTCAGGTACGTCGGCGCCCAGTCCAGCACGCCGTAGCGCAGCAAGTAGACGAAGACGTTGGCCAGAGCGATGTACCAGAGCATTTTGTTGCGCAGCACGTATTTGACGAAGATTTCCTTGGCGCTGAATTCGTCTTCGTGGCTGGCGTCGTCGCCTTCCGGGTAGTCGTTCTTGTACTGCTCGATCGGCGGCAGGCCGACCGATTGCGGGGTGTCACGCATGGTGATGAAGGCGAATACCGCTACGCCCAGTGCGACTGCTGCCGGGACGTAAAACGCCGCGTGCCAGTCGTTGAACAGGCCCATGCCGATCAGGAACAGCGGGCCGATCAGACCGCCGCCGACGTTATGCGCCACGTTCCACACCGAGACCACGCCGCCGCGTTCCTTCTGCGACCACCAGTGCACCATGGTCCGCCCGCTCGGCGGCCAGCCCATGCCCTGCGCCCAGCCGTTGATGAACAGGAGGATGAACATCATCGTCACGCTGGACGTTGCCCACGGCGCGAAACCGAAAATGAACATCACCCCGGCCGAGACCAGCAGACCGAACGGCAGGAAGAAGCGCGGGTTGGAACGGTCGGACACCAGGCCCATGAGGAACTTCGACAGGCCGTAAGCAATAGCGATCGCGGACATTGCCAGACCAAGGTCGCCACGGCTGTAGCCTTCATCGATCAGGTACGGCATGGCCAGGGAGAAGTTCTTGCGCAGCAGGTAGTAACCGGCGTAGCCGATAAAGATACCGGCGAAGATCTGTCAGCGCAGGCGGCGGTAGGTGCTGTCTATTTTCTCTTCAGGCAATGGAGCCTGATGTGCGGCAGGACGAAAGAAAGCAAACATTCAAGAGCTCCAGTTTTCTTGTTTTGACTGCGGATGCGAATGTTACAGTTTCGTTACCGAAAATAGCATCGCTTCACGTCGGCAAAACAGCGGAAATTAGGGCAGATGAGCGTTCCTTTATGAACATGTCGCTCTGAGACAAGTACGCGGCGCTGAGGGAATGGTGGCTCGGGTGGGTTTCTGCGGTTTGACGCATGGGAGAGGCAGACCTCAACGGTAAAGCGATCCGGATGGTTGCTCCGGATCGCTCCATGTTGTTAACGAACCTGAACGACAACCTTGCCCACAGCCTTGCGCTGGCCGAGATCATCGATTGCCTGCGCGGCATTGCTCAGCGGATACACCTGCGACACCAGCGGTTTGAGTTTGCCCTCGGCAAACCAGCTGAACAGCTGCTGGAAGTTGGCTGCGTTGTCCTGGGGTTGGCGCTGGGCAAAGGAGCCCCAGAACACGCCTAGCACCGCCGCGCCTTTGAGCAGGGCGAGGTTGACCGGCAGTTCCGGGATGCGTCCGCTGGCGAAGCCGACAACCAGCAGGCGGCCGTTCCAGGCGATGGCGCGGATGGCCTGGTCGAACAGGTCGCCGCCGACCGGGTCGTAGATCACGTCGGCGCCCTGGCCGTCGGTGAGGCGCTTGATCTCCTCCTTGAGGCTGGCTTCGCTGTAATTGATCAGCTCATCGGCGCCGGCAGCCTTGGCCACCGCGAGTTTCTCGGCGCTGCTGGCGGCGGCGATCACGCGGGCACCCATGGCTTTGCCAATCTCCACGGCGGCGAGGCCGACGCCGCCCGACGCGCCGAGCACCAGCAGGGTTTCGCCCGGTTGCAGGTTGGCGCGTTGCTTGAGCGCGTGCATCGAGGTGCCGTAGGTCATGCTGAATGCAGCGGCAATGTTGAAGTCCATCGACGGCGGAATCGGCAGGACGTTGTAGCCCGGCACCGCCACCTGCTCGGCAAAACTGCCCCAACCGGTCAGCGCCATGACCCGGTCGCCGACTTTCAGATGGCTGACCTTTTCCCCGACTTCGCGCACCACGCCCGCCGCTTCACCGCCTGGCGAAAACGGGAAGGGCGGTTTGAACTGGTACTTGCCCTCGATGATCAGCGTGTCCGGGAAGTTGACCCCGGCGGCGTGCACGTCCAGCAGGATTTCATTCTTCTTCGCGACAGGACTGGCGACGTCTTCCAGCACCAGCGATTCGGCAGGGCCGAAGGCTTTGCACAGCACGGCTTTCATCAGGGCTATTCCTTTGGGAGTGATGGCCGATAAGTGTAGGTGTGTGAACCAACGGGTCAACGAGCATGCCCGGCCCTGATAGTCAGCCATAAGCTTGTGCTTGCGCGGCGGGTCGTTATGCTAGGCCGCAAACCGGATAAGGAGCGAATTGTGAAAGCGTGGATCATGTTGTTGCTGGCCCTGTCTCTGCCTGTGGCAGCACTGGCCGAAGAAGCCAAAGAAGGCGAGGCGCCGAAGGTCAATTACATCACCCTGAGCCCGCCGTTCGTCGGCAACTACGGCCTCGACGGCACGCCGAAGCTCAAGGTCTACAAGGCCGATGTGGCATTGCGTGTGACTGGTGAGGAGGCGACCAAACTGGTCAAGGCCAACGAGCCGCTGATCCGCAATCAGCTGGTGGCGCTGTTCACTCAGCAGTCGACCGAGGCGATGGGCAGCATCGAGGGCAAGGAAAAGCTGCGTCAGGAAGCGTTGAAGCAGACCCAGCAGGTCATGAATGACGAGACCGGCAAGCCTGTTGTTGAGGATCTGTTGTTCAACAACCTGATCATTCAGTAAGTCATTCGCTGTCCGGGCAGGCCCCTTCGCGAGCAGGCTCGCTCCCACAGGGTTATTCGGTGAATGCAAAAATGTGCATCACCACCAATCCACTGTGGGAGCGAGCCTGCTCGCGAAAGCTATTTATCAGGCAAAAATGAATCAGGGTTTGAGCGCGATAACTGCCGCCCACTGCTCCGTCGTCACCGGCATCACCGACAACCGCGAGCCCTTCTGCACCAGTGGCATTTCTGCCAGCGCCGTCTGCTGCTTCAGATAATCGAGCTTCAACACCCGCGCAAACGTCTCGACATGCTCGACATCGATCGCGCTCCAGGCATTTTTCTCCGGCGTAGCTTTCGGATCGAAGTAGTGACTGTCTGGCTCCAGCGCCGTCGGATCGGGATACGCTGCTTCGATAATTTTGCCAATCCCGGCAATCCCCGGCTCCGGGCAGCTGGAATGGTAGAAAAAGAACTCGTCACCAACCGCCATCGCCCGCAGGAAATTGCGCGCCTGATAGTTGCGAACCCCGTCCCAGCGCGCCTTGCCGAGCTTTTCCAGACCCTTGATCGAGAGTTCGTCGGGCTCTGATTTCATCAGCCAGTAGGCCATGTCGTGTGCTCCTGAAGCGGTCATTGGGCAGGTTGTCGGGCAATTTTATGACAAACCGACAGTCGGTTGACGTCAGCGTTTGCGCACAGGTTCACGTTGCCGCAAAATGCCGGCCTTTAAAGCTTGACGCTGCTGCACGGCCTACGAACGGAAACCGCTGCTGTCATCGTGATGATGTGCCTTGAGGGGGGCAATCGATGAAACGCAAACCGGATTTGCTATGGACTTTGGTAATTTTGTTTGGCCTGGGCGTGGTAACCACCGGTTACGCGCAGAGCCTGTGGGCGAACAAGACCGACGCGCCGATTGAAGTGGCGCAACAGGTGCAACAGTCGACCGCTTTCAAACGCTGAACCTGTCTCTTCGACGCCGCTGTTCCATGCGGCGTCTACTCTGCGAAATACCACGCCTTGTCGGTGACCGTGCCTTGTAACGGGACATCCCAGCTCGCCTGCGCCAAACGCTCGACCTTCTGACACTCATGGGCCAGGCCCAGCAGCGTCGGCTTGAGCCAGTTCTTGCGGCGGGCCAGATAGGCGAGGCTGCGATCATAAAATCCGCCGCCCATGCCCAGGCGCCCGCCGACATCGTCAAACCCCACCAGCGGCAACAGCACCAGATCCAGCGCCCAGACCTTGCGTTGCCGAGCCAGATTGGCCCGGGGCTCGAGGATGCGGAAACGATTGGGGGTGAGCTTTTCGCCGGGGCGGATGCGCTGGAAGACCATTTTCGTTCGTGGCCACGCGCTGAGTACCGGCAGATAAGTTGCCTTGCCGCGACGCTGGGCTTCGCGCAGCAGCAGGCGCGGATCGATTTCACCGTCGGTGGGTAAATACAGAGAGATATGTCTTGCCCGGCGAAAGTGCGGGTCTTGCGCCAATTGCCGGAACAGGCCTTTGGCAGCCTGGCGTTGTTCGCCTGGCGTCAGTGCGCGACGGGCCTTGCGCAGCAGGCGGCGGAGTTGCGGGCGGGGCAGCAGCGCGGGTTCGGTCATGGTTCGGCTTCGGCAGGTGGATGCAAAAACGTACGCATAAAAAATCCGATGTCGGCATACACCGACATCGGATTCGAATCAGGCTCCCCGGATGAACCGCTGTCAACTCAGCCCTTGAACCCGAAAGTTCAAGGTGGAAGAAGCAGTAGACTTTAAGGCTTTCCGTCTAGCGGACATGCACACCAGCCCAACGTGCAACTTCCAGGGTAGTGCGAATCGGCTCCGGGACATCGTCAACTGGCAAGCACCCCAGGGAGTGCCGCGAGTATACCTCAAGCTGCCAGGCGAATCAGCCCTTGGCGGTGTTCTGATCGTCGGCCAGGACCAGATCGACACGATCGAGCAAGTCGCGTACCTGTTCGCGGGTCGAACCGCTGGCCTGGATGTCCGGGCGCTCTTCTTTGTGCAACAGGTCGTGGGTGATGTTCAGCGCGGCCATCACGGCAATGCGGTCGGCACCGATGACTTTGCCGCTGCTGCGGATCTCGCGCATCTTGCCGTCCAGGTAGCGGGCGGCACTGACCAGATTGCTGCGTTCTTCCGGCGGGCAGATGATCGAATACTCTTTGTCGAGGATCTGCACGGTAACGCTATTGCTTGAACTCATGAGTCTTGCTCCAGGGCCTTGAGGCGCGAAATCATCGATTCGACCTTACGCCGGGCGATTTCGTTTTTTTCAATGAGGTGAGCGCGTTCCTCGCGCCAGGTTTTTTCCTGAGCTAGTAAGAGTGCGTTTTGACTCTTAAGTTGCTCGACTCGGCCAATCAGCAGTTCGAGTCTGGCCATCAGCGCTTGCAGGTCGGTGTCTTCCATTGGGTCCACGTGTTCGTCTGATGGGTGGTGACTGGCGGACAGCCTTTAATGGTCTTGGCGGGGCTGTCGATGTAGGATACAAGGCCTTCATTCTAGACATAGCGCCGTCTGGCGCCTAGCTGCCCATGACCATTGCGAATTCCCCGTACCAAGCCTTTGCCACCCTGCTGACTGCCAGCGGCCACAACGTCTCGCCTGCCGAACTGCACGGCGTGCTGCTCGGGCGCAGTTGCGCCGGGGCCGGCTTCGATCACGAAGGCTGGCTGATCGACGCCGCCGAACTGCTCGAAGGCGACATCCAGGACAACGTCCGCAATGCCCTGATCGGCCTGCAGGAGATGGTCAAAGGCGAGCTGACTGGCGACGACGTCACTGTCGTGCTGCTGCTGCCGACCGACGATGCGCCGCTGGCCGACCGCGCTGCTGCACTGGGCGAATGGTGCCAGGGCTTCCTCAGCGGTTTCGGCCTGAACTGCCGCGACAGCAGCATGCTCAGCACCGAAGCCACCGAAGTGCTGCAGGATCTGGCAGCCATTTCCCAGGTGCAGGACGCGCTGGAAGAATCCGAAGACGGCGAATCCGACTACATGGAAGTCATGGAATACCTGCGCGTCGCGCCGTTGCTGCTGTTCTCGGAAACCAAGAAGTCCGATGTGCCGCCCGCCGCCAAACCTTCGCTGCATTAATCGCGAGCCAGGGAAAGCCATCTGCCCATGACCCATATCCCCAAAGCGGAATACAGCCGTCGCCGCAAGGCCCTGATGGCGCAGATGGAACCCAACAGCATCGCGATCCTGCCCGCCGCCGCGGTGGCCATCCGCAACCGCGACGTCGAGCACGTCTACCGTCAGGACAGCGACTTCCAGTACCTCAGCGGTTTTCCCGAGCCCCAGGCCGTCATCGTCCTGATGCCCGGCCGCGAGCACGGCGAGTACATCCTGTTCTGCCGTGAACGCAACGCCGAACGCGAATTGTGGGATGGCCTGCGCGCCGGGCAGGAAGGCGCGATCCGCGAGTACGGCGCCGACGACGCCTTTCCGATTACCGACATCGACGACATCCTCCCGGGCCTGATCGAAGGCCGCGACCGGGTGTATTCGGCGATGGGCAGCAACCCTGAATTCGATCGGCATTTGATGGACTGGATCAACGTGATCCGCTCCAAGGCGCACCTCGGCGCGCAGCCGCCGAATGAATTCGTTGCCCTGGATCATCTGCTGCACGACATGCGCCTGTATAAATCGGCGGCAGAAGTGAAGGTGATGCGCGAAGCCGCGCGGATTTCGGCGCAGGCGCATATCCGCGCGATGCAGGCCAGTCGTCCGGGGCTGTATGAATACAGCCTCGAAGCCGAGCTGGATTACGAATTCCGCAAGGGCGGGGCGAAGATGCCGGCCTACGGTTCGATTGTCGCCGCCGGGCGCAACAGCTGCATCCTGCATTACCAGCAGAATGACGCGCTGCTCAAGGACGGCGATCTGGTGTTGATAGACGCTGGTTGCGAGATCGACTGCTACGCCAGCGACATCACCCGCACCTGGCCGGTCAATGGCAGGTTCTCGCCGGAGCAGAAGGCGATCTACGAGTTGGTGCTGGCTTCGCAGGAAGCGGCGTTCGCCGAGATCGCCCCCAACAAGCACTGGAACCAGGCGCACGAAGCCACGGTGCGGGTGATCACCGCAGGTCTGGTCAAGCTTGGCTTGTTGCAGGGCGAGGTTGACGAGTTGATCGCCAGCGAAGCCTACAAGGCTTTTTATATGCACCGCGCCGGCCACTGGCTGGGCATGGATGTGCATGACGTCGGCGAGTACAAGGTCGGCGGCGAATGGCGCGTGCTGGAAGTCGGCATGGCGCTGACCGTGGAGCCGGGTATCTACATCGCGGCGGACAATCAGAACGTGGCGAAGAAATGGCGCGGCATTGGCGTGCGCATCGAGGATGACGTGGTCGTGACCCGATCCGGCTGTGAAATCCTCACCAGCGGCGTGCCAAAAACCGTCGCCGAGATCGAAGCGCTGATGGCACAAGCAAGGACACACGCAGCATGAGTCGAGTCAATCTGGCAATCATCGGTGGCGGTCTGGTCGGCGCCAGTCTGGCGTTGGCGTTGCAGGCCGGGGCCAAGGCGCAGGGCTGGAAAATCGTCCTGATCGAACCGTTCGCCCCCGGCGACAACTGGCAGCCGAGCTACGACGCCCGCTCCTCGGCGTTGTCGTTCGGCTCGCGGCAGATTTATCAGCGCCTGGGCGTGTGGCAGGAAATCTCCCGCCGCGCCGAGCCGATCAAACAGATTCATGTCTCCGACCGTGGCCGTTTCTCCACCGCGCGTTTGTCGGCGATGGAAGAGGGGGTTCCTGCGCTCGGTTACGTGGTGGAAAACGCCTGGCTCGGCCAGTGCCTGTGGCAGCACCTCGACAAAGACGTGATCACGTGGCGCTGCCCGGCGGAAGTCACGCGCATGGAGCCGTTGGCCGATGGCTATCGCCTGACCCTCAACGATGAAACCACGCTGGAATGCGATCTCGCGGTGCTCGCCGATGGCGGCCGCTCCGGCTTGCGCGAACAGTTGGGCATCAACGTGCGCAAGCGCCCGTACAACCAGAGCGCGCTGATTGCCAACATCACCCCGAGCGAAGCGCACAACGGCATGGCCTTCGAGCGCTTTACCGATGAGGGGCCGATGGCCCTGCTGCCGCTGCCGGACAATCGCTGCGCACTGGTGTGGACGCGGCTGGGCATGGACGCGCAGCGTCTGACTGAATTGAGCGAGCGTGATTTTCTCAGCGAGCTGCAAGGCGTGTTCGGTTACCGGCTCGGCACTTTGAAACAGGTCGGCGCACGGCATTTGTATCCGCTGGCACTGATCGAGGCTGAAGAACAGGTGCGTTCGCATCTGGCCGTGCTCGGCAACGCCGCACACAGCCTGCACCCGATCGCCGGCCAGGGCTTCAACTTGTCGCTGCGTGACGCCGACGCCTTGGCTGCCGCGCTGCTGGCCAGCGACAAGCCGCTGGGCGACTTCGCCACGTTGCAGGCCTATCGCGAGCGGCAGCGCCTCGATCAGGACCTGACGGTGGGCTTCTCCGATCAGGTCACGCGCCTGTTCGGCAGCACCCAGCCGCTGGTGTCGCTGGGGCGCAACCTCGGCCTGCTCGGCCTCGACCTGCTGCCGCCAGCCAAACGCTGGTTCGCCCGGCAGGCGATGGGCCTGGGAACCCGTCCGGATGCTTGAGTGGCTGAGCAACACATTCGGCAAGGCGCGATTGATGCGTTGGGTAATGACCTGCTACCCGCCATATCTCGGCGCGGGTGTGCGGGTGCGCCACATCAGCGATGACTTTCGCGACGTTCAGGTGTCCATGGGGCTGGGCTGGTACAACCGCAACTATGTCGGCACCCAGTTTGGCGGCAGTCTGTATTCGATGGTCGACCCGTTCTTCATGTTGATGCTCATGGAAAACCTCGGCCCGAAGTACATCGTCTGGGACAAGGCCGCCGACATCGATTTCATTGCGCCGGGCAAAGGCCCGGTGTTCGCCCGGTTCAACATCGACCAGACCCTGCTCGACGAGATCCGCCGGCAGACCGCCAACGGCGAGAAATACCTGCCGCAGTTGCAGGTCGACATTCATGACGGCGCCGGCAACCTTGTGGCGCGGGTCGGTAAAACCCTTTACGTGCGGCTCAAGCCGCAAGCGAGACAGGCCTAAAGCATGGAAATGCGCGCAGATGTGCTGATTGTCGGAGCCGGAATGGTCGGCAGCGCCCTGGCGCTGGCGTTACAGGACAGTGGGCTGGAAGTGCTGTTGCTCGACGGTAGCCCGCTGAGTGTCAAACCCTTCGATGCCGAAGCGGCGTTCGAACCGCGCGTCAGTGCATTGTCGGCGGCGAGCCAGCGCATTCTCGAACGCCTTGGTGTCTGGGACGGCATCGCCCAGCGGCGCAGCAGCCCGTACACCGACATGCATGTGTGGGACGGCAGCGGCACCGGGCAGATTCATTTCTCGGCAAGCAGCGTGCATGCCGATGTGCTCGGCCACATCGTCGAAAATCGCGTGGTCCAGGATGCGCTGCTCGAGCGTTTGCATGATTGCGACCTCGGCATGTTGGCCAATGCGCGGCTGGAGCAGATGCGTCGCTCCGGCGATGACTGGCTGCTGACGTTGGCCGACGGCCGCACCTTGCGCGCGCCGCTGGTGATCGCGGCCGATGGCGCCAATTCTGCTGTGCGCCGTCTGACCGGCGTGGCGACTCGCGAGTGGGATTATCTGCATCACGCCATCGTCACCAGCGTGCGCTGCAGCCAGCCGCACCGCAAAACCGCCTGGCAGCGCTTTACCGATCACGGGCCATTGGCGTTTTTGCCGCTGGAGCGTGATGGTCAGCAGGACTGGTGCTCGATCGTCTGGTCGACCACACCGGCTGAAGCCGAGCGCCTGATGGCACTCGAGGAGACGGCGTTTTGCGCTGAGCTGGAGCGAGCCTTCGAAGGGCGCCTCGGTGAAGTGATCAGCGCCGATCCGCGTCTGTGCGTGCCGCTGCGTCAGCGCCATGCCAAGCGCTACGTCGCTGAGGGACTGGCCTTGATCGGTGATGCGGCGCACACCATTCACCCGTTGGCGGGGCAGGGTGTGAACCTTGGATTCCTCGATGCAGCGGTGCTGGCGGAAGTGCTCCTGCAAGCGCATCAGCGCGGTGAGCGACTGGCGGACGTGAAGGTGCTGAGCCGCTACGAGCGTCGGCGCATGCCGCACAATCTGGCGCTGATGGCGGCGATGGAAGGCTTCGAGCGGTTGTTCCAGGCCGATCCGCTGCCGCTGCGCTGGTTGCGCAATGCCGGATTGAAACTGGTCGAGCAGATGCCCGAGGCGAAGGCGTTGTTTGTGCGCGAGGCGCTGGGGTTGACGGGGGACCTTCCGGCCTTGGCCAAACCCTGAGATGTTCGTTGTTGCTGCTGACCTCATCGCGGGCAAGCCCGCTCCCACAGTGGTCGGTGTGAAGCATTAATGTTGGACACACCGAAAACCTTGTGGGAGCTGGCTTGCCAGCGATGGCGTCGGCAAACCCGACACAAAAATAACGCTGTGCAACATCTGGTAACTCCTTCCCCCAGTGTTCGATTGAGAAGGTAAATGTGAGTCCTTATCATTTGGCCCACCTTTCCCGACCGTGAGACCACTCCCATGTTGGCACCCAAGCGTCTTCTGACCGCACTGGCCTTGACCCTGATCGGCAGCACCACTGCCCAGGCCGCCGATGAGGTGGTGGTGTACTCGTCGCGCATCGATGAGCTGATCAAACCGGTATTTGATGCCTACACCGCCAAGACCGGAGTGAAGATCAAGTTCATCACCGACAAGGAAGCGCCGCTGATGCAGCGCATCAAGGCCGAGGGCGAAAACGCCACCGCCGACCTGCTGCTCACGGTCGATGCCGGTAACCTGTGGCAGGCCGAGCAGATGGGCATTCTGCAGCCTTTCACCTCGAAAACCATCGACGCCAATATTCCTCAGCAATATCGCTCGTCCACCCACGCCTGGACCGGCCTGAGCCTGCGCGCGCGGACCATCGCCTATTCCACCGAGCGGGTGAAGCCGGGCGAACTGACCACCTACGAAGCGCTGGCCGACAAGAACTGGGAAGGCCGCCTGTGCCTGCGCACGGCGAAGAAGGTCTACAACCAGTCGTTGACTGCGACCATGATCGAAGTTCACGGCGCCGAGAAGACCGAGAAAATCCTCAAGGGCTGGGTCAACAACCTGTCCACTGACGTGTTCTCCGATGACGTTGCAGTGCTGGAAGCGATCAACGCCGGGCAGTGTGACGTTGGCATCGTCAACACCTACTACTACGGTCGCCTGCACAAGCAGAAGCCTGAACTGCCGGTGAAACTGTTCTGGCCGAATCAGGCCGATCGCGGTGTGCATGTGAACCTGTCGGGCATCGGCCTGACCAAACATGCACCGCACCCGGAAGCCGCGAAGGCTTTGGTCGAATGGATGACCACGCCTGAGGCGCAGAAGATTTTTGCTGATGTGAATCAGGAGTTCCCGGCCAACCCGGCGGTGGCGCCATCGGAAGAAGTGGCGGCATGGGGCAAGTTCATTGCTGATACCTTGCCGGTAGAAGTGGCGGGCAAACGTCAGGCCGAGGCGATCCGGATGATGGATCGGGCGGGGTGGAACTGAGGCGTTTCGTGTAACTATTGATCGTTCCCACGCTCCGCGTGGGAATGCAGCCCTCGACGCTCTGCGTCGTGCCGCTGAAAGCGTGACGCGGAGCGTCACAGGATGTGTGCCCACGCAGAGCGTGGGCACAATCATTTGAACGAGATTGTTTCCTTGGCCCACCCCGCCCAACGCCGCTGGTACCCCATCGTCTTCGCCATCGCCGCGCTGGTGTTGTTGCCGCTGAGCGTGCTGCTGCTGTCGTGGCAGACCATCGATCAGCAGATCTGGTCGCACCTGTGGCAAACCCAGATGCCGCGTCTGCTCGGCAATACCCTGACGCTGATCCTCGGCGTCGGTGTCGGCGTGACCCTGCTGGGTGTCAGCCTCGCGTGGCTGACCAGCCTCTGTGAATTCCCCGGTCGGCGCTGGCTCGACTGGGCGCTGATGCTGCCCTTCGCCATTCCAGCGTATGTACTGGCGTTCGTTTTCGTCGGCCTGCTGGATTTCGCCGGCCCCGTGCAGTCCCTGTTGCGCGAATGGTTCGGCACCGGCCTGCGCCTGCCTCGGGTACGGTCCACCGGCGGGGTGATCGTGGTGCTGGTGCTGGTCTTTTATCCCTACGTTTATCTGCTGGCGCGCACCGCGTTTCTGGCTCAGGGCAAAGGCCTGATGGAAGCGGCGCGGGTGCTCGGGCAGTCGCCGTGGCAGGCGTTCTGGCGGGTCGCGTTGCCGATGGCGCGTCCGGCGATCGGCGCGGGCGTGGCGCTGGCGCTGATGGAAACCCTCGCCGATTTTGGCGCGGTCTCAGTGTTCAATTTCGACACCTTCACCACGGCAATCTACAAGACCTGGTACGGCTTCTTCAGCCTGCCCAGCGCCGCACAACTGGCCAGTCTGTTGCTGCTGGTAGTGATGCTGGTGCTGTACGGCGAGCGCCGGGCACGCGGGGCGAATCGGGCAAGCAATGAGCGGCCACGGGTGAAAGCGCTGTATCACCTGCGCGGGCTCAAAGCGTTCGCGGCGACGGGCTGGTGTGCATTGGTGTTCGCCTGCGCCTTCGTTATCCCGGTGCTGCAACTAATCGTCTGGTTCTGGCAGCGCGGGCGCTTCGATCTGGATGAACGCTACGCCGGGCTGATTCTGCACACGCTGTATCTGGGGGCGATGGCCGCGCTGATCACCGTCAGCGTTGCTCTGTTGCTGGCGTTTGCCCGGCGCCTGGCACCGACCCAAGCGATCAACTCCGGGGTCGGCCTGGCCAATCTCGGCTACGCGTTGCCCGGTTCGGTGCTGGCGGTGTCGATCATGCTTGCCTTCAGTTATCTGGATCGTGAGCTGGTGATTCCGCTTTCGTCATGGCTCGGCGGTGCGGGCAGACCGTTGCTGCTCGGCAGCCTCGCAGCTTTGCTGATGGCGTATCTGGTGCGCTTTATCGCTGTCGCTTACGGGCCGCTGGAAAGCAGTCTGGCGCGTATACGGCCATCTTTGCCTGAAGCGGCACGTAGCCTGGGTGTCAGTGGGCCGCGACTGTTTTTCAAAGTGTATCTGCCGCTCTTGCTGCCCGGCACGTTGAGCGCCGCGTTGCTGGTGTTCGTCGATGTGCTCAAGGAAATGCCCGCGACCCTCCTGATGCGCCCGTTTGGCTGGGACACGCTGGCGGTGCGCATCTTCGAAATGACCAGCGAAGGCGAATGGGCGCGCGCCTCGTTGCCGGCATTGACCCTGGTGCTGGTTGGTCTATTGCCGGTGATCGGATTGATTCGACGTTCGGCGCACCGAAACTAGGGGGCGTTCTCGATTGGTTTCCCCACCGCGCCGGGTCTGCTGTTGTGCAGGGCAAGACGCGAGAAGCGTGGTTTGGTTGTTCCAAATAAGCTTCGAGCAACGCAGCCCTGCACAACAGCAGGCCCGGCCCTCCGGGTTGTGCCTAAAAGCGAGCCAGCCTGCGTTGCAGGCCTTGAAAAGGGAATACCATTCCCAGCGGCCTGCGCCTTGCCTGGCTCGCTTTTAGGCGACAACGCGGTGGGGAAACCAATTGAGAACGCCCCCGTAGTAGTGAGTCCTACATCATGCGGCTACAATGCGCGGCATTCGGTGCGGTTCGTCTGACAGACCCGTGCGCTGGAATCGGCTGCAAGCCTTATTCATCAAGGCTTTCAGCCGTATAGCGGCGGTCCGCACCCTCGCCACGCCCGGAAGGAGAAACCCATGGGACAGCGTACGCCTCTGTATGACCTGCACCTCGCGCTTGGCGCGAAGATGGTCGATTTTGGCGGTTGGGACATGCCACTGCATTACGGCTCGCAGGTCGAGGAGCACCACGAAGTGCGCCGCGATTGCGGGGTGTTCGATGTTTCCCATATGACCGTGATCGATGTCACCGGCGCCCAGGCCAAGGCCTGGCTCCAGCATCTGCTGGCCAACGACGTCGAACGTCTGCACCGCCCCGGCCGGGCGTTGTACAGCACCATGCTCAATGAGCGCGGCGGCATCGTCGACGACATGATCATCTATCGCCTCGACGACGCGTACCGGCTGGTGTTCAACGCCTCGACCCGCGATCAGGATCTGGCCTGGATGAACGCCCAGCTCGGCGCCTACGACGTGCAACTGCACGAGCGCGCGGAGCTGGCGATGCTTGCCATCCAAGGCCCGCAGGCCCGGCACAAGATTGCCGAACTGGTCACCCAGTCGCGCGCCACGCTGATCCAGCAACTCAAACCTTTCGAAGGCGCCATCGACGGCGACTGGTTCATTGCGCGCACCGGGTACACCGGCGAGGATGGCCTGGAAATCTGCCTGCCGGCCAATCAGGCGCCGGGGTTCTTCAACGACCTGGTCGGTGCCGGTATTTCGCCGATCGGCCTCGGTGCGCGCGATACCTTGCGCGTCGAGGCCGGAATGAACCTGTACGGTCAGGACATTCATCAGGACGTTTCACCGCTGGCCTCGAACATGGCCTGGAGCATCGCCTGGGAGCCGGCCTCGCGGCAGTTCATCGGTCGCGCGGCGCTGGAGGCGGAAAAAGCCGTCGGCGTGGCGCATAAACTGGTCGGTCTGGTGCTGGAAGAGCGCGGGGTTTTGCGCGCTCACCAAGTGGTTCGCATCGCCGATGTTGGCGAAGGGGAGATCACCAGTGGTAGTTTCTCTCCTACGCTGAGCAAATCGATTGCCCTGGCGCGTGTACCGATGGCAACCGCCGACCGCGCCGAAGTGGAAATCCGTGGCAAGTGGTACCCAGTACGGGTGGTCAAACCGACCTTCGTGCGCCATGGCAAAACCTTGATCTAACCTTTTCTGGCGGGCATGACCGCTGACCAATTCCGAGGAACCGAAGATGAGCGATATCCCTGCCGAACTGCGTTTTGCCGAAAGTCATGAATGGGCGCGTCTGGAAACCGACGGCACCGTCACCGTGGGCATCAGCGATCACGCGCAGGAAGCGCTGGGCGACGTGGTGTTCGTCGAGTTGACCGAAGTCGGCAAGGTGTTCGCCGCCGGTGATCAATCCGGCGTGGTCGAGTCGGTGAAAGCCGCCTCCGACATCTACGCCCCGGTCAGCGGTGAAGTCATCGCGATCAACGAAGAGCTGGGTGGCTCGCCTGAGCTGCTGAACTCCGACCCGTACGGCGCGTGGATCTTCAAGCTCAAGCCAAGCGACAAGGCCGAGCTGGACAAGCTGCTGGATGCGGCGGCTTACAAGGCTGCCATCGGCGAGTAACTTGCCGGTATGACCCAAAGCCCTGATTCGTCGGGGTTTTTTTCAGAATCAAAAGATCGCAGCCTTCGGCAGCTCCTACCTTTGAAATACATTCCCCTGTAGGAGCTGCCGAAGGCTGCGATCTTTTGATCTTCGAGGGCACTGCTATGCTGGTTTGACCGTGTCGATTGACGCCAAGCGCCAGCCAGGAGAGCCCGTCATGTCCCAGTCGCCGTCCCTGAGCCAGTTACGCGATCCCGAAGCCTTTCTGCGCCGCCACCTTGGCCCGGATGCCGCCGAGCAGCAGGCGATGCTCGACAGCCTCGGCCTGGGCAGTCGCGCCGAGCTGATCGAGCAGACCGTGCCGCCGGGCATTCGCTTCAATCGCGCACTGGATCTGCCGCCGGCACTCGACGAACAGGCTGCGCTGGCGAAACTGCGCGGTTATGCCGAGCAGAATCAGCTGTTCACCAGCCTGATCGGCATGGGTTATCACGGCACCGTCACGCCGACCGTCATTCTGCGCAACGTGCTGGAAAATCCCGGCTGGTACACCGCGTACACCCCATACCAACCAGAAATCGCTCAAGGCCGGCTCGAAGCGCTGCTCAATTTTCAGCAACTGACCATCGACCTCACCGGCCTGGAACTGGCCAACGCCTCGCTGCTCGATGAGGCCACCGCAGCGGCCGAAGCCATGGCGTTGGCCAGGCGCGTGGCGAAGTCGAAGAGCAATCTGTTTTTTGTGGATGAAAACTGCCATCCGCAAACCCTCTCCGTGGTGCAGACCCGCGCCGAAGGTTTCGGCTTCGAGCTGATCGTCGACGCGGTGGATAACCTGGCGCAGCACGAGGTGTTCGGCGCGCTGCTGCAATACCCCGACACTCACGGCGAAATCCGCGATCTCAAACCCTTGATCAACCACCTGCACGCACAACAGGCCCTGGCCTGCGTCGCCACCGACCTGCTCAGCCTGCTTTTGTTGACGCCGCCGGGTGAGTTGGGTGCCGATGTGGTGTTCGGTTCGTCCCAGCGTTTCGGTGTGCCGATGGGTTATGGCGGCCCGCACGCGGCGTTCTTCGCCAGCCGCGAGGAGTACAAACGAGCGATTCCGGGGCGGATCATCGGTGTATCGAAAGATGCTCGCGGCAACGTCGCGCTGCGCATGGCCCTGCAAACCCGCGAGCAACACATCCGCCGCGAGAAAGCCAATTCGAACATCTGCACAGCGCAGGTACTGCTGGCCAATATCGCCAGTTGCTACGCGGTGTATCACGGCCCCGAAGGCTTGAGGCGTATCGCCCAGCGCGTGCATCGCCTGACCTGCCTCCTCGCGGCGGGACTCGAGCGCAACGGCATCAAACGGCTCAACGAGCAGTTCTTCGACACCCTGACCCTGGAGGTCGGCGGTGCGCAAACGGCGATCATCGAAAGTGCTCAGGCAGCGCAGATCAACCTGCGCATTCTTGGGCGCGGCCGCGTCGGTCTGAGTCTGGATGAGACCTGTGATGAACACACCGTGGCAAAACTGTTCGACGTGCTGCTCGGGGCTGATCACGGCCTGAGCGTTGACGCGCTGGATGCGGAGGACATCGCCTCGGGAATTCCCGACGAACTCCAGCGCAGCACGCCGTACCTGCAACATCCGGTGTTCAACGCTCACCACAGCGAAACCGAGATGCTGCGTTACCTCAAACAACTGGAAAACAAGGATCTGGCGCTCAATCAGTCGATGATTCCGCTCGGTTCCTGCACGATGAAGCTCAACGCCACCAGCGAAATGATCCCGATCACCTGGCCGCAGTTCGCCAATCTGCATCCCTTCGTGCCGAGGGAGCAGGCTGTCGGTTACACACTGATGATCGAAGAACTTGAGCGTTGGCTCTGCGCGATTACCGGTTTCGACGCGATCTGCATGCAGCCCAATTCCGGCGCGCAGGGCGAATACGCCGGGCTCCTGGCGATCCGTAAATATCACGAGAGCCGGGGGGAGGGCGCGCGGGATATCTGCCTGATTCCGTCGTCGGCCCATGGCACCAACCCGGCCTCGGCGCAGATGGCCGGAATGCGCGTAGTCATTGTCGAATGCGATGAGGCGGGCAACGTCGATCTGGATGATTTGCAGCTCAAAGCCGCCGAGGCCGGGAACAAGTTGTCGTGCCTGATGGCGACCTATCCGTCGACCCACGGGGTCTACGAGGAGGGCATCAGCGACATCTGCGCAGTGATTCACCAGCATGGCGGCCAGGTGTACATGGATGGCGCCAATCTCAATGCCCAGGTCGGCCTGACCAGACCGGCGGACATTGGCGCCGACGTCTCACACATGAACCTGCACAAGACCTTCTGCATTCCCCATGGCGGCGGCGGGCCGGGCATGGGGCCGATCGGCGTCCGTGCGCATCTGGCGCCGTTCGTCGCCAACCATCCGGTGGTGCCGATTGACGGACCGCTGGCACAGAACGGCGCAGTCAGCGCAGCGCCGTGGGGCAGTGCGAGCATTTTGCCGATCAGTTGGATGTACATCGCCATGATGGGCCCGCAACTGGCGGACGCCAGCGAGGTGGCGATTCTGGCGGCGAATTATCTGGCGCAGCATTTATCCGGCGCGTTCCCGGTACTCTACACCGGGCGCAACGGCCGGGTGGCGCATGAATGCATTCTTGATCTGCGCCCACTGAAGGCGCAGACCGGCATCAGCGAGGAAGACGTCGCCAAGCGGCTGATGGATTACGGCTTCCACGCGCCGACCATGTCCTTCCCGGTACCGGGTACGTTGATGGTCGAGCCGACCGAGAGCGAATCCAAGGCAGAACTCGACCGTTTCATCGCGGCGATGTTGAGCATTCGCGCCGAGATCAGTGAAGTGCAGAAGGGCAACTGGCCGGGCGAAGACAACCCGCTCAAACGCGCGCCGCATACGCTGGCCGATGTCACTGGGATCTGGGAACGGCCCTACAGCATCGAACAGGGTATTACCCCGGATGCGCACACTCGATTGCACAAATATTGGCCGGCGGTGAATCGGGTGGATAACGTCTACGGCGATCGCAATCTGTATTGCGCCTGCGTGCCGGTGGATGATTACCGCTGAAGATCAAAAGATCGCAGCCTTCGGCAGCTCCTACAGTAGGAATGCATTTCAAAGGTAGGAGCTGCCGAAGGCTGCGATCTTTTGATTCTGGCGCAAAAAAAAGCCGCTCGATCGAGCGGCATTTTTGAGGGTGCGAGGCTTACTCGGACGCCACGGCGTTCTTCGCCAGAATCGCGTTCGCCAGTTCCATGTCCGAAGCCTGCAGGCCCGGGTTGTCGGCGCGGACTTTCTGCATGGCTGCTTCCAGGTACGGGCCACGGATGCCGCCGTCGCTGGCGACGAAGCTGCCGGCGTCGTCCTGGGCGGCGACGATCAGCTTGTGATCCTTGAACGTCAGGTAGGTCGAGCCGGTGGTGGCACCGGAGGAGATGACGTTACGCCAAAAGCTGTCCGCCATGGCCGAACCAACGGGAAGCGACAGCAGGGCCAAGGTGGCGACAGCAAGTTTGAGACGCATGATGAGGTGACTCCTGGGATTGACTACGGGGTTGGATAGCCGATCCCCCGATCCAGTTCCGTGCTGAATTATTTCAACTCACTTTGCGGCGTCACCCGCAGCACTTCTTCCACCGTGGTCAGCCCCGCCGCGACCTTCTGCGCGCCGGACAGGCGCAGGCTGCGCATGCCTTCCTTGAACGCCTGACGCCTGATCGCGGTGAGGTCGGTGTCCGGGGTAATCAGCGTTTTGAGGCTGTCGCTCAGTTGCATGATTTCGTACACGCCGGCGCGCCCGCGATAGCCGGTGTCGCGGCATTCCAGGCAACCGATCGCTCGCTGCGCATTGCTCGGCAGCGGCGCTTGCCAGGGCCGGGTCAGGGTTTGCCAGTCTTCATCCTCGAGCGTCAGTGGCGCCTTGCAGTGCGGGCACAAGGTGCGCACCAGACGCTGAGCCATAACGCCGAGCACGGTGGCTTTGATCAGGTAATGCGGCACACCGAGTTCGAGCAAACGGCTGATGGCGCTAGGTGCATCGTTGGTGTGCAGGGTGGACAAGACCAAGTGGCCGGTGAGTGCGGCCTGAATCGCCATTTCGGCCGTTTCCAGATCGCGGATCTCGCCGATCATGATGATGTCCGGGTCCTGCCGCATCAGCGCGCGCACCCCGGCGGCGAAGGTCAGTTCGATGTTGTGCTGCACCTGCATCTGGTTGAAGGCCGGCTCGACCATTTCGATCGGGTCCTCGATGGTGCAGAGGTTGACCTCCGGCGTCGCCAGTTTTTTCAGCGTGGTGTACAGGGTGGTGGTCTTGCCCGAACCGGTCGGCCCGGTGACCAGAATGATGCCGTTGGGCTGGCGGGTCATGTCCTGCCAGCGCCGCAGGTCGTCGGCGCTGAAACCCAACTGGTCGAAATTTTTCAGCAGCACTTCCGGGTCGAAAATCCGCATGACCATTTTTTCGCCGAACGCCGTCGGCAAGGTCGACAGACGCAATTCCACTTCGCCGCCGTCCGGGGTCTTGGTCTTGACCCGGCCATCCTGGGGTTTGCGCTTTTCCGCGACGTTCATGCGACCGAGGCTTTTCAGGCGGCTGACGATCGCCATGGTCACCTGCGGCGGGAATTGATAGACGTTATGCAGCACGCCGTCGATGCGAAAGCGCACGGTGCCGTGCTCGCGGCGCGGTTCGATATGGATATCGCTGGCGCGCTGCTGGAAGGCGTACTGGAACAGCCAGTCGACGATGTTGACGATGTGCGCGTCGTTGGCGTCCGGTTCCTGGTCGCTGGCGCCGAGATTGAGCAGTTGTTCGAAATTGCCGAGGTTGCCGCCCTGGGCGTCGGCATTGCTGGCGCCGCTGACCGATTTGGCCAGACGAAAGAATTCGACGCTGAAGCGCTGGATGTCGACCGGGTTGGCCACGACCCGTTTGATCGGCAGCTTCAACACGTGGGTCAGGTCGGCTTCCCAACCGCTGACGTAGGGCTGAGCGCTGGCCACGGTGACCGAATCGCGGTCCACGGCGACGGCGAGAATCTTGTGGCGCTGGGCGAAGGCATAGGACATCAGCGGCGTGATCGCCGCGACATTGATTTTCAGCGGATCAATGCGCAAATACGGCTGACCGGCCTGCTGCGCCAGCCACAGGGTCAGGCTTTCCAGATCCAGATGTTTGCCCGGACGGCTGAGGTCGTCGAGTTGCTGGCTGGCGATGAATTCCAGCGGATGCATCTGCCCGTGAGCAGCATGGCGACGGCGGGCATTGAGCGCCTGTTCCGCCGCGTCCTGGCAGATGAAGCCTTGGGCGACCAGTTCCCGTAATACATCGTTGAGGTCCAGCCAGCGGTCCTGAGTGACAAATTGAACGGACATGCGGCTTTCCTTTTTAAGCGTCATGCGCAAAAGGATAGTCGTGGCTCTGCTGACCGTTGGGCCACTACCCGACGAAGCCGTTGCCGGATTTGTCAGCCGGCAGCCTGTGCGGGCGCCTGCCACGCTGCGTCGGCGTTGTGCAGGTCCACTGTGCAGACGCTGATCAGGTTGCGCAGTTTTTCCGCGATCACTTGCGCGCGATGCCAGCTCAGGCCGCCCATTAGCAGGTCGATCGACAGCAGATCTTCCTGGCGCTGGACGTTCACCTGCTCCGGGGTCAGAAACTGCAAGGCGAACAGATTCAGCACGCGCACCAGCAGGTCCGGCTCGGCCTCGGCAAGGATTCGGTACTGCGCCAGGCAGTGAGCGTTGTTGACGTTCCAGACATCGGCGCGGGTGGGGGCGCTGTTCACGGCTTCAAGGTGCGGCATGGCGAGTCTCCAAAATCACTGGAGAAATTTTTACATTCGGTGCGGGGTATTTCTTGGCTATGATCGGCGTCTGAACGGATTTATCGAAAGAGTTGATTCGTGAAAGCTGATCTTTGAGGATTTTTTATGCACAGCGAGCTGGACGCCTACGACCGCAAGATCCTCGCCTTGCTCCAGGAAGACGCTTCGCTGTCGAGCGCGCAGATCGCCGAGCAGGTCGGCTTGTCGCAATCGCCGTGCTGGCGGCGGATTCAGCGGATGAAGGAGGAGGGCATCATTCGCGGCCAGGTGACCTTGCTGGATCGCAAGAAGATCGGCCTGAACACGCAGATCTTTGCCGAGATCAAACTCAACGCTCATGGGCGTTCGAATTTCACTGAATTCACCGAGGCGATTCGCGGCTTTCCGGAAGTGCTGGAGTGTTATGTGCTGATGGGTGCGGTGGACTTCATGTTGCGCATAGTCGCGGCAGACATCGAGGCGTACGAGCGATTCTTCTTCGAGAAGCTGTCGCTGGTGCCGGGGATACAGGAAGTGAATTCGATTGTGGCGCTTTCTGAAATCAAGTCCACCACCAGCCTGCCGGTCTAGTGCGGATGGCCTTTGTGGCGAGGGGATTTATCCCCGCTGGGCTGCGCAGCAGACCCCGCTTGATCGTTCCCACGCAGAGCGTGGGAATGCAGCCCGGGACGCTCTGCGTCCCAAAGCGGACGCAGAGCGTCCATTGAGGCGTGCCCACGCAGAGCGTGGGAACGATCAGGTGGGAAGGTGTTTAGCTGCGCAGGAGGATTTTCCAGGCGCGGTTCTGGTACACCGCAATCGCCTGATGCTTGCGTGCATCGAGCAGTTCGTCGGTGATGGTCGGCTCGTTGGCCAGTTGCGCCAGTTTGTTCAGCTCACCGTACAGGCGATCCATTTCCGGGATGTCCAGCACGTTGCGCGCATGGTGCAACCAGACCTGAATGCGTTCGATACGCGGCAGTTGTTCAGCGAGATCTTCCGGCTGCTGCTGATAGCGTTGCAGCTGCAGAGCAGTGGCTTCTTCGCCGAGCAGACGCGGCAGCCAGCTGTGCAGTTGCGCGTCACCCTGACGATTACCGCGAGTGTTGCGGTCGGCGGTCCAGGTGCGGGCCAGCAGCCAGCGTGAAGCGTTCAGCGAGAACTGGCCCCAGCGCGGGTCTTCCAGTTCTTCGAGGAACTGCTCCGGCGCGGCCTTGCGCACGTCTTCGTCTTCGATGCCGACCTGTACCAGGGGACGCCAGTCTTCCAGCAAGGCATCGAGGGCCACGCGCAAATCGTGGGTCGACTGACGCGGCGCAGCCTGGCCGAGGCTGCTGAGCAGGGCGCGCATTTCCGCGAGGTTCTCGACCCAGTCCTGCAGCAGACGCCAGTGGCCGTTGAAGCGATATTGTTCGGCCAGACGCTGACTGCTGCCGAGCAGATGCCAGCTCAGCGCGGCGAAGGCGTCGTCGAGACGGGTTTCGGTGGTCAGCTGCGGCGCTGGCAGGCTCAGCGAGTAGCTGTTGGCGTCGTGCAGGCGATAACCGCGCTCGGCCTTGCTGATATCGCATGGCATCAGCGCCAGGGTTTCGGCCAGTTCGGCAGCCAGTTCCAGCAACGCGGCAGGCTCGCCTTCGCGCAGTTCCAGTTCCAGTTCGCAGATTTCTTCTTTCTGTTTGCCGACCACTACGTGGCCGAGATCCAGCGCGGCCTCAATAACCACTTTGGTCTTGCCACGGCCCCAGGCGATTTCGGCGCGCTCGCGGACGAAATCGGTGGTGAAGATCGGCTTGAGGGTTTTCTTGTCCAGCTCGGCGAGCGACTCGGGCCAGCATTCGCCGTCGAGTTTCTTCACGTCGAGCTTGGCCTTCGGGAGTTTCCAGTCGTACTCATTACGCTCGGACAGACCGGCGACGCTCTGGCCGCGGGTCTTGAGAGTTTGAATCACTTCGTCACCGTCCTTGCGCAGGCGCAGGGCGACCTTGGCCTGGGCGAGGTCGCGCTCGGGGGTGTCGAAGTACTGGTTCATCAACTCACGGCGTTCCCAGCCACTTTTGTTGCGTTTCTTCAGCAGTGGGTGCTCGCGCAGGGCAGCGAGGGTTTCGCGGCTGACGCGGAGTTTGATTTCAGTTTCTTTTTGCATGGCCGGAACATCCAGAATCGGGAGCGCAGCCGGGGGAATGTGTGGCTGCCAAGGCCGTGCAGTGTACAGGAGTCAAACTTCCTACGCCCTGCGGCGGTTTATTCCGCGCGCCGGATGGTTCTATAGTGGGCCTCAATCCGGGACCTGGAGTCAGTGATGCCATTGCCGTCCATGCAAGACCAGTTCGCCGCGCTGATTGCCGCGCCATCGGTCAGCTGCACCCAACCGAACCTGGACCAGTCCAACCGCGCCGTCATCGATCTGCTGGCGGGCTGGCTCGGTGACCTGGGTTTCAGCTGCGATATCCAGCAGGTCAGCCCCGGCAAATTCAATCTGCTCGCCAGTATCGGCAGCGGCCCCGGCGGCCTGGTGCTGGCCGGGCACAGCGACACCGTGCCTTACGACGACGCGTTGTGGCAGACCGACCCGCTGAAGCTCACCGAAGTCGACGGTCGCTGGGTCGGGCTGGGCAGTTGTGACATGAAGGGCTTCTTCGCGCTGATCATCGAAGCCGTGCGGCCGCTGCTCGATCAGCCGTTCAAGCAACCGCTGCTGATCCTCGCCACCTGCGACGAAGAAAGCTCGATGTCCGGCGCCCGAGCGCTGGCCGAGGCCGGGCAACCGTTGGGCCGCGCGGCGGTGATCGGCGAGCCGACCGGGCTCAAGCCGGTTCGCATGCACAAAGGCATCATGATGGAGCGCATCGACATCCTCGGGCAGAGCGGCCACTCGTCTGATCCGCGCCTGGGCCACAGCGCCCTTGAAGCGATGCACGATGCCATCGGCGAACTGCGCGGTCTGCGCCTGTTGTGGCAGCGCGAGTTCAGCAATCCACAGTTCAGCGTGCCGCAACCGACGATGAACTTCGGCTGCATTCATGGCGGCGACAACCCCAATCGCATCTGCGGCCAGTGCTCGCTGGAATTCGACCTGCGGCCGCTGCCGGGCATGGACCCGAGCCTGCTGCGCGCGGAAATCCTGCGCAAGCTCAACCCGGTGGCCGAGCGGCACAAAGTGAAGATCGACTACAAACCGCTGTTCCCGGAAGTGCCGCCGTTCGAGCAGGCTGCAGATGCCGAACTGGTGCGCATCGCTGAAAAGCTCACCGGCCATCGCGCCGAAGCAGTAGCGTTCGGCACCGAAGCGCCTTATCTTCAGCGCCTCGGCTGCGAAACCATCGTCCTCGGCCCCGGCGACATTGCCTGCGCGCATCAACCGGGGGAATACCTTGAAATGTCACGTTTGCAGCCTACCGTGCATCTGATTCGGCAGTTGATTGAACATTACTGCCTGACGACAGACGAACGATGACGGCCCTGTGTGGGAGCGAGCCTGCTCGCGAAGGCGTTTTGTCAGTCGCCATTGATGAACCTGATCCACCGCTTTCGCGAGCAGGCTCGCTCCCACAGGGTTAAATGTCTTGCATCAACCCGGTAAATTGCCTGCACCACAACCCGTATTCATGAGGAGAGCGCGCGTGTCGCCAAGCCTGTTCCGACGATAACCATCAGCCCGCTGTGCGTTTTTCGTTTCGCCCCTTTTTTCGGCTGCTCTTTATTACAGGCCCAGGTTCATGCCCGAATACGTTAATTGGCTTCGCCACGCGTCTCCCTACATCAATGCCCACCGCGATTGCACCTTCGTCGTCATGCTTCCCGGCGACGGCGTCGAGCATCCGAATTTCGGCAATATCGTCCACGACCTGGTCTTGCTGCACAGTCTGGGCGTGCGTCTGGTGCTGGTGCACGGCTCGCGCCCGCAGATCGAAACCCGCCTCGCCGCCCGTGGCCTGACCCCGCATTACCATCACGGCATGCGCATCACCGATGCCGCGACGCTTGAGTGTGTGATCGACGCGGTCGGCCAGTTGCGCATCGCCATCGAAGCACGGCTGTCGATGGACATGGCCTCGTCGCCGATGCAGGGCTCGCGCCTGCGCGTGGCCAGCGGCAACCTCGTTACCGCGCGGCCGATTGGCGTGCTGGAAGGTGTCGACTATCACCACACCGGTGAAGTGCGTCGGGTTGACCGCAAAGGCATCAATCGCCTGCTCGATGAGCGCTCGATCGTGCTGTTGTCGCCGCTGGGCTATTCGCCGACCGGCGAGATCTTCAACCTTGCCTGCGAAGACGTCGCCACCCGCGCTGCGATTGATCTGGGCGCGGACAAGCTGCTGTTGTTCGGCGCCGAACTCGGCCTGATCGACGAAAACGGCAAACTGGTACGTGAACTGCGCCCGCAACAAGTGCCGGCACATTTGCAGCGTCTGGGCATGAGCAACTATCAAGCGGAATTGCTCGATGCCGCCGCCGAAGCCTGCCGTGGCGGCGTGGCGCGCAGTCATATCGTCAGTTACGCCGAAGACGGCGCGCTGCTGACCGAGCTGTTCACCCGTGACGGTGGCGGTACGCTGGTGGCGCAGGAGCAGTTCGAACTGGTGCGCGAAGCGGCGATTGAAGACGTCGGCGGTTTGCTCGACCTGATCAGTCCGCTGGAAGAACAGGGCATTCTGGTGCGCCGCTCGCGGGAAGTGCTGGAGCGCGAGATCGAGCAGTTCAGCGTGGTCGAGCGCGAAGGCATGATCATCGCCTGTGCGGCGCTGTATCAGATTGCCGATTCCGATGCCGGCGAACTGGCGTGTCTGGCGGTGAATCCGGAATACCGCCACGGCGGACGCGGCGACGAATTGCTGGAACGCATTGAAACCCGCGCGCGGGCGCAGGGTTTGAAAACCCTGTTCGTACTCACCACGCGTACTGCGCACTGGTTCCGCGAGCGCGGGTTCGAGCCAAGCAGCGTCGAACGCCTGCCAGCGGCACGGGCGTCGCTGTACAACTATCAGCGTAATTCGAAGATCTTCGAAAAGACCCTCTGAACAACAGCGAGGTCTGTGGCGAGGGGATTTATCCCCGCTGGGTCGCGTAGCGGCCCCCTGTGTTTTCACTTGGAATCGCTGGGGGACTGCTGTGCAGCCCAACGGGGATAAATCCCCTCGCCACTTTCTGCATTCAGTCAGTGATGAATTTGGCGCTGACGTACGGCGAATAATCCGCCAGCACTGTCTCGACCTTGCCCTGTTCCTTCAAGAATTTCGCCGTTTCGGCAATGGCCTTGGCGGTGCCGCCGTCCAGCAGCGCCTTGCTTTGCTGCGCCTTGGCATCCGGGAACGCCGATCCGGCCAGCAGTTCCGGCACATCTGCTGCGTTGGCACCGGTCAATTTGGCGATTTTCTGCACAGGCACCGAGTCGGCCGTCCAGCTGTCTTTGTGTGCGGCGTAATCAGCGAACGATTCCAGGGTGACCTTGGCAAACTTGGCCACCACTTCGGGATGCTTCTCGGCAAAGTCTTTGCGCGCCACCCACACCTCGAAGGTTGGCGCACCCCACTGGCCGACCTGGGCGGCGTCGGTCAGGGTCTTGCCGGTCTTGCGGATCTCGCCTAGCGCCGGCGACCAGACAAACGCACCATCAATGTCGCCACGCTTCCACGCGGCGGCGATTTCCGCCGGTTGCAGGTTGACCACTTTGACTTGCGAAGTATTCAGGCCCCAGTGCTTCAGCGCTCCAAGCAGACTGTAGTGCGAGGTCGACACGAACGGTGTGGCGATGGTTTTACCGATCAGGTCCTGCGGTTTGTCGATGCCGCTGCCGTTGCGCACCACCAAGGCTTCTGCGGCATTAATCTGCGCCGAAACGATAAACGCCACGATCGGCAGATTGCGTGAAGCAGCTGCTGCCAGTGGGCTTGAGCCAAGGTTGCCGATCTGCACGTCGCCAGAAGCAATGGCAGTGACGACTTCCGGGCCGCTGTTGAAACGACGCCAGTCGATCTTCTCGCCGATGGTTTTTTCATAGACACCATCGGCCTGCGGCACTTTGCTCGGATCGATCCCGGTCTGGTAACCGACCGTCAGACCGGCGGCATGTGTGGAAAAAGAAAACAGTGCCGACACACAAACTGTAACAAATTGACTTGAAAGTGCGCGTTTCGCCATGATGCGTCGCCTTTTCGATGGGATTTGCCGTGTTGGGAGCACGGCAAAGCTAATCGATCTAAAAAAAGGTCAACAAATACCATTTAGGAATGAGCTTAGGCGCCGATACGCTGTTTCCCGGCGCGGATGGCCATTAATGGGCCATATGCCTGAATGGCATGAAAAAGAACGAATAAATTCTTTTTGGGATTATCAGGAAGTCTTTACGCTGCAGGGACCAAATCACTCGCGATTAGACGATGGTCGTAGACATACAAGGTTACGATTGACTTGGCAGTCACGGTCTGGCGCTAATCGCGGATCTTAGGATTCAGGGCAAATCGACCCCGAACCAGGAACACAAGAATTAGAACGAGAGGAGCGATACATGAACAAGTCCACCTTGGCCCTGGCTGTGGCCGTTGGGGTTATGGCGCAGCAGGCAGGCGCCGCCGGTTTCATCGAAGACAGCAAGGCTACTCTGGGGCTGCGTAACTTCTACATCAACACTGATAACCGTGATGGCGATACTAAAGCTGCCAAGGCTCAGAACAAGCAAGAAGAATGGGGCCAAGGCTTCGATCTGCGTTTCATCTCCGGTTACACCCAAGGCACCGTAGGCTTCGGTATCGACGCCATCGGCCTGGTGGGCGTGCGCCTGGACTCGGGTGGCGGCACCAACGGTGCTACGTCGACTTCCTATGGCGGTACTGTATTCCCGAGCAAGTCCAACGGTGAAGCGGTCGACAACTTCTCCAGCCTGGGTTTGACTGCCAAAGCCAAGATCTCTCAGACCGAACTGAAATTGGGCACCCTGCAGCCAAAACTGCCGGTCATCGTGACCAACGACGGTCGTCTGCTGCCGCAAACCTTCCAGGGTGGCCAGATCACTTCGAGCGAGATCAAGGATCTGACGCTGGTTGCTGGTCAAATCGAGCACGCCAAGGGCCGTAACTCCAGCAACAACGAAGAGTTGTCGATTGCTGGCTCCAACGCTCACACCGCTGCCGGTCGTGACAGCAACAAGTTCATCTACGGTGGTGGCGACTACAAAATCACCAAAGACCTGACTGCCCAGTACTACTACGGCAATCTGCAGGATTACTACAAGCAGCACTTCCTGGGTCTGGTGCACAACTGGGCAATCGGCCCGGGTGTATTGAAGTCTGACTTCCGTTACTTCAACAGCCGTGACGATGGCGCCAACGGTAACGACCCTGCCTACTACACCACCGGTGACTACGGCACTGGCATCACCAAAGGCAAGGTAGACAACAACCTGTACAGCGGCTTGTTCCTGTACACCGTTGAAGGTCACACTTTCGGTGGCGGTTATCAGGTCAGCAACGGCAACAGCGACTTCCCTTGGCTGAACCAGGGTGACGGCTCGTCGGCGTACATCACCACCGACATGCAGATCGCCAAGTTCGCTCGCGCAGGTGAACGTACCTGGCAAGCTCGCTACTCGTACGACTTCGCCAAAGTTGGCGTACCAGGCCTGACCGCCGGCGTGGTTTACCTGCGTGGCGATAACATCGACACCACCGGTAAAGTCGGCGACCGTCAAGTCAGCACCAATGCGACCGGCCGTTCCGAGTGGGAACGCGACATCACCGTTGGTTACGTAGTACCTGAAGGCCCGCTGAAAAACGTTGGCGTGATGTGGAAAAACGCTATGTGGCGCAACGACATCCCAGGTCAACGCGACCAGGACGAAAACCGCCTGATCCTCAGCTACTCGATCCCGCTGCTGTAATAGCGCTCGAGCAACTGAAGCAAAAAAAAGCCCCGTCCGGCATCGCGCCGGACGGGGCTTTTGCGTTTTCGAGTCAGGCTCACCCCCGTAAGCCCTTCTCGCTTTCCCTCTTTGCTGCAACTCAAGGCCTTCTCGAACCTTGCGTTGGATGTTCGTCGCGATGCGGGTCGGTGTCCAATGAACAGATGTTTAATATTCACTAATGATCTAGATATCTAGTTATTTATTCTTTTTCACGCTGATCGATCCCGAGCTACAGTTGTTGTCTCCCATCCCTCATCAGGAGCAGCACCATGAGCCTCAGACTCGGCGACATCGCCCCCGATTTCGAACAGGACTCCAGCGCCGGCAAGATTCGTTTTCACGAATGGCTGGGCGATAGCTGGGGCGTGCTGTTTTCCCATCCGGCGGACTTCACTCCGGTGTGCACCACCGAGCTGGGTTTCACCGCCAAGCTCAAGGATGAATTCAGCCGACGCGGCGTCAAGGCCATCGCGCTGTCGGTTGACCCGGTGGACTCGCACCACAAGTGGATCGAGGACATCAACGAAACCCAGAACACTATCGTCAACTTCCCGATCCTGGCCGATGCCGATCGCAAGGTCTCCGATCTCTACGACCTGATCCACCCGAACGCCAATGACACGCTGACCGTGCGTTCACTGTTCGTCATCGACCCGAACAAGAAGATCCGTCTGACCATCACCTACCCGGCGAGCACCGGGCGTAATTTCCACGAGATTCTGCGGGTGATCGACTCGCTGCAACTCACCGACAACTACAAAGTCGCCACCCCGGCCAACTGGCAGGACGGTGAAGAGGTGGTGATCGTGCCGTCGCTCAAGGATGAGGACGAGATAAAGCAGCGCTTCCCCAAAGGTTATCGCGCGGTGAAGCCGTACCTGCGCCTGACGCCGCAGCCGAATAAATAAGATTTGCGGTGCAGCTACCGCCGCTTTCGCGAGCAGGCTCGCTCCCACATTTGCAATGCTTTCCCCTGTGGGAGCGAGCCTGCTCGCGAAGGCGCCAGCCCAGGCAATGGAGAATCCGGAATCACAACGCAGGGGAATTTCGGCCGTTTCGACGGCCTTTTTTTTTGCCTGGATTTTGCTCAGCGACATATCTCTTAAATGCATAACCAAATGAATAAATATGATTTATGGATATATAAATCAGCTGGTAAGGTCACTGCCATTGAAGCGAGATCGCAGCCTGCGAATCGCCTGTAACGCTTAAAGGAATCTGCAATGCTGGTCGTCTCACTCGGTGGCAGCCCCAGCCTGCGCTCCCGTTCCGGGGTGCTGCTGGAGCGTTCGCAACGCTGGTTGCAACAGCAAGGGGTGGAAGTGGTGAGTTATCAGGTGCGGGACTTCCCGGCCGAGGATCTGCTCCACGCGCGCTTCGACAGTCCGAAGGTCCTCGACCTGTTGCAACAGATCGCAAACGCCGATGGCCTGCTGATCGCCACGCCGGTTTACAAGGCCTCGTTTTCCGGTGCGCTGAAGACCCTGCTGGATCTGCTCCCCGAGCGTGCCTTGAACCACAAGATTGTCTTGCCGATGGCCACGGGCGGCAGCATCGCTCACATGCTGGTGGTCGATTACGCCCTCAAGCCCGTGCTGTCGGCACTCAAAGCGCAGGAAATGCTTCAGGGTATTTTCGCCGAGGACAGCCAGATCGCTTATGGCGAAGGCAGTGCCGCCGCGCAACTGGCGCCGGCCCTGGAGCAGCGCTTGCACGAGGCCCTGGATCAGTTCATCGGCGCCATGGCGCGCCGGCCGAAACCGCTGGAGCCAGGCCTGCTGAACGAACGTTTGTTGAGTGCTCGCTGGAGCATTTAAGCCTTATCGAAATTTGAAGTACTGGCCTTACTCGCCCGCCAACGGGCAAGCAGGTGCAGCCACAACCCAACAGCAAAAAGGAGAGCGCTATGCGCACTGTATTTTTGCGTCGTGGTCTGGTCGCTCTGTTTGCTGCGGCTGTCACCTTCGGCGCCATCACCCAAGCTCAAGCCGAGACATTGCGGATCGGTTATCAGAAGTACGGCACGCTGGTGCTGCTCAAAGCCAAAGGCACGCTCGAAAAACGCCTCGCCGCGCAAGGCGTCGACGTGCAATGGACCGAGTTTCCCGGCGGCCCGCAGCTGCTCGAAGGCCTCAACGTCGGCTCGATCGATTTCGGCGTGACCGGCGAAACCCCACCGGTTTTCGCCCAGGCCGCTGGCGCTGATCTGCTCTACGTTGCCTACGAACCGCCAGCGCCGAACAGTGAAGCGATCCTCGTGCCGAAAGACTCGCCGATCAAATCGGTAGCCGATCTCAAGGGCAAGAAAGTCGCCCTGAACAAAGGCTCCAACGTTCACTACCTGCTGGTGCGCGCGCTGGAAGACGCCGGCCTCAAGTACAGCGATATTCAGACCGTGTTCCTGCCGCCAGCCGATGCTCGCGCTGCGTTCGAACGTGGCAGTGTCGACGCCTGGGTCATCTGGGATCCGTATCAGGCCGCTGCCGAGAAACAACTGCAAGCGCACACCCTGCGCGACGGCAAAGGCATCGTCGACAACCATCAGTTCTATCTGGCCACAAAACCTTACGCGCAGAAAAATCCCGAGGTGATCAAGACCCTTGTCGAAGAGGTGCGCGCGGTGGGTGAATGGTCGAAAGCCAATCCCGAAGACGTGACGCAACAGGTCGCGCCACTGCTTGGCCTGCCGGCGGACATCACCCTGACCTCGGTGAAACGCCAGGGCTACGGCGCGCTGTTCCTGACCCCGGAAGTGGTCGCTGCGCAACAGAAAATCGCCGACACGTTCTTCCAGCTCAAGCTGATTCCCAAGCCGTTGAGCATCAAGGATGTGATCTGGACCCCGCCGGCCGCTGTGGCCCAAAGCTCCCAAGCCCAGTAATTCGAATCCACAAGGAGACCACTCCATGAGCCTCAATATCTTCTGGTTCCTGCCGACCCACGGTGACGGCCATTACCTTGGCACCGCCGAAGGCGCCCGCGCGGTTGATCACGGTTATTTGCAGCAAGTCGCGCAAGCGGCGGATCGTCTGGGTTTTGGCGGGGTGCTGATTCCGACCGGGCGTTCCTGCGAAGACTCGTGGCTGGTGGCAGCCTCGCTGATTCCGGTGACCCAGCGCCTGAAGTTTCTGGTCGCTCTGCGCCCCGGGATCATTTCCCCGACGGTCGCGGCGCGCCAGGCAGCCACGCTGGATCGTTTGTCCGGCGGGCGTGCGCTGTTCAATCTGGTCACCGGTGGCGATCCGGAGGAACTGGCTGGCGACGGTCTGTTCCTCAACCATGAGGAACGCTATCAGGCCTCGGTGGAATTCACCCGCATCTGGCGCCGTGTGCTGGAAGGCGAAACTGTCGATTACGACGGCGAGCACATAAGCGTGAAGGGCGCGAAGCTGCTGTATCCGCCGATCCAGCAACCGCGTCCGCCGCTGTATTTCGGTGGCTCTTCGGAAGCGGCGCAAGATCTGGCCGCCGAGCAAGTGGAAATGGTCCTGACCTGGGGCGAGCCGCCGGCCGCGGTGGCCGAGAAGATCGCACAAGTGCGCGCCAAAGCCGCCAAGCTCGGCCGCACCGTGCGCTTCGGCATTCGTCTGCATGTGATCGTCCGTGAAACCAATGCCGAAGCCTGGCAGGCAGCGGACCGGCTGATCTCGCATCTGGACGACGACACCATCCAACGTGCCCAGGCTTCGCTGGCGCGCTTCGATTCGGTCGGCCAGCAACGCATGGCCGCGCTGCACGGCGGCAGCCGCGACAACCTCGAAGTCAGCCCGAACCTCTGGGCTGGTGTCGGTCTGGTACGTGGCGGTGCCGGTACGGCGCTGGTCGGCGATGGCCCGACCGTGGCAGCGCGGGTCAAGGAATATGCGGATCTGGGCATCGACACCTTCATCTTCTCCGGTTATCCACACCTCGAAGAATCGTATCGGGTAGCCGAACTGCTGTTCCCGCATCTTGACGTTGAACGCCCGGAACTGCCGAAGAGCGCCGGTTATGTCAGCCCGTTCGGCGAGATGGTCGCCAACGACATTCTGCCCAAAGCCGCGTCGCAGAGCTGAGGCGCGGCCATGAACAAATTTATCCACAGCCTCGCGCCCTGGGCGTTGCCGGTGTTGCTGCTGGCGGTGTGGCAGTTGTCGGTGTCGGCCGGTTGGTTGTCGACGCGGATTCTGCCGACCCCGGTGGCGGTGATCGAAGCCGGCGTCAGTCTGGTGCGCAGCGGCGAGATCTGGACACACCTGGCGATCAGCGGCTGGCGCGCAGCACTCGGTTTCACCATCGGCGGCAGCATCGGTCTGGTGCTGGGTTTCATCACCGGCCTGTCGAAGTGGGGCGAACGCCTGCTCGACAGCTCGGTGCAGATGATCCGCAACGTGCCGCACCTGGCGCTGATTCCGCTGGTGATCCTGTGGTTCGGCATTGACGAGTCAGCGAAGATTTTCCTCGTGGCGCTGGGCACCTTGTTCCCGATTTACCTCAACACTTACCACGGCATCCGCAACGTCGACCCGGCGCTGGTGGAGATGGCGCGCAGTTATGGTCTGAGCGGTTTCAGCCTGTTCTGGCAGGTGATTCTGCCGGGTGCGTTGCCGTCGATTCTGGTTGGCGTGCGCTTCGCCCTGGGCTTCATGTGGCTGACGCTGATCGTCGCCGAAACCATCTCGGCCAGCTCGGGGATCGGCTATCTGGCAATGAACGCCCGCGAGTTTCTGCAGACCGATGTGGTAGTGCTGGCGATCCTGCTTTACGCGGTACTGGGCAAACTCGCCGACCTCGCCGCCCGTGGTCTTGAACGTGTGTGGCTGCGCTGGCACCCGGCCTATCAGGTTGCCAAGGGAGGTGCGGCATGACCGCTCAACAACCTCCACGCCTGTTGCGCGGGATTCCGTTGGCAGTGCGCAACCTGCAGAAGACCTTCGGCTCACGCCAAGTGTTGCGTGACATCGATCTGCACATTCCGGCGGGGCAGTTTGTCGCCGTGGTCGGGCGCAGCGGTTGTGGCAAGAGCACGTTCTTGCGCCTGCTCGCCGGCCTCGATCAACCGACTGGCGGGGAGTTGCTGGCCGGCTCCGCACCGCTCAGCCAGGCGCGTGACGACACGCGGTTGATGTTCCAGGAAGCGCGGCTGCTGCCGTGGAAAAGGATCATCGACAACGTCGGTCTCGGCCTCAAGGGCAACTGGCGCCAGCAAGCGCTGGATGCACTGGAAGCAGTGGGCCTGGCCGATCGCGCCAATGAATGGCCGGCGGCATTGTCCGGTGGCCAGAAGCAGCGCGTGGCGCTGGCTCGGGCGCTGATCCACCAGCCGCGTCTGCTGCTGCTCGACGAACCGCTCGGCGCACTGGATGCCCTGACCCGCATCGAGATGCAGCAACTGATCGAACGGCTCTGGCAGCAACACGGTTTTACCGTGCTGCTGGTGACCCATGACGTCAGTGAAGCGGTGGCGATCGCCGATCGGGTGATCCTCATCGAGGACGGCGAAGTCGGCCTCGACCTGCACGTCGAACTGCCGCGCCCCAGGGTGCGTGGCTCGCATCGCCTCGCCGCACTGGAAACCGAAGTGCTCAACCGTGTTCTATCCCTGCCCGGCGAACCGCCGGCGCCGGAACCCGTTTCACCCCTGCCTGCGCAATTGCGTTGGGCGCAATGAAGCAGCTGCAAGCTTCAAGCTACAAGCCGCAAGAACAAGCCTGGTGCTTTTACTTGCAGCTTATAGCTTGCCGCTTGCAGCTCATTTCGATACTAGGAGAAATGCCATGACTATCAAAGCCATCAACGTGCGCAACCAGTTCAAAGGCTCGATCAAGGAAATCGTCCTCGGCGACGTGCTGTCGGAAATCGACGTGCAGACAGCTTCGGGCATCGTCACTTCGGTGATCACTACCCGCTCTGTTAAAGAGCTGGAGCTGGTGGTCGGCAGCGAAGTGATCGCCTTTGTGAAATCCACCGAGGTGTCCATCGCCAAGTTGTGAGCCGGTGAGCAAAAAACAACCCCGGAGGGTGTGAGCCCTGCGGGGTTTTTTGTGCCTGTCGCGGATTCGGCGGCGCGGCTTTCGCGAGCAGGCTCGCTCCCACAGGGGAACGCATTTCAAATGTGGGAGCGAGCCTGCTCGCGAAAGGGCCGGTGCATGCGCTAGAGATTTCTTTTGGGTAGATACGGCGGAAGGTACAACCCGATATAGGCATCAAACACGCGCATCCCTTCCTCGGCCATGCGCGGGGTGATCTGCCCGTGCTGCTGCACCGAACGGGCATAAACCCGGTCGCCAAGTTCCATCGCCAGGGCAAACACATCGACATCGTCCGGCAGCCTCGGCAACTCGAAATGCTGGTCGAACAGCTTGTGCATCAGGTCGCCCAGTTCCAGATCGTGCTGGCGGTCGGCCTGGGTCACTTCGGTCAGGCCATGTTGCGCCAGGATCAATTGCCGCGCGGCTGCGTCTTCGTCGTAGATCTCCAGCATGCGCTGTTCGACCAGTCGCGACAGATCTCGCCAGTCACGCAAGGCATCGTGATCGATCGGCGCTTGCAGGCAGGCGCGGAAGGCTGCGTGGACATCGGCGGTCAGCGCTTCGAGCAGCGCCGGGACGCTGGCGAAAAAGTGATACACGGAGGAGGGCGGAATCTGCGCGCGTTCGGCGACGCTGTAGATCGACAGACTGGCCACGCCCTCGGCCGCCAGCAACGTGCGCGCGGCATCGAGGATCGAATCGATCCGCGCCTGACTGCGGGCACGGGGTTTGCGGACGGTGGCGGGACGCGTCATGGAAGTCTCCTGCGGGGCAGCGGGCATTGTACGAGCAGGGTTCGGTGTTGTCTGCCGGTACCCTGTGGCGAGGGGATTTAGCGAAACGTCGCACCGCCCCGTTCGGCTGCGCAGCAGTCGTAAACCCTGAGAGCCGGGTATTCCTGACACACCGAGTGGGATGGATTTGGGGCTGCTTCGCAACCCAACGGGGATAAATCCCCTCGCCACAGGTTTTGTGTTCGGCCATAAAAAATACGCCGGTGGCTGAATCAGCCAACGGCGTTTTTTGAAGCTGCAAACCGTTTAAACGGTATGCAGATACCAGTTGTACTCAAGGTCGGAGATGGAGTGTTCGAACTCCTCCAGCTCGCTTTCCTTGCAGGCGACGAAGATATCGATGTACTTCGGATCGATGTACTTGGCCATCACCTCGCTGTCGTCCAGCTCGCGCAGGGCATCGCGCAAGTTGTTCGGCAGGCTCTGTTCGTTCTGCTCGTAGCTGTTGCCTTCGACAGGCGCGCCCGGTTCGATCTTGTTGACCAGGCCGTGGTGCACGCCGGCCAGTACCGAAGCCATCAGCAGGTACGGGTTGGCGTCGGCGCCGGCCACGCGGTGTTCGATACGTACGGCATCGGCAGAGCCGGTCGGTACGCGAATCGCCACGGTGCGGTTGTCCAGGCCCCAGCACGGCGAGTTCGGTACGTAGAACTGCGCGCCGAAGCGACGGTAGGAGTTGACGTTCGGGCAGAGAAAAGCCATCTGCGCCGGCAGGGTCTCGAGCACACCGCCGATCGCGTGACGCAGCGCGGCGTTCTGCTCGGGATCCTCGCTGGCAAAAATGTTTTTGCCGGCTTTGTCCAGAATCGAAATATGTACGTGCAGACCATTGCCCGCCTGGCCCGGATACGGCTTGGCCATGAAGGTGGTGTCCATTTCATGGTCGTAGGCGATGTTCTTGATCAGACGCTTGAGCAGGACCGCGTAGTCGCAGGCCTTGATCGGGTCGGCGACGTGGTGCAGGTTCACTTCGAACTGCGCCGGGGCACTTTCCTTGACGATCGCATCGGCCGGGATGCCTTGCTCTTTGGCACCTTCCAGAATGTCCTGGAGGCAGTCGACGTATTCGTCGAGGTCGTCGATCAGGTAGACCTGAGTCGAGTGCGGGCGTTTGCCGGAGATCGGCGAGCGTGGCGGCTGTGGACGGCCGTTCACGTTTTCCTGGTCGATCAGGTAGAACTCGAGTTCGAAGGCGGCGCAGATGGTCAGGCCGAGCTCGTCGAACTTGGTCACCACCTGGCGCAGCACCTCACGGGGATCGGCGAAGAACGGATCCCCTTCGAGTTCGTGCATGGTCATCAACAGCTGCGCGGTCGGGCGCTTCTGCCATGGCTCGTTGCACAGGGTATCGGGGATCGGATAGCAGATACGATCGGCGTCGCCGATGTCCAGGCCCAGACCGGTGCTTTCCACCGTGGAGCCGTTGATATCCAGAGCAAATAGAGAGGCCGGCAGGTTGATGCCTTTCTCGTAAACCTTGTGGAGGCTGGTGCGTTCGATGCGCTTGCCGCGCACCACACCATTCATATCCGCAATCAGAAGGTCAACGTACAGAACCTCAGGATGTTCCTTAAGGAACGCGTTCGCTTCGTTAAGCTGAACGGCACGCGGGGGTACCGACATGATGCAACACCTTTGTTGTTAAAAATATCAATCATTGATCTTTTCTGGTTTCAGTCAACCCGAACGGCCTGCCGAAGTCAAGCGAGGCCTTTTTTGCCCTGAAAAAGCGCTTGAAGGGCATTTATGGGGCACTTTGGGGCATTTTTTCCAACCTTGAACGTTGCTCAGCTGCGGGCTTGAGCAGGCCGTGTTGTATTTTTTACGGGGGTGTTGTGTAAAAAAATGAACAAGGCTAAGCTCCGGTCAAACCCATAACAGCAATAATACCGGGGTGCTTCATGTCTCGCCTGCCGTTAATCGGCATCACCGACTGCTCGCAACAGTCCGGTCTGCATGCTCATCACATCAGTGGCGATCAATCCGTCCGTAGCGCAGCCAGCAAGGCGCGCAGCCTGTTGACGAGACTCTCGTCAACATCCGGCAAAACGGCAGCGTCCGATATTCTGGACGTCGGGCACAGCATCCGCTTTATGGCGTCTCCTTCCACTATAGAACTCTTTCCCTCCCAAAGCCCGTGCCGCACTCAGCGTCATGCTTGTGATTCTGCACGTTCGCAAAGTGCACGGGAAATGCAACGCCAGCGTCAAGGGCAGGTAAGCTCCTCTTTCATTGTCTATGCGCGGTGCCAGGCGTAAGCCGGCACTGCGCGAGCAAGCCCCCTTTAACGCGACGCCGCAAGCGTCAAAATTGCCTGACATCGCGTCAGGAGACTCAGCCCAGAGGCATTTATGAGTAACAACCTCGACCAGCTCACCGATTGGTTGAAAGACCGCAAGATCACAGAAGTCGAATGCATGATCGGCGACTTGACCGGTATTACCCGGGGCAAGATTTCGCCGACCAACAAGTTCATCGCCGAGAAAGGCATGCGTCTGCCGGAGAGCGTGCTGCTGCAGACCGTGACCGGCGACTACGTCGAAGACGACATCTATTACGAACTGCTCGACCCGGCCGACATCGACATGATCTGCCGCCCCGACCAGAACGCCGTGTACCTGGTGCCGTGGGCGATCGAGCCGACCGCGCAGGTGATCCACGACACCTACGACAAGCAAGGCAACCCGATCGAGCTGTCGCCGCGCAACGTCCTCAAGAAAGTCTTGAAGCTGTATGCCGACAAGGGCTGGCAGCCAATCGTGGCGCCGGAAATGGAGTTCTACCTGACCAAGCGCAGCGACGACCCCGACTATCCGTTGCAGCCGCCGATCGGCCGATCGGGCCGTCCGGAAATCGGCCGGCAGTCGTTCTCCATTGAAGCGGCCAACGAATTCGACCCGCTGTTCGAAGACGTCTACGACTGGTGCGAATTGCAGGAGCTGGACCTCGATACGCTGATCCACGAAGACGGCACCGCGCAGATGGAAATCAACTTCCGTCACGGTGACGCCCTGTCGCTGGCAGATCAGATTCTGGTGTTCAAGCGCACCATGCGCGAAGCCGCGCTCAAGCACGACGTGGCGGCGACGTTCATGGCCAAGCCGATGACCGGCGAGCCGGGCAGCGCCATGCACCTGCACCAGAGCATCATCGACATTCAGACCGGCAAGAACGTCTTCTCCAACGAAGACGGGACCATGAGCCAGTTGTTCCTGCACCACATCGGTGGTTTGCAGAAGCTGATCCCCGAGCTGTTGCCGCTGTTCGCGCCGAACGTCAACTCGTTCCGCCGCTTCCTCCCGGACACTTCGGCACCGGTAAACGTCGAGTGGGGCGAAGAGAACCGTACCGTCGGCCTGCGCGTACCGGATGCCGGCCCGCAGAACCGCCGCGTGGAAAACCGCCTGCCGGGCGCCGACGCCAACCCGTACCTGGCGATCGCCGCGAGCCTGCTCTGCGGTTACATCGGCATGGTCGAGGGCCTGAACCCGAGCGCGCCAGTGGTCGGCCGTGGTTACGAGCGCCGCAACCTGCGCCTGCCGCTGACCATCGAAGACGCGCTGGAGCGTATGGAAAACAGCGCGACCATCGAGAAATACCTCGGCAAGACCTTCATCACCGGCTACGTCGCGGTCAAGCGCGCCGAGCATGAAAACTTCAAGCGCGTGATCAGTTCCTGGGAGCGTGAGTACCTGCTCTTCGCCGTCTGATGCGCCGGGCGCGGCGGCCAGCCGTCGCGCCTTCACCGATAACAAGGAGAATTGGCATGACCAGCAACAACCCGCAAACCCGCGAGTGGCAAGCGCTGAGCAGCGATCACCACCTGGCCCCGTTCAGCGACTTCAAGCAACTGAAAGAGAAAGGCCCGCGGATCATCACCAACGCCAAGGGCGTTTACCTGTGGGACAGCGAAGGCAACAAGATCCTCGACGGCATGGCTGGCCTCTGGTGCGTGGCGATCGGTTACGGTCGCGATGAACTGGCCGATGCCGCCGCCAAACAGATGCGCGAGCTGCCGTATTACAACCTGTTCTTCCAGACTGCCCACCCGCCGGCGCTGGAACTGGCCAAGGCGATCGCCGAAGTGGCGCCAGAAGGGATGAACCACGTGTTCTTCACCGGCTCCGGCTCTGAAGGCAACGACACCATGTTGCGCATGGTCCGTCACTACTGGGCGATCAAAGGCCAGCCGAACAAGAAAGTCATCATCAGCCGCAAGAACGGTTATCACGGTTCGACCGTGGCCGGCGCGAGCCTCGGCGGCATGACCTATATGCACGAGCAGGGCGACCTGCCGATTCCGGGCATCGTCCACATCGCCCAGCCGTACTGGTTTGCCGAAGGCGGTGACATGTCGCCGGAAGAGTTCGGCATCTGGGCGGCCAATCAGCTCGAAGAAAAGATTCTCGAAGTCGGCGTCGACAACGTCGGTGCCTTTATTGCCGAGCCTATTCAGGGTGCCGGCGGCGTGATCATTCCGCCCGACACTTACTGGCCGCGCATCAAGGAAATCCTCGCCAAGTACGACATCCTCTTCGTCGCCGACGAAGTGATCTGCGGTTTTGGTCGTACCGGTGAGTGGTTCGGTAGCGATTTCTACGACCTCAAACCCGACATGATGACCATCGCCAAGGGCCTGACCTCCGGCTACATCCCGATGGGCGGGTTGATCGTGCGTGACTCGGTGGTGGCCGTGCTCAACGAAGGCGGCGATTTCAACCACGGTTTCACTTACTCCGGGCACCCGGTGGCAGCCGCGGTGGGCCTGGAAAACATCCGCATCCTGCGCGACGAAAAAATTATCGAGAACGCCCACAACGAAACGGCACCGTATTTGCAGAAACGTCTGCGCGAGCTGAACGATCACCCGTTGGTGGGTGAAGTTCGCGGCGTCGGTCTGCTGGGGGCGATCGAGCTGGTGCAGGACAAGGCCACGCGCAAGCGTTACGAAGGCAAGGGCGTGGGCATGATCTGCCGGCAGTTCTGCTTCGACAATGGCCTGATCATGCGCGCGGTGGGCGACACCATGATCATCGCGCCGCCGCTGGTGATCAGCAAAGCCGAGATCGATGAGCTGGTTACAAAAGCACGCAAGTGTCTGGACCTGACCCTCAATGCGCTGCAGGCCTAGGTGCTAGGCTTTGGGCGGGGGAGCTGCGGCGCACTCGCTCAAAGCTGTCAGAAAGGCTGGTCTTTTGTTGAAAGACCGCCTCGGATCTTGCCAGACTAGCCGCGGTTCCAGTTGTCCGGGTTCGGCCGCTGAACAAAGTGGTTCAAAAAAGAAAAATTTGGAGCATGACGCATGAAGGCATTAGGTAAAAAGCTAGCTGGCAAGACTCTGCTCGCGCTGTCCATGGCGGGCATGATGGCGGGTGCGGTGCACGCGGACGACAAGGTGCTGCACGTCTACAACTGGTCCGACTACATCGCGCCGGACACCGTGGCCAACTTCGAAAAAGCCACCGGGATCAAAGTCGTCTACGACGTCTTCGACAGTAACGAAACCCTGGAAGCCAAGCTGCTGGCCGGCAAGTCCGGTTACGACATCGTGGTGCCTTCCAACAACTTCCTCGCCAAGCAGATCAAGGCCGGCGTTTACCAGGAGCTGGACAAGTCCAAGCTGCCAAACTGGAAAAACCTCGACGAAGACCTGCTCAAGGCCGTTGGCGATGCCAGCGACCAGGGCAACAAACACGCCTTCCCGTACATGTGGGGCTCGATCGGCATCGGCTACAACCCGGCCAAGGTCAAGGCCGCGCTGGGCATCGACAAGATCGATTCGTGGGACGTGGTGTTCAAGCCGGAAAACATCGAGAAGCTCAAAAGCTGCGGCGTGAGCTTCCTCGATGCGCCGACCGAAATGATTCCGGCGGCATTGCACTATCTGGGCAAGCCGACCAACAGCAAGGACAAGGCTGATCTGAAAGCTGCCGAAGACCTGTTCCTGAAGATCCGTCCTTCGGTCGCCTACTTCCACTCGTCCAAGTACATCTCGGACCTGGCCAACGGCAACATCTGCGTCGCCGTCGGTTACTCGGGTGACCTGGAGCAATCCAAGACCCGCGCTCAGGAAGCCGGTGACAAGGTCAAGCTGGCCTACACCATTCCGAAAGAAGGCGCCGGTACTTTCTACGACATGGTCGCCATTCCCAAGGATGCCGAAAACGTCGAAGCCGCCTACAAGTTCATGAACTACCTGCTGGAGCCGCAAGTGATGGCCGGCATCACCAACGCCGTGCGTTTCCCGAACGGCAACAAGGCGGCAACGCCTCTGGTGGACAAGGACATCACCAGCGACCCGAGCATTTATCCTTCGGCTGAAGTGAAGAAGCAACTCTATGCGATCAGCGATCTGGACGCCGCCACACTGCGTCTGATCACCCGCAGCTGGACCAAGATCAAATCGGGCAAATAAGCCGGTTTGTCGCCACAACCACTGGCCGTCGTCGTCGCGACGGCGGCCAGCGGATAATTAAATGACAGAAAGTTTTGCTGGATCGGTTTTTCGAGGGTAAGTTGCGCGCCGGTTTTGTTGTCGGGCAGCCATGGCTGTCATGCAGCGCGGGGCAACTTGGGCCCAATCAATTTAGAGGACCTCCACTTGCCTGTATTTTCTTCTTTGCGCAAAGCCCTGCTGGCCGCTGCCGGCCTGACAATCGCTGTCGGAGCCCAGGCCGCCGGTACGGTGCATATTTATAACTGGTCCGATTACATCGGCGAATCGACCCTCGCCGACTTCGAGAAAGAGACCGGGATCAAACCGGTCTACGACGTTTTCGACTCCAACGAAACCCTGGAAGGCAAGCTGCTCGCCGGGCGGACCGGTTATGACGTGGTCGTGCCGTCGAACCACTTCCTTGGCAAGCAGATCAAGGCGGGCGCGTTCCAGAAGCTCGACAAGGCGCAGTTGCCGAATTATTCCAACCTCGACCCGGTGCTGCTCAAGCGCCTGGAACAGAACGACCCCGGCAACCTCTACGCCGTGCCGTATCTTTGGGGCACCAACGGCATCGGCTACAACGTCGACAAAGTCAAAGCCGTGCTCGGTATCGACAAGATCGATTCCTGGGCCGTGCTGTTCGAGCCGGAAAACATCAAGAAGCTGCACAGCTGCGGTGTCGCGTTCCTCGATTCGGCTGACGAAATGATGCCGACCATGCTCAATTACCTGGGCCTGAACGCCAACAGCACCAACACCAAGGACTACGAAAAGGCCACCGCCAAGTTGCTCGCGGTGCGTCCATACGTGACCTATTTCCATTCCTCGAAGTACATCGGCGATCTGGCCAACGGCGACATCTGCGTGGCCATCGGTTTCTCCGGCGACATCTTCCAGGCGAAGAACCGTGCCGAGGAAGCCAAGAAGGGCGTCAACATCGCCTATTCGATTCCGAAAGAGGGCGGCGCGCTGTGGTTCGACATGCTGGCGATCCCCAAGGATTCGTCCAACGTCAAGGAAGCCCACGCCTTCATCAATTATTTGCTGAAACCTGAGGTGATCGCCCAGGTCAGTGATTACGTCGGTTACGCCAACCCCAATCCGGGTTCGGACAAGCTGATGGAGCAATCCATTCGCACCGATGAAGCGGTTTACCCACCGCAAGCAGTCCTCGACAAGACCTACGTGTCGACCGAGTTGCCAGCCAATATTCAGCGTTTGATGACCCGTAGCTGGACCAAGGTCAAGTCGGGCAAATAACGCACAAACTATCCAGGGTTCGTCTTGCGGGGCGAACTGCTGCTTCTGTTGGGAGTTTCGTAAATGGCAGTTGCCTCCGGCGCCTACAAGAAAGCCCTCGAGGGCGACCAGACACCAAAACAGGTGCTGGTCAAAATCGACCGGGTCACGAAGAAGTTCGACGAGACGATTGCCGTGGACGACGTGTCCCTGGAAATCAAGAAGGGCGAAATTTTTGCTCTGCTCGGCGGTTCGGGATCGGGCAAATCCACCTTGCTACGGATGCTGGCAGGCTTCGAACGGCCCACGGAAGGGCGGATTTTCCTCGACGGCGTCGACATCACCGACATGCCGCCGTACGACCGTCCGATCAACATGATGTTCCAGTCCTACGCTTTGTTCCCGCACATGACCGTGGCGCAGAACATTGCCTTCGGCTTGCAGCAGGACAAGATCCCCAAGGCCGAGATCGACGCCCGCGTGGCCGAGATGCTCAAGCTGGTGCAGATGAGCCAGTACGCCAAGCGCAAGCCGCATCAACTGTCCGGCGGCCAGCGTCAACGCGTGGCCCTGGCCCGTTCGCTGGCCAAGCGGCCGAAGCTGTTGCTGCTCGACGAACCGATGGGCGCACTGGACAAAAAGCTGCGTTCGCAGATGCAGCTGGAACTGGTGGAAATCATCGAGCGCGTCGGCGTGACCTGCGTGATGGTGACCCACGACCAGGAAGAGGCCATGACCATGGCCGAGCGCATCGCGATCATGCACCTGGGCTGGATCGCGCAGATTGGTAGCCCGATCGACATCTACGAAACCCCGACCAGCCGTCTGGTCTGCGAATTCATCGGCAACGTCAACATCTTCGAAGGCGAAGTGATCGACGATGCCGAAGGCCACGCGACCATCACCTGCAAGGACCTCGACCGGCAGATCTACGTCGGCCACGGCATCAGTACCTCGGTGCAGGACAAGTCGGTCACCTACGCGATTCGCCCGGAAAAACTGCTGGTCACCGCCGACATGCCGACCTGCGAGTACAACTGGTCGAGCGGCAAGGTCCACGACATCGCTTATCTGGGCGGGCACTCGGTGTTCTACGTCGAATTGCCGAGCGGCAAACTGGTGCAGTCGTTCGTCGCCAACGCCGAACGTCGCGGCGCGCGTCCGACCTGGGGCGATCAGGTCTACGTGTGGTGGGAAGACGATAGCGGCGTGGTACTTCGCTCATGAACATGCGCAAATTCAAACGCCGTATAAACCGAATCATCCCCAATGGCCGGCAGCTGGTCATCGGGGTGCCGTTCATCTGGCTGTTCCTGTTCTTCATGCTGCCGTTCTTCATCGTCTTGAAGATCAGCTTCGCCGAAGCCGACGTGGCGATCCCGCCGTACACCGAGATCTACACCTACGCCGAGCAGAAGCTGCAACTGCTGCTGAACCTGGGCAACTACGCGTTGCTTGGCGACGACGAACTGTACATCGCCGCCTATCTCGGCTCGCTGAAAATGGCCTTTATCAGCACCGTGCTCTGCCTGCTGATCGGTTACCCGATGGCCTACGCCATCGCCAGCGCGCGCAAGGAGCTGCAAACGGTGCTGGTGCTGCTGATCATGATGCCGACCTGGACGGCGATCCTGATCCGCGTGTACGCGTGGATGGGCATCCTCAGCAACAACGGCCTGCTCAACGGCTTCCTGATGAGCATGGGACTGATCGACGAGCCACTGCAGATCCTCAACACCAACCTGGCTGTGTACATCGGGATTGTCTATTCGTACCTGCCGTTCATGATCCTGCCGCTGTACGCCAATCTGGTCAAACACGATCAGAGTCTGCTGGAAGCCGCCTCGGATCTGGGTTCGAGCACCTTCAACAGCTTCTGGAAAATCACCATTCCGCTGTCCAAGAACGGGATCATTGCCGGCTGCATGCTGGTGTTCATTCCGGTGGTCGGCGAGTTCGTGATCCCTGAACTGCTCGGCGGCCCGGAAACCCTGATGATCGGTAAGGTGCTGTGGCAAGAATTCTTCAACAACCGCGACTGGCCGGTGGCGTCCGCCCTGGCGGTGGTGATGCTGGCGATCCTGATTGTGCCGATCATCCTGTTCAACCGCAGTCAGGCCAAGGAAATGGAGGGTAAAGAATGAAGCGCTTCCGTTTCTCCAGCCTGATGCTGGTATTGGGTCTGATCTTCATCTATCTGCCGATGCTGATCCTGGTGATCTACTCGTTCAACGCCTCGAAACTGGTGACGGTGTGGGGCGGCTGGTCGATCAAGTGGTATGTCGGCCTGCTCGACAACTCGCAACTGATGGGCTCGGTGCTGCGCTCGCTGGAAATCGCCTGCTACACCGCGGTTGCTGCGGTGGCGCTGGGTACCCTGGCCGCGTTCGTGCTGACCCGTATCACCCGCTTCAAGGGCCGTACGCTGTTCGGTGGCCTGGTGACTGCACCACTGGTGATGCCGGAAGTGATCACCGGTCTGTCGCTGTTGCTGCTGTTCGTGGCCATGGCGCAGATGATCGGCTGGCCGCAGGAGCGCGGGATCGTCACCATCTGGATTGCGCACACCACGTTCTGCGCGGCGTATGTGGCGGTGGTGGTGTCGGCGCGTTTGCGTGAGCTGGACCTGTCGATCGAAGAAGCGGCGATGGATTTGGGTGCACGGCCGTGGAAGGTGTTCTTCCTGATCACCATCCCGATGATCGCGCCGTCGCTGGCGGCGGGCGGGATGATGTCGTTCGCGCTGTCGCTGGATGACCTGGTGCTGGCGAGCTTCGTCTCCGGCCCGGGTTCGACGACCCTGCCGATGGAAGTGTTCTCGGCCGTGCGCCTGGGTGTGAAACCGGAAATCAACGCCGTGGCCAGCCTGATTCTGCTGGCGGTGTCGTTGGTGACCTTCCTCGTCTGGTTCTTCAGCCGCCGCGCCGAAGAAGCACGCAAGAAAGCCATCCAGCAAGCCATCGAAGAAAGCGCTGCCGATTCGTGGAAACAACCGGACGCACGCCGCGCGCCAGCGCCGCAATCGGCCTAAGCAATATCAGGTTGGTCTCAAACTCGAGGCCAACCCGGTTATAAATGTGGGAGCGAGCCTGCTCGCGAAAGGGCCGGTCGAGACGGCATCAATCTATTGCGCAGCCCGCTCAGGCAACAGCTTCAACGTACTGCGCGTATTCGCCAGCACCTCTTCCTCGCTGAAATGCGCCTGCACATAAATCCCCTCCACATACGCCTCGGCCTGATCGTCATAGTGACTGTCCAGTGGCACGCCACTCTGGCCGACCGGATTGATCGTCAGGCCATGTACCGGATCGGCGAAGTCCACCAGGCGTCGGGTCGACGGTCCATAGGTCACCGGCCATGGCGCCGGGCCGATCTTCGCCGAGAGGTTGTTCGGCACTTCGTGGCTGCCTGGCGCCGCGAACGGGCCGACGTTGAACAGGCGATCCAGCGGCTTCTGCTGCCCCAGCGGATGGCCGTGGGTGAGGGTGTGCGCCGCGCCCCACTGCCAACCGGCCACGTTATCGCCGAGGGTCAGTTTCAGATGCGCCATGCTTGCCGCCCACGCCGTACGCACGACATCGGCGCGGGTTTCTCTGGCCGGCGTGCTGCGATTGTCCCACCACGGTGAGTCCGCCTTGGCCGCCAGGCGTGGCAACGCCGAATCGATTACCCGCGTCGACAGCAGTGTCTCGAAGAAGTCATTGCCCAACTCATCGCGCATCGCCGCGTCGGCAAGGTCGTAGAGGAATTGGTTGAACACCGTCGCGCTGATCGAATTCAGCGGATAGTCGCCGGGCCACTGCGCCAATTGCTCGACGAGTTTCAGCTGCGCCGGATCACTCACCACCTCGCGCAACACCGGCAACAGCGGCGCCAACAGACGCGGGCCGTAACCGGTCGCGGTGCCCAGTTGCAGTTGCTGGTTGGCCTCGTTGCTCCACTTCACCCGGTTGTCGCTGAGCTGACGGTCAAGCTGCTGACCGCGATCGGCAAGGTTGTAATAACCGGGAATCTCCATGCCGGTCGGCGACACGGGCTGGAAGTTGGCCGAGACGATATAGCCGCGCGCCGGGTTTTCTTCCTGCGGGTTGGCGCTGAACGGGTAGTAGCCGTCCTTGTCCGCTTCGGGCGTGCTGCCGTCGAGGATGAAGCCCGGTTGCACCCCGGCCGGACGTTTGGGCAGCAAGGCCGAGGCCCACCAGGCGATATCGCCTTTGGCGTTGGCGTACACCAGATTCAGGCCCGGCGCCTGCACCTTGGCCGCTGCCGCGCGGGCCTTGGCCAAGGTGTCGGCGCGGTTGAGCTGGTAGAAGCCGTCGAGGATCGGGTTAGGTGTTTCGAGGAAGGCCCACCACATCGCGATCGGGGTCTTGCCGGCGGCGCTGCCAAGAGCATCGTTGACGATTGGCCCGTGCGGGGACTGGCGCAAGGTGAGAGTCACCGGCGCCTGACCCTTTACATTGATCTGTTGTTCGCTGACGAGCATCTCGGTCCACTGGCCGCGATACCAGACCTGATTGGGGTTAGCCGGGTTGACCTTCTCGGCGATCAGGTCGAGGTCATCGTTCTGGAACATGGTCAGGCTCCAGCCGAAATCGAGGTTGTGTCCCAGAAACGCGAACGGCACCAGTGCCTGATGATGGCCGTACAACTCGAAACCCGGCGCCGACAGCTGCGCTTCGTACCACACCGACGGCACCGAGAAACGAATATGCGGATCGCCGGCCAGCAACGGCTTGCCACTCTGGCTGCGGCTGCCGGCAATCACCCAGGCGTTGCTGCCCTCGAACTGCGGCAGGCCGTTGTCGAGCAGCGCCTGTTCGCTGAGGCGGGCGAGGGCGGTGAGGTCCTGCCAGTCGCCGGCGGCGAGGGCCGGTGCGTGCCGGGTGTGATCGGTAGCCAGAACGCCTTTGGCCTGCCAGTCGAGATCGAAGACATTGAGGTAATCGGCGCCGAGCTGATCGCGCACGTAGGTCAGCAGCGGCTCGGTGCGAAACGCAGCAGCAAAGCTGTAGGCCATGTAGCCGGCGACGCTGATGCTGTCTTCGGCAGTGAACGGCCGCTTGGGGATGCCCAGCACGTCGAACTCGATCGGCGCGGCGTGGGTGTCCTGATATTGGTTGATGCCATCCAGATAGGCTCGCAGGCCCTTCCACGCCGGCGACTGCTTGTCGAGGCTGGCGACGTAACTGGCCGCACGCTCGCGGATGCGCAGGCTGCGGAACAGCTTGTCGGTGTCGAGCAGTTTCGGCCCGAGCACTTCGGCCAGCTCGCCCCGGGCGAGGCGGCGCATGGCTTCCATCTGGAACAGACGATCCTGCGCGTGCACATAACCGAGGGCGCGATAAAGGTCGGTTTCGTTTTCGGCGCGGATATGCGGCACACCGCGCTCGTCATAGCGCACGGTCACCGAGCCTTGCAGGTTGCGCAGCTCGACCTGGCCCTGGCGCGTCGGCTGCTTGCTGTAGATATACCCGCCGGCGGCGCCGAGCAGGACAACGATGAGCAAGGCAACGACGATCAACGCACGCTTCATGGTGACTCCTTGTGCAGGCGGGAAGGCCGCCCGTCGGGCTGCAAACATTTAGCACAGAGCATCTGTGCGCTGCAGCGCTGTCCTTGAAAAGTCCGGAATGCCTTACTTTGCCTCCACCGACCACGGGCAATAACAACCCACCGCCAGGGTATGCGTGGCATTGACCGGGCGATCCTCGGTCAGGGCATGCAGGATCGGTTCGATAAAGCTGTTGCTGGAGTTGCAGGTCAGGCCTTCGCTGTACGGGCCGAAGTAGGCGAGTTTGCCGCTGCGATCCCAGATCGCCACGGCAGGGCTGGCGGGGATCTGTTCGGCGCCGGGCAGGACGATGATGGTTTTCAGGCTGGCGAGGGTGGCGGGCAACTGGCCGTGGCTGCCGGGCTTTTGCACGGCGAAGAACTCCACGCCACGCGCGCCGAACTGTTCGACCATCTCGCTCAGGTGCTGTTGATTGCCGACATTGCACGGACAGGCCGGGTCCCAGAAGTGCACGAGGCGGATATTTCCCGGCCCGGCGAGGTTGTCCGGCAGGCGCAGCGGGTCGCCGGAAAATACCGCCGTATGTTCGCTGAGCGCGCGCAGATAGCGGCCCTGAAACCAGTCATATGCCGCCCACAGCACCCCGGCGCAGATCAGCGCGAGCAGGCTGGCGAACAGTGCGGTGCGGTAGGGCGAACGCATGGATTTGCTTCCTCAGAGGCGGGCTAGCTTGCCATGTCTGCCTCTACAGATGAATATCGCAGGCCGATAAAGTCCGTTTCCCGCTCTGGAATACCCGCATGCCTGATACTTTCGACCCCGATCATTTACGCGCGAGCCTCAAGCCGTTGGCCGAGTGGCAGCCGTTATCGGATGAGGCGAAGGCTTATCAGCGCTTCTACAAGACCGACTTCGTCGAGCGCGATGTCTGGCGCGGCATGGGTCGTTTCGAAGTCGATGGCTACGAGCTGGTCAGCCATTGCTGGTGGCCGGAGAAGGTCAAGGCGACGCTGTTTCTGCTGCATGGTTACTACGATCACATCGGCCTGTACCGGCATGTGATCGAGTGGGCGCTGGATCAGGATTTCGCCGTGATCGCCTGTGACTTGCCGGGCCATGGTCTGTCGAGCGGGCCACGGGCAAGCATTCGTGATTTTGCTGAATACCAGGACATGTTGCAGGCGCTGTTCGCTGAAGCGAACTCGATCGCGCTGCCGCAGCCTTGGCATTTGTGCGGGCAAAGCACCGGTGGCGCGATTGTCGTCGATCACCTGCTCAACCATGGCGAGAACAGCCCGGCGCAGGGGCAGGTGATTCTGCTGGCGCCGTTGGTGCGACCAAGGGCGTGGGGCTGGTCGCAGCTGAGTTATTACCTGCTGCGGCCGTTTGTACGCGGGGTCGTGCGACGCTTCAGCGAGAACTCCAACGATCCGGATTTTCTGCCGTTTCTGCAGGCCGATCCGTTGCAGCCAAGACGTCTGCCGACGAAATGGGTGGGCGCGCTGTCGCGCTGGATCATCCGCGTCGAGCACGCGAAAAAAAGTCCGCGACGGCCGCTGATCATTCAGGGGCAGGCGGACATGACTGTCGACTGGCAGCACAATCTGCAGGTGTTGAAATGGAAGTTCGACCGGCCGCAGATTCTGCTGTTGGCCGAGGCACGGCATCACCTGGCCAATGAGACGGCGGAGATGCGTGAGGAGTATTTCGAATTCTTGAGCAAGCGGATCAGGGGCCGGAATCTCTGAAGCGTTAAGGCAAGATCAAAAGATCGCAGCCTTCGGCAGCTCCTACAGGGGGACGCGTTTCAATGTAGGAGCTGCCGAAGGCTGCGATCTTTTAAGGTTGGCCGACCGCCAACCCCGCCCGAATCGCCGCCAGCGCCGCCTGGTAATAAGCCTTGCCCTCGGTCGACTCGGCAAACGTCGCAAACTCTTCCAGCTCTTCATCCGACAAATCGCGATAGACATAGAGCAGGGTGTTATTCAGATCGGCGCCGATCTGATCCATCAGGCGCTGGCGCTGACCATTCAACATGCCCTGCGCCTGACCGCCGCCAAGCAATCCGGGAATCATCGAACTCAAACTGTCCGCTGCCACGCCGGCAATCGCCAGGCTGACCTCGGCGCCAGCCTCACGGGCCGGCAGGGCCTGGGCGAGATGGCCGATGATCAGCAAGCGACTGTCGCTGGCCTGCATCTTCGGCAGGCCCTGGGCATTTTTTGCCAGTTGATCGCGACGGGTTGCGAGCAATTCGGCGGCGACGATTTTCTTGCCCAGTGGCGACTGGAAGAAGGTCAGCGCCGGTTTCGGGTCGGCGAGTTTCTGCCGCAGTTGCGCTTCGGCACGCTGATCCATGGCCTGCGCGGCGAAGCGCTGATTGCTGTTGTTGACCAGCGCCTGAAATACCGCAGGCGGCAGGCTGTTCTGATAGCGCTGCTGGGCGGCGCTCAGGGCATCGTTGAAATGCGCGCGTTGTTCTGGCCAGCCGGCGACCTTGTACAACTGATCGTGGCCGTCCGCCCAGGCGGGCAATACGCAGAACATCAACAGTGAAAAAAGCAAACGGCGCATAGGGACTCCTGTCAGCAGCGGACTATTGTCCGTGCGGTGCCGGTACTTGTCGAGAATTCGTAGCAAGGCGCTGCGTGGCTCTGTCGGATTTGTTGCCGTCGGCATACTATGCGCGCCATGCCGATATCCTCTGAACACCCGCTGCTGTTACGCATTGTCGACGACCTGGCCGAACACGGCTGGTCGCAGCAGAACATCTTCCTGCCCGCCGATCTGACCCGGGCGCTGGCGGCCGAGTGCCGTAAACGTGAAGCCGAGGGTGAGCTGGCGCCGGCGGCGGTCGGACGCGGGCCGTTTTCGGAGATTCGCGAGGGTATTCGCGGCGATCACATCCAGTGGATCGACCCGGGTCAGGCCGACGCCACTGACCGCTACCTGAGCCTGATGGACAGTCTGCGCGAGGCGCTCAATCGCGGCTTGTTTCTGGGACTTGAGGATTTCGAATGCCATTTCGCCCTGTACCCGCCCGGCGCGTTTTACCTCAAGCACCTCGACCGTTTTCGCGATGATGACCGGCGCATGGTGTCGGCGGTGATCTACCTCAACGACGCCTGGCTGCCGGAGGACGGCGGACAGTTGCGCATGTACCTGGGCGATGAGCGCGTGCACGACGTGCAGCCGACCGGCGGCTGCCTGGTGGTGTTTCTCTCCGGCGAAGTGCCCCACGAAGTGTTGCCGGCCCATCGCGAGCGCCTGTCGCTGACTGGCTGGTTCCGTCGCCGTGGCAACGAGCCGTTCTGAACATGGAAAAGATCCTGGTCAGTCGCTGCCTGCTGGGTCACCGCGTGCGTTATGACGGTGGCGCGAGCGGGCCGTTTGATCTGCTTGAGCAGTGGATCGAAGAAGGGCGGGTAGTGCCGTTGTGTCCGGAGGTGGCCGGTGGATTGCCGACGCCAAGGGCGGCGGCGGAGATTCCCGGCGGGCAGGGCGGTGAGGTGCTGGATGGCACTGCTGCTGTGATCACTACCGATGGCGAGGATGTCAGTGCGCAGTTTCTCGAAGGCGCGCGGCAAGCGCTGGAACTGGTGCAAAAGCACGGCATTCGGGTGGCGGTGCTCAAGGCCAACAGCCCCTCTTGCGGGAATCTGTTGACGTATGACGGCACGTTCAGTGGGGTCAAAGTCAGTGGCGAAGGGGTGACGGCGGCGTTGCTCAAGCGTCATGGGGTTCGGGTTTTCAGTGAGCTTGAACTGCCGCAAGCCGCGCAGGCCCTGGCCCGACTCGATTAAAAGCTTCATCGCAAATCCAACTGTAGGAGCTGACGAGTGAAACGAGGCTGCGATCTTTTGATCTTCAACATCAAAAGATCGCAGCCTGCGGCAGCTCCTACGGTTCGGTGAACCACTTCTTCGACAGCGCCGCCAGGCGTCCGTCGTCTTTGATCCGCTGCATCGCGCTCTTGAGGCTGGCCTGAAATGCCGGATTGCCCTTCTGAAACGGGATCGCCAACTCGACCGGCGCTGCCGCTTTCGGCTTCGCTTCGGTCAACGCCTGCACCAGCACCAGCGGTCGCGGCGTCTCGTCCTTCTTCGCCAGCAACTGCCCGTCGACCTCGCCGTACGGCTCGCTGAAGTCGAAACGATCCTTGAGTTCGGGTGTCAGTGCTATGTGGTTGAGCGCGACGTCGTACTTGCCGCTTTCAACGCCCTGGAGCAGGTCGCCCTCGTCGGTGACGATGAAGTCGGCGCGTACATCCAGCTCGTTGGCGATCAGTTGCCCAAGCTCGACCTCGAACCCCGTGAGGGTGTCGCCTTCCTTGTAATTGAAGGGCGGTGTATTAGCCTCAAGGGCTATGCGCAGCTCGCCACGGTCGTTGACGTCATCAATCAGTTCGGCGTGAGCCAGCGGGCTCAGAAGGGGTAGCAGGCAGATCAGGCCAGGCAGCAAGCGCATGGTCACTCCTTTGAAATCATTATCGCGACGCTCTGATTCAGGCTCGCTTTGCTATGGTTGTCGAGTGCCTTCGACAACGAATGGTCATGAAGTTGTCATGACCGTGCGGATTTTACGGAAAAACTGGAGAAGAAAATGAAAAGCTTTATGTCTCGTGCAGCGTTGGCCGGTGTGCTGATGGGTGTTTCGGTGCTGGCCAGTGCGGCGACACCGGCGCCGAAGGATGCTGAAGTGTTCATCGTTTCTCCCGAGGACGGCGCCACCGTCTCGCAGGAATTCAAGGTCAAGTTCGGCGTCAAGAACATCGCGCTGGCCCCGGCGGGTGACACCACCAGGAACACCGGCCACCATCACCTGCTGATCGACGTCGACGACCTGCCGGCCGAAGGCGCGCCGATTCCGACTGACGCCCACCACATGCATTTCGGCAAGGCGCAGACCGAAGCCACGATCAAACTGGCCCCCGGCAAGCACACCTTGCAACTGATCCTCGGCGACAGCGGCCACATGCCGTTCGACCCATCGATCGTTTCGGAAAAAATCACGGTCAACGTGAAATAAAAAAAGGGAGCCCTGCGGGGCTCCCTTTTTTATTCAGCTTCAAGTGGCTGGCTGCAAGCGGCAAGTAAAGGCAAAGCGCTTTCTCTTGCCGCTTGTAACTTGCGGCTTGTAGCTGCTTTTAGAAAAGCACCCGACTACGGATAGTACCGTTGACGTGTTGCAGCTTCTCTTGCGCCAGCTCCGAGTATTCGGCGTCGACGTCGATCACCACGTAACCGACCTTCTCGTTGGTCTGCAGGAACTGACCGGAGATGTTGATGCCGTTTTCGGCGAAGACCTTGTTGATCTCGCTCATCACACCCGGGATGTTCTCGTGGATGTGCAGCAGGCGGTGCTTGCCAGGGTGAGCCGGCAGGGCCACTTCCGGGAAGTTCACCGACGACACCGAGGTACCGTTGTCGCTGTACTTGACCAGTTTCTCTGCCACTTCCAGACCGATGTTGGCTTGCGCTTCGGCGGTCGAGCCGCCGATGTGCGGGGTCAGGATCACGTTGTCGAGGCCACGCAGCGGGCTTTCGAACTCTTCGTCGTTGGAGCGGGGCTCCACCGGGAACACGTCGATGGCCGCGCCGATCAGGTGCTTGTCCTTGATCGCGTCCGCCAGGGCGTCGAGCTCGACCACGGTGCCACGTGCAGCGTTGATCAGGATGCCGCCCTTCTTGATGGCGCGGATTTCCTTCTCGCCGATCATCCACTGAGTGGCGGCGGTTTCCGGTACGTGCAGGGTGACGATGTCGGACATGCCCAGCAGCTCGTGCAGGTTGTTGACCTGTGTGGCGTTGCCCAGCGGCAGCTTGGTCACGGTGTCATAGAAGAAAACTTGCATACCCAGGCCTTCAGCCAGCACCGACAACTGCGTGCCGATCGAGCCGTAGCCGACGATGCCCAGTTTCTTGCCACGGATCTCGAACGAGTTGGCAGCGGACTTGATCCAGCCGCCACGGTGGCAGGAGGCATTTTTCTCAGGGATGCCGCGCAGCAGCAGGATCGCTTCGGCCAGTACCAGTTCCGCTACGGAACGGGTGTTGGAGTACGGTGCGTTGAACACGGCGATACCGCGCTCGCGGGCCGCACTGAGGTCAACCTGGTTGGTGCCGATGCAGAAACAGCCGACCGCGACCAGTTTCTTCGCGTGATCGAAGATCTCTTCGGTCAGTTGCGTGCGCGAGCGAATGCCGATGAAGTGAGCGTCAGCGATCTTTTCCTTGAGCTGGGCTTCCGGCAAGGAACCAGTCAGGTATTCGATGCTGGTGTAGCCCGCCGCCTTGAGGACGTCGACAGCCGATTGGTGGACGCCTTCGAGAAGAAGGAACTTGATCTTGCTCTTATCGAGAGAAGTCTTGCTCATCTGCGTAAACCTGTATCCCGGAGAAAAATGGCAGGGAGGGAGCAGCCTGGAGCTGACCCGCACGGCAACAAAGCCGTCACCGCGGATCTGGCCTTGGGCACTGTCCTGCGGGGTCGGTATGCTAGCATAGCCACCCCGCTAAACACTCATTCCTGCGACGTGAAGCGTTCTCAGGATGACCATGAATTGTTCGAGAGTTCTGTCGATGACCAATCCTGCGCTGATTGATGAACTGAAGACCCTGGTTGAGCCTGGCAAAGTCCTCACCGACGCCGACTCCCTGAACACCTACGGCAAGGATTGGACCAAGCACTTCGCCCCGGCACCGAGCGCCATCGTGTTTCCCAAGACCATCGAGCAAGTGCAGGCCGTGGTGCGCTGGGCCAACACCCACAAGGTCGCGCTGGTGCCGTCCGGCGGGCGCACCGGGTTGTCCGCCGCTGCGGTGGCGGCCAATGGTGAAGTGGTGGTTTCGTTCGATTACATGAACCAGATTCTCGACGTCAACCTCACCGACCGCACTGCCGTGTGCCAGCCGGGCGTGGTCACTGAGCATCTGCAGAACGTCGCCGAAGAAAACGGCCTGTACTATCCGGTCGACTTCGCCTCGGCGGGTTCCAGCCAGATTGGCGGCAATATCGGCACCAATGCCGGCGGGATCAAAGTGATTCGCTACGGCATGACCCGCAACTGGGTGGCCGGCATGAAAGTCGTCACCGGCAAGGGCGACGTGCTGGAGCTGAACAAGGACCTGATCAAGAACGCCACCGGTTACGACCTGCGTCAGCTGTTCATTGGCGCCGAAGGCACCCTCGGTTTCGTCGTCGAAGCGACCATGCGCCTTGATCGCGCGCCGAAAAACCTCACGGCGATGGTCCTCGGCACCGCCGATTTCGATTCGATCATGCCGGTGCTGCACGCCTTCCAGGGCAAGCTCGACCTGACTGCGTTCGAATTCTTCTCCGACAAGGCGCTGGCCAAGGTCATGGGCCGTGGTGACGTGCCGGCGCCGTTCGAGACCGAGTGCCCGTTCTACGCCCTGCTGGAATTCGAAGCGACCACCGAAGAAGTGGCCAACAGCGCGCTGGAAACCTTCGAACACTGCGTTGAACAGGGCTGGGTGCTCGACGGCGTGATGAGCCAGAGCGAAACCCAGTTGCACAACTTGTGGAAGCTGCGCGAGTACATCTCCGAAACCATTTCCCACTGGACGCCGTACAAGAACGACATCTCGGTTACCGTCTCGAAAGTGCCGGCGTTCCTGCGCGAAATCGACGCGATCGTTGGCGAGCACTACCCGGATTTCGAAATCGTCTGGTTCGGCCACATCGGCGACGGCAATCTGCACCTGAACATCCTCAAGCCGGAAAATCTGAGCAAGGACGAGTTCTTTGCCAAGTGCGCCACCGTCAACAAGTGGGTGTTCGAAACCGTCGAGAAATACAACGGCTCGATCTCGGCCGAGCACGGCGTCGGTATGACCAAGCGCGATTACCTGACCTACAGCCGCTCGCCGGCCGAGATCGAGTACATGAAAGCGGTCAAGGCAGTGTTCGACCCGAACGGCATCATGAACCCGGGCAAGATTTTCCCGGTTTGATCGGTAATCTCTGTTGAATCAATAAAGGCAGGAGTCGGTAAATGAGCTATCAGCACCAGTACGTCGACGGCACGCGCATTCACTTCCCGATCGGGAAAGTCGTATGCATTGGCCGCAATTATGCCGAACACGCCAAGGAACTGGACAATCCGGTGCCGACCGAGCCGCTGCTGTTCATCAAGCCGGGCAGTTGCGTGGTGCCGCTGGAAGGCGGGTTCAGCATTCCGACCGAGCGCGGTTCGGTGCACTACGAAGCGGAAATCGCTGTGTTGATCGGCAAGCCGCTGTCGACCAAACCGAGCCGTGAAGAAGTGCTGGATGCGATCTCCGGTTTCGCCCCGGCGCTGGACCTGACCCTGCGCGACAAGCAGGCCGAGCTGAAAGCCAAGGGCCTGCCGTGGGAAATCGCCAAGTCGTTCGACGGCGCGGCGGTGATCGCGCCGTTCGTGGTCGGCAGCACCTTCGCTGACCTGACCGACATCGGCATCCGCCTGACCATCAACGGCGAAGTGCGCCAGGACGGCAACAGCAGCGCGATGCTCAACCCGATCGTGCCGATGATCCAGCACATGGCTGGCTGCTTCTCGCTGCAGGCCGGTGACGTGATCCTTACGGGTACGCCAGTGGGCGTCGGCCCGCTGAATGTCGGCGATGAAATCGTCCTCGAACTGCCGGGGGCGAGCAGCTTCAGCAGCAGCGTGCGCTAACCGCGGAACCCCTTGCAGGGGGTGAGCTTTGTGGTGAGGGTATAAATCCCCTCGCCACAAGTGTGTTGCTGGCAAACGCACACGCCAATCCCGCCATTTCCCGTTTTTTTCACATCCTCTCTGGATAATTCCCGCGATTCTGGCGTCTCAGCCGGCCTCTTTGTGCTATTACCCTTGGCCTGAATTAACGGAACGCATCCCTCGATGGCATCTCGAACTCAGCAGAAATCCCCCTCCCGTTCGCGCTTCGTCCTGCGCTGGTATGTCTGGCTGTTGCTGGTCATCGCCGCAGCCTATGGACTGGCGTTCGCCATGCATTGGGATGATCGCGGCGTGCTGTGGGTGCTGGAGCGCTTCGAGAGCAAGGCCGAGCAAAAGGAGAGTGTGTGGCTGCCGGATTATCAGGTGGTCATCGATGCCAAGCCGCTGCCGGGCATGGAAAAGGACGAAGCTTCGGATCTGGCCTATAACCCGCAGACCAAGACCCTGTTTGCGGTGATGGGCAAGAATGCCTTCCTGGTCGAGCTGACGCTTCAGGGCGACGTGTTGCGCAAGATGCCGTTGGTGGGCTGGAGCAATCCGGAAGGCCTGACGGTCATGGAAAACGGCTTGCTGGCCATTGTCGATGAGCGTGAGCATACCTTGTCGATCGTCAAGATCGACGCCGCGACTCGTGAGCTGAACATCGCCGATTTCCCGAAATACGACCTCGGGCCGTCGAAAGATCAGAACAAGGCGTTTGAGGCCATCACGTGGGATCCGCGCAATCAGCGATTGATTCTGGGGGAGGAACGCCCACCGGCGCTGTTCACCTGGAAAAGCGATGGCGGCCAGACCCTGCAGGGTGACAAGCAGAAGCTGGCCAGCGATCAGCTGGATCTGCGCAACCTGTCGGCGCTGGCTGTCGATCCGCGCACTGGCCATCTGCTGGTGCTGTCGGCGGATTCACATCTGTTGCTTGAACTCGACGAGGATGGCAAGCAAGTCAGCTTCATGACGTTGCTTGGGAATTTCAACGGTCTGAAAGACACCATTCCCCGCGCCGAAGGCATGACCATGGATGCGGACGGCACGCTGTACATGGTCAGCGAGCCGAACCTGTTCTACCGATTCGAAAAACACCGGTGATGCCTTCCCTGTAGGAGCTGCCGCAGGCTGCGATCTTTTGATCTTGCTTATGAAAGTCAAAAAATCGCAGCCTTCGGCAGCTCCTACGGCGCTTGGCTTGTGATCTGAGGCAAGTGGCCATTAAGCTTCAATTCAGACGGGCGTGATATTTCATCGGCCTGTCATGAATCCGAGCCTGCCTGAATGCGTCGACTTGCCCGCCCCAAACCGCTGATTCTCGTCCTGTTGATGATTGTCCTGATTGCGTTGATCGCGATCGGCCAATACCTGCGTCTGTTCGAGCGCGCCTGGTTCAACCTGCACACGCTGTGGCAACCGGTGAGCAGCGAGGCGATCGGGCTCGACCAGTATCGGGTGACGATCGAGGCGCGGCCGATCGAGGGGCTCGACGATGACGTCTCGGCGCTGACCTACGATCCGGTGCGCAAAAGCCTGTTCACGGTCACCAACAAGAATTCCGAACTGGTCGAATTGTCCCTGGAAGGCAAGATTCTGCGGCGCATCGCTCTGGTGGGGTTTGGCGATCCGGAAGCCGTCGAGTACATCAGTGCCGACACCTACGTGATCACCGACGAGCGTCAGCAACGCCTGATCAAGATCCACCTTGAGGCCGACACCACTTTTCTCGATGCCGAAGATGCCGAGCAAATGACCCTTGGCGTGCACATGTCCGGCAACAAGGGTTTCGAAGGGCTTGCTTATGATTCTGTGGGCAAGCGGCTGTTCGTGGCGAAAGAGCGCGACCCGATGCTGATCTACGAAGTCCACGGCTTCCCGCATTTCAAACCGGACAAGACCTACGCGGTGCACGTGATCAACAACCCCAAGCGCGATGCCGGAATGTTTGTGCGTGATCTGTCGAGTCTGCAGTACGACGAGCGCAGCGGGCACTTGCTGGCGCTGTCGGACGAGTCGCGCTTGATCATCGAACTGGATGTCGACGGGCGCCCGTTGAGCACCATGTCGATCAGCGGCGGGCGCCAGGGTTTGCAGAAAACCGTGCCGCAGGCGGAGGGAATTGCAATGGATGATGACGGCACGTTGTACCTGGTGAGCGAGCCGAATCTGTTTTACGTCTTCAAAAAACCGGCACAGCCCTAACCAACACCCCAAAACACTGTGGGAGCTGGCTTGCCAGCGATGAGGCCATCACTTTCAACATCATTGTTGACTGACAGGCCGCTATCGCTGGCAAGCCAGCTCCCACAGGTATTTCATTTGCCCACACCAATGTGGGCAGTCCGGCTTACTCAGCCTTGAGGGTTTTCACACCCTCACTGGTGCCCAGCAACAACAGATCCGCCGGACGCGCGGCGAACAGGCCGTTGGTGACCACGCCGACGATGGCATTGATCTGTGCTTCCAGCTCCACCGGGTTGGTGATCTGCAGGTTGAACACGTCGAGGATGATGTTGCCGTTGTCGGTCAGCACGCCTTCGCGGTAGACCGGGTCGCCACCGAGTTTGACCAGTTGGCGGGCAACGTGGCTGCGGGCCATCGGGATGACTTCCACCGGCAGCGGGAACTCGCCGAGTACCGGCACCAGTTTGCTGGCGTCAGCGATGCAGATGAAGGTCTTGGCCACAGCGGCGACAATCTTCTCGCGGGTCAGCGCCGCGCCGCCGCCCTTGATCAGGTTCAGGTGCGCATCGCTTTCATCGGCGCCGTCGACGTAGAACTCCAGATCGCTGACGGTATTCAGCTCATACACCGGAATCCCGTGGCCCTTGAGGCGCGTGGCAGTGGCTTCGGAGCTGGCGACCGCGCCATCGAAAGCGCCCTTGTGCTGGGCCAGGGCATCGATGAAGCAATTGGCGGTGGAGCCGGTGCCGACGCCGACGATGCTCTTGTCGTCGAGTTTCGGCAGGATGAAGTCGACGGCGGCCTGGGCCACGGCCTGTTTGAGTTGATCCTGGGTCATGCGGGCTCCGGAAGCGGGCAAGGGTTGGGCAGAAAGGCCGGCATTATAGGCCTCGCGGTCGTGAAGGTCATTGTCCTGTTGGCAGATCAAAAGATCGTATCCTTCGGCAGCTCCTACAGGGGAATGCGTTCCAAAGTGTAGGAGCTGCCGAAGGCTGCGATCTTTTTGGGCGCATAAAACCTCTGGATCCGTGTGGTCGTGCGCCCGAAAGCCGGGTTAGACTCGCTGGTCCCGCCCAATCGCCAGTGATGCTTTCCGATGCTCGAACAGTACGTCAAAAAGATCCTCACCTCGCGCGTTTATGACGTTGCCGTAGAAACCCCGCTGCAGAACGCCCGCCAGCTCTCCGAGCGCCTGGGCAATGACATCTGGCTCAAGCGCGAAGACTTGCAGCCAGTGTTCTCGTTCAAGATTCGCGGCGCCTACAACAAGCTGACGCAATTGAGCGACGAAGAGCGCGCTCGTGGCGTGGTCACCGCCTCGGCGGGCAATCATGCGCAGGGTCTGGCGCTGGCGGCGAAAGTGTTGGGCGTCAAAGCCACCATCGTCATGCCCAAGACTACCCCTGAGATCAAAGTCGAAGGCGTGCGCTCGCGCGGCGGCAAAGTGGTGCTGCACGGTGACTCGTTCCCGGAAGCGCTGGCCTATTCGCTGAAACTGGTCGACGAAAAAGGCTACGTCTATATCCACCCGTACGACGATCCGCACACCATTGCCGGGCAGGGCACCGTGGCGATGGAAATCCTGCGTCAGCACCCGCAACCGCTGGACGCGATCTTCGTCCCGGTCGGCGGTGGCGGGCTGATCGCCGGTATCGCGGCCTACGTGAAATACCTGCGTCCGGACATCAAGGTAATTGGCGTCGAGCCGGACGACTCCAACTGCCTGCAAGCGGCAATGGCAGCGGGCGAGCGCGTGGTTCTGCCGACCGTGGGCATTTTCGCCGACGGCGTGGCGGTGGCGCAGATCGGCCAGTACACCTTCGAGATCTGCAAGGATTACGTCGACGAAGTGATTACCGTCAGCACCGACGAGATCTGCGCAGCAATCAAGGATATCTACGACGATACCCGCTCAATCACCGAGCCTGCAGGCGCATTGGGCGTGGCCGGGATCAAGAAGTACGTCGAGCAGCGTGGCGTCAGCGGCCAGACTTTCGTCGCCATCGACTCCGGCGCCAACGTCAATTTTGACCGCCTGCGCCACGTCGCCGAGCGCGCCGAACTGGGCGAAGGTCGCGAGGCGATCATCGCCGTGACCATTCCGGAAAAGGCCGGCAGCTTCAAGGCATTCTGCGAAGCCATCGGCAAGCGCCAGATCACTGAATTCAACTACCGCTACAACACCGGCAGCGAAGCGCACATCTTTGTCGGCGTACAGACCCACCCGGACAACGATCCGCGCAGCGCCTTGCTGGCGAGCCTGACCGAGCAGGGGTTCCCGGTGCTCGACCTGACCGACAACGAACTGGCCAAGCTGCACATCCGCCACATGGTCGGCGGCCGCGCGGCGCAGGTGGTCGATGAAGTGGTGCTGCGCTTCGAATTCCCGGAGCGTCCGGGCGCCTTGTTCAACTTCCTCAACAAGCTCGGCGGGCGCTGGAACATCTCGATGTTCCACTACCGCAACCACGGCGCGGCGGACGGGCGTGTGGTCGCCGGCCTGCAAGTGCCGCATGACGAACGTCATCTGGTGCCGGCGGCGCTGGCGGAAATCGGCTATCCATACTGGGATGAAAGCGATAACCCGGCCTATCAGCTGTTTCTTGGCTGAGCGGCTACGCTGATGGGCATGGATCTACGGATGAGAACGACATGGAAACCCTGACCACCCTCAAAGTCCTTCACGTCGCGGCGACCGTGGTGATCCTCGCGAGCGGGCTGGGGCTCGCCGCCCTGACCTGGCGAAATCGCAGCGAAGGGCCGGCCAGTACGATGCGCCGTCCCTGGCTGTTCATCTGGTGTCTGATGCTGATCGGCATGCTCAGCATGCCCTTCACCGGCTGGTGGCTGGTGCATCTGGTGGGCTGGCCGTTGGGCCAATTGTGGATTCTGGGATCCAGCGTGATCTACGCCGTGGCCACGTTCAGTGCGGTCTGGCTGCTGGTCCGGCTGGATCGGCTGTGGACAAGCGGGGTGGGCAATCGCACGTTCAATCTGGTGCTGGCGATTGTCAGCGGCGTCGGGTTTGTCGCCATAGCGGCGTTGATGGGGGCCAAGCCGGTTTAAGGCTTGAGGCCGAGGTGACCCCCATCGCTGGCAAGCCAGCTCCCACAGGGGTATTCAGTGAACACAGATTATGTGGACACTGAGGACCCTGTGGGAGCTGGCTTGCCAGCGATAGCAATCTCAGTCGCGCAACGAAATCACCGGCCAGCCACGCTTCTCGGCCTCGGCCCGCAGATTCGGATCCGGGTCCACCGCCACCGGATTCGCCACCTGCTCCAGCAGCGGCAGATCATTCATCGAATCGCTATAGAAATAGCTGTCCTCAAGCGAATAGCCGGTCTCTTCCAGCCAACGATTCAGGCGCGTGACCTTGCCTTCGCGGAAGCACGGGATGTCGGTGCTGCGCCCGCTGTAGCGGCCGTCGATCATTTCGCATTCGGTGGCAATCAGGGTTTCCACGCCCAGGCGCACGGCGATCGGTGCCGTCACGAAACGGTTGGTGGCGGTGATGATCACCAGTTTGTCGCCGGCATCGCGGTGCTTCTTCAGCAGCTCCAGTGCCTTGGGCAGCACGATCGGCTCAATGCAGTCGCGCATGTAATCGCTGTGCCATTGCTCAAGCACGGCCATTTCCGTGCGGCCGAGAATTTCCAGGCAGAAGTTCAGGTAGGCGGCGTTGTCCAGCTTGCCGGCCAGGTAATCCTGATAGAACTCGTCGTTGCGCGCCTTGTAGGCGATCGGGTCGAGAAAGCCGCGCTCGCACAGATAATCGCCCCAGGCGTGATCGCTGTCGCCGCCCAGTAGGGTGTTGTCCAAATCGAATAGAGCCAGGCGCATTGCAGTTACCCGCTGAAAAGTCAGTAAAAAGGCGACAAGAATACGGTCTTTTCACAAGAGTGCACATAAGGTAGGAACCTTCGTTGCCGCCTGATCAAGCTTTGTGGAACAATGCGGCGACATGCGTTTGCGAGGTTGTTGCCGTGATCGACCCCGATGGTTTCCGCCCCAATGTCGGGATCATTCTGACGAATGACGCCGGCCAGGTGCTATGGGCTCGCCGTATCAATCAGGACGCCTGGCAGTTTCCGCAAGGGGGGATCAACCCCGAGGAGACGCCGGAAGACGCCTTGTACCGCGAGCTGAACGAAGAAGTTGGCCTGGAACGTGAAGATGTTGAAATACTGGCCTGTACCCGGGGCTGGTTGCGCTATCGTTTGCCGCAACGCCTGGTGCGTACCCACAGCCAACCGCTGTGCATCGGCCAGAAACAGAAATGGTTCCTCCTGCGCCTGATCTCCAACGAGCAGCGGGTGCGGATGGATCTGACCGGTAAACCGGAGTTCGATGGCTGGCGCTGGGTCAGCTATTGGTATCCGTTGGGCCAGGTGGTGACATTCAAGCGCGAGGTGTATCGACGCGCTCTCAAAGAGCTTGCCCCGCGCCTTTTAGCGCGCGACTGACGACGGAGTTCGACCCCGAGCCATGCTCAATACGCTGCGCAAGATCGTCCAGGAAGTTAACTCCGCCAAGGATCTCAAGGCGGCGTTGGGGATTATTGTGTTGCGCGTCAAAGAGGCCATGGGCAGCCAGGTCTGCTCGGTCTACCTGCTTGATCCGGAAACCAATCGCTTCGTCCTGATGGCCACCGAGGGCTTGAACAAGCGCTCGATCGGCAAGGTCAGCATGGCCCCCAACGAGGGTCTGGTCGGTCTGGTCGGCACGCGTGAAGAACCCCTGAACCTGGAAAACGCGTCGGTTCACCCGCGCTATCGCTACTTCGCCGAAACCGGTGAAGAGCGTTACGCCTCGTTCCTCGGTGCACCGATCATCCACCACCGCCGCGTCGTCGGCGTGTTGGTCATCCAGCAGAAAGAACGCCGCCAGTTCGACGAAGGTGAAGAAGCCTTCCTCGTGACCATGAGCGCGCAGCTTGCCGGTGTGATCGCCCACGCCGAGGCCACCGGTTCGATCCGTGGTCTGGGCCGGCAGGGCAAGGGCATTCAGGAAGCCAAGTTCGTCGGCGTACCGGGTTCGCCGGGTGCTGCCGTTGGTACCGCCGTGGTCATGCTGCCGCCGGCGGATCTGGACGTGGTGCCGGACAAGACCATCACCGACATCGACGCTGAGCTGGCGCTGTTCAAGACTGCCATCGAAGGCGTGCGCGCCGACATGCGCGCCTTGTCCGCCAAACTCGCGACCCAACTGCGCCCGGAAGAGCGCGCGTTGTTCGACGTCTACCTGATGATGCTCGACGATGCCTCGCTGGGCAGCGAAATCACCACCGTGATCAAGACGGGGCAGTGGGCTCAGGGCGCGCTGCGTCAGGTGGTCACTGAGCACGTCAACCGTTTCGAACTGATGGACGACGCCTACCTGCGCGAACGCGCCTCGGACGTCAAAGACCTTGGCCGCCGTCTGCTCGCCTATCTGCAGGAAGAGCGCCAGCAGAATCTGGTCTACCCGGAAAAAACCATTCTGGTCAGCGAAGAGCTGACGCCGGCGATGCTCGGCGAGGTGCCGGAAGGTACGCTGGTCGGTCTGGTCTCGGTACTCGGTTCGGGTAACTCCCACGTCGCGATTCTGGCCCGGGCCATGGGCATTCCGACGGTAATGGGTCTGGTCGATCTGCCGTACGCCAAGGTCGACGGCATCGAAATGATCGTCGACGGCACCCGTGGCGAGGTCTACACCAACCCGAGCGAAGTACTGCGCAAGCAGTTCGCCGAAGTCGTCGAGGAAGAGAAACAACTGGCGCTGGGCCTCGACACCCTGCGCGACCTGCCGTGCGTGACCCTCGATGGCCACCGCATGCCGCTGTGGGTCAACACCGGCCTGCTCGCCGATGTGGCGCGGGCGCAGAAGCGTGGCGCCGAAGGGGTCGGTCTGTACCGCACCGAAGTGCCGTTCATGATCAACCAGCGCTTCCCGAGCGAGAAGGAACAGCTGGCGATCTACCGCGAACAGCTCGCCGCGTTCCACCCGCAACCGGTGACCATGCGCAGCCTCGACATCGGCGGTGACAAGTCGCTGTCGTACTTCCCGATCAAGGAAGACAACCCGTTCCTCGGCTGGCGCGGTATCCGCGTCACCCTCGACCACCCGGAAATCTTCCTCGTGCAGACCCGCGCGATGCTCAAGGCCAGCGAAGGCCTGAACAACCTGCGGATTCTGCTGCCGATGATCTCCGGCACTCACGAACTCGAAGAGGCCCTGCACCTGATCCACCGCGCCTGGGGCGAAGTGCGCGACGAAGGCACCGACGTGCCGATGCCGCCGATCGGCGTGATGATCGAGATCCCGGCAGCGGTGTACCAGACCAAGGAACTGGCGCGGATGGTCGATTTCCTCTCCGTCGGCTCCAACGACCTGACCCAGTATCTGCTGGCGGTAGACCGCAACAACCCGCGCGTCGCCGACCTCTACGACTATCTGCACCCGGCGGTGCTGCAAGCCCTGCAAACCGTGGTCACTGACGCCCACGCCGAAGGCAAACCGGTGAGCATCTGCGGCGAGATGGCCGGTGATCCGGCGGCGGCGGTGCTGTTGATGGCGATGGGTTTCGACAGCCTGTCGATGAACGCCACCAACCTGCCGAAGGTGAAGTGGATGTTGCGTCAGGTGAACCTGAGCAAGGCGCAGGAGATGCTGGCGGAACTGATGAAGATCGATAACCCGCAGGTTATCCACAGCTCGCTGCAACTGGCGCTGAAGAATCTCGGGTTGGCGAAGATGAATTCGCCGGTGGTGACCAAGGCTCTCTAAAAGGCCGATGCCCTCTTCGTCGGAACGCCGCCCGGAGCAGGCTCGCTCCCACAGGGATTCGTATCGATCACGAAACCCAGGTGGGAGCGAGCCTGCTCGCGAAGGCGCCAGTTCAGGCACCGCTAAACCACAATCTCCACCTCGCCCAAATGCCCGCCATACGGCCCAAAACTGCGTTCTACCATCCGCCGCGTGCCGTCCGCTCGCACGATCAACGCTGTACTCGCCCGCGTGCCATAACTCTGGCTGGCAATAAACACGCTCGACAGCAACGACTCCGTCGCCATGCCCACCCCGGTATCCGGCAACTCGGCCTCGGGTGCGGTCTGTGCATCGCTGAGCAAGGTCAACAAGCGCTCAGGCTGCGGATCATCCAGTACCGCGTTCAACGCCGCCCTGGCCTTGAGCAGTTTCGGCCAGGGCGTATCCAGCCCCGCGTTGGATAAACCATAAACCCCCGGCTGCAACATCACCGGCTCTGACGCCCGCGCATTGAAATGCCACAACTCATGGGCATTGCCCAGCAGCAGATTGAACCCGGCATATTCGGCGGCACGGGCCACTACATCGCTCAAATAATCATCAATCGACAGATCAGTCGTGAGAAACCGCGCTACCAGCTCGCCCCGGGATTTGGTCGCGGGCGGCTGTTGCGGATCACGAATATTGGTCAGTGCGGCGAAGCGCCCGTTGGCGCCGATCCCCAGCCAGGTGCCGCCGGCTTCAAGATCGCGCCCGGCATGCACCTGTGACGCCTCGGGCCAAGGTGCCAATGGCAGGCTGGGGCGGGCGTAGAACTCGTCGCGGTTGGCCGCGACGACCAGCGGCTGGGCATGGCCCGGGCGCCAGGCGAAAACAATCAGGCACATAAGGTGGTCCTTGTGTGTTTTTTGCCCACTCTACGCATCCGGCGTCCGTGCATCCATCGCCAGTGGAGCAGAAGGCTGCGCATCCGTTAACATGCCGCTCCTGTTTTGCCGATGCGTGCTGGAGACGGTCATGGAATTTCTGCTCTACCTGGCGCTCGGCGCCTGTGCGGGCGTGCTCGCCGGGCTGTTTGGCGTTGGCGGCGGGATCATCATCGTCCCGGTGCTGGTGTTCAGCTTCACTTTGCAGGGCTTCGATCAGTCGATTCTTACGCACCTGGCGGTGGGCACGTCGCTGGCGACGATCATATTCACCTCGGTCAACGCCGTGCGTGAACATCACCGTCGTGGCGCGGTGCGCTGGGCGATTTTTCGCTGGATGACCGTGGGTATCCTGCTCGGTGCCGGTTTCGGGGCGCTGACGGCTGAAGCGATCTCCGGGCCGAACCTGCAAAAGATCATCGGCGTATTTGCACTGGTGATCGCCGTGCAGCTGGCGCTGGACGTCAAACCCAAGGCCAGCCGAACGGTACCGGGCAAACTCGGTCTGACCGCTGCCGGTACGGTGATTGGCTGGGCCTCGGCGATTTTCGGTATTGGCGGCGGCTCGCTGACCGTGCCGTTTCTGACCTGGCGCAGCGTGCCGATGCAGCAGGCCGTGGCGACCTCGTCGGCCTGTGGCCTGCCGATTGCCTTGGCCAGCGCGTTAAGTTTCATGATTCTGGGGTGGCACGATCCGTTGTTGCCGGCCCATAGTCTCGGTTTTGTTTATCTGCCGGCATTGTTGGGCATCGCCCTGACCAGCATGGTCTTCGCTCGGCTCGGTGCGCGTCTGGCACACAGGTTGTCGCCGCGCTTGCTGAAAAGGCTGTTCGCCGCTTTGCTGTTCTGCGTAGGTTTGAGCTTTCTGCTCTGACCGCGTGGCAATCCTGGCTTAATCCTGAGGTGGCAGCGTCACCCGGGAATTTTGCTTTCAACTCTAACAAGGAGTCGCAATGCTGCCTTACCCGCAGATCGACCCGGTGGCCCTGGCCATCGGTCCGCTGAAAATCCACTGGTACGGTCTGATGTACCTGATCGGCATCGGCGGCGCGTGGCTGTTGGCGTCGCGCCGGCTCAACCGCTTCGACCCGACCTGGACCAAGGAGAAACTCTCCGATCTGGTGTTCTGGCTATCGATGGGCGTGATCGTTGGCGGCCGTCTGGGTTACGTGCTGTTCTATGATCTGAGCGCGTACCTGGCCAACCCGACGCTGATTTTCGAAGTGTGGAAGGGCGGCATGTCGTTCCACGGCGGATTCATCGGCGTGATGCTCGCGGCCTTGTGGTTCGGCAAGCGCAATGGCAAGTCGTTCTTCCAGCTCATGGACTTCGTCGCGCCGATGGTGCCGATCGGTCTGGGCGCCGGGCGCATCGGCAACTTCATCAACGCCGAGTTGTGGGGCAAGGCCACCGACGTGCCGTGGGCGATGGTGTTCCCGCCGTTCAGCGATCCGGCGCAGTTGCCGCGCCACCCGTCGCAGCTGTATCAGTTCGCCCTCGAAGGCGTGGCGCTGTTCCTGATCCTGTGGATCTTCTCGCGCAAACCGCGTCCGACCATGGCGGTCTCCGGCATGTTCGCGCTGTTCTACGGCATCTTCCGTTTCATCGTCGAGTTCGTCCGCGTCCCGGATGCTCAGCTCGGCTACTTGGCGTGGAACTGGCTGACCATGGGCCAGGTGCTCTGCGTGCCGATGATTGTCGGCGGGCTGTTGCTGATCTGGCTGGCCTATCGTCGCGCCCCGGCAGCGCCGCTCGCGCCGACGGCTTAAACTACGAACCCCGGCGCGCGACGCCGGGGCTCCAAGGACACAGGTAACTCATGAAGCAATATCTCGAACTGGTCTCGCACGTCATTCAGAACGGCACCAAGCAAGCCAACCGCACCGGTATCAACACCATCAGTTTCCCGGGAGCGATGCTGCGTTTCGATCTGCAGGAAGGCTTCCCGGCGATCACTACGCGCAAGATGGCTTTCAAATCGGCCATCGGCGAGATGTGCGGCTTTCTGCGTGGCGTGAACAACGCCGCTGAATTCCGCGCGCTGGGCTGCAAGGTCTGGGACCAGAACGCCAACGAAAACGCACAATGGCTGGCCAACCCGTTCCGCCAGGGCGACGACGACCTCGGTGAAATCTACGGCGTGCAATGGCGCAAATGGCCGGCGTACAAGCAGATCCCGCTGAGCAACACCGCCGCCATTGAACAAACCCTGGCCAACGGCTACAAGCAGATCGCTCAGGGCGAAGAAGACGGCCAGGCCTACGTCGTGCTGTACAAGGCGATCGACCAGGTACGCCAGTGCGTCGACACGATCATCAAGGATCCGGGCAGCCGCCGCATTCTGTTCCACGGCTGGAACGTCGCCCAGCTCGATGAAATGGCCCTGCCGCCATGCCATCTGCTGTACCAGTTCCACCCGAACGTCGAGACCAAAGAGATCTCGCTGACCCTGTACATCCGCTCCAATGATCTGGGACTGGGCACGCCGTTCAACCTTACCGAAGGCGCCGCACTGCTGAGCCTGATCGGTCGCCTGACCGGTTACACGCCGCGCTGGTTCACCTATTTCATCGGCGATGCGCACGTCTACGAAAACCACCTGGACATGCTCAACGAACAGCTCAAGCGCGAGCCGTTTGCCATGCCGAAACTGAAGATCTCCGACCGCGTGCCGGAGTTTGCCAAGACTGGTGTATATCAGCCGGAGTGGCTGGAACTGGTGGAACCGAGCGATTTCTCGCTGGAAGGCTACGAGCACCACCCACCAATGACCGCCCCGATGGCGGTCTAAACCACACCGCAATATCCCTGTGGGAGCGAGCCTGCTCGCGAAGAGGGCGTGTCAGTCACAGATGTGTCGACTGATACACCGCTTTCGCGAGCAGGCTCGCTCCCACATTTGTTTTTGCGGTGTGCTTAGTGGCCGTGGCTACGGCCGACGTGGGAGTGTTCGACTTCGGTCGCGACAACCCCGCCACTCACTTCCAGCCGCTGCAAGATCCCGCATTGATCCGCCTCCGGCCCTTCGCCACAGCGTTGGCGCAGGTCGAGCAGTTGTGTCTGCAAGGCCAGCAAGCCATCAATCCGCGCCTTCACATGCTGAATATGTTCGTCGATCAGCGCATTGACGCTCTCGCACTGATCCTGCGGGCTGTCGCGCAGGGCGAGGAGGCTGCGGATTTCTTCGAGGGTCATGTCGAGGGTGCGGCAGTTGCGGATGAAGGTCAGGCGTTCGGCGTGGGCCTGGGTGTAGACGCGGTAGTTGCCGTCGCTGCGCGCCGGTTCCGGCAGGAGGTTTTCGCGCTCGTAGTAGCGGATGGTTTCAACCGCACAGTCGGTGAGTTTCGCCAGTTCGCCGATCTTCATGACCGCCATCTCCAAAAGGGTGCTTGACCCTATAGTGGCTACAGGGTCTTTACTTGGCAACAGGCACCTTCATGGACGCAACCAATGAGCGATTCCCTGCACACCCACAAGCCCGGCGACGGTCACGATCACAGTCATAAATTGCAGCCCGTGCATAAACATGCGCATGGCGGCGATTCCTGCTGCTCGTCAAAAGCCGCCGCACCTGCGCGGGTGCAACTGAGCGAAAAGACCAGCGCCGACGCGCGCCTGAGCAGCTTCCGCATCGAGGCGATGGACTGCCCGACCGAGCAGACGCTGATCCAGAACAAACTGGGTAAACTGGCCGGCGTGCAGCAGCTGGAATTCAATCTGATCAACCGCGTGCTTGGCGTGACCCACAATCTGCCGGGCACCGAGCCGATTACCGACGCGATCAAATCCCTCGGCATGCACGCCGAGCCGCTGGAGGAGGGCGTCGATGCGCCGGCACCGGCTGCGGTGAAAAAACACTGGTGGCCACTGGCGCTGTCCGGCCTGACCGCGCTGGGCGCCGAAGTCATTCATTTCACCAGCGCCGCGCCGGACTGGGTGGTGGCAGTCGTTGCGCTGGTGTCGATCCTCAGCGGCGGCCTCGGCACCTACAAAAAGGGCTGGATCGCCCTGAAGAACCGCAACCTCAACATCAACGCGCTGATGAGCATCGCCGTGACTGGCGCGATTCTCATCGGCCAGTGGCCGGAAGCGGCGATGGTGATGTTCCTCTTCACCGTCGCCGAGCTGATCGAGGCACGCTCGCTGGATCGTGCACGCAATGCGATCAGCGGCTTGATGCAGATGACCCCCGAGCAAGCCACGGTCTTGCAGGCCGACGGCAACTGGCGCGAACAAGAGGTGAAAAGCGTCGATCTCGGCGCCCGCGTGCGGGTGAAACCCGGCGAGCGCATCGCGCTGGACGGCGCGGTGGTCAGCGGCAGCTCGACCATCGACCAGGCGCCGATCACCGGCGAAAGCCTGCCGGTGGAAAAAACCGTCGGTGACAAAGTCTTCGCTGGCACCATCAACCAGGCCGGTTCGCTGGAATACACGGTGACCGCTGCGGCGAACAATTCGACCTTGGCGCGGATCATTCACGCCGTCGAACAGGCCCAGGGCGCGCGGGCACCGACGCAGCGCTTCGTTGATCAATTCTCGAAAATCTACACCCCGGCGGTGTTCGTCTTCGCCTTGGCCGTGGCGATCATCCCGCCGTTGTTCATGGGCGCGGCGTGGTTCGACTGGATCTACCGCGCGCTGGTGTTGCTGGTGGTTGCCTGCCCGTGCGCGCTGGTGATTTCCACCCCGGTGACCATCGTCAGCGGCCTCGCGGCGGCGGCGCGCAAGGGCATTCTGGTCAAGGGCGGCGTGTATCTGGAGGGCGGCTTCAAGCTTGATTATCTGGCGCTGGACAAGACCGGCACGATCACCCACGGCAAACCGGTGCAGACCGATTACCTGTCACTCGACCCGACGGCCGATGCCAGCGCACCGGCAATCGCCGCCGCGCTGGCCGGGCGCTCCGATCACCCGGTGTCGCTGGCGATTGCCAACGCCGCTGTGGATAAAAACCTCGCCGCGCTTACTGTGGATAACTTCGCCGCGCTGGGCGGGCGGGGCGTCAAAGGCGACATCAACGGCCAGACTTATCACTTGGGCAACCATCGTCTGGTCGAAGAGCTCGGCCTGTGCTCACCGCAACTGGAAGAGAAGCTGTTCGCGCTGGAAAAGCAGGGCAAATCCGTGGTGCTGCTGCTCGACAGCTCAGGCCCACTGGCACTGTTCGCCGTGGCCGACACGGTCAAGGAAACCAGCCTTGAAGCGATTCGTCAGTTGCATGAACTCGGGGTGAAAACCCTGATGCTGACCGGCGACAACGTCCACACCGCGCAAGCGATTGCCGCCCAGGTCGGGATCGACGAGGCGCGCGGCGATTTGCTGCCGACCGACAAGCTGCAAGCCATCGAAGATCTGTACAAGCAGGGCCACCGGGTCGGTATGGTCGGCGATGGCATCAACGACGCCCCGGCACTGGCCCGCGCCGAGATCGGGTTCGCCATGGCCGCCGCCGGCACCGACACCGCGATTGAAACCGCCGATGTCGCCCTGATGGACGACGATCTGCGCAAGATCCCCGCATTCATCAGCCTGTCGCGCAACACCGCCAGCATCCTGAAACAGAACATCGCACTGGCGCTGGTGATCAAGGCGATCTTTCTTGCGGTAACCTTTGCCGGGCTCGCCACCATGTGGATGGCGGTGTTTGCCGATATGGGTGTGAGCCTGCTGGTGGTGTTCAACGGTTTGCGCCTGCTGCGCAAATAGATGAGGAAAGACTGTGCTGAGTGCCGAGCTGAAAGCGTTTTACATGGTCGCCCGCCTGGGCAGCATCACGTTGGCGGCGAAAAAACTCGGCCTCAGCCAACCGACCGTGACCACGCAGATCCGCAATCTGGAAAGTCAGTATTCGGTGGAGTTGTTCTACCGAGGCGGGCGCCGTTTAAGCGTCAGTGACGAAGGCGCGCGCTTGCTGCCGATGGTCAAGACCCTGTTGCAGCAAGAGGCTGACATCGAGTTTTTCCTGCGCAACAGCGGTCAGGTGCAGGGCACGCTGCGCATTGCCGCGACGGCGCCGTATTACATTCTCGATCTGGTGAAGACCTTCCGCGAGCGTTTGCCGCAGGTGGAAGTGTCGGTGGAGATCGGCAATTCGCAGCAAGTGCTCGAAGCGCTGGAGGATTACCGCGTGGATGTCGCGGCGTCGTCACAGCTGCTCGACGATGCGCGGTTGATTCGCCGGGTACTCGGCACCGATCCGCTGGTGCTGGCGGTGCATCGCAATCATCCGTTGGCCTCGCTGGAGCATGTGACGTTGAATGCGCTGGCCGGGCATACGTTGTTGATGCGCGAGCCGGGTTCGACCACGCGGCGCTTGACCGAAGAGTTGCTGGCCAGCGCCGGGGTCAGTTTCGGGCCGTTGCTGGAGATCGGCAGCCGCGAGTCGATTCGTGAAGCCGTGCTGCGCAATATCGGCATCAGCATCATTGCGCGGCAGGAAGTGCCGCATGATCCGCAGTTGCGCGTGCTGACCATCGAGAATGCGCCGCAGATTCCGGAGTATCTGTATTGCCTCAAAGAGCGCAAGGGTGCGCGGTTGCCGGCGGCCTTTTTGGGGCTCGCACAGGAAATGTCCCCGGCCTGAAGATCAAAAGATCGCAGCCTTCGGCAGCTCCTACAGGTGGACGCATTCCAATGTAGGAGCTGCCGAAGGCTGCGATCTGTTGATCTTGAACCAAAATCCCCGAATACCACTATCAGCCGTTTTTGCCTCGCTGCCACATGACGGACGCATTACAACTCTAGGATTGGCCTCATCCGTTTGATGAGGCCTGTCCATGAATCCTGCCATCGCAACAGCCCTGACCCACCCCGGCGCGCCGATGAAAGTGCGCGGCGTGCACAAGCGTTTCGGTGCGTTCACTGCGCTGGATAACGTCTCCCTCGACGTCGCCGCCGGCGAACTGGTGTGTCTGCTCGGCCCGTCGGGCTGTGGCAAGACCACGTTGTTGCGCTGCATCGCCGGGCTGGAGCAGCAGGACAGTGGCGAGCTGTACCTGGGCGATCGCGATGTCTCGCATCTTGCCCCGCAAGCGCGGGATTACGGGATTCTGTTCCAGTCCTACGCGCTGTTCCCGAATCTGACGGTCGAGGCGAACATTGCCTACGGCCTCGCGGGCAGCGGTCGCGATGAAGTGCGCCGGCGTGTCGGTCAGATGCTGGAACTGGTCGGCCTCAGCGGCAGTGAGAAAAAATACCCCGGCCAATTGTCCGGCGGTCAGCAACAGCGAGTAGCGCTCGCTCGCGCATTGGCGCCGGCGCCGTCGCTGTTATTGCTCGATGAACCGATGTCGGCTCTCGACGCGCGGGTGCGCGAGCATCTGTGCACCGAGCTGCGTCAGCTGCAACGCAACCTCGGCATCACCACGCTGATGGTCACGCACAATCAGGACGAAGCGATGTTGATGGCCGATCGCATCGCGGTGATGAACAACGGCCGCGTCGAGCAATACGCCACCCCACAGGAAATCTACAACCGTCCGGCCACGCCGTTCGTGGCCGAGTTTGTCGGCCAGGGCAACTGGCTGCCGTTTCAGCGCAGCAGCGACAGTCACGCCAAGGTTGGCGGGATGAATCTGCGCCTGGCCGAGGGCAGCGTACACGGCGCTTCGGGTCGACTGTTCTGCCGCCCGGAGGCGATCAACGTTAATCCGCTGGTGCACGAAGAGAACCTGTTCCCGGCCAGGGTTCGCGAAATCACTTTTCTCGGCAACCGCTGCCGGATGAGCTTCGAACTTGATCAATTGCCGGGCCACGCGCTGCTCGCCGAAATCGCGCCAGAAGCCATGCCGCGCCTCGGCGCCCAGCAGATCATGGTCGCCTTGCCGCCGCGCAGTTTGCAGGTGTTCGCCTGATGAACAGCAACCTCGCGCTGCCGCTACCGCACAAGCAGGTGCGACAGTCTTCAAAAGCCGAGATCGGCGATCGCCTGTTCGTGGTCGGCGGCAAAGTCGTTCTGCTGGTGTTGCTCGGCCTCGCGGTGCTGCTGCCGTTGTTGGCGATCTTCTGGCGCGGCTTCAGCAATGACGCCGGGCAGGGCGGTGGCTGGCTCGCGGCGAAAGAGTTGGTCACCAGCGCCAATTTCCACTGGTTGCTCGGCAACAGCCTGAAAGTGTCCCTCAGCGTGGCGGCCATTGTCGTACCGCTGGCCTACCTGTTTGCCTACGCGCTGCAACGCACGCTGATTCCGGGCAAAGGCATCTGGCGCGGGATCTCCCTGCTGCCGCTGATGGCGCCGTCGATGCTGCCGGGCATTGCCCTGGTCTATCTGTTCGGCAATCAGGGCATGCTGCGTGGGCTGCTCTCGGACAATATCTACGGGTTCTGGGGCATTGTGCTGGGTGAGGTGATCTACACCTTTCCCCATGCGCTGATGATTTTGCTCTCGGCATTGTCGCTGGCCGATGCGCGGCTGTTCGATGCCGCATCGAGCATGGGCGCCAGCCCTGCGAAGGCGTTTCGCAGCATCACCTGGCCGGCGACCCGTCAGGCGGTGTTCGCCGCGTTCTGTCTGGTGTTCACCCTGACCATTACCGATTTTGGTGTGCCGGTGGTGGTCGGTGGCGACTATCAAGTGCTGGCGCTGGAGGCCTACAAAGCCGTGGTCGGCCAGCAGCAATTCGGTCGCGGCGCGTTGATCGGCATGGTGCTGTTGCTGCCGGCGCTGTTCAGTTTCGGTGTCGATGCCTGGTTGCGTCGCCGCCATGGCGACTCCATGAGCGGACGCGCGCAGGTGTTCAAACCGCTGCCGTGCAAGCTGCGCGACGGCTGCTATCTGGCCATTGTTTTGCTGATCAGCGCGGCGTTGATTCTGGTGTTCGGCATGGCGGTGTTTTCGTCCTTGGTGAAGTTCTGGCCGTACAACCTGTCGCTGTCGCTCAACCACTATCAGTTCAACGATACCGCCGGCGGTGGCTGGCTCGCCTACGGCAACAGTCTGAAGATGGCGCTGGGCACGGCGCTGATTGGCAGTGTGCTGATTTTTACCGGCGCCTATCTGATGGAGAAAACCCGCACTCAGCGCGGGCTGAACCTGGCTTTGCGTATGCTCAGCTTCGTGCCGATGGCGGTGCCGGGGCTGGTGCTGGGCCTGGGTTACGTCTTCTTCTTCAACCTCAGCGGCAATCCGCTGCACGTGCTCTACGGGACGATGACGCTGCTGATCGTCTGCACCATTGCGCACTACCTGACCACCGCACAAATGACCGCGACCACCGCGCTGCGCCAGCTCGATGCTGAGTTCGAGGCTGCGGCGCTGTCGCTGAAGGCGCCGCTGTACCGGCATTACCTGCGCGTGACTGTGCCGATCTGCCTGCCGGCGCTGCTGGACATCGTGCGCTACCTGTTCGTCTCGGCAATGACCACGGTTTCCGCCGCGATCTTCCTCTACAGCCCCGACACCATCCTCGCGGCGGTGGCGGTGCTGAACATGGACGATGCCGGCAACGTTGGCGGCGCGGCGGCGATGTCGACCCTGATTCTGTTCACTTCGGCTGGCGTGTCCTTGCTGCTGGCGTGGGCTTCGCGCGGCTTGCTGCGCCGTTCCCAGGCCTGGCGGCAAACCGCGCCCGGTCACTGATTGCAACTCCGTTCAACTCATCTACAGGAAAACGCTCATGTTCAAGCCTATGGCCCTGGCCGCTGCTGTGCTCGCGACTTTCAGCCTGAATGCCTTCGCGGCAAAAACCGAGTTGACGGTGTACACCGCCCTCGAAGCCGAACAACTGAAGTCCTACAAGGAGGCTTTTGAAAAGGCCAACCCGGACGTCGAGATCAAATGGGTGCGCGATTCCACCGGGATCATCACCGCCAAACTGCTCGCCGAAAAGGCTCGTCCGCAGGCTGACGCGGTGTGGGGCCTCGCCGCGTCGAGCCTGGCGATTCTCGATCAGCAAGGCATGCTGCAAAGCTATGCACCGAAGGATCTCGGCAAGATCGGCGCGAATTACCGCGACGCCGCCAACCCGCCAGCCTGGGTAGGCATGGATGTGTGGGCCGCGACCATTTGCTTCAACACCGTCGAGGCTGAGAAGCAGGGTTTGAGCAAACCCGTGAGTTGGCAGGACCTGACCAAGCCTGAGTACAAGGGCAAGATCGTCATGCCCAACCCGGCGTCGTCCGGCACCGGGTTCCTCGACGTCAGCGCTTGGCTGCAAACCTTCGGCGAGAAACAGGGCTGGGCCTACATGGACGGCTTGCACCAGAACATCGGCCAGTACGTTCACTCCGGTTCCAAGCCGTGCAAACTGGCGGCGGCGGGGGAGTTTCCGATCGGGATTTCCTTTGAATATCCAGCCGTACAGTTGAAACGCCAGGGCGCGCCACTGGACATCATCCTGCCGAAGGAAGGTCTGGGCTGGGAGATCGAAGCGACAGCGGTGATCAAAGGCACACCGCACGAAGACGCGGCGAAGAAACTCGCTGATTTCTCCGCCAGCGCCGAGGCGATGGATCTGTACAAGGAGAACTTCGCTGTTCTTGCGCAGCCGGGGATTGCCAAGCCGCAGACCGAATTGCCAGCCGACTATGAGCAGCGCCTGATCAAGAACGACTTTGCCTGGGCCTCAAAGAACCGCGACGAGATCCTGGCTGAATGGCGCAAGCGGTATGACGGCAAGTCCGAGAAAGTTGTCGCCAAGTAAGATCTTTATCGACTGACAAGGCCCCTTCGCGAGCAGGCTCGCTCCCACAGTTGCAATGCTGTCCCCTGTGGGAGCGAGCCTGCTCGCGAAAGCGGTTTCTCATTCAGAGCACCTCTACATGACACAACCCAAAGACCTGCTCATCATCGGCGCCGGCATCCTCGGTCTGTCCCACGCCTATGCCGCCGCCAAACGCGGCCTCAAAGTCGCGGTATTCGAACGCACCGCCACGCCCCTCGGCGCTTCGGTGCGCAACTTCGGCCAGGCGCTGGTCACCGGTCAGCCGCCCGGCATCATGCTTGAACTGGCCAAGGCCAGTCGCGAGATCTGGGGCGACTGGGCGCAACTTGCCGGCCTGCAGATCAAGCGCAACGGCTCATACCTGTTCGCCCGCAGCGCGGCCGAAGAACACCTGCTCGAAGTCTTCTGCGCCGACCGCGCGGTCGAGCATGGCTACAACGTCGAGCTGCTGCGCGGCGCGGCGTTGCGTGATCTCTATGGCGGCCAGTTCAGCCATCACCGCGCCGCGTTGCACGGTATCGATGATCAGCAGTTGTACTCGCGCTAAGCGATTCCGGCGCTGATCGATTATTTGCGCCGCGACCTGGGTGTCGAGTTTCACTTTTCCACGCTGGTGCGCGACGTCGAGCCGGGGCGACTGCGCAGCACTGCCGGTGAGTTCTGCGCCAAGCAGATCATCGTCTGCTCCGGCCACGACTATCAGACCCTACTGGCCGAGCCGATTGCTGCGCTCAATCCGCAGATCTGTCGTCTGCAAATGCTGCGGGCCAGACCGCAGGTCGATCTCAATCTGCAACACGCCGTGCTCACCGGCCTGAGCTGCGTGCACTACGGCGCCTTCGCCGATTTGCCGCAAGCCGCAGCGGTGCAGGCGCAGATCCTCCGTGAACAACCGCACCTGCACGCCAACGGCATTCACTTGCTGATCAGCCCGACACCGTATGGCGAACTGATCATCGGCGATTCGCATCATTACGGCAGCGATGCGTCACCGTTCAACGCCGAGCAGGTCGATAACTGGATGCTCGAACTCGCCGAGCAGACGCTGGGATGCCAGGTGAAAGTGGTCGAACGCTGGCAGGGCGTCTATGGTGCTCGTGGGCCTGGTCCGTTTTCTTTCCTGCGTCCGGCACCGGGCTTGAGCGTGGCGCTGATGCACACCGGCGTCGGCATGAGCGTCGGCCCGGCGCTGGCCGAACGCAATATCGCGCAATTACTGGAGGAGGCATGAATCACGAACAGGTGATCGCCCGGGTGTTCGGCCTGTATGAACGCTTCGGCGCCAGCGATTACATCGGCGAACCGGTGTCGCAGCTCGAGCACATGTCCCAGGCCGCCGAGCTGGCGATGGCCGAAGGTTGTGACGATGAAGTGGTGCTGGCGGCGTTCTTTCATGACATCGGCCATTTGTGTGCCGAGGGCGCGGAAAACATGGGCGGTTATGGCGTGGTCAGCCATGAGCGGCTCGGGGCCGATTATCTGCGTGAGGCAGGTTTCAGCGAACGGCTGGCGCGACTGGTGGAATATCACGTTCAGGCCAAGCGCTATCTCACCTTGCGCGAGCCGGGCTATTACGCGCGGTTGAGTGAGGCGAGTCGCAGGACGCTGGAATATCAGGGCGGGGTGATGAGCGCGGCTGAGGCGGATGCGTTCGAGGCTGATCCATTGTGTGCGCTGAGTTTGCGCATGCGGCGCTGGGATGAGTTGGCGAAGGAGGTTGCGGTGCCGCTGGTGGATTTGGCTGGATTGAAAGCGAAAGCGGCGCGACTGCTGGCTGTTTAGGACTGCGCACCGAGGTGCTGCATTCGCGAGCAGGCTCGCTCCCACAGGGATCCGCATTCCAATGTGGGAGCGAGCCTGCTCGCGAATGGGGCAGCGCTACAAATTTTCAGCCAACGCCTCAACCTGCTCCTGCCTTTCCGCCTGATTCAACTTCGCCTGCGGATTGAGCGACGACCACTGCGGATGCGCGCGCGCCTTGTTCAGCGCTTCCGGCAATTTGCCTTCGCGCCAGGTCTTGTCCAGAGGCGTGGCCACCTGAATGCTGTCCATCGCCGCATGCCCGCGCTGATCCAGGGCCAGCAGCAACTGGCGCTGGCGCAACGCCAACAGGCGCAGCACGGTGTCATCCACTGTCAATTCCCGCTGGCCTTTGATTTTGCCGAGCAGGCGACTGCCATAACTGCGCGCGGTTTGCAGCGCACCGCCGGCGATCGCACCGGCCAACGCCGCCGCGCCAAGGGTAATCCCGCCGACCAGCAAATCCACCCCAGCCCCGGCCGCTGCACCGGCAGCAATGCCGCCGCCGACGCGCACGCCGAGTTGCTTCAGGGTTTCCGGGTTGAACAGATCATCGCCCCAGCGCCCGTCGAGCAACGGCAAGTCACTGGCCGCCGCGTCCTGCGGGCGAAACGCGTAGAGCTTGAGCAGCGCCTCAACGCACTTCTGCTCACGCTGACGTACGGCTTTGCGCAGCTCGCTGATCGCCTGTTGTTCCTGCTCGGCTTCGCTGACCACACTGCGCCGGCATGCAGCGCAGTCGATCAGCAATTCGGCAATCAGGCGTGCGGCGCTTTGCTGACGGGCGAGGCGCTGCGCCTGCTGGTCGGCGATCAACCGCTCCAGTTGCGGGCGGGCGTTTTCCAATAGCAGGGCGAGGCTCTCGTACAAGCGCCGCTCGCCATCCTCGGGCGGTGCGACGCTGTCGAAACGTACCAGCGCATGCAGCCCCAGCCGCGCCAGCGCCTCGCGCCAATCGGGTTCGCGATGGTTGGCGCTGCTGACGAAATTCAGCACCGGCAGCAGCGGTTTGCCGCAACTGGCGAGCACTTCCAGCTCGTCGCGGTACTTGGCCAGCACCGGTTCGCGGGCGTCGATCACATACAGACCGGCATCGGAGGCCAGCAGTTGTCGCAGTACCTTGGCTTCCTGTTCGAAACGCTGGCGCGCCTCGCTGCCGTCGAGAAACCGCGCCAATCGTGCCGGGCCGTCGAGGCGTTCGCCGGGGCGTTCCAGACGCTCGAGAAAATCCAGCAGGGCGATCGCATCTTCCAGCCCCGGCGTGTCGTACAGATCGAGCAACGGCTCGCCATCCACTGACAACCGCGCGCCTTCGACATGCCGGGTGGTGCTCGGCCGGTGCGAGACTTCGCCGAAGCCGACGTCACGGGTCAGCGTGCGCAGCAGCGAGGTCTTGCCGACGTTGGTGTGGCCAACCACTGCCAGTTTCAGCGGGGCCTTGCGTGCATCAGTCATGTCCGCTCTCCAGCCAGTTCATCGGCGCGCAATCGGCGAATGGCAGTTCCAGCTGTTGCAGCGCCGCGTGCCAGTCACCCAGACGTTGCCCGTCCAGCGCTTCGCCAGGCGGCGCTTGCAGCAGCCAGATGCGGGTGGCGCTGGCGTTGCGCGCGAGTTCGGCGATCAATGCGAGGCTGCCGCGATCCGGCGAACGTCGCGGATCGCAGGCGATAGCCAGCCGCGCCGGCGGGAAGCGACTGAGTTGCTCGAGCAGTTTGTGCCGCGATTCGCGACTGTCGAGGATGCCTGCGTTGCTGACGTTTTTCGGCAGCGCGGGTGGCCACGGACGCTGTTCGTCCAACTCGATCGCCACCAGCAGCGCGCCTTCACTGGCCAGTTCGCCGACGTTGCTTTCGACGCGATGCAGTTGCGCCGGCTCCGGGTCGTTGACACCAAGGCGCTCGCTGGTCGGCATCAACCGTTCGCGCAGTTGCGCGTAGCCAGGCAGGTTCAGATCCAGGCGCAGCGCGGCTTTGCCGCGGTTCCAGCGCCACAGGCAGAACAGCGCGAGCAGCAGGCGCGGCAGCACGCCGTAGACCACCAGCACACCGACCAGCCAGGTCGCCCAGGCTTGTCGTGCGCTTTCAATATCCAGTGCGCCGTCGCCGCTGGCGCGGATCATTTCCTCGGTCGGCACATTGAAGCCGAGCAGCGCCGGCAGATAGCCAAGGGCCTGGGTAACGTTGATGAAAGTGTCGGCGCCGAGGATCGTGGTTTCCCAGACAAAGCCGTAGCGCCGCGTGGCCATCAGCGTCAGCAGCAGAATCAGCGCACTGAGCATCGCCAGCAGCCACAGGCCATTGACCAGCGCGCCGAGTGCCCAGCGATTGAGTTTCTTGCGTTGCAGCAGCCACAGCAGGGCGGGCGCCAGTTGCGCGGCTTTGGCATCGCGGGCGAATTTTTCGCTGAGCCACAGCCACAAGCGCCCGAGGGTGGCGCCGTGTTCGCCAGCGAAAATCAAGCCCAGCGCCCAGCTCAGCAGCAAAATCAGATTGATCCCGAGCAGACTGCCCAGCGCCCAGAACACATTCACCGGCGTCTGCCCAAGTGCAGCGAAAGCCAGACCAGCGCCGCTGAGCACGGCGAAAATCATCAACAGCACCAGCGCCAGACGCGCGCCTTGCAGCCAGTGCTTGAGCGCGGCGGTCAGCCCGTCGCGCTCGGCCAGCCATAGCGCCCGGCGCGCAATGCGGCTCGGCAGATCGCCGCCAGCGGCGCGGGCCAGACGATTGGCTTCCAGGTCATCCAGCGGCCCCGCGTGTTCTTCGCGCAGGCGGATGGTTTCGGTGAGCCAGAGGTTTTGCAGTGGAGTCAGTTCAGTCACGCGGCGTCCCGTCGCTAAATCGAGCGCTGAGCATAACCGCTGTGGCGCTTATCGGGGTAAGCGCGGCTCTGGTATCCTCGCCGGCATGACTAAATCACTGCCCCTCAGCCTGATCGCAGCCCTCGGTGAAAACCGCGTGATCGGCGTCGACAACAGCATGCCCTGGCACCTGCCGGGGGACTTCAAATACTTCAAGGCGACCACGCTCGGCAAGCCGATCATCATGGGCCGAAAGACCTGGGATTCGCTCGGCCGGCCGTTGCCGGGGCGCTTGAACATCGTGGTCAGCCGTCAGCCTGATCTGCAGCTCGAAGGCGCCGAGGTCTATCCGTCGCTGGAAGCCGCCGTGGCCCGCGCCGAGGAATGGGCGAAAGCCCAGGGCGTTGATGAACTGATGCTGATTGGCGGCGCGCAGTTGTATGCGCAAGGGCTGGCGCAGGCCGATCGGCTGTACCTGACCCGCGTAGCGCTGAGCCCGGAAGGGGATGCGTGGTTTCCGGAGTTTGATCTGAGCGAATGGAAGCTGGTGTCGAATGTTGAAAACCCGGCGGTTGAAGATAAACCCGCGTACAACTTCGAAGTCTGGGAGAAAAAGCAGCTTTAAGCCTCAAGCTGCAAGCTGCAAGTAAAAGCTGATTGGCTCTTGGCTCTTGGCTTGCAGCTTGCAGCTTGCAGCTTCAGCTGACTAGCTGCGCGTGTTCATCGGCATCCAGCAGCGCTTTATCCGTCTGCTGCATGACCTGACTGGTAATCGCCCCAGCGGTAATCGAGCCACTCACGTTCAACGCGGTGCGCCCCATATCGATCAGCGGCTCGACCGAAATCAGCAACGCCACCAGTGACACCGGCAAGCCCATCGCTGGCAGCACGATCAGTGCGGCGAACGTCGCGCCTCCACCCACTCCGGCGACACCGGCCGAGCTCAACGTGACAATCGCTACCAGCGTCGCGATCCACAGCGGATCCAGCGGGTTGATGCCGACCGTTGGTGCGACCATCACGGCCAACATCGCCGGGTACAGGCCTGCGCAACCGTTCTGGCCGATGGTCGCACCGAACGAGGCAGCGAAACTGGCGACTGACGACGGAATGCCCAGACGACGGGTCTGCGCTTCGATGCTCAGCGGAATGGTCGCCGCGCTGGAGCGGCTGGTGAAGGCGAAGGTCAGCACCGGCCAGATCTTGCGGAAGAAGCGCAGCGGGTTGATCCCGGCGGCCGACACCAGCACGCCGTGCACCACGAACATCAGGCCCAGGCCGATATACGAGACCACGACGAAACTGCCCAGCTTGATGATGTCCTGCAGGTTGGAACCGGCGACCACTTTGGTCATCAGCGCCAGCACACCGTACGGGGTCAGCTTCATCACCAGACGCACCAGACGCATCACCCAGGCTTGCAGGGTGTCGATGGCGTTGATCACTTTCTGACCTTTCTCGACGTCGTCCTTGAGCAGTTGCAGCGCGGCAACCCCGAGGAACGCGGCGAAGATCACCACACTGATGATCGAGGTCGGCTTGGCCCGGGCCAGGTCGGCGAACGGGTTCTGCGGAATGAACGACAGCAGCAATTGCGGCACATTCAGGTCGGCGACCTTGCCGGCGTAGTCGTTCTGAATGGTTTGCAGGCGCGCCATTTCCTGAGTGCCGGCGACCAGACCTTCAGCGGTAAGGCCGAACAGGTTGGTCAGGCCGATGCCGATCAACGCCGCGATGGCGGTGGTGAACAGCAGCGTGCCGATGGTCAGGAAACTGATCTTGCCCAGCGACGAGGCATTGTGCAGGCGGGCGACGGCGCTGAGGATCGAGGCGAACACCAGCGGGATCACGATCATCTGCAGCAACTGTACGTAACCGTTGCCGACCAGATCGAACCAGCCGATCGAGGCTTTCAGCACCGGGTTGCCGGCACCGTAAATCGTGTGCAGCGCGACGCCGAACGCCACGCCGAGGACCAGTGCGAGCAGGACTTTTTTCGCCAGGCTCCAGGTGGTGTGGCGGGTCTGCGCCAGACCGAAGAGCAGGGCGAGGAACACCAGCAAGTTGAGAATCAGCGGTAGATTCATGAGAACTCCAGTAAAGACTGTGCCAACAGCCATCCGGGGCTGCTGCGAACCGGCAAGCCTAACAGCTTGATTTGCAATGATTTAATACCGAAATGGCAGGGCATCCGTCGTTTTTGGAATAAGCGCGTGTCGCTGTCGGCAATGCAACTGACGCGCAAGGGACGTCAGCGGTCGCTGACAGGCGAGGGTTGTCACACTGATTTGTTAGCGTCGAACTCTTTGCATCGGGGAGTAGCGCTATGAGAATTGTACGCACGTTGTTGGCTGTGGCACTGGCGGCTGGCCTTGCCGGCCAGGCATTGGCCACGGACCTCAAGCATTGGCCGGCGGATCAGGCCAAGGCGCTGGACGCGATGATTGCCGCCAACGCCAACAAGGGTAATTACGCGGTGTTCGACATGGACAACACCAGTTACCGCTACGACCTCGAAGAATCCTTGCTGCCGTTCATGGAAAACAAAGGCCTTATTACCCGCGACAAGCTCGACCCCTCGCTGAAACTGATGCCCTTCAAGGACACCGCCGAGCACAAGGAAAGCCTGTTCAGTTATTACTACCGGCTCTGCGAAGTCGACGACATGGTCTGCTACCCGTGGGTGGCGCAGGTGTTCTCCGGCTTCACTCTCAAGGAACTCAAGGGCTACGTTGACGAACTGATGGCTTCGGGCAAACCGGTGCCCGCGACGTATTACGAAGGCGATGTGGTGAAGAAGCTCGACGTCAATCCGCCGAAGATCTTCACTGGCCAGCAGGAGCTGTACAACAAGCTGATGGAGAACGGCATCGAGGTCTACGTGATGACCGCCGCTTCAGAGGAACTGGTACGCATGGTCGCGGCGGATCCCAAGTACGGTTACAACGTCAAACCGCAGAACGTCATTGGCGTTTCACTGCTGCTCAAGGATCAGAAGACCGGCGAGCTGACCACTGCGCGCAAACAGATCACTGCCGGCAAATATGACGAGAAGGCCAACCTGGGCCTGGAGCTGACGCCGTACCTGTGGACCCCGGCAACCTGGATGGCCGGCAAGCACGCAGCGATCCTGACCTATATCGATGAATGGAAAAAACCGGTACTGGTCGGTGGCGACACCCCAACCAGCGACGGTTACATGCTGTTCCATGATGTCGACGTGGCCAAGGGCGGCATTCACTTGTGGATCAACCGCAAGGACAAGTACATGACGCAAATCAACGGCATGATGGCCAAGCACGCGGCGGCGCAGGCCAAGGAAGGCTTGCCGGTGACGGCGGACAAGAACTGGGTGATCGTCAAACCGGAAGACATCCAGTAAGCCACGATCGCATGTAGGAGCTGCCGAAGGCTGCGATCTTTTGATCTTGTTTTGGATCGTTCCCACGCTCTGCGTGGGAATGCAGCCCGTGACGCTCTGCGTCACTGGACGCGGAGCGTCCCTTGAGACATTCCCACGCAGAGCGTGGGAACGATCAGCCCCGCACTTGGCGGGGCATTTTTGCATCGACGATTTGACGGTTACAGCCCGTCGAGCATCGCTTTGTTGCGCACCGCGCCCTTGTCGGCACTGGTCGCCAGCAGGGCGTAGGCCTTGAGCGCGGTGGTCACTTTGCGTGGACGCACCTCGACCGGTTTCCAGCCTTTCTTGTCCTGCTCGGCACGGCGTGCCGCCAGTTCTTCGTCGCTGACCAACAGGTTGATCGAGCGGTTCGGAATGTCGATCAGCACCTTGTCGCCATCCTGCACCAGACCAATCGCGCCGCCGGCCGCAGCTTCTGGCGAAGCGTGACCGATTGACAGGCCGGAAGTACCGCCGGAGAAACGCCCGTCGGTGAGCAGCGCACAGGCTTTGCCCAGACCTTTGGATTTCAGGTAGGACGTCGGGTAGAGCATTTCCTGCATGCCCGGGCCGCCTTTCGGGCCTTCGTAGCGAATGATGACGATGTCGCCTTCCTTCACTTCGTCAGCGAGGATGCCGCGCACGGCGCTGTCCTGACTTTCGAAAATTTTCGCGTTGCCTTCGAAGACGTGGATCGACTCATCGACCCCGGCGGTTTTCACCACGCAACCGTCCTGCGCGATGTTGCCGTACAGCACGGCGAGGCCGCCTTCTTTCGAATAGGCGTGCTCGAAGCTGCGGATGCAGCCGTTTTCACGATCGTCGTCGAGGGTTTCCCAGCGGGTCGACTGGCTGAACGCGGTCTGGGTCGGAATGCCCGCAGGACCTGCCTTGAAGAAGTGATGCACGGCTTCGTCGCTGGTCTGGGTAATGTCCCACTTGGCGATGGCTTCTTCCATGCTGCGGCTGTGTACGGTCGGCAGGTCGGTGTGCAGCAGGCCGCCACGGGCCAGCGAACCGAGGATGCTGAAAATGCCGCCGGCGCGGTGCACGTCTTCCATGTGGTACTTCTGGATGTTCGGTGCGACTTTGCACAGCTGCGGCACGCTGCGCGAGAGACGGTCGATGTCGCGCAGGTCAAAATCGATCTCGGCTTCCTGGGCGGCTGCGAGCAAGTGCAGGATGGTGTTGGTCGAACCGCCCATGGCGATGTCGAGCATCATCGCGTTCTCGAACGCCTTGAAGTTGGCGATGTTGCGCGGCAGCACGGAGTCATCGTTCTCGCCGTAGTAACGCTTGCACAGCTCGACGATGGTGCGGCCGGCCTGCAGGAACAGCTGTTCGCGGTCGCTGTGGGTGGCCAGAGTGGAACCGTTGCCCGGCAAGGCCAGACCCAGTGCTTCGGTCAGGCAGTTCATCGAGTTGGCGGTGAACATGCCGGAGCACGAACCACAGGTCGGACAGGCGCTACGCTCGTACTCGGCGACTTTCTCGTCAGAAGCGCTGGAGTCGGCGGCGATCACCATGGCGTCGACGAGGTCGAGGCCGTGGGAGGCGAGTTTGGTCTTGCCCGCTTCCATCGGACCGCCGGAAACGAAGATCACCGGAATGTTCAGGCGCAGCGCGGCCATCAGCATGCCCGGGGTGATCTTGTCGCAGTTGGAAATGCACACGATAGCGTCGGCGCAGTGGGCATTGACCATGTACTCGACGGAGTCGGCGATGATCTCGCGACTCGGCAGCGAATACAGCATGCCGTCGTGGCCCATGGCGATGCCGTCATCGACGGCGATGGTGTTGAATTCCTTGGCCACGCCACCGGCGCGTTCGATTTCGCGGGCGACCAGTTGACCCAGGTCCTTCAGGTGCACATGCCCCGGGACGAACTGGGTGAACGAGTTGGCGATGGCAATGATCGGCTTCTTGAAGTCGTCATCTTTCATGCCGGTGGCGCGCCACAGTGCGCGGGCGCCGGCCATGTTGCGGCCGTGGGTGGATGTTTTCGAGCGGTAATCTGGCATGGAGCACTCCGGGCGGCTAATCACGTACTAAAGGGGAGTGAGCTTCTGTTGACCTCTGAAACACCCGAAAAATGGCCGTGTGTCCGGAAGCTGCCAATGACGTTGCGGGATCGCCGCTGGTCTCAGCCTGAGCTCATAAACCCGCCGGGGATGAATGGCGATGAATGAGGCGATTCTACACCGCTGGCGTCGCGAGGGAATGGCGCAAAGCATCGTTGACTTGCTGATGCGGTGCGCGGGATGACGACTGGCAGGGTCAATGGTCGCCTCCGGGCATCAACCTGTTGCTGCGCAGGTTGCTGACGCGGCGGCCAATCACGCTGTTGAGCAACAGGGATATGCCGCTCAACAGGACGAAACCGTAGCCCAGCGTCGCTTGCAGGTTGGCCGGGCCGAGGCTGATCAAGGCGCTGACCAGCCCGCCACAGATAAAGATGATGGTGCTGCCGGCAGACGCCGATGCGCCGGCATTTTCGGCAAACAGGCTCATGGCGCGGGAGGTAGCCGGTGGCCGGGAAATGGTCGTGCCCACCGTGCAGATGAGCATTGGAATCAGCACAGTCGCAGCTGACAAATCATGGTTGGCGGCCAGATAGAGCATTACCAGTCCCGAGAGCAGGATCAGACTCAGCCCGGTAAAAATCTGCTGTTGCGCATTGATATGCCGGTTCAGCACGCTGGCGAGCACGCCGCCAAAGACATAGGCGGCGCCGTAGATCAGCAGGATCAAGGCGAAATCGTAAGGTGCCATCTGCAGCTGCTCCATGAAGATCAGCGGGGAAATGACGATGAAGGAAAAGTGGCAAGCGAAAGCGAATGCGGAAATCAGCCAGCAGCCGACAAATTCGAAATTGCCCAGGACGCGCTGATAGGACTGGATGAAGCCAAGGCGGGTGGGATCATGAGGAGGACGGCTGTTATCGAGCAATCGCCAGGTCTTGATCAAAACTGCTGCGGTCAGGGCGATGAAGACCCAGAAGCTGCCGCGCCAGCCGAGCGTGGCTTGCAGAAACGTGCCCGCCAATGGTGATACCGAAATGAAGATGCCCGTTGCGGTGACCATCAGGATCCGCAGGCGATCACGCTCGTTGCCTTCGAACAGATCCTGCACCAGTGCCTGGGACAGCACGAAGCAACCGCATCCCAGCGCCTGCATCACCCGGAAAATCAGGAACAGCGTGTAGTCATTGCTCAGCACGCAGCCAAGTGCGCCGAGCAGCGACACGCTCATGCCGGCAAGCAGCAGACCTTTGCGCCCGATCACATCTGACAGCGGGCCGATCAATAACTGGGCAAATGCGATGCCCACGGCAAACAGACTGATCGACAGCGCGATGTCGTTAGACGATCGGCCAAAGTGTGCTGCCAACGCCGGAAAGGAAGGCAGCAGCACATCCAGCGGAAACACGCCAAGCAGGATCATCGCCAACAACAGGCTGATTGCTCCGCGCTGTTGTCGGCGGGTGGTTGCACGGCTGTGTTTATCCATCGATCAATCCTGCTTTGGCGAAGAGTGTCTGGTTATGGGGCAATGCAAAGAAGCCGGCCTTGTGCAGGGCCTCCACAGTAGGTTTGCAGCCAACGCGTGCACGGGCGCGGTTGGCCTGCACCGTTGCCGTGCCGCCGACAATCTCCATCACGTCGATCTCGGCAATACCGGCCGAACGCAGGCTTTGTTGCAGCCAGCCTTCATCTGCTTCGAAGAAGATGGAAATGATCTCCACGAGGGTCTTGCTGGCGAACAGGCGTTGACGACTGTTCATCGCAATCCAGAAGTAATGGAAGGCTTCGGCGAAATAGCGGCTGTGCCGGGCTTCGTCGGCAAGGTGATCACGCAACATGTCACTCACACTGGATACCAGCGTGTCGCGGCAGACCTCCAGCAACTCGCGGGCAATGATGGTTTCCGAGACAAATCCCAGCAGGAACCAGGCCAATGCACGGTTTTTCTCCGGCGTGCGCGCGATCAAAGCGTTCATGCGGCTGATCCGCTTCGGAATGACCGGTCGCCGGGTGATGCCGTAGAGCGCAGCGATCTGCTCGGCAATCTGGTTGGAAAACAGCGCGTGGTAGCCCTCGTCGGTATACAGCTGCAGTGCCGCATGTTTCATCGGTAGCGGTATATAAATGGGCAGTTCGCGGTGCACGATGACTTCCACCGCGCGGTTGACGATGCGGTGTTCGAGCAGGGTGGTGTAGTCGAGGAAATACACCAGATGATTGGCGGTAAGGCGGTGCAGGGTATCGCGACCTTTGGCCTGGATGGCCGGATGCGCCAGATAGGGCACAAAGGCCGGGGGTAACCAGTAGCGGGTTTGCAATTGCTGCTCGACATCGCCCGGTAACCGATAGTCATGGACACTGCTGCGTACCGATGCACGGTTCTCCCAGCCTGGAAGCGTGAATTTGAGCGACCATGACACCGGGGCTTCGCTCTCGTCCATAGCCGTGGGAATCATGACTGTGCTCCGCTGAGCAGATCACGCATTTCCTGGCACATGGCCTGGCCATCGCTTTGTCCGCAACCGACGAAGAACAACGGTTGCTCGGCGCTGCCCGCGATGCCGAGGAGGGTTTCAATCTGTGCGTCGGCAAACGCGCCGGTCAGCCAGGTGTTCAGCCCCAGCGTCGTTGCTACCAGTTGAAAGGTTTGCGAGAGATGACCGGCTTCGATGAAGGCCATGCGATAGGCACGCGAGTGCTCGTACTTCCACCAGAGACGATCAAACCTTGCAGTGATGAACACGCCCAGTGGCAGGTTGTTGATGAAATGCTGGCCGCCGAGCAATTGACCCAGCTCCGGATCCGGCAGCGCATTGATCCGACTCAGGGCGTGTTCGGCAGGGTGATAGGCGTAGATGCCGGGTTCCAGTCCGCTGACATTTTGCGCTATGACAAATCCCTCACAGGCGTTCAATCCGCCGCCGGACGGGCAGCTTCGGCGTGCCTCGAGACCCGGTGCGACCGGATCGTCGTGGGCATTGTCGCGTGGGGGAAGATAGCCGAGGGTCAAATACAGCAGCGTGCCGACCTCATCCAGTGTCACCGCTGCACCGGTGTAGGAACGACAGGTTTTGCGCCTCATCAGGGCCTGAGTCAGGCTGTCATCATCAATGGCGCCCGGTACGGGCAGGGTAATCAGGGGCTGCACTGATCGCCGCGCCCGGGTGGCTGCAGGTTCTGGCTTCGCCAGCACTTCGCTGCAGTGCGCCAGATATTGCCTGGACCACTCGTGGATATTCCGAGGCGTATGTGCGCTAGGTATGTTTTGTGTGCCGATGTGATAGATCTTCGACAATTCATCCCAGCCCCAATTCGGACTGTCTATTTTTGAAGTTATTAAAATGCCGGCGTCCAGAAGTTGTCTGTCTATTATGTTGTTTGGGTCAAATAGATCAGGGTTGTGTATAAGGCTGGCGAGGCGATGGGAGTAATCAAGATCAAGTTCGTGTTGAGTGTGGTTCTTGTAGTTCCAGACAACTTGTCCAGGCGGGCGCGGCAATATAAAAAGAAAAGGATTGATATACATGGGCTCAGGTCACTCGGGAAAAAGTCTGATGGACGCCAGAGTGCCGGCACTCTCCGGCGTCCAGGCTTACTTAGCGGCCGGTGGCTGCAACCAGAAAGGCCAGGTTGGCGAGTGTGTTTGCTTCGAGATAAATGGTTTTCATGATGTGAACTCCTTGTTCGTTGGTAGTTGAGTCGCTTCGTTGCGACAACTTCATATTAGTTTGTAATCGAATATTGGCAAGCGGATATTAAGTAGGAATATTCCAGTAATTTTGTCGGAGTGATCTTTTGCAGGAGGCTTACTGCGTAGGTTTAATTTCCATGATTGACAGGCATGACGAAACTTCCTGCAAGGCAGCGAGAAAGAAGTTGTAGGAAGAGGGCAGGACACTCATGTCGAGTGTGAAAAAACGGGGGGAGGGCGCGCAAAAAAAAGGGGAGCTCAGTGGCTCCCCGGTGTTCAAGCGCAATCAGCTGTTGGGCAGCAGACGGCAGGTGATGCTTTTGATGTAACGGGTTTCAGCGATGGCCGGATGCACCGGATGATCCGGACCCTGACCGCCACGCTCGAGCATCTGGATATTGCGGTCCAGGTGACGGGCGCTGGTCAGCAGGATGTTCTGCAGATCATCTTCCGGCAGGTGCATGGAGCACGAAGCACTGACCAGAATGCCGTCCTTGGTCAGCAGGCGCATGGCTTGCTCGTTCAGACGACGGTAGGCGCCTTCGCCGTTCTTCATGTCTTTCTTGCGTTTGATGAAGGCCGGCGGATCGGCAACGATCACGTCGAAGCGTTCTTCGCTGGCTTTCAGTTCCTTCAGCGCTTCAAAGACGTCGCCTTCGATGCAGGTCATCTTGTCAGCGAAACCGTTCAGCGCAGCGTTGCGCTCGACACCGTCAAGGGCGAACGCAGAGGCGTCGACGCAGAAGACTTCGCTGGCGCCGAACGCAGCGGCCTGCACGCCCCAGCCACCGATGTAGCTATAGAGATCAAGTACGCGTTTGCCCTTGGCGTAGGGTGCCAGGCGCGCGCGGTTCATGCGGTGATCGTAAAACCAGCCGGTTTTCTGCCCTTGAATGACCGGCGCTTCGAACTTCACACCGTTCTCTTCCAGCGCGACCCACTCCGGCACCAGACCGAATACGGTTTCGACGTAGCGGTTGAGGCCTTCGGCGTCGCGGGCGGCGGAGTCGTTCTTGAACAGGATGCCGCTTGGCTTGAGCACCTGGGTCAACGCGGCTACCACGTCGTCTTTATGCGCTTCCATGGTCGCCGAAGCGATCTGCACCACGAGGATGTCGCCGAAACGATCGACCACCAGACCCGGCAGCAGGTCGGAGTCGCCGTAGACCAGACGATAGAACGGCTTGTCGAACAGACGCTCGCGCAACGACAGTGCGACATTCAGGCGATGCACCAGCAGCGACTTGTCGAGTGCCAGTTTGATGTCGCGCGACAGCAGGCGCGCGCAGATCAGGTTGTTCGGGCTCATGGCGACGATGCCCAACGGCTTGCCGCCAGCGGCTTCGAGCACCGCCTGATCGCCGGCCTTGAAGCCGTGCAGAGGCGTGGCGGCCACGTCGATTTCGTTGCTGTAGACCCACAAGTGGCCGTTGCGCAGGCGACGGTCGGCGTTGGCTTTGAGGCGCAGGCTAGGCAGGGACATGACGTCGCTCCGGAAAAAAGAGCGGGAGTATAGCGTGTTGACGCGTGCTCCGGTCTGGCCTGCGATGAAAAGCGGATGGCCCCTTCGCGAGCAGGCTCGCTCCCACACTTGCAATGCATTCACCTGTGGGAGCGAGCCTGCTCGCGAAAGCGATTTCAGCTCTTATGCAGCCAGTGCGTCAATCAGGGCCTGACTGAACGCCGGCACATCATCCGGCTGGCGGCTGCTGATCAGGTTGCCGTCCTTGACCACCTCCTGATCGACCCAGTTGACCCCGGCATTGACCAGATCGTCCTTGACCGTTTTGTAGCTGGTCATGGTCTTGCCATTGACCAGCCCTGCGGAAATCAGCAGCCAGCTGCCATGACAGATCACGGCAATCGGCTTGCCCGCTGAAGCGGCAGTCTTGACCAGATGCTGAGCATCCTGGTCGATACGGATGGTGTCGGAATTTTGCACACCACCCGGCAGCAGCACGGCATCGTATTGATCGATGCTCACGGCCTGGAAGGTGTTGGCGACCGGAAAGTCGTCCGCCGGTTTGTCATGGTTCCAGCCTTTCACCGTGCCAGCCTCGGCGGAAAGGATATCGACCTGCACGCCGGCCTGCTCCAGGGCATCCTTGGGGCCGGTCATTTCGACCTGTTCGAAACCATCGGTAACCAAAATAGCGACGCGTTTGCCATTGAGGGAAGTTGCCATCGGTAAGCTCCTGAGTCTGTGGAGATTTTGCCTTTGCAGCGAACCGTTGAGGTCCGATGCGCCCTACAGATTCCGAAGCCTGGACGCAGATGAAAGTTCCGGCGATGTGCCCATCGGTGTGTCGCCCTGCGGTTTCAGCGGTTAGAATCGCCGCCTGCCCCGGAGTGTGTACTTATGTCCCAAGAGCTGACCACCGAACAGATTCAACAATCGCTGCAAGGCATCAGTGTGCCGGCGCAACCGCAGATCATGGTGGATCTGCAAATGGAGCAGTACATGCCCGACCCGGACCTGGAGGTGATCGCCAAGCTGATCTCCCAGGATCCCGGTCTGTCCGGCGCGTTGCTGAAAATCGTCAACTCGCCGTATTACGGCCTGAGCAACAAGATCACCTCGATTCAGCGTGCGGTGAACCTGTTGGGCAGCCGCTCGATCATCAACCTGATCAACGCGCAGTCGATCAAGGGCGAGATGAACGACGACACCATCGTCACCCTCAACCGTTTCTGGGACACCGCGCAGGACGTGGCGATGACCTGCCTGACCCTGGCCAAGCGTATCGGCACCCAGGCCGGTGACGAAGCCTATGCGTTGGGCCTGTTCCACGATTGCGGCGTGCCATTGATGCTGCAGCGTTTCCCCAATTACATGACCGTGCTGGAAGAGGCCTACGCCAGCGCCAGCCCGGAATGCCGTGTGGTCGATACGGAAAACCGTGTGTTCAACACCAATCACGCCGTGGTCGGTTACTACACTGCCAAGTCCTGGCGCCTGCCGGAGCATGTCAGCGCCGCCATCGCCAACCACCACAACGCGCTGGCGATTTTCAGCGACGAATCGTCGAAGAACAGCCAGCTGAAAAATTTGCTGGCGATTCTGAAAATGGCCGAGCACATCTGCGCCTCGTATCGGGTGCTGGGCAACCAGACCGAAGATTTCGAGTGGAACGCGGTCGGCCCGCTGGTGCTCGATTACGTCGGTCTGTCGGACTACGACTTCGAAACACTCAAACAAACGATTCGCGACCTCGGCGCGCATTGATCCGAGGACACCATGCCTGAACTGCCGGAAGTCGAAACCACCCGTCGCGGGATCGCCCCGCACCTGGAAGGCCAGCGGGTCAGCCGGGTCATCGTCCGCGACCGGCGCCTGCGCTGGCCGATCCCCGAAGACCTCGATGTGCGCCTGTCCGGGCAGCGCATCGTGCTGGTGGAGCGGCGCGCCAAGTACCTGTTGATCAACGCCGAGATCGGCACGCTGATCAGCCATCTGGGCATGTCGGGCAATCTGCGTCTGGTCGAGGCCGGGTTGCCGGCGTTGAAGCACGAGCATGTCGATATCGAACTGGAATCGGGTCTGGCCTTGCGCTACACCGATCCGCGACGGTTCGGCGCGATGCTGTGGAGCAACGACCCGCTCAATCACGAATTGCTGATTCGCCTCGGGCCGGAGCCGCTGACCGATCTGTTCGATGGCGAGCGCCTGTTCCAGCTGTCACGCGGACGTTCGATGGCGGTCAAGCCGTTCATCATGGACAACGCGGTGGTGGTCGGGGTGGGCAATATCTACGCGACCGAAGCGCTGTTCGCCGCCGGCATCGACCCGCGCCGCGAAGCCGGAAGCATTTCTCGCGGGCGTTACTTGAAACTGGCGATCGAGATCAAACGCATCCTCGCCGCCGCCATCGAGCGTGGCGGCACGACATTGCGCGATTTCATTGGCGGCGACGGTCAGCCCGGCTATTTCCAGCAGGAACTGTTTGTCTACGGCCGGGGAGGGCAGCACTGCAAGGTCTGCGGCACCGGATTGCGCGAAGTTAAGCTCGGCCAGCGCGCCAGCGTGTTTTGTCCGCGCTGCCAGACCTGAAAAATCCTTGGGTCTATAGTGAGAAGTCTCACTGCTCAGCCCGAAGGATCGTGCCATGAAACTCCTGCAAGTCTTCTTCGTCACGCTGCTGTTGTGTTCCAGCCTGGCCGTTCAGGCCTCGGAAAACGGCAGCGGTGACCCGCGATACACCATCCAGAATCCCCCGGCCTACGCCATGCTCGGCGACCTGCTGATTGCCCGACCTTTGCTGGTGGTGGCAACGGTGATCGGTGCGGGAGCGTTTGTGGTGTCGTTGCCGTTTACCGCGCTCGGCGGCGGTGTTGGCGATGCCGGTCAGGCGCTGGTGGTAGACCCGGCGAAAGCAGCGTTTGTGCGGTGTCTGGGGTGTACGGGGGAGGGGTTCGAGCAGCGCGAGTGAGCTGATCGGGTTTCAGGGGTGTGGCTGATGGCCCATTCGCGAGCAGGCTCGCTCCCACAGGGGTTTTGGTGTTCACACAAATTTGTGTTTCACCACAGACTCTGTGGGAGCGGGCTTGCCCGCGATGGCTTCGGTACAGGGGCTGAAGTGATCAGGCCTTGCCGGTAATCTTGCGGTACTTCTCCATCAACTGTTCTTCAGTCTCCGGATGGGCTTCGTCCAGTGGAATGCAATCCACCGGGCAGACCTGCTGGCACTGCGGCTCGTCGTAGTGGCCGACGCACTGGGTGCACAGGTTCGGGTCGATCACGTAGATCTCTTCGCCTTGGGAAATGGCGGCGTTCGGGCACTCGGGTTCGCAGACGTCGCAGTTGATGCAATCGTCGGTGATGATCAGGGACATGCTAACTCCAGCCGGGGCGGCAGGCCCGGGCGCTATAAATCAATGCGCGCAATTGTGCCGCATTGGCGCTCGCAGTGCACGCGAGGGCGATCAAGGGCACGAGACTGCAATCTTTAAAAGCAAAGATCGTCTGATCGCAGCCCGAGCCTTCGGCAGTTCCTACTTCTTGAAGCGCAGGGTCAGCGCGTCGGCCACGGCCGGGTGGACGAACTTGCTGATATCGCCGCCCAGCGCAGCAATTTCCCGCACCAGCGTCGAGGAAATGAACGAATAACGCTCCGACGGCGTGAGAAACAGGCTCTCCACATCCGGTGCCAGTTGGCGGTTCATGTTGGCCAGCTGGAATTCGTATTCGAAGTCCGACACCGCACGCAGACCACGCAGGAACACATTGGCGTTCTGCTCTTTGGCGAAATGCGCGAGCAGCGTCGAGAAACCGACCACTTCCACGTTCGGCAGGTGTTTGGTGACCTCGCGAGCCAGTTCGACCCGTTGTTCCAGTGGGAACAGCGGGTTCTTTTTCGGGCTGGCGGCGACCGCAATGATCACGTGATCGAACAGGCGCGAGGCGCGTTCGACCAGATCGCCATGGCCCTTGGTAATAGGGTCGAAGGTACCTGGGTACAACACTCGGTTCATCGCGTCGTCCTGGCGGGAGTCCGTTGGGGAGTCGGATGGTATCGCAGCCTTCCCGGTCGGCCAAGTCGCCTGTTGGGTAAGAAAGCACTATAGACGATAGGAATATTCTGCTTTTTCATGGATTTTTCAGCCGATCAGCCAAGGCTGTCGCCAGTTGCGCGGTCAGGCCATACACCGACAACTGCGGGTTGGCGCCGATGCTGGTGGGGAACAGCGAGCCATCGTGAATCGACAGATTGCGCAGTTGATGATGGCGACCGAGGCTGTCAGCGACCGCGCTTTTCGGATCTTCACCCATCGCACAACCACCCATCACGTGGGCACTGCCCAGTCGCGTGCGGTACAGCTCCAGGCTCAATCCGTCGATCAGCGAGCGCGCCTCAGCCAGTGTCTTCACATAGCGACCGTCGGCGTGCATCGGCATCACCGATTGCGCGCCGCCGGCGAACTGAATTTCGGCCATCACGTGAAAGGCCCGGCGCAAACCGTCCCAGGCGTATTGCGAAACCTGATAGTCGAGCACCGGCGAGCCATCACCGCGCAGCTCCACCGAGCCACCGCTGCTGTCCGGATGGAAGCCATCGCGCAGCAGCGCCAGCATCGCGTGGGTGTGCGGCAGATCAGCCATGTGTTGCGCGTTCTCTTGACCGAAACCGCCGAGCAGTGTGGCGGCCAGCGCCGGGTGCAGCGGTGGCACTTCAAGTTTGAACGCCATCGGCCCGGTGGTGCCGTCCTTCCATTGAAAATGGTCGGAGTAGATCGACTGCGGCGCGCCGTAAAACGGATTGACCACCTCGGCGAAACGCGCGGCGGACATGTTCACCGGGTGCAGAAAGGTGCGCTTGCCTATGCGCTCATGCGGATCCGGCGCGTCGGAGCGCAGCAACAGCGCCGGGCTGTTGATGCCGCCGCCGGCCAGCACATAATGCCGCGCCTTGACGGTGATGCTGCGCCCGGTCGGCTCGACGCAGCGTTCGTCCATCGCCACGCAATGCAGCCCGGTAACCTTGTCGCCACTGATCAGCAGTTTCTCCACCCGCGCCAGATACAGCAGCTCGCCGCCCTTTTCCAGCGTCGCCGGGATGGTCGTGACCATCATCGATTGCTTGGCGTTGCTCGGGCAGCCCATGCCGCAATAGCCAAGATTCCAGCAACCGCGAACGTTGCGCGGGATTACGTGCCAGCTGTAGCCGAGTTGCTCGCAGCCTTTGCGGATCACATCGTTGTTGGCATTGGGCGGCACCATCCACGGCGCGACGCCGAGGCGCTGCTCCATTTTTTCGAACCACGGCGCCATCTCTGCCGGACTATGGCCTTTGACGTTGTGCTCTCTGGCCCAGTGTTCGAGGGTGTGTTCGGGCGTGCGGAAACTCGAGGTCCAGTTGATCAGCGTCGTACCGCCGACCGCGCGGCCCTGCAGGATCGTGATCGCGCCGTCCTTGCTCATGCGCCCGATGCCTTCCTGGTAGAGGCTGCTGTAAGCCTCGTCTTCGAGCAGCTTGAAATCCGAACTGGTCTTCAGCGGGCCTTCTTCGATCAGCAGGACTTTGTAGCCGGCCGCGCTGAGGATCTCCGCCGTGGTGCCGCCGCCGGCGCCACTGCCGATGATCGCCACGTCGGCCTCGAGGGTGAGGTCGTCGCTCAGTTGCGCGCCGTTGTAGGTTTTCCAGCCTCGGGCGAGGCCTTCGCGGAAGGGATCGGGTACGGGCATCGGTCAGGTTCTCTTTATTATTCTGGATGCTGAGGTGATGCAGCAGGCCCCTTCGCGAGCAGGCTCGCTCCCACAGGGGGATGCATTTCAAATGTGGGAGCGAGCCTGCTCGCGAAGGCCGCGCCCTGGTTTCAGACCTTCGGCGGACCGGGATAACCGCAGTGAGCCCAGGACTCGGCGCGGGTGTACCAGGCCATCATCACCATCTGCTGCAACGAGCTGTGGCCCATGCGCAACAAGCTCAGTGAGCTGTTCTCCCAGCGTTCAAGGAAATGCCGCATCGCTTCAGGGCTGGCGTTTTCCCAACTGCCCCAGATGCCGGTGAGCGGGCCACGGGTCACGGCCATGCCGAGCACATCGAAGAGTTGCCGAGTGAGCTTGAGCATTTCCGGCGACACGTGATCAAGGCTGTAGTCCAGCGACTTCAGCGTGCCGTCGACCGCTGCGGGCATTTCCCCGGTGGCAACGGCGCCGTCGAGCATCACCGGGATCAGCGCGCGCAGGAACAGCAGATCGCCGTCGCGCAAAACGACAAAGCCGTTGGCGCTGATGCTCGACGAGCAGCCAGTGAGGCTGGCGCCAAGGCCGGCGGTGGCGAGAAACGCGCTGGCGCCGAGGCTGAATTTCAGCAGGCCACGGCGCGACAGGGCAGGTGTTTCGGTCAGGCTTGGGTGCATTGTTTTTATTACCCGGCGTCGACGAACGTTTAGCGAATGAACAGCTTCTGAATCAGTTTCTGAATCGATGTGCCGTAGGGCGGGTATATCAGCCGGGCCGCGTTGAAGCGCTGTTTGATCAGCACGCCCTTGGCCTTGCTGAAGGTCAGGAAACCTTCGTGGCCGTGGTAATGGCCCATGCCCGAGGGGCCGATGCCACCGAAGGGCATATCGTCCTGAGCGACATGCAACAAGGTGTCGTTCAGGCATACGCCGCCGGAATGGGTCTCGTGCAGTACGCGGTGCTGTTCGCGTTTGTCGTAGCCAAAGTAGTAAAGAGCCAGAGGACGAGGCCGCTGATTGATGTAAGCGAATGCCTGCTCCAGATCGCGATAAGGCACGATCGGCAGCAACGGGCCGAAAATCTCGTCCTGCATCACGGTCATCTCATCGCTGACATTGAGCAGCACGCTGTGCGGCATGCGTCGGCCCTGGCCTTGTTCGAACAGCGGGATCAGCAGCGCGCCCTTGCTGGTCGCGTCGCTGACGTAACCGTTCAGTCGGGCCAACTGGCGTTCGTTGATGATCGCGGTGTAGTCGGCGTTGTCGGCCAGGGTCGGGTAGAAGCCTTTCACAGCCTGACGATAGGCCTCGACGAAAGCGCCGACGCGGTCTTCCGGCACCAGCACATAGTCGGGCGCGACGCAGGTCTGCCCGGCATTGAGAGTTTTGCCAAAAGCGATGCGTTCGGCGGCGTCCTTGAGCGGTACGTCTGTGGAGACGATGGCCGGCGACTTGCCGCCCAGTTCCAGGGTGACCGGCGTGAGGTTTTCCGCTGCAGCGCGCATGACGTGTTTGCCGACGCTGGTGGAACCGGTGAACAGCAAGTGATCGAAAGGCAGGCGTGAGAACGCCACGCCGACATCCGCTTCGCCCAGCACTACACAAACCAGGTCTTCGGGAAAGATCCGCGCGAGCAACTCTTTGAGCAACAGGCCGGTGGCCGGGGTCGATTCGCTGAGCTTGAGCATCACCCGATTGCCCGCTGCCAGGGCGCCGACCATCGGCCCCACGGCCAGATACAGCGGGTAGTTCCACGGCACGATCACACCGACCACGCCCAGCGGCTGGTAAACCACCTTTGCCGAAGCAGGCTGGAAGGCCATGCCGACCTTGCGCCGCGATGGCTTCATCCAGTTCTTCAGATGACGGCTGGCGTAGTGAATGCCGTGCAGGCTCGGCATCAGTTCGGCGAGCAGGGTTTCGTCGGCGCTGCGGTGACTGAAATCGGCGCTGATCGCGTCGATCAATGTCTGCCGTTCAGCGCTGAGCAGATCGCGCAAAGCCTTGAGCCATTGCTGACGTTGTGCGGCCGGCGGCATCGGGTTGGCGGCGTACGCGGCCCGTTGTGCCTGGAACTGCCGATCGAGGGTTTCAAGAGGCTGTTGCAGGGTTTGCAGGTAGGCAATGTCGGCAGTCATCGCGGGCTCCGGATTTTATTGTAATGGGCACTTTTTAGAGTCTAAGCTCTAGAAAGTCAAACGACTTCCGTGCACGGCAAGGTTTTATCCATTTCCGGTTAGGTCGTAAGATGCGCCGTCTACGCACTCTGAATTAAAGCTCAAGCCATGGCCCCACGAATAAAAACCAGCGAGCGCATCGTTCAGAACAGCCTGGAGCTGTTCAATCAGCAGGGCGAGCGCAGCGTCAGCACCAACCACATCGCCGCGCACATGGAGATTTCTCCGGGCAACCTGTACTACCACTTCCCCAACAAGCAGGCGATCATCGCCGTGTTGTTCAGTGAGTACGAAGCCCTGGTGGACAGCTTTTTGCGTCCGCCTCAGGGTCGCCCGGCGACCGTCGAGGACAAGCGTTTCTATCTCAAGGAACTGCTCTCGGCCATGTGGCGCTACCGTTTCCTGCATCGTGACCTTGAGCATCTGCTCGACAGCGATGCGGAACTGGCCGCGCGCTATCGGCGCTTTTCCCAGCGCTGCGTGATCCAGGGCGCAGCGATCTACGAAGGCTTCGTCGCCGCCGGCATCCTGAAAATGGACCGTGTGCAGATCGAATCGCTGACCCTCAATGCGTGGATCATCCTGACCTCGTGGGTGCGTTTTCTGTGCACCACCCGGGAAAACTCCAACCACCTCAGCGAACAGGCCGTGAAGCGTGGCGTGTATCAGGTGCTGGTGCTTGAGGCAGGGTTTGTCACCGATCAGGCGCGGGATGAAGTCAACGCATTGTTCGACGAGTTCTACGTGCCGCTGGCGCAGGCCCTTGAAGACGTGAAATAAACCGTTCAGCCGAATTCCCCAGGAGCCCGTTATGTCGATTGCGCAGTTGATCAGCCCACAAGCTTTGGACGCTCGCAAAGAGCAGCCAGGGCTGGTGATTCTCGATTGTCGTTTCGCCCTCGAAGATCCGGATTACGGCCAGCGCAGCTACGCCGAAGGGCATATTGCCGGGGCGAGTTTCGCCGATCTGGAACGGGATCTGAGCGGTAAAGTCGAGAAGGGCGTGACCGGACGTCATCCGTTGCCCGAGCCGGCGGTGTTGATCGAGCGCCTGCAAGCCTGGGGGATCAGCAACGACAGCGATGTGGTTTTGTACGACGACGGCCCTGGTGCGTATGCGGCGCGGGCGTGGTGGTTGCTGGCATGGCTGGGCAAGCGCGACGGCGTGTTCATTCTCGATGGCGGGCTCAAGGCCTGGCACGCGGCCGGCCTGCCGCTGAGCCTGGATCCGCCGAGCATGACCCCGGGCCACTTCAGCGGTCAGCCGGACATGAGCCTGCTGCTCAGCGCCGAGCAACTGCAACAACGCCTCGGCCAGCCAACGCTGACCCTGCTCGACGCCCGCGCCTTGCCGCGCTTCAAGGGCGAAGTGGAACCGATCGATCCGGTGGCTGGACATATTCCCGGCGCGCAGTGTGCGGCGTTCACCGACAACCTCGGCAGTGATGGACGTTTTCTGCCGGCGGAGCAGCTCAAGCAGCGCTTTGCCGCGAAATTGGGTGATCGCTCACCGTCGGAACTGGTCGCGTATTGCGGCTCGGGAGTGACGGCGTGTCACAACCTGTTCGCACTGTGCCTGGCTGGGTATCCGCTGGGGGCGCTGTATGCCGGATCGTGGAGCGAGTGGATCAACGAACCGTCGCGCGGGATTGCCACGGGCGAATAAACCCAGCGATCTCTCTGTAGGAGTGAGCCTGCTCGCGATGGCGGTGTGTCTGTGAGTTAAATGCCACCTGACTCACCGCTTTCGCGAGCAGGATCGCTCCCACATTGAACCAGGTTGTGCCATGCATTTTCATGCCGACACAAATCCCTGTGGGAGCGAGCCTGCTCGCGAAGGCGTCCTGTCAGGCATTGAATTTCCAGACTGACACACCGCCATCGCGAGCAGGCTCACTCCTGCAAGGGATATGCGGCGTTCATTGACCGAGTGCGGCCAGCCATTGTGGTATGCGCCGCTCCAGGTAATACCCGGGCCGGCGAAACGAGCCGTCGACGAAGCCGACATGACCGCCACGCGCCTGCAATTCGAACTGGGTGCAGGCTGACAACTCATCGGCTTGCGGCAGGCTGTGGGGAAATACGAACGGATCATCCGCTGCCTGAATGATCAGCGTCGGCGTGCGGATTTCGCCGAGGTAATAGCGGCTCGAGGCGCGGCGGTAGTAATCCTCGGCATCGGTGAAACCATGCAGCGGCGCGGTGATCCGGCCGTCGAAATCCCAGAACGTACGCATGTTTTCCAGCGAGCCGAGCGCGGCCAGTTTCGCCAGCCCGTCTTCGCGCCCGTCATGCTGGAACTGGCGCTGCTTGTTCTTGATGTAGGCGACCATTTCGCGCATGAAATGCGCCTGATAAACCCGCGAAAATCCCTGGCCAATCCGGTCTGCGCACTGGTCGAGCCTGAACGGCACCGACACCGCCACAGCGCCGAGCACGCCGCTGTTGCTGCCGGTTTCGCCAAGATGTTTGAGCAGCACGTTGCCGCCCAGTGAATAGCCGACCGCGTACAACGGCGCCAACGGTCGTTTGGCGCGCAGGTGCTGGATGGCTTCGGCAAGGTCTTCGCTGGCGCCGGAGTGGTAGCTGCGCGGCAACAGATTCGGCTCGCCGGAACAACCGCGCCAGTTCAGCGCGACGCTGGCCCAGCCCTGCTCGGCCAAGGCCTTTTGAATGCCCGCCACATAGGGCGAATTGGAAGAGCCGGTCAAACCGTGCAGCACCAGTACCAACGGCGCCTTGGCGCTGTGCGGGCCGTGCCAGTCGAGGTCGAGGAAGTCGCCGTCCTCGAGCCACAGGCGTTCGCGTTCGCGCTCGATGTGCACGGTCTTGCGCCACAGCGGACCCCACAGGGTTTGCAGATGCGGATTGCCGAGGCCGAAGGCCGGAACGAAACGCGAGGCGGGAAGCGGGGACGGTGATTGCACGGCAAATCTCGACAGGTCTTGCGTAAAGCGACCGGCGCACAGGGCGGGCTGTCGCTTCTCAACGAAAGCGCCTAACTTGCCACAAAGCCCGGGTCGGCGCGACACATGTCCTCTTCAGCCTGACCGATCGGCGCAACCTCCGGTCCAGGCAGTGGCTGTTGCTCGACACTGGGGCCGACCGTAACCGACACCCAGCGATCAACAGACAAGTGACGGCTCATAGCGAGTTTGATGTCGTCCACCGTCAGCTTCTGCACTTGTTGCATCGTGTAATCCAGATCGAGCGGCAAGTCGTAGCGGTTGATCTCCACGAGTCTGGCCAGAATGTGCCGGTTGCTGGCGCTGGTGAGCACATTTCTGTTGGCCAGCCTGCGCTTGAGGTGCTCGAGTTCCGGGGCGGTCGGCCCTTGCCGAAGAAAATCATTGAGCATCGAGCGCACCAAAGCGACGGTGCTGTCGCTCATGGAGCTACCGGTCTGCAAGGTGACGGTCAGCAACCCGGCGCCACCAGCCCAATTGACGCTGGCGCCATACACGTCATAAACCTGTCCGCGCTTGTGCCGCAGTTCATTCATCAACCGACTGTTGCTGCCTCCGGCGAGAATCTGACTGGCGGCGTACAAGGCGGGGTGATCGGCATGTCGTCGCGGCACGCTGATTTGGGCAAAGGCAATGTGGGTCTGCAGTTGATTCAGTTCCAGGTGACTGGACTGGACGTTTCCGGGCGTTGCTATTGCTGAAGACACCAGCGCGTCAGGAGGCTTGGGCAGGGCATTACTGATCTGCAGGCTGATCGCTTGTGCCTGGTCCAGAGTGAGGTCGCCGACCAGGGTGATTTGCGCATGTCGGGCAGCGTAATAGCGGCGATGGAAATCCTCCACGGCGGCCCGGGTCACGGCATTGAGGCCCCATTGCGTGCCATAGACCGGAAGGCTGTAGGGGCTGTCCGGCGCAAGCAGTGCCTTGATGCTCTGCGAGGCCAGACCCGCGGCATCGCCTTGCTCTGCGATGAGCGCGGCGCGCAGTTCGTCTGTCACTGGCGGCAAGCGCTGGGCGCTGAGCGATGGCTCGCTGAATATTCGCGTCAACAGATCCATCGCCGGTAGGCGCTTGGCCGGATCGCTGAGGCTGCGCAGGGAGAACACGGCGCGGTCGTGATCGATGTCCATTTCCCATTGCGCGCCGAGCCCGTCGAAGGTTTCGACGATGGCGGACAAATCCTTGCCGGGGATACCTTCATTGAGCATGGAAAAGGTCGTGGCAGCCAGGCCCGGCAGGCTACCGTCGCGGGCGCTGCCTGCGGCGAAGCTGACGTGAATATCGAACATCGGCAGATCGCTCGTGCGCACGAACAGCACCTTGGTGCCGGTCAGGGTTTTCCAGCCCCTGATCTGCAATGCGCGCGGCTTGATTTCCAGCGCCTGGACTTCGCTGAGCGATTGCAGGCGCGATGTCCGCGCTTGTTCAGGCTGACCATCAGCGCAAGCCGCCGCAGCCGACAGCCACATCAGGATCAATCCCGTGCGCCTTGAGAATCTGCTCATCGGACGTCCACCTTGCGCACGTGGGCAACGCTGAGACGCTCGGGGGTCAGCCACGTGGCGGCCACTTCGCGGATCTGTTGCGGCGTCACTTTCGCCAATGCAGCGGCATCTTCATCGAGTATTCCCCAAGGCAAGCCGATGGCCTGGAACCTGGCCAGCTGACGCGCCTGTTCCTGAATCGAATCGCGGGCATACACCTGCTGCGCAATCAGTTGCGTGCGTGCCCGCTCGAGCTCTTCCGGCGACGGTGGTGTGGTGCGCAACGTTTCGATCTGCTCCCACACCCGCGCTTGCGCACCTTCAAGATCGGTCAGCGGCGGATCGGCCAGCTCGGCAGTCAACAGCAGCAGGCTGTCGCCGCGCGTCCGTTCGTCGTAGTGAGTGTCGACACGATTGAGAACGCGGTCGGTGAAAATCAGTTTCTTTTGCAGGCGCGCGCCATGTGCGCCGCCGAGTATCGCGTTGATCAGGCGCAGGGCGTGCACGGTGTGCAGGTCTTTGGCCGTGGCCAGTCCGGGCAGATTGAAAGCCATCAGCAACCGCTCTGCTGGGACATTGCGCTGCAAGGTCAGTTTGCGCTCGCCCGGCACTTTCAGCTCCAGGGGCCGTAACAGGCGCGGCACGGGACGATTTGCGAGCGCGCCAAAATAGCGCTCGGCCAGCGGCTGCACGTGTGCGAGCGTGACATCGCCGACGATCACCAGTACGGCGTTGCCCGGCGCATAACGGCTTTGATACCAATGGCGAAGTTCCTCGGCGTCCACGTGCTGCAGGTCGTGCATCCAGCCGATGACTGGCGTGCGATAGCTGTTGGCGACATGCGCCTGGCTGGTGAAATGTTCCAGCACAGCGGCGTCGACATCGTCGTCGATGCGCAGCTGGCGCTCTTCGCGGATGACTGCCAGTTCGGTTTTCAGGTCGTCGACGTGCAAATCAGCAGTCGTCATCAGGTCGGCCATCAGCTCGAAAACCACGCCCAGATAGCGCGGCGACAAGGTCTGGTAGTAGCCGGTGACGTCCTCGGCGGTGAAGGCATTTTCTTCGGCACCCAGGGATTCCAAAAGACGCGAAGCCTCACCGGCGCAGGTCTTGCGGCTGCCTTTGTAGAGCATGTGTTCAAGAACGTGCGATAGCCCGGCTTGCCCCGGCGCCTCGTCTGCCGAGCCGACCTTGAACCACAAATGCGAAGTGACCAGCGGCGCACGGTGATCCTCGCGCACCAGTACCTGCAAACCGTTTTCCAGGGTGAATTGATGAGTCGGCGGGGGCGTGGCGGCCAGCGTCATGAACGGCGCGAGGCCAAGAAAAAGCAGCATCCGGCTGCAGAGCGTATCCATACGCGAAATCCTCAGTGGTTAACGCAGATTGCGGCAACCACTGTGGCGGACTGCGAGGCACTGGGTGCGGTAACTATCTACCGCACGCTAGAGCGCAGAGCGGATGGTTCAGGCGCTGCGCTGCCACAACGCGTAATACACACGACCGGATTTCTGTTCGCGGTGCAGGCGCCAGTTGCCCGGCAGGCCCAGCGTCGATGGCGCTGTTTCGCTTTCCGTGTAGATCCACGAATCGGCCGCCAGCCATTGGCGCTCTTCCAGCAAAGTACAAACCGCTGGCAACAGGTTCTGGTTGAACGGCGGGTCGAGGAACACCAGATCGAACGGCGTCGCGGCCTGGGTTTCCAGGTAGCGCAGCGCGTCGGCGGTTTGTACTTGGCCGTTGCTGCAACGCAAGGTGCCGAGGTGTTCCTTCAGACTGGAAACCGCAACGTTGCTGGCGTCCAGCGCCTGGGCCGTGGCCGCGCCTCGGGACAGCGCTTCGAGAAACAGCGCGCCGCTGCCGGCGAACGGGTCGAGCACTTTCGCCCCTTCGACATAGGGCGCGAGCCAGTTGAACAGGGTTTCACGCACGCGATCCGGGGTCGGGCGCAGGCCCGGTGCGTCGGGGAAGCTCAGCTTGCGGCTGCGCCACTGGCCGCCAATGATGCGCAGCTGATTGACGCCGTTGTGCACGTTTTGCACGGGTTTTTTCGGTGCTCGAGTGGCCATTAATGCTCCGGAACCCCGAGCGGTTGCTCGGCAGGTTTATCAGATGGGGCCGGTAACGGCTTTTGCGGCACGGTCGGGCCAGCGGTGACGATGACCATTTTCTCCGTGCTCAGGTGTTTGTTCAGCGCATCACGGACCTGCTCCACGGTCAGGCTCTGCGACTGCCGCATGAAATCGTCGAGATAGCTCAGCGGCAGATTGTAGAAGCCCATGGCGCCCAGTTGGCCAACGATGTCGGCGTTGCTCGCGGTGGACAGCGGGAAGCTGCCGGCCAGTTCGCGCTTGGCATCGTCGAGTTCTTTCTGTGTCGGCCCGGTTTTCAGGTAGTCGGCGAGCACGTCCTGCACCAGCTTCAGGGTTCCTTCGCTCATCTCGGCGCGGGTCTGCAGGTTAATCATGAACGGGCCACGGGCCTGCATCGGGCTGAACGCCGAATACACGCCGTAGGTCAGGCCGCGCTTCTCGCGCACTTCGCTCATCAGGCGCGTACCGAAACCACCGCCGCCGAGGATCTGATTGCCCAGCGACAGCGCGGCGTAATCCGGATCATCGCGATCAATGCCCAGTTGCGCGAGCATCAGGTTGGTCTGTTTCGACGGAAACTCGATGTGGTTGACACTGGCCTTCGGCTCCTGCGGCGCAGCGATCTTCGCCAGCGCCGGACCTTTCGGCAGGGCCGAGGAAACCTGATTGGCAATCGCCTCGGCTTCGGCTCGCGACAAATCACCAACCAGCGCAATCACCGCATTGCCGGCGGCGTAGGCCTTGGCATGGAACTCGCGCAATTGCGCGACGGTGATCTTCGGCACGCTTTGGGCATTGCCATCGCTGGAATGCGCGTACGGGTGATCGCCATACAGACGCTTCATCAGCTCCAGGCTGGCGAGTTTGCCGGGGTTCTGTTTCTGGTATTCGAAACCGGCGAGCAGTTGGTTCTTGATGCGCGCGAAGGAATCGGCGGGGAAGGTCGGTTTGCCGACCACATCGGCGAACAGCTTCAACGCCGGTTCACGCTGCTCAGGTGCGCTCAGGCTGCGCAGCGAGGCCAGCGCCATGTCCTTGAACGCACCGTTGCCGAAGTCGGCCCCAAGGCCTTCAAAACCCTGGGCGATAGCGCCGACGTCTTTGCCGGCGATGCCTTCGTTGAGCATGGCGTTGGTCAGCACCGCGAGGCCGGGCGCGTTGCCGTCCTGGCTGCTGCCAGCGGCGAAGATCAGACGCATGTCGAACATCGGCAGCTCATGCGCTTCGACGAACAGCACTTTGGCGCCTTCAGCGGTGTTCCAGGTCTGCACGTCGAGCTTGCGGCTGGCCGGGGCCTTGCCGTCGAGTTCGGCCAGCGATTGCAGTTTCTGGCTGGTTTTGGCGTTATCCAGGGCTTCGCTGGCGTGGCTGTCAGCGCCGGGCGACAGATACACGGCCGCCGAGCCGATCACCGCGACAGCAATCAGGCCAAGCAGCATCAGGCGTGGGGTTTTGCGCTCACTCATGAGTCGTCTCCAAAGGCAGGACGTGGGCGACGCTGAGACGTTCGCGGGTGAAATACTTTTTCGCGGCGTTCTGGATGTCTTGCGGGGTCACGCTTTCCAGATCGGCCAGTTCGGTGTCCATCAGCTTCCACGACAGACCGACCGTTTCCAGTTGACCGATCGCGGTGGCCTGGCTGGTGATCGAATCGCGCTCATAGACCAGGCCGGCGATGACTTGAGCGCGGACGCGTTCCAGCTCTTCGGCAGACGGCGCGGTGGTTTTCAGTTGCTCAAGCAGTTTCCACAAGCCGGCTTCGGCCTGGGCGATGGTCTTTTTCTTCTGCGTATTTGGCGTGGCCGACAGGGTGAACAGGCTGTCGCCACGGGTGTAGGCGTCATAGTCCGACGAGCCGCCGGAGACCAGCTCTTCGCCACGTTCCAGTTGGGTCGGGATGCGTCCGCTGTAGCCGCCGTCGAGCAGCGCGGAGATCAGGCGCAGGGCGTTGACCGAGCGTTTGTCTTCAGCGGTAGCAATGCTCGGCACGTTGAAGCCAAGCATCAGGCTCGGCAGTTGGGTCTGCACGCGCAGGGTGATCTGACGTTCGCCGGGCTCGGCCAGTTCCAGCGGTTTTTTCGCCGGTGGCACATCGCGTTTGGCGACCGGGCCGAAGTAGCGCTGGGCGAGGGTTTTCACTTCGTCTGGAGTGACGTCACCGACCACCACCAGCGTAGCGTTGTTCGGCGCGTACCAGGATTGGTACCAGTGACGCAGTTCCTCGACTTTCATGCGGTCCAGGTCAGCCATCCAGCCGATGGTCGGCGTGTGGTAACCGCTGGCCGGGTAGGCCATGGCCTTGTAGCGCTCATACGCCTTGGACATCGGCTTGTCATCGGTGCGCAGGCGACGCTCTTCCTTGATGACTTCGATTTCCTTGGCGAACTCGTCGGCCGGCAGGCGCAGATTGGCCATGCGGTCTGCTTCCAGCTCAAACGCCACGCCGAGACGATCGCGGGCCAGCACCTGATAGTAAGCGGTGAAGTCGTCGCTGGTGAACGCGTTCTCTTCGGCGCCGAGGTCGCGCAGGATCAGCGAGGCTTCGCCGGGGCCGACTTTTTCGCTGCCCTTGAACATCATGTGCTCAAGCGCGTGGGACAGACCGGTCTGCCCCGGAGTTTCGTAGCTGGAGCCGACCTTGTACCAGATCTGCGAAACGACCACCGGCGCACGATGGTCTTCGCGCACGACGACCTTGAGGCCGTTGTCGAGGGTGAATTCATGGGTCGGTTGCGGGTCGGCCGCCAGGGCCGAAAGGGGCAGGCAGACTGCGCTGAGCAGCAGGCCAGCAGCGCGGCGGGCTAGAGCATTCATTCGTTTTTCAACCTGTTGGGCTGCCCGCTTGGTCTTAGCGTCGGCGGGCGAGAGGTAGGGCGTGTCATTGATCATTACCAGTACCGCGCCGGCGCCTGATAGTGTGCAGGGCAAGGCGCGAGGAGTGTGGTTTGGTTGTTCCAAATAAACTCCGAGCAACGCAGCCCTGCACACTATCAGGCCCGGCCCTCCGGGTGGCGCCTGAAAACGGGCCATACTGCGTTGCAGTCCTTGGCAAGGAAAGCACATTCCCTGCGGCCTGCGCCTTGTCTGGCCCGTTTTCAGGCGGCCACGCGGTACTGGTAATGATCAATGACACGCCCTAGGATACTGATCCGTTTTACTGGCGGCCACGCCTATCAGGCTTCAGGGTTTGATAAGGCTGTATAGGTTTGCGGCGAAAAGCTGTGTTTTCCCCACTAAACTCCGCGTTTTCGCCGATCTTTGCCGGTTTAGATCAACGTTAATACGATCCTTGAGGTGCCTTCGGTGCCTCGACAAAATGTTGCGCGTGAACAAGCTGGGTGAAACACAGTCTGTTCTGCATCGAATATTTATTTGCCGGGGCGCCCTGTTGGCGCGTCGCTACCGTGAGATAGCCGTCCTCCATGTTTGGTTCCAACGACGACAAGAAGAGCCCAGCTGCGGCTGGCGAGAAGAAAAGCCTGTTCGGATGGCTGCGGAAGAAACCGCAGGAACCCGTCGTCGAACAGCCGCCCGCGATTCCTGAGCCGGCCCCCGCGCCTGCACCTGTAATAGAAGAAGAGCCGGCGCCGATTGTGCTGCCGATCGCCGAGCCGGTGCTGCAACCGGAGGCTGAAGCCGAGCCGGAAGCGCCCGCCGCTCCCGAACTGCCGCTGACGCCCGCCGCCGAGCCTTGGCTGACCTTGCCGGTGGCAGAAGAGCCGGTGGCCCTGGTTGAAGAAGCGGCGCCACATGTGACGCCAGTGATTCCTGCGCCGGTTGCCGAGGTGCCTGCGCAGCCTGTGCCTGAACCGGTTGTCGAGCCTGCGCCGGTCATTTCTGAACCCGCCGCCCCGGTTGTCCCGCCGTCGGAGCCTGCGCCGATTGCCGCTGCGCCGGTTGTCGCTCCGGTCGCTCCGGTCGTGCCGGTCGAAGTCCCTGTAGAAGCGCCAGTCGAAACCCCGCGCACCGAAGAAACCAAAGCCGGTTTCTTCGCCCGCCTCAAGCAAGGCCTGTCGAAGACCAGCGCCAGCATCGGCGAGGGCATGGCCAGCCTGTTCCTCGGGCGCAAGACCATCGACGATGACCTGCTCGACGACCTCGAAACCCGTCTGCTCACCGCCGACGTCGGCGTTGAAGCCACCACGCAGATCATCCAGCGCCTGACCCAGAAGGTTGCACGCAAGGAACTGGCAGACGCCGACGCCCTGTACAAATCCCTGCAGGCCGAACTGGCCGCAATGCTCAAACCGGTCGAACAACCGCTGAAAATCGCCTCGCAGAACAAGCCGTTCGTGATTCTGGTGGTCGGCGTCAACGGCGCCGGCAAAACCACCACCATCGGCAAACTGGCGAAGAAGCTGCAACTGGAAGGCAAGAAAGTCATGCTCGCCGCTGGTGACACCTTCCGTGCTGCGGCGGTAGAGCAATTGCAGGTCTGGGGCGAGCGCAACAAGATTCCGGTGATCGCTCAGCACACCGGCGCCGATTCCGCTTCGGTGATCTTCGACGCCGTGCAAGCGGCCAAGGCCCGTGGCATCGATGTGCTGATCGCTGACACCGCCGGTCGCCTGCACACCAAAGACAACCTGATGGAAGAGCTGAAAAAGGTTCGCCGGGTGATCGGCAAGCTCGATGCCGACGCGCCGCATGAAGTGCTGTTGGTGCTCGACGCCGGCACTGGCCAGAACGCGATCAACCAGGCCAAGCAGTTCAACCAGACCGTCGAACTGACCGGCCTGGCGCTGACCAAGCTCGACGGCACCGCCAAGGGCGGGGTGATTTTCGCCCTGGCCAAGCAGTTCGGCCTGCCGATCCGCTACATCGGCGTCGGTGAGGGCATCGACGATTTGCGTACCTTTGAAGCCGAACCCTTTGTCCAGGCACTGTTTGCCGAGCGGGAGCGTTCATGATTCGTTTCGAACAGGTCGGTAAACGCTACCCGAACGGTCACGTCGGCCTGCATGAGCTGAGCTTTCGAGTCCGTCGTGGCGAGTTCTTGTTTGTCACCGGCCACTCCGGTGCCGGTAAATCCACGCTGTTGCGCCTTCTACTTGCAATGGAACGGCCGACCAGCGGCAAGCTGCTGCTTGCCGGGCAAGACCTGAGCACCATCAGCAACGCGCAGATTCCGTTCCTTCGCCGACAGATCGGCGTGGTGTTCCAGAATCACCAGTTGCTGTTCGATCGCACGGTGTTCAACAACGTCGCCTTGCCGCTGCAGATTCTCGGCCTGTCCAAGGTCGAGATCGCCAAGCGCGTCGATTCGGCGCTGGAACGCGTGGCGCTGTCGGACAAATCCGATCTGTACCCGGGCGATCTGTCCACCGGTCAGCAACAGCGCGTCGGCATTGCCCGCGCCATCGTCCATCGCCCGGCCTTGCTGCTGGCGGACGAACCGACCGGTAACCTCGACCCGCGTCTGGCCGCCGAAATCATGGGCGTGTTCGAAGACATCAACCGTTTGGGCACCAGCGTACTGATCGCCAGTCACGACCTGGCACTGATCGCGCGCATGCGTCATCGCATGCTGACCCTGCAACGCGGCCGCCTGATCGGCGACGGGGAGGCCGGGGTATGAGTGCGACACGCAGTCCGAAGGTTTCCGAGCGCGTGGCCCCGAAGGCCGCCGATCCGCAACCGCAGAAAAAGAAAAAGCACGACGATGACGACGGCCCGGACTTCGCCACGCTGTTTCGCGCCTGGATCGAAAGCCATCGCGCCAGCCTGCTCGACAGTCTGCGCCGTCTCGGCAAACAGCCGATCGGCAGCTTCTTCACCTGCATGGTGATGGCCGTGGCGTTGAGTCTGCCGATGGGGCTGTCGCTGTTGCTCAACAATGTTGAGCGTCTTGGCGGTTCCTGGCAGCGCGCGGCGCAGATTTCCCTGTACCTGCAACTCGACGCCAGCCCGGAGCAGGGTGAAGCGCTGCGTGAGCAGATCAAAGGCATGCCCGGCGTGGCCGATGCCGAATATGTCGGCCGCGATCAGGCGCTGGAAGAGTTCCAGCAGCAATCCGGCCTGGGCGAAGCCCTGCGTGAGCTGCCTGACAACCCGTTGCCGGGTGTGGTGCTGGTGACACCGAACGAAGTCGACAAGCCGACACTCGAAGCATTAAGACAAAAACTTTCCGAGCTGCCGAAGGTACAACAGGCGCAACTTGATCTAGTCTGGGTCGAGCGTCTGGCCGCCATCCTCAAGCTTGGCGACCGCTTTGTCTTCGGTCTGACGGTGTTGTTGGTGTCTGCATTACTTTTGGTGATAGGCAATACCATTCGTCTTCATATTGAAAACCGCCGCACCGAGATAGAAGTGATTAAACTCGTCGGCGGCACTGACAGTTATGTGCGCCGCCCTTTCCTTTATATGGGCGCGTTGTATGGCTTCGGTGCAGGGCTGTTGTCCTGGGGCGTATTGGCGTTCGGCCTCAACTGGCTGAACGATGCGGTGGTCGGACTGGCCGGCTTGTACGGCAGTGATTTCGCCCTGGCCGGTGTGCCAGTGGCCGACGGTCTGTCGCTCTTGCTTGGCGCGGTGCTGTTGGGTTATATCGGTGCATGGATTGCAGTCGCACGTCATCTCAGGGAGCTGGCGCCGAAGTAGAATCTTTTTTGCGCGTGATTGACCTTGCGGTTTTTATGGGAACTTGTAACTGAGTTCCCGGTCAATTTTTCGCAGTGCCGAGAGGCACGAGTATGTGAGTGGGAGGTTTTTTCGTATGACCAATTCTTTGCAACCTGCGTATGCGTTGGTTCCGGGTGCGAACCTGGAAGCCTACGTGCACACCGTCAACAGCATTCCATTGCTGACGCCGGAGCAGGAGCGTGAACTGGCCGAGAGTCTCTACTATGAGCAGGATTTGGGGGCGGCTCGGCAGATGGTGCTCGCCCACCTGCGTTTTGTCGTACACATTGCCCGTAGCTATTCCGGCTACGGTCTGGCTCAGGCTGACCTGATCCAGGAAGGTAACGTTGGCCTGATGAAGGCCGTCAAGCGTTTCAACCCGGAAATGGGTGTGCGTCTGGTGTCGTTCGCCGTGCACTGGATCAAGGCGGAAATTCACGAGTTCATCCTGCGCAACTGGCGCATTGTGAAAGTCGCGACCACCAAGGCCCAGCGCAAGCTGTTCTTCAACCTGCGCAGCCAGAAGAAGCGCCTGGCGTGGCTGAATAACGAGGAAGTCCACCGTGTGGCGGAAAGCCTTGGCGTCGAACCACGTGAAGTGCGCGAGATGGAAAGTCGTCTGACCGGTCACGACATGGCCTTCGACCCGGCTGCCGAAGCCGACGACGACAGTGCTTTCCAGTCTCCGGCCAACTACCTGGAAGACCACCGGTACGACCCGGCGCGTCAACTGGAAGATGCCGACTGGAGCGACAACTCGAACACCAACCTGCACGAAGCACTGGAAGTGCTGGACGAACGCAGCCGTGACATCCTCTACCAGCGCTGGCTGGCGGAAGAGAAAGCCACGCTGCACGATCTGGCGCAGAAGTACAACGTGTCGGCCGAGCGAATCCGTCAGCTCGAAAAGAGCGCGATGAACAAGCTCAAGTTGTCGATCGCCGCTTAACTGGCGAATCCGCAATAAAAAACGCCCCGATCAGCGATGATCGGGGCGTTTTCATTTCTGTTTCAACACAAATCCCTGTGGGAGCGAGCCTGCTCGCGAAAGCGGTTTATCAGTGCCATCAATGCAAGCTGACACACCGCTTTCGCGAGCAGGCTCGCTCCCACATTGGAGTTTCGGTGTTATTCAGCCCAAGGCGCCCGCCGCGAATCGTTCAGCCCGAGCAAGTAACTGTCCCCGCCCAACTGACTCATCTGCTGCCGAATCCACCCAGCCCGGCGCGATACATAACCGGTCGGATGGCTGGCGCTCCACACCCGTGGATTGGGCAGTACGGCAGCCAGATAACTCGCCTGCTGGCGCGACAACGACTTCGCGCTCACACCAAAGTGGTGGCGGGCCGCCGCTTCAGCGCCAAATACGCCGTCATCCCACTCGACGCTGTTCAGGTACACCTCGAGAATTCGCTGCTTGGGCCAGAACACCTCGATCAGCGCGGTAAACCACGCTTCCAGGCCTTTGCGCAGATAACTGCGGCCCGACCAGAGAAAGAGGTTTTTCGACACCTGTTGGCTCAAGGTGCTGGCACCGCGAATCGAACCGCCCAGTTCGTTGTGGGCCAGAGCAGCCTGAATCGCGCGCAGATCGAAGCCCCAGTGCTCGGGGAATTTCTGGTCTTCGCCGGCAATTACCGCCACTTTCAGGTCATCGGAGATATCGTTCCACGGTTTCCAGGTGCGCTGCAGGTCAATCGGCTCGCCGTCGACCCAGGATTCGACCTTGCGCTCGACCATCAACGCCGTGCCCGGCGGTGGCACGAAGCGAAACACCAGCACCAGCAAGACACTGCCGCCGGCGAACCAGAGCAGGGCCTTCGTGAGACGACGGAAAATTGAACGCAGCATAGAGATGGCTTGGCCGAACCCGTGGAGCGGGCCATTATACAGACCCTGCCGATCGCGTCTGACTGGAGTTCCCCATGCTGCGTGGCTTTTTGATGCTGGCCGCTTTTTTCGGTTTCACCGGTGTTGCGCTGGGCGCGTTTGCCGCCCACGGCCTGAAAAACCGCCTGACCCCGGAATACCTGGCGGTCTTCCACACTGGCGTCACCTACCAATTGGTGCACACACTCGCACTGTTCGGCGTTGCGCTGCTGGCCACGCAGATTCCAGGGCGGCTGGTCACTTGGGCCGGCGTGTCCTTCACCGTCGGCATTGTGTTGTTCTCCGGCAGTCTGTATCTGCTGACCACCACCGGCATCAGCAAGCTCGGCATCATTACCCCTTTTGGTGGCCTCGCGTTTCTCATCGGTTGGGTTTGCCTCGGCCTCGCCGCCTGGCGCTTGCAGCTAACCGCTTGACGCTTGGTACTGACCTTTAGGTCATGATCGGGCTAGAATGCCAGCCCCTAAAAATGATGGCGGCGTTGTGCATGCGCATTCAGTTGAACGGTGAGTCCTTTGAACTGCCCGACGGTGAAACCGTTGCGGACCTGATCACCCGTCTGGATCTGACCGGACGTCGGGTGGCGGTCGAGCTCAATCTGGACATCGTCCCGCGCAGCCAGCATGCCGACACCACGTTGAACGACGGCGACAACGTCGAAGTGGTCCACGCCATCGGCGGCGGCTGATTGTCCCGGCCCGCAAGGGCACAGAATTCTGCAAGACCCTCACCCTTAAAGAGGATTCCCCATGAGCATCGTTCGTAGCGACAAGCCTTTTGTGCTGGCCGGTCGTACTTACCAGTCGCGTTTGCTGGTCGGTACCGGCAAGTACCGTGACATGGAAGAAACCCGCCAGGCCATCGAAGCCTCGGGTGCCGAAATCGTCACCTTCGCCGTGCGCCGCACCAACCTGGGCCAGATCGAAGGCGAGCCGAACCTGCTCGAAGTGCTGTCGCCAGATCGCTACACCTTCCTGCCGAACACCGCCGGTTGCTACGACGCTATCGAAGCCGTGCGCACCTGCCGCTTGGCGCGTGAGCTGCTCGATGGCCACAATCTGGTGAAGCTGGAAGTGCTGGCCGACCAGAAAACCCTGTTCCCCAACGTGATCGAAACCCTCAAGGCCGCCGAAACCCTGGTCAAGGAAGGCTTCGACGTGATGGTCTACACCAGCGATGACCCGATTATCGCTCGCCAGTTGGCGGAAATCGGCTGCATCGCCGTGATGCCGCTGGCCGGTCTGATCGGCTCCGGTCTGGGCATCTGCAATCCGTACAACCTGCAGATCATCCTCGAAGAAGCCAGGATCCCGGTGCTGGTGGATGCCGGTGTCGGTACCGCTTCCGACGCGACCATCGCCATGGAACTGGGTTGCGACGCCGTACTGATGAACTCGGCCATCGCCCACGCCCAGCAACCGGTCATGATGGCGCAAGCCATGCAGCACGCCATCGTTGCCGGTCGCCTGGCGTACCTCGCCGGTCGCATGCCGAAAAAACTCTATGCCAGCGCCTCTTCGCCGCTGGATGGTCTGATCAAGTAAGAGCCATTGATGACTGAATCGAACGACACGCCTGTCCAGCCGGACGAAGGCGACGAGCGCCAACACCGCCGCATCAAGAGTTTCGTGATGCGCGCCGGGCGCATGACTGAAGGCCAGCAGCGCGGCCTGGACCAGGGCGCGCCGCTGTACGTGCTGCCGCTGGCCGATGCGCCGGTCGATTACGACCAGGTGTTCGGCCGCTCGGCGCCGCGCTCGCTGGAAATCGGTTTTGGCATGGGCCATTCGCTGCTGGAAATGGCCGCGGCCGCTCCAGAGCAGGATTTCATCGGTGTTGAAGTACACCGTCCGGGTGTCGGCGCGCTGCTCAATGGCGTGCTGACCCAAGGGCTGACCAACCTGCGGGTCTACGATTGTGACGCGATCGAAGTGCTCAATCGCTGCATCGCCGACAACAGCCTCGATCGCCTGATGCTCTTTTTCCCGGATCCGTGGCACAAGAGCCGCCACCACAAGCGCCGCATCGTCCAGGCCTCGTTCGCCGAACTGGTGCGCAGCAAGTTGAAGGTTGGCGGCATTCTGCACATGGCCACCGACTGGGAGCCGTACGCCGAGTACATGCTGGAAGTGATGAACGTCGCCCCCGGCTACCGCAACCTTGCCGAAGACGGCAAATGCGTCCCGCGCCCGGCCGAGCGCCCGATCACCAAGTTCGAACGCCGTGGCGAACGACTTGGCCATGGCGTGTGGGATCTGAAGTTCGAGAAGATCGCTTAAGCATCACGCAAAAAAAACTGTGGGAGCGAGCCTGCTCGCGAAAGCGGTCTGACGTTCAACGATGATGTTGGATGTCAAGACGCCTTCGCGAGCAGGCTCGCTCCCACAATTGTTTTGTGTATGAGGAGATTACAGGGGGGCAAGAAATCGAGCGGGCACCTGCTCTGTCAACCAGACGCCATTTTCGGCCTGATAGAACTTGAAGCCCTGTTCTTCCATCTGCTTCGCGGCAACCTTCAGAACGACTGGCGTTCCGTAGCGTTGACCCACGGCCGACGCGGTGGCGATCTCGTCGGACAGATGCACCTGATGGCGTTGTCCTGGAATCAAGCCTTGTTCGTGGATCGAGTCGAGAAAACGCGTCGCTGTTCCGTGGTAGAGCGTTTGCGGTGGCTGTTTCTGCTCGAATTGCAGATCAACGCTTTTCGTCGAGTGGCCTTGAACAGCGCGTATACAGTGGCCATCAGCGGAAATCGTAAAACGCTTCTTGTCACTGCTGGTCACGACGTTTTCAATCAGCTCACGACTTAAATGCCTGCCATCACGCGCCGCGCCGCTGATCAGTGCTTCTATATTTGCCCAGCCATCCGAATCCAGCGTAAGACCAATCGCTTGAGGCTGGTGACGCAACACGAAGCTGAGAAATTTGCTCGTCTCATCCAGTAGTTTTTTACTCATGAACTTCCCTTTCATTGCAATCAACTGTGGGAGCGAGCCTGCTCGCGAAAGCGGTCTGACAATCAACGATGATGTTGGATGTCATGACGCCTTCGCGAGCAGGCTCGCTCCCACATTTCGTTTCGGGGTGCTTGCGGGGTCAGCGGCGGTCGGCGACGACGCCGATCAGCACCAGTACCACCAGCAGCACCGGCGCCAGGCTGTAGTTGTTGAACTGGCTCAGGCCTTTGATCACCCACGGCGTGGCGTAGATCAGCGCGGCGCCGCTGCCGATCAGGCAGAGCAGGGCCATCAGGGGCACGCGCAGGGCGCCGGCGATGCTGCCCAGGCGTTGCTCGACCCAGCCTTTGAAGTCAGCGCCAAACAGCACCAGCAGGCAACCGACCAGCGCCAAAGCGATTTCCGAGAGATTGCTGCGGCTCCAGCGGGAGACGGTGGCCAGCAGGTCGAGTATCAAATCCATGCGTTTTCCCTTTGAGCTGAAGTCAGTTCAGAAATTGTTGCAGCAAATCGTTGAGGAACAGTTGGCCGCGTTCGGTCGCCGCCAGGCGTGACGGTTCGACCTGCAACAGGCCGCTTTGTTCGGCTTCGCGCCGGCCTTCGGCGAGGGTGTCCAGCGACAGGCCGGTGCGCTCCGGATACAGGCGCGATTCGACCCCGGCAGTCAGTCGCAGGGCGTTCATCAGGAACTCGAACGGCATCTCGTCATTGCTCAGCGATTTCTCGCCGGCCTGAAAGCTTTTCGCCGGGTTCAGATAATCCTTCGGCAGGCGGGTTTTCCATGTGCGCACGATGCGCCCGTCCGGGTGACTCAACTTGCCATGGGCGCCGGCGCCGATGCCGATGAAATCGCCAAAACTCCAGTAATTGAGGTTATGCCGCGCCGGTCGACCGGCCTGGGCATACGCCGACACTTCGTATTGCGCGTAACCGTGCTCGGCCAGCAGCGCTTGACCGGCTTCCTGAATGTCCCACAGGGTGTCGTCTTCCGGCAGCACTGGCGGCTGGTTCCAGAACACCGTATTGGGCTCCAGCGTCAGCTGATACCAGGAAATGTGCGTCGGCTTCAACGCGATGGCCTGGCGCAGATCGCTCAGGGCATCGTCCAGCGACTGATCGGGCAAACCATGCATCAAGTCCAAGTTGAAGTTATCGAACCCGGCCTGCCGCGCCATGCCTGCCGCGCGCACGGCTTCGTCACCGTTGTGGATGCGGCCAAGGGCCTCAAGCTTCTCCTGCTGAAAGCTCTGGATACCGATCGATAGCCGGTTGATCCCCAGCTTGCGATAGGCGACAAACTTCTCCTGTTCGAAGGTGCCCGGGTTGGCTTCCAGGGTGATTTCGATGTCGGCGGCGAACGGGATGCGTTGTTCGACGCCCTTCAACAAGCGCCCGAGGGCTTCGGCGCTGAACAGGCTCGGCGTCCCGCCACCGAAGAAAATCGAAGTCAGCTCACGGCCATACACCGCATGCAGATCCTGATCGAGATCGGCCAGCAGCGCGTCGACGTATTCCTGCTCCGGCAGCACCGGGCTGGCGGTGTGCGAGTTGAAATCGCAATACGGGCATTTGCGCACACACCACGGGATGTGGATGTACAGCGCCAGGGGCGGCAGGATTGGCAGCGGTGCCCGAGGCGAGGGCGCGGCGCCGCCGATGATCAGCGACGACGCGGAAGAATCAGTGGTCATTTCAAGCCCAGACGCTGGCGCAGCAGATCCATTGCACGGGCGCGGTGGCTGATCTGGTTCTTGTCGGCCGGGCTCAGTTCGGCGCTGGAGCAGTCGCGCTCCGGCACCCAGAACAGTGGGTCATAACCGAAGCCGTGCTCGCCGCTGGCAGCGGTGAGGATGCGCCCGTGCCACAGGCCTTCGCAGAGAATCGGCAGCGGATCATCGGCGTGGCGTACCAGTGCCAGCACGCAGACGAACTGCGCGCCGCGCTCGGCTTGCGGTACGTCCTTCAGCGCATCGAGCAGTTTGGCGTTGTTCGCCGCATCGCCCTGGCCGTCGGCGTAACGCGCCGAGTAGATACCCGGCGCACCGCCAAGGAAATCTACCGCCAGCCCGGAATCGTCGGCCAGTGCCGGCAGGCCTGAAATGCGCGCGGCATTGCGGGCCTTGAGGATCGCGTTCTCGACGAACGACAGGCCGGTTTCTTCCGGCTCGACCTTGCTCCATTCGCCAATCGAGCGCAGTTGCACCGAGTCGCCGAGCATGGCCTGAAGTTCTTTGAGTTTGCCGGCGTTATGGCTGGCCAGTACGAGCTGCTTGATGTTCATCATTCGCCGGGAAAGAGTTCTTGGTTGAAGTTGATGGTGTTGATCTTGTCGCCGTTCTGCACCTTGATTTCAAAGGTGCGGGTTTCCTGCTGCGGCACCGGGTACTGGGCGATGTAGTAGATCGCGCCCTGTTCGGTGACCTGGCGGAATTTCAGCGGCACGCTGTTGCTGGTCAGGTCCTTGATCGTGCCGGTGACGCTGGCGATCACCGGTTTGCCGTCCTTGACCACCGAGACGTTGATCACGCCCTGGTTCTTGCTGCGGATCAGCTCGGCGGCCTTGGCGATGTCCGGTTGCAGGAACGTCGAGTTGAAGGTGTTGTAGTGCACCGTAATGTCGCCGAAGGTTTCCTTGCGCTCACCTTTGATGACGTCCGCCGCCATGGTGCTGGCGCTCAGGCAGGCGGTGAATAACAGCAACGCTAGACGGCTCATGTTCGTGCTCCTTCAAATGCCCTGGCTCAGACCGCGACTCGGTGGTCCGCCAGCTGCGGACTGCTGACGCGGTAGATACCGATTTCACCTAACAGATTAGGCCATAGCTTACTGGCCCACCCGTGGCGGTGCTGTTGATCCACGGCAAGCCGATCAATGACCTTGGCGTCACGTTCGCGGCACAGCTCTTCGAAGTCCTCGAAGGTGCAGAAGTGGATGTTCGGCGTGTTGTACCAGGTGTAGGGCAGGAATTCCGAGACTGGCATGCGGCCCTTGCTCGCCAGATACCAGCGGCAGCGCCAGTGGCCGAAGTTGGGGAAGGTAATGATGCACTGGCGACCGACCCGGAGCATTTCGTCGAGGATCTTGTCTGGGTAATGCACCGCTTGCAGGGCCTGGGTCATGACGACGATGTCGAAACTGTTGCTGGCGAAGTTGCCCAGGCCTTTGTCCAGATCCTGCTCAATGACGTTGATGCCCTTGGCCACGCACTCGGCGATGTTGTCGGCGTCGTTTTCCAGGCCATAACCGGTGACGTTCTTGTTGTCGCGCAGCCAGGTCAGCAGCTCGCCGTCACCGCAACCCAAGTCGAGGACGCGGCTGCCGGCGGGGATCCATTCCTGGATGATTTCCAGATCAGCTCTCATGGCTTTCTCACAACGAAATGCGGTTCATGTAATTGCCGAACGCCTGCAAGTAACGCGGGATCGGAATCAGGAAGGCGTCGTGGCCTTGCGGCGCATCGATTTCCAGATAGCTGACGTCCTTGCGCGCGGCCATCAGCGCATCCACCAGTTCCCGCGAGCGCGCCGGGGAGAAGCGCCAGTCGGTGGTGAACGACATCACGCAGAACTTGGCCGTGGCGTTTTCGAAGGTTTTCGCCAGATCATCGTCGAAGTTCGCCGCCGGATCGAAGTAGTCCAGCGCTTTGGTCATCAACAGATAAGTGTTGGCATCGAAGCGCCCGGAGAACTCTTCGCCCTGATAACGCAGGTAGCTTTCGACCTGGAACTCGACACTGTGGAAGTCGTAGTTGAGCTTTTCGCTCTTCAGGCCACGGCCGAATTTCTCACCCATGGAGTCGTCGGACAGATAGGTAATGTGGCCGACCATGCGCGCCAGCATCAGCCCGCGCTTGGGGATCACGCCGGCTTCCTGGAACGAGCCGCCGTGGAATTCCGGATCGGTGAGGATCGCCTGGCGGGCGACTTCGTTGAAGGCGATGTTCTGCGCCGACAGTTTCGGTGCCGAGGCGATCGCCAGGCAGTGCCGCACGCGATCCGGGTAGGTGATGGTCCATTGCAGGGCCTGCATGCCGCCGAGGCTGCCGCCGATCACCGCTGCCCACTGGCCGATGCCGAGCAGGTCAGCCAGACGCGCCTGGCTGTGCACCCAGTCTTCCACGGTGAGCACCGGGAAATCGGCGCCGAACGGCTTGCCGGTCTCCGGGTTGATACTGCTCGGGCCGGTGGAGCCGTTGCAGCCGCCGAGGTTGTTCAGGCTGACCACGTAGAACTTGTTGGTGTCGATCGGCTTGCCGGGGCCGATGCAGCTGTCCCACCAACCGGGCTTGCGGTCGTCGACGCTGTGATAACCAGCGGCGTGATGATGACCGGACAGCGCGTGGCAGATCAGCACGGCGTTGCTCGCCTGGGCGTTCAGCGTGCCGTAGGTTTCATAAATCAGGTCATAAGCGGCCAGCGAACGGCCACAGGCCAGCGTCAGCGGTTCGCTGAAATGCGCGGTTTGCGGCGTTACCAGACCAACAGAATCGGCGGGAAAGGCAGTTGGCATCGACCCTGCTCTCGTTGAAATGAGGCGTAAGTCTAAAGACCGGGGGGGTTAGCGGCAAGCAACGATCAGGTCCGGCGTTTTCGCTTCGGACCAAGGTGCAGCCATTCGCGAGCAGGCTCGCTCCCACAGTTGAAATGCATTCCAATGTGGGAGCGAGCCTGCTCGCGAAAAAGGCGACTCGGTCAGTCAGACCGAACGCACTGGCTTACATCAGCAAACGCAAAATCTCCGGCATCATGGTCATCGCCGCCAGATTGTTGATCACCAGCATGTCGATCAATTTCAGCGCAAGGAAAGCGAAGATCGGCGACAGATCCAGGCCACCGAGATTCGGCAGGAAGCGGCGGAACGGTGCCAGCGCCGGTTCGCAGATCTGGTTGACCAGCTCAGCGCCCGGATTGTGGCTGCCCGGTGCGACCCACGACAGAATCACGCTGATGATCAGAGCGAAGAAGAAGATCTTCAGGAACAGTGCAGTGACGCCGATCAGCGACCAGATCACCAGTTGCAGCGGATTGCCAGTGGTGCCGTAGGTCAGCAGCAGGGTCAGCGCCATCAGCAGCAGTTGCACCAGAATCGCCAGCACCAGCGACGACATGTCGAGGCCGAACAGGCTCGGGATGATCCGGCGCAAAGGCTTGAGCAGCGGCTGGGTGGCCTTGACCACGAACTGGCACAGCGGGTTGTAGAAGTTCGCCCGCACCAGTTGCAGGACGAAGCGCAGCAGCACGATCAGCAGGTACAGGCTGCCGAGGGTTTGCAGCACGTAAACCGCTGCGGTGTTCAATCCGATCATGTAAGGCTCCTTTATTTGCCCAGTTGTTCGGCCATTTCGGCCGAGCGGTGCGCGGCGGCGCCGAGTGCGGTTTCAACCAGCGCTTCGAAGCCGCCAGCCTGGAATGATTTGATCGCAGCTTCCGTGGTGCCGTTTGGCGAGGTCACGCGGCGACGCAATTCGGCTGCATCGACATCGCTGGACACCGCCATGTGCGCGGCGCCCAGAGCGGTCTGCACGGTCAGTTGCTCAGCGATCTCTTTTGGCAGGCCAAGTTTGACGCCGGCGGCGGTCATGGCTTCGATCAACAGGAAGAAGTACGCCGGGCCGGAGCCGGACACTGCGGTGACTGCGTCCAGTTGCTGTTCTTCTTCCAGCCACAGGGCGATGCCGACGGCGGACAGCAGCTCTTCGGCTTGCTGACGCTGCTCGGCGGTTACTTCGCTGGTCGCGTACAAACCGCTGACACCCTGACGCAGTAGCGCCGGGGTGTTCGGCATGCAGCGCACGATCGGCTGTTCGCCGAGCCACGCGGTCATGCTCGCGCAGGTAATGCCGGCGGCGATCGACACCACCAGTTGATTCGGTTTCAGGCTTGGGCGAATCGCCTCGCACACGGCTTTCATCGCCTGTGGCTTGACCGCCAGCACGATGACATCGACGCCGTCGATGGCCTGGGCGTTGTCAGCGAAGGTTTCGATGCCGTGTTCGGCGCTGACTTTGGCGCGGGTGTCTTCGCCCGGATCGCTGGCGCGGATCTGCGCCGCTTCCAGACCTTTGGCGCGCAAGCCGCCAATCAGACTGGCCGCCATGTTGCCCGCACCGATAAACGCAATACGTGTGTTGCTCATGTGTGGTCCTTATCTGGAAACGTTCAAGACTGGGAATAATCTCTGGCGCCAAACAGCGCGGTACCGATCCGCACCCAGGTGGCGCCTTGGGCAATGGCCGACTCGAGGTCGTGGCTCATGCCCATGGACAGGGTGTCGAGCGGCAGAGCGAGGCTCGCCTGCAGTGCCTGTACGGCGGCGAAGGCAGCGTCCTGTTCAGCGCGCTCTTCGGTCGGCTCGGGAATCGCCATCAGTCCGCGCAATTTCAGCCGGGGCAGGGCGCTGATGGCCTCGGCCAGCGCCGGCAGATCGGCCGGGGTGCAACCGGATTTGCTCGCCTCGCCGCTGACATTGACCTGAATGCAGATGTTCAGGGGCGGCAGTTCGGCCGGGCGTTGTTCGGACAGGCGTTGGGCAATTTTCAGACGATCCACGGAGTGCACCCAGTCGAAATGCTCGGCAATCGCGCGAGTCTTGTTCGATTGAATGGGGCCGATGAAGTGCCAGATCAAGGGCAGGTCGGCCAGCTCCAGCTGTTTGCCCAAGGCTTCCTGCAAGTAGTTTTCGCCGAAGTCTCGCAGGCCGGCGGCATAGGCTTCATGCAGGGCCTGGGCGGGTTTGGTCTTGCTCACGGCGAGCAAATGGATGCTGTTTTCGTCGCGGTGCGCAGCTTTCGCCGCTGCCTGGATGCGCGAACTAACCTGAAGGATGTTGTCTGCTATCGTGGACATCAAGAGGCGCCGGCGGTCTGTAGGTTCGCGGCATTCTACTGGAATTGAGGGACGCTATGGATATCACTGAATTGCTGGCCTTCAGCGCCAAACAGGGCGCTTCCGACCTGCACCTGTCGGCCGGCCTGCCGCCGATGATCCGTGTCGATGGCGACGTGCGACGGATCAATCTGCCGGCGCTGGATCACAAGCAAGTGCACGAGCTGATCTACGACATCATGAACGACACCCAGCGCATCGAATTCGAGAAAAATCTGGAAACGGATTTTTCCTTCGATGTACCCGGGGTGGCGCGCTTTCGGGTCAACGCATTCAACCAGAACCGTGGCGCCGGCGCCGTGTTCCGCACCATTCCGTCGAAAGTGCTGAGCATGGAAGACCTCGCCATGGGCGATGTTTTTCGCAAGATCACCGACGCGCCGCGTGGGCTGGTGCTGGTCACCGGGCCGACCGGCTCCGGCAAATCCACCACGCTGGCGGCGATGATCGATTACCTCAACACCCATCGCCATCACCACATCCTCACTATTGAGGACCCCATCGAGTTCGTCCATGAGTCGCGCAAATGCCTGATCAATCAGCGCGAAGTCCATCGCGATACGCGCAGCTTCGCCACCGCACTGCGCTCGGCGCTGCGTGAAGACCCGGACGTGATTCTGGTCGGCGAAATGCGTGATCTGGAAACCATTCGCCTGGCGCTGACCGCCGCCGAGACCGGGCATCTGGTGTTCGGCACCCTGCACACGACCTCGGCGGCGAAGACCATCGATCGCGTGGTTGACGTGTTTCCCGGCGACGAGAAATCGATGGTGCGTTCGATGCTGTCGGAGTCGTTGCTGGCGGTGGTGTCGCAGACGTTGATCAAGAAGATCGGCGGCGGGCGGGTGGCAGCTCATGAAATCATGCTCGGGACATCGGCGATCCGTAACCTGATCCGCGAGGACAAGGTGGCGCAGATGTATTCAGCGATTCAGACCGGTGGGTCGCTGGGGATGCAGACACTCGATATGTGCCTGAAAGATCTGGTGACCAAGGGCTTGATCAGCCGCGAGCACGCGCGCGAGAAAGCGCGTACGCCGGATAATTTTTAACCGCCAAAAGCAAAAGATCGCAGCCTTCGGCAGCTCCTACAGGGAAACGCTGATCCCAGTGTAGGAGCTGCCGAAGGCTGCGATCTTTTGATCTTTTAGCGCTGGACTACGCGCATCTGCTGTTGGTCTTTCGGCAGTACGCGCTTGGCCACGACGTAATGCTTTTCCCAGTACGGCTTGTTCAGCGTGTCGATGCTCACCGCTTTGCCACGGCGCGGGGCGTGGATGAAGCGGTCGTTGCCCAGGTAAATGGCAACGTGGTTGACCCGACGGCTCTTGATGTTGAAGAAAATCAGATCGCCCGGCTTCAGATCCTTGCGCTCGACTTTCTCGCCGTGACCGCTGGCCATGGCGTTGGAGGTGCGTGGCAGGTCGAAAGTAGCGTCGTTGAACGCGTATTTCACCAGACCGCTGCAATCGAAGCCTTTACTTGGGCTGCTGCCGCCCCAACGATAAGGTGTACCGAGGACGTTTACCGCACGGCTCAGCACATTGCTGCTTTCCTTGCTCGCCATCGGTGGCACCAGCTTGCTGCGGCTCTTGCTGCTCAGCGTGGTGGTCTTGCTCTTGCTGCTTTTGCTCGAGGGAGCCGAAGCATGGGATTTAGGGGTGAAGCCGTTGACGTTGGGAAGACGTTGCTCACGATTGGTGGCGTGGGCGGCCAGTGGCATTAATAGGCAAATAGTCAGCCATGTCTTGAAAAATGGTCGCATTAGGCGTGGCTCATAAGTGATAGCGCGCAACTTTATAACAGCTTTTTTTGCCGTTCCGAGGCCGTTCATCGATTCATTCGGCTGGCTACGGAACCAAAAACGCTCAAAAAGTACGCAATTGTCCGACAGAAGTCAGGTTCTACAAGGGTTTCGCGCTAGCAACGGTAACATTTGCCATACGTCGGCCACCTGTAAAAAAGTCACAAAGAAATGAAGAATATTTATCTATCGAGTGCAATGAGGTCTTAATGAACAGCTATCAGCTCCCCCGCGTGAAAGAAAAAGACACTCACAGCAAAGTCATCGGCTACCTGCTGTGGATTTTCGGATTCACTGGCGCGCACCGCTTTTATTACGGCAAACCGGTGACCGGGACGATCTGGTTCTTCACCTTCGGTTTGCTGGGGATTGGCTGGCTGATCGACCTGTTCCTGATCCCGGCGATGGATCGCGAAGCGGATCTGCGCTTTGCTGCCGGGCCGATCGAGTACAACGTCGCGTGGATCCTGCTGACCTTTCTCGGTGTGTTCGGCGTACACCGCATGTACCAGGGCAAATGGATCAGCGGCTTGCTGTATCTGCTGACCGGCGGGTTGTTCTTTATTGGCGTGCTGTATGACTTCTGGACGCTGAACGATCAGGTGTCGGTGCGCAACGCGCAGAATCGCGGCGCCTTCCAGTAAGTTTTTGCCAGATCAAAAGATCGCAGCCTGCGGCAGCTCCTACAGGGAAATGCATTCCAAAGTAGGAGCTGCCGCAGGCTGCGATCTTTTGCTTTTTAGGCCTGGTGAGTAATCCGCCCATCCACCAGCGTATAGCGCACCACGCCCGGCAGACTGTGCCCGATGAACGGGCAGTTCTCGCCCTTCGACAGCCAGCGTTCACCGGCCACCGTCGATGACTTCGGATCGAACAGCACGATATCCGCCGCACCGCCCACCGCCAGTTTGCCCGCCGGCAGGCGCAGCGCTTCGGCCGGGCCTGCGCTCAACCGAGCCAATAGCGTCGGCAAGTCGAGCAAACCATCCTCAACCAGCGTCATCGCCAGCGGCAGCAGTAACTCAACACTGCTGATGCCCGGCTCGGTGGCGCCGAACGGTGCCAGTTTGGCGTCGCGCTCGTGGGGCTGGTGATGGCTGGAAATGGCCGAGACCACCCCGGACTTCACAGCTTCACGCAGGCCATCGCGATCGGCGCGGGTGCGCAGCGGCGGTTGCACGTGGTAGAGGCTGTTGAAGTCGATCAGCGCTTCGTCAGTCAGGATCAGCTGATACAGCGCTACATCGGCGGTGACTTTCAGGCCACGGGCCTGCGCTTGGGCAATCAGCGCCACACCGCGCGCACTGGTCAACTGGCTGAAATGCGCACGTACGCCGGTTTGCTCGACCAGCAGCAGATCGCGAGCCAGCGCCACGGTTTCCGCCGTCTCCGGGATCCCCGGCAGGCCAAGGAAACTGGCGACCGCGCCTTCGTGGGCCAGACCGCCCTCGGCCAGATCGTGATCCTGCGAGTTGAAGATCACCGTCAGGTCGAAAGTCGCCGCATATTCCAGCGCCCGGCACAGGGTGCGGCTGTTGCGAAAGCTCTCCAGACCGTTGCCGAACGCCACGCAACCGGCGTCGCGCAGGGCGACCAGTTCGGCCAATTGCTCGCCGTCGAGGCCTTTGCTCAGGGCGCCGATCGGGAATACCTTGGTGTTGCCGGCCTCGCGGGCGCGGTCGAGGATCAGTTCGGCGACGGCCGAGGTGTCGAGCACCGGTCTGGTCTTCGGTGGGCAGCACAGGCTGGTCACGCCACCGGCAGCGGCGGCGCGGGTTTCGCTGACGATCGAGCCTTTGCGGCTGTAACCCGGCTCGCGCAGGGCGACGTTGAGGTCGACCAGGCCAGGTGCGGCGACCAGACCTTGGGCATCGATGGTTTCTACTGCGCTGAAACCGGCCGGTGCGGCGCCGAGGGCGACGATCTTGCAGGCTTCAACGTGGATGTCGGTGATTTGATCCAGGCCGCTGCTGGGATCGATAACGCGTGCGCCGAGAATGCTGAGCTTCACTGGGCGTTCTCCTGCTCGAATTGACGTTGCGCAGTCTGCCCGCTCATGGCCATGGACAGCACAGCCATACGAATCGCGATGCCGTAGGTCACTTGATTGAGGATCACCGAGTGCGGGCCGTCGGCCACCGCCGACTCGATCTCCACGCCACGATTGATCGGCCCCGGGTGCATGACGATGCAATCGGGTTTGGCCCCGGCCAGACGCGCGGTGGTCAGGCCGAACAGGCGATAGAATTCGCCTTCGCTGGGCAGCAGGCCGCCGGTCATGCGCTCGCGCTGCAGGCGCAGCATGATCACCACGTCGACGTCTTTCAGGCCTTCAGCCATGTCGGTGTAAACCTTGACGCCGTATTGCTCGATGCCGATCGGCAGCAGGGTTTTCGGCGCGATCACGCGGATATCCGGGCAGCCGAGGGTTTTCAGCGCGAGCATGTTCGAGCGCGCCACGCGCGAATGCAGGATGTCGCCGACGATCGCCACCGAAAGGTTTTCGAAACCGCCCTTGTGCCGACGGATGGTGAGCATGTCGAGCATGCCTTGGGTCGGGTGCGCATGCCGGCCGTCGCCGCCGTTGATGATCGCCACCTGCGGGCAGACATGCTCGGCGATGAAGTGCGCCGCGCCCGAGTCGCCGTGGCGCACGACGAACATGTCGGCAGCCATCGCTTCAAGGTTGCGCAGGGTATCGAGCAGCGTTTCGCCCTTGCTCGCCGACGATGTCGACACGTTCAGGGTGATCACGTCCGCCGACAGCCGCTGGGCCGCCAGTTCAAACGTGGTGCGGGTGCGCGTGGAGTTTTCGAAGAACACGTTGCACACGGTCTTGCCGCGCAGCAACGGGACCTTCTTCACCGCCCGGGCGCCGACTTCAAGGAACGAGTCGGCAGTGTCGAGGATTTCCGTCAGCAACTCGCGGCGCAGGCCGTCGAGCGAGAGGAAGTGGCGCAGCTGGCCCTGATCATTGAGCTGCAGCGGGCGCTTGGTATCTAGAGGCGTCATCGCGAGGGGGACTCTCAATAGGGCGGATTAAAGGGTGACGTCTTGCAGTTCGAGCGTCAGCGGCTCGGGCCCGGACAGCTTGACCCGCTGGTTGCCGGCCAGGGCCAGGGTGGCGCCGACCACGTTCGGGCGGATCGGCAGCTCGCCGGCGTCCAGGTCCAGCAGGCAGACCAGGGTGACGCTGGCCGGGCGGCCGTAATCGAACAGTTCATTCATGGCGGCGCGGATAGTCCGACCGCTCATCAGCACGTCGTCGATCAGCACCAGATGCTGGCCTTCGATCTCGAAGGGCAGGGCGGACGGGCGCACTTGCGGGTGCAGGCCATTCTGGCTGAAGTCATCGCGATAGAAGGACACATCCAGCGTGCCCAGTGGCGCATCGCTGTTCAGTTCCTTGAGCAGCGCCTGCGCGACCCAGATGCCGCCGGTGCGGATGCCGATGTAACGCGGTTCGCTAATATCACGCTGGGCAAGGTGCGCCTTGAGGCGGGTCGCCATCTGGCTGATCAGATCGGCGGGATTGGGCAGGCTCATGGTTGCTCCTTCGTGAATCCGCGCTGCGTCCTGCCGGACGAAGCTCGGTTTATAACCAAAAGAAAAGCGCCGAAGCGCTTGTCAGGATTCAAACAATGCAGTGTTTTCATCGAGCCAGCCCTGCAGCAGCAGGGCAGCGGCGATGGCGTCCACCGGGTTGTCGCGGTAACTGCCTTTCTGCCCGCCACGCACCAGTCGCTCGCCCTTGGCTTCGAAAGTGGTCAGGCGTTCGTCGTGGGTATAGAAGGGCAGGTTGTAGCGGCCGTTGAGGCGGCGGGCGAATTTCTCGGCGCGCACGCACATGTCGCTCGGCGTGCCGTCCATGTTCAGCGGCAGGCCGACCACCACGGCGTCGGGTTTCCATTCTTTTATCAGCGCTTCGACCTGATCCCAGTTCGGCACGCCGTTCTGCGCTTTCAGGGTGCACAGCTCGCGGGCCTGGCCGGTGATGACCTGGCCGACCGCGACGCCGATCTGTTTGGTGCCGTAGTCGAAGCCGAGAATCAGGCGCAGGGCCATCAGGCGTGACCTGCCTGGCTGGTGAGCAGATTGAGATCGATGCCCAAGTGCCGCGCTGCCGCTTCCAGGCGCAATTCGCTGCGGGTGTTGAACAGGATGTCGGCGTTGAACGGGCAGGTCAGCCAGGCGTTGTCGGCCAGTTCGGCTTCCAGTTGCCCGGCTTCCCAGCCGGCGTAACCCAGGGTAATCAGGCTCTGCGCGGGGCCGACGCCGTCAGCGATGGCGAACAGCACGTCCTGCGAAGTCGACAGGGCAAGGTCGCCGTCCAGCTGCGCCGTGGCCTGAAAGGTCTGGCCCGCCGGGTGCAGGACGAAACCGCGATCGGTCTGCACCGGCCCGCCGATGAAGATCGGCACATCCTGGCAGCGTGCCGGCGGCTCGATGTCCGGGCGCAACTGTTCGAGGATGTCGGCCAGGTTCAAGTCTTGCGGCCTGTTGACCACCAGCCCCATCGCGCCATTGGCCGTGTGCTCGACGATGTAGGTCAAGGTGTGGGCAAAGTTCGGGTCGGCCATGTGTGGCATGGCGATCAGGAAGTGATGCTTGAGGTAGCTGGGGCTGACGTTTTTCATGAGCGCTAGTGTGGCGTCGAAGGGGCAAACTGACAAGCTGAGGCTTTAAAAGATCGCAGCCTTCGGCAGCTCCTACAGGGTGTACGCAGGCCCACTGTAGGAGCTGCCGAAGGCTGCGATCTTTTGATTTTGCTCTTAATTGCTTGAGAGCTTGTCGCCCCGGGCAAATTTCCAGGTGCGAATGATTTCCAGGCGGTCGATATCCGACAGATCGCCGGTAAACGGTGCAAACGGCGCGGCCAGGCGGACGATGCGCTGCGCCGCCTGATCGAGCAGCGGCTGGCCGGAGGATTCGAGCACCAGCACTTCATACAGCGAACCGTCGCGGTTGATCGAGACCATCAGGCGCAAATTGCCGTAGATCTGCTTGCGTCGGGCTTCTTCGGGATAGTTGAGGTTGCCGATGCGCTCGACCTTCTTGCGCCAGTCGTCCTTGTACCACGCGCCCTTGTCGCGCATGGTCGAGGCCGCGCTCAGTCGGTGGATGCGCGGGCGCTTGGCGTACAGCTGTTGTTCCTTGGCCAGCTCCGCCTCGAGGCTGGCGATGTCGCTGGACAGCTGCGAGCTGTCGAACACCGGCGCGTCGACGGTCGGTTTGACTTCGGTTTTGCTTTCTTCTTTCTTGGTCGGCGCCTTTTTCGGTTTCGGCGCGACGGTGGTCACCGCTGCCTTCGGTGCGGCTTCCTGCACCACTGGCTTGGCGGCGGGCGGCGGGGTGACCTTTTTGACCTGATTGTCCTGGAACGGCGCGACTTCGGTGGTCTTGGGCAGGGCCTTCTTGTCGAGCGTGCCGCTGCCTTCCTGGTTTTCCTGAGCGAGAAAATCTGCCTTTTCCGGCTTCTTCTCGGCCTTGAAGGTGGCCAGGGTGATTTCCAGGGTTTTGCTGATCTGCTGCGGCTCGACCATGGTGAAGCCGACGCCGAGCAGCAGCGCCAGGTGAATCAGCGCCGCGAGAAACAGGGTAAAACCGAGGCGATCGGCCGGGCGCACGCCACGATGGGCGAGTTCAGCGGGCAGATCGGACGGCAGAGTCATCGTAGAAAAACCAACATCGCGTTTTTTTGGGCTCGGCATGATAACGCAATGTTGGTTTTTAGCTGCAAGCGACGAGCTTCAAGCGACAAGCTGCATAGGGGCAGCTTCAAGCTTCAAGCTTCAAGCTGGCGCGGGCCGGCTTCAAGCTTGTGGCTTGCGGCTCGAAGCTTGCAGCTGCTTTTCGATCGCATCCATCAGCATCCCGCCGATATCAGTGCCGAACGCAGTGTCGATTTCGCGGATGCAGGTCGGGCTGGTGACGTTGATTTCGGTCAGGTGCTCGCCGATCACGTCGAGGCCGACAAACAGCAAGCCTTTCTCGCGCAAGGTCGGGCCGACCTGGGCGGCGATCCAGCGATCCTTCTCGGTCAGCGGACGCGCTTCGCCACGGCCACCGGCGGCGAGGTTGCCACGGGTTTCGCCCAGCGCCGGAATCCGCGCCAGGCAGTAATCCACCGGCTCGCCATCGATCATCAGGATGCGCTTGTCGCCATCGACGATCGCCGGCAGGTAACCCTGAATCATGATCTGCTGCTTGCCGTGCAGGGTCAGGGTTTCGAGGATTACCGAGAGGTTGGGGTGGCCGGCGGTGTGGCGGAAGATCGACGAACCGCCCATGCCGTCCAGCGGCTTGAGGATCACGTCACCGTGATGGTCGGCGAACTCACGCAATACGTCCGGGCGGCGGCTGACGATGGTCGGCGGCGTGCACTGCGGAAACAGCGTGGCGAACAGCTTTTCATTGCAGTCGCGCAGGCTCTGCGGCTTGTTCACCACCAGCACGCCGGCGGCTTCGGCCTGTTCCAGCAGATAAGTGGAATAGACGAATTCCATGTCGAACGGCGGATCCTTGCGCATCAGGATCACGTCCAGGTCGCTCAGCAGCTTGTCCTGTTCGGCGTCCAGCTCGAACCATTTGTCCGGGTTGGCGAAGACTTTCAGCGGGCTCATCCGCGCCCGCGCCTGGCCTTCGGCCTGATACAGGTCTTTCTGTTCCATGTAGAACAGTTCCCAGCCACGCTTCTGCGCGGCCAGCAGCATGGCCAGCGAGCTATCCTTTTTATAGGAGATGCTGGCGATAGGGTCCATGACAATCCCGACGCGAACGCTCATTGGGTTTTCCTCGAAATTTGGCTACCGGATCGGTATTGAAAAAGTGCCGCCAGAGTGGCGCCGGGCGGGTTTCGGGTCAAGGAAAAACCCGTCGATAGATTGCATCTGGAGACTGTGCTAAAAAGGCTGGCAGATCGCGCCGCCCCATGGGTTTCAAGGGTTTCAGGCCATTATTCACAGCAAAACGGACAATTTGATTCGCAAAGGCGACGGTAGAACCCTCTTATGGAACAGCAGTCCAGCGCCTTGAAGGTCATGGTGATCGACGACTCGAAAACGATTCGCCGCACCGCCGAAACATTGTTGAAGAATGTCGGTTGCGAAGTGATCACCGCCATCGACGGTTTCGACGCGCTGGCGAAGATTGCCGACCACCATCCCGGGATCATCTTTGTCGACATCATGATGCCGCGTCTGGATGGTTATCAGACCTGCGCCCTGATCAAGAACAACAGCGCCTTCAAGGCGACGCCGGTGATCATGCTGTCGTCCAGGGACGGTCTGTTCGACAAGGCCAAGGGGCGGATTGTCGGTTCTGATCAATTTCTGACCAAGCCGTTCAGCAAAGAAGAACTGCTCAACGCGATCCAGGCCCATGTTCCGGGCTTCGCCGCCGTTTTGCCGCAGTAAGACACGCACAGTGACGCTCGGCCAGCGGGCCGGCAGTCGACCAGAAAAATGGGGAAGACCATGGCACGTATCCTGATCGTCGATGATTCGCCGACTGAAATGTACAAACTCACCGGCATGCTCGAAAAGCACGGCCATGAAGTGCTCAAGGCCGAGAACGGCGCCGACGGCGTGGCCCTGGCCCGTCAGGAAAAACCCGACGCGGTGCTGATGGACATCGTCATGCCCGGCCTCAACGGTTTTCAGGCGACCCGGCAGTTGACCAAGGATGCCGACACTGCGCACATCCCGGTGATCATCATCACCACCAAGGATCAGGAGACCGACAAGGTCTGGGGCACCCGCCAGGGCGCCAAGGATTACCTGACCAAACCGGTCGACGAAGACACCCTGATCAAGACCCTGAACAACGTCCTCAACGGCTGATCGCGCGATCATGAACGAATCGCTGACCGCGTTCGAACTGCTCTGGCAGATCGACCAGCGCTGCCGCCTGCTGGCAGCCGACCTGCCGTCGCAAGCGGCGCGCCCGGATCGCTGGAGCGGCATCGGCTTTCGCCTCGGCGAGCATTGGTATGTGGCGCCGATGGGCGAAGTCAGCGAAGTCCTGCATGAACCGCGCTTCACCCAGTTGCCCGGGGTCAAGCCGTGGGTCAAGGGTGTGGCCAATCTGCGCGGGCGGCTGCTGCCGATCATGGACCTGTGCGGCTTCTTCGGCCATGAGCTGTCGCCGCTGCGCAAACAACGGCGGGTATTGGTGGTGGAACATGAAGACGTGTTCGCCGGGGTAATGGTCGACGAAGTCATCGGCTTGCAGCATTTCGAACAGGGCAGTTTCGAGCCGCTGTCGATCAGCAAGCGCCAGGGCTCCAAGGCTGAATTCGTCAAAGGCTATTTCCGCCGTGAACAGAACTGGCGGGTGTTCAGCCTGTTCGCACTGGCCAGGTCTCCGGTGTTCATGGGTGTGGCTCTATAGCACGAACAACAGAACCCATGTGGACGCGGGCCATGTGGCGAGGGGATTTATCCCCGTTGGGTCGCGCAGCGGCCGCAAAAACTGCAATGCCTGACACCGTCAGCGCATGCGATATTTTTGCGACTGCTTCGCAGCCGAACGGGGATAAATCCCCTCGCCACAAGGCTCGCTCCCACAAGGGCCATGGCAGGTTTCATAGGCGAGGACCGATGACAAAAGCAAAAACAGGCAAGTCGGCAGAAGCATCGCGCAGTCGCGCACAGATCATCGTGCTGTTTATCGCACTGATCGTGTTCATCATGCTGCTGTTCGCCAACTTCGCGTACCTCAACACCCAGGCGAACTACGACAAGCAGTACATCGGCCATGCCGGCGAACTGCGCGTGCTTTCGCAACGCATTGCCAAGAACGCCACCGAAGCGGCGGCGGGCAAGGCTGCGGCGTTCAAACTGCTCAGTGATGCGCGCAACGATTTTGCCCAGCGCTGGGGCTACCTGAAGAAGGGTGACCCGAACACCGGCCTGCCACCGGCACCCGTCGCGGTGCGCCCGGAAATGCGCGCGGTGCAGATGGACTGGGAGCGCCTGTTGAAAAACACCGATGCGATCCTCAGCAGCGAACAGACCGTGCTGTCGCTGCATCAGGTCGCCGCGACGCTGGCCGAAACCGTGCCGCAGTTGCAGATCGAATACGAAAAAGTCGTGGAAATCCTGCTCCAGCGCGGCGCTCCGGCGGCGCAGGTGGCAATGGCGCAACGGCAATCGCTACTGGCTGAACGCATTCTTGGCGCAGTCAACACCGTGCTCGCCGGTGACGAAAATTCACAGCAGGCCGCCGACGCCTTTGGCCGCGATGCCGCGCGTTTCGGTCTGGTGCTCAACGGCATGTTGCAGGGCAACCCGGCGCTGAAAATCAGCCAGGTCGAAGACCGCGACGCCCGCGCCCGTTTGAGCGAAATTTCCGAGCTGTTCCAGTTCGTTTCCGGCTCCGTGGATGAAATCCTCGAAACCTCGCCAGAGCTGTTCAAGGTGCGCGAATCGGCGAGCAACATCTTCACCCTGTCGCAAACCCTGCTCGACGAAGCCTCGCATCTGGCCACCGGGTTCGAGCATCTGGCCGGCGGGCGCAACACCGACACCATTGGCGGCTATGTGCTGGGCTTGCTGGCGCTGGCCTCGATCATCCTCATCGGTCTGGTCATGGTCCGCGAAACCAATCGCCAGTTGCGTGAAACCGCCGAGAAGAACGAGCGCAACCAGAACGCGATCATGCGCCTGCTCGACGAAATCGAAGACCTCGCCGATGGCGACCTCACCGTGACCGCTTCGGTGACCGAAGACTTCACCGGCACCATCGCCGACTCGATCAACTATTCCGTCGACCAATTGCGCGATCTGGTCGCCACCATCAACCTCACCGCCGGCCAGGTTGCCGCCGCTGTGCAGGAAACCCAGGCCACCGCCATGCATCTGGCCCAGGCCTCGGAGCAACAGGCCCAGCAGATTTCCGAAGCCTCGACGGCGATCAGCGACATGGCCGAGTCCATCGATCAGGTCTCGGCCAACGCTGCCGAATCGTCGGCGGTGGCCGAGCGGTCTGTGGAAATCGCCAACAAGGGCAACGAGGTGGTGCACAACACCATCCACGGCATGGACAACATCCGCGAACAGATTCAGGACACCGCCAAGCGCATCAAGCGCCTCGGCGAGTCGTCCCAGGAAATCGGCGACATCGTCAGCCTGATCGACGACATCGCCGACCAGACCAACATTCTCGCCCTCAACGCAGCGATCCAGGCATCGATGGCCGGCGACGCCGGGCGCGGTTTTGCCGTGGTTGCCGACGAAGTGCAGCGGCTGGCCGAGCGTTCGTCCGCCGCGACCCGGCAGATCGAAACGCTGGTGCGGGCGATTCAGGCCGACACCAATGAAGCGGTGATTTCCATGGAACAGACCACCACCGAAGTGGTGCGCGGCGCGCGACTGGCGCAGGATGCCGGTGTGGCTCTGGAAGAAATCGAAGGCGTATCCAAGACCCTCGCGGCGCTGATCCAGAGCATTTCCAACGCGGCGCAACAGCAGACGTCTTCGGCCGGGCAGATCTCGCTGACGATGAACGTGATCCAGCAGATCACCTCGCAAACCTCGTCGGGGTCCACCGCCACCGCCGAGAGCATCGGCAACCTGGCGAAAATGGCCAGTCAGCTGCGTCGTTCGGTGTCCGGATTCACCTTGCCGGCGGCGACAGATAAAGCGTGAGTGGAGTGGTTATGGGTGATCGGCACGACTACGTGGCCCTGGAATGGGTCAAGGGCGAAATTGCCGAAACGCTGAGGCTGGCGCATCAGGCGATCGAAGCCGTGCTCGACGATCCGCAGGCCTTCCCCGGGCTGGACGAGTGCCTGGCGTACATTCATCAGGTCCACGGCAGCCTGCAGATGGTCGAGTTCTACGGCGCAGCGTTGCTTGCCGAAGAAATGGAGCATCTGGTCGAAGCCCTGCAACATCAACGCGTGCCACACCGCGACGAAGCCCTGCACCTGCTGCTGCAAGCTCTGGGGCAACTGCCGCTTTACCTTGACCGCGTGCAGAGCGCCCGCCGCGACCTGCCGCTGGTAGTGTTGCCGCTGATCAACGATCTGCGCAGCGCCCGTGGTGAAAGCCTGTTGGCGGAAACCAGTCTGTTCAGCCCGCCACTGCCCGAGCTGGCGCTGCTCGGCGACGGGGCACTCGCCGCGCTGGAACCGCCCGATCTGCCGAACGTGCTGCGCAAACTGCGGCAGATGCTGCAAATGGCCCTGGTCGGGCTGCTGCGCGAACAGGATGACCAGACGCACCTCGGTTATCTGGCCAAGGTCTTTACCCGCCTTGAAGCGCTGAGCGGCGATGCGCCGTTGAGCCCGCTGTGGCAGATCGCCTCGGCGCTGGTCGAGGGCATGCGTGAGGGCGTCATCGCCAACAGTCCGGCGCTGCGCAGCCTGTTCAAGGACGCCGACCAAGAGCTCAAGCGCCTGCTCGAGCAGGGCATCGTCGGGCTCAATCAACCGGCGCCGGCCGAGCTGCTGAAAAGCCTGTTGTTCTATATTGCCAAAGCCGAACATCCCACCGGGCAGATGCTGACCATGAAAGATCACTACTCCCTGGACGACGCGTTGCCCGACAGCGCGATGGTCGATGAAGAACGCGCGCGCCTCGCCGGCCCCGACCGCGATGCCATGCGCTCGGTGCTGGCGGCGCTGTGCGAAGAGCTGGTGCGGGTCAAGGAGCGCCTCGATCTGTTCGTGCGCAGCGACCGCCAGCACGCCTCGGATCTGGACAGCCTGCTCGCACCGCTGCGGCAGATTGCCGACACCCTCGCGGTGCTGGGTTTCGGCCAGCCGCGCAAAGTCATCATCGACCAACTGGCAGTGGTGCTCAGCCTCGCCCAAGGCCAGCGCGAACCGAACGACGCGATTCTCATGGACGTCGCCGGGGCCTTGCTCTACGTCGAAGCGACGCTGGCCGGCATGGTCGGCACGGTGGAGACGCAAAGTGCCGAAGACGCGCGCCTGCCGACCACCGACCTGACGCAGATCCATCAGATCGTGATCAAGGAAGCGCGCATCTGCCTGCAACAGGCCAAGGACATGATCGTCGACTACATCGACGCCGATTGGGACCGCCAGCATCTGCAATCGCTGCCCGAACTGCTGACGCAGGTGCGCGGCGCGCTGGCGATGATTCCGCTGGCCCGCGCAGCGAGTCTGGTCGAGGCCTGCAACGGTTTCATTCGCGAGCATTTGATGCTCGATGCCCACGAACCGGGCTGGGAACAACTCGATCATCTGGCCGATGTGATCAGCAGCCTGGAGTATTACCTCGAACGCCTGAGCGACGACCCGCAGGCACCCGCCGAACATCTGCTCGATGTCGCGCAAAACAGCCTCGCCAGCCTCGGCTTCTTCGCCAACGAGCAGCCCGGCGAAGCGCAGGTGCCGGTGCTCGATGAGGTGCTCAGCCCCAGCGAAGCGCAGCTCATGCAGGATCTGCAAACCCTCGACGACCCTGACGTCGTGCAGTCGCTGGCCGAGGTGCTGGCCAGCCCGCTGTCGGCGCTCAACCCGCCGGCGCGCAACAGCCCCGACAGCCTGATGCCGCCGCCGGCCGATGAAGAACCGGTCGACGACGAACTGCGCGAAGTGTTCCTCGAAGAGACCGACGAAGTCCTCGCGGTCCTTCACGAATACCTGCCGCGCTGGAGCGCCAATCCCCAGGACCGCGCCGCGCTGACCGAACTGCGTCGGGCCTTCCATACCTTGAAGGGCAGCGGGCGCATGGTCCGCGCGTTGGTCCTTGGCGAACTGGCCTGGGCGGTGGAAAACCTGCTCAACCGCGTGCTCGAACAAAGCGTCGAACCCGGCGCAGTGCTGCGCCAGTTGCTCGGCGACACCGTGTTGCTGCTGCCCGAGCTGATCAACGAATTCGCCACCCAGCGCCAGCGCCAACGCAACGATGTCGACCAACTCGCCGCCCGCGCCCACGCGTTGGCCAAAGGCGATGAACCGCTGGCTGCCGAAGACACCGACGACGTCGCCGCGCTTGATCCGCTGCTGCTGGAAATCTTCCGCAAAGAAGCCGAAACCCACCTCGCCAGCCTCAACCGTTTCCTCGATCAGGCCGCCGAACAGGTGCCGTTACCGGCCAGCGACGAGCTGCAACGGGCGCTGCACACGCTCAAGGGCAGTGCCTCGATGGCCGGCGTATTGCCGATGGCCGAACTGGCGGCGTCGCTGGATCAACTGGCCCGCGAGTTCAAGGCGCACCAGTTGCCGCTGGATCTGGACGAGGTCGAACTACTGCTCGAAGCCGAGGGCTTGTTCCGCGTCGGCCTGCGTCAGCTCAAACACGATCCGCTGGCGCCGATTGTCGGTGCGCAGTCGCTGATCAAACGCACCGAGGCGCTGCTCGCCGAGCGCCTGCAAGCCAGCTCCGATGGCGCTGACAGCGGCCTGCGCCTCAAGCGCGATCCGCAACTGATCAACAACTTCCTCGCCCAGGGCATGGACATCCTCCTCGACGCCGAAAACCTTTTGCAGCGCTGGCAGCAACACCCCGGCGAACGCCAGGAACTCAGCGCCTTGCTCGATGAGCTGACCACTCTGGGCGAGGGCGCGCACCTTGCCGATCTGCTTCCGGTCGATGGCCTCTGCGAAGCTTTGCTCGACCTGTATGGCGCGGTGGAAGAAAGCAGCCTGGCGGTCAGTGAGCGGTTTTTCCACGAGGCGCAACTGGCCCACGAAGCGCTGATCAACATGCTCGACGAGCTCGCTGCCGGCCAGGAAGTCACCCCGCAGCCGGAGCGGATTCGCGCCTTGCAGGATCTGCTTGACGAAGGTCTCGACCCGGCGGCGATGGGCCTGATCCGCAGCGACGGCAGCCGCACCCTGGACATTCGCGAACTGGGCAGCGCCACCGCGCAATTGCAGCAATCGGTTGCCGCCCTTGAGCCTGACGACGAGATCGTCGAAATCTTCCTTGAAGAGGCGGTGGACATTCTCGACAGCGCCGGGCAAGCCTTGCAGCGCTGGCGCAAGGATCCGGACAACGCCGCGCCGCTGTCGTCATTGCAGCGCGACTTGCACACGCTGAAGGGCGGCGCGCGCATGGCCGAGGTCGAGGTTATCGGCGACCTTGCCCAGGAGCTGGAAAACCTCTACGAAGGGCTGGTCGATCGACGCTACAACCACAGCGCCGCGCTCGAAGGTTTGCTCCAGCAAAGTCACGAGCGTTTGGCGCTGATGCTGGAGCAACTGCAAGCGCATCAAGCGCTGACCCCGGCGCAGGATCTGATCGACGCGATCCGTCAATTGCGTCAGGGCCAGGCCGCCAGCGAATCTGCCCCCGCAGCGGTCGAACACGACAACGCCGGGCATGATCCGGAACTGTTGGAAATCTTCCTCGAAGAAGGTTTCGACATCATCGAAAGCTCCGGCGCCGCGCTGTTGCGCTGGCAGGCCGAGCCGGGCAACCGTCAGGAAATCGAAACCCTGCTGCGCGATCTGCACACCCTCAAGGGCGGCGCGCGGATGGTCGAAATCGGCCCGATCGGCGACCTCGCCCATGAGCTGGAATTTCTCTACGAAAGTCTCTCTAGCGGTGCGCTGCAACCGTCCGCCGAACTGTTCGCGCTGGTGCAGCGCGGCCATGACCGACTGGCGCAAATGCTCGATGGTGTGCGCGCCGGGCAGCCGTGCCCACCGGCCGATCGGCTGATCAATGCGATCCAGAATTTCAGTCACCCGGTGCAGGTTGAAGCGCCGCCGGCGCCGGCTCCAGTCATCAAGCCCGAGGCCACGCCGCCGAGCGCCGATGCTGGCGCGGACATGGTCAAGGTCTCGTCCGAACTGCTCGATGAGCTGGTCAATCTGGCCGGGGAAACCTCGATCTTTCGTGGGCGAATCGAGCAGCAAGTCAACGATGCGCAGATTGCCCTCAACGAGATGGAAACCACCATCGAGCGCATGCGCGATCAGTTGCGCCGCCTCGACACCGAAACCCAGGGGCGCATTCTCAGCCGCCAGCAAGTCGATGGCGAACGCCTCGGTTATGAAGACTTCGACCCGCTGGAAATGGACCGCCATTCGCAGCTCCAGCAACTGTCGCGGGCGCTGTTCGAATCCGCTTCTGACCTGCTCGACCTCAAGGAAACCCTCGACCGCCGCAATCACGACGCAGAAAACCTGTTGCAACAACAGGGGCGGATCAACACCGAGCTGCAGGAAGGCCTTATGCGTACGCGCATGGTGCCGTTCGAACGCATGGTGCCGCGTCTGAAACGCATCGTTCGTCAGGTCGCCGAAGAGCTGGGCAAGGATGTCGCGTTCGTCGTCGGCAACGCTGATGGCGAGATGGATCGCAACGTGCTGGAGCGGATGGCCGCGCCGCTGGAACATATGCTGCGCAATGCCGTCGACCATGGCCTCGAATCTGCCGAGGTGCGATTGGCGGCGGGTAAACCGGCGCAAGGGCAGATCACCCTCGATCTGTCCCGCGAGGGCGGCGACATGGTTTTCGACATCCGCGATGACGGCGCCGGTGTGCCGCTGGAAGCCGTGCGGCGCAAGGCGATCAAGCGCGGTCTGCTGGCGCCCGACGCCGAGATCAGCGACCGCGACGTGTTGCAGTTCATCCTTCAGCCGGGTTTCTCCACGGCGGAAAAGATCACCCAGATTTCCGGGCGTGGCGTCGGCATGGACGTAGTCCACGAAGAGGTGCGTCAGCTCGGCGGCAGCATGAGTATCGATTCGGTGCCGGGGCAGGGCGTGCATTTCCGCATTCGCCTGCCGTTCACCGTGTCGGTCAACCGCGCGCTGATGGTGCAGTGCGGCGAGGATCAATACGCGATCCCGCTGAACACCATCGAAGGCATCGTGCGTGTGTTGCCGAATGATCTGGAAGGGCATTTCCGTCACGATCCACCGAGTTATCAATACGGCGGCCAGCGTTATGAGCTGTGCTATCTCGGCGAGCTGTTGAAGACTGCGCCACGGCCGAAACTGCTCGGGCAGAACCTGCCGTTGCCGGTGCTGCTGGTGCATTGCAACGACCGCCATGTTGCGGTGCTGGTCGACTCCATGGCCGGCACCCGTGAGATCGTGGTCAAGAGTCTCGGCCCGCAGTTCGCGGCGGTGCAGGGCGTGTCGGGGGCGACGATTCTCGGCGACGGCCGGGTGGTGCTGATTCTGGATCTGCTCGCACCGATCCGGGCGATGCAGGCGCGGCTGGCGCAGGAACCGACGCCCACGGAGATCGACAGCGAACCGCACAAGCCGCTGCTGATCATGGTCGTCGATGACTCGGTAACGGTGCGCAAAGTCACCAGCCGTTTGCTCGAGCGCCACGGCATGAACGTGCTGACTGCCAAGGACGGCGTCGATGCGATGCTGCTGCTCGAAGAGCACCTGCCCGACCTGATGCTGCTCGACATCGAAATGCCGCGCATGGACGGCTTCGAAGTCGCCACCCAGGTGCGCGCCGACGAACGCCTGTGCCACTTGCCGATCATCATGATCACCTCGCGCACCGGGCAGAAACACCGCGACCGCGCCATGGCCATCGGCGTCAACGACTACCTCGGCAAGCCGTATCAGGAATCGGTGTTGCTGGAGAGCATCGCCCAGTGGAGCAAGAAACATGCATGAGCACCGGCACAACCCGCGCACCAGCCAGCTCACCGGGCTGCTGCTGCCGCTGGCCGATCGCAACCTGATCCTGCCCAATGTAGCCATCGCCGAGCTGATCGACTACCAGGCCAGCGCCTTCGACCTCGACACTCCGCCGTGGTACCTGGGCCGGGTAACGTGGCGCGAGCGGCAGATTCCGTTGATCAGTTTCGAATCGGCCTGCGGGCAGAAAATCGTCATCGGCGAACGGGCGCGGATCGTCATTCTGAATGCGCTGGGCGGCTTGCCCGAGCTGAGATTCATCGCCCTGTTGGTGCAGGGGATTCCTCGGTCGTACAAGCTGGACAGTCAGTTGAGTTATGTCGATGTGCCGTTGTGTGCGCTGGAGCAGGCGGCGGTGCAGGTCGGCGAGCAGGTGGCGAAGGTGCCGGATTTGTTGGGGCTGGAGAAGTTACTGGTGGATGCGGGATTGGCCCGCTGATCCAAGGCTTTCGCTTGATCGTTCCCACGCTCCGCGTGGGAATGCAGCCCGGGACGCTCCGCGTCCCATCAAGAGCCGAACGCGGAGCGTCCGTAGAGGCATTCCCACGCAGAGCGTGGGAACGATCAACATCAAGCCACGCCTGTGTTTAAAGACACCCGGTGTTACGCCCCGCCAGCCTACAAATCCTTGCGCCGCTGCCTACGCCTGCGCCAGAATCCGCCGGCTTGTGCGCTCAGGGGTTGCTGCGTAACTTGGATCGGGTCACTGATTCCCAGTGATCGGGTTTAGCAGCCCGTGGTAAATCTGAGGTTGCACGAGCACCGTCAGTCAGGCTTCACGCCTGCACTTGATGGCGGCTGTGCGCAGGGCGCTTCGGCGCGCCGGCTTCCTTAGGTTCCCCGGTCTGCTAACCTGCGTTCAGCTGCCACCCCTTCTTTTAGCAGAGATGCGGTTGCGGCTTTATCCGGAACCTGAAGATGAAAAAACCATCGCCCAATCCGCCGACCAAAGACCCGGCATCGCCCTACCAATCCCCCGACTCAAAGAAATTTCACGACGCCGCCGAGCGTGCCCTCGACCATTACCTCGGCCCGCCCAGCGCTGACTTCATGGCCCCGCCATACATCCCCAATACGCTGTACATGGCCAACCCCGAAGCCGACACCGAGTCCTTGCTGGCCGACGCTTGTGAAACCCTGGGTTCGGCCACGGTGATGCTGCACAACCACGCCGCTTCCGTGGAAGGTTCGCAGCGCAAGACCCTGCAGGGCATCGCGCAGATTGTGATGGTGGCGGAGATGGCGGTGAACCGGGTGCTGGACAAAATGGTGCCAACCGACTGAGCGAATTCGCTGAGGCGACTGACCTCTTCGCGAGCAGGCTCGCTCCCCCAGTTGGAATGCGTTCGATCGTTCGATCGTTCCCACGCTCCTCGTGGGACTGCAGCCCGGGACGCTCCGCGTCCCTTCCAAAGCCGAACGCGGAGCGTCCGTTGCGGCATTCCCACGCGGAGCGTGGGAACGATCAACTGTGGGAGCGAGCCTGCTCGCGAAAGCGATCGTGACCATTACTCTCAGCGTAATGATTCACCACCCAGCTTGATTGATGCCCTCACCGCACACGCCTAACTTGGCTCCACGACAGCGAACCCGTGGAGTGAGCATGACAACAACAATTTCCCCCGACTCGCGCTGGACGCGGCGGCGTGACGAGAAGCAGCGCCGGCTCGACAAGGTGCGCGGGCTCGCCGATGGCGCGGTGTTGCCCAGCGACAAGATCGTCGCCGCGCTCGAAGCGCTGATCCATCCCGGCGACCGCGTGGTGCTAGAGGGCAACAACCAGAAGCAGGCGGATTTCCTTTCGCGCTCGCTGGCCAAGACCGACCCGGCCAAGCTCCACGATCTGCACATGATCATGCCCAGCGTCGGCCGCTCCGAACACCTTGATCTGTTCGAACGTGGCATTGCCCGCAAGCTCGATTTCTCCTTCGCCGGCACCCAGAGCCTGCGCATCAGCCAATTGCTCGAAGATGGCTTGCTCGAAGTCGGCGCCATTCACACGTACATCGAACTCTACGCCCGCCTCGTCGTGGACCTGATCCCCAACGTTGTGCTCTCGGCCGGTTTCATGGCCGACCGCGCCGGCAACATCTACACCGGCCCGAGTACCGAAGACACCCCCGCACTGATCGAACCGGCGGCGTTCAGCGACGGTATCGTTATCGTCCAGGTCAACCAATTGGTCGACGACGTCAGCGAACTGCCCCGCGTAGACATTCCCGCTTCATGGGTCGATTTCGTTGTGGTCGCCGACAAGCCGTTCTACATCGAACCGCTGTTCACCCGCGACCCACGCCACATCAAGCCTGTGCACGTCTTGATGGCGATGATGGCGATTCGCGGGATCTACGAAAAACACAACGTGCAGTCGCTCAACCACGGCATCGGTTTCAACACCGCCGCCATCGAATTGATCCTGCCGACCTACGGCGAATCCCTCGGTTTGAAAGGCAAGATCTGCCGCAACTGGACGCTCAACCCGCACCCGACGCTGATTCCGGCGATCGAAAGCGGCTGGGTCGAGAGCGTGCATTGCTTCGGCACCGAACTGGGCATGGAAAACTACATCGCCGCTCGGCCGGATGTGTTCTTCACCGGCCGCGACGGCTCGCTGCGCTCCAACCGTATGGTCTGCCAACTGGCCGGGCAATACGCGGTGGATCTGTTTATCGGCGCGACGTTGCAAGTCGACGGCGACGGCCATTCCTCGACGGTGACTCGGGGCCGTCTCGCCGGTTTCGGTGGTGCGCCGAACATGGGCCACGACCCGCGCGGCCGCCGTCACGGCACCCCGGCGTGGCTGGACATGCGCCACGCCGACGGGCCGCAACTCGATGCTCGAACGCGGCAAGAAACTCGTGGTGCAAATGGTCGAGACCTTCCAGGAGGGCGGCAAACCGACCTTCGTTGAAACCCTCGACGCGGTGGAAGTGGCGAAGAAAAGCGGCATGCCGCTGGCGCCGATCATGATCTACGGCGACGACGTTACCCACCTGCTCACCGAAGAAGGCATCGCCTACCTGTACAAGGCGCGCTCGCTGGAAGAACGTCAGGCGATGATCGCAGCGGTCGCCGGGGTTACCGCCATCGGCCTGCGGCACAATCCGAAAGACACCGAACGCATGCGCCGCGAAGGCCTGATCGCCTTGCCCGAAGACCTTGGCATCCGCCGCACCGACGCCACCCGCGAATTGCTCGCGGCGAAAAGCGTCGCCGATCTGGTCGAGTGGTCCGGCGGCCTGTACAACCCGCCCGCCAAATTCAGGAGCTGGTAATGCACGCATTTAACCTGCAAGCGAAACCGCTGTCCCTGGCTGATCGATTGGCCGATCTGGCGGTGGACGCGTTGATCGACGAAGCCGATCTGTCGCCGAAACCGGCGCTGGTCGATCGTCGCGGCAATGGCGCACACACCGATCTGCACCTGGGCCTGATGCACGCGTCGGCGTTGGCCTTGTGGCCAGCATTCAAGGAAATGGCCGAGGCCGCGCTGGAGATCGGTGAAGTCGGTGTGCCGTTGCGCGAAGCGATCGGCCGCATCGGCCGCGAGGGCGAACAAGCGATGCTCGTGACCACCAACCGCGTCAACACCCATCGCGGTGCGATCTGGGCGTTGGGACTGTTGGTGACGGCCGCCGCGCTGCAACCGAAATCCGTCGCCCTGTGCGCCGCCCGCCTGGCACTGCTCGACGACCGCTACGCACCGACGCCGCTCAGCCACGGCGCACAAGTCGCCCAGCGTTACGGCGCACGCGGTGCTCGCGAGGAAGCGCAACTCGGCTTCCCGTCCGTGCTGCAACGCGGCCTGCCGCAACTGCAGAAAAGCCGCGCCAACGGCCACGGCGAGCAGAACGCCCGGCTCGATGCGTTGCTGGCGATCATGACCGAGCTGGCCGACACCTGCGTGCTCTACCGCGCCGGGGAAACGGGCCTGCACGCCATGCAGGCCGGCGCGCAAGCGGTGCTCGATGCCGGTGGCAGCGCCAGCCTCAGCGGTCGCCGGCGCCTGCACGAACTGGATCAACAACTCATCGCATTGAATGCCTCGCCCGGTGGCGCCGCCGACCTGCTCGCCGCCACGCTGCTGCTCGATCGTATCGAGCGCGCCGGCATCTCTCAGGGAGCGTTTTGATGGAAAACCTATCGTTTGAATTCCCCGCCGGGCAGCCGCCACGCGGGCGTGCGCTGGTCGGCTGTGTCGGCTCGGGGGATCTGGAAGTGCTGATCGAACCGGGTCTGGCCGGCAAACTGACGATCAACGTGCAGACCTCGGTCAACGGCGCGCAGCTGCGCTGGCAGCACCTGTTTGCGCGGATGTTCGACGGCACCACGCCGCCAGCGATGGCCATCGATATCCACGATTTCGGCGCGACGCCGGGGGTGGTGCGCTTGCGTCTGGAACAGGGTTTCGAGGAGATCGGCCATGACTGACAGCGCAGCGCTGCTGAATAAACACAGTTTCGTCGAACTCGGCGCGCGGCAGCGGGCGCAAGCCTTGCTCGACGCCGGGACCTTTCGCGAACTGCTCGATCCGTTTCAACGGGTCATGTCGCCGTGGCTTGAGCGCCAGGGTGTGGTGCCGCAAGCCGACGACGGCGTGATTATCGCCAAGGGCCGCCTCGACGGTTTGCCGGTGGTCATCGCGGCGATTGAAGGTGCGTTTCAGGGCGGCAGCCTTGGCGAAGTCGGCGGGGCGAAGATTGCCGGTGCGCTGGAACTGGCTGCCGAAGACAACCGCAACGGCATCCCCACCCGCGCGGTATTGCTGCTGGAAACCGGTGGCGTGCGCTTGCAGGAAGCCAATCTAGGGCTGGCGGCGATTGCCGATATTCACGCGGCGATTGTCGATCTGCAGCAATACCAACCGGTGGTCGGCGTGGTCGCCGGCAGTGTCGGTTGCTTCGGCGGCATGTCGATCGCCGCAGCGCTGTGCAGTTATTTGCTGGTGACTCAGGAAGCACGCCTCGGTCTGAACGGCCCGCAGGTAATCGAGCAGGAAGCCGGGATCGAGGAATACGACTCCCGCGACCGGCCCTTCATCTGGAGCCTGACCGGCGGCGAACAGCGTTTCCACAGTGGTCTGGTGGATCGTTATGTCGCCGATGACGTGGCGCAGATTCGTCAGCAGGTTGGTGAATTGCTCCAGCAAGGCTTGCCGGCACAGCCGCGCAGTCAGCGCGCGGCGTGGTTTCTGCAACGCCTGGCGAGCCTGGACACGGACAAGCAAATCGATCCCTCGGTGGTTCGCGATCTGTATCAAGGAGAGCGCTCATGAGCAGTTATTCACTGCGCGGTTTGCACTGGTTCAACGCCTTGAGCACGGGCGCTGAAAGCATCGAAGGTTTGCCGCCGTCATTGAAAGTGGCCGACGCTGAGCTCGGGCGTTTTATCGCCGTGGTCGCCGACCCGGACAATCGTTTCCCCCGCGCCCGAAACGGCGAAGTCGGTTTGCTCGAAGGCTGGGGGCTGGCCAAGGCTGTGGATGACGCGATCAGCGCCGACCGCGACAGCGCACAGAAGCGCCCGATCATCGCCATCGTCGATGTGCCGAGCCAGGCGTATGGCCGGCGCGAAGAAGCCCTCGGCATTCATCAGGCGCTGGCCGGCGCGGCGGACAGTTATGCTCGTGCGCGATTGGCCGGGCATCCGGTGATTGCGCTGCTGGTGGGCAAGGCCATGTCGGGTGCGTTTCTCGCCCACGGTTATCAGGCCAATCGCCTGATTGCTTTGCGCGATCCCGGCGTGATGGTCCACGCGATGGGCAAAGCCTCGGCGGCGCGGGTGACCTTGCGCAGTGTCGAGGAACTGGAAGCGCTGGCCTCGAGCGTGCCGCCGATGGCCTACGACATCGACAGCTACGCCAGCCTCGGCCTGCTCTGGGAAACCCTCTCGGTGCAGCAGATCGAGCAACCGACGGCGGAAGATCTGACGCGCGTGACTGAGTGCCTCAAGCAAGCGATCAACGATGTGACAAGCACAGATTTGAAAGGGCGACTTGGTGCGAGCAATCGTGCCGCCTCCAGCAAAGTCCGCGAGTTGCTGAGGGCGCAGTGGTGAACCTGCCCCTGGCCCACGATCTGCTCTGGGGCATGACCCCGGCGCAGTTGCCGGCGGATGCGCCGCAGTGGGCGGTCGCGGCGCTGGCGGCCGGGCAACCGGTGGTGGTGCGCCGGGCGGTGAGTGCTGACGGTTTTGTCGCGGTCGGCGTGCGCGGTGTGTTGCGTCAACAACGGCTGGCGGCATTTATGGCGCTGGATTCGATTGCCTGTCGGGTCAGTCCCGAAGCCCTTTGTCATGTTGAGTGTGAGCGAGATCTGCCGGTGATGCAGGCGCTCAAACAGCTGCGGCCGCTGCTCGATGACTGCCGTTGGGTCTGGGGTGTCAGCGGCAGTGTCGGGTTTGAATTGGCCAGTGGTTTTGCAGCGATGCATGCGGCCAGTGATCTCGATCTGATTCTGCGTGCGCCGCAGATGATCACGCGCAATCAGGCATGCAAACTCGTGGAGCTTTTCGATCAGGCTGTGTGCCGGGTCGACATGCAATTGCAGACGCCATTCGGCGCGGTGGCGCTGCGTGAATGGGCCAACGGTTCGTCCCGAGTGCTGCTGAAAAATGCTTATCAGGCCTGTCTGGTGACGGATCCGTGGAACCCGCAGGAGCAGGCAGCGTGAGCAGCCTGTTGGTGTTTCCCGGCCAAGGCGCGCAGCAAGCGGGCATGCTCCAGCGTTTGCCAAGGGAAACGCTGGTCGAGGCCAGTGATGTGCTCGGCGAGGATGTCTTGCTGCTGGATTGTGCCGAGGCATTGCGCACGACACGAGCGGTTCAGCTGTGCCTGCTGATCGCCGGTGTCGCTGCTTCGCGGCAGTTATTGCAGGATGAACTGAGCGCGGATTACGTCGCCGGCCTGTCCATCGGCGCCTACCCGGCGGCGGTGGTGGCGGGGGCCTTGAGTTTCAGCGATGCGCTGCATCTGGTCAGTCTGCGCGGTGAGCTGATGCAGCAGGCTTATCCACAGGGCTACGGCATGACCGCGATCATCGGCTTGCAGTTGTCCACAGTCGAAACCCTGCTGGCCCAGGTGCACAGCGAAGATGCGCCGGTGTATCTGGCCAACATCAACGCCGATAACCAAGTGGTGATTGCCGGCAGCGACAAGGCCATGCAAGCGGTGGCCGAACTGGCGCGCAGTCGCGGCGCCGGAGTGGCGAAACGGCTGGCGGTGAGCGTGCCGTCGCATTGCCCATTGCTGGAAAAACCGGCGCAGGCGCTTGCCGAAGCCTTCGCCAGGGTCGAACTTAAAACGCCACGGATCGGCTATCTCAGCGGCAGCCGCGCCCGCCCTGTGAGCAAAGTCGAAGCGCTGCGTGACGACCTCGCTTTCAACATGTGCCGCGTGGTGGACTGGCGCGGCACCGTGCAAAGCGCCTACGAGCGCGGCGTACGTCTACAGATCGAACTGCCGCCCGGTGCGGTGCTGACCGGGCTGGCGCGCCGGGTGTTCGAGCAGGGCACCGTCACTGCCTTCGACAGTGCCCGCCTAGACACCCTGCAAGCGCTGTTGCGCGAGGAGGGTGGCCGCCAACTCTAAAACCGCCGCGACTCAAGCTTCGAACAACAAAAACAACATTCGACGATGCACTTTGAGGACTACAACAATGATTATTTACGGTGTGGCGTTTCTCGCCTTTTGCACGCTGGTCGGTATCTGGGTCGGTGAATTGCTCGGCAAGCTGATCGGCGTGCCGGCCAACGTCGGCGGTGTCGGTATTGCGATGCTGCTGTTGATCGGCCTGGGCAGCTATCTCTACAAGAGTGGCTGGCTCAAGGGCAAGACCGAGCAGGGCGTGGAGTTCTGGAGCGCGATCTACATCCCCATCGTGGTCGCCATGGCCGCGCAGCAGAATGTCTACGGTGCGCTGAAGGGCGGGCCGATGGCGATTCTCGCCGGCACCCTCGCCGTAGTGATCGCCTTTGCTCTGGTGCCGGTGCTGACGCGCATGGGCAACAAGCAAGAGACGCCGATTGCTCCAGCCAAGACTGCGGGGTAATCGCCATGTACGAATCAATGATGAAAGTGATCACCGGCTACGGTTTGATCAGCGGCTTTTTGATTGTCGGCCTGACCATGTGGGTGTCCTACTGGATGTCCAACACCTTCACCAAGGGCCGTCTGCACGGTTCGGCGATCGCCATTCTGCTCGGGCTGGTGCTGTCGTATATCGGCGGCGCACTGACCGGTGGGCAAAAAGGCGTGGTGGATATTCCCCTGCTGTCCGGCATCGGCCTGCTCGGCGGTGCGATGCTGCGGGATTTCGCGATTGTGGCGACGGCGTTTGGCGTGAGTGTCGATGAGCTCAAACGCGCCGGATTCGTCGGTGTGCTGGCGCTGTTTGTCGGCGTTGGCACCTCGTTCGTCGCCGGGGTCGGCGTGGCGATGGCGTTCGGCTACACCGATGCGGTAAGCCTGACCACCATTGGCGCCGGTGCCGTGACCTACATCGTCGGCCCGGTAACGGGGGCAGCGATTGGTGCCAGCTCCGAGGTGATGGCGCTGTCGATTGCGGCGGGGCTGATCAAGGCGATTCTGGTGATGGTGATGACACCGTTCGTGGCACCGATGATCGGCCTGAACAACCCGCGCAGTGCGGTAATTTTCGGCGGTTTGATGGGCACCTCCAGCGGTGTTGCCGGAGGCTTGGCGGCCACCGATCCGAAGCTGGTGCCGTACGGTTGCCTGACGGCGGCGTTCTACACCGCGCTCGGGTGTCTGCTTGGGCCTTCGCTGTTGTTTCTGGCGATGCGCGGGTTGATGGGCTGATCGAGCTGATATTGATCGTTCCCACGCTCTGCGTGGGAATGCAGCCCGGGACGCTCCGCGTCCCAAAGCGGACGCAGAGCGTCCATTGAGGCATTCCCACGCAGAGCGTGGGAACGATCATGAGCTGGCCTGGCGATTGGCATACATCCGACACTCCGCCAGCAACGCCAACAAATTCGGATCGCGCTCCTTGGCCTTGAGAAACACCACGCCAATGTGCTGCTGCAACCGGTACTTCTCCTGCAACGGAATCAGCTTCACCCGGTTCTCGTACACCGCCGCAATCCGCCCCGGCAACAAGGCGTACCCCACCCCTGAGCTGACCATGCTCAGCAGGGTGAAGATGTCATTGACCTGCATCGCCACCTTCGGCTCGAACCCCGCTTGCTTGAATACCCGCACACCGTCCTGATGCGTGGCGAAGCCCTGGGTCAGGGTGATGAAGGTTTCATCACGCACTTCCGCCAGATCGACTTCACTGCGCTGAGCGAATTTTGAATCGGCCGGGGTGGCGAGGAAGATGTCGTCGGAGAACAGCGCAATCTGTTCGCAGTCCGGATCGTTGATGCTGTCGTCCAGCGACACCAGAATCGCGTCGACTTCCATGTTTTTCAGCTTGTAGAGCAGGTCGATGTTCGAGCCGAGGATCAGGTCGATGTTGAGTTCGCTGCGGCGGATCTTCAGGCCCATGATCAGCTGCGGCACGGTCTTCACCGTCAGCGAATACAGCGAGCCGAGCTTGAAACGCTCGGCGGAGAACCCGGCGGCTTCGCGGGTCAGGCGCACGCTGTCGACGACGTCGTTGATCAGCTTCTGCGCACGTTCTTCCAGCACATAAGCGCTTTCCAGCGGCGTCAGGTTGCGCCCTTCGTGTTTGAACAGCGGGCAGCGCAGGGCGTTTTCCAAAGAGTGAATGGCGCGGTGCACGCTGACGTTGCTGGTCTGCAGTTCGGCGGCAGCGCGGGCGAGGTTGCCGGTGCGCATGAAGGCGAGGAACACCTCGAGTTTTTTCAGGGTCAATTCTTCGTCGATCAGCATGGCGCGGACTCTTTTTTTTAATGCGCCGATTGTGCCCAATTCCCGCGGGCCGCGCAGGCGAGGTTGAACAGAAACATTGCGCTTTTACGCTCAAGGCCCGAGCCTTGCGCGCTGCGGTAACGAATGTGAGGTGAGCAATACATGTATCACGGGGAAAAACTCAACGCCTGGACCCATCTGGTCGGGGCCATCGCCGCGTTTATCGGCGGCGTGTGGATGCTGGTGATTGCCAGCCTCGACGGCAGTCCGTGGAAGATTGTCAGCGTGGCGATCTACGCCTTCACTTTGCTGGTGCTCTACAGCGCCTCGACCGTGTATCACAGCGTGCGCGGGCGCAAGAAAGCGATCATGAAGAAGGTCGATCATTTCTCGATCTACCTGCTGATCGCCGGCAGCTACACGCCGTTCTGCCTGGTGACGTTACGCGGGCCTTGGGGCTGGACGCTGTTCGGGATTGTCTGGGGGCTGGCGCTGATCGGCATCCTGCAAGAGATCAAACCGCGTTCCGAAGCGCGGATTCTGTCGATCGTGATTTACGCGGTGATGGGCTGGATCGTGCTGGTCGCAGTCAAACCGCTGATTGCCGCACTGGGCACGGCCGGGTTTGCCTGGCTGGCGTCGGGCGGGGTTCTGTATACGGTGGGGATTATCTTCTTTGCCCTCGATCACCGCCTGCGGCATGCCCATGGCATCTGGCATTTGTTCGTGATTGCCGGAAGTCTGCTGCACTTTGTGGCGATTCTGTTTTACGTCCTTTGAAGCAAAATCAAAAGATCGCAGCCTTCGGCAGCTCCTACATTGGAATGCATTTCAACTGTAGGAGCTGCCGAAGGCTGCGATCTTTTGGGGCCTTAGAAGTCCCCCCACAGTTGCTGGGCCACCGCCAACGCCACCACCGGCGCGGTCTCGGTGCGCAACACGCGCGGGCCGAGGCGGGCAGCGTGGAAACCGTTGCCTTTGGCCTGCTCGACTTCGCCATCCGTCAACCCACCTTCCGGTCCGATCAGAAACGCCAGCGTCGCTGGTTTGGCATGGCTGACCAGCGGTTCTGCGACCGGATGCAGCACCAGTTTCAATTCGGCTTCGGTCTGCTTGAGCCAGTCCGCCAGCAATACTGGTGGATGAATCACCGGCACCCGTGAACGCCCGCACTGTTCGCAGGCACTGATCGCCACTTGGCGCCAGTGCAGCAAGCGCTTGTCGGCGCGTTCGTCCTTGAGCCGCACTTCGCAGCGTTCGCTGAAGATCGGGGTGATTTGTGTCACGCCGAGTTCAGTGGCTTTCTGAATCGCCCAGTCCATCCGCTCGCCTCGGGACAGGCCCTGGCCGAGGTGGATCTGCAGCGGCGATTCGATTTGTCCGGCGAACTGCTCGTCGATCTGCACGACCACGCGCTTCTTGCCGACGTCCACCAAGGACCCGCGAAATTCATGGCCGGAACCGTCGAACAACTGCACCGCATCGCCCTCGGCCATGCGCAGCACGCGGCTGATGTAATGCGCCTGGGCCTCCGGCAGTTCGTGTTCGCCAGTGCTCAGCGGGGCGTCGATAAAGAAGCGGGACAGTCTCATTTCGGGTCTCTAAAAAAATGGCGCGTAGTCACTGTGGTGAAGAGCTTTGGTGGCGAGGGGATTTATCCCCGTTCGGCTGCGCAGCAGTCGTGAAATCAGCACACGCAATAATCCTGACTCACCGCGATTGCAGATTTCAGGGCGGCTTCGCCACCCAACGGGGATAAATCCCCTCGCCACAGGGTCCTTCTCGAACCTTTGGTATAGATCAGCCCGGGTCGCGGAATCCCGGATGGAAGTCTTTCGGCACCGCAACACTGACGCTGTCACGCGTAGCTATATCAATACCTTCACTGGCCACTTCGGCCAGGAAGTCGATCTGCTCCGGGGTGATCACATACGGCGGCAGGAAATACACCACGCTGCCCAGCGGGCGCAACAACGCGCCACGTTCCAGCGCATGCTGGAACACCTTCAAACCGCGACGTTCCTGCCAAGGGTAGGCCTCTTTCGTGGCTTTATCCTTGACCATCTCGATCGCCAGGACCATGCCGGTCTGGCGCACTTCGGAGACGTTGGGGTGATCGACCAGATGCGCGGTCGCCGAAGCCATGCGCTGGGCCAAGGCTTTGTTGCTCTCGATGACGTTGTCCTGTTCGAAGATGTCCAGGGTCGCCAGTGCCGCAGCGCAGGCCAGCGGGTTGCCGGTGTAGCTGTGCGAGTGGAGGAAGGCGCGCAGGGTCGGGTAGTCGTCGTAGAAGGCGCTGTAGACCTCGTCGGTGGTCAGGCACGCCGCCAGCGGCAGATAGCCGCCGGTCAGGGCTTTGGACAGGCAGAGGAAGTCCGGGCGGATGCCGGCCTGTTCGCAGGCGAACATCGTCCCGGTGCGGCCGAAGCCGACGGCGATTTCGTCGTGGATCAGGTGCACGCCGTAACGGTCGCAGGCCTCGCGCAACAGCTTGAGGTAGACCGGGTGATACATGCGCATGCCGCCCGCGCCCTGAATCAACGGCTCGACGATAACTGCCGCGACGCTGTCATGATTCTCTGCCAGCGTCTGTTCCATGGCCGCGAACATATTGCGTGAGTGTTCTTCCCAGCTCATGCCGTCGGGCCGGCCGTAGCAATCCGGGCTCGGCACTTTGATGGTGTCCATCAGCAGCGCTTTGTAGGTCTCGGTGAACAGCGGCACATCGCCGACCGCCATCGCCGCCATGGTCTCGCCGTGGTAGCTGTTGGTCAGGGTGACGAAGCGCTTCTTGTTCGGCTGGCCGCGATTGAGCCAGTAGTGAAAGCTCATCTTCAGCGCGACTTCGATGCAGGACGAGCCGTTATCGGCGTAGAACACCCGGTTCAGGCCTTGCGGGGTCATTTTCACCAGGCGCTCGGACAGCTCGATCACCGGCTGATGGCTGAAACCGGCAAGGATCACGTGTTCGAGTTGATCGACCTGATCCTTGATGCGCTGGTTGATCCGCGGGTTGGCGTGGCCGAACACGTTGACCCACCAGGAACTGACTGCGTCGAGGTAGCGCTTGCCTTCGAAGTCTTCGAGCCAGACGCCTTCGCCGCGCTTGATCGGGATCAGCGGCAGCTGTTCGTGGTCTTTCATCTGGGTGCAGGGATGCCACAACACCGCGAGATCGCGTTGCATCCACTGGTTATTCAGGCCCATTTACAGTCTCCTCGAGGCGGCTCGCGTCAGGCGCGGGCGAACAATCGCGCAAGCCTATGCAATGCATCGCGCGGGAACAACCCATTGTGTCGATTGAACTACTTTGTCTGAGCCGATAGACGTCGCTGGCGGCGTTTTGATGGCTAACGTATTCTTCGCGGTTCTTTGAGTCGTCTGACTCGCAAAACTGCTTTTTCCCACATGTTTTTCCGGAGTTCGCTGAATGTCTGTCGGTTGGCTGCGCGCCTGTGCGCTGGTGATGTTGGGGCTGTTCAGCGTTACGGCGCTGGCCAAGGATAAAACCGCAATCGTGATCGGCGGCGGCCTCTCGGGTCTGACCGCTGCTTACGAACTGCAGAACAAAGGCTGGCAGGTCACCCTGCTGGAAGCCAAACCGAGCCTGGGCGGGCGCTCGGGCATGGCCACCAGCGAGTGGATCGGCAACGACAAGACTCAGCCGGTGCTGAACAAGTACGTTTCGACCTTCAAGCTCGGCACCACGCCGGCGCCGGAATTTGTGCGTACGCCGGGTTATCTGATCGACGGCGATTATTTCTCCGCCGCTGATCTGGCCACCAAACAGCCAGCCACCGCCGATGCGCTCAAGCGCTACCAGAAAACCCTCGACGATCTGGCGCGCTCAATCGACGACCCGCAGAACCCGGCGGCGACCGCCACCCTGCATGCACTGGACCAGATCACCGTATCGAGCTGGCTCGACAAGCAGAACCTGCCGGCCACCGCGCGTCAGTTGATCAACCAGGACATTCGCACCCACTACGACGAACCTTCGCGTCTGTCGCTGCTGTATTTCGCTCAGCAGAACCGCGTTTATCGTGGCGTCTCTGACCGTGACCTGCGCGCCTCGCGTCTGGTCGGTGGCAGCCAGGTCCTGGCCCAGGCCTTCGTCAAACAGATCAAGACCATCAAGACCAGCTCGCCGGTCTCGGCCATCATCCAGGACAAGGACGGCGTGACCGTCAAAGTCGGCAGCGTCGGCTATCAGGCCGACTACGTTGTGCTGGCGGTACCGCTGCGCGCGCTGAACAAGATCGCCCTGACCCCGGCGCTGGATGCCCAGCACCTCGCCGCGATCAAAGGCACCAACTACGGCTGGCGCGACCAGATCATGCTGAAGTTCAAGACGCCAGTGTGGGAAAGCAAATCGCGCATGTCCGGCGAGATCTACAGCAATACCGGTCTGGGCATGCTCTGGATCGAACCGGCACTGAAGGGCGGCGCCAACGTGGTGATCAACCTGTCCGGCGATAACGCCCGTGTGATGCAGGCGTTCGGCGACAAGCAGATGGTCGATCAGGTGCTGATCCGTCTGCACGCGTTTTACCCACAGGCCCGTGGCTCGTTCACCGGTTATGAAATCCGTCGCTACAGCACCGACCCGTCGATGGGCGGCGCCTATCTGGCTTACGGCCCGGGGCAGATCAGCAAGTTCTGGCGCCTGTGGGAACGTCCGCTGCAACGCGTAGCGTTTGCCGGCGAACACACCGACACCTTGTACCCGGGCACTCTGGAAGGCGCACTGCGCACCGGCCAGCGCGCGGCCAGCCAGGTTGAAGATCTGGCGGCAGGCAAGTCGTTTGAACCGGTCAAAGTGGTTCCGGCTGCAGCAGCTGCAGGCGCGGCGGGTGCGGTAGCGGCGAAGAAGGGCAACTTCTTCAGCAACCTGTTCGGCGGTTCGGATGACGAGAAGAAGCCAGAGCCTGTGAAAGCGCCAGAGCCAGCACCTGCTCCGGTTGCTCCAGCGCCTGCGCCGACCCCGGCACCTGCACCTGCGCCGGTGGAAGCACCGAAGCCAGCGGCCCCGGTAAAAGCCGAGCCAGCGAAGAAAGCAGCGGCCAAGCCAGCAGCGAAGAAGCCTGCGGCCAAAACCGAAACGAAAAAGCCGGCGGCCAAACCGGCGGCGAAAAAGGCTGAACCGGCGAAGAAGCCAGCGGCCAAGCCTGCTGCAACGACCGAGACCAAGGCGCAGTAAGGCTTTGTTCACATGAAAACGCGACCCTCGGGTCGCGTTTTTTTTGCCCCGCATTTCAGTCCTTCGTCATCCGGTTACGGGACTTACCGGCGTACCGGAGCCTTCCCACAAAACACTCGGAACCAGGTGATAGCGGCTGCCAGCGCGCCAATTTTATGCTGGAAAAAATTGGAGGCATGCTATGAAAACGCTTATCGCAATACTGGTTTTGATTGCACTTTCCGGATGTAGCAGCGGGCAATTTTTCCCCGGCGGCTATGGTTCTGAACTCGCGCACAAGTGCCACATAGACCCCTACAGTGCCGAATGCCTGCAACCGCCGGCAGTACTTCATAACTGATCGGCCATGAATGGCTGGTCAGTCAAAACTCCCACTTGAAGAATTCTGTCCCGTTCGGCAGTTTCCTCAGCCACTTTTGCTTGGGTTTGCGCAGGCGCCCGGGAATGAAACCGAAACGCGCCCAGCGCAGACTGCCCGTGCGCTGGTCGTAAATCACCAGGTTTCCATCGTCCTGCACAGTCATGTATGTGTTGTACCAAAGCGACTTGTCGGCGCTGTGCGTGCTTTCCGCGATCCATAATCGTCGCCTGGAGGGTCATAAAGAAAGCCGCTGTTGCTGATCACAAACTGCAGCGGCTCGCGCATCTTCTTCGGGTGCAAAGTTGCGCTGTAAGGTTGATTGGCGTCGGCGATCCAGATGATCGCCTCACCGTCCTTGAGCACGAGGTTCCCGTCGCTTTGCAGCATCAGACGAAATCGACCGTTCTCGGATTGCAGGAATTGGCCCGCAGACATCGTTTGATTGGGCGGCAGTACAGAAGAACCACTTGCTTGAAAGGGCGTATATCGCAGAGCCATGTTTTCGTGCCTGTTTGAATAATGAAAAGAAGCATCATTCGAGCAGGTTTGAATTGCGCATCAGCGGTACATAGTTATCAGGGTCGAGTTTCGCCGTCTGCGTGTGCATAGATGACGATGGTCAATGCAGCCCCCGTCATCTGTACAAGCGCTCCACGCAGGAATCGCCTTTAATCCTTCCTTAACACCTCGCTCGCAGACTCTTGATCGTATTTATCGATATTTCAAAGCAAAATTTTCCGCTTTAATTCGATAGATAACTCGCTAGTCTTGGTTCGCAGTTCTCACAGGATTTGGGCAATGCAGCTACGTAACTCTTCTTCGCGCTATGGTTGGGTCAGCATCTTCATGCACTGGGGCGTGGCGTTGGCGGTCTTCGGGCTGTTTGCGCTGGGCCTGTGGATGGTCGGGCTGGATTACTACAGTACCTGGCGCAAAGACGCGCCGGATCTGCACAAGAGCATCGGTCTGGTGCTGCTTGGTGTGATGGTGCTGCGGGTGCTGTGGCGTTTCATCAGCCCGCCGCCGCCAACGCTGCAAAGCTACAGCCGCATGACCCGTATCGGCGCTAAATTCGGCCACGGGTTTCTGTATCTGGCGCTGTTCGCTGTGATGATTGCCGGTTACCTGATTTCCACCGCAGACGGTGTCGGGATCCCGGTGTTTGGCCTGTTTGAAGTACCTGCTCTGCTCTCCGGACTACCGGATCAGGCAGATACCGCTGGGGTGATTCATCTGTGGCTGGCGTGGGCACTGGTAATTTTTTCCGGTCTCCATGCGTTGGCAGCATTGAAGCACCACTTTATCGATCGTGATGCGACCCTCACCCGAATGCTCGGTCGCAAAGCCTGAAATTCAACCTCGACTCAAAGGAAAAGAAAGCATGTTGAAAAAGACTCTGGCCGCTCTGGCAATCGGTTCGGCCGTGCTGTCCGCCAACGTAATGGCTGCTGACTATGTAGTAGACAAGGAAGGCCAGCACGCCTTCGTCGACTTCAAGATCAGCCACCTGGGCTACAGCTACATCACCGGTACCTTCAAGGACATCGACGGCAAGTTCAGCTTCGACGCTGCCAAGCCTGAAGACAGCAAGATCGAGTTCAACGTCAACACTGCCAGCGTGTTCACCAACCACGCCGAGCGCGACAAGCACATCGCCAGCGCTGACTTCCTCAACGCCAGCAAATTCGGCAAGGCCACCTTCGTGTCCACCAGCGTCAAGTCTACCGGTGCCAATACCGCTGACGTGACCGGCGACCTGACCCTGCTGGGCGTAACCAAGCCGGTTGTCGTCAAGGCGACCTTCCTGGGCGAAGGCAAGGATCCATGGGGCGGCTACCGTGCCGGCTTCGAAGGCACCACCACCATCAAGCGTTCCGATTTCGGCAAGCAGAAAGACCTCGGTCCGAAGTCCGACGCGGTCGAGCTGTATGTTTCGTTCGAAGGTGTGAAAGCGAAATAAACTTCGCCGCCACATGAAAACGCCCCCGGTCGAAAGGCCGGGGGCGTTTTTTTTGCCACAGCATCAATCCCCTACATAAAGAGATTTGCAGTGCTCAAAAAAATGCCCCGGCTCTTTCGAGTCGGGGCATTTTTCATGACGGTATGAAACTCAGCGATTGCGGGTCAGCAGTGCTGGTTTCTCGCCACGCGGGCGGCTTGGCAGTTGATCGAGCTGCTCAGGCGTCGGGAAGCGGTCGGCTTTCGATTCCTTGTGCATGATCTTCGGCCCGTTGCTGCGCGGGTTCTGCACGGCCGGTTCGCTGCGAGGCTGATCGTCACGGGCCGGGCGGCGGTTGCGCGGCGCGGATTCGTCGCGACGACCCTGACCGTCACGCGGGGCGCCATTGCGCGGGCCGCTGCGTTTGGCCGGTGGAGTGCCGGTGCTCGAGCCGTTGCTGTTGCGCGGACCGTTCTGGCGACCCTGTGGCTGACCGCCACGGGGTGCGCCCGCGCCTTGCGCCGGTGCGCCCGGACGACGGCCACGGCCACCGGCAGGAGCGGCTTTCGGCACGTAGTCGACGCGGTTACCGAAGTTATCGATATCGTCGTCGAGGAATTCGTCCGGGGCACGGTCAGCCGCTGCACGCGGTGGCTGGCTCGGGCGCTGTTCGCGGCTCGGGGTGCCTTCGCGCGGTTTCTGCTGACGGGCAGGGCGCTCGCCACGTTCACCGGCCGGTTTTTCCTTGCCCTTGTCTTTGCCTTTGTCCTTGCGACCACCACCACCGCCGCCGCCATTCGGGCCGTCGCCACGCGGGCCACGGGAATTGCGCGGGTTGCGGATGTCCGGACGCTCGCGGGCTTCCGGCTTCTCGGCTTCGATGGTGCTGGAGTCGAAGCCCATCAGATCGCCGTCGGCAATCTTCTGCTTGGTCATGCGCTCGATGCTTTTCAGCAGTTTTTCTTCGTCCGGCGCGACCAGCGAGATCGCCTCGCCCGAACGGCCGGCGCGGCCGGTACGGCCGATACGGTGCACATAGTCTTCATCGACGTTCGGCAGCTCGAAGTTGACCACATGGGGCAACTGATCGATGTCCAGGCCACGGGCGGCGATGTCGGTGGCAACCAGAATGCGTACCTCGCCGGCCTTGAAGTCGGCCAGGGCTTTGGTGCGCGCGTTCTGGCTCTTGTTACCGTGGATCGCCACAGCCGGCAGGCCGTGTTTGTCCAGGTATTCAGCGAGACGGTTGGCGCCGTGCTTGGTGCGGGTAAAAACCAGTACCTGTTCCCACGCGCCGGCGGTGATCAGGTGCGCCAGCAGCGCACGTTTGTGGCTGGCCGGCAGGCGGAACACGCGTTGTTCGATGCGCTCGACCGTGGTGTTCGGCGGCGTCACTTCGATGCGTTCCGGGTTGTGCAGCAGCTTGCCGGCGAGGTCGGTGATGTCTTTGGAGAAGGTCGCCGAGAACAGCAGGTTCTGACGCTTGGCCGGCAGACGCGCGAGGACTTTCTTCACGTCGTGGACAAAACCCATGTCGAGCATGCGGTCGGCTTCGTCGAGAACGAGAATTTCCACGTGGGACAGATCGACGCTGCCCTGGCCGGCGAGGTCGAGCAAGCGACCCGGGCAGGCGACGAGAACGTCGACGCCACGGGACATGGCCTGGACCTGCGGGTTCATGCCGACGCCGCCGAAGATGCAGGCGCTGACGAATTTCAGGTCACGGGCGTAGATCTTGAAGCTCTCGTGCACCTGGGCCGCGAGTTCGCGGGTCGGGGTCAGGACCAGCACGCGAGGTTGGCGCGGGCCGTGACGCTGGGATTTGTCCGGGTGACCGTTGGGGAACAACCGCTCCAGAATCGGGAGGGCGAAGCCGCCGGTTTTACCGGTACCTGTCTGAGCCGCCACCATCAGGTCGCGACCTTGCAACACGGCGGGAATGGCCCGCTGTTGCACCGGAGTAGGCTCGGTATAGCCCGCATCTTCGATGGCACGGACTAAAGCCTCGGAGAGACCGAGGGAAGCAAAGGACATGAGTAATCCTGTTTTAGTTAGGGCTTGGCCCAATGGGAGTCTTGCCTGGCGCGAATCACGTTTAAGAGGACGCAATCCCGTCCGGTCCAGCGGCGGTTCCGAAGGCACGTCAGGAGCGCTCGCGCGGGCTGGAAGCTGCGCTGTAGCGGGTCGAGAGGCCTGTTACGGTTCCGGGCGTCCGGGCGTGAGCCTGGCGGGAACGCCGGAGTATAACAGAGCAATCACTGCGCGCTGCTTTCCTGCTGCTCAACGGTTTCGCCGCTGGCCGTGGCCGAGCGCAGTGATGCGCTATCAACAGGCGCGGCACCGTAGCGCGCGCTGAGCTCGGCGTAGGCCGGTTCGCGCTTGAAACGCTTGAGCTCGGCACCGAAACGCTGGACCAGCAAATCCATGCCGGCATTGCGCCGAACTGCTAGAAACTGGCTCTGGCGGCTGATAACCGTCGGGTTTTCCGTGATCAGATCGCGAATATCCAGTTCATCGAGCAAATGCTGACCGACGCGGCGATCGGTAATCAACAGGTCGATGCGTCCGCGCACCAGTTTGCCGAAATTGGCTTCATGAGTTGGCGCCGGCTCACGGGTAAACAGGTCCGACTGGCTGAAGTCAGGGCTGTACAGATAACCCGGCGAGGTGCCGATGGTCAGGCCTTTGAGTTGTTCGAGGGTGTTGAATGGATGCGGCCGCTCGTTGGCGTAGAACATCACGAATTCGACGTCGGACAGCGGTTCGCTGGGGTAGAGCAGAGTGGCGTCGCGTTCGGCGCTGTGAAAGATGTCCAGCGCACCGTCGGCTTGACCGGTCTCGAGCATCGACAGGCAGCGCTTCCACGGCAGGAACTGCCATTCCACTTCAATGCCCAGGCGCTGGAACACGATGGCGGTGGTTTCGTAGTCAAGACCGAGGTTTTTACCACCCTGTTCGTAGACGTAAGGCGCCCACGGCTCGGTGACAATACGCAACTTCTCCCCCCGAGCGGCGACGCTCAGGCAAGTCAGAAGAATAACGCTCAGCAGTTGGGCAATAAGGGGCATGGCCTGAGGTTAGTACGCGAAACGCCTGATGAGAAGCTCTGGCATGCATGTTTCGCGCAGACCCCGGGCGCAATGGCCGCGATGGCCTTATTTGCTTGCGGTTTTCAGCAGGTGTTGGTGGACCTTCGAGTGACGCGCACCAAGGATCCGTTTGACCAGGCCGCGACTGAACCAGTCCCTGAGCAAGTGCCTGCAAACCGGCTTGCCAATGCGTTGCTGCTGGTTTTCCAGCGCCTTGTCCCACCAGACCGCTGCACATGCCTGATCGAACTCGTTGGGATGTTCATAGCAGCCGTAAAGGATTTCGCGAATGAACTGACGCAGATGTGCCGGCAGCAGCAGCGTGACGAGCTTGTAGAACATCCGCTGCAGTCGCGGTGGTCGAGGCAGTTGCGGTGATACACGTCGGGTGTCGTCCAGTGCAGCCTCGCCGGTCGGGTTGTCGCCATGTTTGGCGACCCAGGCCTGAACCTTGGCCCTGAACAGGTGCTTGCGGCTCCAGTAATGGTGAATCAGATCCGGGCACTTGTTGACGTCGAGCGTGCGGTAGGCGGCCACTGACAGGCAGAACTCTTCGAGGGTGTAGGCGCCCTGTGCCGACGGGAACAGCTCATCGATCAAAGCGATGGAGCGGTCGAGCACGTGTGCGTCCTGCCGGTGCAAGCCGATGACGCCGGAGTTGAGCAGGCGCATGTGATCGTCAGTCAGGCCTTTGTCCAGCAGTGTTGCCGACAGCGTGCGATAGAGCAGGCTCATCTTGTTGTCGCCATAGCGGGCGTAGTAGTCGTTGCACAGCAGGGTGCCGGGCTGCACCCGCTCGAACAGTTTGAGCGGCGAGCAGTGGAAAAACGTATCGGTGTCGATCAACAGCGCCGTTTCATGCTCTTCAAGTATCGAGCGCAAAGCGACATGTTTGATGCGGAAGTGATAACCGTGGGGCTCACTCCATTTCTGGCGCGTTTCGGCGTCCAGCGGGCGAACGCGTACGGGGAGATGTGCATAGGGTTGCGGATTGTCGCTGAAGACCTGGATATCGATCGGGGCATCCGGTGTCTCGCGCAACCACGCCAGAGCACTGGCGATGCTGAAAACAGCTTCCTGATGGTAAGTCTCGGCACCGAAAACCAGATAGACCAGTTGAGGGCGTGTTTTTGTTTGCGCGCAGATCATCGACGACAATATTCCATTTGTGCTTTTCAGTGAAAAGGCCCGGTGAGGGCCTTTTTTATCGCATGGAAAACCTTCAGCGCGGCAGCTTGAGGTTGTTCCAGATGGCCAGGCTAGGTTCGGCCTGGTTCATCGAGTAGAAGTGCAGCCCCGGTGCGCCGCCCTGCAGCAGGCGTTCGCACATTTCGCTGACGACTTGTTCGCCAAAGCTTTGAATGCTTCGCGTGTCGTCGCCGTAGGCTTCCAGTTGCTTGCGGATCCAGCGCGGGATTTCCGCACCGCAGGCATCGGAGAAGCGCGCGAGTTTGCTGTAGTTGGTGATCGGCATGATCCCCGGCACGATCGGCAGATCCACGCCCAGCGCCTGCAAACGGTCGACGAAGTAGAAGTAGCTGTCGGCGTTGAAGAAGTACTGGGTGATCGCGCTGTCGGCACCGGCCTTTGCCTTGCGCACGAAGTTGGCGAGATCGTCTTCGTAGTTGCGTGCTTGCGGATGCATCTCCGGGTAAGCCGCGACTTCGATATGGAAATGATCGGCGGTTTCTTCACGAATGAATTCCACCAGTTCATTGGCGTGACGCAGCTCACCGCTGGTCATGCCCATGCCGGACGGCAGGTCGCCACGCAGGGCAACGATGCGCTTGATGCCGGCAGCCTTGTATTCGTTCAGCAGGCCGCGCAGGTCGTCCTTGCTGTCACCGACGCACGACAGGTGCGGTGCGGCGGGTACTTTGACTTCGCTTTCCAGCTGCAACACGGTGTTGAGCGTGCGATCACGGGTCGAACCGCCAGCGCCGTAGGTGCAGGAAAAGAAATCAGGATTGTAGGCGGCCAACTGACGAGCAGTGGCGAGCAGCTTTTCTTGCCCGGCATCGGTTTTGGTCGGGAAAAACTCGAAGCTGTAGCGACGGTCTTGGGACATTGGAGGGGGCCTCCAGCTACGAGCTGCAAGCTTCAAGCTGCAAGAGGGCGGAGCGCCGGGATCCTGTGCCTGAAGCTTGCAGCCAGCGGCTGCGTAATAACGATGAAGAAGCCAGCGACAGCTACAAGCTTCAAGTAAACCAACCGCTTTTACTTGCCGCTTGCAGCTTGAAGCTCGCAGCTGCTCTTAATAGCGATAGGCGTGCGGCTTGAACGGGCCTTCGACGGTGACGCCGATGTAGTCAGCCTGTTGCTTGGTCAGTTGAGTGACCACGCCGCCGAAGCCGCGAACCATTTCCAGGGCCACTTCTTCGTCGAGTTTCTTCGGCAGCACTTCAACGGTCAGGCGCTCGGCTTTCTGCGCTGGCGACAGGTCGGCGTATTTCTGGCCGAACAGGAAGATCTGTGCCAGAACCTGGTTGGCGAACGAACCGTCCATGATGCGGCTCGGGTGACCGGTGGCGTTGCCCAGGTTCACCAGACGGCCTTCGGCCAGCAGGATCAGGTAATCGTCGTTCTGTGGATCGAAGCTGCCGGCACCGGTGCGGTGAACCTTGTGCACCTGTGGCTTCACTTCTTCCCATGCCCAGTTCTTGCGCATGAAAGCGGTGTCGATTTCGTTGTCGAAGTGACCGATGTTGCAGACCACGGCGCGCTTCTTCAGGGCTTTGAGCATGTTCGCGTCGCAAACATTGACGTTGCCGGTGGTGGTCACGATCAGGTCGATCTTGCCCAGCAGCGCTTTGTCGATGCTCGCTTCGGTGCCGTTGTTGATACCGTCGATGAACGGCGAAACCAGTTCAAAACCGTCCATGCACGCCTGCATGGCGCAGATCGGGTCAACTTCGGAAACCTTAACGATCATGCCTTCCTGACGCAGGGACTGGGCCGAGCCCTTGCCCACGTCACCGTAACCGATGACCAGCGCTTGCTTGCCGGACAGCAGGTGGTCGGTGCCGCGCTTGATCGCATCGTTCAGGCTGTGACGGCAGCCGTACTTGTTGTCGTTCTTGGACTTAGTCACCGAGTCGTTGACGTTGATTGCCGGGATCTTCAGCTCGCCCTTGGCCAGCATGTCCAGCAGACGGTGTACGCCAGTGGTGGTTTCTTCGGTCACGCCGTGAACGCGATCCAGCACTTGCGGGTATTTCTTGTGCAGCAACTCGGTCAGGTCGCCGCCGTCGTCGAGGATCATGTTGGCGTCCCATGGCTGGCCATCCTTGAGGATGGTCTGCTCCAGGCACCACTCGTACTCTTCTTCAGTCTCGCCTTTCCAGGCGAACACCGGGATACCGGCGGCAGCGATAGCGGCAGCGGCCTGATCCTGAGTGGAGAAAATGTTGCAGGACGACCAGCGCACTTCGGCACCCAGGGCAACCAGGGTTTCGATCAGCACGGCAGTCTGAATGGTCATGTGGATGCAGCCGAGGATTTTCGCGCCCTTGAGCGGCTGTTCGGCAGCGTATTTGCGGCGCAGACCCATCAGGGCAGGCATTTCCGATTCGGCGATGATGGTTTCGCGACGGCCCCAGGCAGCCAGGGACATGTCGGCAACTTTGTAATCGGTAAAATCGGCAGGCGTGTTGACAGCGCTCATGAAGAGCCTCCATTCGTAATGTATGCGAATGGGCGCCGTTGTGCGTTTAGTGTCCGGCGTGAACCGGTCAACGCCCCATCCGAGCCTGACAGGTCGAACCTGCTGCAGCGCCCCTCGGACAGGTGGCGGGAAAACGGCATAGCCGTTCTGAATCGGTGGCGATTATAGCGGTCTTCGCCCGGCTAGTGGCAAGCGGCAAGCTACAAGCGGCAAGTAAAAGCCAATCCGCTTTTACTTGCAGCTTGTAGCTTAAAACTTGAAGCTGGGGGCCAATACCCCTAACGCTCAAACGCCTCGACCCAGGAGCCCCCCACATGAATTTCCACACCCGCAAATGGGTTAAACCCGAAGACCTCAACCCCAACGGCACCTTGTTTGGCGGCAGCCTGCTGCGCTGGATCGATGAAGAAGCGGCGATCTACGCCATCGTGCAACTGGGCAACCAGCGTGTGGTGACCAAGTACATCTCGGAAATCAACTTCGTCAGCGCCTCGCGCCAGGGCGACATCATCGAACTGGGCATCACCGCCACCGAATTCGGCCGCACCTCGATCACCCTGACCTGCGAAGTGCGCAACAAGATCACCCGCAAGAGCATCCTCACCGTCGAGAAAATGGTGTTCGTCAACCTCGGCGAAGACGGCCTGCCGGCGCCGCACGGGCGGACCGAGATCAAATACGTGAAAGACCAGTTCAAGGATGACGAAGCCGTTCAATAAGATCGGCGGCGCATTCTTCGCGAGCAGGCTCGCTCCCACAGGTACAGCGTGATCCTTGTGGGAGCGAGCCTGCTCGCGAAAGCGGTTGCCAATTCAGCGGAGATTCGCCTGCCCACTGAACAGCCATGAAGCGCAACGGTCGTAGCTACATCCCCCCCACCGGTTGCCACGCCATGACCACCCCCACCAGCGAAAAGACCCCCGACCTCTCGGCCAAGGAGCAGCACGAAGTCGAGAAGAGCCAGCCGCCGCGCGCGGCCGTTCTGCATGAAATCATCCGCACCCAGGGCGACCAGGAACTGGAGCGCAGCATTGCCGCGCTGTGGTGGTCGGCGCTGGCCGCTGGCCTGACCATGGGCCTGTCCCTGATGGGCATGGGCCTGCTCAATTCGCGCCTGCCCGACGGCGACGAATTCAAGGTGATCGCCAGTTTCGGCTACTGCGCCGGTTTCCTCGCGGTGATCCTCGCGCGCCAGCAACTGTTCACCGAAAACACCTTGACCGCCGTGCTGCCGGTGATGACCAAGCCGACGCTGAAGAATTTTCTGCGACTGATCCGTCTGTGGACAGTGGTACTGGTCGGCAACCTCTGCGGGACGATTCTGGTCGCCTACGTGATGCTGGAACTGCCGATTTTCGACAGCAAGACCGACGTCGCCTTCCTCGAAATCGGCCGCAAGGTGATGGAACACAGCGCCAGTCAGATGTTCGCCAAGGGCATCGTCTCCGGCTGGATGATCGCCACCATGGTCTGGATGATCCCGTCCATGGAGAGCGCGAAGATGTGGATCATCATCCTCATTACCTACTTCATGGCGCTGGGCGACTTCACCCATATCGTCGTCGGATCGGCGGAAGTGTCCTATCTGGTGTTTGCCGGCGAGTTGCCGTGGAGTGATTTCTGGGCGGTGTTCGCCGGGCCGACGCTGGCAGGAAATATCATCGGCGGCAGCTTTATCTTCGCGCTGATCAGCCATGCGCAGATTCGCAGCGAAAGCGGTGCGCCGAAGGAATCTGCGGATCAGGCTGTTAAGCCCGATCCGCAGTCGATCAAAAAATGATCAGTGGTGGGCTGGCTCAGGCACGCTCGCCGGCTCGTTGCGCGTCGCGTGCTTGACCAGTTTGCCGATGGTCAGGCCCTGCAGCAGGATCGACGACAGCACGACGATGTAGGTGATGCTCAGCAGCAGGTCGCGCTCCGGGCCCAGCGGCAGGGCCAGCGCCAGTGCCACCGAAACACCGCCGCGCAAACCGCCCCAAGTGAGGATGCGGATCGTGCCGGCCGGCACTGAGCGCCAGCGCCGCAGCAGCAGGATCGCCGGCGCCACGGTAAGCAGGCGCGACAACAGAATCGCCACCGCCAGCAGACCTGCGGCGGCCATGTGCAGCCAGTTGAACGGCAGCAGCAACAACTCCATGCCGATCAGCGCGAACAGCAAAGCGTTGAGCATGTCATCGAGCAGCTCCCAAATTTTGCCATTCGCATTTTTTTGTCAGTTGCCTGTGTTGCCTGTAGACTAGGCATCTTAGCCAGCTGAGCACGGATTTCGTAAGTGACAATCGTCAAAAAAGGGTCACCCATCGAAACCTATCCCTTCCGAGCCCTGGCGCCTGAGGTGGTGGAGTTGTTTCAGCGCTGCGCTGAGCTTAGGAAGGTGCCGTCAACAACGACACTGAAGCTTCTCGAATGCTTTTGTGACATCACCAACCAGACCTTGTCTTTTTTGAAGCTCTCATCATCAGCGCTGACTGACATCGTTGCGGGTTTTCAAGGAGCGTTGTTTGAACAGGATTTGGTCGGTACGTCTGACGTGACGCGCGCGAAGATTTCCGTTTATCTACAAGATATTCTGCTCGAAGCACGTAATTACGTCCCTTCCATGCCGCCGACTGAATTTGGGAGCGGGCTAAGAAAAAAATATAATCCGAAGTGGAGAAAAATACTTCTTGGTGTTGACCTGGGTAAAGTCAAATATTGGACTGGATGGCCTGTAGAGAACCGTAAAGGCACCACTTTGTATTGTCACTTTGCCAATATGTATAACAGCCATGGTCATGATTTTACATATGGTCTGTATGAGCAGTTGCGATTCCATATTTCCGGGTATGGGACGACACAGTTGACTATGCCCAATAAGATGGCTGACTTCCTGAGTGAGAATAGTGATTCCTGGCCTGAGGACACGTTTAACGATTCGACAATGATTTATAATTTCTTCTGGGATTTCAGAAAGAGTTTTTTCATGAGTGGCGAGGCCCTAGGGCTGGATATCGACGCACAAATGAAAACCTGGAATAAATATATTGGGTTCGTCGAGAAGATATTTATTCTTCCAGGTGTATGGGTCGAGCCCTTGGGCGGAAAACTGCCTTTGGCACCTGCGAAGCGAATTGATGGTCAGTCGACTAACATTCGAACGAATGATGATGGTGCTGATGTAAAGGTAAAGCTCGTACTGGAAATACCGTTACATCTTACTGAGTCTGAAGCTATTGAAGTTTTATTCATTTCCATATCTAAGCGGCTGAAGATTATTGAGAGCTGGGCCACAGCGCAGATTGCTGATCTATATGGTAGGGTTCTTCGTCGTAAACAGCTCGCTGCGCAGGGCGAATTAGTAGACACGACTAAGCGTAAGAAGGGACACCTATTAATAATTCCCAATATTTGCTGCATTTTTGAGACGTACGGCTACGGAGAGCCTTACAGTCACTACGCTTCTTTATCAGTGGATACAAAAGATTCTCAGACGCCTGCTTATGATTTGGCTAGTTACATGGGGATGCCACTGGCCGGAAGCCTCATGCCATTTCAGCTCCTACTTATCCTAAGGCATCCGATAATTACGTCAGAGTTTCTGGTTGATTTCGATCTCTGGAATAAGCTGGGGCAGAGATCAGGATATGTATTGGATGGGGCGGTATATAAGCTGGTGGGGTACAAAGATCGTAAGGGGGCAGGAAGGTCTGAGCAGAAAATTACGCTAACCCCAGAAACTAAAGCTTTGGTCGACCAAATTATTGAGATTACTGCGCCCCTACGTGAGTATCTGAAGTCGCAGGGTAATCCCATATGGAGAAAATTGTTCATCACATGCGGTAACGCATTTTCTCCGCCAGTCAAGAGCACCCTAGCACCGTGGTCGAGGTCAACACTCAGACCTGGTACATACTTGAGAACTAATCTTTTAACTCAGTTTCGTCCTCACACAGAAATGCCCGAAGATGACCTCGTTAAGTTTTTGGAGATGGTGAGTGCATCTTCAGTGCGCGCATCCCGAGTCGCCGAGATATTTATTAAGACGCACAGCGCTGAAACTACCTCTCAGGCTTTAGGTCATGAGAGCTACGATCCTAATCTCATGGATCACTACCTCCCCAAAGTGATCATCGATTTCCTTCATGAGAGGCGCATGCGAGTATTCAATAAAATATTAATTTGTCATAGCCTTCAAGATAGCCCGTTTTTATTTCGGGCGAGTAATTTTTCAAGCGTGGCTGAATTAGATACTTTCCTAGTGAATCATGCTTTTGGGGATGTCCCTGCATATCTTCAAGATCCAGAGGGCCGCCATGAAAAGCTTGAGAACGACGGGACTGTATATGCGTTAGTGTCTGCAGATATTTTGAGCGTGCTGCTTTCGATAAAACAGGCTGTTGAGCAAGCGCCAACCAATCAGAAAGTTAATGCTAAGGCCGTGTACTGGGCGACCTACACAGGCTTTCTTGAGAGGGAGATCAGTAAGCATCGAGATGCAACTTATCGGAGCGAACTCTACAGGGCGTCATTAATAGCAAACGCAGAGTCTATGGAGAGATTTGTTTATGAATGCGCCCTCTAAACTTGGCTTCCTAAGTGAGCCTCGCTTGGCGCCGGCAGAAGCTTTTCGCAAAGCTTCCTGGCTGACCACTGATTTTAATGCTTCCGTCTGGCATGTGAATTTCAGCGGTGATCCCATCCCACTCAACTGGAAGGTCGCTCTAGACAACAATTCATACCTGACTGATGACGAGAATCTAGATCTATTGAATGGTCTCAAATATTCGCTCATTGGCGCCACGCGAAATAGCCTGGTTGAAATGGCTAACTCTCAATGTGTTGAGACATTAAGGCGGAAGTTTCACGCAGCTGTAGGTGTTATTGACTGTCTGCTAATACATTCACGTGCGCTTAAACTTTCAAGTGCAGGGTTGGCAGGTTTGTCTGAAGGCGATATAAAATGGATACTAAATAAGCTGTCTTCAGAATCTTCCGTGGCCGAAGCGCTGTATGATTGGTCAGGCAAATTGTGTGAGTATGCTCTAGCACTGTTGAATGAGATCCCGAGCGAGACGATTGCTTCCCTATTGGAAGCGAATCCGTCAATGTCAGAGATAAGTTCTACTCAGCTCGAGTCTAACGAGCTTGATATTACGGTTGATAATGTTCCACGTATTCGGGCCGCTTTATACTATAAAGGCCACTACGACGGACATAGAGGTGCTGGCTATACGGTAAACTCTGTACGTATCTCAAACGAAATTTACAAAAATACTATCCGTGGCAGCTTGGCCAAACCGAGGCATGAAATCCTTAGTTTTTATCCGCTTGGAGAATCCTATAAGCGTGAGATGGAGGGGGTCAAGGTTGTTTCTAGTTCGGGGAGTCTTATGGCTGAGTCCCAGTACAGGCTATTTTACAATTTCTTATATGGAATGGGGCTGCTTAAAGATCTTGGTATGCCAGGGCCTAGTGAGCGAGTCTTGGATCGAATTAAAGGTTACACGCCAGAGCTCGCCAAGCCTGGTCGTTTTGTGACAATCCCGTCTGGCACCATTTTTAAGTTATTCAAAGGTGCTGTCGAGTTTCATTACGAGCTGGGCCCGCTCGTGGTTGAGGGATTTTGCAGGTTGGCTCGATACTGTGATGAGCATGACAAGTCGCTTACAAGCCTAACAGATGAACAGGTTGTTTCAATTGTAGGAAGTGATTTGGAGCGTCACGGCGTAACGAAGCTGGGGCTTGGTTGTAGAAATACAAGTGATGTCGATGGCAGTGGTCTTGAAAATCGCAAGGGAGCGAAAGAGGACTATTTTGAGCGGCTCAGATCCAATGTAGGCTTGCTAGAACTTGTCTATGTTTATATTGGAGTTATTCAATTCGTTGTTGGTTTACTTATGGCTCGGCGAATCGACGAGCTTTTGCAGATCCCATCAGCACAAGCATTCGACTCCACGAATACATGGCTGATGTTTAAGAGAGAAAAGAGCACAGTAAATACGTATGGTCTCCGTAAGTATGATGCTAGGCCTATAGATCCTCTTGCTGTACAGATGCTTGCGCAATTAGTGCGGCTCCAAGAGGAGCTGATTAATGCGGGTTTCTCGGCTGAAGCTCCTACTATTTTCTCTGTTCCTTCTCTGCATGGAAGAAAGGTACTATATTCGGCCACGAAAACAAGCATGAGTACCTGCTTCGACTTCTTTTGTGATTATTTCGAGAGCGAAGTTAATGAGGTCGGTCTTCGGTATTACATCAGACAACACCAGTTGCGACGTGTAGCAGCTTTGTTGTTTTTTCACGCGTATGGGAAAGGACGCATAGATACACTGCGTTGGATTCTCGGGCATAACGATATCGAGCACGCATGGAGGTACATTACATCTGCTACAGATGGAGCATCCCTCCGTGGTGCGGAAGCTCAAATAATTGCTGAGAAATTCTTTTCTGGTGATGTGCATAATTATAAGTCATTACGTGCGTTGATGAAGGAGCAGTTTGGAACGGATGATCTTCGCCTTGTAGATCAAGAGTCCTTTTCAGAGCGCTTGGAACACTTGATGAGTAAAGGTATTGTAAGATTTGAACCCGTATTTGTTATTGGAACTAATGGCAAAGAAATGCAGGTTCTTGTTCACGTAAAGGGCGCATAGTCATGGGTAAGCCTAGATCAGAAATTCAAGTTCATAATGAATCAATCAAGGCGCGGCAGGTTCTGTTGGAAGATGTACTTTCCGATATAAAAAAATACGCCTTAAATGAGATTGTCATTGCTGCTCTAAAAAATCAGGGCGCTTTGGCTTCCCTTTCTTATAAATTCGATCTGGCTGGACAGCAATACGCGATTGACTCTACAAGTCTGAACACTCTCAAAAAGAAATCTGATGAACTGCTTGGTCATCACGGTTTTGCAGGGCTAGAGCGTCTTAGGGGGGTGGCTAAAGATGCAGTTGCTGCGTATGCCGGAAAGGACAGCAAACCCACCAAAAAGACCAAGTACGGGTTGGAGCAGATTAATAGCGAGTTGGAATGCGCAGTGGTCGCACTACGCCGCTCTAATTTCAGGTTGCTCCAAGGGCTTTCCGCTGCTATCTCAGGCATCAAAGAAACCAGGGATGGTTCTAGTGAGGCTGTTAGAAATAAAAGCGCCAGCGAAGCTATAAATGCACTGCTGGCAATAGTCTCGCTTAATGAGTCTCCTTTTGATGTGATCCCGTCTCACGAGAATATCCAATCTTTAAAGGTGGTGCGGGGTGAGTAATTTCCCTGAGCGTAAGCTTTATTCAGTGATTCCTGAGCTTGAGTTGTTTGACCACAACGCACTGGGGAAGCTTGTGACTAGGGATGCGAGCAACCTGACATTCATCAATTGGCCAAACGGGGCGCCCTGTTTTAGCGCGAATCTGTACATGCTGTCCCTTACGGTTCGGCCCAATAGGATGAAGCGTAAGGGGTTAGCCCGTGCGGGCAGAAAAGGTGGGACGATTGGTGAATACGCTCAGAAAATCAGTCAACTGGTGAGATTCTGTTATGCTTCAAATATTGATTTTATAGATCTATCAGATAATGATTTTACGCGTTTTATTCATCATCTAGGGACGGAAGTTGACCCCAAAAATCTTCGTGAGAAGAGGAAAGCCACACTCACGGTTGTAGACGTTGGGACTGTATGCATAGACTTCCTGAAGTACATTGGCGGGCTTTATGAGCAGCCCAATTTCGTCGCGACTGGAGGGCGAATAAAAGTTACTGAAAATGTTACGGTGAAGAAAGATAAGCGTGGTCGTGATTATGCTGTGCATAGCGTGTGGCATCACGCATTTCCACCTGGTGGTAGGAGGCACGAGCGGAATGCAATTCCAGCTGTTCATATCGACCAGCTCAGGAAAGCTGTTGATGAAATGGGTGGCTCGCGTTTCATCAAGATTCGACGGCATGCATTTATCTCAACTTTGGAAAACTCTGGAGCTAGGCTGTCAGAGGTGGCGAGTCTTAAAGTAGTAGATGTCCTGGCCGCGTATAAAATGAAACATCCTATGCTAAGGTTTATCACGCTAAAGGGTGACGATAATGAGGAAAGAGAAGTACCCGTAAATAAGATGTTTCTCAATGAGCTGGTATCATACATTGAGTTTCACAGGGATAAAATTGTAAGAAATAAATTTTCCAGTTTTAAAGATCATGGTTTCGTCTTTGTATCATCATCAACCGGAACTCCGATTTCAGAAACCTCCCTGGGCAACGAGATCGGTTCAGTGCGCAGGTTTGCTGGTATCGAGGAGCAGGCCTGCGCACACATGTTTCGCCACTCGTTTATCACGAATTTAGTAATGGAGTTCGTGCAGCGGGATAGATATAGGCGTGCCGGAGATTTTGAAGTCAGGTTGCTTTCTGATGAGAGCTATCTTGAGGAAGTTAAGATGTATACCGGTCAGAAATCAGTTGCGACTGTCATGGGCTATGTGCATGCGGCATTCAAGCAGATTGAGGGATATAGCACTACAGTTAGCAATGTTTTCCTAATGCGAGCCATGGAGCAGTTCGATAAATACTCTCGCAAACTCCGGGCTCAGCTCGGCTCTACCCTTACAATTCAAGAGTATAACGTAGAGATGGAGAAGCTTGAGACTTTAAGGGATGATGACTTTGCACGTGAGCTTGCGAGAGAGAAAACGGTCAAAGGAATCGCTCCGATTCTGCCTGGCCACGAATGATTCGATGAATTCTGGGACGAGTGTTGAGATACCATTGTTCATTACCAATGGATTCAAGCCTTAGGCTGTAGGTCAGGAGAACGTTTTGCTGCTGCTTTCACGCCTCTGGAACCTTATCAGCCCCGACCGCCGCCCAGAGTGGGAGAAAGCGCGTGAACGCGAGTTCATCCGGGTGGCGAACTCCTTGAACACCCTCAAGGTGACACCAGAGGGCGGAATGTCCATCGATCCTGAAGAACTCCGCGATCAGATAATCGCCTCACGTGAGCAACTCAAGCATCTCGTCCACACACCTGGTGCGCCTGGCAGGTCATTAAAAGCAGCGGTACACGTCACGGTGGATCAGGAAGAGAGTCCTACCTTAGAGGCTCCGGTGAGCGCATTGGACTGTATGGAGGTGGTAGTTTGGCGTCGGCTCTCTAGTGGCGCTGCTGTGCGCTACGTGTGCCTCCAGTCTACAAGTACGGGGCGATTCGCTGTCGCTACAGCCAGTCTGTTCACAGAAGCGATAGAGAGTCTCCCGACTTGGGTCGACGGCAATACCAACAGGCAAATCGCGAATGCCCTACAGCTCGATGATCTCCAGTGGTACACGGCTGTGAGCGAGGCTGTGGATGCATGGAATGCGGAGCTCTGATGACCCTGAGTTTTCGGTCACGGCGTGCCCCTGCGGGTAGCGGCTGTCGTGAACCGAGCCTTGGCAAAGCCTGCGTCTCGGCCCTTCGGGCTTTCATCCCGCACGCCTGCGCGCTCCGCTTGCGGTATGCAGAGATCAGTTCCTCCCTGGACAGTGCCTGTAGCTCGCACATTCTGATCCATTGAAAAGTCAAACGTGAGTCTGGCACTGGCTTTCTGAAGGGATAAACGCCCAGATTGGATGCAGGCTGAGAAAAGGGCATTCACCAGTGCGGTGAACAGCTTGATAGGAGTGAACCCGACCGAGGGCGATGCCCTGAAGCCGGGTTTATTCGGATTAAGCGAGCACAGCAGCGGGTTCCGCCGTATCGTCACCGTAAGCGTCCGGCGAACTCACCTTCCGAACTCCAGCATTAGGGGCGATGGTGTCCGCGTATTTTTAAGCGGACGCGATCCCCCTTATCGCCAGGATTTCCATGCGCCAACGAAGCTCTTATCCGAAACCGTTCAAAGCCCAGATCGTTCAGGAATGCCTGCAACCTGGCGCATCCATTTCCAGTGTCGCCATCAGCCACGGCATCGTATGCGTACGGCCAAGTCATCTACCCAGCCCTGCAAAGCCAAGACATGGTGTGCACTTACATTTAAGTGGGCACCAGTTCTAGCCTTTTAAGCGGGTATTTCATGCAGCCAACACGCCGTTCCTATTCCAAATCCTTCAAAGCTCAGGTCATTCAAGAGTGTGCCCAGCCCGGTGCTTCGATTGCCAGCATCGCACTCAGCCATAACCTCAACGCAAACCTCGTCCACAAATGGATTCGCCTGCAAGCGCAGAAAAGCACGGCGCTGCAACCTGCATTTATTCCGTTACCCGTGCCGCTGGCAGGGGCGAAATCCCACACATCATCATCGAATATTTGCGTTGAAATACAGCACCCGCGTGGCACCGTCACAGTGAACTGGCCCACTGAAAATGCTGCTGCCTGCGCGACCTTTCTTCGAGACCTTCTGCGATGATTCGCATCGACTCCATCTGGCTCGCCACCGAGCCGATGGACATGCGCGCTGGTACCGAAACGGCATTAGCCAAGGTGATTGCGGTGTTCGGTGCGGCGCAGCCGCACTGTGCTTATCTTTTCGCCAACCGCCGCGCCAATCGCATGAAAGTGCTGGTGCATGACGGCTTCGGCATATGGCTGGCGGCGCGCCGGTTGAGCCAGGGCAAGTTCCACTGGCCAAGCATTCGTCATGGCTCTGAAATGCAGTTGGACACCGAGCAACTCCAAGCCTTGGTATTGGGCCTGCCATGGCAACGAGCAGGTTCCGGCGGCTCGATCACACTGCTTTAACGGCTGCCATTAGCCTATCGGTCTATCGCCGCGAAGCGCCTGCTCTGGCAAAATTCGGCGCATGACTTCTTCTCCCAATCTCGACCAAATGACTCCCGACCAACTGCGTGCCTTAGCTGCGCAATTGCTCTCGCAAGTCGAAACAATGGGTAAGACGGTCGAAACCATGGGCAAGAAGATCAACCGCGATCAGACGGTGATCGAGAAGCTGACCTTCGAAATTGCGCAGCTCAAGCGCTTGAAATTTGCCAAGCGCAGCGAGCAGATGAATCCTGAGCAGGCCAGTTTGCTCGATGACCTGATCGATACAGATATCGCAGCGATTGAAGCAGAGCTTCAGGCCTTGCAAACAGTGCCAGCGGCGACCGAGAAAAAGCAGAAGCCCAAGCGCACTGCATTGCCGGCTGAGTTTCCACGCACACTGATCCATCACGAACCTGACAACACTCACTGCCCATGCGGCTGCGCGCTGAAACGCATCGGTGAAGATGTCAGTGAGAAGTTGGATTACACACCGGGCGTGTTCACCGTCGAGCGTCATGTACGTGGCAAATGGGTCTGCGATGACTGCGAAACGCTTATCCAGGCACCGGTTCCGGCTCAGATCATCGACAAGGGCATCCCAACCGCTGGGCTGCTGGCCCACGTCATGATTGCCAAGTTTGCTGACCATTTACCGCTTTACCGTCAGGAATCGATCTTCGGTCGAGCGGGCCTGGCGATTCCACGCTCAACCTTGGCCGAATGGGTTGGCGTGACTGGGGTTCAGTTGCAGCCGCTGGTCGATGCGCTGCGCGAAGTGGTACTCGGGCAGCAGATTATTCATGCCGATGAAACACCCGTGCAAATGCTCATGCCGGGAACAAAGAAAACCCACCGTTCCTATGTTTGGGCCTACGCCACCAGCCAGTTCTCGGATGTGGCAGCGGTGGTTTATGACTTCAGCCCCAGCCGTGCCGGAGAGCATGCTCGCAACTTCCTGCAAGGCTGGAGGGGCAAGCTGGTCTGTGACGATTTTGGCGGTTACAAAGCCAGCTTCGAACTCGGCGTGACCGAAATCGGCTGCATGGCCCATGCACGGCGCAAATTCTTCGAGCTGCACGCTACGAATAAAAGCACGCTTGCTGAGCAAGCCCTGCGCTATATCCAGTTGTTGTACGAAATCGAGAGCGAAGTCCGCGATCTGGAGCCGGATTTACGGCGGCGAATACGGAAAGAAAAAGCCGTCCCGGTAATGGACATGCTACATGTCTGGATGAGCGCCCAGCGCGACCTTGTGCCCGAAGGCTCAGCCATCAGCAAAGCACTCGATTACAGCCTGAAACGCTGGGCAGCGCTGTCGCGCTACCTCGATGACGGGGCTGTACCCATAGACAACAATTGGGCAGAGAACCAGATCCGACCATGGGCTCTTGGACGCAAGAACTGGCTCTTCGCAGGGTCGCTACGCAGCGGAAAACGGGCGGCGGCGATCATGAGTTTGATCCAGTCTGCGCGGCTCAACGGTCATGATCCGTATGCCTATTTGAAGGACGTGCTCACACGCCTGCCGACGCAGCGGGCGAGTGAAATCGATCATTTGCTGCCGCATATTTGGCAACCGGTCTAATTGCGTAAGACGTGATGCTCGGATGCAAACGTTCAGTTGCGCCCAGTAAGCAGCGATGATGTCATATTGGACAAGCACGCTTATCGTGAGAAATTGGAACAGCCTTACGAGGTTGTGCCCGATACAGTTACATCAGAGCTCTTCCTTTGCCTCGGCGAACTGGCGCACGGCGTCGACTACTTGCCGTGCTCCGCTCTGAATTTCCTCTATCACAAAGCCGGCTTGGCTGACCAAATCGACGCCTTGATCGACCTTTTGGCGACTAGCCTGCATGCTCTCCACAGCATCCTGCGCTAGTTCATGGTTGCGCTTCACAACATCGACGATTTCCACGGTGGCCTGCGCCGTGCGGGCTGCAAGGTTTCGTACTTCATCGGCGACCACCGCAAAACCTCGGCCTTGTTCACCCGCCCTTGCAGCTTCGATAGCAGCATTTAGAGCAAGTAGGTTGGTCTGCTCGGCGATACCTCGGATGGTCTGCACGATGCTGCGGATCATCTCTGACTGCTGATTGACTGCAGTGATGCCTTCAGCCGCTCGTGAGAGCTCGGCTGCTATGCCTTGTACCACCTCGACCGTTTCACTAATGACCTCGGCACCATGGCGAGCGCTTCTGTCCGTCTGCTGGGATATATTGTAGGCGAGCGTGGCTGCATCGGATTCTGCCTGCTGCTGGCGCACTTGGGACGTAATATCACGGGCAAACTTAACTACTTTGTAAAGCCGGCCACTGGCATCGAATACCGGGTTGTAGGTTGCGCTCAGCCAGACGGTATCGCCATGCCGGTTGAGTCGCTGGAAGCGTCCAGAGAAGAACTCACCACGGTTCAGTCGCTCCCAGAAATCGCGGTATTCAGGAGAGTCCGCTTCACCTCGTGTGCAGAACATGCGGTGGTGCTTTCCCCGAATCTCATCCAGGCGATAGCCCATGGCCTGCTCGAAGTTTTCGTTGGCGTCGAGAACCTCACCTTTCAAGTTAAAGGAAATCGCAGCCATCGAGCGACTGATGGCCTGAACCATGCTGCTCTGCTCCTGCTCACGGATCACCTGAGTAGTAATGTCGGTGGCCAGCTTCAGCACGCCTTCGACGCGACCATCGGCGCCTCGGATAGGGTTGTAGCTGGCTTCGAGCCAGACCTCCAGGCCTTGCTTATTACGCCTCAGGAAACGTTCACGTATGTACTCGCCACCAGCCAGGCGCTGCCAGAACTTACGATAGTCGGCACTCGCCTGGTAATCAGGAAAACAGAAAATACGATGGTGCTGTCCGACGATCTCCTCCAGTCGGTAGCCCATGGTGGTAAGAAGGTTCTCATTGGCACCTATGATGGTGCCATCGGGTTTAAATTCAATTGTTGCCGTCGAACGGTCAACGGCCACGGCCCTTGCTTCTGCGGCCTGAAGCTTTTGCAGAGCCTCAGCCAAGGTCTGCTTGATTGCCTTGTTGAACATTGATTAGCCTTAGAGTGAATTTTACTATCGGACGAATGAGGAGAAGCCGTAAATCCCAATTCGAATGTTTAACTGATGCTTAAATCAGGTGATGTAGCGGGTCTGCAAATTGCACCAGCAAGCACCAACTTGAATCTATGGCTTGTGCAGTATCACGCTAGAGTCTTGGTCGCGCTTAAGCTTTCCAGCATCCTCTCTGCGCTCATCGGCTTGCCCAGCAGGTAACCTTGCAAAATGTCGCAACCCAACTCGGTAAGCATCTGTTGTTGTTCAGCGGTTTCCACACCCTCTGCAACGATCCTCAGCCCCAGCGTTTTACCGAGCGCTACTATGGCCGAAACGATAGCCGCGTCATCGTTACACTTAGCCAGCTCGGTGATAAAACCTCGGTCGATCTTCAGTTCGTTGGCTGGTAGGCGCTTAAGATAAAGCAGGCTGGAATAACCGGTACCAAAGTCGTCGATGGAGATATTCACGCCCAATGCTGCCAATTGATCAAGAACAATCAAAGCAGCTTCAGCGTCCCGCATCGCCGTAGATTCGGTAACTTCCAGTGTCAGGAAACGGGGGGGCAGGCCACTGCTTTGCAGGGCATTGCGCACGACATCAACGAGCTTTGCATGGGCCAGTTGTACCGTCGAAATGTTGACCGCAATACTCCATTCGTCTTTACCTTCGCCTAACGCTTGCCATTCGGCCATCTGCCGGCACGCCTCATGGATTACCCAGCTACCGATTGGCACGATCAATCCAGTACGCTCTGCCAAGGGCAGGAAACGGACGGGCGGCACCAAGCCCAAACCTGGCTTGTTCCAACGCAGTAAAGCTTCAACGCCGATCATAGGGCCATTTGGGGCGAGCATCTTCGGCTGGAAGTGCAGGATAAATTCATTCCGATCCAGTGCGCACCGCAGATCCTGTTGCATTTCCAACTGCAGGTGAGCGTTAACGTTCATAGCTTTTTCAAAGAAGCAGTAGCCATCGCGGCCCTGCTCCTTGGCGTGGTACATAGCCGCATCGGCATTGACCATCAGCTCATGCTCGGTTAGGCCATTTTCTGGGAATATAGCGATACCGATGCTAGCGGACACATGCACTGTCTGCCGCCCAAGTACGTAAGGTAATCGAATATTTTCCACCAAGCGTTGCGCCAACATCGCAGCGTCTTCAGGTTCGCCGGGATCGATAAGCAGAACGAACTCGTCGCCTCCGAGGCGAGCCACCGTATCTTCGCCGCGTTTGGCGTCGTTGATTCGCTTTGCTACTTGCAGAAGCAACTGGTCGCCAGTGTGATGACCGTAAGTATCGTTAACAGCTTTGAAACCATCCAGATCCATGAAGAGTACGGCAAAGTGGCTCTTCTGCCTGATGGCTTTATGAATCGCTTGCTGAAGACGGTCGTTTAGGAGGATACGGTTAGGGAGGCGAGTAAGATTGTCGTGAAGAGCTAGCTGCACCAGTTCACTGTTTGCGAGGTCAAGGGAGCTGGCAAGTATGCTGGTGCGGACGTCAAGCATTGATACGATCAAGGCAATAGCGCAGACAGCCAGCGTGATCAGAATCACCAAAACCATTAGCAAGTTGCTATCAATGCCTGCATTGACCGCTCCGCACACGCTCCCGATAGGAAATTGGGCAGCCGCCATTCCGGTATAGTGCATTCCAACAATGGCACACCCCATAATTAACGAGGCGCCGATGCGTGTACGATTGATGTACTGACCTTCGCCACGCAGGCGGAAAGCGATCCACAAAGCCACGCCCGAAGCAAGGATAGCAATCAGCACCGATAGCGCGAACAACGACGGAACGTATTCCACTACAGGATTCATCAGCAGCGCCGCCATTCCAACGTAGTGCATGGATGCAATTCCGATACCCATGAGCACCGCACCAAGCAGCAAACGCGGCAGTGGCATTTCCGTCTGGCATGCTAGCCACAAAGCAAAGGCGGAGGAGGCGATGGCGATCAACAACGATAAGCCAGTCAGCGTCAGGTCGTAACCCAGCTCGATGGGCAGTTGGAAGGCCAACATGCCAATAAAATGCATCGACCAGAGGCCCGTGCCCATGGCGGAAGATCCACCGGCAAGCCAAAGTGCCGATGCTTTGCCTTCGGTACGGGTGACTCGACCAGTCATGTCCAGCGCGGTATAAGACGCCAGGATCGCTACGGCGAAGGAAAACAGCACATACACGCTGTTATAGCTGCTTACTAGCATTGAAACCCTGAAGGTTGAATTTGGCTCCTCTGGGCCATCGGCGGCACGAGCAGTTTCTGAAGAGTACGCTTCATCCTATCGTCAAAAATTTTACAAAAAAAAGCGTCATGCCAGCCTTGCGACTTCCACGGGCACGCTTACGGCTGAATGCGATGCTGGCAATTGTAGTGCCGTGCTGGGCACCCATATTGAATGACCTGGGCTTTGAAGGCCTTGGAATAGGAACCGAGTGTTGGCTGCATGAAATACCCGTTTAAAAGGCTAGATCTGGTGCTCACTTAAATTTGAGTGCACACGATGTCTTGGCTTTGCGGGGCTGGGTAGATGACATGGCCGGACGGTTACACGGCATCAATGCCAACGTCATCCGTAAATGGATGCCGCTCTATCGAGATCAGCCTGCAGCGACTTCACTACCGGCATTCGTCCCACTAAAAGTCGCACCTAAACGGCCAGCCGAAGCGTCAGTGATCATCGAGTTGCCCATGGCCGGCCAAGTAATCACAGTGAAATGGCCAACCTCAGATCCCGAGGGCTGCGCGCAATTTATCCGGGCTGTCGCTCAATGATCCGCATCGATGCAATCTGGCTGGCCACCGAGCCAATGGATATGCGCGCCGGCACCGAAACCGCATTGGCCCGGGTGATCGCAGTGTTCGGTGTGGCGAAGCCGCACTGCGCTTATCTGTTCGCCAATCGGCGGGCTAACCGGATGAAAGTGCTGGTGCACGATGGCGTGGGCGTCTGGCTTGCCGCACGGCGCCTGAATCAAGGCAAGTTTCACTGGCCCGGCATTCGCCATGGCTGTGAGGTCGAACTCGACAGCGAGCAACTCCAGGCGTTGGTACTGGGCCTGCCGTGGCAGCGGGTCGGCTCAGGCGGCGTGATCAGCATGCTGTAACCGCCGGCCATTTGGCCAGTCTGCTTGTCGTCGTTTCGCGCCTGCTCTGACACAATCGGCGCCATGACTTTCTCGCCTAACCTCGATCAGATGACCCCGGAACAGCTTCGTGCCTTGGCGGCACAGGCGTTGCAGTTGCAGTCCCAAGTCGAGGCGATGAGCAGGAAGATCCAGAACGATGAAACTATCATCGAACAGCTCACCTACGAAATCGCCCTGCTCAAACGCCACAAGTTTGCCAAGCGCAGCGAGCAAATCAGTCCGGTGCAAGGCAGCTTGCTGGATGACCTGCTCGATACAGACCTTGAAGCTATCGAAGCTGAGCTAAAACAGCTCCTCCCAGCTTCGCCACATGCCGAGCCACGGCAATCACCCAAACGTGCGCCATTGCCACCGCAGTTTCCACGTACCGTGATTCGCCACGAGCCAGAAAACACTCAGTGCGCCTGTGGCTGCCAACTTCAGCGTATTGGTGAAGACGTCAGCGAGAAGCTGGATTACACGCCGGGCGTGTTCACGGTCGAGCAACATGTGCGTGGCAAATGGGCCTGCCGTCAGTGCGAAACACTGATCCAGGCGCCAGTGCCGGCGCAGGTTATCGACAAAGGTATCCCGACAGCAGGCTTGCTGGCCCAAGTAATGGTGGCCAAGTTTGCCGATCACTTGCCACTGTACCGGCAGGAGAAAATCTTTGGTCGTGCCGGACTGGCAATCGCTCGCTCGACCTTGGCCCAATGGGTTGGACAGACCGGCATGCGACTCCAGCCGCTGGTCGATGCGCTGCGTGAAGCTGTGCTGAACCAGGGCGTTATTCACGCTGATGAAACGCCTGTGCAAATGCTTGCGCCGGGAGAGAAGAAAACCCACCGGGCCTACGTCTGGGCCTACAGCACTACGCCGTTTTCGGCGCTCAACGCGGTGGTTTACGACTTCAGCCCAAGCCGTGCTGGCGAACATGCGCGCAACTTCTTGGGTGACTGGAACGGCAAGCTGGTCTGCGATGATTTCGCTGGCTACAAGGCTGGATTTGAGCAAGGCATCACTGAAATCGGCTGCATGGCCCATGCCCGTCGCAAGTTTTTCGATCTGCACGTGACGAACAAAAGTCAGCTGGCCGAACAAGCGCTGCACTCGATCAGCGGCTTGTACGAGGTCGAGCGCCAAGCGCGGGACATGAGTGATGAAGATCGTTGGCGAATGCGTCAGGAAATGGCGATACCGATCATCAAGAAACTGCATGACTGGATGTTGGCCCAGCGCGACCTTGTGCCTAACGGATCAGCCACGGCCAAGGCCCTCGACTACAGCCTGAAACGCTGGGTAGCGCTGACGCGCTACCTAGACGATGGAGCTGTGCCCATCGACAACAACCAAGTAGAGAACCAGATACGGCCATGGGCACTCGGACGTTCGAACTGGTTATTTGCCGGGTCGCTACGTAGCGGTAAGCGGGCGGCTGCAATCATGAGCCTGATCCAGTCGGCGCGTATGAATGGACATGATCCCTATGCCTATCTCAAGGATGTGCTGACACGGTTGCCGACACAGCGAGCCAGTGAGATCGGGCAATTGCTACCGAATCAATGGATGCCGTCCTGCTGAATAATGAATCGCCCCGAAGCAGAAGCGTAGGAGCGATTCACTACTACAGCTCTAGCCGGGCAGGCTCAAGTGCAGCAAGGGGAAGGGGCGGCCCTCGCCATCCAGCGGAGAACGACCTGTTTGAACAAAACCGTAATGTAGATAGAACCCTACCGCTTCGGGGTTCTGTTCATTCACATCAACACTCATCTGACTGCGCGAACTGCGGGCATGATCCAGCAGTGCGCGGCCAATCCCTTTCCCTCGCAGATCTGGTTCGATGAAGAGCATCTCTACGTGGTTTTCATTGAGCCCGATGAACCCTAGCGGGCAGTCCTCGGCATCTACCGCAACCCATAGTTCGACAGCGGGTAGGTAAATATCGCGGAGCTGAGGGAGTAATGCCTCAATATCGGATTCTTGCAGGAAGTGATGTGTGGCGCGAACGGAGCGCAGCCAGATGTTGAGCAGTTGCGGATGGTCGGCGTTAGTAGCCTGACGAATGATCATAGAATCATCCTTAACACTTGATATCGGAAATGAGGCGCGCTACTAGATAGCGACCGTATAAGTGGCGGCAACTGTATGACCGCTTCGCGAGTTAACGCCTGGGCGGTTCACGGCAGAGGTAGCCGGAAAGGAGGGAGGAAGGACGATACTGAGAGGCTTTTGGGGTGTCAATAAAAAATTACGGAAGGGATTGTGGATGAAGCATACCTGACAGATGGTGGCCGGGCCGGTAGGGGTCTCACGCGGGACGCTAGAACCGGATGATGTCAGGAGCTTATGGTGACTTACCCGGACGCTTACTCGTCACCGCCTCCCTGTGCCGCTAGATCAGGCGAAACCAGACCTTGGGAGGAAGGGGCATAAGGGTAAAAAGCTTCAAACTTGTCATACGGGAAGAGTGACTGAATTTTGTACACGGCGTTTGTAAGAAACTGAGTCTTCTCTATATCGGCGTAATCACCGCTGTACCTTCCAGAGAAGAAGTTGACCTCCCAATAGCCAGCCTTTGGCCGTATTTCTCCCGCAATCCGAGCGGCCTGCATCCCAGTCATACTTGGGTGACCGAGCTCATCAGGTTTTGGAATGTCCTCAGCGACGAATAACACGCCGTCCTTACCTATGGCCCAGATAAGCTTACTCTCAGAGGATGGGTCGTTAGCCACTGAATCGGCCACTTTCTTGTAGGCCTCGTGAACATCAACCAAACGGATTTGTTGCGGATCCCAGAATTTTTTCGCGGTCTTGTTGGTGCCTTTTCCGTTCCGCGAGACCTCGTTCTCTTTAATGTGGTTGGGCGCACGCAATGTCCCATACATGCTATTGAGATGACTTTCGTAGTCATCTCGGCGCTGCTTCACAGCCCTGGTGAACGCCGGGAAGAAGTGCTGATCATCTAGACCGGCGATCTGGCTCTCCTGCCCCTTGAAGCCGGCCAGCATCGCATCTGCATAAATTGGGTCATGAATGTAAATGCCAGATACAGCGTTGCCCAAGGGAATGTCAGTCGCATCCAAGAACACCTGGAAAGCACACTCGGAATCCCAGTAGACATCAATTTGCCACTGTAAGCGTGCGAGGCTGCCAGTCAAGAAACTGAGTTTTTCCTTACGCCAGCGAATCATTCTCTCTTCATCGAGGGTGTAAGTACCCAACACGTCATTGACCTTGCGGTGGGTGTAATGTTTACGGACATCGTCTCGCGCTTGAGCAATCGATGCCAGTTTGATCTCGTACCTGACCGAAGGAACCGGGATCTCAAGCAGAGGACACATTTCATCTTCCAGGTATCCCAATACCTGATCACGAATACGCTCTGCTGTGCCATGAGCGAACTTGAAGTCGATGCGCGTCTTTCTATCTGCCGGGATGATCGAGATATCTGGAACAATAATCTCATGGGGAGCCACCCAGTTAGTGGCATCCGGTTCTCGAATGGACATCGCCAGCCCCCAACGACCTTTTACGGCCTCAGGAGTGGATTCCCCGAAAAATTCGTCAAGCATGACCATTTCTGCTCGTGCGTACGGCCCGAGTCGGTCGTCATGAACGTATACCCATTTCGAATCACCCCGGAAGTCATAACCAAGGGCGGTAATTGCGTGCCCAGCTTTGACGTACTCACCAGCTTCGTTGGGTTCCACGCCGTATACTTTTCCCGTCAAAATGACGGGCAGGTTGCTATTAATGTGAGCAACGAGGGACTCTCGGAAAGATTCAGGAGTTGATTCCTCAAGGCTATTGTTGTGATATCGCAGCCCCTCAATATCAAGCGTTCGCTGGATCTGCTTATTGGTAAGCTCTTTATTTGGGAATCCATTACTGGAACCGTCCACAAAATTCAGGGCGGCGGTGGTGATCTCACTGCAGGATTTAATGTCCTTAACACTACGACCAGGCGAACTGTGCAACGCTGTCCAAATGGCGGTGGTAGCACACGCGGCAACCACCTTGTCCTGTTCTTGGAATGCAATTGAGTCGATTGTCAGCTTGATGCCAAAGAGATTCACATCATAAGGCTTGTCAATTTTCTTCTTGCCCACACCTCGGTCACCACTGACACGAAGGCAGGTTTTCCCCACGAATGTCCTGGTGAGAGGTTTGATAACCATGAAACCGAGGTAGTGCGACTGGAGTTGCTCTAGAGTTTTTACAGCATTGTCATCCTCAGCATCATCTAACATTTCTCCCACGTCACCCGCCAGTAGAGCGTCGAGCCGCTTGTGAGTCAGATCGCAACTGAAGAAGTGAAGCCGAGCGCACTTGTAGCCATCGTTGCCGAAACGCCCCAGGTAAAAACGCGAGTAGTCCTCGAGGAAGTCTCGGTCGATGTATTCGTGCTCAAGCAGGATGCTTCCTACCGTCTTCTTACCCTTCGGAATCTCGGGCATGAAGGACTTCAAGTAGTTATAGATGTACTTGATCTGAGGTTTTTTGAAGATGTCAGCGTGATCATAGCCGTATGGCTCATGAATCAACGCTGCCATCGTCGCCTCTTCGAAGCTGGTGATGAGGTATGGAGTCATTGTGATCGCGCAAAAAAAAGCAGCCCATTAGGCTGCTTTCGGATGAAGGGATTTATTAGAGGCTGCAGGTCTTGGCAAGCAGCGTCGCAGTGACTTCTTGTTTAGGGAATTCACGTGCCAGACGGTGGTTAGTCGCGGCCATGCGATCACGAGCCGCCTTTAGGCTGGCTTCATGAGAACCGTTACGGTTACGGGCCTCTTCGATCATACGCTCAAGAGTCATAGCTCCATCCTCTAAGAATTTTGTTCCACGGTGCATCAACGAATTCCAATGCGCGACCACTGCTTTCAATGGAAAAAAACGTAATACTGCCTCGCTAGCAAAAGCGGTGCGGATTATCGAGCTCGTTCACCAAGCTTCACAAGCAGTACCTGCCGTCAGCCGACAAGCGGCTTTACGACTATAGTTCAGACTTGGCGAAAGCCCCCAAGGTTCAATAAACAAGCAGCCTCAGAACTCGGCAAACGGCAGCCCCGTCACAGCTCCGCTTCTCAGGAACGCCATTAAGGCTCTTCTCCTGCTAGTCGTTACCATAGCGACTAAAACCTCCATCAGGGAGGTGGCCAAGCTGGGCGAAAAATCGTTGATAACCGAGTATGGCATATGGCAATCACCCACTTAAAGTGTATTTTGCCGTTATTTTCGCCCCGTTATAGGGCGCCGGAGCGACGTTTTTTGAGTCTTCCATGCTCCCAGTCAGCGTTTGCTCGTCTGAATGGAAAGGATAGCCGACTAAAGGCTCAGTTATGCGTCGGCCCCCATGGGCCCCACGATGGCGGATTCTTAACGATGTCGATTGAGGTGCTGAGCTCGTCCTGCATGTGTTCAAAAACTCTGTCGAGACTTGGATGAGCTTTCGACTCTCGCAGGGCATTCACTAACGCCAATAGCTCACGCCCTTGAGCCACCGGCATTTGGATGTCGCAATACACGGTGTCATCGCTGTCTCGTTCCACGTCTATTCTCCGTCTGCATCAATCCAGCTTGGGCTTACTTCTGGCAGTTCTGTGTGCCTCGAGGTGCTGCATCTCTGATTCCCAACAAGCCAGGAATTTATACCAGTCCGCAGCGTAAGGCCCATCTAACAATCTGGTCGACCCGATACTCGCCTGATTGAAGCGCTCCCTCCAGGGCTGGGGGATAGTCTGCTCCAAAATGATGTCGATTCCGGAGTTGTGATGCTGCAGCGTGACACAATCCCGAAGCTGGTTGAGATCAAGTGCCTTGTCAGCATTGGGGGAGTATTTCCGTTCTTGAAGGTCAAGGTCATCAAGGATGGATAAGGCATCGAACGCCTTCGAATCGCCTGGAGATATGTGCGCAAGTATCCACAAAGCCTTTCGTCTCTTGGCCTCCAGTTCGCGCAGTTCATCGTCGGGCATTTGAGTTACCTCTTGTTGGCGTTGATGGCGTGCCGCCTGCGGCGTCAGGCTGCCGTAAATCGAGCCCCGCCAAGGCGTGTCTCGACCCTGCGGGCTCGCATCCCTCACGCCTGCGCGCTCCGCTTGCTTGGTGTTTGCGTCTCTGTGAAACATAGATCGTAACGCACCCTCCCTCGTGACTCGCAGCGGAGCATCGCTATTCAGAGCGTTCTGTTATCGTTCTAAAAGTAATTTAGTCGCTCTTAGCCATCAGCCTTCTGGGGAGCCGAGAATGGACACGACTCGACGCGTACCAGGCAGAGCCTACCAAACGGTTCGCGATCCCGAGCGTCTGCTCATTGAAGAGCGCGCCGAAGCTCTATCTGCTGCAGGCTACCCGCTGCCAGATGATGATCCGGCTATGTACGCTGAGCAATTGTTGAAAGAGGCCAGAGCGACACGACGACTACCGTGTTCAGATATTTGTCTTTCGTCCTGTGGGTCACAAGGTACTGACAACTAGGAAGTTAAGAGCTACCGCCCCTCATTTTTATCATCAAGGAAGAAAATGAAATACTCATTGCTTGAAGGCGCTCGTGTAGAGGCCACTCCAAAAGCACGTGGTGTTTGCAGTTTTTGTGGTTCCCAGACTGTCGCTAAATGCGGGAACCATGTCGTCTGGCATTGGGCTCATAAACGTTTGGACAATTGCGATCCGTGGTGGGAAACGGAAACGGCATGGCATCGCGATTGGAAGAATATGTTCCCAACCGAGTGGCAGGAAGTTGTGTTGCAAGCGTCCTCAGGGGAGAGACATATAGCAGATGTCCGAACGCCTTCAGGGATGGTTATTGAGTTTCAGAGATCGACGATACATCCTGAAGAGGTAATCGCGAGGCAAAACTACTATCAAAATATGATCTGGGTGATCGATGGCACGCGGACTGAGTTCGACAGGTACAACTTCAGAATGGGTTTGTCGAAAGTGTCGGAGAATGGACTGGCTTCATTTAGCTGGCATTCCCGCAGCAAGCTTTTTGCTCGCTGGTGGGTTTCCAAACCCGTGTTCATCGACTTCGGCCCCGATTTCGGTATATGGCGCGTCTTAAGATTCGATCCGACTCAAAAACGTGGAGTGGTGGCTTACACTCACAAGGAAAAGCTGGTCGAATGGATCACCAACGGCACCACCGATTTTAGCTTCAATGGAGGCCCGGCCTCTGATAAATCCGGTACGGCGGGTCAATAAAAACCGACCAAGTGTCTAGCGGGCATCTCTGTCCTTCGGGCTTCTTGCTGTTCTAGCTTGCAAATCAAACACCTTGAGACTACTTAGGGACGGGACGCTCATAAGGTGCTCTCAGGGTATGCCTATACCCGCAAGACACTTGCTGACTCATCATCGAGCTATGCTGGGTCGACATCAAGGAGTCCATGTAGATGCCCAGTGAATACTCGCTATCAGATGTGCTGGAAAGGATGTACCAAAACCAGCTGGCCCTTGAGGCTGCGCTCATGGAGCTGACCCTCCAGGTGGAAGCCCAGGGACATGCGGAAGTCGGCGACAACGTCCGTGGTGCGCTTTACACAATTGGTGAGAACGCTGGTCATATCAAACAGGGGCTGGCCCGGCTCAAAACACTCCCATGAACCAGCCGCTTTTCGATTTTGATCTCAAACGCGTTTCCCGCACGCACTACATCACTGGCAAAGCTGCGATCAATTTTCCAGATCCAGGTAGTACAACGGGAGGATGGCATTTCCTGTCTTACTTCGACCGAAAATCCGGCGTGGCCAAGGTGTCCTTGGCAGGTATTCATTATCCAGATACGACCGATTTCTTTGGAGACGCTGGACTCATCGACGTAACCGACGAGCTTGCGATGAGAGGCTGGTCAGAAGACGGCAAAAGGCTGTTCATGGCGGATCACTACCGTGCCGCAGCAGACATGATTATTAAGTGGGCGGTAGGTGACGCCAAACGCTGCAACGTCGAAATCGCTGATTGGTTCCCTTCAACATGCGAAAGGCAGGGATTGTTGGTGATGTTGGATTTAGGGAAACCGGTGCTTTTACGTAGAGGAAGGTTGCAAAAAATGGAAGCTTGGCTTCGCTCGCAATGACCACCGCAAGTCTGCGTGTCTGTTCCTTCTTCCGAATGCCCTCTGAACAACTGCTTTTGTTGAGCACCGCTTCCCAAGCCTTGCAGCAAGGAGTAGCGTAGCGATTACTACATATCGAGTAGATATTCCTACATGAAAAATTGGCTCGCATTGATCCTTGGCTTACCCACCGCCAACGCCACCGAGCGCATGCGAGCCTGGCGTGCCTTGAAAGCTTCAGGTGCCGCTGTACTCCGTGACGGTGTTTACCTGCTCCCTGATACCAGCGCTTGCCGCGAAGCTCTGACTTCTGTCGAACGAGACATATTGGCCATCAATGGCACCGCCTACCTCCTGCCTGTAGTTGATCCCAACGGTGAGCGCTTTATCGAGTTTTTCGACCGCAAGGATGACTACACCAAACTTGGTGGAGAGATCGAAGGCTGCCGTGAGCAGTTGAATGCTGAAAATGCGCTGGCGACGACCAAACAAATCCGCAAGCTGCGCAAAGCCTACGATCAGATAGCGAGCATCGATTACTTCCCAGGTGAACCAAAGCACCAGATTGATGCGGCTCTACAGGAGTTAGAGACGGCAGTCAGTAGAGCCCTGTCGCCGGATGAGCCGCACAGCAGTAATCAACCGATATCGGTACTCAATCTCAGCGATTATCAGGGCCGTATCTGGGCAACGCGTAAACGTCCCTGGGTCGACCGGCTCGCCTGTGCCTGGTTGATCCGCCGCTTCATCGACCCGCAAGCTCAGATCGTCTGGCTGAACACTCCACAGGACTGCCCAGTCAACGCCTTGGGGTTTGATTTTGATGACGCAACCTTCAGCCATGTTGGTAACCGCGTCACCTTTGAAACCCTACAGGCCAGTTTTCAAATCCAGATACAAGGTCTAGGTCGCATTGCTGCCCTTGTGCATTACCTCGATGTTGGCGATATTCAGCCGGTGGAGGCTGCCGGGATTCAGCGGGTGCTTGCTGGGCTGCGAGAGACCATTTCCGACGACGACCAACTTCTGGCTGCCGCGAGCGCCATCTTCGACGGCCTGCTCGCCGGGTTTGTGAAAGAGGAGCAACCCAATGAGTAAAGTTATGGCACCAGAGGTTGAAGCGAATCCGTTGAGGCCTGAACAGATTAGTCTGCGTGAGGCGTTCTGGTTCTGGTTGAAGCTCGGTTTCATTAGCTTCGGCGGGCCTGCGGGCCAGATCTCGATCATGCATCAGGAGTTGGTGGAGCGGCGACGCTGGATTTCAGAACGCAGATTTCTACATGCCCTCAATTACTGCATGTTGTTGCCAGGGCCCGAGGCTCAGCAACTGGCGACTTACATTGGTTGGCTGATGCATCGAACGTGGGGAGGCGTGGTCGCCGGCGCGCTGTTTGTGCTGCCCTCACTATTCATCCTGATCGCGCTGTCGTGGATGTACATCGCGTTCGGCGAAGTACCCGTGGTAGCCGGACTTTTCTACGGCATCAAGCCCGCCGTGACGGCCATCGTGGTGCAGGCGGCGCATAGAATCGGCTCTCGGGCACTGAAGAATAATTGGCTGTGGGCGATAGCAGCGGCTTCATTTGCCGCCATCTTTGCATTCAATGTTCCGTTCCCGCTGATCGTCTTAGGGGCAGCGTTGATTGGCTATTTCGGGGGGCGAATGGCACCCGAAAAATTCAGAGCCGGTGGCCATAGCGCCGCCAAAAAATCCTTCGGCCCGGCCTTAATCGATGACGACACGCCGTCCCCCGAACATGCTCGGTTCAGCTGGTTGAAATTGGCCTCACTCGCACTGATTAGTGCCGTGCTATGGGCTTTGCCGATGGGTGTTTTGACCGCGCTCTTTGGGTGGGAAGGAACCCTGACCCAGATGAGCTGGTTCTTTACCAAAGCTGCATTGCTGACCTTCGGCGGGGCTTATGCCGTACTGCCGTATGTCTATCAAGGCGCAGTCGGTCACTATGGCTGGCTAACCCCGACACAGATGATCGACGGCCTTGCGCTGGGGGAAACCACGCCAGGGCCGCTGATCATGGTGGTGGCTTTCGTCGGCTTCGTCGGGGCCTATGTCTCGCAAGTGTTCGGGGCTGATCAGGTGTTTCTGGCCGGAGCTGTCGCAGCTGCCCTGGTGACCTGGTTCACCTTCTTACCTTCGTTCCTGTTCATCCTTGCGGGTGGCCCTCTGGTTGAGTCGACCCACAACGAACTCAAGTTCACTGCACCGCTTACCGCCATCACCGCCGCCGTAGTTGGGGTGATCCTCAATCTGGCGTGCTTCTTCGGGTATCACGTGCTTTGGCCGAAAGGCTTCAGCGGCAACCTCGACTGGCCTTCAGCAGTAATCGCCATCGCAGCGGCAATAGCATTGTTCCGCTTCAAGCGCGGCGTCATTCAGGTACTGATGGCCTGTGCGCTCGCTGGTCTAGCAGTACATCTGTTGCGCTAGCTATCACGAGCGGATTAAACAGCGTCCGTCAGACACCCAGGCCCCTTCAGATCTGAAGTGACCAGCTCACACCAAAGCCCAGCCTGACGCTGGGCTTTTGCCATTTAATGGCAGTGGTAGTCGTTGGTTTTATGGTTTCGATGGCAACCTTTTGAATCAGTACCGCCGCTGTGCGAGAAGGCAGCAACGGACGTAATCGAAAGTAAAGCGGCGATCAAAATGGCGGACAGCTTCATCAGGGTCTGCTCCTTGCTCATATTTTTATATCCGTGAGAGGTCTCACGCCCGGCAGCGTATGGCTAAGTGCCTTCACCGAGCAAGCGCATCCTGCTTGATTTCGCAAATATTCGATGAGCGACTGATCGGCTGCTTCTTGAGCTAATGCCGGCTCTAGTTTAGGATGACTTCATATCCCCCCCAGGGGGATACGAATCCTCGATAAGCGAACAACTCGTCGCTTTGTTAATTCGAGAAAAGCTCGGCAACCAACTGGGCGCGTGTGTCCTTATGTGAGATTTCTCATGCTGAAAATCTTAGCCAATCGAACCTACCGCCACCTCTTTCTCGCACAAGTGATTGCGCTTGTGGGGACTGGTCTTGCCACTGTCGCATTAGGACTACTGGCGTTCGACCTCGCAGGAGCCCAAGCCGGCGCCGTCCTAGGTACGGCGTTAGCAATCAAGATGACGGCATACATCGGCGTTGCACCGATTGCAGCGGCTTTTGCAGAACGTCTACCGCGTCGGGCAATGCTGGTTTCACTGGATCTTGTGCGAGCACTGGTCGCACTTGCACTGCCGTTTGTAACGGAAATCTGGCAAATCTACGTGCTGATTTTCGTCCTTCAGTCCGCTTCGGCAGCGTTCACTCCGACGTTCCAGGCGACCATTCCAGACATCCTGCCGGATGAGGATGACTACACCCGTGCCTTGTCACTATCGCGTCTGGCCTACGATCTCGAAAGTGTTGCCAGTCCGATGCTCGCCGCTGCACTGCTGACCGTGATCAGCTTTCATAATCTGTTCGCGGGTACGGTCATTGGTTTCCTTGCTTCTGCGGCTCTAGTCGCTACGGTGCTGCTACCCAAAGCGAAACAGGTACCACGACGCAGCATTTATGAACGAACCACCCGTGGTATGCGCATATTCCTAGCTACGCCCCGGTTACGGGGACTGTTGGCGCTCAATCTTACGGTAGCTGCCGCTAGCGCCATGGTGATCGTCAATACAGTAGTTCTGGTGCAGTCGCGCTTCGCTCTGCCTCAGAGTTCCACTGCTTTGGCCCTGGCAGCGTTTGGGGGAGGGTCGATGGTGTCAGCCTTGGTCTTGCCCAGGCTGCTGAAAAACATCAAAGACCGAACTGCCATGCTGTTCGGCGGAGGGATATTGGTCGCGGGTTTAGCGGTTGGCATTAACGTCACCACTTATAACTTGCTTCTACCACTATGGTTGGTGCTTGGGGTTGGCTACTCCCTTGCCCAGACTCCTAGCGGTCGCATCTTGCGTCGCTCAGCACATGCTGAGGATCGTCCAGCATTATTTGCTGCCCAGTTCGCCTTATCCCATGCCTGCTGGTTAATCACTTACCCTCTGGCGGGATGGTTGGGAGCACACTACGGCCTGGCCGCATCGTTCATTGCGCTAGCGGTCTTGGCAGCAGGCTCGCTTATCATGAGTAGCCTCATCTGGCGACCAGCTCATGATCGAGAAATCGTCGAGCACACTCATGATGAACTATCAGACAATCGTGCCCATGTTGACGACACCAACGCAGAAAGGCATGAACACCCGTATGTGATTGATGATCTACATCGTCGGTGGCCACGCTGATGGAGCGAAGAGTTCTCAAGCCTTCGAGTCCAGAGCAAAATTTAGTGATGCATCGACAAGAGCTGTCACATACAACTGGATGATGATCAGAAAATAGGTAAGCGAGAGGCTTTGGGGGATCATGAACCTCACCCGATTGAAACAGTTTTTTTTGATTTTCTTTTGTACCCGCTACATCGCTCGGCACTACCGGCGACTTGCATTGCTGGAAACGTTAGCCCTGGTAGGCGCGAAACGAAAAGTGCGTGCTATACCGGCAAAGTCGGTTGTCGTAGACACGGAGAAATGACACACGCTTATTCTTGAACGGAGGAACCTACACAATTTTGACCAAACGAAAGGACGCGCTTGTTGCGAGGCAGGCCTCCAATCATGTTGAGCACCACATACGAAACCGCTTCCCGCTGCATGCAAGCCTTCTAGCCTGGTGCTGGCTTAACTGGCCGTCATCAGCTTCGACGCAGCGGACATGGCAGTAAGCATTGGCATCAAGCGAATGGTGCTACTCTTTGTACGGTCTATTTGATGGTAGGGGAGGATCAAATTAGAGGGGAATGTGTTTAGGGGGGATCAGTAAGGCCGAGAACTCACGTCTCCATGCTCGAATTCAAACTAGCGCCAACCGGTATATGGCGAGCCGATAGAAACGCACTGTCGGCGTGCATATGAGCAGTCCGCTAACCCTCGGCCTACCACATGCCATGAAAGGATTTGCGATGGAGGCTGATAACGGCGAAATAGGCAGTGAAGCGTAGCCGAGGGGTCATGGTAAAAAATTGCGTTAACGCTTTTGGGGACAGTCGCCCTGCAGGATATATCGAATGGAGTGAAGCTTTCCTTGAGAGTCCTGATAACTCATATAGCTATCGACATTTCCACAATATTTTACTGGTGGGGAAACATGTATAGTCTTGGCAACGTCTAGCTTCATGCCATACACATAATCCTTAACTTCAGGAACTGGTTCGCCGACTTTGCTGGCATAATTCTCGAGCGCAACCTTGTTGGCGCGCTCAACCCTTTCAACGTCTGTCTTCGATTGCGTTTGCGCATTAATAAATTGCGACGCAAAAGCAAGCGCGATAAAAACTGAAATCTTAATAGTCTTCATGTCGTAACCCACACCCTTTAGTTTGAATTTGCCTTAAACCACAAGATTTGAATTAGAAAGCGCCCAAAGGGCGCTAGCTTTAACAGTGATCTAGACGGCTGAAAGATCAATCAGCCCCCAATCAAACTTGCACGCAAACATTCATAGCTAAAAATCTATAAAAATAGCGACGTGCAAATTAGATCAAGGCCAAGTTCACAATCAAATTTTGTTCCGTTTACGTCTAGCCCGCTTACAAAGAAACAAGAGGGTATTCTACAATTAGCCTAAACTCATCCAGGTCAGACTCAAATTGAGTCGCGCGTGTATTAGACTGGCGTATGCGGAATGACATATCTTTCATTTTTCCAGTTTGAACTACATATTTTGCTTCGATGTCGCGCTCCCACCTCTTTTGATTCACGAGCGGACTGCCCTCGGCATCACGGCGCATGTAGACACTATTCGCACTCGAGTAGTCAATATCACTACCTCGGCCATAACGCGTCATAAAGCTGAGTCCAGGAACCCCGTACGACTTCATGCTCAGATCATAACGCAGCATCCAAGATTTTTCCTTGGGGGCGTTGAAATCACTATATTGTATTGAGTTGTCCAAGAAAACAGAGTCGGATTGTCGTAAATAGTCGAAGTCGTTTTCGCCATTGTTTCGTTGGTGGGTTAAGGCGAGTGTGTGGCCACCAAACTGAACACCAAAACGCCCGCTCCAAATATTGGTATCAAATTCACCTAATAACTTCTTGCCTTCGTCAACTGCACGATAGTAATTAAAACCACCGATCAACGCGAGATTATCTGTGAGAGCGTAGCTGAGGTTCGTACCGAAATACGTTTGATTCCATACATCCTGAAGTTGGCCAGCATGCAACGCGAAACTTACGTTCTCATTTAGAACGTAGTCACCACCGAAATAGCTCATTCCTGGTGAGTTTACAGGGCCTGCGTAGAAGGTCGCAAAACCATCCCTCATATCGCTTGATACAGGCTGACTCATAGAATGGAGCCGGCCACCTTGCAATGTCAGGCCTTTGATGCTGTTATTGGAAAATATAGTACCTCTAAAAGACTCAGGAAGTAGACGCGAATCACCGTAATACACTACTGGGCTGGTAGGAAACACGTCGCCTACTTTGAGCTCCGTATCAAAGGCGCGAATCTTCGCGGCGCCTCCAATTTTAGTGTACTCATCACGGGCATCCCCGTTACTGTCAACTGGAAGAACATCAAACGAACTTCGCCCACCATTGCGTCCGCCACCAGTGTCCAATTTCAAGCCGATCATGGCGAAAGCATCTAGTCCGAAACCAATCGTCCCTTGGGTGTAACCAGAATTGAATTTCGCAATGAATGCTTGAGCAGTCGCCTCAGAATATCCCGCCCCCCTGGTGCAGTTTCACCATTACGATTATCCCTGTTGAAATAGAATGTTCTGCTGGTAACGGTAAATTTACTACCTTCAACAAAACCTTCTGACTTCTCTGCACTATAGGCGACTGAGCTAAACCCAGCTATTGCCGCTAATACGCCTGTTGAGATCTTGGTTATCCTAGTCATGTCTGCTCCGAAGATTTGGCAGTTTCTTATGATGACGGCCTTTTTTATAATGGTGATTGCAATGACCGCCACTCATTCTGACCTACAAACATAACCTCAAGATGATTGAAGAATTACAAATTTGAAAGAATTCCGGCAGCTGATTGCGCTGCCGGAATGGTGGCTCAACTGTGATCGAGATCCCAGATCCAGTGGGCATCAATCAGGAGGGATAAGTTTGTCTTTAACGTCTCTACTTGTGCCTCTAGGGCCGTTGTGGCTGCCGAAACGGATTGGCGGCGGGCTAAAAGCAATGATTGAAGATCCGCCTCCCCCAACTCATACGCTCGTTGAGTCTGGCTCTTGTTCGTTTCCATCTCCTGAGCTCCGTCCTTGGCAAGCAGATAGCTTTCAAAGGCGCCTTCAGCCAACGCCAGATTTTGTGTAATCAAGGTCGTAAGTTGTCGCTTAACAAGCGCTGAATCGTGCCTAGTAGCGTCTTCCTGCGCCAACGCTTGAGCATAACGCGCACTACGTGACCGGCTAGGTATTGGCATACTCACGCTGACGCCATAGATACGCTCTCTGTTACCCTGCTCAGAGTTCGTAAATACGCCAAATGTGGGGTCGGGTATTTTATCCGCCCGGGCACGTCCGGACAAACCTTCAGCGCGCCTTGCAGTTGCGATGGTGCGCCTCAGCTCATCGCTTTGCTCAATAATTCTCGCCGTCCAGGACTCATCATTTCCAGTAACTTTTACGGGAGCCGGCAGAGCGACTCGCGCTCGCTCAACGCCAGGAAACTTGGTGGTAAGCGCAATCCAAGTCGTAGTTGCCTTCACCTTTGCATCATTACCCGAGCGTAATTGATCGGAGAGCTCTGCCTTAGCGATATTCACGTCAAGCGTAGATGCGTCCCCCGCTCTGTTGCGTTTCTGCACTGCTGCCAGGCTATCTTTAGCCGACTCTACTCCTCTCGCCGCAATATCTCGGGCCTCCTCAGCAGCTTGCCAATCAAGCCAAGCTAACATCAGTTCACGGGCGGCTTCATGCCTAGCTTCACCATAACTAGCCTCCGCAATTTCAAGGGTTGCGGTACTGATATCCGAGTCAGCACTAGACTTTCCAGGGAGCCGTATGGTGCGCTCTACTCCAGCCGTCCACTCGTTATAGTTAGGCCCCCCCTGGACACGACGCTGCTGAGAGGTACCGTTAACTATCCATTCGTAAGGAGATCTTTTAATAATCCCCGCCTCCTGTATAGCCGCATCCAGACTGGCCCGGGCTGACTCTACTCGTGGATCTGCATCCAATAGCTTTGTCGCAATGCTTGCTGGTAAAATTTGAGCAGGTGGCAATGGCATTTCAAAAGACTGAGGCTGAGCCGCTCCACTGGCACCCAGTAGTAATACTAGAAGTAATAACTTTTCCATCACACCAGAACTCCCGAACGGTAAATAGGGGTCGACCAATAGCGAATACCCGAGCTAGTGAAAAGCCTCTCAAATTCACTAATCCAGAGTTCGAAGCGTTCCTCGTCTACCACGACAACGATTTCCGTTTCTTTAGCGCTTCCCATAACCTGCTCCGCAGAGTTCAACATGGAGTTGGATAGTCCATGTACTGAAACCACCCTGCTCGTAAAGACTCCGATGCTAGGATCACAAAGAAAATAGTCAGAAACCTTCTCTTCAAGACTTAGCGGCAAAAGTAGAGTAATTCGCAAGTTAGGCATTGGAGCTCTCCTTTTTCGAATGAGCAAAACGCAAATACAGTATCGGTAAGAGGAGAAGTGTCAATGCCGTAACAGTGATCAAGCCGCCTATCACTACAATAGCCAAAGGGCGTTGAATTTCTGAGCCAGGGCCCGTTGCAAATAGAAGTGGAACCAGTCCAAAAGCAGTAATAGAAGCAGTCATGAGGACTGGTCTTAACCGGCGCCTTGAACCTTGGATGACTACGTCTTTAATAGCCATCCCTTCATGATAGAGCTGATTGAAATAGCTGACCAAGACGATCCCGTTGAGTACCGCGATACCTAACAGTGCGATGAAGCCGACTGAAGCTGGCACTGACAGATATTCGCCAGTAACCCAAAGGGCAACGATACCGCCTACAAGTGCAAAAGGAATATTGCTAAGAATAAGCAGAGCCTGTCTGACGGATCCAAATGTCGAAAACAGCAGCACGAAAATCAAGCCAAGTGCGACTGGAACCACAATAGATAATCTCGCAGCAGCGCGCTGTTGATTCTCGAACTGCCCACCCCAAGTAATTGTGTAACCTTTGGGTAATTCGATATTTTTGGCAACCGAAGCCTTGGCCTCCTCAACAAAACCTACCAGATCCCTGTTACTCACGTTCGCAATTACTACGCCATATCGGCTACCCATTTCACGGTCAATTTTAACGGGGCCGTCCGCACGAACTAACTTGGCGACATCGCGCAGAGGAACAGACATTCCTGAAGGTGTAGTGATAATCAAAGCATCGAACTCCGCCGGTGAGGTACGAACACTTTTATCAGCACGAATCAAGATCGGCGTACGCTGATTGCCCTCGATCACAATGCCAGCTTGCTTACCTTCAATCTGAACTCTAAGTATGTTTTGAATGGTTTCAACATCAAGTCCTAATCGACCTGCTTGCAATCGGTCAATTTCGACTCGCAAGTATTGGACACCGTCATTTTGAACCGTATAAACGTCCTGGCTACCGTTGATTGTCTTCAGTAATTCTTCAATTTGGGTTCCGAGCTTATTGAGTGTGCCAAGGTCTGGGCCATATACCTTCACGGCCAAGTCGCCCCGAACACCAATAATCATTTCAGATACACGCATTTCGATAGGCTGAGTAAAGCTGTATTCGATACCAGGTAAATTATCTAGAACTTTACGAATCTCATTCAGCAAATCTTCCTTAGAGCTCATGCGCCACTGGTCTTTTGGCTTGAGCAGCAAATAGGTGTCAGTCTGATTGAGACCCATAGGATCCAAACCAATCTCATCAGAGCCAGCGCGAGCTACAACTCCTTTTATCTCTGGTATAGCCGTCATCAACGCCATTTGAATCTTTTTATCCAGCTCGGCAGTTTGCTCGAGACTGATGGATGGCAATTTCTCTATACCCACGATCAAGTCCCCTTCATCCATTGTAGGCATAAAGGTTTTACCGACTTGTGTGTACACAATCCCAGCGGCTAAAAGCATAACTGCAGCACCAACAAACACTACTTTTTGCTTCTGCATGCCCCAACTCAAAATCGGGTTATAGAGCCCTAGAAGCTTTCTCGCCAACCAAGGATCTTCATGCTTTACCTCTTTTAAAAAATAAGATGAAAGCACAGGTATAACAGTTAAGGAAAGCAGCAACGACCCTGCCAGTGCAAAAGCAATCGTCAGCGCTACAGGGACGAAAAACTTGCCCTCAAGGCCTTGTAGGGTCATTAGAGGGAGGAAAACAGTAATGATGATCAAGATACCAGAAGTTACAGGAACAGCGACTTCTCGAACGGCTCGGAATATGAGATGAAGCCTTGGAACTTTTCCACGAGACTCATCGGTAGCCAGTCGCTGCACGATGTTTTCAACAACGACCACTGCCGCGTCGACCAGCATCCCGATTGCAATTGCTAACCCCCCCAAGCTCATAAGGTTGGCAGACATATTAAATAGTCGCATAAGGATGAAAGTAATCAGCGCCGCAAGTGGCAGCACGAGCGCAACGGTCAAAGCCGCACGAATGTTCCCCAAAAATAGTGCAAGTAGAATGATGACGAGTACGGTTGCTTCAAGTAAAGCTTTGAAAACAGCACCGACAGCTTTATCTACCAGAGACGAGCGGTCATAGAAACTCGTAATCGATATCCCTGCAGGTAAGGTAGGTGCTAACTCTGCCAATTTGTCCTGCACGCCTTTAACCACCTCACGCGCATTTGAACCAGCAAGGCCTAGTACCAATCCTTGCACTGCTTCATTGGTGCCATTCTGAGTTACTACGCCATAGCGTGTGAGCGTTCCGATCTGTACTCTCGCAATGTCGCTAACTCGAACCGGAGTTCCGGTCGTCGCACTCACCACTATATTTTTTAGATCGTCAAGCGAGTTAATGCTGCCCTCACTTCGCACCAATAATACTTCATCGCCTTCGGCCAAACGTCCTGCACCATCGTTCCGATTATTTATACTTAGAGCATTCGATAGTTGCTCCAGGGTTATTTTATTGGCTGCCATCTTCATAGGGTCAGGAAGCACCTCAAAAGTGCGCACCAAACCACCCAGGGAGTTGACATCGGCAACTCCAGGCACTGTCCGCAGCGCCGGCCTAATTACCCAGTCCAACAAGCTTCGGCGTTCTACCAGCGATAAAGAGTCTCCGTCGACCGTAAACATGAACATTTCCCCTAACGGGGTAGTGATAGGAGCCATGCCACCGGAAATACCCTCCGGTAAACTGTCCGACAGATTTCCGAGTCGCTCAGCAACCTGTTGGCGAGCCCAGAAAATGTCGATGCCATCCTGAAAATCGATGGTGACGTCTACCAGACCATATTTCGTCACTGATCGAAGTGTTTTGGTGTTCGGAATGCCAAGCATCTCAACTTCGACGGGTACTGCGATACGACTCTCTACCTCTTCCGGCGTCATGCCGGGGGCTTTCATAATAATTTTAACTTGAGTGCTTGCAACGTCTGGAAACGCATCAATCGGCAGGCCGCGATAGGCATACCAACCCGCAGCAGAAATCAAAACCGTAACCAAAATTATAAATAATCGTTGGGCCAGAGAAAATTGAATGAGCTTGTTCAAAATCATTCTGCTTCCCCTTCAGCAAGCCAGGCGCCTTTCAGCGCAATCACACCACTGATAGCTACTTGGTCTCGTGGTTGAAAGTCACCTTCAATTCGCACGTATTGGCCTGTACTGGCCATAACTTCGACAGGGCGGACTGAAAAGCCCTGCTCAGTTTTCACAAATACGACTGAGTCTGCCTTATTGCGAGCGATAGCGGACAATGGTAGATCCCAAGTATTTCCTGAAGATGCTACTGGAATATCGACTGAAATATACTCACCAGGCCTCAGCTTACCTTGAACGTTCTCTATTTCTGCTCGCATTATTACAAACTGATTGCCCGACGCTATAATGGGGCTGATGCTTTTAATTTTCCCTGATACATCTTTACCTACAACATTTACAATAGTACCTAAGCTTATATTTTGCGCAGCCGTTGAAGTGGCCTGTATATCTACCCACAGAACCTTGACTTGGGCGATATTCAATAAAGCTGTAGCAGCATCAACTCTCTGGCCGGGCTTCACCGAGATAGACGTGACAATACCGTCTTGAGCCGCCGCCAAAATAATTCCGTCCGAAGGCGAACCCGACTTTATAATTTTATCGGTGTCAGACTTCGAGAGACCTGCAAGTGAAAGTTCTGAGCGCACCTGTGATAGCGTTGCCTCAGCCTCACGTAAGGCTGCCTCCGCTTCTTGCGCCCTCCGTTGAGGAATAATGCCCTCTTCAAAGAGAGTATTTTCGCGGTTGTAGGCTTTTCTAGCGAGGCTTGCTCGAGATGAAGCCTGTAGCAATTCAAGCTGCAATTGGCTCATGGCGGGGCCTGTCAACCGCACCACCGGGTCACCTTTTGTTACAACCTGAAATTCCGAGACGAGAAGCTGCGAAACCATAGCCTGCATCGGTGACGTAACGATCTGTTCTGCGCCGGGAGGTACGACCACCTGAGCAGGGTAACGATTTTTTAGATCTCCAGAGTTACTAAGAACTGGTGCTGTCTGGATTCCCATCGTCTTCATCTGATCGGTGCTTATATTAAGCTGTTCAACCGCCCAGGCTTGACTTCCTAAAAAACAGGAAACCAAAAGCGTGATGTTCCGGCGAAGTTTGAAGCTAGTGGTTTTCGTCATCTTCTTTCCTAATAGCGAAGTTTGGCATGTTTAACCTAGAGGTATTTGGTGATTTGTTTGAACGCTTCCAACGGTGCGCGCTCGCCATTACCCAGTGCCGAAACGGTGTCCTCTAGACAGTGATCAATGTGATCCTGGATGAGCGTCCGCTTGGCTTGGCACACCGCTTTTTCTACAGCATGCAACTGCTGTGCGATGTCCACGCATTGGCGCCCCTCTTCGATCATGGTGATGATGCCTCGCAAATGACCGTCCGCCCGCTTGAGGCGCTTGATGATTGCCTCATGACTTTGGTGAGTGTGGGGATGGCTGTGTTCTTGTTCGTGTTCACTCATGACTTGAGGCTCAGGCTTCAATGAATTATGCTGGCATCCTATCCCCCCTAGGAGGATATAGTCAAACGTAAGAAAGCCCCATTCAACAGGTAGAAAACCGAACTCCATGTTCAGCAGGACACTGACAATAACGGTGGTAATCGCGCTTGCTCTCGCTATGTTGGTGGCTTGGGCCGGGCATACCTATTCGGTATCAGTGACGTCGACACAGCCAGCCTGGGAGATCACACAAGACGCCAATCATTCCCACGGCGAAGAGGCCTCATCCAGCTATTCAAGTCTTTCAGATCACTACCATTCGCCATTGACCCCTGATCATCAGCACGAGACGCCGCAACTCACTGCCGCGTTGATGCTGGCGACATCCCCTATGCTAGCCATCCGGGTCGATGCGCTTCGACACTCTGTTCCGCTGCCGCCGATATTTTTGATCGAGCGTCCACCCCGTCCTGCGTTCGCATCCTGACCATGGCCGCAATGCGGCCCACGATCACTGCAACGTAGGATTAATTCATGCATTCGTACTCAATGAGCGGTGTTGGCGCATTCTCTGCGCCCTCGCATCGCCCGCTATTACTGTTGTTTTTGTTTTTGGCGGCACTTTTCTTCGGCATGCCCGAAGCGATGGCGCATGCCGTCGCTGAAGGTGACAAGGGTTTCATCCAAGAAAGCACCGGAATCATGTTGTTGCCGTTCATCTATATGGGCGCCAAGCACATGATGACGGGCTACGATCACTTGCTGTTCCTGTTCGGAGTAATCTTCTTCCTCTACCGCCTGAAAGACGTGGGCCTCTACGTCACGCTGTTTGCGGTGGGACACTCGGTCACGCTGCTGCTTGGCGTACTTACAGAGGTCAGCATCAGCTCGTACATCATCGACGCCATCATTGGCTTCTCGGTGGTGTACAAGGCGCTCGACAACCTGGGCGCATTCCAGCGCTGGTTCGGTTTCCAACCCAACACCAAAGTGGCCACGCTGATCTTCGGCTTGCTCCACGGTTTTGGTCTGGCGACGAAGATCCAGGAGTACGAGATCTCGCCTGATGGCCTGATTCCGAACCTGATCGCCTTCAATGTTGGCGTTGAGATCGGTCAATTACTGGCCCTCAGCGCGATTCTCATCCTGATGGGGTACTGGCGTCGCACTGGTGGTTTTTGGCGCCACGCCTATACCGCCAACGTCGCCATGATGAGTGCCGGGTTTCTGCTAATGGGTTACCAAATCACCGGCCTGTTTCTCTCCGCGTAAGGAATTCTGACCATGTTTAATACTCCGCTTCCAACTGTTAATGAATTGCCAAGCACTCGCAAACTGGTGCGCTCGACTGTCATTGCACTGCTGACTGCTGTCGGTCTGCTGGTGACTGTTGTCATGCCTTCGGAATACGCCGTTGATCCAACAGGTGTGGGCCGAGCATTAGGGCTAACCCAGATGGGCGAACTGAAGATCATCCTGGCCCAAGAGGCTTTGGCGGATGCAACTCCGCCGCAAGCATCAGCTCCAGCTCCAGCTATGCAGGTCGCGCAAGTCCAGCCTGTTGCGAAACCTGTTGCTCAGCCGGCACCCACGCCAACTTCAGCTTTGAAGACGAATCAAATGAGCGTCACGCTCAAGCCAGGTGAAGGGACGGAAATAAAGCTCGAAGTCTTGAAGGGCAAGTCTGTTAGCTACGAATGGACTGCGGTTGGTGGGCCTGTGAACTTCGATACCCATGGCGAACCCTACAACGGCGAGAAGGGTTACTTCCACAGCTACAGCAAGGGCAAGCAGGTCAAAAGTGACAAGGGTGAATTTACGGCCATTTTTGACGGCACCCATGGTTGGTTTTGGCGTAATCGCAGCAACAACGACGTGACCATTGCACTTAAAACCAACGGCGATTACTTGAGCGTCAAACAGTAATTCAAAACAGCGATGGCTGTCCTGCTGCCGATAATTCAGCGCTCAGCCAGCACCAGACCATTTATTTCATCCAAATTTTGAAGAGTCCTTCCATGAAAATCCCAACCACCCTGTTTCGTTCGATGCTCCTGATCTGCTTCTTCGGCCTGATGACGGCATGCGGCGGTGGTGAGAAAGGAGAAACCTCCGAGTCCGCTGCACACGGACACTCACACGAGTGACACCCTGAATAGAACAAGGCCGCAGTTGCGGCCTTGTTTGTTTCTACATCTCAACCTGCGTACCCAGTTCGATCACTCGGTTCAGCGGCAAGTTGAAATATTTAAGGTTGCTGTTGGCGTTCTTCAGCAGAAAAGCGAACAAGCCTTCTCGCCAACGAGCCATACCGATCCGCTTGGTCGGGATAACGGTCTCGCGGCTAAGGACGTAGGTCGTACGCATCGGACTGAAGTCCAGCTCACTCAAATGACAAACACTCAAGGCTGCGGGTACGTCAGGCTCCTCGATAAAGCCAAAGTGGAGACTGACTCGGAAGAACCCTTCGCCGTAAGCTTCAACCTCAAACCGTCGACCCTGGGCGACAAAGTCCCCATCGTATTACTACCTCAGGAGTGGCTCGCCGGAGCGCTTCCACAGACTCAAAGCGTCAAAGATGCTGCCCTGTATTACTTCCTTCCCCACTGCACTGAAAAGACAAATGAGCCAAACAGCATTGGCCTTTGGCAGCAAGTCTATGAGCGCATGGGACTGAATTTACAGGTTCAAGCGAGCGGGTGCTGCGGCATGTCTGGTACTTATGGGCATGAGACAAAAAACGCCGGTACTTCAGAGGTGATCTACAAGCAGTCTTGGGCGCCGCTCGTGCCCCTGGCCGGTTATTGGCTGACAGATATTCTTGCCGAAGCCAAGTGAAACGGCAAGATGGTGTGACCGTCTAGCATCCCCTGCAGGCGCTGCGCGCTGTTGTCAGGGATAATGCAGCCTGAGCTCATGCGCATCAGTAAACTTTTGCCTGAGACTCAGTAAATGACTCGGCAGTGGGCCCACTTCCGTCTGCTTTTCGGCCCGGACTCATCTCACGAAAAAACGTACGCCGATATTCAGACGGCGACGTGCCAAGATGAACGCCGAATTGCTGCCTCAAAGATAAGGGCGTTCCGAACCCTGCCTCACCCGCCACACACTCAATAGGCAAGTCAGTCGTCTCCAACAGCTCTTGCGCCCTGACAACGCGCTGGGCGTTTAACCATTTTGAGAATGTGCTTCCGGTGGCTTCCCTGAATCGCCGAGTAAATGTGCGCCGACTCATTCTCGCCCTGTCCGCCAGCACGTCGAGCGACAGATCACTCGAAAGGTTCACACGGGCCCACGTTAGAACATCAGACAGATGAGTCTCGCTGGACAGTTGTGGCACAGGATGCTCCACGTACTGAGCTTGGCCGCCCTGCCTGTGCGGCGGCGTCACCAGCATCTTCGCGGTGCGATTCGCCACCCCAGCGCCGAGTCTCTGGCGTACCAGGTGAAGGCAACAGTCGATAGCCGCTACGGTTCCTGCAGAGGTTATGATATTGCCATCACTAACATAAAGCACGTCGGGTCTGAAACGAACGGCGGGAAAACGTTGGGCAAACTTTTCTCGGCCTGCCCAGTGAGTGGTTGCTTCTCTCCCATCCAGTAGCCCTGCATCCCCTAGCACAAACGCGCCCAAGCACAGCCCTACGATGAGCTTACCCTGCGTGTGGGCGAGCTGCAGCGCGTTCACAAGTTGCGCAGATGCAGCGACCGATGGATCAGCCCACGCTGGAATGACGATTACATCAGAGGCCTCCATCAGCTCCAGGCCTTGAGCAACCGCTAAGTCGAGACCTTGGTCGCTAGTAACCATACCCGGCGTCTCTGCGAAGTAATTGACCTCATACTGAGGTTCACCAGGTGCGGACTGCGCCGTCCCCAGCACCATTCCCGGCACGGAAAGATGGAACAGGCTGACGCCGTCAAAAGCCAGAACAGCAACACGTATGGATTGCATCAGTGATCCTCGAGGTAGCTGTGTGGCTTGCATCGAGCGCGCACAGGAATATATGAGCAACGGTCAACGGTGATGCATCGCGTGGGCGGTATAAGCAACTGATCCCGTGGACTCGCGGACAAGGCTGATCGTTTGGCCCGATTATATCGAAATATGTCATTCAGGCCACTGTTGACCTTTATTGCATTGAGCAAGAATTGAGGCATCAATGTATTAACAGGATTCACCCCATGAACTTCAAAGCTCTTCCCCTCGTCCTTAGCATTGCTTGCGCGGCAGGGGCCACCACGGCATTCGCGGAAACAACTACGCCGAAGCCGTCTGATGCATCTCATAAAGTGGGTTTGCAGGAAATTCGTAACGCCACCGTAAAAATCTCCTACGGCGGCACCACCTTCCTGATCGACCCGATGCTTGCCAAGAAGGGAGCGTATCCAGGATTTGAAAATACCTATCGGAGCAACCTTCGCAATCCATTGGTTGATCTGACCGAGTCGCCCGAAAAAGTGATCTCTGGTGTTGACGCCGTCATCGTCACTCATACGCATCTTGACCACTGGGACGATGCCGCACAAAAAGCACTGCCGAAAGACATCCCTCTGTTCACGCAGCATGAGGACGATGCGAAGTTAATTCGCTCCCAAGGTTTCAGGAATGTGCGCGTACTGACTGACGAAGCTGAATTCGGCGGCGTCAAAATCACCAAGACCGGTGGTCAGCATGGCACCGACGAAATGTATGCAGTACCCGCTTTAGCGAAGCCTCTTGGCGAAGCAATGGGCGTCGTTTTTCAAGCTACAGGCTACAAGACCCTTTATCTAGCCGGTGACACTGTCTGGCGTAAAGAGGTCGACCAGACCATTGAGAAATATCATCCCGAAGTCATCGTACTGAATGCTGGGAAAGCAATGATGACCGGCTATACGGGATCGATCATCATGGGCGAGGAAGACGTTTTACGCGCCTCAAAGGCTGCGAAGGACGCGAAAATCGTCGCAGTGCACATGGATGCAATTAACCACATGTCCCTGAGTCGTGAAGAGCTGCGCACATACGTCAAGAAGCAAGGTATCGAGAGCCAGGTCGATATTCCGGAAGACGGCGCTTCACTGGAGTTCTGACTCAAACCTTTTAGGTTCGGAATAAGGCAGGTGCTCTACCTGCCGACCTGAGCCTTCACCACCAATCCCTATGCTCGGATAATTTGACCGGAGATCGTTCATGAAACGTGGCCTTGTAGTAGTTGATCTGCAAAACGAATACCTGCCCACTGGCAAGCTGCCTTTGACCGGCATCGACACCGCTGTCGAGAATGCTATCCGGGTGATCAGCCACTCCCGTGATAAGGGATTTCCTGTTTTCCACATACGACATGAGTCCGCTGAAGGTGCTCCGATCTTTGCAAAGGGATCCACTGGTGCGGAAATTCAACCAGATGTAGCTCCACAAGGTAATGAACCTGTAATCGTAAAAAAACACATCAACGCCTTCAGGGAAACTGATCTGAAGCAGCAGTTGGAAGCCGCTGATGTTCAGGAAATCGTAGTCATAGGCGCGATGAGCCACATGTGCATCGACGCAGTAGTACGTGCGGCGGTGGATATGGGTTATCCGGTTACTGTGCTGCACGATGCCTGCGCCACTTTGGATCTCACATTTGGTGGTGTAAACGTTCCAGCCGCTCATGCACATGCAACGATGATGGCAGCCTTTGAGTTCGGCTATGCCACCGTCAAATCGGTGGACGAGTACCTGTCGGTCTAACCGCGCAACGACTTAACTTTGCGGGGCCCCATGGGGCCATCGCTTTCATCATCAACGCACTAGCAATTTGGTGGTTTAGATTTACTTAACTTGACGGCGTAATAATTGGCTGAAGCATCGACAGAGCCAGGGCCACTTAAAATCAGTGGCCCTGGGTTCGGGAAGCTTTCACAGCTTTAGTGCCTTGTCCGCCGCGATGCCACCGGGGGTGAGCACCCCCGAATCCATCCAGACTTCAGAAGTCTTCCTTTTCTTCCCGGATGTCGACCTCGCCCATAGCCCCCAAATAGATCTTTCGACAGGGCAACTCGGTGATGAATCCGATTTCGAAAAGCATCCTGGGGATATCCCTAAACATGCTCGACACCTCCCATTTCTCAGTGAACGGCTTCATTGTCTCTGCAACGAATGAGTCTAGGTCGAAGTCCTGCGTTGCGACAAATGGCCCTGCGCGGGCGTACCCTTCGAAAATGCCGGATGATATGCAGATGACTTCTCCGGCCTTCACGATCATAACCCCACCTTATGATTGTTCATGGGGCTTCATGGCCAGGATAAACACGACCATTACTGCAACACTTGCGGGGTGAAATGGCGCATCCCCTGTGAAAGCCGCAGAAACTCCCGCAAGCTCGCACGCCCATTGCCGCGCTGAAACGTCGCGATTACGTACCGCGAGTTCACGGTTGTCAGTACCCAAAAACGGCCCTCGCGCTCCGCTTTAATCACGTCAGAAGTGCGGATCAAGTGCCCGTCGCCAAACCGCCCATACCGGTCTTTACGCTTGTGACCAAACACGACACCTAATCCAGCACGAGCCTTTATGGATACTCCGCAGAGATAGGCTGTTATCGGTTTGTCGAAGCCTTGCGCTTGTGCTTTTAGGATTCGTGCGAGATCGAAATCTGTATGTCGTTTTCCATGATAATCCACATCCAAAGTATTCAGCATAATTGTGCTCCTTTCGCAGCCCGTATGGGGTTACCAGGAAATCCGCACGAAACCATCTGCCCTGATATCGTGCGGGACTCTTGGAAAATTTCAGGCTGTACGAATCATGTTCACGTGATAGATCGGACGGACGTTGTTCAGTGCATCGCTGCTGAAGCCAGGTTGGTGAGAGCTGTGGTATTTGGAGCCGGTCTCCACCTCCAGCAGGCACACAACACACTCGTTTTGGTCTTCACCAAGCGTCACTTTGGTCAGTTTCTCCATTCGCCAAACTCCCGTGCCATTCATGTGGGCAGGTGTGACTACTTGCACCTCTGTGATGATCGTCTCAGCGTCTTGGGAAATCAGGAGTTGCTGAAGTCGAGGTTCGCTGTCGACCATCAGAACCGCCTCTGAAATTCGGCCCTTGGTCTTGGCCTGGACGGTTACGTGATACCAGTGATTACGAAGCACTTTGGATACCTGATGCCATTGGTACTGACCCTCACCGAACATGCCTGGTAGGCCCAGCATGTCGGCGTCGTGTGTTCTAAACATCGTATGTCCTTGGCCTGAAGGGGCTCCGATATAGAGCGCAGGTTAGAAGAGGGAGAAAACGTCTTTCAGGCTTGCGAGCTGTTCATGACCAGGGCCAATCAATACGTAAACAGAGTTTCTGGTCTCGAACGCAATACCGTCGTGGAGACCGGTGCACATGCTTGAACGAACCCAATCGCCGCGTTCGAAACGGCCTTGGCTGTCCTCGGCCACGTTGTGAGCAAACAGGATCATCGGGAGCTGGCCCGCTGCATGACATTTGAAGAGTTCGTCGCGGGTGACTTCAATGCGAAATATTGTCCAGTCGCGGACTAGGCAGTAAGGCTTTTTAGGAAAGCGTTCGACTGCTAAAGCTCGAGCTGCAGAGGTGCTCGACAGGCCCTCAAGTGGTGTCCGTGGCGCATTCATGAAGTCGGGTTCTTCGACGCTAGCCATAGGGCTTCCTTTCATTAATAACCGGGAAATTGACAATTCAATCCCGCTTGTTGTCGCTCGCACTCGAGCAGATGGCTCCCGCAAGCAAGGTGCTTAGCTCCGCTTACGGATGTATATGCATCGAAAAGCAGGCCTCAAAAACGCTGATGGCACCGTAATACGGATCATAGCCCGTGTTATGGTGCATCGCAATATGGCCTTATCCTCGATTTGCGTGGGGAAATGTCATGGAGGCCGCAGAAGCCCTAGCTGTAGTGGTGCGAGCACTGCGTAGAAAAAAAGGTCTTACGCAAGAAAACCTGATCACTATTGACCGTTCCTATTGGGGCCGAATTGAGCGTGGGGAGGTGAACATCACGATTGATGTGCTCATTCGTCTCGCAGCGCTGCTTGAGGTTGAGCCGGCCTCATTGATTCTCATGGCGACGTGTCTACAGTCCAACGAGCCGCTTAGGGAGGGGCTGAAGCGTTTGAATAAGCAACTAAATAGGATAAAAAAGGACAGCGTAGATATTGAGATGGAGTCGTTGGTAAGTGCAGGGAAGCTTCCTCCTGGTCGACCGGCGCGATCCGGAGCAGCGCAGAAAGCCGCAGAGGCAAATCGCCTGAACAGTGAGGGAGTGTCAGTGACTGAGATATCGGAAGCGTTGGGTCTGTCTAAAACTACTATTCGTAGGTATTTGACCAGCAAGTCCGAACAGGCCTGATTTTTGAATGACCAGCACCAGGCTGAAGATGCCTCAGGAAGGTATGCTGTGGAAGACAGCTTTAGCTCACCTTGGCCTCTTAGGACTTCATCACCCTTTCTTCAGATCGCTTTCGGTGAACATGCTAGCGATGATACGGGCGTCAAGAAGAGCGTGATGCGGAAGCGGAACCCCGTCACTTGTGGCATCCAGAGTGGTGCCGTCAGTGGGGTAATTCCGGACGTTCCTTGGCCATTTACCATCGTCATATGCGAGTTCGCAGAAAAGCTCCCAGTCGTACTGTGGAGCGTCTGTGACAATCTCCAGAACTTCGTCGAACGAGGCTAGGAAATCGAGCAGTGCACTTCTTGCCCCGATAGTAGGTTGTGCATTGCCACCGCCCCATAGCTGCGGAAGAACGATCTCTACGACGAAGTCGCTGCAATCTTCCTCTCGCCATGTGTCGACCAATTCCACGTAGAATTCGCGTCCATCCTCAGCTACCAGTGCGAGTGATATCAGCTTCGCTGTGGCTGAGAGCCGGGTAAACTCGCAATCAAGAAAGAGCCTCATGTTGGAACTCCGTTATGACTAGGGCTCGCCTGGATATGGCGCAGGAGGGTCAGTTATGGGAGATGGCCCTCGAGCATCTCGGCTCAGACGGACTCCTCCAAGCGGTCATAGAAATGTGGAGCCGCGCCGGGTGCCCGTCCAGACCAGTCGTTGAGCATCTATCCCACGACAAGGTTAGCCAAGAAGTCTTGAATATACTGAAAATTGCCCAGGAACGAGTCGGTGCCTTCGTACCGGGTCGAATTCGGGCTGCAGGCACAGTCACCTTATACGCTCGTCACGCCAGCAGCTTGGTTGATGGGCTCATCACATTGCTACCAAAGGCGCAGCTTTCGCGTGCCCTGCGAGGCTCATGTATTGAAATCGAACTGGGGATTTAACGTCCAAGCAGTTTCCCGATGGACGCCGGTCAGCAGCAATCCTTGTAGAATTTTACCAGTGAAGTGCCACCCCTTTGAGATGCTCTATGAACTCTGAATTAACCGAAGAAGAAATGCGTCGTGCCCTTTTTGGTACGCCTCAGCCAAAGGAGCAAGTTTCTACTCCGCTAGTGCTGGAGCCTGTGCCAGAGATCGTTTTCACGAAGCCCGCAGAGGCTCCACTAGCCAAGAAGAAAGTGACGAAGGCGTTTACGCCCAGGCTGCGGGTCACGCTCCGGGTTGGGAACGAGTTTGAGGGGAAAATGACCGAGTTGATTCACGAGGCTGATACGTTGAGCTCGTTGCTTGCGGAGCAGGAGGCCGTGAGGGCTGCAAGGAAGAAGTACAAATATGTTGAGGTCGTATCAGTCAGATCGATGTAGAGGCCTAGCTGAACTACTCAGGCGAATGGTGGCGCTCATAACATCTTCACATTTCGACCATGTCCAAGGCTGATCTAAAAAGGGTAATGTTCAGCTTTCGAATCAGGGACGACTTGCATGGCTTTGAAAATCCGTACGGCGACGGTAGCAGACGCTGTAGCCATCCAGCGCATTTACGCCCCCATCGTTTCGACAACGGCCATCTCGTTCGAAGAGATTCCGCCAAGCGCTGAGGAAATCGCTCAGCGAATAGCGACAACGCTTTTGACATATCCCTACTTGGTGGCCGAAGAAGGTGGGGAGATCAAGGGCTATGCCTACGCAAGCCAGCATCGCGCTCGTCCGGCCTACCGATGGGCTGTGGACGTGACGGTGTATATAGCCGAGTCGGCTCGCCGGCAGGGCGTTGGCCGTGAACTCTATGAAACCTTGCTTCCGATTCTCGAAAAGCAGAGGTTTCGCGCAGCTTACGCCGGAATTGCGCAGCCCAATGAAGGAAGTGTCGGTCTGCACGAGTCGCTAGGATTCGTACACATTGGGACGTATCCAGAAGTGGGCTTCAAGCTTGGAAAATGGCACGACGTCGGTTACTGGAGGCTTGGGCTGTGTCAGGCAACCCCTCCGTTGGAACCCATTCTTTTCCCCAAGCTTGAGGTTGCATCGCAGTAGGTTCACTCGCTGTGCGTTGTGACTATCAGACTTCGGCAGTGAGGTGGCCTTGCAGCTGCTTGAGCACAGCTCGGGCAACGGTCATCCTGTGGAAGTGACTAACCTTGCGCTTTTTTCAGCCCTTTCAATCGCACGTTCGCTCTTTGCACAGCTGCCATTTTTTCAGGCCGCTTCATGCGTTTCCACTTTCTAATGTCTTCCTTGCTGCGCCCGCAACTCACACAGAGATCACCACTTAGCTGGCAAGTCGAGATACAGGGATTTTCGATTTCTTTAGCCATTGTCAGTCCCCTTTAGTCGCGCCTGATTGAGCAAGGCGATTTTTCCAGTTGCCACCATGCGTGCGCTGGCACTCCTCCTCAGAGTCAAAGCAGACATAGCGGTCTGAAAGGTTCAGATCGATGTCGGCCTCGTTCAACGCGATAGAGGTCAACTCAACAATGCGCGCCTTCGCTATAGCCTGGGCGAGCTTCTTGTCAGCCAGTGTTTCGAACACCCAGACTACCTTGAGGGTTTCACTCAACGCATTCAGGTCGGCGGTGTGAGTGAGCCACGTAAATCCTTCGATCTCCCCTTTTGCTGTTTCGCACGCTTCGGTGAGGGTAGTAATTAATCGACGTTCGATACGCGCAAGCTCACGTTTCCCTAGTGGCATTAGGAGTTCCTATGAAGTCGAGGTTGGGGAGCCGGTGAATCAAACTAATCGAAACTCGACCGTAAGGTGGCTGACTTCGTGGACAGGCTTCAGTCGTTCACGAATGCTTTCAGCGTTCAAAGTGGATTCGCCGAGGACGCTGACAATAGCCGCATGCGCCTCTGGCCCGACCCGCCAGACATGCAGGTCTGTAATGGTTGCATCACCCGGCTTCTCAACCAGCTCGCGGATTTCATCTGCAACGTGCTCATCAGTTTGATCCAGCAGTACAGCCGAGGTGACGCCCATCAAACTCCATGCCCAACGCGCAATAACTATGGCACCCACAATGCCCATTACCGGATCCAGCCACACCCATCCGAGATACCGGCCAGCGAGCAGTGCTGCAATTGCCAGGACGGAGGTCAGAGCGTCCGCTATCACATGGACGTAAGCTGATTTCAGGTTGTTATCGCCGTGCCCATGATGATCATGATCGTGCCCATGACTGTGACCGTGGCCAAGCAGAAGCGCGCTCACAATGTTTACGATCAAACCCACAATCGCAATGAGCGTAGCGGTTCCGAATTGAACCTCCGTCGGCTGCAAAAGACGCATGACCGACTCTACGGCGATTACCAAGGACACCATGCCGAGAATGAGCGCCGATGCAAATCCACCCAGGTCTCCAACCTTGCCCGTACCGAAGCTATAACGACTGCTGGAGGCGTGGCGTTTTGCGTAACTGTACGCAACTGCAGCGATGCCCAAAGCGCCTGCATGGGTTGCCATGTGAAAGCCGTCGGCGAGTAGAGCCATCGAGCCAGTGATATAGCCGGCGACGATTTCGCCGACCATCATCACCACCGTTAGCGCCACAACCCAAAGGGTACGTTTGGCATTTTCTTCGTGTGCTGACCCGAGGAACACATGGTCATGTACGTGATTAATTTCGATGTTGTGGCTGCTGCTCATGAGCATGTACCTAGATTTTTCACTTGGAATAGCGGCGAATGGCTTCAAGAAGCTCTTCGACACCCTTGTTGCGCTCTTCATCGCTAAGCGTTGGGCTCGCTACATGCTCTCTGGCGTGATCCTCAATAATTTCGTCCATCAATCCGTTGATAGCTCCACGTGTGGCAGCTACGAGATGCAATGTTTTCGCGCAATCGGCATCCGATTCCAGTGCACGCTCAACGGCTTGGATTTGCCCCGCGATGCGTTTCACGCGCTTGAGAAGATCGTCTTTGTTTGAAGCTATATGGCCCATGGGAGAACCCCCTTTGACTGTGCATACGCGCATCATAGGTATACCCCCTATACCTATGTAAGCGCCGTTTGACGGAAAGCTCATAAACAGCTATTTGCCGAAACTGGCTTCAGATAGGAGGAAGGGCGAAACAGGATGATCAGGACTCTGCTATTGGCCGCTCTTTGCTATGATGTTGACAAAGCGAGCAGGTCAAACGAGATGCAATTGCTGGTTAGGTCGAATGCAGACGGTGGCCAAGTGGAGTGCGAATGGGACTCCAAGGCCACGTACTTCGGGTGGGATCAAACCCTGTTGCCATTCTCATCAATGACGACTTGTCCGTCTTCCTTGACGAAACTGCCGCTCTGCTCCTGAGGCAGAAGGTCGAGAACGGCCTCTGACGGGCGACACAAGCGTGTGCCCAACGGCGTCACGACGATGGGGCGATTGATCAGGATAGGATGAGCCATCATGGCATCGATGAGCTGCTCGTCAGTCAGCGATGCATCGCCCAATCCCAGCTCCTCGTACGGAGTGCCTTTGATACGCAAAAGAGCCTGCACTCCGATACCCATATCCCCAATGAGTCTGACAAGTGTGGTGCGATCAGGCGGGGTCTTCAGATACTCGATAACCGTCGGTTCTTCCCCGCTGTTACGGATCAACTCCAAGGTGTTGCGAGAGGTGCCGCATTCGGGGTTGTGGTAGATCGTGATCTGGCTCATATCGCTTCCTCGTACTGACGTTAGATGGAGCGCTGGTTGACGCGTTTGGAAAGCTCTTCGGCGGACTCTTTACGCTCGGAGTACCGATCAACCAAATAATCCTGGCGATCCCGCAACAGTAGGGTGAACTTCATCAGCTCTTCCATCACGTCCACGAGACGGTCGTAGTACGAGGACGGCTTCATACGACCTGCCTCGTCGAACTCGGTAAATGCCTTGGCAACCGAAGATTGGTTTGGGATGGTGAACATCCGCATCCATCGGCCCAGTACGCGCAGCTGATTAACCACGTTGAAAGATTGAGAGCCACCGCAGACCTGCATCACTGCAAGGGTCTTTCCTTGCGTAGGTCGTACAGCACCTATCGCCAGCGGAACCCAGTCAATTTGGGCTTTGAATACTGCACTCATAGAACCGTGACGCTCAGGGGAGCACCACACCTGCCCCTCAGACCATTGCATCAGCTCGCGCAGCTCAGCGACCTTGGGATGTGTATCGGCAGCGTCATCCGGAAGCGGCAGACCCGATGGGTCAAAGATCTTGGTTTCAGCGCCAAACTCATTCAGCAGGCGTGCCGCCTCTTGCGTGACTAACCGGCTGAATGAGCGCTCTCGCGTTGATCCATACAGCAGAAGAATGCGAGGTTTATGGAGCGAAGGCGTGCGAGGCGACAGTTGCTCCAGCGACGGAATGTCGATCAGGTCGGCGTGTACGTTCGGCAATGTGTCTTGCATATAAACTCCTACGGCGGCGCCTGGTTGGGTGCCGCCTCGGTTGATCTTTAAAGCGAACCGATGCGGTTCAGTTCAGCTTTCAACTGTTCAGCGCTGATGGTCTTCAGTGGCAGCGCAAGAAATGCGCTCACGCGCTCGTGAATTTTGGCGAGTGTGGTTTCAAAAGCTGCGGTGATCTCGGCTTCCGAACCGCTAGCGTCAGACGGGTCGGCCAGACCCCAATGCGCCTTCAAAGCTGGCCCAAAGAAGATTGGGCATGCCTCACCCGCTGCCCGGTCACAGACAGTGATCACGATGTCTGGAGGTGAGCCTTCAAAAGCATCCGAAGCCTTGCTGCTCAAGCCCGCCGTAGAGATACCCGCCGCCTCCAGCGTTTGCAATGCCCGTTGATTCACCCGGCCACTGGGAAAGCTTCCTGAGCTGACGGCTTCTACACCCTCGGGCGCCAAGTGGTTGAAAAGCGCTTCGGACAGAATGCTGCGGCAGCTGTTGTGGGTGCACATGAACAAGACTTTCATCAGACGATTCCTTGATTCAAAAACTGAGGCGCAGTGCCAGGGCGGACAATGTGGCGACGAGGATGGGCACGGTCAGCACGATCCCGGTCTTGAAGTAGTAACCCCAGCTGATCGTTATATTTTTCCGGGCGAGCACGTGCAGCCACAACAGAGTTGCCAAGCTCCCAATTGGGGTGATCTTCGGGCCCAGGTCGCAGCCGATGATGTTGGCGTAAACCATCGCTTGCTGGACAACACCATCGACTTCGGCGGCATGAATGGATAAGGCGCCTACCAAAACGGTGGGCATGTTGTTCATGATCGAAGACAGCAACGCTGTTAGCAGCCCTGTACCAAGGGACGCGCCCCAAACGCCATAACCGGCGAACACGTTCAGGATCTGCGCGATGTGGTCGGTCAGGCCGGCGTTCTTCAGGCCATAAACAACCAGGTACATACCCAAAGAAAAAATCACCACCTGCCATGGCGCCTCTTTGAGCACCTTGCTTGTGTTGATGGCGTGACCACGAGCCGCGATGACGTAAAGAATGAATGCACAGACCGCTGCAATGGCGCTGATTGGCACCCCCAATGGCTCAATGACAAAGAAGCCGATCAGCAGTAGTGCCAGCACCCACCAACCGGCTACAAAAGTGGCCCGGTCGTGGATTGCCTCGTCCGGATTGTCCAGTTGGTTGAGGTCATAGGTCTTTGGTAAATCTTTGCGGAAAAACCACAGCAGCATGGCTAACGTCGCCGCCACGCTGACGATGTTTACCGGCACCATGATCGAAGCATATTCGTTGAAGCCGATATCGAAGTAGTCGGCAGAAACGATGTTGACCAGGTTGGAAACCACCAGCGGTAAGCTCGCCGTATCGGCGATAAAACCGGCTGCCATAACGAATGCCAACGTAGCAGCAGGAGAAAAACGCAGCGCCAGCAACATCGCGATCACAATGGGTGTGAGGATCAATGCTGCTCCGTCATTGGCGAACAGGGCCGACACCGCTGCGCCCAGCAGGACGATAAATGCGAACAGCTTGCGGGTGCTCCCGCCTCCCCATCGGGCGACATGCAGCGCAGCCCATTTGAAGAAGCCTGCCTCATCAAGCAACAGACTAATAATAATGACCGCGATGAACGTTCCGGTAGCGTTCCAGACTATGCGCCAAACCTCCGGTATGTCGGCAAGGGTAACGACACCTGCCAGCAACGCCACGATGGCACCGAACATCGCACTCCAGCCCACCCCCAGCCCCTTGGGCTGCCAGATGACAAGGACGATGGTGGCGATAAAGATCAATACGGCAATCAGCATTTCATTAATCCGGTTGGGCGTGAATCAGCTACACACGGCTTGGTTGATCGGACGGTCGTTCATGCCGCAGAGGCGCTTAGCCTCGGTTTCCAGCCATTGCTGATTGGCGTCTACCACTTCCTTCAAAACTGCAGTCACCCACGCGGGCAAATCAGGATTCAGTCGGTAGTACACCCATTGGCCTTGGCGACGATCCAACAACAAACCGGCAGAGCGCAGCAGCGCCAAATGACGAGAAATCTTCGGCTGACTCAGGTCGAGTGCTGCCGTTAGCTCGCATACACACAGCTCACCTTCACTCACGACAAGCAGCGAAATTTTTGCTCGGGTGTCATCCGCCAGGCACTTGAATAAGGTGGTGGGGTTCAAGGGTTCTGTCATAGATCCTCCAGGTGTTTGGTCTTGACCAAAACGAAGAGCTTGATGCGCTCGTGGATGTCGTGGAGCGAGTGGCGAAATGCGCCAGGATCATCGCTAGTTACTGGGTCAGGAAAATCCCATGCAATGACTTCACCTGCGCCGGGCATTGGTAGGCACTCGCTTGCGGATTTATCACAAAGAGTGATTACGTAATCGAATCGATCAGCTTGAAATTCGCTGAGGGACTTGCTGCGCAGGCCCGTTGCGTCTACTCCAACTGCCTCCAATGCCTGAGTCGTGCGCGGATCAACCTCAGACGGTTCAGATCCTGCGCTGAAGGCCTCGAAGCGCGGGTCGGTGTGCCGCAGCAAAGCCTCTGCAAGCAGGGAGCGGGCTGAGTTGGCAGCGCACACGAAAAGCACTTTGATAGCAGGGCTCATGGTTAAACTCGATGCATATGGAAAATCGAATATACGCTTTGGCGAATATTTGGTAAAGCGAGTATGATGGCTGCTGCTTCGGCTTGAGCCGTGACAGTTCCTACAAAGCGGCACCAAGGAGATAAGGGGATGGGCAAGGAGATGATGATCCAGGCAACGAAAATAGCCGGAGGGCAGTCGCAGCGATTTCGCGATGCGCTGAAATCTGCTGACCTTCCAGCAGACGATATTGATCTTCCAGGCCGAACCTTTTTTGAGTTCTCACGGAATGGTGAGACTGTTGGATGGGGAGGGTTTGAAACGCATGGGACAGATGGATTGCTGCGCTCCATGGTCGTAGAGCCGGCGTACAGATCGAAAGGGGTTGGGGCTGAGGTGCTTCGAGTCATTGAAGCAATAGGCGCCGAGCAGGGAATCGCTCGTTTTCATTTGCTGACAACAACTGCATCAGGCTTTTTTGAGCTGCAGGGCTATGCAGCAAACCAACGAGGCTCTGCGCCGCTTCTGATTTCTCAGACGGAGCAGTTCAGGAGGCTTTGCCCTGGCTCGGCTTGCTACATGTGCAAAGCATTATCTGCGAATGCACGAAAGTAGCTGATCACCTTGGTGATGGCTTTTAGCCTCGATGCCAGCTAGATTTGGAGCTTCCTACGATCAAGGATGGATATGAAAAAGCTCATCGCAGTAATGGGGATCTGTGTCGCACTTGGCGGTTGCGCTACGTCCCACTACACCGCAGGGCGAGACTTTCCGTCGGCCAGTGTAGCGAGCATCACCAAAGGTAAAACGACGACTACTGAGTTGAAGTCGCTGTTTGGTGAGCCCTACGCTAAGAGCGCAGTCAGCGAGACTGACGAGAAGTGGATCTACACTTACACCAATGGCTCAGCCCATGCTCAAAGCTACGTGGTTACCATGAAGGTTACGACTACAGGCACTCAGAAAACTCTCGACGTCTTGATCCGAAATGACGTGGTCATCAACTACACGTTCAGCGAAGGCCCCGCTCCAGGCACTACCACTGCGACGAACTAAGTTCACCACCTTGCCATTGGGCGACCCACCGCGCTCAGTACGTTGTTGATGGAGCATGCTCATGGACAGAACATATGCCTTCGTGGATGAGTCCGGGAATTCCGACCTTGATACGTCAAAGGGAGGAAGCTCGGGCTTCTTCATCGTGTGCTCCATTCTGGTGGCAGAGAAAGACCTGGAAGCTGCTTATACCCAAGCTGAAGCACTCCGCATGCGTCATTTTCAAACAGGTGAGATCAAATCCAGCAATCTAAAGCCGAAGGATTCAGATCGCCGTGCCCGAATCCTCAACGAGCTAGCCGAGCTGCCATTCAAGCTCTATTTCACTGTCGTTGATAAATCCCGAATTCACAAAGACGGTGGCCTCCGTATCAAAACCTCGTTCATAAAATACGTGAACGGGTTGCTCTATGATCGTTTGTTCCGCGCATACCCAGACCTTCAGATGATCGTAGACGAGCATGGTGGCCTGGAATTTCAGGAGAGCCTCAAAAGCTACGTTGCAGAACGGTTCATCGACGACCTATTTGGCGATAAGGATGCCTTCCAGGCGGTAGCCAGTAAGGACAACGTTTTGGTTCAGGTCGCAGATTTTTTTGCTGGCTCAGTGGCTCAGATTTACGAGGAGAAAGCATCGGAAGAAGCAGTTCTTGCCTATAAGAAGATCCTCCGCAGCCTGACTCTTGGAATGCTGGAGTGGCCATCCAAGTACCAGTCTCTTCTGCCGCCACCAACGAATGAGGCTGGATATGCAGACTATCAAATACACCAGGAAGCTTTACGCCAAGCAGACCATTTTAGCGAGCGCGTTGAGGAGCATCCTGATGAGAATGAGCACCTGCAGCTAAGCATTTTACGATTCCTGAGATTTCAGAGCGAATTCGTCACCAAAGACTACGTGCCAACTGCAGAGATCATTGCCCACCTCAAAGATAGTGGCTTCGGAGAGGTCAACGACCAGAGAATTCGCTCCAGTGGCGTTGCAAAACTTCGCGATGCGGGGGTAATCATCTCTAGCGCCGTTAAGGGTTATAAAATTCCCCAAACACGTGCGGACATTAATGACTTCCTAGAGCGGGCATCAGGCATCGTCGTCCCTCTTCTCGAGCGCGTTAAAAAGGCACGAGAGGTGTATCGGCTGAGTAGTCGAGGAGAATATGACATCGTGACTGCAGCCAACCTGACTGAGCTAGCCAAGCTGCTCGCTGCGCTCGAGGCATTTGCAGATGACTGAGCTCAGTCATGGCCAGGAACCTCACCAGGCTGCATTAATACAGGATGAAATCCTAGAGATTCTGAAAGAAGCCAAGGTGCTCGCGCGTAGATTCTATCGCCTCACCGGCAAGCCGCTGGGCGTGACCGGCGAGGTGGCAGAGTACGAAGCTGCTACTAGACTCGGGCTGTCACTACATCCAGCAAGGCAAGCAGGTTACGACGCTACAGAGACGCTGGAAGATGGCGTCGCGAGAATCCAGATCAAGGGCCGCTGTATCCTGAACCCGCTAAAGATTACTGGCCGTATGGGTGCAATTGATCTACGACAGCCCTTCGATATTGTGCTTTTGGTGCTGCTTGATTCTAAGTTCAACGCATTTGCAATGTACGAAGCGAGTCGTGCCAAGGTAGAGGCAGCGCTGACCTTACCTGGGTCGAAAGCCAGAAATGAACGTGGAGCGCTGGCTATTAGGCAATTCATGTCGATAGCTAGCTTGCGCTGGGCTCGCCAAGAGCCCAGCGAATCAGAAAGTTAACTGCCAATTAGAGTCGAGACCTAGTGGTAGGGTGCTCTGAGATGCAAATTTAATGTCCCCAATACGGCACATTAACCGTCATTTTTAGGCTTAATGACCCTATCTGGGGACATTACGCTGAGCAACGGGATACGGACAAAGGTGACTACAACTCTTACCTCAGCCTGCAACCATAAAAAGCCAACCGTAGTTGTATTATAGCTTTATGAAAAAAAGGCTGAAATGTAGTTCCACGCGCAGAAAAAATAATAATTGATGTAACTCGCTACAAAACTAGGTGCCGCAAGTGATAGGAAGTAATGGACAATCGCTGCGTACAGACAGAAACACACAGCCCAAGCAAGCCAGTAAACTGTACGTCCGGAGGATATAGGTTTTTCAACCAAACGCTTCCAGTCGTCCGCAGACATGAAGTTGTAGATCTTCTTCCGCCATCCTTCTCGACTGCTGTCAGCAAGGCTGTTAAAACGCAAGGTTGATAGAGTGTTGATAACTATGCTTAATATGAGAAGCACAGAAACGCCGAGATAAAGAATAGTGGTTGCTGTATCGGCTACGCCTGTAGTCGCTATCGGAGTCTTGAGAGCTAAGACAACACCCGCCACCGCGAAATCACGCCAGAGAGCTGATATTAAATCCCTTGTCGCAGTTTGTGTCTTATTAACCTCTTCCTGCAAACCCTTGCGCAGATCCCCCAGGCTTTTGACAGCCTCTTTGCTTTGATCCTGGAGATGAAAGGCGAACGCTTCCTTGGCCCCGGAGAGACTATTTTTTAATAGCGTCGTTGAGCCAGATGGCCATGTTGTCCCACTAATCCAGTTGATAGCAATGTGGTTGTTGAAAAGTTGAAATTTCGTTTCAGACTCCCTAGGGGTAGAGTAGATCCACTGGCAGGTGTCGTGAAGTGTTTCAAACTCGATATCAGCCCAGTTAATAGGCTGGTCTATAGGTATGGGGAGCGAGCGCCCGCCTCGGAATATTACGTGAGTCTCATCATCTTCCTTGCGAATCTCAGCAGGCAAGCAAAATGAAAGCTTTTCCACCGCCACGCGTTTCCAGGCCGAAAAAGGGTCGCTTTCAGAAATTGGCTCAGCAGTGAGCAGCCATGGCTCAAGCGATTGAGGGGTAAGGGAGTGGGTAAGATCCCGTACCGTCTTCCAAGGCTTTTCAGGATGTTGAGTGGCGGTCGGTAAATTTTTATCCCCACCAATTTCTTTCACTAAAAACTGATGAGTAGAAAACTCAAAAGTTTCTCCTGCAACCCATACACACATCTTTTTCTGTGAGTTCTGTGTTGAAAATTGATTTGTCCTCAGCCAATTTTCGAAACCTTTAATGGTGAGAAAATAACACCAGCCATCATTCGCTGGTTTTTCCAGGATGACCGTTAGTCTGTCATTCTCTACATCCGCTAAATCGAAATCCTTGATGTCGATGCTATCGGACACCTCTCCGAAAAGCTCTATCGTTCCGATGCCCTCAGAGCCAAGGCGCAAGGTAAGATCTTTCAATTCTCGGACAAAATCGGAGGAAGTAACGCTTACTTCATCAATTCGAAGAACAGTTGCGGTTTCGACCTGCGCAGAACCACCCGACGCAGTAAGTCGCTCAAAGAAACTGCGAAGTTCTAGCGCTAGCTGTTTCATGATTCACGCAAACGACTTGTACGAATAGTAATGACAGTTTCATCCTTTTTGTTTTCAATAGTTAAACTTCCCTTTGCCCGTGCAGGCATATTGATGGTTATGCCTTCGCTTGTTACGTATTTTTTCGCTTCATTGGTTGGTAGTTCATCGTTATCATAAGCAAATACCTCACCTGTCAGGTTGAGATCTTCCAAATCTTTGTTGAAAGTTTCTCTAATTTCATCTCCGCCATTGATGCCAAAAAAGTCGGTGAAAAACTCTTCGACCTCAAACTCCTTGCGCTTCTTCGCTATCTCAATAACTTTTTCAGCAACCTTAGAGGTGATGGCGGGCGGTAGGTCGCTTAAATGCGCTCTGACAGTCTTTTTTATCGCTTTGACAAAATCCGCTGTCATTTCCTTGGAGTTTCGCAGGCGCTCCACACCTAGGAATTCTTTGAAAAAATCGCTAATTCCGGAGCGACTCATCTTGTCGATGATTACTACCTCGGAGTCATGCGAATCCAAATCAATTAGCGCGGACTTTTGAAGAGCTTTTGGTGACTCCGTAAAGTTATTAGTTACAGCTTGGAGTATGGCTTTAGCTCCCTGCGTCTGGAATGTTACTACCTTTTCAGAGTCATATTTAATAAGCGAGTAGAATTTCTTGTTTCCTGTAACCAACCCAATAACAATTAGCACCCCTGATTTCATCCGTCTATCACCAAGTCGGTGAAATTGACGTGCTAGGCTCTTAGAAACGTCGACAAAATCAGACTCGCCTTTCTCCCACCCTTTCAGCTTTGCCTTGACCTGGGATATTTCAGCGAAAGAGAACTTATTGCCTTTTAGAGTTTCTTTGATACGTTCAATGAAGAACGGCTCGAATGTCCCTAGGGGCGTGTCGTCAAAAAGTATGGGATCGTCGGCCCGGTGATGTACCACGTGAAATATAAAATTCACGATTTTCAGGGCGTCTATTTCTTTATCGGTAAGAGTGGCCAAGCTAATTCCCCATCCTTGTTGGTGGCTACATGACATCAATCATCGATATAAGCACCTTTCCAGCATTATGCCTAGGGTCTTCCATAGTCTCTGCCATAAAGCACTACTGTATGAATATACACTTGTAGGGGGTGTTTTCCAGCAGGATGTTTCACCTAGGATCACCTGTCCGATGGAAGGCTCGGGGGGAATGTGTCAGGCGTCTTGGCTGGGCAGTGACCACGACCTAGATAGTTTGGGGTTTGAAGGGTGTTGCAGGTATGGCGGTTAGTGTAGTCAGCCTGGCAGGAATAGAGGGGGATTGTCAGCTCAAGTGGCGTTGTACGCCCCCTCTCGATGTGACAAGAATTGAGGATTTTCTGACCCCTTTGGGAAAACCCAGAAACCGTCCAGATAGCGACGGGTCATGTCGTTCATCGCCAGATTGCGCCCGAGGTTGCCGATGATCAGACCGGCCACCACCATCGCAATCGGCGCCGAGACGTGCAGTTCGGTGGACATCGCCGAACCGCCGATCACCAGGGCCAGGGTCAGCATCACGGTGATCTGGTGCTGCTCGACGCTTTTGATCATCCGATAGACCAGATAACCGATCAGCCCGCCGAACAACACGCCGCCAATGGCCTCATGGACGAAGAGCATGGCCGTGGCGCTGACGGTCGGGGTTTCGCCCAGTTGCGCGATGCCCAGCAGCACGGTGAAGACCACCACCGCCGTGCCGTCGTTGAACAGTGATTCGCCGACGATGGTGGTTTTCAGTGGCTTCGAAGCGTTGGCGGTACGCAACACGCCGAGTACCGCAATCGGGTCGGTCGGTGAGATCAGCGCGCCGAACAACAGGCAGTAGAGGAAACTCACGTGCCAGCCGAACAGGGCAAAAATGTAGAAGGCCAGGCTGCCGATCACCACGGTGGCGATCAACACGCCGAAGGTCGCCAGCAGGCCGATCGGCCAGCGGTAGCTGCGCAAGTCATTCAAGTTGACGTGCAGGGCGCCGGCGAACAGCAGGAACGAGAGCATCCAGTTCATCAGCAGATCGCCGAAATCGATCTGGCCGATCAGTTGCTGCACGCGATCTTCGAGGCCGGGAAAGCCGAGGACGCTGAGGCCTTGCAGGAGCAGTGAGAACAGCAGGGCGGTAACCATCACGCCGATGGTCGGCGGCAGGCCGATAAAGCGGAAATTGACGAAGGTCAGGAGAGTGGTGAGGCAGATGAAAGCGGCGACAAGTTCAAGCATCCGGGGTCCTTTGGATGAAGGGTGAATGGAGCGCGACCGGAGGTTGGACGCAGGGGTTTGATGGGCGAACAGCGACATGGGACACACCACAGTTCATTGTGGCGAGGGGATTTATCCCCGCTCGGCGGCGAAGCCGTCGCAATCCGGTTTATCGATTATTCCTGACAAAACCCGATTGAAGGTTTTGGGGCTGCTGCGCAGCCCAAGGGGGATAAATAGAGGTCTCAGCCAGTCACATTGACCGCACTCGCCTGCCGACGTTGCAGGTAAATGAACAACAGCGCCGTCAGCACCGTCAGCACGCCGACCAGCGCCCCGGTCCACGGCAGATCCGCCAGATCCGCGCCGCTGGACACCACCAGCCCGCCAATCCAGGCGCCTGCGGCATTGCCAAGGTTGAACGCGCTCTGGTTCAGCGTCGAACCGAGGTTCGGCGCTTCATGCGCCTGATCGATGATCAGCAGCTGCAGAATCGGGCACAGCGCAAAAGCGAAAATCCCCCATAGCACCAGAGTGATCGCCGCCGGAATCACCGCACGGCTGGTCTGGCTGAACGCTGCGAGAATCACCACGACTGCCAGTGCCACGCCGACCAGTGACGGCAGCAAGCGGCTATCGGCCAGACGCCCGCCGAGCATGCTGCCCGCTGTCAGGCCGACGCCGAACAACAGCAGCATCACCGTCACGCCGTGGGGGCTGACGCCAGTGATGTCTTGCAGGATCGGTGCGATATACGTGAACACGCTGAACAGGCTGGTCGAGGCCAGCACGCTCATGCCCAGCGCCAACAAGACGTTGGCCTTGCCCAGCACCTTGAATTCGCTGGCGAGATTGGCCTTGTCCATCGCGATGTGTTTGGGCAACCACAACCATTGCGCCAACGCCGCCACAATGCCAATCACCGACACCGCCCAGAAGGTCGAGCGCCAGCCAGCGTATTGGCCCAGCGCTGTGCCGAGTGGCACGCCAAGCACGTTGGCCAGGGTCAGGCCGGTGAACATCATGGCAATGGCTTGCGCGCGTTTGTTCGGCGCAACCAGGCCGGCGGCAACCACCGAGCCAATGCCGAAAAACGCGCCATGACACAGCGCCGTGACCACGCGCGCCGCCATCAGCGTCGTGTAGTTCGGCGCGAGCGCGCAGAGCACGTTGCCGAGGATGAACATCAGCGTCATGCCCAGCAGTGTCGCTTTGCGCGGCATATTGGCGGTGCCGATCGCCAGGATCGGTGCGCCGAACACCACGCCCAGGGCGTAACCGGTGATCAGCAGCCCGGCATGAGGAATGCTCACCGCCAGATCGCGGGCAACGTCGGGCAGCAGGCCCATGATGACGAATTCGGTGGTGCCGATGCCGAATGCGGCAACGGCGAGTGCAAGTAAAGCGAGGGGCATGCGCAAGGTCTCTGTCGGTAGTCTTGACGCTTTGATCAGGCATACGCGTGCCAGCGACCGTTTTCGAAGAAAGCGGAGCAGGCAGCTTTTATTGGAGTTTTTTGGTGTGCAACTGAGTACGGCGTGGTGGGTTGCAGTATAAACAGCTGCTGACACATGGCGAATCAATAATCTGACTAATCGGTTCCGGATTCGGATGTTCACCGTAGACGCTGTCGTGAAATATCCGCCTGAAAGAACCTTTCGGCCGGGCGCTGCTCTTAGCCTGTGGGCAGGTGCTGATCGGCATGCTGGTGATGAAGTTCTGACCGCTCGCCAATTTCTCCAATCGAAAAAAGGACGACGTTATGACAGTGGCTCTGTGGTGTGTGTTGATCGCGATTTTCCTGCCGTACGTGTGCACGATCGTGGCGAAGGCCACCGGCGGTTTCCGCCTCAAGGACAATTACGATCCACGGGACTTTCTCGACAGCGTCGATGGCGTCGCCCGTCGCGCCCACGCCGCGCAACTGAACAGCTTTGAAGTAACGCCCGCGTTTGCCGCTGCGGTGATCGTTGCGCATCTGGTCGGCACTGCGGAGCTGGTGACGGTCAATGTGCTGGCCGTGCTGTTTATCACCAGCCGCCTGCTGTACATCATTTGCTACCTGGCTGACTGGGCTGCACTGCGTTCGGTGGTGTGGTTTATCGGGATGGGGCTGATTGCTTCGTTTTTCTTTGTGTCGATCTGAAAGCAGGCTCAAAAGATCGCAGCCTGCGGCAGCTCCTACAGAGGAATGCATACTCCTGTAGGAGCTGCCGAAGGCTGCGATCTTTTGCCTTTAGGGTTTGTCAGCCACCTGCGGCACTTGCGGCAACTCTTTTCCTTTAGGCCAGAGCATCCAGATCTGCCCCTGCTGTTTCATGTCCCCGGCCAGTTGCCCGGCCGCATCGCCGGTGCCCCAGAACAGATCCGCGCGCACCTCGCCGGCAATCGCGCCGCCGGTGTCCTGCGCCGCGACCGGGCGCACCAGCGGGGTGCCATCCGGTTTGGTGGTCGACAGCCATAACAGACTGCCCAACGGAATTACTTTGCGATCCACTGCCGCGCTGTAGCCGGCGGTCAATGGCACGTTCAGCGAGCCGCGTGGGCCTTCGTTGCTGTCCGGGTTGCGGGTGAAGAATACGTAGCTCGGGTTGCTGGCCAGCAGTTCTGGAATGCGCGTGGGGTTGGCCTTGGCCCAGTTGCTGATCGTGGTCATGGTCACGTCTTCTTTCTTCAGCTCGCCTTGCTCGACGAGCCAGCGACCGATCGGTCGGTACGGGTGGCCATTCTGATCGGCGTAGGCGATGCGCAACTGTTTGCCGTCCTCGGTCTGGATCCGGCCCGAGCCCTGGATCTGCAGAAATTGCAGATTCATCGGATCAGTCAGATACGCGACCACTGGCGCTTTCACGCCTTTGGATTCAATGGTCGCCGCGTCGTCGTAAGGCTTGAGCACGCGTCCTTCGAGGCGGCCGCGCAGGCGCTTGCCTTTCAACTCCGGGTAGATGCTGTCGAGCGAGACGATGATCATGTCTTCCGGCACGCCATACACCGGCACGTTCGCCGTTGCGGTTGGCGTCAGGCTGCCGGGGTACACCGGTTCGTAGTAGCCAGTGATCAGGCCGTTGGGGTTGTCGTTCTCGGCGCGCAGGCCGTAGACATCGAGATTCTGCTTGAGGAATGCACGAATCTCGGCGGCACTTTGCGGCACATTCGCCGCCGCAGCGCAGGTCGGCCCCCAGACTGCGTCGGCTTTGAGTCGTGTGCACGCGCTGCGCCAGGAACCGAAACCGGCGACCAGATCGCTGTCGGAGACAGCGGGCAAGGCTTCCCAGGTCGCGCTGGAATAGGTGGCCAGCGCATGGGTTTTTGGTTTGGCGCTGTCGCCGCCTGTGCAACCGGCGAGGATGGCGAGCAGTGGAAGGGTGACGATAAGCGGGTGACGCCAGGCCGTGAAGCGGCTGTTCATGGAGTGATTCCTGTGCCGGTTGGCCGAGAGCTCCATGCGCTCGACCAACCCGTATTTTTAATAGGGCTATTGGTGTTTGGCGGTGAGCCGAGGATACTGGCCGCCGATTTCCGCGACCTGAAGCCATCATGACTCTGAAACCAATTGCTGTTGTATTGCTGGCCTGTCTGACCTTGTCCGCCTGTGGCGGCGTCGACCCGAATTCGCCGCTGGGCCAGCGCAAGGCCATCTTCAAGCAGATGCTCAAGACCAGCGAAGACCTCGGCGGCATGTTGCGCGGGCGCATTGCCTTCGACGGACCGAAATTTGCCGAGGGCGCGGTCAGACTTGATGCGTTGGCCCATGAACCGTGGAAGCATTTTCCGCAGGTGCGCGAGGAAGATCACACCAGCGCCAAGGACGATGTCTGGCAGAAACAGGCGCGTTTTCAGGAACTGGCCCGCGCCCTCGAAGCGGCTACCGGTGAACTGGTGGTCGCCAGTCAGGTTCAGCCGTACAAGGCCAGCAATCTCGGACCGGCAGTGCAGAAAGTCGAGGATGCCTGCAGTGCTTGCCATAAAGAGTTTCGCGATCATTGATTCCTGAGGCTGCTGAGTACCTTGTGGCGAGGGGATTTATCCCCGATGGGCTGCGAAGCAGCCCCAAAACCATATAACCGAGTTTTTTCAGTCGGACCCGACCAGTCGAATTTGCGACGGCTTCGCCGCCGGACGGGGATAAATCCCCTCACCACAGGGCTTGGGTTACTTATCGATCTCGTCCAGCGCTTCCTGCAGTTCCTTGCGCGACTCGGCGAGCTTTTCCTTGCGCTTGTTGATCTTCTCCGGATCGCCCTTCTTCATGGCCTTGTCGAGGTCCGCCTGACGCTGGCTGACTTCATGCTTGGCCTCAAGCACCTTGTTCTCACGCTCTTTCTTCAGCCCGGCGTCGGTGCAGTGTTCGTTCACTTCGCGCAGTGCGGTTTCAAGGCCTGCCTGCTGCTCCATGTTGCCGCGCGACTTGGCCTGTTCGATCTGATTGATGATGCCCTGCTTCTTGGCAGCGCAACCGGTCAGGCCCGGGCCGTCTTCTTCGGCCATGACCGGGGCGGCCATGACGCCGCAAAGAGTAAGCAGGGCGAGCGGTGCGAGAAATTTCATAAAAGCTCCATGTGCAAAGGCAATCGGGGTTGGAGGGCACTGCGCTGTTGGAGCGTCTGGCCGGCCGTTGGGTTCCCGCAGGGCGGGGATTGCAGGTTCAGAAGCCGTCGATTCCGGCGGCTTTCAGGGTGTCACTCAAAGCCAGTACCTGCGGGTCGCGAAAGAATGCGCTCAGTTGCGCCGCGCGTCCCGGGCCGATACCGGCTTCTGCCTGCCATTGTTCAGTGTCGCGTTGTGCCAGGGCCTGCCACGAATCGTCCAGTTGTGCCTGTCCGGTCGGCGGCATGCCCAGCGCTTTCAACCATCGAGCGAACGGCTTTTGCCGCGCGCCCTGAAAACTGTCGATCAGCCGTGCGCTGCTGCGCTCGCCGAGGCCGGCAATGTTAGCAAGCTCTGACGCATCGAGGGTCAGCCAATCCAGCAGGTGTTTCAGACGGCCTGTTTCCAAAAGTTTCTCCCAAGTGCCGCGACCGACATGCTGCATGGCCAGGCCCTGCTTGCCACTGAGCCAGGTCAGACGCGCGAGAAACTGGCTTTCACACCCCGGCGTCGGTTGCCAGCAGCTCAGGGCGTGGTAGTCGCCAGCATCGGGGATGTTGATGTCCGCCCGTTCGCTGGTGCGCAGCACGACACTGTCGAGGCGCGGAATGGTCAGCCCGGCCAGACTGATTGCCACCTGATCGCCGGGACGGATGTCGAGGGTTTGCCAGCGCTTGAGTGAGCTGACGCTGACCCGTTTGATTTCGCGGTCATCGAGTCTGACCGGCAGCAGTTCCAGCACCGGCGTGATCCGCCCGGTGCGGCCGATCTTGAAATTGACCTTGCGCACTTCGGCCAATGCCTGGGCGAAAGGGTATTTCCAGGCGATCGCCCAATACGGCGCGCGAGCCTGCCAGCGTTCGGCGGGTGGCCGTTGGCTCTGGCGCAGCACCACGCCGTCGCTGGCAAAGGGCAGTGGCGAGCGATACCAGTGCTCGCGCCATTTTTGCGCGTCTTCGAATCGGGTGACGGGCTGGGTATAGGGCTCGGTTGTGGCGAACCCCAATGTCTGAAGTTCGGACAATCTTTCCGGCAGCCGCACAGGACCTTGCGGCCAGTCCCAGACAAACAGACCGATCCCGGCGGCCTGTTCGGCATCGAGGGATTTGCGCCCCATCAGCCCGGCAACGGTGGCGCGGGCATTGACGCTGCCGGACTGTGATTGAACATGCGCGCTCAGGCGCCAATAGAGTTCGCCCTGTACCAGCAGATCCCGTGGCTGCCTCAAACGTTGCGGAATGGCTGCAATCCTGCGCGCGGAGGCTGTCCAGTCCTGGCCATTGACACCGTCGCCGCGACTGATCGCCTGCTGCAATATCCCATTGTGGTAGATCAGCGTGACAGCCACGCCGTCGACCTTGGGTTGCACCCAGACGTTCTGGCGATCGCGCAACCAGTGGGCGACGTCTTCGGCTTTGTGCAGCTTGTCCAGGCCGGTGTGGGCGATGGGGTGGGTGACCGTGCCGGACGCGGTGCGCAACGGCTGCGGGGATGAGGGCTGGTTGAAACAGGCTTGCCATTCTTTCAGCCGCAGTCGGGACTGGTCATAGAGTTCGTCGCTGATCAATGAACGGCCTTCGCGGTGATAGGCGTCGTCCCATTGGTCGATCTGGTTTTGCAGGGTGGTGATTTCGCGTTGGGCTTGGGAACGATCCCAGTTCGGACAGTTGGCTTGGCTGACAAGGGTGATGAGTGCCAGCAGGAAGGCCAGCGACAGGCGCAGTGTGAATAGCATCGTTGAGCGTCCTTGCTCGGGGGTAATATTTGAAGGGTAGGTGAGGATTCGAAATGCGTTACCGGGGGTGTTTTTCGAGGTGTTTCCGGATTCTGAATTGACGTTGCATGGGCGGGCGCCTTCGCGAGCAGGCTCGCTCCCACAGGGATCTCAAAAATCTGTCAGGCATGAAAAAGCCCCGCACGGCGCGAACCGTGCGGGGCTTTCTTGCAGCCAGGGTATTACAGGCCAGCGGCGGAACGCAGGGCGTCGGCGCGGTCGGTTTTTTCCCAGGTGAACGTGGTGAAGCTGTCTTCGCCAACGGTCTTGGTCTGCGGCGCACGACCGAAGTGGCCGTAGGCTGCGGTTTCCTGGTACATCGGGTGCAGCAGGTCGAGCATGGTGGTGATCGCGTATGGACGCAGGTCGAACACTTCACGCACCAGTTTGATGATCTTGTCATCGCTGATCTTGCCGGTGCCGAAGGTGTTCAGCGAGATCGACGTAGGCTGGGCCACACCGATCGCGTAGGAAACCTGAATCTCGCAACGCTCGGCCAGGCCGGCCGCAACGATGTTCTTGGCTACGTAACGGCCAGCGTAGGCAGCCGAACGGTCAACCTTCGAAGGGTCCTTGCCGGAGAACGCGCCGCCGCCGTGACGGGCCATGCCGCCGTAGCTGTCGACGATGATCTTGCGGCCGGTCAGACCGCAGTCACCTACCGGGCCGCCAATGATGAACTGGCCGGTCGGGTTGATGTGGAACTGGGTGTCCTTGCTCAGCAGTTCGGCAGGCAGTACGTGCTTGACGATCAGCTCCATCACGCCTTCGCGCAGGTCTTTGTACGACACTTCCGGGTTGTGCTGGGTCGACAGAACAACAGCGTCGATGCCAACAACCTTGCCGCCTTCGTAACGGCAGGTCACTTGCGACTTGGCGTCCGGACGCAGCCACGGCAGCAGGCCCGACTTGCGTGCTTCAGCCTGACGCTGCACCAGCTGGTGCGAGAAGGTGATCGGCGCTGGCATCAGCACGTCGGTTTCGTTGCTGGCGTAGCCGAACATCAGGCCCTGGTCGCCGGCGCCCTGATCTTCAGGCTTGGCGCGGTCGACACCCTGGTTGATGTCAGGGGACTGCTTGCCGATGATGTTCATCACGCCGCAGGTCGCGCCGTCGAAGCCGACTTCGGAGCTGGTGTAGCCGATGTCGCAAATCACGTCACGAACGATCTGCTCCAGGTCGACCCAGGCGCTGGTGGTCACTTCACCGGCAACGATGGCGACGCCGGTCTTGACCAGGGTTTCCACGGCCACGCGAGCGTGTTTGTCCTGGGCAATAATGGCGTCCAGCACCGCATCGGAAATCTGGTCGGCGATTTTGTCCGGATGTCCTTCAGACACGGACTCGGAGGTGAAGAGGGAGTATTCGCTCATCTCGATGTTTTCCTGAATTTACCGATGGTGAGTGTCGCCAGCCGGTCGCTGAAAGTGGCGAACCTGGATCTGGAAACCATTACGTAAGCCTACATAGAGGCTTTCCCCGGGAACGAGTCCCGCAGCGGTGGCCCAACGGGCCAGATCGTCCTGTTCAAACCCCAACCAGAGATCACCGCAGGCCTCCCTGGCCCAACTCTGGTTGTGGCTACATAACTCTGTCACGAGCAGGCTACCGCCCGGTTGCAGCAGATCGGCCATGTGCCTGAGCGCATCGGCCGGAGCGGCGAAATGGTGCAGGACCATGTTCAACACCACGCAATGGGCCTTGAGGCTTGTGCCGTTCAATGCATCGGCCAATTGCAGGCTGACGTTAGCCAGCTGTTCACGTTCACACACCTGACGCGCCAGTTCGAGCATCGCCGGGCTGTTGTCCAGCGCGGTTACGGTGCCGAAACGACGGGCCAGTTCCGGCAGAAAAGCACCATCGCCGGGGCCGACTTCAATGGCCGTGGCTGCACCATCGAAGTTCAGTTTGTCGAGCAGGGCCAGCACGCTGTCACGGTACTGCGGCAGGCCTGCGATCAAATCTTGCTGGGCACGGAATTTCTCCGCGACCCGGGCGAAAAAGTCCCGGCTGGCGGCGGCACGCTGACCATGAACCTGCTCGATGCGTGCTTGCACTTCATCAGGCAGATCCAGATCGTCGACTTCTTCCAGCAATGCCGCGTGCAGCTTGCCCCCGAGCAATCCGCTGTGGGGCAGGGCGCGACGATAAAAAATCGCGTTGCCCTCACGGCGTGTCGCCACCAGATCGGCTTGCGCCAGCACCTTGAGGTGGTGGCTCATGCCCGACTGGCCGATGCCGAAAATCTGCGCCAGCTCCAGCACGCCAAACGAATCGTTGGCCAGCGCGCGCAATACATTCAGCCGCAGCGGATCGCCGCCGGCCTTGCACAGGGCCGCCAGCTCGTCGCAATCGTCATGGCGAATGGAAGGCACGCGTAAGTTCATAGGGCTGGCAGTCTAGAGACGGGGACAAGGCACCGCAAGGTCAATATCAAAAAGTTTTGATATTGCTCGATAAATGGCACTTCTCGGCGGACGGCAGTCTCTACAAACGAATAGCGGAAAGGTTTCACCAAGCGAAACCTGTGCTATCGATTGGAAAAACGCCTGCCGATGACTATCTGTCATTGCCCCGAGGCGCATGGGTGAGGGAAAATGCCCTCCTTTTTTCCGTTTCAGTCTATTCACACCCAGGAGATCAGCGATGCCTAGCCGTCGTGAGCGTGCCAACGCTATTCGTGCCCTCAGCATGGATGCCGTGCAAAAAGCCAACAGCGGCCATCCCGGTGCCCCTATGGGTATGGCAGATATTGCCGAAGTGCTGTGGCGCGACTACCTCAAGCACAACCCGAGCAACCCGTCGTTCGCCGACCGTGACCGCTTCGTGCTGTCCAACGGCCACGGCTCGATGTTGATCTACTCGCTGCTGCACCTGACCGGCTACGACCTGTCGATCGACGACCTCAAGCAGTTCCGTCAACTGCACAGCCGCACTCCAGGCCACCCGGAATTCGGTTACACCCCGGGCGTCGAAACCACCACCGGCCCGCTGGGTCAGGGTCTGGCCAACGCCGTCGGTTTCGCTCTGGCTGAAAAAGTCATGGGCGCGCAGTTCAACCGTCCCGGCCACAACATCGTTGACCACCACACCTACGTGTTCCTCGGTGATGGCTGCATGATGGAAGGCATTTCCCACGAAGTCGCCTCCCTGGCCGGCACGCTGGGCCTGGGCAAGCTGATTGCCTTCTACGATGACAACGGCATTTCCATCGACGGTGAAGTCGAAGGCTGGTTCACCGATGACACGCCGAAGCGTTTCGAAGCCTACAACTGGCAGGTGATCCGCAACGTCGACGGCCACGATCCGGAAGAGATCAAGACCGCCATTGAAACCGCGCGCAAGAGCGCCCAGCCGACCCTGATCTGCTGCAAGACCACCATCGGTTTCGGTTCGCCGAACAAGCAGGGCAAGGAAGATTGCCACGGCGCCCCATTGGGTGACGCAGAAATCGCCCTGACCCGTCAGGCATTGAACTGGAACTACGGCCCGTTCGAAATCCCTGCCGACATCTATGCCGAGTGGGATGCCAAAGAAGCTGGCCGCGCGGTCGAAGCCGAGTGGGACCAGCGTTTCGCCGCTTACTCCGCTGCATTCCCGACTGAAGCCAACGAGCTGATTCGTCGTCTGAGCGGCGAACTGCCGGCCGACTTCTCGGAAAAAGCCTCGGCCTATATCGCCGAAGTCGCCGCCAAGGGCGAAACCATCGCCAGCCGCAAAGCCAGCCAGAACACCCTGAACGCCTTTGGTCCGCTGCTGCCGGAAATGCTCGGCGGTTCGGCTGACCTCGCCGGCTCCAACCTGACCCTGTGGAAAGGCTGCAAAGGCGTCAGCGCTGAAGACGCCAGCGGCAACTACATGTACTACGGCGTGCGCGAGTTCGGCATGACCGCGATCATGAACGGCGTCGCCCTGCACGGCGGTCTGGTGCCTTACGGCGCGACCTTCCTGATGTTCATGGAATACGCACGCAACGCCGTACGTATGTCGGCACTGATGAAGAAACGCGTGATCCACGTCTACACCCACGACTCCATCGGTCTGGGCGAAGACGGCCCGACGCACCAGCCGATCGAGCAATTGACCAGTCTGCGCAGCACGCCGAACCTCGACACCTGGCGTCCAGCCGATGCCGTGGAATCGGCAGTGGCCTGGAAAAACGCTCTGGAGCGCAAGGACGGCCCGTCGGCGCTGATCTTCTCGCGGCAGAACCTGCAGCACCAGGAACGCGATGCTGGCCAGATTGCCAACATCAGCCGTGGTGGTTATGTGCTCAAGGACTGCGCAGGCGAGCCTGAGCTGATCCTGATCGCCACCGGTTCGGAAGTCGGTCTGGCCGTACAAGCCTTCGACAAACTGACCGAGCAGGGCCGCAAGGTTCGCGTGGTTTCGATGCCTTGCACCAGCGCGTTCGATGCTCAGGATGCTGGCTACAAGCAAGCCGTCCTGCCGTTGCAGGTCAGCGCGCGTATCGCGATCGAAGCGGCTCATGCCGACTTCTGGTTCAAGTACGTGGGTCTGGAAGGTCGCGTGATCGGCATGACCACCTACGGTGAGTCGGCGCCGGCTTCGGCATTGTTCGAAGAGTTCGGCTTCACCCTGGAAAACATCCTCGGTCAGGCTGAAGAGCTGCTGGAAGACTAAGCAGTACGAATGCGGTGGCCCTGGCCGCCGCGTTCCCCTGTAGGAGCTGCCGAAGGCTGCGATCTTTTGATCTTGATCTTAAAAACAAGATCAAAAGATCGCAGCCTCGTTTCACTCGTCAGCTCCTACATGGGGTTGTGTTGTTAGCGAATCTATCGAGAACCCCATGCCTCAACCGCGTCCCTACAAAGTTGCACTCAACGGCTACGGCCGCATTGGTCGTTGCGTCTTGCGGGCGTTGTTCGAGCGCGGCGCGAAGGCCGGGTTTGAAATTGTCGCGATCAACGATCTGGCCGACATGGCCAGCATCGAATACCTGACACGCTTCGACTCCACCCACGGCCGCTTTCCCGGCGAAGTGCGGGTTGAGGGCGATTGTCTGCATATCAATGGAGACTGCGTGAAGGTCCTGCGCAGTGCCACCCCCGAAGGCATCGATTGGGCGTCGCTGGGCGTCGATCTGGTGCTTGAGTGCTCCGGCGCTTACCACACCCGTGCCGATGGCCAGCGATTTCTTGATGCCGGCGCGCCGCGTGTGCTGTTCTCGCAGCCGATGGCCAGCGAAGCGGATGTCGACGCCACCATCGTCTACGGCGTCAATCAGGACTGCCTGACCGGCGACGAACTGCTGGTGTCCAACGCTTCCTGCACCACCAACTGCGGCGTGCCGCTGCTGCGTCTGCTCGATCAGGCGATCGGCCTCGATTACGTGTCGATCACCACGATTCACTCGGCGATGAACGATCAGCCAGTGATCGACGCCTATCACCACGAAGACCTGCGCCGCACGCGTTCGGCGTTCCAGTCGGTGATCCCGGTGTCCACTGGTCTGGCACGCGGTATCGAGCGCCTGCTGCCGGAACTTGTCGGGCGAATTCAGGCCAAAGCCGTGCGCGTGCCGACAGTCAACGTGTCCTGCCTCGACATCACGATGCAGACCGCCACCGCGACTGACGCCAATGAGGTCAACCGGATCCTGCGCGAAGCCGCCACCAGCGGCCCGCTCAAAGGCCTTCTGGCCTATACCGAGTTGCCGCACGCCAGCTGTGATTTCAACCATGACCCACATTCGGCCATCGTCGATGCCAGCCAGACCCGAGTTTCCGGCCCCAAACTGGTGAACATCCTGGCCTGGTTCGACAACGAGTGGGGTTTTGCCAACCGAATGCTGGACGTAGCAGACCACTATCTGCAAACAGCAACTTCAAAAAAACCGTAGGAAGTGCGACCCATGACCGTGTTGAAGATGTCCGACCTCGATCTGCAAGGTAAGCGCGTATTGATCCGCGAAGACCTCAACGTCCCCGTCAAGGACGGTGTTGTCACTAGCGACGCGCGCATCCTGGCTTCGCTGCCGACCATCAAGCTGGCCCTGGAAAAAGGCGCGGCGGTGATGGTCTGCTCGCACCTGGGCCGTCCGACCGAAGGCGAGTTCTCCGCCGAAAACAGCCTGAAACCTGTCGCCGACTACCTGAGCAAAGCGCTGGGCCGTGAAGTGCCGCTGGTGGCTGACTACCTCGGTGGCGTGGAGGTCAAGGCTGGCGACATCGTGCTGTTCGAAAACGTACGCTTCAACAAGGGCGAGAAGAAGAACGCCGACGACCTGGCCCAGCAATACGCAGCCCTGTGCGATGTGTTCGTGATGGATGCTTTCGGTACTGCTCACCGCGCCGAGGGTTCGACCCATGGTGTAGCCAAGTTCGCCAAAGTCGCTGCCGCCGGCCCGTTGCTGGCCGCTGAGCTGGATGCACTGGGCAAAGCCCTCGGCGCGCCGGCCAAGCCAATGGCAGCCATCGTTGCCGGCTCCAAGGTGTCGACCAAACTCGACGTGCTGAACAGCCTGAGCCAGATCTGCGATCAACTGATCGTCGGCGGCGGCATCGCCAACACCTTCCTCGCGGCGGCTGGTCACCCGGTCGGCAAGTCGCTGTATGAACCGGACCTGCTCGACACCGCGCGTGAAATCGCGGCGAAAGTCAGCGTGCCGTTGCCGGTTGACGTTGTGGTCGCCAAGGAATTTGCCGAAAGCGCTGAAGCGACCGTCAAGCTGATCGCTGACGTGGCGGCTGACGACATGATTCTCGACATCGGTCCGCAAACTGCAGCCAATTTCGCCGAGCTGCTGAAATCGTCGAAAACCATTCTGTGGAACGGCCCGGTTGGCGTGTTCGAGTTCGATCAGTTCGGCAACGGCACCAAAGTGCTGGCCCAGGCTATCGCCGAAAGCTCGGCATTCTCCATCGCGGGCGGTGGCGACACCCTGGCGGCGATCGATAAATATGGCGTGGCTGAGCAGATCTCCTACATTTCCACCGGTGGTGGCGCGTTCCTCGAATTCGTCGAGGGCAAGGTGCTGCCAGCCGTTGAAGTCCTGGAAAGCCGGGCCAAGGCCTGAGGCCGCCCGTTTGGCCAGGCAAAGGAGTGTTTTCATGGTCAAGTCGTTAGCGCTGTTGTTGCTGACCGGTACGCTGGCGGCCTGCGGGAGTAACCCGAAGGCCGAAGCCACGCCGGCGCCGAGCGAACCGCAGAAGGGCTGTTATCAGGCCGACTGGCAGGCCGAAACCAACCCGGTGCTGAACAAGCGCTCGGGCCCGGACGGCCTGGACAAATACGAGACGCAAACCCCGGTCAAGGAACATGGTTGTCCTTGACGGGTCTGACTCTTTAACTCAGGGCTGGCGGCGTGCGCCGTCAGTCGAGGAACACGGATGAAAGGCTTGATCGCCGTTGCGGCGTTGACATTGTTGGGTGGTTGCGCGCAGTTGAACCTGTTTCAGTCGTCGGCCCCGGCAGACGACTGGACGACCTGGACCTGCGACAGTCAGGCCAAGGTGTTGTGGCGTTACGCCGATGCCGGCCAGAAGGAAGTCGACGTTCGCCTCGGCGGCGGTGATCAGGTCTATCGCCTGAAAGAAGAGCCGGGCGCCTCTGGCACGCTGTACAGCGATGGCATGCTGGCGTTTCACGTCAAGGGTGACGAAGGCCTGGTGTACTGGGTCGCCACCAATGACCTGATCGGCCGTGGTTGCAAGGCCGAGTAACACGATTGAATTGGTGTACAGAGATCCAAATGTGGGAGCGAGCCTGCTCGCGAAAGCAATCTTGCCGTCGATGATGCAGTGTCTGTCAGACCGCTTTCGCGAGCAGGCTCGCTCCCACAGGGGGTCTCTGTTGTTCACACAGTTTTGGTAACACCGAATCACCAGGTCGGGCCTCAACCCCCGATCTGCATTAACTTGAATAGCCGCCGCCGCTCCGGCAGGCTGGCACGATCAACGACCCTCAACCGGGAGAGACACACACAATGGCACTTATCAGCATGCGCCAGATGCTGGACCACGCAGCCGAGTTCGGCTACGGCGTTCCAGCCTTCAACGTCAACAACCTTGAGCAGATGCGCGCCATCATGGAAGCCGCTGACAAGACTGACTCCCCGGTGATCGTCCAGGCTTCGGCCGGCGCCCGCAAATACGCCGGCGCACCATTCCTGCGTCACCTGATCCTGGCGGCGATCGAAGAATTCCCGCACATCCCGGTGTGCATGCACCAGGACCATGGCACCAGCCCTGACGTTTGCCAGCGCTCGATTCAACTGGGCTTCAGCTCGGTGATGATGGACGGCTCGCTGGGCGAAGACGGCAAGACCCCGACCGACTACGACTACAACGTCCGCGTTACCCAACAAACCGTGGCCATGGCCCACGCCTGCGGCGTTTCGGTAGAAGGCGAACTGGGTTGCCTGGGTTCGCTGGAAACCGGCATGGCCGGTGAAGAAGACGGCATCGGTGCCGAAGGCGTTCTGGATCACAGCCAGATGCTGACCGACCCGGAAGAAGCCGCTGACTTCGTCAAGCGCACCCAGGTCGACGCCCTGGCCATCGCCATCGGCACCAGCCACGGCGCCTACAAGTTCACCAAGCCACCAACCGGCGACGTGCTGGCGATCGACCGCATCAAGGAAATCCACAAGCGCATCCCGAATACCCACCTGGTGATGCACGGTTCGTCTTCGGTTCCGCAAGAGTGGCTGGCGATCATCAACCAGTACGGCGGCGACATCAAAGAAACCTACGGCGTACCGGTTGAAGAAATCGTCGAAGGCATCAAGCACGGCGTGCGCAAGGTCAACATCGACACCGACCTGCGCCTGGCCTCCACTGGCGCCATGCGTCGCCTGATGGCCACCAACCCGAGCGAATTCGACCCACGTAAATTCTTCGGCGCAACCGTGACTGCAATGCGCGATGTATGTATCGCTCGTTATGAAGCGTTCGGTACTGCCGGTAATGCCTCGAAGATCAAACCGATCTCGCTGGAAGCGATGTACCAGCGTTATCTGAAGGGTGAGCTGAACGCGAAGGTCAACTGAGCCTGAGCGTTGAGCTGATTAAAAAGAAACCCGCCGAGAGGCGGGTTTTTTTGTGGGCGTAATTAAACAAATATTTCCGCTATCTCTTCAAGCGTGGGCATGACTGCTGGATTGACGGTGAGCTCGTCGACGAAGAGTCCTTTATCAGTGACTACTCGTTCAGTTCAACGTGATCCAGTGCCTGATTCACTGCCAGTTCACCGAGCATGACGACCTGCGCGATCCCCAGCGCTGTTTTGCGATGCGAGTGGTCGAGCATCGCGGCGAAGTTGTTGAGCATGACGCTGGCTGAGCCCAAGGTTTCGCTGGCGTTGGCCAGCAGGGATTCGGTGTTGTATTTCGGGTTTGCGAAGTACATGGGCTCGGGTTCGTTGGTGCTCGCCATGATAAGGACGGCGGGGTTGAGGTAGTGGTCGAGGGCGCGCTCGGCGGCGTCGTTGAGTTTTTTTGAGTCGAGGGATTCGTATGGCGAGGCCGGGTCGGTGACTGGCGGGTGTGGCGTTGATTTAGTCATTTGCTCGAAACCTGATTGGAGTGCCTCCGCTCTGGCTACTAATCAAAGTGGAGGCAACTGTACGCAGGTTAGTAGACCGGGGTTTCGAGCAAGCCGGCGCACCCGAAGGTGCCCTGCGCACAGCTGCCATCAAGCGCAGGAATCGAAATCCCCGACTGACAGATGCTTGTGCATCACGCTTGAAACCACGGGCTACTAAACCCGATCACTGGGAATCAGTGACACGAATCAAGTTACCGATGGCCCGCCAGGCGCACAAGCCGGCGAATTCTGGCGTAGTGGTAGGCAACGACGCAAGCTGTTGTAGGCATCCGGAAGCAACCGCTGACAGCTCTAAACAGCGCTGTTTAAAGGTAGGAGCTGCCGAAGGCTGCTCCTACAGTAGGATTTGCGTTACTTGTCGTGATCAATATCCAGTTTGGTAAACGTCACCTGCCCACCCTCACTGGTATAGCCGGTGTTGTCCTGCACATACACGCCGGCCTTGAAGTACAGCGGCTTGTCGCGCCAGGTCGCGCTGATCTGGGAGTCCCATTGATACCCCGCCGCACTCACACCCAGGGCACCGCCGGGGCTCAAGTGGATGAGGTAGTTGAATTCGCGATCAAGCTTGACGCCGGTGGCGAGGGTGATGACGCGGCTTTCGGCGTCGTCCGGGCGCATGCGAACTTTGATCACCAGATTGCCGGTCTGGGTTTTTTCCTTGTACTGGTATTCGAGCTTGACCATCGGCCGCTGGCTTTCGTACGCGTGGATCTGGCCAATGACGATCTTGCCCGAGCTCGGCACCTTGTTCACCGCGAGGGTGGCGCGCAGCAGGTTGTCGGCGTCCGGGTAGTACCAGTTGCGCAGGGTGCCGTTGCTGTAGGTTTCGCGCAGTTCGGTACGCGGGTAGATGGCGTTTTCGGTTTTCGAGCCAGTCACCGGGGACCAGAAGAACAGGGTGCCGGTATCGGAATGGAAGTACTGATCCTTGAAGCCATCCACCAGTTTCGAGGTTTCAACGGTGTACGGCGGGCTGCCAACAGGAACGCTGAGGTTCCAGGTTGCGAGGTCGATCATGACGGTTCTTCCAATCAATTCATCCGGAACGCCGGTGCCAGAAGCTCTAGCCCGCGCGTTTTCGGGCGTCTTTATAAGCGTAGCGGCAATTTTTGTTAATGCCCGTCCGGCGATTACTTGACGTCAACATCCTGTCGAAATGCCATCTCGCCCGGTTTTCGGGGCCTCTGGCGGTGACCGTTAGTCGGCTCGACGGAACATTGGCCAAATGATGGCGTGACGACAGCTTCTGCTTTGCGGCATCCGCGTCTAGAGTGAAGGCTCAGTACGTCTATGGTTTTGCCGGCAACCGGTCCCGATAAGAGAAGCAGCATGGAATGCGCGCAACCCCAGCCAGGTGAAGGCAGCTCGGTCCTTTTGATCGTCGATGATTACCCCGAAAATCTGATCAGCATGCGCGCTTTGCTGCAGCGTCAGGATTGGCACGTGATGACCGCCGCCTCCGGTTTCGAGGCGCTGAACCTTTTGCTCGAACACGACATCGACCTGGTCCTGCTTGATGTGCAGATGCCCGGCATGGACGGTTTCGAGGTCGCACGGTTGATGCGCGGCAGCCAGCGTACGCGCCTGACGCCGATCATTTTCCTCACCGCCAACGAGCAATCTCAGGACGCCGTGATCAAGGGCTATGCCAGCGGCGCGGTGGATTACCTGTTCAAGCCGTTCGATCCGCAAATCCTCAAGCCCAAGGTTCAGGCGCTGCTCGAGCACCAGCGCAATCGCCGTGCCTTGCAACGCCTGAGTCATGACCTGGAAGTGGCGCGCGCCTTCAATGCCTCGGTGCTGGACAACGCCGCCGAAGGCATTCTGGTGTTGAGCGAGGACGGCGTGATCCGCTTCGCCAATCCGGCGATTTCGCGGTTGCTCAATGCGCCGGTGAAGGATCTGGAAGGCAAGGAGTTTCTCGATTTCCTGCAGAAGCCACACATTCCCCTGTGGGCCGATTCCGAGTTCTACGCCGGCTACCAACGCGGTGAAACCCTGCGCCTGCATGATGCGTTGCTGCGCACGGCGCCCGGGCAGCAAGTGCCGGTGGCCTTGTCCTGCGCGCCGCTGCCCTCGGAGCAGCATGCGATGGTGGTGACGGTGCTGGACATGTCGGTGGTGCGTCACTTGCACCAGCAACTGGAATTCCAGGCGGTAACCGATCCGCTGACCGGGCTGCTCAACCGGCGCGGGTTCTACCAGACCGTGGAAAACCTGCTGTTGCGCGGCGAACGCAGCGACAGCAGTTGGGTGTTGCTCTACCTCGATCTCGACGGCTTCAAACGGGTCAACGATTCCCTCGGCCACGATGCCGGCGATCGCGTGTTGCGCTGGGTTTCCGAGCAATTGAAAGCGTGCCTGCGGCCGTTCGATATTCTCGCGCGCATGGGCGGCGATGAATTCACCGCGCTGCTGGATCTGGAATTCCCCGAGCAAGCGGCGAAGATTGCCGAAAAACTCATCGAACGGGTATCGGTGTGTCAGCAGATCGAAGGTCTGGATATCGTCCTTGGCGCCAGTATCGGCATCGCCACCTATCCTGACTGCGGGCGCAATCTCGACGGCTTGCTGCGCGCCTCGGACATCGCTATGTACGAGGCCAAGCGCGCCGGGCGTCAGCAATATCGTTTCTATGACCCTGAAATGAACGGCCGCGCACGCTCGCGTCTGATGCTTGAAGACAGCGTGCGCGAGGCCATCGAAAACCGCGATTTCAATCTGGTCTATCAGCCGCAGGTGGCGATCGGCAGCGGACAGATCCGTGGGTTCGAGGCGTTGCTGCGCTGGCAGCATCCGAGCGTCGGCGATGTGCCGCCGGGGTTGTTTCTGCCATTGCTGGAAGAGGCGCGCTTGATCAGTCGCCTCGGCAGCTGGATCTATCACCGTGGCGCCGGTCAGCGCAAAGCCTGGGAAACCTTGTTCGCTGAAGATCTGGTGCTTGGCGTGAGCCTGAGCAATACCCAGTTCGGCCTGCCGAATCTGGTCACTGAATTGCGTCAAGTCATGGAACGCCATGCGCTGCAACCGCGGCAACTGGAAGTCGAAGTCACCGAAGAAGCGTTGATGCAAGACCCGGACGAAACCCGCAAGCAACTGCGGCTGCTGCGTCATCTCGGGGTGCGCGTGGCGCTGGATGATTTTGGTTCGGGGCCGTGTTCGCTGGCGCATCTGCGCGATCTGGAACTGGACACGCTGAAGCTCGACCGCCACTTGATCGCGCGCCTGCCGGACTCGCCACGTGATGCGGCGCTGGTGCGCATGGTCATCGACCTGTGCAAGCAATACGGTCTGCTGGTGATCGCCGAAGGAGTGGAAACCCTCGAGCAATATCAGTGGCTGCAAGCCCATGGCTGCGAATACGTGCAGGGCTTCCTCGTCGCGCGGCCGTTGATCGCCGAAGACGCGGTCAGCTTCGTCGAACCCTTTGACTGGAGCGCGCTGCCCGGTTGAATTCGCTACACTGGCGGACCTTTTTCGAACCGCGTCGCTTGTCCATGACTGTGTTGAAGTACCTCCAGGCCTACCCCGCGCAATTGCAGGATCAGGTGCGCCAACTGATTGCCGAAGGGCGCCTGGGTGAATACCTGAATCAGCGCTATTCAGGGCGACACGACGTGCAGAGCGACAAGGCCTTGTACAGCTACGCGCTGGATCTCAAACAGCAGTACATGCGCAATGCGCCGGCCATCGACAAAGTGCTGTTCGACAACCGCCTCGACCTGACCCACCGCGCCCTCGGTCTGCACACCACGGTGTCACGGGTGCAGGGCGGCAAGCTCAAGGCCAACAAGGAAATCCGCATCGCCGCGCTGTTCAAGGACGCCGCGCCGGATTTTCTGAAGATGATCGTGGTGCACGAGCTGGCGCACTTCAAGGAATCGGAGCACAACAAGGCGTTCTATAAACTGTGCGAGCACATGCTGCCGGGGTATCACCAGATCGAGTTCGATCTGCGTGTGTACCTGACGTGGCGGGATATGCAGTAAAGATCAAAAGATCGCAGCCTTCGGCAGCTCCTGCAGTTGAAATGCGATCTTCTGTAGGAGCTGCCGAAGGCTGCGATCTTTTAACGGTGGGAGTGTTTAGATGGACGTAAGCAAGACCAAAAGCAGTTTCTATCGCCGTTTGTACGTGGCTTATCTGATCGATAGCGGCCTGGCGCCGAGTGTGCCGACGCTGACCGAAGTCACTGGCATGCCGCGACGCACGGCGCAGGACACGATTGCCGCGCTGGCTGATCTGGACATCATCTGCGAGTTCGAACAGGAAGAGGGCGCACGCAATCATGCCGGGCGCTATCGGATTCGTGAGTGGGGAGCGATTGATCGGGGATGGATCGAGCGCAATTTGCGGCAGATAAAAGCGGTGCTTGAATACCCCTGAATCCAGCCGCGCCTGAACTGACGCAATCGCTGGCAAGCCAGCTCCCACAGGGATCTCCAGCGAACACGGTTTTCGTGAACGAGCGATGAACCTGTGGGAGCTGGCTTGCCAGCGATGAGGCCCTCAAGAACGACGCATGCCGATATGTGGAATGTCGTCCTCAAGATATTCCTCACCCACCACGACAAACCCGTACTTGCCGTAATACCCCTGCAGATGCGCCTGCGCTGACAAATAGATCGGCACCTGCGGCCAGTGCTTTTCGGCCTGCTTCAGCGCCTGTTCCATCATCGCGTGGCCCAGCCCTTTGCCACGGCCGGCGGGCGCGGTCACCACGCGGCCAATCACCACGTCGCCGCCCTGGGATTCCGGATCCAGCAGGCGCAGGTAAGCCATCAACTGATCATCCTCCCAGCCCATCAGGTGATGGGTATCGCCCTCCAGATCCTGGCCGTCGAGATCCGGGTAGGCGCATTTCTGTTCGACCACGAATACATCAGAGCGCAGCTTCAACGAGGCGTACAACTGCTCTTTGCCCAAATCGCGATGATGTTTGCAGATCCACTCGATTGTCATTTTTCGATTCCTTGACCATGTCGCCCGATACTAAGCGCAGCTGCGCCATATGTCTGTATGGCGCAACAGTCTGTGATAAAGGTCAAAATGCCACCATTCCTTTCTCGCGGCCGCCGAGACTTTGTGTAATCTGCTCAAGAGCACTGCGCACTGGTTCCCATGAGCTAATGTTCAATGCTTGGGTTTTGCCGGTAAGGGGCCTTTGGTTTTGACGTGAAACCACGTCGGGCGGTTGCCCGCTGAGGATGTTCAAGCATGCTGCGATTGCTTCAAGCCGTTGCTTTGATCGGACTGCTGGTGCTGGGCCAGGATGCTGCGGCGCAGAAGCTGCGGCTGGCGTTCGATAATTGGCCGCCGTTTACCGACGATGCACTGGTCAACGGTGGACTGGCCACCGACATTGTCAGCACCGCACTGGCTCGCGCCGGTTATGCCAGCGGTTACGAACAAGTGCCGTGGGCGCGAGCATTGCTGGGGATTGGCGAGGGGCGTTACGACGTACTGGTCAATGCCTGGTACAACGACGAACGCACACAGATCGGTCAGTTTTCCGGTGAGTACCTGATCAACCGCATCCGCTTCCTCAAGCGCAAAGACGCACCCATCGACTACAGCAATCTCGAGCAACTGCACACTTACCCGATTGCCGTGGTGCGCGGGTATGCCTATTCCGCCCCTTTCGATGCGGATACGGCGATGCAGAAAGTCCCTGTGCACAACTTCGCCATGGGCGTGCGCATGCTCGCGGCGGATAGGGTCAAGCTGACCCTGGAGGATGAGTACGTGGCCAAGTATTACCTGGCACGGGAATCGGCCAAGGTACGCAATTCGGTGGAGTTTTTACCCAAGCCGTTGAGTGAGAACAGCCTGCATATTCTGGTCAGCCTGAAGAACCCGCAGCATGAGCAGATCGTCGCCGGGTTTGATCGAGCGATCGAGGCGATGAAGGCTGACGGGACTTATGAGAAGTTATTGCGGCGGCATGGAATGTAGTGGGGGAGCTACAAGCTACATGCCGAACGCAACCCGGCTTCTAATTTGAAGCTTGCAGCTTGCAGCTTGCAGCTTGAAACTTGTAGCTAGACTTCTTTGATCAAATGCGCCGCCAACGTCCGAAGCGGCCCCAACTGCCGGCAAATCAGCGCCAGCTGCGTCTGCACCAACCGTTGCCCTTCATCGATTTCATCCGGCATCTGTTCCAGCTCATTGGCCAGCGCTTCCTCGTCATCACTCTGAATCGCAATCGGCTGCTTGCTCGCCAGGCCTTGGGCGATTTCGTCGATGCTGGTCGCCAGTTTCACCCCGGCGCCTTCGATCAGATGCTCGCGCACCTCCGCTGGCAACTGCGTTTCGCGGTGCGCGCCGAGCCCTGACAAATAGCTGAGCAACGTGTGCGACAGCACCAGGAAACGGAAGCCAACGTCCGCCTCCTTACGGAAATGCCCCGGCTCCATGAGCATGTTCGCCAGTGTCGTCGACAGCGCCGCGTCAGCGTTATGGGCGTTGCGTCGGGCCAGGCGATAAGCGAGGTCATCGCTTTTGCCGGCGGCGTATTGCTGCATGATCTGGCGCAGGTAGATGCTGTTGCAGGTCAGGGTGTTGGCCAGCACTTTGTTCAGGCGCCGACCCTGCCAGTCCGGCAGGAACAGGAACACCGCCAGACCTGCGATCAGGCTGCCGAGCAAGGTATCGAACAGCCGTGGCAGGAACAGCCCGTAGCCGTCGCCGACCTGATTGAAGCAGAACAGCACCATGATCGTGATCGCCGCCGTCGCCAGGGTGTAGCGGGTGGTGCGGTTGGTGAAGAACACTACCCCGGCAGCGATGGCGAAGCACGATTGCACCACCGGGTTGGGGAACAGATCGAACAGCGCCCACGCCACCGTCAGGCCAATGGCCGTGCCGATGATCCGCTGGCCGAGTTTGCGCCGGGTGGCGCCGTAGTTCGGCTGGCAGACGAACAGCGTGGTGAGGATGATCCAGTAGCCTTGCGACGGGTGGATCAGGTGCACCATGCCGTAGCCGATGCTCAGTGCCAGCGGCAAGCGCAGAGCATGGCGGAACAGCAGCGAAGTCGGCGTCAGTTGCGTACGCAGGCGAATCCACACGTCCTTGAGATTACGCGGTGAGCGGTCGAGCAGGCTGCTGTCGGTGGCATCCGCCAAGGCATCGGGGTTGCTGGCATCACTGAGCAAGCGATCGAGGGTGCCGAGGTTGGCCGCCAAGGCGCGCAGCGAGCGCAGCAGGCCGCGCCATGCCGGATTGCTCTGGATGCGCAAGTGTTCGAGGGAGGCATGCAGGTCGTTCAGGGCTTCGGCGAAACTGGCGTCATAGATGAACGGCTGGCGCATCTGGATTGACTCGGCCAAGGCCCGGCAGGCCTTGCCTTGCTGGCGCAGCAGGCGCTGGCAGCGGAACAGCACGTCGCTGTGGAAGAACGCCTCGGCCAGCGCGTTATACGGGTAGTGCGAAGAGCTGGCGCGTTCGTGAATGTCCTGCGCGAGGAAATACAGCTTCAGATAACGGCTGACTTTCGAGCCCGGTCGACCGTTGCCGACCCGGTGCAGGATGATTTCCTTGGCCGTGTTCAGTGCGGCGACCACGCGGCCATTCTGCTGCGCCAGTTCGAGGCGGCGGGCTTCGACGTCCATCTGCCGGATCGGCTCGAACAGCGAGGATTTCAGCTTCAGGTAAAGTCCCAGTTCACGGAACAGCCGCGCCAGACTCTGCTGCACCGGTTGATTGGAAAACAGCGCCTGCCACAGCACCGAGAGCAGGCCGTACCACGCCGCGCCAGCGACCAGCAGCATCGGTTCGTGCCAGAAGTCAGTGACCGCGCCGCCGCGCTGATCAACGCCGATCATCGTGTACACCGACAGAATAAGCGTCGCCGAAGCGATCGCGCCGTAGCGCTCGCCCAGCGCACCGAGCATGGTCAGGCCGAAACTGGCCAGCGCCAGGGCCACGGCGAAAATGATCGGGTAGGGAAACAGCAATTCCACCGACAGCGCGGCGATGCTGAAACACACCAGTGTCACCGCGAGGGCGTTGAGACGACCCTGCCAACTGTCGTCGGTTTCGGCGAGGGCGCTGGCGATGATGCCGAGGAACAACGGGATCAGCAGGCCCATTTCATCCTGATACCAGCACAGCGCCATGCTGCCGGTCAGGGCGATGAATACCCGCACGCTGTAACTGAATTTATCCAGCGCCCAAAGGCGCCGCAAAGACTGACGAAACGAGGTCGAGGACATGAAGTGCGAAGGCCTTCCGAGGCGATGCCGCTAAATTGAGCCAGTAATGACGCCGACGCAATGGCGCCGAGCACATCTGACAGCAAAAAGTGTTCCTTGATCGCCCGCCGCCCCCTGTAGGAGCAGCCGAAGGCTGCGATCTTTTGACTTTGATCTGTAAAAGCAAGATCAAAAGATCGCAGCCTTCGGCAGCTCCTACACGGGGAGTGTTGTTCCGGTCAGACGAACTGCGCAGCAGCGTAGCCCGAGGCCCAGGCCCACTGGAAATTGAAGCCGCCCAGATGCCCGGTGACGTCGAGCACTTCACCAATGAAGTACAGGCCCGGGCTTTTCAGCGATTCCATGGTCTTGGACGACACCTCGCGAGTGTCGACGCCACCCAGAGTCACCTCAGCCGTGCGATAGCCTTCGGTCCCCGCCGGCACGACTTTCCAGCTGCCAAGCTTCTCGGCAATCTCCGCCAGTTCGGCGTGGGTGTACTGCTTCATCGGTTTGGAGACAAACCAGTTGTCCGCCAGCAGATTGGCCATCTTCTTGGTGAAGATCTCGCCAAGCAAAGTTTTCAACTCGCTGTTCGGACGCTCGGCGACTTGCTGTTGCAACCAGCTCGCCGCGTCGTGATCCGGCAGCAGGTTGATCTCCACCGTGTCGCCGGGCTCCCAGAACGAACTGATCTGCAAGATCGCCGGGCCACTGAGGCCACGATGGGTGAACAGGATGTTCTCGCGAAAGCTCTGCTCGTTGCAGCTGACCAGACAATCCACCGAGGTGCCGGACAGCTCTGTGCACAACTCCTTGAGCTGGTCGGTAATGGTGAATGGCACCAGGCCGGCGCGGGTCGGCAGCAGTTCATGGCCGAACTGTTTGGCGACCTGGTAACCGAAACCGGTAGCGCCCAGGGTCGGAATCGACAGGCCGCCGGTGGCGATCACCAGCGATTGGCACTGGACCTGACCGAGGGTGGTGTCGAGCAGATAACCACTGTCGGTTTTTTCGATGGTCTGGATCGAAGTGTCCAGGTGCAGCTCGACGCCGGCCTGATCGCATTCATCAAGCAGCATGCCGAGGATGTCGCTGGATTTGTTATCGCAGAACAGCTGGCCGAGTTTCTTCTCGTGGTACGGCACGCCGTGTTTGCCGACCAGGCCGATGAAATCCCACTGGGTGTAACGCGCCAGCGCCGATTTGCAGAAATGCGGATTCTGCGAGAGGAAATTGCTCGGTTCGGTGTACATGTTGGTGAAATTGCAGCGACCGCCGCCGGACATGAGGATTTTCTTGCCGGCCTTGTTCGCGTGGTCGAGCAGCAACACCTGACGCCCGCGCCCGGCGGCGGTCAGGGCACACATCAAGCCGGCCGCGCCAGCGCCAATGATCACGACTTCGGTAGAGCGCAAAACGGTGTCCTCACACAATGATCGTTCCCACGCTCTGCGTGGGAATGCCGCCATGGACGCTCTGCGTCCGTTGTTATGTGACGCGGAGCGTCACGGGATGCATTCCCACGCAGAGCGTGGGAACGATCAGGTCAGAGAATACGCACGCGCAACGAGCGGCCCTTGATCTTGCCGTCATTCAAGCGCTGCAAGGCCTGCATGGCCACGGTGCGCTCGACAGCGACGTAGGCCTGGAAATCGAAGATCGCGATCTTGCCGACCTGCGCACCGGGAATGCCCGCTTCGCCGGTCAGTGCGCCAAGAATGTCGCCCGGGCGCACTTTGTCTTTGCGGCCAGCGCCTATGCACAGGGTGGTCATCGGCGGTTGCAGCGGCGCCAGGCCCTGGGACTTGAGGTTGTCGATCTGATCCCAGTTCAGCGGCGCTTTCTGCAGTTGTTCGATGGCTTGCGCACGATGAGCTTCGGACGGCGCGACCAGGCTGATGGCGATGCCTTTCTCGCCCGCGCGACCGGTACGGCCGACGCGGTGGATGTGGATTTCCGAATCGCGCGCCAGCTCGACGTTGATCACCATGTCCAGCGCATCGATATCCAGACCACGGGCCGCGACGTCGGTGGCAACCAGCACCGAGGTGCTGCGGTTGGCGAACATTGCCAGCACCTGATCGCGGTCACGCTGTTCCAGATCGCCGTGCAGGCCAACAGCGGAAATGCCTTTGGCGGTCAGGTGATCGACGGTTTCCTGCACTTGCTGCTTGGTGAAGCAGAACGCCACGCAGGACGCCGGACGGAAGTGGTGCAGGACTTTGGTCACCGCGCTCATGCGCTCTTCCGGGGAAATCTCGTAGAAGCGCTGCTCGATCTGCGTGTCGTCGTGGAAGGCTTCAGCCTTGACGGTCTGCGGATCGCGCATGAATTTCGACGCCAGTTGCTTGATGCCCACCGGGTAGGTCGCGGAGAACAGCAGGGTCTGGCGGCGCTCCGGGGTCTTGATGATGATGTCTTCGATGGCGTCGTAGAAGCCCATGTCGAGCATGCGGTCGGCTTCGTCGAGGATCAGCGTGTTCAGGCCATCGAGCACCAGCGAACCCTTGCGCAAATGCTGCTGAATGCGCCCCGGGGTGCCGACGATGATGTGCGCGCCGTGCTCCAGCGAAGCGATCTGCGGGCCGAACGACACGCCACCGCACAGGGTCAGGACCTTGATGTTGTCTTCGGCGCGGGCCAGACGGCGGACTTCCTTGGCCACCTGGTCGGCCAGCTCGCGGGTCGGGCAGATCACCAGCGCCTGGCACCCGAAGTAGCGCGGGTTGATCGGGTTGAGCAAGCCGATGCCGAACGCGGCGGTCTTGCCGCTGCCGGTCTTGGCCTGGGCGATCAGGTCCATCCCCTTGAGGATCACCGGCAAGCTCTGCGCCTGGATCGGCGTCATCTGGGCATAACCGAGTGATTCGAGGTTAGCCAGCATGGCGGCGGACAGCGGCAGAGTATTAAAAGCGGTGGCGATGGTGGTCACGGGACTGGCCTGCAAAACAAAATGTCGCGCAGTGTAGCAGCCCCATGCCGGTTTCCTCGACAGTTCTGGACGAACAGCCCCAGAGTTTCTCTGACTGGAGATCAGTCTGTGTGAGGGACCACACTCCCCTGTAGGAGCTGCCGAAGGCTGCGATCTTTTGATTTTGCTTTAAAAAACAAGATCAAAAGATCGCAGCCTTCGGCAGCTCCTACAGGGAGTCCTTCAGCAGAATCAGTGTTCGATGTGTTCTTGTGGACGTTTCGCCCGGCGCCCGTCTTCCTTGGACAACTGCGAGAAGATCGTCGCCGCCAGCATCGCCATCACGCCGACCGTGACGAAGGTCAGTTGGAAGGCGCCGAGTACGGTTTCCACGCCATCGTTGCCGACCTTCGCAGTGAAGCCACCAAGCAGCGCGCCGGCGCAAGCGACGCCGAGGCTCAGCGACAACTGCGCGACCACCGACAGCAAACTGTTGCCGCTGCTGGCGCTGGCATCGTCGAGGTCGATCAGCGTCACCGTATTCATCGCTGTGAATTGCAGCGAGTTGATTGCCCCCAGCACCGCCAGCAGGCACAGCAGCAGCCAGTACGGCGTCTGCTCGCTGACCAGACCCATGCTCGCCAGCATGATCCCCAACGCCAGGGTGTTGCCGGTGAGGACGATGCGATAGCCGAGGCGTTCGATCAGCGGCCGCGCGACCCACTTGGCGACCATCGCCGCAGCGGCCAGCGGCAACATGCTCATCCCGGCTTGCGAAGGCGAATAGCCCAACGCCACTTGCAACAGCAGTGGCACCAGGAACGGTAAAGCGCCGCTGCCCAGTCGCGCGAACAGGTTGCCGAGGATGCCGACGGCGAACGTGCGGGTCTTGAATAATGACGGCGCGAACAACGGGTTTTCGATGTGCCCGGCGCGCAGCCAGTACGCCGCCAGACAGGCCATGCCGGCGAACAGCAGCAGCATCACCCGCAGGTGCGGCAGGTGCAGTTCGCCAAGACCTTCCATGGCGATGGTGATGAGGATCATCGCTGCGCCGAACAGCAGAAAGCCGAGGCTATCGAAGCGGGTGCGCTCCGTGCCGCGCAGGTCGGGGATGAATTTCCACACCGCGTAGCAACCGATCACCCCGACCGGCAGATTGATCAGGAAGATCCAGTGCCACGTCACGTATTCCACCATCCAGCCGCCCATGGTCGGGCCGATCAGCGGGCCGAGCAGGCCGGGAATGGTGATGAAACCCATGATTCGCACCAGTTCCGAGCGCGGGTACGCACGCAGCACCACCAGCCGCCCGACCGGCAACATCAGCGCACCGCCGAGGCCCTGAATCACCCGCGCACCGATGAGCATGCTCAGGCTGCTGGATAACGCGCATAGCAACGAGCCCAAGCTGAACAGCAGAATCGCGCCGAAGAAGATTTTCTTGGTGCCGAAGCGGTCGGCGATCCAGCCGGAGGCCGGGATCAGCAGGGCCACGGTAAGCATGTAGGCGATGATCACGCCCTGCATGCGCAACGGGTCTTCGGCCAGATCGCTGGCCATGGCCGGCAGCGCGGTATTGAGGATGGTCCCGTCGAGGGACTGCATGAAGAACGCAATGGCGACGACCCACGGCAACCAGCGGGCGGTGATGGCGTCGAGAGGCGGGCGGTTGGGCATGGAACCTCTTGTGTCAGTGCATATTCAGAGTCGAGCGCGGTCAGTGTGGGAGCGAGCCTGCTCGCGAAGAGGCCATTTCATTCAACATTGATGTCGATTGATCTACCGCTTTCGCGAGCAGGCTCGCTCCCACAGGTTTTGCATTTACAGCGTCAGCGTGAGTCGGCTGACCAGCGCCCCCGGCAACAGCGATGACGAGGTATTGCGCTGGCTGTACGTACTCGCCGAGAGCAGCAGCTCACGCTCGGTGGTCAACGCTTCCAACTGCGAACCGAGCAGGTTGTAGGCGCTGTCGTCGAAGCGCATGGTGCTGACCGGCGCCTGGATTTCGCCGTTCTCGACCCAGAAGGTCGCGAAACGGGTCATGCCGGTCATGCGCGCCGCCGGTTGATCCGAGTAGTTCAGATACCACAGGTTGCTGATGTACAGCCCGGTGCCCAACTGCTTGAGGATCTCTTGCTGCGACAGATCACCGGCGGCCATGTTCAACGCACTGGGCATCTCGCCGCCGCCCGCACCGTTCGCCGCCAGACCATATTCGGCGGCGCTGCGCGAGCCCACCAGTTGATCGCCGGCCTTGCCCTCGATGATCAGACGCAGATCGCTGCGCGGATAACCCTCGGCGGAAAACGCCGGGCTCAGGGACTCGCTGACTTTTTCATCCAGCGACAGCAACGGGCTGAACGCCTGATCGCCGACGTAGAGCTTCTGCAACGGGCTGCTCTTGCTGGCGATCGACTGCGCCGAGAACCCGCCCCAACTGAGCATGCCCATGATTTCTTCCAGTGCCGCCGGTGCCAGATAGGCGCGGTACTGCCCCGGTGCCAGGGTGCGTAACGGTCGGCCGAGAAACTCAAGCTGTTCGCGTGCCTGGGCGAAACGCCGGGCGAAGCCCTCGTCGCTCCAATCGTGGCCGGCATAGCTGGCCTTCACCGCTTCGCCGTTTTCGTGGAACAGGCTGAAGTCGAAATTGAAGCTGTTGGCTTCATGCCAGCCGAACGCGCCAGCGGAGCTGGCAAAGCCACGGCTGATCGGACCGGCAGCATAAAAACCGACCAGATCGAGACCTTCAGCGGCGGCGCAGATTTGCCCGACGACATCTTCGGTGTCCGGCAGCGGATGCGCTTGTACGTGCGTGCTCTGCCAGCTGTTGTGATTGAGCAGCAAGTACGGGTCCTGCGGCAGCAGCGGCAAGGTATCGCGCAATTGTTGCAGGCCTTCGGCGAGCCGTTGCAGATCGGCTTCCTGATCCCCGGACAAGGTGATCTGCAGGTCGGCGTGGCGACCGTCGTTGATCAGTTTCAGGCCGACATTGGCCTGCTGCACTTGCCCGGCCTGGCGCACCTTGGCGTGATTGAAGCGCACGAACGCCGAGGCTTCGGCGGCGTAGCTGAGCGTGAACTGTTCCGGCTCGCGCACGCTGTCGCGCAGCCAGTTGACCATGACCTTGAAGGCGTCGGACTGACGCTTCGAAATGCTCATCAGGCGTCTCCCCCAAACACATCAATGTTGCTGAATACGCAGGCCGGCGAAGCATGGCCGACGCGAATCACCTGGTTCGGTTCGCCCTTGCCGCAGTTCGGCGTGCCCAGCACCTTGACGGTGCTGGCATCGCCGACGGCGCGCAGGCTCTTCCAGAAGTGCGCGGAAATCGCCCGGTAGTTGGGGTTTTTTACCACGCCTTTCAGTTCACCATTCTCGATCAACTGGCCCCATTCGCAGCCGAACTGGAATTTGTTGCGCGCATCGTCGATCGACCACGAACGGTTGGTGCTCATCAGAATGCCGTGCTCGATACCGCCGATCATCTGCTCCAGCGTTTGATCACCCGGTTCGATGTTGAGGTTGGCCATGCGGTCGATCGGCGGCCGGTTCCAACCGCAGGCGCGGCTGTTGGCAACGCCATCGAGGCCGGCGCGATATTGCGACAGCGCTCCGCCCAGCGGCCGCAGTAAAAGGCCGTCGCGAATCAGGAATTGTTTGCTCGCCGCGGTGCCGTCGTCGTCATGGCCGTAGCTGGCGAGTTCTTCCGGGATGCCGGGGTCGAAAGTCACGTTGAGCAAATTCGAGCCGTATTGCAGGCTGCCGAAATCGCTGGTCTTGACGAAACTGGTGCCGGCGTAATTGCGCTCATCGCCGAGGATGCGGTCGAGCTCCAGCGGATGACCGATGGACTCGTGGATCTGCAGCATCATCTGATCGGGCATCAGTAGCAAGTCGCGCGGGCCTTGCGGGGTGTTCGGCGCGAGCAGCAGTTGCAGGGCCTGATCGGCGACTTGCGGACCGGCACCGACCAGGCCGCAACGGCTGATGACGTCGGCGCCACCCTGCTGGCCGAAGTTCTCGCGGCCGAGGCTGCGGGTCTGGCTGTCGTTGCCGTCGTAGGCGGTGACGTCGAGGCTCGGATAGACGAAGCGCTGGGCCTGACGCAATTCGGCGCCGGCGCTGCTCAGGTAGATCTGCTCGACATGGGTGATGCCGATGCTTACCTGCCAATTGACCAGGCGCTTATCCTTGGGCACCGAGGCGGATTCCGCGCCGAGCAGATCGAAGCATTCGCTCAGGGACGGGAAGGGCTGTTCGAGATTGGGTGAAAAATAATCAGCGCGATCGCTGGAAAGCGGCTGCTCGCGCAGATCGAGCAAGGCGTGCGGCTTGAGCCGGCGGGCCTGTTGCTCGGCGCGCTCGAGAGCGGCTTGCAGGCCTTGTTGCGAGAGGTCATTGGTCGCCGCATAGGCTTCGACGCCATTGACCCGGACGGTGAGCATCGCCCCTTCATCGCGACTCAGGCTAGGCGGTTCGGCGACGTTCTTGCGCACCGACAGAAACTGCCCGGACTCGCGCACATACCGCAGGGAAAAAAATTCAGCGCCCGTGCGCAAGGCAGCAAAGCGCTGCTTGAGCTGGGGGTGGAAATCGAACATTCGGGAACCTCCTTGTAATGGAGTAGCGGCATGGCGACAGCGGGGAGGGGTGAAACGGTTGCGCGAGGTCTAGAGTAGGCCTGCGTGGGGGTAGGATCAAGTGAAGAGGGGGTGTAGGGGGATTTACTGTGCAGCGAGGGAATTTGTGCTGAATCTGAGGGCCCCATCGCTGGCAAGCCAGGCTCCCACAGGTTTTTTGGTGAACACAATATGTGTGAACGACGCAAAACCCTGTGGGAGCTGGCTTGCCAGCGATTAGCCGTGACGCGGTATTACGTCTTACTGAGCCGCCGGGGTGATATCACGCATCGGCTTGCCCTTCACCGGCGCATCGCCAGCGACGTAGTAGGCAGCATTGCTGCGCGGCAGCGGCTTGCGGCCACGGATCCTGTCGGCGATTTTCTCGGCCATCATGATCGTCGGCGCATTGAGGTTGCCGGTGGTGATGATCGGCATGATCGAGGCATCCACCACGCGCAGGCTCTGCATGCCGTGCACACGACCTTCGCCATCGACCACGGCCATCTCGTCGGTGCCCATCTTGCACGAGCAGGACGGGTGGAACGCGGTTTCGGCGTGCTCGCGGATGAACTTGTCGAGCTGCTCATCGGTTTGCACTTCGATGCCCGGGCTGATTTCGCGACCACGGAAGGCGTCGAGAGCCGGTTGCTGCATGATTTCGCGGGTCAGGCGAATACCGTCGCGGAATTCCTGCCAGTCCTGCTCGGTGGCCATGTAGTTGAAGAGGATGCTCGGGTGCTGGCGCGGATCCTTGGATTTGACCTGGATGCGGCCACGGCTCGGCGAGCGCATGGAGCCCATGTGCGCCTGGAAACCATGTTCTTTCACGCCGTTGCTGCCGTTGTAGTTAATCGCCACCGGCAGGAAGTGGTACTGGATGTTCGGCCATTCGAATTCCGGACGCGAACGAATGAAACCGCCGGCCTCGAACTGGTTGCTGGCGCCGATGCCGGTGCCGTTGAACAGCCACTCGGCACCGATCGCCGGCTGGTTGTACCAGAGCAGCGACGGGTACAGCGAAACCGGTTGGGTGCAGGCGTATTGCAGGTACAGCTCGAGGTGATCCTGCAGGTTTTCACCGACGCCCGGCAGATCGTGGACCACCGGGATGTCGAGACTTTCCAGCAATTTCGCCGGGCCGACACCGGAGCGCTGCAGAATCTGCGGCGAAGCGATGGCGCCGGAGCACAACAGGACTTCCTTGCGCGCCTTGGCTTCAACACGTTCTTCAGCGTCGCCGATCAGGTAACGCACGCCGACCGCACGCTTGCCTTCAAAGAGAATCTTGTCGGTCAGGGCGTGGGTGACGATGGTCAGGGTCGAGCGTTTTTTGGCAATGTCGAGGTAGCCACGGGCGGTGGAAGCACGGCGGCCGTTCGGCGTTACGGTGCGGTCCATCGGGCCGAAGCCTTCCTGCTGGTAACCGTTGAGGTCTTCGGTACGCGGGTAACCGGCCTGCACGCCGGCTTCAACCATGGCGTGGAACAGCGGGTTGTTGCCGGCTTTCGGCGTGGTCACGCTGACCGGGCCGTCGCCACCGTGGTAATCGTTCGGGCCGATGTCACGGGTTTCGGCTTTGCGGAAATACGGCAGGCAATCGAGGTACGACCAGTCTTCCAGGCCCGGCAGTTTCGCCCAGCCGTCGTAGTCCATCGCGTTGCCACGGATGTAGCACATGCCGTTGATCAGCGAAGAGCCGCCAAGGCCTTTGCCGCGACCGCATTCCATACGGCGACCGTCCATGTGTGGCTCTGGATCGGTTTCGTAAGCCCAGTTGTAGCGACGACCCTGCAGCGGGAACGCCAGCGCGGCGGGCATCTGCGTGCGGAAGTCGAGGCGGTAGTCCGGCCCCCCGGCTTCGAGCAGCAGAACGGTGACGCCTTCGTCTTCAGTCAGACGGGTCGCAAGTGTGTTACCTGCAGAGCCGGCGCCTATGATGATGTAGTCGTATTCTTGAGTCATAAATTCTCCTGCGGGAGCTACAAGCCACTAGCTTCTAGCTGCAAGGAAAAGCAGCGAGCGGTGGCTTCGAAATCGGGGAGGGCGGCAAGCCCAAACTGCTTTTACTTGCAGCTTTAAACTTGCCGCTTGCAGCTGATCAGCTAGCTGATCAGAACACCGAAACGTAATCGCCCAGTTCGACCTGTACCGATTTGATGCGGGTGAAGTTGTTCAGCGAGCTGATCCCGTTCTCACGGCCAACACCCGACTGCTTGTAGCCGCCGACCGGCATTTTTGCGTCGGACTCGCCCCAGGCGTTGATCCAGCAGATACCGGCTTCCAGTTGATGAATCACGCGGTGGGCGCGGTTCAGGTCTTTGGTGACGATACCGGCGGCCAGGCCGAAGTCGGTGTCGTTGGCGCGGCGGATCACTTCTTCTTCGGTTTCGTAGGAGAGGATCGCCATCACCGGGCCAAAGATCTCTTCACGAACGATGGTCATGTCGTCGGTGCAGTCGGTGAACACGGTTGGCGCAACGAATGCGCCTTTGGCGAATTCGCCGTCGGTCAGGCGACCACCGCCGCACAGGACGCGGGCACCTTGTTCCTTACCTTTTTCGATGTAGGCCAGCACGCTTTCCATGTGGGCGAAGCTGACCAGCGGGCCGAAATTGGTGTTTTCGTCTTCCGGGTTGCCGACGCGGATGCGCGCAACGCGCTCAACGATCTTGGCCTCGAACGCGGCTTTCAGATGCGCCGGTACGAATACGCGAGTGCCGTTGGTGCAGACCTGACCGGAGCTGTAGAAGTTGGCCATCATCGCCGTGTCGGCGGCGCGATCGAGGTCGGCGTCGTCGCAGATGATCAGCGGCGACTTGCCGCCCAGTTCCATGGTCACGTCCTTGAGCGACGAAGCCGAAGCGCTGGCCATGACTTTCTTGCCAGTGTCGGTGCCGCCGGTGAAGGAGATTTTCTCGATGCGCGGGTGCTCGGTCAGCCAGGTGCCGACTTCGCGGCCGCTGCCGGTCAGCACGTTGAACACGCCGTTCGGCACGCCGGCTTCGGTGTAGATCTCAGCCAGTTTCAGGGTGGTCAGCGAGGTGACTTCGCTTGGCTTGAAGATCATCGCGTTACCGGCCGCCAGGGCTGGAGCGGATTTCCACAGCGCGATCTGGATCGGGTAGTTCCACGCGCCGATACCGGCGACCACGCCCAGCGGCTCGCGACGGGTGTAAACGAAAGAGGTGTCACGCAGCGGAATCTGCTCGCCTTCGATGGCGGGCACCAGGCCTGCGTAGTATTCCAGCACGTCAGCGCCGGTGACGATGTCGACGTACTTGGTTTCGGAGAAGGATTTGCCGGTGTCCAGGGTTTCCAGCGCGGCCAGTTCATCGTTGCGCTCGCGCAGGATGTCGACGGCGCGACGCAGGATGCGCGAACGCTCCATGGCGGTCATCGCGGCCCAGATTTTCTGGCCCTTTTCGGCGCTGACCACGGCGCGCTCGACGTCGTCTTTGGTCGCACGTTGCACCAGTGCGAGGACTTCACCGTTCGCCGGGTTGATGGCTTCGAAGGTGGCGTCGCTGCCGGCGTCGGTGTACGCGCCATCGATGTAGAGTTTTTGCAGTTCGAAACGGGCCATAGTGTCCTCGCAAGTGCATTGGTGGTTGGCGTTGACCACCGCGATGACGCTGCGGTGGAGTTCAGGGGCCGAGCATTTTCTGTGTGCTCTAGCTCACCTTCTTGGCCAATTGGAAATCCATGTATTCGTAAGCGATCTGTTGCGCCTGCGCCGTGTCGAAAGCGTCTCCCGACAGCGCGCCGCGCAACCACAAGCCGTCAATCAACGCTGCCAGACCCCGGGCGGCGCTGCGCGCATCTTCGAGCGGCAGCACACGGCGGAACTGGCAGCACAGGTTGGAATACAGACGGTGATCGTTGATCCGCTGCAACCTGTGCAAAGACGGCTGGTGCATGCTGGTGGCCCAGAAGGCCAACCAGGTTTTCATTGCCGGGCCATTGACCTGGCTGGCGTCGAAGTTGCCTTCGATGATCACCTGCAGATGCGCCCGTGGGTTGTCATCTGCCAGCGCCTGACGGCGCGCGGTGACGCTCTCGCTGAGGGCGGTCATCAGGTACCGCATCGTGGCGGCGATCAGGCCGTTCTTGTCCTGAAAGTAATGACTGATGATGCCATTCGAGACACCGGCCAAACGGGCGATCAGCGCAATGCTGGCGTCCCCCATTCCGACCTGATCGACCGCTTGCAAAGTGGCTTCGATCAGTTGTTGGCGGCGGATGGGTTGCATACCGACCTTGGGCATCTTGCACATCTCCTTAGGCCTTCCGAGGGGCGAATGACGCCGATCGGATTGAGGGCCAGTCTATTTTGTTTTGATTGAACGTTCAATCAACAAAGAATAAGATCTGCGACAATTCGTCGCTGCCTACAGAAAATTCCTACGTGTAATGACGATAAAAACCGACACCTGAAACGGCTCGAAACCAGCGTGGGGCATGGCGCGGTTCGCGATTCGAAGGACGTATTGAAAGGGCAAGACGCTCGGGGTCAGGTTTCGGATGAACGTCCGGCACCTTTGGCCACGAAAGCGAATACGCAACGCCATTTCGGCAGGTTCGGGCTTTTTTCGGAGTGTCTTTATATCACCCGCCGGTCGGCTGCCAACTAACCGATTGGTCGGGTTCCGTGATGCCTTGTGTTCTTCTCTCGCACTGCCTGGAGCATTTGTGCCATGAGTTCTGCCTCGCTAATAAAGACCCCGCCCGAGAAGGTGACGGTCAACGGTTGGGTGTTCTACACCTCGACCGCGCTGATTCTGTTGTTGACCGCCATTCTGATCATCGCCCCGCAAGAGGCCGGCAGAATGTTGGGCATGGCCCAGGCCTGGTTGTCGCGCAGCTTCGGCTGGTACTACATGGTGGTGATCGCCGCCTACCTGGTGTTCGTGGTCGGTCTGGCGTTTTCCTCGTACGGCAAACTCAAACTGGGCAGCAAGGACGACACCCCGGATTTCAGCTACGGCGCCTGGGCGGGGATGCTGTTCTCGTCGGGCATCGGCATTTCGCTGCTGTACTTCGGCGCGTCCGAGCCGCTGGATCACTACTTCAATCCGCCGGAAGGCACCTCGGCGACGAATATGGCGGCGCGGCAAGCGGTGCAACTGACTTTCCTGCACTGGGGCCTGCACGGCTGGGCGATCTACGCACTGGTCGGCCTGGCCGTGGCGTATTTCGCCTATCGGCATAACCAGCCGCTGGCCCTGCGTTCGGCGCTGTATCCGCTGGTCGGCGAGCGTTGGGTCAAAGGCGCGGCCGGGCACGCGGTGGATGGCTTCGGCATGTTCGTAACGCTGCTGGGCCTGGTGACCAACCTGGGGATTGGCTCGCTGCAAGTGTCGTCCGGGCTGGAAAACCTGTTCGGCATGGAGCACAGCAACACCAACCTGCTGATCGTCATCATCGTCATGAGCACCGTAGCGACCATCGCCGCTGTGTCGGGTGTGGAAAACGGCATCCGTCGTCTGTCCAACCTGAACATCGTGCTGTTCAGCGGCCTGCTGATTTTCGTCCTGCTGTTCGGCCCGACCTTGCATCTGCTCAACGGCTTCGTGCAGAACATTGGCGACTATCTCAACGGCGTGGTGCTGAAGACCTTCGACCTGTACGTCTATGAAGGCGACAGCGCCAAGTCCGACCGCTGGCTGGGCCTGTGGACGCTGTTCTACTGGGCCTGGTGGATTTCCTGGGCGCCATTCGTGGGCATGTTCATCGCACGGATTTCCCGTGGCCGCAGCGTGCGTGAACTGGTCGCTGGCGTGCTGCTGATTCCGCTGGGCTTCACCTTGGCGTGGCTGTCGATCTTCGGCAACTCGGCGCTGGATCTGGTGATGAATCAGGGCGCGGTGGAACTGGGCAAGACGGCGCTGGAACAGCCGTCGATGGCGATCTATCAGTTGCTTGAGCATTACCCGGCGTCGAAAGTCGTGATTGGTGTGTCGATCTTCGTCGGCTTCGTGCTGTTCCTGACCCCGGCCGACTCCGGCGCGGTGATGATGGCGAATCTTTCCTGCAAGGGCGGCAACGTCGATGAAGACGCGCCGCACTGGCTGCGGATCTTCTGGTCGGTGGTGATCACGCTGGTGACCATCGGCCTGCTGTTCGCTGGCAACTTCGAAGCCATGCAGACCATGGTCGTGCTGGCCGGCCTGCCGTTCTCGGTGGTGCTGATCTGCTTCATGTTCGGCCTGCACAAGGCGATGCGCCAGGACGTGCAGATCGAACAGGAGCAAGCACAACTTGCCGAGCGCGGACGCCGTGGTTTCAGCGAGCGTCTGACGCAACTGGATCTGCAGCCGAGCCAATCGGTGGTGCAGCGCTTCATGGACAAACACGTCACCCCGGCGCTGGAAGATGCAGCAGCGCAATTGCGCAATCAGGGCATTGAAGTGCAGACGCTGCTGGGCAAAGCCAAGCGTTGCATGGGCGTGCGGGTCGAGATGGAAGAGGGCAACCCTTTCGTCTACGAAGTGAGCCTGGATGGTTATCTGGCAACCCCGACCGAATCGGCGCAATCAGATGAAGCGCGTCAGCGTTATTACCGCGCTGAGGTGTATCTGCACAATGGCAGTCAGGACTATGACTTGATGGGCTTCACCCCGGAGCAGATTACCCGGGATGTGCTCGATCAGTTCGAAAGCCATCGGCAGCTCCTTGGCCGGGTGTATAGCTAAACCGTGAGAGCGCGGTGTTTCTGTCTGAAGCACCGCGTTGTTCCTTTAAAAGATCGCAGCCTTCGGCAGCTCCTACATGGATCGCATTCCCCCTGTAGGAGCTGCCGAAGGCTGCGATCTTTTGATCTTCAAACAAAAACGCCGCGATAGTCTCGCGGCGTTTTCGTGTCTGCGGGGTTTACCCCAGATTCTTGCCCAGCAACGCGTGATACAACTCGCTGTCGCCCAGAATCCCCACCACATGATTGTTATCGTGCAGCACCAGCTTGTTGCCGGTCTGATAACGGATCTGCAGCGCGTCACGCATGCCGATGTTCGAGTCCACCAGCGTCGGTTTGCGCTCCAGGCCTTCCACCGCTTGCCCCGGTGCCCAGTTCTGCAGGTTCAGCACCGAGCCGTTCTGGCGTGCGCCTTTGATGGTGTTGCCTTCGGCCAGGTCCAGCCACGAGTCGCCGCCCGGATCGAGGCACACCGAGCCGTTGATGCGTTTGCACTTGTCCAGCGTGCGCATCAGGCTGCGGCCGCAGAGCACGTTGAGCGGATTGGTGTGGGCGACGAAGGTGCGCACATAGTCGTCCGCCGGGTTGAGGACGATTTCCTCCGGCACGCTGTACTGGATGATCCGACCGTCCTTCATGATCGCGATGCGGCTACCCAATTTGAGTGCTTCATCGAGGTCGTGGCTCACAAACACGATGGTCTTGCTCAGCTTGCGTTGCAGCTCCAGCAGTTCATCCTGCAGACCCTGGCGGATCAACGGGTCGAGGGCCGAGAACGGTTCGTCCATCAGCAGAATGTCGGCGTCCATGGCCAGCGCGCGGGCGAGGCCGACGCGCTGCTGCATGCCGCCGGATAGCTCATCAGGCTTCTTGTTGCGCCATTGGGTCAGGCCGACCAGTTCGAGTTTCTCGTCGACCAGTTTCTTGCGTTCCTTCTCCGGTCGGCCCTGCATCTCCAGGCCGAAACTGATGTTCTCGCGCACCGTCAGCCAGGGCATCAGGGCAAACTTCTGGAACACCATCGCAATGCGCTTGGTGCGCATCATCTTCAGCTCGGCGGGCGTGCAGGACGCGATGTCAATCTGGCGGTTTTCATGCTCGACGAACAGCTTGCCGCGGCTCACGGTGTTGAGGCCGTTGATGCAGCGCAGCAGGCTCGACTTGCCCGAGCCGGACAGGCCCATCAGCACGCAGATCTCGCCCTTGTTGATGTCCAGCGTGGCTTTTTCCACGCCGACGATCTGCCCGGTCTTCTTCAGGATCTCGTTGCGGGTCATGCCCTGATCGAGCAGCCTGAGTGCCTCGCGCGGATCCTTGGAGAAGATTACGTCGACGTCTTCGAAGCGAATTATGCTCATGCGTCACCCCCTACTTTAGCGTCGGGTTGTTTGCAGATACGGTCGAGCATGATCGCCAGCAGTACGATTGCCAGGCCTGCTTCGAAGCCCAGCGCAATATCAGCAGTGTTCAGTGCGTTGACCACCGGTTTGCCGAGTCCGTCGGCGCCGACCAGTGCCGCGATCACCACCATCGACAGCGACAGCATGATGCACTGGGTGATGCCCGCCGCGATGCTCGGCATGGCGTGCGGCAATTCGATCCTTGAGAGCAATTGGCGACGCGAGCAGCCGAAGGCCTTGCCGGCGTCCATCAGTTCTTGCGGGACATCGCGGATGCCCAGGTAGGTCAGGCGGATCGGCGCCGCGATGGCGAAGACCACCGTGGAGATCAGGCCCGGTACCACACCCAGCCCGAAGAGGGTCAGGGTAGGAATGAGGTAAACGAAGGTCGGCACGGTCTGCATCAGATCGAGCACCGGCCGCATCATGGTGTAGAACATCGGTTTGTGCGCGGCGACGATGCCCAGCGGCACGCCGATCAACACGCAGACCAGGGTGGCGAACAGCACCTGGGCGAGGGTTTCCATGGTTTCCTGCCAGTAACCCAGGTTGAGGATCAGCAGGAACGAGGCGACCACGAACGCGGTCAGGCCCCACTTGCGTTGAATCAGATGGGCAATGATGGCAATCAGGCCAATCAGCACCAACGGGTTGAACCAGGTCAGCGCAAACGTCACGCCGTGGATCATCGTTTCCAGTGTCACGGCGATTGCGTCGAAGGTGTTGGCGCCGTGTTGCGTCAACCATTCGACGAAGCCCGCGATGTACTGGCCTAAAGGTATTTTCTGATCAATCAGCATGGTAGTGAACGTCCGCATGCAAGGAAATTAACAGCCCGGGCAGGCACGCCTGCCCGGCATAAGCGATGCCCTCAAATCAAGGCGCGAGCTTGGCTTTCACGGCCTCCAGGCCTGGTTTACCGTCAATGGTGGTCACGCCAGCGAGCCAGGTATCGAGCACCTGTGGATTCTTTTTCAGCCAGGCCTTGGCGGCCGCGTCAGGCTTCATCTTGTCGTCGAGGATGTTGCCCATCAGTTCACTTTCCATGTCGACGGTGAACTCCAGGTTTTTCAACAGCTGACCGACGTTGCTGCATTCTTCGGCGTAACCCTTGCGGGTGTTGGTCGCCACGGTGGCTGCGCCGAAATCGGGGCCGAAGAATTCGTCGCCGCCGGTCAGGTATTGAATCTTGAAGCGCTTGTTCATCGGGTGCGGTGCCCAGCCGAGGAAGACCACGGCGGTGTCGCGCTTCTGCGCCCGGTCGACTTGCGAGAGCATGCCGGCCTCGGAAGATTCGACGATCTTGAAGCCAGCGGTTTTCAGGCCGAAGGCGTCCTTGTCGATCATGCTCTGGATCAGCCGGTTGCCGTCGTTGCCCGGCTCGATGCCGTAGATCTTGCCGTCGAGCTCTTTCTTGAATTTGGCGATGTCGGCGAAGTCATGCAGGCCTTTGTCGTAGAGGGCTTGCGGCACGGCGAGGGTGTATTTGGCACCCTTGAGGTTGGTGCGCACGGTGTCGACGGTGCCGGCATCGCGATACGGCTTGATGTCGTTCTCCATGGTCGGCATCCAGTTACCGAGAAACACGTCCATGTTCTTGCCGTCGGCCAGCGACTTGTAGGTCACGGGCACGGAGATCATGGTGGTTTTGGTCTTGTAGCCGAGGGCGTTGAGAACAACGGAAGTGGTGGCGGTGGTTGCGGTGATGTCGGTCCAGCCGACATCGGAGAAGTTAACGAGGCTGCACTGTGCCGGTTCTGCGGCTTGCGCCAGTAACGGCAGACTCAGCAGGGCGGCCAACAACAACGACGGGGAACCTTTCATGGATGGACTCCTTGGTGTTTTTTTTGGCAGTGTTCCGACTGTGGACCACCGCACTTATGGGTTGCGGTTGGTGGCGTTTTTGAGACAGCTCTACCGCAGCGCCTTGCAATCGAGTCATCCCGATCATGTACCAGTGAAAATCTGACGCCTACAGGGAGGGTCGTATCCAGTACAGGGATGGTCGCTTCCAGTGTCGGTGACGTCGCTTACAGCTTTTTTCCGCCCCCGATGACCTGCTCGACTGCATAAAAACGGCGTATTTGCGGGGCGAAAACGTGACGACGCTGCTGGACATGACTGCGTCGGTGTCAGACGCCGTGCGCGCCGACAAAAGCCCGATGATGCCGGCATTCGGCGGATCGCAGCTTGAGCGTAGCAGCTCCGCCAGCGGGCGCTTTTGCCGCCCGGACCGGTATTCTCAGGAGCTTCGCAGCAATGGCTATCAGCGTTTTCGACCTGTTCAAAATCGGCATCGGCCCTTCCAGTTCCCACACCGTCGGCCCGATGCGCGCCGCCGCACTGTTCGTCGAGTCGCTGCGCGGCAAGCATCAACTGGAGCAGGTGCGGCGCATCGAGGTGCAGTTGTTCGGATCGCTTTCCGCCACCGGCATCGGTCACGGCAGCGACAACGCGGTGATCATGGGCCTGATGGGCGAGTGGCCGGACGCAATCGACCCGGCGCAGATCGGCCCGCGCATTCAGGCGCTGCGCGAAACCCATACGCTTTTACTGGATGGTCGTCTGGCGGTGCCATTTATCTGGGCACGGGACATGCGCCTGATCGATGAAAACCTGCCATTCCATCCCAACGCCATGACCCTGGTTGCCGAAGGCGAATTCGGTGAGCTGCATCGTGACACCTACTATTCAGTCGGCGGCGGCTTCGTCGTTGATGAGGCGCAAGCGGCCAGCGGTGTGGTCGATCTGGATCGCACCGAATTGCCGTACGACTTCTCCAGTGCGGTCGAGCTGCTGCAGTTGTGCAAAACGCACAACCTGCGCGTCGCCGAACTGATGATGGCCAACGAAAAGGTCTGGCGCAGCGAAGAAGAGATCCGTGCCGGGCTGATGAAACTGTGGCGGGCGATGCAGGATTGCGTCGAACAAGGCCTCAAGCACGAAGGCATTCTGCCCGGCGGCCTGAACGTGCGGCGGCGTGCGGCGAAGTTGCACCGCAGCCTGCAAGAGCTGAATAAACCCAATGTCATCGGCTCGACCCTGAGCGCGATGGAGTGGGTCAACCTGTTCGCCCTGGCCGTCAATGAAGAGAATGCTGCCGGCGGGCGCATGGTCACTGCACCGACCAACGGCGCGGCGGGGATCATCCCGGCGGTGCTGCACTACTTCATGAAATTCAGCGAGGCAGTCACTGACGCCAACGTCGTCGACTATTTCCTCGGCGCGGCGGCGGTGGGCATTCTTTGCAAAAAGAATGCGTCGATCTCTGGGGCCGAGGTCGGTTGCCAGGGCGAGGTCGGTTCGGCTTGCGCGATGGCGGCGGCGGGGCTGGCCGAGATTCTTGGCGCCACCCCTGAACAGTTGTGCAACGCGGCGGAAATCGGCCTGGAGCACAACCTTGGCCTGACCTGCGACCCGGTCGGCGGGCTGGTGCAAGTGCCGTGCATCGAGCGCAATGCGATTGCCGCAGTGAAAGCGATCAACGCGGCGCAAATTGCTCTGCGTGGCGACGGTCAGCACTTCATCTCGCTGGACCGGGTGATCCGCACCATGCGTGATACCGGCGCCGATATGCATGACAAATATAAGGAAACTTCGCGCGGTGGCTTGGCGGTCAGCGCGGTTGAGTGCTGAAACCGCGTTGCCCTTATCGCTGGCAAGCCAGCTCCCACAGGTTCTTCAGTGTTGATGCCATTTGGTTCACACCACAAATCCCTGTGGGAGCTGGCTTGCCAGCGATAGGGCCAGACCAGTCAAAACTGCTCGACAAAAGAACACCCCGATCCAGCCACGCCACCTTTTGGCGCGTCGCAATCAGACAAGCGTCATTGTCAGTCGTGACTCGTCAGTCGTTACCTGACCGTCCGTCGCCCGTGCTTGCGGTGACACTCTGTGCAAATCCTCTGCAGGCCAGTTCCCACAAGTGCTACCGATCTGCTCACGGGCTGCGCGGCAGGGCTCTCGCGGCATCTGATGGCACTTCGAAATGGCGTGTTCCGAGGTCTCGTATAGACGCGTCGCGAGGTCGTTTTCAGGAGTTATTGAATGGCCGTCCAATTTCAGGCACGGCAATTGCTCTGTCATAACAAAGCCTGCTTTCTCTGTGAGACGCGGGCAATAACAAGAGCCTCCGCCTGAGGCCGCCACCCGCTTTGTGTGAGGAGATACCGCGATGACGTCGTTCAACTCCGGGGCCCAACCCCAGAACCGTGCGCCTCAATCCATCGGCTTTCTGCTGCTGGACAATTTCACGCTGATTTCCCTGGCGTCCGCCGTTGAGCCGCTGCGCATGGCCAACCAGTTGTCCGGTCGCGAGCTGTATCGCTGGAGCACCCTCACCGTCGATGGCGGCCAGGTCTGGGCCAGTGACGGTTTGCAGATCACTCCCGACGCCTCCATGCACAAAGCCCCGCCCCTGGACACGGTGATTGTCTGCGGCGGCATCGGCATTCAACGTACCGTAACCCGTGAACACGTCTCGTGGCTGCAAAGCCAGGCGCGCCAGTCCAAGCGTCTGGGCGCGGTGTGCACCGGTAGTTGGGCGCTGGCCTGCGCCGGTCTGCTCGATGGCTTCGATTGCAGCGTGCACTGGGAATGTCTGGCGGCGATGCAGGAAGCTTTTCCGCGCGTGGCCATGAGCACACGTCTGTTCACCCTCGACCGTAACCGCTTCACCAGTTCCGGCGGTACCGCGCCGCTGGACATGATGCTGCACCTGATCAGCCGCGATCACGGTCGTGAACTGTCGGCAGCGATCTCGGAAATGTTCGTCTACGAGCGCATTCGCAACGAACAGGATCACCAGCGTGTGCCGCTCAAGCACATGCTCGGCACCAACCAGCCGAAGTTGCAGGAAATCGTCGCGTTGATGGAAGCCAATCTGGAAGAGCCGATCGATCTGGATGAACTGGCGGTGTATGTCGCGGTGTCGCGTCGACAGCTGGAGCGGTTGTTCCAGAAATACCTGCACTGCTCGCCGTCACGCTATTACCTGAAGCTGCGCCTGATCCGCGCCCGGCAACTGCTCAAGCAGACGCCGATGTCGATTATCGAAGTGGCGTCGGTGTGTGGTTTCGTCTCCACGCCGCACTTCTCCAAGTGCTATCGCGAGTACTTCGGCATTCCGCCGCGTGACGAGCGCGTCGGCTCCAACACCACCCAGCAAGTGGCGATGTTGCCACTGCCGCAGGCCATCGTGATGTCGCCGCTGTCGGGGCCGATGTCGGCGCTGAGTCAGGCGCGCAATGAGTCGACGTTTGCCAGCGTAAGGCTGTAAAGCAAAAGATCGCAGCCTTCGGCAGCTCCTACATTTGGAATACGTTCCCCTGTAGGAGCTGCCGAAGGCTGCGATCTTTTGATCTTTTCTCAGGCGCTGTGGGACTGCTGGTATTGCGAGAGGGCCGGCAACAATTGCTTGTCGATCGCCTGACGCACCGCCGGCTGAATGCTGGCGCCGCTGGTGTACATGTCCTTGACCATCTTGCGCAGTTCGAATGCGCGAACATTATCCAGGCCCCGCACCGCGCACTCGCAGGCCTGCTCGGCGGTGGTACCGCTCGGCACCTGAATACCCAAGGCCTTGAGCTGGCCCAACAGATCTTCCTGGTCAATCAAATCGGCGTACATCATTACGCAAATCCTTCTGTGGCAACGGAGGTCTTGGCTCGATTCTGGTGGCCCCGACCGGACGCGGCAAGGGCGTTTTGTCGCGGTGGCCGGGACGACTATGAACAGGTCGTTTTCGGCTAACCGACTGGATTGTCGACTAGGCACACTGGCCCCAGCTCGCTTCACGAAGGTTTGGTCACCCTCGCCTGGCAGCTCCTCAACAGTACCCTCCTCAGCTCCGATCCTGTCACGGCTTGATCGGAGTTTTTTTTGCCTGTGAATCAGCCAGAGATTTGTTGTTCCCGCTGGCGCTTTCGCGAGCAGGCTCGCTCCCACAGAAGACCGCGTTCATTCAGGGGAATGCGGTTAATAGTGGGAGCGAGCCTGCTCGCGAAGAACGATGACGCGGTTCAACGTTGCAACACCAGAATCCGCGACAACAACTCATCCCGGTCGACATAGCAGCCCTGAAAATGTCGCGCCCCGGTGGCTGGATCAAAGGCATTGCGCGCATGCAGCGTGCGGCGGTTGTCAAAGCACCACAATTCGCCCGGCTTGAGCCGCTGCATCAGCCGGAATCGCGGCTCGCGGGTCATCGCAATAAAGCGCCGATAGGCGCGATACAGCAGCGGCATCTGTGCCACCGACGTATCGAACGCCCCGCGCAGAAAGTTGGCCATGCGAATCTCCGCCACCCGGCCCAGCGCATCCAAAGCGATGACCGGCGCCAGGCAGCGATAGTTGCTGTGCCGGTCCTTGTTGCGGAACTCCACGGGTATTTCACACAGGGCCTCAAACAGCTGCGGATCCTCCAGACGCAAGGCGTCGGCGATCGCAAAACCATCGACGAAAATACTCTCGCCACCCTCGGCATCATTCACCAGGCAATGCAGAAATTGCAGCCCCGGTTGCAGCTCGCGAGTCGGCAAATCCGTGTGCAATGGCAGGTTGAAGGCGGTGTAGGCGTTGCTGTCGGCGTCGGCTTTGGATTGCACATTGAACAGCACGCCGAAGTTGCTTTCGCGGATGAAGGAAATCCGCTGCGCGATGAGCTTCAGCGAGCCCGGCTCGGTGGGCACGCCGCGCACTTGGGTCAGGCCGATGTCGCGCACGGCGAGCAACCATTGCAGCAGCGCGGCGTTGTCGTTCATCAGCGCGGTGTAGTCGAACACCGGCAACTGCAGATCGCTGTGCCACAAACGGGGCTGCGATTTGCCCGCCAGGCGTTCGGCGCGGGATTCGTCGTCATAGGCATGAGCGCGCAGCCAGCCCGGATCGAGGCGGCTCAGGTGACCATCCTGCCAGTCGATGCGCGTGGCCAGCGGTTGCAAATCCTCGGCGGCGTCGACGCTCTCGAAGACCTGTTCGCGAGTGACGCTGTAGACGCATTGATCACATGGGCAATTGTCGCGCAGCCATACGTGGTGAAACGGGCTGACACGACCGTCAGCCCATTCGATGACAACGCGATCCGCCAGACCCTGCACGCCACCGAGCGCGCTGATCAACGGATAAGTACGAAAATCGGCAACAGCGACGGCGGTGTTCATGGCGGCTCCTTGGCGATGGGGGGATTTACCGAGCGGGTGGCAGCGCGATCACGCGGCCGATGTAAGCGGGAGCGGGCAGGTCGGTCTGATCCGCGACGATGGTCTGCAAGCGATGCAACGTATCGGGGCTGAACGGCGCCGAGCGCGGGCCGGCGAGGTCGACGTGCAAAAGCATCTGTTCATTGCCGGCCAGCGCTTGCTCATCGCCGATTTTGTGCAGGCTGTGGTAGAGGTGCAGGCGCTTGCTGTCGTGGCCGATGATTTGTGTGCGCACTTCGACCTCGGTGTCGAGTTTCACTTCGTGCAGATAATTGAGGTGCAGTTCGAGGGTGAACAGCGAGTGGCCGCTGGCCTCGCGGTTGCTGCTGTCCATGCCGAGGCGGTCCATCAGCGCATCGGTGGCGTAGCTGAAGATCAGCAGGTAGAAGGCATCGCGCAGGTGGCCGTTGTAGTCGACCCAGTCGGGGATGATGGTGGTTTGGTAGGTTGTGAGGTGGGGCATGGTTTCTCCTGGCGGCGATCGTTCCCACGCTCTGCGTGGTAACGCCTCCTGTGACGCTCTGCGTCACGCTTCTGGGACGCGGAGCGTTCCCGGGCTGCATTCCCACGCAGAGCGTGGGAACGATCAGGTGGCGGATTATTCGCTGAAACTCATTCCGTGCTTCTCTTTGGTGGTCTTCACCGCCTCAAGCACCGCCAGCAAACAATCATCACGATAGCGCTCCAGCGCCGAAATGCTGTGCCGACCGAGCTGATCAGTGGTGCCATCGACCACGTCATCAATCAACTTGTCGGTCAGCTCCGGTGCTGGCAGATATGTCCACGGCAACTGCAACGCCGGACCGAATTGCGACATGAAGTGGCGCATGCCGGCATCGCCGCCGGCCAGGGTGTAGGTCAAGAACGTGCCCATGAACGACCAGCGCAGACCAGCGCCAAAACGGATTGCATCGTCGATCTCGCCGGTCGTCGCGACACCGTCGTTGACCAGGTGCAACGCCTCACGCCACAGCGCTTCAAGCAAGCGATCGGCGATGAAACCCGGCACTTCCTTGCGCACATGCAACGGGCGCATGCCGAGGGATTCGTAGACTTGCATCGCCGCTTGCACCGCTTCCGGCGCGGTATTTTTGCCGCCGACGACTTCGACCAGTGGCAACAGATAAACCGGGTTGAACGGATGCCCGACCACGCAGCGTTCAGGGTGCGTCGAACTCTCGTAGAACTCGCTGGGCAACAGGCCTGAAGTGCTGGAGCCGATCAGCGCATCGGGCTTGGCGGCGGCGCTGATCTTGCTGTGCAGGTCGAGCTTCAGTTCCAGCCGTTCCGGGGCGCTTTCCTGGATGAAATCGGCGTCACGCACACATTCCTCGATGGTTGCGACAAAGCGCAGACGATCCTGCGAAGCACCCGGCGCCAGGCCGTTTTTCTCCAGCGCGCCCCACGCATTGGCCACGCGTTTGCGCAATGCCGCTTCGGCGCCGGGCGCCGGGTCCCAAGCCACCACGTCGAGGCCGTGGGCGAGGGCGCGGGCGACCCAGCCACTGCCGATGACACCGCTGCCCAGAGCGGCGAAAGTTTTGATTTCGGTGATAAAGCGCATGGTGATGTCCTGAAGAGTTCGGTGATCCCTGTGGAAACTCTGTTCTCGTGGCGAGGGGATTTATCCCCGATCGGTGGCGAAGAAGTCGTAAAACCTGTGCTATCGGTCTATCTGATGCCCCGGGTTGTCAGGTTTTGGGGCGGCTTCGCCACCGATCGGGGATAAATCCCCTCACCACAAAAATTATGTTCACAGGGAGAAAGGGTGAGGTTCAGCCGCGCTGGGTCAGGCCCATTTTTTTGCGACCTTCTGCCGGTGTGAGCACCCGGGCACCGAGGCGGCTGAGGATCTCCGTGGCGCGCTCAACCAATTGGCCATTTGTCGCCAGCACACCTTTGTCCAGCCACAAATTGTCTTCCAGGCCGACCCGCACGTTGCCGCCGAGCAGCACCGCTTGCGCCGCCATCGGCATCTGCATGCGGCCGATGCCGAACCCGGCCCACACCGCGTCGGCGGGCAGGTTGTCGACCATGGCTTTCATCGTGGTGGTGTCGGCCGGTGCGCCCCACGGGATGCCCAGGCACAGCTGGAACAGCGGGTTGTCGAGCAAGCCTTCCTTGATCATCTGCTTGGCGAACCACAGATGCCCGGTGTCGAAAATCTCCAGTTCGGCCTTCACCCCCAGTTCGGTGATGCGCTTGGCGCCGGCGCGCAGTTGCGCCGGAGTGGATACGTAAATGGTGTCGCCGTCGCCGAAGTTCAGCGTGCCGCAATCGAGGGTGCAGATTTCCGGCAGCAACTGTTCAACGTGGGCGAGACGGGTCAGCGGGCCGACCAGATCGGTGTTCGGGCCGAACTCCATCGGCTTCTCGCCAGCGCCGATTTCCAGGTCGCCGCCCATCCCGGCGGTGAGGTTGACGATGATGTCGACGTCCGCCTCGCGGATGCGCTCCATCACTTCGCGGTACAGCGCCACGTCACGGCTGAACTTGCCGGTCTGCGGATCGCGCACATGGCAGTGCACCACGGTGGCGCCAGCCTTGGCCGCTTCCACCGCTGCAGCGGCAATCTGTTTCGGGGTGATCGGCACGTGTGGACTTTTGGCGGTCGTGTCGCCAGCACCGGTAAGTGCGCAGGTGATGATGACGTCGTGGTTCATGGTGCGTTTCCTTCAGGCGTGATGGGTCTGTCCGCAGCCCGTTACGGGGCTGTGAAGCTTGATTGAAATACCCTCTCCCTGTGGGAGAGGGTCAGGGTGAGGGGTTATTTGCTGGTCAGTTGCAGATTTTCAGCGGCCGGTTTGCCATCGAAAGTCGTCACACCTTCAAGCCAGCGCTGTTTGTCTTCGGGGTGATCCTTGAGCCACTGCTTCGCCGACTCGAAGGCATCCTTGTGATCGAGCAGCGGCTGCATCATCCGGCTCTCGGATTCGGCGGTGAAAGTCAGGTTGGCCAGCAGGCGGCCGATGTTCGGGCATTGCTCGGCGTACTTCGGTGACGTGACCGTCCAAACCGTGGCCATGCCTTCGTTCGGGCCGAGGGCGTCTTCGCTGCCGGTCAGATAGGTCATCTGAATGTTGACGTTCATCGGGTGCGGCGCCCAGCCGAAGAACACTACGGCTTCCTTGCGGCGCACGGCGCGATCGACGGCGGCGAGCATGCCGGCCTCGCTCGATTCGACGAGCTGGAATTTGCCCAGACCAAACTGGTTCTTGGCGATCATCGCTTTGATCTGCGTGTTGGCGCCCGAGCCTGGCTCGATGCCGTAGATTTTGCCGCCCAATTCCTTCTCGAATTTGGCGATGTCGGCAAAGGTTTTCAGGCCCTTGTCAGCCAGATAGGTCGGCACGGCGAGGGTGGCGCGGGCATCTTTCAGGCTCGGTGCTTCGAGCACTTTCACCTGATTGGCCTCGACGAACGGCGTGATGGTCTGGGTCATCAGCGGGTTCCAGTAGCCGAGGAACAGGTCCAGGCGCTGATCGCGAATCCCGGCAAAGATGATCTGCTGGGAGGCGCTGGTCTGTTTGGTGCTGTAGCCGAGGCCGTCGAGCAGGACCTGGGTCATGGCACTGGTGGCGATCACGTCAGTCCAGTTGACCACGCCCATGCGTACGTTCTTGCAGGAGGCCGGTTCGGCGGCCATCACGCCGGTGCTGAAAAAAGCGGTACCGCTGAGTGCAAGAACGCAGCTGCTGATCAGTCGTTTCATGTCGGGTTCCTCGGCAGTTCGATTATTGTCGTTCCCGGCATCTGCGCGCCGGTGAGGCCAAGTTACGCAGCTATGCACCCGTGAAAGCGCACTGCGGCGACTGGCATTTGCACTGTAGCGACCTGCACGCTTGAACGCCGTCGATAATCGGCGTATCAACGAGCCACGCGACCCGCCAACCGAGTGCGCCCATGTCCCAGGATTTCTACTTTTTGCTGATGCCGGGGTTCTCCGCCATCGGCTTTATTTCCGCGATCGAACCGTTGCGCGTCGCCAACCGTTTTCGCGGCGAGTTGTACCGCTGGCATGTGCTCAGCGCCGATGGCGGCGCGGTACTGGCGAGCAACGGCATGTCGGTCAACGCCGATGCGGCGCTGGAGCCGCTGAAGAAAGGTGCGACCTTACTGGTGGTGGCCGGCTTCGAACCGCTGAAGTTCATCACGCCGACGCTGGAACACTGGTTGCGCAGGCTGGACAACGACGGCGTAACCCTCGGTGCGATCGACACCGGCAGCTTCGTCCTTGCCGAAGCAGGCCTGCTCGACGGCCATCGCCTGACCCTGCACTGGGAGGCGATCGATGCCTTCAAGGAATCTTATCCACAGCTCAGCGTCACCCAGGAGCTGTTCGAGATCGACCGACGACGCATCACCTCGGCGGGAGGTACGGCCTCGATTGATCTGATGCTCGACCTGATCGCCCAGGCCCACGGCCCGCAACTGGCGATTCAGGTCAGCGAGCAATTTGTGCTCGGGCGCATCCGCCCGCGCAAGGATCACCAGCGCATGGAAGTCGCCACGCGTTACGGCATCAGCAACAAGAAACTGGTGCAGGTGATCGGCGAGATGGAACAGCACAGCGAACCACCGCTGACCACGCTGCAACTGGCGGAGTCGATCAAGGTGACCCGGCGGCAACTGGAGAGGTTGTTCCGGCTGCACCTGAACGATACGCCGAGCAATTTCTATCTGCGGTTAAGGCTGGAAAAGGCCCGGCAGTTGCTGCGCCAGACCGACATGAGCGTGCTCGAAGTCAGCATTGCCTGCGGGTTTGAATCACCGTCGTACTTCACCCGCAGCTATCGCGCACGTTTCGCCCGCTGCCCCCGGGAAGACCGGCGTACCGCGCAGGCCTGAATGGTTTCAGCAACACCCTAGAACCCTGTGGGAGCGGGCTTGCCCGCGATGAGGCCAGCACATCCAACATTGTTATTGCCGGACACACCGCCATCGCGGGCAAGCCCGCTCCCACAGGTTCCAAGGTGATTTCGGGAATCGGCTTATTTCTTCACCAACGCCGAGCATGCCGCCTTGTAAGCCTCATGCTGATATTTGTTCAACGTCCCCGGCAGTTCGAAATTGTGCTTCTTGGCCTGCGCGTTGATCGTCTGCGGCGACAGCAGCGTCACCTCACAGCCATCAAGCAACTGAAACACGCCCTCGATCTTGAACGTCGTCGGCCCACCGGCAAATTCGCCCTTTTTGCTGCGCTTCTTGATCGCAATCCGGTCCACCGAGTTCTCCCGCACAAACGACGCCACCTGCGCCGCGAACCGCCGCACGTTCGCCGCCTCGTCGTCGTCATCCAGAGCAATCTTCTTCGTGGCGAGAGGGACGTGGCTCAACGTCGAACCATCGAGCGCCGCCACGGCGATGATCGCTTCGCTGCCTTTGATTTCAATGCCGCAGATGTTCATGGGAATTCCTTTGAATAAAGAGGGCAGCCTACAGCTCAAGCTGACTGGCTGTGATGCCGAACGCGGCGGCGATTTTCTCGCGGGTGGCCTTGCGGGGTTTGGCGACTGTTTCCTGCTGGGCAAACGCCGGTTGCGAGATGCCCATGCGCTTCGCCACTTCTTCCTGAGTCAGGTTGAGATGTTCGCGCCAGGCGCGGATCGGTGTTGCGCCATCAACCATATGGCTGACCACTTCATGAGGAATCATTGATTTATCCTTTGTATGTTTATTCCTGCCCGATCGACTCCAAAAACTCCGACCGTTCATCACTCATCCGCGCGACACAATCATTCTGCGCAATGGTGAAGGCCTTGCTTCCCGCCGTGGCCGGGAACGCTTCCACCGCGCAATCCGCATCCCGCGTCTTCAACCACTGCTGCTGGGCGGTTTTCAGTTTGGCGGTGATGTCGGCCAGTTGCGTCGGGTTCTTGCCGTAGGCGGCCTGCATGCGCTCGTTGAGGCTGGCGTAGTTGTCTTTGAGCAGGTCTTCGGCGGTGCTGCGGCTGTAGGCGGAGCATTCCAGGGTCTGGATGTCGTTTTCCACCGCGTCGCACGGGTTGTTCTCGGATTCTTCGGCGGCGTGGGCGCCGGTCGCAATCAGTGCCAGGGCGAGGATTATTGATTTCATTGGGGTCGCTCTAATCCGTTGGTAGGTGCAGGCTGCGGCAGATTCTGGCGCAAGCGCGCGGGCTTGAACAGCCAGCCGATGAGGACGGCTGACGACCCTTTGTCGCGGATTGACGCTTTCGGCAATTCCCCTGTCGTTTTTGCACCCGGTCGCCCCGGCACCGAGGCATATGCTGGCCCCAAAGCGCCGGCAGACGATTCGGCGCACGAATCGCCAATAAGGGGACGCCTGATGAGCCCAGCCGAATTACACGCCGACAGCATCGTTATCGACGGTCTGATCATTGCCAAATGGAACCGCGAGCTGTTCGAAGACATGCGCAAGGGCGGTCTGACGGCAGCCAACTGCACTGTGTCGGTGTGGGAAGGCTTTCAGGCGACCGTGAACAACATCGCTGCCAGCCAGAAACTGATCCGCGAAAACAGCGACCTGGTGATGCCGGTGCGCACCACCGCCGACATCCGTCGCGCCAAGGAGCAGGGCAAGACCGGCATCCTCTTCGGCTTCCAGAATGCCCATGCCTTTGAAGACCAGATTGGCTATGTCGAGGTGTTCAAGCAGCTCGGCGTCGGTATCGTGCAGATGTGCTACAACACCCAGAATCTGGTCGGCACCGGTTGCTACGAGCGTGACGGCGGCCTGTCGGGTTTCGGTCGCGAAATTGTGGCTGAAATGAACCGCGTCGGCGTCATGTGCGACCTGTCCCACGTCGGTTCCAAGACCTCCGAAGAAGTCATTCTCGAATCGAAAAAACCGGTCTGCTATTCGCACTGCCTGCCGTCGGGTCTCAAAGAGCACCCGCGCAACAAATCCGATGCAGAGTTGAAGTTCATTGCCGACCACGGCGGTTTCGTCGGCGTGACCATGTTCGCGCCGTTCCTCGCCAAGGGCATTGATTCGACCATCGACGATTACGCCGAAGCCATCGAATACACCATGAACATCGTCGGCGAAGACGCCATCGGTATCGGCACCGATTTCACTCAGGGTCACGGCCAGGACTTCTTCGAATACCTGACCCACGACAAGGGCTACGCCCGCCGCCTGACCAGCTTCGGCAAGATCATCAACCCGCTGGGCATCCGCACCGTCGGCGAATTCCCCAATCTCACCGAAACCCTGCTCAAGCGCGGCCATTCCGAGCGTGTGGTGCGCAAGATCATGGGTGAGAACTGGGTAAGCGTCCTTAAGAACGTCTGGGGCGAATAACGCTTTCTCAAGACCGCCGCCGATCTGCCCCCTCTCCTGCGGGAGAGGGCTGGGGTGAGGGCCGCGGCCAACACTGAACCATCATTTTTCTGGAGTTAAGTTTCCATGGCCAAGATCGCCCCGCAATTGCCAATCGAAGTCGACAGCGAGACCGGTGTCTGGACCTCCGACGCCCTGCCAATGCTGTATGTGCCGCGTCACTTTTTCGTCAACAACCACATGGGCATCGAGGAAGTGCTCGGCGCTGAAGCCTATGCCGAGATCCTCTACAAGGCCGGCTACAAATCCGCCTGGCACTGGTGTGAAAAGGAAGCAGAATGCCACGGCCTGGAGGGCGTCGCGGTGTTCGAGCACTACATGAAGCGCCTGTCGCAGCGCGGCTGGGGTCTGTTCAAGATCCAGGACATCGACCTCGACAAAGGCACCGCCAGCGTCAAGCTCGAGCACTCGGCGTTTGTCTATGTCTACGGCAAGGTCGGGCGCAAGGTCGATTACATGTTCACCGGCTGGTTCGCCGGCGCCATGGATCAGATCCTCGAAGCCCGTGGCAGCAAGATCCGTACTGTGGCCGAACAAGTCTACGGAGGCTCCGAAGAGGGCCACGATGACGGCTTGTTCATCGTCAAGCCGTTGTAAGCCGAGGACCGTGCCATGGCTTTCGAAGCAATGTTCCAGCCGATCCAGATCGGCAAACTGACCATCCGCAACCGCGTGCTCAGCACCGCGCACGCCGAGGTCTACGCGACTGACGGTGGCATGACCACCGACCGCTACGTCAAATACTACGAAGAGAAAGCCAAGGGCGGCATCGGCCTGGCGATCTGTGGCGGTTCGTCCGTGGTGGCGATCGACAGCCCGCAGGAATGGTGGAGTTCGGTCAATCTGTCCACCGACCGGATCATTCCGCACTTCCAGAATCTGGCCGACGCCATGCACAAGCATGGCGCCAAGATCATGATTCAGATTACCCACATGGGCCGTCGCTCGCGCTGGGACGGTTTCAACTGGCCGACCTTGATGTCGCCCTCGGGCATCCGTGAACCGGTGCACCGCGCCACCTGCAAGACCATCGAGCCGGAAGAGATCTGGCGGGTGATCGGCAACTACGCTCAGGCGGCGCGCCGGGCCAAGGCCGGTGGCCTCGATGGCGTCGAACTGTCGGCAGTGCACCAGCACATGATCGACCAGTTCTGGAGCCCGCGCGTCAACAAGCGTACCGATGAATGGGGCGGCAGCTTCGAAGGGCGGATGAAATTCGGCCTGGAAGTGCTCAAAGCCGTGCGCGCCGAGGTCGGTGACGACTTCTGCGTGGGCATGCGCCTGTGCGGTGACGAGTTCCACCCGGACGGCTTGTCCCACGAGGACATGAAGCAGATCGCCAAGTATTACGACGACACCGGCATGCTCGATTTCATCGGCGTGGTCGGCTCGGGTTGCGACACCCACAACACCCTGGCCAACGTCATTCCGAACATGAGTTATCCACCGGAGCCGTTCCTGCACCTGGCTGCCGGGATCAAGGAAGTGGTCAAGGTGCCGGTGCTGCACGCGCAGAACATCAAGGACCCGAACCAGGCCACGCGCATCCTTGAAGGCGGTTACGTCGACATGGTCGGCATGACCCGCGCGCACATCGCTGACCCGCACCTGATCGCCAAGATCAAGATGGGCCAGATCGACCAGATCAAGCAGTGCGTCGGCGCCAACTATTGCATCGACCGCCAGTATCAGGGCCTGGACGTGCTGTGCATCCAGAACGCCGCGACCTCCCGTGAATACATGGGCGTGCCGCACATCATCGAGAAATCCACCGGGCCGAAACGCAAAGTGGTGATCGTCGGTGCCGGCCCGGCCGGGATGGAAGCCGCACGCGTGGCTGCCGAGCGTGGCCACGACGTCACGCTGTTCGAGAAAAAAGACTTCATCGGCGGGCAGATCACCACCGCATCGAAAGCACCGCAGCGTGACCAGATCGCCGGCATCACCCGCTGGTTCCAGCTGGAACTGGCGCGGCTGAAAGTCGATCTGCGCCTGGGCACGGCGGCGGATGCCGACACCATCATGGACCTGCGTCCGGACGTGGTGGTGCTGGCGGTCGGCGGTCATCCGTACCTTGAGCAGAACGAGCACTGGGGCGCGGCCGAAGGGCTGGTGGTCAGCAGCTGGGACGTGCTCGACGGCAAGGTTGCGCCGGGCAAGAACGTGCTGGTCTACGACACCATCTGCGAGTTCACCGGCATGTCGGTGGCCGACTTCCTCGCCGACAAGGGCAGCCAGGTCGAGATCGTCACCGACGACATCAAACCGGGCGTGGCCATCGGCGGCACATCGTTCCCGACCTACTACCGCAGCATGTACCCGAAAGAAGTGATCATGACCGGCGACATGATGCTGGAGAAGGTCTACCGCGAAGGCGACAAGCTGATCGCGGTGCTGGAGAACGAATACACCGGCGCGAAAGAGGAGCGGGTGGTCGATCAGGTGGTCGTCGAAAACGGCGTACGCCCGGACGAGGAAATCTACTACGCGCTCAAGGACGGCTCGCGCAACAAGGGCCAGATCGACGTCGAAGCGCTGTTCGCGATCCAGCCGCAACCTTCGCTGAGCGAAGCGGGCGACGGCTACTTGCTGTTCCGCATCGGCGACTGCGTGGCGCAGCGTAATACCCACGCCGCCATTTACGACGCACTTCGGCTCTGTAAGGATTTTTGACGGCTCAGTTGCAAGCCACAAGCTGCAAGCTGCAAGTAAAAGCACAGCCGATCCATGCTGCTCTTTCTTGCCGCTTGTAGCTTGCAGCTTGCCGCTCGCCAGAGGTGACTCTGATGTTGAACACCCTTCTTCCAATCCTGTTGTTCGCAGCCCTGGGCCTTGCTGTCCTCGGCGCGTTGCGGCGGATGAACATGTGGCGCCGGGGGCGGGCGGCGAAGGTCGATCTGCTCGGCGGTCTGCTGGCCATGCCCAAGCGCTACATGGTCGACCTGCACCACGTCGTCGCGCGGGACAAATACATTGCCAACACCCACGTCGCCACGGCGGGCGGTGCGGTGGCGTCGATTGTGCTGGCCATGCTGGTGCACGGTTTCGGCCTGCATAACCGCATCCTTGGCTACGCCTTGCTGCTGATGTCGGCGGTGATGTTCGTCGGCGCGATCTTCATGTACCTGCGCCGGGTCAATCCGCCTGCGCGTCTGTCGAAAGGCCCGTGGATGCGCCTGCCGAAAAGCCTGCTGGCCTTCTCCGCGTCGTTTTTCCTGGTGACCCTGCCGGTGGCGGGAATCCTGCCGGAAAACTTCGGCGGTTGGGTGCTCGCCGCCATCCTCGGTGTTGGCGTGCTGTGGGGCGTGTCGGAACTGTTCTTCGGCATGACCTGGGGCGGGCCGATGAAGCACGCCTTTGCCGGTGCGCTGCACCTGGCCTGGCACCGTCGCCCGGAACGGTTTGGCGGCGGGCGCTCGACCGGTTTGAAACCGCTGGACCTGAACAATCCCGATGCGCCACTGGGCGTGGAAAAACCCAAGGATTTCACCTGGAACCAGTTGCTCGGTTTCGACGCCTGCGTGCAGTGCGGCAAGTGCGAAGCAGCGTGCCCGGCCTTCGCCGCCGGTCAGCCGCTGAACCCGAAAAAACTGATTCAGGACATGGTCGTCGGTCTTGCTGGCGGCACTGACGCGAAGTTCGCCGGCAGCCCGTATCCGGGCAAACCAGTCGGCGAGCATTCAGGCAATCCGCACCAGCCGATCGTCAACGGTCTGGTCGATGCCGAAACCCTGTGGTCGTGCACCACCTGCCGCGCCTGCGTCGAGGAATGCCCGATGATGATCGAGCATGTCGATGCGATCGTCGACATGCGCCGGCATCTGACCCTGGAAAAAGGCGCTACGCCGAACAAGGGCGCCGAAGTCCTCGAAAACCTGATCGCCACCGACAACCCCGGCGGTTTCGCCCCGGGCGGGCGGATGAACTGGGCAGCGGACCTGAACCTCACTCTGCTCAGCGAAAAGAAATCCACCGACGTGCTGTTCTGGGTCGGCGACGGCGCCTTCGACATGCGCAACCAGCGCACCCTGCGTGCCTTCGTCAAAGTGCTGAAGGCAGCGAAAGTCGACTTCGCTGTACTCGGTCTTGAGGAACGCGACAGCGGCGATGTGGCCCGCCGTCTCGGCGACGAAGCAACGTTCCAGCAGCTCGCCAAACGCAATATCCAGACGTTGGCCAAATACAGCTTCAACCGCATCGTCACCTGCGATCCGCACAGTTTCCATGTGCTGAAAAACGAGTACGGCGCCTTCGACGGCAACTATCTGGTGCAGCACCACAGCACCTACATGGCCGAGATCATTCAGGCCGGCGCGCTCAACCTCGGGCAGCACAAAGGCAATAGCGTGACCTATCACGATCCATGCTACCTGGGCCGCTACAACGGCGAGTACGAAGCGCCGCGCGAAGTGCTGCGTGCCCTCGGCATCGAAGTCAAAGAGATGCAACGTTCCGGCTTCCGCTCACGCTGCTGCGGCGGCGGTGGCGGCGCGCCGATCACCGACATTCCGGGCAAGCAGCGCATCCCCGACATGCGCATGGAAGACATTCGCGAAACCGGCGCCGAACTGGTGGCGGTGGGTTGTCCACAGTGCACGGCGATGCTCGAAGGCGTGGTCGAACCGCGTCCGCTGATCAAGGACATCGCCGAACTGGTGGCCGACGCGCTGCTCGAAGACGCCGCGCCAAGCAAGCCTGCCAGCCCGGCCAAACGTGAACCTGCGGAGGTGCACTGATGAGCGACATTATCCGCCGCGACCCTCGCGCCGAATGGATTGCGCGCAACCGCCTGCATCCGCTGCACGCGGCGATGCAACCGGCGCAACACAGCTGGATGGGTCCCAACGGCGTCATCCGCAAGAATCTGCACGGCATGGGTTTTATCGGCCCCAACGGCATCAAACGCATTGACCGCAGCGGCGCGCAGCAGGGTGGGGCGGTCAAACGCTCGGCTGCTGTTGAAGTGCAGTTGCCGCTGCATCAGGTTCCGGCCCCGGCGTTCTACATCAGCGTGGTGCCGGATATGGTCGGCGGTCGCCTGAGCAGCCACGACCGCGATCTGCTCGGCCTCGCTCACCAACTGGCCGGCAGCGATGGTGCAGTGCTCGCCGTGGTGTTCGGCGAGCATAAGGAAAGCGCTTTCGAGACCGCTGGCGTCGATCGCCTGCTGCTGCTCGAAGGCGATGAATTCAGCGGTTATGCACCGGAACAACGGGTGCAGGGGTTGCGCGCTGTGGATAACCAATTCAACCCGCGTCACTGGTTGCTGCCGGACAGCCGCAGCGGTGGCGGCGAACTCGGCCGACGCTTTGCTGCAGCGCTGGGTGAGCGTCCGGCCACGCGGGTCTGGCAGGTCAAGGATCAGGAGTGCATCGGCCGCGCTGGCGCCGGATTGCAAGATCTGGCGCGTCCGGTGGCGCGGTTGATTCTCGCCGCTGCCGAATGCGCAGAACCGGTCAGCGAAACCCGACACGAAGCGTTGCCAGTGGAGTTATCCACAAGCGTCGCGCGCAGCTTGTCGCGAATCGAAGATCTTGGTGCCGTGGCGGTGGATCCGGCAGCGATCCCGATGGCCGAAGCGGAGTTCATTTTCTCCGGCGGCAACGGCGTCAAGGATTGGCAGCTGTTTCACGAAACAGCGGCGGCCCTCGGCGCCACCGAAGGCGCTTCGCGGGTGGCGGTGGACGACGGCTTCATGGCGCGCGATCGTCAGGTCGGCGCGTCCGGCACCTGGGTCACTGCGCGGGTCTATGTGGCTGTGGGTATATCTGGCGCAATCCAGCACCTGCAAGGCATTGGCGCCTGCGACAAGGTGGTGGCAATCAACCTTGATCCGGGTTGCGACATGATCAAGCGTGCCGACCTCTCGGTGATCGGCGAAAGCGCAGAGATTCTGCAAGCGTTGATCGAAGCGGTCGCGGCTTACCGCAACGAAGCCAAGCGCGATGCGGCGTAAGGAAACCCTATGAACACGAACGTTATCAGTCTGGTTTCAATCGGCGCTCACCCGACCTCAGGTCGGCCACGGCGCGCCGATCAGGATGCGCGCGCGGTGGAACTGGGCCTGCAATTGGCTGGGGATAACCTGCAAGTGCTGCATGCCGGTGATGTCGCCGAACCGGCCCTGCGTGCCTATCTGGGCATGGGCCTGGAACAGCTGCATGTGCTGGAACAACCCGCTGGCGCCGACGCCTTGCCAGCGCTGACCGCGTACCTGCGCGATGCCGGGGCGCAAGTAGTGCTGACCGGCAGTCAGGCGGAAACCGGCGAAGGTTCGGGGATGTTGCCGTTCCTCCTGGCCGAAGGCCTGGGCTGGCCGCTGGTGGTGGGCCTGGCGCAGGTCGAATCGATCGCTGACGGTTCGGCGCTGGTTCTGCAAGCGTTACCGCGCGGGCAGCGACGCCGCTTGAAGGTGAAACTGCCGTTTCTGGCGACTGTGGATAACGCCGCGCCGAAGCCTCGGCAGAGCGCGTACGGCCCGGCGCGACGGGGCGAATTGGCCGCCGACGACGTTGAAACGGTGGAAGATGAATTGTTGGCCGTTGCCACGCTGCAACCGGCCAAGCCACGGCCCAAGCGCTTGAAGGTGATCAAGGCCAAGAGCGGCGCCGACCGGATGAAGGCCGCTACGGCCAAAGCCAGTGGTGGCGGTGGGCAGGTGCTCAAGGGCGTTACCGCGCAGGCTGGGGCTGAAGCGATTCTGAAGTTGCTTATTGAAGAAGGCGTTGTCCGCTAGTCACCTCTTCCAGGCAATATCCCCTGTGGGAGCGAGCCTGCTCGCGAAAGCGGACTGTCAGCCGGCACATGCATCGACTGACCCGACGCATTCGCGAGCAGGCTCGCTCCCACATTGGCATTTCTTCACCGCCAATCTGTACTGCTTACCCACAATCCCTGTTGGCGAAGCTGTGGATAACGTGTTCGCCCTTCCGCGCATCCCACGCCATTCAAGCCTTCCAGCCATAAGATCAAAAAACGATCAGCGTAACTCACGGATTTCTCGGGCTTTTCCCTCGGTATTAATCGAGAAGTTGCCCCCAATCTCTGTTGGCGCTTCTGTGGATAAGATGTTCGCTATCAGCTGTAGGCCATATGGAGCAGGGCTTACATGAGCTTGATCAATTATTGATCAAATGTGATCCCCGGGCGCCGAGAGCTGTTGACGCGAAGGAGTTTTCCCCAGTCATAGGTGTTTTTCCACAGGAGATTGAAAGTTGTCCCCGATCTCTGTTGGCGCTTCTGTGGATAACATGTTCGCTACCCGCTACAGGCCTCTGAATACGTGCTGTGTACGAGTGTGATCAAAAAACGATCAATTGTTTTGAGAAACCGCGATTCAGCATAAGTCACGATTTTTCTTTGCAAATCAGCAGGATATTTTTTGAGTCATCCACAGTTACCCCCATTTGCTGTGGGCGGGTGTGTGGATAACTTGTTTGCGGAAGGCTGGAGGGCTTGGTGGGTATGGGTGCGAGGGTGGTTGATCGGAAATTGATCAGCTGGAAGATGTAGCGTGGGTCAGGGCGTCTTCGCGAGCAGGCTCGCTCCCACAGGGGAATGCATTCCACCTGTAGGAGCTGCCGCAGGCTGCGATCTTTTGCTCTTGATCAGCCCTGAACCGGTACGCCTTTGAGGTAAGGCGCTGGCTCAGCCCCGAGGTTGTTCAACATCCGCTCGCTGTACCAGTCGACGAAGTTGACCACGCCGAATTCATAGGTTTTGGAGTAAGGCCCCGGCTGGTAAGCGGTGGAGTTGATCCCGCGCTGGTTTTCCTCAGCCAGACGGCGGTCCTGATCGTTGGTCGCATCCCACACCTGGCGCATGCGCTCGACGTCGTAATCGACACCTTCCACGGCGTCCTTGTGCACCAGCCACTTGGTGGTGACCATGGTTTCCTGGGCGCTGATCGGCCACACGGTGAAGACGATAATGTGATCGCCCATGCAGTGGTTCCACGAGTGCGGCAGGTGCAGGATGCGCATCGAGCCCAGGTCCGGGTTCTTGATGCGGCCCATCAGTTTCGCGCAGCCCTGCTTGCCGTCGAGGGTCATCGACACGGTGCCCTTGAGCAGCGGCATGCGCACGATGCGGTTGCGCAAGCCGAAACTGGCGTGAGCGTAAGGGATCTTTTCCGCTTCCCAGGCAGCGGCGGAGGCGGCGACGTGATCCTTGAACGCCTGATCGGCGCGCGGGTCGGTGACGTCGTCCCATTCCAGCAGGGTTTTCAACAGTTCCGGGTGCGATGCGTTGCAGTGGTAGCACTCGCGGTTGTTTTCCAGCACCAGTTTCCAGTTGGCCTTTTCCATCAAGGTGGTGGTGATCGCCACCTTGGTGTTCTCCATGTCGTACGGTTCCATGTAATGGTTGAGCGTCGACAGGAAGTCATCGATGGCCGGCGGGTTCTCTGCCAGGCTGATGAAGATGTAGCCGCCAGCGGTTTTCACGTTCACCGGTTTCAGGCCGTACTGCTTCATGTCGAAGTCGGCGCCCATCTCGGTGCCGGCAAACAGCAGGCGACCGTCCAGTTCGTAAGTCCACTGGTGGTAATGGCAGACCAGTTTGGCGACTTTGCCTTTTTCACTGGTGCACAGGCGCGAGCCACGGTGGCGGCAGACGTTGTGGAACGCGTGCACCACGCCCTCGGCGCCGCGAATGACGATGATCGGGTTCTTGCCGACCTGCAGGGTCAGGTAGTTACCCTTGGCCGGGATCTCGCAGGTCATGCCGGCGATCAACCATTCCTTCTGGAAGATCTCCTGCATATCGATATCGAACAGGCGCTCGTCGCTGTAGAACGGCTGTGGCAGCGAAAAAGTGCGCTCGCGCTCCTGAAGCATTTGCGCGGTGGCCTTGCGTGCGGGTTCCAGCGGATCGCCCAGGCTGATTTTTGCGGTGACGTCCATCGATGTAATCCTCATGGCCCTCTGCGTGGCCGGCGAAAGTGGCTGATCAGGTGTGCTGCAAAACGGTTGCTACGCAAGGTGTAAAGAAGTCGTCTTGTGTTGGGGCGAGTGTGGGGCCGGCGCTGGGGGGAACCTTATCCATGCGCGACATGGCGCAATCTGTTCCCGACGCGCAAGGCCCGGTGTTCAAGGGCTGGTCGCGATAAGTATGTCAATGTCGCGGATAGGTAAACGCACGGTCTGCGCTATACGCAGAATCGCCGACAAGAGGCCGACAGTCGGCCGTGGAGAACAGCATGTCCAACAGCTTCCTGAATCCGGTCACCACCCAGACCTGGGCCAATGGCCGACACATTGTCCGTTGCGTCAAAGTCATCCAGGAAACCTGGGATGTGCGCACCTTCTGCTTTATGGCCGACCAGCCGATCCTGTTCTTCTTCAAGCCGGGGCAGTTCGTCACCCTGGAGCTGGAAATCGAAGGCCAGCCGATCATGCGCTCCTACACCATTTCCAGCTCGCCGTCGGTGCCGTACAGCTTCTCGGTCACGATCAAGCGCGTGCCAGGTGGCAAGGTCTCGAACTGGTTGCACGACACCCTGCATGAAGGTCAGGAGCTGGCGGTGCACGGCCCGGTCGGGCTGTTCAACGCGATCGACTTCCCGAGCCCGAAGGTCCTGTATCTGAGCGGTGGCGTCGGCATCACGCCGTGCATGTCGATGGCGCGCTGGTTCTACGACACCAACGCCAACGTCGACATGACGTTCGTGCACAGCGCGCGGTCGCCGAAAGACATCATTTACCACCGCGAGCTTGAGCACATGGCGTCGCGGATCGATAACTTCAGCCTGCACCTGATCTGCGAAAAGCACGGCCTCGGTGAGCCATGGGCCGGTTATCGCGGTTATCTGAATCACAAGATGCTCGAACTGATGGTCCCGGACTTCCTCGAGCGCGAAGTGTTCTGCTGCGGCCCGACGCCGTACATGACCGCGGTCAAACGCCTGCTGGAAGCGGCCGGCTACGACATGTCGCGCTATCACGAAGAATCCTTCGGCGCCACGCCACCCGAGGCCCGCGCCGACGCGGTGGAACAGGCCGAACAAGCCGCCGATGCACCGGAAATCGACGCCGCGGATCTGCATCAGGTCGAATTCACCGCCTCTGGCAAAAGCATTCGCGTCGGCCCGGGCGAAACCGTCCACGCAGCCGCCGCCAAGCTCGGTCTGATGATCCCGAAAGCCTGCGGCATGGGTATCTGCGGAACGTGCAAGGTGATGAAACTGGGCGGCGAAGTGGAGATGGAGCACAACGGCGGGATTACCGAGGATGACGAGGCGGAAGGATTTATCCTGTCGTGCTGCAGCGTGCCGAAGGGGGATGTGCGGATTGAGTTTTAAATAGGCATGAACTTGGGTCGATCTCCTAAATGAGGAGATCGACCGGGAAAGTGCAATTTCAAATCAGCCCGAACAAAGCGAGCAGGCCGAAGCCCACAAAGGCAAAGCCAAATATTTGCTGGTATTTATTCAGTTTGAGCAGGTCGCGTTTGAGTTTTGGCGGGAAATTCTTAACGTCTCTTGCGCTGACTTTGCCTTGGGAAATGTACCGTGCGGGTTTTTTGAGGATGCCGAAAATCTCACCCAACATATAAATACGTCCCCCCAGGCCCGCTTGCCATAACATGAGCAAAGACGATGTGATTGAACTGCGTTTCAGGCTATTTAGGATCGTTTCCAGTCTTCTCTTGGCCGTATAAAGTAAAATTCCATTTACCACTAAAAGACCTGTGAAACTCACCAGTGTCATGATCACAATTGGATCTTTTACGATATTGTTAATTTGATCTGCGGATGAGCTTATTCCCAAGCACATCATAATTGCAAAAAAAATGAAAACCAGTTTGTATAAAATAATCAGGTTCTTTTTCAGTTTTTTGGGGAAATTTTCGAAGTCTTTCGCGCAAAGTTTTCCGGTGTGAATGTAAAATTCAGGGTTTCGCATGATGTCGAACACTTCTCCCATCATGTAGATTTTGCCCCAAGGACCTCCGTGCCAAAGCATTATCAGTCTGCTCGAAATAGAACTGTTTGTTAGATGGTTCAATATGGTTTCGGTCTTTGTTTTCGCGACATACAACATCACTCCTATCAAAGTAAATATGCCGACGAAGTCTACAATACCAATTAACAAGAATATTTTCTCTGAAGTGCGAAGAGTCATCTAACAGCCTCGTATACTTTCTCTGCGATCCGTTCGCCGCCTTTCTCGCCCAAAGTCCCGCCGGCGTAATTTCCGAGTCCTGCCAGTAGCGCACTGCAAAGTACAGTGCCAAGCCCGCCTGTCGGGAGGCCAGCGCCTACGCAAATCGTTGAGGCAGTCAAGCTTGCGAGCGCGCCGGCAACCATTCCGCCACCCACACCACCCAAAAAGCTTCCGCTCTCCGTGAACTTCACTTTTTCACATGCCTCCGCGCTTCCGTGCATGCAGACATCCTGCACCTTTAAGGCGGAGGCGCCACCACCCACCGCTGTACCGATCCAGCCGCCATATTTAACGTACTGTGATGCTTGGCTGACTGCCCGAATATGCGTGGCATAACCTGGGTTCTGGCCGATGCCGCCGGCTTTTCGCCAGTGGTGCACAAGATAGGGATGATCAATGCCTAGAGTGGTCTTCAGGCTCGGGTAATCGGGGATGCCAATACTCTGCCGGGTGAACCGATTGAGTTGGACGTCCAGCTTTTTGAGTAATTGGTCACGCTTGTTTATGAATTCTTCAGAGACCCGGTGGCCTTTTACGTCCAGCGTATGAACATGCAACTTCTCAAGATCTGCGAGAACATTTTTTATGCCATCCAGATGATTGGCTGCCATGGCCGTGACGACCCCGATCACTTTTGATTCATAGGCGAGTGCGGTCTGGATCACGCCATAGTGCTGCGCCATGAAATCCGCTTCTTCCACGGTCAGCGGTTCCAGCGTCGCACTGACGAAACGCGCGGTCTGCATCAGCAATGCTTCCTCGTATGTGCATTGCTGATTGTCAGGGTTGCTCAGCACGATCATCGAACCGGCTTTAATCATGTCCGGGGTCGGATTCAAACTTCTGAATCTGGCGATGACATTCGGGTTGGCGGAGGGGAGCAGTTGTGCCTCAAGCTTCTCGGCGACAATGCTTTTCGGCACGATGTAAAACCCCGGCTCAGATGGGGCCGGGCGATCTTGCGGCCAGTGCTCGCTGGGGAAGAACTTCAAGTCGTTGACGGGGTGAGGGCTGCGCGCGGTGCTGCTGTTATTAACGCGCGCCACCCTGAGGTTCTGCTGATGAATCGCGCGCAGCAACCTGTCTGGATCGGAGCGCGAATGAGGCTGCCTGAGCATCGATAACGGGCGTTTTTTTACCGCTTCAGGAACGGCACCTTTAGTGCCGCGTACCAGAACTCTGGATTGGTTCAGAAGATGGCGCTGTTCCTGTGCGAGGGCGTCAAGGCCCATGTCCGCTGAAAGGCGGCCGCTGGCGACATCATCGACAATGCCCTTGGCGAAGCGCGCGACCTCCTGATTGAACTGCACGCGCGCACTGCCGAATGCCAGATGATGTGAGCCGACTGTCTGTGCCTGTCCGAGCAGCTTGCTGGCAACGTGTCGAACGTCGCTGAGACCATGGCGCTGATCGCTCAACCTTCTTCGCCCCACGAGGCATGGCCGCTGGTCCCGGCGAGGTGATGCACCCAGCTGATGCCACGATAACGAATGGCGACCTGCTCCTGAGGTTCCGCGTCGTTGTGCAGAATGACGTGGGGCATATCCAGGTTCAGTTCGGTGAGCACCGCACCGTCGATCGAGACAGAAAAGTATTTTTCCTGCTGACCCTGAGGGGAGGTTCGGTAGAAGTTGATCTTGCAGTCGAGCTCTTCACGGTTGGCCAGTGCCTGGGCCAGCAGCGGTGAAGATTTGTCGACGACTTTGGTGACAATGACCGGCGCGTGGGTGGCTCGGTGAGAGTTGTCGAGGTTGGCGAGGTTGTGGCTGTACGACAGCACCATGATTTCATCGGTGTGTGCCGCCTGATATCTGTTGCCCACCGAATCAGGCGTTGAGCAGCCTGCCGAAATCAGCCCTTGGGTCTTGCCCGTGATCGTCATGTAGCCGGGAATTGCCATCGCGTGCGCTCCTTGAATCGGGAGCAAGCAGTCTATGGCGGGATTTTTGTGCTTTCTGTAGGCCTTGGTGTAGGCCGATTCTGAAAATGCAGGTCCGCGACGCGCAGCCTCTGGGTTGCATTCCCGTGCTGAGCATGGGAATGCTACTTGGGAGGGGAATCAGGCCGACATGACCTCGCGAATATCGCGCGCCAGTTCGCGCACGCGCTCTTCTTCAGTGTCCCAGGAGCACATGAAACGTGCGCCGCCCTTGCCGATGAAGGTGTAGAAGCGCCAGTTCTTTGCAGTCAGCGCGGCGATGGCCGGCTCGGACAGTTGCAGGAACACGCCGTTGGCCTGCACCGGGAACATCAGTTCGACGCCGGGAATGTCGCTGACCAGTTCTGCCAGCAGTTGCGCGCAGTGGTTGGCGTGGCGGGCGTATTTGAGCCAGGCGTCGTTTTCCAGAATGCCGACCCACGGTGCCGACAAAAAGCGCATCTTCGACGCCAGTTGCCCGGCCTGCTTGCAGCGGTAGTCGAAGTCTTCGGCCAGTTTGTGGTTGAAGAACAGGATCGCTTCACCCACCGCCATGCCGTTTTTCGTGCCGCCGAAGCACAGCACGTCGACGCCGGCTTTCCAGGTCAGGTCGGCGGGCGAGCAGCCGAGGAATGCGCAGGCGTTGGAGAACCGCGCGCCGTCCATGTGCAGATGCAGGCCCAGCTCCTTGCAGGTTGCGCTGATGGCGCGGACTTCTTCCGGGGTGTACACACTGCCGACTTCGGTGGCTTGAGTCAGGGTCACCACGCGCGGTTTCGGGTAGTGGATGTCCTGACGCTTGAGCGCGACTTCGCGGATCGATTGCGGGGTGATCTTGCCGTTTTCGGTGCCGGCGATCAGCAGCTTCGAGCCGTTGGAAAAGAATTCCGGAGCGCCGCATTCGTCGGTTTCGACGTGGGCGGTTTCCGAGCAGATCACGCTGTGGTAACTCTGGCACAGCGACGACAGGGCCAGCGAGTTGGCGGCGGTGCCGTTGAAGGCGAAGAACACTTCGCAGTCGGTTTCGAACAGTTTGCGGAAATGATCGGCCGCGCGGGCGGTCCATTCATCGTCGCCGTAAGCGCGCTGGTGGCCGTGGTTGGCCTGTTCCATGGCGGCCCAGGCTTCCGGGCAGATCCCGGAATAGTTGTCGCTGGCGAATTGTTGGCTCTTGTCGGTCATGGCCGGCTTCCGTAATCGAGACTCTTGTGAAGGCTCGTGGTCAATGAGGATGCGCACTTTACCGAAGATCTTCCGGGGAGCACATGCAATGTCGGGTGGGGAAAATTACCAGTTTATGGGCCGATTATGCACCTGAGCCAACGCGACGGTGCCCTGGATCTGCTCAAGTGGCTGGCGTTGCTGAGCATGTTGCTCGATCACCTGCGATATGTCGGCTTCTCCGCCGATTGTTTGTATGTGCCCGGGCGATTGGCGTTTCCATGGTTTTGCCTGGCGATGGCGGCGAATCTGGCACGAGACGGTTCGCGCAAGATGGAATGGCGCTATCTGGGCTGGCTGTTGTTGTTCAGCGCCATCAGCGAAATCCCTTATCGCTTTTATATCCCCGACCCTGACACGTTCAACGTGATGCCGACGCTGGCGCTGGGCCTGCTGGTGGCGCGCGGCTGGCAGGATTCAGCCTCGGTGGCGCGATTGCTCGCACTGGCCGCGCTGGTGGTTGCGGCGGTTTTTTCAGAACGACTGATGTTCGGTTTCTTCGGCGTATTGTTGCCGTTGGCGATGCTGCTGGTGTTCCGCCGACCCTGGTATTTCAGCCTGTTGCCGGGGCTGGTGTGTCTGGCGGCGAACCAATGGCAGGTGCTGCTCGAATCTGCGCGGTTCGGCAACAGCGTGGCGATTCTCGGTCTGGCGACGTGTCTGTTTGCGCCGATGCTGGGAATGTTCTTGTTGCGACATGGGCGACATCTGCAGCCACCACCGATGCGGCGCTGGGCATATGCGCTGTATCCCGCGCATTTCCTCCTGCTGCTCGCCATCCGCCAAATCATCGCCTGACCCCTGTAGGAGCTGCGGAAGGCTGCGATCCTTTGATCTTCAAAGTCAAAGTCAAAAGATCGCAGCCTCCGGCAGCTCCTACAGGGGGAGTGCATTCTTCGGGTCATTTCCAGCCATGTCGTAAACGCACCTTTGCGTGGCGCGCGCAGGCATTTGAGCTGTCTGTGCCGGTCATACCATCGCATCAAAGGGCACTGCCATCATTGCCAGTGCCTTACCGAGACGAATGGCGCACAGATGCCGCTGGGAGAGACGCGATGTTCAGCAAGCAAGACCAGATCCAGGGTTACGACGATGCACTGCTGGCGGCGATGAATGCCGAGGAGCAACGTCAGGAAGATCACATCGAGCTGATCGCGTCGGAGAACTACACCAGCAAGCGCGTCATGCAGGCGCAAGGCAGCGGCCTGACCAACAAATACGCCGAGGGCTATCCGGGCAAGCGCTACTACGGTGGCTGCGAGCATGTGGACAAGGTCGAAGCGCTGGCCATCGAACGCGCCAAGCAACTGTTCGGCGCCGACTACGCCAACGTCCAGCCGCACTCCGGCTCCTCGGCCAACAGCGCCGTGTACCTGGCGCTGATCCAGCCGGGTGACACTATCCTCGGCATGAGCCTGGCCCACGGCGGTCACCTGACCCACGGCGCCAAAGTGTCGTCCTCGGGCAAGCTCTACAACGCTGTGCAGTACGGCATCAACACCGACACCGGACTGATCGACTACGACGAAGTCGAGCGTCTGGCCGTCGAGTGCAAACCGAAAATGATCGTTGCCGGTTTCTCCGCTTACTCGAAGACTCTGGATTTCCCGCGCTTCCGCCAAATCGCCGACAAGGTCGGTGCGCTGCTGTTCGTCGACATGGCCCACGTCGCCGGTCTGGTCGCTGCCGGCCTGTACCCGAACCCGCTGCCGTACGCCGATGTGGTCACCACCACCACGCACAAAACCCTGCGCGGTCCGCGTGGCGGGCTGATCCTGGCCAAGTCCAACGAAGAGATCGAGAAAAAGCTCAACGCGGCCGTTTTTCCCGGTGCCCAGGGCGGCCCGCTGATGCACGTCATCGCCGGTAAAGCGGTGTGCTTCAAGGAAGCACTGGAGCCTGGCTTCAAGGCTTATCAGCAACAAGTGATCGACAACGCCCAGGCGATGGCCAGCGTGTTCATCAAGCGTGGCTACGATGTGGTCTCCGGCGGCACCGACAACCATTTGTTCCTGGTCAGCCTGATCCGTCAGGGCCTGACCGGCAAGGACGCCGACGCCGCGCTGGGCCGTGCCCACATCACCGTGAACAAGAACGCCGTGCCGAACGACCCGCAGTCGCCGTTCGTGACCTCGGGCCTGCGCATCGGCACCCCGGCGGTGACCACGCGCGGCTTCAAGGTCAGCCAGTGCGAAACCCTCGCCGGCTGGATCTGCGACATCCTCGACAACCTCGGCGACGCCGATGTCGAGGCCAATGTCGCCCAGCAGGTCTCGGCCCTGTGCGCAGACTTCCCGGTTTATCGCTGAGTCGGTTTTGGAGTAATGACTATGCAACGCTATTCCGGCTTCGGCCTGTTCAAACACTCGCTCAGCCACCACGAAAACTGGCAGCGCATGTGGCGCACGCCCACCCCGAAAAAGTCTACGACGTGGTCATCGTCGGCGGCGGCGGGCACGGCCTGGCGACGGCCTACTATCTGGCCAAGGAGCACGGCATCACCAATGTCGCCGTGGTCGAGAAGGGCTGGCTGGGCGGCGGTAACACCGCACGCAACACCACCATCGTGCGCTCCAACTACCTGTGGGACGAGTCGGCGCACCTCTACGAACACGCGATGAAATTGTGGGAAGGCCTGTCGCAGGATCTCAACTACAACGTGATGTTCTCCCAGCGCGGCGTCTACAACCTGTGCCACACCCTGCAGGACATCCGTGATTCGGAGCGTCGGGTCAGCGCCAACCGCCTCAACGGCGTCGACGGCGAACTGCTCGACGCCAAGCAGGTTGCGGACGAAATTCCGTACCTGGACTGCTCGAAAAACACCCGCTATCCGATCATGGGCGCAACCGTGCAGCGTCGCGGCGGCGTCGCCCGTCACGATGCCGTGGCCTGGGGCTTCGCGCGTGCCGCCGATGCCTTGGGCGTGGACCTGATCCAGCAGACCGAAGTGATCGGTTTCCGCAAGGAAAACGGCGTGTGCATCGGCGTTGAAACCAACAAGGGTTTCATCGGCGCCAAGCGCGTCGGCGTGGTGACGGCCGGTAACTCCGGGCACATGGCCAAGCTTGCCGGTTTCCGCCTGCCGATCGAATCCCACCCGCTGCAAGCGCTGGTGTCCGAGCCGATCAAGCCGATTATCGACAGCGTGATCATGTCCAACGCCGTACACGGTTACATCAGCCAGTCCGACAAGGGCGACCTGGTGATCGGCGCCGGTATCGACGGCTACAACGGCTACGGCCAGCGTGGTTCGTACCCGGTAATCGAACACACCATTCAGGCCATCGTCGAGATGTTCCCGGTGTTGTCCCGCGTACGCATGAACCGCCAGTGGGGCGGCATCGTCGACACCACCCCGGACGCTTGCCCGATCATTTCCAAGACTCCGGTACCAAACATGTTCTTCAACTGCGGTTGGGGCACCGGCGGTTTCAAAGCCACACCTGGCTCGGGCAACGTGTTTGCCGCGAGTCTGGCCAAGGGTGAAATGCACCCATTGGCTGCACCTTTCTCCATCGACCGTTTCCACAACGGTGCGTTGATCGATGAACACGGCGCTGCTGCGGTTGCCCACTAACAGGAGAAATCCCCATGTTGCATATCTTCTGTCCTCACTGCGGCGAACTGCGCTCTGAAGAGGAATTCCACGCATCCGGTCAGGCGCACATCCCGCGGCCGCTGGATCCGAACGCCTGCACCGATGAGGAGTGGGGTGACTACATGTTCTTCCGCGATAACCCGCGCGGTCTGCACCACGAACTGTGGGACCACGTTGCCGGTTGCCGCCAGTACTTCAACGTCACTCGCGATACCGTGACCTACGAGATTCTCGAGAGCTACAAGATCGGCGAGAAGCCGCAATTCACCGACAAGGCAGGCGCTGCGAAAACAGCCACGACGGCGCTGGGAGAGAAGGTATGAGCCAGACCAATCGCCTGTCCAACGGTGGACGGATCGACCGCAACAAAGTGCTGAGCTTCACCTTCAACGGCCAGACCTACAAAGGCTATGAAGGCGACTCGCTGGCTGCTGCACTGATTGCCAACGGCGTCGATATCATCGGCCGCAGCTTCAAGTATTCGCGTCCTCGCGGCATCTTCGCGGCCGGTTCCGAAGAGCCGAACGCCGTGCTGCAGATCGGTGCCACCGAAGCCACGCAGATTCCCAACGTGCGCGCCACGCAACAGGCGTTGTATCAGGGCCTGGTCGCCACCAGCACCAATGGCTGGCCGAGCGTCAACAACGACATGATGGGGATTCTCGGCAAGGTCGGCGGCAAGCTGATGCCGCCGGGTTTCTACTACAAAACCTTCATGTACCCGCAATCGTTCTGGATGACTTACGAGAAGTACATCCGCAAGGCTGCCGGCCTCGGCCGTTCGCCGACCGAGAACGATCCGGACACCTACGACTACATGAACCAGCACTGCGACGTGCTGATCGTCGGTGCCGGCCCGGCCGGTCTCGCCGCAGCCCTGGCCGCTGCGCGCAGCGGTGCCCGCGTGATTCTGGCCGATGAGCAGGAAGAGTTCGGCGGCAGCCTGCTCGACTCGCGCGAAAGCCTCGACGGCAAACCGGCGATGGAATGGGTCGCCAGCGTCATCGCTGAATTGAAGAACACCCCGGACGTGCTGCTGTTGCCGCGCGCCACGGTCAACGGTTACCACGACCACAACTTCCTGACCATTCACGAACGCCTCACCGATCACCTCGGTGACCGCGCGCCAATCGGTCAGGTGCGGCAGCGCATCCACCGTGTCCGCGCCAAGCGCGTGGTGTTGGCGACGGGTGCCCACGAGCGTCCGCTGGTGTACGGCAACAACGACGTGCCGGGCAACATGCTAGCCGGCGCGGTGTCGACCTACGTGCGTCGTTATGGCGTAGCGCCGGGCAAAAAACTGGTGCTGTCGACCAACAACGATCACGCCTATCGCGTCGCTCTGGATTGGCTCGATGCCAGTCTGCAAGTGGTCGCCATCGCTGATGCCCGCAGCAATCCGCGCGGTGCATTGGTCGAAGAAGCGCGCGCCAAAGGCATTCGCATCCTCACCGGCAGCGCCGTCATCGAAGTGCGTGGCAGCAAGCGTGTGACCGCTGCCCGCGTCGCCGCGATTGACGTAAAGGCCCACGCCGTGACCAGTCCGGGCGAATGGCTCGACTGCGACCTGGTGGCCAGCTCCGGTGGTTACAGCCCGGTGGTTCACCTGGCTTCGCACCTCGGTGGCAAACCGGTCTGGCGCGAAGACATTCTCGGTTTCGTACCGGGCGAAGCACCGCAGAAGCGCGTGTGCGTCGGTGGCATCAATGGCGTCTACGCGCTCGGCGATTCGCTGGCCGACGGTTTTGAAGGTGGCGTGCGCGCTGCTGCCGAAGCCGGTTTCCAGACCGTCGAAGGCGTGTTGCCGAAAGCCCTGAGCCGTCTCGAAGAGCCGACCCTGGCGCTGTTCCAGGTGCCGCACGAGAAGAACTCGGCGCGTGCACCGAAGCAATTCGTCGACTTCCAGAACGATGTCACCGCCGGTGGTATCGAATTGGCGACCCGTGAAGGTTTCGAGTCGGTCGAGCACGTCAAACGCTACACCGCGCTGGGCTTCGGCACCGATCAGGGCAAGCTCGGCAACGTCAACGGTCTGGCCATTGCCGCCCGTTCGCTGAACGTGACCATCCCGCAGATGGGCACCACCATGTTCCGTCCGAACTACACGCCGGTGACCTTCGGCGCCGTGGCCGGTCGACACTGCGGGCACATCTTCGAACCGGTGCGCTACACCGCGCTGCATGCCTGGCATGTGAAGAACGGCGCCGAGTTTGAAGACGTCGGTCAGTGGAAGCGTCCCTGGTACTTCCCGAAAAACGGTGAAGACCTGCACGCGGCGGTCAAGCGCGAATGCAAAGCCGTGCGCGACAGCGTTGGCCTGCTCGATGCTTCGACCCTCGGCAAGATCGACATTCAAGGCCCGGATGCCCGCGAGTTTCTCAACCGCGTGTACACCAACGCCTGGACCAAGCTCGACGTGGGCAAGGCTCGCTACGGTTTGATGTGCAAGGAAGACGGCATGGTCTTCGACGACGGTGTGACGGCTTGCCTGGCCGACAACCATTTCGTCATGACCACCACCACCGGCGGCGCGGCTCGCGTGCTGCAATGGCTGGAGCTGTACCACCAGACCGAATGGCCGGATATGAAGGTGTACTTCACCTCCGTTACCGATCACTGGGCGACCATGACCCTGTCCGGGCCGAACAGCCGCAAGCTGCTCAGCGCCGTGACCGACATTGATCTGAGCAACGAAGCGTTCCCGTTCATGACCTGGAAAGAAGGTCTGGTTGGCGATGTGCCGGCGCGGGTGTTCCGTATCTCGTTCACTGGTGAGCTGTCGTACGAAGTCAACGTGCAGGCCGATTATGCGATGGGCGTGCTGGAGAAGATCGTCGAGGCCGGCAAGCAGTACAACCTGACGCCGTACGGCACGGAAACCATGCACGTGCTGCGGGCCGAGAAGGGCTTCATCATCGTCGGCCAGGACACCGACGGCTCGATGACCCCCGACGACCTGAACATGGGCTGGTGTGTCGGTCGCACCAAACCGTTCTCGTGGATCGGCCAGCGCGGCATGAACCGCGAAGATTGCGTGAAAGACCAGCGCAAGCAACTGGTCGGCCTCAAGCCGATCGATCCGACCAAATGGCTGCCGGAAGGTGCGCAGCTGGTGTTCAACACCAAGCAGGCGATCCCGATGACCATGGTCGGCCACGTGACCTCGAGTTACGCGCACAACTCCCTCGGTTATTCGTTTGCCATGGGTGTGGTCAAGGGCGGTCTCAAGCGCATGGGCGAGCGGGTGTTCGCACCGCTGGCCGATGGCAGCGTGATCGAGGCGGAGATTGTTTCTTCGGTGTTCTTCGATCCGAAGGGTGATCGGCAGAACATCTGACAACCTCGGGAGCGGTGGGCGGGCGGCTATTCGCGAGCAGGCTCGCTCCCACATTCGATCGCGTTCCCCTGTGGGAGCGAGCCTGCTCGCGAAGGCGGCGGCACAGCCACCACAGGAACCAACAGAATTCAGAAGGTGCTTTATGACCACAGCCAATGTTTACCAACAACGCCCGACCACTGGCGCCAAGGCCGAGTCGTCGCTGCACCATGCCGACCTCGCCAGCCTGGTCGGCAAGGGCCGCAAGAACGCCGGCGTGATCGTGCGGGAAAAGAAACTCCTCGGCCACCTGACTATTCGTGGCGATGGCCACGATGCCGCATTCGCGGCCGGTGTGCACAAGGCGCTTGGCATTGAATTGCCCGGTGCGCTGAGCGTAATCGTCAAAGGCGAAACCAGTCTGCAATGGATGGGCCCTGACGAGTGGCTGCTGATCGTGCCAAGCGGCGAAGAATTCGCCGCCGAGCAGAAACTGCGCGAAGCGCTGGGCGATCTGCACATTGCCATCGTCAACGTCAGCGGCGGCCAGCAGATCCTCGAACTGAGCGGGCCGAACGTGCGCCAGGTGCTGATGAAGTCGACCAGCTACGACGTGCACCCGAACAACTTCCCGGTCGGCAAAGCGGTGGGCACGGTGTTCGCCAAGTCGCAGTTGATGATTCGCCACACGGCCGAAGACACCTGGGAACTGCTGATCCGTCGCAGCTTCTCGGATTACTGGTGGTTGTGGTTGCAGGATGCTTCGGCCGAGTACGGCCTCAGCGTTCAGGCCTGAGACTGAATGGCTATCGTGCCTGCTTCTGTGGCGAGGGGATTTATCCCCGTTCGGCTGCGAAGCAGTCGCAATACCTGTGAATTCGATCTACCTGATAAACCGCGGTGATTGGTTTTGGGGCGGCTTCGCCACCCAACGGGGATAAATCCCCTCACCACAAAAGCAGTTCAGCGCAGGTCAGCCTGGTTCAGAGTTCACTTTGCTCACCGTTGTTGTAACAGGAGTCACCGCACCATGAGCCGCGCCCCAGACACATGGATTCTGACCGCCGACTGCCCCAGCGTCCTCGGCACGGTGGACGCGGTCACGCGTTTTCTGTTCGAGCAGGGCTGCTACGTCACCGAGCACCACTCGTTCGATGACCGCCTCTCCGGGCGCTTCTTCATTCGCGTGGAATTCCGTCAGCCCGACGGCTTCGACGAACAATCCTTCCGCGCAGGTTTGGCCGAGCGCGGGCAGGCGTTCGGCATGCTCTTTGAGCTGACCGCGCCGAACTACCGGCCGAAAGTGGTGATCATGGTCTCCAAGGCCGATCACTGCCTCAACGACTTGCTCTACCGCCAGCGCATCGGCCAGTTGTCGATGGACGTCGCGGCGGTGGTGTCCAACCATCCGGATCTCAAGCCGTTGGCCGACTGGCACCAGATTCCCTACTACCATTTCCCTCTCGACCCCAATGACAAGCCGGCGCAGGAGCGTCAGGTCTGGCAGGTGATCGAAGAAGCCGGCGCCGAACTGGTGATCCTCGCCCGCTACATGCAGGTGCTGTCGCCGGAGTTGTGCCGCAAGCTCGATGGCAAGGCGATCAACATTCATCACTCGCTGTTGCCGGGCTTCAAGGGCGCCAAGCCTTATCACCAGGCTTACAACAAGGGCGTGAAACTGGTGGGCGCGACGGCGCATTACATCAACAACGACCTCGACGAGGGGCCGATCATCGCCCAGGGCGTCGAGGCGGTGGATCACAGCCATTACCCCGAGGATCTGATTGCCAAAGGGCGCGATATCGAAGGCCTGACGCTGGCGCGGGCGGTTGGGTATCACATCGAAAGACGGGTGTTCTTGAACGCCAATAGAACTGTCGTTCTATAGCGCAAGCTCCAAGCTCCAAGCCGCAAGAACAAGCGGTCAGCACACTTCTTGCGGCTTGTAGCTTGCCGCTTGAAGCTCAATCAACTCTCTACCCAACAACAAATATAGAGGTGATGGCATGTCTGGCAATCGTGGTGTGGTGTATCTCGGCGCTGGTAAGGTCGAAGTACAGAAAATCGACTACCCGAAAATGCAGGACCCGCGCGGTCGCAAGATCGAGCACGGGGTCATTCTCAAAGTGGTTTCCACCAACATCTGCGGCTCCGACCAGCACATGGTGCGCGGCCGAACCACGGCGCAGACCGGTCTGGTGCTGGGCCACGAGATCACCGGCGAGGTGATCGAAAAGGGCTCCGACGTCGAAAACCTGAAGATCGGCGATCTGGTCTCCGTTCCGTTCAACGTGGCTTGCGGGCGCTGCCGTTCCTGCAAGGAGCAACACACCGGCGTCTGCCTGACCGTCAACCCGGCCCGTGCCGGCGGCGCATACGGTTACGTCGACATGGGCGACTGGACCGGTGGCCAGGCCGAATACGTGCTGGTGCCGTACGCCGACTTCAACCTGCTGAAACTGCCGGACCGCGACAAGGCCATGGAGAAAATCCGCGACCTGACCTGCCTTTCCGACATCCTCCCGACCGGTTACCACGGCGCGGTTACTGCCGGCGTTGGCCCGGGCAGTTCCGTGTACATCGCCGGCGCCGGTCCGGTCGGCCTGGCCGCTGCCGCTTCCGCACGTTTGCTCGGTGCGGCAGTGGTGATCGTCGGCGACGTCAACACCATCCGCCTGGCCCACGCCAAGGCGCAGGGCTTTGAGGTCGTCGACCTGTCCAAGGACACCCCGCTGCACGAACAGATCGCCGCGCTGCTGGGCGAGCCGGAAGTCGACTGCGCAGTTGACTGCGTTGGCTTTGAAGCACGCGGCCACGGCCACGACGGCGTCAAAGCCGAAGCCCCGGCCACGGTGCTCAACTCACTGATGGGCGTTGTGCGCGTTGCCGGCAAGATCGGTATCCCCGGCCTGTACGTCACCGAAGATCCGGGCGCCGTCGACGCTGCCGCGAAAATGGGCAGCCTGAGCATCCGCTTCGGCCTGGGCTGGGCGAAATCCCACAGCTTCCACACTGGCCAGACGCCAGTGATGAAGTACAACCGCCAGTTGATGCAGGCGATCATGTGGGACCGCATCAACATTGCCGAAGTGGTCGGCGTGCAAGTGATCAGCCTCGATCAGGCGCCGGAAGGTTACGGCGAGTTCGATGCGGGTGTGCCGAAGAAGTTTGTGATTGATCCGCATAAGTTGTTCAGTGCGGCGTAAGTTCTACCCATGTAAGAAGGGCAGCCGATCGGGCTGCCCTTTTTTGTTCTGAACACGACCAGTTATTTAAAGGCGCATTTGCGGGCGTCACCATCCTTGGTTGTACACTCATCACCGTTCCAATTGCTACCGGTGGCTTGAACCGGAGTGTCGTTTCTGTAGCCAGCCGAGACGCCAAGGTCTGCCTCACCTTCGTATCGGCAGATGACAACTGAATTAGCAGTGTCTTTATCTTTAAGTCGGGCAGAAGTGAAGGTGACATCTTCGGCGCCTTGCGCATGAGTCACTGATATCGTTGGGCAGGTTGCAGCATAGGCAGTACTCATCATGGTCAGACCAAGCAGGGCGCCAGTGACAATTTTCAACTTCATCTTTTCGTACTCCGTTACGTAATTGGAGTGGAGATATTCACTTGCATCGTTATGACTGCCAACTGTCAGATCTGACAGTTGGTTAGTTCCAATCGAAATAAATAGTCGGGTTTTCAGTGTGAAGTCGAATAGTGAAGTGGCTATTCAACGATTGAACAATTCATTTAGGTGAGTGCGTAGAGAAGGGGATGCGCCGCGAGGAACATGCCGCCCAATACCCGGTCAAACCGGCAGTTTCGTCGCCGTTGTCCGGCGGCTGCTTTTCCCAAGAGGATGTCTGAATGAAGATTTCACGCGGTTTTGCCTTGGCATCGCTCCTGACCCTGGCCGCCGGGCCGGTGTTTGCCGGTTTCAGTTTGAACGACGTGGCCGGTGCGGTAGCGGGGATGCAAGGTGGTGACAAGGCGGCCGCTGCGGCGCCGACCTCGGAAACCGCTGGTTTGTTGAGTGCTTTGAGTGCGCTGGACGTCACACCGGAGCAGGCCGTTGGCGGTACCAGTGCGATGCTTGGGCTGGCGAAGAATCAGTTGAGCAGCACCGACTATTCGCAACTGGCCAAGGAAGTGCCGGGTATCGACAAGCTGTCCGGTGGCAGCGGCAATCTGGCGGCGCTCGGGGCTTTGCTCGGTTCGTCCGGCAAGTCCGCAGGCCTTGAGAATGCACTGGGCAATGTCAAAGACAGCAACGATCTGAACAACGCGTTCAGCGCGCTGGGCATGGACAGTGGCATGATCGGCCAGTTTGCCCCGGTGTTGCTGCAATACCTCGGTCAGCAGGGCGTCGGTGGTTCGCTGTTGAGCAGCCTGGGCAGCATCTGGGGTGTCGGCACGGGCACCTGAGTCAGCGGCGCTCGTTGCGCAGCTCGACGATGCGCTGATCCTTCTCGGTCCAGAGCTGGTTGACCCAGTTCTGGACGTGTTGGCGAAAGGCCGGATCCTTCTCGTAATCGCCCTGCCACAGCGTCGGGTCGAGTTCGCGGGTCCTGATGTCGATGATCACTCGCGGCACGTTGCCGCTGATCAGGTCCCAGAAGCCCGGGATTTTTTCCTGCGGATACACCACCGTCACATCGAGCATCGCGTCGAGCTGTTCGCCCATCGCCGCCAGCACGAACGCCACGCCGCCGGCCTTGGGTTTGAGCAAGTGGTTGAACGGTGATTCCTGCTGGGTGCTTTTCGCCAGGGTGTAGCGCGTGCCTTCCAGATAATTCACCACCGTCACCGGCTGGCGCTTGAACAGCTCGCACGCCGCTTTGGTGATTTCCAGATCCTTGCCCGCCAGCTCGGGGTTCTTCGCCAGAAAGGCTTTCGTGTAGCGCTTCATGAACGGGTAATCCAGCGCCCACCACGCCAAGCCGAGGAACGGCACCCAGATCAGCTCTTTCTTCAGAAAGAACTTGAAGAACGGCGTGCGCCGGTTGAGGGTCTGGATCAGTGCTGGAATGTCGACCCACGATTGATGGTTGCTGACCACCAGATAGGACGTGTCGCGGCGCAGATCGTCGCCGCCGCGAATGTCCCATTGCGTCGGGATGCACAGCTGGAAGATCAGCTTGTCGATCTCGGCCCAGGTCTCGGCGATCCACATCACCGCCCCCGATGCGTAATCCCGCCAGCGTCCGGGTGCGACCAGTTTGAGCAGGGCAAACACCATCAATGGCCCGATCAGGATCAGGGTGTTGAGCAACAGCAGCAGGGTGACGAAACAGCCGGTGAGCAGGCGGCGCATAAGCAACTCTATGAAGTGGCAGGGGCGAGCCATGATAAGCAGCTTCGCGCGACAGGCCAAATCGGCGCTGACGAATGTTTCACTTTTTGCCGGGTATGCTTCGCTCAAGATTCGATCTGAATGCACTGGCCTCTTCGCGAGCAGGCTCGCTCCCACAGGGGAATGCATTTCAAATGTGGGAGCGAGCCTGCTCGCGAAGAGGACCGAAGCGAACGAATAACTCGGCGCGTGTCTAAAACTCCAGTCCGCCGCCCTCAATTTCCAAGGAAGCCCCTTACGTGAAATCCCTCCTTGCTCTGTTTGCCCTCGTCGCGCTTCCGGTCATGGCCGCCGAGCCGACGCTGTACGGTCGCTACGAATACATCGCGCTGCCGGAAATCGGTGGCGAAGTGCTCAAGGCCAAGATGGACACCGGCGCGCTGACCGCCTCGCTGTCGGCCAAGGACATCGAGACCTTCACCCGCGATGGCGACGACTGGGTGCGTTTCCGCCTCGCCACCAAGGATGCCAGCAACAAGGTCTTCGAGCACAAGGTCGCGCGGATCAGCAAGATCAAAAGCCGTTCCGACGAGGACGATGAAGAGCGCGACAGCAGCGATGTCGCCAAGCGCCCGGTGGTCGATCTGGAACTGTGCCTGGGCAACGTCAAGCGCACCGTCGAGGTCAACCTGACCGACCGCAGCCACTTCAACTATCCGCTCCTGATCGGCGCCAAGGCCTTGCGCGAGTTCGGCGCGGCGGTAAACCCGGCGCGGCGTTACACCGCCGACAAGCCTGACTGCTAAGTGGTCTGATTGACGTAACCCCGGGCTTGGGGCACCGTTCGCGCACTAACTGCCACGGGCTCGGACGCCATGCCGCACATCCTGATTGTCGAAGACGAAGCGGCGATTGCCGACACACTGATTTTTGCCTTGCAGGGCGAGGGGTTCAGCACCACGTGGCTGAACCTCGGCGCGGCGGCGCTGGAGCATCAGCGGCAGACGCCGGCCGACCTGATCATTCTCGATATCGGTCTGCCGGACATCAGCGGCTTCGAAACCTGCAAGCAATTGCGGCGCTTCACTGAAGTGCCGGTGCTGTTTCTCAGCGCCCGCGACGCCGAGATCGACCGCGTGGTGGGCCTGGAGATCGGTGCCGACGATTACGTGGTCAAGCCGTTCAGCCCGCGTGAAGTGGCGGCGCGGGTCAAAGCCATCCTCAAACGCATGGCGCCGCGCGCAACCCTGGAAGCAGGCTCAACGCTGTTTCGCATCGATGCCGAACGCGTGCAGATCAGCTATCGCGGCCAGCCGCTGAGCCTGACCCGCCATGAATTCCGCTTGTTGCAATGCCTGCTCGAACAACCTGAGCGGGTGTTCAGCCGCGAGCAATTGCTTGATGCGCTGGGCGTTGCCGCTGATGCCGGTTACGAGCGCAGCATCGACAGTCACATCAAAAGCCTGCGCGCCAAGTTGCGCCTGGTGCGCGCCGAGGCCGAGCCGATCCAGACCCATCGCGGCCTCGGTTACAGCTACAGCCCGGGGCACAGCTGATGTCGCTGGGGCTGCGGATCTTTCTGGTGTACGTGCTGTTTGTCGGCCTGACCGGTTATTTCGTCCTCAACACGGTCATGGAAGAAATCCGCCCCGGCGTGCGTCAGTCCACCGAAGAGACGCTGGTGGACACCGCCAACCTGATGGCAGAAATCCTGCGCGACGATTTCAAGGCCGGCACCCTCAGCGAGAACCGCTGGCCGCAATTGCTCCGCGCCTATGGCGAGCGGCAGCCGCAAGCGACCATCTGGGGCTTGCCGAAAAATCAGGTCAACCACCGCATCTACGTCACCGACGCCAAGGGCATCGTCGTGCTCGACTCCAGCGGCGTCGCGGTCGGCCAGGATTATTCGCGCTGGAACGACGTCTACCTGACCCTGCGTGGCGAGTACGGCGCGCGCTCCAGCCGCAGTGATCCTGACGATCCGAGCTCTTCAGTGATGCACGTCGGTGCGCCGATCCGCGACAACGGCAGGATCATCGGCGTGGTCACCGTGGCCAAGCCCAACAGTTCGTTGCAACCCTACGTCGATCGCACCGAGCGGCGCTTGCTGTTTTACGGCGCCGGACTGATCGGCCTCGGTCTGCTGTTCGGCGCTTTGCTCTCATGGTGGCTTAGTCGTGCGCTGCACCGTTTGACCGGTTATGCCCAGGCGGTCAGCGAAGGCCGGCGCGTGGAAGTGCCGCATTATCGCGGCGGCGAGCTGGAGCAACTGGCGACGGCGGTCGAGCAGATGCGCACGCAGCTCGAAGGCAAGGCCTACGTCGAGCGTTATGTGCACACCCTGACCCATGAATTGAAAAGCCCGCTGGCGGCGATCCGGGGCGCGGCGGAGTTGCTGCAAAGCGAGATGCCGGCCGTCCAGCGTTTGCGCTTTGTCAGCAACATCGACAGCGAAAGCGCGCGGATGCAGCAGTTGATCGAGCGCCTGCTCAACCTGGCGCAAGTCGAACAACGCCAAGGGCTGGAAGAACGGGTGGCAGTGCCGCTGGCGCTGTTGGTCGCAGAACTGCTCAAGGCGCAGGCCGCGCGGATCGAGGGCAAACAACTGCGCGTCGAGCAAGCGATCGGCGAGGATCTGCTGTTGATTGGCGAGCCGTTTCTGCTGCGCCAGGCGTTGGGCAATCTGCTGGAAAACGCCTTGGATTTCACCCCGGCGCAGGGCCTGCTGCGCTTGCGTGCCGAGCGGGTTGGCGAGCAGATCGAGTTCCGCCTGTTCAACCAGACCACGCCGATTCCCGATTACGCCTTGCCGCGTCTGACCGAACGCTTCTACTCGTTGCCGCGCCCGGACAGCGGACGCAAGAGCACCGGGCTGGGGCTGAACTTCGTTGAAGAAGTGGTCAAGTTGCATGGCGGGGTGATGCGCATTGGCAATGTCGAGGGCGGGGTTGAGGTGGTATTGCGCCTGCCTTGAAACCGAGTCGCGGCCTTCGCGAGCAGGCTCGCTCCCACAGGAGAATGCATTCTCCACACAATCTCCATATTCCCCCCACATTCCCACCACAGCGCATCCCCAGACTCTTCCCATCCAAACAGGGAGAGTCCCATGAACAAGAATCTGACCATCAAACTCGGCGCGATTGCCTTGTTGATCCTGCTGTTGCTGATCCCGTTGTTGATGATCGACGGCATCATCGATGAGCGTCAGCAACTGCGCGACGGCGTGCTCGAAGACATCGCGCGCAGTTCCAGTTACAGCCAGCAGCTGACCGGGCCGGTGATGGTAGTGCCATATCGCAAGGTGGTGCGCACCTGGAAAACCAACGAGAAAACCAACAAGCGCTACGAGGAGATCGGCGAAGCGCGCGGGCGTCTGTACTTTCTGCCAGAGCGTTTTGAACTCGACGGCCAGGTGCAAACCGAACTGCGCAAACGCGGCATTTACGAGGCGCGACTGTTCCACGCCGACAACCGCATCGATGGGCATTTTTCCCTGCCGGCGCAGTTGGGCATCAAGGAAAATTTTGCCGATTATCAGTTCGATGCGCCGTTCCTGGCTGTGGGGATCAGCGACATTCGCGGCATCGAAAACGCGCTGAAACTCGAGCTCGGCGGCCAGCAACTGGAATTCGTGCCAGGCAGTGAAGTGGCGTGGATCGGCGAGGGTGTACACGTGACCCTGCCGGCGCTCGACGCCAGCAAAGCCAAGCAACTGACCTTCGGTTTCGACCTGCGCCTGCAAGGCACCGGCTCGCTGCGAGTGGTGCCGGTGGGCAAGACCAGCAGCGTCAGCCTCGCCGCCAATTGGCCGCACCCCAGCTTCGTCGGCAACTTCCTGCCGGCCAAGCGCGAGATCAACGATCAGGGTTTCAGTGCCGACTGGCAGACCTCGTTTTTCTCCACCAACCTGCAAGAGGCAATGGAGCGCTGCGTCGCTGGTGACTGTGATGCACTCAACGGGCGCAGCTTCGGCGTGAGCTTCATCGATCCTGTGGATCAGTACCTGAAGAGCGACCGGGCGATCAAATACGCGCTGCTGTTTATCGTTCTGACATTCGCCGGTTTCTTCCTCTTCGAAGTGCTCAAGAGCCTGGCGGTGCACCCGGTGCAATATGCCTTGGTCGGTGTCGCGCTGGCGTTCTTTTACCTGCTGCTGTTGTCGCTGTCGGAACACATCGGGTTTGCGCTGGCGTATCTGTTGTCGGCCAGTGGCTGCGTGCTGTTGATCGGTTTCTATGTCAGCCACGTCCTGCGCAGCGCGCGGCACGGTTTGAGTTTTTCGGCCGGGCTGGCGGCGCTGTATGGCCTGCTGTACGGATTGCTAAGTGCCGAGGATTACGCGCTGCTGATGGGCTCGCTGATGCTGTTCGGTCTGCTCGGGGTGTTCATGGTGCTGACGCGCAAACTGGATTGGTACGGGATTGGTTTGAAACCGGCCAGGCCGCTGGAGTTTGATGTGGAGGCGATGCAATGAGCGGGTTGAGGGCTGAGCGCAGGGAAGTGGCGGTTCTGCTGACGCTGATTGTTGCAGCGCTGCCGCCGGAACCGAGGTGGTGCCATCGCTGGCAAGCCAGCTCCCACAGGATATATGCCGACACACAGGTCAGCGGTCTGTCCCGATTCAATGTGGGAGCTGGCTTGCCAGCGATGGGGGCAGATCAGGCGCCGCAGAATCAGGGCTTGGGCATTGTCGCCATCATGGACGGTCGCTGACTCACTTCAAAATACCAGTTGGCCAGTTGCGGATTGGCCGCGCGCCAGTCCATGTCCGGGAAACGCAGATCCAGATAGCCCAGTGCGCAGGCCACGCTGATCGCCGCGACATCGAAATGGCTGGTCAGCTCGGCAATCGCTTCGTTCTCCAGCACGGCGAGGGCGCGGCGGATCTTGTCGCGCTGGGCGTCGAGCCATTCGTCCCAGTGTTTTTCCACCGGGCGCAGGACAGTTTCATAACGCACCATCACCGAGGCATCCATGATCCCGTCAGCCATTGACGCCAGGGTCAGGCGCCGCCAGCGCGCCGCACCTTCACGGGGGATCAGCGGATTGCCGACGTGCTGCTGGTCGAGGTATTCGAGGATGACGCGGCTGTCATGGATGACATTGCCGTCGGCCAGGCGCAGGGCGGGGATCTTGCTCAGCGGGTTGTCGGCGATCAGCGCCGGGTCCGGGCTGACCGGGCTGAGCACGCAGTCCTGCAGCGCGACACGATCCTGCTGACCGGTTTCGTGCAGCAGCACCATGACTTTGCGGACAAAGGGCGACAGGGTGTTGTGGTACAGGGTCATGCTGGGGGCGGACATGGAGGAACCTCAGTGGTCGGCGAAGAGCAGGAGATTAGCTGTAGGAGCTGCGGAACGCTGCGATCTTTTGATCTTGATTCTGCTGTCAAAAGCAAAAGATCGCAGCGTTCCGCAGCTCCTACAAGGGTTTCAGCTTCGCGGCAGAAAACCTTTTATGGCCAGAAATGCCGGTACGCCAAGCCCGACCCAGCTCAACGCATCCCAGATTCCATCCCCCAGCAACGCCGCAAACAGCCCCGCCGCACTGAGCAAGGCGATCACGATCGGTGTGCTGAAAACCTTCCAGAAACTCGACTGACGCGGCTTCATGCCGAGGCCTCCGCCGCTTCCAATACAGGCTTGGCCGCCTTGCGCCGCACCACCCACAAATACACCCCACTGGCCAGCACGATGATCGTCAGCACATCCAGCGTCGCCCAGAGAATCTTCATCGGCATGCCGCCGTAGTCACCAAAGTGCAGCGGCTGCGACATGCCCATGGCGTCCATGTACCACGGCCGTTCGGCCACGGCGGTGACCTGCAAGGTCGTGGCGTCGATCAGCACCGGTGTCAGCAGGTGCGAGGTCAGGTGCGTGCCGCCCTTCATGAACACCGAATAATGGTGCTCGCTGGAAAAACGGGTGCCGGGGAAGGCGATGAAATCCGGTTTCATCCCCGGTGCGACTTCCTCGGCGATGTCGAGCAGCCGCGTGGCCGGCGCCAGTTGAGTCAGCGGCGGCGCATCGCGATACGGCGCGATCAGGGTGGTCAGCGCGTCGTTGCGCCAGGCGGCGATGAGCAGGTCGGCGCAGGCGCTGATCACCCCGGTCACGCCCACCACCAGGCACCAGGTCAAAGTGACGACGCCGATCAGGTTGTGCAGATCGAGCCAGCGCAGTCTTGTCGACTTGTCCTGGCGCACGGTGCCAAATTTCAAGCGGCGCATGAACGGCAGGTACAGCACCGTGCCGGAGACGATCGCCACGACAAACAGCAGACCCATGAACGCCAGCAGCAGCTTGCCCGGCAGCCCGGCGAACATGTCGACGTGCAGGCGCAGGATGAACAGCATCAAGCCACCGTTGGCCGAAGGGGTTTCCAGCGCTTCGCCAGTGCGCGCATCGAGCATGAAGGTGTGCGAAGAGTTCGGCTCGGTGTCGGCCGTCCTGGCCATGATCGCGAACGCCGCGTTCGGCTCTTCGTCGTCATAACCGAAGTACTGCATGACTTCGCCCGGGCGATGTTTCTGCGCGGCATCGACCAGTTGCTGCAGGTCGAGTTGCGGCGTGTCGGCCGGCATCTCGCGCAGCTCCGGGGCGTTGCCCAGCGCGTGATCAATCTCGTGGCTGAAAATCAGCGGCAGACCGGTCAGTGCGAGCATCAGCAGAAACACGGTGCAGATCAGGCTGGTCCAGGTGTGGATGAACGACCAACGGCGGATGGTTTTACTTTTCATTGCATGACCTTCAAAAACACCAAAGCCGTCCGGTACGGACGGCCTGGGAACAGGGCCTGTTTCAGCTCACTGGCTTACCACTTGTAAGTGGCGCTGGCGACGACACTGCGCTGGTCGCCGTAGTAGCAGTAGAAGCTGTCGCAGGTGGAAATGTAGTCCTTGTCGAACAGGTTGGTCGCATTCACCGCCAGCGACGCACCTTTGAGGCTGTTGTCCAGACGGCCGAGATCATAATGCACGCTGGCGTCGAACACGGTGTAGGCGTCAGCCTTGCCCAGCCAGGTGTTGGCCTTGTCGCCGTAGGTATTGCCGGTGTAGCGCACGCCGGCGCCAATGCCGAAACCGTCGAGCACGCCGGCGTGCCAGGTGTAGTCGGTCCACAGCGAGGCTTGTTGGTTGGGCATCAGTTGCAGACGATTGCCCTTGTCGACGCCTTTCTGCACTTCGGACTTGGCCAGGGTGTAGGCGGCGATGACTTTGAGGTTGTCGGTCACATCCGATACCGCTTCAAGTTCCAGGCCTTTGACCTTCACTTCGCCAGTCTGGCTGGTCACCGAGACGTTGTTGACGAAGGTGTTCACCGCGACGTTCTTTTGGGTCAGGTCATACACGGCGGCGGTCAGCAGGGTCTTGCTGCCCGGAGGCTGGTACTTGATGCCCAGTTCCCATTGCTTGCCTTCGGTCGGCTTGAGCGAGCCGGTCGAGGTGGCATCGGCACCCGTGGTCGGCTGGAAGGATTCGGCGTAGGACAGGTACGGCACGAAACCGTTATCGAAGACGTAGCTGAGCGCCGCGTTGCCGCTGAATTTCTTGTCACGCTGAGTGTTGGTGGCGTCGCTCTGGTTGATGAATTGGGTGCTGGTGTGCACCCAGTCTTCACGGCCGCCGAGGGTCAGGCGCCACTGATCGAGGGCCATTTGGTCCTGCACGTAGAGGCCGGTCTGGTAGGTCTTCTGGTTGTAGTCGTAAAACGCCGTGGAGCGTGCTGGACGTACGATCGGCTGGCCGTAGATCGGGTTGATGACGTTGGTTTGCAGACCATCGCCAAAGATCGAGGTGTAGTTGGTGTTGCTGCGCTGGTGATCCAGACCCAGCAGCAAGGTGTGGCGAATGTTGCCCGTGGCGAAGTCGGCCTGGAAGTTGTTGTCCACGGCAAACTGACTGATGTCTTCGTCGGCGTTAGTGGTACTGCGACCGACATTGCCTTGATCGTCCACGGTAAATCCGGCAAACGATGGGTTGTAACTGTTAACGGTCACGGTCTGGAACGACAGGTCAGATTTGGTGTAGCGCAGATTCTGCTTGAACTGCCAGACATCGTTGAGGCGATGTTCGAAGGCATAACCCAGCGCGTAATAGGTGCGGTCGTAATAATCGTAGTCGGGATCGCCGAGATTCTTGTGATGGGAAATCTTGCCGAACGGCATGTCGATCTTGGTGCCCTGGATGGGATAGAACTGGCTGGTGACGCCGGTATCATCGCGGGTGAACTGGCTCAGCAGAGTGATTTTTGTATCGTCGTCGATGTTCCAGGTCAGGCTCGGTGCGATGTTGTAGCGCTTGTTGTCGATGTGGTCGATTTGCGTATCGCTGTCGCGCACCACGCCGCTGAGGCCATAGAGAAACTGCCCGGCGTCATCGATCTTGCCGGTGCTGGCGAAGTTGATCTGGCGGTGGTTATCGCTGCCGTATTGCAGCTGGATTTCACTGCTGGCTTCAGCGCTCGGGCGGCGGCTGACCATGTCGAGCAAACCACCCGGCGGGGTCTGGCCGTACACCGACGAGGCCGGGCCACGCAGCAGGGCGAGGCGGTCGAGGTTCCAGGTTTCCTGTTTCGGGTTGGCGTACACGCCTTTGGGCAGCGGCAGGCCATCGAGGAATTGGGTCGGCTCGAAACCGCGTACGCGCAGCCAGTCGGCACGGGTGTCGCTGCCGTAGCTGCTGGCGGTGATGCCCGGCATGTAGCGCACGGCATCATCAAGGCTGTGCACGCTGCGGTCGTCCATTTGCTGACGGGTCGCCACCGAGATCGAACGCGGTGCTTCGACCAGGGCGGTGTCGGTCTTGGTGCCGGCGGCGGTGCGGGTCGCGGTGTAGCCTTCGACCGGGCCCCAGGCGCTTTCGAAGTTTTCCACGCCGATGACCGAAGTTTCCGGCAGGGCCAGCGTGCCTTCAGGCACGGCCACCAGGGTGTAGGTGCCGGCGCTGCTCTGTTCCAGTTGCAGACCGGTACCGCGCAAGGCCGCGCGCAGGGCTCCGGCGGCGTCGTACTGGCCGTTGACCGGGGCCGAGGTCTTGCCGGCCGCCAGCGCAGGATTGAGCGTCAGGGCGAGGCCGCCCTGGCTGGCGATCTGGTTCAGGGTGGTCGACAGCGGCGCCGCCGGCAGGTTGTAGGCGCGCACGCTGGACGCTTGCTCAGCGGCGAGCAACGGGCTGCTGATCAGCGGCGTGCCGAAAGCGATGGCAAAAGCCAGCAGACTGGGGCGCAACAAGGTGTCTGGCGAACGGGACATACAGCGGCTCCTGAATGGAAATATTTCTCAATTGCCTGTGTGCCGGACGAGATTGGAAAAGTGATAGGGCTGGGTGGAAATTATTTTTTGCTGGAAAGGTTGTTGGGGCTGATGCCGTCATCGCGAGCAGGCTCACTCCCACATTGATCGTTCCCAGGCTCCGCGTGGGAATGCCTCAATGGACGCTCTGCGTCCGCTTCGGCAGGGACGCACAGCGCCCCGGGCTGCATTCCCACGCAGAGCGTGGGAACGATCATGTCAAGGGGCGGAGGGCTCCGCCTTCGCCACGGTGACCCAATACGGCGTATGCCGCTCGATCTGCACCGGCAGAGTCGGCAGCAAAGCGCTCAGGGCCTTGTCGGTGTCGTGCAACGGAAAGCTGCCGGTAATGCGCAGATCGGCCACTTCCGGCGCCACGCCCAGATGGCCACGACGATAGCGCCCCAGCTCGTGCACCAGATCGCCCAGCCGTGCGTTGTCCACCACCAGCATGCCGCGCGTCCAGGCATCGGCGCCGGGGGCGAGGGCGGCAATCGAGCCCAGCCCGTCACTGCGCAGCAACACCTGCTGGCCTTCGCGCAGAATCTGTTCTTGCGAGTCGGCCTGGGCATGGGCCGCGACCGCCGACTGCAACACGCTCAGGCGGGTGCCATCGTCCTCGCGCTTGACCAGAAACCGCGTGCCCAGCGCGCGCATGCTGCCTTCGCGGGTTTCGACGATAAACGGCCGCGCATCGCCATGCCCGGTCTCGACGAGGATTTCGCCTTCCTGCAGCACGATCAAGCGGCGCTCGTCATCGAAGCGTACGTCGACCGCGCTGTGGGTATTGAGGTTGAGCAGAGTGCCGTCGGACAGGCGCACGCTGCGCTGTTCACCGGTGGCGGTGCGCTGATCGGCGAGCCAGTAATCCAGCGGCAGATAGCGCTCGCTGACAAACAGCCCGAGCCCGATGATCACCACGACACTGGCCAGCCCGCTGCCGAGTTTGCGCACGCGGCGGCGAATGCCTTCGCGCGATTGCAGCAACGCACTTCGGGCCGGGCCTTTGGCGACACTGAAGCGCTGATCGAGCATGCCCAACTGGCGCCACGCGCGGGCGTGTTCTTCATGGGCGGCATGCCACTTGGCGAATTCCTCGCGCTCCAGCGCGGTGCTCGAGTCGAGGGTCAATTGCCACGCAATCGCCGCGTCCAGCACATGCGCCGGCACCGGGCGCGAACTGGCCGCCGTCATGTCGGCTCACCGTACAGGGCGATGTAACACTGACGCAGGCCTTGCGCCAGATACTGCCGCACGCGCGGCACTGACACGCCGAGTCTGGCGGCGATTTCGCCGTGGCTGAGGCCGTCGAGGCGGTTATACAGGAAGGCCGCACGAGCCTTGGTCGACAACTTGCCGAGCAGGCGATCGATGGCCTTTAGGTCGTCGAGGATCATTTGCTGTTCTTCCACCGACGGCTGTTCGTCTTCGGGGATCAGCATCAGTTCGGTGAGGTAGGCCTGTTCCAGCGCGGCGCGGCGGAAGTAGTCAAACAACAGGCCTTTGGCGATCGCCACCAGAAACGCTCGAGGTTCGCGCGGTGTCAGCAGTTCGTCGCGGTTGAGCAGGCGCACGAAGGTGTCCTGGCTCAGGTCCTCGGCACGCTGCGGACACGCCACATTGCGCCGCAACCACGCCAGCAGCCAACCGCGATGGTCGCGATACATCGCACCGACGAGCTCACTGTGGGGGTTGGGCACTGACGACACCGGACATCACCGATTGGGAAATGTTAACTAACGAGAATAGTTCGCGATTCTGGCAGAGGTGGGAATGGTTAGCAATTGGCCACTGGTCAGGTGATAGGGCTGCATGCCTCTGTAGGAGCTGCCGAAGGCTGCGATCTTTTGATCATGCTGTTTATAAAATCAAAAGGTCGCAGCCTGCGGCAGCTCCTACAGGGGTAGTGCTAGAAAGAGTGAGTTTGCTGCCGCCGCTTCCACTGACTCAACCGCTGCTGCAGCTGCAACGGACTGAGAATCTGCTGCCCCCGCGCGCGGCTGAACAGAATCAATGCCAATTCTGCCGTGGCCAGCGCATCGGCACTGGCGTTATGCCGCTCGAACACTTCGAGCCGGAACCACTCGATCCACTCATCCAGCCCGGCCTCGCGAATCTGCGCCTGCGGACACAGAAACGGCGCGATATCTGCCACATCCAGAAACACATGCTGCAGCTTATGCCCCAGGTGTTCTTTCACTGCGCGCCCGAGCATGTGCTGATCGAACGGCGCATGAAACGCCAGCACCGGACTGTCGCCGATGAACTCCAGCAACTCCAGCAACGCTTCCGCCGGGTCGCTGCCTGCGGCAATCGCATTCGGTCCCAAGCCATGAATCAGCACGCTGGGGCTGAGCTTCAATTCGCGGCATTGCAAGGTGCGTTCGAACTGCTGACGGAAATCGATCGCGCCGTCCTCAATCACCACCGCGCCGATCGACAGGACCCGATCCTTGCTCATATTCAGGCCGGTGGTTTCCAGGTCCAGCACCACCCAGCGCTGCTCACGCAGGCTGCATTCGCTCAGCTCGGCAAGCGCCGGCAGATTCGCCAGCCGCTGCTGTAGATCCGCCGACACTACGGGACTTGACGGGCGCAGCCAGGAAAACAGGCTCATAGCTGATACCGCAAGCTCAGGCTGCTCTGCAGGCGTTGCGCTTGGCGCAGGGATTCACGCAGGATGCGCCGGTCAAGGTGATTGAGGCTGTCGGGATCGACGCGGTTGGAGTACGGCTGGTTCTCTCGGGTCTGGAGCTGATGCTGCTGCATGCGCGTTTGCTGAATGAAGTGATAGGCCTCTTCATACGCCGCGCCGTCGAGCGGCTCGATGACTTGTTTATCGACCAATTGGCGGAAACGCTCGAGGGTGTTGTTGGCGTCGATGCCGTTGGCCAGCGCCAGCAAACGGGCACCGTCGACGAACGGCGTCAGACCCTGAATTTTCAGATCCAGCGTGGCCTTCTCACCGTTCTTGCGTGCCAGCACGAATTCACGGAAGCGCCCAACGGGAGGGCGATTGCGCAGCGCATTTTCGGCTAGCATGCGCTGGAACAGACGGTTGTCACCGACCTGATCGAGGATGCCCCGGCGCAATTGCTCGCAGCCTTGTTCATCGCCCCAGACCACGCGCAGGTCGAAATAAATGCTCGAACCCAGCAGGTTCTCCGGCGTGGCTTCGCGGATGAACGCCGCGAAGCGTCGCGCCCATTCGGCCCGCGACAGACACAGCTCGGGATTGCCGGCCATGATGTTGCCCTTGCACAGGGTAAAGCCGCACAGCGCCAGGCTCTGGTTGATCTGCTGGGCAATCGGCAGCAGCTTGCCGCGTATCTCCGCTGCGTGCGCCGCATCGCGGGCATCGAACAGGATGCCGTTGTCCTGATCGGTGTGCAGCGTCTGCTCGCGGCGGCCCTCGCTGCCGAAACACAGCCAACTGAACGGCACACCCGGGTCGCCCTTTTCCGCAAGGGTCAGTTCGATCACCCGGCACACCGTGTGATCGTTGAGCAGGGTGATGATGTGGGTGATTTGCGTCGACGACGCGCCGTGGGCGAGCATGCGTTCGACCAGTTGGCCGATCTCGCCGCGCAAGGTCATCAGTTGCTCGATCCGTTGCGCGCTGCGGATGGTCCGGGCGAGGTGCACCAGATCGACCCGTTGCAGGGAGAACAGATCACGCTCGGACACCACGCCGCACAGGCGTTGATCCTTGACCAGACAGACGTGAGCGATGTGCCGCTCGGTCATGGCGATCGCCGCATCGAAGGCGCTGTGATCCGGCGACAGATAAAACGGTGATCGAGTCATGTGCTGTTCGATGGCGTCGCTGAAATCGCCGACACCTTCGGCGACCACATGGCGCAAATCGCGCAGGGTGAAAATCCCCAGCGGCGCCTTGTGCTCATCCACCGCGACGATGCTGCCGACCTGTTGCTCGTGCATCAGCTTCACCGCTTCACGCAGTGGTGTATCGGCGCTGCAGGTCACCGGATGGCGCATCGCAAGTTCACCGAGACGAGTGTTCAGCGAGTATTGGGTGCCGAGGGTTTCCACGGCTTTTTGCTGGACTTGCTGGTTGACCTGATCGAGCAGGCTGCTGACCCCACGCAAGGCGAAATCGCGGAAGGCGCTGGAAAGGGCGAACAGTTTGATGAACGCCAGTTTGTTCAGTTGCAGGCAGAAGGTGTCTTCGCCCGCCAGATGTTCGGTGCGTGTGGCGCGCTCACCGAGCAGCGCGGCCAGCGGAAAGCATTCGCCGGTGGTGATTTCGAAGGTGGTCTCTGTGCCGGGCTTGGCGATGTGCTGGCGTTCGCCGACCACCCGACCCTGTTTGACGATATAAAAGTGCTCCACCGGGCCGTCAGCCGGTTTGATGATGCTCTCGCCCTGGGCAAAAAAACGCAGCTGACATTGCTCCACCAGATAGGCGAGGTGGGCGTGTTCCATCTGATTGAAGGGCGGGAAGCGCTGAAGGAATTGCAGGGTGCCCTGAATGTTCTGCAACACCGCGGTTTTCCCTGCCTGGGTGAAGGCGTCCGCTTTGCTCATAACCATTACCGCAGTCTTTTTCGAATTGTTGTTGTCGGATCGTTGCCACCATGGTCGACCCCGGCGGGCAGGGTGCCCATTGGACGTAAGTCTAGGTTTTGCCACCATTGGCCGATTTTCGGAAATAACCTACGCAAAAGCTCGGAAAAGCTTGCGCTAGCCACTTGGAAAAAATTCCGACGAAGTGCACATTGAAGCGCTGTCCGGTGATGTCTGACGACTTGCCAGGGATTGTTTGAACATTTAGAGAGCGCCATGTCCGACCACGATATTTTGAGCGACGCCGAGCGAGAAGCGCTCAGCGCAGTGATGCTCGAACCTGATCTGCCGCCGCAGCGTGTCCTGATCGTCGACGACGACAAGGACGCCCGCGAGCTGTTGTCGGAGATACTCGCGCTGGACGGCATTCGCTGCATGACCGCAGCCAGCGGTGAAACCGCGCTGAAAATGCTCGATGAAAAGCCTTCGATCGGTCTGGTGATTACCGACCTGCGCATGGGCAATGTCGACGGCCTCGAGCTGATTCGCCAGGTGCGTGAATCGGTACGGGCAGCGATGCCGATCATCATCGTCTCCGGCGATGCCGACGTGAAAGACGCGATCGAAGCGATGCATTTGAGCGTGGTGGATTTTCTGCTCAAGCCGATTGATACGGGGAAGTTGCTTGAGTTGGTGAAACACGAATTGGGCATTGAGCCCTGAATATTTGAGGATCAAAAGATCGCAGCCTTCGGCAGCTCCTACAGGTGATCCCATGTAGGAGCTGCCGAAGGCTGCGATCTTTTGACTTTGCGTTTAAAAAAAAGGCCCTGATCTCTCGATCAGGGCCTTTTTTCACTTCCAGCGTCAGCGCAAATTACAGACCATTCGCGGCCTTGAATTCGCGACGACGACGGTGCAGCACCGGCTCGGTGTAGCCGTTCGGTTGCCTGGTGCCTTCGATCACCAGTTCGACCGCCGCCTGGAAGGCGATGTTGCTGTCGAAGTCCGGTGCCAGCGGGCGATACAGCGGGTCGTTGGCGTTCTGACGGTCGACCACCGGCGCCATGCGCTTGAGGCTTTCCATCACTTGCTCTTGGCTGACGATACCGTGGCGCAGCCAGTTGGCGATGTGCTGGCTGGAGATACGCAGCGTCGCACGGTCTTCCATCAGGCCAACGTCGTTGATATCCGGCACTTTCGAGCAGCCGACACCCTGGTCGATCCAGCGCACCACGTAACCGAGAATGCCCTGGGCATTGTTGTCCAGTTCGTTCTTGATCTGCTCTGGCGTCCAGCTTGGGTTCACTGCCAGTGGAATGGTGAGGATGTCGTCCACCGAGGCGCGCGCACGTTTGGCCAGTTCAGCCTGACGCGCAAACACGTCAACCTTGTGGTAGTGCAGCGCGTGCAGCGCAGCGGCAGTCGGCGATGGCACCCAGGCAGTGTTGGCGCCGGCGAGTGGGTGAGCGATTTTCTGCTCGAGCATCGCTGCCATCAGATCCGGCATCGCCCACATGCCTTTACCGATCTGCGCACGACCTTGCAGGCCAGTGCTCAGACCGATATCGACGTTCCAGTTTTCGTAGGCGCCGATCCACTTCTCGGCCTTCATGTCAGCCTTGCGCACCACTGGGCCGGCCTCCATGGAAGTGTGGATTTCGTCGCCGGTACGGTCGAGGAAACCGGTGTTGATGAACACCACGCGCTCGCTGGCGGCCTTGATGCAAGCCTTGAGGTTGACCGTGGTGCGGCGCTCCTCGTCCATGATCCCGACTTTCAGGGTGTTGCGCGGCAAGCGCAGGACATCTTCGATACGCCCGAACAGCTCGTTGGTGAACGCCGCTTCTTCCGGGCCGTGCATTTTCGGTTTGACGATGTACACCGAACCGGTGCGGGTGTTGCGCCGCGAAGTGTTGCCGTTGAGGTTGTGCATTGCCGCCAGACAAGTCACCAGACCATCGAGAATGCCTTCCGGCACTTCGTTGCCTTGGCTGTCGAGGATCGCATCGATGGTCATCAGGTGGCCGACGTTGCGCACGAACAACAGCGAACGACCGTGCAGGGTCACTTCACCGCCGTTGGGCGCGGTGTAGGTGCGATCCGGGTTCATGGTGCGGGTGAAGGTCTGGCCGCCCTTGGACACGGATTCCGCGAGGTCGCCCTTCATCAGGCCGAGCCAGTTGCGGTAGATCACCACTTTGTCGTCGGCATCGACGGCGGCCACGGAATCTTCGCAGTCCATGATCGTGGTCAGCGCCGCTTCCATGAGGATGTCTTTGACGCCGGCGGTGTCGGTCTGGCCGACCGGGGTGCTGGCGTCGATCTGGATTTCGAAGTGCAGGCCGTTGTGCTTGAGCAGAACGGCGATCGGCGCGTTGGCGTCACCCTGGAAACCGATCAACTGAGCGTCATCGCGCAGGCCGCTGTTGCTGCCGCCCTTGAGCGTCACGACCAGTTTGCCGTCAGCGATCCTGTAGCCGGTCGAATCGACGTGGGAGCCGGCGGCCAGTGGCGCGGCTTCGTCGAGGAAGGCGCGGGCGAAGGCGATGACTTTGTCGCCACGCACCTTGTTGTAGCCTTTGCCTTTTTCCGCGCCACCGTCTTCGCTGATCGCGTCGGTGCCGTAGAGGGCGTCGTACAGCGAACCCCAGCGGGCGTTCGAGGCGTTGAGCGCGAAGCGCGCATTCATCACCGGCACGACCAGTTGCGGGCCGGCGGTGCGGGCGATTTCATCGTCGACGTTTTGCGTCGTCGCCTGGAAATCAGCCGCTTCTGGCAGCAGATAACCGATCTCTTGCAGGAAAGCTTTGTAGGCCACGGCATCGTGCGCCTGGCCGGCATGCTGCTGATGCCAGGCATCGATGCGCGCCTGGAAGTCATCGCGTTTGGCGAGTAGGGCTTTGTTCTTCGGCGCCAGGTCATGAATGACCTTGTCGGCACCTTCCCAGAATTGTTCGGCGGTGAGGCCGGTACCGGGAATGGCTTCGTTGTTCACGAAGTCGAACAGGACTTTGGCGACCTGCAGGCCACCGACTTGAACGTGTTCAGTCATTGCTTGCCTCACTCTGCTCAGCTATTTCGCTTTTCAGCTCGTCAATTTAACAATGAAGCTTCCGGCCATTTAAACCACAAACCTGCGGACCAGTACATGCCATTGCTGGCGGCTGGGCTAGGACCAATCAACGGCTTGGAGGCCTTGCTGACGGGGCTTTCAGGGTTGCGAAGGGCCTTGGGCAGACATCGATCCAGCGTTATGTAGTGCGCGCTGCGGCATACTACATGATGAGTTGCGCTTGTGAAAATCAGACTAATTACGTCGTTCTGCGACCTCATGACGCATTGCGGTCACGTCGCGGAACGGGATGTTCTCAAAAAAGCATTGGATTGTTCCAGCTAAATATCGAAAGTTGTACACATAATTGCTGTTTGACTGCTATGGCGCAGTTTGGCGTCTCCCCCTTTGCGATGAGCGAATCTGTGGCGAGGGGATTTATCCCCGTTGGGTGGCGAAGCCGCCCCCTGCGGTCCGGCTGGCAGACCCAATTGGCAGGACTCACGACTGCTGCGCAGCCGGACGGGGATAAATCCCCTCGCCACAGGTCATCATCTGCCAGCACTGGGTCAGGCTGAATCAATCCGCTTGCCTATACTTGCCCTTCGATAACAAAAGTCATGACAAGAGGGCTGCGCCATGGACCATCTCGTACTCACCGTTTTCGCCCCGGACAAGCCCGGGCAGGTCGAGCGCATCGCCCAATGCATCGCCGAGCACGGCGGCAATTGGCTGGAAAGCCGCATGTCACGCATGGCCGGGCAGTTCGCCGGGATTCTGCGCGTGGGCGTGCCGGCGGAGGCTTACGACGAACTGGTCGATGCCCTGCAAGCGCTGTCGGCCCATGGCATTCGGGTATTGATTGCCGAAAGCGGAGTGGAGCAGTCCTGCACGTGGAAACCGATCGCCATGGAACTGGTCGGCAATGACCGACCGGGTATCGTTCGTGATATCACTCGCCTGTTGAGCGAGCAGGGCGTGAACCTGGAGCGGCTGGTAACTGAGGTGCGCCCGGCGCCGATGAGCAGCGAGCCGCTGTTTCACGCCGAGGCGATTCTCGCGGTACCGCTGACCTTGTCGCTCGACGTTCTGCAGGCGCGCCTGGAAACCCTGGCCGATGATCTGATGGTCGAATTGGTGTTACGCACAGAGGTTTGAGCGTTCACAGGGTTATTCAGGTTTAACGTGCACCTGCCTGTGGATAACCTGTAGAGACAGAGCGCCACGCCACGCCGGCCGTGGCTTTGCGCAGGTTGATCAAAAAACCGCCAACATTCAGTGACTTGCGCCCAAACGGCGGGGATCACGCTGTGGATAAGCTTGGGAAGGAACGATGCAGGCCACGAGAACCGTGGCCTGTGGAGGTTTGTGCGTTTTTTGATCAGGCGCGCCGGCGCAAACTTATCCACGCATCAACGCTGTAGACCGCCAGACCGGCCCAGATAAACATGAACGCGACCAGCGTGCTGGACGACAAATGCTCGCCAAACAGCAGCACGGCTTGCAGCAACACCAGCGTCGGCGCGATGTATTGCAGGAAGCCGATGGTGGTGTAGGGCAAGTGGCGGGTGGCGGCGTTGAAACACACCAATGGCACCAGCGTCACCGGGCCGGCAGCCACGAGCCACCAGGCTTCAGAGGTGGTCCAGAAGGCCGGCTGCACACTCGTGGCAGTCTGATTGAACAGCAACCACGCAATCGCGATCGGCACCAGCATCCAGGTTTCCACCACCAGCCCCGGCAATGCCTTGACCGGCGCCTGCTTGCGGATCAGGCCATAGAAACCGAAGGTCAGCGCCAGCGCCAGCGACACCCACGGCAAGCTGCCGACCTGCCACACCTGCTGCGCCACGCCGATGGCAGCGAGACCGACCGCGACCCACTGCATGCGCCGCAGCCGTTCGCCAAGGATCACCATGCCCAACAGCACATTGACCAGCGGATTGATGTAGTAACCCAGACTCGCCTCGAGCATGCGGCCGTTGTTCACCGACCAGACATAGGTCAGCCAGTTGGCCGCGATCAGCGTGCCGCTCAGGGCCAGAATCGCCAGGCGTTTTGGATTGTCGAGCAGCTCGCGCAGCCAGCCCGGGTGTTTCCACACCATCAGCAGCAACGCACCGAACAGCGCCGACCACAGCACCCGATGGATGATGATCTCGACGGCCGGGACTTCAGCGATGGCTTTGAAATAGATCGGGAACAGGCCCCAGATGATGTAGGCGCTCAGGCCCAGAATGTACCCGCGACGCGGGTTGGCGGCTTGCATGCAGAATCCTTGCTCAGGCAGCTGACAAAGAAAGGATTGTAAGGAGGTTGTATAGATGTGTCGTGTCAGAAAGCAAAAAGATCGCAGCCTTCGGCAGCTCCTACAGGGATATGCATTCCAAGGTAGGAGCTGCCGAAGGCTGCGATCTTTTGATCTTTGATCAGAAAAGTTTCAGCGGCTCTTCATTCAGTGCCGCCAGCTGCTCACGCAACGCCAGCACCTGGTCGCCCCAATACCGCTCCGTGCCAAACCACGGAAAGCTGCGCGGGAATGCCGGGTCGTCCCAGCGCCGCGCCAGCCAGGCGCTGTAGTGCATCAGGCGCAGGGCGCGCAACGGTTCGATCAGTGCCAGTTCGCGCGGGTCGAAATCATGGAATTCGTTGTAGCCGTCCATCAATTCCGACAACTGCCCCAGACACTCCTGGCGATCGCCGGCGAGCATCATCCAGATGTCCTGCACCGCCGGGCCCATGCGGCAATCGTCGAGGTCGACGATGTGGAACATCTCGTCGCGGCACATCATGTTGCCGGGGTGGCAGTCGCCGTGCATGCGGATGTTCTGGTGCGGCGTGGCGGCGTAGACGTCCTCGACGCGTTTGAGCAGGTCGCGGGCAACAGACTCGTAAGCCGGCAGCAGGCTTTTGGGAATGAAATTGCCTTCGAGCAAAGTGTTCAGCGAGGCATGGCCGAAGTTTTGCACCGCGAGGGCTTCGCGGTGCTCGAACGGCTTGGTGCCGCCCACCGCATGCATGCGCCCGAGCAACTGGCCGAGGCGATACAGCTGATCAAGGTTGCCCGGCTCCGGCGCGCGGCCCCCACGGCGCGGGAACAGGGTGAAGCGAAAACCGGCGTGCTCATGCAGGGTTTCGCCGTTGTGGATCAGCGGCGCTACCACCGGGATGTCGATGTCGGCCAGTTCGAAGGTGAACTGGTGCTCTTCGAGGATGGCCTCGTTGGTCCAGCGCTGCGGACGATAGAACTTGGCAATCAGCGGCTCGGAGTCTTCGATACCGACCTGATACACACGGTTTTCGTAGCTGTTGAGCGCCAGAATGCGCGCATCGCTGAGGAAACCGATGCTTTCAACGGCATCCAGGACGAGATCGGGGGTGAGGGTTTCAAACGGGTGGGCCATGCTGACTCCTGCGCGCAGCAGGCTGCTGCGTCCGGCTCGGCATGGTAGCGCAGATGGCGGCGGCGGAGGTGGTTGGTGTCATTGCTGATGCCATCGCTGGCAAGCCAGCTCCCACAGGTTTTGCGCAAGACCTGTGGGAGCTGGCTTGCCAGCGATGAGGGTTTGTCAGGCGCCGACGATCCCACCATCCTCGCGCGTAATCGCCATCACCGAAGACCTTGGCTTGCCATTGGGCAGGTGCTCGGGGAAGGTCGAACCACCGTTTTCGCCCGGATGCTGAATCCCGACAAACAGGGTTTTCTGATCCGGCGAGAAGCTGATCCCGGTCACTTCACAACCCACCGGCCCGACCATGAAACGGCGAATCTCACCGGTCGCAGGATCGGCGCAGAGCATCTGGTTGTTGCCCATGCCGGCGAAGTCGCCAGCGTTGCTCGAGTCGCCGTCGGTGAGAATCCACAGGCGTCCGGCCTTGTCGAAACCCAGACCGTCGGGGCTGTTGAACATGTTCTGCGGGGTGATGTTCGATGAGCCACCCTTCGGCGTCCCGGCATGCACGCCCGGGTTGCCGGCGACCACAAACAGATCCCAAGCGAATGTCTTCGAGGCATGGTCATCGCGGTCGGTGCGCCAGCGCAGAATCTGCCCATAGACGTTCTTCTCGCGCGGGTTCGGCCCGCCCACCGGTTGACCGTCTTCGCCACGTTTGGCGTTGTTGGTCAGGGTGCAATAAACCTGGCCGTCCTTGGGGCTGACGACGATCCACTCCGGGCGGTCCATGCGTGTTGCGCCGACGACGCTGGCGGCGAGGCGCGCGTGAATCAGCACTTCCGCCTGATCGGCAAATCCGCTGCTGGCGTCGATGCCGTTCTTGCCGTGGGTCAGTTCGATCCACTGGCCCCGGCCTTTCGGGTGATCAGGGTTGCCGTCGCCGGCATCGAATTTGGCCACATACAACGTGCCGTGATCGAGGATGTCGCGGTTAGCCTTCTGATTGCGATGGTTGATGCGGTCGCGGCTGACGAATTTGTAAATGAACTCGCCACGCTCGTCGTCGCCCATGTACACCACAGCGCGACCATCGTCGGTCTCGGCGAGTGCGGCGTTTTCATGCTTGAAGCGGCCCAGGGCGGTGCGTTTGACCGGAGTCGATTGCGGATCGAATGGGTCGATCTCGACCACCCAGCCGTGACGGTTGAGCTCGTTGGGGTTCTTGGCCATGTCGAAGCGCGGGTCGTGCGGGTGCCAGTTGATGTCCTTGCTGCTGGCGACAACGCCGTAGCGCTTTTGCGCGGCATCGAACTGCTGCTGGGCGTTGCTGCTGCCGAAGCAGTCGGTGAAGTTTTCTTCACAGGTCAGGTAGGTGCCCCACGGCGTCTTGCCGTTGGCGCAGTTCTGGAACGTGCCGAGGACTTTTTTGCCGTGCTTGTCGGCGGCGGTTTTCATCAAGTCGTGGCCGCGGGCCGGACCGCTGATGCGCAGCGGCGAGTTGCCGTGGATGCGGCGGTTGTAGCGCGAGCCCTGGACGAATTGCCACTGGCCGTTCTTGCGCTGTACTTCGATCACCGACACGCCTTCGCAGGCCAATGCCTTGCGCACATCCTCAGCCGACTGCGGCATGCCGCCATGCGGATACAGGTAGCGATAGTTGGTGTATTCGTTGTTGATCGCCATCAGCGCGCGGTTCTTGTCGTCCGGGAAGGCGAACAGGCTCATGCCGTCGTTGTTGTCGCCGAACTGCACTTCCTGCGCAGCAGCGGTGCCGTTACCGCTCGGATCGAAGGCCGGGCCGTTCTTGTGCAGCGGCTGGCCCCAACTGATCAGCACCGAAGACTTGTAGCCCTTGGGCAGGCTGATGGCGTCGGTGGTCGCTGCCGGGATGCTCTCGAAACCGAGCAGGCGGCTGTTGCCGGCGCTGACGCTGGCGGCCATGACGCTGCGGCTCAGCAGGTTGCCGCCGAGGAACATCGCCGCGCCGCACAAGGCACCGGCGCTGATGAAACCGCGACGGCTGAGGCCGACCATTTTTTCCAGATCAGTGGATTGGTTTTCTTCTAATAGGCTCACATCAGGCTCCCTGCTTGGTTATGGCCAACACCTTAATGCGGGTCGATGACGCTTTTGTGGCAAGACAAATCAGAGCGGCGTGCCGATCAGCACGTTGGACGGCGCACATTGCACCTGCACCAAATCGCCGACGCCCAGTCTCTGGTTGCGCAAGTGCAGCGGTTCCGCCAAGGCGCAAAGTGTCTGGCCGTTGGGCAGGGAAATGCGCACTTCGCTGGGACCGTCCTCGGCATCGAGAATCGCTTCGATGGTGCCGCGCAGGACATTGTGTCCGGGCGTTGCCGACTGATCGGCGCCGAGCAACTCAAGCCAGCCAGCCTTGATCAGCGCCATCACTTCGGTACCGATCTGCAATTCCAGATGCACGGTGCTGTCGTGGGTGATCTGCGCCTCCAGAGCAATGCCTTCGGCCAGTTCAAGGTGGATCAAGTCATTGCGACCCTGCGCCTGAATCGCTGCCACCGTGCCATGCAGCTGATTGCGCGCGCTGGTCCTGAGCATCAGGCGCCCGAGCAGGTCGAGATCGCTGGCGTCTTCCGCCGCTTCCAGCACCTGCGCCTGCAACGCCTGCAATTTCTGATACAGGCGCAGCACCCGCTGGCCCTCGCTGGACAGTCTGGCGCCGCCACCACCCTTGCCGCCCACCACGCGCTCGACCAAGGGTTTCTGCGCCAGGTTGTTCAGCTCATCGATCGCATCCCACGCCGCCTTGTAACTGAGCCCCGCGCTCTTCGCCGCACGGGTGATCGAGCCTTGCTCGGCGATGTGTTGCAGCAGGGCAATGCGCTGCGGGCGGCGGACGATGTGCTGGGACAGCAGGGTGGGCAGGGACATGGCAGAACGCTTCTGGCTCGGGCGATGAAATGGACGTTGGCCACTTGCAACGCATGAGTCAAGCCTGACGCAAAGCCCCCTGTGGGAGCGAGCCTGCTCGCGAAAGCGGTTTGACCAACAACAGCTTTGTTGAATGTGATGCCCATTCGCGAGCAGGCTCGCTCCCACACGATATCCGTATTCGCTTCAGGTACCGGGCTTCGGCGTACGGGCCAGGCAGTACACATCAACCCGCGCCGCACCTGCATTCATCAGCAACCGCGCCAATGCCTGAGCGGTTGCTCCAGTAGTCAGGACGTCGTCAACCAGCGCGCAATGGCGGCCACTGACCTGCGCGTCAGGCGCCAGCGCAAAGGCATTGCGCAAGTTGCGTTTGCGCGCCTTGGCGTCGAGATCCTGCTGGGCGTCGGTGTCCATGACTCGCCTTAGGAGCTGTTCTTCACAGGGCAGATCCAGAGAAACACTCAACCAGCGCGCGAGCATCGCCGCCTGATTGAATCCTCGCCGACGCAGGCGTTTATTCGCCAACGGCACCGGTAGCAACACATCGGGTCGCGGCAAGTCCTCGGCGAAGCGATGCTGCAGGTATTGGCCGAGAACGTCGGCGAGCAGGTGACCAAACGGCCATTTCGCGTTGTGTTTAAACCGTGTAATCAGACTGTCCACGGGGAAGCCATAAACCCAGGGCACGGCGACCTGTTCGAAGGCCGGAGGCTCTAGCAGGCATTCGCCGCAAGTCAGGCCATCCGCCGCCAGTGGCAAAGCGCAGCTCTGACAATGGCTGACGAGCCAGGGCAGCTCGGTTTCACAGGCCTCGCACATTGGCATTTGTGCTTCTGCGGGCTCATCGCACAGCAAACAGGTCTGTACGTTTTTTAAACAGATGTAAACCTGCCCCTTGTATTGCGGTTGACAGCGCATCGCTCTTCCTTAAATATGCCGAACATCCGTGTAGCGCCTGTGGGTATTCCGTTTCCCCCAGCGCCAGCCAAGCATAACCAAGGAATTGCCCATGAGCGCGAGCACCACCGCCACCCTGCGTCACGATTGGTCTCTGGCCGAAGTCAAAGCACTCTTCGTACAGCCATTCAACGACTTGCTGTTCCAGGCGCAAACGGTGCACCGCGCACATTTCAACGCCAACCGCGTGCAGGTATCGACACTGTTGTCGATCAAGACCGGTGCCTGCCCGGAAGACTGCAAGTATTGCCCGCAGTCCGGGCACTACAACACCGGGCTGGAAAAAGAAAAACTGATGGAAGTGCAGAAGGTCCTCGAAGAGGCGGCCCGCGCGAAAGCCATTGGTTCAACGCGTTTCTGCATGGGCGCGGCGTGGAAACATCCATCCGCCAAAGACATGCCGTATGTGTTGAAGATGGTTGAAGGAGTGAAAGCCCTCGGCCTGGAAACCTGCATGACTCTCGGCCGTCTCGATCAGGAGCAGACCGAAGCGCTGGCCAAGGCCGGTCTCGATTACTACAACCATAACCTCGACACCTCGCCGGAGTTCTACGGCAGCATCATCACCACCCGTACTTACAGCGAACGTCTGCAGACGCTGGCCTATGTACGCGAGTCGGGAATGAAAATCTGCTCCGGCGGCATTCTTGGTATGGGCGAATCGCTGGACGATCGCGCCAATCTGCTGATCCAGTTGGCCAACCTGCCGGAGCACCCGGAATCGGTGCCAATCAACATGCTGGTGAAAGTCGCCGGCACGCCGCTGGAAAACGCCGAAGACATCGACCCGTTCGACTTCATCCGCATGCTCGCCGTGGCGCGCATCCTCATGCCGCAATCCCACGTGCGCCTGTCCGCCGGTCGCGAAGCGATGAACGAGCAGATGCAGGCCCTGGCATTTTTCGCCGGCGCCAACTCGATTTTCTACGGCGACAAATTGCTCACCACCGCCAACCCGCAGGCGGACAAGGACATGCAATTGTTCGCGCGCCTCGGTATCCAGCCGGAGGCTCGCAAAGAGCACGCGGATGAAGTGCACCAAGCGGCGATCGAGCAGGCGCTGGTGGAGCAGAAAAGCAGCGAGCAGTTCTATAACGCTGCCATCTGACCATGGCTTGAAATGCAAAACCCTGTAGGAGCTGCCGAAGGCTGCGATCTTTTGACTTTGACTTTCTAAAACAAGATCAAAAGATCGCAGCCTTCGGCAGCTCCTACCCAGTCATTTGTCTGATGTGAGGCCTGCATGTCTTTCGATCTCGCCGCACGCCTTGCTGCCCGTCGTGCCGACAACCTTTATCGCCAGCGCCCGCTGCTCGAATCGCCGCAAGGCCCGCAAGTCGTGGTCGACGGCCAACCGCTGCTCGCTTTCTGCAACAACGACTATCTGGGCCTGGCCAATCATCCGCAGGTGATCGAAGCCTGGCGCGCCGGCGCTGAACGTTGGGGTGTCGGCGGTGGCGCGTCGCATCTGGTGATCGGCCACAGCAGCCCGCATCACGCGCTGGAAGAAGCGCTCGCCGATCTGACCGGGCGCCCACGTGCACTGCTGTTCACCACCGGCTACATGGCCAACCTCGGCGCGGTCACCGCGCTGGTCGGGCAGGGCGATACGGTGCTCGAAGACCGGCTCAATCACGCTTCGTTGCTGGACGCGGGCCTGTTGTCCGGCGCGCGTTTCAATCGCTATCTGCACAACGACGCCGAAAGCCTGGCCAAGCGCCTGGAGAAAGCCACCGGCAACACGCTGGTGGTCACCGATGGCGTATTCAGCATGGACGGTGACATCGCCGACCTGCCGGCGCTGGCCCGCACGGCCAAGGCCAAAGGCGCGTGGCTGATGGTCGACGATGCCCACGGCTTCGGCCCATTGGGCGCCAACGGTGGCGGCATCGTCGAGCATTACGGCCTGAGCCAGGACGACGTGCCGGTGCTGGTCGGCACCCTCGGCAAAGCCTTCGGCACCGCCGGCGCCTTTGTCGCTGGCAGCGAAGAGTTGATCGAAAGTCTGATCCAGTTCGCCCGCCCATATATCTACACCACCAGCCAACCACCGGCGTTGGCCTGCGCGACGCTGAAAAGCCTTGAGCTGTTGCGCAGTGAACACTGGCGCCGTGAGCATTTGCAGACACTGGTCCGCCAGTTCCGCCACGGCGCCGAGCAGATCGGGCTGGAGCTGATGGACAGCTTCACGCCGATCCAGCCGATCATGATCGGCGATGCCGGCCGCGCGGTGCGGCTCTCGCAAATGCTCCGCGAGCGCGGCTTGATGGTGACCGCGATCCGTCCACCGACCGTGCCGGCCGGCAGCGCGCGGTTGCGCGTCACGCTGACCGCCGCCCACAGCGAGGCGCAGGTGCAACAGTTGCTGGATGGGCTGGCAGATTGTTTCGCCCGATTGTCGTTGGAGCCAAGCCATGCGTAATCGGCTGATCCTGCTGCCCGGCTGGGGCCTCGGCGTGTCGCCGCTGGAACCGCTGGCCGCAGCATTGCACGGCCTCGACGAACATCTGCAAGTCGAGATCGAACCGCTGCCGGAGCTGGACTCCGCGGACCTTGAAGACTGGCTCGACGAACTCGATGCGCGCATTCCGCAGGAAGTCTGGCTTGGTGGCTGGTCGCTGGGCGGCATGCTCGCCAGCGAACTGGCGGCACGACGCGGCGAGGCGTGCTGCGGGCTGCTGACGCTGGCGAGCAACCCTGCGTTTGTCGCCCATGAGCAGTGGCCGAGCGCGATGCCTGGCGAGACATTCGATGCGTTTCTTGCCGGTTGCCAGGCCGATCCGCGTACCACGCTCAAGCGCTTCGCTCTGCTATGTGCGCAAGGTTCACCAGACCCGCGCGGGTTGTCGCGCTTGCTGCTCGGTGGCGCGCCGGCAACCGCGCCGGCCGCGCTGATGGCAGGTCTGGAGCTACTCGCGCAGCTGGACACACGCCAGGCGTTGCAGGCGTTTCGCGGCCCGCAGTTTCATCTGTTCGGCGGACAGGACGCGCTGGCCCCGGCGGAAGCGGCCGGCGCATTGTTCGCGCTGTTGCCGGATATCGAAATTGGTCTGATCGAACAGGCCAGCCATGCTTTTCTGCTGGAAGACCCGCATGGAGTCGCGGGCGCGATCCAGGCTTTTCTACATGAGTGCGCTGATGACTGATCTGTCCCTTGTGCTGCCTGAGGGCTTGCCCGACAAGCGCCAGGTGGCGGCGTCTTTTTCCCGCGCTGCGGCCAGTTACGACAGTGTCGCGGAGTTTCAGCGTGACGTCGGCAGGCAGCTGCTTGAGCGTTTGCCTGGGAGTTTCATGCCGTCGCGGTGGCTCGATCTCGGTTGCGGCACCGGCTATTTCACTCGTGCGCTGGCCTCGCGTTTCACCCAGGGCAGCGGTGTCGCGCTGGACATCGCCGAGGGCATGCTCAATCACGCACGGCCGCTGGGTGGCGCTGAGCATTTCATTGCCGGCGATGCCGAAAGGCTGCCGTTGCAGGACGCGAGCTTCGATCTGATTTTCTCCAGCCTTGCAGTGCAATGGTGCGCCGACTTCGAGGCGGTGCTCAGCGAAGCCTTGCGCGTGCTGAAACCGGGGGGGATTTTTGCGTTTGCTAGTCTTTGTACAGGGACGCTGTTCGAGTTGCGTGAGAGTTGGCAGCAGGTCGACGGGCTGGTGCACGTCAATCGCTTCCGCGAGTTCGCCCGCTATGAACAGTTATGTGCCGGCAGTGGCATGCGCATTTTGGCGCTGCAGAATCAGCCGCACGTGTTGCATTACCCGGATGTGCGCAGCCTGACTCATGAGCTGAAGGCGTTGGGCGCACACAATCTGAATCCCGGCCGGCCAGGTGGTTTGACCGGACGGGCGCGGATTCTCGGGCTGATCGACGCGTATGAGCGGTTCCGTCAGGCGTCGGGGCTGCCGGCAACGTATCAGGTGGTATACGCCGTGTTGGAGAAACCTCTATGAGCGCAGCCTATTTCGTCACCGGTACCGACACCGATGTCGGCAAAACCACCGTTGCTGCCGGATTGCTCCATGCGGCGCGGTCGGCAGGCTTGAGCACGGCGGCGGGCAAACCGGTGGCATCGGGTTGCGACGTCACGCCCAAGGGCTTGCGCAATTCCGACGCCCTGGCGCTGCTGGCCGAATGTTCGTTGCCGCTGACTTATCAACAGGTCAACCCGGTGGCGTTCGAGCCAGCGATCGCTCCGCATCTGGCGGCGCGCGAAGCAGGAGTGGCGCTGACGGTGCAATCGCTGCTGGCGCCGATGCGCGGGATTCTGGCGATGAACGCCGATTTCACCCTGATCGAAGGCGCGGGCGGCTGGCGTGTGCCGTTGGCCGATCAGGACAATCTCTCGGACCTGGCGATTGCGCTGAAGCTGCCGGTGATTCTGGTGGTGGGCGTGAGGCTGGGGTGCATCAGTCATGCGTTGCTGACCGCCGAGGCGATTGCCCGCGATGGTCTGCAATTGGCGGGGTGGGTGGCCAACATTATCGATCCGAAAACTTCGCGGCTGGAGGAAAACCTTGCGACCCTGGCCGAGCGCATTCCCGCGCCATGCCTGGGCCGGGTGCCGAAACTCAAGGCGTTGAGCGCCGAAGCGGTCGCCGAGCATTTGCAACTGGATTTGCTCGACTAAGCTTTTGCCTATGAACAGGCACTGTGCCATTAGTGTTTTTGACGGGTGTTTTGCTGGCGCGTCTGCTTCAATGGCGAGCATTGATCCTTTGCAGGGATGAGAGTGACTATGGAAATCTCCGGCAACACAGCTTTTTATGCGGGACTGAGCTCGATTCAGTCCGGGCAGAACCGCGTCGATCAGGCTGCCAGCCAGATCGCCAACAACACTATCGAACGCTCGGTGACCAGCCAGTCGTCCGAAGTGCAGGTCAATCGCCTGCGCGGTGTGGATCGCGCACAAGAATCGGATCTGGCGAGCAATATCGTCGAGCTGTCGCAGGGCAAGATCCAGGCAGAGCTGGGTGTGAAGGTGGCCAAGGCATCCGACGAAGTGCTCGGGACGATCATCGATACCTTCGCCTGAATGAATTTGTTCTAGACCCCGAAACGCCGCGCCCTGTCGCGGCGTTTTTCGTTTAAGTCCTTCTTGCTCAACTAATCTTTTTACAACGCCCGTGGCTTACGTGAAGTCGCGGCGATTTCTCGTTTCCGGCATTTGGAGAGCGTGATGACGAACGGCAAAAGATCGATGCTTGACAAGATTTCGGCGTAAACGTATGTTTCAAACAACTGTTTGACCGTCACAACAATTCAACACGGTCGTTCATTCCCGGTTACATCAGCAGAGGTTTATCGCTATGCCTGACTACAAGGCCCCCTTGCGTGATATTCGCTTCGTTCGTGACGAACTGCTCGGCTACGAAGCGCACTATCAGAGCCTGCCAGCGTGCGCAGACGCCACGCCGGACATGGTTGACGCCATCCTCGAGGAAGGCGCCAAGTTTTGTGAGCAGGTACTGGCGCCGCTGAACCGCGTGGGCGACATCGAAGGCTGCACCTGGAGCGAGTCCGGCGTGAAAACCCCGACTGGCTTCAAAGAGGCGTACAAGCAATTCGTCGAAGGCGGCTGGCCAAGCCTGGCGCACGACGTCGAGCACGGCGGTCAGGGTCTGCCTGAGTCGCTGGGCCTGGCAGTGAGCGAAATGGTTGGCGAAGCCAACTGGTCGTGGGGCATGTACCCAGGTCTGTCGCACGGTGCGATGAATACCATCTCCGAGCACGGCACCCCAGAGCAGCAGGAAGCCTATCTGACCAAACTGGTCTCCGGCGAATGGACCGGCACCATGTGCCTGACCGAACCGCACTGCGGCACCGACCTGGGCATGCTGCGCACCAAGGCCGAGCCTCAGGCCGACGGTTCCTACAAAGTTTCCGGCACCAAGATCTTCATCTCGGCCGGTGAACACGACATGGCCGACAACATCGTCCACATCGTACTGGCGCGTCTGCCCGATGCACCGGCTGGCACCAAAGGCATCTCGCTGTTCATCGTTCCAAAGTTCCTGCCAAACGCCGATGGCATCATTGGCGCGCGCAATGCCGTGAGCTGCGGTTCGCTGGAACACAAGATGGGCATCCACGGCAACGCCACCTGCGTGATGAACTTCGACGGCGCCACCGGTTACCTGATCGGCCCGGCGAACAAAGGTCTGAACTGCATGTTCACCTTTATGAACACCGCTCGCCTCGGTACCGCACTGCAAGGTCTGGCTCACGCTGAAATGGGCTTCCAGGGCGGTCTGAAATACGCTCGTGATCGCCTGCAAATGCGCTCGCTGACTGGCCCGAAAGCGCCGGACAAAGCCGCTGACCCGATCATCGTCCACCCGGACGTGCGCCGTATGCTGTTGACCATGAAGGCGTTCGCAGAAGGCAACCGCGCGATGGTCTACTTCACTGCGAAGCAGGTCGACATCGTCAAATACGGCGTCGATGAAGAAGAGAAGAAGAAGGCCGACGCACTGCTGGCGTTCATGACCCCGATCGCCAAAGCGTTCATGACCGAAGTCGGTTTCGAAGCCGCCAACCACGGCGTGCAGATCTACGGCGGCCACGGCTTCATCGCCGAGTGGGGCATGGAGCAGAACGTTCGCGACAGCCGCATTTCGATGCTGTACGAAGGCACCACCGGCATCCAGGCCCTCGACCTGCTCGGCCGCAAAGTGCTGATGACTCAAGGCGAGGCTCTGAAAGGCTTCACCAAGATCGTCCACAAGTTCTGCCAGACCAACGAAGGCAACGAAGCCGTCCAGGAATTCGTCGCGCCGCTGGCTGCACTGAACAAGGAGTGGGGCGAGCTGACCATGAAGGTCGGTATGGCTGCCATGAAAGATCGCGAAGAAGTCGGCGCGGCCTCCGTGGATTACCTGATGTACTCCGGTTATGCCTGCCTGGCCTACTTCTGGGCAGACATGGCACGTCTGGCTGCGGAAAAACTGGCTGCCGGCACCAGCGACGAGGCGTTCTACACCGCCAAGCTGCAAACCGCGCGCTTCTACTTCCAGCGCATCCTGCCGCGTACCCGTACGCACGTGGCCACTATGCTGTCGGGTGCTGGCAACCTGATGGACATGAAAGAAGAAGACTTCGCACTGGGCTACTAAGCCTTAACGCAGTCTGACGAAAACCGCTGCTCCCGTTAGGGGGCAGCGGTTTTTTTGTTTGTGGATCGCTCAGATAGTCGAGCTTCCGGCCGTTACAGAGACCGTGTGTGATCTGGATCACATTGTATGGGCTTGGCCGCACTTTGCAGGCACAATGCCATCTCTTTGCTATGACGGGTCGGAGCTTACCCTTGCCGCGTTCTTCCGCTGTACGTTTCAGCCATTTCCTGCCATCACTGCTGTTATTGCTTGCGGGGCTGGCGGCTGCGTACGTCAAAGACCTCAGCGTATTCTTCACGTCACTGTTCAACGTCCTGCCGACATTGGTTCTGCTCCTCGGTGGCGCGTATTGCGCGGTGTACCGACGTCAGCGCGAACTGTTTCTGATGCTGACGGTGTACATCGCCTACTTTCTGCTGGACACCCAGACAGATTTCTACCGCGACAACGGCAAGGTCCGCGAAGACGCTGCGGTGGTGTTTCATCTGGTCTGCCTGCTGCTGCCGTTGTTGTTCGGATTATTCGCCGCATGGCAGGAACGTACCCATCTGTTTCAGGACATGGTCGCGCGCTTTGCCGTGCTGCTGGCATTTGGCAGCGTGGCGCTGGGACTGGAGCAAAGTTACCCACAGGCGCTGCTGCTGTGGTTGTCGGAGATCCGCTGGCCGGCGCTGCATGGGGCATGGATGAGTCTCATCCAGTTGTCCTATCCGGTGTTCATCTCGGCCTTCCTGCTTCTGGCCTGGCAATACTGGCGCAACCCGCGCCCGTTGCACGCGGCGCAACTGGTTGGCTTGCTCGGTGTGTTCTGGATGCTGCCGAAGACCTTCATTCTGCCGTTCACCCTGAACATCATGTGCAGCCAGGTGATGCTGATGATCGCCGCCGCCGTTGCGCATGAGGCCTATCAAATGGCCTTCCGCGACGAGCTCACCGGCCTGCCGGGACGACGTGCGCTCAACGAACGCATGCAGCGACTGGGGCGCAACTATGTGCTGGCGATGAGCGACGTCGATCACTTCAAGAAATTCAACGACACCCACGGCCACGATGTCGGTGATCAGGTGCTGCGGCTGGTCGCCAGCAAACTGTCGAAAATCAGCGGTGGCGGTAGGGCGTATCGCTACGGCGGTGAGGAATTTGCCTTGGTGTTCGCAGGCAAGACCCTTGAGGAGTGCATGCCGCACCTGGAAGTGATCCGTGAATCGATTGCGTCTTACAGCATTCAGCTACGCAACCAGGAAAACCGTCCGCAGGATGATCAGCAAGGTCGCCAGCGGCGCAGCGGTTCCGGGGCTTCGGCGGTGTCGGTGACGGTGAGCATCGGCGTCGCCGAACGTGTCGAGCAGCGCACCCCTGAAGAAGTGCTCAAGTCCGCCGACCAGGCGTTGTACAGCGCCAAGGGCGCCGGGCGTAACTGCGTCATGGCATTCGGGCAGAACCGCCGTGGCGCGGTGCGCATGGACACTGCTGCGGGTTGAGTGATGACGGCGCATTCAGCGCCTGTACAGTGATTGTCGCGCGTGATGGCCAGCAGTAGGTTTGAGGAATCTGCTGACGGAGAAGCCACCATGCCCGAGTACAAAGCTCCCCTGCGCGACATGCGCTTTCTGATCGATCACGTCTTCGACTTCCATACCAGCTACGCCAGTCTCGGCGCGCATGACGCCAGCCCGGACATGATCAGCGCGATCCTCGAAGAAGGCGCGAAGTTCTGCGAGAACGTTCTGGCACCGCTCAATCGCAGCGGCGACGAAGAGGGCTGCCATTTCGACAACGGCGTGGTGACAACGCCTACAGGCTTCAAGCAGGCCTTCGCACAATATGTCGAGGGCGGCTGGCACGGTTTGGCGGCTGATCCGGCTTACGGTGGCCAAGGGTTGCCGAGTTCGCTGGGGCTGGTGATCAGCGAGATGGTCGGCTCCAGCAACACGTCCTGGGGCATGTACCCCGGCCTGACCCACGGCGCGATGTCGGCGATCCACGCCCACGGTACCGCCGAGCAGAAAGACACCTACCTGAGCAAACTCACCGCCGGCCAGTGGACCGGCACCATGTGCCTGACCGAAGCGCACTGCGGCACCGATCTGGGCATCATCAAGACTCGCGCGGTGCCACGGGCCGACGGCAGCTACGCGATCACCGGCAGCAAGATTTTCATCTCTGCTGGTGAGCATGACCTGAGCGACAACATCATCCATCTGGTCCTGGCCAAACTCCCGGACGCACCGGCCGGGACCAAGGGCATTTCCCTGTTTATCGTGCCCAAGTTTCTGCCCGATGCAGCAGGCGAAGCGGGTGAGCGCAATGGCGTTTCCTGTGGCTCGATCGAGCACAAGATGGGCATCAAGGCTTCTGCTACGTGCGTGCTGAATTTCGATGCCGCCACCGGTTACTTGATCGGCGAGCCGAACAAGGGCCTCAACTGCATGTTCACCATGATGAACCACGCGCGGCTTGGTACTGGCATGCAGGGTCTGTGTCTGGGCGAGGCGAGTTTTCAGGGCGCGATCAAGTACGCCAATGACCGTCTGCAGATGCGCGCCCTGACCGGTGCCAAATCCCCGGAAAAACCTGCCGACCCGATCATCGTTCACCCCGATGTGCGGCGCATGTTGCTGACCATGAAAGCCTTCAACGAAGGCAACCGCGCGCTGACCTATTTCACCGCGCAGATGCTTGATGTTGCGCACCTGAGCAGCGATGCCGATGCGCGTCAGGAGGCCGAAGACCTGCTGGCGTTCCTCACGCCGATCTGCAAGGCGTTCATGACCGACACCGGGCTGGAAGTGACCAATCACGGCATGCAGGTATTCGGCGGCCACGGCTTCATTCGTGAGTGGGGCATGGAACAACTGGTGCGCGATTGCCGGATTGCGCCGATCTACGAAGGCACCAATGGCATTCAAGCGCTCGACCTGCTCGGACGCAAGGTGCTGGGCAGTCAGGGCAAGCTGCTGCGCGGCTTTACCAAAATCGTCCACAAGTTCTGCGCAGCCAACGCTGATCATGCGCAGCTGGGCCGCTTCGTCGCGCAACTCAACGGGCTCAACCAACAGTGGGGCGACCTGACCATGAAGGTCGGCATGGCGGCCATGAAGAACCCGGACGAAGTCGGTGCTGCGTCGGTGGATTATCTGATGTACAGCGGCTACATCATCCTGGGCTACCTGTGGCTGCGCATGGCGTTGGTTGCTCAGGCACAGCTGGAGGCGGGCGAGGGTGAGGCTGATTTCCTCAAGGGCAAACTGGCAACGTGCGAGTTCTACTTCAAGCGCTTGCTGCCGCGTACGGCTGCGCATCAGGCGGCGATCGAGGCGGGGAGTGATTGTTTGATGAATTTGCCGGCGCAGGCGTTTGCTTTGTAGGCAGATCGAAAGATCGCGGCGATCTTTTTCCGGTGACCAAAAATAACAAATCAGTCACCGGTTGACCCTATGTGTCGCAAAAGTTGTTGAGGTACACTCCGGATCAACGAAAACATCATTCCACGAACCACCTGTTTAGATCTTGCGAGGTTTGCCATGGCTGACTACAAAGCGCCGCTGCGCGATATGCGCTTCGTCCTCAATGAAGTGTTCGAAGTCGCCAAACTCTGGGCCGAGCTGCCGGCGCTGGCCGAGACCGTCGATGCCGAAACCGTTGAAGCGATTCTCGAAGAGGCCGGCAAGGTCACCAGCAAAAGCATCGCGCCACTGAGCCGTGCCGCTGACGAGGAAGGTTGCCATTGGGCGGACGGTGCCGTCACCACGCCGGCCGGTTTCCCACAGGCTTATCAGACTTATGCTGAAGGCGGTTGGGTCGGTGTTGGTGGCGATCCGGCCTACGGCGGCATGGGCATGCCCAAAGCCGTGTCGGCACAGGTCGAAGAAATGGTCAACTCCGCAAGCCTGGCGTTCGGTCTGTATCCGATGCTGACCGCCGGCGCCTGCCTGTCGATCAATGCCCACGCCAGTGAAGAACTGAAAGCTGCGTACCTGCCGAACATGTACGCCGGCATTTGGGCCGGTTCCATGTGCCTGACCGAGCCGCACGCCGGCACCGACCTGGGCATCATCCGCACCAAAGCCGAACCTCAGGCCGACGGTTCCTACAAGGTCAGCGGCACCAAGATCTTCATCACCGGTGGCGAGCACGACCTCACCGAAAACATCATTCACCTGGTACTGGCCAAGCTGCCTGACGCGCCGGCCGGTCCAAAAGGTATTTCGCTGTTCCTGGTGCCGAAGTTCATGGTCAATGCCGACGGCAGCCTCGGTGCGCGTAACCCGGCCAACTGTGGCTCGATCGAGCACAAGATGGGCATTCAGGCCTCGGCGACCTGCGTGATGAACTTCGACGAAGCCGTGGGTTATCTGGTCGGCGAGCCGAACAAAGGCCTGGCCGCAATGTTCACCATGATGAACTACGAGCGCCTGGGCGTTGGTATTCAAGGCCTGGCCACGGGCGAGCGCTCTTATCAGAACGCTGTTGAATACGCGCGCGATCGTCTGCAGAGTCGTTCGCCGACCGGTGCGCAGAACAAGGACAAAGTCGCCGACCCGATCATCGTCCACCCGGACGTGCGACGCATGCTGCTGACCATGAAAGCCTCGAACGAAGGCGGCCGTGCGTTCTCCACTTATGTGGCGATGCAACTGGATACCGCCAAGTTCAGCGAAGACGCGACCACCCGCAAACGCGCGGAAGATCTGGTGGCGTTGCTGACGCCGGTAGCGAAAGCCTTCCTGACCGACCTGGGTCTGGAAACCACTGTCCACGGCCAGCAGATTTTCGGCGGCCACGGCTACATCCGCGAGTGGGGCCAGGAACAACTGGTGCGCGATGTGCGCATCACCCAGATCTACGAAGGCACCAACGGCATTCAGGCGCTGGACCTGGTCGGGCGCAAGATCGTTGGCAGTGGCGGCGCGTTCTACCAGCTGTTCGCTGACGAGATCCGCCATTTCACCGCAACCGCCAGCGCCGATCTGGGCGAGTTCACCAAACCGCTGAACGATGCCGTCGACACCCTCGACGAGCTGACCGCGTGGCTGCTGGACCGGGCGAAAAACAATCCGAACGAAATCGGCGCGGCCTCGGTCGAATATTTGCAAGCGTTCGGCTACACCGCTTACGCCTACATGTGGGCGTTGATGGCCAAAGCCGCGCTGGGCAAGGAAGCGCAGGAGGATTTCTATGCGAGCAAGCTGGGCACCGCGCGCTTCTATTTCGCCCGTCTGCTGCCGCGTATCCACTCGTTGAGCGCGTCGGTCAAGGCCGGTAGCGAGTCGCTGTTCCTGCTGGATGCGGCACAGTTTTGATCCTGTAGACGTCATGTAAGCATTTGCTTACGTGACGTGCTGCTGTTCTCCCATATCCGTATATTGGATCCACGGCTAATCTACATTTCATGGACGTCGCGCAGGAAGCGCAAAGTAAACAACACGGACACGTAGGATTCTGCCAGGGTGGCGGAGTGAAATGGATGTCAGGGAAACAGTCTGCAAAGCCCCGCTTCGGCGGGGTTTTCTTTTGCCTGAAGAAAAGTTTCAGGCGAGCGGATCGAGAGGCGGCTTCATTTCGCGATCGATTACCTCTTCAAGCAAAGTCCGCAGCAGTGCCAGCGAGGCCTGCTGGCGCTGTACATCGCGGCACACCAGGCCAACTTGCAACGGCACCCGTGGTTCGCTCAGCGGTTTCCATAGCAGATCTTCATCGTCATATTCCTTTTGCGAACGTCCCGGTAGCACCGTTGCCAGCCTGGTGTGCGGCAGGCTGTCGAGAATCCCCAGCATAGTGTTCAGCTCGGCCTGCACCTGCGGGCGTCGTCCGAGGCTGGTCAGTTGTGCCTGCCAGATCTGTCGGATCTGGAACTCTTCGCCGAGCAGCAACATGGGCAGCTCAGCAGCCTGGCGCATCGAGACCTTCTTGAACTCGCGCAAGGGATGGTCCGCCGGGATGACCAGCGTCAGTTCATCTTCGTACAGCAACACACCGTGCAGACCGGGTTGGCGCGGTGGCAGATAGCTGATGCCGATGTCCAGGGAACCATTGAGCAGACGCCGTTCGATTTCCAGCCCGGTCAGTTCATAGATTTGTACCACCAGATGCGGCTGCGCCTTGCGCACACGCTCGAGCATCTGCGGCACAAGGCTGGTGTGCACCGTTTGCAACACACCGATCGCCAGTGTGCGCAGTGCCTGACCCTTGAAACTACCCAACGCCTCGCGCGCCCGCTGCAAGCCATCGAGCAACGGCAGCGCGTGGTTGTACAGCGTGTGCGCGGCAAGGGTCGGCAGCAGGCGTTTGCTGCTGCGCTCGAACAGGGTGACGTCGAGGTTCTGCTCCAGCTGACGGATCTGTTGCGACAGCGCCGGTTGCGAGATCGACAAGCGCTCAGCCGCACGGCCGACATGGCCTTCTTCGTAGACCGCGACGAAATAACGCAGTTGTTTGAAATCCATAAGTAGCGCTTATCGAAATGGCTGAGAAATCGAAATGGCCTGAAGCCGTTTGCGCGCCTAGTCTAACCGCATTCACAAGGCTTGCAGGGCCAGAAAGCGTGACGAATTCCATTTGCTTCGTTCGTGATTACATAGGCAGTTCAAAAAACCTCCAGCGAGGTTTTTCCGCATGAATCTGTTCAGTTTGCGGCGCCAGACGCCGAGTCTGGATGACCTCTGCTTCGAGGCGGGGCCATCCGCTATGACCGACCATCTCAATGCCCAACGCCTGATGCCCAGCGTCGATCGGCCGCAACAAGTGTTCGTTCGCGGCCAGGGTTCATGGCTATGGGACAGCAACGATCGCGCCTACCTCGACTTTTCCCAGGCCAGCGGCGCCAACAGCCTTGGCCACAGCCCCACGGCGCTGGTCAAAGCCATCGCCAATCAGGCCCAGGCGCTGATCAATCCAGGCTGCAATCTGCGTAATCGCGGCATGCTCAGCCTCGCCGAACGTTTGTGCGCCAGCACGTCCAGCGATCAGGCGTACCTGCTCAACAGTGGCAGCGAGGCTTGTGAGGCGGCGATCAAACTGGCGCGCAAATGGGGGCAGCTGCATCGCGGCGGCGCCTCGCGGATCATCATGGCTGAGCAGGGTTGTCATGGCCGCAGTCTGGCGACGATTGATCGAGTGCCATTCAACGACCTGCCGGCGCTGCATGCGGCGGTAGACGCGCAGACCGTGGCGATCATGCTGGAGCCGATCCAGAGCGATGCCGGGGTCATTCCCGCGACCGGACACTACCTCAAAGGCGTCGAGCGACTGTGTCGTGACCTGGGCATTCTGCTGATTCTCGACGAAGTGCAGACCGGCATCGGCCGTTGCGGCAGCTTGCTCGCCGAACAGTCCTACGGGATTCGCGCCGATATCGTCGTGCTCGGCAAAGGCCTCGGCGGCGGCTTGCCGCTGGCGGCCTTGCTGGCGCGAGGCAAGGCCTGCTGCTTCGCCACCGGCGAGCTGAGCGGCACCCATCACGGCAACGCCTTGATGACGGCGGCCGGTCTGGTGGTGCTCGACAGCATCCATGACCGCAGCTTTCTCCAGCAGGTTAACGACAGCGGCCAGCATTTGCGCGAAGGCCTTGCGCGACTGGCGCACCGCTACGGCCACGGCGATTTGCGCGGCCAAGGCCTGTTTTACGGGTTGACGCTGTCCGACGAATGCGCCGACGCCGTCGTCCATGCCGCACTTCACGAAGGCCTGATATTGAACGCCGCGCAGCCTGACTGCCTGCGCTTCACCCCGGCCCTCACTGTCAGCAAAGCCAACATCGACGAAATGCTCCTGCGCCTGGGCCGCGCCTTCTCGCGAGTGCGCACCGCCCAAGTGCAATGTCGCAAGGGCATTGCCGTGTGAGCTGAGCAGCCCCAACCGATTACTCGAACCGTCTCGCGGTATAACGCACGCCCCACGCCTGATTCTTTTGGCGTGGGGCGTTTTTTTTGTGGCCGGGTTTTACAGACGTGATTTAGAGCTTGAGGGATCGTACCGTGGATGGTCTTTTAGAGAATGCCAGCAAGGGATGCGGCTACGGCCTGATCGGTATCACCGAAAAAGCCGTTTTGCGATCTGTACCACTAGGTGGTATGTTTTTGGAAGGGATACCTATGCCATTGAGGCTGTTCAAGACCAAACGCTTCGCCCTCCAGGCCAGTAGGGCGTGGATCACAGATGAAGAGTTGCAAGAGGCGTTTTATCAGATGCTTCAGGGACAGGCGGACAATCTTGGCGGAGGCGTGTGGAAGAAGCGCTTGAAGGCGAACCGTCACCGTTCGATTGTTTTGGCAAAAGGTGGACGTCACTGGATCAACCAAGTGCTTTTCGCCAAGCAGGATCAAAGCAATATCACGCCAACAGAATTGAAGGATTTACGTAAATTGGCAAAGGTCTATGCGCAACTGACCGAAGCGCAGATCAACGACTTGTTGGCGATGAAGGAGTTTGTGGAGATATGTCATGAGTAAGGAATTCAAAAGTGAAGTTTTTGAATCGATACACGAATCAGCCGGGGCGTTGCTTGCTGTCGGAGCAATAAACAAGGCAACGATGCGAGAATTCGATGACTCCTGTCTGGCATCGGTTCCCTTAGCGATCCCGGCTGAGGAGATCAAGGCGCTACGCGAGCGAAACAAGGTCAGCCAACCGGTATTTGCACGCTATCTCAACACAAGTGCATCCACGGTGAAGCAGTGGGAATCGGGTGACAAACATCCCAGCGGTATGGCGCTCAAACTACTGAGCATCGTACAAAAACATGGGTTGAAAATTCTCGCTTGAGCCTGACGCAGCTATCGCACTGAACCCTGACGAACGGCGCAGGTCGATTAGCTTGTATGGCTCAAGTGAGCCAACCCCCATTCAGGAGCTGCCCCATGGATTTCATTCGTATCATCATCGCTATTCTGTTGCCGCCACTGGGCGTGTTTCTGCAGGTCGGGTTTGGCGGGGCGTTCTGGCTGAACATTCTGCTGACGCTGTGCGGCTACATTCCGGGGATCGTGCATGCGGTGTATATCATCGCCAAGCGTTGAGTCCGGTAGCGCAACTTAGATAGCTTTCGCGAGCAGGCTCGCTCCCACACTGGATCTGTGATGTACACAAGTCCTCTGTGGCAGCGAGCCTGCTCGCGAAGGGCGCAACACAGTTTTCAGTCAACCAGCCCCATCACTCGCCGATAAAACGTCCACTCCTGCTCCAGCGCATGGGCCTGGTTGGCCGCGCGGCGGAAGCCGTGGCGTTCGTCAGGGTAGTAATGCGCTTCGACCGGGATGCCGTTGTGCTCCAGCGCCGCGACCATGTCGCGGGTCTGTTGCGGCACGACCACCGCGTCCAGTTCACCCTGAAAGAAAATCACCGGCACGCGAATGTTGTCTGCGTGCAGCAGTGGCGTGCGGGCGGCATAGCGTTCGGCATCCAGCTCTGGATCGCCGATCAGCCAGTCCAGATAATCGCCCTCGAACTTGTGCGTTGCGCGAGCCAACGCGACCGGATCGCTGACGCCGTAGAGGCTGGCGCCTGCGCGGAAAACCTGCCTGAACGCCAGTGCACACAGCGTTGTGTAGCCACCCGCACTGCCGCCGCGAATGAACGCGCGGTCGCCATCGATCAAGCCCTGTCCGGCGAGATAGCTGACCACCGCGCAGGCATCCTCGACATCCACCTCGCCCCAGCGCAGATGCAGCGCTTGGCGATATTCGCGACCATAGCCACTGCTGCCGCGATAGTTGAGGTCGGCGACAGCAAAGCCGCGCTGCGTCCAGTACTGGATGCGCGGGTCGAGTATCGGATAGCACGCCGACGTCGGGCCGCCGTGGATAAACACCACCAGCGGCGGTTTCGCTTCACCGCTCATGGCCGGGTAAAAGAAACCGTGCGCCTCGCCGGAGCCGCTCGGATAACGCAAGGTCTGCGGACGGCTGATGCGTTCGGCAGGCAATGGAGCCACGCCGCCAGCGAGGATTTTCACGGCATGAGACACACGATCAATGGCGATCACTGCCGACGGGCTGGTCGGCGATGCAGCGATGCAATAGATGAATTGTTGATCCATCGCCAAGTGGCGGAAGCGGCCGTAGTCACCGCTGAAATCTTCACTTCCAAGGGCCAGGCGACCGAAACCATCCTCGCTCCAACTGGCTAAAAATTGATCACCGACAGGCAGCCACGTGCAGCCGCCTAGCTGCCACGGCGCGGGCGCGTGATCGGCCTCGGCACTCGGTAGCGCGTGCAAGCCATCGGACGTTTCGCCCCACGGCTGCCAGTAGCCGCCACGGTCCGTCAGGCAACAGAGCCGCCCATCAGCGTCGAATCGCGGCTGCTGGATCGACTCCTCGATCTGCTCACCGGCAACACAGCGAGGCGCAGAAAAATCGCCTTGCGCGACCATCAAGCGCGTCGAGGTCCACGGCTGATGCGGGCGACTCCACTCGATCCACGCCAGCCGCTGGCCATCGGGGCTGAGCGTTGGCGACGCGTAGAAATCAGCACCTTCGGCCAGCACCTGTCGCGTACCGGTCGCCAGATCAATCGCCACCAGTCGATGCCGATCCTGCTGCTCCTCAACCGCCAATACCCGGCCAGCGGCGAATTGCAGATCGCCGTAGCGGCAGTCAGTCGACGTCAGCGCAACCGGCTTGCCACCCAGCGCTTGCCGATACAACTGCTGATCCGCTTCATTGACGAAAACCACCCCGTCAGGCGTCAGACAAAACGCACCACCGCCATATTCGTACACGCGGCTACGCACGCTGAAGCCGTCCGGCGTAAGACGTTTCGCTACGCCATCGCGCCAATGCCAGATCCGGCATGCGGCATCCTCGGGGCGGTATTCATTCCAGAACACGCCATGGGCGTCGAGCTGCAGTTCGGCGAAGTCGGTTCCGGCGGCGACGGCTTGGGCGGCGCTGAAAGGCTCAGCCCTTGGCGATGAGGCGTGAGTTTCGTTCATTGCGAAAGGCCAATTGTTCGATGGTTTGAGTGGCGGTCTCGGCTTCTTCGCGGGCCTTGAGGATCACGCCGTGATGTTCGGACTTGCTGCACACCGGGTCGGCGTTACTGGCGTCGCCGGTGAGCATGAACGCCTGGCAGCGGCAGCCGCCGAAGTCCTTTTCTTTCTCGTCGCAAGAGCGGCACGGCTCGGGCATCCAGTCGTAACCGCGAAAACGGTTGAAGCCGAACGAGTCATACCAGATGTGCTGCATGCTGTGCTCGCGCACGTTGGGAAACTGCACCGGCATCTGGCGGGCACCATGGCAGGGCAGGGCGGTGCCGTCCGGGGTGACGGTCAGAAAGATGCTGCCCCAGCCGTTCATGCAGGCTTTCGGGCGTTCTTCGTAATAGTCCGGAGTGACGAAAATCAGCTTGCACGGATGCCCTTCGGCTTCCAGCCTGGCCCGGTATTCGTTGGTGATGCGTTCGGCGCGCACCAGTTGCTCCTTGGTCGGCAGCAGGCCAACACGGTTGAGCTGCGCCCAGCCGTAGAACTGGCAAGTGGCGAGTTCGACGAAGTCGGCCTCCAGCGCAATGCACAGTTCGATAATGCGGTCGATCTTGTCGATGTTGTGCCGATGGGTGACGAAGTTCAGCACCATCGGATAGCCGTGGGCCTTGACTGCGCGAGCCATTTCCAGCTTTTGCGCAAAGGCCTTTTTCGAACCGGCGAGCAGGTTGTTCACTTGCTCGTCGCTGGCCTGAAAACTGATCTGGATGTGATCGAGCCCGGCCTTTTTGAAGTCGCTGATTTTCTGCTCGGTCAGGCCAATGCCGGAGGTGATCAGGTTGGTGTAGAAACCCAGCTGCCGCGCTTCATGGATCAGTTCGGCCAAGTCCTGACGCACCAGCGGTTCGCCGCCGGAAAAGCCCAATTGCGCCGCGCCCATCTCCCGCGCTTCGCGGAACACCTTGATCCATTGCTCGGTGGTCAGCTCTTTGCCCTGCTCGGCGAAATCCAGTGGGTTTGAGCAATACGGGCATTGCAACGGGCAACGGTAGGTCAGCTCGGCGAGCAGCCACAGCGGCAGGCCGACTTCAGGTTTTGGCGGGACTTGCACGGACGAATCAGGCAAGTTCGATCCAGTGCTGCGCACGGGCAACCTCCATGAATTGCTCGATGTCGTCACCAAGCTCGGGCACGCCGGGGAACTGCTCGTCGAGTCTGGCAATGATCGCCGCGACATCGCGTTCACCATCAATCAAGCCGCCGATCAGTGCGGCGCTGTCGTTGAGTTTGATCATGCCTTCAGGGTAGAGCAGCACGTGACCCTTTTGCGCCGGCTCGTATTGGAAGCGATAGCCCGGGCGCCAGCTCGGCACTTTGCTGCGGTCGAAACTCATAAGATGATTCCTTTATGCCAGACCCGTTGTTCGGTCACGCTGTGATACGGCGGACGGTTCAGTTCGTAGGCCATGCTCATGGCATCGAGCATGCTCCAAAGAATGTCCAGTTTGAACTGGAGAATTTCCAGCATGCGCTCCTGGCCTTCGCGGGTCTTGTAGTGCTCGAGGGTGATCGCCAGCCCATGTTCGACGTCACGCCGCGCCTGACCGAGGCGGGTGCGGAAATATTCATAACCGGCCGGGTCGATCCACGGGTAATGCTGCGGCCAGCTGTCGAGGCGCGACTGGTGGATCTGCGGCGCGAACAGTTCGGTCAGCGAGCTGCTGGCGGCCTCCTGCCAACTGGCGCGACGGGCGAAGTTGACGTAGGCATCGACGGCGAAACGCACGCCGGGCAGCACCAGTTCCTGGGAGCGCAATTGGTCCGGATCGAGGCCAACAGCCTGGCCCAGACGCAGCCAGGCTTCGATGCCGCCATCTTCACCGGGTGCGCCGTCGTGGTCGAGCAGGCGCTGAATCCACTCGCGGCGGATTTCCCGATCCGGGCAATTGGCGAGGATCGCTGCGTCCTTCAGGGGAATGTTCACCTGATAGTAGAAGCGGTTGGCGACCCAGCCCTGAATCTGCTCGCGGGTCGCGCGGCCTTCGTACATCGCCACGTGGTAAGGGTGGTAGATGTGGTAGTAGGCGCCCTTGGCGCGCAGGGCCGCTTCGAATTCGGCGGGGGACAGCGGGGTGTCGGTCATTGCGGTTCTCCGGGGAACAACCGTTGGATTCTGTGGTGTCTGTCAGGACGTCATCGCTGGCAAGCCAGCTCCCACAGGTTTTGTGTACGGCACAGATCCAATGTGGGAGCGAGCTTGCTCGCGAAGTGGCCGGTCGCTACAACACAATACTCATGCCGTCGTACGCTACTTCAACGTCACGCCGCGCCAGTTCGGCACGCTCCGGCGAATCCTCGTCGAGGATCGGGTTGGTGTTGTTGATGTGGATAAGTACCTTGCGCTGCTCGGGCAACTGCTCCAGCACTTCGAGCATGCCGCCAGGCCCGTTCTGCGCCAGATGGCCCATCTCGCGACCGGTGCGGGTGCCGACGCCACGGCGCTGCATTTCATCGTCATCCCACAGCGTGCCGTCGACCAGCAGGCAATCGCTGCCCGCCATGATTTCCAGCAACGGCGCATCGACCTTGCCCAGTCCCGGCGCGTAGAACAGCTTGCCGCCAGTGTTGAGGTCTTCAACGATCAAACCGATGTTGTCGCCCGGATGAGGATCGAAACGGTGCGGCGAATACGGCGGCGCGGCGCTGCGCAACGGCAACGGGGTGAAACGCAGATTCGGGCAGGCGGCTACGGTGAAGCTCTGGTCGAGCTCGATACGGTTCCAGTCCAGCCCGCCGTTCCAGTGGGTGAGCATCTTGAACAGGGGAAAACCGGTGCTCAGGTCTTCGTGAACCATGTCCGTGCACCAGACCTGATGCGGGCAGCCTTCGCGCAGACTCAGCAGGCCGGTGGTGTGGTCGATCTGGCTGTCCATCAGGATGATCGCGCTGATGCCGGTGTCGCGCAGCGCCCGGCCCGGTTGCATCGGGGCGAAGCTTTGCAGTTGCGCGCGGATGTCCGGCGAGGCATTGCACAGCACCCAGTTCACGCCGTCATCGGAAATGGCGATGGACGATTGGGTGCGGGCCTTGGCATTCAGGCTGCCGTCGCGAAAGCCTGCGCAGTTGACGCAGTTGCAGTTCCACTGCGGAAAACCGCCACCGGCGGCCGAACCCAGAATCTGGACGAACATGAACGCTCCATCATTTCAACGCGGAAAATAAAACGCCTCGGCGAGCCGAGGCGTTGCACTGCGATTCTGCGTAGGCAGAACTCAGCGGCTTGCGAAGTACATGGTGACTTCGAAGCCGATACGCAGGTCGGTGTAAGCAGGTTTGGTCCAGGCCATGAGATGTCTCCTTCTGAGGGTTGGGATAGCGCTATCCATAGTTATAGTCCACGGCAGCGCGGTGATGTTCCAATTAGTTAGGCGGCTATGTTACTCAAAATTTCAACGCCGTGACCCGTGAATCTTTGAGAAAGCTCCTTGCAGCCTCGGTAATGATCAGTTTGCCGCTTGCCACGGTGTGCCCGGCATCGATTCATTGGCCAGGCAATGCCAGCCACTCTCGGCATTGATCAGGCGCTGCGCAGCGGCCAGCAAAGCCTGGCGATCGAGTTGCCGGATCGCCGTGACCAACTGCTCCCGGTAATCCGACGAATGGCCGGCAAGCTTGCCTTGCCAGAGGAGTTCGGCGGCATCCTTGGTGGACAGTGTGGTGTCGTCGAGCTGATCGGCGAGGCTTTGGCGCCGTTGCTTGAAGCTTGCTTCATCGAGCGTTTCGATCAACGCGGGAATGCCGTTGAAAAACTCCTGAATGTATTCGAGCAACTTGCCCGCCAGGTTCGTCGGCGATTGCACGCCAAACACAATCGCGGTCATGCCGTGCAATTGACGCAGCGCGCTGAACACGGCGTACCCCAATTGCAATTCGACGCGCAGGCGCTGATAGAAAGGCGTCTGGCACAACTGAGCCAGAAGGCGCCACGCTGCTTCATCAGCGATGTCGCTGCTGGCAGTCGGGCAGATCAGCAGCAAGGCGTGTTCGCTGGAGGCCGTGTTGATCTGGCTCCAGTGGTACTGGCCTTGGGTGATCGGTGTCACCGGTAGTTGATTGTCCGGTGTGCCGGGAATGCGGCTCAGCGCCAGGCCCAAGGCTGATTGGGTTTGTTGATTAAGGCCTAGAGCGAGGCCGTCCCAGCGCGAAGTTGTCCACAGCTGATTGGCGTCATCGCTGGTTTCAATCGTGGGCAGGGATTTCTCTGGCAACGCTTCGAGTAGTTGGCGGATCGGCATCGACGGTATCTGCACCTCGTCGCGCGGCGAATCGGCGCCGATCATCGTCAGACATTTCAGCGCATGCTCGAGGACGCTGGGCATCGGTTCCTGTAATCCGCTCATTTTCAGCAGGCATTGGTTACCTGCGGCGCTGAAAGACAAGTCCACCCCGGCTTCGGACGCATCCTGTCGGGTCTGGCGCAGACTGCGCTGCAATCTTGCGCGCAGATCGGCGCTGGCCGTCGTCTCGACCTGCCAGCGCAGGTAAATCGCGCCCTCATCGCTGTTGTCCGGCAGGGCCTGGCTGAACTGCATCGGCGATCGCTCGCGACGACTGCGCGAGCGATCCTGGGCGAAGGTGCGCAGGCCACGGTGGGCGCTGGTCTGGCCGCGAATCAGCCCGGCGTTGGCCAGCGGTTCACTGGCGCGCAAGAAAGGGTTGGCGGCGGGCAGATGCCAATGATCGCTGAAGTTATCCACAACGCCGATTTCGCGAAGGATGTGCTCAAGTGCGGCAGCGCCGGATTCGGACAGGCCGAATGCTTGCTGCTCAATGTCTAGGCGCGCCAGTTGCAACGCGCCGCTGACTTGCTGCTGGCGTTGAAGCAGGGCCGCGTATTCCTCGCGCCACGGCGTCCAGTCCTGCTGGGCGAAGAAGCTCAGCCAGTCCAGCAGGCGTTCGCGAATGGTATCCAGGCGGTCGCCGCCAGCATTGAATTGAAGATGCAGCAGCGCTTGGCCGGCGAACTGGTAGAGCGGCGTGGCTTTCAGGCTGTCAGCCAGATTCTGTTGATGCAGGTATGCGAGCAATCCACCAGGTTTTGCGCTATTCAACCAATGACAGAGAAAAGCCATCGCCTCGGCGGATGACTCGGGCAACGCGTCGAAAGCGAATAACAGGTTCGAGTGAGCGCCGACCTGTTGATAACTTTTCACTGCCAACGGTGGCGGTGCGGCCTGGGCAACTTTATCCCCAATCGGCAACACCGCTGCGAATTGCTGCGCCAGCTCCCGAAGCTCATCGATACTTTGTGGCCCGACCAGACTCAGGCTCATTTGCCCGGTTCGATAAAAGCGCTGATGGAGATCTTTCAGCGCCGACTGAAACCCAGGCGATTCGACCTGCAAGCTGTCCCGATTACCCGCATGAAACCCACGCAGCGGGTGCTCCGCTGGTAAACCTTCATACAAGGCAAACTGCTGTTGCGCTGTCGGATCCTGCGACCAGGCGACAAACTCCGCCTGCAGCACTTCCCGTTCACGCAGTTGATCGTCCCGATTCATCCGTGGCCGGGCGAGCATGTCTGACAGACGCTCGAGCCCCCCGCTGAAGGACGACACAGGCAACTCGAAGAAAAAATCCGTGGTGCGCTCACGGGTGCTGGCATTCACTTGGCCGCCGTGACGTTGCACGTAGGCCATCAGCCCTTCGTCTGTGGGAAAACGCTCGGTGCCGAGAAACAGCAAATGCTCGAGAAAATGCGCCAGCCCCGGCCATGCCAATGGCACGTCATGGCTGCCGGCCGCCACGCGCAACGCGGCAGCGCTGCGCTTGAGACCGGGCACGTGGCGCAGGGTCACGCGCAGGCCGTTGGCCAGGGTTTCAGAGTGGGGGCGGGGATGAGTCGGCGCGGGCATGGGCACTTCCAGAACAGTGAAGTGCCCATGCTAGCGGATTAGCGGCGGTTGAGCGCGCCGTAAAGCTCCGGGCGGCGATCGCTGAGATAGCGATTGGCCTGGCGTGAATCGTTCATCAGTTGTCGGTCCAGTTCGCCGACGATCAACGCCTCGTCCAGACCTGCCAGAGCGATGCGGCTGCCGTCCGGCGCGGCAATGCTGCTTTGCCCGCAATACTGGATATCGCCTTCATGTCCGCAGTAATTGGCGTAAGCCACGTAGCACTGGTTTTCGAAGGCGCGGGCACGCACGGTGACATCGGCAACGAAATCGAACGGAATCATGTTGGCCGTCGGCACCACGATCAGCTCGGCGCCGGCCAAGGCCAGGCGCCGCGCGTTTTCCGGAAACTCCAGGTCGTAGCAGATCAGGAAGCCGAGCTTCCAGCCGTTCAATTCAACCACCGGCAAGTCGGAGTCACCGGGGCTGAACATCGACCGATCGAGGTCGCCGAACAGATGCGACTTGCGGTAATTGCACAGGCGCTCGCCATGGGTGTCGATCAGTTGCACGGCGTTGTAGATCTGCCCGTCGGCGGTGCGCTCCGGGTAGCCGTAGACAATCGCCAGACCGGCAGCCTTGGCAATCCGGCCGATCTGCTGCGCCCATTCACCGTTATAGACCTCGGCCAGCGTGCCGACCGCTTCGGCGCCGATGTTGTAGCCGGTCATGAACATCTCCGGCAGCACCAGCAGATCGGCGCCTTTGGCCTCCATCGCTACTTGATGCAGGCGATGCAGGTTGGCGGCGGGGTCCAGTGGCAGCGGTGGACATTGGTAAACGGCTACGCGCATCGGGGAATCCTCTTACTCGGGCAGGGCGATAGGGCCGATGTCTTTGAACACATCACCCGGGCCGGGGTTCTCTTTATGTGTGGATCCGCCGAAATGTTTCATGATGCCCCACACCGCGTTGAGCGAAGTCTGCACCGCGCCTTCGACCCACGCCGGTGTCCACGACACGTCGTCGCCGGCGATGAAAATCCCGCGCTGTTCGGCCGGCATGTCGTCCTGCATGAAGTGCGCATACATGCGCTGGTTGTAGCGGTAATGGCCGGGCAGGGCGCCTTTGAAGGCACCGAGGAAATACGGATCGGCTTCCCACGACACGGTGATCGGATCGCCGATGATCCGCGCGGCGATGTCGACTTTCGGGTAGATCTTCTTCAGCGCGTTCAACGCCAGCTCAACACGTTTCTCCACCGGATGCGGGAGCATTTTCAACGCGTCGCTCATCCACGAGTACGACAGGCAGATCACCCCCGGCTTGTCGTCGCCGTTGTCGAACAGATAGGTGCCACGGGTCAGGCGATCGGTGAGGGTCATGCTCATCACGTCGCGGCCGGTCTCCGGATCCTTGTCTTTCCAGAATGGCCGGTCGACCATCACGAAGGTTTTCGACGACTGCATGTAGCGCGTGCGGTCGAGGGCCATCCACATCTTCTGCGAGAACAGGGTTTCATCGCATTCGATCTGAGTGGTCAGCAGCCAGCTCTGGCAGGTTGTCAGGACGGCGGCGTATTCGCGGGTGTCACCGTTGTTGTCGGTAACGGCGAAACGGCCCTCCGGTGCATGAGCAATTTTCTTCACGCCGGAACGCGGCGCGCCACGGTGCAGGGATTTCAGGCTGGTGCCGGCCGGCCAGTGCACACAGCGCTCCGGCACATGGCGCCAAATGCCCTGTGGCACCTGCTCGACGCCACCGACCACCAGGTGTTGGTGATCGTCGCAATTGGTCATCACCACGCGGAAGATTTCCAGCATCGAATTGGGGAAGTCCGAATCCCAGCCGCCGGTGCCGAAACCGACCTGGCCGAACACTTCGCGATGCTGGAACGACAATTTGGCGAAGGCCTTCGAGGTGGCGACGAAGTCGTAAAAGGTCCGGTCGTCCCACAGCGGCACCAGCTTGTTCCACAGCTCTTTCAGGCGCGGCACATCGCGATCGCGAATGGCTTGCTGGATGTCGGAGAACTGCGAACCGGCTTCCAGCGCATCTGCCCAGGCGTCAGCGACTTCCTGGAACAATGCAGGAAGATCCTTCAGGCTTTCGGCGTAATAGGTTTCGCCTTCCAGATCGATCACGGTACTGCCCGAAGCACCGGTCAGCGGGTTGGGGAAAGGCTTGGTTTCGAGGCCGAGCTTGTCCACGTAGTGATAGAACGCCGTGGAGGACACTGGAAAGCGCATGCCGCCAAGCTCCGCGACGATGGCGTCGGTACCGTTGAAGGCTTGCGAGCGCAGACGACCGCCGAGTTTCGACGCCTCGTACACCACTGGCTTCAAACCGAGTTTCATCAGTTCATACGCAGCCACCAGACCGGCAATGCCCGCCCCGACAATCGCCACCTCAGCGCCATGGTGCTGCTCAGGAATGCTCCCCAGCCCGGCGGGATGCTCGATCCAGTCGTCAAACGCGAACGGAAAGTCCGGACCGAAAATGGTGACAGGTTTTTTTCCGTCTGCAGGATGGCGGTTGTTCTTGTTCATGGCTGACCTTGTTGGCGACCCGACGCAGGATTCGCGTCTGAGTATAGGAAAAGATGTCAGCCATTCTAGGGAGCGTGGAGCGCGTTAATAAGACGCAATGTGTCGTCGTTTTGCCTGATTGTTGTGCAGACTGACGATTGCAGGCTGCATACCGACCAAAATGTGGGAGCGAGCCTGCTCGCGAAGAGGCTCTGAAATTCACCCGAGAAGCTCGATCAAAATCTTAAACCGGCTGCCCCCGATCAATCTTGCTGCTCAGAATGATCGACGTCGTGGTCTTCTCCACCCCATCGACGCTGCCAATCTGATCCAGCAACTGATCGAGCTGCTCCGGCGAGTCGGTGCGCAACCACGCCACATAATCAAACTCGCCACTCACTGCACACAACTGCTGCACCTGCGCCATCGCACTCAAACGCCGCAACACGTCCTTGCCGGAACGCGGCTGCACCTTGATCCCGACGTACGCCTGCAAGCCACCATCGACCACACGCTGACCAAGACGCACGCCATAACCGGTGATCACTCTGGCCTTTTCCAGCCGGGCCAGGCGCGACGTCACCGTCGTGCGAGCAATGCCTAGCTGACGGGCGAGCATGGCCACGCTTTCGCGGGCGTTGATTTGCAGCGCGGCGATTAGCTGGCGGTCGATTTCGTCGAGGATGGGTTGGCGGGTGTCTGGCAAGGTGGGCTCCATTGGCGTTGAGTCGGAGGGAGGCGCACTTTACAGGCAAATAAGGAAAGGCTTTTGCGCCATAGCAAAGTGGTCACTGATGAATTTGATGAAACAAATGTTCTGACAATTGATTTGACTTGTCTGCCCTGTTTCCCAAGAATGCCAACAAGAGCGCGAAATCTGCTGCCTTGCAGGGCATTAGCAGATGTAGGTACCTCAGCGATGCTGCAACATCGGTGTCAGGTGAGACCTCTTCATCCCATTTCCTGAGGATGCAAATATCAGGATTTAGATGTTACGGGCAGCCCGATGGCTGCCCTTTTTTTGTCCGTAAGAATGTACCGCCTATACAAAAGCTCGCCTTTTCGATGCCTGTTCATGGCTCTCGCCGGAGCGTGCATAAAATTCCACAGAACGTGTCCATTCCGAATGTCTACAACCACAAGCATGTCATTTTTTGCCTCATAGGCATTGATGAATGCCACGCGGTGTCCGCCGTTATCGTATCGGACTTTCCATATTTCAAAGGGTCCCGTTAAGGTATCGATAGCGTGTCGAACATAGCGCTCGCGCGAGTCCGGGCGTTTTTCAACGATGTGGGCCAGTTTGTCTCTCGCAACCGCAACGTTTCCAATCGGCGTCAGGATCGTGACGGCCATAACAGACTCATCGATGAATCCGAAGTATTCCAAGAGTATTCCCAAGGCACCCGCTGCATCGTCAGCCCTTTTTATTTCTGTGATTGCGGCTGATCGAAGTTCTTTTGAGAGTGTTCTCAAGTCGGGTAGGGCAAGATCGATCCAGGTTGCTTGGTCGGCTGCTTCGCTGATTGTTGGAGCAGCATTCATGAGCATGGAAACAGTCCTGGGCGGCGATGGCGTCAGGAGATTAATTGCTCGCAGGAAAGCCTCACAAGGCTGCAAACGTCCCGGAAGCATCGCTTCAGAATGATCCTACAGATAGCGCAGCTTTCTTCCTGGGTCGGAATTAGCCAGACTGAGAAACCGCACCCACAAAAAAGCCGCGCATTCAGCGCGGCTTTTCAATTTGGTGGGCCCACACGGACTCGAACCGTGGACCAAAGGATTATGAGTCCTCTGCTCTAACCAACTGAGCTATAGGCCCTCAGTAGGCCGCGGATTATAGCGACGGTTTCGCGGCTGTGCTATCCGAAAAATCCGATACGGTTATATGCAGAAACGTCGCGGCGAATTCGTCCGGGGGCAGCGGCAGGCTGACGATGTAGCCCTGGATCTGTTCACAACCTTCTGCGGCGAGGAATTGTTGTTGCGCCTGGGTTTCCACGCCTTCGGCAATCACGGTGAATTGCATGCTGCGACCGAGCGCGATGATGGCGCGCACAATGGCCGCGTCGTGGGGGTCGTCAGGCAGTCCGCGGACGAAGGACTGGTCGATCTTGAGGATGTCCAGCGGCAGGCGTTTGAGATAGCTGAGCGAGGAGTAGCCGGTGCCGAAGTCATCGATCGCCAGTTGCACGCCGAGGTGTTTGAGCTGGTGCAACACTGCCAGCGCCTCTTCGGCCTGACTCATGATGAAGTTCTCGGTAATTTCCAGTTGCAGTAAATCCGGCCTGAGGCGGTTGTCCTTGAGCAGTTGCTCGATGCGCACCAACAGGTTCGGCTGACGCAGCTGTGCGCCAGCGAGGTTTACCGAGAGCGGCCCGAGCGGTTGGTAGATCCGGCTCCACTCGAACATTTGCCGGCAAGCGGTTTCGAGCACCCAGTCACCGATCTGCAGGATCATGCCGTTCTCTTCGGCCAGCGGAATGAAATGCTCGGGCGGCACGTCGCCGAAGGTTGGGTGGCGCCAGCGAATCAGCGCCTCTGCACCGACCAGACTGTGGTCGACCAGGCTGATTTTCGGTTGGTAATAGAGAAACAGCTCATCGCGCTCGATGGCGCGGCGCAGTTCGTGTTCCAACGCTACGCGCTCGCTGGCTTGGGCGGTGAGGTCGCGGGTGTAGCTTTCGACGCGGTTACGCCCCTTGGCTTTGGAGCGGTACATCGCCGCGTCCGCGTTTTTCACCAGGGTGGCGACATCGCAGCCGTCGCGGGGATAGAGGCTGGTGCCGATGCTCGCGCTGATAAAAAACTCGTGTTCGCCGGCCTGGAACGGCGCACCGAAGCAGTTGAGCAGTTTCGTCGCGATGTTGTCGGCATCGCTGGCTTGCTGCAGGCCCGGCAGCAGAATGATGAACTCGTCGCCGCCCAGCCGCGCGACCGTGTCGATATCGCGCAATTGTTCTTTCAAGCGCACGGCGATGCCCTTGAGCAACAGGTCGCCGACCGGGTGGCCGAGGCTGTCGTTGATGTGTTTGAAACGGTCGAGATCGAGAAACAGCACGGCACCCTGGCCGCCATTTTCCTGCTGGCTGGTCAGGGCCATTTGCAGGCGGCTCTCGAACAAGGTGCGGTTTGGCAAGCCGGTGAGCGGGTCGTGGTGAGCCTGGTAATCAAGCTTGGCCTGGGCATGCTTGAGGCTGGAAATATCGGCGAACACCGCGACGAAGTGGGTGATGAACTTGTCGCGATTGCGCACGGCGCTGATGGTCAGCCAGCTTGGGTACAGCTCGCCGTTCTTGCGCCGGTTGGAAATCTCGCCCTGCCAGTGGCCTTCGTCGGTCAATTGGTGCCACATCGCCGCGTAGAAAGCGCTGTCATGCAGCCCTGACGCCAGCAAGCGTGGCGTGTGGCCCAGCGCTTCACTTTCGCTGTAACCGGTGATTTCGGTGAAAGCGCGATTGACGGCGCTGATGTGTTGTTGAGTATCGGTGATCAACACGCCCTCGGCGGTGCTCTCGAAAACGGTCGCGGCCTGCTGCAGTTTTTCCTGCATGAGATGGCGTTCGGTGATGTCGCGGGCGATGGTCAGCATGCAATCCTCGTCGCCGATCGGCAGCGGGCGACTGGACACTTCGCACAGGCGAATCTGCCCGTCGCTGCGACGGATGTGGCATGTGAAGTCGCGGACAAACCCGTCGCGCTTTAGCAGATCGAGCATCTGCTTGCGTTCGTTGAGGTTGACCCAGATGCCCAGATCCAGCGTTGAACGATCCACCGACATGGCGCTGTTGAAACCAGTGATACGACTAAAACCTTCGTTGACCTCCAACAGCAGGCCGTCGCTCTGGCGCGACAGCAACAGGCCATCCGGCGACGCATGGAACGCCTTGGCGAACTTCTCTTCAGAGGTTTGCAGTTGCTGTTGGGTTTCCTTGAGCTGGCTGATGTCGCGAACTACCACCACCAGCGCCGGGGTGGTGTCGAGGTCGAAAGGCTCGGCGGAAATCAGCCCGGTGAACAATTGGCCGTTGTTGCGGCGAAAGGGCATTTCCAGATTACGGATGCTGCCGGCCTGCAAACGCTGCAAGAGGCCCGGCCCCACCCCGGGGATGCCCCAGATATTGAGGTTGGTGGCGGTCTGGCCGATCACCTCCTCGGCCCTGAGGCCGATCTGCTCTTCGAAGGCCTCGTTAACCTCCAGCAGGCAGCCGTCGGACAGGCGCGCAATCACCAGAATGTCCGGGCATTGCTCAAACACCGAAGCGAACTTCTGCTCGGACAGGCGCAGCGCCTCTTCGGTGCGTTTGATTTCGCTGATATCGATCATCAACCCGCGCATCACCGGTTCGTGGCCATGCTCGATCAGGCTGACAATGTCGCGCACCCACAGGCAGCGGCCGTCGGCGGTGATCACGCGATAATCGACGATGTGATCGCGGCCCTGGCGCAGCGCTTCCCTGCAATAGTTCTGCGTGCGGGTCAGGTCGGCCGGGTGAATGATGTTGTGCCAGAAACCCGGAATCAGCCAGTGAGACTGTGGATACCCGAGCAGGTCTTCAGCATGGGGCGAAACATAGCTGTAGGTGAAGTCGCTCATCCGCGCTTCCCAGGCGATCGCCGACAAACTCTCCACCAGGCCACGGTAGTGATATTCGCTGCTGCGCAATTCCTGTTCGAGGTCGATGCGCCGGGAGATTTCCGAGCTCAGGCGACGGTTGATGCGAATCACCACGGCCAGCACCGTCATCAACAACAACAGACCGGGCAGGCCATACATCAGCAGGTCCGACCAGAACGTGCGGTGGTCGAGCACATTACCGACCCAATGTTCCTGAATGCTGCTGATTTCCGCCGGTGTCATGTCGGCCAGGACTTTATCGAGAATGCCCACCAACATCTTGTTGTCGCGGGGCACGGCCATCGCCAGTTGATAGCGATACGGGGTTTCGCCGCTGACGTAGAGGCCGTCGAGTTTGAGCTGGCGCAGGCTCCAGACGCTGGAAGCCAGATCGCCGACCACCGCGTCCACTTCATCGGTCGCCAGGGCTTGCAGCGCCGAACTAACATTGGGCATGGCCACCAGATTCAGATCGGGATGGTGAGTGCGCAGCAGTTCGTGGGGAGCGTAGTTTTCCACTACGGCGATTTTCAGACCGTACAGGTCGTCGAGTTTGCGCGGCTGGGCCCCGCCGACATGGGCCAGAATGACGATCGGGAAGTCGAGGTACGGCCGGGTAAATGACAGGTAATTCTGGCGTTCCGGCGTGGACATGATTCCCGGCAGCAAATCGATCTTGCCTTTTTTGACCTGCTCCAGCACCACCGTCCAGCTTGCCGGTTCGATGGGCGTCAGCTTGATCGCCAAACGTTGGCGAATCACGTCGATATAGTCAGCGGCGAGACCCTGATAGCGGTTCTGGTCGTCACGAAATTCGAAAGGCGGCCACGATGCATCAACACCCAGGCGCAAGTCAGGGTGAGCCGCCAGCCAGCTGCGTTCTTCATCGGTGAGAGTCAGCGCGTCAGCCGTGGCGGTGCAGATCATCAATGACAGCAGAAAAAGCACGGGCGCCAGTCTGGGCATAACGCTCTCGTCAGGGCTTGGGATGATTGTTTCGAGTGTAGACGGGGTACGCGACGGGGAGGGCGGAGCGGGGAATTTAATCTGCCATAAAACAAAACCCCCGGCCTGGGCCGGGGGTTCTGGTATCACTCGTCGAGGAAGGAGCGCAGATGCTCGCTTCGCGTCGGGTGGCGCAGCTTGCGCAGCGCCTTGGCTTCGATCTGACGGATCCGCTCACGCGTTACGTCAAACTGTTTGCCCACCTCTTCGAGCGTGTGGTCGGTGTTCATGTCGATACCGAAACGCATGCGTAGTACCTTGGCTTCACGGGCAGTGAGGCCGGACAGCACTTCGCGAGTCGCTTCCTTCAGGCTTTCCACTGTGGCGACATCGATTGGCGACTGCATGGTCGAGTCTTCGATGAAGTCGCCCAGATGGGAGTCTTCGTCATCACCGATCGGGGTTTCCATGGAGATCGGCTCTTTGGCGATCTTCAGTACCTTGCGGATCTTGTCCTCAGGCATTTCCATGCGTTCGCCCAGCTCTTCCGGAGTCGGTTCGCGACCCATTTCCTGCAACATCTGCCGGGAAATACGGTTGAGCTTGTTGATCGTCTCGATCATGTGCACCGGGATACGGATGGTGCGCGCCTGGTCGGCGATCGAGCGAGTGATCGCCTGACGGATCCACCAGGTGGCATAAGTCGAGAACTTGTAACCACGACGGTATTCGAACTTGTCCACCGCCTTCATCAGACCGATGTTGCCTTCCTGGATCAGATCGAGGAATTGCAGACCGCGGTTGGTGTACTTCTTGGCGATCGAGATCACCAGACGCAGGTTGGCTTCAACCATCTCTTTTTTCGCGCGGCGGGCCTTGGCCTCACCGATCGACATGCGACGGTTGATGTCCTTGATTTCTGCGATGGTCAGGCCGGTCTCGGTTTCCAGCGCAATCAGCTTCTGCTGGCAACGGATGATGTCCGGCTGCACGCGACCGATGGCTTCGGCGTACTTGCTCTTGCCTTTGGCCAGGGCGTCGGACCAGCTTTCGTCGACTTCGTTGCCCGGGAACTGACGCAGGAAATCGGCGCGCGGCATACGTGCATCACGTACGCACAGCTGCATGATCGCGCGCTCTTGCTGACGCAGGCGATCCAGGGCACTGCGTACACGCTCGACCAGGGCTTCGAATTGCTTCGGCACCAGTTTGATCGGCATGAACAGCTCGGCCAGGGCCAGCAACTCGGCAACGGCTGCCTTGTTGTGACGACCGTGCTTTTTCAGGGCCTTGCGGGTGATTTCCATCTGGTCGGCGACGGCACCGAAGCGCTGCGCAGCGATGACCGGATCCGGACCGCTTTCGGCTTCTTCTTCATCGTCGGAAGATTCGGCATCATCGTCGTCGGTATCGTCGTCGGCCTTGACGGCTTTCGGGTCAACCGGCGGCGGCACTTCTGCCGCAGGCGGCGCGATGCCGTCGTCCGGGTCGATATAACCGCTCAGGACGTCGGACAGGCGACCACCTTCGGTGGTGACGCGGGTGTACTCGGAGAGAATGTGGTCAACCGTGCCTGGGAAGTGCGCAATCGCGCTCATCACTTCACGAATGCCTTCTTCGATCCGCTTGGCGATTTCGATTTCGCCTTCACGGGTCAGAAGCTCGACCGTACCCATTTCACGCATGTACATGCGCACCGGGTCAGTGGTGCGACCGATATCGGTCTCCACCGCCGCCAACGCAGCGGCTGCTTCTTCCGCAGCGGCCTCGTCGGTATCGGCGTCGGCCAACATAAGGGCGTCCGCATCCGGAGCACTCTCGTGTACGGGGATCCCCATGTCGTTAATCATGCGGATGATGTCTTCCACCTGCTCCGGATCTGAAATATCCTCGGGCAGGTGGTCGTTGACCTCGGCGTAAGTCAGATACTTCTGCTCACGACCCAGTTTGATCAACTCAATAATACGAGACTGCTGTTGCGCTTTTCCGGACATAACACCCTATCCACTGAAGGTCTTGGCGGGCAAAAAACAAGCCGAGGATTATACCTGAGCTATGACCTCACGCGCCAGTTGAGGTCGGGTTTGATGCGGAAACATTGCGACTTAAAAGGTCGCGCAGTTGATTTTTCTCTTCGACGCTCAGTTCGCTTTGCCGCGCTTTCCTGAGTAACTGTTCGAGATTTCGCTCGCGTTGGCGGGCGGACAAGCTAGTAATGGTGTCGAAAAACTGTTGTTCAAGGTTATCTCCGTCAATCAGCCATTCCTTTTCTGCCAGCGCCTTGAGCAAGCGACCCTGTTCAGTACCGTGCCATCGCGCGATCAGCTGAAATGAGTTTAGCTTGGGATTCTTCTGTACGGCTTCGAGCAGGGCCACAAGCAGCTGGGCGTTGGTCTGATTTTCATCGGCAATGTGCCCGGCGTCTTCGACGCGCTTGGCCAGTTGCGGATGATGGAGCAATGTTCGCAGTGCCGTCAGGGTTGGCGATTCAACGCCAATCGGCGTGCGCGGGCGCTGCTGTTCGCGATCGCCACCACGCTTGCCGTTCTTGTCCCACGGTTTCTTGTCCCACTTCTTGCCGCCGGCGCCGGGTTTCTTCGGCGTCCATTCCTGTTGCGGCGCATACATGTCCTGCGCCTGCGGCTGATGGTAGTCGCTGTAATCCGGCATGGCGTCGTAATCGAAGCCCGGATCGTAGGCGGGCGGTGCTTCCTGTGGCGCACTCTGGACCAGTTGGCTGACGGTTTCGCTGCTCAGGCCAGTGATTTCGGTCAGGCGCTGACGCATGAGAATGCGCAGGTTTGCGCCCGGCACCTTGTCGATCAATGGTGCGGCGAGGGTGGCCATGTGCGCCTTGCCCTCAAGAGAGCGCGGGTCGGATTCTTCGGTCAGTTGCTGGAAAAAATAATCGGCCAGCGGCTGCGCGTGCTGATTGATGCGCGCCTTGAATGCGTCGGTGCCTTCCGCGCGAACCAGGGTGTCCGGATCTTCGCCTTCGGGCAAAAACAGGAACCGCGCGCGACGACCGTCCTGCAGGCACGGCAGGGTCGCTTCCAGTGCGCGCCACGCGGCGTTGCGGCCCGCCTGGTCGCCGTCGAAGCAGAACAATACGTTCGGCACGACGCGGAACAGGCGCTTGAGGTGTTCTTCGCTGGTCGCGGTACCCAGCGTGGCGACGGCATTGCGCAAGCCTTGCTGGGCGAGGGCGATGACGTCCATATAACCCTCGACGACGATGATTTCGTCGAGGTTGCGATTGTTCTTGCGCGCTTCATAGAGGCCGTAGAGTTCCTGGCCTTTATGGAATACCGGAGTTTCCGGTGAGTTCAGGTATTTGGGCTTGTCGTCGCCGAGTACGCGGCCGCCGAAGGCGATGATTCGTCCGCGGGTGTCGCGGATCGGGAACATCACGCGATCGCGGAAGCGATCATAGCGCTTGCCGGTTTCGGCGTTCTCGATCAGCAGGCCGGCTTCGATCATGGCTTTCTGTTGCAGGGTGTCGCTGCTCAGATGCTTGAGCAGGTTGTCCCAGCCCGGCGGCGCAAAACCGAGGCCGAAATCCCGAGCGATCTCGCCCGTCAACCCGCGGCCCTTGAGGTAATCCACCGCAGCCTTGCGCGACGGATGACTCTTGAGTGCCTGCCGGTAAAAATCAGCGGCGGCGGTCAGCAGCGGGTACAGCGGCGAATCGGTCGGCTGGCGCGGCTTGCGCTCGCGACCGCTTTCTTCGCGGGGGATTTCCATGCCGGCGGCTTTGGCCAGATCTTCGACGGCCTGGGGGAAGTCCAGGTTGTCGTGATCCATGAGAAAGCCGAGGGCGTTGCCGCCGGCGCCGCAGCCGAAACAGTAATAGAACTGTTTGTCGGGGCTGACGCTGAATGACGGGGTTTTCTCTTTATGGAACGGGCAGCAGGCGGTGTAGTTCTTGCCGGCCTTCTTCAATTGCACGCGCGAGCTGACCACGTCGACGATGTCGGTGCGGTTCAGCAGGTCGTCAATGAAGCTCTGGGGAATCAGCCCGGCCATGGCGTTCTCGTCGTCTGCGCTGCAATAAATCCGTTGCGACAGGCCATCGGACGCGGGCCATTGCTGGAAACGCACAAAAAGTGCGGCTCGACCGGTGTCGTCTGCGTAATCGCTGTCGGGAAGTGTATCTGCCGAAAATCCACTGACGTTAGTACCTATCAGTCTTCGACTATGTGAAAGTGTTGCGCTGAATCCGCTGACGGCCGATTGTCGACCTCGGATAGCTCAATAAAGCGGGCACGCATGCAGGTGCCTTGGGCTGATCGTCGTAAGAGGAATCAGTGGGTGTGCTCGTCAGTAGCCTTGAAAGGCTCGTCAGAAAAGACGTGCACCGCTGGCAAAAGAGCCAGGCCTGACGCGGTGAAGCAGATTTGTCTCGGTCGCATCGGCGGCGTCGACGGTGAAGCATCAAGCGTTTTACGCAAATGCCATTAGCCCGGCTGAGGGCCGGGCTTAGGCAAGAAGCTTGCTACGAACGTCTGTGGATTAGTACAGACGAACGGCGCGGCGCTGTTCGCGCTGAACTTTCTTGGCGTGACGCTTAACAGCGGCTGCTGCCTTGCGCTTACGCTCAGAAGTTGGCTTCTCGTAAAATTCGCGGCTACGAACTTCAGCCAGTACACCGGCTTTTTCGCAGGAGCGCTTGAAACGACGCAGAGCTACGTCGAAGGGTTCGTTCTCTTTTACTTTGACGGCTGGCATCCAGAGCTACCTTCATTCATTACCGGGGTCAACATCCTCGCGGCAAAAGAGCACTTGAAGACGTCGGTTTTTAAGGGTTGCGGATGTTAACCCCTCATCGCTCGGAATGCAAAGCCTCTGATCGAAAACCGCTGGTCGGGGCATCACGTGGCGACTATTATGCGCGCCTTCGAATTCAGCCTAAACAAGGCGCAAACCCATGCTAGTACTGGGATTAGAAACCTCCTGCGACGAAACCGGCGTCGCATTGTATGACAGTGAACGCGGTCTGCTGGCCGACGCGCTGTTCAGTCAGATCGACCTGCACCGTGTCTATGGCGGTGTGGTGCCGGAGCTGGCCTCGCGTGACCACGTCAAACGCATGCTGCCCTTGATCCGTCAGGTGTTGGCCGAGGCCGACTGTGTGCCGACCGAGATCGACGCAATCGCCTACACCGCAGGTCCTGGCCTGGTCGGCGCGCTGCTGGTCGGTGCATCCTGCGCGCAGGCGCTGGCGTTTGCCTGGGGCATTCCGGCGCTTGGCGTGCACCACATGGAAGGCCACTTGCTCGCCCCGATGCTGGAACCGAAACCGCCTGAATTCCCGTTCGTCGCTTTGTTGGTTTCCGGTGGCCATACGCAGCTGGTTCAGGTTGATGGCATTGGCCAATACAGCCTGCTCGGCGAGACGCTCGACGATGCGGCCGGTGAAGCCTTCGACAAAACCGCGAAGATGATGGGCCTCAATTACCCCGGCGGGCCGGAAATCGCCAAGCTGGCCGAGAAGGGCGTCGCAGGACGTTTCACCTTTCCGCGTCCGATGTGTGATCGCCCGGGTCTGGACTTCAGTTTCAGCGGCTTGAAAACCTTCGCCCTCAATACCTGGCAGCAATGCGTCAGCGCCGGGGACGACGGCGAGCAAGCCCGTTGCGACATCGCGCTGGCGTTCCAGCAGGCCGTGGTGGAGACTTTGACCATCAAGTGCAAGCGCGCCCTGAAACAGGCAGGCATGAAGCGACTGGTGATTGCCGGCGGCGTCAGCGCCAACAAGGCGTTGCGGGTTTCGCTGGAAAAGATGCTCGGCGATATGAAGGGTGATGTGTTCTATGCGCGCCCGGAGTTCTGCACCGACAATGGCGCGATGATCGCATTTGCCGGTTGCCAGCGCCTGAAGGCCGGTCAGCAGGAAAGTCTGGCAATCACCGTGCAGGCACGCTGGCCAATGGAGCAGTTGTCGGCGCTGTAATGAGCGACGCTCATGGACGGCAGTCAGAAATGCCGTTCGCGCCCGGCAAACAGGTCGCGTAGATTGCCGCGATGGCGCCAGACAATCAGCAAGGTCAGCGCGCTCATTGGCAGCAAGGCTTCCGGCTCCTGCCAGGCCAGCAACGGCAGGGTCAGTGGCGTGGCAATCAGCGCCGCCAGCGAGCTGGTGCGGGTCAGGTAAAACGTCAGTAGCCAGGCACATACTGCCAGCAGCGCGGCGGGTGGATACAGGCCGAGCAGCATGCCGGCGGCAGTGGCAACGCCTTTGCCGCCACGAAAGCGAAAGTACAAAGGGAACAGGTGACCGATCACGGCGCATACGCCAATCCAGGCCTGATCCTGCACTGAAAGGCCCGCGCCCGAGGCGATCAGCACCGGCAGCAGGCCTTTGCACAGATCACCGAGCAGGGTCAGGATCGCCAGTTTGCGACCGGCCAGGCGCAGCATGTTGGTGGCGCCGGCATTACCCGAGCCACTCATTCGCGGATCCGGATTTCCGGTCAGGCGGCTGAGCAAAATGGCAAAGGACAGCGAGCCGAGCAGGTAGGCGAGAATCGCCAGTAGCCAAAACATGCTAACTATTCCGGGCGAGGACGCCCTGATTCTAACGGCGCATCGCGCCCTTGTCGTGCAGCGGAGAGAAGTGCTTGGACAGAGTGTTTATCGAGGGCCTGGAAGTCGACACCGTGATCGGTGCCTACGACTGGGAGCGCGGCATCCGTCAGTGCCTGCGTCTTGATCTGAGCTTCGCCTGGGACAATCGCCCGGCCGCCGCCGGTGACGACCTGACCCTGGCGCTCGATTACGCCAGTGTTTCCACGCGCATTCAGGCCTTTGCCGAGCAGGCGCAATTCCAACTGGTCGAAACCTTCGCCGAGCGTCTGGTTGAAGTGCTGATGGCCGAATTCAAGATCACCTGGGTGCGACTGAAACTGACCAAGCCGGGCGCCGTTCCAGCGGCCAAGGGTGGTGTGGGTGTGGAGATCGAGCGCGGATGTCGCTGACTCAGGTCTACCTCGGGCTCGGTAGCAATATCGAGCGCGAAACCCATTTGCGCGCCGGTCTCGATGCGCTGGCCACGTTCCTGGTGGATATCCGTTGTTCGGCGGTGTTCGAGAGCCAACCGGTGGGCATCAAGAGCGGGCCGTTCTTCAATTTTGTGGTCTCGGCCTACACGGACCTGCCATTGATGGAGCTCGACCGCCGCTTGAAATTCATCGAGGCGGACAACGGTCGTTATGCCCCGGATCGCAAAGGTCTGCCGCTGGATATCGACGTGCTGCTGTATGGCGATCTGGTGGGTAATTTCGATGGATTGATGCTGCCGCGTGCGGAAATCCTGAAAAATGCCTTTGTGCTGTGGCCGCTGTCGTTGATTGCGCCGGATCGGGTGCATCCGGGGGTGGGCAAGAGCTTTGCGACGTTGTGGGCCGAGGCGCAAATTGATCAGGTGTTGGCGCCGGTTGCGTTCGAATGGAATGGGCAGCAATTGACTCCGTCGAATCTTTAAAGCAAAAGATCGCAGCCTTCGGCAGCTCCTACAGAGGAATTTGCGTTTCCCTGAAGGAGCTGCCGAAGGCTGCGATCTTTTGATCTTGCTTCAGGCGTTGTCTTTGTAGATCTTCAATGCTTTCAACCGTTCCCGCTTCAGCGCTTCACCCAGTTCCGGCCCCTTGAAGCCCTTTTCCAGCAGCGGCTGCACCGCCACCGCTCGCGCAGCTTTCGCCGCTCCGCGCAAATAATCCGCCTGTGGATAACTGCGCTGCTCCAGGCCCTTGCGGCCACGGGCGTCCATCTCGCACGCGGCGATAAATTCCTCGAAGCGCTGTGGCCGGCGGTAGATATCGAAACTTTGCAGCAACTCCAGCAGCGTCGAGGCTTTCAACTCGAGCGCCCGATGCCCATGGGTGTGATACTGGCCGACCAGCAGCGCCAGTTCCTGACAGTCCTTGGGGACCTTGAAGCGCTCGTTGACCGCTTTGATCAGCTTCAGCCCGGTGTGCTCATGGGCGATATGCCTGGGCCACTCATCTTCCGGCGTCAGGCCTTTGCCCAAGTCATGCAGCAGGCAGGCCCAGCGCACTGTCAGTGGTTGTTTGTGCTGGGCTGATTGCTCCAGCACGCTCAGGGTGTGCAGGCCTGTGTCAATTTCCGGGTGATGGGTCTCTGGCTGCGGCACGCCGAACAAGGCGTCGACTTCCGGCAATAGCTCTTTGAGTGCGCCACAGTCGCGCAAGACCTGGATGAACACCTGTGGATGATCTTCCATCAGTGCCCGGGAAATCTCCTTCCAGCTACGTTCGGCAGTCAGCGCCTGCAATTCGCCGGACTCACTGAGCTGGCGCATCAAGTCCATGGTTTCATCGGCGACCGTAAAGCCCAATCCTGCGTAGCGCGCAGCAAAACGGGCAACACGCAGGACACGGAGCGGATCTTCGGCGAATGCCGGGGAAACATGGCGAAGGATTCGTGCTTCGAGGTCGCGTTGACCTTGATACGGATCAGTCAGGTTGAGCTGATCGTCCTCGGCCATGGCATTGATCGTCAGGTCGCGGCGAATCAGGTCTTCTTCGAGCGTGACTTCCGGACTCGCGTAGAAAGTGAAGCCGCCGTAACCCCGGCCACTCTTGCGTTCCGTACGGGCGAGGGCATATTCCTCACCGGTTTTGGGGTGCAGAAACACCGGAAAATCGGCGCCAACCGGGCGGTATCCCTTGGCGAGCATTTCCTCCGTGGTGGCGCCCACCACGACCCTGTCGATGTCAGTGACCGGCAACCCCAACAGGCGGTCACGTACTGCGCCGCCAACCTTGTAAACCTGCATAAAAAACCTCCGTCAGTCCGACAGGATAACCCTTGCGTCAGACTTTCGGAGGCCGGAACCGGATCAAAGATGAATCACGGCCAGATCGAGCCGGCCGTAATCGCCTTCGCTGTGTTCACTGCGTGGCGGCACGTGATGGGTTTTCATGATCTGGTCGCCTTGCAGGGTTTCCAGATGAATGTCGAAGCCCCAGAGCCGGTGCAGGTGCTTGAGGACTTCTTCGGTGGAGTCGCCCAAGGGTTTGCGGTCGTGCTGCTGATGGCGCAGGGTCAGCGAGCGATCGCCCCGCCGATCGATGCTGTAGATCTGCACGTTCGGCTCACGATTGCCGAGGTTGTATTGCGCTGCCAGGGTTTCACGGATGATGCGGTAGCCGCCCTCATCATGAATGGCCGGCACCAGCAAGTCGTCTTTCTGGTCGTCATCGAGAATGCTGAACAGCTTCAGATCACGGATCACCTTGGGCGACAGGTACTGCAGGATGAAACTCTCATCCTTGAAACTGCTCATGGCGAACTTGATGGTCGACAGCCAGTCGGAACCGGCGATGTCCGGGAACCAGCGGCGATCCTCTTCGGTAGGCTCTTCGCACATGCGCCGAATGTCGCGGTACATGGCGAAACCCAATGCATAGGGGTTGATGCCGCTGTAGTACGGACTGTCAAAGCCAGGCTGAAACACCACGCTGGTGTGCGAGGTGAGGAACTCCATCATGAAACCGTCGGTCACCAGGCCTTCGTCATACAGGTCATTCATCAGCGTGTAATGCCAGAACGTTGCCCAGCCTTCGTTCATGACTTGGGTCTGGCGCTGCGGATAGAAATACTGGGCGATCTTGCGCACGATGCGCACGATTTCGCGCTGCCAGGGTTCCAGCAGCGGCGCGTGTTTCTCGATGAAATAGAGGATGTTTTCCTGCGGTTCGGCCGGGAAGCGGGCGTTGTCCTTGTCGCTGTATTTGTCCGCGCCTTTGGGAATGGTGCGCCACAGATCATTGATCTGCTTCTGCATGTGCTCTTCGCGATCCTTCTGCCGCCGGCGCTCTTCTTCGGCGGAAATCGGATACGGGCGTTTGTAACGGTCGACACCGTAATTCATCAGGGCATGGCAGGAATCGAGCAGGTCTTCCACGGCATCGATGCCGTGGCGCTCTTCGCACTGCATGATGTACTGCTTGGCGAACACCAGGTAATCGATGATCGAACTGGCGTCAGTCCAGGTACGGAACAGGTAGTTGCCCTTGAAGAAGCTGTTGTGGCCATAGCAGGCATGGGCCACCACCAGCGCCTGCATGCAGATGGTGTTTTCTTCCATCAGATAGGCGATGCACGGGTCGGAGTTGATTACGATCTCGTAGGCCAGGCCCATTTGTCCGCGACTGTAGGATTTCTCGGTACTGAGGAAGTGCTTGCCGTAGGACCAGTGGTGATAGCCCAGCGGCATGCCCACCGAGGCATAGGCGTCCATCATCTGCTCGGCGGTGATCACTTCGATCTGGTTGGGATAGGTGTCCAGAGCATAGCGGGCCGCGATCCGGGCGATTTCGCGGTCGTAGGTCTGGATAAGCTCGAATGTCCATTCGGAGCCGGTGGATATGGGTTGGCGCTTCTGCTCTTTGGCGGTCATGTCACTAACCTGCGCTGGAAGAGTTCACGGAAGACCGGATAGATATCTCCGGCCGAGACCAGTTGCTGCTGGGCAAAGGTGTCAGAGAAGGCTTCGGCGATGCGTTCGTATTCGTACCACAGGGCCTGATGTTCGCGCGGGGTGATCTCCACGTAAGTGTAGTACTGCACAAACGGCATGATCTGATTGATCAGGATGTCGCGGCAGATCGGCGAATCGTCGTTCCAGTTGTCGCCGTCGGAGGCCTGAGCGGCGTAGATGTTCCACTCGTTGCTCGGATAGCGCTCGGCCATGATTTCCTGCATCAGCTTCAGGGCGCTGGAAACAATGGTGCCGCCGGTCTCACGAGAATAGAAAAACTCCTCCTCGTCCACCTCTCGGGCGCTGGTGTGGTGACGGATGAACACCACGTCGATCTTGTCGTAGTTACGTTTGAGAAACAGGTAAAGCAGGATGAAAAAGCGCTTGGCGATGTCTTTGGTCGCTTGCGTCATCGAACCGGATACGTCCATCAGGCAGAACATCACTGCTTTTGAACTGGGATTGGGTTGCTTGACCAACAGGTTGTATTTCAAGTCGAAGGTGTCGAGGAACGGCACGCGGTGAATGCGCGCGCTGAGTTTCTCGATTTCAGCTTCGAGTTCCTGAATATCGCCGAAGTTGTCCGGTTCTTCGCGCTTGAGCCGCGCCAGTTCTTCTTTGGCTTCGCGAAGCTTTGCGCGGCTGCTGCCGGACAGGGCAATGCGACGCGCATGTGCTGAGCGCAGGGTGCGGATGATGTTGATCCGCGACGGATTGCCCTCATTGCTGATCCCGGCGCGTACGGTTTTGAATGTGTCGGTGCCGGTCAGGTTGCGTTTGACCAGGTTCGGCAGTTCCAGGTCTTCGAACATGAATTCGAGAAACTCTTCCTGCGTGATCTGGAAGACGAACTCGTCCATTCCTTCGCCTGAATTGCCGGCCTTGCCCGGGCCGCGCCCACCGCCGCCGCCCGGTGGACGGGCGATATGTTCACCGGCCGTGAACTCTTTGTTACCGGGATGCACCACGGTCTGTTTGCCGCCGCGTCCGTGATGGAGCACCGGTTCGTCGATGTCGCGACCGGGAATGCTGATCTGTTCACCGTGCTCCATATCGGTGATGGAGCGGCGACTGACTGCCTCTTCGACAGCCTTTTTGATGTGGTCACGGTAACGCCGCAGAAAACGCTGGCGGTTCACCGTGCTCTTGTTTTTGCCATTGAGGCGTCGGTCGATCACATAGCTCATAAGGCCCCTCCGGGGAGCTTCAAGTTTTGAGCTGCAAGCTGCAAGTAGAGGCCGATTCACCCGGATTGGGATTCACGCGCGTTCTCCTTGCAGCTTGTGGCTTATAGCTTGCAGCTGCCTCACTGCGACTTGCGGACCCGCAGGTACCATTCGGACAGCAGGCGTACCTGTTTATCGGTGTAGCCACGTTCAACCATTCGCGTAACGAAGTCGTTGTGTTTCTGCTGATCCTCCTTGCTGGCCTTGGCGTTGAAGCTGATGACGGGCAGCAGGTCTTCGGTGTTGGAGAACATTTTCTTCTCGATGACCACCCGCAGTTTTTCGTAGCTGAGCCAGGTCGGGTTTTTGCCGTTGTTGTTGGCTCGGGCGCGCAGGACGAAGTTGACGATCTCGTTGCGGAAATCCTTCGGATTGCTGATGCCGGCCGGTTTCTCGATTTTTTCCAGCTCTTCGTTCAGGGCCACGCGGTTGAGGATCTCGCCGGTTTCCGGGTCGCGATACTCCTGATCCTGAATCCAGAAATCCGCGTACAGCACGTAGCGATCGAAGATGTTCTGGCCGTATTCGCTGTAGGACTCCAGATAAGCGGTCTGGATTTCCTTGCCGATAAACTCGATGTAGCGCGGCGCCAGGTACTCCTTCAGATAGCGCAGGTAACGTTCGCGGGTTTCGGCCTGGAACTGTTCCTGTTCGATCTGCTGCTCCAGCACATAGAGCAGGTGCACCGGGTTGGCGGCGATTTCATGCGGGTCGAAGTTGAACACCTTGGAGAGGATCTTGAAGGCGAAGCGGGTCGACAGGCCGTTCATGCCTTCGTCGACACCGGCCGAATCGCGGTACTCCTGAATCGACTTGGCCTTCGGATCGGTGTCTTTCAGGTTTTCGCCGTCGTAGACGCGCATCTTCGAATAGATGTTGGAGTTTTCCGGCTCCTTGAGGCGCGACAGCACAGTGAACTGCGCGAGCATTTTCAGGGTGTCCGGTGCGCAGTGCGCCTTGGACAGGGAACTGTTGAAAAGCAGTTTGTCGTAGATCTTCACTTCGTCGCTGACGCGCAGGCAGTACGGCACTTTGACGATGTAGATCCGGTCGATGAACGCCTCGTTGTTCTTGTTGTTGCGGAAGGTGTGCCACTCCGATTCATTGGAGTGAGCCAGCAGGATGCCGGTAAACGGAATCGCGCCGAGGCCTTCGGTACTGTTGTAGTTGCCCTCCTGGGTAGCAGTCAGCAATGGGTGCAGCACCTTGATCGGCGCCTTGAACATTTCGACGAATTCCATCAAACCCTGGTTGGCCCGGCACAGCGCACCGGAGTAGCTATAGGCGTCAGCGTCGTTCTGTGGGAATTCTTCGAGTTTGCGGATATCGACCTTGCCGACCAGCGCCGAGATGTCCTGGTTGTTCTCGTCACCGGGTTCGGTCTTGGCCACGGCAATCTGATTGAGGATCGACGGGTACAGCTTGACCACGCGGAACTGGCTGATGTCGCCGCCGAATTCGGCCAGGCGCTTGGTCGCCCAGGGCGACATGATGGTGTTCAGGTAGCGCCGTGGAATGCCGAAATCTTCCTCGAGGATCGCGCCATCTTCGGTGGCGTTGAACAGACCCAGAGGCGACTCGAAGACCGGCGAGCCCTTGATGGCATAAAAGGGCACTTTCTCCATCAGTTGTTTCAGCTTCTCGGCCAGGGACGATTTACCGCCGCCAACGGGGCCGAGCAGATAAAGAATCTGTTTCTTCTCTTCCAGGCCTTGGGCGGCGTGGCGGAAATACGAGACGATCTGGTCGATGCATTCTTCCATCCCGTGGAAGTCTTCAAAGGCCGGATAGCGGCGGATCACCTTGTTGGAGAAGATGCGCGACAGCCTCGAATTGGTCGAAGTGTCGAGCAGTTCCGGTTCGCCGATCGCCATCAACAGACGTTCGGCGGCGGAAACATAGGCGCTGCGATCGTTTTTGCACAGCTCCAGGTACTCCTGCAGAGAGAGTTCTTCCTGGCGTGTGGATTCGAAGCGTTGTTGGAAGTGGCTAAAGATACTCATGACGTCACCTCGCTCGATACGTGGAGCCGACGCCGGATCACTCAGTCGATGCTGGCAGCAGTCGCTGTGGCAGCTGCTGTTTACCCCCCAGAATTCTCCCACGGTCGACAAACCGCGAAAGCTACTCCCGATGACCCGCGCGCCGGTGTACCGGCTCTCCCCTGTTTTGGATGGCCTGCGCTTAAGGATAGTTGGGAATTCGAGAGGTAAAGGCGAGATACGTAATTAGTTGTGGCAGACCGTTCGTCTGCCGCGCGCAGGCCCACGGCAGCCGGGGCCTGCGCCGGGCAAAAAAATTATTCGTCGATGCCTTGCGCCGTTTCCGAAGGATAGGTCGTACGCCATAGCTCGAAACCGCCGTCCATGCTGTAGACGTCGGAGAAGCCCTGGCCGACCAGATAGGCGGCTGCGCCTTGGCTGGAATTGCCGTGGTAGCAGACCACGACGGTCGGTGCATCGAGGTCGGCGCCTTGAATGAAAGCGTGCAGGGAATGGTTGTCGAGATGTTTGGAGCCGCTGATGTGCAGCGCGGCAAAGGTCGCCGGATCGCGTACGTCGACTACGACTGCGCCCTGTTCACGCAGGGCCTGCGCCTGTTCCGGGGGGATTCGTTTGAATTCGGTCATGACAAAGTACCTGTTGCTCTACTGAAGGCGCAGTCTAACGCGAGGCGTTGACGGGCGAATCGTTGGGGGTGAGTGGGGCGACTGATGGCGCAAGTCCGCCGTGCTCGTCGCATTTGCATGACAGGCGTTCGCCGCTGTCGACGTTCATCAGGGTCAGGCTGCCGCCCCATACGCACCCGGTGTCCAGCGCGGAAATGCCCGGCTCGTGGATATTGCCTTCGAGCGCCGCCCAATGGCCGAAAATGATGCGCAGGCCTTTGGTCTTGCGCTCCTTGTGCTGAAACCACGGCTTGTAGCCGGGCGGCGCGCTGTCGAGGCCTTCCTTGCTTTTGAGGTCGAGCTTGCCCTCAGCGGTGCAAAAGCGCATGCGCGTGAAGTAATTGGTGATCACCCGCAGACGATCAATGCCTTTGAGGTCGTTGTCCCATTTCGCCGGTTCATTGCCGTACATACCGTCAAGGTAGGCGGGGAACACGTTGTCGTCACGCAAGGCGGTCTCGACTTCGGCGGCGCACTTCAACGCACGGCGCAGCGACCATTGCGGCGGGATGCCAGCATGGACCATCGCAACATCGCGTGTTTCGTCGTAATGCATCAGCTTTTGCTGGCGCAGCCATTCCATCAGTAGCGGCCCATCGGGGGCCTCGATGATTTCGCGCAGTGTGTCGCTTTTCTTCAGGCGCTCGACCTTCTTCGCGGCGGCCAGCAGGTGCAGGTCGTGATTGCCGAGCACGCAGACCAGCGACTCACGCATGCCAAAGAGAAAGCGCAGGGTTTCCAGCGACTGCGGACCACGGTTGACCAGATCGCCGACCAGCCACAGCCGGTCAAGCGCCGGGTCGAAGGCAACTTGCTTGAGCAGGCACTTGAGCGGTTCGAGGCAGCCTTGCAGGTCACCGACGGCATACGTCGTCATCAGTGCAGGGCTCCGGGCACGGCGAGGCGAAACGGTTCAATGATTGCATCGAAATGTTTGCCGTCGTCGGCGAGCATTTGATAAGTGCCCTGCATGGTGCCGACCTTGGTGGTCATCACTGTACCGCTGGTGTAGACATGGCTCTTGCCTACATCGATCGACGGTTGCTGGCCGACGACGCCTTCACCGCGCACGTGTTCGACATGGCCGTCACCATCGGTGATCACCCAGTGCCGGGACAGAAGCTTGGCCGCAACCTCGCCGTTGTTCTGTACGGTGATGGTGTAGGCGAAGGCGAAACGGTCGTGTTCGGGTTGCGATTGGTCTGGCAGATAGCGGGTGACGACGCTGACATCGACCTGATAACGGGAATCGGACATGCAAGAAGGCCTTAACGAAGCGGAACGCGGGGCGTAGCTGATGGGGAATCAGTCTAGGCAAGTATCGGGCAGTAAACCAGAGTGGTGTGCTGCCCGATAGCGTTCATCGCGAGTCAGTCGGCGGCGGGAGCTGCCGGGACCTGTATCGCGAGCTGGTCGGCCAGGCGCACGAATGCGGCCAGATCCAGTTGCTCGGGACGCAGGCTGCCATCAACGCCAGCGGCTTCGATCTCGGCGTTGCTGAGCAATTGCTTGAGGGTATTGCGCAAGGTTTTGCGGCGCTGATTGAAGGCTTCGCGTACCACGCGCTCCAGCAACTTGTGATCCTTGGCCGGGTGCGGCAGAACCGCGTGGGGCACCAGACGAACGATCGCCGAATCGACTTTCGGCGGCGGATTGAATGCGCCCGGGCCGACGTTGAACAGATGTTCCACGCGGCAATGGTACTGAACCATGATCGACAGACGACCCCAGTCGCCGCCACCCGGGCCTGCGGCCAGGCGCTCGACCACTTCTTTCTGCAACATGAAGTGCATGTCACGAATGATGCCGGCGTTGTTCAGCAGATGAAAAATCAGCGGCGTGGAGATGTTGTACGGCAGGTTGCCAACCACCCGCAGGCTGTTTGGAGCGGCGTTCAGCGTATTGAAGTCGAACTTCAGCGCGTCGCCCTGATGCAGGTTGAAATTGCTCATGCCGGCAAACTGCTGATTGAGGATCGGGATCAGATCCTTGTCGAGTTCCACTACGTCGAGTTGCGCGCCGGAGCCGAGCAGGCCCTGCGTCAGCGCACCCTGACCGGGGCCGATTTCCAGCAGGCGATCGTCAGGCTTGGCATGGATGGAGCGCAGGATGCGGTCGATAACGCCGGCATCGTGGAGGAAGTTCTGACCAAAGCGTTTACGCGCCTTGTGTTGATATTGCTCGTTCATAAACGGGTCTCGGCCATCTGGTAGGCGGTTTCCATGGCGACTTGCAGGCTGCCGGTGTCGATCCTGCCGCTGCCGGCCAGATCCAGGGCGGTGCCATGGTCGACCGAGGTGCGGATGATCGGCAGGCCCAGCGTCACGTTGACGGCAGCGCCGAAGCCTTTGTACTTGAGCACGGGCAAGCCCTGGTCGTGGTACATCGCCAGCACTGCGTCGCAGTGCTCCAGATATTTGGGGGTAAACAGAGTGTCGGCAGGCAGCGGGCCACGAAGGTCCATGCCCTCGCCGCGCAGGCGCTCTAATGTCGGTTCGATGATGTCGATTTCTTCATGGCCCAAGTGGCCGCCTTCACCGGCATGCGGGTTGAGGCCGCAGACCAGGATGCGTGGCCGGGCGATGCCGAATTTGTCTTGCAGGTCGGCGTGCAGGATTCGCGTCACTCGCTCGAGCCGTTCAGGGGTGATCGCGTCGGCAATCTCGCGCAGGGGCAGGTGGGTGGTGACCAGCGCCACGCGCAAACCGCGAGTGGCCAGCATCATCACTACCTGCGCGGTGTGCGTCAGGTCGGCGAGAAATTCAGTGTGTCCAGAGAACGCGATGCCCGACTCGTTGATCACACCTTTGTGCACCGGCGCGGTGATCATCCCGGCGAAGTCGCCATTCAGGCAGCCGTTGCCGGCGCGGGTCAGGGTTTCGAGGACGAATGCAGCGTTGGCCTTGTCCAGTTGCCCGGCGATTACCGGTGCGCTGAGCGGCGTGTCCCAGACGTACAGGCTGTTGGCCGGTGCTGGAACATCTGGCCACTGCCCCGGCGCGACATCCAGCAGATTGACGGCCAGCCCCAACTGCGCGGCCCGCTCAAGGAGCAGGTCGCGGCTGGTGATGGCAATCAGGGGATGTGGCTGGGCTTGCGAGGCGAGCAGCAGGCACAGGTCGGGACCGATGCCGGCCGGTTCGCCGGGTGTCAACGCGAAACGCTTGGGTTTCACTGCGCTGCCTGGTCTGCACCAGGGAGTTTGATCTCTACGTATGCTTCGTCACGGATCTGACGCAGCCAGGTTTGCAGCTCTTCATCGTATTTGCGGTTACGCAGTACAGTCATTGCTTGCTGCTCACGGGCCTGTTCGGTGCCGTCAGTGGCGCGACGGCCAAGGACTTCCAGCACGTGCCAGCCGTATTGGGTCTGGAATGGCTTGGACAGCTGACCTTGTGGGGTCGAAGCCATCACTTCGCGGAATTCCGGTACCAGCACGTTCGGGTCGATCCAGTTCAGGTCGCCGCCGTTGAGGGCGGAACCCGGATCTTCCGAGTAGTTTTTCGCCAGCTCGGCAAAGTCTTCGCCGGCGGTGATGCGGTCATACAACGATTGCACCAGTGCCTTGGTCTTGGCTTCGTCGCGGATCGGGCTCGGCTTGACCAGGATATGACGCACATGCACTTCGTCGCGCATCTGCGCTTCGCCGCCACGTTTGCCCAGTAGCTTCAGGATGATGAAGCCGCCCGGTGTACGCGCAGGCTGAGTGATGTCGCCGACGGCCATGCTGCTCAATTCACGATCGAACGGCGGTGGCAGTTGCGCGGCTTTACGCCAGCCCATCTCGCCGCCCTCCAGCGCGTTGTCGCTGCCGGATTTGGCCACGGCCATCTGACCGAAGTCAGCGCCTTGCTTGAGCTGCTGGTAAACATCCATGGCCTGACGATAAGCGCTCTGAATCGCTTCAGAGTCGGCGCTTTCCGGGGTCGGAATCAGGATGTTGGCCAGGTGCAGTTCTTCGGACAGTTGCATCTTGCCGAGGTCGGAGGCGAGGAAGTTCTTCACTTCCTGCTCGGACACCTGGATGCGCTCGGCCACACGACGCTGACGCACACGGCTGATGATCATTTCGCGCTTGATCTGATCACGGGCGTCGTCATAGTTCAGGCCATCACGAGCGAGCGCAGCACGAAACTGATCGACACTCATGTTGTTGCGCTGAGCAATGGTGCCGACAGCCTGGTTCAACTCTTCGTCAGTGATGCGGATGCCGGAACGTTCGCCGATCTGCAGTTGCAGGTTTTCGACGATCAGACGCTCGAGCACTTGTTGATCCAGCACGCCTGGAGGCGGCAGACCGCCACCGCGCTTGGCGATGGTCTGCTGAACTTCGTGAACGCGTTGGTCCAGTTGGCTCTGCATGACCACGTCGTTATCGACGATCGCCACCACTTTATCGATGGACTGTACGGCGGCGTTGGCCGCCGTACCCAGGAACAGCGCGCCCAGCAGCACCGGGCGCAGACAATCAGAAAGCTTGGTCTTCACGTTCACGATAACCTTGAATGCCTTTGTCGAGGAAGCTCTCTACCTTGGCGCCAGTCAGGCCGCCGAGTCCCTTCAGAACAATTTGGAGGAAGATGCCATGGTCGCCTTTTTCGTTTTCCGGGGCGTTCTGACTGTTTTCGTCATAGGCGACCCAGTAACGGTTGATCAGGCGCAGTTTCCAGCAGCAGTTGTCGTATTCGAAACCACCGAAGGCTTCCAGCGTGCGATTGCGGTTGTAGTCGTACTGCCAGCGACTGATGGCGTTCCACTGCGGAACGATCGGCCAGATGACCGAGAAGTCATGCTGCTGGATCTTGTAGTAGTCCTTCACGTAGCCAGGTTGACCCGGGGTGCCGTAGTCGCCGCCGCCCACCGACCACTGGCCGGTGTTCTGGTCGTAACGGATCTGGTCATTGCGATAGCGATAGCCAGCGTTGATGACTTTGTTCGGGTTGTCAGCCGGCTGGTAGTGGAACATCGCACTGCCGGAGCGTGGGCTGCGGCTGTCCGGGTCCCAGTTGTAATCGGCAGTGGCGCGCCAGTCACGGTTCCAGCGGTATTCATATTCCAGCGCGTACGGCGAAACACTGGATTTGGAGTCTTCACGAGTTTTCGCATCGATACCAGGCAATTGCACTTCGCGGTTCTTGAAGTAGTACGCCTGGCCCACGCTGATGCGCTGACGTTCAAACCCGTTTTCTTCGATCCAGCGACTGGTAACGCCCAGCGATAGTTTGTTCTCGTCGCCTACACGGTCGGCGCCGGAGAAGCGGTTGTCGCGGAACAGCGAAGAGTAATTGAAGGTATATTCGCTGGTGTCGAATACTGGAATGTCTTCCTGATCTGTCTCGGGAACATAGAGGTAGAACAGGCGTGGTTCCAGAGTCTGGCGGTAATTCTTGCCGAAGTAGGAAGTATCGCGATCGAAATACAGGCCGCTGTCGATGCTGGCAATCGGGACGCCGCGGCTCTGGTTGCTGTCGAACTTGCCGTAAAGCTTCTGGTTTTCCGGCGACAGCGCATCAATCTGGGATTTGCCGGTGTTATCCAGATCAAGCTGATACTGCGTGTACTGATACTTCAACGATGGTTTGAGGAAACCATAGGTCCAGTTCATCGGCAGGCTGACGCCCGGCTTCAGATTCAGGCGATCACCGTTAGCGCGGGCCAGACCGCTGATGTTTGTGTCCAGACGACGCTCGGCAATGCCATCTTCATTGATGAAGTCGCCATCACGTAGATCGCGATCGAAACGAACCAGCTCGGTCTCGTAATCGAAATTCAGACCTTCCGGATGGTACGGCAGCTGACCATTGAAGGTGATCTGCGGCAGACGGCCATACGGTGTGATGTTGGAAACGGTAGCCAGCTGATATTGCTGAGCATTCAGGCGTGCGGTGTAGTTGTCGCCACGGTAGCTGACCGCACCCTGCTGATTGACGAAATCATCGCTCTTCACACCAATCTGATCGGTCTGCAGATCCTGGAAGTAATACGGGTCGCTGATCTTGGTGTAGTCGACCTGGGTCAGCACGCGGGAGTCGAGACCGCCCTTATGCTGCCAGTTGTACATATAGCGAGTGTCTTTGTAGTCGGACTGAAGCTTGCGATCGTCGTTCTCATCATTGAGGTACGCCGCACCGAACTGACCTTCACTCGACTTGGTCAGGTAGCGGAACTCGCCCTCCACCAGCATGCCGCGCTTGCTCATGTAGCGCGGGTACAACGTGGCGTCGTAGTTCGGCGCCAGGTTGAAGTAGTACGGGGTGACCAGCATGAAGCCGGTGTCGCTGCCCGAACCGATGGTCGGCGGCAGGAAACCTGACTGGCGACGGTCGTCGATTGGGAAGTAGATGTACGGGGTGTACAGAATCGGGATGTCTTTGACGCGCAACGTCACGTTGGTCGCGGTACCGAAACCGGTCGCCGGGTTCAGGGTGATGTTGTTGCCCTTGAGCTGCCAGGCGTTGCTGTTCGGTTCGCACGTGGTGTACGTGCCGTCCTTCAAGCGGATGATCGCGTTTTCGGCACGCTTGGCATACAGCGCGTTACCGCGGATGCGCGATTTGTGCATCACGTATTCGGCGTTGTCGACCTTGGCTTCGCCGGTGTCGAGCTGCACATCGGCGTGGTCGCCGACGATCAGCGCGCCGTTGTCGCGGATGCGCACGTTGCCGGCCAGTTCGCCACGGCTCTCGGCCTGATACAGATTGGCCTCGTCGGCTTCGACCTGCATGCTGCCCTGCCGCATGACCACGTCACCGGCGAGGCTGGCGACTTGCGTGTCCTGCTCGTAACGCGACGCTTTGGCACCGATGAAGGTCGGCGCGTCACTTTTATTCGTCTTGTCATTCATGCCAGGACGAATCGGTTCGATATAGGAACCAGAGCAGTAAGGACCGGTCTCGGCCAATTGGGCGGCGGTGAGCTTCTCGCGCGGAACCCAGTCGAGGTGACTGTAGTCTTCGCTACGGGATTTCAGGCCGCGGCCCTTGGACTCGGTGACCAGTGCGGTTTTCGCACCAGTGTCGGCGTCGGAACCCTTGCCGGCCGCAGGCTCGCCGGCAGCGCTGACGGCACTGCCGTCATGCACCGGACGCGGCGGCAATGCCGCGGCGGGCGACTTGGGCGCACAGTCCCAGCCACCCGTAGCCGAGACGGAGCAGTCATACTGCTCGGCGGCAACAACGAATTGACTGGCCAGAGGTTGCATAGCCAGCAGACTGCCGGTTACCAACAATGGAAATTTTTTACGAAACGCGGGGGATTTCAATGCCATCTTATTAGTCCGGGCTTCCTGCGTGCCATCTGCCCGCGGTGTGGGCCGCACGCCTCTCGATGGTCTGAAAAAGATGCTGGATAATAAAGCATGACCCGCTTGACGGCTAGCGCCGTCGGAGACCCTTGCAATGCCTGACCAAGATGTACGCTTGCAACACCTGAAAGTTTGGCTCGATGAGCAGTTGGCAAAGCTGTTTGCCGAGCAGGGCTGGGGCACCGTGCCCCCGGCCACGTTGACTGCGGCCAGCAGCGACGCGAGTTTCCGCCGCTACTTCCGCTGGGAGGGCGATGGTCGCAGCTTCGTCGTGATGGACGCGCCGCCACCCCAGGAAAACTGCAAACCGTTCGTGGATATCGCTTTTTTGCTGGCGAAATCCGGAATTAATGTGCCGAAAATTTACGCCGAAGACCTCGAGCGCGGTTTTCTTTTGCTCAATGACCTGGGCAACAAGACCTATCTCGACGTCATCGATGGCGAAAATGCCGACGCGTTGTTCCACGATGCCCTGCAAGCGCTGTTGGCTTTTCAACAGTTGCCGATGGTTGCGCCGTTGCCGAGTTACGACGTCGCCTTGTTGCGTCGTGAGCTGGAACTGTTCCCCGAGTGGTACGTCAAGCGCGAGCTGGGCGTCGAGTTCGATGCGGCCCAGCAGCAACAATGGCAACACATCAGCGAGTTGCTGATCGACAGCGCGCTGGCGCAGCCGAAAGTGCTGGTGCACCGTGACTACATGCCGCGCAACCTGATGCTCAGCGAGCCCAACCCCGGTGTGCTGGATTTCCAGGACGCGGTGTACGGCCCGGTGACCTATGACGTGACCTGCCTGTTCAAGGACGCCTTCCTCAGCTGGCCGGAAGAACGTGTTCGCGGCTGGCTGGAAAGTTATTGGCAGCAAGCCTCGGCATTGGACATCCCGGTGCAGGCGGACTTCGAAGAATTCCTGCGCGCCAGCGACCTGATGGGCGTGCAGCGTCACCTGAAAGTCATCGGCATCTTCGCGCGTATCTGCCATCGCGACGGCAAGCCGCGTTATCTGGCGGACGTGCCGCGCTTCTTCACTTATATAGAAGCAGTGATCGCGCGCCGCCCTGAACTGGCGGAACTGCAAGCGCTGTTCAGCAGCTTGCGTGCTGGAGCGACGGCATGAAGGCAATGATTCTGGCAGCGGGCAAAGGCGAGCGCATGCGCCCGCTGACCCTGACTACGCCGAAACCGCTGGTGCGTGCCGCTGGCGTGCCGCTGATCGAGTATCACCTGCACGCCCTCGCGGCCGCAGGTTTCAACGAAGTCGTCATCAACCACGCCTGGCTTGGTCAGCAGATCGAGGATCATCTGGGCGACGGTTCGCGTTTCGGCCTGAGTATTCAGTACTCGCCGGAGGGCGAGCCGCTGGAAACCGGTGGCGGGATTTTCCGTGCGCTGCCGTTACTTGGTGACGATGCGTTTCTGGTGGTCAACGGCGACATCTGGACCGATTACGACTTCAGCGTGCTGCACCAGCCGATCAATGGCCTGGCGCATCTGGTGCTGGCGGACAATCCGGCGCATCACCCGAAAGGCGACTTCACTCTCATCGACGGCAAAGTGCAGGACGGCGAGCCTGATGCGCAGACGCTGACCTACAGCGGTATCGCCGTGCTGCATCCGCAGTTGTTCGATGGTTGCAGCGATGGCGCGTTCAAGCTCGCGCCGCTGCTACGCAACGCCATGGCCAAAGGTGAAGTGACGGGCGAGCGGCTGAAGGGGCATTGGGTGGATGTCGGTACCCACGAGCGTCTGGCCGAAGCCGAAGCCTTGATAGAAGCGAGTCGCTGAGATGCTGTGGCCAGGGACTCTGATTGGAGCCGGAGTGGGGTACGCGATTGCCAGCATTCCGGGGGCCATGCTTGGGGCGTTGTTGGGGCAGGCGCTGGATCGGCGCCTGCACTTGCAGAGCTGGGGACACTTGCGCGAAAAGCTCGGCGGCCGGCCGATGCTGCGCAACGATGAACTGCTGTTCGTGTTGCTCGGGCGTCTGGCCAAGAGCGACGGGCGCGTCACTGACGGGCATATCCAGCAGGCGCGCAATGAAATGCGCGCGCTGGAAATGAGCGAGCCGGCGACACGGCGGGCCATTGCTGCATTCAATCGCGGCAAATCCGGCAGCGACAATCTGCGCGGTTATCTGCGTCGTCTGAGTTCTCAACCGCACGCGGCCGAAGGTGTGTTGCGCGCCTGTTGGCGAATGGTTTGGGCTGATGGTCGCGCCGGGGTCAGCGAACGCGAGTTGCTGGCGCAGTGGGGCAAGTGGCTCGGCTGGACGTCGCAGCAGGTGCAAGCGCTGGCCAGCGATTACGAGCCGGGCAAGCGGCCGATCGTCAGTGCGGCAGTGAGCTATCAGGAGGCGATGAAGCTGCTTGGGGTGTCGGCGAGCAGCGAGCCGGCACAGATCAAGCGCGCTTACCGGCGATTGCTCAGTCGCCATCACCCGGACAAAATCGCCGGCAGCGGCGCGACCCCGGCGCAGGTGCGTGACGCGACCGAGCGTACGCGGGAACTGCATAGCGCCTATACGCTGATTCGCGAGCGACGGGATTTTCGCTGACCCTTGAAGATCAAAAGATCGCAGCCTTCGGCAGCTCCTACCTTTGGAATGCATTTTTCCTGTAGGAGCTGCCGAAGGCTGCGATCTTTTGCTTTTATCAGTCCGTATTTTGTGGATTCAACCATCCTCGCACCCGCCGAAACAATTGTTCCTGCTCAGCCTTCTTGTCCGGCAATACCTTCAGCGCCACCTGGCTGAACGCCGAGGTCTTCAGGCGCTTGCTCGCCTGCATGCGCTCCAGCGCCGCGTTGCGATCCAGCGCTCTGTCCATATAGAAAATATCCACCGTCGGCAGCTTCAGCGTCGGCGTCAGTTCGGCGAGTGGCGGCAGGGCTTTGGTCGGGACTTGCGCATCGACCATCACCAGTTTCTCCACCTGAGGCGTTTGTCTCTCACTGAGAAAACGCGCCGCCCAGTAGGCGCCGGTGCCGTGACCGAGCACGACAATGCTGCGCGCGCTTTGCTGTTCGGCGTAGGCAATCGCCGCGTCGATCCGTCCGAAAATGCGCTCGGCGTCGGCTTTGGTTTGTTCTTCGCTGGTCTCGGCCACTACCTGTTCGGCAACTTCCGCTTCCCCACCAGCGGCTTGCTCGATCGGTTGCGCGGTGGTGGCGTCTTTGCTCGTGGTTTCCGGGGCTTTCGGCGCGGCGGCCGGTTCGATCACGCGCGGAGCAATGGCGTCGCTTTGCAGATCCGGCAGGGTGATACTCAGGCTGCTCCACTCGGCATCCGGCAATTTGCCTCGCAACGGGCCAACTGCCTGCGGCCAGTCAGCGGTTTCGCCGGCACCCGGAACGATGATCACCGCGCCTTTGGGTTCGGCGCTGTTGGCCGGTTTCCACAGGGCGAGGAAAGTGTCGCTGCCAGCCTGCAGTTGTTGCTGCTCTTGCGCCGGCAGTTTACGTTGCAGTGCGGCGGCCTCTTCCTGACTACGCTCAAGCAGTGGCTGGCGCTCGGCCGGTTTTTCTTCGGCGGGTTTATCCGTGGCCGCAGGCGCAGGGTCTGCGGCTTCGACGGAAAACGCACAAGGCAGGATCAGCGACAGGCACAATGCTGGCAGTGCCAGGCGGTAGACAGAGGGCATCGGTTATTCCAGGCCAGAAAGTATCCCGGCAGCCTAATGGGTTGGTCAGAATTTGTCAGTGTATGAGACTTCAATGAAGCGATTTTGCTGCCTGTGGGTTATCGGCTGTTTGTGGTTTCCCTTGATGGGCTGGGCGGCGCCTGCGCCGCCGGGCCATGCCGCGCAATTGTCGCCAGAGCAGCAGCAATGGCTGGCGCAGCACAACGAATTGCGCGTCGGCCTGGTGTTGCAGGCGCCTTACGCGACCTACGATCGGCGCTTGCAGCGATTGTCCGGGGCCAATGTCGAGTTGATGAAGCTGCTCGCCAGAACCTTGGGCGTGGAGCTGAGCTGGCGCAACTTCCAGGATCTCGGGGCGCTGGAAAACGCTTTGCGCGAGGGCGAGATCGACATCGCTCCGGGCCTCAGCCAGACCCCGAGCGCGCTGCGCCTCTGGCAGTTTTCCGACCCCTACATGCGCGTGCCGCAACTGGTGGTCAGCGATCAGAAAAGCAGCGGCGCGGTCGATCTGGAAAAACTCGACAGCCAGACCCGCGTCGCCGTGCGCATGCCGAGCAGCACCGCCGATTATCTGCGCAGCAACTATCCGCACTTGAATCTGCAAGGCGTACCGCTGGAGCGTCAGGCGTTGCAGCTGCTGTTGAGTCAGCAAGCCTCCTACGCGGTGGTCGACGAAGCGCAGTTGGGCCGGCTGTCGGTGGAGCCGGAGTTTGCCGAACTGGTGGTGGTCGGCGATATCGGCCTGCCGCAACTGCTGCGTGTGGCCTCGCGCCGCGATTGGCCGGAACTGGCCGGCATTGTCCAGAGCGCCTTGCGCGCTATCCCGGCCAAGGATCTGGAACAACTGCACAACCAATGGCTGCAGCCGAAATACCCACGGCTGACCGAGTCGCCGGGGTTCTGGCAGAATCTCAGTCTGTTGTTCGCGGTGATGCTGCTCAGTTGCGCGGCAATCGTGGTCTGGCAGCGGCGCCAACAACACAGCCTCGAACAACGCTTGCTCAGCGCCCGCGAAGACATCGCGTTGCGTGCGGCCAGTGAAGAGGCGCTGCGGCTGACGCAGTTCTCCATCGATCAAAGCACCGTCGGCATCCTCTGGGTCAATTGGGACAGCCATGTGCGCTACGCCAACCGCGCGGCGGAAAACATGCTCGGTTATCCCTCGGGCGGGCTGATCGAACGGCCGCTGATCGATTTCGAGCCCGGCCTGCACATGGATCGCTGGCTCAATCTGTGGAAGCGTGCGCGGGCCAGTGAAGAAGGGCCGCTGAGCTTCGAAACCAGCTGCCTGCGCGCCGATGGCAGCGTGTTGCCGGCCGACGTGTCTTTGAGTTTTCTGCGTTTTCGCGACAGTGAATATCTGGTGGTCTACCTCACCGACGTCACCGACCGCCGCCGCGCGCTCGCCGCTTTGCAGGAAAGCGAGGCGCGCCTGCAAGGCATTGCCGCCAACGTTCCGGGTCTGGTGTTCAGGCTGGAGCGGGCACCGGTCACCGGGCAGATCGACTTTGCCTACATCAGCGAAGGCAGCGAAAATCTGGTCGGTTATGCGCCGGCAGCCATCGCTCATCGCGACATGGGCTTGCGCAGCCTGGTGCACCCCGACGACAAGGCCAGTTATCACCGCACCCAGGATCAGGCGCTGGACACTGACAGCGACTGGTCGTGGCAGGGCCGCATCGTCACGCGCCAGGGTGAGCAGCGCTGGGCCGAGATCAAGGCAATCACCCGCCAGTTGGAGGACGGAGCCTATGTGTGGGACGGCATTGTCTGGGACATCAGCGAAAGCAAACGCATCGAGCTGGAACTGGCGGCCTCGCGCGAGCAACTGCGCGAACTGTCGGCGCACCTGGAAAGCGTGCGCGAAGAAGAGAAGGCGCGTATCGCCCGGGAAGTTCATGATGAGTTGGGACAGATGCTCACCGTGCTGAAACTGGAGACATCGATGTGCGAGCTGGCCTACGCGCAACTCGATCCAGGTCTGAACGAGCGGCTCAACAGCATGAAGCGCCTGATCGCGCAATTGTTTCAGCTGGTGCGCGATGTGGCGACGGCGTTGCGCCCGCCTATTCTGGATGCCGGGATTGCCTCGGCTATCGAGTGGCAGGCTCGGCGTTTCGAGGCGCGCACGCAGATTCCGTGTCTGGTGCAGGTGCCGGACAACCTGCCGGCACTCAGTGACGCCAAAGCGGTGGGGCTGTTCCGGATTTTGCAGGAGGCACTGACCAACGTGATGCGCCATGCTCAGGCGCACACGGTGGAGTTGACGCTGGAGCTTGCGGGCGATGAATTGTGTCTGACCGTCAGCGATGATGGCGTAGGATTTGTCGCGGCCGAGGGTAGGCCGACGTCGTTTGGTCTGGTTGGCATGCGTGAGCGGGTGCTGATCATGGGCGGGCGGCTGGAGCTTGTGAGTGAGCCGGGGGAGGGCACCAGTCTTCAAGTGTGGGTGCCGGTAAGTGAGGTCTGAAGTTTTGTATTGTGAGCGCTGACGCCTTCGCGAGCAGGCTCGCTCCCACAGGGACTGGTGTGTACCTGAAATCTGGAGAACAACGTGATCCGTGTATTGGTAGCCGAAGACCACACCATCGTCCGCGAGGGCATCAAGCAATTGATCGGCCTGGCCAAGGATCTGCAAGTGGTGGGGGAGGCGAGCAATGGCGAGCAACTGCTCGAAACCCTGCGCAGCGTACCTTGCGAGGTGGTGCTGCTGGACATCTCCATGCCTGGCGTCAACGGACTTGAAGCGATCCCGCGTATCCGTGCGCTGAACAATCCGCCGGCGATTCTGGTGCTGTCGATGCACGACGAAGCGCAAATGGCCGCGCGCGCCTTGAAGGTCGGCGCGGCCGGGTATGCGACCAAGGACAGCGATCCGGCGCTGCTGCTCACGGCGATCCGCAAAGTTGCGGCGGGCGGGCGTTACATTGACCCGGAACTGGCCGACCGCATGGTCTTCGAAGTCGGCCTGACCGATACCCGGCCGCTGCATTCGCTGTTGTCAGAACGCGAATTCTCAGTGTTCGAGCGCCTCGCTCAGGGCGCGAACGTCAACGAAATCGCCCAGCAACTGGCCTTGAGCAGCAAGACCATCAGCACCCACAAGGCACGGCTGATGCAGAAGCTCAACATCACCTCGCTGGCGGAGCTGGTGAAATATGCGATGGAGCACAAACTCCTCTGACCCCGCCCGCCCCTGTAGGAGCTGCCGAAGGCTGCGATCTTTTGATCTTATAAACAGCAAGGTCAAAAGATCGCAGCCTTCGGCAGCTCCTACATGCGACCGCGTTGGCATATCTGTTAGCGACAAGCGCTTTTGCCTGTTCTTGCCGCTTGCAGCTTGCCCCTTGCCGCTGCGTTTGCCCAAACGCGCCATCCTTGTAGGGCAATCCCTACCCACAACCTTCCATCCGGCTGAGGCGATTCTCTCCTGCGCCCCGATTTGCGCGCCTGTCAGCAACCACTAGGCTTAATCCACAAGCAGTCATCAACAACAAAGGTGTGGGTATGAGCCAGGTCGATACAAGCGCAGGGACCAGTGATGTGCTGGTCAGCTTTCGTGGTGTGCAGAAGAGCTACGACGGCGAGAACCTGATCGTCAAAGACCTCAACCTGGACATTCGCAAGGGCGAATTCCTCACCCTGCTCGGGCCGTCCGGTTCCGGCAAGACCACCAGCCTGATGATGCTCGCCGGTTTCGAAACGCCGACCGCCGGTGAAATCCTTCTGTCCGGGCGTTCGATCAACAACGTACCGCCGCACAAGCGCGATATCGGCATGGTGTTCCAGAACTACGCGTTGTTCCCGCACATGACTGTCGCGGAGAACCTTGCTTTCCCGTTGACCGTGCGCGGCTTGAACAAAAGCGACGTCAGCGAGCGGGTGAAGAAAGTTCTCAGCATGGTTCAGCTCGATGCCTTCGCCTCGCGTTATCCGGCGCAGTTGTCCGGCGGTCAGCAGCAGCGTGTGGCACTGGCCCGCGCGTTGGTGTTCGAGCCGCAACTGGTACTGATGGACGAGCCGCTGGGTGCCCTCGACAAACAACTGCGTGAACACATGCAGATGGAGATCAAGCACCTGCACCAGCGCCTCGGCGTGACCGTGGTCTACGTGACCCACGATCAGGGTGAAGCGCTGACCATGTCTGACCGCGTGGCGGTATTCCATCAGGGCGAGATCCAGCAGATTGCGCCGCCGCGCACGCTCTACGAAGAGCCGAAAAACACCTTTGTCGCCAACTTCATTGGCGAGAACAACCGCCTCAACGGTCGCCTGCTCAGCCAGAGCGGCGAGCGCTGCGTGGTCGAGTTGGGGCGTGGAGAGAAGGTCGAGGCGCTGGCCGTCAACGTTGGCCAGACCGGCGAACCGGTGACCCTGTCGATCCGTCCGGAGCGCGTCAGCCTCAACGGTTCGAGCGATCAATGCGTCAACCGCTTCTCAGGGAGGGTGGCGGAATTCATCTATCTGGGCGACCACGTCCGGGTGCGCCTGGAAGTCTGCGGCAAGACCGACTTCTTCGTGAAACAACCGATTGCCGAGCTCGATCCTGCGCTCAGCGTCGGCGACGTGGTACCGCTTGGCTGGCAGGTCGAGCACGTTCGTGCCCTCGATCCGCTTTTAGAGGCGCACTAAGCGCCCCGGCAATACCAACACCAACCCTGCACGTGGAGAGAACAATAAATGTTGAGATCCCTGAAGTTCACCGCCCTGACTCTGGGCCTGATGGGTGCGACCGGCGCAATGGCCGCCGGCCCGGACTTGACCGTGGTGTCGTTTGGCGGGGCGAACAAGGCGGCGCAAGTCAAAGCCTTCTATGCACCGTGGGAAGCGGCGGGCAACGGCAAGATCGTCGCTGGCGAATACAACGGCGAAATGGCCAAGGTCAAAGCCATGGTCGACACCAAGAGCGTGTCGTGGGATCTGGTCGAAGTTGAATCGCCAGAGCTGTCCCGGGGTTGCGACGAAGACATGTTCGAGCAACTCGACCCGGCACTGTTCGGCAAGACCGAAGACTACGTCAAGGGCGCCATTCAGCCGTGCGGCGTAGGTTTCTTTGTGTGGTCTACCGTGCTGGCCTACAACGCCGACAAGCTGAAGACCGCGCCGACCAGTTGGGCGGATTTCTGGGACACCAAGAAATTCCCGGGCAAGCGCGGCCTGCGCAAAGGCGCCAAGTACACCCTCGAATTCGCGCTGATGGCCGATGGTGTGGCGCCCAAAGACGTCTACAAAGAGTTGGCGAGCAAGGGCGGCCAGGATCGCGCCTTCAAGAAACTCGATGAGCTCAAGCCAAGTATTCAGTGGTGGGAAGCCGGTGCACAACCGCCGCAATACCTTGCTTCCGGTGACGTTGTCATGAGCTCGGCCTACAACGGTCGCATCGCTGCCGTGCAAAAAGAATCCAACCTGAAAGTGGTATGGAACGGCGGCATCTACGACTTCGACGCCTGGGCCATCCCGAAAGGTCTGGACGCCAAGCGCGCCGAAGCGGCGAAGAAATTCATCGCCTTCTCGGTGCAGCCGCAGCAGCAGAAGACCTACTCGGAAAACATCGCCTACGGCCCGGCCAACACCCAAGCCGTGCCGCTGCTGGCCAAGGATGTCCTGAAAGACATGCCGACCACCCCGGAGAACATCGCCAACCAAGTGCAGATCGACGTCAGCTTCTGGGCTGACAACGGCGAGCAACTGGAACAGCGTTTCAATTCCTGGGCGGCGAAATAACCACTTATTTACCTGTATGGAGATGGCAAGGGGGCTTTTGTGGTGAGGGGATTTATCCCCGTCGGGTTGCGAAGCAGCCCCAAAGCCATACCCGCTCGGTGGGTCAGATAAACCGCATTCTCAGGTTTTACGACTGCTGCGCAGCCGAACGGGGATAAATCCCCTCGCCACCAGGCTCGCTCCCACAGGTAGCAGTGTTTCAACGCAACAGAGGTGGTTCGCCACCTCTGTAACGATCAAAGATTTGCGGAGTACGTCATGGCCATCGCCGTTCCCCTGAACGAGGGCGCCAGCCCCACTTTGAAGCAGAAGCTCAAGCACGCCGAGCGGGTCAACCGCTGGAAGGCCCAGGCACTGATTGCGCCGCTGGTGCTGTTTCTGCTGCTGGTGTTTCTGGTGCCGATCGTGGCGCTGCTCTATAAAAGCGTCGGCAACCCGGAAGTGGTTGGCGGCATGCCGCGCACTGTCACTGCCATCGCGAGTTGGGACGGCCGTGGTCTGCCCGCCGAGCCGGTGTACAAGGCGGCCAGCGAAGACCTCGCCGAAGCCCGCAAAAACCAGACGCTGGGCGATCTGTCCAAGCGCTTGAACATGGAGTTGGCCGGCTACCGCAGCCTGCTGACCAAAACCGCCCGGGCGCTGCCGTTCGCCAGCGAACCGGCCTCTTATAAAGAAGCGCTGGAAGCGCTCGACGAACGCTGGGGCGACCCGGCCTACTGGCAAGCGGTGAAACGCAACACCAGCAGCATCACTCCGTATTACCTGCTGGCGGCGGTCGATCACCGTATCGATGATCTCGGCGAACTGGCCCCGGCCACCCCGGATCAGGCTATCTACCTCGACATCTTCGCCCGCACCTTCTGGATGGGCTTGGTCATCACCGCGATCTGCCTGCTGCTCGCCTATCCACTGGCTTATCTGCTGGCGAACCTGCCTTCGCGGCAGAGCAACCTGCTGATGATCCTGGTGCTGCTGCCGTTCTGGACCTCGATTCTGGTGCGGGTCGCAGCGTGGATCGTGCTCCTGCAATCCGGCGGTCTGATCAACAGTGGCCTGATGGCCATGGGCATCATCGATAAACCGCTGGAACTGGTGTTCAACCGCACCGGCGTGTACATCTCGATGGTGCACATTCTGCTGCCGTTCATGATTCTGCCGATCTACAGCGTGATGAAAGGCATCTCGCCGACCTACATGCGCGCGGCGATTTCCCTCGGCTGTCATCCGTTCGCCAGTTTCTGGCGGGTGTACTTCCCGCAGACCTACGCCGGCGTTGGCGCCGGCTGCCTGTTGGTGTTCATCCTCGCCATCGGCTACTACATCACCCCGGCGCTGCTCGGCAGCCCGAACGACCAAATGGTCAGCTACTTCGTCGCTTTCTACACCAACACCAGCATCAACTGGGGCATGGCCACCGCGCTCGGCGGCTTGCTGTTGCTGGCGACCGTGGTGCTTTATCTGATCTACAGCTGGCTGGTCGGCGCCAGTCGCCTGCGCCTGAGCTAAGGGGAATTTGCGATGCTGAGTCCTTACATGTCGCCCATTGAACGGGTGTGGTTCTACAGCCTGCGGATTCTCTGCGGCCTGATCCTGTTGTTCCTGATCCTGCCGGTGCTGGTGATCATTCCGCTGTCGTTCAACTCGGGGAGTTTTCTGGTCTATCCGCTGCAGGGCTTCTCGCTGCAGTGGTACCACGACTTCTTCGCCTCGGCGGAATGGATGCGCGCGCTGAAGAACAGCATCATCGTCGCCCCGGCGGCAACGGTGCTGGCGATGATCTTCGGCACGCTGGCGGCGATCGGCCTGACCCGTGGCGACTTCCCTGGCAAGTCACTGGTGATGGCGCTGGTGATTTCGCCGATGGTGGTGCCGGTGGTGATCATCGGCGTGGCGAGTTATCTGTTCTTCGCGCCACTGGGACTGGGTAACAGCTTCTTCTCGCTGATCGTCGTGCATGCGGTATTGGGTGTGCCGTTTGTGATCATCACGGTTTCGGCGACGTTGCAGGGCTTCAATCACAATCTGGTGCGTGCTGCTGCGAGTCTCGGTGCTTCACCCCTGACGGCGTTCCGCCGGGTGACCTTGCCGCTGATTGCGCCGGGAGTGATTTCCGGGGCGCTGTTTGCCTTTGCGACTTCTTTCGATGAAGTGGTGGTGACGCTGTTCCTTGCCGGGCCTGAGCAGGCGACATTGCCTCGGCAGATGTTCAGCGGGATTCGCGAAAACCTCAGCCCGACGATTGCCGCTGCGGCGACATTGCTGATTGCCTTCTCGGTGATTCTGCTGCTGACGCTGGAATGGCTGCGCGGGCGTAGCGAGAAACTGCGTACTGCGCAAGTCTGAGATCAAGGTCAAAAGCCACCCCTCACCCCAGCCCTCTCCCCAAGGGGGCGAGGGGGAAGGGAGCAGATCTTCGTGGCTTTCGCGGCCGGAGTTCGACTCGGTAATTCAGGTCGATGTATTTCGAGAGTACAACCCGGTCAGTCCCCTCTCCCTCCGGGAGAGGGTTAGGGTGAGGGGCTCTTGATCTTCCTATCCGATCAACCATTCACACCCTGAATAGCAGACAACCCCAAATCCCCAGCTAATCTTGTGCCCAGCTCCCACATCTATAAGAGGCTGCGCACGATGAGTCTGTCCCAGTTCAAAATCGCTCATAAACTGATCACCGGCGCCGCAGCCATCGAACAACTGGCCGCTGAACTCACCCGTCTGGACATCGACAATCCGCTGATCGTCACCGACGCCGCGCTGGTCAAGTCCGGTACTGTCGAACTGGCGCTGGTGCAACTCGGCGGGCGCGAGTACGAGATTTTCGACCGTGTACTGCCCGATCCGGAAATCGCCATCGTCGAAGACTGCATGCGTGCCTACCGTGAGGGCGGGCATGACGGTTTGATCGGCCTCGGGGGCGGCAGCGCCATCGATATTGCCAAAAGTGTCGCCGCCTACGCCGGATATCACGGCGCGCTGGAAGATCTGTTCGGCGTCGATCAGGTGCCGCGCAAAGGCCCGCCGCTGATCGCCATCCCGACCACCGCTGGCACCGGTTCTGAAGTCACCAACGTGGCGATCCTCTCGGACAAGGTCGCGCAGTTGAAGAAAGGCATCGTCAGCGACTATCTGTTGCCGGACGTGGCGCTGGTCAGCCCGCAGATGACCCTGACCTGTCCGCGCAGCGTCACTGCTGCCAGTGGCGTCGATGCACTGGTGCACGCCATCGAATCCTACCTGTCGGTGAATGCCTCGCCGATCACCGACTCCCTCGCCATTGGCGCGATAAAGCTGATCGCCAACGCCTTGCCCAAGGCCTACGCTAACGGCGCCAACCTGCAAGCGCGCGAAGACATGGCCACCGCCAGCCTCATGGCCGGCATGGCGTTCGGTAACGCCGGGGTCGGTGCGGTGCATGCGTTGGCGTATCCGCTGGGCGGGCGCTTCAACATTGCCCACGGTGTCAGCAACGCCTTGCTGCTGCCCTATGTGATGACCTGGAACAAAATGGCCTGTGTCGAACGCATGCAGGATATTGCCGAAGCCATGGGCGTGAGGACCGCGCATCTGAGCGCCAGCGAAGCCGCGGACAAAGCCGTGCAGGCCATGACCGACCTGTGCGCGGCGGTGGAAATCCCTGCCGGGCTGCGCAGTTTCGGCGTACCTGAGGAAGCAATTCCGGCGATGGCCGTGGAGGCCGCCGGCATCGAGCGCTTGATGCGCAACAACCCGCGCAAACTCAGCGCCGGCGACATCGAGAAGATCTACCGCGCGGCTTACTGAGGCGCGGGCGCTGAGGGCACATGGCACAACCCAATCATCGCGGTCCCGGTGCGCGCGTGGAAACTTGAGGTATACAATGCGCGCCATCGTGATTTAGCTCAGCACAGGTGCGTCATGCAGCCCTTCGTAATTGCTCCGTCGATCCTCTCCGCCGACTTCGCCCGCCTCGGCGAGGAAGTGGACAACGTTCTCGCCGCCGGCGCCGACTTCGTCCACTTCGATGTCATGGACAACCACTACGTGCCCAACCTGACGATCGGCCCGATGGTCTGCGCGGCGCTGCGCAAGTACGGCGTCACCGCGCCGATCGACGCGCACCTGATGGTCAGCCCGGTGGACCGCATCGTCGGCGACTTCATCGAAGCCGGCGCGACTTACATCACCTTCCACCCGGAAGCCACTTTGCACGTCGATCGCTCGCTGCAACTGATCCGCGAAGGTGGTTGCAAATCCGGTCTGGTGTTCAACCCGGCGACCCCGCTGGACGTGCTCAAGTATGTGATCGACAAGGTCGACATGGTCCTGCTGATGAGCGTCAACCCGGGCTTCGGCGGGCAGAAGTTCATTCCCGGCACCCTCGACAAACTGCGCGAAGCGCGGGCGATCATCGACGCCTCGGGGCGCGACATCCGCCTGGAAATCGACGGCGGCGTCAACGTCAACAACATCCGCGAAATTGCCGCTGCTGGCGCTGACACCTTCGTCGCCGGCTCGGCCATTTTCAACGCGCCGAACTATCAGGAAGTCATCGACAAGATGCGTTCCGAACTGGCACTGGCTCGCCCATGAGCGGTTTTGAGCAGTTGTTCCCGGGGCAGCTGCCACGCTTGGTGATGTTCGATCTGGATGGCACGCTGATCGATTCGGTTCCCGACCTGGCAGCAGCGGTGGACACCATGCTGCTCTCCCTCGGCCGTCCGCCGGCAGGTATCGAAGCGGTGCGCGAATGGGTCGGCAATGGCGCGCCGGTGCTGGTGCGTCGGGCCTTGGCGGGTGGCATCGATCACTCGGCAGTGGACGACGCTGAAGCCGAGCGCGCACTGGAGATTTTCATGGAGGCGTACGGCGCCAGCCATGAACTGACCGTGGTCTATCCCGGTGTGCGCGACACGCTCAAGTGGCTGCACAAGCAAGGCGTGGCCATGGCGTTGATCACCAACAAGCCGGAGCGCTTCGTCGCGCCGCTGCTCGATCAGATGAAGATCGGGCGCTACTTCAAGTGGATCATCGGCGGCGATACCCTGCCGCAGAAGAAGCCTGACCCGGCGGCGCTGTTTTTCGTGATGAAAATGGCCAACATTCCGGCCTCGCAATCGTTGTTCGTCGGCGACTCGCGCAGCGATGTGCAGGCGGCGAAAGCGGCGGGGGTCAAGTGTGTGGCGCTGAGTTACGGCTACAACCATGGCCGGCCGATTGCCGAGGAATCCCCGGCACTGGTGATCGACGATTTGCGCAAACTAATTCCCGGTTGCCTGGATCTGGCCGGTGGGATAACGTTGCCCGACGCTGTTCAACCCCCTTCTGGAAATGCCATCGTGGTGGTCACCCGCAAACTCTGGATGAAAGTCATCAAGGCCCTGGCCCGCTGGCGTTGGCGCGCCTGACTGATTCTGGCCGGCCCTGCCGGCGCGTTTGCATACCTGACTGATTGCACCTCACCCCACGAGGCACCTTATGAATCGCGAAGAATTCCTGCGTCTGGCCGCTGACGGCTATAACCGCATCCCGCTGGCCTGCGAAACCCTGGCCGACTTCGACACGCCGCTGTCGATCTACCTGAAACTGGCCGACCAGCCCAACTCCTACCTGCTCGAATCGGTGCAGGGCGGTGAGAAATGGGGCCGTTACTCGATCATCGGCCTGCCGTGCCGCACCGTGCTGCGAGTCCACGACCATCACGTCAGCATCAGCGTTGATGGCGTCGAGACCGAAAGCCACGAGGTTGAAGACCCGCTGGCCTTCGTTGAAACCTTCAAGGCCCGTTACAACGTGCCGACCATTGCCGGCCTGCCGCGCTTCAACGGGGGCCTGGTCGGTTACTTCGGTTATGACTGCGTGCGCTACGTGGAAAAGCGTCTGGGCAAATGCCCGAACCCGGATCCGCTGGGCGTGCCGGACATTCTGCTGATGGTCTCCGACGCCGTTGTGGTGTTCGACAACCTGGCTGGCAAGATGCACGCGATCGTCCTCGCCGACCCTGCGCAGACCAATGCCTTCGAGCAAGGCCAGGCGCGTTTGCAGGAACTGCTCGAGCAACTGCGTCAGCCGATCACCCCGCGTCGTGGCCTGGATTTCAGCAAACAGCAATCGGCCGATCCGGTGTTCCGTTCCAGCTTCACTCAGGACGATTACGAAAAAGCCGTCGACACCATCAAGGAATACATCCTTGCCGGCGACTGCATGCAGGTGGTGCCGTCGCAGCGCATGTCGATCGACTTCAAGGCTGCGCCGATCGATCTGTATCGCGCGCTGCGTTGCTTCAACCCGACGCCGTACATGTACTTCTTCAACTTCGGCGATTTCCACGTCGTCGGCAGTTCGCCGGAAGTGCTGGTGCGCGTCGAAGACAACCTGATCACCGTGCGCCCGATCGCCGGCACGCGCCCACGGGGCGCCACCGAAGAAGCCGATGTGGCGCTGGAGCAGGACCTGCTCTCCGATGACAAGGAGATCGCCGAGCACTTGATGCTGATCGATCTGGGCCGCAACGATACCGGGCGTGTTTCGGAAATCGGTTCGGTGAAGCTCACCGAGAAAATGGTCATCGAGCGTTATTCCAATGTGATGCACATCGTCTCCAACGTCACCGGCCAGTTGAAGTCGGGCCTGACCGCGATGGACGCACTGCGGGCGATCCTGCCGGCGGGTACTTTGTCCGGCGCACCGAAGATTCGCGCGATGGAAATCATCGACGAACTCGAGCCGGTCAAGCGTGGCGTGTACGGCGGTGCGGTCGGTTACTTCGCCTGGAACGGCAACATGGACACCGCCATTGCCATTCGCACGGCGGTGATCAAGAACGGTGAGTTGCACGTGCAGGCCGGCGGCGGCATCGTCGCCGACTCGGTGCCGGCGCTGGAATGGGAAGAAACCCTGAACAAACGCCGCGCGATGTTCCGCGCCGTGGCCCTGGCCGAGCAAACCCCGGACGCCTGATCCACGCAATTTCCCATGTGGGAGCGAGCCTGCTCGCGAAGAGGTGAGTCAGTCACCGTTGATGCTGACTGACCCAGCGCTTTCGCGAGCAGGCTCGCTCCCACATTGGGTTTTGTGTTGAGGCATAAAAAAAGCGGCGCCCTGACAGGCGCCGCTTTTTTGCATCTACGACTCAGAAATCCAGGACAACCCCGACATTCAGGCCCTGCTGCTTGAAGTCATCATCCTTGCGGAACGTATAACCGCCACGCAGCGCCAGATCTGGCGTCAGCTTGTGACTGACACCCAGGCTCAAGCGGTTCAGGTGACTTGCCGGTGTGTAGCCTTCAAGGGTGAAGTCATTGGCCGGCAGGGTATTGAGGGCGATGTTGACCTTCTGCACGTCATCTTCGTACTCACGCTCGTGAGCGTATTCGCCATACACCTGGGTTTGCGCGGTGAAGTTGTACTTGCCTTGAATCCCCAGGCCCAAGCGTTTCGAATCGCGGCTCTGGTCATCGAAGGTCAGCGCGGTGGCGCGGTTGCTCTTTTCCGAGTAACCGTCGACATCGACACTGGCGTAATCGGCGCTGACAAACGGCGACAGGTGCCATTGGCTGCCCGGTTGCGCAATGTCATAGCCCAGGCGCGTGCTGAACGCCCACAGGCTGCCGTCGGCATCGCCTTTCTCCGCGCCCTCGCTGGCGCCGAGGTCGAACTTGCGCTTGAGGTTGTCGTAGTCGAGTTTGCCGCCGGTCAGCGCCGCGTCGGCCCACCAGCGGTTCTGCTGGAACTGGGCGAACGCGGTGGCCATGTAGCTGTTGAGTTTGTAGTCGGAATCGTTGTGCCCGGCCTCAAGATTCTGCCGGTACAAACCGGCCGCCACGCCCACGCGCCAGGCCTCATTGAGGCGATAGCTGCCGCCGACGTTGAGGTTGTAACCGCTGCCATCGGCGCTGGCGCCGCTGCTTTGGCTGTCGACATCCAGACGCTGTCCGCCGGCCGAGACAATCGCACGCCATTGGCCGACCGCTTGCCAGTTCTCCCAGTCCGCCTGCCATTGGTTGCGCAATTCATCCTGATGCGCACGCACGGTGCCGTGGGCCATTTCAGGTAGCAGGCTCAATTCCCATGGCGCAGCCAACAGCGAATAGGCGTAATCGGCGATCAGTTTTTGCCCGGATTCGGTCGGGTGTACGCCATCGTTGTAGATCAGCTTGGTCGGATCCGGCGTGGCGCTGTTGATCCCGTAGCGGGCGTTTTCCGTGCAGCTATTGCCACTGAAGCAGGTCGCGGTGAGGTTCTGGTCGGTAGCCAGACCAAAGCGCCCCGGGTCGGCGAAGACTTCCGAGAGCAGCACCGGAATGTTCAGCGGAATGACTTCGGCGTTGATGCCTTGCAGGCGCGTCACCAATTGGCTGTTGAACTGGTTGGCGAGGGTGCTGCTGAACGCTTGCAGCGGCGTGCCATTGAGGGCCGGGGTCAGACCCACATCAGGCAGCAGCCAGACCATCACGTACTTGGCGCCGGCGGTCTGCAGGGTCTGCACGCTGTCGGCCAGTCGATCGGCTGCGGCGTTGGCCTGGGGCAGGCTGAGAATGCGGCCCTGGAGGAAGTCGTTGCCGCCACCGGAAATGTAATACAGCGCATTCGGGTCGGCGCGGAAGCCGTTCGACGGCAGGTACCCTGCGCGGGTGCGTTCACCGGTGGCAGATTGAGTGGTGATCGAGTCGAGAATCTGGTCGGTGCGATAACCACCGACTGCCCAGTTGTTGCCGTCGGGCTGGCCGTTTTCCGCGCGCACCGCGGAGCTGGAAGAGGCTGTCTGGTCGGGCGAAAAGCCCAGGCGGCCGCCAAGCAACTGGGTGGAATTCAATGAAAAAACTTCGCCGCTGCCATCCTGATACACCGGCCCGGTACGGTTGGTGTAACGCTCGGTGGAGCCCGCCGGGCCGCCCGTGTCGGCGAAGGTGCCGGCATCGTTGAGGCTGTCGCCGAAGACGATGAAACTGGAATAAGGATTGGGCGCCGCATTGGCCTGGGCGCAGGCCAGTGCGAGCAAGCAACTGGCCAGCGGTACAAACAACGTCTGTCTGATCATGAGCAAGTCCGTTTATTTATTGTTGTAGGTGAACGAAACGACAGTACCAAAAACTTTCGGCCTTTTGCCATCGGTCGCGAATCCCTCTGCCGTTTTATAACCCGCAGGCCCCGCCATATTGCACGCTCCGCCCAGCTAAGTTACTGTGCCGGAACGTATGAACGAGACCTTCCCCGTGTTGATCACCAGCAAACTCCTGGATCAAGTCATCAAGGCACACGCCCGCTGGCGTTGGCGCGCCTGAATCTTTTCTGCCGGCTCCGCCGGATCTGTATCGCTTTGCCTTCCTTGTCTGTTTGAAATGCCGCTGTGCTGGCGCCCTGTGCGCGTCCGACATCGCGCAGCGCCCTGCGGGCAAGTCATCTGAAGGCTGTCATCAAGTCAGAATTCAAGAGGTTCGAAACGCCATGTTGCTGATGATCGACAACTACGACTCCTTTACCTACAACGTTGTGCAATACCTCGGCGAGCTGGGTGCCGAGGTCAAAGTGGTGCGCAACGACGAACTGACCATCGCCGAAATCGAAGCGCTGAATCCCGAGCGCATCGTGGTTTCCCCCGGGCCGTGCACGCCCACCGAGGCGGGCGTTTCCATCGACGCGATCAAGCACTTCGCCGGCAAACTGCCGATCCTCGGCGTCTGCCTCGGCCACCAGTCCATCGGCCAGGCCTTCGGCGGTGATGTGGTCCGCGCCCGCCAAGTCATGCACGGTAAGACTAGCCCGGTATTCCACGAGGACAAGGGCGTGTTTGCCGGCCTCAATCATCCGCTCACCGTTACCCGTTACCACTCGCTGATCGTCAAGCACGACAGCCTGCCCGATTGCCTCGAGCTGACCGCATGGACCCAGCACGATGACGGCTCGGTCGACGAGATCATGGGCCTGCGTCACAAGACCCTGAACATCGAGGGTGTGCAGTTCCACCCCGAATCGATCCTCACCGAGCAGGGTCATGAGTTGTTTGCCAATTTCCTCAAACAAACCGGCGGCACGCGCTAAGGACTTCCCATGAATATCAAGACAGCCCTCAGCCGTATCGTCGAACACCTCGACCTCAGCACCGATGAAATGCGCGATGTGATGCGCGAGATCATGACCGGCCAGTGCACCGAAGCGCAGATCGGCGCGTTCATGATGGCCATGCGCATGAAGAGCGAAAGCATTGACGAAATCGTCGGCGCCGTGTCGGTGATGCGCGAGCTGGCCGATCAGGTCGAGCTGAAAACCCTCGACGGCGTCGTCGATGTGGTTGGCACCGGCGGTGACGGTGCGAATATCTTCAACGTATCGACCGCGTCTTCCTTTGTTGTCGCAGCCGCCGGTTGCACCGTGGCCAAGCACGGCAACCGCGCAGTGTCCGGCAAGAGCGGCAGTGCCGATCTGCTGGAAGCTGCCGGCATTTATCTGAACCTGACCCCGGTGCAGGTCGCGCGCTGCATCGACAACGTCGGCATCGGTTTCATGTTCGCCCAGACTCACCACAAAGCGATGAAGTACGCCGCCGGCCCGCGCCGCGAACTCGGCCTGCGCACGCTGTTCAACATGCTCGGCCCGCTTACGAATCCGGCCGGTGTGAAACATCAGGTAGTCGGCGTGTTCACTCAGGCGCTGTGCCGGCCATTGGCCGAAGTCTTGCAAAGACTGGGCAGCAAACACGTTCTGGTCGTGCATTCGAAGGACGGCCTGGATGAGTTCAGCCTCGCCGCGCCGACCTTTGTCGCTGAATTGAAAAACAACGAAATCACTGAGTATTGGGTCGAACCGGAAGACCTCGGCATGAAGAGCCAGAGCCTGCACGGTCTGTCGGTCGAAGGCCCGGAAGCATCGCTGGCGCTGATCCGCGATGCCCTCGGCAAGCGCAAAACCGAAAACGGCCAGAAAGCTGCCGAGATGATTGTGCTCAATGCCGGTGCGGCGCTGTATGCCGCCGACCTCGCAAGCAGTCTGAAACAAGGTGTGGAGCTGGCGCACGACGCGCTGCACACCGGCCTCGCTCGGGAAAAACTCGAGGAGCTGGGTGCCTTTACCGCGGTATTCAAAGTGGAGAATGAAGGATGAGTGTACCGACGGTTCTGGAAAACATTCTTGCGCGCAAGGTTGAGGAAGTCGCCGAGCGCAGCGCTCGGGTCAGCCTGAGCGAGCTGGAAAGTCTGGCCAAGGCGGCCGATGCACCCCGTGGTTTTGCCCAGGCTTTGCTGGCGCAAGCGAAGAAGAAGCAACCGGCCGTGATTGCCGAAATCAAAAAGGCTTCGCCGAGCAAAGGCGTGATCCGCGAAGACTTCGTCCCGGCAGACATCGCCAAGAGCTACGAAAAGGGTGGGGCCACCTGTCTGTCGGTGCTGACCGATATCGACTACTTCCAGGGCGCCGATGCCTACCTGCAACAGGCGCGCGCCGCCTGCAAATTGCCGGTGATCCGCAAGGATTTCATGATCGATCCGTACCAGATCGTTGAAGCCCGCGCGCTTGGCGCCGATTGCGTGTTGTTGATCGTCTCCGCCCTGGACGACGTGAAAATGGCCGAGCTGGCCGCCGTGGCCAAAGGGGTCGGTCTCGACGTCTTGGTGGAGGTGCACGACGGTGACGAGCTGGAGCGCGCGCTGAAGACCCTCGACACGCCGCTGGTCGGGGTCAACAACCGCAACCTGCACACATTTGACGTCAGTCTGGAAACCACCCTCGACCTGCTGCCGCGCATCCCGCGCGATCGCCTGGTGATCACCGAGAGCGGCATCCTCAATCGGGCCGACGTCGAGCTGATGGAAATCAGCGATGTGTACTCGTTCCTGGTCGGCGAAGCGTTCATGCGCGCGGAAAATCCAGGCATTGAATTGCAGCGCCTGTTCTTTCCGGAGCGTGGTGTGCCGATCAGTGGTTCGACCCTCGACTGACCGAGTCGACCTCATTCGCGAGCAGGCTCGGTCCCACAGGGAAATGCATTCCAGTGTGGGAGCGAGCCTGCTCGCGAAGAGGCGCTAAATTCCGCTAAAGAGATTCAATCTGCCGGAGCTCACCATGTCGTTGCCAACCCCGCTGACCATCGAATCCGGCCTGCAAGCCGAACAGGACTTGCTGGCCTCGGTCTGCGCCGGCGACGCCGAATTCGGCCTGCTGTTCTGGCAACCCACCGATCGCGCGCTGGTCATGCCGCGCCGCCTCAACCGTCTCCCGCATTTCGACCACGCCTGCGAAGTTTCCGCTGCTGCTGGCTGGCCGGTGCTGTTGCGTGAAACCGGCGGTGAGCCCGTCCCGCAATCCGCTGCGACCATCAACATTGCCTTGGTATACGCCCCGCCTCGCAGCGAAGGCGACCTGAACCGCATCGAAACCGGCTACCGTCGTTTGTGCGATCCGATCTGTCAGTTGCTGGATGAATTGGGTGGCACCTCGTCGGTCGGGGAAATCGACGGCGCATTCTGTGATGGACGTTTCAACGTCAATCTCGACGGTCGCAAGATGGTCGGCACGGCCCAGCGCTGGCGCCAGAGTCAGGGAGGCCAGCGTCCGGTTGGCCTGGTGCATGGTGCGATGCTGATGGATGACGAGCGCGAAGCGATGGTTGCTGCGGTCAATCGCTTCAATGAAGCCTGCGGCCTGGATCAACGGGTGAGGGCGCAAAGCCACATCGCCCTGCATGAGAAATTCAACGCGCCACAGGCATTGGCGCGTCTCGATGAATTGTTTCGTTTGATGCTGGCGCAGATTTACGTCTAGCGCGTGCCGAAGACCACCATGGTCTTGCCTTTCACATCGACCAGATTGCGTTCTTCCAGATCCTTGAGCACGCGGCCGACCATTTCTCGCGAACAACCGACAATCCGACCGATTTCCTGACGGGTGACTTTGATCTGCATGCCGTCCGGGTGGGTCATGGCGTCCGGCTGTTTGCACAGCTCCAGCAGGCAGCGGGCGACGCGGCCGGTGACGTCAAAAAATGCCAAGTCGCCGACTTTGCGCGTGGTGTTGCGCAGGCGTTGTGCGATTTGTCCGCTGAGGGCGTAAAGAATGTCTGGATCTTGCTGCGACAGTTCGCGGAACTTGGCGTAGCTGATTTCGGCGGTTTCGCATTCAACCTTGGCACGCACCCAGGCGCTGCGCTCCTGCTCCTGACCTGCCTGCTCGAACAGACCCAGTTCGCCGAAGAAATCCCCGGCGTTCAGGTAAGCGATGATCATCTCGCGACCATCGTCGTCTTCGATGAGGATGGTGACCGAGCCTTTGATGATGAAAAACAGCGTGTCCGAGCGATCCCCGGCGCAGATGATATTGCTCTTGGCCGCATGACGCCGGCGCTGGCAATGCATCAACAGCTTGTCGATGTTCTTGATTTTGGGTGTGGGGGTAATAGCAACCATGGTTGTATCCCGAAAAGACTGCACGGTGATGTTTGAGTTTTTATGAGGCGCTGAAGGCGGTCGCTACAGAGCTGACGAATTGGCGCCAGCGAATTGGCGCCAGCTTACCAGACACTTCGTCGTAAATTCGAGAAATTACCTACAGCCAGAAAGCATCCGTCCTAGGACGTCGTTCCTGTCGGGACAAAGCGCTGTGCTAAGCTGGCGACCCTTTTTTTACAGTGGAGTCTGGGCGATGAAGGCACGCATCCAATGGGCTGGCGAAGCCATGTTCCTCGGCGAATCCGGCAGCGGTCATGTCGTGGTAATGGACGGCCCGCCGGACGCCGGTGGCCGTAACCTCGGGGTTCGCCCGATGGAAATGCTCTTGCTGGGTGTCGGCGGTTGCAGCAACTTCGACGTGGTCAGCATCCTGAAGAAGTCGCGCCAGGCCGTTGAAAGCTGTGAAGCCTTCCTTGATGCCGAGCGTGCGACTGAAGATCCCAAGGTGTTTACCAAGATCCACATGCACTTCGTGGTCAAGGGCCGAGGCCTGAAGGAAGCTCAGGTCAAGCGCGCCATCGAGCTGTCGGCCGAGAAGTATTGCTCGGCGTCGATCATGCTCGGCGCGGCTGGCGTGGCAATCACCCACGATTATGAAATCGTCGAACTCGGCTGAACCGACATTCAACTATCATAAAAGCAGTGCAGACTCTGGCGATCCCCCGCTGACGTCTGCATAATGCGCCACTTTTTTCAGGGCAGTGATCGGTCAGCCGACGGGTCATCCGCCTGAACAGATAACCAAAATCGCCATCGCGAAGAGGTGTTAACCGTCCTACGCAGGTGCGTTGTTCGCACTTGACGGGCATGCTTGATCACGCGGCCGCGCCGCATACATAGAGAGTTTTTAACGGTGAAAAGCAAACTCAAGCTCCACGGGTTCAATAACCTGACAAAGACCTTGAGCTTCAACATCTATGACATCTGCTACGCGGAAACCCCGCAAGACCAGCAGGCTTACGTTGAGTACATCAATCAAGAGTACAACGCGAAACGCCTGACGCAGATTCTCACAGAAGTTGTCGAGATCATTGGTGCCAACATCCTGAACATCGCCAGTCAGGACTATGAACCCCAGGGCGCCAGCGTCACGATTCTGATTTCGGAGGAGCCGGTAACCCCGACTGACAGCCAGATCGAAGAATCGCCGGGCCCGTTGCCCGAAATTATTCTGGCCCACCTCGACAAGAGCCACATCACGGTGCACACCTATCCGGAAATCCATCCGGACGATGGTATTGCGACCTTCCGTGTGGATATCGACGTGTCGACCTGTGGTGTCATTTCACCGCTCAAAGCGCTCAACTTCCTCATTCACCAGTTCGATTCGGACATCGTGACCGTGGATTACCGTGTGCGCGGTTTCACCCGTGACGTTGAAGGCAACAAGCACTTCATCGACCACGAGATCAACTCGATCCAGAACTACCTCTCCGAAGACACTCGCGACGCGTACCAGATGACCGACGTGAACGTGTATCAGGAAAACCTGTTCCACACCAAAATGCTGCTGAAGAACTTCGAACTGGACAACTACCTGTTCGGCGACGCCACCAGCAACCTCTCGCCCGAGCAACGTGCCCAGGTGACCGACCGTGTGAAACACGAAATGCTGGAAATCTTCTACGCGCGCAACATGCCGACCTAAGATTCCCGGAAACAAAAAAGGCGACCTCCAGGTCGCCTTTTTCATGCTTCAAACAAAACCCCTGTGGGAGCGAGCCTGCTCGCGAAGAGGTCATCAGCACCGACACGGATCTCAGATCCGATAAGTACTCTTGGTCATCACCTTCGCCAACAAACTCATGCCGAACTTCACTGGCGCCGGAAAACGAAACCCGCCCGCATCCAGGGCACTTTCCGCATGGTGTTCTTCATCGATGCGCATCTGCTCAAGAATCGCCCGGGACTTCTCGTCCTCGGCCGGCAATTGCTCCAGATGTTCGTTCAAGTGTTTGCAGACCTGATGCTCGGTCGCCGCAACGAAACCAAGGCTGACCTTGTCGCTGATCAGTCCGGCCACCGCGCCGATACCGAACGACATGCCGTAAAACAGTGGATTCAGCACGCTGGTGTGGCTGCCCAACTGATGGATGCGCTGCTCACACCAGACCAGATGGTCGATCTCTTCTTCAGCCGCGTGCTCCATGGCTGCGCGTACCTGCGGCAACTTGGCGGTCAGCGCCTGCCCCTGATACAGCGCCTGGGCGCAGACTTCGCCGGTGTGGTTGATGCGCATCAGGCCGGCGACGTGGCGAGTGTCTTCATCGCTCATCTGCGTATCCGGCTGCAGAATCGCTGGCGACGGGCGGTACGGCTGGCCACTGAAGGGCAACAGAGTGCGCATCGCGGCATCGGCTTGCAGCAGCAGACGGTCTATGGGCGAGTAGTGACGTTGGGTAGTCATGCTGACCTCCGGGAAGAATCTCGGCGGCCAGTTTAACCGAATCGGCCGGCGAGGGTTTGCGCTGGGTCACTTGCTGCGCGGTCAGGCTTTTTTGTGGGAGCGAGCCTGCTCGCGAAAGCGGATTTTCGGATACTGAAGTGTTGAATGTATCGGCGCCTTCGCGAGCAGGCTCGCTCCCACAGTTGGTTGTCGCCAATCAGCCCGGCGGCCAGTTCATCTGGCGCTGACCCAGCACGTGCATATGAATGTGATAGACAGTCTGCCCACCAAGTTCATTGCAGTTCATCACCACGCGGAAGCCTTCTTCGCAACCCAGTTCCAGCGCCAGACGCTGCGCTGTGAACAGGATGTGCCCGGCCAGCGCCTTGTCGTCTTCGGTCAGGTCGTTGAGCGTGCGCACCGGTTTTTTCGGGATTACCAGAAAGTGCACCGGAGCCTGGGGGGCGATGTCGTGGAAGGCCAGAACCTGGTCGTCCTCGTAAATGATCTTCGCCGGGATTTCCCGGTTGATGATCTTGGTGAACAGAGTATCCACTGCTGTTTCTCCGTTGAGTTGGGCTGAATCGAGTGTACCGCTTCGAAGTTGTCTTCCTAGCGGGGGCAGTAAGCTTTGTTGATCATGCCGACGATGGTGCGATTGAGCCAGCGCGAACCCAGCCGCGGCAGGAACGCCAGCCAGCGATTGCGTCGTCCCGGAATGATGATGGCGCGGTTTTTATCCAGTGCGCGTACGGCATGCAGTGCCACTTCTTCCGGACTCATCAGCGAGTGGCTGCTTTCGATCTTTTCGCTACTCATCTGTGCGGTTCGGAAGAACGGTGTGCGCGTCGGGCCGGGGCACAGCACCGAAACTTTCACGCCGCTTTGTTTGAGCTCCACGCGCAGGGCTTCGGAAAAATGCAGCACATACGCTTTGCTGGCGTAGTACGTGCTCATCCACGGGCCGGGGCTGTACGCAGCCACCGAGGCGACATTGAGGATCTGCCCGCCACCCAGCAGCGCCATGCTGTTACCCACCGCATGGCAGAGGCGGGTGAGGGCGAGGATATTGACCTCGATGAGGTCCTGCTCGGTCATCCAGTCTTGCGCGAGGAATGGCCCGCAGGTGCCGATGCCTGCGCAATTGACCAGCAGATCGATCTGCCGGTCGCCTTCTTCCAGCTCCAGCAAAAAGCCCGACAGGCGCAACGGTTCGCCGAGATCGCAGGCGCGAAACAATACTTCGACATCGAAACGCTGGGTCAGCTCGATGGCGATACTTTCCAGCTGATCACGCTGTCGTGCCACCAGAATCAGGCTGCGGCCGCGCCGGGCCAGTGCTTCGGCCATGGCCAGGCCGATGCCGCTGGAAGCACCGGTGATCAGAGCGTAACGGGTCATGCAGTTCTCCATCGCAACAGCTCCGCGCCGGCGACGCGGTTGTCGCGGCAGGGAGCGCTGTTCATTCTTGCGCAGAGTCTACAGGGGCCTGCGCCGGTTCGGCTGCCTCGTCGGCGGAAATCACTGGCGGTTCGACGGCCTCAACTTCGTCGGTGGTCACCGAGCCGCTGTCATAGCTGCTCTCCAGATTGCTTTCATATTCTTTCTGCACAGCCGAGAAGCCGCCAAGAAGGCCTCCGGCAAAAATCAGTGCAAAGAATACGATCCATAACGAGCACAGCACTTTGACGGCCGTGCTGTTCGGCGGTGGTGGCGGCCCATAGCGGTTGGCGCCGGCATTGCCGGGTACGACCATCATCACCAGCGGGAAAAAACTGCCGACGAACGGCACCAGATTCAACAACCACAGCCAGCCCGACCAGCCGATATCGTGCAGGCGCTGAACGCTGAACAGAATGCTGACGATCATGAAGCCGAGGAACAGGAAGACCGCCAGAATGCCGCCGAGGATCAGGCCTGTGGTTGAATCGCCACTGACCAGACCCAAGGCAATCAAGGCAAACACACCGACGATGGGCAGGGTCACCAGGCTCAAGACCATGGTCCAGGCCAAAAATCGCAGGCGACCAATCCGGCCTTCGACGCTGAATGGCTTGAGCGTGGCGAATGGCGGCAGAGCTTCACCGACATTGGCGCGCGGCGGGGCGTAAGGCGAGTCCGGTTCCACCACCGCTGCAGGGTTATCGTGGACGTCCGCCAGATTCAGCTCGATGGCGGTTTCCGCTTCGATCCGCGCATCGATCCCGGTTTTGTTCAATGCCTGCAGATACGTCTGGGCATCGCTGTGGGACAGATCACGTTTGAGGGCGACGGTGCGGCCACTGAACAAGCGCTCGATGGCGACCACATCGCTTTTGAACAGATCCGCCAGATTCAGTTTGGCGGTGGTGAGGTCGACGCCGGGCTGCAGCGCGCCGTCGAAGACGATCTTGTAACGGGTGTCGCTCATGGCCGAGGCATCCTTGTCGCGATTGGGTTTGCAGTAGTCAGTTCAAGGCCAGTCTGACAGCGACTGGCCGGGGGTATTGCTCAGCGCGGCCAGCGTTCCGGCAGCTGTGCGGCGCGCGCCTGAGCCTGACGATATTCTGCGTCGAGCCGGGCGATCAACTCATCCACGCTTGGCAGATCACCAATCTGGCCAACACCCTGGCCCGCCGACCACACGGTCTTCCAGGCTTTGGCTTCATCGTTGATCGGCTTGAGCTTGTCGCCGAACTTCACCTCGCCCTTGCCTTGCAGTGCCGCCATGTCGAAACCGGCCGCCTCCAGGCTCTGGCGCATGAAACTGGCCGGTACTCCCGACACTGCTGGAGTATGAATGATGTCGGCAGCCTTGGCTGTCAGCAGCATGTCTTTGTAGGCGTCAGGCGCGTGACTTTCTGTGGTGCCGATAAATCGCGTACCGAAGTAGGCCAAATCCGCGCCTAGCAGCTGCGCGGCGAGAATCTCATGGCCGTGGTTCAAACATCCCGCAAGCAAGAGTGTCTTGTCGAAGAACTCGCGGATCTCGGCAATCAGCGCAAACGGGCTCCAGGTGCCGGCATGCCCGCCGGCGCCGGCCGCGACGGCAATCAGCCCGTCGACACCGGCTTCAGCGGCTTTCTCGGCATGGCGGCGCGTGGTCACGTCGTGAAACACCAGACCGCCATAGCTGTGCACCGCGTCGACCAGTTCCTTCACCGCGCCGAGACTGGTGATCACGATCGGCACCTTATGCTCCACGCAGATGTCCAGATCCGCCTGCAGGCGCGGATTGCTGTGGTGAACAATCAGGTTCACCGCATAAGGGGCCGGATTATCCAGAGTCGCCAGGCTTGCTTCGATCTGTTCCAGCCAAGCCTTGAACCCACTGCTTTCGCGTTGGTTCAGCGCCGGAAAGCTGCCGACCACACCATTGCGGCAGCAGGCGAGCACCAGTTCCGGATTGGAGATCAGGAACATCGGTGCCGCCACCACGGGCAGACGCAGACGTTGTTCGAGCAAAGCGGGCAGCGACATTGTGAACACCCCGAAGATTTTTATTGATTGAAGTTAGAACGGCTTGACCACGACCAGAATTACGATAGCCAGCAATATCAGAACCGGCACTTCATTGAACCAGCGATAAAAGACATGGCTGCGGGTGTTTTCACCACGGGCAAAGCGTTTGACCTGCGCGCCGCACATGTGGTGGTAGCCGATCAGCAATACGACCAGGGTCAGTTTGGCGTGGATCCAGCCGCCCTGGCTGAAAAGGCTAGGGTTGAGGTAGATCAGCCAGCCACCGAAGATCAGCGTGGCGATCATCGCCGGGCCCATGATGCCGCGATACAGCTTGCGCTCCATGACGCTGAAGCGTTCCTGGCTGATCGTGTCTGCGCTTTGCGCGTGGTAAACGAACAGGCGCGGCAAGTAGAACAGTCCGGCAAACCAGCAGACGACGCTGACAATGTGAAACGCTTTGAGCCATAGATAGAGCATTTTTGGGTATTCCCTCATTCACGGTAGCCAGATAGTAGAGGCTTGAGCGTCCGCGCGTCACCTTGGCGGTTGTCGCAGGCGCGCGCGGCCCCTATTATCGACGGCTTTCCAGTGGGTTCGTTGAGGGCAGGTTTATGGTCAAGGTCGGTATCGTCGGCGGCACGGGTTACACCGGTGTCGAACTGCTGCGTCTGTTGGCACAGCATCCGCAGGCAGAAGTGGTCGTCATCACTTCCCGATCCGAGGCCGGTCTGGCCGTAGCTGACATGTACCCGAACCTGCGCGGTCACTATGACGGGCTGGCCTTCAGCGTGCCGGACGTGAAAACCCTTGGCGCTTGCGATGTGGTGTTTTTCGCCACGCCGCACGGTGTGGCTCACGCCTTGGCAGGCGAACTGCTGGCGGCGGGCACCAAGGTCATCGACTTGTCCGCCGACTTCCGTCTGCAAGACGCTGATGAATGGGCCAAGTGGTACGGCCAGCCGCACGGCGCGCCAGATCTGCTGGACGAAGCTGTTTACGGGTTGCCGGAAGTCAATCGCGAGCAGATCAAGAAAGCGCGCCTGATCGCGGTACCGGGTTGCTATCCAACCGCTACACAACTGGGGTTCCTGCCACTGCTTGAAGCAGGTCTGGCCGACGCATCGCGTTTGATCGCCGACTGCAAATCCGGCGTCAGCGGTGCCGGGCGCGGCGCGGCTGTAGGTTCTTTGTACTCCGAGACGTCGGAAAGCATGAAGGCCTACGCGGTAAAAGGTCATCGCCACCTGCCGGAAATTCGCCAGGGCCTGCGTCGCGCGGCGGGCAAGGATGTCGGCCTGACCTTCGTACCGCACCTGACGCCGATGATTCGCGGTATCCATTCGACGCTCTACGCGACTGTGGTCGATCGTTCGGTGGATCTGCAGGCACTGTTCGAAAAGCGCTATGCCAACGAACCGTTCGTCGATGTGATGCCTGCGGGCAGCCACCCAGAAACCCGTAGCGTGCGCGGCGCCAACGTGTGCCGCATCGCCGTGCATCGTCCACAGGATGGCGATCTGGTGGTGGTACTCTCGGTGATTGACAACCTGGTCAAGGGCGCCTCGGGCCAGGCGGTGCAGAACATGAACATTCTGTTCGGACTGGATGAGCGCTTCGGTCTGTCCCACGCCGGTATGCTGCCGTAACGTTAGCCACAACCTGTAAGCCGCAAGCTTGAAGCTCACTGCTTGAAGCTTGCCGCTGCTCCTCTAATAGTTGACCAATTTTCTAGGACAAGCGGATAATGCGCGTCATCACGCATTATGGCGGCGTAACGCCGGGAGATAGTCAGCATGAGCGTCGAATCCTTCACCCCCACGGCTTTGCAATTCACTCAAGGTGCTGCGCACAAGGTGAAGAGCCTGGTCGATGAAGAGGGGAATGATCGCTTGAAGCTGCGCGTATTTGTTACGGGCGGCGGTTGTTCAGGGTTTCAATACGGTTTCACCTTCGATGAAGACGTGGCCGATGACGACACCATTGTCGAGCGCGAAGGCGTGAGTCTGGTGGTTGATCCGATGAGTTTCCAGTACCTGGCCGGCGCGGAGGTGGACTACCAGGAAGGTCTGGAAGGTTCACGCTTCGTGATCAAGAACCCGAACGCGACAACGACTTGTGGTTGCGGGTCGTCGTTCTCGATCTGATCGCGCTTTACAGCACACAACAAAACGCCGCAGAGCCTTTCGGTTCTGCGGCGTTTTTGTTTCTGAAGGTTATGCCGGGTAGATGGCGCCGAGTACGCGCAGGCCGCGAGCGCCGGTGACGCTTGGCCGATTGGCGGCGATGCCTTCCAGGCAGCAATGGGCGAGCCAGGCGAAGGCCATGGCTTCCACCCAATCTGGATCAACCCCGTGAGTTGCGGTGCTGGCGACTTGGGTATTTGGCAGCAGGTCCGCCAGACGTTTCATCAGCGTGGCGTTGTGCGCGCCGCCGCCACAGACCAGCAGTTCCTGAGTGCCCGATTGAGCGCTTTGTAGCGACTCGACGATGGTCAGCGCCGTAAGTTCGAGCAGCGTGGCCTGAACGTCTTCGGCAGCGAAAGTCGGCAGACGCGATAGATGCTGTTCCAGCCATGGCAGATTGAAGACTTCCCGGCCCGTACTTTTCGGGCCTTTGGTCACGAAGAACGGGTCGCTTAGCAGTGCCTTGAGCAGGGTTGGTTCAACCTTGCCGGTTGCAGCCCATTTGCCATCCCGGTCATAGTTCTCGCCACGTTGCCGGTGAATCCAGGCGTCCATCAGAACATTCCCCGGCCCGCAGTCGAAACCGGCTACAGGTTTGTTCGGCTCAATCAGGCTGAGATTGCTGAATCCGCCGACATTCAAGACTGCCTGGTTACCAGTACGCTCTTCAAACAAAGCTTCGTGAAAGGCTGGTACCAGAGGCGCACCTTGGCCACCCGCTGCGACATCGCGGCTGCGGAAATCACTGACGACGGTAATACCGGTCAACTCAGTCAGCAGGGCTGGATTACCGATCTGCACGGTAAACCCGCGCGCCGGCTCATGGCGAATGGTCTGACCGTGGCTACCGATAGCGCGGATTGCATCGGGCTTGAGTTGTTGTTGCGCGAGGAGGGTGTGAATGCCCGACGCGGCAAGTTCGACCCAGTGTTGCTGGGCAATCGCCGAGCGGGCGATCTCGTCGGGGCCGCTGGCGCACAAGCCAAGCAGCTCGGCGCGCAGGGAGTCAGGCATTGGCAAGTAGTGCGTGGCGATCAGTTTGATCGCCGACGTCTGCTCGATCAGGGCGATGTCCAGCCCGTCGAGACTGGTTCCGGACATCACACCGATATACAGGGCCATGGCTTAGCGCTTGCTCGAAGCCAGCATGGTGGCCTTCTCTTGATCCATACGCGCCATCAGTGGCTGGCTCTGCGCGAGGAAGCGCGCGCGTTCGGACTTGGCGATCGGATCGGCCATTGGCAGTTTCTGGCCCAGCGGATCGACGTGAACGCCGTTGACCTGGAATTCATAGTGCAAATGCGGGCCGGTGGACAGGCCGGTGGTGCCGATATAGCCAATGACTTGACCTTGCTTGACGCTGCCACCGGTTTTCACGCCTTTGGCAAAGCCCTGCATATGGCCATAGAGCGTACGGTAAGTGTTGCCGTGCTGAATGATCACGGTGTTGCCGTAACCACCACGACGACCGGCCAGCAACACTTTGCCGTCACCGGCAGCCTTGATCGGTGTACCCCGTGGCGCTGCGTAATCGACACCTTTGTGGGCGCGAATCTTGTTGAGGATCGGGTGCTTGCGGCCCATGGAAAACTTCGAACTGATGCGGGCGAAGTCAACAGGGGTCCGGATGAAGGCCTTGCGCATGCTGTTGCCATCGGCAGTGTAATAGCTGCTGTTGCCTTGTTTGTTGGTGTAGCGAACAGCGGTGTAAGTCTTGCCGCGGTTGGTGAAGCGCGCCGACAGGATCGGGCCGGTGCCGACCGCCTTACCGTTGATGACTTTCTGCTCGTAGATCACATCGAATTCGTCGCCTTGACGAATGTCCTGCGCGAAATCGATGTCGTAGCCAAAGACACTGGCCATGTCCATGGTCATGCTGTGAGAAAGGCCGGCGCGGGCTGCGGACTGCGACAGTGAGCTGTTGATGACACCGTGGACGTAGGCAGTGCGAACAGTTGGCTTGGCAGTCACTCGGTTGAACGAGTAACCCTTGTCATTCTTGGTCAGGGTGATGGTTTCAACGTCGCTGACCTTGCTGTGCAGGCTGGTCAACTGGCCTTCCGGACTCAGTTCGAACTCGAGTTTCTGGCCACGCTTGAGCTGGCTGAACTGTTTGGCTTGCTTGTCGCTTGCCAGTACTTCGTGCACGGAGGCTGCAGGCAGACCGACTTTTTCAAACAGGGTAGACAGCGTATCGCCTTTGGAAACCACGACTTCACGGTGCCCAGGCTCTTTCGGTTTCTCAGCAGGCGCCACAGGTGCTGGCGCGGTTTCAGCGGTTTGCGCGGCGTTTTCGTCGCTGTTTTCGATTTGGGCGAACGGCGAAGCTGCGGGCTCGTTTGTGGCTTGAGCCGCATCGGCAGCGTCTTGATCTTGTGTCAGTTGTTCAGCAGGACTTTCCAGTTCAAGACTCAGAGTCGTCTTTTTGGCTTCAACATCGCTGGAGGGAAATACCAGCAGCGCCAGGCTGAGAAGGGCGGCGATTCCACTTGCGGCGAGCAGGTGGGTCTTCGGGTAAAGCGGGGGCGCTTTAGACGGTTCTGTGGTCATAGGTAATTTTTGACTTTGAAATAGATGAATTGGAAAAGATGAATGACATGATGAAGATGAAATAACTGTATAAAATATAACCAAATCATCGCTGAAGCAAGTCTACAGACCTCGGGTCTGGGGATTGGTGTCCGTGCGCCGGGCAAAACTTGTAATTGGTGCGCGTTCTTGTATGGTTGGTTCCCTTTGAATCTGAGCCTTGCGGGTCTGTTATGAAGTCGGTTGAAGAGCAGCTAGCGCTGATTAAACGTGGTGCGGAAGAACTGTTGGTCGAGTCCGAGCTGGTCGAGAAGCTCAAGCGCGGCCAACCGCTGCGTATCAAGGCTGGTTTCGATCCAACCGCTCCGGATCTGCATCTGGGTCATACGGTGCTTATTAATAAGCTGCGCCAGTTCCAGGAGCTGGGGCACCAGGTCATCTTCCTCATAGGTGACTTCACCGGGATGATCGGTGATCCGAGTGGCAAGAGCGCCACGCGTCCGCCACTGACGCGTGAGCAGGTTCTGGAGAATGCCGAGACCTACAAGACTCAGGTTTTCAAAATTCTTGATCCGGCGAAAACCGAAGTTGCCTTCAACTCCACTTGGATGGACAAGATGGGTCCGGCGGATTTCATTCGTCTGACTTCGCAATACACGGTCGCTCGCATGCTTGAGCGCGATGACTTCGACAAGCGCTACACCACCAACCAGCCAATCGCTATTCACGAATTCCTCTATCCGCTGGTTCAGGGTTATGACTCGGTCGCGCTGCGCGCCGATGTCGAGCTGGGCGGTACCGATCAGAAATTCAACCTGCTGATGGGTCGCGAGTTGCAGCGTGGTTATGGCCAGGAAGCCCAGTGCATTCTGACCATGCCATTGCTGGAAGGTCTGGATGGCGTGAAGAAGATGTCCAAGTCGTTGGGCAACTATGTCGGTATCCAGGAAGCGCCAGGCGTCATGTACAGCAAGCTGGTTTCCATCCCGGATGCGCTGATGTGGCGTTACTTCGAGTTGCTCAGCTTTCGCTCGATGGATGAGATCAACGCCTTCCGGGCTGACGTCGAAGCTGGAGCGAATCCTCGCGACATCAAAATCAAGCTGGCTGAAGAGATCGTTGCGCGCTTCCATGGTGAAGAGGCTGCGGCGAATGCTCACCGAGGCGCCGGCAACCGTATGAAGGATGGCGAGCTTCCAGATGACTTGCCTGAGATCGAGCTGTCTTCGGTTGAGGATATGCCGATCGCTGCCGTCCTTAATAAGGCAGGCCTGGTGAAGAACTCGGCGGCGGCGCGTGATCTGTTGGCGGCGGGCGGAGTCCGGGTCGATGGTGAAGTGGTTGATCGCTCCTTTATATATGTACTGGGCACGACTCACGTTTGTCAGGCCGGCAAGAAGGCTTTTGCACGTATTACGCTGAAATCTGAATAAAGTTGGAATTGGGGGTTGACGGCGAATTTTAGAAGTCTATAATTCGCCCCACTTCCGGCGCAGTCGAAATGGAAAACTCCTTGAGATTCAAAGAGTTATGCAGTTTTCGACAGCGGCTTGCTTCAGATCATTGAAGCCTGGAAGGAGTTGAAAGAGCAGTGATGTGTAGCTCTTTTAACGGTTCGATCTTCTCGGTCGAAAGCGGAGAAAAAGAGGTGTTGACAGCAGCGATTAACGCTGTAGAATTCGCCTCCAGCTAACGAGAGATCGGAAGCGCAAGTGGTTGAAGTTGTTGAAGAATTCTTCGAAAACTTCTGGAAATAATCACTTGACAGCAAATGAGGCTGCTGTAGAATGCGCGCCTCGGTTGAGACGAAAGATCTTAACCAACCGCTCTTTAACAACTGAATCAAGCAATTCGTGTGGGTGCTTGTGCAGTCAGACTGATAGTCAACAAGATTATCAGCATCACAAGTTACTCCGCGAGAAATCAAAGATGTAACCAACGATTGCTGAGCCAAGTTTAGGGTTTCTTAAAAACCCAAAGATGTTTGAACTGAAGAGTTTGATCATGGCTCAGATTGAACGCTGGCGGCAGGCCTAACACATGCAAGTCGAGCGGATGAAAGGAGCTTGCTCCTGGATTCAGCGGCGGACGGGTGAGTAATGCCTAGGAATCTGCCTGGTAGTGGGGGACAACGTTTCGAAAGGAACGCTAATACCGCATACGTCCTACGGGAGAAAGCAGGGGACCTTCGGGCCTTGCGCTATCAGATGAGCCTAGGTCGGATTAGCTAGTTGGTGAGGTAATGGCTCACCAAGGCGACGATCCGTAACTGGTCTGAGAGGATGATCAGTCACACTGGAACTGAGACACGGTCCAGACTCCTACGGGAGGCAGCAGTGGGGAATATTGGACAATGGGCGAAAGCCTGATCCAGCCATGCCGCGTGTGTGAAGAAGGTCTTCGGATTGTAAAGCACTTTAAGTTGGGAGGAAGGGTTGTAGATTAATACTCTGCAATTTTGACGTTACCGACAGAATAAGCACCGGCTAACTCTGTGCCAGCAGCCGCGGTAATACAGAGGGTGCAAGCGTTAATCGGAATTACTGGGCGTAAAGCGCGCGTAGGTGGTTTGTTAAGTTGGATGTGAAATCCCCGGGCTCAACCTGGGAACTGCATCCAAAACTGGCAAGCTAGAGTATGGTAGAGGGTGGTGGAATTTCCTGTGTAGCGGTGAAATGCGTAGATATAGGAAGGAACACCAGTGGCGAAGGCGACCACCTGGACTGATACTGACACTGAGGTGCGAAAGCGTGGGGAGCAAACAGGATTAGATACCCTGGTAGTCCACGCCGTAAACGATGTCAACTAGCCGTTGGGAGCCTTGAGCTCTTAGTGGCGCAGCTAACGCATTAAGTTGACCGCCTGGGGAGTACGGCCGCAAGGTTAAAACTCAAATGAATTGACGGGGGCCCGCACAAGCGGTGGAGCATGTGGTTTAATTCGAAGCAACGCGAAGAACCTTACCAGGCCTTGACATCCAATGAACTTTCCAGAGATGGATTGGTGCCTTCGGGAACATTGAGACAGGTGCTGCATGGCTGTCGTCAGCTCGTGTCGTGAGATGTTGGGTTAAGTCCCGTAACGAGCGCAACCCTTGTCCTTAGTTACCAGCACGTAATGGTGGGCACTCTAAGGAGACTGCCGGTGACAAACCGGAGGAAGGTGGGGATGACGTCAAGTCATCATGGCCCTTACGGCCTGGGCTACACACGTGCTACAATGGTCGGTACAAAGGGTTGCCAAGCCGCGAGGTGGAGCTAATCCCATAAAACCGATCGTAGTCCGGATCGCAGTCTGCAACTCGACTGCGTGAAGTCGGAATCGCTAGTAATCGCGAATCAGAATGTCGCGGTGAATACGTTCCCGGGCCTTGTACACACCGCCCGTCACACCATGGGAGTGGGTTGCACCAGAAGTAGCTAGTCTAACCTTCGGGGGGACGGTTACCACGGTGTGATTCATGACTGGGGTGAAGTCGTAACAAGGTAGCCGTAGGGGAACCTGCGGCTGGATCACCTCCTTAATCGACGACATCAGCTGCTGCATGAGCTCCCACACGAATTGCTTGATTCATTGAAGAAGACGATAGAAGCAGCCCGAAATTGGGTCTGTAGCTCAGTTGGTTAGAGCGCACCCCTGATAAGGGTGAGGTCGGCAGTTCGAATCTGCCCAGACCCACCAATTTTGTGTGGGAAACGCCTGTAGAAATACGGGGCCATAGCTCAGCTGGGAGAGCGCCTGCCTTGCACGCAGGAGGTCAGCGGTTCGATCCCGCTTGGCTCCACCACTACTGCTTCTGAAGTTTGAAAGCTTAGAAATGAGCATTCCACCGGTACGGTGATGAATGTTGATTTCTAGTCTTTGACTAGATCGTTCTTTAAAAATTTGGGTATGTGATAGAAAGATAGACTGAACGTTACTTTCACTGGTAACGGATCAGGCTAAGGTAAAATTTGTGAGTTCTCTTAGTTGAGAAATTCGAATTTTCGGCGAATGTCGTCTTCACAGTATAACCAGATTGCTTGGGGTTATATGGTCAAGTGAAGAAGCGCATACGGTGGATGCCTTGGCAGTCAGAGGCGATGAAAGACGTGGTAGCCTGCGAAAAGCTTCGGGGAGTCGGCAAACAGACTTTGATCCGGAGATGTCTGAATGGGGGAACCCAGCCATCATAAGATGGTTATCTTGTACTGAATACATAGGTGCAAGAGGCGAACCAGGGGAACTGAAACATCTAAGTACCCTGAGGAAAAGAAATCAACCGAGATTCCCTTAGTAGTGGCGAGCGAACGGGGACTAGCCCTTAAGTGGCTTTGAGATTAGCGGAACGCTCTGGAAAGTGCGGCCATAGTGGGTGATAGCCCTGTACGCGAAAATCTCTTGGTCATGAAATCGAGTAGGACGGAGCACGAGAAACTTTGTCTGAATATGGGGGGACCATCCTCCAAGGCTAAATACTACTGACTGACCGATAGTGAACTAGTACCGTGAGGGAAAGGCGAAAAGAACCCCGGAGAGGGGAGTGAAATAGATCCTGAAACCGTATGCGTACAAGCAGTGGGAGCAGACTTTGTTCTGTGACTGCGTACCTTTTGTATAATGGGTCAGCGACTTATTTTCAGTGGCGAGCTTAACCGAATAGGGGAGGCGTAGCGAAAGCGAGTCTTAATAGGGCGTCTAGTCGCTGGGAATAGACCCGAAACCGGGCGATCTATCCATGGGCAGGTTGAAGGTTAGGTAACACTGACTGGAGGACCGAACCGACTACCGTTGAAAAGTTAGCGGATGACCTGTGGATCGGAGTGAAAGGCTAATCAAGCTCGGAGATAGCTGGTTCTCCTCGAAAGCTATTTAGGTAGCGCCTCATGTATCACTGTAGGGGGTAGAGCACTGTTTCGGCTAGGGGGTCATCCCGACTTACCAAACCGATGCAAACTCCGAATACCTACAAGTGCCGAGCATGGGAGACACACGGCGGGTGCTAACGTCCGTCGTGAAAAGGGAAACAACCCAGACCGTCAGCTAAGGTCCCAAAGTTATGGTTAAGTGGGAAACGATGTGGGAAGGCTTAGACAGCTAGGAGGTTGGCTTAGAAGCAGCCACCCTTTAAAGAAAGCGTAATAGCTCACTAGTCGAGTCGGCCTGCGCGGAAGATGTAACGGGGCTCAAACCATACACCGAAGCTACGGGTATCACCTTCGGGTGATGCGGTAGAGGAGCGTTCTGTAAGCCTGTGAAGGTGAGTTGAGAAGCTTGCTGGAGGTATCAGAAGTGCGAATGCTGACATGAGTAACGACAATGGGTGTGAAAAACACCCACGCCGAAAGACCAAGGTTTCCTGCGCAACGTTAATCGACGCAGGGTTAGTCGGTCCCTAAGGCGAGGCTGAAAAGCGTAGTCGATGGAAAACAGGTTAATATTCCTGTACTTCTGGTTATTGCGATGGAGGGACGGAGAAGGCTAGGCCAGCTTGGCGTTGGTTGTCCAAGTTTAAGGTGGTAGGCTGAGATCTTAGGTAAATCCGGGATCTTAAGGCCGAGAGCTGATGACGAGTTACCCTTTGGGTGACGAAGTGGTTGATGCCATGCTTCCAAGAAAAGCTTCTAAGCTTCAGGTAACCAGGAACCGTACCCCAAACCGACACAGGTGGTTGGGTAGAGAATACCAAGGCGCTTGAGAGAACTCGGGTGAAGGAACTAGGCAAAATGGCACCGTAACTTCGGGAGAAGGTGCGCCGGTGAGGGTGAAGGACTTGCTCCGTAAGCTCATGCCGGTCGAAGATACCAGGCCGCTGCGACTGTTTATTAAAAACACAGCACTCTGCAAACACGAAAGTGGACGTATAGGGTGTGACGCCTGCCCGGTGCCGGAAGGTTAATTGATGGGGTTAGCTAACGCGAAGCTCTTGATCGAAGCCCCGGTAAACGGCGGCCGTAACTATAACGGTCCTAAGGTAGCGAAATTCCTTGTCGGGTAAGTTCCGACCTGCACGAATGGCGTAACGATGGCGGCGCTGTCTCCACCCGAGACTCAGTGAAATTGAAATCGCTGTGAAGATGCAGTGTATCCGCGGCTAGACGGAAAGACCCCGTGAACCTTTACTATAGCTTTGCACTGGACTTTGAATTTGCTTGTGTAGGATAGGTGGGAGGCTTTGAAGCGTGGACGCCAGTTCGCGTGGAGCCATCCTTGAAATACCACCCTGGCAACTTTGAGGTTCTAACTCAGGTCCGTTATCCGGATCGAGGACAGTGTATGGTGGGTAGTTTGACTGGGGCGGTCTCCTCCTAAAGAGTAACGGAGGAGTACGAAGGTGCGCTCAGACCGGTCGGAAATCGGTCGTAGAGTATAAAGGCAAAAGCGCGCTTGACTGCGAGACAGACACGTCGAGCAGGTACGAAAGTAGGTCTTAGTGATCCGGTGGTTCTGTATGGAAGGGCCATCGCTCAACGGATAAAAGGTACTCCGGGGATAACAGGCTGATACCGCCCAAGAGTTCATATCGACGGCGGTGTTTGGCACCTCGATGTCGGCTCATCACATCCTGGGGCTGAAGCCGGTCCCAAGGGTATGGCTGTTCGCCATTTAAAGTGGTACGCGAGCTGGGTTTAGAACGTCGTGAGACAGTTCGGTCCCTATCTGCCGTGGACGTTTGAGATTTGAGAGGGGCTGCTCCTAGTACGAGAGGACCGGAGTGGACGAACCTCTGGTGTTCCGGTTGTCACGCCAGTGGCATTGCCGGGTAGCTATGTTCGGGAAAGATAACCGCTGAAAGCATCTAAGCGGGAAACTTGCCTCAAGATGAGATCTCACTGGAACCTTGAGTTCCCTGAAGGGCCGTCGAAGACTACGACGTTGATAGGTTGGGTGTGTAAGCGCTGTGAGGCGTTGAGCTAACCAATACTAATTGCCCGTGAGGCTTGACCATATAACACCCAAGCAATTTGCTGACCTGAAAAGGCGCCAGATTGCGGTGTGTGAAGACGAAACGAACCGAAAGTTCGAAATTCACAAACACCTAGCTGTCACATACCCAATTTGCTGAAGCGAGGCCGTCTGGTCCCGAGTCAGTACCCGAATTTCTTGACGACCATAGAGCGTTGGAACCACCTGATCCCATCCCGAACTCAGCAGTGAAACGATGCATCGCCGATGGTAGTGTGGGGTTTCCCCATGTGAGAGTAGGTCATCGTCAAGATTAAATTCCGAAACCCCAATTGCGAAAGCAGTTGGGGTTTTGTTTTGCCTGCGAGAAATGTGCCCGCTTGATTTCTATGCAACGGCCCGGGGCATGGCTATTATGCGGGCCTCATTGTGAGGCGATACCTGCATGCTGACGTTGTTGAATCTACTGAAGGATGGACGATTCCATTCCGGACAGGACTTGGGCGTTGCCCTGGGAATTAGCCGAAGTGCTGTATGGAAGCAGCTACAACAGCTTGAAGCTGAACTTGGCCTGTCGATCCATAAAGTTCGCGGTCGCGGATATCAATTGTCGGCGCCTCTGATGCTCCTTGATCCTCTTGAAATAACCAGGAAGATGCCGCAATGGCCGGTGCGTGTGTTCGACTCCGTCGACTCGACAAATGCCGAAGCTCTGCGCTCCATCAGTGAGGGCGCACCCGCGCCGTTTTTGGTGCTCGCGGAGCGACAATTGGCAGGCCGTGGTCGTCGAGGCCGCAAGTGGGTGAGCCCATTTGCGGAAAATCTTTATTACAGCCTGGTTCTTCGAATAGATGGCGGCATGCGTCAGCTTGAGGGGTTGAGCCTTGTTGTTGGCTTGGCCGTGATGCAGACCTTGCGAAGCGCCGGCGTGCCCAATGCCGGTTTGAAGTGGCCCAACGATGTTTTGGTGGGTAACAAGAAAATAGCCGGCATCCTGCTCGAACTCGTCGGCGATCCGGCGGATGTATGTCATGTTGTATTGGGTATAGGAATCAACGTGAATATGCAGGTTGCCGATGAGGTCGACCAGCAATGGACTTCTATAAAGCTGGAGTCAGGCAAAGCCTGCGATCGCAATGCTCTGGTGGTTGAGTTGAGTAATCAACTCAAAGCTTATACCCATAAACACCAGCTCAACGGGTTCGCAAGTCTGCAGGCAGAATGGGCGGAAAATCATCTGTGGCAGGGTCGATCCGTGTCCTTGGTCGCGGGTAACAGCCATATCGATGGGATAGTGCTCGGGATTGATAACCAAGGCGGGTTGCGCTTGATTGTAGATGGTGTTGAAAAAGTCTTTAGTGGTGGAGAGCTCAGCCTGAGGTTGCGTGATGATTCTTGAGCTTGACTGCGGCAATAGTTTTATCAAATGGCGCGTGCTGGATGCGTCGGCGAGTGGGCTGGTTTCGGAAGGGGTTGTAGATTCGAATCAGGCTTTGCTTGAGAGTCTACGGATCATAAAGCCGCTCTCGCTGCGCAAGTGTCGTTTGGTAAGCGTCAGGACTATCGAGGAAACCAGCGCTTTAACCGAAATGCTTGAGCGCGCGTTCGGTATTCCTATCGTGTGTGCGAAACCCGCCCGCGAGATATCCGGTGTTCGAAACGGCTATGAAGACTATGAGCGTCTGGGGCTTGATCGCTGGCTGGCGATGCTCGGCGGCTTCCACCTGGCTGCCGGAAGTGCTTGCCTGGTTCTCGATTTCGGTACCGCGGTCACTGCCGATTTTGTCGCGGCTGACGGTGAGCATCTCGGGGGGTTCATTTGTCCTGGTATGCCTTTGATGCGAAACCAGTTGCGCACCCATACCCGTAAAATTCGTTATGGTGATGAAGCAGCAGAGCGCGCCCTTTCCAGTCACGTCCCGGGACGGACCACCGTTGAAGCGGTGGAGCGCGGTTGTTCTTTGATGCTGAGGGGCTTCGTTCTCACTCAATTAGAGCTGGCTCGAGCGTACTGGGGAGAGCAATTCGCCGTCTTTATTACGGGAGGGGATGCCGAGTTGGTTAAAGGCGTCGCGCCTGACGCCAGGGTTGTGCCCGACCTGGTTTTTGTCGGCTTGGAGATGGCTTGTCCCTTGTCTTGAGGTTTATATGCGTTGGTTGTTCCTGCTGCTGGTTGTACTCAATGTTTTTTACTATGTCTGGCATCAGCAGGAAGCGCCCTTGCGAGCCAAAGATGTAACTCCTCTTAATCTGTATCGTGGTTCGCAGCAGGATATCCGTCTGCTGAGCGAAACCGCAGGTGAAGGTCGAAGAGGCGAGATGGCGCCGCGTCAGCAGTGCTTGTTCCTTGGTGGATTTTCTGACGAAGATTCAATTGCCAGGTTGCAACAGCGTCTGGTGGCGATGAAAGTCAATGTGCAATCCCTGCCGAAAGATGCTGCCGGAAGCGGGTACTGGCTGGCAGCTGCGCCGGACAGCCAGCGTTTGTTAGGCGATCAGCAGTTGCAAAACCTTTCCAAGGAATTCAATGAGTTAAAACATAAAATAATGCTGTGCGAAGGGGTTGCACCTGCTCAATAGTTTGCATAGAATGGCGCCCGCTCCACAGCGAACACCTTAATCGGGATTCGAAGTGAAGTGTGTCAACGCAGCTAACCTCAGGTTTTTAAATGAGAAAATGCTTGACAGGGGTTTGGCATGATATAGAATGCCGGCCTGATTAGGAGGGGTTCCCGAGCGGCCAAAGGGATCAGACTGTAAATCTGACGTCTACGACTTCGAAGGTTCGAATCCTTCTCCCTCCACCAGATTTAAGCGTGAGCTGCAGGCTCCGCGGGTATAGTTTAGTGGTAGAACCTCAGCCTTCCAAGCTGATGATGCGGGTTCGATTCCCGCTACCCGCTCCAAGTTTGCAGGTTGTGCAAAAGGGTTTTGCTCTTGTAGCTCAGTTGGTAGAGCACACCCTTGGTAAGGGTGAGGTCAGCGGTTCAAATCCGCTCAAGAGCTCCATATAACAAGGCAGATATGAAAATATCTGCCTTTGTTTTAATGGTTGATATTGTTTGTCTAATTTCTTCTGTAGAGGGTGATATCGATGGCTAAGGAAAAATTTGATCGTTCCCTGCCCCACGTCAACGTTGGGACCATTGGTCACGTTGACCACGGTAAAACCACTCTGACTGCTGCTCTGACTCGCGTTTGCTCCGAAGTTTTCGGTTCTGCAATCGTTGACTTCGACAAGATCGACAGCGCACCAGAAGAAAAAGCTCGCGGTATCACCATCAACACCGCGCACGTTGAGTACAACTCGAAGATCCGTCACTACGCTCACGTTGACTGCCCAGGTCACGCTGACTACGTGAAGAACATGATCACCGGTGCTGCTCAGATGGACGGCGCTATCCTGGTTTGCTCGGCCGCTGATGGTCCGATGCCGCAAACCCGTGAGCACATCCTGCTGTCCCGTCAGGTTGGCGTTCCGTACATCGTGGTCTTCCTGAACAAGGCTGACCTGGTAGACGACGCTGAGCTGCTGGAACTGGTTGAGATGGAAGTTCGTGACCTGCTGTCGACTTACGACTTCCCGGGCGACGACACTCCGATCATCATCGGTTCGGCTCGTATGGCGCTGGAAGGCAAAGACGACAACGAGATGGGCACCACTGCCGTCAAGAAACTGGTTGAAACTCTGGATGCCTACATCCCAGAACCAGTTCGTATGATCGACAAGCCATTCCTGATGCCAATCGAAGACGTATTCTCGATCTCGGGTCGCGGTACTGTTGTGACTGGTCGTATCGAGCGCGGTATCGTTCGCGTTCAGGACCCGCTGGAAATCGTTGGTCTGCGTGACACCACCGTTACTACTTGCACCGGTGTTGAAATGTTCCGCAAGCTGCTCGACGAAGGTCGTGCTGGCGAGAACTGCGGCGTTCTGCTGCGTGGTACCAAGCGTGACGACGTTGAGCGTGGCCAGGTTCTGGTCAAGCCAGGTTCGGTCAAGCCGCACACCAAGTTCACCGCAGAAGTTTACGTTCTGAGCAAGGAAGAAGGCGGTCGTCACACTCCGTTCTTCAAAGGCTACCGTCCACAGTTCTACTTCCGTACTACTGACGTGACTGGTAACTGCGAGCTGCCAGAAGGCGTTGAAATGGTAATGCCAGGTGACAACATTCAGATGACTGTTACCCTGATCAAAACCATCGCGATGGAAGACGGTCTGCGTTTCGCTATCCGTGAAGGCGGTCGTACCGTCGGCGCTGGCGTCGTAGCCAAAATCATCGAATAAGCGGTTGTAATGTATTTTTCGGGCCGGCATAATGGTCGGCCTGATTTTGTTTTAGGTCAGTAGCTCAATTGGCAGAGCGACGGTCTCCAAAACCGTAGGTTGGGGGTTCGATTCCCTCCTGACCTGCCAGATTCACTCCGTGTGTCTGGCTTTCTTTTCACAGGATCTTCATAGATGACTCCTAAAGCTGAAGCTCAAGGCTCTCGCTTCGATCTGCTCAAGTGGCTTGTAGTAGTCGCTTTGGTAGTTGTTGGCGTTGTTGGCAATCAGTATTACGCTGCTTCGCCGATCCTGTACCGTGTACTCGCTTTGCTTGCCATTGCTGCTGTAGCTGCCTTTGTAGGCTTGCAGACCGCGAAGGGCAAGTCTTTCTTTGTACTGGTTAAGGAAGCTCGCACCGAGATTCGTAAAGTCGTGTGGCCAACTCGCCAAGAAACCACGCAGACCACGCTGATTGTCGTGGCTGTTGTTCTGGTTATGGCGTTGCTGTTGTGGGGTCTTGATTCCCTGCTCGGCTGGCTTGTTTCCTTGATTGTCGGCTAAGGGTGTCCCGTGGCTAAGCGTTGGTATGTTGTGCATGCTTACTCGGGTTACGAGAAGCATGTGATGCGCTCGCTGATCGAGCGCGTAAAGCTGGCTGGCATGGAAGATGGCTTCGGCGAGATTCTGGTTCCCACTGAAGAAGTGGTTGAGATGCGTAACGGCCAGAAGCGCAAAAGCGAACGGAAGTTCTTTCCAGGCTATGTGCTGGTCCAGATGGATATGAATGAGGGTACTTGGCACTTGGTCAAGGATACTCCTCGGGTGATGGGTTTTATCGGCGGTACCGCTGACAAGCCTGCGCCAATTACAGATAAAGAGGCAGAAGCGATTCTGCGTCGCGTTGCTGATGGTAGCGACAAGCCGAAGCCGAAGACTTTGTTCGAGCCGGGCGAGACGGTACGTGTCAATGACGGTCCATTCGCTGATTTCAACGGCGTTGTGGAAGAAGTTAACTACGAAAAGAGCCGGATCCAAGTGGCAGTGCTCATTTTCGGTCGCTCTACTCCGGTGGAGCTCGAGTTCAGTCAGGTCGAGAAGGTCTAACTGGACAAGCAATCCCAACCCCGCAGCCTTAGGCTGTGGGGTTTTGTCGTCACTGGGATAAACGCGCAAGTAACCGGGGAGCCTTTCGAGGCGTTCGAACCCGTAATTGGAGTGCCTCATGGCCAAGAAGATTACCGCTTACATCAAGCTGCAAGTGAAGGCCGCTCAGGCTAACCCAAGTCCACCGGTTGGTCCTGCTCTGGGTCAGCACGGCGTGAACATCATGGAATTCTGCAAGGCTTTCAACGCCCGTACTCAGGGTCTTGAGCCAGGTCTGCCGACTCCAGTGATCATCACTGTCTACAGCGACCGTAGCTTCACTTTCGAAACCAAATCCACCCCTGCTTCGGTTCTGCTGAAGAAGGCGGCCGGTCTGACCAGCGGTTCCGCTCGTCCGAACACCGTTAAGGTTGGCACTGTTACCCGTGCTCAGCTGGAAGAAATCGCGAAAACCAAAAACGCGGATCTGACTGCAGCTGATATGGATGCAGCCGTGCGTACTATCGCCGGTTCTGCTCGTAGCATGGGCCTTAACGTGGAGGGTGTGTAATGGCTAAGCTGACCAAGCGTCAAAAGGCTATCGCCGGCAAAATCGAAGCAGGCAAGGCCTACAACATTGTAGACGCCGCTGCTCTGCTGGCCGAGCTGTCGACTGTCAAGTTCAGCGAGTCGTTCGACGTTGCTGTAAATCTGGGTGTAGACCCGCGTAAATCCGACCAGGTTGTTCGTAGCGCTACTGTGCTGCCACACGGCACTGGCAAGACCGTTCGCGTTGCTGTGTTCACCCAGGGTCCAGCTGCTGAGGCCGCTCTGGCTGCCGGCGCTGACCGTGTAGGTATGGACGACCTGGCTGCCGAAATGAAAGGCGGCGACCTGAACTATGACGTAGTGATCGCATCCCCGGATGCCATGCGCGTTGTAGGTCAGTTGGGTCAGATCCTCGGTCCACGTGGCCTGATGCCTAACCCTAAAGTCGGCACCGTAACTCCAGACGTAGCCAACGCGGTCAAGAACGCCAAGGCTGGTCAGGTTCGTTATCGCACCGACAAAAACGGCATCATCCACACTTCCGTTGGCAAGATCGGCTTCGACGCCGTCAAGCTGAAGGAAAACGTTGAAGCCCTGATCGCTGATCTGAAGCGTATCAAGCCAGCTTCCTCGAAAGGTATTTACGTCAAGCGCGTTACCCTGAGCACCACTATGGGCCCAGGTCTGGTTATCGACCAGAGCTCGCTCGACGCGTAAGACAAAGGTTGGCGCGGATTGCCGCGCCAATTGAAAGATTGGGGTCCCTGCCTGGCGGGGGCTATCCAAGACCGTAGGCGGCGCAAGCCTTAAACCTCAAGCCTACGCAGATGGTGCTCCCGGTTCCTTACCGAATCAGACACCAAAACGACATTCGGTTCCGATCGAATGAAACGGTAACAAGCAGGAGTTAAACCCGTGGCAATTAATCTCGAAGACAAGAAGGCCATCGTCGCTGAAGTCAACGAGGCTGCCAAAGTCGCTCTGTCCGCTGTCGTGGTTGATGCACGTGGCGTAACAGTAGGCGCAATGACCGGACTCCGTAAAGAGGCTCGTGAAGCTGGCGTTTACGTACGTGTTGTACGTAACACCCTGCTCAAGCGCGCTGTTGCTGACACTCAATACAGTGTCCTCAACGACGTGTTCACCGGCCCGACCCTGATTGCATTCTCGAACGAACATCCGGGCGCTGCTGCCCGTATCTTCAAAGAGTTTGCCAAGGGTCAGGACAAGTTCGAGATCAAGGCAGCTGCGTTCGAGGGCAAGTTCCTCGCAGCTAATCAGATCGACGTACTGGCAACTCTGCCGACCCGTGACGAAGCAATTTCTCAGCTGATGAGCGTGATTCAAGGCGCAACCAGCAAATTGGCTCGTACTCTGGCGGCAATTCGCGACCAGAAAGAAGCTGCCGCAGCCTAAGGCTCGTCACTTTTCGCGTTTTTTGTTTATTTCGATGGTCGCGTAGGCCGTCCCCCAATTCAGGAATTGAGTCATGTCTCTGACTAACGAACAAATCATCGAAGCAATCGGCCAGAAATCCGTAGTGGAAATCGTTGAGCTGATCAAAGCGATGGAAGAAACCTTCGGTGTTACCGCTGCTGCCGCTTCGGCTGGCCCAGCTGTAGCTGCTGCTGCTGTTGAAGAGCAAACCGAGTTCAACGTTGTTCTGCTGGAAGCTGGCGAGAAGAAGGTTAACGTGATCAAGGCAGTTCGTGAACTGACTGGTCTGGGCCTGAAAGAAGCCAAAGAGAAAGTAGACGGCGCTCCTCAGGTTGTAGCTGAAGGCGTTTCGAAAGAAGCGGCTGAAGACGCCAAGAAGAAGCTGGAAGAAGCAGGCGCTAAAGTCGAGCTGAAGTAAGCATCGACTTTGCTCCTCCAGCCCGAGCGTCAAGCGACAGGCTGATGGCTGGTGGCTCTTGCCACCGGCCTTTTTCCGTTATTGGCAGCCGACTGGGTCGGTGCTGATAAAGGCGCTGTAACCACCCGATGCGGTGGCGCAAACCATGGGGTTTGCACGATTTTCTGGCTGCTCCCGTCGGGAGGGGCCAAACAAGCAGGTGACCAAGCTGGGGAACGCTGATGGCTTACTCATATACTGAGAAAAAACGTATCCGCAAGGACTTTAGCAAGTTGCCGGACGTCATGGATGTGCCTTACCTCCTGGCCATCCAGCTGGATTCGTATCGTGAATTCTTGCAAGCGGGAGCGACTAAAGATCAGTTCCGCGACGTGGGCCTGCATGCGGCCTTCAAATCCGTTTTCCCGATCATCAGCTACTCCGGCAATGCTGCGCTGGAGTACGTCGGTTATCGCCTGGGCGAACCGGCATTTGATGTCAAAGAATGCGTATTGCGCGGTGTAACTTTCGCCGTACCTTTGCGGGTAAAAGTGCGCCTGATCATTTTCGACAAAGAATCGTCGAACAAAGCGATCAAGGACATCAAAGAGCAAGAAGTCTACATGGGTGAAATCCCCCTGATGACTGAGAACGGTACCTTCGTAATCAACGGTACCGAGCGTGTTATCGTTTCCCAGCTGCACCGTTCCCCGGGCGTGTTCTTCGACCACGACCGCGGCAAGACGCACAGCTCCGGCAAACTGCTGTACTCGGCTCGCATCATTCCTTACCGCGGTTCGTGGCTGGACTTCGAATTCGACCCGAAAGACTGCGTCTTCGTGCGTATCGACCGTCGTCGCAAACTGCCGGCTTCGGTACTGCTGCGCGCACTCGGTTACACCACCGAAGAAGTGCTGGACGCGTTCTACACCACCAACGTATTCCACCTGAGCGGCGAAACCCTCAGCCTGGAACTGGTGCCATCGCGCCTGCGTGGTGAGGTTGCGGTTCTGGACATCCAGGACGAGAAGGGCAAGGTCATCGTTGAGCAAGGCCGCCGTATTACCGCGCGCCACATCAACCAGATCGAGAAAGCCGGTATCAAGACGCTGGACGTGCCACTGGACTACGTCCTCGGCCGCACCACCGCCAAGGCTATCGTGCACCCGGCTACCGGCGAAATCCTGGCCGAATGCAACACCGAGCTGAACACTGAAGTCCTGGCAAAGATCGCCAAGGCCCAGGTGGTTCGCATCGAGACCCTGTACACCAACGACATCGACTGCGGTCCGTTCGTCTCCGACACGCTGAAGATCGACTCCACCAGCAACCAATTGGAAGCGCTGGTCGAGATCTATCGCATGATGCGTCCAGGCGAGCCGCCAACCAAAGACGCTGCCGAGACCCTGTTCAACAACCTGTTCTTCAGCCCTGAGCGTTATGACCTGTCTGCGGTCGGCCGGATGAAGTTCAACCGTCGTATCGGTCGTACCGAGATCGAAGGTTCGGGCGTGCTGTGCAAGGAAGACATCGTCGCGGTACTGAAGACTCTGGTCGACATCCGTAACGGTAAAGGCATCGTCGATGACATCGACCACCTGGGTAACCGTCGTGTTCGCTGCGTAGGCGAAATGGCCGAAAACCAGTTCCGCGTTGGCCTGGTACGTGTTGAGCGTGCGGTCAAAGAGCGTCTGTCGATGGCTGAAAGCGAAGGCCTGATGCCGCAAGACCTGATCAACGCCAAGCCAGTGGCTGCCGCGGTGAAAGAGTTCTTCGGTTCCAGCCAGCTGTCGCAGTTCATGGACCAGAACAACCCGCTGTCCGAGATCACCCACAAGCGTCGTGTCTCTGCACTCGGCCCTGGCGGTCTGACTCGTGAGCGCGCAGGCTTCGAAGTCCGTGACGTACACCCGACTCACTACGGTCGTGTCTGCCCGATTGAAACGCCGGAAGGTCCGAACATCGGCCTGATCAACTCCCTGGCTGCGTACGCTCGCACCAACCAGTACGGCTTCCTGGAAAGCCCGTACCGCGTGGTGAAAGAGGGTGTGGTCACCGACGAGATCGTGTTCCTGTCCGCTATTGAAGAAGCCGATCACGTGATCGCGCAGGCTTCGGCGACCATGAACGAGCAGAAAGTCCTGATCGACGAACTGGTTGCCGTACGTCACCTGAACGAATTCACCGTCAAGGCGCCGGAAGACGTCACCCTGATGGACGTTTCGCCGAAGCAGGTTGTGTCGGTTGCAGCGTCGCTGATTCCGTTCCTCGAGCACGACGACGCCAACCGTGCGTTGATGGGTTCGAACATGCAGCGTCAGGCTGTACCGACTCTGCGCGCTGACAAGCCGCTGGTAGGTACCGGCATGGAGCGTAACGTAGCCCGTGACTCCGGCGTTTGCGTCGTGGCTCGTCGTGGTGGCGTGATCGACTCCGTCGACGCCAGCCGTATCGTGGTTCGTGTTGCCGATGATGAAGTTGAAACCGGTGAAGCCGGTGTCGACATCTACAACCTGACCAAATACACCCGCTCGAACCAGAACACCTGCATCAACCAGCGTCCGCTGGTACGTAAAGGTGATCGCGTTCAGCGTAGCGACATCATGGCCGACGGCCCGTCCACCGACATGGGTGAGCTGGCACTGGGTCAGAACATGCGCATCGCGTTCATGGCATGGAACGGCTTCAACTTCGAAGACTCCATCTGCCTGTCCGAGCGTGTTGTTCAGGAAGACCGTTTCACCACGATCCACATTCAGGAACTGACCTGTGTGGCCCGTGACACCAAGCTTGGCCCAGAGGAAATCACTGCGGACATCCCGAACGTGGGTGAAGCCGCACTGAACAAGCTGGACGAAGCCGGTATCGTTTATGTAGGTGCTGAAGTAGGCGCAGGCGACATCCTGGTGGGTAAGGTCACTCCGAAAGGCGAGACCCAACTGACTCCGGAAGAAAAACTGCTGCGTGCAATCTTCGGTGAAAAAGCCAGCGACGTTAAAGACACTTCCCTGCGTGTACCTACCGGTACCAAAGGTACTGTGATCGACGTACAGGTCTTCACCCGCGACGGCGTTGAGCGTGATGCTCGTGCACTGTCGATCGAGAAGTCCCAGCTGGACGAGATCCGCAAGGATCTGAACGAAGAGTTCCGCATCGTTGAAGGCGCGACTTTCGAACGTCTGCGTTCCGCACTGGTAGGCCACAAGGCCGAAGGCGGCGCCGGCCTGAAGAAAGGTCAGGACATCACCGACGAAGTACTCGACGGTCTTGAGCACGGCCAGTGGTTCAAACTGCGCATGGCTGAAGATGCGCTGAACGAGCAGCTCGAGAAGGCTCAGGCCTACATCGTTGATCGTCGCCGTCTGCTGGACGACAAGTTCGAAGACAAGAAGCGCAAACTGCAGCAGGGCGATGACCTGGCTCCAGGCGTGCTGAAAATCGTCAAGGTTTACCTGGCAATCCGTCGCCGCATCCAGCCGGGCGACAAGATGGCCGGTCGTCACGGTAACAAGGGTGTGGTCTCCGTGATCATGCCGGTTGAAGACATGCCGCACGATGCCAATGGCACCCCGGTCGACGTGGTCCTCAACCCGCTGGGCGTACCTTCGCGTATGAACGTTGGTCAGATTCTCGAAACCCACCTGGGCCTCGCGGCCAAAGGTCTGGGCGAGAAGATCAACCGGATGGTCGAAGAGCAGCGTAAAGTCGCTGAACTGCGCACTTTCCTGGACGAGATCTACAACCAGATCGGCGGTCGTAACGAAGATCTGGACAGCTTCTCCGATCAGGAAATCCTCGATCTGGCGAACAACCTGCGTGGCGGCGTTCCAATGGCCACTCCAGTGTTCGACGGCGCCAAGGAAAGCGAAATCAAGGCCATGCTGAAACTGGCAGACCTGCCGGAAAGCGGCCAGATGCAGCTGACCGACGGCCGTACCGGCAACAAGTTCGAGCGTCCAGTTACCGTTGGCTACATGTACATGCTGAAGCTGAACCACTTGGTAGACGACAAGATGCACGCGCGTTCTACCGGTTCTTACAGCCTGGTTACCCAGCAGCCGCTGGGTGGTAAGGCGCAGTTCGGTGGTCAGCGTTTCGGGGAGATGGAGGTCTGGGCACTGGAAGCATACGGTGCTGCTTACACTCTGCAAGAAATGCTCACAGTGAAGTCGGACGATGTGAACGGCCGTACCAAGATGTACAAGAACATCGTGGATGGCGATCACCGTATGGAGCCGGGCATGCCCGAGTCCTTCAACGTGTTGATCAAGGAAATTCGTTCCCTCGGCATCGATATCGATCTGGAAACCGAATAACACGTGACGCGAATCGAGAGCGGGGCAGGATTGCCCGCTCTCTGCTCCGCCAGGAGGAAAGGCCTTGAAAGACCTACTGAATTTGCTGAAAAACCAGGGTCAAGTCGAAGAGTTCGACGCCATCCGTATCGGATTGGCCTCGCCGGAGATGATCCGTTCGTGGTCGTTCGGTGAAGTTAAAAAGCCGGAAACCATCAACTACCGTACGTTCAAACCTGAGCGTGACGGCCTGTTCTGCGCCAAGATCTTTGGCCCGGTAAAGGATTACGAGTGCCTGTGCGGTAAGTACAAGCGCTTGAAGCACCGTGGTGTGATCTGCGAGAAGTGCGGCGTTGAAGTTGCACTGGCCAAGGTTCGTCGTGAGCGCATGGCGCACATCGAACTGGCTTCGCCGGTTGCCCACATCTGGTTCCTGAAATCGCTGCCGTCCCGTATCGGCCTGCTGATGGACATGACCCTGCGTGATATCGAGCGCGTTCTCTACTTCGAGAGCTATGTCGTTATCGATCCAGGCATGACCACCCTTGAAAAAGGTCAGCTGCTGAACGACGAGCAGTATTTCGAAGCGCTTGAAGAGTTCGGTGACGATTTCGATGCCCGCATGGGTGCTGAAGCTGTCCGTGAACTGCTGCACGCTATCGACCTGGAGCACGAGATTGGCCGTCTGCGCGAAGAGATTCCGCAAACCAACTCGGAAACCAAGATCAAGAAGCTGTCCAAGCGTCTGAAGTTGATGGAAGCCTTCCAGGGTTCCGGCAACCTGCCAGAGTGGATGGTGCTGACCGTTCTGCCGGTTCTGCCGCCAGATCTGCGTCCACTGGTCCCGCTGGATGGCGGTCGTTTCGCGACCTCCGACCTCAACGATCTGTATCGTCGAGTGATCAACCGTAACAACCGTTTGAAGCGCCTGCTGGATCTGTCCGCTCCGGACATCATCGTGCGCAACGAAAAGCGCATGTTGCAGGAAGCGGTCGATGCATTGCTCGACAACGGTCGTCGTGGTCGCGCTATCACCGGTTCCAACAAGCGTCCTCTGAAATCCTTGGCTGACATGATCAAGGGTAAGCAGGGTCGTTTCCGTCAGAACTTGCTCGGTAAGCGTGTTGACTACTCCGGTCGTTCGGTAATTACCGTAGGCCCGACCCTTCGTCTGCACCAGTGCGGTCTGCCGAAGAAGATGGCTCTCGAGCTGTTCAAGCCGTTCATTTTTGGCAAGCTGGAAATGCGTGGTCTGGCGACCACCATCAAAGCGGCCAAGAAAATGGTCGAGCGCGAACTGCCAGAGGTTTGGGACGTTCTAGCTGAAGTGATTCGCGAACACCCGGTTCTTCTCAACCGTGCACCAACCCTTCACCGTCTGGGTATCCAGGCGTTTGAACCGGTACTGATCGAAGGTAAGGCTATCCAGCTGCACCCGCTGGTCTGCGCCGCGTACAACGCCGACTTCGACGGCGACCAAATGGCCGTGCACGTACCGCTGACACTGGAAGCCCAGCTCGAAGCGCGTGCGTTGATGATGTCGACCAACAACATTCTGTCGCCAGCCAACGGTGAGCCAATCATCGTTCCGTCGCAGGACGTTGTATTGGGTCTGTACTACATGACTCGTGAAGCGATCAACGCCAAGGGCGAAGGTCGTGTGTTCGCGGATCTGCAGGAAGTCGACCGTGTGTTCCGTGCCGGCGAAGCCGCACTGCACGCCAAGGTCAAGGTTCGTATCAACGAAACCGTCAACGACCGTGACGGCAACAGTGTGAGCGGTACCCGTATCGTCGACACCACTGTCGGCCGTGCGCTGCTGTTCCAGGTTGTGCCGAAAGGTCTGTCGTTCGACGTCGTCAACCTGCCGATGAAGAAAAAGGCGATCTCCAAGCTGATCAACCAGTGCTACCGCGTGGTTGGTCTGAAAGAGACCGTGATCTTCGCTGACCAGTTGATGTACACCGGTTTCGCTTACTCGACCATCTCCGGCGTTTCGATCGGTGTTAACGATTTCGTTATCCCGGATGAAAAAGCCCGCATCATCGGTGCAGCCACCGACGAAGTGAAAGAGATCGAGAGCCAGTACGCCTCCGGCCTGGTAACCCAGGGCGAGAAGTACAACAAAGTGATCGACCTCTGGTCGAAAGCGAACGACGAAGTTTCCAAGGCGATGATGGCCAACCTCTCGAAAGAGAAAGTCATCGACCGTCACGGCGACGAAGTCGACCAAGAGTCTTTCAACTCGATGTACATGATGGCCGACTCGGGTGCGCGGGGTTCCGCAGCACAGATTCGTCAGCTGGCCGGTATGCGTGGTCTGATGGCCAAGCCGGACGGTTCCATCATTGAAACGCCGATTACTGCGAACTTCCGTGAAGGTTTGAGCGTACTTCAGTACTTCATCTCGACTCACGGTGCTCGTAAAGGTCTGGCGGATACCGCGTTGAAAACTGCGAACTCCGGTTACCTGACTCGTCGTCTGGTAGACGTGGCGCAGGATCTGGTTGTAACCGAGATCGATTGCGGCACCGAACACGGTCTGCTGATGACTCCGCACATTGAAGGCGGTGACGTTGTAGAGCCGTTGGGTGAGCGCGTATTGGGTCGTGTCATTGCCCGTGACGTATTCAAACCAGGCACCGAGGACGTCATCGTTCCTGCCGGTACTCTGGTAGACGAGAAGTGGGTCGAATTCATCGAGCTGAACAGCATCGACGAAGTGATCGTGCGTTCGCCGATCAGCTGCGAAACCCGCTATGGCATTTGCGCCAAGTGCTACGGCCGTGATCTGGCTCGTGGTCACCAGGTGAACATTGGTGAAGCGGTCGGCGTTATCGCTGCCCAGTCCATCGGTGAGCCGGGTACCCAGCTGACCATGCGTACGTTCCACATCGGTGGTGCGGCAAGCCGGACTTCCGCAGCCGACAGCGTTCAGGTGAAGAATGGCGGTACCGTCCGTCTGCACAACCTGAAGCACGTTGAGCGAGTGGATGGTCACCTGGTTGCTGTGTCCCGTTCCGGTGAGCTGGCAATCGCTGACGATTTCGGTCGTGAGCGCGAGCGTTACAAGCTGCCGTACGGTGCTGTGATTTCGGTTAAAGAAGGTGACAAGGTCGACGCTGGCGCAATCGTGGCCAAGTGGGATCCGCACACTCACCCGATCGTTACCGAAATGAAAGGTACCGTGACCTACGTGGGCATGGAAGAGGGCATCACGATCAAGCGTCAGACTGACGAATTGACCGGTATGACCAACATTGAAGTACTCGACGCGAAAGATCGTCCAGCTGCCGGCAAGGAAATCCGTCCAGCAGTGAAGATGGTCGACGACAACGGCAAGGATCTGTTGCTGCCAGGCACTGACGTTATCGCTCAGTACTTCCTGCCAGCCAACGCCCTGGTCGGTGTGGCTGACGGTGCGAAGATTGCGATCGGTGATGTTATCGCTCGTATCCCGCAGGAAACTTCGAAGACCCGTGACATCACCGGTGGTCTGCCGCGTGTTGCCGACCTGTTCGAAGCGCGTCGTCCGAAAGAGGCGTCGATTCTGGCTGAAGTCAGCGGCACCATCGCGTTCGGTAAAGAGACCAAGGGCAAGCGCCGTCTGGTCATTACCCCGAACGACGGTAGCGATCCGTATGAAGAGCTGATTCCGAAGTGGCGTCACCTGAACGTCTTCGAAGGCGAACAGGTAAACCGCGGCGAAGTTATCTCCGACGGTCCAAGCGATCCGCACGACATCCTGCGTCTGCTGGGTGTGAGCGCGCTGGCCAAGTACATCGTCAACGAGATCCAGGACGTTTATCGTCTGCAAGGCGTGAAGATCAACGACAAGCACATCGAGACCATCCTGCGTCAGATGCTGCGTAAAGTTGAGATCTCCGAGTCCGGCGATTCCAGCTTCATCAAGGGCGACCAGGTGGAACTGACTCACGTTCTGGTCGAGAACGAGCGTCTGAGCGCGGAAGACAAGTTTGTCTCCAAGTTCACTCGCGTTCTGCTGGGTATCACCAAGGCGTCGTTGTCCACCGAATCGTTCATCTCGGCGGCTTCCTTCCAGGAAACCACTCGCGTACTGACCGAAGCGGCAGTCACCGGCAAGCGCGATTACCTGCGCGGCCTGAAAGAAAACGTAGTCGTGGGTCGTCTGATCCCGGCCGGTACCGGTCTTGCCTATCACAGCGAGCGCAAGCGTCGCCGTGATGCCGACAAGCCGTTGCGCGTAAGCGCCAGTGAAGTGGAAGCTGCACTGACCGAAGCGCTGAACTCGAGCGGTAACTGAGTTCTGCGATAAACGAGCGTGAGGCCCTGATCGCTCCGTTCGTCGAATCGAGACATCAAGTCAAGGTTCGATGGGCGGGGAGGTCGGGGCCTTGCCTTGACTGGAATCAAGATCCTCTTTAGACTCTTGATCCCCTAAATTTGGCGGGAATTCGTTCCTGCCATTTTGCTTTTCTTGCAAGACAATAGCGTCGCAAGACAACAGTGGAGCTAGTAGATGGCAACTATCAACCAGCTGGTACGTCAGCCGCGTAAGCGTATCGTCGAGAAGTCCGACGTACCTGCGCTGCAGAACTGCCCGCAACGTCGTGGCGTGTGCACCCGTGTGTACACCACCACGCCGAAAAAACCTAACTCGGCACTGCGTAAAGTATGCCGTGTGCGTCTGACCAACGGTTTCGAGGTTTCCTCGTACATCGGTGGTGAAGGCCACAACCTGCAAGAGCACAGCGTGGTACTGATCCGCGGCGGTCGTGTAAAAGACTTGCCAGGTGTTCGTTACCACACCGTTCGCGGCTCCTTGGATACTTCCGGCGTTAAAGGCCGTAACCAGGGTCGTTCGAAGTACGGTACCAAGCGTCCGAAGTAATCGGCCGTTTTGCAGATTTTTATTTTATTGAGTCGATAAGAGTAAGGTCGGGCACGCATCCTCTGGATCTGTCCCGAGCTAACCTGAAGACCGCTTGAGGGCTTATCATGCCAAGACGTCGCGTAGCAGCAAAGCGTGAGATTCTGGACGATCCGAAATACGGAAGCCAGATCCTCGCCAAATTCATGAACCACGTTATGGAAAGCGGCAAGAAAGCCGTTGCCGAGCGTATCGTTTATGGTGCCCTGGAAACCGTTGCGGCCCGTAAGGCTGGCACCGATCCCCTGGAACTCTTCGAAAAAGCACTCGACGCCATCGCTCCGCTGGTCGAAGTGAAGTCGCGCCGCGTTGGTGGTGCTACTTACCAGGTTCCGGTCGAGGTTCGTCCTTCCCGTCGTAACGCTCTGGCAATGCGCTGGTTGGTAGACTTCGCCCGTAAGCGCGGCGAGAAGTCTATGGCTCTGCGTTTGGCTGGCGAACTGCTGGATGCTGCTGAAGGTAAAGGTGCTGCTGTTAAGAAGCGTGAAGACGTGCACCGTATGGCCGAAGCTAACAAAGCTTTCTCGCACTACCGCTTCTAATTTTAGCTTCACTAATTTTGCGAGGGCTTTATGGCTCGTACTACTCCGATTAGCCGCTACCGTAACATCGGTATCGTCGCTCACGTGGATGCTGGTAAAACCACCACCACCGAGCGCGTACTGTTTTACACCGGCAAAAGTCACAAAATGGGCGAGGTGCATGATGGCGCCGCGACCACAGACTGGATGGTTCAGGAGCAGGAGCGTGGTATTACCATTACTTCTGCTGCCATTACCGCCTTCTGGAAAGGTTCCGAGAAGCAGTACTCTCACGAGCACCGTTTCAACGTAATCGATACCCCGGGCCACGTTGACTTCACCATTGAAGTTGAGCGTTCCCTGCGCGTACTCGACGGCGCTGTCGTTGTGTTCTGCGGTACTTCGGGTGTTGAGCCGCAGTCGGAAACCGTATGGCGTCAAGCCAACAAGTACGGCGTTCCACGTCTTGTTTACGTAAACAAGATGGACCGTGCCGGCGCCAACTTCCTGCGCGTGATCGGTCAGATCAAGCAGCGTCTGGGTCACACTCCGGTGCCGATCCAGTTGGCCATCGGTTCCGAAGACAACTTCCAGGGTCAGATCGATCTGATCAACATGCAAGCTGTCTACTGGAACGACTCTGACAAAGGTATGGTTCCTGTTCGCAAGGACATTCCTGCCGAGCTGCAAGAGCTGGCGGAAGAGTGGCGCAACAATATGGTTGAAGCTGCCGCCGAAGCCAACGAAGAGCTGATGAACAAGTACCTGGAAGGCGAAGAGCTGTCGATCGAAGAGATCAAGGCTGCTTTGCGTCAGCGTACTATCGCCGGCGAAATCGTTCTGGCCGTTTGCGGTTCTTCGTTCAAGAACAAGGGCGTTCCCCTGGTTCTCGACGCCGTTATCGACTACCTGCCTGCTCCGACCGACATTCCTGCTATCAAGGGTTCCAACCCTGATAACGAGGAAGAAGAGATGGAGCGTCATGCAGACGACAACGAGCCTTTCGCGGCTCTGGCGTTCAAGATCGCTACCGACCCATTCGTGGGTACTCTGACCTTCGTCCGCGTTTACTCGGGCGTGTTGAACTCCGGCGACGGCGTGATCAACTCGGTCAAAGGCAAGAAAGAGCGCGTGGGTCGTATGGTGCAAATGCACGCAAACGCCCGTGAAGAGATCAAGGAAGTACGCGCTGGTGACATCGCGGCCCTGATCGGCATGAAGGACGTCACCACTGGTGAAACCCTCTGCAACGCTGACAAGCCAATCATCCTGGTTCGCATGGACTTCCCGGAGCCGGTTATTTCGGTTGCCGTAGAGCCTAAGACCAAGGATGACCAGGAAAAAATGGGTATCGCTCTGGGCAAACTTGCTCAGGAAGACCCGTCTTTCCGCGTTAAAACTGATGAAGAGACTGGTCAGACGATCATCTCCGGCATGGGCGAGCTGCACCTGGACATCCTGGTTGACCGGATGCGCCGTGAGTTCAACGTCGAAGCCAACATCGGCAAGCCTCAGGTTTCGTATCGTGAGCGCATCACGAAGAACTGTGAAATCGAAGGCAAGTTCGTTCGTCAGTCCGGTGGTCGCGGCCAGTTCGGTCACTGCTGGATCCGTTTTGCTCCTGCTGACGAAGGTCAGGAAGGTCTGCAATTCGTGAACGAAGTTGTAGGTGGTGTGGTTCCTAAGGAATACATCCCGGCTATCCAGAAGGGCATCGAAGAGCAGATGAAGAACGGCGTTGTTGCCGGCTATCCGCTGATCGGCCTGAAGGCTACCGTGTTCGATGGTTCTTACCACGACGTCGACTCCAACGAGATGGCGTTTAAAGTGGCTGCTTCCATGGCGACCAAGCAACTGGCCCAGAAGGGTGGTGGTGAGTTGCTCGAGCCGATCATGGCGGTAGAGGTTGTTACGCCTGAAGACTATATGGGTGATGTGATGGGCGACCTTAACCGTCGTCGCGGCATGATCCAGGGTATGGAAGACACAGTGTCCGGCAAGGTTATCCGTGCCGAGGTTCCGCTGGGTGAGATGTTCGGTTATGCGACCGACGTTCGTTCCATGTCCCAGGGTCGCGCAAGCTACTCTATGGAATTCAAAAAATATGATACGGCTCCGTCGCACATCGTCGAATCCGTAACCAAAAAACAAGGCTGATTCAGCCCCTTTAGGCTAGGAGTTAATTGTCGTGGCTAAAGAAAAATTTGATCGTTCCCTACCGCACGTCAACGTTGGCACCATCGGTCACGTTGACCACGGTAAAACCACTCTGACTGCTGCTCTGACTCGCGTTTGCTCCGAAGTTTTCGGTTCTGCAATCGTTGACTTCGACAAGATCGACAGTGCACCAGAAGAAAAAGCTCGCGGTATCACCATCAACACCGCGCACGTTGAGTACAACTCGAAGATCCGTCACTACGCTCACGTTGACTGCCCAGGTCACGCTGACTACGTGAAGAACATGATCACCGGTGCTGCTCAGATGGACGGCGCTATCCTGGTTTGCTCGGCCGCTGATGGTCCGATGCCGCAAACCCGTGAGCACATCCTGCTGTCCCGTCAGGTTGGCGTTCCGTACATCGTGGTCTTCCTGAACAAGGCTGACCTGGTAGACGACGCTGAGCTGCTGGAACTGGTTGAGATGGAAGTTCGTGACCTGCTGTCGACTTACGACTTCCCGGGCGACGACACTCCGATCATCATCGGTTCGGCTCGTATGGCGCTGGAAGGCAAAGACGACAACGAGATGGGCACCACTGCCGTCAAGAAACTGGTTGAAACTCTGGATGCCTACATCCCAGAACCAGTTCGTATGATCGACAAGCCATTCCTGATGCCAATCGAAGACGTATTCTCGATCTCGGGTCGCGGTACTGTTGTGACTGGTCGTATCGAGCGCGGTATCGTTCGCGTTCAGGATCCGCTGGAAATCGTTGGTCTGCGTGACACCACCGTTACTACTTGCACCGGTGTTGAAATGTTCCGCAAGCTGCTCGACGAAGGTCGTGCTGGCGAGAACTGCGGCGTTCTGCTGCGTGGTACCAAGCGTGACGACGTTGAGCGTGGCCAGGTTCTGGTCAAGCCAGGTTCGGTCAAGCCGCACACCAAGTTCACCGCAGAAGTTTACGTTCTGAGCAAGGAAGAAGGCGGTCGTCACACTCCGTTCTTCAAAGGCTACCGTCCACAGTTCTACTTCCGTACTACTGACGTGACTGGTAACTGCGAGCTGCCAGAAGGCGTTGAAATGGTAATGCCAGGTGACAACATTCAGATGACTGTTACCCTGATCAAAACCATCGCGATGGAAGATGGTCTGCGTTTCGCTATCCGTGAAGGCGGTCGTACCGTCGGCGCTGGCGTCGTAGCCAAAATCATCGAGTAAGACTTTAGAGTCAGCTTGATGGATTGAAAAAGCCCCCGCTCAGCGGGGGCTTTTTTATTGGGTTGACACCTATCGGGGGCGTCTATAGAATTGCGCCTCCTTTTAACGGGCGTATTGCGCCCGGTGGGAATAGCAGCCGGAGTCTGAAATCCAATGCAAAATCAGCAAATCCGTATCAGGTTGAAGGCTTTTGACCATCGCCTGATCGACCAATCAACCCAGGAAATCGTGGAAACCGCGAAACGTACTGGTGCTCAAGTGCGTGGTCCAATTCCACTGCCTACCCGTAAAGAGCGGTTCACCGTTCTGGTTTCCCCGCACGTCAACAAAGACGCGCGTGACCAGTACGAGATCCGCACTCATAAGCGTGTTCTGGACATCGTCCAGCCAACGGATAAAACCGTTGACGCGCTGATGAAGCTTGATCTTGCGGCCGGTGTGGAAGTGCAGATCAGCCTCGGCTAAGACTCGGTCTTGGTCGTGTAACGCTCTGAAATGGGCGGCCATAGCGGGTGAAAGCCCCGTACACTCATGAGGTTTACAACATGACTATTGGTGTAGTCGGTCGTAAATGCGGTATGACCCGTATTTTCACCGAAGAAGGTGTCTCCATTCCGGTCACGGTCATTGAGATCGAGCCGAATCGCGTCACCCAGTTCAAAACTGAAGAGACCGATGGCTATCGTGCAGTGCAAGTCACTGTCGGCGAGCGTCGCGCTTCGCGTGTAACAGCAGCTCAGGCTGGCCACTTCGCTAAAGCGAACGTTGCCGCTGGTCGCACCACCATGGAATTCCGCCTTGAAGAAGGCGAGTACCAGGCTGGCGATCTGATCAACGCTGAAATCTTCGCCGCTGGTCAACTGGTTGATGTAACCGGTCAGTCCAAGGGTAAAGGCTTCCAGGGTACGATCAAGCGTTGGAATTTCCGCGGGCAAGATAACACCCACGGTAACTCCGTATCCCACCGCGTCCCAGGCTCTATCGGCCAGTGCCAGACTCCTGGTCGTGTATTCAAGGGCAAAAAAATGTCCGGTCATATGGGCGCTGAGCGCGTGACCGTGCAGTCCCTGGAAGTAGTGCGCGTGGACGCTGAACGCAATCTGTTGTTGGTCAAGGGTGCTGTTCCTGGCGCTACTGGCGGCAACCTGGTTGTACGTCCAGCAGCCAAGGCTCGCGGTTAAGGGGAAGCTGACATGCAATTAAATGTAAATGACGCTCAAGCGATCGAAGTTTCCGAACTGACATTTGGCGGCGAATTCAACGAGACGCTGGTTCACCAAGCAGTCGTGGCCTACATGGCCGGCGGCCGTCAAGGTAGCAAGCAGCAGAAGACCCGTTCCGACGTTCGTGGTGGCGGCAAGCGCCCATGGCGTCAGAAAGGTACTGGCCGTGCTCGTGCCGGTACTATCCGTAGCCCAATCTGGCGTGGCGGCGGTACCACTTTCGCAGCTCGTCCACAGGATCACTCCCAGAAGCTGAACAAGAAGATGTATCGCGCAGCAATGCGTTCCATCCTTGCTGAGCTGGTGCGTACTGATCGTCTGGTCGTGGTTCAGGATTTCGCTGTTGAAACTCCGAAAACCAAAGATCTGCTGGGCAAACTGAACAACATGAGCCTGACCGACGTTCTGATCGTGTCGGACGCTGTTGATCAGAACCTGTACCTGGCTGCTCGCAACCTGCCGCACGTAGATGTACGTGACGTGCAAGGTTCCGATCCAGTTAGTCTGATCGCATACGACAAGGTGTTGATCACCGTGTCGGCCGTGAAGAAATTCGAGGAGCTGCTGGGATGAACCAGGAACGCGTATTTAAAGTTCTGCTTGGCCCGCACGTTTCCGAGAAGGCTACGGTTCTGGCAGACAAGAAAGGCCAGTTCGTTTTCAAGGTTGCTACTGATGCAACCAAGCTGGAAATCAAGAAGGCCGTCGAAAGCCTGTTCAGCGTGAAAGTAGAGCGCGTCACTACCCTGAACGTTCTGGGTAAGAGCAAGCGCACTGCTCGCGGTCTGGGCAAGCGTAATGACTGGAAGAAGGCAGTTATCTCCCTTCAGCCAGGCCAAGATCTCGATTTCAGCAGCAGTGCTGAGTAAGGAAGGGGTGCATCATGGCAATCGTTAAATGCAAACCGACTTCCCCTGGCCGCCGTTTTGTGGTCAAGGTGGTCAACCAGGAGCTGCATAAAGGCGCTCCTCACGCACCGCTGCTCGAGAAAAAATCGAAGTCTGGTGGTCGTAACAACAATGGCCGTATTACCACTCGTCACATCGGTGGTGGTCATAAGCAGCATTACCGTATGGTCGATTTCCGTCGCAACGACAAAGATGGCATCGTCGCCACTGTCGAGCGTATCGAATACGATCCAAACCGTACTGCTCACATCGCACTGCTGTGCTACGCAGACGGCGAGCGTCGCTACATCATCGCCCCTAAAGGCGTGAGTGCTGGCGACCAGCTGATCGCAGGCGCTCTGGCTCCAATCAAGCCAGGCAACGCTCTGCAACTGCGCAACATTCCAGTCGGTTCTACCGTACACGGCATCGAATTGAAGCCAGGTAAAGGTGCACAGATCGCTCGTTCCGCTGGTGCTTCGGCTCAGCTGATCGCTCGTGAAGGTGTCTACGTGACCCTGCGTCTGCGTTCCGGTGAAATGCGTAAAGTCCTGGCTGAATGCCGTGCGACCCTGGGTGAAGTCTCGAACTCCGAGCACAGCCTGCGTTCGCTGGGTAAAGCTGGTGCCAAACGCTGGCGTGGCGTTCGCCCAACCGTTCGTGGTGTTGCCATGAACCCGGTTGACCACCCACATGGTGGTGGTGAAGGTCGTACCTCTGGTGGTCGTCATCCGGTATCGCCATGGGGCTTCCCGACTAAGGGCGCGAAGACTCGTGGTAATAAGCGTACCGACAAAATGATCGTCCGTCGTCGCAAGTAAATAGAGGGATACGACAGTGCCACGTTCTCTGAAAAAAGGTCCTTTTATTGATCTTCACCTACTGAAGAAGATCGAAGTGGCGGCGGAAAAGAACGATCGCAAACCAATTAAAACCTGGTCGCGTCGTTCGATGATCCTGCCACAAATGGTCGGTCTGACCATCGCAGTACACAACGGTCGTCAGCACGTCCCAGTTCTCGTTAACGAAGACATGGTCGGCCACAAACTGGGCGAGTTCGCCGGTACCCGCAACTATCGCGGGCACGTGGCTGACAAGAAAGCCAAGCGTTAAGGGGTAAGGAAATGGAAGTAGCCGCTAAGTTGTCGGGCGCTCGAATCTCCGCCCAGAAAGCCCGCTTGGTCGCCGACCAGATCCGCGGGAAGAAGGTGGGCGAAGCGCTCAACCTGTTGGCTTTCAGCAGTAAGAAAGCCGCCGAGATCATGAAGAAAGTGCTGGAGTCGGCCGTAGCCAACGCCGAGCATAACGAAGGCGCAGACGTTGATGACCTGAAGGTCAGCACCGTTTTCGTCAACGAAGGGCGTTCGCTGAAGCGCATCATGCCACGTGCCAAAGGCCGTGCTGATCGCATCGTCAAGCGGTCTTGCCATATCACTGTCAAGGTTGCTGACAAGTAACGGAGTCGAAGAGATGGGTCAGAAAGTACATCCCATTGGCATTCGCCTGGGAATCGTCAAGGAGCACACCTCCGTCTGGTACGCAGACGGTCGGACTTATGCGGACTACTTGTTCGCAGATCTGAAAGTGCGTGAGTATCTCCAAGACAAACTAAAAAGCGCGTCCGTAAGCCGTATCGATATCCATCGTCCGGCCCAAACTGCACGCATCACCATCCACACCGCTCGTCCAGGTATCGTTATCGGGAAGAAAGGTGAAGATGTTGAGAAACTGCGTCAGGACCTGACCAAGCAAATGGGTGTGCCTGTGCACATCAATATCGAAGAGATCCGCAAGCCGGAGCTCGACGGTATGCTGGTTGCGCAGAGCGTAGCTCAGCAGCTGGAGCGTCGTGTAATGTTCCGTCGCGCTATGAAGCGCGCTGTACAGAACGCCATGCGCATTGGTGCCAAAGGCATCAAAATCCAAGTGAGCGGTCGTCTCGGCGGTGCTGAAATCGCACGTACTGAATGGTATCGCGAAGGTCGTGTGCCACTGCACACCCTGCGTGCCGACATCGACTATGCCAACTACGAAGCTCACACCACTTACGGTGTGATCGGTGTAAAGGTTTGGATCTTCAAAGGCGAAGTTATTGGTGGTCGCCAAGAAGAACTGAAACCACAAGCACCAGCGCCTCGTAAAAAAGCTGCTAAGTAAGGGGTACGCCAAATGTTGCAACCAAAGCGTACGAAGTTCCGCAAGCAGATGACCGGCCACAACCGTGGTCTGGCACTGCGCGGTAGCAAAGTCAGCTTCGGCGAGTTCGCGCTGAAGTCTGTTGCTCGTGGTCGTCTCACCGCTCGTCAGATCGAGTCAGCGCGTCGTGCTCTGACCCGTCATGTAAAACGTGGCGGCAAGATCTGGATCCGTGTATTCCCGGACAAGCCGATTTCCAAGAAACCTCTCGAGGTTCGTATGGGTAAAGGTAAGGGTAACGTGGAGTACTGGGTTGCCCAGATTCAGCCAGGCAAAGTCCTGTATGAAATCGAGGGTGTTTCTGAAGAGCTGGCGCGTGAGGCTTTCGCCCTGGCTGCTGCAAAGCTGCCGCTCGCCACCTCCTTTGTTAAACGGACGGTGATGTGATGAAAGCGAATGAACTTCGTGAAAAATCCGCACAGCAGCTGAACGAGCAACTGCTCGGCTTGCTGCGCGACCAGTTCAATCTGCGCATGCAGAAAGCAACTGGCCAGTTGGGGCAGTCTCATCTGCTCTCGCAAGTTAAGCGTGACATCGCTCGCGTGAAGACTGTGCTCAACCAGCAGGCAGGTAAGTGATCATGGCTGAAGCCGAAAAAACTGTCCGTACGCTGACTGGCCGTGTTGTCAGCGACAAGATGGACAAAACCATCACCGTTCTGATCGAGCGTCGCGTAAAGCACCCGATCTACGGTAAATACGTTAAGCGTTCGACTAAGCTGCACGCGCACGACGAAACCAATCAGTGCCACATCGGCGACAAAGTCACTATTCGTGAAACTCGTCCGATGGCCAAGACCAAGTCTTGGGCGCTGGTTGATGTTCTCGAACGCGCTGTGGAAGTCTAAGGGCTAGGGGTCGGAGAAATTATATGATTCAGACTCAATCCATGCTCGATGTGGCCGATAACAGCGGCGCTCGCCGTGTTATGTGCATCAAGGTGCTGGGTGGCTCCCATCGTCGTTACGCTGGTATCGGTGACATCATCAAAGTTACCGTGAAGGAAGCAATTCCTCGCGGTAAAGTGAAAAAAGGCCAAGTGATGACTGCTGTTGTAGTCCGCACTCGTCACGGCGTACGTCGTGCTGATGGCTCCATTATCCGCTTTGATGGCAACGCTGCTGTTCTTCTGAACAACAAGCAAGAGCCGATCGGCACCCGTATCTTTGGGCCAGTGACCCGTGAACTTCGTACTGAGAAGTTCATGAAGATCGTCTCGCTCGCCCCAGAAGTGCTGTAAGGAGATCCGACATGCAAAAGATTCGTCGTGACGACGAGATCATCGTGATCGCCGGCAAAGACAAAGGTAAGCGCGGTAAGGTGCTGAAGGTTCTTGCTGACAACCGTCTGGTTGTTGGTGGTCTGAACCTGGTCAAGCGTCATACCAAGCCTAACCCGATGTCGGGCGTACAGGGCGGTATCGTCGAGAAAGAAGCGCCACTGCACGCTTCCAACGTCGCCATCTTCAACGGCGAAACCAACAAGGCTGACCGCGTTGGTTTCAAAGTAGAAGACGGTAAGAAAATTCGTGTCTTCAAGTCGACCCAAAAAGCGGTTGATGCTTGAACACTGCTAGGTAGAAGACCATGGCACGACTAAAAGAGATTTACCGGAAGGAAATCGCTCCGAAACTTAAGGAAGAACTTAAGCTTTCGAACGTGATGGAAGTTCCGCGCGTTACCAAAATCACCCTGAACATGGGTCTGGGCGAAGCGATCGGCGACAAAAAAGTCATCGAGCACGCTGTTGCTGACCTGGAAAAGATCACCGGCCAGAAAGTCGTTGTGACCTACGCTCGTAAATCCATCGCTGGCTTTAAAGTCCGCGAAGGATGGCCGATCGGCGTCAAAGTGACCCTGCGCCGTGAGCGTATGTACGAGTTCCTGGATCGTCTGCTGTCGATCTCCCTGCCTCGGGTTCGCGACTTCCGCGGCCTGAATGCCAAGTCCTTCGATGGTCGTGGCAACTACAGCATGGGCGTGAAAGAGCAGATCATCTTCCCGGAAATCGACTACGACAAGATCGATGCTCTCCGCGGTCTGGACATTACCCTGACCACCACTGCCAAGAACGATGATGAAGGCCGCGCTCTGCTGCGTGCTTTCAAATTCCCGTTCCGCAACTGATTGGAGTAGGAAAATGGCCAAGAAGAGCATGAAGAACCGTGAGCTGAAGCGTCAGCTCACCGTTGCCAAGTACGCCACCAAGCGTGCAGCGCTGAAAGCTATCATCGTCGATCTGAACGCAAGTCCAGAAGCGCGTTGGGAAGCTACCGTAGCTCTGCAGAAGCAACCACGTGACGCAAGCGCTTCGCGCATGCGTAACCGTTGCCGCCTGACTGGTCGTCCGCACGGCGTGTACCGCAAGTTCGGCCTGGGCCGTAACATGCTGCGTCAAGCTGCAATGCGTGGTGACGTACCAGGTCTGGTTAAAGCCAGCTGGTAACAGTTGTCAAAGTCTCGATGTTCGGGTTCGCAAGAACCTGACCATCGGTGGCCTTGAATCTGAATCAAGCCCCTTTTGGGGCTTGATTCATTTCTGGGGTGTGTCTAGAATGACCGGCTCGCCTGAGCCCGTGTTTTTCTGCCCGGAAGTTCTCGGCGACAAGTAGTAGCCGCAAGGCTAATTTTTTTGTATTAGGAGCGTCTAGCCCATGAGTATGCAGGACCCGTTAGCGGACATGCTAACTCGAATCCGTAATGCCCAGATGGCTGAAAAGTCTGTCGTAAGCATGCCGTCTTCCACGTTGAAGGCTGCTGTAGCAAAAGTCCTGAAGGACGAAGGTTACATCGCGGATTTTCAGATCACCACCGACGCCAAGCCGTCGCTGTCCATCTCGCTGAAGTACTTCGAAGGCCGTCCGGTTATCGAAGAAGTGAAGCGCGTTAGTCGTCCAGGCCTGCGTCAGTACAAGTCCGTTGAAGATCTGCCGAAAGTTCGTGGCGGTCTTGGCGTGTCTATCGTCTCCACCAACAAAGGTGTGATGACTGATCGTGCTGCGCGCGCTGCCGGTGTCGGCGGCGAAGTTCTTTGCACTGTGTTCTAAGGGGGGATAAGCATGTCTCGCGTCGCTAAGAACCCCGTTAAGCTGCCAGCCGGTGTCGAAGTCAAATTCGCAGGCCAACAGCTTTCGGTGAAGGGTGCCAAGGGCACTCTTGAACTGAACATCCATTCGTCCGTTGAGATCGTTGAAGAAGCTGGTGAGCTGCGTTTCGCTGCTCGCAATGGCGATCAACAAACTCGCGCAATGGCCGGTACCACGCGTGCGTTGGTAAACAACATGGTCCAGGGCGTAAGCCAAGGCTTCGAGCGCAAGCTCCAGCTGGTCGGTGTTGGTTACAAAGCGCAAGCAAAAGGTCAGGTTCTGAACCTGGCTCTTGGCTTCTCGCACCCAGTGGATTACGAACTGCCGGAAGGCATCACCGCTGAGACTCCTAGCCAGACCGATATCCTGATCAAGGGCATCGACAAGCAGCTGGTAGGTCAAGTGGCCGCCGAGATCCGCGACTTCCGTCCACCAGAGCCGTACAAAGGCAAAGGTGTGCGCTACGCGGACGAAGTCGTCCGTCGTAAAGAAGCCAAGAAGAAGTAGGGCATAGCAAATGACCGACAAAAAAGTTACTCGACTGCGTCGCGCTCGCAAAGCACGCCTGAAAATGCACGAACTCGAAGTCGTGCGTCTCTGCGTGTTCCGCTCGTCGCAGCACATCTACGCCCAGGTCATCTCGGCCGACGGCAACAAAGTCCTGGCAAGTGCCTCGACTTTGGATAAAGAACTGCGTGATGGTGCCACTGGCAACATCGACGCGGCCACAAAGGTTGGCCAGCTGGTCGCTACGCGTGCTAAGGCCGCTGGCGTATCGCAAGTGGCTTTCGACCGCTCTGGCTTCAAGTACCATGGCCGCGTTAAAGCGCTGGCTGATGCTGCTCGTGAAGCTGGGCTGGAGTTCTAAGTTATGTCAAATAACGACCAAAAGCGCGACGAAGGCTACATCGAGAAGCTGGTTCAAGTTAACCGCGTAGCCAAAACCGTTAAAGGCGGCCGTATCTTCACTTTCACCGCGTTGACCGTGGTTGGTGATGGTAAAGGGCGTGTTGGCTTCGGCCGTGGCAAGTCGCGTGAAGTGCCTGCTGCGATCCAGAAGGCAATGGAAGCTGCTCGCCGTAACATGATTCAAGTTGACCTGAACGGCACCACTCTGCAGTACGCGATGAAGTCCGCTCACGGCGCTTCGAAGGTGTACATGCAGCCTGCTTCTGAAGGTACCGGTATCATCGCTGGCGGCGCTATGCGTGCTGTCCTCGAAGTTGCTGGCGTTCAGAACGTTCTGGCCAAGTGCTACGGCTCGACTAACCCGGTAAACGTGGTTCACGCCACTTTCAAGGGTCTGAAGGCTATGCAGTCTCCTGAGTCCATCGCTGCCAAGCGTGGCCTGCGTGTTGAGGAGATCAAGTAATCATGGCTACCGTTAAAGTTACGCTGATCAAAAGCATGACCGGCCGCATCCCTAACCACAAACTGTGCGTTAAGGGTCTGGGTCTGCGTCGCATCGGTCACACTGTAGAAGTCCAGGATACTCCCGAGAATCGCGGGATGATCAACAAGGCTTACTACATGCTGCGTGTCGAGGGTTAATCGATGAAACTCAATGATCTGAGTCCAGCGCCGGGTTCCCGTCGCGAAAAGCATCGTCCGGGCCGTGGTATCGGTAGTGGTTTGGGCAAGACTGGTGGCCGCGGTCACAAAGGTCAGACCTCCCGCTCCGGTGGCACCATCGCTCCAGGCTTTGAAGGCGGTCAACAGCCGCTGCATCGTCGTCTGCCTAAGTTCGGTTTCGTTTCCCTGAAAGCCATGGATCGCGCAGAAGTGCGTTTGTCCGAGCTGGCCAAAGTGGAAGGCGACATCGTTACTGTGCAGTCCCTGAAAGATGCCAACGTGATCAACGTCAACGTACAGCGTGTGAAAATCATGCTGTCCGGTGAAGTGACTCGCGCTGTCACTATCGGCAAGGGAATCGGCGCCACCAAAGGTGCGCGTGCGGCTATCGAAGCAGCTGGCGGCAAGTTCGAGGAATAAATGGCTAAGCAAGGTGCTCTCTCTGCGCTCGGCAAAGGCGGTATGTCTGAACTCTGGGCTCGTCTGCGTTTTCTGTTCCTGGCGATTATCGTCTACCGAATAGGCGCACACATCCCGGTTCCAGGTATCAACCCGGACCGACTCGCAGACCTGTTTCGACAGAATGAGGGGACCATTCTTAGCTTGTTCAACATGTTCTCCGGCGGCGCGCTGGAACGGATGAGCATCTTTGCACTGGGGATCATGCCGTACATTTCGGCATCGATCATCATGCAACTGATGACCGCCGTCAGCCCGCAGCTGGAGCAGTTGAAGAAGGAAGGTGAAGCTGGCCGTCGCAAGATTAGCCAGTACACCCGCTACCTCACCGTCGCTCTCGCTCTGGTCCAGGCTATTGGCATGTCCATTGGTCTGGCGGGGCAGGGCGTCGCGTTCACTGGTGACTTTGGCTTCCATTTCGTCGCGGTAACCACATTTGTGGCTGGTGCGATGTTCATGATGTGGCTGGGTGAGCAGATTACTGAGCGTGGTGTTGGCAACGGTATCTCGATGTTGATTTTTTCGGGTATCGTCGCCGGTCTTCCGAGAGCAATCGGGCAGTCTTTCGAGTCTGCGCGTCAGGGCGATATCAACATCTTCGCCCTGGTTGCCATCGGTTTGCTGGCAGTAGCGATTATCGGTTTCGTGGTGTTCATTGAGCGTGGTCAGCGTCGTATCGCTGTTCACTACGCCAAGCGTCAGCAGGGCCGCAAGGTTTTTGCTGCGCAGACAAGCCACTTGCCGCTGAAGGTGAACATGGCCGGTGTTATTCCGGCTATTTTCGCGAGCAGCATTTTGCTGTTCCCGGCTTCGTTGGGTGCCTGGTTCGGTCAGTCTGAAGGTATGGGCTGGTTGCAGGACATCTCGCAGTCGATCGCTCCTGGTCAGCCGTTGAATATTCTGCTGTTTAGTGCAGGGATTATTTTCTTCTGCTTCTTCTATACGGCGTTGATGTTCAATCCGAAAGACGTAGCGGAAAACCTGAAGAAGTCCGGTGCCTTTATTCCGGGCATTCGTCCAGGTGAGCAGTCTGCGCGCTATATTGATGGCGTTCTGACCCGCTTGACCCTGTTCGGTGCTCTTTACATGACGGCCGTGTGCCTGTTGCCCCAATTCCTGGTGGTTGCAGCAAACGTTCCGTTCTACCTTGGCGGGACCTCGTTGCTGATCGTGGTCGTGGTTGTGATGGACTTCATGTCCCAAGTACAATCGCACCTCGTTTCGCACCAGTACGAATCCCTGATGAAGAAAGCCAACCTGAAGGGTTACGGCAGCGGCATGTTGCGCTGAGTACCCATAAGGTTCGAGGAGTTGGTGATGAAAGTTCGTGCATCGGTGAAAAAGCTGTGCCGTAACTGCAAGATTATTCGCCGCGAAGGTGTTGTTCGAGTAATTTGCAGCGCGGAACCGCGTCACAAACAGCGCCAAGGCTGAGTGTGATTGTGCTTCAAGCCCGGTAGCTAGTGCGCTACCGGGTTGATTATTTGTTATTACAGCGATATTATCTCGCGCCCTATTTCTTGGCTTCCGGGGCGTAGGTAGCTGTCAATTGGAGTCCCACTGAATGGCCCGTATTGCAGGCGTTAACATTCCAGATAACAAGCATACTGTTATCTCGCTGACCTACATCTATGGTGTTGGTCGCACTACTGCGCAGAAGATCTGTGCAGTGACTGGGGTAAACCCAGCAGCAAAGATCAAAGATCTGAGCGACGAGCAAATTGAACAGCTGCGTGGCGAAGTGGCGAAGTTCACCACTGAAGGTGACCTGCGTCGCGAAATCAACATGAAAATCAAGCGCTTGATGGACCTCGGTTGCTATCGCGGTCTGCGTCATCGTCGTGGTCTGCCAGTACGCGGTCAGCGTACCAAGACCAACGCGCGTACCCGTAAAGGTCCGCGTAAGCCGATCCGCAAGTAATCGCCCCAGCGAATCGACAGGAATTTAATCATGGCAAAACCTGCTGCTCGTCCTCGTAAAAAAGTTAAAAAGACAGTGGTTGATGGCATCGCCCACATCCATGCATCTTTTAACAACACCATCGTGACCATTACCGACCGTCAAGGTAACGCTCTTTCCTGGGCTACCTCCGGTGGTTCGGGTTTCCGCGGTTCCCGCAAGTCCACCCCGTTCGCTGCTCAAGTAGCTGCTGAGCGTGCTGGTCAAGCTGCGCTGGAATACGGCCTGAAAAACCTCGACGTCAACGTCAAGGGTCCAGGTCCAGGTCGTGAATCCGCAGTCCGCGCTTTGAACGGCTGTGGCTACAAGATCGCCAGCATCACCGACGTGACGCCAATCCCGCACAACGGGTGCCGTCCGCCGAAGAAGCGCCGCGTGTAATCCAGGAGATTGTAAAGAATGGCTCGTTACATTGGTCCAAAATGCAAACTCGCTCGTCGCGAAGGCACCGATCTCTTCCTGAAGAGCGGCGTGCGCGCGATCGAATCGAAGTGCAACATTGAAGCAGCACCTGGTATCCACGGCCAGCGCCGCGGTCGCCAGTCCGACTACGGCACCCAACTGCGTGAAAAGCAGAAGGTCCGTCGTATCTACGGCGTTCTCGAGCGTCAGTTCAGCGGCTACTACAAAGAAGCTGCTGGCAAGAAAGGTGCAACCGGTGAAAACCTGCTGCAACTGCTCGAATGCCGTTTGGACAACGTTGTATACCGTATGGGCTTTGGTTCGACTCGTGCCGAATCCCGTCAACTGGTATCGCACAAGTCGATCAGCGTTAACGGTCAGACCGTAAACGTTCCGTCGTATCAGGTTCGTGCTGGTGACGTGGTTGCAGTTCGCGAGAAAGCAAAAAACCAGCTTCGCATTGTCCAAGCTCTCGATCTGTGTGCCCAGCGTGGCCGCGTAGAATGGGTAGAAGTAGACACTGAGAAGAAGTCGGGCGTTTTCAAGAACGTTCCTGCTCGCAGTGATCTGTCCGCCGACATCAACGAAAGCCTGATTGTCGAGCTCTACTCCAAGTAAGGGCTAGAAAATAGGTGCATCCATGCAGATTTCGGTAAATGAGTTCCTGACACCCCGCCACATTGATGTGCAGGTTGTCAGTCCAACCCGCGCCAAGATCACTCTCGAGCCTCTCGAGCGTGGTTTTGGCCACACCCTGGGCAACGCGCTGCGCCGCATCCTGTTGTCCTCAATGCCCGGCTGCGCAGTAGTCGAGGCCGAGATTGACGGTGTGCTCCACGAGTACAGCGCCATCGAAGGTGTACAGGAAGACGTAATTGAAATCCTGTTGAACCTTAAAGGTCTGGCCATCAAGCTGCACGGTCGTGACGAAGTTACGCTGACCTTGTCGAAGAAGGGTTCGGGGGTGGTTACCGCTGCCGATATTCAGCTGGATCATGATGTCGAGATCGTTAATCCCGATCACGTAATCGCTAACCTGGCGTCTAACGGCGCCCTGAACATGAAGCTCACCGTAGCTCGTGGTCGTGGTTATGAACCAGCCGACTCGCGTCAGAGCGATGAAGACGAAAGCCGCAGCATCGGTCGCTTGCAGCTCGACTCTTCGTTCAGCCCGGTTCGCCGTATCGCTTACGTGGTGGAAAACGCCCGTGTCGAACAGCGTACCAACCTGGACAAGCTGGTTATTGATCTGGAAACCAACGGTACCCTGGATCCTGAAGAGGCTATCCGTCGCGCTGCAACCATCCTGCAACAGCAGCTGGCTGCGTTCGTCGACCTCAAAGGTGAAAGTGAGCCGCTGGTTGTCGAGCAGGAAGACGAGATCGATCCGATCCTGCTTCGCCCGGTTGACGATCTGGAACTGACTGTACGTTCGGCTAACTGCCTTAAGGCGGAAAACATCTACTACATCGGCGACCTGATTCAGCGTACCGAAGTAGAGCTGTTGAAGACTCCGAACCTGGGCAAGAAATCCTTGACTGAAATCAAGGACGTTCTGGCCTCCCGCGGTCTGTCCCTCGGCATGCGCCTCGACAACTGGCCGCCTGCAAGTCTTAAGAAGGACGACAAGGCGACTGCCTGATCGTCGTAATCACCGAACGTAGTGTTTGGTAAGGAATGAACCATGCGTCATCGTAAAAGTGGTCGTCACCTGAGCCGCACCAGCTCGCACCGCAAGGCCATGTTCCAAAACATGGCGGTGTCGCTGTTCGAGCACGAGCTGATCAAAACTACTCTGCCAAAAGCCAAAGAACTGCGCCGCGTTGCCGAGCCGCTGATCACTCTGGCCAAGACAGACAGCCTGGCTAACCGCCGTCTGGCTTTCGACCGTACTCGTTCGAAAGCTATCGTTGGTAAGCTCTTCAACGACCTGGGCAAGCGTTACGCTACCCGTGAGGGTGGCTACCTGCGCATCCTCAAGTGCGGTTTCCGCGCTGGCGACAACGCGCCTATGGCGTACGTCGAGTTGGTTGATCGTGCTACTGCTGGCGAAGCTGTATCCGCCGAGTAAGACGTCAGTCTGAAACGAAAAACCGGGCCTAGTGCCCGGTTTTTTGTGTCTGTAAGAAATGCGCCGTCCATACAAGTTTCTGACATGGTTGAACTGCCACTATGTGCCGGGAAAACATAATTAGTAATTATCTATCGATGCTTGCAGGTTAATGAATTTGTAGCTGTAACGTCGATGATCAATACTTCCCGCCAAGCCCATTAGCCGGCAGTTCAAGACTGACAGAGGAAGAAGACCGCATGAGCCAGACCAAGACGCTTACAACCGCCAGTGGCGCGCCAGTCGCTGATAACCAGAATTCCCGTTCCGCCGGCCCACGCGGTCCGCTGCTTCTCGACGATTTCCATCTGATCGAAAAACTCGCGCACTTCAACCGTGAAAACATTCCTGAGCGCCGTGTCCACGCTAAAGGCTCGGGCGCCTACGGCACGTTCACCGTTACCCGTGACATCACTGAATACACCAGTGCGAAGTTGTTCGAGTCGGTAGGCAAACAAACGCCAACCTTTCTGCGCTTTTCCACCGTAGGTGGCGAGCGTGGTTCGGCCGACACCGAGCGCGATCCGCGCGGCTTTGCCTTGAAGTTCTACACCGAGGAAGGCAACTGGGACATCGTTGGCAACAACACGCCAGTGTTCTTCATCCGTGATCCGCTGAAGTTTCCGGACTTTATCCATACGCAAAAACGTCTGCCGCAAAGCAACCTGAAAAGCGCGCAGATGATGTGGGATTTCTGGTCGCATTCGCCTGAGGCGCTGCACCAGGTCACCATCCTGTTTTCTGATCGTGGCATCCCTGACGGCTATCGCCATATGCACGGCTTCGGCAGTCACACTTACAGCCTGATCAACGCCAAAGGCGAGCGTCACTGGGTGAAGTGGCACTACAAGACCCAGCAAGGCATCAAGAACCTGTCGCCGGCCGACGCTGCCCGTTTGGCCGGTACCGACCCGGACTACGCGCAACGTGATCTGTTCGAAGCGATCGAGCGCGGTGAATTCCCGAAATGGCGCGTGTGCATTCAGATCATGACCGAAGCGCAAGCGGCGGCTCATTATGAGAATCCGTTTGATGTGACCAAGACCTGGTCGCAGAAAGAGTTTCCGCTGATCGAAGTTGGTGAGCTGGAGTTGAATCGCAACCCGTTGAACTACTTCGCTGAAGTCGAGCAGGCTGCATTTGGCCCGAGCAACATGGTGCCAGGCGTGGGTCTGTCCCCAGACCGCATGCTGCAAGGTCGCGTATTCGCCTACGCTGACGCGCACCGCTACCGTGTGGGCACCAACCACCAGCAATTGCCGGTGAACGCTCCGCGCAGCCCGGTGAATACTTATCAGCGTGACGGCTCCATGGCGTTCGGCAGCAATGGCGGCGCTGCGCCGAACTATGAACCGAACAGCTACGTTGAGTCGCCGAAACAAGCGCCACATTACGCGGAGCCAGCGCTGGCCTTGAGCGGTGCCGCTGATCGCTACGATCACCGCGAAGACACCGACTACTACAGCCATGCCGGTGCCTTGTTCCGCTTGATGAGCGACGACCAAAAAGCGCTGCTGGTCAGCAACATTGCCGGCGCAATGGCGGGCGTTTCCAGCGACGTCGTCGATCGTCAGTTGCAGCATTTCTACAAAGCCGATCCGGCGTATGGAGAAGCAATCGCAAAGCTGCTCAACTGACAGCTTAACGTAGTCTAAACGAGAAGCAGAACCGCCCTCATTTGGGCGGTTTTTGCGTTATTTGGCCTGCTTTTCTCAGAATATCTTCGCTTTTATTGCGTGCGGTGAGTGACCTTCCAGTCAGGTTGGTTCAAACTACAGACTTTCAGGAAGGGAGATGTAGGGCGATGCAAGGCCACCCAGATGTAATCGATTACCTCAATACGTTGCTGACCGGCGAACTGGCCGCGCGTGACCAATATTTCGTTCATTCGCGGATGTATGAGGACTGGGGGTTTACCAAGCTCTACGAGCGCATCAACCACGAGATGGAAGAAGAGGCCGGCCACGCCGATGCATTGATGCGGCGGATTCTGATGCTTGAAGGCACGCCGCGCATGCGTCCGGATGATCTGGATGTCGGCACCACCGTGCCTACGATGCTCGAAGCTGATCTGCGCCTCGAGTACAAAGTCCGCGCTGCGCTGTGCAAAGGCATCGAACTTTGCGAGCAACACAAGGACTACGTCAGTCGCGAAATTCTGCGGGTTCAGCTCAACGACACCGAAGAAGATCACACCTACTGGCTGGAAAAGCAGTTGGGCTTGATCAAGCTGATCGGTCTCGAGAACTACCTGCAATCCCACGCGTCCTGATTGCACCAGCTACAAAAAAAGCCCCTGGCACCTCAACGGTGACAGGGGCTTTTTCATGCCTGGCAGTTAAGCCCGATCGCGGATCAACAGTGGCTTGAGGTAATGGCCGGTGTGAGATTGCTTCATCTCGGCGACTTCCTCCGGCGTACCGGTGGCAATGATCTGCCCGCCCTTGGAACCGCCTTCAGGACCGAGGTCCACCAGCCAGTCAGCGGTCTTGATCACATCGAGGTTGTGCTCGATCACCACCACGGTGTTGCCGTGATCGCGCAGACGATGGAGGACGTCGAGCAATTGCTGGATATCGGCGAAGTGCAGGCCGGTGGTCGGCTCGTCGAGAATGTACAGGGTCTTGCCGGTATCGCGCTTGGACAGTTCGCGCGACAACTTGACCCGCTGTGCTTCACCGCCGGACAGGGTCGTTGCCGACTGCCCGAGCTTGATGTAGGACAGGCCGACATCCATCAGCGTTTGCAGCTTGCGCGCCAGTGCCGGCACCGCATCGAAGAACTCCCGTGCTTCCTCGATGGTCATTTCGAGGGTTTCGTGGATGCTCTTGCCCTTGTATTTGATCTCAAGGGTTTCGCGGTTGTAGCGCTTGCTCTTGCACACATCGCAGGGCACGTAGATGTCCGGCAGAAAGTGCATTTCCACCTTGATCAGGCCGTCGCCCTGGCACGCTTCGCAGCGACCGCCCTTGACGTTGAACGAGAAACGCCCCGGGCCGTAACCCCGGGAGCGCGACTCGGGCACGCCGGCAAACAGTTCGCGGATCGGCGTGAACAGCCCGGTATAGGTCGCCGGGTTGGAACGCGGCGTACGACCGATCGGGCTCTGGTCGATGTCGACGACTTTGTCGAGATGTTCCAGACCTTTGATGCTGTCATGTGCGGCCGCTTCCAGCGTGGTCGCACCATTGAGCGCCGTGGCGCTCAGCGGGAACAGCGTGTTGTTGATCAGTGTCGATTTGCCCGAACCGGATACGCCAGTCACGCAAGTCAGCAAGCCGATCGGGATGTCCAGATCGACATTGCGCAGATTGTTGCCGCGCGCACCTTTGAGCGACAGGTTGAGCTTCTTGTTGCGCGGCGTGCGTTTGGCCGGCACTTCGATCTTCACCCGGCCGGACAGGTATTTGCCGGTCAGCGAATCAGGGTGTGCCATGACTTCGTCCGGCGTGCCCTCGGCAACGATCTGCCCGCCGTGCACACCGGCGCCCGGGCCGATATCGACGACATAGTCAGCCAGACGAATCGCGTCTTCATCATGCTCGACCACGATTACCGTGTTGCCGATATCGCGCAAATGCTTGAGCGTACCGAGCAGCCGGTCGTTGTCGCGCTGATGCAAGCCAATGGACGGTTCGTCGAGGATATACAGAACGCCGACCAGACCGGCGCCAATCTGGCTTGCCAGACGAATCCGTTGCGCCTCGCCACCGGACAATGTGTCGGCACTGCGATCCAGCGACAGATAGTCGAGGCCGACGTTGACCAGAAATTGCAGACGCTCGCGGATTTCCTTGAGGATCTTGTCGGCGATCTCGCCACGCCGACCGGTCATCTTCAGCGCACCGAAATATTCGCAGGCATCGCCGATCGGCAGATTGGTCACTGCCGGCAGGGTTTTCTCGCCGACCCAGACGTGCCGCGCTTCGCGGCGCAAACGCGTGCCACGGCAATCCGGGCAGGCCTGATGGCTGAGGAACTTGGCCAGCTCTTCGCGCACGCTCGCCGATTCGGTTTCGCGATAGCGACGCTCAAGATTCGGCACGATGCCTTCGAACGGGTGCGAGCGTTTGACGATGTCGCCACGGTCGTTCAGGTATTTGAAGTCGACGTTCTGCGAGCCGCTGCCATGCAGAATGAACTTCTGCTGCTCGGCGCTCAGCTCGTTGAAGGGCTTGTCCAGGCTGAACTTGTAGTGCGAGGCGAGTGAGCCAAGCATCTGGAAGTAATAGACGTTGCGCCGGTCCCAGCCGCGTATTGCACCTTCGGCCAGGGTCAGCTCGCCATTGACCAGACGCTTGATGTCAAAGAACTGCTTCACACCCAGGCCATCGCAGGTCGGGCAGGCGCCGGCCGGGTTGTTGAAGGAAAACAGCTTGGGTTCCAGCTCGCTGATCGCATGGCCGCAGATCGGGCAGGCGAAGCGTGCGGAGAAGATCATTTCTTCGCCGGGCTCGTCGTCCATCGGCGCGACCAGGGCAATTCCGTCGGCGAGTTTCAGCGCAGTCTCGAAAGACTCGGCGAGGCGCTGCTGCAGATCGGCGCGGACCTTGAAGCGGTCAACGATCACATCGATCGAATGCTTCTTCTGTTTATCCAGCTTCGGCAGCTCGTCGAGCTCGCAAATGCGTCCGTTGACCCGGGCGCGGACGAAACCTTGCGCACGCAATTCTTCGAAGACCGACAGGTGTTCGCCTTTGCGTTCGCGGATCACCGGTGCCAGCAACATCAGTTTGCTGCCTTCCGGCTGCGCCAGCACCAGATCGACCATCTGGCTGACGGTCTGCGCCTCCAGTGGAATGTCGTGATCCGGGCAGCGCGGCGTACCCACGCGGGCATAGAGCAAGCGCAAGTAGTCGTAGATTTCGGTGATGGTGCCGACCGTCGAACGCGGGTTGTGCGAGGTCGACTTCTGTTCGATGGAGATCGCCGGCGACAGGCCTTCGATGGTGTCGACGTCGGGTTTTTCCATCATCGACAGGAACTGCCGGGCATAGGCCGACAGCGATTCGACATAGCGGCGCTGACCTTCGGCATACAGCGTGTCGAACGCCAGGGACGACTTGCCGGATCCGGACAGGCCGGTGATGACGATCAGCTTGTCCCGTGGCAGGGTCAGGTCGATGTTCTTCAGGTTGTGGGTACGGGCCCCACGTATCAGGATCTTGTCCAAAGTGGCCTCGCTTGGCGGGCGTCGAAAACGTAGGAGTATACGGGCAAATACTGGATGGATGCACACTATCAAACGAAGGGCGTTTTGCCGTTCATGAAGAGAGTTTCATCTATACGCGTCATAGCGTCGCGATATACCCCGTCTTCCGATGGGACTGGTAGAATCGCCGCCGGTTCACACGAGGTTTTTCCATGCACGATCCCCACAGCGAACGCATGAGTGGCAGCGAGACCCGCGCGGCGAGCGGTCTGGCCCTGGTGTTCGCCTTCCGTATGCTTGGCATGTTCATGGTGTTGCCGGTGCTGGCGACCTATGGCATGGATCTGGCGGGAGCGACCCCGGCCCTGATCGGGCTGGCGATTGGCGCTTACGGTCTGACCCAGGCAATTTTCCAGATTCCGTTCGGGATCATTTCCGACCGCATCGGTCGTCGACCGGTGATCTACCTCGGCCTGATCGTCTTCGCTCTGGGCAGTGTTCTGGCTTCCCAGGCCGATTCGATCTGGGGCGTGATCGCCGGGCGAATCCTGCAGGGCGCCGGGGCGATTTCTGCAGCGGTGATGGCGCTGCTTTCCGATCTGACTCGCGAGCAGCATCGGACCAAAGCCATGGCGATGATCGGCATGACCATCGGCCTCTCATTCGCCGTGGCGATGGTGGTCGGGCCGTTACTGACCAGTGCGTTCGGGCTGTCCGGGCTGTTCCTCGCCACTGGCGCCATGGCGCTGGTCGGCATCCTGATCATCATGTTCATGGTGCCGCAATCCACCGGGCCGTTGCAGCACCGGGAATCCGGCGTGGCCCGACAGGCGCTGATGCCGACGCTCAAGCACCCGGACCTGCTGCGCCTGGATCTGGGCATCTTTGTGTTACATGCCATGTTGATGTCGAGCTTCGTCGCCTTGCCGCTGGCACTGGTGGAAAAAGCCGGTTTGCCCAAGGAACAGCACTGGTGGGTCTACCTCACCGCGCTGCTGATTTCGTTCTTCGCCATGATCCCGTTCATTATCTACGGCGAGAAGAAACGCAAAATGAAACGAGTTTTGCTCGGCGCCGTCATGACATTGATGCTGACTGAACTATTCTTCTGGCAGTTCGGCGACAGCCTGCGTGCTCTGGTGATCGGTACGGTGGTGTTTTTCACCGCGTTCAATCTGCTCGAGGCATCGTTGCCGTCGCTGATCAGCAAGGTTTCACCGGCAGGCGGCAAGGGCACGGCCATGGGCGTGTACTCCACCAGCCAGTTCCTCGGTTCGGCACTCGGCGGGATACTCGGCGGCTGGTTGTTCCAGCATGGCGGTCTGTCGGTTGTGTTCCTCGGATGCGCCGCGCTGGCTGCACTTTGGCTGGCCTTTGCTGTTACCATGCGCGAACCTCCCTACGTGACGAGCCTGCGCTTGCCGTTGTCGCCCGAAGCGATCCGCGAAGCGGGTCTGGTCGAGCGCCTCAAGGCCCTGGTAGGGGTAACAGATGCAGTGATAGTCGCCGAAGAGGCGGCTGTTTACATCAAACTGGACAAAGAATTAGTGGATCGCACCACCCTCGAACGCCTGGTCAACAACCCGGCCGGGGCTGCGTGCGACGCTTAGGAGAACGTTATGGCCCGTGGGGTTAACAAAGTCATATTGGTCGGCACTTGCGGCCAGGATCCCGAAGTTCGCTACCTGCCTAACGGTAATGCCGTGACCAACCTGAGTCTGGCCACCAGCGAACAATGGACCGACAAGCAGACCGGTCAGAAGGTCGAGAAAACCGAGTGGCACCGTGTGTCGATGTTCGGCAAGGTTGCCGAGATCGCCGGTGAATACCTGCGCAAGGGTTCGCAGGTCTACATCGAAGGCAAGCTGCAGACCCGCGAGTGGGAAAAGGACGGCATCAAGCGTTACACCACTGAAATCGTGGTCGACATGCAAGGCACCATGCAACTGCTCGGCGGCCGTCCACAACAGGGCGATCAGCAAGGCGGCGGCAACAACTACCAGCAGCAGGCGCCACGTCAGCAGGCACCGCGCCCGCAGCAGTCGGCTCCACAGCAGCGTTCGGCTCCGCAAGCACCGCAGCAGGCCGCACCGCAACCGGCTCCGGATTTCGACAGCTTCGATGACGATATTCCGTTCTGATTTGCCGCTGTAACCGTCTTGAATGAAAAAGGCCCGTCGCTTAAACGACGGGCCTTTTTTGTGAGGCAATTTCAGCGCGACCCCTATCACCTGTAGGAGCTGACGAGTGCAACGAGGCTGCGATCTTTTGACGTTGCTTCTGAAGACCAAAAGATCGCAGCCTCGTTGCACTCGTCAGCTCCTACATGAGGAATTGTTTCAGTCGAGGATCAGGTGCGGCAGGAATCGACTTGAATCCTTGGTGATCAGACTATTGTCCTCGCGCACACCAATCCCCGCCGCCTCATCACCAATCACCCACGAGCCAATCAGCGTGTAGCTGTCGCCAAACTTCGGCAGCGGTGCGAACTCCTGCAGGATGAATGGCGCATCGGTGTAAGGCCCGTCCTCTTTGACGATCAGACCTTCCACTGTTTGCAGTTCGATGTTGGCACCTTCGCGGGAAAAGTACGGCTTGCGCACCCAGCCCTTCGGCACCGCACTCTGCGGATTCGGATCAAGGTGAGCAGCGAGCAGATTCGGATGGCCCTTGTGCAATTCCCACAGCAGCGGCAGCGCACCTTTGTTCGACAGAATCGCCTTCCACGCCGGTTCGAAAAACTGCGTATCGCATTCGGCGATCGCTGCGCCGAACGGCTCGTGGAAGATGAATTCCCAGGCGTGCAGCTTGAACAGGTGCGGGATCCAGCGATCCTGCAGATCGACGAAACGACCTTCAGCCGTCAGGCCAATGTCTTCGATATCGATGTGGCGTGATTCGATGCCGACCTTTTCCGCGATCAGCCGCAGGTAATCGGTGGTGCCTTTGTCCTCGACCGAATCCTTCATCGACGCAAAGTAGAACGGCCGCTTCAACTGCAACTGGGCGAAGGCCTGATGCAGCTTGGTGTCGATGCTGTTGAACTGGTCAGCATGTGGCGGCAGCGTGCCACGCTCGATGCACTGTTCCAGCCAGCCCCATTGAAACGCCGCCGCCTCATAGAGGCTGGTCGGCGTGTCGTAGTTGAGCTCCAGCAGTTTCGCCGGCCCGTTGCCGCTGTAGGAAAAGTCCATGCGACCGTACAGATGCGGATGACCTTCGCGCCAGGAGGTGCGGATCATGTCGTAGTACGCCGCCGGGATACTCAGGCGATCGAGCAACTCCTCGCTGTTGACCACGCGATCCACCAGGTCCATGCACATCTCATGCAGTTCGGTGGTCGGGTCTTCCAGATCGTTTTCGATCTGCGCGAGGCTGAACTGGTAGTAGGCGCTTTCGTCCCAGTACGGTTCGTCGTCGATGGTGTGGAACAGGAAACCGAGGCTTTCGGCGGTGTGTTTCCAGTCGGGGCGCTCGGCGCAGTGGATCTTTTTCATGTCAGCTGCTCGAGCGTCCGGAACTGCTGCCCCAGCCACCCCAACCGCTGCGGGCACTGGACTGACTGCCGAAACCGCCGCGCGAAGTCGACGACGCAACGTTCACCGGTTTGCTCTTGCTGCTCTCGTAATCCGATTGGCTGCGCGAGGTTGTGTCAGCTCGGCGGTACTGCGTTGAGGTGTTGTACGGCTGGCGCGTTTCGCGATCACGGTAAACGGTGCGTTCGGCGTTGTTGCTCATTGCGTTGCCGATCAGCCAGCCGGTCAGCCAGCCATTGCCGCCACCACCTGAGCCACCGGAATAGTGCGAGCCGCCGTGGCTGGCGCTGCTGCTCGTGGTGTCTCCCGCCGGCATTTGCGAATTGGCGATGGCATCAAGATCCTGCGGCGTCTCGGCATTGCCCGGCACTTTGAAGCCGCCGAGTTTCGGCACGAAACGGCCATCGGAATTTTTCTGACACCAGCCAGCGGCAAAGTCTGCGTCGCACTTGGCCTTGTCGGTGTAGGCCGGGGCGATGCGCCGGTGTTCGTTCAGGGCGGCGACGTAGGCGCTGGAGCAGAGATCGGCGGCCAATTCGGCGTCGACACACTGTTCAACGCTCTGGAAGTTGCGCGGCTGATCCAGCGCCGCTGCTTCACCGGAAATCGCCATCGCCACCGATGCGGCGAGGGACAATTGCACGTATTTGCTGCGTTTCATCGAGAGGCTTCCTGCCGGTCAGTGGGACGGGGTCATGCACGCGGCATTGAGCATGCCGACGCTGATCGCCACGGCGGCGACATAAATGCCGGCGGCGACTTCGCCGTTGGCGATGCGCTGGGACGTGCCCTTGAGCACCAGCCCGGTCGCAACAAACGCCAACAGCTGCACGACTGCAGCGATGACTGCCCAGAGGACGAAGTCGAGCACGTTGACCGAGTAGGCGATCACGTTGCTCGCCGGAATCGCGAAACCGATGATCGCCCCGGACAGGGCAATGGCGGCGGCAGTGTTGCCGGCACGGATCAGCTCGAATTCCTTGTGCGCGGTGATGCGCGTGTAGACGAATTGAAACAGCATGAACAGCAACACGGCGCCGATCAGGTAGACGACAAAACCGACCAGCGCGGTTTTGTTCAGAGAAACGGCCAAGACTTCCAGCATGAAAAACTTCCTTTTTTAGATGGCGCTCAAATCAGTCGTGTACAGCGAGATGCCGAGCGAAGTGCTCAGGCTGACGGTGCCTTCTTCGTCCTGTTCGACGGAGAACAGCAGCAGTTCGCGGCGATCGGTCAGGCCGGTGTCGCGGGCATACAGCATGGCGTGGTGCTTGATGGTGTAGGACTCGTCCGGATTGACCACGTGTTCGGTCATCGGCACCAGTTCGGTCTGCTGCAGCTCGGTGCCCCATTCGCGGGTGTATTCAACACCGTCGTGGTGGTAGGTCGGCAGACCGATCAGGCTGTTGGGGCCGGCCAGACGCTGCAGTTCGGCGTCACTGTTGACCGTCACGTAGCTGAGGTAATTGAACAGGGTGACCGACTCGACCTGATCATCGCCGGTGACGTGGATCTGCACCCAGAAATCCTCGTCGTTCATGTAATAGCGGTGCAGTTTGTTGGACTGGCCGAGATCGACCCAGCCCGCGCTCCACACCGCTTGATCGAATGGCACCCGCACCGAAGTCGAGCCTTCCAGCAGCAATGCCAGGGTCGTGTCGAAGCGCACGCCTTTGCCTTGTGCCATGCCCAATGGGCCGCTGGCGGCGGTGGTCGTTGGCGCAGCGGTCTGCCAATTGCTGGTGCCGAGCAAGTCTTTAAACCATCCCATGGGTACGTTCCTTGAAGCGGGTGGAGGTGTTCGGGTGAAAAAGTGGCGGTAGTGTAACGGGCGAAGCGGTGAACGAGCAGGGGCAATTACGCCGCAAAACCATGTGGGAGCGAGCCTGCTCGCGAATGGGTTGTGTCAGTCACTCGATTATTTGACTGTCACGACGCTTTCGCGAGCAGGCTCGCTCCCACAAGTTACCGTTCAGTCATTACTGCGCGGACTTCTGCTTCAGGCGCTCAAGGATTGCATTGGCGCTGCCTTCGTTCGGCGTGATGCCGGCGTCGCGCAGTTTGCGTTCCAGGTCGTTGCCGGTGGAGGCGTCGGCCAGTTCGTCCGCTGCGCTCAGCTCGGCAGCGCGTTGCTGCTGCTTGGCTTGCAGGCGGTTCAGGGTGCCGACCGCGGTTTCCAGTTTGCCGTTGGCGCCGCCGCTGGCAATCGAGGCGCTGACCTGGGCTTTCTGCACGCTGTCGCGGGCCTTGGCCATGTCCACTTGCTGGCGCAGGCTCTTGATCCGCGATTCGGCTTTGCTGATGTCTTTGCGCATGTTGTCGGCGTAGGCGCCGAATTCATCGCTGAGTTTCTTCTCGGCAGCGAGGTCGTTGGTCAGGGTCGAAATCGCTTCGGCCACTTCCAGCGCCAGGTCTTCACGGCCGGCATTCAACGCGGCCACAGCCTTGGCTTCGAGGTCCTTGATCTTGGCGTCGTATTCGCTGACGCGGTCGGCGGCCAGTTTGTGCTTGGCCATGATCGTTACCAGTTCGCGGCGGGCATTGGACAGCGCGGTGTCCGCGTCGCGGATTTCCTGATCGAGGATGCGCAGGGCCTGCTGGTCGGCGATGGCTTCGCCAACTTCATTGGCGCCGCCGCGCAGTGCGGTGAACAACTTGCTCCAGATGGACTGAGTCATTGGATATTCCCTGTTGATTACTTGAAGAAGTGTTCGAAGGCTTCGCTGGCGCGCTGCACGTTGTCGACCAGGGTTTTCACCTCGGTGACGACGTTGGTCAGGCTCGAATCAGCACTGAGGGCGCCGAACATGTTGTAGACGGTCTGCCCGTTCGGCATCGATTCGATCCCGATCGAAGACAGCGGGAACATCTCGCGGCTGCGCAGTACGGCATCGTTGAACGCCTGGACATTGCTGATCGAATCGATGTCCACCAGCACGGTGTCGACGATGATCTGCTGGCCGGCCAGGGCGATGTGAATCGGCAGACCACCGAATTCGTTCATTTCCAGCTTGATGCTCGGCTCGGAGCTCTGGATCAGGGACAGCGAAATCTCTTGGGAAGCCACCTCGTCCAGCGCCTTGAGGGCATTGAAGAGGCTGTCGATGGTCCAGTTGTTGCCTGCGCTCATGTATTTCTCCGACATGAAAGAGCCAGCCAGAATCGGTTGGCGTAGCTGTTGCTCCATTTGCTTGAGCAAGCTTCGGTTTTCCGGAAGCACCCAAGTTTCGTGTTTCACATAACCGGCGGCGGCCAGGCCTGCGCGCATCTGCTTCATGTAGAAGCTCGACGGTTTTTTCGCTGACGTCTTGCCACGTTCGCCCTTGGGGCTGGCTGCGGCAGGCGTCGGAGTGCGGCTTGTCATGGCTGGAATCCGGTTATGAGCGTCTCACGCGTGGGCCACACTACAACCAATGCAAAGTGCCATCAATGACTCACGCGTGAGATTTTCATGACAGACGCAAAAAGGCCCGCAACATGGCGGGCCTGTAGGTTGAGCAGTTGTTGCTAGGCGTTGCTGTGCAGGAACTGCTCAGTCGATACCACGCTGGCGTAGGCAAAACCCAGCGCCGACATGAATGCTGCGTGCACATGAGCGGCCGGCACCGTCAGGCCATTGAATTCCAGATCACGGCTGGCGCAGGCATCGTGAATCACCGTGACCGCATACCCCATGTCCGCCGCCGCGCGGGTGATGCCATCGACGCACATATGGCTCATGCTGCCGACCACCACAAGGTCGGTGATGCCGTGTTCGTCGAGCACCGATTTCAGCTCAGTCTCACGGAACGAGTTGACGAAGTGCTTGAGCACCACCGGCTCGTCGGCGCGGTTGAGCACTTTCGGATGCAGTTTCGCGCCTTCGGAGCCGGGAGTGAAAAAAGGCGCATCGTCGGAGGTGAATTCATGCCGAATGTGCACCACCGGATTGCCCGTTTCGCGAAAGACTGCGATCAGCCGTGCGGCGTTGTCGGCAGCGGCGTCGGCGCCGACCAGCGGCCACTTGCCTTGGGGGAAGTAGTCGTTCTGGATATCGACTACGATGAGCGCTTGCTTGGCCATGGGATTGTCCTCGAGACGGTGATTGGGTGTGGCCTCAGTATTGACGCTGGCCGAGGATTCGAGGATTGGCCGCACCGACAATAGACGGGGGAAAACTGACAATGGCTGCACAAAGAGCCGCCACCGCTGAACTGGGCGTGCTGATTTACCCCGGCGCGCAACTGGCGGCGGTGCACGGTCTGACCGATCTGTTCGCCGTGGCCAATCGCATCGCTGCCGAGTATCGGGCTGTGCAATTGCCCGTGCTGCGAGTCAGTCACTGGCAGGTCGATGGCGAGCAGTTGCCGGCGCGGGTCTATGACAGTCATCCGGGCGACGAGGACGTTTTGCTCGCCGTGCTGATTCCGCCGTCCCTCGGCGGGTTCGATGCGGCGCAGATGACCGCGAGTCTTGCGCAATGGCTGCGCGATCAGCATGCGCGCGGCGCAACGCTTGGCGGTGTTTGTGTGGGCTCGTTGATGCTCGCTGAAAGCGGCTTGCTCGACGGTCGCAGCGCCACCACCCACTGGACCTCGGCCCAGGCGTTTGCCGAGCGTTACCCGAAGATCAAACTGAAGGCCGACACGCCGATTGTCGACGACGGCGACCTGATCACCACGGCCGGGCTGATGGCCTGGTCGGAACTGGGACTGCGTCTGGTCGATCGCTTGCTCGGCCCGAGCATCGCCACCGCGACCGCGCGTTTTCTGGTGATGGAACACAGCGACAGCGCCAGTGAATGCGGAAGCAATTTCGCACCGATCCTCAGCCATGGCGACGCGGCGATTCTCAAGGTCCAGCACTGGCTGCAAAGCACCGGGGCGACGGATGTTTCGCTGAACGCGATGGCCGAGCGCGCGGGCCTTGAAGAACGCACTTTCCTGCGCCGATTCCGCGCCGCGACAGGCTTGAAACCGACCGAGTATTGCCAGCACCTGCGGGTCGGCAAGGCGCGGGAAATGCTCGAGTTCACCAATGGCACGATCGACCACATTGCCTGGACTGTCGGCTATCAGGATCCGGGCGCGTTTCGTGCGATCTTCAAGAAGATTACCGGGCTGGGGCCGAGTGATTACCGTGGGCGGTTTGGTGTGAACCCCGCTCCCAGAACGACGATGAACTAATGTGGGAGCGAGCCTGCTCGCGAAGGCGCTGGATCTACAGAATTGTAGTCGGCTGACACTACGCTTTCGCGAGCAGGCTCGCTCCCACAATGATCGCGGCGAGGATGAGAGATCGTGCAATTTGCCGGAGTTTTGCGCGCTGTCGTGCAGTTTGAAACAGGCGTGATGCCAGCACTTGTCTGGCAAACGCCGGATAACCGGGCGATTGCGGCCGATTGCTCATTGGCCTGATCTCTGCAATTTCCCTGAGTGAACCCATCGACTGATGCAAGGGGAACGCATGACCCCGACACCCAGCAACAAAATCGTCGTGGCCCATTCGGTGCGTGCCGAGGCGCCGCAACATGAAGTCGAGACCAACAAGGCCCTGGCGCGTTGGCTGGCGCAGATTCTCGGCTGCAAATTCGGCGGCAGTTACGATCCAGCCAAACATCAGGGCCGCGAGCTGTATCTGCTGCCAACGCAAACCATCGTCGGCGCCGCCCACGCGCAAGCACTTGGCATCAACGGCCCCGATGACTTGTGGGGCGGTTACGTCGAATACGATTTCATCTGCACCAAAGCCATCAGCCACGGTTTGCGCAGTCATCTGGCGCACGCGCCGCAGGGCTGGTCGCCGCTGTTTTCGGAGCGGGTGCGCAACGTTGTGCTCGACGGTCTCAGCGTATTCGCCCTGGAAGATGCGCGGCCCGCCGCCGAGCATCTGTTGTACGCCGGGCCGATTCGCTTGAAGCCGATTCACGCTTGCGCCGGTCGCGGCCAGGAAGTGATCAAAAGCCTCGACGCGTTCGATGAAATCCTTGCGCGGCCCGAGGCGCAAAATCTGTTCAAGGACGGCGTAGTGCTGGAGCAGGACTTGAGCAACGTCGTCACCCACAGCGTCGGCCAGTCGTTCATCGGCGGCAAAGTGTTGAGCTACTGCGGTGATCAATACTTGACCGAGGACGGCCAGGGCGAAGAGGTCTACGGCGGTTCGAACTTGCTGGTGGTGCAGGGCGGCTATGACGAGTTGCTCGCGCTGGATCTGCCTGATGATGTGCGTCTGGCCATCGAGCAGGCGCAGGTCTTCGACAGTGCCGCCAACGAAGCCTACCCACGCTTCTTCGCCTCGCGGCGCAATTACGATATCGCCCAAGGCGTCGACGCCAGCGGCAACCCGCGCAGCGGCGTGCTCGAACAATCCTGGCGCATGGGCGGTGCCAGCAGCGCTGAAGTGGCCGCGTTGCAGAGCTTCGTCAACGATCCACAGATGCGCGCCATCCGTGTGTCGTCGGTGGAAACCTACATCGATCAGGCGCTGCCGGCGGACGCCATCGAGGTCTATCGCGGCCCGGCGGAAAACAGCGCGTTTCTTCTCAAATATGTGACGGTCCAATCCTATGACGGCTAGAAGCGAATGCATTCAAATCGACATTGATGACGAACAGATGAGCGGGACCTTTCTCAGTCCCAAATCGAAAGTCCCGGGGGTGTTGTTCGTGCACGGTTGGGGCGGCAGTCAGGAGCGTGATCTGGAACGGGCCAAAGGCATCGCCGGCCTCGGTTGCGTGTGCCTGACTTTCGACCTGCGCGGGCATACCGGCGGCACCGGAATCCCGCTGACCCGGGTGACCCGTGAAGACAATCTGCGTGACTTGCTGGCGGCCTACGATCGCTTGCTGGCGCACCCGGCCCTCGACACTTCGGCAATTGCCGTGGTCGGCACCAGTTATGGCGGTTATCTGGCCTCGATCCTGACGTCACTGCGCCCGGTGCGCTGGCTGGCGCTGCGCGTGCCGGCGCTGTACCGCGACGAGCAATGGCACACGCCCAAACGCGATCTGGACAAGGCCGACCTGCGCGATTATCGCAATACGCTGGTGCGCGCCGACAGCAATCGCGCCCTGCATGCCTGTTCGCAATTCACCGGCGACGTGCTGTTGGTGGAATCGGAAACCGACGATTTCGTGCCCCACGCGACGATCATGAGTTACCGCGCCGCATGTCAGCAGACTCACTCGTTGACCCATCGGATTATTGATGGCGCCGATCACGCGTTGAGTGATCCGGTGTCACAGCAGGCCTACACCTCGATCCTGGTGGACTGGATTACCGAGATGGTGGTGGGGGAGCGGTTGAGCATTATCCAATCCAGATGATGTTTCGCATGTACCGGCCCCTTCGCGAGCAGGCTCGCTCCCACAGGTTGAACGCATTTCAAATGTAGGAGCTGCCGAAGGCTGCGATCTTTTGATGTTGATTCTAATGTGTGGGTTTCTTCTCGATCCGCAGCGCCTTGGCCTTGGCCTCCACCACCAGATACATCACCACCGTGATCAACAGCGGCAGCAGAAAATAAATCGCCCGATATGCCAGCAATCCCGCGACCAGACTGCCGCGCGATGCCTCATGCTGCAGCAACGCCACGAACACCGCCTCCAGCACACCCAGTCCCGCCGGAATATGCGTGATGACCCCGGCAATCGCGCTGATCAACAGCACGCCAAGCACCAGCGGATAATCCAGTTTGCTCGGCAGCAGAGTGAAGATCACCGCCGCCATCAGCGACCAGTTCAACGCCCCCAGCAACAATTGCAGCACCGCCATGCGCAGCGACGGCAGGTTGATTTCCACGCCGCGAATCGACCACTCGCGGCGCTTGGAAAACTGACACGCCGCCAGATAGCCGGCGCTGACCAGCAGCAGTAACACACCAACCAGTTGCAAGGCCGAACTGCTGAGTTTCCAGCCCGGCGGCATCGTCACCAGACCGCTGCTGAACACTACGCCTGCGATGGTCATGTAGCCGAACCAGTTGGTCGCCAGGCTCAGGCCAAGAATCTTGGCAATGTTGCCTTTGCTCACCCCCAGCCGCGAATACAAGCGATAGCGCATGGCGATGCCGCCGACCCAGGCGCTGAGATTGAGGTTGAAGGCGTAGCTGATGATGCCCACCGGCAGAATCTGCTTCCAGGTCAGATCCTGACGAATGTAAGTGCGACCGATCAGGTCGAAACTGGCGTACACCAGAAAACTCAGCAACGTCAGGCTGGCGGCGATGATCAGCGTGCGCACCTTGAAATCGGCGAGGGTCTCCAGCACCTCGGCCCATTCGATGCGCGTAGCGAACATCGTCAGCAAGACGATCAGCGCAAGGAAAAACAGGATGGTCAGCGGACGTTTCCAGCGGCTCCATTTCGACGGCGCCGCTTGTGTCGAATGGCTATCGGAGTGCACTTCGGAATGACTCATGGACGCGCACCTCGGAAAGGCTTCAGACGCGGTTTATGCGCCGGCAGCCAACCGGCCATGGCCGGGAAGTGCCGCAGGAAGTGGAACACCAGAAAGCCCACGGTCATGTGCCAGATGCGCCCGCGCGGCAACAGCTTGGCGTCCATGGCTTTGCAGTGGTTCTGGCTGAGGTCTTCGAGGCGTTCGTACAGGTGCTGATTGAACGCGCGGTCGCGGATCAGTACGTTGGCTTCCAGATTCAGCGACAGGCTCAGCGGGTCGAGATTGCTTGAGCCCACGGTGCTCCAGTCATCGTCGACCAGCGCGACCTTGCCGTGCAGCGGGCGTTGGCAGTATTCGTGAATCTGCACGCCGGCGCGCAACAGATAATCGTAGGTCATGCGCGCCGCCAGTTTCGCCACGAGCATGTCCGGCTGGCCTTGCAGGATCAGCCGCACCTCGACGCCACGGCGGGCGGCGTTGCGGATTTCGCGCAGCAAACGATAGCCGGGAAAGAAGTAGGCGTTGGCGATGATCACCCGGCGCTTGGCCTTGCGCAGCACCTGCAGATACACGTCTTCGATATCGGTGTTGTGTTGATCGTTATCGCGGAACACCAAGCGCACCTGGCCGTCGTGGTCGGTGAAGGCCATTTCCTCCAGACGCTGGCGCCGGCGCTGCCACCAGAACCGCGCGCGTCCGGGACGACCGCTTTGCAACAGGGCGAAGTGATGGATATCGGCGACCACCGGGCCTTGGATTTCAACCGAATAATCCTGCTTGGCTTCAGGGCCGAAGTCGGCCAGGTGATCGCCGGAAAAATTGATCCCGCCAATGAACGCGATCAAACCATCGACCACGACGATCTTGCGGTGCAAGCGGCGGAACCAGTTGGTGCGGATGCCCAGGTGCTTTGGCGCCGGATCGAAGATTTGCAGATGCACGCCGGCATCGCTCAAGGCCGACAGATAGCCGGTGCTCAGCTCGCCACAGCCGAAGCCGTCGAGGCTGACCGTGGTGCGCACGCCGCGCTGGGCGGCTTCGATGAGGATTTGCTGCAACTCGGCGCCGACCTTGTCTTCGAAAACGATGAAGGTCTCCAGCAGGATCTCGCTCTTGGCTGCGCGCATCGCTTCGAATACCCGGGGGAAATATTCCTCGCCGTTCTCCAGCAGCTCTACGCGGTTATTGCTGTGCCATTGATACTCGACGTCAACGTGGCCGGGCTCGCGCACCGGCGGGTTCAGCGGGACCGGGTCGACGGCGGATTTTTCCAGTGGCGCACTGTTCATAGTTCAATCTCCACCGATAACGGTGCGTGGTCGGAAAGGTGGGACCAGGGCCGGTTGGTCAAAACTTTCGGCCGGCTGGCCTTGAGGTTGCGTACGTAGATGCGGTCGAGTCGTAGCGCTGGCAGCCGCGCGGGAAAACTGCGCGCGGGTTTGCCGTACTGCTCGGCGAACACTTCGCGCAGGCCACAGGGCTTGAGCTGCGCATCGGCGCGCTGGCGCCAGTCGTTGAAATCGCCAGCGACAATCACCGGGGCGTCGGCGGGCAATTCGGCGAGGCGTTGCATCAGCAGATCCAGTTGCGCGTTGCGGTGGCTCTCGCGCAGGCCCAGATGCACGCAGATCGCGTGCACTTCGGTGCCGTCGCCAGGCAGGCGCAGCACGCAATGCAGCAGGCCACGGTTTTCATGGCCGCTGATCGACACGTCGAGGTTGTCGTGGCGGATGATCTGGAATTTCGACAGCAGCGCATTGCCGTGGTCGCCCGCCGGGTACACGGCATTGCGCCCGTAGGCGAATTGCGGCCAGAGGCTGTCGGCGAGGAATTCGTATTGCGGCATCGTCGGCCAGTTGTCGTAGCGTTTCGGATGCTGCTCGTGAGTACCGTGGACTTCCTGCAGAAACACCACGTCGGCAGCCACACTGCGCACCGCTTCACGCAGCTCCGGCAGGATGAAACGCCGGTTCAGCGCGGTGAAGCCCTTGTGGGTGTTGACCGTCAGTATGGTGAAGGTGCGCACCGAGGGCGCAACCACGGAGCCTTCGTCGGTGAAACCGACCGGTTCGGGAATGCTCATGACAGAACTCCTTCTGCGGCGACTTGCCCGGGAGTTGTGGCGAGGTCTTTGTCGAGGTCCAAGCGCTGCAACAAGTTGCGTGCGTCGTAGGGCGCGCGGACTTTGATGTCGTTGTCGAAGTAGCAGAACACTTCGCGGGATTTGCGCGCGCGGGGTTTCAGGCGTGGGGCTATCAGGTGGGCGTCCTCTGCCTGTTTACCGTGATGCCAGGCGTCGATGCGCTCTGCCCAGCGCTTGAGCGCTTGTTCGGAATAACCGCTGGCGTAGAGCTCTTCGGCGCCGTGCAGGCGCAGATAGACGAAGTCGCTGGTGAGGTCTTCGCGGTACGGCCATTTGCCGGCGGTGTCGGCAATGACCAGCGCGGTGTTATGGCGCTTGAGCAGGCGCACGAACTCCGGGTCGATAAAGCTCTCGTGACGGATTTCCACGGCATGGCGCAGCGGTTTCTTGCGCCAGGCTTTGACGCTGGCGTGGCCGGGCAGATGCGAGTCGTGCTGGCGGGCGAGGGCGGCTGCGGCTTGGGTATCGTGGGGCAGTTGCGCGAGAAACTGGTCGAAGCGCTCGGCGTCGAATTTGAAATTCGGCGGAAACTGCCAAAGGATCGGCCCGAGTTTTTCCTTCAGTTCCAGAACGCCCGAGGCGAAGAAATTCGCCAGCGGTTTTTCGATTTCGCGCAAGCGGCGCACGTGGGTGATGAAGCGCGGCGCCTTGACGCTGAAGACGAAGTCATCGGGGGTTTCGGCGTACCACTGGGCGTAACGTTCGGGTCGTTGCAGGGCGTAGAACGATCCATTGATTTCAATGCTGTTGACCGCGCGGGAGGCGAACTGCAGTTCGCGCTTCTGCGCCAGTCCCTTCGGGTAGAAATCCCCGCGCCACGGGGCGTAGCGCCAGCCTGAAATACCGATGTGAATCGTCGCCATCCCATCCTCCCGTAGAAAGTCCTCGTGTTGCCGATGTTCTGTGATGACTGCGGCGGGGGCGGGAAAGTTTCGGTGGTGTTACGGACGGTCGCGATTGGGAATTGCTTGCGATTCATTGTGGGAGCGAGCCTGCTCGCGAATACGGACTGTCAGTAGACGATCCATCGACTGCCCCAGCGCTTTCGCGAGCAGGCTCGCTCCCACAGGGGATGTGTGTGGCTCTGGTCGCTGAACTTGCCGCGCAATTACCGATCAGTTCCTTACCAGGGTCAGCCACGGGAGATCGGAGCTTTGCGCAATTTCAGGATCGCCATTCTGCTGGGAGCGCTGCTGTGCTTGGGCGTCAACACATCGCAAGCCGTCGCGCTGCCGGGCGTTCCGGCTGCCGCCGATACGGCGGAAAAACCCGCCGAACCGGAACCGCTGGTGCAGGGCGGTCTGCTCGGGGCGATCAGTACGAGCATCGACGATGTGCAGGAAAAACTCGATCTCAACGAACACCTGGTCGATGCCTGGCGGCTGCGCGCTGACCGCGCGGCGGATGAGGTCGATCGGCTGGTCAAGCAGCCGTCGAACCGCTCGGGCTGGAGCGTGGCCGGGGATTTCCTCACGTTGTCGGGAGTGTGGCTGGGCAGTTTTGCCCTATTGACGGTGCTCGGCAGTCTGTTGGCCAAGCGCCTGCGTGAAGGGCGCTGGTTGCGCACCCGCCAGCGCAGTCAGGATCTGCTCGGCTACGTGCTGCCGTACACCGTGCCGGCGCTGATCTGCCTGCCTTTGACGCTGTATGTCAGCCACTTTCTGCAAGCTTCGGTGGGGCGCGCGCTGGCGCTGTGTCTGGCCTATGCCACCAGCAGCGGTATCTTCTCCACATCGATGTTGTTGTGCGTGGTGGTGATGTTCAACGTCGGGCACAAGCGCGCCGCCGCGCGAATCATCCGTGAATACTGCCCGCGCCCGCTGTTCCTCATCGGCTTTCTCGCCGCCCTCAGCGATGCCCTGACCAGCCCGCAGATCGCCCGGCAACTGGGCGGCAATATCACCAGCAGCATCGCCGTGTTCACCGGACTGATCGCCTCGGTGATTTTCGGTTTGCTGGTGATTCGCCTGCGCCGGCCGGTGGCACATCTGATCCGCAATCGCCCGCTGGCCCAGCGTTTGAAACAACCGTCGCTGCAGGAGTCGCTGCGGATATTTTCGGGGCTGTGGTATTGGCCGATCGTGCTGATGGTGCTGGTCTCGGCGGTCAGTCTGATCGGCATTGGCGAGGACAATCAGAAAGCCCTGCGCTGTGCCTTGTTCACCACCGTGCTGCTGATTGCCACGGTGTTTCTCAGCACGGTGTTGCAGCACCTGTTCAAGTCGCGCAAAGCCGAAGCGATCCAGCGCAGCAGTGCCTACAAGGAACGTTTTCTCAGCCTGTTGCATGCGTTGCTGCGCATCGTCATGGCGATTGTGTTCATCGATATTCTCGGGCGGATCTGGGGCGTGTCGTTGCTCGATTTCGCCCAGAGCAGCACCGTCGGTCGAGCGATCAGCAACGCCTTGAGCAGCATCGGCCTGATCTTCCTGGTGACGTGGCTGCTGTGGGTGGTGCTCGACACGGCGATTCAGGAAGCGCTGAAACCGCCGCTGAGCAAACGCGCGGCACGCCAGCCGAGCACGCGGGTGAAAACCATCCTGCCGCTGTTGCGCAATGCGATCAAAATCATCCTCGTGGTGATCTGCGCGATTACCACCATGGCCAACCTCGGCATCAATGTCGCGCCGCTATTGGCCGGTGCGGGCGTGGTCGGTCTGGCGATCGGTTTCGGTTCGCAGCAACTGGTGCAGGACGTCATCACCGGGTTGTTCATCATCATCGAAGACACCCTGTCGATCGGCGACTGGGTGGTGCTCGATTCCGGCCACGCCGGCACCGTGGAAGGCCTGACCATTCGCACCTTGCGCCTGCGTGACGGCAAAGGCTTTGTGCACTCGGTGCCGTTCGGCCAGATCAAGGCTGTGACCAACCAATCACGCCAGTTCGCCTTCGCATTTTTCTCGGTGCAGTTCACCTACGACACTGACGTCGACAAAGCCATTGAGCTGATTCGCGAGGCCGGTGATTCGATCCGCGAAGACCCGTTCCTCAAATACAACCTGCAAGGGCCGCTGGATGTGTTTGGCGTGGACAAGATGGACCTCAACGGCGTGGTGCTGACGGCGCAATTTCGCACGGTGTCCGGCGGGCAGTATGCGGTGAGCCGCGCGTTCAACCAGCGCTTGAAGAAGCTTGTGGATAACACACCGAATGTACATTTTGCGCAGACTTATCCACAGCAGGTTCTGTTGCCAAAGCGACAGGAGGAGGGGGCGGTGGTTGCGGGTGAGGTGCCGCAGGAGTCGCGGACCTGATCTGAGCTCTGCGTTGCATGTCCCGGCCTCATCGCGGGCAAGCCCGCTCCCACATTGGTTTTGTGTACGCCGCAAAACCCTGTGGGAGCGGGCTTGCCCGCGATGAGGCCAGAACAGACACCCTCAATTGCGGATGAGTTTCCTGCCTATCTGCTCAATGACCACCTGATCCCATTCCCCCCAGATCTGCGGCTTGCCCGCAACCATAGCGGCCACCGGCACCCCATCGCGATACACCAGCCGATTGCTCACCAGCGCCGGCACTTTCGCCCCCGGCAACAACGTCCCGGCCAGATTCAATGGATCAACCCCACACACCGCCACCAGGCTGCCGTCCTGCGGGCGTCGGCGTACTTCGCGCAGCAAAGGAATGGCTTCGGGCAAGGCAAACTGCTCGCCAGCCAGACCACTGACAAACCGCCCGCCACGAATCTCGCCCCGCGCTTCCAGACGATGAAAGGTGCGCAGCAATTCCCGCCAGCTCGGCAACCAGTCCGCTTCGCGTTCGAGCAAGCGCCAGAACACCACGCCGTAGCGGCGCAGCAGGGTCATGGCGACGTGTTCGAGTGTCTCGGCGGCATCTGCTGACGAACCCCGGCGCAGCAATGCCCAGCGCCCGGCATCGTCCATGCCGCCGATAAACGCGCCGCGCCCGCGTCGGCTACTGCGCTGCTGGCGCTTGCTTGCCGGCGTGATCAGCGCGCGCAGACCGGCGAAGCTGTCGGCGTTCACCAAACCTGCGGCGACCAGTTCCTGCAAGGCGATTTCCAGTTCGCTGCGCAGCAGGCGCGCTTCATGAATCAACTCATCGAAAAACAGCGCGCCATGCTGACTCAGCGCCTCGAAGACTTTCTGCGTTTTCGGCGATAACTCACTCACTGGTGTCTGTTCTGCCAATGCACTCCACAGACCCACTTGGCTGCGCGGCAGAAGCACAATCGGCGTACTGCGCAATGCCGAGCCGCTGACCTTCTGCCGCGCATTGATGCGCGTCCACACCAGTTTGCCGTTGCGGCACAGTTCATCCAGCCAGCTCGGCGAATAGTCCTTGAGGCGTGCCGGCAGGATGTCGCTGTCCCATGCCGAGGCTGCCGCCGGATAACCTTCGAACTGGCCGACAATCGCCGGCAGCACCGCACTGCCCTGACCTTGGGTGGCCGGCGTCAGATGCTGCCAGTCGAACAGAAAGCGCATGAAGTCCTGCAATGCCACCGGTTCGATTTCCCGGCGCAGGCGCTTGACCGTGTAGCGATGGATGCGCGCGAGCAGATGGCGTTCGCACCATTCTTCAATCGCGCTGTTCGGCGTGAACTGGCCGCGCAACACATAGCCTTCGCGTTCCAGTCGGGCGAGGGCCTGATTGACTTGCGCGGCTGGCAGGGCGAGCGGTTCGGCAATGGCGGGCAACGGGATTGGCCCAAAGGCGCCGAGGCGGGCGCGGATCACTTCGACCAGCGCCTCATCGAATGCCCACGTCTCGTCGAATCCGGGCAGCGCCACCGCCTCAGTCAGCAACGTGGCCTGTGGATAAAGTGCTTGCAGGCAACTCAAGCGTTCGCGGGCCAGCCATAACTGATGCTCGGCGTCGATCTGCAACCGGCAGGCGCGGCCGCTGGCTATCAGCGTTTGCAGCCAGTCCGGCCAACCCGCGTTGGCGCGCGCTTCGGCGTCACTGATGCAGGCGAGGCTCATCAGCGCTTCGTGCATTTCATCCATGGAATTGGGCGACGGCCAGGCTTCTTCGCGCACCGCCGTGATCGCGTCGGCGTCCAGCGCGCCGAGGTCGTCGGTCGACTGCGGATCGCTCCAGCGTCGATTGATCACCGCTTGCGTGCGGCGTTCCTCCAGCGGCGCGTCGTCGAGAAACGTGTACGGCCGGGCGCTGAGGATTTCTGCCGCCAGTGGCGACGGCGCCGGCAAATCCCGGGCGATCAGGCGCACCTCGCCACGCTCCATGCGCCGCAGCAGGGTCAGCCAGCCTTCGCTGTCCATCGCTTCGTGCAGGCAATCGTCGAGGGTCTGTTCCACCAACGGATGTTCGGGGACTTCGCGCTCGCCGGCGAGGTTTTCCAGGCAGGCGATCTGGTCGGGGAAGACGCTGGCGATGAGGTCTTCGCTTTTCATCCGTTGCAGTTGCGGAGCGACTTTGCGCCCGCCGGTGAAGCGCGGCAACGCCAGCGCCACCCCGGCATTCCAGCGCCAGCGCACGCCAAACAAGGGCGCATCGAGCACGGCTTGAATGAGCGTGTGTTCAGCGCTGTTGCTGTGCAGGTAGCGCCAGACTTCGTCGAGCTCGAAGCTGTGGCTGGTGGACAGCGACAGCACGATCGCGTCTTCGCTGGCGGCGGCCTGCAACTCGAAGTTGAAGGTGCGGCAGAAACGCTTGCGCAAGGCCAGGCCCCAGGCGCGGTTGATGCGGCTGCCGAACGGCGTGTGAATGATCAGTTGGGTGCCGCCGGACTCGTCGAAAAACCGTTCCATCAACAGCGTGTCCTGCGAGGGCAGGGCGCCGAGGGTTTGCCGTGCGCGCGCCAGATATTCGACCAGTTGCTCGGCGCTGGCGAGGTTGAGGCCGAGTGTGGTGGTCAGCCAGTCGAGCGCCGGTTGCAGATTCCCCGGGGTGGCGCTGAGCAATTCGTCCAACTGCGCTTGCAGGCGCGCGACGGCCGCCGACAGTTCATCACTGCGCCCCGGCGCTTCGCCGAGCCAGAACGGAATGGTCGGCGGCATGCCCTGCGCATCCTCGACCCGCACTTTGCCGCTTTCCACCCGCAGGATGCGGTACGAGGTATTGCCGAGCTGGAACACATCACCGGCGATACTTTCCACGGCGAAATCTTCGTTGACGCTGCCGATGTTCAAGCCCTGGGGTTCTAGCAATACGCTGTAGTCGGCGTTGTCCGGGATGGTGCCGCCACTGGTCACGGCGGTCAGTTGCGCGCCCCGCCGGCCACGCAAGGTGCGACTGACGGCGTCGCGGTGCAGGTAGGCGCTGCGGATGCCCTGGCGACCGTTGTAGCCTTCGGCGAGCATGCTCAGCAGGGCCTGATAGTGTTTTTCATCGAGGTCACGATAGGGCCACGCTCGGCGGAACATCGCCAGCAACGCGTCCTCCGACCATTCCTGGCAACTGACCTCGGCAATGATCTGCTGCGCCAGCACGTCCAGCGGTTTTTCCGGAATGTGCAGCGTATCGAGCTCGCCCCGGCGCACGCAGTCGAGCAGGGCGGCGCACTCGATCAGGTCGTCGCGGGTGGTGGCGAACAAACGACCCTTGGGCGTGCCGCCGACCTGGTGTCCGGAGCGACCGACTCGTTGCAGAAACGCAGCAATCGAACGCGGTGAACTGATCTGGCAGACCAGGTCGACTTCACCGATATCGATGCCCAGCTCCAGTGATGCAGTGGCGATCAGCACTTGCAGCTCGCCGCGTTTGAGGCGCTGTTCCGCATCGAGGCGAAACTCTTTGGCCAGGCTGCCGTGGTGCGCCGCCACGGCCTGCTTGCCGAGGCGGTCGCTCAGATGCCGGCTGAGGCGCTCGGCAAGGCGTCGGGTGTTGACGAAAATCAGCGTGGTGCGGTGCTCGCGGGCGAGTTCGGCGAGGCGCTCATACACCAGTTCCCAGACATCATTGGCCATCACCGCCGACAACGGCACCGGCGGCACCTCGATGCCCAGATCCCGAGGGCGGGCGTGGCCGATGTCGACGATTTCGCAGGGGCGATCGTGACCGACCAGGAACTGCGCCACGGCTTCCACCGGTTTCTGCGTGGCGGACAGGCCGATGCGGGTCAGCGGTTCGGCGCACAACGCTTGCAGCCGTTCAAGGCTCAAGGACAGATGACTGCCGCGCTTGCCGGCGGCCATGGCGTGGATTTCGTCAATGATCACCGTGCGCGTGGTGCCGAGCATCCTGCGCCCGGATTCCGAGCCGAGCAGCACGTACAGCGATTCCGGGGTGGTCACCAGAATATGCGGCGCGCTCTTGCGCATCGCGGCGCGGTCTTTTTGCGGCGTGTCGCCGGTGCGTACGGCGGTGGTGATGGTCAGCTCCGGCAGGCCCATTTCGCGCAATTGCGCGGTAATGCCAGCGAGCGGATTCTGCAGGTTGATCTGGATGTCGTTGGACAGCGCTTTCAACGGCGAAACATAGACCACCAGGGTTTCGGCGGGCAGACCGTCAGGATGCTCCAGGCCTCGGTGGACGAGCTCATCGAGCACGGCGAGGAACGCGGTCAGGGTTTTGCCGGAGCCAGTGGGCGCGGCGATCAGCGTCGACCGGCGCTGGCGAATCAACGGCCACGCACGGGCCTGAGCGGCGGTGACCGCCGGAAAAGTCTTGTTGAACCAGGCGCTGACGGCGGGGTGAAAGCCGGCCAGCGCGCCGTTGGCGGGGAGGGGCAGATTCATGACTGAAGTTATGCGGGCGGGGGCGGGAAGATGCAAGTACCGTTCGGACGCCTTCGCGAGCAGGCTCGCTCCCACCTTGGAACTCGGTTCCCTGTGGGAGCGAGCCTGCTCGCGAAGGGGCCGGTCAGGACGGCGCAAATTCGCGGATCTACACTTTACGGATGACGGTTGCGCACTAAACCCGCAAAATGCAACGATTCCGGCAATTATCGACGACTGTTCCACAAGAACCGTCGCTAAAGCCATCGTTCCAATCAGACTGGGCCTGCTGACTCTATGCGAATGCGCCTTATGTTACTGGGCGGCGGAAATGCCCTTGGGCAGGCGCTGATTCGCCTCGGTGCGGAAGAAGACATCGGTTTCCTCGCCCCCCGCCCGCCCGAAAACGGCTGGGATGCCGCGAGCCTCACCCAACTGCTCGACGACACCCGTCCCGATGCGTTGATCAACCTCGCCTACTATTTCGACTGGTTCCAGGCCGAGAGCGTCAGCGAAAGCCGCATGACCGGCCAGGAACGCGCCATCGAGCGTCTGGCCGAACTGTGCCAGCACCACAACATTGTCCTTGTGCAACCGTCGAGCTATCGCGTGTTCGACGGCTCGCGAGCCACGGCCTACAGCGAAAAAGACGAACCGGTGCCGCTGGGCCTGCGCGGTCAGGCCTTGTGGCGCATCGAGCAAAGCGTGCGCGCGACCTGCCCGCAACATGTACTGCTGCGTTTCGGCTGGCTGCTCGACGACAGCCCGGACGGCACCCTCGGACGCTTCCTCGCTCGCGCGGAAAAACCCGAAGAGTTGCTGCTGGCCGATGATCGTCGCGGTAATCCGACTCCGGTCGATGACGCCGCGCGAGTGATCATCTCCGTGCTCAAGCAACTCGACTGCGCCGCGCCGCTGTGGGGCACTTACCATTACGCCGGCCACGAAGCGACCACACCGCTGGCGCTGGGCCAGGCGATTCTCACCGAAGCACGCAGCCTGCATCCGCTGGCGATCGAAGCACCGACCGCGCAGGCCCACGCCGCGCGCCCGGACGCCGCCGAAGAGCCGCAACATGCAGTGCTGGCCTGCAAGAAAATTCTCCACACTTTCGGGATCAAACCGCGCGCCTGGCGTGCCGCACTCCCGGGTCTACTGGACAGGTTCTACCGACATGGCTGAAGCAACGGTTCTAATCACTGGCGGAGCCGGCTTCATCGGCTCGCACCTGACCGATGCCTTGCTCGCCAAGGGCTATGCGGTACGCGTGCTCGACGACCTGTCGACCGGCAAGCGCAGCAACCTGCCGCTGGACAATCCCAAGGTTGAACTGGTGGTCGGCGATGTCGCCGATGCCGCTTTGGTCGCCCGCGCCATGCAAGGCTGCGACGCTGTCGCGCATCTGGCGGCGGTGGCCTCGGTGCAGGCCTCGGTGGACGATCCGGTGAAAACCCACCAGAGCAATTTCATCGGCACCCTGAATGTCTGCGAAGCCATGCGTCTGGCCGGGGTCAAGCGCGTGGTGTATGCCTCCAGCGCGGCGGTATACGGCAACAATGGCGAGGGCGAGTCGATTGATGAAGACACGCCAAAAGCGCCGCTGACACCCTATGCCTCGGACAAACTGGCCGGTGAGCAGTACTTCGATTTCTACCGGCGCCAGCATGGCCTGGAACCGGCAATTTTTCGCTTCTTCAACATCTTCGGCCCACGCCAGGATCCGTCCTCGCCGTATTCCGGGGTGATCAGCATCTTCAGCGAACGCGCGTCGAAAGGTTTGCCGATCACCGTGTTTGGCGATGGCGAGCAGACCCGTGATTTCCTCTATGTCGGTGATCTGGTCGACTTGCTGGTGCAGGCGCTGGAAAAGCCTGAAGTGCAGGAAGGTGCGGTCAATGTCGGCTGGAACCAGGCGATGAGCCTGAAGCAGATGCTCGAAGCATTGAAATCAGTGATCGGTGAACTGCCGCCCGTGAGCTACGGGCCGGCGCGTTCAGGTGATATCCGCCATTCGCGAGCCGATAACCGACGCTTGCTGCAGCGCTTCGAAATGCCGCCGCAGACGCCGATGAGTGTGGGCTTGGCGCGCTTGCTCGGGCGCGGATGAAACAAGCTTTCGGACATGAAAAAGGCGCCCTTCATCAGGCGCCTTTTTCACGGCCGGAATATCGCTATCCCTGTGGCGAGGGAATGTTATCCCCCGATCGACTGCGTACGGTCGTCGTCAGTTCTGTGCCTGCCCGTCACCAAGCCTCATTCACCACCACGTGAACGTTCGGTAAAAATCGACTTAGAACTTATAGCCCAGACCGACCATGTAGATGAACGGATCGACATCCACATTCACCCGTGCGCGGGTGCCCGGTGCGACGGCGTTGTTCTCGACGGTCGCGCGGGTATCGATGTCGATATAGCGCACCTGGGCGTTGAGCATGATGTTGTCGGTGATCATGTAGTCGGCACCGACCTGCCAGGCCAGACCCCAGGAGTTTTTCGCCTTGAAGTTGCTGAAGCCGTTGGCGCTGGCTTCGCTGCCGACGTGTTCGTCGTAGATCCAGGTGTAGTTGATGCCACCGCCGACATACGGCTGGAAAGCCGATTTCGAATCCAGCGGGTAGTAGACAACGCTGAGGGTCGGCGGCAGGTGTTTCAGGGTGCCGAGCTTGCCATTGGCAGCGGGCAGGGCGGTGCCCTTGAGCTTGACGTCGTGCTCGAACGGCGTGGCTGCCAGCAGCTCGATACCGATGTTGTTGGTGAGCATGTAGGCGAAGTTCAGACCCAGCTGGGTGTCGCTGCTCATGGTCGCCTTGCCGCCCAGGTTGGTGCCGCTCAGCGGACCCTGATCGACCTTGACGCTGGAGCTGTCGGCCTTCGGGTTGACGGTGATCGCGCCGGCGCGCACAAGGATGTCACCGGCTTCGTGGGCGTGGGCGAGCGGGGCTGCGAGCGCGAGGGCAAACAGCGAGGCGCTGAGCAAGGACTTGTTCATGGGGGCTCCGAAAGGACATAAAAATTCGATGTCCTAGGGTACGAAGCCGTCTGATACGGTGTTTTGACTCAGCTCAATGAAACAGTGAAGGGGCGCGGTTTTGTGGAACCTTTGAGGGCCTATTCGCGAGCAGGCTCGCTCCCACCTTGGAATGTGATCACCTGTGGGAGCGAGCCTGCTCGCGAAGACGATAGACCAGCCAACACAAAATTACCGGGAATTACTCCGGCAGTTCATACGCATAAATCTTCTCCGCCTCCATCTGATATCCGGCATCGGCCAGCTCACTGCTCGACGCTTTCACCTGCAACGGTCCCTCAACCCAATACGGCTGATACAGCTCATCGAGCTTCACGCCCAGTTCGCTTTTCACGTGGACGATCTGGTTCGACGGCGGTGGCGGTACGTGGATGCAGGCGCCGAAATACGGCACCAGCAAGAAGTCCGTGGTGCGCCCCTCTTCACTGACTTCCAGCGGCACGATGTAACCCGGCAGGCGAATGTTCTGCCCGTCGAGGCTCTTCACTACCGGTGCATTGGGCATGTCCTGCTTGGCCGCCGGCGCGGACTCGGCAGAGAGGGCGTCGCCCATCTTCGACAGGTCGTGCAGCGGGGTCATGTTCGGCACTTCCGGCGCGGCGTCCGGCGGGATCATTTCCGACCAGCTCAGGTCTTTCGGCGCCGCCCACACGGGCAGGGCGACCAGCATCAGCAGCGCAAGCAGGGCGCGGGGCATGGTGAATATCCTCATAAACGGATCGACAGGCCATCGGCCAATGATTGGCGATACGCGCGCCAGGCCGGCACGCTGCCCATCAGCAGCGCGGCCGCCAGAATGCCACCGAGCAGCGTCCATTCATACTCGCTCGGCCATGCCAGCGGCAGGTATAAACCGTAATTGGCCTGCACGTACCCTTGCGCAGCGGCGATGCCGACGTACAGCAATGCCAGTCCGGCGATGACTCCAGTCAGCGCCAACGCAAAGGCTTCCAGCACCAGCAGGCTTGCGATGTGCCACGGCCGCGCGCCCACCGAACGCAGAATCGCCATCTCGCGGCGACGTTCGTTGAGGCTGGTGAGAATCGCCGTGAGCATGCCGATCAACCCGGTCAGCACAACGAACAGCGAGACCACGAACAAGGCTTTCTCGGCCGTACTCATCAGGCTCCACAATTCCTGCAAGGCCACGCCCGGCAGGATCGCCAGCATCGGTTCGCCACGGTATTCGTTGATCTCGCGCTGCAAGGCGAAGGTGGAAATCTTGCTGTTGAGGCCGAGCATGAACGCGGTGATCGCTTGCGGGGTCAGGTCCATATTGCGCGCCTGATCAGCGCTGATCCTGCCGTTGCCGCGCGCCGGCACGCCGTTGTGCCAGTCGATGTGGATCGCCTCCATGCCGCCGAGGCTGATGTGCAGCGTGCGGTCCACCGGGGTGCCGGTGCGCTGGAGGATGCCGACCACGGTGAAGGGTTTGTCGTCGTGCTTGACCAGGCTGATCGCCGCCACGCCGTGGGCCAGTACCAGTTTGTCGCCGAGCTTGTAGTGCAGCGCTTGAGCGACTTCGGCACCGAGCACCACTTCGAAAGGATCGGTGGCAAACGCGCGACCGTCGGCCAGCGCCAGGTGTTGCTGGCGCCCGTACTGATAGTGCTGGAAATAGGCTTCGGTGGTGCCCATTACGCGATAGCCGCGATGGGAGTCGCCGAGGGACATGGGGATTGCCCACTTCACTTTCGGGTTGTTGGCGAAGTGTTCAAAGCTGTCCCAACGGATGTTGTTGGTAGCGTTGCCGATGCGGAACACCGAATACAGCAGCAGGTTTACCGACCCCGAACGAGCGCCGACGATCAGGTCAGTACCGCTGATGGTGCTGGCGAAACTGGCCTTGGCTTCGGTGCGCACGCGCTCGACGGCGAGCAGCAGGCACACCGAAAGAGCAATGGCGAAAGCAGTGAGCAATGCAGTGAAGCGGCGGTTGGCCAGGCTGGCCATGGCCAGACGAAACAGATACATCTCAGACCTCGGCGGACGTGGCGGCGCGATTGAGTTCGGCCAGGGACAGATGACGGTCGAACAGCGGCGCCAGGCTCTGGTCATGGCTGACGAACAACAGACTCGATCCGGCCTCACGGCACTCGGCAAACAGCAGGCGAATGAAGTTTTCGCGGGCGTCGTAATCCAGCGCCGAGGTCGGTTCGTCGGCGATCACCAGCTCCGGTTGGCCGATCAATGCGCGTGCGGCGGCGACCCGTTGTTGCTGGCCGATCGACAGCGAGTCGGCGCGGCGGCTGAGGATGCTTTCGTCTTTCAGACCCAAGTGCGCGAGCAGGGTGGCGGCGGCTTGATCGACGCTGCCGTGGCGCTGTTTCGCCCGTTGCGCACGCAGTTTTGAAAAATGACACGGCAACTCAACGTTCTCGCGCACCGAGAGAAACGGCAGCAGGTTGAATTGCTGGAAAATGTAGCCAGTGTGATCGACACGAAACGTATCGCGCTTGCCGGCAGAAAGCTCGGTCAGCTCCTGGCCGAGCAGGCGAATGCTGCCGCGACCGGGCTTCTGCACCCCGCCAAGCAGGCCGAGCAGGGTGGTCTTGCCGCTGCCGCTGGGGCCTTTGAGAAACAGGGTTTCGCCGGCTTCCAGACGAAACGCCGGGATGTCCAGCAGCGGCGGGTGACCGGGCCAGTTGAAGCCAAGGTCGGAAAGTTCGATGAGTGCTTGGGTCATGGCACCGATTTTCATGAAGTGAACACATAACCCTGTGGGAGCGAGCCTGCTCGCGAAAGCGCTGGGTCAGACACCCACCTGTCAACTGACACGCCGCCTTCGCGAGCAGGCTCGCTCCCACAGGGGATTTCGGTGGATCCTAGAATTTCAGCGCAGCTGACTTGGCCGTCACTTCGGTACCTTGCTGGCCGGTCGCGCTGATCAGTTGTACCTGAATCTTCTGCGTTGCCGGGAAGGTCTTGAAGATGTTTGCCAGATTCAGCGTGTTCAGCGCGCCCGGTGTGGCGCAGCTGAATTGGTAATGCGCGTGGATTTCGCTGTGGTCGTGGTGATGCTCGTGACCGTCCTTGTCCGCTTCATCTTCGTCGTGATCGTCGGCGTCCGGCTTGTCGCCGAACAGCGGGCTTTCCAGCTCCTGGCTGACCACCTTGCAGCCGGCCGCAGCGGGCAGGCTGAACAGGGCCAATGGTTTTTCCAGCTGCGCACGAGCGGCAGCGACTTTGGCCTTGTCGGCATCCGACGTCGCGGCGTGTTCAAAACCCACCAGATTCATCGCCGGGCTTTCCAGCTCAAGCTCCAGGGTCTGACCGTCGAGCGCGGCATTCAGACGACCCACACCATGCTCATGGGCGCCGAGGCTGCCGTGCTCATGATCGTGATCGTGCTCATCCACCGCATGAGCAGCGGCCAGCGGCAACAGGGCAAACGGCAAAGCGAGCAGCAAACGACGCATGACGAACTCCGAGAAAAATGAAAAGTTTGTTATGTAATCTTATAACGAAAGTGCGCAGAGTGTGCCCGTGCGCTTGGCGTTGCACAAGTCCCATGGGAGCATGCAGGTCAGAAAAGTGCAGGAGCGAACTTGATGTTGCGGATACGCGGAACGGTCGGCGAGTTGCCGGTGGATTTGACGGTGGAGCTGGATGACAGCGATTGGGCCAGGCTGGGTTCGGCGCTGAGCGGGCAGGCGCCGGTCGCGCAGTCTGAGGCAGTGGCGTCGGCCCCGGCGGCGAAGCCGGTGAATCAGGACGATGCGCTGTGGCAGGTGGCCAAAGACTTGCTGCGCAAGGCCGGGCAACTCAGTGGACCGGATCTGCTCGATCAACTGGAAGCGCTGACCGGCAGTGCGGTGGCGGGCAAGCGTTTACTGGTGCGCTTGCGCCACAGTGCCGATGTGCAAGTGGCGAGCGGCGGGGATACGCCGCTCTATAGCTGGATCGGGTAAGCCTTAAAAGATCGCAGCCTTCGGCAGCTCCTACAGAATCAGCGTTCATCCGCAAAAACCGCGGTGAACACGATCGGATGTAGGAGCTGCGGCCCGCTGCGGTTTTTTGCTCTCAATAAAGCGCAGCAAACATCTTGCGGCGATACACCGTCACCAACGGATGATCATTGCCCAGCAGCTCGAACACCTGCAGCAAGGTCTTGTGCGGCAAGCCTTCGCCGTAGCTGCGGTTGCGGATGAATAGCTTCAGCAAGGCGTCCAGCGCCGCTTCGTATTGCTGGCGCGCCAGTTGCTGGATCGCCAGTTGGTACACCGCTTCATCGTCCTGCGGATTTTGCGCCAGGCGGCTCTTCAGGTCGGCGGCGTCCGGCAGATCGCGGGCGAGGCCGAGGAACTGGATCTGCGCCTTGGCCCCGGCGAGTGCGGCTTTGTGCTCATCGCTCTTGACCGCGTCGAGCACGGTTTGCGCTTCGCCCAGCTCACCGCGCTCGGTCAGGCAGCGTGCGTAAAGGATCAGCGCTTTGGCGTTGGTATTGTCTTCATTGAGAATGGTCACCAGCACCGCTTCCGCCTCGGCGAAGTGACCTTCGTCGAACATCGCCTGGGCCTGTTCGAGCGGGTCGGCAGTAGCCGGTGGCGGCATTTGCACATGCGGTTCCAGCAGGGCGCGCACGGCGGATTCCGGTTGTGCGCCGGCAAAGCCATCGACCGGCTGACCGTCCTTGAACAGCACCACGGTCGGCAGGCTGCGAATGCCGAAGCGGGCGACGATGTCCTGCTCGATGTCGCAGTTGACCTTGGCCAGCAGCAACTCGCCCTGATAGCTCTCGGCAATGCCTTGCAGCATCGGCATCAACGCCTTGCACGGCGCACACCATTCGGCCCAGAAATCCACCAGCACCGGTTTGTTGAAGGAGGCTTCGATCACCGACTGGTCGAAATCGGCAGTCGTGGCGTCGAAGATGTACGGCGTTTGCTCACTCATGGGGGATCTCTCTAAGCGTCAATGACCGCACTATAAGGGGTGGCGCAAAAGATCGCAGCCTTCGGCAGCTCCTACAGGGGTACGCGATCGAGAGTAGGAGCTGCCGAAGGCTGCGATCTTTTGGCGGCGTCAATCACGCCGTGCATGGTAGAGGCTGACATGTCTGAATTCTTCGGGCTCGGCCAGATCGGGGAGGGTCATCGCCTCCAGCATCTCGATCCGTTCATACAACGGATGCCGAAAATCCCGCACCCGTGAATCCGCCACCAGCGCCTCGCGTCCGCGACTGAGAAACGCGTCGAGCAGCGGCAAGTTCGCCCGGTCGTACAACACGTCGGCGACCAGGATCAGATCGAAGCGATCGGCCTCGGCAAAGAAGTCCGTCGAGTAGCTCATCTGCACAGCATTGAGCTCGGCATTTGCCCGGCAAGCGGCGATCGCCAACGGATCGAGATCGCAGGCCACCACTTCCAGCGCCCCGGCCTTCACCGCCGCGATACCGGCAATCCCGGAGCCGGCGCCGAAATCCAGCACGCGCTTGCCGCGCACCCACTCTGGAAACTGTGCCAGATAACGCGCCACGGCCAAGCCGCTGGCCCAGCAAAAACTCCAATAGGGCGGTTCATGCAGGATGCGCCGGGTTTCTTCCTGGCTGAATTCGCGGGCCATGTTGTCACCGTCGATCAGCCACAGCTGCAAATCAGTGCCCGGCAACGCACAGGCTTTCAGTCTGGCGTCGCCGAGCAATTCCCCCAAGGCCTGTTGCAGGTCGAGCGGTGCTGTCATGGCGCTTTGACGAATTGCAGCTGGCCCAACGCCTGAGTGGTCGGTTGGGTGATGGTCTGCGACGGCAGGTGCAGGATCAATTGCCCGGACTGGCTGGCGCGACCGCGCAGCTCAACCCGCGCGCCGGCCGGAAATGCCTCGGGGTTGAACCGCAGGTGAAACGGCAGGATCTGGTTGTTGCCGATCAGGCTGGAACTGGCGAGCAGTTGCTGTGGGCGGTCCTTTTCATCGATCACCAGCAGCGCCAGTTCGACTTCGGCGCCGGCCGGCACCCCTTGCAGGCTGCCGCTCAATTCGCGCTGATGCGCTGGCAGCGGGCCGAGTTCGGCGGCCTCTTTGGCTTTTTTCTGCGCCTGCTGCGGCGCGGGGCCTGGGGTCGGCGGTTGCGGCTTGGGTGCGTCGCTGCCACAGGCCACCAGCAGGCTGAAAAGACTGAGCAGAACGAGCGGACGTAACGGCATTGGAGGCTCCGGCAGAATGAATTCCATGGATCAGACGATCATGCCGTTCTGTATACCGCAAAGCCTATGGCTTGTCTTGCCACGGGGATGCGCTACCATGGCCCTCCCATTTTTTGTTGCCAGCCACCATGCACTGTCCCTTCTGCGGTGCCAACGACACCAAGGTCATCGACTCGCGTCTGGTCGCCGAGGGCGAACAGGTGCGCCGCCGGCGTGAATGCCTGGCCTGCGGCGAACGTTTCACGACGTTCGAGACGGCCGAACTGGTGTTGCCGCGCCTGATCAAAACCGACGGCAGCCGCCAACCGTTCGACGAAGAAAAACTCCGCGCCGGCATGCAGCGCGCGCTGGAGAAACGTCCGGTCAGCGTCGAGCGCCTCGAATCCTCTCTGGTCCACATCAAGCACAAGCTGCGCGCCACCGGCGAGCGCGAGGTCAAATCCCTCGTGGTCGGCGAACTGGTGATGGCCGAGCTGCAAAAGCTTGATGAAGTCGCCTATATCCGTTTTGCCTCGGTGTACAAGCGCTTCCAGGACCTCAATGAATTCCGCGAAGAGATCGACCGCCTCGCCCGCGAACCGGTGAAAGAATGACCACCGCCGCCGAGCAGGCGATCCTCGACGCCCATTTCATGGCCCGCGCGCTGGAACTGGCGCGCAAGGGCCACTACACCACCCATCCCAATCCGCGAGTCGGTTGCGTGGTGGTGCGTGACGGGCAGATTGTCGGCGAAGGCTGGCATGAGCGCGCCGGCGAACCCCATGCCGAAGTCCACGCCCTGCGCGCCGCTGGCGAGCAGGCCGGGGGCGCGACGGCGTATGTGACCCTCGAACCTTGCAGCCACCATGGCCGCACACCGCCGTGTGCCGATGCCTTGGTGACTGCTGGCGTTGCCCGGGTCGTGGCGGCGATGCGTGATCCCAATCCACAAGTCGCCGGGCGCGGTTTGCAGCGCCTGACCGAGGCCGGTATCGCCACGGAAAGTGGTGTGCTGGAAGCTGAGGCGCGCAAGCTCAATCAAGGTTTTCTGAAACGCATGGAACATGGCTTGCCGTTCGTGCGGGTCAAGTTGGCCATGAGCCTCGACGGTCGCACAGCGATGGAAAGCGGCGAGAGCCAATGGATCACCGGCCCGGCGGCGCGTTCGGCGGTGCAGCGTTTGCGCGCTGAGGCGGCGGTAGTGCTGACCGGCGCCGACACGGTGCTGGCCGACGGCGCTCGGTTGACCGTGCGCGCGGACGAACTCGGTCTCGACAGCGAGCAAACTGCGCTGGCCATGAGCCGCCCGCCATTGCGCGTATTGATCGATGGCCGCCTGCGAGTGCCGCTGGATGCGCCATTCTTCAAGGCCGGGCCGGCGCTGGTCGCCACCTGTGTCGCGGTCGAGGAGCAATACGCCAATGGCCCGGAATGCCTGATCGTGCCGGGTGCCGACGGCCAGGTCGATCTGCATCAATTGCTTATCGAACTGGCCAATCGAGGCACCAACGAGGTGCTGGTCGAGGCCGGACCGCGTCTGGCCGGTGCTTTTGCGCAACTGGGTCTGGTCGACGAATTCGTGATCTTCATTGCCGGCAAATTCCTCGGCTCCACGGCGCGTCCGCTGCTCGACTGGCCGCTGGCGCAGATGAAAGATGCGCCGGAGCTGAAAATCACTGAAATCCGCGCGGTGGGCGATGACTGGCGAGTCACTGCGATCCCTGTCCCTTCAGCCCGCGTATAATTCCCGGCCATCGCGTTAGCGCTGGCCTCGTTCTCAAGGAGAACCCCATGTTCACCGGCATCATCGAATCCATCGGCAGTATCCGCGCACTGACCCCAAAGGGCGGTGATGTGCGGGTGCACGTCGCAACCGGCAAGCTCGATCTGAGCGACGTCAAACTCGGCGACAGCATCGCGGTCAACGGCGTTTGCCTGACCGCCGTCGAGTTGCCGGGCGACGGCTTTGCCGCCGACGTCAGCCGCGAAACCCTTGATTGCACCGCCATGAATGACCTGAAAAGCGGCAGCCCGGTCAATCTGGAAAAAGCCCTGACCCCGACCACTCGCCTCGGCGGGCATCTGGTCAGCGGTCACGTCGATGGTGTCGGTGAAGTGGTCTCGCGCAGCGACAATGCCCGCGCCGTTGAATTTCGCATCCGCGCGCCGAAGGAACTGGCCAAGTACATCGCCCATAAAGGCTCGATCACCGTCGACGGCACCAGCCTGACCGTGAACGAAGTCGATGGCGCCGAATTCATGCTGACGATCATTCCGCACACCCTCAGCGAAACCATCATGGCTTCTTACAAGCCGGGCCGCCGGGTGAATCTGGAAGTCGACCTGCTGGCGCGTTATCTGGAGCGTCTGCTGCTGGGTGACAAGGCTGCGGAAAAGACCGCCGGCAGCACCATCACCGAAAGCTTTCTGGCCCAAAACGGCTACCTCAAATAATTCAAAAGAAGGGGGTGCCTTGTGGCGCTCAATAGCATCGAAGAACTGGTTGAAGACATCCGCCAAGGCAAGATGGTCATCCTCATGGATGACGAAGACCGCGAGAACGAAGGCGACCTGATCATGGCCGCCGAATGCTGCCAGGCCGAACACATCAACTTCATGGCCAAGCACGCCCGTGGCCTGATCTGCATGCCGATGAGCCGCGAACGCTGCGAACTGTTGAAGCTGCCGCTGATGGCGCCGCGCAACGGTTCCGGTTTCGGCACCAAGTTCACCGTCTCGATCGAAGCCGCCGAAGGCGTGACCACCGGCATCTCCGCCGCCGATCGCGCGCGCACCGTGCAAGCGGCAGCCGCCAAAGACGCCAAGGCTGAAGACATCGTCAGCCCGGGCCACATTTTCCCGCTGATGGCCCAGGCCGGCGGCACCCTCGCTCGCGCCGGCCACACCGAAGCCGCTTGCGACCTGGCGCGCATGGCCGGTTTCGAGCCGAGCGGGGTGATCTGCGAAGTGATGAACGACGACGGCACCATGTCCCGTCGCGCTGAACTCGAAGCATTCGCCGCCGAACACAACATCAAGATCGGCACCATCGCCGACCTGATTCACTACCGGATGATCCACGAACGTACCGTTCAGCGGATTGCCGAGCAGCCGCTGGACAGCGAACTGGGCCAATTCAACCTGGTGACCTATCGTGATTCGGTGGAAGGCGACGTGCACATGGCCCTGACGCTGGGCACTGTCTGCGCTGAGGAGCCGACGCTGGTTCGCGTGCACAACATGGATCCGCTGCGCGACCTGCTGATGGTCAAGCAACCGGGCCGCTGGAGCCTGCGCGCCGCCATGGCTGCGGTCGCCGAGGCCGGCAGCGGTGTGGTGCTGCTGCTCGGTCACCCGCTTGATGGTGACGTGCTGCTGGCGCATATCCGTGAAACCGGCGAGCAGGCAGCGCCGAAAAAACCGACCACCTACAGCATTGTCGGTGCCGGTTCGCAGATCCTGCGTGACCTCGGCGTGCGCAAAATGCGCTTGATGTCGGCACCAATGAAGTTCAATGCGATATCCGGTTTCGATCTGGAAGTTGTAGAATACGTGCCCTCCGAATAATGACCGGCTGTTTCCGGACTCCGATTCGCGGCAAATAATCACTGAGGGGCGCGTAGCAGACGCGTCCCGGCTCTTTAAGAGAACTGACGAATGACCCTGAAGACCATCGAAGGTACCTTCATCGCCCCTAAAGGCCGCTACGCTCTGGTAGTGGGCCGCTTCAACAGCTTCGTGGTTGAAAGCCTGGTCAGCGGTGCCGTTGATGCCCTGGTTCGCCACGGCGTGAGCGAAAGCGACATCACCATCATCCGCGCGCCGGGCGCCTTCGAAATCCCGCTGGTTGCGCAGAAAGTCGCCCAGAAAGGCGAGTTCGCAGCGATCATCGCCCTTGGCGCGGTCATTCGTGGCGGTACTCCGCACTTCGAATACGTGGCTGGCGAGTGCACCAAAGGCCTGGCCCAAGTCTCCATGGAGTTCGGCGTACCGGTTGCGTTCGGTGTGCTGACCGTTGATTCCATCGAACAAGCCATCGAACGTTCCGGCACCAAGGCCGGTAACAAAGGTGCCGAAGCTGCCCTGTCCGCTCTGGAAATGGTCAGCCTGCTGGCGCAGTTGGAGGCCAAGTGATTAGCGACGAAAGCGATCGTTTCAACCCGCGCGATCCGAAACCTGCGGATGCCGGCAAGCCATCGAAAAGCGCCAAGCGTCGCGAAGCCCGTCAGCTCGCGACTCAAGCGCTGTACCAGTGGCACATGGCCCGGCAATCGCTGAACGAGATCGAAGCGCAGTTTCGCGTTGATAACGATTTCACCGATGTTGACGGTGCCTACTTCCGTGAAATCCTTCACGGGGTTCCGCAGTTCAAGACCGAAATCGACACCGCCCTGACGCCGTGCCTGGATCTGGCGATCGAAGAGCTGGACCCGGTTGAACTGGCGGTTCTGCGCCTGTCGACCTGGGAGCTGCTCAAGCGCGTCGACGTGCCATACCGCGTTGTGATCAACGAAGGTATCGAGTTGGCCAAAGTGTTCGGTTCGACCGACGGCCACAAGTTCGTCAACGGCGTGCTCGACAAGCTGGCCCCGCGCCTGCGTGAAGCTGAAGTGAAGGCGTTCAAGCGCTGATCGGCGCTTGAATACTTTTTCTCAGCCATGGGCGAGTTTGAGCTGATCCGCAATTTCTTCGCCGCCGCGCCTTGTGCGCAGGGCGGCGAAGGCGTTGCTCTGGGGATCGGCGACGACTGCGCCTTGCTGGCGGTTCCCGCTGGGGAACAGTTGGCGGTTTCCACCGATACGCTGGTGGCCGGTGTGCATTTCGCCGACCCCTGCGATCCGTTTCTGCTCGGTCAGCGCTCGCTGGCCGTCGCGGTCAGTGACCTGGCCGCCATGGGCGCTGCGCCCGTTGCCTTTACCCTTGCCCTGACCTTACCGACGGTGACTGCCGATTGGCTGCAAGCCTATGCCCGGGGTTTGAACCGCATGGCGCAAAGCTGCGGCGTCGCGCTGGTTGGCGGCGACACCACGCGCGGGCCGTTGAGCCTGACGGTCACCGTGTTCGGCCGCGTACCCGCTGGCCAGGCCTTGACCCGCAGCGGTGCGCGGCCCGGTGATCTGCTCTGCGTCGGCGGCGAACTGGGCAATGCGGCCGGCGCCTTGCCGCTGGTATTGGCTCAACGTGATGCCGAAGCGCATATCGCCCAGCCGCTGCTCGATCATTACTGGTCGCCACAGCCGCAACTGGCGCTCGGTCAGGCCCTGCGCGGCAAGGCCACGGCGGCACTGGACATCTCCGACGGCCTGCTCGCCGATTGCGGGCACATCGCGCTGGCGTCGAAGGTGCGACTTGAGATTGAACGCGAGCGTGTACCGTTGTCGGATGCTTTAGTCGCGTTTCTCGGCCAGCGCGGTGCCGAGCGCGCGGCATTGAGCGGTGGTGATGACTACATACTGGCCTTCACCTTGCCGTCCGCCGAGTTGCCGGCACTGCTGGCCGACGGCTGGCCGATCCATGTGATCGGGCGAGTGCTGCCGGGCCAGGGCGTGGTGCTGCTGGACCGCGACCGACGCGACATCACTCCGCAGATTCGCGGCTACCAACATTTTCAGGAGACACCGTGACAGATCACCCGAAACAGGTTCCTGCCGAATTCGTGCCTCCTTCGGTCTGGCGCAATCCGTGGCATTTCCTCGCGTTCGGCTTCGGCTCCGGCACGTTGCCAAAAGCCCCGGGCACGTGGGGCTCGCTGGTGGCGCTGCCGTTCATTCCGCTGTGGCAGATGCTGCCCGACTGGGGCTACTGGCTGATGCTCGGCATCACCATGCTGTTCGGCTTCTGGCTGTGCGGCAAAGTCGCTGACGATTTGCGCGTGCACGACCACGAAGGCATCGTCTGGGACGAAATGGTCGGCATGTGGATCACCCTGTGGTTGGTGCCGGAAGGCTGGTACTGGTTGCTCGCGGGTTTTCTGGTGTTCCGCTTCTTCGATATTCTCAAGCCGTGGCCGATCCGCTGGATTGACAAGCATGTGCATGGCGGCGTCGGCATCATGCTCGACGACGTGCTGGCCGGTGTGTTCGCCTGGCTGGCGATGCAAGGGCTGGTATGGATATTCGCCTGATTCGACTCACGTGAGGAACCACGCAATGCTGCGACGTGGGTTGGCGCTGCTGCTTCTGGCTCTGCTGGGTACGTTCGCCCACGCGCAGGCCGCCGCGCCTTTGCCTGCGGTGATCCATCTGGCCAGCGAAGACTGGGAGGATTACACCGCCGCTGACGGCCATGGTCTGGCCTGGGACGTGTTGCGCAAAGTGTTCGAGCCGGCCGGGGTCAAGCTGGATATTCGCACGGTGCCGTACACCCGTTCGATCGGGCTGGTGCAGTTGAAGGAGGTCGACGCACTGGTCGGCTCCTACCGCGACGAAGCCACGCAGGTGCTGTACCCGCAGTGGAAGTTCGATTCCGATCACATCTACGCGCTGGGCCTGGCGAGCAGCCCGCCGCCGACCCTGGCCACCCTGGGCAGATACCGTTTGGCCTGGGTGCGCGGCTACCGTTACGAAAACTACTTGCCGAACATTCAGCGCTTCAACCAGATCGAACGGCGCACCGGCATCCTGCTGATGCTCAAGCAGGGGCGGGCGGATTACTACATTGACGCGCTGACCGAAATTGAAGCGGTCGTGCGCGATGCTGCAGATCCAGCGCAGTACCGCTATTCGCATCTGGCTGAGTTGCCGCTGTTTCTCGGTTTCGCCGATACCCCACAGGCTCGCGTGTTAATGGCGCTGTATGACCGGCGCATGGCGGAACTGGTCAAGAGCGGAGAGTTGAAGCCGGTCTTCGAAAAGTGGCAGCAGCCGTATCCGTTCAACCCGAACTGAAGCCGACTCAAATCTCTGTAGGAGCTGCGGCACGCTGCGACTTTTGATCTTGATATCAAGCCAGATCAAAAGATCGCAGCCTCGTTGCACTCGACAGCTCCTACAGGGAGCGGCGGTGCTGGCGGCAGCTGTCATCAAACTTTTTGATGTTTATGCCCGATAATTCAGCCTAAGCGTCTACAGGAACCTGCTGTTACAATGCCGGCCTGCGAATTTTCAGTCTTCTAGATCAGGAGCACATCGGTGCCTGTCGTCTTCGTCGCCGCTTCCAAGCTGCCAACGCCTTTTGCGCAATTCACCATGCACGGCTTTCTCGATGAGAGCACCGGGCGTGAGCACGTCGTGCTGAGCCTCGGTGAAATTGCCGATGGCGCCCCGGTACTCGGTCGCCTGCATTCCGAATGCCTGACCGGCGATGCCTTGTTCAGCCAGCGTTGCGACTGCGGCTCGCAACTGGAAGCCGCGCTGCAGGCGATCGCCCGCGAAGGTCGTGGCGTGCTGCTGTATCTGCGTCAGGAAGGGCGTGGCATCGGTCTGCTGAACAAGATCCGTGCCTACGAGTTGCAGGACGGCGGCGCTGACACCGTGGAAGCCAACGAGCGTCTGGGCTTTGCTGCCGATCAGCGCGACTACGCCATGTGCCTGCCGATGCTCGAACACCTGGGCGTGAAATCCCTGCGTCTGATGACCAACAACCCGCGCAAGGTCAAAGCGCTGACCGACATGGGCATCGTCGTCGCCGAACGCGTGCCGCTGCACACCGGGCACAATCCGCACAACAAACTCTACCTGGCGACCAAGGCCAGCAAGCTCGACCACATGATGGGCAACGAGCATCAGGGCGAGGCCGACCGCGCGTGACCCGCGGCCAGGTGCGGCGGCGGTTGGCGGTGGCCTGGTGGCAATACCTGGCGCTGGCGCTGTTGCCGCTGTTCGTGCTCAACGCGCTGTTCGGTGAAGGCCAGGGCCTGTTGCCAGTGCTGGCAATGCCCTTGTTCATCGCCGGCGTCGCCTCGATGTTTGTCAGCCTGAAGTATTTCGCCCGCTACAAACACGCGTTGATCGCCACGCAAAAAGCCCTCGATACCGCCGAAGAACCCGCCGCCTGGATTGCCCTTGCGGCGCGTCGGCGTACGGCGTTGCTGGTAGCGTCCTTGCCGGCCTGGATTGGCGCACTGGCGGTGTTCGTCGGCCTCGAAGCCGTGCCGTTGATGCTGCTGGCGCTGTCCACCGCCGTGCTGTTCTACCTCTACCGTATTCCGCGTCAACTCGGTTGATGCATCGCCTGTGGCTGGCGGTTGTGCTGCTCGCCCTGAGCAGTCAGGTTCCGGCCGCATTGCGGGTGGTCAGCCTCGCGCCGTCGCTTTCCGAAATCGTCGTTGAACTGGACTCTGCCGACCTGTTGGTCGGCGTGCTGGATGCGGGCGAGCGGCCGCCGGCAATTGCCGATGTTGCGTCTGTGGGGCGCTACGGTCAGCTCGACATGGAGCGCTTGCTCAGCCTGAAACCGGATTTGCTGCTGCTCTGGCCCGGCAGCGTCGGCGCGGGGCAGCGTGATCAGCTCAAGCGTCTGAACATTCCGACCTTCGTCGCCGAGCCGCACACGTTGACGCAACTGGCGACGCAAATTGAAGCGATCAGCAAACAGCTGGGGCGTCCTGAACGTGGGGCGAAACGAGCGGCCGAATTGCGCGAGCAGCTGAATGATCTGCGCCAGCGTTATCGTCGTGATGTGCCGCTGCGGGTGTTTTATCAGGTCTGGGACAAGCCGCTGTACACCATCGGTGGCGGGCAGATCATCAGCGATGCGCTTGAGGTGTGCGGCGCGCGCAATATTTTCGCCGAGCTGAATCTGCCGGCACCACAAGTGAGTATCGAGGCGGTATTGCAGCGTGATCCCGAGGTGATTGTCGCCGGTGATCAGGCCCAGCTAGGGGCGTGGAAGGCCTGGCCGCAGGTGGCGGCGGTCAGGCTGGGGAGACTGCTATTGGTCACTGACAAAGGCCTTGAGCGACCGAGCGGGCAGATGATCAGCGCCACCGCCAAGCTTTGCCAATCGATCGCGCCGGACATGTAGGAGCTGCCGAAGGCTGCGATCTTTTGACTTTGTTTTTGGCGGTATCGGAGCCGCCGAAGATCAAGATCAAAAGAACGCAGCCTTCGGCAGCTCCTACATTGGATCTCAGCGAGTTTCCGGGGTCCACGTCACCCCGAACATCCACGCCCGACCTTCCTCACGATAGCCATACTGCGCACCTTCATAGCTGTAGTTCGCCCGGCTGTAACCCTTGTCCAGCAGGTTATCCACCTTCAGATCCAGCTTGATCTCACGAGTAAGCGCCCAACTGCTGCGCAGCCCGAGCGTGCCGTAGCCGCCCAGCGACTGGGTGTTGTTCAAGTCGTCGTAACTGCCACTGACCAATTGCCAACTGGCGCCCACACCCAAGCGATCGAACTGCCGATCCAGATCCCAACTGGCCGTGCGCCGCGCCCGTCGGGCCAGCGTATGCCCGGTATCGCGATCTCGCGGGTCAATGATCGCCACGCCGAGATTGCTCTGCCAGCCAAACAGCTCCTGCTTCAGCGCCGCTTCAAAACCGTTGATGCGCGCTGATGCAACGTTCTGCGGGCGTGAGTTGCTACCGAAGATGATAGCGTCCTGCAGATCGGTGCGGTAAATCGAGGCCTCCAGCCGCGCGCTGTCGCTCAATTGGCTGCGCCATTGCAGTTCGTAGCTTTTTGAGGTTTCCGGTTTCAGGTCGGGATTGCTGAAATCCGGGTAGTACAGGTCGTTGAAGGTCGGCGCGCGGAAACCTTCGCTGTAGCTCAGCAGCACGTCGTTATCCGGATTGAGCGGCAGGGTGAAAGTGCCGCTCCAAGTGTTCTGGCTGCCGAACTGCTGGTTGTCGTCGTGGCGCACGCCGATCTCGGTGGAGAAACTGTCCGCCTGATAACGGTGCTGGATGAAGGCTGCGCGATTCCAGCGGCTGTCCTCGTCGAACGCAGTGCTGCTGTTGATCCGGTCTTCGTACCAGTCGCCACCGAGGATCAGGCTGTTGCGCGGGTCGAGCGTCAGGTCGTTCTGCCAGTTCACCGAGTCGCGATAGGTGTTGAACACCGTGCGCTCGTCGCTGAGCTTGTCGAAGGTCTTTTCGCGGTTTTCGCTGTGGCCGAATTCGATGCGGGTTTTCCAGGTTTCGTTGACCCGCGCATCGACATAACTGCTGATGCTGCTGACATTGAAGTCGCTGTAGGGCTGCTGTTGCACCGACTCGAAAGTGTCCATGTCGAAGCGGCCGAACGGATTGTCGAATTCGCTCCTGCCACGGTTATCCAGCAGATTGGCGCCGACTTCGATGTCCTCGGTCAACGCGTGGCTGAGGCTCAGGCTCAGGGATTTGTTGCGGTAGGCGTCATGGTCGCTGTCGCTTGGATACGACTCGTGGGTACGGTCGAGCCCGGCCGTTTCGTCGAGGCTGGCGCCGAGGTTGAAGCGGGTTTTCTCGTCGCCGCCGGACAAGCCGAGGCTGCGTTCCCATGTCTGCTGACTGCCAAAGCCCAGATGCAGGCGTGGCTGCAAGTCTTGCCCAGTGCCACGTCGTGTGAAGATCTGGATCACCCCGCCAATCGCGTCGCTGCCGTAAATCACCGAGCGTGAACCACGCAGCACTTCGACGCGCTCGATCTGCTCGATGTTCAGATGTTGCAGATTGCTGTCGCCGGAAGTCGAATTGCCGATGCGCTGGCCATCGACCAGCACCAGGCTCTGCGCCGATTGCGTGCCGCGAATGTAGATCCCCGGCAGACTGCCGCGCCCGCCAGTCTGCGCCACTTGCACGCCGGGCACGCGACGCAGCAGATCGGGCACGTCGCTGGGTTGCAGGCGATCAATGTCTTCGCGGGTGAACACGGTGTTGGCGGCGCTGCTGTCGTTGCGCGCCTCGACCTGACGATTGGCGCTGATCAGCGTGTCCGGCAGCTTCAGCGCCTGATCGCGCTCGAAGGTGTCGGCGACGGCACTGACGGTTGGCAGCAGGAGGAAGGGCAGGGCGAGGCGGGAGAGGTTCATGGCAATCTATGGTCTTTGCAAAACCATGTAGGAGCTGCCGAAGGCTGCGATCTTTTGATTTTGCTTTTTAAAGGTTCCGGAGCTGCCGAAGAGCAAGATCAAAAGATCGCAGCCTTCGGCAGCTCCTACAAGGGATTGCGTCAGCTGTTGAGCAAATCCAGCCGCTGGCGAATCGACGCTTCGATCCCGGCCTCATCCAGCCCGCACTCGGCGAGCATCTGCGCCGGTTTCGCATGCTCGACGTAAATGTCCGGCAAGCCCAGATGCAGCATCGACTTGAGAATGTTCTCGCGGGCGAGGAATTCGCTGACCGCGCCGCCGGCGCCGCCCATGATTGCGTTCTCTTCGATAGTCACCAGCAACTCGTGGATAGCGGCGATCTCGCGCACCAGCGCTTCATCCAGCGGTTTGACGAAACGCATGTCGACCACGGTGGCGTCGAGCTTCTCGGCAACTTTCAAGGCTTCGCTCAGTTGCACGCCGAACACCAGCATGGCGACCTTGCTGCCCTGACGACGGACGATGCCCTTGCCGATTTCGATCGCTTCGAGATCTTTTTCGATGACTGCATTCGGGCCGCTGCCGCGTGGGTAACGCACTGCCGCCGGGCCGTTGTAGAGGTGGCCGGTGGTGAGCATTTTGCGCAATTCGTTTTCATCGCTCGGGGTCATGATGAGCATGCCCGGGATGCAGCGCAGGTAGGACAGGTCATAGCTGCCAGCGTGGGTCGGGCCGTCTTCGCCAACCAGACCGGCGCGGTCAATGGCGAACAGCACGTCGAGGTTCTGCACCGCGACGTCGTGTACCAGTTGGTCGTAACCGCGTTGCAGGAATGTCGAATAGATCGCCACCACCGGTTTCGCGCCTTCGCAGGCCATGCCGGCGGCGAAAGTGACCGCGTGCTGCTCGGCAATCGCCACGTCGAAATAACGCTCCGGGAAACGCTCGCTGAACGCCACCAGATCCGAGCCTTCCTTCATCGCCGGGGTGATCCCGACCAGACGCGCGTCAGCCGCCGCCATGTCGCACAGCCACTCGCCGAACACCGCCGAATACTTCGGCCCGCTGGCGGCTTTAGGCGCGGCGGCCGGGGCGTCCAGTGGTTCGAGTTTGGTGATGGCGTGGTAGCCGATCGGGTCGACTTCCGCCGGGGCGAAGCCTTTGCCTTTCTTGGTGACGATGTGCAGGAACTGCGGGCCTTTGAGATCGCGCATGTTGCGCAGGGTGGCGATCAAGGTGGGCAGGTCGTGGCCGTCGATCGGGCCGATGTAGTTCCAGCCCAGCTCTTCGAACAGGGTGCCGGGGACCAGCATGCCCTTGGCATATTCTTCGGTACGACGGGCGATTTCCCAGGCGCCGGGCAGGCGCGAAAGGACTTTCTTGCTGCCCTCGCGCATGCTCGCGTAGGTGCGGCTGGAAAGGATCTTCGCCAGATAGTTCGACAACCCGCCGACGTTGCGCGAGATCGACATATCGTTGTCGTTGAGAATCACCAGCATGTTGGCGTTGACTTCAGGCGCATGGTTGAGCGCCTCGAAAGCCATGCCGGCGGTCAGCGCGCCGTCGCCGATCACGGCGATGGCCTTGCGATCGCTGTCCTGCAGGCGGGCAGCAATGGCCATGCCCAGCGCGGCGCTGATCGAAGTGCTGGAGTGGCCGACGCCGAAGGTGTCGTACTCGCTCTCGGAGCGGCGCGGGAATGCGGCAATGCCGTCCTTCTGACGCAGGCTGGCCATGCGCTCGCGGCGACCGGTGAGGATCTTGTGCGGATACGCCTGATGCCCGACGTCCCACAGCAGACGGTCGTCCGGGGTGTCGAAGACGTAATGCAGCGCGATGGTCAGCTCGATCACGCCCAGGCCGGCACCGAAATGCCCACCGGTCTGGCCGACCGTGTAGAGCAATTCCAGGCGCAACTCATCGGCCAGGGTTTCCAGCTCGGCTTCGCCTAACCGGCGCAGGCCGTCCGGCGTGTTCGCGCGGTCGAGCAGGGGCGTGGTCGGGCGCTTGCGGGGAATCTCATGAAACGTCGTGGGCATCAGGCGAATCGTTATAGGTATAAAAGATGCGGCAGTTTACCTGATGCATCGGCCCCTGCCCACGCGTTGGTCTTTTTTGGCCGATACGCCGTCAGTTGCGCCGCTCGACGATATACCGGGCCAGCTCGCGCAGCGGCTCGGCGGCCGCGTCAAACGGTCGCAGCGCTTGCAGGGCCTGATCGCGCAGTTCCAGAGCGTAGGCCTTGGCAGCGTCGAGGCCGAGCAGGGCCGGGTAGGTCGGTTTGTCCCGGGCAATGTCGGCGCCCTGACGTTTGCCGAGGGTAGCGGTATCGCTTTCCACGTCGAGGATGTCGTCCTGCACCTGAAAGGCCAGGCCGATGGCCTGTGCATAAGTCTGCAATGCCTGCAGCTGATCAGGCTGGGCGCGGCCGCTGGCCAGGGCACCAAGCTTGACGCTGACTTCAATCAGCGCGCCGGTCTTGTGTCGGTGCATCTGTTCCAGGGCTGTTTGATCGAGCTTGAGACCGACCGAACCCAGATCGATGGCCTGGCCACCGACCATGCCCGCCGGACCGGCTGCGTGCGCCAGCGCCGTGACCATCTGCAGACGGATTTCGCTGCTGCAATCGCTCAGGCGCGGGTCGAGCAGGGCGCTGAAGGCCAGGCTCTGCAAGCCGTCACCGGCGAGGATCGCGCAGGCTTCGTCGAATTTCTTGTGGGTCGTCGGCTGGCCGCGACGCAGATCGTCGTCGTCCATCGCCGGCAAATCGTCATGCACCAGCGAGTAGGCGTGGATCAACTCGACCGCACAGGCCGCGCCGCTGGCCTGTTCAGCCTTTCCGCCGAGGGCTTCGCACGCCGCGTAAGCCAGCAGCGGGCGCACGCGCTTGCCGCCGTTCATCACGCTGTAGCGCATCGCTTCGTAGAGCCGCGCCAGTTCCGGCAGCGGCGCGTTGAACAGCGTTTCCAGCGCCGCGTTGACCCGGGCCTGACTACTCGCCGAATACGCCGCGATCATTCTGGCTCATCCGCGTCGAAGGGTTCCTCGGCGAGTTCGCCATCGCGCTCCAGCAGCACCTGCACTTTCTGCTCGGCCTGGGCCAGCGCCGCCTGGCAGTCACGGGTCAGACCGATGCCCTGCTCGAAAGCGGTCAGCGAGTCTTCCAGCGACAATTCACCGTTCTCCAGACGCTCGACCAGTGTTTGCAGGTCGGCGAGGGATTGTTCGAAATCCAGTGCAGCTTTTTTGCGGGCCATGGCGGCAATTTCCGGTAGACGTTAAACCGGCGCGACACTAGCAGATAGGGGGTATGGGCAAATGAGGCGCCCCGCCCAAAGCCGCGCACATGACCCCTGTGGCGAGGGGATTTATCCCCGCTGGGTTGCGTAGCAACCCTAAAACCAGACAACCGATACTCTCAGGAAAATCGAAGTCGCCGGTTTTACGACTGCCGCGCAGCCGAGCGGGGATAAATCCCCTCGTCACAAAGTTAATGTGAAGTTTCGGGGCTGAGGCTTATTCGGCTCATTTTGTGAGCCGAATAACTTCGCTATTCGGCTCACGCCCTCTCGAAAGCGAGATTCCTACAGCAATCACACATGTATCCGATTGTTAAAAAACTGCCGAATCGCTAATCTTCGCGGCTTCTACGGCCCCGACAGTTGCGGGGCATTCAGACGAAACGCAGTTCACCGCTGTGAAGTACCGAGGATCGGGTGCAAGGTTTCGTTCAAGGCATGGCAGGAGGCGTCACATGCGTTCATTTCTTTTGCTGCTGATCGGCTTCGCCTGCGCGCCTGTGCTGTGGGCCGCGCCGACTGCGCAATTGTCCGAGCCAGTCGGCGGCTGGCGTTATCACGGCTTGCTCGATCGCTCGGAAAATCCGCAGGTCGCCTACCCGACGCCGCCGATCGATCGCGGCATTCAGCGCAATCGCACGATGATCCAGGGCCAGCTCAAAGCCCTCGGCCACATGCGTCCGCCGCACAGCCTCGCCGTCAACGGCAATCCATTGAATCTGTACACCGATGATCAGGGACGTTTTGCCCGGCCCTACGCATTTGGCGCCGGTTCCAACAGCGTCGAAGTGATCAGCGCCGAGGGCCAGTCGCTCAAGCGCGTGCAATTTTATGAAGCAAATAATCTGCGCACGCCGGCGAAGATTCGTCTTGTCTTGGGATGGGACGACCCGAAAGCCGAGCTGGATCTGCATATTGTCACCCCCGACGGTCAGCATGCCTTTTGGGCACGGCCGGCGCTGAGCAATGGCGGAGGCCTCGACCCGGATGGTGTCGACGGCCCCGGCCCGGAAATGTTCACCATGACCGCGCCGCTGCACGGCACGTATCTGGTCTACGTCAACTATTGGGGCAACTACGGCAATGGTGGCTATAACTTCGAGGAGGCCAGCAATCAGAACGAGGTGATCACCTCGCAGATCACCCTGGTGCTCAACGAAAACACCGTCGACGAAAAACGCGAAACCTTCATCGTGCCCCTGCGGGCGATCGGTGATCTGCTGCTGGTCAAGACTTTCAACTATTAAGCATCCCGCCACGGATGAACTCGGATGTTGTGAACATGAGCGATAACACTGTGACTCCAGCTGCCGCGACACCGGCGGCCAAACCTTCGCGGCGCTGGCCGCTGGTCGTGCTCGGCCTGTGCCTGGTGGCCGGTGTGGCGGGCGGTTTCGGCTGGCTGCTGCTCAAGCCCAAAGCGCCGGCGGCGGCACTGGTCAGTGACAGGCTCGGCCTCGGTCGTCCGGACGCCTTGCTCGAAACCCGTTCGCTGAGCCAGTTGCCCAAGGACCTCCTGACGGTGCCGTTCCTCAAGGCCACGCTTACCGAGGATTTCGTCTTCTATTACGAAACCCACGCCGATCGCCTCGGCCTGATCGGCAGCCTGCGGCGGATCATCTACGAGCATGACCTGAAGTTGCAGGACAGCCTGATCGAGCAGCTTTTCGATCAACCGGCCGATGTTGCGCTGTGGCGTGGCGCCGATGGTCGCCTGAAGGATTTCCTGCTGGTGATGGATCGCGGCGGGCTGGCCAAGCTGCTCGAGCCATTGGCGAAAGTGGCGCTGGATGACACCCAGCTCAGCGTCTTCGGCACTCTCAAAGTCGGCGGCGATGACGTGCCGCTGTATCAACTCAGCTACAACGCCAGCAAATCGCTGCTGTTTGCGTCGCGCGGCGACAAACTGGTGGTGCTGTCCAATCCAGCCAAGTACTACGACCCGGAAAGCGGCGTCTCGGAAGAATCGGGCCGCGTCTCCGCGCAAGCGCTGGCGGCGTTGCTCAACGGTGAAAAACTTTTCCCCGAAGCGTTCGGCTTGCCGGCGAAAAGCCCGGAAACCAAGCAGCGTCTGTCGGTCAATTCCAGCGTGCTCGCCATGGGCTATCAGCGCTTCATCCCGAATTTCGCCGGACTGCGTTTCGACATGGACGACAAGGGCTGGCACAGCTATCTGGCCATGGATGAACTGGAAAACCAGCCGGACTTCGATTTCAAACCGGTCTGGCAGGCGATGCCGTTGGGCGCGAGCGCTTGCGTGACCCTGCCAGTGGCGGCCGAACCGCAGAAGCCGATATTGATCAAGCTCGGCGCCGAAGAAACGGTGGCGCAGACCCTCACCGAACATGTCGCCGGCGCGGCTGGCCTGTGCTGGTACGCCGATTCGCGGCTGTACACGCCATTGCTGGTCGCCAGCCTCAAAGACGAGGACAGCAGCAAGCTTGACGGTGATCTGGGCAAGTTGTTCGGTTCGATGGTCGGCGCGTTCGAAGCCAATGTCGCCGAAAGCGTATTCCCGGTGATCGACAAGCAGGAAGGCCAGAGCCACGTCTGGCAGCGTCAGGTCAGTTCCAGTTTCGGGCCGTACGCGGCGAAGACCGCCGAGAACCCGGAGGCGATTTCCGGCAAGGCGTTCATGAAAGTCAGCCTCGCCCGTCATGGCTCGACGCTGCTGTTTTCCCTCGACGACAAACTCGTCGACAAAGCCCTCGGCACCCTCGACAAGCGCTTCCCGCCGATGGCCGACGTGCTGCCAAAAGACGTATTGATGCCGATCTACTTCGGCCCGGACGCGATGGCGCAACTGATGCAGCGCGAAACCCTCGACAGCCTGCCGCAGGATATGGAGCCGGTGTTCTACAACGCCGCGCAAACCTACCTGATGCCGAAACTGCGCACCCTCGGCGGCTACGGCAAATATGCCCTGACCTTGCCCGAAGGCAGTGAGCCTGACGGCCACTGGCAATGGCTGCCGCTGGAATGGAAGGCGCTGTGAGCGCACTGATCCGCAGCCTCGGCTTGCTTGCTTTGCTGCTGAGCGCAGGCGCCCGTGCGGTTGAAGCGCCAGCGCTCGACCCGGCGCAATCCCAGGTGTTTCGCGCCTGGTTTGTGCGTATTGCTCAAGAGCAATTGAGCCAAGGCCCAAGCCCGCGCTGGTATCAGCAGGACTGCGCCGGCCTGGTGCGCTTTGCCGCCAACGAAGCGCTGAAAGTCCACGACGACAAATGGCTGCGCAGCAATGGTCTGTCCAATCGCTACCTGCCGCCGGAACTGACGCTGAGCAACGAGCAACGCAAGCTCGCGCAACAGTGGCAGCAGGGCGGCGGCAAGGTCGGGCCGTACGTCAACGCGATCAAACTGATTCAGTTCAACAGCCACCTGGTCGGCCGCGATGTGGCGCAGGCGCGGCCCGGTGACCTGATGTTTTTCGATCAGGGCGACGACCAGCACCTGATGATCTGGATGGGCCGCTACATCGCCTATCACACCGGCACCACCACCCCCACTGACAACGGCATGCGTTCGGCAAGCCTGCAGCAACTCATGACATGGAAGGACACCCGATGGATACCCGACGCAGCCAACCCCAACTTCATCGGCGTCTATCGACTGAACTTTCTCTCCCAATGACCGGTGCCCGCATGTTGCGTATCTGTTCGCGAATTTCCTTGCTGTTGGCGTTGTTGCTGCCGTTTTCCTGCGTCAATGCCGAAGACTCGGTGGAGCCGAGCAATTACACGCCGGTGGCCGGTGAGAGTTTCTTCCTGCTCGCCGACAGCAGTTTTGCCAGCGACGAGCCGGCGATGGTCCGCCTCGAAGCCCCGGGTCGTGACTACCGGCGCTTTCGCATGGAACCGTACGGCGGCGCCGACATTCGCGTATACCGCATCGACAAGCCGCTGGATTTCCTCAAGCGCCAGAAGAACCTGCACCGCGTCGTCAGTGACGGCCAGTTCAAGGGCGAAGGTTTGTCCAACACTCTCGCGTATCTGTGGGACAACTGGTATCGCAAATCCCGCCGGGTGATGCAGCGTGCGTTCTCTTACGAGTCACGCAAGCAGGTCACCGAAGAAGTGCCGGAACTGAAAATGGGCGAGGCCATGGTGGCGCCGACGCCGTACGACGCGCAGCCGCAATTCGCGCTGATCCCGGGTCTGCCGGTGGTCAGCCAGTTCCGTTATCCGCTGTGGCAGGCCAAGCCGATTCAGCCGCCGGCCGGGGTCAATCTGGCCGGCTCGTCCAGCGACTTCGTCAGCGTCGCACCGGGCAACGTCTACATTCCGCTGGGTAATCTGAAACCGGGGCTGTATCTGGTCGAAGCGCTGATCGGCAAGTACCGCGCGACCACCATGGTGTTCGTCTCCAACACCGTCGCGGTAAGCAAGATTGCCGGTGATGAATTGCTGGTCTGGGCCGCGCGCAAACACGAAGGCAGCTCGGTGCCGAAGGTCAATGTGCTGTGGACCGATGGCCTCGGCGTGATGAGCAGCGGTGCTACCGATGCCGACGGTCTGCTGCGTCTGAAACACGTCAGCCCGGAGCGTTCGTTCGTCATCGGCGAGGACGAAGAGGGCGGCGTATTCGTCTCGGAAAACTTCTACTACGACAGCGAAATCTACGACACCAAACTGTATGCCTTCACCGATCGGCCGCTGTATCGCCCGGGCGATTGGGTGTCGCTGAAAATCGTCGGGCGCGAGTTCAAGAATGCCCGGGATTCGGTTCTGCCGGGCGCGGCGGATGTCAGTGTCAGCGTGCTCGATGCCACGGGGACCGAACTGCAAACCCTCAATCTGAAGCTTGATTCGAAAGCAGGTACCCAGGGTCGCTTCCAGTTGCCGGATAACGCCGTGGCCGGTGGTTACGAGATCCGTTTCAACTACAAGGATCAGGCCTACAGCAGTGCTTTCCGCGTCGCTGAATACATCAAGCCGCACTTCGAAATCTCGCTGAATCTGGCCAAGCAGGATTACCGCACCGGTGAGCCGGTGAAAGGCAATCTGGTGCTGCTCTATCCGGACGGCAAACCGGTGGCCAACGCCAAATTGAGCCTGAGCCTGCGCGCCCAGCAACTGTCGATGGTCGACAACGAGCTGCAATACCTCGGGCAATTCCCGGTGGAACTAACCAGCACCGAACTGACCACCGACAGCAAAGGCAACGCGACCCTCGATTTGCCGGCAGCCGATAAACCGAGCCGCTACATGCTCACCGTGTTCGCCAGCGATGGCGCGGCGTATCGGGTCAAGACCACCAAGGAAATCCTCATCGACCGTGGCGCGGCGAGCTTCCGCCTGAGCGCGCCGCAACGCTTCAGTGCAGTCGGTGACAAGGTTGCGTTCAGCTACGCCAATGAGGGCGGCACCGAGCAAAGCAAAGCGGTGACCCCAAGCACGTATGGTTGGGTGCGTCTGGAAGACCAGAGCACAGGCGAGGGCAAACTCGCGGCGAATGACAAAGGCTTCAGCATGGCCTTCGAACGCCCGGGCACTTACAACCTGACCTTGAAGGATCAACACGGTCGCGTCCTCGGCGCCACCGGCCATTCGGTCACCGGCGACGGTGTGAAAGCGGTGCCGGGTACCGTGGAAATCGTCCTCGACAAGCCCGAGTACAAGGCGGGCGAAGAAGCGCTGGCGCTGATCACCTTCCCTGAGCCGGTCAGCGATGCACTGCTGTCGCTCGAGCGCGACAAGGTCGAGGCCACTGCGCTGCTGGCCAAGGGCGGCGACTGGCTGAAACTGGAAAAACTCAGCGACACCCAATACCGCGCGCGCATTGCGGTGAAAGACAGCTTCGCGCCGAACCTGACCTTCTCCGTGCTCTACACCAAGGGCGGTCAGTACAGCTTTCAGAACGCCGGGATCAAAGTGGTCGCGCCGCAAATCGACGTGGCGATCAGCACCGACAAAGCGGTGTACCTGCCGGGCGATACGGTCACGGTCGACCTCACCACGCAGTTCGCCGGCAAAGCGGTTCCGGCACACTTGACGGTCAGTGTGGTCGACGAAATGATCTACGCGCTGCAACCGGAAGTCGCGCCGACCATCGATCAGTTCTTCTACCACCCACGGCGCAACAATGTGCGCACCAGTGCCAGCCTGTCGTTCATCAGCTACGACGTGGCATTGCCGGGTAGCCCCGGCGCTCCGGGCAAGGCCAATCGCAGCGAACGCGGCGTGAAGGTGCTTGAGCGTCCGCGCCGTGAAGACGTCGACACTGCTGCGTGGCAGCCGGAGCTGTTGACCGGCGACGACGGCAAAACCCGCTTCACCTTCAAGATGCCGGACTCGCTGACCCGCTGGCGCATCACCGCTCGGGCGATTGCCGATGACGGTCAGGTCGGGCAGAAGAAGCAGTTTGTCCGTTCGGAAAAACCGCTTTACCTGAAGTGGAGCGGGCCGAGCAAATTCCGCAAGGGCGATCAGCCGCAGCTGGGCGTGTTTGCGTTCAGTCAGGCGGAGAAACCGGTCAAGGCTGAACTGGTAACTCACTATGCCGGTACCGAACAACGTCTGCCGGTGACCCTGAACAGCGGCATCAATTACCTGCCACTGCCGGCGTTCGCTTTGGCCTCTGGCGAGTGGACGGCGGAGCTGGTGCAGGACGGCAAAGTCGCCGATGCCCTGGCTGTGCGCTTGAGTGCCACCGGTGAAGGCTGGCAGGTCACCCAGACACAAAGCCTCGATGTGGTCAGCGGCGATACGCCGTTGAGTTTGCCGGCGGATGCCACGGATATCCGCCTGCGTCTGGATGACAGTCCGCAAGCGCTGTTCCGTTCCGCCCTCGATGATCTGCTTGGCTACCCGTACGGCGGCGTCGAGCAGACGGCCAGTCGCTTGCTGCCGCTGAGCATCGCTTATCCATCGCTGGCGTCGAACCCGCAGATTCGCGATCGCTTGCGCCTGATCATGCAGAACAGCCGTCTGCGTCTGGTGCAAATGGCCGGGCCGTCGGCGAGCTTCACCTGGTGGGGCTACGACGGCGAGCCGGATGCATTTCTCACCGCCTATGCCTATTACGCTGACTGGAATGCCAGCCGCGTACTCGAGCTGACCTTGCCGCCGGAGCACTGGCAGCGAGTGCTGGAGGTTTATGCCAAGCAAGCGCCGAATACGCCATTGCTGCAGCGGGCGCTGATTCTGTCGTTCGCCAAACAGATGCAGCTGCCAGTGAACACGCTGCTCATCGGTCTGATCGACGATCTGGTCAAGGCCGGTGAAGGCAGTGCCGAAACCTTGCTCGACGACGGCCAGGACAGTCTGGTGATGAACGACCCGGATTCGGCACTTGGTCTGGCGACGACGCGGGTACTCACTGCATCGTTGGCCACGCAGGCGAAAGTTGCTTTGCCGGAGGCGTTCAATCGGCAACTGGGCGCAGCGCAACAACGTCTGGCCGTCAGCTCGCAGCCCTTCGTTGAAGCACTGAACCTGTCGCTGCAACCGTTCGATCAGGCTCGCGCGACGGCGTTGTTGCAACGTCTGTTGCCGCAGCAATCGACACTGGAACGTGCACTGGCGCTGACCTGGCTGCAACGCAGCATCGCTCAGGCCTCGCCGACCATCGCGCTGATGCCGGGTGAGGGCTGGAAGAAAAACTACGGCGCCAGCGGCGAGATGTACTGGACATGGCAAGGCGCGACGCCTTTGCCGAACGTACTGAGCGTGTCCGGCACGCAAGAGCGGCCGTTGCGTGCAGCTCTGAGCTTTCAGACTCAACAGCCGCAGGTCGATCCGATGGCCGTGAGCGTCACTCGGCGTCTGTCGCGGCTGGTGCCGGGCGACGAGGCGTTCACCTTCAAACTCGAGCCGGTCGGCACTAAACCGTTGTCCAGCGACAGCCTGTACCTGGACGAGGTGATCCTCACCAGCAAGGCACCGAAACCGCTGCGCTACGGCATGCTTGAAGTGCCGCTGCCACCGGGCGCGGATGTCGAGCGCACGACGTGGGGCATCAAGTTGCAGGGCAAGGACGGCACCGAACCGACCGCGCTGGAGAAGGCGCGATTTGAACCGGGTCAGTTGGCTTACGCGGTGCCGGTTGATGCGCTGAGTGGCGAATTGCGCCTGCGCCATCTGGTGCGCTTCTCGCAGAAGGGCCAGTTCAACCTGCCGCCGGTACGCTTCAAGCAGGTGTATGCGCCGCAGCATCAGGCCCAGGAGGCTAAAGCTGCCCTCGGTCAGGTCACGGTCAACTGACATGCGCCGGCCGCTGTTGTGGCTGCTGATGGGTGTGATGCCTGCGCTGGCGACAGCGCAGGACGAGCCGTTGCGCGTGGCCTATCAGGGCGAGTTGTTGTCGTTGAATCAGACGCAACTGATCAAGCGCGAACCGTTGCCAGCGTCGCTGGATGCGCCGCTGGGCAGTCTGTGGAAGTTGTTCGTCTACGCCTGGCTGGTGGATACCGGTGCGCGGGAGCCGGCTTATGAATGTCGCGGGCAGTCCAAAGAAGAAGTTTATTGCTGCTCGGCGGGCGGCAAGATCGAGCGGGATCAGGCACTGGTGAAGTCCTGCGGTCTGTACTTCGAACCGGCGCGGTTGGGCATTGCAGCGACGGACTGGCGAGCGTATTGGCAGGCGCGGCAGGCACCGTCGTGGTTGCTGGATTTGCCAGCCGTGCAACCGGCAACAAGGGTTTCGGTTGCCGAGTTATTGAGCGTTCTGGCATTGCTGCCAGCGCAGGATCAGACGCGCCGCGTGCTGCTCGATGTCGTGCTGAACGCGGCGGATGGCAATGTCGTCGGCGAGTTGGGCGGGCGCCTGCGGGTGAAAACCTGGAGCTGGCTCGGCGACCAGGATGCACTATCGCGGCAAGGTGGATTCGCCGGTTGGACCGCCGACGGCGCACCGATCTGGGCGGGTGGACGCGGTACCAGTCAAATGGTTCTGCGCCATTACGCTCAGGCGCTGGCCAGCGTGTTGCCGACGGCGTGGCCAGCGGACGCGGGGCGTTGTGTGGAAGTCGGGCTGTTCTCGAAATACCCGGTTTCGAAAGTTCTGGCCGGCGATCGTGTTGCCACGTCCGGGCCATTGCGCGGCGACTACCGCGTCGAATTCGCCAACGGCAACGCGCTGGACATCCACAGCGACGGCGAATTGTTTCTGCTCAACGACAAACTCGTCGCAAGGCTTGATCGCGAAGAATATGTCGCCCGTGTCCTTGAGCGCGAAGCCAAATCGCAACCCGCCGAAGCCGCCAAGGCGCTGGCCGTAGCGATCCGCACCTATCTGCTGCAAAACTCCACGCGCAACGGCGATTGTCTGAGCATCGACGACAGCAGCAATCGCCAACGCGTCGCCCCGCGTCCAGCCTCGGCCGAGTCACGCAACATGGCGGCGTGGACGGCGGATCTGGTACTGGCCGGCAGCACCGTCACCTATCACTCCGACCAGCCCGGTCCAGACAAACTCGCCTGGCAGCAAGCCGTCGAGCAAGCGAACGCCGGCCAGCGCTACGACGCGATTCTGCTGCACGCCTATCCACGCGCCAGCCTCAGCCGCTGGGACAACCCGGTCGCCTCCTGCGAAGCATTACCCGCCGCGCAAGACTGGCTGCAAAAGCAGCGACGCGGCTGGCGTCCGAGGCTCGAAAGCGAAACCGGCTACAACGAAGTCAGCACTTTCGCCGTGTGCAAACTCGCCTTCGGCCGGCCCTTCGTCGACCGCGAGCGTCAGCGCATTTATGTGCGCGGCGTGCTGAGCCTGCAGGATCGCCTCGATCTGACCCACGAATATCTGCACCTGGCCTTCGAAGCACACCCCAACGGCCAGGATGAAACCTACATCGAAGGGCTCGCCCGTCACCTTTTGCTGGAATAGACCATGACACTCCGTTATCCACAGGTCTTGCTGCTGCTCTGTGCCCTCAACGTGCTGCCGCAAGCGTTCGCCGCCGATGGCGTCAAACTCGACACCCCGGTGGGCGGCTGGCGCAGCGGCGCACCGCAAGGCGAGGGCGAGAGCTTTCGCCAGACCGTCAACTACCCGGCCTCGTCGGTCAACACACCGCTTGGCCAGGCCAATACCGCCAGAATCAGCGGCCAGATCAAAGCCGTGCCGAAGAACAACGAACCCGGGCGCCTGATCGTCAACGGCGTCAGCATGCCACTGAAAATCGACCCCGCCGGCGGCTTCGATCGCCCGTTCTCCTTCCCCAACGGCAGCAACAGCGTCGAAGTGCGCAGCGCCGACGGCCAGCAACGCCACCGCACGCAATTCCTCAACGCCCGCGGCGGCTCCACCCCGGCCAAACTGCGCGTCCTGCTGGCCTGGGACAGCGACGGCACCGACCTCGACCTGCACCTGATCACCCCCGACGGCGCCCACATCTGGTACGGCAACCGCAGCGCCGACAACGGCGCCGCCCTCGACGTCGACGTCACCACCGGCTACGGCCCGGAAATCGCCGCCATGCCCGCGCCGATCAAGGGGCAGTATCTGGTGTATGTGAATTATTACGGCGGCGGGTATCGCGGGGATGACGAAGGTGGGGATGAAGCGGTGCAGGCGCTGACGACCGCGCAGGTGACGGTGATTACTGAAGAAGGCACGCCGAGCGAAAAGATGGAGACGTTTGTAGTGCCGATGCGGACGGCGGGGGAGTTGACGTTGGTGAAGTCGTTCAGTTATCCGTGACGGAAATTGGGCAGCAGGTTGCTGCCCAATTTTATCGAGCGTCTTTCAGGCCGCTAATCCAGGCCGGAAAGGACTGGATGTCAGGCGTTTGAGCGCAATATCAAGGGCCTGATCATCGAACAGTTTACTCTTGCGAGCCGCAGCACCGGCGCCACCGTCCCAATGCTTCAATGCTTCGCGTAGCGCTGGAACAGTCGCAGATACCCCTTCCTGGCTCAACAACCAATCGACCGTGGCCAATAACTCCATACCGAATGGCGACTCAAAACCGTCAATCAGTTGCGCCGTACGTTCCAACGCTTGCGAATATGCCTTGGCCTCAGTCTTGAGATACGTTTGTAAAAACGCTTTGCGATCTTGATCAAACCAGATCACATCATTAATGCCTGCATCGCTGATGCGCTTGTCACAGTGCAGATAGCTACCATCGAGGTTATCAAGCAGGTGTTCAAGCCGGTTGGCGTATGGGCCATATTTATGTGCGACGAACTTCAGGTTCAGAGGGTTCTCGGTATCTGGCAGCTGCTCGATAGCGCGCTCAAGAAACCAGGCGAGCTTCTGAATCTCCAGCAGACTGCACTCCATGCCTAAAACCCAGTAGCGACGAATCAGTTCGGCGATAAGCGCTCGGGCTGGCGTGAGCTTTTCTACGCCCGCGCGTTTGGCGACATTCAGGTACTGATTGGACGGCTCGAACACTAAGACATCAGCATCGAGATCTCCCAACACTTCGACAATCTGTTCACGGACTTCAGGCCACTTCAAACCGCCGTTACCAGCACCTAACGGTGGAACCGCAACGGATTTCACATCGTTTTCAAGCAGGAACCGCCGCAGGTCATGCAAACCCTCGGTGATCCATGCCATCTGCGACGGCGACCGCCAGTGGCGCTTGGTGGGGAAATTCACGATCCAGCGAGGGCCGTCGAGTTCGTTGGTGGCAGTCACATGCATTTTGCCGGTTTCTACTTCCCCGGCCTTACACGCCGCTGCATACACGCGGTAATTCTGCGCAAAGCGCTCTTTGAACATCAATGCGATGCCCTTGCCCATCACGCCTACGGTATTCACCGTGTTGACGAGGGCTTCTGTTTTGGCTTCCAGCAGGTTGCCTTGGGTGAATCTGATCATTGGAAATACCATTTGGGACGCGCATGGACAGGCAACGTCAGGCTCTGGGTGCGACGTCTGCTTCTGAGGGTGTACGCGTTGTACTTTTTACAAATGATCAGCACTTGCACCTCGGCGGCGTGCGTCCGGCAAATGGGATGTTTCGAAATCAGGTCCGGGATGGCAAGCGATCTTGCGCAACCTCGTAGGCTGCCTCCCGCTCACGTTTGCCTATGGCGACCACGAACACCAGGATTTCGTGATCAAGTACCTGATAGATCAAGCGATAACCGGCGCTTTTCAATTTCACTTTATAGCAGTCTGGTAGCTCGCGAAGCCGATTGGCTTCGATTCGAGGATTCTCCAAGACCTCAGCCAGTTTTTTGAACTGTTGGCGAACCGTATCGCCCAGCTTGTTCCACTCTTTTAACGCACGTCGATCAAACTCAAGCTCATAAGTCATCCAGACTCACCTTGACCCGCTGAGGGGATGCGAGACGTTCGGTGACTACGGCAATCAGCGCTTCATCCTCTTCACTGAGCAGCGCCGCTTTGAAGGGTAACTTGCCTCGCTCTGCTACATATTGGAGGGTTTGGCGCAGAAGCTCCGACGGCGTGACGCCGAGCTTTTCGAGTTCTGCGAATGAGCGCTGTTTCAGATCATCATCGATGCGGATGTTGATGGAAGCCATGATGGGATACCTGTAATGACGGTTGTCGTTACGGTAACAAGGGGATCGCGTTCTCGACAAGTGAGAATTCAAGTTCCGGACGGTAGGCGTAGCCTTTTTGCAGGCATTAAAAAGCCGGCTTGTGGCCGGTATTCTTATTAAATATGCTTTTGATTTTAAAGTAATTTATTTCTGCTTGCTGTTGGGACCCACACTTTGACCCACACTGATGCGGGTCGCTGCCCTAGTGGGCTCAGATGTTCCTATGGCTTATCATTTTACACTTCGCTTCGACTGCCCTGATTGCCTCTTGGATCTCGCGCATTGGCTTCTCGGCATTCCTGTTAGCTTCAGACTCCTTCTCAGAGAAAAACTCGGGTGCCTGTTCGTTAAATCCGGGTCTTCGCTCAGGTGTATTATGGTTTTTATGATATGTTATAACGTAGCGTTAATTGTGTTCCAAAAAATCTTTCCCTTGGAATGGGTTATCTTGGAATTAGTTTTTTAACTAATTTTGATGCGATAGCCCGATGTATGGTGAGGCGAGTTATTTTCTTGAACAAATTCCTGCTCGCAAAATAGCGGTAGCTCCTTGATTGTAATGATTTGGCCATTTTTTAGTTCAGGCTCTCCGGTGCTAAGAAGGATTGATTCTCTGAACTTGAAGTGACTTCTCTCCCTTTTGACGTGCCCCAGCTTGATAAGTAGATCAATTGCTGAATATAGTCGCTCAGAATTAGCGCGACCTCTTAGTACGCTTGGCCCAGACTGTTTAACTTGGGATAGTGTGAAAATAGTTTCCACGCCGATTATCAGATCACCTGGTTGCACTGGTCTAGCTTTGATTCGGTTAGGGTCCGATTTTCGATTGCTTTCAGTTTCGGGGTCTGGTGAGTGAAGGTCGCGCTTGTAAGCGGTTTTAAGCAAGAAGTGCGCAAGGAGGTTTGTGTCTGTGACGATTTGCGGTTCGTTGGCTAGGTGCTCAATAAAGTGCTTTGAACAGTTTTGGGTAAAATACCAGCAAAACTTTAATGTGAAGATATCTATTTCTATATCGCTATTGTTTTTTCGTTCGAAAGTATGCAGTGTGGCTGCTAGTCGGCTAGTGTTTTCTAGTAGCTTTGAGGCGTGATCTTTGAGGTAATAATATAATCCGTTTTCCTGCATCTGCTTTTCAAGGTATTGGTTGCACATAAACCAGAAGTCTTTTGCCTGTTCTGAGAATTGCAGTACTTGTCTTTCTGATGATGATTCTGAAGTCAAAAGTTCTTGGATGCGGGTATTGAAGGCTTTCTTACGAGATAGCTTGGATAGTTTTTGGTTTGTTCGGTGTCCAGCCATTGTGCGAGGCTTTACGACTAAGAATCGAGCTAAAAATCCAGTTCCTCTAGCCTCTTCGCCGCGCTTGCTCATGAATCGATTAATTACATTCGGCTGAGCCATTAATGAAAGAGTAAGGCGAGCATTCTGTAGGACAAAACTATCCCTTGATATTCGGTCAACCTTCACGCTGCCGCCGTCCCACAGCGTGTTGAGTTTGTCCAGTTCTCCTAAGGCTTTCCCGCTAAAAATACTGCTTGCTTCGCTCGTTAATAAACAGCCATGTGGAATATTCTCGTAGAGCATCTGTACGAGAGCCTGTGGGGTTGTGTCTTCGTACAAAAACTTTCCAGATCGAACTGGTTGTGGTTCAGCTCTTAGGTGCTCAGCTACTGCCTCTAAAGCTGCATGTGTAGCAGCCTCATCCCCTTGGGTCGCGCATTTGTTAAATGCACGCTCTAGGTGCTTTTTTTGTGTGATCCACAGCTGATGATCAACTTTTTGCTGAAGTAAGGCGGCTTCATTTGTGCGATGTGCGACATCATTTAGATTGGTGATGGCCTCAAAAAAATAGTTCTGTGTAACTGTTTTTCGCTCCCCAGACTCCGCAATGGTTAGGAGCATCAATGAGGTTGGCACTCTATGTCCGGTTGGCATTTCTACGTCAACGAGGCCTTGGCAGGCCGTGGCAATGGCACCTAGGGCGCACATCATCGCCATTTCACGAGAGACTTGATGCTCTCGCGCTGATTCCCCCACTGCGGCCTCAAAGAGGCTGTGCTCGCTAAAGTGGGGCCAACCTTGTTCGTCCATTGATGGGTTAGGGCTAGTCCAGGGTTGATTTTTTTCAATTTCCTCAATCATCTTAAAACCTGCTATTTCTGCTATTAATCGCAAAAATAGCAGGTTTTTCTAATTACAAGCTGTGGATATTTTCAGAGCCACGAGTCTGTGAGCGGCATGCACCTGGTTCAGGAGAGGCGTATTGCGGTCTTTTTTTACCGTCTCAGCACATCTTCTGAGCCATACAGAGGAGCCTGCTCATGCGAATCATCCGTCTGAAAGAAGTCATCGACTCGACCGGCCTGTCTCGGTCGACCCTGTACAAGTACATCGGCGAAGGCACCTTCCCGAAACCGGTATCGCTGGGCGACCGCTGCGTCGGCTGGGTCGATAGCGAGGTGCACGATTGGATCCTGGCTCGGATCGAGGAGCGTGACCAAGCCGAGGGTACTGCAGTACGTCCCACCGGCCACCTGAGCATGGCTAGCTAGAACTGACCACCTGTGCCATGACCAGTCGGAGCTGGTCATGGCGCTTATGCCGGCTGCCTGATTCTGGCTGCTCGGCGATCTTCAGAAAGCCGGAGCAATGTTGCTCCCCATCGATCCGGCAGACTCTGGCTAGGCATCGGTCTCCATGGGCTTTTGGTCTGGTTTATGTCCGGAATACGTCTTCAGCAAAAAATGCCGTTGCGGCTTGGTGCGCAGTGTGGATTTTTCCGAGCCAGCCGGAGCTGTCAGTTGCGGTGTGGGTAGTATGCTTTTACTAGCTATTCCTACCCGAAGGGTTCTTGCCTCATTAACCGTGCAGTAGCAAGCTTCACCGACCAGATCCCATGTACCTGGAGGGGCTTAATCATCTGGCACTGAAGCACTATCTGAAGGGGCAATTATCCGGGGGATCTACCAACCACCAAGCAACACGATCAGTTCACCACGGGAGACCAGCTACCCATTCGTCGCGGATGAGCTTCGTCACCGAGCATCCAGTCGAGGGTGATCAGGCAGGGAAATGTATCCAGTAAATTAAAACTCCGCAGGCATGGCTTATGAAACTCAACCATGAGAGGTCATAACCATGTTCAACGATACCGACACCATCCAACGCTACCCGCTTCGTCATCCAGCCAATACCAATCTGCATCTTCACTACGACGACACCTTTGAGGGCTTCCGCTTGATGCGTGACAAGGGGCCTTTCATTCGTGAGCACCTGTCCGATCTCAAGCGCACCATAGACCTGGCATTAGCTGAGTATCCGAGGGTCTTAGCCTTCAGAGTTGACCTCCACTTGCCTCAAGGCGTCCTGCTACCTGACTACGCCTATACGAACCAGGTCATCAGCCGATTCTTCGAATCGTTTACGAAGAAGATCCAGTACCACCAGGAGCGGGTGGCTGAGCGTGGCTACTCGCGTGGTTGCAAAGTACGGTACGTCTGGTCGAGAGAAATAGGTCAGGCAGGCCGGCAGCATTATCACCTGCTGATCCTGTTGAACCGTGATGCCTATTACACCCTAGGGCTGCTGGGCTCAGAGAGGGTCAACATGATCAGCCGCATAGAAGAGTCATGGGCCAGTGCACTGCGGTTGTCGAAGCATGAGGTCGACGGGCTGGTACATATCCCCGACAATCCAACGTATCGGATAGATCGGCATCCCCGTATGCGGAAGGTTGCATGGTCAGAACACAAGGTTCTTGTTGATGAGCTACCGGATCTGTTCCACCGGGCCAGCTACCTGTGTAAGAAAGCGACCAAGTCCTACGGGGATCGTCAGCGAGGTTTCGGCACCAGCAGGGGGTAATGAACTCCGGTGCTGCTAGGTGGGTTTGAGGCTGCAATGCGGAGTTTCTTCTCGGCCATTTGGAAGTCACCGATATAGGCTGTCATCAGCGACTTCCAAAGCCTGCCGTGGTTGGGCACGAAGAAATGCAGCAACTCGTGCACAATCACGTAATCCCATACGTCCTCATCCAGAGATAGCAGCTCGCTGTTGAAGGTCATGCGACCTGAGCTTGAGCACGATGCCCATTTGTTGCGCATGGGGCGCAGTGTGACCGAGTGCGAGCCCACATTGAGTCTCTCAGCCCAGTGGGTTGCCCGTCCTCGAAACTTTAGTCGTTGCGTATCTGCGTCAGCCATACCTAGATCCGGTAGGCCTTAGCCAATAGGCTGAAAAGTTCGTCCACGATGGCAACGGTCTTGTCCACATCGCTGACTGCCGGGAATATCGCTCCTGTTACTCTGTTGCGCAGGTCTCGTAGTGACTTTTCGCTCTCGCGCCAAGTTGGTAAGGCAATGAATGCTTCGCGGATTTTTCGGGTGATGTCTTCGGCATCAGCCAGTCCGGCATCTAGCAGTGTGCGATAGATAAAGAACGTGAGGCCATCAAACCCCTTTTCAGCCTGTACCTTCTTGCGAGATTCATTTTCCTCCAGCAGTTTGATGAGCTCTGCAAGGGCGTCCTGTGTGGTTGTCTGACGGTCCTCGAACTTCTCTTGCACGGCTTCAGCTCGGTCTGCCAGCCCCACCAGGAATGGATCGTCGGACTCATCCTCGGCTGCCTTTTCGATGCTCTTGACGAGGTTGATCACCTTAGTTTCATCGCCAGAGTGCTTGGCCTTGATCTGATCGATAGCGTGCTCATCCAGTTGTACCATTTCCCCTACGGGTGCTAGCGCCGTGGTGTCGATGTGCTGCTGAACTAGCGCATTGGTCTTGCGCTGGAATTCACGGTCGACATAAACCCGCTTGGCATAGGCGCGACTGACCACGGCATACATGGCTGAGAGACTGCTGTAGTCAGCAATGAAGGGGCGCAAGAAAGCATCTGGGCTGATGATCTCATAAAGCATTTCTAGCTCTTTGTACTCACGAAAGAAGGCTTTGCGCCGGTCCTTGTCGCGGAAGTGCTCAATCAGCCCATCGACATCCTTGTCGTTAAAATTGTGCTGCACCAGCGGTAAATAGGCTGCGGATGCACTACTCATCTTGCTCTGGAAGAGGGACTTCAGCAGGGCGATATCTTTCACGACCGCCGATACTTCGTCGCTATCGAATGCCAGCGCTTTCTCCAGCTTGTCGAAGATGCCCACAAAATCCAGAACGAAGCCGTGCGGCTTTACCATCTCCTCTGCTTCGTTTTCATAGGGGCGATTCACTCGCGCGATAGCCTGCAGCAAGGTGTGATCGCGCAGCGGCTTGTCGAGATACATCGCGTAAAGCAGTGGCGCGTCATAGCCGGTCAGTAGCTTTTCGGTAACGATCAATATCTTGGGTAGCGTGCCGAACTTGGCGAATTGCCGGCGCACTGCTTTTTCTTCCTCACTGGCGAGGTGGAATTGCTTGAGCCGTTCGCTGTCGTTGTTGCTGCCTGTGTAAACCACCTGCGACCAATCCGGCGGCAGCACCTTGTCTAATGCAGCCTTGTAGAGCGCGCAGGCCTCGCGATCGACTGCCACAAGAAAAGCCTTGTAGCCCAGCGGCTCAACGTTTTCGCGGTAATGCTCGGCCACATAGGCTGCGACCTTTTCAATGCGTGACTGCCCCTTGAGGAAGTTGCGCAGGTTGACCGCACGCTCAAGGATACGGTTCAGTTCATCGATGTCGGCAATGCCTTCGGCTTCCGCCAGCGCGAGGAACTCTTTCTCCATTACCTCTTTGGGCACCAGCAGTTCGTTGGGCGCCAGGGCATAAAAGAGCGGCAGGGTGGTGCGGTCCTCAATGCTTTCGCGGATTGAATACTTGTGTAGATAGCCCTGTTCGTCATCGATGCCGAAGGTCTTGAACGTGCCTTTGCCGTGTGCTGTGGCATCAATGGGTGTGCCGGTGAAGCCGATAAACGTAGCGTTTGGGATACCTGCCATCAGGTAGTTGCCGAGATCGCCCTGTGTAGTGCGGTGGGCCTCGTCGATCAGTACGTAGATATTGGTCCGAGCATTCAGGTCGGCCGGCATGTCACGGAATTTCTGGATCGTCGAGACGATGATGCCGCGATAGTCATCTTTGAGTAGCGCATTGAGTGTGTCGATGCTGGTGGCAGGCTGCACGTTGTGCAGACCCAGCGCCTCCAGATTGCGCACCATCTGATCTTCCAGTTCGTTGCGGTCGATGAGCAGCAGGATGGTTGGCTTTTCTGACTGCGCTGCTTTAAATAACATCTCGGCAGCTTTGATCATCGTGAAGGTTTTGCCGCTGCCTTGGGTATGCCATACCAGTCCCCGGCGCTTGACCGGATGGTGGGCGCGCTCCACCACTTTTTCTACGGCACCGGTCTGGTGCTGGCGCAGAATGAATTTCTGCAGTTCTGATTCCTTCTCGGCGAACAGGATGTAGTGCTGCAGAAAACCCAGCAGGTTCTGTCGGTCGCAAAACGACTTGATCTTGGCTTCGAGCTGCCCCAGTTCTTCGTGCTTCCAATTGAACAGATTGCGACGCACGACGTTCCAGGTCACGCCATAGACAAAGCCGATGGCTTCGGTGGCTGTGAACAATTGCGGGGGCACCATCATTTCCGGCGTCTCGCCGTGATAGCGGCGGATCTGATCAACTCCCAGTGCGATGGCCTCATCCTTAGTGGCGTTCTTGCACTCGATAATCAGAACTGGGATGCCGTTAATCAGGAACACCACGTCGGCACGGTTGCCATAGCGGCCGTTGTGCAAGTAGTACTCCTCAGTCACCTCGAAGCGATTGCTGGCCCAGTAACCAAATTCGATCAGCTTCAGGTCGAGCTCACGAGCCTCAGTCGGCTCGAAGAAGGTAGTTTGCCCTCGCAGTGCACGCAGAAAGTCGCGATTGCCTCGGATATTGGTCGGCAGGGCTGCAAGCTTGCGGGCCAACTCCTCCGCCGAGTCGGCAAAGCCTGTGTTCAGCTCCTTGACCTGCTTGAATAGCGTCTCAACGAAGAAGGGAGAGGCCCCTCTGGCTTGGTCCGCAGGCTTAGTCTGCGACTTGTCGAACCCGCGTCGCATTTCCGCTTCAGTGCGGGGCACAAAGGTCCACCCCATTGCCTGTGCATACTCAAGGATACGTGCCTGTACGGTCTTATGCTCAGTTGGGATGGCCATGCGGGCTCCGGGTTCGGATAAGTTCTGTTCAGCTTGCCACGCTATCAGTAGAGCTTGGCGAGATCAAAAATAAATTGATTATTTGAACCTTTGGTGCATAGTTCAGAGATATTTAATACCGTGGTGGGCGAAATGCTGGTCGAGTTCCGCGTCAAGAATTTCCGCAGCCTGCGCGACGAGCAGGTGCTTAGCCTCGTGGCGTCCACAGACAAGACGCTGCTGGATACTCATGCTCTCAGTACTGGGCTGAGGGCAGCTCCGCACTTGCTCAAGAGTGCAGTGGTGTATGGAGCCAATGCCAGCGGAAAGTCCAACCTCATCAAGGCTCTGCAGTACATGCGTGGTGTGGTGCTGGAGTCTGCAGCAGTCATCCAGCCAGGCCAGACCTACTCAGTTCAACCCTTCCGGCTGGACGTGGGCTCTGCCAGCCAACCTACTGAATTTGAGGTTACTTTCATCCTCAACGGCGTGCGTTATCAGTATGGCTTTGCCATGACCTCGCAGCGCATCGTCAGCGAGCAGCTACTGGTGTACAAAGCGTTCAAGCCACAGCGTTGGTTCGAGCGCCGATTTGATGCGGAAAGCGGCAAGGACGTATACGAATTCGGTCCCAGTCTTAAAGGGGCCAAGAGCTTGTGGGAAGGAGCCACCCGATCGAATGCTTTGTTCCTCTCCATGGCTGTTCAGCTCAATAGTGATGCGTTGCGTCCGGTGTTCGATTGGTTTGCTAATCGGCTCGTGATTTTCAATGAACAGTCCCCCCTGTCACCGCAATTTTCGGTGCAGATGCTCAAGCATGAAGCCAAACGGAAGGCTATCTGCGATTTTCTGCGTGCGGCTGACATCAGCATTGCCGAGATCGACGTGGCAACCAAGCAAGCCCTGGTTCACAACTTCCACTTCGATTTGGCCACTGGCAAGCGGGAGGAGGAGGCCAGTGAGCAAGCGATCGACGAAGTGAGGTTCCATCACGTTACCGAACAAGGCGAAGCGGTTTTCGATTTGATGGATGAATCCAGCGGTACACGCAATCTGTTGTTCCTGACTGGTCCCATCCTAGACATCCTCAACAAAGGGCTGACGTTGGTTGTTGATGAGTTGGACACCAGTCTGCATACACTGCTGGTGCAGGCATTGGTGCGCTTGTTCCACCAGGTCGAAGTCAATACAGGTGGCGCTCAGCTGATTTTCACCACGCACGACACCTCGCTGCTCGATGCCTACGGCCTCTTCCGGCGTGACCAGATCTGGTTTGTCGAGAAAGGGCCAGACCAAAGCTCATCGTTGTACCCATTGCTCGATTTCAGTCCGCGAAAAAATGAGGCGTTTGAGCGGGGGTATCTGCAAGGACGATACGGCGCGTTGCCTTTCTTACGGAATCAGTCGCTGGGGGTGAAGCACTGATGGGGCGCGATAACCAGCCTAAGGCCAGGCAACTCGCGCGCAAGGTACACAAAGAGTCTCGGCGTGCCTCTTATGCCCGGATTTTGATTGTGACCGAAGGCAGCAAGACCGAGCCGCTCTATTTGGAAGAGATCCGTGCCGTTTACCAGCTGCATTCAGCGAACGTGGAGGTTCAGCCTGGCCTGCTGGGTACCGCTCCCATTCAGGTGGTCCGTTATGCTCAGCAACTGTTTGAAGGCGGTGATTTGCACAAAGGCATCCGCCCTAGGAGCTTCGACCAGGTTTATGCCGTCTTCGACCGTGATGATCACCCAAGCTATTTTGATGCGTTGGCGCTTGCTGCATCGCTTGGTGGAAAGTTACGCAATGATTGCAATGAGCGCGTTCGATTCACAGCCATTGCGTCCATTCCCAGCTTCGAACTGTGGCTGCTGCTGCACTACGAGGATATTCATCACCCCATCCACCGCGATGAGGTGATGGCCCGTTTGAAGCAGCACATTCCCGGCTACGAGAAAGGCGCGGGTGGTGCATTTGCCACAAGCCGAGAGCGGCTGGAGGTGGCAACGCAGCGGGCGCAGGCATTGGCCGCGCAGTTCAATGCCTACACTGAGCCTGAGCCCTTCACCGCTCTGCACGAACTAGTCGCGCTGCTGACCACGCTGCGCGACTGAGGCCGATCAATCCAAGGGAGGCACGCCGAGTGTGTCCAGATCTAGATCGTTTACGCGAAGCTGGGCAGTCATCAGTTGGTGCAGTAGGGTTTTGAACAAATCCTCAAAGTGGCTGCGCTTGCGCTCGGCCAGGGCGAGCTTGTCATCCAAGGCCGAGAGGCTGGACACGATTTCGTCCTGCTCATCCGTGTCTTTGGGGTACGCGATCTGCACCGTTTTCAGAATGTCGGCGCTGAGGTTCTTCTGGTTGGCGCCGTGCCCAAGGTTGCGAATGTAGTCGTACTTGAACGAGAACAACTGATACAAGAAGCCTGTACGGACTTCTTCCTTTGGAAAGAAGGCCGCGCAGGCCTGGTTAGTCGCTGCATCGACACCCAGGATGCCCACCTTGCCCCGCGTGATGCCTTGGCCGTACATCGCCATCAGCAGGGTTCCCGCCGGGAAAATCTTGGCAGACGATCCATCCAGCCCTTCCTGTGTAATCTTTTCTTCAGTGTCATTGATGACGCAGTAATCTACCTCGCCGGTTTTTACCCAAGGTATCGTGCCGCCAATCCAGAACGACTCATTGCTACGTGATGGCGTGCCGCCCGACTTCAGCGTGGCAATTTCCCCAATGCGCTTCACCTCCCAACTCTTCGGTACCAGCCCGATTTCCGTGGGTTTCTGCGTCTCGCCGCGCAAGCCCTCGGTGAAGAGTTTGTGCATCAGGCTGCGCTTGAGTTCGCGGGTGGTGGCGATGATCGCCTGCTGCTGCTCGATGGCTCGCTGTACCGTGGCCAGCACGCGGGCGATTTTGCGTTGTTCATCGGGCGTTGGCATCGGGATAGGTGTTGATAGCAGAACCTCTTTGCCGAGACGCTGACGCCCGGTAGACCCCTCCATCTTTCCTGCCAGCGACGCTCGTAAGCCTGGATGCAGCAGAACCGAATACAGGTACTCGATCACCCCTTGGTCGGGAATGGCCTGTAAAGGAATGACCTCGGTTGTTCCGTAGGCGAACTTGGCCCCATCCAGTGCTGCAAAGGCCTGCTTGCCGTTTTCGAATGACGGTGTGATTTTCGCCAGCAACAGATCACCGTCTTCGCAATAGGTGCCTGACGAAATCTCGCTCCCTGGGCGCACCTCTGGTGGGTAGACGTCCCAGCCTGCAATCGGAACTGCATCCATCGGTATGAATGGAACCGACTCATAGTTGGCAGGGCTGAGTCCGCGTGGCTTTTCGGTCGTTTTGAAAGCCGTACGGATGGGGGTCAGCTTCCAACCGTCGGGCAACTGAGCATTGGCAAACATGCTCATACCCCCAACTTTGCCAACACTGCCATCAGTGCTTTCTCATTGATCACTGCTTCCTTCTCAAGCTCCCGCAAATCCTCAACGATTTCCGACAACGGCCGGTAGTCCTCGTCATCGGCTACATGGATGTAGCGCGAGGGCGAGATGTTGTAGTCGTTGCGGACGATCTCTGTCTTTTCGACGATTTTTGAGAAGCGTTCCTCTTCGCGCCAGGCGGCAAAGGTGTCGCCGATGCGGGCAATTTCCTCGTCGGGGATGTAGTTCTTTGGGTCACCCTTCTTGAACGAGCGGCTGGCGTTGAGCAGGAACAGCTTGTTCTTCTGCGCCTGCGGCTTGTTTTTGTGCAGGAAGACCACCACGCCCGGTGCGCTGGTGTTGTAGAACAGATTTTCCGGCAAGTAGAGCACGCCCTCGACCAGGTCGTGATCCACAAACCATTTACGCACCTCTTTTTCTTTGTTCCGGTTGGCATTGCCGCTGCCGCGCGAAACGGCGCCGGTATCCAGCACCACGGCAGCTCGTCCGGTGTCGTTCAACGAGTGCAGGATGTGCAGCATCCAGGCCCAGTCGGCGCTGGAGGATGGTACGGTGAGGATGCGCGGATTGCCGCGCTCGTCCTTGTGCCCGGGGTCGGAAAAACGCTCATAGGGGTCGTTGGCGAAGAAGTTCTCGCCCAGGTAGGGCAGGCTGTTGCTGTCCTGGTTCCACATGGGGTTGGCAATCACGCGGTCAAAACGTTTGAGCTGGCTGTGTTCGATGAATTTGGGCGACTTCATGGTGTCGCCAATCTCAATCTTGCCCTCCATGTCATGAATGATCATGTTCATGTTGGCCATGGCCCAGGTGGCGGGGGTGAACTCCTGGCCGTGTAGCTTGAGCGGGGCGTATTGCGTCTGCCCCGCCGCCTGCATGCGGCGGTCTAGTTCGATCTCACACTTCACCAGCAGGCCGCCGGAGCCGCAGGTGGGGTCGTACATCTCCATGCCCGGCGTGGGGGCCAAGATGCGAGCCATCACCAGCCCCACTTCGGCCGGGGTGTAGAACTCGCCCGCGCTTTGTCCCGATCCTTCGGCAAACTTGCGGATAAGATATTCGTAGCTACGGCCGATGATGTCGGGCTCGACATCATTCAGTCCCAGGCGCTTCTTGCTGATGCCTTCAATCAGGTTGGAGAGGCGGTCGTCATCGAGGTCACGCTGGCCGTGGGTGGTGGCATTGAAGTCGATGCGGTTGATGATGCCATCGAGCAGTGGGTTGAAGCGGGCAATGTCGGCAAGATAGCTAGTCAGCTGCTCGCCGATCTTGCTGGAGAGCTCGCGTATCACGCTCCACACTGGCTTGCTCAGATCTTTAGGCCGGAAGGGCAGGTAGAAGCGCACTTGCCGATCTTTCTGGTCTTTGTTGGCGTCTTTTTCGACAAACGCGAATGCGATTTCACGCGAGCCATAGCTCGCTGCCAACCGATCGATTTCATCGTCAAATACGTCGCACAGCCGCTTGGCAAATACCAAGGGCAGGATGAAGTCCTTGTACTTGGGGGCGTCCTGTGCACCACGGATCGAACAGGCAGCGTCCCAGATCCAGCTTTCTAGGCTTTTAGCGTCACTGGTACTTTGAGTAATGGTCATGGTGTTCCTATACAAGTCACGCACAACTGGCAGTAACAGAGGCCTCTGAGGAGAACGCTTGCTGCCAGGCAATAAAAGGCGATTGGAAGGTCCAAGTCTTCAGTCGGAGGCGTCTATGCGGCAGCTCCAACCGTCATTTGCGCGATAGTATCACCAGCCCGAATGACATGGCTGGCGCCAGCGTTGGAGCGGTAGAAACGAAGGCAAGAATTTAGTGCCATTCGTGAGCAAAAAAAGAGGGAGGCGCTGCTCCCTCTGTTGAATAGCTCAAAAGCAAGAATGGCCTGACTGGGCTGTGAGCGAATTTCGGCTGATATAACTGCCGCAATCACTGCGGCGATTGAATGCGAGGCATTGCTGGTTTGAATGCTGTCTTCAGTCGACAGAGAAGCCAGCACGCTAGCACCATCGCGATCAGTAAAGGCGGGAAACGCACCATAAGAACCACTAGCAGCAATATCGTCAGACAGCCGACAAGGATGCCGGCAAATATGAACACCGCTGCAACGGTGCGCATTAGCTGTTTCATACCGCCTCCTTACAGGTAGCCCTGTTCCGCCAAAGACACACAGCCTTCATTGCCCACCACGATATGGTCGAGTGTGCGCACGCCGACCAGATTGAGCGCGTCCTGCAGTTTCGTGGTGAGTGTGCGATCCGCCTGGCTGGGCTCGGGATCACCTGAGGGGTGGTTGTGCACCAGGATCAGGGCGGCGGCGTTGTGCTCCAAAGCGATCTTTACGACTTCCCGTGGGTAGACGCTGGCGCTGTCTAGGGTCCCTCGAAACACCTCCTCAAATGTGATTACCCGGTGCCTGCTATCGAGCATGAGCAGTGCGAACACCTCGTGCTCATAGCCAGCCAGCAGCGTCTGCAGGTGACTGAATACCTCCTTAGGCGACGTCAGGGCACGTCCCTTGCGCAGGCGCAGACTGGCCAGTTGCTTGGCCATCAGCAGGATGTCGTTTTCCGTCACCGGCGACTCGACCAGGTAGGTGCCGGTCGTGTCACTGGCTTTCAGCTTGTGTAGGCGCATGGCGGCCTCCTTGGGCTTGGTCTGTGGATGGGTTTTGACGAGCAGCCTGTGCATCGAGCTTTTCAGCCAGGCTGGGTTTGGTGGGGTGGAGTGAAACGGTGGGCGCTGCAGCAGGTGCTTCACCCTCGGGGTAGAACTCTTCCACGATGGCGCTAGCATCCTCCTCGCTGTCTTCGAAGGCTCCGTTGCCAAAGCCACGTCGTGCTGCCTCATCCAAAGCGGCTTGATCGAAGCCAGCAGCCTGACGCCGTGAGTCGAGTTCGCTGGCTGTCACCAGTGCTTCAGCCATGTCCATGCCGCTGCGTACCGTCAGATCGGCGTAGAAAATCGGCGTGCCATGACTCTGGCGAGTCGACTTACCTCGCAGGCGCAACTCCAGCGGCAGACAGGCCAGGCGGTTTCCAGAGATGGCCTGGAAGTAATGCAGACGAGCGGCCAGGGTGCGGATGCTGTTGAAGCCGGTGGTGCGGAACACGAAGCTGCCCAGCGGATCCTCATCACCAATGACCACATTCAGTCGGCCGTAGGGCTTACAGGCACCGCCTTTGGCCAGTGGGCAGGCATCCGGTGAAGGGCAGGGCAGCGACTGCATGCCGTCCTGGGTAACCCGCTTACAAGTCTCGCCATTGCCCACGCAGACGGGGCGTCCGGATTGCCGGTCGAACAGCGTGTAGTCGGCTCGGAAATTCAGCTCCGGTTCGTTGAACAGCAGGCGTACCGGAATGCTGCGCAGCTTGTCGTCCTTGCCCTGACGCAGCTCGTCATTGAGTGGGTGAAGTAGCCAGCCGTCCTTGCCTTGCACCTGGGAAGTGATGGTGAATTGGTCATCCTTCTCGGGCAGGCGCTTGCCGTTCTTCTCGATGACCTTACCGATGGAAATCCGCCCGAGTATCGGTGGAGTGATAGCCAGACCTTTGAGCATGGTAATTCTCCTGGAAATGAAAAAAGGCCAGCCACGCAGCGCGAACTGCATGGACTGGCCAAGGGGAGGGAAGGGATGAATGAGGTTGGTTTCAGCCGACCAGGAAGCGCCGTGCACCCGGCTTCAGCAGTGGGTACTTGGCCTGCAGGTGCGGCTTGTCCTTGAGCAGTTGAGCGACATCGAGGCCGATGCTGTCCTTGGCTTTGCGCCAACTGACGTAGCCATTGGAAAACTCCGCCCGACTGGCGTCGCCCATGGCCTGCTGCAGCATCTGCTTGAGCTCGGCCTCACGCTTTTCCTTGTCGGCAATCGACTGGCGAACGGTCTTCAGTTCAAGGAAGGCTGCGGCCAGTCCGGCATGGCTGCTGAAGTCGACGGTCAGGCCGTTGTCCTCCGGATAGAGGCAGCGCAGGGCCAACTCTGCTGAAGCCGTGCCATCAGCCGGTGGTGGCGTATCCGTTTCCACGTAGTGCCAGAACTTGCGCTCCAGCTCGATCAGGCGAGCAATCATCTGCTCGTCACGCTCGATACGGTGGATCTCCAGCGTCTGGCCACCGAGTAGCACGGCTACATCTGCAGCCTGCTTGCCGGTGACTGCGAGCTGGTGCATCACTTGAAGCTGGACATACTCGGGCACGCCCTCTTTCCAGAGGCGTGCCCCGTTTATGCCGGCTGTCTTGCATTCCAGGATCTGCACATCGTCGGCCCCGATCACCTCGCGGTCGATGTTGGCCAGCATCCAGGGCAACTCCGGATCAGGATGCTGCAGCACGGCGTTGATGCGGCGTACCTTAGTCTTCGTGCGCTTGCTGTAGTGCCAGGCCACGATAGGCTCCAACACGTTGCCCCAGTACATCGGGCTTTCCTCATCCTGAGGATCAGCTTTGGGCATGCCAGCATCGCGCCCGGTCTTTTCCATCCAGAGTTCCAGCTGCGACTTATAGGGGTTCAGACCGACCGCCGCCGCAGCGTCCGAACTGCCGATGCCTTGTTTGCGGATCTGCAGCCAATCCTCTCGGGGCAGCTCCTTGGTGCTGACCAAGCGCAGAGCCGGACGGGACTTGCTGGTGCTGCGATTCAATGAAGTAGCTTTCATAGCGTTCACCTTGCAGAAATGGAAACGCCCGACCTGCAACGAAGCGGGTCGGGCGTTATGGGGGGGTAACAGGTCAGGCGACCAGTTGCAGAGCTGTATCCAGGGCGCGTTGCTTGATCTGGGCACCTTGGCCGAACCAGGCAGAGTCGAGGCGGTACTCCGTGCTGCGTGCCCGGCGCTCGTGATCGACGTACTCGGTCACTGCATTGAGCAAGCCCCAGGCTGTGCCGCGTGCCGAGTCCAGTTCGCTGCCGCGACCACGGCCTTCGTACAGCTCCTGCACTTTGCGCATAGCGCGCTCGTTCGGCAGCTGCTCCGGCAGAGCGCCGGTTGGGCTGGTCTCGCACATCACGTTCATAAAGAAGCCCAGCGCCTCATGCCACTGCACCTTGCGTTCAGCCAGGTGGCGCATGCGGTACATAAACTCATCCCATTGCGAGACGGCTATGCCGAGCTGCTTCTTCACCAGATCGCCGTCGAAGCGGGTGCTGTGCGGCACCTTGATCGCACGGCTGGTGCCGTCCAGGGCGATGGTCAGCGTGTTGTTGCAGACTACGCGGATAGTCGTGGGCGTTGCGGTGGTGGCCAGAGTGCCGTCACAGGAAGTGGCCAACAATAGGTAGCCATTCACCTGGTCGTTGCCCTTGAGCGCAGCGTTCTGCCCGGTACGTGCCAGCGCCCAGAACTTGCGGCCGCCCTTGAGCACCCCAGCGGTTTCCAGCTCGTAGCCAGACACTTCGGTCAGGTCTCGGTAGAACTCCAGAACATCCTTTGGCTGCACGGTGTGGTAGCGCTGCGAGACCACCGACAGCGGTGCCTTGGTGTCCGAACGGTAGAGCACCTTCTGTTCGGGGAAAGAATGTATCGCGCCCAGATGGCCGATGGCGTCCGACTTGAAGTGCACGGGGCTTTCCAGGATCTGCCAGTCCATACCGGCTTCGCGTTGCCAGACTTCGATGGGCTGTTTCTGCGGCAGGTTGTTGCCCAAGCCGTGCCACGGAGTAGCGCCAACGTAGGCCATTTGTTCGATTTGATGAGCCATGACGAGTTTCCTTTAGGTGCAGGCCGGCAAAAAGCGCTGCGCATGGCGCAGCACCGGCAATCAGTGATGGAGAAGGAAGAGGAGAGCGGTGGCCGGATCAGGTCGGCAGGTTGAAGCGATGACCGCAGATCAGGCAGAGGTTGTGGGCCAGGACGTGACGGTCGAGTGACTCGCCGAGCTGAGCGCCGAGCGCACAACCACCGACGCCTCCGACCAGGCCACCGAGAATGGCGCCGGATGCCGAGCCGAGTGTGATACCTACAGGGCCGGCAATTACGCCGAGTGCTGCGCCGGCCTTGCCGCCTGCCAGAGCAGCACTGATGCCGCGTGCGAGGCCGCCGACAGCGCCGATGGCCGCGCCGGTTTTCATGGCGTGATGGAACGAAGCGACTTTGGGGGAGTGACAGCGAGGGCACTGCAATGACATGGGGGGAACCTCTTTGGTGCGGATGTCATTGCAGTAATGTGTGGTTGAGATTTTTTTGAATCGAATGGCTGCTTTTCAGCAGCGCTAACTGAGTGCGAACTGGCTGGAGTCGGCCAAAAGCAGTCTTTGATTGGTGACCAAGCGGCCCTCGTGCGGGGGCAGTTATTAGGCCCAAAGGTCTCTAGGAAAGCCGGGGCTATTGATAGGGCCGGTTCACCTCTAGCATTGTGGTCAGGTGGTACTGATGAAGTCAGGTGGTGAGTCCACTCATGATCAACAGCGATGCACTCGGCCCTGCGAAAATTACATCGAGATTAGTGCCGGCTCAGTTAGCCGCGTGCTCAGAAAGCCCAGCTGGATCAATTACTCGAATATGCCGAAAACCGATCTTAATCAGTCCCGCCTTTTCCAGTTGTTTTAGCAGCCCGTTGATAGTCTGGCGGGAAGAACCAAGTATGGAGGCTAAATCCGCCTGAGAAACATTCAAAATAACTTCCTCAGAGCCTGTTGCCTGTGGTTGCAGCAACAACAGTTCTGCTAAACCTGTACGCAGCCGTTGCAGCGGCACGATCATCTGGCCATCGGCAAAGTGCCGCATAAAAGCGGCATAGCGCTTGGCAATAAAAAGTGTAATTGCCTTGCAATAGAGAGGTTCCTCTTCAAGGATTCGCTCGAATTGCTGCAGAGGCAGCATTAGTAATTGCACATTGGTATCGGCGATCACAGCCACATCGGCCTTTTCGCCTGTAATCAGGGCGAGGAAGTTGAACCAAAATCCTCTCTCGCCAATCATATAAAGCTTCTCCTCACCCTCGAATAGCAGCCGCGAAACCCGCACGCGCCCCTCAAGCACTACTGAGGCTGCAGTCGGTCGGCTGCCTTGGGCAGTGATCACCTGCCCTTTGCGATAGTGGCGCAATACGGAAGACTGGATGATTTTGTCTTGCACTTCCCCCGGCAAGCTTGCGAACCAGTCATCTGCCTCGCGCAGGCGGTAGATTGTCTGATGGGCTGCGTCATCTATGTTTTGCATTTGGAAACCTTGGAAACATCGATGTTGGGTCTTAACCACATTCGACAGTTTCCCAAGATATGGGATGCAGGGGAAGCCGAATTAACGGCTCGCAGCTAACAGCGGCACCACCCTATCCCGGTGCAGCAGCAGCAGGGCTAAAGACAGCAAGTAGTGCAGCCATTGGATGCCAGATAGCGGTCCGAGCATCTCTTCACCGGTTGCACCGGCCGCTAGACTAACGATGAACACTAGCGCCGCCCCGAGTGGCATTACCCGCCGCGTCACTAAGGCTGTGGCACAGATTAACAAGACAGAGCCAAGAGGCACCAGCATGCGCCAGGTGTCAAATCCCGACACGCTAATCACCACCCCGAAGCTCCCAACCAAGAGCGCGAAGCGCCCTGCGGCCGTGATGCGCTGAGCAACAGAGTCATCTGGCCAGCGCAGTGCAATGACCAGCAGCGGGAAACCTGCGCTGGCGGCAACCAGGCCGGTAAAGCGATGTGGGCCGGCGAACAACTCACCATACTGGTAATGCAGTGTACCAATCGCTGCCGCCAGGCCGATCAGGCCGCAACCAATGGCTAGAGCAGGGCGCTGGCGCAGCTGGACAAAGGCAATGGAAAAGGCAACCACAGCCAAGATCAAGTCGGAAATGGCATCGGCATTCATTGGGAAGTCCACAAAGCAGCAGGTTTGAAGGAAGTGCGGCTGAGCCATGCAGCGCTGCCTAGCATTACAACCAATAACATCAGCTTGAGTGCGATGGGCATACTAAAACCGAACCAGTCAGGTAGAGCAGCAAAGGCAATGCCCAGTCCTATGACACGGCACTGCTCAAAACGCCGTGCATTGGCACGTCCTTCCAATAGTGACGTGAGAGAGATTGCCGAAATGGCAAAGCCAGCGGCGTAGAGTGCCAGTAAGGTCTTCGGCAAGGTGTTGACTAGCGTCAGAAAATGCATGAGGAACAACATTGCAAGCACCTGATGCACTACCGCATAGCGTTTGACCGCATCGGGTGTACACGGATCGTAATACTTAAACTGCGACGGCTCGTAAGGCTCGCTCGCCTCATCGTGCCAGCCACCAGGTGGTGCCAGCCAGACGCCAAGTTTAGCCCGCCAGCCCGGGGTGGCTTTGGATTTCTGCCAGAGCTCAATGTAGTAATGCATGTTGCCCCAGAATGGGTTAAGGCTCTGCAACGGTGTGCGCACGCCGTAGATGACCTTCTCGTCCTTGCGCTCCTCGGCGAAGGTACCGAATAGGCGATCCCAGAGAATCAGAATGCCCCCGTAGTTTGTGTCCATGCAGTAGTCATTTTGCCCATGATGGACGCGATGGTTTGAGGGTGTGACGAAGATGCGATCAAGCCAGCCCAAACGACCAATTACCTCGGTATGCACCCAGTACTGGTAAAGCAAGTCGATCAGCAACACCCCGGCAAACACGCTGGGCGGCACACCGGCCACTGCCATCGGTAGATAGAATATCCAGCCCAGAAGTGCGCTCGTCGAGGACTGGCGTAAGGCTGTTGCCAGGTTGAAGTACTCGGAAGAGTGATGCGATACGTGCCCGGCCCACAGCAAGCCAATTTCATGGTTCATACGGTGATGCCAGTAGTAGAAAAAGTCGTAGGCCACAAGGGCTCCGACCCATACCCACAGGCTATCGCTAGGCAAGGTCGTGGCGCGGTAGGCTTCGAATACCAGAGTGTAAACGCCCAGTTTCGCCAACTTGGTGAACGCCCCAACCACCTGGCTCAATAGACCATATTGGTAGCTGCTGATGGCATCAGGTATGGAATACGCCGCTAGCCCGCGGCGGTGCGCCAGCCATGCTTCCAGCAAGGTGGTGGTTAAAAAAATCGGTATGGCAAACACGATCAGATTCATTGCGCGCGATCCTTTTCTCTCGACTCAAGAAAGTTGAGCGGCTGATGGCTTTCAGCGACTCAGCGACCAGGCAAGTTAGCACTCTTGACTGTGCCCACTTGTCGGCTCGGCGACAGGTTCTGCACGGCAATAGTGGCAACCTAGCTGACCACTCGTGCCGGGGCTCAGTGCTCAGTGCAGCCCTGGTGTAGTCCACTTCAAGGAGAATAAGCGTGAGTAAAGTAGTCGCAATTAGCGGTGGATTCGGTTGTCTAGGTATAGCGGTAGGCGAGGCGTTCGCGGCCAATGGTTGGCGGGTGGCCCTGATTGATCAGGCCAGCGTGCCGCGACCCCTGGCCGACACGGCGCGCTCTGAAAAACTGCTTATCGGCGCGGTCGATCTAACCGATCTGCACATGGCAAATTGTGCAATGCAGCAGGTGCAGCAGCATTTTCAAGGATTAGATGCGCTCATCAACGTGGCGGGTGGTTTTCGCTGGGAGACCATCGAGGGCGGCGATCTTGCGACCTGGGATTTGATGTATCAAATGAACGTGCGCACTGCCGCAACGGCTAGCATGGCCGCGCTGACACACCTGAAGAAAGCCGAAGCCGGGCGCATTATCAACATTGCAGCCGGAGCGGCCAGTAAGGCCAGCCTAGGCATGGGGGCCTATGCTGCAGCAAAGTCCGGGGTGATGCGCCTTACGGAGGCGTTGGCCGAAGAGTTGAAAGATCAGCGCATCACGGTCAATGCGATCATGCCATCGATCATCGATACCCCGCAGAACCGCCTCGATATGCCTGATGCGGATGCCACCCGCTGGGTTACGCCAGAGCAGGTCGCTAATGTGATCGTATTTTTAGCCTCTCAGGAGGCTAGTGCAATCACAGGTGCAGCTATCGCTGTAAATGGGCGGTGCTAATTTATTAGGCCGGCTGTCGACATAGCAGAGTGGCTGCCTAGAGCCGTTCTTCTCACCCAGGGTTCGCCCGATCCTAATGATCCTAATGATCCTAATGATCCTAATGATCCTAATGCGGCATGCGTGGCCTATGCGTGGGGAACTGCCTGTTGTTACCGGCTGCTTTGGGCTTGCTGTGGGTCACTTCTTGCTCGTGCAGAACTTGGCCCATTCCGCCATCAGTGCACTGCGCTTCTCCAGAAGGTCGGAGCGCGAATAGGCCGCCTCGGTCTGGTCGCGTTCATCATGGGCAAGCGCAAGCTCACAAACCTCTCTCGGGTAGTTGGTGCATTCGGGTGAAAGCGCCAGCCGATGTTTTCGTAATCAGCGACGTCTCTTTCCATTCAGCCTAAGTCCTTTTTCCAGCTGTCCAGCATGTCCGCCCATCTCTGCATCATCATGGCTCGATCACTCAAATACTCGGCATGGTTGTAGGTGCGGCGGACAGCGTTTTGCTCGGTATGGGCGAGCTGTCTTTCGATCCAGTCTGCTGAATAGCCCATCTCATTGAGTCTGGTGCTGCCCGTTGTCCTCGTGGCATGCGGGCTGTATTTACCTCCCCAGCCAAGGGTGTTGAGCATCTGGCGGAATGAGGCCGCAACCATTGGGCGGGTGCGTACGTCGCGGTGAGGAAATACGTGGGTGTATTTTCCTGTGATGGAATGCAGGCCTCGCAGTATTTCGACTGCCTGTCGCGGCAGTGGCACCGTGTGCTCTTTGCGCTTTTTCATCCGCTCGGCGGGAATGCGCCAAAGCGCCTTCTCCAGGTCAAATTCTGCCCACTGAGCCTCTACAGCTTCATTGGGGCGGCACAGAGTCAGCCACATGAGCTGGAAAGCGCAGAGGGTCTCATGGCGTCCGCCGTGAGATTCGACATCGCGTAACAGTTGGCCAATTTCTTCGGTGGAGAGAGGGCGTTTGTGCTGAGTCTTGTTGGCTGGCAGGGCTTTTCGAACGGGGTGTACCGGGTCGGTGCTGGCTCGCAACGTGGAAATTGCCAGTTCGAAAACTCCGGACATGCTCCGCTTGGCCTCTGCGGCAACAGATGGGCCATTATCTTGAGCGGCTGCTCTGAGCACTTCAAGAATGTGCATGGGGGTGATGGCTTTGATCGGCAGTTCACCGATTTTGGGAAATACGACGCGTTCAAGCATGTTGAGTCGTCTGGACTTGGTGATCTCCTCCCAGTCCTTCAGTGAAAGCCACTCTTTGGCGACGGCTTCAAACGTAATGGCCTTCTCGTGGTCGCGCTTCACCCGCTCCTGTTGCCGGTGGTGCGCGGGATTGATGCCCTGTATGACTAGGGCACGGGCTTTCACGCGCTCATCGCGTGCCTCTGCAAGAGTGAAGCGGCGCCCTTTGCGGCGCTCTTCGGCGTGCTCGGGTGATTCCCCTTTGGGCGCGATTACATAGTCCCCAATCGCGAACACGCTTTCCTTCCTGCTAGTTCCGTCGTTCAGCTCGAACCGATAGCGCCATGCCTTAACCCCGTTAGGCTTCACCTCAAGGTAAAGGCCATTGCCATCTGTGAGCTTGTAGGGCTTTTCCTTGGGCTTGGCGGTACGGCACTCGGTATCGGTAAGCGGCATGGCTGCTCAATCCTGGTATACCCGGTTATATGGGGAGGTGAATTTTTCGATACCCGGTAGCGTACCCGGTAAATATGCGGATCGTATAGATTCTTTTCGGACCTTTTCGGAAAAGAAAAACCCCTTAAGGCTTTATTCCTCAAGGGGTTTCGTATCCGGTAAGATCCGGTGAAATCCTAATTTCTGTTTAGACGTTGAAGCGGAAGTGCATCACGTCGCCATCCTTGACGATGTATTCCTTGCCTTCCAGGCGCCATTTGCCGGCCTCCTTGGCGCCAGCCTCGCCCTTGTACTGGATAAAGTCGTCATAGCTGATGACTTCGGCGCGGATAAAGCCTTTTTCGAAGTCGGTGTGGATCACGGCGGCGGCCTGCGGGGCGGTGGCGCCGATGCGCACGGTCCAGGCGCGTACTTCCTTGACCCCGGCGGTGAAGTAGGTCTGCAGGTTGAGCAGCTGGTAGCCGGCGCGGATCACGCGGTTGAGGCCCGGCTCGGTCATGCCCATGGTTTCCAGGAACATCTGCATTTCTTCCAGATCGTCCAGTTCGGCGATCTCGGCTTCGATCTTGTTGCACACCGGCACCACGATGGCGCCTTCTTCTTCGGCAATAGCGCGCACCACGTCGAGGTGCGGGTTGTTGTCGAAGCCGTCCTCGGCGACGTTGGCGATATACATCACCGGCTTGGTGGTGAGCAGGTGGAAGGTCTTGGCCAGGCGCTTGTCGTCGTCACCCAGGTTCTTCAGCAGGCTGCGTGCGGGCTTGCCTTCGGTGAAGTGGGGGATGAGCTTTTCCAGCAGGGCCTTCTGGGCCACGGCTTCCTTGTCGCCGCCCTTGGCGCTGCGGGTGACGCGCTGCAGTTGCTTCTCGCAGCTGTCGAGGTCGGCCATGATCAGTTCCAGGTCGATGATCTCGATATCGCGCTTGGGGTCGACGCTGTTGGCGACGTGGATGACGTTTTCGTCTTCGAAGCAGCGCACCACGTGGGCGATGGCGTCGGTCTCGCGGATATTGGCGAGGAACTTGTTGCCCAGGCCTTCACCCTCGGCGGCGCCCATCAAGCCAATGCGCAGCGGCTGACCGGCAGCCGGACAAACGCTGCGCACTACGCTGAGCAGGGCCATCACATGCAGCTGCTCCAGCAGCCTGTCGGGACGCCCGAAGCGCTCGTCCCAGCTGATGACCACCTGCTCCCGTGTGACGCTGACCTGGGCCCAGTCGCAGCCATAAAACCATTGATCCAGCAGCAGGTAGGTCTCGAAAAACTCGCTCAGAGTGCGGGTGTTGACCAGCAGGTAGCCCAGCGGTCCGACATGCTGCAGGCGCACATGCCGACCGATGTCGAGTCCGCGCGCGGGGCCAGGGGCCAAGGCAATCGCCGCATGCACTTGCGCCTCCCACTGTTCGAGTGAGAGCGCCACCCCACGCGGGGCGGCGGAAGGGCGAGACAGACCAAGGCTGGCCAACCAATCGTTGAGAATGGCACCAAAGGCGCAGGGCACTACGATCAAGCGAGCAACCTCAAATGAACGCGCACGTTACCTCACCCAGCCCGCCGATACGGAAGCTCAGGCGGTCGCCGCGCGCCAGTTCCAGCATCGGCGCCTGGGCGCCGGTGAGCAGCACATCGCCAGCACGCAGCGGCTGGCCCAGGCTGGCCCGCTTGCGCGCCAGCCACAGGGCCGTGGCCAGGCAGTCGGACAGGGACAACTCGATAGCGGAGTGCACCGACTCGCCATTGCGTTGCAACTCGGCACTCAGCGTCTGCCCCGCCAGCTGCGCCAGCGGCACCACCTGTTCGCCCAGCACATAGAGCCCGGACGACAGGTTGTCGGCAACCGCGTCGAGCAGGGTCAGTTTCCAGCCCTCGAAGGCCGAGTCATTGATCTCCAGCGCCGGTACCACTCCGGCTATGCCGGTCAGCAGCTGCTCCAGCTCGATCTCACCTGCCGGCAGATCCTGCCCCAGCACCACAGCCAGCTCGATCTCCGCCCGGGGCTGCAGCAGCCGTTCCCAGGCGATGCTCTCGCCCGAGCGGCAGGCGGTATCGGCGAACAGCCAGCCATACACCGGTTCCTCGACCTTGAGCGCGGCGCGCAGGGTCGCCGAGGTGAGCCCGGCCTTGGCGCCGCTCAGGTGCCGGCCCTGTTCCAGGGCCTGACGCATGCCCACGGCCTGCACCTGATAGGCGTCGTCCAGACCTTTCAGGGCGAAGCGCTCGCTGACCAGCGGGCCGGGCTGGCGCCGACTGCGCGCCTCGGCCAGATGGTCGGCGGCGGCCTGCAGATATTCACTGACACCCAATGCTTGGCTCATCGGCTGGGCACCTCGCCGACCACGGTGGTCCGGAACATCTCGCGGCGCATGCCGTGGTAGTCGGAAATCGGCAGGTGCCAGGTGCTGCGGTTGTCCCAGATGGCCAGGGTGCCCTGGCGCCAGCGCATGCGGCAGGTGAAGGCCGGCGATGTGGCCAGGCTGAACAGGTAGTCGAGCAGCGGCTTGGACTCTTCCGAGCGCAGCCCCTCGATGCCCACGGTGTAACCCGGGTTGACGAACAGCACCTTCTTGCCGGTTTCCGGATGGCGGGTCACCAGCGGATGGCTGCGGGTGTCCGCGGAAGTATCGTTGCCGAAGTTGATCGCCATGTTCTCCAGCAGCGCATTGTGGTTGGCGCCAACGCCGTAGGCGCGCTCGGGACTGTGGATTGCGTTGAGGTTTTCCAGCAGCGCCTGCATGCCCGGCGACAGCCACTCGTAGGCCAGCGCCATGTTGGCGTAGCAGGTGTCCCCGCCAAAGGGCGGGATGTCGTGGCCATAGAGCAGGGTGAAGGCCGGCGGACGCTCCTGGAAGGTCCAGTCGGTATGCCAGGCACCGCCGAACACGAAGGGCGCCTTCTCGTCAGCTTCCTTGACTACCTGCACCACGTGCGGGTGCTCGGCCATGGTCTTCACATAGGGCTCACGGCCGAACTCGCCGAACTGCTGGGTGACCCGTTCCAGATCGGCGGGGCTCAGCTCCTGCTCGCGGATGAAGACCACCTTGTGCGCTAGCAGGGCCTGGCGCAGCTCGGCATAGCCCTCCTCGCTCAGGCTCTTCAGGTCGAGCCCCTCGACATCCGCGCCGATGGCGCCGGTGGTCGGGGTGACCTGGATATGGCGATAGTCGGCCGCACGGTTGTGGCTGGGCAGGGCGTAGATGAATTCGTTCATGGCAGGGACTCAGGCTGTTGGACGTGGCAGCAGAATGCGACGCGAGCGGCTGAACGATCTATGATAATTACCGCCAAAAATTGTTAACTACTGCCAAACAAGAGGCCTGCGATGAACTGGCGCCAGAGCCGCCCGCTGACCGGCGTGCGCTACCTGCTCGAAGTCGCCCGCGCTCAGGGCGTGGGCCCAGCAACCTGCCTGCTCGGCAGCGCCATCGCCACGGATGCGCTGCAACAATCCAATGCGCAGATCGAGGCCTGGCAGGAGCTGGCGGTGATCCGCAACCTGCTGGAACACGCTGGCCGCCCCGGCCTGGGTTTTGTCGCAGGCAAGCACTACCACCTGACCTCGCTCGGACTGCTGGGCTTCACCATGCTGGCCAGCCGCACGCTCGACGAGGCCTTCGCCGCCTTCCAGCGCTATCAGCTGCTCGCCCTCACTCTCTGCCCGGCCCGCATCGAAACCGACAAGCGCGGCACTTGGTTGCTTTTCGATGCCAGCGTACTGCCACAGGACGCCCGGCGCTTCGTGATCGAGCGCGGCCTAGCCGGTTGCCTGAGCGTGACGGCCGAACTGCTTCAGCGCCCGGCCGTGCCCCTGGCGGTAGAAATGACGGCCGCGGCTCCGGGCGACCTGGAAGCCCTGCAACGTGACTTCCCCTACCCGGTGCGCTTCGGTGCGCCGCGCGACGGCATCCTGTTCAGCAACGCCGAACTGCACCTCAACCTGCCGCAGGCGCATATCAGCGCCCAGCTTGAAGGCGAACAATTGTGCGAGCGCCTGTGCAACGAGATTTCCCATGATCTGGTCGCCCCGCCGACGGCCCGTCTGGTGCAGCAGGTAGTGATCCGCGACTCGGCCAGCCTGCTCACCAGCCGCACCGTGGCCCAGCACCTGGGGCTGTCCGAACGCACCCTGCACCGCCGCCTGGCCGCCGAGGGGCACTCCTTCCAGCAGCTCAACGAACAGATCAAGCGCCGCCTGGCCGAACGCCTGCTGCTCGACTCACGCCTGGATCTGGGCAGCATCGCCCAACGCCTAGGCTATGCCGATGGCGCCAGTTTCTCGCGCGCCTTCAGCCGCTGGAATAAGTGCTCGCCTGGTTATTGGCGTAACCGAACCAGCTGCTTGGTAGTAAATGATGGAAGTAGTGATGGCAGTGAAACTTAAACACCTCCATCGTGGGATTCAGGAGCCCCTCTGACCCTTCCCAGCTTTACGTGGGTAGTCGGTAGCGAACTAGGGGGCCTCGCTCCCCGAAGTCCTTTCATCTAAGCCTGTTGGGGGCGACTTTCTTGTGATAGCGCAGCGCCTCATTTCTCACTTTGGCAACCGTGTGAGAATCGCCCCGGTTTTTGATACCCCCAACCCTCAAAGAGGGTCCGCTAACCCCATGCATGAGCGCCCGCTATTGGCCGGTTTCTGTCTGTTGTTACCGGCTGCTTTGGGCTTGCTGTGGGTCACTTCTTGCTCGTGCAGAACTTGGCCCATTCCGCCATCAGTGCCCTGCGCTTCTCCAGAAGGTCGGAGCGCGAATAGGCCGCCTCGGTCTGGTCGCGTTCATCATGGGCAAGCGCAAGCTCGCATACCTCTCGCGGGTAGTTGGTGCATTCGTTTGCCCAGTCCCGGAAGGTCGATCGAAAGCCATGTCTCGTGATGTCTGCATACCCCAGCTTGTGCAGCAGGTTGCGTATGGCGTTGCCATGCATGACACCATTCTTCCCTTGCCCAGGGAAAAGATATGTTGAATGAGTCGTATTCATGATATTCAGCATCTCGACTACCGGGGGTGATAGAGGAATGACGAAAGGTTTTCGCATCTTCATGCGCTCAGCCGGCAGTGCCCAAGTGCCAGTTTCGAGGTCAAACTCAGACCATTGAGCATGTTGGATCATGTGGTAACGAGCACCGGTCAGAATCAGCAACCTGGTTGCGATGGCGTCACGTGTATCGATGTTGGCCAGGGTGGATATCAGCTTCGGAGTGTCTTTCCACTGCAGTGCTGGGAAGTGCTGGCGCTGCCTGGCCTTCTTCTTCTCTGCCTTGCTCAGCAAGTTGTCCAAGTGCCCGCGCCAGCGGGCAGGATTGTCTCCCTCGCGTAAACGCCGAGTCTTGGCTGCATCCAGTATTTGCTCGATCTGGCCCCTGATTTCATCAGCAGTCCGTGTCTTGGTTACCCAGATGGGTTGCAATGCAGCAAGCACATGCTCGGTGCTGATGATGTCGGCCGACAACTTGCCCATGGTCGGGAAGGCGTAGAGCTCCAGTTTGCGCAGCCAGCCTTTCCGCCACTTCTCAGACCAACTGCTGCCGTGTGCTTGTTGGTATTCGCGAGCGAGATCTTCGAACGTCGTGCGACGTGCTGCAGCCTGGCGTTCGGCTTCGCGCTTGGCTTCCTTTGCTGCATCGCGGGTTGCCAGTGGGTCGCTTCCGGAAGCTAGAAGCTTGCGTTGATCGGCGGCCAACTGCCGGGCTTGGCTGAGTGTGACGGTTGGGAAGGGGCCTAGCCCCATTTCGCGGCTGCGGCCATCCAGCTTGTAGCGGAAGATCCAGCTGGTGCCGCCGCTCTTGGATACCTGGAAGTACAGGCCATCGCCATCATTGGTTTTTCCTGGCGTTGCAGCCTTGGCTATCGACTCCACGGTCTTGCTGGTCAGCTTGCCCATTACTCGCTCCTACTCCAACCCACACCCCTCGACCCACACTTTGACCCACACCTTGGTCGCGGATTTTATGGATGGTTACTGGATGTCTTAGGACGAATGCTAAGCTGCAGGGCCCGTATTTGCTAGTGCTGTAGGATCTTGTCGGATTTCTTCGGGCAATAAAAAAGCCGGCTTGTGGCCGGCTTCTCGGGGACTGGCTTGGTTTATTTTTGGTAAACCGCGCCAGCCTTCAAAACGTACATCCGGATCTGCGTCCGGCTGTGGGACTTGGTCAGATGTTGGTCTGCCGCGTCGGGCGTCATCCGAGCCGCTGGGCGGGTCGATGCGCGAATGTGGGGCGCAGGATACTGAGTTTTGCTTTGGATTCCCAGCCTCAAGTGCGGTTTAGAGCGACTGAAGCGGTACAAACTCAGGATTTGTACCGGTTGTCAGGGCCTCTTCGCGGGCAAGCCCGCTCCCACAGGTTCGAGTGAAATGTCATAGAAACGGCACCACCGGCCGGCGCTTGCCCAGTGTCGACCACCAGAACACCCAGCCAAGAATGTGAATCCGCTGCTCTTCGATCTGCGCCGGCCGGAAGACCTCGTCGGGGTATTCGGCGCTGTTGTGGCTGCGCATGCGCAGGCCGTTGCCGGGCATGCGGTGCAGGTATTTGATGCGCAGCATGCCGTCGTGCTCTACGGCATAGATTTCGCCGTCGACGACCTGGGTCAGGCCGCGGTCGATGGCGACGATGGAGCCGTCTTCGATGCGATCGGCCATGCTGTTGCCGATCATGTGCGCGCAGATGGCGTTGGCGTGCTGGATGTCGAGTTGATCGAGGTGGGCGCGGGGCAGGCGCAGGGATTGGTCGGGGTCGAGGATGACGTGGGTTTTACCGTCGCCGTTGGCGATCGGGGTTTCCTTGAAAAATGCCAGGTCGATGTCGCTGGGGTTGATGACGGTGTAGACGCCGCAGATGGCCTGGGCATCGAACGTGTCGCCATTGCTGGCGGGTGGGTGCAGGCGCGCGACCTCCTTGACGCCTTCCCCGGTTTTCAGCCATTCACTATTGACCGACAACAGGCGTGAGACTTCTTCCATGCGATACGCCGGGACGCCCCGGGTGTACCAGTTATGAACGTTTTGGGCTTCCGTGCCCCAGAACCTTGCGAAATCCGTGGTGCTGATGTTCGCTGCTTCCAGGAGTGCCTTGAATCGTGGACCGCTAGTGTTCTTTCTCATAAACACGGAGTCTACGGCCGGACTAGAGCGGTTTGAATAAACCGGGCGTTCAAAAAAAGCCTGTATTTTGCGACGGGATGTAAGACGTACTTGTGGGAAATTAAACAGATTAAAACTGCATGTAGGAATTTAAACGCTTTGTTTAGCTGAGGCGTGCAGACACAAAAAACCCCGGAAATCCGGGGTTTTTTTCAAGCGTCACGCAAAGCGTAATTGCTTAGCCCTTGTAGGCGGCAACCGACTTGGTGATCGCTTCGCGGGCGGCGTCTGCGCCGGCCCAGCCTTCGATCTTGACCCACTTGCCCTTCTCGAGATCCTTGTAGTTCGCGAAGAAGTGCTCGATCTGCTGGATCAGCAGGGGTGGCAGGTCGGTGTATTCCTTCACGTCGACGTACAGCTGCGACAGCTTGTCATGTGGCACGGCGATGACTTTGGCATCGCCGCCGCCGTCGTCGGTCATGTTCAGGATGCCGACTGGACGCGCGCGGATCACCGAGCCTGGAGCAACCGGGTAAGGGGTCACGACCAGCACGTCGAGGGGATCACCGTCGTCAGCCAGGGTGTTCGGGATGTAACCGTAGTTGGCCGGGTAGAACATTGGGGTGGCCATGAAACGGTCAACGAACAGGCAATCGCTGTCTTTGTCGATTTCGTATTTGATCGGCGCGTGGTTGGCCGGGATCTCGATCGCGACGTAGATGTCGTTCGGCAGGTCTTTGCCAGCCGGAATCTTGCTGTAGCTCATTGGGCGTTGCCCCCGTAGTTGACCAAAAACACTTGGCCGGATTGACCAAAAAGTGGCGGCGATTATAGGCACATTCCTACGCCGACGCCACGTACCAGAAGTCGTGCAGAGCTCAGTCGTGCGCCTGATAGACCGGGTCTGTGGCCTGAAGTTGCCGCAGTCTGCCCAACGGATCCTGCCGGTAGAAAAGCTGCAGTTGCAAGTAGACCTGTGGATAAGCCTCGTGCAGCAGATCCGGGGCGCTGAAGAAGTATTCGCTGGTGACGGCGAAGAACTCCGCCGGGTTCTCGGCGGCGTAGGGATCGATGGCGGTTTCGGCGTCTGGATCGTGGTCGAGTTGGCGGTTGAGGTCGTCGTAAGCGGCCTGCATCACTTTGGCCCAGTCGCTGACGCGCATGTCGGTGTGCAGTGGCGGCAGGCCGTTGGCGTCGCCGTTGAGCATATCGAGCTTGTGCGCCAGTTCGTGGATCACCAGGTTGTAGCCTTCCCAGCCACCGCTGGCCTGTACGCCGGGCCAGGCGAGAATCACCGGCCCCTGCTGCCAGGCTTCACCGCTGTGTTCGCCGTCCCACTCATGCTCGACGCCGCTGGCATCGCGATGGCGTTGCGGGCTGAGGAAGTCGTCCGGGTACAGCACGATCTCGTGGAAACCCTGGTACCAGTTCAGATCACCGAGATGCATCAGCGGCAACTGTGCTTGCGCGGCGAGCAGCAGGCGTTGCTCCTGATGCAGTTCGACACCGGGCAGGGCGGTCAGGTGTTTGTCGTCGAGAAACAGCACGCAGGCTTCGCGCAACCACTGGTCTTCAGCAGCGCTGATGCCGTCGAGGAAGGAGAGTTGATGGCGCACCCGTTGCCACAGGTCGTCGGCAATCGGGTGCCTGGCCAGGAGGCGCCGGCGTCGCCAGGCGCTCAGTGACCACATCGGATCAGTGCGATTGCACTTTGGTGCCGCCGAACCGGCTGCGCACCACGCCGATGATCATCGGCACCAGCGACAGCAGGATGATTGCCACCACCAGCAGCGAGAGGTTTTTCTTGATGAACGGCACGTTGCCGAAGAAGTAACCCAGAGTGACCAGACCGCCGACCCAGAGGATGGTGCCGAGCACGCTGAAGCCGAAGAAACGCGGGTACGGCATCCGCGCCACGCCCGCGACGAACGGCGCGAAGGTGCGGATGATCGGCAGGAAACGCGCCATGGTCACGGTCTTGCCGCCGTGCTTGTCGTAGAAGTCGTGGGTTTTTTGCAGGTAGTCGCGACGGAAGATTTTCGAGTTCGGGTTGCTGAACAGCTTCTCCCCGGCCGTACGTCCGATCACGTAGTTGGTACTGTCGCCCATGATCGCCGCCAGCATCAGCAGGCCACCGAGCAGCACCGGATCCATGCCGCCGCCGGCCGCCACTGCGCCAGCGATGAACAGCAGCGAGTCGCCCGGCAGGAACGGCATCACCACCAGGCCGGTTTCACAGAAGATCACCAGAAACAGGATGGCGTAGATCCATGGCCCATAGTTGTTCACCAGCAAATCGAGATACACATCGAGATGCAGGATAAGGTCGAGCGGGTTGAAATCCATGGGGGCACCTGTATGACGGCCCGACTCGGCAGGCCTGTGCGGATGACTTCGTGTAAGCCTACAGCGGGGTGTAGTTTTTCTTACAAGCCGGAAAGATCGGGATTATACGGTCTGACTGCTGAAAAGCGCGCCGGTTTTGTAGCGGGGAGTGTCGTGGTGTGAACAATTGTCAGCCCTCAAAAGATCGCAGCCTTCGGCAGCTCCTGCAATTGGAACGCGTTCCGCTGTAGGAGCTGCCGAAGGCTGCGATCTTTTGGGTTCAGAGCTCGTCGCTGATCGGCAGTACGTAGTTCTTGAACTCGGTGTCTTCCTTGAAGCCGATCGATTCGTAGGTTTTCTGCGCCACTTCGTTGTTTGCGCTGGTCGATACGCGCATGCGCACGGCCTGGGTTTCCTTGGCCATTTTCTTCGCGGTACGGATCAGGTTGTCGGCGACCAGTTGCCGGCGAGCATCTTCGGCAACGTAGATATCGTTGAGAATCCACACGCGTTTGAGCGACAGCGACGAAAAGCTCGGATAGAGCTGGCAGAAGCCCATGAGTTTCTTGTCGTCATCGTCGGCCAGGGCCAGATAGATCACCGACTCTTTGCGGCGCAGGCGTTTTTCGAGAAACGCGCGAGAGGAATCCGGGTAAGGCAGGGAGCCGTAGAACTCGCGATATTTGACGAACAAAGGAGTCAGCAAATCCAGATGTTCGAGGGTCGCTTGAATAATCCGCATGATAGGTCTCGTCTTCAAGTGGCTGTCTTCAACTGCTCTGACGGCGATGGGAAACCCGGGCGGCCGTGCGTCGATCCTGCCTGAAAGCAGCGCAGAAAGGCAATGCGGAAACGGTTCAGGCTGGCGGTGGATCGAGCAGGAAGTTGCCTTTCATGTCGACAGCGTCGTCCGCCTCCAATGTGTGCAGCTGAGCTTCATCCTTCAGGTTGACCCCCGACAGCTGGCGCCGACAGGCCTCGCGCATCAGATACAGCAAGCGATGCGCCGCCATGCCGTAGCTCAAACCTTCAAGCCGAACATTGGAAATGCAGTTGCGATACGCGTCGGTGAGGCCGACCTTCGGCGCGTAGGTGAAATACAGCCCGAGGCTGTCCGGCGAACTCAGGCCCGGACGCTCGCCGATCAGCATCACAACCATTTTCGCCCCGAGCAGTTGGCCGATCTCGTCACCGATGGCGACGCGGCCCTGTTCCACCAGCACCACCGGTGCCACGGACCAGCCGTCGCCGCTCATCTGCTCTTCCAGGCGCGTCAGGAACGGCAGCGTGTGCCGATGCACCGCTAGCGCCGACAGGCCATCAGCGACGACCATCACCAGATCGACGCCGCCCGGGTGTTCGCTGGCGTAATCGCGTAAGACCTGCGCCGATGCATCGCTGAGCTTGCGCCCCAGATCCGGGCGTTGCAGATAGGTGTGTCGGTCCGGCGCGGCGCTTTGCAGCGCCAGGGTTTCCCGCCCGCGCTCGCTCAGTTGTGCGCTGATTTCGCTGTGATCGAAGGCCAGATGCACGGCATCACGGGCTTGGGCGTGGGCAAACTGAAAATCCAGCTGCGCCCGCGTCGGCAGACTGGTGCCGGTGCGGCCCAGGGCAATCCGCGCCGGGGTCAGACGGCGCAGTTCCAGCCAGGGGTTTTGCGGATCGACCGGTGGTTTTTCCATAAGACTCATCCCAAATGCGCCAAGGCCTGGCGGAAGGCCGGCGGCAGGTTGTTGCCGAAGCGAACCTTGCCGTCCGCCTGGGTGAAGATGCCCATGTTGGCCAGCCACTGCTCGAACTCCGGCGCCGGTTTCAGGCCCAGGGTCTGGCGGGCGTACAAAGCGTCGTGAAACGAAGTGGTCTGGTAATTGAGCATGATGTCGTCGGAGCCGGGGATGCCCATGATGAAGTTGATCCCGGCGACGCCGAGCAACGTCAGCAGGGTATCCATGTCGTCCTGGTCGGCTTCGGCGTGGTTGGTGTAGCAGATGTCGCAGCCCATCGGAACGCCGAGCAGCTTGCCGCAGAAGTGATCTTCAAGGCCGGCGCGGATGATCTGCTTGCCGTTGTAGAGGTATTCCGGGCCGATAAATCCTACGACGGTGTTCACCAGGAACGGCTTGAAATGTCGCGCCACGGCGTAGGCCCTTGTCTCGCAAGTCTGTTGATCTATGCCGTGGTGGGCGTTGGCCGACAGCGCGCTGCCTTGACCGGTTTCGAAATACATCAGGTTCTGCCCGAGTGTGCCGCGCTTGAGACTGAGCCCGGCGTCGTAGCCTTCCTGCAACACGTTGAGGTTGATGCCGAAACTGGCGTTGGCCGCCTCAGTGCCGGCAATCGACTGGAACACCAGATCCAGCGGCACGCCACGGTTGATCGCCTCGATCGAGGTGGTGACGTGGGTCAGCACGCAGGCCTGGGTCGGGATGTCGTAGCGCTGGATGATTGCGTCGAGCATTTCCAGCATCGCGCAGATCGAAGCGATGCTGTCAGTGGCCGGGTTGACGCCGATCATCGCATCGCCGTTGCCGTAGAGCAGGCCGTCGAGAATGCTCGCGGCAATGCCGGACGGCTCGTCGGTCGGGTGGTTGGGTTGCAGGCGGGTCGACAGGCGCCCGCGCAAACCGAGGGTGCCGCGAAATTGGGTGACCACGCGGATTTTCTGCGCGACCAGCACCAGATCCTGTACACGCATGATCTTCGACACGGCGGCGACCATTTCCGGGGTCAGGCCGGGGGCGAGGGCGCGCAGGCTGGTTTCGTCCGCCGCGTCACTCAGTAGCCAGTCGCGAAAGCCGCCAACGGTCAGGTGACTGACCACGGCGAAGGCTTGTTTGTCGTGGGTGTCGATGATCAGCCGGGTGACTTCGTCGGCTTCGTAGGGGATCAGCGCTTCCTGCAGGAAGTGCGTGAGCGGGATGTCCGCCAGGGCCATTTGCGCGGCCACCCGTTCGCCGTCGTTGAGCGCGGCGATCTCGGCGAGAAAATCCCCCGAGCGGGCGGGGCTGGCCTTGGCCATGACGTCTTTGAGGCTGTCGAAGCGGTAAGTCTGCGCGCCGACCGTGTGAGCAAAACTGGCCATTCAGCGTTCTCCGTGACGGCGCAGAGTGCGTCTGCGCCGTGGTTTTCGACAATCAGTGCAAGGCTTGTTCAGCTTTTTGAATCGCCGCGAATTCTTCTTCCGGCGTGCCTGCTACCAAGTGATGCCGACTGTAGAAAGCAAAGTAAGCAATTAACACTCCATAGATGATCGCCGCGCCGATCACCACCCGTGGATCGACGAGGAAACCCGCCACCACGGCGATGCAGGCCAGCACCAGCGCCACACCCGAGGTGAAAATGCCGCCCGGCGTGCGATACGGCCGGTCCATTTTGGGGCGCCGGATACGCAGGGTGATGTGCGCGGCCATCATCAGCACATAGGAAATGGTCGCGCCGAACACCGCGACCAGAATCAGCAAATCGCCCTGGCCGGTCAGCGACAGACCGAAACCGATGATGCCGGGAATTACCAGAGCCAGCACCGGTGCCTTGCTCTTGTTGGTCTGCGACAGTTTGCGCGGCAGGTAACCGGCCCGCGACAGCGCGAAGATCTGGCGCGAGTAGGCGTAGATGATCGAGAAGAAACTGGCAATCAGCCCAGCCAGACCGACAAGGTTGACGAAGCTGCCCATCCAGGTCGAGCCACCGTAGGCCTTGCTCAGTGCTTCGACCAGTGGATTACCGGAGGTCAGCAGCGAATTCGCACCAGCGCCGCCGGGACCGACGATCAGAATCAGCAGGGCAAACATCAGCAGCACCAGCATTGCCCCGATCAGGCCACGCGGCAGATCGCGCTTGGGGTTTTTGGTTTCTTCTGCGGCCAGCGGCACGCCTTCGACGGCGAGGAAAAACCAGATCGCATAGGGAATCGCCGCCCAGACGCCGACATAGCCGAACGGCAGAAACGGGCTGGCACCGACCGCAGTGGTCACCGGGATGTCGAGCAGGTTGGCAACGTCGAAGTGCGGCACCATCGCCACCAGAAACACCCCCAGCGCCAGTGCGGCGACCGCGGTAATGATGAACATCAGCTTGAGCGCTTCGCCGACCCCGAAAATATGGATGGCGATGAAGATGATGTAGAACGCCAGATAGATCATCCAGCCGCCAATACCGAACAGCGACTCGCAGTAGGCGCCGATGAACACCGCGATGGCAGCGGGGGCGATGGCGTACTCGATGAGGATCGCGGTGCCGGTGAGAAACCCGCCCCACGGCCCGAACGCACTGCGGGCGAAACCGTAGCCGCCGCCAGCGGTGGGAATCATCGACGACAATTCGGCCAGGGAAAAACACATGCACAGGTACATGGTCGCCATCAGCAGCGTGGCCAGAAACATCCCGCCCCAGCCACCCTGGGCGAGGCCGAAGTTCCAGCCGGCGTAGTCGCCGGAAATCACATAAGCGACGCCGAGGCCCACCAGCAGGACCCAGCCGGCGGCGCCTTTTTTCAGTTCGCGTTGTTGGAAATAATCGGTGCCGACTTTTTCGAAGTCGACGGAGGAGCCGGTCGCCGGAGCGCCGGCCGGGGATTCGCTTGGCATAGGGTTCACCATTTTTATTGTTTTATTGGCCCGGCTACAGCCAGGAACCTGATCGTTCCCACGCGCAGCATAGGAATGTATCAACGGACGCTCCGCGTTCGGCTTTGAAGGAACGCGGAGCGTCCCGGGCTGCATTCCCACGCAGAGCGTGGGAACGATCAGCATCGCAGGATCAGAAGAATCCCAACGGATTGATGTCGTAGCTCACCAGCAGGTTCTTGGTCTGCTGATAATGGTCGAGCATCATTTTGTGAGTTTCACGCCCGACGCCGGACTTCTTGTAACCGCCGAACGCGGCATGCGCCGGGTACAGGTGGTAGCAGTTGGTCCATACGCGACCGGCTTTGATCGCCCGGCCCATCCGGTAGGCGCGGTTGATGTCGCGGGTCCACAGGCCGGCGCCGAGGCCGAACTCGGTGTCGTTGGCAATCGCCAGGGCTTCGGCTTCGTCCTTGAAGGTGGTGATGCTCACCACCGGGCCGAAGATTTCTTCCTGGAATACGCGCATCTTGTTGGTGCCCTTGAGCAGGGTCGGCTGGATGTAATAACCAGTGGCCAGGCTGCCCTCGAGTTTTTCCACCTTGCCGCCGGTCAGCAGTTCCGCGCCTTCGCTCTTGGCGATTTCCAGGTACGAGAGGATCTTGTCGAATTGCTGCTCCGATGCCTGGGCGCCGACCATGGTGTCGGTGTCCAGCGGGTCGCCACGTTTGATCTGGCTGACTTTCTTCATCACGGCCTGCATGAATTCGTCATAGATCGATTCCTGCACCAACGCGCGGGAAGGGCAGGTGCACACTTCGCCCTGGTTGAAGAACGCCAGCACCAGGCCTTCAGCGGCTTTTTCGATGAAGCTCGGCTCGGCCTGCATGATGTCTTCGAAGAAGATGTTCGGCGACTTGCCGCCCAGTTCCACGGTCGACGGAATGATGTTTTCCGCCGCGCATTTCATGATGTGCGAGCCGACCGGGGTCGAGCCGGTGAAAGCAATTTTGGCGATGCGCTTGCTGGTCGCCAAGGCTTCGCCGGCCTCTTTACCGAAGCCTTGCACGACGTTGAGCACGCCCGGCGGCAGCAGGTCGCCGATCAGTTCCATCAGCACGCAGATGCCCAGCGGGGTTTGCTCGGCAGGTTTGAGCACCACGCAGTTACCGGCGGCCAGCGCTGGCGCAAGTTTCCACGCGGCCATCAGCAGCGGGAAGTTCCACGGGATGATCTGGCCGACCACGCCCAGCGGTTCATGGATGTGGTAGGCCACGGTGTTGCCGTCGATTTCCGCAGCGCTGCCTTCCTGGGCGCGCAGGCAACCGGCGAAATAACGGAAATGGTCAGCGGCCAGGGGGATGTCGGCGTTGAGGGTTTCGCGGATGGCTTTACCGTTGTCCCAGGTTTCGGTGATCGCCAGCAGTTCGAGATTCTCTTCGATGCGGTCGGCGATTTTCAGCAGGATCAGCGAGCGTGCCTGCACGGAAGTGGCGCCCCACGCATCGGCGGCGGCGTGGGCAGCGTCCAGCGCCTTGTCGATGTCTTCGGCGGTGGAGCGGGGGAATTCGGCGATTGGCTGGCCATTGACTGGCGAGGTATTGGTGAAGTACTGACCTTTGACCGGCGCGACGAATTCGCCGCCGATGTAGTTACCGTACTTGCTCTTGAACGAGACTTTGGCGCCGTCGGTACCGGGATGGGCGTAACGCATGATGATGTTCTCCTTGGCTTTGTACTTATTAGAGAAACGCGCAAGTGCGCTTGCTTTAAGCGTAGAGCAAGGCTCGGGCCACTGCCGTGCAGGTCAGGCAAATCAAGGGCTTGGCCGGTTTGTCTCGGACGAATGGAGAGCCGCTGTGACGGTTTCGGTACAGCGCGCGTGACAATTTGTACCGCTTGCGACACAGCCCGTGACCGGGCGGTCTTGCCAGCATTGCAATGCGTTGGTGGCTGAGGGATCCTCAGCCAACAGCAATCCGGTAGGAGCTGCCGAAGGCTGCGATCTTTTGCTTTTGTTTTTCAAGATCAAGATCAAAAGATCGTCCGATCGCGGCCCGAGCCTGCGGCAGCTCCTACACAGGATTGCGTCGACCTCTCGGGGAGAACAATAAGAAATGCACGACAACCATTTGAGTCGCCATGCCCGCCAGGTTCTCACCGTCACCCAGGGCAAACCGCACCTGCACGGCCCCGGCGCCGATCCATCGATCGCCCGTTCGTGGCTGCGCTGCCTTGAGGATTATCACCTCGATCCTTCCGTGACCATGGCGCCGACCGTGCTCGAGCATGGCCGAGTGCTGGAAAGTCGCGAACGTCTGCAGCAAGTGCTGCAAATCGCCGGCACCGAGATGAGCAGCCTGCATCAGCAGCTCTCCGGGGCCGGCCATGCGGTGCTGCTGACTGACGCGCGCGGTGTGATCCTCAATTGCGTCACCGCGCCGGCCGAACGGAAGATTTTCGAACGTGCCGGGCTCTGGCTAGGTGCTGACTGGAGCGAAGCCTGCGAAGGCACCAACGGCATCGGTACCTGCCTGGTCGAGCGTCAGGCGCTGACCATTCACCAGGACGAACACTTTCGCGGCCGCCACACCGGGCTGACCTGCTCGGCGAGCCCGGTGTTCGATCCGCACGGAGAATTGCTGGCGGTACTCGACGTGTCCTCGGCGCGGCCGGACGTTTCACGGCAAAGTCAGTTCCACACCATGGCGCTGGTCAATCTGTCGGCGAAGATGATCGAGAGCTGCTACTTCCTGCGCTGTTTCGACAATCAATGGTTGCTGCGTTTTCATCTGCAGGCCGAGTCTGTCGGCCTGTTCAGTGAAGGG